>NZ_JBYLEG010000002.1:0-63352 GCF_057747865.1 Neobacillus sp. DFD-2R | reverse complement strand
AGTCAATTCCTTATGAATGGTTTAAGTTGAATTGTGAGCTCGTTAAAGCTTCAAGGGGAGTTATTCTAGATTATTTGAATTGTATTGGTATTCAGTAGGGGGAGGACTTTTTAATGAGTGACAATAAAGGCGAAGATTTTAAGAAAATAGAAAAGCATCTAAAAAATTACAAGAATTATAAACTCGGTATGCAAAATATGAAAAAGCAGCTTGAACAGTTGTTTCCTAGAATTACTGCATCATATGAACTGAGAGAAGGAACAAGCGGTTCATTTCTAAATAACTCAACTACAGAAGATTATGCAATTAAGCGGATAGAAAAGAAAGCGGAAATGGAAGTGTTGGTAAATACTTATCAGGTGGTTATTGATTCAATCGATTCTGCAATAAAGCAGCTGGATCCATTGGAAAAAGAATTTGTGTCAGAGCGGTATATAAACAACGGTAATATGAAAATGGTTGCAGTCAGTTTAGGGTATTCATTAAGAGCGGTTTATTCGATAAGAGAAGATGTGAAGGAGCAATTTCTTATTACACTGAATAATCTTACGCTTATTGATTTGTAAACTATTAGTGAATAAAAAAGCAAAATATGTTCACGTTTAGTGTAAAATCTATGAAAAAGATGGGGGCTATTTTTATTGAAATCAATGATATTATGATAAGCAAGTAAGTCAAAACCCCATGTTTGGCTTATCCTCGGTACCATACTGCAAAGCAAACCAAAATAAATGTCTGCATTCATATATTGCAGTATGGACTTTCTTATATGCGAAAGTGGTGTAATTAACACAGCTGGTATCCTACCAGAAGATTGAAGGTGAAAATCCTTTCTTTCGCTCCAAAAACTTATTTTCCCTTTTATGACTCTAGGTTTGATCCCTCTATTCGGCACCGATAATGAATCGGTGTTTTTTTTGTGCATAAAAAAAGAAGCCGACCGATTCAGGAGAAAACGGCATTAGCAAGGTGACTAATCTTGCAAAGGCTTCACATTTCATTATATCAAAATTGGTTTTGAAACTCCATATTGAAGGTAAGGGGAATCCTTTGAAAACCCTGATATATCAACGTTTTTAAGCGAAAAATAAATGTATTTTTTTCCTGTAAACCCTTTACATAGGTAGGTATTATGTTAGGATTAAATTATAAGTTAGTTCACTTTAAGAGAACGAAACTTATAAAATAAGTGTCTGACGGATGACTACCAGAGGACGAAAAAAACATACAGGAGAGTGTTGGAAAATGTTTGCAAGAGAGCTGAAAGAAAAGTACCCGACTAAGCGTCATGTAACAGAACAAAGAATTATTTGTGAGAAAGCAAAAGGCGGATTGTATCACATTCCACAGTTTATCTCAGGCCCTGACAGTGCATTTGAAACAATCATGGGAATTATGAATCTTGAAGAAGAAACACAAGAAGTATTCGGAGTTTTGGCTCTGAACACAAAAAATAAAGTAATCGGCTTTGACATTATCCATAAAGGAAGCCTTAATGCTTCAATCGTACATCCAAGAGATGTTTATAAGAGCTTGCTCCTTCGTAACGCTGCTTCGTACATCTGCTTTCATAATCATCCAAGCGGAGATCCAAGGCCGTCAGAGGAAGATAAGAATGTTACAAAAAGGTTAGTAGATTGCGGAAAGTTGCTAGGAATTGATTTATTAGACCACATCATTACAGGTGATGAAGGTGAATTCTTCAGTATGAAAGATAAGGGGGTTATGTAAGTGATATTTACATCCTATTATGCAAATGTAAAAAATTTGCCTGATGGGTTCCAGCCGATAGCAATATCGGTTGGTCCCCCAAAAGGCTTTACTGGTCCAGTTGATAAAAGGCTTGCTCCTACCTGGGCAATGATGAAAAAGCCAAGAGCGGAATATGATCGGTTATTTGCTCAGAAGTTAAAGAAATTGGATGCAAAGCAAATAGTGAGTGAGCTTCCAGAAAATGCGGTTCTCCTTTGCTACGAAAAGCCGAATGATTGGTGTCATAGACGGATGGTAGCGGAATGGTTGGAGAAAGAGCTTGGAATAGAAGTTTGCGAGTTTGGTTTAAAGCGTGAAGAATCATTTCCCTATTCAGAGTGTTGTAAAGAAAATGCCGGGAAGAAAAGAAAACTTGAACAGCCAAAAGAAGTAAAGAGCCAGAAAATGACTCTTGAAGAATGGTTAAAGAGCGGTATAGGCGGAACAAGACCTGATTTATTCGATGTTGAAGAATTGCCTTCGGTTAAAGCTAGAAGGGCTTCAATGAAACAGAATCCACCGGAATTACTAAACTTGGAGGGTGAAAGATAATGATACGAAAAACTGATATGGCAGTCGGAGAATACGAAAAGGGCAACGTTAAGGAAGCTCTTAAAATAGCAAAAGATTTTAAGATTGGTTTAACGAAAGAGGAACATAAGCAAATTGTAGCTGGTTATGAGTGTATGATTCATGACGGTTTTTACAAACAGATTGGCAAAGATCCAGCTAAGGAAATTGCAAAAGGTGTTACCGTTTTCCTGAATAAAATCTATGTTCCTTATGTTCAAAGGGTACAAAAAAGCGGATGCCGTATTATGAGAGTAAAAGAATTCAAGACTCAGTATGGTAAAGAAATGATTACATTGGACACATACCCTCAAGAAAATTGTGATTTGCCAGTATCGAAAACCGTATTTGGAGACGAATACATTGATTTTGAGGTTGAAAGAGATTGGCTTGAGAAAACCCTGAAAGCTTGGGAATGGGGAACAGTTGAAAATTATCTAATTGAATACACTTGGGACGATGCGGAAAAGATTTTCAAAGCTTACGAGGATTATAAAAATGGAGTAGAAGAATGGTGTCCTCATTGTACTGCTGAAGTAAAATTAGCACCGATCTTCAAACCTCAGCCGTGTCCGAATTGTGAAGAAGTCATTTTACCGTGTGCTCAATGTGAAAAACAAAGTTGTTCTAATTGCCCTTTATAGGGTTAAAAATCAAATATTGAAATAAAGGACACCGTTTGACGGTGTTCTTTTTGTATATAAAAAAGGAGGGTAAGCCAATGTTTGTGGGGAGTATTAATCAGGACCTACGATGTTTAGTTTCAGAGACTACAAGATATTGGGAATCTGAAGATGTTTATATCGGCTGCTCAGGAAACTTCACCATAGAGCGGATATTGAAAGGGCGAGATTTTAAATTGCATGGGAATGATGTTTCCCTTTATACAAGTGCAATTGGAAAGCATCTTGCCGGGGATGAAATGGAAATAGGAATTAAAGAAGAATCGTTTAAATGGCTGGAGCCATATATGAATGGCGGTATAGAGAAGATAGCTACTTTGTTGCTGTGTACTACTATGCTTGATGGATACCATAGGACAGAGCCTTATTTCACTAGAAAAAGAGAAGCTTATCATACTCAGTGGGAAAGACTTCATGCGGAAACTTGCGAAAAGGTGAGTTTAGGACTTGAAAATCTGAATGTTGTTGAGTACTGGATGGGTGATGTTGTTGAATGGACATTGAATAGCCCAAAAGACCAAGCTTTTATTTCGTTCCCTCCAACATATAAAGGCGGTTATGAAAAACTTTATCAAGCATTTCAAGATGTATTTGAATGGCAAGAGCCAGAATATGAGCTTTTCGATAAAGATCGCTTGAAGGTAATGATTGACGCGGTAAAAGAAAAGAAAGAGTGGATGATGGCAAGGGATGAACCAATAGAAGGGCTTGAAGGGTATGAGGTGGGTACTGTTCAGACTTCATTAAGGAGTAAGCCTGTTACGGTTTATGCGAGTAAATCACATAAGCGGATTACAATGCCACATCAAAAAATTGAAGTTCTTAAAGTGAAAAGAGCCAATGAAAATACTGAGTTTAACGAGGATTCTCATATCTCTTTAATGAAAATCACTCAGGCGCAAATGAACACATTAAGGAGTTTGTATTTGAATCCCGGTATTGCTCCAGCTTCTGCAGCTGTGAATTTTGCGGTTCTGGTTGATGGTTATTTGATTGGAGCTATGGGACTTTCGAAAAGTCAATATTCAGTAGGAGAAGGCTATATTATGAGTGATTTTGTCATAAGGCCTGTTAAATATAAGCGGTTAAGCAAATTGGTTTTAGCTTGTGTTCTTAGCAAGGAAGCAAAAATGCTACTGGAGCAAGCCTTAAACGGCAGAGTCAAAGCCTTTTCAACTACTGCATTTACAGATAAGCCAGCTTCTATGAAATATCGCGGATTGTTTGAGGTTCACAGTCGTAAAGAGGGTAGAGTTAATTATTCGGCTCCAGCTGGAAAATGGAGTTTACAGGAGGGTTATAAGTGGTGGTGGAAAAAGCACAGCAATTCGATGAATTAAATCAAAAGTTAAGCGGTGGATTTAAAATTGCAATGGTTCCAGTTGAAGATCTGGAGTTTTTAGAAAAGAATGCAAGGTTTATGAGGAATGAAACATTCCAGAATCTTGTCAATAATATCAAGAAAGACGGTGGCTTGAGTCAGCTACCGTTTTGTTATTTACATGACGGAAAATATAAAATCCTAAGCGGAAATCATCGAAGTAAAGCAGCTATTATGGCTGGATTAACTGAAATACCAGTTCTTTACACTGATAAAGAGCTTACAAAAGATGAACAGTTAGCCATTCAGTTAAGCCATAATTCCATAAGCGGTGAAGATGATCCAATTATTTTGAAGGAATTGTATGAGGAAATAGATGATTTAACCCTGAAATATTATGCTGGGCTTGATGACAAAATGTTAGAACAGCTTGATAAGGTCCAAATTACAGGAATATCAGAGGCACAGCTCGATTATTTGAGCGTGTCTTATTTGTTTTTACCGAATGAAGCGGAACACATGCTGAATGTTATTGAAAAAGCAAAAGAGGGTTTAACTTCACAAACTGTTTTAGCAAGGTTTTCAGAATATGACCGTTTGCTCGATGCTCAGGAAAAGACACAAACATCCTTCAACATCCATAACGGAGCGACTTCTTTAATGCTTATTTTGGATATTTTTGAGAGACACCAAGAAGATCTGCAATCGGGTTTTCTGGATGAAGAAGATAATGCTACTCATAAAAATTTTGTTCCACTTTCCAGCGTGTTTGGAACTGATTTTATTCCTGCCGAAAGTTTAGCCGTAATTAAAAGAGCGGTCGATAAGATGCTTTCCACTGGAGAAGTAACCAAAAAGAATAAATGGGAAGCAATTGAGTATTGGGCTGCTAATTATCTCAGTGGTGAATAGGTTTGGCAAAGCCTAAAAGACAACCTTTTGAACGGCAGGAAGGGGAGTCAGCGAAAGCATTTGAAGCCTTTGCAAAGTATCGTGATTTAGGGAATGAAAGAAGTTTAGTTAAAGTTGGTCAGATATTGGGTAAATCCACTACGCTTTTGAGTCGGTGGAGCAGTCAGAATAATTGGGTTGAAAGAGTAAAAGCTTTTGACGATGAAATGGACCGTCAAGCCTTGGTCCAACAGGAAAAAAAGCGGAAAGACATGGCAAAGAGACATGCAAATTTAGCAACTGTTTTTCAGCAAAAAGTAGTTGAACGGCTACAAGCGTTAAATCCAGTTGAATTAAGTACCTCAGATTTAATCAGATGGTTTGAAATTTCTGTTAAAATTGAACGCCTTTCCAGAGGGGAGCCAACAGATATTTCTTCTCTCGAACATGGGGGAGAGGTGAATCAGAAACATGAGCACTCCTTCGAAGAAGATGTTGCAAAATACGCAGAGATGTACGACAGAATCAGAAATAGCAAAACTTAAATTTGGTCATTTCATGAAAACGATTATAAAGAATCCTTATATACCGAATAAGCCGACTATTAAACAAATGGAATTCCTTTTGCTTGATGATAAAGAATCTCTTTATGGTGGAGCAGCTGGTGGCGGTAAATCGGATGCACTTTTAATGGCAGCTCTCCAGTATGTTCATGTTCCAAACTATGCAGCCATTCTTTTTAGGAGAACTTACAAGGATTTATCATTACCGGGAGCTTTGATGGAGAGAGCTCGTAAATGGCTGGGTAATACAGATGCGAAATGGAAAGATACTGAAAAGACTTGGTATTTCCCTTCAGGAGCGACTTTGACCTTTGCGTATTTGGCCAGTGAAAACGATAAATACAATTATCAAGGTTCTGAATATCAGTTTGTTGGATTCGACGAATTGACTCAGTTTGAGTTATCACAATACACTTATTTGTTTTCTCGTCTTAGAAGATTGGAAGGTTCAATTGTTCCGATTAGAGCAAGGGTAGCATCAAACCCCGGTGGGCGTGGTCATGATTGGGTTAAACAGCGGTTTATTATTGAGGGTGAGGAAAAGGGAAGAATCTTTGTCCCAGCAACCCTTCAAGATAATCCATATTTGGACCGAGAAGAATATGAACGTTCGTTAATGGAGTTAGATCCAGTCACAAGAAAACAATTACGTGAAGGTGATTGGAATGTTAGGGCAGACGGTAACAAGTTTAAGAGAAATTGGTTTGAAATTGTTGAGGACTATCCAGCCGATGCAAGAAGTATTAGGTATTGGGATTTGGCAGCTACTGAGCCTAAGAACGGTAGGGACCCTGACTGGACAGCTGGAGCAAGGCTTGCTGAAAAGGATGGGATTTATTATATCGTTAATATCACCAAAACAAGGGATACTCCTAAGAATGTTGAGGATTTAATTAGACAAACGGCAATGATTGACGGAATCGCGGTCACTATCCATATGGAGCAAGAACCTGGTTCATCTGGAGTAAATACGATTGACCATTACAGAAGGCGAGTCCTCAAGGGATTCGCTTTTTATGGTGATAAAGTTTCTGGAAGTAAAGAGGTTAGAGCAAACCCACTTTCAGCAGCGGCCGAAGCTGGGAATGTAAAGCTTGTAAGGGGAACATGGATAAATGAATTCTTAGATGAAATTGTTGGTTTTCCAAATGAAGCTGCTCATGATGACCAAGTTGACGCAGTTTCTGGAGCTTTTACGAAACTTCATGAAATCGCTGAACAGAGATTTGCTATTAAACCAAAAATCGCGGGAAGAAGGAAAAGCTGAGAGGGGGTGAGATTTTGGGATTACTGAGCTGGTTTAAAAGAAAGCCAAAACAAGATTTAAGACAGACCGTTCAACAAGCAACCATGTCAGCTATATCAAGAAAACGGCTTTATGGTGGCAGAGAAACGCTTGATAAGATTAACACTCTTTCTTTTTGGTATGAGGGTGTTATTGCCAGAAGTGAATTGCGGTCAAAGGATATTATCGAGAAATTAAAAATAGTTCGAGATGTAAATCCTGATGCTTCAATGGCAATTTGGAATGTTCTCCGATTGGCGAATAATGGACATGAATTAGAAGCGGTTACTGCTAACGGCAAGGTTGAGAAGGCTACAAGCGACAAACTGAATACTTTAGCTGGAAAAGTCGGAAAGTTATATGGCGGTGGTGCAGATCAATTAATAAATGTTCTTTTGCTAACTGCTTTTACTCAGGGAGCTATTGCCTTAGAGGTTGAATTATCTGAGAACATAAAAGAAGTTGTGGATTTTCATGCTATCGACCCTTATACGCTTGATTTTAGAAGGAATAAGAATACAGGAGAGCTGGAGCTCGTTCAGAAACAGTCGGATGGTACTTATAAGGTCCTGAATCAAGAGCAAGTATTTTATTATCCAATAGATCCAGACATTGGGGACCCTTATGGAAGGAGTCCTATTTTGCCAGTTTTACAGGTTGTGTTCTTTCAGGCTGAAGTATTAAGAGATTTAAAGAAAGCTGTTCATCATTTTGGTTATGAGCGGTTTGATATTTCGGTAGTTGAGGAAGCCATCATTAACAATATGCCTGAGCATATTAAATCAGGTGGACCCGATGTAATTGCTGATTATGTATCAAGTTATGTGCTAGATATTCAAAATCAAATGAATGATTTGGAGCCTGATGATGATTTTTTCCATACAGACAGTGTAAAAGTGGCAACCGTAGGCGGTTCTGGAAGCCGAAGTATGGATGCTAAAGCGGTGATTGATGTAATTAATCAGCAAATGGTTACATCTATGAAGCAATTACCTATCCTTCTTGGAAGAAATGAGGGTACTACAGAGACTCATGGAACGATTCAGTGGCAAATATATGTAGCTGGTATAGAAAGCATCCAGAGGGCCATTAAGCGTGTTTTAGAGAAGGCTTATAATGTTGCCCTTCAGGTGTATGGAAAACAGCTTTATGCAAGGCTGGAATTTGACCCTATTCGTGTTTATGACAGGAAAGCGGATGCTGAAGCTGAGGAAGTGGAAACAAGAGTTAAAATTCAACAGGTTAATCAGGGTTGGATTACAAATGATGAAGCTTCAAATGACATTGTTGGTCATGATGCGGTAAGTGAACCGAAGCAGCCGACAATTGTAATGAAAGCTAATCCAGACCAAGGGAGTACAGATCCTAACAACCCAGACCAAGGGAATAAAGGTGGAACTAACCAAGCTAGAATCATAAATTTCGGTCAAAAAAAAACGAGAGAATATGATTTTTCGATAGATATTAACCAAAATTGGGCTTCTGATTTAGAAAAAGTCTTGCGTTCGGCTCATGATTCTTTCAAAAAATTCCTTAAAAACCAAAGAAAAGCATATATAGAGCGATTGAAAGAAGCTGATGAAATTCCTTCCCGAATTCTTGCTGATGTTGCAGGGCTGAGAAGTTTTAATAGAGATGACAAGAAAAACCCGACTAAAGAGTTTGAAAAATGGATTGAGATAAATATTTTATATGATTCTTCATACCAAACGGCAAAGGTTGAAGAAACAATAGCGGATGCCATAAGAGAAGCTATTGCGGTTGTTGGAGTTCAAGCACTTCAAGAGATTATTTCGGATATTGATTTTAATATGCAAGACGAGAAATTATTACGATGGCTTTCCAATCGTTCTAAGCGGACTGCTGAATTAATACAGGGTGTTTCTGATGAAGATGTTCTGATGACGCTTTGGGATGTTGTTTATGAAGGACAGTATTCGATTTCTAGGGCTTCAGATGCTTTAAAAGAAGCATTTGCTTTTTCTGAAGGCAGAGCAAACACCATAGCAAGAACTGAAATCATAACTGCTGGTCGTTCTGCTCAGTATTTTGGTGATTTACAATCAGGAATTGTCATTGGTAAGCGGTGGATGGCAGCACTCCAAAAGGGAAGAACAAGGGACTCTCATTTACATGCTAATGGTCAGGTGGTTCCACTTACTGAACCATTTGTCATCAATGGGGAAAGGTTAATGTTTCCCGGTGACACATCATTAGGAGCTTCTGGTGACATGGTAATTAATTGTAGGTGCTATTACGAAAGAATTTTAGAAGGCGAAGAAGATCAGTTAAAAGGATAACTTGAAAGGAGGTGAGAATTTGAACGAGAACGTTAATTTACCTGTTAGAGTTTCAACGGAAACAATCAATGAAGAGACATTAGCTCTCATTAACAGACAATCATTAGAGCCTGTAAAAATGGATGATATTTTTACTTTCAGCGGTATTTGTTCCAACGACCGTATGGATTCATACTTAACAAAGATGGACCCTATTACGACATTGAAAAATTATACTGAAGATTTAAGGGCTGGCACTTCACTTTTACCAGGTCATGATATATCGAAAACTCCTTTTGGTCGGTCTTATGATGGTGAGCTAATCGCTTCCAGTGCTGATAATGAAAATAATTCAGTCCGTGGTCATTGGTACATTTTAAGGGACACTGTAATAAACGGTGAAAATACCAATGATACGATCAGACAGATTAAAGCAGGAATTATCAAAGATATGTCCGTTGGTTTTGGCGGTTCTACTATGTGGTATCGCTGTTCATCTTGTGGCCGTGATGTAATGGATTGGGAGTGTCCTCACTTCCCGGGTCTTGAAGATGAAAACGGAAGAATTTCATTTGCTTGGGTGATGGAAGGGCGATTAAGAGAAGTATCCACTGTTTATAAGGGTGCGACTCCCGGTGCTTTCATTGATAAAGCAAGGCAATATGTAGGGCAAGGAGAACTTGAAAATAAAGCAATAGCAAGACTCGAACGTGAGTATCAGGTCAGATTTGAACTTGATAACAAACGTTCTTTTTTTATGCCAAAGAAGGAGGGAAATACCTTGAATATAATCGATGAATTGAAAAGTGCAATTCGTGAAAACAAAATTGAAAAAGGTAAGATTTATGATTTATTGACTGAGGAAGGTGAGCCGTTCCGTCAACCTGACGATGTTGCCCTAAGAAATGAGTTAGGAAAAGACTTCACTTCAGTCAATGCAGTACGCCAATTGAAGAAAGAAGCTCAACAAGGCAGACGATACCTTGCTGACAGTGTTGATTTGGCTGTTTCTTCAAGGATTAAAGCTCAAGGAGATACATTCAATGCAGAGTCTTATCGCACTATGCTGATGACTTGGGGAGATATTGACGCTATTAAGGAAGAAGCTGAGAGCTATGAGAAAGCAGCTCAACAGCGTTTTACTGGTGGCCGACAAACTGACCCACAAGATCCAGAACCAACACCAAAGGACCCTGAACCACAAAAAGTAGTTCGGGTTGATAACGATAAAATAAATTTCTTCGATGGGAGTGTTGAATAATGACAAGGGTTGGAGGTCAATCACCTGATTCTTATGGTCTTTCGCTAACTGTTACTGTTCCAGCTGCGACTAAACTTTCCCCTGTTGCAGTAAATCAGCCTTTAGTTTGGGGAACTGCTGGTGCTAACCAAGCGGTAAAAGCAGCTGCAGACGCAGTTTTTGATCTTGTTGCAAAACATCCTGTGGAGGATGCTCTTACTCCATTAGGTTGTTGGGTTGCTGGTAGTAAAGCTCGAGTACATGTTTTCAAATACTCAGGAACAGCCCCAACACTTGGCGGTTCTATTGTTGCTGATGGACTTGGCGGTGTAAAAGCGGCTGGTACTGCTAACTACAGTAAGGTGCTTTTTGTAGATACAACAAGAAAATATGTTGAAGCATTAATTTAACTAAGGAGGGAACGCTTTGAATATCTTAAAAATTAAAAACAGAAGCGGTCAGGAAGTCGAAATTGAAGTAGGTTCTGGCCTTCGTGAAGTAATGGCTAAAAAATACGGCTCCAAAGATGCAAATGGTGCGTCCTCTACAGCATATAAGCGTTACCTTTCAGAAAATGGCCTAACAATTAAAGATATTGTTAGAGAACTAGGTTTTGAGGATATTGGTAAGGTTAATGTTCGTGCATTACTTGATAATGACGGTACTAAGCCACTTTTCAACGCAATCATTGAAGATGGTTTACGGATGGGCTTTGAGAAACAATCTAATTGGAATGCTCTTACAGCTTCCACAGTAAATAGTGACCAGCTTTCTCAGCAATGGTATTACCTTGATGCTGATGATCCGGACGATTATGAACTAAGGGATATTGGGCAAGGTGCTCCAATTCCAACAGGTACCATTAAACTCGGAGACCAATCCATCAAAATGTTCAAGCGTGGTCGAGGAATTGAGTGGACCGATGAAGCTAAACGTGCCAATATTGACATGGTTCAATTATGGCTTATGAAACTTGGAAAACAGTTAGGCCGACAATATGAAAATGTTGCTGTTAGTCGCCTGTTAAATGGTTATTTTGCAGATGGTTTTGACGCTGCTCCTACAATTGGGGTTGGAACTGCAAATACTTTAACATTGGGCGATATTTTTTATGCAGCTAAGTATCAAGAGCAGACATTTGGTTTTAATCCAACTTTAGCTGTTATGAACTTAAAGACTGCATTTACAGTAACTAATTTAAAGGACAATGGCTATGCCATGTACAAAAATGAAATGCAAAACGGCAAATTTGCTGATGTAATTAACAACCAGCCGTTTATTTCTAGCCAAGTGCCTGATAACCGAATCATTCTTGTTGATACTTCATTTGCCCTTGTTCGTTATTCTGGTAAGGCTTTTGGTGTTGAATCTGAAAGGTCCGTTAAGACTCAGGTTGAAGGTTCTTACGGTACTGAAATTAGTGAGTTTGTTCCTTTCGAGAAAAACGCTCGCTTGATTCTTACAATCGACCAAGCCCGTGCATAATGTGAAAGCAAACGTCAAATAAGGAGGTAATTTAAATGGCAAAAGCTAAAGAAACTGCTGATGTTGAACCTGTTGTGGAAACGGAACTTTATAAGTTAGCAGATCCTAATACACAATATGCAGAAGGAAATTTTACGCTCGTAGGCGAGCAGGAGAAAGAATTGCCTGAAAATCCATCTTCACAACTTATTGAGCGTATACGCTCAGGCTTTATTCTGAAGGTTTAATATGTTTAAAACAGCAGAGGAAATAAGGGGGCTTTCATCTTTTGACGAGGTGAAGGCTCTTTCTGATTCTCAGATACAGGGCTATATTGATAGGTCAGATTCTTGGATTAGAAGGGCAACAAATAATCCGTTTATTGCTGATTCAACAGAGGAAGCAATACAAAAGGATTTAGGGATTGCTACTTGGTTATTAGTCGAATATTTGTGGTATTGGGACCAATCGGAAACAAAAGAACAATTGATTTCTCAGGATGATAATGTTCATATTGGTACTTTTACTTACACAAGGAAGCCACAAACCGGTTCATATGAAACAGGCATAAAAGAATTGGACGATATATTAAAAGCGTATAAATACAACATCAATACTGGAAATATATTTAGAGTTTCCGGACCTTCGAGGTGTTGATTTTATGAGATTTAGTACTTTACTCGTTCACCGATGTTCATTACTCGCAGTAGGACAGGTGATAGGCAAAGATAGTTATGGTCGGGATATTGTTAGTAAGATTGAACAAAAAAATATCCCTTGTAGGCTTGATAAAATAAGGCAAAGCGTTGTTTATGATGATAAAAGTAATGATTTTACTTATATTCATGAGCTTTATTTTGAAAGTAAAAACGGCATCACCCTTGATACTGAAATAAGAGATATAACAGATAAGAGAGGATACCCTGTTTTGCAGGGTTCTTTTTCTGTTTTAAGTGTGTTACCGATTTATAGCCGTTCTAAGCTTCATCATTATCAAGTCACTGTACAAAGGAAGTGATGTAATGGGCGATATTAATTTTAATATCAAGATTGATGCTAGAATGAAGCACTTTTTCGAGACAGCAGCACCCCATAAATTAGTTGAAGCAAGAAAAGTAGCAGTTGAAACGGCTGGAATGATATGGGCTGATTCTGCTAAGGCAATCACACGGCAAGAAGATCACATTGATACAGGGCTATATATCAACTCAATTGGATATGCCACAGGTTCCCCAGCACAGCCTATCCATGAACTTCAAGAACAAGGGCATAGAACTGTTTTAAAAACAGGGGCGAATGTTGAATATGCTGAGTCATTAGAAAGCAGATATAACATTATGGCTAGAGGTTTAGACAGGGCAACCCCAAGAATAAGAACACAAGTAGCTCGACAGATAAAAAATACATTAGGTTTATAAGAGGTTTTTATGATTGATTATGTAGATCCAATTCCTCCAGTAATCGAAATGTTAAAGGCAATGTTTTCTGAAAGGATTTATGGTAATCACTTTCCTGATAATCCAGAAACACCGTCAGTTTTAGTTAAAAATGCTGGGGGTCTAAATTATACCAGGCTTCAAATCACTGTAAGAGATGATTCAGATATTGATGCTATGTTGCTGTTGATTGATATTATGAACACTCTTGAAAGAAATGCTTCATCCATCGCTTTAAGAGGTGCGTGGATTCAAAGAGAATCAAATCCTATATCGGGTTATGACAAGGATTCAATGAAACATGAAGCATGGTGTTATATGATGATGGAACATTTAGAAGCATAAGGGGGCTCATATGAAGAAAGATATTGTTTTAAAAATTCAAGTTATAGGCCCTGTAGATAAGCAAAATCAGGCTGAAATTCTTCGTTTTTTTAACGATGATGGAAAACCTATTGAAGTTTACAAAGGTCAGATTTTAACGGTTGGTAATGAAATTACTAAGGATGAAGCTTTAAAGCTTTTAGATATTACAACTTGGGAAGTTAAGGAGGTCAAAGAATAATGGCTGATATTTACAAAGTTAATGCAGATAACATAATTGGTGGTCCGGGGCGTTTAGTTTTCAAACCATATGACGGTACTTATCCTAATACGATTGATGAAGTTATGAGCGTAACAGATCCTTATACGCTTACTGCTGGTTGGACTGATTTAGGAGCGACAACTGATGGAATTAAAACTACAAGAGGTTTTGATTCCAATGATTTTGAAGTCGATCAGGTAGTTGGTGCTATTGATTCGGATATTACTTCGTGGACTCACTCACTTGAAGCAACCTTAGCTGAAAATACGGTGGAAAATCGTAAATTAGCATTAATTGGTGGAACAATCGTTGAAACGGCTCCAGTTGTTGGTACTTCCACAACATTGTCAGCTGCTGCAACTTTAAATGCTTCGTCTGTAGCGGTTACTTCAGCAACAGGATTAACTGTAGGTAAATTTGTAAAAATTACTGAAGGTGCTAAAACAGAAACAAAGCAAATCACTAAAGTACAAGGGAATACACTTTATTTATCAAGTCCTTTGAAAAATGCTTACACTACTGCAGCTACTGTAGCTCCAGTAACAACTTTAGGGTATAAGAAGATAGGTTTTGGTACCGTTAATAATGTTCCTCTAAACACATATGCTTTAATTTCCCAAAAGAAAGACGGTTCTCTCTATATGGCAGTCATTAGAAAGGCGAAAGTAAGTGGCGATGATAAAGAACTGACTTACGGTAAAGAAAAACGCCAAATCCCTCTAAAATTAACTGCCTATCCTGATAGTACCCAAGCTCAAGAAGAAAATGTTTATTATGAAATCGAACAAGTGATTTAATCTAATAACAAGGAGCCTGCAAAGTGGAGAATATATTGAAACAAATTGATTTTGATAAAAATATTGGTCAGGTAACTTTGACAAACGGTGAGCGGTTAAATGTTCCGAAAATCAGTATGATGAAGATCTTCAAGATTGTAAAATTTCTTGGCATGGATGCCACAAAGCTTTATAACGAAATGAAAGATGTTGTGAATGACCCTAATTTGGACGAATTCACGAAAATATCCATCATTTTCGATAGTTTGAAAGAGGAACAATTAATTCGCATCTTTTCTATTTTGCTTGATTTAGAGGATGAACAGGCGTTAAACCTCGATCTAAACGAAATGCTTGATGTTGTTTTAGTGTATCTGGAGAAAACAAACATTGCCAAAACTTTTACACAAGTCCGTCAGATTTACCAGAAGATGTTCAATCGGGAACTGCCGGACTTAGCGAAATGGTTCAACGAGAAGCAGGAGTCAGTGAAAGCCCTTCAGGAAATGAAGGAGAAAGCCCTAGAAGCTGGGAATCTTTCATAAAAAGTATGGTTTTTAAATTGGAAACGGTCAGCAGTCATTTTGGGTATCAAGAAGAATATGTACTTGAACATACTCCAGAATGGGTTGACAGAAAATATTGGCAATCCATGAAAGAAAAATGGGAAAACAGCCAAGCGAGGGTAATTGAAGGCTTTAAGTCTTTTGCTATGTTAGTAGACAGTGTGTTTAATAAGGGTGCCAATTTTTCTGAATTTGTTCAGGAATCTTTTGAGCAAGCCATTACAAATCAAGTGATACAGGAAGAAAAGGAATCCAAATTTGTTAAAACTCAATGGTGGAAGCCAACTCAAGAAAAGTCCTCTGAATAAGGGGGCTTTTTTCTTTATTTACCTCTAAATAAAAGGAGGTGGGATTATGTCAGATGTAGGTTCAGCAAATATAGAAATTACGGCCGATGATTCGAGGGCTCAAAGGACCATATCAGGATTCTTAGGTACATTTAAGAAAATCGGGAGCATAGCCACTGGGATAGCTGGTGGATTCGCTATATTTGAAACAGCAAAAAACGCAATAGCAGGAGTTTATGAATCAACCATTGGGGCTAATGCTTCAATGGAGTCATATCGAAATACTTTAGCTACTGTTCTTCATTCGTGGAGTAAGGCAGATGAAACTTTAGCATGGGTTAAGCAGTTTGCAGCTGCTACTCCTTTTGAAATTCCTGAGCTGGTCGAAGCCACCACGAAATTAGAAACATACGGAATTAAAGCAAAGGATACGCTTGGTGATATTGGAGATATGGCTTCTGTAATGGGTAAGCCATTAGATCAGGCAGTCGAGGCAATTGCCGATGCTCAGACCGGGGAACTTGAGAGATTGAAAGAGTTCGGGATTACTAAGCAAATGCTTATAAATAAATCGGCTGAATTAGGTAAGAAAGAAATTGTTAATGCTTCAGGTCAAATCACTGATATGAAAGGCTTGAATGAAGCTTTATTTGCTATTATGCGTGAGCGTTATCATGGTGGGATGGATTTACAGTCGAAAACATTCAAAGGTATGCTTTCAAATGCTCAAGACTCAATGGGTCAAATAGCGCAAATAATGTCACGACCTTTATTTGATAAGTTAAAGCAGGGGCTTTCGGATTTACTTCCTATCATGTCAGCTGCTCAACAAGCCGTAGTAGGAAATTGGAAAGGTGTTCAGGAAACACTTCAGGGGTCTTTTAGCGCGGATTTTGCTTTAAAAATCGAGAATGTTTTCCTATTGGTTGCTTCTATGGGTCATAGGGTCATGGAAACTTTCACCCAAATGAAGCCTTCAATCGATAATTTAAAGCAAGTATTTATTAATTTAGCTCCGATAGCTCAAGCGGTGGGAATAGCGTTTTTATTTGCTTTCGATAAATTAACAGCAGTCCTTCCAATTGTCGTAAATTGGATTACTTCCGTAGCAGCTCAGTTAACTTCGTGGGAAGGATTTATTCCAATTGTCGCAGGTTTAGCGGCTGGATTTGCTACTTTTAAAACGCTCATGTTTATTGTAGGAGTATTCGGTCAGATTAAGACTGCAATTAATGCTGTAAAAGGAGCTATGCTTTTGTTAAATGCTTCTTTCCTAGCTAACCCGATTGTATGGATTGTGGCTATATTAGTTGGTTTAGGTGTTGCCCTATATGTTGCCTACCAAAAATCTGAAACGTTCAGAAATGCGGTAAATTCATTGTGGCAAGGTATTCAAACAGGGTGGTCAGCCTTCCTTAGTTTCTTTACTACAACCTTACCAGCTTGGGTTCAAAGCGTGATTTCTTGGTTCCAAAATCTTTGGGCCAGCATTTCAGCGTCAACATCGGGCTTTATAAGTGGAGCCGTTTCGTTATGGACTTCTTTTACTACTTGGGTTTCGGCCATAGTTTCATCTTTCGTTACAATGTGTGTTGGATTTTTTACTCAATTAGGTTCTCAAATAATGGCGGTACTTCAGCCTTTTATCACGTTCTATGTTAATTCATGGCAAAATCTTAAACTATTAGTTCTTGGAATCGTTGAGGTTTTTCTTTCGATCATAACCGGAGATTTTGAGGGTTTTAAACTGGCCTGTTTAGCAATCGTCACGGCTTTTCAAAGGCAATTTGTTAATGTCTGGACTTTAATAAGTACGGTTGTTATGGGAATCGTAAATGCTTTTGTTGGTATGGTAGTAAATGCGTACAATTCCTGTAAATCATGGATTCTTAGTACAGTAGAATCTATTAAATCTGGTACGGTTAATGGATTTAATGCCCTGAAAAATGGTGCGGTTTCTGCCGTTACAGGGTTAGTTTCATCCGTGACTAATTTCTTTAAGAATCTGTATTCGAGTACGACAAGCACAGTGAGCAGTATTGGTTCAGCGGTATCAAATGGTTTTATTAGTGCTAAAAATGCTGCTGTTAGTGCGGTTTCAGGTCTTGTTTCTAGTGTTGCCAGTTTTATAGGAAGTATACCTGGTAAATTCGTAGAAATGAAAAATAAAGTTGTTTCAACAGTAAGCAGTATTGATTTGTATTCAATCGGTAAAAACATTGTTCAAGGCTTAGTAAATGGGTTAGGCAGTATGCTAGGAACAATTCAGAAAAAGGCTCAGGAAATTTCAAATGCAGTAAAAGGTGCAATTAAGGATTCATTGGGAATTCATTCACCTTCAAGGGTTGCAATTTGGTTAATGGAGCAGTTCGGAAAAGGGATGACAATAGGATTAGATAATTCTATAAGCGGAATTGAAAGAAAAGCTGGAAATGTAGCTCAGGCTGCTTTAAATGCTGTTCCTTCATTTTCTCCAGTAGCAAATATTCCGATGGCAGGTCAATTGGGCAATACGGTTTCTTCTTTACTGAATAAGAATGGAAATTCAGGCGGACCAATTGAAATAACCATCCATAATGTTACGGAATTGGATGGAAGGGAAGTAGGAAGAAGCACGTATAAGCATGTTACTGAATTTCAGCAACTAGAGGACAATAAGAGACGAAGTTTCGAAGGGAGGTAGTTTAATTGTCTGGAATGACCTTCAATGGTATTAAGAAGGATTATTTAACAGTACTTAGGGGCAGAAAACGACCTCCTTGGGCTCCTGTAAAACGTAATATCATCACTGTTCCCGGTAAGGCAGGGGGTTATCTTGAAAGCACAGATACCGAGATTAGAAATGAGGATGTTCCTGTTCGTATCGTTGCAAATGATATGGCGGACCTTCAAAAGATAAAAGAAGATCTGGCACAATGGCTTATTACTGAGCAACCTAAAGAATTAATTTTTGATGATGAACCTGACAGAATTTATTATGCGGTAATTGATGGCAGTCTTGACCTTGATGAAATCGTTAATCGAGGGAGGGGAGTCATCAATTTTATTTGTCCTGACCCTTATAAATATAGTAGTGCTGAAAAAAAGGTGAATTTTGCTAACATTTCTACATTTAAAGTAGGTGGATCGGTGGAAGCGGAACCGATTATTACATGTACAGTAAGCAAAGATTCTACTTATATAGCGGTTTCGGATGGAGATAAAATAAACCTTATCGGAAATCCTGTTAAGCAGGAAGAAACGCCTTTTGACCCTCAAACTCCTATTTATATTGGGGCGTGTAATTCCTTAACAGGTTGGACAGTATCTTCAGCAACAAGTGTGGAAAGCTCGGATATTACAGGGACATTAAAAACTGATGGATCCGTGTTTTATACAGATAATTATGGTACATCTCCAATATGGCATGGGCCAGCAATGAAAACTAGCTTAGGTTCAGCCGTTCAAGATTTTCGTTTTGATGTTGGATTTTCACAGACAGTTAAAGGTAATAATCAAGCTGGCGGTATTGAAGTTTCTTTATTAGATGCAAGTAATAGAATTGTTGCAAAACTCGCAATGACAAAGCATTTTGGCGGTCTGAGTACCCTCTATTCAAGGCTACGAGCTGGAACAGCCAATAGTGGATATGATGTTATCAATGAAGGTGGGCAAGCCAACTTCCAGAACGCTTTTGAGGGAGTGTTTAGGATGTACCGACAAGGCAATGTCTGGACAGCTCAAGTCTTTAAATTAGTGAATGGAAAGTTTCAATCTCCGATTACTAACACATGGACGGATACTGCTGGAATTGCTTCTGCAGCTGTTACCCAAGTTCAAGCAATGGTTATACAACGTGCTAGTTTTCCAGTTTTAGAGCAAAAAATCGCGGATATTAATGTTTATAGATTAAATAATCCTTCAGCAAATCAAGTGCCGATTCTTGCTCGTGCAGGGGATATTATTGAGTTTAATCATCAAGACGATGTTATTAGGCGTAATGGCGAGGACATTACAAAAGATAAAGCGTTCATTGGTGAATACTTTCCTTTGTTGCCGGGCGATGTATCAATTACCACTGAACCAGCGGACTCAATTTCTAATGTAGAAGTTAGGTGGCGTGAACGATGGCTCTAATCCATATATTAGATAAGCAAACAGATCAAATTCTAGGTACTTTAAACAGTGATAAAGCTGAATATTTGGAAGCCAAAAGAACAGATACCTTAGATAATCAGAACACTTTTGATTTCACGGCAAATGCAAAGGTTAATAAAGCAAGTTTATTAGAAAAGCGAAACCGTCTCGTCATTCAAGATGAGGACGGTTTTTTTCGTGAATTTATCATTACTTATGCAGAAAAGCATAACCACAGTGAAAAAATTGTTCAATCTAATGCCAGTTTTATAGATTTAGCAAAGGCGAAAACGATTGAGCCACAAACATTGCAAAGCGCGACTTCGGCTTCTGCTACAGAATTTGCTTTGTTAGGTACTGAATGGCAACCGGGCGTTATTGAGTATACGTTTATTAGAACGATTCAGATTGAAGAATATACAAATCCTCTTGCTCTTTTAAGGAAAATTGCGTCCACTTTTGACTTAGAAATCCGTTATAGAGTAGAGATAGAGGGGAATAAAATCACAGGCCGTTTTGTTGATATGGTAAAACAAATAGCTGGCTTTGAAGGTAAAGAATTCAATTTCGGTAAAGACATAGTAGGAATCAACAGAAAAGAGGATAGCAGTCAGATCGTTACAGCTCTTTTGGGTTTAGCTCCAGAAAAAAATGATGGTACTCGATTAACTGTGTTGGTTGAAGATAAGGATGCTCTGCAACGATGGGGGAGAAATGGACAACATTTAATAGAAACATATGAACCTCAATCGTCTGATACAGAAATGACTCTAGATTCATTACGGACTTATACAGAAAATGAATTAGAAAAACGCATAGATGCGGTTGTTTCTTATGAATGTGAGGGTATTTCTCTTGAAAATGTATTCGGGCTTACTCACGAAAAAATTCGAATAGGGCAAACGGTTAGGATTAAAGATGACGGATATGTACCTCCTCTTTATTTAGAGGGTCGCATTTTGGAAGTTCAAATTGACATCATTAAAAAAAAAGTCCTGTCTTTTAAAATCGGGAGCTTTATTGAATACAATAAATCGGATTTAGAAAATCAGATTGCTCTTCTTAAAAAATCCATGAATGAAAAGGTCAGAGAAGTAGAAAAGAATGTCGTTTACAAAGTTGAAGTTTCGAGCTCTAATGGGCTCATTTTTAAAAATAATTTAATAAATTCGGTTTTAAGCGCAAAGGTTTTCAGAGGGAAAGACGAAATTACAAGTACACTTTCAAATGCAGCGTTTACGTGGAAGAAATACGATAAAGATGGAAATTTAGATATTGCATGGAGCTCTGGACATGTTGGTTCTGGAAAACAAATAGTTGTAACAAACGTTGATGTGGTAGCAAAAGCGACATTTGTATGTGATGTTGACGTAAGTTTAACAAATTAAATTTCATAGGTGGGGGTCATTTATGGCAGTAATAGCTTCAGGACAAATAACCGTTGTCGATATTAATGATAGTAAGCAGCTTCAACTTTATGTAAGTTCAAATCAACCAAAAACACAAATTTATAATCCAAACAATACCTCATATACTCCAAACTGGCCGACAAGTAAGCCTGTATTGACTCCACAGTTATTTATTGCAGGAACGGCTACAGATATTATTTCAAGTGCAAAATCAATTAAATGGTATGTTGATGGTACAGAGCTAACAGCGAGTACAGCCGATTACACTTTAGCTTCAACAGGCGTAAAAACGTTAACCATTAACACAAACGTTCTCGCATCTGTTAACTCAAAAATTTTCGTGTGTGAGGTAGTTTACACAGATCCAGACACAAATTTTGATGTTACTGCAAAAGCTGACATTGAATTTGTAAAAGTTTCATCAGGGCAAACAGGTCCTACAGGTGCCAGTGCGATTATTGGGGTTTTAAGCAATGAAACTCAAGCAATACCAACAGATTCAGCAGGAAATAACGGTAACTTTGCAGGGGCAAGTACAACATTAGCAATCTACGAAGGTGCAACGGATACGACAGCATCTTGGACAATATCCCAAGTAAGAAGTAACGTAACTGTGACCGAAGCAACAACAAGTAAAACGGCTACTGTCACAGCAATGAGTGCTGATTCTGGTTATGTTGAGTTTACAGCATCGAAAAGCGGATATGCCAATGTTGTCAAAAGGTTTACATTAAATAAAAATAAACAAGGTATCACAGGTAATACAGGTTCGACTGGTGCAAGTGCAACGGCTTACTGGTTGGTCACTGATGTTTCGGCTATTCAGAAAAATATTTCTAATGTGTATACTCCAGCAAGTATTAATCTCACATCAAAATCCCAAGTAGGTGCTGGATCACCAGGAAACTATGCAGGGAGATTTATCATAGCAGAAACAACAGATGGAACGACTTATACTGACAAATATACAAGTGCAGCTGATGAAGCAACAAAAGCATACACGCCAAGTGCAGGAATTAAAGCGCTAAGGGTAAGAATGTATTTAGCAGGAGGAACGACTACTCTATTAGATGAACAAGTGATTCCAATTGTTGCCGATGGTGCGACAGGTTCAACAGGACCAACAGGGCAAAATGCAATTAACGCAGTAGTGTGGACACCTGACGGTAATGTTGTGAGAAATTCAGCTGGAAGTTTAACAGCGAAAATCGATGTGTATAGTGGCTCAACTAAAGTTACTCCAACAGCCTTTAAGTGGTATATCCAAGATCCGACTGCAACGACTTCAAGCGGTGGAGATACTGACGGAGGAAACGGTTGGAGATTACTTAATGCCACATACAATGCTGGAACAACAGGTTATACAACAGACACACTGACAATCCCAGCTTCAGCTATTTTAAGCGTGGCATCGTTTAAATGTGTAGCAACTTATAACTCACTTAAATATTCAGATGTATGTACAGTAGTCGATGTTTCGGACCCTATTCAGGTGGTTGTAACCGGGACTAATGTATTTAAAAATGGTGTCGGCACCGTAACGTTGACAGCAAAATTATACAGAGCAGGAGTGGAGATTGATTCTGCTGGGAATCAAGGCTACACATACACTTGGTCTTTATACGACAGTGCAAATGTCAAAAATACAACTTGGAATACAACTGGAAGTAAAACAGGTAAAACTATTACAGTAGATTCAGCGGACGTCAATGTTCGAGGAAATGTAGTCTGTGAAGTTTCAAAGTAGACTAATTACACTTACACCTTGAAGCAAGGAGGTGAGGAACGATGGCTGTTTTAGCAAGTGGTCAATTGTCACTTACTAATTTGAATGACGGTCAATCCCTTTATACTTGGGTGAAATATGCAGATGATGCTTCAGGAAAAAATATGAGTGACACGCCAACAGGAAAAGCCTATATCGGTATTGCTTACAATAAGACTTCAGCTACTGAGAGTACGGTTGCGTCAGATTATAGCTGGTCGTTAATCAAAGGTGACCAAGGGATTCAGGGACCAACAGGGGCGAATGGTCAAACTTATTGGACATGGGTAAAATATGCAGATGATGCTTCAGGAAAAAATATGAGTGACACGCCTGATGGTAAGCGTTATTTAGGGCTTGCTTACAACAAAACAACTGCAACGGAATCTAATGTGGCTTCTGATTATAGTTGGTCTCCTTTGTATGACAATGTTGTGGTAGGCGGAGTTAACCAATTATTAAAGACAGGTTTTTACGGAAACTCTCATAATTTGGGAGGAAATGTAGGTACAGGGGTCATTACCACTGTAACGATCAATGATGATACGGAATCACCAACAGGAAAATCATTAACGATAGCAAGAACTGATGCGACAACTACAAGTGGTGGTAGATATTGGACGCGTGGCGCGGCTTCAGTCACAGGTCAAATTTACACTTGGTCAATTTGGGTAAAGGGAACTGGAGTGTGGACAGTAGGGGATGAAAGAGGCGGTCAGAAATCAATTACATTGACTGACACTTACACTAAATACACGCTAAGTTATACGGCAAACAGTAGTCAGTATTCCCAATTCACTTTCTACACAACTACTTTAAATGGCACTATTACTTTCCATTCTCTTAAATTAGAAACCGGAAATGTTCCTACTGAATGGACACCAGCATTATCAGACGGACAAACTGTAACAGCCGTATTGAGTAACGATTCTCAAGCAATCCCGACTGATAGTGCAGGAGATAACGGTAACTTTAGTGGTGCTGTTACTACTATGTCTGTATTTGTAGGTTCTATTGATGATTCTACAAACTGGACGGTATCGGCTACTGCAGGAACAGGTGTTACGGGTTCTTTGTCAGGTAAAACCTATACAGTAACAGCAATGTCAGTAGACACCGGTTATGTTGATCTTACAGCTAGTAAATCAGGCTTACCATCGATTACAAAAAGATTTAGTTTAAGTAAGGCAAAGCAGGGTTCCACTGGAGCCACTGGTTCAACAGGTGCCACAGGATCAGCAGGTCAAAATGCAACTGCTTACTGGTTAGTAATGAGTGTGCCAGCAATTGCAAAATCAATTTCAGCTGTTTACACACCAGCATCAATTACTGCAACTGGTAAATCACAAACAGGTACTGGTACACCAGCTGACTATGCTGGCAGATTTATAATTGCTGAAACAACCGATGGAGCAGCATTCACTGATAAATATACATCTTCAGCAAATGAAATTTCTAAAACGTATACACCTTCAGCTGGAATAAAAGCAGTACGTGTTCGTTTTTATCTTGCTGGCGGAACTTCTACTTTATTAGATGAACAAACCGTTCCTATTGTGAGTGATGGTGCAACAGGTGCAACGGGGCCAACAGGACCACAAGGGACAACAGGAGCTACAGGTCCCCAAGGTCCAACTGGTGCCACAGGTCCCCAAGGGCCACAGGGTAACACAGGACCAACAGGGCCACAGGGTCCCCAAGGTGTAATGGGTCCAAAAGGTGCTCCCGGTCAATATAATCTTTGCGAAAATCCTGATTTTGAAGGGGATGCAGCTGGGGCAACTCCTGCATATTGGCAAAGCGGTACTAATTTAAGAGTTAAAGATACATCCACTTGGATAGGTTTAGAGAGTAACGGTTCTAATCGAGCTTTAGAAATCGATGCTAGAAACGGTTCTAATTCGGACGCTTATGCGTTAAATCTATTTGCTGTAGTACCAGGGCAAACTTTCTATCTAGAAGCCGATGGTAAATACTTAAATACTGCTGGTTCTGGTTATGGACGAATAGGGTTTAGAGAGTATGATGCTAAAAAGGCAGCTATGAGTTCATGGAAAGAAGCTATTAACTGGTCAGGAACCAAATCAAGTAACTATTCAAGAAAGTCTGGAACTTATACAGTACCAGCAGGAGTTTACTATTTATTATTGTGGGTTTCTTTCTCGAATAACGCCGAAGCAACCAATAAATTCTATATTGATAACATCATAGTAATGCAAATGGTTGGAACTGAATTACTTAAAGCTAATTCCGTTACCTCGGATAAAATATTCGTAAATACTTTATCAGCTATTAAAGCTGATTTAGGAATCATAACAGCTGGTGAATTACAGGGTGTCATCCTAAAGTTAGGTCAAATTGGAAATAACGGAGATCTTTCAGTTTGGGCAGACATCGATAATGATTCTGTGCTTGAGATAGTCGGTAGGATAGACATAAGTGGTGCTTACTTCCCAAATCTGAGTGCCGATAACATAAACGGTAATGTTGTTAATGTATACAAAGGCGGAACAACCAATGTATATTTTGATACTTCAGCTGGTAATGACGCAAATAACGGTTCATCTTACGCTTTGGCAAAGAAAAATGTACAAGAATACATTAATAATTTACCAAAAAATCTAGGTGGGGCATCAATTGTTATCAATATTAAGGGTAACGTAACTGGCGGTCTATATGTAAATGGCTTCCATAACGGAGACTTATTAATATCAGGTGATCAAACCTCTGGAGCACCTCGTTATAAGATGTATGGATATATCGCCTATACAAACTGCTTTGCTGGAAAATTCCTATTGCAACTATTCGATGTTATTTATGATGCTTCTTCTAATACCACAGGAAGAATGGTTCAGGCATACCACTGCTCTCACGTACAGTTTTATAGTGTTAAGTGTTATGGCGGTGGTGCTTGTAATCATGGATTTTGGATAGAAGATTCCAGATTCGCTTTGGGCGAATGTCATGTCTACAATATCACTGACCGTGGTTTATATGCATCACGAATGAGTCATGGATATGTGGTTAATAATCATGGGGTTGCTCCAGTTTCTTTTCTAGCAGATGAAGGGTCAATCATCACAGGTACAGGAACTCGATGGAGTGGTTCGATAGCGCGTTGGAATGGTTCACAAGTAGGAGCTCAAGTGAGTACTGGAGGTACTTGGGTTGCAGATCCGTGGACTATTGACCAAGCGGAAGGTACACCTGTAAACCCTTCACCACCATCTCAAAAATCACTTACTGTTTCAGCTTCTACTGGAGATAACTATTCATCACAAGGATTTTGGACCAATGATGAAGTTAAACAAGGGGATTACGGTTACGGAAATAGAACTGGAATTTGGTACTTCGATTTATCGGCAATCAAAGGAAAAACAATTGATTCAGCTACTATGACTATTTACCGAAATTCAGGTGGCGCAAGTGCAGCCAGAACATTGAGGTTAGTAAGTGCTAGGAATAATACTCGTGCTACAAGGTCAACAACAATAAATAACTCAACCAATGTAACCACGGTTTCAATAGCGGTAGGTCAAACTGTTACCGTAGATATTAAAGCACTTCTTCAAAACAATATCGCTAGTGGAATTGATACAACCATTGGATGTTATACAACCACAGGGGGTACAGATTATATGAGTTTAGGGGTAACTCCTACACTTAATATTAACTATCATTGATGAAAGGTATGGGTATATGAAAATAGCTTTTTATAATGTAGATGGTGTTTTAGTAACTGTTTATGAAAATATTAAAAATCCACAGTTTATTTCAGGTAAATTAGTGTTTGATGAAGGGGAAATTGATGGATTAGAGGATAGGAATATTCTTTTGAATGATGAAGATACCCCTCCAGTACTTTTAGCTGACGCTAAACTTATTGATAAAAAAGGAACTGTTCCAATTGTTTTGACGGAAAGAGAAGAAAATATAAAAAGACTTACAGATTTAGAGAATGCTTTAATAAGCGTAATGGATTTATTACCGTAATAAATCCATTTTTTTATTACTTGAAAGGGGGTGAGAACATGTACGGATTCATTTTGAATATGTGGGTATTCAGAAGGATAGATGAAGCTAAGGTGCGCAGCTATGTTACTAAAGGGTTCATTACTCAGGAAGAAGCAGATCAAATATTAGCAACACCACAAAACGCATAATAAGCGTTTTTTTATTTTGAAAAAAATCGGAGAGTCATTTAATGACTCTCTTTTTATTTAGGGGGAGAAAAATGAGCTGGGAAGCTTTTTATAAAATTTCATCAACATTTATTGGTGTTTTCGTAGGTTGGGCATTTGGGGGGTGGAGTGTTTTGTTGCAAATTTTACTTGCCTTTGTAGTTATTGATTACCTTTCAGGAATGCTTGCAAGTGGGGTTGAAGGCAAGTTAAGTAGCAAAATAGGATTTAGAGGAATTGCGAAAAAGCTCATGATTTTTTGCTTAGTAGCAGTTGGTCATTTAGTGGATAAAGCAATTGGTCAAGGTCACATATTAGGTGACGCAATTGTGTTTTTTTACTTAGCAAATGAATTACTTTCCATTATTGAAAATGCTGGTAGAGTAAATCTTCCTGTTCCGGAACAAATCAAAAGTGCTGTAGAAATTCTAAAAGGTAAAGGAGATAGTAAATAATGTTTAAAATTTCTTTAGATGCAGGACATGGTATTAATACGGCTGGAAAGCGTACTCCAGACAATAGTTTGCATGAATGGCAGTTTAATAGTGCCGTTGTTGGTTATATAGTTAATGAATTAGCAAACTATGAGAATGTGGCTACACTTCGTGTTGATGATCCAACAGGAAAAATTGATGTGCCTTTACAAGACCGTACAAATCGTGTAAATAATTGGGGTTCTAATGTTCACGTATCCGTTCATGCTAATGCAGCTGGTGATTGTTGGAGTAGTGCACATGGAATTGAGACCTTTGTTTACAAGTTTAAATACGCTGAAGCGGTTGCTTTAGCTAATAAGGTCCAATCATCCCTAGTGTCTGCTACAGGATTAACCAATAGGGGAGTTAAAGAAGGGGACCTTCATGTATTGCGAGAAACCAGAATGACTGCTATCCTTTGTGAGTGCGGATTCATGTCAAATCATGAAGAAGCGGACCTTCTAAAAAGCGAAGATTACCGTAAGAAAGTGGCCTTGGCTATTGTAAGTGGTTTAGCTGCTCAATATGGTTTAAAAAAGAAAGTTGTTTCTTGTAATCCTGATAATACCCCCTTCAGAGTAATTGCGGAAAACATCACATATGCTCAAGCGAAAGAAATGGTAATTTTGCTTCAGCAAAAGTATCCTAAAGGTAAAATATATGGACAACAAGTATAAGGATGATTTAATTGACTGTAATAATCCAGATTCATTACATCAGCACGGATCCTAAAGTTAAATTGTTGACACGAGGGGAAGTCCGATTGGGTAAAAAGAAACCTGAACAAGTGGCCTTTGAATGGTGGAAAGAAATTAAAAGAGAATCTTGGGTTAATTTAGAGCTACAAAAGGTTATTTGCGAAGGTGAAGATATTACACAGCTGGTGAAAGAATTGGAAAAAGCTCCTCTCGATTGAGAGGGGCTTATTTTTTTTGATTTTTCTTTCATATTTTTTATTGTTGACTAAAAGTGAACAATATGTGATTGTAATTACGGACAGATAGGATACAAATACATATAGAAATTCATAAAAGGGAGAGGAATAAGTTGTTATTATTTACAGAGAGAAAAGCATTAGAAGTTATGTTCTCTAACTTAGAAGAAGAAAAAAAGCAAAAGCGTAGTGAATACAGAAATGACATAGCTGCAATTGAAAATAGGCAAATGAGTATTTTGGACAGATTGCAACGATTAGACAATTTGGAGAGGGAAGCGGTAGACTCGGAAGGCTTATTACATGAGTTTTCAAGAATCACAAGAGAATTAGGTCAACTTATCCCACAAGTACCAGCAAAAGATGTAATCGAAAGAGCTGCGGAAAAAATAGCTAATGATCCAGTGGCGAGGGAACAAATAAATGTTGAACCTGAAAAGGACATAATGAGAGAAAATATTCAGCAAGCTGCTAAAATGCAGTTGTTACATAGCAAGCCAAAACCTAAACCAGCTTCAAAACCTCAAAAGTCAAAAACTATTTCGACAGATGATGGAGTAAAAATAGTCACGGCTATATTAAAAGATAATAACGGTCACTTAACAGCTACTGAATTAGCTAAGAAGTTTGAAGATAAAACAGGCAAAAAGTACGCTAATCCCCATTCTAAATTTAAAGACCTAGTTGAAAATAGTGGTGGGAAAATAGTTAAGCGTGGACAATTTTACACTTTACATGAAGAACAGAAGGAAAATAAGGAAGAAAGCTCGAATGTATTATAAAAATATATAAGTTAGGTTATAAAAAATGAAAAAAATATTAATAACAACATTGGTTATAGAAGTAATTATTTTTGCTATTGTTTTAATCGCAATAATTAATGAATTCAATCCACTTTATAGGTTTTTCTCAAGCCCTTTATGGAGTTCGTTAGGTGTTATCGTTACTGGTTCAGGTGTTTACTTTGGAGCTAGACTTGGTTTAAAAAGTGCTTTTGAATTAGAAAAGAATAAAGCAGCAGATGAAGCTGAAGTAAAGTTCAAAGCGTTTATGAGAGAAGTTTATTATAATTCAGAAACGTTTGAACAAGCTTATAAGTTTCTAGAACTTGTAAGTCCGAAATCATTTTCTCCACTATCTTTCAATACCGTTAAAATAGGTATTAGTCATATAAAACGAGGTGCTTGGGAAGAGTTTTTAAAGGTTAATACTTCTGACCGATTTAATTCTGGACAATTTAAACTTGATTTAATTGTTATTTGTGTTGACTATGAAATTGCTGTAAATAAGGCTGTTAGAGATATTGAAATGAAGATTGCTGAATATGAAAGGGTAAATAGAGATGGTATAGCTAGTGGTTATACAATACAGAATTTCACAAAAGTTAAGGGAGATATTGAAAAAAATATTAAAGATGCGTTGAAAATGAAAGAAAAACTACTAAAACAAGATTTACCATATTGAGTTGAAAAACATGGGAATCAAACCGGGCGGTTAACACCGAAACATCCTTCGGGGTGTTTTTTTGTTTCGTGAAACAGTAAAAAGAAGTAAATGAAAGAAAAAAGATGATGCGTAGACGCATTTACACCTATAACCATACACGAAAAGAATTTTAATTTTGCGTATGACCTCGCTAGCAACATCCATTTGTTCCAAGAGGGTACACGTTTTGAAACAAAAAATCTTTGCTTGATTTTATTGAGTTTGGAGTGTCCCAAATAAATGTTTCAAAATGTTCTTTAAAATATTGCTGTTTTATAGTATATTGGATTAAAATGAACACGGGGGAAGCAAAATGATTTATGGTTATGCAAGGGTATCTTCGAAAGACCAAAATTTGGATGCTCAAATTGAACAATTAAAAAGATATGGTGTAGAAAAAATCATCTCCGAAAAAATTACAGGAGTCGCAAAACAAAAACCTCAGCTGGATGAACTTCTTGGAAATTTGAAAGATGGAGACACTTTAGTTGTTGCGAGGATGGACAGATTAGGAAGAAGTACTATGCAACTTTTAAAATTAGTTGAGGAATTAAATTCAAGAAATATTCATTTTGTAATTTTGTCTCCAAATATTGACACAAGAGACGAAATTTGGGGTAAACTTTTCTTGACGATTATGAGTGCTGTTGCTGAAATGGAAAGAAGTTTGATTAAAGAAAAACAGCGGAATGGAATTGCGGTTGCAAAAGAGAAGGGGAAGTACTTGGGTAGACCCAAGAAATTCACTTCTAAACACGCTGGATTAAAACATGCTTTGGAGCTTTATCATTCTCAGAATTATACTGTTAAACAGATTACGGAAATTACTTCAGTTTCTAGATCTGCTTTATACAGAGCTTTGAAGGAAGAAGAAAGGGAGATGGCCCATGTTCACAAACTTTGATGAATTGGAATTAGAAAGTGTAATGAGGGTACTTGATAAGCAAATTGATCGTTTGATAGCTATTAAAGGTTTTTTAAATAAAATTTTAGAAATTGTTCCTTATAAAGAGAAATATACAAATGATTTGTTAAATAAAGAGTATTTGGAAGTTAGCATAAAACTTAAAGTTTTAATAAGTGTTCAGGACAATATTCAAAAGATAATAGATAAAGAAGAAGAAAATAACAAAAAGGAGGAATTTAAAAATGGCAGTAGACGATCATGCAATTAATAGTTTGAGAACATGGTTTGAAATTGAATATGAGAAATTAAAAACAGAATGGAAAAGTGGACAGTACAAAAACCTTTCTGATTGCCCATCTTTTAAAGTAACCTATACGTATAGAGAGGCTTTAAACGTTCTAATTAAAGGTCCTCAATATATTGATGAAACACAGTTAAAGAAAATGATAGATGAGGAATTAGAAGCTGAAAACTTTTGGAAAGAAAAATCTGAGAAAGATTTTTATAAAGCTTCTGATGGTCATTCCATTATAAAGGATTAATCATAAATAGAAAAAAGTAAAGCGGGGGAATGTGTGATGTTAAAGTATTCAAAGGTTTTAGTAGCTGGGTTGTTGGTTGGCGGATTATTAGCAGGATGCAGTAGTAGTAATTCAAACCAAGCTTCAACAAAAACAGAGGAGAAACCAAAGCCAGCGGAACAGAAGCCGTTGAAACAGGAACAACCTAAGAAAGATGCAAGCGGAAGAGTTGAATTATTACAAGTTGGACAAAAAGCTTCTAATTCAGGCGGTACAGCGGAATTAATGAAAATTAAACAAGTGAACCAAACAGTTAACATTGCACCTTTGGTAGTAACAGTTAAAGATGTGAAAGTCATTAAAATGTCAGATGTAAATGCAGAATTTGCAAATCAATTAGCTGCTATGGCTGGTGAAAGTGCAGAAGTATTGAAAAATGGATTCTCATACATTCAGGTTCAATATTCTGCGGAAAATACATCTGATGGAAACGTGGATTGGTATCATCTGATGAATGTGGTTACAGATAAAGGTGAACAAATTGACGGTCAATTGAAAAACTTTATTCCTAATGATTCAGAAATTGATTCTAAGTTTTTAGGTAAAGTAAAAAAAGATTATCAAGATGGTTTTATTTTGAAAAATGCGGATATTGGTAAAGTGAAATTAGTATTCGGAAACACAATGAACGCAGATACTTATCAAGATATAACTGGTAAACAAACAGTTGAATATAGTTTTTAATAAGAAAAAGATGGTGTGATTATGCACCATCTTTTTTTATTTTAACTTTACTTGGTGGTAAAGCCATTTGACAGATAAACGGTTTTTGAATTTGGTTACCAGCTCTTAGAACATTGATTGTATGGTGAAGCTTTAGTTTTAATCCATCCTCAATAGTATAAGGGGCGATTTCTTCAGCTAAATCTTTAAAGGTTTTTTTACTGCTGTTATAAATGGTGAAATGAGGTCCAGCTGCTTTAATGATTTCTGATAAGTCTTTCGGTATTTGCTCCCAGGAATGAAAGAGCCAAACATAACCTAAACGCCATTTACGGCTTTCAACGGTTGCAGACTTCCAGATTTTTGCGCTTTTTAGAAATTGATGTGGTTCATCAAGTAATACAAAGAAAGGATGCTGTTTTTCTTCGCTTCTTAATGTCATTGCGAGGTCTATTTTGCTGGTAAGTAGATTTACGATTAGATCAACTATTTCGGGTCCTAAATCACTTTTAGGAACGTTTATGATAATTGCTTTCTTTTGCTCCATTAAATCGACTAAATTAATACTATTATCTGATTCCATGCACTCAGATAAATATTCATCCCCCAATATAATATCAAGCCTGTTATAAATTGGTGATAATATTTGAGCTTGTCGCTTGTCGCTTTCTTTGCAAAATGATTCTAGCGTTATTTTATGGATGCCTTCTTTCATCAATGAAATGACCTTGTTTCTATATTCTTTATCTTCAAATATCCTAATGATTTCGCTAAGTTTCCCGGTCTGCATAGCCATAACAGCAGCCCTTATATACCGAGAAGTTTGAGCTCCAGCTTCCTCATTAGAAGAACTGAAAAATTCTAAGATGGTATTAGCGAGACGGTTTTTAGCTTTTGGACTTCGCTCAACCTCAACCCAATCCAAGGAGAATGGCTGTTGTCCTAGTTGAATTTTAATAATTTTATCGCTTGGTAATCCGTGAGAAACTTCTTCATAAATTTCGCCTTTTGCTGGGTCAATCGCTAATGCTCCAAAGCCATTACGGACAGCTTCAACAACAAAGTTTGAAGCATATCCTTTTGTTTTGCCACTTCCCATTCCTCCTATGACTATCCTTGGAAGGCACAAAATATCGTGGTTTGTAATGGATTGATATACTTTCATTGTTTTCTTTTTTACCTGTACATCGCCTAAGTAAAGACCTCCAGAGGTAAGGGTTTTATCAACCTCAATTTCTAAATTATCTATGTTAGGGATTTTGTATTTTTCTTGGAGTTCTCCAGAAGGGAGGACACATAATCGACTGATTTCAGGAATACTAAGATAGTCTTTGTTAACAAAGCTACCTATTTTTCTTTTGGTCATTTTATCCCAGCTCTTAGATGCATTAGTGATATTAGATGTTAAATGATTTTCACCGTCTAACTCTCTAAAAGACATGGTAACTATACGCATTAAAGCCGTTGCTCGTTTAGGTGGAGCAACAATTCCGATTCTGATATTTGTTGAATAAGCATCGGCTTTTGTTTTGTTTAAGGTTGCGGAACTTAATTTTCCATCTTTCAGGATTGTTGCTCTTTCATTGCCGTTAATATCTATTTTCTCCAATGGCTTACCAGTTATAAGCTCAGTCGTTATATCTGCTATACCAAGGGCTGTGTAAGCTGCTATTTTTATTGTGGTATTAGCAATTGCTTTTTTATTGAAGTGCCATTTATGGGGCATTTCCCCTTTTTTGAAACGCTCATAGGCTTCGGAAGCACCGACATACCAATCTTTTTCGGCAGGAGTGGCGATTGTTTGAATGTAAATTTTTTCGCCTTTTTCTAATGATTTTATTGTTTCCAAAATGCTTGGTAATGCTCCAACTTTGCGTTTATCGACTTTTAAAGAGAACATATAGTGATTATTTAAGGTTAAGGTTGATGTTAAGGTAGGGCTTTGAGTGAATGGATCCTCTATTTCTTCGAATGCGGATTTGGGCCATGTGGTTTCAAGAGATTTTTTTGCTATGCTTTCCATGTCATTAGGTACAGTTAAAACAAATTGAGTGTTTCCAAGCTCTAATATCGTTTCAAAGCTCATAAAGGATACTGGATTAAATCCTTTTCCGTTCCATCTTTCCAATGGACTTGTATATATGCATAAAGTTTGTGCTAAATGTTCAATATTATTATTGTCGAGTCTACTGTCAGGAGTTATTTTAAAGTGAATCATTTCCCCATTGCTTTCCCGATTTCTACGAGGATTGCCATTATTGCCGGGGCGAATTGCATTCCGATGTATCCGATTGCTGCCCACTTGATCATGCTCAATCCCTTTTGACGATTTCCTGTCATCATCACGAGAAAGCCTGCGCTTAAAAAGATGAAACACACTGGAAAACTCAAGCCTTGAAGTATTTGAACAATTGGGTCGAAGGCATGAATTATCTTGTCGGTTATACTTAATCCCAGAACTGGCATAGGCATAGCCATAGCTGGTACTGCTACTGAAGTTGTTGGTGGTACTTGGTTTAATAAACCGACTGATAACCCGACTAGAAAAGCATTTCCTAGCGTGTTTTTTATGAACTTTTTCTTTGTCGGGCTTACTTCTAAAAAATCCTTAATTCCTCCAACAGTTTCAACTTTAGGTGATAAAAACATGATGTATAACCTCCTTGGTTTTGGGTAATCTAAGCCTAAAGACTAAAAGAAAAGAGGGTTTTTTGTCATGACAACGATTATAGGATGGGGTTTGGTCGTAACAGGAGCAGCTGGCATTGTTGTAAAAGTTCTAACTAATATGGGAATCATTCCAGTAATTCATGGTTAATCCAATTTAAAATTAATCCCTCCACTTTGTTTTATGGGCTGTTGATTAGACAGCTCTTTTTTTCGTTGAACATCTTCAAGGATTAACTTTTTAATGTACTTGCTGAAATTTTTTCTTCCTATATGCTTGAGCATAATTTGGTCAGCTTCTTTTGTGATGTTAAAGTGTACGCTTTTTACTTTGGCATTTCCTCTAGCCATAGGCTCCCCTCCTTACATGTTAATTACTATGAGTACTATGCTTCTTTATATTCTGAGTCCAAATAAAAAAATAAGCCCTCCCCTGCTATTAGGGAGGGCAAAACGCTATGAGCACGCTTGCTAAAGCGAATCTTTGCTCTTAGCGTATTCTGAGGGGCAACGAAAAATGCAAGTACTAAGGGGGAAGGGAAAAAGAAATTTTAGTATTAAGGTTAAGGGTTATTTAATATCAATCTTAATATTAAGGTTAAGGAGCGGTTAATATGAAAAGAGGGCAAGTTATTACATTCCGTTTACTTTCGGACACCCCTGAACATATCCTGAAATATTTAATGAAGCTAAAGGAATCGGATAAAAGAGACTTTTCAAGTAAAGTAGCGGAGCTGGTTTTTCTAGGGATTATTAATAAAAGAGAGCAGGATACAATCAGTATTCCCATGAGCCAGAAATTGACGAAGGAACAAAGAGATTGGTTAAAGCATGAACAGACGGAAGCCTTGCTTGGAAACATGATTTATCAGCTATTTTCCGAGCCAACTCGTTTAACTTCAATAGAAGTATCTGAGCCAAAAATTGAGGTTCAAATTTCGTCCCAGGTTAAAGAAGAAATAGACGATGACTTAAACGATTTTAAATGGGATTTTTCTAGAGAATATCAATCAGCGGAAAATGAAGGAGAAGCGGAGGAAGAAGATGATCTGCTTGGCGGATTCCTTTCAAGTATGAACAAATAGACGCAAAAAAACACTGGGACTCTTTAACCCAGTGTTTTTTTATGCCCTGCTCCTAGAGAAGAAATCTTAGCCCGAGAAATATTATAACACAGGTTTTTATTGTTTGTGCATTTTTAGAAAACTTTTTTATTTAAAATGTTCACTTTTAGTGTACAAAAGAAGTGTAAAATGTTAGGATTAAGTTAATAAGAAATACAAAATATTCAGAAAATGAAAGGGAGAATGAAAAATGAAAAACTTGGTTAGTAAAACTGTTGGATCCATTTTAGAAATTGATATGCTTCTTGAAAAAGAATTGAATGAAGAAGTTGTAAGCGGTAAAGAAATTGAAAAAGGTACTTACGTTTTCAAAACAGAAACTGGAAGAAGAATTGAAGTAACAACTGAAGAAACTTTATATGAAATAAAAATCATCCAAGTTTACGAAGATTGATATAAGGAGGGGGTTAACCCCTTCCTTAACATTAATATTAAGGTTAATAAAAACATTAAAAGGGGAGTTGTAATATGAACACATTCGAAATTTATAGCAAAGCGGTTGAAGGGTACAGTAACGGTTTCAAGTACGATGAATTTAAAAAGGGTGAAACGGTTTACTACTGGCATAAGAAAGCCCCGGCTTCTGAACCTGAATTTGTTAGCGGTAAAGTATTAAAAATTGTAAAAGAGAAAAACGCAGCTGGAAAGGATTGCATCCGACAAGTACACGTTTCATTATTTGGAAACGAAAACGGTATTAGGTCATTCGGAACGGTTGCCCAAATTAAGCATCACATTTTCAAAAAAGACATAGTGGAAGTTGCAGATCCTGAGCCTGAGAAAAAAGAAGATGAAGTAAAGGAAGCGATAGACGCTCCAGTGGTTGAAGAAGTGAACGTTGATATTAAGGTTAATGTTAAGGTTGAAAAAATGTTTGTAGAAAAAGCTATGAGCGCAAAGAATCCTACAGTTAAGAAGTACATAGCTGAGGGTTGGGAATTTGTCGGTAAAACATGGAATGGTGAAAAGAATATGTACATTGCGGAATTGCAAAGAACGGCTGGAGAGGAATAATCCTCTCTGGCCTTTGGGGGCAGGAAGTTAAGATTAACATTAAGGTAAATATTAATATGGAGGTATTATCATGCAACAATTGGATTTGTTTAGAGAAATTGTAGTGGACAATTTTGCAGGGGGCGGTGGAGCTTCTACAGGAATTGAAATGGCTACAGGGTTATCGGTTGATATTGCTATCAATCATGACCCCTCGGCTATTGCCATGCATAAAGCAAACCATCCGGATACGGAGCATTATTGTGAATCTGTTTGGGATGTAGATCCAGTAGCAGCGGTTAAGGGGAGGAAAGTCGGGCTTGCTTGGTTTTCACCCGACTGCAAGCATTTCAGTAAAGCGAAGGGCGGAAAGCCAGTTGAAAAGAAAGTTCGAGGATTAGCTTGGATTGCGGTTAGGTGGGCAATTGCTGTTAAACCTAGAGTCATAATGTTAGAGAATGTAGAGGAATTCAAAACATGGGGACCATTAACCGAAGATGGTTTCCCTGATGAATCTAAAAAGGGAAGGACCTTTAAATCATTTGTAAAAGCATTAGAAGCCCTTGGTTATGAAGTGGAATTTAAAGAGTTAAGAGCTTGCGATTATGGAGCTCCTACTATAAGAAAACGATTCTTCATGATTGCAAGATGTGACGGTAAACCGATTGTCTGGCCTAAGCCGACTCATGGAGATCCAAAAAGTTTAGAAGTTCAGGCAGGAAAATTAAAGCCTTGGCACACTTCCTCAGAAATTATTGATTGGGATATTGGTACACCATCAATTTTTAACCGAAAAAAGCCTTTATCAGACAACACTATGCGGAGGATATTCAAAGGGGTAAACAAATTTATCATAGAGCAAGAGCCTTATGTTGCTCCAGCTTCCTCAATGGTAACTTCTTTCCTTTCAAGTTATTACACAGAGACAACAGAAAATGAAGTAAGAGGATTATCGCTCAGAGAGCCACTTCATACGATTACTGCTGGAGGGAATCGATTCGCTTTAGTATCTGCCTTTCTTACGAAATATTATGGTTCGGATATAGGGCAAAGCCTTCATGATCCACTGCACACGGTCACGACAAAGGATAGGTTTGGTCTTGTCACTATAAAGGGGCATGATTATAAAATTACTGATATTGGTATGAGGATGTTGCAACCTCATGAACTGTTTGCAGCTCAAGGGTTTCCGTCAAATTACATTATTGATAAGGACTTCACAGGTAAGTCTTATCCGAAAAAAGAGCAAGTAGCGAGAGTTGGCAATTCTGTTCCTCCTCCTTTTGCGGAGGTCTTGGTAAAAGCTAATTTACCTGAAATGTGTTCTGAAGAAAGTCGTTATAAGACAGCAGTTGGGCATTAAATTCAGGGCATAATCGCCCTGTTATTTTTTACTCAAATAGTTTACTGAAAGTGAACAAAATTATGTACTTTTTCCACTTTTAGAGTTATAATTATATATATAAAGTTCACCAACAGTGAAAGTCAGGTTCTGCGAAAGCCTGAGAAAAGGAGGGAAATCACCAATGGCATATGTCACTTATTTTCCATCTAATAACTGTCGTATTGTTGAGCTTTACAAGGATTTTTCCAGTAATCAATTCCAGATCAACTTGAATAACAGAAAAGTAGCTGTAGCCTTTAAAGAACTTGCTTTTGAATGGCTTAAAGCACTTGTTAAGCCTGAATATCACAAAGCTATTGAACAGTTGTATAAGGAGATGTAGCAAGGAATGTTATTACCAGCCTATTCCATGTTTGTGGAGTATATCTGCGACACATGTAATGTCAAAGAATTAGATGTTGAGATTATTCCCAAACACAAATGCCCTAAATGCGGAAAATTATTCGAAGTAAATGAAGCGGTGGGGGAGGATACCGATGAACGTTGAACAGATTCTTAACATTATCGATGACGCTGTTTTTATGCAAGAATGGCACCTTCAGGAGATTGAAAAGGATATTGAATATTGGAAAGAAGCTTCTCCATCTGGAATTAAAAACAACAGGCTTGAAGTATGGGAAAGAAGAAAAGAAATTTGTTTAGCAAAGCGTGACCAGTGCCTGAAGCTTTGCAAAATGATAAACGAAATAAGGGCATAGGAGGGAATTAAAAATGAATCTGGTTTCTTGTAGTAAGTGTGGAGATGTGGTACCAGCAAATAAATCATGTTTAATCGAACATAAAAGGGTTTGCCATTCATGTAAATCAAAGAAAAGGAGTGGAAGAAAATGAGTGTTTTCCAAGTTAGCTATTTTGCCGATGGGTTACACAGTTTATCAATTGTAGCTGCAGAAAACAAAATTCAGGCTGGAAAGTTAGTTAATAAGGGCGGAGATTTTGAACTATACGATGTTAGAGAAATCAATTTAAGCCATGAAAACATCATTCATACAGAAGTTATAGACAACATTTAGGAGGATTATCAATTGATTATTAACGCATTTTGTAAAGAAGCTTTTGAAATAGCAAAATCTAAAGGTTGGCATGATGAACCAAGAGAGATGGGAACTGTTTTAGCACTCATTCATAGTGAGGTTAGCGAAGCTCTAGAAGCGGACCGAAAAGGTGATACTGAAAACTTTATTGAAGAATTGGCAGATGTTTGTATCCGTGTTTTTGATTTATGCGGTTCAATGAATTTGAATTTGGAGCAAGCGATCATTGATAAGATGCAGAGAAATAAATCCCGGTCTTATAAACATGGAGGGAAAAAATACTGACCAAAAAGGGGAAGTTAAAATGCCGAGAGTAACTACCTGGTTTATGACAGAAGAAGAACGGCTTGCATATATCGAAAAGTATCCAATTAAAAAGTCGAAAAAGCCACAAAGAAAAAACTTCGAAAATATTCATACTGATTATAAATGGAGAAGCGATAAAGCGAATACAGCTCGAAAAGCAAAATAAATGGGGGAAAGGGCGATTCGTGGTCGCCCTTTTTCCAACTCACAATTCTTCTAGGGAAAGGGAGTTAATAAATGAATAATAACACTTGTAGTTATTGCGGTTCAAGCCTTGGAGTAAGCCCAACAACTAAAATAGATAAGATTTATTGTGGTTTTTGTGAGATGTTTGTAAAACCCTCCGTCAACGGAGAAAGATTGGAACAATTCAAAAAACCTGAATTTATCGGGTATGACCAAGTTAGAATGAATACACCAGCACTCATGGAAATGCATACAAAGTCTTTGCTGGAGCTTCTACGGTTCATGAGGGAGGAAAGGCGAGGATACTTCAACACAATGAGGATTTTAAAGCAGGGAGCAAGTCAAAATCCTGAATTTAAAGCAGGAGAGAGCATATCTTCTGAAGAATATGAAATGATGACTAAAAAATGCTTTGTTGTTGAGAATATCATTCGTGATAGGATGGGGTATATACCGAAAAAAATTACGGATAATTTGATTATGGCTTATACTGAACGGTGTAATGACCCTTACAATGATAGGCCCATGAATATAAAAAGACCAGATCCTGAGCCAGAGCATTCCAAAAGCGAGGGAATTACAAGGTAATGCGGTAAGGAGGATTTAACTTGGAACATAATCAATGGTTGATTGATAATTTTGGGCAATGTGATTGTGAAGATTGTAAAGAAGATAGAGGCGAATTGTAAATGGATTTCGAATTAGACAGATCTTCAAATAATATTGGAAAAAGAATTAGAGAAATTAGACAGGAAAAGAAATTATCAATGAGGGAATTGGGCGAAAAATTAGGGGTTTCCCATGCTCACATTTCAAAATTGGAAAGTGGGATCAATAGCCCTTCAGTGGATTTCTTAGAAAAGATAGCCCATTACTTTAATATAGATGTTTCTTTTTTCTTTTCGAAAGAAGAATTGAAGTCGGACAAATGGAATTTATTAAAAGAAAAGCTTCTTAATGCTAAAGAAACAGCAAAAGCGGATAATGATTTAAATCAACTCAGAACATTAGAATGGGTATTTGGAGAAATGACCAAATTAGAGCAAAAAAAAGCAACCGATTAAAAGTCGGCTGCTTTTTATTTTGCCTTTTTAGGTTTTTTCTTTGCTGCTTGCTTTTCTTTTTTCTTTTGTTCAGCTTTAACAAATAGCATAAAATCTAGGAATGACATTTTGATTTCCCCTCCCTTATTTTTGTTTTAATTAATTTTATGTTTAGATCATCAAGTAAGTACGTTTTTACTTGGCGGTTCCCGGTGTAGATTCCTGATACACTGATACAGAAATTTCTACTAAGAAGCTTGTTAAGTTCTTTAACTTTCTCTTTGACTTCATAAAGCGCAAGCCCTTGGTCCTTATCGCTTTCTATAAATAAATAAGTAATATGTTTATTTATCTCGTTATCGAAATCAATGTAATGCAAGATACAGAGAATTTTTATTTTGCGATTTTCCATTTTCCATCTTCCTTCGTTAAATAGTAGGTCTGTCTTTCTTTCCTGTTATTCATATACGTTATATTAGCGTCTACGGTGGCACTTTTTTCTGATATTTTTTCAGTTGATTTGATTGGAACCACTGTTTTGTATTTCCCCTTATAATCAATAACGAAATTACCATAGCTTCCATAGTGCCAAAATGCTCCATTTTCAAATCCTTTTAAGATGTCTTTGGATACATATTCCTTAGTTTCTTCAATTTTACCAGCCTTTGCTTTTTCGTGAAAAGCTTGTATCGTTTCAGAGGGCGAAAGAGCTGGGTTACTAAATCCAAATACAAAAATTGAAATAATTGCTAGGGCTGTAATTAAAACAGCCCCAGGAATCACAATAGTCTTTTTCATGGTTTTTCCTCCTTATTTTCCAGCCACTTTTGAAGCAGCGTATTTGTAAATTGCCATTTTTCCCATTCCTCCAGCCATTCCAACTGCCATTTTTCCAGAACCAGTACTATATAGGAATTGTCGTAGATACCGTGGTCCTTTCAGAATAATGATCATTAAGCCGATGGCTAACATGTAATCAGAAAGTTTTTGTCCTCCTGTAAGGTTATTGAGTACCAACCACAGTAAAGCGACTTGGAAAGCTTGTGAGAATACTACGCTGATTGCTTCCCTCCACCAAACAGTCCAAATATCAAAGTTTTCTGTTACGATGCTTTGAGCTGCTATCGGTGAAGTGACAAGCAAAACCATGAATTCTCCAAGTCTTTGGATATATTGCATCCCAAGAAGAACAAATAGTATAACGATAGCAAAGTCCATTAGGACAATTGCAAGGCTGGCGGTACCGGGAATAGTAGCGAATGTTTCTAGAGTTTTTGTATCTAATCCTTTGTCTAGAAAAAATTGAACAATTGCGTTGTTTAATCTAAGGAGGACTTCTTTTAATAGCCAAGGTGCGGAAGCTGAAAGAATGAAAGAAAGGATGGTTTTAAAAACTACTTCAGAAATACTACGGCTCTGGACTCCTGCTAAATGGTTGAACATGATTCCAAGAAGTGACCATGCGACAAAGACGATACACAAGGATGTGGATAGAGAGAAAACAAACTCATAAAGGGTATCTATCTTTGGATATTTTGATAAATCTGTTGGTGAAAGCATGAACGCTGAGAGCCAATCAAAGGCCATATTCGCAAAATCATGAACCAATTCAGCAATCATATCTTTGAGCCATTCTATCGGTGATTTAAAAACATTCATTTTGGTATTACCTCCTATTTTAGCATGTATTTTCTGAAGATTGTATATCAGATTATATTAAAGTTGGAAATCATTCATTAAATCATCAAGAGTTTGCTCTTTTTCGCTTTCTGGTTTGGATAATTCCTCTAAAATTTCTCCTGTTTCAGTGTCAATTTTGGTTAAATCAATTTTTGCTTTATTAGGGACAAAAAGAATCTCGTCAAATTCAATTGGCTTTTTCTCTTGCTCCAATCCTTCAGGAGAAAATATTTTGAAATCCCCTCGATCTGGAACAGGATAATCTTCTCTGGAAACTTCTTTGCCGAGCATATTCTTGAATTCTTTAATTTTATTGAACCATGCTTTTTTAACTTTCATTGGATACTGGCCTGATATAAAGAGCAGTTCATAATTAAATCCAAGCTTCATTACTTCCTGTTCAGTGATAAGGTCCCGACCTGTATATTGAACTGATTCGCTTTTGGTGGATGACTTATTTCCTTTAGAGCTGGAATTGTTCTTAATGCGAATTGTTGTTTTTCCAGCAAGTCTGCTGAAATATTTAGCTGTTTCAGGTTCATTCGCCTTCAGGAGAAGCCGAACATCACAGTTATTAATGATTTCTTTAGCTAAATCCTTTCCATAGCGGTTTTCTAGCTGGCTGGTATCCTGAAGGATGATTGTAACTTCGATTCCCAGGCTTCGAGTGGTTGAAAGTCTTTCCTCGAAATTCGGTATTTTACCGATGTTTGCGAATTCATCCAGCTCCAGAAGTACGCCTTTAGGAAGTTCACCATAATTATTGTCTGCCAAGCGGTAAAGCTCTGAAAACATTTGAGAAAAGAATGTAGTGATTAGCGGTCTAAATTCGTTATCAGCAATTGGCATAATAACATAGATAATCATTTTCTTTTTCCCTATGTCCTCAAATAGAAAGTCATTAGCAGCGGTGAATTGAACTACATCATCATATTGCCAAGGATTCAAGGTTTGCATGAGTGTGATAAATACATCACCAAGGGTTTTGTCTTGAAGCTTCGAGACTGCCGTTTGATAAGACCTTCTGACAACATGATTTTCAGGAAATGCCATGAATAGTTTTTCCATCTTCTCTTTTGGTACCTGAGCAAGCGTCATTACGCTTCCCATGTGCTGTTCTTCTTTAGGAAGGGCATGTTTAACGAAAAGGATTAAAGCCTGTAGAACGGAAGCCTGAGCTTGATTCCAGAAGTCTTTTTTAACTTTCGTTCCTTCTCCAGCATTGTTGACCATCGTATCAGCAATTTTGAAAGCGTCAGAATCCCTTCGGATATAGTCAAATAGGTTGTAGCGGTCTGATTTATCCCGGTTCTTAAAATTGACTAGATGGACTTCATAGCCCTGTTCACGCTTAATCTGAGAAGTTTTTTCGTAAAGTTCACCTTTGGGGTCAATAACGACAATGCTTTTTCTCTTGTTCTTCAGGATATTTGGAATGATAATGGATCTCGTTTTCCCAGCTCCAGAAGCACCAACAACGCAAATATTCCGATTCAAGTAACTGTCTGTATGCTGAATGATTGGTTTTTTCTTGTGCATTCCTAGAATGGTTCCTTCTTTTCTCATATCGGAAGTGATGTTTGCAGGGTCGAATATTTCATTGTCTTTTGCCCATCGAGCGGTTCCATAAGCTCCGTAATCTGAAGCATCATCGTATTTCTCTTTTTTCTCGAAAAGCACTTTTCCAGCAAGATACAGTGTTCCACCGATTAGGAACGGCTGAATTTGAGCGAATAAATCATTTGAAAGGGTATTGGCTATATTCGCTATTGGATGGCTTAAATTGTACTGTAGTGACTGCCAGAACTGGTCAAAGTGATAATTCTTGAAAAGGTCAAAATCCTTTGTAACAGCTAAGGCTGAGTATTCGGATAGTAAGCCTACAACACCAGCAGTAATGCCAGAACGTTTTAACTTATCTTTAGTAATCTCCATTTTTAAATTCCCCCTTTCTGAAACGTTCGTTATCTTCTTTTAGATCTTCAATAAACCATAAGAAACAATCTAAACAAGTAATGTCAAAAGGGAAAGAACCACCTGTCATATCTCCAACTTTTATAGGCACTGGCATTTCAAATAGGATATCTTTTTCCTTTCCACACCATTCACATTCAGTTGCTTGTTCTATTTTATTAAATGCATCTTTAGTCATCTTATCTCGTCCTCTCCTTGTTTTGAGCTTTCTTACGAGCAAGCTCTCGTTCCCATTCTTCCTGTTCTAGATCCTTTTTGATTTTGTATACCAGATTATCGAGCAGGGAAGTATCAATGTGTAAATTTGGCTCTTTTTCGTGCTGATAAGAAAGCTCTCTGGGTGGTGGGTCAAAGGGTCTGAATAGTTCTTTCGTTTTCTGGAATTGTTCGCGAAAAAACTTCCTATCTTCATTTGTTATTTTGAGTCTATGTTCAACTCCGTCTCTGTCAGTGTAAGCGGCTCGAATAGCAACATGACAATGAGGGTGGTCAGGATTGCGGTGTTCTGCAGCTACCCATTCCAAGCGGTACCCAGTTTTGATTTCCCACTCCTTCATGACATGGCGAATCATTTTTTGATAATCGCCCGGTTGAAATCCTGAACTGTTCCACTCTTCACCAGACATTGAGAATAGTACAGTATGGATGGTTGGAACGTCTGGATGTTTAAATCGTTTAGCTTTAAGAGACTCAATAAATTTTTCTGCGTCTGCATTATCTGTGTGTTCTGAGAAAAGGCCCAAGGATTCTGATTTATCCTCTCTTTCTCTAAAGCCAATGTAACGAACATGGGCAGCTGCATCTTCAAATGATTTAAGATATTTGTGAGAAGCATACGCGCCCATTAGATTACTGCTCCTTTATAACGATTTCTTTCAGCTTGCTAACAAAGGTGTTAATATCCTTCACATATGTCTCCAAGTCCTCAATATTTTCAATATGTTCAAGGTCACTCACTTTGCTTTCAATCATTTGAAATAAGAACTGAATGAATTGATTTTCCATTAACTTCACTCCTCATTTAGTATAAGAGATTAAAAATTGCGTAGGCTAAATTCAAACATATAACCATACACGAATGAGTTTCTAATTTTGCGTATGAGCTGGCTAGCAACATCAAGAATTCTTAATTTCTTCACTTTGAGACCTCTTTTGTTCTTTGTGATCAGATAGGGCGATATTCCGTAAATTTCGGACTGCTGTTTTCCCGTTTTTAGCAAGAGTGAATTGATCTGATACCCGAACTCTATTTTGATTCAGCAATTGAGGGTTAATGTACATATCCAGAACATCTTCAACCCCTCGAACAACTTGATTGTGAAGCATAGGGGAAGAATATAAGGAAGCTGTTGCATCAACCTGAGTTTTGTAAATCATTTTAGCAAGGCGGTTAATTTGTTCTTCAACTGCCTGTTTCACACTATGAGCGATTCTTGGAGCGTATAGATCATCAAAAAGCATTTGTCCGTCTCTGGCAATGTATTGTTTCATTAGTTCTTCAATTTCGGTGTTATGCTGCTGATTCTTCTTGTTAGCGATTTTCTCAAAAGCTGTTAAGATTCCTTCATCTAATCTGAGGTTTTTTTGCCTTTTTCTTGCCATGAAATTACTCCTTTCGTGAATTATAGAATTTCGGCTTTTTGCATGGTATTATAGAGGTGATAGCACTTAATGTAGCTCTAAATATAGTATATCAGATTATAGATAGCAAAGCAACATGAAATGATAGCATATTCAGACCATGCGGAGCATGGCTTTTACCCCCCTAGCTAGGGGGTTTATCTCTGCCACCCCTCTTAACACTTTGTGTTTAAGAGTCCGGGGGGTCTCCCAAACTCCCCGTGATCGGGGAGCAGGTCGCGCTTTTCAGCTCTTGCCCTTGATTTTCTTTTAATCTAAAATTAGCGTAACAGAGGAAGGAGGTTACAGATTGCCTAAAATCAATCGTGGAAATACCATTAAATTAAGTATCCGTCTGTCCATCTCGGCAAGACAAAATATCGAAGTAGCAGCTAAAAATTTAGGCGTTTCACAAGCAGGAGTAATCTTATTTGAGCTGACAAAAATACTGAAAAATCCTCCTTCCTTATATGAGCTAGACGGACTTGAAAAAAATATTACGTTAGAACGTAATCATTTTGTGGTAACAGTGAACGAACAGTTAATGGAAAGAATTAATTCGATGGCTAAAGACTACGGAATGAAAAAGAACGTTCTAATTGGATATATCGTCTCGAATCATTTTGAAAATACCGAGAATTACTTAGGGGAACATGATACGGAATCTAAGAAGCTAATGGTTCAGGTGAATAAAGAGCTAAAAAAAAAGATGAATGACTACACCGAGGAGAATTATATTCCACTGAGTGCCATCGTTACATACTCCGTTTTAGAGGGTCCATATGAAGGATTCCCATCTTATGAGGTAAATGAAGGAGAGCAATTCTTCACGAATGTACCAGCTTATGTGGGGGAGCTCATAAAAGAAAAAGCAGAAGAATTAAATATGAGGGAACATTTCTATACTTCGCTTTGCTTATTTAAACAGTTCATGTCTCCAGAAGGCAGATTCTTTGAATAGAAAAAGGACCGATTGACGGTCCCTTTTTTGTTGGTAAAAATATCGTTTTTGCTATCTTTGAAGCGATGGCGGTTCTTTCGTGATATTCAGGCTTTTATCCCCTAGCATTAACTGTTCTTTGATTATTCTACTTTTCAGTGCGTTGTCTGGGTCCTCGTCAATCCTTTCAGATAAACTTTCCCCAATGACTTTTAGATTTCCTTTGCTGATACCGTCAATATCATTCAAAAATCCATTTGCTTTCCTTAAAGTAAGTTCAGCTTCTTGCCTGGTATCCATATAGTCAGAAACTTTCGTATAAGGAACCCACTTTTCATAATCACGGTCAAATTGTTCACGGCCTACAAAATAACCGGAATGCGGAGCGTTTCTGTTTATAACTCTTAATTCACTTATTTCATTATGCTCAGGCATTTTAGGGGGAAGATCTTCTCGTTCCAGCTGCTTGAGAAAATCATGTGCTTGTTCTTTATCTGGAAAGCCAGACTTAACGTAAATCCGTTGCCCTTCAGGTTCGTTTTCAATCCTAAGAGTGTCATAATAGCCCATTTTGTCTTTAATAATTGCGAAACTTCCTTTATTATCGATTCTTTGAGTAGCATACTCGATTTCCCCTAAATGCTTTTCAATGTTTTCCCTTAAACGTTGGTCAATCACATAATCATTTCCAGAATCAATTAATACAGAGTGATTTTCATTGTCGTACAGTTTGTAATCTGCCATTGGTTTTTCCCTCCTAATTTTTGTTATCTCCATTATATAGTATATGAGATTATAAAAACAATGGTAAGTGAACTTAATAATAAGAAAGCGTCCTTTTCTTATTTAATATTGTTCACTTTAAGTGAAAAGATAGTTCTTTTTACCCTGTTTAGATATAATCCGATATACTATACTATGAGTATAAGAACAAATGAAACAATGAAGCTAAGATAAGAAGAAGGAGGGGGGAGAACATTTTTGAGTGTAAAAGGGGCGAATGTTCGGCTTAATGCTGAAATTCCAGTGAACTTAAAAAGGCGATTAAAGATTTATTGCGCTAAGGAAAATATGGAGATTAAAGAAATTGTTATAATGGCTTTGGAAAACCTTTTGGACGAATTAGAAAAGGATTCTCTAAAGGAGTGAAGAAGATGTTAAAAGGTCAGCTGGAACAACGTGTGGAGGAAGTAATCAAAGAATATGACATTGACCCATCCCAAATGGTTGAGCTGCTTTCTAAGATGGCTGATAAATTGGAGACCCAAGCAAGAAGGACAATAAAGTAAACATTTTATTATTGTTCTATTTTTAATCCAGTATGCTACATTCAGAGTATACGAAAATGTATACATGTATTTTATCAGTAGTTCGAGGGCTGTTTTTAGTTGCTATCACCCTTTTTTAATCCAATATGATATAGAAAGAGTATACAAAAATGTATACATCTCTAAATATCAACGTTTGAGTAGAAAAAGGGGTTAAATAACAAAATTATTCTATGAAAACAAAGGAGAGGTTCAAATGAAAAAAATCAAAAAGTTAATCGGGAAAGCTTATGTTATGGGAACAGGGGCTATGTTAGCACTTACTCCAACAGTTGCAGGAGCTGCGGCACCATCTTCATATGTAAACAGAATTTCAGATAGCTTGTTTGGAGAAATATTGAAGGTTGCTCCAAAGGTCGCATTGGTCGTAATTGGGATGGCGGTATTAATGTATTTTGTCTCTGGGGATGACCATAAGAAATCTAAGTACAAAGGAACAGCATTAACAGCAATTGTGGCTCTTTTAATCCTATTGGTGTTAAATCCTTTACTCAGCTGGATTAACGGACTTCTTTAAAACAAACATAAGCACTCTTTGGTTTCAAGGGGTGCTTTCTTTTTATGGTAGGAAGGAGGGTAAAAATGAGGGAGAAAAAGCAATTTTTCATACCAAAAAACTACGACAAGAAATTTGAATGGATAACAGGTATTTCAGGCTGGCAGCATATAGCTTTCATACCGATTATCGGACTTGATTATTTTATCTTACAGCATACGCCTTTTAGCATTTCTAACAAAATTACCTTTATTGTTATATCGCTTGGCTTTCCGTGGTTTTTAATGGGGACCCATCCTATAAGAGAAAATGTCCCATTATGGAAACATCTATTTTGGAGAATGAAATTTTTAACAAGGCAACGCCAGTTCAAATATAAGAAGGAGGGCTATGAATATGTTTTGGAACAAACGCTTTCGGAAGGTAACTCCAGATCAGAACAAAAAGGATTTAAGAAAACAGGAGGTAGCGAAAAAATCAGTGCAAGACTTAATTCCGATAAAAGCGATAGAGGACGGATTCTTGATAACTCCAGACAACAAAATGGTGATGTGTCTGAAAGTGTCAGCAATTAATATGGAGCTTACAAGTAATGCGGAATGTAATGAGCTATTTGAGTTATTTGAAGGTTTTCTTATGTCGTTGACATATCCCATTCAGATAACAAATGTATCGATGCCGGTTGATTTGAAAAGTTATGTCTCAGAACAAGAATCTATCTACAGTAATACGGAAAACGAATACAAGAAAATGCTTTTAGGAAGCTATGTTGATTATGCAAAAGAAATTGAATTAAGCCAAGACATTATGCAACGGCAAAGATATGTAATCTGTTTTGAAAAAATGAAGGATGATACACCTGAAATTAGATCAGAAACCATGCTGGAGCTGTATGAGAAAAAAGATGAAATTGTTGCTTCTCTTTCTGAGCTCGATTTGACAGTGGAAGAAGTAACAGAAACTGAGTTGATTCGGTATTTACACACTATGTTTGATTATTCAGGGGCACAGAATAGACCAATTGAAAGCCCAATTATTCCACAGATTATCCAAGGAGGTAAAGATTAATGAGATTGATTCAATCAAAAGAAATGGTTCCTACTCAGTCCATGACCATAAAAGACATGATTGCTCCAGCTCCAATTTTTCAGGAAGAAATGACCTATATGAGATTGGGAGAAAATTTCGTTCGTTCCTTCCTGGTTATTGATTTTCCGAGAACTACAAAAGGAAATTTCCTTTCAAAGCTTTATAGATTTAAGGGGAATCTTACAATATCCACTCATTTAGTTCCAAAGCCAAGTGACGAGTATATTAAACAAACAGAGCGGTCTATTACTGAATTGCTTACTGATTTGAATGGTAAGCGTGTAATGAAGATGAAGCCAGCAAGGAAATTAGAGCTTGAGCAAAAGTTAAAAGCAGCTGAGAACACTTTAGAAAAGCTTATGAGCGGTGACAACAAGAGTATTTTTCACGTTCATATGTATTTGCATTTGCAAGCTTCATCATTGGATGAATTAGAAAGAGCTTCAAAAAGATTAAAGGTTAATGCCTTTAAAAGAGGGCTTAAAATTGTTCAAGCGGATACGAACATGGTTGAAGCATTTAATTCTGTCTTGCCTATTGGAACGAACGCACTTCCAGAAATGACTTATAGAAATTTTGATACGGAAGCTGCAAGCTCTTTGTTTCCTTTCGATGAATCGGAATTATTCCACGAAACAGGGATAATCAAAGGGATTAACCTCACAACGGATAGTCTGGTTCTTGTAGATCAGAAGTCTTTACCTTCGCATAATGAGTTTGTTGTAGGTCAAACAGGGATGGGGAAAACATTTGCTTTGATTAAAGATATGCTCCGAAAGTGGATGCAAGGTGATAGGGTATTTGTTATTGATCCAGAGGGTGAGATAAGCAGAATTGTTAAAAAGGTTGGAGCTCAAATTATCAATATGTCTCCAATGACACGAACAGTGGTTAATATTATGGAGATAAAGCCAGCAACGAATGCGGAAAATTTGGATGTTGATATTCCAGACGATGATGAAGATGTAGAAACTATGCCTTTATTGTTCCAGAAGATTCAAAGGTTAAAAATCTTTTTTAAACTTATCAAGAAAAATATGAGTATTGTTGAGATGGCACAACTGGAGAAAGCCATTATTGAAACCTATTGGGGCAACAATTACAGAATTAACTTTGATACCGATTTTTCTAAAAAGACATCAAAGGATTTTCCGATTTTAAAGGATTTATATAACGAGATTGGTAGAGAAAATGGAAATGGTCCTATATATCCTCACCTTCAGGACTTCAGGGAAATTTTATACATGTATGTTGAAGGTTCAAACAGTAGAATGTTTAACGGTCACACAAATGTAGACCTGAACAATGATTTTATTTGTTTTAACTTAAAGGAGCTTGAAGAAGAATCAGATTCACAGGCAGCTGCCATGTATAATGCTTTGTCTTTTCTGTGGGATGAAATTACTTCAAACAATGAACAATTTACTTGGTTGTATGTAGATGAAGCCCATACGATTGCAGATCCAGATAATCCACGAGCGATGAAATTCCTTTATCAGATTTATAAGCGGATTCGTAAATATCATGGCGGTGCTACGGTTGCCACTCAGCAAATAGCGGATTTCCTTTCAGCTCAGGAAGGGTATCGGAATTACGGTCAGGCGATTATAGGGAATTCCATTTCTCAGTTGATTTTGCCGTTAAAGGATAAGGATATTGCTGATTTAAAAAACAATGAAATTCTAAAGCTATCGGAAGAAGAAGAATTGATTATCAGTAAGTTCAGGCAGGGGGAAGGGATTTATGTTGTAGGGAATAACCGGGTGCATATGAAAGTGGACCATACACAAGAAGAAATGAAATTGATTAACCCTGAAAAGTATGAACAGCTTTATGGCGGTAAGAAGGTGACGGGTTACCATGCAAATTAAATTAGCCTTATTTGCGGTTCAGAATTGGAAGCAAGTTATCTTAGGGTTAATGTTAATCTTAACCTTAATATTCTTCTTTTTCTTCGGTACTGGACAGCAAGAAAATGAGTTTAATTATGACGGTAGCGGAACAGCTACCGTTTCGCCTTTGGTGCTTAGATATGAACCATTAGTCAGGCAATATGCTCAAAAATACGGTGTTGAAAGCTATGTACAAGTATTGCTGGCTTTTATGATGCAAGAATCAGGGGGAAGGGTTCCAGATGTAATGCAATCGAGTGAAAGTATTGGATTGCCCCCTAATTCAATCACAGATCCAGAGCAGAGTATTGATGTTGGAGTTAGATATTTTGCTCAGGTTCTTAAAAGTGCTGGTGGTGAAGTAAAACTAGCTTTGCAGTCTTATAACTTCGGAGGAGGATTTATCCCCTTTGCTTTGGAACGTGGCGGTTATTCAAAAGAGGTAGCAGTAGCTTTTTCAAGTATGATGGCATCTAAATTAGGCTGGCCTAGTTATGGTGATGTGGATTATGTACCTCATGTATTCAGATATTTGTCTGGCGGTGGCGGAGCGGTAAATGCATTTGGATTCGTTAAGCCTGTAGATGGTCCAATAACTTCTGGATTCGGCTATCGAATAGACCCGATGGGCGGTTATGCTCCAGAATTACATGCAGGAATTGATTTTGGATGTTCAAAGCAGCCAAAACCTGTATTTGCGGTTAAGTCGGGAACAGTCAGCAAAGCTGGTTGGCAAAATGAAAGTAATCATAGCGTGGGATTTGGTCAGAGGGTTTATGTTTCTCATTCAGCAAGTGAGGAGACGGTATACGGCCATTTATCCAAAATTCTAGTTTCCCCAGGTCAGAAAGTGTCACAAGGTCAGCAAATCGGAATTTGCGGTTCAACAGGTTCCTCAACAGGAATGCACGTTCATTTAGGTCTATTTTTAAATGGTCAAGCGATTAATCCAGAACCATATTTTAAATAAAGGAGAGTTCGAAATGAAAAAAATGTTAGCTGCCATCATTACCGGTATTTTTATAATTGGATTAGGAATTACAGCTGTTATGTATCATGATCTGTATGTAAAAGAGAAAAATAAGTCAGCGGAAGCGGAACAAGAAGTAAAAAAGTTAAAGGGAATTGTAAAAGCTAATGCGGAGAACGGTCCAGAGGAATTAACAAAAACAGCAAACCAATTTACCAAACTTTTGTTTGAAACAACCGACAAAGATGCTACGGCTCACAAAAAGACACTTCTCAGGTTGACTACAGGGAAAGCCCATAGTGGATTAACCGAAACGCAAAAAGACGAACATGCGGAAGATACGAACGGCTTAGAGGGTTTTAAATCTGAGGCCCATATAAATAAATCAGTTTATAATCGTTTAAGCAGCACTCAAGGAAAAGTAATTGTGGAATTTGAACAATGGCTTACGAAGGATGGAGCGACAACCAAGACGCTTAATGAGATCACGGTAAATCTGGAGTATGTAGATGGAGAATGGAAGGTATCTGAGTATGAAATAAAGCCGTTAATATAAAAAAGGCCCTCAAAGGAGGGTCCAAAGGGTTTCTACGCCAACATGAAACAGGCTAATCATTATTATCCACTTCAACGCTGGTTGGAGTGATTTTTTATTTAACGTACAGAGAATTTTGTCAACTTCACGCATTTTTGATAAGTTTTCAATATTTGTTTCTTTTTCTAATTCTTTAAGCAAAGCTTCAGTTTTGGCTATGGTTTCTTGTTTTTGTCGATTATACTTTAAAAATACAGATACTTTTCCCCTAGTTCCCAAGTCTTGACCCCCTATTTGATTTGGATCCACTGTTCCTATGTAAATGGCTTTTTCGTAGGAATGTACGTTTCCATTCTATAACAATATACTACTAAATGTGAACTATTATTGGGGGTAATTTGGCAGATATTGTCGAGTATTTGTCGTTTTGTTCATAATAAACATTTTGTTCATATTGTTTATTTTGTTCTCTAACAGAATAAAAAGGAAATATTTATTGCTATTAGCGTTCACCATTGGTAAAATATACTTAAATTTTATTTTATTTCATGGTTCGACAAAATATAGAAAAAGAAAAAAGCCAGTTGTAATTGGAGTTACAACTGACTTTGGAAATTCACAAGAGACCGCACCCGACTAAAAGTTGGCTCTTAAATTAAATTAATGATAATAGGATTATACCAGATATTAAAAATATAGACAACGGAAAATTCTAACTTTGTAGGTAGAAATTATTATTCCGTATGCGGTATATCAGATTATCATATATAAGAGCGTTTATAGAGTCTCTTGTGAATCTTCCTGTATTTGTCGCGGACAAACTAAAGGAGGATTTTTTGTTATGGCTAAAAATGAAAAATTAAAAAGAGTAGTTCTTAAAGAGGAAATGGTTGCTGTTACTGGAAATGCAATCAGCGCAATGATATTAAATCAAATGGTTTATTGGACAGAAATTATAAATGACAGTGACAGGGATCTTCAAAACCAAATTGAAGAATTTAAAAAATTGGGATTGGACCATAAAGTAAATAAATTGGAATCACAATTAAGAAAAGGCTGGTTTTGGAAATCAGCAAAAGAATTAACTGAAGAATTAATGGATGTTACCAGCCGGGCTACTATTGACCGTAAATTAAGAGAATTAGTGGATACTAATTTCTTAGAAACAAAGAAAAACGAAAAAAACAAAATGGATAAGAAAAATCATTACAGAGTTAACATGGATTTTTTAAGACAAGAATTAAAAAAGTTGGGTTATACATTGGAAGGGTATGCTATTCCAGAAGATAAAAAGCAGCCGGAACCAAAAGATGAAGAAACGTTGAAATCATGCATTGCTCAAAATGAGCAATCGCAAAAAACGTTGATACAGTCCATTGCTCAAAATGAGCATTCCATTGCTCAATCTGAGCACTCCATTGCTCAGGGTGAGCAAACATATACAGAGATTACTTCAGAGATTACTTCAGAAACTACATTAAAAGATTTTGTTAACAAAGAAGTCCAAAATATTTGTAATGATTATTACACTGAATTTGCTGTTGGAAGATGGACTAAAAAACAATGGTTAACAATCGTTAACAAATATTCAAATGAATTTATCGAAAATAACAGATTTAAGGAAGTACCAAAAGAAAAATGGTCAGGATATGTTTATAGCTCTTTAAAAGCAATTGCTCATAAGCACGATCTTAAATACGGAAAATTGAAAGCTCATAGAAATGAGTTTGCTCAATGGTTATATGAAGCTATGAAACAAGAAGATTATGAGGAGATGCCGTATTAAAATTGAGGGAATCAAGAAATAAGCCAGCGTTTGACGCTGGTTTGTTTAAGTATAGGATATTGCCCTGAATTTGGTTTTTTCCCTTTTCAGGGTACAATCATATTGCCGTAGGTATTAAAATCAAAATTTGGGCGGTTTCTGAGCGTCTAACGATATATTTTTACTGAACATTGTATAAGGGATTATATTTTTTGAAATATGTTCTCTTGTTGTTTATACTTTTGTTATGTAAACATTAAGGTTAAGGTAAATGTAATATTAAAAATGTTTTGGGTTAAGGTCTATATTAATATTGACCTTAATGATAACCTTAATATTTAGATTAAAGGAGGGCTGAAAATGCAGGCACAACAGCGATATGACGAAATTATAAGGGAATTCCAGTCTGATTCTGTTAATAAATCCTACGCATTTAATTTTACATTGGGAGCATTTGGTTCGCATGTAAAAAGAGGAAATCACATTACAACAGAGAATTTAATTGAAATATTGGAAAGTGCTTTGCGATTTTCAAAAATCCGAAAATAGGAGAGTCCAAACATGGGGAAAGTTATTACATTAGGCATTCAAAAGGGCGGTTGCGGAAAGACAACTTCCACTGGAATATTAGCCTATTTATTGTCCGAGGAAGGTCATAGAGTTTTAGTTGTCGATATGGATAGCCAGGGAAACGTAACAGATCTTCTCACACAAAAGGATACTGAGGATTTTTTGGATAAAACCGTTTTGGAAGCCATTATTGAAGGTAATGTGGAGAATTACATTTATGCGGTAAATGACTATCTCCATGTGGTCCCGGCTGACGATTACCTGTCAACATTGGCAAAAACACTTTACACAAATAAAGAGTGGAGAAATAAACAGGAAAAAAACATTGCACTCAAAGAAGCACTGGAGCCTGTTATTGATGATTATGATTACATTTTGATTGATACGCCACCTTCATTATCAGAACCGATGGTAAATGCAATTTGTGCTTCTGATTATGTGATTATTCTTGCTGAAAGCTCGAAATGGGCTTTTACTGCTGTTACTCGTTTTATGGAGACAGTTGAATATGCACAATCACATATCAATCCAAAGCTAGAGATTTTGGGGATTCTAAGGACAATGAACGATACACGAAGATCAGACTCTAAAGCCTTTATTGATGCAATGCAAGAAATGTGGCCTGATTTATGTTTTGATGTTGTGATAAAACGAAAAGCAGCTACAGGAAGATTGTCAATGGAAGGTTTATTCGATAATAAGGAATTGTCCTCAGCATTGGAAGAGTACAAGTTATTTTATAAGGAGCTGAAAGAACGTGTCGCCAAAAGCTGATGATTATAAAGAAAAAATATTAGCGAAGCAAAGACATAAAGAAGAAGAACGCAATGCCAGAAAAGAATTAATGGAAACTGCTCCAGAAACTGAAGAATTAATAAAGGAAACTGAAGATGTTTATACATTAACGATAAAGCCGTTTTCTATGAGAATGGCGGATCCAGTGCAAACCTTTGGCATGAAATTAGGTCGGACTGAATTAATTGGCTGCTTTTTTGAACCTGAAGTAGCAAAAGTTTTTAAAAAGGACCAGAAAGCAAAAGGCAGGGGCTGGCAATCTCATTTGGTTAACGAGCTGGTAAAGCAATATTACAAAGAACAAGGAAAATTATAAAAGTTTGCTATAAGAGAACTAAATGTGATAAAATAGTTTCCGAATAGTGAGCAATCTCATTATTTACTCATTTCTGAAATGGATATCTAATAAGCAAACAATGGGGTTGAGATTACTGCAAACGTAAGGATTAGTAATCCTTTCATCAAAAAATTGTATATGTATCTCTCTTTAAGGTTAGTTTAAAATTATGTACCGTTTCTAAGAGTCAATCATTTTCACAAAATCATCTTCCATATTCCATAAAAGAGCAGCCAATTTTGGCTGTTTTTTTTTGTGCAAAAAATTCACTTTTAGTGGACTTTTTTATGGTAAACCCTTTACATAGGTAGGTAATATGTTAGGATTAATATATAAGATAGTTCACTAAAAGTGAACGCTTATAAAAACAAAAAAGGAGAAGTGAAAAATGGGAAAACAGGTAGATCGTTTGCTAGCTGTAGGCAGGTTAACAGAAGAAGAGGAAAAAGAAGTACTTGAATTAAATAGAAAATTACTAAAAGGCGAGAAGTTGACTATCTCAGAAGAAAGAACAGTGACTAACCTGTATAGCAAGTACTGGTAAGCGGTACGGAAAGGCTTCGGCCTTTCCTTAACCTTAACCTTAACCTTAACCTTAACCAGCCCGAAACAGGCTACGGCCTGTCTGTTGAGACTGACTATCTCAGCACTGATGATGGGAATTCATCAAAAAATCATTTCAGGAGGATGATAAAAATGGGTGTAAATGTATACGAGATCGTTACAAACAAAATTATTGAAAAGTTGGAGCTAGGAGTTATTCCTTGGCGGAAGCCTTGGGTTGGTAAAGGTGGCCCAGCGGTAAACTGGAAAACTCAAAAAGCTTATAGAGGAATAAATGTTATGCTGCTCGAACCGGGCGAATATTTGACTTTCAAACAAGTGCAGGAAGCTAAGGGGAAAATAAAGAAAGGCGAAAAATCTCAAATAGTTGTTTTCTGGAAGTGGTTAGAGAAAGAGGAAGATGGCAAGGTTGAAAAGATTCCAATGCTTCGTTATTACAACGTTTTTAATATAAATCAGTGTGAAGGAATTGAAAGTAAAAGAAATGAGGATGTTCCAGAATTTGAACATGATCCTATAGAGGAAGCTGAAAACATCTTTAAAGGGTATGTAAACAGCCCAACATATAGTTTTAACAGCGGAAGCGGTGCTTGGTATAAGCCGAGTCAAGACCATATCAATGTACCACCTATAAAGGATTTTCCGAAATTAGAAGAATACTATTGTACATTGTTTCATGAAATGGTGCATAGCACAGGGCATACTAGCCGATTGAATAGAGAAGGTATTACTGGAACACATAAGTTTGGTTCAAATGATTATTCGAAAGAGGAGCTGGTTGCGGAGATCGGAGCTTCAATGCTAACAGGGTTTGCTGGAATATCCGATGTGACATTTGATAATTCAGCGGCTTATATCCAGTCTTGGTTGAAGAAATTGAAAGATGACAAAACATTGATTGTAAAAGCTGGCAGTCAGGCACAGAAAGCAGTCGATTACATCCTTGGAGTAAAATGGAACGATTAAGGTTAAGGTTAATGTTAAGGTTGGGCTTAGTCTCAACCTTAACCTCAATATTTAGATTAAGGAGAGGTTAATATTATGAAATTCTTTAGGTTAACTGCAAATTTTGATATGAGCAATCATAGTGAATTGGTTGTTAAAGAGTTTGTTTATTTAGATAATGCTTTTCGTGAAGCTGCTGAACAAGTTAATGAGTTTTTGAATTGTATTCGTGGCGGAGAATTAGACGCAGAAGAAACAGATTGGTGTTCATATTTCGAAATCTTTCAGTTTATGGGAGTTTCAAAAAGCGGAGAAGATTTTGTGACCATTCGTATTGAGGAAGTAACCTTTGAAGATCTCGATGAATGGAGTGGGAAAGAATGAGAGAAAGGCAATTCACATTACATGTAAATCTTTATGATTATAAACGCGTTTACGATTTGGAAAGTTTGAATAATTATTTATCCTGGTCATCTAGAGATATTGAGAGGTTGAAGGAAAGCATCAAGGAAGCGGAAGAATACCAAAGAGCTGTTAAGGACCATATTCATTTAGTTTCGTCTATCGAAACGGTTCCTGAAGTCAATCTTCAAAGAAGTGTCGCTTATAAAGGTTCAGTTCAATTTTTCGTTTCGGTTAAACATGTTCCACAAGTGAAAGTCGAAGAAGGGAAACGGAATCTATATATCCGAACAACAGAGAACAAGCGATTTGAGGGTAAAGAAAGGCATTTAGCAATTAAATACGCTGAAGAATTAGCTAAAAGATATAATTGTCAGATCAATAAAATCGGTTTCAAAAAGTAGCAATAATAAAAGGCGATTGGAATGATGTCCACGCCTTTTTTTATTTCTTTCAATCAGAGCTCAGTTTATAAGCTTTGTCGTCATTATTGTGGTCTTTATAAGAAACCAACATTCTCTCTAATATTTCATTAAATAGTTTTAGATCAGTCTCAGAGAGAGGGACACCGTTATAGTGGAAGTCATTAGATTCTTTTAGTAATACTGCTAAGTTTCTTGTTTGTTCTTTAGTTATTGGGTCATCTGTATTCCCAAGAAGGAAATCTGTAGAAACTCCGAAAAGATTAGCTATTTCACTGAGTCTCGGTGTTTTAGGTTTCTTTTCTCCAGATTCATAAGCAGCTATAGTGCTTTTACCGACTCCAATTTTTTCTCCTAATGCTTGCATAGATAAGCCGTTTTTAAGTCTCAGTTCTTTGAACCGTAGAGCGAAAATTTCCATGTTAAAATCCCCCATGATTTTAAGTTTTGCTTTTTCACAATATCCTTTTTTGTTTTTTCTGAAAATATTCTGTCAGCAAACATTTTATATCAAAGTATTTTATCTATTATTATCTATTACCACTGATTATAACAGAGTAGATACTGATTTTTTTAAATGTAATTGTAATTTAATTTTATAACAATGTTGACAAAGAGTGAACTTTTTTAAAAATTAAAGTGCAAAAAATGGCGAAAAATCGGTAAAAATGTGTACACTGTTCACTATAAGTGTTATAATAAGTATATAATAGTTCACTATTAGTAGCAATAGTAATTGTTGGAAGAGGAGGTGGAAATATGGAAAGAAGTTGGATGGTTGAAGCTAGAAAATTTAAAGGGTTAAGTAAGAGTGATCTGGCTAAAGAAGTGCAGATTGTCCGTTCTTATATCTCAGAGATTGAAAAAGGAAATAAGACTCCTTCAGGAAAATTGGCTTTGAAAATCTCAAGAGTATTAGATGTAAAAATGGAGAAATTTTTCGAGGATGAATTGGAGCTAATTCAAAATTAGAGGAGGGTCCAAACATGGGTGTAAATTTAGATAGGTTTTCTCAGCCTTTAACTACTGAGACAAGGAAATTTGTTGATGACAACATTACTTATGAAATCGAACAGGTGATGGTTTGTAAAGGTTGTAACATTGTTCTTTATGAGGAAGATGATATTGTTCCTTCTGAATACTGGGAAGATGATTATCTGCATAATGATCCAGAGTGTATAGAGAAGTATTATGAAAATGCAAAAAATCCCTTTGCTGCGAACAAAAGGATTTGCTAGGTACACGAAAACACCAATGGCAGTCGGATTTTCGTTTAATTCAACTTTAAGGACAGTATATCGGAAATTCAACTGCCAATCAATAAAAAATGATTGGAGAGATGAAAATGAGTATTGTTAAAGCGAAAAAGTATTGTAGTACAAAAAACATTTCTAGAATTCATTGGTTGCAAGCAAGGAAAGCTGGTATCGGTGGAAGTGATGCAGCTTCAATAGCTGGTTTGAATAAATGGAGCTCGCCTTTGCAAGTGTTTATGGATAAAACAGAGCCGTTAGATGAAGTTATTGAAAAACCAATTTCTGAACAGGCCGAATGGGGGAACATCCATGAGCCATCCATTAGGAAAAAATTCAAAGAGAATCATCCAGAATGGAAAGTTCAGCAGAGCAATTTCATGTGGCAATCATTAAGCCATCCTTTCATGCTTGCCAATGTTGACGGATTAGTATTTGACCCTAAGAGGGGATGGGGAGTTTTAGAAATCAAAACAGCTTCAGAATGGTTGAACAGTGATTGGGGAGAAGAAGAAGCTCCAGAAAATTATATCATTCAGCTTCAGCATTACTTAGCGGTATTGGGTTTGAAATGGGGAATATTTGCGGTCCTTATCGGTGGGAACAAATACAGAGAGTTTTTCGTAGAAAGAGACGATGAATTAATAAAGAATCTAATCGAAATTGAAAAAGACTTTTGGTTCAATCATGTTCAGGCTAATAATCCTCCTGAGCCAGATGGTAGTGATTCAGCAGGAGAAATATTACTGAGTTTATTCCCGGTATCAACTGCATTACCAACAGATGAAATCTTAGAGCTTGATGATTCAACGATTGAGCTTATCAATGAATTGGACGAGATAAAAGAGAAGGCAAAAGGATTGGATAAGCGGAAAAAAGAAATTGAGCAGATCCTTCAGAAAAAGCTTGGTGATTATCAGGTAGGGGCGGTTGAAGATAGAAAAGTATCTTGGAAATCATCTAGAGCTTTCAATGAGGATGAATTGAAGAATACGAAGCCTGAATTATATCAAGAGTTTGCAATTACGGTTTTAGATAAAACGAAATTTAAGAAGTCTTATCCGAAAGTGTATGAAGAATTTATGTTGGAAAACGGTAAGAGAAGCTTCAGCGTGAAAGAGGAAGTAAGCTTATACGCTTGTTAAGGTAAAGGTTAAGGTAAATATTAAGGTTAAAGGAGAGATAACAATGGCAGTCAAAACAAGCGGTACAGCGGAAAAGTTAAAGAAAAAGGCTACAGTGATTGGAGAGGGAACGGTTTCATCCGTTCCTGTTTCTCCAGAAAAGAAGGAAGAAAAGAAAGGCGGTATGATGGCTCTTTTAGAAAGAATGGAGCCTGAAATCAAAAAGGCTTTACCAGAAACTATGAGGTCCGACAGAATGATTCGGTTGGCTTTAACAGCGTTTAAGGCAAATAGCAAGTTGAAGGAAGCGGATCCTTTAACCTTCATAGCTGCAGTAATGCAATCAGCACAGTTAGGGCTTGAACCAAATACGCCAATGGGAGAAGCGTACATCATTCCCAGGTTCAACGGTATTGCTAAGAAAATGGAAGCGACATTCCAGATTGGTTATAGAGGGATACTGTCACTGGCTCATAGGACAGGACAGTATCAAGCGATTTATGCGGAACAAGTTTATGAAAATGACCGGTTTGAATATGAGCTAGGACTTCATAAGAAATTAGTTCATGTGCCAGCCGACCTTCCGAAAGGTGAACCAAAATATTATTATGCGGTTTATCATCTTGTGAATGGAGGATATGATTTTGTAGTTTGGTCGAGAGCGAAAGTACAGCTTCATGCTCAAAGGTTTTCGGCTGCTTTGAAAAAAGACATGAGCACTCCTTGGAGAACCAATTTTGACTCGATGGCAAAAAAGACGGTTTTGTTGGATTTATTGAAGTACGCTCCAAAAAGCATTGAGTTTTCTCAGCAATTGTCACTGGATAACACGGTGAAGAAAGATACGGAAGCGGAACCTGAGAGAGTTGTTATTGATATGGGTGATTTATCGGAACATGAACCAATGCAGGAACCTTTCAACAATGAGTCAAGTTACGATTTTGGTACGCCACCACCTGAAGGTTATGGATATTAACTGAGAAGGGAGAGAGTACTTGATGCTCTTTCCTTTTTTTAAGGAGGAATGTTTACATGTACATTGCTTTAGAAGAAGAAAACTTTATTTGGAAATACGAGGAAGTAGAGGAATTCGACAGGCTTTGGAAAGAAGGAGCTGATCTTTGGTTTCTTTGCGAGCATTTCAAAAGAACCCAAGTTCAAGTAGCTCTTTTGATAATGGACAGGCACCAAAAGGACGCAATAAGAAAAAGAAGATATGGACTAAAAGGGGGAAGTTATAAATGACAGTGAGTTACAGCAATAGGGGTAAGAGCTTTGAGAGTGATATTATACGGAGCAATATTACATACAAGCATAAAAGCTGGGCCTTCATCGAAAAAACAGAGCCTATCTTTCATCAATTGCCAGCTCATTTTTTACCTAAGCGGTTTCAAGGCGGAAAATATCACGTTGGTTATTACGAGACTAAGGGTTTTGTAGATTTCTTTGGTATTTGTCAGGGAAAGCCTATAGCATTTGAAGCGAAAACGACAATAAATAGGACCTCTTTTCCACTGAAAAATATAAAACAGAGTCAGTTTGATGATTTGAAGTACTGGAATCAATTAGGCGGTATTTCCTTTATTTTGGTACAGTTCGAGAAACATAGAGAAGTTTACGTGTTACGCTTTCCAGATCTTAAATCATGGTATGAAAAAGCGGAAGATGGAGGAAGAA
>NZ_CM173228.1:5455000-5464012 GCF_057747865.1 Neobacillus sp. DFD-2R | reverse complement strand
TTTCCGCAATAAATATCGAAATGTGGATGTCTTACTTATTGATGATATTCAGTTTTTAGCCGGAAAAGAATCAACCCAAGAGGAATTTTTCCATACTTTTAATGCTCTTCATGAGGAAAGCAAACAAATTATCATCTCCAGTGACCGGCCGCCGAGAGAAATTCCAACATTGGAAGATCGCTTACGTTCCCGCTTTGAATGGGGATTGATTACGGACATTACGCCGCCTGATTTGGAAACAAGAATTGCCATCCTTAGAAAGAAGGCAAAGGCAGAAGGCCTGGATATTCCAAATGAAGTGATGCTGTATATTGCGAATCAAATTGATTCAAACATCCGTGAGCTTGAAGGCGCCCTTATTCGTGTTGTTGCCTATTCTTCATTAATTAATAAAGATATCAATGCTGACCTTGCAGCAGAAGCATTAAAAGATATTATTCCGAGTTCAAAGCCAAAAGTAATTACAATTCATGAAATCCAAAAGGTTGTAGGTGAACACTTCAGTATCAAGCTCGAGGATTTTAAAGCAAAAAAGAGGACAAAATCAGTAGCATTTCCAAGGCAAATTGCGATGTACTTGTCACGGGAATTAACCGACTACTCTTTGCCTAAAATAGGAGAAGAGTTCGGCGGACGGGATCATACGACAGTCATTCATGCCCATGAAAAGATTTCAAAGCTGCTTGCAACTGATTCACAGCTTCAAAAACAAATTAAAGAACTTAATGAACTGTTAAAAATCTAGTTTTTTTGTGCATAACTCCTTGTCATTTACACACAGTCTGTCCACATGTGGATAGACTGTGTTTCCTTTGATAAAACGAGTTATCCACATACTAACAGGCCCTACTAGTACTTCTACTATTTTTTTAAAAACTTATTATTATATGTTGCTGCTATAAATAATATGCAAAAAAGGAGGATGAAAGGAATGAGATTTATCATCCAACGTGACCGCTTAGTTCAAAGTGTTCAAGATGTAATGAAAGCTGTCACAAGCAGAACGACCATTCCAATATTAACGGGAATTAAAATTACCGCAAATGAGGAAGGTGTCACTTTAACTGGAAGTGATTCCGATATTTCGATTGAATCCTTTATTCCAAAAGAGGATGAAGGGGATGAAATTGTTGAAATCAAACAAGCAGGCTCCATTGTACTTCAAGCAAAATTCTTTAGTGAGATTGTAAAAAAACTTCCTACCGATTCAGTGGAAATTGAAGTTTTGAATCACTTACAAACGGTTATTCGTTCAGGGAAATCGGAGTTTAACCTTAATGGTTTGGATGCCGAGGAATACCCTCATCTTCCGCAAATAGAAGAAAGCAATAAATTTCACATTGCCACCGATTTATTAAAAGCCATGATTCGACAAACTTTTTTCGCAGTGTCCACCTCAGAAACACGGCCGATCTTGACAGGTGTAAACTGGAAGATTGAAAACGGGGAACTTACCTGTATTGCAACAGATAGCCATCGCCTTGCACTTCGAAAGGCAAGAATCGAAACAGAAAATAATGAAAGCTATAATGTTGTTATTCCGGGAAAGAGCTTGAACGAATTAAATAAAATTATTGATGACAACAGTGAATTGATTGATATTGTCATTACTGAAAATCAAATTTTATTTAAGGCCAAGCATTTATTGTTTTTCTCAAGATTGTTAGAAGGAAACTATCCTGATACATCCAGGCTCATTCCGAATGAAAGCAAAACGGATGTCATTGTTAATACAAAAGAATTCCTTCAGGCAATTGATCGAGCGTCTCTCCTTGCCCGTGAAGGGAGAAACAATGTGGTGAAATTTTCAACAATTGAGGGAGGAGTCATTGAAGTTTCCTCCAATACCCCGGAAGTCGGGAAAGTAGTGGAAGAAATTCAAAGCCAGTCCATCGATGGTGAAGAATTGAAAATTTCCTTTAGTGCGAAATATATGATGGATGCTCTAAAAGCACTTGAAGGAACCGATATTAAGGTTAGTTTTACGGGAGCAATGAGACCGTTTGTCATTCGTCCGCTTCACGATGAAACGATTTTACAGCTGATTTTACCGGTAAGAACCTACTAGGGCTGAACAGCGGAAGCGTCTTTAATCCCCCAAAAAAATATATCGCCGCCACTTTTCTGGCGGCTTTCTTTCTTTTTTTAAGATTTTTTTGTATCCGGGCTGATTTTTTAGTAAAATAAAGTATTGAGACCATTTCAGAAATGAGTGATATATGTTGCCTGTAAAAATTAAGGTGAACACGGAATTTATTACATTGGGACAATTTCTTAAATTGGCTGATGTCATTCAAACGGGTGGAATGGCAAAATGGTTTTTAAGTGAAAATGACATTTTTATTAATGGTGAACAAGATCAAAGAAGAGGAAGGAAGCTTCGCGCAGGTGACAAAGTTCAGATTGCCGGTTTTGGAGAATTTTTGATTACCGAGTAGCTAAAGGATCTACGTTCATGTATATTGAGCAATTGATTTTAAAGGATTACCGCAATTATGAAAACCTATCGGTTGAATTCGAAAATAAAGTAAATGTCATTCTGGGGGAAAATGCCCAAGGGAAAACCAATGTAATGGAATCGATTTACGTTTTAGCCATGGCCAAATCCCATCGTACCTCAAATGATAAAGATCTTATTCGTTGGGATCAGGATTATGCTAAAATAGAGGGTAGAGTCCAAAAACAATACAGTTCGTTGCCATTGCAATTAGTTATTTCAAAAAAAGGTAAAAAGGCCAAATGTAATCATATTGAACAACAGAAATTAAGCCAATATGTTGGAAATTTAAATGTGGTAATGTTTGCACCGGAGGACCTTACCTTAGTTAAAGGCAGTCCGCAAGTAAGGCGCCGCTTTATCGATATGGAAATTGGGCAGGTTTCGCCAATTTATTTACATGATATGAGCCAATATCAAAAAATACTTCAACAGCGGAATCATTTCTTAAAAATGATGCAGATAAAAAAACAAACAGATCAAACCATGCTTGAAATTTTAACCGAACAGTTTATTGAAATGGCGGTAAAGATTGTTTCAAAAAGATTCGAGTTCCTCCATTTGCTTGAAAAATGGGCCCAGCCGATCCATAAAGGAATTTCAAGAGGACTGGAATCTTTGAAAATTGAGTATAAACCGTCGGTAGATGTATTAGAAGAACAAGATTTGTCGAAAATGAAAGCATGCTTTGAGGAGAAATTTAACAGGGTTAGGATGAGGGAAATAGAAAGAGGAACGACTCTGTTCGGTCCCCATCGTGACGATTTGTTATTTTTCGTAAACGGAAGAGATGTTCAAACCTTTGGGTCACAAGGTCAACAACGGACAACCGCCCTATCTGTTAAACTTGCCGAAATTGAATTAATTCATTCTGAAATAGGTGAGTATCCGATTCTTTTACTCGACGATGTCTTATCGGAATTGGATGATTATCGTCAGTCCCATCTGCTAAATACCATTCAGGGGAGAATTCAAACTTTTGTGACCACAACAAGTGTTGGAGGCATTCACCATCAAACCTTAAAAGAGGCCTCAACATATGAAGTAGAGTCTGGCGTTTTAAAGAAAGCGGATTGAGGTGGGGGCGTGTATATTCATATTGGAGAAGATCTTAATATCAGGGCAAAGGATATTATTTCGATACTGGATAAAGAGAGCGTAAATTCTTCGGAATTGGTAGAAGAGTTTATTAAATATCATGAAAACAAGTTAGTCAACCTGTCAAAAAACCCCTTTAAATCGGTCGTGATAACATACGACAAAGTTTACTTATCCCCAATTGCATCCGGAACTTTAAAGAAACGTTCAAGTCAAATGAGTATACAGGAATTTTGATAAATGAATTAGTGTTTTTTCTATGGGAAAATTGATTTATTTTGGTAAGAAAGTGCAGGTGAGTGATGGTGACAATGGAACAAAAGGCAGTCGAGGAACAAGCGTATGAAGCGGATCAGATACAAGTTCTTGAAGGTCTGGAGGCTGTTAGGAAAAGACCCGGTATGTATATCGGTTCAACGAGCGGCAAAGGCCTCCATCATCTAGTTTGGGAAATTGTTGATAATAGTATTGATGAGGCTTTGGCAGGATATTGCGATGAAATCAACGTCATTATTGAAAAAGACAACAGTATTACTGTTAAAGATAATGGCCGTGGAATACCGGTAGGGATACAAGAAAAAATGGGCCGTCCTGCAGTTGAGGTTATCATGACCGTTCTTCACGCAGGCGGTAAATTCGGCGGTGGCGGTTATAAAGTATCAGGTGGACTCCATGGTGTTGGTGCTTCGGTTGTGAATGCCCTCTCCACTGAACTTGAGGTTTTTGTCCACCGTGATGGGCATATTCATTATCAAAAATATGAGCGTGGGGTTCCTGCTGCTGATTTAAAAATTATTGGAACAACAGACGTAACAGGTACAACAACTCATTTTAAACCGGACGGTGAAATTTTTACTGAAACGTTGGAATACGAATACGATACACTCGCGACCCGTCTTCGTGAACTTGCATTCCTTAATCGCGCCATAAAAATTACCATCGAAGATAAACGTGTTGAAAATAAACATACTGAATATTACTACGAAGGCGGAATTAAATCCTATGTTGAGCATTTAAACCGCACGAAAGAAGTTATTCATGATGAACCTATTTATATTGATGGCGACCGCGATGGAATCAGTGTTGAAGTAGCGCTTCAATATAACGAAGGGTATACAGATAACATTTACTCATTCGCAAATAATATCCATACCTATGAAGGCGGAACTCATGAATCAGGTTTTAAAACTGCTTTAACACGGGTAATCAATGATTATGCCCGAAAAAATAGTCTCATAAAAGAGAATGATGCCAATCTATCAGGTGAAGATGTCCGTGAAGGACTGACAGCAATTGTTTCTATTAAACACCCTGATCCGCAATTTGAAGGGCAAACAAAGACAAAGCTTGGTAACTCTGAGGTTCGCGCAATTACCGATGCCGTTTTTGCTAATCATTTTGAAAAATTCCTGCTCGAAAATCCATTGGTGGCAAGGAAAATAGTTGAAAAAGGCTTAATGGCTGCACGTGCAAGACTCGCTGCGAAAAAGGCAAGGGAATTGACTCGTCGGAAAAGTGCTTTAGAGGTTTCCAGTTTACCTGGGAAATTAGCTGACTGCTCCTCTAAGGACCCTTCTGAGAGTGAAATTTATATTGTTGAGGGTGATTCTGCGGGCGGTTCAGCAAAACAAGGCCGTGACCGCCATTTCCAAGCGATTCTGCCGTTAAGAGGGAAAATCCTTAATGTTGAAAAAGCGCGGCTGGATAAGATTCTTTCTAACAATGAAGTTAGGGCGATGATTACAGCTATCGGTACAGGAATCGGGGAAGATTTTGATATTTCTAAAGCGCGTTATCATAAAGTAGTCATCATGACAGATGCGGATGTAGACGGTGCTCATATCAGAACGCTCATTTTAACGTTCTTTTACCGTTATATGAGGCAAATTTTAGAAGCCGGCTATATCTATATTGCCCAACCGCCGTTATATAAAGTTCAACAAGGTAAACGAATTGAGTATGCTTATAATGACAAAGAGCTTGAACGGATTTTTGCAGAGCTGCCGGCAGCACCAAAGCCTAATATCCAACGGTATAAAGGTTTGGGAGAGATGAATCCTGAACAATTATGGGAAACAACAATGGATCCTTCTACCAGAACCATGCTTCAGGTTAGTCTTGAAGATGCGATAGAAGCAGATGAAACCTTTGAGATGTTAATGGGTGAAAAAGTAGAACCGCGCCGTAACTTCATTGAAGAAAATGCAAAATACGTTAAAAACTTAGATATATAAGAAAAGTGAGCGAGACAGAAAAAAAGGGTAGCGGTACAACCTCTATCCTCCTTTTCTGTTTACCTAGATCATATGGACCCATAATAGGAGGTACCAAATATGGCTGAAACACCAAATCCTCAAATAAAAGAGATTAATATCAGTCAGGAGATGAAATCTTCGTTTCTTGACTATGCGATGAGTGTTATTGTTTCCCGTGCCCTTCCGGATGTTCGGGATGGGTTGAAACCGGTTCATCGCCGTATTCTTTATGCTATGCATGATCTTGGAATGCATTCGGACAAACCATATAAAAAATCGGCACGTATCGTTGGTGATGTAATCGGTAAATATCACCCGCACGGTGACTCTGCCGTTTATGAAACCATGGTCCGTATGGCACAGGATTTCAACTATCGTTATATGCTCGTAGATGGCCATGGGAACTTTGGTTCAGTAGACGGTGATGCCGCAGCGGCAATGCGTTACACAGAATCAAGAATGTCTAAAATCTCGATGGAATTATTAAGAGATATAAACAAAGATACCATTGACTATCAAGACAACTATGATGGTGAAGAAAAAGAGCCTGTAGTTCTTCCGGCAAGATTCCCTAACCTATTAGTCAACGGAACAACGGGAATCGCTGTTGGTATGGCGACAAATATCCCGCCGCACCAACTTGGTGAGGTCATTGATGGAGTATTGGCCGTCAGCCATGACCCTGAAATTACTACTCCGGAGTTAATGGAGATTATACCCGGACCGGACTTTCCAACCGGGGGGTTAATCCTTGGACGAAGCGGTATTCGTAAAGCATACGAAACCGGCAGAGGTTCCATAACATTAAGAGCCAAAGTAGAAATAGAACAAAAATCAAATGGTAAAGAAGTTATCCTTGTAAATGAGCTGCCTTACCAAGTAAATAAAGCAAAATTAATTGAAAAAATCGCTGAATTAGCCCGCGATAAAAAAATCGACGGCATTACAGATTTAAGAGATGAATCTGACCGCAGGGGGATGCGAATCGTCATTGAGGTTCGTAAGGATGCCAATGCTAATGTCCTGTTAAATAACTTATATAAACAAACCGCACTGCAAACCAGCTTTGGAATTAACACATTAGCCCTTGTTGATGGACAGCCAAAGGTGTTGAATCTTAAGCAATGTTTAGTCCATTACTTAGATCATCAAAAAGTGGTTATTCGCAGGAGAACAGAATTTGAGCTACGCAAAGCCGAAGCCCGTGCACATATTTTAGATGGTTTAAGAATTGCCTTGGATCATCTGGATGAAGTCATTCGTTTAATCCGCAGCTCGCAAACAACGGATATTGCCCGCGAAGGCTTAATGACTACATTCAACCTTTCTGAAAAACAAGCCCAAGCGATTCTGGATATGCGCTTGCAGCGTTTAACAGGTTTGGAAAGAGAAAAAATCGAGGAAGAATATCAAAGCCTTATTAAACTAATTGCAGAATTAAAGGCTATTTTAGCTGATGAGGAAAAAGTTCTGGAAATCATCCGTGAGGAATTGCTTGAAATTAAAGAGCGTTTTAATGATAAGCGCCGCACAGAAATCGTAACGGGCGGTCTTGAAAATATTGAGGATGAAGACCTAATTCCGCGTGAAAATATTGTCATAACGTTAACACATAATGGCTATATTAAACGCCTTCCTGTTTCTACTTACCGTGCACAAAGACGCGGCGGACGCGGAATACAGGGCATGGGTACGAATGAAGATGACTTTGTCGAGCATTTAATCACAACTTCCACACATGATACGATTCTCTTCTTTACCAATAAGGGTAAAGTGTATCGATCTAAAGGCTATGAAATACCGGAATATAGCCGCACGGCGAAGGGGATTCCAATTATAAATCTCCTGGGAATTGAAAAAGGAGAATGGGTTAACGCTATCATCCCTGTTGAAGAGTTTGTCGATGATTGGTTCTTATTCTTAACAACAAAGGAAGGCGTCTCAAAACGTTCGCCGCTAACATCATTCGCAAATATTCGTAATAACGGCTTAATTGCCTTAAATTTGCGTGAAGGTGACGAGTTAATTTCTGTTCGTTTGACCGATGGAACGAAACACATGATCATTGGTACAAAGAAAGGAATGCTGATTCGCTTCCCTGAAACAGATGTCAGATCAATGGGTAGAACTGCTACCGGAGTTAAAGGAATCACCTTAGACAGTGATGATGAAGTAGTTGGCATGGAAGTTTTAGAGGAGGATAATGATATCCTCATTGTAACAAAAAATGGTTATGGTAAACGTACACCTGCATCTGAATATCGGATTCAAGGCAGGGGCGGTAAAGGTATTAAGACATGCCATATCACTGAGAAAAATGGTGATCTGGTTTCGATGAGAGCAGTAACAGGTGAAGAGGACCTGATGCTCATTACAACTGGCGGTGTCCTTATTCGTATAGATGTTGCAGGGATTTCCACCATGGGCAGAAATACTCAAGGTGTAAAGCTTATAAGCATTAAGGAAAATGAAAACGAATATGTAGCAACTGTTGCTAAGGTAGAAAAAGAAGAAGAAGAAGAAGAAGAAGAGATTCAAGATGATGCTGACGAAACCGGTGAGATTCCGGAAGAAGAAATCGCAGAGGATTCTACTGAAGAATAAGGAAAAAGGGGGAACCGGTGGTTCCTCTTTTTATTTTCAAAAACTCCTTGATTTTGAAAAGCATAGCTGATATAATCATTTAGGTCGACAAATTGAAGTTATTATTAATATAGTGAATAACAAAAAAGTGTTGACATCGAATAGTATAAATGATATATTAATAAAGTCGCTTGTGAGCGGCATTGAAAATTGATCTTTGAAAACTAAACAAACAAAATCGTGCAAACAAACAATAACTATTAGCGAATCTTTCATTAAGAAAGTGAAGCTAAGCCAACGTAATAAATGAGCTAATCAACTTTCTTGGAGAGTTTGATCCTGGCTCAGGACGAACGCTGGCGGCGTGCCTAATACATGCAAGTCGAGCGAATCTTTAGGAGCTTGCTCCTGAAGGTTAGCGGCGGACGGGTGAGTAACACGTGGGCAACCTGCCTGTAAGACTGGGATAACTTCGGGAAACCGGAGCTAATACCGGATAATCCTTTTCCTCACATGAGGAAAAGCTGAAAGACGGTTTCGGCTGTCACTTACAGATGGGCCCGCGGCGCATTAGCTAGT
>NZ_CM173228.1:5020000-5452500 GCF_057747865.1 Neobacillus sp. DFD-2R | reverse complement strand
GGCCCGAACCCACGCACGTTGAAAAGTGCGGGGATGAGGTGTGGGTAGCGGAGAAATTCCAATCGAACTTGGAGATAGCTGGTTCTCTCCGAAATAGCTTTAGGGCTAGCCTCACGTAGTAAGAGTCTTGGAGGTAGAGCACTGTTTGGACTAGGGGCCCTCATCGGGTTACCGAATTCAGACAAACTCCGAATGCCAAAGACTTATCCGTGGGAGTCAGACTGCGAGTGATAAGATCCGTAGTCAAAAGGGAAACAGCCCAGACCACCAGCTAAGGTCCCAAAGTATACGTTAAGTGGAAAAGGATGTGGAGTTGCTTAGACAACCAGGATGTTGGCTTAGAAGCAGCCACCATTTAAAGAGTGCGTAATAGCTCACTGGTCGAGTGACTCTGCGCCGAAAATGTACCGGGGCTAAACGTATCACCGAAGCTGTGGATTGACATCTTCGATGTCAGTGGTAGGAGAGCGTTCTAAGGGCGTTGAAGTCAGACCGTAAGGACTGGTGGAGCGCTTAGAAGTGAGAATGCCGGTATGAGTAGCGAAAGATGAGTGAGAATCTCATCCACCGAATGCCTAAGGTTTCCTGAGGAAGGCTCGTCCGCTCAGGGTTAGTCGGGACCTAAGCCGAGGCCGAAAGGCGTAGGCGATGGACAACAGGTTGATATTCCTGTACCACCTCTTTATCGTTTGAGCAACGGGGGGACGCAGGAGGATAGGGTAAGCGCGCTGTTGGATATGCGCGTCTAAGCAGTTAGGCTGCAAGCGAGGCAAATCCCGCTTGCGTGAAGGCTGAGCTGTGACAGCGAGGGAAATTTAGTACCGAAGTTCCTGATTCCACACTGCCAAGAAAAGCCTCTAGCGAGATAAAAGGTGCCCGTACCGCAAACCGACACAGGTAGGCGAGGAGAGAATCCTAAGGTGAGCGAGAGAACTCTCGTTAAGGAACTCGGCAAAATGACCCCGTAACTTCGGGAGAAGGGGTGCTCTTTGGGGTGAATAGCCTCGAAGAGCCGCAGTGAATAGGCCCAGGCGACTGTTTAGCAAAAACACAGGTCTCTGCGAAGCCGCAAGGCGAAGTATAGGGGCTGACGCCTGCCCGGTGCTGGAAGGTTAAGAGGAGGGGTTAGCGCAAGCGAAGCTCTGAATCGAAGCCCCAGTAAACGGCGGCCGTAACTATAACGGTCCTAAGGTAGCGAAATTCCTTGTCGGGTAAGTTCCGACCCGCACGAAAGGCGTAACGATCTGGGCACTGTCTCAACGAGAGACTCGGTGAAATTATAGTACCTGTGAAGATGCAGGTTACCCGCGACAGGACGGAAAGACCCCGTGGAGCTTTACTGTAGCCTGATATTGAATTTTGGTACAGCTTGTACAGGATAGGTAGGAGCCGTAGAAGCCGGAGCGCTAGCTTCGGTGGAGGCGTCGGTGGGATACTACCCTGGCTGTATTGAAATTCTAACCCGCACCCCTCATCGGGGTGGGAGACAGTGTCAGGTGGGCAGTTTGACTGGGGCGGTCGCCTCCTAAAGAGTAACGGAGGCGCCCAAAGGTTCCCTCAGAATGGTTGGAAATCATTCGTAGAGTGTAAAGGCACAAGGGAGCTTGACTGCGAGACCTACAAGTCGAGCAGGGACGAAAGTCGGGCTTAGTGATCCGGTGGTTCCGCATGGAAGGGCCATCGCTCAACGGATAAAAGCTACCCCGGGGATAACAGGCTTATCTCCCCCAAGAGTCCACATCGACGGGGAGGTTTGGCACCTCGATGTCGGCTCATCGCATCCTGGGGCTGTAGTCGGTCCCAAGGGTTGGGCTGTTCGCCCATTAAAGCGGTACGCGAGCTGGGTTCAGAACGTCGTGAGACAGTTCGGTCCCTATCCGTCGTGGGCGCAGGAAATTTGAGAGGAGCTGTCCTTAGTACGAGAGGACCGGGATGGACGCACCGCTGGTGTACCAGTTGTCTTGCCAAAGGCATCGCTGGGTAGCTATGTGCGGACGGGATAAGTGCTGAAAGCATCTAAGCATGAAGCCCCCCTCAAGATGAGATTTCCCATAGCGTCAAGCTAGTAAGAACCCTGAAAGATGATCAGGTTGATAGGTCAGAGGTGGAAGCGCGGTGACGTGTGGAGCTGACTGATACTAATCGTTCGAGGACTTAACCAAGTCATATTTATATGAACAAGGTGAACTCGTTTTTACCAAACTTCTTCTGCATTATCCAGTTTTGAGGGAATGAAACCTCAAAGAAAATAGTCTGGCAGCAATGGCGAGAAGGTCACACCCGTTCCCATACCGAACACGGAAGTTAAGCTTCTCAGCGCCGATGGTAGTTGGGACTTTGTCCCTGTGAGAGTAGGACGTTGCCAGGCAAAAATGAAGGACAACCTGATTTGGGTTGTCCTTTTTTATGTCCTTGAAAGCATAAATATAAATACAAATGAATAATACTGCCTGAAATTTGTTGTATTTTCACAAAATCTTAAGCATTGCTTTTCTTACTATTATTCCCAATCAAATATTGATAAACTAAATATGGTCCTTTTTGTGCTGTAATATTTAAGAAGGAGTGTATAAATGGGTAATCCTTGTTTGGCATCATTTTTGTTAATTCACTCCACCATTCGGTTTCATAACGGGCAATCATACTTAAATTATAAAGAAGTAAATAATGAATAAGCAGCTCCGGCATATGAAGAGAGTCACTTTTTTTCATTGGAAGAGCAAAAAAGCCATGGTCCAAATTATATTTTAATGGTGAAATCCCTTTAAGAGAACTTTCCTCCATTGTAAAAATAAGACCTTCGTGAGAAAATTCAATAGGTTTTTCAAATTTTGATGTAAGGAACTCCTTAAAGCGGTTTTCCGTCATATGATAGTGGTCTAAAATGCTGTCGGGTATCATAAATTGCTTTTCATGTGAATGAATTTTTATGAATGTTCTCTTACCTTCCAGTAGATAAAATAACTCATCTAATTCGGGAATTAACTGAAGCAGTTCTTCCATAGTGGCCTTTTCCCCCTCCAATTGTTTCATGTGAAACAATTTTTCAGACATAAAGGGGAAAAGACCATTCTTTTGAAATTTTACCTCATCCTGGAAAAAATGGTAGTTTTGCTTTTTTCTTTTTCTTGTTGAAACACCATGTGCCAATACTGTTGTTGTTTCCGGATAGGATGGATCAATCGTGAGTATACAAGCTTTAATTAAATGGACGAGTCCGTAAAAAAGCAGGATTGGTTTCAAGATAAGTGGAGCTTTTTCTGCTTGCTGATAATAAATCTGACCGTGTTCTAAATAATAAAGAAAAGGGTAGCAATTTTCGTAGCTTTTTTGTTCAGGATTATCAAGGTTGGATTTATAATAACTATTCTTTAAATAAGCTTGGCAATATTCTGCAGAAAAAAAACAGGCGTAGCTTTTCCAGCCGTCAAATTGAGCGCTCAAAGTAAAAAACCCCTTTTTCAGAAAAATTAATTAAAAACTTCTCTCTTGACAGTATTTTGTCCAATTGATAACCTACAAATAAAAATTTTTGTCCTGGAGGCCGTAAAATGTGGGAAAGTAAATTTGTAAAAGAAGGTTTAACCTTCGATGATGTATTATTAATTCCGGGTAAGTCAGAAGTCCTTCCGCGTGATGTCAATCTTCAAGTTGAATTGTCAGCAAACGTAAAGCTGAATATACCGCTTATTAGCGCAGGTATGGATACTGTTACCGAATCGGAAATGGCCATATCTATGGCCCGTCAAGGCGGCTTAGGAATCATTCATAAAAACATGACCATTGAACAGCAGGCAGAACAGGTTGAAAAGGTAAAGAGATCGGAAAGTGGAGTTATTACGGATCCTTTTTTCCTAACACCGGAGCATCAAGTTTATGATGCTGAACATTTGATGGGGAAATATCGGATTTCAGGTGTACCTATTGTAAATAATATTGAGGAACAAAAGCTTGTTGGGATAATAACGAATCGGGATCTACGTTTTATCCAGGATTATTCCTTTAAAATTTCTGACGTGATGACAAGAGAGAATCTTGTTACGGCTCCAGTTGGAACGACATTGAAAGAGGCTGAAAAAATCCTGCAAAAGTATAAAATTGAAAAACTGCCACTTGTAGATGATCAAGGAGTTTTGAAGGGTCTCATTACGATAAAGGATATCGAAAAGGTAATTGAATTCCCGAACTCTGCGAAAGATAAACAAGGACGTTTATTAGCCGGTGCCGCTGTAGGAGTAACAAACGACACGATGAAACGTGTAGACAAACTTGTTAAGGCTAACGTGGATGTTATTGTTGTCGATACTGCACATGGTCATTCTAAGGGTGTACTTGATACTGTCAAAGAAATCAGAAATGCTTACCCTGAACTAACCATTATTGCCGGAAATGTTGCGACTGCCGAAGCGACAAAAGATTTAATTAAAGCGGGAGCTGATATTGTCAAGGTCGGAATAGGACCCGGTTCCATTTGTACCACCAGAGTCGTTGCAGGTGTCGGGGTTCCGCAAATTACGGCAGTCTATGATTGCGCTACAGAAGCTATGAAGCATGGAAAGACGATTATTGCAGATGGCGGTATTAAATACTCCGGAGATATCGTAAAAGCACTTGCTGCAGGCGGACACGCTGTTATGCTCGGAAGTCTTCTTGCGGGTGTTTCCGAAAGCCCGGGTGAGACTGAGATATTCCAGGGACGCCGTTTCAAGGTATATCGTGGCATGGGTTCAGTTGCAGCCATGGAAAAGGGGTCGAAAGACCGATATTTCCAAGAAGACAATAAAAAATTCGTACCTGAGGGTATTGAAGGCCGACTGCCATATAAAGGACCATTAACAGAGACCGTCTATCAATTAATTGGCGGCTTGCGCTCCGGAATGGGCTATTGCGGAACAAAAGACTTGGATGAATTACGAAATAAGGCGCAATTTATTAAGATGACAGGTGCCGGATTAAGGGAAAGCCACCCGCACGATGTACAAATTACAAAAGAAGCACCGAATTATTCCTTATCATAAATAATAGGCTGTGTTAAAGGCCATTGCTGATTTCGTAACTTGTTGATTGGAGCGGAAAGCGAAGCGCCTGGAGCGCAAATCAACTGGCAAGTTTAACACGGCCAAATAATAAAAAACAGAGAAGGTGTTGTGACACTTCTCTGTTTTTTTTGTGGGAAAAAAGGAAGAGGTATCAGTTTAATTACTGAAAAAGTCCTAATTAATATGGAATATATAACGGATATAGAATAAAGATAGGACATTGCTCTAGCTATGCTTTGCTATAGAGTTATGTTAAAATAACCAAGGTGTATTAATTCGTTGGAGGGCGTTATAGTGAACAAACATGTTTATCAGAAATATATTGCCAGCGCATTGGCAATGATTATGTTTTTCAGCCTTTTTGCCGGGTTGAATAAAGCTGAAGCACAGACAGTGGCATTAAATGTAAATGCCAGTGGTGCAATTTTAGTCGATGGTGAAACCGGTCAAGTTTTATATGAAAAAAATGCAGATAGTCCGCTTGGAATTGCAAGTATGTCTAAAATGATGACAGAATACATTTTGCTCGATGCGATTAAACACGGCAAGGTAAAGTGGGATCAAGAGTTCGCGGTTGATGATTTAGTTTATAAAATTTCCCAAAATCGTAATCTATCTAACGTTCCTTTACGCCGTGACGGTAAATATAAAGTTAAAGAGTTGTATCAAGCCATGGCTATATACTCTGCGAATGGTGCAACGATTGCACTGGCAGAAGTGATTGGCGGTTCCGAAACAAACTTTGTAAAAATGATGAATAATATGGGGAACAAACTGGGGTTGAAAAATTTCAAGTTTGTTAACTCTACAGGATTAAATAATAGTGATTATAAGGGGGAGCAGCCTTCAGGCGGTGCTACGGATGAGAATGTAATGTCAACCCGTTCAGTCGCGACCTTAGCTTTTCACTTAATTAATGATTTCCCGGATGTTTTAAAAACAGCCAGCACACCTACACTGATGTTCAGACAAGGCACTACTGATCAAATTAAGATGGATAACTGGAACTGGATGCTGCCAACCCTGGTTTACGGCTATCAAGGCATGGACGGGCTAAAAACAGGCACCACCGACTTTGCCGGTTACTGTTTTACGGGAACAGCAATGCGTGACGGAAAACGATTTATTACCGTTGTTCAAAATGCAACAGATGCCTCAGGAAAAGGCGGGTATCAAGCACGCTTTGGAGAAACGCGGAAAATGCTTGATTATGCTTTCAGTAACTTTACGAAAGAAAAAATAGTACCTAAGAATTATCAGATAAAAGGGCAGAAAACACTTAAAGTAATCAAAGGGAAAGAAAATCAGGTAGAGATTTATACCCAATCAGCTCTTAATATGGTGATTCCAAATGGAGATAAGAAAAGTTATCAGCCCGTTCTCGTGTTGGATAAATCAAAGGTAAATCAAAACGGCGAACTTACGGCTCCGGTAAAAAAAGGGGACATTGTCGGGTACTTAACAGTTAAACCGATAAATGGCGATAAAATTAGTTACTTAACCGCTGAAGGTCAGAAAAAGGCGGAAGTACCTGTTGTTGCTGCTCAGGATGTGGAAAAAGCAAACTGGTTTGTTTTAACAATGAGAGGAATCGGCGGCTTTTTTGGAACAATGTTCCACGGCATTTCCACTTCTGTTAAAGGGTGGTTTAAATAAGAAAGGGAATTAAGGAAAAATTAAAAAAGCCTTAAGAAAATTTCACAAAAAGGATTCTTGTCTTGACATGAATCCTTTTTTGTTGTTTAGTTTCTTTAGGGAACTATAAAAAATCCTATTTTAAAATAAGATTTGTCTAAAAATTCGAAAAGAATACAACTCAAGGGGGATTTAGAATGATAACTGGAACAGATCGTGTTAAACGGGGAATGGCAGAAATGCAAAAGGGTGGCGTCATCATGGACGTTATCAATGCGGAACAGGCTAAAATCGCTGAGGAAGCAGGAGCAGTTGCAGTAATGGCCTTAGAACGTGTACCTTCAGATATTCGCGCAGCAGGCGGCGTTGCAAGAATGGCCGATCCGCGAATTGTTGAAGAAGTATTAGGCGCAGTTACAATCCCTGTGATGGCTAAAGCAAGAATCGGTCATATTGTTGAGGCTCGTATCCTTGAAGCTATGGGTGTTGACTATATTGATGAAAGTGAAGTATTAACACCTGCAGATGAAGAATTCCATTTAAATAAAAAAGAATATACTGTACCGTTTGTATGCGGTTGCCGCGATCTTGGTGAGGCTGCCCGCCGGATCGGTGAGGGTGCATCCATGCTTCGTACAAAAGGTGAGCCGGGTACCGGAAACATCGTTGAAGCGGTTCGTCACATCCGTAAGGTAAATGCCCAAGTACGTAAGCTTGTTAGCATGAACGAAGATGAAATTATGACTGAAGCAAAGCTTTTAGGAGCACCATATGAACTGCTTCTTGAAATCAAACGTCTTGGCCGCCTTCCGGTCGTTAACTTTGCTGCCGGCGGGGTAGCAACACCTGCTGATGCCGCTCTTATGATGCAATTGGGTGCGGATGGTGTATTTGTTGGCTCAGGTATCTTCAAATCCGAAAACCCTGCAAAATTTGCAAGAGCCATCGTTGAAGCGACTACACATTACCAAGATTATAAATTGATTGCCGAGCTTTCAAAGGATCTTGGAACACCTATGAAGGGTATTGAAATTTCATCACTTGCACCTGAAGCACGCATGCAGGAACGCGGCTGGTAATTGGAAAAGCACAAGCGCCTTTCTTTGGCGCTGAAGCTAGGCAATAAGAAAAGCGTAAGCTGGACAAGGAGTAATTTTTTATGGTGAAAATAGGGGTACTTGCCTTGCAAGGCGCAGTTCGTGAACACATAAAATCGATTGAAGAATGTGGCGTCGAAGCGATAGCCATAAAAAGAAAAGAAGAATTAAAAGAGGTAGATGGCTTAATTCTTCCCGGTGGAGAAAGCACGGCAATGCGCCGTTTGATTGACAAATATGATTTTATGGATGCATTGAAGGAATTTGCACGGGCAGGAAAACCGATGTTTGGCACATGTGCCGGCCTGATTCTACTGGCAAAAAACATTATCGGCCATGATCCGCATATTGGTGTCATGGACATTACGGTTGAACGCAATTCCTTTGGCCGCCAAGTAGATAGCTTTGAAGCAGACCTCGACATCAAGGATGTAGCCGGAAGTTTCCCAGCAGTGTTTATTCGGGCGCCGCACATCGTGGAGGCCGGTCCGGAGGTTGAAATTCTCTCAAAACACAATGACCGCATTGTCGCCGCACGTGAGGGTCAATTTCTTGGTTGTTCGTTCCATCCGGAACTGACAGATAATCATCGCCTTACGGCTTACTTCGTTGAAATGGTGAAGGAAGCAAAAGCAAAACAACTAGTATAATTTGGTTGCAAATGGTTAATAATTATAGTAAATTAAAATATACAAAATTCTTATAATGTTAAAGCAATGAGAGGAATTAGTAACGGGAAATTCATTCTTAAGAGAGCCGGTGGCTGGTGTAAATCGGTGTATGAAGCTTGTGAATCCCTCCTCGAGTAGGATACGGAACACCTATAACGGGTTAGTAAGTATTTTCGGTAGAAACCGTTAAATTTTTCGAGGTGAACAGTCTTGCACTGTTAACCAGGGTGGTAACGCGGGTAACTCTCGTCCCTGTTTTAGGGGCGGGAGTTTTTTGTTGTATTAAAAGCGGAAGCGCCCGTTTAGCGCACGACAGGACTGGACCTCTCCAACTGAGATAAAGGAAACACGGAGAGCGGAGCGATTCGATGTTGACTTATCGTAGGGCGGAGAGGGAAGTACACTAGTCGCTGGGTGCTCCTCGGAAAAGCTAACGCTTTTCCTTCGTGAGAGGTAATGCTTCCGAAGCTTACTCTTATGGAGCTAGATAGTTATCAAAGATTAAGGGGTGCTAATATTATGCTTGATTTAAAAAACTTAAGAGCAAATTTTGCTGAAGTGAAGGAGAAGCTGCAGCATCGCGGTGAAGATTTAACCGACCTTGGCCGGTTTGAAGATCTTGACCTAAAAAGACGCGAATTAATTGTGGAATCTGAACAATTGAAAAGTAAGCGGAACGAGGTTTCTCAGCAAGTGGCAGCATTAAAAAGAGAGAAACAGGATGCGGATCATTTAATCAAGGAAATGCGTGAGGTTGGCGACCGAATTAAATTATTGGATGATGAACTGCGCGGTGTGGAGGAGACACTGGAGCTATTGCTATTGAGCATTCCGAATATCCCTCATGAAAGCGTTCCGATTGGCGAATCTGAGGAGGATAATATTGAAATTAGAAAATGGGGGCAGGTTCGTCAGTTTGAGTTCGAAGCAAAGCCGCATTGGGATATTGCCGACCAATTAGGCATTCTTGATTTTGAACGCGCAGGCAAGGTTACAGGAAGCCGTTTTGTATTTTACAAAGGCCTTGGCGCCCGCTTAGAACGTGCATTAATCAGCTTTATGCTTGATCTCCATGTTGATGAGCATGGCTACACGGAAATTTTGCCTCCTTATTTAGTAAACCGTGCGAGCATGACGGGAACCGGGCAGTTACCGAAATTTGCAGAAGATGCCTTTTTAATTGAAAGTGAAGACTTTTTCTTAATTCCAACAGCTGAGGTACCTGTCACAAATCTTCATCGGGATGAGATCTTAAACGGGGATGAGCTGCCGATCCGCTTTGCGGCGTACAGTGCGTGCTTCCGCTCAGAGGCCGGCTCTGCGGGAAGGGATACTCGGGGATTAATTCGTCAGCACCAATTCAATAAGGTCGAACTCGTTAAGTTTGTAAAGCCAGAAGAGTCCTATGAAGAACTAGAGAAACTGACGAATGATGCAGAAAGAGTCCTGCAATTGCTGGAGCTGCCATATCGTGTGTTAAGTATGTGTACCGGTGACCTTGGCTTTACAGCCGCCAAAAAATACGACATTGAAGTATGGATCCCAAGTTACGAAACATACCGCGAGATTTCTTCCTGCAGTAACTTTGAGGCTTTCCAGGCTCGTCGTGCTAACATACGTTTCCGCCGTGATCCAAAGGCAAAACCGGAACATGTTCATACCTTAAATGGTTCAGGACTTGCGATTGGAAGAACGGTTGCCGCTATTTTGGAAAATTATCAGCAAGAGGATGGCGGTGTGGTCATTCCTACTGTATTACGGCCGTATATGGGTAATCGTGAAGTAATAAAGCCTAACTAGTTTGATTGTAAATATTCCGGATGGACCTATCTATCTGTCCGGAATAATTCATATTTTACTGTTGACAATTAGTTGGGTTTATGATAAATTATTTTTTGTCAATATGGAGGAATACCCAAGTCCGGCTGAAGGGATCGGTCTTGAAAACCGACAGGCGGGTTAAACCGCGCGGGGGTTCGAATCCCTCTTCCTCCGCCATAACAATTATTATTGACCTATCGCGCATAAAACCTGGAGATAAAATTCGTTACAAGAAATTGTAACGAATTTTTTTTGTTTATTGGAAGAGGCTCTGTTAAAGCTCATTGTTGATTTAACTCACTATGTTGATTGGAGCGGAAATCAACAGGCAAGTTTAACAGATCCTTTGGAAAAAAGAAAGCACATCCGGCATCAGCCAATATGTGCTTTTGATTTATTTAAGATTTCATTTAATTTCTCTTCAACATCACGGCAAATTCTTAATGCATCCTCATTGCTTTTGACGACATCTGTCGTATCCATATCAATAATAAGCACTTCGCTTGCAGCATATTGATTGATTACCCACTCATCATAACCTTTCCATACTTCGAAGTAATACTCTTTCAATTCAGGGTTAATTTCAAAGCTTCGACCGCGGGCCATAATACGGTCGATCACCGTATCAAAGGAACCTTTTAAGTAAACCATTAAATCCGGCGCCTTTTTTGGAAGTTCATTTAACTCTTCCATCATATTTTCAACAAGATCTTCATATATTTTGAATTCCAGGTCTGAAATTCTGCCTAACTTTTTATTCACATAAGCAAAATACCAATCTTCATAAATCGAACGGTCCTGAATTGTGTAAATAGGCTCTTGCCAGTTAAGACACTCTTTAACGGTTTTAAACCGTTTATTTAAGAAGAATAATTGCAGGAGAAAGGGAATTTTCTTTGCATCTAACTCTTCAGGAGTCAATTCATAATAGAGCGGGAGAATCGGATTGTCATCCACCGCTTCATAAAAAACCTTACTATTAATACCTCTATTTTGAAAGTGTGCATTCAATGTGTCAGCAACACTGGTTTTTCCAAGTCCAATCATTCCACCAATAACGATGCTCACGAACATCCTCCTGTTCTTATATTATGTTTGTCCAGCTGTTAGTTTTTAACGATAATAATAGCTTTTCAAAAATATGGTTTAAATCCTGTTCGCTCTTTACAAAATCCAACTCATCACCGTTAAAACGGAGAACCGGTATGTCCGGATGCAATTCTTCAAAGCTCGTAATGGCCGCTTCATAATCAATTGATAGCTGTTCCAGATATAATGGGCTAATATTTTTCTCAACTTCGCGCCCTCTTATTTTAATCCGCTTTAAAAGCGTATCCAGACTTGCATTTAAATAAATGATAACATTAGGCTTCGGCATATCTTCTGTAAGAATTTGATAGATTTTATTATACTTTTGATACTCATCCTTATTTAATGTTCTTTGCGCAAAAATAAGGTTTTTAAAAATATGATAATCGGCTACAACCGCTTGATTTCTGCTTAAGTAATGGGTATTGATATCCCCTAATTGCTTATAACGATTGCAGAGAAAGAACATTTCCGTTTGGAAGCTCCATTCCTCGATATTTTCATAAAATTTCCCTAAAAATGGATTCTCGTCAACAATCTCTTTTAATAAAGCAAAATTAAATTGATTTGAAATGGCTTTGGCGAGAGATGTTTTACCTACACCAATCGGCCCTTCAACGGTAATAAAGGGTGTATCCCCCATTGTATGTCCTCCTTCTCCAATGCCTGCACTTCTAGTATTAACCGGTATTAACTGGGTATTTTCTACTCAAAATGGCACAAGCTTTATTTTAACACAATCTGTAACAGGAATGGATATGGAATATTTATAAGAAAGTAGTTTTATGTCGAATAAATGAAGAAACTGCCGAATATCGGCAGTTCTTGGTTGAAAAAATTTATGATGGTCTTTTTGTTACATTGAAATTGTCCACGATTAATAACCAGTTTTGCGGGAAAGACAATCCTAGCTTCCAGTAGCTCATTCCTCTTATATTTAATTCTTTAATTAAGTTAAACTTGGCTTGGATCGAACGGGCATCCTCAAACCATACCTCATGCTGCTTCCCGCTCGAATCTGTATAATTGAAATGAGGCGCTTGCGCTTTTGTATCATACTGAATAGGGACATGGTGACTTGCTGCAAGCTGAATCGCTTGTTGCGGACTGACCGCCTTTGCTGTTGTTCCCTGAACAAACGGCAGGGTCCAATCGTATCCATATAGGTTTTGGCCCATAAGGATTTTAGTTGATGGAATATCTGTAATCGCATAATCTAAAACTCTTCTTACCTGATCAATCGGTGATACCGCCATCGCTGGGCCGCCGCTATAGCCCCATTCATAGGTCATGATAACCACAAAGTCAGATATTTCCCCATGGGCCTTATAATCATGTCCCTCATACCATTTGCCTTTTTGCGTCGCGCTTGTTTTCGGAGCCAGTGCGGTCGACATCAACCAGCCTTCATTCTTAAATCTTGCCTTTGCTTTTCTTAAAAAATTATTGTAGGCCTCGCGGTCGACCGGGCGTAGGTATTCAAAGTCAAAGTGGATATCCCTGAACCCATATTTTTTTGCAGTCGTGACAACACTGTTTAAAAATTTATCTTGGATCGCGATATCAGTTAATAAAATCCGTCCTAATTCATCACTGAATTGGTCGTTTTCCTGATTGTTAATGACCATCATTAAAACATTTTGATTCGCTTTCGCAATAGCGGGGAAATTATTCAACAACGGTTCCTTTAGTGTGCCATCACGGCGGGCTTGGAAAGCGAAAGGTGCTAAATAAGTTAGATAGGGTGCAGCCTCACGGGCGCTGTTTTCTAAAATAGGAGCAACAGATGTTCCGCGGGGTTCTACATAGCCGTTAAATTCAGCATTTCTTTTTTTCGTTCTTGGAATATAAAGCCGATACCCAACTTGGAGATGTTGATTGACCGAAATTCGATTTACGGAAGCAAGCTCCTGAGGCGGTACTCCTACTTTTTTTGAAATAGTCCATAAGCTATCTCCCGGATGAACAAAATAAAAACTGCCGATGATCGGGATGATAATTGATTGTCCCGTGACAAGATTGTTTGGATTCGGCAACTCATTTGCATCAGTTATATCTTTAGCCGTCGTATGATATGACCTGGCAATACTTTCTAATGATTCATTACTTCGAACCACATGAATTTGCATCCTATCCCCTCCCTTTAAACATACGCTACACCTATTTTATGAGGGTGGGAGTGGATAAATGTTATAATTATTGTAAATTTCCTGATTGCCGGACCATAACGGGGCCGTAGGAAAAATCAAAGTTAATAATCATGTCAATAATAATTAAGGCAGGAAGGATATAATTCATCTATTTATCTCTTTCTTATTCTATTTTGGAGAGTGGAAGTAATTTCTGCCCGTTTAAAAGGGGAAACGTTGTGATGGAAGATCTGATTAAAGATGAACATTATATGAGAGAAGCAATAAAGGAAGCGAAAAAGGCGGAGGAATTAAATGAGGTACCGATTGGAGCCGTAATTGTTATCGGTGATAAAATTATTTCCCGGGCACATAATTTGCGGGAAAGTCAGCAAAATGCCGTTGCGCATGCTGAACTATTAGCCGTCGACCTTGCTTGTAGGGAAATAGGCTCTTGGCGTCTGGAGGATGCTACTCTGTATGTTACATTGGAACCTTGCCCAATGTGTTCGGGAGCGATTATTTTATCAAGAGTAAAAAGAGTGGTCTATGGTGCAGCAGACCCAAAGGGCGGGTGTGCGGGCACATTTATGAATCTCTTGCAGGATGAGCGCTTCAATCATCAATGTGAACTTACAAAAGGAGTATTGGAGGAAGAGTGCGGTCACATGCTCTCCAGTTTTTTTCGAGGGATTAGGGAAAGAAGAAAATTAGAAAGAAAACAGGCAAGAGAGTCACAATTGGATAATGTGACAGGAATTGACAGGGAATAAAGATTGATTTTTTCTCTGAATGTTTGTATACTAAAAAAGCGTCATATCGACGCACTTAAAAATTGGTATCAACTTTGCCGTGCTAGGTGGGGAGGTAGCGGTGCCCTGTACTCGCAATCCGCTCTAGCGAGACTGAATCCCTTCCTGAGGCTGATGTCCTGTAGGGTCTGCCTTAAGTAAGTGGTGTTGACGCCTTGGTCCTGCGCAATGGGAATCCATGAACCATGTCAGGTCCGGAAGGAAGCAGCATTAAGTGGACGCTCCCATGTGCCGCAGGGTTGCCTGGGCCGAGCTAACTGCTTAAGTAACGCTTATGGGCGTCAGTCGAAGGAAGGTGCACGGCAGTTATTACATATGCCTATAAAATGACTCATCTCGATTTCGGGATGAGTTTTTTTGTGAACTCTAATGAATTCGTTTTGGAAAAATAAATTTAGATAGAGTATAATAAATTAGATGAAAATTCGGAAGGGGGCGGTGTTTTTTGGCTTATCAGGCTTTATATCGTGTTTGGCGTCCGCAAACATTTCTCGATGTAGTAGGACAAGAACATGTAACCAAGACATTGCAAAACGCCCTTCTCCAAGAGAAAATTTCTCACGCCTATTTATTCTCCGGACCTAGAGGGACTGGTAAAACAAGTGCGGCAAAGATTTTAGCGAAAGCGGTTAATTGCGAGCGTGCACCTGTAACTGAGCCCTGTAATGAATGTGCAGCCTGCCGAGGGATTACAAACGGAACAATTTCGGATGTTCTGGAATTTGACGCCGCATCAAACTCACGTGTGGAAGAAATGCGTGATGTCCTTGATAAGGTCAAATTTGCCCCTACAGCTGTTAAATACAAGGTCTATATCATTGATGAAGTGCATATGCTATCCATTAGCGCCTTTAATGCTTTGCTAAAAACATTAGAAGAACCACCGAAGCATGTTATTTTTATTTTGGCCACAACGGAGCCCCATAAAATACCGCTGACGATTATCTCTAGATGCCAACGCTTCGATTTTAGACGGATAACAGCCCAATCGATCGTGAATCGGATGAAGTTAATTGTCGAGGAAACAGGGGTTTCATGCGATGAACGGGCGCTGCAAATGATTGCAAGAGCAGCGGAAGGCGGTATGCGTGACGCCTTAAGTTTATTAGATCAAGCGATATCCTTTAGTCAGGAACGTGTTACCTTAGAGGATGCGCTTACTGTAACAGGCTCTGTATCACAGGGCTTTCTAAACAAATTAGCAAATGCATTCCAAGAGAAGGATGTTGCAACCGGATTAGATGTGTTGGAGGAGCTTTTATTCCATGGTAAAGATCCAACCCGTTTTATTGAGGATTTAATTTTATTTTATCGTGATATGCTGCTGTTTAAAACGGCGCCAAATCTTGAGGAATCCTTAGAAAGAGTAATGTTGGATGATGATTTCCTTCGTATGGCAGAATCGACACAGACTGCTCATATATATCAGCTTATTGATCTATTAAATAAAACACAGCAAGAAATGCGCTGGACGAACCACCCAAGAATTTTTCTGGAGGTCGCTATTGTTAAGCTATGCCAAATGGAAGTGAAGCAAATAGAACAACCTCAGACAGATCAAGTCTTACAGTTAATTTCGAGAATTGAACAGCTGGAAAATGAATTACAGCAGTTGAAGGCCGGCGGCGTAACGGTATCTCAGGAATCAGCCCCTTCTGCACCAAAACCTGCTCAAAGAGCTTCGAGAAAAGGTTTCCAACCTGCAGTCGGTAAAATAAATGAAGTTTTAAAACAAGCAACGAAAAGTGATTTAAATCAAATTAAGAGTAAATGGGCAGAAATGCTGACAAGGTTAATGAAATCCCATGCGGCATTATTAAATGAAGCTGAACCTGTGGCCGCTTCCTCAAATGCCTTTATTGTAAAATTTAAACATGAAATTCATTGTCAAATGGCTATGGAAAATACCCGGTTTATCGAAACAATGACAACAGCATTAAATGAATTAACGGGAAAAAGATTTTCTTTGTTGGGTATTCCTGAAGATCAATGGATATCCATCAGAGAAAGCTTTTTAAGTACGCAGCATGCTGATGAAGGAGAGAGCGGTGAAAATAAGCAAGAGGAAGAACCGCATATTTCGGAGGCAAAAAAACTGTTTGGTGCTGAATTTGTAGAAATTATTGATTAATTAATTGGAGGTAGAAATGATGATGCGTGGCGGAATGGGAAATATGCAAAATATGATGAAGCAAATGCAAAAAATGCAAAAGGAAATGGCTAAAGCACAAGAGGAGTTAGGTCAGCAAAAGATCGAAGGCACTGCGGGCGGCGGTATGGTTACTGTAATTGTTACAGGACATAAGGAAGTAGTGGAAGTGAAAATTAATCCTGAAGCGGTGGATCCGGAAGATGTCGAAATGCTCCAGGATCTAGTCTTAGCAGCAACCAATGATGCCCTTAAAAAGGTAGATGAGCTGACCAATAATACAATGGGGCAATTTACAAAAGGAATGAATCTTCCTTTTTAGGAGAGGAAATACATGCATTATCCTGAACCGATCTCAAAGCTAATAGACAGCTTTATGAAATTGCCAGGTATCGGCCCAAAAACGGCTGCACGTCTGGCTTTTTTTGTCTTAAGTATGAAAGAAGACACTGTACTTGATTTTGCGAAAGCACTGGTGAATGCAAAACGTAATCTTACTTATTGTTCAGTATGCGGGCATATTACTGATCAAGACCCTTGCTACATTTGTGAGGATGTGCGGAGGGACAAGAGCATTATCTGCGTTGTTCAGGATCCAAAAGATGTTATCGCTATGGAGAAAATGAAGGAGTTCAATGGTTTGTATCATGTTTTACATGGTGCAATCTCTCCGATGGATGGGATTGGACCGGAGGATATTAATATCCCCGATTTATTAAAGCGACTGCAGGACGAAACGGTGCAGGAGGTAATCTTAGCGACAAATCCGAATATTGAAGGTGAAGCAACAGCCATGTATATTTCAAGATTGTTAAAGCCGTCAGGGATTAAAACGACAAGAATTGCCCATGGTCTTCCTGTTGGCGGGGACCTTGAGTATGCGGATGAAGTTACCTTATCAAAAGCGTTAGAGGGCCGAAGAGAATTATAAATACCGGGGGAATCAACTATGTTTTTTCGGCGTAAAGGAAGGCTCCGAAAAGAGTTTGATGAAAAGCTGTTAACCCAATTAACTGAATATAAGGCAGATTGGCAGCAGCAAAAACTGCTTTTAGATAAAAGCTTTGATCCATCAGAGGAAGTTATTTGTCAAACAAAAATAGCGGAAGTAAAATATTTCTTTCTATTAAAAGAAGCAAAACAGCGAAGTATAACGCTAAAGAGATAAGAATAAGAATTAAGCTATTCCCATCCATGGTCTATTTTTACAGACTTGTACATAAAGTTAGTAATAAAACTTGGAGGGGGATAGCTTTTTTGGAACCAATTATCGTAATATCCGTTTTAGGCGGGCTTATACTTTTATTATTATTTACAGGCGGTCCGTTTAAATCCGTAAGATTTGTGGGCCAAGCTGTTATTAAATTATTAATTGGAGCATTATTCTTATTCTTCCTAAATGTTGCGGGTAATCGTTACGGCATTCATGTACCTATTAATTTTGCCACATCGGCTGTATCGGGTTTCTTAGGGATACCGGGGTTATTTGCTTTAGTAGCTATTCAAAAATGGATTTTTTAACCACGAAACCGCTGTGTAACAGCGGTTTTCCTATTTCTCATAGGGGAACTGCGCCTTTTGTCTTCGCCCTTAGGGGCTCAATAATCGGCGAATTAGCTCTAATAATTAAACGAAATAATTTTTTTATAATAATGTATTGACCGATTCGCTGAATTGCTGTAATATATGAAAAGTCGTCAGCGAACGACGAAAAACAAATCCAAAAAGTTGTTGACTTAAACAACTGAAAATGTTATATTAATAAAGTCGCTTGTGAGCGGCATTAGAAATTGATCTTTGAAAACTAAACAAACAAAATCGTGCAAACAAACAATAACTTTTAGTGGACCTTTCATTAAGAAAGTAAAACTAAGCCAACGTAACAAATGAGCTAATCAACTTTCTTGGAGAGTTTGATCCTGGCTCAGGACGAACGCTGGCGGCGTGCCTAATACATGCAAGTCGAGCGAATCTTTAGGAGCTTGCTCCTGAAGGTTAGCGGCGGACGGGTGAGTAACACGTGGGCAACCTGCCTGTAAGACTGGGATAACTTCGGGAAACCGGAGCTAATACCGGATAATCCTTTTCTTCACATGAGGAAAAGCTGAAAGACGGTTTCGGCTGTCACTTACAGATGGGCCCGCGGCGCATTAGCTAGTTGGTGAGGTAACGGCTCACCAAGGCGACGATGCGTAGCCGACCTGAGAGGGTGATCGGCCACACTGGGACTGAGACACGGCCCAGACTCCTACGGGAGGCAGCAGTAGGGAATCTTCCGCAATGGACGAAAGTCTGACGGAGCAACGCCGCGTGAGCGATGAAGGCCTTCGGGTCGTAAAGCTCTGTTGTTAGGGAAGAACAAGTACCGGAGTAACTGCCGGTACCTTGACGGTACCTAACCAGAAAGCCACGGCTAACTACGTGCCAGCAGCCGCGGTAATACGTAGGTGGCAAGCGTTGTCCGGAATTATTGGGCGTAAAGCGCGCGCAGGCGGTCCTTTAAGTCTGATGTGAAAGCCCACGGCTCAACCGTGGAGGGTCATTGGAAACTGGGGGACTTGAGTGCAGAAGAGGAAAGTGGAATTCCACGTGTAGCGGTGAAATGCGTAGAGATGTGGAGGAACACCAGTGGCGAAGGCGACTTTCTGGTCTGTAACTGACGCTGAGGCGCGAAAGCGTGGGGAGCAAACAGGATTAGATACCCTGGTAGTCCACGCCGTAAACGATGAGTGCTAAGTGTTAGAGGGTTTCCGCCCTTTAGTGCTGCAGCTAACGCATTAAGCACTCCGCCTGGGGAGTACGGCCGCAAGGCTGAAACTCAAAGGAATTGACGGGGGCCCGCACAAGCGGTGGAGCATGTGGTTTAATTCGAAGCAACGCGAAGAACCTTACCAGGTCTTGACATCCTCTGACACCCCTAGAGATAGGGCTTTCCCCTTCGGGGGACAGAGTGACAGGTGGTGCATGGTTGTCGTCAGCTCGTGTCGTGAGATGTTGGGTTAAGTCCCGCAACGAGCGCAACCCTTGATCTTAGTTGCCAGCATTCAGTTGGGCACTCTAAGGTGACTGCCGGTGACAAACCGGAGGAAGGTGGGGATGACGTCAAATCATCATGCCCCTTATGACCTGGGCTACACACGTGCTACAATGGATGGTACAAAGGGCTGCAAAACCGCAAGGTCGAGCCAATCCCATAAAACCATTCTCAGTTCGGATTGTAGGCTGCAACTCGCCTACATGAAGCCGGAATCGCTAGTAATCGCGGATCAGCATGCCGCGGTGAATACGTTCCCGGGCCTTGTACACACCGCCCGTCACACCACGAGAGTTTGTAACACCCGAAGTCGGTGGGGTAACCGTAAGGAGCCAGCCGCCTAAGGTGGGACAGATGATTGGGGTGAAGTCGTAACAAGGTAGCCGTATCGGAAGGTGCGGCTGGATCACCTCCTTTCTAAGGATATATGCCGGACATATGAGCCGGACAAAACAGTTTGTGACACGTTCTTTGTTTGTTTAGTTTTGAAGGATTAATTCAATCTTTCTTTATTTTAATAATTATTCGTTGTGAGGGCCTATAGCTCAGCTGGTTAGAGCGCACGCCTGATAAGCGTGAGGTCGATGGTTCGAGTCCATTTAGGCCCACCATCTCATAACGGGGCCTTAGCTCAGCTGGGAGAGCGCCTGCTTTGCACGCAGGAGGTCAGCGGTTCGATCCCGCTAGGCTCCACCAAAGACGTTTTTAAACGTCTGATTCGTTCTTTGAAAACTGGATAATCGTAAAGAAGAAGTCAAAGTAAGAACCGAGTAATAGGGAAAAATGCAGTTCAATTTTTCCTTGCCATTTTAGTTTTCTCTCTTATTTAAGTAAGAGAAATAAACCTTTTAGGTTAAGTTAGAAAGGGCGCACGGTGAATGCCTTGGCACTAGGAGCCGATGAAGGACGGGACTAACACCGATATGCTTCGGGGAGCTGTAAGTAAGCTTTGATCCGGAGATTTCCGAATGGGGAAACCCATTGCTCGTAATGGAGCAATATCTTTACCTGAATACATAGGGTATGGAAGGCATACCCGGGGAACTGAAACATCTAAGTACCCGGAGGAAGAGAAAGCAAACGCGATTCCCTGAGTAGCGGCGAGCGAAACGGGACATAGCCCAAACCAAGAGGCTTGCCTCTTGGGGTTGTAGGACACTCAACATGGAGTTACAAAGGAACGGGGTAGATGAAGCGATCTGGAAAGGTCCGTCATAGAAGGTAAAAACCCTGTAGTTGAAACTTCGTTCCCTCCTGAGTGGATCCTGAGTACGGCCGGACACGTGAAATCCGGTCGGAAGCAGGGAGGACCATCTCCCAAGGCTAAATACTCCCTAGTGACCGATAGTGAACCAGTACCGTGAGGGAAAGGTGAAAAGCACCCCGGAAGGGGAGTGAAATAGTTCCTGAAACCGTGTGCCTACAAGTAGTCAGAGCCCGTTTATGGGTGATGGCGTGCCTTTTGTAGAATGAACCGGCGAGTTACGATTACATGCAAGGTTAAGTTGAAGAGACGGAGCCGCAGCGAAAGCGAGTCTGAATAGGGCGAATGAGTATGTGGTCGTAGACCCGAAACCAGGTGATCTACCCATGTCCAGGGTGAAGTCCAGGTAACACTGGATGGAGGCCCGAACCCACGCACGTTGAAAAGTGCGGGGATGAGGTGTGGGTAGCGGAGAAATTCCAATCGAACTTGGAGATAGCTGGTTCTCTCCGAAATAGCTTTAGGGCTAGCCTCACGTAGTAAGAGTCTTGGAGGTAGAGCACTGTTTGGACTAGGGGCCCTCATCGGGTTACCGAATTCAGACAAACTCCGAATGCCAAAGACTTATCCGTGGGAGTCAGACTGCGAGTGATAAGATCCGTAGTCAAAAGGGAAACAGCCCAGACCACCAGCTAAGGTCCCAAAGTATACGTTAAGTGGAAAAGGATGTGGAGTTGCTTAGACAACCAGGATGTTGGCTTAGAAGCAGCCACCATTTAAAGAGTGCGTAATAGCTCACTGGTCGAGTGACTCTGCGCCGAAAATGTACCGGGGCTAAACGTATCACCGAAGCTGTGGATTGACATCGTTGATGTCAGTGGTAGGAGAGCGTTCTAAGGGCGTTGAAGTCAGACCGTAAGGACTGGTGGAGCGCTTAGAAGTGAGAATGCCGGTATGAGTAGCGAAAGATGAGTGAGAATCTCATCCACCGAATGCCTAAGGTTTCCTGAGGAAGGCTCGTCCGCTCAGGGTTAGTCGGGACCTAAGCCGAGGCCGAAAGGCGTAGGCGATGGACAACAGGTTGATATTCCTGTACCACCTCTTTATCGTTTGAGCAACGGGGGGACGCAGGAGGATAGGGTAAGCGCGCTGTTGGATATGCGCGTCTAAGCAGTTAGGCTGCAAGCGAGGCAAATCCCGCTTGCGTGAAGGCTGAGCTGTGACAGCGAGGGAAATTTAGTACCGAAGTTCCTGATTCCACACTGCCAAGAAAAGCCTCTAGCGAGATAAAAGGTGCCCGTACCGCAAACCGACACAGGTAGGCGAGGAGAGAATCCTAAGGTGAGCGAGAGAACTCTCGTTAAGGAACTCGGCAAAATGACCCCGTAACTTCGGGAGAAGGGGTGCTCTTTGGGGTGAATAGCCTCGAAGAGCCGCAGTGAATAGGCCCAGGCGACTGTTTAGCAAAAACACAGGTCTCTGCGAAGCCGCAAGGCGAAGTATAGGGGCTGACGCCTGCCCGGTGCTGGAAGGTTAAGAGGAGGGGTTAGCGCAAGCGAAGCTCTGAATCGAAGCCCCAGTAAACGGCGGCCGTAACTATAACGGTCCTAAGGTAGCGAAATTCCTTGTCGGGTAAGTTCCGACCCGCACGAAAGGCGTAACGATCTGGGCACTGTCTCAACGAGAGACTCGGTGAAATTATAGTACCTGTGAAGATGCAGGTTACCCGCGACAGGACGGAAAGACCCCGTGGAGCTTTACTGTAGCCTGATATTGAATTTTGGTACAGCTTGTACAGGATAGGTAGGAGCCGTAGAAGCCGGAGCGCTAGCTTCGGTGGAGGCGTCGGTGGGATACTACCCTGGCTGTATTGAAATTCTAACCCGCACCCCTCATCGGGGTGGGAGACAGTGTCAGGTGGGCAGTTTGACTGGGGCGGTCGCCTCCTAAAGAGTAACGGAGGCGCCCAAAGGTTCCCTCAGAATGGTTGGAAATCATTCGTAGAGTGTAAAGGCACAAGGGAGCTTGACTGCGAGACCTACAAGTCGAGCAGGGACGAAAGTCGGGCTTAGTGATCCGGTGGTTCCGCATGGAAGGGCCATCGCTCAACGGATAAAAGCTACCCCGGGGATAACAGGCTTATCTCCCCCAAGAGTCCACATCGACGGGGAGGTTTGGCACCTCGATGTCGGCTCATCGCATCCTGGGGCTGTAGTCGGTCCCAAGGGTTGGGCTGTTCGCCCATTAAAGCGGTACGCGAGCTGGGTTCAGAACGTCGTGAGACAGTTCGGTCCCTATCCGTCGTGGGCGCAGGAAATTTGAGAGGAGCTGTCCTTAGTACGAGAGGACCGGGATGGACGCACCGCTGGTGTACCAGTTGTCTTGCCAAAGGCATCGCTGGGTAGCTATGTGCGGACGGGATAAGTGCTGAAAGCATCTAAGCATGAAGCCCCCCTCAAGATGAGATTTCCCATAGCGTCAAGCTAGTAAGAACCCTGAAAGATGATCAGGTTGATAGGTCAGAGGTGGAAGCGCGGTGACGTGTGGAGCTGACTGATACTAATTGTTCGAGGACTTAACCAAGTCATATTTATATGAACAAGGTGAACTCGTTTTTACCAAACTTCTTCTGCATTATCCAGTTTTGAGGGAATGAAACCTCAAAGAAAATAGTCTGGCAGCAATGGCGAGAAGGTCACACCCGTTCCCATACCGAACACGGAAGTTAAGCTTCTCAGCGCCGATGGTAGTTGGGACTTTGTCCCTGTGAGAGTAGGACGTTGCCAGGCAAAAATGAAGGACAACCTGATTTGGGTTGTCTTTTTTGTTTTATGTCTGAAAGACAAATGAACTATCGTAAATAATCACATGGTTCGAAATAAAAAAACAAAAAAGTACAAAGTGTTTTGAAAGAAATCATTGTTAGACATACACCCAAATGTTCATTGCTACATAAAATATAAATCAGGAGCGTCCTGAAAAAGATTATTCGAAAAATTGTATACAATTAGTTAAAAAGGGAAGAATAGGTGTATGGAGGTGGAAGGATTGAGTTCATTGTTTGCACATAGTCATTTAGTGGAAACGTGCGTGATTTGTGATCAATTAAAACCAAAAGGCATACATCTATATACTTCATTTATTTGCACAGAATGTGAAACTGATTTAATTCGAACAGATATAAATGATCCAAAATATAAATATTTTCTAAAGCAGCTAAAAAAAATAACAACTCCAGAGATTTTTTCGTGACAAGTCCTTTAAGGGCTTTATTTTTTTGTTAAAATAGATGAGACTCTTAGAAGGAAGTATAAAAATGAATAATCAATTAAAAACGCCTTTATATCAAGCATTAGTGGGACATGGAAGGAAAAAGCCTGTTTCCTTCCATGTCCCCGGACATAAATATGGCAGTATTTTTGAACCAACTGCAAATATTTTTCAGCAAATTTTACAAATTGATGTGACCGAATTAACGGGGCTGGATGACTTACACTCGCCAGAGGGGGTTATAGATGAAGCAGAAACCCTTTTAGCGGAGCTGTATCAAGTGATGAAGAGCTTTTTCCTTGTCAACGGTTCAACAGTCGGCAATCTGGCAATGATTATGGCAGCTTGCATGGAAGGGACACATGTTCTTGTTCAAAGAAATTGTCATAAATCAGTTATGAATGCTCTTACACTGGCGAAAGTAAATCCTATATTTTTAGAGCCTGAATTTAACCGGGAATGGAAGGTAGCCACAGGCGTAAGTCTCGAAACTGTCAAGGAAGCTATTCATTTGTATCCGAAGGCTAAAGCCATTATTTTGACCTATCCAAATTACTATGGGATGGTTTATGACTTACAAAGTGTAATTAATGAGGCACATATGCATAATATCCCTGTTTTAGTGGATGAGGCACACGGGCCGCATTTTATTATTGGTGAACCGTTTCCACTCTCCGCGATTCAAATGGGAGCAGACATTGTGGTTCAATCTGCGCATAAAACACTCCCCGCCATGACGATGGGATCGTTTTTACATTTTAATAGCCAATTAGTAAATGTAGATATTCTAAAGGATTACTTACATATGTTCCAAACAAGCAGCCCGTCCTATCCAATTATGGCCTCTTTGGATTTGGCAAGGAATTATTTAGCTTCCTATGAAAGGAAGGATGTTCAGTTTTTAATAAGAGAAATTGATCAATTTAAAAGGGATCTAGCGGAAATTCCAAGTGTCAGGGTGTTAGAGTATCCAAATAAATTAGGCGACCCGTTGAAGGTAACGATTCAATCCGCCTGTGGTTTAAGCGGTTTTGAACTGCAAAAAGAATTTGAGGAGTTAGGGCTTTTCACGGAAATGGCCGATCCCCATAATGTGTTATTGATTCTTCCATTATTAAAAGAAAAACAAGACTATTCTTTGGAAGAAAGTGCTGCAAGAATAAAAAAAGTATTAAAGGGGCTCTCTTTTCAAAAAGTAATAGAAGAATTTCAAGTGGATAACCGGAAGATTTCTGAGTTGGCCATTGCTTATAAAGAAATGTCGAATTATGAAGAAAAAGATATCCCTATCTCAAAAGCAGTTGGGCATGTATGTGCAGAAACGGTTATTCCGTATCCTCCCGGCATACCATTGCTTTTACGGGGGGAAAGGATATCAAATGAAAAGATAAAGTATCTTGAAAAATTAATAGATAAGCAAGCGAAGATTCAAGGAGGCTTCTTACTGGAAGAAGGCTTTATAAAAGTTTTTTGGACATCTTAAGAAAAGGACAGTTTTGGAGGTTTAAATAGATGGAAAGTGGAATTTTTATAACATTTGAGGGACCTGATGGAGCAGGGAAGACAACTATTATCAGCATGGTAGCAGAACAGTTTAAAAATACCTTATTAACAAGGGAGCCGGGCGGAATTGATATAGCTGAGCAAATTAGAAGAGTTATATTGGATAAGGACAATACAGCAATGGATCCACGTACGGAAGCCCTTCTCTATGCTGCTGCCAGAAGACAGCACCTAATGGAAAAGGTAAAGCCGGCGCTGGACGCGGGAAGGGTTGTTTTGTGCGATCGTTTTTTGGACAGTTCTTTGGCTTATCAAGGGTATGCCCGCGGTTTAGGAATAGAAGAGGTTTTTAATATCAATCAATTTGCCATAGAGCAAATGATGCCTGATTTAACGATATATTTTGATATTGAACCTGAGTTAGGCCTTAAACGAATCAATAAAAATAAAGGCAGAGAGGTTAATCGCCTGGATTTAGAAAATCTGGATTTTCATCATAAAGTAAGAGAGGGATACTTTATTTTAATGGAAAGGTTCCCTGAAAGAATAGTAAAAATTGATGCCTCGGGAACATTAGAGGATGTATTCCATAAAACAATGAAAATCGTTCAAGAAAGATTAGAGCAAAGGAAGCCTGTATAGGGCTTTTTTTATTATAGTCAAATCCAAAAAAATCGTATTCTTTCTAAATTGAATAACCATGTAAGCTGTAGTAATACCTGTTATAATATAGACAAGTGCAGAATCCCGTATTAATGATGGAGAGGGTGGGTTGTATGAAACTTATCATTGCTGTTGTTCAGGATCAGGATAGCAACCGATTATCAAAGGCGTTAGTAGAAAATAATTTTAGGGCAACAAAACTAGCGAGTACAGGTGGATTTTTGAAGTCGGGCAACACTACTTTTATGATAGGTACTGAGGATATCCGCGTTGATCGGGCCCTTAAAATTATTAAGGATAATTGTAGTGCACGGGATCAATTAGTAGCTCCTGTTTCACCGATGGGAGGAAATGCAGATTCATATGTTCCATATCCGATTGAAGTAGAGGTTGGAGGGGCAACGGTATTCGTGCTGCCTATTGAGCAATACTTGCATTTTTAAAATAAGTTTAATAAGTGAGTGATTAAATTGGGAAAAACATGGGATCAATTAGAAGAACTACAGCCAACTGTTTTGAAAATGTTAAAAAACAGTATCCTTAAAAGTCGAGTGGCCCATGCATACCTATTTGAAGGGATAAGAGGCACAGGAAAAAGGGAAATAAGTTTGTTAATGACAAAAGCTCTTTTTTGTGACACCTTAATAGAAGGATATAAACCATGTGAATCCTGTACAAATTGCAGAAGAATCAATAACGGAAACCATCCGGATGTTCACAAGGTAGAGCCGGATGGATTATCAATAAAGAAACAACAAATCCAGGACTTGCAAGTTGAATTCTCAAAAAAAGGGGTAGAATCCTCAAAAAAGGTTTATAACATTATCCATGCAGATAAAATGAGTACAGGTGCTTCCAATAGTCTTCTCAAATTTCTTGAGGAACCAAATGCCGGGACAGTAGCCATCCTGTTAACAGAACAGCCGCAGCAAATATTGCCAACCATTCTTTCCAGATGCCAAATCTTAACATTCAAGCCGTTATCACCCCAAGCAATGATTACTCAATTAAAGGAAAACGGGATTGAACCGGCAAAAGCGCGTGTTTTAGCCCAGTTAACGAATAGTCTCGATGAGGCTCAAGCATTAAATATCGATGATTGGTTTGCACAAGCCCAAAAAATAGTGTTAAAATTATATGAGGTGTTGAAAAAAAATCCATTGGAGGCGATGGTAACGCTTCAAGGTGATTGGTTTCTTCACTTTAAAGATAAAGAGCAGGTCAATCGTGGTTTAGATCTTTTACTTCTTATTTTTAAGGATTTATTATATATACAATTAGATAAGCAAGAGCAAATTGTTTTCATAGCAGAAAGTGAGCGGTTAAAGCAATTTGCCTTGCAAGTATCCGGACGGCGCCTATCGGAACAAATGTCAGCTATTCTTGAGGCAAAAAGAAGGCTGCAGGCTAATATGAATCCTCAGCTGATGATGGAACAGCTTGTGTTAAAATTGCAGGAGGGATCTTCATTTGTATGATGTTGTAGGAGTACGCTTCAAGAAGGCGGGGAAAATCTATTATTTTGATCCTGGAGATCTTTCCATTCAAAAGGATGACTTCGTAATTGTCGAAACAGTCCGAGGTGTCGAATATGGTAAAGCGGTTATTGCCCGTAAACAGGTAGAGGAGCACGATGTCGTTCTCCCATTAAAAAAAGTAGTAAGAATAGCCGATCAAAAGGATAAAATGATTGTTGATGAAAATAAACAAGCTGCCCATGAAGCCTATGAAGTATGTAATGAAAAAGTAAATGAACATCAACTGGATATGAAACTGGTCGATGTGGAATATACATTTGACAGAAACAAAGTAATCTTCTACTTTACTGCTGATGGAAGAGTGGATTTTCGCGAATTGGTAAAGGATTTAGCGGCCATTTTTCGGACGCGGATTGAACTGCGCCAAATTGGAGTTAGAGATGAAGCCAAGATGCTTGGGGGAATTGGCCCATGTGGCAGAATGCTTTGCTGCTCCACATTTTTAGGCGATTTTGATCCTGTGTCCATTAAAATGGCGAAGGATCAAAACCTTTCATTAAATCCTACAAAAATATCAGGACTATGCGGCAGGCTCATGTGCTGTTTAAAATATGAAAATGATGAATATGAATCAGCTAAAGAGCAGCTGCCTGACTTAGGAGAGATTATTGTTACTCCACAGGGGCAAGGAAAAGTAGTAGGATTAAATATATTAGAGCGGGTACTCCAGGTTGAACTGAAGGAACAGGAACGGGTTCTGGAGTATACCTTGGATGAAATTATTAAAGAAGGTGCCTTTTCGATACAATCCACAGATTAATGAGGTGGAATACGTGGATAAAAAAGAAATATTTGAATCAGTAAGTAATATGGAAACACAAATTGGTCATCTTTACCAACAGCTAGGGGAATTAAAGCAGCATTTAGCCGAAATAATAGAAGAGAATCATTATTTAAAGCTTGAAAATGAACATCTAAGGCGCCGCTTAGATGTATCTACGGAAGAGGAAAAGAAAGATGTCACTAATAAAAAGGGGACAATCCCAATACAATCTTCTGAAGCTAAGCCCTTTGATGTGGGGGAAGGATATGATAACCTCGCCCGTCTTTATCAAGAAGGGTTTCATATTTGCAACCTTCATTTTGGAAGCTTGCGTAAAGAAGGCGATTGCTTATTCTGTCTTTCTTTCCTTAATAAGAAATAACATGGAGCCTTCCTTTAGCAGGAAGGCTATTTTTATACTTCTACTATGCAAGGAGATTTCTAAATGGTTAACTTAAAAGAAGACGAAAGGCTTGATTATTTGCTTGCTGAAAACCTAAGGATTATTCAAAGTCCTTCTGTTTTTGCCTTTTCTCTAGATGCCGTTTTATTGGCAAGGTTTGTTTATGTACCGATTCAGAAAGGGAATTTAATCGATTTGTGCAGTGGAAATGGGGTAATCCCTTTATTTTTAAGTGCACGGACAAAAGGGCAAATTACGGGTGTGGAAATTCAAGAGCGATTATATGATATGGCAATAAGAAGTATTGAATATAATAAGCTTCACAATAGGATAAAAATGGTGCATGGGGACATTAAGGAAATGCCGAAACAACTGGGTTTTGGAAAATTTGATGTGGTCACATGCAACCCGCCTTATTTTACTACACCATCAAAAGATGAAATAAATCCAAATGAACATCTGGCAATCGCCCGTCATGAAATACTTTGCACGCTTGAAGATGCGATTAAAGCCTCAAGTCAGTTGGCAAGACAGGGTGGAAAAGTGGCTTTTGTTCATCGTCCCGGTCGTTTACTCGACATGATTACCTTGATGCGTCAATATAGGCTGGAGCCTAAGCGAATTCAATTTGTATACCCGAAGCTAGGCAAGGAAGCCAATACGATTTTAGTTGAAGCCATAAAAGACGGCAATCCTGATTTAAAAATTTTGCCTCCGCTCATTGTCTATAATGAGAATGATGAATACACATCTGAAATAAGAGAGATTTTATATGGAGAGTCATGATCATATCTTTTATGTGTTAACCTGTACAGATGGTAGCTTTTATGGAGGCTATACGAATAATCTTGAGCGGCGGATTAGGCTTCATAATGAAGGAAAAGGGGCAAAATATACACGTGGAAGAGGGCCGGTAAAGTTAACCTATTATCGGAGCTTTGACAATAAAAGTGATGCCTTAAAGGCGGAATACCAATTTAAGCAATTAAGCAGGAAGAAAAAAATGGAGTTTTTAATTAGGGAAACGGGTGGTTATGATGTGGCAGCAGAAAAGCTTTGAGAACGAGGAACATAAAGGAATCCTCTATCTAGTTCCCACTCCTATAGGAAATCTGGAGGATATGAGTTTTCGGGCGATAAGAATTTTAAAAGAAGCGGATTTAATTGCCGCAGAAGATACAAGAAATACAAAAAAGCTTTGCAATTACTTTGAGATTGGGACCCCTGTGGTTAGTTACCATGAACATAACAAGGAAACAAGCGGTGAGAAGCTGATTCAAAAGGTAAAGGAAGGATTAAAAATCGCCTTAGTCAGCGATGCGGGAATGCCTGCAATTTCAGACCCCGGCTATGAATTGGTAGCTGCAGCTATCCGGGAAAAAGTAGCTGTTGTTCCTTTACCGGGTGCGAACGCCGCGCTAACATCTTTAATTGCCTCCGGGCTGATTTGCCAGCCTTTTTATTTTTTCGGGTTTCTTGACCGAAATAAAAAGGAGAAGCGGAGACAACTGGAAAGCTTGAAAAAACAAATGGCTACACTTATTTTTTACGAATCTCCACACCGCATTAAAGAGACCTTATCGATTATGTTGGAAATTCTCGGAGACAGGAATGTTGCCCTTGCACGCGAGTTAACAAAGAAATATGAGGAGTTTATTCGGGGCAGCCTGCAAGAAGCTATCTCATGGGCAAATGAGGATGAGATTCGCGGTGAATTTTGCTTAATTATCGATGGTGCTAAGGAGCAATTGGAAGAAGAAACATACTGGTGGGAACAGTTAACCCTTGAAGAACATGTTAACCACTACATTTCACTTAAAAGCATTTCATCAAAGGATGCGATTAAACAAACGGCTAAAGATCGCGGCATAAATAAAAGGGATGTTTACCAGGCGTATCATATTGAGCATTGATTTTTGTACATAAAAAACTCCAGCACCTACTTTAGGGCTGGAGTACTTTATTATTTCGCTAATTCAAATGATTGTTGGATTTCTTGTACTAATTGCTCTGCACCTTCACGGGAAAGGATTAATTTACCGCCTGCAAGAGCTAAGTTGTCATCAGAAACTTCACCGGTTACTTGGCAAGTCATATTTGGTTTATATTTTTTTAAGATAATACGCTCATCATCAACATAAATTTCAAGAGCATCTTTTTCTGCAATACCTAATGTACGTCTTAATTCGATAGGAATTACCACACGGCCTAATTCATCAACTTTACGAACGATACCTGTAGATTTCATTTAAACTATCTCCTCTCACTTATCTTAAAATTTTTCTCTATTTGTATTCGCCATTATTCGACAAATTTCTTATAAATCAATAATACCAGCCATTCCCATATCCGTCAATTATTTATTTTGAAAAATAAATGGAAAAAAATTGATTTTTATAAATGTTGATTTAACAAGTTTTAAGAGGCTATTTCTACCATTGTAATGTAAATTAAAATAATATTTTAAAGTAAGCTGATTCGACAAAAACCTACAATAAGCAATAGGTTGCCAACATAAGGTTCAGATAAATATCCATTTTTATGGGGGTTGAATAATAAATTTTTGAAGGGTGAGAATGGATAGGCGTAGCGCTCCAGTCCTGTCGTGCGCTAAAGGGGGCGCTTACGCTTTTAGTTTGTTGCAACAAAGGTGGCTTTTCGTTATATTTTGATGATATTATAGGGGAAAAACAGGCAATAATGATAAAATGATTATTGATGGTTGTCTAAAATTGAGGAGGGACACTTATGGAGGGAAAATTAAAAACTTTCTATATTACCACACCGATTTACTATCCCAGTGGTAATTTACATATTGGACATGCTTATACAACGGTAGCCGGTGATGCAATGGCGCGTTATAAGCGAATGAGAGGCTATGATGTTATGTATTTGACCGGTACGGATGAGCACGGTCAAAAAATTCAGCGTAAGGCAGAAGAAGCAGGGATAACCCCTCAAGCATATGTTGACGGGATCGTTGCAGGAATTCAAGAGCTTTGGAAAAAACTTGATATCTCTTATGATGATTTTATCCGAACGACACAAGAAAGGCACAAGCAGGTAGTTGAAAAAATCTTTGCTAGATTACTTGAGCAAGGGGATATCTATCTTGACAAGTATGAAGGCTGGTATTGTACACCGTGTGAGTCGTTCTATACGGACCGCCAGCTAGTGGAAGGGAATTGTCCCGATTGCGGCAGGCCGGTTGAAAAGGTAAAAGAAGAATCGTACTTTTTTAGAATGGGCAAATATGTAGACCGCTTGCTCCAATACTACGAGGAAAATCCGGATTTTATCCAACCTGAGTCCCGTAAAAATGAAATGATTAATAACTTTATCAAACCCGGCTTAGAGGATTTAGCTGTTTCGAGAACTACATTTGATTGGGGAGTAAAAGTACCTGGTGATCCAAAGCATGTCATTTATGTTTGGATTGACGCCTTATCGAACTATATAACGGCTTTAGGTTACGGAACAGAAAATGATCAAAAATATTTGAATTACTGGCCTGCAGATGTACATCTTGTCGGTAAAGAAATTGTTCGTTTCCATACGATTTATTGGCCGATTATGTTAATGGCTCTTGACCTTCCTTTGCCGAAGAAGGTTTTCGCTCATGGCTGGCTATTAATGAAAGATGGGAAAATGTCCAAATCAAAAGGAAATGTAGTCGACCCGGTCACATTAATTGACCGCTATGGTTTGGATGCACTCCGTTATTATTTATTAAGAGAAGTACCTTTTGGAGCAGATGGTGTTTTTACACCTGAAGGCTTTGTTGAGAGAATTAATTTTGATTTAGCTAATGATCTTGGAAACCTTTTGAATCGCACAGTAGCGATGATTGAGAAGTATTTTGATGGGGTTATTCCTGATTATACGGCTTCTGCTGGTGAATTTGATGCTTCATTGCTTCAAGTTAATCGTGAAACAGTTTCAAAATATGAGGAAGCAATGGAGAAAATGGAGTTTTCCGTTGCCTTAACGACTATTTGGCAACTTGTGAGCCGGACGAATAAATATATCGATGAAACACAGCCATGGACATTGGCAAAAGACGAGGAACGGAAACCTGAGTTAGCTAGCGTAATGGTTCACTTGGCGGAATCACTTCGGAGAATCAGTATTCTTCTTCAACCGTTCTTAACACGTACACCTGATGCTATTTTTAAACAGTTAAGCATTAAAGATGAGGCTCTTAAATCTTGGGAAAGTCTTGAACGTTTCGGTGTTATTCCTCACGGAACAAAGGTTGAAAAGGATGCTCCTATTTTCCCAAGGCTCGAAATTGCTGAAGAGGTTGAATTCATTAAGACAAAAATGCAAGGTTCTACCCCGTCTGCCCCTGAAAAGAAAGAGGAAGTACCTGAGAATATCGATGAGATTTCCATCGATGATTTCATGAAAATCGATTTGCGGGTTGCCGAAGTTATTCAAGCAGAGCCAATTAAAAAAGCAGATAAGCTTCTGAAACTCCAGCTTGACCTTGGTTACGAAAAGCGCCAGGTGGTTTCGGGTATTGCCCAATACTATAAGCCGGAAGAATTAGTGGGACGGAAAGTTATTTGTATTACAAATTTAAAACCGGTAAAACTACGTGGGGAGCTGTCTCAAGGAATGATTTTGGCCGGCTCAAAAGACGGTGCTCTGTCTCTTGCAACAGTGGATCAAACCTTGCCAAACGGGGCAAAAGTAAAGTAAGTTAATTATTGTTCAGCAAAAGCGCCTATAGGCGCTTTTGCTTTAATTATTATAAGAAAGTATAAATTTTGACTTTGAGAATTGTTCGGTTCCGGAGCCCGGCGACTAGTGTACTTCGCTAAACTAGCGCTTGCGCTTTTCTTATTCAGGAGGTTGATTTGTTCCACGTGAAACAAATTTCGGGACCTTTCTATTTTTTTATTCAGTTTTTGACGGCGTTTTTACTAAAGGCTATTTTCGCATAGATTGTTGTTTTTCGTATAAGTTTATCACCCAGTATAATTAGAAGCTTCGTGGCATCTTTTCGTAAGAACATTTGCGAAAATTGCTAGAAACTTAGTAAATGAACTTTATTAAGCTTGCAAAAGCAACAAAGTTTACGAAAAGAGCCTTACTAAATGAAGGACAAGGAGGAGGTTTATATCATGTTATTTGACACACATGCCCATTTAAATGCTGAACAATATAATGATGATTTAGAAGAAGTAATCTCAAGAGCCCGGGAGGCAGGGGTACATAATATGGTGGTTGTGGGATTCGATCGCCCGACCATTCAAAAAGCAATGGAGCTGGCAGAAAGCTATGAGTTTATTTATGCATGCGTGGGCTGGCATCCGGTAGATGCGATTGATATGACGGAAGAGGATTTGCTTTGGATTGAGGAGTTAGCAGCACACCCGAAAGTAGTGGCCATTGGTGAAATGGGATTAGATTACCATTGGGACAAGTCTCCAAAGGATATTCAAAAAGAGGTTTTTAGGAAGCAAATCAGACTCGCAAAAAAGGTAAAGCTTCCGATTGTCATTCATAATCGGGAGGCGACTGCGGATATAGTGGAAATATTGAAGGAAGAGGGTGCGGAGGAAGTAGGGGGAATCATGCACTGCTTTAGTGGAAGCCCTGAGGTCGCAAAGGAATGTGTGAAAATGAACTTTTATATTTCACTTGGCGGTCCTGTTACCTTTAAAAATGCAAAAAAGCCAAAAGAAGTTGTGGCTGAAATTCCATTAGATAAGTTGTTGATTGAAACCGATTGCCCCTATTTAGCACCGCATCCTTATCGCGGGCAACGCAATGAACCAAGCTATGTAAAGTTGGTTGCGGAACAAATTGCTGCTATAAAAGGGGTATCGTTCGAAGAAGTTGCAGATGCTACTACACAAAATGCTAAAAAATTATTCGCCATTAATCGATAAAGCAATTTGTCGAAGTGACTAGAAGTTTGTCCCAATTTTTTCTTATAACAAAAAGTTCTACAAGTCTCCTTTTACTCATAGGATTACCATGTCGATAAGTTTTTCTTTGCATTCCATCCAATATTATGCATAATTAGAAATACCTTCACAGGAAATGCAAGGGTTGACAGCCGACAGCATGGTTCTTACAATCTCTCCGAGAAAAGGAGGCGTTTTTCATCGTATTCAAATACATGAAAAGCCTGTTTTCCAAGTCTTTGAGTAAGAAGAAATTGGCCATCGCTTTTGCTAGTTTCGTAGTTTTAGCAACCACATTTGGGATTCTTACTTTTGAAGGATCGAAGAAAACCGTTGCACTAACTCTTAATGGCCAGCAAAAAGTCGTAGCAACACATGCAGATACCATCAAGGACTTATTTGATGAACTGGATGTACCTATTCACTCAAAGGACTACTTGTTTCCCGCGGCAAGCACCAAGGTGAAGGACCGCCTTAAGATTGTCTGGAAGCAAGCGAAGCAGGTTCACATTGTCAAAGACAACGAGAAAAAAACGATTTGGACAACTGCCAATACGGTGGCTGAGCTCCTAAAAGAGCAAAAAATTGTTTTGAAAGACCACGACCAAATCACACCCAGGCCGCAAATTGCAATTAAGGATAAGATGAATATTGGAATTAAAAGAGCTTTTCATCTTACATATGTTGACGGCGGTAAACAGCAACAAGTTTGGTCCACTTCGGCTACGGTCGCTGACTTTTTAACACAACAGGGAATTAAACTAAATGAATTTGACCGAGTTGAACCGTCATTAACAGAGACAGTATCTAAGAATGGTGTGGTAAACATCATTCGAGTAGAAAAAGTCACCGATGTAGTGGAAGAACCTCTTCAATTTGCCGTGATCACCAAGAAGGATGAAAGCTTGGAAAAAGGGTCTGAAAAAACTGTTACAGAAGGGCAGCAAGGGCTGATTTCTAATCAATACGAAGTGTTTTTTGAAAATGGCAAAGAAGTTTCGAGAAAATTAATCAGTCAAGAATTAGTAAGAGGCAAACAGGATAAAGTAGTGGCTGTCGGAACGAAGGATTTAACCTTACAAGTTTCCCGTGGTGCAACTGACTCGGGGCCGGAGTTTTACGTAAGCTCAACCGCCTATACAGCTGATTGTAATGGGTGTTCAGGGAATACGGCAACCGGCATTAATCTGCGTGCTAACCCGGACATGAAAGTGATTGCCGTTGATCCAAGGATTATTCCCCTTGGAACGAAGGTTTATGTTGAAGGCTATGGTTATGCAATAGCAGCTGACACAGGTTCAGCAATTAAAGGTTACAAAATTGATGTTTTCTTTCCTGCTAGCTCGGATTGCTACCGCTGGGGGAATAAGAAGATAAAAATAAAAATTTTGAATTAATCTTTTTGTGCAGAGGGTCCTATCCTCTGCATTTTGCTTTTTTCTCAAATTTCTTTATACTTCATTGTATGAATTAATACGTTAATATAGACGAGGGACATTACAAAAATGTTTCAAGTTTTTTTCAATTATATATTTTTTTAAAAGGACGAAAAGAATGAAGATTAAAGAGATTATTGTTGTTGAAGGAAAAGATGATACTACCGCAATTAAAAGGGCTGTTGATGCGGATACCATTGAAACAAATGGTTCTGCTGTGAATTTGGAAACGATTGAAAAGGTAAAACGCGCTCAGAAATCAAGAGGGGTTATTATTTTTACGGACCCGGATTACCCGGGTGAAAAAATTAGGAAGACGATTGCTGAAAAAGTCCCGGGCTGTAAACATGCCTTCTTAGAAAAAGAAGCAGCGATAGCAAAAAATGGCAAAGGGGTAGGGGTTGAACATGCCAGCCCGGAAACGATTAGAGAAGCACTTAAATATGCTCAACCCATGCATGAAACCATTTCTGAAGAAATAACGCAAGAGGACCTAATCACGGCCGGCCTGATCGGCGGAGAAGGTTCAAAGGAACGAAGAATTGTTCTCGGAAAGCTTTTAAAAATTGGTTATACAAATGGTAAACAACTGCATAAGCGCTTAATGATGTTTCAAATTAGTAAGAAGGAATTCGCAGAAGCAATTGCTGTTGTAAGGCAGGAGGAAAATAATGAATAAAGATATTGCTACCCCCGTTAGGACGAAGGCCATTCTTGAAAAATACGGCTTTTCTTTTAAGAAAAGCCTTGGACAAAACTTCCTAATTGATACAAATATATTACGGAAAATTGTGGATTTTGCTGAAATTGGTGAGAATACCAGTGCAATTGAAATCGGACCGGGAATCGGTGCGCTTACGGAGCAGTTGGCACGTAGCAGTAAAAAGGTGGTTGCCTTTGAGATTGATCAAAGATTGCTGCCTATTTTATCTGAGACATTATCTCCCTATCCTAATGTGAAAATCATTCATAAGGATGTCCTGGAGGCGAACGTACAGGAAGTGATGGATGAGGAGTTTACAAATCTTGAGGATATCATGGTTGTAGCTAATCTTCCTTATTATGTGACAACCCCGATTATTATGAAGCTGCTTGAGGAACGCTTACCGATCCGCGGCATTGTTGTGATGCTCCAAAAAGAGGTGGCTGATCGAATTTCAGCAAGCCCCGGTACAAAGGATTATGGCTCGCTTTCGATTGCTGTTCAATACTATACAAAGGCTGAGACAGTCATGATTGTTCCAAAAACGGTTTTTGTTCCGCAGCCGAATGTCGATTCTGCTGTTATTAGACTTACGAAAAGGGAAAAACCTGCTGTTTTAGTAAAGGATGAAGATTTCTTTTTTCAAGTAACAAAAGCCGGCTTCGCTCAACGAAGAAAAACCTTGCTGAATAATTTAACAAGCCAGCTTCAGGATGGAAAGCAGAAAAAGGAAGAAATCCTTGCCGCATTAGCTGCAAGCGGGATTGAACCTTCAAGAAGAGGAGAAACACTATCCTTAGAGGAATTTGGCCGCTTAAGTGATGAATTATATCCTTATTTTCGATAGACCCATTTCGGGTCTTTTTTCAGTTTTAGAGCAGGAGATTTAAGAAATTTATTAGCTGGAGGACAAAATCAGATTCGTAACAAAAGTTGCCTTATAAATATTTACCTCAAAGTGGTACATAATTACTTTTTCGCTAATACCTCTAATAGGTACTTCACTTTCACAAAAAGTCACATGTATAAAGGAATTTGCATAGCCTATGAAAGAAACTTTATTTGTAAGGCCTATATTCAGGTCTTATTGGAGTGAAGGCAGTGGATATTAATTTGATGGATATGGTCGGCAGACGATCGTATAACTGTGATATTCTATTCCGCGTTATTGATATTCGTATATTAAATGATCAAAAAATGGCCATTCTTTATGGTGAAGATTTTCGCCTGGTTGCAGATGCTCCTTACGAAGATTTGATTGTCATCAATCCATATGAAAGGGCTAAGATGACACAGGAATATAGAAATCTTGAAGAGCAATCTTTTCGGCTTTTTACACAGGATGTCGATCTTATCAAGCAAAGGCAGGAATATGAAGCAACGGGCGGATATGTTAAACCAACGAATTACTTTCAAATTCCGGGTAAGGTCCTCCATCTGGACGGAGATCAATCCTATTTGAAAAAGTGTTTGACGTTATATGAGAAAATCGGGGTTCCCGTATTTGGTATCCATTGTAATGAAAAGGAGATGCCCGGTAAAATTGGTCAGCTTATAGATTATTACCGCCCCGATATCCTTGTCATCACCGGTCATGATGCCTATTCAAAGGCCAAAGGGAAAATGTCGGATATCAATGCGTATCGCCATTCAAAACATTTTGTCCAAACAGTCAGGGAAGCGCGGAGAAAAATCCCCCATTTAGATCAACTCGTGATATTTGCAGGTGCATGTCAATCCCATTTCGAATCGCTTATCCATGCAGGTGCCAATTATGCCAGTTCCCCATCAAGGATCAATATACATGCACTGGATCCCGTATATATTGTTGCAAAAATAAGTTTTACTCCCTTTATGGAAAGAATAAATGTTTGGGACGTATTACGTAATACACTAACAGGCGAAAAAGGATTAGGCGGAATAGAAACAAAAGGTGTTTTACGGACAGGAATGCCTTATCGACCAGTGCAAGAAGAAGAAGAATAAGCCTTTATTTTCATGAAGGCTTATTTTTTTACGGGTGCACATATTCCTCCCCTGTTATGGTAACCATAGGAATGTTGAAATTTGGGAGAAAAAGTAGACGAAAAAATATTGACAATCATTTTGTCGGACTGATATAATTTTATGTTTTTATTTGACAGAACTATGTCAGCGTGTTATACTTTACATAGTGAGGTGGACCGAATGCCAAAAACCTTAGCCGATATTAAAAAGGCTCTCGATTCAAATTTAGGGAAAAGATTGTTACTTAAGGCAAACGGAGGACGTAGAAAAACAATCGAACGTTCCGGTGTATTAGCGGAAACGTACCCTTCTGTTTTTGTAATTGAGTTAGATCAAGATGAAAATGCATTTGAACGTGTTTCTTACAGCTACGCGGATATCTTAACTGAAACTGTTCAAATTACTTTCTATGAAGATGCAACAGGACATGTAGCTTTAAGTTAGAATATAAGCAATAAAAAGCAGTAAACTAACCGTTTACTGCTTTTTGCTATTTGTACAAGTAAGTAAAAAGTTTTGCCTTTGAGAATTGTCCAGCTCCAGCGCCCAGCGACTAGTGTACTTCGCTACCCTCCCTACGATAAGTCAACATCGAATCGCAAAAAACGCGATTCGTGTTTCCTTTATCTCAGTCGAGTAGCTCCAGTCCATACGTCGCTAAACGGGCGCTTACGCTTTTCTAATTTGAACATACTAAGAATGCCGTGAGTGAAGAAAGGGGTTGTTTAGATGGGCAGAAGAAGAGGTATCATGTCGGAACGTTTTAAAGAGGAGATTGCAAAAGAGCTTGGTTTTTATGATGTCGTTCAAAAAGAGGGATGGGGCGGCATCCGTGCAAGGGACGCAGGGAATATGGTGAAACGTGCCATCGAACTTGCAGAACAGCAATTGCTGACTAAGCAATAACTCTAACGGCACTTCCGCTTTTAGTTTAAACATCATTCATCTACCACGGTAAGGTCAGGGGCATGAAACCCCTGGCTTTTTTAATCTTTTAGGAAACTATAAAATAATTAGGTGTGGATAACTTGAAAAAAGTTATCTGAATTCAGCTCCAGCGCCCAGCGGCTAGTGGACTTCGCTCTTCTCCCTACGATAAGTCAACATCGGATCGCTATCGCTCTCCGTGTTTCCTTTATCTCAGTCGAAGCGCTCCAGTCCATACGCCGCTAACCGGGCGCTTGCGCCTTTTGTTCATCTTTCCCCAATAAAAAATATGATAATTAATATTCATGCTCTTATTTTCTTCCTACACTTTATTCTCAATCATACTAATGATAAAATATTTTATTTGATAGGATTATCATATGTCACGTCTTACTTTTATCTTTTTGTGGTAAAATAGGACAAAATATGGATTTCGGTAAAGCGCAAGCGCTTAGGCGCAGGAGCTGGACAATTACAAAAGTAGGTGGACGAGCGTGAAGCTTTTAGTAAAAGCACCGGCCAAGATTAATTTATCATTAGATGTTTTGCACAAACGTCCTGATGGATATCATGAGGTAGAAATGATTATGACCACGATTGATTTGGCCGATCGGGTTGAACTAACTTTATTAAATCAAGATAAAATACATATTCTTTCCCATAATCGATATGTTCCGGATGATCATCGCAATTTGGCCTATCAGGCTGCACAGCTATTGAAGGATCGATTTCAAATAAAAAGAGGTGTGCAGATTTGTATTGAAAAAACCATCCCTGTTGCTGCAGGACTTGCCGGAGGAAGCAGTGATGCGGCAGCGACATTACGAGGCTTAAATAAGCTCTGGGACCTGGGATTAACATTAGATGAATTAGCAGAGCTCGGTTCTGAAATAGGTTCGGATGTTTCATTTTGTGTTTATGGAGGTACAGCCCTTGCAAAAGGAAGAGGAGAAATGATTACCGACCTTCCTGCCCCGCCGACCTGCTGGGTTATTCTTGCTAAGCCTTTTATTGGAGTTTCAACAGCAGAAGTTTACAGAAGGCTTGATTTGAACGGAATGCAGCATCCAAATATAAATGAAATGATAATGGCTATAAAAGACAATAATTATCAAAAAGTGTGTGAAAATGTAGGGAATGTTTTAGAAGACGTGACTTTAAACCTCCATCCGGAAGTAGCACAAATAAAGGATCAAATGAAACGCTTTGGAGCTGACGCTGTATTGATGAGCGGCAGCGGGCCAACTGTTTTCGGGATTGTCCAGCACGATTCGAGAATGCATCGTATCTATAATGGTCTTAGAGGGTTTTGCGATCAAGTATTTGCCGTACGTATGTTAGGTGAACGGCATTCTCTTGATTAAATGCGTACAATAGTGATATTCTTTAGTTAGAATATTCGTCTTTTGGGGGTTAGCTATGAAGTTTCGCCGCAGTGAACGATTGATTGATATGACGAATTATTTATTGGACCATCCTCGTGAGCTCGTTCCGTTAACATTTTTTGCTGAGCGCTACGATTCCGCAAAATCATCGATAAGTGAAGATTTAGCTATTGTCAAAGAGACATTTGAACAAAGAGGCATCGGAACACTTCAAACGGTGCCCGGGGCTGCCGGTGGAGTTAAATTTTTCGTCAAAGTTAGCGAAGAAGAATCAAAACCGTTTGTTAAGGAGCTTTGCGATTTAATTGCTGATCCTGATCGGCTTTTACCGGGTGAGTATTTATATTTAACTGATATTTTAGGCAATCCTTCTATTGTTCAAAAGGCGGGTAGAATTATTGCATCCGCTTATTCTGATATGAAAATTGATGTTGTCATGACGGTGGCAACGAAAGGGATACCCCTTGCATATGCAGTGGCCAGTCAGTTAAATAGTCCAGTAGTTATCGTCAGAAGAGACAGCAAAGTAACAGAAGGACCCACGGTCAGCATTAATTATGTTTCCGGCTCGGCAAAAAGAATTCAAACGATGGTCCTGTCCAAAAGAAGCCTGGCACAGGGTTCAAGGGTTCTGATCGTTGATGACTTTATGAAAGCCGGCGGAACGGTTATGGGAATGATCAGTCTGCTTGAGGAATTTAATGCAAGTGTTGCAGGGATTGCTGTTTTAGTTGAAGCAGAAAAAATTCATGAACGACTTGTAGATGAATATCTTTCCCTAGTTCAATTAACTGAAGTAGATGTAAAACAAAAAAAGATAAATGTAAGAGAAGGAAATTATTTTAAAAGGTAGTAAACTGGAGGTAAAGACATGAACGTAATTCAAACAAATGAAGCACCTGCTGCGATTGGACCGTACTCCCAAGGAATTATTGTTAATAATATTTTTTATAGTTCAGGACAAATTCCTTTAACAGCAGAAGGAAACTTGGTTACAGGAGATATAAAGGAGCAGACACACCAGGTTTTTGCAAACTTGAAAGCGGTTCTTGCTGCTGCAGGAGCTTCGTTTGAAACCGTTGTGAAAACAACCGTATTTATTAAAAATATGGATGAATTTGCTTTAGTAAACGAAGTATACGGCGAATATTTTTCCACGCACAAGCCGGCAAGATCCTGTGTAGAGGTTGCCCGGTTGCCGAAGGATGTTTCAATTGAAATTGAAGTAGTAGCGCTCGTGAAATAAACGAGCGTTTTTTATTTGCAAAAAAATAATAAAATTTCAACTTTGAGAAATGAAATGTCCGGCTTCGGCGCCTTGGCGCTTCCGCTTTTCTTTGAATCCGCTTACTTTTTTGTATTAATTTGTAAAATAATGACCATTTTTTACAATAGTTCACTATTTTGCCCTAATTTTTCAAAAAAATTTTAAAATTTAAGAAGGAATACATAAATTTTTGTTGAATTTATTTAACTAGCTTTTTATCTATGAGAAAAGGGTGTGAGCAAATGGAAGTAACAGACGTAAGATTACGCCGTGTTAATACGGATGGACGCATGAGAGCAATTGCTTCAATCACTTTAGACAACGAATTTGTCGTTCATGACATCCGGGTTATCGACGGTAACAACGGTTTGTTTGTGGCTATGCCAAGTAAACGTACTCCGGACGGAGAATTTCGTGATATTGCGCATCCAATCAATTCAGGAACACGCGGTAAAATCCAAGAAGCTGTATTGGCTGAGTATCACCGTTTAGGTGAATTAGAAGTAGAATTTGAAGAAGCCGGAGCTTCCTAAGGATTAATACAACTAGGGCCTACTTCACAAGTAGGGCTCTTTTTATTTTTTATCCTTCCTCGAAAATTCTTTCAGAATCCTTTCATAAAAAATTTCCAGATAATAAAATTTGACACTTTCGGTTCATTCCTTGAAAAGGCAGGTCATTTACGTTAATATTTTTAATGGATAAAAAGGTAAATTGGAGGCCTGTTCATGTCAAATCGGTTTGCTGTGATTTTAGCCGCAGGACAAGGAACGCGGATGAAGTCTAAGCTTTATAAAGTATTACACCCTGTATGTGATAAACCAATGGTCCAACATGTTGTTGATCAAGTAACAAAGCTCAATATACATGAAATGGTCACAGTTATTGGTCATGGAGCTGAAAAGGTAAAGGCACAATTAGGGGACCAGAGTCAATATGTCCTACAGGAACAACAACTGGGCACAGCTCATGCTGTCATGCAGGCGGATAACATTCTTGCAGGAAAAGAAGGAGTAACCATTGTTGTTTGTGGTGATACCCCTTTGATTCGGGCAGAAACAATGGAGTCACTTTTTAAACACCATGAGGAATTAAAGGCAAAAGCTACGATTCTTACTGCAAAAATAGATGACCCGACCGGATACGGCCGAATTATTCGTAATGAAAACGGTCTTGTTGAAAAAATTGTTGAACATAAAGATGCAACAGAAGCAGAGCGGGAAATAAATGAAATTAATACCGGAACTTATTGCTTTGACAATTTTGCTTTATTTGAAGCATTAAAAAATGTTTCAAATGATAATGTTCAAGGAGAATACTATTTACCTGATGTAATTGAAATACTGAAGAAACAAGGGGAAGTTGTCACAGCTTTCCAAACTGATGAATTTGAAGAAACGTTAGGTGTAAATGACCGGGTGGCATTAGCTGAAGCAGAGCGGATTATGCGTGTGCGCACAAATGGAAACCATATGCGTAATGGAGTAACGATTATTGATCCTGCTAATACCTACATTGGAACAGATGTTGAAATTGGCCGGGATACGGTTATCTATCCGGGAACGATGCTAAAAGGGAACACTGTAATTGGGTCAGATTGCGAAATCGGGCCTAACTCAGAAATTGATAACAGCGTAATTGGTGATGAAACAGTTGTCCGTCAATCGGTTGTCCATAGAAGCTCCGTCGGTGCACATGTCAATATCGGTCCATTTGCTCACATTCGACCGGATTCCGACATTGCCGATGACGTAAAAATCGGCAACTTTGTCGAAATTAAAAAGGCTATTTTCGGAAAAGGCAGCAAGGCATCACATCTCAGCTACATTGGCGATGCCGAGGTAGGCAGCAATGTCAATATTGGCTGCGGCTCGATTACTGTTAATTACGATGGTAAAAATAAATTCTTAACAAAAATTGAAGATGACGTCTTTGTCGGCTGTAATTCAAATCTGGTAGCCCCTGTCACGGTAGGAAAAGGCGCTTATGTGGCAGCAGGTTCAACAATAACTAGAGACGTACCCGGTGATGCATTGTCCATTGCCCGTTCTCAGCAAGTGAATAAGGAAAATTACGTTCAAAAGTTAAATCTAAAGAAATAAGCGAATGATTCAGGAGGGCAATCATGTCAAATCAATACTTAGATCCAAATTTAAAGGTGTTTAGTTTAAATTCAAATGTTCCCCTTGCTAGAGAAATTGCAAAATTCATCGGTGTTGAACTTGGAAAAAGTTCTGTAACAAGATTTAGTGACGGAGAAATCCAAATCAATATAGAGGAAAGTATCCGCGGTTGCGATGTGTATGTCATCCAGTCGACAAGTGGACCTGTTAATGAACATATCATGGAATTGTTAATCATGATTGATGCTTTAAAAAGAGCTTCTGCGAAGACAATTAATATCGTTATGCCGTACTATGGCTATGCCCGTCAGGACCGTAAAGCACGTGCACGTGAGCCGATTACGGCGAAATTAGTGGCAAACCTGCTTGAGACAGCCGGTGCAACCCGTGTCATCTGTCTTGATTTACACGCTCCGCAAATCCAAGGTTTCTTTGATATTCCGATTGACCATCTAATGGGTGTGCCTATTCTTTCAGAGTACTTTAAGAATAAGGAATTAAATGGTGATATTGTTATTGTGTCTCCGGACCATGGCGGGGTAACGAGAGCTAGAAAAATGGCTGAGCGTTTGAAAGCACCAATTGCGATTATTGACAAACGGCGTCCAAGACCGAATGTTGCAGAAGTTATGAATATCGTTGGTAATATTGAAGGTAAAGTAGCGATTTTAATTGATGACATCATTGATACAGCAGGAACCATTACCCTCGCTGCAAACGCTTTGGTAGAGAATGGTGCCCTTGAAGTATACGCTTGCTGTACACATCCTGTATTATCAGGACCTGCCATTGATAGAATTCAAAATTCAAAAATTAAAGAATTAGTCGTAACCAATTCCATTGCACTGCCGGAAGAGAAAAAGATCGATAAAATTATTAACCTATCTGTAGCTCCGTTAATTGGTGAAGCGATTATTCGTGTCCACGAAGAACAGTCCGTTAGCACACTGTTTGATTAATAATTTGTGACGATTCTGTACTTCTATGTTTAGACCTTCCTATTTTAGGGCAATTTTTATATAGGCAGATTTTAACTAAATTAGGAAGGTGACAAACTCATGAGTACTGTTTTACAGGCAAAAGAACGGAAGGAATTCCGGCATTCAGCGTTAAAGAAAATCAGAGATGATGGAAATATCCCTGCAGTCATATATGGAGCAAAGATTGAGAACAAGCCGGTGTTTGTTAGTTCCGCTGATTTAACTAAAACAATCCGCACTGTTGGCCGGAATGGGGTCATTGCTCTTGATGTGGACGGCAGTAAGCATGATGTAGTACTTACAGATTATCAAGAGGATTTTATAAAAAAGGAAATCATTCATGTGGATTTTCTAGCCGTTGATAAATCTTCAAAAATCAATGTGACTGTGAGATTAGCACTTGTTGGAGAGGCAGCCGGCGTAAAAGATGGCGGTGTTCTGCAGCAGCCTGTTCATGAGCTTTCCATTACATCTACTCCGGGAGATATCCCGCAGCAAATTGAAGTGGATGTAACGAACTTACAGGTAGGCGAAACGGTAACGGTTGCTGATATTCTTTATCAAGGTTCATTTACCATTAACCATGAAGCAGACGAAGTGGTTGCATCCATCCTTCCTCCTAAGCAAGAAGAGGAAATTAATGCCGGGGAACAACAAGAATCAGGTCACCCTGTTAATGAAGAAGGAAGAGAAACAACTCCTGTAGGAGAATAGTAAGTAGACGTAACCTGTTTTTAGGTTACGTCTTTTGCAGTTTTTGTGTTGAAGCAATCATCAGATTAATATTTATAATTGTTTTAATATAGGAGAAGAGTATGTTACGGAAAATCTTTAGTAGGTGGACTGGGCGGGAAGAGGTGGGAAAATTGAAATTAATTGTTGGTTTAGGCAATCCGGGAAAGCAATATGAACATACCAGGCACAACATTGGCTTTGAAGTAATCGATGAATTGTCACGCCAATTCAGTATTCCGTTGGATCAGTCTAAATTTAAAGGGTTGTACGGAATCGGCTTTCACAAGGGTGAAAAAATCCTACTGTTGAAACCACTTACGTATATGAATTTATCGGGAGAATCTATTAGAGCTGTAATGGACTATTACCAAATAGATGTAGAAGATTTAGTGGTGATTTATGACGATCTTGATTTACCGGTAGGGAAAATTAGGCTACGCCAAAAAGGCAGTCCTGGCGGTCATAATGGAATTAAGTCGACAGTAGCCCATCTTGGCACACAGCAATTTAACAGAATTCGAATCGGAATTGACCGGCCGGAAAAAGGAATGAGCGTCCCCGACTATGTATTAGGTCGTTTTCGTAAGGACGAACTTTCAACCCAAGGGGATGCGGTTAAAAAAAGTGCAAGTGCGTGTGAAGCTTGGCTGGAGAAATCGTTCCCCGAAGTAATGAACGAATTTAATCAGTAATTGTTCATGAGATTGGCCCCTTATTCATACAATAAATCAAACCTTCTTATTTTTAGGAAGGGAAGAAATCACAGTCAGTTAAACTGAGAAAAATTTTGTATAAGTTCCTCCTATAGGGTAATACTAATTATAAATCAGAGACTAGGGAGGGACAAGCGTGGCTATCCATTATCATTGTCGCCATTGTGGTACAAAATTAGGTTCAATTGAAAACTCGTCGATACACAGCGAAACTCTTGGCCTTCATAAATTAACTGAACAAGAAAGACAGGAAATGGTTGCGTACGACCTCTCAGGTGATATTCACATAACGGCAATATGTGAGGATTGTCAAGAAGCCTTAGAGCGGAATCCGGATTATCATCAATATGATTTCCTTATTCATTAACCAGCTTTGGAAGGAACTCCAAAGCATTTTTCTATTTATAATATTCAAAAATTAAAAACCCTAAAATATAGTTAAGCAGGAATTTGTTTAGGAGAGGAGGATAAATTTTGAATGGTTTAAAATCATTGTTCCTTCAGCAGGAAGATATCCGCTCGATTATATCCGGAGTGGAGGAAGGATTGAAGGAGCAGCTTATTGCCGGATTATCCGGTTCGTCGAGAACAGTGCTTACTGCCTCCATTTATGAACAGATGAACAGGCCGATTCTTTTTGTTACACACAATCTATTACAAGCACAAAAACTATATGATGATATTGTCAATCTATTAAGTGAAAATGAAGTTTTTTTATTCCCGGCAAATGAGTTGATTGCTGCTGAGATGAGCATAGCCAGTCCGGAGTTAAAAGCCCAAAGAATCGAAGCCTTGAACCACTGGAGCAAGAGCGAACGGGGCATTATGATTGTTCCGATTTCGGGACTAAGAAAAATTATTCCGCCTAAGTCTTTATGGAAAAAATATCAGCTTCCATTAAAACTTGGGGAAGATTTAGATGTGGATCAGCTATTAAATACTTTTGTTAAGATGGGATACGTAAGAGCGGAAATGGTCTCAACTCCCGGGGAATTTAGTGTAAGAGGCGGGATTATTGATATTTATCCATTAACTGAGGCCGATCCGCTCCGAATTGAATTGTTTGATACAGAAATAGATTCGATTCGTTTTTTCTCCCTTGAAGACCAGCGATCGAAAGAAAAGGTCTCAGAAATTTTGATTGGACCCGCTACAGAGATTCTTCTTGAAGAAGAGGATTACAGCCGCATTATTAGTCATCTTGAGTCCGGCTTAGCTAAGAGCCTAAGGAAATTAAAAGATGACAAGGCGAAAATGCAGCTTTCGCAAAATATCAGCTTTGAACTGGAGCAGCTGAAACATGGACAAAAACCTGACCAGGTCTTTAAATATTTATCCTTTGCCTACGAGCGGACTACTAGTTTACTAGACTACCTTCCAAGTAATGGCCTTGTGTTCATTGATGAAATCAGCAGGGTCCAAGAAATGAATGATTCGCTTGTAAAGGAAGAAGCGGAATGGTATACATCCTTACTAAGTGAAGGGCAAATCATCCATGATATACATATTTCTCATGACCTGCAAGGATTATTACAAAGAAGGGATTTTCCAATTCTTTATATGTCCTTGTTTCTTCGTCATGTTGCAAATACGAGCCCGCAAAATATTATTAATATTTCCTGTAAACAAATGCAAAATTTCCATGGACAAATGCATTTATTAAAAACGGAAGTAGACAGGTGGAAAAAAGGCAATTATTCTATTTTATTTTTAGGACCTGATGCGGAACGCGTTAAAAAGCTCGAACGGGTTTTAGAGGACTACGAAATTTCTGCAAGCGTTTTAGGTGAGGATCAACAGCTTTTACCGGGAAAAGTACAAATTTCAAAAGGAAACCTGCATTCCGGCTTTGAGCTGTCCATCCAAAAAATTGCTGTCATCACAGAGGAAGAGCTTTTTAATAAACGAGTTAAAAAGTCAACGAGACGACAAAAGCTATCCAATGCGGAAAGAATTAAGAGCTATTCGGAACTTCGAATAGGTGATTATGTTGTCCATGTTAATCATGGGATTGGGAAGTATTTAGGGATTGAGACACTTGTCATAAATGGTATCCATAAGGATTATTTGCATATTCGTTATCAGGGATCCGATAAACTTTATGTTCCCGTCGAACAAATCGATCTTGTTCAGAAATATGTTGGTTCGGAAGGTAAAGAACCGAAGGTATATAAACTTGGCGGCAGTGATTGGAAAAAGGTGAAAAAGAAAGTCCAATCGTCTGTAGAAGATATAGCGGATGATTTAATCAAATTATATGCGGAACGGGAAGCCGCTGTTGGCTATGCCTATTCTCCGGATGGGGATATGCAAAGGGAATTTGAAACGGCCTTTGCTTATCAGGAAACGGAAGATCAGCTTCGTTCCATTCATGAAATTAAAAAGGATATGGAACGGCCTCGCCCAATGGATCGTTTGCTTTGTGGAGATGTGGGCTATGGGAAAACAGAGGTGGCTATCAGAGCGGCATTTAAAGCAATTTCTGACGGTAAGCAGGTAGCTTTTCTTGTGCCTACGACTATTTTGGCCCAGCAACATTATGAAACGATGAGAGAGAGATTTCAGGATTTTCCGATTAATATTGGTTTGTTAAGCCGTTTTCGTTCGAAAAAGCAACAAACCGAAACCATTAAGGGTCTCAATGCAGGCACTGTCGATGTTGTGGTCGGAACACACCGGCTGCTGTCAAAAGATGTGGTTTACCGTGATTTAGGGCTATTAATTATTGATGAAGAGCAAAGGTTTGGGGTTACCCATAAAGAAAAAATTAAAAAGTTAAAGACAAATGTTGATGTTTTAACATTGACAGCTACCCCTATTCCAAGAACGCTTCATATGTCAATGCTCGGCGTCAGGGATTTATCGGTAATCGAGACACCGCCTGAGAATCGTTTTCCTGTCCAAACCTATGTGATGGAATACAACGGGTCTCTTGTAAGAGAAGCAATTGAAAGGGAATTAGCACGCGACGGACAAGTCTACTTTTTATATAACAGAGTAGAAGATATTGAGCGAAAAGCAGAAGAGATTTCGATGCTAGTGCCTGATGCCCGCGTCACCTATGCACACGGCCAAATGTCCGAGAATGAATTGGAATCTGTTATGCTAGGCTTTTTATCAGGGGAATTTGATGTCCTGGTCAGTACGACGATTATTGAAACAGGGGTCGATATCCCGAATGTAAACACATTGATTGTTTTTGATGCAGATAAAATGGGACTATCACAATTATACCAGCTCCGTGGCAGGGTCGGCAGGTCGAATCGGGTGGCTTATGCTTACTTCACATACCGGAAGGATAAAGTTTTAACGGAAGTCGCTGAAAAGCGTCTGCAAGCAATTAAAGAGTTTACTGAGTTAGGCTCAGGTTTTAAAATTGCCATGCGTGATTTATCGATTCGCGGTGCCGGTAATTTATTAGGAGCCCAACAGCATGGATTTATCGATTCTGTAGGTTTTGATCTGTATTCACAAATGTTAAAAGAAGCCATTGAGGAGCGAAAAGGAGACCTTAAGGCGGAAGAAAAAGCTACGGTTGAAATCGACCTCGAAATTGATGCTTATATTCCGGATACTTACATTAAAGATGGACATCAAAAAATTGAAATGTATAAGCGTTTTAGAGGAGCACAAACTCTTGAGGATATTGAAGAGCTTCAGGATGAAATGCTTGACCGGTTTGGTGAATATCCAGACGAAGTCGCTTATCTTTTCCAAATCGCTGAAATGAAGGTTTTTGCGCTTCTTGCGGGCGTTGAAGTTGTAAAACAAGGAAAACAGGAAGTTACCATTTTAGTAACTGAGCAGGCCAGCAACACAATCGATGGAGAAAAGATTTTTAAGATAAGCAGCCAATTTGGCAGAATGGTCAGTCTTGGAATGGAGGGCCAAAGATTTAAAATGGTCATCCAGATAAAAGGTACTGAGACAGCAGGATGGCTTAATGTAGTGTTTGAAATGATTAAAGGGCTTCAATCATCGAAAAGATGTGAGGAAAAAAACTCTGTAAAATAACAATCGGCTAAATTAGTAACGGGTTCATTTGTGAGGTGCAAAACTGTATATCGCGTGGAATCTCACCATTAATCACAAGCTTTTACCAATGGGAATGCCAGTATAATACACTTAAAGAATGGCTCGGAGCTTCCTTCGAGCCATTCTTTCTTTCTGAATCCCCCGCATTCGGACAATGATAGGCGATTTCCTGCAAGCCCAGTCCGAATAAGCCCCGCATTCGGACAACGATAGGCGATTTCCTGCAAGTCCAGTCCGAATAAGCCCCCCATTCGGACAATGATAGGCGATTTCCTGCAAGTCCAGTCCGAATAAGCCCCGCATTCGGACAATGATAGGCGATTTCCTGCAAATCCAGTCCGAATAAGCCCCGCATTCGGACAATGATAAGCGATTTCCTGCAAATCCAGTCCGAATAAGCCCCGCATTCGGACAATGATAAGCGATTTCCTGCAAATCCTGTCCGAATAAGCCCTGCATTCGGACAATGATAAGCGATTTCCTGCAAATCCTGTCCGAATAAGCCCCGCATTCGGACAATGATAAGCGATTTCCTGCAAGTCCAGTCCGAATAGCCCCGCATTCGGACAATCCAAGGCGATTTCCTGCAAGTCCAGTCCAATAACTACTTCTAACCTTTATAATTACATTGTGAATTTCTATGTGAAAAATGCGCAAAAGTGTATAGAAACCTAGATATAACAACAATAAAACACACGATATTTCCTATGTAAAAAATGCCGTGTGATTTTCCTTGTAATTTTAATGTTTGCACCTCTGCTGTGAACCCATTACTAAATTAGTTGTGTATTCTAATTACTTAAACTTTGTCTGAAATGTGAATCTTATCCTAAGTTTGGAATTTTTCTCGAATATGTGAAAAAATATAACGATAGTGTATATAACTTTCCAGATGAAAGATACTAAGTTCAAAGTTGGTGATGATTACAACAAAAGGAAGGATTGTCATTACCAAGTTAAAATCATCAGATGAAAGTGAGGCAACATTAGATGAAAGCAACTGGTATAGTTCGTCGAATCGATGATTTAGGTCGTGTTGTCATTCCAAAAGAAATACGTAGAACCTTACGTATCCGCGAAGGGGACCCATTAGAAATCTTTGTGGATCGAGATGGAGAAGTAATCTTAAAGAAGTATTCACCAATCAGTGAATTAAGTGATTTTGCCAAAGAATATGCTGAAGCACTATTTGATAGCCTTGGCAATCCTGTTTTAATTTGTGATAGAGATGCTTATATTGCTGTAGCAGGCGGTTCTAAAAAGGATTATTTAAATAAAAATATTAGTGAATTAGTTGAAAAAACAATGGAAGACCGAAACTCGGTACTTTTGACACAGCAAGGTGATATCGCTTTGGCCGATGGAAATGATGAAACCGTTTCATCATATACCATTGGACCGATCATTGCAAATGGTGATCCAATCGGGGCTGTTATTATTTTCTCAAGAGAAGGAACACTTGGAGAAGTAGAACAAAAGGCTGTGGAAACTGCAGCAGGTTTCTTAGCAAGACAAATGGAGTCATAGACTTAATCTGCTTATCACGATTAAAAAAGACAGCGATTGCTGTCTTTTTTAATTGTCCGGCTCCAGCTCCGGCGCCTAGTGGACTTCGCCCTTCTACCTACGAGTCAACATCGATTCGTGTTTCCTTTATCTCAGTCGAAGAGCTCCGGTCCTGTCGTGCACTAAACGGGCGCTTTCACTTTTATTGCTCGAAAAAAATGGTGCCTATGCTATAATACCTTAGTATTTATATGTTTAAGGTCTCGTGGAAGGGAGAGGGGAAATGAAGCCCGTGAATCATTCGAGAGCTCTTTTTAAAGGGGCTTTCATTTTAACGCTTTCAGGATTAATAACGAAAATTTTAAGTGCTTTTTACCGAATTCCATTTCAAAACATTGTCGGTGATGTCGGTTTTTATATCTATCAACAAGTATATCCCTTTTATGCGATTGCGATCGTTCTTACCACTACCGGTTTCCCTGTAGTGATTTCCAAGCTGTATGCGGAAAGGAATGAAAAGGGAGGCAAGGAAAGGAATCGTCTGCTTCTTTTCGGGTCGTTTATCTATCTGCAGCTATTTGGTTTTGTCTGCTTTCTTATTCTTTATTTTGGTGCAGGGAAAATCGCATTGTGGATGAATGATCCGAAATTAGCGATTTTATTAAAAGTAGTCTCTTTTGTCTATTTAACCTTCCCGCTTGTTTCAATATTGAGGGGTTATTATCAGGGGAAAGGAGATATGGTTCCGACCGCATTGTCACAAGTAGGGGAACAAATGGTTCGGGTTTTAACGATTATCCTTCTGGCATACCTTTTTACTCATAAAGGCTATTCGCTCTATCTTGTCGGCGGGGGAGCGATGTTTGGTTCCATTACAGGCAGTCTTATATCCGCACTTATCCTGTTTACTTTCTTGAGGAATCGTAAAGAATGGAAACTAGTATCACCGGTAAAAAGAATAAATATCCCTTTATCCGAACTTAAATGGATTTTTAAAGAAATGACCTTTCATGGTCTTACGATTTGTATTAGTGGGATGCTGATGATTTTTATACAAATGGCGGATTCTTTAAACCTGTACTCCCTGCTTGTATCCAGTGGAGTTGGTAAGGAAATGGCGAAGAATTTAAAAGGAATTTTTGACCGCGGGCAGCCTTTAATCCAATTAGGCACAGTCGCGGCTACTTCTATGTCCTTGTCCCTTGTTCCGCTTATATCAAGCGGAAGGCTAAAGGAAAAACCGGAATTTTTACGTCATAAGATCCAATTAGCCATTAAGATTAGTATCGTAATTGGCCTCGGTGCTTCAGCAGGGCTTTGGGCAATTATTGGACCTACCAATACCATGCTGTTTAAAAATGAAAGCGGGTCATCCGTATTGGGTGTTCTTGGTTTTATGATTCTATTTAGTTCAATCATTTCAACATTTACTGCCATCATGCAGGGATTAGGTAATCTTCTGTTTCCGGCAATTATTATTGCTGTATCGTTTCCAATTAAATATGGGCTAAACGTTGTGTTTGTCCCATTGTTAGGTACAATGGGTGCTGCTATTTCTACCATTCTTACATTGGCGGTTGTAAGCTTATTTCTAGGTATTAAATTTAAAAAAATAGTACCTATTCCACTCTTAACGGTCCAATTTATGAGAACGGTTATAATTGCAACAATGGCAATGGTTCTCTTCTTAAAGAGCTATCTTTTTTTAACAGATTTTTTTATTTACCGTCTTGGTTTTGTCCGGATTAGCGCAGCTTTTCAAGCCTTAAGTGCTGTGGTATTCGGCAGTTTCCTATTTTTACTGATTGTTATTAAAGGGAGAGTTTTCCTTGATGAAGAGCTTGCATTATTTCCACTGGGAAGCAAATTGATGTATTTAATGCCACGAAAAAGATAGGAGCAAAATTATGGTGAAAAAAATTGAAATTCTCGGCTTAGGGGCAGGAGATCTTGAACAGCTCCCGTTCGGAGTTTATAAAAAGTTAATGGGCTCAAGTCATTTATACCTAAGGACGAAGGAACATCCTGTTGTGGCTGAATTGGAAAAAGAAGGACTTCACTATACCTCATTTGATTCCATTTACGAAAAACATGATCAGTTTGAGGCAGTGTATCAGGAAATCGTCGGGACATTATTGGATAAAGCACAAAATGAAGCTATCATTTATGCTGTTCCCGGGCATCCGCTAGTTGCCGAACGGACTGTGCAGCTGCTTTTGGAAAAGGGGCCAAAAAGTGAAGTGGAGATTTCCATTGGCGGCGGACAAAGCTTTATTGATGCCCTTTTTCAATCCTTAAAAATTGATCCGATTGACGGATTCCAGCTGCTGGATGGGACGTTGCTCGAGAGGAATCAGCTGCAAGTGGATCAACACATTTTTATCAGCCAGGTTTATGATCAGTTCGTTGCCTCAGAGGTAAAGTTAACTTTAATGGAGCGATTACCTGATGATTATGAGGTATATATCGTAACAGCGGCCGGAAGCAAGAATGAAATCATTGAAAAGGTACCGTTGTTTGAACTGGACCGGAGAGTAACCATTAATAATCTTACTTCCGTCTATATTCCGCCCGTGAAGGATGAACAAATTCTCTTGAAAAACTTCTCCAAGCTTCGAGAGATTATTGCTGAGTTAAGAGGACCGAATGGGTGTCCGTGGGATAAGGAACAAACACATGAGTCATTAAAAAAATACTTAATTGAAGAAACCTACGAAGTGATAGAGGCCATTGACAGTGGGGATATTGATCATTTAATTGAGGAGCTTGGAGATGTCCTTCTTCAAGTAATGCTTCATGCCCAAATTGGAGAGGATGAAGGCTATTTTTCCATTGATGAAATCATTGAAGTGCTTTCTGCAAAAATGATTCGCAGACATCCCCACGTTTTTGGTAATGTAAAAGCTACTAGTTCGGAAGAAGTATTGCAGAATTGGCAAGAAATTAAGAAGAAAGAAAAAGGAGAAACGGCAACGTCACTTCTTGAAGGTGTGTCAAAGTCACTTCCAAATTTAATAAGAGCCTATGAATTGCAAAAGAAAGCAGCAAAAGTGGGTTTTGATTGGCAGGAAATAACACCTGCTTTAGAGAAAGTGAAAGAAGAGCTTCAGGAATTTGAAGATGAATTAATTGGTATAAATGAGCACAAGCTGCTTGCTAAAAAAGAATTTGGCGATTTATTGTTTGCTTTTGTGAATGTCGCGAGATTTTTAGACATCCATCCTGAAGAAGCGTTATTTGAAACGAATGAAAAGTTCATCCGCCGCTTTCAATATGTTGAAAAGAAAGTAAAGGAAAGCGGAAGAGTATTCACAGAACACACGCTTGAGAGTCTTGACCGTTATTGGGATGAAGCAAAATTAAAGGGATTATAGAACAGGGGGATTTTTGTGCGCCTAGATAAATTTTTAAAGGTTTCAAGATTGATTAAAAGAAGAACATTAGCAAAAGAAGTTTCAGATCAAGGTAGGATTCAAATTAATGGCAAAGAAGCAAAAGCCAGTTCAACGGTTAAAGTAGGTGATGAGTTAACCATCCGTCTTGGGCAAAGGCAGGTTACAGCCAGGATTGATCGAATTCAAGAAACATCCCGGAAGGACGAAGCGGCTGAGATGTATACGATTATAAAAGAAGTGAAAGTCGGCTCCCCGGAAAGCCTGTAAGAATAAGCTTGTCCAGCTCCAGCGCCTAGGGGATTGGCTTATGCCTGTCGCCCCTGAGCAAGGCGCTTCCGCTTTTCTTATGTTCTATTTCATTCATCCTTCACATACATATTTACAAAAGGGTTGTACAAATGATTGTGAGGGATGAAGGATGAGCCAATATTATGATAGCAACACACCAAAGAGTACTATTCCGGATCACGATGTCATCATGCGTGGAAGAAAACTTCTTGAAATTACAGGTGTCAAACAAGTAGAAAGCTTTGATAACGAAGAGTTCTTATTGGAAACGTCAATGGGCTTCTTGGCCATCAAGGGACAAAACCTGCAAATGAAGAATCTTGATGTCGAAAAAGGCATTGTTTCAATTAAGGGAAAGATTTATGATTTAGTTTATTTAGACGAGCAGCATGGGGAGAAAGCTAAAGGCTTCTTTAGCAAGTTATTCCGATGACCCTCTCAACTCAATTTTTCACGATGCTTTCCATGATTGGGATGGGGATGCTATTTGGTGTCATGTTTGATACCTATCAGCGGTTTTTAAATCGACCAAAGCGAAATCAGTGGATTGTATTCTTTAATGATTTATTATTTTGGATTATTCAAGCTTTGTTAATATTTTATATTTTATTCCTGGTTAACAATGGGGAATTAAGATTTTATATTTTTATTGCGCTCCTGTGCGGATTTGCTGCATACCAAAGCTTATTTAAAGGTATTTATCTCCGTTTACTGGAAATACTCATTTCTACAGTCATTGCTGTTTATCGATTTTTAAAGAATACCTTTCTTATGCTGGTATATAAACCTGTCATTGGTTTGATCCATCTCGTCATACTTATTCTTCTCTTTCTTGGCAGGGGGCTTTTTACCCTTGTCAAATTTGTTTTTAAGGTTTTATTATTTATTATAAAAACAATTATTTTTACGCCATTAATGAAAATAATATTAACTCTTTGGAAACTTTTGCCGAAAAGTCTTAAAAAAAACGTCGAGAAGTTATATAATAGAACGGCAGGAAATTTCAAGGTAATCAAGAATTTTATTGTTAAGTTGATGGATAAATTCAAAAAAAAGAAAGAGTAAGGAGGTTAAGGGAAATGAGCGCGGTACGAGAAAAAAATGTAGCAAAAATCCAGTCAACCTATGTAAAGCAGCAGGAATATGCCGAAATTGCCACATCCAGGAAAAGGAAGCTGCTTATCAGACGGCTTTCGTTATTTTTAGCTTTTGCTGTTTTCGTATCGTACTTCATGGTTTCCAGCTTTATAACCCAAGCCTCAGTTATTGATGCAAAGAAGGCTCAAAAGAAACAGCTTGATAAGCAACTAACAGCATTAAAAAAGCAGCAGGATGTACTAAAAGAGGAAATTGTTAAATTGAATGATGATGATTACATTGCGAAGCTGGCAAGAAAAGAATACTTCTTTTCAGATAAAAATGAGATCATCTTCAATATTCCTGATAAAAAAAAGGAAAAATCAACCGGTAACTAGTCTTATTGACACTGATTTTTTTCTTTCTGTATAATATATAGTAAGATTGATTTTTTATATTTTTAAGGAGGAACATTCTTTTTATGTCAATTGAAGTAGGCAGCAAGTTACAAGGAAAGGTAACAGGGATTACAAATTTCGGAGCGTTCGTGGAGCTGCCGGATGGCTCAACAGGACTCGTACACATCAGTGAGGTTGCTGACAATTATGTAAAAGATATCAACGATCATCTTAAGGTTGGCGACCAAGTAGAGGTAAAAGTCATCAATGTTGAGAAGGATGGTAAAATTGGGCTATCAATCAAAAAGGCAAAAGATAGACCGGAGCCGGCTCAAAGGCCCCATTCAAACTCACACTCACAACGACCACGTCAAGGTAGAGCAAACGATCGTAATAACAACGCAAGACCGGAAAACTTCGAATCAAAAATGGCGCGTTTCTTAAAGGATAGTGAAGATCGTTTATCTTCCTTAAAACGACACACAGAGTCAAAGCGTGGAGGAAGAGGAGCTAGACGGGGTTAACTTGCTGCTTATTTATTAGTGGAATATTTGGCAGGTGTCAATGAAGTGTTTATAGATAAAGACAGGTCCTAAGGGCTTGTCTTTTTTGTTTTTGGCTATGTTAAAGCTCATTGTTGATTTTGTTCAGTATGTTGATTGGAGCGGAAGGCGCGAGACTCCTCGAAAATGCTATCGCATTTTCTTCGTGCGGTGAGTATTCGTGGAAGCTTATTCAATGTCCTGCGGGAAAAGCAGGTCAAGGGAGACCCCGCAGGCTTAATGCTTGAGGAGGCTCCCGCCCGCCCGCGGAAAGCGAGTGCCTGGAGCGGAAATCAACAGGCAAGTTTAACAGAGCCTTGTTTTTAAATAAATAAAGGCTATTTTCGCATAGTTTGTGTTATTAAGCTTCAAAAGCAACAAAGTTTACGAAAAGAGCCTAAATAAAAAAGGCGTTGATCAGAGATCAACGCCTTCATAATTGATAGCGGCGGAGGGGATCGAACCCCCGACCTTACGGGTATGAACCGTACGCTCTAGCCAGCTGAGCTACACCGCCATATGTTTTTGACACAATGAATATATTACATAGATTTAAAATAGTTGTCAATAATTTTTTCTGAAAAAATACGTAAAACGACAATTGTCCAGCTTTATTAATATTATTTGGGTAATTATCGTAGAAACCGTCGAACGAAAATCTTAAGCTTGTTCACTAATTTGACAAACTTTTAAGTCTATCACTTTTATAATAGTCAGCAACGATGAACTAATAGGGAGTGTGATTTATGGAAAAGCCAAACGCGAGTTTAATAGAACCGGTCGGAGAAGTCAACTTTCATTCATCTAAGTCGGAATTGGAAAGCAGCCTAAAAAAGGTACTATTAAAAATAGAATCCTTTTTTATAAAAAAGGGATACTTCTTATTATTGGTAGGGTTTTTGCTTGGACGGGCTTTGATTTTGTCAAAGCTTACGCCATTTAGTCTCCCCTTTTTCGCGTCCGTTTATTTAATACGAAAAGACCATGCACCTTTAGCTCTCGTCGGACTTATTATGGGGGCTATTACCCTATCATTCCCAAATGCAGCTTTTACCTTTACGGTTACACTACTCTTTTTAGTTATTTTTAAAATAAGTAGGAAGTGGCTAAAAAATGAACTTAGGTCCATTCCGTTTTTTGTCGGCATTATTCTTGGCGCGGGAAAGCTGGCTGAATCGCTAATCATGCAGAGGCAATTGACTTTGTATGATGCGATGATGGCAGGTGTGCAAGCGAGTCTTTCATTTATATTAACGCTCATTTTTTTGCAAAGCATTCCATTGCTAACATTAAATAAACGAAGACAGCTGTTAAAAACCGAGGAAATTGTTTGCTTGATTATTATGCTTGCTTCAATTATGACCGGTACCATTGGCTGGAAAGTATATGATTTGTCTGTTGAGCATATTATGTCACGGTATTTAGTCCTTGTATTTTCTTTTGTTGCCGGGGCAACCATCGGTTCAACGGTTGGGGTGGTAACCGGGTTAATTTTTAGTTTAGCAAGTGTATCAAGCTTTTATCATATGAGCTTGCTCGCTTTTTCAGGTGTGTTAGGCGGTTTATTGAAAGAAGGAAAGAAAATAGGTGTTTCTATTGGTTTATTTATTTCGACTCTCCTAATCGGGATGTATGGGGAAGGAGGCGGTTCCCTATCACTCTCCGTATTAGAAACAACTGCAGCTGTTTTCTTATTTATGATAACACCGCAAGTATTTACCTCTCGTCTGGCTAAATATATTCCGGGCACAGCTGAATATACAGCTGAACAGCAAAAATACATGAGGAAGATGAGGGATGTGACCGCACAGCGGGTTGCTCAATTTTCAAATGTTTTCCATGCCCTTTCAAAAAGCTTCTCTAAAATGGATGTTCTGCCAAATGATGAAGATAGTGAACGGGAACTTGATTTCTTTATGAGTAATATTACGGAAAAGACTTGCCAAACATGTTTTAAGAAGGAACAATGCTGGGCGAAGAATTTTAATACAACCTATGCCTATATGGAAGAAATTATTCATGAAATGGATCAAAAAGATGGAGTGGTTTCTGCAAAACTATCAAGGGAATGGGAAAAGCATTGTACCCGTCATAAACGGGTTTTTGATGCTATTCAAACGGAGTTAACTTTTTATCAAGCTAATCAAAAACTAAAAAAACAGGTACAGGAAAGTAGGAAGCTAGTAGCCGATCAGCTTCTTGGTGTTTCTGAAGTCATGGACAATTTTGCAAAAGAAATACAGCGGGAAAGGGAGAATCATCATAAACAGGAAGAACAAATCATGGAAGCGCTTCAAGAGTTCGGCATTCAAATTGAACAGGTAGAGATTTACAGCCTCGAACAGGGAAATGTGGATATCGAGATGGCGGTCCCTTTTTGCAATGGACATGGGGAGTGCGAAAAGTTAATTGCACCGATGTTATCAGATATTCTTGGAGAAACAATCATAGTGAATAAGGAAGAATGTGCAGTGTATCCGAATGGTTTCTGTCAGGTGGGCTTTCGTTCGACTAAAGCCTATACAGTCGAAACGGGTGTGGCACATGCTGCCAAGGATGGAGGTTTTGTTTCAGGTGATAGCTATTCAACAATTGAACTGGGCTTAGGCAAGTATGCAATTGCAATTAGTGATGGCATGGGAAATGGTGAAAGAGCCCACTACGAAAGTAAAGAAACCTTGCAGCTTTTACAAAAAATATTGCAATCAGGTATTGAAGAAAGAGTAGCTATAAAATCGGTAAATTCCATTCTATCTCTAAGAACAACGGATGAAATTTTTTCAACATTGGATTTAGCGATGATTGACCTGCAAAATGCTTCAGCAAAATTCCTTAAGATAGGTTCGACACCAAGTTTTATTAAAAGGGGGAATAAAGTCATTAAAATCCAGGCAAGTAATTTGCCGATCGGGATATTACAGGAATTCGAAGTCGACGTTGTCAGTGAACAGTTAAAAGCGGGAGATTTGTTAATTATGATGAGCGATGGCGTTTTTGAAGGGCCAAAGCATGTTGAAAATTATGATTTATGGATGAAACGAAAAATTCAAGAATTGCAAACGGATGATCCGCAAGAGATATCTGATTTAATTATGGAAGATGTTATCCGATCAAGAGGGGGATTGATTGACGACGATATGACGGTGACAGTCGCAAAAATAAAGCATAACACACCAAAATGGGCATCGATTCCAGTACAAAAAATGAAAAAAAGAGCCTAATGGATTATTTTGCTCCATCACATCTTTATTTATGTATAAATCACCTCCACACGGTCGAAAATGGTAACAATTCTTAATGTGGAGGGAGATTGTTATGTATACAGGGAAAATCCGCCAAATTTTACTGATAACTGACGGATGCTCGAATCAAGGTGATGATCCCATTGCCATGGCTGCACTAGCAAAAGAGCAAGGGATTACGGTAAATGTTATCGGCGTGATGGAGCATGATGTGATTGATGAAAAGGGTATGACGGAAATCGATGGAATTGCTCTGTCAGGTGGGGGAGTCAGCCAAATTGTTTATGCACAGCAGCTCTCTCAAACCGTGCAAATGGTTACGCGTAAAGCAATGACACAAACCATTCATGGTGTTGTAAACCGCGAATTACAGCAGATTTTGGGCCGTTCGCAAACGATAGAAGACCTTCCGCCCGAAAAAAGGGGTGAAGTAATGGAGGTTGTAGATGAGTTAGGTGAAACTGTCGAATTAGAGGTGTTGATTCTTGTCGATACAAGTGCAAGTATGAAGCATAAGCTTCCGACTGTTAAGGAGGCCCTGCTTGACCTCTCTCTAAGCTTAAATGCCCGTACAGGGGAAAATCAATTCTCCGTATTCGTATTTCCCGGGAAAAAGAATGATGTCGAAAAATTGTTAGATTGGACGCCGAAGCTACAATCTTTGACAAGTATTTTTTCCCAGCTAACAACCGGAGGAATTACGCCAACAGGTCCTGCGTTGCGTACTGCCTTAGCTTCTTTCAATCAAAAACAATCGTTAAGGAGCCTTCTTTCCCGTGATGATGAATCATACTTTGAAGAGTCAATGTAAAGTTAGTCCCGGCACAGTCATTTCAGGTAAATGGCATTCCAATCATTATACGATAGTAAGAGAGCTGGGGTATGGAGCAAACGGGGTTGTTTACCTTGCGAAGCATAAGAACATTCAAGTAGCTTTGAAAATGAGTGATAACGGGATGTCAATTACCTCTGAGGTGAATGTTTTAAAATCCTTTGCAAAGGTCCAAGGGTCAGCCCTCGGGCCTTCTTTGCTTGATGTTGATGATTGGAAAAGTAATCGCGGTCAAATTTCCTTTTATGTGATGGAATATATTCAAGGTCCCGACCTTTTGTCTTTTATTCAACAAAAGGGAAAATCCTGGACGAGTGTATTGTTTTTGCAGCTTTTAAATGATTTGGAAAAACTGCATGAGGCGGGCTGGGTATTTGGTGACTTAAAGCCCGAAAACTTAATTGTAACAGGCCCCCCTCCAAAAATCCGCTGTATTGATGTTGGCGGTACGACCATCCAAGGTAGAGCCATTAAAGAATTTACCGAATTTTATGATCGGGGTTATTGGGGTCTTGGTTCAAGGAAGGCAGAACCGTCCTATGATCTTTTTGCTGTCGCGATGATCATGATTAATACAGCCTATCCAAAACGTTTTAATAAAACAACGGGCGGTTTATCCCAACTTAGAGAGGCAATTAAGCAGCAACCTGAGTTAGTAGCTTTGGAAAAAGTAATCTTAAGAGCCTTGCAAGGCCAATACACCAGTGCCAAACAAATGAGAGCTGATTTATTAGATTTAATGGTTGATAAGAAAGCTCAAGAACCAAGTCCGCCGTTAAGGACTAAGACAGATCCAAGAAAGACTCCGCCGGCAAATAAAGCAGGAGAGTCAAAAGCAATTACAAGACAACATTATCGAAGGAAAAAGAAAAAAAGCCAGTGGCTGGAGACGGTGGTTATCACTTCAGCAATTATCCTTTTGTATGTGGTGTATATTTTTAAAACGATGTAAATTTTTGAAACCAATATAGAATTTGTTCGTATTAAAAGGAAGTAATAATGAAAAAAAGGTGTTATATTAATTGAAAGATTTAAAAATCATTTTTTGTATGGAGAAACAAGCCTTTGTTTTTGATAGTTTATTTATAAAAGTGGTAAGCTATTGGTATTCTAAATTTTTTAGTTAAAATTTTTGTTTTTAAGGAAGCGTACAATATGTTGGAAACGAAGGTAGAGGCCTTTTTAAACCGCCATGCATTCAAATTAGACAATATAAAAATGGTTGTGGGTGTTTCAGGGGGGCCTGATTCTCTTGCCTTGCTTCATTACTTAAAGGGACAAAAAGAAGTGAGGAACCTGTCCATTGTTGCGGCACATGTGGACCATATGTTTCGAGGTCAAGAATCCTTTGAGGATGCAATGTTTGTAAGGGATTATTGTGAGCAGTATTCCATTCCCTTTGAAATGGAACGGATTAATGTCCCTGAGTTGATCGAAAAAACGGGCAACAGTTCGCAAACTGCAGCAAGAGAAGCGAGATATGAATTTTATGCAAAAATCATGGAAAAGTATAATTATTCACATTTAGCCCTGGGACACCATGGCGATGACCAAATGGAAACGATGCTGATGCGTATGACCAGGGGAAGCTCAGGTAAAGCAAGAGCAGGCATCCCATTTACGCGAGCTTTTCATAATGGAATCATTTTCCGCCCTTTTTTAAATTTAACGAAGGCTGAAATTGAGGAATATTGTAAAAAGCAGTACCTCACGCCAAGACTGGATCCCAGTAATAAGAAAAGTATCTATAGTAGAAATCGATTCCGAAAAGAAGTACTTCCCTTTTTGAAGGCAGAAAATCGACATGTTCATGAACATTTTCAACGGTTTAGTGAAGAATTGCAAAGTGATGAATCGTTTCTGCAGGAATTAACTGTCCAACAAATGAATACAGTAATCACAAAAAGAGAAAAGAACAAAATTACCATTGACATTAAACGCTTTTCAAAAGTGCCAATACCTTTACAAAGGAGAGGTATTCAACTAATATTAAAATATCTTTACAATGAAAACCCAGGTTCCCTTTCAGCTATACATATCGATCAAGTTTTATCACTAATGCGGAATTCACATCCATCAGGGAAACTTAATCTACCAAATGGTTTACAAGTAATTCGATCCTATCTGCTTTTGACTTTCCAATTTGATTTGGCCGATGAACAAACCTATCATTTTGAAATTTGCGAGCCCGGAACGATTGAATTACCATTTGGCAGAAGGATTAAGATGAATTATATCGATAGGGAATTTACAGAGACAAACCTTTGCCATGCATTGTTCCATGCAGATAACATTAAGCTGCCGATTATCATTCGTCCCAGAAAATTAGGGGATCGAATGACTTTAAAAGGAATGTCAGGCTCAAGGAAGTTAAAAGATATCTTTATTGATCATAAAGTTCCAATCCGGGACCGGGGTACATGGCCTGTGGTTACGGACGCGGAAGGTACGATTCTTTGGCTTCCCGGTTTAAAAAAATCTTCATTAGAAGGAATAGATTACAAAGCAAAACAATATATACTACTCACATATGATAAGTAATGATCTTCTAGGGGGCACAATTATAATGAAACAGGATATCGAAAAAGTATTAATTACAGAAGATGAGATTCAAGCGAAAATTCAGGATTTAGCGCATCAACTTACAGAAGAGTATAAAGAACGCTTTCCGCTTGCAATTGGCGTTTTAAAGGGTGCAATGCCTTTTATGGCCGATTTATTAAAACGAATGGATTGCTATTTGGAAATGGACTTTATGGATGTATCCAGCTACGGCAATTCGACTGTTTCTTCAGGAGAAGTAAAAATTCTTAAGGACTTGGATACTTCTGTAGAGGGAAGAGATATTTTAATTATAGAAGATATTATAGACAGTGGATTAACTCTTAGTTATTTAGTTGATCTATTCCGTTATCGTAAAGCAAAATCCATTAAGATTGTCACGTTGCTTGATAAACCGACAGGAAGAAAGAGCCTTATTAAAGCTGATTATGTTGGTTTTATCGTACCGGATGAGTTTGTTGTTGGATACGGCTTGGATTATGCTGAAAAATATCGAAACCTTCCATATATTGGTGTTTTAAAACCTGAAGTATATAGCAACAGCCTTTAAGCAATACCTAAATAGAAGGATTTTTTCCTCCGTTTGCCGAAAGTCTTTAATGACTTGTTAATAAGTGTAATTCCTTGAATTGGCATGATTTTCTATGATACTATTTAATATAGTTTGTTTATCCGTGGGAGGAGGTAAGAGATGAATCGGATTTTCCGTAATACCATCTTTTATTTATTGATATTTTTAGTCATTATAGGTGTTGTTAGTTTCTTTAATGGGAGCAATCAAACAACCAATAATATTACCTATGACAATTTTGTTACCCATCTGGAAAAGGGTGAAGTAAAGTCATTTTCCATGCAGCCTGAACGCGGTGTTTATGAGGTTCGAGGCGAATTAACAGTCGGTACGAATAAAAACTTTTTAACGTATATTCCAAACAGTGAAAAAATTCTTGACCGAATTGATAAAGCCGGAAAAGATGTAGAGGTTCTGCCGGCAAAAGAAACAAGCGGTTGGGTAACCTTCTTTACATCGATTATTCCGTTTGTGATCATTTTTATATTATTTTTCTTCTTATTAAACCAAGCTCAAGGCGGCGGAAGCCGTGTTATGAATTTTGGTAAAAGCAAAGCGAAACTTTACAACGATGATAAGAAAAAGGTTCGTTTTAGAGATGTAGCCGGTGCTGATGAAGAAAAGCAGGAATTAGTAGAAGTGGTTGAATTTTTAAAGGATCCGCGTAAGTTTGCTGAACTTGGCGCCCGTATTCCAAAAGGAGTACTCCTTGTAGGTCCTCCGGGGACAGGTAAAACGCTGCTTGCCAGAGCTACAGCAGGTGAAGCAGGCGTACCGTTCTTTTCAATAAGCGGATCTGATTTCGTTGAAATGTTCGTTGGGGTCGGTGCATCCCGTGTTCGTGATTTATTTGAAAATGCAAAGAAAAATGCTCCATGTATTATCTTCATCGATGAAATTGATGCTGTCGGTCGTCAGCGTGGTGCCGGACTAGGCGGGGGACACGATGAACGTGAACAAACGTTAAATCAACTGTTAGTTGAAATGGACGGATTTGGTGCAAATGAGGGAATAATCATAGTTGCTGCAACAAACCGTGCTGACATTTTGGACCCTGCATTATTGCGTCCCGGACGTTTTGATCGTCAAATTACCGTTGACAGACCGGATGTTATTGGCCGTGAGGCAGTACTAAAAGTACATGCTCGCAATAAACCGTTAGATGACTCGGTTAACTTAAAGAATATTGCCATGCGGACACCCGGATTTTCAGGTGCAGACTTGGAAAATTTATTGAATGAGGCTGCACTGGTTGCAGCTCGTGCAAGCAAGAAGAAAATCGATATGGAAGATATCGATGAAGCAACTGACCGGGTAATCGCCGGTCCGGCGAAAAAGAGCAGGGTTATTTCTGAAAAGGAACGTAATATTGTGGCTTTCCATGAGGGCGGCCATACTGTAATTGGTTTAGTGCTAGATGAAGCGGACATGGTCCACAAAGTTACAATCGTTCCACGCGGCCAGGCAGGCGGATACGCCGTAATGCTTCCTCGGGAAGACCGTTACTTTATGACGAAACCTGAGCTGCTTGATAAAATCGTTGGTTTATTAGGTGGACGTGTAGCAGAAGAAATTGTTTTTGGTGAAGTAAGCACAGGTGCGCATAATGATTTCCAACGCGCTACAGGAATTGCCCGTAAAATGGTAACCGAATATGGAATGAGTGATAAACTTGGACCATTACAGTTCGGTCAAGCGCAAGGTCAAGTTTTCTTAGGCCGTGACCTTCATAACGAGCAAAATTATTCTGATGCGATTGCCTATGAGATCGATCTTGAAATACAACGGATTATAAAAGAGTGTTATGAAAGAGCGAGAAAGATCCTTACGGAAAACCGTGATAAATTAGATCTTATTGCCAAGACTCTTCTTGAAGTTGAAACACTTGTTGCTGAGCAAATCAAATATTTGGTAGAGCATGGTCATATGCCGGATAGTTCAGTTGCTCTCGAAAGCGTACAAATTGGACCTAAAAAAGTGGACGATGTTAAGGTTAATATCAACACTAAAAAAGAAGATGAGCGAGTGGATTTAGAAAAATCGGATCTTCCTCCTTCTGAAACTAAATAAAAGTAATGAATTAAAAGAGCGCTTCTATTGAAGCGCTCTTTTTTTCATGTTAATTTGTATTTATGTTATGATGTTGGCAGTATGGAGAAAGAAAATCTGAAAAGTGAGTGATAGATTTGATTTTTGTATTTGATGTAGGCAATACAAATATTGTTTTAGGTGTCTATAAAGGTGATGAGCTTAAATATCACTGGCGAGTTGAAACACATCGAAATCGGACAGAGGATGAGTTTGGCATGATCATTAAATCGTTGTTTGATCATTCAGGCCTATTGTTCTCAGATATTGATGGTATTATCATTTCTTCAGTTGTTCCACCGATCATGTTTGCTTTAGAAAGAATGTGCCAGAAATATTTTCATATTAAACCGCTCGTTGTTGGACCGGGAATTAAAACAGGACTAAATATTAAATATGAAAACCCAAGAGAAGTGGGTGCTGACCGAATCGTCAATGCTGTTGCCGCAATCCAAGAATATGGGAGCCCGCTGATTATTGTCGATTTCGGCACAGCTACAACATATTGTTATATAAATGAGCAAAGTCAATATATGGGTGGCGCGATCGCTCCAGGTGTAAGTATTTCAACAGAAGCACTTTACTCCCGGGCGGCGAAATTACCAAGAATCGAAATTGCAAGACCAGAGTCTGTAATTGGGAAAAATACTGTTTCCGCAATGCAAGCGGGTATTGTCTATGGTTATGTTGGTCAAGTGGAAGGGATCGTTAAGCGGATGATGGATCAGAGTGTGAAAAAACCAACGGTAATTGCAACAGGAGGGTTATCTGCATTGATTGCCCAAGAATCTACCATTATTGACGTTGTAGACCCATTTTTAACTTTAAAAGGACTTCAGCTTATCTATAAACGAAACATGGATATGATAAGAAATAATAGCTAGAAAGGAGTTTAATGATGAACGATTATTTAGTAAAGGCGCTTGCATATGACGGAAATATCAGAGCATATGCAGTCCGTACAACTGAAACAGTTTCAGAAGCGCAGCGCCGTCATCAAACATGGCGTACAGCATCTGCTGCGCTTGGCCGCGCGATGACCGCAGGTGTTATGATGGGAGCAATGCTTAAGGGTGAAGATAAATTAACGGTAAAAATAGATGGCGGCGGCCCAATTGGTGTGATACTGGTTGATAGTAACGCCAAGGGTGAGGTTCGCGGATATGTTACGAATCCGGAAATTGATTTTGAATCAAATGAACACGGGAAGCTTGATGTCCGCCGTGCAGTCGGAACAACGGGTACGATGTCTATTGTAAAGGATGTAGGGCTTCGTGACTTTTTCTCCGGTCAGGTTCCCATTGTTTCAGGTGAACTGGGGGAAGACTTTACTTATTATTTTGCAACCTCCGAGCAATTGCCCTCTTCTGTTGGGGTTGGAGTCCTAGTGAATCCTGATGATAGTATTTTGGCAGCAGGAGGATTTATTTTCCAATTAATGCCCGGTACAAAGGAAGAAACAATTAGTAAATTGGAAGAACGGTTAAAAACGATTCCCCCGATATCTAAGTTAATTGAAAAAGGCTTAACTCCTGAAGAGATTTTAGAAGAGCTTTTTGGCAAGGAACATCTGAAGATCCTCGAAACGATGCCTGTAAGCTTCACATGCAATTGTTCTAAGGAGCGTTTTTCAGATGCCATTGTCAGTTTAGGTGTTGCTGAAATTGAAGATATGATTAAAGAAGATGGACAGGCAGAGGCGCATTGTCATTTTTGCAATGAAAAATATCATTTTTCAAAGGAAGAATTAGAGAAATTAAAGGAAGAGGCGAAATAAGCTTTCACATTGGGGGAGGAGCAGTTGTTGAGGAGAAAGCAGCTTTGGCTTGTTATCGCAGCTCTTTTCATGCTCAATTGTCTTACGGTTGTCTTTTTTCTATCAAAAGAAAATAAGGCAAATGGGGCAGGCTTAAGCGAAGAGACTGTGGCCACAGTGGGAAAAAGTACAATTTCAAGACAAGATTGGCTTAATGAATTAGCAGCCAGATATGGAAAAGATGTCTTAAAAGAAATGATTGACCAAAAAGTAATTAAAGAAATGGCAGCAAAATATACTATAAAAATATCTGATCAAGATGTTGAACGGGAATTCAGGATACTTCAAACAAACTATAATTCTTCTTCCCAAAATAAAAGTTCTGATGATAAAAATTGGAAAGATCAAATTCGCAATAGCCTTCTTTTAGAAGAATTATTGACAAAAGATGTTGTTGTCTCCAATAAAGAACTAAAAAGTTATTATGAAAAAAATAAAGAACAATTCAATGTACCAACCGCTTATCATTTAGCACAAATAATTGTCAAAACAAAAGAAGAGGCACAAGAGGCGATTAAAGAGTTATCTCAAGGCTCAAATTTTTCTGCTTTAGCTATGGAACGCTCTGTCGATGAGTTTTCAGCTAATGAAGGCGGCGATATTGGTTATATTAGTGATGATGACGACCGCTATCCTTCTGAATATATTAACACAGCAAAGACGTTAAAGGATGGGGCTTATAGTGACCCGATTAAGGTTGATAAAGGATACGCCATCTTAAAGCTTGAAGGAAAAATAAACGGAAAGAAATATTCATTTGATGCTGTAAAAGAGCAAATTCGCCGGCAAATTGCGCTTGAACAAATGAAAACACCTGAATCGGCAAGTACATTTTGGAATGAAGCCAAGGTCGATTGGTTTTATGGAAACAAAGAAGCACAGAAGTAGATTTTCTGTGCTTTCTTTTTTGAAAATTTTCAAAAAAATTAGTGCTAAATAATTGACAAACGGAGTATTAAACTGGTAAATTTAATAATATAAATCCAATCAAATTACTCGGAATAGGGGTGCTCTTAATGGTTCGTGTTGCAAATTCAGTTGCCGAGTTAGTCGGCCAAACTCCAATTGTGAAATTAAACAGATTAGTAGATGAAAATAGTGCCGAGGTATATTTAAAGCTTGAATATTTCAACCCCGGCAGCAGTGTAAAGGACCGTATCGCATTAGCTATGATTGAAGCGGCTGAAGAACAAGGTTTAATTAAACCCGGCGAAGATACGATCATTGAGCCTACAAGTGGAAACACCGGTATCGGTCTTGCGATGATTGCTGCAGCAAAAGGATACAATGCTGTATTTGTTATGCCTGAAACGATGAGTTTAGAAAGACGGAACCTCCTTCGTGCATACGGTGCTGAGCTTGTTTTGACTCCAGGACCGGAAGGAATGAAAGGTGCTATTGCCAAAGCGGAAGAGCTTGTAAAGGAACATGGTTATTTCTTGCCGCAGCAATTTAAAAACGAAGCAAACCCTGAGGTACATAGACGTACTACGGGCAAAGAGATTGCTGAACAAATGGATCAACTAGATGCCTTTGTATCAGGTATTGGAACAGGCGGTACAATTTCAGGTGCAGGTACTGTTCTTCGTGAAAAATTCCCTAATGTTAAAATTTATGCAGTAGAGCCAAAGGATTCACCAGTTCTATCAGGTGGAAAACCAGGCCCGCATAAGCTTCAAGGGCTTGGCGCAGGGTTTATTCCTGACACACTAGATACCAAAATTTATGATGAAGTTATTCTAGTAGGCACAGAAGAAGCATTTGAAGCTTCTCGCCAGGCAGCAAGAGAAGAAGGTATTCTTGGCGGGATTTCTTCGGGAGCAGCTGTTGCTGCTGCTGTAAAAGTTGCAAAGGAACTTGGTAAAGGTAAAAAGGTACTTGCGATTATTCCGGATAATGGCGAACGTTATTTAAGCACACCGCTTTACCAATATGATGTAGAATAAAACGAAAAAGAGGCTTTGGCTATTTGGCCGAGGCTTCTTTTTTTTGCATTGTAAATGAAACCATCTTAAACTTCATGTATGATGAAAAGAGAAAAAAAGCTTAGCATAGGAGGATAAAGGGATGAACACAGCTTATGAACATAAAATCCAATGCGGCCCATTTACCTTAGATTATCAAAAAAAGACGGTTGTCATGGGAATATTAAATATTACTCCCGACTCGTTTTCAGATGGCGGTAAATTCAATGCAGTGGACCTGGCAGTAAAACATGCAGACGAAATGGTGAGGAATGGTGCTGATATTATCGATATTGGCGGTGAATCAACTCGCCCCGGATTTGCAGCTGTTTCCGTAGAAGAGGAGCTTAATCGGGTTATCCCTATCATTAAAGCCATTTCTAAACAGGTTCCGGTTCCGATTTCTATTGATACATATAAAGCGGAAGTTGCTAAACAAGCAATTGAAGCAGGAGCCCATATAATCAATGATGTATGGGGAGCTAAAGCTGATGATAAAATGGCACACGTTGCAGCAGAGTATGATGTCCCGATTATCTTAATGCATAACCGTCATGACAGGAACTACTCCTTATTTATAAGGGATGTTATCAATGATCTGTATGAAAGCATCACGATCGTAAAAAATGCCGGAGTGAAGGATAAGAATATTATTTTGGATCCTGGCATCGGTTTTGCAAAAGACTATCAAGAAAATATTCAAATGATGCAAAACTTAGATAGGCTTACAATGATTGGTTATCCTGTTCTTTTGGGGACTTCAAAAAAATCTATGATTGGACAGGCATTAAACCTTCCTGTTAACGAAAGAATGGAGGGCACGGGAGCAACCGTTTGTTTTGGAATCCAAAAAGGGTGTCAGATTATCCGGGTACATGATATTAAGGAAATGAGCAGAATGGCCAAAATGATGGATGAATTGATGGGAAAAGGTGATATCATTGGATAAAATATATGTAAATGGAATGGAATTTTACGGATATCACGGTGTATTCCCGGAAGAGAATCGATTAGGACAACGTTTTAGTGTTGACTTAACGGTTTCCTTGGATTTGAAAAAAGCAGGGGAAACGGACGAATTAGTGTATTCAGTTAATTATGGTGAACTATTTCGGGTATGCAAAGAGATTGTGGAGGGAAAACCCAAAAAATTAGTCGAAGCTATTGCGGAAAAAATAGCAGATTGTGTATTGCAGGAATTCCCTGCCATAACTGAGGTCACGGTAAAGGTAATTAAACCCGACCCGCCAATACCGGGTCATTACAAGTCTGTTGCAGTAGAAATTACGAGGAGTAGATAATAATGGGAAATTCAGCATTTATTTCTCTTGGCTCGAATATGGGAATCCGTTATGATTATTTAATGAATGCAATCAGGCTTTTGATTAATTATCCTGGAATTCAGTTGGTAAATTACTCCTCTGTTTATGAAACAGATCCTGTCGGCTATGAGGAACAGGATTTATTTTTAAATATGGTAATTGAGATAAAGACTGAGTACACCGCTCAGGAATTATTAGATATATGTTTAAAAATAGAGTTGGAACTTGGGAGAAAGAGGGAAATTAAATGGGGTCCCAGAACAATAGACCTTGACATTCTCCTTTATAACCAAGAAAATATTGAAACAGAGAAGCTTACAGTTCCTCATCCTCGGATGCTGGAGAGAGCTTTCGTCATGATTCCGCTTTTGGAAATTCGTCATGACATTCTTATTCCGGAAATGGAAAAACCTTTTGAGACATACTTAAATGAATTACCTAATAAAGAAGGAGTCCGAATATGGAAGCGGAAAAATGGGGAAGACGTATTCGCGCCTATCGAAAGCTAAAGGGTTTTACCCAGGAAAGCTTTTCGAGGGAACTAGGTGTATCAGTATCGATTTTAGGAGAGATTGAAAGAGGAAACCGTCTGCCTGCAGATGACTTTCTAGAAAAAATAGCACGATCCTTAAAGGTCAGTATAGAAGAATTAGAGCCAAAGGAATAAAGAAGGAGGGTGTTTTATGTTAAAAATCGGCGATATTGAAATGAAAAATCCAGTCGTCCTGGCACCAATGGCCGGTGTATGTAACTCTGCCTTCCGTTTAACGGTAAAAGAGTTTGGTGCAGGTCTCGTTTGTGCCGAAATGGTTAGTGATAAAGGAATCGTTTATAAAAATGAAAAAACGATGAATATGCTCTATATTGACGAACGCGAAAAACCGCTCAGCCTGCAAATTTTTGGCGGTGAAAAAGAAACGCTTGTCGAAGCAGCAAGATTTGTAGATAAAAATACGAATGCGGATATTATTGATATTAATATGGGCTGCCCGGTTCCGAAGATTACTAAGTGTGATGCAGGAGCAAAGTGGCTTCTTGACCCGAATAAAATTTATGAAATGGTTTCTGCTGTTGTAGATGCGGTTGATAAGCCGGTAACTGTGAAAATGCGGATGGGTTGGGATGATCAGCATATCTATGCTGTTAAAAATGCCCAAGCCGTTGAACGGGCTGGCGGAAAGGCGGTTTCCCTCCATGGCCGGACACGTGTCCAAATGTACGAAGGTAAAGCGAACTGGGACATTATTCGTGAAGTAAAACTATCGATAAATATTCCGCTCATCGGAAACGGTGATGTTCAAACACCGCAGGATGCCAAAAGAATGTTGGATGAAACAGGTGTTGACGGCGTTATGATTGGCAGAGCTGCCTTAGGAAACCCGTGGATGATCTACCGTACCGTTCAATTCCTGGAAACCGGCAAATTGATGGGTGAGCCATCCGTCCGTGAAAAAATCGATGTTTGTATCCTGCATTTAGATCGCTTAATTGCTTTGAAAAATGAGGATATTGCCGTACGTGAAATGCGTAAACATGCTGCTTGGTATTTAAAAGGGGTACGGGGAAACGGAAATGCGCGTAATGCCATCAATGAATGTAATTCCCGCGACGACTTAGTGTCACTGCTAAATGGTTTAGTCATAGAGGCGGAAGAACCGGAACAAAGCCAATTAATTGTAGGTTGAATTTGACTTTTTATGCCTGCTTTTTTATACTATTTTTGTTTATGAGAGAAACTGCCAGTGAAATAACTGGCAGTTTTTATTCTATTTTGAACTTTTTTGATGTCTGAACACGTAAGTTTGTGTAAAATAATAAAGTATGCAAAAAAAGTGATCGCGGTTAGTTAAGCGTTATTACATAATAAGAAATTATTGGAGTTGATGAGGAATGAGTCAGGAAGAATTAAATGACCAATTAAGGGTCAGACGCGAAAAAATGAATACCATGCGTGAAAATGGTCTTGATCCATTTGGGAAGCGTTTTGACAGAACAAATAGTACAAACGAATTAATTGAACAATACGGTGAATTGGAAAAAGAAGAGCTTGAAACTAAGAATGTTTCTGTTACTCTTGCCGGACGTATCATGACAAAGCGGGGGAAAGGAAAAGCCGGTTTTGCACATATTCAAGATTTAACAGGTCAAATTCAAGTATATGTAAGACAGGATGCAATCGGTGAAGATCAGTATAAAGTATTTGATTCAGCTGATTTGGGAGACATCATTGGGGTAACCGGGACACTTTTTAAAACAAAAGTGGGAGAACTATCGGTAAAAGTACAAAGCTTTGAGTTTTTAACAAAAGCTCTTCGCCCATTACCTGATAAATTCCATGGCCTTAAGGATGTTGAACAGCGGTACCGTCAACGTTACTTGGATTTAATCATGAGCGGGGAAAGTAAGAAGACTTTTATTACCCGCAGCCGTATTATACAATCGATGCGCCGTTATTTAGATGACCATGGCTATTTAGAAGTAGAAACACCGATGATGCATGCTATTGCCGGCGGCGCCTCTGCCCGTCCGTTTATCACGCATCACAATGCACTGGATATGCCGCTATTTATGCGTATCGCGATTGAACTTCACCTAAAACGATTAATTGTTGGCGGTCTCGAAAAAGTATATGAAATTGGCCGTGTATTCCGAAATGAAGGTGTTTCAACCCGCCATAATCCGGAATTTACAATGATTGAACTTTATGAAGCATATGCTGATTACAGGGATATCATGAGTCTTACCGAAAATCTAATAGCCCATATTGCACAAGAAGTGCTGGGAACAACAACCGTTCAATATGGTGATTATGAAGTAGATCTTAAACCTGAATGGAAAAGGCTTCATATGGTAGATGCCATTAAAGAATTTACGGGTGTAGATTTTTGGAAAGAGATGAGTGTTGAAGAAGCACGGGAACATGCAAAAGAACATGGTGTAGAAATAAACGACCATATGCTTTACGGTCATATTGTAAATGAATTTTTCGAGCAAAAGGTAGAAGAAAAGCTTATTCAACCAACATTTATCTATGGACATCCTGTTGAAATCTCACCTCTAGCGAAGAAAAACGATGCAGATCCAAGATTTACGGATCGCTTTGAGTTATTTATCGTTGCCCGTGAGCATGCCAATGCATTTACAGAGCTAAACGACCCAATTGATCAAAGAGAACGTTTTGAAGCACAGTTGAAAGAAAGAGAGCAAGGAAACGACGAAGCCCATATGATGGATGATGACTTTGTAGAAGCATTAGAGTATGGTATGCCGCCTACTGGAGGTTTAGGAATCGGTATTGACCGTTTGGTAATGTTATTAACTAACTCTCCGTCTATTAGAGATGTACTATTATTCCCGTTAATGCGTCATCGTTGATAGTCAATTTTAAAAGCGCCTATTTCATCGGCGCTTTTTTGTTTTTTCAGCAATTCTTTCAAACTGAACAGTTAGAATATTTTTACTTTGAATTTTATGTATAAAAAACAAAAAAAGCTATTGCGCCCCGTGATTAATGGTGGTATATTAATATCTGTTGTTGCGAAATAACAACGAAACAAAAAATAATTCAAAAAAGTTATTGACTTCTGGTTGGTGACTTGGTATGATTAAAAAGTCGCTTTTGGGCGACGAAGTAAATTGCTCTTTGAAAACTAAACAAACAAAATCGTGCAAACAAACAATAACTATTAGTGGAACTTTCGTAAGAAAGTGAAGCTAAGCCAACGTAACAAATGAGCTAATCAACTTTCTTGGAGAGTTTGATCCTGGCTCAGGACGAACGCTGGCGGCGTGCCTAATACATGCAAGTCGAGCGAATCATTAGGAGCTTGCTCCTGATGATTAGCGGCGGACGGGTGAGTAACACGTGGGCAACCTGCCTGTAAGACTGGGATAACTTCGGGAAACCGGAGCTAATACCGGATAATCCTTTTCCTCACATGAGGAAAAGCTGAAAGATGGTTTCGGCTGTCACTTACAGATGGGCCCGCGGCGCATTAGCTAGTTGGTGAGGTAACGGCTCACCAAGGCGACGATGCGTAGCCGACCTGAGAGGGTGATCGGCCACACTGGGACTGAGACACGGCCCAGACTCCTACGGGAGGCAGCAGTAGGGAATCTTCCGCAATGGACGAAAGTCTGACGGAGCAACGCCGCGTGAGCGATGAAGGCCTTCGGGTCGTAAAGCTCTGTTGTTAGGGAAGAACAAGTACCGGAGTAACTGCCGGTACCTTGACGGTACCTAACCAGAAAGCCACGGCTAACTACGTGCCAGCAGCCGCGGTAATACGTAGGTGGCAAGCGTTGTCCGGAATTATTGGGCGTAAAGCGCGCGCAGGCGGTCCTTTAAGTCTGATGTGAAAGCCCACGGCTCAACCGTGGAGGGTCATTGGAAACTGGGGGACTTGAGTGCAGAAGAGGAAAGTGGAATTCCACGTGTAGCGGTGAAATGCGTAGAGATGTGGAGGAACACCAGTGGCGAAGGCGACTTTCTGGTCTGTAACTGACGCTGAGGCGCGAAAGCGTGGGGAGCAAACAGGATTAGATACCCTGGTAGTCCACGCCGTAAACGATGAGTGCTAAGTGTTAGAGGGTTTCCGCCCTTTAGTGCTGCAGCTAACGCATTAAGCACTCCGCCTGGGGAGTACGGCCGCAAGGCTGAAACTCAAAGGAATTGACGGGGGCCCGCACAAGCGGTGGAGCATGTGGTTTAATTCGAAGCAACGCGAAGAACCTTACCAGGTCTTGACATCCTCTGACACCCCTAGAGATAGGGCTTTCCCCTTCGGGGGACAGAGTGACAGGTGGTGCATGGTTGTCGTCAGCTCGTGTCGTGAGATGTTGGGTTAAGTCCCGCAACGAGCGCAACCCTTGATCTTAGTTGCCAGCATTCAGTTGGGCACTCTAAGGTGACTGCCGGTGACAAACCGGAGGAAGGTGGGGATGACGTCAAATCATCATGCCCCTTATGACCTGGGCTACACACGTGCTACAATGGATGGTACAAAGGGCTGCAAAACCGCAAGGTCGAGCCAATCCCATAAAACCATTCTCAGTTCGGATTGTAGGCTGCAACTCGCCTACATGAAGCCGGAATCGCTAGTAATCGCGGATCAGCATGCCGCGGTGAATACGTTCCCGGGCCTTGTACACACCGCCCGTCACACCACGAGAGTTTGTAACACCCGAAGTCGGTGGGGTAACCGTAAGGAGCCAGCCGCCTAAGGTGGGACAGATGATTGGGGTGAAGTCGTAACAAGGTAGCCGTATCGGAAGGTGCGGCTGGATCACCTCCTTTCTAAGGATATATGCCGGACATATGAGCCGGACAAAACAGTTTGTTTGAAACACGTTCTTTGTTTGTTTAGTTTTGAGAGAGCAATTCTCTCGAAGCTTTTTTTATTCGTTCTTTGAAAACTGGATAATCGTAAAGAAGAAGTCAAAGTAAGAACCGAGTTATAGGGAAAAATGCAGTTCAATTTTTCCTTGCCATTTTAGTTTTCTCTCTTATTAAGTAAGAGAAATAAACCTTTTAGGTTAAGTTAGAAAGGGCGCACGGTGAATGCCTTGGCACTAGGAGCCGATGAAGGACGGGACTAACACCGATATGCTTCGGGGAGCTGTAAGTAAGCTTTGATCCGGAGATTTCCGAATGGGGAAACCCGCTGTTCGTAATGGAACAGTATCTTTACCTGAATACATAGGGTATGGAAGGCATACCCGGGGAACTGAAACATCTAAGTACCCGGAGGAAGAGAAAGCAAACGCGATTCCCTGAGTAGCGGCGAGCGAAACGGGACATAGCCCAAACCAAGAGGCTTGCCTCTTGGGGTTGTAGGACACTCAACATGGAGTTACAAAGGAACGGGGTAGATGAAGCGATCTGGAAAGGTCCGTCATAGAAGGTAAAAACCCTGTAGTTGAAACTTCGTTCCCTCCTGAGTGGATCCTGAGTACGGCCGGACACGTGAAATCCGGTCGGAAGCAGGGAGGACCATCTCCCAAGGCTAAATACTCCCTAGTGACCGATAGTGAACCAGTACCGTGAGGGAAAGGTGAAAAGCACCCCGGAAGGGGAGTGAAATAGTTCCTGAAACCGTGTGCCTACAAGTAGTCAGAGCCCGTTTATGGGTGATGGCGTGCCTTTTGTAGAATGAACCGGCGAGTTACGATTACATGCAAGGTTAAGTTGAAGAGACGGAGCCGCAGCGAAAGCGAGTCTGAATAGGGCGAATGAGTATGTGGTCGTAGACCCGAAACCAGGTGATCTACCCATGTCCAGGGTGAAGTCCAGGTAACACTGGATGGAGGCCCGAACCCACGCACGTTGAAAAGTGCGGGGATGAGGTGTGGGTAGCGGAGAAATTCCAATCGAACTTGGAGATAGCTGGTTCTCTCCGAAATAGCTTTAGGGCTAGCCTCACGTAGTAAGAGTCTTGGAGGTAGAGCACTGTTTGGACTAGGGGCCCTCATCGGGTTACCGAATTCAGACAAACTCCGAATGCCAAAGACTTATCCGTGGGAGTCAGACTGCGAGTGATAAGATCCGTAGTCAAAAGGGAAACAGCCCAGACCACCAGCTAAGGTCCCAAAGTATACGTTAAGTGGAAAAGGATGTGGAGTTGCTTAGACAACCAGGATGTTGGCTTAGAAGCAGCCACCATTTAAAGAGTGCGTAATAGCTCACTGGTCGAGTGACTCTGCGCCGAAAATGTACCGGGGCTAAACGTATCACCGAAGCTGTGGATTGACATCGTTGATGTCAGTGGTAGGAGAGCGTTCTAAGGGCGTTGAAGTCAGACCGTAAGGACTGGTGGAGCGCTTAGAAGTGAGAATGCCGGTATGAGTAGCGAAAGATGAGTGAGAATCTCATCCACCGAATGCCTAAGGTTTCCTGAGGAAGGCTCGTCCGCTCAGGGTTAGTCGGGACCTAAGCCGAGGCCGAAAGGCGTAGGCGATGGACAACAGGTTGATATTCCTGTACCACCTCTTTATCGTTTGAGCAACGGGGGGACGCAGGAGGATAGGGTAAGCGCGCTGTTGGATATGCGCGTCTAAGCAGTTAGGCTGCAAGCGAGGCAAATCCCGCTTGCGTGAAGGCTGAGCTGTGACAGCGAGGGAAATTTAGTACCGAAGTTCCTGATTCCACACTGCCAAGAAAAGCCTCTAGCGAGATAAAAGGTGCCCGTACCGCAAACCGACACAGGTAGGCGAGGAGAGAATCCTAAGGTGAGCGAGAGAACTCTCGTTAAGGAACTCGGCAAAATGACCCCGTAACTTCGGGAGAAGGGGTGCTCTTTGGGGTGAATAGCCTCGAAGAGCCGCAGTGAATAGGCCCAGGCGACTGTTTAGCAAAAACACAGGTCTCTGCGAAGCCGCAAGGCGAAGTATAGGGGCTGACGCCTGCCCGGTGCTGGAAGGTTAAGAGGAGGGGTTAGCCTTAAAAGCGAAGCTCTGAATCGAAGCCCCAGTAAACGGCGGCCGTAACTATAACGGTCCTAAGGTAGCGAAATTCCTTGTCGGGTAAGTTCCGACCCGCACGAAAGGCGTAACGATCTGGGCACTGTCTCAACGAGAGACTCGGTGAAATTATAGTACCTGTGAAGATGCAGGTTACCCGCGACAGGACGGAAAGACCCCGTGGAGCTTTACTGTAGCCTGATATTGAATTTTGGTACAGCTTGTACAGGATAGGTAGGAGCCGTAGAAGCCGGAGCGCTAGCTTCGGTGGAGGCGTCGGTGGGATACTACCCTGGCTGTATTGAAATTCTAACCCGCACCCCTCATCGGGGTGGGAGACAGTGTCAGGTGGGCAGTTTGACTGGGGCGGTCGCCTCCTAAAGAGTAACGGAGGCGCCCAAAGGTTCCCTCAGAATGGTTGGAAATCATTCGTAGAGTGTAAAGGCACAAGGGAGCTTGACTGCGAGACCTACAAGTCGAGCAGGGACGAAAGTCGGGCTTAGTGATCCGGTGGTTCCGCATGGAAGGGCCATCGCTCAACGGATAAAAGCTACCCCGGGGATAACAGGCTTATCTCCCCCAAGAGTCCACATCGACGGGGAGGTTTGGCACCTCGATGTCGGCTCATCGCATCCTGGGGCTGTAGTCGGTCCCAAGGGTTGGGCTGTTCGCCCATTAAAGCGGTACGCGAGCTGGGTTCAGAACGTCGTGAGACAGTTCGGTCCCTATCCGTCGTGGGCGCAGGAAATTTGAGAGGAGCTGTCCTTAGTACGAGAGGACCGGGATGGACGCACCGCTGGTGTACCAGTTGTCTTGCCAAAGGCATCGCTGGGTAGCTATGTGCGGACGGGATAAGTGCTGAAAGCATCTAAGCATGAAGCCCCCCTCAAGATGAGATTTCCCATAGCGTCAAGCTAGTAAGAACCCTGAAAGATGATCAGGTTGATAGGTCAGAGGTGGAAGCGCGGTGACGTGTGGAGCTGACTGATACTAATCGTTCGAGGACTTAACCAAGTCATATATATATGAACAAGGTGAACTCGTTTTTACCAAACTTCTTCTGCATTATCCAGTTTTGAGGGAATGAAACCTCAAAGAAAATAGCCTGGCAGCAATGGCGAGAAGGTCACACCCGTTCCCATACCGAACACGGAAGTTAAGCTTCTCAGCGCCGATGGTAGTTGGGACTTTGTCCCTGTGAGAGTAGGACGTTGCCAGGCTTATATTGTGGAGGATTAGCTCAGCTGGGAGAGCATCTGCCTTACAAGCAGAGGGTCGGCGGTTCGAGCCCGTCATCCTCCACCATATATGCCGGTTTAGCTCAATTGGTAGAGCAACTGACTTGTAATCAGTAGGTTGGGGGTTCAAGTCCTCTAGCCGGCACCATTTTTTTGAGCCATTAGCTCAGTTGGTAGAGCATCTGACTTTTAATCAGAGGGTCGAAGGTTCGAGTCCTTCATGGCTCACCAGAGTTTTTTGCGATAGCAAAATAACTTACCATAATGCGGGTGTGGCGGAATTGGCAGACGCACCAGACTTAGGATCTGGCGCCGCAAGGCGTGGGGGTTCGACTCCCTTCACCCGCACCAAAGTTTTTAGGGAAAGCAAAATAACTTACTATAATGCGGAAGTAGTTCAGTGGTAGAACACCACCTTGCCAAGGTGGGGGTCGCGGGTTCGAATCCCGTCTTCCGCTCCAAGCAGTGCCGGGGTGGCGGAACTGGCAGACGCACAGGACTTAAAATCCTGCGGTAGGTGACTACCGTACCGGTTCGATTCCGGTCCTCGGCACCAAAGTTTTTTGCGATAGCAAAATTACTCTCAAAATAATGCGCCCGTAGCTCAATTGGATAGAGCGTCTGACTACGGATCAGAAGGTTATGGGTTCGACTCCTTTCGGGCGCGCCATTATAAATCGGGAAGTAGCTCAGCTTGGTAGAGCACTTGGTTTGGGACCAAGGGGTCGCAGGTTCGAATCCTGTCTTCCCGACCATTCATTTTCAATAACATACGGGGCCTTAGCTCAGCTGGGAGAGCGCCTGCTTTGCACGCAGGAGGTCAGCGGTTCGATCCCGCTAGGCTCCACCAAAAAAAAACAAAAATAATATATTGACAAGGTTGATATACTTTGTTATTATATTAAAGTCGCACTTGCGACATGATATTGTTCTTTGAAAACTAAACAAACAAGACGTGTAAACAAACAATAAACATTAGCAGATCTTTCGTAAGAAAGTGAAGCTAAGCCAACGTAACAAATGAGCTAATCAACTTTCTTGGAGAGTTTGATCCTGGCTCAGGACGAACGCTGGCGGCGTGCCTAATACATGCAAGTCGAGCGAATCTTTAGGAGCTTGCTCCTGAAGGTTAGCGGCGGACGGGTGAGTAACACGTGGGCAACCTGCCTGTAAGACTGGGATAACTTCGGGAAACCGGAGCTAATACCGGATAATCCTTTTCCTCACATGAGGAAAAGCTGAAAGACGGTTTCGGCTGTCACTTACAGATGGGCCCGCGGCGCATTAGCTAGTTGGTGAGGTAACGGCTCACCAAGGCGACGATGCGTAGCCGACCTGAGAGGGTGATCGGCCACACTGGGACTGAGACACGGCCCAGACTCCTACGGGAGGCAGCAGTAGGGAATCTTCCGCAATGGACGAAAGTCTGACGGAGCAACGCCGCGTGAGCGATGAAGGCCTTCGGGTCGTAAAGCTCTGTTGTTAGGGAAGAACAAGTACCGGAGTAACTGCCGGTACCTTGACGGTACCTAACCAGAAAGCCACGGCTAACTACGTGCCAGCAGCCGCGGTAATACGTAGGTGGCAAGCGTTGTCCGGAATTATTGGGCGTAAAGCGCGCGCAGGCGGTCCTTTAAGTCTGATGTGAAAGCCCACGGCTCAACCGTGGAGGGTCATTGGAAACTGGGGGACTTGAGTGCAGAAGAGGAAAGTGGAATTCCACGTGTAGCGGTGAAATGCGTAGAGATGTGGAGGAACACCAGTGGCGAAGGCGACTTTCTGGTCTGTAACTGACGCTGAGGCGCGAAAGCGTGGGGAGCAAACAGGATTAGATACCCTGGTAGTCCACGCCGTAAACGATGAGTGCTAAGTGTTAGAGGGTTTCCGCCCTTTAGTGCTGCAGCTAACGCATTAAGCACTCCGCCTGGGGAGTACGGCCGCAAGGCTGAAACTCAAAGGAATTGACGGGGGCCCGCACAAGCGGTGGAGCATGTGGTTTAATTCGAAGCAACGCGAAGAACCTTACCAGGTCTTGACATCCTCTGACACCCCTAGAGATAGGGCTTTCCCCTTCGGGGGACAGAGTGACAGGTGGTGCATGGTTGTCGTCAGCTCGTGTCGTGAGATGTTGGGTTAAGTCCCGCAACGAGCGCAACCCTTGATCTTAGTTGCCAGCATTCAGTTGGGCACTCTAAGGTGACTGCCGGTGACAAACCGGAGGAAGGTGGGGATGACGTCAAATCATCATGCCCCTTATGACCTGGGCTACACACGTGCTACAATGGATGGTACAAAGGGCTGCAAAACCGCAAGGTCGAGCCAATCCCATAAAACCATTCTCAGTTCGGATTGTAGGCTGCAACTCGCCTACATGAAGCCGGAATCGCTAGTAATCGCGGATCAGCATGCCGCGGTGAATACGTTCCCGGGCCTTGTACACACCGCCCGTCACACCACGAGAGTTTGTAACACCCGAAGTCGGTGGGGTAACCGTAAGGAGCCAGCCGCCTAAGGTGGGACAGATGATTGGGGTGAAGTCGTAACAAGGTAGCCGTATCGGAAGGTGCGGCTGGATCACCTCCTTTCTAAGGATATATGCCGGACATATGAGCCGGACAAAACAGTTTGTTTGAAACACGTTCTTTGTTTGTTTAGTTTTGAGAGAGCAATTCTCTCGAAGCTTTTTTTATTCGTTCTTTGAAAACTGGATAATCGTAAAGAAGAAGTCAAAGTAAGAACCGAGTTATAGGGAAAAATGCAGTTCAATTTTTCCTTGCCATTTTAGTTTTCTCTCTTATTAAGTAAGAGAAATAAACCTTTTAGGTTAAGTTAGAAAGGGCGCACGGTGAATGCCTTGGCACTAGGAGCCGATGAAGGACGGGACTAACACCGATATGCTTCGGGGAGCTGTAAGTAAGCTTTGATCCGGAGATTTCCGAATGGGGAAACCCGCTGTTCGTAATGGAACAGTATCTTTACCTGAATACATAGGGTATGGAAGGCATACCCGGGGAACTGAAACATCTAAGTACCCGGAGGAAGAGAAAGCAAACGCGATTCCCTGAGTAGCGGCGAGCGAAACGGGACATAGCCCAAACCAAGAGGCTTGCCTCTTGGGGTTGTAGGACACTCAACATGGAGTTACAAAGGAACGGGGTAGATGAAGCGATCTGGAAAGGTCCGTCATAGAAGGTAAAAACCCTGTAGTTGAAACTTCGTTCCCTCCTGAGTGGATCCTGAGTACGGCCGGACACGTGAAATCCGGTCGGAAGCAGGGAGGACCATCTCCCAAGGCTAAATACTCCCTAGTGACCGATAGTGAACCAGTACCGTGAGGGAAAGGTGAAAAGCACCCCGGAAGGGGAGTGAAATAGTTCCTGAAACCGTGTGCCTACAAGTAGTCAGAGCCCGTTTATGGGTGATGGCGTGCCTTTTGTAGAATGAACCGGCGAGTTACGATTACATGCAAGGTTAAGTTGAAGAGACGGAGCCGCAGCGAAAGCGAGTCTGAATAGGGCGAATGAGTATGTGGTCGTAGACCCGAAACCAGGTGATCTACCCATGTCCAGGGTGAAGTCCAGGTAACACTGGATGGAGGCCCGAACCCACGCACGTTGAAAAGTGCGGGGATGAGGTGTGGGTAGCGGAGAAATTCCAATCGAACTTGGAGATAGCTGGTTCTCTCCGAAATAGCTTTAGGGCTAGCCTCACGTAGTAAGAGTCTTGGAGGTAGAGCACTGTTTGGACTAGGGGCCCTCATCGGGTTACCGAATTCAGACAAACTCCGAATGCCAAAGACTTATCCGTGGGAGTCAGACTGCGAGTGATAAGATCCGTAGTCAAAAGGGAAACAGCCCAGACCACCAGCTAAGGTCCCAAAGTATACGTTAAGTGGAAAAGGATGTGGAGTTGCTTAGACAACCAGGATGTTGGCTTAGAAGCAGCCACCATTTAAAGAGTGCGTAATAGCTCACTGGTCGAGTGACTCTGCGCCGAAAATGTACCGGGGCTAAACGTATCACCGAAGCTGTGGATTGACATCGTTGATGTCAGTGGTAGGAGAGCGTTCTAAGGGCGTTGAAGTCAGACCGTAAGGACTGGTGGAGCGCTTAGAAGTGAGAATGCCGGTATGAGTAGCGAAAGATGAGTGAGAATCTCATCCACCGAATGCCTAAGGTTTCCTGAGGAAGGCTCGTCCGCTCAGGGTTAGTCGGGACCTAAGCCGAGGCCGAAAGGCGTAGGCGATGGACAACAGGTTGATATTCCTGTACCACCTCTTTATCGTTTGAGCAACGGGGGGACGCAGGAGGATAGGGTAAGCGCGCTGTTGGATATGCGCGTCTAAGCAGTTAGGCTGCAAGCGAGGCAAATCCCGCTTGCGTTAGGCTCGAGCTGTGACAGCGAGGGAAATTTAGTACCGAAGTTCCTGATTCCACACTGCCAAGAAAAGCCTCTAGCGAGATAAAAGGTGCCCGTACCGCAAACCGACACAGGTAGGCGAGGAGAGAATCCTAAGGTGAGCGAGAGAACTCTCGTTAAGGAACTCGGCAAAATGACCCCGTAACTTCGGGAGAAGGGGTGCTCTTTGGGGTGAATAGCCTCGAAGAGCCGCAGTGAATAGGCCCAGGCGACTGTTTAGCAAAAACACAGGTCTCTGCGAAGCCGCAAGGCGAAGTATAGGGGCTGACGCCTGCCCGGTGCTGGAAGGTTAAGAGGAGGGGTTAGCCTTAAAAGCGAAGCTCTGAATCGAAGCCCCAGTAAACGGCGGCCGTAACTATAACGGTCCTAAGGTAGCGAAATTCCTTGTCGGGTAAGTTCCGACCCGCACGAAAGGCGTAACGATCTGGGCACTGTCTCAACGAGAGACTCGGTGAAATTATAGTACCTGTGAAGATGCAGGTTACCCGCGACAGGACGGAAAGACCCCGTGGAGCTTTACTGTAGCCTGATATTGAATTTTGGTACAGCTTGTACAGGATAGGTAGGAGCCGTAGAAGCTGGAGCGCTAGCTTCGGTGGAGGCGTCGGTGGGATACTACCCTGGCTGTATTGAAATTCTAACCCGCACCCCTCATCGGGGTGGGAGACAGTGTCAGGTGGGCAGTTTGACTGGGGCGGTCGCCTCCTAAAGAGTAACGGAGGCGCCCAAAGGTTCCCTCAGAATGGTTGGAAATCATTCGTAGAGTGTAAAGGCACAAGGGAGCTTGACTGCGAGACCTACAAGTCGAGCAGGGACGAAAGTCGGGCTTAGTGATCCGGTGGTTCCGCATGGAAGGGCCATCGCTCAACGGATAAAAGCTACCCCGGGGATAACAGGCTTATCTCCCCCAAGAGTCCACATCGACGGGGAGGTTTGGCACCTCGATGTCGGCTCATCGCATCCTGGGGCTGTAGTCGGTCCCAAGGGTTGGGCTGTTCGCCCATTAAAGCGGTACGCGAGCTGGGTTCAGAACGTCGTGAGACAGTTCGGTCCCTATCCGTCGTGGGCGCAGGAAATTTGAGAGGAGCTGTCCTTAGTACGAGAGGACCGGGATGGACGCACCGCTGGTGTACCAGTTGTCTTGCCAAAGGCATCGCTGGGTAGCTATGTGCGGACGGGATAAGTGCTGAAAGCATCTAAGCATGAAGCCCCCCTCAAGATGAGATTTCCCATAGCGTCAAGCTAGTAAGAACCCTGAAAGATGATCAGGTTGATAGGTCAGAGGTGGAAGCGCGGTGACGTGTGGAGCTGACTGATACTAATCGTTCGAGGACTTAACCAAGTCATATATATATGAACAAGGTGAACTCGTTTTTACCAAACTTCTTCTGCATTATCCAGTTTTGAGGGAATGAAACCTCAAAGAAAATAGCCTGGCAGCAATGGCGAGAAGGTCACACCCGTTCCCATACCGAACACGGAAGTTAAGCTTCTCAGCGCCGATGGTAGTTGGGACTTTGTCCCTGTGAGAGTAGGACGTTGCCAGGCAAGAATAAAGGATAACCCGATATGGGGTTGTCCTTTTTTGTCGTTTAGGAAACTATAAAATAATTGCAAATCTAATAGTTAAAGTAAAAAATGTTAAAAATCGTACAAAATTTTCACATCGCTTACCCCATTCAACAAAACAAAAGAAACCAACAAAAATTCTACCTAACTAAACAAACCCCCAATAAATAAAAACTTCCACGTTTCACAACCGCGAGATTTGGAGAAAATCATTAGTATAGAATCGTTGCAACTGCATAAAATTTTCAGTATAATTTATGTCAAATATAGTCAAAGTCAGATAGGGGGTGGGAAGATGAGAAACATCTCCGATATTATTGAGAATTATTTAAAACAAGTTTTAGAAATGAGTGAGCAGGACCTTGTTGAAATTAAACGAAGTGAAATTGCTGATAAATTTCAATGTGTTCCCTCGCAAATTAATTATGTAATTAATACACGATTTACGATTGAAAGAGGATATATTGTAGAAAGTAAACGAGGCGGCGGGGGCTATATTCGGATTATGAAGGTTCAATCGCATGATTTAGCCCATTTAATTGACCATTTGCTGTCACTTTTTCAAAGCAGAATAAGTCAGACAAGTGCAGAAGATGTCATCGTTAGATTAGTTCAAGAGGAAATAATAACAAAGAGGGAAGCGAAAATAATGCTTAGCGTTATTGATCGCTCTGTTTTATACATTGATCTTCCGTACCGCGATGAATTACGGGCAAGAATGCTTAAAGCAATGTTAACTACTTTAAAATATAAATAAATTATGCACGCCGGAGAGGTGAAAAAAATGATTTGCCAAGAATGTAATCAAAGGCCTGCAGCACTGCATTTTACAAAAATCATTAACGGCGAAAAGACAGAAGTACATCTTTGTGAAAAGTGTGCTCAGGAAAAAGGAGATATGTTTATCTTCAGTGGAGGTTCCGGTTTCGCTTTTAATAATCTACTAGCAGGCTTACTAAATCTTGATCCATCCATTCAAAAACAAAATGAAAATCCATTCCATCAAGAAGAGATTCTTCAATGTAATCAATGTTCTATGACATTTCCACAGTTTGTTAAGGTAGGCCGCTTCGGCTGTGCTCATTGTTATGACACATTTAAGGAACAGCTTAAACCGGTGTTAGGTCGTCTTCATAGTGGAAATTGGTCACATAATGGTAAAATACCGAAGAGAATTGGCGGAGGCATTCATCTTCGAAAACAGATTGAAGACCTGAAAAATGAACTGAAGGAATCAATCTCACATGAAGAGTTTGAAAAGGCAGCTGAGATTCGGGATGAAATTCGCACATTAGAAAAGAAATTAACGGGTAGCCATGGAGAGGAGGGAGAATAACGTGTCGCTTGAACGTTTTCTTAATCAAGCTGTCAGCTCATGGATGAGCGCAGAAGGACCTGATTCAGATATTGTCCTAAGTTCCCGAATCCGTTTAGCCCGAAACTTTGAGGACTATAAATTTCCAACACTCTTTACGCATGAAGAAGCAAAAAAAATCATTTTAACAATGGAAGAAATTTTAAGCCGTTCTGGTTTTAAAAAGTTTGGGCAAATGGAATTATTGAAAATAGGTGAAATGCAGCCACTTCAGAAAAGGGTATTAGTTGAAAAACATTTAATTAGTCCCCATTTAGCTGAAGATTCTCCATATGGAGCTGTCTTAGTAACTGAAAATGAAGAAGTTAGTATTATGATTAATGAAGAGGACCATATACGGATTCAATGCCTATTCCCCGGATTACAATTATCGGAAGCATTGGATACAGCCAATGAAATAGATGATTGGCTTGAAAATCATATACAGTACGCATTTGATGAGAAATACGGCTATCTTACCAGCTGTCCGACGAATGTAGGAACAGGTCTTCGGGCTTCCGTTATGATGCACTTGCCGGGATTGATTTTAACACAGCAAATTAATCGGATTATACCCGCAATTAATCAATTAGGGCTGGTTGTTAGAGGAATTTACGGGGAAGGCAGCGAAGCTTTAGGTAATATCTTTCAAATTTCCAACCAAATCACCCTTGGTAAATCGGAAGAGGATATTGGACGTGATCTGAAGGGAGTTGTTAGCCAGCTAATTTCACAGGAAAGGTCCTCACGTGAAGCATTACGGAAAACTTCTAACATACAATTAGAAGACAGAGTGTACCGATCATATGGAGTATTAACAAATAGCAGAATTATTGAAACTAAAGAAGCAGCAAGATGTCTATCTGATGTTCAGCTTGGAATTGATATGGGCTTTATTAACAATATGCCCAAAAATATATTAAATGAATTAATGATTCTGACACAGCCCGGTTTTCTCCAGCAATATGCAGGCGGCCCGCTAAGGCCAAATGAAAGAGATATCAGAAGGGCTGCATTAATTAGAGAACGACTAAAAATGGAATAAGAAAATGGTGAGGAGGAAGAGAATATGATGTTCGGTCGTTTTACTGAAAGAGCACAAAAGGTTTTAGCTTTAGCACAAGAGGAAGCAATCCGTCTAGGTCATAATAATATTGGAACAGAGCATATTTTATTGGGATTGGTTCGTGAAGGCGAAGGAATTGCTGCGAAGGCCCTTTATGGCCTTGGATTAGGTTCAGATAAGATTCAAAAAGAAGTTGAAAATTTAATCGGTAAAGGGCAGGAAACTTCCCAAACCATTCATTATACACCAAGAGCTAAAAAAGTTATTGAATTGTCAATGGATGAAGCCCGTAAATTAGGCCATTCTTATGTTGGAACAGAGCATATACTCCTTGGTTTAATCCGTGAAGGTGAAGGTGTTGCTGCACGGGTACTCAATAACCTTGGCGTCAGCTTAAATAAGGCACGCCAGCAAGTGCTTCAATTATTAGGCAGTAACGAATCAGGCGGACATCAGGGCGGTGCATCGGTCAGTGCCAATACTCCAACACTCGATAGTCTTGCCAGAGACCTAACAGCAATTGCAAGAGAAGGAAGTCTTGACCCGGTTATCGGAAGAAGTAAAGAGATTCAACGTGTTATTGAGGTTTTAAGCCGCCGGACAAAAAATAACCCTGTTTTAATTGGAGAACCCGGGGTTGGTAAAACAGCGATTGCGGAAGGTCTTGCCCAACAAATTGTTAATAATGAAGTACCTGAGATTCTTAGAGATAAACGAGTAATGACCCTTGACATGGGGACAGTTGTAGCCGGAACAAAATATCGCGGTGAATTTGAGGACCGTTTGAAAAAGGTAATGGATGAGATTCGTCAAGCAGGAAATATCATTCTATTCATTGATGAGCTTCATACCTTAATCGGAGCCGGAGGAGCAGAAGGTGCCATCGATGCTTCAAATATTTTGAAGCCTTCTCTGGCTCGCGGAGAGCTACAGTGTATTGGTGCAACCACTCTTGATGAATATCGGAAGTATATTGAAAAAGATGCGGCACTGGAACGCCGTTTCCAGCCAATTCGCGTTGATGAGCCAACGGCGGAAGAGTCTGTTCAAATTTTAAAGGGATTACGCGATCGTTATGAAGCACATCATCGTGTATCGATTACAGATGAAGCGATAGATGCAGCTGTTAAACTATCAGATCGATACATTTCTGACAGATTTCTACCTGATAAAGCTATCGATTTAATTGATGAAGCAGGTTCTAAGGTTCGCCTTCGTTCCTATACAACTCCTCCTAATTTAAAAGAATTAGAAGTGAAGCTTGAAGAAGTACGGAAAGAAAAGGATGCTGCTGTACAGAGCCAGGAATTTGAAAAAGCTGCCTCATTAAGAGATACTGAACAACGCCTGCGTGAACAGCTGGAAGAAACGAAGAAAACCTGGAAGGAAAAGCAAGGAAAAGAAAATTGCGAGGTTACTGTTGAGGATATTGCCAATGTTGTTTCCAGTTGGACGGGAGTACCTGTATCGAAGCTTGCCCAAACAGAGACAGCAAAGCTGCTAAATTTAGAAGAGATTTTGCATTCCCGTGTAATCGGTCAGGAAGAAGCAGTAATAGCTGTTTCAAAAGCGGTCCGCCGTGCAAGGGCGGGACTAAAAGATCCAAAGCGTCCAATTGGTTCATTTGTTTTTCTTGGACCAACCGGGGTTGGGAAAACGGAATTGGCCCGTGCACTTGCTGAAGCAATGTTTGGTGACGAGGAAGCCATGATTCGGATCGATATGTCAGAATACATGGAGAAACACTCTACATCTCGTTTGGTCGGATCTCCTCCGGGATATGTCGGCTATGAGGAAGGCGGCCAATTAACGGAGAAAGTCCGCAGAAAACCTTATTCCGTAATTTTGCTTGATGAAATTGAGAAGGCGCATCCTGATGTTTTTAATATCTTATTACAAGTTCTTGAAGATGGGCGCTTAACCGATTCAAAAGGCAGAACGGTGGATTTCCGTAATACGGTCTTAATTATGACCTCCAACGTTGGTGCTGAGGCCCTAAAACGAAATAAGTATGTTGGATTTAATATTCAGGATGGGCAGCAGGATTACAAAGACATGAAGGGAAAAGTGATGGAAGAGTTAAAGAAAGCCTTCCGTCCTGAGTTCTTGAACCGAATTGATGAAATTATCGTTTTCCATGCCCTGGAGAAAAAGCATCTTGAAGAAATTGTTACACTATTGTCTGAACAGTTAGTAAAACGCTTGAAAGAACAACATATTTCATTAGAGCTAACTGAATCGGCCAAGGGGAAAATTTCTCAAGAAGGTTATGACCCTGAATATGGTGCAAGACCATTACGAAGAGCGATTCAAAAACATATCGAAGACCGTCTATCAGAAGAGCTTCTTAAAGGCACGGTCTTAACAGGACAGCATGTTATAATTGATGTAGATAATGGTGAATTTATTGTAAGAACGGCAGAAAAAGCGAGCCTAACTAAATAACCTTTCAGATTCTTTAAACAGACTTCCTGCTTTGAAAGATAACTAGCTGAGGTACACGTGAATAAAGTCGAATCGTGTACCTCTTTTTTATTTAAGGCTTAGAAGAAGGGAAAGAAACATCTTTATGGCAAAACGAAAAACAAAATTCATGTGCTCGGAGTGTGGCTACGAATCTCCAAAATGGATGGGGAAATGTCCGGGCTGCGGTGAGTGGAATAAGATGGTGGAAGAAGTTGAAATCACCGGGGCAAACAGAAGGGGAGCGTTTGCTCATTCACAAGGGAGTTCAACTATTGCTTCAAAACCAATGCCGATTACCTCGATTGAAATGGTAAGTGAACCAAGAATTCTTACTGACTTGAATGAACTAAACCGTGTCCTCGGCGGCGGGGTAGTAAAAGGCTCACTTGTATTGATTGGCGGCGATCCGGGAATCGGGAAATCTACTCTGCTTTTGCAGGTCTCTTCACAACTGGCCCAAAAGGGAAATCAGGTTTTATATATATCCGGTGAAGAATCCTTAAGGCAAACGAAGCTTCGTGCTGAACGACTGGGGATTTCCTCTGAAAATCTTCTCGTTTATTCCGAAACTGATTTAGAGGAAATTAACAGGACAATAGAAAATACAAGCCCAAGCTTTGTCATCATTGATTCCATTCAAACGATCTTTCATCCTGATGTTACTTCCGCTCCCGGAAGTGTTTCACAGGTTCGTGAATGTACTTCAGAATTAATGAGAATCGGTAAAACAAAAGGAATTGCTATTTTTATTGTGGGGCATGTGACGAAAGAAGGCTCAATTGCAGGACCGAGGTTGCTCGAGCATATGGTGGATACCGTTTTATATTTTGAAGGTGAAAGGCATCATACGTATCGGATATTAAGGGCGGTAAAAAACCGCTTCGGCTCCACAAATGAAATGGGCATTTTCGAGATGAAAGAATTTGGTCTTGATGAAGTAGAAAACCCTTCTGAAATATTTTTAGAGGAACGCTCACAGGGTGCGGCAGGTTCAACAGTGGTTGCATCGATGGAGGGGACTCGTCCTGTTCTCGTTGAAATTCAAGCATTGATTTCTCCAACCAGTTTCGGGAATCCTAGGAGAATGGCAACCGGTATTGACCACAATCGTGTACCTTTATTAATGGCTGTATTGGAAAAGCGGGTTGGGATGCTCTTGCAAAACCAGGATGCCTATCTAAAAGTGGCCGGAGGAGTAAAATTAGATGAACCGGCAATTGACTTAGCGATTGCTGTAAGTATAGCCTCGAGCTTCCGTGATCGACCAACAAAACCAACAGATTGCATTATCGGTGAAGTAGGTTTGACAGGGGAGGTTAGACGGGTTTCAAGAATTGAACAACGTGTCCAGGAAGCGGCAAAACTTGGGTTTGAGCGAGTCATCCTGCCTGCAAATAATTTAGGGGGTTGGAAGGGTCCGAAAGGGGTCGAATTGATTGGCGTTGCGTCCGTAAGTGAAGCATTGAAAGCAGCGTTGGGAGGATAGCTGATGGATATAAAAAAACTGGGCGAGCAAACCGTAAGTGAAGTATTACAGTTTGTTGCTCCAGGTACACCTATTCGTGAGGGAATTGATAATGTACTGCGAGCAAATACCGGCGGGCTCATTGTTGTTGGGTATAATGAAAAAGTAAAAAGTCTGGTTGACGGCGGCTTTCAAATTAATTGTCCTTTTTCGCCAAGCTTTTTATACGAGTTGGCAAAGATGGACGGAGCAATTATTCTAAATGAATTGGGAAATAAAATTCTTTTTGCGAATGCCCAGCTTGCTCCTGACTACGAAGTTCCATCCTCAGAAACCGGGATGCGCCATCGAACAGCGGAAAGAGTGGCAAAGCAAACAAAGGCGTTGGTTATAGCCATTTCCCAAAGAAGAAATGTGATTACATTGTATCAGGGAAATTTCCGCTATGCCCTTAAAGACATTGCTGTCATTTTAACCAAAGCAAATCAAGCTATCCAGACGCTTGAAAAATATAAGTCTGTTTTGGAGCAAAGTATTGTGAATTTGAGCATTTTAGAATTTGAGGAGTCCGTTACATATAACGATTTTTTACTTGTATTACATCGCTTTGAAATGGTTTTAAAGATAAAGAATGAACTATTAGCCTTTTTAAATGAACTCGGGACGGAAGGCCGTCTCATTCGTCTGCAAATGAATGAAATTTTAACAGACTTGGAAGAAGAGACGATACTCATCATAAAAGATTATGCATTTGAAAGGGATATCAAGGCGCGTGAGGTTCTTCAGCGCATGCAAGCTATTTCCGGCAATGGAGCAATCGAGGATACCGTTTTATTAAAATTACTCGGATACCTTGGATATGTTCATCTGGATGAAAGTAAAAATCCACGCGGTTATCGGATTCTTAACAAAATTCCGAGGCTTCCGACGATTATTATTGAAAACCTTATCGGCTGTTTTGGAGAGCTATCAAAAATCATTTATGCTTCCGTAGAAGAACTTGACGAAGTGGAAGGAATAGGGGAAGTTCGGGCGAAAAAAATCAAAGAGGGCTTTAAATTGATTAAAGAGCGTTTGTACACAGATCGCCAGCTGTAAATGTATTTAAAAGGAAATTAATTAGTTGCTGAAATATGATATTCCTAATGTTTGACACTTGTTTTTTCCAATGCTACCCTATGAGAAGAAAATAGCTTCATCCTATTTTCGCCGGTAACAAATATGTTTCAGGACGATTACAATTTGGAAAAATATTCATCAAACGCAGGTTTCAATTTTGCGAATATGTTTATAATGAGTAGGGGAGGTGAAGGAATGTTAAAACGAATCGTTCAAGCATGCTTCCTCATAACAGGAGGAACACTGGGAATTTTACTAATACCCGGTTTGTTAAAAGTAATGAATATGAATGACATTCCTATTGTCGGTAACTCATATGTCACGGCTATTTTAGGTGCTATTATTTTTTATCTTTTTACTTTTTGGGCAGTGGATTATGTAATTGAATTTATTAAATGGGCTGAAGACTCACTTATTAAAGTCCCTGTTACAGATGTCCTTTTTGGCAGTATTGGTCTGATATTCGGACTGTTGGTTGCCTTTTTAATCGGTTTTGCTCTTAATGCTGTTAAAGTGCCTATCTTAAATGCTGTCGCTCCTATTCTGCTGACATTGTTGTTTGGTTATCTTGGCTTTCAGGTAGGATTTAAGAAAAGGGATGAGCTTTTAAATCTTTTTTCCAACCGGATTGGGAAGAAAAAGTCCGGGGATGAGGAGAATGAAAAAGCCCCTAACCATCCTTTAAAAATATTAGATACAAGCGTTATTATTGATGGTCGGGTAGCTGATATATGTCAAACCGGATTCTTGGAAGGAACGATTGTCATTCCTCAATTCGTGCTTGAGGAACTGCAGCATATTGCGGATTCCTCTGATGTTCTAAAAAGAAATCGCGGCCGAAGAGGCTTGGATATTTTAAATCGGATTCAGAAAGAACTCGCAATAAAAGTTGAGATTTACGAGGGAGATTTTGAAGAAATCCAAGAGGTTGATAGTAAATTAGTGAAACTTGCTAAGCTTACAAACGGCATACTTGTAACTAATGATTTTAATCTTAACAAAGTATGTGAATTGCAGAATGTTTCCGTGTTGAATATTAATGACCTGGCAAATGCTGTAAAGCCTGTTGTTCTTCCGGGGGAAGAATTAACCGTTCAAGTAATCAAGGATGGAAAAGAGTATCATCAAGGTGTTGCTTATTTAGATGACGGAACAATGATTGTGGTCGAAGAAGGAAGAGAATACATTGGCAAAAGAATAGATGTTCTTGTAACCAGTGTCCTGCAAACATCAGCAGGAAGAATGATTTTTGCTAAACCTAAATTATTGGAAAAAGCTCTTTAGTGATTAGCGGGGTTAGAATATGTCTTATCAAGTGATTATCCCTGCTGCCGGGCAAGGGAAAAGAATGGGAGCAGGGAAAAATAAGCTTTTGTTAGAGCTTAAGGGAATACCTGTACTGATTCATACGTTAAGGGTTTTTGAGGATGATGAGAACTGTGATGGAATTATTTTAGCGATTCACCCTCAGGATGAGGCTGCATTTCATGTTCTACTAAAGAAGTATAAGATAAAGAAAGTGAAAAATTTAGTACCTGGTGGGAAAGAACGTCAGGATAGCATCTATAATGCATTGAAAACGGTAGAATCCGGGGGAATTATTCTAGTGCATGATGCAGCACGCCCATTTATCCAAAAGCACCTGATCTGCCGGTTAACAGAAACTGCGGAGAAAACCGGTGCAGCAATTATTGGAGTCCCGGCGAAAGACACCATGAAAAAGGTACGGGATAATGCGGTTGTGGAAACTGTCGAACGATCTAGCTTGTGGGCTGTTCAAACCCCACAAGCTTTTCGTATTTCAATCCTGCTTCATGCTTATAAAAAGGCTGAGGAGGATCACTTTATTGGGACCGATGATTCCAGTTTAGTTGAACGAATCTCCTATCCCGTTTCAATGGTAGAAGGGGATTACGATAATATTAAATTAACCACACCGGAAGATTTATTTTTTGCTGAGAGTATCTTAAACAAGAGAGAATCATAAAAGGAGATTTGCATATGTTTCGAATTGGTCAGGGCTTTGATGTCCATCAATTAACAGAAGGGCGGCCGCTTATCATTGGCGGCATAACGATTCCGTATGAGAAAGGTCTTTTAGGCCATTCAGATGCAGATGTTTTGTTGCATACTGTTGCAGATGCCTGCCTCGGTGCGATTGGTGAAGGGGATATTGGCAAGCATTTTCCTGATACAGATCCTAACTTTAAAGATGCTGACTCTGCGAACCTAATGGAACATGTATGGATGCTGGTAAAAGAAAAAGGATATGAGCTCGTTAATGCCGATTGTACGATTATTGCCCAAAGGCCGAAAATGGCACCTTATATTGGACAAATGAAAGAAAGAATTGCCGAATTACTTGAAGCATCGTCTGAACAAATTAATGTAAAAGCAACTACTACAGAGCAATTGGGCTTTACCGGCCGAGGAGAAGGAATTGCTTCCCAAGCTGTTGTTTTATTGAAAAAGGTTAATGTTTAGTCTTTATTGCTGAATACCATAATGTTAAAATAAATCAGATGAATACCAATTGGGAAAGATGGAGGCATTATGTTATGTCAAACGAAGTTCGTGTAAGATATGCACCAAGTCCAACAGGACATTTACATATTGGAAATGCCCGCACCGCGTTATTTAATTATTTATATGCCCGTAATAATGGCGGGAAATTTATTATCCGTATTGAAGATACCGATAAAAAGAGAAATATTGAAGGCGGAGAGGCAAGCCAATTAAAATATTTAAAATGGCTTGGAATTGATTGGGATGAAAGCGTCGATGTCGGTGGTGAATATGGGCCGTACCGACAATCTGAACGAAATGACATTTATGAAACCTATTATATTCAATTACTGGAGTCAGGCCAGGCTTATAAGTGTTACTGTACGGAAGAGGAATTGGAAGCGGAGCGGGAAGCACAGACCGAAAGAGGCGAAACACCGCATTATTCCGGAAAATGCCGGCATTTATCAGCGAGTGAACGCAGTCAATTTGAAAGCGAAGGCCGTAAGCCAAGCATTCGCATCCTGGTTCCGGAAGCACGGACCTTTACATTTGATGATATGGTTAAAGGTGTTGTTTCCTTTGAATCCGAAGGAATGGGCGACTGGGTTATCATCAAAAAGGACGGAACGCCAACCTATAACTTTGCCGTCACCATTGATGATTATTTAATGAACATCACTCACGTACTTCGCGGGGATGACCATATTTCAAACACACCGAAACAGTTACTTGTGTATGAAGCTTTTGGCTGGGAGCCTCCTGTTTTTGGCCATATGACTTTAATTGTAAATGAAAGCCGTAAAAAATTAAGTAAACGGGATGAATCTATCATACAGTTCATTGAGCAATACGAAGAGCTGGGCTATCTTCCGGAAGCACTGTTTAACTTTATTACCTTACTTGGCTGGTCGCCGGCAGGTGAAGAGGAAATCTACTCTAAAGAAGAGTTTATTGCCATTTTCGACGCAAGCCGTCTATCAAAATCACCCGCATTATTTGATAAGCAAAAACTAATGTGGATGAACAACCAATATATGAAAAAGGTTGAAATTGACAGGGTTGTTGACCTTGCTTTACCACACTTAATTAAAGCGGGACGTTTAAGCGCAGACATGACCGATGAACAGAAGCAATGGACAAAAAGCTTAATCGCTCTTTTTCAGGAAAAAATGAGCTTTGGTGCTGAGATTGTAGAGCTTACGGATATGTTCTTTAAGGACGACGCAGAATATGAAGAAGAAGCGAAAGAAATTCTTTCAGGAGAACAGGTTCCCGAAGTGTTAAAAGCATTTACACAAGAACTTGATCAACTGCAAAACTTCCATGCAGAAGAAATTAAGGCGGCAATGAAAGCTGTCCAAAAATCAACCGGTCAAAAAGGGAAAAATCTCTTTATGCCAATTCGTGCTGCTGTAACAGGGCAAACTCACGGGCCTGACCTTCCTCAAGCAATCGAACTTTTAGGAAAAACAAAAGTTCAAATGAGAATAAATAAAATTATCAGTTAACATTGGAGCAAAAATATAATATAGTAAAAGAAAGTAATTTTATATGCAATAAAGTGTTGAAGAGGAAAAGTAAAAGAATGATGCTTTAAAGAGAAAACCATCATCGGCTGAAAGTGGTTTAAGCCTCTCGTTTTTTGAAATGCGCCTCTGAGCCCCATTTCGAAACGATTCAAATCCAAGTAGACATGGGCGGAACCTTTCCGTTAACAGGTAGAGTGAGACCAATATTTAGCTTTAATGCCAAAGACCCCTTGAGGTAGTAAGCGGCATCTGCCGGATTTCCATTAGGAAATGAGCTACTCCGGTAGAATTAAGCTTTTCGGTCTAAATCAGAGTGGAACCGCGCCCAAGCGTCTCTGTCAATATGACAGGGGCGCTTTTTGTTTATAAGAAAAAAAGAAAAATATTTTGAACTTAAATAACTGTCTGGCTCCGGGCGCCCAGCGACTAGTGTACGTCGCTAAACGGACGCCCTGCGCTTTTCTTAATAAGGGGGAAACCGGCGATGTTCAAAAAAATGAAAGAAGATATTGAGGTTGTTTTTGAACAAGATCCTGCAGCAAGAAGTTACTTGGAAGTAATCCTAACGTATTCAGGTTTACATGCAATTTGGGCACATCGTTTTGCACATGCCTTCTATAAGCGGAAATTTTATTTCCTTGCACGGGTAATTTCGCAGGTGAGCCGATTTTTTACGGGGATTGAAATTCATCCCGGGGCAAAAATAGGCAGGAGGTTTTTTATCGACCATGGTATGGGCGTTGTAATTGGGGAAACATGTGAAATTGGAGACAATGTAACAGTTTTTCAAGGCGTAACCCTAGGGGGAACCGGTAAGGAAAAAGGAAAACGCCACCCGACCATTAAAGATAATGCTTTAATTGCAACGGGAGCAAAGGTCCTTGGATCGATTACAATTGGGGAAAATTCCAAAATTGGTGCAGGCTCTGTGGTTTTAAAGGAAGTTCCGCCTAATTCTACAGTTGTCGGTGTACCAGGAAGGGTTGTTATTCAGGATGGCAGACGAATTAATAAGGATTTAAATCATTGTGACCTGCCGGATCCAATAGCCGACCGTTTAAGAGAAATGGAAATGGAAATAAATGAACTTAAGCAGGAGCTTAAGGAATTAGGTGAAGAAAGGATTAAAGTAAATGGCCATTCAACTTTATAATACACTTACACGTAAAAAGGAAGTTTTTGTTCCCCTTGAAGAGGGAAAAGTTAAAATGTATGTTTGCGGCCCTACGGTCTATAATTATATCCATATTGGTAATGCTCGTCCTGCTATTGTCTTTGATACGGTACGACGGTATTTTGAATATCGGGGTTATGATGTTCAATACGTTTCCAATTTTACAGATGTTGATGATAAATTGATTCGTGCTGCAAACCAGCTTGGGGAGGATGTTCCTACTATCGCTGACCGTTTCATCAATGCTTATTTTGAAGATGTTTCCGCACTCGGCTGCAAAAAGGCAACTGTTCATCCGCGTGTAATGGAAAATATGGATATCATCATCGATTTCATTAGCAGGCTGATTGAAAAAGGTTACGCGTATGAATCAGAAGGGGATGTTTACTTCCGGACCAGAAAATTCAATGATTACGGGAAGCTTTCCCATCAATCGATTGATGAATTACGGATAGGGGCCAGGATTGAAGTAGGCGATAAGAAGCAGGATGATTTAGACTTTGCTTTATGGAAGGCCGCGAAAGAAGGAGAAATCTTCTGGGAGAGCCCATGGGGGATTGGAAGACCAGGCTGGCATATTGAATGCTCGGCAATGGCGAAAAAATATCTTGGTGAAACCATTGATATTCATGCAGGCGGGCAAGATTTGACGTTCCCGCACCATGAGAATGAAATTGCCCAATCGGAAGCACTTTCCGGGAAGACATTTGCAAACTACTGGATGCACAACGGCTATATAAACATTGATAACGAGAAAATGTCCAAGTCTCTCGGTAATTTTGTCTTAGTCCATGACATCATTAAAAAACATAATCCGCAAGTATTAAGATTCTTTATGTTATCTGTTCATTACCGCAATCCGATTAATTACAGTGAGGAATTATTAGAAAGTACAAAAGCGGCATTTGAAAGACTAATGACCTCTTATCAAAATTTAAAACACCGGGCATTGGCAAGCACAGATTTAACCGATAATAATCAAGAGTGGCTAGATAAAATATCTGAGCTTCGTCAACAATTTATCAAGGATATGGATGATGATTTTAATACTGCAAAAGCTATTTCTATCCTATTTGACCTTTCAAAATTAGCGAATTATTATCTATTGGAAAAAAATACAGCTGCCGATGTAATCAATACTTTCTTACAGGAATTTGAACAATTATTTCATGTTTTAGGTCTAACGATAGAGAAAGAGGAAATGTTAGATGAAGAAATTGATGCCCTTATTGAAAAACGGATACAAGCAAGGAAAGACCGGAACTTTCAATTATCAGATCAAATTAGGGATCAATTAAAGGAAATGAATATTATTTTAGAGGATACCGCACAAGGGACAAGATGGAAAAGAGGCTAATTTAATGCTTGATTATCAAAATAAAGTGGATGCAAACCAATTAAATAGCCTTGCTCTTGCCTATATGGGTGATGCTGTCTTTGAAATCTATGTAAGGCGCCATCTCCTGCAAAGCGGGAAAGTGAAGCCGCACCACTTACATCGTGCAGGAACGAAATACGTTTCTGCAAAAGCGCAATGTCAAATATTATTTCAAATGATGGATGATAAACTTCTCTCTGATCATGAAATAGCAGTTGTAATGCGCGGCCGAAATGCAAAATCAGGAACGGTGCCCAAAAACACGGATGTTCAGACATATCGTTATAGTACCGCATTTGAAGCATTAATGGGTTATCTGTATTTAACCGGGAAAGTAGACCGGCTTGAAGAACTCATCCGTAAGGCATTTTTGTATGTTGAAGAAGAGAAAGGAGGAACGGTAGGATGAATCAGGAAGAATACATCATTGGAAAAAACCCGGTAATTGAAGCACTGAAATCAGAAAGAGATATTAATAAAATCCTTATTGCTGAAGGGTCGCAGCGCGGTCAAATGCAGCAAATCACCCAGCTGGCAAAAGAAGCAAATGTGATCGTTCAATTTGTGCCTAAGAAAAAAATCGATCAAATCACGGATCAAAATCATCAAGGTGTTCTCGCTTATGTTGCGGCATACCAATATGCGGAACTTGATGATTTATTTGAAGCAGCGGCAAAGAAAAATGAACCTCCTTTCTTTCTGCTGTTGGATGAAATTGAGGATCCCCATAACCTAGGTTCCATTATGAGGACTGCGGATGCTGTCGGTGCGCATGGAATTATTATTCCAAAACGCCGGGCGGTAGGTTTAACTGCAACGGTGGCCAAAGCGTCGACAGGAGCTATTGAATATATTCCGGTTGTTCGAATTACGAATATGGCAAGGACGATTGATGAATTAAAGGAACGCGGCGTGTGGATTGCAGGAACAGATGCTAAAGGAAAAGAAGATTACCGCGTGTTTGACGGGACACTCCCCCTTGGACTTGTCATAGGCAGTGAAGGAAAAGGAATGGGCAGACTTGTTAGAGATAAATGCGATTTTCTTATTCATTTACCAATGTCAGGAAAAGTAACCTCGTTGAATGCATCTGTTGCAGCAGCACTCCTGATGTATGAGGTTTATCGTAAACGTCATCCTCTTGAGGGATAATTTATGGATATCCTGCTTGTTGACGGATATAACATTATCGGTGCCTGGCCGGAGCTCAGGGCATTAAAGGACCGTGATTTGCCAGCCGCACGGGACCGTTTAGTGGAAAGGATGGCAGAACTCCAAGCATATTCCGGTTTCCATGTCATTGTTGTATTTGATGCACATTTTGTTCAAGGGACCGAGAAACGGTATAAAAATCATAAAGTTGACGTAATTTTCACAAAGGAAAACGAAACAGCTGATGAGCGGATTGAAAAAATGGCTATTAGTTTAAACAATCGGAAAACGCAAATTCATGTGGCAACCTCCGATTTTACGGAGCAATGGGCAATTTTTGGCCAAGGAGCCTTAAGAATATCCGCTCGTGAGCTGCTTCTTGAAATGTCTAAGATTGAAAAAGTAATTGAAAAAAAGGTAAAGAATATCCAAGAAAAAAAACCGGTATCCAAGATACCGATTAGTAATGAAGTGGCAGAAATTTTTGAAAAATGGCGCAGAGGAGAAAAATGAGCATTGAGAATAAAAAATGTCTGATGTATACTGGTATTATCTATGCTTGTTCGGTGGAGGGGATCTACATTGAGTACAGACTTCGGGATGAAAATCAACGAACAATTTTGTGTAATGGAAGACGAAGAAATCGTTGATTTAGTGCACCAGGGTGATACGGAGGCATTGGATTTTTTAATTCACAAATATCGAAATTTTGTACGCGCAAAAGCAAGATCCTATTTTTTAATCGGAGCAGATAAAGAAGACATTGTCCAAGAAGGCATGATTGGTCTTTATAAGGCGATTCGTGACTTTCGGGAGGATAAGCTCACATCCTTCAAGGCGTTTGCTGAGTTATGTATAACCCGTCAAATTATCACGGCGATTAAAACTGCTACAAGGCAAAAACATATTCCCTTAAATTCCTATGTTTCATTGGACAAGCCTATTTATGATGAAGAATCAGACCGGACATTGATGGATGTTTTATCAGGTGCCAAGGTTCTTGACCCTGAGGAGCTAATTATCAATCAGGAAGAATTTGATCATATAGAAGTGAAAATGACTGAGTTATTGAGTGATTTGGAAAGGAAGGTTTTAACCCTTTACTTAGACGGACAGTCATACCAGGAAATTTCTGAGGAACTAAATCGTCATGTTAAATCTATTGACAATGCCCTGCAACGTGTAAAGAGGAAACTGGAGAGATATTTGGAGGTTCGAGAGTTCTCCTTGTAACTCGACATTATTGTCTATTATATGAATACGCTCTCAGTGGTTATTGACAATAATTTGGGTGCGTGTTACATTTTTAGGATAAAAAAGCTGGTTTTTTGAAGGTGTAAACAATGAGTAAAAAAATTGTCCTAGCTTGTGTGGAATGCGGATCACGAAATTATTCGACAATCGGCAAGCAAACACAAACAGATAGATTAGAATTGAAAAAGTTTTGTAAAACATGCGGTTCTCATACAAACCACCGTGAAACAAAATAATTTTACTAGATTCTAGCAGTGTTATTCATATAGTTGGGGGTTACAGAATGCAGCGCATAAAGAAGTTCTTCAGTGATGTTTTCCGTGAAATGAGAAAGGTAAGCTGGCCGAAACGCGGTGAATTAACCCGTTATACGATTACCGTTTTATCGACTGTTGTTTTCTTTGCTCTTTTTTTTGAAGTAATCGATTTTGGGCTTTCAAAATTGATTCGTTTAATTCTTGAATAATAAACTATGTTTCATGGTATAATGGTGAATAATACAGGAAATTTTATGTAAAGCCCGTTTAACGGGTTTTTTCATTTGGATTAAAAAATGACTTAGGTCATGTTTATAAATGAATTTCCGATTAAAATGCAGGGAGGGACGGACGCTCAAGTCCTCTTAAATGGAAAAGAATTGGTATGTTGTTCATACTTACTCGGGTTATGAAAATAAAGTTAAAGCGAATTTAGAAAAACGTGTTGAATCAATGGGAATGTCGGATAAAATTTTCCGCGTCGTTGTTCCGGAAGAAGAAGAAACAGAAATTAAAAATGGTAAGAAAAAAGTTGTAAAACGAAAGGTTTTCCCAGGGTATGTGTTAGTTGAAATTGTAATGACGGATGACTCCTGGTATGTCGTGAGGAATACACCAGGTGTAACCGGATTCGTCGGTTCTGCCGGTTCAGGTTCAAAGCCGACTCCATTGTTGCCGGAAGAGGTGACCGGATTACTGAAGCGTATGGGCGTAGATGAAAAACGAGTCGATGTTAATTATGAAATTGGCGAAACTGTTCGGGTGAAAGAAGGTCCATTTGCTAACTTTACCGGATCCATCGAAGAGATGGATAAAATGAAATCGAAGCTTAAAGTTCTTGTCAATATGTTCGGCCGTGACACCCCGGTAGAATTGGATTTTACACAAATCGAGAAATTATAATGTAAAAAAACTTGAAATCAAGTTCAAAAAGTGATAATATTTCATAGGTCAGTATGTCTCAAGTCCTGAGACAAGACTTATGTCAAGTTCTTTATCTTTATATAAAGACAGATGCCTGAGTGGGAGGGTTTATCCCTATTACCACATCACGGACTTTAAGGAGGTGTGTCTCGTGGCTAAAAAAGTAATTAAAGTTGTTAAATTACAAATCCCTGCTGGTAAAGCGAATCCTGCACCGCCAGTTGGTCCAGCACTTGGTCAAGCCGGTGTTAATATCATGGGATTCTGTAAAGAATTTAACGCTCGTACAGCTGATCAAGCTGGTTTGATCATTCCTGTTGAAATCACGGTATTTGAAGACCGTTCATTTACATTTATTACGAAAACTCCTCCTGCTGCCGTTCTTTTGAAAGTAGCAGCTGGAATCCAGTCTGGTTCAGGCCAGCCTAACCGTAATAAAGTAGCAACAGTAAAGCGTAACACAGTGCGCGAGATTGCGGAACAGAAAATGCCTGACCTCAACGCAGCTAGTGTTGAAGCAGCAATGCGCATGGTTGAAGGTACTGCACGCAGCATGGGTATCGTTATCGAAGATTAATCCATGTAAACTGTTGAAAGTAATGAGAGGTTGCGACGCTGAATTATCACTCGCAACCTTTGTTTTGTCTAGCTGCGGCGCCTAGCCCCTCGAGGTCGCTTCTGTCCTGCCGGTGAAGTCAAAGAACGACTTCAATGGCAAGACCGCAAGCAGCTGTCGGGGCTGAACGAGGCGCCTCCGCTTTTCGAGTGGGAGAATAATTCGCTAAAACCACAATCTAGGAGGAAAAAGAAAATGGCTAAAAAAGGTAAAAAGTATTTAGAAGCTGTAAAGCTTGTAGATCGTACAAAAGCTTACCCAATTGCTGAAGCAATTGACCTTGCGAAGCAAACAAACTTCGCGAAATTTGACGCAACTTTAGAAGTGGCGTTCCGTTTAGGCGTTGACCCTAAAAAAGCTGACCAACAAATCCGTGGTGCTGTTGTACTTCCAAACGGTACTGGTAAAACTCAACGCGTTCTAGTATTCGCGAAGGGTGAAAAAGTGAAAGAAGCAGAAGCAGCCGGTGCTGATTATGTAGGTGATGCTGAGTACATCAACAAAATTCAACAAGGTTGGTTTGAATTTGATGTAATCGTGGCAACTCCTGATATGATGGGTGAAGTTGGTAAACTTGGTCGTGTATTAGGACCTAAAGGATTAATGCCAAACCCTAAAACAGGTACAGTTACATTTGATGTAACTAGAGCTATTAACGAAATTAAAGCAGGTAAAGTTGAATACCGTGTTGACAAAGCTGGGAATATCCATGTTCCAATCGGTAAATCATCTTTTGAAAACGAAAAGCTTGTTGAAAACTTCAACACAATTTTTGAAACTATGCTAAAAGTTAAGCCTGCTGCTGCAAAAGGTACTTACATGAAGAACGTAACTGTTACTTCAACAATGGGACCTGGTGTGAAAGTAGATCCTTCATCCGTTGCAGTAAAATAATTTTTTGTTGACAAACGATAACATGTTTTATATAATATGTTTTGTTGTTTAAAATAATAAACATTTGTACTGTAGACAGCAGGTGCCAAATGGCTTAATGTCCTGCCGAGGTAATGCGATAGAATTGGCTAAAAATTTAGCTATTGTATGCTGCCTCCATGTCTGTGTCGGATATGGAGGTTTTTACTTGGCTAATCAAAATTTACTCTGTAAATTTTGAACGCATAAGTACGACTAAGCCTTTGACTTCGCCTAACAGCTTGTCAGTAAGCTAGTCTGCTTTACCTGGTATAAATGTAGAGAATCTACAGGAGGTGTAAAGATGAGCAACGCAATCGAATCAAAAAAATTAATCGTTGATGAAATCACCGATAAATTAAAATCCAGCAAATCAACAATCGTTGTTGATTATCGTGGTTTAACTGTTGCTGAAGTAACTGAACTTCGTAAACAACTTCGCGAAGCTGGTATCGATTTCAAAGTTTACAAAAACACAATGACTCGCCGTGCAGCTGATGCAGCTGAGCTTTCAGGTTTAAATGAAGCGTTAACGGGTCCGAACGCAATCGCGTTCAGTAACGAAGACGTAGTAGCGCCTGCTAAAATCTTAAATGATTTTGCGAAAAAGCATGAAGCACTTGAAATTAAAGCCGGTGTAATCGAAGGTAATGTTGCAACAGTTGAAGAGGTTAAAGCGCTTGCTGAACTTCCTTCACGCGAAGGCTTGCTTTCTATGTTACTCAGCGTACTACAAGCTCCAATTCGCAATCTTGCTCTTGTTACAAAAGCAGTTGCAGAACAAAAAGAAGAACAAGGCGCGTAAGTTAATAGAAAAGCCGAAGCGACCGTTTAGCAGCGTATGGCCTGGAGCGCTTTGACTGAGATAAAGGAAACACGGAGAGCGTTAGCGAGCCGATGTTGACTTATCGTAGGGAGAAGAGCGAAGGACACTAGCTGCTGGGAGCTGAAACTGGACAATCTGAAACGCTAACCTAATAAAACGAACGTAAAATAAGGAGGAAAATTTATCATGACTAAAGAACAAATCATTGAAGCAGTTAAATCTATGACTGTTTTAGAACTTAACGATCTAGTAAAAGCAATCGAAGAAGAATTCGGCGTAACTGCTGCTGCTCCTGTAGCAATGGTAGGCGGAGCTGGAGCTGCTGCTGTTGAAGAGCAAACTGAATTTGACGTAATTCTTGCTAGCGCTGGCGATCAAAAAATCAAAGTTATCAAAGTTGTACGTGAAATCACTGGTCTTGGACTTAAAGAAGCAAAAGATCTTGTTGACAACACTCCAAAAGCTGTTAAAGAAGGCGTTGCTAAAGAAGAAGCTGAAGAAATCAAAGCTAAACTTGCTGAAGTTGGAGCTAACGTTGAAGTTAAGTAATTACCAAAAAAATGAGCTCGCTGTCTAAGCGGGCTTTTTTTGGCTTAATTAAAATCCATCGATTTTTAAAAAGTGAAAGTCCTCTTTTTTCTTCAATTATTTACGCTCTCCGGGAGGTGAGTCTGTTGACTGAACACTACTATTCTCGTACCCAAAAGGTTGAAAGTGATCCGAAATATTGGGATTATACACTCAGGAATCATCTATTTCGTTTTAAAACGGATAATGGTGTCTTTTCGAAAAGGGAAGTAGATTTTGGCTCACGTTTATTGATTGAATTGTTTGAAGTGCCAGCGGTGGAAGGGCCAGTTCTGGATGTAGGCTGCGGTTATGGCCCAATTGGCCTGTCGATTGCGAAGAACTTTCATGAACGAACCGTTCATATGGTTGATGTCAATGAGAGAGCAATTGATTTGGCAAAGGAAAATGCTGAACTGAATCGGGTTCAAAATGTTGTTATATACGAGAGTGACCGTTTGGTAAATGTGAAGGAAAGTAACTTTGCAGCAATCCTAACAAACCCTCCGATTAGGGCCGGGAAAAAAACTGTTCATGATATCTTCGAACAAAGCTATGAACATCTTGTTTCCTATGGTGAGCTCTGGGTAGTCATTCAAAAAAAACAAGGAGCACCATCCGCAATTGAAAAATTAAAAAAATTATTTTCTACCGTTGAGACTATTGACAAATCAAAAGGTTATTTTATCATTAAAGCGATTAAATAGTTGACTGGAAAAAGTCGCTATGTTAACATTATAAAATGCCATCATAATATTTTCCGAATTATTCCTTTAAAAACATACTTTCTGAGTATAAAATTGGATTGATAAGGAAAAGATGACAAAATAATAGTCAAAATGTGAAAATGTGGTTTTTGAGTTAAAAAAACCCTTTTTCTTTTTGTCTGATGGAAGGAATGTAAATTCCTTGCTGAAGACGTAAATAAATTTTTATCATAACGCTTGATTTGAGGGGTGAATCAGTTGACAGGTCAACTAGTTCAGTATGGACGACACCGCCAACGAAGAAGTTACGCGCGAATCAGTGAAGTTTTAGAATTACCAAATCTTATTGAAATTCAAACTTCTTCCTATCAATGGTTTCTTGATGAGGGATTGCGTGAAATGTTCCAGGATATTTCACCGATTGAAGACTTTACTGGTAACCTATCACTGGAATTTATTGATTACAGCCTTGGCGATCCAAAGTATTCTGTTGAAGAGTCAAAAGAACGGGACGTTACATATTCTGCGCCACTGCGTGTTAAAGTGCGTCTAGTTAACAAAGAAACAGGCGAAGTAAAAGACCAAGATGTTTTTATGGGTGATTTTCCGCTTATGACGGAAACAGGTACGTTTGTCATTAATGGGGCAGAACGTGTTATTGTTTCCCAATTAGTTCGTTCACCGAGTGTTTACTTCAGTGGGAAAGTTGATAAAAATGGGAAAAGAGGATTTACAGCGACTGTAATTCCGAACCGCGGCGCTTGGCTTGAATATGAAACAGATGCCAAGGATGTCGTATATGTAAGGATAGATCGTACTCGGAAACTGCCCGTTACGGTTCTTTTGCGTGCACTAGGGTTCGGGTCTGATCAAGAAATCATTGAATTGATTGGTGATAACGAGTACATTCGTAACACACTTGAGAAGGACAATACAGAGGGTGTTGAAAAAGCGCTGCTTGAAATTTATGAGCGTCTCCGTCCTGGAGAGCCTCCGACCGTTGAAAATGCGAAAAGTTTATTAGTTTCTCGATTTTTTGACCCTAAACGCTATGATTTAGCGAATGTTGGCCGTTATAAAATCAATAAGAAGCTTCATATTAAAAACCGCTTATTCAATCAGCGTCTGGCAGAATCACTTGCAGATCCTGAAACAGGTGAAGTTATTGCAGAAAAAGGAACAGTCCTTGATCGCAGAAATCTTGACCGAATTATACCTGCTCTTGAAAAAAATATTAACTTTAAAGGCTTTAATCCTTCAGGCGGTGTAGTCGAAGAAGAAATTATTCTTCAAGGAATTAAGATCTATGCCCCGAATGATGAAAGTGAAAAAGTTATAAATGTATTGGGCAATGCTTATGTTGCTGAGCCAATTAAAAATATTACTCCAGCTGACATTATTGCTTCCATCAGTTATTTCTTTAACTTACTGCATGGTGTTGGCGATACAGACGATATCGACCATTTAGGTAACAGACGTCTTCGTTCTGTTGGCGAATTATTGCAGAATCAGTTCCGAATCGGACTTTCACGGATGGAACGTGTGGTTCGTGAAAGAATGTCCATTCAAGATACTGCAACTATTACGCCGCAACAGTTGATCAATATTCGTCCTGTGATCGCTTCAATAAAAGAGTTCTTTGGCAGCTCGCAGCTTTCACAGTTCATGGATCAAACGAACCCGCTTGCGGAATTAACTCACAAACGACGTCTTTCAGCATTAGGGCCCGGTGGATTAACGCGTGAACGTGCAGGCTTTGAAGTCCGTGACGTACACTATTCCCACTATGGCCGTATGTGTCCGATTGAAACGCCTGAGGGTCCGAACATCGGACTAATTAACTCTTTATCATCATATGCGAAAGTAAATCGCTTCGGTTTCATTGAAACGCCATACCGTCGTATTGACCCTGATACCGGTAAGGTTACGGGACGAATCGATTATTTAACCGCAGATGAAGAAGATCTCTATGTAGTGGCACAAGCAAATTCTCGTCTTGGGGATGATGGTTCATTCCTTGATGAAGATGTAGTAGCACGTTTCCGCGGTGAAAATACAGTCGTTAAACGTGAACGCATCGATTATATGGATGTATCACCTAAACAGGTTGTTTCTGCAGCAACAGCATGTATTCCGTTCCTTGAAAATGATGACTCTAACCGTGCCTTGATGGGTGCGAACATGCAGCGTCAAGCCGTTCCGCTTATGCAGCCTGAAGCTCCTCGAGTTGGTACCGGTATGGAATATGTATCAGGAAAAGACTCAGGTGCAGCGGTTATTTGTAAGCATGATGGTATTGTGGAACATGTAGAGGCTCGTGAAGTTTGGGTTCGCCAAATTAAAGAAGTAGATGGCCAAGAAGTAAAAGGCGATCTTAAAAAATATCGACTCTTAAAATTTATCCGTTCAAACCAAGGTACCTGTTATAACCAACGTCCAATCGTAGCAGTAGGCGACCGTGTGAAGAAAGGCGAAATTCTTGCAGACGGTCCTTCAATGGAGTTAGGTGAATTAGCTCTTGGACGTAACGTTCTCGTGGCCTTTATGACATGGGATGGCTATAACTATGAAGATGCTATTATCATGAGTGAACGTTTGGTAAAAGACGACGTTTATACATCGATTCATATTGAAGAATACGAATCTGAATCCCGTGATACTAAATTAGGACCTGAAGAAATTACCCGCGACATTCCAAACGTAGGGGAAGATGCCCTTCGCAATTTAGATGAGCGCGGTATTATCCGTACAGGTGCGGAAGTAAAAGATGGAGATCTCCTTGTTGGTAAAGTAACTCCAAAAGGGGTAACAGAACTTACAGCTGAAGAGAGACTCCTGCATGCTATTTTTGGTGAAAAAGCCCGTGAAGTCCGTGATACATCTCTTCGTGTTCCGCATGGCGGCGGAGGAATTGTTCACGACGTTAAAGTCTTTAACCGCGAAGATGGCGATGAGCTCCCACCGGGTGTGAACCAGCTTGTCCGCGTTTATATTGTTCAGAAACGTAAAATTCATGAAGGCGATAAAATGGCGGGACGACATGGTAACAAAGGGGTTATCTCAAGGATTTTACCTGAAGAAGATATGCCTTACTTACCTGACGGCACACCGGTAGATATTATGTTAAATCCATTAGGTGTACCATCGCGTATGAACATCGGTCAGGTACTTGAACTTCATCTTGGAATGGCAGCCCGTTATCTTGGAATTCACGTAGCTTCTCCTGTATTTGACGGAGCTCGTGAGGAAGATGTTTGGGGAACCATTGAAGAAGCCGGTATGGCACGTGATGCTAAAACCGTACTCTATGATGGCCGTTCAGGTGAACCGTTTGATAACCGTGTTTCTGTCGGTGTCATGTATATGATTAAGCTGGCACACATGGTTGATGATAAATTGCATGCCCGTTCGACAGGGCCTTACTCGCTTGTTACGCAGCAGCCACTTGGTGGTAAAGCACAATTTGGCGGTCAGCGTTTTGGTGAGATGGAGGTTTGGGCACTTGAAGCATACGGAGCAGCATACACACTTCAAGAAATCCTTACAGTGAAATCAGACGATGTAGTTGGTCGTGTGAAAACATATGAAGCAATTGTAAAAGGCGAAAACGTTCCGGAGCCAGGTGTTCCTGAATCATTCAAAGTATTAATAAAAGAACTTCAGAGCCTTGGTTTAGATGTTAAAATACTATCTGGTGATGAAGAAGAAATTGAAATGCGTGATACGGAAGATGATGAAGACTTACAGCAAGTCGATACGTTAAACATTGTTTCTGAAGCGCAAAACCTTGAATCAGAAAAAGTCGGTTCCAAAGAGTAATTCCTAGCTGCAGCGCACACGACAAAGAGAAGCTTATAGTGAATAGGCTTCGGGAGGAACAAGCTTTGCTTGTTCCGAGTGCGCTTCCGCTTTTTCTGTAACAATAAGGGTAAAACCTGGAGATCAAAAGGGAGGTAGGCCCCTTGCTGGATGTTAATAATTTTGAGTTTATGAAGATTGGTCTTGCTTCACCGGATAAAATCCGCTCATGGTCATTCGGAGAAGTGAAAAAGCCAGAAACCATTAACTATCGTACTTTAAAGCCTGAAAAGGATGGCTTATTCTGTGAAAGGATTTTCGGTCCGACAAAAGACTGGGAATGTCATTGCGGAAAATATAAGCGTGTTAGATATAAAGGTGTTGTGTGTGACCGATGCGGTGTTGAAGTAACTCGGGCAAAAGTTCGCCGCGAGCGGATGGGGCATATAGAGCTTGCTGCACCTGTATCTCATATATGGTATTTCAAAGGGATTCCTAGCCGAATGGGTCTTGTTTTAGATATGTCCCCTCGGGCTTTAGAAGAAGTGATTTATTTTGCTTCTTATGTAGTAACAGAATCCGGAGATACTGCCCTTGATAAGAAGCAACTTTTATCTGAAAAAGAATATCGAGCATATCGTGAAAAGTACGGAAATAAATTCCAAGCCGCCATGGGTGCTGAAGCCATTAAAAAGCTTCTTTCAGATATTGATTTAAACAAGGAAGTAGACGGTTTAAAAGAAGAATTAAAAACTGCCCAAGGTCAGAGACGTACACGTGCGATTAAACGCCTTGAAGTATTAGAAGCATTCCGCGGATCCGGAAATGAACCTTCCTGGATGATTCTTGATGTACTTCCTGTTATTCCTCCTGAACTTCGTCCAATGGTCCAATTGGATGGTGGAAGATTTGCAACATCTGACTTAAATGATCTTTACCGCCGTGTTATTAACCGTAATAACCGTTTGAAGCGCTTGTTAGACCTTGGAGCACCAAGTATTATCGTTCAGAACGAAAAACGTATGCTGCAAGAAGCAGTTGATGCATTGATTGATAATGGCCGTCGCGGCCGTCCTGTAACAGGTCCGGGTAATCGTCCATTGAAATCACTTTCTCATATGTTAAAAGGGAAGCAAGGACGCTTCCGTCAAAACCTGCTCGGTAAGCGTGTTGACTATTCCGGCCGTTCGGTTATTGTAGTCGGTCCAAACTTAAAAATGTATCAATGCGGCCTTCCGAAAGAAATGGCTCTGGAACTATTTAAGCCATTTGTTATGAAGGAGCTTGTTGAAAAAGGTTTAGCACATAACATCAAGTCTGCAAAGCGAAAAATTGAAAGAGTTTCTCCTGATGTTTGGGATGTGCTTGAAGACGTAATTAGAGAGCATCCGGTTCTTTTAAACCGCGCCCCTACATTGCATAGATTAGGGATTCAGGCATTTGAACCTACACTTGTTGAAGGTCGGGCCATTCGCCTTCATCCTCTCGTATGTACTGCGTATAACGCTGACTTCGATGGTGACCAAATGGCTGTTCACGTTCCGCTTTCGTCTGAAGCACAAGCAGAAGCCCGTCTTTTGATGCTTGCTGCACAAAACATCTTAAACCCTAAAGATGGAAAACCGGTTGTTACACCTTCACAGGATATGGTATTAGGTAACTATTACTTAACCCTGGAACGCGAAGGAGCTGTCGGTGAAGGGATGATTTTTAAAGACACGAGTGAAGCGATCCTTGCCTATCAAAATGGCTATGCTCACTTCCATACTCGTGTTGCCGTTCATGCCGGTTCATTAGGAAATGAAACCTTTACGGAAGAACAAAATAATAAGCTACTAATTACAACTGTAGGAAAGCTTATTTTTAATGAGATTCTTCCGAAATCATTCCCATATATCAATGAACCAACAAGAAATAATTTAGAGGTGGAAACACCTGAAAAGTATTTCGTTAACAAAGGTGAAGATGTTCTGGCAAAGATTCAATCAATGCCATTAATCGATCCATTCAAAAAGAAAATCCTTGGAAATATCATTGCTGAGGTATTCAAGCGTTTCAAAATTACTGAAACATCCAAAATGCTTGATCGCATGAAGGACTTAGGGTTTAAACATTCAACAAAGGCTGGTCTTACTGTTGGTGTAGCTGATATTGTGGTGCTAGCAGAGAAACAACAAATTCTCCATGAAGCACAGTCAAAAGTTGATAACGTACTGAAACAATTCCGCCGCGGTTTAATTACCGAAGACGAGCGTTATGATCGTGTTATTGCAATCTGGAGCCAAGCGAAGGATACCATTCAAGGGAAACTAATGAAATCCTTGAATAAAACGAATCCAATCTTTATGATGAGTGATTCCGGAGCCCGTGGTAACGCATCAAACTTTACACAGCTGGCAGGTATGCGCGGTCTGATGGCCAACCCGGCCGGACGTATCATTGAGTTACCGATTAAATCAAGTTTCCGTGAAGGTCTAACGGTATTAGAATACTTTATCTCCACTCACGGTGCCCGTAAAGGTCTTGCAGATACAGCCCTTAAAACAGCTGACTCAGGTTACTTAACACGTCGTCTTGTAGACGTGGCACAGGATGTAATTGTTCGTGAAGATGATTGCGGAACAGACCGCGGATTACTCATCCGTGCTTTGAAAGATGGTACAGAAGTAATTGAAGCATTAGATGAACGCTTAATTGGCCGTTATGCACGCAATGCCATCAAGCATCCTGAAACAAAAGAAGTGCTTGTTCCTGAAAATGGTCTCATTACAGAAGATCTTGCTGAGATTATTGTTGGCGCAGGAATTGAAGAAGTTAAAATTCGCTCAGCCTTTACTTGTAATACACGCCATGGCGTATGTAAGAAATGTTATGGCCGTAACTTAGCAACCGGTCAAGAGGTTGAAGTCGGCGAAGCTGTTGGTATTATCGCTGCTCAATCAATTGGTGAGCCGGGTACACAGTTAACAATGCGTACCTTCCATACAGGCGGGGTTGCCGGTGACGATATTACTCAAGGTTTACCGCGTATCCAAGAGATTTTTGAAGCACGTAATCCTAAAGGTCAAGCTGTTATTTCTGAAATCGATGGTGTGGTTGTGGGCATTAACGAAGGCCGTGACCGTCAGCATGAAATCGTTGTTCAAGGCGAAGTTGAATCACGCACATACAATGCACCTTATACGGCACGATTGAAGGTAGCTATTAACGACCAGGTTGCACGTGGTGAGGAATTAACAGAAGGTTCGATCGACCCGAAAGAATTAATAAAAATCAAAGACGTCAACGCCGTTCAAGAATACTTACTGCGTGAAGTGCAGAAAGTTTACCGTATGCAAGGGGTTGAAATTGGCGATAAACACGTTGAGGTAATGGTACGCCAAATGCTTCGTAAGGTTCGCGTTAGTGATGCAGGTGAAACAGATGTCCTTCCAGGTACACTTTTAGATATTCACCAATTCACGGATGCAAATGAAAAGGCACTATTAAGCGGAAAATTACCTGCTACGGGACGTCCGGTATTACTTGGTATTACCAAAGCATCACTAGAAACAGATTCCTTCTTATCTGCAGCATCCTTCCAAGAAACAACAAGAGTTCTTACTGATGCAGCAATTAAAGGTAAACGTGATGAATTGCTTGGCTTGAAAGAAAATGTTATCATTGGTAAGTTAGTACCTGCGGGAACCGGTATGCAGCGTTATCGTAAAGCTGAGCCAGTCCTAAGAGATACAACTTCTGAAGAGACAGTAGCAATTGATTAATATTGATGCGGTATCTGCTTTATGGCAGATACCGCATTTTAAAGAAAACTCGCCGATTGGCAAGCCCGTTAGGGCGAAGACAGAGGCGTAGTTGCACTTATGCGAAATAGGGAATATAAACTGACGTAGAAAGTTTATATTTCCTATTAGCTAAAGAAAATATTTTTTAAGTTTTGTTGACATCTATTTATGTAGATGTTACTATATCAAAGGTGCTCCTATTCACCTGATACTTTGGAGGATATGAAAAATGTCTTATGAAAAAGTATTACAGGCCAAAAGAATTGTCATAGGGACTAAACAAACAGTAAAAGCACTCAAGGAAGGTCGTGTTCAGGAGTTAATTATTGCAAGCGATGCTGAACCGAAAGTGACAGCTGCAGCGGTAAATGACGCTCTTGGATTAAACGTTCCGATTCTATATGTGGATTCTATGAAAAAACTAGGAAAAGCATGTGGAATTGAAGTCAGTGCTTCAACTGTTGCAATTATCCGTTAAAAACTGTTTTTGTAGATAGAGTAGTCTGCAAAAACTTTGTTTTTGCAAAAAAATGAACCACCTGGATGTGTGGGCTTACAAATAATGAAGGGAGGAAAAAAACATGCCTACTATTAACCAATTAGTGCGCAAGCCTCGTCAATCTAAAGAGGAAAAGTCAAAATCACCTGCGCTAAATAAAGGTTACAACAGCTTCAAAAAAGCACAAACAAATGTATCTTCACCACAAAAACGCGGAGTATGTACTCGTGTTGGTACAATGACTCCAAAGAAACCGAACTCAGCGTTACGTAAATATGCGCGTGTACGTTTGACAAATGGTATTGAGGTGACTGCATACATTCCTGGTATTGGACATAACCTTCAAGAGCACAGTGTTGTTCTTATCCGTGGAGGACGTGTAAAAGACTTACCTGGGGTACGTTATCACATCGTACGTGGAGCACTTGATACAGCCGGTGTTAACAACCGTATGCAAGGCCGCTCAAAATATGGTACTAAGAGACCAAAAGCAGCGAAAAAATAATTACTTTAAATAGAAGCTTCTTTGAAAGGAGGAAAAAATATGCCACGTAAAGGTCCTGTAGCAAAAAGAGACGTGTTACCAGATCCGATTTACAATTCTAAATTAGTTACTCGTCTAATCAACAAAATGATGGTTGACGGTAAAAGAGGTAAATCACAAGAAATTCTTTATTCAGCGTTTGATACTATTCGCGAACGTACTGGCAAAGAGCCAATGGAAGTATTCGATGCAGCGATGAAAAACATCATGCCTGTACTTGAAGTTAGAGCTCGCCGTGTAGGTGGTGCAAACTACCAAGTACCAGTTGAGGTGCGTCCAGACCGCCGTACAACTCTTGGTCTTCGCTGGTTAGTTAACTACTCACGTCTTCGCGGTGAAAAAACGATGGAAGAGCGTTTAGCTAACGAAATCATGGATGCAGCTAACAACACTGGTGCATCTGTTAAGAAGCGTGAAGATACACACAAAATGGCAGAAGCAAACAAAGCGTTTGCTCACTATCGTTGGTAATTTAACCTTCAATATAAAAACTTTCATACTAGGAAGGAGAAAGACCCAATGGCAAGAGAGTTCTCCTTAGAAAACACTCGTAATATCGGTATCATGGCACACATTGATGCCGGTAAAACGACGACCACTGAGCGTGTTCTTTATTACACTGGTAAGATTCATAAAATCGGTGAAACACATGAAGGCGCATCTCAGATGGACTGGATGGAGCAGGAACAAGAACGCGGAATCACAATCACTTCCGCAGCAACAACTGCATCATGGAAAGGCCACCGCGTAAATATCATCGACACACCAGGACACGTAGACTTCACAGTTGAAGTTGAACGTTCACTTCGTGTACTTGATGGTGCGGTAGCTGTACTTGATGCACAATCAGGTGTTGAGCCGCAAACAGAAACAGTTTGGCGTCAAGCAACAACTTACGGAGTACCACGTGTTGTATTCGTAAATAAGATGGACAAAATTGGTGCAGATTTCTTATATTCTGTTAAGACAATTCATGACCGCTTACAAGCGAATGCACATCCAATTCAGTTGCCAATCGGTGCTGAAGATGAATTCGAAGCTATCATTGACCTAGTGGAAATGAACGCAGTATTCTACGGAAACGATTTAGGAACTGATATTGAGGTTCGTGAAATTCCGGAAGAATACAGAGCACAAGCTGAAGAATATCGTGAAAAGCTAGTTGAAGCAGTAGCAGAACTTGATGAAGAGTTAATGGAAAAGTACCTTGGCGGTGAAGAAATCACTAAAGAAGAACTCAAAGCAGGGATTCGTAAAGGTACTGTAAACGTTGAATTCTATCCGGTAATCTGTGGATCTGCATTCAAAAACAAAGGTGTTCAGTTAATGTTGGATGCTGTTATTGACTATCTTCCATCTCCATTAGATGTACCTGCAATCAAAGGTCATGCAATTGATGATGAAGAAGAAGTTATTGAACGTCATTCAAGCGATGAAGAGCCATTCTCTGCTCTTGCATTCAAAGTTATGACTGACCCTTATGTTGGTAAATTAACGTTCTTCCGCGTTTACTCCGGTACTTTAGAGTCTGGATCATATGTCCAAAACTCAACAAAAGGCAAACGTGAACGTATCGGACGTATCCTGCAAATGCATGCAAACAGCCGCCAAGAAATCTCTAAGGTTTTTGCCGGTGACATTGCAGCTGCTGTAGGTTTAAAGGATACAACAACCGGTGATACTCTATGTGATGATAAAAACCTTGTTATCCTAGAGTCTATGCAATTCCCTGAACCGGTAATTCAACTTTCAGTTGAACCAAAATCAAAAGCAGACCAAGATAAAATGACTACAGCATTACAAAAGCTTCAAGAAGAAGATCCAACATTCCGTGCGCATACTGACCAGGAAACCGGTCAGGTTATCATTGCCGGTATGGGTGAACTTCACCTTGATATCATTGTTGACCGTATGCGTCGTGAGTTTAAGGTTGAAGCTAATGTAGGTGCGCCGCAGGTTGCTTACCGTGAAACTTTCCGTGCTTCTGCACAAGTAGAAGGTAAGTTTGCACGTCAATCCGGTGGTCGTGGACAATACGGTCACGTTTGGATCGAGTTCTCTCCTAACGAAGAAGGAAAAGGTTTCGAATTCGAAAACGGTATTGTCGGTGGTGTTGTTCCTCGTGAATACATCCCTGCCGTTCAAGCAGGTCTTGAAGACGCTCTAGATCGCGGTGTTCTTGCCGGATATCCATTAGTTGATATTAAAGCAAGATTGTTCGATGGATCATACCATGATGTTGACTCCTCTGAAATGGCGTTTAAGATTGCAGCATCAATGGCACTTAAAAATGCTGCATCTAAGTGTAGTCCGGTTATCCTTGAACCTATGATGAGAGTAGAAGTTGTAATTCCTGAAGAATATTTAGGTGATATCATGGGACAAATCACTGCTCGTCGCGGTCGTGTTGAAGGTATGGAAGCACGCGGTAACGCACAAGTGGTTCGTTCAATGGTTCCACTTTCAGAAATGTTTGGTTATGCAACAGCGCTTCGCTCAAGTACTCAAGGTCGTGGAGTATTCTCCATGCATTTTGACCACTATGAAGAAGTACCAAAATCAGTTTCTGAAGAAATCATCAAAAAAAATAAAGGTGAATAATTGATTTTCACCTTTCTATAAAGTATAACTACTAATGTAAGCATGGAAGCTGAGAATTTGGACAACCACTTCACAGCTTCCATAAATAAATATACTTAACTTTTATAATTTAAAGGAGGACTTCCTAATGGGTAAAGCTAAATTCGACCGTTCAAAGCCACACGTTAACATCGGAACAATTGGTCACGTTGACCACGGTAAAACTACTTTAACAGCTGCTATCACTTCAGTTCTTGCTAAATCTGGTAAGGCAGAAGCTCGTGCATACGATCAAATCGACGGTGCACCGGAAGAAAGAGAACGTGGTATCACAATCTCTACTGCACACGTTGAGTATGAAACTGATAACCGTCACTATGCACACGTTGACTGCCCAGGACACGCTGACTATGTTAAAAACATGATCACTGGTGCTGCGCAAATGGACGGCGGTATCCTTGTAGTATCTGCAACTGATGGCCCAATGCCACAAACTCGTGAGCACATCCTTCTTTCTCGTCAAGTAGGAGTACCATACCTTGTTGTATTCATGAACAAATGTGACATGGTAGACGACGAAGAACTTCTTGAATTAGTAGAAATGGAAATTCGTGATCTATTAACAGAATACGACTTCCCTGGTGATGATACTCCGGTTATCAAAGGTTCTGCTCTTAAAGCATTAGAAGGCGATGCTGCTTGGGAAGAAAAAATCTATGAACTTATGACTGCTGTTGATGAGTTTATCCCAACTCCAACTCGTGACACTGATAAGCCATTCATGATGCCTGTTGAGGATGTTTTCTCTATCACTGGTCGTGGAACTGTTGCTACAGGACGTGTTGAGCGTGGTGTAGTTAAAGTTGGTGACGTAGTTGAAATCGTAGGTTTCACTGAAGAACCAAAATCTACAACTGTAACAGGTGTAGAAATGTTCCGTAAGCTTCTTGACTTTGCAGAAGCAGGAGACAATATCGGTGCTCTTCTTCGTGGTGTAGCACGTGAAGATATCGAACGTGGTCAAGTATTGGCTAAACCAAAGTCAATCACTCCACACACTAAGTTTAAAGCACAAGTTTACGTTTTATCAAAAGAAGAAGGTGGACGTCATACTCCATTCTTCTCAAACTACCGTCCACAATTCTATTTCCGTACTTCTGATATCACTGGTATTTGTATGCTTCCAGAAGGTACTGAAATGGTTATGCCTGGCGACCACATCGAAATGACAGTTGAACTAATCGCTCCAGTTGCAATCGAAGAAGGAACAAAGTTCTCAATTCGTGAAGGCGGACGTACTGTAGGTTCAGGTTCAATTACAACAATTCAAGAATAATTATTTACTATTAAAAGCAGGTGGGTGTAGATCCACTTGCTTTTTTATTTTTAGCGAAAATGGTTTATTTTATTTACTATAAGAAATATCTAGCTCTAGCGCCAATACAAGGCCTAGAGCTTTTTGTATCGTTTAGGAAACTATAAAATAATTTGGTGCGGATAACTTGGAAAATTATCTGACTTTACCTCAGTCGAGCCGTACCAATCCTGTCGTGCGCTAACCGGGCGCTTGCGCCTTTTGTTCTTAGGACTTTTTTAACAATTTATGAAAAAGCCAGAAAATTTTAAAATAACAGATTGACATTTATACATAATGCTGTTAAATTTAATTAAACCGATATATTAACTAGGGATTAAACTCCTTAAAGAATTTTGTTTTTATTAAAAATGAATACTTATCCAGAGAGACGGAGGGAATTGGCCCTTTGATGTCCGGCAACCTACAAATAGTAAGGTGCTAAATCCAACAAAATGTGAACCATTTTGAAAGATAAGGTAAAAATATTACCTAAACAGTCTTTCCGAAATGGGAAGATTTTTTGTTTAACAAGGGAGGGACTTGTTTGGGAAAAGAAGACTTGCTGGAACCTGTTTTTGCACGGCTTAAAGAGTTATTAACAGATTTAAAGTTTGGTTCGATAACGCTTGTCGTACAGGACGGAAAGATTATTCAAATTGAAAAGAATGAAAAAGTAAGGTTGAAATAAAAAGTGCTGACTAGAAAACTAGAGGCAGTTTTAACTGCTTGGTTATAACTGTTTTTTTTATTGCCTTAAAGAAATGGGGGAAGTTAGCTTGACTGAATTGTTGACTTATCATACGTTTGATTCGTTTTCGCCGCCTTTGTTTGCAATGAGTGATGAAACAAAAGGCGCTCTCGAAGTATTAAGATGGGCATATCAGCATTACTCAGAAGATGAGATAACATATGCATGCAGTTTCGGGATTGAAGGTATTGTTTTAATAGATTTGATCTCAAAGGTAAATGACAAAGCAAGGATCGTATTTCTTGATACAGGGGTTCATTTTGAGGAGACTTATCAGTTAATTGAACAAGTAAAACAAAAATATCCAAACCTTAGAATTGAATTAAAAAAGCCTGAACTTACACTTGAACAGCAGGCATTGGAATATGGGGATGAATTATGGAAGCGTGAGCCTAATAAGTGCTGTGAAATGAGAAAGGTCATTCCGCTTAATGAAGTCCTATCCGGCGGGACGGCATGGCTTTCAGGATTAAGAAGAGAACAGTCAGAAACAAGGAAGAACACCGAATTTTTTAATTTGGACAGTAAATTTAAATCAGTAAAAATTTGCCCACTCATCCATTGGACCTGGAAGGATATTTGGAGATATGCTCACAAAAACCAGCTTCCATACAATATCCTGCATGATAAGGGCTATCCAAGTATTGGATGTAAAACTTGTACTGCACCCGCTTGGAATGAAGAAGATCTTCGTTCGGGAAGATGGTCCGGTAAAGGAAAAACTGAGTGCGGACTGCATGGATAAGAGGGGACGTCAATGACACTTACTTATGCAGCATGTGCAGTTGCCTTGTTTTTTGCCTTGAATATTGGTGCTAGCGGTGCCGCAGCTGCCATTAGTATCCCTTACGGCTCAGGTGCACTTCCTAGTCGGAAAATAGCCTTGCTTATCTGCGGCATTGGTATTTTTGCCGGTGCTGTAATCGGAGGCAGTGAGGTGGTTAAAACAATTGGGAGCAACCTTATTCCCCACACGTTTTTAACCGTAAAGGTTGTTTTGATCATTCTTTCATCTGCTGCTTTATCTTTATTTCTCGCTAATATTTTAAGTATTCCTCTTTCAACAAGCGAAATTACCGTTGGAGCTGTGGTGGGGGTAGGAATAGCCTATCGTGCCTTATTTATTAAAAATATTATGGTGATCGTTGCTTTTTGGTTTATCATACCGATTATTGGTTTTACTTTAGGGTTTATATTTGGAAAACTGATTCAGCGAGTACAAAAAAAATACCCTAAGCTAGAAACAGGGAAAACAAAAGGCATTCTCTCACTATTTGTGATCATTGTTGGTTTTTTCGAGTCCTTTTCAGCGGGAATGAACAATGTTGCCAATGCAGCAGGGCCAATCGTCGGAGCCGGAATATTGACAGTCAAAGCCGGCATAATCATCGGCGGTTTGATTATTGCTCTCGGTGCCATTCTCCTTGGAAAAGGTGTGTTACAAACAAATGCTAAAAAAATAACAAGCTTCTCCCTTTTAGAAGGTGGAGCGATTTCAGGAACAGGTGCAACTCTTGTCATTTTAGCTTCTATTTTTGGATTGCCGGTTCCACTTACACAAGTAACAAGTACGGCGATTATGGGAATTGGTACTGCACAAAAAGGGCTGGAAATTTTTAAAACTGCCGTAATTAGTAAGATTGTGAAAGTATGGATTGTATCTCCAATCCTCTCACTTGTCATCTCCTATGGTTTTGTAAAACTATTTGTTGATAGTGACATTTACACAGTAGTTGTTTTATTCGGCGTTTGTGCAGCAACCTTAGGAATTATTAGTCTTGTTAAGACAATTCGCGAAGACAGCAGATCGTATTACGAAGGCGGAGGGGGCATTTAGGTGAAAGATAGATATCTTTCACCTAGGTGTAAAATAAATATTTTACACCTAGCCCACCGAAAGCTTCATAAACTTTTTAAATAATGGAGGAAAAAATCATGGCACTAATTCAACCACATGGAGGATCACTAATCAATCTTTGGGAGCCTTCTTATAATTACAAAACTGTAGAAAAAGAACTTCAATTAGATGTAATGGCACTAAGTGACCTGGAACTAATAGGAACGGGTGCTTACAGCCCTAATAAAGGCTTTATGAATAAAAGGGATTATGAGTCTGTCGTAAAATCAATGCGCCTTGCAGATGGTACTGTGTGGAGTATCCCTATTACACTTCCGGTCTCTGAGGAAGAAGCACAACATATTTCCGTTGGTGATGTAGTAAGGCTCGTGCACAATAATGAAACCTATGGTGTTATTACTGTATCGGATATTTATCAGCCGGATAAATTTGTAGAAGCAGAAAATGTATATCGAACAACCGAAACAGCACATCCGGGAGTAAAAAAATTACTTGATCGTGGAAATGTATACGTTGGCGGTGAAATCAAACTTATTAAGCGAATCAAGCGAGACCAATTTGCAGATTTTTATTTTGATCCTGCGGAATCAAGACAAGAATTTGAAGCAAAGGGCTGGAAAACGGTTGTCGGATTCCAAACAAGAAATCCTGTTCACCGTGCTCATGAATATATTCAAAAAACAGCGCTTGAGACTGTCGATGGTTTATTTTTAAACCCACTCGTTGGTGAGACCAAATCAGATGATATTCCTGCGGATGTTCGAATGGAAAGCTATCAAGTATTGTTAAAAAATTATTATCCGCAAGATCGTGTATTCCTAGCTGTCTTCCCAGCTGCGATGCGCTATGCGGGTCCTAGAGAAGCTGTCTTCCATGCAATGGTCCGGAAGAATTATGGCTGCACGCATTTTATTGTCGGACGCGACCATGCCGGGGTAGGTAATTATTATGGTACGTATGATGCCCAATTAATTTTCAGTAATTTTACCCAAGAAGAACTGGGAATTAATCTATTATTCTTTGAACACAGCTTTTATTGCAAGAAGTGCGAAAGCATGGCCTCCACCAAAACATGTGCACACAGCAAAGAAGATCATGTTATTTTATCCGGCACAAAGGTTAGGGAATTGCTCCGCAACGGAGAACTGCCGCCAAGCACTTTTAGCCGAAAGGAAGTAGTGGAAGTACTGATTGAAGGATTGCGCAAAACGGCAGTAAAAGCATAAAGGAAGCGGAGAGGATTATTTTGCAAAAAAGTTCAAATGTTGTTTGGCATGAACAATCGCTGACAAAGGAATTAAGAAGAAAACAAAATGGACATAACAGTTTTGTCTTATGGTTCACAGGTCTTTCCGGTTCAGGGAAATCAACCGTTGCCAATGCAATTGCCAAACGTTTGTTTGATGAAGGGATAAAAAACTATGTGTTGGATGGGGATAATGTCCGACATGGTTTAAACAAGGATCTCGGTTTTACAGAGGAAGATCGGAAAGAGAATATCCGAAGAATCGGTGAAGTGTCAAAATTGTTTGTAGATGGCGGACAGGTAGTTTTAACGGCATTTATCTCTCCTTTTACAGCAGATAGGGAACTTGTCCGTTATCTTCTTGAAGATGACGAGTTTGTGGAAGTATATATCAAATGTCCAATTGAAGAATGTGAAAAAAGAGACCCAAAAGGATTATACGTAAAGGCAAGACAGGGAATCATTCCTGATTTTACCGGAATTGATTCTCCATATGAGGAACCGGTAAATCCTGAGTTAATAATCGAAACGAATGCCTCTTCTATAGAAGAAAGTGTTGAACAAATTATTGCCTATTTAAAGAAGAGGAACTTCATTTCATAGAAGAATAAATAGTTTGCCTGTACTGAGATAGGTAAAGATGTTTTATAATAAGAAAAAAGGCGAGGTGAATGGAATTTGGGAAAGGTATATCTAGTTGGCGCCGGTCCGGGAGATCCGGACTTAATAACTGTAAAAGGATTAAAATGTATAAAAGAAGCTGATGTTATTTTATATGATCGATTGGTAAACGATGAATTATTAAACTATGCTAAGTCAAATGCCGAACTGATTTACTGTGGTAAGCTTCCGGATTCTCATACACTTCAGCAAGAAACGATTAATCATTTACTGGTTAAGCATGCGCAGAAGGGGAAAGTAGTGGTCCGCTTAAAGGGTGGAGACCCCTTCGTCTTTGGTCGGGGCGGGGAAGAAGCCGAAACCCTTGCTAATAATAGTATTAAATTTGAAATAGTGCCCGGCATTACAGCAGGTATTGCTGCTCCGGCATATGCCGGGATCCCAATCACGCATAGAGAGTATGGTTCTTCATTTACGATTGTTACTGGTCACCGTAAGAATAGGGAGGCCGATAATATCAAATGGGAGGCAATAGCAAAAGGAATTGATACTGTTGCCATTTACATGGGTGTAACAAATCTTACCTATATTCAAGAGCAATTGCTTCAGCATGGGAAAAATCCGGAGACACCTACAGCGTTAATTCAATGGGGAACCAAGACTAACCAAAAAACGGTTATTAGTACACTTCGTGAGGTTAATGTTGCCGGACAAAGGGAAGGCATAGAAAATCCATGCATGATTGTTATTGGAGACGTGGTAAACATGCATCATAGAATTAACTGGTTTGAAAACAAATCAATAAATGAAACCTTTATAGCAAGAGAGGCCTTTTAAATGGAAGCAATTTTGTATATTTGCCATGGTAGTCGGGTTAAAACGGCGAGGGAGCAGGCCATAACATTTATAACAAAATGCATGGAGCGCAGTCACACTCCAATCAACGAGTATTGCTTTCTGGAGCTTGCGGCCCCAACAATTGAAGAGGCCTTCACTAACTGTGTACAAAAAGGAGCAACCAAAATTATCGCGATACCGGTTTTATTACTAACTGCTGCACATGCGAAGGTGGATATACCAAACGAACTCGCGAGATTAGCTGCAAAGTTTCCGGGGATTGAATTAGAATATGGGAGGCCGATTGGTGTCCATAGGAAAATGATCGATACACTAATTGAGCGGATTGAGGAAACAGGCGAAGAGCTCGATGGGAACTCTAGGGTTCTATTAGTTGGAAGAGGCAGCAGTGATCCTGATGTTAAAAATGACCTTAAGGCGATAGCTGAAATGCTAAAAAGTAAAACCGGTGTTAAGAATGTACAGACCTGCTTTTTAACCGCTACTTCACCAAGCCTTGAAGAAGGATTGGAGCTAATGGCAGAAGATAGGAATTCAAAGGTGTTTGTGATTCCTTATTTACTGTTTACCGGTATTTTAATGAACCACATAAATAAGGTAATTAAAAATCACCGGCAAAGCCACCAGTTCATTCTATGTAATTATTTGGGATACCATCCCAATATTGAGAGCGTAATCCAAGAAAGAGTTCTGGAGATTACAGCATAATAAGCTTAAAAAATATTTTTCTTCTATATATATTGTTTTGAAAAAGGAGCAGCTGGAATCCAGTTAGCTCCTTTTTCTAATTAAATTTTGGCAACTTCAATCTCCGTTGTTTTCAGAAAAAAACAACTATTTATAATGGATAATCGAATAATCTCCTAAATCCCTGAAGTAACGGCAAAATGGCAATAGACAAATAAACCGGAATAAAAAGAAATTAACAACATACGAATATTCTCTTGAAAACGAGCGTTAGCCTCGTTATAATAAGAAAAGTGTTCGAAACATAATAAATTCGTAATTAATGTTGCGTTTGTTTTATGTTTTATGTATAATAGACAATGTTGGTCTTTGACTGCGATGATGTGGAAGGTTGCTGACACACCCGGCCGCTTTGCCATGGCGAGTGTGTGGGAAATTTTCACTGAGAAATGTCTATTTAGAAAATAGGCGATAAAGGAGGGAAAATAATGGCAAAACAAAAAATTCGTATCCGTTTAAAAGCGTATGATCACAGAATTCTAGATCAATCAGCAGAAAAAATCGTTGAAACAGCAAAACGTTCAGGTGCGGCAGTTTCAGGTCCAATCCCGCTTCCAACTGAAAAATCTGTTTACACGATTCTTCGTGCGGTTCATAAGTACAAAGATTCTCGTGAGCAATTCGAAATGCGGACACATAAGCGTCTAATCGACATCGTTAACCCAACTCCGCAAACAGTTGATGCGTTAATGCGTTTAGATTTACCATCTGGTGTTGATATCGAAATCAAACTTTAATAAAAATAAATGAACAAATTACAGGAGGTGTGACTTAAATGACCAAAGGAATCTTAGGAAGAAAGATTGGAATGACTCAAGTATTTGCGGAAAACGGCAACTTAATCCCTGTTACTGTTGTTGAGGCAACTGCAAACGTAGTTCTTCAAAAGAAATCAGTTGAAAGCGACGGATATGTTGCGGTTCAAGTGGGTTTTGAAGATAAACGTGAAAAGTTAGCTAACAAACCGGAAAAAGGCCATGTTGCAAAAGCTAATACTGCTCCTAAGCGCTTCGTTCGCGAATTCCGCGGAGATGACTTAGCAGGACTTGAAGTTGGTCAGGAAGTCAAAGTAGATATTTTCGCTGCAGGCGATGTAGTAGATGTTACAGGAATCTCAAAAGGTAAAGGTTTCCAAGGCTCGATCAAACGCCACGGACAATCACGCGGCCCTATGGCTCACGGTTCCCGTTATCACCGTCGTCCAGGTTCAATGGGACCGGTTGCTCCAAACCGTGTATTCAAAGGTAAAGCATTACCTGGTAGAATGGGCGGCGAACAAGTAACGGTTCAAAATCTTGAAATCGTTAAGGTTGATACAGAGCGTAACTTACTTTTAATCAAAGGTAACGTTCCGGGACCTAAAAAAGCATTACTAAAAATTAAAGGTGCGATTAAAGCATAGTCAATATTTAAGAAAGGAGGAACAAAGGAATGCCTAAAGTAGCATTATTAAACCAAAGCGGTTCACAAGTTGGAGAAATCGAACTTAACGAATCAGTATTTGGTATTGAGCCTAACCAACACGTATTGTTTGAAGCAATTGTTATGCAACGCGCTTCATTACGTCAAGGAACTCATAAAACAAAAATTCGTTCTGAAGTAGCAGGCGGTGGACGTAAACCATGGCGCCAAAAAGGAACCGGCCGTGCTCGTCAAGGATCTATCCGATCTCCACAATGGCGCGGAGGCGGTACTGTATTCGGTCCAACACCACGCAGCTATAGCTATAAATTACCGAAAAAAGTACGTCGTTTAGCGATTAAATCTGCACTTTCATCTAAAGTGTTAGACGAAAACATCTTGGTACTTGAAAGCTTAACTTTCGACGCACCAAAAACTAAAGAATTTAAATCAGTACTAGGTGGCCTTTCTGTTGAGAAGAAAGCACTTATCGTTACTGCTGACCTTGATGAAAACGTAGCATTATCTGCACGTAACATTCCTGGTGTAACAGTAGTAACAGCTGATGGAATCAACGTATTAGACGTTGTTAATCATGATAAGTTGATCATGACTAAAGCAGCGGTTGAAAAAGTAGAGGAGGTGCTTGCATAATGGATGCACGCGATATCATTAAGCGCCCCGTTATCACTGAACGTTCTACTGACCAAATGGCTGAAAAGAAATATACGTTCGAAGTTGATGTTAAAGCTAACAAGACTCAAGTTAAAGATGCTGTTGTAGAAATCTTTGGCGTAGAAGTCGAGAAAGTTAACATCATGAACTATAAAGGTAAATTCAAGCGCATGGGTAAATTCGGTGGTTACACTAATAAACGTCGTAAAGCTATTGTAAAATTAACAGCTGACAGCAAAGAAATCGAATTCTTTGAATCATAAGAAATTAACAAGAAGAGGAGGGAAACAAAATGGCGATTAAAAAGTACAAACCTACCTCCAATGGTCGTCGCGGAATGACTAGTTCTGATTTCGCTGAAATTACAACTAGCACACCAGAAAAATCTCTATTAGCTCCATTAACGAGAAAAGGCGGCCGTAATAACCAAGGTAAGTTAACTGTTCGTCATCAAGGTGGCGGCCATAAGCGTCAGTATCGTATAATTGATTTTAAACGTACAAAAGATGGCATTCCTGGACGCGTTGCCACAATTGAGTATGATCCAAACCGTTCTGCAAATATTGCATTAATCAATTATGTTGACGGAGAAAAGCGTTATATCTTAGCACCTAAAAACCTAGTAGTGGGTATGGAAGTAATGTCAGGCCCTGAGGCTGATATTAAAGTGGGTAACGCTCTTCCATTAGCTAACATTCCAGTTGGTACTGTAGTACACAACATTGAATTAAAACCTGGTAAAGGCGGACAGTTGGTTCGTTCTGCGGGTACATCTGCACAAGTACTTGGTAAAGAAGGAAAATACGTACTTGTACGTTTAACTTCAGGTGAAGTGCGCATGATTCTTTCTGAATGCCGCGCATCTATCGGCCAAGTAGGTAACGAACAACACGAATTAATTAACATTGGTAAAGCCGGACGTTCACGCTGGTTAGGCAAACGCCCAACAGTTCGTGGTTCCGTAATGAACCCTAACGACCATCCACACGGTGGTGGGGAAGGACGTTCACCAATCGGACGTAAGTCACCAATGTCTCCATGGGGTAAACCAACTCTTGGATTCAAAACTCGTAAGAAAAAGAATAAATCAGATAAATTTATCGTACGTCGTCGTAAAAAATAACGGGGTTGAACTACGGTTCAAGGAACGAACCGTAGACCAATCACGAAGGGAGGTTCCTTCATGGGTCGCAGCTTAAAAAAAGGACCATTTGTTGATGATCATTTAATGGTTAAGATTGAAAAGTTAAATGAAACTGAAAGTAAACAAGTTGTTAAAACTTGGTCTCGCCGTTCTACGATCTTCCCACAATTTATCGGCCACACAATCGCTGTTTATGATGGTCGCAAACATGTGCCTGTATATGTTACTGAAGACATGGTTGGTCACAAGCTTGGAGAATTTGCTCCAACTCGTGCATACAAAGGTCATGGTAACGATGATAAGAAAACAAGACGTTAAGAGAGGAGGGCATCCAAATGCAAGCTAAAGCTGTTGCAAGAACAGTTCGTATTGCTCCTCGTAAAGCACGTTTAGTCGTAGATTTAATTCGAGGAAAGCAAGTTGGTGAAGCGGTGGCGATTTTGAATCTCACTCCTAAGGCTGCTTCTCCAATCGTAGAAAAAGTATTAAAATCTGCTATGGCAAATGCCGAGCACAATTATGAAATGGACGTAAATAGCTTGGTAGTTGAGCAAGCTTTTGTAGATGAAGGACCAACCTTAAAACGTTTCCGTCCTCGCGCAATGGGCCGTGCAAGCCAAATTAACAAACGCACTAGCCACATCACAATCGTTCTATCAGAAAAGAAGGAGGGATAATCAGTGGGTCAAAAAGTAAATCCAGTCGGTTTGCGTATCGGAATCATCCGTGATTGGGAATCTAAATGGTACGCAGGTAAAGACTTTGCTGATCTTTTACACGAAGACCTTAAAGTTCGTGAGTACATCACGAAACGTTTAAAAGATGCTTCAGTTTCTAAAGTTGAAATTGAACGTGCTGCAAACCGTGTGAACGTAACAGTTCATACAGCTAAGCCTGGTATGGTTATCGGTAAAGGCGGTACTGAAGTTGAAGCACTTCGTAAAGCATTAAATCAACTAACTGGCAAACGCGTTCACATTAACATTCTTGAAATCAAGAAAGCGGACATCGATGCTAAATTAGTTGCTGAAAATATTGCTCGTCAATTAGAAAACCGTGTATCTTTCCGTCGTGCACAAAAGCAAGCAATCCAACGTGCTATGCGTGCTGGTGCGAAAGGTATTAAAACAATGGTATCCGGTCGTCTTGGTGGCGCTGATATCGCTCGTTCTGAACATTATAGCGAAGGAACAGTTCCACTTCATACACTTCGCGCTGATATCGACTATGCTACTGCTGAAGCTGATACTACTTATGGTAAGCTAGGCGTAAAAGTATGGATCTATAAGGGAGAAGTCCTTCCTACTAAGAAGAAAAATGCGGAAGGAGGCAAATAATCATGTTATTGCCAAAACGCGTAAAATATCGCCGTCAGCACCGCGGGAAAATGCGTGGAAACGCAAAAGGCGGTACTGAAGTAACATTCGGTGAATACGGTCTACAAGCTACAGAAGCTTCTTGGATCACGAACCGCCAAATTGAAGCTGCACGTATTGCCATGACACGTTACATGAAACGTGGTGGTAAAGTGTGGATTAAAATTTTCCCACATAAGCCTTACACTGCTAAACCTCTAGAGGTACGGATGGGTTCCGGTAAAGGGGCACCAGAAGGCTGGGTTGCTGTTGTTAAACCAGGGAAAATCATGTTTGAAATCGCAGGCGTTTCGGAAGAAATCGCACGTGAAGCACTTCGTCTTGCAATGCACAAACTTCCTGTAAAATGTAAGTTTGTAAAACGAGAAGAAATTGGTGGTGAATCAAATGAAAGCTAATGAACTTCGTGACCTTACCACTGCTGAAATTGAACAAAAAGTAAAATCTTTAAAAGAAGAGCTTTTCAACCTGCGCTTTCAATTGGCGACTGGACAACTTGAAAACACAGCTCGCATACGTGAAGTACGTAAAGCGATTGCTCGCATGAAAACTGTGATTCGCGAGAGAGAAATCAGCGTTAACAAGTAAATGAGAGGAGGTTCACATAATGAGTGAACGTAACCAACGCAAAGTTTACACTGGACGCGTTGTTTCTGACAAAATGGATAAAACCGTTACTGTTCTTGTTGAAACATATAAAAAGCATCCTCTTTACGGTAAACGCGTTAAGTACTCTAAAAAGTTTAAAGCTCATGATGAGCAAAACCAAGCAAAAGTTGGCGACATCGTGCGTATCATGGAAACTCGCCCACTTTCAGCTACAAAACGCTTCCGTTTAGTAGAAGTTGTAGAAAAAGCAGTTATTATTTAATTGTTCGGATAAGTTTCATTCCGAAGGGAGGTTACACGCATGATTCAACAAGAAACACGTTTAAAAGTTGCTGACAATTCCGGTGCACGTGAGGTACTAACTATCAAGGTTCTTGGTGGTTCCGGCCGTAAAACTGCTGGGATCGGCGATGTTATCGTTTGTACAGTAAAACAAGCAACACCTGGTGGCGTTGTTAAAAAAGGTGACGTCGTTAAAGCTGTTATTGTTCGTACAAAAAGCGGTGCTCGACGCCCTGACGGTTCTTATATTAAATTTGACGAAAATGCATGTGTGATTATCAAAGATGATAAGAGCCCACGCGGAACTCGTATCTTCGGACCGGTTGCCCGCGAACTTCGCGACAACAACTTTATGAAAATCGTTTCTTTAGCTCCAGAAGTACTATAATTTAAATTCAAATGCCTTTAAGGAGGTGCTTAATGATGCATGTGAAAAAAGGTGACAAAGTAAGAGTCATCTCTGGTAAGGATAAAGGTAAAACAGGTGTAATCCTAGCTGCCTATCCTAAAGAAAGCCGAGTACTTGTTGAAGGTGTAAATATCGTGAAAAAACATTCAAAACCTTCTCAAGCGAATCCGCAAGGCGGAATCCTGAGCTTTGAGGCTCCAATTCATGTATCAAACGTTATGCCTATCGATCCTAAGTCCGGTAACCCAACTCGTGTAGGTTACACAACGGTTGATGGCAAAAAAGTACGCACAGCAAAATCCGGTGAAGTTTTAGATAAATAGTTTAAATTAAGAAGGGAGGTACAATAAGTGAACCGCCTAAAAGAAAAATTTGTTAAAGAAGTGACTCCTGCTCTTATGAGCAAGTTTGGCTATAAATCAATAATGCAAGTTCCAAAGCTTGAAAAAATCGTATTGAACATGGGTGTTGGTGATGCAGTTGCCAATGCAAAAGCACTCGATAACGCTGTTGAAGAACTTTCAACGATCACTGGTCAAAAGCCAGTTGTAACTCGTGCAAAGAAATCAATCGCCGGCTTCCGTTTACGTGAAGGTATGCCAATCGGTGCGAAGGTTACTCTTCGTGGTGAACGCATGTACGAATTCTTGGATAAATTAGTTTCTGTTTCTTTACCTCGTGTACGTGACTTCCGTGGTGTTTCTAAAAAAGCATTCGATGGTCGCGGTAACTACACTTTAGGTATTAAAGAACAATTAATCTTCCCTGAAATTGATTACGATAAAGTAAGCAAAGTTCGTGGTATGGATATCGTTATCGTAACTACTGCTAACACTGATGAAGAAGCACGTGAACTTTTAACTCAATTTGGAATGCCATTCCAAAAGTAATCGCTAAATAAGGGAGGCGAAAACGTGGCTAAAAAGTCAATGATTGCGAAACAAAAACGCACGCCTAAATATGCAGTACAAGAGTACACACGCTGTGAACGTTGCGGCCGTCCACACTCTGTATACCGTAAATTTAAGCTTTGCCGTATTTGTTTCCGTGAATTAGCATACAAAGGACAAATTCCTGGTGTTAAAAAAGCTAGCTGGTAAAACCCAAGTCTGGGAAGGAGGTAAAAATAATGGTCATGACAGATCCAATTGCTGATATGCTTACTCGCATTCGTAATGCGAATATGGTGCGTCACGAAAAATTAGAAGTGCCTGCTTCTAATATGAAAAAAGAAATTGCTGAAATTTTAAAGCGCGAAGGTTTCGTACGTGACGTCGAATTTATCGAAGACAATAAACAAGGTATCATCCGTATCTTCTTAAAATACGGTGCAAATAACGAACGTGTTATTACTGGTCTTAAGCGCATAAGCAAGCCTGGACTTCGAGTTTACGCAAAATCAAATGAGGTACCACGCGTTCTTAACGGTCTTGGTATCGCATTAGTATCAACATCACAAGGTGTTATTACAGACAAAGAAGCTCGTTCAAAACAAGTCGGCGGAGAAGTATTAGCTTACGTTTGGTAATAGAGTTTCTGAATGAATGGAGGTGCACTAAATGTCACGCGTAGGAAAAAAACCTATCGAAATTCCAGCTGGAGTTACGGTTACTGTTAATAAAAATGCTGTTACTGTAAGAGGACCTAAAGGCGAACTTTCTCGTACTTTTAGTCCTGATATTACAATTAACGTAGAAGAAAATTTAGTTACAATTACTCGTCCATCTGACGTTAAAGAACACCGCGCATTGCACGGAACAACTCGTGCGGTAATCGCGAACATGGTTGAGGGTGTTTCAACTGGCTTTACAAGAGGCTTAGAATTAATCGGGGTTGGTTACCGTGCTCAAAAGCAAGGGAACAAACTTGTATTAAACGTTGGTTACTCTCATCCGGTTGAAATTGAACCGGAAGCCGGACTTGAAATTGAAGTACCTGCTAATACAAAAATTGTTATTAAAGGTACTGATAAAGAACGTGTTGGTGCATTAGCTGCCAATATTCGCGGAGTTCGTCCTCCAGAGCCTTATAAAGGCAAAGGGATTCGTTACGAAGGCGAATTTGTTCGACGTAAAGAAGGTAAAACCGGTAAGTAATGCCGCATAGGTAAACGAAAGGAGTGACGTAAATGATTACGAAGCTTGATAAAAACGCTACTCGCAAGAAGAGACATGCACGTGTTCGTGCGAAACTTAGCGGAACTTCAGCTCGTCCACGTCTAAATGTGTTTCGTTCTAACAAACATGTTTATGCACAGGTTATCGATGACATGAGTGGTGTTACTTTAGCAAGTGCATCCACTTTAGATAAAGAATTAACTCTTGAATCTACAAGTAACGTTGAAGCTGCACAAAAGGTCGGAGAATTAGTTGCTAAACGTGCGGTAGAAAAAGGTATCTCATCTGTTGTCTTTGATCGTGGAGGATACCTTTATCATGGACGTATTCAAGCACTAGCTGATGCTGCCCGTGAAAACGGCTTACAATTTTAATAGGCAAAGGAGGGACACAAAAAGATGCGTCGTATTGATCCAAACAAACTTGAACTAGAAGAACGCGTAGTTACGGTTAACCGTGTTGCGAAAGTTGTTAAAGGTGGACGTCGTTTCCGTTTCTCTGCTCTTGTAGTAGTTGGAGATAAAAACGGTCATGTCGGTTTCGGTACTGGTAAAGCACAAGAAGTACCAGATGCGATTCGTAAAGCTATCGAAGATGCAAAGAAAAACTTAGTCGAAGTGCCAATGGTTGGAACTACTGTTCCTCACCAAGTAATTGGACGTTTTGGTGCCGGTGAAATTCTTCTAAAACCTGCTTCTGAAGGTACAGGAGTTATCGCTGGTGGACCGGTTCGTGCGGTTCTTGAATTAGCCGGGGTAGCTGATATCCTTTCTAAGTCATTAGGAACTAACACTCCGATTAACATGGTTCGTGCAACAATTGATGGTTTAAAACAATTAAAACGTGCTGAAGACGTAGCGAAATTACGTGGTAAATCAGTAGAAGAACTGTTAGGATAAGGAGGGAAATCAAATGGCGAATAAACTTTTAATTACCCTCAACCGCAGCGTAATTGGTCGCCCTGAGGACCAACGCGCGACAGTTACTGCTCTAGGATTACGTAAATTAAATCAAACAGTTGAGCATCAAGATAACGCTGCTATTCGCGGTATGATTAACAAAGTTGCTCACCTTGTAACAGTTAAAGAACAATAATTGATTCTTTTCTTTCATAAGGAGGTGCCAATATGAAACTTCATGAATTAAAGCCTGCGGAAGGTTCTCGTAAAGAACGTAAACGTTTAGGTCGCGGTATCGGATCCGGTCAAGGTAAAACAGCCGGTAAAGGTCATAAAGGACAAAACGCTCGTTCAGGTGGAGGCGTACGCCTTGGATTTGAAGGTGGTCAAACACCATTATTCCGTCGTTTGCCAAAACGTGGATTTACGAATGTCAGCCGTAAAGAATATGCGGTTGTTAACCTTGATACTTTAAATCGCTTTGAAGACGGTACAGAAGTTACTCCAGAACTTCTTATCGAAACAGGCGTTGTAAGTAACGAAAAAGCAGGAATCAAAATTCTTGCAAAAGGGAACGTAGAGAAAAAGTTGACTGTTAAAGCTAACAAATTCTCCTCTGCTGCTAAGGAAGCTATCGAAGCTGCTGGTGGAACTACTGAGGTGATCTAATGTTCCAGACAATCTCCAATTTTATGCGCGTGGGTGATATAAGACGTAAGATCATATTCACCCTTTTAATGTTAGTCGTATTTCGACTTGGTACATTTATTCCCGTACCAAACGTTAATGCTGAGGTTTTGGGTGCTCAAGATAAATTAAGTGTTTTCGGTATTTTAAATACTTTTGGCGGTGGAGCGTTAAAAAAATTCTCCATCTTTGCAATGGGTATTATGCCGTACATTACAGCATCCATTATCATTCAGCTTTTGCAAATGGATGTCGTACCGAAATTCACGGAATGGTCTAAGCAAGGGGAGGCCGGGCGACGTAAAATAGCCCAGTTTACCCGTTACTTTACTGTTGTTCTTGGATTTATCCAGGCAATAGGTATGGCCTATGGCTTTAATAACCTAACAAGCGGCCAATTGATTGAAAATCCCGGAGTCGGTACGTATCTTTTGATTGCGGTTGTGTTAACGGCCGGTACTTCTTTTTTGATGTGGTTAGGTGAGCAAATTACTGAAAAAGGTGTAGGAAATGGAATTTCTATTATCATCTTTGCAGGGATCGTTGCCGGTATTCCTACGACAGTCAATCAGATTTACGTACAGCAATTTCAAAACGCAGGAGAACAGTTATTCATTCGTATTGTTACTGTCGTTTTAATTGCTCTTGCCGTTATCGCAGTAGTTGTTGGGGTCATTTTCATCCAACAAGCTAACCGTAAAATTCCAATTCAATATGCAAAACGAGTAGTTGCAGGACGTAATCCTGTTGGAGGACAATCTACACATATGCCGCTCAAGGTAAATGCTGCCGGTGTAATTCCTGTAATCTTTGCAGTTTCCTTTATTGTTACTCCAAGAACAGTTGCATCATTTTTTCCAACAAATAGTGTTACGCTCTGGATTACAAAAGTTTTTGATTATTCTCATCCAATTGGGATGATTCTTTATGCAGCACTAATAATTGCGTTCACGTATTTTTATGCTTTTATTCAAGTTAACCCTGAACAGGCAGCGGAAAACTTACAAAAACAAAGCGGCTATATTCCCGGAATTCGTCCGGGTAAAAGTACGCAAGAATACTTAACGCGAGTTTTATATCGTTTAACATTTATTGGCGCCATTTTCTTAGCTGTTATTGCTGTATTACCAGTAATCTTTATTCAGATTGCTAACCTTCCGCAAACAGCTCAAATCGGCGGAACGAGCTTGCTGATCGTTGTGGGTGTAGCCCTTGATACGATGAAGCAGCTTGAAGCACAATTGGTTAAACGTCATTATAAAGGTTTTATTAAGTAAAGGGTTTGGGGAATCATTGTTCCCTAAAACCCATTAATTAGCACGAGGGGGGAACACGTGTGAATTTAGTATTAATGGGGCTTCCCGGTGCCGGTAAAGGTACACAGGCCGAAAAAATCGTCGAAAAATACGGCATCCCTCATATCTCTACCGGAGATATGTTCCGTGCAGCGATGAAAGAAGGAACGGAACTAGGCTTACAAGCTAAATCATTCATGGATAAAGGCGAACTTGTTCCTGATGAAGTAACAATCGGCATTGTACGTGAACGGTTAAGTAAAGAAGACTGTCAAAAAGGATTCTTACTGGACGGCTTTCCTAGGACGGTACCTCAAGCAGAAGCTTTGGAAAATCTCCTTGTTGATTTAAATAGGGAAATTGATTATGTGATCAATATCCAAGTTGACAAGGGCATTTTAATGGAGCGCTTAACAGGACGACGAATTTGTAAAGATTGTGGTGCTACTTATCATCTTGTTTTCAACCCGCCTCATCAAGAGGGGACTTGTGACCGCTGTGGCGGTGAGCTTTATCAAAGGGCAGATGATAATGAAGAGACTGTTCAAAACCGCTTGGATGTTAACATCAAACAATCTCAGCCATTATTGGATTTCTATGAATCAAAAGGGTATTTGCGTCCGATTAACGGTCAGCAGGACATTCGTAAAGTACTAGCTGATATCGAGCAATTACTTGGGGGCTTACATTAATGATCATTTGCAAAACCCCTAGGGAAATTGAGATCATGCGCGAAGCCGGGCGAATCGTCGCCTTAACCCACCAGGAGTTGAAGAAACATCTTACTCCCGGTATTACAACGAAAGAATTGGATTGTATTGCTGAAGAATTTATTCTTGCTCACGATGCTTTTCCTTCATTTAAAGGGTATAATGGATTTCGCGGCAGCATCTGTACTAGCGTGAACAACCAACTTGTTCACGGGATTCCTGATGATCATGTTCTAAACGAGGGCGATATTATTAGCATCGATATCGGTGCGAAATACTGCGGCTACCATGGGGATTCTGCATGGACATATGCTGTAGGAAAAATTGATAAGGATACTCAGCGTCTTTTAGACGTAACAGAGGAATCTCTTTATCAAGGACTAAACGAAGCAAAACCAGGTGAGCGACTCTCGAACATTTCCCATGCGATTCAAACGTATGTGGAAGCAAATGGCTTTTCTGTTGTGCGCGAGTATGTAGGACATGGAGTTGGGCAAGACTTACATGAAGAACCTGATATTCCTCATTATGGTCCGCCAAACAAAGGTCCGAAACTATTGCCTGGAATGGTACTGGCAATTGAACCAATGGTAAATGCCGGCAGCCGCTATGTGAAAACATTGGCTGATAATTGGACAGTTGTTACAGTAGACGGAAAAATGTGTGCTCATTTTGAGCATACAATTGCGATTACTGAAACAGGATTTGAAATTTTAACCAAAGCGTAAGTCCAGGTGATTTCAATGTTCAATACCGGATTTATTCCGCAAATAGGGCAATTTGTAATAGTTACTAGCGGACGGGATGCAGGTCAATATGCTATAATTGTAAGGTTGGATGAAAAGTTCGTTTATCTTGCGGATGGAGATAAGATTACCTTTGACCGTCCAAAGAAAAAGAACCCGCGTCATTTACAATTCATTGATCAAATATCTTCTGAGGTTCAGAACAGCATGAAGGAAATAGGGCGTGTGACGAACGGAAAGCTTCGCTTTGCACTTACAAAGTTTTTAAATGAACGCATATCTGAAAAAGAGAAGGGAGACGAGACCCATGGCCAAAGATGATGTAATTGAAATTGAAGGTAAAGTAATTGAAACTTTGCCAAATGCAATGTTTAAGGTAGAATTAGAAAATGGTCATACTGTGCTAGCTCATGTTTCTGGTAAAATTCGAATGCATTTCATTCGTATCCTTCCGGGTGACAAAGTGACTGTTGAGCTATCTCCATATGACTTAACACGCGGAAGAATTACCTACCGCTTTAAATAATCTGCTTGCACTCCGTACTACTAAGGAGGTTAGGATAATGAAAGTAAGACCATCTGTTAAACCGATCTGCGAAAAGTGCAAAGTTATCCGTAGACGCGGAAAAGTTATGGTTATCTGTGAAAACCCTAAACATAAACAAAAACAAGGTTAATTTTTGAAGGAGGTGCGCTCATTATGGCACGTATTGCTGGTGTAGATATTCCACGTGAAAAACGTGTAGTTATCTCTTTAACTTACATTTATGGTATTGGTAAAAATACTGCACAAAAAGTTTTGGCAGAAGCGGGAGTTTCTGAAAATACAAGAGTGCGTGATTTAACTGAAGACGAATTGAACAAAATCCGTGACATCATCGACAAGTTAAAAGTTGAAGGTGACCTTCGCCGTGAAATTTCTCTTAACATTAAGCGTTTAATGGAAATCGGCTGCTACCGCGGGTTACGTCATCGTCGTGGTTTACCGGTTCGTGGACAAAATACGAAAAACAACGCTCGTACACGCAAAGGTCCTCGTAAGACTGTTGCGAACAAGAAGAAGTAATCGGCAAAGGAGGTTATTTAAATGGCACGTAAAACTAATACACGTAAACGTCGTGTTAAAAAGAATATTGAATCAGGTATTGCACATATCCGTTCAACATTTAACAACACTATCGTAACAATCACTGATGTTCATGGGAATGCAATTTCATGGTCAAGTGCAGGTGCGCTTGGATTTAGAGGTTCTCGTAAATCTACTCCATTCGCTGCACAAATGGCTGCTGAAACTGCTGCAAAAACATCAATCGAACATGGTATGAAAACTTTAGAAGTAACGGTTAAAGGACCTGGCGCAGGACGTGAGGCTGCAATTCGTGCTCTTCAAGCTGCTGGCCTTGAAGTTACAGCAATTAAAGACGTTACACCTGTTCCTCATAATGGATGCCGTCCACCAAAACGTCGTCGTGTTTAATTTTTCTGTATAGAATTTGTATCATGCGTCTATAATGGGATATGATACTGATTTTTGAAGTTTATACAGAAAATTTATTCCAGTTGTTGTGCACAAAACGGGAACGTATACATGGGGGAATTTCGGTTAGATAGTTAATCTATTCGAAGTTTCGACGTTTTGAAGGAGGGTTATTTGATGATCGAAATAGAAAAACCAAAAATCGAAACGGTTGAGATCAACGATGATGCCAAGTACGGTAAGTTCGTCGTAGAGCCACTTGAGCGTGGATATGGTACCACTTTGGGTAACTCCTTACGTCGTATCCTATTATCTTCACTCCCAGGTGCCGCTGTTACATCGATTCAGGTCGATGGGGTACTTCATGAGTTCTCAACAATTGAAGGCGTCGTAGAGGATGTAACATCCATCATTTTGAACATTAAAAAATTGGCTTTAAAAATCTACTCTGATGAAGAGAAAACGCTTGAGATTGATGTACAGGGTGAAGGAACTGTCAAGGCTGGTAATATTACGCATGACAGTGATGTGGAGATTTTAAATCCTGACCTTCATATTGCTACATTAGCAACAAGCGGCCATCTTCGCATGCGTTTAACTGCTAAACGAGGTCGCGGATATACTCCGGCAGATCAAAATAAGAGAGAGGATCAACCAATCGGTGTGATTCCTATTGACTCTATTTATACTCCGGTTTCGCGTGTTTCCTATCAGGTAGAAAATACACGTGTTGGTCAAATGACAAATTATGATAAGCTAACGCTTGATGTTTGGACAGATGGAAGCACGGGGCCAAAAGAAGCGATTGCTCTTGGTTCGAAAATTTTGACCGAGCATTTGAATATTTTCGTTGGTTTAACCGATGAAGCGCAAAATGCTGAAATTATGATAGAAAAAGAAGAAGACCAAAAGGAAAAAGTTCTTGAAATGACTATTGAGGAACTTGATCTTTCTGTTCGTTCTTATAACTGCTTAAAACGTGCAGGAATCAACACTGTTCAGGAATTAGCTAATAAAACTGAAGAAGATATGATGAAAGTACGTAACCTAGGTCGCAAATCACTTGAAGAAGTGAAGGCGAAACTAGAGGAGCTTGGTTTAGGCTTACGTAAAGACGACTAGTATTTGTAACTATGATCTCTCGTTAGCTAAACTATCGATTAATGACTTCAACAAAGGAGGGAACCCTTCATGGCATACAGAAAGTTAGGACGCACAAGTGCACAGCGTAAAGCTATGCTGCGTGATTTAACAACAGATTTAATTATCAACGAGCGCATTGAAACTACAGAAACTCGCGCGAAAGAACTTCGTGTGACTGTAGAAAAAATGATCACTTTAGGTAAGCGCGGTGATTTACATGCCCGCCGTCAAGCTGCTTCTTATGTACGTAATGAAGTTGCTGATGCTGAAAACGGTACAGATGCAGTTCAAAAGCTTTTCGCTGATATCGCTCCACGTTACCAAGAGCGTCAAGGTGGATACACTCGAATTATGAAACTTGGACCACGCCGCGGTGACGGTGCACCAATGGTTATTATCGAGTTAGTTTAATACCTTTTAACAGACAACAAGGGCGCTGGACAGTTTACAAACAAACTTGTTCTTTGCCCTTTTTCTGTAAATGAATAATATGTTTCAACCAAGCCAAACGAGTGTTATGATGAGCGTGACTCCTTTTAAGGAGCAAAATAGGAATGATCTATTCTCCTTGGAAAGAAATCATTTTCATGATTCTTTTTCACGTCTCGTCTAGCTCATGCACCTCCTCCCATTTCTTTTATAGAAATCCCGGATTTTACAGCAGATAGTATACGTTTCTGCTAGGGACGAGGTGCAGGCTTTTTTTGTATTGTAAAAAATAGTAAGAGATTAGATTAGCAGAGATGAGAGGAGGAATCGTACGATGAAAAAGCCGGTTGTTTCCCTTGATGGAGTTTCCTTTCAATACGAAGCACAGGAGCGTTATGCTCTTCACAATGTAAGCTTTAAAATATTTGAAGGCGAATGGCTAGCGATTGTGGGTCATAATGGCTCAGGTAAATCCACAATGGCCAAGCTTTTAAATGGTCTGCAATTTCCGCAACAAGGGGAGATTACAGTTTGCGATATAAAGCTAACAGAAGAGTCTATCTGGGATATTCGCAAGCAATTAGGCATGGTTTTTCAAAACCCTGATAACCAATTTGTTGGTACTACGGTTCAGGATGATGTGGCTTTTGGTTTAGAAAATCACGGAATACCAAGGGATGAGATGGTCTCTAGGGTAGAGGATTCGCTTAAAAAAGTCAAAATGGATCGTTTTCTTAATCAAGAGCCCCACCATCTCTCCGGTGGACAGAAGCAACGGGTTGCAATTGCCGGTGTCCTCGCATTAAGGCCGTCAATTATCATCTTAGATGAAGCGACATCCATGCTTGACCCAAGAGGAAGGGAAGAAGTATTAGAGACGGTTAGAAATTTAAAAGATGAAAAGCTTTTGACGGTTATCTCGATTACCCATGATTTAGAAGAAGCTGCAAAGGCAGATCGAATCATTGTTATGAACAAAGGGGAAGTTTATCGTGAAGGGACTCCTGAAGAGATATTTTCAATGGATGATGAATTAATCTCATTAGGCCTTGATATCCCGTTTTCGGTGAAAATGAGTAAAGCATTCCGCCAAAAAGGGATCAATTTTTCAAAGCGTTATTTATCGGAAGAAGAGTTGGTGACAGAGTTATGGACATCTCACTGCAACATGTAGAGTATCGTTATCAGGCAAATACTCCTTTCGAACGGCTCGCCATTGAAGATGTATCCATTGATATAAAGTCAGGCACCTATATGGCGATTATCGGACATACCGGCTCAGGTAAGTCGACGGTTTTGCAGCATCTAAACGCACTTTTGCAGCCCACAGAAGGAAAAGTAAGAATTGGTGATCAAGAAATAAAGGCAAAACAGAAAAATAAAAACCTAAAACAAGTTCGACGTAAAGTGGGAATTGTTTTTCAATTTCCTGAACATCAGTTGTTTGAGGAGACGGTTGAAAAAGATATTATTTTTGGTCCAATGAATTTCGGCGTATCTGAATCAGAAGCGAAGAAAAAGGCTCTGAAGGCGCTTAATCAGGTTGGATTGCAAGAAGAAATTCTGGAAAAATCACCGTTTGACCTGTCAGGCGGGCAAATGCGCCGGGTAGCCATTGCGGGGGTCCTTGCCATGGAACCGGATGTGATTGTTTTAGATGAACCAACCGCAGGATTAGATCCGCGCGGCCGTAAAGAGATTATGGATATGTTCTATCAGCTGCATAAGGACAGAAGCCTTTCAACCATCCTGGTGACACACAGTATGGAGGATGCAGCCAGATATGCTGACCAAATTGTCATCATGCAGCAAGGGAAACTGGTCAAAAAGGGATCACCCGAAGAGATTTTCTCATCACCGGCTGAACTGATCAAGATGGGTTTAGATGTACCCGAAGTCGTTCGTTTCCAGCTCAAGCTCGAGGAAAAGTTAGGCTTAAAACTTGGAAAAGTCTATTTAACAATCGAACAGTTATCTTCCGCCGTTTTTGATTTAATCAGCAGAGGTGAACGGGTATGATGGAAAAAATGATTTTTGGCAGATATGTTCCCGCTGATTCTTTCATTCACCGGATGGATCCGCGATCTAAATTGATTGTTATTTTCTTATTTGTTTGTATTATTTTTCTTGCGAATAATTGGGTCACATACGCACTTATAGGAATTTATACATTTTTGATGCTTGGATTGTCGCGGATTCCCTTACGATTTTTATATGTGGGCTTAAAGCCGGTCATCTGGCTTGTTCTTTTTACCTTTGTTCTGCAATTATTTTTTACAAAGGAAGGAAACCTGCTATTAGAGCTTGGTCCTTTGAAAATTTATCACGAAGGTCTCAGACAAGGAATTTTTATCTCAATGAGATTCCTTTTCTTAATTTTAATGACGTCACTGTTAACGTTAACGACGACACCGATTGAAATTACCGATGGAATTGAAACCCTTTTAAATCCATTGAACAAGGTCCGCTTTCCGGTTCATGAAATGGCTTTAATGATGTCTATTTCATTGAGATTTATCCCTACACTTATGCAAGAAACGGATAAAATTATGAAGGCTCAAATTGCCAGAGGGGTCGAGTTTGCGGGCGGACCAATAAAAGAGCGAGTCAAAGCGGTTATTCCGCTCTTAATTCCATTATTTGTGAGTTCATTTAAACGTGCGGAGGAGCTTGCGATCGCGATGGAAGCAAGAGGATACCGCGGCGGCGAGGGGAGAACCAAGTATCGTCAATTAAACTGGAAAACGGCAGATTCCCTACAGCTTCTCCTGCTAGTCATTCTAACGGTATTCTTATTTTCATTACGTTCATAAATGGAGTAAAAAAATGCAAAGGTATAAGTGCATCATTTCATATGATGGATCAGGCTTTTCCGGTTATCAGGTCCAACCAAATAAGCGAACGGTCCAAAGCGATATTGAAACAGTTTTAACAAAAATGCATAAGGACGAGCGTGTTTTGGTGTCCGGTTCGGGAAGAACGGATGCAGGAGTCCATGCCAAGGGTCAGGTGATTCACTTTGATTCCCCCCTTCCGATTCCGGAGAAGAAATGGGTATTAGCCTTAAATTCTTTACTTCCTGAGGATATTGTTGTCCTTTCCGTTGAAAAAGTAGACCCGTCTTTTCATGCCCGTTTTGACGCAACAGGAAAAGAGTATCGGTACTTTCTTTATCTTTCCTCAACAAGAGATCCGTTTCAGCGTCATTATGCCTATCAATATCCTTATCTTTTAAATATTGAGGCCATTCGCGATGCCAGCCAATATTTACTTGGAACTCATGATTTTTCCAGCTTTTGCTCTGCTAAAACAGAAGTTGAAGATAAAGTTAGGACTATTGAAAAAATTGATTTGGTAATGGAAGGCGAATTATTTTTAATTCGTTTTGTCGGGAATGGATTTTTGTATAACATGGTTCGTATACTGGTTGGTACATTATTAGAGGTAGGGACAGGGGCGCGGGAGCCAATGGAGATTCGTGATATTCTAGAAAAAAAAGACCGTCGTTACGCAGGAAAGACGGCACCGGCTCACGGTTTATATCTTTGGGAAGTATTTTACAAATAAATTTTATAAAGCAACCTAACCTGGTGTAACATTTTCTTGACATTCAGCCTAGGAGAATTTATTATATTATATGTGTGTGTTTTTAATCCCACGATAAAGCCCCGGAAAGTCTTCATCGTGATTGAAAATATGTGTTTAGAAAATTGAGCGCACAATGGTTTTTAACGTTCATTCCCGGAACAGAATCGAACGTTGACTGCTTATGATGGTGCGAAAAAATAATCTTTAATGGATTTAATTAGGAGGGAAACTCATGCGTACAACGTTTATGGCAAATGCCAACACTATCGAGCGTAAATGGTACGTTATTGATGCGGAGGGCAAAACTCTTGGACGTCTTGCTTCTGAAGTAGCATCAATTTTACGTGGTAAAAATAAACCAACTTTTACACCACATGTAGACACTGGTGATAATGTTATCATTCTTAACGCTTCTAAAGTTGAACTAACAGGTAAAAAACTTACTGACAAAATTTACTACCGTCACACAAATCACCCAGGTGGTTTAAAACAAAGAACTGCATTGGAAATGCGTACTAACTATGCTGAGAAAATGATCGAACTTGCTGTTCGCGGCATGCTTCCAAAGAATTCTCTTGGCCGTCAAATGTTTAAAAAATTACATGTATATGCTGGCAGCGAACATCCGCACCAAGCACAAAAACCAGAAGTTTACGAACTTCGCGGTTAATTAAGAGGGAGGGAATTAACTTGGCACAAGTTCAATATATTGGTACTGGTCGTCGTAAGAGCTCTGTCGCACGTGTGCGCTTAGTTCCAGGCAGCGGTAAAATTGTAGTTAATGGTCGTGACATCGTAGATTATATCCCATTCGAAGCTTTACGTGTTGTTGTTAACCAACCGTTAGTAGCTACTGAAACTGTAGGCAGCTATGATGTTCTTGTTAACGTAAGCGGCGGTGGATACACTGGTCAAGCCGGCGCAATCCGCCACGGTATTGCTCGCGCATTACTTCAAGCTGATCCTGAATATCGCCCAACATTAAAGCGCGCAGGTCTATTAACTCGTGATGCACGTATGAAAGAGCGTAAAAAATACGGTCTTAAAGGTGCCCGTCGTGCGCCTCAGTTCTCAAAACGTTAATTTCAAGCGTTTCAAGGCTCTCAACCTTCATTGGTTGGGAGTCTTTTTTATGCTTGAAATTAACTTTTGACCACATATAACCACAAATTATAACTCAATGTATCTTTTATTCATGAATAGTATTCTTTATAAGCTGTGTTTTTTAATCACGAAATTAATCTTTACGTTTTGATAAGATAAACGGAGCGGATATCGATAATTTCGAGTAAAATCCATGGTACTCTTATCAAAGAACATGGCACTAGCTAAGTCACATCTTATTGGCGTAAACGTCACTTTTTGTGTAAAGCGAGAGTTTGTTTGTCTAAGTTTATTAAACGTCTAGAATTCTTTGTTTTTGGCTGCTGAAGTAAAAACTTTCCTTAATGGTGAAAAAGAACATGAGAAGAAAATAAAAGCATTAGCAGCAGACAAAAATAGCTACTTGAACCTCGATCAAAAACAAGCGATATCCTTAATACAGTCCCATAAAAAAGGGCTGATTGGAACGGTTATTTTTGTATCGCAATGCGATATAAGTTGCAAATAAACCTAAAAACCTTCATATTTAATAGAAAAGGAGGACCGATATGCGACGTGATATACAGACGAATGAACGAGCTTTCTCTTCCAAGGAAGTGGCAGAAGAAGTGGGAATTGCAACACCCACTGTTCGAAAGTATGGACAAATATTAGAGCGAAATGGATATGAGTTTTTAAAAGATGGCGATCGGCGTATCTTTGTTCGAACCGACATCGAAGCGCTTATAGCGTTACGCGATACGGACAAGCCGTTAGACGATACAGCAAAAGAGCTTGTGAATCAACAACAAGAAAGGTTAGAAGGACACAATGAAAATGAGATTGCGATATCCGATACATATGACAATTTACCCCAAGACCCCAAACAATTAAAAGAAATTTTAATTTATTTAGCCAATGAACTCGCAGCCACACGTGAAATGAATGTTCAACTAACAAACGATATGTCTCAGCTTAAAACCACTGTTTCCCGGCTCCAGCAAGATCATCATGTTATAAGTTCTAGTATTGGGAATTCAGCCCAAAAAACTCATGCTAAAATTGAAAAATTAAATGAACAACAAAGAGCCCATTTCGAAACATTGCTGCAACAAGAAAAACAAATAAGCGATTTCTTACAAAAAGAAATACAAACTGTGCGGGACGAACAGAGAAAAGAATGGCTTTTACAAAATGATTTTAATAAACGGTTAGAAGAAGCGATACAAATACCACAAGGAAAATGGGACTGGCTATTCTCCATATTTCGTAAATAAGTTGCTGTTTAAGGCTATTTTTGCTTCACTGTGTAAAGGTTGTGGAAGCATATTCTTAACTAGAATTGGTACCTGCTATTTAAAAGGCCGGAGAAACGTCCAATGATTCGGACTATCTACAAAAAGCAAACGAAGGCCCTATTTTAGTGTTTCGTATCGCTAGGTGATATAACTTACAATTAAATCCAAAACCTTCACATTTAATAAAAATTAAAGTCCGATTTGCAGCATGATTACAGCAGAATGAACGATCTTTCATACATGGATGCGGAAGAATAAGTGGAGATGCAACGCCCACTGTTCGAAGGTATGGTCAAATCTTAGAGCGAAATGGATATGAGTTTTTAAAAGATGGCAATCCCCATATTATTGTTCAATCCGAATTGAAGCGCATATATCGTTACGCGATACGGACAGCCCCCATGACGAACAGCTAAAGACCTTATATCAACAAAAAAGAAAGATTAAGGATCCAAGGAAACAGAGATTGTGATACCGGATACATACAACAATTTAACCCGCAATCCCATTCAATTAAATGAGATCTTAATGTTTTTAGCCAATGTGCTCACAGCCGCTCGTGAAATGAATGTCCAACTGACAAATGATAGGTCACAGCTTAAAACATCGGTTTCTCAGATCTGACAAGATTATTATGTTATAAGTTTTAGTATTGGAAATTAAGCGCAAAAAACTTTTGTTAAAAAGAAAAATTAGCTGAACATCCCCATTACGAAATAAGTTTCGACTATTCGGATTCACTATTTTTCAAATTCCAACAAATTCCCGGGAAATATCTACAAATTCTGAGTAGATATCGACAAAAATAGAAGCTTCTAAAAGCCTTTTGTTTTAGCTAATAAGAAAGTGACTACTATACAATATAGAATACAAATTCAAGGATCCGCAGCTAGATAAGAAACGCTCCATTCCATATGTCACTAAACGGCTGTATACGCTTTTCTAGGCTTTTGACACATTTTGTAGAAATTATGCATTTGATGTATAATATTATCTGGAATAAAGGAACAAATTCAAATGTATTAAATGTTCAGATTCAAAGTGGAAAGAGAGTGTTCATAATGGGCCGTAAGTGGAATAATATTAAAGAAAAAAAAGCTTCAAAAGATGCAAATACGAGTCGTATTTATGCGAAATTTGGTGTTGAAATTTATGTTGCAGCGAAACAGGGCGAACCAAATCCGGAATCCAATCAGGCTTTAAGGTTTGTACTTGAACGGGCAAAAACCTATAATGTACCGAAACATATTATTGACCGTGCAATTGATAAAGCGAAGGGTGGTTCTGAAGAGAGCTATACTGAACTTCGTTATGAAGGCTTCGGACCAAACGGATCAATGGTTATCGTAGATGCCTTGACTAATAATGTGAACCGGACTGCATCAGATGTGCGTGCTGCATTTGGTAAAAATGGCGGTAACATGGGAGTAAGCGGTTCAGTGGCCTATATGTTTGATGCAACCGCTGTTATCGGGGTCGAAGGTAAAACAGCGGATGATGTGCTTGAACTTTTAATGGAAGCAGATGTAGACGTTCGGGATATTGTAGAAGAAGATGAAGCTGTTATCGTGTATGCTGAACCAGACCAGTTCCATGCTGTTCAGGAAGCATTCAAAAATGGGGGTATAACTGAATTTACAGTAGCCGAATTAACAATGCTTGCCCAAAATGATGTAACTCTTCCGGAGGATGCACAAGCAAAATTTGAAAAAATGATTGATGCATTAGAAGATTTAGAAGATGTCCAGCAAGTTTACCACAATGTGGATTTAGGTGAATAAATCGTTTGCGTTTTCAAGGCTTTCAACCTATTTTGGTTGAAGGCCTTTTTATGTTCGAAAACTGTTTTAATCCTTGAAAAAAGGCAAAAGCTTAGAAAATAAAAAATTGGAAATGGAAAACGGTTAGTCCTTTGCATTTCTTATGAACATGGGATGAAAAATAGTCCTAAGAGGTGAAAAGTGAGTGAATGTAATTACAACCTTTAAAGAAAAACGTCGGGAAAAACAAATTAAATATGAGCGTTCCGTTTTACGGGACTTATCCATCAATATGTTAAAGGAAAGAGTAAAGCACTATTTTGGTTCAACGAGAATTTCTTCGATTTTTGTGATGAACACAGGAATTGAAGAAGCATGTTATGATGTTGCTCTTGAGGCCTATTTGTTAGGGGCCAAATTTAGTAAATTTGGCTATCACGGAGAAGACTTAGAAGAAGTTCGGTCCCGTTGCAATAAAGAAGAGAACCATTTGATTGATACTTTGTATAACTTTTTACTTTATTGGGGAAATGGCGAAGAAGGAACCATGAGTGAATCCCTTTATTATTTATGTGAACAGTATGTTCATGTTTGGTGGAGGGAAGGGTTCGACAAAGGCCAAAGGCGTCATAAGCTTCGTCTGCACTAACTATGGTAAATGTCCAGATCAGTGCCTAGGGGCTCGGGATCATAAGTCCCTGAGCAAGGCGCTTCCGCTTTTCGTACAGTCATTTCTTCCTGTTCTAATTTTGGTCCTTGTCCCATATAGTTAAATGAACATGGACGAGCGGGAAGGAATGATTTGGTTGTTAAAGCGAAGATTGAAAATCATCGGTTTTTCTGTGGGATTACTTATTTTATTTCTTATTTTACAACACGATTTTATGGAAAATAATTCATGGAAGTCATGGAATCTCCCTTTATCGGGGAAAATCATTTTGATTGATCCCGGTCATGGTGGACCCGATGGCGGTGCCGGAACCGATCAAACGCTTGAAAAAGACATAGCACTATCGATTTCATTAAAAGTAAGGGATTATCTTCAACAGCAAGGTGCTCTCGTTAATATGACTCGTGATACAGATATCGATTTAGCGGATCCTGATACACGGGGCTATAGCAGAAGAAAAGTAGAAGATCTTAAAAAACGATTAAAATTAATAAATGATACAGATAATGATTTTTTTGTAAGTATTCATTTGAATGCCATCCCTTCTTCTCAATGGAGCGGGGCACAAACCTTCTACGCTCCCCAACACGAAGAAAATGCCAAAGCGGCAAAATTTATTCAAGACGAGCTTCGCAGAAATTTAGGGAATACAACGCGTAGAGCAAAGCCGCTTAGTCATGTTTATATCTTAAAAAATGCGAAAAAACCAGGTGTATTGGTTGAAGTGGGGTTTTTATCAAATCCAAAAGAAAAGGCAAATTTGAAAAAGGATTCGTACCAAGAAAAAGTGGCGGCATCCATTTATAAGGGAATAATTCGATATTTTACGAATGAAAAAGAATTAAAAGAACCAGATTAAAGAAGGTGCTGCCACACCTTCTATTTTTTCATGTTTAAAAAATAGTGTTTCCAAGGTGTAGATGTGCTTATATGTGATTCATTTAACTGCTTCCATTAAGGGATATGGTATACTGGATAATGGGAACGAATTCATATGGTGAGGTGTTTTATAGATGTTAACAGAAGAGAAAGTACGGGAGGTACTTGGCAGCCTTAAAGAGCCATTTTTACATAAAACATTAGCTGAATTAAATGCCATTGAGGAAATTAAAATAAAAGAAGAAAAAAACCATGCAAGTGTTAAAGTGGCAATCGCCAAAACAGGCACTGCGGAACAATTACAGCTGCAAACCCAGATTGTCAATCTATTAAAGGAAGCGGGTGCTGAGACTGTTGGAATCCGTTTCAGCGAGCTTTCCGAAGAAGTGTTAGCGCAGCATCGTCAGTCTTCACCTGAAGCAAAGGAGAAAAACCTGCTGACATCGGATACAACTTTTATCGCGATCGCGAGCGGAAAAGGCGGGGTAGGTAAATCAACGGTTTCAGTTAACCTAGCTGTAGCCCTTGCCCGTTTAGGTAAAAAAGTCGGTTTGATTGACGCTGATATTTATGGTTTTAGTGTTCCTGATATGATGGGAATTACTAAAAGACCTGTAGTTAGAGGGGAAAAAATTATTCCTGTTGACCGTTTTGGCGTTCAGGTCATTTCTATGGGCTTCTTTGTCGAAGATAATGCACCCATTATCTGGCGCGGCCCGATGTTAGGAAAAATGTTAAACAGCTTCTTTAATGAAGTGGAGTGGGGAGAGCTTGATTATTTGCTATTAGATTTACCTCCGGGAACGGGAGATGTTGCATTAGACGTTCATACGATGCTTCCGGCATGTAAGGAAATCATCGTGACAACCCCGCATCCAACTGCCGCGTTCGTAGCTGCACGCGCGGGTGCGATGGCACTTCGGACTGATCATGAGATTCTTGGTATTATTGAAAATATGGCCTATTTTGAAAGCAAGCTGACCGGTGAGAAAGAATATGTATTTGGCCAAGGCGGCGGTGATAAACTAGCAGAGGAATTACGTACCGAGGTTCTTGGACGTTTACCGCTGAATCAGCCGGATTGGAACGAAGAGGACTTTGCACCATCGATCTATCAAGAAGATCATCCGTTAGGAAAAATTTATCTGGATATAGCTGAAAAGGTTACAAATCTGATTAAAAAATAAATAAATGAAAGGCTGACCTTTTATGGTCAGCCTTTGTTTTTTGCCAAAAACGTTTACGCTCCACTGCTGGATTGTCCTCCGGATTTATTTTGTCCGCTGGATTGGGTTCCGCCTGAATCACTTTTTCCACCGGACTTACCCTTTAAATCCTCGGCAGCTTTTATAAGAATATCTTGCATTTTGACTTTAAATAATGGACTGTCGATGGTCTCAGTAATCACTTGTTGAAGGTGGGACCGATAGTCTTTACTTTTTAAAGCATCTGCCAATTCCTGTTGAATGGCCGGTTCTTTAAAAACTTGGATCATCATTTGCCTGTATTGCGGATCATTCATTAACGCTTTCAATAAATTTTCATTTTCGGATCTCATATTTTTGGCAACGCCTTGGGCAAATTTTGGATCACTGAAGGTTTTTTTCCAAAAGTCTGTTGCTTTATCGCTAGTAAGGGTTTGCTGAATGGTATCAGTAACAACCTTTTGATCCATGACGAGTTTCTGTTTCATTTTTTCATCAGACATGACGTCTTGAATTGCTTTCTTACCCTCATCTGTTTTGAGAATATCAACGACCATTTTTTTGGTTTGATCGTAATCCACTTGCCCTCCACTACTTGATTCTTTGGAAGAACAGCTTGTTAGGAACAACATGATGAAGAGGAGGAGCAATAGTTCTTTTATTTTCATTTAAAAGCTCCTTTCACATAAGAATCCTTAATTTTAGGATGGAGAAAATGAGCTAAGATTATTCGTAAGTATTTCTAAATGTAGATTTTTGATATTTGGATTGGTACAATCAGTATGGAATTTATTTTTTGGAGGAAAAAAGTGTGACGAGCCGCAATTGGGTAAGATTGTTTATGACCACATTATTAGTAGGCGGACTTACGACGGCTATTGTGGGTTTTATTGTTCGTTGGAGTGAATTTCAGCCCTATTTTTCGGGTTTTAGAATAATGGATATTCTCTCCACTACATTATGGTTAATTGTTATGGGGTTTCTTTTTAGTGTTATAAGCCAAATGGGCTTTTTTGCGTATTTAACTGTACATCGTTTTGGTTTAGGTATTTTTAAATCCGTTTCATTATGGAATGCTGTTCAGGCAGTACTTATTTTATTTGCATTATTTGATTTAGTCTATTTACGATATGTTAATTTTGCCAAATCGGGGGAACCTATTTTACCATATTTTCTTCCGGCAGTAGTGCTTTTGCTTATAGGCCTGATTGTTGCTTGGTTTAAAATTAGGCAAACCAATCAATCAGCTTTTATCCCGGCCCTCTTTGTTATGATTGTTGTGACATTAGTGGAATGGGTACCTGTTCTTCGTGTGAATGAAAAAAGCTGGCTTTATCTTATGATGTTTGCTTTAATGGCTTGCAATGCGTACCAATTATTAATACTTCATAAATTGAATTCACAGTCCGAACAGGAAAGACAGAAGCGTGAACTACAATCCGGTTCTGCTAAGGGTAAACCGAATAATAAAAAACCATCCATTTAACCATAAAGATTTTACTTCATGAGTGTATACACTAAAATCGCAAGAAGGAAACACACGGCATTTCACAAAGAAATCGTGTGTTTTTTTGTTGTTATATTAAGGTGCGAATTCAACCGGGGATTTGAATGGTATTTTTAAGATCAATGCGAGGTTTTTTTGGAAAGGTGAAGCGGGGAATTGCCTGGGATAGTCTGAATGAGAGGCTAATTCGGACAGGGCAGACGAGAAATTCCCTCCAAAGAACTATCCATAAACAGCATAAGGAAAGAAGGGCGCCGAGAAGACTTCGAGCCCTTCTTTAAAAACCATTAGTTAAAAGTTTATGATTAGTGTTGAGCCTCCTTGTGATTTCCAGCTTTGGACCTCACCATCCGTTTCGTATATAACAGGGCGGTTTTTTGTTTTCTAATATTCATTTGTCTTATATCGAAATTAGTTCAATGTTAGGACCCGGCTAATTAATTTCCTTTGATTGGACATTACCATTGGCAATCATTTCTGAAGTTGATACAAGCTTCAGCCCTTTTTGTCGAATATTTTTTATAATTTGCGGCAAAGCCATTGCGGTTTGTTTTGCTGAATCTGAAGCATGAAGAAGGACAATATCACCTTTAGTGGCTGCTTTCACATTTTGAACGATTGCCTCTACTCCCGGATTGGTCCAATCCTTAGAATCCACACTCCAATGGACAACGGTATATCCGTATCGTTCCGCAATCTTTAAAGTTCTTTTATCAAAATGTCCTGTCGGCGCACGTAACAATTTTATATCCTTTACATTTAACTTTTTAAAGACTTCCTGTGCTTTTGAAATATCATTTCCAATTTTGACATCCTCTAAATGTTGATAATCCACATACGCGTAGCCGAGAATACCTATTTCAAAGCCTTCTTTTACGATACGATTTACAATATCCGGATGTCTTTCTGCCCAAGAGCCTGCCAAGAAGAAGGTAGCAGATTTTACGTTTTCCTTTTTTAAAGTATCTAAAATAGGCTCTGCCTTCTCGTCACCCCAACCGATATCAAAGGTGAGTGCCAAGTCCTTTTCTCCCCGATAAACAGCCTTTGGGCCATCCTTGGTTGAAAAGACAGGAATTTGCGCTAGGTTTTCCATATAGAGGAACCATGCAGTAAAAAATGCAGCAATAAGAATTAATGAAATATTCTTTAAAGCCTTTCCGTTTAATACAAAAAAGAAATTCATGAATACCACCTCGTCCATTCCATCCTTGTCTAAACCTATGCTTGTTTTTTAAAAAATATGATTTGAGAATTTAATTATAAAATTCAAGAAATTGGAAAAGACTACTAGAACTAGATATATTTCTACAGGTGGTGATTCAATGCTTGGGTTTTTAGTTAATGATAAGGAAATCAAAGAAATGGAATACTTAATTAAACGAGAAATGGATGAAATTTTATTTGATTTAAGAGATGAACGTATTGATCATATTGTAAAAAGAGCAATGGAAGAGAGATACAAGGTTTTGTTTACATTATTTAGACGGGTTGCTTCACCAAATGAATGTTTAAAGTATATTAGAAAAGACAGGAAAGGCAGAAAAAAAGGATAACAGAAGCAGTGTTTATAAATTACGTTTATTTTTTTGTAAATATGATTGACAATTAGATAGTATCTTGGTATATTAATAAACGTCGTTGCTGACATTGAAATAACTTAAAAAAAGTTGTTGACATTAAGTTTTGCGGATGATATATTAATAAAGTCGCTTATGAGCGATATTAGAAATTGATCTTTGAAAACTAAACAAACAAAATCGTGCAAACAAACAATAACTATTAGTAGATCTTTCGTAAGAAAGTGAAGCTAAGCCAACGTAACAAATGAGCTAATCAACTTTCTTGGAGAGTTTGATCCTGGCTCAGGACGAACGCTGGCGGCGTGCCTAATACATGCAAGTCGAGCGAATCTTTAGGAGCTTGCTCCTGAAGGTTAGCGGCGGACGGGTGAGTAACACGTGGGCAACCTGCCTGTAAGACTGGGATAACTTCGGGAAACCGGAGCTAATACCGGATAATCCTTTTCCTCTCATGAGGGAAAGCTGAAAGACGGTTTCGGCTGTCACTTACAGATGGGCCCGCGGCGCATTAGCTAGTTGGTGAGGTAACGGCTCACCAAGGCGACGATGCGTAGCCGACCTGAGAGGGTGATCGGCCACACTGGGACTGAGACACGGCCCAGACTCCTACGGGAGGCAGCAGTAGGGAATCTTCCGCAATGGACGAAAGTCTGACGGAGCAACGCCGCGTGAGCGATGAAGGCCTTCGGGTCGTAAAGCTCTGTTGTTAGGGAAGAACAAGTACCGGAGTAACTGCCGGTACCTTGACGGTACCTAACCAGAAAGCCACGGCTAACTACGTGCCAGCAGCCGCGGTAATACGTAGGTGGCAAGCGTTGTCCGGAATTATTGGGCGTAAAGCGCGCGCAGGCGGTCCTTTAAGTCTGATGTGAAAGCCCACGGCTCAACCGTGGAGGGTCATTGGAAACTGGGGGACTTGAGTGCAGAAGAGGAAAGTGGAATTCCACGTGTAGCGGTGAAATGCGTAGAGATGTGGAGGAACACCAGTGGCGAAGGCGACTTTCTGGTCTGTAACTGACGCTGAGGCGCGAAAGCGTGGGGAGCAAACAGGATTAGATACCCTGGTAGTCCACGCCGTAAACGATGAGTGCTAAGTGTTAGAGGGTTTCCGCCCTTTAGTGCTGCAGCTAACGCATTAAGCACTCCGCCTGGGGAGTACGGCCGCAAGGCTGAAACTCAAAGGAATTGACGGGGGCCCGCACAAGCGGTGGAGCATGTGGTTTAATTCGAAGCAACGCGAAGAACCTTACCAGGTCTTGACATCCTCTGACACCCCTAGAGATAGGGCTTTCCCCTTCGGGGGACAGAGTGACAGGTGGTGCATGGTTGTCGTCAGCTCGTGTCGTGAGATGTTGGGTTAAGTCCCGCAACGAGCGCAACCCTTGATCTTAGTTGCCAGCATTCAGTTGGGCACTCTAAGGTGACTGCCGGTGACAAACCGGAGGAAGGTGGGGATGACGTCAAATCATCATGCCCCTTATGACCTGGGCTACACACGTGCTACAATGGATGGTACAAAGGGCTGCAAAACTGCAAGGTCGAGCCAATCCCATAAAACCATTCTCAGTTCGGATTGTAGGCTGCAACTCGCCTACATGAAGCCGGAATCGCTAGTAATCGCGGATCAGCATGCCGCGGTGAATACGTTCCCGGGCCTTGTACACACCGCCCGTCACACCACGAGAGTTTGTAACACCCGAAGTCGGTGGGGTAACCGTAAGGAGCCAGCCGCCTAAGGTGGGACAGATGATTGGGGTGAAGTCGTAACAAGGTAGCCGTATCGGAAGGTGCGGCTGGATCACCTCCTTTCTAAGGATATATGCCGGACATATGAGCCGGACAAAACAGTTTGTTTGAAACACGTTCTTTGTTTGTTTAGTTTTGAGAGAGCAATTCTCTCGAAGCTTTTTTTATTCGTTCTTTGAAAACTGGATAATCGTAAAGAAGAAGTCAAAGTAAGAACCGAGTTATAGGGAAAAATGCAGTTCAATTTTTCCTTGCCATTTTAGTTTTCTCTCTTATTAAGTAAGAGAAATAAACCTTTTAGGTTAAGTTAGAAAGGGCGCACGGTGAATGCCTTGGCACTAGGAGCCGATGAAGGACGGGACTAACACCGATATGCTTCGGGGAGCTGTAAGTAAGCTTTGATCCGGAGATTTCCGAATGGGGAAACCCGCTGTTCGTAATGGAACAGTATCTTTACCTGAATACATAGGGTATGGAAGGCATACCCGGGGAACTGAAACATCTAAGTACCCGGAGGAAGAGAAAGCAAACGCGATTCCCTGAGTAGCGGCGAGCGAAACGGGACATAGCCCAAACCAAGAGGCTTGCCTCTTGGGGTTGTAGGACACTCAACATGGAGTTACAAAGGAACGGGGTAGATGAAGCGATCTGGAAAGGTCCGTCATAGAAGGTAAAAACCCTGTAGTTGAAACTTCGTTCCCTCCTGAGTGGATCCTGAGTACGGCCGGACACGTGAAATCCGGTCGGAAGCAGGGAGGACCATCTCCCAAGGCTAAATACTCCCTAGTGACCGATAGTGAACCAGTACCGTGAGGGAAAGGTGAAAAGCACCCCGGAAGGGGAGTGAAATAGTTCCTGAAACCGTGTGCCTACAAGTAGTCAGAGCCCGTTTATGGGTGATGGCGTGCCTTTTGTAGAATGAACCGGCGAGTTACGATTACATGCAAGGTTAAGTTGAAGAGACGGAGCCGCAGCGAAAGCGAGTCTGAATAGGGCGAATGAGTATGTGGTCGTAGACCCGAAACCAGGTGATCTACCCATGTCCAGGGTGAAGTCCAGGTAACACTGGATGGAGGCCCGAACCCACGCACGTTGAAAAGTGCGGGGATGAGGTGTGGGTAGCGGAGAAATTCCAATCGAACTTGGAGATAGCTGGTTCTCTCCGAAATAGCTTTAGGGCTAGCCTCACGTAGTAAGAGTCTTGGAGGTAGAGCACTGTTTGGACTAGGGGCCCTCATCGGGTTACCGAATTCAGACAAACTCCGAATGCCAAAGACTTATCCGTGGGAGTCAGACTGCGAGTGATAAGATCCGTAGTCAAAAGGGAAACAGCCCAGACCACCAGCTAAGGTCCCAAAGTATACGTTAAGTGGAAAAGGATGTGGAGTTGCTTAGACAACCAGGATGTTGGCTTAGAAGCAGCCACCATTTAAAGAGTGCGTAATAGCTCACTGGTCGAGTGACTCTGCGCCGAAAATGTACCGGGGCTAAACGTATCACCGAAGCTGTGGATTGACATCGTTGATGTCAGTGGTAGGAGAGCGTTCTAAGGGCGTTGAAGTCAGACCGTAAGGACTGGTGGAGCGCTTAGAAGTGAGAATGCCGGTATGAGTAGCGAAAGATGAGTGAGAATCTCATCCACCGAATGCCTAAGGTTTCCTGAGGAAGGCTCGTCCGCTCAGGGTTAGTCGGGACCTAAGCCGAGGCCGAAAGGCGTAGGCGATGGACAACAGGTTGATATTCCTGTACCACCTCTTTATCGTTTGAGCAACGGGGGGACGCAGGAGGATAGGGTAAGCGCGCTGTTGGATATGCGCGTCTAAGCAGTTAGGCTGCAAGCGAGGCAAATCCCGCTTGCGTGAAGGCTGAGCTGTGACAGCGAGGGAAATTTAGTACCGAAGTTCCTGATTCCACACTGCCAAGAAAAGCCTCTAGCGAGATAAAAGGTGCCCGTACCGCAAACCGACACAGGTAGGCGAGGAGAGAATCCTAAGGTGAGCGAGAGAACTCTCGTTAAGGAACTCGGCAAAATGACCCCGTAACTTCGGGAGAAGGGGTGCTCTTTGGGGTGAATAGCCTCGAAGAGCCGCAGTGAATAGGCCCAGGCGACTGTTTAGCAAAAACACAGGTCTCTGCGAAGCCGCAAGGCGAAGTATAGGGGCTGACGCCTGCCCGGTGCTGGAAGGTTAAGAGGAGGGGTTAGCGCAAGCGAAGCTCTGAATCGAAGCCCCAGTAAACGGCGGCCGTAACTATAACGGTCCTAAGGTAGCGAAATTCCTTGTCGGGTAAGTTCCGACCCGCACGAAAGGCGTAACGATCTGGGCACTGTCTCAACGAGAGACTCGGTGAAATTATAGTACCTGTGAAGATGCAGGTTACCCGCGACAGGACGGAAAGACCCCGTGGAGCTTTACTGTAGCCTGATATTGAATTTTGGTACAGCTTGTACAGGATAGGTAGGAGCCGTAGAAGCCGGAGCGCTAGCTTCGGTGGAGGCGTCGGTGGGATACTACCCTGGCTGTATTGAAATTCTAACCCGCACCCCTCATCGGGGTGGGAGACAGTGTCAGGTGGGCAGTTTGACTGGGGCGGTCGCCTCCTAAAGAGTAACGGAGGCGCCCAAAGGTTCCCTCAGAATGGTTGGAAATCATTCGTAGAGTGTAAAGGCACAAGGGAGCTTGACTGCGAGACCTACAAGTCGAGCAGGGACGAAAGTCGGGCTTAGTGATCCGGTGGTTCCGCATGGAAGGGCCATCGCTCAACGGATAAAAGCTACCCCGGGGATAACAGGCTTATCTCCCCCAAGAGTCCACATCGACGGGGAGGTTTGGCACCTCGATGTCGGCTCATCGCATCCTGGGGCTGTAGTCGGTCCCAAGGGTTGGGCTGTTCGCCCATTAAAGCGGTACGCGAGCTGGGTTCAGAACGTCGTGAGACAGTTCGGTCCCTATCCGTCGTGGGCGCAGGAAATTTGAGAGGAGCTGTCCTTAGTACGAGAGGACCGGGATGGACGCACCGCTGGTGTACCAGTTGTCTTGCCAAAGGCATCGCTGGGTAGCTATGTGCGGACGGGATAAGTGCTGAAAGCATCTAAGCATGAAGCCCCCCTCAAGATGAGATTTCCCATAGCGTCAAGCTAGTAAGAACCCTGAAAGATGATCAGGTTGATAGGTCAGAGGTGGAAGCGCGGTGACGTGTGGAGCTGACTGATACTAATCGTTCGAGGACTTAACCAAGTCATATTTATATGAACAAGGTGAACTCGTTTTTACCAAACTTCTTCTGCATTATCCAGTTTTGAGGGAATGAAAAAAATAAAATTTCCTCTTGAAAAATTTTAAAAAGACATTATAATAAAATAGTGTCTGATAAATAGTCTGGCAGCAATGGCGAGAAGGTCACACCCGTTCCCATACCGAACACGGCAGTTAAGCTTCTCAGCGCCGATGGTAGTTGGGACTTTGTCCCTGTGAGAGTAGGACGTTGCCAGGCTGTAATAATATTGTTCCGCAGTAGCTCAGTGGTAGAGCTATCGGCTGTTAACCGATCGGTCGTAGGTTCGAGTCCTACCTGCGGAGCCATTTTCATCATAGTAGTTAAACAGCTATGCTTCCATAGCTCAGTAGGTAGAGCACTTCCATGGTAAGGAAGAGGTCAGCGGTTCGAGCCCGCTTGGAAGCTTACCTATTTTAATAATAGTATGGCCCCTTGGTCAAGCGGTTAAGACACCGCCCTTTCACGGCGGTAACACGGGTTCGAATCCCGTAGGGGTCACCAAAGTTTATTCGCGCCAGCGAAAATAACTTTCATTAATGTGGAGGATTAGCTCAGCTGGGAGAGCATCTGCCTTACAAGCAGAGGGTCGGCGGTTCGAGCCCGTCATCCTCCACCATATATGCCGGTTTAGCTCAATTGGTAGAGCAACTGACTTGTAATCAGTAGGTTGGGGGTTCAAGTCCTCTAGCCGGCACCATCTTTTTTAATTGAATATGGAGGGGTAGCGAAGTGGCTAAACGCGGCGGACTGTAAATCCGCTCCCTCCGGGTTCGGCGGTTCGAATCCGTCCCCCTCCACCATTCATATTTTAAGAAAAGTTGGACAAACTAGATATTATCATATCATTATTGGGCTATAGCCAAGCGGTAAGGCATCGCACTTTGACTGCGACATGCGTTGGTTCAAATCCAGCTAGCCCAGCCAAGAGCCATTAGCTCAGTTGGTAGAGCATCTGACTTTTAATCAGAGGGTCGAAGGTTCGAGTCCTTCATGGCTCATTAATTTAACATGGCAGACCCACGGGATACTTTCCACGGGTCTTTATCTAATGAAATGCGGAAGTAGTTCAGTGGTAGAACACCACCTTGCCAAGGTGGGGGTCGCGGGTTCGAATCCCGTCTTCCGCTCCATTTAAATGGGGCCTTAGCTCAGCTGGGAGAGCGCCTGCTTTGCACGCAGGAGGTCAGCGGTTCGATCCCGCTAGGCTCCACCATCACACTACATACATTGCCTTAAATCATTAATTGATTTAAGGCTTTTTTTATTTTATATAAAAATTTTGTCTTTGAGAATGGTCCCAGCGCCCGGCAACAAGTGTACTCCGCTCCCCTCCCTACGATAAGTCAACATCGAATCGACTTGAGCTCCGTGTTTCCTTAATCTCAGTCGAGGCGCTCCAGCCCATACGTTGCTAAACGGGCGCTTCCGCTTTTCTTCGTATGTTTATACATAATTTTGTCGAGTTGAGTCATTACTATGAAAACGGTTAAAATAGGACATATAAAGGGTAAGGAGGAGAAATTATGAAGAAGCTTTCAATAATTGGTATGCCAATGGATTTAGGTCAAATGAGACGAGGGGTAGATATGGGTCCTAGTGCTATCCGTTACGCCGGGATTAATGAAAGGCTTAAGCCTCTATTTGATGAAGTACATGACTTAGGGGATATTCCGATTGGCAGGCCTGAAGTAGTTGTTGATAAAGAATCAAATCTACGCAATTTAGATTTAGTTGCTGAAAAAAGTGCATTGCTTGCTGAAAAAGTAGATGAAGCAATCCAATTAGGCTCATTTCCACTTGTACTTGGCGGGGACCATAGTATTGCTATCGGAACATTAGCCGGAGTAGCGAAGCATTATAAGAATCTTGGTGTTATTTGGTATGACGCTCATGGCGACTTAAATACAGCAGAAACAAGCCCATCAGGAAACATTCATGGAATGCCTTTAGCTGTAAGTATTGGACTAGGACACCGCTCTTTAACAGATATTGGAGGCTTTAGCCCTAAAGTAAATCCGGAGAATGTTGTCATTATCGGTGCAAGGTCACTTGATGAGGGCGAAAGGATTTTAATTAAAGAAAAAGGCATTAAAGTGTACACTATGCATGAAATAGACAGACTTGGTATGACAAAAGTAATGGAAGAAACAATTGACTATCTTAAGGAAAAAACAGATGGAGTCCATTTATCTCTTGATTTGGATGGGCTGGATCCACATGATGCTCCCGGTGTCGGTACGCCGGTAATGGGAGGAATCAGCTACCGTGAAAGCCATCTGGCAATGGAAATGCTGCAAGAGGCGCAAATCATTACCTCAGCAGAATTTGTTGAAGTAAACCCGATTCTTGATGAAAAAAATAAAACTGCCATTTGTGCTGTTGGCCTTATGGGTTCATTATTCGGAGAAAAGCTTTTATAAATAAAAAGCAGCAGCTTCCTTTAGCTGCTGCTCCTTTTTATTAATGCTTTTGATTTAATAAATGATATTTATTTAACAATGAATCAAGCCTTTTGCTGGTTTCAATCACAAGAGAATTGGCTAATGAGGTTTCGGAAGCAAGCCGTACCATTTCTTCTCTGCCATTTTCAATATCTCATTTATGTTGTACAAGTAATTATCCACAAATACTAACCCACTTTCCTCGATCCTTACTATTTTTATCCCCCTAAAAAAATCTTTTAAACGAGTTTATTTACCATTATAGTAAATTTTTGCTAATATTAAAGCTATTGAGAAGTTTTTGCAATTAATGAAACTTTTTTGCTATCGATTCGTATTATCGTATAGCTGCATTGGAGCGAGGTAAATAAATGGAAGCAGTCGTTAAAAAGAGAATTAAACAAGTTATTAAAGGCGATCAAGATGCTTTTGGTGAAATTGTTGAATTATATAAGAATAGTATCTATCAGCTTTGCTACCGTATGCTTGGGAATCGGCATGAAGCAGAGGATATTTCACAGGAAGCTTTTATTCGTGCCTATATTAATATAAAATCATTTAATCAAGATTTAAAGTTTTCAACCTGGCTGTTTCGCATTGCCACGAATTTATGTATAGATCGAATGCGAAAAAAGAAGCCTGATTACTATTTAGATGCCGAAGTTTCCGGGACAGAAGGCTTAACGATGTATTCACAAATCCCTTCTAATTCTCCACTCCCCGAAAATGAACTCGAAAGTTTAGAGCTTCATGAAACTGTTCAAAAGGAGATCTTAAAGCTCCCTGAAAAATATCGAACGGCAATCGTATTAAAATATATCGAAGAATTGCCATTAAATGAAATCAGTGAAATTCTTGATTTGCCTCTTGGAACAGTCAAAACAAGAATTCATCGTGGACGAGAAGCATTAAGACAGCAATTACGATATGTGTGATAAGAGGTGAAACGTTAATGTGCCCGGAACAAATCATCGAACTGATGCATGATTTTTTAGATGAAGATATAAATTCACAGAATGAAATAATTTTAAGAGAGCACCTCCAGAGCTGTAAGGAGTGCGAAACGATATTTAATGAATTAAAAAAAACCATCGCTTTTGTAAAGAGTACTTCAAATTTAAAAGCCCCGGCTAATTTTACTGCTAACGTGATGGCCTGTCTTCCAAAAGAGAAGAAAAAGGTTGGGTTACAGCGCTGGTTAAAGAACCATCCTTTAGTAGCTGCCGCCTCGCTATTTTTCGTCTTAATGTTCGGAAGCTTGTTATCTACTTGGAATCAGGATCATGAATTTTCTGTATCCAAGCAAAAAAACCTGATAGTACAAAACGATACCGTTATTGTACCTAAAGGTGAAGTGGTAAAAGGGGATGTTGTTGTCCGTAACGGTAAACTCAAAATTGAAGGGGAAGTTCAAGGGGATGTTACCGTAATAAACGGAAAAAAGTATATGGCGTCTGCCGGGCGTGTAACAGGTCAAATTCAGGAGGTAAATGAAGTTTTTGATTGGCTATGGTATTACATGAAAAAAACAGCTCATGAGGCAGTCAATGTTTTTGATGATAATAAAAATGAGTAAAAAAACAAATCACTCATCCCGGAGTGATTTGTTTTTTTACTGAATGAGATTACATATAATAGGTACATGCAGGATTTGTGTTATAATAACTAGGTTATATTCTAATGCTTTTTAAGTTAAAGTACGGAGGAAGAACAATGCCGTTTGCAGATTTCACAATATGGAAATATTTATCTAGTATTGTTGATGTTCTCCTTGTTTGGTATGTCATTTACAAATTGATAATGGTTATAAGAGGAACAAAGGCCGTTCAATTATTAAAGGGTATATTTGTTATTCTTCTTGTAAGAATTGTCAGTGAATTCTTAGGCTTAAAAACATTAAGCTGGATGATGGAGCAAGCCATAACATGGGGATTTTTAGCAATAATTATTATCTTTCAACCTGAGCTAAGAAGAGCCCTTGAACAGTTGGGAAGAGGGAAGTTTTTCTCAAGAAGCAGTAATCCTGATGATGAGGATCCGGAAAAAGCTATGGCAGCAATCATAAAAGCTACCGACTATATGGCGAAACGCCGTATAGGTGCCTTGATTTCAATTGAAAGGGAAACGGGCATGAGTGATTACATTGAAACCGGCATTCATTTGGATTCAAAAATTTCTTCCGAATTGCTCATTAACATTTTTATCCCGAATACACCGCTCCATGATGGGGCTGTCATTATACAAAAGAACAATGTCGCAGCGGCTGCCTGTTATCTTCCTTTATCGGAGAGCCCGTTTATTTCAAAGGAACTTGGAACCAGACACCGTGCTGCCTTAGGAATCAGTGAAGTTACTGATAGTATTACAGTAGTCGTCTCAGAGGAGACAGGGAATATTTCCCTTACGAAAAACGGAGAGCTGCATCGTGATTTAAAAGCAGAGGAATTCAAGGAATTACTCGCAAATGAATTAATATTTACGAACAAAGTCAAACAGGCTTCCTCAGCCCGTTGGAATTGGAGGGGGAAGAAAAATGGATAAACTGATGGATAATCCGTGGTTTATAAAAATTATTGCCTTACTATTGGCAATTCTTCTATATTCATCCGTACCACATACCAGCAATAAAATAACGGATGTGAATGTACCCGGTGAACAAACCACAGCAACCATTACCGATATTCCTGTAAAAGTATATTACGATACGGAGAACCTGGTTGTATCCGGTATTCCGAATACAGTTGACATGACCATAAAAGGACCCGTTACACATGTTCAGTCTGCGAAGGCATTAAAAAACTTTGAGGTTTATGTTGATTTAACAAATACGAAAATTGGTAATCAAACGGTTAAGCTTAAAGTTAAAAACTTATCGGATAAATTGAAGGCAACAATTGAGCCGGGCTATGTAAATGTATCGATTCAAGAGAAGATAACCAAGGAATTCAAGGTTGAAGCTGAGTTTAACAGCAGCTTGCTTGATGACGGTTATTCTGCAGGACAACCTATTGTTGAACCGAATAGGGTAAAGATAACCGGTGCGAAAAATGTAATTGATCGGATTACATACGTAAAAGCGACGGTCGATACCAGGAACCATCTTAATGATACGATTACTAAGGAAGCGCGTATAAGTGTCCTTGACAGAGAGTTAAATAAATTAAATGTTGCAGTGGACCCTGTAGCGGTAAAGGTAACAATACCGGTAAAAAACACCAGCAAAAAAGTTCCAATAAGTATCATTCAAAAAGGAACACCGCCTTCCGGGATAACGATTGATTCCATAACTCTAGATACAACTGATGCCTTCATTATTGGGAGCGAAGATGTATTAAAAGATACTGACCATGTCCGGGTTGAAGTGGACGTAAGTAAAATTGGTGACAACACGACACTTACTTTACCTGTCATTATTTCAAATGGCATCACGAAGGTTACGCCGCAATTGGTGAAGGCAACCGTAACAGTAAAGAAACAAGGACAAAAAACAGTATCCGGGCTGCCTTTGAAAATAAGGGGTGTACCTAATTCGTATTTGGCACAGATTAATGACCCTGTAAATCAGATGATTAATCTATATGTTTACGGTCCCAATTCAGTCGTAGATGGGTTAACGCCTAACGACTTTAACGCCTTTATTGATCTAACGAGTCTTACCGAAGGCAATCATGAAGTGAAAATTCAAGTTGAAGGTCCTCCCGATGTAAATTGGACACCGGATAAATCGACAGCGAACATAACTATATCTAAAAATGCATAATACGCAGCAGTATACTTGAAGGAGCGATTTTGAAATGGGAAAATATTTTGGTACCGATGGAGTACGCGGAGTGGCAAACAGTGAATTAACACCTGAATTAGCCTTTAAATTAGGCCGTTTTGGCGGATATGTGTTAACAAAAGATAAAGATCGTCCAAAGGTCATTATTGGACGTGATACCCGAATTTCGGGACATATGCTTGAGGGTGCCCTTGTAGCGGGGCTGCTTTCCATCGGGGCTGAAGTAATGCGATTGGGCGTTATTTCGACTCCCGGTGTTGCTTATTTAACAAAAGCAATGGGTGCTCAAGCGGGTGTCATGATTTCTGCCTCCCATAATCCGGTTGAAGACAATGGGATTAAATTTTTTGGTCCGGATGGATTTAAGCTTTCTGATGAGCAGGAGTTCGAAATAGAGGCATTAATCGATTTACCGGATGACAAATTACCTCGACCGGTTGGATCTGAGCTTGGTCAAGTAATGGATTATTTTGAAGGCGGACAAAAATATCTGCAATTCCTAAAACATACAGTAGATGAAGATTTCTCAGGAATTCATATTGCATTGGATTGTGCTCATGGCGCTACCTCATCCTTGGCAACACATTTATATGCAGATTTAGACGCTGATTTATCCACTATGGGGGCATCTCCCAATGGTTTAAATATCAATGCGGGAGTAGGTTCCACTCATCCTGAAAGCTTAGCGGCTATGGTGAAAGAAAAAGGAGCAGATGTAGGCCTTTCCTTTGATGGTGATGGAGATCGTTTAATTGCGATAGATGAAAAAGGAAATACAGTCGACGGGGATCAAATCATGTACATCTGTGGAAAGTATATGAAAGAACACGGTCGTTTAAAGCATAGTACGATTGTTTCAACGGTTATGAGTAATCTTGGATTTTATAAAGGGCTAGAAAGTCATGGAATTCATAGTATCCCAACAGCGGTTGGCGATCGGTATGTAGTAGAAGAAATGAAGAAAAATGGCTATAATCTTGGCGGGGAGCAATCAGGCCATATTATTTTCTTAGATTATAATACCACCGGTGATGGTTTATTAACTGGTTTGCAGTTAGTAAATATTATGAAAGCAACACAAAAGCCTTTATCTGAACTTGCCGGTGAAATGAAAAAATTCCCGCAAAAACTTGTTAATGTAAGAGTAACGGATAAAAATCATGTAACAGATAATGTAAGAGTGAAAGCAGTAATTGAACAAGTGGAGCAAGAAATGGCCGGAGACGGAAGGATTCTGGTCCGGCCTTCCGGAACAGAACCGCTTGTACGTGTAATGGCAGAGGCACCTTCAGAGGAACTATGCGAAACCTATGTGAATCGTATCGTTGCTGTCGTAAAGGAAGAAATGGAATTAAAAGAATAGACACATATAAATATGCATAAGGGGAACCATAAAAACCCCTTATGCATATTTTACTATGTGTGATTTTACAATTATTAAAAAAATTGTAGAATATTATAGTTCAGAAGTGGTTGACTGACTTCTGACAATCAGGTAAGATGGATTTGCTTTACTTCTTCAAAGTGGAAAATTATTCATTTAAAAAGAAAGGTGGATCGTAAATAGATTTAACTAAAGCGCCTGAACTAATCTGAAGCAGTCGGATTAGTTGACGAGGAGGAGGTTTATCGAATGTTCGGCGGATACCTCCCGGTTGAAACGCACAACCGAAAATTCTTCTTTAAAACATTGAGGCAACTTGGTGCACAAAGAGAAGAAGCTGCGAAAACCAAAATAAATCTAAAAAAGGTATAGACAGATACCTTAAAAAATCAGAGATAAGGGGGCAAGTACGCCTCCAAAGCATTCTTGCCCCCTTTATCAGGGAGGAAAAGAAGAAATGTGTGGAATTGTTGGATATATTGGAAATAATGATTCGAAAGAAATCTTATTAAAAGGGTTAGAAAAGCTTGAATATAGAGGATACGATTCAGCAGGTATAGCGGTAAAGAATGAATATGGAGTTCACGTTTTTAAAGAAAAAGGCCGAATTGCCGACCTTCGCAGTATTGTTGATGAAACAGTTTCAGCTAATATTGGAATCGGTCATACCCGTTGGGCAACTCACGGAGTTCCGAGTCAATTAAACGCTCACCCGCACCAAAGTACATCGGGGCGTTTTACACTTGTTCATAACGGTGTAATTGAAAACTACGATATCTTAAAACGTGAATATTTAGCAGACGCTTCATTCGTAAGTGAAACGGATACAGAAGTAATTGTTCAGCTAATTGAGTTGTTTGTAAATGAGGGTCTTGAAGTAATTGAAGCGTTCCGCAAAACGTTAACTCTTTTAAAAGGTTCTTATGCCCTTGCTTTATTAGATGCCGAGAATAGTGAAACGATTTTTGTAGCGAAAAATAAAAGCCCTCTTCTTGTCGGCCTAGGTAATGACTTTAATGTGGTTGCAAGCGATGCAATGGCAATGCTTCAAGTAACCGATCAATATGTTGAATTGGTGGATAAAGAAATTGTTATTGTGACAAAGGATCACGTAACCATTCAAAACCTAAACGGTGACATCATAAGCCGTAAGCCATATACAGCTGAGCTTGATGCAAGTGATATTGAAAAGGGTACGTACCCGCATTATATGCTCAAAGAAATCGATGAGCAGCCGCTTGTAATGAGGAAAATCATTCAAATGTATCAAAATGAACAGGGTGAATTAACCATTGATCCTGAGATTATCAATGCGATGAATGATTCGGACCGTGTGTACATTATTGCAGCGGGAACTTCCTATCATGCAGGCCTTGTTGGAAAACAGTTTATTGAAAAAATCGCTAAGATTCCTGTTGAAGTTCATGTGGCAAGTGAATTTGGTTATAACATGCCGCTTTTATCTGATAAACCATTGTTTATTTTTATTTCACAAAGCGGGGAAACAGCGGACAGCCGTGCCGTTCTGGTTAGTGTGAAGGAATTAGGTCATCGTACGTTAACGATTACGAATGTTCCCGGGTCCACTCTTTCACGTGAGGCAGATTATACGCTCCTTTTACATGCCGGTCCTGAAATTGCTGTTGCCTCGACAAAAGCATACACTGCTCAGTTAGCCGTTTTATCTATTTTAGCGGAAGTAACGGCAAAAAGCCGCAATTTCAATCTTGGCTTTGACCTTGTACATGAACTGGGTATCGTGGCAAATGCGATGGAAGTTCTCTGTGATTCTAAAGAGTTAATCGAACATATCTCAAGAGAATTCTTAGCTGTAACGCGAAATGCATTCTTTATCGGACGTGCGGTTGACCACTATGTTGGTTTAGAGGGTGCCTTGAAGTTAAAGGAAATTTCCTATATTCAAGCAGAAGGCTTTGCAGGAGGAGAATTAAAGCATGGCACGATTGCTTTAATTGAAGAAGGTACGCCAGTCATTGCTCTTGCAACTCAAGAAAGTGTTAACCTGAGTATTCGCGGTAATGTAAAAGAAGTCGTTGCCCGCGGAGCAAACCCATGCATCATTTCGATGAAGGGATTAGAAATGGACGAAGACAGCTTTGTTATCCCTGAAGTACATGAATTATTAACACCGCTTATCTCTGTCATCCCAATGCAATTAATTGCCTACTATGCAGCCTTACACCGCGATTGCGATGTTGATAAACCACGCAACTTAGCAAAATCGGTGACGGTTGAGTAAAATATATGAAACAGTTGATTAGAGAAAAAACTGATCACTAAAAGTCAAAAAGCATCGGTGCAAGCTCCAAGCCGATGCTTTTTTTACTTTTTAATCGAGTCATAATTTTAAAAATGGCCACCACGAATATTATTAATGCTACCTATGGCTAAAAATGCACTTGGATCCATTTTTTCAACAATATTTTGCAATTTCTCTTCTTCGAAATTATTGATTACACAAAAGATCACCTTTTTATTATCTCCTGTATATGCACCTTCTCCATGGAGATAGGTTACACCCCGTCCCAGCTTCTCAAGAAGCTTTTCTCCGATCTCTACACTCTTATCACTAATGATCCATACCGATTTGGTCCCTATATCTTTTTGATTCAGATTGAGTTTCTTTAATGATTCATAATCAACTTCCCTGGGTTCATCATTTTTTACCAACAATTCGATAATTTCTTTTCGTTGGTTATCCGCTATTTCGTGCCCAATGGTCATGTTTTTCTCCAATTGGTAGACTGCCTCATGTTCAGCCAAAAGACTGCGCCGAGCTGCTTTTAGCTGTTGTTCAACTACCAATTCCGGTTTTTCATTATATAATTTATCCAGCTCCTTTCGGACTTGATTGATGCTGGATTCATATTCATCGTTCATGTAATGATATAATGCCGGAGATAAAACTGACTGTTCTCTCATAACAGATAACTCTCTTTGGGCAGCTCTAAAGCGTTGAATAGAAGATATATATTCTTCATAATCTTTAACATGGTTTCCTTTGTTTTCTCCCCCTATCCAGGTCACCATTTTCTTGATCGACAGCCCTTGAACAAGTAAAGAAAATAGGACTACACTAAAAGCAAAAACAACAATATCCTCCCGTCCGGGAAAATCAACCGGTAAACTGAGTGCCAAGGCAATGGACAGCGATCCTCTTAATCCGCCCCAGGTAATTATATGTTTCCATTTCCCCGGCAGCTCCTTTACGAATAGCAAACTGCCATAAACAGATATGGCTCTAGCTATTAGGACAATTACAATCGCGATGCCAATACTTGCCCAGCGGTCCCCAAAATTTATCCGATTGATTTCCAAACCGACCATGAAAAAGACGATGGAGTTAGAAATAAGAGCAAGGATCTCCCAAAAATTATGAATGCTTAATTTAGTGGCGGGTGTCATACTATGAGACCCGTAGTTTCCAAAAACCAATCCGGATACAACGACCGAAATGACTCCGGAGACATGGAAGTGCTCGGCTGCCAAAAAGGCACTGTAAAAGAGAACAAGGGAAAATAAAACCTCCAATGCATAGTCATCGAAAAAGCCGGTAATCTTTGAAAAGATATAGCCTAAAAGCGCTCCAATGGCAATCCCTCCAACCGACACGATAAAAAACACCAGAATTCCTTTTCCGACACCAGAGACCCCGGCATTCAGATAGGTTAGTAAACTGAGGCTTGAAATTTGAAATAATACGACCGCTACTCCATCATTCGCTATACTTTCCCCTTCTAAAATGATGGACAAACGTTCGTTTGCACCGATTTGTTTAAATATGGATAACACGCTGACAGGGTCGGTTGCGGCCATCAAAGCGGCAAAGGTAAAGGCAACAACCAAGGGTAATCCCAGCCATTGCATCGAAAAGAAGCCAACAATCAGATAGGATAGCAGTGTTCCTCCAATGGCGAGAGAAAATATCGGCTTTTTATTTTCCAAGAGATGTTTGATGGGCAATTTGAGAGTCGCTTCTCCCAATAATGCAGGTAAAAAAATCGTGATAATAATAAAATGAAATACTTCATCCTCGGCAATAAATGATTTAAGTTCCTTTAAACCCGGAATAGGGCTGAGTCCTACAATGGTCCCTACGATAACCAGTGCAATTGGATACGCAAGGCCCAATTTCTTGGCCATCGCAGTAATCCCGACAGCAATGGCCAGTAATAATACGGTTAACTCAAAATATAGCTGCATTTTTTTGTCACCTTCCACTTGAATTTGGTTGGCTTTTATATAGATACACGTTTTAGTAGGTACATAATCGAATAAAATCAGCCAATATTATATTTATACAAAATCTAACTTTAGAAAGAGGAAATAAAAAACTAATCATGGTAAAAATCATTTTTCAACAATCGCCTTTTAAAAAACTTTCTTTATGGTATTTTCTTCTTGTTTTTTTATTTACATGTATTTATTGTCTGCCTATTTCTGCAGATAGATCAATTTCTTTTATTGATGCTTTGTTTTTATCTTCCAGTGCGCTTAGCACTACAGGGTTAACGACTGTAGATTTATCCGAGCGCTTAACTCTCTTTGGACAAATCACGGTTATCTTGGAAATGCAGATCGGCGGAGTAGGAATTATGGCCTTGATCGGTTTTATTTTATTGCTCATGCACAGGGATGTATCATTGCCCCAATTAACATTAATGGGATTTGAACAAAATCAAATCAGTTTAAAAAGTGTAAAAAAAATGGTCATTTTCATTATTATTTTTTCACTAGCTGTTGAAACAATAGGGTTACTATTGTTATTTCCGGCGATCCATCAAGAATATAAAACATTTTCCGATGCGCTCCTAAAGAGCATTTTTCAGTCCGTCTCGAGTTTTACTCACTCTAGTCTTGATCTTTTTGGCGGCAATGTATTTCGCTTTTCCCGCAGACCATTTTTTTTAATTCCTACCTCCATGTTGATTATTCTGGGTGGAATTGGGTTTCCTACGGTTTGGGAGCTCTTAATTTTACGAAAAAGGAAAAAAAGCCTTTATACGAAAGTAAATCTTATTGTACATGGACTCCTGCTCTTTACAGGTACTGCACTTTTGCTGCTTATTGAATGGTCAAATACACTGGCCCCATTTGCTTTTACAGACAAGCTGATTAATGCGTTTTTTCTCTCAGCCGGATCCAGAAATTCGGGATTTGCCAATGTTGATATCTCCAAGCTCTCACCGAGCAGCCTGCTGCTTATTATGATGCTCATGTTCATTGGCGGATCTTCAAGCAGCTCTGCAGGGGGGATTCGGACCACCACCTTTGCCATCTTGGTGGCCAAAGCGAAAAGAGCATTCCAAGGTAAAGTAGATATTGTTTTATTTAAAACCTCTCTATATGAAGAAGATGTTCAAAAGGCATATCTCGTATTTTTTCTCTTCCTTTGTATGTATTTGCTTTCTGTTTTCAGTATTTTGACGATTGAACAGAAACCAATGCAGGCTATTTTATTTGAGGTCATGTCTGCCATAACTAATACTGGATTTTCAACAGGCATTACGAACGATTTGTCTGTCATCTCAAAAATTGGGCTTGCTCTTCTAATGATGGTTGGAAGAATTGGCATTATTTCCATCATTTACTGTATACTACAGCCCAAAAAATCAGCAATTAAGTACAGAAAGGAATCCATAATTGTTGGGTAAGGAGTGGGGATAAATTGCGAAAAAGATTTTTAGTCATAGGATTGGGAAGATTCGGAAGTACTGTTCTCAAAGAACTGTATACACTTGGGCATGACGTCGTCGGCTGTGATAAGAAAGCTTCTGCATTAGAAGGAATACAAGAATATGCAAATTACACGGTAGAAGGGGACGCGACTGAGGATCTTATTCTGGATGAAATCAATGTCAATGATTTTCATGCTGTGATTGTTTCTACTGCAGCATCTTTTGAGTCATCTATTATTATTATTGCAAAATTAAAAAGAAGGAATTGTCGGCAAATTATTGTTAAATCCAATGAACGGTTCAAAGGAGAAATTCTATCCCAATTTGTCGGCGCTGATTGTGTCATTTATCCTGAAGAAGAAGCGGGTGTTCGTACAGCAAAGCAACTGGTCATGCCCGGTTTAAAGGAATATGTCAAACTTTCTCCCAATTGTAATGGAATTGAAATAGAAATTCCTCCCGCTTTTATCAATAAAACCTTGCGAACACTTGATTTAAGAAACAAATTTAATGTAACCGTTCTTTTAATTAATAGAAAAAACCATCCCTCCCCAATAATATCTCCAAGTGCCGTCGAAACCTTTCAGGCAGATGATTCCATCTTTGTTGTTGGGGAAACGGAAGACTTGCAAAAGTTCCAAATTCATTATTTTACTATTACAGAAAATGGTTAAAAGCAGTTCTATACGGACTGCTTTATTTTATACAATCAGGACGGGTCTGGTCCCCATTTTAAATGTTGGCAACAATCCCGATGACAAAATGCATTTTTGTATGAATTGAATCGGTGCTGTAAACGCTTTACTATTAAGATAGAAAGTTCAACAAATAAGTTGGAGGGGGAAATAAAAAATGAACGGGACAGCAAAAGACAACAAAGATGTCAAAGTTAAAATACAAAAGTTTGGCAGTTATTTAAGCGGTATGGTAATGCCGAATATCGGTGCCTTTATTGCTTGGGGACTTATCACTGCTTTATTTATTCCAACAGGCTGGTTACCAAATGCAGGGCTGGCTAAACTGGTAGGTCCAATGATCACGTATCTTTTACCGCTATTGATAGGGTTTACCGGCGGTAGAATGGTTTATGATATTCGCGGCGGTGTCGTTGGTGCCGTAGCGACAATGGGTGTGATCGTAGGTACAGATATTCCGATGTTCCTTGGAGCCATGATCATGGGACCTATCGGCGGCTTTGCAATTAAAGGCTTTGATAAACTCATTCATGGAAAAATCAAAGCCGGATTTGAAATGCTTGTCAATAACTTCTCTGCAGGAATTATCGGTGGTGCTTTAACATTAATAGCATTTAAAGGGGTTGGACCGGTTGTTGAAGCATTAAGTAAGACTTTAGCTTCAGGAGTACAATTTATTGTTAATCACCATGTCTTACCATTAGCAAACTTATTTATTGAACCGGCGAAAGTCCTATTCTTGAATAATGCCATTAACCATGGGATTTTAAGCCCATTAGGCGTTGAGCAAGCAACACATGCAGGAAAATCAATCCTTTTCATGTTGGAATCAAACCCTGGTCCCGGATTAGGAATCCTGCTTGCCTACATGCTATTTGGTAAAGGAACAGCAAAACAAACAGCACCCGGTGCTGCTATCATTCACTTCTTTGGTGGTATCCATGAAATTTACTTCCCATATATTTTAATGAAACCAATGCTTATACTAGCAGTAATGGCAGGGGGCGTAAGCGGTACTTTCACATTCACTGTTTTCCATGCAGGTCTTGTAGCAGCTCCATCACCTGGAAGTATTTTTGCCTATCTCGCTATGACACCAAAAGGCAGTTATCTTGCTAACCTTTCGGGGGTTGCCGTAGCAGCAGTTGTATCATTCGCTGTCGCATCGTTAATTTTAAAAACCAGTAAAGCTCAAGAAGAGGATTTAACCTCTGCCACAGAAAAGATGGAAGAGATGAAAGGGAAGAAGAGCACGGTTACTGCCGTGTTAAATAACGCTCAAGCAGCAATTAATCCCGATAAAGTGAACAAAATTGTGTTTGCCTGTGATGCAGGAATGGGTTCCAGTGCCATGGGTGCATCCATTTTAAGAAATAAAGTGAAAAAGGCAGGATTAGATATCACCGTTATTAACACAGCTATTAATAATTTGCCTAATGATGCTGATGTTGTTGTTACTCATAAGGATTTAACGGACAGAGCAAAAGCAAAGCTTCCAAATGCTACCCATATTTCTGTTGAAAACTTCTTAAACAGTCCTAAGTATGATGAATTAGTAAATGGTTTAAAAACCAGTTAATTTAGGAAAGAATCCGGTAAATTGCCGGATTCTTTTTTACAAGGGCTCTTTTCGTAAACTTTGTTGCTTTTGAAGCTTAATAAAGTTCATTTACTAAGTTTCTAGGCAATTTTCGCAAATGTTCTTACGAAAAGATGCCACGAAGCTTCTAATTATACGGGTTGAGAAACTTATACGAAAAACAACAATCTATGCGAAAATAGCCTTTACAAGAAAAGAATGTTTGAGGATTATCCGGCGCCCGGCGGCTTATGGACTTCGCTAAACGGACGCTTGTGCTTTTTAAATTTTGGCAACAAGTAAGATGACTAATTTCGATTTTCGTCTTATTGTATAAAGGTATATAACGTTTTACTATTAAAATGTGAGTATGAAATTTAAATTTTGGCAACATCATATGATTGGAGGACGATGGTCAGAAATCTTTTAACGGAGTGAGATCTATGTATATTTCTGCAAGGGAAAGACAAATTCTTGAAATCTTACTAACCGAAGCAAATGAGTTGACCGTAAAAGACCTCGCAGACAAAATAGGCGTGAGCGGCAGAACCGTTCATCGAGATTTGAAGAATGTAGAAGACATACTGGAAGAATATGAGCTTACCTTACAAAAAAAATCCGGTGTCGGTATTCAGGTTACAGGTGAGAAAAGCAAAATCAGGGAGCTTGAATTGTTTTTATATAATCTCTATCATACCGAATATACACCTGATGAACGGCAAACCATGATTTTGTGTAGTTTATTGGAGTCAAATGGGCCGGTAAAGCTGCTTGGCCTGGCTAATGACCTTAATGTTACGATTGCAACAGTTAGTAATGATTTAACGAAATTAGAAGAGAGCCTGCAAACATTTGGGTTGTCCCTGACCCGAAGAAGAGGATACGGAGTTGAAATTGAAGGTTCTGAGGGCGCAAAAAGAAGAGCAATGAGGAGCTTGATATCGGAGTATCTTGATGAATCGGAAATTCTTTCACTAGCTAAAGAAAATATTCAAAAGAGATCCAATCAGCAAATCAATACAGTATCCGAAAGGCTCTTAGGCTTAGTTGAAAAGAAAAAACTGCTTATTGTTGAAGATGTGATTGAATCAATTAGTCAGGGTCTGCCTTTTTCGATGGCCGATAGTGCGTATATTGGTCTAGTCGTCCACTTGGCGCTGGCAGTTGAAAGAATCCAAAAAGGGGAAGGAATTACAATTGATCCTTCCTATCTTGAAGATCAAAAAACTACAAAGGAATATTTATTTGCTAAAAAGATTGTTGAGCAACTAGAACAGATTTTTCAAATTAAGATTCCTGAAGCTGAGATCGGTTATATTACAATGCATCTAAAGGGTGCGAAACTGCGCCATGATAATGAATATGTGATTGAAGCATCCAGTTTACAGGCCGGGATGAAAACAAAGAATCTGATAGAGTATGTTGGAAACGTATTAGGTAGAGATTTGACCGGTAATCGTTCATTATTTGAAGACTTACTAATGCATTTAAAACCTGCTATTTACCGTATTAAGCAAAATATGGGCATAAGCAACCCGTTGTTGGAAAAAATTAAAACCGACTATGCTGAGCTTTTTTCCGTTGTTAAGGAAGCGGTTGAACACGTATTCCATGAGTTTAACGTTCCTGATGAGGAAGTAGGATATCTTGTTATGCATTTTGGTGCTGCCGTTCTGGGAAATAAGGAAATCGGTTATCTTAAAGCCTTAGTGGTTTGCTCCAGTGGAATTGGGACGTCTAAGATGCTTGCAACTAGATTGCAAAAGGAGTTTCCCGAACTGACACAAATTCAAAATGTATCGGTAATGGAATTTAAGAAAATGAGGACAAGTGATTACCATTTAGTCATCTCAACAATCCCAATCCCTAATTTTCATACAAATTATATTTTGGTAAGTCCGATCTTAAATAAAGATGAAATTGAAAAAATCCGCGTATTTATCGCTGAAACATTGAACAAAAATGGGTTCGAAAAAAAGCATCAACTAGTATTTAAGGTTGCTGAGAGTTTAAAGAGCACCCATAAGCTTGTGACGGAAATGAATGACATCCAAGAATTATCTGGAACGATTTCTACGATTCTGCATGGATTTGCCATTAAAGAAGCGGATGTAAATGCGACAACTGAAGAAATCTTAATTCAAGCTTGCCAAGAGTTATTCAATCGTCAATATATCAATGATATGGATGCGGTTTATCGTTCGATAATAGAGAGAGAACGGTTAGGGGGATTAGGCATTCCGGGTACAGGAATGGCTTTATACCATGCCCGATCGGTAAATGTTCTTATACCTTCTTTTACAATCTATACGCTACAGCATCCATTGGAAGTAAGGGGAATGGATAACACTTTAATGGATATGAACCAGTTAGTTTTGCTGTTGGCACCGACGGAAGCATCTGAAAAAACGCTGGAAATATTAAGTTTTTTGAGCTCGTTGCTAATTGAAAGTGAAGATAGCATATCTTTTTTTCAATCCAATGACCAAGAAAAAATAACAGCCTTTCTTACATCAAGATTTGATCAATTTTTCACAGAGAAAATACAGGAAATAAGGAGTGTATAAACATGTCTCAATCCATTTTAACGAAAGAAAATATTATCTTAAATGCATTTGTAGGATCAAAAGAAGAAGCGATTAAATTAACCGGCAGCATCCTAGTCGAAAAAGGATACGTAGAATCTAGCTATATCGGAAAAATGCTAGAAAGAGAAGAATTGACTTCTACCTACATGGGCAATTTTGTCGCCATTCCACATGGTACAGAGGATTCAAAAGAAATGGTTAAAGAATCGGGAATCTCATTTGTTCAAGTTCCACAAGGGGTAGACTTCGGAGCCGGAAACATCGTTAAGCTGTTAATCGGAATTGCCGGTAAAAATAATGAACATCTTGATATTTTGTCCAATATTGCGATTGTCTGCTCTGAAGAAGAAAATATTGAAAGATTAGTAAATGCAAAAACAGCGGATGAGATTCTAGCAATCTTTGAAGGAGTGAACTAATTTGTTAGCCGTACACTTTGGTGCTGGAAATATCGGTCGCGGTTTTATTGGGAATTTATTATACCATTCAGGTTATGAAACATGTTTCGTAGATGTAAATAGTGAAATTGTGAATTTACTGAATGAGAAAAAAGAATATCGGGTCGTATTGGCAGAACCATCTCAAGAAGAAGTCATTATTAAAAACGTAAGAGCTATTAATAGCGCCTCCAATCCTGAACAGGTTATCGAGGCAATTGCTAAAGCGGATCTTGTCACAACAGCCATCGGACCTAATATCCTTCCGCTAATCGCTAAATTGATTGCAGATGGATTAAGGAAGCGTATTGAACAAACAGATCATCCGCTTACTATTATTGCTTGTGAAAATATGATCGGCGGAAGTTTTTTATTAAAAGAGAAGATTTATGAAAAGTTATCAGCTGATGAAATCCGACAGTTTGACCGGCAATTTGGTTTTCCTGACTCTGCTGTTGACCGCATTGTTCCGAATCAGGTCAATGAAGACAAATTAATGGTTAAAGTGGAACCTTTTTATGAGTGGGTTGTGGAAGAACCGAAGATCGTCGGAGTAAAACCGCCTGTTAAAGGTATTACGTATGTACAGGAATTAGTGCCGTATATTGAACGGAAATTATTTACCGTTAATACAGGTCATGCTTTGGCAGCCTATTTTGGTTATTATGTTGGTATTGAAACGATTAATAGTGCGATGGGAAATCAGCAAATTCGCGAATTGGTTGAAGGTGCGCTTCATGAAAGCGGTGAATTCTTAATAGGAAAATACGGCTTCGATCAAGGGGAGCACAGCAACTATATTCAAAAGATTATCGGGCGTTTCTCAAATGCCTATATTATTGATGAAGTAACGAGGGTAGGGCGTTCACCTATCCGTAAGCTTGGGTTTAATGACCGCCTCATTAGCCCTGCCAGACAATATATTGACGTTGTCGGAAAAGAGCCCGTCTTTTTAATGAAAGGGATTGCTGCTGCACTATTGTACGATTTTCATAGTGATGAAGAAGCTGTGCAAGTCCGGACAACCATTCATGAACAAGGATTGGAAGCGGCTATTAGCAAGTATACACAGCTGGATGAAACCTCACCATTGTTTAAAGGTATTGTTGAGCAATACAATCAGTTGAAAAAAAATAAATAGAGAAAAAAAGTAACAATCCTACACCATCAAACAGGTTAAGATTGTTACTTTTTTATTGTTTTAAATAAAGGCTATTTTCGCATATTGTTGTTTTTCGTATAAGTTTATCAACTCGTATAATTAGAAGCTTCGTGGCATCTTCTCGTAAGGAACATTTGCGAAAATTGCCTAGAAACTTAGTAAATGAACTTTATTAAGCTTCAAAAGCAACAAAGTTTACGAAAAGAGCCTAAATAAAAGAGAAAGGAAATGGACCGTTTTGAAGGAATTTGAAATATTTTAGATGATTCGTAAATTTTCGTGATTGACTAGGTTATAGGTAAGGGTGTATGATTAGTTCAAGAAAACGATTTCTTGAAGTGAGGGGGCTGGAGATGACTGCAACCATTGAACATGTTGCCAAGCTTGCAGGGGTATCAAAAGCGACAGTTTCCCGTGTAATGAATGGATTGTCAACAGTATCTGAGGTAAACAGAATCAAAGTGAAGAAAGCAATGGAAGAATTAAACTTTGTGCCCAATTTAACGGCACGGAATTTGAGGAATCAGCGGACAGGTAATATAGCTGTTGTTGTACCTGAAGTTGGAAACGCATTCTTTGGCCGGCTTGTGCAAACAATGGCTATCGAAGCTGAAAAACAAGGGTATCAACTGCTTATTTGCCAATCAAGGTATCAGTATGAACAAGAATTGAATTACTTAAAATTCCTTAAAACGAAACAAGTCGATGGAATTATCTTTGCGGCCATTCGTAATAATTGGAATGTGGTTGAGCCTTACCTTGAATCCGGTCCGATCGTTTTGTGCAATGAAGCAGCTAATAATGCAACTGTTCCTGTAATCACGCCTGATCAAATTTATGGCGGATACATAGCCACGAAACACTTACTGGAACAAGGCCATACAAGAATCGCGTATTGTATAGATGGTGAAGACAGCAAAACAGGAGTGCAAAGAAAAGAGGGATATTTAAAGGCATTACAAGAGTTTAATCTCTCATTTGACCAAAAGTATTATTTTAATAGCGAAGCGTTGAAAACAGGCTCCGGTTTTGAAGATGGTAAAATTATTTTTTATCAAATCCGCAATATGACGGAACCGCCGTCCGCCGTATTTACCGGAAGTGATGAAGTTGCTGCGGGAATTATTACTGAAGCAAAGAAGTTTGGTTGGAATGTACCGAATGATCTTGCTGTAATTGGTTTTGATAACCAGCCGATTGCCAGCATTATTGAACCGAGCCTTACGACAGTAGACCAACCCGTTGATTTAATTGCGGAGAAGGCTGTACAGGTCCTTATTGAAAAAATTAATGATGGTACTCCTTTGAAGTTTGAGAACTATGAATATCCTTTGGAGTTAATAATCCGGGAATCCACAATTAAAACGAAAACACCATTAAGATTACCATGAAATTTTTAGTAGTATTACAAAATTATTGAATAACCGTTTCTTTATTTTTGCAATACTACTATTTTTTTAAAATGATAAGAAATCGATTTCTTGTAGCTGGAATACAAATTTTTTTAGAAAATCAAGAAAACGATTTCTTGAGGCAATTTAGCAGATTGGAAGGCGAGATTAATGTAAACGATGTCTTAATCTCGTTTAGTTAGTTTTGAAAAAAGGAGGAACTTTTGTGGAGCAGGTATACCAAAAATTGGAGAACAATCAGAGCGAGTTAAAGAAAGAAGCGTTGGCTGCTAAGACTGCAAAAAAACTAAAGTATATGAAAGATAATTATCAATTATATCTTTTTGTACTTCCGGCACTGGTCTTAATTATTATTTTTAAATACGTACCAATGTACGGTGCAATTATCGCTTTCAAGGATTTTAATCCTATACAAGGTATTATGGATAGTCCTTGGATCGGGTTGAAGAATTTTGAAAAATTTATAAGCACCCCTGATTTTATAAATCTATTAAGTAATACCTTGAAATTAAGTGTATTCGGGTTGTTATTTGGCTTTCCGGTACCAATTATTATAGCCCTAATGATTCATAGAATTAAAACTGTTGCACTAAAGAAAAACATTCAATTAATTTTGTATGCACCCAATTTTATCTCTGTTGTCGTTGTCGTAGGGATCGTCTATATCATCTTATCTCCCGTTGGACCGATTAATCATATCATAAGCTTTTTCGGTGGTAAGACGATAGATTTTATGACAGAACCGGGTTATTTCAGATCGATTTATATTATTAGTGATATTTGGCAATTTGCCGGTTGGGCATCTGTTGTCTACTTGGCAGCACTCTCAAACGTCAGCCAAGACCTGATTGATGCGGCAAGAATAGATGGAGCTAACATCATCAAGCAAATCATTCATATCGATTTGCCAACAATTAAACCGATTATGGTCATTCAGTTTATTTTAGCTGCCGGAAATATTATGAGTTTAGGTTTTGAAAAAGCCTATTTATTGCAAACCTCGATGAATATTCCTACTTCAGAAATTCTACCAACCTATGTCTTTAAAATAGGTTTGCAAATGGGCGATTACGGCTATTCAACGGCCATTGGCTTATTTAACGCTGTTATTAATGTCATTTTACTTTTAACTGTTAACAAGATAGTAAAACGGTTAAACGAAGGAGAAGGATTATAAATCTAAGAAACGGGGTGAACAGAATGTTTAAGCACCAAACGAAGACAGATAAAGTGATTTTAACTACAAATGGTATTGTTATGACATTAATTGTTCTTGCTATTTTGGGACCATTAATCTATGTCATAATGGCATCGTTTACAAACCCTAATACGTTATTAAACAGTGGTTTAACCTTTAATCCTTCTAAATGGACAATACAAGGTTATGTACGGGTTTTTAAAGATGGATCGATATTAACAGGCTTTAGAAATTCATTATTTTATTCAACTGCTTTTTCTATTATTTCGGTTTCGATAACTTTATTGGCTGCTTATCCATTATCGAGAAAGGATTTTGTCGGCAGAAAAGTTATTATGACAATTTTCATCATCACCATGTTCTTCGGGGGCGGATTAATCCCAACATATCTTTTAGTAAAAAATTTAAATATGTTGGATACCATTTGGGCAATTTTAATACCCGGAGCTGTGAATGTTTGGAACATTATATTGGCAAGAGCCTATTTTCAGGGAATTCCCGATGAATTAAGAGAAGCAGCCATAGTGGATGGGACCTCAGAAATGCAGTATTTCTTTAAGATATTATTACCGCTAAGTAAACCTATCATAGCCGTTTTAGTATTATATCAATTTGTTGGTCAGTGGAACTCCTATTTTGATGCCATGATCTATCTTAAAAGTGATAATTTGCAGCCGTTACAGATTGTGCTCAGATCCATTCTAGTACAGATGCAGCCTAGACCCGGAATGATTCAAGATGCACAAAATGCAGCACAGCTACAACAGATAGCGGAAATGGTTAAGTATGCCAGTATTGTTATCTCAAGTTTGCCATTAATTTTGATCTATCCTTTCTTCCAAAAGTACTTTGAAAAAGGAGTAATGGTAGGTTCTATTAAAGGATAAGAAGTAGAATCAAAAAAACTATTTTAGGGGTGTTTTTTAAATGAGAAAAATGAGTTATTTAGTATCAGCTGCATTGGCTGCAAGTTTACTGGTAGCGGGATGTTCTAATTCAGCTTCGAGCTCAGCCGGTGGTGCAAAAGGAGCAAATTCATCACCGGGTTATAAACTTAAAAATGTAGAATTACCTTTAAAAAAGAAGGAAACGTTAAAATTCCTTACGCAGAGCTCACCGTTAGCACCAAAAAACCCTAATGATAAATTAATATGGCAAAGGTTTGAAAAGGATACAAATGTTCATATTGAATGGACTAATTATACGTGGGATCAATTCGGAGATAAAAGAAATTTAGAGCTTGCAAGTGGAGATCTTCCTGATGCTATTTTTCATGCGGCCTTAACAGATAATGATATCTTGCGGTATGCGAAACAAGGAGTAATTGTTCCGGTAGAGAATTTAATCGAAAAAGACATGCCAAATTTTAAAAAAGTCCTTGATACTCATCCCGAATATAGAAAGTTGATAACAGCTTCCGACGGACATATTTATTCATTCCCGTGGATTGAGGAACTTGGTACAGGTAAACAAGCGATTCAAGCATTAGATGATATTCCTTGGATTAATAAGAAATGGCTCGATGAGTTAGGATTAAAAATGCCTACCACTACAGATGAGTTGGAAAAAGTCCTTATTGCTTTTAAAGAAAAGAAACCGGATGGAAAAGATGTCATTCCAATGTCCTTCATGATTAATCATGGCGGTGAAGATCCTGCCATGCTCCTGGGAGCCTTTGGATTAGGTGATAACTATGACCATTATATGGTTTCAGAAGATAAGAAAGTAGTTTACACAGCAAATCAAGAAGGTTATAAAAAGGGAATCGAATGGCTTCACCAACTGCAACAAGAAGGATTAATCGATAAAGAGGCATTTACTCAAGATTGGAATACGTATGTAGCGAAAGGTAAGAATTACCGTTATGGATTATATTTTACTTGGGACAGAGCCAATATTACGGGGAATAATGAAGACTACGTTCCACTGCCTCCATTAAAAGGGCCGGACGGAACGGTAAATGTTCCACGTACGAATGGTTATGGATTTGACAGAGGCAGAATGGTCATTACAAGTGCAAACCAGAACCTTGAATTAACCGCTAAGTGGATTGATAAATTATATGTGCCGGTTCAATCCGTACAAAATAACTGGGGTACGTATGGCGACAAAAAACAACAAAACATTTTCGAACTGACAAGCAACGGTTCTCTTAAACATTTACCACTCGGAACAGCCGCTCCCGGTGAATTAAGACAGAAAACAAATGTAGATGGACCTTTGGCTGTCTTAAATGAATACTATGGAACCGTAACCACTAAGCCGGACGACGCTGCTTGGAGACTTGATGTTTTGCATAAAACATATGTCCCGTTTATGAAAGCAACTTATAATTATCCGCCGCTTTTCCTGGATAAGGATAATCAAGATCAATTAACACAGCTTGAGGCAGTAGTAAAGCCATATGTAGAAAGAAAGAAAGCGGAATGGATCTTAAAAGGCGGCATTGAATCACAATGGAATGATTATGTAAAAACATTGGACAAAGATGGCCTTTCAAAAATCCTTACAATCAAACAACAAGCTTATGATAAGTATAATTCAGGAAAATAAATGGTTGGAATAAATATGTCTAAAATTTCTTTACAAACCCGAACAGAAAATCGTTTCTGTTCGGTTTGTTTTCCAGAATCGGGAAACAGGACTTTAACTTTTGAAATGTTAGGTGAGGGAGTTTATGTATGATGTTGTAGCGCTGGGTGAAGTATTAATTGATTTCACTCCGGCAGGAAAATCAGAAAATGTGGAAGTTCGATTTGAAAGAAATCCGGGAGGAGCTCCGGCAAATGTGCTTTCTGCATTAGCCAAGTTAGGCAAGAAAACGGCTTTTATCGGTAAGGTAGGCAATGATCAGTTTGGTCATTATTTAAATTCGGTATTACAGAAATATAACATCGACACTAAGGGTGTAGTGTTTTCTAAAGACACGAATACAACATTGGCTTTTGTCCATTTAGATGATCAGGGAGATCGTTCCTTCAGTTTTTACCGTAATCCCGGAGCAGATATGATGTTAAATGAGAGAGAAGTAAATTTAGAGATTATAGAAAATTCTCGAGTTTTCCACTTCGGCTCGATATCAATGACGCATGAACCTTCTGCTTCATCAACTATTAAAGCCGTAACAACTGCCAAAGAAAATGGCCTCCTTATCTCTTTTGATCCAAATTTGAGAGTAGATCTTTGGAGCGATTTGAATCACGCAAAGAACATGATTGAAGTCGGTATGAAATTTGCTGACGTTTTGAAAATATCTGAAGAAGAACTTGAGTTTATTTCGGGAACGAAGGACCTTAATAAGGGCTCGGAATATATATATGATCATTTTCATACAAAACTAGTTTTAGTAACGTTAGGATCCGAAGGGTGTTTTTATCGGTTAGGTCATTCGGTAGGTAAATGCAGTGGATATGTGGTAGAGGCAATCGACACAACCGGTGCAGGGGATGCCTTTTTGGCGGGAATTTTATATCAAATTATTGAAAGAAATAGTGATTTTTCTAATTTATCTTTGAACGATGTTGACCAAATGGTGTCTTTTGCTAATGCGGTAGGAGCTCTTGCCACAACCGAAAAAGGTGCCATTCCTGCAATGCCGTCTATTGAAGAAATTCTTGCACTCTATAATAAGACAAATTGTGTTAAAAGGGGATTATGTCTCAATGAATAAAATTGATGTTAAAGAAAAATTTCGTCCGCAGTTTCATTTTACACCGCAATCGAATTGGATGAATGATCCAAATGGAATGGTTTATTATGCCGGTGAATACCACCTGTTTTATCAGTATCATCCTTTCGGTACGACATGGGGACCGATGCATTGGGGGCATGCTGTAAGCACGGATTTAATTCATTGGGACCACCTCCCTATCGCACTGGCACCGGATGAGTATGGAGCTATTTTTTCCGGAAGTGCTGTTGTAGATTGGAATGATTCTACAGGTTTTTTTAATGGCGGCTCAGGGCTTGCGGCTATTTTCACGCATGCAGATCAATATCCTGGTTCAGATCGTCCTAGACAGCGGCAAAGTCTTGCATATAGTACGGATCATGGACGAACCTGGACTAAGTATAAAGGAAACCCTGTATTAGTAGAGGAAAGTATTACAGACTTCCGTGATCCAAAGGTGTTTTGGTATGGGGAAACAAACAAGTGGATTATGATTCTTGCGGCTGGTGACCATGTCAGGATTTATACCTCTCCGGATCTAAAAACCTGGTCGTTTGCAAGTGAATTTGGGATTGATGCCGGTTCCCATGAGGGTGTTTGGGAATGTCCGGATTTGTTTAAATTGCCGGTTGATGGAAATAACAGCCATCATAAGTGGGTAATGATTGTTAGTATTGGGAATGAATCAGCATATACAGAAGGTTCAAGAACGCAGTATTTCATCGGTGATTTTGATGGTACAAAGTTCACAAATGGAAATCCACATGACACAGTACTTTGGCTTGACCACGGAAGAGATAATTATGCCGGTGTCACGTGGTCAGATATCCCGAATGAGGATGGCCGCCGTCTTTTTCTTGGCTGGATGAGTAATTGGAAATATGCAAATGAAACACCAACCGATGCTTGGAGAAGTGCTATGACGCTGCCGCGTGAATTGAAATTAGTTGATAGTGCTTATGGGGTAAGGCTTGTTCAGACTCCGGTGACTGAATTTGAAAAAATCAGACAGGAAAAATATTCTTGGGAGGAGCTCACGCTTGTACCAGAGAGCAATATTTTAACCGATGTTTCGGGAGATATGGTAGAAATTATTGCCGAATTTGAACTTGGATCAGCAACCGAATTTGGTTTTAAAGTTAGAAAATCAGCTAATGAGGAAACGATTATCGGCTATGATGCCGCTGAGAAATCTTTATTTATCGATCGATGTAACTCAGGTGTAACTGATTTTAATAAATTTTTCCCTTGTAAGCATGGAGCACCATTGTCTGCGAAGAATAATCGAATTAAAATGCGAATTTTTGTAGACTGGTCTTCAGTTGAGATTTTTGGAAACGATGGAGAATTGGCGATTACGGATCAAATTTTCCCTAACCCTATGAGTCAAGGGTTAGATTTATATATAAAGGATGGAAATGTGAAATTAGTATCATTAGTGATTTATCAATTAGAGTCAATTCATAGCTGACATTTATTTTGGGGACACCTACTAGTTTTAGCGCAAATTGTAAAATTAGAAGGTAGTCCCTATTTTTATAGGAATAAGGAAGAGGTTTCGATGAGATTAGGTTTTATTGGTTGTGGTGTTATTTCAATGGCACATGTTGAAGGCTTGGAGGAGTTAAAGAGAAAAGGACTAGAAACATTTGAATTGTCAGCTGTTTGTGACATTCAGCAGGAAAGAGTTGAACATTTTGCCTCAGAAGTGGAAAAACGTTTGGATAAACGCCCAGCTGTATATACAGATTATCGTGTGATGTTAGAGAAAGAGCAAATGGATACAGTGTCTATTTTAATTAATCATGACATACATCATACAGTAGCAGAAGATTGCTTTGCTGCAGGGGTTCATGTACAAATGCAAAAGCCCTTGGCGATTTCTCCTTCTTTTGGCCGGAAAATGGTAGCTGATGCGAAGAAATATAACCGAGTATTAACGCTATCTGAACCAAGTGTGTTAGGGGCAGAAAATGTTGCGATAGCCAATGCCATAAAAGACGGCGTGATTGGTTCTGTATCTTTAATAATGGACTATGCCACTGTTACTTTAAATCGGGGGTTTTTCGCCGATACGCCTTGGAGGCATATGAAAGGTAAAGCGGGAGCAGGATGGATCAATGATCATGGTGTTCATAGAACACATTTCTTTACAGAAATAAACGGCCCGATTGATGAGGTTTTTGCCTATACTGAAATCTTTGAAAAAGAATTAAGTAATGGAAAAATGACACTCAATCCAACTGGAGAAGATACGGCGGTTACCGTTTTCAAATTTAAAAATGGCGGACTTGGTCATTGGATGTGTGCAACGTCAGCACATGGTGAAAGAACTGCAGGTGTGTGGATTTATGGGAATAAAGGATGCTTTCGCCCGGGACAACATATAACGCTCGAAGATGGAAAAAAGATTCTAATGCCTGAATTAATCGAGCGATATGCCTCTAATATCGTTGATCATCCCTTCGCCCATTCCTATGTGGAATTATGGGAAGCAATTGCTGAAAATAAGGCACCTATTTCAAGTGCTGAGAGAGGACTAGAAGCTTTAGGAGTTGTATTTGCTGCTCTTGAATCGGCAACAATAGGTCAGCCGGTTAAAGTTCAAGATATTATTAAGGGTAATAAACATGCCTATGAAGATACAGTTCTTGAAGAGATGAAGTCACTGTCAATTGAGAGATGAAATTAATATTAATTGCGTATTTCATGAAAAGGAGAGCAAAATCAAAGCTCTCCTTTTCTGCCTGATTTGACTTAGAAAAATAAAAAAATGAATATTTTATTAACAATACTGAAAACATTAATTATGTTGAACCCGAAACAAAGCTGTGTTATACTCGAAAAGTCCAATAACTGACCGAAAAACTAAAACGGTCAAAAGGGGGTCAAAATGGCAACTAACAGAAGAAAGATGATTATAGAGGCCTCGACCAAGTCCTTTTCAATGTTTGGCTATAAAGCGACAACAATGGATCAAGTAGCAAAGCTTGCGAATGTTGGGAAAGGGACCATTTATACTTTTTTTAAAAATAAAGAAGAGCTCTTTGAAGAAATCATTTCTACGATGGTAAAGGAAATGATTGCTGAAGCTGAAAGTGTGATTCAACCGGAATTGACCTTTACCGAAAATGTCCATCGCGCCCTTTATCGGTTATTGGAATTTCGCTCACAGCACCAGCTAATGATTAAATTAATCCAAGAAGAAAGAGAAATGGGGACCTTAGCTGTATCTGAAATGCTTCAACACATTGAGGATGAAATTATTGCATATATAAAAAAGAAAATTGAAACCGCAATGGCCAAAGGTGCAATCCCAGTAGCTAACATTGAAATAACCAGCTTCCTGCTTCTTAAAATGTATATTGCACTCGTTTCCGATTGGGAAAAAAATCATCAACCATTGAGTTCAGAACAAATCGCAGAAATAATGAAAGTATTCTTATTAAAAGGATTATCGCATTGATGATTCTTCTTTTTTAAAAGAAAAATGACCGATTGGGAAAGTCGGTCATTCGGGTGAACTAAGAGGAGGAAAACACATGAAAGCATTAGCATCATTGAAAAGTGAATTTTTAGGGGTCCTCCGTAATCGTAAGCTGCTTATTGCGGTTATCGGGGTAATGACGATTCCGCTTCTTTATAGCGGAACGTTCTTATGGGCATTTTGGGATCCATATGGCCATGTGGACAGAATGCCGGTAGCCATTGTCAATCAAGACCAAGGAGCTGTATATAATGGCAAAAGATTAGAGATTGGTAATGATTTAGTGAAGAATTTGAAAAAGAAGAAAAGCTTTGATTGGCAATTTGTCAGTGAGAAGCAGGCAAATAAAGGGCTGGAAAAACAGGAGTATTATATAAAAATTGAAATTCCAAAGGATTTTTCCAAAAATGCAACAACCTTACAAAGTGATCAACCAAAAAAATTAAATCTGATTTATACCCCAAATGAAGGGTTTAATTACTTATCTTCAAAAATTGGCGATTCAGCAGTTACTAAAATTAAGGATGAAGTGGCCGGCACGGTTACGGAGACTTATGCAGAATCAATGTTTACTAATATTAAAGATGTTGCAAAAGGATTAGACAAAGCAAGTAATGGTGCCGGTGATCTTTATGATGGTATTGATCAAGCAAGAAATGGCGCAGGAGATTTAGATTCAGGGATTAGTACGGCAAAAAGCGGCGCCTCTGACTTAAGTAAAGGGGCCAAATCCGTTGATTCGGGTGCCAAGCAAATTCAACAAAATCTTGCGCTTCTTGCCGAGAAATCAGTAGCGTTTTCACAAGGGGTAGTAGCTGCTTCTACCGGCTCTAAACAAGTTCAAAGTGGTCTGCAGCAGTTTGGAACAGGGCTTGGACAAATGAAGGAAGGCAATGCCCAATTGTTAGATGGAGCAAAGAAAACAGAAGCCGGTTCCAAGCAATTATCGGAAGGATTAGATTCAGCAGCGGCAAAGCTGCCGGATCTTCAAAATGGCTCCAAGCAGCTGGCAGATAATATGGGTCAGCTTGCATCCTCCATCGAGAAATGGAAACAAGGAGCATGGGACACTAAAACCGGGGCTGACAAAGTAAGCCAAGGAATTCAGCAAGTAGCTGACCAGGTTAGTGCAATGGCTGACGGTACTGCTGATCCTATTGAAAAAGCAAGGCTTGAAAGCTTGGAAGCAAGCTTGCAACAGTTATCGGAAGGCAGCCGGAAGGTTTCCGGCGGCGTAGCAGCATTATCAGATAATGCAGGCCTTTTAAAACAAGGAGCAGATCAATTAGCAGCAGGAGCAGGTCAACTAAATCAAGGTCAAAGTCAATTGGCAGCCGGCGTTAACCAACTTTCTGCCGGTGCGAAACAGCTTACAGGCGGGCAGGTGCAGCTAACGCAAGGTTTAGGTGTCTTTGCTTCCAAGCTTAACGAGGCTGAGAAGGGCTTTAGCCAAATAACAGGCGGAAGCAGCAGCTTAACTTCAGGTTTAAACCAATTAGCATCAGGATCTGTGCTGCTTCAGGATGGCACTGAAAAGCTTGCGCTAGGTTCGACGCAATTAGCAGCTGGCACAGACAAACTTTCTAAGGGAAATGCTGACTTAAAGAATGGAATGGATCGTCTAGCTGATGGTTCGTCACAATTGACAAGCGGAATGGGAAAATTATCAGATGGCTCGAAGGAGTTAAGCACAGAGCTGAATAAGGGTGCGAACGATGTAAATGATGTCAAAGCGAATAAGAGTGTCTATAATATGTTCGCGAAGCCGGTTAATTTAAAAGAGGACCGGATGAATCAAGTTCCCGACTATGGTACCGGCTTTACCCCTTATTTCTTATCGCTAAGCTTGTTTGTCGGAGCACTGATGCTTTCAATTATCTTTCCAATGCTTGAACCGGCGACAACGCCGAAAAGTGGCTTTGGCTGGTTTGCAGGTAAATTTGGCATTTTGTTAACAGTCGGTATTGGTCAGGCGCTATTGGCTGACGTTGTACTCCTGCAAGGACTCGGATTAGTCGTGAAAAGTGTTCCATATTTTATTATGTTAAGTATTTTTGCAAGCTGGACGTTTTTAGCGATTATTCAATTCCTGGTTACTGTTCTTGATAATCCCGGCCGTTTCTTAGGGGTTATTATTTTAATCCTGCAATTAACAAGCAGTGCGGGAACGTATCCAATAGAATTAGTTCCAAAGATTTTACAGAAAATGAATCATTTCTTGCCAATGACTTATACGATTGCCGGATTTAGAGCCATTATTTCAACAGGGGATTTTAGCTTTTTATGGGAAAACATGACCTATATAGCCATTTTCTTTGTTGCTTTCCTCTCTGCAACACTTACATTCTTTATGGTTAAATTCAAGCGTCAAAATCATCTGCAATATCAGTAAAATAAAGAGCTATCTCCGGTTGGAGGCAGCTCTTTGCTTTTACTTTTTAATGAAAGCAAACACTTTTGCTTTCGTAGTAACATTACTTTTGCTGTTAACCGTATAATCCTCCATAAGACTTAAAAACATTCCAAAACCGAAAACAGTCATGGAGGCAATTATGATTCCGATGCCTAATGTGGAGAGGAAATAACCCTGGTTGTAAACGTTTACAAAAAGGCCGAATAAAAAAATCATAATTCCGAGGCTAATTCCAAACGTAGATGCCTTTTTAAAGTTAAGTAGGGTTTTTAACTGTTTTTCTTTCATCGTTACCAACTCCTTATACTGAATATTCTATCAATTGTCACGATTTTGTCAAATCTTTTTTAAAATTCTAAAAATTAAATAGTCGAAAGTTGATGTTAGATAAAAACTCGGGTATAATACCCGAGTTTTTTGTTATGTTCGCTTACTTAAATTCTCCTGTGCCATTTTCACAAGCTCGCGGACCATACTTCCGCCCAGCCTTCCGCCGACTTTTCCTGCCTGTTCGGAGGTCAGCTGCCCATTGTACCCTTTTTTCAATGGAACACCGGTTTCTTCTGCTGCTTCAAACTTCGCATCCTCAGGATTTTGAACATTTGCAACCTTTGCTTTTAGCTCATCCAATCCTCTTCTCGCTTCAGGGATAAGTATTTTGTTTCTTCTGGACATAGTAAATCCTCCTTTACCATTATGATTTCCCCATTTTAAAAAATAAAAAAAATAAACTGCCTCTGGATAAATCCTTTTTTATCCAGTATAATAACTGATAATCAATTCGGAAAAAATCAATGAAAAAGAGAGTAGTTATCTGTGAGGTGCAAGCGAGTCAGGGGTGGTGGGAGCCTGATACAGAGCGGATAATGAAGCGCACTTTTGAGATGCCTGCCTGAAAATTGTAGGGTATGCCGGAGAATGCTCCGTTAACAAAGTAAGCCGGTTCTTTTGAACAATTAGAGTGGTACCGCGGGTTAACTCTCGTCTCTTTATATAGAGGCGGGAGTTTTTTGTTTCGTTGAAAATTTATAAAAAGTTTAATCTTTGAGAATTGTGAGCTTTTCTGCAAAAAAAAGGAGGTCTAAAAAATGAATTTTAAAAAGGAACTTGCAGCACTGTTTTTTGCGGCACTGGATAGTGAAATCCCCGCTGGTGAATTAGAACTGCTGATTGAAAAGCCAAAAAGCGAGGTGCATGGAGATTTAGCCTTTCCATGCTATTCCTTAGCCAAAACACAGAGAAAATCGCCAAATGTAATTGCCCAACTACTAAGTGAAAAGATTAAGTCACCCATTTTTGAAAAAATAGAAGTCATTGGTGCCTACGTGAATGTATTTTTAAACAAACAGACGGTTGCCAAAGAATTGATAGCTGAAATCATTCAGCAAAAAGAAAGCTATGGTGCTCTTGAATTAGGAGAAGGCGGTAAGGTAACGATTGATATGTCGTCTCCTAATATTGCCAAGCCTTTTTCGATGGGGCATTTGCGTTCGACTGTTATCGGCAACTCCTTAGCATTAATTGCGGAAAAATGTGACTATAACCCGATAAAGATTAACCATCTGGGTGACTGGGGGACGCAATTCGGGAAGCTGATCACCGCTTATAAGCTTTGGGGAGATTCGGATCGAGTAAGAAATAATCCTATTAAAGAATTGTTGGCACTATATATCAAATTTCATGAAGAAGCGGAAGCAGATCCATCCCTTATTGAAGAGGGCCGAAAATGGTTTAAAAGGCTGGAGGATGGAGATGCAGAAGCATTCAAGCTTTGGCAATGGTTTCGGGATGAGTCATTAAAAGAGTTTTCAAGAATTTATGAGTTAATGAACGTTCAATTTGACTCATTTGCAGGGGAAGCCTTCTATAATGATAAAATGGACCCCGTTGTTAAACTCCTGGAGGAAAAACAATTGCTGGTGGAATCTGATCAAGCCTTAGTCGTTGAGTTGACAGAAGAGCAGCTGCCGCCATGTCTAATAAAAAAATCGGATGGAGCCACCCTTTATGCAACCCGTGATTTAGCAGCGGCCATCTATCGGAAGGAAAACTACGACTTTAAGAAATCCTTATACGTTGTTGGGCATGAACAAAGCCTGCATTTTAAACAGCTAATCTCCGTTTTGGATAAAATGGGTTACGGATGGGCCCGCCAAATGGTACATGTCCCATTTGGAATGATGCTTAAAGACGGAAAGAAAATGTCGACGAGAAAAGGGAAGGTTATTTTACTGGAGGAAGTGCTTAATGAGTCCATCTCAATGGCACGCCAAAATATTGAAGAAAAAAACCCGCTCCTTGCTAACAAAGACACTGTTGCGAAACTAGTTGGAGTTGGTGCCGTCATTTTCCATGACCTAAAAAACTATCGAATGAATGATATTGAATTTTCTCTTGAAGAAATGCTTCGATTTGAAGGGGAAACAGGTCCGTACGTACAATATACGTTTGCGAGAGCATGTTCCATTTTACGAAAAGGCCAATGGCAAGCTGATCTACCGGCAGAAATAAATCATTGTTCTTGGGAAAAGGAATGGAAGGTAATCAGTTTATTAATGGAGTTCCCTAATGCCGTTAAAAGAGCGTTTGAGAATCTGGATCCATCACAGATCGCAAAGTATGTTGTCGACCTTGCCCAATCTTTTAATAAATACTATGGTGAAGTAAAAATACTTGAAGAAAATGCTGACCAACAAGCAAGATTAGCGCTGGTAGCCTCCGTAACAATCGTCCTTAAAGAAGGCTTACGATTACTCGGGCTGGAAGCTCCTGAGGAAATGTAGAAGCGTATTATTTCAATAATTGGATGATTTTGGTTAAAATATAATAGAGTAAATATGGGGAGGCAGATAAAGATGAGCGAATTACTATTTAAACATTTTGAGCTGACAAGAAGTCTCTTTGTTAAGAATGTGGATGCGCTGGATGAGTGTATTGTCGACGTACAACCTAAAGGCTTTAATAACACGATACACTGGCATATTGGTCATGTATTAACGGTCGCAGAGCAATTTATGTTTGGCTATCCCAAAAAATCAAGTCATTTACCCGAAAAATATATGAATCTATTTGGATCACGAACGAAACCGGCTGATTGGCAGGAGGATGTCCCATCTGTCAGCGAATTATCAGCACAGTTAAAAGAACAAATTGAACGGATTAAGGAGATTCCGGCAGCGAACTTGAATGAAAAGCTAAAAAGCCCGTTCCATGGTCTGGAGACCTATGGAGAGATCGCTAACTTTGCGATTTTCCATGAATCCAACCATTTGGGGCAAATTCAGGCAATGAAACGTGTTATTGAAACTGCTTCATGGGAATAATTAATGAAAAAGGCTGGCTCATTTTGTAGAGCCAGCCTCTTTCATTTAACTATCCGGAAGCTTAAATTTAAATATGAATACTTAAATAAAAAAATTGGACTAGTTTGTCAGGAGCGGATTGTATGAGCCTTAATTATGCAGCATACCAATCACCGGTTGGAATAATTTATGTTATTGCGGATGAATCAGGTTTGAGAAGAATTGAGCTTTTCGAGGAAGATTGGAATATGTTTTTGAAGGAAAATCCAACTATTAAAGAGGACATGGCCTTTTGTGGTGAAGCCCTACGCCAATTAGATGAGTATTTTAACGGCCGGAGAAAAGAATTTGATTTGCCGCTTTCCATTGAAGGAACAGATTTCAGAAAGAAGGTTTGGAACGCCCTTTTAAAAATCCCCTATGGAGAGGTTAGAAGCTATGCAGATGTGGCAGAAATGATTGGTAATCCAAAGGCTGTTAGAGCCGTTGGTCAAGCAAATAGAGCCAATCAACTGCCGATTATTATTCCTTGCCACCGCGTTATTGAAAAGCGCGGAGGTTTAGGTGGATACGCCGGCAGCAACACGCCCATAAAAGAAATATTGCTTAAAATAGAAGGATACAAAACAAAATCCTAGCCATTTAAAAGTGTTGTTTAAATGTGGCATAAGGGTTAAAAATACCTGATGCCATTTTATTCGTAAGTAATTTCATAATAAACATAAGTTTTTCGAGAAGAATAAAAACAAGTCACTATATCCTAAATAAAACGGGTAATTCAGTATTGTCAAAAGAAAACTCTTCATAAACCCGATTGAGTTGTGATAAAATCAATCGGGTAATTCTAATTAGAATATTTTGGTGGGTGAAATTACATGCTCTCTTCTATCAAGAGGCTATTGATAGGCCGTCCGTTAAAATCGGCGGAGTTAGGCGAACAAAAACTAAATATCTTAAAGGCATTAGCAATTCTGTCCTCCGATGCATTATCATCGGTTGCATACGGGACAGAACAAATTCTGATTGTACTGGCAACTATTGGTGCGGTTGCTTTTTGGTACTCAATTCCCATTGCGGTAGGGGTTTTATTTCTTTTAGCTGCACTTATTTTATCCTATCGGCAAATTATTTTTTCTTATCCCCATGGAGGCGGGGCATATGTTGTCTCTAAAGAGAACTTAGGAGTAAATCCGGGATTAATTGCCGGCGGTTCCTTGTTGGTTGATTACATATTGACTGTAGCCGTAAGCGTGTCTGCCGGAACAGATGCGATTACATCTGCATTTCCGGCGCTACATCCGCATACCGTGTTCATTGCTTGTATTTTAGTTGTTTTAATTACTCTTTTAAATCTGCGGGGGTTAACGGAGTCAGCATCGATTTTGGCCTATCCGGTATATTTATTTGTACTGGCAATTCTTATTCTTGTAGGTGTTGGTGTTTTTAGAATTGTAACCGGAACTATTTCTCCTACTATGCATCATGCAGCGATTGGAGCACCCGTCCAGGGGATTACGTTATTCTTATTACTCCGGGCGTTTGCATCAGGCTGTTCCGCGCTAACAGGTGTAGAGGCTATTTCAAATGCAATTCCCAACTTCAAAGACCCTGCACCGAATAATGCTGCTAAAACGCTGATATTAATGGGTTCACTTTTGGCCTTGTTATTTTCCGGCATTACCTTTTTAGCGTATTATTATGGAATTGCTCCAAAAGCCGACGAAACCGTTGTTTCTCAAATTGCTAAGGAAACATTCGGGCGCAATTACCTATACTTTTTTGTTCAAGGAACAACTGCTTTAATTTTGGTTCTTGCAGCCAATACCGGTTACTCAGCTTTTCCATTATTAGCATTTAACCTGGCAAAAGATAAATATATGCCAAGAATGTTTACAATCAGGGGGGACCGTCTTGGCTATTCGAATGGAATAGTTTCCTTAGGAATCGCATCGATCCTGCTTATTATCGCCTTCCATGGAAAAACAGAGCATCTAATACCGCTTTATGCTGTCGGGGTGTTTATTCCGTTTACTTTGTCGCAAACGGGTATGATTATCAAGTGGATTCGCGAAAAACCGGCAGGATGGATTGCAAAACTAAGTGCAAACTTTATTGGTGCACTCATTACCTTAACAGTGCTACTCATTTTCTTTATTACGAAATTTAGCCAAGTATGGTTTGTTTTTATATTTTTACCATTAATCGTTATTTTCTTTCATCGAATTAATAGGCATTATGAAGCTGTTGGAGAACAATTGAGGATTGATCCTGAACAACCGGCGATTCCGATTGAAGGAAATGTGATTATTGTTCCTGTCGCGGGGATCACAAGAGTAGTCGAGAACTCCATCAATTATGCCAAGTCATTAACCGATCAAATCTTCGCCGTTTATGTTTCGTTTGATCGGGAGGATGAAAAGCGTTTTGAGGAAAAATGGGAGAAATGGCAGCCTGATGTTCGGCTTGTTACCTTACAATCCCATTATCGCAGTGTGCTTGTGCCGCTTTCGAAATTTATTGATACGATTGAACACAAAGCAAGCGAAAACAATTACCGGGTAACCGTTTTGATTCCGCAATTTATTACAAAAAAAAGCTGGCATAATATCTTACACAATCAATCAAGCTTTTTGATCCGTGCCTATCTCATTTTTAAAAAGAAAGTGATTATCTCCACACTGCCTTATCACTTTAAAAAGTAGGCGAAATTTCAGAAAACAAAGAAAACCACCATTAATCGGTGGTTTTCTTTGTTTTCTTGACTAAAAAGTAGATGGCGCCGATTACGACTGCAGCAATAATAAGCGGTAGTACATACGGCTGTGCATATTCTTTAATATGGGACCAATTACTTCCTAAAACTTTCCCAAGATAAAGGAAAAGAATAGTCCACGGCAATACCGCCGCAACGGTGTAAAGAGTAAACCTGCTGATGTGCATTTTGGCAATACCGGCTGGAATTGATATAGCGTGCCTTACAACGGGGATGAAACGTGCAGAAAAAATAACACCAGCTCCGTATTTATTAAACCATTTCTCAGCAATGTCAATATGGTGTTTTTTTATAAGGACATATTTTCCGTACTTCTCCAAAAAAGGGCGACCGCCGTAATAACCTGCCCAATAAATAAACAATTGGGCAATCGTTCCGCCGATGGTACCGGCAATCACAGCACCCGGAAAGGAGAGATGTCCTTGGGAAATCATATAACCGCCATACCCTAAAACAATTTCACTTGGAATTATTTCTATCATTAATCCCAAGGCGATTCCGAGGTAACCTAATTGTGATAAAAACATTAGAACAGAGTAAATGAAATCTTTCATAATCCACCTTCACTTATGTAAAAAAGTTATCTTTAACTTTATTTAGTGTATCTTAGTTTGAATAATAATGAAATAAATATAGTTGCTTAAATCTGAAAAATAAAAAGGGAAATTGTTTCAATTAAAATAGATGAAATACAACAGGGAAACAAATAATAGTAAAGAATCAAACGCAATCAAAGCTTTAAATTTGTAAAAGAATTGAAATAAGCTATTTGACCTATTATTTGTTAAAATGGAAAAGTATTGACCGAAGAACGGGATAGTTTCAACCTAAAGCCGTCTTTAATACATATGTTCATTTAAAGTTAAGATAGATTTCATCATTTTAGGGTTTGATCGGAGGAGTTAGGCATTGAAAAAGCACCATCAAGACATACGGGATCTCATTTACGTGCATTTAAATCAAACAGATCAGTATGTAATGTCATACGGCATCGAATTTAATGAATTTGCTGCTGCTTTTTCAGGTTCATTAAATCATCTGCTTTTATTAAAGCACCGTTTTGATGATGCCGATTTTAATATGCATACACTGCTTGAATATTGTCCGGAAGATAGGATAGCAAAATTAGCGTCAGAAGATGTCTATAGTTATGGGGATTTCTGCTGGATCGATTTTATTGAGGAAGAGGTTTTAAATGAACTCACCGGTCAGGAAATAGCGGAATTATTATATTTAGGTCATCAAAAACAACATTTGAAATTGCCCTTTTATAATAAATTAGGAAATCGTTTTGTTTATTTGGCTCATGACGATGGCTGGTATAACAAAATCTACTACCGAAGCTTTAAAGATTTTTTTCATTTGTTGAGTCTGGCAACAGCAGAAAAATTAGGGACGTTAAAGCTGGAAAAATCTCTCTTAGGATTAAGAAAGAAACGATCTTATCCGCCGGTAAATAAAGAAATTCTTCTCTCTTTGACTCCGTTCATAAAAGAAGGAATCTGTATCTCTTTAAAGGATGCGGACCATCAGCGCAGCCGGATTGAGATTCCAATTTGGGTAATCGGGGACTTTGCAAATATGGATGATATGTATGAGGAATATGAACAAATTGCGGGTAAAACATGCCATGCCAAGATCATCTTTGATAAGAAAACAAAAGAGTGGAAGCTCAATGTTATTTAAATCTCTCCGGATGAAAGGAGAGATTTTCCTTTTATACCCTTTAATTTTACAATCGATCGTTTTAAAGCAAGCTATGTAATTCATATTATAGTAAATAGGAAAAAGTTAGGTGGAAATCCTTTTAAAAACATGATTGTAAAGTACTCATTTTTATTTGATTTATGTGATAAAGTGTTAAAATATATAAGTGAATGAGAATTTGGAGGTTTCATATGAAAACAAAACTTGGTTTATTATATGGCGGAAAATCCGCTGAACATAAAGTTTCCCTGCAGACAGCACTAGCTGTTATCCGCGCGCTTGATCTTGAAAAATTTGAAATTCATCCTATTTACATAAATACCGAAGGTCAATGGATCAAGGGGCAGCAATTAACGGGACCGGTTGAAAATGTGAGGGCGCTTGAATTTTCACAGGGAAATCAGTTATCGCCATTATCATTGGCACCTGCACTATTTCAAGCCGACAAACAAGAACAACAACCGCTGGATGTTATTTTCCCGCTTTTGCATGGACCAAATGGTGAAGATGGAACAGTCCAAGGGCTATTAGAATTGTTAAACCTACCTTATGTGGGTAATGGAGTTCTTGCTTCGGCAGCAGGAATGGATAAAGTGATGATGAAAAATGTGTTTGCGCAAGCAGGACTTTCACAAGTGAACTATGTTGCTTTTATAAAAAGTGAATGGGAGATGGCAAAAGAGGAAGCCTATACGAAGGTGGAAAACGTTCTTGGCTATCCTTGCTTTGTTAAGCCTGCCAATCTTGGGTCAAGTGTAGGAATTAGCAAGTGTACAAATCGATCTGAGTTAGAAGCTGCTTTTGGTGAAGCTTTTCAATTTGACCGCAAAGTGATTATTGAAGAGGGGGTTGTTGCCCGCGAAATTGAAGTGGGTGTCCTTGGAAATGACAAACCTGAGTGCTCGGTCGCAGGCGAAATTGTTCCAAAAAAGGATTTTTATGATTACAAAGCGAAATATGAAGATGGTGACACAGCTCTCATCATTCCTGCAGATATTTCAGAAGAAGAGTATGCACAAATTAAGGAAATGGCAATCCTTGCTTTTAAAGCTTTGGATTGTTCAGGGCTTGTTCGTGCTGATTTCTTTTTAACAAAGGATGGAAAGGCATTAATTAATGAAGTGAATACAATGCCCGGGTTTACACCGTTTAGTATGTTCCCGCTTTTATGGAAACACACTGGTGTTGAGTATCCGCAATTAATTGAGCGCCTGGTGAACCTTGCAAAAGAAAGACATACTGAGAAACAAAATATTAAATATACTTTCTAGAATAACGGTGACACGGCGGATGTGCCGTGTCCATTTTTTTTAAGGAGGAAAACCCATGATAAAGAGATCGTTAAAGCAGATTTCCGAGATGATCTCGGCGAAAAATGATATAACCCCGTTTGCAGATATAATGATTGAAGGTGTTTCAATTGATTCCCGGAAAATTGAAAAAGACCAATTGTTTATTCCCTTTAAAGGAGAACATTCGGACGGACATATATTTGTTGAGGAATCTATCCGAAAAGGAGCGGCCGCCGCACTTTGGCAAAGTGATGTCCCAAATCCCCCGGCACATTTACCAATTCTAATAGTGGACAACTGTCTGGAAGCCATGCAGGAATTGGCGCGAAAGTACCGGAAAGAGCTGCAGGTAAAAGTGGTTGGCATTACAGGAAGCAACGGGAAAACAACGACAAAAGATATGACGGCCGGGCTCTTGTCGATACAATATAAAGTCCAAAAAACAGAAGGAAACTATAATAATCATATTGGACTCCCGCTAACAGTTTTAGGATTACGTGAAGAAACGGAAATTGCTGTCTTAGAAATGGGCATGAGCGGTAAAGGAGAAATTGAATTTCTTACGAAGCTTGCACGTCCGGATGCTGTGGTGATTACGAATATCGGGGAATCTCATTTACTTGATCTCGGTTCCAGGGAAGGGATTGCCGAAGCAAAGCTGGAAATTTTGAAAGGTTTACATGACGGTGGTCTTGCTGTCTTGCATGGCGATGAGCCATTATTGATGGAGAGAATTCACTGTGCTCAAGGAAATTTACAAATTCAAACTTTTGGCAGAAATGATACAAATTATATATACCCAACAGAAATCCGCCAGCTTGACAAAGGAAATCAGTTTAAAATTAATGCTTCCGATATAAGCTTTGAACTCCCTGTTTTAGGTACACATAATATTCTAAATGCACTTGCATCGATGTTGATTGCCAAGTATTTTTCGATACCTTTTGAAAAAATGAATGAAGGCTTATCAGGCATTAAACTGACCAATATGCGTATGGAGCTTGTGGAAGGAAAGCATGGCGAAAAAATCATCAATGATGCCTACAATGCCAGTCCTACCTCGATGATGGCTGCAATTGAATTGGTTTCAAATCTTCAAGGGTATGAGCGGAAAATTCTTGTTCTTGGAGATATGCTTGAGCTCGGACCGCAGGAAGAACAATACCATCTTCAAATTGGAGAAGGGTTAAATGCCGGCCAAATTGATTTGGTATTCACCTATGGAAAGTTAGGCGGATATATTGCCGAAGGTGCACGTGCAGTTTTAGGAGAGCAACGAGTGTATGCTTTTACAGATAAGACTGAACTTATTCAAGAGCTGGAACAGCACGTCAGTGAACAAACTTTGGTTTTGGTAAAGGCTTCCCGAGGAATGAAATTAGAGGAAATCGTAACATCCTTACAAAAAAGATAAAGGTCACTTTAATAAATTTTTCCACTTTTAGACAATAAAGTATAAAGAAAATGTCTTTTTTGGCAGGTGAGCGACCATGATTGGCTGCTTGTGCATTCATGGCTTTACAGGTGCTCCCTATGAAGTGGAGCCCCTGGTAAAGTATTTAACCGAACGAACAAATTGGGTATTCAGGGTGCCGACTCTTCCTGGGCATGGGGAAACTCTTTCTTTAAAAGGAGTACTCTACCATCAATGGATTGAACATGCTGAGGCAGAATTAAACCGGCTTATTCAAACATGTGATGAAGTATATGTGATTGGCTTTTCAATGGGAGGTCTAATCGGCAGTTTTCTTGCGGCAAATTATCCTGTGGATAAGCTTGTTCTCCTTAGTGCTGCTGCTTATTACATAAATCCAAGGCAGATTGTCAGTGAACTAAAATCGATGATGATCGACTCGCTAAGAGGAAACTTAGTGGATAATGAATTATTTCAGCGTTATAAAAGAAAAATAAAAGAAACTCCCCTCGCGGCTACATGGCAATTTCGTCAACTGGTATCCTCTATCAAACCACTTCTAAATCAAGTGGAGGTACCAACACTAATTGCACAGGGAGAGTGTGACGGAATTGTGCCGCCGAAAAGTGCTGAATACTTGTATCAAACGATTGGTGCAAAACAGAAAAAGCTCACTTATATAAAGAATTCTAAACATCATATTTGCCATTGTGAGGAAAAAGAAGCCCTATTTTCTCAAGTGTTGGACTTTTTGATGGAGCGGTAAGGCTGGTTTGCAACCTGTCATAAACTTGTCTTTATTGCAAAATAGTGATATGATATTCATCAACGTGTCTAAAGAACGATTATAAAAGGGCATACTCCTTGAAGGAGAATGTCTTTTTTTGGTAAAATAAAGATGTTACCTAATTACGGCATTTAAGATGCGTATCGGGAGAAAATATTCAGCGCTTATATAAAATATTTTCTAATAGATGAAGGAGAATGAAAACATTGACAAAGTTTGAAGAATTAGGCCTAAGCCAGGCCACTTTAAAAGCTGTTCTCAAAATGGGTTTTGAGGAAGCTACACCAATTCAGTCAGAAACAATTCCATTGGGTTTAAAAAATATAGATTTGATCGGGCAGGCTCAAACAGGAACGGGTAAAACTGCTGCATTTGGTATTCCATTGGTTGAAAAAGTCGATATAAGTATGGATGCCATACAAGGTATCATCATTGCACCAACCCGTGAACTAGCCATTCAAGTATCAGAAGAGCTTTATAAGATTGGTGCAGGCAAAAGAGTTCGTGTACTTCCAATTTATGGCGGACAGGATATCAGCCGCCAAATCCGTTCATTAAAGAAAGCTCCACATATCATTGTCGGAACTCCAGGGCGTGTTTTGGATCATATTAATCGTAAAACAATGCGCCTTGATACTGTAAATACAGTTATTCTTGATGAAGCAGATGAAATGTTAAACATGGGATTCATTGAAGATATCGAATCAATTCTTGCTTCGACCCCAGCAGAACGACAAACATTGCTTTTCTCAGCAACAATGCCGGGGCCAATTCAAAGAATGGCCGAAAAGTTCATGAAAGATCCGCAAATTGTCCGCGTGAAAATGAAAGAAATGACCGTTCCATCCATTGAGCAATATTATCTTGAAGTGATGGAAAAAAATAAATTTGACGTGTTAACAAGACTTCTTGATATTCAATCACCGGAGTTGGCTATTGTATTTGGCCGTACGAAGCGCCGCGTTGATGAATTATCGGAAGCATTAACCTTAAGAGGATATACAGCAGAAGGTATTCATGGTGATTTAAGCCAAGCAAAACGTTTATCTGTCCTTCGTAAATTTAAAGAAGGAACGATTGATGTTCTTGTTGCAACAGATGTGGCTGCAAGAGGGCTCGATATTTCCGGCGTAACGCATGTATACAATTTTGATATTCCGCAAGATCCGGAAAGCTATGTTCACCGTATCGGACGTACTGGTCGTGCCGGTAAAACAGGTGTGGCACTAACATTCATTACACCGCGTGAAAAATCTTACCTAGCTGTAGTCGAAAAAACGACGAAGCGTAAAATGGAAAAAATGAAAGCTCCGACACTTGATGAAGCGTTGGAAGGCCAACAAAAAGCAGTTGTAGAAAAAATCGTCCAAACGATTGAATCCAACAACTTACATTACTACAAAGCGGCAGCTCAAGAATTGCTTGAGGAGAATGATGCTTCAACCGTAATCGCAGCTGTTTTGAAAATGTTAACAAAAGAACCGGACACTACACCGGTTAAACTGACCGAAGAGCAGCTTCCGCAAAAAAGAGAAAGAAAACCGCAGGACCGTGACCGTAGAAGAAGAGATGATTCCAGAGGTTCATACAATGCGGATCGTAACAGAAAAAAAGCACCGGTAAAGCCAAGAAACGGTGAAAAAAGAACCGGTGGAAAATCAAAACCAAGAAGCTTTAATCATTAAAAAGAAGAGCATGGACATTTGTCTATGCTCTTTTTGGTCATTAATAATGGCTATTTTCGCATAGATTGTTGTTTTTCGTATAAGTTTATCAACCTGTATAATTAGAAGCTTCGTGGCATCTTTTCGTAAGAATATTTGCGAAAATTGCCTAGAAACTTAGTAAATGAACTTTATTAAGCTTCAAAAGCAACAAAGTTTACGAAAAGAGCCTTAATAATAAAAAAAGCCTTCGTCAATACCTTTCAAGGTTAATCCTTTTATCTTTGTATCAAAAAGCCAAGAATGGCAATGATAATAATCGCACCCCAGATCATCACCTTTATGGGTGATTGGTAGGATAGTTTTTTTCTATTGCTTTCAGCCCAATTGGCTACACTTTTTATAGAATCGGAAAAATCCTTCTTATTAAAATAGGGAATTGCACCGAGTGCGAATCCTCCCATTAATCCAAATAAATGAGCTGTAATATTAATGTTTGGCTGTAAAAATGTCATAATCAAACTGATAGCGGAAAGAATCATGATTATTTGCGAGTTTTGTCGGGACAGGATATTTTTTCGAAACATAATTAAAGCAAGGTAAAAACCAAAAAGACCGAAAATTGCACCACTTGACCCAACGTGAGTATAGGTGAGCGGCTCAAGAAAAAGGGTGGCAATATTTGCGATTAGACCGGAAACGAGATAGACGAATAAAAACTTGCCGCTGCCTAGAATCTGCTCAAGTGCAGGCCCGAAAAGCAGCAGGGAAAAACTATTAAATATCATGTGTGAAAAGCCGTTATGCATAAAAGTTGGAGTTATGAGCCTCCAAAGTTCCCCTTCCGAAATATAAAGATTCACTCCGGAAAATGTTTCGATAAACCAGTTGTTAGGGAAGAATGGCAAAACCGTAAGAAGATATAATACTAAATGGATGGCTATAATAATAGAAACAATCGGATAAAAGCGGATAAAATCCCGAAAGCTTTCCGTTCTTGTAAACATCACAAACCTCCTGAGTATTTTCATAAAATCATTTTTGCCCTATTTTCAAACTTGTACACTATTATTTATGCATATTGTAACTTAATTAGAAGGAAGATGAACAATGATTAAAGGAACCGGTATCGATATTATTGAACTGTCACGGATAGAGGATTTGTTAACCAGACAAAGGAAATTGATTGATCGAATTTTGACTCCAAGGGAAAAGGATCGATTTGAAACGCTTTCCGGCAGCCGCCAAGTTGAGTTTTTGGCAGGAAGATTTGCTGCTAAAGAAGCCTTTTCAAAAGCCATGGGTACAGGTATCGGAAAAAAGTTATCATTTTTAGATATTGAAATCTTGACGGATGAACGTGGAAAACCCTTTTTCAGAAATCCTGAAGTTCATGCTCACTTATCCATCTCCCATAGCAGAGAATATGCTGTCGCTCAAGTGATTATTGAAGAGGTATAGCCTTTATAAAAATAAACAGCCTGCTTACCCTTTTAGCATATTCCATAAGGTTGTCTCATATATTCATAGGGAAATAGGAGAGACAAGGTCAGCTATGGTCATTTTGGAAAGCACATTATCCACTGCCTGATCCCTGCCTTTCTCTTCTCCATAATCATACGAGACAAGAAGGGGTTGAAGGAATGAGGAAAAAGTTGTTGCTGCTTGCTTCGGGGCTGATAGTCATCTTTTTGCTGGCTGCCTGTGGTTCTAAATCACAAGAAGATGTGGTAAAAGAGTTAAACGGTAAACTCGGGGACTTATCAGGATATAAAGTAAATGCCAAGATGACGTTGAAAATGGGAACAGATTCACAAGTTTATAACGTTGAAATTTGGCATAAAGATCCAACGTTTTATCGCGTGAATTTGAAAAATGCTGAAAAAGATCAAAGCCAAATGATCTTGAGGAATGAAGATGGAGTATTTGTCCTTACGCCGGCCCTTAATAAGAGCTTCCGCTTCCAAAGCGATTGGCCGCAAAATAGCAGCCAAGCCTATTTATACGAATCGTTGATCAAAGACATTGTGGCGGATAAAAATGCGAAATTTTCGACGACAAAGGATTATTATGTATTTGAAACAAAAACCCGTTATCAAAATAATAGCATGCTTCCTACCCAAGAAATCAAACTTAATAAAAGTGATCTTTCGCCGGCTGTCGTAAAAGTGATGGATCCTGATCGCAATGCCCTTGTAACGGTTGAGTTTTCGAAAGTGAAGTTTAATGCCGACTTTAACAAGGACGATTTCGATATGAAAAAGAACATGACACGGGCACAGCTTGGATTACCGGCGATGGCAAAGGCCGGAGATCAAGCCTTTACAGTTAAATATCCAACTGCGGAGATTTCGGGAACAAAATTAATTAAAGAAGATAATGTCAAGATCGAGGATGGCAAGCGGGTGGTCCTAACCTACGATGGTAAAAAGTCATATACTCTTGTTGAGGAAAAGGTGGCCGTTAAAGAAGCTTCCATAACACCTGAGGATGTGGATGGTGATCTGGTTGATTTAGGTGTGACCATTGGCGCTGTTTCGGACCACTCCATTTCTTGGACACAGGACGGTGTTGATTACATGATCGCATCGAAAAACCTAACAAGGAATGAACTTGTGGAAGTGGCAAAATCTGTCCAAGGTGATGCGGTTAAATAAAGTAATTAACTACGCAGGCTCTTTTAACAGGGCCTGTTTTTCTTTATAAGGAAAAAAGTATAAAATTATAATCTTTGAGAATTGTCCAGCTCCAGCGCCCAGCGACTAGTGTACTTCGCTAAACGGGCGCTTGCTCTTTTCTTATTTAAAATTGAAATTTGTCCAGCTCTAGTGCCTAGCGCCTTGAGGTCGCGTCACTCCTGCCGAAGAAGTCAGTAAAACGATTTCACCGACAAGCCCTTAAGCAGCTGCCGGGGCTGATCAAGTCGCTTCCGCTTTTCGTGTGAAAAGGAGTATAATAATGTTTATGGAAAAATGAAACAATAGTTTAATCTGAAGTTTAGGAAGTGGTACCATGGATGAGCAAAGCTTTTTCTACAGAGATGCATGGGCAGAAGTGGATTTAGATTGTATTCTCTCAAATGTTGCCTCTGTAAAAAAACTTTTGCCGCAAGATGTGGATATTATTGCGGTTGTTAAAGCAAATGCATATGGCCACGGAGATATTCAAGTAGCAAAAACAGCACTTGAGGCCGGTGCAGCTTATTTGGCAGTTGCTTTTATGGATGAAGCAATTGCATTACGGAATAAAGGAATTAATGCTCCGATCCTTGTCCTTGGTGCGACCAGAGCAGAGGATGTTCGTGTCGCAGTCAGCTACGGTATTACGATCACTGTTTTTCAGCAGGAATGGCTGCAGAAGGCAAAAGAGCATTTAAAAGCGGATGATAAGGTTTCTGTTCATCTTAAGCTTGATACCGGCATGGGGAGACTAGGCATTCGGAGCAAGGAAGAATTAACCGAAATCGAGCAATTGATTCGAGAAGATAAACGCTTTTATCTCGAAGGAATCTTTACTCATTTTGCTACTGCAGATGAACTGGATCAAACTTATTTTCTAACCCAATTAGAAATGTTTCAAGAAATGATCAGTGTGCTGAAGGAACGCCCAAGATATGTTCATAGCAGTAATAGTGCAGCGGCGATACGGTTTCCAAGCGCCTATTTTAATGCCGTTCGTCTTGGAATTGCTATGTATGGATTAACCCCTTCTTCTGAAATGGAAAGTGAAATTCCATTCGCATTAAAAGAAGCTTTTTCGTTCAAAGCACGGCTTGTCCATGTAAAGCAGCTTCAAAAGGGTGATAAAGTCAGTTATGGGGCAACGTATGTGGCAAAGGGCGGGGAATGGGTTGGTACCATTCCTATTGGCTATGCTGACGGATGGATTCGTAAGCTGCAAGGTCAGGAAGTACTAGTCAGTGGCATTCGTTCACCGATTGTCGGAAGGATTTGCATGGACCAATGTATGATCTTGCTCCCACATTATGCTCCCGTCGGGACAACGGTTACTTTAATTGGCCAGCAATCAGGTCAATACCTATCAATTAATGAAATTGCTAAAAAGCTGGATACAATTAATTACGAGGTCCCATGCATGATTGCCCATCGCGTACCGCGGCTTTATAAAAAGGACGGCCAAATAACCGTTTTAAAAAATTACTTACTTGAAGAGAAATAAGGCTTAAATGGCTTAATTCTAACATAATTATGATATTGCGGATGTTTTGTGCATAAAAGAAGCTTTTATTGGCTTATAATACAGTAGTATTATAATTAGTCTATGCATTTGGTTTGATTAGTGTTATTATTGAATATGGTACAGATAAAAAATGGTGTGTAGTGATGGTGGAGGTGTATGTTTGTGTCTGAATCCGGCGCAACTACGGAAATCTTAGTGAAATTACCGCAACATCTTTTAACCGAATTAGATGGTTTTGTAAAGCAGGAAAATGTCAATCGCAGTGAATTTATTTACCAAGCGACAAAAATGTATTTGCGCGAACGAAAAAAGAGACAGATTCGCGAATCCATGAGACGTGGATACATGGAAATGGCAAAGATAAATTTACGGATTGCATCGGAAGCATTTCAAGCAGAATATGAGGCAGAACACACAGTAGAACGTCTTGTTAGCGGAGGATAATCCTTTGATTGTCAAGCGTGGTGACGTTTATTTCGCGGACCTTTCCCCAGTTGTTGGTTCTGAACAAGGCGGAGTCCGTCCTGTACTTGTCATCCAAAACGACATCGGGAATCGGTTTAGTCCCACAGTTATTGTTGCAGCGATTACAGCCCAGATTCAAAAAGCGAAGCTTCCTACTCATGTTGAGATTGATGCGAAGCGGTACGGTTTTGAACGAGACTCAGTCATACTTTTAGAACAAATTCGTACAATAGATAAACAGCGGTTAACCGATAAAATTACCCATCTCGATGACGAAATGATGGAAAAAGTGGATGAAGCCTTGCAGGTTAGTTTAGGTCTCATCGAATTTTAACATAATGCACGCTCTTTCTCTAAAAGAGCGTTTTTTTATACATATCCTGCCCTCATATTTCTGCTTAAGCAAGCTAATCAGCTTGCTTTTTTTGTCGTTTAGGAATCTATAAAATAATTTGGTGCGGATTACTTGAAAAAGTTAATCTGTATCCGGCTCCAGCGCCTTTTGTTCTTAAAAATATACCACTTGAGTTGGATGATCCTGCTCTAATAATGAAACACTCGGTTTTATTTGATACAATATGGAAAAAAGAAGTGGAGGATTATTTAGTGAATGATACAGTAGTTAAAGATGAACAGCTTTACGGAAAAATTGCAGCTGAGCAAGAGATTTCCCTCAAGCAAGTAAAAAGCGTTATTTCTTTATTAAATGACGGTAATACCGTTCCCTTCATTGCCCGCTATCGAAAAGAAATGACAGGGGCACTCGATGAAGTTCAGATTCGAAATATATTAGAGCGCTGGCAGTATATTCAAAACCTGGAGCAAAGAAAAGAAGAAGTTCTTCGTATTATTGCTGAACAAGGTAAATTAACAGAAGAGCTAAACAAGAAGATTACAATAGCCGAAAAACTCCAGGAAGTAGAAGATTTATATCGCCCATATAAACAAAAACGGCGGACAAAGGCGACTGTTGCCAAAGAAAAAGGTCTTGAGCCATTGGCAGAATGGTTATTATCTTTTCCTAAGGAAAGTTTTGAAGAAAAAGCAAAGGAATTTATATCGGAAGAAAAGGAGGTTCTTACGATTGAAGATGCCATTGCCGGTGCAAAAGACATCATTGCTGAAATGGTTTCCGATGATGCAGAAGGCCGAAAATGGATTCGAAAAGAGACCTTCAAATCCGGTACCGTGGCTTCTGCTGTAAAGGAAGAGGAAAAAGACGAGAAAAAAGTATATGAGATGTACTATGAGTATGAGGAGCCTGTAAACAAGATTGTCCCTCACCGAATCCTTGCTTTAAACCGCGGGGAAAAGGAAGAAATTCTTCGGGTTTCGATTAAGATGAATATGGATTTAATTCTGTCTTATCTTTCGAAAAAGTGGGTTCACAATCACTATTCACCTGCGGCAGTTTTTGTTTTAGAAGCGATTGAAGATAGCTATAAGCGACTTATTCAACCGTCCATAGAAAGAGAAATCCGCAGTGAACTAACTGAGAAGGCGGAAGAACAAGCCATACATATATTCTCTGAAAATCTCCGTAATTTGCTGCTGCAGCCGCCGTTAAAAGGAAAAGTAGTGATCGGAGTAGACCCTGCCTATCGGACAGGCTGTAAACTGGCAGTGGTTGATGAAACAGGGAAAGTCTTAAAAATCGATGTCATCTATCCGCATCCACCTGTTAATAAAGCAAAGGAAGCAAGAGAAAAATTTATTAATATTCTGCGTGACTATAAGGTGGAAATGGCGGCTATCGGTAACGGAACAGCATCAAGGGAAACCGAACAGTTTGTCGCTGATATTTTAAAGGATATGAAGGAAGAAATTTTCTACTTAATCGTAAATGAAGCGGGTGCGAGTGTCTATTCAGCATCCGATCTTGCTAGAGAGGAATTTCCGAATTTCCAGGTAGAAGAACGCAGTGCAGTATCGATCGCAAGACGCTTGCAGGATCCACTTGCTGAATTGGTTAAAATTGACCCGAAATCAGTAGGTGTTGGTCAATACCAGCATGATGTTTCCCAAAAACGGCTTTCTGAATCCTTGCATTTTGTTGTGGAAACAGCTGTTAACCGGGTAGGGGTAAATGTAAATACAGCCTCATCATCACTTTTGCAATATGTAGCGGGATTAACGAAAACTGCAGCTAACAATATTGTGAAAAAACGTGAAGAGGAAGGGAAATTTACGAGCAGGGTCCAACTAAAAAAAGTCCCGCGTCTTGGTGCGAAAACGTATGAACAGGCAATTGGTTTCTTACGAGTGTTAGACGGAAAGCAGCCGCTTGACCGAACAGGAATTCACCCTGAAAACTACGATGAAGTGAAAAAATTATTATCCAAGCTTGGTTTTTCAGGCGATGATTTGGGAACGGATGCGTTAAGAGAGGCATTAAACGGCCTCGACCTTAAGGCTTCATCTGAAGAGCTATCAATTGGAGAATTAACATTAAAAGATATTATCGATGCATTAGTCAGACCGGAAAGAGATCCGCGAGATGATTTACCTCGCCCGCTGCTGAAAAAGGATGTTTTAAAATTAGAGGACTTAAAAGCGGGAATGGAGCTTCAAGGTACAGTTCGAAATGTTGTAGACTTTGGGGCCTTCGTTGATATAGGTGTTAAACAAGATGGTCTTGTTCATATTTCCAAGTTAAGCAACCGATTTGTTAAACACCCATTGGACATAGTTTCTGTTGGAGATGTTGTAACGGTCTGGGTCGATTCAGTGGATATGAATAAAGGACGCGTCGCATTAACGATGCTGCCGCCGGGAGAATAATAAGAAAACACTGCTTTTTACGAGCAGTGTTTTTTTCTGTAAAAAAACCAGCATTGGTTTAAAAGCTTAATTTGGTAGCGGTCTTTCTCGTAAAAAGCTCTTTTCATTTGGTTTTGAAACCAAGTCGGCATTGTAAAACCTCCCGAAAAGTACATCATCAAGGTAAATACATTATATGCTATAATAGGTTGTCACGTTCTTCTTAGAAGTGAGGGGGAGAAAATTGGAAGAGAAAGAGCTGCAGAAATTAGTGGAGAAATTGTCAATCGAAGCATTTGGAAAGCCGTTTAGGCACCGGGCTTCGTTTAATTCCAAACTGCGAACAACGGGCGGACGGTATCTATTAGGCACCCATAATATTGAAATCAATAAAAAGTATTTAGAGCAATTAGGGGAAAACGAATTAGTCGGCATTATCAAACATGAGCTATGCCATTATCATCTGCACCTTGAAGGCAAAGGATATCAGCATCGGGACCCGGAGTTTAAAGGGTTATTAAAAAAAGTAGGAGCACCGAGATATTGCAATCAGCTAACCGAGAAACCGAAAATACGTGCTTCAAAAAAAATCTCAATATATGAATGTACAAACTGTCATCTTCAATACAGAAGAAAAAGAAGTATTGATACAAGTCGATATGTTTGTGGGAAATGCAGAGGTAAATTGAAAAAAGTTAAAGAATTAGCATTTGGATAAAAACATTTTTTGGAAGAAATCTTTATCTAAAAATCATATTGACTTTATATTGTAACGTCATTATAATATGAAGAGTCGATAAGGTAATTGTCTTATTGTCTCTGAGAAAAAGCTAATTTAATTATTCCGCAGTAGCTCAGTGGTAGAGCTATCGGCTGTTAACCGATCGGTCGTAGGTTCGAGTCCTACCTGCGGAGCCATATGGGGAAGTACTCAAGTGGCTGAAGAGGCGCCCCTGCTAAGGGTGTAGGTCGCGTAAGCGGCGCGAGGGTTCAAATCCCTCCTTCTCCGCCATATATAAACGGCCCCTTGGTCAAGCGGTTAAGACACCGCCCTTTCACGGCGGTAACACGGGTTCGAATCCCGTAGGGGTCATCAGGGATGGGGAATAGACAAAAGTCATTTCCCGTTTCTTATTCAAATGTTTTGGTCTGGTAGTTCAGTTGGTTAGAATGCCTGCCTGTCACGCAGGAGGTCGCGGGTTCGAGTCCCGTCCAGACCGCCACTTGAAGTTTAATTTTTTAATCTATATTAATGGGCTATAGCCAAGCGGTAAGGCATCGCACTTTGACTGCGACATGCGTTGGTTCAAATCCAGCTAGCCCAGCCATTTTTTATAACATTGAATATTTGCGGGTGTGGCGGAATTGGCAGACGCACCAGACTTAGGATCTGGCGCCGCAAGGCGTGGGGGTTCGACTCCCTTCACCCGCACCAATTATTTACTGTTGAAAAGTTAATGAGAATCTGTTATGATTATCTTTGTCGCTAATTTAAATGCGGTCGTGGCGGAATGGCAGACGCGCTAGGTTGAGGGCCTAGTGGGGGCAACCCCGTGGAGGTTCAAGTCCTCTCGGCCGCACCAAAAAAGACTTGACAAACCGAATCTGGTTTGATAAACTATAAAAGTTGACTTAATAAATGCGCCCGTAGCTCAATTGGATAGAGCGTCTGACTACGGATCAGAAGGTTATGGGTTCGACTCCTTTCGGGCGCGCCACTATAAACGGGAAGTAGCTCAGCTTGGTAGAGCACTTGGTTTGGGACCAAGGGGTCGCAGGTTCGAATCCTGTCTTCCCGACCATTATAACATTATATATGCGGGTGTAGTTTACTGGTAAAACCTCAGCCTTCCAAGCTGATGTAGTGGGTTCGATTCCCATCACCCGCTCCAAAAATTGTTCTTTGAAAACTAAACAAACAAAATCGTGCAAACAAACAATAACTATTAGTGGATCTTTCGTAAGAAAATTCACTTTAGCCAACGTAACAAATGAGCTAATCAACTTTCTTGGAGAGTTTGATCCTGGCTCAGGACGAACGCTGGCGGCGTGCCTAATACATGCAAGTCGAGCGAATCTTTAGGAGCTTGCTCCTGAAGGTTAGCGGCGGACGGGTGAGTAACACGTGGGCAACCTGCCTGTAAGACTGGGATAACTTCGGGAAACCGGAGCTAATACCGGATAATCCTTTTCCTCTCATGAGGGAAAGCTGAAAGACGGTTTCGGCTGTCACTTACAGATGGGCCCGCGGCGCATTAGCTAGTTGGTGAGGTAACGGCTCACCAAGGCGACGATGCGTAGCCGACCTGAGAGGGTGATCGGCCACACTGGGACTGAGACACGGCCCAGACTCCTACGGGAGGCAGCAGTAGGGAATCTTCCGCAATGGACGAAAGTCTGACGGAGCAACGCCGCGTGAGCGATGAAGGCCTTCGGGTCGTAAAGCTCTGTTGTTAGGGAAGAACAAGTACCGGAGTAACTGCCGGTACCTTGACGGTACCTAACCAGAAAGCCACGGCTAACTACGTGCCAGCAGCCGCGGTAATACGTAGGTGGCAAGCGTTGTCCGGAATTATTGGGCGTAAAGCGCGCGCAGGCGGTCCTTTAAGTCTGATGTGAAAGCCCACGGCTCAACCGTGGAGGGTCATTGGAAACTGGGGGACTTGAGTGCAGAAGAGGAAAGTGGAATTCCACGTGTAGCGGTGAAATGCGTAGAGATGTGGAGGAACACCAGTGGCGAAGGCGACTTTCTGGTCTGTAACTGACGCTGAGGCGCGAAAGCGTGGGGAGCAAACAGGATTAGATACCCTGGTAGTCCACGCCGTAAACGATGAGTGCTAAGTGTTAGAGGGTTTCCGCCCTTTAGTGCTGCAGCTAACGCATTAAGCACTCCGCCTGGGGAGTACGGCCGCAAGGCTGAAACTCAAAGGAATTGACGGGGGCCCGCACAAGCGGTGGAGCATGTGGTTTAATTCGAAGCAACGCGAAGAACCTTACCAGGTCTTGACATCCTCTGACACCCCTAGAGATAGGGCTTTCCCCTTCGGGGGACAGAGTGACAGGTGGTGCATGGTTGTCGTCAGCTCGTGTCGTGAGATGTTGGGTTAAGTCCCGCAACGAGCGCAACCCTTGATCTTAGTTGCCAGCATTCAGTTGGGCACTCTAAGGTGACTGCCGGTGACAAACCGGAGGAAGGTGGGGATGACGTCAAATCATCATGCCCCTTATGACCTGGGCTACACACGTGCTACAATGGATGGTACAAAGGGCTGCAAAACCGCAAGGTCGAGCCAATCCCATAAAACCATTCTCAGTTCGGATTGTAGGCTGCAACTCGCCTACATGAAGCCGGAATCGCTAGTAATCGCGGATCAGCATGCCGCGGTGAATACGTTCCCGGGCCTTGTACACACCGCCCGTCACACCACGAGAGTTTGTAACACCCGAAGTCGGTGGGGTAACCGTAAGGAGCCAGCCGCCTAAGGTGGGACAGATGATTGGGGTGAAGTCGTAACAAGGTAGCCGTATCGGAAGGTGCGGCTGGATCACCTCCTTTCTAAGGATATATGCCGGACATATGAGCCGGACAAAACAGTTTGTTTGAAACACGTTCTTTGTTTGTTTAGTTTTGAGAGAACAATTCTCTCGAAGCTTTTTTTATTCGTTCTTTGAAAACTGGATAATCGTAAAGAAGAAGTCAAAGTAAGAACCGAGTAATAGGGAAAAATGCAGTTCAATTTTTCCTTGCCATTTTAGTTTTCTCTCTTAATTAAATAAGAGAAATAAACCTTTTAGGTTAAGTTAGAAAGGGCGCACGGTGAATGCCTTGGCACTAGGAGCCGATGAAGGACGGGACTAACACCGATATGCTTCGGGGAGCTGTAAGTAAGCTTTGATCCGGAGATTTCCGAATGGGGAAACCCGCTGTTCGTAATGGAACAGTATCTTTACCTGAATACATAGGGTATGGAAGGCATACCCGGGGAACTGAAACATCTAAGTACCCGGAGGAAGAGAAAGCAAACGCGATTCCCTGAGTAGCGGCGAGCGAAACGGGACATAGCCCAAACCAAGAGGCTTGCCTCTTGGGGTTGTAGGACACTCAACATGGAGTTACAAAGGAACGGGGTAGATGAAGCGATCTGGAAAGATCCGTCATAGAAGGTAAAAACCCTGTAGTTGAAACTTCGTTCCCTCCTGAGTGGATCCTGAGTACGGCCGGACACGTGAAATCCGGTCGGAAGCAGGGAGGACCATCTCCCAAGGCTAAATACTCCCTAGTGACCGATAGTGAACCAGTACCGTGAGGGAAAGGTGAAAAGCACCCCGGAAGGGGAGTGAAATAGTTCCTGAAACCGTGTGCCTACAAGTAGTCAGAGCCCGTTTATGGGTGATGGCGTGCCTTTTGTAGAATGAACCGGCGAGTTACGATTACATGCAAGGTTAAGTTGAAGAGACGGAGCCGCAGCGAAAGCGAGTCTGAATAGGGCGAATGAGTATGTGGTTGTAGACCCGAAACCAGGTGATCTACCCATGTCCAGGGTGAAGTCCAGGTAACACTGGATGGAGGCCCGAACCCACGCACGTTGAAAAGTGCGGGGATGAGGTGTGGGTAGCGGAGAAATTCCAATCGAACTTGGAGATAGCTGGTTCTCTCCGAAATAGCTTTAGGGCTAGCCTCACGTAGTAAGAGTCTTGGAGGTAGAGCACTGTTTGGACTAGGGGCCCTCATCGGGTTACCGAATTCAGACAAACTCCGAATGCCAAAGACTTATCCGTGGGAGTCAGACTGCGAGTGATAAGATCCGTAGTCAAAAGGGAAACAGCCCAGACCACCAGCTAAGGTCCCAAAGTATACGTTAAGTGGAAAAGGATGTGGAGTTGCTTAGACAACCAGGATGTTGGCTTAGAAGCAGCCACCATTTAAAGAGTGCGTAATAGCTCACTGGTCGAGTGACTCTGCGCCGAAAATGTACCGGGGCTAAACGTATCACCGAAGCTGTGGATTGACATCTTCGATGTCAGTGGTAGGAGAGCGTTCTAAGGGCGTTGAAGTCAGACCGTAAGGACTGGTGGAGCGCTTAGAAGTGAGAATGCCGGTATGAGTAGCGAAAGATGAGTGAGAATCTCATCCACCGAATGCCTAAGGTTTCCTGAGGAAGGCTCGTCCGCTCAGGGTTAGTCGGGACCTAAGCCGAGGCCGAAAGGCGTAGGCGATGGACAACAGGTTGATATTCCTGTACCACCTCTTTATCGTTTGAGCAACGGGGGGACGCAGGAGGATAGGGTAAGCGCGCTGTTGGATATGCGCGTCTAAGCAGTTAGGCTGCAAGCGAGGCAAATCCCGCTTGCGTTAGGCTCGAGCTGTGACAGCGAGGGAAATTTAGTACCGAAGTTCCTGATTCCACACTGCCAAGAAAAGCCTCTAGCGAGATAAAAGGTGCCCGTACCGCAAACCGACACAGGTAGGCGAGGAGAGAATCCTAAGGTGAGCGAGAGAACTCTCGTTAAGGAACTCGGCAAAATGACCCCGTAACTTCGGGAGAAGGGGTGCTCTTTGGGGTGAATAGCCTCGAAGAGCCGCAGTGAATAGGCCCAGGCGACTGTTTAGCAAAAACACAGGTCTCTGCGAAGCCGCAAGGCGAAGTATAGGGGCTGACGCCTGCCCGGTGCTGGAAGGTTAAGAGGAGGGGTTAGCGCAAGCGAAGCTCTGAATCGAAGCCCCAGTAAACGGCGGCCGTAACTATAACGGTCCTAAGGTAGCGAAATTCCTTGTCGGGTAAGTTCCGACCCGCACGAAAGGCGTAACGATCTGGGCACTGTCTCAACGAGAGACTCGGTGAAATTATAGTACCTGTGAAGATGCAGGTTACCCGCGACAGGACGGAAAGACCCCGTGGAGCTTTACTGTAGCCTGATATTGAATTTTGGTACAGCTTGTACAGGATAGGTAGGAGCCGTAGAAGCCGGAGCGCTAGCTTCGGTGGAGGCGTCGGTGGGATACTACCCTGGCTGTATTGAAATTCTAACCCGCACCCCTGATCGGGGTGGGAGACAGTGTCAGGTGGGCAGTTTGACTGGGGCGGTCGCCTCCTAAAGAGTAACGGAGGCGCCCAAAGGTTCCCTCAGAATGGTTGGAAATCATTCGTAGAGTGTAAAGGCACAAGGGAGCTTGACTGCGAGACCTACAAGTCGAGCAGGGACGAAAGTCGGGCTTAGTGATCCGGTGGTTCCGCATGGAAGGGCCATCGCTCAACGGATAAAAGCTACCCCGGGGATAACAGGCTTATCTCCCCCAAGAGTCCACATCGACGGGGAGGTTTGGCACCTCGATGTCGGCTCATCGCATCCTGGGGCTGTAGTCGGTCCCAAGGGTTGGGCTGTTCGCCCATTAAAGCGGTACGCGAGCTGGGTTCAGAACGTCGTGAGACAGTTCGGTCCCTATCCGTCGTGGGCGCAGGAAATTTGAGAGGAGCTGTCCTTAGTACGAGAGGACCGGGATGGACGCACCGCTGGTGTACCAGTTGTCTTGCCAAAGGCATCGCTGGGTAGCTATGTGCGGACGGGATAAGTGCTGAAAGCATCTAAGCATGAAGCCCCCCTCAAGATGAGATTTCCCATAGCGTCAAGCTAGTAAGAACCCTGAAAGATGATCAGGTTGATAGGTCAGAGGTGGAAGCGCGGTGACGTGTGGAGCTGACTGATACTAATCGTTCGAGGACTTAACCAAGTCATATTTATATGAACAAGGTGAACTCGTTTTTACCAAACTTCTTCTGTATTATCCAGTTTTGAGGGAATGAAACCTCAAATAAATAGTCTGGCAGCAATGGCGAGAAGGTCACACCCGTTCCCATACCGAACACGGAAGTTAAGCTTCTCAGCGCCGATGGTAGTTGGGACTTTGTCCCTGTGAGAGTAGGACGTTGCCAGGCTGTTTTATTTAAAACTTATATACATATCTACTGTATTAGAACATATAATAATATGGTACAGTTGATAATTATTTTTACCGTCGCGGGGTGGAGCAGTCCGGTAGCTCGTCGGGCTCATAACCCGAAGGTCGCAGGTTCAAATCCTGCCTCCGCAATTTGGTCTGGTAGTTCAGTTGGTTAGAATGCCTGCCTGTCACGCAGGAGGTCGCGGGTTCGAGTCCCGTCCAGACCGCCATAAAATATTTTTTAGAAAACACGAAACTGCGTTTCGTTTTTTTTATTTTTGTTTAATCTACATATAAATTATAAATCCTTAGGAGACATCCTAAGGTTTTTTTGTAAGCAAAATAAGGTAAAATGAAGATAGTGTAAAGCAATGCTATAATTAAAAGGTGATTGAATGAATCAATATGAAATGATTACGACCAATTCGGAGGAAACATCACGATTTGCAGCAAAATTAGCCGGCTTTTTACAGCCTGGTGATGTAATTACATTAGAGGGGCATTTAGGTGCAGGAAAAACAACCTTTACAAAAGGATTGGCCCGAGGATTAGACATAAAGAAAACTGTAAATAGCCCGACATTTACGATAATAAAGGAATACAACGGTAGATTGCCTTTGTATCATATGGATGTATACCGGGTAGCAGATTCCTATGAAGACTTAGGCTTCGATGAATACTTTGAAGGTGATGGAGTAACAGTAGTGGAATGGGCTCATTTAATTGAAGAACAGCTACCAAGCGAGCATTTGACGATTTTCTTGTACCATGAAGATGAGGAAAAAAGAAAGATCGTTCTTATGCCAAAGGGAAAAAGATATGAGCAACTATGTAAGGAGATATTTTCATGACAATATTAGCGATTGATACTTCTAACTATGCTTTAGGAGTAGCGCTTTTAGAAGAAGATCAGGTGCTTGGTGAGTATATTACGAATCTAAAAAAGAACCACTCTGTCCGAATCATGCCCGCCATTCAAACCTTAATGAAAGATTGTGGAAAAGTACCGGCAGATTTAACGAAAATTGTGGTAGCAAAAGGACCGGGCTCCTATACTGGAGTAAGAATTGGTGTCACGATTGCCAAAACATTAGCTTGGACATTGAATATTCCACTTATAGGAATATCCAGTCTTGAAATCTTGGCATCCGGACCGGGCCGCTACTTTGATGGCTATATATCTCCATTGTTTGATGCAAGAAGAGGACAAGTCTATACGGGTCTATTTCAGTACCAAGATGGAGTGCTTGTCCCGGTTGAGCAGGATCAATTAGTCATGTTCACGGATTGGGCCGAAAAATTAAAGAATTTTACTAAACATATCCTTTTTGTTGGAAATGATTTAATGATTCACCGAATGAAAGCGGAAGAAATATTGGGACCACAAGCTGTGTTTGCTGCCATAACGGAACACAATCCACGCCCCTCAGAGCTAGGACAATTAGGCATGCATAAACAAGGGGAAGACATACATTCTTTTGTTCCAAACTATATTCGCTTAGCTGAAGCGGAAGCAAAGTGGTTAGAAGCAAAGGGGAAAATTATAAAAGGATAGGAATTAATGATATGGTAGATTCTTATGTTTTTCGCTATATGAGAGAAGAGGATATTGACCAGATTTTAGAAGTAGAGCATGCTTCCTTTGCCACACCTTGGAGCCGGGAAGCTTTTTATAATGAATTATACAATAACAAATTTGCGGTTTATATTGTTCTCGAAGATGACAAGAAAATTATTGGGTACTGTGGGGCCTGGATTGTTATTGATGAAGCTCATGTAACGAATGTTGCCGTTCTTCCTGAATATCGAGGCAGGAAGCTTGGAGAAGCATTGTTGAAAAAGTTAATGTCTGTTGCCATGGAAATGGGCGCCAAGAGTATGACTCTTGAAGTGCGGGTAACCAATCATGTTGCGCAATCCCTTTATCGAAAATTAGGTTTTCAAAATGGCGGGATTCGAAAAAATTATTATTCAGATAATCAAGAAGATGCATTAGTGATGTGGGTGAATATATGAAAAAAGATCAATATGTATTGGGAATTGAAACAAGCTGCGACGAGACAGCCGTAGCGATTATCAAAAATGGGCGGGAAATTGCTTCAAATGTGGTTGCTTCACAAATTGAAAGCCATAAACGATTTGGCGGTGTTGTTCCTGAAATTGCTTCTCGCCATCACGTAGAACAAATCACCATTGTAATTGAAGAGGCGTTGACCCGGGCAAACCTTACTCTTTCGGATATTGATGCCATTGCTGTAACTGAAGGACCGGGATTGGTGGGAGCGCTATTAATCGGAGTAAACGCAGCTAAAGCACTTGCTTTTGCCCATGGTATCCCGCTTGTTCCGGTGCATCATATTGCCGGTCATATTTATGCCAACCGTTTAGTCACAGAGTTGAATTTTCCACTTTTGTCTTTAGTTGTGTCAGGAGGACATACGGAGCTTGTTTATATGAAAGAGCAGGGCCATTTTGAAGTAATTGGTGAAACGAGAGATGATGCAGCCGGGGAAGCCTATGACAAGGTCGCACGAACCTTAAATCTTCCTTATCCCGGTGGTCCTCACATCGACCGATTAGCTGTGGAAGGCAGCCCAAACATTGATTTACCACGGGCTTGGCTTGAGGAAGGTTCTTATGATTTTAGCTTCAGCGGCTTAAAATCAGCTGTTATCAACACAGTCCATAATGCTGAACAACGTGGTGAAACAATAGCTCCTGAAGACCTGGCTGCGAGCTTTCAAGCAAGTGTTATTGAAGTATTAGTGAAAAAAACTGAAAAAGCTGTTGCTGAATACGGAGTGAAGCAAGTATTAGTTGCGGGCGGCGTTGCTGCAAATAAAGGACTTAGAGCTGCTCTGGAAAAGGCATTTTCAGAAAATAAGGCAATAGATTTAGTCATTCCGCCCCTATCCTTATGCACAGATAATGCGGCCATGATTGCAGCCGTAGGAAGTATTATGTTTGAAAAGGGAATAAGAGCGGATTTATCCCTTAATGCCAACCCGGGGCTCGATATCGAAATTTATAATGATTAGAGGCTGACTCTTTGCGGAGTTGGCTTTTTTTTGTGGATAAAATTATTATTAAGAAACGAAAGGAAATAGAATTTTGGGGATAAGTCATTAACATCCTGTTGATAATGTGGATAAATAAGACGTTTTTTGTGGATAATGTGGAAAAGTCGAAAGGAAGTTGTGGAAATACCCTTTCGAATGTGTATAAAGCTGTGGAAAAGGAAGGATAACGTGATTTTTTTATCAATCAATCGAAAATTTACTCGAAAAATGTCGACAATAAATAGGAATTTGTTGATATACTAAAAATGATGTCGAATTTAGTATTTAGACAAGATTTTATTACTATTTCTCTTAAAGACAAATAAAAACCGGGCAATTTCTGCCTGGTCCTTATTCAGCAAGCTCGGCCCATTCCTCCATAAGGTGCTCAAGCTCTGCCTTTGCCTTTTCATTTTTAAGGTTGATTTCTAAAACTTTTTCATGATTTTGGAAGATTTCCGGTTCACATAACTGTTGCTCGAATTCTTGAATTTGTTCTTCCAATTCTTCAATTCGTAATTCCATTTCTTCTATTTTTCTTTTTCTCTGCCGTTCAAGTTTTTTGCTTTCCTTATCCTGTTGATAGGAATTTTTTTCAACAGCTTCTGCATATGTTCCCTTTTTTATAGAAGCAACCACAGCCAGAGCATCAAGTTCTGCCTGCTCGATCTTTTTTTCTACATAATAATCATAATCACCCAAATATTCAGCACTGCCAATTGGGCTTAGCTCTAATACCTTCGTGGCGATTCGATTAATAAAATACCTGTCATGTGAAACAAATAATATCGTTCCGGGATAATCAATAAGGGCGTTTTCGAGTACTTCTTTACTATCAAGATCAAGATGGTTGGTAGGCTCATCTAAAATTAACACATTCGCCTTCTCAAGCATGAGCTTGGCAAGGGCAAGACGTGCTTTCTCTCCGCCGCTTAATGTCGAAACAATTTTTAAAACATCGTCACCGGAAAAGAGGAAATTACCTAATACCGTTCTGATTTCTTTTTCACTCTTTAATGGGTAATCATCCCACAATTCATTTAACACGCGCTTATTGGACCTCAACTCGGCTTGTTCTTGGTCGTAATACCCGATGGAAAGGTTTGTCCCATATTGGATAGTACCTGAAAGCGCCGGAAGCTTTTTAATAATCGTCTTCAATAAGGTTGATTTACCGATACCGTTTGGACCAACGAGAGCAATGCTTTCACCGCGATAGGCGCGGAAGGAAATCGACTCTGATACCTGTTCACCATGATACCCAACCGCAAGCGAATCCACTGTCAAGACATCATTTCCGCTTTGCTTTTCGATTTCAAAGGAAAAGGAAGCTGATTTTTCGTCTCCAAGGGGCCGATCCATGATTTCCATTTTCTCAAGCTTTTTACGACGGCTTTGTGCTCTTTTGGTGGTTGACGCACGTGCTAGGTTTCGCTGGATGAAATCTTGTAAGTTGGCAACTTCCTGCTGCTGCTTTTCATAAAGCTTCAAATCACGTTCATAGTTGGCTGCCTTTTGCTCAAGGTAAGCGCTATAGTTTCCGGAGAATTTTTGGATTTGTTTACGTGAGACTTCATAAACCTGGGAGACCACTTTATCTAAAAAATAGCGGTCATGGGAAACAATTAAGATGGCACCATCATAGGCTTGCAGGTATTGCTCCAGCCAGGAAAGGGTGTCAATATCAAGATGGTTCGTAGGCTCGTCCAATATTAATATATCGGGTCTCGTTAACAGGAGCTTCCCTAACGCGAGCCGGGTTTTTTGCCCGCCGCTTAAGCTGGAAATCATTGACCCATGATCGCGAAAATTTAAACCATGCAAAACAGAGCGAATATCGGCTTCGTATTGATAGCCTCCCTGTTCTTTAAATTTCACTTGGAGACTGTCATACTCTTTTAGAATTCTTTCGTATTTACCGCTGTCGTCCATCGCATCAGTGTCAGCCATTTGTTCTTCCAGCTGACGAAGTGTTTTTTCCATGATTCGAAGCGATTCAAACACAGTCAGCATTTCTTCCCAAATCGATAAATTCGATTCCAAACCTGTATTTTGTGCTAAATAACCAATGGTTACTTCTTTTGGTTTAATAATCTCACCGCCATCATGTGACAGGTGTCCCGCAATAATCTTTAATAATGTCGATTTTCCTGCACCGTTACGGCCAACAAGTGCCACACGGTCACGAGTTTGTAATTCCAGTTTTATATTCGATAAAATAAGTTCAGCACCATAATATTTTGCCAGTTGATTTACTTGCAACAAAATCATTATTTTTCACCTCTATACATACAAATAGTGTACCTTATTCCTAGTACGTCGGCAATAAACTGCTGTTAATTAGAGCGCCGGAAGGAATTTTGTCGAATGAAAAAAATAATCATTTGGCTAATTCGCTCAAACTTTCACACACATAGATGAAAAAATAGTGTATGATTTTATAGGAGGATTAAAATATGGCGGATTTTACTCATTTTAATGAAGAAGGCAGAGCGAAAATGGTTGACGTAAGTGATAAGCCGGAGACGGCACGCACTGCACTTGCCCATTCCAGCATTGCAGTAAGTAAAGAGATTTATGATAAAATAACGAATAATGAAATGAAAAAGGGCGATGTGTTAGCAGTCGCTCAGGTTGCGGCTGTTATGGCTGCGAAAAAAACATGGGATCTTATTCCAATGTGCCACCCGATACCTTTAACGAGTGTAAATATTACCTTCTCATGGGAACCGGAGGCCAATGACCAATATAAATTAAGAATTTCTGCATTTGTTAAAACAAAAGGAAGTACAGGTGTTGAAATGGAAGCGTTAACAGCTGCGGCTGCTTGTGCGTTAACCATTTATGATATGTGTAAGGCAGTTGATAAAGGTATGGTGATTGGTCCAACCTATTTAGTTGAGAAAACGGGCGGGAAAAACGGTGATTTTAAAAGAACCGGGCAAGTTAAATAATTTACTAAACCATACATGCGGGGTGTAGGAGTCAAATGATAAATGAAACGATGAAAATACCACAGGCAACAGCAAAACGGCTGCCCTTATATTATCGATTTTTACAAAACCTCCATGCTTCCGGCAAGCAACGGGTTTCTTCTGCAGAATTAAGTGAAGCTGTGAAAGTGGACTCGGCAACCATTCGCAGGGACTTCTCCTATTTTGGAGCATTAGGGAAAAAAGGCTATGGTTACAATGTTAATTACCTACTAACCTTCTTCCGTAAAACACTGGATCAGGACGAACTGACAAAGGTTGCCCTAATCGGGGTAGGTAATCTTGGAACCGCCTTTTTAAATTATAATTTTTTAAAAAATAATAATACAAAAATTGAATGTGCCTTCGATGTCGACCCTGAAAAAATGGGAACATTGATTGGCGATGTCCCTATTCTTCCGATGGATAATTTGGAGGAGCATTTGTCCAATGAAAATATACCTGTGGCGATTTTAACAGTGCCTGCGCCTGTTGCCCAGACGATTACGGACCGGCTTGTAAAAGCAAATGTTAAGGGAATATTAAATTTCACTCCTGCAAGGTTAAATGTACCGCCTTCGATTAGAGTGCATCATATTGACTTAGCAGTAGAGCTTCAATCACTGGTATATTTTTTAAAGCATTATCCAACAGAGGAAATAGTAGCAGAGTAAAACAAAGACCTTTTCGCGAAAAATATCGTGGAAAGGTCTTTTTCTTTTGGAATAGGAAGCCCAATTTAAATCACCGGCTTTACAACGTAACAGTGTTATGTTACATTTACGGTATGAAAGGGGTTTTCACAATGAGCGAGGAGTTAATCTCTAAAAAGGATTTATTAGAACTGGCCGGGATATCGTATGGGCAGTTATATAGATGGAAACGAAAGGATCTTATTCCGGAAGAGTGGTTTGTAAGGAAATCAACATTCACAGGTCAGGAAACATTTTTCCCAAAAGAAAAGATTTTAGAAAGAATCGATAAAATTCAAACGATGAAAGAGAACCTTTCCTTAGACGAACTGGCGGACATGTTTTCACCAAATGTCACCGATTTAAATTTAACCAAGGACGAGTTAATAAAACGTAACATTGTTTCGACGGTGGTTATCGATTTTTATTTAGAGCAGGAAAAAGGCGGTCATCAATTTGATTTTTCGAGAATGCTTGAAGTGTTTGTCTTAGAGAAGCTCCTTCAATCAGGTGAAATTAATCTCGATGAAGGGAAAATACTGCTTCAGGTGCTTCAGGACAATAAACCCTTGATTAAACAGAAAAGCGGAGAATTGGTGATTACGAGAAAGCTAGGGGTTTCATCCTGCCTGTTATTGATCAATGCGGAAGCCTTCCATTTTGAGCGGGGAACAAAAATTGTCGCACAGCTTTCACTGATGAGTTGCATGGAAGAAATTAAATCGAAATTACTATAAAGGAGAATGGAAATGGATATGAAACAACGGGGAGATCTGGTCATCAATGGCTTTGGCGCATCCAACGGCGGACAATTCAACCTTGTTACATTAAATGGTTTCGGCACAGTTAACAGTGAGGTGGAATGCAACGAATTTGAATGCAATGGTTTCGGCACGATCAATGGAAACATCAAATCAGATAAAGCCAAAGTAAACGGTAAGGCCAAGTTTAAAGGAAATATTGAAAGTCAATTACTAACCATTGATGGAACGGCAAAAATCGACGATAACCTCTATGTCGGTAAATTTGAACTATCCGGCAAAGTTTCGGTTGGCGGAAGAATAAAGAGTGAGGAAATCAAAATAAAGGGCGCTTTAACAGTTGGAGAAGATTGCGAAGCGGAGATTTTTAAAGCTGAATCCCAGTTTAAGATTGGCGGTCTCTTAAATGCTGACCAGGTAGACATTAAATTATATGGGGAATGTAAAGCAAATGAGATAGGCGGGCAAACGATAACGGTAAAAAAACATCAAAAGGGATCATTAATCGAAAATTTATTAAAGCCTCTTTTTCAAACGCAGCTGGAAACGGGTTTAATTGAAGGGGACAAAATTGAACTTGAAAATACAATAGCTAAAGTGGTCCGTGGAAACCATGTTACGATTGGTCCTAATTGTAAAATTGATGTTGTGGAGTATACTGGCGAATTTTCGATGGATAAAAATGCTGTTATCGGAGAAAGCAAAAAGGTTTAATGGGGGGATTTTGGAATGAAAAAAGGCGATAACCTGATTATCAATGGATCGGGAAGTTATCCGGGCGGCCGTTACGAAAAAATCAGCATCAGAGGCGAGGGTACAATTGTAAATGATGTCGAATGTTCAGCCTTAAATGTTTATGGAACGAGTGAGGCGGTGGAAAATGTCAAAACAGGAACAGTGAAAATAATGGGAGAAGCAAAGGTCAAAGGGAATTTGGAAGCGGAAGAAACGGTGGTCATGGGAACCATGACGGTTAACGGCAAAGCCCGGTTGGAAAAAATAAAGATTTTCGGTTTACTGGAAGTGGGCGAAGCTCTTAGTGGAGATCAAGCGACTATTAAAGGAAGTATTTCAGTAAACGGCGATGTTGAATATGAGACGTTTGACTCCAGCGGCGGTTTTGAAATTAAAGGATTACTAACAGCAGATACCATTAGAGTCGGTTTGCGCTTCGGTCAAAGCACAGCAGAGGAAATCGGCGGCGGAAAAATCACCATTAAGAAAAAGAAAAACTCGTTGCTGCCATTCGGAAAAGAAATGGGGTCTCTTAAGGCCAAGGTAATTGAAGGCGATGACATCCATCTGGAAAATACAACGGCAGATATCGTTAGGGGCAATAACGTCAAAATCGGACCCGGATGTCAGATCGGATTGGTGGAATATCGAAATGATTTAACCCATGATCCGGGTTCGTCGATAAAAATAATGACAAAGATCTAATAAAAGTAAAAGGGCTGACTTATGGTGTCAGCCTCTTTACTTTTTCAATTTATCCTTAAATTTAACATAAAAGAAAATAATTCTTAGTCCTGAACCAAAATCAAAAGTAGCCAGCACGACAAGGAGATAGCTGAAAAACCCCCATCCGTTTTTTTGAACATCCTGAATCGCAAAGTAAGTAAATAAAGAGCCGAGCAGGAGATAAATGAAGCCGGAAAACAATGGTGAACGTCTCATAAAAATCCTCCGATGAAGTTTTGAACTTTCTCAGCGTTGTGAATCAGTTTCTCAATATCATTCTTGTAGGCCGACTGAAGGATAACAACCAAGGTATTCATCGCTACATGGGCAAAAATTGGGACAATAATATGTTTTGTTCTAACATAGAGAAAAGCAAACGTAAAGCCCATCGCCGAATATATGAGAATATGCTTAGGCTCCATATGGGCCAAAGCAAAAATGAGCGAGCTAATGAAAGCGGAAATAAAAAAGTTAAATCGTTTATGAAGGGTCCCAAAAATAATTTTGCGAAAAATGATTTCTTCTAGAATAGGTCCGAAAATAGAACTGACTAAAATAGCCAGGGGAAACGAATCGATAATTTTAATAATATCCTTTGTATTTTCCGAGCCCATTTCAATCCCAAGAAGGCGCTCGATATTTGCGGCCAGGGATTGAGCAAATAAAGCCAGAAAGACACCGGAAATTGCCCAGATGACCGAACGTCCGAAGCCGGTTCCTCTTTGGTTAAGGTTAAATTGCTTCATTTCTTTTCGTAATATAATAAGGACAATGATCAAGCCGATGGAAAAGCTGATGATGAGCCAATAAGGAACTGCAAGCTTCGGGCCTATTCCTAATGATTTTAAGCCGAACATCAACAGCGGAACCCCTAGTAGGCTGGAAAACTGCATACCAATATAAACAATAATGATAATCCAATATTCCCGTTTCAAATTTTTATCTCCTTTGAATTCGATACAATATTTTTTGCACTATTCTTCATTTTACTCTTAAATACGCGTTTGTATCAATTTTGAAGAGTTATCTTCTAAATTAGTGTATATAAATTGCTGTTTTTCACATACTTTTAAGGTTGTGTAAAGTTACTGCCTTTTTTAAAAAATTTTATGCATCACACTTGCAAAAGATTTACAGATTCATTATTATAATAATTGTGTTAGCACTCATAACGAGAGAGTGCTAATAATTCAGAATTACATATATTTTTGAGGAGGTTGTTTGATTTGTTAAGACCATTAGGTGATCGCATTGTCATTGAGCTTGTTGAATCAGAAGAAAAAACTGCAAGCGGTATCGTTTTACCGGACTCAGCTAAAGAAAAGCCTCAGGAAGGAAAAGTTGTTGCCGTTGGTACTGGTCGCGTACTTGAAAGCGGAGAACGCGTAGCACTTGAAGTTTCTGTAGGCGATCGCATTATCTTCTCAAAATACGCTGGTACAGAAGTAAAATACCAGGGTACTGAATATTTAATTTTACGTGAAAGTGATATCCTTGCTGTTGTAGGCGCATAAGGATCATACCTGAAAAAAATAAAATTTTTTGACTATATGAGGAGGTTTTTTGAATTATGGCTAAAGAGATTATGTTTAGTGAAGACGCTCGTCGCGCAATGCTTCGTGGTGTAGATGCACTTGCAAATGCAGTAAAAGTTACTCTTGGACCTAAAGGACGCAACGTGGTTCTTGAGAAAAAATTCGGTTCACCATTAATCACAAATGACGGTGTAACAATTGCAAAAGAAATCGAATTAGAAGATGCATTCGAAAACATGGGTGCTAAACTTGTTGCTGAAGTAGCCAGCAAAACAAACGATGTTGCCGGTGACGGTACAACTACTGCAACCGTTCTTGCACAAGCAATGATCCGCGAAGGCTTAAAGAACGTAACTGCAGGTGCTAACCCAATGGGTATCCGTAAAGGTATCGAAAAAGCGGTTGCTGCTGCTGTTGAAGAGTTAAAAGCAATTTCTAAACCAATCGAAAACAAAGCTTCTATCGCACAAGTTGCAGCGATTTCTGCAGCTGACGAAGAGGTTGGCCAATTGATTGCAGAAGCAATGGAGCGCGTTGGCAACGACGGTGTTATCACAATCGAAGAATCTAAAGGCTTCACAACTGAGTTGGATGTTGTTGAAGGTATGCAATTTGACCGTGGATACGTTTCTGCATACATGGTAACAAACACTGATAAAATGGAAGCTGTTTTAGAAAACCCATATATTTTAATCACTGACAAGAAGATTTCTAGCATTCAAGAAATCCTTCCGGTACTTGAGCAAGTTGTTCAACAAGGTAAGCCATTATTACTTGTTGCTGAAGATATTGAAGGTGAAGCATTATCTACATTAGTAGTAAATAAACTTCGCGGGACATTCAATGCTGTTGCGGTTAAAGCTCCTGGCTTTGGTGATCGTCGTAAGGCAATGCTTGAAGATATCGCTGCATTAACTGGCGGTGAAGTGATCACTGAAGAGCTAGGCCGTGACCTTAAATCTGCCACAATCGATTCTTTAGGCCGTGCGGCTAAAGTTGTCGTTACAAAAGAAAATACAACAATCGTTGAAGGCGCAGGAGCAACTGAAGAAATTCAAGCTCGTGTTAACCAAATCCGTGTTCAATTAGAAGAAACTACTTCTGAATTTGACCGTGAAAAATTACAAGAGCGCTTAGCTAAATTAGCTGGCGGTGTAGCAGTAATCAAAGTTGGTGCTGCGACTGAAACTGAATTAAAAGAGCGCAAGCTTCGTATCGAAGACGCATTGAACTCTACTCGTGCTGCAGTTGAAGAAGGTATCGTATCCGGTGGTGGTGTTGCCCTTCTAAACGTATACAGCAAAGTAGCTGAAATCCAAGCTGAAGGCGATGTAGCAACAGGTATCAACATCGTATTACGCGCAATGGAAGAGCCGGTTCGCACAATTGCTCATAACGCTGGTCTTGAAGGATCTGTTATCGTTGACCGCTTAAAGCGTGAAGAAGTTGGAACAGGCTTCAACGCAGCAAATGGCGAATGGGTGAACATGATTCAAGCTGGTATCGTTGACCCAACTAAAGTTACTCGTTCAGCTCTTCAAAACGCTGCATCTGTAGCGGCTATGTTCTTGACAACTGAAGCAGTTGTTGCTGACAAGCCTGAAGAAAACAAAGGCGGCATGCCTGATATGAGCGGCATGGGCGGAATGGGCGGCATGATGTAAGGTTTTAAGCCTTACATCGAGAAATAGTTAAGGCTATTTCTCCCCCATTTTGAGAAGCTGTGATGTATTAAACTTATATGATTAACAATGACCACTTCTCGATATTTCGAGAGGTGGTTTTTTCATGTTATTGAAATTTGCTTTTCAGGATTTTTTAGACGACAGGAAATTTAAAAACACAACCAAGAAAAACATATTAAATTATCAGACGTTGCTTGGCGAATTTGTGAATTATTGTATTGAACATGAGATTGTAAACGTGGAAGACATTTCTTACAACCAAATCAGACAATATTTATTGGGGTGTCAAGAAAAGCGAAATAAGCCTGGCACCATTAACACAAAGCTGTTGAGAATCAGAGCATTTTTAAATTACATGGTCGAATGTGAAGTCATTAAAAACAACCCAGCTAAAAAAATAAAAATGCAGAAAAATGATGTGAAAATTAATGTATTCAGTGACGAGCAAATAAAGCAAATGCTCAATTTCTATAGGCGAATTAAACAGCGTGAAAAAACTTTCGTGGCATATCGTGATTATATGCTCATAGTTACTTTACTTGGCACAGGTATTAGACGAGGTGAAATTATAAATCTTCAGTGGTCGGACATTGACTTTGTTAATAAATCTATATCAGTGTTTGGCAAAACTCGGAGAAAAGAAACCATTCCAATAACGGACAAACTGGTTAAAGAATTTGCTGGGTATCAGACGTTTTGTAAGCAATATTGGAATAACATTAGCGATTACGTATTTGTGAAACGTGACAATAAACAGATAACAGAAAATGCTTTGATGTTAATATTTAATTATTTGCAGAAGAAAATGAATTTCAAAGATGTAAGAGTTTCGCCCCATACGTTCCGCCACACATTCTGTCACCGTTTGGCTATGTCAGGGATGAGTGCTTTTGCAATTCAAAAATTAATGCGACACCAGAATATAGCCGTAACCATGCGGTATGTAGCCATGTGGGGGAATGAACTTCGTGAGCAAAACGATAAGTTCAACCCATTGAATAATTTAGATGTTTAAAACCTGAAAACAAACGTAAATAAACGGACAGCAAAAGACATCAGAATGAACTTCTTTATAGTACTTATAAAGAAGTTAATCGTAATGACGTTTTGTGTCCTTAAAATAAAATCACTGTTGTTGATAAAAAAGGTAAATTAACAGTTTAGAGAACATTTGTTCCGTGTTGTGATAAAAATAAAAACCGTTTAATTCTCGCCCCGACCAAAGTTTGAGAATTAAACGGTTACCCAAAACCATGAAGGTTCTGTATTGTCCATTATATCATGCAGAACCTTCGAATAGAAGGAGAAATGGATAATGCTTATTAATGGGAAACCTGAAGAAATCGCTAAATATAGTAAATTGAATTATGTGCCAGAAAAATTCATTGAAATTTGTAAATCCGTTTGGGAGTATTCAGACCTTCAAATTCGCTGTATTTATTTGATAAGTGATCTTGCGAAAAAAGGTAAAGGTGTGTTTTCAATCGCTTATTCAACATTCAAGAATATGTTTGAACAGCGCTTCAAATTGGAAATATCCTTATCGACTGTTCGCAGATTTTTCTCGTTAATGGAAAAATTGGGGTTATTATCAAAGAACGAAGCGAAACGTAAAAACGAACAACAGAGTGCCAATATATACATAATCGAAAAGCAATCCGATGAAATCAAGGAAGAGCACCCTAGAGAACTCCCTTCTGAACACCAAAATACTTCTTTTCAAGAAGTAAACGATAAACAAAAATCATTAAATAATACAAATATTGTTAACAACGAGGTTGACAATTCAGAAGATATACACGAGGTATTTTTGGAATTTGCATCTAAAGGCATTAGTAAAAATTTATTTCAACGTGCCTTAAAGGAAATACAGGAAAAACGTGGAATCTTTAATTTTAAAGCATATCTTCGAGGAACTTTAAATAAAGTCGTGTACCATCGTGAATATCGTAGTGGCAACATAAAGTTTGAAAGCACCAATCCAATATTGTATGATTGGTTGAATCAATAATAGGAACATTCGTTTGTTGAATATTAATATTCAATTACAATAGAGACAATTTCAAATGGGGGTTATTAAAATGAAAAAAGGAATCAAAAAAGGATTAATTATCACAGGAACAGTTATAACAATAGCTGTAAGCAGTGTCGCAGGTGGATACTTCCTTGCGGAAAAAATTATTGGTCCTCCAGATGATAACGACAAGCCTATATCAGGAATTGAAAAAGCAAAAATTGAAGCACTACAACAAGAGCGTGAAGAACAAATATTGGAACAAGGCATTGAAGAAGCAAGAAAGGAACATCCTGGCCTTGTAGCTCCTTCAAATCCGTAAAAATAATTTAAAAAAGACTTGCAATTATCAAAATGAGTACACATAGATATCCGTACTCTTCCCAATGGAGGGCAGTATGACAAAATTTTTCAAAAAATTCTCTAAAGTACAACTCTTTTTAATTATGATTGGTGTTTTATGTATCGGATTTTATTTTTATCATTCATATCGCGACCTTTTGCCTTTCAATAAAGCTGTGGTTACAGTGAAGGAACAAACTACCAATGATGGCGAAACTGTAATTCAATTAAAGGAAACGAACACGAATGTTACAGACGAATTTCCTATGAGCATGTCTGAAGAAGATGTTCAGCAAACCATTCATGAAATGTCCCACCAAAAAGTTTACGCTAAACAAAAATGGGGAGGTGCCATTCCTTTAACTCACGAAAATGTTGTAAGGTTGTTGGCAGTCGTTAAACATAATGAAAAAAATTATCGCAATGCTTTGATATATGAAAACATCTTACAAAAATGGGAAGCTGGAGATTTCTCACATGTAGACCTTGACCATAATACTATTTGGCAATTACAAGATGGAACAATTGGTGAAGCGACTGGCATTATGACTGCTGACGATGAAAAAGCTTATATTGAATTACATTTTAAAATTGCACAATAATAGGGTGAAAATACATGGCGAAAATTATCAAAAATAGATATTTACAAATTATAAGTTTATCAATGCTTTTTATTTTAATGGTTGGTGGATATGTGGGAATGTTCTGGCAAGGAGTGTTTGTTAAAAATGCTGAAATGGAATCAACAGTAAAGGATAGTGAAAGATTGGCATTATGGATCCACGAAACGTACCACACACCAAACAGACCCTATACAGGAGATATTGATAAAGAAGCGAAGAAATAGGTTCTATATAAATCCTAATTGTACTCACTTCCTGTGATTTCAATGCCATCCTATAGTAGTAATAGTAAGTGAGTACATCTATATATAAAAATTATATCATTCTTATATATCGGAATGTGGCTGATATATAAAAGGTATATACATTGTATATAGCCTATACTTTTTATTGAGATTGTGAAAAATGGACGTTGATCCACCAATGGATTTCACAAACTTTTTTATCATAAAATGTGGATAGCTTTGAGGGTCCCCATACCCCTCCTTATACTGAGGAGATAATAACCTTTAAAATTGCAGGGCATAAAATTAAACCCACTGACTATTACAACAGAGTCATTCCTGAGAATGAATGGTATAAATTTAAGTTCTTAGTAAACTAACGGACTCTGAGTGATTAAAACCTCTATTGCTATTTCACTTAAGATTGTGAAGAAATGTACTTACACTAACGGGTGCAAGAGTTAAACAAGAGGTTGCTGCAGCAGCGTCTTTTTTTCTTATTGAACTTACAAAGCAGGAGTTAAATAAGGTATTTACAATTGCAAAGATGAATTATATATATCCCCAAAAAAGTATTCTTTTCTATTGTTTTTAGAGGATTTTGAGTATTTTTTTAACTTGATGTGCATTTGATGCTACCTTAATATAAACAAGTGCAAAAGTTTCTAAATAAGAGGTGTAATTATGAAGTTTGATGAGTTTACAGTTGGACAGGTGTTTGAAACTAAGTCCTTCAAAATGACAAAAGCGGATATTATGAGATTTGCAGGAGAATTTGATCCTCAATATATGCATTTAGATGAGGAAAAAGCAAAGCAGGGGAGATTTGATGGAATCATCGCATCCGGACTACATACATTAAGCATTTCAGTAAGGCTTTGGATTGAACAAGGTATCTATGGTGATGATATCATCGCTGGAACAGGGATGAATAATATGAAATTTATAAAACCGGTGTATCCTGGTGATGAATTGTATACCATCGCCGAGGTTATCGATAAGAAAGAGACGAAGAATGAATCGGGAATCATTACTGTATTGTTATCTACTTACAACGATAAAGAAGATAAAGTATTAGAAGTAGACCTGTCGGGATTGATTAAGCGATGATGTGTTGTAATTGAAAATAAGTGAAATAATCTACACAAGTCAATTACGGCTTATGGGTTGAGTATTTTCATAATTTCATTTTTGGAAAGGGTCTTATTCCACTAACGGGTGCTTTAGTGGAACAAGAATAACTAAGGAAAGTCGATTTTTTAACGTATAGGAAATCGGCTTTTTTGGGCTGGAATTTGCTTAGCGTACAAAATTTCCGAAATGTTGGCTGTACCCCTACCTATGAACACCGGTTCTGAATATGGTTTCGGTGGGGTTATTTCCTCACTTCCTGGATTTGGTGTGGTTCGTGATGGCATTTCCCACACATTTACGAACCCGCTTGTCAACAGTGCCGTCACAACGAACGTTTTGGCCGGGGTTACAGGCTCCGCGTCTGGTGGTTTGGGGATTGCGTTAAGTGCTGTGGGTGAAAAGTATGTTCAAGCCGCACAGGATCATGGGATTCCGCTTGAAGTTATGCACAGGATTACGGCAATGGCTTCCGGAGGCATGGATTCTCTGCCACATAACGGTGCGGTGATCACACTTCTTGCTGTTTGCGGATTGACCCATAAACAATCTTACCGTGATATTTTTGCTGTAACGGTTATTAAAACTCTTGCGGTCTTTTTCACCATTGGTTTGTATACGCTTACAGTACTTATTTAACGTACAAGAAACCAATTATTCTTTCCTTAATTTATAAGATGCGATTGTAAAACAAAACAAATTTAAAATCTACTTAGCGTATAAAATTTCTGATTATCTTAACCAGTCATAATGGATGACTTTACAGTATTCAATGTAAAGTTATCCATTTTTTTGTTTCTTTAAAGACTGTTTAACCTTATTAATTTTTATAGTATTTATAGTATATAAAGAAGGTGGGTGATACCTTCAACGGGTAAGGAAACGATTCGAAGGATGAGGGGTCACTATGGAAAACAAAACTAAAAACCAAGAATTTGATGTTTAATGTCAAGAGTTGTTCCAGAAAAGGGCGCGATTGTTGAATAAAACTTAGATTTTTAAACGACTTTATTGTTAAAGCATCCTTTATAAAAAATTTACAATATCGTAAACTCGTAATAACCGAAAGTTGGCTTATTCGTAGGATTTCAAATATGTACTGTGTACCAGATTTCTTTAACATAAGGGCTCAGACCCATCAGGTTAGCATAACTGGCCTCCACCCCTTGGGGATATAGGCATGACGAAGGAATAATAGGGCAATGGACCCGTTGAGACGACATGGGAGGGAAAGCCTCCAGGGGCGGTGTGGAGCATGTACACATATGGTAAAATGTGGAGTATTAACTCACTCCTGTATTTAACTATGCCTTCACGAAGCCATAATGATCTGAACTCATTTCAATCGACGTTAACCCTAAACGAAAGGTTAACAAATCCTGTGAATAAGCGAGTATTCGAGAGAGAATCGTATAAACTGAGGGAGTTTAACAAAAGGTATTAATAAAACTTAGAAGTAAGCTGCTATTAACGGGACTTTCAGTGTGTTTAATGATAATTTAATTTTAAGCTTTAACACATATGGAGCACCGTCTATTTTTATGACGGTGCTAAAAATAAAGTTATTTAATAATTGTTTGAGAAGTAGGACATTTTGTTTGTTAGAAACATCTTATTCTTTCAATCTATATAATTCGTTTGTACGATTTTATCGTAGCAAAATGCATACCTTCATGATATAAACAAAAACTAAGTAATTCTTCTACTGTTGATAAAGTAAGACCTGTTGATGTAGTAAAAGGCTTCTCGATAACTTCTTTTAACCGAAATTCCAATGTTTGTTCGATCCTGTCGATTTGATTTTCTAATAATTGGATTAATTCGCTGATCGTTGGTAACGCCTGATCCCTCCAATTGATTGGATTTGTGCCAGTAGTGAATAATTCCGAAAAGTTATTCGGCATTATCATTTTTTCCTTAATAAAATAAAATGCGAACTTTTCTTGCACAACATATATATGTCCTAGATTCCATTTTATATTATTATTGAATCCTTCAGGAATAAACAGTGATACTTCATCATTCATTTCTGCCACGCAATTAATTGTGTTTTCTCGAACAAATCTTAATTGTTTAAGCAGGTAGTTTTTCATCTCTTTCCCTCCTGGGCAATTACTAAAAGAATGCAACTATTCCAGAGACAATTTAAATATATGAATTTATTTTTTTAGCTTCTGCTATGGCTGCTAACCCTACAAATGTCCAATTAAAAAACCATTAGTCTTTAACTAAGGGATTCCCTGTACAATAGCTATAATAAACGCGCCTGTAATAATATACCAACCTATATTTACTTCATGGAAGGTCTGTTTGACAATAGCAGTGGCAGAGTGATCGTTTCTACCTAAGGTCTTAACCTAACTAGGTTTTTTTCTATCTTTACAATCACCGTTATATCTTTAAACTTTGATTTAATTTGTTAAATGCCATTATCCTTTAAGAAATTTAAAATCAATTCACCTATTTCATTCGCATGTGTTTCCAATGCAAAATGACCAGTATCTAATAAATGAATCTCAGCATTTGGTGAATCTTTCAAAAATACTTTAGCACCCTCTGGAATAAATGAAACATCATTTTTACCCCAAGTTGCCAATAATGGTGGTTGGTATTCGCGAAGATACTGTTGAAATTGTGGGTACATCTTCACATTATTTTGGTAATCAAATATTAAATCTAATTGCTTTTCGTCAGTTCCCGGTCGAGACATATATGCAATATCAAGAGTATAACCATCAGGAGAAACCAGATTATTTTTTGTTCCATCAAGATATTGGTTCTTGATCGTGTCGGGGTCAAAAGCTGTCCGATAACTTTCTCTTTTTTCTTGTGTTGGATTACGCCAATATTCTGCTCGAGTAGCCCATTTTTTACCCAATCCTTCATGATAGATGTTCCCATTTTGACTAATTATTGCTGTTACACGTTCTGGATGGTGCATAGCTAACCGAAACCCAATTGGTGCCCCATAATCAAAGACATATAGTGCATACTTAGTAAGCCCTAGTCGATCAATGAAACCTTCAACAATTTCAGTAATATGGTCAAATGTATAAACAAAATCCACTCTATTAGGTGATGTTGTTTGCCCGAAACCGGGATAATCAGGGGCAATCACATGAAAGTCTTTTGCTAGAATAGGTATTAAATCTCGGAACATGTGACTTGCGGATGGAAAACCATGGAGTAATAAAATTACAGGTTTATTTGGATCACCAGCCTCACGGTAAAAAATACTTAATCCCTCTACCTCTAAAAAATGGTATGTCTGCATATTAAAACCTCCCATTAGAGTATTCTCACGTATAATAATTTTTTTGACTCTTCTATTTTGTTGAGAGCCAACTTAGTTTCTAGGGGATCTACAACTTTATTTCAGTTCCGAGAATGGAAATCCTTTTGATTAGAACATTTGCTTCATCGAGGGTCTGCTTAACAATTGCAGTAGCAGAGTGATCCTTAGCTAACCTAAGACCTTGCCCGGCCCAAAGTGACATGAAATCTTGATTATTTTGTGCACTAGAAGTCTTTCTAATATCCTGGGTTAATGTATTTTGAACTGGGAAATCTGGTAAAAGTGCTTCGTGCTTCTGCATTTCTAAAATAAATTTATTTTTAATTCCTCTTGCCCATTTACCAGAAAATGAACGAGTTAAAACAGTTTGGTCTTCGTTAGCATGAAGAATTGCGTCTTTATGAACCTTATGTGCTCCACTTTCAACGCAGGTCAAGAAAGCTGTACCCATTTGTACGCCCTTTGCTCCTAAGCAAATCGAAGCTATTAACCCTCTCCCGTCCATAATTCCTCCAGCAGCAACAACAGGGATGCTTACATTGTCCACAACCTGTGGGATTAGTGACATTAAACCAACTAAACTCTCTTGATCACCATCGATAAAGCTCCCGCGATGTCCACCAGCTTCACTACCTTGAACAACAACAATATCCATTCCTGCTTTTTCATTTTCAACTGCTTCTCTAACGGTTGTAGCAGTTCCCACCAGAATAATGTTAGATTGTTTTAATTCAGCAATCACTTCTCTAGAAGGGATGCCGAATGTAAAGGAACAAATAGGGACATTCTCTTCAATAACAACCTTAATTTGTTCAATAAATGTTTCAAAAACATCATTAAAATTAGGAATTTCAAAGCTATCTTTTTGGTGCAAATTCAATTGCTGACGTATAGGGTTTAAGAACTGGTTAGCCGATTTAATTTCATTCTCTGTAACTTTAAATTCGTTAGGAACAAATAGATTAATACCAAAAGGGTTTGAAGTTAACTGCTTTATTTCCTTAATTTGTTCTCGCATTTGAATAGGTGTCATATAACCTGCACCAATCATTCCTAGACCCCCAGAATTTGAAACCTCCGCCACTAATTTCGAAGTGGTTACTCCGCCAGCCATTGAAGCTTGTATAATCGGATACTCAACTCTCAAAAGTTCTGTTATTTTATTATTTAGCATAATTTCACACCTCGTAATTATTTTCACTTAATATTCCATTAGATTTCCTCTCAAATCGAATTCCATTTAAAAGCATTCCCGCCCCAATTAAAACGACACAAGATGCTCCTATCAAAGTAGTATTAAAATTATGAGTGAATGATGATAAGACTCCAGCAAGGATTGGTCCTATCAACTGTCCAATAGCATAAATAGCGGTCAGAATGCCAATCGTTCGACTGCTATTAGATGGATTCATCTGTTGCCCCAATGTTGTAGCAAGTGTAGTGATACCCATAAACGTGGCTCCAAATAATAAAGCACTTATGATAAAACTTGTTTTCGAACTCCAGAAGGCTGGCATCGCCATACCCAAAGCTTGCAATGCCATTGCAAGAACTAAGGATTTAACGAATCCCCATTTTTTAGCTAGTAAAGACCAGATGAGGCAGGATGGAATCGCAGCCAATCCAACCATCATCCAAACTAAGGTGGCATCTTTATGAAAGTATGAGGTCTTTTCAGCGATAGATACGATAAACGTACCTGTAACAATGTAACCTAATCCTTCTAAACCATACGCAATAATCAACCATAGTAGCCAATTAGTGGGGGGAACTTTTGCAAAAATTTCTTTTTTAGCTTTCATCTCAACAGCGTTTGAGTTATCATCGAGCAAGATCCATACGAAAAAAGCAAGGATTCCACTAACAACAGCTAGTCCTATCCAAGTTCCTTCCCACTGATATAAATGGTTTAAACTCGGAATAAATAGACTGGATAAACAGATTCCCAAACCTACCCCTCCATAAAATAAACCAGACCAACTTGTTTTGTTTATAGCAGCAAGTTTATCTAACACGATACCAGAGGCTAGGATCAACACATAAGCACTGGAAACCCCCGATAGAAATCGAAGTACATACCAAAGGAAATGTGAGTATGTTAGACCCATTATGGCAGTGGTTAAGACACTGACGATAAGACATATTCTCAAGGAAATCGTTCTATATTGTTTCAGGGGAATAGCACCTGCTAAAATTGCTCCAAGCAAATATCCTGCGTAATTACTTGAGGCAATATAACCAGCAACTGTATTTGAAAAAGAAAGATCCTTTTGCATAAGTGGAAGAATGGGAGTATAGGCAAATCTTCCAATCCCCATGGCAATGATTAAAGACAATACTCCTCCTATTAAAAAAAGATAAGTTTGCTTCCTCAAATTAAAACCTCCAAATATAAAGCATATCTTTATAAGCTATAATGAACCTGCTAGAAATTGTGCTTCTCCTAGTCCGAAACTCCAGTCGGCATCGCTGTTTTCTGTTATAGAAACGATCAAATCTTGTGGAGAAATCCCACAATCAGATTCAAGATAATGGGCAAGAAGTGAGTATAAGGTTTCTTTCTGTTTAACGGTTCTTTTTTTACTAACAATACTAATAATTACAAGGTCTTTACTTCTTTTAAACCCCAGTCCTGTATCCTCAATTATTAGCTCATGCGGCGGGTGTTGATGAACTATTTGATAACGGTCACTTTCAGGCACTTGGAAAGCTTCCACCATCGCACGGTGAGCCGAGTCCAATAATTTTTTTAGCGTATTTTCGTTCCTACCTTCTATTAAATCAAAGCGTAATAATGGCATTTGTGTGTCTCCCTTCAAATCGCAATTATGTTTTTAGAATGTGCCTTTTATAAAAAATTAACCTCTAGTTAAATGTAGGGTATTTAAATCATATCGCTTTTTTGTTATATGGTATAATACTTAAAAATGATATTTGGTATCACTTTAATTGATAGCTAAAGGATATATCAAATTAAGGAGTGATTATTTTGGATTTGCATACATTAAAAATATTCCAGACTGTTGCAAAGTTGGGGAGTATTTCGCAAGCAGCAAGAGAACTTCAATATGCACAGTCTAATATCACGATGAAAATTCAGCAATTGGAAACGGAACTTCAAACAACCTTATTTTATAGACATAATCGTGGGACAGCTTTAACAGCCAAAGGAAGCATGTTATTAACATACACGGAAAAAATATTTGATCTTATAGAAGAAACAAAAAGCGTGATGAATGATGATCAAACACCAAAAGGTCCTTTAATTATTGGTTCCATGGAAACAACTGCCGCAGTTCGATTACCAGCCCTATTTTCAAAGTACCTTAAGGACTATCCCGACGTTGACCTAACCCTAAAAACAGGTTCTACGGAGGAAAATATTCAAGGTGTTCTTCAGTATGAACTGGACGGAGCATTTGTGGCTGGACCTATTGAACACCCCGAACTCATTCAAAAGGAAGTATTTGAAGAGGAATTAGTACTCGTAACAGATACAATTCATCCACTAATATCTTCTATCAAAGATATTCAAACAAGGACACTGCTTGTATTTCGTACGGGATGTTCTTATCGGGAAAGGCTTGAACAATGGTTTCACCAAGAGAGGGTGATTCCTAAAAAGATAATGGAATTTGGAACCCTGGATGCAATCGTCGGGTGTGTATCTGCTGGTCTAGGTGTAAGTATGGTTCCACAAAGTGTTGTTGCAAAACAAATACAAGAAGGAACTCTTAGACAGCATACGCTTCCGAATCCATACGGAAAAGTCAAAACAGTATTCATTTATAGAAAAGATAAGTATGTACCTACGTCTTTATTAAAATTTATAGCTATGATAAGTGATTAGGAGTGCTTGTTTTAAAAAAGAGTTTTTATGAGAGAGGTAATTTCACTATCCAAAAAAATTGTGATAAACAAAAACGGGTGCCTTTATTGTAGGGGGATTGCGGATTATAATCCCTTTTCTTATTGTCCTGATTAACGGGTCAGGTTAGTTATGACCTACGAAAAACGATGTTTAATAGGCTAAAAAGCCTTATTAAATCCATTATTAAATTCACTTCCACTTTCCACTCTTTTTTAGATATCAAAAAATCAGATGGCAATTATCTATTTTATGTATTACACCATATAGATAAATGGAGTTATGATTGAAATATCAGTACTGAAATACTTTATTTTATAAGACTTTTTCTTAATCGAAAGGAGTACTAGCAATGCTACAACCCTTTGATGCACTAGTTGTAAATAAACAAGAAGACCAATTTTCTGTAAAACTTCAAAAGCTAACGCTTCAAGATTTACCAGAGGGAGAAGTATTGATTCACGTCCATTATTCTGGTGTCAACTATAAAGATAGTCTCGCTACTATTCCTAATGGTAACATCGTCAAGACCTATCCATTTGTACCTGGAATTGATTTAGCAGGGGTCGTTGTTTCATCTAAAGATCCTCGGTTTCAAGAAGGTGACGAGGTTATTGCGACTAGCTATGAGATCGGTGTTTCCCATTTTGGAGGCTATGGTGAGTATGCTCGTATTCCAGCTAATTGGATTGTTCCACTTCCGGAAGGTCTTTCATTAAAAGAAGCAATGATTATCGGAACAGCTGGCTTTACGGCAGCGTTATCCGTTCAACGTTTAGAAGAAAATAATCTATCACCTGAAAAAGGGAAGGTGCTTGTCACAGGTGCAACCGGCGGCGTTGGTAGTTTTGCTGTCTCCATTCTTGCTTCTCTCGGTTATCAGGTTGAAGCTAGCACAGGTAAAGAATCTGAATATGAATATTTACGAAAACTTGGAGCTACTACAATTATTTCACGTGATGAGGTATATAATGGGGAAATTAAAGCTTTAGGACCACAAAAATGGGTTGCAGCCGTCGATCCAGTAGGCGGAGAACCTCTTGCCTCAGTCTTAAGCCAAATTCAATATGGGGGTTCGGTTGCGGTTAGTGGATTAACAGCGGGGACCAAAATGCCATCTACAGTTTTCCCATTCATATTAAGAGGTGTTAATTTACTTGGGATTGATTCTGTATATTGTCCAATGGAAAAACGTTTAAAAATATGGCATCGCCTAGCAACAGATTTTAAACCATCTAATTTGGAAGAGTTTATTTCACAAGAAGTTACTTTATATCAACTTCCTGACGTTCTTCCTAAATTACTAAAAGGACAAGTACGAGGAAGAACCGTTGTAAGATTAATTGATAAATAAAATCCAAAGTATGAATAATTGTTAGATTATTATGGATGATTTATAAAATTCTAGGTTCGTCCAATATTCTTGTAAAAAAGTGGCTAATAGCCCCTATTTTTGGGCTGGTTTACAAAATTCCAACTTTCAAAAACTGTGTTAGCGTATAATTGTTATTGCTAATATATTCATATACCTTCAATTTCGTCATATACGTGTTTTTTTCTTTATATCTAAAGGAGGAGTTTTATATGTCAAGAAAGGCTTATAGTGCAACTGGAGCTGTTGCTGTTGGTCCTTACTCACATGCAATTGAAGCAGGAGATTTAATATTTTTATCCGGGCAAACTCCTGTAGACTCACAGACTGGAAAGCTTGTAGAAGGTGATATTGTTGAACAGACAAATCAATGTTTTAAGAATCTTTTCAATGTATTGGAAGCAGCAGGTTTAACTCCTGATAATGTTGAAAAAGTGAATGTATTCTTAACTGATATGAATAATTTCACAGCAATGAATGAAGTTTATTCTAAACAATTTTCTGCGCCATATCCTGCTCGTACAACTATAGGTGTGTCATCCCTACCTCTTGGTGCAAAGGTTGAAATAGAGATGATAGCTAGAAGATAAAATTTAGGTAAAAAGGGTTCCATCAAAATAGCTAGAGCCCCATAAAAACCTTTCCATCTCTCAACATTACCAATCCTTATATATGACCTGACAGCATCCAAAATCTTATATCTCCAGAAGAATGTTATGAGTTAGAGGTTGGCAAAGTGTGGAAAATTACTTGTCAAAGACTGGTACAAAAGGTGGCAGGTGTGGTAAATTCTATTGGCCGTAATCAGGTTATGCCGAGATAAAATTTAAAAAAATGGTATTCTTAATAAGTGATTAATAGCATTAATTTAGGAGAAGAGTGAAAATAGTGAGAATAGGTTTTTTTGATTCGGGAATAGGTGGAATGACTGTACTTCATCAAGCATTGAGATTTTTACCGAATGAAGATTACATATTTTATGCAGACACCTTACACGTTCCATATGGTGAAAAACCAAAAGAAGAGGTAAGGGAATATATTTTTAATGCAGTTGACTTTATGGCTAATCAAGGAATCAAAGCATTAGTCATTGCTTGTAATACTGCTACCAGTATCGCAGTGGATGACCTTCGTCAAAAGTATGATTTCCCTATTTTGGGTATTGAACCAGCCGTAAAGCCTGCTGTTCAAAGCTGTGAGGGAAAACGAAAAAAGGTATTAGTGTTGGCGACTAATTTGACTCTCAGAGAAGAAAAGTTCCATAACCTTGTGAAAAGTATAGACCATCACGATATTGTTGAAAGTTTACCTCTTCCTGGTCTTGTTCAATTGGCTGAAAATTTTGAATTTAAGGAAGAGAAAGTTGTACCATATTTAAAAGAAAAGCTATCTTCGTTTGATTTAAAGCAGTATGGAACGATTGTTCTTGGATGTACCCATTTCCCATATTTTGAAAATAGTATAAAGGAATTATTTCCTGAAGAAGTTGACATTATTTCCGGAAGTATTGGAACTGCAAAATACTTAAAACGAATTCTCGAAGCAAGTAATCAAATTAACAATGGAAGAGGAGATATTTTATTTTTTAAATCTGGTTATAAAGTTGAAGATAAAGAAACATTATCTAATTATAAAAAGTTGTTGGTAATGTTAGACAGGATAAGTTTTTTAACAACGGGTGTTTAAATCAAAAAGATAAGTCTGTTTCGATAGCTTATTTGGAATAAGTTTGTGAAATTTTGTACTTAAACAAACGGGGGCTAGAGTTTAATAAGAACGAGTTATCTTTAGCAGCCAATGATCTTCGATCGGGCGTGTTTGTGTAATAAGATCAATAACTTCTTGCTAACGATCTGATTATAGAAAAAAACACCCTGGGTACCAAAAAGGTGCCGAATGGGTGCCGATATCGATATTATTTTATATTGTTGAGTGAATATTCTAGTGGGGAACAAATGTTTTGTTGTGTACATTAATTAAGGTTAGATTGTATGATGTTCTCATGTAAAACTCCACAATCTATGGGCGGTATGATGTAATTTAACCACTCATTTATGAGAAATGGTTAATTGCATTTTTCGACCAAACTGAGAACTGGTCACATAAATGACTTTTTTCTAAAGAAAAGACTACTTCCTAAAAACAAGGAGGTAGTCTTTTTTATGTAATTAAAGTTTGCCTGACTTTCAAAATAAGTATTTTTAGAGTAAATCTCGAAATGTTAGGGGCTTATGTGAATGATAAACCTATTCAATGAAATTGAAGTGGATAATGTGCTTAAGCGTAAAGTGAACATTATGAAGAAACTGAAAAACGCCATAAGCAGAAGCTTAATGAATATATGCAGCAAAAGATTAAGTTTGCCACTCCGGAAGATGAAGAATTTATTAGATATTTTTATTCCAGCATGAACTTGAGGATATCATGGCAGGATATGACTTAGGTGATAAGCGGTTGCACCTGCAGAAGTTGTATATGGAGCGGATGGGAAAGCTATTCGATTTGTATAACCTCAAAGCCTATAGCAATAACTATCACTTTGAATGAGGAGTCTCTTAATTGAGGCTCTTTTTTTTGTATTGGAGCAGGTTAATATTATTAATTGATAGAAATAAGGTGTTATATGAGTAAATCAGCCGGACAATGGAATTCTATTATAAAAGTATTATAGAAAAACAGGAATCTATCATGATAAAGACGAGACGTAATTGAAAATTGGTACTTTCCAGTTATGGCTTATAACGGCACAAAGCCGGTAAATAGTCCCCTTATTCATGCTAATGGAAGTAAAAATACGGACGCTTATCAAGAAAAAGTCTTTAGCTATATTGAAAAAGATAGTTATTTATCTGAAACAAAATTAGCACAGTTCCCTTTCCAAACAACTGATTTTGTTTATAACCCCAAAAGAGATCAAAATATTATATTCAATAAGTTGGAATATACCATTACTGACCAGTTGCATGCTTCTACATATTCTTTTAAAAAGGGAGACAAGGTAGTAGTAACGAGGGATGGTGTAAAATTACGGTCACAATCTGACAGTAGTTCACCAATTTTACAGTTCTTAGGGGAAAATACTACTCTGATCATTGAGGGGATTTTTTATATGACCAGTCTAACAGTAAAAATAAATTTGTCTGGTACCCAGTCAAAACGGCTGATCAAAAATTAACAGGTTATATTTCCTCTGCTTATATAATTAAAAAGTTAGATGCACCGGTAGTTAGCCCAGTGGATGATAATGATGTATCTTTATCCGGCAAAGATCCTTTTTCAAATGTGATGATACAAATAATGAACGGAACGTTGCCGGTCGGCAGTACATTGGCTGATACAACCGGAGACTTTAAGGCAGAAATTCCTGCTCAAAAGGCAGGGACCAACCTAACTGTAACCTATAAGGATAAACTGAATGAGTTAAGCCCGGCAACAACAATATCTGTAGCAGATACTACCCCTCCACCGCCGCCGATAGTTAATCCAGTTTATGATAAAAATAATGTCATTACTGGTGTTACTGAACCAAACGCTACTATTATTGCTTCATTAGGTGGAGTTCAAATTGGTTCTTCTGTAGCTGGTGCAGATGGAAAGTTTACAACTGGCATTCCTCATGAAAATGCTGGTTCGATCATAAGTGTTACTTCAACAGATGTGGCAGGAAACATAAGCCAGCCAACAAATGTTACAGTTGTAAAATCTGTACTTAATAGTTGGGTAACTGAAAATGGTAAACGCTATTACTATATTAATAATGTAAAGCAAACTGGTTGGGTACTTGATAAAGGTAAATGGTACTATCTTGATAATACCGGTGCAATGAAAACTGGTTGGTTTTTATATAATAAGCAATGGTACTTCTTAAATAAAGATGGTTCTATGTCGACCGGTTGGGTTTACACAGGTGGTAAGTGGTACTATCTATATAGCAGTGGTATCATGGCTCATGACACTAAGATTGGCTCTTATAGATTAGGTCATGATGGTGCTTGGATTAGATAAAAAATGTGGTATGAGAGTGGCTGTAAAGTCGCTCTTTTTTGGCGGTGGAGAACTTCGATCAAAAACAAGCGATTTCCTAAATAGATTCTTCAAGAAAGGGGCTGGTCGGCTCTTTTTTTGTTTCGTATCGCTGGGCGATATAACTTGCAAATAAATCTAAAAACTTTCATATTTAAAAGAAAAGGAGGTCCGATATGCGACGTGATATACAACTGAATGAAAGGGCCTTCTCTTCCAAGGAAGTGGCAGAAGAAGTAGGAATTGCAACTCCCACTGTTCGAAAGTATGGCCAAATCTTAGAGCGGAATGGATATGAGTTTTTGAAAGATGGCGATCGATCGACGTATCTTTGTTCAATCTGACATCGGAGCACTTATAGCGTTACGCGATACGGATAAGCCCCTAGACGATGCAGCTAAAGATCTTGTGTATCAACAAAAAGAAAGATTAGAAAGATCAAATGAAACAGAGATTGCGATACCCGATACAAATGAAAATTTACCCCTCGACCTCAATCAATTAAAAGAAATCTTAGTGTTTTTAGTTAATGAGCTCGCAGCCGCACGTGAAATGAATGCCCAACTGACAAACGATGTGTTACAGCTTAAAACAAAGGTTTCCCGACTCCAGCAAGATCATCATGGTATTTCCAGCGCAAAAAATGCTAAAATTGAAAAATCACCTGACATATTTACTGGATCCTGGAAAAAAATAAATATCCAAATGCATTCCGCTTCCAAAAATCGAAAGCTTCTAATTTTGTCGATATCTACTCATAATTTGTAGATATTTCCCGGGAATTTGTTGAAATTTGAAAAAAAGTGAATCCTAATATTCGGAAAAAGGAATTTCTCCTTTTTATTCGGTTTCTTTAGGTTTAAATACTCATTAACTCATATTTTCACTTGAATATCGTAAAGGAGACTATAGAGAAGGTAATGAAACCTTTAAAAATGGCTGCAATAATCAGAAAAGGTTTAATGTGATTTTATAAATGAAAGAAAGTAAAAAAACGGTCCACTGCTTATTGTGAAAAGGGTAACGAAAAGGCCCTACCCAATGCTCATAATTTTGCTCAAAGCTTTTTTATCTTCTGTTTTTCATATTTTAAGTAAAATATGAAAACGCCAATAAAATATACTACTGTCCTCATTACAAAACAATGACAAAAGAAAAATAACAATTGGAGAAGGTCTTCCATCAGTTTGTAAAACTGTTGGGAGGCCTTTTCTTTTTGCGCATGTTTCCAATTTAAAGAACACTTAATAAAAAAAGTAAGGAGTTTTTGAAACTGCTTACTTTTTTTATTTACAAAAAGAATTATTTAATTTTCATAAACTATGAAAACGGTTTTTTTACGAATATGATAGACACATAGCAAAACAAAGGGGGATTAAAATAAAGCACAACACGCAAGATAATTGGAACCGCTTTCTACAATTATTAGAGAAATTGGTAAAAATAGCAGTTAAAATAATGGCTTTTTTGCAAGATTATAAAAACTATTTTGGGAGGATTAAAAATGCAAATTCCAATTAAGAAAACGCTTGATAAAATTCCAGGTGGTCTGATGGTTGTTCCACTTTTCTTAGGGGTATTAACTAATACATTTTTCCCACAAGTTTTAAAAATTGGAAGTTTTACAACGGCATTATTCAGTAAAGAAGCATCATCAACAATTTTAGCGTGTTTTATGTTTTTAATTGGTTCACAAATTAATTTCAAATTAGCACCAAAGGCATTAAAAAAAGGTGCAATATTATTAACAGGAAAATTTATCGTAGGTGCCGGTATAGGTTTAGCTGTAGCAGCGATTTTTGGACCTGCCGGAATACTAGGATTAACACCATTAGCCATCCTTGCAGCGTTGTTAAATGCTAATGGCGGGTTATATGCATCTCTTGCTTCATCGTATGGTGACGAAACAGATGTAGGCGCATATGCTTTATTTTCTTTAAAAGATGGTCCATTTTTCACATTAGTGGCATTAGGTGCATCCGGCCTTGCCACAATTCCTTTTCAAACACTTGTAGGAGTATTAATTCCAATTGTAATAGGAATGATTTTAGGAAATATTGATCCTGATATGAGAAAGTTCCTTGGAAGCAGTAAATTATTATTAATCCCATTCTTCTCATTCCCATTAGGTGCAGGAATGAATCTTTCAACTATTGTAAAAGCTGGGGGTCCTGGGATATTACTAGGATTAATCGCTGCCTTCACTGGAATTGGAGCTTACTTCCTATTAAAGTTATTTAAAGAAAACCCTATCGTTGGTTTAGCAACAGGGTCAACTGCAGGAAATGCGGTAGCTACACCAGCTGTTGTGGCGGCTGCAGATCCAACTTTACTTGCAATAGCACCTACAGCTACTGCACAAGTTGCAGCTGCATGTGTAATATCTGCAATTATCTGTCCGATTATTGTGAGCTATGTATTTAAAAGGTCTCAAAAGAAAAAAGCTAATAAACCACTTTCAAGTGCAGCATAACAAACGGCAAAGTAAATTTATAAACACGGAAAAGTGGGAGATCAACCAAAGCAGTCAGTGGTTTTACTGTCTGCTTTGTCTGGTTACAAAAAAGAGGATAGAAATCTATGTTCCGGTATTGTCCGAATAGCTATTTCGATAGAAAGAAGGAAACACCATGAATGTACCTGAGAATGTTATTATTACAACATTAAAAGGAAAAGAAGTTCTCTCAAATCCTTTTCTGAATAAAGGAACGGCCTTTACTAAAGAGGAAAGGGAAGATCTGGGACTCGACGGCCTGTTACCACCCCAGGTGCTCACCCTTGATGAACAAGCAAATAGGGCCTATGAGCAATATTCGATGCGAACTACGAATCTGTTCAAATACGGGCTGCTTTATGATTTATATAACCGTAATGTCGTTTTGTTTTACCGGCTTTTGAAAGAACACTTAGCAGAAATGCTTCCAATCATCTACACTCCTACTGTTGGTGATGCTATCCAGTCATACTCTCATAGCTACCGCCGCCCGGGTGGCTTATACCTTTCAATTGATGATCCTGAGGGCATTGAAAAGGCATTTTATAATCTTGGACAGCCCAAAAATGGCATTGATTTAATCGTCGTTACCGACTCTGAAAGCATTTTGGGGATTGGGGACCAAGGGATAGGCGGTATTAATATTGCGATTGGTAAACTCGCCGTATACACAGCGGCAGCTGGTATTGATCCAAGCCGAGTTCTGCCAGTCGTGCTGGATGTTGGTACGAACAATCAGGCTTTGGTTGCCGATCCTATCTATATTGGCAACAAATTCGCCCGTGTCCGTGGTGAGCGTTATGATCAATTTATTGATTTATTCGTTCAGACTGCAAGAAAGTTCTTTCCGGAGGTTCTTATTCACTGGGAGGACCTTGGCAACGTGAATGCGCGTAAAATCTTAGACAAATACGGTGACAAAATCCTTACCTTCAACGATGACATCCAGGGAACAGGTGCAGTTACCCTTGCTGCTGTTATGTCTGGATTGAAAGTAACAGGAGCAACTCTGAAGGACCAGCGTATTGTTGTCTTCGGACCAGGGGCTGCCGGCATTGGTATAGCTGACCAAATCTCAGATGCCATGGTTCTTGAAGGGCTGACCAGAGAAGAAGCCTATGACCGTTTCTGGGCTATTGACTATCGGGGGTTACTAACGGATGAAACACCAGACGTCCTGAACTTCCAGAAGCCTTATATAAGGAAAACGGATGAAGTCAGAGACTGGGATAAGAATGAAGACGGGATCATTTCATTAATGGAAGTAGTTCAGAGGGTGAAGCCAACCATCCTGATTGGTACTTCAGGACAAGCCGGCGCCTTCACTGAGGAAATTGTTAAAGAAATGGCCAAGCACGTTGAGCGTCCCATCATCTTGCCCATGTCCAACCCGACGGCACTGGCTGAAGCAGTGCCGGAAAACCTGATTAATTGGACAGATGGCAAAGCTCAAATTGCAACCGGCAGTCCGTTTGCCAATGTAGAATACAAAGGTGTTTCCTATGAAATTGGGCAGTCAAATAACGCATTTGTATTCCCGGGCCTAGGTCTGGGAGCCATTGTTGCAGAAGCCGAAGTGATCTCAAAAGGAATGTTCGCAGCAGCAGCTTATGCGGTTGCAAGAATGTCTGACACCAGCACACCTGGAGCATCCCTGCTGCCATCCATTGAAAAACTCTATGAAGTCTCAAAATACGTAGCCATTGAAGTAGCCAATGCGGCAATATACGAAGGAATTTCAAGGGCGGATTTCCAAGACGTTGAGACTGCTATTGAAGATGCAATGTGGAAACCTGAGTATAAGGAAATCAAGAGTGTGGGTATTTGGACAAGAATTAATGCCTATCATAATTAAATAGTTAAATAAAATGCTTGTACTCCTGGTAATTGGTCGAACTTTCGGCCTTCCAGGCAGAAACAGGCATTTTTGTATTTAACTAGATTAAATGGAGCCCCTTCATTTTTGGGGATTCCAAAAAACAAATTTTCTTTCAGCGATAATATCCTGATATCTTTCAGGAGTGGTGCCTGGTGTCTGTTACGGTGGCGGTTTTGTGTTTTAATCGTTGTATTTACATAATGCATTGCAAAAGTGGAATTATATAGAATGTACTTATGGATTCCGGAAAACATGGGGTGTTACTTTTGTATGATTGGTGGATTTACAAACATTTTATAAATACGGTTTGGGTTGTACTGTTTGCTCTTTCCATTCCGTCAATGGTAGGAATTTATATTATTTATTTAAATTACAAACAGAATAACTCACAAAATAATCAAAGCAACCAAAATAATCAAGAAAACCAAAATACCCCTAGTTTTCAAGGGAATAATCAAGATAATGACTCAAATAATGAACAACAAAAATAGGCCCTCTTGATAGAGAATGTTAAATTGGATTTATATATACAACAACGAAGTCGCAGATTCGATCAATGGAAAAACAACAACCATTATGGAATGGCTAGCTAATCAGTCCTTAAATAAATAAAGAAATAAAAAACCACTCCTTAATAAAATGAGGAGTGGTTTTTTGTAGTTACTTAGATATAAAATATTTGCCTGAAAAGGTATTCATTTTTTCAAAGCACTTGTTTCTAAGAAAATTCTAATATTGTTTAACTATACTGATGTTGTTGATAGATAGATATACTGAGCCAAAAAGAATTAGGAGGATTATAAAATGGCAAAAATGGATAAAAAGTGGGTAGTTTTATGTACAACGGCCGTTGCCGCGGTATACTCCGCCGGATTTTTTTCAACGGAAGCTCAGGCAACCAAAGTGAATTTCCAACAACATGCCCCGATTAGAATTGAAGCAAAAGCGGATAAATCAAGCGTGGTTTCCCCAAATAATAGCCAATCAAAAGTGGATCAATCGAGCATTGCTTCCTCCAAAAATAAGCAACCAAAGCGGCTATATAAAGACGGGACCTTTACAGGCATGGGAGAAAATCGACGGGGGTCGATTACAGTAGCTGTAACTTTAAAGAATGACAAAATAACAGATGTTCAAATTAGTGATTTTGCCATGCATTATTCTGAACGTGATGTCGTCGGGCTGCCTGATGAAGTATTACAAAAGCAAAATGCACAAGTAACGAATGTATCAGGGGCAACATACAGTACACAAGCTTTTGAAGATGCTGTACAAGACGCACTCTCTCAGGCCCAAAATGCTTAAGGAGGACAAATGAGAAAAACGAAATTATTTATGGATACAGTTGTTGATATACAGGTAGTCATTCGGGAGGATACACTAAAAGCGGAGGCGGAGGCAAAAATGGATCGAGCGTTTGAAGCTTTCCGAAAGGTAGAACAGGCTTGCAGCCGCTTTAGTCCTGAAAGTGAATTAATGAATGCCAGCCGGGTAATTGGAAAACCGGTGCAGATAAGCCCGTTTTTATTTGAGCCCCTGAAGTTCGCTTTGGAAATGGCCAAATTAACGGATGGTGAATTTGATCCTGCCATTGGGAAAGTCATGGAGGAGCAAGGATATAATCGCCATTATTTAACAGGAGAATTCAGTGAAAACCCTTCTGCTGATTCCGTCACGTATCAGGATATTGTTTTAGATGGAGAAGCCCGAACATTATATTTAAACAAGCCTCTTGTGATTGATTTAGGGGCCGTTGCGAAAGGATTTGCCATTGATTTGGCTGCAAATGAACTAAAGGACTTTGAAGGGTTTGTTGTTAATGCGGGCGGAGATCTGTTTGCAGGGGGAGTCGATCGGAATGGATGTCCCTGGAAGGTCGGAATTCAGCATCCCGAGAAAAAAGATCAAATCATCCATGTACTCGAAATTTCTAATGAAGCGATTTGCACCTCCGGTAGTTATGAGCGCAAAAGCGCAAAACTCCCCGGTATGCATCACATCATTAATCCTAAAACGGGACAGTCACCTAATGATTGGGTCAGTAGCAGCGTCATTGCTCCTTTCGCCATGATGGCTGATGCTTTTTCGACAGCAGTGTTTTTGCTTGGTTATGAAAAAGGGAAGGAATTAATTGAGGACGTTAATCTAAAGGGACTTTTTATCACACCTGAGTTACAAATTGTAAGTGTTGGAGGGAATATATTATGACAATAAAGAAATGGCTTAAGACCCCAAAAGGCTATGTGGCAATTGTCATGATTGCTTATCTTGTTATTGCCTCAATTGGTTACAAAAATATAACGGGAATTAAAAATGGTTTCGTTGCTGTTATTGTTTCAGTTATTGTTGACACCCTCTGTAATGGAATGAAAAGTAGAAAAGGGATCATTCCGGACGGTGCCGTTATAACAGGGTTAATCATTGCTCTTATACTAAGTACTGCGACCTCAATAAATGTCATTGCGGTAACCGCAGTTATTGCCATTTTGTCGAAGCATCTTCTGGTCTATAAGAAAAAACCAATCTTTAATCCCGCTGCATTTGGGTTACTTTTATCAGTGCTGTTTTTCCGTACGGGACAAAGCTGGTGGGGGGCGTTTGGAGACCTTCCCGCATGGACCATTATGTTTCTTTTAGTTGGAGGATACAAAATTACCGGCCGAATAAATAAATACCCTCAGGTTTTTTCATTCCTAGGGACTTCTTTTTTACTATTGTTCCTTATGGGGCATTTTAATATAGGAGATGCAGTGGATGCGCTTAGGCCGCCATTTATAAACGCTACCCTTTTCTTTGGCTTTTTTATGCTCACTGACCCGCCTACTTCCCCGGCAAAAGATAAGGATCAAGTTGCATTTGGTGTTTTAACGGCGGTGGCGGGAACGGTAATTTATGGACTTTTCGGGGGGTTAATGTATTTGTTTATAGGATTATGTATCGGAAATCTCTATTCCTTTCTCAAAAAACGCTCAACTTCAAAAGTAGCTATAAATCGGACAACGATAAAAAATAACAAAATTTTTGGTTAAAAATACTTTTCCTTTCTTGACACAAAATATCATGCAAACCCTGCTTTTTAGCAGGGTTCATTTTATACCAATCAGTTTGTTGGAAAGTAAAGGGTAAATAACGAAGAGTTTCAAATACAAAGTGTAAACTAAATAATATCAAAAGATATAAGGGAGCTGACAAGTGGTAATGCGTGTATTGATCGTAGAAGATGATCAACCATTAAGAAGAATTATATCAACCATATTAGAAGAAGAACAATACAAAATTGAACAGGCTGAAGATGGTGAAGAAGGCTATTTAATGGCAGCTTCCAGTGAGTACGATCTTATAATCCTCGATATTATGCTGCCGAAAATGGATGGATTTTCAATCTTAAAAAGATTGCGGAAGGAAGGTCACCGGACGCCAACATTGTTTCTAACAGCTAAAGATCGTATTGAGGACAAGGTACTAGGATTAGACATTGGGGCTGATGATTATATCGTTAAGCCCTTTGATACACAAGAGCTTTTAGCGAGAGTAAGGTCATTGCTTCGTAGGTCGGGGAAGTTAGCAATGGAAGGTAAGATGGCCTATGGCCCAATTCTTTTAGATACGGATCAGCATGAAGGTTTTATCAATAGCAATAATTTAAAATTGACAAGTAAAGAATACGATTTAATTTTCTATTTGATTCAAAATAAAGAACAAATCTTAACCCGAGATCAAATTTTCCAACGAGTTTGGGGTATTGAATCAGACACAACGGATGCAATAGTTGACCTTTATATTCATTACTTGCGGAAAAAATTAGCCCCTTTTGAGTTCGACCGCCTTATTCGGACAGTCCGTGGTGTCGGATATATATTAAAGGAGGAGCAGAGTTGATGTTTAAAAGGACAAGGCGTAGACTTGTTATTCTCAATGCCCTCGTATTTTTTATTCTTCAAAATTTATTTGGTGCATTGATCTATGTTTATACACGATATAATTTGTACCATCAAGTTGACCAAACGATTATAGAAAAGGAAAATCATCTCATTCATGAAAAGGATGAAAAACTAGGAAACCAATTAAGTCCGGAGCGTGAAGAGAATCATAGGCTTGTCTTTTTGTTATGGGGAGAGAAGGGGCAGTTAAACCAAATTATCCCTAAAGGTGCTGTCACTACTTCAGAAGCAGCCCATTTTTCGAATATAAGAAATACAGGAGGGGTTCAATCAACCACAATTGGAGCAGAATCCTATCGTATTTTAAATATATCGGTTTCAAAATATAAAAAGTACACTCCTGTAAAAAATATACAAATCATATACAATCTAAAGCACGAAAACGAAATGTTATATTATTTACTCATTATTATTAGTTTTGGTTCATTATTAAGTGTATTTATCGCAATTATCGTGGGCATCTATCTTGCAAACAAAGCCTTAATCCCTATAAAGCATTCTTGGGAAAAGCAACAGCAATTTGTGGGGGATGCTTCACATGAATTACGAACACCTCTCTCAGTAATGAAGCTAAATCTTGAGTATTTATTCCGTCATCCTGAAAAGAATATTGAACAGGCGAGTGAGACGATTCTTCAGGTCATTCAAGAAATTAATTATATGACGAAAATGACCTCTGATTTACTGACATTAGCACGGTCGGATTCCAATCAACTGGAAATTTTGAAAGAGGTAATTGAGTTAGACGACATTCTCTGTCAAGTGGCTATGGACTTTAAATCTCTCGCAAGTATAAAAAATATTAAATTGACTACTGAAATCTCAACTATAAAAATGGAGGGAGATAAAGAAAGGCTAAAACAACTGTTCGTCATATTAATAGATAATGCTGTAAAGTATACAAAGGAAAATGGTTCAATATCAATTAAAAGCAGTATCAAAAATTCACGAGCTACGATCGACATTGCCGATACGGGGATTGGTATATCAAAAGAAGACCTTCCATATATTTTTGATCGGTACTATCGGGGCGATAAATCGCGAACACGTCATTTAGAAGGATCCGGGCTAGGGCTATCAATAGCAAAATGGATTGTACAATCACATGAAGGGAAAATTCGTGTTATGAGTAAAGAAGGAGAAGGTACCCGGGTATTTTTAAGCTTCCCTCTTAGGCTTAAGTAATAGCCCAAAATTTGAGTATCATGTGAAATCGTTTTCAATTTTTTAAAAAAACAATTGAATTTCCCGTTTTTACAAGCTAAAATAAAAATAAGATTAAATGTTCACGTTAACATTTTTAAAATAAATTACTAAGAAAGGGTGGACGGTATAATAATGGTTACGGATATTTTTTTTATTTAATAATGTTAACGTTAACAAATTACTGCAAAAAATTTCTTTATTTTACATCGCGGATTTATTTAAAACTAATTGAAAGAAGGTTTCATTATGCGAGATTTCATGGATGAAAATTTCCTTCTGAAAAACGAAACGGCCATTCGTTTATATCATGATTATGCGAAGGAAATGCCTATTATTGATTATCATTGCCACTTAAGCCCAAAAGAAATCTACGAAAACAAGACATTTAAAAATCTCACAGAAATCTGGTTATATGGTGACCATTATAAATGGCGGCTCATGAGAAGTAACGGGATTAATGAAGAGTATATTACAGGCAGTGCAAGTGATTATGACAAGTTTATGGCCTGGGCGAAAACGGTTCCGATGACAATCGGTAATCCTTTATACAACTGGACGCACTTAGAATTACAGCGGTTTTTTGGAATTTATGAGTTACTTAACGAGGAAACTGCACCGCAAATTTGGGAGAAGGTAAATGCATTATTAAACAGTGAGGGTTTTGGTGCAAGGGATTTTATCAAAAAATCAAATGTTAAAGTCGTGTGTACAACCGATGATCCGACTGATAGTCTTGATTATCACTTGCGATTGAAAGATGAATCTGATTTTGGTGTAAGCGTTTTACCGAGCTTTCGCCCTGATAAAGGATTAGAAATCAATCGTGAAGGCTTTACCCAATGGGTTAAAAAACTGCAGGATGCCTCAGGTATTCTAATAGAATCCTATGATGATTTTCTGGGTGCACTCGAATCCCAGGTGAGATTTTTCCATTCTGTTGGAGGAAGAGTTTCGGACCATGCAATAGACAAAATGATGTATGCAGAGACATCCAAAGAAGAAGCTGCACAATTTTTCAGTGAAGCATTACAGGGCAATAAGGTTTCTTCAGAGGGCGAAAAGAAATATAAAACCTTTACATTAAAGTTTTTAGGTCAGTTGTATTCAGAGTTAGGCTGGGCAATGCAATTTCACATTAATGCGTTAAGGAACAATAATTCGCGGATGTTTAATGTATTGGGTCCTGATACCGGCTTTGATTCGATCAATGATGAGAGGCAATTGCGAAGCCATTAGCCGGCTTGTTGAATATGCTTGAGCAGGAAAATGCACTTCCTAAAACCATTATTTATTCTCTTAATCCGACTGATAATTATGTTATTGCCACAATGATTGGTAATTTCCAAGGTGGAGGAATACCGGGGAAAATTCAATTCGGAACAGCTTGGTGGTTTAATGATAATAAAGAAGGAATGCTTGAACAAATGAAGGCGTTATCAAATATGGGCCTTTTTAGCCGATTTATTGGCATGCTGACAGATTCAAGAAGCTTTCTTTCTTATACGAGACATGAATATTTTAGAAGATTAGTATGTTCTACTCTTGGCGAATGGGTTGAAAACGGGGAAGTACCTAATGAAATTGAATTCTTAGGACAGATGGTTAAAGGTATTTCTTATCATAATGCAAAAGAGTATTTTCAGTTTGAACGATAAAAAAAGGGATCCCATCATCTCATGCTAGGTTTATTGGGGAATGAAACTAGCATGAGAGGGAGTCCATTTAAAAATCGATTACAGAAATTATAGCAGAATATCAAGAGTTTTCAAGTTTGAATAATTTGAAGGTGTCCATATTGGCACTTACGGCATAGGTGGTTTTGAAAACGGCTTCATGTTTGATTTAAGCCAAAATTATTTAAAAATGTTGGTGCTTATTATATAAGGGTGGTGTAATGATGGCAGAAAATGTTGCACATAAATTAAATAAAGAAAATACGGGCCAAGAAACGAAAAAAATTCCTACAAAAGAGAAAGCTCTTTATGGATTTGGCGACTTTGGTAATGGCTTCATGTTTGACTTAGGCCAATCTTATTTGATGCACTTTTATACCGACGTTGCCGGCATTAGTGCCGCAGCTGCAGCAGGGGTTTTTTCCATAACGAAGATTTTTGACGCCTTTATGGATCCTTTGGCAGGATCACTTATTGATGCAAGGACACCGGGGAAACGCGGTAAATTCCGCCCTGTTATGATGCTTTCAGCTATTATCCTTGCCGTATTGACAGTCGTTATATTTACGATGCCTCACCTTTCAATGGGCGGAAAAATCGCTTGGGCATACGGTACCTATATGGCTTGGGGTCTTGTTTATTCATTTACGAATGTACCTTATGGCTCCTTGGCTTCTGTTATGACACGGGATGTCGGAGAACGATCCTTTATGGCATCGACACGCCAGGCAGGATCAATCGGTGCCCAATTGGTTACAGGCGTTGCATTTGTACCGATTTTATCGATGTTCTCAAGTACAAAAATAGGCTATCCGGTTACCGCTGCAATTATGGCTTTCATTGGTGTTATCGGTTTCTTCATCTGCTACAAAGGCACGAAAGAACATATTAATGCAGAGAACTCCTGGGGCAAAGAACAACAATCAGCAAAAGATTACTTCCGTGTGGTGTTCACTAACCGTCCATTGTGGTGCTTAATTTTAATGACCTTATTTACAATTTCAGCAATGAATACGAATAACGCAATGATGATCTATTTTTGCCAATATAATCTTGGTCACGTTGGTTTACAGCCAATAATTAACTTTATCCAGATGGGCAGTTCGGTTGCAGGTATCACATTGATTCCATTTTTGGTTCGCCGCTTTGGCAAAAAGAAAACAGCAATGGCCGGTTTACTAATTGGTGTTATTGCAGGATATTGCCAACGATTTGAATAATGGACGTTGGGAAAAAGGGACTTTCCTTAAAATTTAATTAGAGTGTAATGAATTTTGAATGAGAGGCTATGAAAATACAAAAAATCCCGGCTTGCCGGTAAAATTAACTTAGAGTAATGTTGTTTTATAAAAGGGTGAAGAAAATGGTCACAATTAAAGACATAGCTAAATTGGCAAATGTGTCACATACAACGGTATCCCGGGCATTAAATGACAGCCCGCTTATCAAACCGGGAACAAAAAAGAAAATACTTGAAATAGCCTCTCAATTGAACTATTCGCCTAACTTTAATGCGAAAAGCCTTGTCTTGCAAAAATCCCATACGATTGGACTGTTTTTTACAAGTATAACGAACGGGACCTCCTCCAGTTTTTTTGCAGATACCGTAAAAGGTGTAAACAGTGCAATTAATGAAGATTACAATTTATTTGTAAGAGGGATTGATGATTATCACGACTTTTCATCCATCCATGGAAAAAGGTTTGATGGAATCATTTTAATGAGTCAAAGTGAAGCGGATAATGCCTTTATCTATCATGTACTAAATCAAAAGATTCCAATGGTTGTGCTAAATAGAGAAGTCAATGATAAATCACTGATTAGCATTCTATCCAATGATCGGGAGGGTTCTTGTCAGGCAGTTAGCTACCTAATTAAAAAAGGCCACAGGGATATTGCAATTATTGAAGGGATAAAAGGTTTTAAGTCATCAATGGAACGGAGAGAGGGATATTTAAAGGCCTTAATAGACCATAATATACCAATTCGCAATGAATATATTGTCCAGGGGAATTATGATATGCAAAGCGGCCACAAGGCAATGGAAAAGCTGCTTTCCCTAAATAATCCGCCAACAGCCGTTTTCTGTTCTAATGATGATATGGCCATAGGCGCACTCAATACGGCATTTGCGAAGGGCTTAAATGTACCAAATGATATTTCAGTCATTGGCTTCGATGATATAGCCTCTGCCCGATATACGAACCCGTCCCTAACTACTGTAAAGAGACCGATTGAAAAGATCAGTAAATTAGGCGCTGAAAAGATTTTAAAAGTGGTTGAAAATAAAGAAACCATAGGTGAAAAGATTTTTGTTGAAACAGAATTAATACATAGGAAGTCTGTTTCAACACGGAAGTAGTACAATCCCGTTTATAAGCAAGCAGCCTTGTAAACGGGATTTGCTTAAAATAAAAATGTTAACGTGTGCAAAAATAAAAAAGGGAGGAAGAATAATGCGAAAACTAAACAAGGACTTAGTTCAAGGTTATCAAAAATATCCGGAAAAGGTTTTACAATTTGGAGAAGGCAATTTTTTAAGAGCTTTTGTGGAGTGGCAAATTGATGTCATGAACAAAAAGGCCGGCTTTAATGGAAGTGTGGTTATCGTACAGCCGCGTGGAAGTGAAAAGGTTGAAGAGTTAAATGAGCAGGATGGGCTATACACTCTTTATTTACAGGGAATGAAAGAAGGAAAAGCAGTTAAGGAGCATTCCGTGATCAATAGTATAAGCAGAGGAATCAATCTCTTTACCCAATATGATCAATTTACTGAGCTTGCATCCAATCCGGATCTCCGCTTTATTTTTTCAAATACTACAGAAGCAGGGATTGCCTACGACGAAACCGACAGATTAGAGGACAGACCGCAAAAAAGCTATCCGGGAAAATTAACTGCATTCTTATACTATAGATTCCTTGCGTTTAATGGAGATAAAGAAAAAGGGTTTATTATTATCCCTTGTGAGCTGATTGATCGAAACGGAGAAAAATTAAAAGAAATTGTTCTTCAGTATGCTGCTCTCTGGAAGCTTGGCGAGGAATTTACGCAGTGGATTCTTGAAGCAAATACTTTTTGTTGTAGTCTTGTGGACCGGATCGTCCCTGGATTTCCAAAGGATACCATTGGGGAGATAACAGAAGAGCTTGGTTACCTGGATGACATGGTAGTAGTTGGTGAGCAATTTCATTTATGGGTTATTGAGGGACCGCAATGGATTAGAGAGGAGTTTCCAGCACAAATGGCGGGGTTAAACACTCTGTTTGTGGATGATATGACTCCCTACAGAACGAGAAAAGTGCGAATTCTAAATGGTGCCCACACTGCAATGACTCATGTTTCCTATCTGTACGGGTTAAATACAGTGGCAGAGGCAATCGAACATCAAATTATTGGGAATTTTGTCAAAGAACTAATATTCGAAGAGATAATTCCAACATTGGAACTACCAGTAGATGAATTGAATTCATTCGCGGATGCCGTTCTAGAAAGATTTATGAATCCCTTTATCCAGCATTTTTTATTAAGTATTTCTCTAAACTCCATGTCCAAGTTTAAAACAAGAGATTTACCTTCTTTATTGGAATATTTTAATCGTAAAAAGGAATTGCCTGGAAAACTAGTATTTTCACTTGCTGCTCTTATTTCTTTTTATAAAGGGAAAAGAGGAGAAGAAGAAATTAAGCTGGCGGATGATCAGGAAGTTCTTGATTTGTTTAGCCGGCAATGGAAAAAGTTTGATGGAACAATTGAAGGAGCAAAATCGATTGTTACGGCAGTATTGGGGTATACGAAAAACTGGGGAATGGACTTAAATGCCGTGCCGGGTTTAACAGATACAGTTACTAGTTATCTTTATGAAATTGAGACAAAGGGAATGGAACAAGCAGTCAATTTTGTTCTAAATAAAACAACAGCAAAGTAAGGGGGAGAAGGTTTCATGATTGAGATTTTGAAAATAAATGAACAGGACAATGTAGTTGTGGCATTAAAGGATTTGCCAAAGGGGCAGCCAATCCTGGTAGATGGGAATAAGATTGTGTTGAAGGAAGATCTGAAACGCGGTCACAAGGTAGCTGTAGTACCGATTTTAGCCAACGAAAATTTTATAAAATACGGTTATCCAATCGGACATGCAACTAAAGATATTAGTACCGGTGAACATATTCATACACATAACACGAAAACAAACCTGGAAGGGATTCAAGATTATCAATTTAAACAAAAGGTTGCTGAAAACCCATTTAAAAATGAAAACTTATCCTTTAACGGGTACAAGCGAAAAAATGGCCTGGTTGGGATTCGAAACGAGCTTTGGATCGTTGCAACAGTAGGATGTGTGAATGGAGTAGCTGAAAAAATTATTAAACAGTTTTCAAATGAAGTAGGCAATATTACTCCATTCGAAAATATCCTTGTATTAAAGCATAACTATGGATGTTCTCAATTAGGGGACGACCATAACAACACGAAAAGTATCTTGCGGGATGCCGTTCTTCACCCTAACGCAGGTGGGGTCCTTGTTCTAGGGCTTGGATGTGAAAATAATAATCTATATGAATTTAAAGAAAGCCTTGGAGAATTTGATGAAGACCTGGTCAAGTTCCTCGTCTCCCAAGAAGTTTCTAACGAATTTGAGGAAGGCGTCAGACTATTAAAGGAAATCTATGAAAATGCCAAAAATGTTAAAAGAGAAGCTGTTCCATTGTCCGAATTGAAAATAGGCTTAAAATGCGGCGGGTCTGATGGCTTATCAGGAATTACAGCAAATCCGTTACTTGGAAAACTTTCTGATTTTCTCGTGGCCCAAGGCGGAACCACTGTTTTAACAGAGGTTCCCGAAATGTTTGGTGCTGAAACCATTCTCATGGAACGCTCGGCAGACGAAGAAGTATTTTCTAAAACGGTTGAATTGATTAATGATTTTAAACAATATTTCATTGCAAACAATCAGCCTGTCTATGAAAACCCCTCACCCGGTAACAAAGAAGGCGGCATTACGACCTTGGAGGATAAATCTTTAGGATGTACACAAAAAGCGGGAACATCCACTGTAGTTGACGTACTTAAATACGGGGAAACCTTAAAGAAAAAAGGGTTAAACCTTTTAAGTGCTCCAGGGAATGATCTTGTCGCTTCATCTGCATTAGCGGCTTCGGGCTGTCAAATAGTCCTATTTACAACTGGACGGGGAACACCGTTTGGAACGTTTGTTCCGACGATGAAGGTTTCAACAAATACACCGCTTTTTGAATCAAAGCCCCATTGGATTGACTATAATGCGGGAACATTGATTGAGCAATCGGCAGATGTTGTATTCAGAGATTTTATTGACTATATCATTAAGGTTGCCAGCGGTGAACTTGTTAATAATGAAAAAAATGATTTTAGAGAGATTGCTATTTTCAAAACAGGGGTAACTTTGTAAATAAGCGGTGACCATTAAGGAGGTAACGTACATTGGAAAAAAGCTTACTTTCATTATTAGAAAAAGAAAGAATTATCGCAATCATTCGGGGAATTCCAAAGGGCAGCGGGGAACAAACAGCAAAAGCATTAGCAGCAGGGGGGATTTCTTTTTTAGAAATCACGCTTAATACAAATGGCGCTCTAAATATGATCAATGAATTGAAAGGAAAATTTGGTGATCAGCTGCGGATTGGAGCAGGTACCGTTTTAAATCTTAAGATGGCTAAGGAGGCAATAGAATCAGGTGCTGAATATATTATTTCTCCAAACCTCGATGAAGAAGTTTTAGCCTACGGTCTAGAGCGGGGTGTGGAGGTATGGCCTGGAACGATGACTCCCTCAGAGATTGTACGGGCTTATAATCTCGGGGCAACTGCGGTAAAGGTTTTTCCAATTGGATCCCTTGGTATGAACTATATTAAGGATATACGGGCACCGCTTAATCACATACCTATGGTTGTAACGGGCGGAGTGAATCAGGACAATATCAAGGAAGTACTGGGATATGGAGCGATTGCAGCAGGTCTGGGGGGGAATCTTGTTAACAATAGCCTCATTCAAAAAGGAGAGTTTGAACAAATCACCAATCTTGCAAAGGCGTATACCAAACTTGTCAATGAGGTGGAGGCATATGCAACAAAATAAAGGAACAGATGTTGTTACAATTGGTGAAAGCATGGTTCTTTTTCAGCCTGTGAGCGATAAGTCCATTAAGTATGAACCGCTTTTTATAAAATCGTTAGCCGGTGCTGAATCGAATGTGGCGATTGGGTTAACGCGGCTCGGCAAAAAGGTTAGGTGGATTAGTAGAGTAGGAAAAGATCCTTTTGGTGATTTTATCCTGTCAACACTTGCCGGTGAAGGAGTGGATATATCCAATGCCATTCGCGATGATCAAGCATCCACGGCTGTATATTTTAAAGAATGTAAAGGATTTGGAGATCCAACGGTTTATTATTACCGAAAAAACTCAGCAGCAAGCAAATTCAATCCCTCGGATGTACGCGCTGAATGGCTGGAAGGGGCAAGGCATCTGCATGTAACGGGGATTACTCCCGCCTTGGGTGAACATACCGCTTCAATGATTCGGAAAACAATGGAACTGGCAAGAGAAATGGGTCTAACCATCTCCTTTGATCCCAATTTGCGCAGGAAGCTCTGGAGTGAGGAGGAAGCAAGAGAGGTATTGCTTTCCCTCATCCCATTATGTGATGTTTTTCTCCCGGGTGTGGAGGAAGCGGAGTTTCTTATCGGAAAACAGTCCATAGGAAGCTATGGGGAAAAATTCCTTGAAATGGGGGCGAAAGTCGTTGCCTTAAAACTCGGTTCTGAAGGCTCAATTGGTTTTATTAATGGGAATACAATAAAAGCCTCGCCCTATGCCGTTTCACATGTCATCGATACAGTCGGCGCAGGGGATGCTTTTGCAGCAGGATTCATCTCTGTTTTTCTTGAACATGAAACGATCACTCCCTCCTCCTTGGAAAAGGCCTTAACTCGAGCCAATATTTTAGGGGCATTGGCTACTCAATTTAAAGGGGATTGGGAAGGAATCCCCACTTTAGAGGAGTTAAACATCATTACCCAAGGTAAAGATGTAGTTATGAGATAAAGAGAATCAAGCAATTTATTAATGTAGTAAAAGCCGATTATTCAGGGAATAGTCGGCTTTTTTCCATATCTTTAGGTTAAATTTGCAACCCTTTTTAAACAGGATTTTCTCAAATTATATAGAATAAACTTGATGCCGAAAATTGGTCGTTTTTACCAACCGATGAGGAAAATAATGTAGTCTTGCTTTTTGCAAGGAATATTGACGATTTATCCAATGAATTTCGAACATTTTTGTTTTTTATTTTGTTGTGGTTAATGGTGTATTTAATCCACTATTGATTATTAAATCTTTTTCTTTATGACGTTGGTGTACATAACGGTTTTGGATACCTTTACGCCTTATAATGCAAAAGCAGCCGTCGTTCAAACCGTAATCTTTGGATTTACTTTATAATGGGGATGCTCACCTTTTATAGGATTTTAGCCAAAGAAAATGTTGCAAGTGATCATAGCCCTGCCCGAAGGTGGATGGTACCGCTCTTTATAATGATTACCTTATGTGTCTTGGTGGGGATTACTGCCCCAAAGGCAGCGCCAATTTGGCCTGACCCTTTACCGTATTTCAAGGCTGCAAACAGCAAAAGTAGTGTAACCGGAAAGGGTTGGCTATGGGACGAACGATTCAGCACTGGGTGGACCATTTATCGGGGATGACAATCCGGTTTTTACGACTGAAGCGGAACAAAAGAATTATTGGAAGGTTGAAACAAAGGATCTCTATACGGGAAAAGGGTGGGTTACTTCCGGTGCAACGACGATCCCATTTAGGGAGGGGGATCTTATTCCGGTATCGCCTATCCCGGAAACTGTTGAAACCAAAAAGGAAACAGCGCGAGTCGTAATCTATGCCCATAACCAATCCAACCATATAATGTATCCAGCGGGAATTCAAAAAATTGTGAATGTAAGTCCGATTAATATGAAGGGAAATTTTTTTGAACTTGATAAACCCAACGAAAAAATTCTCTTCTTTGATAGCAGGCATTATCCTGTTAATCCTAATATGTATGTATTTGAGTTTGAAATTCCAATGTATAAGGCAGCTGATTTAATAAAAACAACAGCGGTGGATTACTCTAGGGTTAGTCCTGAATTTATCAAAAATATACGCAACTATAAACACGAGCAAAACTGACCTCTTAAAGAATCTTTATCGAATTACCAATAATAATGCACATTCATGGGTCGAGGTCTTTTTTCCAAATCAAGGCTGGGTACCGTTTGAGCCGACAAAAGGCTTTTCTAATGACATCATTATCCATAACGATACAGCAGGACAGGCACCGACTACTAATCAACAAACAACACCGGCTCCTGTGAAAAAGCCGCAGAAGAATCTCGAGGATGACATTCACGCATCGAAGGCTCCAAAAAAAAACCGCCAGTAATCAATCCGTATGGAAGAAAACCACAATGGTTATGAGAAAATATTGGAAACAGGGGGTCTTGATAGTCTGTATTATTGGCGGAATCGTTGGGATTCTCTTTCGGATTCGCGGAAAATGGTTTCCCTATTATTTACTTCTTAAATTCCGATTAAAAAGAAAGGATGAAAATATTGCACTTGCTTACCTTGTTTTATTACACCAATTGAATCGTTACGGTTTAAAGCGGAAAGAAAATCAAACCCTTCGAAATTTTGCCGTCTATATCGATACGTTTTTTTCGACGCGAGAAATGACGCGGTTGACCGCGAAATATGAGCGATATTTGTATCGTCAAGAGCTTCCGCCGGGAAGCTGGTAGGAAGCAAGAGAATTGTGGGAAAATTTAATTAAAAAGACAATCGCTTGACCGCAAAAACATCCTATTGTTACAATATGTTTTAAACTAAATAGGGTACGTTACCTTCATATATCCTCGAAAATAAGGTTCGAGAGTCTCTACCGGGTCGCCGTAAATGGCCTGACTATGAAGGCAGAAATTTCTATATTTTTTTTTAGAGAAAACTAGAATTCTGCCTTCCTGATTTTGTGGAGCGCGGAATGCTAGTTTTCTTTTTATTTTCCCTTAATTTTTTTTGGATTGTAGTAAAAACTAGAAATAACAGGGTTATAATTTAAAAAAGAGGTGGCCGTTTTGACTGAAAAGCAAGATATGATTGTTGTTTTAGATTTTGGAAGCCAATATAATCAGCTGATTACACGCCGTATTCGTGAGTTTGGTGTATACAGTGAGCTTCATCCGCATACGATTACAGCAGAGGAAATTAAAAAGATGAATCCAAAAGGAATTATCTTTTCAGGCGGACCAAACAGCGTCTATGATGAAAATTCTTTCCGCTGTGATGAAAATATTTTTGAAATGGGTCTGCCAATCCTTGGAATCTGCTACGGTATGCAATTAATGACCGTTCATTTTGATGGGAAAGTTGAAAAAGCGAAGCAGCGTGAGTATGGAAAAGCAGTTATGACGATTCAGAATCAATCAGCGATATTTAACGGTCTGCCCGATGAGCAGGTTGTTTGGATGAGCCATGGTGATTTGGTTGTCGAAGCACCGGCAGGTTTTACAGTTGATGGTACAAACCCAACGTGCCCGATTTCTGCCATGAGTAATAAGGAACGCAAGCTTTACGCTGTTCAATTTCATCCGGAGGTTCGCCATTCTGTTCATGGAAATGACCTTCTTAAGAATTTTGTGTTTAATGTATGTGATTGCAGTGGCGATTGGTCAATGGAAAACTTTATTGAAATGGAAATCGCCAAAATTCGTGAACTGGTTGGAACGAAAAAAGTTCTTTGCGCACTAAGCGGCGGCGTGGACTCATCAGTTGTGGCCGTGCTCATTCATAAGGCGATTGGTGATCAATTAACCTGTATCTTTGTTGATCACGGTCTCCTGCGTAAAAATGAAGCGGAAAGCGTCATGAAGACCTTTGCTGAAGGTTTTCACATGAATGTCATTAAGGTCGATGCAAAAGATCGGTTCTTATCCAAACTCGAAGGCGTATCCGATCCGGAGAAAAAACGGAAAATTATCGGTAACGAATTTATTTACGTCTTTGATGACGAAGCAACAAAGCTTGAAGGGATTGAGTTCTTAGCTCAAGGTACTCTTTATACGGATATTATTGAAAGTGGAACGGCTACGGCTCAGACGATTAAATCGCACCACAATGTGGGCGGATTGCCTGAGGATATGCAATTTAAACTGATTGAACCTTTGAATACTTTGTTTAAGGATGAAGTTCGCGCACTTGGAACAGAACTGGGAATCCCGGATGAAATTGTTTGGAGGCAGCCGTTCCCTGGACCAGGTCTTGGAATTCGGGTTTTAGGGGCCATTTCTGAAGATAAGCTTGAAATTGTTCGTGAATCTGATTGGATTTTACGTGAGGAAATCAAAAAGGCAGGTCTCGAACGGGAAATTTGGCAATATTTTACGGTTTTGCCTGATATCCGCAGTGTCGGGGTAATGGGAGATGCAAGAACCTACGATTACACGATTGGGATCCGCGCTGTTACTTCCATCGATGGGATGACGTCAGACTGGGCACGAATCCCTTGGGATGTGCTTGAGGTGATTTCTACGAGAATTGTCAACGAAGTGGCACATGTAAATCGGGTGGTTTATGACATTACTAGTAAGCCGCCGGCAACAATTGAGTGGGAATAAGAGTGCTTTGATTAAAGACGAATAAAAGAGAAATAAAATATAAAAACGTTCGTGTTTTGTGTTGACGAAATGATAGGTCATTGGTATGATAAAAGGGAATTAAATTCTTGTCGATTTACGTCGTATATTCTTGGGGATAGGGCCCAAAAGTTTCTACCGAGCCACCGTAAAAGGCTTGACTACGAGGTAAGTGCTAAAACGATAGGGTACCCTTTTCCCCTATTATTTACACATGCCTTAGTCAAACGCTCCGGTGGATACCGGAGCGTTTTTTGGTAATTATAATTAGAAAAAAGGTTTTAGGGGGAAGCGGAATTGAAAAACTATTTTCGGTTTGACGAACTTGGTACAAATTATCGTCAGGAATTCATGGGTGGTTTAACAACGTTCTTGGCTATGGCATATATTCTGGTGGTTAATCCACTTACATTGACACTGGCAAGTGTTAAAGGACTTCCGGATGCAATGAGAATGGATTACGGTTCAGTTTTTGTGGCAACCGCGATTGCATCTGCTGTTGGATCAATTGTCATGGGTCTTCTTGGGAAGTATCCGCTAGCTTTAGCACCTGGGATGGGGTTAAATGCATTCTTTGCCTATACGGTTGTTTTAGGAAGTAAAATCCCATGGCAGCATGCACTTGGTGCCGTGTTAATTTCCGGAATATTCTTTTTCCTTTTAACCCTTACAGGGCTTCGGGAAAAAATTATCAATGCGATTCCAGTTGATTTAAAACATGCTGTTGGTGCCGGGATTGGCTTGTTTATTACCTTCATTGGCTTGCAGGAATCAGGAATCATTGTTAAAAATGATGCTACACTCGTCGGTTTAGGTGATTTATCAAAAGGTCCAACATTGCTGGCAATTTTTGGAATTGTTATAACTGTTATTATGATGACAAGAGGAATTAAAGGTTCAGTATTTTACGGAATGATTGTTACAGCGATTGTCGGGATGATTTTCCGCTTGATTGCTGTTCCGCATCAAGTAGTCAGTGCGGTTCCAAGCGTAAAACCTACTTTTGGTGCAGTATTTTCATCCTTTAGTGACAGCTCTTTCTGGTCAACTGGAATGATCGGTATTATCTTGACATTCTTATTCGTAGACTTCTTTGATAATGCTGGTACACTTGTAGCAGTTGCCAACCAAGCAGGTTTAATGAAAGATAACAAACTTCCTAACGCAGGAAGAGCTTTACTTTCTGACTCGATTGCAACAATTGTAGGTGCCGTTCTTGGTACATCTACTACGACTTCTTATATCGAGTCATCTGCAGGCGTTGCTTCCGGGGCAAGAACAGGTTTTGCGTCATTAGTTACAGCCGGATTGTTTATCCTGTCATTATTCTTCTTTCCCTTATTATCTGTTATTACATCGCCTGTTACCGCGCCGGCACTAATTATTGTTGGAGTATTGATGGTTTCTTCATTAGGAAAAATTGACTGGCACCGTTTTGAAATTGCTGTACCGGCCTTCTTAACGATGATTGCGATGCCGTTATCCTATAGTATTGCAACGGGTATTGCAATTGGCTTCATTTTCTATCCGATTACGATGATTGTTAAAGGACGTATTAAAGAAGTTAACCCAATTATGTATTTCTTCTTCGTCATCTTCCTTATTTATTTTATCTTAAAATAGGTTGTGAAAAGAACCGCAGCGCAGGCGGTTCTTTTTTTGTCAAAAAATTGCCATAATTTTTGGATAAAGTCGTATTTTGTCGTTGACTTCCTGTTTTGTCTTTTATAACATGAGTATACTAAGGGAAAGTATGGCGAAATGGGGAAAGAAGGGTATGGCAAATTTACTGATTGATAAAGTGTTAAATAATAATGTCTTAATCGCTGAGCACCCTTCCTATGAAGAAGTCGTATTAATAGGCAAAGGCATAGGATTTAACCGGAAACGCGGTGACTATATAGATACAGATTCTGTTGAAAAGCTTTTTGTCTTAAAAAATGAAAAGGAACAAGAAAATTATATTAAGTTGCTTCCTTTCATTGAAAATGACTTACATGAAGTGATTATTTCATCTATAGATTTAATTAAGCAAAGAACAAATTCAACCTTAAATGAGCATATACACGTCGCTTTAACGGACCATTTAATGTTTGCGATTACAAGAGCATCTCAAGGGATGGAAATGAAGAACCCGTTTTTAGTGGAAACAAAAGCTCTTTATAGGCGTGAATACGAAATTGCAGCAGAAATTGTTCAGCTAATTAGAGAAAAAACCGGAATTGCCCTTCCGGTTGGAGAGATTGGCTTTATTGCCCTTCATATTCATAGTGCAATTACCAATAAAAATCTTTCTGATGTTAACCAGCATTCACAACTTGTAAGCAGGTTGGTTGAAATGGTGGAAGAACAGCTGGAAATTGAAATTGATCGCGAAGGCATTGATTATATGAGGCTGGTTCGTCATCTACGCTTCGCGATTGAAAGAGTGATTAAAGAGGAAAAAGTAGAAGAGCCGGAAAAAATAACTTCCCTCTTGAAAGAAGAATATCCTGTATGTTATAATCTTTCATGGAAGCTCATTAAAGTGATGCAACAAACTTTAAAAATGAAAGTATTCGATGCAGAAGCTGTTTATTTAACAATGCATCTGCAGCGGATTCAGAAGAAAATTAAATAGCTATTATTTTTTACGTGTTACTGATTCGATCAGGCATGAGTGAAAAGTGGTAATTGAAATGAAGTTTAAGGGGTATTCTATACCTGTATCTTCATTCAGTTTAACTTTTACTCATGCCTTTTTTGTTGTTTTTTATTAAAAATGAAAACGCTTAATGAGCTAATAAAAAAATAGTAGGAGGTACTATTATGTTTAAAAAAGCTTTTGGTGTCTTGCAAAAAGTTGGTAAAGCGTTAATGCTTCCAGTTGCAATCTTACCGGCTGCCGGAATTTTATTAGCAATTGGTAATGCGCTTCAAAACCCGACTTTATTACATCTTGCTCCATTCTTTGATAACCACGGTGTAGCAATGGTAGCGAAAATTATGGAACAAGCAGGCAGTGTCATCTTTGGTAACCTTGCGCTTTTATTTGCAGTTGGGGTAGCCATTGGATTAGCAGGTGGAGACGGTGTTGCCGGACTTGCTGCGATTGTTGGTTTCTTGATTATGAATGCTACAATGGGTACTGCTCTTGGAATTGATGCAGCTGCATTAACAAAGCATCCGCAAAGCTATGCATCTGTTTTAGGGATTCCAACCCTTCAAACCGGTGTTTTCGGTGGTATTATAATAGGTATTCTAGCAGCAACGATGTATAATAAATTCTTCCAAATGGAGTTGCCATCTTACCTTGGATTCTTTGCCGGTAAACGTTTCGTACCGATTGTTACTGCTGCAAGTGCTGTTATCTTAGGTTTAATAATGATTGTTATTTGGCCTCCAATCCAAGCTGGTTTAAATTCATTCTCTACAAACATGGTAAATGCAAACTTAACACTATCGGCATTTATCTTTGGGGTCATTGAACGGTCATTAATTCCTTTTGGATTGCATCATATCTTCTATGCACCGTTCTGGTTTGAGTTTGGCAGCTATACAAATAAAGCTGGTGTTGTAGTACATGGTGACCAACATATCTTTATGGAACAAATTAAAGACGGTGTAAAAAATCTAACGGCAGGTACATTTACAACTGGTAAATATCCTTTCATGATGTTTGGTCTTCCTGCTGCTGCATTAGCAATTTACCATGAAGCAAAGCCGGAAAAGAAAGCATTTGTCGGCGGTCTCATGTTCTCAGCCGGTTTAACATCTTTCTTAACAGGTATTACAGAACCAATTGAATTCTCATTCTTGTTCGTTGCACCGGTATTATTCGGTATTCACGCTATTTTTGCCGGTCTATCATTCATGACGATGCACCTTTTAAATGTAAAAATCGGTATGACATTCTCCGGTGGTTTAATTGACTATATTTTATTTGGATTAATTAACCCGCAAACACATGCATGGTTGGTTATCCCGGTTGGTCTTGTATTTGCAGTTATCTACTACTTCGGATTCCGTTTTGCGATTCGCAAGTTTGATCTTAAAACACCCGGACGTGAACTGGAAGAAGTTGAAGATGAAGTACAAACAGGTAATAATAAAGCGGGCGACCTTGCTGCAAACATTTTAGATGCAATGGGCGGAAAGAAAAATATTGCTCATTTGGATGCATGTATTACTCGTTTACGTGTTTCGGTTAATGATATTAAAGATGTTGATAAAAATAGATTGAAAAAGCTCGGAGCTGCTGGTGTACTTGAAGTTGGTAATAACATTCAAGCTATTTTTGGACCGCGTTCTGAAACGATTAAAGGTCAAATGAAGGATATTATGGATGGTAAAAGACCTAGTGTTGCAGCTGTAAAAGCTCCTGAAAAAGGGGTAGAACAACAAATTGAAGAAGTGAATCCTGAAGCACTTCAAACAGTGCGTAAAGATGAAGTTTTTGTTGCGCCTTTAAAAGGGGAAATCAAGCCGATTACAGAAGTGCCAGATCAGGTGTTTGCAGGAAAAATGATGGGTGACGGCTTTGCGATTGTCCCATCAGAGGGAATGGTTGTTTCACCTGTTGATGGTAAAATCGTAAACCTATTCCCAACGAAACACGCGATTGGAATTCTTTCCGATGGCGGCCGTGAAATTCTTGTCCACGTTGGTATTGATACAGTAAACCTAAAAGGCCAAGGCTTTGAAACGTTGGTTGCTGAAAATGATCGTGTTAAATGTGGTCAGCCATTATTAAAAATGGATTTGAATTACATTAAAGAGCATGCGACATCAACAATTACTCCAGTTGTCTTTACGAACTTAGCTGAAGGTGAAAAAATCGTTCTTGAAAAACAGGGTAATGTAGACTTAAAACAAGAAAAAATTATTAAGATTACCAAATAACATTGAGGAGCCGGCCTAACCATTAGACCGGCTTTTTTTATTATGAAATTTCCTTATTTCCATTTATAATAGTTCGGGGATATGTTCAACAAAGAGGTGTGGTTTGTATTGCGAATTAGAAAATCGGTGATTTGGACCTTCGGCATTCCAATGGGAATTCTGATTTTGATTGTTGGAGCTGTTATCTCTTTTGGCAGTACGGTGCATTCAGGTTTAAAGGGTGACCTTCAGCAAAAACTTGGGGCCTTTATGGATAAAAAGGCAGTTGAAAATCAATTTAATGGCATCGTTCTTGTAGCTAAGGATGGAAAAGTGTTATTTGAAAAAGGATATGGATTTGCAAATAAAGAAGAAGGAATTCCTAATCGAACCGATACGGAATTCCGCATTGCGTCGCTGACGAAATCGTTTACTGCCATATCCATCCTCCAGCTTGAAAAGCAGGGGAAATTAAAAACATCCGATCCGATTTCGAAATACATTGCAAATTTTCCGAACGGTAATAAAATTACTATTCATAATTTGTTGACGCACAGTTCAGGGGTGGCTAACCATTTAAAACTCACTGATACAACTAAATCTATCACGATGTCAGGTTTTATTGATTTGATGAAAAAGCAAAATTTGGAGTTTCCTCCCGGATCAAAATACAAATATTCCAACACCGGCTACATGATTCTTGCTGACATAATCGAAATCGTATCCGGAGAAAGTTATGGGGATTATTATCAAGATCATATTTTCAAACCTGCGGGTATGCGTCATACCTACTTAAGAAAAGCGAATGCTAAGAAATTAGCTGTGGGATATGAAAATATGAGGAAAATCACAGAGCGGGATGATGAAAGCCAGCTCGCCGGTTACGGGGATATTATTTCAACAACCGGTGATTTGCTTCAATACAATAATGCTATTCATAACGGTAAGCTTTTATCATCTTCACAAGTAGAAAAAATGGAGACAGGCTATATTGATAGCGCGAGCTTGGGTATTTTTAAATATGGTTACGGTTGGAATATCGCTAATAATTTTATCAGTTTCGGGAGACAGTTGGTGGAGCATAATGGAAGTTTACCCGGTTACAAATCGGACTTAGCTGATTTTGTTAACGATAGGGTTACTGTTATTATTCTTTCCAACAATCATGGAACATGGAATTCAGGAGCGTTATCCCGGGAGCTTGCATCTGTTTGCCTTGGAGAACGCTATTGGTTTTATCAAAAATACTTTTAATTGAAAAGGGCCTGCTCATATGGAGTAAGCCCTTTTTTATACGTTCGGTTTATTTCCTTTTGCGGACAATATAGCCCCATTTATTGGATGCGATGATAATCAATTGATTCGATTTTATTAATTGTTTTGTTCCTTTTCCCTTTTGAAGTAAAAGTAGAGCTTTATCCTTTTTCAAAAAGCCGTAAATTCCTCCATCCTCCACATGTGAGTCGGTGTATAGCTCTGAAGTTAAAACCATATTTTGTGCCCATTTGGCGGGGCTTGATGGAAGGTGTAAAAATAAGCTGTATCCCTTCAATTCTTTTTTATTGTGTATTTTTTGAATCAAATTCAGCTGTAATTTAGGGGTAGGGTTATTTAAATAAGCTTGAATCTCTCCCTCGTAATGCAAGGATACAAAAAGGATTGAAGCTAATAGGATGACTTTTGTCCCTAATTTTTCAATTAATAGAAGTTTACCTGCAAGGGCTCCGATTATAATCGACAACGGGGGATATACGGGCAAAATATACCATCTTATTTTTGTTTTAGCTAATGAAAAAAGAATCAAAGGAATAATAACCCATAAACAGATCCCTATAGTATAGGAATTTTTTTCAGATATGAATCGTTTAAATGAGAATTCTTTACTAAGATAAACAAGGACTAAGCCGTACAGGATAGTAAGCCAATAATTGAAAAACCTCCATAGTATATCAAAATAGTAGAACGTTCCGCCTAGGTGGCCTTCAATAGTGGTAGACGATCTTTGCAGCAGGTCATAGGCAATCATGTTTTTGAAAAAATCCATTCCGTCATATTGGTATCGAATACCTCCCCATGCAAGAATCGGTAATACCATGCAAATAACTAGTAAAATCCAGTTTACATGATTAAGCCTTTTATGGGTTCCGGTAAAAAGAAGATACAATCCGATAATAATTGCTATGTTGCCTGCGTGCCAGCTCTTTGTTAAAAAGGCAAGAGCAAATCCCAGGCCTGAAGCATATAGCCATTTAAGGTTATGTTCGCAAAGTAATAGCGACAATATGGATGCGGTAAATAAAAAAACAAATAGGGAGTCAGCATCTCCTGTTCTGGCGCTGTGATTAATTAAAAATTGTGTACTTGTAGCCAAAGTCAATGTCGATACGAGTGAGGCTAGCCTTCCATGTTTTATATATACGAAAATAGCTACAAGGATAATTGTTAGCATTGCGGAGACGGCAGAGAAAAATCGCAGTCCGAGTGCGTTGAATCCTGCTATTTTATAACCGGCCATGTTCGCCCAAAAACTTAATGGCGGTTTTAAGTTCCAATAATCAATATCATCCCTGTAGGTGCTAACGATGAAGTTTCCTCTTCTTAACATTTCGTAGGCGCTTACCCCGTGCCTGGCTTCATCCCAACTGGAAATCGGGAAATTTTCTAACCTGTAAAAAATATTATAGAAGGAAATCGTCAGCAATAATAACAACATTAGTGTATAAAAGTAATTTAAATTAAGAGTTAAACGGTGCATAGGAGACTCCTTATTTCAAAAGATTTACATAATATTATCGTTGGTTAAATCCGATAAATCATTTGGCCTTCGATTAATGCAAGCTAATAGGTCTTCTGCTTTAAGGTTTTTTTCTTATTTTGTTATCCCTACCCATTTATTCTGATTCCCTGTGTTGTTGAATTTCATACACCTTTGATGATTATACTTGAGGAAAAAGAGCGAAAAAAATATCTATTAACATAAGGATTCTCTATTCCTACGGTGAATAGTATAAAAGGTTAAATTAAGAAACAAAAAAGTGTTGACGTAGAATAGTGAGGGTGGTAGTATATTAAAGCAGTCGTTAATGACCTGTTAACAACGTGAAGATATTAAAAATATTTTAATATTTTATTGACAATGAATTAACAAAATGATATATTAATAGAGTTACTCCTGACGAAGAGGTTAAAATTAATGTCTGGGTAATTCAAACGAGTATTGTTGTTCTTTGAAAACTAAACAAACAAAATCGTGCAAACAAACAATAACTATTAGTGGATCTTTCGTAAGAAAGTGAAGCTAAGCCAACGTAACAAATGAGCTAATCAACTTTCTTGGAGAGTTTGATCCTGGCTCAGGACGAACGCTGGCGGCGTGCCTAATACATGCAAGTCGAGCGAATCTTTAGGAGCTTGCTCCTGAAGGTTAGCGGCGGACGGGTGAGTAACACGTGGGCAACCTGCCTGTAAGACTGGGATAACTTCGGGAAACCGGAGCTAATACCGGATAATCCTTTTCCTCACATGAGGAAAAGCTGAAAGACGGTTTCGGCTGTCACTTACAGATGGGCCCGCGGCGCATTAGCTAGTTGGTGAGGTAACGGCTCACCAAGGCGACGATGCGTAGCCGACCTGAGAGGGTGATCGGCCACACTGGGACTGAGACACGGCCCAGACTCCTACGGGAGGCAGCAGTAGGGGATCTTCCGCAATGGACGAAAGTCTGACGGAGCAACGCCGCGTGAGCGATGAAGGCCTTCGGGTCGTAAAGCTCTGTTGTTAGGGAAGAACAAGTACCGGAGTAACTGCCGGTACCTTGACGGTACCTAACCAGAAAGCCACGGCTAACTACGTGCCAGCAGCCGCGGTAATACGTAGGTGGCAAGCGTTGTCCGGAATTATTGGGCGTAAAGCGCGCGCAGGCGGTCCTTTAAGTCTGATGTGAAAGCCCACGGCTCAACCGTGGAGGGTCATTGGAAACTGGGGGACTTGAGTGCAGAAGAGGAAAGTGGAATTCCACGTGTAGCGGTGAAATGCGTAGAGATGTGGAGGAACACCAGTGGCGAAGGCGACTTTCTGGTCTGTAACTGACGCTGAGGCGCGAAAGCGTGGGGAGCAAACAGGATTAGATACCCTGGTAGTCCACGCCGTAAACGATGAGTGCTAAGTGTTAGAGGGTTTCCGCCCTTTAGTGCTGCAGCTAACGCATTAAGCACTCCGCCTGGGGAGTACGGCCGCAAGGCTGAAACTCAAAGGAATTGACGGGGGCCCGCACAAGCGGTGGAGCATGTGGTTTAATTCGAAGCAACGCGAAGAACCTTACCAGGTCTTGACATCCTCTGACACCCCTAGAGATAGGGCTTTCCCCTTCGGGGGACAGAGTGACAGGTGGTGCATGGTTGTCGTCAGCTCGTGTCGTGAGATGTTGGGTTAAGTCCCGCAACGAGCGCAACCCTTGATCTTAGTTGCCAGCATTCAGTTGGGCACTCTAAGGTGACTGCCGGTGACAAACCGGAGGAAGGTGGGGATGACGTCAAATCATCATGCCCCTTATGACCTGGGCTACACACGTGCTACAATGGATGGTACAAAGGGCTGCAAAACCGCAAGGTCGAGCCAATCCCATAAAACCATTCTCAGTTCGGATTGTAGGCTGCAACTCGCCTACATGAAGCCGGAATCGCTAGTAATCGCGGATCAGCATGCCGCGGTGAATACGTTCCCGGGCCTTGTACACACCGCCCGTCACACCACGAGAGTTTGTAACACCCGAAGTCGGTGGGGTAACCGTAAGGAGCCAGCCGCCTAAGGTGGGACAGATGATTGGGGTGAAGTCGTAACAAGGTAGCCGTATCGGAAGGTGCGGCTGGATCACCTCCTTTCTAAGGATATATGCCGGACATATGAGCCGGACAAAACAGTTTGTTTGAAACACGTTCTTTGTTTGTTTAGTTTTGAGAGAGCAATTCTCTCGAAGCTTTTTTTATTCGTTCTTTGAAAACTGGATAATCGTAAAGAAGAAGTCAAAGTAAGAACCGAGTAATAGGGAAAAATGCAGTTCAATTTTTCCTTGCCATTTTAGTTTTCTCTCTTATTTAAGTAAGAGAAATAAACCTTTTAGGTTAAGTTAGAAAGGGCGCACGGTGAATGCCTTGGCACTAGGAGCCGATGAAGGACGGGACTAACACCGATATGCTTCGGGGAGCTGTAAGTAAGCTTTGATCCGGAGATTTCCGAATGGGGAAACCCGCTGTTCGTAATGGAACAGTATCTTTACCTGAATACATAGGGTATGGAAGGCATACCCGGGGAACTGAAACATCTAAGTACCCGGAGGAAGAGAAAGCAAACGCGATTCCCTGAGTAGCGGCGAGCGAAACGGGACATAGCCCAAACCAAGAGGCTTGCCTCTTGGGGTTGTAGGACACTCAACATGGAGTTACAAAGGAACGGGGTAGATGAAGCGATCTGGAAAGGTCCGTCATAGAAGGTAAAAACCCTGTAGTTGAAACTTCGTTCCCTCCTGAGTGGATCCTGAGTACGGCCGGACACGTGAAATCCGGTCGGAAGCAGGGAGGACCATCTCCCAAGGCTAAATACTCCCTAGTGACCGATAGTGAACCAGTACCGTGAGGGAAAGGTGAAAAGCACCCCGGAAGGGGAGTGAAATAGTTCCTGAAACCGTGTGCCTACAAGTAGTCAGAGCCCGTTTATGGGTGATGGCGTGCCTTTTGTAGAATGAACCGGCGAGTTACGATTACATGCAAGGTTAAGTTGAAGAGACGGAGCCGCAGCGAAAGCGAGTCTGAATAGGGCGAATGAGTATGTGGTCGTAGACCCGAAACCAGGTGATCTACCCATGTCCAGGGTGAAGTCCAGGTAACACTGGATGGAGGCCCGAACCCACGCACGTTGAAAAGTGCGGGGATGAGGTGTGGGTAGCGGAGAAATTCCAATCGAACTTGGAGATAGCTGGTTCTCTCCGAAATAGCTTTAGGGCTAGCCTCACGTAGTAAGAGTCTTGGAGGTAGAGCACTGTTTGGACTAGGGGCCCTCATCGGGTTACCGAATTCAGACAAACTCCGAATGCCAAAGACTTATCCGTGGGAGTCAGACTGCGAGTGATAAGATCCGTAGTCAAAAGGGAAACAGCCCAGACCACCAGCTAAGGTCCCAAAGTATACGTTAAGTGGAAAAGGATGTGGAGTTGCTTAGACAACCAGGATGTTGGCTTAGAAGCAGCCACCATTTAAAGAGTGCGTAATAGCTCACTGGTCGAGTGACTCTGCGCCGAAAATGTACCGGGGCTAAACGTATCACCGAAGCTGTGGATTGACATCTTCGATGTCAGTGGTAGGAGAGCGTTCTAAGGGCGTTGAAGTCAGACCGTAAGGACTGGTGGAGCGCTTAGAAGTGAGAATGCCGGTATGAGTAGCGAAAGATGAGTGAGAATCTCATCCACCGAATGCCTAAGGTTTCCTGAGGAAGGCTCGTCCGCTCAGGGTTAGTCGGGACCTAAGCCGAGGCCGAAAGGCGTAGGCGATGGACAACAGGTTGATATTCCTGTACCACCTCTTTATCGTTTGAGCAACGGGGGGACGCAGGAGGATAGGGTAAGCGCGCTGTTGGATATGCGCGTCTAAGCAGTTAGGCTGCAAGCGAGGCAAATCCCGCTTGCGTTAGGCTGAGCTGTGACAGCGAGGGAAATTTAGTACCGAAGTTCCTGATTCCACACTGCCAAGAAAAGCCTCTAGCGAGATAAAAGGTGCCCGTACCGCAAACCGACACAGGTAGGCGAGGAGAGAATCCTAAGGTGAGCGAGAGAACTCTCGTTAAGGAACTCGGCAAAATGACCCCGTAACTTCGGGAGAAGGGGTGCTCTTTGGGGTGAATAGCCTCGAAGAGCCGCAGTGAATAGGCCCAGGCGACTGTTTAGCAAAAACACAGGTCTCTGCGAAGCCGCAAGGCGAAGTATAGGGGCTGACGCCTGCCCGGTGCTGGAAGGTTAAGAGGAGGGGTTAGCGCAAGCGAAGCTCTGAATCGAAGCCCCAGTAAACGGCGGCCGTAACTATAACGGTCCTAAGGTAGCGAAATTCCTTGTCGGGTAAGTTCCGACCCGCACGAAAGGCGTAACGATCTGGGCACTGTCTCAACGAGAGACTCGGTGAAATTATAGTACCTGTGAAGATGCAGGTTACCCGCGACAGGACGGAAAGACCCCGTGGAGCTTTACTGTAGCCTGATATTGAATTTTGGTACAGCTTGTACAGGATAGGTAGGAGCCGTAGAAGCCGGAGCGCTAGCTTCGGTGGAGGCGTCGGTGGGATACTACCCTGGCTGTATTGAAATTCTAACCCGCACCCCTCATCGGGGTGGGAGACAGTGTCAGGTGGGCAGTTTGACTGGGGCGGTCGCCTCCTAAAGAGTAACGGAGGCGCCCAAAGGTTCCCTCAGAATGGTTGGAAATCATTCGTAGAGTGTAAAGGCACAAGGGAGCTTGACTGCGAGACCTACAAGTCGAGCAGGGACGAAAGTCGGGCTTAGTGATCCGGTGGTTCCGCATGGAAGGGCCATCGCTCAACGGATAAAAGCTACCCCGGGGATAACAGGCTTATCTCCCCCAAGAGTCCACATCGACGGGGAGGTTTGGCACCTCGATGTCGGCTCATCGCATCCTGGGGCTGTAGTCGGTCCCAAGGGTTGGGCTGTTCGCCCATTAAAGCGGTACGCGAGCTGGGTTCAGAACGTCGTGAGACAGTTCGGTCCCTATCCGTCGTGGGCGCAGGAAATTTGAGAGGAGCTGTCCTTAGTACGAGAGGACCGGGATGGACGCACCGCTGGTGTACCAGTTGTCTTGCCAAAGGCATCGCTGGGTAGCTATGTGCGGACGGGATAAGTGCTGAAAGCATCTAAGCATGAAGCCCCCCTCAAGATGAGATTTCCCATAGCGTCAAGCTAGTAAGAACCCTGAAAGATGATCAGGTTGATAGGTCAGAGGTGGAAGCGCGGTGACGTGTGGAGCTGACTGATACTAATCGTTCGAGGACTTAACCAAGTCATATTTATATGAACAAGGTGAACTCGTTTTTACCAAACTTCTTCTGCATTATCCAGTTTTGAGGGAATGAAACCTCAAAGAAAATAGTCTGGCAGCAATGGCGAGAAGGTCACACCCGTTCCCATACCGAACACGGAAGTTAAGCTTCTCAGCGCCGATGGTAGTTGGGACTTTGTCCCTGTGAGAGTAGGACGTTGCCAGGCGAAAGACAAAGAAGCTATTCTCTGTCTTTAAAATCTCCTTTTGGAGAAAAAATAAAAACTTTATATTGCATTGAAACACCAACGGTGTTATCATGTAAAAGTTGCTTCAAAAAGTACATCAGTTAAAAATATCTTTTCAAAAGAAAGTAATTTTCAGTTGATATATAAGAAGCAATGTGATATGATAGTTTTTGTCGCTATTTTAATTAGCAGCTTTGTTCTTTGAAAACTAAACAAACAAAATCGTGCAAACAAACAATAACTATTAGTGGATCTTTCGTAAGAAAGTGAAGCTAAGCCAACGTAACAAATGAGCTAATCAACTTTCTTGGAGAGTTTGATCCTGGCTCAGGACGAACGCTGGCGGCGTGCCTAATACATGCAAGTCGAGCGAATCTTTAGGAGCTTGCTCCTGAAGGTTAGCGGCGGACGGGTGAGTAACACGTGGGCAACCTGCCTGTAAGACTGGGATAACTTCGGGAAACCGGAGCTAATACCGGATAATCCTTTTCCTCACATGAGGAAAAGCTGAAAGACGGTTTCGGCTGTCACTTACAGATGGGCCCGCGGCGCATTAGCTAGTTGGTGAGGTAACGGCTCACCAAGGCGACGATGCGTAGCCGACCTGAGAGGGTGATCGGCCACACTGGGACTGAGACACGGCCCAGACTCCTACGGGAGGCAGCAGTAGGGAATCTTCCGCAATGGACGAAAGTCTGACGGAGCAACGCCGCGTGAGCGATGAAGGCCTTCGGGTCGTAAAGCTCTGTTGTTAGGGAAGAACAAGTACCGGAGTAACTGCCGGTACCTTGACGGTACCTAACCAGAAAGCCACGGCTAACTACGTGCCAGCAGCCGCGGTAATACGTAGGTGGCAAGCGTTGTCCGGAATCATTGGGCGTAAAGCGCGCGCAGGCGGTCCTTTAAGTCTGATGTGAAAGCCCACGGCTCAACCGTGGAGGGTCATTGGAAACTGGGGGACTTGAGTGCAGAAGAGGAAAGTGGAATTCCACGTGTAGCGGTGAAATGCGTAGAGATGTGGAGGAACACCAGTGGCGAAGGCGACTTTCTGGTCTGTAACTGACGCTGAGGCGCGAAAGCGTGGGGAGCAAACAGGATTAGATACCCTGGTAGTCCACGCCGTAAACGATGAGTGCTAAGTGTTAGAGGGTTTCCGCCCTTTAGTGCTGCAGCTAACGCATTAAGCACTCCGCCTGGGGAGTACGGCCGCAAGGCTGAAACTCAAAGGAATTGACGGGGGCCCGCACAAGCGGTGGAGCATGTGGTTTAATTCGAAGCAACGCGAAGAACCTTACCAGGTCTTGACATCCTCTGACACCCCTAGAGATAGGGCTTTCCCCTTCGGGGGACAGAGTGACAGGTGGTGCATGGTTGTCGTCAGCTCGTGTCGTGAGATGTTGGGTTAAGTCCCGCAACGAGCGCAACCCTTGATCTTAGTTGCCAGCATTCAGTTGGGCACTCTAAGGTGACTGCCGGTGACAAACCGGAGGAAGGTGGGGATGACGTCAAATCATCATGCCCCTTATGACCTGGGCTACACACGTGCTACAATGGATGGTACAAAGGGCTGCAAAACCGCAAGGTCGAGCCAATCCCATAAAACCATTCTCAGTTCGGATTGTAGGCTGCAACTCGCCTACATGAAGCCGGAATCGCTAGTAATCGCGGATCAGCATGCCGCGGTGAATACGTTCCCGGGCCTTGTACACACCGCCCGTCACACCACGAGAGTTTGTAACACCCGAAGTCGGTGGGGTAACCGTAAGGAGCCAGCCGCCTAAGGTGGGACAGATGATTGGGGTGAAGTCGTAACAAGGTAGCCGTATCGGAAGGTGCGGCTGGATCACCTCCTTTCTAAGGATATATGCCGGACATATGAGCCGGACAAAACAGTTTGTTTGAAACACGTTCTTTGTTTGTTTAGTTTTGAGAGAGCAATTAATCTCTCGAAGCTTTTTTTATTCGTTCTTTGAAAACTGGATAATCGTAAAGAAGAAGTCAAAGTAAGAACCGAGTTATAGGGAAAAATGCAGTTCAATTTTTCCTTGCCGTTTTAGTTTTCTCTCTTATTATGTAAGAGAATTAAACCTTTTAGGTTAAGTTAGAAAGGGCGCACGGTGAATGCCTTGGCACTAGGAGCCGATGAAGGACGGGACTAACACCGATATGCTTCGGGGAGCTGTAAGTAAGCTTTGATCCGGAGATTTCCGAATGGGGAAACCCATTGCTCGTAATGGAGCAATATCTTTACCTGAATACATAGGGTATGGAAGGCATACCCGGGGAACTGAAACATCTAAGTACCCGGAGGAAGAGAAAGCAAACGCGATTCCCTGAGTAGCGGCGAGCGAAACGGGACATAGCCCAAACCAAGAGGCTTGCCTCTTGGGGTTGTAGGACACTCAACATGGAGTTACAAAGGAACGGGGTAGATGAAGCGATCTGGAAAGGTCCGTCATAGAAGGTAAAAACCCTGTAGTTGAAACTTCGTTCCCTCCTGAGTGGATCCTGAGTACGGCCGGACACGTGAAATCCGGTCGGAAGCAGGGAGGACCATCTCCCAAGGCTAAATACTCCCTAGTGACCGATAGTGAACCAGTACCGTGAGGGAAAGGTGAAAAGCACCCCGGAAGGGGAGTGAAATAGTTCCTGAAACCGTGTGCCTACAAGTAGTCAGAGCCCGTTCATGGGTGATGGCGTGCCTTTTGTAGAATGAACCGGCGAGTTACGATTACATGCAAGGTTAAGTTGAAGAGACGGAGCCGCAGCGAAAGCGAGTCTGAATAGGGCGAATGAGTATGTGGTCGTAGACCCGAAACCAGGTGATCTACCCATGTCCAGGGTGAAGTCCAGGTAACACTGGATGGAGGCCCGAACCCACGCACGTTGAAAAGTGCGGGGATGAGGTGTGGGTAGCGGAGAAATTCCAATCGAACTTGGAGATAGCTGGTTCTCTCCGAAATAGCTTTAGGGCTAGCCTCACGTAGTAAGAGTCTTGGAGGTAGAGCACTGTTTGGACTAGGGGCCCTCATCGGGTTACCGAATTCAGACAAACTCCGAATGCCAAAGACTTATCCGTGGGAGTCAGACTGCGAGTGATAAGATCCGTAGTCAAAAGGGAAACAGCCCAGACCACCAGCTAAGGTCCCAAAGTATACGTTAAGTGGAAAAGGATGTGGAGTTGCTTAGACAACCAGGATGTTGGCTTAGAAGCAGCCACCATTTAAAGAGTGCGTAATAGCTCACTGGTCGAGTGACTCTGCGCCGAAAATGTACCGGGGCTAAACGTATCACCGAAGCTGTGGATTGACATCTTCGATGTCAGTGGTAGGAGAGCGTTCTAAGGGCGTTGAAGTCAGACCGTAAGGACTGGTGGAGCGCTTAGAAGTGAGAATGCCGGTATGAGTAGCGAAAGATGAGTGAGAATCTCATCCACCGAATGCCTAAGGTTTCCTGAGGAAGGCTCGTCCGCTCAGGGTTAGTCGGGACCTAAGCCGAGGCCGAAAGGCGTAGGCGATGGACAACAGGTTGATATTCCTGTACCACCTCTTTATCGTTTGAGCAACGGGGGGACGCAGGAGGATAGGGTAAGCGCGCTGTTGGATATGCGCGTCTAAGCAGTTAGGCTGCAAGTGAGGCAAATCCCGCTTGCGTGAAGGCTGAGCTGTGACAGCGAGGGAAATTTAGTACCGAAGTTCCTGATTCCACACTGCCAAGAAAAGCCTCTAGCGAGATAAAAGGTGCCCGTACCGCAAACCGACACAGGTAGGCGAGGAGAGAATCCTAAGGTGAGCGAGAGAACTCTCGTTAAGGAACTCGGCAAAATGACCCCGTAACTTCGGGAGAAGGGGTGCTCTTTGGGGTGAATAGCCTCGAAGAGCCGCAGTGAATAGGCCCAGGCGACTGTTTAGCAAAAACACAGGTCTCTGCGAAGCCGCAAGGCGAAGTATAGGGGCTGACGCCTGCCCGGTGCTGGAAGGTTAAGAGGAGGGGTTAGCGCAAGCGAAGCTCTGAATCGAAGCCCCAGTAAACGGCGGCCGTAACTATAACGGTCCTAAGGTAGCGAAATTCCTTGTCGGGTAAGTTCCGACCCGCACGAAAGGCGTAACGATCTGGGCACTGTCTCAACGAGAGACTCGGTGAAATTATAGTACCTGTGAAGATGCAGGTTACCCGCGACAGGACGGAAAGACCCCGTGGAGCTTTACTGTAGCCTGATATTGAATTTTGGTACAGCTTGTACAGGATAGGTAGGAGCCGTAGAAGCCGGAGCGCTAGCTTCGGTGGAGGCGTCGGTGGGATACTACCCTGGCTGTATTGAAATTCTAACCCGCACCCCTCATCGGGGTGGGAGACAGTGTCAGGTGGGCAGTTTGACTGGGGCGGTCGCCTCCTAAAGAGTAACGGAGGCGCCCAAAGGTTCCCTCAGAATGGTTGGAAATCATTCGTAGAGTGTAAAGGCACAAGGGAGCTTGACTGCGAGACCTACAAGTCGAGCAGGGACGAAAGTCGGGCTTAGTGATCCGGTGGTTCCGCATGGAAGGGCCATCGCTCAACGGATAAAAGCTACCCCGGGGATAACAGGCTTATCTCCCCCAAGAGTCCACATCGACGGGGAGGTTTGGCACCTCGATGTCGGCTCATCGCATCCTGGGGCTGTAGTCGGTCCCAAGGGTTGGGCTGTTCGCCCATTAAAGCGGTACGCGAGCTGGGTTCAGAACGTCGTGAGACAGTTCGGTCCCTATCCGTCGTGGGCGCAGGAAATTTGAGAGGAGCTGTCCTTAGTACGAGAGGACCGGGATGGACGCACCGCTGGTGTACCAGTTGTCTTGCCAAAGGCATCGCTGGGTAGCTATGTGCGGACGGGATAAGTGCTGAAAGCATCTAAGCATGAAGCCCCCCTCAAGATGAGATTTCCCATAGCGTCAAGCTAGTAAGAACCCTGAAAGATGATCAGGTTGATAGGTCAGAGGTGGAAGCGCGGTGACGTGTGGAGCTGACTGATACTAATCGTTCGAGGACTTAACCAAGTCATATATATATGAACAAGGTGAACTCGTTTTTACCAAACTTCTTCTGCATTATCCAGTTTTGAGGGAATGAAACCTCAAAGAAAATAGCCTGGCAGCAATGGCGAGAAGGTCACACCCGTTCCCATACCGAACACGGAAGTTAAGCTTCTCAGCGCCGATGGTAGTTGGGACTTTGTCCCTGTGAGAGTAGGACGTTGCCAGGCGAAAGACAAAGAAGCTATTCTCTGTCTTTAAAATCTCCTTTTGGAGAAAAAATAAAAACTTTATATTGCATTGAAACACCAACGGTGTTATCATGTAAAAGTTGCTTCAAAAAGTACATCAGTTAAAAATATCTTTTCAAAAGAAAGTAATTTTCAGTTGATATATAAGAAGCAATGTGATATGATAGTTTTTGTCGCTATTTTAATTAGCAGCTTTGTTCTTTGAAAACTAAACAAACAAAATCGTGCAAACAAACAATAACTATTAGTGGATCTTTCGTAAGAAAGTGAAGCTAAGCCAACGTAACAAATGAGCTAATCAACTTTCTTGGAGAGTTTGATCCTGGCTCAGGACGAACGCTGGCGGCGTGCCTAATACATGCAAGTCGAGCGAATCTTTAGGAGCTTGCTCCTGAAGGTTAGCGGCGGACGGGTGAGTAACACGTGGGCAACCTGCCTGTAAGACTGGGATAACTTCGGGAAACCGGAGCTAATACCGGATAATCCTTTTCCTCACATGAGGAAAAGCTGAAAGACGGTTTCGGCTGTCACTTACAGATGGGCCCGCGGCGCATTAGCTAGTTGGTGAGGTAACGGCTCACCAAGGCGACGATGCGTAGCCGACCTGAGAGGGTGATCGGCCACACTGGGACTGAGACACGGCCCAGACTCCTACGGGAGGCAGCAGTAGGGAATCTTCCGCAATGGACGAAAGTCTGACGGAGCAACGCCGCGTGAGCGATGAAGGCCTTCGGGTCGTAAAGCTCTGTTGTTAGGGAAGAACAAGTACCGGAGTAACTGCCGGTACCTTGACGGTACCTAACCAGAAAGCCACGGCTAACTACGTGCCAGCAGCCGCGGTAATACGTAGGTGGCAAGCGTTGTCCGGAATCATTGGGCGTAAAGCGCGCGCAGGCGGTCCTTTAAGTCTGATGTGAAAGCCCACGGCTCAACCGTGGAGGGTCATTGGAAACTGGGGGACTTGAGTGCAGAAGAGGAAAGTGGAATTCCACGTGTAGCGGTGAAATGCGTAGAGATGTGGAGGAACACCAGTGGCGAAGGCGACTTTCTGGTCTGTAACTGACGCTGAGGCGCGAAAGCGTGGGGAGCAAACAGGATTAGATACCCTGGTAGTCCACGCCGTAAACGATGAGTGCTAAGTGTTAGAGGGTTTCCGCCCTTTAGTGCTGCAGCTAACGCATTAAGCACTCCGCCTGGGGAGTACGGCCGCAAGGCTGAAACTCAAAGGAATTGACGGGGGCCCGCACAAGCGGTGGAGCATGTGGTTTAATTCGAAGCAACGCGAAGAACCTTACCAGGTCTTGACATCCTCTGACACCCCTAGAGATAGGGCTTTCCCCTTCGGGGGACAGAGTGACAGGTGGTGCATGGTTGTCGTCAGCTCGTGTCGTGAGATGTTGGGTTAAGTCCCGCAACGAGCGCAACCCTTGATCTTAGTTGCCAGCATTCAGTTGGGCACTCTAAGGTGACTGCCGGTGACAAACCGGAGGAAGGTGGGGATGACGTCAAATCATCATGCCCCTTATGACCTGGGCTACACACGTGCTACAATGGATGGTACAAAGGGCTGCAAAACCGCAAGGTCGAGCCAATCCCATAAAACCATTCTCAGTTCGGATTGTAGGCTGCAACTCGCCTACATGAAGCCGGAATCGCTAGTAATCGCGGATCAGCATGCCGCGGTGAATACGTTCCCGGGCCTTGTACACACCGCCCGTCACACCACGAGAGTTTGTAACACCCGAAGTCGGTGGGGTAACCGTAAGGAGCCAGCCGCCTAAGGTGGGACAGATGATTGGGGTGAAGTCGTAACAAGGTAGCCGTATCGGAAGGTGCGGCTGGATCACCTCCTTTCTAAGGATATATGCCGGACATATGAGCCGGACAAAACAGTTTGTTTGAAACACGTTCTTTGTTTGTTTAGTTTTGAGAGAGCAATTCTCTCGAAGCTTTTTTTATTCGTTCTTTGAAAACTGGATAATCGTAAAGAAGAAGTCAAAGTAAGAACCGAGTAATAGGGAAAAATGCAGTTCAATTTTTCCTTGCCATTTTAGTTTTCTCTCTTATTTAAGTAAGAGAAATAAACCTTTTAGGTTAAGTTAGAAAGGGCGCACGGTGAATGCCTTGGCACTAGGAGCCGATGAAGGACGGGACTAACACCGATATGCTTCGGGGAGCTGTAAGTAAGCTTTGATCCGGAGATTTCCGAATGGGGAAACCCATTGCTCGTAATGGAGCAATATCTTTACCTAAATACATAGGGTATGGAAGGCATACCCGGGGAACTGAAACATCTAAGTACCCGGAGGAAGAGAAAGCAAACGCGATTCCCTGAGTAGCGGCGAGCGAAACGGGACATAGCCCAAACCAAGAGGCTTGCCTCTTGGGGTTGTAGGACACTCAACATGGAGTTACAAAGGAACGGGGTAGATGAAGCGATCTGGAAAGGTCCGTCATAGAAGGTAAAAACCCTGTAGTTGAAACTTCGTTCCCTCCTGAGTGGATCCTGAGTACGGCCGGACACGTGAAATCCGGTCGGAAGCAGGGAGGACCATCTCCCAAGGCTAAATACTCCCTAGTGACCGATAGTGAACCAGTACCGTGAGGGAAAGGTGAAAAGCACCCCGGAAGGGGAGTGAAATAGTTCCTGAAACCGTGTGCCTACAAGTAGTCAGAGCCCGTTTATGGGTGATGGCGTGCCTTTTGTAGAATGAACCGGCGAGTTACGATTACATGCAAGGTTAAGTTGAAGAGACGGAGCCGCAGCGAAAGCGAGTCTGAATAGGGCGAATGAGTATGTGGTCGTAGACCCGAAACCAGGTGATCTACCCATGTCCAGGGTGAAGTCCAGGTAACACTGGATGGAGGCCCGAACCCACGCACGTTGAAAAGTGCGGGGATGAGGTGTGGGTAGCGGAGAAATTCCAATCGAACTTGGAGATAGCTGGTTCTCTCCGAAATAGCTTTAGGGCTAGCCTCACGTAGTAAGAGTCTTGGAGGTAGAGCACTGTTTGGACTAGGGGCCCTCATCGGGTTACCGAATTCAGACAAACTCCGAATGCCAAAGACTTATCCGTGGGAGTCAGACTGCGAGTGATAAGATCCGTAGTCAAAAGGGAAACAGCCCAGACCACCAGCTAAGGTCCCAAAGTATACGTTAAGTGGAAAAGGATGTGGAGTTGCTTAGACAACCAGGATGTTGGCTTAGAAGCAGCCACCATTTAAAGAGTGCGTAATAGCTCACTGGTCGAGTGACTCTGCGCCGAAAATGTACCGGGGCTAAACGTATCACCGAAGCTGTGGATTGACATCGTTGATGTCAGTGGTAGGAGAGCGTTCTAAGGGCGTTGAAGTCAGACCGTAAGGACTGGTGGAGCGCTTAGAAGTGAGAATGCCGGTATGAGTAGCGAAAGATGAGTGAGAATCTCATCCACCGAATGCCTAAGGTTTCCTGAGGAAGGCTCGTCCGCTCAGGGTTAGTCGGGACCTAAGCCGAGGCCGAAAGGCGTAGGCGATGGACAACAGGTTGATATTCCTGTACCACCTCTTTATCGTTTGAGCAACGGGGGGACGCAGGAGGATAGGGTAAGCGCGCTGTTGGATATGCGCGTCTAAGCAGTTAGGCTGCAAGCGAGGCAAATCCCGCTTGCGTTAGGCTGAGCTGTGACAGCGAGGGAAATTTAGTACCGAAGTTCCTGATTCCACACTGCCAAGAAAAGCCTCTAGCGAGATAAAAGGTGCCCGTACCGCAAACCGACACAGGTAGGCGAGGAGAGAATCCTAAGGTGAGCGAGAGAACTCTCGTTAAGGAACTCGGCAAAATGACCCCGTAACTTCGGGAGAAGGGGTGCTCTTTGGGGTGAATAGCCTCGAAGAGCCGCAGTGAATAGGCCCAGGCGACTGTTTAGCAAAAACACAGGTCTCTGCGAAGCCGCAAGGCGAAGTATAGGGGCTGACGCCTGCCCGGTGCTGGAAGGTTAAGAGGAGGGGTTAGCGCAAGCGAAGCTCTGAATCGAAGCCCCAGTAAACGGCGGCCGTAACTATAACGGTCCTAAGGTAGCGAAATTCCTTGTCGGGTAAGTTCCGACCCGCACGAAAGGCGTAACGATCTGGGCACTGTCTCAACGAGAGACTCGGTGAAATTATAGTACCTGTGAAGATGCAGGTTACCCGCGACAGGACGGAAAGACCCCGTGGAGCTTTACTGTAGCCTGATATTGAATTTTGGTACAGCTTGTACAGGATAGGTAGGAGCCGTAGAAGCCGGAGCGCTAGCTTCGGTGGAGGCGTCGGTGGGATACTACCCTGGCTGTATTGAAATTCTAACCCGCACCCCTCATCGGGGTGGGAGACAGTGTCAGGTGGGCAGTTTGACTGGGGCGGTCGCCTCCTAAAGAGTAACGGAGGCGCCCAAAGGTTCCCTCAGAATGGTTGGAAATCATTCGTAGAGTGTAAAGGCACAAGGGAGCTTGACTGCGAGACCTACAAGTCGAGCAGGGACGAAAGTCGGGCTTAGTGATCCGGTGGTTCCGCATGGAAGGGCCATCGCTCAACGGATAAAAGCTACCCCGGGGATAACAGGCTTATCTCCCCCAAGAGTCCACATCGACGGGGAGGTTTGGCACCTCGATGTCGGCTCATCGCATCCTGGGGCTGTAGTCGGTCCCAAGGGTTGGGCTGTTCGCCCATTAAAGCGGTACGCGAGCTGGGTTCAGAACGTCGTGAGACAGTTCGGTCCCTATCCGTCGTGGGCGCAGGAAATTTGAGAGGAGCTGTCCTTAGTACGAGAGGACCGGGATGGACGCACCGCTGGTGTACCAGTTGTCTTGCCAAAGGCATCGCTGGGTAGCTATGTGCGGACGGGATAAGTGCTGAAAGCATCTAAGCATGAAGCCCCCCTCAAGATGAGATTTCCCATAGCGTCAAGCTAGTAAGAACCCTGAAAGATGATCAGGTTGATAGGTCAGAGGTGGAAGCGCGGTGACGTGTGGAGCTGACTGATACTAATCGTTCGAGGACTTAACCAAGTCATATTTATATGAACAAGGTGAACTCGTTTTTACCAAACTTCTTCTGCATTATCCAGTTTTGAGGGAATGAAACCTCAAACAAATAGTCTGGCAGCAATGGCGAGAAGGTCACACCCGTTCCCATACCGAACACGGAAGTTAAGCTTCTCAGCGCCGATGGTAGTTGGGACTTTGTCCCTGTGAGAGTAGGACGTTGCCAGGCAAGAATGAAAGACAACCTGATATGGGTTGTCTTTTTTGTGCTTGTCCGAAAGGGCAATGAACCTTTTTTTAAACTTACAATTCGATTCCGCTGATAAAATCCCTAAATTTGCTGATATATAAAATAGAACCCCCAAACACACCCACTCAAAATAAATCTAAAAATAGATTAAAACTATTCTTAACAAACGAATCAAAATAGAGTTAAACTGTACTACAGAAAGAGAACACATTTGGGATTTCTTTTGTTGCACAATAGCTTTATAATGGTTGCAATTATTCTTTTCATTAATATTGTTTATGTATCTTTTTTTACAATTTGAATGATATTAACGTTAAAAGGCCAGCGTTATTTAGCTGCGTTTTTAAGTACAAATTACGATTGTATGATACAATAAAAAATTTGGATCCTAAAGCATTTATCATTCCTTATGAACCAAAGTCAATCCATGGCGGATTTTGGGTTAAATCAGTGAAACGAGGGAAATTGTTTTCATGAGTAAAGAAAAAAAGAAAATGAATTTTGAAGTTCAAGAAAACGAAACGATTGAAGAATGTTTAGAACGAATTAAGAAGCTAGGGTATGTTCCTACCAGGCGGACGGAGAAACCAATTTTTCAAGAGGTCATAAAAGGCTGTGAAACGGCATATGAACCAGTTGGAAGACAAATCATTTTTGAAGCGAAGATAATTGACAAAAGCGAACATTAAATTTACCAATTAAAAAAATGTTCGTTTTTATTGACCATTTGCTGTGATAATTGTTAATATAGAGGTATCGAAAAGTTCATAAAGTAAAACCCTCGTATAATAATGGGAATATGGCCCATAAGTTTCTACCCAATTACCGTAAATGATTGGACTATGAGGGAAAGTGGATAATGCCAGTAGTGTTAACTCACTCCAAGGTGTTTTTCTGTTCACATTTCCAGCCCGGACAGACTGCTTTCTCTCAACCAAAATTGGGGAAAGTGTCTGTTTTAGGGCTTTTTATTTTGGAAAAAGGTTGGGAGGAACAAACATGAACCCGAAAGTAGCAGTCATAATGGGAAGTAAATCCGATTGGGAAACGATAAAGCATGCATGTGAAACACTTGATCGTTTAGACATCCCGTACGAAAAAAAAGTTGTCTCCGCACATCGGACTCCTGATTTAATGTTTGATTTTGCAGACTCTGCACGAAATAGAGGAATAAAGGTAATTATTGCCGGAGCAGGAGGAGCCGCACATTTACCGGGAATGGTAGCAGCTAAAACTACACTTCCTGTTATTGGGATTCCGGTTCAATCAAAAGCACTAAATGGCTTAGACTCTTTATTATCAATTGTTCAAATGCCGGCGGGAGTACCTGTTGCGACCGTTGCGATCGGAAAAGCCGGTGCAACAAATGCAGGTTTACTCGCAGCTCAAATTTTATCAATAACCGATCCTGAATTGGCGGAACGTCTCGAAAGTATACGTCAGGAAGCAAAAATAGCCGCAATAGAAAGCAGTGATGAACTTGTATAACAAAGTTGTTTTACCGGGTCATACTATCGGAATTATTGGAGGCGGCCAATTAGGAAGAATGATGGCACTCTCTGCAAGGGAAATGGGATATCGAATTGCTGTACTTGATCCTACGGAGGATTCACCTTGTGGTCAAATAGCAGACGAAAAAATAATAGCTTCTTATGATGATATGGATGCAATCAAGGAGCTAGCTAAAAAAAGTGATGTTATTACCTATGAATTTGAAAATATTGATTCAGCGGCACTCTCCTGGCTTTGTGCGAATGCTTATGTACCGCAAGGAAAAAAACTGCTTGAGATTTCTCAAGACCGAATTAACGAAAAACGAGCAATACAAATTGCCGGTGTCCAGGTAGCACCGTATGCTGAAATTTATTCAATAAATGATATCTATGATAGTATCAAGATGTTGGGTTTACCGGCTGTTTTGAAAACATCACGCGGCGGGTACGATGGAAAAGGCCAAGTTGTAATTCATAAAGAGCAGGAAATTGAAGCAGCAGCAAAATTGTTGGAGCACGGCAGTTGTGTTCTTGAAAAATGGGTTCCTTTTAAAAAAGAGATCTCTGTCATTGTCACGCGAAATATGAATAGTGAAACAACCGTTTTCCCTGTGGCGGAAAATGTTCATATAAATAATATTCTGCATCAGACAATTGTTCCCGCTAGAATAAGTAAAGGAGCAGAAGAAATAGCTATCCACTATGCTAAGAAACTTGCTGATGCTTTTAACTTAATTGGAACGCTGGCTGTAGAAATGTTTTTAACTGAAGATGATACGATTTATATAAATGAGATTGCTCCAAGACCTCATAATTCCGGGCATTATTCGATTGAAGCATGTCAAACTTCACAATTTGAACAGCATATCAGAGCGGTGTGTAACTTACCATTAGGAAGTACTGAGCTATTAAAACCTGCTGTAATGGTAAACCTATTAGGGGAACACCAATCTCGTATGTTGGAGAAATTATCAGAAGTGAAGGATTGGAAAATTCATTTTTATGGAAAAAAGGAACCAAAGATTAAACGAAAAATGGGGCATGTTAACCTACTTCGCGAATCTGTAGAAACAGCGCTTGAAGAAGCAGTGAACAGCGGCATTTGGGAAAGAGTAGTGGAAAAAGTCTAGAAACATAATTTATTGACTGAAATTTGGAGGTAAAAGATGATTGATCGTTATACAAGACCTGAAATGGGTGCAATTTGGACAGAAGAAAACCGATTTAAAGCATGGTTGGAGGTAGAAATTCTCGCTTGTGAGGCATGGTCAGAGCTTGGAGATATTCCGAAAGAGGACGTGCAAAAACTACGTGAAAAAGCATCCTTCAATATTGACAGAATTAAAGAGATTGAAGAAGAAACAAGACATGATGTCGTTGCATTTACCCGTGCGGTATCCGAAACATTAGGTGAAGAACGGAAATGGGTTCATTACGGATTAACATCTACAGATGTAGTCGATACAGCTCTTTCCTATTTATTAAAACAAGCCAATGAAATTTTACAAAGAGATATTGAGAACTTTATTGAAATTTTGAAGAACAAAGCACAAGAACATAAGTTAACGGTTATGATGGGGCGTACACATGGTGTTCATGCCGAGCCGACAACTTTTGGTCTAAAACTCGCTCTTTGGTATGAAGAAATGAAACGAAACCTTGAGCGTTTCAAACAAGCGGCTCGAGGAATTGAGTTCGGTAAAATTTCCGGAGCTGTCGGAACGTATGCCAATATTAATCCGTTTGTCGAACAATATGTTTGTGAAAAGTTAGGTCTCGAGCGTGCACCGATTTCTACACAAACCTTGCAGCGTGACCGACATGCTCATTACATGTCAGCTCTTGCATTAATTGCAACATCAATTGAAAAATTTGCGGTAGAAGTTCGCGGACTGCAAAAAAGTGAAACGCGTGAAGTCGAAGAATTTTTTGCAAAAGGGCAAAAGGGTTCATCAGCGATGCCGCATAAACGGAATCCGATTGGCTCTGAAAATATGACGGGAATTGCTCGAGTAATTCGCGGCTACATGCTGACTGCTTATGAAAATGTACCACTTTGGCATGAACGTGATATTTCACATTCTTCTGCAGAAAGGATTATATTGCCGGATGCCACAATTGGCTTGAATTATATGCTTAATCGCTTTAGCAACATTATCAAAAACCTGACAGTCTATCCGGAAAATATGAAGCGAAACATGGACAGGACACTTGGCTTGATTTATTCACAACGGGTGCTGCTTGCTCTTATTGATAAAGGATTATCACGCGAAGAAGCATATGACACTGTGCAGCCAAAGGCTATGGAGGCATGGGAAAATCAAGTGCCTTTCCGAGGTTTGATTGAAGCAGAAGAGAAAATTACAGCACTACTTTCACCGGAAGAAATTGCCGATTGTTTTGATTATAACTACCACTTGCAACATGTAAATACAATTTTTGACCGTTTAGGCTTAAATGAATAATTAAAGGGGCATGCTTAGCCCCTCTGTTTTATCCTGAAGATTCCTAATATTGCGAAACGTGGAGGCGTTCCTGATGAAAGAACTTCTATATGAAGGAAAAGCGAAAAGAATTTATACAACAGAAAATGAACAGATCGTTTTGGTTGAGTACAAGGATTCGGCAACAGCTTTTAACGGAGAAAAAAAAGCAAACATAACCGGTAAAGGACGTTTAAATAACGAGATTACTAGTTTGCTATTTTTACAGTTGAAAGAAGCTGGAATTGATTCTCACTTTATCGAGAGAGTTTCAGAAAAGGAACAGCTCGTGAAAAAAGTATCCATCATCCCGCTTGAAACAGTGGTACGGAATGTTGCAGCCGGCAGCTTTTCAAAAAGATTAGGAGTCGAAGAAGGGAAAGAATTAAAAGCTCCAATCGTTGAGTTTTATTTAAAAGATGATGCTCTGGGCGACCCGCTTGTAACAGTGGATCATATTCTTGAACTAAACTTAGCAACAGAAGAAGAAATCTCTATTTTAAAAGAGAAGGCATTACAGGTTGATGCGGTTCTAACGAGCTTTTTTGATGAGCTGGGTATTCGTCTTGTCGATTTTAAATTAGAGTTTGGAAAAGACTATCAAGGTCAAATTTTGCTTGCTGATGAAATATCACCTGACACTTGCCGCTTTTGGGATAAAAATACGAATGAAAAGCTTGATAAGGATGTATTCCGTCGTGATTTAGGGAATTTAACAGATGCATATGAAAATATTTTAGCGAGATTAGGAGGACATCAGCATGTATAAAGTTAAGGTATATGTGACGTTAAGAGAAAGTGTATTAGATCCGCAGGGTAAGGCAGTAACGAACTCTTTAAACTCTTTAAACTATAAGGAAGTTGCCGATGTCCGAATCGGTAAATATATGGAGCTAACAATTGAAAAATCAGAGCGGGATATTAATGATGTGGTGAATGAAATTTGTACCAACCTATTAGCAAATCCGGTTATTGAAGATTACCGTTACGAAGTAGAGGAGTGTGTTACTCAGTGAAATTTGCGGTAATCGTCTTTCCAGGATCGAATTGTGACGTTGATATGTTTCATGCCATTCAAGATGAACTTGGAGAGCAGGTTGAATATGTTTGGCACGATACAGAAAGTCTTGAAGAGTTTGACGGAATTTTGCTCCCTGGCGGCTTTTCATATGGTGACTATTTGCGCACTGGAGCCATTGCCAGATTTAGTAATGTCATGAAGGAAGTCATAAAAGCTGCAGAAGCAGGTAAGCCGGTTCTAGGAGTATGTAACGGATTTCAGATTCTCCTTGAAGCAGGATTACTTCCGGGGGCGATGAGACGGAATGAAAGTCTATCCTTTATTTGTAAGCCGGTTGAATTAAAGGTAGAGAACAAGCAGACAATGTTTACGGGTGAATATAGCGAAGGGCAAACGATTATGATCCCGGTTGCGCACGGAGAAGGAAACTACTATTGTGACGACGAAACGCTCGAGAAATTAAAGGAAAACAATCAAATTGTCTTTACATATCAGCAGAACCCGAACGGAAGCCTTGCTGATATCGCGGGAATTACGAATGAAAAAGGGAATGTTCTTGGTATGATGCCACACCCTGAAAGAGCTGTAGATGAGCTTTTAGGCGGTGCAGATGGACTGAAAATGTTTCAATCGATTGTAAAACATTGGAGGGAAGCAAATGTTGTTAACGCTTGAACCAAATCCTAATCAGATTAAAGCAGAAAAAATTTATCAGCAAATGGGTTTATCCGATGAAGAATTTTCAATGGTTGAAAACATTCTTGGACGTACTCCTAATTATACAGAAACAGGCCTGTTTTCCGTTATGTGGTCTGAACATTGCAGCTACAAAAATTCCAAGCCTGTTCTAAGGAAATTCCCGGTAACAGGCGATCGTGTACTTCAAGGTCCCGGCGAAGGTGCTGGGATTGTCGATATCGGCGATAATCAGGCGGTTGTATTTAAAATTGAAAGCCATAACCACCCTTCCGCAATTGAACCTTATCAAGGGGCTGCAACGGGTGTTGGCGGTATTATCCGTGATGTTTTCTCCATGGGAGCAAGACCGATCGCAATGTTAAACTCACTTCGCTTTGGTGAGCTGGACTCAGCAAGGGTTCGCTATTTATTTAAGGAAGTCGTTGCCGGTATTGCCGGTTACGGAAACTGTATCGGAATCCCAACTGTCGGCGGCGAAATTCAATTTGACCCATGCTATGAGGGAAATCCCTTAGTCAATGCGATGTGTGTTGGGTTAATAGATCATAAGGATATTAAAAAAGGGCAGGCACATGGTGAAGGTAATACGGTGATGTATGTCGGTGCAAAAACAGGACGTGACGGTATTCATGGTGCAACATTTGCTTCCGAAGAATTAACAGAACAATCTAATGAAGATCGTCCGGCTGTTCAGGTAGGCGACCCGTTTATGGAGAAACTGCTATTAGAAGCATGCCTGGAGTTAATTCATTTTGATTCACTTGTAGGGATTCAGGATATGGGCGCAGCAGGGTTGGTAAGTTCTTCTGCTGAAATGGCAAGTAAAGCAGGAATGGGTATTGAAATGAACTTAGATCTTGTTCCACAACGGGAAACAGGAATGACGGCTTATGAAATGATGCTGTCAGAATCCCAGGAACGGATGCTCATCGTCGTAGAAAAAGGAAGAGAACAAGAAATCGTTGATCTTTTTGCAAAATATGGCTTAGAAGCAGTTGGAATCGGTAAGGTAACGAGCGATAAAAAGCTGCGTTTAATCCATAAAGGGGAAACAGTTGCCGATGTACCTGTTGATGCATTAGCGGAAGATGCACCTGTTTACCATAAACCATCAAAAGAACCTGACTATTATGCAGAGTTCCAAGCGATGGAAAATGAAATTCCACAAGTTGATGATGTTAAGGATACTCTTTTAAATATCTTAAGTCAGCCAACAGTAGCAAGCAAGGAATGGGTTTATGGGCAATACGACTACATGGTACGCACCAATACTGTCATTGCTCCCGGTTCTGATGCTGCGGTTGTTAGGATTCGCGGTACTCGGAAAGCTTTAGCAATGACAACTGATTGCAATTCCCGCTATGTCTATTTGGATCCTGAAATGGGTGGGAAAATCGCGGTTGCTGAGGCAGCCCGTAATATTATTTGTTCCGGTGCTGAGCCATTAGCGATTACAGATAACTTAAACTTTGGTAATCCGGAGAAACCGGAAGTATTCTGGCAGATTGAAAAAGCGGCAGATGGAATGAGTGAAGCATGCCGTATTCTAAATACACCAGTAATCGGCGGTAACGTCTCTTTATATAACGAAACAAGCGGTACAGCTATTTATCCAACACCAGTGGTTGGAATGGTTGGATTAGTAACAGATCTTAACCACATTACAACTCAGCATTTTAAACAAAACGGCGATCTTATTTATCTGGTTGGCGAAACCAAAGATGAATTTGGCGGCAGCGAGCTGCAAAAACTGTTGAACGGAAAAGTTTTTGGCAAAGCGCCGGAATTAAACGTGGCTTTGGAAAAAGAAAGACAGGATCAAATTCTAGCAGCGATACGTGCAGGTGTGGTGCAATCGGCACATGACCTTTCGGAAGGCGGGTTAGCTGTTGCTCTGGCAGAAAGTTTATTTGCTAATGAAAAGCTTGGTGCCACCGTCGAAATCGAGGGGAATCCGGTATCGTCATTATTTAGTGAAACACAATCCCGTTTTCTATTAACCGTCAAAAAAGAGCACCAATCAGAATTTGAGCGTTTAGTCACAGCAAACCTGATTGGCGAAGTGAATGAATCCGGAAAATTGCAGGTTCTAGCCGAAAAGACGAGTGTTCTTGAGGCTTCAGTTGACCAATTAAAAGCTGCTTGGAAAGGAGCTATCCCATGCTTGCTGAATTAAAGGGTTTAAATGAAGAGTGTGGAATTTTTGGCGTTTGGGGACATCCTGATGCAGCACAGCTAACCTATTATGGCCTTCACAGTCTTCAGCATCGCGGTCAAGAAGGTACAGGCATCGTGGTATCTGACGGAAAAACGCTTAAAGGTGCTAAGGGAGAAGGGTTAGTTTCCGAGATTTTTACATCAAATGTAATGAAGGAATTAACAGGGGATGCGGCTATTGGCCATGTTCGCTATGCCACTGCAGGAGGCGGCGGATACGAGAATGTCCAGCCGCTCTTGTTCCATTCTCAAAGCGGCAGCCTTGCCCTTGCTCATAACGGAAATCTGGTAAACGTCAAATCGTTAAAACATCAGCTTGAAGCGCAGGGAAGTATTTTTCAAACGAGCTCCGATACAGAGGTTTTGGCTCACTTAATGAAAAGAAGCGGTTATTCCGATTCAAAAGACCGTGCCAAAAATGCTCTATCGATGTTAAAAGGGGCTTATGCCTATTTAATAATGACAGAAACTGAACTAATGGTGGCTCTCGATCCCCATGGCTTGAGACCACTTTCTTTAGGCTGCCTAGGAGATGCCTATGTTGTCGCATCGGAAACATGTGCTTTTGATGTTGTGGGAGCGGAATATATCCGTGATATTTTACCCGGCGAATTGTTAATTATTAATAATGATGGTCTAACATCTGAACAATTTGCTGTAAGTACGACGAAAGCCATTTGCACAATGGAGTATATTTATTTTTCAAGACCTGACAGTGATATACAGGGAATTAATGTCCATACCGCCCGTAAAAGCCTCGGGAAGAAACTGGCACTTGAAGCGCCGATTGAAGCAGACGTCGTTACTGGTGTACCGGATTCCAGCATTTCAGCAGCAATCGGCTATGCTGAAGCAGCGGGAATTCCCTATGAGATGGGCTTAATTAAAAATCGTTATGTCGGACGTACCTTCATCCAGCCTTCGCAGTCACTTAGAGAGCAAGGGGTAAAAATGAAATTATCACCGGTTCGGGGTGTTGTAGAAGGAAAGCGTGTCATCATGGTTGACGATTCTATTGTTAGGGGAACGACCAGCCGACGAATCGTAACAATGTTGAAAGATGCAGGAGCGACAGAGGTCCATGTGGTCATCAGTTCGCCACCGATTAAAAACCCATGTTTCTATGGCATCGATACATCAACGAAGGAAGAATTAATTGCCTCTGATAAATCAGTGGAGGAAATAAGAAAACTAATTGGTGCGGATTCCTTAACGTTTATAAGTGTGGAAGGAATGATCGAAGCCATTGGTAAAAAAGATGGTAATGGGACAGAAGGGTACTGTCTGGGCTGCTTTACCGGAAAATACCCAACTGAAATTTATCCTGACACACTGCAATATTATTATCAAAAATAGGAGGGACAGTCATGGCTAATGCATACAGAGAAGCCGGCGTAGACATCGAAGCGGGCTATGAAGCTGTTTCAAGAATGAAAAAGCATGTTCAAAAAACAGCAAGGGCTGGTGTTCTGGGCAGCTTGGGCGGATTTGGCGGCATGTTCGATCTGTCAGTCCTAAACTTAAAAGAACCTGTTCTTGTATCAGGGACAGATGGAGTCGGTACGAAGCTGATGATCGCTTTTATGATGGATCGTCACGATACGATTGGTATAGATGCCGTAGCGATGTGCGTCAATGATATCGTTGTACAAGGGGCTGAGCCATTGTATTTTCTTGATTACATTGCTTGCGGAAAAGCTATTCCTGAAAAAATAGAGGCTATTGTTAAAGGTATCGCTGAAGGCTGTGAGCAGGCAGGGTGTGCGTTAATTGGCGGAGAAACAGCTGAAATGCCCGGTCTGTATAGTTTAGATGAGTACGATCTCGCCGGGTTCTCAGTAGGAGCTTGTGAAAAATCGGCCTTAATTACGGGGGAAGCAATTTCTTCAGGTGATGTGCTTATCGGACTCTCCTCAAGCGGGATCCATAGTAATGGCTATTCACTCGTTCGGAAGGTATTTGCAGATTCCTCGTTAACCGAATATGTTGCGGAACTAGGGTGTACATTAGGTGAGGAATTGCTCAAACCAACAAAAATCTATGTGAAACCGATTTTGGCGGCAATGAAAAAATTCACTTTAAAAGGGATGGCCCATATTACCGGCGGCGGGTTTATCGAGAATATTCCGAGGATGTTGCCGGCAGGTCTTGGTGCAGAAATCCACGAAAACAGCTGGAACATTCCACCGGTGTTTCGTTTGATATCTTCTCTTGGACATATCGAACAGCAGGAGATGTATAATATTTTTAACATGGGAATCGGCATGGTGATTGCAGTTGATTCTAAAGACGCTGACGCAGTGCTGGAGCACTTTAGTCAATGTGGTGAAACGGCATATAAAATTGGCGTTGTTACAGAAAGTGAAGGGATTACTATTACCGGTGATGGAGGAAGAAAATGAAGAATATCGCTGTGTTTGCATCGGGGAGCGGAAGCAATTTTCAAGCAATTGTTGATGTCATTCAAGCAGGAGAGCTTGATGCAAACATTTCTCTTCTCGTTTGTGATCAACCGGAGGCCTATTGTCTCGAGAGGGCCAGAATGGCGGGAATTCGCAGCTTTGTTTTTAAGGCTAAGGAATATAGCAGCAAGGAAGACTATGAGAAAGAAATTTTAGCCGAATTAAGATTTAACGGCGTTGAATGGATTGTCCTGGCAGGCTACATGAGATTAATTGGCTCAACATTACTAAGAGAGTATGAAGGGCGTATCGTTAACATCCACCCGTCACTATTGCCGGATTTTCCCGGCAAGGATGCAATTGGGCAGGCGTTGGCCGCTAAAGCGAAATGGGGCGGCGTAACCATCCATTTTGTTGATGAAGGAATGGATACAGGTCCAACCATTGTTCAAGAGCGAGTTCGTATAGAAAAAAATGAAACAAGAGAAACTCTTCAAGAGAAGATCCATAAAATTGAGCACAAGCTTTACCCATCGATTTTGCAGATGCTGCTAACACAAGGAGGAGTTACATATGACAAAAAAACGCGCGCTTATTAGTGTTTCCGATAAAAATGGAATAACTGAATTTGCTAAAAATCTCGTCAGCCTTGGCTTTGAACTCATTTCTACGGGAGGAACAAAAAAAGCACTTCAGGAACAAGGTATCCCAGTTCTTAGTGTTAGTGATGTAACGGGATTCCCTGAGATTTTAGAAGGCCGTGTCAAAACTCTAAACCCTTTTATTCATGGCGGCTTATTAGCAAAACATGATGATGAAGAGCATCAAAAGCAATTGAGTGAACATCAAATCCAGCCTATACAGCTTGTGTGTGTGAATCTCTATCCTTTCCAGCAAACAGTTGAAAAGCCTGATGTGACAGTAGCGGATGCGATTGAAAATATTGATATCGGCGGTCCGACAATGCTACGTGCTTCGGCGAAAAATCATCAATATGTGACAGTAGTTGTTGACCCTGCTGATTATGAAACGGTTATTACAGAATTAAAAGCAGATGGGGAGACAAGCCTGGAAACAAGAAGAAAGCTTGCAGCGAAGGTATTCCGTCACACTGCAGCCTATGATGCGTTGATTGCGGAATACATGACAGATCTTGCAGGGGAAGAAACGCCTGAAAAATTAACAGTTACCTATGAATTAAATCAAACACTTCGTTATGGAGAAAACCCGCACCAAAAAGCGGCTTTTTATAAAAAACCACTTGGTTCAACGTTTTCAATTGCTAATGCCAACCAGCTTCATGGAAAAGAACTTTCCTATAACAATATTAATGATGCTGATGCCGCTCTTCAGATTGTGAAAGAGTTTACAGAACCTGCAGCCGTAGCGGTTAAACATATGAATCCATGCGGTGTTGGTACAGGAAAAACAGGTTATGAAGCTTTCACAAAAGCGTTTGCAGCGGATCCGGTCTCTATTTTTGGCGGCATTATTGCTTTTAATCGGGAAGTGGATGTTCAAACTGCACAAAAGCTGCATGAAATTTTCTTAGAAATAATTATTGCTCCGTCTTATTCAGAAGAAGCTCTCGCTATCTTAACAGGGAAAAAGAATCTTCGTTTATTGACGATTCCATTTGAGCAAGCGAATAAAGCGGAGATGAAGATGACTACAATTGAGGGCGGATTGCTCGTTCAAGAACAAGACCGCTTTACGTTGGAGGACGCGAATATCACGATTCCAACAAAAAGACAGCCAACAGATGCAGAGTGGGAGTCATTAAAGTTGGGCTGGAAGGTAGTTAAACACGTGAAATCAAATGCCATTGTTGTAACCAGTGAGGATATGACCATTGGGATTGGTGCAGGACAAATGAATCGCGTTGGCGCGGCTGAAATTGCCTTAAAACAAGCAGGTAAGAAGGCTGAAGGCGCATCTCTGGCATCCGATGCTTTCTTCCCAATGGATGATACCGTTGAGGCAGCAGCTAAAGCAGGAATTACGGCGATTATTCAGCCGGGTGGCTCCATCCGTGATGAAGACTCCATCAAGAAAGCTGATGAATACGGCATTGCAATGGTATTTACGGGAGTAAGACACTTTAAACATTAAGCGGGGGTGTGAGTGATGAAGGTATTAATCATTGGCCAGGGCGGAAGAGAGCATGCCATCTGCCGAAAAGTTAAGGAAAGCCCGCAAGTTAACAAGGTTTTTGTGGCACCGGGTAATGCAGGGATGGTAGATGTGGCAGAGCTTGTCTCCATTACAGACCATGAACAACTTCTTCAATTCGCCAAAGAGCAGCAAATTGATTTGACGATTATCGGACCGGAAGTACCGCTTCTTGAAGGGCTTGCCGACAAATTCATGGAAGCAGGCTTAGCTGTATTTGGGCCTCGGAAAGCGGCAGCTGAAATTGAAGGAAGTAAAGCATTTGCGAAGGAATTGATGGAAAAATACCAGATTCCAACTGCTGAGTATGCAGTGTTTACCTCTTTTGAAGAGGCACGTCAATATATAGAAGAAAAAGGGGCACCGATTGTTATTAAGGCTGACGGACTTGCGGCAGGAAAAGGTGTAACCGTTGCTTTGACCATTGAAGAAGCAATAGAAAGCCTAAAAGACATGCTTGTTGGCGGGAAGTTTGGTGCAGCCTCCTCCCGAGTGGTCATCGAAGAATTTTTAAGCGGTGAGGAATTTTCACTGATGGCATTCGTTAATGGCGAAACCGTTGTTCCGCTTGAAATTGCTCAAGACCATAAACGGGCATTTGATGGCGATCTAGGGCCAAATACCGGAGGAATGGGTGCTTATTCACCTGTACCTCATATTAGTGATAATGTGGTCCAAATGGCTATTGATACTGTTCTCAAGCCTGCAGCAAAAGCAATGGTGCAGGAAGGCCGAAGCTTTAGCGGAATTCTCTATGCCGGTTTAATTGCAACAGAAAATGGTCCAAAAGTGATTGAATTTAATGCCCGTTTCGGGGACCCTGAAACGCAGGTTATTTTACCAAGATTAAAATCGGATATTGTCCAAACCATTTTGGACCTGCTAGCCGGCAAGTGTCCCGAGCTTAAATGGGATGAACAGGCTATGCTGGGAGTTGTCGTTGCAGCAAAAGGATATCCGGAAGCTTACGAAAAAGGTGCTGTACTAGAAGGTTTATCGGAAATAGAGGAAGAGGTATTTACCTTTTATGCGGGAATATCCAAAAACGATTCCGGTGATTTCATTACGGACGGTGGCCGGGTTCTCCTTGTTGGGGCGATGGCAGAAACTTTACAAGAAGCCCAGAAAAAAGTATATGTGGAGCTGGATAAACTAACATGTAATGGAGTCTTTTATCGAAGGGATATCGGTGGAAAGGCTATTAAAAACCTAATTCAAAACTAATTGCGGTTATACATTTGATACATGTTTTTAAATACCTAAAAGGGCTGACCAAATGGTCAGCCCTTTTTAAAAGATAAGAAAGTATAATTTTAACTTTGAGAATTGTCTAGCTCCAGCGCCCTGCGACTAGTGTACTTCGCTAAACAGGCGCTTGCGCTTTTCTTACATCAAGAAGGATTGTATGGTACTGCCTGTTCGCCGTTTATATTTGTTAGGCCTTCCAACCCATCTATTGATTCCATAGATTTATTTGATTGGTTCTGATTTGGCATGATTTCTTGACAACGGTCATATAAAGCAGTTACAGGACAAAAACGAACAATTCCCTCAGCAACCTTCATTGCCCCGCATAAAGCTACAAGCAAATAGGAATCCCTCCATGGGAATTTTACAAGTTTTGCCGTGCACCAGGACAAGACAGTTAAGCCAACTGTGATCCGAATTAATGCATTTAAAATACCTATATTTGGTTTGATATTCACAATTGATCACTCCTTTACAATATTTATCAATTCTTTAATGCTTTAAACAGTAAAATATGATAGTATAGAAACAAAAGATTTTTTGTAAGGGCTTTCTTTGTTAATAAATCAACTTTTTTATAGATAAATAGTATTAAAAGGGAGGGATATTGTATGCTGGAACAACGTTACCGCTGGAAAAACAGACAATTACGCATGCATGTATCCATTTTGGATGGTAAACAATCACCAACCATTTTATTAAAAAATGCTTTGTATTTAAATCAAACCTTTCGTCAATGGATGAGGGCAAATATTTGGATTTATGAAGATCGGATTGTTTATGTTGGAAAAAATTTGCCCGGACATATTGAAGACTGCGAAATTATTGATTGTACCAATGAAATTCTTGTACCTGGATATATTGAACCGCATGCTCACCCATTTAATTTATATAATCCCCAAACACTCGCGGCCTATGCATCCCAGTTTGGAACTACGACATTAATCAATGATAACATGCCCTTGCTTTTAAATTTCACAAAAAAGGAAGCGTTTTCATTATTAAAAGACCTGCGTTCCATTCCGACTACAATGTTTTGGTGGAGTCGTTTTGATTCGCAAACGGAGCTTTTAAATGAGGATGAAATTTTTTCCCATAGCAATATTAAATCATGGCTTGAGCACGATGGTGTTCTGCAAGGCGGGGAATTGACCGGTTGGCCAAAATTATTGGACGGCGACGATATGATGCTTCATTGGATTCAGGAAACAAAAAGGATGCGCAAGAAAATAGAAGGACATTTTCCCGGAGCTTCCGAAAAAACATTAGCAAAAATGGTGCTGCTGGGAGCGGATAGTGATCATGAGGCAATGACCGGTGAAGAGGTATATAACCGGTTAATGCAGGGTTATATGGTGTCACTTCGCTATTCGTCGATTCGCCCGGATTTACCTGAACTATTAGATGATTTAAAAAGATTAGGAATTGAGGCATATGATCGCTTAATGCTTAACACGGATGGATCGTCGTCGACATTTTACGAGCAGGGAATTACTGATCAAATGATCAGGATTGCAATCGAAAAAGGGGTTCCGATCATTGATGCCTATAATATGGCTACAATTAATATTGCCCGTTATTACGGCATTGATCATTTACATGGAAACATCGCTACAGGACGGGTTGCCAATATCAACTTCTTATCAAGTATTGAAGACCCTACACCGGTGTCGGTGCTTGCCAAAGGAAAATGGGTGAAGCATCGCGGCGGGAATACGAATGCATATGGGTCTATCAACTGGGAGGATTATGGGTTAAAACCTATGCAATTGGATTGGGAATTATCAATGGATGATTTGCAATATTCAATGCCTTTCGGAATCAAAATGGAGAATTCTGTTATCACGAAACCTTATTCTATCGCAATTGATGTTTCAGGAGATGAATTGCCGACGGTTCATGATGAATGTTTTTTTACATTAATTGACCGAAATGGAAAGTGGAGAATTAATACGTTATTAAAAGGTTTTGCTACAAATTTATCAGCTTTAGCCAGTTCTTTTTCCAGTACGGGAGATATCATCTTAATTGGAAAAAATAAACAGGATATGCTCCATGCTTTTAACAGAATGAAGGAAGTTGGTGGAGGAATTATCATGGTTGAAGGTGGCGAAACCATTTGTGAGCTTGGTTTGCCATTAGGAGGAGTTATGACGGACCTTCCTGTTGAAGATTTAATGAAACAAGAGAAAGAATTACTGGAAAAATTGCAGGATCGGGGCTATTCGTTTTTAGATCCTCTTTACACATTGCTATTCTTCTCCTCGACGCATTTGCCCTATATTCGAATTACCCAACAGGGAATGTACGATGTGATAAACAAAACTGTACTCTTTCCGTCTATAATGCGTTAAAATGTAAATGTAGTAACGAATTACAGCGGGAAAGTTTTGACACCATAGTTTGATAAGGAAACAGAGGTGTTAATAAATGAGAAAATGGGCGGTTGCAGTAATCGCTGTAGTTTTATTACTCTCAGGCTGCATTGATAAAAAGACAGTCAAAGAGCCTGTCAATAAAGCAAAAGAAGTAACAAAGCCTGAAAAAAAAGAAGAAGAAAAAAACCAGTACCCATATTATTTTCCTTTAACAGGAAAGGGCTCTCAAACACAAACAGACGGCAGAGCCATTGCAGTTATGATTAACAACCACCCATTGGCAAGGCCGCAATCCGGATTAAACAAGGCTGACATCGTTTATGAAATTCTTGCAGAAGGAGATATTACACGCTTCCTTGCCGTATTTCAAAGTGAAAAGCCAACTAATATCGGGCCTGTTCGAAGTGCCAGAAAATATTATATGGAACTGGCCAAGGGACTGGATGCACTTTATATTCATCATGGTGAAAGCCCTGAAGCAGAAGAAATGCTTAAACAGGGTTACATTAATGATCTTGATGGCATGGTCTATGATGGCACCCTCTTTCAAAGAGCAAGCTTTCGGAAAGCGCCTCACAATTCCTATATTACGTATGAAAATATTTTAAAAGGTGTGAAGCTCAAGAAGTATTCCATGGATCAGACACCACCGGCCTTTACGTTTATGTCAGATGAAGATAGCAAGAAGATTACAGGTAACGAAGCAAAATCAGTGATGATTTCCTATTCGTTAAGTCATACCTCAGATTCATCTTTTGAGTTTGATACAACACTTGGGAAGTATAAGCGTTTTTCAGGAAGTGAGCAAACCGTTGATTTAGAAACAAAAGAGCCAATTTTACTTGATAATATCTTTATTGTTGAGGCGGTTCACAAAATTGTAGACTCCGGGGGACACAGGAGCATTGATTTACTATCCGGTGGCAGAGGTTACTTACTGCAAATGGGCAAAGTGAATAAAGTGGAATGGAAAAATGAGAACGGAAGAATTGTTCCTGTGAAAAATGGAAAAACGATTCCATTTGTTCAAGGGAAAACATGGGTGAATGTTGTCCCGACAAATCCCGGTCTCGATAAAAGTGTAACTTTCGGTGTGAAATAATAATATTTAATTAAAGGGGTAAAAATATGCAAATAAATAAATTACGGGGAAAAGAGCTCGATCAATTATTCCAGGGAATTCTTTCATTGAAGGATTTGGAGGAATGTTACCGCTTTTTTGATGATTTGTGTACGATTAATGAAATTCAATCCTTAGCACAGCGTTTAGAAGTAGCAAGAATGCTTCGCGAAGGAAACACCTATCATAAAATAGAAACGGAAACAGGTGCAAGCACAGCTACTATTTCACGTGTTAAACGTTGTTTAAACTATGGAAACGACACCTATGAATTAGTGCTTGAAAGACTTAAAGAAGAAAACAGTACGAAAGTGGAAGAATAATATACTTAGCCGGAGAGAACGCTCTTCGGTTTTTTTCTTTTAGTTGAAACTTGAGAACTGTCTAGCTCCAGCGTCTACATGGTTAAGATTTCTATTTGTTTTCTTTTTGTATCGTTTCGGCCTAATGCTATAATGGTGTAATGGAAAGAAGAATGGGAGGATTTTGGGATGTATGATTTTCGCGAGTGGCGCCATGTGTTTAAACTCGACCCCAATAAAGAGATATCGGATGAAAAAATAGAAAAAATTTGTGAATCAGGTACCGACGCGGTCATCGTTGGTGGAACTGATGGGGTAACACTTGATAAAGTCCTCGATTTAATGGCAAGAATCCGTCGGTTTACCGTTCCATGTGTACTTGAAATTTCCAGCATCGAAACCGTGACGCCGGGATTTGACCTGTATTTTATACCGACAATTATAAATAGTAATGATCCAAAGTGGATCACGGGACTTCACCATCAGGCTGTAAAAGAATTCGGTGACATTATGGATTGGCAGGAAATTGTAATGGAGGGCTATTGCATTTTGAACAAGGATTGCAAAGCAGCAAAGCTGACTTCGGCAAATTGTGAATTAACCGCCGATGATGTCAAAGCCTACGCAATGATGGCAGAAAAAATGTTTCATCTGCCGATTTTTTATATAGAATACAGTGGTCAATATGGCAATGTAGACTTGGTAGCTGAAGTAAAACAGGTCCTTAACAACACAACATTATTTTATGGCGGCGGAATCTATACCCCTGAACAGGGAGCGGAAATGGCTGAATATGCAGATGTAATAGTGGTGGGTAACGCCATTTATGAAGACTTTGATAACGCATTAGCAACTGTTAATAGTGTAAGATAAAATTTGCTAGAGAAGGAAAATAGCATTAAAATAAAATAGAACTAATGTTTGGTATGGTGGTGACGAAATGCAATATTTATCAGACAAGCTTTTAAATGGCTTGAACCCTGAACAACAAAGTGCTGTAAAAGCGACAGATGGTCCGCTTTTATTGATGGCAGGTGCCGGAAGCGGTAAAACAAGAGTGCTAACGCATCGAATTGCTTATTTAATAGTAGAAAAAAGAGTTAATCCCTATAATATTTTGGCAATTACATTTACCAATAAAGCCGCAAGAGAGATGAAAGAAAGAATCGGAAAAATGATGGGCGGAGCTGCCGAAGAAATTTGGATTTCGACCTTTCACTCAATGTGTGTAAGAATTCTACGGAGAGATATCGACAGATTAGGCTTTAATCGTAATTTTACAATTTTGGATTCCGGCGAACAGCAGTCAGTTGTGAAAGCAATCCTAAAGGATAAAAATATTGATCCGAAAAAATTTGATCCGCGGGCAATCTTAGGATCAATTAGTTCTGCAAAAAACGAACTAATTGAACCGGAAGAGTATGCGAAATCAGCGGGAGGTTATTTTGAACAAGTCGTAAGTGATGTTTACGAGGAGTACCAAAAACGTCTCCGCAGAAATCAATCCCTTGATTTTGATGACTTAATTATGATGACGATTCAATTATTTAAACGGGTACCTGAAGTGCTCGAGTATTATCAACGAAAGTTTCAATTCATTCATGTTGACGAGTATCAGGATACAAACAAAGCACAGTATCTTTTAGTGAAATTACTGGCGAACCGTTTTAAAAATCTATGTGTGGTAGGGGATTCGGACCAATCCATTTACAGATGGAGAGGTGCAGACATTGCTAATATACTTTCCTTCGAGAAAGACTACCCGAATGCATCCGTTATTCTACTTGAGCAAAACTATCGTTCAACAAAGCGGATTCTCTTGGCGGCTAATAAGGTCATTGCCAATAATATGAATCGTAAAGCTAAAAATCTTTGGACAGAAAACCCGGAAGGTAATAAATTAGTCTATTATCGTGCCGACAGTGAACAGGGTGAAGCTCAATTCGTCGCCGGTAAAATTAAAGAATTAACCCGTGACGGTAAGTATAAGCTATCAGACATTGCCATTCTTTATCGGACAAACGCTCAATCCCGTGTGATGGAGGAAGTTTTACTAAAATCGAATATCCAATACAGCATTGTTGGCGGAACTAAGTTCTATGATAGAAAAGAAATCAGGGATATTCTTGCGTATTTACGATTAATCTCCAATCCGGATGGTGATCTAAACCTCCAACGCGTCATTAATGTTCCAAAACGTGGAATTGGTTCAAGTTCTCTCGATAAAATAGCCAATTTTGCAGCAATGCATGACCTATCTTTATTTCAAGCACTTGATTCCGTTGAACTAATTGGCTTAAGTCCAAAAATTACGAAAGCCGCGTTAGTGTTCCGTGATCTAATTCATAATTACACGCAAATGCAGGAATACCTATCCGTAACTGAGCTGGTCGAAGAGGTTCTGGAAAAGACCGGTTATCGAGAAATGCTTAAAGCGGAAAAATCGCTTGAAGCACAAAGCCGTCTTGAAAACCTTGAGGAATTATTATCTGTTACGAAAAATTTTGAAGAAACAAACGAAGATAAAAGTCTTACTGCCTTCTTAACTGATCTGGCGCTTGTGGCCGACATTGATTCGATGGATGATGATAATGAAAAGGCAGATTCTATTGTTCTGATGACCTTACACTCTGCTAAAGGTTTGGAATTCCCGGTTGTCTTCTTAATTGGTATGGAAGAGGGAGTATTCCCGCACAGCCGATCCCTTATGGAAGAAGCTGAGATGGAGGAGGAACGTCGTCTGGCATACGTAGGTATCACAAGAGCAGAGCAAACTCTGTTCCTAACCAATGCACAGATGAGAACCTTGTTTGGAAGAACCAATATGAACCCTGCCTCAAGATTTATTAGTGAAATCCCCGAAGATCTACTTGAAGGGGTAGAGCCGGAGAAGAAAATGAATACTCCCTTTGGGTCAAGTGGGAGATCATTCGGTTCATCAGGAACCACTTTTGGAAATCAAGCGCCAAGGAAACCGGTTATGCGTCCTGTTGCTGCAACTACCGGCGGGGATACGATTGGTTGGAAAGTGGGAGATAAAGCTGAACACGGCAAATGGGGAATTGGAACCGTTGTGAGTGTAAAAGGACAGGGGGAAGGTACAGAGCTTGATATTGCTTTTCCGAGTCCAACGGGTATCAAACGACTTCTAGCCAAATTTGCTCCGATCAAGAAGGCGTAATTGTTCATAATTGCCCCAATTCTTGTTTTGGATTACAGTAATTCTAGATAAATCCTTTACGGAAGGGACAGGATATATGGATCTACAAACAGCTCAACTGAAAATCAATGAATTAAGAAGCCTATTAAATCAGTATGGCTATGAATATTATGTGTTGGACAAACCCACCGTTCCGGATGCAGAATATGACCGATTAATGCAAGAACTTTTGAAGCTTGAAGGTAAGTTTCCGGAGTTGAAAACCCCTGATTCTCCATCAGAACGTGTTGGCGGTGCGGTTCTTGATGTTTTTGAAAAGGTGGAGCATCGAACCCCGATGCTCAGTTTGGGGAACGCTTTTAACGAGCAAGACTTAAAAGACTTTGACCGTCGTATCCGTCAGGCAGTCGGCAATGAATTTTCCTATGTTTGTGAATTGAAAATCGACGGACTTGCTGTGTCATTAAGGTATGAAGATGGATTGTTTGTTCAAGGCGCCACCCGCGGGGATGGGGCCGTGGGTGAAGATATTACCGCTAATTTAAAAACGATTAAATCGATCCCGCTGAGATTACGGGAAAATATTTCATTAGAGGTTCGCGGTGAAGTTTTTATGCCAAAACGTTCTTTTGAAGTATTGAATAAAGCAAAGGAAGAACAGGGTGAAGAGCCGTTTGCCAACCCGCGAAATGCTGCTGCAGGATCATTACGACAGCTTGATCCAAAAATGGCTGCTTCCAGAAATCTCGATGTTTTTTTATATGGGATTGGCAATACTGGACGGACCGGTGTAATTTCTCATAGTGAAGGTCTCGATTATCTGGATCATCTTGGTTTTAAAACGAACAAAGAACGTAGAAAGTGTGCAACCATTGACGAAGTAATTGAATTCGTAAATAGCTGGGTAGAAAAACGCCCGCATCTTCCCTATGAAATCGATGGGATTGTTATCAAAGTAGATTCTCTAGAACAACAGGATGAGCTTGGCACAACGGCGAAAAGCCCGCGCTGGGCTATTGCTTATAAGTTTCCTGCGGAGGAAGTAATCACGACACTAATGGATATCGAATTAAGCGTAGGCAGAACAGGCGTAGTGACACCGACGGCGATTCTTGAGCCTGTTAAAGTGGCAGGAACGACGGTACAACGGGCTTCATTGCATAATGAAGATTTAATCCGCGAAAAGGATATTAAAATCGGTGATAAAGTAGTGATCAAAAAAGCAGGAGATATTATTCCTGAAGTCGTGAATGTCCTCGCCGATCTGCGAACAGGTAGAGAAGTCGATTTTCACATGCCGTCACATTGTCCGGAGTGTGAAAGTGATCTGGTTCGTATTGAAGGAGAAGTGGCTCTTAGGTGCATCAACCCGAAATGTCCTGCGCAAATTCGGGAGGGTTTGATTCACTTTGTATCGCGTGATGCGATGAATATTGACGGTCTCGGTGAGAAAGTAATCAGCCAGCTTTTTGCTGAAAAATTAATTGCGGATGTCGCGGATATTTATAAACTGACTCGTGAGCAGCTTTTAGCTCTTGAACGAATGGGAGAAAAATCTGTTTCTAATCTTTTAAAAGCAATTGAGACTTCAAAAGAAAATTCCCTTGAAAAGCTTTTATTTGGACTTGGGATCCGTCATGTTGGGGCCAAAGCAGCCAAAACACTTGCCCAGCAGTTTGGCTCAATGAACCAACTGGCTACAGCCTCCAAAGAAGAATTAATTTCAATAAATGAAATTGGTGATAAAATGGCTGACTCTATCGTTACCTTTTTTGAAAAAGAAGAAGCGAAAGACCTAATCATTGAATTAGAAGAGTGTGGCGTTAATTTTGAATACAAGGGTTCCAGGCAGGTATCGGCTGAAGAGTCCGATTCCATTTTTGCCGGGAAAACAGTTGTTCTTACAGGGAAACTAGAGCAGTTATCCAGGAATGAAGCCAAGGAAAAAATTGAAGCACTCGGCGGTAATGTAGCAGGGAGCGTCAGCAAAAAAACGCATCTGGTTATTGCCGGAGAGGATGCCGGTTCCAAATTAACAAAAGCACAAGAACTGGGAATTGAAGTGTGGGACGAGGAGAAGCTCCTTGTGGAATTAAATAAATAAGAGGTGTTATCGACGTGAGAAAACTCTCATTGCTCGTTCTTTCCCTTGTTTTTTTGCTTAGTGCCTGTGCCCCAAGCTTTCAAAAGCAAGATCAAGTGGTACAAACAAAGGATACAACTAAAGGGAAAGCGATTATTCCAAAATATAATATTTCAGATAAATATTATCGGACGATTTTGCCGTTTGAACCAGGGGAAACGCGCGGCATGACAGTCAGTAATCTTAATACACGGTATGACATTGATGAATTTGAAACAGGTTTGATAAGAATTGCCCAAAACAATTTTTCAACCGACAAATATTTGTTTCGTGAAGGTCAGGAAATTAAACGAAATACGGTTAAGCTTTGGTTAAATCGAAAATTTACCCCTGCCCAACAAGCAGCTAATAAAATATCTGACGCTGATAATATCGGATTAAACCCGTCTGATGATGGAAGCGGAACTACCCCGATTTATTTATCGCAGATTTTAGAGCATGATTATTTAACGAAGGATGATAAAGGAAATGTATCGCTGGGCGGAGTGACAATTGGTCTTGCCTTAAATTCGATTTATTATTATCAAACCGTACAATACGGACCAACATATGAGAAAAAAATCCCTGTTATTGAAATGGAAAGCCAAGGGAAAAGTATTGCAGCAGAGGTAATCAAGCGCCTCCGTAATATGAAGGATTTGAAGGATGTTCCCATTACGGTCGCCTTATTTGCGGAGCAAAGTAAATCTTCGGTGGTGCCCGGGAATTTCTTCACTTATGCTACAGTTAACAAGGGCAGCACAGATATTGGCAGCTGGGAGCCCGTTAATGAAAAGTACTATTTGTTTCCTTCAACTGACGCTCAAGATGCCCATCGTGATGATGTAACTGCTTTTTTAAACTTTAAACAAGACGTGGAGCAGTATTTTCCGAACTTTAATGGGGTTATTGGCAAAGCATTTTATGTTGGTGACCAATTACAGAACTTGGAGATTACGATTCCAATTCAGTTCTATGGTAAAACTGAAGCAATTGGTTTTACCCAATATGTTACGGGGCTTGTTATGGAGCATTTCCCTAAGTATATAGCCGTTTCAGTTAGTGTTACTTCTGTTGACGGTCCCGAAGCACTTATTGTCCGAAAAGCAAATGAAACTGAACCGTTTGTTCATATTTATTAAAAGGACCGGCAATTATGCCGGTTCTTTTTGTTCTTCGGAATCATTGATACAGAGAAATGATACGTGTTAGAATGGACAATGGATGTAAACGTTTTTAATACATAGGAGGGTTTAAGAAATGGTACAACCTTACAAGCATGAACCATTCACAGATTTTACGACAGAAGAAAACCGCCAGGCCTATCTTAAGGCATTAAAAACAGTTGAAGGTTATTTAGGTCAGGATTACGATCTTGTCATCGACGGAGAAAGAGTTTCTACAGAGGACAAAATTGTTTCCTTTAATCCTGCGAATAAAGAAGAAGTAATCGGCCGCGTTTCCAAAGCAAACCAAGATCTTGCTGAAAAAGCAATGCAGGCCGCAGTTGAAGCATTCAAAACATGGAAAAAAACTAAACCGGAAGTTCGCGCCGATGTGTTGTTTAAAGCGGCAACGATGATTCGTCGTCGGAAGAGCGAGTTTTCTGCCCTTTTAACAAAAGAAGCGGGAAAATCATGGAGAGAAGCCGATGTTGAGGTAGCAGAAGGAATTGACTTCCTTGAATACTATGGACGCCAAATGCTGGCTCTAAAAGACGGCGTACCGGTTAATAGCCGTCCAAACGAATACAACCGTTATCACTATATTCCACTTGGGGTAGGAATTATCATCTCACCATGGAACTTCCCATTCGCGATTATGGCAGGTACAACGGTGGCAGCCATTGTTTCGGGTAATACTGTTTTATTAAAACCGGCTTCCACAACGCCTATTGTAGCAGCTAAATTCGTTGAAGTAATGGAAGCAGCAGGACTTCCAAAAGGTGTACTAAACTTCGTACCGGGCAGCGGTGCAGAAGTTGGCGATTACTTAGTTGACCATAAAGATACTCGTTTCGTTAGTTTTACAGGTTCACGTGAAGTGGGACTTCGCATTTTCGAACGTTCATCTAAATTGAACGAAGGTCAAATTTGGATGAAGCGTTTAATTGCTGAAATGGGTGGAAAAGATACCATTGTTGTGGACAGTGAAGCAGATCTTGAGCTTGCTGCACAATCCATCATGGCATCAGCATTCGGATTTTCCGGGCAAAAATGTTCAGCATGTTCCCGGGCTGTTATTGTAGAGGATGTTTATGATCAAGTATTGAACCGCGTTGTTGAATTAACGAATCAATTAACGATTGGGGATCCGGTAGACACAGGAAATTATACCGGTCCGGTTATCGATAACAATGCTTTCAAAAAAATTATGGAATACATTGAAATTGGCAAGCAAGAAGGTAAATTAATGGCCGGTGGTGAAGGGGACAACTCGAAAGGCTACTTCATTAAACCAACTATCATTGCTGATCTTGATCCAAAAGCTCGTATCATGCAGGAAGAAATCTTCGGGCCGGTTGTTGGTTTCACAAAAGCGAAGAATTTTGACGAAGCAATCGAAATTGCCAACAATACGGAATACGGTTTAACAGGAGCGGTTATCACAACAAACCGTGCCCACATGGAGCAAGCTCGTGAAGACTTCCATGTTGGTAACCTTTATTTCAATCGCGGATGTACCGGTGCCATCGTTGGTTATCAGCCATTTGGCGGCTTCAATATGTCCGGAACGGACTCAAAAGCAGGCGGCCCGGACTACTTGTTACTTCATATGCAAGCAAAAACAACATCTGAGATGTACTAAATAAAATTAGAAAAAACCTCTTCTCTCACCTTGGGAAGAGGTTTTTATTTTAAAAAAAACAATATAAAGAAGCAAAGGAGTTTGTGGTTCATTTGCAGTCTTATGAAAATTTAATTATTATTTAATCCTTAATTCACAAGCATCGTTTATAATAGAATTGGTATCTTTTGCCTATTTCACCCGATTGGCCCAAGATATGTAAGGGATAATATGTAAGGAATAATAGTTTAATTCAATAAGGGCAAAAATAAGGTTAAACTCAAGAATGATTATGTTGGAAGGGGTCAAAAAATTGTTACCACATTATTTACTGCATGTAACAGCAGTGCCTCATACTGAAAGCCCAAGTTTAATTTGGTCATTAGTCGCGGGTAATCTCTTTCTGGTGATTGCAGGAATTGTATTTATCTATAAATTATTTAAACAAAAAAATATTCGAATATCGGGAATTACTTTTGGAATTGCGCTGCTTCTTAATTATATCCTTGTGGTAATATACGGAACGATTTTTGACCTGTTAGGTTAAGGTTTATAGGGAGGTAGAGAGTTTGAAATATTACCGCTTATGGGTAACTGCATTTTTATTAAAATTTATTGGCTCTGCATGGGATGCATCCTATCATTTTAAATATTTATTTGAAGAATATTCGATACCGCATATTGTGAATTTTAGCGGTTTTGCGCTTGGAGCATTTTTGCTGGTTAAGGAATGGAGACAGCAACATTATATGGACCGATTTTCCAGGAACCTGATTACCATTGGCTATGCCTTATTTTTAATTGGGATTCCCTTAGATTTTAGCTATCATATCGCTTATGGCATTGATTTAACCACTTGGAGCCCAACACATTTTATTTATTATATTGCAACAGATATTATGATTATTGGTGTGTGGCGCGGATTTTATAACTTTAAGGAAAATGAAAAACCGACTTGGAGGACACTGCATACTTGGTTTGCAATGTTCCTGCTTGAATGCTTGGTATTCCCGAATATGCAGCAGGAGAATGGAGCAATTTCGTATAACCAATATATTCATCATCAATCGATTGCTTCAAAGGAAATCCTGGCACTGATTTCAAACCCTGCATCACAAATTTTTGGCGGCATTCCCGAATGGGTTTATCCGATTTATTCCGTAGCAATGGTATCCTTACTAACTGTATTTGTCATTCGGTTGCTAGGTGATTATACAATACCGGTAATGGCTACAGCTCTTTATATTTTATTACGATTTGTCGGCAAAACCATTTTTCTTGCAGTCCATTATCCAACATCGTATGTTCCTATTACACTTTTATTTATCCCGATTTTCTATTTAGTGTTTAGAAGGGAAAGTTGGTTGGCGGGGCTTGCCGGCACTGTGTGTTACTTCCTTGCTTTGTTTGCCATTAATCGGTTTGGCTTGCTGATTACACCTCCGGTGAAATTATGGGAGCTCATACCGGTGACAATCGTTGGCATTTTAGTACCAATTGTTAGTTCCTTGGTGAAAGGTATCTCATTTAGGGAAAAAAATAAACAGACAGCGTAGAACTTCAATAATCAAAGAGGGTGTTCCCAATTAATGACTAAGGGGCATCCTTTTTTGTTGTTAAAGAATATGACAATAATGTGAAACTTTTCACAAAAATTGTTAAGATGTGACGTACTTCACAAATTTTTAAAACATGGGAGTTTACAATTTAGCTATATAAAAAACTACTTTATACATCAACATTAATTGATTAAAAATATAGGGAGTGAACCAAAATGAAAAAACTGGTTATGATCGGAAACGGAATGGCTGGTATAAGAACCATTGAAGAAATCCTAAAAGTTTCTCAAGATCAATTTGAAATTACTATTTTTGGTCAAGAGCCGTACCCAAACTATAATCGGATCAAGTTATCCAATATCCTTCAGGGGGACACAAGCTTTGAAAAAATCATTATCAACCCATTAGATTGGTACAGAGAAAACAACATTCAATTATTCACAGGTGAAGCAGCTGAACGGATTGATACGGAAGGGAAAATGATTTTTACTGAAAAAGGCCGTGCTGTTGAATACGATGAATTGATTATTGCAACGGGATCAAATTCTTTTATTCTACCAATTCCGGGTGCGGACAAAAAAGGTGTTACAGGGTTTCGTGATATCAAAGATTGTGAAATGATGATCAAGTCAGCAAGCGAATTTAAAAAGGCGGTTGTTATTGGCGGCGGACTGCTTGGACTAGAAGCGGCCAGAGGATTACTAAACCTTGGAATGGAAGTGGATGTTGTCCATTTGATGCCGGACTTGATGGAACGCCAGTTAGATTCAGTTGCATCCGCGATGCTGAAAAAAGAACTCGAAGCACAGGGTATGAACTTTTTAATGGAAAAACAGACCGTTGAAATCCTCGGAGATGAACGGGTAACAGGTCTTCGTTTTAAAGATGGCTCCGAAATTGAAGCCGACCTTGTGGTCATGGCAATTGGGATTAAATCCAATACCGAGATTGCAAAAAACAGCGGAATTTACGTAAATCGCGGAATTGTCGTCAATGACTATATGGAAACAAGTGCACCGAATGTATACGCAGTAGGTGAATGTGCAGAACATCGAGAAATTGTTTACGGCCTGGTTGCACCATTATATGAGCAGGGTAAAGTACTCGCCGGCAAAATATGCGGTATGGAAAGCGCTCCATATGAAGGGTCTATAACAGGGACACAATTAAAGGTTGCAGGCGTAGACCTCTTCTCTGCAGGAGAGATCTTTGAAGACGAAACGACAAAAGCAATTAAAGTTCACAACGAATTTGATGGTGTTTATAAAAAGATTTTAATCAGAAAAAATCTGATTGTCGGTGTTGTTTTATATGGTGATACAAAAGATAGCACCAAGTTATTCCGGATGCTGACAAAAAAAGAAGATGTCAGCGGAATGACAAGTATTTCTATTTTGCAATCTGAATGCGGCTCTGGAGGAAGTGACGATGTTGCCTCCATGGCGAATGATGAATTAATTTGCGGCTGTAATGGGGTTACCAAAGGTGCAATCGTTGATGCTATTCAAGCGCAAGGGTTAACTACTCTTGACCAGGTTAGCCATTGTACGAATGCCGGCCGTTCTTGCGGACGTTGTAAGCCGATGGTAAGTCAAATTCTTGCCCATACGCTTGGAGACAAGTTTGATGCAGCTGCAGCGGCAAAGACAAGCCTTTGCGGTTGTACGCACCTAAGCCGCGAAGAAGTGGTCGCTGAAATTAAAGCGAAGGGGTTAACAAGCATTAAAGAAATCATGAATGTGCTTGAATGGAATAATGAAGAAGGATGTACCAAATGCCGTCCTGCATTGAACTATTACCTTGGTATGATTTACATGGATGATTATAAGGATGAACGGGATTCCCGTCTTGTAAATGAAAAAATGCATGCCAATATCCAGAAGGACGGAACGTACTCTGTTGTTCCAAGAATGTATGGCGGGGTAACAACTGCAGCAGATTTGAAAAAGATTGCAGAAGTAGCTGAAAAATATGATGTGCCATTAGTAAAATTAACCGGCGGACAACGAATCGGTTTGTTCGGAGTGAAAAAAGAAGACCTTCCAAGCATGTGGGAAGAGCTTAATATGCCATCCGGATATGCATACGGAAAAACTCTTCGTACGGTTAAAACATGTGTCGGTGCGGAGTTTTGCCGATATGGTACACAGAATTCTATGGCACTTGGTATTGAACTGGAGAAAAAGTTTGAACGTCTCGATACACCGCATAAAGTTAAAATGGGCGTATCTGCATGTCCAAGAAACTGTTCTGAAGCAGGAATTAAGGATATTGGTTTTGTTGGTATTGACGGCGGTTGGGAAATTTATGTTGCCGGTAACGGCGGGGTTGATCTTCGCCCGGGAGAATTATTATGCACTGTGAAAACTCAGGATGAGGTTATGGAAATGACAGGTGCTTATCTCCAATACTACCGTGAAACAGCCAATTATCTTGAACGTACTTCTAAATGGATAGATCGTATCGGCTTGAACCATGTGCAAGAGGTTCTGGCAAATGAAGAAACACGTAAGGCATTAAATAGTCGTATGGACCGGACATTACAAAAATACATTGAGCCTTGGAATGAAGCAATTCAAAGTGAAGAAATCCAGGATAAATATTACGCAAAACACACAATTATGGTTGGGAGTGAAAATAAATGAATTCAACAATAACCCGTATTCCGGTAGCAAATTACTCTAATCTTAAAGTAAGAGCAGGCTATTCAATTAAAATCGATGACAAAGAAATCGCCTTATTTAAATTGACAAACGGTTACGTATATGCGATTGAAAACCGCAGTCCGCATCCAAAAGGCGGGGTGCTTACCGAAGGACTCGTAAGTGGAGAATACGTTTTTTGTCCTGTTTATGATTGGAAAATTTTATTAACAGATGGTAAGGTGCAGGCACCGGACTTAGGTCAAGTACGGACATTTCAGGTTGAGGTAGATAACGACATTGTTTTTATAGTAATCTAAGAGAACAAGTATCGGTTTAATGGAAGGAAGGCTGCAGGATGAAAACAGGAAAAGTATTTCTAGTAGGTGCAGGGCCCGGGGATATTGGTTTAATTACGGTAAAAGGGTTGGAAGCCGTTAAGCAGGCGGAAGTCATTTTATATGACCGTCTTGCAAATCCCAAGCTATTGGAATTTGCACCGGCTGATTGTGAATTGATTTACTGCGGCAAATTGCCTGACCGCCATACATTAAGACAGGAGAAGATTAATGATCTTTTAGTAGCGAAAGCGTTAGAAGATAAAATGGTTGTCCGTCTTAAAGGCGGAGACCCGGGTATTTTCGGTCGTGTTGGAGAAGAAGCAGCGGCCCTGGCCCGCTATCAGATTCCTTTTGAAATCGTTCCTGGTATTTCATCGGGGATTGCAGCCTCCCTTTATGCGGGAATTCCTGTTACTCACCGCGAGTATGCGGAATCGTTTGCGATCGTAACCGCACATGATAAATCAAAAGACGGTAAGCCATTACTTGACTGGGAAGGTCTAGCCCGTGGTGTTGATACGATTGCCTTTTATATGGGTGTCGCAAATTTACCTTTTATTTGTGAAAATCTCATCACGCATGGCAAGCCGGCTAGCACCCCCGTTATCTTAATTCGATGGGGTACATTTGGCCGTCAGAAAACATTGCAAGGGACGTTGGCAGATATTGCAGCTAAGGTTGTGGAAGCGAATTTTAGCAATCCTGCGATTATCCTCGTGGGCGAAGTCATTTCTCTTCGTGAAAAAATTAGCTGGTTTGAGAAAAAGCCATTGCATGGCCGGCAAATAGTGCTTGCTCGCACAGGTGATGGCCCTAGTCAACTGGCAAAAGAACTAATGGAGCAAGGTGCGGATGTGATTGAGTTTCCTAAATGGAAAAAGACAGCTGTGCCGGTTGATCTTGAAAAAGCGGCCGCCTATGAAAAAATTCTCTTTGCTTCTCCGGAAAGTGTGGGAGAATTTTTCTCAGTTTTAGTGGTGAATCGAGTTGATATTCGGAAAATAAGGGCCGACTTCTTTGGTGCCTCTATCAAAACGATTAGAGCGTTGAATGAGCGAGGATTTATTGCTAGTTTGTCTGCTGAGATGCCTGAGTCAGGCAAAATGCTTATTGTCGGTGATGACAGCATATTGAAAAATAAACCGGAAAATAAAGACACCTTGGTTACGTGCAATAAGGAAATGGATCCGCAGTTTTTTCCGATTTTTAAAAGAATGTTAGAAGAAGCAGAGGTAAATACGATGGTATTCCCAAGTAGTGCAGCTGTCGAACCTTTTATTGAAGGGTTAAGAGAATGTGACATCGATGCGCAGGAATTTTTAAAAGGTTTACAAGTGGTTTGCATGGGAAAACAAACGATGAATGCTGTTAAAACTGCTGGGCTGCAGCAAGCAGAGATGCCGGAAAAAGCTACAAAACAAGCAATGATTGATTATTTAGCCAGTCACGTCATTGTGGCTGAATGATAATGAAAGCGATCATTTATATTGCCCATGGAAGCCGTCGGACAGCTGCAAATGAGAAATTTATTACTTTTATAAAAAAGCTGAGAAATAAGCCCGGGAGTGCTATCCATGCTTATGGATTTCTGGAACACGCCGAACCCTCTATCTCTCAGGCAATTGAGAGTTGCATTGAAAAAGGTGCGAACGAAATAACTGTTGTCCCACTATTGCTCTTGCCGGGAATTCATGCGAATGAGGATATTCCGAGCGTATTTAAAGGCTATCCGAACATTGTGTTCCGATATGCGGAGCCGCTTGGTGCAGATGAAATAATGGTTGAGATCATAATGGATAGGCTTGAGGCGGCAGGATTTAAGAAAAAAGAGGATGATACTGTATTATTAGTTGGGCACGGTAGCCGAGAGCAGGAAGCGGCACTTGAATTTGAAACACTTGCACGGTGCCTGGCCGGGAAAATTAACGTGGAAGTCCACACTGCCTATTTAACTACCCCTGTTTTCTATCATGAAATGGTAGAGAAGCTAGTGGATAAAAGAATATATATTTTACCTTATTTATTGTTTTCCGGAGGATACACGGTCAAAATCGAGAAAGATTTAGAGACGTTCGATGGGATTATCAAGTTTTGCGACCCTGTTGGTTTTGATGAAAAATTAATTCCGCTTATCAAAAAGAAGGTCAGTGAGGTGAGAGAATGAAGGCAAATTATCCGATTATGCTGCGGCTTGACGGGAAAACAGTCGCCGTTGTCGGCGGCGGTAAAGTAGCGGAGCGAAAAGTGACCGGCCTGCTTCGAACGGGAGCGGGAGTATATGTAATTAGTCCTGAAGTAACCGATGAACTTAAGCAGCTTGCTTTAGAAGGGAAAATCGATTGGCGACAAAAGCCCTTTTCTGAAGGTGATATTAAAGATGCCTTTATGATTTTTGCGGCTACAAATGATGCGGAACTAAATCGTTTAGTGAAAAATTCAGCGGCGGAGCATCAGCTGGTTACCATTGCGGATGACCCTGATGGCTCGGATTTTCATGTACCGGCCCACATGCAAAGAGGCCGTTTATGTATTGCTGTATCTACAGGAGGCGCGAGTCCGACACTGGCAAGGAAAATCCGTCAGCAACTTGATGTACAATTTGATGACTCGTATGAAAGTTATCTCGAATTTCTTTTTAAGACGCGAAAATGGATACTGAATGAAGTGGATAATGCGTTTATTAGAAAAAAATTATTAAAAGCGATTGTGAGCCAGGAGTTTTTAAACAGTGAAAATCGGGAAGAAGATTTTCAACGATTATATGAAGAGTTAATGTGAAGCAGGTACCCGGTGATAAAGGGTACCTGTTTTTTTGTATAAAAAGTTATCGGAGTGGCAAGAAAGGAAGGTAAAAGAGGTGTCACATGAACGAGAAAGTTTTCAATAGCTACCAAATTTTAGATCATTTACGTCTGCCGCATGGTTTATATTTAGCTTCTTCCTCAAATGATTATCATTATGTCTGGTTACGCGACTCTTTCTATATGTCTTTGCCTTATTTACATCAGGATCAGGGGATATACGAGATGACCTATCATCGAATATTGGATTTATTCAAAGAATATGAATGGAAATTGGACATACATATTCAGCAAAGACCGAAGGAACAATGGGAATACATTCATGCAAGGTATTCCGCAGATGATGTAAAAGAAATGGATTCACCCTGGGGGCATGCCCAGCATGATGCAGTTGGAGCAATCCTTTGGGGAATTGGCGCGGGTGAGAAAAGTGGAAAAAGAATCATCCGTGATGCAAAAGACCATGAAATTGTGCAGAAGCTCGTTGGATATTTAGGCTGTGCAGAGTTTTGGGATGATCCTGATAATGGAATGTGGGAGGAGTGGCGAGAGGTGCATTCCAGCTCTGTTGGTGCTTGTGTAGCAGGGCTTCAGGCTGTTAGAGATCTCGTCTTTGTCCCGGGAGAATGGATTGCAAATGGATTTCAAACCCTATCCTCACTGTTTCCGCGTGAAAGTAAAGACCGCCCCTATGACCTGGCACAAATGAGTTTAATATACCCATACGGTGTTTTGAGCGGTGAAGATGCGAAAGTGGTAGTCAGGCAAACTGAAAGGTATTTGCTGAGAGAACGTGGTGTCATACGATATAAGGGAGATTCCTATTATTCAACATTGGAACATGAAGGAAGACACCGTCAGCTATCATTTTATTTTGATACGGAAGCAGAGTGGACATTTGGTCTTCCATGGCTGGCACTATGCCATTTAGAATTAGGAAACATCGAAAAAGCAGGCGATTATATAAAAAAAACTGAGAATGTAATGCTCAGTGATGGAAGTTTGCCTGAACTGTATTTTGCCAAATCAACAAACTATAATACGAATACACCTTTAGGGTGGGGAAGTGCAATGTACATTTTAGCAAAAGAGAGATATGAGAGAATGATGTAGCTAAAAAGGCTGCCAAGAGTACTTGGACAGCCTTTTTGCTGTGCGAAATTGCTTCGAAATTTAATTTATCTGCCTGTTTAAATGATTTACCTGCCGCTTTCGGTCATTTATCTGCCAGTTTTTGTAACTTACATGCCACATTTAATAAAATACCTGCCAGGCTGCATGATTTACCTGCCAAACTCCTAAATCCCCGTTATTCTAAGTGAAAAAGAAAGATTAAATACTACTTTAGGCTTATTTTTCCTATTTTTATAAAATTTTCTGAAAAGTAGTTCCTTTTTTGATTTTCGTGTTATATAATACAAAACGAGGATATAAACTGTAATATAACAAGAGGTGATTTAGTTCATGTCGACGCAAACGACGGGTATCGAAGTGGTCGGGGCTCTAAGAGCCCAATACGAAGAGATTTTGACACCCGAGGCATTAAATTTTATTGAAGATCTTGAGCGAAAGTTCGGAGAAAGAAGAATAGAACTGTTACAGTACAGACAAAAACGCCAAGTGGAAATCAACAATGGAAAGCTCCCGGATTTTCTTCCTGAGACAAGAAATATCCGGCATGGAGATTGGACGATTGCTCCACTGCCTCAAGACCTTCAGGATCGCAGGGTAGAAATTACAGGCCCTACAGAGCGGAAAATGGTCATTAACGCCTTGAATTCGGGTGCAAAAGTTTTTATGGCCGATTTTGAAGACGCCACTTCACCGACATGGGAAAACATCATTGAGGGACAAATCAACTTGCGAGATGCGGTAAATCGGACCATTTCTATTGAAAATCCAAACGGTAAGAACTATGTATTAAACGAAGAAACGGCAGTACTGTTTGTAAGACCACGCGGACTGCACCTTGAGGAAAAACATGTGTTATTGGATGGTAAAAGGATCTCGGGAAGCTTTTTCGATTTCGGGATGTACTTTTTTCATAATGTAAAAACCTTACTTGCAAGAGGAACAGGTCCTTATTTTTATCTGCCAAAGCTTGAAAGTCATCAAGAAGCAAGGCTTTGGAATGATGTATTTGTATTTGCGCAAGAAAAGCTTGGGATCGCTCAAGGAACGATTAAAGCGACTGTATTATTAGAAACCATCATGGGCGCATTTGAAATGAATGAGATTTTATATGAGTTGAAAGAACATTCTGCAGGATTGAATTGTGGAAGATGGGATTATATTTTCAGTTTCTTGAAAAAGCTGCGTAACCACAAGGATGTCATTCTTCCGGATCGTTCCCGGGTAACGATGACGGTTCCATTCATGCGTTCCTACTCGTTATTGACAATTCAAACCTGTCATCGCCGGAAGGCACCGGCCATTGGCGGGATGGCAGCGCAAATTCCAATTCGTAATAACCCGAAGGCAAACGAAGAAGCTTTTGAAAAGGTACGTGCCGATAAAGAGCGCGAAGCACGGGATGGACATGATGGGACATGGGTCGCCCATCCGGGTCTGGTACCGGTTGCCTTAGAAGTATTCAACCGCGAAATGCCGATAGCAAACCAAATTTATACAACCAAACAACAGAAAATAGATGTTAATGCTAAAGACTTACTTGAAGTACCCGGTGGAACCATAACGGAAGACGGTGTACGGGTCAATATCAATGTTGGTATTCAATATGTGGCTTCATGGCTGTCCGGAAGAGGGGCAGCACCCATCCATAACTTAATGGAGGATGCTGCAACGGCTGAAATTTCAAGGGCCCAGCTTTGGCAATGGATTCGCCATCCGAAGGGCGTTTTGCAGGATGGTCGGAAAGTAACCGTTGAATTGTATGAGCGATACAAGGTTGAGGAATTAGAAAAAATTAAGCAGGAAATCGGTGAGCAAGCGTACGAGGATGGACGGTTCACAGAAGCTGTCGAACTGTTTGATCAGCTCATATTAAATGATGAATTTACTGAGTTTTTAACCCTGCCCGGATATGAGATTCTATAAAAAATATTTTAATAGATTAATAGGAGGAATATAAAATGACAAATTCAAGAGTAAATCAATTGCAGGAAAGCTGGGAAATGGATAAGCGATGGAATGGTGTAACAAGACCATACACTGCGGAGGATGTAATCAAGCTCCGAGGATCGATTGATATCGAGCATACGTTAGCGAAAAAAGGGTCTGAAAAACTTTGGAAGCTATTAAATGAAGAAGACTATGTAAATGCTCTTGGTGCTCTCACAGGAAACCAAGCAGTTCAGCAAGTAAAAGCAGGTCTTAAAGCCATCTACTTAAGCGGCTGGCAAGTGGCTGCGGATGCAAACCTTTCCGGACATATGTATCCTGACCAAAGCCTGTATCCTGCAAACAGTGTACCAAACGTTGTGAAAAAAATTAACCAGGCCCTTCAGCGTGCCGACCAAATTCATCATGCTGAAGGAAACAATTCTATTGATTGGTTTGCTCCAATTGTGGCAGATGCGGAAGCTGGCTTTGGTGGGCAGCTAAACTGCTTCGAATTGATGAAGGGGATGATTGAAGCAGGAGCATCAGGTGTTCACTTCGAGGATCAGCTTTCTTCTGAGAAAAAATGCGGCCATTTGGGCGGTAAAGTATTGCTGCCAACACAAACTGCCGTGCGCAACTTGATAGCAGCCCGCCTGGCAACGGACGTTATGGGTGTTCCAACTGTACTGGTTGCCCGAACTGATGCAAACGCAGCAGATTTGATCACAAGTGATATCGATATGAATGATGCGCCGTTTATTACCGGTGAGAGGACTGCTGAAGGATTTTACCGAACAAAAGCAGGGATTGACCAAGCGATCGCCCGTGGATTGGCTTATGCACCATACGCAGACCTTGTTTGGTGTGAAACCTCCGAGCCGAATATTGAGGAAGCAAGACAATTTGCCGAAGCTATTCATGAAAAATTCCCAGGTAAACTATTGGCTTATAACTGTTCACCTTCCTTCAACTGGAAAAAGAAACTGGATCAAGAAACGATTGCGAAATTCCAACAAGAGCTTGGAAAAATGGGCTACAAGTTCCAATTCGTTACACTTGCCGGCTTCCACGCATTGAATCACAGCATGTTCACTCTTGCCCGCGGTTACAAGGAGCGCGGCATGGCAGCCTACTCCGAATTGCAGCAAGCGGAGTTTGACAGTGAGCAATATGGTTACACTGCAACACGCCACCAACGTGAAGTGGGGACAGGATACTTTGACCAAGTATCGATGATTATCTCGGGTGGAACCTCTTCAACAACGGCATTGAAAGGTTCAACGGAGGAAGAACAATTTACCGGCTCCTCTAAAAAATAATGCTAGAACGGCGGATCCTTCTCTCCTTTTGGAGGGAAGGATTTTTATAGGTAACATTTTTTAAGGTAAAGTCATACATAGTAATAGCCTTGTAATTGGAGTTGATGTGTTTGAAAAAGCCTACCGTTGACGAGATTTTACAACAAGGGATTTATGGAGTGCCGGAAACAAAACCGGAAGAACGGCGGAAATTTTTGGGGACTTTACGTGAACGAATCATTGTCGCCCTTATGAAGAGTCAGGTAAGAGAAACAGAAATATATCCTCAAGTCGAACTTTATATGAAGAAATTCCCGCAGTCCCATCTTTTTTTAAATGGAAACATGAATTACGGCGAATTATCAAAGTATGTTAAACTGGCAACAAAATATAAAATTGAACATACGATTGTGACCAAAAAAGAGCACAACACGGAAATCGGGTTAGTTTTAGCCATGGACCATGCGATTGATAAAGAAGAAATTTATATTAGTAAAAAAGAGCCAAAAAAAACTGAAATCAAAAAGAAAAAAGGTCTTTTTGCAAAATTATTTAAACGGAAAGGATAGGGCAGAACAACTAACCTATAAGTGGAATATGAGTTTTTATTTAACAGGAGCGATTCTTCATTAATGAAGATCGCTTTTTGTAAGCTAAGGTGTTTATTTCCATAAGCAAAAAGGGATTTCTCAGTAATTTAATGAATTAATATATATTAATTGAGCTGGTTCAATAAAAGAAAGGAATAACGATACCAATGTCTAAAGCTGTCAATATGCTCTCAATTTTATGGCTGCTCAAAACGGGGAAACGAATGACTGCCAAACAATTAGCAGAGGAATTAGAAATCAATATCCGTACGGTTTACCGTTATATTGATGCCTTATGTGCGAGTGGAGTTCCTATCATTTCGGATGCCGGCCATAACGGTGGATACAGTTTGCTTCATGAATTTTCGAAAGCACCGCTGTTTTTTGACCTAGACGAACAAAAAGCACTGATTCATGCGGCCGCATTTGCAAAAGAAGCAGGGTACCCTTTTAGCGAGGTTTTGGATGGTGCAGTCTCTAAACTGAAATTGTATACGAATAAGGAACAATTAGATCAAATCAATCGACATTTAATAGGCTTTGATGTAATTCATCCACCTGTAAATACTTCTTTAGAATCGATTCTCCAAGAAATTGAAATATCTGTAGCAGAAGGTTATACCCTGTTAATAGAGTACCAAAAAGGGAGTGAGCTCAAGCCGCAATCACGAAACATTGACCCTTATGGGCTGGTTTATTGGAAAGGGTGCTGGTATGTCGTCGCTTATTGTCATCTTCGTCTTGAAATTCGCAGTTTTCGAGTGGAGCGTATTATAGGCTTATCTAAAACGGTTCATGAATTTGAACGGCCGTCAGACTTTTCTGCGCGTTCTTTTTTTCTAAAGGGACTGTTGCCTGAAAAAAAACAAGATGGACAACATATTTCTGTCTATATTCAAGGACATGCGCACGCCCTCGATGATCTTTGCCGGCATTGGCTATTTGGACATACCCTTATCGAACGTTCAAAAAATCAAGCTCATTTTCAGTTGGATGAGCAATCTATTAATACCCTTGTTCCATATTTTCTACTTCCTTATGGTAAAGCGTTAAGCATCCTTGAACCAATTTTTTTAAAGGAGAGATTGGCGGCAGTCGCCTCGGAATTAGTTAATCATTATCAAAACTTCTAACTCCACTGACCGTATATGTCAGTGGAGTTTGTTTATGATGTATAGGTAAGTAAAGAAAAAAAGGAGGAAATAGTGCACATGACAGATTTAAAGTATGTATTTTATATTGCGGGTACACCTGAGGAAGTATGGAAGGCATTAATCTCACCTGAGGGAACGAAGCAAATATTTTATGGAAGCGTAATAAAGTCCACATTTCAAGTGGGTGACCCTTTGGAATATGTAGGGCCGGGGGCTGATGGGGATGAAACGGTTCATGTCTATGGAAATGTATTGGAGTACGAACCGAATCAAGTCCTGCGATTTACTCACTTTGCCGGGAAGTCGTATACACAAGGTGATAAGGAGGAATATGAGTCGAGAATCTCCTATCTGCTGGAGCCTGTTGGTGCCTGTACTAAGCTGACTCTGATTCATGATCAATGGCAGGAAGGTGATCCACACTATGAGGCAAGTGATGCTGCGTGGTGGATGATTTTGAGCAATACAAAATCATTAGTGGAAACAGGGAAAACACTTAAGCTAACTTAAATACCGGAAGAGGAGTAGTAGTAGGCTCTACTCCTTTTTCACTAGTTAACCTTCCGCTGCCACTTCAACCGTCGCCTGTAATTCAATCTCTACATTTCCTTGAACGGCGCGGCTGATCATACAGGAGGTTTCAGCTTTTTTGGCAAGCTTTTGCGCCAATTGGTAGTCTTTGTCAATGGCATTCGTTTTCAAGACAATATATGGCCGATGAATAATTTTTTTATAAGTAATAACTCCATTCGTTACATCAACAATTCCTTCAGACTCCATCGTTAACTGTTCCTTCTCTAAGTGGCTTCGCTCCATCATCGCGGCCAGTGTGATGATATAACAGGTAGCTGCAGCCCCCAGGAGCATTTCATCGGGATTCGTCCCGACACCAGGTCCATTCATTTCCGGCGGGATTGAAACTTTTGTTTTTAAATGACCGGTTTCAATTTCGCCTACGCCATTCCGTAATCCGGGCCAGTTTGCTTTTAATGAAAAAAGATGTTCAGCCATTCGCTCAGCCTCCTTGAATGCTTCTTTTTTTAGTGTAAGCCTGTTAGATGAGAAATACGACGAAAATGTATTTTTAGTGAATAAGGTATCCCTAATTTAAAATGGAAGGTGATTAGGTGTCAATTAAAGGTTTAAACCATTTTTTATTCTCCGTTTCAAATTTAGAGAACTCTATTGAATTTTACCAAAATGTATTTGGTGCAAAGCTGTTAGTTAAGGGTAGAAGTACGGCCTATTTTGATCTTAATGGGATGTGGCTTGCTTTAAATGAAGAAAAAGATATTCCTGGAAATGAAATTTGCTATTCGTACACACATATAGCTTTTTCAATAGATGAAGCTGAATTTTTAAATATGTACGGGAAACTTAAGGATTTGAACGTAACCATTCTTTCCGGTCGTCTAAGAGACGAAAAAGATAAAAAATCGATCTACTTTACAGACCCTGATGGTCATAAGTTCGAATTTCATACAGGTACATTGCAGGACAGATTAAACTATTATAAACAGGAAAAGGTGCATATGAAATTTTATGATTAAAGGAAGATGGGGGTTATATGGATGAGGAGTTAATATTAATTTCGAACAGCCTTTCTTTTCAGCACCAAAATTTTAGGAAAGAGCCTAAAAAAACAACCGATGAATCTTCAAAAGGATTCACCGGTTGTTTTTTTGGTACTAGTTACTGTAACCGTATCTGCAAGCAATTGAACATTTTTACTTACTTTAGTGCTATAGGTAAAATCACCGTAGCAGTAGGGGTAGCGAAAATTATTTTTATTATCTCCGCAAGTATAGATGTTAGGCTTTTTTTGCACTTGTAGGAGGGAGAATTTTTTTGCTAATTCCTCACTGTGTTTGCCACCATGCTGTGCGACATAGTCAATGTAGCCGATGCCCATATTATATGCCTGTATAATGGTGGGGAAATCGACCTTTTTCTGGTTCCCGTAAGTTAGTGCCCGCTGAAAATGCTTTACCCCCACTTGGATGCTCTGCTTGGGATCCTTAATGGTATTTCGCGCTAAACCTGCGGATTCGGAGGCCTGCATCGGATCCCCGCCTTTTCCGTGACTTTCCTGCTGCATTAGGGCAATAAGAACGGTCGTGTAATTTTCAAGATGATATTTTTCTAATTCATTATGAATTAATGGACTATACTTTTTAACATCCGCAAACGAATCGATTTTTACTGTTTTTGGGGATCTATGTTGAAAATAATTTTGAATCGCGACTAAAACGCAAAAAAGCATCAGCAGCACGAAAATGGTTTTGAACTTCTTCCGTCTTCGTTTCATTGGTTTACTCCTCTATTACACTTTCTCCTTCGACTATTATAAGGCATGATAGCATCCGTGTCTGCTAATAATACTTTTAGGACAATGATTCCTGCTTTTATTTACTTATTTTCAAAATAATCCAATTAACTAAAGGTTATTGCTGTTAATTATATTAGAAAAATATTATTGTTTATCAGATTATTTATTCTATTTTGGCAATTATTGGTTATTACAATGCTCAAAACAAAGAAATGCATTTAGAAAAAAATGATAATTGACAATTATAAAATATTAAAATACTATTATGATATAGAAAAAGGAGGTTAAACTATGTCTACTTTAAAAAAGGAGAAAACAACTGAAAGCGCTTCCCAAAGAGTCTTAAATAGACAGAAAATTGTGGAAAGCGTTCCGCAAAAGGGCTTTTTTGGTCATCCTAAAGGCTTATTTACGTTATTTTTCACGGAATTCTGGGAGAGATTTTCCTATTATGGTATGAAGGCAATCCTTGTATTTTATATGTATTATTCAGTTTCAAAAGGCGGATTAGGAATTGATCAGCAAACAGCTCTTGCGATTGCGTCTGTATATGGATCATTGGTATATATGTCAGGAATCATTGGCGGCTGGCTGTCTGATAGAATATTTGGAGCAACGAAGGGCGTGTTTTACGGCGGTATCTTGATTATGTTCGGTCATATTGCCTTAGCGATACCCGGTAGCATGATGATGTTCTTTGTTTCGATGGTACTGATTGTAATCGGTACTGGATTCCTGAAACCAAATATTTCTACGGTTTTAGGGGAAATGTATGAAATTAACGACGCTCGCCGCGATGCTGCTTTCAGCATTTTTTACATGGGCGTTAACCTTGGTGCATTTGTTGCACCGTTAGTTGTCGGTACAATCGGACTGAAATATAACTTCCACTTAGGCTTTGGTCTAGCTGCAATTGGTATGTTCCTGGCGTTAGTAGTTTATATTACGACAAAGAAAAAGAATCTTGGTCTTGCCGGTACTTTTGTAGCCAATCCGCTGCCAGCGGCAGAAAAGAAAAAGACTTTTACTAAAATTGGTCTTGGTGCACTTATTCTAGTTGTATTAATTGCTGTTGCTGTTTCTACTGGCACTTTAACCATTTCATCATTTATTAACCTAGTTGGTATCTTGGGTTGTGTTATTCCAATCCTTTATTTCTTATTTATGTATCGCAGCCCGAAAACGAGCAAAGAAGAACGTTCTCGTCTGATTGCATATATTCCGCTCTTTATCGCATCTGTTATGTTCTGGTCGATTGAAGAACAAGGTTCAACGATTTTAGCAAACTTCGCCGATAAACGGACACAATTAGACTTTGCCGGAATGCATATTTCACCGGCTTGGTTCCAGTCGTTAAATCCGTTGTTTATTATTGTTTTTGCCCCGATTCTCGGTTGGATTTGGGTAAAAATGGGCAAAAAACAGCCGACCTATACGCAGAAATTTTCATTTGGTTTATTGTTCGCAGGATTGTCATTCGTCGTGATTCTTTTACCGGCAATGATTGGCGGCCAGCATGCTCTTGTTAACCCATTATGGTTGGTACTAAGCTACTTCATTTGTGTTATTGGTGAATTGTGCTTGTCACCGGTTGGATTATCAGCGACAACGAAATTAGCACCTTCGGCCTTCTCAGCACAAATGATGAGTCTTTGGTTCTTATCAAATGCTGCTGCCCAGGCACTTAACGCGCAGCTTGTTAAATTTTACACACCTCAAAACGAAATGGCTTACTTTGGAACTATCGGGGTAGCATCAATCGTTTTATCAGTAATTTTATTTGCCCTTTCACCAAAAATGCAAACCTATATGAAAGGGATTAAATAAAACGTTTTAGAATAAAAAAGAAAAAACTACGGCGTAAATCGCACCGTAGTTTTTTCTTTCTTCCTTTTAATCAAACGTTTGTTTAAATAATTAATGAAAATTCAATCTAAAAATACGTTCTCTTGCCTATAATGGTTGAGGAATTATTGCGGTAAAGCGGAAAAGTCTGTTATTATCAATATTAAATGAGTAAAGACTAAAGGGATTGGAGGTCATGAAAATGTCACGAATTTCAAATGAACAGGTTAAACACGTTGCTAATTTGGCACGATTGGCGATAACGGAAGCAGAAGCAGACAAGTTTACCAAACAGCTTGATGCGATTATTACCTTTGCGGAACAGCTAAACGAATTGGATACAGAAAATGTGGAGCCTACCTATCATGTACTTGATATGAAAAATGTTATGCGGGAAGACATTCCCCAAAAAGGGCTTCCGCGTGAAGAAGTACTTAAAAATGCGCCGGAGCATCAGGACGGTCAAATTAAAGTTCCATCGATTTTAGGGGAGTAAGGAGGATTAAAAAGGTGAGTTTATTTGATTATAAAGTTTCAGACCTTCATGAGCTTTTACATAAAAAAGAACTAAAAGTATCCGACCTTGTAGATGAATCCTATAAGCGAATTAGCAAGGTTGAGGATAAGGTTCAGGCGTTTTTAACATTAGATGAAGACCACGCCCGTCAAACGGCAAAATCGCTAGATGAGAAGCTGGCAACTGACTCTCAAAAGGGATTGCTGTTTGGGATGCCGATTGGCGTGAAGGATAACATTGTCACAAAAGGGTTAAGAACAACCTGCGCAAGTAAAATTCTGGAGAATTTTAACCCGATTTATGATGCAACTGTTGTTCAAAAGCTACAGCTGGCAGAAACGGTAACGATTGGTAAGTTAAATATGGATGAGTTTGCAATGGGTTCATCTAATGAAAATTCAGGTTTCAAAATGACTCGTAATCCATGGGATCTTGAAAGAGTACCGGGGGGATCTTCAGGTGGTTCTGCGGCATCGGTCGCTGCGGGAGAAGTCCTGTTTTCCCTTGGTTCGGATACAGGCGGTTCCATCCGTCAGCCGGCCGCTTTTTGCGGTGTTGTAGGAATGAAGCCTACTTATGGACGTGTTTCCCGTTTCGGTCTGGTTGCTTTTGCATCATCACTTGATCAAATCGGACCTGTTACGAGAACAGTTGAAGATAATGCATACCTATTACAAGCTATTTCCGGACTTGATCCAATGGATTCCACATCGGCAAATGTCGACGTTCCCAATTTCGTGAGTGCCTTAACAGGTGATGTGAAAGGTTTAAAAATCGCAGTTCCGAAAGAGTACTTAGGTGAAGGTGTTAATGAGAAAGTTCGTCAATCCGTACTGGAAGCTTTGAAGGTGCTCGAGAGCCTTGGGGCTGTTTGGGAAGAAGTGTCTCTGCCGCACTCGAAGTATGCACTCGCAGCCTATTATTTGCTTTCATCATCAGAGGCATCAGCAAACCTTGCGCGCTTTGATGGCGTACGCTATGGGTACCGGACGCCGGACGCTGAAAGCTTAATCGATTTATATAAAAAGACAAGAGCAGAAGGGTTCGGTGACGAAGTAAAACGCCGGATCATGCTTGGAACCTTCGCATTAAGCTCTGGGTATTACGATGCTTATTATAAAAAAGCACAAAAGGTTCGGACTTTGATTAAAAAGGATTTTGAGGATGTTTTTGAAAAATATGATGTGATCGTTGGACCGACAACGCCAACTCCGGCCTTTAAAATTGGCGAAAATATTGAAGACCCGTTAACGATGTACGCCAATGATATTTTAACGATCCCTGTGAATCTTGCCGGTGTGCCGGGAATCTCTATTCCGTGTGGATTTGATGGCGGTTTACCATTGGGATTACAAATTATCGGGAAGCATTTTGATGAAGCAGCCGTTTATCGGGTAGCACATGCATTTGAACAAGCAACAGACTTTCATAAACAGAAGCCGGGATTGTAGGGGGTGTAGACGTTGGAATTTGAAACAGTGATTGGACTTGAGGTCCATGTAGAGTTAAAAACAGAATCAAAAATCTTTTCTGCTAGCCCAAACCATTTTGGAGCCGAACCGAATACAAATACATCTGTCATCGATCTGGGTTACCCGGGGGTGCTGCCGGTCATTAATAAGAAGGCTGTAGAATTCGGGATGAAAGCGGCGATGGCTTTAAATTGTGAAGTTGCAACTCACACTAAGTTTGACCGGAAGAACTATTTTTACCCGGATAATCCGAAGGCCTATCAAATATCGCAATTTGATAAGCCGATTGGGGAGCATGGCTGGATTGAAATTGAGGTAAACGGCTATACAAAGCGGATTGGAATTACAAGAATTCATCTTGAAGAGGATGCCGGAAAGCTGAACCACGAGAAAGGGTATTCTTTATGTGATTACAATCGCCAGGGAACGCCGCTTGTAGAGATCGTTTCCGAACCGGATATTCGTACACCGGATGAAGCCTATGCGTATCTTGAAAAATTAAAATCAATTATACAATATACAGGCGTATCCGATTGCAAAATGGAAGAAGGCTCACTCCGTTGTGATGCCAATATTTCCATTCGTCCTGTTGGACAAGAGGAGTTTGGAACGAAAACCGAGTTGAAGAATTTAAACTCATTCAATTTTGTCCGTAAAGGACTGGAATATGAAGAAAAGCGTCAAAGGGAAGTTGTGTCCTCCGGTGGGAAAATCGACCAGGAAACACGCCGATTTGATGAGGCTACAGGGGCAACCCTGCTTATGCGTATAAAAGAAGGTTCCGATGATTATCGTTACTTCCCGGAACCGGACTTACTCGATTTATACATCGACGAGGATTGGAAAGCCATGATTCGTGCCGAAATCCCTGAACTGCCGGATCAGCGTCAAAAGCGTTATGTGGAAGAGCTTGGGTTACCTGTTTATGATGCAAAGGTACTTACAGTTACAAAAGAAATGGCTGATTTCTTTGAAGAGACAGTTTATGCCGGCGCAGATGCCAAATTGGCTTCTAACTGGATTATGGGCGATGTTTCCGGATATTTGAATGCGGAATCAATGGAACTCGATCAGATTGCTCTAACCCCGGCCGGTTTAGCCGGCATGATTAAACTTATTGAAAACGGAACGATTTCATCAAAGATCGCGAAGACAGTTTTTAAAGAGTTGATCGAAAATGGCGGCGATGCTGAGCAAATTGTGAAGGAAAAGGGGCTTGTGCAAATCTCCGATGAAGGAACACTTCTGAAAATTATTTCAGAGGTTCTTGATGCCAATCCGCAATCAATTGAAGATTTCAAGAATGGTAAAAATAAAGCTGTCGGCTTCTTGGTTGGACAGCTTATGAAGGCCACAAAGGGGCAAGCAAATCCACAATTGGTCAATCAATTGTTGCAACAAGAATTAAGTAAACGGTAAGACATGGCTGGCAGAATTTTTTCTGTCAGCTAATTTTTTGTCGAAAATACAAACGACATTCTTTTTGCAATTTCCCGGGAAAAAAGCTTGTTCGTATAGGGGTTTGTGTTAGGTTTAATCAAACGTTTGATTAGAATCGAAAGAGTGGAAATACTGTCGAAAGAGCTGATAGTTAGAGATAATTATTCATTTTTCGTTTAGAGTTGCAGTTTAATTAATTAAATGGGTTTAATTATCGACGCTTTTTTTTTATTTTTTAGGTAAAAAGTCTTTATGTATAAGGGTTAAAGGGATATTTAATCAAACGTTTGATTAGTTTTTTAAAAGAAAATAATCGACATTGTTTTTTTATGTTTGGAAAGAGAAATCCTTTATTTTTACTGTTAAAGCCAAATATAATCAAACGTTTGATTAGTAGAACCTTAGGTTGAAATTTGCCGAAGAACGTACACTTTTAATAAAGAAATCTCCATAAATAAAAAGTGGCATAGGATTCCCAGCCAGCCCAGTTTGCAGCCAGTTGTATAATTTCTTCTTTCACCGGTTTATTTTCTGTTCCCATCAGATGTTTTATCGCATTGTGAAGACCAACATCATCAACCGGAAATGCGGAAAGATATCTTAGACAACGCATTAAAACATAATTGGCTGTCCACGGACCAATTCCGCGGATTTTGACCAGCATTTTTTCTGCATTTTTTACATTTCCGGCATCCAGCAATAGCTTTTTTGTTAGTTTTCCCTCAACCATTAGTTTGGCTACATCAATAAGATACTCACACTTTTTAACAGTCATACGTAATCCAACCAGGTCTTCCGGTGTTAATGCTGCAATATCAGATGGTGATGGGAATAGCCAATAGTCGTCTCCATCATACTCGATATGTTTCCCGAATTTTTCCACAAGACGGCGTTTCAATGTATAGGCAAAAGTCAGATTAATTTGCTGGCCAATAATCCCCCAGCATAGCGCTTCAAAAAGGTCAGGAATCCCCATTAAGCGTAACCCATAGAACGAATCGACAGCATTATTTAAAAGTACATCGGTTTTCGCCATTTCATAAAACGGAAGGAGATCTCTATCTAAATCAAACCAATCTCTTACATAGCGAACTACAGCAGCATGTATCCGTTCACATGATGGAGTTGTCTTCTCAATAAAACGGATAGTCATAACGTTTTCATGATCAGCACTTATTTCAATAAGGATTGTTTCTTCTTCTATCGGTAACGCTTTGTATAGCCGCCGATCTTTAATATGAAATAAGCATTCATTCGGAGCTCTAGACAAGTATTTCAAGTTTTCATCAAAGCTGAATTCTTTAGGAACAACTATTTTTAGTTCAGTATTGTTTTCTTTTTGCATCATAATCCTCCGTATAACCCTATTTTATAGTTTCATTTATATCACATTCAGTACGATTATAATTTCACTATCTTGCTCTTACATTAGTGAAACGTTAAATCCTGCCTTTACCGGGGGTATAATAGTGGCAGAGGTGATAGAAATGGAGAATATGGATGCAAATCAAGCCGATGTAGAAAGCGGCATGACAGATGAAAGATGGCAAGCAATCATTCACAATGATGAAAATTACAACAATAAGTTTTTTTATGCAGTCAAGACTACGGGAATATTTTGCAGGCCATCTTGTAAATCAAGAGCTCCTAAAAAAGAAAATGTTCTCATTTTTCAAAATGCACATCAAGCTTTGTCAGCAAATTTTCGCCCATGTAAACGCTGCAAACCAACTGGTGAGAGGCTTCCGGATTATGATTGGGTAGCTCAGATTGCCAAGTATATTGATAATAATTATAATGAAAGGCTGACACTGGAAACCCTTTCTGACAGCTGCCATGGCAGCCCTTACCATTTGCACCGCACTTTTAAAAGAATTAAAGGGATAACGCCCATTGAATATATTCAGCAAACGAGAATTAACAAGGCTATCGGGTACTTGATCGATTCTCATCATGCGATTCTTGATATTGCTTCTTCTGTGGGAATGCCCAATACTGCCTATTTTATTACCTTGTTCAAAAAGAAAACGGGGTATACACCTACAGAATTTCGTCAATTAAATAACGGTAACAAAACCTCGGAGGTGAAAAACAGTGGGATCCAAGACTAAACCAACGATATATTGGACCTTGTTGGTACATGACGGATGGAACCTTTATCTCGCTGTAACATTAAAAGGACTTTGTTTCGTAGGAAATCAGCCTTTTGAGGAATTATCAAATTGGGTTAACAAACATTTTCCCGGCAGCCCTCTTGTTCGTGATGATGAAAAAATACAGCCGTATGTGGCAGAGCTTATCGAGTTTTTACTCGGAAAAAGAAAGTGCTTTACTAAACCGATTGATTATAATGGTACGCCGTTTCAACTTGCAGTATGGAACGCACTCTGTAAAATACCATATGGACAGACCAAGTCCTATTCGGATATTGCGAAACATATTCAAAAACCGGCGGCGGTACGTGCGGTTGGGGCAGCGATTGGTGCCAATCCTGTCTTGATTACCGTTCCATGCCACAGGGTAATTGGAAAAAGCGGTAAACTTACCGGCTATCGAGGCGGTTTGGAAATGAAAAACCAACTACTAAAGTTGGAGCGGGAAGGTTTGCCGGTTGAAGGTGGCGCGTTGCATGTCTGAGAGTATGAAAGAACGTATTGTTTCCTTAGATTGGTCTAAATTGCAACAGACATTGGATGAGCAGGGATACGCTAAGATTCCGGTATTATTGGACAAAGACCAATGCTGTGAAATCATGAATACGTACGAGCAAGCAAGCTATTTCCGCAGTACGATTAATATGGCCCGTTATCGGTTTGGTGAAGGTGAGTATAAATATTACCAAGCCCCTCTGCCGGATTTGCTGCAACAACTTCGTGAAGGCTTTTATCCGGAATTGGCTAAAACGGCAAACCGCTGGCAGGAACAGCTGGGGCGAGAAGCCGCCTATCCTGCTACATTTCCGGAATTTCTTGAACAGTGTCACCAACAGAACCAGCTCCGCTCAACACCCCTAATCTTAAAATATGAAGTGGGTGGCTACAACTGTCTGCATCAGGATTTGTATGGCGATGTATTTTTTCCATTTCAGGTGGTTTTCGCCTTAAATCAAAAAGAGACGGATTATACAGGCGGAGAGTTTTTATTGGTGGAGCAGCGGCCGAGGGCGCAAAGCAAGGGGCATGTGATTACGTTGGAACAAGGTGCAGGACTTATTTTTCCAACGAATAATAGACCAGTAATGGGAACACGCGGATATTATCGAACAACACTTAGACATGGAGTCAGCAAGGTTACGTCAGGAACGAGATATACATTGGGGATCATATTTCATGATGCAAAGTAATTTGAAAGCGGGGATTCAGGATGAAAAGTGAGCTTTTCTACAAAAATCCAAAGACACTGCTTAATAAAGGAACGGGGTATCTTTGTGGTTACACTCATTCTTTGAATCCCTATACGGGTTGTTCTTTTGGCTGTTCATACTGCTATGTCCGTCAAATGCCGGTTTCGCTTTTCCGAAAGGGTGAATGGGGGACATGGGTTGATATCAAGTTGGAAGCAGCCGCTTTATTGCGTAAGGAACTTCAGAAAGCTAAGGCCAAAGGGAAGGTAACTATTTTTATGTCATCGAGTACAGACCCTTATCAGTCAATCGAGTATAAAGAGAGGGTGACGAGATCTTTACTCGAAGTGATGGTGGAAGACCCGCCTGATTTTTTATTTGTGCAGACGAGGAGTCCGCTCGTCCGTAGAGATATAGACTTATTGCTTCTCTTAAAGAATAGAGTTCGGGTAAGCATAACCGTAGAAACGGACTTAGAAGAGATAAGAAAACAATTTACGCCGGATGCCCCGTCGATTAACGCGAGATTAAAGACACTTCAGTTATTAAGAGAAGCAGGAGTACCGACTCAGGCAACGATTGCCCCGGTTTTGCCTAGCAGTGAGGCCTTTCCGGAAAAACTAAGGTTATTGGTCAGCCGTGTCTGTGTGGATGATTATTATATGGGAGACGGCAGCGGCGGTAAACGGACCAGGAAGTTAGGGATGAAATCATTGTATGAGAAATTGGGTTTGGAAGAATGGTATGAACCTTCAGCCTATCGGATTGTTTTTGATAGACTCAACCACGTTTTTTCTGCAGATCAGCTTTTTTTGAGTCAGGAGGGTTTCGAGCCATAATGGAAAAAAACAACTCCGATGGTTCGATAAGGGGTTACTTCAGAGGTGTGTAATCGATCTAGTATTTAAAAATTTTGCAGATATTTGCATAGCGAATTTTAAGCTTATTCGGACAGGATAAATTGGAAATAGGCTGTGGCAGTCCGAATGCAAGGCTTATTCGGTCAGAACAAAAGCTCCCGGTCACATCATATAACTTGTTTTATTTTATAACCGTTTAAAAGTAAAACGGTCAAGATTAGGGTGATTTCTTAAAACAACAGTCAATCCCAAAATAGCTTTTTAAAGAAAAAAGGGCTTGGAGAAAACTTAGAGGCATTCTTTAAGTGTATTTTACTGCATTTTCTTTGGAGAATTGTTTGTGATTAGTGGTAAAGATTTCATCCGCGATTTACATTTTTGCACTTCACAAAAGTAAACCTGTGATTCGACATTGTTTTTTCATGTTGGAAAGAAAAATGTCTTTATTATAAAGGGATCGAGGCATATTTAATCAAACGTTTGATTAGTGTTTTTTAAAAGGAAAACAGGTCGAAAAATGGCAGATGAACCTATTATAAGACGTGTTAAGTGATTATTGGTATTGTCATAATTCCAGTTGTTTTATTTCCTTCGCAGGGTTCTCAACGAGAAGGCTCGGACACTACGGTCGGGCTTTTTTTGTCGTTTAGGAAACTATAAATTAATTTGGTGTGGATAACTTGAAAAAGTTATCTGAATCCAGCTCCATAAGGAAAGCTTCGGCAGCATTAGCATCGCACGAAGAAAAAGCGATAGCTTTTTCGAGGAGCGCCCAGCGGCTAGTGGACTTCGCTCTTCTCCCCACGATAAGTCAACATCGAATCGCTAACGCTCTCCGTGTTTCCTTTATCTCAGTCGAAGCGCTCCAGTCCTGTCGTGCGCTAACCGGGCGCTTGCGCCTTTTGTTCTAACACTTAAAATTTTTTCAGATCGATTTGTAGGGTTTTGTAGGGTTATGTAATTTTGCTTATAAACTTAGTTAAGTATTCATTAATATAAATTGAAATAAATTGAAAGCGTTTAACAAGGGGGATACACATGAAAAAATTTGGATTAGCTGCGCAAATTTTTATTGCACTTATATTAGGTATAGTGGTTGGAGCTGCTGTTTACGGGAACAAAACAGCAATTGCCTACATCACGCCAATCGGTGACATTTTCATTCATTTAATTAAAATGATTGTTATGCCGATTGTAATAGCCGCACTTGTAGTGGCGGTGGCGGGTGTAGGTGATATAAAAAAGTTAGGAAAGCTTGGCGGCAAGACGATTCTTTATTTTGAAATCATTACAACGATTGCGCTGGGGATTGGATTGCTGGCTGCAAACGTGTTCCACCCAGGTTCTGGTGTAGATATGAGCCATCTGGCAAAAGGAGATATCTCATCATACGAACAAACAGCAAGCGCTACACAAAACAAAGGCTTTGCGGAAACAATCGTTCACATCGTTCCAAAAAATGTGTTTGAATCAATGGTGCAAGGGGATCTATTGCCTATTATTTTCTTCAGTGTTCTATTCGGCCTAGGGGTCGCGGCAATCGGGGACAAAGGAAAGCCGGTGCTTCATTTCTTTGAAGGTGTATTAGAAGCAATGTTTTGGGTAACAAATCAAGTAATGAAGGCTGCTCCTTTTGGAGTATTCGCTCTTATTGCGGTGACGGTTGCCCATTTCGGAGTGAGCACATTACTTCCGCTTGGAAAGCTTGTATTGGCTGTGTATGTAACTGTAATGTTTTTCGCTATTGTGATTTTAGGTATAAACGCGAAAATGACAGGAACAAATATTTTTACGCTTATTAAGATTTTAAAGGAAGAACTTATCCTTTCTTTTACAACTGCGAGTTCTGAGGCAGTGCTCCCGAACATCATGAAAAAAATGGAGCAATTCGGATGTCCGAAGGCAATTGTTTCTTTCGTCATTCCGACAGGATATACATTCAATTTGACGGGATCAGCAATTTATCAGGCGCTTGCTTCGCTGTTTGTTGCGCAAATGTATAACGTACACATGTCGTTGATGCAGCAAATTACATTGTTATTTGTACTTATGATGACTTCAAAAGGCATGGCAGGCGTCCCGGGTGCATCGTTCGTTGTTGTGCTGGCGACACTGGGTTCTATGGGATTGCCATTAGAGGGAATCGCTTTGATTGCCGGCATCGACCGTATTTTGGATATGATTCGCTCCGCAGTGAACGTATTAGGAAACTCATTGGCTGCCATCTCAGTGGCGAAATGGGAGGGCGAATTTGATAGAGACAAGGCGCAGCACTATATGGATTCTGTTAAAGAATCAAATGTTGCATAAGAGATATGAGGAGAATGAAATGAGAGTAACATGAATGCGAATGAGGTCATTGCCAATCGTGCGCTTGATTTGATCGGAAAAAAAGAGGAGACTACTTTCATATTAGTCCGAACAGCCATGTGAATATGGCACAGTCTACAAATGATTACTTTTTTTAATTACAAAAATAGTTATTAAAGTTACAAAATCTATATTAGAACTTACAAAGAAAGTAAAATGAGAAAAAAGACAAGAGTGCAATTTTAAAAATCTTAGAAACAAGTGGAAACGCTTACGTATCTGGGGTAAATGAGAAAACCACACAAAGAGGAGAGATACTGAATGACAACTTTACGGGACGAAGCATTAAAGATGCATAAAAAATATCAAGGAAAGTTAGGTGTCTTTTCTAAGGTTCCAGTAAATAATGGCAAGGATTTAAGCCTTGCGTATTCTCCGGGTGTAGCTGAACCTTGCTTGGACATTCATGAGGACGAAAGTAAAGTATATGATTACACCATGAAGGGGAATCTCGTTGCCGTTGTTTCAAACGGAACGGCTGTACTTGGGCTTGGAAATATCGGCCCGAGTGCTGCCATGCCGGTTATGGAAGGAAAAGCAGTGTTATTCAAATCCTTCGCAGATGTAGATGCATTCCCGATTTGTTTAGATACAACTGACCCGGATAAAATCGTGGAGGTTGTAAAGTTATTAGAACCGACCTTTGGAGGAGTGAATTTAGAAGATATCGCAGCTCCTCAATGCTTTGAAATCGAAGATCGTTTACGAAAAGCTTGTGATATCCCGATTTTCCATGATGATCAACACGGTACAGCTATTGTAACTGCAGCGGGGTTAATCAACGCTCTTAAACTGGCGAATAAAAAAATTGAAGATATTCGCGTCGTGGCAAACGGTGCCGGTGCTGCAGGCGTGGCGATTGTCAAACTCTTGCTTAAAATGGGAGTAAATGATGTCATTTTATGTGATACAAAAGGAATCATTTATGAAGACCGTCCTGTTGGAATGAATAGATTTAAAGAGGAAATGGCTCGAATTACAAATAAAGAACATAAAAAGGGAACTTTAGCAGATGCTCTTGCAGGAGCGGATGTGTTTGTTGGGGTTTCTGCTGCAGGTGCCGTTACAGAAGAAATGGTTCGTTCGATGAATCCTGATCCGATTATCTTTGCCATGGCCAATCCGGTACCGGAGATTATGCCGGAAGAGGCAATCAAAGCAGGAGCACTAGTAGTAGGTACAGGGCGTTCAGATTTTCCGAATCAGGTCAATAACGTACTTGCATTCCCTGGTATTTTTCGTGGTGCTCTGGATGTTCATGCGAAAGAAATCAATGAGGAAATGAAGCTTGCTGCTGTTTATGCTATTGCCGGTTTAATTTCTGATAACGAGCTTCATACTAATTATGTTATTCCCGATCCATTTGACCCTAGAGTTGCAGCTCACGTAGCAGTAGCAGTGGCTAACGCTGCGATGAAAACAGGTGTTGCACGAAAATATATCAATACAGATGAAATCAAAGTACGTCTAATAACATCAGTAGAAGAAAAAAAGCCTGTTCATGTGTAAATCAGGCACCTAAATAAATCCAATAGAAATAAGGGACACTAAGACTGCAAAGCGCTTCTTTTTTAAAGCTTCGCAGTCTTTTCATATTTAACCGGAAGAGCTTTGGAGATGATTTTCTCCAACCCTGGTCTTTCTTATAATACGGAGGAGAAAATGAAAAAAGGAAGATGGAGTTTACAGTCAATCATTATTATTTTTGTTTGTCTTGTTGTAGCTGTTTCACTTCTCATAACAGATTTACTTATCAGTAAAAGGGTAGCAGTAAGTGTCGAGGATACTCAGGCAGAAAAAGCGAAAAATGTTGCTAGAATGGTGGCTCGTAGTCCTCTTGTCATTGAAGCCATGAGCGGTAAACGGAGTGATAAGGAAATCCAGCCGTTTGCAAATGAAATTAGAGAGGTTACAAATGTTAATTTTGTTGTTGTAATGGATATGAAGGGGATACGCAAATCCCATCCGGATATTAATAAAGTAGGGAAGCATTTTATTGGCGGAGATGAAGGTCCTGTTCTAAAAGGAAAAGAACATGTATCCTACTCAAAAGGGACCTTGGGAACTTCATTACGTTCGTTTACACCCATTAAAGATCCGGAAGGAAAACAGATAGGGGCAGTCGCAGTCGGGATATCTCTGGATAATGTAGAAAAGGCTGTCAATAAGAGCAGAATGGGTATTTATATAGGTACATTAATTGGCATTTTAATCGGTGTTCTTGGAGCAATTGTTTTAGCCAGGTATATTAAAAAAATCTTACATGGGTTGGAACCTGTTGCCATTGCCAGTCTTTTTGAGGAGCGAAGCGCCATGCTGCAATCGGTGCGTGAGGGCATAGTTGCAGTTGACCGGGAGTCTAGGATTACCCTTGTCAATCGAGCTGCCTTAAGGTTGTTTCAAAAGGCAGGATTAAGTGAAAAGCCTATTGGGTTACATATAGGGGAGTATATGCCTACAACTCGCTTAAGCAAAGTTTTAAAAACAGGCAAAGCAGAATTGGATGAAGAACAGAATTTAAATGGGATTACCATTTTAGTAAATCGGGTTCCTGTAATAGTAGGCAATAAAACAGTGGGAGCCATTGCTACATTTCGCGATAAAACAGAAATCCAGTTACTGGCGGAACAACTGACAGGAGTACGTATTTACGCAGACACGCTTCGTGCACAGGCGCATGAGTTTATGAATAAGCTTCATGTCATTCTGGGAATGGCGCATATGGGGTATTATGAAAAATTAGTAGAGTTTATTAATGATACGGTAAACCATCGAAAAAACGAAATTGGTTTCGTTACAAAAAAAATACAGGACCCGGTGTTAGCGGGTTTTCTTATTGGGAAACTAAGTTATGCAAGGGAATCCGGAGTAGAGTTATATGTATCCTGTGACCATCCGTTGCCACAGCCTGAAGATTCCGATATCACCCATGAGTTAATCACGATTGTTGGTAATTTGATTGATAACGCAGTCGAGGCTGTAACCAATTGTTCTGTCAAGAAAATTGACGTAAAATTCGAGTATGGAGATGAAATTCTGACAATTGAGGTAAAAGATACAGGAACCGGGATGAGTGAAGATCAGCAAAATAAAGTTTTTCAAAAAGGGTTTTCAACAAAAGGGGAAAATAGAGGTTTAGGGTTATATTTAATTTCGCAAGCGATTGAAAAATTGGAAGGAGAATTAATTATTTCATCTAAGTCCGGGAAGGGAACTTTGTTTGCTGTGTATTTACCATATAAAGCGGAGGAGGAGAGCGATGATCCGAGTAATGATAGTGGAGGATGATCCAATGGTAGCGGGATTTAATAAAAGCTATCTTGCAAAGGTGAATGGATTTCAGCTGATTGCGATGGCCCGTACAGTAGATGAAGCCATTAAGATCATTGAACAGCAGGAAATCGATCTCATACTATTGGATATTTTTATGCCGGGGAAACATGGACTTGAGTTGTTAACCTACCTGCGGACAAATGAGAAAGAAACGGACGTTATTATTATTTCAGCAGCATCAGACATGGATAGGATAAAAAAAGCATTAAGATACGGAGCGGTTGATTATTTAATTAAGCCATTTGAATTTGAACGGTTTAACACGGCGTTAGCTGCTTACCAAGAGAAAACAAGGTTTATTCAAAAACAACAAGTGATTAATCAGGAAGAGCTTGACAGTCAAATTTTACGAAGAGAAGAAAAAACAATTCTAGAGGAGCTTCCAAAGGGATTAACAAAAGATACATTAAAAAAAATCTGGGAAGTCATTCAGGAAATGAAGGAAGCCCCGTTTTCAACAGAAGAGGTTGTAAAAGAAGTCGGAATTTCAAGAGTATCCACCCGAAAGTATTTAAATTTTTTAAAAGATATTGGGATCCTTGAAGTGAAGGTGATTTATGGGACGGTTGGAAGACCTGTTTACAATCATGAATTTAATAAATATAAAGAACATCTTATCAAAAATTTTTTGTAAGCAGTTTAGCACACTGCTTGCTTTTTTTAATTACAAAAATAATTATTAAATTTACATAAACTGTGAAAGCGGTTTATTAAATATTATGATGATGTTATAAAGGATGGGGGTTATACCACTGCCACTTTATTTAGTTATAGCGATTAAAGAAAGGATATAAACTGATGATTCTCAAAGCATTAAGAAAAAATCGGTTAATTACAATTATTTATTACAAAAAAGGTTTGTTACAAACATGTAAGGGCTGCGTTAGTAATCTTAATCTTACTGAACAAATTCTTTCTTTAAAGGATGAACAACAACAGACCTTCTCCATTAGTCTATCTAGTATTAAAGAGATTTATTAATCTTTTTTGTAAATGATTAAAAGGTAATACGGTAAGAGGCGGTTAAATATAATTTGCTAAAAAAGTAAAGACATAGATTTTTAAAATAATAATCAAAAAATCGTTTAGTTTATCTTCAAAATGGTAAGATTTAAAGAAGATAAATAAAAAGCGAGGTCCCGGGATGACTATTTACATTGCTCTTTTACGCGGCATTAATGTCGGAGGACATAAAAGGATTAAAATGGCAGATTTAAAGCAGCTCCTTGAAACAATCGGTTTACGTAATGTGAAAACATATATCCAAAGTGGGAATGTTTTGTTTGAATCGGAAGCAGAAACTGATCAGCTGCGTCAGCGGATGGAGGAAGAAATTAATAAGAATTTTGGTTTCCCTGTACCTGTTATTTTAAGAACGGCGCAGGAATTTGAACGGATTTTTAAAAGCTGCCCTTTCCCTACAGAATCATTACCTCAAGGAGAGAGTGTGAACGTAGCATTTTTATCAGGGGTACCTTCAGAAGAAGGAATCGAATATTTGAGCACTGTTGAAAGTAATAGGGATGAATATAAAATCGAAGGTAAGGATGTGTATCTATATTTTGGTCAAAGCATCCTTGATTCCAAGCTGGCGACCCAACTGCCAAAGTTAGGTGTCCAAGCAACAGTCCGAAATTGGAAAACAGTAACGAAGCTTGCTGCAATGGTTGAGGCGATGAACGCTTAATTGAATTTAATGGAAAAACGCTCGGACAATCCGAGCGTTTTTTTTCTTATGAGGCATTATTTAGTAACCGGACGCTTTCGTCAAATTCGTTTTCGATTTCTGCGTTCTTTTTGTAAGTAACTAAGCTCACAATAACAGAGACGATAAAGTTAAGGACGAAACCAGGAACGATTTCATAAAGTGTGTCACCAAGACCAACATTTTTCCAAACGATAACGGTAACCGCTCCAACGATCATACCAAAAAGGGCGCCCCAGTTGTTCATTTTCTTCCAGAATAGACTTAAAAGAATAACCGGACCGAAGGAAGCTCCGAATCCTGCCCATGCGTATGCAACAAGGCTTAAGATAGTGCTGTTTTGCTTAAATGCAAGGGCTGAAGCTACAACAGCGACGAGTAGGACGGCCATTCTTCCTAAGAAAACAAGCTGTTTATCATTGGCATTTTTGTTCATGACCACTTTGTATAAATCTTCTACCAGTGCACTTGATGTTACGATTAACTGGGAAGAAATTGTACTCATAATTGCTGCTAGGATAGCAGCCAGGGCAAATCCGGCAAATAACGGATGGAAAAAGATCTGACTTAAGGAAATAAAGACTGCTTCAGGATTTTTTAGTGTGTGCTCTGCATTATTATGGAAATATGCCAGACCAATAAGACCGGTAAAGATGGTGCCAATTAAAGAGATGATCATCCAGCTCATTCCAATACGGCGGGCACTTTTTGTTTCTTTAATTGTTTTTATGGCCATAAAGCGTACAACGATGTGCGGCTGTCCGAAGTATCCCAGCCCCCATGCCATTGCGGAGATAATTCCAATAAAGGTTGTTCCTTTAAATAAGTCGAGTCTTGAGGGATCAATCGCACGAATGGTATCAAACGTATGAGTTGGTCCTCCTGTAATGAAAATACCGATAGCCGGAACAAAAAATAAGGCAAGAAGCATCATTAACCCTTGAATAAAGTCTGTATAACTTACAGCTAAAAAGCCGCCAAACAAGGTGTAGGCAACAACAACGCCGCCGACAATATAAAGGCCGGTATGGTAGCTGGTTCCGAAAGAACTTTCAAAAAATACTGCTCCTGAAACCATCCCCGAAGAAACATAGAAAGTAAAAAATAAAAGAATAACAATACCGGAAACAATACGGAGTAGTTTTGTTTTGTCCTTAAAACGGTTTTCAAGATAGCTTGGAATTGTAATAGAATCATTTGCCACTTGAGTATAGGAACGTAATCGCGGTGCAACCAGCAACCAGTTGAGATAGGCGCCAATCGTTAAACCAATGGCAATCCAAGCATCTGCCAAACCGGTTACATAAATCCCGCCGGGCAATCCCATCAAAAGCCAGCCGCTCATGTCAGCAGCACCGGCACTCAAAGCAGTTACTGCAGGACCTAGAGATCTGCCGCCAAGCATGTAGTCCGTGAGATTGCTAGTTTTTCGATAAGAATACCAACCGATGAAAAGCATAGCAGCTAAGTAAATCCCAATCGAAATCATCTGTAATGTTTCATTAGACATGCATGTTCCCCCTTTGTTATTTCTTGAAAAAATTCAAAATAATATTTTCTATATATAAAATATTCTATCAACTAATTAATACTATTTCTAGTGTATATTTATTAGTTTTTTAAAATAATAAAAAGTGATGACGAAATAACATTAACAGGCCTTGGTAGGCTGTTACATTTGTTAGTTATCTTTGAAACGATTATCATAAGAAGAAAATGGAAGGAGTGTTTGAAGATGGGATTAAATGAATGGTTTCAAAAAGGACTAACAGCAGAAGAGTACATAAACTCGATGACGAAAAATAAAGAAGAGATGCTTACCATATTTGAAGGGTTTACATTAAAGGATGAGGACAGTAACAGATTGGAGTCTTTAAGACCAAAAGAATTGCGGGCAATTGTATTAACAGAGGATTGGTGCGGGGATGCCTTGCTTAACAACCCGATTTTGCTACGGGTTGCAGAAGCAGCCGGAATTGATGTTCGTTTCGTGTTACGTGACCAAAATCTTGAGTTAATGGACCAATATTTAACGAACGGTACGTCAAGAGCGATTCCTATTTTTATTTTTATCGATCAAGAAGGAAATGAAATTGGAGTATGGGGGCCGAGGGCACCTGAACTGCAGGCGCTTGTGGAAAAGAGACGAGCTGCCTTGCCTGATAAAGATGCTGCAGATTTTCAGGAGAAGCAAATGGAAATGTATACGCATCTAGTGGCTTCTTACCAGAAAGATGGGTCCATTTGGAAAATTGTTGCCAAAAGCCTTATCGCCACTCTTTTAAAATAAATGGGAAACCCTGACAGCTATTGCTCCCAGGGTTTTTTTTACATTTTAAAGCCGCTTTTTGGAGGGATGCGGTTCTTGTTTAAATTTTTATCGTTGATTTTTGGTTCAATTCCAAGGATGAAGTTGCGGATGTTGGAACGGTGGAGAAAAATTAAAAATAATGAAAAGAAGAAAAAGATCAGTTCTGATTCCAGCTTCGGTGAAAGAAAGGAATAGGTAAAAATGCTAAGGCCGACAGAAAGAGAGCCTAAAAACACATACTTTGTTAAAAAAATCACCAAAAAGAAGGTAATAAACGTGATGAGGAACAAGGGGAAATTGGCAATTATTAAAGCGCCGGCCGTTGTGGCGATTGCTTTTCCTCCTCTAAATCCTGCAAAGATTGGAAAGCAATGACCTAAAACTGCGGTAAACCCAAAGTATACTGGTTCGAAGTCAAGGTTGAAGCAGATAGGCAGATAGGTAGCAGCAATTCCTTTTCCAACGTCTACAAGCAGAACAAACAATGCTGCTTTTTTTCCAAGAACCACTAAGGTATTGGTTGCCCCTGGATTTTTACTGCCATGGTCGCGAATATCGACTCCGTAGACCAGCTTGCCCACAATTAGGGCAGTAGGAATGCTTCCAATCAAGTAGGAAGCGATAAGTAACAACCAAAACATAATAACCATTCCTTTGTTAAATATACTAGCTTATTAATAGCATTTTACAATATATAAGTGGTATTATTTTGTTGAAATCTCAATTTTTGGATAATTAAAGGAGCATAAACATGAAACCAATTGATTTTGGTCAAGTTGCTTATAGCTATGCGAAGTCAAGAGATGATATACCAGTAAATTTAATGGATGGTCTGTTTATTCGAAATATAAATTTTGCCGGAAAAAAGGTCGTTGATATCGGTGCCGGGGCAGGTGCGTTAACAAGGAAACTAGCCTTGAGAAAAGCGGATGTTGTCGGTGTTGAACCTTCATCAGAATTAATGGAACAAGCAAAAGACCTAAACCGAAGGAAAAATTTCACAATCCCATTTTTGCAGGGAAGTGCTGAGGATACAGGTTTGCCGGATTCAGAATATGATTTTGTAACGGTCATGAGGGCATGGCACCGGTTCGATCGCGAGAAAGCCATTCAAGAAGTGAAAAGAATTTTGAAAGCAAAAGGGACGTTAATCGTCATTGACTCAGGTTTCCTAACTGGTTCTGCGGCCGTTGAAAAGACTTTTGAGGTTTTACCGAAATATGTAGAAGGCGGTTTGAAACCGGCTGGTTCAATGGCAGAGTATAAGCATTGTATCAACGGGTTCCCTGTTGAATGGTTTGAACAGTGGAAACAGAACGGATTTGAATTAAGAGATTTTTACAGGCTAAATTATTCGGTCAGTTTTACAAAACAGGAATGGGTAGAACGAGTTAAATCAATTTCGTGGCTATCCGGTCTAAGTGAAGAGGTTCAGAAAAAGGCTCTTGAGGAACTATTTCGAGCATTACCCGAGCAAGAACCATATTTGATACCGCATGACTGCAATGTTTGTATTTTGAGATTAGTAGAATAACAATGCTGAACTGGTTATAATGAATGGTGAAAGAGGGCAGAAAGTGTCCTCTTTCACATTTTATAAAGTTTTCTAATGTAGAGGATGATCATTTTGACTAAAAGTTTGAAAATACAACAGCCTAATATTCCCCAAGGTTTAACTCCGATGAATTTTAACGATAGGGAAGAAGATTATATTTATGCTTCGATCATAAGTGATTGTACTATAATTGGTGAGGATATTGAAAAGCTTCGCTTTGAGGAGGTAATATTTAAAAATGTTACCTTTATCGATGTTTCTTTTAGATATCTTCAATTAACGGATTGTCTCTTTGAACGGTGCGACCTGTCAAATGCAAACTTAAATGATGCGATTATCCATCGCGCTGTGTTTAAAGAATCAAAACTATTAGGATTGAATCTTGCAGATGCTACCGTTCGTAATGTATTGTTTGAGCAGTGTAACATGAATTTAGGCGCATTTGGGTATGCTGATTTGAAGCAAGTTAGTTTTGATTCTTGCTCCCTCCGAAATGTTGATTATTATGAAGCTAAGCTTGATAAAGTGGATTTTAAAAATTGTGATATAAATGAGGTGAATTTTACTGGGACCTCATTAAAGGGAATTGATCTCAGCAGCTGCACATTTAGCAGTCTTAATGCATCTATTGATAGCTTGGCAGGATGTACAGTTTCCTCGGAACAGGCAATAGGATTTGCAAAGCTATTGGGGTTAACCATTAAAGAATAACGTGCGAGCCGTATCGCGCGTTTTTTTGGGGGGTAAAAAAATTTGGCTCGTTTTTTTGGCAAAAAAATAAAAAATTGTTATGATAATAGACGGAAGTTAAAGGAAAGAATAGTATTTATGGCTTAGCAGAATGTTTGTAAGGTATGATATTCATTGGTAGAATATAGAAACAGCAAAACCAATAGTTGATTTCAAATAATAGGATGATGAAATGATGAAGAGAGCAAGACTAATATACAATCCTACATCAGGACGGGAAATTCTTAAGCGCAATTTACCCGAGATTCTTGAAAAGTTGGAGAGGGCCGGATATGAGGCATCGTGTCACGCCACAACCGGAGCAGGAGATGCGATTCAGGCAGCAAAGATTGCAGTTGAGCGTCAGTATGATGTTGTCATTGCAGCAGGCGGGGACGGAACGATTCATGAAGTGGTTAACGGTCTGGCAGAACAGGAGTATCGGCCCAAATTGGGAATCATCCCTGCTGGTACAACGAATGATTTTGCCCGTGCACTGCAAATTCCCAGGGATATTGGAACCGCTGTTGATATTATAACAAAAGGGGATATGATTCCCGTTGATATCGGAAAAATAAATGATAAATACTTTATTAATATTGCCGGCGGAGGCAGAATTACAGAACTTACATATGAAGTACCAAGCAAATTAAAAACAATGCTTGGCCAACTGGCGTACTATTTAAAAGGAATGGAAATGCTTCCTTCTATTAAACCATCAGAAGTGACGATTGAATATGACGGGAAGCTTTTTGAAGGCGAAGCAATGCTGTTTCTTGTAGGATTAACTAATTCAATTGGCGGATTTGAAAAGCTTGCTCCGGATGCTTCGATTAATGATGGATTATTTTCATTGCTAATTTTGAAAAAAATTAATCTTGCTGAGTTTATCCGAATTGCCACTTTAGCCGTTCGAGGAGAGCATGTAAATGATCCGAATGTTATTTACACCCAGGCAAATCGTATTAAGGTGCACTCCCGAGAAACAGTGCAGCTTAATTTGGATGGTGAATTTGGCGGATTGCTTCCATCTGAGTTTGAAAACCTGTACCGCCATTTAGAGGTATTCGTACCAATTGATGATATTCGCCCGCTTGACCGGCCAACTGATTGGGTGCCGGGAATGAGATATAGTTAACGAAAAGTTCGTTCCAAATGGGGCGGACTTTTTTAAAGGAAAAAACGTAGCCTGTCTAGAAATTTAAATAAGGACAATTATATAAACAGGATAGTTAGAGGTATAGCTGCTTACAAAAAAGGCTTTAAGATTGTTGTTCAGTTGCTTTTTAAACCAAAAAGATTATAAGTGGCCTTGTGACATTTTGAACAATCATTTGGGGCTATGGTTAAATAGTTTTTAAAATGGTAGAATGGGTAATAATGTTGAAAAAGCTGCAATAGTATTCGGGGGTCTATTATGAAACACATTTATCAGGATGATAGTTTTACACTGCATACGGATCTATACCAGATTAATATGGCAGAGACGTACTGGAGAGATGGAATACATAATAAACGTGCGGTTTTCGAACTGTTTTTCCGAAAGCTTCCGTTTGGGAACGGCTATGCTGTTTTCGCTGGCTTGGAAAAGGTGATTCAGTTTATTCAAGGCTTTCGTTTTAGCGAAGAAGACCTGGAATATTTGAAAAATGAAGTAGGCTACAAGGATGATTTTTTAGAATATCTCAAAAATATGCGTTTTACGGGAACGATTCGTTCCATGAAAGAGGGCGAGCTGGTTTTTGGCAATGAGCCAATCATACGTGTTGATGCTCCGCTCGCGGAAGCCCAATTAATCGAAACAGCTTTGCTTAACATTGTGAATTACCAAACATTGATTGCGACGAAAGCCTCTCGAATCAAGCAGGTTGTCGGTAATGAAGTGGCAATGGAATTTGGGACAAGACGTGCGCAGGAAATGGACGCAGCTATCTGGGGAACACGGGCAGCTTACCTTGCCGGCTTTGAAGCTACGAGTAATGTTAGGGCGGGAAAAATGTTCCAAATACCGGTTTCAGGTACTCATGCCCATTCAATGGTACAAGCTTATAAGGACGAATATACAGCTTTCCATAAGTATGCAGAAACACATAAGGACTGTGTGTTTTTAGTAGATACGTATGACACATTGCGCCTTGGCGTGCCAAATGCCATCAAGGTTGCAAAAGAATTAGGTGATAAAATTAATTTTATCGGTATCCGTCTTGATAGCGGTGACCTTGCCTATCTTTCAAAAGAAGCACGCAAAATGCTTGATGAAGCTGGTTTTAAAGATGCAAAGATCGTCGCATCAAGCGATTTGGATGAATATACGATTATGAACTTGAAAACCCAAGGGGCAAAAATCGATAGCTGGGGAATTGGTACGAAGCTGATTACCGCTTACGACCAAGCTGCATTGGGGGCGGTTTATAAAATTGTTGCCATTGAAAATGAAAATGGGACTATGGAAGATACCATTAAGATTTCCTCCAATCCGGAAAAAGTAACGACTCCGGGACTAAAGAAAATTTACCGAATTATCAATAATACAAACCACCATGCCGAAGGGGATTATATTGCGATGGAGGACGAAAAGTTTCCTGAGAAGAAACTAAGAATGTTCCATCCAACCCATACTTACATTAATAAGGTGGTTACTAATTTTACAGCGAAAGAGCTTCATGAAGATATTTTTACCAATGGTGAGCTTGTTTATGAAATTCCGAGCCTTGAAGAATCTCGTGATTATTTAAAGCAAAACCTCGACGCACTTTGGGATGAGTACAAGCGGATCATGAATCCCGAAGATTATCCGGTCGACCTTAGCCAAAAATGCTGGGATAACAAAATGGAAAATATCGAAGAGGTTAAAGAAAAAGTGGTTGAAATGAGAGAATAGATTGATGGGGCGTCCTAGGGATAGGGCGTCTCTTATTTTTAGGGGGAAAATCAGTTTTTGAAGTTTGACCTACTTGAAAATAGGTGTTTGCGGGATTTTGTGTGAAACTTGCGGAATTATTGGGAAAGTTCGCGGAATTAATAAGGATTTGCGCGAAATAAATGTTTAAGTCTGCAGATTCCTGCCAAACCCGGCGGAATAGCTTTTCCGGAAGAATTTCATCACCGTTCATTTCATTGTTGACCTCATTATATGTTACAATTTTGCTAGTCAAAATAGCGCAAAGGAAGAAATCGATGAACAAAACAATACCGGTACAAAAAAATGAATATATAGATGTAGTTTTCGAGGATTTAACCCATGACGGAGCAGGTGTAGCGAAGGTTGAAGGATACCCGTTGTTTGTGCCGGGTGGCTTACCGGGGGAAAAGGCGAAGGTAAAAGTCATTAAGACTGGAAAGGGTTACGGAATTGGCCGTTTGATTGAGCTTTATGATAGAAGCCCTTATCGGGTTGATATTGCCGGCAGTGACTTTCATATGTATGGCGGCTGCCAATTGGAGCATATCAGCTATGAAGGCCAGCTGAAATATAAGGAAAATCAAGTTCGGCAAGTGCTGACCCGTATCGGCAAATTGGAGAATGTGAAGGTTCATCCGATTTTAGGCATGGCGGAACCATGGCATTACCGAAACAAAGCTCAAGTCCCTGTTGGGGAGAAAGACGGGAAATTAATCGCAGGTTTTTTTAAACCAAGAAGTCACGAAATAGTGGATACCAATGAGAGCCTTATTCAGCTGCCGGAAATCAATGAAGCAGTGCAGGCAGTGAAGGAAATATGCAGTGATCTCGGTGTTCCTGCCTACCAGGAAGAAAACCATGAAGGGGTTCTCCGCCATATTATGGCGCGTTTTGGAAAGCAAACGGGAGAACTCATGGTTGTGATTATTACGAGAACAGCGGATCTCCCTCAGAAAAATAAACTGGTCGAAGCAATCCGCACGCGACTCCCTAAGGTAAAGTCGATTGTTCATAATATAAATTCAAAGCGCACAAATGTTATTTTAGGCGAAAAAACAACCGTTCTCTGGGGAAATGGAGTCATTTATGACTATATTGGGGATGTGAAATTTGCCATCTCCGCTTTATCCTTTTACCAGGTGAATCCTGTTCAGACAAAGGTGTTATATGATAAAGCACTGGAGTATGCGAACCTAAGTGGAAATGAAAACGTAATTGATGCTTATTGCGGTATCGGTACAATTTCGTTGTTTTTAGCGCAAAAAGCGAAGAAGGTATTCGGTGTGGAAATCGTACCTGAAGCAATTGAAGATGCAAAACGGAATGCGGAGCTTAACGAATTTACCAATGCCGAGTTTGCTGTTGGGGAAGCAGAGGTTGTCATACCAAAGTGGTACAAAGAAGGAAATGCTGCGGATGTACTTGTAGTAGACCCGCCGCGAAAGGGATGTGACGAAGCTTTACTGCAAACCATCATTGAAATGAAGCCGAAGAAGGTTGTCTATGTATCCTGTAATCCTGCTACCCTGGCACGGGATTTAAGGATTTTAGAGGATGGAGGATACAAAACGGTGGAAGTGCAGCCGGTGGATATGTTCCCCCAGACTACACATGTCGAGGCAGTTGCAAAAATTGAACTAAGGTAGTGCCTGTTGCATTAGGGGATAGGCACTAGTTTTAAAAATAGGAGGTTTATTGATGGATAATAACGATATATTAATTCGATTGAGATATGCTCTAGAATTAAAAAATAAAGAAATGGCAGAGATATTTAAACTTGGCGGCGTGGAAGTAACAGTGCCGGAAGTGATAAAGATTCTAACAAAATCAGATGATGATGATGATGAAAATGACTTTCAAATAAAATGTAATAACAGTATGTTCGATTCATTTTTAAATGGCTTTATTATTTTTAAAAGAGGAAAACAAGAGCCCAAACCAGGACAGTCTGATACACAGGAACCTGCTTTAAAGAAAAGCGCAAACGTTAATAATCTCCTGTTAAAGAAAGTAAAAATAGCACTGGCATTAACTACTGAGGATATGCTGGATATATTCGAAAATGCGGGAATCACGGTAACAAAAGGAGAACTCGGTGCTTTATTAAGAAAAGAAGGGCATAAGAATTATAAAGAGTGCGGAGATAAATTCGCCAGGAACTTCTTAAAAGGACTAGCTATTAAATACAGGGGATAACGCATTAAAGGATCTACAGGTGATGACATGATACATACTTACTCAGGTAAGACAATACGTTTTGATATAAAGTACAAAAACCGAACCTCCATAGGAATAACGATAGATAGCTATGGAAATGTTGAAGTCCATGCTCCGAAGGAGACACCTGATAAAAAAGTGCTTCAGTTATTAGAAGGAAAATGGGATCTTATTCAGCAAAAATTAAAAGAAATGAAGGATAGGCTGCATGGGCCGCAGAAAAAGGTCTATGAGCATGGTGAGAGCTTTCTTTATTTAGGAAACACCTATCCCATACAGATCTTTCAAGACAAAAATATTCAGCAGGACTATGTGGTGTTTGAGGGAGATGAGTTACAAATATATGTGAAGCAGCTTGAGGATGAGAAAATAAAACAAGCTCTAAAACGCTTCTATTATCACCGGTGTAAAGCCTTAGTAGAAAAGAGTGTCACCTCCTATCAAAGCCACTTTAAAACAAAACCACGTTCTATACGTATCACGGATAGTAATACTACCTGGGGAACCTGTGATTCAAGGCTGCAGTTAACATTTAATTGGAGGCTGGCAATGGCACCGCGTGAGGTGCTCGACTATGTAGTCGTTCATGAAATGTGCCATATGGTCCATCTGAATCACGACCGCTCCTTTTGGCGCCTTGTTGGGAAAATAATGCCCGATTATAAGGAAAAGGAAAACTGGTTGGCTATATCAAATTGGAAAATGACTGTTTAGCAGTAAACATTTAAAAACCACGTTGAGTACTGGGTGCTGCTGAAATATCGTTAAATAAAAGCCGATGGGGTTCGAGAACCTATAAAAGATTCTCAAACCCTATCGGCTTTTATTTCTATTGATGAAGGATATCAGGGGTAGACGAATATCAGCTAATAATCTGTCTTTAAAAAGCAACATCATTTAGAAATTTACGAACAATTCTTGAATAAGGATTTCTTGTATTAGCAAATTAAGAATAATCAAGAAATTTTCATAGTGATCTTGGCTGTTGGGGTGGAAGATTTTATTTAAGAAGGTATATAAATGATCGGACTTTTTACCTCGATAATTATATTTAATATCATGGCATTTAAAACAAACAAAAGACTGACCACTAATCAAATTATTCATATATGGGTATTTACGATTGCATTCCAGACGATATTCGACACCATCATTGAATTTAAATTTCATGGGTATTGGTATTTTAGAAAAGAAATCGATTGGATAGGAATTTTCCCCCATACAATATTAATCCCACCTGTTAATATGATGTTTTTAAATTGGTATCCCTTTCAGTATAAATTAACTAAACAAATTTCTTACATTTTTGTATTTGTAATCGTTATCTTATTTTACGAAGCCATAACATTACTTCCTGAACCATGGGGTTTTTTTCATAATGGTTGGTGGAAGTTATGGCACTCCGCTATCGTTGATCCAATTCTTTTTCTTATTTTGTTAGGCTATTACAAGTGGGTTCAGAAAGCGGAAAAAATGCTAATTAACCATTGAAATAATGGAGGAAGATAAAAGCAACTTTTTAACTAAAATCTCCTTTTTAAGTTAAATGATGTATTTTATTTGAGAAATCAATGAAAATATCTTAATCCCTCTAGTTTATCGAGTAGATCTTAAGGTTTCGTGGAACCTTAATACAAGAATAGTTTTGGATCAATGGTTGTCTGTAAATGGAATAGAGAACGATTAAGGTGAAAAGGAGGTATTCCCGTGGGTTTAAATATGTTTAACGGAAAGAATCGGGAAGAAAAGGAAAATCTTGAAAAAATTCTTGAAAATTCAATCGAAATTGAAGAAGATTTAATGCGGACGTATCTCATAAGCGCAGAACGGATTCACAATGATGATGAATTAAAGGAACGCCTCGAAAATTTTGCTGAAGGAAATGCGAAAAGGACGAAACAGCTTATTGATGAGTTGAATGAAATGAAAGGAAAATAGACTGAAGCTGTACAGATTCAAGTGATCCCCGGCTAATCGTTTTATAAACAGCATTTTCCCGTTAATGTCGGTAGCTCCTTGGTTCGGTATTCCTATCATCTACAATCCGGGTAATTCACAATAATTACTAACTTTTAAGGATGTAGCCAAACACCTACTTACCAAAGTCGGTGTTTTTTGTTTGCAGTTTCCTGTAAATAATTTGGATAAAATTAAAAATAGTAATTGACCTTGACGTTACGTTAAGGTGTATCGTTATTTTAGGAGGTGAACGAATGGAATACACCGTGCAAAAGCTAGGGAAGTTAGCCGGTATTAGCACGAGAACTCTTCGGTATTATGATGAAATTGGGATTCTTAAGCCGGCAAGAATCAATTCGTCAGGATATCGGATTTACGGGCAAGCGGAAGTTGACAGGCTACAGCAAATACTTTTTTACAGAGAATTAGGTGTAAGTTTAGACAGTATAAGGGATATGGTTACGGCACCTTCCTTTGATGGAGCAATTGCACTAATAGAACATCGTGAAAAACTCCTGGAAAAAAGAAAACAATTAGATTTGTTAATTGCCAATGTGGAGAAAACCATTGCCTTAACAGAAGGGAGAATGAAAATGTCTGATAAAGAAAAGTTTGAAGGATTTAAGCAAAAAATAATTGATGATAATGAGAAAAAGTACGGAGAGGAAATACGGGGAAAATACGGAAATGAAGCGATTGACAAATCAAATACAATAGTAAAAAACATGACTCAGGAACAATTTAAGGCAGTCACTAATCTGGAGAAACAAGTTAAGGAAACATTGGCCCAAGCCTTCGCCACCGGAGACCCTGCAGGTGAATTAGCGCAAAAGGCAGCAGATTTGCATAAGCAATGGCTTACTTTTTATTGGAGTGAGTACAGTAAAGAAGCGCACACCGGTCTTGCACAGATGTATGTGGATGATGAACGGTTTAAAGCCTATTATGATAAAGAGCAGCCGGGTGCTGCTGAATTTTTAAGAGATGCCATTCGCATTTACACTGGTATCACAGAATAAACTTATGCAATGGACATTAAAAGCGATTGGTAAAACCAGTCGCTTTTAATGTTGGATTGTAAACGTTCGTTAGTCGGTCCGGTAAAATTATTTCCATTATAAAAGAGATAGTCTGTATAAATCCCGATTCCTTTCTTTTTAAACATCGCAGCTTCCTTCGGATTGTTAATCGTATGTGCATAAATAATAATTCCCTTCTTCTGCAATGCCGTGCGCATTTCTTCCGTAATACGGAAAGGAAATGCAGCAATAGCAGTAATATGGTGGCGCTCGCTCCAATTTGCCAACTCTTCCGGGGATGGGATATCGATTAGATGATACAAGGTGTAAATAACATACTTAAAGTCATAATACGACTTTATATAGCTAAGCATTTCGGTGTGATAGATTTGGGGGATGATACGATTTAATAATGTTGGATCTAATTGTTTCACTGTATTTACTAAGTAGGAAAAGGTCAAACGAACGTTCTTTTTATCCATTTCCTTGGTATCTGTGATGATGAAAATATCCGGGTACATCTGCATCAATGCTAAGATTTGTTCCCATGAAGCGGGACTATACTTACCATGAATCTTTAGGGACATGAAAGTTTGAAAAGGAATGGGGCCCGCAACAGGCGGATACACCTGCCCTAAAAATTGATAGTGCTCAGGCGTCCAATCATGACGGGCAACTAACCGATGATCCGACGTCATATTCAAGTCGATTTCAAATACACGGAATCCCCGCTTGTAATTGACTAGGAGAGCATCGAGTGAGTTTGTTACTAAATGGCCATCTATATAACCCAAACCATGAACCACCACTGGTAAATTGGTTAAAGGAGACGGCTTATCCTTTTTGGATGTTGTCTTTTTATCAACTGTAATTGAATAATTAGTAATTTCTGCGCGGGCTGCAGGTGCTATCGGGCTTACAGCTATAAAAATAACAAGGCTAAACAGTGGTAACCAAATGCTTTTTTTCATGTTTAGGAGTCCTTTTCGTAAAGTCTCATTAATAGCTTCCCCACATTTCATTACGTTATTTCCCATATTAAAACATTAAGATAGTGTCCACCTTCAGTGTACAGATTGGATAAAGTGTCTTTTTATGGTGTCAGGCACCATTGTTGTAAAAAAGGGTACAAACCTAAAGATTGTCTACATTGTGATACATATAGATATAGTACAACCTGACGAGAGGGATAGATGGAAGGGGGGGACAGGTGCGGATTTGCCCGAAAAGAGGAGGTAAGGTCTCTCATGGACATCATGAATCACTAGCTTGTATGAAAGGAGATCACAATGATTTTTCAACCTGTGGTATGGATAACCATATTCTCATTTGTGGTTACACTTACCTTTATTCTTTGGAGGCCTAGGGGAATGAATGAGGCCATTCCTGCCACAATAGGTGCAATTATAGTTATCCTCAGTGGAAGTGTTTCTTTGTCAGACCTTGGACAAATAACCGAAACAATCAGCGGGGCGGCTATCACGATTATTGCGACAATTGTGATGGCAATTGTTTTAGAGAGCTTTGGTTTCTTTCACTGGGTGGCGGAGAAGCTCGCGGCTAAGGCTAAGGGGTCAGGTATTCGCTTATTCTGGTATGTTAATCTGTTATGCTTTCTCATGACACTATTTTTCAATAATGACGGAAGTATTTTAATCACAACCCCAATTCTAGTCATGTTACTAAACAATATGGGTTTAAAAAACCATCAAAAAATACCCTATTTACTTTCAGGCGGCTTGATTGCCACCGCATCGAGTGCACCGATCGGGGTTAGCAATATTGTAAATTTAATTGCCTTAAAAATTGTGCATATGAGCCTATATATGCATAAAAATGACTCTGATCACAGCAGAAAGAGAAACAATATATCGGAATTTAGAACATATTAAAATGATCCATTTACCGTGATAAATGATGGTAAAAATGTTGATTACTTTAAACTGCCTGTTGAATAACATTAATCCAGTCAAAAAAAATAATCCATCAAGTTATTGGCGGAACTAAGATGGATTACTCTTTCGTTTCCTATGATAATAACAGGCCGTGGTTTCAGGGACCACGGTTTTATTATGCTTTTTCTGTTAAAATATGTTTAGTTGTTTAACTATGTTCAGTTTATTAAGAAAAAAATGGCTGTTAGATAAAAATGACAAAATAAATGGGTTCCATTTAATAAAAGCGCAGGAACCCATATGGGTGGTTCCTGCGTTTAAGCGGAAAATAGAGGGAAAGCATAAATTTTTAAAAAAGGGGGAACCGGCATTAAGTCAGTTATTAATTATTTTAAATAGTAGGCTTGTTTTCTAAAATCTGTTACCTAATACTTGAGGCACCTACTAATGATTCAGGAGTCATACCAAGTATTAATTGACTGATTTTTGCGAAACCGGTACCTCTGAATTTAGTTAAAAATTGTTTTAGTACTTGGGAATCGAGATCATCTTTTAATTTTTGTAATTCTTTTTTATACAGGCGTAGAACAGAACCGTACACATAATTCGGTTTATCTTCACCTGGGTCTTCATCCATAATTAAGCATCCCATGTAATTATATTTAAACTGAAAGGCCCGTGTAAGATTAACCATATCCAAAAATTTGTTAAAAAGCGCAGGATAGTCTTTTTTTAGATTCTGTAAGGCTTCGCTAGTGGCTTTTAACTCATCAAGACTAGTCAAAGTGATCATTATATTTTCCTCCTCTTATTTATCCCAGGGTTTTTTCACTGAAATATATTCAGCTAATTCTTTACTTTTCTGTCTTCTTAATTTGCGCATTTCTGCTCTTTCTTTCCCTGTATCGTATAGAAATTTTTCTTCTTCTGATTCTGGAATAATGCTTGGAACTTCAACCGGACGTTTCTTTTCATCTAACGCTACAAAAGTCAAAAATGCCGTGGCAGCAATTCGGCGCTCTCCGTCCATAATATCTTCGGCGATAACTTTACAAAAAATTTCCATAGAGGTTTTCCCTGTATATGTGACAAATGATTCGACGCAGACTGAATCCGTTTGATGAATAGGGCATAAGAAATCGATTGAATCTGTAGATGCCGTTACACATTCTTTCACTCTGGAATGCCTCCGTGCTGATAAGGTTGCGGCGTCATCAAGCTTTTTCATTAAAACTCCGCCAAACAGTGTATTATAGTTATTTAAATCGCAGGATAATACTTGAGCAGTATTAATAATGCGGCTTTCTTTCGCTTTTTTTGCTTTCATTAAGTTGCTTCCTTTCATGTTGGGATTCTAGACAAAAAATACTATATCCACATTATTAAAAGGTTTTTCTTGCCTGAAATAAGTGTACGCCGCTTTGTTTGGTAAGTAAAATGGTTAAATTTCATCTGTAGTATAGCTTTTATCTATGTAAATGCTTTCAATTATGCAATATATATATAATAAAAAAGAAACGGCTCCACGTTGAAGGAGCCGTTTAACCAAGTTTAGTAAAAATAATTTTAAGGAATTTTTGCCGGAATTAGACTTATCAACATTTGAGCTGTTCTTTTGTGAACTGCAGCCATTCTTTGGCCGCATAGGAAAGGTATTGATTTTTCTCCCAAATAATGGCGAGGTTCCAGCGGATGGAAGGGTTTATTACTTTTACAGGTACTACATGTTTATTTAGATGACTGCAAATACTTTCAGGCAAAAGGGAAACACCAAGTTTTGAAGCCACCATCTCTTGTATAAAAGACCATTGGGAACTTTCAGAGATAACATGAGGAGTAAAACCAACGCTGTTACAAGAAAAGATGATCCGGTCGTTTAAGACAAAGTCCTTATTAAACAATATAAAAGACTCATTTTTCAATTCTTCTAAGCTGACTTCGTCCCTTTTTGCTAAAGGGTGTGATGGATGAAGGATTAGTTTAAAGTCTTCTTCTAAAAATGAGAAATACTCAAAATTGTTATTTTGGGTCGGAAGAACAACGACACCTACATCAAGAAGGTTGTTGCTAACCTCCTCTTCTATTTTTTTTGAACCGTCTTCCAATAATTGAAAAGTAATTCCGGGATATTTTTCATGAAAGCGTCCCATTATTTTAAGAAAGTAATATGCATCGAATATGGGAGGCAATCCAATTCGAATATGCCCCTTTTTTAACCCAAAAAGATTGTCTAATTCCGTTTCTAAATTAATAAAGGCTTTATCAATTAACTTTGCTTGCTCCAAAATAATCCGGCCTGCATCTGTTAAGGTTAATTGCTTTCTGGAGCGGTCAAAAAGAGCAACTCCCACCTCCTCCTCCAGGTTTTTAATCATTTTACTAATGGTCGGCTGCGTGATAAATAAGTGGTCTGCTGCGCGCGAAAAACTATTAGATTTTGCCACCTCAATAAAATATTGTAAATGTTTGATATCCAATATCGAACACCTTCTTGGTTAGTTTTTATGAAAAAATTAAGCTACATCTATATTAAAGTAACATACAAAAGGTTATTTTATTATGGTTCAGTCAATTTCTAAAAGATACCCTTCCTAATAAAATAAATTGTGTTTCTACTTAATGAAGGAATATAATAATGAAAAAGTAGTTTTGTTCGTTTTTTATTTTTAAGGGGGATTGAATTAGTTTGCCAAATCATGCAGTACCTTTAAAAGAAAAAAGTATCGTTTTTATTGGATTTATGGGTGTTGGAAAAACAACTATCGGAAAGCTTGTTGCCAAAAAGCTTTACCGGGATTTTATTGATATTGATGAAGTAATAGAGAGAGAATTCAATATGCCCGTGTCACAAATATTTAATAAAATTGGTGAAAAAGCTTTTCGTGAAAAGGAAAAAAGCGTGATAACGAAGATATGTAACCAAAAGCTTCAGATTATTTCGGTTGGAGGCGGAGCATTTTTACAAGAAGAAATTAGGAATGTATGCCTTTCTTCGTGTATTGTTTTTTTCTTGGATTTATCCTGGGAGAGCTGGAAGGATCGAATCAGCCTCATTATTGATAGCCGTCCCGTCCTTCAAGGGAAGTCTCCTGAAGAAATAGAAGAGCTATTTTATAAAAGACAGGAAATTTACTCCGTACATCACTCAAAAGTGGAAACGGACAATCACGATGTCGAAGAAGTAGCCGATTATATTGTCGAATCGTTAAAATTGGCTTGGGAATTATATGAATCAAATTAATCTTTATTGTGAAGGACCAATTGTCACTACATTTTGTAGAATGATTGGTTCTTTATTTGATAATTTGCAGATTAATAATTCAGCTGTTTAATTAGACATTTTAGTTTTCCGGACTTATATTCAAGAATGAAGAAGGAGTGCAGCGGGATGAAAAAAACAGTTATAGTTAAAGGCATCACCATTGGAGAAGGACCTCCGAAAATTTGTGTCCCAATGGTGAGTGAAACGGCTGAACAATTGATAGAAGAAGCAGCATTTCTAAAAACAGCAGACTTTGATGTGGTTGAATGGCGCGTTGATTTTTTTGAAGATGTAGAGGATATCACGAAAGTAAAGCAGGCGCTTGCTGAGATTCGTGCGATTCTACCGGACACGCCGCTTGTATTTACGTTCCGCAGTGCGAAAGAAGGCGGAGAGAAGGAAGTAAGCACGGCATTTTATGTTGAATTAAACAAATTCGTAGTCGAAACAGGTTTGGTGGATATTATCGATGTTGAGTTATTTAACGATGAAAATGATGTAAAAGCACTGATTGAAGCAGCGCATGCAAACAACGTGTTTGTCATTATATCTAACCATGATTTTGACAAAACACCTGCAAAAGATGAAATTGTTTCAAGGCTAAGGAAGGCACAGGAATTGGGAGGAGACTTGCCCAAAATTGCGGTAATGCCAACAAGTACTTCAGACGTGCTGATTCTGTTGGATGCAACCAATACGATGAATGAACAGTATGCTGACCGCCCCATCATTACCATGTCCATGGCCGGCAAAGGGGTCATCAGTCGTTTGGCAGGCGAGGTGTTTGGTTCTGCACTGACCTTTGGGGCGGCAAAGAAAGCATCCGCACCTGGCCAAGTGGGCGTTACGGAACTACGAAAGGTTTTAGACCTTTTACACACTAATTTATAATCGAATACAAATGATGAAGGTGACAGGCACCGTACGTGGACAAATGTCCTTGGACGGTGCCTGTCACTATTTCTTATACCTTGGGTCATTTCTCTATTTTCCATTTTGGTCCTTTGTTTATTTATCTGAGCGCCGCAGAAGGACACTTTTGGCGAAGTGTCTTTCGATGGTGACAGGCACCTTTTTGGTTATAATTATGGAGAGGGGGCGATACATAATTAAGCCGTGATTGGGGGCTAACAACATCGACACTATTAACACTAGTCTTTGTTCCAGTACTATACTCACTAGTCGGTAAACTAAGAAAAAACCTAACCAATGAACTTGAATAAGAAAACCTTTATGGGGGACTGAAACTTAGCGCATTAATAGTGAGGCGCCGGGGACAGTCCCCCTTGCATTATTCCTGTTTGCAGCGGTTGACTGACCCCTGCTGTATTAATACAGCAGTCTGAAAAAATTCTTTCCTTTACCGTGAAATTCAGTAAAATAATAGGTAATGATAATTTTGTTTGGGGAGATTTCTATGTCGAAAAATTTTCCGATTTTTGGAGATGAAATTGAAACTGAATTATATAATCCTGATGAATTAATTGATTTATTTCTTGATTGTACGGCGGACGGATTTGCAATTATAGATATAGAAAATCGGATTATTCGAATAAACCATATGTATACAAAGATTTTCGGCTATTCAGAAGAAGATTTAATCGGAAAACGAATTGATGAGTTGGCCCATCTGGAAACAGCTGTAGAAACAATCAATCAAGTCAAAAATGGAAAAACCTTTACCGATTTGATTACCCAACGATTTCATAAAAACGGCAGCATCCTGGATATTGCTGTTTCCTATTCCCCCTTTCGAAATTCAAGCGGAGAAATTATTGCTGTAATTGCTATTTTTCGCGATATAACAAAATTTGTAAACTTGGAAAGAGAATTAAAAAGGACACGTAAACTGTACAAATTAATTACGGAAAACACTACAGATATGATTAAGGTTTTTACGAAGGACAAAAAAATCATTTATGCATCTCCTTCATATGAAAAAGTGGTGGGGATACCTCCTGAGGAATTTATAGGCAGGGACCTGCATGAATTTTTCTTTCCCGAAGAAGTAGAAACCTATAAAAAAACCTTGCAAAAACTGTTGGATACAGGAGAACCGCAATTATTTCAAAAAAAAATAAAAACAATTGAAAACGATGTTATTTTTGCTGAGTTTAGTGTTTCTCCCATTTATAATGACCAAAAAGAAATCGATTCGTTTGTCACGGTTGGGAGAAATATTACAGAACGGATTAAAAATGATGAGGCCCTCCGTAATTTAGACAGGCTTTCCATCATTGGCCAGTTAGCAGCGGGTGTAGCCCATGAAATTCGGAATCCGCTAACTTCTTTAAAAGGATTTTCGAAACTATTAAAAAAAACAACTCACAAAAAGAAACAGGATCACTATTTATCAATTATAATGGACGAATTAGATCGAATTGACATAATTGTAAATGAATTTATGTCATTGGCGAAACCTCAAGCTATTCAATATGAACGTGAAAACTTAATTTCAATCTTAGCCAGCACGGTTAATGTCCTGCATCCGCAAGCCCTGTTACATAATGTCCAAATTAATAGCATATTCGAAAAAGACGATATTGAACTGCTTTGCAGCCCAAATCAACTAAAACAAGTCTTTGTAAACTTTCTCAAAAATGCGATAGAATCTATGCCTAACGGAGGAAATGTCCATATAGATGTAGAAAAAAGGGAAGATAAAAAAGTGATGATTAGCTTTATTGATGAAGGAACCGGTATCGAAACGGACTTATTAAGGTTTTTAGGGACACCGTTTTATACAACAAAGGATAAAGGAATCGGGCTTGGTCTAACTGTCAGTAATAAAATCATTCAAGAACACAACGGCACAATGAAAATAGAAAGCCACATAGGCAAAGGTACAACAGTAAAAGTAGAATTATACTATATCTAACCGGGGACTGGACTTCACATTTTGGTACGTTAAAGCGATGGGAAGATAGTGCATTACCATATCGAAGGACAGTCTCCCATCGCGTTAATGCGTTACCAGGGATCTATTGATAAATGGGAATAGGAGGGATATTGGAATAAGCGGTTTTTTTGTGAGGGAGTCGGTTTATATCATCATAAATAACTAAACTATTTTGTATAGCGATTAGCATAGCTTGAAGCTACGAAAGCATCAGGTTTTATTTTCGGTTCAACACCCATTGATTCCATTCGTGTAACCATTTCTTTCACAAACTCACTAGTTTTATTTCGTTTTCCGGCTCCAATGTCGATATGACCTTCCATAGAAAATGTAGCTCCATTATACAGATAAGGTAGAATAATATTGATCAATTGATTTTTTCTTTCCTCGGTAAACATCGAAACAATTGCTTCGGTTAATGATAATTCAAGAGAAATTCGCTCGTGCAGCTGCGTCATTTTTCTTGATATGATCACTTTTCTTATACACGCCCAAACTCCTTTCCCTTCGTTTTGAATCACAATTCCAGTAATAAAAACGGTATAGGATTTATGAACTTGTGAATCTGTTCCAACCATTAAGCGATAATTGCCGCTGGGATTTAATTTCATAAACGTAATGATATGCTCAAAGACTCGCTCAAACGTCATATTATTTTCCTGAAGGTTTTGAAACAAGTAGTCATGAAGTTGATATTTTTTCATAAGGAAGCACCACATCTTTCCTGTCCTATTTAATATATATGAAAATAATGATGGAATTATTAAACTATTTTTTAGGGCTCTTGATAATATCTTATGGCACACGATTTATTAGCGTGCAGGAGACTGAAGAGATAAAGCGCTGTGGACCGGAGCACAATGTTAAAAAAAAGAATCATTTGCCTATCAATATTTATTGGCGTCCATCATTAGATAGAGAAACAGGAATTATATGAATAAGGATGGATGGAAATGGCAAAGAGGAATCGTGGAAAAACCATTAGCTACTTGCCTTCAAATGGAAGAGGAACCTGCCCTTTGTGCGGAAGGACAAGAATTAAGCTATTGTATCCACATAAAACGGAAACAAACCAAACAATTAAAGTCTGCAAAAATTGCCGTCATAAATAAAAGATAAAAAAAAATTCCTAGGATATCCTTAGGAATTTTTTTTGCCATCAACTTCACGGACTTGGCACCCTTCAACGAATGTCCGTGTTCTGCGGACAGGTGTCTTTTGATGGTGTCGGGCACCATAGGTTTTAAACAATGATTTCATATATACCGATAAGGATAAGGATGACTCCGGCGATGATGTTGGAGTATTTTCCTATTCGGTTGTCACTGATTTTGCTGCCGATTTTTATCCCGAAAAAGATGGAAATTAGGGAGAAAACACCGATTGCGATTGTTGTTAAAATTGGAGAAATTCCAGTGAAACCGGCTCCTAAACCCATCGCTAAACAATTCATTGCTAGTGCAAGGCCTAATAAACATGATTCCTTAAAGGAAATCACTTTATCCTCATTAATATCAGCTAAAGCCGGTTGAGAAATAACCTTTGTAAAGTTAGAATCAACCTTAACAGGAACCGGCTCAGGCTCTGGCACAGGCTCAGGTAAAGGTTTAGGGAAGAGCGATTCAACAATACATTTTCCTCCAAGAAAAATAATTAACAAACCGCCTGCGTAGTTAGCAATTGTTAACGAGATAAATTGTGATATATATTCACCTGCCGTAATGGAAATATAGGCACAGAGCATGGAAATGACAGCAATAACTATATTGGAAACAAAGGGGATACGTGTTGATTTTAATCCATATGAGACACTGATCCCTAAGTTGTCAAGGTTTGCAGCGACACCTATTAGCAATATTGTTAACCAATGCATGTTCAGATCCTCCTAGGAAGCATTATTTTCTATTTGTATGCAAAATGGGCCTGAAAGTGCCGGCAAAGAAAAAGAAAAAGAAAGAGAAAACGACTACCAAGAAAAAGTAAGGTAGTCGTTTTCTCTTTATTAAGGCTCAAGGAATGTGACTTGGCAGTCATGCATATTTTTCTAATTCAAGCTCTTCGATAACGGCAGTATAATGCCAAAGTAAAGTTTCAAAAATTCTATCCCATTTTTGCGCTAAAGCATAATTTCTTCCTTCCCAGCCCATTTGCTTTCGTAAGCTTTCATTGCTTAGCAGCTTTAGGATGGCCCCTGCAAATTCCTGTACATTACCCGGTTCGCACAGGTACCCATTCACCCCGGGTTTAACTATATTTTTAACTCCTCCTGCATTAGCGCCAATGACAGGTATGCCACTGGCCAGAGCTTCAAGGATTACATTGCCAAACGTTTCAGAAGCTGATGGGAAAACGAATAGATCTGATGCCGAATAAACTTCTGCTAATTGATCTTCTTTTAAGTATCCTGTAAAACTCATGTTTAGTGGTGCTTCTTTTTGAAGTTGTTCACGTAAAGGACCATCGCCAATTACTAACCAGTGAATGTTTTCATTCATTTCAGGCGGCATGGATTTTGCAACAGCAAGGAGAGTGTGAATATCTTTTTCAGGTGCTAATCTGCCAACATAGGTTAGGATGTGTTTTTTTGAAACTCCGTATTGCTTTCGAACAGCTTCTTTATCATAAAAAGGGTGAAAAGTCCGGCAATCAACCCCTCTTGACCAAACCTCCAGATTAGCAAATCCGCGCTGTTTAAGTTGTTCTAATGTTTCATTGGAGGGAACGAATAATTTTTCACAGGAACGATGGAACCATTTCATGTATTTCCAGAGGATTTTAGAAAGAAATTGAAGATCGTAGTATTGTAAATAATGATCGAAATCGGTGTGATAGGAGCCGACGAGCGGGATATTTAATTTTTTGGCAAAATACACGCCGCAAAGACCGATGTTAAACGGCGTAGCAACGTGAATCAAATCCGGAGTGAAATTTTGTAATTCTGATTTGATATTGTTTAGGTTCGGAAAAGCGAGGCGGCATTCAGGATATAAAAAAAAGGAAAGGCTTTTGAAACGGTGAATATGACCGGACTCAGTATCGCTCGAAAAAGAATCCGGTGCAAAAATTTTAAAGGAGATGTTCTGCGCATCTAAATAATGGCTAAAACGTTTAAGAGTGCGGGCCACCCCGTTGATATCCGGGTAAAAGGTATCAGTGAAAATCGCTATTTTCATATCTTCCCTCCTAACTTTTATTTTTCAAATACATAAAATATAAAAGCATAGCATACCGGTACATGTTCCAAGAATTGTGCCGGCGATTACGTCTGAAGGATAGTGAAGACCCAAGTATATTCTGGATAACCCAACAAAAAGCCCTAAAGGTATCAAGACATAAGAAAGCTGCGGAATGAATAAAACATATGGCACCACAACGGAAAAAATCGCCGTTGTATGGCCCGAAGGAAATGAATGGTCCTGTAATGGATTTGCCGGGAACTTCGTTTTTTCCAGTATTAAATAGGGTCTTTTTCTTGGAAAAAGCTGCTTAACAAAATGGACAGGAATATGACTGGCCGTTAAAGCAAGGGCACTGGAAATTACAGTCAATCTTATGGCACCCCTTGGCGATAAGAAAAGGAGAAGGAAAGTGACAGCAATCGTAAATCTTGCTCCTCCTAAGTGTGTGACTGAGCGGAAAAAAAGATTTAACAGCTTTTTATCAAAATGGCGATTTACCTTCTGCAATAATCGGCATTCGAAGCCATAAAATACATTTATCATCCTTATCATAGTCGCTTCCCCTTTAAAAATTATTCATTCGGAGTTCATCATAATGTCGAGCTTTATTAACGGCAGGCCGTCCTATTGAAATATAAGTAATTGGATACTTTTGAATCTTTTCGAGTGGATAACAATTGCGCCCATCGATCACAATCGGGATTTTCATAAAAGTCCGATATACCTCCAAGGGGACATGCTTGATTTGTTCCCACTCTGTGGCAATAATCGCGAGATCGGCATCTTGAAGCGCAAAGCGAATATCGTAAGCGTACTCAATTGTGTCCCCTAAGAGCCTTTCTGCATTTGGAATAGCAATTGGATCATAAGCCCTGACCAGGGCGCCTTCATTGAGCAATTCTTTGACAATCGTTAAAGAGGCGGACCCTCGAACATCATCGGTATCCGGTTTGAATGCAAGACCGAGCAGAGCCACTTTTTTATCTTTTAACGAACCTATCGTTTCCTTTGCTTTAAAAACAAGATGTGAACGTTGTCGACTGTTCACTTGTATTACCGCATCGAGTAATTCAAATGGATGCTCCAAATTTCCGGCAAGCTGTACAAGTGCTTTTGTATCTTTAGGAAAACAAGAGCCGCCATATCCTATCCCTGCTTTAAGAAAATGATGGCCAATCCGTTTATCCTGACCAATTCCATAGGCGACTTCTTCAATATTAGCGCCAATTTTTTCACAAAGGTTGGCAATTTCATTAATAAAGCTAATCTTTGTGGCTAAAAATGCATTGGAAGCATATTTAATCATTTCTGCACTTTTGATATCCGTTTTCATTATCGGGATTTTCAATGGAAGATAAAGTTGTTCCATAGTGGAAGCAGCTTCAGGATTGTCGGTGCCAATCACGATCCGGTCTCCCTGAAAAAAATCAATGACCGCAGAGCCTTCCCGGAGAAATTCCGGATTGGCTACCACTTCTACTCGGAGATTTGGAGGTTTGCGGCTGTGAATGATTTCGTCAATTAGATCGTTCGTACCGACTGGAACCGTGCTTTTTGTACTGACAATCACATCATTTTTGATATAATGAGCGATTGTGTGTGAAACCACATGGATGTATTTTAGATCAACTGATCCATCCGCATTTTCGGGTGTTCCGACTGCAATAAAAATGATTTCCGCATCTGAATAGGCTTGAAGAGGATTCACTGTAAAGTGCAGCTTTCCATTACCTAGATTTTTTTCCAAAAGAGATTCAAGCCCAGGCTCATAAATTGGTGAGCGTCCGTTTTGAAGCATGTCAATTTTCTCTTTTTGAATGTCTATGCATGTCACTTGATGGCCTATTTCAGCTAAACAAGCACTAGTGACCAATCCTACATATCCTGCTCCGGCAACGGTAATCTTCATCCAATCCCTCCAATAGATTTAGTTACTATCATTGTATTAAAGAAATGAGAATCTTTTCTAAACCCAGTGTTAAAAGAGTGTAAAGAGTTTGTATTTTGGCAGATTATTTAGTTCGTTTTTTAGAGTAAAATTTTTAAAACTTGTTAATAGAATTTCGGAAACATATTATTAAAGTGTATGTCCAACAATTCATCAAATAAAAGGGAGTCACTGTAATGATTCAGCTAAATTGGGGAACACCGAAAGCTATTAGGGAGTTATTGTGCGAAGTGGTGAGCTGGAAAAGCATGACCTTAACAGACGGGGAGCGTGAATTTCCTTTTAGATTGCAAGCTAAGCTTCAGGAGTTGGCATTTTTTCAGGAGAATCCTAACTACTTGGGGCTTCATGATGCCGATCTTGGCCGCAAATTTTTAACCGCATTATATAAACATCCCGAAGCGAAAGAAACCATCGTCCTCATCAGTCATTTTGATACGGTAAATACCGAAGAATATGGTGATCTTGAGGCATTTGCTTATCAACCGGAGGAACTGACAAAATTGCTTCATGGAAGAATCGAAGAGTTACCGGAAGATGTTCAGCGGGATTTAAAATCCGGTGAATATTTATTCGGCCGGGGCACGATGGATATGAAGATGGGGCTCGTCATGCATATGAGCTTAATCGAAAAAGCCGCAGTAGAGCAGTGGCCGCTGAATCTCCTTTTGCTGACTGTTCCTGATGAGGAGGTTAACTCCACCGGAATGAGAGCGGCAGTCACGAAATTAGTGGAAACCAGGGAAAAATACGGTCTCAAGTACAAACTCTTTTTGAACGGGGAGCCTGTATTTACCCAAGAACCCGGCGACCTTAAATTTTATGTATATTCGGGAACAATCGGCAAGATTATGCCATCAGCCCTTTTTTACGGGAAAGAAACACATGTTGGCGAGCCGCTTAGTGGAATCTCAGCACCTTATATCGCTTCTTTTTTGACCCGGAGAATGGAGTGGAATTCAAGTTTCCAAGAAACGGTGTTAGGGGAGACAACCCCGCTCCCGGTAACCCTTCAGCAAAAAGATTTAAAAGTAGGATACTCTGCACAAACACCATACCGTTCTGCTGCTCTTTATAATGTGTTTTTAATGAAGAGGAGCGCAGCGGAAATTATGGAGATTTTTGAAAAAAACGCTGCAGATGCCGTTCGGAAATGCAATCTGGAATATAAGAAGGTCTGTGACGAGCAGTCCGTGAAACCGGTTGGCGAAGTAAAAGTAGTGCAATATGATGAGTTATTAGCGTACGCAAGAAAAAAGTTGGGCAAAGAATTTATCGAAGGGACCAAAAGAGCAATTCAGGCAAACAACGAATGGGATGACCGTGAAAAATCGTTACGGCTTGCCGATGCTCTCATGATTCAATGCCAAGAGCTTGCCCCATCAATCGTCTTGCTTTTTGCACCGCCATATTATCCGCCGGTCAATTCATCTGATGATAAACTTGTTTCACAATGTGTGGATTATTTAAAACAGCAGGGCCTTCATGAATTTGGCTTGCCGATACAACAAATTCATTATTTCAATGGAATCTGTGACTTAAGCTATGTGAATTACCAAGAGGATGGAGAAGGCTGGACGGTATTCAAAGCGAATACTCCTGTTTGGGGTGAAAGCTATAGTATTCCGTTCGATGCGATGAAAAAATTGAAGGCACCTGTTTTAAATGTCGGGCCATTTGGCAAGGATGCCCACAAGCGAACCGAACGCCTTCATATTAAAAGTGCCTTTGAGGAAGTCCCGTCTTTGGTTGAGGGAATGATTAAGATGATAATAGGTAAGACGGTCAAAAACTGATTCGGTATAACGAGTCAGTTTTTTTAGGGGTAAAAATACTTGAAAAAATATAATGGTTACTTTACTATTTAATAGTACTAGATATTGTTTTTAATCAAATAGAATACAACTATATATTGTGTTTGCCTTGAGTTAGGATGCCATTAGGCTTAAAAGGGAATCCGGTGAGAACCCGGAACTGCCCCCGCAACTGTAAATGCAGACGAAATGAGCAAGACCACTATATAAGGAAGCTTATGAGAATAGGTACTTATACGGGAAGGGCTCAGAGTAGGATGATGCATAAGTCAGGAGACCTGTCATAACTTGAGATGTTTCACTTCTTCGGGGATTGGGAAGATGAACGATGGCAATTAAGGAATTGATGGGTTTTCCCATACCTTATACTGTTATCGTTTTATCCGCTCAAGTTCTATTGGGCGGATTTTTTTTTTTTGTTAAAAAAGGGAGGAATTTTTGCATGAAAACCCAAATTCAATCAGAACTATATGATGTCTTAGAAGCTATCTATCAATCTACGGAACAATTTAAACTCGATGCGGATGAGCTGATACGAAAAATAAGAGCCCTGAATTCAGATAGTGATCCTAACCAACAGGCATTATTGTATGCATTAAACCAAATTGCCATGGATCAGCCTGACTGGACGTTTGTCGCTGCCCGTTTGTATCTCAATGAGTTATATACCGAGGCTGCCGGAAACAGAGGCTATTCCCGGTCCTTAAACTATGGTGATTTCAATGAACTGATTCAATCCTTAACAGCAAAAGGGATCTACTCAACCAATCTACAAGATTCCTACACCACTGAAGAAATTACCCTGCTTGGGAAAGAAATCAACCAAGAGCGGGATTACTTATTTAATTACATCGGGTTATTCTTACTCGCCGATAGGTATCTAGCAAAGGACCATGACGGGAATTTATATGAGCTTCCTCAAGAACGATTTATGATCATAGCGATGACAATGATGCAAAATGAACAGCCGTCAAAACGCGTCAAGCTTGTAAAAGAAGCTTATTGGGCATTAAGTAATCTTTATATGACGGTCGCCACTCCAACATTATCAAATGCAGGAAAAAGCTTTGGCCAGTTATCGTCCTGCTTTATTGATACCGTTGATGATTCACTTGATGGCATATATTTAAATAATTGGGATATTGCCAGATTAAGTAAGGATGGCGGGGGGATTGGCATTTATTTTGGAAAAGTCCGCGCCCTTGGGTCTGATATTAAAAAATTTAAAGGAAATTCTTCGGGAGTTGTCCCTTGGATACGGTTAATTAATGATACAGCCGTCAGTGTCGACCAGCTTGGACAGCGGCAAGGAGCCGTCGCAGTATACCTCGATATTTTTCACAAGGATATCATGAACGGCTTCCTCGATTTAAAAACCAATAATGGGGACGAGCGCCGCAAAGCACACGATATTTTCACAGGTGTCGCAATTCCCGATCTTTTTATGAAAAAGCTTCAGGAAGTCGATGCTGACGGAAGAAGTATTGGCGAGTGGCACACGTTTTGCCCCCATCAGGTAAAACAGATCATGGGCTGGAAAGATGACCAAGGCAATCCGCTTGGCTTAGAGGATTTTTACGATGAAAAAGGACAGTTATATTTTACAGAAAAATACGAAGAAGCAGTCCGTAACCCGCTTCTGCCGCGAAAGACCTACAGGGCGATGGATATTATGGCACGAATCATGGTGGCACAGTTAGAAACAGGGACGCCTTATATGTTCTATCGGGACGAAGTAAACCGGCAAAATCCGAATAAGCATTTGTTAGCGGAAGGTCGAACGGCCGTTTATTGCAGTAATTTATGTACAGAAATTGCCCAAAATATGTCGGCGACGACGATCATCAAGGAGTATGAAGATGCCGACGGAAACATCGTCATCGTTCGTAAACCGGGTAATTTCGTCGTTTGTAATCTTTCTTCAATTAATCTGGCAAAAGCAGTGCCTGCTAATGTGTTAGAACGCGTGATTCGGATTCAGGTAAGAATGCTCGATAATGTGATTGATTTAAATACGATTTCTGTGGGACAGGCCCAAATAACAAATAAAAAATTTCGGGCCATCGGACTTGGAACGTATGGCTGGCACCATCTTCTTGCGCTTCAAAAAATTCACTGGGAGTCTGAGGAAGCGGTAAGCTTTGCAGATGAGCTTTATGAAGAAATTGCGTATCACACCATCAGAGCTTCAATGGAACTGGCTAAGGAAAAAGGTTCTTATCTCCATTTCAAAGGGTCGGAATGGGAAACAGGTGTGTATTTTGAGCGGAAAAAATACCTTTCTAACCGTTGGATCAGTTTGAAAGAAGAGGTAGGGAACCACGGAATGCGTAACGGTTGGCTAATGGCGATAGCCCCAAACTCATCGACGGCTAAGATTGGCGGTTCAACAGATGGAATTGATCCAATTTATTCGGTGGAATATGCAGAGGAAAAGAAAAACTTTAAGTTTAAGGTAACTGCTCCTGATTTGGATCATGTGACGTACCCATATTACCGACGGTCGCGCCATGAACTGGACCAGCAATGGAGCATTCGGCAAAACGCGGCACGGCAGCGCCATATTGACCAGTCGATCAGTTTTAACCTGTATGTCCGCCATACGATTAAAGCAAAGGAATTGCTAAATCTTCATCTTGAAGCATGGAGACAGGGGATGAAAACGACTTACTATGTCAGGAGCACATCCCAAGAAGAAATTAACGAATGCGAAGCTTGCCATAGCTAAATTTTAGGGAGGAACCATTTTATGAATAAAAACGCAACGCTAGTAAAAATAAAACTTCTTAACCCGGAATTCCCAAATAAATCAACAGGTGTCATTAACGGAGAATCCTCCGGGCTGTTGAATTGGAATGATATTGCCTATCCACAGATGTATGACCTTTATCAAACACTGTTATCAAATTTTTGGAAGGCACAGGAGATTAATATGCAGGATGATCTCAAGCAATGGGAGTATCTTAGTCCGGTTGAGCAAGATGTTTTCCTGCGCTTGAATACCCAATTGGCCTCTCTTGATAGTCTGCAAACACCAACGATGACTCAGGTGATGGATTATGTGACGGATTCAAGCTTTAAGGCGATATTTGCGGTCATTGCACAACAGGAAGCGGTTCACAATGAATCCTATTCGTATATTTTGAGTTCACTCGTACCATTGGATGAACAGAAGAAACGATTCGACCAAGCGAAAAATGACCCGATCGTCCGGAAACGGAATCAACTCATTTTAGACGCCTATGAAGGTTTCAGGAGGAATCCAACACCGTTAAATCTATTTAAATTAGCAGTGAATTCGATCAATCTTGAGGGGATTTATTTTTATGCCGGGTTTGCCTTTTTCTATCATCTTGCCCGCCAGCAAAAAATGCTGAAGACGAGCACGATGATCAGTTATATCCAGCGCGATGAGATGCAGCATGCGTACTTCATTGCCCAGTTTATTCGGATTTTGTTAACAGAAAACTCTGAGCTTAATACAGAGGAAAACATTGACTATATCTATCGGACGATTAGTCAGGCGGTGGATCTTGAAAAAGAGTGGGCTCATTTTATTTTAAAAGATATTAAAGGAATTGACTTGGAAGAATTCGATGGGTATGTAGAATATCTGGCCAACAAACGCTTTCGGCAGCTTGGTTTGAAAAATTTGTTCCCTGTCGATCGGGAAAACCCGATGCCATGGATTCATGTGTTTAGCGATGAAATGCTGAACGGAACCAAGTCGGATTTCTTCGAGCAAAAATCGCGAACTTATTCAAAGGTAACTCAGTCAAATGGGTTCGATGAGCTATAGCGATGAAAATTGCTCTCGTCTACTCATCGATAACGGGGAATACGGAGGAACTTATCTATATCCTAAAAGAATTGTTGCGAATGTATAATATGGAAGTCACTGCTATACGGGTCGCCGATTTCCCTTTGGAAAAACTGGCACGATATGATGCAGTTGTTATTGGAACCTACACTTGGGGGGACGGAGATATCCCAGATGAAATGCAACCCTTGTACAATGCATTTGAAGTTCAAGAGGTAAAAAATGTCGTAACAGGCGTGGTCGGAACGGGAGACCAATTCTATCCCAACTTTTGCGGGGCAGTCGACAAATTCAGGGACATGCTTTTTGTCCAAACCCAATTAGCTGTTACTCTAAAAATAGAACTAACGCCACAGCTGCAGGATCTGAAACGTTGCCGAAAATTTGTCGATTCCATAATTAAGCGTTTAGACAACCAAAACTGATTCCGAAAGAAACAAAGCAGGATGTAATAGATATGTCAAGAAGCCTGAAAATGTTAGATGCCGATTCCATTCCGGTCAATTTTCTACACGCCATTGACGGTACCTTGCTTGAAGGGGTCAATGAATTTAACCCGAGATATTGCTTAAAGGTGCTCTGCCTGATGCGCTATATTAACCCTACAAAAGAAATCAGGATTTCAGGTGGAAGAGAAGTGAACCTGCGCAGTTTACAGGCACTGGGGCTTTATCCGGCTAATTCCATTTTCGTTGGAGATTACTTAACTACAGAAGGTCAAGAAAGTTCAAAAGACCATCAAATGTTAGAAGACCTGGGATTTGAAATTGATTTTGTTAATCATTCTGAGAACGTGAATTGCTGAAGATCGTAGCAAACGAAGTGACAGGAACCATCCGGTATAGGGGTGGTTCCTGTCAACTTTGTTCATAAAGCCTTGTTGTTACACTCAGCCTCCTGATAACGCCAACAGGGTTGTTACAATAGTAGCATTTTTTATGAAACGCGTTTCGGGTCAAGAAGCTTTAAAAGTTTCACCCTAAAAGCGGTGCCTCTTCTTTCCACTGGTTTTAATCCTACTTTAAGTTTAAGCATAGGCAAATCCACAGGAACAACGGCCTTTTCCGAAAAGTAAATGATAAGAAGCGGAGAATTCCCGGTTTACTCACTGGACTTCATGGGCAAATTCTTTACTATCTGTTGGTACATCCGTAAGGGAATTGGCCTTACTTTGTGTATCAATAGGGGCTCCCCGGAGGAACAAAGTTATTCGGTGCAATCTCTACACCGTTTGTCACAACTGCATTAGTTGAAATCAATTATTGCATTAAAGCACTAGGCGAATAAAGTCAATTTTTTTTAAGCGGTAAAGCGCTTTGAGAATAACACCTATTGCGGTACAGCATAAAAAAATGGAGGAATTACCGTAGATGTGGCAGTTCGCAGGGGTATTTTTGTAATAGTTCCGTTTTCTTGTAGATAGATTTACATAAATGATAGTACTATTTTCTATAGAAGAATCGGAATTTACTAAGTTTATCAAATCTAAAGAAAATAGGAGGATTAGAATAATGTTTCTTGGTGTTGATTACTATCCTGAGCATTGGCCAATTGAAATGATTGATGAAGATTTTAAAAGAATGAAAAAAATGGGTGCCAATATGATTCGAATAGGAGAATTTGCTTGGCATCTGATGGAGAAGGAAGAAGGGAAATTCAATTTCTCCTTTTTTGACATGGTTATTGAAAAAGCAAAGCAATTTGATATGAAGATAATGTTTGGAACGCCTACGGCTACCTTTCCGGCCTGGTTGGCAAAAAAGCATCCCTCTATCCTGAGTGAATACGAAGATGGAACTGTTCGCGGCTTTGGCGGCCGTAGACAGTATTGCTTTAATTCAGATACATACCGACTATACGCGGGCGCCATCACCCGTAAACTAGTAGAGCATTATCAAAAGGAAGAAACGATTATCGCCTGGCAAATCGATAATGAATTTGGTCACGAAGGCAGTGACATGTGCCATTGCAGCAAATGTCATGAAAGGTTCCGGGAGTTCCTTTCCCGAATATACAAAGATATTAGTGCTTTAAACGAGAAGTATGGAACGATTTTCTGGGGCCAAACCTATAACGAATTTCAGGAAATTCCCATTCCGAAGAAAACGATTACACAGCATAATCCAAGCTTACTGCTTGATTGGGCCCGCTTCCGTTCTTATTCTCTAAATTCTTTTGCAAAAGAAATGACGGATATCGTTCGCGCCCATAAAGGAAGCTATCAACAGGTAACGACGAACGTCTCGGGCGGATTTTTTTCAAAATGGTTTGACCATGAAGAAAATGTCGGTGATATGGATTTCGTTTCTTATGATAATTATCCGGTTTGGGGCGGCTTAGAAAAACCTGTACATCCGGCGGAAACAGCCATGAGCCTGGATTTTAACCGCGGTTTAAAAAACCGGCACTTCTGGATTGTTGAAGAAATAATGGGCATGCAGGGCCATAATGTGATTGGTTATTTGCCAAGGCCTAACGAGGCAAAAATGTGGAGCTATCAGGCATTTGCGCATGGTTGCACCAACATGCTGTATTTCCGCTGGCGGGGAATGAACAAAGGGGCAGAGCAATTTTGTTACGGAATCATTGATCATGATAATTCAACAGGGAGAAAATATCGTGAGGTTCAGCAGCTGTTTAGCGAGATTCGCCCGCATGAAAAAATGATTCAATCCTCCATTCAGCCGCGGGTCGCCATTCTATATGATTATGATAATATCTGGTCCTGGAGATTTCAGCCGCAAAACAAAGATTTTGATTTCAAAGCAGAGCTTCTAAGACTTTATAAACCATTTTATTCTTTTAATGTTCAAATCGACGTCATCCCGGTGACAAGGGATTTTTCCTCTTATGACATTGTGATAGTTCCTTGTCTACAGATGATTGAAAAGGATTTGGCGGAACGCTTTGAGGCATTTGCTAAAAAAGGGGGAACAGTGGTTTTCTCTTTCCGAACAGGAATCAAGGATAAACATAATAATATTCATTTCCAATTGACGTCCCCCGGATATGTAAAAGAATTGACAGGAATTGAAATCCATGACAGTGAATCATTATTTTATCCTGTCACGATTAAGTCTTTGAAGGAAGAGGGGATCGCGAAGGTTGGACATGCAACCGTTTGGAGAGATCTTGTCGAGCCAACGACTGCAGAAGTGTTGTATCGCTATGAGGATGAGTTGTTTGGCCAAACGGCTGCGATTACGAGAAACCTTTATGGTCAGGGGTCTGTTTACTATGTAGGATGCGGTGCGGATGAAGAAAGTTTGAACAGTCTGGCAGAGAATATCTTAAAAAATAAAAATATTTGGCACCTCTCCACCGAGCAGGGGCTGGAGGTCTACCGACGTTCCGATAAGGGTGAAAATTACTATTTTATTATGAATCACACAAGTGAAGAAAAACAATTAAATGGAACAGTAATAAAACCCTTTGAAAGTAAAATTGTAAAGGAAATTTAATTTGCTACCTAATTAAGACAGTCCGGCTCAGTCCCGTAGCAGAAGAATAAGACTAACGATCTTTTTTCGTGATTTTTCTTTTTTCGACAATTTACACATAAAACGCTTTCATGGTAAATTGGTACTATCTAATAATTAGAAAATTAAGAGTTGCTTTGAATTAATCAGGATTTACCTATTTTTCAACCTCAAGGGATAGGAGATGTATTATGAGCAAATTATCCATCATGGCATATACAGTCGGGACTCTTCTTTTTCTTGTAAGCTGCTCGTTCGCAATTTTCTATGGATATAAGGTTTTTAACCATAACCTGCCGGCTGATAAAAGAACCGTAGAGAACTACCGCTATCACTTTGTACTCGTTACTGAGGAACTTGATAATGAATATTGGAGGCTTGTTGAAAAGGGGGCAAAAGAAGCTGCTGAAAAATATGGTGTCATGCTTGAATATGCGGGGCCAAAGCAGGCGAATATTGATGACCACTTAAAAACAATTGAGATGTCAGCTGCCTCCAAAGTGGATGGGATTTTCACACAGGGGTTAAGTGATGAGCAATTTACACCGTTAATTAACAAAGTCATAGGGAAGGGAATCCCTGTCATTACCGTTGATACAGACGCACAAACAAGTAAACGGATCGCTTACATTGGAACGGATAATTATTATTCCGGATATTTGGCTGGAAGGGCGCTTGTTGCAGATACATTTGGAAAAACGAATGTCGCCATTATTACAGGCAATTTTTATGCCAACCATCAGATCCAACGGGTAAAGGGTTTTCAGGATGCAGTGAAAAATGAAAAAAGGATTCGTATTATTACGGTGCAGGAATCCGGAATTAGCAGGGTAAAAGCGGCAGAAAAAGCCTACCAAATCCTTCAGGATCATCCTGAGGTTAATGCTTTTTTCGGGACAAGTGCACTCGATGGGATCGGTATTGCACAAGTGGTTAAAAAGTCTCAAAAACAAGATAAAGTTTATATTATTGGATTCGATACACTTCCTGAAACGATTTCCTACATTCGCCAGGGAATCATTAAGGCAACTGTTGTCCAGCAGCCATATGAGATGGGATACGGAGCTGTAAAAATGATGGTTTCGCTTATGGAGGGGAAAAAGGTTACTCCAATTGTTCATACGAAAACAGAGATTATGAGAATAGGAGATTTACTTTTGTTACCTAAAGGTGGAAAGCAGGTGAGCCAATGAAGTTACTCCGGATAAGATCCAAGCTGCTTATTTACTTTATGGTACTCGTTGTTTTGCTAACATCGATCGGAATCTTTTTTTACAACAGCAGTGAAAAACTGATGGTTGAATACGATAATAGCTTTCAACGCTTCCTGTTGCTTAATGATATCTCGCAAAGAACCAATCTTATTACCGAAAAGCTCCATGCGTATATTTTAGATAAGGAAGAACGGTATCTTGAAGAATATGACAAGGAAAGATTAAAGCTGGTCGCGGATCAACAAAAACTTTATGAAGAAATAAACACCAATGATATTACAATTGTTAATTATAAGAACATGATTGATAGTTTTTTGGAGGAATGCGATGCGGCGATTCAATCCTTTCAGAAAGACGATATTAATCTTTATTCAAATCATTATAATGAAGTATTAAAAATAGCCTCATTCCTCCAAGAAAGTACACTTTCACTGTTAAATAATAAACTGACCGACTATCAAAAATTTTATAGTCAAATCGAATTGCAAAACCATTATTATAAATTAATGTCCATCTCCCTATTTGCGGCTACTTTTTTCCTTAGTACCTTGCTGGCGTTATGGATTTCCGGCGGGATTACAAAGCCAATTAGCCGGTTGTCGGCAGCAGCAAAACAGATTGCCAAGGGAAATTTATCGGGAGAAGATATTAAAATTACGACAAATGATGAATTAAAGCTATTAACGGAAACCTTTAACCAAATGCGCACGAATATCAGGCAATTGGTAACAGAAATCAAACAAAAATCAGAATTGGATAAGCTTTTAAAAGAATTAGAGTTAAGGAGTTTGCAAAATCAGATCAATCCCCATTTTCTATTTAACACCTTAAATACCGTTTCAAAAATGGCCTATTTGGAGGATGCTGAACATACATCGAGTTTAATTGAATCTGTTGCGGCATTACTTCGTTACAATCTCGGTGATTTAAATAAAGCGTCAACATTAAGAGATGAAGTAAGGGTCGTGAAAGAGTATTTTTTTATCCAACAAACAAGATTTGGAGAGCGGATTCAGTTCATTACTGACATTGAGGATGATTGTTTGGATATTGAAATCCCTAGTTTAATTCTTCAGCCGTTAGTTGAAAATGCCTTCATTCATGGGGTCGAGTCCTATGAGGAAAATGCCGTCATCAGCCTGAATATTTACCGGCAAAAGGGATGGATTTATGTGGAAGTGAATGATAACGGACTCGGAATGGATGCCATCACTAAAAAAAAATTGCAGGAATATGCGTCTGGAATTGAAACAGAGGAAGTGTTTGAACCGGAAAAGTCAAATGGCCATTCCACTGGCATTGGTGTGAAAAATGTAATAAAGAGACTGCAGCTTTTTTACCATCGGAGCGACATTGTGGAAATTGAATCAGAATTGGAAAAAGGGACTAGTTTTAGATTGATTATCCCCAACATGGCGGAAGGAGGGAGAGAGCTTGCTTAAAATTCTAATTGTTGATGATGAAGTCCTCGAGCGAAAAGGATTAGCAAAAATAATCACAAATGGAATCAAGGACGTAATGATCATTGGGGAGGCGGCCAATGGAAGAAAGGCGATTGAGATGGCTAAGGAACATCGGCCGGATATCATTTTTATGGATATTAAAATGCCTGGAATTGACGGAGTTCAAGCCGTGAAAGAGATTAAACAAATCGATTCCTCGATCAGAATTATTATGGTTTCTGCCTTTAATACTTTTGAATATGCCAAGGAAGTTATGCAGCAGGGGGTCAAGGAATACATTTTAAAACCAAGCAGAAAACAAGATATTCTCGAGGCTGTCGGGCGTGTTTCCTTCGAGATCAAGGAGGAGCGGAAACAGCTTGAGGAGCAGCAAAGCTTAAAGGAAAACTTAAATCGAGCTGTTTCTATCGCCCAAAAAGAATGGGTTTATTCCTTGCTGATCAATCAAGTTCAAGATATTACCTTTGAAGAATGGGGCCAGTTGCTTGGTGTAGAAATTACTTCAGGTTATATTATGCTTTTTTCCATGCAGCCTAAAGGGAACTCTGAACTATCCACAAGTGACAAACTTGATTGGTACGCTTGGCTTAAGGATACTCTTAAAGCTACTGTTAAAAAGCAAGAAATTATGATTGGGCCGATAACTGACGCTCAAGTCCCAGTGTTGTTCCTATGCAAAAAAACGGCAGAAAAAGTCCATTTTAAATCATATGCACAGACGATCATCGAGAATATAAATACCCTTTTCCAAAAAGAGACATTCCATGCTGATTTAAGGGTTGGAGTGGGTCACCCCTATAACCATGCACATGAGCTGAACAAATCCTATCATGAAGCAGTATTGGCCCTTCAGAAACTCTCTATGACTCCAAAGCAGAAGTTTTTATTTGGCGTGAAGCAAGGGCAAGTGGCTGCGGAAATAACACACCCCACAAAATCGAGTATCCTTGAAGTCGAGAAAAAGCTGTTAGATGCGGTTCGTAAGGGGGATGTCAATCAGGTATTGTTTTTAATCGAGTCGTTTATTACAGGGCAGGCAGCTAACAAGAATATTGACGCTCATTTTGTGAAAAAATCATTCGATGAATTATTTGTTCTTATCTCAAGGATGCTCCATGAATTAGGCGTTCAGTATGAACGAACACCTGCTTTCGATGAGTCTGACGGTATTACTTCTATATTAGAAACGGGCAAAGCTCATTTAATGCAGGTCGTCCAACAGGTACAGATCTGGAGAAATAACCACGCCAAAGGAATGCTGCACAAGGCAAAAGAGTATATTGAAAATCATTATGCCGATTCGATTACATTGGAATCAGTAGCCGAATATGTTGAGCTAAGTCCGTTTTACTTCAGCAAATTATTTAAAGACCGTTTTGGTATGACATTTATTGATTACTTGACGGAAATCAGGATAAAGCATGCAAAAGCTCAAATGGAGGACCAGGCCAAGAGCTTGAAAGAAATCTGCTTTTCCATCGGCTACAACGATCCAAATTATTTTAGCCGGGTGTTTAAAAAGCTTACAGGACTATCGCCAACAGAGTTTCGTAAGGCAACTTAATAATAGATGGATGAACTATATTTAAAAGGCCAAATCGCTTAGCTTAGCGGATTGGCCTTTTTTTTTTGAAATGAAATTTGATAACTGTCTAGCTCCAGCGCATAGGGGATCGGGGTCATAAGCCCCTGAGAAAGGCGCTTCCGCTTTTAATTGTAATCGTTTGCAAAATAATCTAGAAAATCACAATTTAATGCTATTGGTTTGAACTATGTGAAAAATTCCGCCCGTGCTAACATAAATGTAAGGGGTTACACGACAGGGAGGTAAAAACTTTTCTGAAACTGGTTCCAAAATTTTAGTAAATAGAAAAAGGAGAATGATGAAATGTTAAAAAAGAAAAAAGGGTTAATGCTATCCTTAACAGTCGCTTCTAGTATTCTATTAGCTACAGCTTGCAGCAGCACAACCAGCAGTAATTCAAGTTCTTCAAAAGATAGTGGCGGAGGAAGCCTTCCTGCTGTTGGTGCAACGATTTACAAATTTGATGATAACTTTATGTCCTATGTGCGTCGGTCAATGGAAGATTCAGCAAAAGGAAAAGTAAACCTTATGTTGAATGACTCTCAAAATGACGAATCTAAACAGATTGAGCAAGTAGATACGCTAATTGCTAAAGGAGCAAAATCCTTAGCTATTAACCTAGTAGATCCAAAAGCTGCTCAAACGATTCTCGATAAAGCGAAACCAAAGAATATTCCTGTTATCTTCTTTAACAAAGAGCCGGATGCAGCAGTATTAAAAAGCTATGATAAAGCTTACTATGTAGGAACAACTTCATCTGAATCAGGTGTGCTCCAAGGTGAAATGATCGCCAAAGCCTGGGCAGCGAACAAAGATAAATGGGATAAAAACCATGACGGCAAAATCCAATATGTTCTATTAAAAGGTGAACCGGGACACCCGGATGCAGAGGCACGTACGAAATATGTGATTAACACGCTTAAAGAAAAAGGTATTCAAGTTGAAGAATTAGCTATGGATACAGCGATGTGGGATTCTACAAAAGCAACAGAAAAAATGGATGCATGGTTAGCAAAATACAATGACAAAATTGAATTCGTTATTGCTAATAATGACGGTATGGCATTAGGTGCAATTGCATCTCTTGACAAAGCAGGCTACTTTACTGGAAATAAATTCATGCCGGTTGTAGGCGTTGACGCGATTCCGGAAGCACTTGAAATGATTGATAAAGGAAAAATGGTTGGAACAGTATTAAATGACGCGAAAAACCAAGGAAAAGCAACGATTGACCTTGCAACCAATGCAGCGAATGGCAAGGATGTATTAGCAGGAACAAATTGGAAGTTGGATGATGCAAAAGCAGTCCGTGTTCCATATGTTATCGTAACAAAAGATAATATCCAAGTTGGAAAAGACGCTTATAAATAAACCGGAAATTACTAAAATATGAGATGCACATCTTGTGCCTCTCATATTTTTTAAATGGTTTGGCGGGGAGGTTGCTTATGTCAAAAGCTAGTACGACTAATTTACTAGAAATGATTAATCTAACAAAAAGATTTCCGGGAGTGCTTGCTCTACAAAATGTTTCACTGAAGGTTAAAGCAGGGACAGTACACGCCTTAATGGGCGAAAATGGCGCAGGTAAATCTACGTTAATGAAATGCTTATTCGGCATATACTCAATGGACGAAGGCAAAATTCTTTTTAATGGACAAGAAGTTTCATTTGCCAATTCCAAGCAGGCACTTGAGAACGGCGTTTCCATGGTGCACCAGGAACTTAACCAAGTACGTCAACAAAATGTTATGGATAATATCTGGCTTGGCCGATATCCGAAAAAGGGTATCTTTATCGATGAAAAGAAAATGTACGAGGACACGTTAGCCATTTTTAAAAGCCTTGACATTAATATAGACCCAAAAAGTAAGGTAAGTACCTTATCTGTTTCCGAAATGCAGATGGTGGAAATCGCAAAAGCGGTTTCGTATCATTCAAAACTCATAGTCATGGATGAACCTACTTCTTCCCTTACAGAAAATGAAGTAAACCATTTATTCAAAATTATCCGAAAGCTGCAAACGGAGAATGTAGCCATTATCTATATTTCACACAAAATGGAAGAAATTTTAAAAATCTCAGACGAAGTGACGATCATGCGTGACGGTCAGTATATTACGACTAAAAGTGCAAAGGAATTAACTACAGATGAAATCATCAAGCTGATGGTTGGACGGGATTTATCACAACGATTCCCTACTAAGATGAATCAGCCTGGAGATGTGATTTTAAAGGTTTCTGATTTAACCGCAGAAACTGAAGGATCTTTTTCAAATGTAAACTTTAAGCTTAAAAAAGGAGAAATATTGGGAATTGCCGGCTTAGTTGGCTCAAAGCGAACAGAAGTGGTTGAAGCCTTATTTGGGATGAGGGCATTGAAATCGGGGACGATTGAACTGAATGGGAAGGTCGTTCAAAATCCATCTCCTCAGCATGCCATCAAAAATGGATTTGCACTTGTTACCGAAGAAAGAAGAACGACAGGTATTTATCCTGAATTGAGCATTAGCTTTAACTCCATCATTTCAAATCTACGGCAATATAAAACAAAAGGCTTATTTTTATCAGATAGCAAAGTGTACGATGACACAAAATGGGTGATTGATTCCATGAAAGTCAAAACACCTTCCCAAAAAACATCTATCGGCAGTTTGTCAGGCGGGAACCAACAAAAGGTAATCATTGGACGCTGGCTGCTTACAAACCCTGAAATCCTGTTGCTCGATGAACCAACAAGGGGTATTGATGTAGGGGCAAAGTTTGAGATTTACCAGCTAATTAACCAATTGGCAGCTGACGGAAAGGGAATTATTATGATTTCTTCTGAAATGCCCGAGCTTTTGGGTGTTACAGACCGAATTTTAGTTATGAGTAATGGTAAAGCAGCCGGAATCGTGGAAACGGCAAAAACGTCTCAAGAAGAAATCATGCGATTGGCAGCTTTGTATTAGGAGGAGATGCAAAATGAATAACTCAGCTTCACAAAAAAGCAAGGTAACGAAATGGCTTTTTGATAATGTAATTTATGTTTTTTTAATCCTATTGGTCATAGGGATCGTAATCGCTTCTCCTGACTTTCTATCTGTTACAAACTTTATCAATATATTAAGTCAATCATCTTCCCGAATTATTATTGCGCTTGGGATGGCCGGAATCTTAATAACAGCAGGAACAGACTTGTCGGCAGGCCGGATGGTCGGACTGGCAGCAGTAGTCTCAGCTTCCCTTTTGCAAGCTTCGGATTATGCGTATAAAATGTATCCGCACCTGCATGAATTACCGCTGATTGTCCCAATTTTAATTGCTATGATTGCTACAGGTTTTATTGGAGTAATCAATGGTGTGATCGTCTCTAAGCTTCACGTCCCGCCATTTATCGCAACTTTAGGGATGATGATTACTGTATATGGTCTTACTTCTATTTATTTTGATCGCCCTCCATATGGGGCACAGCCAATTGGCGGTTTGAGCCAAAGTTTTACAACGTTTGCACAGAAAGGTATTCCAATTGGTCAATACCAAATTCCGTATCTTGTTCTTTATGCTATTGTTGCCATCATCCTTATTTGGGTAATTTGGAATAAAACACAGTTAGGTAAAAACATGTACGCTATCGGAGGCAATCCTGAAGCAGCCAAGGTTTCAGGTGTTAACGTCGCGAAAAACATTATTATCATTTACATGATTGCCGGGTTATTATACGGTTTCTCCGGTACGCTTGAAGCGGGTCGTGTCGGCAGTGCCACCAACAACACCGGTAACATGTACGAACTAGACGCCATCGCAGCGTGCGTGGTCGGTGGTGTATCACTATCAGGCGGTATCGGAACAGTACCTGGTGTTATTACAGGGGTTCTCATTTTCCAAATCATCAACTACGGCCTAGCCTTCCTCGGCGTAAGCCCATACATCCAATTCATCGTCAAAGGCGCCATCATCATCGTCGCAGTCGCATTTGACATGAGGAAGCATGCTAAGAAGAAATAGAGTGATCACTACGGTGACAACTACGGTGACAGGCACCGTTCGTGGACAAATGTTGAAATTTGTTCGTGTGGAATGTACAAAATACAAAAAAGAAGGATTGAACAATGAAAATTGCTCAATCCTTTTTTTTTGTAAATAATGCAACCCTTTTCAATTTGAAGTGAAAAACTCTGTATTAATTTAACCTTAAAACCTCCTTATACTGAAAACATAAGTTGAAAACGTTTTATAAATAAGGAGGAAATAACTATGACTTGCTCTTGGCTTGAATTAGAGGGGAAAATCGCCATTGTGACAGGCGGTGCTTCAGGTATCGGTTCACTAATTACAAAGGAATTTCTTAATAACGGAGCAACTGTGGTGGTTTCGGATTTAAATGTGGAGGAAGGACAACAAACTGACGGCTCATATTATGTGAATTGCGACGTAACGAAAAAGGATAGCGTCGATCAAATGGTAGCTAAAACCATTGAATTGTTTGGCAAAGTCGATATTCTAGTAAATAATGCAGGTGTTAACCTGCCTAGACTTTTAGTTGATGACCTGGGTGAAAAGCCTGAGTATGAATTAAGCGAGAAGGATTTTGATTTTATGGTCGCAGTAAATCAAAAAGGTCCTTACCTTTGTGCTCAAGCTTCCGCAAGAGAAATGGTGAAACAAAATAACGGGGTTATTATCAATATTGCTTCAGAAGCAGGCCAGGAAGGATCCGCCGGTCAAAGCTGTTACTCGGCAACAAAAGGAGCCATCATCTCTTTCACTCGTGCATGGGCGAAAGAATTAGGTAAATTCAATATTCGTGTGGTTGCAGTAGCCCCAGGCATTATGGAGACAACAGGATTGAGAACAGATGCCTATAATGAAGCGCTAGCATACACAAGAGGTGTTACAGTTGATGGATTATCGACTGATTATAGTAAATCGATTCCACTTGGAAGAGAAGGGAAATTGAAGGAAATAGGCGATTTGGTTTCTTACCTTGCTTCAGACCGAGCAAGTTATATAACCGGCACTACGTTAAATATCTCGGGTGGAAAATCCCGAGGTTAAGTAATGCTGTTGAACTCAGAAATATGCCTTTAAAACAATTGTTCAATAGTATGTTAAATTGGAATTATATTTTGTCGTACTCGATTATTTTTCCGTTATACTTATTACTTATGGTAATTGTTCGATCGAAGAAGGTGGTGAAAAAATGTCTGATTTAAGTATGGATGATCGGGTAATCCGGATAATCGAATTGACCGGGAAAAAAAACTACTGCTCATTAGATTATTTGGCATCAACAATTGGGGTTAGTACCAGAACCATCCGCAACTATATTAAGCAGCTTAACAGCGACTTAAGTGGAATCGCTGAATTAGAGAACGATAAGGGTAAAGGCTACTGCTTAGCTATTAAGGATAAGCAATTGTTTGATGACCTGATTGGAAAAATTCATTCAGAAAAAAACAGGCTGGATTCACCTCAACGACGTATCGCCTTTATCATTGACCGATTAATAAACAGCGATGAAATGAATACCCTGGATGAGCTGGCTTTTGAAATGAATATTGGCAGGACGACATTGGTTAATGAATTAAAAAAAGCGGCAGTGGCCCTGGAAACATACAATTTATCCATCCGAGGTAAGCAAAATAATGGGATGTATTTAAGTGGTAATGAACTTGATTTACGCTTCTTTATTCTTGATAACGTGTATGACTATTTGTATAGTGCATACCCATTAGACGAGGATATTAAAGATGAAGTATTGCGGATTGCCTATCAACATGACTTAGAATCTTCCACAAAGAATCGGTTAATGCAATCCGTAATTGTTATGCTGGACCGTCTGTTAAAAAATCATCGGATTAGCAAGATAAATGAGAAATATAATAAGCTATTTAATACACCGGAATATCATATCGCTTTAGAAATAATTGCTGCAATCGAAAGTCATCTTCCTATTTCGATTCCTAAGGACGAAATTCTATTTATTACGCTGCCGATAGCAGGTAGGAGAACACCGACAAACAATCGTACAATGGCAGATATCACGATTACGGACGATATAAAGAGGCTTTTGAATGCCATTGTCGAACAGGTTGGCTTTGATCGAGACATTATTCAAGAAAACGAATCATTTTTTCAAGATTTACAATACCATTTAACCTTTATGATCAACCGGCTGATGTTTAACCTGCGATTGAAAAATCCGTTACTTAGTGATGTGAAGGAGAAATATCCCGTGGCCTATAAAATGGCAGAGATCGCCGGCCAAGTGATTGAAAATGATTATGGCCTTAAAGCTTCTGAGGATGAACTTGGTTATTTGGCCTTCTATTTCGGGGTTTTTAACGCCCAAAATGAAGTGAAAGTTAGAAGTTTGCAGCAGGTGGCAGTAATTTGCGGAACGGGGAGAGGAACAGCCAAATTAATCGCGATCCAATTGCAGCGAGTTCTTAATCAAAATACAAAGATTGATCTCTTTTCAGAAACAGAGGTAACAAAACAACTTTTAGCCGATTATGACATTGTTTTTTCAACCATAAAGCTAGCATTTGAAATTGATTCACCATTTATTAGGATTAATGAAATCTTTGATGAAAATAGTGTATCACGGCAAATCGAAAAAGTGACCTATCTGCAAAAGTTCAAGATTAAAGATGTTGGAAATCATAATTCCATCGTGAAGCTTTTAACAAGTGCAGAAAAATACTTTGTATTAAATAGCAAAAAAAGTTATCGCGAAAATGTGAATGATATGATAGATGCCTTAACAGAGAAAGGCTATCTTGATGAAGGTTTTAAGGAACGGTTAAAAGAAAGGGCGGAAAAAGGATCAATGGTTTTTGATCAATTTATTGCCTTACCGCACACTATTAACCGGGCATCCAATAAAATAGAGCTGGCGCTAGGGGTATTTCCTGAAAAGATCTTTGCAGACGAAAAAGAAATTAAGTTAGTCTTTTTGTTAGGCATACCAAAACAAACTGATTTTGATTCTAGTTTATTAGTGAAAATTTACGATGAAATTATGCGCATTGCTACTGACAAAAAATTGGTAGAGCAATTAGCTAGAACAACTTCATATGAAGATTTTTCAATATACCTTGAGCAGGTAAGCAGGTCATAAATTAGGTTAGGAAGTGACACGATGCAAATCTACATTATCATGATTTTTATTGCAGGTGCATTTGTGGTTCAAATGGCATTAGGTTTTTTGCAAATCAAGCATTTTTCGAAAGCGTATGCAGAACTGAGGAAAATAGGAAAAGTAGCCATCGGTAAGAAGCCTGGAAAGCTCCGTGCTGGAACAATTGTCCTTTTTGCTGTATCCAATAGCGGGGAAATCCTCAAAGCCAAGAAAATGCAAGGGGTTACAGTAATGGCGCAGTTCCGGGATTTGCATGGATTTACGGATAAAAACATTAAGACACTTCAAGAAATAGATGTAGCACATTGCAATAAATTATTAAAATTGGCCATTCTTGATGCCGTTACTAATTATAAGATCATCATGAGCGGTGGAGAAATTCCGGAAAAGAATAGCCTCTTTAAGAGCATGATGATGAAAGCAGAAAGTGTTGTCGCTGTAAAAAAATAAATTAAGAGGTGAGAGTTATGGATTTTATCGTCATATTTGCCCAAGGTTTTATGAAATTATTTCATACCGGTGCAGACGTTTTTATTTCTTGGATGAAAGGAATCGTTCCAGTTGTATTACTTTTAATGGTTGCGATGAATACCTTGATCCAATTGATTGGTGAGAAAAGGATTAATCGCTTGGCAAAGGCATCAGCGAAAAACCCTCTACTAAGATATTTAATTCTCCCATTTATTGGATCGTTTATGCTGGGTAATCCGATGGCGTTGTCATTAGGGCGGTTTTTACCAGAAAAGTATAAGCCAAGCTACTATGCATCTGGGGCTTATTTCTGTCACACAAGCAATGGATTATTCCCACATATAAACCCGGGGGAATTGTTTATCTTTCTTGGTATCGCAGCAGGGATCGAAAAGCTTGGTTTAAACACAGCAGAGCTCGCTGTCCGTTATCTCCTAGTAGGTTTGGTAATGAACTTCTTTGCCGGATGGATTACCGATTTTACAACAAAAGTGGTAGAAAAACAACAAGGCATTAAACTAAAAACAGAAGTAAAATTGCATAACTAGACGGGAGGTTTATGAGATGACTGATTATCGTTCAATAAAAGTTGTGAAGGGAAGCGGTGGCTTCGGCGGCCCGTTAACAATCATTCCGACTGCACAAAAAAATAAAATTGTCTATATTACAGGTGGCGGCGCGAAGCCCGCTATCGTTGACAAAATTGCTGAACTAACCGGGGCAGAGCCTGTAAATGGGTTCAAAACTTCTGTTCCTGATGAAACGATTATGGTTGCAATCATTGATTGCGGCGGTACATTACGCTGCGGAATCTATCCGCAAAAACGGATTCCAACCATCAATATTATGCCTACAGGTAAAAGTGGCCCATTAGCTAAATTTATTACCGAAGATATCTATGTGTCAGCTGTTGATGTCAATCAAATTCAACTGGTTGATAATGCATATGAGCATGTAGCTGCAGCAGCGGAAAAACTCCCTGAACAGGAAAGGGAATACAAGTACAGCAGTGATAAAAAGATTTCTCAAACTTTGGCTACAAATAAGAATAAAAGCATCATAACAAAATTCGGTCTTGGTGCAGGAAAAGTAATTAGCACATTCTATCAAGCCGGCCGTGAAGCAGTACAAACGATGATTAATACAATTATTCCCTTTATGGCTTTTGTATCCTTGTTAATTGGGATTATACAAGGGTCAGGAATTGGTAATGTATTTGCGAAGATGATGTCACCACTTGCAGGAAATATATGGGGTCTACTTTTAATTGGCTTTATCTGTTCCTTACCATTCTTGTCTCCGTTACTTGGACCAGGTGCTGTCATTGCCCAGGTTATTGGTACACTTATTGGAGTTGAAATTGGTAAGGGCAATATCTCTCCAAACTTAGCTCTACCTGCCTTGTTCGCAATCAACACACAAAATGCCTGTGACTTTATCCCTGTAGGACTAGGACTTGCAGAAGCAGAGGCTGAAACAGTAGAAGTTGGGGTACCATCTGTTCTCTACTCGCGATTCTTAATAGGGGTTCCAAGGGTCATTGTTGCCTGGCTTGCAAGCTTCGGATTATACGCGTAAGAAGGCCGGATATCATTAAGTATAATGTAAACTTGAAACTTCTTACATTCTCTAGCAACTAGAATACAAAACGTTTGAATTGGAGGTAGGCGCGGCATAACCAATAGTCGGTGCCAAATGATATGAAAACAATTTATGAAAATCAAATTAGAAGTAAAGGTTCTTTAGCTGATAGTTTCTTGGAAGAAAAAATGTTAATTTTGTTTGGTAATGAAGCACCGCAAGATTTAAAGGATTTCTGTTATGGTATTGATGTTGTCGATGTAGAAGGAGAAATTCAACCAGGGCAAATGCTTATTATCAATAATGAAAAATTCAAAATTACTTCTGTTGGCGATGTCGTTAAACGTAATCTCACTACATTAGGGCATATCACTTTACGCTTTGATGGTGCAACAACTCCGGAATTACCCGGTACATTGTATTTAGAAAACAAAAAATTACCTGCAATTGAATTGGGTGCCGGACTAAAGATTGTAAGTGAATAAGAATTTTTTTAGAAAACCAAACAAAATGCTTAATCTACAATAGGTTAAGCATTTTGCTTTTTAGGAGGACAAGCCGATGAGATTATATATTGATTCTGCAGATGTGAATCAAATAGCATACCACAATGAGTATTACCCGATTGCAGGTGTCACCACCAATCCATCGATCATTGTAAAAGAAAAACGACCTTATTTAGAGCTGTTCAAAGAAATCAGAGCAATTATCGGTGACGAAAAAGAACTATTCGTTCAAGTAATTGGGATACCGCAGAAGAAATGGTGGAGGAATCTAAATATATAAACCGACAGCTATCGGGAAATGTGATTGTAAAGATTACGGTAACAGAGGAAGGCATTAAGGCAATCAAATTGCTTACCGCGGACAAAATTCCTACACTTGCAACCACAATTTATACTTCTTTTCAGGCCCTTATCGCCGCAATGGCCGGGGCAAAATATGTAGCACCATATGTGAACCGAATCGATAATTTAACAGGGAACGGTGTAAAGGTTGTCAAAGAAATCGTCGAGTTATACAAAACCTATGGAATAGCTACTGAAATTTTGGCGGCCAGCTTTAAAAATGTTCAACAAGTACATGATGTATGCCTTGCCGGTGCTCAAACAGTAACAGTGGGACCTGATTTAATTGGAAAGTTTATCGCATTCCCGGCAACACCGGCAGACGTGTCAGTATTCAAAAAACAATGGCAGCACGCTTTCGGGGCGGATAAAACCAGTCTATATAACTCTTAAAAATTCAGCTGAAATTTTCAGGTAATGATGTGTATATCGATACGGCCAACCTGTTAGGAAACCAAAGTATTACGTTTACTTTTTCTAAATGGCTGTCCCCAACCATAGCTGGAGATTACACTTGGTATACCCAAACAATTACTACTTCGGCAACAGATCAATATGATTATTTGCCTGTAAACTACCAAGCTGCCACGCTTATTGTCCAATAATAATAAAGTAAAAAAATAATTTTTCAAAGGATATCCTGAAACACAAAGAACTGAGAAAAATGTAATGGAGAGGGAGTTATCAACTTTAAATGGATAACCTCCTCTTTTTTTGTTTTTCCACCGTTAAGAAGGTTACGGTGAAACTTACTAATCAAACGTTTGATTAAATGTGGTTAAAGGCTTGGTATATAGTTTTTTTTGATGGCTTACTATTTAAAAATAAAAAACTAATCAAACGTAAGATTTTCTATTCATCTTTGATACCTAACGCTGTATTTCAAGAATAAAATAGGTTCGAAGAAAAAGTGAAGCTTTACAAAATATTAACAATCCCAACCTTACTGACTAGAATAACCCCCATACAAGTTTCATAAATTGATAACAAAAGGGGGGAATATAATGAACACATTTTTGATCATCGTGAATATTGCTGTTTTACTTTTGCTCATTTTTGGTTTGTACAAGATGCAAACAAAGCAATTGTCCTTTTCAAAGCGAGTTTTTACCGCATTGGGTTTAGGTATCATTTTTGGATTTATTATTCATTTAATCTATGGTACAACGCACGAGGTTACAGCAGGTTCAATCGATTGGTTTAACATTGTTGGTAATGGTTATGTGAAACTGTTGCAAATGGTTGTCATGCCGCTTGTCTTTATTTCGATCGTCGGAGCCTTTACGAAATTAAAATTGACCAAAAATATCGGGAAAATCAGTTTCCTTGTTATCGGAATTCTGCTTGGTACTACAGCCATTGCGGCTGTCATTGGAATTGGTTCCGCACTAGGATTTGGCCTTGACGGTATCCATTTAGATCAAGGTTCTGCAGAAGCTGCACGTAATCAACAATTACAGCAAGCAGTTGTTAGTGTCAAAGATGTAACGCTTCCGCAGCAAATCCTTCAGCTGCTGCCAAGCAATCCGTTTCAAGATTTAACAGGTGCCCGCCCAACATCGACAATTGCAGTCGTTATTTTTGCAACCATTATCGGGATTGCCTACCTGGGAGTAAAACGGAAGGACCCTGAGCAAGGAGAATTTTTTGCAAAAATCATTGATACGGTTTATTCGATTACCATGAGGGTTGTCAACCAGATTCTTCGTCTAACACCATATGGCATTCTTGCTATCATTACTAGAGTAACAGCGACAAGTGATTATGCAGCGATTGTCAAATTAGGGAAGTTCGTCATTGCCTCTTATGTCGCTCTTATTGTGATGTTTATCGTCCATTTATTGCTTTTATCCATTGCAAGCCTTAACCCTGCTAGATTTGTGAAAAAAGGTTTACCGACATTAACTTTCGCTTTTACTTCTCGGACAAGTGCAGGAACATTACCGTTAACGATTAAAACACAAACAAAAGATTTGGGTGTATCGGAAGGCATTGCAAACTTTGCCGGTTCATTTGGTCTCACAATTGGCCAAAACGGTTGTGCGGGTATTTATCCTGCGATGTTAGCGGTAATGGTCGCCCCTGCTGCAGGCATCGATCCAACAAGTGCCTCCTTTATTATCTCACTTATACTAGTGGTAGCGATTAGTTCCTTAGGCGTTGCAGGTGTCGGTGGGGGCGCAACCTTCGCAGCCCTAATCGTGTTATCAGTAATGAACCTTCCAATTGCCATCGTCGCTCTACTAATCTCAGTAGAGCCATTAATCGACATGGGACGTACCGCCTTAAACGTCAGTGGTGCAATGACAGCAGGGCTCTTGACAAGCAAAGCAACAGGAGAATTTAACGAAGAGGTTTACCAGCAAAACGATATTGTAGAAGCTTAAAGGTGACAGGCACCGTTCGTGGACAAATAGCTCATTTTGTCCGTGTGTAATGGGCAATATCATCAGTTAAAAAAGAAAAAGGATTACAGTTTCGGTAAATAAGAATGCCGAATGTAATCCTTTTATAATGTATTGTTTTAAAGTAAAGGTTATTTAACAGAAGGGGCTCTCTTAGCTACTGAATTCTGAATAATTTTTTCAGTAGGAATAATCGTTCGACTACTCATATTTTTACGTTCTTTGATCTTAGCAAAAAGGAGTTTTGTCCCAACATCCCCCAAACTCTTGACAGGAATTTCTATACTAGTCAATGATGGAGACAGAAATGGCGCAATGCTCGAATTACTGTAACCTACGATAGATAATTCATTTGGAATTGAAATTCCATTTTTCGATGCTGATTTATAAATGCTCATAACTTTTAAATCATCTGTTGCAAAAACAGCAGAGGGGCGGTTATGAGGAAGAAGCAGACGGTTAGCTGATTCATATGCGGAATCTACTGTATAGCCGCTATTAATGATCCATTCTTTTCTTAAAGGTAAACCATGATCTTTTAAGCAGTTTTTATAACCCTCTAAACGATCGATGGAAACATGATAGTCAAGAGGTGAGTGCAAACATGCAATGTCTTTATGCCCTTGATCGATTAAATATTTGGTTAGATCGTAACTATCCTGGTAGTTATTTGTATCGACTGATAAGATATTTTTATATTCTCCATCTACTTTTCCAATAACAACAATTGGAATGTTAAAAACATCTAATTGTTTGAAAAAGTCCTCATTCGCTGGGGAACTAAGCATGATTATTCCCTTAATCATTTTTTCCTTTATTTTAGCAATACATTTTTCTAGTTCGTCTTTACTGTTTTTTGATGTTTGTAAAATAACATCAAAATTTTCTTCTTCAGCATTTTTAGATATTCTGTGTAGTATTTCAGAGAAAAAAGGATTGTTTGCGGTCGTTTTTGCAGAACGCGAAACAACCATAATAGCATCAAAACCTGAAGAAAGAGCTCGGGCTAATTTGCTTGGCTGGTAATTTAACTCTTCAATTGCTTTTAATACACGTTCTCGTGCTTCCTCAGAAATATTACTTTGGTTATTAAGTACACGAGATACAGTAGACTTCGACACGTTTGCAACACGTGCAATATCATAAATTGTGTGGACCAATATATCTCCCCCCTTAGTTATGGTAGGTTGTTATTTTAATCAAACAGCCAAACTATTTCGCGATAAATTAATATGAATCCACTTCCGAATCTTGGTAATTTAGTCAAAAGATCATTAGAGCAATTATTAAGTATGAGCGGTTTGTATTTCTTATTTTAATTTTTGCAAGGAGTAAATATTTAGTGGAATCGCATTTTTATTTGGGTGGGAGCAATATACGATACATTATATGGATGAATGACAAATGTAGCAATATAAATTTTTTGCTTTATATTAACATAACTTGATAATTTTCAGCCTTTATATGTGAGATTGGAATGCTAGTTTTCTTTTAAAAATTAAAATAGTTGTATATTGACAGAAAGCGTTTTCTATATTATATTTACTTCGTGGGAGCGGTACCATTTAATTTTTTGAAGAATTATATATTTTTTTAACTCTTATGGGAGCGGTACCAATCAATGGGAAATATATTTTTTTACCCCACTGGGAGCGGTACCATCAAGGGGGAATCTATGAAAAAAATCAAAGAAAGACTTTCATTTATCTATGGAAATCAAGATATTGAATCACTTTGGGAAAGCATAGAGGAACGTATCGCAATTACAAAATCGAAACCTCTTAAGCTGAGAAAACAAAATTGGGATGAAAAAGATCTTGTGTTGATTACATATGGTGATCAATTCAAAGAAAAAGACAATCCTACCTTAGAAACTTTCAAGAAAATGTATGACCGATATTTAACAGATAAATTCGATATCGTTCACCTTTTGCCATTTTATCCATATTCATCAGACGATGGCTTTTCGGTAATTGATTACAAAGAGGTAAATCCGGCGCTCGGTAATTGGGAACAAGTTGAGAATTTATCTAAGTCCGTAAGAATTATGTTTGATGATGTTTGTAATCATATTTCAGCAAAAAGTGAATGGTTTCAAGAATATTTAAACGGCAATCCCGAATATCAGAATTTTTTCATTGAAATGGATCCGACAATTGATATAAGTGCTGTCACTAGACCTAGAGCTCTTCCTTTGTTAACTAAATTCACTCTGGTAAATGGTGAAGAAAAGCATATTTGGACTACATTTAGTGAAGATCAAATCGATTTGAATTTTAGTAATCCACAGGTTCTATTAATGATGATTGAAGTCCTGCTATTTTATCTCGAGCAAGGGGCAGAATATATCCGATTGGATGCAATAGGCTTTATGTGGAAAGAGGTTGGAACCACATGTATTCATCATGAAAAAACGCATGAGATTGTTAAAATATTCCGTGACGTTGTAGATGAAGCAGCAAAAGGAACCGTCATCATAACAGAAACTAATGTACCGCATAAAGATAATGTTGCTTATTTCGGAAATGGAAATGATGAGGCCCATATGGTTTATCAGTTTCCGCTGCCTCCATTAGTCCTAAATGCCATTCACAATAGTAATGGGAGCGCTCTTACCCGGTGGGCAAGTCAACTGCCTCCAACAGGAATTGATACAACATTTTTCAACTTCCTCGCTTCCCATGATGGAATTGGGTTAAATCCGATTCGCGGTATCATCCCTGAGGAAGAAATCCTAGCGATGGTAGAGGACTTAAAGAAAGAAGGGGCATTGGTTAACTACAAGAAAAACCCTGATGGCAGTGAAAGCCCATACGAAATCAATGTAACCTACCTGGATGCATTAAATAAACAGTCTGATGACGATGAGATCAGAGTAAGACGCTTTTTAGCTGCCCATTCCATTCTCTTAACTCTTCCAGGGGTGCCAGCTGTATATATCCAGAGCATTCTTGGTTCTCGTAATGATTATGCAGGGGTTTCTAAAACAGGGATGAATCGGTCCATCAATCGACAAAAGTACGATTACTTAGAAATCGAAGAAGAATTAACGAATCCTGAGACACTGCGAAATAAGATTTTCAATGAATTAACAACTATTATCCGAATTCGTAAAACAGAACCTCTTTTCCATCCAAATGCAGAGATGGAAGTCATGGATTTTGGGAACGAAGTATTTGCTTTTAAACGAAAGAACTCAAATAATGAAAGCCTGTTAGTGGTACACAATTTAAAAAATGAAACAGTTAATTGCACTTTAAAAGGAAGTTTCCAAAACATTATTTCTGGTGAAAAAGTCGTAATTGATAACTCTCTTTCTTTAAATCCATATCAATTTGTTTGGTTAAAAACAATTAATTAGGGGGAAAAAAGAATGTTTAAAAAGGGCTTAAGTCTAGTCATTATTTTGTTATTAGCATTTGCTTTAACGGCATGCGGCGGAAACAAACAAAGTGCTGCAGGAAAAACAACAATAGAGTTCATGCATTCCTCAGTTGAACAAGAACGTTTAGCCGTTATCAATAAATTGGTGGCAAAATTCGAGAAGGAAAACCCGGATATTACAGTAAAACAAGTTCCTGTACAAGAGGATTCTTATAATACAAAGATCGTTACTTTAGCTAATTCAGGAAAATTACCAGCAGTGCTAGAAGTAGGACAAGATTATGCAAAAGTTATGGATAAAGATAAACTTATTGACCAAGATGCAGTAAAAACAATTATTAATCAAGTTGGCGAAAAAAACTACTATGATGGTGCTTTAAAATTAATGCGTACGGAGAACGGTAATAGTTATACAGGAGTTCCAATCAGCGGTTGGGTTCAAGGTATTTGGTACAACAAAGAAATGCTTGCAGCAAAAGGACTTCAAGAACCAAAAAATTGGGATGATGTAATTGCAATTGCAAAGGCGTTTACAGATAAAGGGAATAAAAAATATGGAATTGCTTTACCAACCGTTGAAGGAGGATTCTCTGAGCAAGCATTCTCGCAATTTGCTCTTTCAAATAATGCCAATGTTTTAGATGGTAATGGAAACCTAAATATGAATACACCAGCAATGAAAGAAGCTTTAACTTATTATAAGGAATTGTCACAATATACGATGCCCGGTTCTAATGATACAACAGAAGTTAAAGATGCGTTCATGAATCAAACAGTGCCAATGGCGGTATATTCTACTTATATTCTTCCTTCTGTATTTGAAGAAGGTAAAGCTAAAAATATTGGATTTGCAATTCCAACTCAAAAAACAAAGGCTGTCTTTGGAACAGTATCTGCATTAACGATTTCTTCCGGATTGGATGATAAACAAAAAGAAGCAGCAAAGAAATTAGTAACATTTATGTCAAAGCCTGAAAATATGACAGCTTGGGTATTAATGTCTCCTGGCGGTGCGCAGCCAGTAAGCAAACTGGTTACAGAAAATGCAAACTATCAAGCGAACGAAGTTATAAAAGCATTTGGGGATCTTTCCTCAGAAATTGCTGCATCTTTTAATGATATTCAAGTGTTCGGTTTAGTAGACAGTAAAAACTTCTTGAAAATGGGAGATATAACAAGCTCAGGTGCAATCCCTAAAATGGTGAATAGCGTCACTGTTGGTGGAAAAAATGTCGATAGCGAGCTGAAAAATGCTGAACAAGCAATTGATAAAGTATTAAAGAAATAGGTTAAGCCGGGGTATTACCTATTTGGTAGTACCCCATATTTAAAAATAACTTAATAAGTTCAAGGTCCGTAAAGAGATTAATGAAGGGACGTAGAGAGTTGTTTTAAAGAATTGACGAACTATTTATGGTTTGTATATTTTTAAACAACTTTATTATTTTCGGGAATATTAACAAAATCCTGAATCGGGCTCCACAATATTATGTCACAGGGAGGTACTATGAAAACGAAAATGAGAGAAAAATCGGATGTGAAATTAGCAATTGCACTTTTATTTCCAAGCATTTTCTTATTATTATTGCTTGTAGCATATCCAATGATATCTAACATACAAATCAGTTTCTTTGATCAACCTATTAATCAACGTTTAAGTGCCACTTTTGTTGGATTAAAAAATTATATCGAGATTCTTAAGGATGGAGAGTTTTACAAATCATTAGGTGTAACTATTTTATACATGATTTGTACAGTCGTAGGAAGTACAGGAGTGGGTTTGGCAATTGCGATTTTCTTTAATCGTCCGTTCAAATTTCGTAAAACTGCCCGATCATTAATCATTCTGTCATATGTGACACCGTCTATTTCCTTGATTTTTGCTTGGAAATATATGTTTAATAACGGCTATGGTGTTGTGAACTATATAGGAGGAGACATTCTTCATTTGTTCAAAGAAGCACCTCTTTGGTTTGATAACCCTGTTAGTAGTTTTATTTTAGTCGTGCTTTTTGCTATTTGGAGATATTTCCCTTACGCATTCATATCTTTTCTAGCTATTCTTCAAACAATTGATTCAACTTTATATGAAGCAGCGGAAATAGATGGAGCAAGTGCATGGGATAAATTTAAAATTGTAACATTACCAGCCATTATGCCTGTCTTACTAACAGTTATAACATTACGCTCAATTTGGATGTTCTATATGTTTACTGATGTTTATCTTTTAACAAACAAAGTGAATATTCTTGGAATTTACTTATATCAAACAGCTTTTGCCTTCAATGATCTAGGTAAAGCATCATCCATTTCAGTAATTCTGTTTATTATTCTCTTCTTGGTTATTATGGGAGCAAGAAAGCGGGTGAACTTAAATGGCAATGGCTAGTAGTAAAAAGAATAAAGTAACGAAGACAATGGGGTTTTATGCAGCTCTTATAGGGATTTTAATCATCTCCTTATTTCCGTTTTTCATTATGCTGATGACCTCCTTTAAAAGCCCAAAAGAGGCGGTTGCAACAAACCCATCCTTTCTCCCGAAGGAGTGGACATTTGAGCATTATCGGGATATCTTCAATCCGGATATCTTTCCGTTTCTTTCCTATTTTAATAATAGTTTAACCGTGTCACTTATTGCTTCAATATTATCCGTTGTTATTGGGATTTTTGGAGCCTATGCCCTATCAAGATTAAAATTCAAGGGACGTTTAACAATCAATGCTAGTTTTTATACTGTTTATATGTTTTCTGGCATTTTGCTAGTTGTACCTTTATTTAAAATCATTTCTGGTATGGGCTTATATGATACAAAAACCTCGTTGATTATTACAATGATCGTGCAAACATTGCCGACAGCAATTTTTATGTTAAAAAGTTATTTTGATACGATTCCAAATGACCTTGAAGAAGCGGCAATGATTGATGGGTTAAATCGAATTCAAATCATTTTTCATATTATTATCCCATTATCTATCTCTGGAATTATGTCAGTATTTGTTTATTCTTTTATGATCGCATGGAATGATTATTTGTTCGCATCCATTTTCTTATCGGATTCAGCAAACTTTACCTTACCAATTGGTTTAAATGCATTGTTTAGTACACCGGATTATATCTGGGGGAGAATGATGGCAGCATCGCTAGTAACAGCACTGCCAGTCGTGATCATGTATGCCATATCTGAGCATTTTATTAAAGGAAACTTAACTGAAGGCGGCGTAAAAGGTTAATCGCTACAAAAAATGAGAGGAAGTAATGAATGATGAAAAAACTAGTTGCTGTACAACCAAGAGTAGCTGCATTGGTAGAATATGAAGAACGTCATGTACAACCAAATGAAGTAAAAATCGATGTAGAGTTTGCTGCACCTAAGCACGGTACCGAAGTTATTGACTTTAGAGGGCTAACACCTTTCATGGATGAGAATTTTTCAGAAGAATGGCGCATGTTCATGCCTCGTGAAGAGGGGGCAACTCCTGGAATCGTTTTTGGAGAATTCCAGCTAGGAAATATGGTTGTTGGAAAAATTGTTGAAATGGGCAGTGAAGTAACGCAATACCAGTTAGGAGAAACTGTTTGTACGTATGGTCCAATAATGGAAACAGTTTTTGTAAATGCAATTAGTAACCATCGATTACGTAAAATGCCAGCTGGTGCAAAATGGCAAAACGCTGTTTGTTATGATCCGGCACAGTTCGCTTTGAGTGGAGTACGTGATGCAAATGTCCGTGCGGGTGATTATGTAGTCGTTGTTGGTTTGGGGGCGATTGGCCAAATTGCGATTCAACTGGCGAAAAAAGCAGGTGCAAGCATCGTTGTTGGTGTTGATCCAATTGCACATCGCTGTGAAATTGCTCTACGTAATGGTGCGGATGTTTGTTTCAATCCTACTTCTTGTGATGTAGGTTTTGAAGTGAAAAAGCTGACAAATAAAATGGGTGCTGATTCCATTATTGAAACTAGCGGTAATTCCGCAGCTCTTCAAGATGCATTAAAAGGCATTGCATATGGAGGAACGATTTCTTATGTGGCATTTGGCAAAGCTTTTCCTGCAGGATTGAATTTTGGCCGGGAGGCACATTTCAACAATGCAAAAATTGTTTTCTCTCGTGCAGCAAGTGAGCCAAATCCTGATTACCCGCGCTGGAATCGTAAACGGATTGAAGATACATGCTGGGAATTGTTAATGAACGGCTATCTTAATTGTGAAGATATAATTGATCCGATTGTTTCATTTGAAGAGAGCGCTGAAGCCTATATGCATTACGTGGATCAACATCCGGAGTTAAGTATAAAGATGGGAATTGAATATAAAAAATAACAGTTTAAAACTTTAGGACGGTCTAATAATAAAATGTTTGTAAGTTACGGGATAAAGAAAGCTAAAGTCCATTCGTTTTAGTTTAATAGAGATTTTGACTTTGCATCCGTAAAAAGGAGGAGATTCCATGAAAATCGGTACACAAAACCAAGCGTTTTTTCCGGAAGATATTAAGGAGAAGTTACGATATTTAAAAAAAGTGGGTTTTGAAGGTTTTGAAATTGACGGCAAATTTTTAGTCGATCATTTAGATGAAGTAAAAGAAGCAATTGCTGAAACGGGAATCCTGGTCACGACAGCTTGCGGTGGCTATAGCGGCTGGATAGGGGACTTTATTGAAGAACGAAGATTAAACGGCTTAGCCGAAATAAAACGAATTCTTGAAGCATTACAGGTAGTCGGTGGAAAAGGGATTGTTGTACCGGCAGCTTGGGGAATGTTTACTTTCCGCTTGCCTCCAATGGTTTCTCCAAGGAGTCAAGCAGGGGACCGAAAGGCGGTTAGTGAATCCCTTATTTACTTGAATAAAGTAGCAGGAGAAACAGAAACCACTATTTTCTTAGAACCGTTGAACCGCTATCAGGATCATATGATTAACACCCTTTCAGATGCGAGAAGATATATAGAAGAAAATGGGTTAAAAAACGTCAAAATCATTGCCGATTTTTATCATATGAATATTGAAGAAGATGACATTTCTACAGCCTTACATCAGAATCGGGACTTAATTGGTCATATACACCTGGCTGATAACCACCGCTATCAACCTGGCAGCGGATCGCTCGATTTTAAAAAGTATTTCAAGCAATTAAAAGAAGATGGATATGAAGGTTTCTTAACAATTGAATGCCGTGTTCGCGGTAACGATCCGGAAGCAGAATATGTTACAGCATTGCGTCACTTACAAGAATCTTTAGTCTGAGAGGAGAAGTATCATCGTGAGTAAAAAGAGAGTTGCAATTATTGGAGCAGGACAAGTAGCAGAAAAAGTTCATGTTTCTTACTATCAAACACGGGAAGAAATTGAAATTGTCGCCGTTGTGAGTCCAAACTCTGACAATGCAAAGAACTTTGCTGAGCGTAATGGTATCCCTCGTTATTATACAGATGCAGCTGAAATGTATTTTATTGAAAAACCAGACATAGTAAGTGTTTGCACTCCTAATCGGTTTCATTTTGAAAATGTCATGCAAGCTTTGGAAGCTGGCTGTGATGTCATGTGTGAGAAGCCTCCTGCTATTTCCGCCGATGATGCAAAGAAAATGCAAGAGGCTGCTGAAAAAAACGATTGTCTACTCGCCTATGATTTTCACCACCGTTTTGCAGATGATGTGAGAATTTTACGTGAAAATGTAGATGAAGGCGTTCTAGGAGAAATCTATGTTGTGAAGGTAAAAGCTTTACGCCGTTGTGGAATTCCCGGATGGGGAAGTTTTACCAATAAAGAAATACAAGGTGGCGGACCTCTTATTGATTTAGGTGTCCATATGTTGGATGCTGCATTATATGTACTTGGTTTTCCGAAAATAAAGAAGGTTACAGCGAAAATGTATCAGAAAATTGGAACTAAGAAATCCCGGGGGACACTTGGAGAATGGGATCCTACAAAATTTGAAGTAGAGGATTCCCTTTTTGGATTTGTTGAGTTAGAAGGCGGCCGCTTATTACAACTAGAAACTTCATTTGCCTTAAATATAAAAGAAACGTCCATTATGAACGTTGAATTTTGTGGGGATCAAGCAGGAGCAACTCTTTTTCCTGCACAGATATATACGGATGAAAGCGGCGAACTGGTCTATCTTTTAAATCGAGAAATTGCAGATTTGAACCGTCATGAAAAAAGTATGGCTGCTTTTGTTGACAAGTGTTTAGGGAAAGAAGTAATGGTTGCGGACGGAAAACAAGGATACATCATCCAACAACTAATAGAGGCTCTATATCAATCTGCTCAAAAAGGTGAGAGTGTGTCCTTATGAAAAACGAACAAGTAATCTACGACAAAAAATTTGATTTACATTATATAAATAAGTTTGCTAGTTTAATGACTTTAGGAAATGGTTACCTAGGCGTGCGTGCCGCGTTTGAGGAAGATTATATCGAACAAAACCGTGGTATGTTTGTGGCGGGGATTTATAACAAAGCCACTGAAAACGAAACATCTGATTTAGTGAATTTACCTGACCTATTAGGAATGAGAATCGAAATTGACGGTGAAATCTTCTCCATGTTAAATGGTGAAATTCTTTCATATGAACGCCATTTGAACCTTGCCACAGGGGAAATAAAACGTGAGCTTTTTTGGAAGAACAAGGACGGTGCCCGATTTCAATTGGTTTTCCAACGATTCGCAGCTAAAAATAACTTGCATTTATTAGCATCTAAAATGACGGTAACCAGCTTAGATAAAAAGGCAAAGATAAAAATCGTTACGGGTATCAATGCACAACAATCTAACTTTGGTAGACAACATTTAATAGAAGAAAAGGTACGTGTTTTTGAAGAAGAAGTGATGCAGGGTGTTTATAAGACAACTGAATCCGGACACACAATTGCTGTTGCCGCGAGTTGTTATTGCTCGATTGAAAGTGACGTTTCCTTTGCAGCGAAAAATAGGCAGCTGCAAACAACTATCAAGAAGGGCCTTAATATTAACACACCATTTATCCTTGAAAAAATTGCGACAGTATTTACCTCTCTTGATCAAGGCGAGGATGGAAAAGACCCGGAAACAGCTAGTATTAAAGAGTTAAAATTAAATGCTCCATACGGATATAACGCATTACTCGAAAAGTCTGCTCTGAAATGGCAGGAATTTTGGCAGCAAAAACGTGTCCAAATTTCCTCTACAAACGAATTCGATCAAACAGCAATGGATTTCGCCCTCTATCATATCGAGATTATGACACCTGCTCATGATGAGCGTTTTAGTATCGGTGCAAAAGGATTAACAGGTGAAGGTTATAAAGGGCATATTTTTTGGGATACCGAAATTTTTCTTGCACCTTTTCATCTTTTTACAGAACCAAAAACGGCCAAGAAACTACTAACCTATCGATATTTACATTTGCAGCAAGCAAAAGAAAAGGCTGAACGAAATGGCTATAAGGGAGCATTGTTTCCATGGGAAAGTGCTTTTTCAGGAGAAGAAGAAACACCTGAATTTGCTGCAATCAATATTAAAACAGGTAAACGGCAAAAAGTAGCTTCTGCGTTAGCAGAACATCACATTGTGGCAGATATAGCTTACACCGTTGTACAATATTATCAAACGACACGTGATGAAGAATTTATGAAACAAGAAGGGCTTGCTTTACTTAAAGATACGGCCCGCTTTTGGATTAGCCGTGCTGTTGAAGAGAATGGGCAGCTTGCAATAAAAAATGTCATTGGTCCTGATGAGTATACAGAGCACATTGATAATAATGCCTATACCAATTTTATGGCATATTACAATGTTGAACAAGCCCTTTATTTTATGGATAAGTTTGGTGTTGCTGATAAGCATCTGGTAGAACAAGGGCAAGTATTCCTTAATCGTTTATATTTACCGCAGCCGAATGAGTATCAAATTATTCCGCAGGACGATACATTTTTAAGTAAGCCGGAAATTGACTTGACACGTTATAAAGAAAATCAGGGCAGCCAAGGCATATTATTGGATTATTCTCGCCAAGAAGTGAATGAAATGCAAATTTTAAAACAAGCAGATGTTGTCATGCTATTATATCTGTTTCCGGATTTATTCCCAAACAGTGTGGTATCAGAAAATTTAGATTACTATGAAAAGCATACCATTCATGATTCTTCGCTAAGCAAAGCGATTCATGCCATTGTTGCAGCAAGATGTGGTGAAAATGATGAGGCCTACCGCTTTTTTCAGGAAGCCTGCTTAATCGATTTGGGTTCGAATCCTCATTCATCTGATGAAGGACTACATGCTGCATCACTTGGAGCAATTTGGCTAGCAACAATATTCGGATTTGCGAATATTGCGTTAAAAAATAATCATCTGATCCTCAATCCTAATTTACCGAAAAATTGGTCAGAGCTTGGTTTTCCACTAACTTTGCTTGGGCGTCGTTTAGAATTTAAGTTAACGCATGAGAGAATTGTAGTTTCTAAGGTTTCGGGACCTGAACTATTACTTGAAATTAACGGGATTAAATACAGCTTAACTGACCGAATTGAAGTGACTTTATAATACAAGGAGAAAACAATGAAAATTGTGATTGCACCAGATTCATTTAAAGAAAGTTTAGCTGCAGATCAAGTGGCTAAAGCTATCAAGGCTGGTTTCATGACGTTTTTTCCCGAGGCAGAGTATCATTTGCTTCCTATAGCTGATGGCGGTGAGGGAACAGTTCAGGCATTGGCATCCGCTTGCGGTGGAAAGATTGAAACGATTTCTGTAACGGGACCATTAAATGAACCGGTTAAGGCAAAAATAGCTTTTTCCGGTGACGGCCAAAAGGCGTATATTGAAATGGCAGAGGCTTGTGGATTGCACCTCGTTCCCTCTCATCAGCGTAATCCGCTTCAAACCACTTCTTATGGTGTAGGAGAGCTGATTAGTTATGCCATCCATCGTGGCGCAAACGAGCTCATTATTGGAGTTGGCGGCAGTGCAACGAATGACGGCGGAATGGGAATGGCTTCTGCTCTGGGTTACCAATTTTTTGATCCTAATGGCAGATTGGTAAATGGCACTGGTCAAGATTTATTTCACGCTGTTTCAATTTCAGATGTCCATTACAATAAGAAATTAGATGATGTGAAAATTACGATTGCCGCAGATGTTGAAAATACGCTGACTGGTAAAAACGGTGCCACTTATGTGTATGGTCCACAAAAAGGGCTTCCTGAAAGCAGTTTAGCAGAAGTGGACCAAGCAATGGGAAGGTTTTTTCAAATGGCTGGCGAGAGTATAGGTAAAACAGTTGCGGACATACCAGGAAGTGGTGCAGGTGGCGGCATGGGTGCGGGGCTATTATTATTTGCAAACGCAACAATCAAAAAAGGCATTGAACTGGTCTTGGACCAATTAAATGTAAGGGATGTTTGTCAGGATGCTGACATTGTTATTGTTGGAGAAGGGAAAATAGATGGGCAAACCATATATGGAAAAGCTCCTGTAGGTGTAGCGTCATGTGCTCCGCCACAAGCGAAAGTAATCGCCGTTTGCGGCAGTGTCGGCACTGACAGTGAAGCACTTTATGACTATGGTATTGACGCTATTTTTCCTACCATTCCAGCCATCCTTCCAATCGACACGATCATGGGTAATGCATTTGCCAATATTGAGAGAACAGCTCGAAATATTGCATCTTTGCTACGATAAGGGGGAAATAAAATATGGAAAAAGGGATAATCGATGCGGTTGTTTTCGATCTTGATGGGGTAATCACGGATACGGCACATTTTCATTACTTAGCTTGGAAACAACTGGCGGAGGATCTGGGGATTACAATCGACGAGGTTTTTAATGAAAGGCTAAAAGGTGTTAGCCGCATGGATTCCCTTGAGTTAATTTTACAAGAGGGAAATCGGCAAAACGACTTTACTTTATTAGAAAAAGTAGTAATGGCTGAAAGGAAAAACCTTCATTATTGTCACTTTTTGAAAGAATTAACACCAACCGCTATTTTACCTGGCATTCTTGAATTAATAGCAAATATAAAAGCAGAAGGCATTTCGATTGGACTTGCGTCTGTTTCGAAAAATGCAGGTACGGTTTTAAAAGCTTTAAATTTAGAAGCTGAATTTGATTTTGTTGCAGATGCTGCCAAAATCAGCAAATCTAAACCAGATCCGGAAATTTTCCTTACGGCATGTGAAGGACTGGGAGCGGCACCTCAACGATCGATTGGAATTGAGGATGCTTCTGCTGGAATTGAGGCTATTAAATCAAGTGGAATGTTTGCAGTTGGAGTAGGAAGCACACTTCAGAAAGCTGATTATCTCGTCGAAACTACCAATCAACTTCGCTGGGTTCTAATAAAGGAAAGCTTTGTAAATTGGAAAGATTGATCGATTTTGGTGACAGGCACCGTTCGTGGACAAATGATTGCTATTGTCCACGTGCAATGGACATTTTTTTGCCCTATGAATTTATAAAAGATAAAGGAGAAAATACAGCCTTTATCCAAGGAATGCTCTAACTCCTCGATATTGAGGAGTTTTTTCTTTTACTTTGTCAGAAGTAAAAAATGGTTACCGCAGACTTCCTCGACGATAACATTGGATCACAAAAAGTGCTTGAGAAGGCGGCTTTGATGAAGGTTTAAAAAAGAATCCCCTGGATTTATCTATGGGGTGAGGTCGATGGAGGATTAGCAGGTAAAAAGCATAATCAACCTAAAGGGTATTTTAGCAATCATACAAACTATAAAACAAATTATGAGAAAAATTTGATGTTTTGTCTAATGACAGCTGTAGGTACTGTTATATAATTAATAATAACTGAATATTTACATAAATACACGCAAGAACTGCTTTATAGATCGTTACTATTAAACCCCCGGCCGAATAGCTCTTGCAGTTCTTGGCGAAGCCATGCTCTCTTTGCCCTAACTCCAGGGAATCACTTACAGATGAAATAACTAAATGCTACAAGTATTTATTTCTATTGGTGAGTATACCTATCCATAATAAAAAGGAGTGTTTATTCATGCAAAGACAAAAGTTATTGATTAATGGGGAAAGACTTAAAGATGAACTTGAACGATTTGCAAACTTCGGCCGTACAGAAAACAATGGGGTAACGCGGTTGTCATTATCAGAAGAAGATCGTTTAGTCAGAGATTACTTTTGTACTTGTTGTGAAGAATTAGGCTTAACAGTCAAGGTAGATGATATGGGCTGCATGTATGCCACACTTGAAGGTATCGAAAATAAACCTCCTCTTGTCATTGGTTCCCATTTGGATACGGTAAAAAAAGGCGGCCGGTTTGATGGAGTACTCGGAGTCGTAGCCGGTTTAGAAGTAGTTCGAACATTGGTGGAGAATCATATTAAGCCTCAAATTCCGATTACCATTGTCAATTGGACAAATGAAGAGGGGGCGAGATTTGAACCTTCGATGATGGCTTCCGGTGTGCTCTCAGGGAAATTTGATAAATCTGTCATGTTAAAAAAGAAAGATTCGGAGGGAATTACATTCGAGGAAGCTTTGCATTCCATTGGATACAATGGTAAGGAAGAGAACCGTCTAAAAGAAGCTTCAGCCTATTTGGAATTGCATATTGAACAAGGTCCAATCCTGGAAAAAGAAGCGCTGTCTATCGGCGTTGTTGAATGCGTGGTAGGGATGGCATGCTATGAAATTGAAATTACGGGTGAATCGGATCATGCGGGAACAACCCCGATGAATATGAGAAAAGATGCCCTTTTTGCAGCTAATAACTTAATAAATGAAATCCGCAGGCGCTTGGGTTCTTTAGATAATGAGTTAGTCTTTACCATTGGAAGAGTAAATGTTTATCCGAGTATCCACACAGTCATTCCAAATAAGGTTGTATTTTCACTGGAAGCAAGACATAAAGATACAGAGGTCGTAAGCACCGTAAAAGATTTCATCCAAGGACTCCCGTATTTAGGATTAAACGAGGGCTGTGAGGTAAAAACAACAAAATTATGGGAACGGGATACGGTTTGGTTTGATCAGGGAATTCTAAAAACGTTAGATCAATCAGCGGAATCTCTGGGATATTCAAATAAACGAATGGTTAGCGGTGCGGGCCATGATGCTCAATTCATTGCCGGCTATGTACCTTCAGCCATGGTATTTGTTCCAAGTATTAACGGAAAAAGCCATTGTGAAGAAGAACTAACCACTTGGGAAGATTGCGAAAAGGGCGTAAATGTGGTGTTGGATACTGTTCTTTCATTGTTATCAAAATAAATTGAAGCTTCATACACAATGAAAAAAATGCTCTCAAAGCGGGGGCATCTTTTTTTTTGCAGTACTCACTGTGTTAACACTATAATCCTTAACTTGATAAAATAGTGTTCCTCTTGACAATAAAAATAAATTTTATTATCCTTTAACAAAAGTAATCAAATAAAAAATTTCGTATAACTCCAATGATATGGTTTGGAGGTCTCTACCAGGAACCAATAATTCCTGATTACGAAGAAGATGCATGAATTTTGTATTTTCTTCGTAGTCAGGAATTTTTTTTTGCTTTTCATTTAAAACATTATATTAGGAGGCCATTATGAATTTTGCAACGTTACCTAAAATTGAGCTTCACTGCCATTTAGACGGTAGTCTTAGACCGGAAACAATAATAGATATCGCTAAGAAAGAGGGCATCAGTATACCTTCTTTTGAGATCGAAGAGATTCAAAAAGAGCTCACGGCTCCATTAGAATGTGAATCGCTTGATGAATATTTGGAAAAGTTCGCTATCCCTAATTTAGTTATGCAATCAAAAGAGAGTCTAAGAAGAATTACCTTTGAACTTTTTGAAGATGCAGCACTGGAAAATGTGAAATATATGGAGGTTAGATTTGCTCCATTACTTCACACTAAAAGCGGTTTAGACGTTGAAGAAATAATTGAAAGTGTTTTAGATGGCTTGAAGGATGCAGAAGATCAATACGATATAAAAGGAAACTTAATTCTGTCATGTATGAGAACGATGTCAGCGAATAGTGCTTTTGAGGTCGTAGAAAAGGGTAAAAAATTCCTTGGAAAAGGAGTGGTTGCCATAGACTTATGCGCATCAGAAGATGAAGGGTTTTGTAGAAAATTCGTAGAACCAATTCGCTTAGCAAGAGAATATGGTTACAGGGTTACGATACATGCCGGTGAAACAGGAATCGGAAGAAATGTATTAGAGGCAGTTGAACTTTTGGGTGCTGAACGAATAGGACACGGAGTATTTATAAAGGATTGTGTTGAAGCATATAAAATAGTGAAGGAAAAACAAGTTGTTCTTGAAATGTGCCCGACAAGTAACGTCCAAACCAAAGCAGTGACTCATTTTAGTGAACATCCGATCTATCATTTTCACAAGGATGGAATAAAAGTAACCGTTAATACAGACAACAGAACGGTATCTAATACAAATATGGCGAATGAATGTAACATCGTATTTAACGAGTTTAATATTAGTTACGAAGATTATAAACAAATTTACGATAATAGTGTTGAAGCCTGCTTTACGGATATAGAGACAAAGGAAAAGTTGAAAAAGTATATACTATAAAAAAAGCCTCCTTTTCATCGGAAAATAAAAAGCTGCCGTTACTCTCAGAGAGTAAGGCAGTTTTTTTATTTTCATTGTTTAAATATAAAAGCAATAAAACTTAAAATTTATTTTAAATTGCCTGGAACAGATTTAGATAGTCTGCCCGAATTAGCTGCTATTTGCGGAGAAATAGCCGGTTTCAAAATACGCATCTTTTTCAACTCCTCCCTTAAGTATTTTGTTTATAAATCAAACGCAAGACTCGTTTTATTTTTCTTTTTTCATACGAGCAAGGTTGTTTGCCTGTTCTTAATCTATATAATGGACAATGGTTTCCTTGACACGAAGGGCGGTAAAAGCAGGATTGGCATCCTAAATCTTTTTCTTCTCCAGATGTAACCCAGAGAGCCATTTTGTCATAATCAATTTCCATGGAACCATCTGAAAATAAGGTGCCAATCTTGTTAAATTCCTCATCAAGAGAACAGGTGCATTTATATATTTGTCCATCGGCGCCAACTGCAAAGGAGTGAGGTTTGGCAGCATAACATACAGATCCTGTAGGCATCAAGGCCGATTCAATAATGGAACTTATATTGAGTCCATGGTTCAGTCCAAACTCGGAAAATTCCCAAATTTTTGTTTCTGCAGTACGACTCTCGCAGATTGGTAAATCGCCATCATTTGCTCCTCCCCAACGACCCACCGGACGGCAAAATAGTTGGAAGCGTGGATCATTACTAAACAGGCTGCCGAGATATGTAAGGAAATTCGGGATTTCTTCTAGGTTTGCTTCGTCAAAATTAATGCGAATGTAAATTTCATAATTTTCATTAATCTGCTGAATAGCTTTTAAGTTTTCTATAATTCTAGCAAATGTATTCCCGCCACCTGTTAAAAATCGGCGTGAATCATGGATATCAGCCATCCCGTCGAGCGTAATCATATAGCGGCGAACGTTCCGGTTTAGTAAGGAACGGAAGGCATCTGATGTTAAAAGATATCCATTGGTTGACAATTTCTGCCGTATAAGAAATATCATGTTGATTCACAGTTTTGAGAATGGATTCACTTAGGTCCTGGATGACATCAAGAGCTAACATCGGTTCTCCGCCAAACCAGCTAATGTTCAAATGCCGTAAGGAACTTGCTTTTTGCTCTATGTATCTCTTTAAGCCTTCACGTACTTCCAGCTTCATCTTTCCGTGGGGAAACGTTTGGTAGCAATATGTACAACGGAAATTACACGCTTCCGTAGGCATAAGGACAAGATGCATCGTGTCCGTACGATGAAGCGATTGATGCAAAAAGCTTGCTCTTTTTTCCTCATCAATATTTTCAGGAACAAGAAACCCTGCATCTGCCAAAGGTTGTAAAAAATCTGACAAATCTCCTAGTATCCCTTCTCTTTTTAAGGCAGACATCACTTCTTGTTTTTCCTCTATCGAAAATGAAACAATTGCACCCGAATAACTGTTATAAAGAATAAGCTCTCCGTTATCCGCATGTGAAATCGCATTGTAGCGGGAAGGGAGCCATCGTGTAGATGACATGTATTAAAACACCCTTTTCATTTTTAGAATCAGATGTCATTGTAGAGGTAAATATTTTCTTTTGCAGTGACATTTTATACAAAGTATTAATTGTTCATAAATAGTTCATAAACTATTATAAATTCAGATTTTGTGATAATGATTTAAATTGTTACCGCTTCTTTTTATTACAACTAAGTAACCCTTTTAGTATGGCACCGGCAAATACTCTTTTTTCGGACTTATGGTATAATTAAGTCAAAAAAGCTATCAAAAGATGATTTTTATCAGTTTATCCATTATGATAGGGGGCAAAGTTTATGTATAAAGAGCTTGTAATGCCAACTGAAATTACCATAAAAGATAAGAAGAAAATTTTAAAAGGTACTGTTACACGAGCAGCTATATTTGCAAGGAGCAAAGTAGTGGATGTTCGAACAGAAGAAAATGATAGATTTTTTCTTGTGTACTATAAAAATTCCTTTATTTATGGGGATAAACTGGGCCATGTAGAGGAAGGTTCATTTATAAATAAAGCATTTCATGAAGGTGTTGTTGTTGAATCTCCTCATCCGATATTAACCGCATTAATTCCCAACAAATCCGTTACTATTCCAAATAAAAATAAACTCCTCTCTCTACTCCAAATGCAGTATTCACTAAAGGAAATGGCCTATATTGCTACAACACTTGACACATTTTTTGAAAAGGAGCATCTTATAAACATAATTGACAAGGTCTATTTTCACTATAGAAGAAGCGGAAATTTTATTAAGTCATTTCAGGTTATTCAAATTTTAAGTGAATTTGCACCTACATTTAAGTCAGCAAATGAGCGTCTGAATTCAAAAGAATTCAATACTTACCACGATTTTTACAATTCCTCAAGTTTACCTTCCATACAAAAAAAGGATCCTCTTTTTATTGAATTACATTGCTTTCAAAATAGATCGAATCCGGATAAGCGAATATTTTTAGAAGAAATCTTAGAAAAACAAGATTGTATAGACAATTTATTATTGCTTTGGTTAGAAAAAGTAGAAAAGCATCAAAAAGCTGAATCGATTGAAAAGTTTACAGGTATTGCTTTACGGTTAGTCACAATGGAAGAATGGATATTAATTTTAATACAGGTTAAAATCAATCCTTATCGAGTGTTATCTGAGCCCAAGGCAATTATTGAAAAATTGATTCAAAAAGGTAGTTATGAAACAGCCGCTTTATATTTATTGAATTTTATCCATGATCTGCCCCCTGCCTATGATGCAATTCTGAATATATTGTGGGGGAATTTGAATGCCGGGTTTGTAGTATCTCATCTGGATGATTTCATCTTTATGCTTAAACAGTTAGTCCACAAAGATAATTCCAAACAATCTGAACAAAAAATCTTTCAACTTGCTGTTTTACTGCTGGAAGAGCATAGTCTAAAAACTGTTCTTGAAAAACTTTCACCTATACAAAAATTACTTCCTCATTCAGTGGTGATTCCCAAAATGACGAAAATGTTAGGACTGTTAGAGGATCCGGATCGGATGATGGAATTGGGGGATTATTATGCAGAATTTAAACAATTCGATAAAGCCATCGATTGCTTCTACTGGGAAATGGAACTTAAGCCACAGGACCCTTCACCTGTACAAAAAATCAGTAAAATGTATCAACATAAAGGAATGGTAAAAGAAGCGGCCGCCTATATAAAAATTTACGATCAATTAAAAAGTAATCAAGAAACCGGATGAAAACATGGCTAATTAATTTTAAAGAAGAGGAATGAAAATAAAGAAATATTCCCTCAATGCTATTCTAAAATAGACGAGAAAGGATTAATATTATGCAATTTTCTTTTGATCACCTAGTCTGGTTCTTTAAAAAGCCGGAGGATGTTATTCCTCCTTTAAAACAAAGAGGAATCCATGGTTTCATTGGCGGTCGTCATGAATCTTGGGGAACATATAATTCCCTAATTTATTTTGGTTTAAGCTATATTGAGTTTTTAGGAATTGAAAATTTGTTTATTGCTGAAAAACATGAAGATAATCGGCTGATTACTCAAATTGTTGAACAGTTATCAAAAGAAAATCGGGAAGGTCCTGCAAGAATAGCAGTTCGAACAGATCAAATTGAGGAATTAGCTGAAAGGTTAAAAGAAGAAGGGTTTACTGTTTATGGTCCACTCCCCGGTGAACGAGTTCGTGCTGATGGACAAGTAATCAGATGGTCTCTACTTTTCTCTGAATATAGAGCAAATGAACTTTCTTTGCCATTTTTTATCCAATGGGAAAAGTCGGATGAGATCAGATTTTCAGAATTAGAAGAACAAGGATTGATAGGACCATACAACGTAGGAAATCCAAAATTTGAGAGCGTTGGTTTTGTTGTACATAACTTAGACCAAACCTTAAAAACGTGGGTGAAATTGTTTAATCTTTATCCTAGTGAGGAGTTTATAGATTCAACAATCAATGCACGTTGTAAAAAAATAGAATTACCCGGCACAAAGCTGTTGTTCTGTGAACCGTTTGGGGAGGGCCTGGCTGAGAAAGTTTTAAACGAAAAAGGAGAAACACCATATTTAGTAACCCTGACTGAAACGAATCAAAATCATTTTTTTGAGATGTTGAACGGCTACTGGCGACTACAATGATCATTTATTTTATTAAACCTAATGTCGTAATAAACCAAAGAAGAGGTAGAAGCCGGGAATCAGGGTTGAAGGGCGTTTAAAAAAGAATCCCCTAGATTTATCTATGGAAAGAAGTCAAATAAACTCTTTATCAAAAAGTTATTGACTTCCTAAATATATAATAGTAATATAATAATTCCCGCTAAGGGATGTTAATAAAAGAAGTTTTTTTCTTTGATATTTATTGCTAAAGTAGTTGACGAAGATGATTTATTTTGATATTATATTTCTTGTCGCTAATTTCAAGCGAAGGAGTTTAAAAAAAGTATTTGACATTTCTGAGACAAAGTGATATATTGATATTCTGTCTTGAAAAATAGTTCTTTGAAAACTAAACAAACAAAATCGTGCAAACAAACAATAACTATTAGTGGAACTTACGTAAGAAAGTGAAGCTAAGCCAACGTAACAAATGAGCTAATCAACTTTCTTGGAGAGTTTGATCCTGGCTCAGGACGAACGCTGGCGGCGTGCCTAATACATGCAAGTCGAGCGAATCTTTAGGAGTTTACTCCTGAAGGTTAGCGGCGGACGGGTGAGTAACACGTGGGCAACCTGCCTGTAAGACTGGGATAACTTCGGGAAACCGGAGCTAATACTGGATAATCCTTTTCCTCACATGAGGAAAAGCTGAAAGACGGTTTCGGCTGTCACTTACAGATGGGCCCGCGGCGCATTAGCTAGTTGGTGAGGTAACGGCTCACCAAGGCGACGATGCGTAGCCGACCTGAGAGGGTGATCGGCCACACTGGGACTGAGACACGGCCCAGACTCCTACGGGAGGCAGCAGTAGGGAATCTTCCGCAATGGACGAAAGTCTGACGGAGCAACGCCGCGTGAGCGATGAAGGCCTTCGGGTCGTAAAGCTCTGTTGTTAGGGAAGAACAAGTACCGGAGTAACTGCCGGTACCTTGACGGTACCTAACCAGAAAGCCACGGCTAACTACGTGCCAGCAGCCGCGGTAATACGTAGGTGGCAAGCGTTGTCCGGAATTATTGGGCGTAAAGCGCGCGCAGGCGGTCCTTTAAGTCTGATGTGAAAGCCCACGGCTCAACCGTGGAGGGTCATTGGAAACTGGGGGACTTGAGTGCAGAAGAGGAAAGTGGAATTCCACGTGTAGCGGTGAAATGCGTAGAGATGTGGAGGAACACCAGTGGCGAAGGCGACTTTCTGGTCTGTAACTGACGCTGAGGCGCGAAAGCGTGGGGAGCAAACAGGATTAGATACCCTGGTAGTCCACGCCGTAAACGATGAGTGCTAAGTGTTAGAGGGTTTCCGCCCTTTAGTGCTGCAGCTAACGCATTAAGCACTCCGCCTGGGGAGTACGGCCGCAAGGCTGAAACTCAAAGGAATTGACGGGGGCCCGCACAAGCGGTGGAGCATGTGGTTTAATTCGAAGCAACGCGAAGAACCTTACCAGGTCTTGACATCCTCTGACACCCCTAGAGATAGGGCTTTCCCCTTCGGGGGACAGAGTGACAGGTGGTGCATGGTTGTCGTCAGCTCGTGTCGTGAGATGTTGGGTTAAGTCCCGCAACGAGCGCAACCCTTGATCTTAGTTGCCAGCATTCAGTTGGGCACTCTAAGGTGACTGCCGGTGACAAACCGGAGGAAGGTGGGGATGACGTCAAATCATCATGCCCCTTATGACCTGGGCTACACACGTGCTACAATGGATGGTACAAAGGGCTGCAAAACCGCAAGGTCGAGCCAATCCCATAAAACCATTCTCAGTTCGGATTGTAGGCTGCAACTCGCCTACATGAAGCCGGAATCGCTAGTAATCGCGGATCAGCATGCCGCGGTGAATACGTTCCCGGGCCTTGTACACACCGCCCGTCACACCACGAGAGTTTGTAACACCCGAAGTCGGTGGGGTAACCGTAAGGAGCCAGCCGCCTAAGGTGGGACAGATGATTGGGGTGAAGTCGTAACAAGGTAGCCGTATCGGAAGGTGCGGCTGGATCACCTCCTTTCTAAGGATATATGCCGGACATATGAGCCGGACAAAACAGTTTGTTTGAAACACGTTCTTTGTTTGTTTAGTTTTGAGAGAGCAATTAATCTCTCGAAGCTTTTTTTATTCGTTCTTTGAAAACTGGATAATCGTAAAGAAGAAGTCAAAGTAAGAACCGAGTTATAGGGAAAAATGCAGTTCAATTTTTCCTTGCCATTTTAGTTTTCTCTCTTATTATGTAAGAGAATTAAACCTTTTAGGTTAAGTTAGAAAGGGCGCACGGTGAATGCCTTGGCACTAGGAGCCGATGAAGGACGGGACTAACACCGATATGCTTCGGGGAGCTGTAAGTAAGCTTTGATCCGGAGATTTCCGAATGGGGAAACCCATTGCTCGTAATGGAGCAATATCTTTACCTGAATACATAGGGTATGGAAGGCATACCCGGGGAACTGAAACATCTAAGTACCCGGAGGAAGAGAAAGCAAACGCGATTCCCTGAGTAGCGGCGAGCGAAACGGGACATAGCCCAAACCAAGAGGCTTGCCTCTTGGGGTTGTAGGACACTCAACATGGAGTTACAAAGGAACGGGGTAGATGAAGCGATCTGGAAAGGTCCGTCATAGAAGGTAAAAACCCTGTAGTTGAAACTTCGTTCCCTCCTGAGTGGATCCTGAGTACGGCCGGACACGTGAAATCCGGTCGGAAGCAGGGAGGACCATCTCCCAAGGCTAAATACTCCCTAGTGACCGATAGTGAACCAGTACCGTGAGGGAAAGGTGAAAAGCACCCCGGAAGGGGAGTGAAATAGTTCCTGAAACCGTGTGCCTACAAGTAGTCAGAGCCCGTTCATGGGTGATGGCGTGCCTTTTGTAGAATGAACCGGCGAGTTACGATTACATGCAAGGTTAAGTTGAAGAGACGGAGCCGCAGCGAAAGCGAGTCTGAATAGGGCGAATGAGTATGTGGTCGTAGACCCGAAACCAGGTGATCTACCCATGTCCAGGGTGAAGTCCAGGTAACACTGGATGGAGGCCCGAACCCACGCACGTTGAAAAGTGCGGGGATGAGGTGTGGGTAGCGGAGAAATTCCAATCGAACTTGGAGATAGCTGGTTCTCTCCGAAATAGCTTTAGGGCTAGCCTCACGTAGTAAGAGTCTTGGAGGTAGAGCACTGTTTGGACTAGGGGCCCTCATCGGGTTACCGAATTCAGACAAACTCCGAATGCCAAAGACTTATCCGTGGGAGTCAGACTGCGAGTGATAAGATCCGTAGTCAAAAGGGAAACAGCCCAGACCACCAGCTAAGGTCCCAAAGTATACGTTAAGTGGAAAAGGATGTGGAGTTGCTTAGACAACCAGGATGTTGGCTTAGAAGCAGCCACCATTTAAAGAGTGCGTAATAGCTCACTGGTCGAGTGACTCTGCGCCGAAAATGTACCGGGGCTAAACGTATCACCGAAGCTGTGGATTGACATCTTCGATGTCAGTGGTAGGAGAGCGTTCTAAGGGCGTTGAAGTCAGACCGTAAGGACTGGTGGAGCGCTTAGAAGTGAGAATGCCGGTATGAGTAGCGAAAGATGAGTGAGAATCTCATCCACCGAATGCCTAAGGTTTCCTGAGGAAGGCTCGTCCGCTCAGGGTTAGTCGGGACCTAAGCCGAGGCCGAAAGGCGTAGGCGATGGACAACAGGTTGATATTCCTGTACCACCTCTTTATCGTTTGAGCAACGGGGGGACGCAGGAGGATAGGGTAAGCGCGCTGTTGGATATGCGCGTCTAAGCAGTTAGGCTGCAAGTGAGGCAAATCCCGCTTGCGTGAAGGCTGAGCTGTGACAGCGAGGGAAATTTAGTACCGAAGTTCCTGATTCCACACTGCCAAGAAAAGCCTCTAGCGAGATAAAAGGTGCCCGTACCGCAAACCGACACAGGTAGGCGAGGAGAGAATCCTAAGGTGAGCGAGAGAACTCTCGTTAAGGAACTCGGCAAAATGACCCCGTAACTTCGGGAGAAGGGGTGCTCTTTGGGGTGAATAGCCTCGAAGAGCCGCAGTGAATAGGCCCAGGCGACTGTTTAGCAAAAACACAGGTCTCTGCGAAGCCGCAAGGCGAAGTATAGGGGCTGACGCCTGCCCGGTGCTGGAAGGTTAAGAGGAGGGGTTAGCGCAAGCGAAGCTCTGAATCGAAGCCCCAGTAAACGGCGGCCGTAACTATAACGGTCCTAAGGTAGCGAAATTCCTTGTCGGGTAAGTTCCGACCCGCACGAAAGGCGTAACGATCTGGGCACTGTCTCAACGAGAGACTCGGTGAAATTATAGTACCTGTGAAGATGCAGGTTACCCGCGACAGGACGGAAAGACCCCGTGGAGCTTTACTGTAGCCTGATATTGAATTTTGGTACAGCTTGTACAGGATAGGTAGGAGCCGTAGAAGCCGGAGCGCTAGCTTCGGTGGAGGCGTCGGTGGGATACTACCCTGGCTGTATTGAAATTCTAACCCGCACCCCTCATCGGGGTGGGAGACAGTGTCAGGTGGGCAGTTTGACTGGGGCGGTCGCCTCCTAAAGAGTAACGGAGGCGCCCAAAGGTTCCCTCAGAATGGTTGGAAATCATTCGTAGAGTGTAAAGGCACAAGGGAGCTTGACTGCGAGACCTACAAGTCGAGCAGGGACGAAAGTCGGGCTTAGTGATCCGGTGGTTCCGCATGGAAGGGCCATCGCTCAACGGATAAAAGCTACCCCGGGGATAACAGGCTTATCTCCCCCAAGAGTCCACATCGACGGGGAGGTTTGGCACCTCGATGTCGGCTCATCGCATCCTGGGGCTGTAGTCGGTCCCAAGGGTTGGGCTGTTCGCCCATTAAAGCGGTACGCGAGCTGGGTTCAGAACGTCGTGAGACAGTTCGGTCCCTATCCGTCGTGGGCGCAGGAAATTTGAGAGGAGCTGTCCTTAGTACGAGAGGACCGGGATGGACGCACCGCTGGTGTACCAGTTGTCTTGCCAAAGGCATCGCTGGGTAGCTATGTGCGGACGGGATAAGTGCTGAAAGCATCTAAGCATGAAGCCCCCCTCAAGATGAGATTTCCCATAGCGTCAAGCTAGTAAGAACCCTGAAAGATGATCAGGTTGATAGGTCAGAGGTGGAAGCGCGGTGACGTGTGGAGCTGACTGATACTAATCGTTCGAGGACTTAACCAAGTCATATTTATATGAACAAGGTGAACTCGTTTTTACCAAACTTCTTCTGCATTATCCAGTTTTGAGGGAATGAAACCTCAAAGAAAATAGTCTGGCAGCAATGGCGAGAAGGTCACACCCGTTCCCATACCGAACACGGAAGTTAAGCTTCTCAGCGCCGATGGTAGTTGGGACTTTGTCCCTGTGAGAGTAGGACGTTGCCAGGCGAAAGACAAAGAAGCTATTCTCTGTCTTTAAAATCTCCTTTTGGAGAAAAAATAAAAACTTTATATTGCATTGAAACACCAACGGTGTTATCATGTAAAAGTTGCTTCAAAAAGTACATCAGTTAAAAATATCTTTTCAAAAGAAAGTAATTTTCAGTTGATATATAAGAAGCAATGTGATATGATAGTTTTTGTCGCTATTTTAATTAGCAGCTTTGTTCTTTGAAAACTAAACAAACAAAATCGTGCAAACAAACAATAACTATTAGTGGATCTTTCGTAAGAAAGTGAAGCTAAGCCAACGTAACAAATGAGCTAATCAACTTTCTTGGAGAGTTTGATCCTGGCTCAGGACGAACGCTGGCGGCGTGCCTAATACATGCAAGTCGAGCGAATCTTTAGGAGCTTGCTCCTGAAGGTTAGCGGCGGACGGGTGAGTAACACGTGGGCAACCTGCCTGTAAGACTGGGATAACTTCGGGAAACCGGAGCTAATACCGGATAATCCTTTTCCTCACATGAGGAAAAGCTGAAAGACGGTTTCGGCTGTCACTTACAGATGGGCCCGCGGCGCATTAGCTAGTTGGTGAGGTAACGGCTCACCAAGGCGACGATGCGTAGCCGACCTGAGAGGGTGATCGGCCACACTGGGACTGAGACACGGCCCAGACTCCTACGGGAGGCAGCAGTAGGGAATCTTCCGCAATGGACGAAAGTCTGACGGAGCAACGCCGCGTGAGCGATGAAGGCCTTCGGGTCGTAAAGCTCTGTTGTTAGGGAAGAACAAGTACCGGAGTAACTGCCGGTACCTTGACGGTACCTAACCAGAAAGCCACGGCTAACTACGTGCCAGCAGCCGCGGTAATACGTAGGTGGCAAGCGTTGTCCGGAATTATTGGGCGTAAAGCGCGCGCAGGCGGTCCTTTAAGTCTGATGTGAAAGCCCACGGCTCAACCGTGG
>NZ_CM173228.1:4760000-5017500 GCF_057747865.1 Neobacillus sp. DFD-2R | reverse complement strand
AATGCCTAAGGTTTCCTGAGGAAGGCTCGTCCGCTCAGGGTTAGTCGGGACCTAAGCCGAGGCCGAAAGGCGTAGGCGATGGACAACAGGTTGATATTCCTGTACCACCTCTTTATCGTTTGAGCAACGGGGGGACGCAGGAGGATAGGGTAAGCGCGCTGTTGGATATGCGCGTCTAAGCAGTTAGGCTGCAAGTGAGGCAAATCCCGCTTGCGTGAAGGCTGAGCTGTGACAGCGAGGGAAATTTAGTACCGAAGTTCCTGATTCCACACTGCCAAGAAAAGCCTCTAGCGAGATAAAAGGTGCCCGTACCGCAAACCGACACAGGTAGGCGAGGAGAGAATCCTAAGGTGAGCGAGAGAACTCTCGTTAAGGAACTCGGCAAAATGACCCCGTAACTTCGGGAGAAGGGGTGCTCTTTGGGGTGAATAGCCTCGAAGAGCCGCAGTGAATAGGCCCAGGCGACTGTTTAGCAAAAACACAGGTCTCTGCGAAGCCGCAAGGCGAAGTATAGGGGCTGACGCCTGCCCGGTGCTGGAAGGTTAAGAGGAGGGGTTAGCGCAAGCGAAGCTCTGAATCGAAGCCCCAGTAAACGGCGGCCGTAACTATAACGGTCCTAAGGTAGCGAAATTCCTTGTCGGGTAAGTTCCGACCCGCACGAAAGGCGTAACGATCTGGGCACTGTCTCAACGAGAGACTCGGTGAAATTATAGTACCTGTGAAGATGCAGGTTACCCGCGACAGGACGGAAAGACCCCGTGGAGCTTTACTGTAGCCTGATATTGAATTTTGGTACAGCTTGTACAGGATAGGTAGGAGCCGTAGAAGCCGGAGCGCTAGCTTCGGTGGAGGCGTCGGTGGGATACTACCCTGGCTGTATTGAAATTCTAACCCGCACCCCTCATCGGGGTGGGAGACAGTGTCAGGTGGGCAGTTTGACTGGGGCGGTCGCCTCCTAAAGAGTAACGGAGGCGCCCAAAGGTTCCCTCAGAATGGTTGGAAATCATTCGTAGAGTGTAAAGGCACAAGGGAGCTTGACTGCGAGACCTACAAGTCGAGCAGGGACGAAAGTCGGGCTTAGTGATCCGGTGGTTCCGCATGGAAGGGCCATCGCTCAACGGATAAAAGCTACCCCGGGGATAACAGGCTTATCTCCCCCAAGAGTCCACATCGACGGGGAGGTTTGGCACCTCGATGTCGGCTCATCGCATCCTGGGGCTGTAGTCGGTCCCAAGGGTTGGGCTGTTCGCCCATTAAAGCGGTACGCGAGCTGGGTTCAGAACGTCGTGAGACAGTTCGGTCCCTATCCGTCGTGGGCGCAGGAAATTTGAGAGGAGCTGTCCTTAGTACGAGAGGACCGGGATGGACGCACCGCTGGTGTACCAGTTGTCTTGCCAAAGGCATCGCTGGGTAGCTATGTGCGGACGGGATAAGTGCTGAAAGCATCTAAGCATGAAGCCCCCCTCAAGATGAGATTTCCCATAGCGTCAAGCTAGTAAGAACCCTGAAAGATGATCAGGTTGATAGGTCAGAGGTGGAAGCGCGGTGACGTGTGGAGCTGACTGATACTAATCGTTCGAGGACTTAACCAAGTCATATTTATATGAACAAGGTGAACTCGTTTTTACCAAACTTCTTCTGCATTATCCAGTTTTGAGGGAATGAAACCTCAAAGAAAATAGTCTGGCAGCAATGGCGAGAAGGTCACACCCGTTCCCATACCGAACACGGAAGTTAAGCTTCTCAGCGCCGATGGTAGTTGGGACTTTGTCCCTGTGAGAGTAGGACGTTGCCAGGCGATGCCCCAATGGGGGCTATACTTATGTTTGTTTTTTAGAGTTGGCCCGTTGGTCAAGCGGTTAAGACACCGCCCTTTCACGGCGGTAACACGGGTTCGAATCCCGTACGGGTCACCAAGTTTTTTCGCGCTAGCGAAAATAACTTTCATTATTATGGAGGATTAGCTCAGCTGGGAGAGCATCTGCCTTACAAGCAGAGGGTCGGCGGTTCGATCCCGTCATCCTCCACCATTCTTGCCGGTTTAGCTCAATTGGTAGAGCAACTGACTTGTAATCAGTAGGTTGGGGGTTCAAGTCCTCTAGCCGGCACCAGTAGTTTTAGAGCCATTAGCTCAGTTGGTAGAGCATCTGACTTTTAATCAGAGGGTCGAAGGTTCGAGTCCTTCATGGCTCACCATTTTCTATGTAGGTTTATGTCCTACATGGTTGATTTATATGGAGGAATACCCAAGTCCGGCTGAAGGGATCGGTCTTGAAAACCGACAGGCGGGTTAAACCGCGCGGGGGTTCGAATCCCTCTTCCTCCTCCATTAATTAAATTTAAATTTAATAATATTATCGTCGCGGGGTGGAGCAGTCCGGTAGCTCGTCGGGCTCATAACCCGAAGGTCGCAGGTTCAAATCCTGTCCCCGCAATTTGGTCCGGTAGTTCAGTTGGTTAGAATGCCTGCCTGTCACGCAGGAGGTCGCGGGTTCGAGTCCCGTCCGGACCGCCAGTTTTTTTTTCTAGTAGGCAACTGCTATTGATATATATACTGTACTATATGGCTCAGTAGCTCAGTCGGTAGAGCAAAGGACTGAAAATCCTTGTGTCGGCGGTTCGATTCCGTCCTGAGCCATCATGATTAAAGTGTTTGTTAAAGGCAGACAAGGTTTCGAAACCTTTTAGAGGAATTCGTTTCCTACTACCACTGTCGATTATGGCGGTTGTGGCGAAGTGGTTAACGCATCGGATTGTGGTTCCGACATTCGTGGGTTCAATTCCCATCAGCCGCCCCAATAATTATTATATTAATGGGCTATAGCCAAGCGGTAAGGCATCGCACTTTGACTGCGACATGCGTTGGTTCAAATCCAGCTAGCCCAGCCATCATTCTCATTTTTAGATTTGCGGGTGTAGTTTACTGGTAAAACCTCAGCCTTCCAAGCTGATGTAGTGGGTTCGATTCCCATCACCCGCTCCAAATAATGGGCCTATAGCTCAGCTGGTTAGAGCGCACGCCTGATAAGCGTGAGGTCGATGGTTCGAGTCCATTTAGGCCCACCATAATTTGTTCCGCAGTAGCTCAGTGGTAGAGCTATCGGCTGTTAACCGATCGGTCGTAGGTTCGAGTCCTACCTGCGGAGCCATTTTATATAAAGAACATCTAAATTATATGGAATGGTATTACGAGCTTATAATCATCTTGAAGACAATTTAGAATTTTTACATATAAAACAATACTAAAAGACACCATGTTAAAAATTACATGGTGTCTTTTTTGATTTCTGCGTAGCGGTGATAGTTTTGTTGAAAAAGTATGATTAAATTATTTATCTTTAGTAAATATTTTTTCCAAGGTTGCCGTATAAGTAATTAAAATTTAAACTTAAAGAAAATAACTGGAATTTTATTCAAGAGAAAAGGAGAAATAAATTTGGAGAGAAACAGATTTTCTGCGATTGCCCATCGCAATCATACATTTAGTAATCCAATAAGTGAAGAAAAGATCATGAAAATGATCGGAATAGTATCACCAAAGCCAAAGGATAAAGCAATTGATATTGGAGCAGGAAAATGTGAACTGCTGATTCGTCTTGTGGAAAATTATAATATTTCAGCAACTGCGATAGAAGTGTATGACGGTTCTATCGAGGAAGCAAAAAAACGAGCAAGTAACAGAATTCCCGAGGACAGTATTGAGTTTATTGTGGAAGATGCCAAGCTGGCAGTCGAGAACTGTAAACAAGAAGGATATGATTTCGGAATTTGTATCGGGTCGACCCACGCTTTGGGCGGGCTGGAGACTACTCTTCAGACGCTGAAGCGTCTCGTAAAGAAAAATGGGTTTATTATTATAGGAGAAGGCTACTGGAAGAAGCCACCAAGTGCTGAATATTTGCAGGCTCTTGGTGGAGCGGACGAGTCTGAATGTAAAAGTCATGCGGAGACGGTAAGAGCCGGTGAGGAATTAGGATTAATCCCTCTTTGGTCCTATGTGGCAAATGAGGATGATTGGGATGAATATGAGTGGCTTTATTCCTTATCTATTGAAAATTATTGTCAAGAAAATCCCGAAGACCCGGATTGTGAAGCGATGCTGCAGCGAATCCGGACATGGCGACAAACCTATTTGAAATGGGGCAGGGACACGCTGGGTTTTGGGGTGTATTTGTTTCGGAACTAAGTTGGCAGCCTGCTAATTTAAAGAAAGCATTAAAATTCAAATGGGTGTAGGTTTACTAGATAAAAGAATATTGACTTAATCAAGGAGTGGAGAGATTTGAATATTTACGTTATCCGGCACGGGGAATCTGAGCATAATATTGACCGATCAGTGATGGCACATACCCATGATTCTAAACATAGCTTGACAGAACTCGGTCAGAACCAGGCACAAAAAACGGCTGAATTTCTTAAAACGAAACTAAACGAAAAGACTGTTTTATACGCTTCGCCGTATTTGCGAACGATTCAAACGGCGAAGGCGATTCATTCTTTTCTTCCGGAGCAAGTTCCATTTTATGAAAACCCGCTTATAAGAGAGTGGGAACTGGGAAATCTTTATGATTTCAACAATCGTACCCCGGAGGCAAAAAAGGAATTTAAAGCAGCGGGCCAATTTTACTTTCGCTATCAAAATGGAGAATCGCTGGCAGATGTGTACTTACGTGCGACTATGTTCATGAATACCGTATTAGATCGAGTAAAGCAGCAGCAGCGGTATGAAAATGTTGTGATCGTTACTCACGCTGCATTTATTCAAATGCTTCTGACCTTTCTAATGAACTGGCCAATTGAGGATTTGACCAATTTTAAACCTGTAGAAAATGCATCTGTCATCAATATTTATGAAACCGATGGTGATTACCGGTATGAAAAGATTTTTGTACCGAATGTCAACTAGCGGGTTCATAGGTGATAATCGATACAAAAATAATATAAAAATAATTTTTTTTTTAATATTTTTATTCGAGGATCAAATAGAAAGACAAAATGGTATCTTTTGGTATTATTACATTTATTACCTGATATAATTGAATGCTAAAAATTTCAGCGAGTAATATAATGGATACGAAGGGGGAATCAACAAATGATGACTTTTAATGAAATCGAAATAGGGATGTTACTAAGATTGGAGAAGACCCATAAATATGAACCAAGTTATATTGTTCGAGTTTTAGGTAAATCATTAAAAAATATCAACGGACAAGAAGTACCATTAATAGTGATTGAAGATCCGGAACACCCTCAAGAAATAATAAGTAAATCGCCATCTCTCTTCCAACCATTCTTTGAGAATTCATCTAACAAGTCCAACTTATTTTATGAAAGAATATAATTTTCAATCCATAACAGTCTAATAAATTGGTATGAATTCACACTTCCAACATTCCGGTTAGAATATTCGTTAAAACATTTATTTTCAAAAGAAAGCCGAAGGATGGTTAACACAGATCTTTCGGGCAGCCCTCATCACATTGAAGGTATATCTTTATAACGTCGTAAATCTCCCTTAACCGTCTTCCTCAGATATCTTACATAATCATAGTTTGGTGTATAGAACTGCCTTAAAGAGACGGCCATCTCTTTGGGGCTTTATTTTTGTCCTCCTCTCGCCAGGGAATGATTTCAATTATTTAAACAAGTAAAGAGGTGGATGAACTATAAAACAATCCTCTTTTTAAGAGCCGATTATAAACAAAGTTAATAAAAAGGAGGATAAACCTCTATCTGGAGATAGAGGTTTTTGTTTTTAAATTCTATCATGGGATAGTCGATTCATAGAATGGGAGGAGGTATGATAATAATTGTTAGGTTAATGCTTTAGGGAGAAATTTAATGACATTTTTATTTTTAATTCAAAAAGGGAGGAACAATCATGCATCAAACATCTTACTCGGTTTTCATTATTGCTGCACTTATTCTATTTAGTATTTATAGGCGTGTACGCCGAAACATAGGATGGCAACAGTTAAGTCAAGGAAAAATATGGTTTAGGACTGTCCTTTTATTTATTATTGGGCTGATTTTCTTGGGAGAGGGAATTTTCCACCCAATAAGCTTAATCTCAGATGTAGTGGGCATTCTTATTGGTATCATTCTTGCTTATTACAGTGCAGGTATGACGCGTTTCGAAAAACGGGAGGGAGGCTTGTACTACCGCCCGAACACCTGGATTGGCAGCATCGTTACAATTATTTTCCTTGGCCGCCTTGGTTATCGCATTTACGGAATATACACACAAGGATCATTAGGTGCATTACAAGGAAGCCAAACAAACGGATGGCAAAATATAGGTTACGCTGTGGGTAATTCCTGGACAGCCGGACTGATGCTTATTATGTTTGCTTACTATGTCATCTACTTCATCCTCTTATTACGCAAGCAGAAGCACCTATCTGAATCAGGGGGGGAATTTTCTGACTAATAGGTTAACAAGTTCTCTTTTGATGCAAAACAGTAAATCGCAGGCACTAATGAAAATATCGATTAATCGCTAAAAACAAGCTTATTTGTTAAGGGATTTTTCATAATAAAATAGTCCCCATAATAAATTACTTAGTATATATAATCTATTGTCTATGAACCTTATATTATTTTTCAATAAGAAGGGACAGATGGGATTGGGAATTAAGGAGGAAAATGAATGTTCAAACAAAATATCCGGTCTGAATGTAATATATATCGTTCTGGATGATGTGGGTTACTCGGCACTAGGCTGCTATGGATCGGAGATTGAAACGCCGAATATTGATTCATTAGCTGAAAACGGCCTGCGGTACAATAATTTTAATGTAACTCCTTTGTGTTCCCCTACACGTGCCTGTCTTCTTACAGGTCGTAACTGCCATTCGGTGGGGGTGGGAGTAGTTACTGAGATTGATTGGGGACCTCAATACCCTAATAAACGGGGGAGAATTTCTGATACAGCTGCGACGTTGGCTGAAATCTTAAAGTTGAATGGGATGGCTACCTATATGGTTGGAAAATGGCATTTGGTTCCCGGGCATGAAGCAGCATCAAGCGGGCCTTTTGAAAACTGGCCGCTTTCAAAAGGCTTTGGGCGATACTATGGCTTTTTATTAGGGATGACGGATCAGTATGCGCCGGATTTAGTATACGATAATCATCGTGTACAGAAGCCTGAAAAATCTAATTATCATTTATCAGAGGACCTGGTTGATAAATCACTGGAATTTTTGACGGATCATATATCGGTCACTCCGGAACGGCCATTCTTCCTATACTTAGCCTTCGGGGCACAGCATGAGCCTCATCAGGTACCAAGGGAATTTATTGAAAAATATAATGGAGTCTACGATAAAGGTTGGGATCAGATAAGGGAGGAGAGATTCGAGCGACAAAAGAAAATAGGAGTCATTCCGCCTTACACAGAACTGGTTGAACGGAATCCGGGGATTAAACCATGGGAAGAATTGACAACGAAAGAAAAACTGTTGTTTATTAAATTCCAACAGACGTATGCAGGCTTTCTCACTCACACGGATCAGCAAATAGGCAGACTGCTGCATTTCCTAAAGTCGAAAAACCAGCTGGATAATACGATTATTGTTTTACTTTCTGATAATGGAGGCAGTCAGGAAGGAGGCTGGAATGGTTCTATTAAGGATACTGCCTACTTAAACGGTATCGAGGAAAGCGTTGATGCCATGTTTGAACATGTAGAGGAAATAGGAGGACCTTTTACAAGTTCAAATTATCCTAAAGGATGGGCGCAGGTTTGTAATACCCCTTTTAAATATTATAAGCAAAATACGTTTTTCGGAGGGACGCATGTCCCCCTTATCATTCAATGCCCTCATAGTATTCCGGACCGAGGATCCATTCGCTCCCAATTCTATCATGCTATCGATATTACTCCTACTATACTGGACCTTCTAAACATTGATCCTCCTCAGGTATATGATGGTGTTCCACAGATGCCGCTTCATGGTGTTAGTATGATGGATACATTTACAGAACCGCATGCCCCATCAAAAAGAAAAACACAGTATTTTGAAATGCTCGGACACCGGGCTATATGGCAAGACGGGTGGGTTGCCGTTACCTATCATGAAACAGGTAAACCTTTTTATGAAGATCATTGGGAGTTATATAATGTAAATGAAGATTTTTCACAAAACTATAATCTGGCAGAAAAATATCCGGAAAAATTAAAAGAGCTTCAAGCAGTATGGTGGAAGGAAGCTAAGAGGTACGATGTCCTTCCCTTAAATGACAGTCCATTTAGAAAAGGGTACCAAGGTTTGCAGGAGGGGAGAACTAAGTTCATCTTCTACCCCGGCATGGCTCATTTGCCAACAAGTGCTGCCCCAAAGGTGACACTTTCTTCTTACTCGATCACCGTTCCAATCTTTCGTTTGAAGCGTACAGCAGAAGGTGTATTAATTGCTCATGGCAGTCATTCAAGTGGGTATACATTATATATAAAAGATAACTACTTATTCTATGAATATAATTATGTTGGCACTGTCTATAAAATTCAATCTTCTGTTGAAGTACCCATTGGGTATTCAACGATCCGATTTGAATTTAATAGAGAACTGTTGATTAAAGGAACAGGCAAGCTATATATCAATGGTCAACAGGTTGGCACCGTTTATATGCCTCGTACATTGCCATTTGTTATTTCTGTTGAGGGATTGGATATAGGAAGGGATCGATTAACATCCGTGAGCTCTAACTACCCGGTGCCGGAATTTCCGTTTACTGGACAAATGGAAAGAGCGGTCATTGAAATTTATGATAATCAACGATATAGCAAGTATTTAAAAAAGAAAAATAGAGATTTAATTTATATTAATATTAATGGAACGGTTAATTATCTTTAAATGATTGCGTAGATTGGAAGATCTGAAGAACAGAGATATTTAATTACCAATTTTTTTAAAATCGTCGATAGCCTTATCCTTATTAGTTAAAACGCTTTTCAGGCGCTTTCCGATTAGAGGAAAGCGCCTGATTATGTCTTTTAGTAAGGCTCTTTTCGTAAACTTTGTTGCTTTTGAAGCTTATTAAAGTTCATTTACTAAGTTTCTAGGCAATTTTCGCAAATGTTTTTACGAAAGGATGCCACGAAGCTTCTAATTATACGGGTTGATAAACTTATACGAAAAACAACAATCTATGTGAAAATAGCCTTTATTAAAAATCAAAATTGTCCGGGTCCGGCCCGACTCGATGATTTTGATTCAGCCCATTAATTTGTTCCATATCTTCTTTCTTTAACACGAAATCAAATATGGTTGAATTCTCAATAATCCGATGTTCTTTCGTTGATTTCGGAATGGTTACAACACCATTTTGTAAATCCCATCGTAAAATAACTTGAGCAATTGTTTTGTTATACTTAGTGGCTATTTCTTGGAGGACCTGGTTATCTAATAATTGGCCCTGCATTAAAGGTGACCAGGCTTCTAACTGAATTCCATGCTCTTTGCAAAAGCTTTGAACTTCTTTCTGAGTTAAACGCGGATGATATTCTACCTGATTTATCATAGGTTTTATTTCAGCATCCGTTATTAAATCTTTTAGGTGGTGAACTTGGAAGTTACTAACTCCAATAGCTTTTACTCTTCCTTCTTTATAAAGAGTTTCTAATGCCCGCCATGCCTCTTTGTATTTACCTCCTACAGGCCAATGAATAAGGTATAGATCTAAATAATCAAGACCGAGTTTTGTTAAACTAGTTTCATATGCTGTTAACGTCGATTCGTAACCTAAGTCAGCATTCCAAACCTTCGATGTCACAAATAAATCCTCTCTAGTGATACCCGCTTCTTTAATCCCATCATGGATCGCTTGGCCGACTCCTTCTTCATTTGCATAGATTGCGGCTGTATCAATACTTCGATACCCGTTTTTTATCGCGAATTTAACAGCATTCACCAGTTCAGGGCCTTCCGCTACTTTAAAAACTCCGATACCAACCCAAGGCATTTTTACCCCATTACGTAATTCAGTTGTAGATTGTAAGTTTTTTATCATGAATAATCTCCTCCATTTGTTTAAGAACATTTAGGTGATAAAATCCTAACCTTTTGTTGGTCCTTACCTTCAAGGAGCCGACTCCAGCCTGTAAGAATGACAGCTCCTAAAACCATTAGAGCCCCTATCCAAGTAGTGTGAATCAGTCCGATTGAATCTGTAATCATACCACCTAGGTAGGATCCTATGGCAATTCCTGCGTTAAATGCAGCAATATTAATAGCTGAAGCCACATTTACGGCAGCCGGTACAAACCGCTCCGCCAATATGACCACATATAATTGTAATCCTGGTACATTCATAAAAGCCAGCAGCCCCATTAGGAAAATGGTCATCAATCCTGCCAGTTTAAATGGCGCCGTAAACATCAACGTAAAAAGGACAACTGCTTGGACAATAAACATATAAAATAATGCCCTGACCGGATTGTGATTCGAAAGCTTTCCTCCTGCCATGTTACCAATCGCAATGGCTATACCGTATACGAGCAAGATGACTGCAACTGTCCTCTCTTTAAAGCCGGTTATATCCTGCAGGATTGGAGATAGATAAGTAAAGACAACGAATGTTCCTCCATATCCCAATGCTGTAATGCTAAATAAAAGTAATAAGCGGCCATTTGTGACTAATTTGAATTGATCGCGTAACGTTGTCCGGGTTACTTTTTGTAAATCAGCCGGGACAAGGATACTATTCGCAATTAAAGCAATAACGCCAACGGCAATGATGAGGACAAAAGCTATTCTCCAGCCGAATAGTTGTCCAATGAAGGTACCAAATGGTACACCTGTAACCGTGGCAACCGTAAGACCTGAAAACATAATGGATATTGCACTGGCTCTGCGATTTTCCGGAACTAAGTCGGCAGCGATTGTAGAGCCGATTGACATAAATACACCATGTGAAAAAGCAGAAATCACCCGTGCTGCAAGTAAGAGGCCAATGCTTGCAGCGCAGGCAGCAAGACTATTCCCAATAATAAATACAATCATAATCCAAAGTAATAAAGTTTTGCGGTTCATTCCGGAAGTGATTGATGTAAGGATAGGCGCTCCAAATGCGACTCCTAAAGCATATAAGGATACGGTTAATCCGGCTGTCGTAACCGATATTTGTAAATCCTTTGCTATTAGAGGTAATAGCCCTACACTAATAAATTCTGTCGTTCCGATTGCAAATGCACTTATGGCCAGTGCCAGCAGTGCGAATGTACTTCGTTTTTTATCTATAGTCATTTTTCCTTCCTCCTCTTAAATGTAATGTTATATAAAGAAAAATAAATACGTATAAATTCAACCGGCAAATGTTATTATGAGATATATGGGGATTAAATTAAAGTACGCACTTTAAAGTGCTATAGATACTTATAAGTATGATAGGTACTTTTTTGTACCTATCAATTTGGAGGTTAAGATATGAAGAAAAAGAAATACAATATATCAGTAGAAGCGACATTGGAGGTTATCGGGGGAAAGTGGAAATGCGTTATTTTATGCCATTTAACACACGGCAAGAAGCGCACAAGTGAACTAAAACGACTTATGCCGGATATAACACAGAAGATGTTAACCCAACAACTAAGGGAATTAGAAGAAGATGGAGTCATTAATAGAATTGTCTATAATCAAATTCCGCCAAAAGTGGAATATGAGCTCAGTGAATATGGATGGAGCTTGCAGGGAATTTTAGATTCTCTTTGTGCCTGGGGAGAAAAACATATTACAAGAGTATATGGTGATAAATTTTCTGTCTTAGAAGAAAACGTATTAAATGATAATTTGAAGTAATCCGGGCTAGGATGTAATCTAAAAATAAAAAACGAAGGAGTTTTTAAGATGAATTCGACAAAAAGTGTTGTTGAAAAATTAAATCTCAATAAATATCCAACAAAGCTGATTCTCAATACCCCTGAGGATATTGCTGACTTTAATCAGATAGAATATGACTCTTCTATAAAAAAGGATAAATATGATCTTATCTTTATTTTCGTTTTTAGTTTAGAAGAATTCGCTAAGCAATTACAGTTCGTGATCGATAAACAATTAGTCAAGGATAACGGATATCTATACTTTGCGTATCCGAAAAAGAATAATCCAAAATATAAAGAATACATAGAACGTGATAGTTTATTTAAGGAACTACCTATTGATGAGGAAGGCTATGTTTTTGAAAGCGGCATTAAATTTGCCAGAATGGTTAGCTTAAATGATGTTTTTACGGTGGTCGGGCTTAAGTCAGCACCAAAGAAAGCAAAAACCACGACTAGCGCAAAAAATAGTCAATGTGTGGATGACTACATTGAAAATGTTGAGGATATCAAACAATATTTGAACAAAAATGAGGAATTACTCAGTTTCTACAATCAATTAACCCCAGGTTACCAAAAAGACTGGGCGCGCTATGTTTACAGTGCTAAAAGAAAAGAAACACAAGAAAAACGGTTGTTGGAAATGGAAGCCATATTAGGAGATGGCTATAAAACAATTGAATTGTTTAGAAGGAAAAAGAAATAAAAATAAAATATCAGGGATGATCTATTCAAATGAACAGCTGCAAGAACACGAGAAAATAATTCCTTATATAGAAATCAAAACGCCCCAATAGTTTGCAATAAACTACCAGGGCGTTATTTTAGTGAATTATTTGTTTAGCGCTTATTTCCGGATATTCATCCTGTTTCTGTTGAATTTGGCAGATATACATCGCAACATCCATTATTTGTAAGTGTGTTCACAAGAAGACCTGTTTATGATTCACAAAACAAATGTTAACACATAGGAGATTCTATAATGAATCCGTTTATAATCTAGCTTACTTCAATTTGCTGTTCAATTTTATTTAGAATGCTTTCTAATGAATAGACAACGCCCTTATCATCCTTATACATAATATGTTTAGGCGAGAAATGAACGGGAGAGTCTAATCCTGCTGCTGCAGAAATTCGGAATAATCCCTTTCTCAATGTAATTAGATAATTGGCGACGCGATATTTTTTTTCGTCGATCACAAGAGCCTTTTGCAGCTCCGGATCCGTAGTAGCAACACCAACAGGACAGGCATTGGAATGGCATTTTAATGTTTGAATACAACCAACTGATATCATAAATCCACGTGCGATATTGATTAGATCGGCTCCCATTGCTAAGGCAATCGCGATGCGGTCAGGAGTAAATAGCTTCCCTGAAGCAATGATTTTCACACGATCACGAACCCCATATTTTTTTAGAGTAGATACAAGGATAGGAAGTGCTGATTTAATCGGCAATCCAACACTATCAATTAATTCTTGATAGGAGGCACCTGTTCCTCCTTCACCGCCGTCAACCGTAATAAAGTCTGGTCCTTTACCCGTTTCCTTCATATATTTTGCTAATTCCTCAGCGCTGTCATTACCGCCAATAACAATCTTCATGCCAACCGGTTTGCCCGTATGCCGGCGGATTTTTTCAATAAATTCACACATCGATGGCACATCGCTGAACTGATGGAAACGGTTCGGACTGTCCACTGATTTGTACGGTTCAACTTTACGAATTTCAGCAATTTCAGGATTTACCTTTTCTGCGTCAATATGGCCGCCACGCGTTTTTGCTCCTTGGGCCAGTTTGAGTTCAAATGCTTTGATCTGTGGAATTTCACTTTTTCGCTTTAACTCGTCCCAGTCGACCTCGCCATTTTTATCGCGGATCCCAAATAAGGCGGGCCCAATCTGCATAATGATATCGACCCCTCCCTCTAAATGATAGGGAGATAATCCGCCTTCACCCGTATTCATCCACGTCCCTTGGGCGATGGCCAATCCTTTTGATAGGGCGGTAATCGCATTTTTCCCAAGCGCACCATAACTCATGGCAGACATACCAATGAGACCTTTTAACACGAAAGGATGCTTAGTATTTGGGCCAATGATAATAGCATCATCTTCATGCAGTAAATGGGCTGATGACTCATCTTCTTCCCATTTTTCTTCTCTTTGGGTGAAAAGTGGATCTTTTATTAATAAATATCTTTTTGTTAAAGCGATTGTTTCCGGGTCCATCTTTATTTCTTCTGTTAATTTTGGAAACATATCGTTTCGGACATAGAATCCTTCTTCTTCAAAATTACGTTTGGAACCGAAACCGACAACATCACGCTTATATTTCGCACTTCGGACGATATGTTCATAATCATCTCTTGAAAAAGGCCTTCCTTCTGTATCACTGTTGAACCAATATTGACGAAGCTCGGGCCCCATTTTTTCAAAAAAATAACGAAACCTGCCGAGTGCAGGATAATTCCTTAAAATTGAGTGCATTTTTTGATTTCTGTCAAACACTAATAAATATAAAACAAAAATCATAAGTACGATGGCAATAATGGCGACTAAAATAAATCCGATAATAATTAAGGTGTTTGCAACAAGATTCATGTTTTTCCCCCTTTGATGGTGAAAAATTCCTACAGATTAATATAATCGGACTGAAGCTAATTTATACAGGATTTAAAAATTGAATAAGTTAAATAAGGTAGGACTATCGCTTGCAGAAATCGATAACAAGCTTTTTCCGAAAAAGTATCCTATTGTAGCTTTTTTCTGAGGGAGAATGGGATTCTCTGCATATTGTTACTTCTATTGCTTCAGATATTGAAAAAATGCCTGTCAATAAACTAATTAGACCACGACTCTACTGATAAAAATAAAAGACCACCCTCGAGAAATCCCCTGTTGGTGGTCTTTATTTATGACTTTATCGTTCACGTTCGTTCCTTAACCTTTATGGAACCGAAACGAACTAAAAACACACAGGTTGCCACGATGCCTAACCCATTAACTAAATGCAGTGCTTGCACGAACGGCTGGGTGATCTGTAAGAGCAGGGGCTGGATAAACAATAGGACAAACAATAGTGTTGAGAATCCAATGATTTTACCTCCTGTTTTTCCGATCAAAGCTATAATTAGCAGGAGTAAAGAGCAAGCCAAAAGCAGCACGCCCGTTAGCTGATGAATCTTAAAACTTGTTGCATGAAACACCCCCATTCCCGCAAAAAAGAATTCGACAACTAAGCAAATTAGAATCACATAGCTAAGAAAGTAATGTACGTTGGATAATTTCCTTTTCATTCAACTGACTCCTTATAATTTTAGCGGCGGACAAACAGATAAATCCATTTGTCCGCCGCTAGATTATTATTTTTTTAAAGCATCCTTTAATTTCTGATATTCCTCCTCGTTAATCTCTCCGCTCGCCAAACGTTTTCTGAGAATGGCTTCCGCTTCATCAAACGATCCGTATTGGGAGCCTCCATATTTACGAAAAGTCACTACCCGAAAAATAATAAATCCGATAACTAGAATAATAAACAAAAATCCGAACCACGGGTGTCCATGATGTGCCCACATTTTTGTGTCCTCCTTATTAAGATTTTTTTACTAAATGCCGTTAATTTAGCAGCACACCATCATTGTAACCGCTAAATATCTCAAACTAAGGAGTAAAATGTCACGAAACCATCAACAACCAATCACAGATTAGCAACAAGACAATTGTGGAAACCTTGTTAATTTTATAGTGTGGTAAACTAAATTTAATTTACTGCGAAGACAAAAGAAATGGAGGCCTTCCGTGAAGCAATTACAAACAGTTTTAGTGGTGGACGATGACAAAAGCATTGTTGACTTGATGCGCGATTTTTTGGAGAACGATGGGTTTCATGTGGAATCAGCGTATAATACAAGTCAAGCGTTAACTTTGATGCAACAAAATCAAGTTGATTGCATTATTCTTGATATCATGATGCCGGGGCAAACGGGATTCGATCTGTGTCGGCAGATCAGAACCAATAGTGATGTACCCATCTTGTTTCTCAGCGCTCGTGATGATGACGTGAACAAGATACGAGGGTTGGGGTTAGGGGCCGATGATTATATCGTTAAAACGGCTTCTCCGGCCGAAGTTGTGGCAAGAGTCAGGGCAGTTTTACGCAGGTACAGCACTCAGCAGGGTTCACGCGTGATGACCCTGAATTATGGACGACTGGTGTTGGATTGGACGGCAAGGGAAGTACGGGTCGACGGACAGGAAATTTCCTTTACACCAAGGGAATATGAGTTGCTGCATTTGTTCGCTGAGCATCCCCGTCAGGTATTTACCTACGAACATTTACTGGAGACCTTTTGGAGCGGCGTAGGTGACAAACATACGGTCAGAGTTCATATCTCCCGCATTCGAGAGAAGATCGAGGTCGACCCTAATAATCCGCAATATATTGTAAACGTGTGGGGAGTCGGGTACCGCTTTGAGGGGATACCGACATGAAGACGCTTCGAATACGCAAGTTCATGGTCATTGGCATGATATCAGTTGTGGTTATTCCATGGTTTATTTATTTCGTTATTCACTTTAATACGTTTCAGGGTGGCTCCCAACAACAAAGTCAAAAATTGAATGAAATCATAAAAACGATTGCCGTGAATTCAGTAGAGTGGTCGAATCCTGCTTGGCAAAAAAAATTACAGGGTCAGCTTTTGCAGGCGAACATTAATGCTGTAATCCTTTCACCATCTAATCAGCGGATTTTTAAGTTCGGTTATGGGCACGAAAATCCCTGGTTGCAAAACCAACAATTCACGGTTATTGAGGACGGCCGGGTCTTGGGAACGGTAAAAGTATTTTCTAAGGGGAAAAATGATATTTTTGCAAGACTTTCAGCGGTGACAGCTCTGATTCTTGCTATATTCTTTGTTGGATTTCAAATGCAAAGAGCTATCGTAAAGCCTCTCGAAGCAATGAGCGGAACGGCAAGAAGGATTGCCGAAGGAGATCTGGATTTAAATTTGCCGGTTTCCCGTGTCACGGAAATTGCTCAGGTACGGACCGGTTTTGAGGTTATGGTGGCAGGCCTACGTGAATCCTTTCAAAAACAAGCCGAGTTAGAGGAAGAACGACGATTCTTCATCGGCGCGATTGCCCACGACTTGCGGACACCGTTGTTTGCTCTTAGAGGATACCTGGATGGCTTGGAACAAGGCATCGCTGCTTCACCGGAAAGAATTGCAAAATATGTGAGGGTTTGTAAAGAAAAGTCTGATCAGCTTGATCGACTCGTATCAGATCTTTTTGCCTTTACGAAACTTGAATATATGGAACAGACACTTCACTGCGAAAAGATAAACATTGATACAATATTGGAAAGATCTATTGATAGCCTGAGGCCGCTGGCGCAGGATAAAAGCGTTGCTATTGTGAAAGAATCACCACTTTATAGATGTGAGTTTATCGGAGATTCACATTTATTGGAACGTGCAATGAACAATTTGTTAGATAATGCATTGAGACATACACCAAATGGAGGCAAGATTATTGTTCAATGGTATAAAGAACCTGGAAAAACAATTGTTTCGGTCAATGATACAGGTCCCGGTTTCACAAATGAAGACATGAAGCATTTGTTTGAGCCGTTATACCGTGGGGAAGTGTCAAGGAATCGGGCAACAGGCGGAGCGGGACTGGGCCTAACCATCGCCAGACGCATCTTCAAAGCCCACGGCGGGGAACTTGCGGCAGCGAATGCTCCAAATGGAGGTGCGGTACTTACAGGATGGATAGCGGATTGAAAGTGAGTGTAATCTTTAGATCACTCACTTTTACTTATATTAGTAAATATTCCATTGCATAAAGAAACTCAGGACGTGTTGTCCTGAGTTTCTTTATTTGATGCTAAACAAAAGATCGTATAGTTAAGAAAGAACATTGTGAATATCTTCTTTACTACTTAATTTTCTCCTGATAATTCCTTCTTTAACATAGTAAAAAACGTAACAAAAGACTATAAAAGGAATGGTATAAAACAATGCTGCTCTTTGAGATGGATCAAACACAACAAAAACACAAGATAAGAAGCACAAAATGAATGCAGCAATAGGTACAATCGGATAGAATGGCGTTTTAAATTTTAAGTTTTTAATGTCATTCCCTTCTTTCAAATAAGAACGACGGAACATTAATTGTGAAGCGGCAATTCCCATCCAAACAATCACAACAGCTAGTCCTGATATAGAAACTAAGATAATATAAACCGTTTGAGCAGGAATAACACTGGAAATTAATGATAAAATTCCGCCCAGTGTGCTTAAAATCAGAGCAGGGATGGGGACACCGTTTTTATTTACTTTCCCAAAGGTTTTTGCAATCATTTTTTCATTTGATAATGACCAAAGCATCCGTGTGGAGGCGTATAAACCGGAATTGGCACAGGATAGAATAGCTGTTAAAATAACGAAATTCATGATGGTTCCGGCATACGGGATACCAATATTATTAAAAATTAATACAAAGGGACTTTGGTTGACTCCCGCTTCCTTCCAAGGGATTAGGGCTGATATAACCGTAATACTTCCTATGAAAAAAATAATCAGCCTTATTAGTGTTGTATGTATCGCTTTAGGGATAGCTTTTTCCGGGTCTGCTGTTTCACCTGAAGCGACACCGATTAATTCTGTACCTGAAAAGGCAAAGTTGACGGCTAGCATAGTTATAAATACAGCCCCAAAGCCGTTTGGGAAAAGCCCGTCTTTTACAAAATTAGTAAACAGCGGTGCTTTTGTATAACCTGAAATTGGGATAATACCAAGTGCAGCTAATCCTCCAATAATAATGAAAAGAATAATAGTAATTACTTTAATACTTGAAAACAGGAATTCTGATTCTGCAAAAAAGCGGACAGATAAGGCATTAAGGATAAAAATAAGGACAATGAAGAACGCACTCCACATCCATACAGATGTTGAAGGAAACCAGTTTTTCATGATTAAGCCGGCAGCCGTAAATTCGGAGCCAAGCGCGACTGTCCATGTTAGCCAATAAAGCCATGCCATAGTAAAGCCGGTCCCGGGGCCGATAAACTTAGTAGCATAGGAATGAAATGACCCTGTTACGGGCATTTCGACAGCTAATTCCCCTAAGCAGAGCATAACTAAGTACACAATGACAGCCCCGATAAGATAAGCGAGAACTGTACCAATTGGCCCGGCTTGATTGACAGTATAGCCCGAGCTTAAAAAAAGCCCGGTTCCGATTACTCCCCCAAGTGAAATCATAAATAAATGCCTGCTTTTCATCGTCCGTTTTAATGGGCTCTCAGTTGTATCTAACAATGAATTGCCTCCTTTTAAAGTGTTTATTTTAAGATTTTTCAGAATTGAATATATAAAAGTACTATAGTTAAATAGAGATATTTTGTAAAGCTAAAATTTCATCCTAGTGAAAGATAAATAAAAAACTAGCGTGATTAAATAAAAAGGAAATTGAAAAATTGTAACAATAGTGATAAATTTTAAAAAATGCTGAATCCAATGAATCTATGCTTTTATCTTAATTAAGTAGATTTAGAGTTTAAAAATTTTAGACAGAAATTAAAAAAGAAAGAGGAAATCAGATGAGCGAAAATCAAATTCAACAAATGATTGACCAATTTCAAGTTGTGGTCCTTGATGGTGCGATGGCAACAGAAATAGAGAAAAAAAGTGTAGATATAAAAAATGATTTATGGTCTGCCAAGGCTATCATAGATAACTCAGCTATTATCAAACAAGTTCACATTGACTATTTTAATGCAGGAGCAGACATTGCTACGACAAACACTTATCAGGCCAATATTGGAGGCTTTATCAAAAATGGACTGTCAGAAAAGGAAGCAGAATCCCTTATTACAAAAGCAGCAACGTTAGCAAGGGAAGCTCGGGATGAGTTCTGGGAGGGATTAGCAAAAGAAAAGAGAGTGACAAGGCCGTATCCCTTAGTAGCAGGAAGTGTTGGACCCTATGGTGCATACCTTGCCAATGGTTCTGAGTATACAGGCAATTACACATTAACCAATGAGGAATTTAAAAGCTTCCATTTATCTCGAATGAAATTGTTGAAAGAGGCTAAGGTTGATTTATTTGCCTTTGAAACCATACCGCATTTTGAGGAAAGTAAAGCACTTGCTGAGTTACTTACGTCCCGTTTTCCCGAAGACTATGCTTGGTTATCGTTTAGTATTTCCGACGAGCTGACTCTTTGTGATGGGACACCATTAGAAGAGGCTGTTTCATACTTTAATCAATATCCAAATATATGTGCAATTGGAGTAAACTGCACATCGTTATCAAATATCTCCCCGGTTTTAGAAAAATTAAATGAAATAACATCCAAACCAATTATTATTTATCCTAATTCAGGAGAAACCTATGATCCTATTAATAAAACGTGGACTCATGCACATCAAAATGAAAATTTCAATTTTCTTTCAAGAAAATGGTTTACAAAAGGTGCAAGATTGATAGGCGGTTGTTGCCGAACATCCCCGGAGGATATTAATCAGATTAAAGAATGGGCACGTAGAAGCACCACCCTGGAATTATAGGATTGTCTTAAAAACATACAGGGAGCGCCTTCCGAAGTAGGAAGGCGCCTCTTTATATTTATCTTATAGGTGAAGGTTCTACCTGTATAAATTAACCATAAGGAGATTATTCATTTCATTAAACTGCGAGTTGACAGAAGGTAAATTTATAATTACCATATGTTTAAATACTTAAACATTTAAACTAATGGAAAACCGGAGGAACATATAATATGAAAAAAACGGCATTAATTACAGGTGCGACAAGCGGTTTAGGATATGAGTTTGTGAAACTGTTTGCCGAGGACGGCTACAATCTGGTTCTTGTTGCTCGGGACAGAAAAAAACTGGAAGAAATCAAACAATCTTATAATAATATTGAAGTTGCCGTTATCGCTAAGGATTTGAGCGTCCAGGGTGCTCCAGTAGAAGTATTTGAAGAAGTAGAAAAACAAGGATTTGCTATTGATGTTCTTGTAAATAATGCAGGATTCGGGTTAATGGGCAGGTTTGATGAACTGGATATTCAAAGACAATTAAATATGATTCAATTAAACATAGCGGCACTGACAGAATTGACCTATTACTGTCTGCAAAAAATGAAACAAAGAAACAGCGGCAGGATTTTAAATGTAGCAAGTACGGCAGCCTTTCAGCCGGGTCCGCTAATGGCTGTGTATTATGCAACCAAGGCATTTGTGCTTTCGTTTTCCGAAGCTCTTGTTGAAGAACTGGCGGGCAGTGCCGTCACGGTTACTACCCTTTGCCCCGGTCCAACGAAAACCAACTTCGGTTCCGTTGCCAATGTTGAAGGCACGAAAATGTTCAGCAGGGCTATGGCCTCAGATATAGTGGCAAAAAAGGGTTATGAGGCATTGATGAGTGGAAAACGAGTGATTGTTACCGGAGGTTTTAATAAGGCGGGTGCACTCGGGGCTAAATTTATGCCAAGGAGTATAGTGGCTAAAATCGCCAAGTATATCGCGGGGGAAAAATAATTTCTGCCCGGCATTTAAATCAAGCAAGGGAGATATTTTATTTATGTCACAACAAGCCATTGATTTATTCAGGGAATGTATACCATTGTTTAACGCCTTAAGTGATCCGGCAAGACAGGATATTATCCTTTTGCTTGCAGAACACGAGACGTTAAGTGTTAATGAAATTGCTGAGCAGTCGAAGCTATCACGTCCGGCAATTTCCCATCATTTAAAAATCATGCGCGATAATCATCTGGTAGAAATCAAACAAAAAGGGACACAACGCTATTATTCGCTATCATTGGACCAAAGTGTAAAGCAATTGAAGCAGCTAATAGAGATCGTTGAGAGAGAGTGTATCATTTAGATAACTCTCTCTTTATTTTTGGCTGTTTTCTTAAACATTCTTACGATTTATCAGCGAATTCAGCTCATTTATCAGTGAATACTCAGCATTTATCGGCCAATTCCAATGATTTATCAGCGAATCAAAAAAAGCAACAATCTATTAGAAATGCTACTTATTTTTAAAAAACTTAATAATACATCGTACAAAACATTCCGCTGCAAGAATCCAATTAAGATATTTATTTTGCCTGATACAGGGCAGTGAATAACATAAAAATTTGAAGATATTCATAACATCTATGAGGTGAATTCTATGCAGCGGAGAGGATGCGTACACTATGTCATATCATCCACATACGAAGGCAACCTTCCTGGCACTTGTTGACGCGTTCATTCCATCTACCCCGGTTTTTGCTATGAAAAAAGGACTTGAACAAGCAGCAGGTGCCATAAATCTTCAAGTCTATCTGTATATCATTTGGGAATTAGATCATTTTATGGCAGTGCAAATGGGTATGAATTTGGCACATCTGCCTTTGTCCCATGTTACCGCATATCTGCTCGATGCGGCGGCAGACCATTTGATTGCAAGGGGAAAGGTGAAGGGATTTACTAAATTTTCAAGCTTCCCCGGCGGCGGTTCGTTTACCATTCTTTTTCCTGAAGATCGCATTCGAACGATAGAGATTATAGATCAAATAAATCTGGATCTGGGAAAATTGCCTCCTCCCTATCAAAATAACCCGGGACTGATCAAACAAGTGGTTGCCGCTCTGCCTGGCATGACCATGTTCGGGTTCTATTCCGAATGGCCCGGCTACGGATCAACACGACTGTTTGTACCTGAATATAGAAGGTTGGAGAATTTCCCTCATGCTTGGTTACAGGTTGGGTATCCGGGACCGGCTTACGGTTATCGCGACTTCCGTGGTTATCTGTAATCATTTTCTCAAAATCGGGAGGGTTACGCTTGAGAGCTGACACAGAAGTTATTGTTATCGGAGCTGGCGGAGGAGGAGCTGTCATAGCCAAAGAGCTTGGGGAAACAGGTCTGAAGGTATTGGTGCTTGAAGCCGGTCCATGGTATGGAAATAAACAATGGCCGAACCCAAATCAGGAGCGCGGTGGAACAAGCAGTTCCTATTCAAAAGACTTGGATGTTATTCTCTATAAAAACTTGTTGAACAAGCTTGAAGGCAACATGAATAATCCGGTAACCGGGAGATTTCGTTGGGGGCCTGCAGATCGCGGACGTCCTCCATGGTTTAGAAGCATACCGCAAGGTGGAATTGCTTTACAATCCTCCGGCGTTGGAGGAGGGACTCTGCATTATGAGGCAAATTGCCCGAGAGCGTTCCCTTCGGCAATCGATCATAAATGGCCGATTACTTACCGGGAGCTTATTCCCTATTATGAAAAAGTAGAGGCTACACTACCGGTCCATTTTGCTCCAATTACGTCAAAAGAAGAGCTGTTTTATTACGGGGCAAGGAAGGCGGGATGGGCACTAAACCCGACACTTGACGTCACAAATCCCGGATACCGGCCGCAGCCTAATGCGATTCTGCCGCCCAATCCTAACCTTATGAATCCTCAGTATTCTTTGGAACAGCTCTCAAATATGGAAGGCTGTACCCTTGCAGGCCATTGTATTAATGGATGTCCGCATGGTCCCTCGATGGATAAAATCGCCAAACGGTCTGCTAATGTAAGCTATGTTCCGCTTGCACTAAAGACGGGGAATGTAACGATTAGACCGAATACATTTACAACAAAAATTTTAACGGTAAAGGATCCGAAAGAAGGACTGCGCGTGATAGGAGTGCAGTTTCGGGACACATGGACAGGGGAAACAGGTGAATTGTATGCAGATGTAGTGGTGATGGCTGCAGGTTGTATTGAAACACCGCGCTTATGGCTTAATTCCGGATTACCCCCAAACCAATGGGTAGGAAAGGGGTTAACCAATCATTTTTTTGACAGGGTGGAGGGAATTTTTGAGGAAAAAGAATTGATCTCGATATTAGGAAGTCCGTATGCCAGCCCTTTTGTTGGCCAGACTTCCGGAGCTAGATTAGATTATCCCGGGATCGGACATATTCAAGTAGCCGGTTTGAACCCGGGATTAATTGCTTTATTAAATTTCAGCAGCAGCCAATCGGGTTTCAGTAATCTGTTCATACCCGAGCAAGAAGATCTGTGGAATATAAACGGAAATACCTCTGTAAGCAAACTAAAGGAATTAATGGCTGATTACAGGAGAATGATGGGCATGTTGATTATTACGGATGATGAAGTAGATTGGCGAAACGGGGTTACACTTGATCCATCCATCCAAGACGAGCATGGCCCCGTCCCTATGGTTCGTTATTTTCCGACCAACCGCACCATAGAAAGACGGAATCAATTAGCTAAAATAGCGGAAGATATGTTATTAAAAGCAGGTGCGAAAAAAATCATCCGCTCCTATGTATCGCCCGGAATATTAATTCATATTGAAAGTACAATGCGGATGGGATTCGTAACGGATAGTACGTGTGAAGCATATCAAGTTAAACGTCTTTATATTGCCGACAACAGTGTTCATTATAATTCCCTTGGCGGTCCCAATCCCACCCTTACCACTCAGGCGTTAGCAACACGAACAGCAGAAAAATTGGTTCAAAAATATTTTAGTTAGTGAACGATGCGTGAAAAATTCAAAAAGAAACCCTCTTAGAGTGATGAGTTTATCAGAGGGTAGAAAATATACTATTGTTTGGTACCCGGAGGAAGGTAAAACGGCGGCACTTTAATCCAACCTCGTTTGCGCATTAAATGTTTCAATCTGGTCGCAAAAGCAAATTTTTCTGTTTGGAATTGAATAAACATTAATCCGACATCCGTTCGAATTGACTCGGATGCAGCACCTGCAGCCCGCACAATCAAACTAACGATTTTTAAAGATAATTCGTTAGCAATTACATCGTCAGTTAATTTAACACCAGGCGGAATATCATTAGCATCTGATATTGGCATATCTTCAGGGGCAGGAGGTAATGTAATTCCTTCTTTAATCAGGAAAGCATGGAGTCGTTTCCGCTGGCTGGTCCCAAGTTTCATATCTTCTTCTAGCATTTTTTTCAGTTCATCATCCGTCGTAGTATTTATACCTGTTTGAACAGATACTTTTGCCAATTCAAGACCTGCCAAGTAAATCCAACATGACATCACCTCCCCTACATGAAGGGGTTGGTTATCATCTTGATCTGTTATGGATTTAAGGCTATCAACGACTGTTTCCCATATATTTACCATGCGTTTCACACCTATCATATTTTTATTTATATATATGGTTTGAAAGCGTAAGTTAGATTATTCATAGGGTAGTCTTTTTTGAAAAGCTAGGTTACTGAAAGAGTGATGTCTGTGAAACGGCGATATGGTAAGTATAAATATTAGGAGGAAACCTGAGAAAATTATTAACGGATTTACTTCAAAGGTGCAAACATTAAAATCACACGAAGAAACACACGACATTTCACATAGGAAATATCGTGTGTTTCTTTGTTGTTAGTGCAAGGTTTCTATACACTTTTACGAACTTTTCATATATGAATTCACAGTGTATTTCTAAAGGATAGAAATAATTAGTATATGAATTTAGTTTGATTTATCGTGTGAATTCTACCTAGTATTTAAAAATTTTGCAGATATTTGCATAGTGAATGCTAACTATTCAGACAGGATAGGTTAGAAATAGCCTAAGATAGTCCGAATACGAGGCAGATTCGGACAGGACAAAAACTCCCGGTTAAATCATATAACTTTTTTATATTTTAATAAATGTATACACAAATGTATAGAGCTTATCCAATAATGCATAGCAGAAAAACGAGGAAATAGAGAAATCTATACAAGTATGTATAGGTAATATCAATTGACCTAGAGGATTTTTAAGATTGTGATAAGGAATTTAGTTTGGCATGATTCTTGCTTAATAAAAAGATGTATGAATAAAGGAGGCATGTAGGATGAAATATCAACCAAAGAATTCGTTTGATTCACCAAGGTTTTGCGGCCCGCGGACATTTATGAGGCTTCCATTTGTAGAAAAATTGGATGAACACATGGATTTTGTAGTAACAGGTGTTCCATTTGATACGGGTCAGTCCTTCCGTACCGGAGCGAGGTTTGGCCCTGAAGCCATACGTGATTTTTCCATTCTTCTTCGCCCGTATAACCCGGAGCAGGATATTAATGTGTTTGATTACGTTTCCGGGATTGATTACGGAGACATCCCTGTTGTTCCTGGTTATATGGCGGAAACGTACAACAAAATGGTAGAAGGACTAAGTCCAATTATCGAACGGGGAATTATCCCGATTGTGCTGGGCGGGGACCACTCCATTGCCCTCGGAGAACTTCGTGCATTGGCCGGGCATCATGGGCCGGTTTCACTGCTTCATTTTGATGCCCATTCGGATACTTGGGATAGTTATTTTGGACAAAAATATAATCATGGGACCCCGTTCCGCCGGGCCATCGAAGAAGGTTTAATAGATCCTTCCAGTTCCATTCAAATTGGAATGCGCGGTGGATTATACGGCCCGGAGGACCTTCAGGATGCCAGAGATTTAGGATTGGAGGTATGGACTACGAATCAATTGAAACGAGTCGGTGTCGGGAACATGTTGAATGTGATTCATCAGCGAGTAGGGAAAGGCCCGGTTTACTTATCGTTTGATATTGATTTTCTTGACCCAATTTATGCTCCGGGAACAGGAACACCGGAAGTATCGGGAGTTAATATCGATGATGCCCTGGCACTAGTAAGAGGGTTAGCAGGCATCCATTTCGTAGGTTTTGATCTAGTAGAAGTATTACCCGCCTTTGATCATGGGCAAATCACGGCTGCAGCAGCTGCTAACATCGTATATGAATTTATTACTTTAATTGCATTGCAAAAGAGAAGTCAATTAGGACAAGGGGACGCAGGTAGAAAAACGGAGAATGGAAAAAATCATATCAGTCCCAGTTCAATATAAAGAGCCAGTCTGCTAGAATTATTTCAAGTTTAATTTTTGCAAAATTGGCACGATTTATACAAAAATAGGCGCCATTAGGAGGAGAATCAATGCAGGTGGATTTAGGCCTTTATATAAATGGGGCTTGGGTGCCGGGAGAAGGAGGCAAACGCCAAATTCTAAATCCAGCCACCGAAGAATGTTTGGCGGAAGTGACCGAAGCATCACCGTCCCAAGTTAATCAAGCGGTAGAGGTAGCAAGACGGTCCTTTGATGAAAGTGATTGGGCAATCCATACAGAATTGCGGGTAACAGTTCTTCGTAACCTGGCGAATCTTCTTGAATTTTCCACAGACGACATGGCTAAGTGGGAAACGCAAAATACAGGAAAGCACATTCGTGAATCACAGCTGGATATATCGGATTCCGTTGCTTGCCTTAGGTACTATGCGGATCTTGTGGAAAATAGGAAAGTCTGGCAAAAAGAAATGTTTGATGGAACAATGAGCCGGGTTGAGGAAGAGGCCATTGGCGTCTGTGGATTAATTGTTCCATGGAATTTCCCTTTACTATTGGGGATTTGGAAATTAGCCCCTGCATTAGCGGCTGGGAATACAATTGTTTTTAAACCATCAGAGCTCACTCCCCTCTCCTTCTTAAAATTGGCCGTTCTTGCCGAAGAGGCAGGTATGCCTTCCGGGGTGTTTAATCTTTTGACAGGAGATGCAAAGGCAGGTAGGGCAATCGTTCAGCATCCACAGGTTGATAAAATATCGTTCACCGGCGGATCGAAAACCGGACAATGGATTTACATGGAATGCGCCAAGACAATGAAACGAGTTTCGTTAGAATTGGGAGGCAAATCTCCGCTTCTCATTTTTGATGATGCGGATCTCGAAACGGCTGTAGATTGGGCGATGTTTGGAGCTTTCTTTAATCAGGGCCAGGTATGTGTGGCTTCTTCACGAATTCTCATCCATCACCGGCTGCAAGACACCTTTTTGAGTAGAATTTCAGAGCGTTTATCAAACCTCAAAATAGGGGACCCGCTCGATGATTCAACAGAGATGGGTCCTGTCATCAGTAAAGCCCACCTTCAACGGATTCAAACATTTCTGGAGCTTGGAATTTCTGAGGGAGCCACAATTTATTACGGTGGGAAACAGATTTCTGATAAGGGTTACTATATGAAACCGGCCGTTTTCATTAATGTCAAACAGGATATGCAAATCGTTCAAGAAGAAATATTTGGTCCGGTGATCACGGTTCAATCGTTTGCATCGGAATCAGAAGCGGTTGCACTAGCGAACGGAACTGCCTATGGATTGGCTGCAGGTGTATTAAGTAATGACCTTGAACGAGCGGAAAGAGTCGCCAGTCAATTAAAAGCAGGAACGATTTGGATCAACGGATACCATACGCCTCATTTGGAAGCTCCCTGGGGCGGCTTCAAGCAGAGCGGCATAGGGAGGGAGTTAGGTCCTTATGGGTTATCGGCGTTTACCGAACCAAAACACATTAATAGTAACCGGACCCTTCGGCCAATTGGATGGTACGCTTAAGTTTAATGTTCTGTAATTAAAAAGCTATTTAAGGGAGGTTATTCAATGTCCAATCATGAGTCCCATTTGGCGCATGATAATGTCCAGCCAACACCGATGAATGAACGCACCATGGGATTATTCTTATCCTTTTCCTTATGGCTCGGTTCGAATGTCGTCATCACCACGGTATTTACCGGCGGGCTTTTTATTCCGGATATGTCCTATCTCACGGCGCTTTCTGTCATTTTGATTGGTTCGTTAGTAGGAGCCATTTTTTTAACACTGGCAGGGAAAATTGGAACACGGACGGGATTACCCACAATGATTTTAACAAGAGGTGCGTTTGGAACCCGTGGCAGCCATATTCCATCTTTGGCCAACACCATTGTATTAATTGGCTGGAGCTGGGTTCAGGCTTATATGGCAGGCTTGAGCCTGAATCAGGCAGTAAAATATTTAACGGGTTGGGAAAACATTAATTTTTGGACGTTATTTACACAAGTGTTTGTCATTCTTGTAACCATTTTCGGTCATAAAGGCATTGAGAAATTTGCCTCTTTGGCCGCCCATCTGATGATTTGGCTTTGCGTGGTATTAGTAGGCTATATGCTTATCAAATATCATATTTCGGATATATTTCATCTTACATTAAGCAAGAATCCCCAAAATACCTTCATGACTGCGTTCGATATGGTGGTGGCAACCTCTTTTTCCTGGCTGCCATGTGTGTGTGACTTCAATCGTAACGCAAAATCATCGAAGGCCGGAGTAATCGGTACCTATGCGGGATACAATATCGGCACCTTTATTGCCATGGGACTTGGTGCCACGGTATCATCTCTATCCATCATCATGCATGTAACTCAAACGTATGATCCTGCAATTCTTATTGGGGCCAAGAACCCTTGGTTAGGATTAATTTCTGCGCTCGTGGTGTTCTTGTCTGTCGTTTCCACTAATGTAATGGCCCTCTATAGCTCGACGATGTCCTTTCTGGCTGTATTTACAAAACAAAAATTCGTACCTGCAGCCTTAAGTATCGGTGTTCTGACTGTTGTTGGCGCACTGTTAAAACAGTGGCTGCTGAATCATTTCCAAAATTTCCTCTTCATGATTGGAACTCTGTTTATTCCGGTAACGGCTTTATTAATTATTGATTACTATTTGGTCAAACGCGGTTTCTATGATGCTCATGAAATAATTGATAACCATAAGAAAACATACTGGTATTCCAGAGGCTTTAATATTCAATCCTTTCTTTCTTTTGCGATTGGTGCTTCGTTCGGCTATTACTTCACCTATGTGCAGCTCTTGCCGACAGGAGCAACTGTATTAACATTTTTGGTTACCTCGTTTGTGTACTGGGGACTAATGAAGCTTCAAAAAGCTTTCGGGAGAGGGCAAAAAGAGGTATTGGATCAGGTGACCGTTGGGAAGTAGGATGAAAAACTATTATTTAGCAGCAGAAAGGATGATCAATGAATGTTTAAATCTAAGAAAATAGTAGACTTATCATTGCCTTTAAATAACCAAACCCCTATCTATCCGGGAGACCCGGAACCAAATATTCGTGTAGCAACAACGATTGAGAATGAAGGGTATAATCTTCATTATGTTCATATCGGATCCCAAACAGGGTCCCATGTGGATGCTCCTTATCATTTTTGCCAAAATGGCCAACGGATTGATGAATCCGACCTAAGCCTTTTTATTGGCACCGGAGTGGTGATTCCTGTCCTTGGGAAAAACGAACAAGAGGAAATTGTGATGGAAGATGTCGAACCATTTTTAGAAAAAATGGAACCTGGAAAGATTGTTCTCTTTCATACCGGCTGGTCCCGATATGCAGGAGAAGATAAGTATTTCCAGCACCCCTATGTAAATATTGAAGTCGTCGCTGAATTGATTCGCCGGGGGATCCGAACCTTTTTCATCGATTGCATCAATATCGATATCACCGGTGGAAATTCGTTTCCTGTCCATGATGCGGTTGCGGCAGTAAATGGGATTATTGCTGAAAATTTAGCCAATTTTGAAGGAATTGATTTTGAGAATCCTTTAATCTGTGCTTTCCCTCTAAGAGTAGCAGGATCAGATGGTTCACCTGTTCGTGCTGTAGCCATACAAACCTATTAATATTACAAAAAACCCAATCTATCATAACAGGATTGGGTTTTTTCTATGGAATGAAGAGGAGTTAAAAGAGTAAAGTCATATATGGTTTTTGTTTGTTAATTGTGATAATTCATGCAATTTTGTATAATAGTTATACAGAATTGCATAAGCAAATAGAGAGAAGGTGAGTCCTGATGCCTGATGTCAACTTTGATTGGACAGAAATCATGGAGTATGTACATAACAATCTGGTGATTTGTGATCATCAGGGAATCATTCTTTATATTGATAAAACAATCGAAAACATGTATCTGAAGCCTAAAAACGAGTTGATTGGAAAATCAGTCTATGTCTTGGAGAAGGAGGGGGTTTTTCAGCCATCCATTTCTAAAAAAGTAATTGAAACCAGGAAAAAGCTAACTTTAATCCAAGAAACAAAAGTAGGGACTAAGGTTTTATTAACTGCCAATCCCATTTTTGATTCTTTGGGAAACTTAAAATTAATCGTTAGTTATTCCCATGACGTAACGGAGCTAGTTCGCCTCAAAGAATATGTAAGCAAGATGGAAAAAGAAATGGAACAGGTCCGTACTGAATTACAAACGTTAAAAAGCAAGCAACATGATGAAGCCGAGTTTCTTGCTTCAAGCCCCTTAATGAATCAAGTGCTGGCTGCCGCTAAAAAAATTGCCGATTTCGATGTAACCGTTTTACTAACGGGTCAATCAGGAACCGGCAAGACCAAATTGGCCAAATACATCCACCGCCGCAGTATGAGGAAAAATGGACCATTGGTTGAGATAAATTGCGGCTCCATTCCAGAATCGCTTTTAGAATCCGAACTATTTGGCTATGAATCCGGTTCGTTTTCCGGAGCGAAACAACAAGGAAAAAAAGGTTTGGTAGAAATGGCGGAAGGAGGGACCCTTTTTTTAGATGAAATTGGCGAGCTTCCTTTAAATCTTCAGGTTAAATTACTCACGTTAATACAAGAAAAAAGGTTTTACCGTGTCGGGAGCACGAAGCCGCGTGAAGTAGATTTTCGATTAATTGCAGCAACTAACGTGGATATCGGGCAAATGATTAAAGATGGGAAGTTCCGTCAGGATTTATATTTCCGTTTGTCTGTTGTACCGATTCACATACCGTCACTTCGTGAACGGCCGGAGGATGTCATTGCATTTATCCTTGAATTCGCTGCCCGATTTAATAAGCAGTATCACTTGGCTAAAAGCTTCCATCCGGAAGCGATTGTTTTGTTATCCAAGTATGATTGGCCCGGAAATGTAAGAGAGCTGGAAAACATGATAGAGCGGATTATGTTAACGACAGATGATCCGGTTATTCGGGTAGAGGACTTACCAGCTATATTCAAACAAAAAGAAGCAACAGTCTGCCTGGAGGGAAAGACTCTTCAAGAAATGGTCGACCAATTTGAAGCGAATATTTTAGGCAATGCCTATCATCAATTAAAGAGCACCACAAAGGTTGCCGAAAAGTTGGGAATAAGCCAGGCAACAGTCGTTAGGAAACTGCAAAAATACCGTCGTGGCAGCTAAAAAAAGTTCTCTTGCGTAACTTTATAAAATAGAAGCTGTTACTTGTGTCAGGATGAATTTACGAAATTGAAAGGAAGAATCCCACTTGGATTATAATCAAGACTTTGCCATTGTAGCTGACGGGTCAAACGTTAAGAAAGCCTTAGGTATAATGATAGAAAATAACTTACGATTGCTGGTTATCCAAAAAGGAGACAGGCTTGTTGGGATTTGCGATAGTCATCATCTACTCATGCAAACAGACAGACTTGAGCAAAAGCTGGCATATGACACTGACTTTATAATCATAAAGAATCATGAAGGCGTTTCCATTTCTGTTCATGATTTTTCCTATGCCCTTATTGTCGATGAACAGGTTCAAGTGCTCGGCTGGATAGATGGTAAATCGTTGGAAATCGATTCTTTGAAGCAGGCCTATTCGAAAGATTTAAAGGCGATGACAACCGATTTAGAGGCGATTGTTGACTCCATTTACGATGAGGTGCTGGTTGTAGACTCCCAAGGGAAAATCATCAGAGTTTCCAATCGAAGCACCAATAATTTATGGGGTGTTAACCTGCAGACGGTTATTGGCCAAAATATTTTGGACCTTGAAGAAAAGGGCTGGTTTAAGCCATCCGTAACCAGGAAAGTAATCGAAGAAAAGAAGAAAATTTCGATTGTACAGCATAACCGATTTGGCCGGAAAATTTTAGCTGTTGGGAATCCCATTTTTAATAGAAAGAAAGAATTAGTGCGAATTGTCATTGCCTCTCGTGATATTACGGAAGAAACGAAATTAGAGAAAGAGCTAGAGGAGGCAGTAACGCTTAAAGAGCAATACCGTAAAGAGGTTGATATATTAAGAAAGGTTCATCAAGGTAATGGAAAGAGGATTATTTATCAATCAGAGCAAATGAAAAATTTAATGTTTGAAGTGGATCGTGTCGCCCAGGTAGAATCAACGGTTACCATTTACGGAGAATCAGGAGTGGGGAAAGAATTAATTGCCCATTCCATCCATCAGCTAAGCCCGCGGGCGGAAAAGCCCTTTATCCGGATAAACTGTGGTTCGATTCCAGAGAATTTATTGGAAAGTGAATTATTTGGTTATGAAAAGGGTGCTTTTACAGGTGCTCTCGGAAATGGTAAAAAGGGATTATTCGAATTAGCCAATGAGGGAACTCTTTTTCTTGATGAGATTGGGGAACTGCCGCTAAATTTACAAGTTAAATTATTAAGGGCGATTCAAGAACGCGAGATTATGAAAATTGGCGGAACAAGGGCCATTCCAATTAATATTCGAATTATTGCAGCAACCAATAAAAACCTGGAGGAAATGGTGACAGCAGGAACGTTTCGTGAAGACTTATTTTACCGGATTCATGTCATTCCATTATTTGTTCCGCCTTTGCGTGAGAGAATGGATGATATCGAGCACCTGGTGTATCACTTTCTGGAATATTATAATGATAGATTTTCGACAAAAAATCATTTTTCAGAGGATGCAATGGAAATGTTAAAGGCCCACAAATGGCCCGGGAATATAAGACAATTACAAAATGTAATGGAAAGAGCCATGGTTATCACCGCCAACCAAATGATTACAGCCAATGATCTGGTGAAAATTCTGGAGAATCGCAAGAAGAGTCAAAACCCGGTCGAGGTCCATTCCATTATTCCTTTGCAGCATGCGGTTCAAGATACAGAAAAACAACTTCTTCAATTAGCCCTATCAAAATACAATACACTAACAAAAGTTGCAGAAGTGCTGGAAGTGAGCCAGCCTACCATTAGCAGACTTTATAACAAGCTAAAGAACAATATGGGGATGAAACAATAGAAAAGTGAAAATGATTTTTTAAAAAATAAGGCTATGTTAAAGCTTATTGTTGATTTAGCTCACTTTGTTGATTGGAGCGGAAGGCGCGAGACTCCTGCGGGAAAAGCAGGTCAAGGGAGACCCCGCAGGCTTAATGCTTGAGGAGGCTCCCGACCCGCCCGCGGAAAGCGAAGCGCCTGGAGCGCAAATCAACAGGCAAGTTTAACACAGCCAAAAATAAAATGCTCATTCATTTTTGAATAATCGTCATTCAGAAATGAATGAGCTTTTCTTTTTTTGCGTTCAAATAAGGGGAGAAATCAAAAGCAAGCGTCTATTAAATGAATGGCACGATAATTGCATTAAAGAAGGGTGACCTTATGTTTTTTATGGGGATGAAGGGGGATTTCTAAAGTAAGGAGGGAAAAGGTGTAAGCAGATCTTAATTTATTTTCCTGTGTGCTTTGGTACATTTGTATCTTTAATTTTCGGATTATTCAAACTAAAAGACGCAAAATATTAATTGCAAGATTCCAATTCTATGACGTTACGAAAAGATTTGAAGGGGGATTTTAATGAAAAATCGAGAGGTATCACTGGAACGTTCACTAACATTATCCCATTTAGTCCTTTTTGGACTAGCTTATTTGGCGCCAATGATTGTATTTGGAATTTATGGTACAGTTGCCCAAGCGACACACGGACTTGAGGCAACTGCTTATCTTGTGGCATTAATCGCTATGTTTTTTACCGCTTTCAGCTATACGCAAATGGTTAAAGCTTTTCCTGTTGCAGGCTCCGCTTATACCTATACAAGGAAATCTCTCAATCCGCATTTAGGGTTTATGGTAGGATGGGCAACCCTTCTGGACTATGTGTTCATTCCGATGGCGATATGGCTAATTGGAAGCGCTTATTTAAATGCCGCCTTTCCTGCAGTGCCAACATGGTTATGGGTAGTATCGTTTATTTTAGTGACTACCTTAATTAATATATTCGGAATTAAGTTGAGTACCAAAGTTAATACGTTGATGATGGTGTTTCAATTTTTAGTTATTGCCTTCTTCATTATTTTAAGTATTAAAAGTATCACAGGAGGAATGGGTGAGGCAACACTTGTTTCTATAAACCCATTTGTCAATGGAAACGTGTCGTTTTCATTCGTCCTTGCCGGGGCCTCCATTGCGTGTTATTCATTCCTGGGATTTGATGCGATTTCAACGTTTACAGAAGAGGCCCTTCACCCCGAAAAAAATATTCCAAGAGCGATTATTCTTACGACGGTAATTGGCGGCGTTATTTTCATCGTTTCATCCTATTTCACCCAATTAGTGCACCCGAATTTTCATAATTTTAAAAGTGTTGATTCAGCAGGTTTTGAAATTGCCAAACAAATTGGCGGAAATTTATTTAGCTCTATTTTTCTTGCAGGGATCATTATTGCGCAGTTTGCCTCCGGAATTTCGGCTCAAGCCAGTGCTTCGAGATTGTTGTATGCAATGGGCCGTGATTCTGTACTGCCAAAGAAATTCTTTGGCTATCTTCATCCTAAGTTCAAAACACCGGTACTCAACATTATCCTGGTGGCGATTATCGGTTTGTTGGCATTGAAGCTTAACGTTTCGACTTCTACATCTTTTATTAACTTTGGTGCTTTCATCGCCTTTACGTTAGTCAATGTTTCCGTCATTGCACACTATTATGTAAAAGGAAGAAGAAGAGCAGGAAAAGATTACTTATTCTTTTTATTATTTCCGCTCATCGGCGTTGGTTTTGACTTCTGGCTGTTAGTGAATTTGGATAAAAACGCGTTGGTTTTAGGTGGAATTTGGGCGGCTTGCGGGTTTGCCTACTTACTGTTCCTCACGAGAATGTTTAAGAAACAACCGCCGGAAATGCATTTTGAAAGCATTGATGAAGCAGTGTAAGATTTTAAGAATGATAGTAGGATGGCTCCGAGTCGAAGCAGGATTCGGAGCCACTCATTTCCAAATGGGGGGTTGAAGGATGGAAAAAACGTATAGAATCGCTTTGGCACAGCTTGCTATTGTAGATGGAAATAAAGAAGAAAATCTGATGAAAATGGAGAAGGCCATTAAAAAAGCCTCGGAAGCAGCTGCTGATATTCTTATTTTACCTGAGTTAAACCTGACTGGACTCACTTCTGAGGAGCAAATGAAATCAATAGCTGAGGAGCGTGAAGGGGAAAGCTTTAGACGCATTCAGACAATGGTAAGGACCTATTCAGTCTCATTGGTTTATTCCTTTCCGGAGTATGTTTCTGATGAGGAAATGTATATTACTTCCTGCTTTTTAAATAAAGATGGGCAGGCGCTTGCTTATTATCGAAAGACGCATCTTTTTACTGATGAAAACAAAATTTTTAGCCGAGGGAATGAGTGGACGAAAGTAAGCTTGGGCCCTTTATCGCTCGGTCTTCTTACCTGTTATGATATTGAATTTCCGGAACCGGCAAGGGCGCTGGCCTTACAAGGCGTCAATCTCCTTATCGTGAATTCTGCGAATATGTCACCCTATGAATATATTCACCGCCTGTTTATTCAGGCCCGGGCACTCGAAAATCAATGCTTCGTTGTCTACTGCAACCGAATTGGAGCGAATGAAAAATATGAATACCGCGGTCAAAGTGCCGTGATTGGACCGGATGGAAAGCTGATTACGGAAATTGAAGAGAATGTAGAAGCTGTAAAAATCGTTGATTTATCGCTAGAGGATATCCAAAATGCAACTACAGTATTTAATTATTTAGCTGATCGAAGGACTGAACTCTATCAAAAAGAATAAGAAAGACTAATTTCATTCAAAAATGAATGATGTTATTCATTTTTGAATGATGGTTCCTGTCATTTTTTGAAAAGGACGCTTTTTATAGGGAATTGAAAACTTGGCATGAATATTGCATTACATAAAAGTAAGAAAATGCTTTTTAATAAGCGAAATTGGGAAGGGGAAAATCATATGAAAACGACGATGAAATCGATTGAACTAAAGACAGCAGTTCCTGGTCCAAAATCTTCATCACTATTAGAAAGAAGAGCCAATAATGTTCCTAAGGGAGTTTCCAATACAGTACCATCATTTGCTGCTAAAGGGAAAGGGGCATTGTTAGAGGATGTAGATGGGAATGTATTCATCGATTTAGGCGGTGCGATTGGTACACTAAATGCAGGTCATTGCCCGCCAAAGGTAGTGGAAGCTTTGACAGAACAAATACAAAAGTATATCCATCCCGGCTTTAACGTCATGATGTATGAGCCTTACATTGAGCTTGCTGAAAAGTTAAATCAAATTACACCAGGAGCACATGCCAAAAAGACCTTTTTCCTCAATAGCGGCGCAGAAGCGGTGGAAAATGCGGTGAAAATAGCCCGGAAATATACAGGCAGGAAGGCGATTATCTCCTTTGATCGAGGATTTCACGGCAGAACCTTGTTAGCCATGTCTCTTACCAGTAAGGTGAAGCCTTATAAGTTCGGCTTTGGTCCGTTTGCACCTGATACGTATAAGGCCCGTTATCCCTATTATTACCGGGCACCGTTTGGCGTTACGCCGGAAGAGCTGGATCAAAATCTATTAAATCAGCTGGAAGACTTTTTCTTATCTGAAGTTCCTGCTGAAGAAATTGCGGCGATTATTATGGAGCCTGTTCAAGGAGAGGGTGGATTTATCATTCCATCTAAGACGTTTGTTCAAGGTGTGAAACGGATTTGTGAAAAGCACGGTATCCTTTTTATTGCGGATGAAATCCAAACGGGCTTTGGCCGTACGGGGAAAATGTTTGCCATTGAGCACTTTGATGTGGTTCCGGACATCATGACGATGTCGAAGTCCATTGCGGCGGGACTCCCAATTAGTGCCGTAACAGGCCGTGCTGAAATTATGGATGCAGCAGCTCCAGGTGAAATAGGCGGTACGTATGGCGGCAGTCCATTAGGATGTGTCGCGGGGTTAAAGGTCATTGAAATGATCGATGAAGAAAAGCTGGCTGACCGTGCCAATTTAATTGGCGAAAAAATTGTATCGCGCTTTAATAGTTTGAAGGATACAATTGATGTGATTGGCGATGTTCGCGGATTAGGAGCCATGTGTGCAGTGGAGCTTGTAAAGGATCCCCAAACAAGAGAGCCTAATAAAGACCTAACGGCGAAAATAGTCCAAGAATGTAACAAACGGGGTGTCATTGTCCTTAGCGCCGGACTTTATGGGAATGTACTACGATTCCTTTCGCCGCTTGTCATTACTGATGATCAACTAGAGGAAGCACTCGATGTGATTGAAGAAGTGCTAAAACAATTGGTGTAGATTAGGAGTGATTACGATGAAAAAACAGTTATTTATTAATGGTGAATGGGTAGAAGCGAAAGAGTATCGCCCTTTGTACAGTCCTTATAATAATGAATTGCTTGCAGAAATCGCGTATGCCGATGCAGGAGAAGTCGATTCAGCGATTGCTGCAGCCGAAAAGGCCAGACCTATGATGGCAAAAATGCCGGCTCACGAACGGGCATCTATTTTAGAAAGACTAGTAGAGTTATTGACAAAGAACGAAGAAGAGTGTACCCGTTTACTTGCTCTTGAGGCAGCAAAGCCGTGGACGACAGCGAAGGCAGAAGTAGCCAGAACAATTATGACCTATAAATTTGCAGCAGAAGAAGCAAGACGGATTCACGGAGAAACGATTCCGATGGATGCGGCACCGGGAGGAGAAGGCCGTATTTCCTTTACGATCCGCCAGCCTATCGGGGTTGTCGCCGCCATCACCCCATTTAACTTCCCGATGAACCTGGTTGCCCACAAGGTGGGACCGGCGATTGCTGCGGGAAATACGATTGTTTTAAAGCCGGCATCGCAAACGCCATTGACGTCATTATATCTGGCAGAACTACTTCAGGAAGCCGGCTTGCCTAAAGGGGCGTTAAATGTGGTAACTGGCAGCGGTAGTGTTGTCGGAGATCGTTTGATCCAGGATGATCGAGTGAAAGCTATCACATTTACCGGCAGTCCGGCCGTCGGAATTGGTCTGCGCAGCAAAGCCGGATTGAAAAAAGTGACACTCGAGCTTGGCTCCAACTCAGCGTTAATTGTTGATCAGGGAGTAGACGTTGATTCGATTATTCCCAGAGCCGTAACAGGTGCTTTCTCCTTTGCCGGCCAGGTTTGCATTTCCCTGCAAAGAGCCTATGTTCATGAGGAGCTTTATGATGAATTCGTTGAAAAATTTGTTGCCAAAGCGAAGAGCTTAAAATTAGGCAGCCCGCTTGATCCTGAAACAGAAGTATCGGCCTTGATCAGTCCAAAGGATGTGGATAGAACGCTTCAATGGATTGAGGAGGCAAGACAGTCCGGTGCGGTCGTTGCTACAGGAGGCGGGCGAGAAGGAAATATCGTCGAGCCTACGGTTCTTTTAAATGTGGATCCGAAAGAGAAGGTTTCCTGCCAGGAGGTCTTTGCTCCAATTGTCTTGATTAATAAAATTTCATCGGTTGAAGAAGCAATCTCATATGTGAATGATTCGCGATACGGGCTGCAGGCCGGGATTTATACGAATAATGTCTTTACAGCACTAAAAGCAGCCGAGGAATTAGAGGTAGGCGGCGTAATGGTTAATGATATCCCAACCTTCCGTGTTGACCACATGCCATATGGCGGTGTCAAGGAAAGCGGAATCGGACGTGAGGGATTGAAATATGCGATAGAAGAAATGACAGAGATGAAGCTGGTTAGTTTTAAGAAATAAAAAGGGACTTTTATTAGAGGGGAAGTTTACGGCAGGGCAGTTACGAAAAATATCTTCCATGAAAAGAATGTAAAGGAAGGACGATAGGAGGATGCCCCTCTCTTAATTACAATAAAAAACAAGCTTGAGGAAGAACTTTCACCTCAAGCTTGTTTTTTAATTACTAAACATTTTCCATAAAAAGGGATATTCCTCTTTCATAGGAAATATGTATTTGGTGATCAATCTAGAGATTAGATTACAACTTGTGCAACTTTAATTGTCCAGTTAAATGGATCTTCTTTTTTTCCAAGCTGTACGCCGGTAATTTCATCATATACACGCTGTGAAAGTTGGCCAATTTTATGATGGTTGATTTCTATTGAACGATCGTTCCAATTTAATTCGCCAACGGGTGAAATGACGGCAGCTGTTCCTGATCCAAATACTTCTTCAAGTTCACCGCGCTCGTGGGCAGCAAAGACTTCTTCAATCGAAATTTTTTCTTCGCGTACAGGAATATTCCAATGTTTTAGTAATTGAATAACGGAATCACGTGTAACACCGCTTAAAATGCTGCCATTTAATTTAGGTGTTACTACTTCGCCATTGATCTTGAAGAAAATATTCATACTGCCTACTTCTTCAACATATTTATTTTCTTTCGCATCCAGCCAAAGAATTTGGGCAAAACCCTTCGCCTCTGCCATTTCTTGTGCTTTCATGCTGGCGGCATAATTGCCGGCAGTCTTCACATGCCCTACTCCTCCAATAACTGCCCGGACGTACTGCTCTTCAACATATATTTTGACAGGACTTAACTGGTCCCCATAATAGGCTCCTACCGGAGAAAGGATGACGAGTAATTTATATTGGTGGGAAGGGCGTACACCAAGATAGGGTTCCGTAGCGAAAATAAACGGGCGAATGTATAGCGATGTCCCATCACCTTCAGGAATCCAATCTTTTTCAATAAGAATTAATTCTTTAATCGCTTTTAATAAAAAATTCTCATCAATTTGGGGGATACACATCCTATCACATGATTCATTAAATCTCTTCATGTTTTTTTCCGGACGGAAGAGCTGGATTGTTCCATCCGCTGTCTTATAGGCCTTTAATCCTTCAAAGATAGCTTGTCCATAGTGAAAAACCATTGCGGCCGGATCAAGTATCAACGGCTCGTAAGGAGTGATCCGCGGTTCATACCAGCCTTTTTCTGAATGATAATCCATTACAAACATGTAATCGCTGTAATACTTCCCAAAACCCAATGAATCGGCTTTAGGTTTTACCTTTAATTCTTCACTTTGAATAAATGCAATTTCTTGTTTCATGATACACCTCTTATAGATTCCTTATTATTGATACTATTGTAATAAAATATCTTCTTTAACATACCACTTATTAGTTCAAACTTACATGATTTGGATAGTTTTTGCAGGGAATGGCCATTAAATTTACGGCTGTTTTGAAATGCCGGCAATGATTTGGTTACGAAACTGCGATTTTTAACCATAATTAGATTTAAAAACAAATGGCCGAAAGTTCGAAGGCAAAGTATCGCCAATAAAAAAACTATTCTTTCTGTAAATACTTTAGAAAGAATAGTTTTTTTCGCTATGGTGGAAAAAGAAATTTGGGGTTATCTGACTTGGCTATGTTTAAGTGTTAAGGATTAGAACTCAACCAATCCATGCTTTTGTAAGGATTCGATCAATTTTTCCTTCGGTTGAAAACCTGTCAGCCTCTCCACAAGCTCGCCGTCTTTAAATAGCAATAGTGTAGGTATGCCAAGCACCTGAAACTCACTTATAAATTCCTCATTATCATCGGAATTCACTTTTACAATTTTTACAACAAATTCTTGATGAACTTCCTCCAAGATGGGTTCAATTAATCTGCACGGAGGGCACCAAGGAGCCCAGCAGTCAACGATCACCGTTTTACTTGTTTTGATTTCCTTAAGAATTTCTTTTCCGTCTGCATGTAAAATAGTCATTGGAACTCCTCACCTTTCTTTTGGTTTGCTTTTGATTTTAGTATATGAGGAGTTATAATATAAGTAAAATTAATGTTTTGAATTTTAAGTATAAGTAAAATCTAATGATACTAGAAGGGATAGCCTATGACACTTTTTCAATTAGAAGTTTTTTTAAAGGTTGTTGAAGCGAAAAGTTTTACCAAAGCAGGTGAACAAATCGGCCTCTCCCAATCAGCGGTCAGTCAAGCAGTAGCAGCATTGGAAACGGACTTAAATGTAAAATTATTAAACAGGCACAGGACCGGTGTCAGTTTAACAAAAACCGGGGAACGGATCACGAGCCTAATTCGTGATTTACTGTTGATAAAAACAAAAATTATTAATGAAGCAGCCGGTATCACGGGATTGGAAACAGGGACGATAAGAATCGGGAGTATTTCAAGTATGTCAGCTAAATTATTACCTGGTATGATCAGCTCGTTTAAAAAACGCTTTTCCGGTGTAGAAGTCATTCTATATGAAGGAAGCTATGAGGAAGTGAGAAATTGGATTAAGCTATCCGTCATCGATGTTGGCGTGATTGCAGAAGAATCGCATGAGTTTGAATTTATCCCCCTTCTGCAGGATAAAATGGTCGTTTTTTTGCCTGAAAATCACCCGCTGAAAACCAATTCATCCTTACATTTAAAGGAAATTGCAAAGGAACCTTTCATAATGCCAAAAGAATGTGACCGGATGCTGCGTTCAATCTTTAAGGCCCAAGGAATATCACCGAATATTCAATTTGAAGTAAGAGACATAGCTACCATTTTAGCCATGGTTCAAGAAGGTGTGGGAAATACAATCCTTCCGGAAATGGCGATTCCATTGACACTTCCAAAAGTTAACGCTTCCTATTTAAGTCCTCAAGTATACCAAAACTTAGGGCTTGCGGTACGTTCTACGGACCACACTAGTCCCGTTGTTTCCGCTTTTATTCATGAGACACAAGAATTTACAAAAAATTTATCATTAAAATTATTCAACAGCTATCATTCTGTGATCGTAAAAGGCTAATCTAGCCAATTTATCTCATGGTGTCTTAACCCTTTTTTCATTAGTTGATACAGGAGTATTCTTTAAGTTTCTTAACACTTTTTTGTACTGTCTTAAAGAAGTTATCTTACCTATATAGCAATTCTTATTTTTGAAATCAGAGGAAATGAAAAGGATGGCAAGGTAAGGGAAATATTTATTCGTTCGAAATCGGAGATCCTTCCAAAAGACAAAGTAGCCGCTTTTCCTTACGCTAACAAAGGGATAAGCATAATGTGTACTCGCAATAAAGTCCGAAATGGTCGGGTCATGCCTGCTATCGGAAACCAATGCCGGAAAGTCTGTTTTTTTTGAAAGAGTATGTTCAATATATAGATTTCCTTTTGAATATACACCGAATAAAAAATCATTGTTCGTCTCAATGATGATGTCCCATTTAAACATAGCCGTAAGTGGGATTAGTTTTATTCGGACCGCATTCAGAAAGTGATTTTGCAAATGTCTTTTCGTTAATAATGCTGAAAGAATTCGGATTGCAAGGTATAAAAATATGAATAGATAAATTACAAGAAAAGTTTTCCCTGCATTAAAGAATGGGAGTAAACCAAACCCTATAGAATGGAGTATCAAAATGTAAGGATCCATTAAAGGGATAGAATCAAAGGCAATCCATTTTCGGGAAAAAGGCAGCAAGATTTGTGTCCCGTGTACATTGAATAAATCAAAAAAGACATGTCCCATCACCGCTAAAAATGTCCATAAAAATAAATGTATAAAAGATGAACCTTGGAATAAGGGGGAAGTCAAGCTCGTAATAATGAATCCCCATAATGGAATTACGGGCAGAGAATGAGACATGCCCCTGTGATTCCGGAAATAGCTGCCCTTCCCTTTCAAACGAAAGATAATGTCCAAATCAGGTGCGTTTGAACCAATGACCGTACCTAAAATAACCGCCTGTGTTAGCGGACTATTTTCTGAGACTGCCGGATCAATTTGAGAGAGAGCTCCTAATCCTAGGCCAATAATGATGTGAGAGAAAGTATCCATTTGATCACTCCTAATCCCGGATATATAGGCTCACGCATATTTTTGTATTTTTGGTTCCTCGATAACGGTAGAATAATGCCAAAGTAACTTGGAAAAAATGTTATCCCAACTTTGTGTTAAAGCATAATTTCTTCCTTCAAGACCTAATTGCTTCCGTAAACTATTATTTTCTAATAGCAGAAGAATGGCATAGGCAAACTCCTTCACATTGCCCGGTTCACACAAATAGCCTGTAACTCCCGCTTTAATAATATTTTTTACACCGCCGGAATTGGCAGTAATAGCCGGTGTACCACTTGCAAGTGCCTCAAGAACAACCATTCCAAATGTTTCAGTAGGAGAAGGAAAAACGAATAGGTCTGATGCTGAATAGTATTCCGCTAATTGTTCCCCTTTTAAATATCCCGTAAAGGTCATGTTTTCCGGAGCTTCTTTTTGAAGTTCATCCCTTTCCGGGCCGTCTCCAATAATTAGCCAATGAATTTGCTCATTGATCTCAGATGGCAATGTTTTTGCAATAGATAGAAGAGTTTTTACATCTTTTTCAGGTGCCAGCCTGCCGACATAGGTAAGGAGGTACTTTTTTGAAATTCCGTAGTGCTCACGAACAGCCTTTTTATCATAGTAAGGATGAAAATGCCGGCAATCGACCCCGCCGGACCAAATTTCTAAATTTGTAAATCCGTGTCGATCAAGCTGTGTTAATGTTTCATGGGAAGGGACAAATAATTTTTTACATGGCCGGTGGAACCAACTCATGTATTTCCAAAGTATTTTAGAGAGAAATTGGAGGTCATAAAATTGTAGGTAATAATCGAAATTGGTGTGATAGGAGCCAACCAGTGGTATGTTTAATTTTTTGGCCAAATAAACACCGGCAAATCCGATGTTAAATGGAGTTACGACATGGATAATATCGGGAGAGAAATCTTGTAATTCAGACCTGATACGAAGAAGGTTAGGAAAGGCCAGACGACATTCCGGATATAAGAAAAAAGAGAAACTTTTAAAACGGTGAATATGTGTTGAAACATATTCATTTGAATGAGAATCAGGTGCAAAGATTTTATAGGCTATGTTTTGATCTTCTAAATAAGCAGTAAATTGTTTAAGCGTTCGGGCAACTCCGTTTATGTCCGGATGGAAGGTATCTGTGAAAATAGCAATTCTCATAAAAAACTCCTCCTAAACAATGTACAAATTCTTCTCAATTAAGTTATCACTATTGTATTTGAAGAATAAGAATGCATTCTTAAGCTGCTGTTAAGTAAATGTTAAGACTTTGTATAGGAAAGAAAAAATCATTTGTTTGAATCATTGAAAGAGGCACCCTCCTGATTAGAAGGGTGCCTTTTTTAGTGAAAATAAAGGATTTTGACTACATAACTGTAAACATCCAAGTAATCCCATATTTGTCCTTCACAGAACCGTGAAGCTTGGAAAAAAATGTTTGTTGAAGATCCATATGGATGGTTCCACCCTCTTTAAGTATGTTCCATGCGTTTTTGGCACGTTCCTCAGAATCAAGCTCCACACTGACGCATACTTTCTCGCTATTTTGAAAGTCCCGCTTCCCATCAGAACCCATAATATATCCTGATTCTGTTAATTTCAATTGTGCATGTAAAACAAGGTCTTTATCACTTTCGGCCACAGGAAATTGAGGATTTGGAGGCATTTCACCATATTTTTGAATCGATACCATTTCTCCATCAAAAGCTTTTTGATACAGTTTAAAAGCCTCCTCGCATTCTCTGTTAAACATTAAATAAGGTTTAATCATATTTCATTCTCCTTTTCAAATAATAAAGTTTATCCGTGGTGCTAATTTAAAAAATAAACATATTTGAAACAACCACCAGGGTCTTCATTATTATATCCGAACATTAGTTCTGTATTCAATAGAATAAAGCAAAAACAGGAATAAATAGAGTAATCCCTGTTTTTGCTTTATTTCTTAAAAGCTATGATTAACCCCTAATTATTAAGAATTTTTAGAGTTTTTGTTAAATTATTGTATTACAAATATAATTACCCTTTTTATATGTTATATATAGAGTATAAGTAGTTTTTTATGTCCGTTTTCGTAAACCTAAAGAACTTAGATAAAACAATCATTAAGGTTAAATAGAAAGGTGCTGTTATCTTTTGTTAAATTCCACCGTTCTGCTAAATGATTTAAGTTTTAATCCTTTCATTCCTATCATTAATCATCATTACAATAAAACGAAGAAAGTAAAAAATATTATATTACTGATCGGGGATGGGATGGGTTTTTCTTATACCACCGGCCTTCGTTATTTTAATCATGATTCCCAAAAAGGGCTTATGAAGCCTACTATATTTGATCAATTCTTTGTTGGCACACAATCTACCTATTCATTAGATACAGAAAGTAATATTACGGATTCAGCAGCTGCAGGTACTGCTTTATCGACCGGCCATAAAACATTTAATGGAGCACTTGCTCTTAATATTGATAAACAAGTGGTTCCAACTGTTTTGGAATATGCAAAATTTCGTGGTAAATCGACCGGCCTAGTAGGAACAAGTCAGATCAATCATGCTACACTAGCGGCGTTTGCCGTCCATAAAGAATCTAGAAATGAATATGATAAAATTGCCGATGATTATTTCGATGAACAAATTGATGGTAACCATAAAATCGACGTTATGCTCGGGGGAGGAACATCTTATTTCATACGGGATGACCGAAATTTAATAGAAGAGTTTGCAAATAATCGTTTTGGTTATGTCACAAATCTACAAGAGCTTGTCACAAATAAAAGCGAGCAGCTCCTAGGCTTATTTGCACCTATTGAACTACCGAAACAAATTGATCGCGATCCAACTGTTCCGTCTCTTTCCCAAATGACCAAAGCTGCACTTCAACGGTTGCAGCAAAACCCAAATGGCTTTTTTCTTTTAATAGAAGGAAGTCAAATTGATTGGGCGGGGCATGACAATGATATCGTAGGTGCCATGAGTGAGGTTAAAGACTTTGAAGCAGCTTTTAAAGAGGCGATCCATTTTGCATTAAATAGAGAGGATACAATTGTGATAGCAACAGCGGATCACTCAACAGGCGGGATGAGTATCGATCGTAATGATAACTATAAATGGAATCCCGGTGTGATTAAATCCATTACCGCAACGCCCTTTGTCATTGCAACACAAATGCATAAAACAAAAGATTTGACCACTTTAAAGCATCATATGAACTTTACTCTTCATGAAGCCGATTTGAAAAGCTTACAATCTACGCTTGAAATGGAAGTTGAGGATACACGTCAAGCTCTTATCAACCTGATTAATCACTATTCCAGTACAGGCTGGACAACAAAAGGGCATACGGGTGAGGATGTTCCAATTTATGCATATGGTCTAAATCGACATTTATTTAGTGGAAGAATGGAAAATAGTGATATTGCCAGGATTCTATTTGAGATTATGGATTAAAAAACCTATGATACAAATTTAACAGGATTTCAAGCTGCCATAATAAGGGCAGCTCGACAATACGATTGTTATTTTTATCACTTTTTTAGAGGATGATCCAATGTATAGAGGCGCCGATACCTCTCTTCCTTTTCAAGTAATAGCTCATGGCTGCCCGCTAATCGCTGTTATAAAAGTTGCGGGGACTCTCCCGCTTACGGTCATGCCATTATTCCAATAAATCACAAAAATCACAACCGCTCCCAACACGATTTGATTTAAAACATTCCGCCAATTCGCAAACGGCTGTTTTTTCGTATCAAGCTGCTGCAATTCGTGTTCCTGCTCTTCATAATTCTGAATAAAATCCAAATATCTCCCGCTGAAAAGGCAGTCGCTAATTCCGAAAACAGCATCGGTCGACTGCTGATAAAGTCGATTTCTTCCTTTTTTTATTTGTTCATTTTTCGTCCTCATATAAATAAAGGAAAGAAGGGGTCCGACAAAAATCAATAAACCAATAAAGACAGCAGAATCCAGCCCTTATTCGGACAGGAACAGCTTGTATTTCACTTACATAGTCCGAATCCAGCCCTCATTCGGACAGGAACGGCTTGTATTTTACTTACATAGTCCGAATCCAGCCCTCATTCGGACAGGAATGGCTTGTATTTCACTTACATAGTCCGAATCCAGCCCTCATTCGGACAGGAACGGCTTGTATTTTACTTACATGGTCCGAATCCAGCCCTCATTCGGACAAGAACCACTTGTATTGCACTTACATAGTCCGAATCCAGCCCTTATTCGGACAGGAACCGTTTGTATTTCACTTACATAGTCCGAATCCAGCCCTCATTCGGACAAGAATGGTTTGTATTTCACTTACATAGTCCGAATCCAGCCCTCATTCGGACAGGAACCGTTTGTATTTCACTTATATAGTCCGAATCCAGCCCTCATTCGGACAGGAACGGCTTGTATTTCACTTACATAGTCCGAATCCAGCCCTTATTCGGACAGGAACCGTTTGTATTTCACTTATATAGTCCGAATCCAGCCCTCATTCGGACAGGAACGGCTTGTATTTCACTTACATAGTCCGAATCCAGCCCTTATTCGGACAGGAACGGCTTGTATTTCACTTACATAGTCCGAATCCAGCCCTTATTCGGACAGGAACCGTTTGTATTTCACTAATATAGTCCGAATCCAGCCCTTATTCGGACAGGAACAGCTTGTATTTCACTTACATAGTCCGAATCCAGCCCTTATTCGGACAGGAACCGTTTGTATTTCACTTACATAGTCCGAATCCAGCCCTCATTCGGACAAGAATGGTTTGTATTTCACTTACATAGTCCGAATCCAGCCCTCATTCGGACAGGAACGGCTTGTATTTCACTTACATAGTCCGAATCCAGCCCTTATTCGGACAGGAACCGTTTGTATTTCACTAATATAGTCCGAATCCAGCCCTTATTCGGACAGGAACCGTTTGTATTTCACTAATATAGTCCGAATCCAGCCCTCATTCGGACAGGAACGGCTTGTATTTCACTTACATAGTCCGAATCCAGCCCTTATTCGGACAGGAACGGCTTGTATTTCACTTACATAGTCCGAATCCAGCCCTTATTCGGACAGGAACCGTTTGTATTTCACTAATATAGTCCGAATCCAGCCCTTATTCGGACAGGAACAGCTTGTATTTCACTTACATAGTCCGAATCCAGCCCTCATTCGGACAGGAACGGCTTGTATTTCACTTACATAGTCCGAATCCAGCCCTTATTTGGACAGGAACGGCTTGTATTTCACTTACATAGTCCGAATCCAGACCTTATTCGGACAGGAATCACTTGTATTTCATTATTCAAGTCTTAATCTCGGACCGCCTTTCTTTTCGGGCTATTTCTCAATCTAATTGTAGTGGCTTTTGCAATTTTGTGCTTCAAAACAGAATTGAAAGGTACCTTTTACAATTTCAACTTTTTCCCTTTATTTTTAGGGTTCAATTAAAATCAAATCAAAGCTTATTAAATTAATAGTTTAAAAGAAAAATTCTTATTGACGGCTAAAATGAAAACGTTTATATTAAATGTGAAAAGATAATACGTCATGATACGTCTTATAGGGGAGTGAGTCTAATGAATGCAGTAAAAGTGATTAATGAAATTAATTTAGGAACTAAGGAGGGAATTACGGAAGTATATTTGGTCGCATGTGGCGGCTCTTTAGTAGATATGTATCCTACAAAATATTTCCTTGAGTGTGAAGCAAAAAAAATTGTAACAGGTTTATTTACGGCGAATGAGTTTGTCCATGCAACACCAAAAAGATTGAATAAAGATTCGCTTGTCATTGTTTGCTCGCATGGCGGGAACACACCGGAATCAGTTGAAGCAGCGAAAGTGGCAAAAGAACATGGTGCCCATACAATCGGTTTGACACATAACAAGGAAGCTGCATTGCTGGAATATTCCGATCACGCCTTTTTATATGAGTGGGGATCCGAAAGTGACGTAAAGAATAATCCAATGGCAATGATCCTGCAATTAGCTGTGGAGGTTCTTAATCGGACAGAAGGCTATGCTCACTATGATGCATTTCAAAACGGAATTGAAAACATTAACGGAATCATTAGAAAAGGAGAGCAGCTAGTAGCCGAGAGGACAAAGGAATTTGCAAATAAATATAAAAATGAAGAGCTATTTTATATTCTTTCAAGCGGAGCATCTTATGGTCATGCCTACGGATTTGCGATCTGCTCACTAATGGAAATGCAATGGCTGAATGCGGCATCCATCCATTCCGGTGAGTACTTCCATGGTCCTTTTGAAGTAACAGACAAAAAAACGCCCTTTATTTTATTAGTAAATGAAGGCAGAACACGCGCATTGGATGAACGTGCAAGAACATTCCTTAATGAATATGCTGAGAAAGTTGAAGTAGTGGATGCTAAAGAATTAGGAATCAATACAATTGCCGATGATGTTGTTGAATTTTTTAATCCAATTTTATTTTATAGTATTATGTGTGTTTATCGTGAAGCGTTAGCGGATGTACGAAATCATCCATTGGAAACTCGTCGGTACATGGGGAAGGTCTCATACTAAAACGGGGTGAAAAAAATGGTAAAGGTAGTAGGAATCGGAGATAATGTCGTAGATAAATATGTTCATATCAAGACGATGTATCCTGGAGGCAATGCCCTAAACTTTAGTGTATTTGCAAAAATAATGGGAGCCGACTCAGCGTTTATTGGGACATTTGGTGATGATAAAGAAGCGGAACACGTAGAAAGAGTACTAAAAGAATTACAAATTGATATATCCGGATGCAGGCATTTTAACGGGGAGAATGGATGTGCCCGTGTCACACTGGAGGATGGCGATCGATTATTTCTTGGCAGTAATGATGGCGGTGTATCGCGGGAACATTTATTAAAACTAACGGAAGAAGATATCGCGCTTATTAAAGAATGTTCAATGGTGCATACAGGGTTATACAGCCACACAGGACATTTATTAGAAGACCTGGACTCCCTGGGTGTACCGTTATCCTTTGATTTTTCTGATGATTTTCAGCAAGAACAAATAGATAAATATATTTCATTTGTTGACTTTGCCTTTTTTTCCTGCAGCCATTTGTCTGAAATTGAGACAAGGGTATTTCTAAAGGACAATTATAAAAAGAGTGGTCAAATTCTTTTAGCAACTCGCGGAAGTGATCGTGCGGTAGCGTATGATGGAATAAATTACTATTATCAGTCTACCGAATATGTGAAGGCAATCGATACAATGGGGGCAGGAGATTCCTTTATTACAGCTTTCCTGCTTCAATATTTAAGAACGAATGACATTGCGTCAGCGATGAAGGAAGCAGCAGTTTTTGCTGCAAAAAGTTGTCTTGTAGAGGGCTCTTTTGGTTTTGGTGTTTCCTATTATTAATCTATTAGACCTGCTTGTTATATCGCAAAACGTTTGATACTCTTTTACATAGGAGCCTATAAGGCATCGACATACGGGGGTAGAAAATGCTTAACGCAGACCATCAAGAACCATTATATATCCAATTAAAAAAGGCGATTCAAGCAGCTATTTTAAATGAGAGTTTCCAGCAAGGTGAAAAAATTCCAAATGAAACGGAATTGATGGAACGGTACAATGTTAGCCGGGTTACTGTACGCAAGGCAGTTGAAGAACTGGTTAAAGAAGGATATTTAGTTAAACGCCATGGGAAAGGTACATTTGTAAGTCATTCAAAAATTGATCGTAAAATCAAACATGTGATGGGATTTACCGCTGCTTGCAAGTCAAACGGTTTAACGTCTCACAGTTTGATTACAAAGAAAGAAATCATTAATCCTGACTCTTCACTCAAGAAGGCTCTACAGCTTGAGGCAGATGAAAAGGCAATCTATATCCAAAGGAAAAGGTATGCGGGTGATAGTCCGTTGATGCTGGAAAATAACTATTATCCTTATAATAGATATCAATTTTTATTAGAAGAGTCACTAGCCGGGTCATTGTATGATCTATTGAGAACGAAATATGGAATTAATCCCGACCGATCCGGTCTAACTACTCTAGAAATTGTATTGGCAGATGAAGAGCAGGCTCAGCTACTGGAAACTTCCATTGGAAAAGCATTGTTTTACATGAATACGATTATTCATGATCAACATGGACGACCTGTTCATGCCGGCAAACAGTATATTATAGGTGACCGTTATCAATTTACTTTATAAAAACCTCTTCTTAGAAAGATTCATTGAAGCTAAAAAGAGATTTGTACCTTCCGTTATGACGTTTTATGACGTTGTAACGGAAGAAAATAGAAAAAATCTTCTATTGGTAAAAATGATAGCGCTTAAATGAAGTGAGCCCTTTTATTGAAAATAAGTATTGGGAATGAAGGTGCCTTCGATGACTAATGGCCAATTGAGAGCCAATATTGTACTGGTTTCAAATGTTATTTTTTCAAGCAAAGAAGATAAACCTTTTGCAGGATTTATTGCGATTAATGATAACAAAATCATTGCTGTAGGGAATCAAAGCGAACAAAATAAATGGATTGGTCCGGAAACGAAGGTTTACCGGCTTGATGATCAGCTTGTAATGCCGGGGATTCACGATAATCATGTGTTTTTTACTGGCTATATGTCAATGAATCGCGGTGTGGACCTATCCAAAATGTCAACAGTTGATGAAGCAATAACTCTATTAATCAAGCAATCTGAGAGATTAGGACCTTCTGAAAATTTATATGCGTTTGGTTGGGATAAGGAGCGCTTGGGGTGTATTCCGGAACAAAATCGATTGGATGAAGCTTTTCCGAATAGACCGGTTATTGCTATTAATCGTACAAAAAATTGGTGTTGGATGAATCAAAAAGCGATAGATCGATATGATTTCACACCTGAAAATTGCAGCGCAGAGGCTCGATCGAAATTATTAAAAGACATGTTGCAGGAAAGCGATAAGGTTAAGGAAGAATTCGTGGGATTTTGTCAGCTATTAGCTGCTCGAGGGGTAACGTCGATAAAAGACATAGGATTCGAAAAGTATGAGCTGCTGCCTGTCTTAACGGAGTTAGCAGCAGAAGACCGGATACCGTTAAGGGTCCATTTTGCTTTAGAGCCTGTAAGGGAACCACTTAATATTGCAGTAGGGCAAACATATCAAAAGCTTTATAAAGATGATTACCTGCGATTTCAAGGCTACAAAGTAATGGTAGATGGTGTTGTTGCCAATCATACGGGTGATATGTTGGAGCCTTATGCAGATATGCCTGGAGTTAAAAATTTACGAGAAGTTAATTATAAAAAGATTGAAAATTGGGTTTTAGAGGCTGATCGGAATGGCTTGAAATGCTGTTTAACGGCAGAAGGTGATGCAGCGATACGCAAAGCTGTTTCGATTTTTGAAAAATGCCGTCAAGTAAATGGACAGCGTGATGCCCGGCATTCGATTAGTGATTTAGAGTATCCGCATTCTGATGACCTAAAACGTATGGGCAAAAACGATATTTTTGCTGAAATTTATGCGCAAATTTTACTGTTAAACCCATCGTATGAAGAGTCTTATATGGCAGATGCTGTTGGAGAAGAAAAGGAAAAAGGCTTTTATGACTACAAGGCCATGCTTGATGCAGGGATAACGATTACCGCCGGAACGGATTTACCTCTTTTTATCACCAATGTCCCTGATTCTATCTATGCAGCAGCCAAACGGCTTTTTCCGGATGGCTCCCCTTCAGGAGGATGGTATCCTGAGCGAGGCCTGCCAATAGCTGAAATTTTGAAAGCATGGACGATAAATGGTGCAAGGCATAATTTTATGGAAGATAAAACAGGCACGATTGAAGCGGGTAAATATGCGGATATTGCTGTTTTTGATCGGAATTTATTTGAAACTCCTGCTTCTGAACTACGGAACGCCAAAGTGGTTTTGACGATAGCGGATGGGGATATTGTACATGATAACACCAAGGAAGTTTTTCCGGCATTCATATCGTAGAATGTGATGTCCTTCAAAAAAGGAAAATATAGGTATTAATAATAGGTGAGTAAAAAATATTGCTGCTTTGTGAATGAATACACGATGTTTCATACCTTCCGAAAATACGTTATATAACGTCATTTAAATTAGAAATGAGGAGACTATAAATGGAAGCGAATGCGTTGGAAGCAAAGGTAGTAGGAAAGAGAAAAAAGTGGGCCCTGCCTCATAGTTATTCACTCATTTTTTTAATCATTATCATTGTAGCTCTAATGACATGGATTTTACCCAGTGGACAATTTGATCGTAAAGATGTAACTGTAGACGGTTCAACAAGAAGTGTAATCGTCCCGGGAACTTTTCACACCATTTCAAAGGTCAGTGATAAAGGGGATTTACGTCAAGGGATAACAGGAATCTTAAGTGCGCCAATGGCGGGAGTTATTAATGCGGCAGATGTTGTAGCCTTTGTCTTGATTGTAGGAGGAGCGTTTGGAATTATATTGAAAACCGGTGCCATTGATAGGGGGTTAATCGAACTATCAAACCGTTTAAAAAATAAAGGGATTTTAGTTATACCAATTGCTATGATCATTTTCAGCTTAGGCGGATCCACATTTGGGATGAGTGAAGAAACGATACCTCTCTATACCATTTTTATTTCGCTTATGTATGTTTTAAAATTCGATTCGATTACGGCTATTTTAATTTTATTTTTAGGCACACAAATCGGTTATGTCGGTTCAACCTTGAATCCATTTTCTGTCCTTATCGCACAGGGGGTATCAGGGGTTAAAGGAAATCCTCAATTATGGCTTCGCTTTATTGAATGGGTTGTTTTTACCGGGGTATCAATTGGTTTTACCATGTGGTACGCCAATAGGGTTAAGAAAAACCCGGAAAAATCGATTGTTTATAAAAATGACTTAGAAAATCGGACCCAATTTCTAAAGGAAGAAACCGGAACTGTCGTTCAGTTTTCACGTAGAGATCAATTCATTTTATCCGGTTTTATCGTTGCTCTTGGACTGATTGTATGGGGAATTCTTGCTAAAGGCTGGTATATGACAGAGATTGGTGCTGTCTTTTTGGGATTGGGGTTATATGCAGGTATTGTTTCCAAAATGAATCAAAAAGAAATCGCTGAGAATTTTGTTAAGGGCTGCAGTGAATTTGTTTATGCGGCTGTTATCATTGGCCTTGCCCGTGGAATTCTTGTTATTGCGCAAAATGGCATGATTATTGATACCATCTTAAATTCATTAGCAACTGCAATGAAGGGACTGCCTAGCTTTGCGTTTACGACGATTATGCTTCTTGCCCATAATATTATAACCTTTTTTGTACCATCCTCGTCCGGGGAAGCTGCATTAACCATGCCTGTAATGGCCCCTTTGGCGGATCTTATGGGCATAAATAGAGAAGCTGCTGTCACTGCATATCAGTTTGGTAATGGATTAACCAATCTCATTTCACCAACAGGCGGGGTGCTGCTAGCAGGCTTGGCCATTGCACGAATTAGTTTTGGACAATGGTTGAAAGTAATGATGAAGATCTTCCCGATACTGTGGGTAATCGCTGCCATTTTTGCCTCCATATCAGCATACGTAGGGATGTAGGGAAATGCCTGACTTTTAATTTTTCTTCATTTAAAAAACGCCAAGTTCAAATAAAATTGGCGTTTTTTTATCGTTTTGGAAAATGCCATCATGAGTGTTTATGGCTCGAGTACTTCGCTTACCTCCTTACGATAAGTCAACATCGAATTGACTATAGCCCCGTGTTTTTCCACACTGTCTTTTTATCTAGTTCATTGAAGGTTTGTTCTCTTAAACTAATAAGTTGTACAATAGGTAAGATATAATAAATATTTTCTTTAAAACATATTTCTCATAAAAATTTTCTCGAATGGAGGATTATGAATGGGCTATATTGAGGATTTACGTAAAATAATCGGAACACGGCCGATTATTTTAGTAGGTTCAATGGTAGTTGTAGAGGATGAGAATGGAAAAATTCTTTTACAAAAAAGACCGGAAGGGATCTGGGGGCTTCCGGGAGGCCTCTTAGAATTGGGGGAGTCTGCTGAGGAGGCAGGAAGAAGAGAAGTATTTGAAGAAACAGGGGTTGAAATTGGCCGGCTTCAGTTAGTAGATGTTTTTTCTGGCAAGCAGTATTTTAGAAAACTGCCAAATGGTGATGAATTCTATCCGGTCACGATTACATATATTTCAAAAGATATTAAAAGCAGTACCATTAAAATTGATGGAAAAGAATCAATTGATGCCGGATTCTTTGATATTCGGGCATTACCGGAGCATACCAGTCCATTAGTCAGGAAGATCATTGAAAAATATCCAAACCTATTTATAATAAGGTTTTAGATCAAATTATCCTCAAAGAAGGAGCAACCCGCTTGAACATAACATTAAATCATAAAATCATTAAAGAAATGTGTGGTACTGTCTCCTTCAAACGAGGAGATTATTTTTATCGCACGAATAAAGTAATATTTGAAAGCTATAGCCCTGATCGTTGTCAAGCAACGGTAACAGGAGAGGAAGATTTCCATGTGATGATTGAAACGGATACCAACAATGATATTCGAACGGAATGCAGCTGCCCGAAGCTGGCTTCTTTTGATATGGATTGTCAGCATATTGCCGCCGTTTTATTAGCGATATACGAACACAGGCGTCATGGAACCATCCCGATGGTTGCCAATTCAACCAATCAGGAATTGACAAAAGGTTTACTGACTCTTTTCAATGATCGGACTGTCCGAAAAAGCGGTCACCAGCTTCATTTTGAAAAAAGAAACGTGCTTGATGTAGAGTTTACCTGTAAACCGGTTGCTATAGGCTTGGGTAGGTACATAATTGGTATAGAAATAATTCTTGGGTCGACTAACGTGCAAAATATCCGTGAGTTTCTGGAGCATGTAAGAGAAGGAAATCCATGTCTACTTTCCGGTTCATTCACATACAATCAAAATCTCCATTGTTTTCAAAACGAAACAGATGCGGTTATTCAGCAGCTCATCCAGGTGATTCGTGATGAAAAGATGTATGTTGACGCATTGCCGGATAAGGATCACCCTCAGATGCTGCTTATTCCATCATCAGCTTGGGACCGGATGCTGCCTTTACTGCTAAAAGCGCCACGGGTAAAGCTGAAGTATGATGGGCAGACCATTGCAAGACTGCAGGTTACAAATGAAGCACTCCCATTACAGTTTGATTTTACAGAAACGGAAGGCAATGTCTATCAATTACAGGTCAAAGGCTTTAATCGGATGGTTGTCCTAGATTCCTATAGCTCTATTCTCTATGAAGGAAAAATAAAACTGTTGGAAGATCAGGACTGTAAACGTCTTTCGGATCTGAAACAGATGCTGGATATGTCAGGAACGAATCAAATTACGATTCCGAAAGAGCAAGTTCATTTTTTTCTTGAAAAAGTGGCAAAAGGGTTAAAAAAACTGGGGAATGTTCACATTGCTGAAACTATAACCAAACAATGGATGAACACCCCTTTGGTGGCCAAGCTCTACTTGGATCGTGTGAAAAATCGCCTCCTTGCCGGACTCGAGTTTCACTACGAAAATAGAATTATTCATCCATTGGAAACCGGAGAACAAACGGCAGGCTCCATGGTGATTAGGGATGTAGAAAAGGAAGCTGAAATACTAAAGCTAATGGAAGATAGCTCGTTTGCCAAGACGGACGGAGGATATTTTTTGCATAATGAGGAGCTGGAGTATGAGTTTTTAGTCCATGTCGTTCCAAGGCTTCAAAAGCTTGTCCAAATTTATGCAACAACGGCCGTAAGAAATCGGATTTTCAGAGAGAATGCTCGCCCTCAGGTGAGGGTGAAGGTCAAAAAAGAACGGACCAATTGGCTTGAATTTAAATTTGAAATGGATGGCATTCCTGAAAAGCAGATTCGCGAGGTTTTACTCGCTTTAGAGGAAAAACGGAAATATTATCGTTTGCCGAATGGGGCGCTGCTCTCGCTTCAGACGAGAGAATTCGATGAAATTCAGCGATTTCTTTATTCACCCCTTGTCAGGAATAAAGATCTGGCAGGTGGCCTGGATTTGCCCATCGAACAGAGTCTTCAGCTTCTAGATTCAGTTGAGATTAACGATGCCTTCAAGCTGGAGGAATCCTACCGTCAATTTCTTGATCACCTCCGCCATCCCGAGCGTTTGGAATTCGAGGTGCCCAAGAGTTTAGAGCCCATACTTAAAGAATATCAAAAACTTGGCTTTAAATGGATGAAAACACTTGCCTGCTATGGCTTTGGAGGAATTTTAGCCGATGATATGGGTCTCGGAAAAACGATCCAAAGTATCGCGTTTATCATGTCGGTCCTCACCGATATCCGTAACAATAAGCAAAAGGTCCTTATTGTTTGCCCATCATCCTTGACGTATAACTGGCTTAGTGAAATCAGGAAATTTGCACCCCAATTACAAGCAGCTGTCATAGATGGAAATAAAGCAGAGCGATCTAAGTTACTGAAGGACTTAAAGGGCATCGATGTGATCATCACCTCCTATCCGTTATTACGCAGGGAGATAAACTGGTTTGCGAAACAATCTTTTCATACAGTGTTTTTTGATGAAGCCCAAGCATTTAAAAATCCTTTGACCCAAACAGCACGAGCGGTAAAGAAGCTACAGTCCGCTCATCGTTTCGCGCTTACCGGTACACCGGTGGAGAATTCACTGGAGGAGCTGTGGTCGATTTTTCATGTGGTCTTTCCGGAGCTTTTACTCGGATTAAAGGAATATAGTAAGCTTTCGAGGGAAAACATTGCCTTGAGAATCCGGCCATTTCTACTTCGCAGGATGAAGGAGGATGTCCTTTCAGAGCTTCCTGAAAAAATAGAGTCATTGGAATCAGTGGAGCTGCTTCCTGAACAGAAGAAGCTATACGCTGCCTATTTAGCGAAACTAAGGCACGACACACTAAAGCATCTGGACAAAAATACAATTCGGAAAAATCGCATCAAAATTTTGGCCGGTTTGACTCGCTTGCGTCAGATATGTTGTCACCCAAGCTTGTTTGTGGATGGTTATAAAGGAAACTCAGCGAAATTTGAACAGCTCTTGCAAATTATAGATGAATCAAAGCTTTCCGGAAGAAGGGTGTTAATTTTTTCACAGTTTACGAAAATGCTGGAGCTTATCGGCAGAGCATTAGCGACGAAAGAGCTCCCGTTCTTTTACCTTGATGGACAAACCCCGGCAGCAGAACGAGTGGAAATCTGCCGGCGATTTAATTCCGGTGAACGGGATTTATTCCTCATATCCCTGAAAGCAGGAGGTACAGGCCTAAACCTGATGAGTGCGGATACTGTTATTTTATATGACACTTGGTGGAATCCTGCCGTCGAGGAACAAGCAGCAGATCGTGCCCATCGGATCGGGCAGAAAAATGTCGTACAGGTCATCAAGCTTGTCGCCCGTGGAACTATCGAGGAAAAAATGAACGAACTGCAAGAAAAAAAGAGACATCTCATTGAAGAAATCATCGATTCTGAAGAAAAAATCATGTCTACCCTTACCGAAGAAGATATTAGGGGAATATTGATGATTTAGAAAGAAATAGAAAAAATTGATCGAAAAAGATTTCGGAATTTGTTATTGAACTTTTCTGCTGTGTTAGAAGGCAAAAATGAATCTCCTTAATAGCTTTAGAACCTTGCTGAATTTTTTAGCAAGGTTCTATTTTTATACCTTTTCACTTAGAGAGTTCATTAGAAAATTCCTTAAGTACTCAACGTTTGTTATTTTTTTATTACATTCAGTACTATCGAAGCAAATATAGTTACCAATTGCCTTGTAGTAATCCGGATTTTTAGCTTTTTTAGCCTTCGTGACCGTTGAAGTAAAAGCAACTTGACCGTAACGATTACAGAAAGAACAGATATTCTCCTTACTCAACATGGTAGTTTTACATTCAATTCCTATTACTTTTTCATCTAGTTCATAAACGATATATTTTTTATTTGTACTAATATCGGTCCAACTTAAATAGGTTAGGTGGTCGAGATCGGACTTTGTTAAATCAGGTACTTTTAATTTCTTGCTTTTCGGAAACATTTTTTTAATTTGTTGTTCCGTGATTTTTGGGAATGGCAGTACAAAGTTGGATAGTTTTTGAAGATAGTGGTCAAACTCATTATCTGTTTTCCATTTTGAAAGGTCTAACATTTCCTTTTGTTCAATCGTCGCATTTGGCAAGAGTTCATCGATCTTTGAACTAGCTAAATCTTTAACAGCCCGGATAACAGTTGGATCAGAATTTTTTTTGTAACTGTCTTTGATCAAAGCGACTTGATTTTTTATAAAATTATATTCATTATTCTTTATGAATTTTTCAGTCATACGTATTCCTCCCGGCTTGACTTAAGTTGATTTTTGGTTTCTAAAAATCCCCTTAAGCTTTATTTTAAAAAGTCCACTTTATTTTAGAAATATAGAAAATAACTAAGAAACAAAAATGGCATAAAAAAACACCGACGATATTAAAAAATCATCGGTGCTCCGTTCACATTTTAATTGGAATAAACAATTTTTTTGATTGTTTCTATTGAAAGGAAATGTTCCTCAGCTAATTGCTGAATACTGGTACCGCTTTTAAAAGAGCTTTTAATGGAGGCATTCCTGTCATCAATTAACTTTCTTCCCCCGGAACAAGCTCCCCATTTTCGATAAGCAGCTTCAGGTTTCGGAATATAAATTGTTTCACCTTGAACATACTTTTGAATTTCCGCAATCAGCGTTTCAGGTAAAATTTTGTTTGCATTAACATATTTCACTTCTGCCAGCCCCTTATTTTAATTTAGAGAAAATAAGGTGCAAAGCCAGATATTAGAAATGAATAAAAAACTTACCCGGGCGATTTATTTAAATGAAGATCCGCCCCATGCAAAGTATCGCCTTTCCAATACTTGGCTTTGCATGAGTAGCTGCAGTATCCGGAAATCTAAATTGATTCTCCACTTTTAAGCACCCCCTAAAATCTGAATGATTAAAATTACCACATAATAACAATACTTGATTTCCATTAGAATAACAAACAATATTTTGACGTAACTAACTAGCAATTTGAGGTAAAGTTATTTAACTATTCCGGCTCTCAATTTAGTAACGCCAAATTCCAAATATGCTTTTAAACAGCTCAGCATATAAACCCAGCCTTCTTTATTATCGATTAATTGACTTATGAATGCTTCATCATTTTCATTAAAACCTTCTTCGTTCACTTCAATAATTGTACTCGAATAATCCAACTCTTTTAGGGCAATTGTAACAATATGTCCTTCCTCATTTGCCCCCCACTGGAACACAATTCTTCTATTTTCTTCAACTTCCAATAGTTTTATATCCACTTCTGCATTGTATTCGTCATATCGTAATGCAATCGTCTTTCCTTGCTCCCATCGTCCGGAACTTGATGAGAACCAAAAGTTTCCAATTTTTGCGGGGTCTACGAATGCTTCAAATACTTCTTTAACCGGCTTTACTATCTTAAATTTTGTAAGGTTGTTCATAATAATCAGCTCTCTTTGAATATATTTGTATTTTCTCGAGTATTAATAATGTATTTGGTTTGTTCGTACAAATGGTTTTTCGTTATATTGAAATAGGAGGCAAGGTATTACCTGTTTCGAGCAAGCTTTTCAATTTGCGCAGAATTTCTATATAAATGTGTTGGTACAAACTTAAAAGAAGTGAAAGAGGCGACTTTTGAAATAGAATTATGTAAATAATATTGATAAATTTGGATCAATAATATGGCATATAATCTCTTATGTAGCAGTATGGGTTATTTTCATACTGTTTACACAAGAGGGATAATTTCAAATGGTGTGTTTTTTATTGGTCCCAATATATTTTATCGTTTTCCTTGAAGGAAAAGAGCGTTATCGCCTACAATTATATCAGCAGCGACTTCTAATTTTGAGATAGGTGAGAACGTTCTGATACTTGTGCATTTTTTATAATAAGATAGTAAATCTAGAGCTGAAGACAATAACGAAAGGATGTTTATTATATGAAATGCTTGGTTAAGACACTTATCATAATAGATATTCTTATAATTATAGCTGTTATATGTGGTGAAATTTTTTTTAGCATATGATGATTAATCGGTTTATGCCATATCTTTTGGCATTTTACGATAAACCAATACAGAATTAATGATAACAATGATGACAAGGTAGAAAGTGTATATCCAAATAGAAAACCACTTATTGTGTTGGAGATTTGCTCCTGCATAGGAAAGAACTAATATATTTGGGATTTTACCGAAAGCAGAAGCTATGACAAATACTATCCAATTGACTTTACTTAAACCACATAAGATATTTACGACCGGCGCAGGAATTACAGGGATTAATCGTGCTGTTAAAATCGCTAAAAAGGACTTGCGATTAAGATATTCTTCATAGTTTTGAACCTTTGGATACTTCTTTAACTTCTGTTGCGCCCATTCTCTGAAGCCATATCTAGTAAAAAAAAAGAGAAGGATTGTGCCAAACATTGAGCCGGAAAAGGAGATAATCGCTCCTTGAATGGTTCCAAAAACAGATCCTATTAAACCGGTTGAAACGGCAAAAGGAACTACAGGAAAGAAAACGCATATAGTAAGCATCAATATACTAAAGATAACGGCAGGACTACCACCCTGTTTTATCATTTCAATAAGAGTGTCTTTTTGTGTAATTCCAACAACTATGACGGTAATTAGTATAAAGACTAAGAATATTTTTTTAAACATTTTGCACCTCAATGGTTTTCAATCATCGTTCTATAAATTATAAAATACCTTTAGGAAAAATGGGTAATGTTATCGTTTTGTTACGTAAACTTTAAAAAAATAAATAATTACATCTTTTTTGTTGAGTAAGGAATGTTGGAAAAGAATATTTTGTTTAAGAATTTAATAATAATTTTAAAACAGGATAAGGTGAGTCTATGAGATTAGCGATAGCAATTGCAATTATATGTATTATTGCATTAACTGGTTGTCAAAAAGAAGTAAAGCAATATCATAATGGAAAATTAGTTTATGAAGGTACTGTAGATAATAAAGGATTACCTGAAGGTACTGGGAAACTTTACGATAACCAAACTGGAAAGGTAATTTTTGAAGGTTTATTTAGGAATGGACTTATGTTTAAAGGAACCAAGTATGATAAGAATGGTGAAAATCCACAACCTTATCAAGAGTGAAAAACCGTCTCACCGTCATTAAGTAGAGCATTTCATGATTTAGTAGTTATAGAGGTTAGATTTACTTATGAAGAATGGGATTGCTACGGCGATTCCTTTTTTTGTGAAGATAAGAAGCCGCTGTTTTTATGATTTATAAAAAGTTTACCTATTAAAGGAGATGAGTTCAATGATGTCAGTAAATAGAGAAAAATTTCACAAAAATATTGAATACCTTACTTCCATTATCGAAGACGGAATCCTTTTTGAGATATCATAGTTACTAAGCAATTTTTTAAAGTAAGTGTCAATTAAGTATAGACGGCATTTTCTTATTTGGAAATTGTTTGTTCAATTTAGACTACTTTAAACTGAATATACTATATAGTAGAGTAGAATTAGTTAATTTAGATGAAATTCAGATCTTGATTTTATAAAGAATTATAAAATGGTTATCAGATTTTTTTCGGAGTTTTTATTGTGAAAGGATTATTTTAATAGAAAGATACTGAGCTGGAATTCCTCATTTACCAGTAAAATCAAAAATAAGAAAGTCATTAAGGATGGAGAGTGCCATAGACGTGAAAATATTAACGGTTGATAATTTAGTTCGAAAATTTTCATTGAAAGTAATAACTGGAGAAAATCAATTAAAACGAACAATTAAGCAATCACGGTGTCATCGTCCGGGTTTGGAATTCGTTGGTCACTTTGATTTTTTCCCAACTGAACGTGTTCAAATACTTGGAAGAAAAGAAATTACTTATTTGCATAAGTTAAGCATAGAGGAGCGTCAGATGCGAATAGGTAATATCGTCAAATACCACCCGCCTTGCTTTATCGTTACTGCCGGACAGGAAGGGCTAACGTATTTAACCCGGTATTGTGTAGAAGAGGGAATCCCGTTATTATGTACAAACGAGCCTCAAACGACGTCTGAATTTATTCCGAAACTTGATGCTTATATGGTAAAAACATTAGCTCCGGAAATCGCAGTACACGGGGTTTGTATCAATGTGTATGGAATGGGTATTTTACTTCGGGGGAAATCAGGCGTCGGCAAAAGCGAAACGGCACACACAATGATTGGCAGAGGTCACAGGCTAGTGGCTGATGATATTGTTGTGTTGAAAAAGCTCAGTCCACGTACCATTCTCGGTACCCATGATGGGAAAACAAAGGAATTTCTCGCCCTACGAAGTGTCGGGCTATTGAATGTGGTCCGCTTATATGGGAGAAAAGCTTTTCAGGATGAAACGAGGATCGCGCTCGATATTGAACTGACAAAATGGCAGAAAAATTCCCTTAATAATGAATTGGATCACGAACCTTCATATACAGAATATATGGACGTTCGAATCCCTCATATTGAGATTCAGCTCCAACCCGGTCGTGATGTGGCGGGGTTAATCGAAGCTGCGGCTAATAACTGGCTTCTGAAGCAGCAAGGCTACAGTGCTGCAGAAGAGTTCATGAGACGGCTAGAATCTGATTCTAGCTGGCAATGATCCGTTGTGTTATTGGCTAAGGAATAGTAAAAAACTCTTCACAAGTTTATTTTCTTCAATAAAGACCCCAAACAGTACCGGAGGGAAGAGCCCCCGGTATTTTTGTTGACCCGTTAAAAAAGAATTCAACCATTTGTTTAAATTCTATTAAACTGCGCTTTTATTCATCAATTTTTTTAATTTTTCTTCTGTCGGGGAATTCTCTAAAGGCGTATAGATGCTGCACCTTAAATCTGTTTCACCTTGAACCTGAAGTGAGGTTAAATTAAACAGCATTTTTCCCGCCTTCGCATGCCTGAATTCAATTTGAACATCTGGAGCAGTACTTACTTGACTATCTAGCCATAATGCTCGAAATTCCGGGTATTTGTCGCTCATTTCCTCAATAAATTGTTTATACCAATCATCCCCAACATATTGCCCGTAATAGACGCGGAAAATGGCGAGAAATCCTTTTACAAAATGCTCCCAATTGACAGCGAGTGCACGTAATTCCTTCCTTGCAAATACTAAGCGAATTAAGTTCCGCTCCTCCATCGGAATCTGATCAAAATCCAGAAAAACATGGGTAGCTGCCTGATTCCAACTGACTATCTGGCAGTACCGATCCGTTACAACGGTTGGGCAATGCTTCAATTCCTTTAGAATTTTTTCTAAAGAACTGCTAATTTTCGGTAGGCTCTCATTTTTAGAAGAAATATTCCCATGTGCATCCAATGCTAAATCGTATAAGTATTTTCGTTCATCATTGTTCAATAGTAAAGAATTGGCAATGCAATCCAGCACAACGGTCGAAACTTTAATATCCCTTCCTTGCTCCAACCAGGTATACCAGGTGGTACTGACTCCCGCTAACTGAGCAACTTCCTCTCTCCTGAGACCGGGAGTCCTCCGTCGAACGCCTGCCGGTAAGCCAACCGATTCAGGCTTAATTTTTGAACGCTTGGATTTTAAAAAATCAGAGAGTGCATCCAGTCTTGTTTTGTTATTCACGCACAATCCCTCCATCATGGTGGTATTGATACTAGTATAAACTACAACTTGTAATAGGATAACTTCTAAGTGAAAATATGGGTAACAAAGTAAAGGGGGAGAGAGCATGGAGAGAGTAGTCATTACAGGAATGGGGATTATTTCACCGCTTGGCAATGAGGTGGAGTCATTCTGGGCTAATTTAGTGGAGGGTAGGCCGGGAGTATCGATCATTGATCGATTTGATACAAGTCAACATAAGACAAAAATTGCCGGCCTCGTAAAGGCGTTTGACGCTGATACCATTTTGGGACGTAAGGAAGCAAAACGCTTAGATCCATTTTGTCATTTTGCTATGGCTGCAGCTGAACAAGCATGGAGTCAGTCCAAGCTGGACCAAGATACGATTGACCCTGAACGCCTTGGGGTATATGTTGGTTCAGGAATAGGAGGAATTGAGACGCTCATCAATAATATTGACACGTTGCGTGCAAGAGGTCCGAGAAAAGTCAGTCCGTTGTTAGTTCCGGCGATCATCTCTAATATGGCTTCAGCCCAAATTAGCATAAAATATGGGGCAATGGGACCAAGCATGTCACCGGTAACAGCTTGTTCCATTGGTAATACAGCAATTGGAGAGGCGTTTAGATTGATTCAATATGGTGGAGCGGATGTCATGTTTGCAGGTGGAGCGGAATCGGCGATAACGGATTTATCTCTAGCCAGTTTTGAGAATGCGACTGCATTATCCTCAAGAAATAATGGCCCTGACAAAGCGAGCAGGCCATTTGATGCCGAGCGGGATGGATTTGTCATGGCAGAAGGAGCCGGTATCCTTATTCTCGAATCTTTGTCGCATGCATTACGTAGAAATGCACCAATCTTTGCCGAAGTAATTGGCTATGGAGCCAGTTCAGATGCGTATCATATGGTTTCTTCACATCCGGAGGGGAAAGGGGCCTTTCTGGCGATGAAATCAGCTTTACGTGATGCATCCATTTCTTCGAATGAAATTAGCGTAATCAGTGCTCATGCAACAAGTACGGAAGTGGGCGACCGTTCTGAGATTCAGGCCATTAAAAGCCTATTTGGTCCTGAGGCAAATCAAGTTCCTATCACAGCTAATAAGTCCATGACCGGTCATATGTTAGGGGCAGCGGGTGGAGCTGAGGCCATCGCATTAATAAAAAGCATCCAAGAGGGAATCATCCCGCCAACCATTAATCAAGAACAACCGGATCCTCTTTGCGACTTGGATATTGTTTCAAATGTTGCCCGTCAAGCTCCTCTAAAAATCGGTTTGTCCAATTCATTTGGTTTTGGGGGGCACAATGCGGTAATTGTTTTAAAAAAATATGAATAAAACAGATTTATTATAGTCGATCTTCCGGAGACTACGGTCACTTTGAAACCTTTTTAGTGACCGTAGTCTCATCTTTTCTCATTTACCCGTCACTAAGAACGATCAATAATATCAAGCTTCAAAAGCTTCTAAAATCTGCTTTTCTTTTTCAACTTCCAGTGCTGATACAATATATGCAAACCCATTCATAAGAAAGTAAATAACATTGGATTGTACCCGTTCATTTTCTCCTAAATAAGTGTTTGCCACGATAATGACAGAATATAAAACAACAAAAAATAAAGCGATTTTATTAAAAATGTTCATTTCTAACAACCCCTTAATGAGGAATCTTATCTTTATCATATTTGTATTTAGCCGGTCTTATGCTATCCATGTGGTAATTGGTGCTATGGCATATTGGTTTAAATGAAATTTTCTAAAGGATTAGACAGTCCGGCACCATTTATAAATGATTAATTATTCAACCAGCAATGAATTTTTGGGAAAACTAATCAAACCTTTTTATTTTCAATATATTAAGCGATTTTGATTACAAAAGTAGTTTCTATAACTTAATAAATGCTTTCATTTCCTGCCGATCATTGTTTTATTCACATAAACCAACGGAATGGTAATGGGAATCTTATAAATTTTTAGAAAATTGAATTGTAATCTCCTGCAAAAATTGTTATTATAATGTACATGAAAAATTATTTAACAATAACATCATTTAGACGAAAAAATATTTGAATTCGTTTTTGTTAGAATCAAATATTAATAGGAGGTTTTTTTATGGTAAAAAAATTCAAAATATTCCTAATAATACTGCCTTTTATCTCTCAGTTAGCGGTATTACCTTTCGTAAATCGTATTGACCCTATTATTTTAGGGTTGCCCTTTCTTCAATTTTGGTTCTTCTTATGGATCGTTTTAACTCCCTTATGTACTTTGGGGATTTATCGAATTCAAAAATCGGAAGGGAGTCTTGACTAATGCACGGAAATTTGACAGCTTTGTTAATCACAGTATTCGTTGTTTTGACAGTTGTTTTGATTGGATTTTTGGCAGGGAGGAATAAATCTGCGAGAAGCTCAGTAGAGGAATGGTCTGTTGGCGGAAGACGCTTTGGCGGATTGCTGGTTTGGTTTTTAGTAGGGGCAGATTTATATACAGCTTATACATTTTTAGGACTAACCAGTACGGCCTATTCAGGTGGAAGTCTTGCCTTTTTTGCCATTCCTTATTGTATTTTAGCTTATTTTGTTTCTTACTTTTACCTTCCTAAACTATGGAAAGTGGCCAATAAATTTAAGCTAACAACACTGGCTGATTATGCTAGAGAGCGTTTTAATAGTAAACTTCTTTCTTCTCTTATTGCAGTTGTCGGCGTATTGATGCTTATCCCTTATATCGATTTGCAGTTAGCAGGTATTCAAAATACGCTTCAAGTAGCCGGTGCAGGCTTTATTAATGTTAAGGTAGTCGTCATTGCTTCCTTCCTTCTTGTTGCACTTTTTACATTTTTTAGCGGTATTAAAGGTCCTACCTATACAGCAATTATTAAAGATATTCTTGTCTGGGTAATCATGTTATTCCTGGTGATTTCACTGCCGATTATCCATTTTGGCGGCTGGAGCCCGATGATTCATACACTTGTAAAAGAATCACCGCAATTACTGTCAATTCCTACATCAGGCCCTAAAGGCATTCCATGGTTCATGACAGCATCTTTTGTTTCTGCCTTGGCATTATTCATGTGGGCACATGGAGCTACGGGAGTTTTCACAGCCAAAAGTGCTGATGCAGTTCGAAAAAATGCCATGTTTTTGCCTTTATACAATGTGGTCTTAATCCTGGTTATTTTCCTTGGCTTCGTGGCTTACCATGTGTTGCCAAAAGGAAGCGATCCGCGTTTTGCATTTTTAAATCTTATTCAAGTTTCATATGGCGGTGTCGCACAAGGATTAGCCTATTCAACTATTGCTTTAGCATCTTTAATTCCATGCTCGATTATGGCAATCGGTGCTTCCAACTTATTTGCAAATAATATTTATCGTGATTTAATCAATCCAAAGGTAACCGGTGCTAAATTAACGATTGTAACCCGTTCAATGGTGTTTGTCGTAATTGGACTTGCTTTATTATTTGGACTGTTATTCCCTTCAGCACTAGTATCTTTGCAGCTTTTAGGTGTTTCAGGCATGGTTCAAATTTTCCCTGCCATTGTTGTAAGTCTTTTCTGGAAAAACCAAACGAAAGAGGCAACCATTATCGGATTGCTTATTGGATTGGTAACAACCTTTACGGTATATGGAACAGGCAAGTCATTTGGTATATATGAAGGATTCTGGGGATTAGCAGCAAACTTATTATTCAGTATTATTTTGAATCCTTTCTTTACGTCAAAGGCAAAGCAGCAAACAAATTCTGTTAAAGAGTTTCTCTTTCATTCATTAAAAAGCAGCGAATCCAAAATGAATAAGGGAGCATAACCAAGTGTTTCTCTTAAAATAGACCGTTGTTAAAGGAGCAACCTGAATTTTTCAGGTTGCTTTTTACCTATTTGCCAAAGGAAGAAAAGCCCGCTTTGAGGTTATAAGTCCTTCTGCTGTGGAACAAGGTATCGAGTAAAAAGAGTATAGAAAAACTTTAATTAGAAAAACTTAACAAATGTATGAATCCGGATAAGGTCAGTTATACGTCTGACTAAAAAATAGTTAAAATAAGGGAGGGACTAAAAAATGGTTTCATTACGAGGAGATGCTCATAAAATTTTTCTTAAACTTGAAAAAGCATTAGATAAGGACCAATCCATCAACCATATTAAGGAATTCAAAGAAATTGAAAAAGTGAAACGTCTTTATCAATCAATTGATAGCAGTACTTTACGATTAATTTATTATCGTATGGTAAAGGAAAAAAACGGTTCGGGTATTATACCAATCTTTGTATCCTCCATACCATGGCTTATGTTTATGTTTTCAAATCAATTATCAACGTTTCTTTTTAAAAATGGAAGCCGGCTTTGGGTTGTTTTTTGTTTTGTTTACATCGTTGCTCTTACGATAAGTATCGTTCTTCATTTTCGTGAAAAAGCCTGGGCTGCATTTCATATCGAAATAATTCAAGATATATTAAATGAAAGAAAAATGCAGACTCCTCTGGCTTGAATGGGTCAGTTTAAAGATGAAATAAATGTATTAGATGGGAGGGCAATTTTAATGGATATAATTGAAAAGGCACTACAGGTAGCTAGTCAGGCACATGAAGGACAATATAGGAAAAATACTACCATCCCCTATATAACTCATCCCGTTTCAGTCGGAATGATATTAATGAAGGCCGGGTACGGTGAGGAAATCGTTGCAGCTGGAATTTTGCATGATACCGTTGAAGACACGGCACTTACAATGGAAAAAATACAACAATTATTTGGTTGGAAAATAGCTCAAATTGTTCAAGGATGTTCAGAACCTAACAAATCGCTTTCTTGGGAGGAAAGAAAAGAACATACGATTCAGTTTCTAAAAACCGCTCCATTAGACATCCGTGCTGTTGCCTGTGCAGATAAACTACATAACATTAAATCTATCATACGTGATTATGATCAAGTCGGGGAAAAGGTCTGGGAAAGATTTAACCGCGGCAAAAAGCAGCAAGAATGGTACTACACGAATGTAATTGAAAGCCTGGGTTACCAGTCGAACTTTCAGTTACTAAATAATTTACGAATAGAAGTAGATCGGCTATTTAAACGTAATCATGCCTAAGCACTCTCTGATCCGCGTAATTAATTATTAATTCCGGTACATTCCTGCAACGCAGCAGAATCTTTAGCCATTTATGGACGAAGACCCAAAAACAGCAGAATTAAAAACTATTAACCATTCAAAAAAATCCGTAAGGTGATAGAGAAGGAATTTTATGATTTAGGTAAAATTTAAAGCGTCCCGTTATTTGCTGGGCCGCATAGCTTGGCAGAACTCCCCATTTTGATCAAAGAAGAAAGTCATTCCATTGACGCTTGTACAGCCTCATTAAGTGCCTGGCCTTGGCATGATCCTTTACTAAAACTAAAATGGATCTTTCTGGTGAATCCTCCTCTCCATCCTTTGACTATTGTTGCTAAATTGTATATGTTCAGTCAGAATTCCCTGATTTTTGAAGAATAACCTAATTTAGATTTTTTTTAACAGATTTTATACTTTTTTTAAACTTTCTTTCATTTGTTTTTTTTATTGGTTGCTACAATCCTTCATGTAAGCAAGAGAAAAACTTATAATTGGAGGTAGTGGCAATGAATAAAATCAAAGCGTTATATGATGTAGTGAAAACGATGAAAGAGAAAAAAGAACGAGAAGGTGTCCTTAGCGTCAAGGTTGAACAAGATGGGCAGCAGGTATGGAATTTTAGAAACGAGTTTCAGCGAAGCGGGGAAGGAAAAACAAAGTGTAAGCTGCAAACAGAATGGAATTGGGATGGTAATGAAGGCAAACATGAAAGTACAACAGAATTTACAAGGAATAACCATGAGGGATTCCATTGCCATGGAGGATTTAGACATTTCAGGCATCATGACCGATTCAGCCATGAGCATGGCCATAACCGTGGCTTCAAGGGGAAAGCAGATGCATTTTTATTTCTACTTCGGATGTTAAATGAATTGAAAGTAGAAGAGCAAGGTGAAACGCTCGTATTCTCACTGGAGCTTGGTGATGAAGTAAAACAAATAAGGGAAAGAATACAAGGAAGATTTGATAAACATAGGATGTTCCAGGGTCCGCTTCTTCATCATCCGCTAAAAGGGAAACTAATGAAAGAAATTATGTTAATGGATAAACCTCAGATCCTTGTGAACGTTTTTACCAATAAAGACAAAGAAGTGGAAAGGGCAGCCATCACGATCCAAGGAAGCTATGAAAAGGATGGTTCCCATGAATTGAAGGCATCAGCAGAAATTAATTTCATACAGTAAGACCATAATAGGAAAAGAAAAAACAAAATTGTCCAAAGGCAGCTTTGTTTTTTCCATTCATCAAATAGTGCAGGAATAGGGAGCCTTCCGCTGTTGACCTGAAATGCGTTAAGAAAGGATAAACTGCTTTAAAGGTCTATCCTTTCCTTTCATTTCATTTAAAGTAGAGCTGGTATGGTCAACTATTAGACGAGGAGAAATGATATGAAACACAAAAAGCACAGGCGGCGATTTCGACGGCACTTACATGAACATCCCAATTCGCCGTTCCCGCATCGAAACCACTTTGGGTATGAGGTTCGTGAAATGCGTGCCAACTTTCGCAAAAATGCGAAAAAATTCCGCTATCTGAGGATCATTATTCTTTTTATCAATATTGCCATTTTTTATTTGTTATATCATTTTTTTGATGTAAAGATTATCTTCATTCTTCTCCTCGTATTTACCCTCATGAGGGAAGTGGCACATTTCCTCTTTCATGCCCGATTGGAAAAGCAAATTTTACAGCCGATTGATACCCTGATTGAGGGGGTGGAAGAAATTGCAAAAGGAAATTATGATACAGAAATTATCCATCCGACAAGAAACAAGATCCAAGCGTTGATTGTATCGTTTAATAATATGGCAAAGAAATTAAAAAAAGGCGAAAAAATGCAAAAGGAATATGAAGACAATCGCAAGCTATTAATTGCAAATATCTCCCATGATCTCAAAACGCCGATTACCTCCATCCAGGGCTATATGGAAGCCATTATCGATGGAGTCGTACCGAAGGATAAACTGGAAACGTACTTCAAAACCATATACAGTAATACGGAATATATGAACAAGCTTATCGATGATCTGTTTTTATTTTCAAAAATTGATATGGATAAATTGGATTATCATTTTGAAGAGGTTTCCATTGGAGCCTTTGCAGCTGATTTGATGGAAGAATTTTCTTTTGAATTTGCAGAAAATCATCTTGCTTTCAAGTATACCAATAAACTTGAGGAAGACTGTTTTGTGATTGTCGACCGGAAGAGAATTCATCAGGCCATTCAAAATATCATTGGAAATGCAAGAAAATATGGAGATGAACGGAATTTGGCCTTAATCTGTGAATTAGAGAAAAGGGATGACGTCATTGAACTTCATATAAAAGATAACGGACCAGGCATTCCAAGTGACAAGCTTCCTTTTATTTTTAATCGATTTTATCGTATCGAAAAAGAACGGACAAAAAATTTAATGAGTACAGGTCTTGGGCTGGCGATTGCGAAGGAGCTGGTCAAAGCTCATGGCGGAGATATCAACGTTCAAAGTGTAGAAGGCGAAGGGAGCTGTTTTACCATCATCCTGCCTATTTCAGTGAGAGGTGAGAAAAACGAATGAAGCATATCTTGATCATTGAAGATGATACAAATATTGCAGAATTGGAGCGTGATTATCTTCAGCTGAATGGCTATCATGTTACGATTATTGCGGATGGTTTGATAGGATTGCAGCATGCTGTTTCAGGTACGTATGATGTCGTTATTGTTGATTTAATGCTGCCAAATAAAGATGGATTTGAAATCTTAAAGGCTGTCCGCAGCAAAATTGAAATCCCTGTCATCATTGTTTCGGCCAAAACAGATGATATTGATAAGATTAGAGGCTTGGGTTATGGAGCAGATGATTATTTAACGAAGCCGTTTAGTCCGTCTGAACTTGTTGCGAGGGTCAAATCCCATATAACTCGCTATGAACGATTGATGGGGAAGAATGCCGGGGCAGAAATTCTTACACATAAAGGACTTGAAGTCAATACGGCTTCCCATCAAGTTTTTGTAAATGGAAAAGAAGTTACATTCACGGCAAAAGAATATGAATTACTTGTCTTTCTCATGTCACATCCTAATATTGTATTTAGTAAAGATCATCTCTTTCTTACAATCTGGAATGAAGAACACTTTGGAGATACTGCCACTGTGTCTGTCCACATCCAAAAAATCCGTAAAAAAATTGAAAGAAATCCTGCCAATCCACAATATATTGAAACTATTTGGGGTACGGGATATCGATTTAATCTGTAAACTGGTTAGAGCCTTGTAATATATGGTTTTAATGAACTTATCAATTGATTGAGTAATTTATAAAAAAAACTCTGGTAACAAAAATAGTTGTTATCCAGAGTTTTTTTTATTTTGTATTGGAGCCTCTCAAATAAAATGAAGAAAAATTTCTCTCCCCCTGTCCTTTATGGGTTCTGATATAATAGATTAAACATTGGGGAAATTTATTGTCAGGAGTTGACCAATTTGATTCATTATAAAGGATTCCATCACGTTAGTCTTTCGGTTACAGACCTAGATGCAGCAAACCATTTTTACCGTAATATTTTATGTTTAAAAGAATTAGAACGTCCTAATTTTGATTTTCCAGGTGCTTGGTATGAAATAGGAAGTCACCAACTTCATTTAATAGTCCACTCTTCCTCACAAACGATTCGCCAAGATAAAAGCTTGAGCAGCAGGGAAGGTCATTTTGCTCTCAGAGTTGAGAATTACCATGAGACTCTAAATTGGTTGAAAAAGAATGATGTTGAAATTCTGGAAAAGCCTAATAGTAAAAGTGGGTTCGCCCAACTATTCTGTGCGGATCCTGATGGTAATTTAGTTGAACTAAATGTTGATCAGCAAGATTTATAATTTGACAGCAGGAAGCTTCGTGAAGGCTCCGGTTTATTAATATTTCTGGATGTATACATAGCTTAAGGAATGTAAATTTCGATATTTTTCTGAAATATTTGTTAAAAATGTCCAGGTTATCAATAATCGTCAACCCCTATTTTTATTATAATTATTGGTTGTATATCCAAATTTTGTTTTATTTCGTTAAAATTAGAGCTTTTAAATAAAGTGGCTGCAATTCCTTACATACTAGCATCCTATAAAGATTATTAACTGATATAAACAGTGGACAGCTTTTATCTGTAAAATCCTCCCTGAAATATGACAAAAATCATATGTTACGATGAATTTGCTAATAAACGGCAAAAGATTCAAAACAGGAGGATACTAACATGTTAATGAGCAAAGCCATTCTTACCTTAGCAGCGTCGACAGCGTTATTTGGGGCGAATCCTGGACAAAACAATGCACATGCAGCCAATCTTAACCCAACCTTGCAGAAAAAAGTTTATGTAACTCAGGATTCCAATATAAACGAGATTAATAGTATGATAGAAAACTACCTTAGAAATATTGAAAAGGACAAGAACTTTACCCAAGTTCCGGTTTCACACAACAAGGTAAAGCAGCCGGTTCAAGCTGTGGCACCAAAACCGGTGCAGCAGCCTGTTAAAGTGAGTCAACCACAAACAACTCAAACCGCAGGCACTTTAAGTGCTTATGAGCAAAAAGTAGTTGTCCTTACCAATCAAGAACGTGCCAAAAATGGTTTACCTGCACTTAAAGTAGATTTAACCCTTAGCAAAATGGCACATGAAAAATCCCGGGACATGTCGGTAAATCATTACTTTAGCCATACAAGTCCAACTTACGGTACCCCATTTGATATGATGAAAAAATTTGGGATTACCTATAGCTATGCCGGTGAAAATATTGCTATGGGGCAACAAACTCCTGAAGAGGTAGTCAATGCTTGGATGAATAGTGAAGGTCACCGTAGAAATATTCTTGATCCAAACTTTACGTATATTGGTGTTGGTTATGTTTCACAAGGTAATTATTGGACTCAGGATTTTATCGGTAAATAAATTGAACAGAAAGACAGCCTTTTTGGGAGGCTGTCTTTTACCTATAATTTTGTATTATTACTTAGGTTGTTCTTTTTCGAATCTTCTTCCCATAATTAATATTTTATTTCCTTTTTTTTGTTTTATAAAATCAACTATTTTTTGAATTGCCCCGTCAAAATTCTCTTTAAATTCATGTTCCCATAATCTTAAAATATTCCAGCCTTTTTCTGAATAATAATTATTTACTTCCAAATCTCTGCCAATATTCCTTCTCAGTTTCTTTTTCCAAAAATCTATGTTTGATTTTGGCATCGTGCCGTGAATGGGGCAGCAGTGCCAAAAGCAGGAATCAATAAAGATAACTATTTTATACCTTTTTAAAGAAATATCAGGTTTTCCGAATAAGTTCTTAACATTTTTGCGGAATCGAAAACCCATTTTCCATAGTTCCTTAGTGACTCTATTCTCTAGCGAGGATTGGGATTTTACTGCTTGCATATTCCTGCTTCTCTGTTCTTTTGTTAAACGATCTGCCATTTGAACCATCCAAAGCATTTTCCGTCATAATTATTAGTCCTTTGAGATAAGACATACAAATAACCTAAATGGCGGGAGTTTAAGAGCCTTAACTTCATTAAAGACGGTCATCTTCCCATGCTCTGCTAAAATCTTTTATATTGTCTTTTCCTTTTAAAGTTTGTTCCGCCTGGCTTTGTGTACTATTGTTTTTTAATTGTTCATTTGTCAAAATCTTTTCCTCTTTTTTCACTTTAACTACCTCCTATTGTTTATTCCTCTTCATTTTTACCAAAATGGGATCAAGTATGTATGCAGCGTCGGAGCTGGTAAAAGGAAAAAAATCGTAAATAGCAACAATATATTGATGATTTTATAGTGAATCTGCTAGGAGTGCTTATTGGTTATTTTCTGCATCCTGTGATTCAAAAAGTAGTGAAAGTAAAAATATAAAGGACAAAAAAATTATCAATTAAGCATCTCCAAAAAAAGGGGATGTTTTTTTTGATCATTAATCAATGGATAAATGATATTTTAATTTGAATTTGTGGTTGAAAACCTATCTGAAATTCAGTATAATAATCTGCTTGAATGTTTCTTTGGATTAAAGCCTATTTGAAGCATAAGCTGGAGAATAATTAATGAAGCAAGAGGGAGATAACGAAATGACAACAACGACGGAAACAAGCCACAATCGTACATTACTGCTGATTGGGCTCATCATAGCGATGTTTTTTTCCGCACTGGACGGTACGATTGTAGGAACGGCAATGCCAAAAATCGTAGGAGATCTTGGCGGATTAAGTAAAATGACATGGCTGACGACGGCCTATATGCTGAGTTCTACAACAGTTGTTCCGATTGCCGGGAAACTGGCCGACTTATTAGGACGCAGGACCGTATATGTGACAGGGCTTATTATTTTTATGGCCGCTTCTGCACTTTGCGGATTAGCGAATAATATGACGGAGTTAGTTATATTTCGCGGCGTTCAAGGGATTGGCGGCGGCGTTATGATGCCGATGGCGATGATTGTAATTGGGGATTTATTTACAGGTAAAGAGCGTGCTAAATTTCAAGGAGTATTCGGGGGGATTTATGGTCTTGCTTCTGTGATTGGTCCGCAAATTGGTGGGTGGATTGTTGATTCATTGAACTGGAAATGGGTATTCTACATTAACCTTCCAGTAGGAATCATAGCTACCATCTTGATTGCGATGGGCTTAAAAGGTCGAAAGCAAATAGGATCTATCAATTTTGATATTGCAGGCATGGTTACGATGATTGTTGGGGTAGTAAGCTTACTTCTTGCCCTTACCTTCGGCGGAAAAGACTATGATTGGAATTCATGGCAAATTCTTAGTCTTTTTGCACTGGCGGTGATCGGTTTAGTGAGTTTCGTGATTGTGGAAACAAAAGCGAAAGAACCGATACTTCCTATGTATTTATTTAAAAATAGAACCTTTACTTTCTTGAATTTAATTGGTTTCTTCATGAGTATCGGGATGTTTGGAGCGATTGTGTTTGTTCCCTTCTTTATGCAAGGAATTGTCGGAGTAAGTGCAACAGCATCAGGAACAATTATGACACCGTTGATGATTTCAATGATTATTACAAGTATAATTGGCGGACAATTAGTTTATAAGGTCGGAATTAAGCCGCAAATCATTGCAGGTATGTTAATCATGGCAAGTGGGTTCTTCATGTTAACAACATTGAATATGGATACAAGCAAGCTACTAGCTACATCATATATGGCAGTTATTGGCTTAGGCATGGGGTTGGTTATGCCGATTCTTACCTTAGCACTGCAAGAAAGCTTTTCAAAAGAAGAACTTGGTGTGGTAACATCTTCGAGCCAATTTTTCCGTTCAATCGGAGGAACATTCGGAATTACCATCTTAGGGGCGGTTTTGAATAGCAAGTCAGGAACGCTTCTAACTGATCAACTTGTTCCATTTTTGAATACACTGCCGGCACAATCTGCTCCTTTTGTTAACAAGTTAAAGGACATGATTGCAACAAATCCGGAAGGTTTATTACAAATGTTGTTTAGCCCGGAAGCTTTAAAACAACTGCCTGCTGCATTATCCGGCAAAATGGTTCCAATTTTAAAAACTGCCTTAATGGATTCCTTACACAGTGTATTCTTTGTGGGGCTAGCTTTAATTTTAGTAGGAGCACTATTTACCTTGTTCTTAAGACAAATTAAATTATCTAACAAAAAAAAGGCTGCATCAGAGAAGATGGAACCTGCTACAAATTAATAAGTTCAGCTTTATTTCCAAAAACAAAGTAAAAACTAATCAAACGTTTAATTAAATTGGCTTGAGGCCTTGGTATAGAAGGTTTATTTAAATAGAAATTGACTGGGAAAGGATTTATATTTTTATTTAGTCTCCAATAAGAGCCTTAAAAGGAGACGAACCGATAACGGTCCCGTAGACCCTCGCTACGAGACCGTTTTTTTCTTTTTAAACCGGTTACAGTCACGTATACCCTCGCAACGAGACCGGTCTTCCCCTTTATGACTGATTACTGTCACTCACTTGCTCCCTTGAGCTTTTCCGTGATTTTACCAAAGTCCTATTTGTTAAAAATAATAACTTCTTAATAAATGCAAATTTTGGAGGATAAATTTTTGCAAAAATCAATATAATGTAGTTCAAATATATTTTAATCCTTTTGAAAAAGAAGGAGGACAATTCATGAAGGTTGAGTCTTTTTTTAGTGTCGCCCCTCATAAAAGGTTAAGCGAAGATTCGATTGTATTTAATGAAAAGCTCAATGTTTATGGGGTATTTGATGGGGCTACACCAATCACATCATTCAAAGATGAAAACGGAATGAATGGTGCTTATTTAGCCTCTGCGCTTTTCAAAGACTATTTTTCCAGACTCTACCATAGTAACCTTTCATTAGTCAAGGGAATCGCAACTGCTAATAGAATGCTGAGAAACAAGATGGAAAAATACAACGTTAATCAGGAGAAATATGAACATCTTTGGTCAACGTGTGCTGCCATTATCAAGTTTGAAAAAGACGGAAAGATCTCTTATGCTCAGCTTGGTGATTGTATGATCTTAGCAGAAGATCAAAAGGGAATGATTAAAGCATTAACAAAGGATACAGTAAAAAATATAAGTCAAAGAGCAAAGGAGTGGCGTGAGGAACAAAGAAAGCAAGGGGTTAACATTCCGGATGAGGAGTTTTATCAAGATAGTACGGAGCAGCTGATCTTTAATCGTTCATTAGCGAATAAGCCAAATGGTTACACGGTAGCGAATGGAAAAGAAGAAGTTATACATTTTATTCAGTATGGCCAAGTAAACATCAGTGAAGTGAACACATTGTTACTCATAACAGATGGACTTTTTCACCCCAATTATTCAATGGAGGAAACGTTTAAAAAAATACATAAATCGGGTCTTTATTTATATGCCCTTGAACTGGAACAATTTGAGAAACTGAATAATCTTCGTTCAGATGATAAGACGGGAATCATGATTCGATTTAGGTAAACCGTAATCCTATTTTTTAGGAGTGTTGTTCATGAAGGCAGAGCCAAAATTTATTAAGGATATTCATTTATCATTTAATGAACCTCTTATTGCTTTAAAAAATGTCGAGTACATTATTGTGCATCATACTGAAGAAATTGGCTGGGATATTAGGAAAACACATACCTATCATCAGGATACTTGTAGATGGAGTGGAATTGGATATAACTTTTTTATTGAGGAAGATGGGGAAGTGATGAAAGGAAGAGGATACCATGTTGGAGCACACGCGGTATCCTATAATGATAAATCAATAGGGATATGTTTAGCGGGGAATTTTGATCTTCATACTCCCACTAAGGAACAACTAAAATCTTTGAGTAAACTATGCATCTTCCTATTAGATAAATATCATTTAACAACCAAACAGATTCTGGGACATCGAGAATTAAATGGTGTTGCAAAAAGTTGTCCGGGTAAAAACTTTAATATGGACCAGTTCAGAGAAGCTGTTAAGGAGCAAAAATATAAAAGGTAAAACCCCTTTCTTCATAAATGGGGTTATAGGTCAATGATTTTCACTTCCGATTAAAACTTTAGATTACGTCCTAGTGTAACACTCTGCCAAAACCGGCTAGATGAGATTTCCAGTACGGCGAATGAATGTTTTGAATTCCTATACCGGAATCATCAGAATCAATCATTTCCCCGTTCCCTAAGTATATGCCTATATGTGTAATAAAATGGTCTGACTCATATGTACTGGTAAAAAAGACAAAGTCACCGGGCTTCGCTTTTGCCGGCAGGATTTTCGAGGAAGCATCGTATTGTTCCTGAGCTGTTCGTGGCAGCTTTATACCAGCCTTAGCGAATGTCCATTGTGTGAAGCCGGAACAATCAAATCCTGCACTAGGATTTGCACCTCCCCACACATATGGCCACCCTACATATTTTTGTGCTTCAGAGATTATTGTATGAAACGTTTGTACCCCCAAGGGAGAAACATTTTCACTACTCGGGGTTTTCCCCGGTTTCTTTAGATTATTTGCATTTTCTCCTGCAGGTAAATGAATGTTCTCAATTGAATGATGACGAGAAGTATTCCTTTCATACAACAAAACTGACGTTACCAGTAAAGCAACTATGAAAACGATTGTAGCCATTTTCCAGTTCATGAAGACTTCCTTAACTGTGCCGGTTGTTGCCACTTATTTTCACCCCATTTCTTTTTTGATTTTCTCCGTTTCCGGGTTAAACACGAATCATTCTTTTTTCGCTCCATTAAGAAATACACTCTAATTCCTTTAAAGCAGTATTTAATTTGTTGGTATATCTGTTTAATTGATATTGTGATTCCGATTTGTAAAACAATAAAGCTGTTCTAACAATGTAGTCATAATCCCAGTAATTAAGTTCTTTGTCACATTGTTCAATATCTTTCCTTTTGTCAGCTATAAGCCTATTTAGTTCAATAATGTATTCATTAAGATCCCTGTTCATTTTTATCCCTCCTACAAGTCAAAGAAATCGTCCGCTCGAATACTTGGATCCACTTCCTTTAAAGCTTTTACAATTTTACTTATAGTCCTTATTGTTGGTGCCCGGTCAGTGTTGCCGGCTGCTAGGTCGTTAATCGTATTTCTATTAACTCCAGCCTTTTGTGCTAACCACGTTTGAGAAATCCCTCTGTTATCAAGCCATTTCCCCAATTTACTTCTCTTTTTACCTGAACCAAAAAAACTAAACACTTTTTTCGTTCTCCTTTCAAAAATTGGATGTTCAAGTAATGTCCAAATAGACTAAAAGAAATACCTAATTAGGGGCAAAAATTAGTCAATTTGGAAAATCTCTATCCCATAATTCCAAATAACTACTAAAAATAGTAAATAAAAAACCAAGATGTATTTTGAGGAACTTCAAAATACATCTTGGTTTTTAAAAGAGGACAAACCTTAATTAGTCCAAATAAACGGGTTCTTGAGGATTTTTTAAATATTTAAAGGCCATCTCCATTTGTGTTTTTGTAATCCGGCCCGTTGATAGTGGAGGAAGTTCGTTTTCAGCAAAGAAATTAACCTCACTAGTTTCGATTCCCTTAGCCGGCTGCCCGCCAATGATTTCACAATGAATAAATATTTTATAAATATGAAAAGCAGAAGGCGGGTGCGGATGGCACTTTTTATCTAATACAGCTAATAATTTAACCGGCTTTACATCAAATCCCGATTCTTCTTTTACTTCCTTTACAGCAACTTCACTTGGCGTTAGACCAATATCAGCCCAGCCGCCGGGTAAGGACCACTTACCATCGGTATTCTCCCTGACCATTAGGATTTTATTTTTTTTAAAGACTACAGCCCGAATATCGACCTTAGGCGTGGCATAACCCGTTTCACTTGCAAATATATCTTTGATGATTGTTTTTTCTATATTCGTATATTGAGCTAAAATGTCAACGCTTATCTTTCTTATTTCTTCAAATCTTTCCATATCGTAAACATCTTTTGAATACGCTAATCCCGTCTGTGCAATAGATTGAAGCTGTTTTGCCCAATCCAGCCATTTCGGTTCCAATTTTATCACCCCAGCTTGTCTAATGACCTAATATTACCATATATATTAATGAAAATGTTAAATTGGCTCGGCTCATGCTCTAAATTGAAAAATTAAAACGAATCAAACGTTTGATAAAAAATACATTACTAGTTAACATGCCTTTTAAAAAGGAATTTAATAAGATTTATAGAAATTTGATAAATAAGTTAGTTTTAGTTGAAGTTAACGATCAAAAGGGACAAACTATTTTGCCGAGGGGCCCTGATTTATCAGGTCTTGAATCCCCGCATAATCGCCAAGCCTTAAGAAGTAAATAAACAGGAAAAATTCTTAATCCACAATAACTAGAAGCAGGTGAAGTAATGATTATACGTGATGCTAAAGTAGATGAAATACCTTTTATCACTGAACAAAGAGTAGCCTCATATCAAGAACATGCCCTGCGAATTCCTGAAGGACATTGGCAGGCTCTGAAACAGGCAATTTCTTCCGATACAGATATGCAACAAGGCGTTGAACGAATCATAGCTGAAATAGATGGGAAAATAGTAGGCAGTGTAGTTTTGTTTCCTGCTCAAACCGATGCATACGGAGGTTTTGTTGCGGAACTGGATTATCCTGAAATCCGAATGCTCGCCGTTACACCGCAAGCTCGGGGCAAAGGTGTGGCAACAGCCTTAATCGATGAATGTATATTGAGAGCGAAAGCAAAAGGCTTCCAATCCATTGGGCTGCACACCGGAGATTTTATGGATAGTGCAATGAACTTGTATAAACGCCTCGGTTTTAAACGATTACCGCAATTCGACTTTGAACCAGCAGGTGATGGCATCATCGTGAAAGCGTATCGGCTTTCTTTTGGATATGATGAAAGTGAGGGAAGTTTAATTGATTAAAGGTGAATCTATTTACATAAGACCTTTTGATGTAGAGGATGCTGCCTCGTTACTTGAATTACAAACTGAGAATCGCCGTTTTTTTGAAAAGTTTGCTTTGGAACGTGACAAGGATTTTTATGCCCTTGATTCACAGATTGGCAGGATAAAGCGGTTCGATGAAGATTGGAAAAGCGACCAAGCCTATAACCTTGGCATTTTTCACCATGACGGTACCTTAATTGGCACGATTAATCTATTTCAAGTACTAAGAGGATCTCTTCAAAGTGCGTTCATCGGCTATTTTCTGGATAAGAAACACAATGGAAAAGGCTATACAACCGAAGCGGTAAAGCTGATTGTAGATTATGCCTTCAGCGAATTAAAATTGCATAGAATCGAAGCGGGTGTTATGCCTCATAATATCGGATCTATCAGGGTATTAGAGAAATCAGGTTTTCATAAAGAAGGAATTGCTAAGAAGAATGTTAAGATTAATGGGAAATGGGAAGACCATCAAGTATTGGCAATCGTTAACCCTAATGATTAATACTTAATCGGATGAGTTGGTCGGACGTGCAGGATGGAATCTGAACAGCGCAAAGGAAAATAATGAGAGGAGAAAAACCAATGGAATATACTATTGTAGAAAGAGATGCTTTCCAAGTTGCAGGTATTAAACGGGAATTTTCATGCGGTTCCGGGGAAGCAGGGATTCCTGGAGTTCCTGATTTTTGGAGTGAAGTTCAAAGAAGTGGAACAGCCAATCAATTAGTTGAATTAAACAATGGGCAAATAAAAGGGTTATTGGGTATCACTTCTAATTATAACGCTGCTAAAAACACAGTAGATTACTGGGTAGCTACAGATTATAGCGGCAAGGTACCTGATGGCTTAACGAGTTTTGAAATACCTGATTCTAAATGGGCCGTTTTTGAAGTTCGAGGTCCTGTTCCGGGAGCAATTATAAATGCTTGGCAACAAATTTATTCAGAATGGTTCCCATCTAACCAATATGAACCTGCCGCATTACCGCCATTTGAAGCATATATAGATTCTGATCTATCCAGTGAGAATTCATGTAATGAAATATGGGTCCCGATAAAATAAGCTTCATATTTAGTAGAAAACACTTAGGAAAAATAAGTGTTTTCTACTAAAAAATGTGACCGGAATTTGGATTCACTGAACTATTTTTATTATGAATCTAACAATAAACCTTACTAGCAAAAACAGCGGTTCAAGGCAGTCAAGAACCAACTCAACGATCTCCCATTTACCACTTTTTTGTTTCTCCCGCTTTTTATTTAATTTCATTTTTTAATCCCCTTCTATCGCCCTTTAACCGGTAATGGTTTTCCTTGGAAATCCATTATTTAAATTTACCAACTATTCCAAAAAATATGTAAGAAGTCCTTCCGGCTTTTATGACACATATACAAACAGTCACTATACTTTTAACAAAAGAGAGCTCTTTTTACGACAGAAATTGATAGGAGGGATCAATTCATTACATATTGTGCAGTTTTTCCTTCGTCAAGTCACGCGATAAATAGAAAATGGGGGGTCTATTATGTTATATAAAAAAGCTACGTCTATTATCATGACAGCAGCATTAGCAATGGGTATCCTTAGTGGATGTTCTTCGGAGAAAACTTCAAGTTCAGGCGGAGACACTGCAGAAGGAAAGACGGTCATAAAAATTGCTACCCAATCCCCTTTATCCGGAGGCAGTGCGACATTAGGTGAGGCAATTAAGCTAGGAGCACAATTAGCTTTAGAGGATCATAAAGCGGAATTTGCGAAAAAAGGGTTTGATTTACAGCTTGTTCCCTATGATGATCAAGGCGATCCGAAAAAGGGTGTAGCGAATGCTCAATTAATTGCATCTGATAAAGATGTATTGGGGGTTATTGGACACTTGAATTCAGGTGTGACCATTCCTTCTTCTGAAACCTATGAAAAATATTCAATTGCGATGGTGTCGCCGGCAGCAACCGCAACAAAAGTGACCGATCGCGGATTAAAAGTGACGAATCGTGTGGTTGCCCGTGATGATTTTCAAGGGCCGGCAGGTGCAAATTATGCGGTGAAGACGCTAAAAGCGAAGAAGATCTTTATTATTCAAGATAAAACAGCATATGGATCCGGTCTAGCTGACGCATTCAAAAAAGCGGCAGAAGATCTTGGTGCTGAAATTGTAGCTTATGAAGGGATTACTGTCGGTGAAAAAGACTTTAATGGTGTTTTAAACCAAGTAGAATCAAAGAAACCGGATATGATTTACTTTGGCGGTCTGTATGCGGAGGGCGGACTAATTGTTAAACAAGCCCATGATAAGGGTATCAATATTCCGTTTATGGGCGGCGACGGTTTAGATTCTTCCTCCTTTGTGGAAATTGCCGGAGATGCCGTTAAAAATGCCTACCTGACATCTGTTGCAGGGGACGCGACCAAAACAGCGGAGGGTAAAAAATTCGCAGAGGATTACAAGAAAAAATATAACAAAAATATTGAATCCTATTCTGCTTATGCCTATGACAGTATGGGAATTTTATTAAAAGGTCTAATGGATGCGATCGAAAAGAATGGCGGCAAATTACCATCCCGTGCCCAGGTAAGAGATGCTGTTCGTGCAATTCAGGATTACCAAGGTGTTGCGACGAAGGTAGGATTCGATAATAAAGGTGATAATAAATATGCAAAAATCTTTATCTATAAGTTTACTAAAGTTTCATACCCGGCAACTATGGACGGAGAAATAAGCAAATAGATTGTAGGTTTAAAAGAGGGTATGAACTGTAGTAGGGCGTACCCCTTTTTTAAAGTATAAGTATAAATTTTTGACTTTGAGAATTGTCTAGCTCCAGGGCCCAGCGACTAGTGTACTTTACTAAACGGGCGCGTGTGCTTTTCTTATTAAAATGAAAGATGGTGAAAAGCATGTTTACAGAAGTGATCCAATCCCTTCCGCAGGTGGTTGTAGATGGACTTACATTAGGAGCGGTTTATGCTGTCATTGCCATTGGATACACGATGGTTTATGGAATACTCGAGCTGATTAATTTTGCTCATGGCGAGGTTTTTATGACAGGAGCCTTTATAGGAACCGCTTTATTACTAACATTTACCGGCGTAGGCTGGCTTTCGGTGATGCCTGCCGTAGTCGCGCTAATCATCGTCCTAATGGCAACCGGTATTCTAACAGGATTTCTCGGAATGGGGATTGAACGAGTAGCCTACCGGCCGCTCCGCAATGCGCCCAAACTAATAACACTCATCACAGCTATTGGTGTTTCTTTCTTGCTTCAGGATATAGTTCGCTTTATTGCTGAGATTAAGAAAGGGAACTATATTATTACCGGTCCAGATTTATTCACGAATCAAATTAAATTAAAGACTTCAGCGATCTTACCTCAATTGCATGATGCTTCATTTAAAAGTACGTTTCTCGTTGTATTGGTTGTTGCCATAGTGATGATGATAGGACTTGATTTTTTTGTTAATCGCACCAAGTGGGGTATGGCAATGCGGGCTGTTGCTCAAGATCGTGATACAGCCTCACTGATGACGATTAATGTAAACAAAGTCATCTCTGTTACGTTTTTTGTCGGATCCGCACTTGGCGGTGCAACAGGTGTTTTATTTGCAGTTCAATATGGAACCATTGATCCCTATATCGGATTTATTCTTGGAATTAAAGCCTTCACGGCTGCCATTCTCGGTGGGATTGGAAACATTCGCGGTGCCATGGTTGGCGGGATGCTGCTTGGGATGCTTGAAATGTTTGCCGCTGCTAATCTATCAGATTTGACAGGCGGAGTCTTTGGTGCAGAGTACAAAGATGTATTTGCGTTTATTATTCTAATCATTGTCCTCATTTTCAAACCGGAAGGGCTGTTTGGAAAGGCCATCATTGAGAAAGTGTAGGTGTGAATCGTGAAAAAACTAGTAAATACAATATCTCATAATCGTTCAGTACAAATACTATTATTTTTTGCATATGTATTGGTTACAACAACGAGTTTGTATCTCGCCGAAAAATCAGTTGTTGCCTTTTTGTTATTGATCTTTTCCGTTCTGATTTTATATTTTTTAAACCTTCCTAACAAACTGAAATGGATGATTGGCCTGCTGATTCTTGGGGTCCTGCTTCCTTTCTCTGCAAGTCATGGCTCATCTTACGAATCCTATATGGAAATAGCGACGTTAGTTGGGATCTACGTAGCTATGGCATTAGGTTTAAACATTGTTGTGGGTTTTGCCGGATTACTGGATCTGGGATTTGTTGCTTTTTTTGCCGTGGGAGCCTATACATACGCCATCTTCTCCACCACTCAAGCAGCAAATTTTATGCCCTTTGGCAACTTCCCGCTCTCAGGAGAAAGCTTTTGGGTCTTTATTTTGATCGGCGGTGTTGTTGCTGCTATATTTGGGATCCTGCTTGGAATCCCCGTTCTTCGCGTAAAAGGCGATTATTTAGCGATTGTTACATTGGGTTTTGGTGAAATCATTCGGATTGTTTTTAATAATATGGATAAGCCAGTCAATATCACCAATGGAGCAATGGGGATTACCTCCATTACGCCTCCAAAAATATTTGGCATCGAATTGATTTATCCAAATCAATTTTACTATGTGGTCCTAATTATTGTGATTCTCGTCATTTATCTGGTTCGAAAATTAGAATACTCCAAAATCGGCCGTGCCTGGAAAGCGGTAAGGGAAAATGAAATAGCTGCACAGGCAATGGGTGTCCCTCTTGTTAAAACAAAACTGACAGCTTTTGCAATTGGTGCTTCATTTTCGGGAATGATGGGAGTCGTATTCGCAGCCAAACAAACATTTGTTGATCCAACTAGTTTTACTCTTTTGGAATCTACCACAATCCTCGTAATGGTACTTCTAGGAGGGATGGGCAGTGTACCTGGAGTCATTTTGGGGGCTGCAGTAGTTACGATATTAAATTTACAAGTATTGACGGAAATAACCAATTGGTTGAATCAGTTAAGTAATAATGGCGTTTTATCGATTCCCGATGCGCTATCACCAGTTAAAATGCAGCGGTTTATCTTTGGGGCCTTATTGATTGTTTTTGCATTATACCGTTCAAAAGGCCTTATGCCCGCCAAAAATATTAAATATAACCAGGAGAAATTGAAACAAATGCAGAGCAAAAGTACAAAATTTTTACTTTTAGCAAAAGAAAAATTGAAGGTTTAAGCAGGGAGGGAAAACCAGTGAATGTTTTGGAAGTAACCGGGTTGACGAAAAGTTTTGGGGGACTCTTCGCCAATTCAAATATCGACATGAGCATCGGGAAAAATTCCATTACGGCTGTTATTGGGCCAAATGGTGCCGGAAAAACGACGTTCTTTAATATGATTACGGGTGTTTATAAGCCTACTTCCGGCGAGATTGTGTTAAATGGCAAATCATTGGTCGGCTTAAAGCCTGATGCCGTAACAAAACGAGGGATTGCCCGTACATTTCAAAATATACGACTTTTTAACCGGATTCCGGTTTTGGATAATGTTTTGGTAGGAATGCATAACCATTTACATACCAATTGGCTGGGTTTGTTCTTGAATTTACCAAAAGTAAGGCAGGAAGAAGAGTCGGCACAAAAAGAAGCCTATCGATTACTGGAAATTGTAGGATTAGCAGATTTGTTAAATGAAAATGCCGGGAACCTTTCCTATGGTGCGCAGCGTAGGTTAGAGATTGCCCGTGCAATCGCCACGAAGCCTAGTGTGTTGCTGTTAGATGAACCGGCGGCAGGAATGAATCCAAGGGAAACTAAGGAATTGACGTCCTTAATTCATACTCTGAGGAATGAGCTGGATATTACCGTTATTTTAATCGAGCATGATATGAAATTGGTAATGGGAATTTCTGATCAAATTTTTGTTTTAGATCATGGTGAAAAAATTGCTGAAGGAAAACCGCGTGAAATAAGAAAAAATCCTAAGGTAATTGAAGCTTATTTAGGCAAAGGGGCGTTATCACTTGCGTAAAGGAGGAAGGAGCATGCATTTACTTGATTTAAAAAATGTCAAAGCAAACTATGGGGGCATTCAAGCGCTAAAGGATATGCATTTATTTGTTGATGAGGGAGAGATCGTCACCTTAATTGGAAGTAATGGCGCAGGGAAGTCTACAACATTAAAATCGATTAGCGGACAAATAAAATTAAAAAATGGAACCATCCATTATAAAGGTAAGGATATTACGAATGTCCCGGCCCATCAAACGTCCTTACTGGGGATCGCACAAGTTCCGGAAGGAAGGAGGATCTTCCCTAAGCTAAGCGTGAAAGAGAATTTACTTATTGGTGCTTTTTCAGTAAAAGATAAAAAAACGGTTGAAACAAGAATGGAACGAGTTTTTCACTATTTTCCTAGATTGCAGGAAAGGCTCGATCAAAAAGGAGGAACCATGAGCGGAGGCGAGCAGCAAATGCTGGCGATTGGCCGGGCATTAATGATGAATCCGCAATTATTGATGTTAGATGAGCCTTCCATGGGACTGGCCCCGATTATTGTAGAACAAATATTTGAAATCATAAAAGAACTTAACAAAGAGGGTATGACTATCTTACTGGTGGAGCAAAATGCCTTTCAATCCTTACAAATTGCCGATAGAGGTTATGTGATCCAAACAGGTGAAATTGTTCTTGAAGGGTATGGAAAAGAGCTAATGACCAATGAACAAGTCCAGGAAGCGTATTTGGCATAAGGAGCTGCTTTATTTCAAAAAAATCCAGGTGGCTTGGATTGATTACATTGAATACAAAAAACGAGTTTGGGAGCCCGGACTCGTTTTTTATTTTTTTTGCAACCATAGTTTTAAAATTTTCTTGTATGATGTGAACTAATCGAGCGAAGAACATTCTAAAATATATGCACACGGCACCTAATTTACCCGTAGGATAGAATGAGAATAAAACGGGGAGGTCAAGGTATGTATCCTTATACAAATTATCATGATGCTTTAAATAGACCATCGAATAAATTGATTAATGACGTTGAAAAGGCCATTAATGGTGAGTATAGCGCCATACATTGTTATGGCAAGCTGGCAAATTTAACTTCGAGTGTGGATGAACGAAAACGGATACTTGAAATTCGTAAGGATGAAATAAAACATTTTCAACAATTTGAAAAGATTTTTTTGAGTCTCACCGGGAAACAACCTCAGCCAAAGATCGTTGAAGAATGTCCTAATGTTTATTTAGATGGCTTAGAATTTGCACTGCAGGATGAGCAAAAAACCGTGGATTTTTACATGGAAATAGCCGATAGTTCCACAAATCAACACATCAAACAAGCATTTCTTCGTGCAGCCGCGGATGAACAAAATCATGCCGTGTGGTTCCTTTATTACTTTTCAAAAAATAAAAAATAGTTCAAACGTTTTAATAAATCGTTCTGTACATTTTGACGGAAATGATACGTTGGATATACTTCACACAAAGTGATCGAAAAGCAAATTAAAACTCTGAGATAGCCTCTTTTAAAAAATTCGTAAAAATAATTATTTCATCGGTTTCTACTTTCGTTAACAAATAAGTTGTAGATTTGGGTGGAGCGACTTTATTTGGCTTGATTTCTACTAATTTATTCGTTCGTACTTCATCTTTAACCATTGTCAGCGGTAAATAGGAAACGCCCAGCCCTTCTTCGATAAACCGTTTTGTTACTTCTACCTGATCCACTTTCATTGTTCGAATAGTGGGATATTCCTTTTTAATGTCGTTTAAAAGCTGATCCCAATAGTTTGGATGGTTGTGTGTGATCAACCTATATTGATGCAAAGCCATCTTTTCATCTAAATAATTTTCTTCTGTATCAACATTAGGCCCGACCAATATAACCGGGTCTTTATGGACAATTTCACTCTTAATATTTGTTTGTAGCGGTTGTATCCTTGTTAATCCCAAGCCAGCTCTTCCGGCACTGACTTCTTCTCCAATTTCATAGGATTTAAGAACATTTATGATCACCTCTATATCAGGATTTTTATCGATAAAATTCCGTAACAGTGAAGGGAGAAGAGAGGAGGCAATCTGTGGTGCAGCTGCAATAATAAGCTTCCGTTGATACCCTTGTTTCCACGCTTCAAAGTCAACTATTCCTTGCTCATATTTTGCAATAATCTCTTTTGCATAAGGAAGAAACTTATAACCTGCTGAAGTAAGAACAACGGTTTTTCCCATTCTTTCAAACAACTGTATATTAAGATGTTTTTCAAGCAATTTGATGTGTTTGGTTACAGCAGGCTGGCTTAAGAACAGTTCTTCTGAGGCTTTTCGAAAATTCTCATACTCAGCACTACTAATAAATGTTTTCATCCATTTTATTTCCACAAAATACTTCTCCCATTGTTTTAATAACAAATTGTTATTAAAAACTGTATTTTTTGTTAATTCCCATTATAAATAATATTCTTTATAATTCAATTAACAAAATTAAAGGGGGAGTTACATATGACTAGCAATCACTCTATACAATCCGTTGTTGAAAAATTTAATGAAAATGCCAATCAATATGATTCTCAACGAAGCAAATTGATTCCTTGCTTTGATGATTTTTATTCGATTCCTGTATCAATCATGCAAACTCATAAAATAGCCCCAAATATCCTTGATATTGGGGCAGGAACTGGTTTGTTTTCATCCTTTATTTTAAAAAAATATCCTGAAGCGAATATAACGCTCATTGATATTTCTGAGAAAATGATTGATATCGCGAAAAAACGGTTCTCCTGTAGCTCAAATATAAATTATATTATTGATGATTACACCTCGCATGAATTTGATACTACCTTTGATATTATTGTATCGTCTTTATCCATACATCATTTGACTGATAAGGAAAAAAGAAGTTTATATAAGCGAGTTTATTCTTTATTAAATAAGGATGGAATGTTTCTGAATGCTGACCAGGTGTTGGGGCGCACACCTTTTCTTGATGCCATTTACAAAAATGATTGGAAAAACAAGGTCGAAAACAGCGGCTTAACACAAGAAGAAGTCCAATCAGCCTATGAACGGACAAAATTGGATAAGATGTCCCCGTTAGATGACCAATTAAACTGGTTAAAAGAAAGTGGATTCGAGGACGTGGACTGTATCTTTAAATATTTTAATTTTGTTGTCCTTTTTGGAAGGAAATAATGGAGGAAGCTCCAAAAATAATGTTAAAAGCAGTGAGATTTCATACAAAAAAAATCACTGCTTTTATTAATGATTTTGATTATTGAAAATACAATCCGATTTGCTTATAGAGCCCTTAAAAGTAGAAGAATTATTGTAATAATTATTGCCACTGTAATAATTAAAGGACCTAACCCTGAACTATATACAAAGTATACAGTAATGTGGCGTAACCCATTCACAGCAAGAAATATAAGTAAGGTGAAGGTCAAAAAAATGATTAGAGCCGTATTTTTATTTCTGTTCACAACATCCAGCCCCTTTCATAAGCAAAAGACATCTAGTTCAATTATATAAATTCTTTTAGTCTTTATAACAGCCAAAATCCATTCAGTACATATTGGACGGACCATCTTTATTAATGATCTTTCCGTCATTGGAAACCGGCACCAACTAATGTCATCTCCCCCTTTCCTGCTTGTCTTACGAAAAAATGTCGATATTTATCGATAAATATTATTTCGGTGTATCCGCTTTCAGTTGGTAAAATCGATTCTGTCTATCGAATATTTAAAATATTTAATCTTTTGCCAATACCTATTTTGAAGAAGTACCAGTTATCTTAGAAACGCACTCGGAGGTATTTTTAATGCAGCAGATACGCACTAGAAAAATAACAAGGAGAAAAACAGTAAAGAAAATACAGGGAAAAACCGTTCGTTTAAGTATCGGAATTCAGGAATCGATTAGAGATGATTTTCGAGATGCAGTAGAAAGAAACGGAAAGACAATGAAGGATGTATTAACGTTATATATGAAAAAATACATTTGGAAACAAGGAGAATTACAGAGAAATAGGCAAAAAAGACACCATTCTATTGAATAATGACATTTCCGTTTTTTAATTTGCCGCCAACCTTTGGAACTAAAAAGTAAAGAGCTCTTCTCAATTGAGAAGGGCTCTTTACTTTTGCCGGAATGGGGTTTTTACTCTTTTTTACGATATAGGCTGTTTTTTTTTCCATAAGATAGGGTTTCCATGTAAAATAAAATGGAAATGACAGAAATCAAAGGAGTTGTTATGGTGAATCAACAAATTACTACGTTTTTCATGTTCGCTGGCAAGGCTGAAGAGGCAATGAATTTTTACACCTCCGTTTTTGATCAATCTGAAATAAATAATGTTTTTCATCATGAAAATGGAACTGTATTACATGCAGTTTTTACATTAAAAGGACAAACATTCATGTGTATTGATAATAGCAGCGGGCAAGAACATTCTTTTACTCCTGCAATGTCATTGTTTGTAACATGTGGTTCAGTAGAAGAAATAGATGAGGTTTTTGAGAAGTTATCTCTGGAAGGGCAAGTGTTAATGCCGTTAGATGAAACTCCGTTTAGTGAACGGTTCGGTTGGGTACAAGATAAATATGGCGTTTCTTGGCAATTAAACCTTGTGAAAAACTAAGACATAAAAGGGTTATGTAACCGCCAATCGGAAATACTTATTGAGGTTGACCTACTTTCCTCTGAAACCATAGCAGTAATATATGACAAGGAGAAATAAATCGAAGGAGTGAAGAAAATGTCTGTTGATGTTTATCTTAATTTTAATGGAAACTGCCGTGAAGTTGTTGAATTTTACGCACAGGTTTTTGGAACTGAAAAGCCAAATATTATGACTTTTGGAGAAATGCCGCCTAACCCGGAATACCCTCTTCCGGAGGAAGCAAAAAATTTAGTTATGCACACACGGCTAAATATTGATGGAAGCACTGTAATGTTTTCAGATGTTTTTCCCGGTATGACTTTTATTGAAGGGAACAACATTAGTCTTTCATTTGTCAGTAAGAACATGGATGATGTAAAATCATCCTTTAATAAACTGAAGGAAGGCGGCACTGTTAGCATGGACCTTCAAGAAACATTCTGGAGTAAATGCTACGGTCAATTAACAGATAAGTTTGGAATCCATTGGCAATTTAATTATGACAATGGAGAAATGGGAATGTGATTAAATGGAAAAAATCCAAAGGAACTTGGGGATTCCTAGCTCTTTACATTTTTTTATTAAAACCAATGCGTTTAGTAAAACATAAAACGTAACAATCATGGTAATAAACATCTTTGTATTAGAATTTTTACTTTTTCTTATTTGTAAGTATTTGCATAACCTTATTGTTAGTATACCGCTACGCTTAAAGCAGGACAGCCCCTGCTTTTTTACGAATTAAAAACTGAAAATATTGAAATGAGAATAATTTCATATTGTGAAATTAGATAATTTTAACTAAAATATACTAGTATAGCAAATGATAAAAAAGTATTAAAGGTTTTTACCGTTAATTTGTGTTTTAGTAGCATTCACTTGCTATTTAACCAATTTATACAAAAAGGGGAGAAGCACATTTGAAGAAAATTAGTTTGGCTTGGCAAATTTTCATTGGACTGGCTCTTGGTATTGTTGTCGGTGCGATCTTTTATGGAAATCCGCATGTGGCAGATTATCTTCAGCCGATTGGAAATATATTCATTCGCTTAATTAAGATGATTGTTGTTCCGATCGTTATTTCAAGTCTTATCGTTGGCGTTGCAGGCGTTGGTGATATCAAGTCCTTGGGGAAGCTTGGGGGGAAAACCCTTCTTTATTTTGAAATCATTACGACGATCGCCATTGTAGTAGGACTTTTGGCGGCGAACGTGTTTCAGCCGGGTGCAGGCGTCGATCGCTCCCATTTAACGAAAACGGATATTAGTACCTATGCGACTACAGCTAAAACAACAGAATCCCATTCGATGGCCGACACATTTGTGAATATTGTTCCGACTAATATTATTCAGTCACTGGCAAATGGTGAGATGCTTGCCATCATTTTCTTCTCTGTCATGTTTGGACTAGGTGTAGCAGCAATCGGAGAGAAAGGAAAGCCGATTATCGACTTCTTCCGAGGAACAGCAGATGCTATGTTCTACGTAACAAATCAGATTATGAAAGTTGCTCCAATCGGTGTGTTTGCTTTAATCGGTATCACCGTATCCAAATTCGGATTAACTTCATTAATTCCCCTTGGGAAACTTGTTCTTGTTGTATACGGTGCCATGATATTCTTTATTCTTGTAGTTCTTGGATTAACTGCAAAAATTGCCGGGGTTAACATTTTTAAATTTATCAAGTATTTAAAAGACGAATTATTATTAGGTTATTCAACAGCGAGTTCGGAAACTGTACTCCCAAGAATTATGGAAAAAATGGAGAAGCTCGGTTGTCCAAAGGCGATTACATCCTTCGTTATTCCAACCGGCTATTCCTTTAACCTTGATGGTTCCACATTATACCAAGCGATAGCGGCACTTTTTATTGCCCAAATGTATGGAATTCACATGAGTATCGGGCATCAAATCACACTGGTTCTGGTATTGATGCTTACTTCCAAAGGGATTGCTGGAGTTCCGGGTGTATCGTTTGTCGTTTTACTTGCAACATTAGGAAGCGTTGGTATTCCGGTAGAAGGACTTGCTTTTATTGCCGGGATTGACCGGATTCTGGATATGGCCCGTACAGCAGTCAACATTGTTGGAAACTCCCTTGCTGCCATTGTCATTGCGAAATGGGAAGGCCATAAGCTCAAAGACGAAGTAGAAGAAAAAGTAGCATAAAGATAAGACAACCTATAACGAAAAGAAAAGGCGTCTGCTCCTAATTAATTAGGGACAGGCGCCTTTTTTGCGGTGACAGGCACCTCCGTAACAATTGTGTGTTAGGTTTTGTTACATGATTGTTGAACTGTAGGGCAAATAAAATTACCATTTTGTTTATATTAAGAAAACTAAATCATTGTAAAAGGACCTACCGAATTCTAATTATGGGGGAATGGGCGTGGAAAAGATCCGTTATCGAATAAAAGTGGCGACTATTAATGAGCTGCCAAGAAAATTAGGTAAAACTGTAAAAATTGGGCCGCTTGAGATTGCTCTCTTCCGTCTTGCAAATGGGGAAATTCGAGCCATAGAAAATCGTTGTCCGCATAAAGGGGGCGTTTTAGCTGAAGGGATAATTAGCGGGAAGAATGTCTTCTGCCCGATGCATGATTGGAAAATTAGTTTAATAGATGGAAAGGTCCAAGCGCCTGATGTCGGATGTGTCAAAACTTATGAAACTGAAATCCAGGGCGAGGACGTAATCGTGATTCTATAAGGGCAATTCATCTAGGTAAAGCAGCGGGAGGAATCCCCGCTGCTTTTTTGGTGCCTGTCACTTCGAATACACGGCTGTGTTACGTTTTATTACAAGTGTGTTAACTTGTGAACAAATTGTGACCAAAATCACCAAAAAGAACGATATAACCAAAATATTGTCAGATTATTTGTGAAATTTATATACTATGTTTAGGTGATAAACATGTTGGATCACTTTCAAATATTAGGTTTTGTAAGTGTTTACAAATTTATGATTAATAAAATGGGGGGAATGGTTGAATGAAGATCAATTTTAAGAGTCTGACAACACAGGTTTTGATTGCTATTGTTTTGGGAATTATCTTTGGAGCCTTGTTTCCGAAAACAGGGGCGGAATTGAAGGTATTATCTGATATTTTTGTTAAAATGATCAAGATGGTCATTGCGCCGATTATCTTCTTAACTATCGTAGTGGGAATTGCGGGTATGGGGGATATGAAGAAAGTCGGACGGATTGGCGGAAAAGCAATTCTTTATTTTGAAATCGTTTCCACTGTCTCCTTGGCTTTAGGAATTCTGTTTGCGACCGTGTTCAAGCCTGGAGCAGGAGTGAATGCACACAGCGCGAAGGGTGACATTACCCAATTTACAAAAGCAGCAGCACAGGGAAGCCATGGTATTATGGATTTTATTATGGGAATCATACCTGATAACTTTATGGGTGCTTTAGCAGGCGGCCAGCTCCTTCCAATTCTTTTCTTGGCAGTACTTTTTGGAATTGCGTTATCCGGACTTGGCGAAAAAGGAAAATCTGTTATTGCACTATTTGAAAAACTATCGGACACATTCTTTCGGATTGTTAACATTATTATGTATTACTCTCCAATTGCAGCATTTGGTGCAATCTCCTATACGATCGGTCAATTCGGGATTGGTTCACTCGTATCCCTTGGAAAATTGTTTGGTTTAACAGTATGTGCGATGGTCGTATTTATTGTTGTTGTACTCGGTGCGATCGCGAAATTCTATCGTTTTAACATCTTCAAGTTTATCAGTTATATCAAAGACGAAATCTTTTTAGTTCTTGGTACATCATCATCTGAATCCGCTTTGCCAAAAATGGTTGAAAAGCTTGAGAAATACGGCTGCTCCAAGTCTGTTGTTGGTCTTGTTATTCCTACGGGTTACTCCTTTAATCTCGATGGAACATCCATTTATCTTTCCATGGCAGCACTGTTCATTGCTCAGGCATTTGGGGTAAACCTAAGCATTGGACAAGAAGCAACGTTACTTGGTGTTTTGATGCTTACTTCAAAAGGGGCAGCAGGTGTAACAGGTTCCGGCTTTGTCACCTTGGCCGCGACTTTGGCTGCGTTCCCAAGTGTTCCGGTGGAAGGAATAGCCTTGCTACTAGGCGTTGACCGTTTCATGTCTACTGCCCGTGCCCTGACCAACCTAATTGGCAATGGTGTAGCAACAGTTGTAGTATCCAAAATGGAAAATGAGTTCGATGAGAATATGTTAATTGACCAATCCGTTGAGAAGACTGCTTAACTATCGTTTACAAGAATTGAGTATAAAAAGATTTAGCCACGGATTCCGTGGCTGTTTCTTTGCTTATAGGAAAATAAGTTGTCTATAATGAAAGAAAAAGTTTTAAAGGAGAGCATTCATGCAGCCAATCCGCGTAATGATTGTCGAGGATGATCCGATGGTAATGGAGATTAACGCTGAATTTGTTTCCAAGCTGTCGGGCTTTGAGTTAGCAGGAAAGGCATTCAATGGCAAAGAAGCAATCTCGTTAATTAAAGAATTACGTCCTGATCTCGTTCTGCTAGATTATTTTTTGCCGGACACGAATGGACTTTCTCTATTACAGGACATTCGTACACATAACTATCCAATGGATGTCATTCTTCTAACCGCCAATCGGGATCCGCAGCATATCCAGGAGATTTTTCGGGCAGGTGTTGTGGATTATATCGTCAAACCTTTCCAATTTGATCGTTTTCAAACAGCACTGGAACAGTACCGCCTTACATTTAGAAAATTTAAGGAAAATAGGCCATTTGATCAGGCGGATTTGGATGCCATCAAAAGAATCCAGCCATATCAATCCGAAGTATTATTTGAAGAGCTTCTGCCAAAAGGGTTGAACGATCGAACCTTGCAGCAAATCCTGCAATTTTTAGAAGGACAAGTGGCACCGCTTTCCTCTGAAGATGTTGCCTCAGGCACAGGGTTAGCAAGGGTAACGGTCCGCCGTTATTTAGAGTATTTGGAGAAAAAGGGCGATATCGTAATGGAAGTTCAGTATGGCTCCGTTGGCAGGCCAATCAATAAGTACAGGTTATAAGTCGACCCAAAAAAACACCGTGAAAGAGGGGATACCTGTGCGAAGGAAAAAGCCTCTGCTTAGTCTTCAAACGACCATTACCTTACTGGTTTGCAGCGTTGTGGCCTTGGCATTATTTGTGACGGACCTGCTAATCAGTGAAGAAGTTGGGAATACTACACAAAAAAATCAGGAAGAAAAAGCATTAAATATTGCCAGGATGGCCGCCCATTCTTCCATTATCGTGGAAGCCCTGAGCGGCAAGCGAAGCGAGCTGGACATTCAAAAGTATGCCAATGAAATGACAAAAATAACGAATGTCGAATTCATCGTGGTCATGAATATGAAGGGGATTCGAAAATCACATCCTAATACGAATCAGATTGGCCAAAGGTTTGTTGGTGGCGATGAGGGTCCTGTGCTCCATGGCCATGAACATATCTCCACGGCGAAAGGTACGTTAGGATACTCTTTGCGGGCCTTTACACCAGTCCGTTTAGCGAATGGAAAACAAATTGGCGCTGTTGCAGTTGGTATATCCTTGGATAAGGTAATGCAGGACGTAAGGAACAGCAAAAAAGTTATCTATTTAGCCGTTATTTTCGGAGTATTAATAGGGGTGATCGGGGCTATTATTTTAGCGCGTAAAATAAAAAGAAGTATGTTTGGACTTGAGCCCTTTGAGATCGGAAAACTACTTGAAGAGCGAAGCGCTATGCTGCAGTCGACAAAGGAAGGAATTCTGGCGGTCGATCAGGACGCACGCATCACATTAATAAATAATGAAGCACTGCGGCTATTCGAAGAAGCAGGGATCAAGGACAATCCGGTTGGGCACTTAGTGGAGGAATACATACCGCAACTTCATTTAAAAAACGTGCTGAAAACAGGCAGCCCCGGAATAAACGAAGAGATTGATTTATCAGGCATTACCTTACTGGCAAATCACCTGCCAATCAGTGTGGGAAGTCAAATTGTTGGAGCGATTACCACGTTTCGTGATAAAACTGAAATGAACCTGTTAGCGGAAGAGCTTACTGGTGTGAAGCTCTATGCGGAAGCTTTAAGGGCACAATCCCATGAGTTCATGAATAAGCTTCACGTTGTTCTAGGACTGGTTCATTTACAGCGTTATGAAAAGCTAGCCGAATACATTAACCGGATCTCAGACCATCTTCAAAATGAGGTCGGGTATATCGTAAGTAAACTAAAGGACCCGGTTTTAGCCGGATTCATTCTCGGAAAAATGAGCTATGCAAGAGAATTCGGTGCTGAACTATCCTTCACGGGAGAAGGTGTACTTCCCGAACCAAAAATGCCTGAAGTGACTCACGAATTAATCACGATTTTAGGAAATTTGGTGGATAACGCTTTAGAGGCTCTTACAGAGCAGGAGAACAAAAAGCTTTCGGTTCATTTCGAATACGATGATTTTGAACTTTTATTAGAGGTAGCTGATAATGGTCCCGGAATAAAGGATGAAATCGTAGACAAAGTATTTACAAAAGGATTTTCTACCAAAGGAACCAATCGTGGAATCGGTTTATTTCTAGTCAATCGAAGCTTGGAAAAACTGCATGGTAACATGGAGCTTCAAACGAAAGCCGGAGAAGGAACAAGATTTATATTTACGATTCCCTATCCAATCAAAGAGTAAAGTTAGAAATTTTTTAAACTGCAGGAGGAGATTAACTTGTCAATAGGAACAGGTACAAGCACACATATTATTATGCGCTTACAATTAGATGTTGAGGTTTTTTCGTTTGGCGAAATTGCCAGCTGTATTAGTGCTGCAGGTGGAGATATTATCGGAGTTGACGTTATTTCCTCAAGTAAAACCCAATCGGTTCGCGATATCACGGTAAATGTTCATGGAATAAAGCAAAGGGAGCTCATTGGTGAGTTGCTTCCAAAGCTGAAAGGTGTCAAGGTATTGCAAATTTCCGACCGTACCTTCCTTATGCATATCGGTGGAAAAATTGAAACAGCGCTAAAAACCAGGATTAAGAACCGGGAGGATTTGGCCAGGGTATATACTCCGGGTGTAGCGAATGTATGTACCGCGATTGCAGAAGAGCCGGAAAAAGCGTATTCATTGACAATTAAACGGAATACCGTTGCTGTTATCTCGGATGGAACGGCAGTCCTCGGACTTGGTAATATTGGACCGTCCGCTGCGATGCCTGTGATGGAAGGAAAGGCCATGCTCTTTAAACAGCTCGCAAATGTCGATTCCTTCCCAATCTGTTTGGACACGGAGGATACAGAAGAAATTATACGTACTGTGAAAGCGATTGCACCGGCATTTGGGGGAATCAACCTAGAAGATATTTCAGCACCTAGATGCTTTGAAATTGAAGAAAGACTGAGGCAAGAGCTTGATATCCCTGTGTTCCATGATGATCAGCATGGAACAGCAGTGGTTCTTCTTGCAGGACTTTTAAATGCCTTAAGAATCACCGGGAAAAGGATTGAAGATATCAAGGTAGTGTTCACGGGAATAGGTGCAGCAGGAATTGCCTGTACAAAAATCCTTCTATCCGCAGGTGTTCGCAATATTATTGGGGTGGACAGACAGGGTGCTATTCACCGTGATGTTCACTATGAAAATCCTCATTGGAATGCCTATGCAAAGATGACCAATCCGGATAATCTAAAAGGAACACTTTCAGAGGTGATTGCCGGGGCAGACGTATTTATCGGTGTCTCCGCTCCCGGAATTTTAACAGTCGAGGATGTAAAGAGTATGGCAAAGGATCCGATCGTGTTTGCCATGGCCAACCCTCAGCCGGAAATTGATCCTGAACTTGCTGAGCCGTACGTGAGGGTGTTGGCAACCGGCCGGTCCGATTTTCCAAATCAAATCAATAATGTACTTTGTTTTCCGGGAATTTTCCGCGGTGCTCTGGATTGCCGTGCAAGTGAAATTAATGAGGAAATGAAAGTAGCTGCAGCTCAAGCGATTGCTTCCGTTGTAACGGACGAGGAGCTGAATGAATCGTATATTATCCCGAGTGTGTTCAATGACAAGGTGGTAAAGCGTGTACAAGCAGCAGTTGTCAAAGCGGCACAACAAACAGGAGTCGCACGTAAAGAACCGCGCGTTTAGAAAACATAATGTTATGAAAGCTGCAAGTGAGGTGCCTGTCCCGGGATGTTTAGGGACAGGTACCTTTTTCGATTAAAAAATTATAGCGATACTCCCGCTAACCACTGTTACGCAACCTTTATCGCCTTCCCAAATGGTACTTTAGGCAGATATTCATCAGGAACTAACCAGTAAAGTTCAAAGTCTACATGTTTTATTTCTTCATAAATATAACCCGTTACATCCGTAATATAAAATAGTGTATCAATCTGTTCATTTTTGGCCCATTCAAGTACATCGGTATAGGAAGATTTTCCGTGTGTATAATATTTGATGGTATCGGATTTCACAGGGGTAATGCTGCGTATTTTAAAGTCTGCCTGAACGAGAATGGTATCGGGTTTAACCGTTTCAAATAATTTCACAATGTTATTAATGAGTATGGAACGAACTTCGACCGTAGAGGTATCAACTGCAAGGGCTATTTTTTTATCTTCTCTTTTTTGGATCATCGATAAAATCCTCATTTGCCATTTCAAAATAAACCATCTCCCTTTGTTGAATGAACAACAGTTTTTAGTTTGTATTTTCTACGGAAAAATATGTTGGTTAATCCTTCTAACATTCATTTCTGAAACAGCTTGTGGTAATCTGGGCAATATATATAATAAAAAACTAATGCCATGGAGGGTTAATAAGTGAAAAAGTGGGCGTTTGTTTCTGATTTTGACGGTACTATTTCGAAACAGGATTTCTATATCATCATGATGGACAAATACTTCCCGGAAGGCCGTGAGCTTTTTAAAAAATGGAAAGCAGGGGAGATGATGGATATAGATTTCCTAGGCACTGTTTTTAAATCCATCAATCAAGAGGAAGAAAAAATTATTGAGGATACGTTATCCATCCCAATAGATGAGTATGTGACCGATTTTATTAAGAAGGTACAAAAGAATGGTGCGGATTTTTATATCTTAAGTGCCGGAACAGACTATTATATTTATCATATTTTGAAAAAATACGGTGTTGAAAATGTAAAGGTTTTTTCAAACGAAGGCTACTACCGTGAAAAAAACGTCCATATGAACATTGACAAAAATCAGTGGCATTATTCCGAGCGATATGGAATCGACAAATCCAAGGTGATTCAGAAATTGAAGGAAGAGTATGAAACTGTTTATTTTATCGGTGATAGTGAACCGGACTCGCACCCTGCAAAAGTTGCCGATGTTACCTTTGCTAAAAACGGTTTACAAGATCTGCTGCGTGAACAAAAGCAGCCTTTTATTGCAGTGAATGATTTTAAAGAGGTTGAAAATTATTTGGTTGAAAAAGGGGTAATGCCTTCGTGACGACTGCTGTAACGAGTGTTCCGATACCTGCGATTTTAGAGATTGGTGAAGGCACAGTTTTTAATCTGGATAAGATATTGAAACAACACGGCTTCATGAATGCCGTATTCTTGTTTGATGATTTTACGTTTCAAACGTATAAACAAGATATACTTAATTCGATTACCTTAACCAAAATAACAGCTCTCCTAATGCCTTCGAATATGGACATTCAGGAGTTGATTAAAAAGGCTTTTGAGATGGAGCGATATGATGTTGTCATTAGCATGGGCGGCGGGATGGTAATTGATTACGGAAAATATATTGCCTTTTCACGAAGAAGCCCCTTCCTTAGCATACCGACTTCTGCCTCCAATGATGGTTTTGCCAGTAGCAATTGCTCCCTTATTGTGAACAAAAAGAAAACAACTGTTCCTGCGAGGGTGCCATATGGGATTATTGCCGACCTCGAAATCATCCGACATGTTCCTGACCGATTTATTTTGGCGGGGATTGGTGATTTGATGTCCAACATCACGGCCCTTTATGATTGGGAGTTCGAGGAAAAGCATGAGGTCGCTCGTGTGAATCATTTCGCCTATATGCTCAGTAAAAAAGCAGTTAATAGTTTTATTCGGACGCCTATGACCAACATAAAAGACCCTATTTTCCTAAAAGAACTCATCAGTTCGCTTACGCTTGGCGGTATTTCAACTGTCATTAGCGGGAATAGTTCACCTATAAGCGGTTCAGAGCACCTGATTTCCCATGCGCTTGATAAAATTTCAAAGCACCCCCAAATGCACGGAATTCAAGTCGGTATCGCTACCTATATAATCGCAAATATTCAACAGCATCGTGCTGAACGAATGACAAAAATTTTTACGAGAACGGGCTTTTTTGATTATGTGAAAGGGCTGAGTTTAAATAAAGAAGAATACCGTCAAGCCATTGAACTGGCTCCAACAGTTAAACCGAACCGATACACCTATTTGCATAATGAGGTGTATCGGAAGAAAGCGCTGCAATTTTTGGATGAGAATAAGACATTACAAGAAATTTTTCGATAATGTAAAAATCGTAGGACAATTCTACGATTTTTTTTATTAATTGGCTATGTTAAAGCTCATTGTTGATTTTGCTCACTATGTTGATTGGAGCGGAAGGCGCGAGACTCCAGCGGGAAAAGCGGGTCAAGGGAGACCCCGCAGGCGCGTCATGCGCCGAGGAGGCTCCCTGGCCGCCCGCGGAAAGCGAATGCCTGGAGCGGAAATTAACAGGCAAATTTAATAGAGCCTATTAATTAAAATTTGCAAGCTCATTTTGCTTAATTGAGCCCGGTGCAAATGGCCAACTAGCAAACAGCTTTTTTTTCGAGTTTACAAATCCATTTATAATATCCTAACAAAATAAGCAAGAGAATCGGGTTAAGAATTACTGCATGCCAAATCTTCCACCAGCCGTAATGGAAGTAACCCCATGGCTCAGGAAGTAAGGTTACTATTTCGTAAATTAAAATAACAATAACAAAAAGAGCAACAAAAAACATTTTTTTAATGACAGTGTTTTTATGAGGATACCAATTTAAAAATATTATATTAGCAGCCGGTACCAAAAAAATATGCGGAAGCACTCCTGTCCATTCCACTCCTTTGGCAAAATACCAATATCCGTGGTATTTGAATTCTACAAACAAATCAAAAAGTGACTGGAAAGCAATTGTAAATGTCCAAATATGAACAATTTGGTTCGCTGTCAGTTTTTTGTTAGTCTTAAAGGCAATAAAGTTATATACGATTATCGCAGCTATTAGTCCTATCATAGATATTTCCTTTTTAGTTTAAATTACCCCGAATGAAGGACCCTATACTAAAATTACCAAATCTCTGGAAATTAACTTTTCAACAAAACTCGACAAATTTGCCGAACCCATTCCTAGGGCCTTTTTTAAAATAAAAGTGTACAAGCATGGGGTTTAGCCAATTCACTTTCCTAAATCACTCATATTTATATAGGAATAAAACTTTTAGGAGATGTGTTGGCAATGCGAAGAAGAAAAACGATACCTCTCTGTATTTTTCCGGGATATCGATGGTGCGGTCCGGGATGCAGCGGACCGGGTGCTCCAATTAATGATGTTGATGCCTGTTGCCAGCGGCATGATCTATGCCTTAGTAAAGGGATTGCATCATGCCGCTGTGATTACGAATTTATGGGATGCCTTCGCAGGAAAATGAATCCCCAAACACAAAAAGGCAGGAATGCAACTTTAATGTATCAATTCATGAAAATAAAAACATCGTTTACCTGTGGACGGTCTAAACGGTATTAAATAAATAGCATCATAAGAAACGGTTGTCAGGAAGATAGCCGTTTCTTTTTTCCTTCAGCTAAAAAAATTCAAAAAGTAAAGGGATGAAAAAAATGTTAAGCCATATAAATGTTAAATCAGCAGTAAAAGTTAACTAGGGGGTAACAGAATGATATTGAGGAAGTATTTGTCTCTTTTAGGAATTGGATCAGCACAGATTGATCTCGTCCTTCAAAAGGTAACATATAGGCAAGGTGATTCTGTTCAAGGTTATTTTTTAATTAAAGGAGGAACAATTGAACAGCAAATCAAACAAATTGAATGTGAGCTGGTCTTAATCGACAAAGTCAAGAAAAAAGAAGAAGTAATTGACACTACTACTATTTTGTTAACAACCCGTATTGATCCTGAGGAATCAAATAAAATTGAATTTACTTTTCAGCTGCCCGGTTCGGTCCCCGTTTCCTCGGAAAAAATATCGTACCGTTTAAGGACAAAACTTACTTTTACAAAAGGTGTTGAAAGCTTTGACCAGGATATTATAAAAATTATAAGTAAGGTTTAGAAGTTTTGTTCAATCAATAAGAAAGAAATCCCAGTTCTAATGAAAAAATTCCATTAAATAACAAATTACCTCTTGAAACTTAAAATCGAATGAATTAAGATAAAAGGACGATGATTTGAAAGGGTGACCATTAAGCCGATGATCTACTAATCCTATTTTTTAGAAAAAAATTCGTATTAAAAACGAACATATTTCTGGATAGGTTTAGTGCGGGCTTTTTTAATATAAAAGAATTTACAGAAAATTTGGTGCATTTCGCCTTTTTGTGATTCTTTTGTCTGCCTCCTGTCCGGAATGATGGATAAGGAGGTTTTTTTATGACGAACACAAATTCAGAGATTAACATGGGGGCATTGTTCCAAAATCCAGTGATCCGCACCATTTTACTGTCAGCGTTTTTTCTTCAAATTGGCATTTGGGTGCGCAATTACTCGATCCTGTTGTACGTGATTGAACAAACGCATGCAAATCCTGTGGCGGTGTCGCTTATTTCTGTTGCCGAATTTGCGCCGATTTTTCTATTCTCATTTATCGGTGGGACATTTGCGGACAGGTGGCGCCCGAAACGAACAATGATTTGGTGTGATTTCCTTAGTGGAGTTTCGATTTTTGTCGTATTGATCACGCTTTTGTTTGGAAGCTGGAAGGTTATATTCTTCGCGACACTTGTTTCGTCCATTCTTTCGCAGTTTTCACAGCCATCCGGCATGAAATTGTTCAAGCTTCATGTAAAGGAAGAACTGATTCAGCTCGGTATGTCGATGTATCAAACCATATTTGCTGTATTTATGATTCTTGGTCCAATTATCGGAACCTTTGTTTATCAGCACTATGGCATTAGTGCAGCCATTGCCATCATGGGAATTGCCTTTATGCTTTCTGCCGGTATTCTATTTATGCTGCCTCCTGACCGGGAAATTGAAGAAAGTCAGGTGAAATCAACCCTGATGCAGGAAATGAAGGCAGGTTTCAGCTATGTTTGGAACAGCAGGGCGCTGACATTGCTTGGAGGCTGTTTTGCGGCAGCAGGTTTGGCATTGGGATTGACGCAGCCGCTTGGGGTTTTCATTATTACCGAGCGATTAGAGTTGCCGAAAGAGCAGCTGCAGTGGTTGATGGCTGCTTTTGGAATCGGGATGATTTTGGGCGGCGGCCTTACGATGGGACTGGCGAAAAAAACTCCTCCTCAAATCCTGTTAGCTGTCGGTATGACTGTCAATGCTGTCGGATTAGTTGTAGTTGGGCTGTCTGATCAATTGTGGCTCACCTTAATAGCACAATTTATCAGCGGCTTGTTTATGCCTTGCATTCACATCGGCATCAATACGATGATTTTGCAAAACACAGAAGAAGCCTTTATTGGCAGGGTAAACGGTATTTTAAACCCGTTATTTATGGGGACGATGGTTATCAGCATGAGTGCCAGCGGCTGGCTGAAACAAACCTTTTCGCTTCTTGCCATGTATGAAACCTCGGCACTGTTATTATTTATCGGTGTTCTGGCCCTCGTACCGCTTTTTAAGCGAGCTCCTAGAGTATTGGAAAATAGCGAAAAAGTTTAAAAAGCCTACTTGACACGTAGGAAAAGTCAGAATAAAATGTAAATAATTTAAAGGATTTCCAATTACGAAGCGGAAGCCTGTTAAAACATTTTATATTAAGCTGATTGGATAACCAAAGGCTTATACTCACAAACATGAGTATAAGCCTTTTTTTAGTAGAAAGGAGCCTGAGCAGTATGATCCATCCTCTTAGTAAGTACAGTCCGTATTGTTGTTTTAAAAACGCACTGTTACTTGTTTAAAAAAATTCATAAGATTTTTTTTTCATAAAAACCTAGTAATCTTATAAGATATTAAGAGATTGAAAAGTTAGGAGAGGATAAAATGGCGGTAGTTGATCAAGCGAAGATAAATTTTATCTTATCAACTTTGAAGAATATGGAGTATGGTTCTGTCAATATTACAGTTCATGAGGGCACTATCACTCAAATAGATAAGACAGAGAAAACCCGATTTGGGGTTAAAAAGCCTCTTTCAAAAAATTAAATAGAAATATATATAGGTGTCAACACTCACAAAATTCATTATCATTACTTATCTTAAATTAGCCGATCAGTCTACTGAAGGCTGCTTATTTTTTTTGATTGTGTTAAGGATGCTTGTTAATTGGACTTTCAAGTGCTTTATACTGGCGCATAAGTCGAAACAAAACAAGCCTCCTTTACATTTACAAAAAAAGTATGCAGCCTTTTTGTATATAAAAAAAGGGGGAAATCAAATGTTGAAAAATCAAAAAAATTCATTCAAATTTGCACTGGTTCTAATCGTATTGACCATTTTTCTCGCAGCATGCAGCAGTAATAAGTCAAGCAGTGAAAGCAGCGGGACAATAAGCCAAAAAACCACAGAAAAGAAAACCCCGGTTGAATTATTGAATGTATCATACGACCCAACCCGGGAGCTCTATTCACAGTTTAATAAGGCATTTTCTAAATATTGGGAAGGTAAAACAGGCCAACCTGTTACGGTTAAACAGTCGCATGGCGGTTCGGGAAGTCAAGGACGTGCGGTAATTGATGGACTCGAAGCCGATGTTGTTACATTAGCATTGGCCCATGATATCGATGAGATCGCTAATAAAGGGGGGCTGCTCTCGAACGATTGGCAAAAAAAACTAAAGGATAATTCAACACCGTATACTTCAACAATTGTGTTTCTAGTCAGAAAAGGGAATCCAAAGGGCATTAAGGATTGGGATGATTTAACCCAAAAAGGCGTTTCCGTTATCACTCCAAACCCTAAAACCTCAGGTGGAGCAAGATGGAATTACTTGGCGGCTTGGGCTTATGCGCAAGAAAAATATAAAGGCAATGAGAAAGAAATTAAGTCATTTATGAGTCAATTATATAAAAATGTCGCGGTATTGGATTCCGGAGCACGTGGTGCAACGACCACCTTTGTTGAAAGGGGAATTGGAGATGTCTTAATTGCTTGGGAGAACGAAGCCTACTTAACGCTCAATGAATTAGGAAAGGACAAATTTGAAATTGTGATTCCTTCCCTTAGTATTCTGGCGGAACCTCCTGTAGCCGTAGTTGATAAAAATGTATATAAAAAAGGTACCAGAAAGGTAGCAGAAGCTTATCTGAATTATCTTTACTCAGATGAAGGGCAGGACATTATCGCAAAAAATTATTACCGCCCGCGAAATCAAACGATTCTGGCGAAGTATCAAGAGCAATTTCCAAAAATGAATTTAGTGACGATTGATGACTACTTCGGCGGCTGGAAAAAAGCACAGGAAAAGCACTTTAATGATGGCGGTACGTTTGATCAAATCTATCAACCAAAGTAAAAATTAACAGGGGACCAAATCTGAGAGGTAGATCCCCTTACGAAAGGAGTCAACTCCATGGCTCGAATTCTACGTATAAAGAAAAATAGTGTCCTCCCCGGATTTGGAATATCTCTTGGGTTTACGATGTTTTATATTAGCATTCTAGTTATCCTACCATTATCGATGATATTTATTAATTCCTTCACCGTTGAATGGTCAAAAATTTGGGAAACCATTTCAGACCCAAGAGTGGTTGCCTCCTATCGGCTAAGTTTCGGCGCTTCCTTTGCAGCCGCGTTTATTAATATTATTTTTGGCGTTTTAATCGCATGGGTATTGATTCGCTATCGGTTTCAGGGAGGGGGAATAATCGATGGACTTGTAGATTTACCATTTGCTTTACCAACGGCAATTGCGGGGATTGCGTTAACGACGTTGTATACGCAAAATGGCTGGATTGGCAAGTTCCTCAGCTTTAAAGTGGCTTATACACCTCTTGGGATAACGATTGCTTTAACGTTTATCGGATTACCCTTTGTGGTACGCACGGTGCAGCCTGTTTTGCAAAGCCTGGATCAAGAAATAGAAGAAGCATCTGCAAGTTTAGGAGCTAACTGGCTTCAGACGTTTGTAAAAGTTATTTTTCCGGAATTGTTTCCCGCTGCTCTTACGGGATTTGCCCTTGCATTTGCCCGGGCCCTTGGGGAGTATGGTTCGGTGGTGTTTATTGCAGGGAATATGCCGATGCATACAGAAATAACCCCGCTATTAATCATGACAAAGCTGGAACAATATGATTACGAAGGGGCTACGGCCATTGCAGCAGTTATGCTTATATTTTCTTTTATTCTTCTACTAATTATTAATATATTACAATGGTGGACTAACAAAAAATTTATTTAAACATAGAGGTGTATATATGGCTGGAAGTGTATCGTTGCAATATTCAAGTACCCCCCTTCAGAACGCAAACAAAGCTTCTGAACCACGAATAGTAAGATGGGTACTGATTACGGTGGCATTAGGATTTTTATGTTTGTTTTTGGTACTGCCTCTTCTGGCAATTTTTATCAATGCATTTGAAAAGGGCGGTGCTATATTTCTTTCCGCCATCAGCAATCCTGATGCTTTATCAGCGATAAAGTTAACCTTTCTAATTGTACTGATTACGGTTCCGCTGAATGCGCTATTTGGAATTGCCGCTGCTTGGGCAGTCACGAAATTTCAATTTAAGGGAAAAAGTCTCTTGATTACGATTATTGACATCCCATTTGCAATCTCTCCTGTGATTGCGGGGTTGGTTTTTGTTTTACTATTCAGTGCCCACGGCTTGTTTGGACAATGGCTGATGAATCATAATCTAAAAATCATCTTTGCAGTGCCGGGGATTGTCCTCGCGACGCTTTTGGTGACATTGCCTTTTGTCGCCCGGGAGTTAATTCCGTTGATGCAGACACAAGGAACTGCCGATGAGGAAGCGTCATTGACGTTAGGTGCAAGCGGGTGGAAGACGTTTTTATTGGTGACTCTGCCAAATATTAAATGGGGCTTATTATATGGAATCATATTGTGCAGTGCCCGTGCGATTGGTGAATTTGGTGCCGTGTCGGTGGTATCAGGTCATATTCGCGGGATGACAAATACAATGCCGCTTCATATTGAAATTTTATACAATGAATATCAATTTTCCGCAGCGTTTGCAGTTGCTTCGTTAATGTCAATGTTTGCTATTATCACGTTAATTGTGAAAAATTTAGTTGAACGGAAAGCGAAAAAGTCATTAAAAGGGGATTCCTAAGATGAGCATTCAAATACAAAATATCTCAAAATCGTTCGGTGCGTTTAAAGCACTTGATAATATTAATATTGATATTCAAACCGGTGAACTTATTGCGCTTCTTGGACCATCCGGGTCAGGAAAAACCTCGCTTCTAAGGATTATTGCCGGATTGGAGGCGTCTAATCAGGGAGCCATTTTGTTTGGTGAGGAAGACATGACCCACATTCGTCCAAAGGAACGTAAAGTCGGCTTTGTGTTTCAGCATTATGCCTTGTTTCGCCATATGACGGTGTTTGAAAATATCGCCTATGGATTAAAAGTGCGTCCTAGAAAAATGCGCCCTTCCAAACAGGAGATTGAAGAGAAAGTTAATGAACTGCTTAAGCTAGTAAAGCTGGAGGCTTTTGCCCATCGTTATCCGAACCATTTGTCAGGAGGACAGCGGCAGCGTGTCGCGCTTGCGAGAGCATTGGCGGTTGAGCCAAAGGTTCTGTTATTAGATGAACCGTTTGGTGCCCTGGACGCAAAGGTCCGTAAAGATCTTCGCAGATGGTTACGGAAGCTTCATGATGATTACCAAATTACCAGCATTTTTGTTACGCATGACCAGGAAGAAGCGCTTGATGTTGCTGATCGGATTGTCGTCATGAATGAAGGGAGAATTGAACAAATCGGAACCCCTGAAGAAGTCTATGAATTTCCAAAAAGTCCGTTTGTTTATCACTTTTTAGGGAATGTCAATTTATTTAAAGGCCGTTTGCACAATGGGAAATTAAAGCATGGCAATTTTGAAGTCGATGCACCTGAGTTCGCGGGAGCGGAAAATAAAGAAGCAATTGGTTATGTTCGGCCGCATGATATTAGTATCGAGCGAGAATCCGGCAAGGATGCAGTTTCAGCTGAAATTAGTCATATTCATTTAGTCGGAGCAGCCGTCCAGCTTGAATTGATCCGAAAAGATACCGGAGAATTTTTAGAAGCGGAGTTAACGAAGGAACGCTTTCGCACTTTACACTTGAAAACCGGTGAGGAAGTGTTTGTGAAACCAAAACAGCTGCGGGTTTTTATACCGGAGGACTATTCGATTTAAAATAGAAATAAATAGTAAGTAAAAAATAATTAGGCGGGGCTCCATTGAGCCCCGTCTTTTTATGTTATGGGCCTTCATATTTTGTATAAGTTTCATAGCATAAATATTTAATGAATAAACTATTTAAGTGTTGGGTTTCTTTAATAAAAGAATATTTAATGGGGGAGTGGAAGATGAGGTTATACCAAGTAAAAGGAACACCCGGTAATAAAGTGGAATTGTTGGAGTATACACCAAATGGGACGGTAAAGGTAAGAAGTTTAGCAAACAATGAAATCATCGAAACAACACAACTAGCCTTTGACATGGCATTTGAGCCATCAGGATACACAGCTGCAGCCGTTGAAAAAGTAAAGGGCCAAGTGATGAATCAGAAGATAACACAAACGGATATAGATACGATTTTAGATAAATCACAAATGGAAATCATCGAACTGTTTGGTAAATGCACAGTGGTCGCTGTTCAGCTCCAGAATGGTTTTATTATTACCGAATCAAGTACTTGTGATGATCCTGCAAATTATAATAAAGAGATAAATGTACAAATATGCTTAGAACGTATTAAAAATAAAATTTGGGAATTAGAAGCTTACAAATTACAAAGCATGTTACCTGAATATTAGAGATAACTGTAATTGCTTCAAAAAGGATAGATAAAAGCATTCAATAATGCTTTATCTATCCTTTTTTTAAACAACATAGAAATGATTTACTACTACAACTTATCGTTAAAGACCACATCACTTCACTTGAGAACTTCAAATAACAATGCAACCCCAATTCCACCGCCGCTACCAATCGCGGCAAGTACGTATTTAGCCCTTTTTCTCCGTTGTACTTCATAAAAAAGCCTTGTCACCAAGATGGCACCAGACGCCCCGTATGGATGGCCGATGGTTAAGGCGCCTCCTGACACATTCAATTTTTCATATGGGATAGAGAGTTCCTGTGAGCAGGCAGCTATTTTCGAGGCAAATGCTTCATTGATTTCGAACAAATCAATATCCTCAACTGTCAGCTTGTTTCTATTTAATAGAGTCCGGATGGCGGGGACGGGGGCGATTCCCGGATAATGAGGGTGCACGCCTGCCGTCTCGCTGTCGACAAAGCGAAGAATAGGCTGAAAGCCATGTCTATTGGCTTTTTCCTCTTCCATCACCAAGACTGCCGCGGCCCCGTCATGAATCCCACAGCTGTTTGCTGCCGTGACAGAGCCATTTTCTTTAATAAAAATGGGCTTTGCCCGTTTTAGAAGGGCAGGCATATTTCGCTCCTTAAGAAGTTCTTCATCTTGGTCGATTTGCACAATCGGAACAATTTCTTCCTGATAAAGTCCTTTTTTAAAAGCTGCCCGGCTGCGTTCATAACTTAGTAAAGCAAATTGATCCTGCTTGTCCTTTGTGATTCCGTATTTCCGTGCGACATACTCGGCGGCTGTTCCCATATCCGGATCTCCAATGCTGTCAGGAGAGAATCGCGCTCTTTTTTCAAATAGGGAGGTGCTCGTACTTTCGACCCCGCCGGCAATGTAGCACTGACCGGCTCCGCCTTGAATCAAATAACAGGCCATCCGAATGGCTTCGAGACCTGCACTGCACTGACGATCAACCGTTAATCCGGTTACTGAAAAGGGGAGCCCGGCTTGAAGGGCCGAAACCCTTGCGACGTTTCCACCAGGTCCTGTGACATTACCTAAAATTACCTCATCAACAAGTTCTTCGATGCCGCTAGTAAGCTCGTAGAGGACGGGTGCCGCAAGTTCATGCGGCTGAAGGGTTTGAAGCATGCCATTCTTTTTACCGATTGGAGTCCGTTTTGCGTTTACGATAACTGCTCTGTTAATGACTTTTCACCTCACTTTCAAATAATTCTCTCACCTTTGGACGAGCAATTTTCCCGCTCGTTGTATGCGGCATTTCGTCGACGAATAACCATTTACGGGGAATTTTATAGGATGATAAATGTTGCCTGCACAGTCTTTTTAATTCCCGTTTGGAAGCACTGCCTTTAACAACAGCCGCCACGATTTGGCCCCAATATGGGTCATTGATACCGATTACTGCTACTTCCTCGACACATGGATGCCCATCTAACACTTTTTCAATTTCTTCTGGAAAAATATTAATTGCACCATATAAAATCATGTTTTTTTCACGGCCTTGGATATAGAGGAATCCGTCTTCGTCAAGGTAGCCCATATCGTGAACCGTGATCCAGCCATTTTCATCATGAATGGTTTGGAGGGTGCCCGTATCTCCGATTAGGTATCCAATAAACGTCATCTTGCTTCTGACAAAAATTTTCCCCGTTTCGTAGGGAACTGAAAGTTCTGAGTTTGCCTTGCGGATTTGAATTTCTACGTCGTGACATGGCTTTCCAACAGATCCCGGTTTTTTTTGCTCAGATACAAAGGTAACAAAACTGAGTTCGCTCGCCCCATAAAACTCGAACATTGTCATTTTAGGAAACGTCTTCTGCATCTGTAGCTTTGAATGGTCCTCCCACTTGGCACCGGAAGAAAGGATTTTGATTGGTGTTTCGATGGTGTGATTATGTTTTAAAAGGGCCGAAATCATCGTTGGGACAAAGTAAATAGTAGTGATCGGTTGTTTTTCAATGAATGCTAGTGTTTGAGAAGCCGAGAATTTTTCGAGCAGAAAAACGGTTCCACCGATATACAAGGTGCTAATCGCCCCGTAGAGAAAATGAGAATGAATAAGTGCTCCCGGGATAAGAACCCGGTCATTTTCGGTTATATGAAAATCAATACGATTGCAGTCAAAGCTGGCCACCCAAGAGTCATGTGAGCGAATAAACGCTTTCGGCTCACCTGTTGTACCTGAGGTAAAGCCCATATAAAATGGCAGATTTCCGTCGATCTGCTTTGTTCTTAGGGCGGAGCATTGCATTATTTTTTCCAAACAATCCTCCCAGATAATGACAGTATGATGGAGGTGTTTTACATGTGGATAAAACTCTTTTGTAGTGATGAATACGGAAGGGAGGGAAAGGGCCAGGCGCTGCTGCAGTTCAGCCTCTGTCCACTTAAGATCAAAGGGAACCGCAGTCCAGCCGGCCATCGAAGTCCCGGTATACAGTAATAGGAATGGTATGCCATTTGGAAGTAAGAAGCCCAATGTATGCTTTGAAAGCTTAAGAGAATCAAGCCAATTGGCTGTTCTGCACACTTGTTCATTCCATGTCCGATACGTGATTCTGTCATGGAGCGTATGAACGGCAATTTTTTCAGGGGAATGTTTTGCATATGTTTCAGTAATGGTGGACACGTGAATTCTCCTTTTTTAAAAAAAAGAGACACATTTTATAGTGTCTCAGCATTTTTTTGTAGTGTACGATAAATGGAAGGGGACTTCAAGAGTCTGAAAACGAGATAAGAAGCGAGTGATGCTTTCAGGATATCTCCAGGAATATAGACTAGGCTTAATTTAACCGCGTTTACTAATGAAATATGCATAACAAAGGCCTGCACAGGAACCCCAATTAAGTAGATTAAGAAGATTCCGACGGTTAGGTTTACGAGTAAAATAGTTTGTAATCGTAATTTACGAAAACGTGAAATAAGGAGCCCAATACAAAAAGCGGTGATTGGATAAGAGAGTAAGTATCCGGTACTCGGTCCAAAAAATACACCGATTCCGCCGCGGCCTCCCGACAAAAGAGGTGCTCCAGCTGCAACAAGTAGTAGAAATACGATCATGCACCATGCCCCGCGTCTTGCACCTAATACGCCGCCGGCAAGAAGGACTCCTAAAGTTTGGAGGGTAATCGGAACCGGTGTGAACGAAAGCATGATGGGCGGTACCAAGCCTAATGCTCCCATAAAAGCAACAAATAAAGCGATTAAAGTAATGTCTAAAATCTTCATAACCCATCTCCCAATTATAAGTAGTAGATTCTTCATTTTTTCATTTTTAATTTTATACAGGGGATTGGCATTGTGTCAACTTATAAAATATTTAGGTTTACATATAATTATAGGTTTGTTTGGCAGCGGGTTTGCGAGGTAATATTCCAGAGGTTAGTTTAACTGCTAATTGGCCGCATTAAACTGCTAAAATAGGCAAAAAAAAAGATTGGTAACTGTACCAATCAATAAATGGGAAGTTTTTAAGAAATGAGTTTTTCAAACCTATTTCCTAATTAAGTTATTTTTATAATAAATGAATCTTATGGAGAATTTAGGGGGAAGTTATGTGGAAATTGTGAAGATGAACATAGATAATTTATCTTCATTCTTTAAAGCACCGGTGTATTTTTACCGGTGCTTTAAAACGATACTGCGGTATTTTTTTATGGATGCTGCAGCCTTGCAATTTTAAATGGATGGAATTCTGTATCGGTTATTCCTGATTGGACCAGAGGGTCATTTTCAAACATACTGCGCGCTTCTGCCTCTGTTTCAGCTTTATACATGACCATTCCAAAGGCCCCATCTGAGCATGCCCCTGACAAAAGCAGCTTATCCTCTGAATGCAGTTTTTCGCAATAGGCAAAATGCTGAGCAAAAATTGCCTGTTCTTCCGTTGTCATACTTTGAATGAAATTTTCCCTTTTTGGTCTAGCCTGTCCTACAAAATATAGAAGTTCCATGGTCAACACTCCTTTTTGTTATTGTAGTCTCACAGAAATAACTATAGTGATAGTTGGCTTTTTTTGCAAAAAAATCCCGGCAATAGGTTAAACTTGAGCTGTATTAATGAGTCTTAGTTAAACGATACCGAACCGACTGCCTTTAATACGTAAGTGTAGTAAAGTAGAATGTAAAAAAACATCGTTGAATTTTGTTTGTTTTTTTCTTACCGTAAAATGGAAAAATCAAAGGGACTGCTATGCAAAGAGGTAGGTCAAAGAAATGAAGAAATTGATAAATTTTGTGGCATGTCTGCTTGTGCTTACCGTATTTTTTGAAGGAATGATACCAATTAGTGGCCAGGCAGAACAAGTTAATTTGAAGAAAGGGCTAATGGTAACGGAATTAACAACAGAGTATTCGAAAAACCCACTTGGGATAGATGACATGCATCCCAGACTTAGTTGGATTATGGAATCCAACGAACAGGCCCAAAATCAGTCTGCATATCAAGTGGAGGTAGCCACAACCGAAGAAAAATTGAACCAAGGTCAGGCAGACATTTGGGACACTGGAAAGGTCTTGTCCGATCATTCTGTAAATATTCCATATAGCGGAAGTACCTTGCAATCTAAAACACGATATTACTGGAAGGTCCGGGTTTGGGATAAAAATGGACAACCAACCGATTGGAGTGAGGCTGCTTGGTGGGAAATGGGCATCCTGAACGCAAAAGAATGGAAGGCGTTATGGATTTCCGATGGGAGAAAGACACCTGCAAGTAGTACTCCGCCGCCTTCGCCTTACATACGAAATGAATTTACCATTCAAAAGGTGATTAAGAAAGCGCGTTTATATTCAACCGCCCTAGGTTTATATGAACCGTATATAAACGGTAACCGTGTAGGGAAAGATTTGTTTTCACCGGGATGGACTGATTATAAAAAACGCATCCAATACCAAACCTATGATGTGACAAATCAATTAAAGCAAGGGAAAAATGCAATTGGAGCTATAGTAGGTGATGGCTGGTATTCAGGACAGATTGCCCATCTTCCTAGAGGATACTATGGCAGTCAGCCTTATCTTTTCATGCAGCTTGAAGTTACCTATGAAGATGGAACCTCTGAAATCATTGCAACGGACAATTCATGGAAATCGGGATATGGACCGATAATCTCCCAAGATATGCTAATGGGAGAGACGTATGATGCCCGGCTTGAAATGCCGGGTTGGAATCAACCTGAGTTTCAGGAATTAAATTGGAATCCGGTAAAAGTGAAACCTGCGAATGAGGGGACAGGGAAATTAGTTGCTGAGGTAGAGCCTCCTATTCAAATGATGGAAGAGATAAAACCGGTAAAAATAACCGAACCAAAGCCCGGCGTTTTTATTTTCGATCTTGGTCAAAATATGGTGGGCAATGTCCGGCTCCAATTAAAAGGAACTCCCGGACAAAAAATAACTATTCGACACGGTGAAGTCCTTAACCCGGATGGAACCTTATATACTGCTAATCTTCGAACAATCAAAGCAACAGATGTTTATATACTTAAAGGCAGTACTGAAGATGAAGTGTATGAACCGCATTTTACTTATCATGGTTTCCGATATGTTGAGGTAACCGGGCTTATTACTGCTCCAAGCATCAGTTTGATAACAGGTAGAGTTATCCATACTGCAATGGAAAGTACCGGTAAATTTGAAACATCGCACAATATGGTTAACCAACTTCAACATAATATTATCTGGGGACAAAAGGGGAATTTTTTTAGTATTCCCACCGATTCGCCTGCACGCGATGAGAGAATGGGGTGGACGGGAGACATCAGTATTTTTGCCGGTACAGCAACCTTCAATATGAATGTTGCAAAATTTCTTGGTGATAAATGGCTAAGCGATTTACGTGATGCGCAATCAACCAATGGAATTTTTCCGGATGTTGCTCCCAATATTATTTGGCAGGGAGGCGCTCCAGGGTGGGGGGATGCGGGAATTACGGTTCCATATACCATTTGGCAGCGATATGGTGATATTCAAGTAATTGAAGAAAACTACGCTGCGATGGTTGCTTGGATTAATTATTTAAAAGAAAATAGTAATGGATATTTACGGCCTGCCATTGGTTATGGCGATTGGTTGAACGTTGGTGATGAAACTCCAAAAGATGTGATAGCAACGGCTTATTTTGCCTATAGTACAGGATTGCTTTCAGAAATGGCTGAAGCTATTGGAAAACAGGACGATGCCAAACGCTACCAAGAACTGGAGAGAAATATAAAAAACGCATTTAATATAGCGTATGTAGGTGCGGATGGACGCATCAAAGGTGATAGTCAAACCGCTTATGTCCTGGCACTCTCTATGGATTTAGTGCCTGATCCTAAAAAGCTGGCCGCAGCTGATCGACTGGTAACATTAATTAAACAACGTAATTGGCATCTTTCCACTGGATTTCTGGGAACAAGGGAGCTTTTGCCTGTATTAACAGAAACGGGTCATAGAGATGTTGCCTATCGGTTGTTATTGAATGACTCCTATCCATCCTGGGGCTATCAAATTAAAAATGGTGCGACCACTACATGGGAATGGTGGGGATCGATTATGCCTGATGGCACGTTTTCCGATCCTTCCATGAATTCCTTTAACCACTATGCATTTGGCGCTGTTGGAAACTGGTTGTATCAAAATATTTTAGGAATAAATCCTGACCCTTCTCAACCGGGGTTTAAACACATTATTATCTACCCGAAACCCGGCGGTGGACTTACATATGCTAAAGGGGAATATAAATCGGGGTACGGATTGATTAAAAGCAATTGGAAACTAGAAGACAAAACATTTACCCTTGATGTTTCAATTCCTGTGAATACAACGGCGACAGTTTATATCCCTGCAAAGGACAAGCTTTCTATAGTGGTGGAAAACCAAGCGCCGGTGCAGTTTCTTCGAATGGAGAAAAGTTATGCAGTTTATAGTGTCGGTTCAGGGACTTACACATTCCATTCTCAAATGGCGGCTGAATGGCAGCTTGAAAATGGAAAAAGGGTTTATTATGACCCAACCACCTTCGAAAAGAAAACGGGATGGTTAGATTGGAAAACAGGTCGATATTTCTTTACTAATGATGGCGATATGGTTATGGGGTGGCTTAAATATAACCAGGATTGGTACTATTTTGATAACAACGGTGCGATGAGTCGCGGGTGGGTATTTTATAATAAAAAATGGTATTTCCTGAACGATAACGGTGTAATGCAAAAGGGCTGGATTCAATCGGGGGGGAAGCGGTACTTCCTAAACCAATTGGGCGAAATGCAAAAAGGTTGGCTGAAATCAGGGAACTCATGGTATTTTCTAAATGGCAGCGGGGATAGGGCTATTGGGTGGGAAAATATAAATGGGAAATGGTATTACTTCATTCAAAGCGGTAAAATGGCTACTGGTTGGATAAGGGATGCAGGAAATTGGTATTACTTACAAAGCAGTGGAGCTATGACCACCGGCAAAGCTAAAATCCAGGGTAAAAACTATTATTTTGATTCATCAGGCAGGCTTAGATAATTGAGTACAGACTCTGATGTGTTAGCACGGTAAAATACTTTGTGCAGTCTGCACTAGATTATTGCATTAAAGCATTGGTGTTCCCTTACTAGGTTAATCAAGATCAAAGCCGGAGGATTTTTCCTCCGGCTTTTTAACAACTAATAATGGATGTTGTTTAATGAATATAGCCGTATAATAAGGTTAAGGGTGTTCACAAATTTGTTGCTATTACAATCTTTTTACCGTTGATAAAGTAAAAATTAATATTCTGTTGAAGGGTCCGGGAGGGGAAACGAATTTGATTAAAATGGCTGTAGCGGGTGTTGCAGGTTTTATTCTTATTTTTTTGGAGTCTATGATTGTTATGCATTTAAAAGGGGATCAAACAATTGAATTTGGAGGATTAACCCCTTTTATAAATGTATGGGCAATGAATTTTTTCTTGGTTTATTCCATACTGACCCAACTTACAAATTGGTATGAAAACAGGGAAGGATTTGAAAAAGGCGAGGAAGATAATAGCTTTTAACCCCATTTTCTGAACAATTAAAAATAATCCTATGTGCTTAAAAACACAAAGCGCCTCACACCATGGAGATACCGGAGGGAAAGCGCTTTGTGTTTTTTTATGTGTTAGACTAAGTATTTTTCTAATGGGTTCCAATAATTCTTCTGCCAGCCGGCTGCAAGATGTTTCCATTCTTCTTCCGGAAAACCGATATGATCAAAAACTAAACGTGTTTTGGGGCCTTGTTCTTTAAGCTCAAATTTAGCGATAGAATAAACACCCTCAGGCCAGTTAGCAACTCGCCACGCTTGGACGATTCGCCGATTTGGAACTCATTCAATGTTTCTTCCTAAAATCATGCCTCCAAAACAGGAGAAGGTGCCGACGGCCTCAGGGCTAATCTCTGTTGGTGCTCCTGTAAGCTCACCAAACTTCCTCCCATCGGTAAGGGCATCATATATACGATTCGCGCTTGCTGAGAATTCAACTTCTTGGTGAATGGTTGCAGACATTTTATTTTCCTCCAATTTTACAATCTATAACAAATTTCTACTTAGAACCGGTTAACTGCTTGTCAATTTTGAAGTTGTCATTTAGTTTACCTCTCCCTAAAAATTATTTATATATATTAATGCATAGCTACGATGGACCAAGGATCCACACCGGGATCTTGGCCTTCTGCAAATTGCTTGATACGTGGCATGTAATGAGACCATCCATTTTGGTGTGACGGGATTTCTTCAACTGGCAAATCATAATGAGTAAGGATTAAATTTGTACCGTTTTCTTTCGGCGACAGTTGAAATTCCACCTTGCTCGTTCCGGGAGGTACAACCTTTGATTTCTCCCAGCCCCAAGTCATGACAATTTTTTCATAAGGGACAATTTCTAGATATTCTCCCATAGCGATATCTGATCCATTGACATCGATTCGGTATTTACCGCCGATTTTTGGCTCTAGGAGGACGTGTCTTCCCATCCACCGAACCATTTTGTCGGGGTCGGTAAAGAATGAAAATAATGTTTCCGGACGACATTCGATAAAAATTTCTTTCGTTATTTTTTCATTGTCAGTCTGATTCATGATTTCTCCTTTCTTCTTCTTCTGCAGTTTCTTTCAATAGAAGTAAACTATCATCCCAAAAACGGTCAATGTACTGTTTTATTTCTGCAAAACCTTCCCTTCTAATCCTGTAATACCGTTTTGTACCCGATCGCCGGACTACGACGAGTCCGGATTCTTCGAGAACTTTGAGATGCTGAGAAATTGCAGGAGCGGAAATGTCAAAATGTGAGGCAATCGCGCTGGAGGTAAGCTCTCCACCACGAACGAGATAAAGGATTTCTCTGCGTCTTGGCTCTGCAATAGCTTGAATAACTTTTTCAATCATGATGTTAATTTAGCAAACACTTAATTAAGTGTCAACTTAACTAATAAAAGTTATTAAAAATCACATATGTATCATTTGGAAAAATAAAGGATTATATAACACCGAATTCATAAAAGGCAAAGGATTGGTGATTTAATCTTTAAAAAAAGCTTAGAATTATTTCCAAAAATTACTTGATAAAACTAATATTGTTAGTTAAAATAAAACTAACGATATTAGTTAAGGAGGATGGATTACGGTGCGAATGATTAAAAATGATTTTCTGTATCAAATCACGTTTATGCCCCGAGTTTTTCCAGTAAATTGCTATTTGGTGGAGGAGGAGGATGGATTAACTTTGATTGACGCGGCTTTACCTAATAGTGCAAAAGGTATTTTGGGGGCAGCTGTAAAAATTGGAAAGCCGATTACAAAAATTGTTCTGACCCATGCCCATGTGGACCATGTGGGTGCACTTGATTCCATCAAAGAAAGTTATCCAGATGTGCCTGTTTATATTTCTCACCGGGATTACAGACTTATGAATGGTGACCAAACTCTTGATGCAAATGAGGACCAAACACCGATAAAAGGCGGCGCTCCTAAGAAACTTAAAACAAGAGCCAATGTGTTATTGAAGGATGGGGACCAGGTCGGATCGTTAACTGCCATCGAATCTCCAGGTCATACACCAGGTTCGATGTCGTTTTTAGACACACGGACTCATGCCTTGATTGCCGGTGATGCCCTGCAAACAAGAGGAGGGATTGCTGTTGCTGGAGATATGAAACCATGGTTTCCTTTCCCGGCTTTTGGTACCTGGAGTAAAAAGACAGCCTTAGCGAGTGCAAAAAAATTGGTGGGATATGAACCGAAATTGCTTGCTGTCGGGCATGGGGAAATGGTGGAGAACCCTGTAAAAGTAATGGAACAGGCGATAAACAATTTAGAACGGAAATTAATATAAGGAGTATTTATCATGTCACCCAGACCAAAAGTTGGACTCGAATTAACGACTATTCTTGAAGCAGCGGGGGAGCTGGCGGATCATTATGGGATGCAAGAGGTCACTTTAGCAAACCTGGCAAAAAGGCTAAATATCCGACCGCCTTCATTGTATAACCATTTTGATGGATTACCGGGATTAAAGAAGAAATTGGCGATTTATGGAATTGAGAAGCTTTATGATAAATTAGCTCAGTCAGCTATTGGTGTTTCAGGGGAAGAGGCTGCGATTGCATTAAGTAAAGCGTATGTCAATTTTGCCCGAAATCATCCCGGAATATATGAGGCGGCATTGCTGACATCGGTTCCGGGAGATGAAGACGTACAGCAAGCCGGGGCACAAATTGTTGACCTATCCGTTCGTGTGTTACATACCTATCATTTGGAGGGGGATGATGCTATACATGCGGTTAGAGGTTTGCGCAGTATCTTACATGGATTTTCCTCACTCGAGCAAAATCGTGGATTTAACCTTGCATTGGATGCTGATGAGAGCCTAAACATCATCATAAAGGCTTTTCTTAAAGGGATGGCAGAAAGAACACGTTAACACTTTGAAGCGACGGGGAACAGTCCCCATTCCTTTAAAGTGCTAGGGAGTTTAGTAATTTTACTCTGATTGGAACTTGTAACTTCGCGTTCTATCGTTTTTTAAGCCCCTAAGGATTTCTGTTTCCCTTAGGGGCTTTTTGGAAATAGGATAGGAGCCTAACCTCTGCTATAATAGGAATAACAAATGGATAAAAAGGTGATTACTTTGAGGAAAATAGAAAAATTAGGATTGTTAGTGGACGTTGAAACTACAGGTCTTGGACCGGCAACGGATGAAGTTATCGAACTCGCTTTAAAATTATTTTCCTATCGAACCGATACGGGAGAGATCATCGATGTGCTTGAGGAGGATTCCTTTTTAAGAGAGCCTCTTTCAAATTCCGCACGGAACAACTACGATAGAGCATTTAGAGTCCACGGAATTCCTTATGAATCTGTCAGGGGAAAAAGTTTTTATGATGTAAAAATTAAAACATACTTCCATCGAACCGATTCTGTATTTGCTCACAATGCCTCATTTGACCGCAGCTTTCTTTATCACATGTATCCGGAGGTCAATGATTTGAAATGGTATTGCACAATGAAAAGTGTTTCTTGGAAAAACTATGGCTTTGCAAATGCGAAACTCCTTACACTTCTGCAATCTCATAACATTACAAATTACCAAACACATAGAGCACTTGACGACATTACATACCTGATGGAACTGCTCAAAAAATCGAGTCCAAACGGGAATCTCTATCTTCAAGAAGTCCTCGAATATGGACCAATGAGAAAATATCAGCCGACCGCTTCCAGAAAGAAAATGGGGTAAAATAGCGAATCAATAAGCTCCAATGCCTGTGAATTTTATAAGCATTGGAGCTTTGTCTTTTCAGCGTGGACAAATCTCTAGAAATGTCCACGAATGGTGTCAGGCACCATAAAATGTCCCAACATATCTTGCTTGAGGTCTAAATATGGTGTTATTTTCGGCCTGTTCCAGGACATGTGCAGTCCATCCAACCATTCTGCTGGCTGTAAAAGTTGGTGTGAAAAGTTCCGGTCCCATATTTATTGCTTTCATGATGGCTGCCGCATAATACTCTACGTTAGTGTATAGTGAGCGGCCGGGCTTAAGTTCCGCTAATATTTTAATGACAATATCTTCTACATTCATAGCTAGATCAAGCCATTCATCCACGCCAACCAGCTCCAATAATTTTGCTTTTAAGGCAATGGCCCTAGGATCGTGATTTTTATAGACTCTATGTCCAAAACCCATTAATTTTTCTCCTCTAGTTAACTTTTCGCGAATCACTTTTTCAGCATCACCAACCAAAGCAATCTCATTCAGCAGCTCAATGACTCCTGACGGGGCTCCGCCATGAAGTGGGCCTTTCATAGTACCAATCGCTGATGTAACGGCTGAAACTAAATCTGACTCGGTGGATGCTGTAACTCTTGCTGAGAAGGTAGATGCGTTCATACCGTGTTCAAGGGTTAAAATCATATATGTTTCAAGTGCTTCAACATGGGCGGCTAAAGGTGCTTTTCCATTGAGCGTATATAGGTAATTTGCAACAAAGTCAAAATCGCTTCGATGAGGAACAAATTTTTGCCCCTCTAACTGTCTTTTCCGATAGGCGATAATTGTAGGTACCATTGCTGTTAATCTAATAGCCTGTGAGATTGTCGGTTTCCAGTCATAATCGGAATTGCCGCTTTCCGCTGAAATGGCGGTCCTAATGACACTCATTAAATCCATGCATGAAGGGAGCTGGTCTAAAATAGCCATTATATTTTCCGGCAGATCACGGTTCCGTTTTAACTGATCTTTAAGGATATTTAATTGTTCCTCATTTGGAAAATGGCCAAACCAGAGAAGATAGGCTGCTTCCTCAAAAGAAAATCTCTTCGTTATTTCTCTGATTTCATACCCCCGATAAATTAATTGACCGTTTTCCCCATCTATATCACTGATTAATGTTTCCGCCGCGACAATGCCTTTTAAACCTTTCTCAATCATGAAAATCGCTCCTTTCATTATTTAGTAATATTCTATAGAATAAATATAATTAAGAATATTGAATATTTTTAAAGTGATTGATTACTTTTTTTAATAAGGAGGCAGAAATATGGAATTTCAGTGGCTAAACACCTTTATAACAGCTGCAGAATGTGGGAATTTTCGGAGAACAGCTGAACTTTTATATATTTCCCAGCCTTCCGTAACAGTCCATATAAAACAGCTTGAAAAAGAGCTCGGTATCCAGCTGTTTCATCGGGAAGGGAAAAAAATAAAACTGACCGAAGAGGGGAAAAGATATTTAGCTCACGCAAAAAGAATGCTTGAGGTTTATCAAAGCGGTCTTGAGGACTTAAATTCTTTTAGGCAAGGTTATATAACACAATTATCTATTGGAATTTCCCCATTATTAGCTGAAACCATCCTCCCGTATGTCTTAAAAAGTTATACCAATAAGCATCCGGAAGTAGAGGTTTCAGTAAAAATTATCGAATCTATTCATATTGAACAGTCGCTCTTACAGGAAGAAGTCGATATTGGGCTTTCCTGCTTAAACAGCAGCAATCCAAATTTGATTTGTCAGTTGTTATCTAACGATGAAGTCATATTGGTTGCACCGCATGATGGTAGAGATTCTGAATCAGCAGTCCCATTAGATGAAGAAGAGGTGTTGACAACTAATTATCTATTAACACACAATCATCCCGGATATTGGGATAATCTTTGCAGAATCGTAAAAAGTAAATATCCAAGTGTCCGAATGATGAAGGTATCACAAACTCACATTACCAAAAGGTTTATTATTGAAGGTCTGGGGGTTTCTTTTTTGCCGACTTCGACCGTCAGAAGGGAATTATTAGAAGGAAGCCTTCTGGAGGTAAATTGTCACAAGATTACCTTACCCGAAGCCAACTCGTATGCCATTATGAAATATGATCATTCAACGCAAAAGGAATTTTTAAGGTTTATTTCAAACTATCGGCTGTAGAAGGTTGACCCCCGCTACTTAGTGAGAAAAAGAAATTTGTAATGTTATCATAGGATGGGCTATTTTTTGATTAAACGAAAGAAAAACGGCTCTGTATCAAATGATATAGAGCCATTAAATAACTTTTTTTCGTATGTATAATCGCATGTTGTTATAGTATGGGAGAATACAAGGATTCAAAATACTGATTTAAACAAGATTAAAACGCTAATAAACGTAATTAAGCGAGTATGCCAATAAGGGTTAAAGTCCCAATCAGAGAAACATCAGCTGCAATAAATTATTTATGTGGTTTACCTTCAGTAAAAATTTGGAAGTTTACACCAAACTTGTCTGTTACACTTCCATAAGCAGGACTAAAGAAAGTTTCCTGCAGCGGCATAGTCACTTGTCCGCCATCCGTTAATGTATCATAAATTTTTCTTGCTTTTTCTGCGTCGTCAGTAGAAATACAAATAGTAACCTGATTTCCACTTTGGTGTGGCTGACCTGGGAATGTGTCGGAAAGCATAAGTTCAGATTCGCCGATTTTTACAGTCGCGTGTGACACACGTTCCTTTGCTTCCTCCGGTAAAGGAAAATCAGGATTTTCCGGCATTTCACCGAAAGATTGAACAAAGAGGACTTGGGCTTCCATTGCTTTTTCATAAAAGTGGATAGCTTCTCTAGCATTTCCGTTCATCACTAAATAAGGAATCAATTTCAATGACATAAATAAACAGCTCCTTGGTTCATAAAATATTTTTTATTTTTTCCTACTATGTGCCAATCTCTGAAAGGCAGCCATCCGCTCGTCTTGTCAAAGAAAACAGCATACATCCTATTATTACCCCCTAAATAGATTATAAAACAAAGAACATTTGTTCGCAATAGAGATTTTGAGAATGTCCTCACCCCGTGGACAAAATAGTATATTGTCCACGAACGGTGTCGGGCACTACAAGTACTTTTCGTTGATAAGTTTCCGATGGTGCATTTCATGTCCTGCGATGATGTAGGCGATGGCACCTGCGGTAATTTCGAAGTTATTTGCATTTCCTTTATTGGACCACGCCTCTTCAGGCATATTTTGAATGAGAGTGATGGTGGACCTTCTTGTTGCGACAAAGTCATTAAGGATGTTTTTGATAGGAAGTTTGTTGATTTGGGATCCTTCAACGTAGAGGGTTTCATTAAATCCCGCTAAAGCCGTATTATCACCCCGGCCAACCCTGAGAAGGCGGTAACTCATGATTCTTTCCGTATCTGTTATATGCCCTAGCACCTCTTTGAGGCTCCATTTATCTGCCGCATAGCGAAAAAGACCATCCTCTTCAGAAATTCCCTCTAACAGGTTTTCCATCGCAACTAGATTTTTTTCTAGAGTCTGTAGCAGGTCACCTTCTGGAACTAGTTGAACATAAGGAACATAATGCTCAGGATACTCACTTTGATTTGGACGTTGTAGCATTTGATTCTCTCCCTTCCATTTTTACGGCATCAGTCTCGAATCAAGTTAATATTACTCGGAACCTCGGCCATTTTAATTTTTATATACCATTGGTGAAACAACATGTGGCATGGATAGCGGAAAATAACCCTTTACGCCAATATAACCACACAAAACAATCCTACCATATTATTCATAATGTTCACATAAATTAGGATAGCTATATTGGTGTATTGAAATTTTTGGAAGAATTAATTTCTATATTATTATATTGCTATTAAAAACAACTAAATGATCCGTCATCCTTTTCCTTCCTTACGTATTGACCCAGGCATCTTTTGAGTAACCTCGTTTTTCCCAGTATCCTGTATGTTCATCTTTAATCAGTTCTATCCTATTTAACCATTTAACAGATTTGTAAGCGTACATTTTAGGAACGAGTAATCGAACAGGTCCGCCATTCTTTTGATTAATTAACTTTCCGTCCAATAAAACAGCGACCATTATATCATCCTGCATTGCCTGTTTTATGGTTAAGGTATCTGTGTAAACCCCATCAGCCGAATAAAATTTAACGTATTTCGCTTCTTTTTTGATAATGGAATCCCGGAGAAGCTTTTTCAATGGAATCCCTTCCCAAGTGATATCGTATACACTCCATCCGGTTACACAATGGAAATCACTTACTTGAACATTCCTTTGAAGCTTTAAAAACTCACTCCAATTATAATGTTTTGGCTGTTCGACCAAACCATCAAGGGTGAAACTCCAATTCTCATTAGTTAGTTTTGGAATTTCAGTGACCGTATAGTACCGAAAATCCCCCTTTTTACCGCCGCCAATGGGTGGGAAAGAATTTGCAGAAGGCTGTGGTAATGGCGTTAGCCGATTTCCATCTGTTAAAGCTTCTGTCGGTCCGGCACCGGGGAGATAAGCCTGCAGCCATTTTGTCATAGAAGGTAAAAAAGCAATAGCAATAATGCTGCCGCTTAACACCTTTAAAAATGTTCTTCTTTTGTAAATAGGATTCTGTTCATTGATTATGAAAGGTTCTAGTAATCTCTTTTCCGGTTTTGTTTTCACGATCTGCTTAAACCATTGGCTACGGGTAATGCTGTGGTAAATGGCATACGGCACCCCAAACCATGTGGATAAATCATGGATGAAAAGGGACCATGAGCTTACAATCGGTGGGAATAGTCTATGGTAAGTTAACAAGAAACCGGAGACGATCAATAAAATTAAGATAACTAATATAAAGTAAAGATTGAGGCGGTTATTTTTCTTTTTTTGAAGTGTCTTTACATGCTGTTTTATTTTAGGAAGATAAAATAGCAATGGCAGACAAAGGATCACGCCGACCCAAATATGAAAATCTCTTATCCATACCCTGACTGACGGAAATAATGATCGAAATGATGTAGAAAACAAGATAAAACCAGTTACACTTAACACAAGAAATAAAATCGCATTGGAATGATGCAATCGAATAAGTCTTTTTCCAAAATGTAAATTTCTTTGAAAAAAGTATCTATAATTCATCCTTTTCTCCTTCCTTATATTTATGAATGGGGATAATAATCGTAAAAGTGCTTCCTGTTCCTAGTTCGCTTGTGACGATGATTGTTCCGTCATGACTTTCCGCTATCGTTTTTGCAATCGCAAGTCCTAGTCCTGCTCCTCCAAATTGAAGATTACGTGATTTCTCAACGCGGTATGTTCTTTCAAAAATATGAGGAAGATCATCTTTAGAAATTCCTTTTCCGGAATCACAGATTGAAATGCCAAGCTCTTGTTCTGGGAGGAGGTTAACCTGTAACTTAATCGTTCCATTTACATTAGAAAATCGAATAGCATTATCTAATAGATTAAATAATAATTTTTGAAAATAGAGTCGATCGACATAGATGGCTGGAATCTGGTTAGGTATGTCAATTTTCATTTCAATATTCTTCTTTTCTAAATGGATATGTTCGTGCTGTAATACGGAAAGCAATAGTTCATCTAGATTTGTTCTTTCTCTTTTTAGCTTAATACCTCCTGAATCTAGCAGAGAAAGCTGAAAGAGCTGTTGAATAAGCTGATCCATTCTTTCCGTTTCCAATGAAATCGTTTTTAAATAGCGTTTGAAGGTGGCATCATCCTCCACAACTCCATCTTCAATGGCGGATACGAACGCCTTGATGGATGACATAGGCGTTCGCAAGTCATGAGAAATATTCGCCACTAATTCTCTGCGGGAGGCTTCCGTTTTGTTAATTTGAATAAATGCTTTATTTAGCTGAGTGTTCATAAAATTAAATTGTTTTGTCAGTTCCTTTATTTCTGTTGGCCCTTTTTCCGGAAGTGAACCTTCAAATTTTCTTTTGGCAATTTGCTGCGATTGTTTAGCGAGAAGCTGAATTGAAACTTCTATCGGCTTTGTAAATAAATAATGGATATAGCCCGAGATAATCGAAGAAAAAATAGTAATCAATGACAGCCAAACAATCACTTTATTTGGTAGTACCATATACACATAGCTTACAAATAAAAATGTAAACATAATAAGAACACTCACACTATTGGCTATGAAAAAAATCGATTTTATTTTCATTGGCTTTCACTTGGCATAAACTTATAGCCTATACCCCAGACCGTTTGAATATATTTTGGATTAGAAGGATTTTCTTCAATTTTTTCCCTTAATCGTCTGATATGAACGGTAACAGTTGTTGTATCATCATCAAACTCGGTTTGCCAAACTTGGTAAAGAAGCTGGGAACGGGAGAATACTTGCTTCGGATGTGAAGCAAGCAAAAATAGCAAATCAAATTCTTTCATCGTCAGTTCAATTTGATTTTGATTTAGAAAAACTTCACGATTCGCCACATTGATCGTAAATGGATTGGTTGTGATTATATGGTTATGATCATTGACATTGGTTTTTTTTTGATAATCCAATAAGCGGCAAATACTATTAACCCTTAAGACTAATTCTCTTGGATTAAATGGTTTTGTTATATAATCATTAGCGCCAATGGTAAGACCGACTAAGCGATCATACTCCTCGCCTTTTGCAGTTAAAAAAATAATCGGGATATCGTCGCTTTCCCGAATGGTTTCACACACTTTCCAACCATCCAGAACGGGCATCATTAAATCTAAAATGATGAGTGTAAAATCGTTATCTTGCCAGAGCCTAATCGCTTCTTCTCCATTTTTTCCCGTCAAAACAAGGTATCCCTCGCGCTCCAAATAACGTGTGCAAACATCCAAAATAGAAGGCTCATCATCTACCAGTAAAATCCGCTTTGTCACAGAAATTCATCCTTTAATGAAATTTACTATTATTTTACCACTCCCAATTGAAAAGAAATAAGCTGCAATGTTAACTGTATTGATATTTTAAATCAATGCTCATCATTTTTCGTTATCCATCGTATCTTTATTGCTCATATCGTTTTTATCTTTCATATCCTGATTTTTCATCTTATTGTTTTTACCGATACTATTTTTGTTTTTCTGCATTTCGCTTTGTTTCATATTACTGGATTTTGAACCATCCATAGCACCATTCCCGCATGCTGCTAATAATAACAATCCTAAAATAGCCATTACCATACTCAAAGCTTTAAAACTTTTCATTTTCTTCTCTCCTTTGTCTTTTGGATAGATTCAATCATAAAAGACAAATCTTACTTGTATAGAAATAAAACATTACAAAAGTCTAACATTTTAATAAAAATAGAGAACAGCAGGGTTTTTACACAAGCATAAAAAAGGGGCATTTCTTCCTGACTCAGTAAAGTATTAACGCACTGGGAAACTTTTCTTCAGTGCGTTAATACTTTACTGAGGTTTACAGTTATTTCAAATATAAAATTAATCATTTTGTCTGTGATAAATGTTACAATATAGTAATAAGGTAGAATGTTTTAGGGTGATCAATGGTGTTTTATTTTTCTATATTTATAGTTTTTAGTGTTTGTATAGTTGGTTTTCTTTTTTTAAACAAAATATATATCCATACTTCCACAATGGCGGTTGTGATGGCATTAGGAATCATTACACAAGGTGTCTTATTAAATTTTTTTGGACCTCACTTTTTTCAGGGTGTTTTCGGAAAAGCCCTTACGATCATTGACTTAGCCTTGTGGAGTTCATTTTCCTTTTCTTTTTTAATGTCATTTTTTAGTAAAAAATTTAGAGAAATCCATTACTTCCGTCCAATCAATCGATTTGGGATGGGAACGTGGGTGGCGGGAACATCGATTTGTGGGATATTAATTTATAAACAGTTTAATGAATGGGTTTTGATTGCCAAATTTATTTCCTATTTTAATGTAGGTTTATGGTCGATCTATATCAGCTTATGCTTGAAAGCCTTTTACGAAATTTATCGGAAAAAGCTTTCAAAAAACGTTCATGGCATTCTACTGTTAACTACTGTAAGTACGCAATCAATTGTCCTGTTAATTAGTACCGTTTTTAAACATATACCTTTGAAAATGGATATTTTGTTTATCTCTTTAGGAGTAACCTTCTACATCCTTAGTAGCTTTTTAATCATTAGACGCTACTGCATCAGCTCTGTTTCCAGTTCAATTGAAGTGGATTGGAATAATACAAATTGTATTTTACATGGGGCAATATCGATTACCGGCCTCGCAAGCTTGGTGACACATGCGGCGAGCACACATGGAGTAATTGTTATTTGGATTTGTGCAGCTACAGTTTTCTTTATCGTTGAATTACTTGAGGTTTATCGACTCGTTAAGCGGATTAAAAGCTTTGGCTGGAAAAAGGGGATTCTAATCTATGATGTTAGCCAATGGAGCAGAGTATTTACCTTCGGAATGTTTTATACGTTCACGTATTTAAATAACACGAGTAATCTATTTTTTTTACTCATCCGAAAAACGGTTATCAAGACAGGAATATGGGTGATACTCCTTCTTGTGATGATTGAAATTTTCCTTTGTTTAAATCATGTCATCCAAATTTATCGAATTCATTCACCTAAACTTCATAGAAATACAACGAATGTAAACTCCTCATTATAATTGGGGAGTTTTTTACATTGAAAATATTCCTAGAAATATTTTCATAATTTTTTCCATTATGTGCATTCTAAAAGAAAAAAAGGAATGTCGATCATGAAGAACAATAAAATGTTTCTGCTGGGAATGATGTTATTACCTTGGATGTCAGTGCCATTTATAAAAAAACAAACATTTCGCCGCTTTTTACCAGGCGCTTTGTTCATTTGTGTTTGGGTTGCCGTAGAAAGTGTGATTGCAAATAAAAGGAACTGGTGGAGGTTTTATGAAAAGCTCTTCCCCAATGTATTGGGCGAACTCCCATTAATAATAGGCCCTTTTTTTGTAGGATCTCTTTGGATTTTAAAGTTTACGTGGGGTAAATTTCGCCGCTATTTTTTAGTAAATTTCATTGTGGACATTATGTTTGTATATCCGGGAATATTTTTGTTAAAAAAAATGGGGATTGTCTCCCTTGTCAGATTAAAACATTATCAGCTATTACTTATATTCGTGACTAAATCGGTACTAATGTATGGTTTTCAAGGCTTGGCCGGAAAATTCCAAAGAAAGCCATCTGGAAAATACTATTTCAAAAAATATAACAGCTGCACCCGAAAGAAAGCCTCAATCCGAGGCGTTTTTTAGCCTTATTAGATAGAATACTGAATTGTAAGTTAAACGCAACGGAGCACAGCCTTCGTTGCGTTTCTGCGTTACTGCGTATTACTTAAGGGTATTTCGAAAATTGAGAGGATATTGGTATAATGAAATAAGGTTAGACTTTCCAATAGGGGTATTACCTGTTAAAATTTAAGACATGCTCTTTAGTTTTCTGAATATTATAAATAAATAAGGGGAGATTAAATGGAGCCCATTATTCGCTTAGAAAATGTATCCTTTTCCTATAAAATCAATGAAAAAACTTCCGTTTCGGTTCTTAAAGATGTATCCTTTTCTATCTTCCCGGGGGAATATGTCGCAATAATCGGTCACAATGGTTCGGGAAAGTCGACGCTTTCCAAGCATTTTAACGGGATTTTAACCCCGGGGTCAGGAGATGTGTGGGTACACGGCTTGAATACAAAGGAAGCCGGCAACAAGAGAGATATCCGGAAAGCAGTCGGGATGGTTTTTCAGCATCCCGATAATCAAATTGTCGCCACCATTGTTGAAGAGGATGTGGCATTTGGACTGGAAAATATCGGCGTACCGCGGGAGGAGATGAAAAAAAGAGTAGACGAAGCATTAGAAGTTGTAAAAATGTCTGAATTTAGAAAAAGACCTCCGCATCATTTATCGGGAGGACAGAAGCAGAGGATTGCGATTGCCGGAGTCCTGGCCATGCATCCGGATACAATCGTGTTTGATGAGGCAACGAGCATGCTCGATAGCTTCGGCCGAAAAGAAGTGCTTCAGGTGATGAGGAAAATGAACAATATGGGTATGACGATTATTACGGTCACTCATCGTATGTCGGAAGCGGCTGAAGCGGACCGTATCATTGTGGTTGAGGACGGGCAAATCGTAATGGATGATACTCCCCGTGAAATCTTTAAACATAAGCAGGAGTTAGATGAGCTGCAATTGGAAGTACCGGCTGTCAGCCAAATGGCTGAAATCATCCACAATCAATTATCCGAAACCTTTTCAAGGGATCTAATTCAGGAAGACGAGCTTATTAATGAAATTAAAAGATTCGAAAGGGCGAAACCGAAGGGGGTGATCTAATGCCGCAAAACCTTATCATCGAAGTAGAAAACTTATCTCATACCTATATGAAGGGAACACCAATGGAGCATAACGCCTTAAAAGGGACCAACATGTATGTTGAAAAAGGAGAATGTATCGCGATTATCGGTCATACCGGTTCGGGAAAATCCACTTTAATCCAGCATTTCAATGGCCTGATGAGACCGGAAACGGGAAGGGTGGCCATCGATGGCGAAGACTTATCACAAAAAAAACTCGATTTGAAATCACTGAGGCGGAAAGTCGGACTTGTTTTTCAAAACCCTGAGGACCAAATTTTTGAAAAATTAATCGGTGACGATATCGCCTATGGACCGTTTAAATTAGGCTTGCCATTAAAGGAGGTGAGGGAGCGGGTAAAATGGGCGATGGACGTTGTCGGTTTGGATTATGAAGAAATGAAGGATAGACAAACGTTTGCCTTAAGCGGCGGACAAAAGCGCAAAGTGGCTTTAGCGGGCATACTTGCGCTAAAGCCGAAAATTTTAGTGCTCGATGAACCAACTGCCGGTTTAGACCCACGCTCCCGAAACGAGGTACTGGATAAAATCAAATTTTTAAATAAAGAAGAGGGGCTAACGGTTGTTTTCGTTTCACATAATATGGAAGAGGTTGCCTATTTAGCCGATCGGGTTTATGTCATGGCTGACGGTACAGATGTGTTAACCGGCACTCCTAAAACCATTTTTTCTGACAAGGAAAAACTGCAGCGTTATCAAATTGGAACTCCTGAAACGGTACAGATCCTATACCGGCTTACAGACCTTGGATACAGTGTCAATACTGCAGCCTTTTCGATTTCTGAAGCAGCGGACGAAATCATAAAGGTTTTGGCCGGCAGAGAGGAGGGGAACCATGTCCAGCGAGTTTGAACTGTCCCGAAATATTACAATCGGTCAGTATGTCCCGACAGGTTCATTTATTCATCGATTAGATCCGAGAATTAAACTGTTAAGCTTTATCATTCTTGTATTAGCGATTGCTTTTAATACTTCTTATTTGGGAAATGCCTATGGACTTTTTATAGCTTTTTATTTATTTTGGGCTTCAAAAATACCGATTAGCTACGGGTTATCGGGCGTAAAGCCGGCAATACCGTTTATTATAATTTTGGCAGTCCTGCAGCTTTTGTTCCAGGGGCAGCTCTTTTCAGGGGGCACTGTTTTCTTCCATTCGGGATTTATCCTGATTACGAGCGATAGTATTCGCTTAGTGGTGGTTTCTGCCGTCCGTTTTGTGGAAATTATTTTCTTAAGCAGTGTTCTGACCCTATCAAGCTCAATTACGGAGTTAACCCATTCCATTCAAAGTCTTTTAAGTCCGTTAAAAAAAATCCATTTTCCTGTTCACGAAATTTCTTTGATTACCACGATATCGATTCGATTTGTCCCGACATTTGCGATGGAAATGGAAAAAATGATGAAAGCACAAGCATCAAGGGGAGCTGACTTCGGTTCGGGAAGCTGGTGGAGAATCATCCAACGGACAAAGGATATGTTTCCGATTATCATCCCTTTGTTTAATATCGCCTTATCAAGGGCAGAGGACCTGATCCTAGCGATGGAATCGCGCTGCTATACACCGGGAAATGACCGAAGCACATATTCGGTGTACAAAGCACTGCCAAAAGATTATTTCGCATTACTGATTGGACTTTTACTTGCTATTCTATTACTTTTTTATCCGTTTCCGTATTAAGAAAAGCGGAAGCGCCCGTTTAGCGAAGTAGTCTCGCCGCCGGGCGCTCCTCGGAAAAGCTATCGCTTCCGAAGCTTACTTTATGGAACTAGACAGTTATCAAAGTTCAAATATTTATCCGTTCTAATCTTTTAAAAAAGGGGAGAAAAAAATGAAAAAGTCATTAACGGTTCGTGATATCGTTATCGCGGGTGTGTTGGGTGCTGTGGCTATTCTTCTGGGTGTGACACGTTTAGGGTATATTCCGGTCCCAACTGCTGCCGGGAACGCGACGATCATGCACATTCCTGCGATTATTGGCGGGATCATGCAAGGACCGGTTGTCGGGTTAATTGTCGGCGCTATTTTTGGAATCTCGTCTTTCTTAAATGCGACGGTTCCATTATTTAAAGATCCATTAGTAGCCATCCTGCCGCGTCTTTTTATCGGGGTTGTCGCCTGGCTTGTGTATGCCGGCCTTCGCCGTAAAAATGAATATTTGGCGATTGGGGTTTCAGCCTTTTTAGGAACATTGACAAATACAATTCTTGTTTTAACAATGGCGGTCTTAAGAAACTATTTAACTGCCGGTGTCGCTTGGACAGTTGGTTTAACAAACGGAATTCCCGAAGCGATTGTCGGTACGATCGTCACGTTAGCGGTTGTGTTAGGCTGGAAACAAATCGGTAAAAACAAGAAATCAAAGATCTCTGAGGATTTATAATGCATGGACAAATCACCGATGTACCCGGAGTAAAGGTAGGTAATAAAGAGGACAGTCACGCATTGACAGGCTGTACAGCCATCCTGTTTGAACATGGCGGTATTGCAGGAGTGGACGTTCGCGGGTCTGCTCCCGGAACCAGGGAGACGGATCTTTTGAATCCGATTAATCTTGTCGAAAAAATTCATGGGGTAACATTAAGCGGGGGCAGTGCCTTTGGCTTAGACGCAGCCTCAGGCGTGATGCAATTTTTAGAGGAACAGGAAATTGGCTTGGATGTTGGGGTGGTAAAGGTGCCGATTGTACCCGCCGCCGTGTTATTCGACCTGGTTCACGGAGATCCGAAAGTTCGGCCTGATAAAAAAATGGGGTACGAAGCCGCGGCTGGAGCAACGAGCGCCATATTCCAAACAGGTAATGCGGGCGCCGGCTGCGGGGCAACAGTGGGCAAGCTTGCCGGCTTGAATCATTGCATGAAAGGCGGACTTGGAACGGCCTCCTTGCGTTTGGAAAATGGCGTCGTGATTGGCGCAATTGTTGCCGTCAACCCTGCAGGGGATGTCCGAGATCCCTCAACAGGGAAAATAATTGCCGGTCCCTATTTGAAAGAAACCGGCACACTCCTGGATAGTATAAAGCTATTAGAACAAAACTATCGGCCAACGATTCCAACCGGCACAAATACCACGATTGGAGTGGTCGCCGTTAATGCGGATTTTACCAAAACGGAAGCAACGAAGGTGGCACAAATGGCTCAGGATGGCTATGCGAGGACAATTTATCCATCCCATACAATGTATGACGGTGATACCATTTTTGCTGTAGCGACCGGAGGAGAACGGGTCCCGGTCGACGTGGTTGGCGGCCTGGCTGCTAAGGTGATGGCCATGGCGATTCTTAATGCCGTTGAATCCGCCGAAAGCATTGCAGGAATTCCTGCTTCTTGTGATTTGAAAAAGATGTAGAAAAATGAACCTGGTTGGTACAACGAATAAAGTTCGGAAAACCAAATCAGGTTCTTTTTATCAAATAGGAGAGCTTTTCAAAAAAGGGAGGGGATTAAGTGGCTGTAACTATCAGTGATTTTGTTGATGACAAGGAAGTAATTAACATAACGCAATCGTTAGTACGAATTCCGAGTGTTTACCGTCCAAATGACCCCGAGGGAAATGAAAGCAGGGCTGCCCAATTTGTCTATGATTATTTGAAAAATTTAGGGCTTGAAGTATACATCGAAGAAGTGGTGCGGGGACGGCCGAATGTAATCGGAATCCTTGATTCAGGCAGACCGGGGAAAACGATTCTTTTTGAGGGTCATACCGATGTGGTGACGGAAGGGGACCGGGCTTCCTGGAGCTATGACCCGTTCGGAGCCTCCATTGAGGGTGGAAGGATGTTCGGCCGCGGCACAAATGATACAAAAGGGAATCTCTCGGCTGCTGTTGCCGCTGTCCATGCAATCAAAAAAAGTAGGTTGAAATGGAATGGGAAAATTATTTTATGTATTCCTTGCGATGAAGAAGGCATGATGATTGGCATTAAGCATTTTATTAAGCGGGGCTGGGCTAAGGGGGTAGATGGGGCGATAATCTGCGAGCCGGAGGAAAACCAAATTTGCATCACGCAAAAAGGAGCTATGAGGGCGGTGCTAAGAACCTCCGGGAAAATGGCGCATGGGGCGATGCCGCTTGCTGGGGTGAACCCTAATACCCGAATGGCGCAAATTATTTGTGAGCTGATGGCGCTTGAAGAAAAGGAAAAACAGAGGGTGGGTAAACACCAATATTTAGGGTGGCCGAGCATTACACCGACCATTATTTTAGGTCCGGAAAAAGGTGAGCCGCAAATTAACGTGATTCCTGATCATTGTATGACGACACTTGATATTCGTACTGTGCCCGGGCAGAATCATGATCAGCTTCGGGATGAAATCGAGGATATTTTCACAAATCTGGGTTCAAAAGACCGGGATTTTAAGGCAACAGTGGAAATCATCGAAAGCAGGCCATGGACGGAGACCAATTTGGACGCTCCGATTGTAAAGGCAAGTGTGGAGTCATATCGCACGGTTGTGGGTAAAGAACCTGTTTATAACGGAGTTCCCGGGGCTACCGACGGTACATTTTTGCATCTCGCAGGGATTCCGATTGTCACGACCGGGGCAGGGGACAGGCATGTTCCGCATCAAATCAATGAATATATTGATTTAGCTGAATTGGTGGAAGCATCGCGAATTTATGCTGAAACGGCTTTGTTATTTTTAAATGATTAGGAGAAATTGAGATTGGAGGGCGGGATTATGGTAAAAGAAATTCCTGTTTTTCATTTGTTTATTAACGGGGAATGGGTTAAGACGGATGACTATACCGATGTTCAAGATAAGTATACCGGCGAAACAATCGCTAAAATTGCCAAGGCTGAGAAAAGTCATGTTGATCAAGCAGTAAAGGCGGCGCAAAAAACGTTTAAGGAAAACAAGCTTACCGCCTTTCAACGGTATGAAATTTTATTAAAAACGGCTGAGTTAATGGAACAAAGGCGTGAGCTGTTGGAATATTCATTAGTTCAGGAAGTTGGAAAAACCGTTAAGGATGCCAAAGGGGAATTGGACCGTGCCATAAGCACGTTTCGTATTTCGGCAGAAGAGGGAAAAAGAATTGCAGGTGAAATGGTGCCATTACAAGGAGTGCCCGGTTCTGAAAATCGCCTCGGCTTCACGATTCGCGTCCCAAAAGGGGTTATTGCCGCGATTACACCGTTTAATTATCCGCTTTTATTAGGCGCCCACAAAATTGCCCCGGCATTGGCGGCAGGAAATACCGTTGTGTTAAAGCCGGCAACCATGACGCCGATTGCGTCCTTCCATTTAGTAAATCTGCTTCATGAAGCAGGGCTTCCCAAAGGCTACCTTCAAGTCATCACCGGTTCAGGCAAGGATGTTGGTGATTGGCTGCTGGCTGATCAAAGAATTTCCATGTATACCTTTACCGGCTCAAGTGAAGTAGGAGCGGTGATTAAAGCGAAAAGCGGAATGAGGCCGGTAGCACTGGAGCTTGGGAATAATTCTCCGAACATTATTCATGATGATGCCGATTTATCATTGGCCGCAGAACAGACAGCACGGCGCAGCTTTCATAACGGAGGTCAGGCTTGTATTGCCGTCCAACGGATTTATGTCCATCAGAATGTTTTGGATGATTTTATAAATCAATATCTTAGTATTGTAAAAGAGTTAAAGGTAGGTGATCCAAAAGATCCGGAAACAGATGTTGGCCCGATGATTGAGGAGCGGGAAGCCTGCCGGTCAGAAGAGTGGGTTCAAGAGGCGATTGCCGCCGGTGCCAAACTTTTATATGGAAGCCCGAGAAAGGGGTCTCTTTTCTACCCGACTGTTTTAATGAACGTTAGCCCTGAAATGAAGGTGGTTTGCAGGGAGGTCTTTGCTCCAATAGTCACCATTATTCCTTATAACTCTATTGATGAAGCTATCCATTTAGCCAATCAATCGGAATATGGACTTCAGGCAGGAATTTTTACTAAGGATATTAATCTCGCATTAAAAGCCTCAAGAGAATTAGAGTATGGAGGAGTCATTGTCAACGATGTTTCTACATATCGAAATGATGTCATGCCATATGGCGGTGTAAAAAACAGCGGCCTTGGAAAGGAAGGTCCGCGTTATGCGATTGAAGAAATGACGGAAGAGCGGTTGGTCGTTCTGAACGTATTTTAAAATGGTAAATAGAGTATTTCGCAAATAAAATAGTAGGATTCGCCAATAGGAGACTTTTAGAGAAAAATTGCGTGAAAAATTTTCTCAATTTTTAAAAAATGGAGGGCTGCAAATGCTATTACAAGATCAAGTAGCGATAATTACAGGAGCGGGTTCGGGAATGGGCCGAGCAATGGCAATATCTTTTGCTAGAGAAGGGGCAACCGTTGCGGTTGCCGATATAAACGTGAATGCTGCGATCGAAACAGTTCTGCTTATTCAAGAGCAAAATATCGGGAAGGCTTTCGTTCATGGTGTTGATGTCAGCTACGCAAAATCAGTGAAAGAACTCATCAGTGATGTTTATGAGAGAGAACGGAAAATTGATATCGTCGTCAATTGTGCAGGTCTACCGCAAGCTTTCACGTCTATCGAAGAGTTAGAAGAAGATGATTGGGATCGAATTATGAATGTGAACGCTAAGTCGGTTTATTTGACGTCAAAATATACTGTTCCTATTATGAAAAAGCAAAACGATGGCGTGATATTGAATATCTCCTCGATTGCATCAGAACGGGCCCGGCCCGGTCTCAATGCATACTGTGCCTCTAAAGGAGCAGTGGGGGTGTTAACAAAAGCTCTTGCCTTAGAGCTTGCACCTTTTGGCATCCGAGTCAATGCAATTAATCCGGGACCGGCCAACACGGAAATGCTTGGCAAATTCCTATCTGCTGACGAAGGGGAAAGGGAGCAGCAGCTAAAACAGGATGTTTTTCTGAGCAGCATCCCGTTAGGTAAACTGATCGAACCCGAAGACATCGCCGAAGCTGCCCTTTACTTATGCTCCCCGCACGCGCAAAAAATTACAGGAACCATCCTTAATATAGATGGAGGGAGAGGTATATAAGGTTCATGAAAAAAACATACACAAAAAAGGGAGACGGATATTCAACACGTATGTGTTGAGATCTGTCTCCCTTTTTTGAGTACGGTTTGGAAATAAGTTATGATTGTTTTTGGGAAGGAGCTGTTAACATGAATCCAACTGAACTAAGCAAACGAATCGATATACTTGATTATTTAAGAGGATTTGCATTGCTTGGGATCATACTCGTAAACATCCTTCCATTGCTTTCTGTGAAACTGCCTGTCCCGCACTCAATGGATGCTAGCTATCAGCAGTTGTTATATTTATTTGTTGAAGGCCGCTTTTATCCTATTTTCTCCTTTTTGTTTGGGATTGGCTTTTATCTTTTCATTTCAAGAGCTAATGCGAGAGGGGAAAATGGTTATCTTTTGTTTTTGCGAAGAATTCTAGCCTTATTTGTCTTTGGATTTGTTCACTTGCTATTTCAGCCGGGTGAGGCATTGACGGTTTACGCAAGCTGCGGCCTGTTAGTTTTACCGTTTTACAAAGTCAATAAAGAGGTGAATCTCGTTTTAGGAGTATTGCTTTTAATCATTACGGCCATTTTCGCTGCAAAGGTTTTTATGGCCCCACCACTGATATTATTAGGGCTTGCTGCGGGTCAATATCAGGTATTTGAAAATATCGCTCCAAAAAGAAGGAATGTTGCTATTTTTACGGTGATTATGTTTGTTTTAAGTATTACCGGCTTAATCTGCCAATACCGGCATGTGCCAAACCTTCCCTTTGATCGTTTTGTTGATGAGAAGAAAAGTAATTCATTACAGATGGTCAGCTTCCTGCATTTGGGAATCACGGCAGGACCTTTCATTGCGGCTTTTTATGTAGGGATGTTAATCCTGCTTCTTCAATTTTCAATCATACAAAAAGTATTATCGCCATTAAAAAGCTATGGAAGAATGGCCCTGACCAACTATGTAATGCAAACAGCTCTGATTTTGGCAGCCGGAAAATTATTCAACTTGTTCGGGCAGATTACCCATCTGCAATCAATGTATGTATGCTTAGCCATCTATGCCATCCAGCTCATCTTTAGTGTAACATGGCTAAGGCTCTTCAATTTCGGTCCCTTAGAATGGATTTGGCGGATGGTAACCTATCGAAAGGCACCGCCTATGTTGTAAAAATTGCCCTTAATCCCATTACACCAATTATAATCAGATTAACGCTGAAAACACGCCCGGCTTTTTTTTTTGATTCTCCAAAAAGGTACATATTTATTAATACATCGACAAAGCCGAACAATAATAAATAATACGTAGAGAGCGAAGGGACTGACCAACAGCATAAATTGCCAGGTTCAGTCCCTTTTTCTATCTTCGTATCTTCACTTTCAAAGCTGCAGCCGTACTTACATTACCCACACTGTCTTTGGCAGTTATTAAAAGTGTCGTACCGGTTCTTTGTTTTGGAATACTGACTCTAAATTTCCCTTTAGTGTCTGCTTTACCGTTTCCAATCACTTTGGTTCCAACTTTTATGGCCACAGTAGCATTAGCTTCGGTTGTTCCGGTTACCGCTATATCAGTATAAATTACACTGTTTACTTTTGGAGCAACAGGAGCTATTTTGTCTAGTACAGTCGTGCCGGCAGAGCTTACATTACCTGCACCATCTTTGGCTGTGACAGCTAGTTTTGTTCCAGCCGTTAGTTTAGCAATGGTTAGTTTATATTTACCTGCTGCATCAGCTGAGCCGGTTGCAATCACTTTAGTTCCAACTTTTATCGTTATAGAAGCTTTTGCTTCAGCTGTTCCGGATACAGCAGTATCTTTGTTGGAAACAGACGTTATCTTAGGTGCTTGAAGCAGTTTGTTTACCGTTACATTCTTTATGGCGGAAGCAGATAATGTATTCGTATTCGTAATCGTAATACCAAATGTGTAGTTACCATTCGGTACCTTTGCTACATCAAAGGTAATACGCTGCTTTCCTGGAATTTGGTTTCTATTTTTTATTGGATAACCAATAATTGTCCCTTTAGAGTCTTTAACATAAACGGTTGTCGTGACATTTTCTTTTAGGACGTAATCAATTGCTATTTGGTGCGCCGAAGCAGTATAGAACGAGCTTACATTTGAAATGATTGGCGGACTCATAACATTAGTTGCCGGTGCCGCAGCTGCTACCGTAGTGGATACCGGTACGGTTACTGTTGTTGTTACAGTATCCGGTGCTGTCGTAGTTGCTGTTACAGGTGTCGTAGTTGTTGCTGGTACCGTTGAAGTTGCTGCCGGTACTGAATCAGTATTTGTTAAGGTGGTACCCGGATAGTAGAAGCTTAATATGCCCCGGTAGCCTACTCCTTGGTCAGCCATTACTTTGGCTCCCCACTGACTCATACCTACACCGTGACCATTCCCCAAACCGCTAACAGAATAGGAAGTACCGTTATCTTGATAGTTTGTAACTAAATAGCTTTTTATTACATTAATCCCAATCATAGCACGTACTTTTGAAGCACTTGTATCAGTATAGGTGATGGTGTTGGTTTTTAGTTTGTTTTGGTCATCCATAACAAACCTTCCGGTAGTTTTATCTTTTAAAAAGAATTGTAGATTAATAGAAGCGAGTTTTACCCGTCCGCCGGTTGTTTTGTTGTCCGAAAAAGATAACGTTGGAATAGACGTAACTTTAATTTCATTATTGGCGTATCCGTTTAGATACATCCAACTTTTAATATTCGAAACAAGTGAAGTATCAGTTTCATTTATAGAGTTCCACCAATTTTGCGGATTCGCTAAATCTAATGATGTCGTATCTATCTGTGTTTTCTTTAAGGTAAAGCTCCACGGAACTTTTGTATCATAGGGATCTTCTTTTATTGGGAAAAAGTCTAATGGTGTTCCGCCCCAAACATTGGCATTAGATTCCGTTTTTCCTCCATTGCTAGCTGAATAAAAGGCATCAATAAGTTTACCGTTATACATGAGCGTTTGGGAAGTTGTTTCGTCCACTGCGCTTGAACTGTTGCTATACCAAGTATATCCGCCGTATGCTTGATAACTGATCGTATCATCCATGTTTAGCGTTTTGTAGCGTACAGCATAGGTTCTGGCTGCAACTGCCTGTGCCTTTAATGCTTCTTTATTCCATGAAGCCACCATTTCAAAAGGGACGACACCTTTTAAATAATCCTCTAATAGAAGAGTGTTTGTGGGGCGAATATAGGTATTATTTTCAAGATCAAATTTCATCATTCCCAAATAAGGGCGGTTGTTAATAGAGATATAGTTGTTTGTGCCATATTCTTTTGGAACAGCAGTAAAACTTGTAAATTTAGAAAGTAGGGTGCCATTTTCGTAAAGGGAAAGGATACTATTTTCCACCTTCACCGTATACGTTTTTCCTTCTACTAATGAAAAATCGGACCCGGTAATGTCATATTCACCTTTAATGGTGATGTTGACTTGATTCTGATTTCCTATGTAGTTTTTTAGTTTAATAGAGATGGAAGGTAGTTCGTCGGCCATAGCAGTATTGATAAAAGGAATAGATGAAAGCAGCAGTAATAGGACTAAAAACGATGAAAAAACTTTCCTCATTTTTTTCTCTCCCCCTCAGGATATAATTTATTTTTAAAGAGATTGTCATAATTGTAATATAAATATATAAATAAATTATTCCTCTAGCAATACTAGATTTTTCCATTTTGCAGATAATCTTCCTAATCACTTTATAGTAGGGGTCTACTTCGAGGACCATGACAGAATTAAAGTGGAGCTTACGACACCAATCTAACCACATTAAATTGAAGGAAAATAACACTACATGTAACCGCTTTCATTTTCAAAAACCTATGATTGTTAACTGGATAAATTTTTGATATTTTAAATATATACAATATTTCTCATTGGTCGAAGAATCTCAATGAATGTAAAAATAAGGGAGAAAAACTAAAGTGAGGACCACAAATATAAAAATTACACTTAATTGGATACTCATTTTAGGGTTAATCCTTTTTTCGGTGCTGCTGGTCATTCCAATCAAGGAATGATGGTGAAAACGATTATTGATATGGGACTAAATTTGCAGTTTAATGTTATTGCAGAAGGAATAGAGACTGAAGAACAGGTCAATTTTTTAAAGCAAAATGAGTGTGAGATAGGACAAGGCTATTACTTTAGCCATCCATTGCCTGCAGACCGGATGAAGGAATTTCTACTGAAAAATGGTATCCCTGTTCAATAGGGATACCATTTTTATTTAACAGCTTTTAGCCAAAGGATTTATCCTCCTATTTGTAAAAAGTATCATCCTTGGACAATTCAATTAATTACTATTACATTACATCAATGCTAATATGTTTAAAATTAGAAACGTGAAATAATCCCATGTCCGTGAGCTTCAATTCTGGGATTACCGGCAAAGCTAAAAAGGATAAGGTTAAAAATGGATTGAAATGGCGGTTTGCACCTAACTCCTTTAACGCATGATTGATTTCGGTCAGACCTGAATATACGTCTTGATAAGTACGATCAGACATTAAGCCGGCAATCCGTAATTTTAATGAAGCAATTATTTTACCATGGTTTACAACAATAAGTCCGCCCTGCATTTCTTTAATGGCTTTCGCTGCAACGATCATATCATGATCACATGTTCCGGCAATAATGAGATTATGGGAATCATGAGCAATCGTAGTGGCAATCGCTCCTGTCTTTAATCCTAACCCCTTTACAATGCCTAAACCGATATTTTTAGTCATTTGATGGCGCTCAATGACAGCCAGTTTTAAATGGTCCTTTTTTATTGATGGTTGAAAAAATCCACTCTCACACCTATCCGCTTCTTCAATAATATGTCTTGTAATAAGACTGTTTGGGATAATTTCAATAATATTAGCTTTATTGGTCTTTAACTGAATAGATAAATCGTTTAAGGATGGTTCATGAAAGTGGACTGTCTGTTTTAATCGCGGGTTCTCTTTCAGAACGAGCTTTTTGGGAAAATGAACCAATTTGCCATTCTCGACAACTTTTTTTCCATCCTTAAAAACATCCGTAATCTGAAGTGTTTCCAGGTTATTAATAAGCAGAAAATCGGCTTTGTATCCAGGTGCAATTGCCCCTTTTTCTTCAAGTCCGAAACATTCTGCACCATTGAGAGTGGCCATTTGAATGGCAGTAAGAGGCGGGACTCCCTCAGCAATTGCTAACCGTACGTTATGGTCAATGCTTCCTTGGTGAACAAGATCATCTAAATGTTTATCGTCAGTGACAAATAAACAACGGCGAGCGTTTCGATCATTCACGACACCGATCAGCTGCCGCAAATCTTTGGCAACGGTACCCTCGCGAATCATCAAATACATTCCTTTTCTCAACCGTTCTTTCGCTTCTCCTTCCGTAGCGCTCTCGTGGTCAGTCCGGATGCCTGCAGCCATATAAACATTTAAGTCATTGGAGGATAACCCCGCAGCATGGCCGTCTATCTTTTTTTTCATATTTTTGGTTTCGATTATTTTTTTCATCATGGAATTTTCAGCACTAATGACAGACGGGAAATTCATCACTTCAGCTAATCCCAGTACACGCGGGTGATCATAGAAAGGTTTTAAATCTTCTATTATAAGATTGGCACCTGCATTTTCAAATTCAGTAGCCGGAACACAGGAAGGAAGCATCATGTAAAAATCAAATGGGAGGTTTTCTGAAGAGTCGAGCATATATTGGATACCTTCGACACCTAAAACATTGGCAATTTCATGCGGATCTGCAATAGCGGTGGTTACACCATGTACCAGGAGTATTTTTGCAAACTCATCCGGTGGGACCATGGAAGATTCAATATGAACATGACCATCTATAAATGCAGGTGAAATATAACTGCCTTTAGCATCAATGATGGTTTTCCCCGTATATTCTCCGATTCCGGCAAAGTATCCGTCCACAATCGCGATGTCTCCCTCGATAATTTCACCATTAAAAACATCAATTATTTTGCCATTCTTAATTACACTATCTGCAGGTTTTCTGCCGGAAGCTACAGCGATTCTTCTTTTTAGATTTTCCAATTGGCAACATCCTTTTAAAGTAGGATAAAAAATCTTATGAACTTTGAGAACTGTCTAGCTCCAGCGCCCAGCGGCTAGTGTACTTCGCTCTTCTCCCTACGATAAGTCAACATCGGATCGCTAACGCTCTCCGTGTTTCCTTTATCTCAGTCGAAGCGCTCCAGTCCATACGCCGCTAAACGGGGCGCTTGCGCTTTTCTTAGTATTCTACTTTATTTTGTGAATTTTCCCAAGTTCTAAATGGTAAGTCACCTTGTTTTGGAAAAAGCTGTTTCATTGTTATTTTTCGCGATTCCCTCGGAAGAGAGAGCTGTTCATAAATAAACTGATCATCAAATCCTATTTTGGCAGCTTCTTCTTTCGTACAAGCAAAGTAAACGGCCTTTGGTCTAGCCCAATAAATAGCGCCGATACACATCGGACAGGGTTCGCAGCTTGAATAAATTTCGCAGTCACTTAGTTGAAAGTCATTTAGATATTTACAGGCATCTCTGATCGCCTGCACCTCGGCATGTGCGGTGGGATCATTGGCGGCCGTTACTTGATTTCTTCCTATTCCTATTACTTTTCCATCTTTGACAACTATGGCCCCAAAAGGTCCTCCTTGATTGGTTAAAACATTCTCCAATGCTATTTGAACAGCTTTTTCCATAAAAAGAAAATCTGTCATCCTATATCACTCCAGTATTGGTTCTCTGCCTTGGAATACATTATTCTTCATTGAGCAATTAAATTCTATCTTTTTGTAAGAGAACCTCACATCTTTTTTCTGTCCGTAAAGAAATGAAGGATAACAAAAAAACCAACAGACAAGCCGAATCCCGGCGTTGCCTGTTAGCAGATAAAAATCATATCTATGATTGAGTAAAATAGGTTAAGTACCCCACTTCATCGAAACGGTTAAAGTACAACAGCTGACGGGGGTGCTTTGGTTTGGATGTGTGCTAAGTTCGTAAATGACACCGGACGGCGTAAACTTCGTTATCACAGGCACTTTTAGACCAATGGATTTGATTAAATGGTCCACTTCGGCCTTTTTACCTTGCTGGGCAGCACTCATGATTTTTTTTGCAAACAGATTATCTTCCAAGCGGTCTAACAAAATGCTTGCTTGTTCCATTAGAAGCCGAAAAGATTTAACGGAATGAGAAAATATTTTTACATCGACCGGCGGGTAAGTTCTCGGAAATGGATGACTTAGAAAATACCCTGGTTGGGGGATAAAAGGAGGATATGGAGAATAAGGAAAAGGGTTGTAATACATCAAAACACTCCTTCCGTGATAAAAACACAAGGCACTATACGATATGTCATTTGAATTATATAAGTTACAAACAGGGGCTAATAATGACACTACTCCTCTGTTGATTTTAAGTAACTGCCATGATTGTTTCGCTAGACGTAATATTAAACCTGAAATTGTGGTATTCTTGTACTGGAGGTGTCTACGGTGACGATAAAAAAAATTACGCCAAATGAATTACATGAAAAGTTAAAAGGTAATGATAAAGTATCGCTAATCGATGTCCGAGCAGAAGAAAAATACCGGGAATACCATATAGAAGGATCAATGAATATCCCGAAAACGGTGATTTTTGGTCATGAAGAAACCGGTGAACCATTATCCTTTCCGAAGGAGAATGAATTTATCGTGACTTGTACAACAGGGAATTCAGCAGCAAAGTGTGCAAAAATCCTGGACGGTCAAGGGTTTAACGTAACGGTTTTAGAGGGCGGTCTTACGGCTTGGAAGGAATATAAAAAAACATTGGAATAATCAGTTGGAGTGGTCGTAAATGCTTCTAAAGCTAAATAAACAACTGGAAAAAATTATGCCCTTGATCACTCCTGTTAGTGTTGTACTTGGGGTTTTGCTGACTGGCTATCTTAAAGACTTATCCTTTCTCATTCCATGGATTTTTGCCTTTATGACCTTTACCGGGAGTTTGAGCTCGAATTTCAAATCGTTGACAGAGGTCGTCTCCCATCCTTTTCCTGTTCTGATGACAATGGGAATGTTGCATGTGATCATGCCGATCTGGGCAATGGGTGTTGGACATATTGTCTTTACCGGTGATGTTTATACCATCACGGGCCTAACTTTAGCAATGGTCATTCCAACGGGTGTAACCAGCTTTATTTGGGTATCGATATACAAAGGGAATATTCCGATGACCTTATCGATTATACTAATTGATACGCTGCTATCCCCAATCATCGTTCCCTATTCGCTTTCGCTGTTTATAGGTCAAAAAATTGAAATGGACGTTTTCAGCATCATGAAGGGTCTGTTGGGAATGGTCGTTATCCCTTCGCTGATTGGCATGTTTCTCAATCAGCTGACAAAAGGGAGAATTAAAAATTCTCTCGGATCAAGACTCGCTCCTTTTTCGAAAATCAGCATTGGCTTTGTTGTTATGCTGAATGGGGCAGTTGTAGCTCCGTATTTAAAGCATATTAATCTAAAACTGGTAAGTATCACACTAGTTGTTTTTTTCATTGCTTTGACCGGCTATTTGTTCTCCTTTCTAATTGGACGGCTTATTCATAGCGATCGAAATACCGTAATTTCACTGACCTTTACCGGAGGGATGAGAAACATTAGTGCCGGTGCGGTCATTGCTGTTTCCTATTTTCCGGCATCCGTAGCAGTCCCGGTCGTGGTCGGCATGCTGTTTCAACAAGTGTTAGCCTCATTAAATGGACATGTTTTAGAACGGTATTATAATAGAAAGATAAAAAGACAGGGGTCGGTAGTTTTATAATAGTATGAAGAACAGTTTTCCTGAATTAATAATAATATTAAAAACTCAGTAGGTATCTAATTCTTACTGAGTTTTTTTTGTTGGCACAATTGTTTGTTAGACAATATGACATTCAAATAGATAGGACCCTACCTTTTGTTTATGATTGTTCAAAAGACAATGAAAAGAGGTTTATCTTGATAGTGGATACCGGGTAACGATGATTAGAAAATTAACCGATAAATACTCTGTTACTGATTATTTATTTTTTGTAAATGATCAGCATATATTTGGTAAATGGCAGGGTGAGATTCCGTTTCATGTGAGGAAGCTAATAAGCGAAGTACCGAGCGAGCAAAAGCAACGTAATATAAACACTTTAAAAAGAAAGGGAAATTAACAGTAATATTTGCAGGTAAGGGGTGAGCGGTATGAACCATCTTTGGGTGAAAAATGGAATTGTTTTTACCGAAAATGGATTTAGGCAAACCAATATTATGGTCAATAACGAGCGGATTGATTCTTTTTCAGATTGTCAAGGAGGACCTATATCGGAGGAACAATCGAATGTGATAGATGCCAGCGGATGTCTAGTCGTCCCCGGGTTTATAGATTCGCATGTTCATTTCAATGACCCGGGTCGAACGGATTGGGAGGGAATTCAGACAGGGAGCCGTGCGGCAGCTATTGGAGGTACGACAACTATTTTTGATATGCCGCTGAATTGTTCACCTTCTGTGACAAATTTACAGAATTTGCTCAATAAAAAAGAATACCTAACCAAGCTCTCTCATATTGATTATGCTCTCTGGGGCGGATTGACCGGAACTACTCTCAATCATAGTCAGGAACTCACACAAATGAGTGAGAGTATCATCGCCTGGAAGGCTTTTATGAGTGAGAGCGGGATTGACGACTTTGAAATGGTATCCCCGGTTCAATTGAATCGTGCGATGAAAATAGCAAAGGATCAAAAGAAAATTCTTGCCCTTCACGCTGAATGGGATGATGAAATAAAAGAACAAACCATTTTTCAAAAGCAATATGAAGCGAACGAGCGTAGAGCGTTTTTAGCAAGCAGGCCAATCGCCGCTGAAAAAAAGGCGGTTAGCTATGCTTTAGAATTGGCTGCAAAATATGGAACAGCACTTCATTTCGTCCATATCAGTTCACCCGGTACGGTAGAACTCATTCAACAGGCGAAGGAAAGCGGTGTTAATGTTACAGTTGAAACGTGCCCGCATTATCTTATTTTTGATGAAGAAGATTTTATTCGTAAGGGAGCAATACTAAAATGTGCACCGCCATTACGACCAAGGGAAGACGTTGAAGGTTTATGGGATTGTATCCGGAGAGGATGGATTGATACGATTGGTTCCGATCATTCACCATGTTTATTTTCGATGAAGTCGACTACTTCTATTTGGGATGCTTGGGGCGGTATTCAAGGAGTTCAATACACATGGCTGGCATTGATTGATCAGGCTCTTAAAAGAAAGATCAGTCTTCAAAGCATTATTCCTTTAGGTACATCAAATGTAGCTGATCGTTTCGGAATTTCGAAAAGAAAGGGAAGAATATCTACAGGTTTAGATGCAGATCTTGTGTTCATTCGGTTAGATGAAACCACAATAGCTGAAAAAGAATCCATGGCTTTTCGTAATGCATACTCACCTTATGAAAATTTTACCTTTCGGCTGAAAGTGAAAAAAACGCTCCTGCGGGGAAAGGTTGTCTATGATGACCAAACGGGGGTGACAAAAGAGCAAAATGGAGTTTGTATTTTGTGAGGTACTCAATAATAATGATAAAACCGCAGTTCTAAAAGCAGACTGCGGTTTTTTGATAGAGTTTTTGTACAAAAACCGTCGCTCAAATAGGGCTATCAGGAAGTCAGCTTCCCCGGTATACCTGATAGCCCCAAGGTGATATCAAAAGCGGTACATGATAGTGTAAGGCTGTTCCTTCGAGGCAAACTCTTACCGCTACCTTTTCTAAAAATGGAGGTTCCTGCAGCTGAAGTCCCTTTGCTTTAAAGTAATCCCCTATATAGAATAAAAGCTCGTACTCTCCTGTCTCGATTTCTTCAGCCATTAAAAGGGGATGGGTGATCCGGCCATCTTCATTTGTCATCGTCTCTTTTAATAGAGTTCTAGTCCCATCTTTTAACTGAAATAATTCAATTTTTACCTTTGCTGCAGGCTTGCCATGGGTTAAATCAAGTACGTGTGTTGTTAATCCGTTCATGGCGTCAGCTTCCTTGAGGTGCACTTTTAGTCGTACTTTTTGCATTTATACCTTGACCTAAGTCTTCCCTTAATACGGAAAACACCTGGAATCCATACGGGGGCCGCGGCTCTGTATATACCTTACTAATAGTGTCCGGGATATAATCGACAACTGTTTCCCATGTGTGATTTTGTGATTCAAATGTTATTTCCGCAAGTTGAGGAAATCTTTCTAATATTCGGCAGCCAATAAGGTAAATGAGATTTTGGATAGACGGAGTCTCTGTTTCATGAAAAACGGAAGTGGCAATATCGCGAACCTGTTCAGAAGCTACATATATAGCAGGATTTTCTCCATAGGAGTCTTTTACATTCTCATACTTCCAACTAATATTTAAATAAACGAATAATGGCCGGTTATTGTCTTCCGGTAGAGTAGTAAATTCATCACGTACAAAACCGGCGAAGGAATTTCCACGAACTTTAATGAGTTGCAGCTTTTTAACGCTGCTGGAATGATTGGTAATCATGGTTCCGTTCTCTGTGCGGACCATCTCAACCATGGATTGTGATGTTTCATTTAGAGATCTTTTAAAAACAAGATCACTTTCTTTGGTTCCGTCCGGTGAAAGGGCAGTAGCTGCTTCGAAAGGCAATTCTTCGCCAACTATTTTTACTGTTTCCATCTGAGAATATTTTTCTAAAAAAGATTTTGCCACATAAGACAAAAACCCTTCGATGGTGCATCCTTGATAGCTTGCCAGATGGCGTTGGATAAAATTTTTCATCGAATCAGTGGCTACAACTACTGAATTATCTCCTTCTGTAAAGGACGGGAGGAAGTCTTTACCGCCAACACTAACTTTAGCATTTATTCCAAATACAATATTATTACGTCCGCTAAAATTGGATTCAGGAATCCGACGGACCCCGACAAGCGGTTTAACATAAGTCCGATAAGCAAAAACGTCTCCTTTTCCATAGTACATGGCTCTATCCATCATGATCTTCCTTTCATCCATATTAATATCTGATTTACATCCCATTTAACTACTTAATAGTTACCATATGAATATACCTCCCTGTTATATTCATGTGAAAATCTTCAGGCTTTCTTGATCTAAAGTGATTCTTGTTGTACGGGTGTCACGCTTTTGCAAACATTTTATAAGTAAAAATTTATTAACAATAGTAGTATGGTATAAAATCTTACATTATTTTTTTCTCCCCCTCCGATAACCTGGTTGAAAAAATCTGTTTAAACTTAATAGAATAAGGTTTATTTAAAAAACAACAGGAAATGTTTTTTAAATTTACAGAAAATTGTCTTTAATTTCAATGGAGTTGGTGTTAGAATAGCTAACATGAAGTGTAGAGTAAGGAAGATAAAGGAGGAGCAGGATGAAATTAACACAGCGGGAGCAAGAAAAATTATTAATTGTTGTCGCAGGAGACTTAGCAAGACGAAGAAAAGAACGGGGATTAAAACTAAACTATCCTGAAGCAGTCGCCCTTATTACATCTGAAATAATGGAGTGGGCGAGAGATGGAAAATCGGTTGCCGAATTAATGAGTGAGGGAACAAAAATTCTAGCAGCCGATGATGTGATGGAAGGGATTCCGGAGATGATTCGAGAGATACAGGTAGAGGCTACCTTTCCGGACGGGACAAAGCTGGTAACTGTTCATGAACCAATTCGGTAGATTGAATTATTAATAGAAAAGAGATGATTCTATGATTCCGGGTGAGTATCGACTAAGTAAAGAAGTAATTGTCTGTAACCAGGGAAGAACGGCAAGTAAGTTAAAGGTGTTAAATAGAGGAGATAGACCCGTACAGGTGGGATCGCATTTTCATTTTTTTGAAGTAAATGCCTCGCTTCAATTTGAACGTGACCAAGCTTTTGGCATGCATTTGAATATCCCTGCCGGCACTGCTGTCCGCTTCGAACCGGGAGATGCGAAAGAAATTGAACTTGTTCCGTTTGCCGGGAAGCGGGAGGTCTACGGTCTAAATAATAAAACCGATGGTCGATTAGACGAAAGAAAGGGGGGCAAATCATGAGTTTTCGGATGTCGAGAAAGCAGTACGCAGACATGTTTGGTCCCACAACAGGGGATGCTGTTCGTCTTGCCGATACAGACTTGTTTATAGAAATTGAAAAGGACTTTACCGTTTATGGAGATGAAGTGAAATTTGGCGGCGGCAAGGTCATTCGGGATGGGATGGGACAGCATCCATTGGCAACTCGACGAGAAGGGGTGCTGGATACTGTTATTACCAATGCGATTATTGTTGATTATACAGGAATCTATAAAGCAGACATTGGCATTCGTGACGGGAGGATTTGTGGAATTGGCAAAAGCGGGAATCCGTTGCTAATGGAAGGAGTGGATATGATTATTGGAGCTTCAACAGAGGTAATTGCCGGTGAAGGAATGATAGTGACTGCGGGCGGAGTTGATGCACACATTCATTTTATCTGCCCGCAACAAATCGAAACCGCCTTGGCCTCCGGGATTACCACGATGATTGGCGGTGGTACGGGTCCGGCCACCGGGACGAATGCCACCACTTGTACTCCTGGTGAATGGAATATTCATCGTATGCTGGAAGCTGCTGAGGAATTTCCAATGAATCTTGGATTTTTAGGAAAAGGAAATGCTTCAGCAGAAGCTCCGTTAATCGAACAGATAAATGCAGGGGTAATTGGTCTTAAGCTTCATGAAGACTGGGGAACCACTGCCTCTGCCATTGATTTTAGCCTCCGAGTAGCAGACCAATATGATATTCAAGTAGCGATACATACCGACACCTTAAATGAGGGAGGATTTGTAGAAGATACTTTAGCAGCCATTAAAGGAAGGGTTATTCATACCTATCATACAGAAGGCGCCGGCGGAGGGCATGCTCCAGATATAATTAAGGTTGCCGGCTATTCTAATATTCTGCCATCGTCAACGAATCCCACAAGACCCTATACAAAAAACACCTTAGATGAACACCTCGACATGCTAATGGTTTGTCATCATTTAGATCCGGATGTTCCGGAGGATATTGCCTTTGCTGACTCACGTATTCGTAAAGAAACGATTGCTGCTGAGGATATTCTGCATGACTTGGGTGTATTCAGCATGATAAGTTCCGATTCGCAGGCGATGGGCAGAGTAGGAGAAGTAATTACACGTACTTGGCAAACGGCGGATAAGATGAGAAAGCAACGGGGAAAACTTCCGGAAGATAAGGGTATCGGCGATAACTATCGAGTGAAACGCTACATTGCCAAATATACAATTAATCCGGCGATTACCCACGGAATTGCCGATGAGGTCGGTTCGGTAGAGGTGGGGAAATTGGCAGACCTCGTGCTTTGGGATCCGGCATTTTTTGGCGTTAAGCCTGAAATGATTATTAAAGGCGGTATGATCGCCCACAGTTTTATGGGGGATCCAAACGCTTCTATTCCAACACCGCAGCCGGTTTTGTACCGCCCAATGTTTGCAGCCTTTGGGAAAGCAAAGAACTCCACGTCGATAACGTTTTTGTCAAAAGCAGCCATTAGGCTTGGTGTACATGAAAAATTAGGCTTACAAAAGCAAATCAAACCGGCACATGGTATCAGGCAATTATCAAAAAAAGATATGAAACTAAATTCTGAAATGCCCGGGATTGAAGTCGATCCGCAAACGTATGAAGTAAAAGTGGATGGAAAACTTGTAACCTGTGAACCGATGGATGTGCTGCCGATGGCTCAGCGCTATTTCTTATTTTAGGGGGAGAAGAATGATCATAGAGCAAATCGTTGGGAATGTTGCCAATTTAGGACCTAAAGGCCTGCATATTGAAAGAGTCTATTTAACAAGTGATGATTTAGTGAAGCGAATTCAAAGGGTAACGACTGACCATGGAAAGGAAGTGGGAATCCGCTTAAAGGAACCGAAAGATTTATTGGATGGCGATATATTGTACATGGATGACCGAAACATGATCATTGTTAATGTTACGGCGGATGACTTGCTCGTACTTCGACCGGTGAGTATGAAACAAATGGGGGAAATTGCCCATCAGCTGGGTAACCGACATTTGCCTGCTCAATTTGAAGGAGAGGAAATGCTCGTACAATATGATTATTTAGTCGAGGATCTGCTGAAACAATTAGAAATCCCTTACGCTAGAGAAAAAAGAACCGTTAAGCAGGCGTTTCGACATATCGGTCATCATCATGGATAATCAGCTTTTAACTTTATTGCAATTAGGTGATTCCAATTTTCCTTCTGGGGCGTTTTCACATTCATTTGGATTGGAAACCTACATCCAGGAAGAAGCGGTCCATAATAAAAAAACGTTTTTTGAATGGATTCGCATTTTTTTGGAAAAACAATTGACCTTTACAGATGGCTTTGCCTGCCGATTGGCCTTTGAAGCATTGTCTACTAATGAAATAAGTGTGATATGGAAATTAGATCGTAAATTATTCGTTCAAAATATGCCTGAAGAGGCCCGGGAAGCAAACAGACGAATTGGGGAGAGGCTGGTCCGAATGGGGATGGACTTATATTCAGTTCCTTTATTAGATGAATATATTGGGAAAATCCGAACGAAGGAAGCTTTCGGACATCCGGCGATTGCATTTGCGATTATCAGCCATTTCTTACAAATAGATAAAAAACAAGCGATCTTGACTTATCTATATTCTACTATTGTAACGCTTGTTCAAAACGGTGTTCGCGGGATTCCGCTGGGGCAAACAGACGGTCAGCGTATTTTGATAGAAGTGCAGCCCTATTTGTTAAAAGCTTTTGAGAAAATTGATACTTTGGATGTAGACGATTTTGGGGCAGTTGCGCCTGGACTGGAAATCGCGCAAATGCGCCACGAACAGCTGCATGTACGGTTATTTATGTCATAGAAAATAAGGAAAGAAGGAATGATGATGGAGCCGATACGGATTGGAATCGGGGGGCCGGTTGGTGCCGGTAAGACCATGCTCGTTGAGAGATTAACGAGATACATGAATGATGAATGTAAGATTGCAGTTGTAACGAATGATATTTATACAAAAGAAGATGCTCAATTTTTAATAAAAAACAGTGTCCTGCCTGAAGATCGGATTATTGGTGTCGAAACGGGCGGCTGCCCGCATACAGCGATTCGGGAAGACGCCTCCATGAATTTTGCGGCAATTGAAGAATTGAAGGAAAAACACCCGGATTTGTCCCTTATTTTTGTCGAAAGCGGAGGCGATAACCTGGCGGCAACCTTTAGCCCGGAACTTGTTGACTTTTCGATTTACATTATTGATGTAGCGCAGGGAGAAAAAATTCCTCGTAAAGGCGGCCAAGGGATGATTAAATCTGACTTATTTATCATCAATAAGATTGATTTGGCCCCATATGTCGGGGCAAGCCTCGAAGTGATGGAAGCTGATACAAAAATTTCCAGAGGGAGAAAGCCTTATATTTTTACAAATTTAAAAGAGGATATTGGTGTCAGTGAGGTCATTGACTGGATTAAGAAAAATGCTTTATTGGTAGGATTAGGGTAAGTGGAGAAGAGAACGGGATATTTAAAGCTATTTTGTGAGAAGAAAAAGGAAAAAACGATTTTAAAAGAAGCCTATTCAGAGGGGGCCCTTAAAATTACGAGACCTGTTTATCTAACAGGGAGCGGAGAGGCGTATCTGTATGTGATGAACCCTGGTGGCGGGTTCCTTGATGGCGATACTTATAGGATGGATATCTATTTGGAAGAAGGGGCTGAGGCTGCGGTTACGACTCAATCTTCCACGAAAATTTATAAAACACGTAATCGGCCTGCTTTTCAAGAAATGGAAATCTTCTTGAAAAAAGGAAGTGTCTTCGAATATCTACCTGATCCGATTATTGCTTATCAAAATGCACGTTTTAAGCAGCAGACTGTGATTAGGATGGAGCACGGGGCATCACTAATCTTTACGGATATTTTAACCCCCGGATGGGCTCCGGATGGAACGCTCTTTCGTTATGACCTGCTTCAATCCAAATTAGAGGTTTATCTCGAGGATCATTTAATTTTATTTGATCATATTAAGATAGAACCGGATAAAGAAATTACAGGCATAGGTTATATGGAGGGGTATACTCATTTTGGTACCATGTTAGTCATTGATAATCGGGTGAATCGTTTGTTTTTAGAAGATATCTCTACTATGTTTCAATCTTTATCTGCGTGCAGGGTTGGTCTATCAAGGTTGTCGGTTCCCGGTTTTGCTCTTCGGGTATTAGGGAATACAACACAAGAGGTTGAAAATATCCTAAACCTCTGTCACGAGAGCATAAGGGGGAAATTGTTTGAAAAAGAGCCGGTGTTTCTTAGAAAATATTAAATTAATAAAGCTGCTAGCCTAAACCATAAGGGCTAGCTTTTTGCATTTTAATAAGAAATGATGGTCATTGGAACATTTAGCCATTACCTTTTAGATATGATAAAATTTTTAAAAAAAGGAGTTTACGCAAATGTACATAATTGATCTGCATTGTGATGCATTAATGAAATTGCAGGAAGCAAAAGGGTCTTTACGATATTTTGATGCACCTGAATTAGAAACAAATAAAACCCGATTGCAGCTAGGAAAGATCAAGGTTCAATGCTTTGCCATTTTTATTGAACCTGAGATTCATTCAGAGCAAAAATTTCAAGTCGTTCTTGAACAAATAGATTATTTTTATAAGGAAGTCATAGGGAAAAACCCTGATATGGTACATCTGAAGAATTGGTCAGATTTTGATCAATTAAAGCTCGGGCAGATCGGTGCAATGTTAACACTCGAAGGCGTTGATGCAATTGGCAATGATTTAACAAAACTGCGCATTCTTTACCGGCTCGGCGTCCGTTCTGTCGGTTTAACCTGGAACAATGCCAATCTTGCTGCAGATGGGGCAGGAGAACCGCGCGGTGGCGGTCTTACACTGTTTGGGAAAGAAATTGTTCATTCTAACAATGAGTATCAAATTCTCACAGACGTATCTCATTTAAGCGAAAAAGCATTTTGGGATGTGATGGAGATTGCCAAATACCCAATAGCCAGTCATTCAAATTCTAAAAAGCTTTGTGACCATCCCCGCAATTTAACCGATGAGCAAGCAACTGCTATGTTTAATAAAGGCGGCCTGATTCACGTTGTTTACAATCCGCCGTTTATTAATGAAAGTGGAAAAGCATCGATACAGGATCTTGTAAAGCATATTGATCATTTCTGTTCGTTAGGCGGTGTGAAACAAATCGGTTTGGGTTCGGATTTTGATGGGATCGCTACCTTTATTACGGATTTAGAGGATGCATCTAAAAGCCAAAACCTCATTAATGAACTTTTAAAATACTATTCCGAAGAAGAGGTAAAAGGATTTGCCTGCCAAAACTTTCTCGACCGTCGCCCGGGGGTGGGACGATGAAGGTTCGAGAAAACGGATGGATAATCGGCAAGCTGCCGACAGGTGAAAAAAATTGTATTACCGATGTCAACGGTGTTATGGTTGGACATGTGACACTTGATTTTTCTCTGGATGAGACAGGGGAGAATTCGGTGACAACAAAAGGGCGAGCAGGCAGGGTTGTTCAGAAAATTCCATTATAAAAAAGGATTGATCGAATTGTATCTTACATTAAAAGCGACAGCAGAATATTTGTCCATTCCGGAGGCTACGGTCGAAAGCTTGATTCAGCAGAAGAAAATCCGAGCTATATATGATGGTGAGGAGTATTTGATATATAAAGAGCAATTCAACAGTCATCTAAAACAAATGGAGAAGTATAAACAATTAGTTGAGGAAATACTTAGTGAACCGATTCCGGAAGATCCCGATGTAAAGGATGAGGATTAAGGGCGGTGAACCGTACTATAAATAGAGGCGGTTTTTATCTTAATTTACGACATAAATTTCATCAACGCCGTCTCTATAACCGAAGGAAACGGGACACCTTCCCTGGCTGTAGCTATACTAATTAACAAAATAAAAGAAACTCGTCAAAAGTAGCCTTTACTCATCGGGAGCAAAGGCTATTTATCAATGGAAATACTCTATTAAACTCTAATATAATCTGTATAAACAGGCTGTAATCCTTTGCTAAGAATCATCTGATGAACCTCATTCACATTTCGTTCATCCGAAATCTCAAACTGTTGATCTCCCTTTTGTTCTTCATTGTGGCCACCCACACCAACATTAACGCCTGCTGATATTTTCGTAGCTGCCATTCCAATGACATTATCACGAAATCCTGCTCTTTCCCTTGTAGAAATGGTTATTCCAGCATAGGGCATTAACAAGCGATAAGCCAGTATGACCTGCAAAAGTTTTTTTTCATGCACATCTTTTGGGTTATTTTCCGCATTGTTTATATATGGCCTTAAACGCGGTGTAGAGAAAGAAATCTCTGCATACGGATATTTTTGTTGGATTAAAAGGGCATGTAAACCAGCTGCGAATGCATCCTTTCGAAAATCATCCAGTCCTAGCAGTGCACCAAACGCAACACCACGCATTCCCCCTAATAAAGCCCGCTCTTGGGCATGAAAACGGTATGGGAAAATACGTTTTGACCCCCATAAATGAACCTTTTCATAAGTATCCGTATTATAGGTTTCTTGGTAGACTGAGACAAAATCCGCACCGCAGCTATGTAAAAATGCGTATTCGTCTGTGTTTAATGGATAGATTTCAATCCCGACTGTCGAAAAATATTTCGTTGCTAATTTAATTGTTTCTCCAATATACTCAACGTTTGATTTATGACGAGATTCCCCAGTGAGTAATAAAATCTCTTTCAAACCTGTGGCAGCAATTGCTTTTAATTCATCCTCCACTTCTTGTAAGGAAAGGGTTGCTCGATGAATTTTATTTGTAGCTTTAAATCCACAATAAACACATTGGTTTTCACAATAATTAGCAATGTATAAAGGTGTAAAGAGAGAAATAGAATTTCCAAAATGCTTCCTTGTTTCTTTCATTGCTTTTCTTGCCATATCTTCTAAATATGGAAGGGCTGTAGGGGAAAGAATTGCCGCATAATCCTCAATCGAAAGCTGTTCTTTACTTAAGGCCTTTTCCACATCTCTGCTGGTATATTGATCATAATCATATTCTTTTACAGCTGTTAAAACTTTTTCCATCAGATCAGACTTGATGGCTTCCATTCCATCCATATATTGCATGTGATCGACTTTTTTTCGTTGCATCATTAATCCTCCAAAAATCCGGTCAAAGGGCTGGAAGCCTCTGCCTCAAAGTTTAATACTCGACCTAATCCTGCAAGATAGGCAGACCGGCCTGCCTCAATAGCCTGTTTGAAAGCTTTTGCCATTAAAGCCACATCATTTGCTGTAGCAATTGCCGTATTGCACATAATAGCATCAACACCCATCTCCATTGCTTCGCATGCCTGTGAAGGACGGCCGATTCCTGCATCGACAATGATAGGCAAATCTATTTCATCCACTAAGATTTTGATGAAATCCTTTGTACAAAGACCCTTATTGCTTCCAATTGGTGCACCCAAAGGCATAACGGCAGCTGCACCGGCATTGACTAACGATCTCGCTGCATATAAATCCGGGTACATATAGGGCATCACAATAAACCCTTCTTTAGCCAGCATTTCTGTCGCTTTAATTGTTTCATAGTTATCAGGCAACAAATATTTAGAATCATGAATGACCTCGAGCTTTACAAAATCACCGCAGCCTAGTTCCCTTGATAGACGTGCAATTCTCATTGCTTCCTTTGCATTTCTTGCCCCGGAAGTGTTTGGCAGCAATGTAAGGTTTTTTGGAATATAATCCAATATATTCTCTTCTCCGCCTGTGTTTGCCCTCCTTAGTGCAAGGGTTACGATTTCTGCTTCACCATGTTCAATCACTGCTTGCATCATTTCTAATGAAAATTTTCCTGATCCTAAAATAAATCTTGATTGAAACTCATGTCCGCCAATTGTTAACTTATCATTCATTTTTAAAATCCTCTCTTATATATCTTCTTGTCCTACCAATAAATTCTCTTCGGTTATTTTTATATTTTGGGTGTATATTTTAATAAATGGGTTAATTTCTTCGATCTTTTTTTAAGTACCATTGTTTTCTGATAGTTGGAAATCTTTTTCTATTTGAAAGCCATTTAAAATAATATTTTCACAGATCAACCACCTCCTACAAATCTAACAATTTCCAGATTGTCTTCATTTTCAAGGAGAACTTCCTTATATACGGCATTTGGAATAATTTCGCCATTCCGTTCAACTAATAGTAGCCATTTCAAATTTTTGCATGGTTAAAAAATCAAATAAAGTCTGCTTTTTCCCCAATTCTATAAAGGTGCCATTTACCTTCATTTTTTCACTTTCTTTCCAAATTTTTACAATAAAAAAGCACAAAATGAGACTAACACCCTTTCGGTGGTGTTCCCCATTTTGTGCTTTTTTTATTTAACAGAATTATATAAAAGTAGGGTATTGTAGTCAAGAAAAGATATGCAATATGTAGGATTTCTTTATTTTTTATACCTCATTTTACCGGTTTAAAAACTTCCTGACATAGAAAAACGGGTTCATAAATACTATTAGGAAAGGCAAGGAATCATTCTAAAATATTAGAAGGGGGTGTGGAAAATAACAGGAGCAAAAGGAAGTGAGCGAAAGAGAAATAGTTATACCAAGTCCACTTTTCAGTCACTTGTTCAGGCTATTATTCCACCGACTCCCGGATTTACTGAATCATTAGGAACTGTTCAAGTGGACGGGGCGTTGGAATTGGATGTTTATGAGTATGCCATTTGGGTATTGGATCATTCTATTGCTATTCCGGCAAAAGTGCCACTAAATTTAGTTACTAGATCGATGTCGAAAGCAACTGCTGAATTGCTCGACGTTGCTGCCACTCAATTAATCAGAACAAAGAAGATTCATTACCCGCTTAATGTATATGCATTTCCTGAAGGCGGTCCATTCACTAAGCTATGGCCGATTGACAGGTTAAGAGCCCTATCTCTATTAGAGAGGCTTGAAATTAATCTTGAAAACTTAAATCCACCTTATAAAAATAACCCTGGACTTATTCGAAATATGATGGATGTACTAAATCAACTTACCATGTTTGGCCATTATTCGGAATGGATAGCGTACGGAACCACACGTCTATTTTCTCCTGATTACAGGAGAATAGAATATTTTCCATATGGATGGATCCAGTCCCAATATCCGGGTCCGTCATTTGGATATCGTGATTTTCGAGGATTCTTAGCAGTTATTCCGCACAAGAAGGGGAAAGACGAATGGCGAGTCAGGACGTGATTGTAATCGGAGCAGGCGGCGGGGGAGCCGTTATAGCAAAAGAGTTAGGAGAGATGGGTTTAAAGGTTTTAGTTCTAGAAGCAGGCCCCTGGTACGGGAATAAAAAGTGGACCAATCCCAATTTAAAACCCGGAGCCAAATTAAGTTCGTCATTGGATGATTTGGATATAATCCTATATAAACGATTGTTAAATAAGTATGAATCAAATATGAATGATTTGGTGTCAGGCAGGTTTCGGTGGGGCCCTGCAGACCGCAGTCGTTCCCAATGGTTTCGGAATATTAAACAGAAGGGGATGATTTGGCAATGCTCCGGTGTCGGAGGAACGACCCAAACGTATACGGCTAATTGCCCCCGGGCATTTCCGGAGGCTATTGATAATGTATGGCCCCTTTCTTATCGGGAACTAATTCCCTATTATGAAAAGGTTGAAGCTACATTACCCGTGAACTTTGCGGCTACAACTGCAAAAGAAGAATTATTTTATTATGGAGCGAAGAAGGCGGGGTGGCCCTTGATTCCTACACTGGATGTGACAGTCCCCGGGTTTAGGCCGCAGCCTAATGCAATATTGCCTCCTAATGAAAACATCACAAATCCAAACCTCTCCGTAGAGAAACTATCACGGATGGAAGGCTGTACGCTTTCGGGGCATTGTATTAACGGATGTCCGCATGGACCATCAGTGGATAAAATTGCGAAGCGCTCGACAAATGTCAGCTATGTTCCGCTTGCATTAGAGACAGGTAATGTCAGCATTAGGCCAAATACTTTTGCTATAAAAATATTAACGGATAAAAATGCTTCTGAAGGATTGCGCGCCATTGGAGTAAAAATAAGGGACACATGGACGGGGGAGCAGGAAGAGCTAAGGGCGGAAATCGTAGTGATGGCTTCGGGATCCATTGAAAGTCCGCGTCTTTGGTTAAATTCAGCTCTTCCTGACAATCCCTGGGTAGGAAAAGGCTTGGTTAATCATTATATGGACTGGTTATCCGGGATATTTGATGAAAAAGATTTGATTTCTATATTGGGAAGTCCGGAAATTAACCCCTTTGTGGGAAATACATGTGGGGCAAGGTTTGATTATCCGGGACTTGGTGCTTTGCAGTCGGTTGGGATGAGCCCTGGATTAACAGCTTCTTTTTATGGAGTAAGTGAGTCAGGTTACTTTTTCTTACAACCACCGCCTACTAAGGGCGATCCATGGGATATAAGGGGGCGTCTTTTCGGTTATGAATTAAAAGAATCAATGGCCTCCTACCGAAGAACTTTAAATATTTTAGTAAGTACCGATGATGAAGTGGATCAGCAAAATGGAATTACTCTTGATCCGTTAATTAGTGATGAAAATGGCCCGGTCCCCGTTGTGATTTATAAACCTGCCAAACCATCCATAAGGAAGCGAAACGAGCTGGTTAAGATGGCTGCTGACATGTTACGAAAAATGGGGGCAAAAAAAATTATTTGGTCTGATTGGCCAGCCGGTATGATGATTCATATGGAAAGTACGATGCGAATTGGCTTTGTTGTTGATCAGAATTGTGAATCATTCCAAGTAAAACGGTTATATATTGCTGACAATAGCGTCCATTATAATAGTTTGGGCGGACCTAATCCAACCCTTACGACACAAGCACTAGCTACTCGTACAGCAGAAAAACTATTTAAAAAGTATTTCAATTAGCATGTTTTAATTTCTAAATGGAAAAGATACCATCATAACAAATCATATCCAAAGTTTGGTGGGATTATCAAACATGAAACTATTTGACGTGATTCATGATGCATTTGAACCATTTATGGACGGCGAGAAAAAACCATTGAATGTGATGGAAGTTACCAACCTTTGGTTTTTTCTTTTAGGTACAGAAACGACAATGCGTAATGAAGAAATCGGCTACAATCTTGCCCAAGATCCGGAACTGAAACAAATTTTAAAGGATATAAGAGAAACTTTACACATCCCGATTAGAGACGAGATCAGCAGATTTTTAATGAAAGAAGGAGTCCCTTTACCTCAATCAACTCCGGAAAAACCGGTTGGTGACTTTCGGAATATACCGGAGGGTGCCAAATTAAATGATGAAGAATTGGCTAATCTAATGTCCTATAATCTTGCTATGGGGGTCAATTATGCTGCCAGAGGACTTACTGAATCCATTCGGGCAGATGTTGGTTTAATTTTCTCAAAAATTATCTTAAGGAAGACAACTTTTGGTTTAACTGTGAAACAGTATTTGGATAAGCATGAGTGGCTTCGTATTCCGCCTTATTACAAAGCTTAGGTTTTCGATTCTCAGCAACTATAAAGTCATTACCTTTAAACGTAACAAAGATCCAATCTTTAACCAAATCTACAAGAAAAATAAATAAAAAATCGACCTATGATACTAAAGGTCGATTTTTTCATTTAAATAACCAGAACCTTGCAAAATATAGATACTTAGTCCTAATTGTAAGAATTTCCATTGGGATCTGTTTCTCTTTTTCTTTCAGTTTTCGGGCATCATGAGCGCCCCATGGTACCCGCTTTCTCTTTTTCTTTCTGTTTTCGGGCATCATGAACTCCTCATGGTGACCCGTTTCTCTTTATCTTTCAGTTTTCGGGCATCATGAACGCCCCATGGTGCCCGCTTTCTCTTTCTCTTTCTGTTTTCGGGCATCATGAACGCCCCATGGTGCCCGCTTTCTCTTTTCTTTCAGTTTTCGGGCATCATGAACGCCCCATGGTGCCCGCTTTCTCTTTTTCTTTCTGGTTTCGGGCATCATGAACGCCCCATGGTACCCGCTTTCTCTTTTTCTTTCTGGTTTCGGGCATCATGAACTCCTCATGGTTATTTAAAACAATGGCGGAAAAGAAAAAGTTACAGAAGGCGCTTAACATCCCTATTATTCAATAACCCCTGACTCGGTAATCGATACATCTGCCTGAACGTTCACTTTTAATTGTCGATAGTCAACATTTTCCCATTTCTTAAAATTGAATCCCCTTGTCTGGCTTTTTACAAATTGCCCAAATCCTACAGGATCAATATTTTTTTCCTGGAACCTCTTTATTAACTTTGCACATTCAAATTCAATTTTCTCTACAAGTTTTTTTTCTATTTTTTTAATTAGCACTGGTGTAACCAGTTTACCGGAGTATTCATTTAAGACAGCTTTTACCTTAAGCTGGACGTTTACTGTAAATGGATCTCTTGTTGTTAGCTGCATTTTGTATTTTGAACGGATGCTTTCAACGGCTGCCATTTCCTTGCCCATGTTCACCTTTAAGGTTCCTTTACTATAGTCATCGACCAGCAGCTTGAAAAAGAACATTTTTTTAGCCGGAATGGTATCTACAACACGATCGTTTTGAAATAAGCTAATTCCGCTGATTTCAATCTGATCCTTCCCGATTTTTCTTAGCTGGGGAAGATAGCCGGATTTTCCTTTTTGATAAAAATCAAATAAAAAACGCTGAAGATTTGTTTTTGGCATATCTTTGTTTTTCATATTATGGCGAATGAGATTGGAAATATATATGGCATTTCCTCTTTCCCCGAAATTGCCTGTAATGATATCCTTTGCTTCACCCTCTGTTACGGCGAGGTAAAGTCCTGCACCAATGCTGGCATCGCGTTGAAAAGCATCGAGGAGGTCTAATATGCCTTTTTTTGATAGTCGTTCACCAAATAGGACCACTTCAAGGCTACCTGTTACGATCGGGTCCGGAGATTGGCGCTGCACATCCCTTAAGAAGTCTCTGCTTAACTTTGAAGAGGCCGTGAAGGTTTTATTCTCTACGGCTTTATCCGGCAAATAGACCGGGATTAATGCCGTCCCGCGGACCTTATTTCCAACTAAATCATATGCCCCTCCCGTTTCGAGATTGACATCATCTACGATCTCCTTTTGTACACACCCGGTCGTAACAATGGTTACGATTAAGAGGGCTTTCATAATTTTCTTCATTTGTGCTTCACCTTCTTGACAATTAACACTAGAAAAAAGAGGAGAGGGATATACCCATAATTAATAAAAAAAGAAATTTTACCTGTATAGGAGATCAGATTGTTAATTTGTTCCCGTGTCTTAAAAAAATTAATGGCAATTAGAGAAACCAGGGAAAACAAAAGTACCCCGTGTTTTTGTTTCATTTTGGTCACTCTTTTTAAAATGCGGGTCGCACACCAGATGCCAATACAAAAATTGGGGAGAATAATAATAATCCAGTTGGCGATGCCAATGTATTCAAATCTCTCCACAAAAGGCATTTCAATTATTTTCCATATTGTTAAGGTCGCCCATACATTCTTTTGAAGCTGTCCCTCTGAAAAATAGGTAAAGGTTATAATGGTAATCAATGTATAGAGAAAGGTGGTATATAGGACACCAAGATGGGCCCATTTCTTTGATTTTTGGGGATCTTTGATCATAGGATAAATAAACATCAATACCTCCCAGCCAAGATAGGTGAGTGACATTTGATAAGCGCCCAAAGCCAAATCCTTGATTGAATGGTCAAAAATGGGCAGTAAATTTCTGATATTTGCATAGGGTATGGTCGCGAAAAAAGTCACGATTAAATAGGCTGGCAGAACGACTCCAAAGAATGCCACACCAGTTACTGTTCTAAATCCGCCGAAAATAATGTAAATGGCTAAACCGAAAAAAGCCAAGGAAAACCAAAAGGGACTAATATCCTGAAACATCCATACTTGGATAACCTCAATAAACTCCCTAAGCAACGTGACAGTAATCAGTGAAAAATATAAAACAAATGGCAGGGTCAGGAGGTTGCCCAGTTTTTTTCCATAAACAAATATATGAGCCGATATAATATCCCCATCCACAGTCTCTGCAATCTTGTACATGATCCAAAGAATGATATGGATACTTAAGCCTGCAAGAAGGACTGAAATCCAGGCATCATATCCTGCTGTCTTAGCGATAATCCGCTGGAATCCAAGAATGCCGATACCAACCTGCATCTTGTGGATCAGAAAAAAAACTAAAAAAGGAGATATTTTTGCTTTATCATGCACTGAATGTTCCATAGCCCTTCCTCCGACCTATTCGTCTATATCTCTTTTCTCTTTTTTTTCCGTAATGTTAAAGCGAACAGGATTTTGTGTCCGTAAATATTGCGGTCTTAAAGATTGTTTGCTGAAAGGGAGTCTAATAAGAGCATCCTTAAGATCCTTCATTCTTGGTGGATATAATGGTTCTAAAAATGGCCTATTAAGGGAAGTAAGCCGGATTAAGTGTGTCATTAGGAGACAAAAACAGAAAACAATCCCAATCAGCCCCCAAAGTTCTGCAAAAAGCAGGAATGGAAATCGCAGTAAACGAATCGCATTGCCCATTTTGTAAACAGGTGTCGTAAAAGATGCCAGTGCAGCAAGCGCAACAATAATTAAGAGGACATTACTTGTCAACCCTGCTTCAACAGAGGCCGTTCCGATAACGATACCGCCAACGATACCGATCGTTTGGCCAACTTTGGTGGGAAGACGTGCTCCCGCTTCCCTGAGCAGTTCGATTGTCAGCTCCAAAAAAAGGGCTTCCAAAATAGGCGGTAGCGGTATTTCCCGACGGGACGTAACCAAAGTATTCATTAAATCCTTTGGGATGAGTTCGTAATGGTACGATAAGGTCGCGACATACACAGGCGTAATTAATATAGAAAACGCAACGGCGAAAAGCCGGATCAGCCTGAAAAAAGAAGATAACATCCAATTTAAGAAATAATCCTCAAAAGAGCTGAAGAATTCAACCAGCGTTGTTGGTCCAATCAGTGCATGGGGAGACCCATCCACAAGTATGGAAATTTTACCCTCTGCGAGAATGGCCGTTACCCTGTCGGGACGCTCCGTATCCAGAAGCTGAGGAAAAGGGGAATTTTTATTGTCTGATAGTAATTGGACTATATAGGAACTATCAGTGATTGCATCAAATTGAATTTTTTGTATCCTTTCTCTAACGGTTTGGACATTATCCGGATCTGTAATGCCATCCATGTACAGAATGGCTATTTTTGATTTTGAAAGAGAGCCGATTGTTAACTCTTCAATAATCAGTTCTTTTACGGGAAGCCTTTTGCGGATCAAATTTAAATTTTGATCTAACGATTCAACAAAGGCTTCCTTTGGGCCGATGACGCTAAATTCAACCTCCGGCGCCGTGATACTTCGGACAATCTCCTTTTGCGCAGCCAAAAATGCAAAATTTTGACTGTCAGATTCCATTGTTAACAGTACATAGCCATTAAACAATTTTTGTTCGATTACGCTTTTGTCATTGCTGATTTCAACGTCTGCTATCGCGACAAGCTTCTTAACGTCCTCAATCGTTTCGAAGGATCTCTCCATTAAATAAGGAAGTGCATTATTCTGTATAATGCTTTCGTCAATTAGTGTAGAAATAAACATAAAACAAAAATATTTATTAGTTTGCTGATTGATATAATGAACCTTTTTAAAATCGGTTGAACGCTCAAGATATTGTTCCAGTGATTCTTTTTCATCTTTTTGTCCTAGCTTTTTTGTAAACCATCCCATTGTTGTCTCACCGCCATACTCATCCTTAATAATATTGTTTCCTTAACTGGAAGGATTATGAATGAATATCGTTTTGGGTAGTAAGTAACTAATTAAAAGTTCTCATGTTGGCGTAGTAATGCTTGAGCAGTAGAATTCAATTAAGAAAAAAATAGCGTATAATAGGAAAGTAATAAATACAAACAGGGGTAGAGGTAATTGGAAAAACAAAATAGCAGGTATAGATGGGTTGTTTTTGCAACCGTATTGTTAACTTATTTTTTAATCGTGACTCAACGAACAGCACCGGGATTAATTTCCGATCAATTAATGAAAGATTTTAATGTTACAGCATCTACCATTGGATTATTGACGAGTATTCAATTTTTGGCCTATGCCGGCTTCCAAATTCCAATTGGGATCCTGTCTGATCGTTTTGGTCCTAATCTTTTTCTGATTGGAGGGGCACTACTTAATGGTTTAGGTACAATAGTTTATAGTCTTGCACCCAATGAATTCGTTTTACTGCTTGCCAGATTACTGGTGGGAATGGGGGATGCAACCATTTGGGTGAATTTGGTTTTGATATTAAGTCAATGGTTTAAAGTGAAAGAATTTGTTGGATTACTTGGCCTTGCGGGAATGGCGGGGAGTCTTGGTTCTTTGGTGGCGACCGTTCCTTTTTCAGCGTGGATTGCCTTAACCGGTTGGAGAAGTCCATTTTTTACAATGGGAATTATTTTATTTCTGTGTGGAATTCTTCTTTATTTTGTTCTCGTTAAAAAGCCAAAACAACTGATAAAGAACGATTCTGTTACGAAAAAATCTTCTGTTAAAATGGTGCATAAACCTGAAAAAACGCTTACTATGTTACGTCGGATTTTTTCTGATCGTCAAGCATGGGCAACATTCTTATGTCACTTTGGTCTTGTCGGTACATATGTAGGATTTATTGGTTCTTGGGCAGTACCTTATGGGATGCATGTGTATGGAATGACACGTTCGGGTGCGAGCCAGCTTATTATGATGGGCCTTTTTGGTGCCATCATAGGCGCTCCTCTTACAAGTTGGATTTCAAGCCGGTTAGAATCGATAAAACGCCCCTATATTATTGTTCATATGATTGTATTTTTTAGTTGGGTTGCTTTTCTTCTATTTAGCGGGAAGCCATCATTTTTCATGCTTATTATTCTTTTCTTTATCATTGGTTACGGAAATGGTTCAAGTTCGTTAACCTTTGCCGTCGTACGAAAGTCCTTTGCAATGAAAGAGGTCGGTGTTATTTCAGGATTTGCGAATACCGGGGGATTTCTAAGTGCTGTCCTCTTACCAAGTATTTTTGGAAAAGTGTTAGACCATTTTCATTCGGCTGAAAGTAGTGTTGGATACCACTACGGTTTTATGATTCCGGTTATATTTTCATTGGTAGGTTTAATTGGAGGAATTCTCATTAAGGAACAACGCCAGGAAGTAAAGCAGCAAAGGGAATTAAGGGTTTAGGTTAATTATCGATACAACCGAGGCGAAAAATGAACAATATATTTTTAAAAAGAATTTATCAACCTTATGATGAATTGGATGGCATGCGAATTTTAATTGATAGATTGTGGCCGAGAGGAATTTCCAAAGATGATGCAAAATTGGCGTTTTGGTTAAAGGACATTGCTCCAAGCAATGAGCTGCGAAAATGGTTTGACCATAAACCGGAGCGCTTTGCAGAGTTCCGGTGTAAATATTTAAAAGAGCTGCAATTGAATGAGAAGCAATCGTTTGCTGTAGAGCAAATTATTGGCTTTTCTTCTTCCGGACCGGTAACCCTTTTATACGCTGCAAAGGACCCGATTCATAACCATGCCCAAGTCCTTCTAGAAGAGCTACTCATAAGAATAAATAAAAAAATCGACCTATGAAAGGTCGTCAGATTGTCGAGAAATGGTATTTTTCTCGGCAATTTTTTATTATGTCAGAATCCAAATACCAAATTTATTGATTGTCCATGCAAATGGGCCTGTTGATTTCCGCTCCGGGCACTCGCTTTCCGCGGGGAGGTCCTGAAGCCTCCTCGGCGCTTTGGCGGAGGCCACTGAAAAAGTCCAAGATATTTTGCAATAGGTGATTCCCTGAAAAAACCATCCCCACTATTGACTGAAAAATCGATGAAAACCATTTTCCTCTCCCTACTTTGATGGTGAAAAACGCAATTTTTTGGGATTTTAGTTGGCAGGAAATCTCATTATTAGCAGAAAAGGACTTTTTCAGTGGCGTCGCTTTGGCGCCTGCGGGGTCTCCAGTGACTTCTCTATCCCGCAGGAGTCGAGTGCCCTCCGCTCCAATCAACAGGGAGGGAAATCAACCTAAAGTATTGCAACACACTTTTTCTAACCTTGCTATGATATTATCCCTCTTGTGTAGACAGTATGAAAAAAACACATACTGCTACATAGGAGGGATTTATTTTGGATAAAAAAGGACAAAAATTCAAAAACCTAAAAACCAGCGGTAGGCAACGTTTGTTCTTATTTCTCTTTCTAGTTGACGTTCAGAACGAATGCCGTAAATATAACCAATAAACATCATTTTAAAAAGAATAAAGGGATTAGTAGGGCGTCCATTATCATCGCTGTAATAAGGACGGATTTTTTCAAGAAGAAACGAAAAATCAATATATTTATCAATCAAACGAAGAAGATGGTCATCAGGTACCAATTCATCAATAGATACAAATTCAAATTCACTTTGGCTAGACTCTTTTGGCTTAAACATTGATTTCACCACTTATTTTAATTATTTATTAGTTTAGTTGGAGGTCTTTATTGAAAACACTCTGTTGATTGGCGCGGAAGGCACGAAGACTCCTGCACGCCCGCGGAAAGCAAAGTGCCTGGAGCGCCAATCAACAGACCTGTTTAAAAGCCTATATACCAATAATATTATAATAAAATAACGCGGTGAATTGTTAAAGCAAATAAATAAACAAGAGGCTGCCGAAGGTTTTTCGACAGCCTGTCGACCTATGAAAGGTCGTTTTTTTTATTTAAAGAACATATAAGAATACACATAAGAAATGTGCTAAGCTTCCCAGCAAAATGAAAATATGAAAAATCTCGTGAAACCCCATATATTTTAGTTGTAAAAATTTTGGCTTGGCCCCGTAGATAATGCCGCCAATGGTGTAGAATATTCCTCCCAGAAAAAGAAGGAACAAACCGTACGGATTTAAACTGCCGGTGAGTGGAGAGGAAACGAACACAATCATCCAGCCCATTGCAATATACAAAGCTGTGGATATCCAGCGAGGGCAGTTAAACCACACCATTTTAAAAACAACCCCGCAGATGGCAACGGAGGCAATAATTGAAAAAAGAATCCAGCCTGTTTGCCCATTCAAGCTAATAAAGCAAAAAGGGGTGTATGTGCCGGCAATTAGGATGAAAATCATCGAATGGTCGAGTCGTCGTAAAAAGGCGATGACTTTATCTTTTGCTAACACCATGTGATAGGTTGCTGATGCCGAATAAAGAAGGATCATGCTCACGCCGAAAATGATAACAGCAGTGATCACCAGTGAAGATGAAGTTGTCATTGCAGCTTTAATCACCATTGCAAGGAGTCCGACAAACGATAAGATTGCTCCTGCTAAATGGGTTAGCCCATTGATAGGTTCCCGAATGTATTGGTTCATTTAAAATACCTCCCAAACAACATGTAGTTTTTATAACTACTTATAATCATACTAATAAAACGTGAACTAGTCAATCAATACTTAAAAATGTATAATAAAAATAGAAATTACTTAGAATGGGGTTTTTGCATGGACAATATCAAGATAATTCTCGAACAACTGGGTCTGGAAACAAGCCTTACCTTAGAAGAAATCCCCCATATAGACTTATACATGGACCAGGTGATTCAATTATTTGAAAACAAATTCGGAGATTCGAAGCGGAATGAAGAAGAAAAGGTTTTAACCAAAACAATGATTAATAACTATGCCAAAGGAAAACTGATTTTTCCGATTAAAAACAAAAAGTATTCGAAAGAGCATCTGATCTTGATGAGCCTGATTTATCAGTTGAAAGGTGCTCTATCGATTAATGATATTAAAACAACGCTTGATGGGATTAATAAAATGATTATAAAAGAGAATGGTAATGTAGATTCGTTTTATAAAAGCTATCTTAATCTGACTGGCAAAAATGTTGTTGACTTTAAAGCGGATATTAATGCCAGGGTGAAGGATATAAAGAACGAAGTAAACAAAATAGAGGATGGAAATTCTTCGAATCTTGAGCAGGTGTTAATGATTTCTACACTCGTTCATATGAGTAACATATATCGAAGAGTAGCAGAAAAGCTAGTCGATGACATGGTAATAGAAAAAGATGGGAAGCGCCAAAGGTGATTCGAACCTTTGATGTTTCCTATTTAAACCTATTTCTGAATCCTTTGAAAAATATAAATCCGATTTAAACAACCGCAGGTACATACATAATTTTGCCTTGAACGTAAATACTATCGTATGTTTGGAGGTGTCTATAATGGAAGAAAAGGATTTTGAAAAAATTTATGATCAGTATAGACAGCAAAGTGAACAGCAAGCCCAAATAGAAGTAAATCTAGACAACGCAGATGGAAAGGAAGAGTTCGTTGCGGTAAGAAAAAATAACGATGGGGACATTATCGCTTTTAAAACGAACACAGGCCGTGAGCTGGATTATGTCACTGCTCTAGATGAGGCCAAGGCAGGAAAGGTCGCACATATTGATGTCTTTCACAAGTATGGAAGAGACATCATTCGCAGTGAACCGGATGGGATAAAAGAAAATAACCTTGATTATTTACCTGAATTTTAAAAACTGAGTGGTATCTTTATACTACTCGGTTTTTTTCTATTTCGGATGAAATAATCAACGATTATCTTTTTCTCCCTTCCCTCACACCCAAGTAAAAAACAGCCAAACTATATGCCGCGAAACCGAATATAATCATAATAATTTTCTTATGTAATTTCCAGAGTGAAACAAAATTGGATGTAAGAGTTCCTTTTGTATGTAAATAATACAAGTAAACAAATAGCAGTGATAGGATAATAAGCAAGATTACCTTAAGTAACCGAAGGATATTTAAATTTTCAAAAAAAGGTTTTTTCTTTCTCTTCTTTTTTGAGGAAGGCGTTTTATTTGTTCTTGTTTCGGCCATAAATTTCTCCTCGCTTCTTACTGTGGTAGAAAATGAATACTTATTTTTAATAATAGATTATGGGGCAATAATAATAAACAATTAAATGAGCCGGGAGATGTCTCCCGGCTCATTTATGTTATAGAAAGATAATTTTAATTATTAACAAGATAAGAAAGTAAACGGGCGCTTACGCTTTTCTTACAAGTTCATATTGCTTGATTTTTTCTTCGTATGTTAATGTTACACCAATTTCATCCCAGCCATTAAGCAGCATTTCCTTAGGGTACGGTGCAATGTCAAACTTTAACTCGAATCCCTCATTATCATAAACTACTTGATCTTCAAGGTTCACAGTTAATTCGTACTTATCGGATTCCGCTTTTTTAATGATGGTTTGAACTTGCTCTTCGCTAGCCTGGATAGCAAGGATGCCATTTTTTACACAGTTGTTTTTAAAAATATCCGCATAGCTTGGTGCAATAATAACTCTGAAGCCGTAATCCTGCACAGCCCAAGGTGCATGTTCACGAGAGGATCCGCAGCCAAAATTTTCTCCTGCAACTAAAACAGATGCACCTTTATATTTGGGATTGTTCAATGAGAAATCTTCACGTGGATTTCCGTTGTCATCAAAACGCCAGTGATAAAAAAGGAATTGTCCAAATCCACTGCGCTCAATTCGTTTAAGAAATTGTTTTGGAATAATCTGATCTGTGTCGATATTAGCCCGGTTTATTGGGTAAACAAGGCCTTGATGAATGCGTAGCGGTTCCATTTATTCTAATACCTCCTAGGAATTAACAGTTTGAGCACTGAATTGACGTACATCGACAAAATGGCCAGTAATCGCAGCTGCAGCGGCCATTTCCGGACTTACAAGGTGGGTACGGGACCCATTTCCTTGACGGCCTTCAAAGTTACGATTTGATGTGGACGCACAGCGATCCCCCGGTGATAAAATATCATCATTCATAGCTAAGCACATGCTGCATCCTGCTTCGCGCCATTCAAACCCGGCTTCTTTAAAGATTTGGTCTAATCCTTCTTTTTCTGCTGCAAGTTTGATGCTAAAAGATCCTGGAACGACGATGGCAGTAACAGAAGGGTTAACTTTATGGCCCTGGATCACTCCGGCTGCTTTGCGAAGGTCGCTCAACCTGGAATTTGTACAGGAACCTATAAATACATGGCTAATTTTAACATCTGTGATTTGCTGCCCGGCTTCAAGACCCATGTATTCAAGGGCACGGTTAATTTCTTCTTTTTCGCTTGCTTTAACTGCGTCTTCCGGATTTGGAACAGAACCAGTGACAGGAATACACATGCCCGGGTTTGTTCCCCAAGTCACTTGTGGTTCTACTTCAGCAGCATCAATTTCAACAACTGCATCGTAGGTAGCACCTTCATCAGAGGCAAGAGCCTTCCAATTGGCTACAGCTGCATCGAAAGCTTCACCTTGAGGCACATGTCGTCTGCCTCTTAAATATTCAAAAGTAGTTTCATCCGGAGTAATTAATCCTGCTCTTGCACCGGCTTCAATTGACATATTACAAACAGTCATACGCTCTTCCATCGAAAGGGAACGAATTGCTTCACCTGTGAATTCCATCACATAGCCGGTTCCAAATTGAACACCGAATTTACCAATGATGGCTAAAATTAAATCTTTTGCTGTTACACCCGTTCCAAGCTTTCCATTTACTTTTACATTAAGTGTTTTTGGAGGTGCCTGCCAAAGCGTTTGTGTTGCCAGGACGTGCTCTACTTCACTTGTACCGATTCCGAAGGCTAAAGCCCCGAAAGCCCCGTGTGTAGATGTATGGCTGTCACCGCAAACGATTGTTTTTCCAGGCTGGGTTAAACCAAGCTCAGGACCGATGACATGGACAATTCCGTTATCCGGATGATTGATACCGGCAAGGGAAACACCAAATTCTTCACAGTTATTTTTTAGCGTGTCCATTTGTTTTTTAGAAACTTCATCTTTGATAACACTTCGATCACGAGTAGGAACGTTGTGGTCCATAGTTGCAAAGGTTCGATTAGGCTGGCGGACTTTTCGGCCGTTCATGCGTAATCCCTCAAATGCTTGAGGAGAGGTAACTTCATGAACCAGATGCAAATCAATATAAAGCAAATCCGGCTTTCCTTCTTCTTGATGTACAACATGCTGTTCCCAAATTTTTTCGATAATATTTTTTGGTTTTTGCATAGTTTCCTTCCTCACATTAGTAGATTTATGTTTTTTTCTTAGATTCGGCGGGTAAACTGCCAGTACTGCGGTTTAACCGCCGGTTTTTTTGAAATATCAGAATTTATATTATTTGATTTCGATAACAGTCCAGCGCAAGCGCACTAAGCTGGAGCTTTTAAAGATAACAGCTCATAATGCACTTTGCTGCATTTTGAGACTTAATATAATCAACAATATGTTTTGTCATTTCAGCTGTTCCAACAAGACGGCCGTTAGAAATTTGAAGATCGGCTGTATGGAAACCGGAATCGAGTACTGATTGTACGGCATCTTCAATCAACTTGGCTTCGTTTTCCAATTGGAAGGAATACCTTAACATTAGTGCTGTTGACAAAATCATCGCGACTGGGTTAGCAATTCCTTTACCTGCGATGTCAGGAGCAGAGCCATGAACCGGTTCATACAGCCCAACACCATCTTCACGCAAGCTGGCAGAAGGGAGCATTCCAAGTGAACCGGTTAATACGGAAGCTTCGTCACTTAAAATATCGCCAAACATATTTTCCGTAACGATAACATCAAACTGAGTAGGATTTGTAATAAGCTTCATGGCAGTAGAATCTACTAAAGCATGTTCAACTGTTACATTAGGATATTGCGCTTTTTTCTCCTCAACAATTTCGCGCCATAGCTTGCTGGATTCAAGGACATTGGCTTTATCGACGGAAGTTAGGTGTCCGCGTCTTTGTTCTGCCGCTTGAAAGGCTTTGTCTACAATTCTTTCAATCTCTTGACGAGTATAGGCAAGGGTATCGACGACAGTTTGCCCGTTGTCCCGACGTTCGCTTGGTGTTCCAAAGTAAAGACCGCCTGTAAGCTCACGGACAATCAAAAGATCGCTTCCACTCACTACTTCTTCTTTTAAAGGCGAAGCATGGAGCAAATTTTTGAAGCCTTTAATCGGTCTTAAATTGGCATACAAATCAAGCGCTTTTCGAATGCCTAGCAATCCTCTTTCAGGTCGTAAATGGGAGGGATTGTTATCCCATTTTGGTCCGCCAACAGCTCCAAGTAATACTGCATCAGCCCGCCCACATGCTTCTACCGTTGACTCCGGCAGAGGAGTGCCATACTGATCGATGGCTGCCCCTCCGATTTCATGTGTTTCGAAGCTGAATTCATGATTAAATTCTTCTGCAATCGCATGTAACACATCTTTTGCAGAATTAATAACTTCCTTGCCAATACCATCACCGGGGAGTAATACAACATGTTTCTTCATCAAAGCAACCTCCTCATCATTTTTTAGCACCTTTAGGGTAATCTTCGAAAGCGCTAGGTTTTAAGGGTAATATATTTTGAAAGAAGTACCATTGGAACAAAAGCTTCCGAGGCACTTCGGCTTTTCTTATAGAATGGCTGTTTCTTTAAGTACTGCCTTTTGGTTAAAAAATTTACGATTGACCGTATTCAAGAACGCCTTAGCAGAAGCTTCTAAAACATCCTGTGCAGAACCGCGCCCACTTACAGGGGAACCGTTAACGGTCATTTTCACATGAACCTCGGCAAGGGCATCCCGTCCTTGACCGATCGAACTCAATTTGAAATCTTTTAGATGAATTTCCTCTGTAACTAGAGCCTCTAGCGTATTGAATACTGCCTCAACACTTCCTTGACCTGTACGGGCTGTTTCAACCCGGATTCCTTCAGGAGTTGTTAGAGCAACAGTAGCAGTAGGAAGGTTTGCTGAACCGTACTGAACTTGGAACGCAACAAGCTCATATTTTTTAACATCTGCTACGTTTGTTTGAATATCGGTCAAAATCGTAAATAAGTCTTCGTCCGTAACTTCCTTTTTACGGTCAGTCAATAGTTTAAAAGAAGTAAATGCTTCGATAAGCTTTTCATTCGGTAATTGGAAGCCCATTTGCTCGATTTTATCTTTAAAAGCGTGGCGACCTGAATGTTTTCCAAGAACTAAATCGTTTGATTGTACCCCAACTAATTCAGGAGTAATAATTTCATAGGTTAACGAATTTTTTAACACGCCGTCCTGATGAATACCTGATTCATGAGCAAAAGCATTTTTACCTACAACTGCTTTGTTAGGTGGGACAACCATGCCGGTAAAGCGGCTAACAAGGTCACTGGTGCGTTTGATTTCTTTTAAAACAAGATTATTTGTAATATCATACTTATCTTTACGGATATTAAGAGCAACCGCAATTTCTTCTAATGATGCATTACCTGCTCGTTCGCCAATTCCATTAATTGTACCCTCGACTTGGGTCGCACCGTTTTCAAGAGCAGAAAGGGTGTTGGCAACAGCCATTCCAAGATCGTCGTGGCAATGGGCCGATAGCTGAACCTTATGAATATTAGGGACGTTTTCTCTTACATAGCGAAACATACGCCCATATTCTTCCGGGGTTGCATATCCGACAGTATCGGGAAGATTAATAACCGTTGCACCGGCATCGATTACTTTTTCTACAATGTGAACAAGATAATCCAGGTCAGAACGAGTAGCATCTTCTGCTGACCATTCTACATGAGGGAAACTTTTCCTCGCATAGGAAACCATGTCAACAGCTAACTGAGTGACCTCCTCAGGTGTTTTCATCAATTTATATTTCATATGGATGGGGGAAGTAGCAAGAAAGATGTGCAACCTAGGTTCTACACCCTCTTTTAAGGCATCCCACGCAATGTCAATGTCCGACTTTGTCGCTCTTGCAAGGCCTGCAATGGAAACATTTTTGATGGTACGGGCGATCCTTTGAACTCCTTCAAAATCCCCTTGGGAGGAAGCCGGAAATCCGGCCTCCATGATGTCTACGCCAAACTTTTCAAGTTGCCGGGCGATTTCCAGCTTTTCAAGCTGGTTTAAATTTACACCTGGGGATTGTTCACCATCGCGTAAAGTCGTATCAAAGACCTTAACGTGAACCATTTACCACCACTTCCTTTTTCGCGTTTACTGGCTTTTTAATAAATGGCATTAATTCGCGAAGCTCACGGCCTACTTGTTCAATCTGATGATTATTTTCACTGCGGTTGATTGCATTAAATTGAGGGCGATTAGCTTGGTTTTCCAAGATCCAGCCTTTTGCAAATACTCCTGTTTGAATATCCTTTAATACTTCCTTCATTCGTGCTTTTGTATCTTCATTTACAACGCGTGGTCCAGAAACGAAATCTCCCCATTGAGCTGTATCAGAGATAGAATAGCGCATGTTTTCTAATCCACCTTCGTATAAAAGGTCAACGATTAATTTTAATTCATGTAAACACTCAAAGTAGGCAACTTCCGGCTGATAACCTGCTTCAACAAGAGTTTCGAAGCCTGCTTTGATAAGAGCTGTTGTTCCACCGCAAAGGACAGCCTGTTCTCCGAATAGATCTGTTTCTGTTTCTTCTTGGAAAGTTGTTTCCAAAACACCGGCACGTGCTGAGCCAATACCTTTTGCATATGCAAGGGCAAGGTCGCGTGCTTGGCCGGTGAAATCTTGGTAAATACCGTAAAGGGCAGGAACTCCGGCACCTTCAGTGTAAGTGCGTCGTACTAAATGTCCCGGTCCTTTAGGAGCAACTAGGAATACATCCACATCTGCCGGAGGTACGATTTGGTTAAAGTGAACGTTAAAACCATGAGCAAAAACAAGAGCGTCACCGGCTTTAAGGTTTGGTTTAATGCTTTCTTCATATACTTTTGGCTGATATTCGTCCGGTAGAAGGATCATGATGACATCGGCTGCAGCTGTTGCTTTAGCAACTGAAGTAACCTCTACACCGTCTTCAACTGCTTTATCCCATGATTTTCCGCCGCGAAGTCCAACTACTACATCAAAGCCGCTTTCCTTTAAGTTAAGTGCGTGTGCATGACCTTGTGATCCATATCCAATTACCGCAATCTTCTTTCCTTGTAAAACCTCTTCATTAATATCTCCGTTATAAAGTACTTTTGCCATTATCGATCATCCTTTCAAGGTATATTATTATTTTAATAGGGAATAATTAGTTAGTTCGTTTACTTGCGGCTGATGCCCGCGTAAGAAGGCAGTCAACCCTGTTCTGGCAATCTCTTTGATTCCATAAGGTCTAAGAAGCTCAATCAATGCGTCAATTTTTTCGGGTCTTCCGGTAATCTGAACTGCTAAACTATCTTTACTTACGTCAATAACCAAAGCTCTGAATGGGTCGATGATACCGTTGATTTCACTTCGGAGCTGACTGGTGCTGGCCACTTTAATCAGTGCGAGCTCTCTGGCAACAATTGCTTTATCGGTAATATCGGAAACTTTTAAAACATCAATCTGTTTATGAAGTTGCTTTGTTACCTGTTCAAGCCTTTGCTCATCTTCCACGTCAATAACCAGGGTCATTTTAGAAATGCCTTCTATTTCTGTTTGCCCGACAGAAATACTTTCGATATTAAACTGTCGTCTTTGCAATAAACTAGTCACCCGATTTAAAACACCGCTACGGTTTTGAACAGTTGCTGTGATTATCCGTTTCATGGTTTCACCCCAATCATTTCATGCAGCCCTTTGCCCGGAGCAATCATAGGGTAGACATTTTCTAATTGAATTACACGGCAGTCAACAAGCACAGGGCCATCATAGGCAAAAATTTCCGGTAGAGTTGTAATCAATTCCTCCGGAGTGTTAATTCTAAACCCTTTGATACCATAACTATCTGCCAGTTTTACAAAATCCGGATGGGACATTAAGAGGGACTCAGAATAACGTTCATCATAAAATGCTTCCTGCCATTGGCGAACCATTCCAAGTGCGCCATTATTGACGATAATCACCTTGACAGGTAAATTTCTTTCGTAAATAATCGAAAGCTCCTGCAGTGTCATTTGGAATCCGGCGTCACCAACAATTGCAACAACTGTACTTTCCGGTGAAGCGATTTGTGCGCCAATGGCAGCAGGAAAGCCAAAGCCCATTGTTCCAAGTCCGCCTGATGTAATCCAGCGATCAGGATCATTAAAAGTGTAATATTGTGCTGCCCACATTTGGTGCTGTCCAACATCAGTTGCTACAATCGCGTCACCATTTGTCACCTTATGAATCGATTCAATAAGCCATTGCGGGCAAATTTCCTTTTGGTTATGTTTATACCAAAGAGGAAAATTCTCTTTATATTCATTCAGCTTATCAACCCAGGCTTGTTGTTCCGGTGAATCACCGGCTTGGTTTAGAAGCTCAATTAATGCCTCTTTCGAATCAGAAACAATTGGAATATCAGTTGGTACGTTTTTACCAATTTCCGCAGGATCAATGTCAATATGAGCTACTTTAGCACTTGGTGCAAAGTACTTCAGATTTCCGGTTAATCGGTCATCGAAGCGGGCTCCAATATTGATAAGCAAATCACATTCATATAAAGCCATATTTGCTGCATATGTCCCGTGCATACCTCCCATGCCTAATGAAAGGGGATGATTAGCAGGAAAGGTTCCAATTCCTAAAAGGGTTGTGACTACTTGAAGACTATGTTTTTCCGCAAAAGATTTGAATTCTGCAGCTGCTTTCCCGTGTAGGATACCCGCGCCGGCAAGAATAACAGGTCGATTTGCTTTTGCAATTGCATCAGCAAGCTTCTTAATTTGCAATGGATTCGGCTTTATTGTCGGCTGGTATCCGGGCAATTGAATGTTGACCTCTTTAGGTTCTTCTTGAACAATTCCAGACGAGATATCTTTAGGAATATCAACAACGACAGGTCCGGGCCGGCCTGTAGAAGCAATGTGAAAAGCTTCCTTGATGATTCTTGGTAAATCCTCAATCGATTGAACTTGATAATTGTGCTTTGTAATTGGTGTAGTGATTCCCATGATATCGGCTTCCTGAAAAGCATCACTTCCGATCACACTGCGTGCAACCTGTCCGGTTAAGACGACAAGAGGTAAGGAGTCCATCATTGCATCTGTAATTCCGGTAACCAGATTGGTGGCCCCGGGACCGGATGTCCCGATTACAACTCCAGGTTTGCCTGTAATACGGGCATAGCCTTCTGCAGCATGAATAGAGCCTTGCTCGTGACGGAAGAGGATGTGCTTTATGGATCCTTGCGCCCGATGAATGGAATCGTATATCGGGAGGACAGCACCACCCGGGTACCCAAATATTGTATCAACCCCTTCTTTTATTAATAATTCAAGAAGAAGGTCTCCACCTGTTTTTGGTGCTGTGCCGGTTTGGATTTCCAGTTTTGCTTCTGTTTTCACGTGTTAATCCCTCCTTAAGGGTATTTGAATATTTGAAAAATTCATAGTAAAAAAAGCCCTATTCTCTCCGAATAAACTGCAGCAAATAAACTACTACGCAGAATAATCGGGGAGAAAGGGCCTTTCTTTTCTCGGTACCACCCGGATTTACAGTATCCTCACGAATACTGCCTTATGAAGCGACTTAAATAAATAAAACGCTTCTTTTGGTAACAGGTGATCAATGCTTAGACCACCTGATTGAGCCTACTAAAACTGGTTCGTTCAGCTCAACACTCAGGGATGATGTCAGAATAAGTTGTATTACTGGGCTTCCAGCAACCCCAGCTCTCTGAAAATACAAGATCTTATTCCTTTATTCCCGTCATCGATTTATGATTATTCTATTTTCAATGATGTTAACTTAATTTTATATAGTACCTTTACTTCTCAGGAAGGGGAGGGGTACTAATTGATCCCTAAAATTTCATGATTCCGCCAGTATTGGCAGAAGTAACGAGTTTTGCATACTTTGCAAGGTAGCCTGTTTTGATTTTTGGTTCCGGTTTTTGCCATGAACGGCGTCTTTCAGCTAAAACCTGATCATCAACAAGAAGTTCAATCGAACGTGCTGGTAAATCAATTAATATTTTGTCACCATTTTGCACGAATGCAATTGGACCGCCTTCAGCGGCTTCAGGTGAAATGTGGCCGATAGAAATCCCGCGGCTGGCACCAGAGAAACGGCCATCAGTGATCAAGGCCACTTCTTTACCTAATCCACGACCCATAATAGCTGATGTAGGAGCAAGCATTTCCGGCATTCCCGGACCGCCTTTTGGACCTTCATAGCGGATGACAACAACGTGACCAGCTTGAACAGTGCCATTATTAATGTTTTCTTGTGCTTCTTCCTGGGATTCAAAAACAATTGCTTCACCAAGGAAGGTTTTTATGGATGGATCAACAGCACCAACCTTGATAACACTGCCATCCGGAGCAAGGTTTCCATACAGGATGGATAGTCCACCAACAGGGCTATATGGATTTTCTCTACTCCGAATGACTTTCTCATCGGTAATGGTTGCGTCTTTTACATTTTCAGCAATTGTTTTACCTGTAATGGTTATGCAATCCTTATGGAGCACACCATCCATTTGGCAAAGCTCATTAAGAATGGCACTTACACCGCCAGCCTGATGGACATCTGCCATCGAATAATCGGATGCTGGCATAATTTTTGCTAAATAAGGGACTTTTTCAGCAATTTTGTTAATTTCACCTAAATCATATTCAATACCGGCTTCATGAGCGATAGCCAAGGTATGAAGAACTGTGTTAGTTGAACCGCCCATGGCCATATCAAGGGCAAAGGCATTATCAATTGCTTCCCTTGTAATGATGTCGCGTGGACGAATATCTTTTTTCACCAATTCGATTAAGTGTTTTGCGGCTTGGCGGATTAGCTCATGCCTTTCATCGGAAGTTGCGACAATTGTACCGTTACCCGGGACAGTCATTCCGAGAACTTCCATTAAACAGTTCATTGAGTTTGCCGTAAACATACCGGAACAAGAACCGCAAGTAGGGCATGCTTGAGTTTCAATCTCAAGTAGTTGCTGTTGACTCATGGACCCACTATGGTAAGCGCCGACACCCTCAAAAACAGAAGTGAGGGAGAGGTTTTTTCCTGAAGAGGAAACACCTGCTTCCATTGGTCCTCCGGAAACAAATACAGAAGGAACATTGGTTCTAGCTGCTGCCATTAACATTCCCGGTGTTATTTTGTCACAGTTCGGAATATAAAATACTCCATCAAACCAGTGTGCATTAATAACTGTTTCTGCACTATCGGCAATGATTTCACGACTTGGCAGGGAATAACGCATTCCGATATGACCCATAGCAATTCCATCATCCACACCGATGGTATTAAATTCAAATGGTATGCCTCCGGCTTCCCGGATCGCTTCTTTAACAATTTGACCGAAATGATTAAGGTGCTTGTGACCTGGGATAATGTCAATATATGAGTTACATACACCGATAAACGGTTTTTCTAAGTCACTCACTTTTACCCCTGTTGCGTATAATAGACTTCGATGGGGAGCACGATCGATCCCTTTTTTAATCATATCGCTGCGCACTTTAGCGCCTCCTAACTGACGATTGCGTGATTTGTTTCTGAAGGGTAACAAGGGACCCCGTCTGTCGTTACGATTCGTCTAAATTCTTCTAATAATTGATTGGTAACTTGACCTGGTTTTCCATCGTTAATTTTACGGCCATCCACTTCAACGGCAGCAATGACCTCAACTGCGGTTCCAGTTAAGAAAACTTCATCCGCAACATATACATCATGTCTTGTAAATGGAGATTCTTTTACTTCAAATCCTTTAGCTCTCGCTACATCAATGATAGCATTTCGGGTAATTCCTTCTAAAGCTCCTAAGTAAACAGGCGGGGTATATACAACACCATTTTTTACAATAAAGATATTGTCAGCTGATCCTTCTGTTACATACCCTTGGTCATTTAGCATTAATGCCTCTTGAACCCCGGCCTGATTGGCTTCAATCTTTACAAGGATATTATTTAAATAATTAAGCGATTTTACCTGAGGGCTAAGAACATCCGGACGATTCCTTCGGCTCGCAACTGAGGCAATCTTAATGCCCTGTTCGTAAAACTCTTTAGGAAACATCGATAATTCCTCAGCGATAATGATCACATTTGGATTCGAGCAAGAGGAAGGGTCCAGTCCGAGATTTCCTTTACCGCGGGATACAACGACACGAATATAAGCGCTGTTGAGTTGATTTTTTCTGATTGTCTCAACGATTAATTGTGTCATTTCCTCCTGTGAATATGGAATCCTAAGCATAATGGATTGTGCTGATTCGTATAGTCTTTTCAAATGGGCATCGAGTCTAAAGACGTTGCCGCTATATACGCGTATGCCTTCAAATACTCCGTCCCCATATAAAAAGCCATGATCATAAACTGAAATAACAGCATCCTCTTTCTTGACGAATTCCCCGCCAAGGAAAATCCATTGACTTCCCAACATAACCACTCCTCTTTAGTGATAAACCGCTTTAAATGATTAAAAATTCTTAGTAAAAGAATAGCCTCGCCACATCATCTAATGAAAGCTGATGAACAAAGGCGGTGTTTAATTACAATGTTTTATTGTCAGTAATCATACAACCAATCGAAAACATGGTCAATATAAAAATCAGATAATTCAAAACAATCAAAAATTGTGATAGCGTTTTCATTCTTGTTATAGTAAGGTTAAAGCGGTGCAAAAATTTTTTTATTTTTTTAAAAAAATTTTTATTTGGACATTCACGAGGATTAAAAAGAGGAAAAAGGGAGGAAAATTTTGATAGGGAAAAGTGGATATAAACTATTAAACTGCTAACATAAATGGATGGTTTTTTATTACTTTCTCTGTATGTTTATTACTATCTTAATTTAGCAATATGTTCATATATCTCCCGTAAATTATAAAAGCCCATCGTTTGTGCTTTTTGTATATAGTAGCCCCAGATATAAGCTGTCATGAGTGCATCCCCAAGGGCATGGTGACGGTCTTTTATTTCAACACTGCATTGTTCGCAAACCTCTTCCAGTGTCAATGATTTCTTAATGGGGTTCGAAAGACGGGTTAAAAAGGATGTATCGATAATTCGATGTTCGAATCTGGTTCTCAATATATCCCATGTCATTTTCTGGATAAAGGATTGTTCGTGTTTGGCATGATGGGCAACAAGGATATCGCTATGAACATACTTGAAAAATCGCATTAAAACGTCCCTGGCAGCAGGAGCAATGCGCAGTTGTTCCTCTTGAATATTGGTTAAAGATGAAATGGCGTCGGTAAGAGGAAGATCGGAATGAATGAGGGAATAAAAAGTGTCATCAGTATGGACTTGATGTCCGGTCATTTTAACCGCTCCAATGGAGAGTATTTGATCACCTTTTTCCGGGTAGAAACCAGTCGTTTCTATATCGAATACCACTACTTTTAATTCGTTAAGAGGGGAGTCCAGATTATTATTCTCTTTCATTTCTTTTTGCAGCTGTCTCAGGAAAGAGATTTGGTGTGGATAGGATTGCCCCCCTACACCTGCATAAATATTGGAACCGAGTTTTCCGTACATTTGTCTAAAGAATTGAATCATTTCATTCATACCCATCTTAATGCCCCTTTACTATTTGCTTCCTTGCATATTGATAAAGAGCAGCTCCGTTTTTGATAATCTCTTTTACATCTTTCTTTTGCTCTTTTGTTAGGAGGTCAACTCGTAAATAATGCCCAGAATCATAGTCTGTATGATTTCCAAATCTCAATCTATAATCTAAAAGCGAAAGAACCATCTTTTTGTATAACTCTTTGTCCTTAATTTGGAGGCAGTCGAGTCTGGATAGGGTAGAGGTTTCCATTAAATTCTCTTGAATTGATAAAAGCCGAATTGCATTTACATAAGGGAAAAGGGCTATATCCTTTATATTAAGTGAACCTGCATGTACTCCGTGTGTTTCCACTAAAATTTGCCCGAACACGCCTATTCCTTTTTTGAGATGCAGTGTATTGTTGAGGACTCGCAATAAGAGATGTTCTTTTTGATCCGTTTGGAAGATAACCGTTTTTAATTGTTCAACTAAGCGATGTTCCCCGACAACAGATCGGGCATCAATAAAAATTAACAAATGGCGTATCGATTCCCAGGAGGATTCCAAAGTCCAATTCTCCAGCTGTTGTTTCCATTCGAATAATGATTTACACCATAACGGATTACACGACATTACTCCGCCGTCGCAATATTTATACCCGGCTTGGTGCAGGCCATCCGATATCTCTTTTCCTAATGCTAAAAAATAGACTCTTGCCTTATCACTTTGTTTTTGATAGATAATTCCATGATCTTGATCACTCCACACCGATTGTTCAAAACGTCCTGCACTCCCCATAACAAAAAATGAGAAAGGCGAAGGGGGAGGACCGTAACGATCAGTTATTTGTTTAAGTGCGACGTTCAATACATCCTTTATGATTTCCTCATGCAAATGATTTAATTTAAAATGATCACGAGACGCTTCGAACATTTTGTCATCTCTGACTTTCCTAATTTCTAAGAAGGAATGGTATTCCATTACTTCCCTCCTTTATAGAAAAAGTAAATGGCGGTGTTAATCCCTGTATATATATTACCGGGATTAACCACCGCTCTTTTTAAAGAATGTATGAATTTTGACTTTGAGAAATACCCGGCTCCAGCGCTCCGATCCTGTCGTGCGCTAAACGGTCGCTTCCGCTTTTCTATTAGGCTTTTAATTTTTGTTCAACCTCTAATAATTCAGGGTAACCATAGCTTCCATGTTCACTCATATCAAGACCAATGATCTCTTCTTCCTCTGTGACACGCAAGCCATTCATAACTGCTTTCATAATCGCTAAAAGTATAAAGGAAACTATAAATGCGAAAGCACCGCAAGAAACAACACCCAGTACCTGTACACCTAACTGATGAAAACCGCCGCCATAAAATAGACCTGGTTTCCCAACTGTTGCTAATGTTTTCGTTGCGAAAAATCCAGTCGATACTGTTCCCCATACTCCGGCTGCTCCGTGCACAGATAGAGCGGCAATTGGATCATCAATTTTTCTATTCTCAAAGAAGCGGATACTATAAAATACAAGAATACCAGCGATAAAACCGATTACGACAGCTGCCCATGTATCAACGAAACCACAGGAGGCTGTGATTGCAACTAAGCCTGCTAATGCGCCGTTTAACATCATCGGTACATCGGCTTTGCCCATTACTGCCCAGGAAACAATCATGGCCGCGACTGTTCCAGCAGCTGCACCTAGGTTGGTATTAAGGGCAACAAATCCAAAGAATGCTTTGTCAGCGGATAATGTACTACCTGCGTTGAAGCCAAACCAACCTACCCATAAAAGTAAGACGCTTAATGCCGTAAATACTTGGTTATGTCCTGCGATATTATTGGCAGAACCATCCTTATTGTACTTTCCGATCCGAGGTTTTAATAGAATTGTAGCTGCAAGTGATGCCATTGCTCCGGTTAAATGAACAACCGTTGATCCAGCAAAGTCTTGTTGTCCAAAAGATGCCAACCAGCCATTGCCCCAAATCCAATGGGCAATAGGAGGATAAACAAATAGCGAGAAAAGTACTGAAAATATAAGATAGGCTGATAATTTTGCCCGTTCAGCAAAACCGCCAAACGCAATCGTTAAGGAAATTCCGGCAAAGGCCAATTGGAATAAAAAGTAGACAGAACCGGATAATGTTAAATCTTTAATATCATAACCAGAATAAAAGAAGTGAGTAAAACCTATAAGTGCATTTCCTTTTCCAAAAGCTAAAGCGAATCCAGCCGCCCAAAATATGATGGAACCAATGCTAAAAGTAAGGATGGTTTTACCGGCGATATGCCCCGCGTTTTTCATCCGAGTTGATCCTGTTTCAAGAAGAATGAAACCTCCGATCATCAGAATGACAAGGACTGCTCCAACCATTACCCACAGACTGTTTAATAAAAATGTTGTATTCATTATTTTGCCTCCTTTTAAGTATGTTAATTTTTATAACATTCTCTGTAGTTGTATTTTTACATGGATAAAGATATGGAATCTATAATCTTGTTAGAAAATCTCACATGGTTTCTGAATCTACGAAGTAATTGTGTGGGAAAGGGGGATGTCGGATCAACAGGAAAAGCCCCACTGCCAATTTGGGAGTGAGGGCGAATGAAAATATGAATGTTAGATAAATTGAAGTTTCATGAAGATGAGGAATTATTTTTTTGGGGTGAATTCTTTTTTAACTATACTTTCCAGTTCACTTAAAGTAAAAGAGTATAGTTCTTTGTCAGAAGTATGGTATATTCCAGATGTTACCAGTTTGTTTATATAATACTGTTTTAGATTTTCCATTCCCCTTCGCAATTGATTTGGCATTTTTTCTCCCCCCTAACTATTTTGGAGTTTGCGTAAAAATTCATGAGCTCTTGGGCCAAGGATGATCATTAGCTCTTCATACAATTCATCTCTTAATTTATCTAACTGCAGGATTGTTTCCGCTAATTTAACCGCATTGGTTCTGTTCATTTTAATTTCTCCCTCTCCATTGTTTATATGTAAAAGATAGCTGAGGATTTATATTTTGTCAGAGAATTTGTTAGGGAAACTAACAAGATTTTTAAAAAATGGACTAACAAAAAGAGGATGACTCAAAATTCTTTTGAGTCATCCTCAGGCTGTCGAAAAAACCTCGGCAGCCAATTATTTTATTCAATTACTTTAGCGGTTAAACGCGTTAATTTGTTATAATATTATTAGTATATCAGTTTCAATATGTCTGTTGATTGGCGCTCCATACACTTCGCTTTCCGCGGGCGTGCCGGGAAGCCTCCTCGTCGCTTCGCTCCTGCGGGGTCTCCCCTGCCCCGTACTCCCGCAGGAGTCTTCGTGCCTTCCGCTCCAATCAACAGAGTGTTTTCAATACAGACCTTCAGTTCAACGAATAAATAAAAAAATAAGTGGAGAATTCAATGTTTAAGCCAAAAGAGTCTAGCCATAGTGAATATGAATTTGTTTCTATTGATGAATTGGTACCTGATGACCATCTTCTTCGTTTGATTGATAAATATATTAATTTTTCGTTTCTTCTTGAAAAGGTCCGTCCTTATTACAGCGATGATAATGGGCGTCCTACTGATCCTCTTATTCTTTTTAAAATGATGTTTATTGGTTATATTTACGGCATTCGTTCTGAACGTCAACTAGAAAGGGAAATTAGAACAAATGTTGCCTACCGCTGGTTTTTAGGTATAAAATTCAAGGATCCAGTACCTCATCACTCTACGATTAGCTGGAATCGTCAACACCGTTTTAAGGATACAAATTATTTCAGGAGATTTTTGATGAGATTGTTCTTCTTGTAATGAGTCACAAGATGGTGGTCGGTCGTGTTTTATTTACGGATTCAACTCATTTAAAGTAATGGCTTATTCCCTAAATGGAATTTTACATATGATAAAGAACGAGATATATACATTTGCCCTAATAATCAAGAATTAACATACAGAACAACAACCCGTGAAGGTTATAGAGAATACAAGTCTGATTCGAAGAAATGTCAGAATTGCCCAATTCTATCCCAATGTACACGGTCAAAAAATAAGGTAAAAGTGGCAACACGACATGTATGGGAGGAACACAAGGGAAAGGTAAGGTTAAATCGCTTATCTAAATTGGGAAAAATGCTTTATAAATTTAGAAAGGAAAAAATTGAGCGAAGCTTCGCAGACTCAAAAGAGCTGCACGGGCTTCGCAACTGCCGGTTACGGGGATTGAAGAATGCAAGTGAACAGGCTCTTCTTACTGCAGCCTGCCAAAATATAAAAAAGATTGCAATACATTTAGCAAAGTTAGAAAAAGTGTGTTGCAATACTTTAGGTTGATTTGCCTCCCTGTTGATTGGAGCGGAGGGCACTCGACTCCTGCGGGATAGAGAGGTCACTGGAGACCCCGCAGGCGCCAAAAGCGCCGAGGAGGCTCCGGGACCTCTCCGCGGAAAGCGAGTGCCCGGAGCGGAAATCAACAGGCACATTAGCAGGGAGAATCAATAAATTTGGTATTTAGATTCTAACAAAATAAAAAATTGCAGAGAAAAATACCCTTTCTCGACAATCTGAGGATGACTCAAAATTACTTTTGAGTCATCCTCTTTTAAATAAAACATGTTTATGACCGCTTGCGAAATCCAAATTGAGCATTTAGCTGTCCTTGGATCATTTTTCTGCGGATATCTTCTTGGTTTTGTTTCTTCTCCTCCCGAAGCATTTCTTTTCTGATTTCATGTGTCTGAAGCCCATCTTCGATTTTATTGGCAATATCCATCAATAATTCAACATCTGTAAAGGAATATTTTCGGGACCCCCCAGGGGATCTTTCGGGGAAAATGAGTTTCCTTTCTTCGTAATAACGAATTTGTCTTTCGGATAGTCCGGTTAGATCCCTTACAATCCCAATCGTTATCACCTTCTTATCTTTATAAGACAAATCTTTACTCATTTATTCTCTCACCACACTCTATCGTTTACTGTAGTTTATTAAATTTTTCAAAAATTACAACATTATGTGTTAGATTTTCTCACATAAAAAATGAATTTGGAAATATAATGTTTTGATTTTTAGAGGAAAAGTTAATGGGAATATTGGTAAATGGGATTAGAGTGGGAATTGGATTTTTTAAAGTAAGTTTTACAATTGTTCTGACCCGTACATCTGCTTTTAAATATAGAAGATAAATACAAAGGCAAATCATCTAAAGTGACTTCTTTATTCATCGTTTTTAATAAATCGTCCGGTTTAAAGTCTGTGGCCATTCGTTTCCAAATCGCCACTCTTGTTTCCATTGGACAATACACGGAATCAATCCCAAGCAAATTTATTCCTCGAAGGATGAAGAAAAAGACTGTTGTTGGAACATCGCCTCCTCCAGTGAGACCGCTCACTGCAATCGAACCATTGTAATTCATTTTGCTAAGAATGGATGCAAGTGTTTTACCGCCTACAGGATCAACTGTTCCAGCCCGGAGCTGCTTATCTAATGCTTTTATTTTTTCACCGGTGATATCTTCTTCACGTGAAAGAATTTCTATTGCTCCCAGTTCCTTTAGGTAAGTATGTTCTGATTAAGGATTATTATATGGACTTAAAAAAAATTATATTGCTAAAAAACAGAATATTCAGTAGAATGAAAAAGTATTATACTAAAAGTTATTTTTTACTATATTTGGATGATAAATTCATCATACTAAAGTAGTAAATTATTAAAGATAAATATTGAATATATACACACGAAAATGTATAATCATAAATGTTCTGAAAGTTATAACTGATTACAAATAATACTTTTATAAAAAAATAATAGGAGGTCAAAAAAATGAAGAAGTTTAAAATTTTTTCAATGGTTCTAGTCTTTTCTTTTCTCTTTATTCTCTCTGCGTGTGGGACGAGTCAAAATGGCAGCCAAAGTAGTGGCAGTCAAAAAAGTGATGCAAAGAAGACTCTACGAGTCGTAACGGATGCATCTTATGCACCATTTGAATATCAGGATAAAGGGCAAGTTGTTGGGTTCGATGTTGATTTCATCAAGGCAGTTGCAAAGGAAGCCGGGTATAACGTCAATGTTGAAAATGTTGGTTGGGATCCTTTATTTGTTGAAATTAAAGGTAAAACGGCCGATATCGGACTTTCTGCTATCACGATCAACGATGAACGGAAGCAAACTTATGATTTTTCAGTACCATACTTCTTGTCTAAAAATGAAATTCTAGTTCCAAAGGGCAGCGATATTAAAAGTGCCAACGATTTGAAAGGTAAAGTAGTAGCCGTACAAAATGGTACAACCGGTCAGGAAGCAGTGGAAGCAATTCTCGGGAAAAACAGTGATAAGCTTAAGAAGTTCGAAAACAATAACCTAGCCATTATGGAGCTGAAAAGCGGCGGAGCAAAAGCGGTTGTTGCTGATAACACGGTTGTTGAACAATATGTAAAAAACAATCCGAAAGACAATTTGGATGTAATCGCAGATGACACTGCATTTAATAAAGAATTTTACGGTTTAATGTTTGCAAAGGGAAGCAAATTAAAAGCTGATTTTGATAAGGCGATTACGAAGGTGCTTGATAACGGAACCTATGCAAAAATTTACAAACAATGGTTTAAAGTAGATCCTGACCTTAAAATTTTAAAAGAACAGAAATAAGTAACAGCAAATAAAATTGCGTAACTCTTGAATACTAGCAGTTACGCAATTTTTTAATTCTTGTCCTAGGAAAAATTAACTAAAAAAGTACAATGACAAAGAAACAGAGCGACTAGGTTCGACGTCTGAATAGGAGGATACCGGATGGATTTTCGTTGGGATATAATAGCGGAATATGCCCCTTTTTTCTTAAAGGGAACCTTGCTAACAATAGGTCTCTCGATTGCAAGTATTTTAATAGGAACCATACTTGGTTTGTTAATCGGATTAGGGAAAATGAGTAGTAAGAAGCTTCTTTCACTGCCGTTTACCTGGTATATTACCTTTTTCCGCGGGACACCGTTTATGGTGCAAATATTATTGATTCATTTTGCCGTTGTCCCGCTTTTTCTTGGGGAAACAAATGCGATTACAGCTGCAATTTTAAGTCTTTCATTAAACTCTGCAGCATATATAGCAGAAATCTTCCGTGCTGGAATCCAGTCTATTGATAAGGGTCAGATGGAAGCAGCCCGGTCACTAGGCATGACACATGTACAGTCTATGAAGTTTGTTATCCTGCCACAAGCCTTTAAAAGGATGATTCCGGCGCTGGGCAACGAGTTTATTGTCCTTATTAAGGATTCATCCTTGGCTGCACTTATTGCCGCTCCGGAGCTTATGTACTGGGGGCGTGCAATGCAAGGGCAGTATTACCGTGTGTGGGAGCCGTATCTTACGGCAGCTGCTATTTATCTAGTGTTAACTCTCACCCTGAGCTTCTTGTTAACTCGTCTTGAAAGAAGGTTGGCAACAGAATGATAGAAGTGAAAAATTTGAAAAAAACATTTGGAAATAATGAGGTTCTAAAGGATATCACTGTTTCCGTCAAGCATCAAGAGGTTGTAGTAGTAATTGGGCCTTCCGGTTCTGGAAAGTCAACGTTTCTTCGATGTATTAATCTGCTTGAAACGATTACGGATGGCCATATTTATATTGAAGGAACTGATTTGGCAGATAAAAGAACAGATATTAATAAGGTACGGACCGAAGTGGGAATGGTCTTTCAGCAATTTAATTTATTTCCACATAAAACGGTTATCGAAAACATTATGTTAGCACCAATGAAGGTAAGGAATGTTCCTGCAGAAAAAGCAAGAGCAAAGAGCTTAGAGCTATTAAGAAAAGTAGGATTAGAGGATAAAGCAAATGCTTATCCTGATTCCCTCTCAGGTGGACAAAAGCAGCGGGTAGCAATTGCCAGAGCGCTTGCCATGGAACCAAAAATTATGCTGTTCGATGAACCAACCTCAGCACTCGATCCGGAAATGGTTGGCGAGGTATTAGAAGTTATGAAGGAGTTGGCAAAAGAGGGGATGACGATGGTGGTTGTTACCCATGAGATGGGCTTTGCCAAAGAAGTGGGGGATCGCGTTATTTTTATGGATGGCGGTTTAATCGTTGAAGAAAATGTCCCAAGTGAACTATTTGATCATCCAAAGGAAGAAAGAACAAAGGCATTTTTAAGTAAGGTGTTATAATGTCTAAAGGGAGGCCATCGTAGCCTCCCTTATTTCCTGTTATCCCATCGCTCCAGCTTATGTATATTTCTCGTGAAAAAACCGGCAACAAACTTTGGCATTCCGAATTCAACAATCTTCTGTTTGACTCTTTCCTTCATTTCCTTAGCCGTTAAGTCCGGCAGCGTGAATTCTCCGTTCAAATAGCAGTGGCTGCAGTACATCGGGCTTTTCGATCCGTTTTTTTCTGTCCCTCCGCCCAGTTCATCTTTTGCGAAAGGCATACCGCAGCTTTGACAGTTTTTGTAGGGTTTCATTTTAATCAGCACCTTTCAGGTTTAATTATCAAAATCAAATACTTCTACTATTCGGTCTGCCCTGATCCGATTTTGACAGAGCTGAAACAACTGGTTGAAAAATGCTTCGACTTCTTTGCCGGATGAAGGTAGCTTAATACGTATAGTAGTCGTACCAAATGTTTGTTTAAAGTAGGCTTTTCGTTGATCGTTTTTTCCGTCCCGTTTTAGGGGATTGTACTTCCATACTAAATGGGGGGAACCTTCTATTTCCTCAATCTGCCGCATCTCCGCAATCGTTGTGGATTTATCATGGGCATAAATGACTAAATAATAGTTGTCGTTCCGATGCCAATCAATCAATAAAAGAAAATAGCCTGTATCATGGGCAGGCCTGGTGACCTCATAGCCTGCAAGTGTTTGTTTCCCATTTGTCCATTGATGAAACTTAGGTAAGGTTCCCCCAACCGTTTTTAACTTATTGATTTCATAGATGGAACCGTTCCATTTCTCCAGACAATCGCTTAAAAAAATAGCTTGATCCTTTTCCACAATCGATACTCCTTTAGTCTTTAATATTCATTATACGTTGAAATTGGACGAAAAAGGAATCTTGTACCAAATGAACTGATTATTATTTTTTCCAATCTTTAAAAATGGTATAATTAATTTATTGATAATTCTGAATGCATCCATGAATCATAGAACGTTGCATTCCAAACGCCGGTAAACGGACGCTTACACTTTTGTGATAGCTTTTGTCTCCAAATTGAAACACAACTGTCATCATTTTAATAAAATCGTTTGATAGAATCGTATAATTGGGACTTATAAAGTGCAAGTAGTACGAATAGTATGAGGAATAATTATGCCTCTTTACCATATGAATGTCATAGAAGTGCTTGTAACTGGAGGGAAAGATATGACGTTAGAGAAGCAACTAATACAAAAAACATATTATGAAATGTTCATAAATGAGCATGAAAACGTTCATCCCATTCATGTCCTTGGTGAAGCATACCAAGAGGAACTAAAAAAAGATATACCTGATTTATCGTTCATTCGTTTTGCACAGGGTGAAGTGTATTTCCAGAACAAAGATTATGAAGCAGCTATTTTTAAATGGGAAAACATCACAAATGAGCTCGAGCCTTGGGCAAAGAAAAATATTGCTGATGCATACTATGAATCGGGACTGTTATCAAATGCTGAGGATTTTTATCTGGCCATTGAAACAGATCAGCTTACCTTAAACACAGAAGTAAATTTGCAGTTATTTTCACTTTATATCGAGCGCGGTAAAATGGATCCTGCTGTAGCAGTCATCAAAAGCACCATTATTTCAAACCCTGATTATCCGAATGTAACGCAAATTGCCCGCTCCTTTTTTGAAGAGCGGCAGGATTGGACCAATGCGATTGAACTGGCCGTAAATGAGGCTAAGCGCACCGGCTCGCTGGAATGGTTTGAGATTATCAATATGTATGTTGAAAATGGCATAACAAAAAAGCTAAACCCAAACTATTTTTCCCAAGCATTAATAGAATTGTTTAGCCTCGATAGACAACTGTTTGAACAGCTATGCTGTTCTCTTTGGAACAGTTATAAACAGGAAGAGTCCTATTTTGCATGGTTAAGAGAAATAAATCATCTACTTTTAAATCTTGATATTAGCAGGAAGGATAATTGGCACGGTCTTTCCAGCCTACATAAAGAAACGTATTTTGGCTTAATTGATGGAAGGTTCTTTATTAAAAAATTACAGGATCTCATTCCCGACCTCTTAACGAATTGGGTGCGATTAACGGATCACGCTCAAACAGTAGCCGCATCAGCCTCTGTTTTATCTTGGAATGAGCTTTTTCCCGCAAGTATTAGTATGTCCATTGTGAGTGACGCTGAAAATTTAATCAGTCACACTATAACAGAAATGGATGAATTGGAAGAGTGTTTAAGTCTATTTGAAGCGATCATGAAATGGGCACATGCTCATGATATGGGCGATAATAACCGCTTAAAATGGATTGTTCAACAATTAATCGATTTTGAATCACACCATCTTTTGATCACCGGTCTAAGCGGAAGCGGAAAGTCAACCTTTGTGAATGCCATTCTGGGAGAGGATGTACAGGATAGCCCAACATCATCTGTTATTATGTTTAAAGATTTTGAGGAATTAACGATTACTGAAATCACTGATCATGAAATCGTATCGCTGCCTGATTTTTCACAATTTCAAGTGAGGCTTGATCGACGGAGGAATGCCCTGGAGTCAATTTTCGAATTCAAACAGCCAAATCCATTTTTGTATGAAAACAGTCTGGCCCTTATTGATACTCCTGGGTTAAAGGGAAGTCAACAGGATCGATATGAGGTGCTGCAGCATCTTCATACGGCAGATACGGTATTATTTGTCCTTGATGCCAATGCCCCGTTTTCTGACAAGGAAAAAGCAATCCTTTCACAAATTCAAGAGCTGGCACCTGCTATTCCGATTCATTTTCTTTTAAATAAGATGGATACCGTTGTGAATGAGCAGGAAGCGATTCAAATTTTTGATGAAACGAAAGCAACAATTAATGCATATTTACCGGATGCCAAGGTGTTTGCATTTTCTTCTCAGTACGAAAGCAGTCAACAGTTAAGCGACTTTAAAGGGTTTGTTCAGTCAATTAAAAACAATCGCAATCTGGAGGATAAACGTTTAGCAAAGTTATTATTCTTTATCCGTTCAACCATAACGAATCTTTTACAAAAAAGAATTAATGTCGAAAATCAACTGATTGAATCGGTTCGTTGGAACGAAGAGTTGGTAATCAAGTTAACTGGTGCTCTAAATCAAGTGAATGATGCGCAAGCGCAAAAAACGAAGGCAATTATAAAGTCATATCGTTCAATAAGAGAAGCGATTCAAAATGACATTTCTAAAACCGTACCAAAGATGTTGCAGGAGTGTTCGGAGCTCATTACTGAAGACAGCAATTTTAGCAAAATTCATATTGAACTGAATGAAGAGATGAACAGAAAAATACAAGATTACTTGGAGCGTGAGGTATTGCCAAAGTATTTCACATCACTTCAGGGGTGGATTGTGAGTTCGAAAGAAGAGTTCGAACAAAGCCAGTTATTTTTGGATGAGATGGCTGAAGGCTTCAACTCTTTGTATGGAGAAGAACGGATTAAGCTTGAATGTGATTTTAAAGTGCTTGAAGACTGGCGCCGCGATACCGATCGAATGACAAACGGATTCCAGCTTGAAAGAGTAAATATTTTGCTCCGCAACACGCCGTCACAGTTTTTATTAAAAAGTGCAGGAAAACTATTTGGGGCGATGACACAAAACAAAGCGATCCTTTACAATAAGTACAAATCATTTGTAAAAAATGAAGATTATTCTGAAGTAACCGTACTTGTTACTGAACGTTTCTTCAGGCAATTTGAACTTTTTGAAAAATCACTGGAACGGGATATTACCTTGTTTTTTAAACTCCCATTAGCTGTATTAAATCAAACAGCTGAGGGAGCACGCTCAGAAATTCGTACGAATAATGAAATGCTCGATAAAATGAATACCAATCCTGAAATATTCCGTGATCCATTGACTCTATTTGAGGTAAGACTGCGTCAGTTTGAATGGATGACTGTTGCAGGCAAAGGGATGCAGACTATTTATTAATGATTTAAAAAGGAAGATGTTTACGCATCTTCCTTTTTAAATTTATAGGCTAAGTTAAAGCACATTGGTGATTTAGCTCACATTGTTGATTGGAGCGGAAATCAACAGACAAGTGTAACAGAGCCAATTTATAAGTAAGATAAAAGATTTAAATGTTTGTAAAATAGTAGTTAGAATTTTCGGAATATAAATATTATTTGGTATAATAGACATATATGAAATCGGAAGAACCTATTTATGAATATCAGAGATTTATTAAGTCAAAATGCCTCCGGAAAAATACTAAAATATCAGCTTAGCAATAAAATGAATAAAGTGAGCAATAGGAACTTGCCGTAAAGATGGAATTTGAAAATAAACTCACTAATTTGTAATGACTTAAAATTTAGTAATGAGCTTAAAAATGGAAGCGCATTCAAAATAAAGGAGGAGGTTGTAAGATGAAAATGGAATCCAATCCGACCTTATTGTTATCGCCGTTAAAACCGACATAAAAGCAGTACCGAAGCATAAAGGTGTCAGTTTACTGGTTATTAAAAGAGACTCTCCGGGCTTTTCAAGGGGAAGAAAGCTTAACAAAGTGGAGGAATCCGAGATTGCAAGACGCTATCAGGAAATTCCGGTAGCAAGCATTTATGAAGGAACCAATGAAATCATGAAAACGATTATTGCAAAAAAACTAGGATTATAGATTTAAGGAGAGGAAGATGAAGATGCGTGAAGTAGTAATTGTTGAGGGAGTTCGTACACCTGTGGGCAAAAGAAATGGAGTATTAAAGGATATCCGGCCGGATGATTTGGCAGCTTTAACATTAAAGGAACTCGTCAATCGAGCCGGTATCGACCCCGCCATAGTTGAAGATGTCATTTTGGGTTGCGTCACTCAAGCGGGGGAACAAGCAGGGGATATCGCAAGGGTTGCCGCTTTAATTGCCGGATTCCCAATTGAAGTTCCGGGGACAACCATTGATCGCCAATGCGGTTCAAGTCAGCAGGCGGTACACTTTGCCGCACAAGCGATTTTAGCCGGTGATATGGATGTAGTGATTGCCGGCGGGGTCGAGAGCATGTCCCGTGTGCCAATGGGAACAAACTATCAAGGGGCAGCAGAACCGTTTAGTCCAAAGCTAAAAGAGAAATATGAAATGATCCATCAAGGCTTGTCTGCCGAACGAATTGCTGCAAAATATGGCTTTACCCGCACGGAGCTTGATCAATTTTCACTCGATAGCCATCAAAAAGCCTTAAAGGCGCAAGCAGAAGGTTATTTTGTAAGAGAAATTTTCCCGCTTGAAGTAACGCTTCCGGAAGGCACAACAGCTGTAATAAAGGATGATTCCGGTCCAAGAAATGGTACATCATTGGAGGCTTTGGCAGGGCTCCGGACTTCATTCTCAGAGGATGGGGTGATTCATGCAGGGAATTCAAGTCAGATTAGCGATGGCGCTGCAGCGGTATTGCTGATGTCCCGCGAGAAGGCAGAGGAGCTCGGACTTAAACCGCGTTTCCGTGTCCACACCCGTGTAGTGGCCGGTTCAGATCCAACCTTGATGCTTACAGGGCCGATTCCTGCGACACAAAAAGCCTTAGAAAAAGCGGGGCTTACCATTGACGACATCGATGTATTTGAGGTCAACGAAGCCTTTGCTCCTGTCCCGCTCGCCTGGTTGAAAGAAACAGGGGCTGATCCGGCAAAGCTAAACCCAAATGGCGGTGCTATAGCCTTAGGCCATCCATTAGGAGGAAGCGGTGCCCGTCTAATGGTAACCATGATGCACGAACTCGAGCGCTCCGGCGGCCGTTTTGGACTGCAGACAATGTGTGAAGGACATGGAATGGCAAACGCTACGATTATCGAGCGGCTGAATTAATAATAGGGGCAATCGGTTAAATTACCGATTGCCTGTATACTAACTTTAGGGGGAATTTGGATGGGTATAACGATTGGGAAAATTTTCGATTTATCGGTGAAAAGATTTCCGAATAAGGAAGCTATTTATGATGTGAGAAAAAATATTCGCTTAACCTATAAGGAATGGAGTGAACAGGTAAATCAACTTGCCCGTGCACTTTTAAATGCAGGTGTAAGAAAAGGCGACCGTGTTTCAACTTTCCTTTTCAATACGGAGGAATTAGCAACAGCTTTTTTTGCTTGTACCAAAATTGGTGCTGTCTTTAATCCGATTAATTTCCGCTTAATGCCGGAAGAAGTTGCCTATATTTTATCTGATGCCACTCCAAAGGTTGTCCTTTTTGAAAAAACATTAGAACCGGTAGTCACGGCTATTGAAAACCGATTTGAAAACATTTCCTTCTGGTTTATTGACGAAGAGACGCCTGCATATGCAGCCGGTTACCATCAAAAACTTGCCTCCGAACCCACAGAAGATATTCATGAAAAAGTCGATGAAAATGACCTATATGCGATAATGTATACGAGCGGAACAACCGGAATACCGAAAGGGGTTCTCCACAAATATCGGAGTATGGTCGAACAAAGCTTAATCGTCATCGGCGCGACAAAACTAGAAGCTGTTGACGTTGGCTTAGTAGCCGCTCCCATGTTTCATTGTGCAGAGCTTCATTGTAACATCCTGCCGCGGGTTCATGCCGGATGTAAAAATGTTATCCTTCACCAATTTAATCCAAAGAATGTCCTCCAATTGATAGATCAAGAAAAGATTACGAAATTCTTCGCGGCACCAACAATGTGGAATATGCTCCTGCAAGAGGATTTGAGCCAGTATGACCTATCAAGTTTGAAGCTTGGTTTGTATGGTGCTGCTCCGATGGCTCCATCCCTCGTTCATGCCTGTCATGAACGCCTGGGTATTTCTTTAGTGCAAGCTTACGGCATGACCGAAATGGGACCGGCAATCACATTCCTGCCCGAGGCAGACCAGCTCTCCAAAGCAGGTTCGGCAGGTCAGGCCTGTTTAAATCATGATATTCGGATTGTCCGCACAAGGGAGGATGGTCCATCAGACCCTGATGATGTCGTACCTGTAGGAGAAACAGGTGAAATCATTGTTCAGGGGCCGTGTATGATGTCCGGTTATTTTTGCCGGGAGGAAGCAACAGAAAAGGCGATGTATAAAGGCTGGTACCACTCAGGAGACATTGGCTATTTGGATGAAGATGGCTATCTTTGGGTGAATGATCGTGTGGATGACATGATTATCAGCGGCGGTGAAAACATTTATCCAAGGGAAGTGGAGGATGTTTTACACGCACATAAGGGGGTTCTTGACGTTGCTGTTGTCGGTCAGCCTGATGACCGCTGGGGCGAGACCGTTACTGCCTTTGTGGTGAAAAAAGATCCGAATGTGACCGAACAAGAACTTGATGTGTTTTGTAAAAACAGCGATAATCTCGCTAATTATAAACGGCCGAGAAAATATGTATTTTGTGATGCTCTGCCTCGTAACGCCAGCGGAAAAATCCAAAAATTTGTACTTAGAAAACAGCTGGAAGAACTTTTCACTAAAAGGTCAACTAATTCGTAGGAAAGAATTTAAAACATGCTAAAAGGAATTAGAATTAAATAAGGAATGAAATCCGTATTTAAGATGGTAACAGGCTGTCGGGGCTGTATCGGCAGTCTTTTTTCTATTAAAGCTTAGAGGTATAATAGATGGGTATGAATATTAATGATTAACAGTTTAATAAGTATTGGAAAGGAGAGACTAGCTTGTTTGAAAAAGCACTGCCATTATTAGAATCCTATTTCGGGTACAGGTCCTTCCGCACCGGTCAAGAGCAGGCAATCCGTTCAGTTTTAAACGGAGAAAATACCATTTGTGTGATGCCGACGGGTGGAGGAAAATCAATCTGCTATCAAATCCCCGCTTTGGTCCTGCCGGGCACAACTATCGTCATTTCTCCCCTTATCTCCTTGATGAAGGACCAGGTCGATGCACTCCTTCAGGTAGGAATTTCAGCAACATTTATCAACAGCTCGCTAAGTTTTAGAGAAGCGAGTCAGCGGATGCAAGAAGCATTACAAGGAAAATACAAGCTTTTATACATTGCGCCGGAAAGATTAGAATCACGAGATTTCATTGAAGAGCTTAAAAATATGGATATCCCTTTAGTTGCAGTAGACGAAGCCCATTGTATTTCACAGTGGGGCCATGATTTCCGCCCAAGCTACCGTCATATTCAACAAATGGTGCACAACCTTCTGCAAAAACCAGTTGTGTTGGCACTGACCGCAACAGCAACACCAAAGGTTCGGGAAGATATTTGTAATCTGCTAAAAATTGATGAAGAAAATACTGTAATTACTGGATTCGAACGTGTGAATCTATCATTTTCTGTGATAAAAGGACAGGACAGAATCAAGTATTTAGTAGATTATATTAAAAAGAATGAAAAAGAAGCGGGTATTATTTATGCGGCAACAAGGAAGAATGTAGACCAGCTCTTTGAGAGGCTTCGGAAAGAAAACATTAATGCTGCCCGCTATCATGCAGGAATGGGAGACAATGAACGGGCCGGGGAGCAGGACCGCTTTTTACAAGATAAAGCATCTGTGATGGTAGCCACCTCTGCATTTGGGATGGGGATTGATAAGTCGAATATCCGCTATGTGCTACACTTTCAGCTTCCAAAGAACATGGAGAGTTATTATCAGGAAGCAGGACGTGCGGGACGAGACGGACTTAAAAGTGAATGTGTGCTTCTTCATTCCTCACAGGATGTGCAAATTCAACGCTTTTTAATCGATCAATCAAGTGAAAGAAATCGGATTCATGCGGAGTTAGAAAAGCTGCAGCAGATGGTGGATTATTGTCATACGGAAAATTGCCTGCAGGAATTTATTTTAAAGTACTTTGGTGAAACGGAAACGGAGCCGTGTGGTAGATGCTCAAATTGCACAGACGACAGGACAAGCATTGATGTAACAAAAGAAGCTCAAATGGTGATGTCCTGTGTGATTCGGATGGGACAGAGATTTGGTAAGACACTTACGGCCCAAGTGTTAACGGGATCGAAAAATAAAAAAGTAACCGAGATGGGCTTTGATAAACTTACCACCTATGGAATAATGAAGGACCAAGGGGCAAAAGAGGTTAGCGATTTTATTGAATTCTTAATATCGCAGGAGTTAATTGCAATTGAGCAAGGTACGTTTCCTACGCTGTACGTTTCTCTAAAAGGAAAAGACATCCTCCTTGGAAAACATCAGGTTCTCAGGCGGGAATCAGCTAAGGTCAAGCAAGTTTCTAATGCAGACCCATTATTTGAAGAATTAAGGGAGGTAAGAAAAAAGATTGCAGAAGCGGAAAAAGTGCCGCCGTTTATGATTTTTTCCGATGCCAGCTTAAAGGATATGTGTACTAAGGTGCCTCAAACAAGCGAACAGTTATTACAGGTCAGTGGTGTCGGTGAGCATAAGCTTCAGAAATACGGGCTGGAGTTTATTCAAGCCATTCGCTTATTTTGCGAAGCTAATCCTGAATATCCTATTAAAATTGCTTCCGAAGAAGCTGTGTCAAAAAAATCAGCTAAAAAAGCGGTGGGAGATTCACATTTAGAGACATTTAAACTATATCAAAGCCGCCACTCGATTAGTGAAATTGCAGAAAAGCGTGATCTGGCAATTAGTACGGTTGAAAATCACTTGATTCAATGTGCAGGGCAAGGATTAGCGGTTGATTTTTCAACACTTATTCCTTCTAATTACATTCTATTAATACAAAAAGCAGTCGAAGAGGCCGGGCGAGAGCGCTTAAAACCAATCAAGGAACTACTGCCTGAGAAAATTAGTTATTTCATGATAAAAGCGTATCTTTATTTTATAAGTAAAGATAAATAGAAAAGCGCAAGCGATCCGTTTAGCGGCGTATGGACTGGAGCGCACCGTATGAGATAAAGGAAACACGAATCGCGTTTTTTGCGATTCGATGTTGACTTATCGTAAGGAGGTGAGCGAAGTACACTAGCCGCTGGGCGCTGGAGCTGGACAATTCTCAAAGTTTAAAAATTTTTTTCTTATTCTTCAACAAAGGCTATCTTAAGGTAAATTTCCTTCAGGATAGTCTTTGTTTTTTTTGAATTATATAAAAAATTGGTAAATTATGCTAATATTAGATTGATAATTTTATTGAGGGTGATTAGGATGGAAAAGAAACCGGATGTTGTACTGTCTATTAAAGATCTAAGAAAACACTACGGTACAAAAGAAGTTTTAAAAGGAATTGATTTAACCGTGTATCAGGGACAAATTATTGGCTACATTGGTCCAAACGGTGCAGGTAAAAGTACGACAATAAAAATATTGCTGGGACTTGAAGCGGATTATTCCGGGAAAATTGAGATTTTTGGTGAGGAAATAAACGAAAAAAATATCGACTATAAAAGAAAAATAGGCTATGTACCTGAGATTGCCGAAATCTATGATAATTTAACCGCTATGGAGTATTTAACGTTTGTTGGCGAATTATATGGAATGGACTTCGCTATTGCTGATGAAAAAGCCCAAGGACTAATGACAGCATTCGGACTGGAAAACGTGTATCATTCCAGAATTTCTTCTTTTTCAAAAGGGATGAGGCAAAAGGTACTGATTATTTCAAGTTTAATACATAATCCTGATCTGCTATTTTTAGATGAGCCATTGAATGGCCTTGATGCCAATAGTGTTATGGTATTTAAAGAAATCTTGGCGATGCTCGCTGCAAAGGGGAAAACAATTTTTTATTCATCACACATCATGGATGTGGTCGAAAAAATTAGTAACAGAATTATTCTAATAAACGATGGGAAAATTGTCGCAGATGGAAGTTTCAATGAATTAAGGGAGAAAAATAAGGAAGGGACTCTGGAGCAAATTTTTAATCAACTGACAGGCTTTAATGAATACAAGGTGATTGCTGAGGAATTCGTATCCATTATCCAAGAGGTGTAAGCATATGAAGGACTTCGGGACGTTAAAATTCTTAGATTTGTTTAAAACCATGTTTGAGAGATTTGGCATTAATTATCCTTTAATGAGAAAAATATTGGCGATTAAACTGACGATGGATGGACGGAGAGTGCCAACCATTTTTAATCAACAAGCTAAGAAAAAGATCAAACGAGATGAAGAAAATGGCTTTATGAAATCTTTATGGATATATGCCTTATTCGGTGTGATGCTCATTCCTTTCGTCATTAGTGGAAAGAACTATCTATTTCAAATGAGTATCTTTTTTGGTGTCGTAATGTTTCTTGTTATGACCTCGATGATTTCTGACTTTTCAAATGTTCTCCTTGATGTAAGGGACAAAACGATTTTCCAAACAAAGCCCGTTGATAAACGGACAATTAACTTAGCAAAAGCAATTCATATTTGTATTTACTTATTCTATTTAACTTTGGCCTTTACTGCATTACCATTGATCATTGGAACATTTACGAATGGGCCTTTATTTTTACTTTTATCACTCGTTGGACTAATTTTAGTAGATTTATTTATCGTTGTTCTAACTGCCATCATCTATTATTTTATATTGCGTTTTTTTGATGGTGAAAAACTTAAGGATGTTATCAATTTTGTTCAAATTGGATTATCGATTTCCATTGCAGTCGGTTATCAGATTTTGGTTCGGACCTTTAGTCTGGTTGATATGAATCCGACATTTTCACCAAGCTGGTGGGAGTTGTTACTTCCCCCAATCTGGTTTAGCGCTCCATTTGAATTATTATTACGAAACCATCGAGACCCTTATCTTATTGTACTATCAATTTTTGCCTTGGCTGTTCCCATCATTTCATTTATTATTTATCATCGAATGATGCCGGCTTTTGAAAGGAACCTTCAAAAGCTAGCTAACAATAGTGGAAATAGTAAAAGGAAGGATAGTGAGTGGAAAAATTGGTTAGGACGGATTTTATGCAAATGTAAGGAAGAAAAAGCCTTTTTCCGATTTTCAAATAATATGATGAGAAACGAACGTGAATTTAGATTGAAAGTATATCCATCACTAGGGTTATCCCTTGTCTTTCCATTTATTTTTATGTTTAATGAACTTCAAATGAACTCTTATGCTCATTTAGTTTCCAGTAAATGGTTTTTATCCGTTTATATGTGTAATTTGGTGATTCCCAATGCCGTTACCATGCTTAAATATTCAGGGAAATATAAGGGGGGCTGGATATATAAAACCGTCCCCCTAAACAATTTAGCACCTTTATACAGTGCAACATTAAAGGTTTTTATCGTAAATTTATTTCTTCCTATTTATATTATTTTAAGTGCTATATTCTTAGGGATATTCGGTATTAAAATAGTTCCGGATCTTTTGGTGGTGCTGGTATCCTCGATTTTATATACTGTTATTTGTTCTAATGCGCTTAAAGAAGCATTACCATTTTCAGAGTCATTTGAGGATGCGCAACAGAATTCCGGATTAAAAGTGATTTTATCTATCTTATTAATTGGAATCTTCGTTGGTTTACACTTCATCACTACATTTTTTATGTATGGCGTATTAATTTACTTAATTTTAATGATTTTAGTTACAATTTTTGCGTGGAGAAGAGCCTATAAGACGATCTGGAATTATTAATCACCAGGAGGGTATTTCTCGAAATTTGTTGATATTTCCCGGGAATTTTGTCGAGACCTGTTTAAATGAGCAAGGCCGTTTGCTTCGAAGTGCGGTCTTGTTTTTTAATTAATAGAGGATAACTTGATAACTACTCTTTATATTCATCTAAAAAGGGCTTGTTAACATAAAAGTACATTACTCCCATTAGCACTCCCCCGCCAATGAGATTACCAATGGTCACAGGTACTAGATTATGTATGACACCCTGCCAGGAAATTGTACCGGGATGATTTAGTACGAGTGCAATGGCGAAAGTGCACATATTCGCAATGCTATGTTCATACCCCGATAGAAAGAAGCAGAATACGAAAAGCATCATCGCAAACATTTTCGGGCCATCTCCCTTTAAACCCATCGGAAGAAAGAAAGCTAAGCAAACAAGCCAGTTACAAAGGATGGCTCGAAAAAACAACTCCATAAACGGCACATGCATTTTTTTATCTACTACACTTAGCAAAAAGCCATTTACGGAGGATTCTGCAAAGAGTCCCGTTGTAAAAATAAGCAGCGCAAACACTGCGGCTCCTAAAATATTGCCAATATAGCTGGTAATCCATAATTTTATAACTAATGACCATGACAGTTTTTTACGAAGCGCCGCATAAGTGTAGTAAAAAGTATTTCCTGTAAACAAATCGCCACCGCCATAAGCAATTAAAATGATGGCTGCACCAAAGGTTATTGCAGCCATTGGATACGTCAACGGGGAGTGCACTGAATAAAAAAAGTTTCCGGTTTTAAAAGCGACGATAACTCCAAAGCCGATAAACATACTTGCAAGCATTGACCTTAAAATATAACGTAATATACTTTGTTTAAAGATTTTTACCTTTTTCAAGGCTAATTTTTCAACTTCACTTAAAGGCTGCATTTCCATCTGTTTGAACCACCATTCGTAATTTCCTTTAATGTCCTTTTATTTTAAAACGAAAAGTGAAAGGATATGTATTGTTAAAGAAAATTCCCTTTTGCCCATAAGCACTTTTCCTTGTTCAGTTTCAATATCCATTATCATATTAGCGCTTTAATGGACATATGCTTTTTTAACCAATAGTGAGTTAAATTAGCTAAAATATCCATAAATCAGCTATAATAAAAAGGTTTGTTAAAACTGATTTTAAGGAGCTTAAAATGTCAATAATGAGAAAAATTACCCCAACGTACGATCCTTGGGAAGCATATTTAGATATCGAACAATATGGGAAACAGCAGCTCACTAATATTGAGTTCACCACGACTACGCTTTGTAATATGCGCTGCGAGCATTGTGCAGTTGGATATACGCTGCAAACAAAGGATCCCGAAGCACTGCCGCTAAAACTATTATTAAATAGGTTAGAGGAGATACCGGCACTTCATTCTCTTAGTATTACAGGGGGAGAGCCGATGTTATCACATTCCTCAGTGAAAAACTACGTTCTGCCAATTTTAAAATATGCACATGAACGCGGTGTCCGGACTCAGATTAATTCCAATTTAACTCTCGATTTAGCCCGTTATGAATTAATCATTCCCTATTTAGATGTCTTACATATCTCTCATAATTGGGGAACAGTGGATGATTTTGTCGAAGGCGGGTTTGCCAGGATGGAGAAGCAGCCTGAATACAATCAGCGGGAAAAATATTTTACGAGAATAATAGAGAACAGCCGCGAGCTTGTTAAATCAGGGGTGATGGTATCTGCTGAAACAATGTTAAACAAACGCACACTTCCGCATTTGGAAAAAATCCACCGCCAAATCGTTGATGAAATGCTTTGTCAAAGGCATGAAGTTCACCCCATGTACCCTAGTGACTTTGCTAGTAATCTTGAAACATTGTCACTTAAAGAAATAAGGGAATCGATTCATCATTTGCTCAATATTCGCAATGAAAATGTGTGGATGCTGTTTGGGACGCTGCCATTCTATGCCTGCAGCAGTAACACTGAAGATTTACAATTATTGGAGCGTTTGTACAAAAGCAAAAATGTAACAGTTCGGAATGATCCTGACGGACGCTCCCGCTTGAATGTTAATATCTTTACAGGCGATATTATTGTGACTGATTTTGGGGATATCCCGAAGTTAGGTAATATTCAAACCACTAGTCTTCCCGAGGCATTTGATAACTGGAAAAACTCAAAGGATGCCAAAGAAATAAGCTGCCATTGTCCAGGGGTTGCCTGCTTGGGACCAAATATACTAGTAAAGAATAGTTATTACCAAAATGAAGATTTTACTATTAAAAAGGCGAAAATGACTAAGTTATAGGAGATTGCTAAATGGCGGACTTAAATAGACCGCCATTTTAATTTTTTAAAAGTCTTGCTAACGGAGGGGGAAAACCCCCGCTATTGCTTTTAAAGCTTCAAAAGGAAACTAACAAAGAAGGGCCAGCAAGGACCCCTCTATTAGGAATTAAAGTTACAATTATACAAATTTAGGTTACTCAGCAAGATTTAATACAGTTACTTTTTCACGTGTCATCGATTCAATGCTCTTGCGGATACCTTGAGCTCCCATTCCGGATCCTTTAACACCGATAAATGGGAAATGATCCGGGCCGCGTTCGGTACGTCCGTTTATTTGAACTGAGCCTGTTTCAATTTTATTTGCAATCGCAAATGCTTTATTAATATCTTTGGTAAAGACACTTGCCTGTAAACCAAATTCTGATTCATTCGCAATGTTAATCGCTTCTTCATCAGAGGATACACGGATTATTGGCAGCACAGGTCCGAACGGTTCCTCCCAAGCTACGGCCATGTCTTCTGTCACATGGTCAAGAAGAGTAGGGTAAATTAAATTGCGTTCACGCTTATTTCCTGTTACAAGTGTTGCACCTTTTTCAATGGCATCCTCAATTAATCCTTGAACAAAATCGGCAGACTGTTTATCAATTAACGGGACAACCGTGCTGCCATCTTCCGGAGAGCCTACTGCCAGTTTTTCAATTTCTTCTTTTAAAATCGAAGCAAGCTCGTCTGCAACACTGTCATGAACTAAAACGCGTTTAATCGCTGTGCAACGCTGACCGGAATAAGAAAATGCACCGCTGATAATATGTTTCGCCGCTTCGTTTAAATCAGCATCTTCACGCACAATACCAGGATCTTTCCCGCCAAGCTCAAGGACAAGTGGAATCATGCCCGCTTTTTTCGCTAAGCGAGTTCCGGTATTTGTTCCACCAGTAAAGGAAATCATATTAATTCCTTTATGCTCCACTAAGTAATCACCAATAACCGAGCCTCGACCTGTCACGATATTGACAAGACCTTTTGGAAAGTTTGCTTTGTGAAGTGCCTCAATCATTTTAATCCCGCTGATCGCGCCTTGTGTAGCAGGTTTAAAGATGACTGCATTCCCGGAAATAAGTGCAGGTGCCAGTTTAGCAGCAGCTAAATTGACCGGATAGTTAAATGGAGGGATGGCTAGGACTACTCCCAGTGGAACACGATCAACAATCGCAATCTTAGACTTAGAACCGCCCGGGAAGCTATCTCCCTTCAAACTCTCTCCATTCATATGCATTGCTTCTTCTACCGTGTATCGAATGAAACCGGCAGTACGTACAACTTCACTCTTTGCATCTTTAAAACTTTTCCCAACTTCTTTCATAATGATTTCAGCGATTTCCTCTTGCATGTTTACTAATTCATCTGCCCATTGATACAAAAACTTTGCCCGTTCCTGAAGCGAAGTTTCTGCCCAATTTTTTTGGGCTATATGAGCATAATAAATTGCCTCATCTACCTCTTCAGTTGTAATCGCCTGTACTTCTCCAATCTCCTCATAAAGATAAGGTGACGTGATTTTAATTGTTTCACGAGACTTACTTTCTCTCCATTCCCCATTTATATAAAAAGGATAAGCTGTTAAGGATAATACGTTTGTTGGCATAATAAATCCTCCTTGAATTTTTTAATATATTTTAAATATGTTGCAACATTTTGGATCGGGACATAATTTGTCCTACGTAGACATAAAACGTCCCGATTTGTGTAAAAAAAATTCTTCTTGTTACTTTTTTATTCTTGCAAGATTAGTCGTTCCTTCAGTGGGACCACTTTAGATTGTATTTTTTAATATTTTGATTTTTCCATTTCTTATAAAAGATTTTGAATTCTACAAAAAATATTATGAATCATTTTAAGGAAAATAAAAATAGCTTCTACAAAAAATATCAAAACATTACAAAAACAGACAAAATTCGATTATTATAAATTAAAACTAACCCATCAGGATTACTTTACTAAGTTATCTACTAATACTGAAAAATAAAATAGAGGAACAATCCTATTCCTGCTTTTTTGTTCTGAGATCCTTTTACTTTCAGAAAATTTTCCTTATACTGACTTTAGGGAGTTTTTTTAAAAGGAGGTTTATCAAATGAAGATATTAGTTGTTGGTGCAGGTGCTGTTGGCGGATATTTTGGCGGCCGTTTACTAGAAAAAGGTGAAGATGTTACCTTTTTAGTAAGAGAGGGAAGAAGAAAGCAATTGGAAGAAACGGGACTCGTGATCGAGAGTATCAATGGAAATGTAACACTTACTCCTAAAATGATTGTAGCAGGTGAAGAAGCGGAATCCTTTGATGTGATTTTACTATCAACAAAAGCCTATCATTTAGAGGGAGCAATCGGGAGTTTCCGGCAATATGTGGGCGAGGAAACAATTATCCTGCCGTTGTTAAACGGAATTCTTCATTTGGAAAAATTGATAGAAGAATTTGGAAAAAAAGAGTCATTGGAGGTCTCTGTTTTTTAGAATCCACTCTCGATGCCAAGGGAAGAGTTATTCAATCAAGCCCTGTACATAATTTGGTGTTTGGAGAACGAACCGGTGAACGTACTGAAAGGATTCTAAAAATGGCGGATGCCTTTAGCGGTACAAAAGCAAATTTTCGTTTAAGTAAAAACATAAACCGGGATCAATGGCATAAATATTTATTCATTTCCACTTTGTCCGGAATCACCACATTAATGAGAGCCCCAATTGGACCCATTCGTGAAGAGACTAACGGACGGGCAACATTATTGCAGCTGACCCAAGAGCTTGTAGGAATAATGAAACAAATTGATGCACCGATTGCTGAAGATATTGAAACGATTCAAATGACTCAAATAGATGGCTTAGGCTACTCGATGAAATCTTCAATGCAAAGAGATATGGAGAAACTTCTGCCGGTCGAAGCGGATCATTTGCACGGCTACTTACTGGAGATTGCCAGAAGCAAGGAAATTTCAGTTCCTATATTAGCAGCTGTTTACGGGAATTTAAAAGTTTATGAAAAACAGTTAGCAAAATAAAGACCTCTTGAGGGTCTTTTTTTATACTGTATGTTTAACAAGCGATCCTGTTTAAATAATAACCGCTGTTGGAACAATAGGGAGGAATCAAATTAAGGAGGGGGAAAAATGGAATACTACGAAGCATTTTTACAAAGCAAGAATTGGGCCGATAATGATATGGATGCAAGATACATAAATGTAAACCATCCATATGCGATTTTAATATCAGGTGATGAAGGGCAAATTACGTTAAGAGGAAACACGGGCTTTGATAACGGTCAAAATGGGGAAGAGATCTTTAGTTTCACCTCTTTAAAGGAGCTCCAGGAGTGGTATGAAAATAATATTGGGGAGTAATTTTATTAGCGCATGAAAGATATTTTGTCTTTCATGCTTTGTTATTGAGTTTAGGTAATTTGTAAATATATCCATTAGAGAAATTATTTTACTTTGTAGCTTGCTTGGCTTAAGTTTTAGCTTTGTGATTTCATCTGCAGAATAAATCTCTCTGTGAATGTCATCCATGATCGCTTGTTTTAACTGAATATATAATGGTGTGGAACTATCAGTATTTAATATCATCGTTTTGATTCCTCTTTTTTTAAGTTTTATATAATTATAATGTTATATTATGTTATGTTATGTACAATCATTAAAGCGCTTTTATATTAATAATTGATAATTTTCAGAAATATGGTTGACAATTACCTAGATGGTGATTAATATAATGTTATATAACATTATATGAAATGTTATAAAATGTAATAAAAAATATGACTCAATTAAAACAATAGTGAAAGTGATTAAGTAAGGGTAGGTGGATGTATTAAAAGGCAAACTAGGATAAAAACTGCACTCATATATTGCCCCATTTTATTATCAATCTTTTACATCTTTATGCAAGGCGCAGGCTAAACTCGCTGCCAATTACGAACACAATGGGTATATCTTAAAGATTATTATATTTTGAATTACCTAAAAACTTTGTTAATTACATTGGAGGAGAGTAAATATGAAAAAAGGGCTTTTGAAAAAATTAGCAGCTGTTGGAATGACTGGTATGATCGCTCTCTCATTGGCAGCATGCGGGACAACATCGAAAACAACAGAGGCTAAAAGTGGTCTTGCAGGATATAAAGAAAAGGGAAAAATTGTAGTAGGAATGATGGCAGCTACACCGCCATATGAGTACCACTTGGTGAAAAATGGAGAAGACAAAATTGTTGGTTCTGATATTAAGTTATTGGATGAAGTGACAAAAGATTTAGGTGTTAAATACGAAATCAAAGATATGGATTTTGATGGTTTATTGGTAGCGCTTCAAAGCGGTAAAGTTGACATGATTATTTCGGCGATGAGTCCAACAGCTGAAAGAGCAAAAAATGCGGACTTTTCGAATGTGTACTATAAAGGCAGAAATGTAATGGTAGTTCGTAAAGAAGATGTTAACAAGTTTACGACAGCCAAAGATTTAGCCGACAAAAAACTCGCAACCATTAAAACTTCTGTACAAGAAGGAATTATCGAAAAAGAACTTCCAAATGCCGATTTGAAATTATTAGGAAAATCAACTGAATTAGCATTAGATTTAGCTAATAAAAAAGTAGATGCTATTCTCGTTGATATTCCAACAGCAATCCTTCTAACTAGAGGCAATCCAAGTATTAGATTAAGTAAAATTTACTATGAAGATCCTTCAGCAGGTGCAGCGATTGCAATGCCTAAGGGAACAGATCCGGAAGTTATGAAAGCGGTTAATCAAACGGTTTCAAAAATTAAACCGGAGTATGAAAAATGGTTAATGGATGCAACGAAGAACGTTAAACAATAAAAAGTTTTCTGTTTCCCCACCTAAGCCATCCGGTGCAAGAGCGGCTTGATGGATTCTACCGGTTAAGGTGTGAATGGAGCTAGGGCAATACCTCAATTTTAAGGGGTGGAAAATTTGAATTTTTCATTTTTAGGACAATATTATCAATTTTTTCTAACTGGAACGTACATTACTATTTTGCTCGCTTTTGCAGCCGTTATTTTTGGCAGTATTTTGGGAGTATTATTAACTCTTTTAAGGAGATCCCGATTTAAAATTATTAAATATATTGGCGATGTCTATGTGGAATTTGTAAGGGGTACACCGCTTCTGGCGCAAATCTATATTATTTATATTGGAGTTCCAAAGTTATTTGGGAGTGATATTCCGGATATCGTAGTAGGTATTATTGCTTTATCCCTTAATGCTGCCGCTTATATTTCTGAAACAATTCGTTCAGGAATTGAAGCAGTTAACAGAGGGCAAATGGAAGCGGCTAGAAGTTTAGGGATGAATCAAAGATTAGCCATGTTCGATATCATTTTACCGCAGGCATTCAAAAATATTTTACCGGCGCTTGGGAATCAATTCATCGGCAGTATTAAAGATTCATCGATCGTATCTGTTATCGGTATTGCTGAATTAATGTATAAAACTACTATCGTTAGAGGAAATACGGCATTAGGATTAGAACCGATTTTAGTGGCCTCCGCTGTTTATCTAGTGTTGACCTTCACTTTGTCGAGAATACTAGCAGTTGTAGAAAGGAGGCTGAAGGCAAGTGATCGACGTTAAGGATTTGCATAAAAGCTATGGAAAAGCTGAAGTATTAAGGGGAATCGATGTCCAAATTTCCAAGGGTGAAGTAGTCGTTGTTATTGGGCCGTCCGGTTCCGGTAAAAGTACATTTTTAAGATGCCTTAATTTATTGGAAATGCCGACAAGCGGGCAAATCATTGTGGATAAGCAAGATATTACAGTGAAAAAAATCAATATTGATAAAGTACGGGAAAAAATGGGGATGGTGTTCCAGCAATTCAATTTATTTCCTCATAAGACCGTTTGCCAAAATATTTGCCATGCTCCGATTAAAGTACGGGGCATGAAGCCGAAAGAGGCTAAAGAGTTAGCAGTAGAGCTTTTAAAAAAGGTCGGTTTAGTGGAAAAAATCGATGCCTATCCATCTTCCTTATCGGGCGGGCAGATGCAACGAATTGCGATTGCCAGGGCACTTGCAATGCAGCCTGAAGTGATGTTGTTTGATGAACCAACATCCGCACTAGATCCGGAAATGGTCGGGGAAGTGTTAGCTGTTATGAAGGACCTTGCAAAAGAAGGAATGACAATGGTAGTAGTTACCCATGAAATGGGCTTTGCAAAAGAGGTTGGTGACCGCATTTTATTTATTGATCAGGGTAAAATCCTGGAAGAAAATACTCCTTCTGATTTCTTTGATCATCCAAAACACCCAAGGACCATTGATTTCTTATCAAAAGTATTATAAGTGAGGTTTGATTATGCTTAAAGTAATCGGTTTAGGTGATAATGTCGTCGATAAATACGAACATATTCAAATGATGTATCCCGGCGGAAACGCTCTGAATTTTGCAGTCTATGCTAAAAAACTTGGTTTTGAAGCTGCATTTTTAAGTGCTTTTGGGTCAGACAAAGAGGCTGTTCATGTACTGGATAGTATTGAAAAAATCGGGTTAGACATTAGCCGCTGTAGACAGTATGAAGGAGAAAACGGTTGTGCCAGAGTCACCTTAAAAGATGGAGACAGGGTATTTTTAGGAAGCAATCGCGGAGGGGTTTTAAGGGAGTATGGCTTAAATTTAACAGCCGACGACTTGAGCTATATTCAAGAATTTGATTTAGTCCATTCAGGTTTATACGGCTATTCTGAAAAGGAATTAGCGAGGATTCGAGAACTGGGCGTACCCATTAGCTATGATTTTTCATCCGATTTTACAGAGAAACAGGTTAACCGGATTGCTCCCCTCGTTAACTTTGCATTTTTCTCAGGCAGCCATATGAAAACAGATGAAATGCTCAATCTTATGTTGAAAGTAGCAAATTTGGGATGTGAATTGGTTTTATGTACGATGGGTGAGGAAGGGGCGCTATTATTCGATGGCTCCGGATTCTACGCTCAAGAACCAAAGCTTGTTAAAGCAATTGACACGATGGGAGCCGGCGATTCTTTTATTACTTGCTTTGTGGTGAACTATCTTAGTAGAACAAGAGAAGGAAATCCAGACAAAGAAACAGTGATTAAAGAAAGTTTAAAGGAAGCAGCAAATTTTTCGTCTAGGCAATGTTTAGTTGAGGGCTCTTTTGGATTTGGGAAAGTGTATTAAGTTTTTAAAAGGGAAGTGATGACCCGTTGGCACTAATTAAAAGAGAACAAGTAGCAGGGATGAATATTCATTATATGCGCTATTCTCTGGAATATTTCCTCGACGCACAGGTGGCAGCAGGAATAAAAACGATTGAATTTTGGACAGGTGTCCCGCACTACTATTTAGATCCTATGAAGTACTCTGATTGCAGAGAATTAAAACAAAAAATTGAGTCAAGGGATCTGAAAGTAAAAGTATTTACCCCGGAAAACTGTATGTATCAATACCAGTTTGCAGCTACAAAACCGGAAATCTTTGAAAATAGTTTTCAGTATTTTTCCAATGGTATAAAAGCAACGGCTGAATTGGGATGCAAAATCATGCAATGCAATTCAGGCTGGGGGTACTACGATGAGGAACGGGAAGAAGCATGGAAACGTTCCAGAGAGATGCTTACTAAATTGGCTGAAGTAGCACAAAAAGAAGGGGTTACATTGGCTTTGGAAAGTTTACGACCTGAAGAATCGAACCTGGTTATTACGGTACAAGATGCCAAGAGAATGATGGATGAAATTAATCACCCCAATATGAAAGTCCTTGTCGATACCACGGCTATGGGAGTAGCCGGAGAAACCTTACAAGATTGGTTTGATGTATTTGGAAAGGATATTATTCATATGCATTTTGTGGATGGTGACCCATATGGACATTTAATTTGGGGAGATGGCAAGCATAACCTAGAGGAATTTTTAACCACCCTTCAAAAGAATGGCTATACCGGATATTTAGCTCAAGAAATTACAGATTCTAGATATTTTAAGGATCCCGCAAGCCATGACATTAGAAATATGAAGTGTTTTGAGAACTTTATGTAATACAAATAGCAGTGTTATGAGATGAAGATATTAAATGAGAATTAATGATATTTACTATATAAAAAAAGAGATTAATTGGAGGAGAAAAAAATGAGTTTAAATCATATCGTTACACAAATTAAAGAACAACAACCAGAAATCAAAAGTGTTTTCTTTGTAGGCTGTGGAGCATCTAAAGCAGAATTATATCCTGCAAAGTATTTCTTAGATGCAAATGCAAAACAACTTCGTGTAAGCTTATATACAGCGAATGAATTCAACTATGCTACTCCGGTTTCAGTGGATAAAACTAGTATTGTTATCACTTGTTCTTTAGGAGGAACCACTCCGGAAACAGTCATTGCAACTGCAAAAGCTAAAGAGTTAGGTGCTCATGTTATTGCTGTTACACATGTTGAAGACTCTGCTATTACAAAAGATGCAGATTATGTAGTTTATCATGGATTTGAAGCTAATTATGCAGCGAAAATGGAAAAAATGACTAAGGTATTAGGGCTTGCAGTGGAAATCCTAAATGAATTTGAAGGATATGTTGATTATAACAAAATGTTGGATGGATTTGATGAAATTTACGATTTAATTGAAAAAGCAGTGTCTTCTGTCGTTCCACAAGCAAAGGCATTTGCGGATGCATACAAAGACGATGAAGTAATCTATGTTATGAGTAGTGGAGCAACCCACGAAGTGGCTTACTCATTCTCTATCTGCTTATTAATGGAAATGCAATGGATTAACTCAGGAACTTTCCATGACGGAGAATTCTTCCATGGACCATTTGAAGTGGTTGACAAAGATGTGCCATTCTTATTATTAATGAACGATGGCAGAACAAGGGAAATGGATTCCAGAGCACTGGAGTTCTTAAATAGATTTAATGCAAAAACTAATGTAGTAGATGCAAAAGATTTTGGCTTGGGTTCTGAAGTTGCTAAAGAAGTTGTAGATTACTTTAACCCGATGTTAATCTCAGGTGTCTTACGGGTATATGCAGAACAATTAGCAATTGTAAGAAATCACCCACTTACGAAGAGAAGATATATGTGGAAATTAGAATATTAAGCTAAAATATGGTCACTATGAAACCGGTATTGTTTTCTTCAATTCCGGTTTTTACTATATTGATAACAAAAAAATAGAAAAGGAATGATGCGGATATCTGTATTTCCGATTCATTCCTTTTCGATTTATGTGGTGATAGTAAGTGCTATTAAGTCTGTTTGAGTCTTAAAATTGGAAGTGTGAATAGGAACTCCATTTTCGTCGAAAACGGTTTTATCGATATTGAATAAAGTATCCCCGATTTCACAATCTAAATAGTTAGCCTCTATACTTGAGGCCGGGGTGACAGTAATAATTTTTTTGCTTGTGCCCGACTTAATGTTGACTTTATAAATATTTTGCAGAACATCATAGGTTGAGGTATGCTCAAGGATACGGGCAGTCAGATTAGGGAAACGCTCTAAAGAATAGTGAGTCTCATCAATAGTAAATGGCAGGTTATCTATAAACATTAAACGGACGAGTCTTAAGACAGGTGAATCGACAGTAATTTGCAGTGCCTCAGCAATTTGTGGAGTTGCATTGATTTCTTCGCATACAAGAATTCGTTTTGAAGGATTTTTTCCTAATTGTTTACTAAAGTCTGTAAATCCATCTACTGAAACCAATTCCCTGGCAAATTTTGTTCTCGTGACAAAAGTACCTTTCCCTTGCTTTCGCTCCAAAAACCCCTCATCAGCTAATTCTTGAATGGCACGTCTGACTGTTATACGGCTGACACCATAGATCTCACATAATTCTGTTTCATTTGGTACCTTTTCCCCTTGCTTATAAACTCCTTGGTCAATGGCTTCTTTTATATTTTGTTTTAATTGATCATATAATGGTTTAGAAATGGAACTGTTTAGTTTCATGCAAGGCTCCTTTCAAAATAATAAGTCATTATATAATATTATATAACAAATAAGCTAAAAATTACATGAAATAAAATCAAAATGTTTTCACAAATAGATGGTTTACATTAGCCTGTTTTTTACATGATTATAATTATTTGAAACGATGGAGAACAAGGCCCGCAACTCTAAAGTTGCAGGCCTTGTTTGTTTATTAACAGCACCTTGAAACTTTTCCTCCCTTTGCATTGTAACGGGCTTCCTGAGCCTCGCAAAAAAATTCCTTTTGTGATTTAACCGATTCGCCAGGGTGGTACGTTTCCATGTGCTCTACGTATTTTTCATAGCTTGGAACACCAACAAGCAAACTGAGGAATTGCCTTCTAAAAGTAATAAGAGTCTTTATTTTGTTAAGCATATTTTTTATAATCTCCTTCGTTACGAGGCACATACGGCGCTTCGTGTAAAGGTAATTTTTGATTTGACAACACTTTACACCAGATCCGGATGGCTGAGATCAAGACAATAATGACAACTAGCATGAAAATGGCACAAAGTGCGGAATCAACATAGTCATTAATTAGAACTTGTTTCATTTGTACACCGGTTGTTGCCGGTGCAAGTATCTTGCCGGCAGCATGTGCTTCTTTAAATATTTTAGCATGTGCCAGGAAGCCAATCTTTGGATTTTCATTAAATAATTTTTGCCATCCGGCTGACATTGTAACGATTAAAAGCCAAGTAGTTGGAAGTAGGGTCACCCATACATAAGCTTTTTTCCCCATTTTATAAAGGACGGTTGTGCCTAGAAGCAAGGCAATTCCTGCGAGCATTTGATTGGCAATACCGAAAAGCGGCCATAATGTATTAATTCCGCCCAACGGGTCAATTACACCCTGATATAAAAAGTAACCCCAGGAAATGACACATAGAGCAGTAGCAACGAGGTTTGGAATCAAGGCTTCTGTTCTTGCAAATGGCTTATAGACCGTACCAAGAAGGTCTTGTATCATAAACCGTCCTACACGTGTTCCCGCATCAATCGTGGTTAGAATAAACAACGCTTCAAATAGAATCGCAAAGTGGTACCAAAATGCCATTAATGTCTTGCCGCCAATCACCTTTGAAAAAATAACCGCCATACCAATTGCAAGGGTCGGCGCTCCACCTGTTCTCGACAGGATGGTTTGTTCCCCAACATGATTGGCGATCGTTTTTAAATCATCCGGAGAAACTGTAAAGCCCCAGCTCGAGACTGTTGTCGCAGCTTTAACGACATCTGTGCCAATTAATGCCGGCGGGCTGTTAATTGCAAAATAAATACCAGGCGTCAGCACACATGCAGCAATCATCGCCATCACCGCAACAAATGATTCTGTCAGCATCGCTCCATAACCAATTGGCCGGGCATGGGATTCCCGTTCTATCATTTTAGGCGTTGTTCCTGAGGAAACAAGGGCATGAAAACCGGATACAGAACCACAGGCAATGGTAATAAATAAGAAAGGAAAGAGATTTCCTGCAAACACAGGACCTGTACCATCAATAAATTTTGTTATCCCGGGCATTTCAAGATTAGGTGCAACAATGATAATTCCTAATGCAAGTCCAACAATAGTGCCTACCTTTAAGAACGTACTTAAATAATCCCTTGGTGCAAGCAGAAGCCAGACAGGTAAAACGGATGCAATAAAACCATAAATAATCATCATAATGGCAATGGTTTCACCTTTAAAGGTAAACATGGCGGCCCATGTCGGATTTTCCGCAACATTTTGTCCAAGGAACAGGGATAGAAGCAATAAAACGATACCGATTAGCGAAGCTTCTCCAACCCGGCCCGGCCGGATGTAGCGCATATAAATTCCCATAAAAATCGCAATAGGAATCGTGGCAGCAATGGTAAACATTCCCCAAGGGCTTCCTGTTAGCGCTTTCACAACAACCAAGGCTAAAACAGCTAGCAAAATAATCATAATTCCTAAAATACCAATCATTGAAATAATGCCTGTTACTTTCCCCATTTCATCCTTAATCATTTCACCAAGTGATTTTCCATTTCGACGCATCGAGCCGAAAAGAATAATAAAGTCCTGAACTGCACCGGCTAGTACAACACCGATGACAATCCAAAGGGTTCCCGGCAAATAGCCCATTTGTGCAGCAAGAATCGGACCTACTAATGGTCCTGCACCGGCAATTGCCGCAAAATGGTGACCAAAAAGCACCCATTTGTTTGTTGGTACAAAATCCTTACCATCGTTGTGAATTTCACCCGGTGTCTTGCGTTTTTCGTCAAGTTGAAAAACTTTTTGTGCAATAAACTTGCTGTAAAACCGGTAGGAAATTGCGTAAACACAAACTGCAGCAGTCAGCAGCCAAATGGCATTAATACTTTCTCCGCTGTTAAGGGCCATAACTGCAAATCCTGCTGCTCCTAGTGCTGCAATGATTCCCCAGATTAGAATTGATTTCAACGCTTTCAACATCAATCCCCGCCTTTTTCTATAATTTAACAATATTATATTTTAAAATTAGGAATATTTAAATAATAAAATATTCCTATTAATCCCAGTTTTAACTATTCTAATAGATGATTATCTGCTTTGGATTGATTCATGACTTTGTTTTGATTAAACTGTTTAAGAAACCAACGTAGAAAATAATCTGGAGAGATATAGATGGAAAATCAAGCATCACAAACATATGAAATCATGGAAGTATGCTTACTTGCAGGGAAAATCATGCTCCAAAGCGGCGGGGAGACGTATCGGGTCGAAGATACAATGATGAGGATTGCTGCTTCATTTGGGATTGAAAAAACCCATAGCTATGTAACCCCAACAGGAATTATCTTTTCAGCTGAAGGGTCTGAGCCGACAAAAACGAAGCTTATTAGAATATCCGAGCGTTCGACGGATTTGAAAAAAGTGGCCATGGTCAATAGTATCTCAAGAAGAATAAGCAGTGGTGAAGTTTCTCTTCCGGAAGCATTAGACCAATTAACCGAAATCGATTCCTTAGATTTGACCTTTCCATTTAAGATACAGGTTGCAGCAGCTTCAAGTGCCAGCGGCTGTTTCATGATTATGTTTAATGGAGGATGGAATGATTTTATCCCTGCGGTTATTTCCGGAGGCTTAGGATATTTAAGCCTAGTTTACTTCCATCGTTTTGTCCCGATTAAATTTTTTTCCGAGTTCCTGGCCTCGTTCCTTATAGGTATGTTATCTTTAATATTTGTGAAAATTGGGGTAGGCCATCAATTAGATAAAATTATTATCGGCTCGGTGATGACATTAGTTCCCGGCCTGTTAATTACCAATGCAGTAAGAGATTTAATGGCGGGACATTTGGTGTCAGGTTTATCAAAGGGTGCCGAAGCATTTCTGACCGCCTTTGCCATCGGCTCGGGCATTGCCGTCGTTTTAGCGTTTTTATAAGCAGGGGAGGCAGCAAGAATGGCGATTTTAGGACAATTAATAACAAGTTTTATTGCAACCGGTGCCTTTGGCATAATCTTTAATGCACCGAAAAATACGTTAGTGAAATGCGGCCTCATTGGGATGGGAGGCTGGCTGATTTATTACATTACAGAAGATTATGCCGGTGATGCTGTCATCGCAACATTAGCCGCCTCAGTTTTTGTCGCAGTCATTAGCCTGGTGTTAGCGAAATTTTATAAAACACCTGTGATTATTTTTAGCGTTGCCGGGGTTATTCCACTAGTTCCCGGGGGCTTGGCCTATAATGCGATGCGAAACTTTGTCGAGAATGATTATAATTCAGCATTAGGTTCAGCTGCAAAAGTACTGATGTTATCGGGGTCAATTGCTTTTGGACTTGTCTTTTCTGAAGTAATCAACCAAGTAATTCGAAAAATCAAACAAGAAAAAAAATAAGAAATTGAACCTTTTAGTGAGAAATTACCAGAAGGTTTTTTTCTTAGGCTCTTTTCGTAAACTTTGTTGTTTTTGAAGCTTAATAAAGTTCATTTACTAAGTTTCTAGGCGATTTTCGCAAATGTTCTTACGAAAAGATGCCACGAAGCTTCTAATTATACGGGTTGATAAACTTATACGAAAAACAACAATCTATGCGAAAATAGCCTTTTCTTAAGAAAAAGTTAAGGAAATTCATTTAGTATAGGCTTGGAAAATAATTTAAATTTGTGGGTTTTCCTGTTTTTGGTATAGTGGTAGAGTAATAGGATCGACTAAGTCAGACAAGGAATGGATTTAATCTTCTATGAAAAAAATAACCATCATCGTGCTTATTCTAATGATAGCAATTATTAGTTTCAAAAGTGTGTTTGTGAAAGATTTTTATGCAGCCGTTACGAACCATTTGCAGTCTGGAAAAAAATTGGAAGCAGCTGCAACCTTAAAAAAGAAAGAAGTACTCCAGCCAACAAAAGAAGCCTCTAAAGTTGTAACAACGACAAAAAAAGATACCCAAGAAGAATCAGTGCCAAAGGAAATTCCTAAAAAAGTTCCCGTGGCAAAACAAGAATCTGTGCAGCCAAGTAGTATCGTGCTGAATGTTCCACTCTTAAGACAGTTGGATAAACCCCAATTATATAATGGGTGTGAGGTAACCAGCTTAGCGATGATTTTGAATTACCACGGTGTAAACGTGACGAAAAATACATTAGCGCAAAAAATAAAAAGAGTTCCATTAACCTATAGTAATCAAAAGAAGGGAAATCCTAATGTCGGGTTCGTTGGGGATATGGAGGATGGTCCGGGTTTAGGTGTTTACAACGGCCCCATTTTTGACCTGGCAAAAACCTATGTTGGAGATAAAGCCGTTAATTTAACGAACAGACCGTTTGCCGAAGTATTAAAAAAAGTTGGTCAGGGGCTTCCGGTATGGGTAATCACAACAATCAAGTTTGCTCCGGTATCTGTGTTTCAAAAGTGGGACACTCCGCAAGGGATGATGGAAATTACGTTTAGTGAACATAGTGTTGTCATTACAGGCTACGATCAAAATTTTATTTATATAAACGATCCTTATGGCTTTAAAAATAGGAAAGTAAATCGGATTAATTTTATTAAAGCCTGGGAACAAATGGGTAAACAAGCGATTGTGATCGAAAAATAAAGGATTCGCTATTTCCAAAAAGGCCGTAAAATGGGCAAAGGCAGAGGATCATTGGTCCTCTGCCTTTTTTGCTATTAATCCATAAGGGATCATTATCGTAACTTGTGAATGGTTGTATCGTATCACCCATCGCAAGGTAAAAACTTATATATTGTAATTGTTTTTGAAAACAAATTTGCCGCGGTTATTTTTCCACCTGATGGTTTTATACCTAAACGATGTAAGCCCTACCTCTCTTACATCCTTACGGCTCCGAAGCCGATCCAGTGTGAATAAGTTTTTCTGTTAAAACATAAGCGAAAATGCCAGAAAAATTCTTACATTGCGTTATTTCTATCTATTACAAGTTACATAAATCTAAAGCACATTTATTCATATTACACATTATTTGTAAATTTGTCAATGGTTTTCATTTTAGATCATAGTATTTCCTTTTTTTTGCTATTACAAAGTAGCAAAAGAAAATAACGGCAATAAGACCCAGGCTGATAAAGACACCCATTCTTTGTGTTGCCTGTAACAATCCCCCTGAAACACCTGCAAGAATCAACAAAATCCCTAAAAAAGAGGTATAAGGAGAACCCGCCATTTTAAAGATTTGGGTGTTTTGTTTATCCCGTCTCCGTAATTTAATTTGTGATGAAAGGATAGTAGTCCAATTTAAAATGAGCATAACCCCTGCAGCAGTCGTTATGTATTCATATAATTTTCCAGGGAGAATAAATGAAAACACAAGAGAAGCTGTTAAAGCAAAACCTGTTAAAAACAACGATTTATAAGCGGTTCCCTGTTTATTCTTAGTGGCTAGAGTTTTGGGTGCATCTCCATCCTGAGCCAAGGAGATCATGATATTGGTCACTGAAAAAAGTGCTCCAACCATCGTTGAAAAAGCAGCGCTAATGATAATAATATTGAAAATAGAACCTAGGTAGGGTATATGAAATATGGTTAACGCCGTAACGAATGGGCTTTTTGATGCGTCAATCCGAGTCCACGAAACCATATACATTACAAAGAAAATGGACAGAATGTAAACGGCAACTAGGGCAATGAGCATACCAATTCCTGCTTTTGGAACTTCGCTCCTATTCTTCAATTCAGAGGAGGCAATTCCAATCACTTCAATTCCGCCAAAGGAGAAAAAGACAAAGATTAATGCCGACCACATTCCTTTGATACCTGTTGGTAAAAATGGTTGAAAATCGTTAAAGCGATTTAAGGAAATTGTTTGTGGCGCAATGAAATGAACTAATAGCAAGATACCCAAAAAAATAAATACAACAAGTGTAGCTAATTTTATCATCGCAAACGTGGATTCAATTTTACCAAAGTTTTTTACTCCAAGAAGATTTATTCCAAAAGCTATAACTGCGTAGGCACCGGTGAAAATCCACAAAGGTACGTGGGGAAACCAAAACCGGGTAAAGGTTGCTAAGGCGACTGCCTCGCTGGACATAATAAAAACGCCTGATAACCAATACATCCATCCTGATACAAAGCCCATTGAATTTCCAAAGGCCTTTTTCGCATAGGTTCGAAACGATCCCGGCTGAGGGTCTCTTACAGTCATTTCAGCAAGGGCACTAAATACAAAGAAGGCAGTGATTCCTCCTATTAAGTAATCCAGCAATATAACAGGTCCGGCAGTTTTTATCGAAAGACTCGTTCCAAGGAAAAAACCGGCTCCAATAATAGAACCAATTCCAATCAATGACAGCTGCCACCAAGCAAGCCCTGAGGTTTCTCCTTTTTCACGATTATCAGCCTTTTTATGAAGGACTGCTTGCTCAATTGTATGGTCATTATTCATCTAATACACACCTTTCAACATCAATCTCTTTTTTATCGTCCCCTTTTTGTATGTAAAAAACAAATAAACTAAGTAGCATTTTTTGACGTATTGTTTACCTTGTATATGAATTTTAATAGGGGAATACGATGCCGGCAGAAAAAACTTCTTTTCAGAAAGATTTATAAAACCTTTTTGAAAAGAAGTTTTTAATATTTAGAATATTTAATTTGTTTTATTAGAATAGCGAAAACTAATTTGAATACAATAGTAAAAAAGGTATAACGTAAGATGGATTAACGAATTTTCTGGGATTTTTTGCTTTGGAATTATTTTGAAATAATTTTATTTTTCAAAATATATTGCTTTTTATAAAAATAAATTATATTATACCAATATACAAATTCATGAAGCATTTTTTCAGAACATTTTGACATTATCGCAAGGAGGTCTATCCGATGAGTTTATTTAGAAAAAAATCCATACAGGATCTTATAAAAGAAGTCGGGCAAAAAGATGTAACATTAAAGAAAGAGTTAGGTGCTTTTGATTTATCGATGCTCGGAATAGGAGCGATTATTGGAACGGGGATTTTCGTTCTTACTGGAGTAGCTGCAGCTGAACATGCAGGACCTGCACTTATTTTATCATTTATTTTATCCGGTTTAGCCTGTGTATTTGCAGCCCTTTGCTATGCAGAATTTGCTTCAACTGTTCCGGTATCAGGTAGTGCATATACGTATAGTTATGCTACCTTCGGAGAAATCATCGCCTGGATATTAGGCTGGGATTTAATTCTGGAATACGGGCTAGCCTCATCAGCTGTTGCCAGTGGCTGGTCAGGTTACTTTCAAGGATTGCTTGCAGGGTTTGGCATTCATTTTCCGAAAGCAATAACAAGTGCCTTTGACCCCGCTAATGGAACATATATTGATGTACCTGCAATTGCAATTGTTCTATTGATTACTTTCCTATTAACACAAGGTGTAAAAAAATCAGCACGTTTTAATTCGATTATCGTTATTGTTAAGCTAGCAGTTGTTCTATTGTTTATCGCAGTTGGTGCATGGTATGTAAAGCCTGCAAACTGGACTCCGTTTATGCCTTTTGGTTTTTCAGGTGTTGCAACCGGAGCCGCGACAGTATTCTTTGCTTACATTGGTTTTGATGCAGTATCCACTGCAGCTGAAGAAGTAAAAAATCCGCAAAAGAATATGCCGATTGGTATTATTGCATCATTACTTGTTTGTACAGTCTTATATATCATTGTTTCTGCAATTTTAACAGGTATTGTTCCTTATCAACATCTTGACGTAAAAAATCCTGTTGCGTTTGCACTTAATTATATTCATCAGGATTGGGCTGCCGGTTTCATTTCACTAGGGGCCATTGCCGGAATTACAACTGTATTACTTGTTATGATCTATGGACAAACTCGTTTGTTTTATGCAATCAGCCGCGATGGTTTATTGCCAAAAGTATTCTCAAAGGTAGATAAGAAAAAGCAAACTCCGGTATTTAATTCCTGGATTACTTGTTTGCTCGTTTCTATCTTTGCGGGATTAGTACCTTTAAACAAGCTTGCTGAGCTAACAAACATTGGGACATTATTCGCATTCATGACTGTTGCTGTTGGAATTTTGTATCTTCGTAAAAACAAGCAAGCTCCAACAACCGGTTTCCGTGTACCATTTGTACCATGGGTTCCAATTCTTGCATTCGTATTTTGTGGATATTTAACCCTTCAATTACCATCCGCAACATGGATTGCTTTCTTCGTTTGGCTTGTAATCGGATTGATTGTTTACTTCGGTTATGGTCGAAAGCATTCAACTTTAAATAAAAATGCGAATGGAATAAAAAAAGTTAGTTAATGAATATAACCTTAAAGAGACTCGTGTAAGCGAGTCTTTTTTTGTTTGAGGAAATATGAAAAACATGTCGAAAAACATCGTTATTTTCAAATTCGTTGTCAGTTTGATGCAGGAAAGGTGGTAAAATAGGAGGTGAATTTGGAAAATATCATAATTTTTCCAACGAAGGTCTAATCGAAGGAGCTATCATATGAAAGAAGGCATCAAAAATCCTAAGTTGATATTTGAAGAAAAAAAAGCAGTTAAATTATTTTTATGGTTGTTTTATATTATATATTTTTCTTTTGAACTGTTTTATGACTATATTTACCCAATTTATGCCGGAAAGGTTCTTGGTATTAATAACGGGGGATTTGGTCTCTGGCTTTATTTAATTCTCCTTGGATTATTGCCTGTGGCAATTTATTTTATTAAAAGGGAAAACCCATACATAGTTAAATATATTTATATTATTAGCTACATAATAATCATTATCATTAATGATTTGATGGTATATTTTGGAACCAAACTTCCTTTTGCAGAATCGAATGTTGTCGAGGTTTTTTTCGTTCTTTTCTCGCCTATATTCGTAAACAAAAAATACTTCTGGACTGTTACAAGCTTAATGATAGGTAAGTATGTATTTTTAGGAATTGTCTTACAAGATTCTCGAACTTTATTAGCTATTATTATCTACTTAGTATTATCCTCAATAGCCTTTATACTTTTGATTCGGTTTTACTCATATATAAATTCATTATCTACAATATACAAAGAGCTTCGTCAAAAGGAGAAGTTGGCTGTAATTGGACAAATGGCAGCTGCTATTGGTCATGAAATACGTAATCCATTATCCTCTTTAAAAGGATTCACTCAGTTGCAACAAGAACGCTATCCGAATACAAACGACTTTTATCCGATCATGATCCAAGAAATTGACCGAATCAATTCTATTGTGAATGATTTGATGTACCTTGGAAAGCCCAAGGTAATTGAATTTGGGAAAGCAAGTATTGAAGAAATAATTGCCTATACGTTATCAATTACTCAGCAACAAGCAGAAAGACAAGGTGTAACTGTTGAAACCATTATGGAAGGGCCTCTATCTCCAATTGATTGTGACGGCAAGCAGCTTAAGCAAGTGTTTATTAATTTAATAAAAAATGCCATAGAGGCTATGCCTGAAGGCGGAAAAATAAAAATTCACATTAAAGTTTCAAACGAACGCAAAATGCTTATATCTATTGAGGATGAGGGCTGTGGAATTGAAGAAGAAAACATCCTTAACATAGGTGAACCATTCTATACCACGAAAAAAGATGGAACAGGCCTCGGATTAATGGTAACGAACCAAATTATTAAGGACCATAAAGGGGAGCTTAATATTCAAAGCAGACTAGAGAAAGGGACTAGAGTGGAAGTTGTATTGCCTATAAATCAAATATAGACAAAATGGTAGATTCAACAAAATATTTTATAATTTTCAAAAAATACAAAAAATTATTCCTTAATTTCTGAAATAGTTCTATAATTATACATAAATCAGCCTTGTTTTATGTTTTTCTGTCAATATAAATGAATTATAATGTAGGAAGGTGTCGATTATAAAATAATCAAATTCTTTTAAGGTAAATCAGATAGTAGATTTTCAATCCTTACGTGAGGTAAACAAATGAAAAAGCAACTCCAAGAGACTAATTTGAGATATGAAGAAGGTCGTACATTAAAATGGTTTATAGTTTTATTTTATATTATTTCAATATCTTATGATTTATTTTATAAAATCATCTCTATTTATAATCCTAACTTAAAATATAAAACTTCTGACGTATTGGGATTATGGATTTATCTATTCATGTTTGCTTTAATTCCAATTGCTCTCTACTTAAATAAAAAGCAAAAACAACACCAAATAAAATATGTTTATTTTATCTCTTATACTAGCCTTACCTTATTAAATGACATTATTTCATTTTTTGGTAAACCGGAACTTTATAAAAGCGGAAATGCAGTAGAAATATTTTGGCTTTTATTATCCCCAATTTTTGTAAACACTTCTTTCGTTAAAGTAGTTACTATTGGATTATTATTAAAATATATTATTTCCGGTTTAATTATTAAAACTCCCATTGTCCTTTTAGGTATTTTACTTATCGTAATTCTTTCCATTTTCTCATTCATCATTCTATTTAGATTTCAATCCTATGTGAATTCTATAAAAGCCTCATATGATCAACAATTAGAAGGTATTGTTAAAGGAGTAATTGCAACACTTGAACTGAAGGATCCTTATACTAGAGGACATAGTGAACGAGTTGCTAGGTATGCTTTAGAATTAGCCCGGAAAATTGGAAGATTTTCAGCAGAAGAATTAAAGGATTTTAATTATGCTTGCTTACTTCATGATATTGGCAAGATTCATATCCCGGACCAAATTCTAATGAAACCGGATAGACTTAATGAAAATGAATATGAAATAATCAAATCGCACCCGGTAGTCGGTGCAGAGGCAATTTCAAAAGTAGTAGGATTCAAAAATAGCATTGAAGTAATTCGATCGCATCATGAACGATGGGATGGTAAAGGTTATCCAAACCAATTAAAAGGTGAGGAGATACCTTATCTTGCTAGAATTGTAGCCATTGCAGATGCATTTGATGCCATGACCTCAACAAGATCTTATAGATCTGCATTATCGGTTGAAGAGGCATATAAACGTATTTTAGAGGGCAAAGGTTCACAGTTTGACCCTGACCTGGTAGAAGAATTTCAAAAGGTAATTCATAGATGGAGAAATATTCATAATAGTTCAATTGAAGAAAAAGGACTAATTTAAACTAATATAAAATGAGCCTAAAACTAAGGGAGGTGAAAACTAATGAAAATCCGTCAATTAAAAAAAATTAAAGTTACTTGTTGGTGGTGCTGGTTTATGTAAATGCAGAAAACTTGTGGGATGCTGGCACAAAGCTTTGCATCCTTTTTTATTTATAGATTACTAGTTAGGAACGGTGTTTAAATGAATATAACACTGAGTTCACATCTTTTGTTGGTTCCAATTGAGGTTCGAAAAGATAAAAAGCATTATATCGTCGAAGATATAACCTCCGGTGAATTTTACGAGATGCCTGATGTTTGTATAGAGGCTATCCTTTTGATTCAACAGGGTGAGTTACTTGGCGAGGTTGAAAGACAGCTTAGAGAAAAATACCATGAGGAAGAGGTCGACCTCCTGGATTTTGCCGAACAGCTTTTTGAATTAAACCTGATTACTGAAATTGATAGCATTAAGGTAGAAATGAAGGAAAAAAAAATAGAAAGCCTAGGCTTTTTGTGGATTTCGCCAAAGCTTGGAAAATTCTTTTTTAATAAAACAGCTTATTTACTATATGCCTTATTGTTTATGGTAAATATCGGCCTTTTCATATATTATCCTGCCTTATTTCCGCGCTATAAGGATTTGTTTATTTTCCATTTAATGGTTTTGAATGTGCCGGCTTGGATGCTGTTAACGGGTATTTTGGTGTTAGTTCATGAATTTGGGCATGTGCTTGCAATCAGAGCTCAAAATCTTCTAACAAAATTAGAGGTTGGCCACCGTATGTTCCTTGTGGTGCTTGAAACTGATATGTCATCTGTATGGAAACTACCCTCAAAGGATAGGAACGTTTTATATTTAGCGGGCTTATGTTTTGATACAATGATTCTTTTTCTGGCTTTAATCAGTCAATTAATCTTCTCCAATGGCCCGGGGATTTTCCTGAGTATTATGCATTTGGTGGTTTTGGATACATTTATTCGAATGGTTTACCAATTTGGTATTTATATGAAAACAGATCTATATTTTGTTTTTGAAAATGTTTCCGGCTGCTATAATTTGATGGAGAATGCTCAGCAGTCGATACGAAAGCGGCTTCCTTTTCAGCGTTCACCTTCAAAAACTGCAGTGGAATTTGCCGGTGAAAGAAATAGCGTTTTCTTATATTCCATTTTTTACCTTTTAGGTATGGTTTTGACCGTTACTTTATATGTGGTCTTTTATATTCCGCAATTATTCTATTCCATAAAAAAGGTACTTCCAAATTTCGGAAAAGCACCAGCCAGCCTTGCGTTCTGGGATGCTGCCCTATTTATGTTGCAGATCGCCCTTGGTTTATTTTTGCTCTTATATTCATGGCGAAAAAAATACCTTAAGTCTTTCTAATTTGAGAATTGTCTAGCTCCACAAGAATAAGCTTCGGAAGGAATACCTCGCACGAAGGAAAAGCGTTAGCTTTTCCGAGGAGCGCCTAGCAACTAGTGTACTTCACACTCCTCCTTACGATAAGTCAACACGAAAAAGCAAAAAACGCGATTCGTGTTGACTTTATCTCGTTTGGAGTGCTCCAGTCCTGTCGTGCGCTGAACAGGTGCTTCCGCTTTTCTGGAATGTGACGAAATTTTGTCAAAATCGAAAATTCTAAGGGTTTTTTCCCCCGAGGATGGGGGAGTTCCCTGATATTTATAACACTACCGTTTTTCTTACAATTAAGTTAAGAAAACGATAGTGTTATTTTTTTTGGCTAATCAGAATTTATATCCATAAATTCTGAACGAATAAATTCAACTACGCCTCTGTCGGCGTCCTAACGGACTCGCCAGTCGGCGAGTTTTCATTTAAGGAGGAGCTCAAATGCAGGCGAATATTTCATTAACTAAAAAACGGGAACGCTCAATCAATGATGCCTTTGCTTCCCATTTTGCCAAGTCCATGTTTTTAACAATTGCCGGACTTGCAATTTTAACTTTTATTGGCACAAGAATGTTTACACATATCGATTTGAATCTTTACGGATATATGGTTGGAACGATTGTTTTTATTGGAGGATTCTTTTATCGGTTTATTGCCTGGGGCGAAAGGCCGCCAACCAAAAACATCATCAAGAAAGGCTTAAAACTGTTATTTAGAAAAAGTACTGCTAAAACGGCAGTTAGTCATTTAGCTATTTACGATTTCATTCGAAATCGGGGACTTTACCGATGGATTCAGCATATTTTAATCGGCTGGGGCTGTGTCCTCGCATGCTTAGTTACATTCCCACTAGTTTTTGGCTGGATGTATTTTACGATGGATGACAATGGCTACTACACCATCGTGCTTTTGGGATTGAACGTAATGAAGGTGCCTGCTGAAGGAATCATCGCCTTTTTCTCCTATAATGCATTAAATATTGCAGCAGTGATGGTTACTACGGGTGTATGTATGGCACTTTATCGCCGCTTGAAAAATATGCAGGCAAGAGCGGAACAAAAATTTGTCTATGATTTCTTACCGCTTTATCTATTGCTTTTTATTTCAATCACCGGATTGTTATTAACATTTATGAACATTGTTATGCACGGCCATGGTCAGCCAATTATGTCGCTGATCCACCAATTTTCCGTAATCGTAACATTAATCTATTTACCATTCGGGAAGCTTGCTCATATTCCATTCCGTCCAATGAGTGTGCTTGCAAGAAACTACCGGGAACATTATGGAGAAAAAGAAATGAAAGAATGTAAGGTGTGCGGAGAGAAATTTGTTTCAGTTGAACAGTCAAATGATGTTATTCAAGTATTGGGAGTCAATGATATCGAATTCAATATGCAAGATGGCTTTAATCTCGCTGAATTGTGCCTGCCATGCCGCAGAAAATACAGAATTTCAAGATTCTCAGGATTCGCAACCCACCAAGTAAAGGTCAAGGAGGCAAACCAGAATGCAAAGGGATAAATTTTTCAAGGAAATAGATAATGTACGTCATCCAAATGAAACACTGGTGAAAACCCACTGTGCCTATTGCGGAATGCAATGTGGTATGAATTTACGAGTAAACACTCAAACAAATAAAATTATTGGAGTCGAACCTCGTTATGAATGGCCGGTAAACGTTGGTAAGATGTGTCCTAAAGGGGTTACCGCATACCAGCAAACGAATCATCCTGACCGCATATTAAAGCCATTGATCCGTGATGATGCTTCCTTAAAAGGAACAACAAAAGGCTTTCGTGAAGCAACATGGGATGAAGCCTATAAGTTGATTGCGACTAAGTTTAATGAACTTCAAAGCAAATATGGAAAAGATACATTGTCTGTTTTCAGCGGTGTATCGATGACAAACGAAAAATGTTATTTAACAGGAAAGTTTGCTAGGGTTGCGATGCAGACACGCTATATCGACTATAACGGTCGATTCTGTATGTCGAGTGCTGCAGGTGGCTTCCTTCGCTCATTCGGTGTAGACCGCGGGTCTACATTGCCTTGGACAGATATTCACGAAACAGATTGTATGTTTATCGCGGGAAGTAACACAGCAGAATGCCATCCAACTTCGATGTTCCGTGTTTGGGCAGTTCAGGAAAGAGGTGGTTACTTAATTGTAGCGGACCCTCGTGAAACTCCAATAGCTAGAAGAGCTGATATTCACTTAGATTTAAGACCCGGAACAGACCTTGCACTTGCGAATGGAATTTTGAATCTATTAATTCAAAATGGCTATGCCGATGAAGAATTCGTTAACAATCATACAAATGGATTTGAAGAAACAAAAGAATTGGTAAAAGAATTCACACCGGAATATACAAGCCAAATAACAGGTATTGACCCTGAAAAAATTATCCGTGCTGCTGAAATTTACGGTAAAGCGCCGAATGCCATTGTGATGTTTGCCCGCGGTATCGAGCAGCAGCATAAAGGTGTTGATAATGTTTCAGCGTACACCAATATGGCCCTTGTTACAGGAAAAATTGGCCGTCCAAAATCAGGTGTTGCTACCTTCACAGGTCAAGGGAATGGCCAAGGCGGACGCGAACATGGACAAAAATCTGATTTGCTTCCGGGTTATCGAAAACTCACCAACCCAAAACACGTTGAGGAAGTATGTAAGGTGTGGGGAATTACTCCGGAAGAAATGCCGCAGCCTGGTGTTTCTGCTTATGAAATGTTTGAACTAATGGAAGAGAAAACGATTCGATCATTGTATCTGCTTTGTTCAAACCCGGCAGTTTCTGCTCCAAATCAAAACTTTGTCCGTAAAGCATTAAAAGGATTAGACTTTATGGTTTGTGCAGACTTCTACCTCTCTGAATCAGCAGAATTCGCCGATGTTATTCTTCCAACCGTAACCTGGTCTGAGGATGAAGGAACCGTAACAAATCTTGAAGGACGGATTATTAAAATTAATAAAGCACAAGAACCATTAGGTGAATCAAAACCGGACTGGCAAATTCAAGCAGAGCTGGCTGAATACCTTGGAAGAGGTAAATATTTCTCTCATCTAAAGACAGCTAGGGATGTAGCGGATGAGTTCCGGTTAGCTTCTAAAGGCGGATATGCCGATTACTACGGAGCAACTTGGGATAAAATCGACAAACAAGATGGTGTCTTCTGGCCTTGTAAGGATGAAAATGATCTGGGAACACCACATATGTTTTTAGATAAAAAGTTCTATCATCCTGATGGAAAAGCAAAAATTTGTGCACTGCCATACCGTCCGCCAGCTGAAGAGCCGGATAAAACATACCCATTGCGCTTAACTACAGGCCGTGTCGTCTTCCACTATTTGTCCGGTAACCAAACAAGAAGGATTCAATTCTTACGTGATATGTGCCCGGAGCCATATGTCGAAGTACATCCTGAAACTGCAGCAAAATACAAGATAGAACATGAAGAAATTGTCCGTCTCTATACTCGTAGAGGGGAAGCTGAATATAAAGTGAAAATCACGGAAGCAATCCGTAAAGATACGGTTTTTGTTCCCTACCATTTTGGGCATGAAAAATCTATTAATCTCTTAACAAATCCTGCACTTGATCCCATGTCACGGATGCCCGAATTCAAGGCGTGTGCAGCACAGATTGAAAAACTAAAAAAAAGGGCGGTGCAGTAAATGAAAAAGAGACTATATTTAGAACTTGAAAACTGTATTGGGTGCCGCTCTTGTTTAGCGGCTTGCACGCAGTGCGGTGGACATGACCAGCGGAATCGGAACTATGTTTACGATATAAATCCTTTCGTTAACCGGCAAACAATGCCTCTTATGTGTCTTCACTGTGTGAATCCGGCATGTGCGAGAAGCTGTCCGGCCCAGGCAATTCAAATCCATGAGACAGGGGCTGTGCTATCAGCTCTTGTTGAAAAGTGCATTGGCTGTCAAAACTGTACCATTGCCTGTCCATACGGAATACCGAAGTTTGATACTGAGCAGAATTTAATGTATAAGTGTGACCTGTGTATCGACCGTACAAAAGACGGAATTCCGCCAATGTGTGCGAGTGTATGTCCATCCAATACCCTGCAATGGCTAACTGATGAAGAAATAGAAGCAAAACAAAAGCAATTTAATCTTGATAATGGTAAATGGGTTACAAGCATACCTTATTTAGAGGGCGAAACAAATGTTAAAGTAAATCTGCCTGGTATTTTACAGGGCGTTACGAAATTGTTTTAGGAGGGATTAGCATGACAGATAAAAATAATAAAATCCCGTTTGATGAAGATAACTATACACATAATATAAACCGAAACAACGAAAGAAAACTAGACCGCCGAGGTTTTATGAAAACATTGGTCGGTGCAGCCGGAGTGTTTGCTATCTCTTCGCTTCCATGGGGAGCATTGGCGGCTAAAGAACTTGCCGGACTAGGGAATAAAGAATATCCGAAAAAGAAAATTACCGCTGTTAAGTCAATCGCTATCGGTGATGCTGTTGATTTCGCTTTTCCGGGAGAACATGACAGTGCCATCTTGATTAGGCTTTCAGAAAATAAGTATGTTGCCTATCAAAATGCCTGTACACATCTACGGTGTCCTGTATTTTGGAAAAAGGATGAGGGCGAAATGATCTGCCCTTGCCATCATGGAAAATTCGATGTCAATTCCGGAGAACCAATTGCCGGACCTCCAAGACGACCGCTGCCGGAAATCCAAGTGAAAGTCGAAAACGGTGCTGTATATGCCGTGAGGGTGAAACGTTATGAAGCGTAATTATGTGAGTGTTTTTCTCCTTTGTGCTGTTTTAATATTGAACATCATCTTTACGCAGTACATGGTACATCAATACTTTTTTGAGCATTTTCTAAACGCATTAATTGCTGCAATTATTAATATCCTGCTATTTCCTGTCGCTTTCTTTATTTATAAAAATGACAAAAAGCAATCAAAAGGTGTGAAAAGCTAATGACAAGTGAAACCTATATTGATTTTTGTTTTATGAGAACAGAAGCAGGGGGGTTTGCGGCGGAAATTGATGAAATATTGAAAAACACCTTTGCTAAAAAGCGGTTGGATTGGTTTCTTGAAGAAAAGTCATTCGATGGATCCGAAATGGTTGTTGCTGAGTTGAAGGGAATGAGCGATTGGGCTTCAGAAGAGGAAACGATTCAGTTCCTTGAGGAACATGCAGGAGAGAAGTTTTGGGAGTATCTTCAGGGATATAAGATGTTCATCTACCCTGTTCTGAGAGGGTGTAACAGCTGTGGAACCCATTAATATAGATGATCTTAAGCAATTTGTTGGTGTGAAGGTCGAACTTACCATCCAAGATGTACAAGGTGGAGAGCAAGCCCCGTCTGTAAAGAAAACAGTAAAAAAGGTTCAGTATTGCCCTGATGGCACACATATCCGATTCTATTTTGATGATTTTTATTTTTTAGCAGTACCATTAGCAAGCAGAGTACACCAATCGGAAACGGAATGGACTGCTTTTGATATAGAAAGCGGTCTACATTATACGATCAAAAAGGTTCAGGTCTTTTAATTAAGCACCTGGCTTTTTTCGCTAATCGGAAAGCTTCGGAAGCTTAAGCATCGCAGTCGAAAAGCTGTACTTTTCGACGAACTGCGCCTCTGTCGAAAGCCCCTGCAGGCTCGCCAGTCGGCGAGTTTTTTTTTATAAGATTGGGAGGTGTGTAAATGGTGCTTTTACCGTCTAAGGATCAAATCAGTTCCTATATTATCCATTCGCAGGAAGAGGAAATTAAGCGTATAGCCATAGAACTTCATGAAGAAGTTGGGCAAAATCTTTATAGTATTTTAACAGGCTTACAGTTTATTGAATCAGGCGTCGATCAACCGAATATGAAAAATTATGTACGTGAAATGTCTCAGTTAATTGAAAAGACAATTCAAGAAATCAGATTGCTTTCAGTCGAACTGCATCCTCCCACCTTAACAACCTTGGGTTTGCTCCCGGCTATGAAAAGCTATATTAAGTTATACACATCTACATTTGGAATTCTTGTTGATTTAGAATCGACTGGGGAAGAAAACCCATTACCTGATCAAAATAGTATCGCATTATTTCGGGTTTGTCAGGAAGCCCTTGCTAATATTGCAAAATATGCGGATACCTCCAATGTGAAAATGAACTTTATATGGAAACAAGACGATTTAAAAATAACTATTCATGACTTTGGTAAAGGGTTTCAACCGGAGAACCTAGAAAAAAGCCATCCTTCATCAGGACTTGCGGCGATGAAGGAAAGAATGCTTCTCACTGGCGGGCAATGTGTGATTTCCTCTAAAATAGGAGAAGGAACATTAATTGAAATATCTCTTCCGTTAAAGACGGATCTAAGGAGAGATTATAGTGATAAAAATTCTGCTAGTTGATGATCATGCTGTGGTAAGAATGGGCTTAACCATGCTATTGAATAAAAATCCTGAAATAGAAGTAATTGGTGAAGCTTCTGAAGGGAACGAAGGAATCAAAAAAGCCTTAAAGCTGAAACCTGATGTTGTTGTAATGGATTTAAGCATGCCTCACGGGAAAGACGGATTATCTGCTACATCTGAATTAAAAAAGCTCATGCCAAATATTAATATCCTAATTTTGACGATGCACGATGATGAAGAATACCTTTTTCGCGCAATTCAGGCCGGTGCCTCAGGCTGTATTTTAAAAAGTGCTCCGCACGATGAATTAATGTCGGCAATTGAAGCAGTTTCAATCGGTGATGCTTATCTACATCCATCGGCAACAAAACGATTAATGGAGGAATATCTGGGCAGTATGAAACAAGATAGCTCCAATACGTACAATCTGTTATCCGATCGTGAAAAAGAGGTTTTGACACTTATTGCTAAAGGGTACTCAAACAAAGAAATTGCCGAGCAGCTTGTGATTAGCGTAAAAACAGTAGAAACACATAAAGGAAAGCTTATGGAAAAACTGCAAATGAAAACCCGGCCGGAGTTGGTGGAATATGCCGTGAAAAAGGGGTTATTAGGTTATGGTATTTAAGGAGAATCACGAAGGATGACGGAGATAAAGGAATTGCAAGCAGTAATTGAGTTGTGTAACCAATTATTGGATAATGTTAGATGTCAATTTGTCGGGTTTGCCCTTCAAAATGAAGTAGGTCCTGATGTTCGTTGGCATTATGCTTCCGGCAATTTAAATGATAAGTATAAAATAATAACCGTCCGTTTTGGAAAAGGAATCGCCGGAAAAGTTATTTCAAGCGGAAGCGCGATGTTGATAACCGATTTTCCCAATCATATTATTGGGAAAGTGACAGATTATCCGATCATGCTCGCTGAAAAACTTGTTTCCTCTTACGCAGTCCCTTTGTTTTTTAATTTTGTTCCTAAAGGAGTATTACTAATTGGCAATAGAGAAAAGTATGCTTTTTCCGAGGATGAACAGGAAATGGTAAAGGAATCTGCCCATTCCTTAGAGGAAGTATTAAAAGGATATATCACACTTTAATGGAGGCCGTACGGTGGATAGGGAAATGAATAAGCCTTTGAACAAGCTCTCCAACCTTGAAAATGAATTAAATAGATCCCTTCAGGAATTGATGGATATTAAGTTCGCACTAGATGAATCATCCATTGTTGCCATCACTGACTCCCGAGGGATTATTACATACGTAAATGATAAATTTTGCCACATCTCCAAGTTTCCTCGAAAAGAACTTTTGGGCGAAGACCATAGGGTAGTAAACTCCAGTTATCACACCAAGGAGTTTTTTACTGATATGTGGAGAACCATTGGACTTGGGAAGGTTTGGAAGGGGGAAATCTGTAATAAAGCCAAAGACGGGACATTCTATTGGGTGGACACAACCATTGTTCCTTTTTTAAATGAAAGGGGTAAACCCTATCAATATATGGCGATTCGCTATGAAATTACGGAGAGAAAGCGTGTAGAACGGGAATTGCAAAAAATGATGTCTTCGATTATTGATGTTCAAGAGGACGAACGCAAGCGGCTCTCGCGAAATTTACATGATGGGATTGGCCAAAACCTTTATAGTCATTTGATTACCATTAATCGCCTGATTTCAGAAATCGAGCATCCCCTGTTACAGCAAATGCAAACGGAAGCAACAGAATTAATTGAAGAAATACGAGAAATTTCTTGGGAGCTTCGTCCATCTGTATTAGATGATCTGGGCCTCGTGCCTGCTATTCGTTCGTTTCTCACTCGCTATTCAGATCATTATAATATCGATGTTTATTTTGAATGCGTTCTGAATCGGCGACTAACGATTAATATTGAACTGACGATATATCGAATTATCCAGGAGGCCCTGACCAATATTCGAAAATATGCCGAGGTAACGGAAGCAACTGTGACGTTAAGAGAAATGGATGAAATCGTCAGAGTGATGATCGAAGATAAGGGGATTGGCTTTGATAAGATGAAACAATCACGCGGTGTCGGTCTTTTCAGCATGGATGAACGAGCTCGGGCAGTCGGCGGGGAACTTTCGATATTTTCTTCACCCGGTAAGGGCACGAAAATTATTTTAGAAGTGCCTATTTCCTTATCATTAATCTAAAAAAGCATAAAAGAGGCTGACCCCATTGGGCCAGCCTCTCCTTATAAGTAAAGAAAGTATAAAATTTTACTCTTTGAGAATTGTCCAGCTCCAGCGCCCAGCGACTAGTGTACTTCGCTCTTCTCCCTACGATAAGTCAACACGAAAAAGCAAAAAACGCGATTCGTGTTGACTTTATCTCAGTCGAAGCGCTCCAGTCCTGTCGTGCGCTAAACGGGCGCTTGCGCTTTTCTTATATTTTAAAAGAACTTTTTAATGAAACAATTCGGTTAAAGACAAGCTTATCGACTGTTGTATGTTTTGGGTCAACGTTGAAGTAGCCATGTCTAAAGAATTGGAATTTGTCCTGCGGCCTGCTTTCTTTCATGTTCGGTTCAACAAATCCTTGTAATACTTCTAGTGATTTCGGGTTTACATGATCTAAGAAGGTTTTTCCTTCATCATTATCGTCTTCGTTTTGGTCCAAAATCAGCGGTTCGTATAAACGAAATTCGGCAGGGACTGCGTGTGCTGCTTCCACCCAGTGGATGGTTCCTTTCACTTTGCGTCCTGTAAAGCCTGTACCACTCTTCGTTTCCGGATCATAGGTGCAATGAAGCTCCACTACTTCTCCATTCGCGTCCTTGAGTACTTCTTCACATTTAATGAAATAAGCATTCTTTAGACGAACTTCATTTCCAGGGAACAGGCGGAAATATTTATTTGGCGGATTCTCCATGAAATCGTCTTGTTCAATATAAATCTCCCGAGAAAATGGAATTTTCCGGATCCCCATGTCAGGATTTTCAGGATTAACTTCCGCATCAAGTAATTCAATTTGGCCTTCCGGGTAATTCGTAATGATAACCTTTAACGGCTTAATGATGCCCATTGTCCTAGGTACCTTTAATTTCAAATCTTCTCTAACAAAGTGCTCAAGCATTTGGGAATCAACCGCACCTGAACCCTTAGATACACCGGTTTCACGAACAAAATCACGAATGGATTCCGGAGTAAATCCTTTTCTTCTCATTCCGGAAATCGTCGGCATTCTTGGGTCATCCCAGCCATCGACAAACCCTTCATCAACTAACTGCTTTAGCTTCCGTTTGCTCATAACCGTATTTGTTACATTTAAACGGCCGAATTCAATTTGCTGCGGCGTGCTTTCCATTTCGCACTGTTCAACTACCCAATTATATAATGGACGCTGGTCCTCGAATTCCACTGTACAAATGGAATGGGTAACACCTTCAATCGCATCCTCTAGGGGATGGGCAAAAGCATACATCGGATAAATGCACCATTTATCGCCGGTATTATGATGTGTTGCATGGGCGATACGATAAATGACGGGGTCACGCAAATTAATATTAGGTGATTTCATATCGATTTTGGCCCGAAGCACCTTTTGTCCGTTATCATATACACCATCACGCATTTTCTCAAATAATTCAAGATTCTCTTCAACCGAGCGGTCACGATAAGGACTATCTTTTCCCGGCTCTGTCAGCGTTCCACGGTATTTGCGAATTTCGTCCGCGGAAAGGTCATCGACGTAAGCAAGTCCTTTCTTAATTAAAAGAACGGCTCTCTTAAACATTTCTTCGAAGTAATTCGAAGCAAAAAATAGGTCATCCCATTCAAAGCCCAGCCATTTTACGTCTTCTTTAATTGAGTTAACGTACTCTATATCTTCCTTTAATGGGTTGGTGTCATCGAAACGTAAATTGGTCTTGCCGCCAAAGTCATCTGCCAAGCCAAAATTAATAATAATTGATTTTGCGTGCCCAATATGTAAATATCCGTTTGGCTCCGGCGGGAAACGGGTAACGATTGTATCATGCTTTCCGGATTCTAAGTCTTTTATCATAATATCTTTAATAAAATTCGATGTTTGATTATCCACCCTTTTCAACCTCTTTCATCATATCTATTATTTATAAATAACATAAATATTGATATTTTTCCATTCTTCCCAACTATTCATGAACAAAACAGGTTAGAAATTAATTTTTTTTCAATATAAGGGTGGAAAATCACAGATTATCCAACAGTGGCATATTTAAATTGGAAAGAAAAGCAAAAAAAGGCTACAATGTTGAAAAGTAACAAAATAGAAAGGGGAAGCTAGATGATTACATTTGGAACAGTCGGAACAGGATGGATTACCGAATCCTTTATTGAAGCCGCAAAGCTTAGCAAACAGTTGCAGTTAATTGGAGTTTATTCACGCACAGAGGGTAAAGCCAAGAAGTTAGCAAATACATATAACGCTCCTAAGTATTTTACCGACCTGGAAGAAATGGCAAAAAGCGAAGAACTGCAGGCTATTTATATTGCTTCGCCAAATTCCTTACATTTTCAGCAGACAATTACCTTTTTAAAAAATAAAAAGCATGTCATTTGTGAAAAGCCGATTTTTTCAAATACGAGTGAATTAGAAGAGGCTTACCGTATGGCGGAAGAGAATGGTGTTTATTTATTTGAAGCGATTCGTAATATACATACGCCTAATTTCCGGATATTAAAAGAAAACCTTCACAAAGCAGGCAGCCTTAGAAGTACTATTTTGCCTTATATTCAGTATTCCTCGCGTTATGATTTATTTCTGCAGGGGCAAGAGCCCAATATATTCTCGGCTAACTATTCAGGGGGAGCATTAGTTGATTTAGGTGTCTATCCGCTTTATTTAGCAATAGGATTGTTCGGTGAACCAAAAAAGATAACGTATCATCCTGTAATACTCCGCAGCGGAATAGATGGAAGCGGAACACTTGTATTACAGTATGAAGACTTTGTTTGCACGATCCTTTGTTCAAAAATGTCTCATTCGGTGATTCCGTGTGAAATTCATGGGGAAAAAGGAACCTTTGTCCTCGAGGATGCAGCGCCGATTTCTGAAATTAAATTTTTTGACAGCCATTCAAAAGAAGGTCAAATTTTGAGCATCAAACAGGAAGAGCAAAATATGGTCTATGAATGTATAAATATCGCTAGAATTATTGAAACGAAGAATGATTATGAATATGAAGAATTAAAAAATTGGAGCAAGACCGTATTGAGAGTTACCGAAGAAGCAAGGAAGCAAAATAACATTGTATTTGCAGTAGAAAGATAGGAAAAAAGCCAGGAAATTGTTTGTAACATTGATAGAACAATAATAAAAATTTATTTGACAATTTTAAGAATTCTTATGTGACATCTTTATGAAAACAATCGATAAGATGATTTATATCACACACCCTATTTTATCCATTCACTATAGTTAAGGTACCGAGAGAATGGAGGAAACGTGATGAAATCGAGGAACCGGTATGTTAAACAGTTGAAACGAAAGCCTGTTCAAGTAACCAGACATGTGGTTCAGACAGTGTTTCTTTTGTTTTTATTATATGTTGGTTTACGCTTTTATCAATTTTACATGCACTTTGAAACGTTAGGTCGTCAGCCATTTGTGGAAAGACCATCTGCCGTAGAAGGATTTCTGCCGATTAGTGCCTTAGTGGCCTTAAAAGTATGGTTGACGACCGGGGAATTCGATAAAATTCATCCGGCAGGACTTGTTTTATTCACCTTTTTTGTTGGTTCGGCGATTATATTTCGTAAATCATTTTGCAGTTGGTTTTGCCCTGTCGGAACGGTAAGTGAATGGACAGGGATGCTTGGGAAAAAGCTTTTTAAAAAGAATTTTGAGATTCCTCAGTGGCTGGTTTGGGTACTAACTCCCTTAAAATATTTATTGCTATTATTCTTTTTAAAAATGATTGTTTTTGATATGCCGACATTTATTGCTAAAGGTTTCCTGACTGATCCTTATAATGAAATTTCCGATGTGAAAATGCTGCTCTTTTTCTTAAATATTGGTGGTTTTGCCTTGAAATTTGTTATTGTCATGTTCGTTCTATCCCTGTTCTTTAAAAACGTTTGGTGTCGTCTCCTTTGCCCATATGGAGCGATGATCGGACTTGGTTCAATCTTTAGAGTTACAAAAGTGCGCCGAAATGAAGCTACCTGTACAAATTGTGAAATGTGTACAATGGTTTGCCCGCAAAGAATAAAAGTTCACAAGAAACAAGTCGTAGCAACGCCGGATTGTACAGCCTGCATGCAATGTATTGAAGCCTGCGCAATTAAAGATACATTAAATATGACTGTCGTAAATAAAAAGGTCAATAAATGGGTTGTTCCGGCTGCTTTTTTTGTTCTGTTTATTTTAGTTGTCGGTATTGCAAAAATTACCGGTCATTGGAACACGGTACTTACTTATGAAGATTGGAAGCAATTGATCCCGGATGCAAATAATATTGGTCATTAAGTGTAAGATAGTATTGAATTATATCCTTATGATGCGAGTCGAAAAAGGTGAGTTCCTTTTATTGCATAACCCTATTCCTAAGCAAAATGACCTGGACTTCCAGGTTTTTTCCATTTTATAAACTCGGCCAGGCCCCATTTTCTTAGCGGGAAATAGCTGTTTGTCATTGTTCTTAGGCACGTTAGGCATTCTTCCCCATATATATATTAAAAAGTAAAATGGGGGAGCTATGATGCATGGAAACGGAAGAAATTGGAATTTGCCATTCCTCCCATTTGGTGATGAATTGCTGTATACTGACTCCCATCCCAAAAGGCCTTATCTTCAATATGCAGATATAGATGGTGATGGTAAGCAAGAATTATTTGGGATATACCGTTCCAACCAAGAACTGTATCTATTCACCTTAAAAGAACATTTCGGACATTTTAGATTAATTTCTGTTGTAAAAGGTACCGGTTATCAAGTCAGTTATTTGGGAACTGCTCACATCACAGGCCAAAAAAAATTGAATATTGTTGTAGGTTGGAAAATTGGAGGTATTTGGTCAAAATTATCGATTTTCGAGTGGGTAAATTCAGGATTGAAAGAGAAACCATTAAACGGTGAGTATATATTTAGCAAAATTGAAATAGCTGACATGCCCGGAATTCATGGAAAAGACGGCAAAGCAGAAATAGCATTATGGTTTCATGATACAGGAGAAGCATACAGGGTTGAAATCTACCGGTGGGAAAAAGATATTCTTGTACCGGCACATGATGTAGAGCCCTACTATTTCAAAAAAGTAGTTGAATACTATAAACAAAAAATCAAAGAACACCCGGAATATTTATTTTACTATCCATATTTAAAAGAGGCCGAAAAGAAAGCCTCCCGGGTACTTGACGAAAGAGCTGTATATCTATATCCGGCCTCTGTTAAAGAAATCGGCGGAAACAAATGGGGATATATTAACGCTAGGGGCAAATTCATTCTCCCTCCATCCTTCGACCATGCCGGGGATTTTCAGGATAATGGGTTAGCGATAGTACGGATCATGGACCGTACAGGGATAATTGATTCAAAAGGATATTTTATTGTGAGACCAAAATACGATACCATTAATCCATTTTCGGAAGGACGGGCCAGTGTTATTGATCACCAAGGCTTTAAAGTGATTGATGAGAGCGGCAAAGAAATAACCTCTAAGGCATACTCCTATATCGGAGATTATAAAGAGGGCAGAGCCTTAATCGCAGATACAGATGCAAACGGTCAATATTTGTATGGCTATCTAAATAGAAGGGGAAAGGAAGTGCTCCCACTTTCCTATGTATCAGCAAGTGATTTTAACAAAGGAAAAGCAATCGTAAAAATGAAAAATGAAAGCTACGCACTAATTGATCTTACCGGAAAAGTAGTGAAATCCTATTCTTACCCTACGGTCATGAATTATGGTGAAGGCATGCTGGCTTTCCAAATGTCAAAGGATGGAAAATTCGGATATATGGATGAACAGGGGAATAGTGTAATTGAACCGCAGTTTTCCGAAGCTCAACCGTTTATCGGGGGTCTGGCTATTGTGAACGTGTCCGATGATTTTAGGAACCATTATGGGTTAATTGATCGGAACGGGCATTTTATTATCAAGCCCAACTATAATAGTCTTTTACATCTTGGTGAAGGGCGTTATGCTATCGGGAAGGCCCTTGACCCGGAAAAACCCTATCTTGGCTCAAAATACGCTGTTGCCGATTCTGAAGGCCATCTTCTCACGGGATTTATTTATAATGAAATAACGAAATACAAGGAAGGCCTTGCCTCAGTATATAATGACCAAGCGACTTTCTTTATCGATATAAGCGGCAAACGCATGGAACATCTCCCCAATGTTAGCGGAAGGGGTACATTGGATTTTGATCAAACAGTAATCAAAGGAGAAATTGATTTTAGACTTCTCTATTTTGATAAAAATAGTAAGCTAATTTGGCAACAAAACGCAATCATTCCCCTCAATAACCGATATTCGGTCATTGAACACAAATTCAAACCGAATAAAGATTATTTGGTCTATTATCCACAAGTTAAAGGAATGGAACATTCAGGAAGTGTAAATCGAACATTAATGGATTTGTCCGGTGTCAAAGAAATTCCGGCACAAGCCCAGCTTGAATCGAACTATATGGGCGATTTTGATGTAACCTATTTTAAAAAAGATCTTCTGGTGATTGAAATAACCGGATACAATTATCCTTTTGGAGCAGCTCATGGAATGCCTGTTAGAAAATATGCTCATATTGATCTGAATACAGGTGTGGTCTATCAATTAAAAGATTTATTTAAACCCCGCAGCGCTTTTGTGAAAGTTATCAGCGATATCATTGGTGATCAGATTAAAGGTAATGAAAAGTATTCCTACGTCTTCCCTGATACCTACAAAGGAATTCAGGAAGAGCAGCCGTTTTTTATCAGTGATAATGCAGTAAATATTTACTTTGCCCCTTATGAAATCGCCCCATACGCTGCAGGTTTTCCGACGTTTACAATCCCGATTGATGAACTGACGGGTATTATAAATAGAAATGGTGACTTCTGGAAATCGTTTCATTAAACTAAGGCAGGAAATCCTGCCTTTTTAAATTTCGAATGGATTGACAACGTTTCATATGGAGATATTTTTAAAATAGACAGAATAGTGTCATTTATCTATATTGAATAATAAAGGACACCTTTTGTTTTTTTTTTTTTTTGAAATAATTGGAAAGGGTTATTCGTAAAATACAAGAAAAAGGAGTGATTACATGGACGGACAAAAGAGCATAAAGTTTGGCTTAATTGGTCTTGGTGGAATGGCTAATCATCATTTGAAATTACTATCGGATTTAGCAATGTGGAAATATCTGCGTTGTGTGATCTTGATGAGAATGTAATTCATCTAAAAGGCGAAGAGTTTGGAATCGCACAGGATCATTTGTACGAAAGCAGATATTGAACTTGCAGGCGCTCCCTATTGGAGAAAATCAACAGTTGAGGAATTTTGTGAACAGGAGAAGGAACGATTGAAAATAAATTAAGGTAGGAGTTGTTAATGGCAATGAAGCTTAGGTGGTTGATCCAAGCTATTTTTTTCTTAATGGGTAAAAAATTTTTTTGTACTTGAAAATCATTGAATAAAAATACGTATTGTTGTATATTTATTAATAATTATTGCAAAAGGAGAACAGAATGGATATTTATCATGCAGTGACAAGTGATGTTAAAGATATTTATGATTTAATCCAAATTTATGCTGAAAAAGGAATCGTATTACCTCGTACGTATTTATCACTCTATCAACATTTACAATGTTTGTATGTTATGAAAGAGGATAATAAAATACTAGGGGTTGCAGGATTACATGTTTTAGGACAGGACCTGGCAGAGATACGATCTTTGGTTGTTTCTCCCGATTATGCTGGAAAAGGTATTGGTCGCAGATTAGTTAATCGTATTATAAGTGATGCACCGAAACTTGGAATTAGCCGTATAATGTCTTTTACATACGAAACAGCGTTTTTCAAAAAATGTGGTTTTAAAATCGTAGCAAAGGAGACATTGCCTGAAAAAGTGTGGGTGGATTGTATGAATTGTCCTAAGTTTAATTGCTGTGATGAAATCGCAATGATTAAATATGTTGGGTAAGGAGTCAGATAGGTTGCATACAGTGATATTACAGTCAAGTATAGAGTTATCGAAAACAGCCCTTCTCATCTAGAGCGTATGTTTTCCTCATGATGGAAGGGACAAATATCTTAACTATAAAATTGAATAGGTTTCAACGATCATTCGTTGTATTTAACTCATTTCTATCGTCTTCATCTATTTGCTTTACTTTATTCTTTGTGTACTTCATAGAACTAACTAGCATGAGGAGAGTTAAAATTAAACATCCACCCATAATCAACAAAAAATGATGCACCCAATCAATGAGAACTGAAAACTCCATATTCTAATCCCCCTTTAATAATGACCTGTCTTGTTAATTACTTCTATATATTGTAAAAAATACCTCCTAATAAACAGCAATATTGTTAAGGATTGACCTTTTAAAGGTGAGTATTTATTTGACCATTACATTGGTTATGGAAAAGAAATCAAGATTGATGTTGGATTCAAATTCATTGTGGATTTGAATTCTTTTATTTAAAGAATCGATTTTCATTACAAATCCAACGCGTGATGTAAAAAAAACGTTTTTCCATGTGGTAATCTCTAAAAGCTTTTTGGTAACCATACTTTCAGATATTAGCCGTTCCATCTCTTCTATTTTTTTATCAAGACATAAATTATTAAAAGCCAAAAAAATAAAGGAGAAAACATATTAAACATGTATAATATGTTTTCTCCTTTTATTAAATTAAAGCGCCCGATTCTTGAATAAGCTACTGCATATTATCTTCGTAGTGTTCACTAATAGGATAAGTTTTTTATTTTATCTGTTTAGTTCTTCATTACCCTTAATTCCATATGCTTTATTAATGGGGGAGTGGAGACTAATGAAAAATGAACAGTTTGATATCGAAACACTTAAATTAATTGGAAATAAACTTGATTATATTTACTCCATAGCTAAATGTCATTACAATGGTTCCCCCGAATTAATGGATACTATTGAAAATTTAGCTCAGGTAGCAAATATGTTTGCAAAAATTAGAATTCAAGAATTAAACGGGCATGTAGAAACCTCGAACCCACAAGGATTCATAGTATCTAAATTAGCTAACTCATACTCTAGGATGAAAAATTATGAGAAGCAAAAGGATATTGACTTTCCTACTTGGAAGCTCTAAAGCTTCTTTTTTTATTCCACAATACAACCTCTAAATTACATTCCCACGATGGTACGTTCCATAATTGACAACATGCTAGGTAAATTATGATAGACATTTATAACTGGAACTTCTTCCTTTTTATTAGATTCACTTTTATTTTTAAACATCCGATCGAAATATCCTTTATTGAAGTATCCCCTGTAAAACCTTCGATAGTAGAATTAGATATTAGGATGGGGCTCGCTTCCAAAGATGGTGGTCTCCAAGCTGCCTGGTTCCAACTTTATAATCTTCTCATTGCATCGAACTCCTGCCATGCAATTATCCACTTTCACTAATTACTTCTTTTCCACGAAGCAACCCTCTAATTTCTTAGTAATGTTTGTCTAAACAAAATGGTAATCTTATTTTCATACAGTTCAGAACCATGTAATAAAAATTAACACAGAATTGATACGGAGGTGCCTGTTACCGTAAAAAAGAAGCCTGCCCCAATCACACTTGGGGGCAGACTTCTTTTTTTAAGCTGCTTTTTCTGCTTCTTGTTCTTTGAGTTTGTGACCTTCCCATTTTGTAATGACGATGGCTGCCAGGGAGTTTCCGACGATGTTGACTGCTGTACGAGCCATATCTAATATGCGGTCAATCCCGGCAATAAAAGCAAGTCCTTCAACCGGTATTCCAACACTTCCTAATGTTGCAAGAAGAACGACAAACGATACACCGGGAACGCCGGCAATTCCTTTGGAAGTAAGCATCAAGACAAGAACCAATGTAATTTGCTGCATGATACTCAAATGAATTCCATACATTTGAGCAATAAACAGTGCTGCAATTGCTTGATAAAGGGTAGACCCATCAAGGTTAAAGGAATATCCAGTTGGAATAACAAATGAAGTAATCGCCTTCGGACAGCCGATATTCTCCATCTTTTCCATGATCTTTGGAAGTACCGTTTCTGAGCTTGCAGTTGAATAACCTAATAATAATTCGTCTTTTAAATACTTTAATAATTTGAAAATGTTAAACCCAGCAATTTTCGCCACCAATCCAAGGACAACGAGAATAAAGAATATCATGGCTCCATATACCACAAGAACCAGTTTCCCGAGCGGAATTAAAGAAGTTATTCCGAATTTGGATACTGTGATACCGATTAAAGCAAACACACCAAGTGGGGCAACCTTCATTATCTGGTTTGTTACATAGAACATCGCATCTGCTGTTCCTCTGAAGAAGTTAAGGATTGGTATTCCTTTCTCTCCAATCGCCGCTACTCCAAGCCCAAACATAACAGAAAAGAAAATGATGGCTAGCATATCCCCATTTGCCAGTGATTGAATGATATTCGTAGGAACAATATTCACAACTGTGTCAATCATCGAATGGGACTGTGTTGTTTTAGCTGTGGTTTCATAGGTACTAATGTCCGTTTTTGTTAGATGGGATCGATCGACGCCTGCTCCTGGCTGAAACACGTTCGCTGCTAATAGCCCAACCACGATGGCAATCGTCGTAATGATTTCAAAATAAAGCAGGGTTTTTCCCCCAAGTTTTCCTAATGACTTGATATCACCTACACCCGCAACTCCAACAATTAAACTTGAAATAACGATTGGAACAACAATCATTTTAATTAAGCGAATAAAAATATCTCCACACGGCTTGAGGAATCCTTCAATATTTGGATTTCCATAAAAGGAAGCTCCAACCGCGATTCCTAAAATGAGACCAATCACAATCTGCCAAGCTAAGCCAAGTTTTAGGTTTTTCATCCCATACACCCCTTCAAGTCTATTACTAATATAAGTGTAAGCGGTTACATACAAAAACCTACCGAATCATACAAAAACCTACAAAAAATAATTTTGACTGGGACAAACGTCAGCCATTGAAAAAGGCCGGAATAAATAGCTTATACAAGAGGTGAATTGGTTAATAATCATTTTGGAAAAGGATCTATGGTTAGAGAGGTGCCTTTTTTATGTCTCAAAATCCTTTAGAGGGAAAGAGCTTGGATTTATGAAGTTCATCCACTTGTTACCTTTTATTTAAAGTGAAAAAATAACCAAAATAATTCTGGCGTTAACTGTCTCATTTAGTGTGCGAATCGTAGACAAACACTTGACAACAGAAAAGAGGAATTAGTCGCGGAAATGGGTGCGGCGATGTTGTGCGGAGTGGCCGGAATTGATAACAGTACTATCGAAAATAGTGCGAGTTATATTGATTCATGGTTACGAGCTTTAAAGAAAGAGAGTCGTTTAGTTTTACAAGCAGCTGCTCAAGCACAGACAGCAGCAGATTATATTTTAGGAGAAACAAAGAATCAGCCTACAATCGAAAATTGAAAATACATGAACACTCAAATTCAAAAGCACCAATTCCACCGGCTGACAGGTCAGCCGGTGAAAGGATACATTGAACATGTCGAACTTAATCCATAATGCTCGAATAAAAGGAGTGAAAGAATATGAAAATTTTTCAAGTTATTTATTTTGCAAAAGGATTTCAATGGGTATCGATTGTAGTGGCCAAAAACGGAGAACAGGAAGAAAAAATGGTTTCTAAAGACTTTGATATGAAAGATCATTAAGAATTAAAACGTATCAAAGAATGTGAACTGACTGTCGAAAATATTATCCATACAGAAGTAATAGAAATTGTTTGATCAACTAAATAAAATACTGACTTACATATATAAGACAAATAACACCAATTGGTTTCTAAAGCAGGTAAATATTGCGAATGGAAAAAAGGCCCATTAATAGGAGCCCTTTTCCTGAACCAATTCATCTTACCCTATATATTTAGTAGAACATGAAAGAAGCTCCGATGATGATAAGAAGAATGAACAATACTACGACTAACGCAAATGAAGACGTTCTATGTCCGTCGCTCATGTTATAGCACCTCCAGCGTTTAATTAAAAGGGATCTTACTCACCCAAATTAAAAAACCATACTGGAAAGTACAATAATTAATAGGATGAACAATACTACGATTAAAACAAAAGTACTTCCTCCATAAAAGCCACCGCCGTATCCGTAACCGCCACAGCCATATCCAAAGCCCATATTTTTCACCACCTATTGGATTCCAAAAGTAAATACTGTCACTATGTATTTATATTTTTTTTGACAAGGATTGATTGGACAATCATCATATGTTTTGGACAAAATCAGCGATTTGCCTAAAATGCAAGAACGTCTGCTATATAAGGCAAACGTTCTTCGGAAGGTAATGTTTATGCAGATGTTAATGGCTTTGGTGTAGTAATAACATATGTACACATGATATTTATTGAATGGACAAGTGCTGAATTAATAAATAAAAATTTTCTTAAAATAAGGCTTAACCCCAATGGTTATTCACTTGAACTGATGCATAAGCTAAAGTAGCCGAAAACCCAAAGCCTAGTCGAACCACCATAGCCTTCCATTCCACATAAACCTTAATCGGAATAGTCTCAAACACAAAAAGCCCCTCTCGGGGCTTTTTAAGCGTGATTGTTTTTTACTTAAAACCAGACCACTGCTCCGACGATGATTAACAAGATAAACAATACAACAATTAAAGCAAAACCGCCGCCATAACCGACACCGCCGTATCCAAAGCCACCGTAACCGTATCCGCAACCACCAAATCCATATCCATCCATTTTATAGCCCTCCTTTAGACTTATTCCTTATAAAATATGTTGAAAAATTAAGGAGGGAAGGGCTCTTTCACTAGAATTTTATGAGGACAGCCTATATCCTAGTTACAAAATCCGCGTTATGTATCGAGTCAGATAAAAAGTTATTTCCAAATATCAACAATTTTATGAACCTGAATTATTGTTATTCTTTTTTTGATATGGTGAAGGAAAGAAAGGAGGGATAAAATGGAAAGTTAGAAAAGATACAACCTCATTGAGTGGTTTGCGAAAAACCATTCCGAAAAGATGATTTAATTTATACAGACACCTTGTTTACACAGATCCGGCACGCTGCCTGTTTTATGTATAGATGAATTCATCATAGATAAAGGTACATACGAAGAAATCGTGAATAAATATCCAGATTACAAAAAAGCATTTATTGTTAGATAGATAGATTTTCCACTTATAGAGGTTAAGGATGGTCTTCCTTAGCTTCAATTTTATGCAAAAAAGACTTCTGAAGAATCCGCATTATAAATTAATAAGATCGTTATTATACCTTTCTAGTTGTTTTTGTAGGACTGATATGTAACTCATCATTGCCATTCTCACTATAGAAGGGTAGTAACGACTATTAAGTTCTAGTTCACATTCCTCTATGTCCATCTTTTTTACTTCAATAATTTTATTTAATTCTTCTTTACTCATTGATAACCACCCCTACATATCAAAGAAATCGTTATAATCTACACTCTTATCAATTTTTTTAAGGAAATTTATGATTTTCTTTGCTGTACTTATGGTTGGTTGATGTTCATCACTGGAACATAGCCGGCTAATGGTAGCCCTGCTAACTCCTGATTTTTCTAACACCTTTTGGCTTATGCCATGCTGATCAAGATAGCGGCCCAGCCTCGACCTATCTTTCCCGATTCCAAACCACTTCAACTTCTCCACTCTCCCAAACTCTTTTTATAGTTCAAGGATGGACAATTTTTTCAGAGTTTATACAAAAATATCTCCTCTGAAATTTTTTCTCATAGGCGATGCAACATGGACAACAGGTACTACACAGAATACGCTAACTACACGAATCCCATACAATAGAAAATCACCCACCACACGAAACCTAGAGCGGTGTAAATATCCTAATTACAATTGGAAAGAGAAAATAGGTAAAAAGATAAAAAAATATTGCACTGAAACACCAACGGTGTTATCATATAAAAGCTGCTTCAAAAAATACATCAGTTAAAAATATCTTTTTAAAAGAAAGTGATTTTTAGTTGATATATAAGAAGTGATGTGATATAATAGTTTTTGTCGCTATTTTAATTAGCAGCTTTGTTCTTTGAAAACTAAACAAACAAAATCGTGCAAACAAACAATAACTATTAGTGGATCTTTCGTAAGAAAGTGAAGCTAAGCCAACGTAACAAATGAGCTAATCAACTTTCTTGGAGAGTTTGATCCTGGCTCAGGACGAACGCTGGCGGCGTGCCTAATACATGCAAGTCGAGCGAATCTTTAGGAGCTTGCTCCTGAAGGTTAGCGGCGGACGGGTGAGTAACACGTGGGCAACCTGCCTGTAAGACTGGGATAACTTCGGGAAACCGGAGCTAATACCGGATAATCCTTTTCCTCACATGAGGAAAAGCTGAAAGACGGTTTCGGCTGTCACTTACAGATGGGCCCGCGGCGCATTAGCTAGTTGGTGAGGTAACGGCTCACCAAGGCGACGATGCGTAGCCGACCTGAGAGGGTGATCGGCCACACTGGGACTGAGACACGGCCCAGACTCCTACGGGAGGCAGCAGTAGGGAATCTTCCGCAATGGACGAAAGTCTGACGGAGCAACGCCGCGTGAGCGATGAAGGCCTTCGGGTCGTAAAGCTCTGTTGTTAGGGAAGAACAAGTACCGGAGTAACTGCCGGTACCTTGACGGTACCTAACCAGAAAGCCACGGCTAACTACGTGCCAGCAGCCGCGGTAATACGTAGGTGGCAAGCGTTGTCCGGAATTATTGGGCGTAAAGCGCGCGCA
>NZ_CM173228.1:0-4757500 GCF_057747865.1 Neobacillus sp. DFD-2R | reverse complement strand
CCGGTATGAGTAGCGAAAGATGAGTGAGAATCTCATCCACCGAATGCCTAAGGTTTCCTGAGGAAGGCTCGTCCGCTCAGGGTTAGTCGGGACCTAAGCCGAGGCCGAAAGGCGTAGGCGATGGACAACAGGTTGATATTCCTGTACCACCTCTTTATCGTTTGAGCAACGGGGGGACGCAGGAGGATAGGGTAAGCGCGCTGTTGGATATGCGCGTCTAAGCAGTTAGGCTGCAAGTGAGGCAAATCCCGCTTGCGTTAGGCTCGAGCTGTGACAGCGAGGGAAATTTAGTACCGAAGTTCCTGATTCCACACTGCCAAGAAAAGCCTCTAGCGAGATAAAAGGTGCCCGTACCGCAAACCGACACAGGTAGGCGAGGAGAGAATCCTAAGGTGAGCGAGAGAACTCTCGTTAAGGAACTCGGCAAAATGACCCCGTAACTTCGGGAGAAGGGGTGCTCTTTGGGGTGAATAGCCTCGAAGAGCCGCAGTGAATAGGCCCAGGCGACTGTTTAGCAAAAACACAGGTCTCTGCGAAGCCGCAAGGCGAAGTATAGGGGCTGACGCCTGCCCGGTGCTGGAAGGTTAAGAGGAGGGGTTAGCGCAAGCGAAGCTCTGAATCGAAGCCCCAGTAAACGGCGGCCGTAACTATAACGGTCCTAAGGTAGCGAAATTCCTTGTCGGGTAAGTTCCGACCCGCACGAAAGGCGTAACGATCTGGGCACTGTCTCAACGAGAGACTCGGTGAAATTATAGTACCTGTGAAGATGCAGGTTACCCGCGACAGGACGGAAAGACCCCGTGGAGCTTTACTGTAGCCTGATATTGAATTTTGGTACAGCTTGTACAGGATAGGTAGGAGCCGTAGAAGCCGGAGCGCTAGCTTCGGTGGAGGCGTCGGTGGGATACTACCCTGGCTGTATTGAAATTCTAACCCGCACCCCTGATCGGGGTGGGAGACAGTGTCAGGTGGGCAGTTTGACTGGGGCGGTCGCCTCCTAAAGAGTAACGGAGGCGCCCAAAGGTTCCCTCAGAATGGTTGGAAATCATTCGTAGAGTGTAAAGGCACAAGGGAGCTTGACTGCGAGACCTACAAGTCGAGCAGGGACGAAAGTCGGGCTTAGTGATCCGGTGGTTCCGCATGGAAGGGCCATCGCTCAACGGATAAAAGCTACCCCGGGGATAACAGGCTTATCTCCCCCAAGAGTCCACATCGACGGGGAGGTTTGGCACCTCGATGTCGGCTCATCGCATCCTGGGGCTGTAGTCGGTCCCAAGGGTTGGGCTGTTCGCCCATTAAAGCGGTACGCGAGCTGGGTTCAGAACGTCGTGAGACAGTTCGGTCCCTATCCGTCGTGGGCGCAGGAAATTTGAGAGGAGCTGTCCTTAGTACGAGAGGACCGGGATGGACGCACCGCTGGTGTACCAGTTGTCTTGCCAAAGGCATCGCTGGGTAGCTATGTGCGGACGGGATAAGTGCTGAAAGCATCTAAGCATGAAGCCCCCCTCAAGATGAGATTTCCCATAGCGTCAAGCTAGTAAGAACCCTGAAAGATGATCAGGTTGATAGGTCAGAGGTGGAAGCGCGGTGACGTGTGGAGCTGACTGATACTAATCGTTCGAGGACTTAACCAGTTTTAAAGCGAACTCGTTTTTACAAACTTCTTCTGCATTATCCAGTTTTGAGGGAATGAAACCTCAAATAAATAGTCTGGCAGCAATGGCGAGAAGGTCACACCCGTTCCCATACCGAACACGGAAGTTAAGCTTCTCAGCGCCGATGGTAGTTGGGACTTTGTCCCTGTGAGAGTAGGACGTTGCCAGGCTAAGCCCCTATTGGGGCTATTATTTTGTCTAATTTTATAGTCGGCCCCTTGGTCAAGCGGTTAAGACACCGCCCTTTCACGGCGGTAACACGGGTTCGAATCCCGTAGGGGTCACCAAAGTTTTTTCGCGCTAGCGAAAATAACTTTCATTATTATGGAGGATTAGCTCAGCTGGGAGAGCATCTGCCTTACAAGCAGAGGGTCGGCGGTTCGATCCCGTCATCCTCCACCAATTTTTTAGTATTAATATGCCGGTGTAGCTCAAGTGGTAGAGCAACTGACTTGTAATCAGTAGTGGGGGTTCAAGTCATCAATTGGCGGCATAGCCAAGTGGTAAGGCAGAGGTCTGCAAAACCTTTACCACCGGTTCGAATCCGGTTGCCGCCTCCAAAATAATTTATTAATGCGCCCGTAGCTCAATTGGATAGAGCGTCTGACTACGGATCAGAAGGTTATGGGTTCGACTCCTTTCGGGCGCGCCATTATTATATCGGGAAGTAGCTCAGCTTGGTAGAGCACTTGGTTTGGGACCAAGGGGTCGCAGGTTCGAATCCTGTCTTCCCGACCAGTTGAATGTTTAAAATAACAACATGGGGCCTTAGCTCAGCTGGGAGAGCGCCTGCTTTGCACGCAGGAGGTCAGCGGTTCGATCCCGCTAGGCTCCATTTATTTTTATTGAAATGGCGGTGTAGCTCAGCTGGCTAGAGCGTACGGTTCATACCCGTAAGGTCGGGGGTTCGATCCCCTCCGCCGCTATATAAGAAATTAATGCTAATGTTGTTATTAAACATTAATGTTAGTGTTAATGGACCCTTAGCTCAGCTGGTTAGAGCAGACGGCTCATAACCGTCCGGTCGTAGGTTCGAGTCCTACAGGGTCCATTTATCTGGAGGAATACCCAAGTCCGGCTGAAGGGATCGGTCTTGAAAACCGACAGGCGGGTTAAACCGCGCGGGGGTTCGAATCCCTCTTCCTCCTCCATTAATTAAATTTAAATTTAATAATATTATCGTCGCGGGGTGGAGCAGTCCGGTAGCTCGTCGGGCTCATAACCCGAAGGTCGCAGGTTCAAATCCTGCCCCCGCAATATGGTCCGGTAGTTCAGTTGGTTAGAATGCCTGCCTGTCACGCAGGAGGTCGCGGGTTCGAGTCCCGTCCGGACCGCCATTTTTATCCCGGTAGGTTAACTACTGTTGATATAGATTGTGTGACTCAGTAGCTCAGACGTAGAGCAAAGGACTGAAAAGTCTTGTGTCTGCGGTTCGAGTCCGTCCTGTGCCACCATTAAATTTAATGCTCTACTAGACTTATATACGGAGGGGTAGCGAAGTGGCTAAACGCGGCGGACTGTAAATCCGCTCCCTCAGGGTTCGGCGGTTCGAATCCGTCCCCCTCCACCATGATGGCGGTTGTGGCGAAGTGGTTAACGCATCGGATTGTGGTTCCGACATTCGTGGGTTCGATTCCCATCAGCCGCCCTATTTAATTTATGGGGCTAAAGCCAAGCGGTAAGGCAGAGGCCTGCAAAACCTTTATCCCCGGTTTAAATCCCGGTGTTGCCTCCAATTTTAAAAATGCGGGTGTAGTTTAGTGGTAAAACCTCAGCCTTCCAAGCTGATGTTGTGAGTTCGATTCTCATCACCGCTCCATATTAGGGCCTATAGCTCAGTTGGTTAGAGCGCACGCCTGATAAGCGTGAGGTCGATGGTTCGAGTCCATTTAGGCCCATCATAATAAAATAATATATTTTTGTTCCGTAGTAGCTCAGTGGTAGAGCAATCGGCTGTTAACCGATTGGCCGTAGGTTCGGTCCTACTTGAGGCCATTTAATTTTTTAGGGGTAGTACTCAAGAGGTTTAAGAGGCGCCCCTGCTAAGGGTGGAAATCTCGTAAGCGGCGCGAGGTTCAAATCACTCTTCTCAACCATACATAAGATGCACCTTTAGCTCAGTAGGATAGAGCAACAGCCTTATAAGTTGTCGGTCAGAGGTTCGAATCTTCTAAGGCGCGTAAAAACATTTATAAGGTAAGTAAAAAAGGTTGGATAATGTGAACTTATCCAACCTTTTTTATTTATTATTCGAGCAAAAATGAATAGAATCCCTTCTATTCATTTTCAATTCCAGGTGCTAGGACCCGTCGATTACCAAACAATTACAAATCTCCTACTATAGTAAATGTAAAATATGGTCAGTTACTGAATGGAGCGAACCCTTTGGCTCTCAGTCAGACAGCCTCAACGCTGCGTATTTAGAGATGGATCTATTTAACTTTTATATTATTTTTTGTTTGATTTAATAAGCTAAAGCTATTAGAGTAATAATAAAGAAGGCAAGCCAGTTTACTAGACAGGCTTGCCTTTTTCTATATGATGAAGTATTAAAAAACGCAGCAGGTTATCCGCGTCTTCCGCCTCGACCGCCCTGTTTTGCACCAGTGTTACGTTTGAGGGTAGATAAATTCTCTTCACTAGTCTTTAAAAAACGGGCCATTTTATCTTCAAAAGTTTCCTTTGGTTTGAAATTGCCTTTTGAGCGGAAGTCTTTAGAACGGTTATCAACTCTTCCCGGGCGTGTTGGGCGTTGTGAATAAGAAGAGGTTTGTCCTTCGGGTCTATCTATCGCTTTTTTGATGGACAAGGAAGTTTTTCCGTCTTTTATACTAATCACTTTTACTTCTATCTGGTCTCCTACTTTGAGATGGTCATTAACGTCTTTTACATAGCCATCCGCAACTTCACTGATATGCACAAGACCTGTTGAACCTCCCGGTAATTCTACGAATGCTCCAAAATTAGTGATGCCTGTTACTTTACCTTGTAACTTGCTGTTTACTTCGACTGACATAAAAATAAGGTTCCCCCTCAATAATGTTAAAACACTATTATAACAAATTAATGAAGGAAATAATATAAACGAAGCAATTTGATTTTGAATGACAAAGGTGGAAAAGGCAGGTCTGAGCTAATATTTTATTTGGTTAATTTCATTTTAAGGTAAGAACCAATTAACCCCAAACTACTCTGCACGCAGAAATGCTTCAATAAGCAAGAAGATATTGTTTGGAAAGTAATTTAACGATGTATGACACATTTATTCCAAAATTAATTCGATTGCTAATTCAACTGCTTATGAAGGCATACCAACAACTTGGACAGATTATAACTATTCTATTGTGGAGTATATTTTGAATTAATAAAGGAGGTAATTGTGGAAAATGGTCAGGATCAAAACTATTTATCTGTAAAAAATAGATTGTTAATATTTATTGGAAGAGGGGGAAAAAATGAAGATTTTTGATATTTCCAGAAAGCTGCAAAATGGGATACCGGTTTGTCTGGGCGATTCTCCTTTTCAATATCAGGTCTCATGGTCCAAAGAGAGAAGCGGGTGGAAGTCCGGTTCGAGCAATACTGCGCCCGCTCCGCCAATAACAATATAAGATTGAATAATGCTATCCGAGAATTGATTGTTTGGACCGGTTCAAGCGATAATACAAAACCGTTTGGTGAATAAACCACATAAAGCAGATAGTAAAAAGCAGCGTTTATTACGCTGCTTTTTACTATTGTATATAATCGGGCAATTAGTTATGTTTTCTTCGATAAATTAACCAAAAGCTTCCTAAACCGATAATCATGAATATAACAGATCCAGGAACAACATACGCTTTTAATGAAGGCGTCTCTGTTTTGGTAAGTTTGGCATTATCCTTCATTCCATACTCGCTTTTCCCGGCTAAGGTCTTTTTAGCTGTTATCAAAACAGGAGTGGAAAGTTTAGTAGTAAAGGAGAGCTTATGTTCCTTTAGTGGTTGTTTAATTATCTCTCCGCTTTTGGGAGCAGAAGTTTCTAGATTAGAATAGGCAAGTACGTTTGTTCCTAATAGAAAAAACAACAGCGAAGCGATAAAGGAGATTTTCTTAAACATCTTATTCAACTCCGATATATTGTTATCTTGCTGTTTATCATTCTATCATCTATCGTCGCCGGTTATATCGTTTGGAGGGCAATGTTCACAAACCTTTCGAAAATAGAATAGTTTATATGATATAAATCAATTTAATACGAATTAAATCATGTTAATCTTAGTCATAATCCAATTACAAAAGGAGTGCGAATAAGATGAATAGCTTTCAAATTGAAGGAAAACGGGCAGTAATGGATATTCGGGAGAGAATTGCGAAAGGTGAACATCCCCGCAGAGAAATATTAAACTTTATCAATGCAGCACCTGTCGGAACGATTTTTGAAATTCATTTACCGCACCGTGGTGAACCGCTTATTGCCACCCTGCAATCGTTAGGAATGAACGTTATAGTCAATGAAATCGAACCAATGCATTTCAGGCTTATGACAGTAAAACTAAAAGAGATTTAAAGCTGCTCTTAGTTAAGGGCAGTTTTTTTAAGAAAAAAATACCTAATAAAGAACATTATTGTTCTTTATTTTATGTTATTATATATCTATAATTAAAAAAACTTTTAAAATTGCTGCGAAGCATTTAAATGACCATTAATAATTTTCCCTCCTAGGAAAATAATAAGCAAAAAATAGGGGGGATTTGATGGAACACCATCAGGATAATAAATTTGAGCATACCTTTCTGCCAATGACCTCTATTGGTAATGGAGTGGGTATTGCTGTTTTACCGGACGTTTTTTGTTATACGGATCAAATCGTAAACCTTTTCCTCTTTGGTAATCCAAATGAATCAAATGAGTTTGTCCTAATTGATGCCGGTATGCCAAAATCAGCAGATGAAATAAAAAGGGTTGCCAAAGAACGTTTTGGAGAAAATGCACGGCCGAAAGCAGTGATTTTAACACATGGTCACTTTGACCATGTTGGCTCATTGGTTGAATTATTGGAGGAGTGGCAGGTACCGGTTTATGCCCATGAGCTGGAAGTTCCCTATTTAACCGGAAAAAAGGATTATCCTCCAGGGGACCCCACCGTTGATAGCGGACTGGTAGCAAAAATGTCTCCAATGTTTCCGAATCACGGCATTGATATTAGTAGCCGGGTCATGCTCCTTCCTCAAGATGGGTCAGTTCCCAATATGCCGGATTGGAAGTGGATCCATACCCCGGGACATACTCCGGGTCATATTTCTTTATTCCGTAATTTAGATCGGGCCCTTATTGTAGGCGATGCATTTGTTACGGTAAAACAAGAATCCCTTTATAAAGTTTTAACGCAAACAAAGGAAATCAGCGGCCCTCCTAAATATTACACAACTGATTGGAATTCTGCCTTTGAATCTGTTAAAGCATTAGAGGCATTAAAGCCGCAAGTCGCCGTGTCGGGGCACGGACTCCCGATGAGCGGAAACGAATTAGCGGTTAACCTCGATTATTTAATACTGAATTTTATGGTAATTGGCAAACCTGATCAAGGAAGGTATGTTAATTAAATAGTTAATTTTTAATCCTTGAAATTGATTATGACAGAAAAAGGGTTGCCAATAGGATGGCAACCCTTTTTCTGCCAAAAATATCATGCTTAATCCCGAAATTTTTGCATATGATTTTGTACAAGACGATAAAGAGGAGGAAATCATGAGACTCTGTTTATTTTTACTGATAGCCGGGGTGTTTGATGCCGTTTTGACTAACCTTGGAATCACATTTGGCATTATAGCCGAAGGGAATCCGATGATGAAATTTTTAATTGAAAAAAGCTGGGTCTTTTTTTACATAGTAAAAGTTTTACTTCCTCTTGTGCTAATCGGGGTATTTTATTACCGGCCAATAAAAGGATGGATTCGGGCTCTCTTAGTCTCTACATGTGTTCTTTATTTTTCTGTCCTTGTCTATCACATGGTCTGGATTTTACTTTATTTGAATTCCTCAGTGTAATAATCGCTGGACACATAAAGTTGAATCAGTTAGTATCAGTAGGAATGTAATGGATTTAAACAATCTAAAATACTAATAATAAGAAGAAATGAGATAGATAAAGGAGCCATATATGTTTAATAATTTAAAGCCTTTTTTGCAGGAAGCATGGCAAAAGTCAGGATTTCAAACGGCAACGGCAATCCAAAGCGCTGCCATACCAACCATTATAGAAGGGAAAGATGTCATTGCTGAGTCACCAACAGGAACCGGTAAGACGCTTGCCTATTTAGTACCGCTTTTAGATAGAATAGACCCTGAATTACAATCCATACAAGCTGTTGTTCTTGCTTCTTCACAAGAATTAGTGATGCAAGTCTTTCAGGAGTTTCAAAAATGGTCTGAGGGAAGTGGAATCCGAGGCACTTCCATTATCGGCGGAGCAAACCTGAAAAGACAGCTTGAAAAATTAAAAAAGCGTCCGCATGTTATTTTTGCAACTCCCGGCCGCTTACTTGAATTAATTAAACAGAAAAAAGTGAAAATGCATGAAGTGAAAATGGTTGTTCTGGATGAAGGAGATCAGCTCTTAATTCCCGAGCATCTTAGCACCGTTCAACATATTGTTAAATCGACCATGTCCGACAGGCAAGTGGTATTATTCTCTGCGACGATGAAAGCCGGGACCGAGCAATTGGCGAAAGGGATGACAAAGGACCCGGAAGTCCTAAGAATTAAAAAGGATGAAGCCGCATCATCCGGAGAAGTGGAGCATATTTATTTTCTTTGTGAACAAAGGGATAAAATCAAACTCCTTGAAAAAATAGCGCGTTTAGAAAATAGTAAATCATTGGCGTTTATTAATGACATTGGCGAGATCCAAGTTTTTAAGGAGAAATTGCATTTTAAAGAGTTATCAACAGGAATTTTACATAGTGATATGAAAAAATTAGAACGGCAGGCAGCATTAAAGGCCTTCCGCGATGGAAAAATGAAAATGTTAATTGCAACCGATGTTGCAGCAAGAGGCCTTGATATTCAAGGAGTCACCCATGTCGTCCAGATTGATTTTCCTAAGGATATTACGCAATATGTTCACAGAGCGGGCAGAACAGGAAGAATGGGAGCAAACGGCATTGTGATTTCACTTGTCACTGAACGGGAAGAAAGAGAATTGAAGCGCTATTGCCGAGAGTTAAATCTCCCGCTTCACAAAAGGGTTTTTTATAAAGGTAAAATTTCTGAGGAAGAACAAAGAGAACAGAAAATGCGCCGCTAAAGAAATTACCAGGGCATCCTAGAGAGGGAATAAGTTTATTCGTTTACAACCATACTATTTATGATTTCTTGAAAAGGAGATGGTAGGTGTGGGAAGAACGAAATTAGGTAATGCCAATGCTCAGCGCAATAATAATCGTAAAAAAGCAATGAAAACAAGTTCAGAATTAGTGGAATTTACGACTGGTGAAGAGTTAAAAAGAAATAAACCGAATGGTAAATAAACATGTAACGCCTCCTATTATGGGAGGCGTTACTTTTTTGAAGAGAGGGTAAAAAACTCACTCCTCCAATACCTTTGTCAGCGGTTTTAAGGCCGGACCTTCTACAACCTCCCCTGAATAAGCAAAACGAGAGCCATGGCAAGGGCAGTCCCAGGTCTTTTCTGCATGATTCCATTCACATTCACAGCCAAGATGTGTACAGGTCGTATCAACAATATAAAGTTTACCGTTCTCGTCTTTATAGGCACCTGCTCGTTTTCCGTTATGCATGACAACAGAGCCTTCTCCATCACTTAAATCTCCCGGGTCCTTTGGAACAAATTCCAATTTCCCCTTTATAAGATGTTTAGCAACATCAGCGTTTGTGGTAACCACTGTTCGTAAATCAGGGTCGGCATCAAATCGGGATGGGGAGTAGAGCTCTTTATAAGGATTGTCCCGATCCAATATATAGTCTGATACTAAATGTCCTGCAGTAATTCCGGTTGTCATTCCCCATTTTTTATAACCGGTTGCGACTAAAATCCTTTCTTTTCTTTGAGTAATCGGTCCGATATAAGGCACTTTATCTAGTGTAACTAAATCCTGAGCCGACCACCGGTAAGTATAATTAGATAAACTAAACACTTCCCGGGCAAATTCCTCAAGTGCAAAAAAATGCTTAAGTGTGTCCATACCCTGACCGGTTTTGTGGTTTTCTCCACCAAGGATCAGTAATCTACCGTTATTAAAAGGGGTATATCGAATTGAGCGAGTCGGATTATCGGCGCTGATATACATCCCGCCTGGATACTCTTTATCCATTTTTATTCCGATTGCATAAGACCGTTCCGCATACATCCTTGCAAAATAGAGGCCCGGTTTATCATAAAAAGGAAAATGAGAGGCAATAATTACGTGATTGCACGTAACTTTATGGCCTTCCTTCGTTACGACCTTCGGATGATCGGAGTCTTCCTCTTCAAGATCTACTGCGGTTGTATTTTCAAAAACCTTACAGCCTGATTGAACTGCTCCATCTAAAAGCCCTTTTAAAAATTTAAGCGGATGGAATTGCGCCTGATTCTCCATCAGTAAAGCAGCTTTAATTTGAATATTAAACGGGATGTTGTCTTTCAAACCCCCGCTGATTCCTAATCTTTGATAGGCAGACCATTCCGTCTCAATATTCCTTGCATATTCATCAGTAGAAGCGTAAATAAAGGCATCTTGATTGCTAAAATCACAATCAATCCCTTTTTCTTTAACAGTATTTTGGATAAAAGAGATGGCATTCGCATGCGATTCGTAGTATTGCCTTGCCTTTTCTTCACCAAAATGACTAATCAATTCATCATAGAGTAAGCCATGCTGTGCCGTAACTTTTGCGGTGGTATGACCCGTTGTTCCATTTAATACACCACCTGCTTCGATTATAGCAACCTTCAAGCCTTGTTTTGAAAGCAAATAAGCAGCAGTGACACCTGTAATACCGGCGCCGACGATTGCCACATCAATGGACAAATCTTCGGTTAATTTTTTAAAAGAGGGCAATTCTACTTCACGCCAATAAGTTTTTGGAAACTTATGTACCTTCTCAGATGAACTCATATGTACTCCTCCGGATTCAAAATAGAATTCATGTTTAATTTTTCCTAAAGTAAAAAAAAAATGTCTGTCTGTAAAATGATTTAAATTTTGCGGCTTGGATTTTTAACAAATTTTGAAAAAAAGAAAGAACTCTTAAGCTTAAAGAGTTCTTCTTTCAGATTATGGAGGGTGTGAAAGATCAATTCCGCGGAGAGAGTGAGAAGGCCGAAAAAGTACCGCTTTAACTGAGGCATAATAGTTTCTATTCTTCGTTATCGTTTTTTAATGGATCAATTCGTGTGGAATCTTCTGTATTAAGACCCCTTCGTAGGAAATGAATCCATGTTCCACATATAATACCAAGGCAAATGATTAAACCTATTGCTGTGGTCCACCATATAGCCGCCATTTCAATCCCCCCTTTTTCTAAAGAATATATGCCAAGGGGGGAATAATTTTTCCAACGAATTGCTGTTAAAATACCTTTTAGTCCTTTTTCTTTAACTCTGCATAATAATCTACTTTTTTTATATTAACTCCTACAAATGTTTCGATGATGGACTGTCCGCCGGCAATAGAGAAAATCAAAATAAATACGAACGTTACCCTAGGGAATAGTAAGTATGCAGTGCCGAGTAAAATCGCGCTCCACACCCCAGCACACCAATAACATTTTAATAAATAACCAAACATTGAGGTTGGTACTTCCTTGGATTCAGTTCCATTTTCCGTTTCCACTTTTACTTTCTTTACAAACGGTTTTCGAATAAATTCGGTAATTTTATCAAACACGATTAAATGAGTTAAACGATAGCTGGCTAAAATTAGCATGACATAAGTCATCCATGAAATGTCTTTCACTTTTTTTCCTCCAATTTGGTAACGCGTATCTTTATTTAGTCTTGCAAATACTAAAAACGGTAGCATTAAGTTATTTATTTCGTTCCTTGTATATTTTGAGCCTGAAATCAAAATTCTATATTCGGAGGAGGCGAAAAAATGAAAAAATCATTTTGGTTTAGTTTTATGTTTTTACTATCCCTTATCTGTATTCCAAGTGTTTCTTTTGCCCAGCAAATTTACACGGTACAGCCGGGAGATTCTTTATGGAAAATAGCGGTCAGGTATCAGGTTGGCATTTCGGAAATTATTGCTGCAAACCCGCAATTTAAGAATCCCAATTTAATTTACCCCGGTCAAAAAGTAAACATCCCAAATTTTGATGCGATTAAAAGTATCGAAAATCAAGTGGTTCAATTAACCAATCAACAACGGGCAAAGTATGGACTAAAACCATTAACACAGGATTGGGAACTATCAAGGGTTGCAAGATATAAGGCAATGGATATGCGGGACAATAATTACTTTTCTCATACAAGCCCAACCTATGGTGATCCTTTTACCATGATGAGGAATTTTGGAATTACCTATCGTTCAGCTGCTGAAAACATAGCTGCGGGCCAAACAACACCGCAGGAAGTTGTCCAGGCATGGATGAATAGCTCCGGTCACCGAGCCAATATTTTAAGTACCCAGTCCACTTTTATTGGGGTTGGATACGCAAAAGGCGGTTCGCAAAGATACTACTGGGTACAACAGTTCATATCGAAATAAGGTTAAGGTCAGCTCTTACATTGGGGCTGACCCTTTCTACGTCTCGGGACCTATATGAAAATCAAGCTCTGGCGCAATTATGAGAAATAAAGAAAAAAGGTAAGATGTAATCAAGATAACGAAAGGAGGAAAACAAAATGAAGAAATTTGGTTTACTTTTAGCGGGAGGAATTGCAGCCGTTATTTTACTTTCTACAATCGGTCCGATGGTGGGGTTAGTTGTTAGCCTGGTACTGCTTTACTTCATTTTCAAACAGTTTTTAAAAGCTGAGTCAACAAAAGGAAAAATCGGCTTAGGCGTTATCGGCTTCATTGTCCTAATGGCTTCTATCCATAATGCTCCGGCAATTATTGGAGTTGCTGCAGCATATGTACTCTATCTTGTATACAAAAAATGGAATAAAAACAAACACGCAGCTGTAAAAAAAGAAACAGATCCTTTTGCAAACTTTGAAAAGCAATGGAATGAATTAAAACATTATTAATTTAAAAGGAGAGAATGAAAATGACAAACTTATTTACCAGAATTAAAAACACCATTACTGCTGATTTACATGAGGCTCTTGACCAAAAAGAAAAACAAAACCCGATAGCCTTGCTTAATCAGTATCTGCGTCAAAGCGAGCAGGAAACAGAAAAGGTTAGGAAGCTATTGGAACGTCAATATACGCTAAAGGATGAGTTTACAAGAGAACAGGTCCATGCAACGGAGCTTGCTAATAAAAGGAAACGTCAGTCGGAAATTGCAGCCCAAGCAGGGGAAACGGAACTTTATCAGTTTGCTTCAGCAGAACATCAGCAATATGCAGAACGTGCTGAGCGACTCAGCGTGTCATTGGAACAAATAAAAGGTCAGCTTGAAGAATTAGAAAGAAAATATGCTGAAATGAAGCACAAACTAAAAGATATGCATATTCGCAGAATGGAATTAATGGGGCGCGAAAATGTGACACGTGCCAACCATCGCATGAACCAAGTGTTAGATTCTAACCATTATTCTGATAAAGCATTTTCCCGTTTTAAAGAAATTGAAAACTATCTTGACCGCCTGGAGCAGCAAGTAAACAGTTCTTTTTATCGCAGTACCATTGATGCCAGAATTGCACAATTAGAAAAAGAATCGAATTTTGAGGAAAGCAAGTCCATTTCGTAACCAAAACATGGTATTCTAAAAAGGCGTAGGGGTCTCTGCGCCTTTTGCCATATATACATTTGTTGTACAATGTGAACTTTTATATATGCCGGACTTGACACTTTTTAATACATAATTAAAAAAGGGAGGGGTGAGCCGATGTTTAGAAATGCAAAAAATGAATATTTGAATTGGTTGGTTATTTTCGGGGCTTTCATTCTTGTACTAGAAATTTTATTTTTCAACAGAGGTCTTATTTTCTCCCTTTTTATATCGCTGGGAATGGTCTATTTGGGCCGAAGAAAAGCAGGAAGTAAAAGAGGAAGATTGCTTTTCTTCAGCGGCATTATTTTCTTTGTGCTTAGTATCTTAAATATGATGACATTCAAGTTCTTATTATTAGCAATACTTTTGCACTTTTTTATTCAGTTTGTTCAGTCGAAGCGAACCCCAAAGAAAATTACTGTGGATATACGAAAATCAGAGCAGGAAAACCAAGAAGAAACAATCATCAGAGAAAAGCCGCTCTTTGAAAATATTTTATTTGGCCAGCAAAAAACACCATTAGGGGTTTATGAATGGAATGATGTTAACATTCAGGCAGGAATAGGGGATACCATTATCGACCTAAGCTACACGATGCTTCCAAAAGGAGAAACCGTAATTTTTATTCGGAACATAATTGGAAACATTCAAATTCTTGTTCCATATGAAATTGATGTAAGTATACATCATTCGTGTATTGCAGGTTCTGCAGCTGTTTTTAATCATCGTGAATCGAAAATTTTTAATCAAGTTTATCATCTAAAAACACCAGGGTATGAAAAAGCCGGGCAAAAAGTAAAGATTCTTACTTCGCTCGTGGTCGGGAATATTGAGGTGAGCAGGATATGAGCACGACTGGGCGCCAAATTGTTTGGAGTGTCGGTTTTTCCTGTCTAATTGCAATAATCGTTGCCGCGATTTTTATCAGCGTGTTTCCAATAACGGATTGGTCGGAACTATGGGACAGGCATTTCATGGATATCCCATTTGTCATTTTTATTCCGGCATTTAGTATCGTAACCGGGGTTCTACTAGGAACGTTTTCAGGCCTTTTTTGGAGAAGACAATTTCTTTCGGTCGACTATGCCCTGCACCAATTGGAGGAAGGGAGGCAGGCTGAATTTAAAAGGCAGCCGCCAATCACAGAAATCCAAGCAATTGCCGAACGGATTGAGAAGATTGGTAAACAAATGTCTGAGCAAACAAAGCTTTCACAACGACTGGCAACGGAAAAGGTAGAAGACCAGGAAACAAGAATTCAAGAGATTATTTCACAGGAGCGGAACCGGCTCGCACGGGAACTGCATGATTCTGTCAGTCAACAATTATTTGCGGCTTCCATGATGATGTCGGCCATTAATGAAACAAAACAGTATTCTGAATCAACACCTGAAGCCAAGCAGTTGAAATTGGTGGAAGAAATGATTCATCAATCACAGCTGGAAATGCGGGCGTTGTTGCTTCACTTACGTCCTGTTGCCCTAAAGAATAAATCACTTCGAGAAGGAATTGAAGAGCTATTAATCGAATTAACTCAAAAGGTAGCAATGGATATTAATTGGAAGCTTGAAACATTCTCACTTGATAAAGGGGTAGAAGACCATCTTTTTCGGATCCTCCAGGAATCTGTTTCAAACACTCTTAGGCATGCAAAAGCAAGCAAGCTTGAAGTTCTGTTAATCAAGAGAGAGGACCTTGTGATCTTAAGGATTGTTGATGATGGAATCGGATTTGAGGTAGAGGAAACGAAAGCCGGTTCATACGGGATGCAAAATATGCATGAGCGTGCACTGGAGGTGGGCGGAACTCTAAGGGTAATTAGTATTAAAAATAAGGGCACAAGGCTGGAAGTGAAGGTTCCAGTGATGATGAATGGGGATGGTGCAAATGATTAGGGTAGTATTTGTTGATGACCATGAAATGGTAAGAATAGGTGTTTCCTCTTATTTATCTGCACAACCGGACATTGAAGTCGTCGGTGAAGCCGGTGATGGAAAAAAGGGCGTTGAGCTCGCACTTGAACTTAGGCCGGATATTATTCTAATGGATTTAGTTATGAAGGAAATGGACGGAATTGAAGCAACAAGACAAATAATTGAACAATGGCCCGAAGCTAAGGTTATTATTGTAACAAGCTTTTTGGACGATGAAAAAGTATATCCTGCTCTTGAAGCAGGGGCGACCAGCTATATGTTAAAGACCTCTAAAGCAAGTGAAATTGCTAATGCCGTTCGTGCTACATACCATGGACAATCCGTTCTTGAGCCGGAAGTAACAGGTAAAATGATGGTAAAAATGCGCCGGAAAAATCAGCACCTGCCTCATGAGGAACTCACCGGCAGAGAGTTAGAAATACTGTTACTCATGGCAGAAGGCAAAACCAATCAGGAAATTGCCGATGAATTATTTATTGCGCTAAAAACGGTCAAAACCCATGTAAGTAATATTTTAAGCAAGCTCCATGTTCAGGACCGTACCCAAGCGGTGATTTATGCTTTTAAAAATTCTCTAATCGAATAAAAACCTAATCTTGTCAAGACTTTCCAATAAACATTTTTGGAAGGTCTTTTTATTTTTCTCATCAAATTTTAATAAAAAGAGAAAAAGTAATTGAAAATCTTTCTCAACTGCATTATTATATAAGTGATAATGATTATCATTACTAACTAATTGGGGGATTACATAAAATATGAAACTACTAAAAGTGTCAGGAATCATCTTATTATCCAGCAGTCTACTATTTGGCTGTTCGACTGCAGAAAAAAGTACATCAACCAAAAAAGAAGAAAAACCAAAGAGCACAGCTCCTGCTGCTCTTAACGGAGTAACGGATGAATATAAGAAGTACGCGATTGAAGAAATTGAAGAGTTTGTAAAGGCGACAGCAGCCTTTACTACAGCTGTTAAAAATGGTGATTTAGAAAAAGCAAAAACACTTTATGCATCAGCACGGATGTATTATGAAAGGTCAGAACCAATTGCCGAGGTGTTTGGTGATCTTGATCCGAAAATTGACGCACGCGAAGGGGATGTTCCTGAAAATGAGTGGGGCGGGTACCACAGAATCGAAAAAGGATTATGGAAGGATAACTCCACCAAAGGATCCGAACAGTATGCAGAGCAGTTAATGAAAGACGTGAATCTTCTTCGTGCCAAAGTGGAAACAGTTAATGTCACACCGGATATTTTGATCACAGGGGCTGTCGACCTGTTGAATGAAGTTTCCACATCAAAGGTGACAGGGGAAGAGGACCGTTACGCCCATACGGATCTTTATGATTTTGTGGCGAATGTCCAAGGAGCGGAAAAAATATTTCAGCTTTTACAGCCAGCCTTGAATACAAAAGACAAGGAGCTTGCAAAAGAAATCCAAACTCGTTTTGCAAACGTGTATAGCTTGCTTAATCATTATAAAAATGGAGATGGCTATAAACTCTATACAGATCTGACCAAAGACCAGGTAAAAGAATTAAGTCAGGCTATTGATGCCCTTGCTGAGCCGCTTTCTCAAATAGGAATTGTAACGGAGGAGTCTAAGTGAAAAATAATACAAACATCATTGAAGAGTCATCTTTTAGTGAGAAAAAATTTTCGCGGAGAGATATCCTAAAAACCGCCGGGGTTGGCGGTGTGGGTGTTTTAATCGGAGCGTCGGGTTTAGGCGGATTGCTCTCATTATCAGAAGGAAAAGCTGAAGGAGCAAATAATACCAAAGGGATAATCCCGTTTTATGGAAAACATCAAAAAGGAATTGCTACAAAAGCCCAAAATCATGTTTATTTTGTATCTTTAGACGTAACCACTACAAAAAAAGAGGATTTGGTGCAACTTTTTAAAGATTGGACGAAAGCGGCAGCATTAATGACTGAAGGGAAAGAGATTGAGGATTTCTCCAGGAACATAAATCTTCCGCCAAAAGATACCGGTGAAGCTTCAGGCTTATTACCATCGAACCTAACGATTACCTTTGGGGTCGGACCTAGTCTTTTTGTAAAAGATAATCAGGACCGGTTTGGATTAAGGCATAAACAACCAAAAGAACTAGTTGACCTTCCTAAATTTTCTCTCGATGCGTTAGAGGAAGAATGGACCGGGGGAGATCTTTGTATTCAAGCTTGTGCTGATGACTTGCAAGTCACCTTTCATGCAGTCCGTAATTTAATTCGAATTGCTCGGGGAAAGGCAACAATGCGCTGGGGACAAACGGGGTTCCAACGCTCGAAGCAGGCAGATCCTAATGGTGAAACGCCAAGAAATTTATTTGGATTTAAAGATGGAACAGCAAACTCTGATTTAAGCGGCGATAAACAGATGAATCAGCATGTCTGGGTTCAGCCGGGGGATGGCCCGAATTGGCTGGTTAATGGAAGTTACTTGGTTGTCCGTAAAATTCAAATGTATATTGAAGTGTGGGATCGTACGACATATAAAGAGCAGGAAAAAACGTTTGGCCGAGATCGGATCAACGGTGCACCTCTAGGTCAAAAAGATGAGTTTGATAAACTCAATTTCAATCATAAAGATGAGAACGGACAAGAATATATCCCTGCAGATTCGCACGTTCGGCTTTCTCATGGCGATGGATCTCAAAAAATTCTCCGCAGGGGCTTTTCCTATTCGAATGGAATGGATGTAAAAACAGGAAGTCTTGATGCCGGCCTTCTATTCATTGGTTATCAGCGGAAGCCAAGTAAACAATTTATTCCGATTCAAAACCGGCTGGCAAAAATGGATAAATTGAATGAATATATCTCACACCGCGGGAGTGCGCTTTTCGCTTGTTTACCAGGGACGAAACAGGGCGGTTTTATTGGAGAAACATTGTTTTTTTGATGTTTCTCCTTTTCGCTGAAAAGGAGAGAACGAGTAATGAGAGATTGGATGAATGTAAGAAAAATAGTGATAGCAATGGCCGGCTTTTTTCTTTGTTTGACTTTGATACATCCTGTGAAGGGTGCAGGAAACAACGATGAGCTTTTTGTTCTTATTGGCGATAGCTTAATGAAAGCCAAGGAAGGAGATCAATCTGCGGTTTCGAAAAATATGGAACTTTTCGCTAATGAATGGCAGTCGATTAAAAAAGAAGATAGTAAACCGGCAAAAAAAATTGATGAAAGGCTGAAAGAGGTTCAAAGTTTGCTTGCCAAAGGCCAACCGAAAAAGGAGACAGTTACGAAAACTCTTTCCTCACTATCCACTGTGGTTTTAGAATATGATAAGGAGCAAAATCCGCAGGATAAAGCATTTGGAAAAGAAAAAGTAAAGCAATTACTTCCATTAATAAACAATTTAAAAGCCGTGCTTAAAAAGGGAGATACTCAGGCTTATACTGCCAAATATCAAGCAATCATGAACCAATGGAATACTGCTGCTGAAAAAATAGTCCATGATAAGAGTATTGCTTCTTACGGGACAATTGAAAAAAATATGGCTCTAATACGGATTGCGATTACCCAAGACCCTCCTAATCCGAAAAAAGCGCTTGAGTTAGCAGCTGATTTGAATCGTGAAGTAGAAAACGTTTTAGCAGGAAAGACTTCGAAGCAAAATCAAGGGAACTATTCCTTATCAGATGTTACCTCTTTGTTAAGTAAAGCAGATAAACAAATTTCACAAGATGATTATCAAAAGGCTAGTGTTTATTTAAATAACATCCTGACCATTTGGCCCATGGTTGAGGGGGATGTTCAAACAAGGGATAGTAAACTGTATAGGGATATTGAAACAAAAATTCCTACAGCTATTAGTATCTTAAATTCAAAGAAGGTAGATTTAAAGCAAGCCTCTGACATCGTGCAGGAATTGAATAAAAGACTTGCTCCTTTATTGAGCAAAACGAACTATACTTTATGGGATGCGGCACTCATTTTACTACGGGAAGGATTCGAGGGGCTGTTAATTGTCGTCACATTGATGGCCTTTCTGAAAAAAATGGGTCAATCGCATCAACAAAAATGGATTTGGACAGGGGTTGCCGTTGGGATAATCGCCAGTGCTATTTTGGCGATTATCATAAATATCCTTTTTTCGGAAATATCAGCGGCTTCCAGCCGAGAATATATTGAAGGATGGACGGGGGTTTTTGCTGTCCTCATGATGCTGACAGTGGGTGCATGGCTTCATAATAAGTCAAGCATTGGAAACTGGAATAAATATATCAACCAACAAATGAATCAGGCATTAGCAAAAGGAAGCCTAGTATCCTTTTCTTTCATTAGCTTTCTGTCTGTTTTTCGAGAAGGCGCGGAAACCATCATTTTCTATACAGGAATCACCCCGTATATTAGTTTACAGCAGCTTCTGATGGGCGTTATCTTAGCGATTTTTATTTTAGCGGTGGTTGGCGTTATTATTATTTATTACAGCGTGAAAATTCCGATTCGCCTATTTTTTAAAGTCTGCACTCTTTTTATCTACTTTTTAGCGTTTAAAATTCTTGGAATCAGTATTCATTCATTACAAATTTCCAAGATGCTTTCCACAACTACAGTGGAGAGATTACCGTTTATTGAATGGCTTGGACTTTATCCTACCCGGGAAACGACCATCTTCCAATTGATTTTACTTGTAGTAATTATTTCTATGACTTTTTTTATTAGAAAAAAAGATCGTGTCACCATAAATGTTTAAAAAGGGCTAATGCCCTTTTTTTCGTTCACCCCCAAAATTCCCCTACTATTCATGGAACTTGTCTCATAGGTTTATAAAAGTGAGATTGTATAAAGGGGAATCAAAAAATGGCTATTTACTACAGGGGAATCTTCCTTTTAGCGGCATCGGCTTTTTTAGGGGAAGGGATTGAGTTTTTGGTCAATATGATTTTGGCTAGAGATTTAGGAAAACATGGTTTGGGATTGTATATGTCCATCCTGCCATCGATTTTTCTACTTGTTTTGCTCTCAAGCTTTGAGTTGCACATATCCATTTCTAAATTTATCGCCGAAAAAGAGGAGCGATACCATCGGAATATCCTTTACCATGCTATTACCATTACGATTATTTTTACCGGTTTACTATTGATACTAGCTACCATGGTGATGCCGTTTATTCCGGTTTTTAATGCCTATCATCCATATGTAAGATGGCTGGTTCTCATTCTTATTCCGGTTATCTCCTTTACATCTGTGGCACGGGGATATTTTATGGGGAAAAATCAGATGGGGAAAATTGCTGTTTCTAATTTCCTAAGAAAAATCTTTCAGGTTACCGTTTTGTTTTTGTTATTCCGATACTTTGAATTTAATACTGAAGCGTCTCTGTTAATCGCTATCGCTACCCTAATTGGCAGTGAAGTTGTCGTTTTTCTTTATTTAATCATCAGTTTCATGATTCAATTTCAGCTTTTGAAACGCTTTCCCTTTTCCAACTTGAATAGGAAGGTTGTCCGAAAGAATTTAATGTCCGTCTCAGTTCCAACGACAACCATGCGCTTGTTTACAGCCTTTATAGGTGCTTTTCAGCCATTCTTAATTAAGGCAGCACTTGTTCGATCGGGATTAACCCAAACCCTGGCAACAGAACAATTTGGGATGCTCATGGGTGTCGCTTTAAGTATCGGCTTTTTTCCGGCATTTATTGCTCATTCTTTAATGACTGTTCTCATCCCCGGTGTATCGAAATCCCATTCGGAAAAAGATTACACCGCCATGCAAAAAATGTTGAATCAGGTGATGAAGCTAACATGCCTGTATGGAATACCTGCCGTTTTTATTTTCTACCTTTTTGCCAACCGGATTACGTCACTTTTCTTTCATTCACCATCTGCAGCTACTTACTTACAAATGCTTTGGCCTTTCTTTTTATTTCACTTTTTTATCATGCCATTGCAGGCCTTCTTAATTGGCCTTGGGCTTATCAAAGATATGTTTATTCATTCCATCTGGGCAACAGTGATTTCGTTTGTCCTCATTTATTTACTAGGGTCCTTACCTGAATGGAGAATGGATGGGGTAATCATCGCAATGAATACCTCTTCAATTTTGCTGGCTCTTATGCATTATTTAACAGTTTGCAAGAAAATCGGCGTATCTATTTTTATGAAAGGTGTAATCCAAAAACCAAGCGAACGGTAATAAAAAAATCACCTCAAATTGTAAAGGAGCATCGGTCTAAATTTATGTGATTTAAATAAATATGTAGCAAAGGAGGGTTCAGAATGAGTGGAGAGTCTTCAAAAAAGATCCCGGTACATTTAAAGCAATATATTTCCAGGCAAGATTACACTTGCTATACTCCAATTGACCATGCCGTTTGGAGATTTGTCATGAAGCAAAATCATTATTTTTTAAAAGAAATTGCCCATCCGGCATATGTGAACGGCTTAAAGGATTCAGGGATAAAAACTGAGTCGATTCCGAAAGTGGATGAAATGAATACAAGTTTAGCTAGGTTTGGATGGAGGGCAGTAACCATTGATGGTCTAATACCCGGGGCTGCCTTTTATACTTTTCTGGCAAATGGAATTTTACCAATCGCAACGGAAATTAGGAAATTGCAAAATATTGCTTATACTCCTGCACCGGATATGCTTCATGAAGCAGCCGGACACGCTCCCATTTTATTAGATAAATCCTACAGGGAATTTGTAAAAAAAATTGGCAGGATGGGTGCTTTAGCCATCTCCAGTAAAGAAAAGTTGGATGTATTTAAAGCTGTTCGGCATTTAACCATTGTTGCAGAGGACCCGAAATCCACTCCTGAACAAATTAAGAAAGCGGAAATGCAGGTGTCTGAGGCAAGAAGGAAGGTAAAAGGAATTTCTGAAGCAGATCAAATTTCCCGTTTGTTTTGGTGGACGGTTGAATATGGATTAGTAGGCGAACTAAACAACCCTAAAATCTATGGGGCCGGCTTGCTTTCATCTGTAGGAGAGAGCCAAAGCTGTTTATCAGATGAGGTAATAAAGATCCCATTTTCTGTTGAAGCATGTATCCAAACCCCTTATGATGTCACAAAGCCGCAGCCCCAGTTATTTGTTTGTAGGAACTTTAATGAATTAGTAGATGCGGTTGACCAATTTGCTGAAACTATGGCATTTCAAAAAGGCGGTACGGAAAGTCTGGATAAAGCCTTGCAATCTGATAGTGTAGCGACAATTGAGTACTCCTCCGGTTTACAAGTAACCGGCATTCTATCGGCTATTTTAAAAGACGAAAAAGGCGAAGCTGTTTATATACGCACAAAAGGACCTACAGCGTTAGCATTAAATGATAAACAATTACCCAATCATGGAAAAGAAACACATTATAAGGGATTTGGAGCGCCGATTGGCAAATTAGAGGGGGATCTAATTCTGGAAGACTGCACTAAAAAACAATTATCTGCTCTAGGAATTATTGAAGGAAGTGAGGCTTTTTTAAATTTTCAAAGTGGTGTAAAGGTAAATGGAATCGTAAAAAATATTTTATTTTCAGAACAAACGCCCATTATTATTTCTTTTAAAAACTGCACTGTACGATTTAAGGATCAAGTACTATTTGAAAAAGCTTGGGGGACATTTGATATGGCAGTCGGTGAAAGGATTTCTTCCGTATATGCCGGTGCAGCTGATCCGGATACTTATTTTGATTTGGAGCCGGATGGTATGATAGAGGGGAAATTGGCGGATAAAGAATGGAATGAATTAGAAAGCTTTTACGAGGAAATTCGTAGATTCCGAGAGAACTCTAATTGGGATGAACACATTTTGTCGCGAATTAATGAAATACTAGCCATCTTGGATGATCAATATCCAAATGAATGGTTGCTTCGTCTTGAGTTACTGGAACTCTTCAACATCCACAATGATCGTAGTGAAGCTGTCATAAAGATTGAAGAGATGTTAAAAAACACTGACTGGGAGAAATCTGTCAAACAAATGCTTCAACGCGGTTTGACTCTCATAAATAAATGCTAAATTGAAAGAGGCTGACTCAATGAGTCAGCCTTCACTTTTTTGTACTATCAGAAAGGCGAATCGCTCCAGTCCATACGCCGCTAACGGGCTCTTCCGCTTTTCTTAGTCTTTACTATTTAAGATTCCTAATATCCGAAGAATGCTTAGGAACAAGTTGATAAAATCCAGGTATAAGCTTAAAGCCATTAATGGAACGTCCTCCGGTCTAACACCTTGATGCTTCATAAGGCTGAAATCAAAGAGAACATATCCGCTAAATACCATCACACCGATAAAGGAGTATGCGAGCATTCCCATCGTGCCTAATGGCCAAAATATATTAAAAATCGAAATGGCCACTAATGCAAGCAATGCCGCTAATAAAAATCCGCCCAAAAAGGAAAAGTTCCGTTTCGACTTCGTTGCATAAATGGCAATTCCGGTGAACACAACAGTTGTACTGGCAAATGACAGTAAAACAATATTAGGTCCCGAAACAGCAATATAATGCGCTACGATCGGATAAAGCGTAATCCCTGATATAAAGGTAAAAATATAGAGAAACGAATAAGAAATGGCCTTTTTGCGTCTAAAGAAAAAGGCAGCAGTAAGCATTACAGTTTCTAAAATCGCCAATGGTAAAAATAAAGCAGGAGGTATATAAACGCCTGCTAATGTGCCAAGTAAGGCGAAAGCAAGAGAAAGAGCAAACGTTCTTAAAACTGATGGGATATATTCATTAGCTGTTTGTGTATACAATTTTTTTCACCTCGAAAATAAGTCTTATTAAGGTATACGATTAAAAGGTCAAGATGTTTCATTTTTTCTAAAAAAATTTCTATCTTCTTTCAATAAATCACGGATTTCCGCTAAAAGCTCTTCGGTTCGATCCACTTTCTCTACAATTACATCAGCTTCATCTTTCTTCTTGAAGCGATTAATCCCTTTTACAAAAAGAAAAATTGAAAAAGAAATAATGAAGAAATCAACGACTGATTGAAGAAATAATCCATAATGTAATGTGCCAACTGATAGTTTTGAGAGGTCTATTCCTCCCATAAACAATCCAATTACCGGCATTAATACATCTTTTACGAGGGAAGTGACAATCTTACCAAACGCTCCGCCAATAATCACACCAACAGCGAGATCCAGTACGTTCCCTTTCATGGCAAACTGTTTAAATTCATTCCACATGGTGAAACCTCCAAGCATTATTTCTTAAATGGACATTGTACTCTAAAGCCTTCATCTTTTGCAACTATACGTTTTCCCAACAAATGATTATTGACAGTATACTCTATTTTTTCTATAGTTACTATGTCAATTGGTAATGAGGAGGATCCTAAGATGGCAGGAAGAACTGATACAGAACTAGAAGGCGTTACATTACTCGGAAATCAAGGTACAAAATACTTGTTTGAATATACACCGGACGTTTTAGAGGCTTTTGATAATAAGCATCCGAACCGCGATTATTTTGTAAAATTTAATTTCCCTGAATTCACAAGTCTGTGTCCAAAAACAGGTCAGCCTGATTTTGCGACTATTTATATTAGCTACATTCCGGATAAAAAGATGGTCGAAAGTAAATCACTAAAGTTATATCTTTTTAGCTTCCGCAACCATGGTGATTTTCATGAAGACTGCATGAATATCATTATGAACGATTTAATTAAATTAATGGACCCAAGGTACATCGAGGTCTGGGGCAAATTTACGCCAAGAGGCGGTATCTCGATTGACCCATACTGCAATTACGGAAGACCGGGAACAAAGTTTGAGCAAATGGCGGAACATCGTTTAATGAACCATGATTTATACCCGGAGAAAATTGATAATCGCTAAAATCGAGAGAGCAGCAATCCAATCCCATTGGAACTGCTCTTTTTTCAGCTAATGAAAGTATAAGTGCACAAAGGAATGCTTCGGTAGGATAAACATCGCAGTCGAAAAGCTGTTTTTTGCTTTTCGACGAACTACGCCTCTGTTTTCGCCCTTAGGAGCCCGCCAATCGGCGGCTTTTCCTTAGGCTCTTTTCGTAAACTTTGTTGCTTTTAGACCTTATGAATGACCATTTACTAAGTTTCAGGGCAATTTTCGCAAATGTTCTTACGAAAAGATGCCACGAAGCATTTAGTTATACGGGTTTTGAACTTTTACGATAAACAACAATTAATGCGAAAATAGCCTTTCCTTATAATATTAACTTCATTCTTATAGCTTTAACCGCAGCATCAGTGCGGTTTTTGGCAGCTAATTTTTGAATGATAATGGAAACATAATCACGAACGGTGTAACTGCTAAGATGAAGCTGTTGTGCCGCTTCATTGATAGACGCACCCTCCGCGATCAAATTCAATACTTCTTTCTCACGCTGTGTTAATATGCATTTGGGACTGCCGAATTGATGTAGTGCTTCATCCCAAAAGGAATATAATAATTCACCGGCATAATGACCAAATTTAATTAACGTAGTTAATGTTTGCGTTGCAACTTCAAACTGAGAATCTTCCCCTTGATCCAATAAGGCAATTCCAAGTAATTTGTTTTCAGTTGGGACAAAAATCGGTAATACCACGATTGACTTTATGCGGTATTTTCGGACATATTTTTCAGGCAGCACATCTGAAGCATTGGAAAAATAAAGAGGCTGCGAATGGGCTAATGAACGTAAATAGTTATTAATTAAAGGAAGTTGAAATATCCCCTCTCTAATTTGCTGGACAGAGGGGATGCTGACATTATGCCCTGACACGCCAATGCCTTTATCTTCCATGTGGTTATAAAGAAATAAGGCGCAGCGTTTAAATGGCATGTAATCAACGATTCCTTGAGTGATTGCTTGTACAGCAAGATCGGCACTTCGGGTTTGTAATAATCGCTGTAAAAACAAAAGGGAAGCATCCTTCCAGTCCATTTTACTTTCAAGATGGTGCAGCTTTAGCTGCCGGAGGTACATTCCTTTAATCAATTCTGTTTGTTGCTCCGATACTGTAACCTTCCCTTCCTGTAAGCCAATAAGAAGGATATCATTCAAACATCGAATTTGGACAACCTTGTTATGTACCGTGCCTTCTCCCAACAACCTTGTAATCGCCATAGATAGATGATCGATTTGATTGGCCTTTATACTTAAACACATTTCAATCAAATGAGGTTCTACTTCCTTTTGGGATGAACAAACAATCTTTTCGATTTTAAAATCAATTTGCTCTTTTTTCACGATTGCTAACCATTCCATAGGGAGAATGTTTGTAGCCATCATCATTTTAATCCATTTTTCGATACGGTCCTCCAAATCATGAGTTAATAATGAATGGTCTAGAATTCTCGAAAAAAAAGCTTGAATAGCCTGATGCTCGACAATGGATGTTGCTCGATTCGCAGCTAGAAGCTTATGAAAAATATTTTCAATCGCAGTTATGAGAAATATAGACTCGTATTCGTTATGTGCAGAGGGAAAACGGTTTTGCCACTCAGCAAGCAATGAAAGAATAAAAGAGTCCACGCTAGGGGGTTCTTTTATTGAAATCTCCTGAAAGGCATATTGAATCATTGAATCAAATTGATCTACCAATGAAGCATTATTGTGTTTGGATGATGATAATAACTGCTTCCACTCTTTTACAAATGGGTCTCTTAGTCCTATAAGAAGGCTAACCCCCTTCTGTAAGAGCTGCTCAACTATTCGTTCCATATTCAATCCTCCCCCCGCAATATACCAATAATTATAAAATTCGCATCTTCCTTTTCCAATATGTCCGTATTAGTATCTTTACCCGACATTTGACGGGGGCGTTAATTTTTCACGATATTTACCGTAGTTGTAGTAGTGAGTATTGAAGAGTAAGGTTAAGATAGTCATATTTTCTTAAAATTAAAAAAATAGGAGGACGTATATGGAAAGTTCAATCCAACTCTTGGAGGGTACTACAAGCAAAAAGGTTTTCTGGTCCGTATTAGGTTCGGGAATGTTGGCGTTGGCACTGTTATTAGTCTCGTTTGGAATTTCGGGAGTGGCATACGCTGTACCGATCGCCGGAATAGGAGACTTCTATGTTGAGTTTGATAAGCTGGTGGGGAATGGATATACCTTTTATCCCAAGATGGGTGAAACGAGCGCAGATGATTCTGCACCCCAAGGGGCAAATTTAATGGATAGTTTAACGATTGATAATTTGCAATTATACAAAGATTTTAAAGTAGGCGGGCAGTGGATTCGTGTAAAAATAGCGGCCTCCAAACCAGTTCAGATCACTGGACTTGAACATGATGCAAGCCTAATTCAAGCGGATGCCAAATTCCAAAATTTAGTTTTGCAAGAAAAGCATAGTGACGACTGGCAAAAACAATTTAAACAAAACTCATCACAAATTATCATGGAGCATGCAAAGCTAAAAACGCATTATCTTTTCCAAAAAACAATCAATATGGGTGGAATGAAATTAACAGTTGAAAAGATCAATAAAAATTAGGTAGGAGAGTTGAACAAAATGGAATTGAAAAAGTGGCGCAAACAAAGGCCCTTATGGGGAGCTATTATTACCATTTTAGGAGGACTTATGATTAGCTGGATTCCATTAAACCTGTACTTAAGCACATTCCTCCCTGGTTCACTCGCCATTATCGGTCTGTTATTTGGAGGAATTATTACGTTGATTGGAATAGTATCGATATTATTCCCCAATGCCTCTAAAATTCTCGGTATTTTTACTATTTTTCTATCGATTCTGTCCGTTATCGGAGCATTGGGAGGCTTCCTGGTTGGAACACTTTTTGGAATCATTGGCGGTGCATTGTTAATGGCATGGCGCCTCGCTCCTGTCAAAGTGAATACAGCACCTCCTAACGATACGGAATTAACAGCGTAAACATGCTAAAGGGGATTAAATTATGTGGTGGAAAGGCAAGCTTTTCTTATTTAGCTTATGTCTCCAGCTGATGTTTCTTACATTTTTATCTCCGGGAGGAGTCGCAAACGCAGCAAATAATAATGCTTCAGATGGTTTTATAATTCAAGCAGACCGGGTTGTTGGCTCAGGTATGTTTGCAACGATTGTCAACCAAGAAACATCTGCGGTCAGAGGCAAAGAGCCCATGCTGCGGATACAATATAAATCAGCAACCATTTACGGGATGAGATTGACGAAACAGGTTCAATCACCAAAGGGAATGGTGAGTATCACCTTAAAAGCACAAGGACCGGTTACTGTAAAAGGTATGACAGTTGATACGACAGCCATTTCATTCAAGGGTGCTTGCTTAATGGCTTCTGAAACAGTACCTGAGCTCACGATGGAGAATGTGGTGATGGTCGCCCATTATATGGATAATGAAGATAGTGACATCAAAAAGCTAGTTCTTAACACGATCTCCGGACAAGCCGAAGCACAAATGCCGGGGAAGATTCAACTACTCAAGGATTTAAGCCTGCTTCCGCTAAACCAATTGGAAAAAGAAATAGAAAGAATTTCAAGTGGCCACCTACCGCTTACATGTGAGGATGGATCCAAAGCAGGTGAACAATCAAGTAACAATGGTAAGATAACAGATCCAATAAAATATGTGATCGGTACGGGAACGAATCCACCTAATCCAGTGGCCAAAGCATTGGATCCGGTGTTAAAGCCAGTAGATCCGGTGTTAAAACCAGTATTAGAACCTCTCAAACCGGTGTTAAAAACGCTAGAACCCGTGTTAAAGCCAGTAGAACCTGTGTTGAAGCCGCTAAAACCAGTATTAAAACCACTTGATCCTGTTACAAAATCGCCGGATCCAATAATGAAGCCGCTGGATCCAATTGTAAGCGGACCTTCCTATAAAGTGGAACAGTCGCTCCAATCTGCATGTGATCAAATTAAGGATAACAACGGAGTTATTACAAAGGAGCTCGCTTTGAGTTTGATTGATGAAGCAATTGCCAATAAAGTAACGTTAACTACCGTTTGCCGGAAAGATACTTCACTTTCTAACGAACTGCAAAAATGGCAGAATGGGCTGTTAAAATCACTTGGACTTTTCGATATTTTAGGACAGTTACAGCCTATGGATCCGATGCAGCAATTAACCAAAATGCATGAAAAAATAGCCAAAGAACAAGATGGTGTGATCATCTATAAACCGTTGAAAAAAGAGCAGGGAAGCCTGCTCTTAATATTTTAGCTAATAGGAAAGTATAAACTTTCACAAGTTTATACTTTCCTATTTCGCATAAGTGCAACTACGCCTCTGTCTTCTCCCTTAAGGGCAAAGACAGAGGCGAGTTTTCTTTAAAAATCTATTATTAAAACGCCCAATTTCCTTTTCTAAAAACAGCTTCTGCTTTACCGTCGGTTGTAATGCCATCGATGTCCATTTCGGCTGAACCAATCATGAAATCAACGTGGGTAATACTCTCGTTTAATCCATTTTCTTTTAATTCATCAGAAGACATTTTCTTTCCGCCTTCGATACAGAAAGCATAGGCGCTGCCGATAGCTAAATGGTTTGAAGCATTTTCGTCAAACAAAGTGTTAAAGAAGAGAATGTTTGATTGGGAAATAGGTGAGTTATAAGGAACAAGTGCTACTTCACCAAGATAATGAGAGCCTTCGTCTGTATCAACTAAACGCTTCAGAATTTCTTCGCCTTCTTCCGCTTTCACACCAATAATTTTTCCATTTTCAAATGTAACCGAAAAACGGTCAATAATATTTCCACCGTAGCTGAGTGGCTTTGTGCTCGCTACTGTACCATTCACTCCTGTTTTAAATGGAACGGTGAACACTTCCTCTGTCGGCATATTGGCCATAAATTCGATACCGTTCTCATTTACACTTCCTGCACCTACCCAAATATGGTTTTTCGGAAGTTCGATTGTCAGGTCTGTTCCTGGTGCACGGTAGTGAAGCTTTGCATACCGTTTTTCATTTAAATAATGAACTTTTTCATGGAGTGTTTCATCATGTTTTTTCCATGCTTCAACAGGATTTTCAACGTCAGTACGCGTTGCTTTAAAAATAGCATCCCATAGTTTGTTTACTTGATTTTCAACAGGTTCATCCGGGAACACTTTTGCCGCCCAAAGTGGTGATGCAGCAGCAACGACCGTCCAGCTCACCTTATCCGATTGTATCGCTTTGCGGTATTTCAATAATGCTTCTCCGGCAGCTTTTTGGAAATTAGAAATTCGTTCAGGATTCACACCTTTAAGCAGATCCGGGCTTGCGGAAATTACCGACATGAAAGCAGCACCTTGATCAGCTAGATCTTCAGTTTCTTTGGCACGCCAAACGGGATATTCTTGAAAGGCATCATCAGGAGCCAGGTCATATTTTGTTCTTGTAACCGTATCATCGTTCCAGTTGACAATTACATTTTGAGCACCTGTTTCGTAAGCCTTTTTAACAACCAAACGGACAAACTCTGCAGCATCCAAGGCCGCATTAACAACTAATGTTTGTCCTTTTTGAATATTAACCCCTACCTTAACGGCAAGTTCAGCATATTTTTCAAGGTTCCTCTGAAAATCACTCATTTTTTTGTCTCCTTTTCCAAAATCTTCATGTATATTGTAGCCTTTTTGATTGGAAAAAGAAACCTCGAGCCAGGTTTTGGGTATTTGAAGAAAGCCAAAAAAACAGTAAAGAAATTAATCTTTACTGAAGCTTACTGCCGTATACTTTTATATTAAAATAAATCCCTGCAGAAAATAGTACAACAAAAGTAATAATGCCTGACACTGAAGTTGGAGACATAAATTGAGACCAATCCATCCATTCCACCTTCTTTTTTAATAGAAATCGTTTACATGTTAATTATAATATTAAAAGAGTGAAATGTGAACTTTTTAGTACAATTTATTGAATATTTTTTGAACTCTATTAAAATATAAAGGGACCCTTTCAGGATCCCTTTGCAGATTGTTTTTCAAATGAATTAAACATTACCCAATATATTCCTGCGCTAGATAAAGCAAGTATGGAAAGCACAAAAAACGTCGATCCATAGCCAATCCACACAGTCAACGGAATAGAGATAGGAGCGATTGTGCGACTGATGGTAAATCGTAGACTTGCTGCTGCAAAATATTGTCCCCTCATATGCTCCGGTGCCAACTTGGAAACAAAGCTTTGCTGAAGCCCGGCTCCCATTAATTCAGCAAAAGTGAAAACCGCCATAGCTAGAATAAATCCCCAGATCCAATTAGTTTGACTGAAGATAATAATTGAAATAGCATATACAATGGATGAAAGAATAAATACATTCCGTTCAGGGAATCGACTCATCCATTTGGTTACCAAAACTGTTAGCATGGCAACAAGGAAGCCGTTCTCAGCAAGAACGATTCCAAAGGCCTGCGTTCCATTTATTATAAATGACCAATCACCGATGGAAAAAAAGCTTTGATTTTTCACAACTTCCTTTATATAAACAGGGATTAATAAGTCTAACTGCATAAACGTTTGCCCTGCCAGTACCCCTGCAACAATAAACAACAAAAACGTTTTATCTTTGATAATTAGTGAATAATCTTTTAGTTGGTTTTGTAAAAAATAATACCATTTTCCATCAATGCCGAAAGCGGAATTTTTTTGAAACGGTGCCGTCTCCCGAGTCCATTTGGCCAAAATCAAACCTAGCAATATGCAAACTACCCCTGCTGTAAGTAATAGCTGTGAGCGATAATGGATATAAAATATTGCACCGATAATGGGACCAATGACAACCGCTAAATTAATAGACGTATAAAAAATAGCAAATACACTGCTTCGATCTTTTTCATCCACCACATCGGCGACCATTGCCTGGCTTGCCGGCCAGTAAAAGGAGCCGAAAACACCCGCAATCGCAAAGGAAATGAACCCAATCAATGGAGAATGAAGCCATGGAGAACCGGCAAATGCAAACAATAAAAATGAAAGCCCTTGGCCTATAGCGGAAAGAACCATCATTCGCTTCCGACCAAAACGGTCGGCGCAGTATCCACCCATTAAGTTAGCCAAAACGGAAAACACCTGTGAAAATACTAATAATAATCCTGCTTTATTCTTACCGAATTCATCTGCAAAATAGATGGTCAAAAATGGAAAGAACATCCAAAAGGTAATGTTCATCACGTTTCACTAAACAAGCGAACCTTTAAATTTGGATCCCAATCCCTAATCATGTTGTATCCCCGTTTCTTTTTCATAGCCATACCATCATACTATCAAATTGGAAGTGCTTTCAAGAAAAAAAGGTAAGCATCTTTTAAGGTGCTTACCTTTTTTTGATTCAATAAGATAGTATATATTTTTGAACTATGATAAGTCTGGCTTATCAAGAATAGCCACGGTGCGCTTGCGCTTTTCTTATTAGTCTTGATCCTTCAAAGCTTGCTTCAGCAAATCGCCTAGGCTTGTGCCGAAATCTTCTTTTTGGCTATATTTTTGAACCAGCTTTCGTTCTTCCTTCTTATTCACGGCTTTTTTCTTTTCTTCCGCTTTTTCGACTACATTGCATGGCCGGCATTGGAAGTAGACGCCGGCTTTTCCCTCATGAAGCTCCATTTTTTTATGGCACTGCGGGCAGCGTCGATTGGAAAGCTTCGGATCCTTTCGTTTTCGATAGGAACATTCCAAATTGGAACAGACGAGAACTTTTCCTTCTTTTGTATTTCTTTCCTTTAAGAATGAACTGCACTCAGGACATTTGGAGCCTGTTAAGTTGTGAGCCCGATAAGATTTGTCACTTGTTTTAATTTCCGAAACAAGCTGAGCGGTTTGACGGCGAATTTTTTGTAAAAAGACTTTTGGGTCTGCTTTTCCTTTAGAGATTTGCTCTAATTCCTGCTCCCACTTTGCGGTTAATTCTGGAGATTTTAACTCATTATTAACAAGGTCGATAAGTTGTTTGCCTTTCTTTGTAGGGTGGAAGCGGCCATTTTGCCGTTCTACCACTTCTGTCTCAACAAGTCTCTCAATAATTTCTGCCCTTGTTGCGGGGGTACCTAGGCCGAACTTCTCCATCTGTGACAAAACATCCGCCTCGGAGTAGCGCAATGGCGGCTCTGTCCATTTCTGGTTGACACATCCATTTTTAACCGTAAAAGCTTGTCCCTGTGATAATTTTTGCAGACCGGTCATGGTCTGTTCGACATCTTCTTTTCCTAAAACCTTTTTGAAGCCTAATTCGATTACATTCGTTTCTTTTGCCGTAAAGGTTTCTCTTTCTGCAGTAAAAACGGCATGAATCGTTTCGTATTCAAAAGGAGGTAAAAATAGGGTAAGGAAACGTCTGGCAATCAGGTCATAAATTTTTCGTTCGTCGGAATCAAGGTCACTGAGATTTAGGCGTTGTTCGGTCGGGATAATGGCATGATGGTCTGTTACTTTTTCATTATTGAAGACACGTTTTGCAAGTACTCTGCCATTGTTAGCAAGAAGCGGTCGCACCTCTTCTTTATAACCGGACACCATCCCTTGCAGGCGATCCGCCATCGTACTCATCATATCAGTAGTTAAATAGCGGGAATCAGTTCTTGGATAGGTCACCACTTTATGCTGCTCATATAATTTTTGCAAAACATTTAATGTTTTTTTCGCAGAAAAGCCAAACCGTTTATTGGCATCTCTTTGAAGCTCAGTTAAGTCATAAGGCAGGGGCTGAGCCTCAGACTTTTTCTTTCGTTCGACTTTTTCAAGCATTGCCTTTGCACCGGTTATTTTTTTTAGGATACTTTCTGCCTTCGATTTTTCAAAAAGGCGTTTCTCATTGTCCTTTTCCCAGTCAGTTAAAAATGGTCCAATTTCAGCTCGAATCGTCCAGTATTCCTTCGGAACAAATTTTTGTATGAGCTGCTCCCGGTCGAGAACCATCGCAAGTGTAGGTGTCTGCACCCGGCCGGCTGAAAGCGGGTCCTTATATTTTGTTGTTAATGCTCTTGTAACATTCAGTCCAATTAACCAATCAGCTTCGGCACGGCAAACAGCAGAATGGTAGAGGTCATCAAATTGTTTTCCCGGTTTTAATTGTTTGAAGCCGTCCTTAATAGCTCGATCGGTTTGCGAAGAAATCCACAATCTTTTTAATGGTTTGTTCCACTGAATTTTTTCAAGAATCCACCGGGCGACAAGCTCACCTTCACGACCTGCATCTGTCGCAATAATGCATTCCTGAATATCCTTTCGTTTCGCCAAGGCTTCAATCGCCCTAAATTGGTGGCTTGTTTGCTTCATTACCTTTAAGCCCATTTTTTGCGGAATGATTGGTAAGTCCTCTAAATTCCAGGTTTTATATTTCGTGTCATAATGCTCGGGCATTTTTAATTCAATTAGGTGACCAAGCGCCCATGTGACAATATATTGATTGCCTTCCATGTAACTTTTATGTTTTTGATTGCAGCCAAGGACACGGGCAAGCTCCCTTGCTACGCTTGGCTTTTCTGCAAGTACGAGAGATTTCATAAATACTCCTTTCCATCTAGGCAAAAGCTCTTTTTTAACCTTCATTCAGTATAACGGAAATGAAGGCATTTTTGTAATTCGGAATTCAATTACTTTAGTGATATAACGATTTACCATATTGGCTGGATAACGACCTTCCGTTAATTCGTTATTCTGCTAAAGTGATATTGTACTAAAATTTAGAATATTCCGTTGACAATCTTATTTACAAACACATATAATGACAATAATTATAGAATATTATGAATGGGATGATTAGGCATGAGACATTCAAGGAAAATTCAATATTCAATAATGATTTTTAAGAGGCTGGATTCCAAATCTATTTAGATAAAGGAATCCAGCCTCTTTCTTTATTATACTAAAGTGGTAGAGGAGAGAGAAAAAATGATTACATTGACAGGTGGAAGTTTAACTCTGGAACAAATGAAAGAAGTTTTATATGGAAAGCAAAAAGTAGGTGCTTCAGAAAAAAGCATGAACGCTGTACAAAAGAGCAGGGAAGCAGTAGAACGAATCGTTTCAGAATCAAGGGTTGTCTATGGAATTACTACGGGATTTGGAAAATTCAGTGATGTTTTGATTGATAAGAAACATGTTCAAGATCTGCAGCTTAATTTAATTCGCTCTCATGCATGCGGAGTGGGCGAACCATTCCCTGAGATTGTCGCTAAAGCAATGGTCCTGCTCCGTGCGAATGCACTTTTAAAAGGTTTTTCAGGGGTAAGACCCATTGTTATTGAGAAATTATTGGAACTTGTTAACAAAGATATTATCCCTGTCATTCCACAGCAAGGCTCTCTTGGTGCGAGTGGAGATTTAGCGCCGTTATCCCATTTGGCTTTAGTTCTAATTGGAGAGGGAGAGGTTTTTTACAAAGGTAATCGCCTGGATTCAATTGAGGCGTTTCAGCAAGAAGGAATCCTACCGGTTACACTGGAAGCAAAGGAAGGCCTCGGAATCATCAATGGTACACAGGCGATGACCGCTATGGGTGTAGTCGGTTACTTAGAGGCAGAACAACTGGCTTTCGAAAGTGAGCTTATTGCTTCGATGACGATTGAAGGGTTAAATGGAATCATTGATGCCTTTGCAGAAGAGGTGCATGTGGCAAGGGGCTATAAACAGCAAATTGATACAGCTGCAAGAATTCGTTCTTACTTAAGCGATAGTTTATTAACCACAATGCAGGGAGAAATAAGAGTTCAGGATGCTTATTCGCTAAGATGTATTCCACAAGTCCATGGCGCTACCTGGCAGACACTTGATTATGTAAAAGAAAAATTAGAGATTGAAATGAATGCAGCAACTGATAATCCATTAATCTTTGATGACGGTGAAAAAGTAATCTCCGGGGGGAATTTTCACGGTCAACCGATTGCATTTGCAATGGATTTTATGAAGATTGCGGTTGCGGAAATGGCGAATATATCAGAAAGACGGATTGAAAGATTAATTAATCCGCAATTAAATGACCTGCCGCCATTTTTAAGCCCGGAACCCGGCTTACAATCCGGTGCGATGATTATGCAATATGTTGCCGCATCACTGGTATCTGAAAATAAAACATTAGCACATCCGGCAAGTGTTGACTCGATACCATCATCAGCAAATCAAGAAGATCATGTGAGCATGGGAACCATAGCTTCCAGACACGCTCATCAAATAATTCAGAATACAAGAAGAGTCCTTGCCATTGAGCTGATTTGTGCCATGCAGGCGGTCGAATTCCGTGGTATTGAAAAAATGGCTACACAAACAAAAAGATTCTATGAAAAAGGACGGGAACAAGTTCCTTCTATTAATCAAGATCGTGTTTTCTCAAAAGATATTGAAAAAGCTGCTGCGTGGCTGCAAACAATTGATTTGAATCAATATACCAAAAAATTAACGATGGAAAATGGACCTTATTAATTACAGGGGCATTATTGAAAAAAGGCGTGAATATTCACGCCTTTACTCTTCTTCCACTCGATTCTTAAAAGCCTCTTGAGTAACGATTAGTTCCTCATCTTCAATCCGTTCATGTGTTTTTTTCTCTGCCATACTGTTTTTAGGAAATTCACCCGGGTGGTTCTTGTTTTTATGATTAAAATGTTCTCCGCGTGCCAAACTCAACACTCCTTTCAGTCATCAAATGTAGAGTTCCCAATCCACTCTTATAATATTACTAATCCAAAGTATTCCATTTTATAAAAAAATAGACCTTGATATAATTAACAAAGTGAGTAACGTGAAAAAGGAGGTACAAAAAAATGGATATGTTTCACATCATCTCGGAAGATCGGATAAAAACAGCATACAAAGATGGGGAATTTGATAATCTGCCCGGTTTAGGTAAGCCCCTTCAGTTAGAGGATCTATCAGGTATTCCGGAAGAATTGCGGATGGCGTATAAATTGTTAAAAAATGCAGGATATACTCAAGAAGAAAGCCGGTTAAGGCAAGAAATGATGACGATCGAGGATTTAATTAGAAAATGCGATGATACCAATGAAAAAGAGAATCTCCAAAAGAAATTAAATGAGAAGCTTCTTCACTTTAATCGAATGATGTCAAAGAGAGGTATGAAGACTAATTCCTCTTTTTTTAAAAATTATGAGCAAAAGGTTTACAACAAATTGAAATAAAAATAGCCTAAAAACACCTATTTAGGGTGTTTTTTAATGAAAGGCGACTTTACTCTTTTTAATATTATTAGTAAAGTATAGATAAATAATTGATTATATTAAAAATATTAATAATAGCAGGAGCAATACTATGTATTATGATGCACTTAGGACATTTATCACTGTAGTAGAAGAAGGGAATTTTACAAAGGCTGCCGAAAAAAGATTAATTTCTCAGCCTAGTGTTAGTGTTCATATACAAAACCTTGAGAAGGAATTTCATACCTCACTGTTTGTCCGTTCTCCAAAGCAGCTGCAATTAACCTCAACGGGAGAACTTTTATATGAAAGGGCCAAACAAATCATACAAATATATGAAATGACTAAGGAAGAAATTTTCGAACATCATCAATCATTAACATTAGGGCTTAAGATTGGGGCAAGTTTTACAATTGGGGAATACGTCCTGCCCTCATTATTAGAGGAACTTGGAAATATCTATCCTGAAATTAAGCTGGAGGTTATCATCGGAAATACGGAGGAAATAATTGAGCATGTAAAGCTTTTTCATGTTGATATTGGTTTAATTGAAGGCCAAAGCAATGATAAAAGTCTCGAAGTATTTCCGTTTATGATAGATGAACTAAAAATCGTTGCCTCGCCCAACCATCCACTTTCTTCACAAAAAGGGGTTACTATAGAAGAACTGCAAAACCAGACTTGGATTACAAGGGAAAAAGGTTCCGGAACCCGCGCCTATTTAGAACATGTATTAAGGTCCCACGGATTAAAAACGAAAAATGTAATATCAATCAGCAGCACACAGGGAGTAAAAGAAGCAGTGATTCGTGGTTTGGGTTTTTCATTAATTTCGAAATTTGCAATTGCTAGAGAGGTCGAAAGTCAATATCTCTCGATAATTCCTCTAACGGATGACTCTTTTTTACGTAGGTTCTCCTATGCTACCTCACGATTTGTAAGTAAACAAAAAGAACTTGAAGAGTTTATTGGTTTACTGAAAACTAAATTGAGTTAACTAATTAATTTAAAAAAAGCCGGGGAAGTGGTGACCTATAAACTAGCGTCAATCTTCTCCAGCTTTTTGTTCGGATTTTTCCGGTTTACACATGCGATCAAGTAAGTACCCGAAAAATATCATAAAGCCGATAGGTATAGAGTAGTTTAACACATGTAAAAGAGTCATTACATCGTCCACTCCTTATTGTTTGAATATTAATAATATTATGATTTTTATGTTGTTTACATTATATGTTAAATGTCACAAAATAGACAAATTTAATCGTCATACTTGATGAAAAAATTATTATATTTATTTGTTATATTTAGAAACCCATGGAGTACAGGTTGTTGGTTCTCACTCATTGCAAAGGCTTATAAAAATTTCCAATAATTACACAAAAGGAGGGAATTCGACTCGGATTTCCTCTTTTTCCTATTATACTTCCTAGAATTTGTGTTAAAAACCATGATTTTGGATAATTTAACCAAGTATTTTGTAGAAATATAGAAAAATTTGTGAGAAAAAATGATTAGAATTTTTTGAAAAATTGACAAAATCTAACACCCTACTAAAAAAGGACTATATATAATGTAAATATAATTCAGGATTAAGTATTTAGCCCTATTGGTATAGAGAAATAATAAGGTATAAAGCTGAACGTAGCATTAATGGAAACAGAAAAAGGCAAACCTATTGAAAAAGAGGGACGCAAAGCCGAGGATCTAAGGTAATGTAGATTGCTATGATGGCCGGGCTGCCTGGGATACGAATTGTATTTTAGGGGGAAAAATTGTGGTGGTAGAAACTGAAAGAAAAGTAGAAAGAATGGATGAGGATTGGGTCGCATTAATTTTAGAGGCTAAAGAACTAGGAATTACGAAAGAATCAGTTCGTGATTTTCTTATGCAGCAGGATGTAAAAGAACGGTTAATTGAAAACCGATAAATTTACATACGTTAAACAAAAAAGCATTCTACAAATAATGTAAATATTTGTAGAATGCTTTCTTCTTTTGTAAGCATAATCATGACTTATTGGTTGTTATTCTGGTTAATACGCCACTTATTAAATTCAAGGAAATCACGAAATTGTTCCTTGGATACTCCGGAATTCATTGCTTCTTTGACAAGATTCATCCAATCGCTGTCCAAATCCTCTTTATTGATTTGTTCAAGTATTAAATTCTCTACAGGGACGCTTAAAACCGAGGAAATCTTTTCAAGAACTTGAATAGAAGGATTACTTTGCAGGTTTCTTTCCATTGCACTTAAATAAGATTTAGCGACCCCTGCTTGATCAGCAAGCTCAGAAAGTGACATTTTTTTTTCTAATCGTAATTTTTTTATACGTTCACCGATCATTGAGTTTCACACACCCATTTTTATTAATATATATACGATAATTTTAACAAAAAGAATGAAGAAGTTCCATATTACGAACGGAGTATTTTGACAAAAAAACGAAATTAAGTATCGATAAATCAATAAGATGTTATAAATCACATGAAAAAGCTGCAATTAGATACAGTTGCTTGGAAAAATTATTAGATAGCGATAATATAAAGAGAGTGTTTCCAATACTCTAATATAGTATTAAAGTTCGTAAGCTAAAGATGATCTTCCACGAACTAAAACGCTTATAATACATAAAAATAATTAAAAAAGGCTGGGAAGAAAATGATAGTACTTAAATCACAACGAGAAATTGAAGCCATGAAAAAAGCAGGAGAAATCCTTGCTGCTTGCCATAAAGAAATAGCCAAATTAATTAAACCCGGCATTACAACCTGGGAAATTGAAGAATTTGTTGAAAAGTTTTTGAGAGAAAATCAGGCTACCCCGCAACAAAAAGGCTATAAAGGCTATGAATTTGCAACCTGTGCAAGTATAAATGATGAAATATGCCACGGATTCCCACGAAAGGAACCGTTAAAAGAGGGCGATATTGTTACGATTGATATGGTTGTAAATTACAATGGTGCATTGGCTGATTCTGCTTGGTCTTATGCAGTTGGAAATGTTACTGAACAAACGGACCATTTATTAAAGGTGACAAAAGAGGCATTGTATAAGGGAATAGAACAATCAGTAGTAGGAAACCGAATTGGAGATATCGGTCATGCCATTCAAGTTTACGTTGAAAGCGAAGGACTATCAGTCGTTCGTGATTTTATAGGCCACGGAATTGGGGCTGTGATTCATGAGAAGCCTGATGTTCCCCATTACGGTCTGCCTGGGAAAGGGCCAAGGATCAAGGAAGGAATGGTTTTTACTATTGAACCGATGGTCAACATCGGAAGGTACCAAACAAAAATGGATGACAACGGTTGGACAGCCAGAACCATTGACGGTAAATATTCAGCGCAATATGAGCACACGATTGCCATCACAAAAGATGGCCCGATCATTTTAACAGAACAAAGATAAGAAAAGGAGGATGACCCATATGAGTCATCCTCTTTATTTTTTGCGCAGATTTCCTAGCTCTTCAGCCAGGGCTTGCATTTCACTTGGACTAAAAGAATTTTTTCTTACTACCATTTCATAGATTTCTTTTAATTCTTCATACATTTCCTCATCAAAGTGGGAAGGTTTAATAGCACCAAAATTTAAAACCTTTAATTTTTCTTTTATTTGTTCAATCATATATTCGACATTTTCAACGGATTTTTGTGATAAATTCACTCCGGTCACCCTTTCCGAATTATTAAACCAATCTTTTCATGTTAAAAAGTATATGTCAATACAAACTTGGTCTGATAAAAATAGAGAATAAAATTTTTCAGTTGGACTTGCATAGGGTTTCCACTTAAAGCAAAATGAATGTTGAGAAAAAGTTTGGTATTATTTTCATTAAGTAAAGATGATGATAAATAATGTTGAGAAAGGAGAGGTTAAGATGACGAGGAAAAATCAATTTTGGAAAGGGATGTTTCTTGGAGCAATTGCGGGCGGTGCTATAAGCTTATTGGACAAACAAACCCGGAGTGTGATGAAGGAAAACCTTCAGAAGGTAACTCATCAGACATCATATATTTTGCGAAACCCTGGAGAAATATCTAAAAAAGTTAAAGGAACAGCAGTAAAACTTAAGACTACTGTTGAGCAGGTTAATGAGGATATCAATTACATTATGGGAAAAGTTGATGAATTGAGAGAGCTAACCCCACAGGTGACTGATATGTTGAAGGAAACAAAAGATGCCTTCTCGAAAAGCGAAGAAACGGCACTATTGGAAGAAATCATTAAGGAAGATGACAATATTTAACAAGATAAAAAAGGAGAGGTGGAAATGGAAAGAGCAGGGAATGTTCGTTCCTCTTTAATAAAATTGCTATGGCACCGTATTGAAGAAGATGATCTACCGGGACTTTCAGCCCAACTGGCCTATTTTTTTCTCCTTTCCCTATTTCCATTGCTGATTGTTTTATTAACGCTTCTTCCGTACATACCGATTCCACATGAGGATATTCTTGGAATATTCACTGGTTTTGCTCCAGCTGAGGTAATGGATCTAATTGAAAAAAATATAACGTATATAATGAATAATCGGAATGGCGGCTTGCTGTCTTTCGGGATTATCGGAACCATCTGGTCGGCCTCAACCGGTATTCGCGCGATTGTGATAGCTTTTAATAAGGCTTACAATGTGGAGGAAAGCCGTTCCTATATTGTTGCACAGGGGATGTCTATCCTTCTTACATTCGGGGCGATTTTTGTGTTTATCCTTGCTCTCGTTCTTCCTGTTTTCGGAAGAGAAATCGGTATTTTTCTATTTTCGCAATTAGGATTTGCAAAGCAATTTTTAACTGTTTGGAATGCCTTAAGCTGGCTTGTAAGTGCAATTATTTTGTTTCTTATTTTTACAGTCCTATATTGGATTGCTCCGAATGTGAAATTGCGCTGCAGAAGTGCTTTTCCGGGCGCAGCATTTGCTACAATCGGCTGGATTATTTCCTCTTTGGGTTTGTCATATTACGTTGAGAGTGTTAGCAACTATTCACTTACCTACGGAGGAATCGGTACTATCATTGTCTTAATGATTTGGTTATATATATCCGCATTTATCATCATTCTTGGCGGAGAAATCAATGCTTTTTATACTGAAAGGAGTAAGACGAACTGCTAATTTCCTTTCATTTCCCTATTTGAAAACTACAGATTTGTTCAAACTAGTATTGGGGAGTAGTTAATAAAAAGGGAGGTTTTCATTATGACAAAACAAACGAAAAAAGATGGAGGCACAAAACAAAAAGGGAAAGCTCGTCCGAAGCATAAAACTTCCGGATCTGCAAATGGTTCAAATGGTTATCATTAATAAGAGAGGCGGAAGCTCCCGATAGCGAAGAACACTGTCGTTGGGCGCCCCTCGGAAAAGCTAACGCTTTTCATTCGTGCGAGGTATCGCTGCCGAAGCTTACTCTTGTGGGGCTATAAAGTAAAAAGGACCGGGTGAAATTTCACCCGGTTTTTCTTTAAGGGGACCTATGATTTTAACAGCCTTAGGCTATTAAGAATCACAAGGATGGTACTTCCTTCATGGCCAATAACTCCAAATGGTAAATCGAGTATCCGGAAGAAGTTTGACGCGATTAACAGCATGATGACAGTAATAGAAAAGACCACATTTTGTTTAATAATCTTATTCATCCGTTCAGAAAGACGAATAGCTTCAGCTATCCGAGGAAGATCATTTTTCATCAGCACTACATCCGCTGTTTCAAGGGCAACATCCGTTCCTTCACCCATTGCAATCCCAACATTCGCCAGCGCTAATGCAGGTGCATCATTTATCCCATCACCGACCATTGCGACGGTTCTAAATTTTTCCTTTAATTTTCTAAGCTGCTCCACTTTTTCCTCAGGCAAGCATTCAGCAATATATTGATCAACATGGCTTTCAGACGCAATAGCACGGGCCGTCTTTTCACTATCCCCCGTTAGCATAACTGTATAAATTCCTTTCTTTTTCAGAACGTCGATCGCCACTTTAGTTTCATCGCGGACAACATCTCTTAAGGAAATCATGGCGATAAGCGATTCATTCATTTGAACATATACAAGGGTATTTCCTTGACTTGCTACATCTTTGTCTAAGATGTTTGTGAATTTCGCTGCTTCCTGCTTCCCAACAAAATCTGCTTTTCCGATTTTCCACTGTTCGCCGCGAATTTCTGCTTTTACACCCCAGCCTGGAACATCTTCAAGGCTATCAGGATGAATGAGCTCTTGTTTGATATTCCGTTTTGCATGTTTTACAATCGCTTGTGCAAGTGGATGATTGGAATGATTTTCAATTGATGCCGTAATCCATAGCAGATGTTCTTTTTCAAACCCGTCCTTCACGATTACTTCGGTCACTTCCGGTTTTCCTTTTGTTAAAGTTCCCGTTTTATCAAACGCAATGGCTTCTAAATGACTTAGGTTTTCAAGATGTACCCCGCCTTTTACCAATATACCATGCTTAGCACCATTGGAAATCGCTGATAATGTTGCAGGCATGATGGAAGCAACAAGGGCACAGGGAGATGCAACGACCAACAAAATCATCGCACGATAGAATGATTCATGCCAGCTCCACCCCAGCAAAAAGTGGGGTAAAAAAAACATTAACAATACGACGGCAAGAACAACCTTAACATATGTTCCTTCAAACCGTTCAATAAATAGCTGGGAAGGTGATTTTTCACTTTGTGCTGATTGAACGAGCTGAATGATTTTTTGAAAAAGGGTATCTTCACTCGCTTTCGTAACTTGAACCGTTATTGAGCCTGTCATATTCACAGTACCTGCAAATACTTCATCCTGATCGCCTTTTGATACAGGCATTGACTCACCTGTAATGGCTGCTTCATCAATATTCGTTTGGCCTTTAATGATGGTTCCATCTGAAGGCACCCGTTCACCGGGTTTAACAAGGATTTCGTCACCTACTTTAAGCATTGCCACGGAAATTCTTTTTTCAATGCCATTTTGGATGAGAAGAGCTTCTTCCGGCTGCAGATTCATTAGAGAAGAAATTTCCTTATGGCTTTTATTCATCGTATAGGTTTCCAGTGCCCCGCTAACCGCAAAAATAAAAATTAGTACCGCACCTTCCGTCCAGTAACCAATGATGGCTGAGCCAACTGCAGCAAAAACCATCAACATTTCCACGTTTAATTCTTTATTTTCATATGTTTCTTCAATACCTTCTTTTGCTTTTGCAAATCCGCCTATTACAAACGCCAATAGATAAGCGATGATGGAATCGGCACCATAATCATATTTATTAAAAAGCCAACCAACTGCAATGAATACGCCACTTAATATGGCGGCAATCAGCTCTGCGTGCGGTTTAATTTTATCTATGAATCCTACATCCTGTATACTTTTTGTAAGAGACTTTGCATCAGAACTCATCGTATCCCCCTCCTGGATTTTTTATTGAGAAAAATAATCATCTTCACTTCCCTTAAAAAGTACGAAAGCTGTCATCAATCGATGACAGCAAGAATCTCTCTAAGTTAATTATTTATCATGTTGTTTAATCCTATTTTACCACATATTTTATGCTTAAGATACGAAATTGCTCCTTAAATAATAGATGACCGATTTCTTCTGCCATATGTGGCTAAACGGGCGCTTACGCTTTTCTTAATGGTTCTGCTCAAGCATTGGATAAGGTTTTTTTCCAAAAATATAAATGATAATTGATAAAACTAAGAGCATTGTACTAATAATGTAAAAGAAGCTAATATGTTTGAAATATTGAATAACTAATCCGCCAATAATCGGCCCACTCAGACTGCCAATACTAAAAAAGATTCCGCATAGCAAATTTCCCGTTGGCAATAAATTTTTCGGAACTAAATCAGTCATATAACTAATGCCAAGTGAAAAGGTAGATCCAACGACCATCCCGGCAATTAAAAAAGATAAGAAAAGGCCATAAAAAAAATGTTCGAGTAGACTTGCTGAAGTAAAACAGAAAAATCCAAGGAAAAGAACAATCATTAAGATATATCTTCGACCAACCCTGTCACTTAATATCCCTAAAGGAAGCTGAGTCACAATACTGCCAATGGCAAAAGCTGATAAAACGAGAGAAACGCTGGATACATCAATATTCATTCTTAACGCATATACGGGAAAAATGCCGTTTAAGGAAGATTCTAAAAAGCCGTATGAAAATGGTGGTAAAAAGGCAACCCAACCATATTTTAAAGCTTGTTTGAACCGCTTTATCGTTTCAAGGAATGAATTGATAACAGCCCCTTGCTCCGGATATTCATTTTTTAAAATAAATAAAAAGAGCCAGCCTACTAAACAAAGGACTGCAGATACAATAAAGGGTAACGAGTCATTCACCTTTACCAATGGTGTCATCAAGGGACCTGTTGCAAAGCCAATGCCAAAAAATAAACCATATAAAGAAATATTCCGACCTCTCTTATGGTTAGGGGAGAATGAGGTGATCCAAGTCTGTGTGGCGAAATGAAGAGAGTGGTCTCCAATTCCTATTAATAATCGCAAACCAAACCAAAACCAAAAATTATCCCATAAGGGAAATAATGCCAGTGAAACGATAACGAGTCCGCCGCCGGCAATAATAATCGGTTTATAGCCGTATTTGCGTAAAGGTATTTCCATAAACGGGGAAACGAGAAGAATTCCAATATAGAGGGCCGTAGCGTTTAAACCATTTAAAGAAGCAGGAACCCCGCTTTTTTCAAAAATGACCGCGATGAGCGGGAGAAGCATTCCTTGCGAAAAACCCGATATGGCGACAATACTGACCAATATCCAAAACCGTAGATTGTTCTTATTCATAAAAAAGTCCTGTATATTCCTTTCTAAAGTTAAATAATACAAATATTTAAATTAGTTCCTAAATGATGGTAACCTATAAAACTTAGCATTTGCAAGAAAAATTATCAAAAGGCTTTTCAGAAGGGAAAAAATAGTGTAATCTCAACGGAAAGAAATAATAGGGTAATTATGGGATAAATGGAAAAGAAAAATGGATTAGAAAAAGAGACGAGATAAAAACTAATAGATGGAGGGAATGCGGTGACAAACAAGATTTTTATGCTCATGACAATTATTGGGGTACCACTTTCCGTAATCGGAACATTTTTACATTGGTCAAATATTGTCCTATTTATTATTTATTGTTTAACAATTATTGCTCTAGCCAGTTTTATGGGTAGGGCTACCGAAAGTCTGGCAATTGTTGCAGGTCCGAGAATCGGCGGTTTGTTGAATGCTACATTTGGAAATGCAGTTGAATTAATTATTTCTGTTTTTGCACTAAAGGCGGGATTAGTAGGAGTGGTACTTGCTTCTTTAACAGGATCTGTACTTGGAAACTTGCTCCTTGTAGCCGGATTATCGTTTTTTGTTGGCGGTCTTAAATATAAACGCCAGGAATTTAATGTATATGACGCCCGGCATAACTCAGGACTCCTGATGTTTGCAATCATCATTGCTTTTGTGATTCCGGAAGTTTTTTCGATGGATATGAATGAGGTAAAAAGAATTAACTTGAGTGTCGGAATATCAATTATACTAATCATCCTCTATCTCGCTGCGTTATTCTTCAAACTTGTTACTCATCGAGGCGTTTACCAACATGAAACAGAAACAGAGGGGCATAATGAAGAAGAACCGGAGTGGGGGCAAGGTAAAGCAATTGCTATTTTGGCGATTGCAACTGTAGTCGTAGCTTATATTTCTGAACATCTCGTCCATACGTTTGAATATGTTGCGGCATCGTTTGGCTGGACTGAACTATTTATCGGCGTCATAATTGTTGCCATTGTGGGTAATGCTGCAGAACATGCTTCAGCCGTTTTAATGGCTCATAAAAATAAAATGGATGTTGCGGTCGAAATTGCAATTGGGTCCACACTTCAAGTTGCGATGTTTGTTGCACCTGTGCTTGTAATTATTTCACTCTTCTTTCAAACCTCAATGCCATTGCTATTCACCTGGCAGGAGTTAATTGCAATGGCTTCGTCTGTATTACTAATCGTAGTCATTTCCAATGACGGTGAATCGAACTGGTTTGAAGGATTAACCCTAATTGCGGCCTATGTGATTATGGGGATTGGCTTCTTTTTACTATAACAAATATAAAGACTCTGAGCCGGGAGGCTCAGAGTCTCTTTTTTCAAATAACAATTTCAGTTAATAAGTATTTCCCATGTACGGTGATACATTTGTTCTGTGATATAATAGGTAAATCTTTTCTTCATTCTTAGGGTAAAAATCAATCGCTTTCTTTGGGACCATCAATCACCAACCTTCATGTTTAGTGATGAACTAGAAAAACACGAGTGTTGAATATCATAATAAGACGAGAATCCCAACCTCCTTAAATAATAAATGGTTAGCAGATTGATTACTGCCCTCCTTTTTTGAAAGGTTAAGTTTATTATAAATTAATATTTCAATTTTGTAAATGTTCTGATTATTACTTTTTTATTACTAATTAAAAAGGGGCTGCAAATGGCATTTTTGTATCGTTTTTTATTTTTCATTATTGGCTTATTTATCATGACTTTTGGGGTTTGTTTAACAATTAAGGCTGATCTTGGTGCCGGAGCTTGGGATGCTCTTAATGTGGCACTTACTAACCGGTTTGGTTTAACTATCGGGACATGGGTAATGATTGCAGGCGGTGTGTTAATCATTGTAAATGCAATTTTATTAAAAAGATGGCCGGAACTGCTTTCTGTCATTACATTTGTCGTAATTGGTTCTATGATTGATTTTTGGATGAATCATGTTTTTGATATTTGGCAAGGAGGACAATTCATTGTCAGATTAGGTGCTTTAATACTCGGGTTAGCCATTATCGGTTTTGGAGCCTCGATTTATTTGCAGGCAAAATTTCCATTGAATCCAATTGATAACTTTATGATGGCAATTAAAAAACGTCTTTCTGTTAATTTAATGGTTGCCAAAACCATTGGTGAAATTGTAGCTCTAATCCCGGCCATTCTTTTAAAGGGACCCATTGGAGTTGGGACGATCATCATCACTTTTGCTGTAGGGCCATTCATCCAGCTTTTCTTTCCTTATTTTGAAAAAATAATGCAAAAGCTACAGGCGTAAATGGATAATATTGAGGAACTCCGAAAAAACTATGGATAGACTTAAATGCCATTTGTGAAAGGAGTTCATTATTACTGTGAAAAAATTTGTCTCTATTCTTATGACGCTGCTATTAATGCTTTCTTTTTTACCGTCCGCTTTTGCTGCAAAAGCACCGGTGAAAAAAGAAGCGGTGAAATATCAAGTACCTCCCTCCGTGCGGAATATCACGAAGGAGAATACCTACCCGAATTCGACACAGGATTTGCCCTTATTACAGCCTAGTGATTTAACAAAAAAATTAATTAATTCTTCTAGAGTTAAGATTCAAAATCCTGATTTGATTCGCATGCTGAATGAGACCAGCATTAGCAGCACTCCATTTGCAATCGGATACCGTGCCATTGTATACCTTGGGCAGTGGCCCTTGAATTACGAGTCATCTGAAACCTCACCAAATTGGGAATATCAAAAGATCAATACCAATTATTTTGATAATCGCGGCGGCAAGGTGCCATACCGAATTCACTATGTCCAGGAAACACAAAAAATTGTCAGAGGCGGTCTCACTGCAAAAATCGCAAACGCCGAAGAAGTTAAAAAGATGATGCTATTAAAAGCGATGGAAAAAACACATCTTCCGCTCGCGTTTGAAACGGTAATTGGCGGCGGAACGAAAAATGACCATATTTACAACATTCCTCCTAATCGATTAGGTTACTTATATGCCTATGCACCCGGTGTGAATGAAAAAGGTAAGGTTACGTATGGTGAAGTTTATTTAATGTTAAAAGGGAATAGAAAGTTCATCGTTATTAAAAATGTCACCTCACAGGGTATTGGAGCCTGGATTCCGGTCCAGGATTATGTATCATTTGGCTTCGCTGCATCAGAAAGGCCAAGATAAGTTTGGGCGAAAAGACTCCAGTTGTTGGAGTCTTTTATTAATAAATAATTTGGGCAAAATATTGCCAAAGACCAAATATTTCGATAGGATGAAAAAGGTAAATGAAAGGAGAGAAACAATTTTGGGTAGCCCGACACATGACAAGAATTCACAAGTGGATTTCTTAAAGCACCGATTAAACATGTTCCTTGACGTGCTCGATGCCATCGACCCTGAGGATACAGATTTAGAAGATATTGACCGTTTACTATCCATGCTTGATGATATGGAATCAAAATGCAGGGAATTTAATAACCGTGAAGAAGTCAATGAGTCTGTTTAAAGCAGGCTCATTTTTATTGTCACTTTATGGAATTTTACCTCATACTACCATGTAATCGGTTGCAATCAAATCCTTTAATTTCAATGCATATAGGAGTATAATAGAACAGTCAAATCGTTATAAAATTTAAATGATTCTCATGGTACAAGGGGAAAGGGGTACTCGAATTGAATATCGTTAAATTTCAAGAAAGTATGTACAAGCTTGTAGTTGAAACCTCTACGAAACTTCCAAAGGATGTTCGTCGTGCCGTTAAGGCGGCAAAAGAAAGGGAAAATGCCGGCACTAGTGCGGCAATGAGTCTTGCCACCATCACAAACAATATTAAAATGGCAGACGATCAAGTATCGCCGATTTGCCAAGATACCGGCTTGCCAACATTTAAAATTAAAACGCCGGTTGGTGTTAACCAGTTGGAAATTAAAGAAGCAATTAAAAATGCGATTGTTCTTGCTACTAAAGAAGGAAAGTTACGCCCAAACTCTGTGGATTCCTTAACTGGAGAAAACAGCGGAGATAACCTTGGAGCAGGGCTTCCAGTTATCAAATTTGATCAATGGGAAAAAGATTATATTGATGTCCGCCTTATTTTAAAGGGCGGCGGCTGTGAAAATAAAAACATTCAATATAGCTTACCATGTGAGCTGGACGGTTTAGGACGTGCAGGTCGAGACCTTGATGGTATCCGCAAATGTATTATGCATTCGGTTTACCAGGCTCAAGGACAAGGCTGCAGTGCCGGTTTTATTGGTGTTGGTATTGGCGGTGACCGATCCTCAGGCTATGATTTAGCAAAGGAACAATTATTCCGTGCCGTTGATGATGTCAATCCAAATGAGGACCTACGCCGATTGGAAGAGTACGTGTTGGAAAATGCCAATAAACTTGGTATTGGTACGATGGGCTTTGGCGGGGAAGCAACATTATTAGGCTGTAAAATCGGTGTTATGAATCGTATCCCGGCTAGCTTCTATGTTTCTGTTGCTTACAATTGCTGGGCTTTCCGCCGCTTGGGTGTAAGCGTGGACCCTGTGACGGGAGAAATCAATGAGTGGATGTACCAAGAGGGAGAATTCATTGATTTTGCGCAAACAGATGCTGAAAAAGAAACAGCAGCTTCCATTTCCGAAGGCGTGATTTCTCTTCAGGCACCAATTACCGAAGAGCAAATCCGTGAATTAAAAGTCGGTGATGTCGTTCAAATTAACGGCATGATGTATACGGGCCGCGACGCGATTCACAAATATTTAAGCGATCATGATGCCCCAATTGATCTTGACGGCCAAGTAATATACCACTGTGGTCCGGTTATGTTAAAAGACGATGCCGGCGAATGGCATGTAAAAGCAGCAGGCCCAACTACAAGCATTCGTGAGGAGCCTTACCAAGGTGATATCATGAAGAAATTTGGTATCCGTGCCGTTATTGGTAAAGGCGGTATGGGGCCGAAAACCTTAGCAGCACTTAAAGAGCATGGCGGCGTATATTTGAATGCGATCGGCGGAGCGGCTCAGTACTACGCAGATTGTATCAAATCAGTTGAAGGCGTTGACCTTATGCAGTTCGGTATTCCTGAGGCAATGTGGCATCTTCGCGTTGAAGGCTTCACAGCTGTTGTAACAATGGATTCACACGGAAACAGTCTGCATGCTGATGTGGATAAATCTTCATTGGAAAAATTGGCACAGTTTAAGGAACCGGTATTTAAATAAGATTTAGGGGGTAGGCGCTGTAGCGTCTATCCTTTTTTAAAATTGATGGAATGGGTGAAATTTGTCCTTTTTATTTAAATGGAAAAAGTGGCATTGTCCAGAGTGTCAATTTGATTCAGAGGATGTACATCTAAAAGCTATTAATGACTATTTTCTTCTAATCAAAACCTCCATTAAAAATTCCGAATTATGCAAGTTTCTTCAGATCCCCTCTACTAGAACTGCATCATACCTGTTATCAAAATTAAATTTTCCCCATACTGGAACTAACAAAGGCCGAGTCTACCACCAGCCGCAATCATTTCCTATTTCTTCTAATCATGTTTTCCCTCCAAAAAACAAACACTAAAAAAAACAAAATAGGAGGAACATGGATGAAAAAATTCCTATGCACCTTTTGTCTGCTGCTTTTAATGGTGCCTCATGTTACATATGGTGCAGTATCAAATCAAGCCTTCAATTGGGGATTTAAAAGGGGTTCCAATGAACAGCCTGCAGAAGCAGGCGCACAGTTGGACCAGTTGATTGCAAAATATGGAGCCTTTTATAAAAATGATACAAGAACAAAGACATTATACCTTACCTTCGATAATGGTTATGAAAATGGATACACTTCAAAGATTCTTGATGTTTTAAAAAAAGAAAAAGTTCCTGCCACTTTTTTTGTGACGGGTCACTACTTGCTTTCGGCGCCTGAACTATCCAAACGAATGGTGGAAGAAGGACATATAATAGGAAACCACTCCTGGCATCATCCTGATATGACCGCCATAAGTGACGCAAGAATAAGGGAAGAGCTTGAAAAAGTCCGTGTCAAAACAAAAGAATTAACCGGTCAAAAAGAAATGAAGTATCTTCGACCGCCAAGAGGCGTTTTTAGTGAAAGAACATTAAAAATTGCTAAGGAAGCCGGATATACCCATGTATTCTGGTCACTTGCGTATGTCGATTGGAATGTCAATCATCAACGAGGACCACAATTTGCTTACGAAAGCATTATGAAGCAAATCCACCCTGGATCCGTAATACTCTTACACACTATCTCAAAAGATAACGCCGATGCCCTGGAAAGAGTGATCCGGGATTTGAAAAAGAAGGGTTACAAATTTAAAAGTCTTGACGAATTCCCACAAAATAGATAACAACGATCGAACCGAATTTCTGTTGAAATTCGGTTTTATGTTCTGAAACATGCTATAATACAGGGATTATGCAGGAAACGCACCCTAATGGAAAAGCGTTGAGCAATTTGGAGTGAACGAAATGAAAACAGAACAAAATAGTAAAATTCAATTAAACCAGACATTTCCATTAACCATTAAAAGGCTGGGGATTAATGGTGAGGGTGTCGGTTATTTTAAAAAGCAGGTAGTTTTCGTACCCGGTGCTCTTCCCGGTGAAGAAGTTGTTGTTGAGGCAACAAAGATCAATCCTAAATTTGCCGAAGCGAAAATCAAAAAGGTACGCATCAAATCTCCTCATCGTGTACAGCCGCTTTGTCCCGTTTATGATGTATGCGGAGGCTGTCAGCTCCAGCATTTGCAATATGACCAACAATTAAAAGAAAAACGGGATATTGTCATTCAATCGCTTGAACGCCATACGAGGCTAGCCATCGACAAGCTCGATATCCGCGAAACGATTGGCATGCAAGACCCTTGGGGATACCGCAATAAAAGCAGTTTCCAGGTCGGTCAAAAAGACGGGAAGGTTCTGGCTGGATTATACGGTCTAAACTCTCATCAATTGATTGACATTGACCAATGTGCTGTTCAGCATTCACAAACAAATGAAGCAACATCTGAAATCAAAAAGATTTTAGAAGAACTAAAAATCCCAATCTACAATGAAAAATCAAGAAAAGGGATTGTCCGAACAATTGTAACAAGGGTTGGTGTACAAACAGGTGAGTTGCAGGTTGTCTTGATTACATCACAAAAAGAGCTGCCGAAAAGAGATTTGATAATTGAAAAAATTCAAAAAAAACTGCCAACCATCAAATCGATTGTACAAAATATTAATGGACAGAAAACATCGCTCATTTTTGGAGATGAAACAACAGCATTGGCCGGAAGTGAATTTATCCAAGAAACACTGGGTGACCTTCAGTTTGAATTATCAGCTAGAACCTTCTTTCAACTGAATCCTATTCAAACCGTAAATCTTTATAATGAAGTAAAGAAAGCAGCAGCTTTGACCGGGAAAGAAAAATTGGTTGATGCGTATTGCGGTGTTGGTACGATTGGTTTATGGCTAGCTAATCAAGCAGCGGAAATTCGTGGAATGGATATTATCCCAGAGTCGATTGAGGATGCCAAGAAAAATGCAAAGCGCCACGGTTTCACCAATACAAAATACGTACCTGGAAAAGCGGAAGAAGTACTTCCAAAATGGGTTAAAAAAGGATGGCATCCGGATATTGTCGTCGTAGATCCACCAAGAACAGGGCTCGACAGCCAGCTGATCCAAACCATTTTACAAGTAAAACCAAAAAAACTCATTTATGTTTCATGCAATCCGTCCACATTAGCAAAGGACATTCAAACCTTGAGTGCTAAATATGAGGTAAAGTATATCCAGCCGGTGGATATGTTTCCACAGACCGCACATGTAGAAGTCGTGACGGATTTGGAATTGAAGATGTCTAATTAAAAAATGCTTTTGCTAGTTAACATAACCATTTGCCAGTCCGACCCTGATTTCGTTAAAAAATACTTTTGCGATTTCGGGGTCTTTTTCCTGTTAAACCCTTGTCAATCCAGTGTTCTGACAATTTTTTTTTCAGTCTTTTTTAGCAAAACTTATTTTAATTCAAACAGTGGAATGCTGGTTGATGGGGTGGATTTTAGCAAACCCCGATTTCGTGAAAATGAACATTTCCGATCAGTTTGATAAAAAGTGATGAAGCATGGTATAAGTGTAAAGGAAGCAGGGACATCTTGCTTTTTAATTTTGGGATAAGGGGTTGGCCTGGTATCCCATAGTGAAAGGATTTGAGTTTGAAATGATAGATAATTTTTGGCGTGATTTACCACGACCTTTTTTTATACTGGCACCAATGGAAGATGTGACAGATGTTGTTTTTCGTCACGTAATAAGTGAAGCCGGTCGACCGGATGTATTTTTCACAGAGTTTACAAACTCGGATAGCTATTGTCATCCAGAGGGCATGAAAAGTGTGCGTGGCCGTTTGATATTTACAGAAGATGAACAGCCAATGGTGGCACATATTTGGGGGGATAATCCCGAATATTTCCGTCAAATGAGTATTGGCATGGCAGAGCTAGGATTTAAAGGCATCGATATTAATATGGGCTGCCCTGTACCGAATGTGGCATCGAGAGGGAAGGGCAGTGGCCTTATTCTGCGTCCAGACGTTGCGGCAGAACTTATTCAAGCAGCAAAAGCGGGCGGACTGCCTGTCAGCGTGAAAACACGACTTGGCTATAAGGATGTAAATGAGTGGGAGGGGTGGCTAACGCATATTTTAAAACAGGATATTGCGAACCTTTCTATTCATTTACGTACAAGAAAGGAAATGAGCCAAGTAGATGCGCATTGGGAGCTAATTCCGGAAATCAAAAAATTACGTGACCGTATCGCACCCAATACGCTGCTAACAATCAATGGAGACATTCCTGACCGTCAAACTGGGCTGCAGCTTGCTGAACAATATGGTATTGATGGCGTTATGATCGGGCGAGGTATTTTTAAAAATCCTTTTGCTTTTGAAAAAGAGCCAAAAGAGCATAGCAGTAAAGAATACTTAGATCTTTTAAGACTGCAGCTTGATCTTCAAGATCAATATGCGGAAGCTCTGCCACGTTCAATCACAGGGCTTCATCGCTTTTTCAAAATTTATGTCAAAGGATTCCGTGGAGCTGGTGAATTAAGAAATCAATTGATGAACACGAAATCAACAGATGAAGTGCGTGCATTGCTTGATAACTTTGGAAAAGAATGTTGATGGGACGGGGACAGTGAAATGATGTAACTCTCAAAAAGTTAGAGAAAAAATGAATCACATCAACTCATGTGTACTTATTTTATTCAGTTTCAAGTTCCTTTGCAGCCGGCAACTTTTGTTTTGATAAAGTCTGTTTTCTGAAAGAAAAAGGTCTTAAGAATGTAATAAACCCACCAGCACCCTTGTGTTGCAACATACACTCTGCACATGTGGAGTGCTGTTCACTACTTGTAATGAAAGATAAAAAATAGATGTAGCAGTGAGTTAAGAGCCTTTTCGCTTAGATAGGGCTCTTTGATATTGTTAAGGTGTACTTTGCTTTATACGTTTCGAATTCTTTGAACTAGGGTTCTTCTTCTTATTCTTCTTTTTCTTCTTATTTGGCTTGCCATGCTTAAAACTTCCGTAATCGATGATGATGATTTCGCCTTCTTCGGATACCGCTAGATTCTTTAGCTTTGGATGACCATTTTCATTCCTAATATCATCAGGGATTATCCCGTATTTAATAAATTTCTTTTCCATTTTAAGTAATTCTTTATCATATTTTCCATTATTCGGGTGCGTGGATTCCATTTTTTTTATAATAATCCAACCGTGTCCAAAGGCTTCTACAGGGCAAAGGTATCTTCGTAAATTATCAGGACAGTGTGAATAATGGTTGTATTCACTTTCATTGGCTATTATCCCTACGTAAGAAATTGCAATTTTTAAAACAAACCCATTTTCAAGGTCAAATACAATTCGAGACCTGCCGCTTCCAATTAATTTATAGGAGAAATTTAAGGCATTTTCTGCTTGGTTTACCACTTTCAACTTTGATTCATTATCTTTAATTTTTTGATGCTCCAAGTTTGAAATCCAAAAATTTATGGACGTTAAATCAGTTTCAGATAAAATTGGATGATCCATACCAATTACCACTCCTAAATTTATTTAGGATTTTAATTTAAAACTCCGACAATCGTTAACAAAAATTCAATATCCTCAAATATACTCTTGGGATACCAATGGTTTCCCTTTTTCAAAGTAGTTAATAATAATTTATGAATATAAAAGGATGATAGTGAATGGATTGTCCAAAAATGTTATGATGTATTTTATTGAAAGAGGAGAATGGAGGAAATACAATTATGACTAATATGCCAAATTGCCCAATTTGTAAATCTGAATATACCTATGAAGATGGAAGTCTTTTTGTTTGCCCGGAGTGTGCTCATGAATGGACTTTGGAAATAGAAACCGAAAATAGTGAAGACCAAAGGATTTTCAAAGATGCTAATGGAAATGTCTTAAACGATGGTGATACTGTAACAGTAATTAAAGACCTTAAAGTAAAAGGAAGTTCATCCGTCTTAAAAGTAGGTACAAAAGTAAAAAATATACGTTTAGTTGATGGGGATCATGATATTGATTGTAAAATTGATGGTTTTGGAGCAATGAAATTAAAATCTGAATTTGTTAAAAAGGTATAAAGTAATTATTGGGAATTTTTATTTAGCTATAAGAGCATCTGCATTTTGCAGGTGTTTTTTTCATAGAAGTAATTATTTCGAAAAAATTTTTATTAAATGTTGCCCAAATAAAAAACACATCCTCCAATGATTAGGAAGATGTATCCTTATGTTGGATTTATTTAAAGCAAACGCCTAGTTACCTATTAGATGCAAACAAAAGTCTAAATCAGCCTGTAGATGGTTTTTCATCAGTAATTCAGCTTTTTGACCATCTCTTGTTTTAATTGCCTTATAGATATGTTCGTGTTCGTCGATTAAAAATGGACGGTTATAAAAAACAACTGTCCGTCGGAAAAGGTAAATAATCGACTGCATACGGTCGATAATATCAATCATGACGGGATTATTACTGGCATTGACAATAATTTCATGAAAACGCTGATTGGCGTTCATAATTTCTTCGATAGTCCCTGTCTTTCCTATCTCAACACATTCAAATAAAGAATGGAGTTCATTTTCTTTTAAGTAGGATGCTGCACATTGAGCTGAATACCCTTCTAATAAGATACGAACTTGAAACATATTTCGTAAGTCTTTTTCTGTTGGCTTCACAACCCTTTTATTAACGATAAGCCCTTCATGTTCTAATTTTCGAATCGATTCCCTTATAGGTGTTCTGCTAACACCTAATTCACTTGCTATTTTTTCTTCTACAATTTTTGTACCACCGGGAATTTCTCCATTTAAAATCCTGTCACGGATGATTTCATAGGATTGATGGTAAGCAGGTTGAGAACGATCAATTCCAAACACAATTTTCACCTCAATATCCTTCCATAAGCTAATTTTATCTTACCAAATTTTATAACAAAAAAATATAGAAGACAGTATTAGTTTATCTTTTTTGTATACAAAATAATTGAAAATGTATACAGAAATCAAATGTTCGTGTACAATGACAATTGTAATCATTACTTGAAAGCGATTGCAGATAATTTGAAACGATTCAAAAAATGGTAAATCGCTTAATTATAAGGAAAAAATGTATCAAGACATCGAGGAGGAATAAAGATGGAACGCAATGTTGGATTTATTGGCCTTGGAATAATGGGAAAACCAATGTCGTTAAACCTGATTAAGGCAGGACATTCACTTACTGTTTTCGATCTTAATCAAGAGGCAGTGAATCGTTTAGTAGAGGCTGGAGCAGTCGCTGCAACATCTCCTAAAGAACTGGCGGAAAAAAATGATGTCATAATTACCATGTTACCTGCTTCTAAACATGTGAAAGAAGTAGTTTTAGGTGAAAATGGAATCTTGGAAGGGGCAAGAGAAGGTTCTGTCATCATTGATATGAGTTCGATTACCCCTGAGGTTTCACGGGAACTTGCAGCAGAAGCAGCTAAAAAAGGTGTAGGAATACTGGATGCGCCTGTTAGCGGCGGGGAACCTAAAGCCATTGACGGTACCTTGTCAATAATGGTTGGTGGTAAAGAGAATGTTTTTGAAAGCGTTAAATCGGTGTTTTATGGTATGGGAAAAGACGTTATCTTAGTTGGCGATAATGGCTGCGGGGTTACAGCAAAACTAGCCAATCAAATAATTGTAAACCTTAACATAGCTGCCATGTCTGAAGCACTTGTATTAGCGGCAAAAACAGGCATTGATATTGAAAAGATGTACCAAGCAATCAGGGGAGGACTTGCTGGAAGTGCAGTCCTGGATGCGAAGGTGCCAATGATTCTTGACAGAAATTTTGTTGCCGGCGGCAGCATGGCCATCAATCTTAAAGACATTACGAATGTAATGGAAACAGCCCATGAAATTGGTGTTCCATTACCGCTTTCCAGCCAATTGTTAGAAATTTTCCATGCGTTAAAGGTAGATGGAAAAATAAAAGATGATCATGGAAGCATTGTCAGATATTATGAAAAACTAGCAAATGTTGAAGTAAAGAGGGCTTAAAAGATGAGCGAGAATATGAGATTATCCATAGAATTCCTAGAAACCCTTCCAGAGGTCGACCGTCAGGCTGTAGATGTATTGTTGGAGGAAGCACTAAACAGTTTAAATAAAAAAATTATCGTTCTGGATGATGACCCTACAGGTGTACAAACCGTACATGGTATTTCCGTTTTTACTGATTGGTCTGTGGAAAGTATTGAAAAAGGATTTAATGAAAAACAGTCCATGTTTTTTATCTTAACGAATTCCAGAGGGTTTACAGCTGAGGAAACTGAAAAAACACATCGGGAAATTGCGGCTAATATTTTATCAGTATCTTCTAAATTAAATCAAGAATTTATGATTATCAGTCGTGGAGATTCAACTCTTAGAGGACATTATCCATTGGAAACAAATGTTTTAAAGGAAAGAATTGAATCAGCTTCTGAGATGAAGATGGACGGAGAAGTGATACTCCCATTTTTCAAGGAGGGAGGGCGTCTAACCATTAATAATATTCATTATGTACAGTACGGTCAGGAGCTTGTACCCGCAGGCGAAACAGAATTTGCAAAAGACCGCACATTTGGCTATTTAAAATCGGATTTAGGTGAATGGATTGAAGAAAAGTCGAATGGAGAGTATTTAGCAGAAAATACATTATATATTTCTCTTGAACAATTGCGTTCATTGGAAATACGCAAAATAGCCGATCAGCTGGCCCGGATTAATGATTTTAACAAAGTGGCTGTGAATGCAGTCGATGAAGTGGATGTAAAAATATTCACGATTGCACTCGTACAAGCCATTAATGCCGGAAAGAACTTCCTATTTAGAAGTGCGGCTGCTCTTCCAAAAGTCATCGGAGGAGTTAGTAATAAAGCTTTGCTTACCAGAGAAGAATTGGTTGGAGAAGAAACAGGCAATGGCGGATTAATTATTATCGGTTCCCATGTTAAAAAGACTACTGAACAGCTAAAAGAGTTAAAAAAATTAAGTGAAATTGAATTTATTGAGTTTAATAGTCATTTAGTTTTACAGCCGGATCAATTCCAAAAGGAATGTGATCGAGTAATTGAAACGACTGAATCCCTGATTCGCTCCGGTAAAACCGTTGCTGTTTATACAAGAAGAGAACGCCTCGACCTTGGGGAAGGTAAAAAAGAACAAGAATTAAAATTATCGGTAGCCATTTCTGAAGCTGTTACAAGTATTGTCACGAGATTACAAGTTAGACCAAACTTTCTCATCGCAAAAGGCGGTATAACCTCCAGTGATGTCGGTACAAAAGGCCTGAAGGTAAAACGAGCTACGGTAGCCGGACAAATTAGGCCGGGCATCCCTGTATGGAGAATAGGCGATGAAAGTAAGTATCCGGGTATGGCTTATGTAATCTTTCCGGGAAACGTCGGCACGAAAAGTGATTTAAAAGAGGTTGCTGAAATTTTAAGCAAGCAATAAATGGTAAGTTGTATCGTTTGGAAAGAATTCTTATGGGAATGCCAAATTAGAAAGTGAATTGGCATTCCCGAAAAAACAAAAGGAAAGAGGGAGAAAATGCCAATAGTATTTATCTGTATAGGGGTTGCACTATTACTATTATTAATGGTGGTCTTTAAGTTAAACGCTTTCATTTCGTTAATTATTGTTGGATTGCTAGTAGGTATTATGGAGGGAATGTCACCCATTCAAGCGATGACATCTGTTACAACGGGTTTGGGCGGAACGCTTGGAAATCTCGCCTTGGTTATTGGCTTTGGGGGTATGCTGGGGAAATTAATGGCTGATTCCGGGGGGGCCCAGAGAATTGCTACCACTTTGATCATTGCATTTGGGAAAAAGAGAGTTCAGCTTGCTGCTGTTCTTACCGCGTTTATTGTTGGAATCGCTTTATTCTTTGAAACAGGAGTCGTAGTACTAATTCCATTAGTATTTACAATTGCAGCTGAAGCAAGTGTACCTATTCTCTATATTGGAATGCCGGTTATTGCTGCTCTTATCACAATGCATGGCTTTGTTCCTCCACACCCGGGACCAACAGCAGTTGCAGGAATCTATCACGCCAATTTGGGTAAGACCTTATTATACGGAATTATCATAGCCATTCCTGCAGTCATTATTAGTGGTCCTTTATATACAAAATTGTTCAAAAAGGAAGATTTAGAAGTAGAGATTCCAAAAGGGCTATTTAACCCTAAACATTTTAAAGAAGAAGAAATGCCTGGCTTTGGTATTAGTGTTTTTACTGCCCTTATTCCAGTTATACTTATTGCATTTCAAGCTATTGTAGAAATTGTTATGCCTAAATCTTCGCTTATTCCGGCAGCTCAATTTTTAGGTAATCCTGGCGTTGCCCTATTAATCTCTGTAATCGTTGCCATTTTTACCTTTGGTCTTAACCGCGGTAAAAAAATGCCGGAATTAATGAATTCCATTACAGAATCTGTAAGCAGTATTGCGATGATTTTATTAATCATCGGCGGCGGCGGTGCGTTTAAACAAGTGCTGATTGACAGCCATGTGGATAAATACGTTGCTCATTTGATGGAAGGATCAACGATTTCTCCGTTAATTCTAGCTTGGTTAATTGCTGCAATTTTAAGGGTAGTATTAGGTTCTGCCACTGTAGCTGGTATGACTGCAGCAGGTATTTCAGCTCCACTTGTTGCGGTAACCCATGTAAGTCCGGAACTTATGGTTTTAGCCACTGGGGCTGGAAGTATGACATTCTCCCATGTAAATGATGCAGGCTTCTGGATTTACAAAGAATTCTTTAACCTTTCAATCGGTAAAACGATTAAAACATGGTCTGTTATGGTTACGATTGCATCTCTTGTCGGATTAACAGGCGTATTAATCATAAATCTAATTGTAAAATAATAAAATTGAAATAGAATTTGATAAAATGAATGCTAGAAAAAGAGTAACCTATTACCTTACTCACGACAAAAAAGTAAGGAAGGGTTACTTTTTTTCTGTTGTAAATATCTCAACAGTACTTCATGTGTTGTCAAACTAAGGATTTTATCTTGCTCAGGGAGCCAAACCTTTAAATGCCCTCATTTCGGCGAGTTATTTGCATGCCAGGGCCGGTGAAGAGGAAGCAAAAACATTATCACATTATTGAGTAATGCCCTTAGATATTTTTAAGGGAATAAGAAATCAGCTAAATCAATTCGGTTTTCATTCCTGATTGAATTATAAAAGAAGATGTGAAATCAATGATTAACACTGCTTTTTATTGCATATAGCATCAAGAAATTGGCGAAAATTATAAATAGAAAAATTATGGTTTTTAAGGGAGGAAGAGAACCTCCTTTTTTAGTGGATACTTACCTAACATCGCCGCAGGAATTAAGTTTCTAAAGATAATAGAAGGAAGGTATGAATCGTGGCATACAAAATTAAAAATGTGATGATTACAGAAACGGATATTAAACAAAGAGTGAAGAAAATAGCTGAGGAAATTGAAAATGATTTTAACAATGAAACAATCATTTTGATTATTGTTCTTAAAGGATCATTTGTATTTGCCGCCGATCTGATTCGTGAGATCAAGGGAGATATAAAAGTCGATTTCATTTCTGTATCCAGCTACGGTAATGATACCGAAACGACGGGAAAAGTAAGACTTTTGAAGGATCTGGATGCAAATATTACGAATCAGAATGTAGTAGTGGTTGAGGATATTATCGACAGCGGACTTACATTAAATTTTTTGCGGGACCATTTGAAAACTCATAAACCGAAACAAATTAAAATCTGCACGCTTTTAGATAAGCCTGAAAGAAGGAGAGTAGAATTGCCTGTTGATTACGTCGGATTTGTAATTCCTGATGAATTTATTGTGGGCTATGGCATTGACTACGCGCAAATGTACAGAAATTTACCTTACATTGCAACTGTGGAAGAGTGTTAGAAATTCTTACTTAATATCTTTGGACTAATACGAATACCTTACCGGACAGAAGGAGGACATCTAGTATATGGAAGAGGCCAAGATAAATGCAACCCAGCTATTTGTCCTGATCGTATTGTTTGAAATGGGCAGTGCGATTCTTTTTGGTATTGGATTGGGAGCGAAACAGGACGCTTGGATTGCAATTTTGCTCGGTTTAGTGGGCGGACTACTGCTCTTTCTTGTATACTACCATCTGTTTAAATTATACCCTGAAATTCCCCTTACAAGTTATGTTCAAAAAATTACAGGAAAATGGATCGGGACCTTGCTTGGATTGCTATATACTGTCTATTTTCTTTATCAGGCATCAAGGGTATTGCGTGATTTCGGAGAGCTATTGGTAACAACGATTTATACAAATACACCATTATATGTAATTAATACATTGATGATACTTACAATATTATATGGGATTCATAAGGGGATTGAAGTAATTGCCAGAGTGGGCGAATTTTATTTTGCTGTTATTTATATCATGGCCATATTAGGTATTCTGTTGATAATGTTCTCGGGGTTAATCCATTTAGAAAATCTTAAACCTATTCTCGAAAATGGGTTGAGGCCTGTGCTAACAATGACAATAAGTCAAACACTTAATTTCCCGTTTGGGGAGATGATTGTGTTTACGATGCTGCTTCCGTATTTAAACGATCAAAAAAAAGCGAAAAAAATCTGTATCGGCGGGATGCTATTAAGCGGGATAAATATCATTATTACTACTGTGGTGAATATTGCTGTTTTAGGAGAGCCTCTTTTTAGTCGATCCGTTTTTCCTCTGTTTAGCACGATAGGCAAAATCCAAATGCACTATTTTATCGAGCGCCTGGATGTACTATTTATGCTTTATTTAATGATTGGTGGATTTTTTAAAATCTCTCTCTATTATTATGTTTCATTGATGGGAACCGCTGATATTTTCAAAATAAAAAACCATCGGAAGCTTGGTTTTCCAATTGGGTTTATCATCTTATTTGCTTCCATTACAATAGCTTCCGATTATTCGGAACATATTAAAGAGGGAGAGCTAGTAGTTCCATTATATTTACATTGGCCTTTTCAGATTATCCTTCCTGTTATACTGCTCATCATCGCTTCTTTCCGAAACGTTAGTCAGAAACATTAATAGGACTTTTGAATTTGAGATTGTATGAAAAGCAGAAATCAAATAGGTTTCTGCTATTTATATTTTTTTGGTTTTTTACTTTAAACTTTCCTTCACAATATTGAAACAGTTTCTGTCCTTATTCAGCATTACAATATAAAGAAGTGAGAAATAGGTTAATAATGTTTTAATCTGTGATTGGAGAGGGACGAATGGCAAAAACCAAAATCAAACTTCGTTTGCAAACGACAATAATATTGTTGGTCTGTGGAGTCAGCATAGTTTGTTTATTAGTTACTAATTACTTTATTAAACACAATGTAGAACAAATGACAATTGATCACATAAGAGAAAAAGCAAGAGATGTTTCCGAGGCCGCCGCTATTTCTCCGGTATTTATTAATGGCCTTAGTAAAAATGACGAAGCCAATCAAAGGGTTATCCAACAATATGCTGAAAAAATGCGAAAAGTAACGAATGTTGATTTCATTGTCGTTTTAGACATGCATGGAATTAGAAAATCCCATCCAAATGCAGATAAAATTGGCGAAAAATATGCCGGAGGAGATGCCGGCATGGTTTTCAAGGGACACGAGTATACCTCTATAGCCAAAGGAACTCTTGGAATGTCTTTAAGGTATTTTACGCCAGTCTATGATAATGACGGTAAACAGATTGGAGCCATTTTAGTCGGCGTTTTGCTCAACGAGGTGGATCGAAAAGTTGAACAAAGTACATCCATTATTTATATCAGTCTTCTATTTGGAATAATAATAGGTTTAATTGGAGCAATCCTTTTAGCGAAAAAGGTAAAAAAAATCATGTTTGGGATGGAACCTGATGAGATTGCGAATTTATTGGAACAAAGAAGTGCCATGCTGGAACATGCCCGGGAAGGTGTTTTAGCCGTTGATAGTGACTCTAAAATTACTCTGACGAATCAGGAAGCTGCCAGATTATTTAATAAAATAGGGATCACTCATAATCCGATTGGTAGAAAAGTGGAAGATCTTATTCCTAAATTTCATATCTCTGAAGTTATGAAAACAGGCTCTAAAGCGGTTGATCAAGAATATTTCCTCAATGGTCTCAATATTGTAGCAAATATTGTTCCAATCTGGGTGAACCAAGAAATCGTTGGTGCAGTAGCCACATTCAGAGATAAAACAGAAATTAAACAGATGGCGGAACAACTTACCGGTGTCAGGTCATATGCAGAGGCATTAAGGGCCCAGACTCATGAATTTATGAATAAACTGCATGTTATTCTCGGCATGGTTCAAATGGAAGTCTATGATGAATTATTGGATTTTGTAAAGGGGATTTCGTACAAATTTCAAACAGAAGTCGGATTTATTACAGCGCGTTTTAAGGACCCGGTTGTAGCCGGTTTTATCTTAGGTAAAGTTAGCTTTGCCCGGGAAAATGGAGCAAGTCTTTCTTTTTCTGATGAATGTTATCTCCCTAAATCAAAAAATCAGGATGTTGTTCAGGATATTGTTACGATATTAGGTAATTTAATTGATAATTCCTTGGATGCGGTTAAGGGATGTAAGGAAAAAGCTATTGAAGTTGAAATTATCCCTTTCTGCCATGATAAGTTATCTATTACTGTTTCGGATACAGGAAAAGGAATGAGCCAATCCATCATAAACAGTGCGTTTAAGAAGGGATTCTCTACTAAAGGAGAAGATAGGGGATTCGGTTTATATCTTGTAGAACAGAGTGTAAAAAAATTAAACGGCACGATTAAAATATTTTCAAATGAAGGAAGCGGGACCAGGTTTAATGTTATTATTTCAGATGAGTAGTAGGAGTGGAGAACCATGATTAAGACGTTCATAGTTGAAGATGATCCAATGGTTGCAGAATTTAACCGAAGATATCTTGAAAAAATAAACGGATATGAATTGGTAGGAATTGCTTCCTCGTTCGATGAAGCTCTTCCGATCATCGAAAATGAGGAGATTGATCTTATACTATTAGATATTTATATGCCCGGTGAAAATGGCTGGAGTTTGCTGTCAAAAATAAGAGGTTTAGGAAAAGGGATTGATGTCATCATCATAACAGCGGCATGTGATAAACAAAGTATAAAAAACGGATTAAGGTTCGGCGCTGTAGATTATTTGATAAAACCATTTGAATTTGGCCGATTTAAAGCTGCCCTTACCTCTTATCAAGAGGAACAAACCTTAATCAATAATCAGGAAAAGCTGAATCAAAACGACCTGGATAATATTCTCCATCATAAAGACCAGCAAATCGTGTCAGGTTTTGAGCTTCCTAAAGGGTTAACGAAAAGTACCTTAGTAAAGGTTTGGGAAAAAATTATTGAAAAGCAGAATGATTTTTTTTCAACAGATGAACTAGCTCAGCTTGTAGGTATATCGAGAGTTTCAATGCGGAAATACCTGTTTTTTTTAACGGAAATAAATATTTTGGAAACAGAGGTCGTATATGGAGCTATAGGACGGCCTGTTTATATGCATCGCATTAATAATATAGATTACACGTTAATAAATAACTATATTAATAGTCCATAGAATAACAATCAAGAGGGTAGAGAGCGATCTCAATCCTCTTTTTTTTACGCTTTTTCTTACTTTCCTTAATTACAAAACTCTTTATAAATTTTCATTAACTATTAACTGCTCAGCCATTTCAGTAAGATTTGATTGTAGAGTAAATATGATTTTATTGTTGTAATTAAATCCAATTAATGGGGGGGTTAAAAATTATTTTTATCTGCAAAGGTCGTTTAAAAATGGAATGAGTTGTTTTAAAGCTTCTAATTAAATTAGCGGCTATTTTAAAACAATAGTATGTGAAATGTTTCACAAATGTGTACGTTTTGTGAACTTTACTAAAAAAATTAAAGGGAGTGAAAAAATGTCTGTTCCAGCTAAAAAGCTAAGACAAAATCCGACCAATCCAATGGTTAATAATCCAAAGAAAACGAGTGAGGTAAAACTAATTCCTTTATTGATTACACTTGCTGTAGGAATTGCAATCTGGATGATCGGACCGCCGATAGGTTTGAAACCCCAGGCATGGCATTTATTTGCCATTTTTGTGGCAACCATTATTGGTTTAATAAGCAAACCACTGCCAATGGGCAGTGTAGCAATTTTATCGTTAACAGCTACAGTAATTACTCAAACGCTGACAATCGAACAGTCCTTGAGCGGTTTTCAAAACTCAACAATCTGGCTGATTGTCATTGCATTTTTTATTTCAAGAGGATTTATTAAAACGGGACTGGGTTCACGTGTAGCCTATGTATTTGTAAAGAAATTCGGTAAAAAAACCCTTGGTTTATCCTATTCCCTTATTGCCAGTGACCTTATATTATCACCTGCAATGCCATCAAATACGGCTAGAGCGGGTGGAATCCTTCTTCCTATTATCCGTTCCCTTTCAGAATCATACGGATCACGTGTAGGGGATGGAACCGAAAGAAAAATTGGAGCATTTTTAACAAAAGTTTCTTTTCAGGGAGACATGATCACATCTGCTATGTTTTTAACGGCTATGGCTGCCAACCCATTAGCCGCCCAAATTACAAAGGACCTAACAGGAAAATCGATTTCTTGGATGGGGTGGGCAACAGCTGCAATCGTACCAGGACTAATAAGTTTAATTTTGATTCCTTATGTTATTTATAAATTGTACCCGCCTGAGATAAAGGAAACACCTGCTGCTACTGAAATGGCAGCTCAAAAGTTGAAAGAAATGGGACCTCTTAAAAAAGAAGAATGGTACATGATTGGTGTATTCCTTCTAATTTTATCGTTATGGATTTTTGGAACAAGCTTAAACGTAAATGCCACAACTACTGCTTTTATTGGGTTAGGAATGCTTCTGCTAACACAAGTTTTATCATGGTCAGATATTAAGAAAGAAGAAGGAGCCTGGGATACATTAATCTGGTTTTCGGTTTTAGTCATGATGGCTACGTTCTTGAATCAACTGGGTATGATTCCATGGTTTAGCAGTACTATGAAAGGCGCTGTAAGTGGAATGCCATGGGTTTGGGCACTGGTCATTCTATCAATCGTATACTTCTATTCCCATTATTTCTTCGCAAGTAATACAGCCCATGTCAGTGCCATGTATGCAGCGTTCCTGACAGTCATTATTGCAGCAGGAGCACCGCCTTTAGTGGCGGCATTAATACTTGCTTTCTTTAGTAATTTATTCGGATGTATGACACATTACGGCTGTGGACCGGCACCGGTTTTCTTTGGCAGCGGTTATGTTACTCAAAACAAATGGTGGTCATTAGGTTTCCTTATTTCGATCATTCATATTGTCGTGTGGATAGGCATCGGAGGCCTGTGGTGGAAATTACTAGGGCTTTGGTAAAAATTAATCCAATAAGTTGATATGGGGGGCAGTTTATGAAATCCAACTGTTGCTATGCTGCTTTAAAAACAGAACATCGGGTGGAGCTATTTCATGGTCATGATGATGGATATGATTTAGTCATTCCTTTTCTAGTTTGTTCAAAATGCGGCGGGATTCAACTAACGATCGTAGCGGAAGAAGATAGCAGAAAATTGCTATCTATTGGAGGAGTTAAATAATGCGTGAAGTTTCTGCGAAATTAATTACTGAGACAGTTAAAAATCTTAGTATAAAGGCTGCTTGTGATTTACCGGAGGATGTAGAAAACCTTATTGCAGCAGGATTGGAACAGGAAGAATCCCAATTTGGAATTTATAGCTTGGAGAAAATCTTGAAAAATGTGAAACTGGCAAGGGCTGAATATGCCCCGATTTGCCAGGATACCGGGATGACGGTGATTTTTGTAGAAATTGGTCAGGAACTGCGGATTACGGACGGTGATTTAACGGAGGCAATCAACGAGGGCGTACGCCAAGGGTATGAAGAAGGCTACTTAAGAAAATCAGTAGTTTCGGATCCCGTCTTAGATAGAAGAAATACAGGTGATAACACTCCTGCCGTTATTCATATGGAAATAGTTCCTGGCGATAAACTTAACATACAAGTTTTACCAAAAGGTGCAGGCAGTGAAAATATGGGAACTGTAAAAATGTGTAAACCCGCTGAAGGTATTGAGGGGGTAAAAGATTTCATTGTTAATTCGATTACACAGGCAGGCGGTAACCCTTGCCCTCCGGTAATAGTAGGTGTAGGAATCGGCGGGACGATGGATAAGTGCACCCTGCTTGCAAAAAAAGCATTAGCAAGGAAAGCAGGAGTACCAAACCCAAACCCGGCTTATGCGGAGGTAGAAAAAGAACTGCTTGAACGGATTAATAAATTAGGAATCGGCCCGCAAGGCTTTGGGGGAAAAGTAACAGCGCTTGCTGTCCATATCGAAACCTATCCTACCCATATCGCCATGATGCCTGTCTGTGTGACATTAAATTGCCATGCAGCAAGACATACAGAGGCAACGTTATAAAGGGGCGAATGAAATGACAACAATCAAAACACTTACTACACCACTGACCTATGAACAAGTTAAAGATCTAAAAGCCGGTGACCAGGTTAGCATTACTGGAGTCATTTATTCAGCGAGGGATGCAGCCCATAAAAATATGGTAGAAGCATTAAACGATAATAGGCCTTTGCCGGTAGAAGTAAAGGACCAAATCATTTACTATGCTGGACCGACTCCGGCTAAACCGGGAAAAGCGATCGGTTCTTGCGGACCAACCACAAGCGGCCGAATGGATGCTTATTCGCCTGCAATGATGGAACAGGGGCTTCGCGGCATGATTGGGAAAGGCCCGCGCAGCAAGGAAGTTATCGAATCAATGAAAAAACATGGAGCTGTTTATTTTGCCGCAATTGGCGGAGCAGCAGCATTAATTGCCGATACAATTAAAAAAGTTGAGATCGTTGCATTCCCGGACTTAGGCCCGGAGGCCATTCGCAGGATGGAAGTGGAAAATTATCCGTGTATTGTTGCTGTTGATTGTGAAGGCAATGATCTCTATGAAATTGGTGTAAAAAAATACAGAATGGAAGACTAACAGAATATTGAGGTGGAAATTTCCATGCTAACTTATGATGTTGTAGTAGTAGGTGCCGGCGGTGCAGGAATGATGGCTGCACTTTCAGCTAGCGAAGATAAAAACTTGCGTGTTGCTTGCCTATCAAAAATATTCCCTACCCGTTCCCATACAGGTGCGGCTCAGGGCGGAATAAATGCTGCAATGGCTTATCGGGATTCAACCGATTCAACTGAAAAGCATTTTCGCGATACGGTTAAAGGAAGCGATTTTTTGGCAGACCAGGATGCGGTGGAGTTTTTCACTTCTAATATGCCAAAAGTAATTTCAGAATTGGATTTTTACGGGGTCCCATTCTCCCGGGATGAAAATGGACGGATAGCCCAAAGACCATTTGGCGGTGCTTCCAGTCCGAGAACGTGTTATTCAGCTGATAAAACAGGTCACGTTATCCTTCATGCATTGTACGAGCAGTGCCTGAAAAATAAGGTAAAGTTTTTCGATGATTGGCACCTATTGTCCCTTGCAGTGGAGGAGGGAAAGTTTCAGGGCTTAGTTGCAATGGCTATTCGCAGCGGAGAAATTCATCCGATTCAGGCAAAGGCAGTTGTCATTGCAACAGGGGGGTTCGGCCGCATTTATTGGAGTAGAACGACCAACGCCATTAATATGACAGGTGACGGTACAGCTGTGTGTTTCGAAGCGGGGATACCATTAAAGGATCCTGAGTTTGTCCAATTCCATCCGACGGGACTTGCATCTACCGGTGTTCTTTTATCAGAGGCTTGCCGTGGTGAAGGCGGGTATTTAATCAATAAAGATGGAGAAAGATTTATGGCAAGATACGCTCCGGAAAAAATGGAGCTTGGTCCCCGAGACCTTGTTTCAAGATCTATTGAAACAGAAATTAAGGAAGGCCGGGGATTTGGTGAAGGAATGGGTTCATACGTTCTGATGGATTTACGTCATTTGGGCGAGAAAAAAATAATGGAACGTCTTCCTCAAGTTCGAGAGCTGGCACTGGAATTTGAAGGTGTAGACCTTATAAAAGAACCCGTACCGATTAGGCCGAGCTGCCATTACATGATGGGTGGTATACATGTTAGTGACTATAGAACTTGCAGTACACCTATAGAGGGTATCCATGCTGCCGGTGAATGTTCAAGCGTTTCGATCCATGGTGCCAACCGTCTTGGCGGAAATTCCGTTGCAGATGTAGTTCTATTCGGTAAATATGCAGGATTGGGTGCAAAAGAAACAGCCCGGAAACGTTCTTTCTCAGGAACAAACAAATTGGAATCTGAAACCGATAAATGGAGAAAAAAGTTTGAAACAATCCGAAATAAAAAGACAGGAATCAGCATGTTTAGCATTCGTGATCGATTAGCAGAAGCCATGTGGTACAATGTCGGTATTTTTCGTACCGAAAAAGATATGGAAAAAGCTTTAAACATCGTTGAACATTTATTAGAAGAGTATAAAGATGCCTATGCAGGTGATCCTTCTAAAACGTATAATATGGCTTTTATCAATTATGTTGAGATCGGTAATATATTGAAACTTGCAAAAGCAGTCACGTTAGGAGCCATCGCACGTAAAGAAAGCAGGGGCTCCCATTCCCGAGCGGATTATACAGAACGTAATGATGCAGAATTCCTTAAACATACGTTGATTCATAAAGAGGGCGACCAGTATCGATTAGATTACATCCCGGTCAAAATCACGAAATATCAACCGGAGGAGCGTAAATACTAATGTATACAACATTATATTTTAAGATTAAAAGATTTGATGGAAATAATGAATGGTTTCAAACCTTTGAACTTCCATATGAAAAAGGAAAAACCATCCTGTGGGCATTAACCTCCATTCGTGAGCAGCAAGATCCAACCTTGAATTTTACATCAGCATGCAGACATGCTATTTGCGGAAGCTGTGCAGTCAGGGTAAACGACAATGCATTTCTTGCATGTAAGACCTCTTTGGATGAAGTATTAGAAACATTTAATACTAACAGGTTGACATTTGAACCTTTAAATAATTTTGAAGTAATCAAGGACCTGGTGGTTGCGTGGGAACCGAAGTTGGAAAAAATGGAACAGGTCAAACCATGGTTACTGCCATCAAATGAAGGAAGCAAAGAAACTGGTTTTATTCAGGATGAATCCGATTATCATGAAATTGCTGCACCGACAGATTGTATCCTTTGCGGTGTTTGTACATCCGAATGTAATCAGCTTGCAGTGAATGATGGAACCTATTTAGACCCATTTATTTTAAACAGAGCCTATCGTTTTGCCGTTGATTCCAGGGATGCCTTTCCGGAAGAGCATATAAACCCTGTATTTGAAAATGAATTATGGAAATGCCTCCATTGTATGCAATGTGTATCAAAATGCCCTAAAGGTATTCCATTGACAGACCAAATTGCATACTTAAGACAGGAATCAATAAAAATGGGTGAAGTTAATAATAAGGGAGCTAAACACGCATACGCCTTCCATGATGATGTGAAAAATAAAGGCCGGCTTAATGAGGTCATGCTTCCTGTGAAAACAGAGGGAGTTATTAACACAATGTCACGCATTCCTTTTGCGCTAAGAATGATCAAAAAAGGAAAAATTAACCCTTTACACATGCCAAAAGCTGTTGAAGGGATCAAAGGTGTCAGAGAAATTTATAAATTTGCCGAGGAGGTTAGCGAATCATGAGATATGCATTTTTTCCGGGGTGTACATTAGAATCTGCAGCTGAAGAACTCATGATCTCTACACAAAAAGTAGCATCTGCTCTGGGAATTGAATTAATTGAACTAAAGGGCTGGACCTGTTGCGGTGCAAGTCATATTCAGGACGTAGATACCTTTTTAGCAACCTCGATTAATGCCAGAAATATTGCTTTAGCTGAAGAAATGGGTACTTTAAAATTATTAACAGTTTGCAATACTTGTACGTTAATGTTACGTACTGCAAAACTTAAAATGGATAAAAACGAAAAACTTAAATCAAAAGTGAATGAAGGATTAAAAAATGCCGGGCTTGAGTATAAGGGAACACTAGAAATAACGCACTTTTTATGGGCGTTAATTCAGGACTATGGATTAGAGAATCTAAGGAAAAAGGTAAAAAGGCCTCTAACAGGACTAAAAGTAGCAAATTTTTATGGCTGTCATATTGTAATGCCCCCTGATATTATGGGGTTTGAAAACCATATGAACCCACAATCAATGGAGATGGTGGCAGAGGTATTGGGAGCTGAAAGTGTCGACTTTGATCAACGGCTGGCCTGCTGTGGATTCCACGCTGTTTTTCCGGCTGAAAAAGAAGTGATGGATCTTACCGGAAAAAACTGTTTGTCACCGAAATATTCAGGTGCAGATTGTATTGTAACCCCATGTCCTTTATGTCAAATGCAGCTTGATGCTTATCAGCCGGACGCTCAAAAGAACTTTAAAGAGGATATTACGATGCCAATCCTTCATTTACCACAGCTGATCGGGCTTGCTTTAGGCTTTTCACCTGAGGAACTCGCGATCCAACGACATGTTGTAGATGCCCTTCCTGTATTAAAAGAAAGCTTAGAACTGGTTTAAGTTTTATTAAATATTTCATAGTGCAATATGATTAAGGGGATATATTTTTATGAAATATACCTATCAAAAAAAAGCAAAATTAGTCGGAAATATTAATAAAGGAAGACTTTGGCTCTTAAACACACATGACGATTGGATTCATGATCAGTATGGCGAGAGCTACATATACTACGGAACGATACATTCGATTAAGAAAGCTTTCCACCCATTATCGACTTCTATTACAGGGTATTTCCAGGATGAAGATTCGAAAAAGTGGATTAAAGTAAATGATGGTGTAGCAATCTTTAAAAATGGAGATCAGAACGTATCCTGGAAAGAAAATATCGAAGAATTCATAAAAGTCTCGGTAACTAGCGGTGTTTATAAGGTTTATAGAATTCGGCATTAAAAATGAAAAAGGAGGTCATCGGCAAATAATACCGATAACCTCCTTTTTTGGCTAATAGGAAAGTATAAACTTTCACAAGTTTATACTTTTCTATTTTGCATAAGTGCAACTACGTCTCTGTCTTCGCCCTTAGGGGCTCGCCAATCGGCGAGTTTTCTTTATTAACCCTCTACTACCGCTTTTCTTTTAAAAAGTTTGCTTCTAATTTTATCTAAAATAGAATATACAACCGGCACAATCACAAGTGTTAATAGAGTAGATGTTGTTAAACCGGATATAACCACGATCGCTAAGGAACGTGAGATAAGCCCGCCTTCCGTCGAAAGAGCCAACGGAATAAGTGCACCAACCGTGGCAACGGCCGTCATTAAAATTGGACGAATCCGGATTGTACCTGCTTCAATAAGTGCATCAAAGGTATTCATCCCGGCTGTCTCATTTTGTTTAACCTTATCTACAAGAACAATGGCGTTGGTTACAACAATACCTATTAACATCAGAATCCCTACTAATGCAGGCATGCCGAGAGATTCGCGTGTTAGCAATAACCCGAAAATGACTCCGACAAAGACAAATGGTAAGGAGAAGAGAATGGCAAATGGGGCCAGCATCTCACTAAATGTCACAATCATGACTAAATAGACGAGGATGATACTTACACCAATAGCCAAAAACATGTTTGTGAAGCCTTCGCTGATTGATTTTGCTTCACCTTCAAAATAATAGCTTACCCCTTTAGGCACTTTTACTGTGGATACCTTTTGTTTAATCAGTTTCTGGATTTGAGCACTATTGTTTGATGTGAATTTCCCGTTAATCGATACATACTCCATTTTATTCAAGCGTTGGATGGAGGTTGGTCCTGTTGTTTCTTTTACTGTCGCGATATCCTTTAATGAAACATCCTCTCCAAGGGAATTGGTTATTTTTTGATCGGCCATTTTTTGCAATGAATCCAGTTTTCCTGCGTCAAGCTGTACGTTCACATCTGTTGTTTTATTGTTCAGAACTACCTTCGAAACGGTGGAACCGCTGATCATATTGCGAACAGTACCGGCGATCATACCTTGATAAATCCCATTTTGTACAGCTTTGTCATTGTCCACTGTTATTGATACTTGCGGCCGGACTGCCTTCACATTAGAGGTTACTTCGGCTAAACCCGGAATATTTTTGATTGCTTCTTCATATTTAGCAGCTGCTTTATTTATGGAGTTCACATCCGAACCCGTTATAATCATCGAGAGACCGCCGCCGCCCGGTGTGTTGCCTGTTGCTTTAAGAGTAGTAATAAAATCCTTGCCAAAATGATCTGTCCTTTTACGAACAGTATCCTCAAACTTCTTTGTATCGGCGGTTTCTTTTAATGTAACCTGAATGGCAGAATGTCCTGCAGTGACAGTTGTTTGGTAATTTGCAACTTCCTTAGTATCCGCAAGGACTTTTTCCACTTGAGCAGCTACAGAATTTGCTTTGTCTAAGGAAGTACCAACTGGCATGTCCGTGGAGACATTATAAAAACTGGATTTCTCTTGCGGGAAAAAGTTTATCGGAACTTTTTTTACACCAAGAATGGATGTAAGTAATAACAAAACACTGAAACCGATAACAATCGTTTTATGATGTAAGGACCATTCCAGTACCTTTTTGTAAATTTTTTGGATGATTGTTTCATGGTGTTCCACAGGTTTCAAATTTAAAAGGAACAGTTTCGATAAAACCGGAATAACTGTTACAGCAATTACAAGTGAGAAAGCAATTGAAATGACCACGCTCCAGGCAAATGGAGCAAAAAACTTTCCAACAATCCCAGGGACAAACGCCAAAGGGATAAATACTCCGATGGTTGTTATGGTTGAAGAAGTAATAGCCGATGATACTTCTTTTGTCGCACTTAATACAAATCCGGCATTTCGCTCCTCTTTCCTGGAAGTAAGAATCCGGCGGTATAGGTTTTCAATCACAACAATACTATCATCGACGACACGTCCAACTGCTACAGCTATTCCCGCAAGTGTCATCATATTAAGAGAATAATCCATTTGCTTCATAAAGAACATCGTGACAAAAATAGATAACGGAATGGAAAGCAGCGCGATAATGGTCGTACGTAAATTTCTCAAAAAAAATAGTGTGACGACAGCTGCTAATAGCGCACCAAACATTGCTTCACGCAGCATGGATTGAACTGAATTGTTAATGGTAACTGATTCATCGCGAAGGGTGGAAATCTCATACCCTTTTGGCAAAGTAACTTCTTTTAATTTTTCTCTTACATTTTTTACAATCTCTACAGTGTTGGAGCCGAGGTTTGGCTGAATAGCGACGACGGTTGCCGGTTTTCCGTTTAACCTCGTAATATTCGCCTGTTCACCTGCTTCATATGTTATCGTAGCAATATCGCTAAGCTTTACGGTGTTAATGGTTACTGCCGGACTTGTGCTTGTGGATGGAGCCGAATTAATTGCACCTGAATTACTTCCTTTGGACATTGAAGAAAGGTTTTGTGCATTATTTTTGCTAATACTATCGATTCCGGCCTGTAATTTCTTCAATGCACCTTGAAGCTCAGTAAGTTTGTTCTGCTCTGCCTGTATTTTCAATTTTAATGCTTGTACTTCTTGAGCAATTCCTTGTGTGGAACCGCCTTGTCCGGTAACCTTCCCTGCTCCTTGTCCACCGGGTGCTTGGGAGGCTGAAGTATTGCTCATCAACGCTTGCAGTTTCAATTGGTCGGTTTGTAATTGTCCTGCAAGCTGGCTGATACCTGTTGTAACAAGAATTTCCTGTTGCAGTAGCTCTGATTGCTTGGAAGTCATTCCGACAGATTTTCCTAGAGTACCAATGGTGCCGCCAATTTGTTTAAATCCGTTGCTAAACGATGAAAGGGCATCCGTCATCCCTTTGTTATTTTGTTGGATATTCATAATCGAAATATTTTTAATTTCGTCCAAAGAGGTAAGCTGTTTCCCAACTTGGACCGCCATTACTTTATCATCAATTGTAACTTGTCCGGTCGGTGCTGATAGATTACTTGCCTGAATAGCTTGGTTCACTTTATCAAGTGTTAAATTATTTTGCTTCAGTTTATCGGGATCAATTTTAATGGTAACCTGTTTGTCCGTTGTTCCATAGATGGTTACATCAGCGATATCCGGAATGGTAGCTAATTTTGGTTTCATTTTGTCTTCAATGAATGATTGTACTTTGTCAGGTGCATCGCCATTGCCTTTTACAGCAAAGAGGTAAATGGGTTGAGAGGTAGGACCCATTTTTTGAATAGCTGCTGCTTTTGCAGTATCCGGTAATTTCACCTTTGCTAAGGCTTCGGTTACGTCAGATTCTGCTTTGTCCATATCTGCTGTCATGGAAAATTCCAACATGACATTGGCGTTATTGGCAGAAGAAATCACATATAGGTTGTTTAAGTTTGATAACTTTGAAAATTCATCCTCAATCGGCTTTCCGACATCTTCTGAAACTTGGGATGGTGTAGCGCCGGGATAAACGACATTTAGGGATAAATAAGGGACATCGACATTCGGATATTGCTCCATCTTCATCGAGGATGTCGCATAGATTCCCCCGCCAAATATAAGGGCAATGATAATAAAAATTAATCCTATATTTTTTAATGAAAATCGCGTAAAAAAACTCACAATGACACTCCTTTAAAATGATTAATCCAACGAACTGTTGGAAGAAAATCGGTCAATTTTTCTAATTATTTTGGTTTAAATAGAGGCATTGTCCCTCCGTTTCAACTTGTCGATTTTTGTAATCAAAATAGTACCTCGAGCCTACAATAACAGGTTTATTCCATAACATCCAGAGGGAAGATAGGCATTAACAAAAAAGTTTATTTCTTCTGTTTTCAATATTGTCATAAAAGGAAACACGCTCAAAACCAACGATTTTATAAAGTATAAAAATAACTATAGTTACTTCAATACAGGTGAAAAAATCTATATTATAGATGTTAAAATCAAAAATTCTTTTTAATAGGAGTTAACCAATGAATGAACAGTACTATGATGCCTTGCTGAATATAAAAACAGTCGGAGATCAAAAAGGATTCAACAAGTCCTTGCATTATCATCGTTATGAACCAACGCCATATAGTGCACTTGATACGTTATTTAATCAATATGAATTGAAAAGCAGTGATCGTATTATTGACTTTGGATGCGGGAAAGGAAGATTAAACTTTTATATCCATTACTTTTTTGGTGCGTCTGTCGTAGGGGTAGAAATGAATGAGGTGTTTTATCAAGCAGCTATTGAAAATCAAAAGAATTATGTAAAGAAAAAGAAAAATTGTGAAGATAGAATTCAATTCCAGTGTTGCTTAGCGGAAGAGTATCAGATTGATTCATTAGATAATCGATTTTATTTTTTTAATCCATTTACCGTCCAAATTTTTATGAAAATCATTAAAAATATTTTAGTTTCAGTGGAAAAATCTGAACGGGCAATAGAGCTGGTTTTATATTATCCGGCAAACGATTATGTCTATTTTTTAGAAAACCATACTTCCTTTGAATTGAAAAAGGAAATCATTCTCCCGTACTTTGGTGAACATAATCCTAATGAAAGATTTTTAATTTATAGGTGGGGATCCGTTGTATGAGTCTCGTGGTTACTTGAAGCCACTTCCTTTAGTAATTTATTAATCGATTCATCAATGTTCGTACCCATCTCCGGGTCAAGCCATGTTTCAGGAATAATAGCGTACTTGCAGGTGCTTCCTGTCAAATAGCTGAAAATAATCTGAGCCTCATCAATATCATCCTTACCGACTCTTTCGGAAAGGTTACGCACCTCAGTTTTAAAAAAATTTAAAATAGCAGTCTTCATCAATGCACAAAGTTGTTTTAAATCGTTTAGTAAATATTTTTCGCTAAAAAGGATTTTATTCCCTTTAATAAGAAAGAGCTTAATAGTGTCGTCATTTAATGATTCAATGATTACGATGTTTTTATTCTCTTCTGTGAATTCAATCACTTTTTCTTTTTTAATAAGGGTACTGATTGCATCAATATAATCTCTATACTTTGCAGCCGTTTCAAAATCAAATTTCGCTGAGGTATTTAGCATTTTTTGGTTCATTTCGTCCAGAATGCTCATATCAGTACGATTAAGCGGTCCTATGATATTTTTAATGATGCTATTGTACTGTACAACCGTAGAACCCCCTTTACACATTCCAATACACAAGCCTAAGGAATGATTCAAGCAAGCCGTATTCTTTTTAGCAGGGTTGCTGCAGTTAATTTTAAAGCATATTTTTATCCCCTGGATTGATTTTTCCACCGTGTTTTTGTTAGGATATGGACCGAAATAAAGATTGCCATCATTTACATCGGGGGTACCGGCCATTTCAATCCAATGGCACTCTTCAGTCATCCGTATCACGATATAAGTATAGGATTGCGGGCTCTTCATCTTTTTATTATAAATAGGCTTTAACCTCTTTATTAATGAACATTCCAGCATAAATGCTTCAAATTCTGTATCTGTTAGGATAAATTCGAAATTCTTTATATTTTTAACTAGCCGTTTAATCTTTTCGGAATGGGCCTTTGAGTTCCCGAAGTACGTTTGAACTCTTTTCTTTAAATTTTTGGCTTTTCCAACGTAGAGGATTCCATCACGGGAATCCTTCATAAGATAAACACCGGGTAAGGACGGGAGGTTCTTTACCTTTTCTTTTAGATTAATAGTAGTTCCCCCCCATTTATGACAATTAAATTTCTATTAGTTTATCATAACATTGATAGCCGTGAACGACCGTTTCGAGTCATTTCTGTGAAAAGATTGTTGGCTATAATCCCAAAATATGCAGTATTTGAGCCAAAACGTTTAAAATATAAAAAAGTGTAGATGTTGATAAAGAAAGAAATTTAGTGAAAGGAAACTGGAATAGAGATGAATATCTTATTATCTTTTATTAGTACCCTCTTATTAAGTTTTATAGAATTGATTTATCTCTTAGGTGTTTTGATCGCAATCGGTTTTATTTTGGGATTTTTTGAAAAGCATTCAAACAAGTTTTTGGTTCGGGCCTTTGGGCCACAAGGGGTGCTTATAACGGCATGGATAGGGACTCCCATTCATGAAATAGGACATCTCATTCAATGCTTTTTATGGGGGCACAGGGTATCCAGGGTGAAATTGCTGCAATTAAAAAGTCCTGATGGCGTGCTTGGGTTTGTGGAACATCAATATAATCCGAATAGTATTTATCAGCAGGTAGGTAACTTTTTTATTGGGTTAGGGCCAATTTTTAGCGGTATCGGCTCTTTGATAGTTGGAATGTATTTGTTTGTACCGCAATCTTACTCGACCTTTAGAGCTGAAATTCATCAGCATGTTTCGTTAGAAAAGCTGGATATTAATGTTTTAAAGACGATAGGAGTAGCAGTAATTGCGATAAGCAAAAGTCTCTTTACGCTCCATAATTTTATCAATCCGTTGTTTTGGATTTTTCTAGTGTTGGCAATCAGTATTTCTTCTCATATTGCGTTAAGTAAAGCAGATATCCAAAGTTCCGTTAGAGGGCTAATGATGATATTTTGCCTGCTTGTTTTGTTTAACATTGTTGCAGGATTTCTTCATATGGATAGTTATCGGATGATTGTAAAAATAGGAGAATATAATGCATATGTATTGGCGTTTTCAAGCATTGCGCTCCTTTTTTCGCTCCTTACGCTCGTGTTTAGTTATCTTCTATATAAATTTAAAACTTTTTAAGCTAAGGTAAGTTGGTTACCGGGAATTAAGCACCCATTGGGTGCTCAGATTGTCGAGAAAGGGTATTTTTCTCTGCAATTTTTTATTTTGTCAGAATCTAAATACCAAAATTTATTGATTCTCCCTGCTAATGTGCCTGTTGATTTCCGCTCCGGGCACTCGCTTTCCGCGGGGAGGTACTGGAGCCTCCTCGGCGCTTTTGGCGCCTGCGGGGTCTCCAGTGACCTCTCTATCCCGCAGGAGTCGAGTGCCCTCCGCTCCAATCAACAGGGAGGCAAATCAACCTAAAGTATTGCAACACACTTTTTCTAACCTTGCTAAGTGTATTGCAAACTTTTTTATATTTTGGCAGGCTGCGGTTAGAAGAGCCTGTTCACTTGCATTCTTCAATCCCCGTAACCGGCAGTAGCGAAGCCTGTGCAGCTCTTTTGAGTCTGCGAAGCTTCGCTCAATTTTTTCCTTTCTAAATTTATAAAGCATTTTTCCCGATTTAGATAAGTGATTTAACCTTACCTTTTCCTTGTGCTCCTCCCATTGGAGCGCCAATCAACAGACATGTTGAAACTGATATACTAATAATATTATAACAAGTTAACGCGGTGAATTATTAAAGTGATTGAAAAAAATAATTGGCTGCCGAGGGTTTTTCGACAGCCTGAGCACCCATTGGGTGCTTTTTTGTTTTTTAGATAACCTTTTGAAATACGTTCATCCTTGAATAATAAATTTCATGTAATTTTAGCTTTCATCATCTAGCGGTATTAATTAAATTTCTGAAAAATCAGTTGACTAAATTCGGATTTCTCCATATAATCAGGAAAAGTAACATTTGATGTGAGGAGATATGACATGGATGTTGTAGATGAATTTTATCATGGTATAATATATAGTTTTACATCAGAAGACTTAGTAAAGATGTTGCAAAAAATAAAGATTCAAAAGGAAAACGAAATTGTTCACATTAAGGATAAAATTATAAAGTATGAGGAAAAAAGAAGAACGCATGAAGTTTGGTATCAATCATTACCGACCTTCAGAAAATTTTTTACCGGACGTCCCCCAAGTCATCATCAGGCTGTAGAATATCTGGTAAATGTAAAACAACGATTAAGCAATATTGAAGAAATCAAAAGAAGAATTGCAGAGTTAGATAGATTTATAGCATTGGTAAACAATGAACCCGGAAAAGAAGAGATTATCTTACCGCATGATATTATAGATGAAATAAAACAATTGAAGGAATCGGGAGGATACAGGATATGACCATTGAAGCCTTACATTCTGGTCTGGATACGATATGGGTGGTACTTACAGCAGCAATGATTCTTTTAATGGAGGGCGGATTTGCACTACTTGAGGCAGGCTTTGTTCGCTCTAAAAATAGCGTCAATATAATAATGAAAGTCTTTGCTGATATCACCATTGGTACACTTTGTTATTATTTGATTGGGTTTGCTCTAATGTATGGTTCGGACTTGTTTGGAATAATTGGTAAGAGTGGATTTATGTTAAAAGGCAATTTTTCCTACTTACATTTATCAGTTTCTACTGATACTTTTTGGTTATTCCAGGCTGCCTTTGTTATAGCGGTAATTTCGATTGTTTCCGGTGCAGTGGCTGAAAGGATTAATTTCCGTGCCTATCTACTTCATATTATTTTGATGACTGCGATCATCTACCCTATCGCGGGTCATTGGGTATGGGGCGGAGGCTGGTTAGGTAAATTGGGGATGGAGGATTTCGCCGGTTCTGCCGTAATTCACGCTTTGGGAGGTTTTTCAGCTTTAGCAGCTGCCATCCTTATTGGACCAAGAAAAGGAAAATTCACCTCCAAGGAAAGCTCATCCATTGCCTTGCCAAGTAATTTACCGTTAGCATCGGTAGGGGCCTTTTTATTATGGTTTGGCTGGTTTGGTTTCAATGCGGGGAGTACCTTAACAGCAACTGATGTACGGATTGGTCACATAGCTATCGTAACAATGCTTTCAGCTGCCGCCGGTGGAGCTGCTACCTTGATTTATACCTTATTTCGATATGGACGTTCAGATGCTCCATCTGTCATAAACGGTTCACTTGCGGGCCTGGTGGGGATTACTGCAGGATGTGCATTTGTAAGTGATCAATCGGCCATTTTTATTGGCATCGTTTCCGGATTGTTGATGATGGCTGCTACGAATTGGTTAGAAGCTAAACAAATCGATGATCCGGTTGGAGCCTTTCCTGTACACGCTATTTCAGGAATATGGGGGACAATAGCTGTCGGTATTTTCGCAACAAAAGGCGGCCTCCTTACAGGCGGGGGCTTTCATTTGCTGGGAATTCAATTATTAGGTTTAGTGGTATTATGTACATGGGGATTTTTATCAACATGGGTTGGGTTGAAACTGATCAATAAAGTGGTAGCAATTCGGGCAACTGACGAAGAAGAGGAAGTTGGTTTGGATATTAGTTACCATGGCATAATGGCAACACATTCATCGCCTGAGTTTATCAATGTAGAGGATTATTTTAATAGTCAACAAGAAAACCTTAGCTAGGGCACTCATTGGAGTGCTCTTTTTTGTTAAGGTTTAATCATTAAACATATTAAAAATTTTTTAACGATAGGCTCATATGAATGGGTCTATTTTCTTACATTAGAATAACTTTTTCATTCTGCTCGTTTTTAGCGCAGTGTTTCTGCTCATTTTTATGGTCTGTAAAAAAGTAAAATTATGTTAGAAATTTGTAATAATTGTGCCAAATTAACGCGTTAATGCAAATAAGATTGGTTTTTTTATAAAAAAATTTTACCAATTCGACAAAAAGAGACAAAACTGAATATTTTAATGTGTCATAATAATCTTAAAATTTATTATATTATAATATTTTATAAGGTTGGATTTATAATAATAGAAATATAGGTAGGTGTAAATGTGAGTAATCAACCTATTCTACAAATTAATGATTTGAAAGTATCGTTTCAATCAAGAAAAAAATTTGTCACCGCAGTTGATGGCATAAGCTTTGAATTAAAAGAAGGAGAAATATTAGGAATTGTTGGTGAATCAGGAAGCGGGAAAAGTGTGACATCCTTAGCCTCAATGGGTCTAATTCCTTCACCGCCGGGTAAAATCGAGAATGGTGAAATCTTATTTGATGGAAAAGATTTAACTAAATTGTCCGAAAAGGATTGGAGAAAAATACGCGGAAATCAGATTTCAATGATTTTTCAGGAGCCTATGACATCATTGAATCCATTGTTTACGATAGGGAACCAGCTAAAGGAAGCAATCTCTCTACATACCAAACTGTCTAAGGCGGAGGTAAAGGTCCGCAGTATTGAATTGCTAAGATTGGTGGGGATTCCAAGGGCGGATGGAATCCTCCGGGAGTATCCGCATCAGTTATCCGGCGGCATGAGGCAACGAGTTATGATTGCAATGGCAATGGCATGCAATCCTAAAGTGCTAATTGCGGACGAGCCCACAACAGCACTTGATGTGACCATTCAGGCACAAATCCTTGCACTAATGAAGGAGCTGAATAAAAAAACAGACACATCCATCATCTTAATCACCCACGACTTAGGAGTAGTTGCAGAAATATGTGAACGGGTTATTGTGATGTATTCCGGCCAAATTGTCGAACAGGGAGACGTTAAGACTATTCTGAAAAATCCACAGCACCCTTATACAAAGGGACTGTTGAAATCTGTTCCGGATTTAAGAGGAAAAAAGGACCGTTTATATAGTATTCCCGGAAGCGTACCGGCACCTGGAACCATTCATAAGGGGTGTAGATTTGCTGCAAGATGTTCAGAGTCTGTTGGTCAATGTCATGTAGCTTCCCCGGATTTATATCAAACAGAAAAATTTGGACATGTTGTTCGATGTTTCTTACATACAGTGAAAGAGGGGAGTGACGGACATGTCGGAGTTACTTCTTGAGGTTAATGGCCTGAAAAAATATTTCCCGATTACCGGGGGCTTGCTTGGCAGCAAAAAAGGAGAAGTTAAAGCGGTAGATGATGTCTCTTTTTACGTTAAAAAAGGCGAGACATTGGGAATCGTCGGGGAAAGTGGTTGCGGTAAGTCTACAACCGGCCGTCTTCTAATGCGGCTAATTGAAGCTAGTGAAGGAAAAATTGTTTTTGAAGATAAAGAGATTACGAGTATGTCAAAATCTGAATTAAGGAGAACACGCAGAGACATTCAAATGGTCTTCCAAGATCCTTATGCTTCATTAAACCCGCGGCATTCCGTGGAACAGATCCTTGAAGAACCTCTTATCGTGCATGGAATTGGAACAAAAGAGGAACGAAGGAAGCAAGTAAGAGAGATGCTCGAGGTGGTAGGCTTAAGCAGTTACCATGCAAGGAGATATCCGCACCAATTCAGCGGTGGACAGCGGCAGCGAATCGGGATTGCTAAAGCTTTGATGACAAAGCCGAAACTTATTATTGCCGATGAACCCGTATCAGCTCTGGATGTGTCCATCCAGGCTCAAGTACTCAACCTAATGAAAGATATTCAAAAGGAGTTTCAGCTAACTTACATATTCATTGCTCATGATTTAGGTGTTGTCCGTCATATCAGCGATCGTGTTGGTGTGATGTATTTAGGAAGATTAATAGAACTAGCTGAAAGTGAAGAGCTTTATGAAAATCCAAAGCATCCTTACACTCAGGCGCTTCTTTCAGCGGTACCAATCCCTGATCCTGATATCAAGAGGGAAACGATTTTAATCCAGGGTGAACTTCCAAGCCCGGCAAATCCGCCATCCGGGTGCGCATTCCATACAAGATGCTCCGAGTGTATGGATATTTGCAAAACGACCAGGCCAGAAGAGCGTAATCTCAGTGGTCATTATGTGGCATGTCACTTGTTTAACGAGTAAACTGCTGCGTTTATGATAAAAAAATCATAATAGAAAATGGGGGAAAAAGAACTCATGAAGAAAACTATGAAATTGCTTTTGATTTCAATTCTGGCTATCAGCATGTTCCTTGTTGGCTGCGGTAGTCAATCGAGTAAGACTTCAAGCAATGGCGATTCAAAGTCCGGCAGTGCGACGAAAAAAGACACACTCGTATATGGCCGCGGCGGTGATTCCACATCTCTAGACCCTATCACTTCGACTGAAGGAGAAACCTTTAAGGTTACTCAAAACATTTTTGAAACACTTGTAACTTACGGAGAACAGGATACCACTTTACATCCGGGGCTAGCTGAAAAATGGGATATTTCTCCGGATGGCCTAACTTATACATTCCATCTTCGTCAAGGGGTAAAATTCCATGATGGTACAGATTTCAATGCAGATGCTGTTGTTTTCAACTTTGACCGCTGGATGAATGGTGATTCTGATAAATTTCCTTACTATACAATGTTTGGCGGCTATAAGAAGGATGCAGGTCACGTTATTAAAGAGGTTAAAGCAGTTGATGACCATACAGTGCAATTTGTATTGAAAAGACCGCAGGCTCCATTCCTTAAAAACCTTGCGATGTCTCCGTTCGGAATTTCCAGTCCAACTGCTGTGAAGAAATACGGCGATTCTTACAGAGAGCATCCGGTTGGAACAGGTCCATTCAAATTTGTTGAGTGGAAACAAAATGACCGCATTACAGTTGAAAAAAATCCTGATTACTGGCAAAAGGGTTTACCAAAGTTAAACAAAATTATTTTCCGCGTAATTCCGGAAAACACAGCACGGTTAAATGCCCTTGCAAACGGCGAAATCGATGTAATGGACGGCTTAAACAATTCAGATGAAGCTACTGTCAAGGCAAACGACAAGCTTCAAATTATTAAACGTCCATCCATGAACGTAGGCTATCTGGGTTTTACTGTAACGCGCAAACCATTTGATAACAAGCTTGTTCGTCAGGCTCTAAACTATGCAATTGATAAAAAGGCGATTATTGCTTCGTTCTACGGTGGTCAGGCTCTGGAAGCCAAAAACCCAATGCCTCCTTCCGTTGAAGGCTATGACGATGCGGTTGATGCGTATCCATATGACCTGGACAAGGCTAAAAAATTATTAGCAGAAGCCGGTTATCCAAATGGATTCTCCATGGATTTATGGGCAATGCCTGTTGCTCGTCCATACATGCCTGAAGGAATGAAGGTTGCAGAGGTTATACAGGAAAGCTTCAGCAAAATTGGTGTAAAAGCAAAAATTCAATCCGTTGACTGGGCTACGTATCTTCAAAAAGCTACTAAAGGTGAATTCGATGCCTTTATGCTTGGATGGACCGGTGATAACGGCGATGCCGATAACTTCTTATATACCCTATTAGATAAAGACAGTATAGGAAGTAACAACTATTCTTACTATAGTAACAACCAATTACATGACATTTTAATTAAAGCTCAGACAGAATCTGATCAAGCAAAACGTAATGACCTATACAAACAAGCCCAAGTAATCATCCACGATGATGCTCCATGGGTTCCGCTTGTTCACTCAACACCGCTGTTGGCTGCTTCAAAGGATGTTTTAAATTATTTACCGCACCCAACCGGTTCAGAAGTACTAAGCAAAGTGGAATTTAAATAATAACCGGAAAAAGGGGAGCGAGCTTTGCCTCCCCTTTTGTCGGTTAAAAGGGCTTTTGTGAATTTATAATATGTTCTTTAAAGAGGTGAGCGTACTTGTTTACTTATTCGGTCCGTCGCGTGTTTTCGTTAATACCGGTATTAATTGGAATGACTCTTGTTGTTTTTGCAATTATCCATGCTATTCCCGGGAACCCTGCACAGGTGATACTCGGACAAAGGGCGACGAAAGAAGCCGTGGCTGCTTTAACTCAACAATTAGGATTAGATAGACCTTGGTACATACAATATTTTGACTACGTAAAAGCACTCCTGCATGGGGATTTAGGTACATCATTGCGGACAAGGGGTCCAATCAATGCTGAAATTTGGCCCTATTTAGCAGCAACAATGGAACTAACATTCGTTGCGATGCTGATTGCTGTCATCATTGGCGTAAATGCCGGAATAGTCAGTGCATGGTTTTCAAAATCGTGGTTTGATTATGTGGCAATGATACTCGCACTTGTTGGAGTTTCGCTCCCTATTTTCTGGCTTGGCTTAATGGAGCAATGGGCATTTTCTATCCACTTAGGATGGTTTCCAACTACCGGACGAGAGGATGTCAGAGATCCCGTCTCGGCAATCACGAATCTTTATTTAATAGATACGCTGCTGCAGGGAAGGTTTGATCAATTTGGCGCAGTTGTTCAGCATTTAGTGTTACCAAGCTTTGCTCTTGCGACCATTCCGATGGCGATTATCGCAAGGATGACCCGCTCAACAATGCTTGAGGTAATGAAATCAGATTATATCCGAACAGCAAGAGCCAAGGGACTAAGAATGTTCTGGGTGGTGTACAAGCATTCATTAAAAAATGCAGTCATTCCTGTTCTTACGATTATCGGTTTGCAAGTGGGCCTTTTATTAGGAGGAGCCATTTTAACGGAAACGATCTTTGGCTGGCCGGGGCTTGGAAGGTATTTATACGATGCAATTTCATACCGTGATTATCCGGTTATTCAGTCAGGAATCTTGATCATCGCAGCTATCTTTGTGTTGATTAACTTGATTGTCGACCTTTTATATGTGGTTGTTGATCCACGAATTAAATATAGTAAATAGGAGGGTTATATTGTGGCTGAACTTGCAAAAAATACGGTAGAAATTACTACGAAACATATTGAAGAAGAGCTCACGCCCCCCTGGAAGGAAGCATGGCATTCATTTTGCAAAAACCGATTGGCTTTAATCGGTCTCGGAATTGTTATCTTTTTTATACTCTTAGCGATTATGGCACCATGGGTTGCCCCTTTTAGTATTACAGACCAAAAGTTGCTTGAAAGGTTGCAGGCACCATCAAGTAAACATTGGTTTGGCACAGATGACTTCGGCCGTGATATTTTTTCCCGGATTGTTTATGGAGCGAGGATATCTTTATGGGTAGGTTTTTTCTCGGTTTTAGGTTCAGTGGTACTAGGGACTTTACTAGGAATTGTAGCAGGTTATTATGGGCGCTGGGTAGATGCGATTATTTCACGCTGCTTTGATATTATGCTCGCATTTCCGAGCATTCTCTTGGCGATTGCCGTTGTGGCCATTTTGGGACCTTCACTTCAAAATGCGTTGATTGCAATTGCTGTGATTAATATCCCGAATTTTGGACGGCTTGTAAGGTCTAAAGTATTAAGCGTAAAGCAGGAAGAATACATTATGGCAGCGCGTGCAGTAGGAATGAAAGATTCTCGAATTCTTTTCCGTCATATTCTGCCCAATAGTATTTCACCGGTTATTGTCCAGGCAACTTTGGCAATTGCGACAGCAATTATCGAAGCAGCAGCACTCGGGTTTCTTGGATTAGGTGCCCAGGCTCCGACACCTGAGTGGGGGAAAATGTTATCAGATTCTAAGCAGTATCTTGTCCAAGCACCGTGGACATTAGTTTTCCCGGGGATTGCGATTATGTTGACCGTATTGGGATTTAATTTAATGGGGGATGGGTTAAGGGACGTTCTTGATCCGAAGATGAAGCAATAACAGGAGACTCCGTCGGAGTCTCCTGTTTTAATATGTATGAATGTGCATAAAAATTGTATAATCTCACGCCATTTTATGTAAGCGTTTCCAAAATTAAAAGCTATAAATTTTCAATATTAAGAGAAAATTAGGCAATTTTTCTATTGAATAATTATTAATACAAAAGTATAATAATTCATTATATAAGCAACGTAGGAGATGAAAAAATGAAAGCTGCTATAGTTGGAGGAACAGGCTACGGCTCTGTTGAATTAATCCGATTGATAAATAAGCACCCATATTTGGAATTAGGCTCTATTGTTTCCAACTCTCAGGCCGGGAACAGTTTTAGTCAAACCTATCCACATCTTACAGGAATAATTGAACAGCCTATGGAAGCATTTGATGCCAGTAACTTAAGCGAAAAAAACGACATAGTATTTCTTGCCACACCCTCCGGGGTTAGCAGCAATCTTGTTCCGCAGCTTTTAGATAAAGGTATTAAATGTATCGATCTATCTGGAGATTTTCGGCTTAGGTCCGCCGAAGAATATGAATCATGGTATAAGCATTCACCTGCAGACGAAAACTATTTAAAACAAGCAACCTATGGCTTAAGTGAAATTTATCCTGGAATAATAGAGAATTCAACTTTTATTGCAAACCCCGGTTGTTACCCAACCGCATCATTACTTGGCCTATTGCCGAGTGTAATAAACAATTTAGCGGATGAAAAATCAATAATTATTGACGCTAAATCCGGGGTGTCCGGTGCAGGAAGGGGACTTTCATTAACATCCCATTATGCGGAAATAAATGAAAACTTAAGAGCGTATAAGTTGGGTTCACATCAGCATATCCCTGAAATCGAGCAAGTTCTTTCTGATGAAAGTGGAAGCCCAATAACAGTTTCATTTACAACCCATTTGGTTCCAATGACTCGGGGAATAATGTGTTCGATATATGTGAACTTAAAAGAAACCATTACAACCGAGCAAGCTGTACAGTTATACACGAAATTTTACGAAAAACATCACTTTGTAAGAATAAGGAAAGAGGGGAATATCCCTTCAACCAAAGAGGTCCTTGGCAGCAATTTCTGTGATATCGGCTTACACGTTGACCAAAGAACAGGGCGGTTAACAATCATTTCCGTCATCGACAATTTAGTTAAAGGAGCTGCAGGCCAAGCAATTCAAAACGCTAATTTAATGAATAGCTGGGATGAGCGGACCGGTCTTGTTGATTTACCAATATATCCATAATACAAATGATAAATTGCTAGTTAGTTAGCTAGCTTGAAAATACGAATACAGGGAACTGTAAAGGGGGAAATTAGATTGACACCAGCTACATCAACTAAAGAAATCGTTATTTTAAAAGAAGAAAGTGTTACCCTACCAAAAGGATTTAAGGCAGGCGGAATGCATTGTGGGATAAAAAGAAAAAAGCTGGACTTAGGCTATATTGTCTCCGAAGTTCCCGCGACTACAGCTGGAGTGTATACAACGAACATTTTTCAAGCAGCTCCGCTTCTGGTGACGCAGGAAAGCATTGCAAAAGAAAATAAAATTCAAGCGATCCTTGTGAATTCAGGTAATGCGAATGCTTGCACAGGGGAGCAAGGATTACTTGATGCAATGGAAATGCAAAAGGAATTTGCAAATGAGTTAGGCATCAAGGAACACCTCGTAGCTGTTACTTCAACAGGTGTTATTGGTGAACTGTTGCCGATGGATCGAATGAAAGCAGGGATTAAACTAATTCTTGATACGGAATATGAAAATGAAGACAATTTCAAGCAAGCTATTCTGACAACCGATACATCTATGAAACAAATTGCTGTCCAAGTAAAAATTAATGGGAAAACAGTAAGCATCGGCGGAGCGGCTAAAGGATCGGGAATGATTCATCCAAATATGGCAACCATGCTTGGTTTTGTCACAACCGATGCAAATATTGCACACGATGATTTACTTTATGCACTAAAAGATATAACAAATCAAACCTTTAATATGATTACTGTCGATGGTGACACAAGCACAAATGACATGGTCTTGGTGCTGGCGAACGGAATGGCAGAAAATAATCAGCTCACAAAAGACCATCCTGATTGGGAAGTATTCAAGGAAGGTTTAAAAATTGTTTGTGAGTCACTTGCGAAAAGCATTGCAAAAGATGGTGAGGGTGCGACAAAGCTGATTGAAGTTCAAGTTAACGGGGCATTCAGCAACGATGCAGCTAGAGCAGTGGGGAAAGCAATTATTTCTTCCAATCTCGTAAAAACAGCAATTTATGGTACCGATCCAAACTGGGGCAGAATTGTTTCAGCTATCGGTTATAGCGGAGTACCGGTAGAACCTAATGCAATAAAAGTAGCGATTGGGCCATTTTTGGTATTTGAGAACGGATTACCAAGTCCAATTATTGAAGCGGATGTAAAAGAGTATCTGGAACTGGAAACTATTCAAATATTTGTAGAATTAAACCAAGGGGATTACAGTGCAACGGCTTGGGGATGCGATTTAACCTATGATTATGTAAAAATCAACGCATCCTACCGCACTTAAGGAGGTTCATATGAAATTTCTAGTCATTAAGTGTGGAGGAAGTGTGTTAGAAAACCTTCCAAGGTCATTTTATCAAGATGTCATTTCACTTCATCAATCTGGTGAATGGACTCCTATAATCGTCCATGGCGGTGGACCGTTAATCACATCATTATTAAAAAATATGAACGTTGAAACTTCTTTTGTGAATGGTCTTAGAGTAACAAATCAACAGGTTTTGGATGTTGTTGAAATGGTACTAAGCGGATCTGTCAACAAACAGGTTGTCCGGAACATCATTGAAGTAGGTGGAAGTGCACTTGGAGTCAGTGGTGTTGACGGAACATTGTTAAAAGCAGTACCAAGCAATAATTCAGAAGTACTTGGTTTCGTCGGAGAAGTAGTTGAGGTAAACAAAAAAGTGATAGAAGGAATTATCACGCAGGGACATATTCCGGTCATTTCACCAATAGGCATAGATACGGGCGGGCAACGATACAACATTAATGGAGATATTGCGGCTTCCGCCATTGCCAAAGCGTTAGGAGCAAACCTTTGCTTTATCAGTGATATACCCGGAATCCTAGTTGAACAGAACGGCGAAAAGAAAAAACTCGATAAAGTAACGAAGGAAAAAGTCGAGGAATTAATCGATAATCAAACGATTTATGGAGGGATGATTCCGAAAGTAACCGCGGCAATTGACGGGCTTGTTCATAAAATCCCGGAGGTCGGAATCATCAACGGATTTGAGAAAAATAGTCTGATAGATTATTCAAATGGCAAAGCGATCGGAACAAAAATTGTTTTAGAAGAGGAGATTGCGTAATGACAAATAACACTTCTGTCTCCCTAACCTCGCCGGTTATGGCAACATACAGCCGCTTCCCTGTAACTTTAGTGAAGGGGAAAGGAAGTTATGTTTGGGATGATCAAGGTAACCAATTATTAGATTTCACTTCGGGGATTGCTACCTGTAACCTCGGGCATGTTCCCGATGTCGTAAAAGAAAAGCTTGAAGAACAATTACAAAACCTTTGGCATTGTTCCAATCTTTACCACATCCCAAATCAAGAGCAGCTTGCATCTCTACTGACTGCGAACACCTGTGGAGACCGGGTTTTCTTTTGCAACAGCGGAGCCGAAGCCAACGAGGCAGCTATTAAGCTGGCAAGAAGATATGCACAAAAGGTGAAGGGAACGGAAGCTTTTGAAGTGGTCACCTTCAAGCAATCTTTTCATGGAAGAACATTAGCAACTCTTTCTGCAACAGGACAGGAAAAAATCCAGCAAGGCTTTTTACCTTTAGTTCCGGGTTTCAGCTACTTGCCGTTTAATGATATCAAAGCATTAGAGCAACTTTATTCGAAAAAACCTGCGGCTGTTCTTCTTGAACTCGTTCAAGGAGAAGGCGGAGTCATCCCGGCAAATCCGGATTGGGTTAAAGAGCTCGCTCATATTTGTAAAGAGTTAGATATTCTATTGATGGTCGATGAAATCCAAACGGGAATTGGTAGAACAGGTACACTTTTCGCTTATGAGCAATATTCGATCGAGCCGGATGTCATCAGTATTGCCAAAGGTCTTGGCTCAGGTTTTCCAATTGGGGCCATTATTGCAAAAGAAAAAGCCGCAATTGGATTCGATCCGGGCAGCCATGGCAGTACCTTTGGCGGCAATCCACTAGCAACCGCTGCAGGAGTGGCAACTGTTTCACATATAATTGAAAGCAATTTATTAAAACAGGTTAACGACATCGCAGCCTATTTAGATATACAGCTTCAAGATTTAAAAGAAAAGTTTCCTTTGATAAAAGAAATCCGTGGAAAAGGGTTACTAAAAGGATTGGTTGTAGACGGGAATGCACCTCAAATTGTTCAAAAAGCATTAGCCAACCAATTACTCATATTAACGGCAGGACCTGATGTTGTCAGGATATTGCCTCCGTTAACTGTAAAAAAAGAAGAAATAAATGAATTTAAAGCTACGATGGAAAAAACTTTCCAAAGTATGTAAAGAAAGGCGAGTGAGTGTTTTTGGATCAGGGATATCTTACTTTGGAAACCGGGGAAATATTTGAAGGGATACTGATTGGTGAATTGAAGGACTCTCTTGGAGAAGTCGTGTTTAATACGAGTATGACCGGCTATCAAGAAATCATTACTGACCCTTCGTATGCCGGGCAAATTATTACTTTTTGCTATCCGATCATTGGAAATTATGGTATCAATGCGATGGATGATGAAAGCATCAATCCGGCATTATCAGGAGTAATTATTGGCGATTTATGTGAAACGCCGAGCCATTATCAATCGATTAATAAATTTTCTGAAAAACTAAAGCAGGCTGGAGTCCCTGGAATTGCCGGTGTTGATACACGTCTATTAGTAAAAACCATTCGCAGCAGGGGAACGGTAAAAGGCTTTTTAAGCAAATGCAAGGTTGAAAAAGAGTATTTTTCACCTGAGGAAACAAAACAATCCTGGGTCGAAAAAGTATCAACGAAAAAAATTCAGTTTTTCAAAAACAATGGGCCCCATGTAGTATTAATGGATTACGGATATAAAAAATCGATTCTAAACGCTCTATTAGAAGAAAATTGTGCAGTTACTATTGTGCCCTACAATACCCCATTTGAAAAAATAAAAGCTTTAAACCCGGATGGTGTGTTGTTTAGTAATGGACCTGGAGATCCGATGGAATTGAAGCGTTGGTTTCCTGAAATCAAAAAAATTAGCCAGAACTACCCAACACTGGGAATTTGCCTGGGCCATCAGTTAATCGCACTTGCATATGGAGCGAAAACGGAAAAACTCGCATATGGTCATCGCGGAGGAAACCATCCTGTAAAAGAATTAATGACCGGTAAAGTGAAAATAACTGCCCAAAATCATGGCTATGTTGTAGTGGATCAAAGTATTGACACCAATATCTTTAACGTCACATACCGCAATGTCAATGATCGATCTATTGAAGGGTTAAAGCACCAACACTATCCTATCCAAACGGTGCAATTTCATCCGGAAGCACATCCGGGTCCGAGCGATACCGCTCATGTTTTAACAGAATTTGTGCGTGCTATTACTTCATTGGGAGAGACAGTCTATGCCGTTAAATAAAAATCTAAAAAAAGTACTCGTAATCGGTTCAGGTCCGATCGTCATCGGGCAGGCAGCGGAATTTGATTATGCCGGAACACAAGCCTGTATTGCCCTTAAAGAAGAGGGAATAGAGGTTATTTTAATCAATAATAACCCTGCCACCATCATGACCGATGAAACAGTTGCCGATAAAGTATATATAGAACCGCTCACTGTAGAAACCATTGAAGAAATTATCAAGAAGGAAAGCCCAAACGGAATTATTGGTACATTGGGAGGGCAAACAGGATTAAATTTAACCGTTCAGCTATATGAACAAAATATATTGCAAAAGTACAATGTAGAGTTATTAGGAACATCCGTAGAATCAATCAAAAATGGTGAGGACCGGGAAAAGTTCCGAAATTTAATGATAACAATTGATGAACCAATACCGGAGTCAATGATTATTCATAGCTACGAAGATGGTGTCAGCTTCGTAAAAGAGATTGGCTACCCGGTTATTATCCGCCCTGCATACACATTAGGCGGAGATGGCGGCGGCTTCGCCAACAACGATGAGGAACTGGAAATCATTCTTAAAAAAGGGTTAGCAGCAAGCCCGATTCATCAGGTATTAGTAGAAAGAAGCATTAAAGGCTGGAAGGAAATTGAATATGAAGTCATGAGAGATGCAAATGATACGTGTATTATTGTTTGTAACATGGAAAATATGGACCCGGTTGGCGTTCATACCGGCGATTCGATTGTAGTCGCCCCATCGCAAACATTGACAGATGTTCAATACCAGATGTTACGTGACTCTTCTATTAAAGTAATCAGGGAATTAGGAATTATTGGCGGCTGCAACATTCAGTTTGCGCTTAACCCGGTTTCCAATCAATATTGTATTATTGAGGTGAATCCGAGGGTCAGCCGTTCATCGGCACTGGCATCAAAAGCAACCGGCTACCCAATTGCCAGGATGGCTGCGAAGTGTTCGATTGGTTATCATTTAGATGAGATTGTGAATCCAATAACAGGTAATACCTTTGCTTCCTTTGAGCCTGCGATTGATTATATTGTGGTAAAACTGCCGCGTTTTCCTTTTGATAAATTTCCTGAAGCGGATAGAACGTTAGGAACCCAAATGAAAGCAACCGGTGAAGTAATGGCCATTGACCGAACATTTGAAGGTGCTTTAAACAAGGCAATTCGTTCGATGGAAATGAATATATATGGCCTTTGTACAGAAGGGAATAAATCGTTAGAAACTGAAACCATGTTTGAACTTCTTGAAAAGGCGAATGACCAGCGGCTATACGTCATTGCGGAAGCTTTCAGAAGAGGGATATCTTTTGAAAAAATTCAGCAGCTAACGCAGATTGACCCGTGGTTTTTACACAAAATTAGCTCAATCGTTGAATTAGAAAAGAAATTATCTTCTTACAATTGGAATGATGTTTCTATTTCCTTGTTAAAAGAAGCGAAGAAAAATAATATTTCTGATAAACTTTTATCACAAATTTTTGAAATCCCTGAAAAGCAACTACGGAACAAGTGGAAAGAGCTCAACTGGAAACCGGGCTATAAAATGGTTGATACCTGCTCAGCAGAATTTGATGCAGTTACGCCATATTATTATTCTACTTGGCATGGGTACGATGAGGTAGAAATCACCGGCAAGAAAAAGGTACTTGTCATCGGCTCCGGTCCGATTCGAATTGGTCAGGGGATTGAATTTGATTATTGTTCCGTCCATGCAGCAAAAGCACTTAAGAAACTCGGGTTTGAAGCGGTTGTCATCAACAATAATCCGGAGACAGTAAGTACCGACTATTCAGTTGCAGATCGCCTTTATTTTGAACCGCTTGCAGCCGAAGATGTTCTCCATGTAATTGAAAAGGAAAAGGTCGAGGGTGTATTAATTCAATTTGGCGGTCAGACAGCTATTAACCTTGCGCATACTTTAGAAGAAGAAGGCGTTAAGATTTTAGGAACCGCTGTTGAAAATGTTGATCGATTAGAAGATCGAAAACAATTTTATCAGCTGCTTGAAAAACTAAAAATCCCGCATATTGACGGTGAAACTGTTTCCCATTCCGAGGAATTGGTTGAAGCTGCTGCAAAATTAGGCTATCCGGTATTGGTCCGGCCATCATATGTTATAGGCGGCCAATCAATGTTTACGATTTTTAATGAAGAAGAATTAAGGTACTATATCAGGCAATTAGAAGAAAACGCGCAGGATTCAATGTGGCCGTTATTGGTAGATCGATATATACCCGGACTGGAATGTGAGATTGATGTAATATGTGACGGCGAAAAGATTGTCGTTCCCGGAATCTTTGAACATATAGAAAAAGCTGGTGTACACTCCGGTGATAGTATCTCGATATTCCCGCCTATTTCGTTGTCAGCTGCTTTAAAACAAACATTAATTGATTATGCAAGCCGGATTGCTAAATCTGCACCGATTATCGGCATGATGAATATTCAATTTGTTATTTTTGAAAACGTGGTTTATGTTCTTGAAGTGAACCCGCGTTCATCGAGAACTGTGCCGATCATGAGTAAAGTAACAGGAATTCCAATGATTGAGTGGGCGACAAGGGTGCAATTAGGAGATCGTATTTCGGATCTATGTTCAGAACAAGGATTATTGGCTGAGCCAAATTATTACTCTGTAAAAACACCGGTGTTTTCTTCAAGCAAGCTTAAGGGAGTCGACCATGTCCTTGGGCCCGAAATGAAATCAACAGGAGAATTACTGGGGCTAGGCGTTACTTTCCAAGCGGCCTTAAATAAGGCATTGCCTTTAAAATCATTAGATGGTGAGAAATATATATTTTGCTCCATTTCCGATCGGGAAAAACCTTTAAGTCTGCCAATCATTAGCCAACTTGTGAAAAAACAAGTAAAGATTGCGGCAACAGAAGGTACTGCTTTATTTTTACATGAAAATGGAATTCAAGTTGAAAAAGTGGTGAAGGATGAACAGGATGTAAATAACCTTTTCCGCAATCAAAAAATGAGTGCAGTTATCAATATACCAAATCAAGGACGTAATAAAATCAAATTTGGTTTTCATATTCGTGAGCAAGCGACACGCTATAACGTACCGGTGTTTACCCACTTAGATACAGTTGAAGCGATCATGGGCTTGCAATCACAATCTATCTCTGATTCAGAAGTTCGGTCAGTGAGTGAATATTACAAAATGGAAGTGAGTGATAAAGCCCATGTTAAAAGCACTTAATTGTAACAATACAGAAAATACTGAGCAATTCAAACTTAAAGGAAAGAACTTTTTACAGCTATCGGATTTTTCCAGTGAGGAAATCCTCTTTCTTCTTGAAACAGCGGAGGAGCTAAAAGCATTGCAGAAACAAGGGACTCCACATCCATTTTTAAGCGGGAAAGTATTAGGGATGATTTTTGAAAAATCATCCACCCGTACAAGGGTTTCATTTGAAGTTGGTATGCTCCAGCTTGGAGGCCATGCCATCTTCTTGAGTTCTAAAGACATTCAGCTGGGTAGAGGAGAAAGCATTTCTGATACAGCAAAAGTATTATCACGATATGTTGATGGTTTAATGATTCGGACTTTTTCACATGAATCGATTGAAGAATTTGCCGAACACGCAACTGTACCGGTCATTAATGGTTTAACAGATTTACAGCACCCTACTCAAGTCTTAGCAGATCTTTTAACCATTCTTGAGCATAAGGGGAAATTGGCCGGCTTAAAGCTTTGCTATGTGGGCGATGGGAATAATAATATGGCCCATTCGTTAATTGAAGGTGCAGTTAAAGTTGGAATGGATATCAGTGTTGCCAGCCCTGTCGGATATATGCCGAATGAAATAATCGTTGCGAATGCAAAAAAAGCTGCAAAAGGAACTAATATTACAATCACTAACGATCCGGTTGAAGCGATTAAAGACGCTGACGTTGTTGTTACGGATGTTTGGACCAGTATGGGGCAGGAAGAAGAAACGGCAAAGCGACTTAAGGCATTTCAATCCTTCCAAGTGAATGAAGAACTTTGTAAACTTGCGAAAAATGATTTTATCTTTTTACACTGTCTGCCGGCACACCGTGGTGAAGAAGTAACAGCAGAGATTATTGATGGACCGCATTCGGTTGTGTTTGATGAAGCAGAGAACCGATTACATGCACAAAAAGCAATTTTGAAAGTTTTACTAGAAAAATAGTCTTTATTTTTTTGAATATTGGTGTATAATAATTCTATCGGATGAATAATAATACATGTAAATGCGAGGAGAATATAAATGACGAAGGAAAAAATTATCTTAGCCTATTCAGGCGGTTTAGATACATCAGTTTCAGTAAAATGGATTCAAGAGAAATATGGTTATGATGTTATTGCGTTAGGTCTTGATGTTGGGGAAGGAAAAGACTTAGAAGCTATTAAAACGAAAGCATTAAATGTAGGGGCTAGTAAAGCGTATATCATTGATGCAAAAGAAATGCTAGCAAAGGATTATATCATTCCGGCTTTGAAAGCGAATTGTCTATATGAAGGCAAATACCCATTATCTTCAGCCCTTTCGAGACCATTAATTTCTAAGTTATTAGTGGATGTTGCTGAAAAGGAAGGTGCAGCTGCAGTTGCGCATGGATGTACCGGAAAAGGGAATGACCAAGTCCGTTTTGAAGTTTCAATTCAAGCATTAAATCCTAGTTTAAAAGTTGTTGCTCCAGTTCGTGAATGGGGGATGACGCGTGACGAAGAAATCAAGTATGCTGAAGAAAATGGGATTCCAATTCCAGTTGATTTAGATAATCCGTTTTCGATTGATGCTAATATTTGGGGACGTGCCTGCGAGGCCGGAGTTCTTGAGAACCCATGGAATGAAGCGCCTGAAGCAGCGTTTGACTGGACAAATCCAATTGAATTAACGCCGGATGCAGCAGAGTACATTGAAATTGAGTTTGAACAGGGCGTGCCAACTGCACTTAATGGTGAAAAGCTGCCATTGGTTCAATTAATTGAAACGTTAAACCAGCTTGGCGGCAAGCATGGTGTCGGACGAATCGATCATATCGAAAATAGATTAGTAGGAATCAAATCAAGAGAAGTGTATGAAAATCCTGCGGCATTAATTTTAATCAATGCTCATAAGGAACTAGAATTTTTAACATTGCCTCGTGAGGTTACTCAATTTAAAACCCAGGTGGATCAGCAAATGGCGAAAATTATTTACGAAGGACTTTGGTATTCGCCATTAAAAAATGCTTTGGATGCATTTATTGATGAGACTCAACAAGTCGTTTCCGGAACGATTCGCCTGAAGCTTCATAAAGGGAATCATACTGTTGTTGGCCGAAAATCGGCACATAGTCTTTATAACGAAGAACTGGCAACCTATTCAAAAGGTGATGCGTTTGACCATAATGCAGCAGTTGGATTTATCAAGCTTTGGGGACTGCCAACAAAGGTATATTCTGAGGTTAATAAAAAAGAAACCATTCTAAAATAATAGTAAGTGAGCCCTCGAAATCATTTCGGGGGCAATCTTATTCAAGCTTTTAAGGAGGAACAAAGGATGTCGAAGTTATGGGGCGGACGATTTACAAAGGAAACAAACAAGCTGGTGGAAGAGTTTACAGCTTCGATTTCTTTTGATCAAAAGCTAGCCAAGGAGGATATTGCCGGGAGCTTAGCACATGTTCAGATGTTAGGTGAGTGCGGGATTATTCCAATTGAGGATGCCGAGCAAATAAAAACCGGACTTCTTTCAATTAAAAAGATGGTTGAAAATAACGAGGTTGAGTTTTTAGTCGAAGATGAAGATATTCATATGAATATTGAGAAACTTTTAATTGAAAAAGTCGGTCCTGTGGGCGGAAAACTCCATACAGGGAGAAGCCGTAATGACCAGGTAGCGACAGATATGCACCTTTATTTACGAACAAAAACGACCGAGCTTATTAAACTTATCGAAGATGTTCAACAAGCTTTGATTGAACAAGCAAAAGAGAATGTGCAAACGCTAATTCCCGGGTATACTCACCTGCAGCGCGCTCAGCCCGTTTCCTTTGCCCATCATTTAATGGCCTATTTTTGGATGTTTGAACGGGATAAGGAAAGACTCATTGATAGCCTGAAACGGGTAAATTGGATGCCGCTAGGGTCCGGAGCATTAGCCGGAACGACCTTTCCTATTAATCGTGAACTGGTTGCCGGGCTTTTAGGTTTTGAAACCATCTATCCTAATAGCATGGATGCGGTAAGTGATCGTGATTTTATCCTTGAATTTTTGTCGATCGGTTCGATAATTATGACCCATATTTCGAGATTTTCCGAAGAGCTGGTGATTTGGTCAAGCCAGGAATTCCAGTTTGTGGAGCTTGATGACTCCTTCTGCACAGGTTCCAGTATCATGCCGCAAAAGAAAAATCCTGACGTACCGGAACTTTTAAGAGGGAAAACAGGGCGCACATACGGTAATTTAATTGGACTGCTAACGGTGTTGAAAGGCTTGCCTCTTGCCTATAACAAGGACTTGCAGGAAGACAAAGAGGGCATGTTTGATACAGTTGAAACACTTGAAGGCTCATTAAAGCTGTTAGCACCGATGATTGAAACGATGACCGTAAATAAAGACGTAATGCGTAAAGCCATTAATAATGACTTTTCTAATGCTACCGACATTGCTGATTACTTAGTAAGAAAAGGTTTGCCGTTCCGTGAAGCGCATGAAATCATCGGGAAAATCGTTTTATATGCGATTCAGCATCAAAAATATTTGCTGGATTTGAGCTTTGATGAATATAAAGCATTTAGTCTATTATTTGAAAAAGATATCTATGAGGTTTTATCACCTGAGCATGTAGTAGCAGTACGCAATAGTTTTGGCGGAACATCACCGGAACAGGTTAAACAGCAAATTGAACTTGCAGAGGGTAAGCTGAGCAGATAAATACTTATGAAGTAATTTGAAAGAAATATCAAAAAATATTGACACATTATGTTTAATCATCTAAAATTCATTTTATAACTTGGTAAATTAATGAATCAATTAAATACTACTCTTATCCAGAGCGGCGGAGGGACTAGGCCCGATGAAGCCCGGCAACCTTCAAGGTAATCCTTGAAAAGGTGCTAATTCCTGCAGGTTATTTTTAACCTGAAAGATAAGGGGAGGAAGTATGCCCTCTTCTTATGAAGAGGGCTTTTCTTTTTAGAAAAAAATTGATGATGTTGATAACATGATTTGAAGGGGTGGCTAAACATGTCTGTCGTAAAAGTGGCAATCTTAGGTTTTGGTACAGTGGGTGAAGGGGTTTACAAAACGATTCATTCCCATGCAGAGGAGTTAACAGCAGTTCTAGGTAAAAAAGTGGAAGTAGCAGCAGTTTTAATAAAAAATAAACAGAAAAAAAGAAACATCGCTGATGAGGTTCTTATCACCTCGGACTTTGAGGAAATATTACAGCTTCCACAGCTGGACCTTGTTGTTGAAGCCATTGTAGGTAAAGAATCACCCTTTTCTTTTTTGAAAAAAGCAATCAAAAGGGGCTGCCACATTATTACAGCGAATAAAGAGATGTTTGCCAGCCACGGTAGTGAATTGTTGAAGCTTGCGAAGGAGAATAATGTATCTGTTGGTTATGAAGCAACTGTAGGCGGAGGAATACCGATAATCCAAACATTAAGGCAGCTCTTAAACATTAACCGTGTTCAACATGTCCAAGGAATTGTAAATGGAACTTCCAATTTCATCTTAACGGAAATGCGCGAGAAGCAGCAGTCATTTGCGGCGGCTTTAAAATTAGCACAGGAAAAAGGCTATGCTGAAGCCGATCCTACAAATGATGTTGAGGGAATTGATGCTTTTTATAAATTAATGATCTTAAGTAGAATTGCATTTGGAGAAGAGCCAAACTGGAACGAGGTCGAAATTGAAGGAATTACTTCCATCACGAGTGAACTTATTGAGGCAGCCGAAAAACTTGGCTTAAGGTTTAAGCATATTGCTGACGTAAGTAAGGTTGGAGGTCAAGTAAAAGGGACAGTTAAGCCGGCTCTTGTCGGTAAGTCCCATCCTTTTTACCATGTCGAAGGGGTGCAAAATGCGATCAATGTACAGTCAGATATTGTTGGGGGGATAACTTTACAAGGACCGGGTGCCGGAATGTTTCCAACTGCAAGTGCAGTCATCGAAGATTTAGTCTATGTTTGCCAAAGTCCTTCGAGTCATGGCCGCACTACCCGAACAAATGCAGTCTCTTCTAAAAAGGGACAAATAAAAGAATGCTGGTTAGTTCACGGACTTAAAAAGAACAATGTAAATCCCGCAATTTCATGGATTGATCAAGTAGGAGATGAAACATTTATCATACATGCTGCTAAAAAGGATGTAATCCAACTGGCTACTCAAAATAAAACACTATTGACTTATTTGATAATAGATGGTTATCAAACAACAAATTTGAAAAAAACTGAATCATTATCCGTTTCATTATGATCTTAAACTAACTACGAGAACTGAGGCTGACAATTTGAGTCAGCCTCTTCTTTTTTTGTTTTTAATGAAATTTTAATGAAAAACCTTTTAAAAAGTAGGGATGAGCCTAGTCAAAATTAGATGGATATCATATTGTGTAAAAGCTAAACTTATGGGACGAATCATTTGACATGAAAAGAGGTGCGAACATGATGGGGAATAATAAGGGGGAACGATTGATAAAGGATATAAAAAATTCATTCACGTATGAGTTTTGGGCTAAGCCGGAAAGTATTCATCAGCTCGAAAAACAATCACAAGATCAACCAATAAAGTTTAGTAGTGGTAAAAATTATATTATTGGACCTGCCCATGGGGAAAACGAGGATGAAGCAGGGGTCAGTGTGTCAGTAGGTTTGAATGGAATATCAGTTTACGAACATATGATTAAAGATATATACGCTGCCTTAGTATATGAAACAAGGATTAATGAAATGATTCATATTGCGGTCGTATATGATAATCGAATGCCTTCCCTTTTCATAAATGGTCAATTAGTTAAAAAAGGAGAAAGAAGCACTAAAAAGTATGTTTATCCATCAGGAATTATTGCCGGACATCCAGGGCTTTTCTTTAATGGTAATCTCAAAGAGATAAGGATTTGGGATTATAGTAGAACTGAGAAACAGATTAAGTCCTTCATGAATGTAAGGCTAAATGGAGAGAAAGAAGGATTATTTTTTACTTGGCCTGCAATGGATGATGATGAAACAAAGCTAATAAGAGCAAAATCAAGCACACGAAGAAAAGAAAATAGCTGGAACCAAAACCAAAATAATAGCAAGGACCAAACCATCGAAGTCAGCATCATTATCCCATCCTACAATAGATATCCCCTAAACTTATTTACGCTATATTCACTTGAAAACCAAACCTTTGATCTTTCAAAAATGGAAGTAATCTTTATTGATGATGCCTCGACAGACCAAACTGAAATAAAACTTAGGGACTACCATCCACCCTTTCATTTTAACTATATTCGCAATCAGCAAAATCTCGGCAGGGCAAAGGTTCGCAATTTAGGAATCAAATCCTCAAGAGGGAAAGTACTTATCTTTTTAGATGCAGAAATGATTACAGAACCCGATTTTGTGAAAAATCATTACCAATACCATCAATCAAAAAAGAATGTAGTCTTATCGGGCGCCATGTTTTCAAAGTACGTAATTTCATGTGTTTTTCCTGAATTTGATCGTAAGCAGCTTGAAAGAATATCCTCACTGGCAAAAAATAATCAAGATTTTAATACGCGATTTCAAAACTATAAGCAGAGCAGCTCATCTTTTTTCCCTCTAATCGAAAAAGCAGACATTATGAATCAAACCTATCGGGATTTAATTTTCAAAACTATACCTTGGTTTTCAACAATAACTCGAAATTTTGGAGAAAATTTAGAAGGGTTTCAGTTTCCATGGATGGCATTTTTAACTGGAAATGTCTCCTTACGAAAAGAGTTAATTGAGCAAGCAGGACTGTTTGATGAAGACTTTGTAAAATATGGTTATGAGGACTGGGAGTTGGGATACCGTTTATATAAGCTTGGAGCCCAATATATCAATAATAATGAAGTAATGACCTACCATCAGGAACACCCTGTAGGGGAAAGCAAATGGAAAGAGGCGATTAGAAACTTCAATTTATTCATTTCAAAGCACCGGGATGTGGACGTTCTTATCTTAGGACTAGAGCTTGCCCTCTTTGAAGACTTATTATCGATGAATAAAATATTTTATGAATACAAGCTGCTGACTAAAAAGTATTCCGATAAATTTCAGGCATTTCAAGAAAAATTCATTGCCATTCTTGAAACCATTGTACTGATGCTGCGAATTGATATTCGACACTTCAATGTATTAGGGGCAGCAGGCTTTGGAGCAAACGAGAAAAAAGAACTTCTAACCGATATTGAAACGATTAGAAGTCTAAACCGATTTACTAATTTAACTGATTTTATGGATAAAATCATCAGATTATGATGGGGTGAAAAAATGGTATCGGTCATAACTTGTACGATGAGAGAGGAATTTATCGATAATGTGTTCAAGAATTATCACCAGCAAACATGGAAGGATAAAGAGTTAATTATTATCTTAAATAAGGATTCCATGGACATAGATAAATGGATATTGAAGGCAAAGAATGATCGAAATATTCGTGTCTATCAATTACATGAAAAAGCGACGTTGGGAGACTGCCTGAATTTTGGAATTCTGAAAGCAAACTATGATAATATTGCAAAATTTGATGATGATGACTATTATGGGCCCAACTACCTGGCGAGTACAATGCAGGCACTTGAAAATAAAAAAGTTTCGATCGTAGGAAAAAGTTCGTATTATATTTACTTTAAAAATAAGAAGGCACTGGTTTTTGTATCGGGTATAGAGAATGATATTACGGACACGGTTGCCGGTGCCTCGTTAGTGTTCAGAAAAGAAGTATGGGATACGGTTCAATTTGAAAAAGTAAATCGGGCAGAGGATTACTTTTTTATTGATCAATGTAAAAAGAATGGTTTTAATGTTTATTCTCTGGATCATTATGATTTTGCAGTGATCCGGCATACTACTGAAAACCACACTTGGAAGGTTTCTGATGAGGATCTTATGGGATGGGGAGAATTAGTCGCTTATACAGATGACTATCAGTCGATTGTTTCCAAAAAGTGATAATCGAGACTGGCTAAAAAGATATTTGTTTATCCAGTGTGTTATACACATAAAAAAGACTTAACTTGAAGTACTCCACAGACTTATCCACATTATCCACAGTGTTTTATCTAGTTATCAACAGGAGTTTGTTCACAGTTAGGCAGTTATAGGATATCAATGTTTAAGGAACTTCTGGGAGAATATCCACATTATCCACATAATCCACAGAAATAAAGGGAAAATGAAAGAAGCAGGAAATCCTGCTTCTTCTTTTTACATAAAGAAAGTTTATTTCTTTATGCATAGCAGCAGCAATGTTCTGCTGTTTCCATTTTAAAAAAGAGGTTATTTTCGCCTTTTCGTATTTACGCGCTGGTTAGCAGCATTAGCTCGTGCTTGTGCCTCAAGATCCGCCTGATCAGCAAGTTCTTGTGAATATTCCACATCGATTCCGTCTGATTTCATGTTCTTAGGCACTTGTGGAAGTGATGCTTTATTTTTATCACGAGTTCTATGTCCATGCGACCGACCCATTGAAAAAACCCCTTTCAATTTCAACTAGTGGGAAATGAAATGTTCCCTCTATTATCATTTCCTATTGAAAGAGGTACATGAAAGGTAATTACTACTAAATAAGGAAAGTTAGGTTGAACTATGATAACTGTCTAGCTCCAGCGCCCAGCGACTAGTGTACTTCGCTCTTCTCCCTACGATAAGTCAACATCGGATCGCTCCGCTCTCCGTGTTTCCTTTATCTCAGTCGAAGCGCTCCAGTCCAATCGTCGCTAAACGGGCGCCTTCGCTTTCCTTATTAAAGTTTCGTTTTTCTGTCGCTAAAACCGCCTGCACGGTCCGCCATTTTAAATTCCCGTTGATAGCTCACTTCTTGCATACTTGTTAGGGGATATTTCCCTCTATCCTTATCTTTTTTCTTTTTTTCTGCCATATTGCTCATTCCTTTCAACATTTTTTTAGTTAATCGTCATTAAGCTAATGGAAAACAAAAGCACGTTATGTACTTATTTCCATTTTTACCTTATTGGAATGGAATGATACTAATTTTGCGGAAATATATTTTTTAAACGCCGAAATGAATGATATGGTAAAGTAGAACTGAGGTGAGCGAAATGGCCATTATTACAAAAATCACCACGCAGCAAAAGAATCAGGACCGATTTAATATCTTTATGGATTATGGCAAAGGTGAGGAATTTGCTTTTAGTGTCGATAGTGATGTCCTTATTAGGTATCAATTAAAAAAGGGAATGGAGTTGGATGACTTTTCCTTTTTGGAAATTCAGTACCAAGACGACATCAGAAAGGCATATAATTTAGCCATCCAATATTTAGCGAGAAGAATGCGATCCGAAAAAGAAATAACGGATTATCTTGCACAAAAAGAAATGGAAGAACCCGTCATTAATGAAGTCCTCCATAAATTAACGGCTCAAAAATACATCAATGATCAGGAATATGCTCTTTCATATGTAAGAACACAAATGAACACGGCCGATAAAGGTCCTAATTTAATTAAAATGGAACTTAAAGAAAAAGGAATTAGTGAGAGAATCCTCGAGCTTGCATTAGCTGAATATCCTTTTGCTGTGCAAGTTGAAAAAGCGATGAAAATATCGGCGAAATTTTTCCAAAAAAACCCTAAGGAATCGCAACGAATAATCAAGCAAAAGCTTGAGAATTTGCTTCTAAGAAAAGGATTTCCATTCGAAGTCATTAATATTGCCGTAAACGAATCTGAAATGGAAAAAAATGTTGATGAGGAAATGGAAGCCATTCGATTTCAAGGTGAAAAAGCTCATAGGAAATACAGCCAATACAGCGGTTTTGAGTATCAACAAAAAATGAAACAAGCTTTATATCGTAAAGGATTTCCTTTTGAACTAATTGAAAAATTTTTGGCGGAAATAGAAAAATCATGACGAGGGTCATGATTTTTTGCTTTCAATAATAATCGAATCCTGGTCCATTTGCTCAAGTATGATTTCCGCAACTTCCCTTGGAGATCTAAAACGCGATGGATCCTTTACATGGTCGCTATTATTCCAAAATGGTGTGTCCATACCCCCCATATAAACTGCATTAATTTTAATTGGACTGTCTTCGTATTCTTTTTGAAGACTTTCCGTAAATCCTCTGATAGCGAATTTACTGGCAACATATACGGCTTCATTTACCTTTCCGCGGAGACCGGCAGTCGAAATAATATTCATAATTTGCCCATCACGTAAATGAGGCAGGACTGACCTGGTCATCAGAATGGTTCCTAAAACATTGGTATCTAACATATCTGTAATCTGTTGGTCTCGGATAGCAACGAATGGGCCAAAATGACCTACCCCAGCGTTATTAATTAAACCATAGAGATCAAATTTCCGACTGATTTCTTCTACTTTTTTGACAATGTCTTCAGGTTTCCTAATATCTAATACAACAATATCTGCTTTTCCTCCTTCTGCTTCAATTTCTTTTTTTGTTGTTGTTAATTTTTCAGCTTTTCTCCCGGTTAATAAGAGGTGATAACCTTTTTGAGAAAATAAAAGGGCTAACTCTTTTCCTAAGCCTGATCCCGCTCCAGTTACAATCATCGTTTTCATTGTGAGGGTCTCCTTTATGTAAAAAGTTCTGTTCTTTATTAATTTTACAAAAATAACTATGATAAAATAAAGAAATAAACAATGGGTGGGAGTGAATTATATGCAACAGGAGAAGAGATATAGTGAAATGACCGAAAATGAGCTGAAACAAGAAATCTCGATACTTCAAGAACAGGCCAGAAAAGCAGAGCAAATGGGAATGGTCAATGAATTTGCGGTGCTTGAAAGAAAGGTCCTAATGGCTCGTTCATATTTAATAAATCCAAATTCTTTTTCTCCCGGCGAAATTTATGAGATCGAAGGGGACCCGGGACAATACTTTAAAATTGATTATATGAACGGTGTGTTTGCCTGGGGCTACAGGTTAAAGGGTGACGGAAAGGAAGAAGCATTACCGATATCCTTATTAAAGAAGTTAAAATAATATAGAGACAAACCAGAGAATCGGATTGGTCTCTGGTTTGTCGTTTTTCATATTAATGCGACCGCTTCTTGGTTTCGCGCTTCAAAATGATCAGGTCTTGGGTAAGCTTGGACTCGCCATTTATTTGGGAATGTGCATGTTTTGGGTTAGCCCAAGGTGTGGAAAAGGGACGATTTTGAAAAAATTTTTGGTTTCCCATAATTTATGCCTCCCTGTTATTAAAATAACTCCGGTGTATCATTTTCGCGCTGACCAGAAGCTCGCATACGCTCTTGTGGGTGCGTATTGGTGGTACCATTTGCTCTTTTTGAGGCATACTCTGCTTTTGCTCTTGGCTCTCCCTCAAACTTGTTGTTATTTTGATTCGGAAAATTCGTCGCTTTGTTTCTCATGCTGTACCTCCATTAAAAGGGAATGAGAAAACGTGAAAAGCAAAGCATTTTATCAATGCTTACCACGTGTCTTTAGTATTCGCTCTAAGTCATCAGGTTATGTTAAAAGAAAATGGTAATGAGGTGAGAGAATGAACGATTATCATGAAAGATTAACAAAGATATTATTAGGTAAAAACCCTCAATTATCCTATAGTCTAGCCCGAACCTGGGTTGAGCTGCTTTGGGATGATTTTGAAACGACTTCCGCAAAAGCAGGTAGAACTTATCAGGGCAGTGAAATGACGGAAAGGATTGTTCTACAATGGATTGAAAATCATGGTGGGAAGCTGCATGAATTTGTAGCAAAAAACCCTAAATATAAAGATTATTTAAAACAGGATACGAAAACATTGCATTAAAAAAGCGAGTGACAAAAAATGTCACCGCTTTTTTTAGCTTGGAATAATACTCAATTTTTTGCGTAATTTTTTTTCACTGAATACCCATCCGGTATAAGAGCTAATCCGTTTTAAATCACAATCTAATTGCACGACTGCGACAAATGGATAGTGACCGTTGCTTCGGTAACGTAAGTCAATAAATCGGACCTCATAGAAATCATTATATTCATCAACCTCCCAACGGTACACCGGTGAAAAGGAGAGGAAGGCGGAAAGGTTTTTGTCCTTTTTAGCAGCCTCAATTACAGGCGTTTCCGGGACTGGTATCCGATTAAATCGATCTAAAATTTCCACCTTACGGCCAAGAGCCTTGCCAACAAAAAATTGACTTTCGTTCATTGCGGCAATTCTCCATTGGTGAAACTTCATTGTAGGGGCAATAATGACATCTGTTAAATCAGGTATTCGTTTTTTCACTTCTGTTAAAACCCTCCGTTGGGCATGAAATCGGAGGAAGTAGTAAGCGATGATCACCGCGTAAATGATTAAAAAGGTATAACCCGGGTTTGCTCCAAAGACCCAAATAAATATTCCAAGAACATGAATTCCAAAGATAAACGGATCAAATGTGTTAATTACTCCCAGAGCAACCCACTTATTTGAAAAAGGCCTTAAAGCCTGGGTTCCATAAGCATTGAAAATATCGACAAAAACGTGAAGAAAAACAGCTGTAAACGTCCAAGCCCATAAGTGAAGAAGATTAGCATTCGGAAAAAAGGGATAAACCACTGCTAAAATGACAAGCGGCCATAAAATAACTGCCGGAATTGAATGGGTTACTCCACGATGGTTTCGAATGTATATGGCGTTATTCCTTAATTTTAATACAGTGTCAATATCCGGTATTTGTGAGCCTGCGATGGTTGCAATTAAAACACTAGTGGTAGTGGCATGATTGCTTGCCACTGTTGGGTCAAGTGATGCCAGACCTCCAAGAGCGATTCCCATGACAACATGTGTTCCTGTATCCAAAAGGAAAATCCTCCTTCAATAATTTCTTGTCAAAATAAACAAATTAGATTATCGTAAACAAAAATACTTAATATTATATTCCCTTATTTCATAATGTTTAACAAGCTGGAGGCACTAAAGTAATGGTAAATGTCGTTAAAAATATTGATAAGCTAGATATAGATGGATTTCAGAATGATTTAATTTCTTGGTTTAAAGCAGAACAACGGAGCCTGCCATGGAGAAAAGACCAAGACCCATATAAAGTTTGGGTTTCAGAAATTATGCTTCAGCAAACGAGAGTCGATACCGTCATTCCATATTTTAATCGTTTTATTGAATGGTTTCCTACTATTGAAGACCTGGCTGACGCCAATGAAGATAAAGTATTAAAAGCATGGGAAGGACTCGGTTATTACTCAAGAGTCCGAAATTTACAATCAGCCGTGAGAGAAGTAAAAGAGAAATATAATGGTGTTGTACCGAATACTCCAAAAGAGATTTCAGAGCTTAAGGGGATTGGCCCATATACGGCTGGAGCAATCTTAAGTATCGCATATGGAATCCCTGAGCCTGCTGTTGATGGAAATGTAATGAGAGTTTTATCAAGGATCCTTTCTATTTGGGAAGATATAGCTAAACCGTCTTCTCGAAAGGTTTTCGAGCAGGTTGTAAGAGAATTAATTTCCCATGAAGAACCATCTGAATTTAATCAGGCATTAATGGAGTTAGGTGCTTTAATTTGTACACCTACATCCCCATCCTGTTTATTATGCCCGGTTCGTGACCATTGCCAGGCTTTTTATGAAGGGGTGCAAGCAGAGCTTCCAATTAAATCAAAAAAAAATAAAGTGCGTGATGTTCAATTAGCTGCTGTAATTTTGACTGATAAAGATGGTAAAATACTGATTCATAAACGCCCCGCAAAAGGTTTATTGGCTAATTTATGGGAATTACCAAATATAGAAATTCATCATCCTATAGAAAATGACCGAGAGCAAATTATTGACCAATTTAAGCAAACCTATGATTTAAAAATAAAACTTGAAAAAATTATTGGGCAGATTGAACATGTTTTTTCACATTTAGTTTGGAATATTAATATTCACTCAGGTAAGATATGTACCGGGTTTAAAGAAAGTGATGAGTGGAAACTTGTTTCATTGGAAGAAATGAACGAGTTTACCTTTCCTGTTTCGTCGCAAAAGATGCTTAAGCTTTATCATGAGTATCAAAAGGAATGAACGCCGTTTTTTTAGGCGTTCATTTTTGTTCTTTAATCAAGACCTTGCCTCAATTCAATGTGCATAGTCCGCCTCTTGCCTTTTTATTCCGCCGCGATTTTCAATCTCTTCAATAATTTCCCGATGGATGGTCTGCCCCTCGCTATTTAAATATGGAGCAATTTGCTGTAATGAATGATGAAAAAAAGAAAGCTCACTGTCATTCCATTCCGACTTCGACATCATCGAAAGCTCAGTCATATCCCTTCCGTTATACATATTCCGTCTTCCTTTCATATAGGTGTCTTGCTTTATTGTTTTGTTATAAATTGTCTTCTATTCACAAAAAGGCTAAAATGATTACAAAACTTGATTTTTAGAAGGGATAGAAATATGACACAAAAAGTAGCATTAATAACAGGAAGCAGCAGGGGAATTGGTAAGGCTACCGCGATACGGTTAGCCCAATCAGGTTATGATATCGTGATTAACTATGCTAGAAGTAAAAAGGGTGCCCTCGAAACAGCGGAGCAAATAGAAGCGTTAGGCAGAAAAGTATTAATTGTGAAAGCCAATGTTGGTGATGTAGCGAAAATTAAAGATATGTTTGCCCAAATTGAACAGCAATTTGGACGCTTAGATATTTTTGTGAATAATGCAGCCTCCGGCGTTCAACGCCCTATTATGGAACTGGAAGAATCACACTGGGATTGGACCTTAAACATTAATAGTAAGGCTTTACTGTTTTGTGCACAGGAAGCAGCCAAGCTAATGGAGAAAAATGGCGGAGGGAAAATTGTCAGCATCAGTTCGCTGGGCTCGATACGTTATCTAAAGAATTATACAGTTGTTGGCGTTTCAAAAGCTGCTCTCGAAGCATTAACAAGATATTTAGCTGTCGAGCTGGCATCTAAGAATATTGTTGTCAATGCGGTTTCCGGCGGTGCTGTTGATACGGAGGCATTAAAGCATTTTCCAAATCGCGAAGAATTACTTCAAGAAGCAAGAGATAATACACCTGCAGGAAGAATGGTTGAAATAGACGATATGGTTAACTGCATCATGTTCCTTTTATCAGAGGACTCAAGCATGATAAGGGGGCAAACAATCATTGTTGATGGCGGAATATCGTTGCTCGTCTAATTTGTTTGTCAGCTTCAGCTACTGGCTCCTCGAGACGCTTCAATCCTGCCGATGAAGTTAAAAAGCGACTTCACGGTCAGCTCGTCCAACGCTTTTCGAGGCTAGCCAAGGCTCTTCCGCTTTTTGACATTATTCTGCCATAATTTTCATGCATAGTCACTTCTACTCGTGGTTATTATAATCTCGTGGAGGTGATTACAGTGGCAAAATTCAATCAACAAGCCAACAAAACTACAGCTGGAACTAACATCCAAGAAGTTAGACAGCAAAATGCTCAATCAGCTGGTGCAGCAGGTCAATTTGGAACTGAATTTGCGAGCGAAACAAACGCTCAAGAAGTAAGACAACAAAATGCTCAATCAGCTAGAGCACGTGCTGGTGCTGCAGGAGCTGCAGGAGCTGCAGGAGCTGCAGGAGCTGCAGGAGCTGCAGGCCAATTTGGAACTGAATTTGCGAGCGAAACAAATGCTCAAGAAGTAAGACAACAAAACCAACAATCTCAAGCTAAGAAAAACCAAGGCTCTGGCCAATTTGGTCAAAGTTAAGATAACGAAAGCGAAAGGCACTCTTTTATTCGAAAAAGAGTGCCTTCTATTTTGCAATTTTTAAGGAAATATCCTCCTTAAACAATCTATTCGACAAAACCTCCATAAAGACTACAAAAGTAGTTAAAGGATATATGGTACTTTTCAAGAATACATATTAGGTAAAAAAAATAAGGCGGTGGGGGAATGAATCATTTTAACCGATTAGTTTCCGAGCAAATGGCAACAATGGAAAAATTGCTGTATCTTCAAGCTGAGCTTGAGCGTTGTCAGGAAATTGAAGCAGAACTGCAAAACTTACAGAATGCAACAAAATTAATGAGTATCCAAGTTGATATTAATCAAATGAAAAAAGAGTTGAAGGAGATCCAGTTAATTTTTGAAAAGCAAACTGAAGAGGTTATTAATTCCTATCGGGAAATGGAATTGATACCTACACTTTAGGGGAAAAACCAAAATTTAATGAAAAATATGCAAAAATTTAAGGAGAGTCATTGAATTCAATGGCTCTATTGTTTTAAATTCTTCCTACAACCGTTATAATAGTAGAAAATAGGAATTGTACTTTGTTGCCTTTTGTCGTTTATTTATGTTTGGATTAGGTTACAAAGCGTTCAGGAATGAAAGTAGGGGAGAATCGTGGGCGTACCCATCGAAGGTGAACCAATACAAATACATAGCTATAAGCACAATGGGCACATCCATCGCGTCTGGGAAGAAACCACTGTTTTAAAAGGGACGCAAAGTTTGGTAATTGGCGGAAATGATCGGACGATTGTTACAGAATCAGATGGGAGAACTTGGATAACAAGGGAACCGGCCATTTGTTATTTTCATTCTCAATACTGGTTTAATGTAATTGGTATGATTCGTGAGGATGGTATCTATTATTACTGTAATATTAGCTCACCGTTTATTTTTGACGGGGAAGCTCTTAAATATATTGATTACGATCTTGATATAAAAGTATTTCCCGATATGACATTTAATTTGTTAGATGAGGATGAATATGAACGACATCGCCGTGAAATGAAATACCCGGATGTCATCGATCAAATTCTTAAAAGAAATGTCGATAAGCTTATTCGTTGGATCCGTCAGCGTAAAGGACCATTTGCACCGGACTTTATTGATATTTGGTATGAACGGTATTTAACATACAGACGATAATAACATTGTTCATTTAACACCCTGTTGAGGTTTTCGACAGGGTTTCGTTTGTTTACACCAATTCAACTACTGTAAGGAGGTACATATTGAATAGCATACTCAGATACCTTAAATTTGTAAAACCATATCGATGGCAAATTATTGGGACGATTATCATTGGGATTATCAAATTTTCGATCCCTCTCATTATTCCAATGCTGATTAAGTACGTCGTGGATGATATTTTAGGAAATCACGCTTTATCAGACCATGATAAGGTACAAAAGCTGTTGCTCATTATGGGTATAATGGGTGTTGTCTTCATCTTCCTGCGTCCCCCGATTGAGTATTATCGGCAATATTTTGCGCAGTGGACATCCAGCAAGATTCTCTATGATATACGTGATACGTTGTATTCTCATATTCAAAAGCTTAGCTTTAAATATTATGCCAACACAAGAGCAGGAGAAATTATTTCCCGTGTCATAAATGATGTTGAACAAACGAAAACATTTGTAATATCCGGATTAATGAACCTATGGCTTGATATTGCAACAATTATTATTGCAATCGTAATTATGTTTTCCATGAATGTATCCCTTACGATTGTATCCATTCTACTGTTTCCTCTCTATGCGATTTCTGTGCGATACTTTTTTGGCAATTTACGCAAGTTTACCAGGATGCGTTCTCAAGCCCTAGCTGAGGTGCAAAGCTATTTGCATGAACGGGTACAGGGAATGTCTGTCATTAAGAGCTTTGCAATCGAAGAGTTTGAACAGACCCAATTTGATAAGCAAAATAAGAACTTTTTAGAAAAGGCATTGCAGCATACAAGCTGGAATGCGAAGTCATTCTCAACAGTTAATACGATTACTGACATAGCTCCATTACTTGTTATAGGATACTCCGCCTATCTTGTTATTCAACACAATCTTTCATTAGGATCAATGATTGCATTTTTTGCATATATTGATAAGCTATACGATCCGTTAAGAAGAATGGTCAATTCTTCGACCACGATTACCCAATCGTTTGCTTCTATGGACCGTGTTTTTGAATTCATGGATGAAAAGTATGACATTATTGATTCACCCGATGCAATAGAATGCAGGCATGTGGAAGGTAATATTGCATTTGAAAATGTTTGTTTTGCCTATGGTGAAAAAGAAGAAATGGTATTAAAGGACCTTTCATTATATGTAAAAAAAGGAGAAACAATAGCACTGGTTGGGATGAGCGGCGGCGGGAAATCCACAATTGTAAGTTTAATTCCCCGTTTTTATGATGTTACAGAAGGCAGAATTGTTTTAGATGGCGTAGATATTCGGCAATTTAAAGTACAAACCTTACGGGACAAAATTGGTGTCGTTTTTCAAGATAGTATTTTATTTAGTGAATCGGTAAGGGAAAACATTTTATTAGGAAAACCGGGCTCCTCTGATGAAGAAGTATTCCAGGCAGCAAAAGCAGCGAATGCCCATGATTTTATCTTAAACCTTACAGACGGTTATCACACGAAGGTTGGGGAAAGAGGTGTTAAGCTTTCCGGAGGGCAAAAGCAACGGATTGCAATCGCTAGAGTATTTTTGAAAAATCCACCTATTTTAATTCTTGATGAGGCGACATCGGCGCTTGATTTAGAAAGTGAACATCTCATTCAAGAAGCACTTGAAGAACTGGCTAAGGAACGTACAACCTTTATTGTTGCACACCGATTATCTACGATTACACATGCAAATCGAATTGTTTTAATTGAGCATGGCCAAATCGTTGAAATTGGTACACATGAAGAACTAATGGCGAAGCAAGGGAATTATTATAAATTATTTCAAATTCAACAGCTTGAGAACAAAGAAAAAACCGAAGCAGAATGATATCTGCTTCGGTTTTTTATATTTCCTGCTTTTCTTCGTTAATGGATACTTCATTTTGGTGAAAGGAATGAAAGCTGTTAATTAATGTATCGAGATGTTCAATCTGTTCACCATAATCAATAATGGATGCGACAATTTGCATTGTATGATAAAGATGCGGATTTTGATCTGGATTTTCTTGGTAATGATGTAAAAAGAGGTTGAATAATTCTTTTTTATTTAAACAAACAGTGGCTTCCATATTAGCAGGCGGGTTTGGGACTTTTCCGATGAATCTGAGCATAAGCTGCTCATGATGATAGATCAGGCAATCCAATTTCTCTTGAATCGAAAGTTTGAAGTCCTCCGGTAGATTAAGCAGCTCATTTTCAAAACGATGCAGTCGTTTTAACGTGTCGAGCCCTTTTCTTGCTACTAAAGCCATTTGTCTATAAACTACTAGTTTTCGTGACTTTTCTAATTTGTTTTTTTTAAAATAACTTCTTTCTTCTTTGTACATTAAATACAGCTGACCCATTTTAATGATACTTTCTTTTAATTTTTCTATATCGGTTTTCAGCTGTTGATGGTCAAAATCATGACGTGTGCTTAAGCGGATCCACCTGATAATTTCTTCGGTTGTACTGGTGATTCTAAAATAAAGCTTTGTTTCATACTTAGGCGGCATAAACACGAGATTGACGATGAATGCTGAAAATACCCCAATCATAATTGTCGAAAAACGGATACCTGCGAACGGAATAAAATTCCCCCCCGGGGTTTCCATAATGGAAATGAGGGTCACAAGTGAAAGGCCGATGTTATTTTCAAGTTTAAGCTTAAGATTAATCGTGATAACTATAACAGCCGCTAATCCAATAACAATGAAATGACTTCCTAAGGTAATAACAAAAATGACAGCAAATAGAGCACCAATAATATTTCCCTGAATTTGTTCAATAATCGTTAAATATGAACGATAAATGGTCGGTTGAATAGCGAATATGGCTGCGATACCAGCGAATACCGGAGAGGGTGAATGCAATAATTGACCTAGGTAGAGTGATAAAACGATTGCTATTCCCGTTTTAAAAATGCGGGCGCCTAATTTCATTCAAATTTGTTTCCTTTCAATAAAATTGATTTGCTATTATTATTCCTTAATGAACAATAATGTACTATACATGGATTAAAACACATTATCAAGAGAAATTATATGAATTTAATTTTAAATTTTTGTTATAAAATCTGACATAAAAAAAACGTTCGCCTAGAAAGCGAACGTTTTTTAAAAATCTACTATATCATTCCGTTGATACAGATGGATCAGCTTGTTCTTTAACTGGAACTACCTGGACAAAGTGATTTTCCGGATTAGCTAAAAGCTCTTGAAGCTGTTTAGCTTCTTCGGTCTGGCTGTCACTTTCAAGCAAGTTTATATATTGGCCTAAGAGCTCATTGATATCACTTTTACCTTTATCATTTAAATCGGTAACAGATACCTTAGCACCTTTGGCAATCCTTCTTTGAATGGCTTCTTTTGTTAAACCCATTTCAGGCTGCTGGCGAATATAGACTACGCCTCCGGTCATACCTGCGCAAATCCAAGGACCCGGGTCTCCTAATACAAGGCCGCGGCCATTCGTCATATATTCAAATGCAAAGCCTTTAATATTCGCATTGGAGCCGATATTGCCGGCTTCTTGTTCAGGAAGAGGCTTTTTGACAAGACCGCCAATGATTAAATCTGCTCCGGAAAGTCTTATTCCCGCACGGGCATCAGCATTTCCTTGTGCAACAAGAAGACCTTTTTGAGCACCATAGCCGAAACCTTTTCCAACAGAGCCATTGTAGTAGTTTCCATTTTTACCTTTAGATTTCAAGACTTGAATATTCCCTCCGAACGAGGTTTTTCCGACTCCGTCCTGTCCACCGCCATTAACAGTGATGTTGATTCCTTCGCTATTATAGGCACCTAAACCATTTCCTGGAATGGAGCCGTTTTTATACTTAAGGACAACAGGAGGAAGCTGCTTATAGGAACCATCTAATCTGCCGCGTACTCTGTGGCAGGAAACTCTGCTTCCCAAGACCCGCTGTTCAGAAGTGACACTGTCGAATTCGCGGGAGGAATGCAATTGTTCAACACTTCCATCCAGATACTCTGCCCCCACAGCAACTTGCATTTGGACTTCTGCAATTTCTTTAGAAATTTCCGTTTTAGTAAATTGGCTAATTTCAAGCGTTTTAAGCAGGTAAGAAAGATCCAGCTGATTTTGACCTTTAACTTGTTCTAATAAATCGGAACGGCCAACTGCATCCTGTAAATTGCGAATTCCTAGTTGTGCAGCCAAGGACTTTACTTCATTGCCAAATGCTGTGAAGAGATTCATGATTCCTTGGACGGCTAAATCAAATTGTCTTGGGACGAAACGGCGTAAACCGTGTTCTTTTGCCTGTACCTCTGATTCAATTTGGGTGGCAATTCCGACATGACATGTATCTAAATGGCAACCGCGGCATGTGGTACAACCGATGGAGAGCATCGCCAATGTTCCGAAGCCGACTCGGTTTGCCCCGAGAAGCATTACCTTTAGAACGTCATTTGCACTCTTCATGCCGCCATCAGCCCAAAGTTCTACTTTGTGACGCAGACCGCTCTCCAGAAGGGCATTGTGAGCAGCTTTAACACCAATTTCTACCGGTAATCCAACATGTTGAAGGGCGTGAATTCTGGCAGCACCTGTGCCGCCATCGAAACCGCTCAATGTGATAATATCGGCACCGGCTTTGGCAATACCAACTGCAATTGTTCCAATATTAGGAACAACAGGTACTTTAACAGCGATTTTTGCTTGATCATTTGCTGTTTTCAATTCCAGAATCATTTGGGCTAGATCTTCAATTGAGTAAATATCATGGTTATTTGAAGGTGAAATCAAGTCAGAACCAAGTGTTGCATTACGCGCTGCAGCAACCTTTGCTGTTACTTTAGATCCAGGCAGGTGTCCGCCTTCCCCAGGCTTTGCACCCTGACCAATTTTAATTTCTAAGAGATTGGAGGAGTTTAACAGTTCTGCATTGACGCCAAATCGACCTGATGCAATCTGCTGTCCTCTTGTTTTCGGATACTTGCCAAGCATATCCTTAATCTCTCCGCCTTCACCATTTAAACTTACCATATTTAATCTATCGGCGCCTTCAGCATAAGCCCGGAAAGCGATCTCGTTCTGCGAACCAAACGACATAGAAGAGATAATAAACGGTAAATCATGGTCTCCTACACGAATATCTACATCAGATGGTGAAAGTGATTGATTGCTCTTTTTCAATTGAACTAAATGACGAATGGTCGTAGGGTTTTCTTGTTCTTGTTCAGAAATTTTATCCCGATACACATTGTAGTCACCAGTAGAAGCGACTTCACCGATTGCCTTCCAAATTCGAGGGAATAGATGGAATGTCTTTCCAATCCTTTCCTTTTCATTCTGGTAATCTTCTGCTCTGGAAATTGCATCGAGCTTCAATGCTTCAAAGTCATCAGCGATTTCTTTTGAACCGAAAAAGTTAACGATGCCCAAAACATTCGCAATATCTTCATGTAAACCGATACTTGAGAAGAGTCGTCCATAGCCTCTTAATTCATGTATTCCAATGGTTGAAATGACCTTTTCAAGGCCTTTGGTTAGAGCGCTAAATAAGTTGATTAGCGGCTTTGTAGATTCGTCAAGTACGGTAATGAACATATAATAAGGGCTGATTAAATCTGCTCCCAAGCCAAATACTGTCACAATGTCGTGCAGGGAACGGATAGCTGCTGAACGTAAAACGATAGAACATTCCCTTCTTAGTTCAGCTTTAACCAACGCTTGATCAATTGCTGAAGTGACGATATGCGGGTCAATCCAATAGGAATTATCCTGGTGTGATAATGCATCATCAAGGACAAGTAGCGATTTACCTGCGTGAACAGCTTGAACTGCTTCATTAGCAAGCCTTTCTAATGCTTTATCAACTGTTTCCTCATTACTGAATGTTGTAGAAATAAACGCAGCTAATTTTTTCTCCTGAAAATGCTGAATGACTTGATCGAAGCTCGGTTGCCCTAAGCTTTCTGAACAATAATATCCGGCTTTTCCTTCTAAAAGCAGTGGTGAGGTTAGCTCAAGTACTGTTTCTGTTTGTTTATTAAAGAATAAAGTAGGGCGTTTCCCAATGATAACTCGAGTGGAAAAATGCTCTGTTTCCCTGTCACGGTCGATAGCCGGATTTGTAACAACTGCTACGCTTTCTTTGATGTAATCAGCAATATTTTTTCTTTCAGGATTTAGGGCAGCTAGTGGCGCATCATGTCCCAAAGACCGAATTGGTTCAACGCCTTTTTCAGCCATTTGCTCGATCAATTGAATATGATCACGTTCCCAGCCAAATGCCTTGTATTGGCCATTATGAATTTTGTCCGGATAATTCATGGTCACGGTTTTACTTAATGCAGGTGCATTTAAGCGCAGCCTTGAATCATGAATGTTTAATCGATCTGAGAATCGGCTATAAACCTCATTTTGGTAGCGGTCTTGTTCGTAAACATCTAATTTCTCGCCGTTCCATTTAAAGCCGACTTTTTCACCCGGTGCCAACGGCTTTGGATCATTCACATATTCACTTGAAGGAAGAATACCTGATTCTGATGAAAATAGATAGGAGCTTTCCGTTTCAAGCATCCAAAGCGGACGTAGACCTAATGCGTCAACACTAAATACCGCTTCATCCCCATAGCGTGAAATTATCCCTGCAGGACCCTGGGCAAAGTGCCCCCATGCTTCGCGAAGGTACGTATATAAATCTTGTAGTTTTTCTGAATATGCCTTGATTTCATTAACGATAGGCGGAAACAAAACATCCATTGCTTCAAATAATGAATATCCATCCCTGCAGATTAAAGTTTCCATGATCCTGCTTAAATCCTGTGAATCACTTCCGTCTTTTACAAGTGGTACCCCAATCATCCGAGCTTCATCACGCAATTTGGAAATGGTATTAATTTCACCATTATGTCCAAGAACACTGAATGGCTGAACACGGAAGAAGCTTGAAAGTGTATTAGTTGAATAGCGATTATGTCCAAGTGTCATAGTTGAAGCAACGAGTGGGTTTGCCAGGTCCTTATAATAGCGAGGCAGGATATCCCCGGCTCCCATTACTTTATATACAGCATGATTTTGACTAAGTGATGCTACGTGGACATGTTCATTTGTTTCAAGATCAACTAATGCTTCAAAAAGAACCTTAGTTAGCTCTTGGCCGGTTTTAGTTGAGTAACAAGCAAATTGCCAAAATACAGGATTTTCCTGAATTGCGATAGGACCTAATGCAGATGGGTCCGTAACTTGATTTGTTTCAAAAACTACTTCTAACTCATATTTTCCCAGTTTTTGGAGTAATTCCTCTTTAGTAGATTGCCAATTTGCTTTTTGGCTGATAAAAACATGACCAACAGCAAATCCTTCTTTTTCGACTAGTTTACTATCAAGACCTGCATCTTGTAATTTTTCTTTCCAGAGTTCAATTGGAATATCGGTATGAATTCCAACTCCATCTCCTTCGCCATTGATAAAACCGGCACGGTGATTCATTGTAACTAGTGCATCGATACAGTCAAAAATATTCTTTCTGGTGGGACGCTTATCTTTTTCAAGGCAAGCGACTATACCACACGCATCATGCTCATGTTTGTGAAAATCTTTGAAAAGGGAAGGGGTCCATCTTTGTGTCATTTTGTTGGGCTTCATCGGAAAATCCTCAAAAGCCGCTTCACCTCCTATTTAACTATTGAATTGAAATATTATTATTAGGTGGTTAAGAAATAGCTTGGTATTTTATTGGGGCATTAAGTTAACGGAATAAAAACAAAATAATAATATAATAGTATCATATGAATTTTCAGAAATCAAATAAATATACATCAATCTGGATATAAAAATAGCTTGAAAAATGTGGTAGTTTGATTAAAAGAGTTTTATTGTAAACGTTTTCAATGGCTATATAAAAATAAAAGGGAGTGATTAGCACTCCCTTTTATTGTATAAATTTTGTATATTTATTCGTCTTTAAGTAAAGAAAATGCATTTTTAACTGCATGGATTGTTGCTTGAATGTCCTCTTCTGTATGAGCAATAGTAAGGAACCACGCTTCGTATTTTGATGGAGCAAGATTAATGCCCTGATGAAGCATAAGTTTGAAGAATTTAGCAAAGGTCTCGCCATCCGTATTTTCAGCTTGTTCATAGTTTTCAATTTTTTCAGTTGTAAAATATACCGTGAATGCTCCTTTTAATCGATTAATGGTAATTTGGATATCGTGTTCCTTTGCCGCATCCAAAATTCCCTCTTCCAGCATTGCTCCTAAACGATCTAAGTAATCATAAATACCTTCTTGCTTTAATATTTCAAGACAGGCAATACCGGAAAGGATCGAGGCAGGATTACCGGCCATTGTTCCCGCTTGATAAGCAGGGCCAAGCGGAGCAACCTTTTCCATTATTTCCATTCTTCCGCCATAGGCACCAATTGGCAGTCCGCCGCCAATGATTTTACCTAGGGCTGTTAAATCCGGCCGGATACCTAATAAATCTTGTGCACCGCCATACATGAAACGGAAAGCGGTTATGACTTCATCATAAATTACAAGGGCGCCGGCTTCATGGGTGAGATCATTGACCTGTTGTAAGAATCCCGGTTTTGGTTCAACAATTCCGAAATTACCAACAATCGGTTCAACTAAAACAGCCGCAATTTGATTGCCCCATTTTGCAAGTGCCTCTTTAAAAGGTTCAATATCATTAAAAGGTACGGTGATTACTTCTTGGGCGATACTTTTAGGTACACCGGCCGAATCAGGAGTTCCAAGTGTTGATGGTCCTGAGCCTGCTGCAACGAGGACAAGGTCCGAGTGACCATGATAACAGCCGGCAAATTTAATGATTTTGTCTCTTCCGGTATATGCACGGGCGACACGTATTGTTGTCATCACAGCTTCAGTCCCGGAGTTTACAAAGCGAACTTTATCTAATGAGGGAATAGCTTCCTTCAGCATTTTTGCAAATTTCACTTCATGTGGTGTGGGTGTGCCGTAAAGAACACCGCCTTCTGCGGCTTTTTTGATGGCTTCTGTGATATGCGGGTGGGCGTGACCTGTAATAATCGGTCCATATGCTGCGAGATAGTCGATATATTGATTGCCGTCAACATCCCAAAAATAAGCGCCCTGAGCACGTTCCATTACGACAGGAGCACCTCCGCCAACAGCTTTATAGGAACGGGATGGACTATTTACTCCGCCGACTATATGTTCAAGTGCTTCATTATGTAACCGTTCTGAATTAGAAAATTGCACTATTTTTCCTCCTCATAAATAAATTCTTCCTTATTTTAGCACGTTTTTTAATCATTTTTTTCTATTTAAACTTTTTGAATATTTTATAAGAAGGAATAAAAGGCAGGACGGTTGTGTTACTTACGTTATTTGGCTAAACTAACTTCTTAGGTAAGCATCAGGAGGAATAAGGATGACGAATGTAATAGAAGTAAAAAATTTGCGAAAAGAGTTTAAAGCCTATTCAAGCAGAACGGGGTTAAAAGGTGCTTTTAGAGATCTCTTCACACGAAATTACAAGGTTGTTCCTGCTGTAAATGATATAAGCTTTACAGTGAAAAAGGGGGAAATGGTCGGTTATATTGGTGAAAATGGTGCCGGAAAATCAACCACTATTAAAATGCTGACAGGGATTTTAACACCGACATCCGGCCGGGTAACTGTTAATGGAATGAATCCTCATAAAGAGCGGGAAAGATTTGTCGGGACAATTGGTGTCGTATTTGGCCAACGGTCGCAACTGTGGTGGGATATAGCTGTCCAGGAGTCGTTCAGGCTTTTGAAAAAAGTGTATAAGGTTTCGGATGAACATTACAATGACCACATGAAGCATGTCATTGAAACTTTAGATATCGAACCGCTATTGGATAAACCGGTCCGTAAATTATCGCTGGGGCAGAGAATGAGATGTGAGCTTGCTGCTGCATTAATTCACAATCCGCCCTTACTATTTTTAGATGAACCGACGATTGGTTTAGATGTTCTGGTTAAGTTGAAGATCCGTGAATTTCTTAAAGAAATTAATGAAAAGTTCCACACGACAATTCTTTTAACAACACATGATCTTTCCGACATTGAAGCATTATGCGAGCGCGTGGTCATGCTTGATGAAGGGAAAATTATTTATGATGGTGCACTTAAGGATTTAAAAGAGCAATGGGGTGAGGGAAAAGCCCTTCAATTTCAATTCCTAGAGAGAGTTGATCTTACAGCAATAAGAAAATTAACTGCCGGAATGCCTGTTAAGTGGGAAATGGATGAAAAAAATACCGAATTTACTGCTTTTTTAGAGGATAGCGATGAACTCATTTCTCAGGTGATTGCTACGGTGGTAGCTGCTTTTAAAATTAAGGATATCAAAATTAACGAGACTTCAACGGAAGAAATCATTCGGAATATTTATGAGAAAGGCACTGTATAAGAGGAGGGAGGGCATAGTACCGTGGACAAATATTTAGAAATGATTAGAATCCGTTTTTTAATGATGCTCGCTTACCGAACAAATTATTATACAGGGATCCTTATTTATAGCATAAATATTGGCGCTTATTATTTTTTATGGTCGGCTATTTATGGAGGTAAACAACAAATCGTAGGGCTTTCCGTCATTCAAATGACAACTTACGTTGCGGTTTCCTGGATGGCACGTGCCTTTTATTTTAATAACCTGGACAGGGAAATGGCACTGGAAATCATGGAGGGAAAAGTGGCAATTGAATTAATCAGGCCATACAGCTACCTTGGAATGAAAATTATGCAGGGGCTTGGCGAAGGGATATTCCGGCTCTTCTTTTTTTCCGCTCCGGGATTAGTGATTGTTTCGTTTGTCTTTCCCGTGAAATTTACTTGGGACCCGGGTGTATGGGGATTGTTTGCTATTTCCATTCTATTAAGTTTTTTTATCAATACAGAACTCAATTTATTAACAGGGATTACAACATTCTTCTTATATAATAATGCAGGCCTAATCAGGGCGAAGCGGGTCGTAATTGATTTATTTTCCGGTCTGCTCCTTCCGATAAGCTTCTTTCCGGGATGGGCACAAGGTGTTATGAAATATCTTCCCTTTCAAGGGATTAGCTATATTCCAAGTATGATCTTTACGAATGGATTCACCCACCAGCAAGCAATGAATGCCCTAATTCAACAATTGGTTTGGGTGATTATTTTAATTTTGCCTATTCAATTCCTCTGGTACTTGGCAAAAAAACAAATGATCATTCAAGGAGGGTAAAAAATGTTTTATACATCCATGCTTTTTCAATATATTTCTCAATACTTAAAAACAAGGTTTCAGTATCGGGCCGATTTGTTTGTTGAGTTTTTTTCGGATTTACTATCACAGGCCATTAACCTGATCTTTATTTTGATTGTATTTGGCCATACAAGTTTGTTAAATGGTTGGAGTCGGGATGAAATTATCTTTATGTATGGTTTTTTTCTCGTGCCGTTTGCCTTATTTTCTACGTTTTTTAATATATGGGATTTTAATGAGCGGTATATTGTGAAGGGGGAACTTGACCGAATTCTGACTAGACCTATTCATAGCCTGTTTCAAATTATTCTTGAACGGCTTGAACTAGAATCCTTATTAGGTGCCATTACAGGACTAGCCGTAATGTTTTATTCGGGAAGCCGGCTGGGGCTTTCTGTGCACTGGTATGACCCGTTATTGTTTTTAATTCTTGTAATAGGCGGTGCTCTTGTTTATGGAGGAGTTTTTATCATGATTGCCTGTATAAGCTTTTGGGCAGATGCCAGAACGTCCATCATGCCGATGATGTACAATATTAGCAGCTATGGCCGTTACCCGGTAGATATTTATAATAAAGTTATTCGCTTTGTTTTAACATGGGTATTGCCCTTTGCCTTTGTTGGAGTTTACCCTGCTGCTTATTTTCTTGGAAAAAAAGAATGGTTTGTGTATGCGTTTTTAACACCTGTCATTGGTATTGTTTTCTTTGTAATCTCAGTATTTCTTTGGAATCAGGGAGTAAAAAAGTATCGCGGAGCAGGAAATTGATTTAACCGGACATAAGTTGTCCGGTTTTTTGATATTTTATGGTCCAAGCATGCATAGAAATAGAATAACTCAAATAAATTTTGAGGTGGTCTAAGGATGATCTATTTCTTGCTTCCAATCGTTGTTTTTTGTATTTTTATGAGTTTGCGAACTCTTTTTATCCCAAAAACGCTTAGAGGTAAATTTGCATCGGTTGAAAACTTTCTTTATTTAGGCTTAGTATACTTAACTGTCATTATCGGCTTTGGTCTTATCTACCTGATGTTTAATTTAGTCGGCAGTCCATTATTGGTGGAAATGTATAAGCATAATCGCCATAATATGTTTGAAACAAGTTTTTATTTTAGTGCTATGACTCTTTTTTCAGTTGGAAACGGTGATGTCATCCCCTATGGAATTGGTAGAATTATTGCTGTAACTGAAGCCTTGATTGGTTATACCCTTCCGGCTGCATTTGTTGCGAGGGCAGTATTTGATCGGGAAAAATGATTTCTGTGAAAATGTAAAAGTTGTTTTGTTTGCTAAAATTCGTTAGGCTGTAATTAAGAAATATTTTACAAATGGAGTGATCATAATGACGGTTGAAGCAGGGATGCAGGCTCCTGATTTCACTTTAGAAGCAAATAATAATGAGACAGTAACTTTATCAAGTTTTAAAGGAAAAAATGTGGTTCTTTATTTTTATCCGAAGGACATGACACCAGGGTGCACGACAGAAGCATGTGATTTTCGTGATCAGATTGAACAATTTAATGAAGTGAATGCAGTCATAGTTGGAATAAGTCCGGACCCTGTTGACCGCCATAAGAAATTTATTGGGAAATACGGTTTGCCGTTTTTATTACTGGCAGATACAGATAACAAAGTAGCAGAAGCCTATGGGGTGTGGAAATTAAAGAAAAACTTTGGCAAAGAATATATGGGGATTGAAAGATCTACTTTTATTATTGATAAGGAAGGCAAACTGGTAAAAGAGTGGAGAAAAGTGCAAGTAAATGGACATGTTGAAGAAGCATTGAATTACATACGGGAGAATCTTCAATAATAACAATATTTGAAGCCTATTTTCTTCATTAAAGGCATTTGTCCAATGCAACAAACTGCAGTTTGAATATCATTTTATTAGGGCATACCTCCTCAGATAAAAATTTTTGGGTCCATAGCGGCCCTTTTTTTATGCTTAAAAACAAATTCCATACTTTCAAGTTTTATAATGTTTGTATAGGTGTTATGATGAAGAAAAATAAGAGAAATAATTGGTATAAAAATTATTGAACAGGACACAAATTTTAAACATAATTTACATAAATATTTTTAAAAGGATAATGATTTTTTCAATATTATTGATTTAAATGGGGGTATAAAAAATGAAGATTTATACAAAAACGGGTGATAAGGGGACAACCTCCCTTATTTACGGCCAAAGGGTTGCAAAAACTGACTTGCGAGTAGAAGCTTATGGGACCTGTGATGAGACCAATTCAATGATTGGACTTGCATTAGGTTATATAAATAGGGAAAAATTTCAAGGAAAAGAAATGATTGAAAATGTATATCATAAAATACAAACAAATCTTTTTCACGTTGGGGCTGAATTAGCTACCCCAAAGGGCAAAGAAGTGAAATGGTCACTATCTGCATCTGATATTGAAGAAATGGAAAAACAAATTGATGAATGGAATGGAACACTTCCGGAGCTGACGAATTTTATTTTGCCGGGTGGTCATCCCTCAGGTGCTGCTTTTCATGTTGCACGTACGATTGCAAGAAGGGCAGAAAGATGTGCAGTAGCAATAGGTGAAGATGTAAATCCCCTTGTTTTAGCTTATTTAAATAGGCTTTCCGATCTTTTGTTTGTGACTGCGAGGTATGTGAACCATCTTTTAGGACAAAAAGAACAAACATTACATCAGTAAATATGAAAAATTTCCTATATGTGAGATTGCAATATTGACAAGAGTATAAAAGAATTAGTAAACTAATTATAACAATTATAATCTAAGAATATTTTTTAGAAAAGAGGTGCATGACGATGAATCAGCTTAAAGAAGCGTTAGATACCTTAAAGGAAACCGGGGTACGGATTACTCCGCAACGTCATGCGATACTTGAATATTTAATAAACTCGATGTCACATCCTACTGCAGATGATATTTATAAAGCCCTTGAGGGAAAATTCCCTAATATGAGTGTGGCGACAGTTTACAACAATTTACGAGTATTTCGTGAAGTAGGTTTAGTAAAGGAATTAACTTACGGTGATGCTTCAAGTCGCTTTGACTTTGTTACCTCACATCATTATCATGTTATTTGTGAAAAGTGCGGGAAAATAGTTGACTTTCATTATCCGGGCTTAGATGAAGTGGAACAATTAGCTTCACATGTAACGGGCTTTAAAATTGAAAATCACCGAATGGAGATTTACGGATCCTGTCCGGAATGTGCAAGTAAAGAGGTTCATTAAATAAATAAAACAAAAGCCGATTTTAATTAAGAATCGGTTCTTTTTTTGCTAAGGCTGTGTTAAAGGCCGTTGTTGATTTTGAAACTATGTTGATTGGAGCGCAAATCAACAGGCAAGTTTAACACAGTCTTTGCTAAAAGGAAGGAATAACTTTTGCATAATTTATACTTTCCTTTACGCATAAGCGAAGCTGTGCAACTACCTTCGAACTTCTAAACGGCAAGTTTTCTATATCAAAATAAAAAAGCTATCTCTATTTGATGAGATAGCTATTTATTTTCAGATTTCTTGTTATAAGATTCATCAAACTCTTTACCTTCTAGTTTTTGATCAAGGGTCAAAGGTTCTCGGCAATACATACACATATCCACCCGACCAAGCATTTTTGTTGGTTTGCCGCAGCTTGGACACCTTACTTGTATGGTTTTTGTTGATAACATTCCAATCCAAAAATATACGACAGTACTTGCAATAATAAAAAGAAGACCTAAAAGCATGAAAATGGTCATAATAAGTGGTGAATTACGAAAATAGATTCCGCCGTACATAACGATAAAACCGATGAAAATTAAAGATAGTGCAAAAGTACGGATTTTATTTATCTTACTCGAATATTTAGCCATATGACTCCCTCCTAAAAAAACTATACCATATTTATGAATAGAGAAAAAAGGCTATGCAGATGAATGTCGAATTTTGTCTCTATATAAAGAAGGAGTTTTATCATTATTGTCGAACATATAGGCTATTGAAAAAAATGGAGGTATGAGAATGGAAGACATTCTTCGGCCCATTTATCAAGAAAGGGCGAGCCAATCAAATACACTTGGTGTTTTGATGGTTGAAAAAAGACAAAAGTCAGGCAGCACCACGGATTCATTCGATGTTATTTTATTAGTTATCGTAAAAGAGGCGGAACAACCTTTATTTATAAAGCACTATTCTTATGATGATAAAAAAGCTGCTCTGCATGTTATTGCTGAACCTTTATTGCAAGAATGGCTTTTATTAGGTACCAATCGAAAAATATTTGAATGGCTTCACAATGCTAAAATTTTATTCGACCGTAATGAATATGTAGCTAATTTAAAAATGGAGCTGCGGGAATTTCCTTTTTACGGTCGTAAGCTCAAAATGGGGTTGGAATTTGCAAAATTAATTCGACGTTATGTGGATGGTAAGGCTCTGTTTGAATGTCATTTGTTTCTTGATGCATATAATCATGTAGTTCATTCATTGCATCATCTTGCCAGACTAGCGGTTATTGAAAATGGTTTACATCCCGAACTTACAGTTTGGCATCAAGTAAAGCAAATAGAACCAGAAGTTTTTAAATTATATGAAGAACTAGTTAATAGTGAAGAAACACTTGAAAAAAGATTAGAACTTTTATTTCTGGCAAGTGAGTTTATGATCCATTCAAGAACAACCATCGGCGCAGGGCATTTATTAGAAGTGCTATCCGGTAAAGAGTATTGGTCGTTCAGTGAAATCATGAACGAAAAGGAATTGACTCCTTACTCAGTCGATATGGCTGTACTGCTTGAGTATCTAATTGATAAACATCTAATAGAAGTCGTTAATGTAAAAACTAAGGGCCAAGGTGTTTTTCATAGATGTTATCGTATTTATAAAAAAATATCGTAAAAAAACAACAAAATGTATTGACCTTTGAGAAAATACTTGGTATATTAATAACCGTCGCTGAGGAACAAGCTAATTAAGTTTTTCGTGAGTGACGGTTAATTTAAAAAAATGTTGACATTATAAAAAGTAATATGTTATATTAATAAAGTCGCTTGTGAGCGACGCGAGAAAATGTTCTTTGAAAACTAAACAAACAAAATCGTGCAAACAAACAATAACTATTAGCAGATCTTTCGTAAGAAAGTGAAGCTAAGCCAACGTAACAAATGAGCTAATCAACTTTCTTGGAGAGTTTGATCCTGGCTCAGGACGAACGCTGGCGGCGTGCCTAATACATGCAAGTCGAGCGAACCTTTAGGAGCTTGCTCCTGAAGGTTAGCGGCGGACGGGTGAGTAACACGTGGGCAACCTGCCTGTAAGACTGGGATAACTTCGGGAAACCGGAGCTAATACCGGATAATCCTTTTCCTCTCATGAGGGAAAGCTGAAAGATGGTTTCGGCTGTCACTTACAGATGGGCCCGCGGCGCATTAGCTAGTTGGTGAGGTAACGGCTCACCAAGGCGACGATGCGTAGCCGACCTGAGAGGGTGATCGGCCACACTGGGACTGAGACACGGCCCAGACTCCTACGGGAGGCAGCAGTAGGGAATCTTCCGCAATGGACGAAAGTCTGACGGAGCAACGCCGCGTGAGCGATGAAGGCCTTCGGGTCGTAAAGCTCTGTTGTTAGGGAAGAACAAGTACCGGAGTAACTGCCGGTACCTTGACGGTACCTAACCAGAAAGCCACGGCTAACTACGTGCCAGCAGCCGCGGTAATACGTAGGTGGCAAGCGTTGTCCGGAATTATTGGGCGTAAAGCGCGCGCAGGCGGTCCTTTAAGTCTGATGTGAAAGCCCACGGCTCAACCGTGGAGGGTCATTGGAAACTGGGGGACTTGAGTGCAGAAGAGGAAAGTGGAATTCCACGTGTAGCGGTGAAATGCGTAGAGATGTGGAGGAACACCAGTGGCGAAGGCGACTTTCTGGTCTGTAACTGACGCTGAGGCGCGAAAGCGTGGGGAGCAAACAGGATTAGATACCCTGGTAGTCCACGCCGTAAACGATGAGTGCTAAGTGTTAGAGGGTTTCCGCCCTTTAGTGCTGCAGCTAACGCATTAAGCACTCCGCCTGGGGAGTACGGCCGCAAGGCTGAAACTCAAAGGAATTGACGGGGGCCCGCACAAGCGGTGGAGCATGTGGTTTAATTCGAAGCAACGCGAAGAACCTTACCAGGTCTTGACATCCTCTGACACCCCTAGAGATAGGGCTTTCCCCTTCGGGGGACAGAGTGACAGGTGGTGCATGGTTGTCGTCAGCTCGTGTCGTGAGATGTTGGGTTAAGTCCCGCAACGAGCGCAACCCTTGATCTTAGTTGCCAGCATTCAGTTGGGCACTCTAAGGTGACTGCCGGTGACAAACCGGAGGAAGGTGGGGATGACGTCAAATCATCATGCCCCTTATGACCTGGGCTACACACGTGCTACAATGGATGGTACAAAGGGCTGCAAAACCGCAAGGTCGAGCCAATCCCATAAAACCATTCTCAGTTCGGATTGTAGGCTGCAACTCGCCTACATGAAGCCGGAATCGCTAGTAATCGCGGATCAGCATGCCGCGGTGAATACGTTCCCGGGCCTTGTACACACCGCCCGTCACACCACGAGAGTTTGTAACACCCGAAGTCGGTGGGGTAACCGTAAGGAGCCAGCCGCCTAAGGTGGGACAGATGATTGGGGTGAAGTCGTAACAAGGTAGCCGTATCGGAAGGTGCGGCTGGATCACCTCCTTTCTAAGGATATATGCCGGACATATGAGCCGGACAAAACAGTTTGTTTGAAACACGTTCTTTGTTTGTTTAGTTTTGAGAGAGCAATTAATCTCTCGAAGCTTTTTTTATTCGTTCTTTGAAAACTGGATAATCGTAAAGAAGAAGTCAAAGTAAGAACCGAGTGATCGCCATTTTAGTTTTCTCTCTTATTATGTAAGAGAATTAAACCTTTTAGGTTAAGTTAGAAAGGGCGCACGGTGAATGCCTTGGCACTAGGAGCCGATGAAGGACGGGACTAACACCGATATGCTTCGGGGAGCTGTAAGTAAGCTTTGATCCGGAGATTTCCGAATGGGGAAACCCATTGCTCGTAATGGAGCAATATCATTACCTGAATACATAGGGTATGGAAGGCATACCCGGGGAACTGAAACATCTAAGTACCCGGAGGAAGAGAAAGCAAACGCGATTCCCTGAGTAGCGGCGAGCGAAACGGGACATAGCCCAAACCAAGAGGCTTGCCTCTTGGGGTTGTAGGACACTCAACATGGAGTTACAAAGGAACGGGGTAGATGAAGCGATCTGGAAAGGTCCGTCATAGAAGGTAAAAACCCTGTAGTTGAAACTTCGTTCCCTCCTGAGTGGATCCTGAGTACGGCCGGACACGTGAAATCCGGTCGGAAGCAGGGAGGACCATCTCCCAAGGCTAAATACTCCCTAGTGACCGATAGTGAACCAGTACCGTGAGGGAAAGGTGAAAAGCACCCCGGAAGGGGAGTGAAATAGTTCCTGAAACCGTGTGCCTACAAGTAGTCAGAGCCCGTTCATGGGTGATGGCGTGCCTTTTGTAGAATGAACCGGCGAGTTACGATTACATGCAAGGTTAAGTTGAAGAGACGGAGCCGCAGCGAAAGCGAGTCTTAATAGGGCGAATGAGTATGTGGTCGTAGACCCGAAACCAGGTGATCTACCCATGTCCAGGGTGAAGTCCAGGTAACACTGGATGGAGGCCCGAACCCACGCACGTTGAAAAGTGCGGGGATGAGGTGTGGGTAGCGGAGAAATTCCAATCGAACTTGGAGATAGCTGGTTCTCTCCGAAATAGCTTTAGGGCTAGCCTCACGTAGTAAGAGTCTTGGAGGTAGAGCACTGTTTGGACTAGGGGCCCTCATCGGGTTACCGAATTCAGACAAACTCCGAATGCCAAAGACTTATCCGTGGGAGTCAGACTGCGAGTGATAAGATCCGTAGTCAAAAGGGAAACAGCCCAGACCACCAGCTAAGGTCCCAAAGTATACGTTAAGTGGAAAAGGATGTGGAGTTGCTTAGACAACCAGGATGTTGGCTTAGAAGCAGCCACCATTTAAAGAGTGCGTAATAGCTCACTGGTCGAGTGACTCTGCGCCGAAAATGTACCGGGGCTAAACGTATCACCGAAGCTGTGGATTGACATCTTAGATGTCAGTGGTAGGAGAGCGTTCTAAGGGCGTTGAAGTCAGACCGTAAGGACTGGTGGAGCGCTTAGAAGTGAGAATGCCGGTATGAGTAGCGAAAGATGAGTGAGAATCTCATCCACCGAATGCCTAAGGTTTCCTGAGGAAGGCTCGTCCGCTCAGGGTTAGTCGGGACCTAAGCCGAGGCCGAAAGGCGTAGGCGATGGACAACAGGTTGATATTCCTGTACCACCTCTTTATCGTTTGAGCAACGGGGGGACGCAGGAGGATAGGGTAAGCGCGCTGTTGGATATGCGCGTCTAAGCAGTTAGGCTGCAAGTGAGGCAAATCCCGCTTGCGTGAAGGCTGAGCTGTGACAGCGAGGGAAATTTAGTACCGAAGTTCCTGATTCCACACTGCCAAGAAAAGCCTCTAGCGAGATAAAAGGTGCCCGTACCGCAAACCGACACAGGTAGGCGAGGAGAGAATCCTAAGGTGAGCGAGAGAACTCTCGTTAAGGAACTCGGCAAAATGACCCCGTAACTTCGGGAGAAGGGGTGCTCTTTGGGGTGAATAGCCTCGAAGAGCCGCAGTGAATAGGCCCAGGCGACTGTTTAGCAAAAACACAGGTCTCTGCGAAGCCGCAAGGCGAAGTATAGGGGCTGACGCCTGCCCGGTGCTGGAAGGTTAAGAGGAGGGGTTAGCGCAAGCGAAGCTCTGAATCGAAGCCCCAGTAAACGGCGGCCGTAACTATAACGGTCCTAAGGTAGCGAAATTCCTTGTCGGGTAAGTTCCGACCCGCACGAAAGGCGTAACGATCTGGGCACTGTCTCAACGAGAGACTCGGTGAAATTATAGTACCTGTGAAGATGCAGGTTACCCGCGACAGGACGGAAAGACCCCGTGGAGCTTTACTGTAGCCTGATATTGAATTTTGGTACAGCTTGTACAGGATAGGTAGGAGCCGTAGAAGCCGGAGCGCTAGCTTCGGTGGAGGCGTCGGTGGGATACTACCCTGGCTGTATTGAAATTCTAACCCGCACCCCTGATCGGGGTGGGAGACAGTGTCAGGTGGGCAGTTTGACTGGGGCGGTCGCCTCCTAAAGAGTAACGGAGGCGCCCAAAGGTTCCCTCAGAATGGTTGGAAATCATTCGTAGAGTGTAAAGGCACAAGGGAGCTTGACTGCGAGACCTACAAGTCGAGCAGGGACGAAAGTCGGGCTTAGTGATCCGGTGGTTCCGCATGGAAGGGCCATCGCTCAACGGATAAAAGCTACCCCGGGGATAACAGGCTTATCTCCCCCAAGAGTCCACATCGACGGGGAGGTTTGGCACCTCGATGTCGGCTCATCGCATCCTGGGGCTGTAGTCGGTCCCAAGGGTTGGGCTGTTCGCCCATTAAAGCGGTACGCGAGCTGGGTTCAGAACGTCGTGAGACAGTTCGGTCCCTATCCGTCGTGGGCGCAGGAAATTTGAGAGGAGCTGTCCTTAGTACGAGAGGACCGGGATGGACGCACCGCTGGTGTACCAGTTGTCTTGCCAAAGGCATCGCTGGGTAGCTATGTGCGGACGGGATAAGTGCTGAAAGCATCTAAGCATGAAGCCCCCCTCAAGATGAGATTTCCCATAGCGTCAAGCTAGTAAGAACCCTGAAAGATGATCAGGTTGATAGGTCAGAGGTGGAAGCGCGGTGACGTGTGGAGCTGACTGATACTAATCGTTCGAGGACTTAACCAGTATTAAAGCGAGCTCGTTTTTACAAAAACTTCTTCTGCATTATCCGGTTTTGAGGGAATGAAAAAAAAATAAATTTCCTCTTGAAAAATATTAAAAAGACATTATAATAAAATAGTGTCTGATAAATAGTCTGGCAGCAATGGCGAGAAGGTCACACCCGTTCCCATACCGAACACGGAAGTTAAGCTTCTCAGCGCCGATGGTAGTTGGGACTTTGTCCCTGTGAGAGTAGGACGTTGCCAGGCTGTAATAATATTATTCCGCAGTAGCTCAGTGGTAGAGCTATCGGCTGTTAACCGATCGGTCGTAGGTTCGAGTCCTACCTGCGGAGCCATAATGGAGAGCTGTCCGAGTGGCCGAAGGAGCACGATTGGAAATCGTGTAGGCGGGTAACCCTGTCTCAAGGGTTCAAATCCCTTGCTCTCCGCCATTTAATTCTAAATTATGGCCCCTTGGTCAAGCGGTTAAGACACCGCCCTTTCACGGCGGTAACACGGGTTCGAATCCCGTAGGGGTCACCAAAAATTTTTCGCGCTAGCGAACATAACTTTCATTATTATGGAGGATTAGCTCAGCTGGGAGAGCATCTGCCTTACAAGCAGAGGGTCGGCGGTTCGATCCCGTCATCCTCCACCATATATTTTTAAAACAAATAATGTATTTATTACCGTCGCGGGGTGGAGCAGTCCGGTAGCTCGTCGGGCTCATAACCCGAAGGTCGCAGGTTCAAATCCTGTCCCCGCAATCCGGTCTGGTAGTTCAGTTGGTTAGAATGCCTGCCTGTCACGCAGGAGGTCGCGGGTTCGAGTCCCGTCCAGACCGCCATATGTTGGCTCAGTAGCTCAGTCGGTAGAGCAAAGGACTGAAAATCCTTGTGTCGGCGGTTCGATTCCGTCCTGAGCCACCATTGTTTTAAAAAATAAAGCTGGCAAAACAACTATTATATGTGGAGGGGTAGCGAAGTGGCTAAACGCGGCGGACTGTAAATCCGCTCCCTCCGGGTTCGGCGGTTCGAATCCGTCCCCCTCCACCATTTATAGGGGTATAGTTTAAAGGTAGAACGAAGGTCTCCAAAACCTTTGGTGTGGGTTCAATTCCTACTACCCCTGCCAAAAATTTTATAGTGGCGATTGTGGCGAAGTGGTTAACGCATCGGATTGTGGTTCCGACATTCGTGGGTTCGATTCCCATCAGTCGCCCCATAATTTTTATTGAAAATATTTGATATTTATAATATCATTGGGCTATAGCCAAGCGGTAAGGCATCGCACTTTGACTGCGACATGCGTTGGTTCAAATCCAGCTAGCCCAGCCAATTTGCGGAAGTAGTTCAGTGGTAGAACACCACCTTGCCAAGGTGGGGGTCGCGGGTTCGAATCCCGTCTTCCGCTCCAAAAATTAATGGCGGCATAGCCAAGTGGTAAGGCAGAGGTCTGCAAAACCTTTACCACCGGTTCGAATCCGGTTGCCGCCTCCATAATTATTTATGTTGAGTATTGATATGAACAAGTAATTTATTTTCGCCGGGGTGGCGGAACTGGCAGACGCACAGGACTTAAAATCCTGCGGTAGGTGACTACCGTACCGGTTCGATTCCGGTCCTCGGCATTACTTCAACAAACATTTTAATACGCCGGTGTGGCGGAATTGGCAGACGCGCACGACTCAAAATCGTGTTCCTCTGGAGTGTCGGTTCGACCCCGACCACCGGTATATGGACAATCGCTTTCCTAGGCGATGAAATCAACGTTTCTTACACTATGTAAGAAACGTTTTTTATTTATTTATAAGATAATTTCATGTAAAAAAGCTGTTTTCGTAAAAATTGCTATTATAAACTCACGAATAAACCATTTTAAATTGTAAAATTACTTAACCATACGATTTATCAGCGAATCCAAAAAAGCACCTATCTTTAAAAATAAGCCCCAAAAGTGATGAATTCTGCCCGTTAAAAACGGAAAGAGCAGTTACCACCACAATCACCCGATTGACAGTTTTTTAAAAATTGAGATATATTCAAGTTAAGTAAGTACATTCAGGATAAACTGATTTCACACACAATATTAAGAACATAAGTATGTGTGTATTTTTTATGTAAACAAAAATCCTATTAGGGGTGATTGGTTTGGTCAATCAATCGTCGTTTTCTTTCCATTCAAGTGATGGAGCTGAAATTTTTGTAAATAAATGGGCTGCTGACATTGAGGGGAAGCCAAGAGCAATTGTACAGATTGCCCATGGGATGGCGGAACATATTCAACGATATAATTCTTTTGCCAGGGAACTTACTTTGCAAAATATCTTTGTCTATGGCAATGATCATCGCGGACATGGAAAGACAGGAGTACAGAATAACAGTCCGGGGTATTTAGCGGATGTAGATGGATTTGAAAAAGTAGTTGCTGATATTAATTTGCTGACAACAATAATTAAAGAAGAAAATCCCGAAGTCCCTGTCTTTTTATTAGGACATAGTATGGGATCTTTTTTAGCAAGAAGATTTATTCAATTGTACGGGGATAAGCTTACAGGAGTTATTTTATCCGGAACAGGTGGAGACCCTGGATTGTTGGGGAAAATCGGAAGAATGGTTGCTGCTAGGGAAATGAAGAAAAAAGGGGCCAAGACACCAAGTCACTTATTAAATAATTTAACCTTCGGCAGCTATAATAAAGGGTTCACTCCTAACAGAACAGAATTTGATTGGTTGAGCAGGGATGAATCTGAAGTAGATAAGTATATAGCTGACCCATTTTGCGGAGAGGTATTCACTTCAGGGTTTTTTCATGATCTTCTTGAAGGGCTTGAAATTATAAATAAACCCGGCAATATAAAGTCAATTCCATTAGACCTGCCAATCTACTTAATTTCCGGAAGTAAAGATCCTGTAGGAGGTAATACCAAAGGGGTACTGCAAACCTATCAAGCTTATAAAAAAGCAGGAATTAAGGATGTAAACTATAAAATATATGAAAATGCACGACATGAAATTCTAAATGAAATCAATAAAGATGAAGTAATTGCCGATATGATAAAATGGATAAATAACCATTTGAATTAAAAAAAGTCCTTAAATGGACTTTTTATTTTGTTATTGTATTTTTGGCCAAGTGCAAAAATCGACAAATTTCGAAAAAACCACTTGACGTTGAATAGCAATACGTGTATTATAATAAAGGTCAGTTGATAATAAATTAACTACATGCGGGTGTAGTTTACTGGTAAAACCTCAGCCTTCCAAGCTGATGTAGTGGGTTCGATTCCCATCACCCGCTCCATACATATTAGCTAACGCAGTGTACCGTTTCATTGAGAACGATGCATTGCGTTTTTTTATGTCAATAAAAAGAGATGCCTCATTGGCACCCATGGATTTGGAAGGAAGCTTCTCCGCCGTGTATTTGTGTAAACATGTTCATTAAGGATTCAGTAAGTTTTTCAGCGTTTTCCATATCAGTTGAAGGCCTTAAAAAAATCATTTGTAGAGCATTTTTCGTTTTTTCTGTAACTGGAGTTCTTTCAGAATCAACAAAAGGGCTGCCGAAGGGTCCCTTTTGGTCAGAAGCTATAATGAGACTCTCAAGAGAGTTTACCCGTCCATTTAGACCGGAATATTCTTCACCTTTCTGACCAATTCTGATCGAAACCGGCTCACTCAAAAGATCTTGGTCGTATATTCCAATTGGGACTTGATATTGTAAGGAGAAAAAATTATTAATATCAATAGCACTTTGAACGGACGGAAGATAATTTTGTTTTTGAACTCTCCGTATTAACGCCTCGGCAGAATGACGATAACGGTTTGGATCCTTACCGGTCATTTTAAAAACTTTCCGCCATTCTTGAATTCCCGGTAGATCGGTTACACTTTTGCTTTCTAATTCAAAATAAATGGCTTCTTGGAATAGCTGAAGTCTTCCTTTTACCATTTGAGGAGAATCGCCGACAATGATATTTTTGTATTTAATGATCGCTATTTTAAAATTAGGTACAAGCCCCAGTAATTCTGCCGAAAGTTGAATTTCCAATGATTCTACCTCCAAATTTTATTAAAAATAGTTTATCATAAATTAAATGTGCGACCAATAATGATCAAGCCAAACTTTTTATATATTGAAGCCAAAGGAAAGGAGGTATCCAAAGTGGATGTTAAAAAATTGAAGAAAGAACTTATTGCATATAGTAAAGAAATTAGAATTGATAAAATCGGTTTCACTACAGCTGATACTTTTACTGAGTTAAAAAGCAGGCTAATCAGACAGCAGGAACTTGGGTTTCAATCAGGTTTTGAAGAGCCGGATATCGATAAGCGGGTAATGCCTTCATTACTCCTTGAAAAACCGCAATCTATCATTTCTATTGCTCTTGCCTATCCTGCAAAGATGAGAGTTCGTGTGGAGAGTAAAACCGGTGAGCGGCGCGGGATATTTAGCCGGGCGTCATGGGGGTTGGACTATCATCTTATTCTTCGAGACCGTTTAAAAAAGCTTGAGGAATTTATTTTAACAGCAGTTCCAAATGCTCGGTTAAAATCAATGGTCGATACAGGAGAGCTTTCTGATCGGGCAGTTGCAGAGAGAGCCGGTATTGGGTGGAGCGGAAAGAATTGTGCGATTATTACCCCCGAGTTCGGATCTTATGTTTATTTGGGTGAAATGATTACAAGTATTCCATTTGAGCCGGATCGACCCATAGAAGATCAATGCGGAACATGTAATAAGTGTATTGAAGCTTGCCCAACTGGTGCTTTAGTCCAAGGTGGACAAATCAATGCGCAGCGCTGCATTTCTTTTTTAACACAAACAAAAGAATTCATTCCCGATGAATTTCGGGATAAGATTGGCAATCGTGTATATGGATGCGATTCATGTCAAACAGCTTGTCCTGTCAATAAAGGGAAAGACTTCCATTTTCATGATGAAATGGAACCGAATCCTGAAATTTCTAAGCCTTTATTAACGCCTATGTTAAAAATGAGTAATCGCGAATTTAAAAACCAATTTGGACATGTCTCCGGTGCGTGGAGAGGGAAAAAGCCAATTCAACGGAATGCAATCATTGCCCTTGCTCATTTCAAAGACGTATCAGCGATCCCTGAATTAACCGATGTACTGCAAAATGAAGCAAGTCCGGTATTAAAGGGAACGGCTGCCTGGGCTCTTGGGAAAATTGGCGGTGAAACCGCATTTTCCGCGCTTGAAAAGGCAAGAAAGAATGAAACAGACATTAAGGTTCAAAAGGAAATTCAAAAAGCACTAAGTTTTTTTAAATAATGGCTATGTTAAAGCTCATTGTTGATTTTGCTCACTATGTTGATTGGAGCGGAAGGCGCGAGACTCCTGCAGGAAAACCAGGTCAAGGGAGACCCCACAGGCTTAATGGAGGCCACTGAAAATCTTACGTTTTTTATTTTTAATATTGGAAGTTGGTACAAAAAAGGCAGTTTGTTGTCCAGATTCAGACAACAAACTGCCTTTTTCCTTGTTAATTTGTCCTTATTTTTTCTCCTGAAGGAGCTTCAGAATCCGCTTAATATTGACTGCGAATATCGCTGTTGCTCCTTGAATCTCCATACCTAATAGACCCGCGGATGACGCTATATCATACCCGTGTCTGTGTTTCAGTTCACTATTTTTTGCTTCAATTTTATAGCGAGTTTTCGCTAGTTCTTTAAATGCTTCCGTATTTTGGAACTCTTCTTGATCTAGATGTTCTGTTGATTTGATGGTTACTGAATAGGTCTTACTTTTCGCTCCATCTTTATAACATCCTTCACTGAAAGGACAAACTTGACATTTTTTAATGTCAAAAAGGTACTTGATCCTAGGGTTTTTATCTTGACCCTTTCTTGCTTCAAATTTTTTTCGAATCGCCATATGTCCTGCTTTACAAACATACATTCCTGCATCTTTGTTAAATTCAAACTTATCCTCTTTTGCGCGAGTACCATGTGTAATATGCGGATGTAACTTTGAAACCAGTGTTAGCTCATGCTCTTTTGTATAGAGAATATTATTTTTCTCGGAGTAGGCTGTATCCCCAATGATCGTATCAATTTCCATTCCAGTGGCTTGGCTTTTTTCAATTAACTCCTGCATGTATTTTCCATCACTTTTTTCACCTGTTGTCACAACAGCTGCAGTTATTATCCGTTCGTCACTCATTGCGATATGTGTTTTATAGCCAAAAAAGGAGGAGTCTGCTGTTTTATGTCCTACACGTGCATCTGGATCAGCTGAAAAGTTTAGTTGTTCTGTATAATCTTCCACTACTTCTTTTAGCATATTTAATTTTTCCTTAACGGCTGGAATTGTAGCGATTTAAGGTTCTGATTCAACCACAGAAATTACTTCACGACAATAATTTAGTTCATCTGTTACTTCGTTAGAAGTTGTTTTCGGTGGAAATTTCTCTTTCATTGATTCATCAATTTGATAGACGGCTTTTCTAACATTTTTTGATTTCTCTTGTAGAAATTCCTTCGGTGCCTTTTGGTTATAACGCGCTTTTGTATGTGTGGCATCCATAATAATTGTTTTACTTTTAATGATTTCTTTTTCAAGTGCAATCTCAACTGTTTTTCCAATAAGCATATCTAATAAACCCACATCTTGGAGACGGAGCCTACGGAATTTCGTTAAAGAGCTAGGGTCCATTACAGGATCTTCCGGTGCCATGTCGAGGAAATACTTAAACGACATATCATATTTAGAACGTTCGACTACATCTACATCTGACAAATCATGAATCGATTTGAGCAATAGATATTTAAACATACGAATTGGTGACACTGCATTTCGGCCGTTATTAAGGCAATATTTCGCTTTTAATTCCTCGATAATGAAAGAAAAGTCCACTAGTTCATTGATTTGGCGAAGCATATTATCTTTTGGAACAACAAGATCATAAATAGCAATATATGGACTAAAATTGAGAGAGTCTTGATTGGAAATCATTTTGATACCACCTACATAATTTAATGTCATTATTATAAGGCAAAAAGACAGTTAAAGGTTTGATTAAATCAAACCTTTAACTGTCTAATAATAAAAAAGGACTTTTTCAGTGGCCTCGCTTAATGCTTGAGGAGGCTCCCGACCACCCGCGGAAAGCGAGTGCCTGGAGCGGAAATCAACAGGCAAGTTTAACAGAGCCTAAATAATAAAAGAGCGAACAACAAGTTCAGCTCTTTTTTTGATTGAATTCTATCTTTCTTTCATATGTATGGAATGAAAGGAGTGAAAATGTATGCGGGAATCGCTTCAAGAATTATTTGAAAAAAGAGTCCATGAATTTGTAGTAAATTCCAATTTGCGAACTGGGACCTATTCAAAGGCGGAAAAGAAAATTGAAGCGTTGGCGAAAAGGTCTGCGGAAATTGTAAAAGTGAAAGCATTGGGAAATATAGTAGAGAAGGCCGATGAAGATGAATTTCAAACAATTAAATACAATGTCCATTATCAATATTTAATTAAGCAAAAAGGAACTCTTTATTTGGAAGAAGAAGTGGAAGTAAGAATGGGGAAGTTTTTTAAGGATGAATTAATAATGGATGAGGAAATAAATCCTTATGGGGTCCCGGAACAGCAGAATGAGCTCCTTATTTCTGAAAACAACGGGGAGAGACTAAGCTATCAGTATGACCGTCTAAAAGCAGTTCAATATGCTGAGCGCTGGTGGAATAGTTATAATCCGGCATATAAAAAGTTTGTAAATGATTGTACAAATTTCATCTCACAATGTCTCCATGTTGGCGGGGCGCCAATGAGAGGTTATCCTAATCGCAATGCCGGCTGGTGGTTACAAAATAATAACTGGAGCTATAGCTGGTCCATTGCCAATTCCTTGCGCTTGTATTTAGCCAATTCTAAAAGCGGACTAAGAGCCAGACAAGTCAGCAGTCCCGATCAATTACTTTTAGGTGATGTGATATGCTACGATTTTGAAGGAGATGGCCGGTACAATCATAATACGATTGTAACCGGAAAGGATGCCTACGGTATGCCGCTTGTCAATGCCCATACTTACAATAGCCGGATGAGATATTGGGCATACGAAGACTCTTCTGCTTACACGCCAAACATTAAATATAAGTTTTATATGATTGTCGAATGAGAAGTCTTCGTCCTTGTAAGGATCATTCATAATGGTATAATTGCTTTTAGAGTTTTTTATATGAGGTGAAAATTTTGTCAATACATGTAGTATTATATCAACCACAGATTCCATCTAATACAGGAAATATTGCCAGAACTTGTGCGGCAACCGATACCACTTTACATTTAATTCGGCCATTAGGCTTTTCGACAGATGATAAGATGTTGAAGCGGGCAGGGTTGGATTATTGGGAGTTTGTGAATATTTTCTATTATGATTCCTTAGAGGAATTTTATCAAAAAAATGAAGGCGGCGAGTTTTTTTATTTAACTAAATTTGGAGAGAAACCACATAGTTCATTTAATTACAGTGATCCTGATAAAGATTATTATTTTATTTTTGGACGCGAAACGACAGGCCTTCCAAAAGATGTTATCGAGAAAAATAAGGATGTTAGTCTACGGATACCAATGAATAACAATGTTCGTTCCTTAAATCTATCCAATACTGCGGCCATTCTAATTTATGAAGCATTGCGCCAGCAAGACTTCCGAAATTTAAACTAAAAGAAGATTGGCCTGTACATCGGCCTCTTTTTGAATGGATGAATAGAGGGATATCGGTAAATGAAAAAAACGGGTTCAACTCCGATTACAAAGAGCTTTCTCCAATAAATGGGGAAGGCTTTTTTGTGCATCCACCTAACAAAGAGCAGCAGTGTTTTTTTAGCGGGATAATAGAAAAAATAAATTTTGTATATTTCTAATGTTAGAAATTGATTGACAATGACAGAAAAAGCTCATATTATGGATTTAAATTAGTAAATCATCCAAAAACGACCAATTACTTTCAGAATCGGTCAAAATGTAAGCGGAATCACTATTTAAGGGGGTGGTATTTTTTTACTAAAAGCATTATCCCGCAATGGGGAATAAAAAAACAGGGGGTTTTTTCTATGAAAAAGTACTTAAAATCATCATTCGTCCTACTTATTATGTTGTTCCTGGTGGTCATGACGGGTTGTAGTGCAGTGGATACCGGGTCTAAATCACAATCAGATACTTCAAAAAATACTGAAAAAAGTAAAGGTGGAAAATTAAAAATTGGATTAACGGTAGGAACCCTTGCTAATCCATTCTTTGTGTCGATGTCTAAAGGGGCTAGCGAAGCAGCAAAGAGTATGGGTGCTGAGTTAATTTCGGTTAGTGCAGATTATGACTTAGCAAAACAAACTTCTCAAATTGAAGATTTTATTACAAAAAAAGTGGATCTAATTCTGTTAAATGCAGTAGATTCAAAAGGAATTGCCGGTGCAGTACAAGAGGCAAAAGCTGCAGGTATCCCGGTTATAGCCGTAGACGTTGCTGCAGATGGAGGAGTGGATAGCGTTGTCACTTCGGACAATTACCAGGCAGGTAAGATTGCAGGTGAGTACGTTATCAAGCGATTAAATGGAAAAGGAAACATTGCAATCATTGATGGACCGCCAGTATCCGCGGTTACAGATCGGATTAAAGGATTTGAAGATGCAATTAAGAACTCAGGTATTAAAATTATTGCCAAACAAAATGGTGAAGGAAACAGGGAAAAAGCGTTGTCTGTAGCGGAAAATATCTTACAGGCAAACCCGAAAGGTTCTATTAATGCAATATTTGCCATCAATGACCCTGAAGGGCTTGGAGTAAAGATTGCTCAAGAACAAGCGGGTCGTCAGGATGAATTCTTTATTGTTGGAGTAGATGGTGCTCCGGAAGCTTCCCAAGCCCTAAAAGAAAAGAAAAGCTTTGCAGCCACTTCTGCCCAGCACCCGGATGAGATGATGAAAAAAGCATTGGAAATTGGGAAGAAAGTGTTAGATGGCCAAAAAGTTGACAAGCTGGTTAAAGTTCCTGTTGAGTTGGTAACGCAGGACAATGTAGGTAGCTACAAAGGGTGGTAACCAAATGAAAAATAAGATTCTCGAAGGAGAATCTTATTTTTTGAAGATTAAGTTTTATAGGGAGGACATAGGGTGAACAGTGTACATGTAATGGAAAGGAATGTTGTTCCGTCATTAACCTCGCCTATCCTGAAAATGGAAGGGATCTGCAAGACGTTTTCAGGAGTAAACGTTCTGAAGAATGTAAACCTTGAACTCTATAGAGGAGAAGTTCATGCGTTAATGGGGGAAAATGGAGCAGGGAAGTCCACACTAATTAAAATACTTTCAGGAATCCACCAACCTGATGAGAATCACGGAAGTATCTATTATAAAGATCGCGAAGTAATTTGGAGCGGTCCTGTGGAAGCAAAGGAAAATGGAATCAGTGTAATTCATCAAGAACTAAAGCTGTCTCCAAATTTGACGATAAGTGAAAATATATTAATGGGGACAAAATTTCCTAAAAATAAGTGGGGAATGGTCAAATGGAATGAAGTTCACCAGAAGGCTCAAAAAATTTTAGATTCTATGGGATCAGATTTAAACCCACATCAACTTGTATCGACTTTAAGTGTGGCACAGCAGCAGGTTGTAGAAATTGCCCGTGCTCTATCTTATGATGCTGAAGTAATCATTATGGATGAACCAACAGCAGCTTTAACAGATAAAGAAATTGAAAAGTTGTTTGAAATTATTGCTGACCTGAAAAAGAAGGGTGTTGCTATCGTCTACATATCACATCGTATGGATGAAATATTTAGAATATCAAATCGGTACACCGTTATACGAGATGGAGAGTGGATAAGCAGTGGTCCCATTTCGGAAACCAACCCTGAACATCTTGTAAAGTTAATGGTCGGAAGAGAATTAAATTCGCTTTTTAAACGTGACACACCTTCATATTTACATCGTGATGATCACGTACAACCCGTTCTTGAAATTAGGGGTCTTTCCGATAAGAAAATAGTAAAAAATGTTTCCTTAAAAATCTATCCCGGTGAAATTGTGGGTCTTGCCGGTCTCGTAGGGGCGGGAAGAACCGAATTAATCCGAACGATATTCGGAGCATCTCAGCATCTACCGGGTGGTGAAATTCTCGTAAACGGAAAAAATGTGAACATTTCCTCTCCGGATGATGCCATTCGTCATGGAATTGCCCATGTCCCGGAAAATCGTAAAGAGCAGGGGCTATTTTTGAATATGAGTGTGAAAGAGAACATAGTAATGGCTGAATTAGAAGTATTTCGCAAAGGAGGAAAATTAAATTGGAAAAAAATTGATCATAAAGCAGATCATTTAATCAATGAATTGGGGGTTCGAGTTTCCTCTCCGGAACAGCTTGTTGCAAATTTAAGCGGAGGTAATCAGCAAAAGGTTGTCATCGCAAGATGGCTGTCGATTAGTCCGAAGGTTCTGCTCTTGGATGAGCCAACTCGCGGTGTGGATATTGGCGCAAAAACAGAGATTCATAAAATTATTTCCAAATTAGCTGAGACTGGATTGGCCGTGTTAATGATTTCCTCTGAATTGCCTGAAATATTAGGAATCAGTGACAGAATATTGGTGATGCACGAAGGAAAATTAAAAGGACATTTAACTCGGGAAGAAGCAACGCAGGAGAAAATTATGCACTTTGCAACAGGGGGGAATTAGGAATGAAAGCAAATACACAGGCTTTGAGAGTGGGGGGAGCCCATTACAGAAAGGGAGCTCTGGGAATTTGGAACCGCTTAGGAATGCTAATTATTTTGGCCTTATTATGTATTATATTAGCCATTACAGCACCGAACTTTTTGGATTTGACAAATTTATTAAATGTTCTAAAGCAAGTTTCAATAAATGGTATACTTGCAGCCGGTATGACTCTTGTCATTTTAACAGGGGGAATTGATTTATCTGTAGGCGCAATAGTAGCCTTATCAGGAGTAGTATCTGTAATGGTTTCCCAATCCGGTGTTCATCCATTACTTGCTATTGCTGTTGGATTGTTAGTGGGGGCTTTTTTTGGGTTTGTAAATGGTTTTTTTACAGCAAAAACAAAGCTGCCATCCTTCATAGTGACACTTGGAAGTTTTACCTATGTAAGGGGACTGGCATATGTAATCAGTGGTGGCTATCCCATTGTTGTATCCTCCGGCTTATTTAAATTTTTAGGAGCCGGCAGGTTATTTTTAATTCCTACACCTATCTATATTATGGCCATTGTGTATGTTGGAATGTTCTTTCTTCTGAAATATACCATGTTTGGACGTCATGTATATGCAATCGGCGGAAGTGAGGAAGCGGCACGACTTACAGGTATTAAGGTAGAGCGTTCATTAATAAAAGTTTATACATTAAGTGGGCTTTTGTCCGGCCTTGCAGGTGTTGTACTTGCCGGACGATTATTTTCAGGACAGCCAACCGCCGGTTTAGGATATGAGCTTGATGCCATTACGGCAGTTATATTAGGTGGTACCAGCTTAACAGGCGGTGTTGGAAGAATCCAGGGTACTATAATCGGTGTTTTAATCATGGGGGTAATTAGCAATGGGCTAACCCTTATGGATGTAAGTTACTATTGGCAACTTGTCGTTAAAGGCGCTGTGATTGTTTCAGCTGTATTGATTGACCGCTTAAGAAGTAAGTCTTAGTCAGCATAAAGGAAAAAAACTCTGATAAATAATCAGAGTTTTTTATTTTCCTGAAAACCACAGGACGGGCTAAACGGAACCTATGGTATTTATTAGGACTTGTTCCGAAGGCGCTTCCTTTTTATTTATTTGTTCCCGGCTTATCGTTATAACCAGCTGTGAAGATTGCAGTTAGAAATGCGATCATTACTAATATGACTCCAATTGTACCCATATTATGTAAATCCTCCTTCGTAATACGTTCTTTCATTATTTTTACCCTTATAAATTTATTATAGCCTATCTTAAAAAAATGAAAAGAGCAATATTCCTTTAGCAAAACAAAAAAGATAGACACTTATCCTCCTTGGTTACGCATGTTCAAGTTCCTTAGTGCATAGAGTATATTAATCGTCTCTGATAACGCTACAGGGGGAGGGCCTTATGGATATTTTAAAAAAAATCGAGAGGTTTCGTGAAGACGAGGAAAAGCTCCGTTGGGAAGGATCATTCGCTGATTATTTACTGTTGTTAAAAGAAAAGCCATGGGTAGCACAATCTGCACATTCTCGAGTTTTTAATATGATTAAAGATGCAGGAATTGAAGAGGAAAAAGGGACGAAGAAGTATAATTTCTTTTGTAATCAATTATTTGGCTTAGAGGAAGCATTAGAGCGACTTGTTGAAGAATACTTCCATCCCGCAGCTAAAAGGTTGGATGTAAGGAAACGTATTTTACTATTAATGGGTCCTGTAAGTGGTGGTAAATCAACACTTGTCACGATGCTAAAAAGAGGCTTAGAAAGTTATTCCCGTTCGGACAGAGGCTCTGTTTTTGCTATTAAGGGCTGTCCAATGCATGAGGATCCGCTGCATTTAATTCCGCATCATTTACGTGGGGATTTTTACGATGAGTATGGTATCAGAATTGAAGGTAATCTTTCTCCATTAAATATGATGCGACTCGAACAGGAATATGGCGGCAGGATTGAAGATGTTTTGGTTGAAAGAATCTTTTTCTCAGAAGATAAACGAACCGGAATCGGAACCTTTAGCCCATCCGATCCAAAATCACAGGATATTGCAGATTTAACAGGAAGCATTGATTTTTCAACGATTGCGGAATTTGGATCCGAATCAGACCCGCGTGCCTATCGCTTTGACGGGGAATTAAACAAAGCAAACCGCGGTATGATGGAATTCCAGGAAATGTTAAAATGTGATGAAAAATTCCTCTGGCATTTGCTTTCATTAACTCAAGAAGGAAATTTTAAAGCAGGCAGGTTTGCCTTAATTTCAGCTGATGAGTTGATCGTGGCGCACACGAATGAAACGGAATACCGTTCATTTATTTCTAACAAAAAGAATGAGGCGCTGCATTCACGGATAATCGTTATGCCAATCCCTTATAATTTAAAAGTGTCTCAGGAAGAGCGAATTTATGAAAAGATGATTAGAGAAAGTGATGTAGCCGATGTCCACATTGCACCGCATACCTTAAGGGTAGCAGCGATGTTTACCATCCTTACCCGCTTAAAGGAACCGAAAAAAGGTGATATCGATTTAGTAAAGAAAATGCGCCTTTATGACGGAGAAAATGTTGAAGGGTTTAATACAGCTGATGTAGAGGAGCTTAAGAAAGAGTATCAAGATGAAGGTATGAGCGGTATTGACCCGCGGTATGTTATTAACCGAATTTCATCCACTATTATTAGAAAAGAAGTGCCGTCTATTAATGCGTTAGATGTATTACGATCATTAAAAGACGGGCTTGATCAGCATCCGTCCATTACTTCTGAGTTGCGTGAGCGTTATATGAATTATATTTCAATTGCACGGAAAGAGTATGACAATATTGCCAAGAATGAAGTCCAAAAAGCATTTGTTTACTCATATGAAGAGTCGGCAAAAACGTTAATGGACAATTATCTTGATAATGTCGAAGCGTATTGTAATAAAGCAAAGCTTCGTGATCCGTTAACAGGGGAAGAAATCAATCCGGATGAAAAACTAATGCGTTCAATTGAAGAACAAATTGGTATCTCCGAAAATGCGAAAAAGGCCTTCAGGGAGGAAATATTAATCAGAATCTCAGCCTTTGCAAGAAAAGGCAAGCGGTTTGATTATAACTCCCATGACCGGCTTCGTGAAGCCATTCAAAAGAAACTGTTTGCTGATCTTAAAGATGTTGTTAAGATTACAACCTCATCGAAAACACCGGATGAACTGCAGCTTAAGAAAATCAATGATGTTGTTGCACGCTTAGTTGACGAACATGGTTATAATTCGACATCAGCTAATGAATTGCTTCGTTATGTAGGAAGTTTGTTAAACAGATAATAATGAGAGACTGGTAGAAACAATCTGCCAGTCTGTTTTTTTCAACTTTCCAAAAAAACTTGTCCATTTTTTTAGGCTAAAGTCTAATTGTCGAAATTATTTGTAAATTATTTTCCGTTTCTGCATAGGATAAAGTAATCAACATTTCATTTGCATTTTTACACTCGGGATATTTTATGTCATTGGAAAAAAAGTGTGCATGAAAGATTGGGAAAAATTTAATAGGGAGGGGTTTTAAGTGTCGGACAACAACCATCAATATGTGATTTCAAGAGAAGATTGGTCCCTCCACCGTAAAGGCCACGATGACCAGCAGCGGCATCAGGAAAAAGTCCAGGAGGCGATTCGAAACAATCTTCCAGACTTAATAACAGAGGAAAGTATTATTATGTCAAATGGTCGAGATGTGGTAAAAATTCCGATTCGTTCTTTGGACGAATATAAAATTCGTTATAATTATGACAAAAACAAACATGTGGGCCAAGGCGACGGTGAGAGCCAGGTAGGTGACGTAGTAGCACGTGACGGGTCAAGCGGGCAAAAGGGTCCCGGTAAAGGGCAAGGGGCCGGGGACCAGGCCGGTGAAGATTATTTTGAGGCGGAAGTTTCGTTAATGGAACTCGAGGAAGCATTATTTAAGCAATTAGAGCTTCCGAATTTAAAAAGAAAAGAGCAGGAAGAGCATTTAGTGGAGAATATCGAATTCAATGATATTCGAAAAACAGGGCTAATGGGTAATATCGATAAAAAACGAACCATGATGTCGGCATTTAAACGGAATGCGATGAGCGGGAAACCGGCATTCCATCCAATTTACAAGGATGATTTAAAATTTAAAACTTGGAATGAAGTTGTCAAACCGGATTCAAAGGCTGTTGTGATTGCGATGATGGATACGAGTGGAAGTATGGGGATATGGGAAAAATACATGGCCCGAAGCTTTTTCTTCTGGATGACACGCTTTTTAAGAACGAAATATGAAACAGTGGAAATTGAGTTTATTGCCCACCATACGGAAGCAAAGATTGTTACAGAGGAAGACTTCTTCTCGAAAGGTGAAAGTGGCGGAACAATCTGTTCATCCGCCTATCGCAAAGCTCTGGAGGTCATTGATGAGAAATACAATCCACGTAAGTTCAACATCTATCCATTCCACTTTTCAGACGGTGATAATCTCACATCGGACAATGCCCGCTGCGTGAAGCTGGTTGAAGAATTAATGAAGGTATCAAATATGTTTGGGTATGGAGAGGTCAATCAATACAATCGTCATTCAACTTTAATGTCAGCATACAAGAATATCAAAGATGAACATTTCCGCTACTATATTTTAAAGCAAAAAGCGGATGTATTCCATGCGATGAAGAGCTTTTTCCAACAGGAAGAATCGAAGTTATATGCTTAAATACAAAAAACCGCCGATGAATAGCATCGACGGTCTTTTTCTTGAAAAAATTATTTTTTCAATTTAGCCCATGTTGCATCCAGAGCTTTTTCTGCATCGTCCTTGGATTTTTGACCGCCAACATATGCTTGTAGGGTTGCGCCAAATTCCTGGCCTGCACCATCAGGATATTTTGGGAACTGCCAAGAGTAAGTTTTGCCTTCGTTAGAATATTTTTGAAGATCTGCACCTAAAGGACCAATATCTTCTGCATTTGCTTCAATGGTTTTAAAGGCTGGAATATATTTGAATTCTTTAACTAAAGCTGTTTTACCTTCTTCAGATGTAACCATCCAATTTAAGAAATCTTTTGCTGCTTTTTTATCTGCTTCAGGGGCTTTGTTATAAACAACCCAGTTACTTGGAACGTCAACCATTAACTTATCTGTTTGAGCTGCATCATCAGTAAGAGCCATTGGAATGAAACCAACCTCCATATTCGGAGTAAGTTTATCAAGCATTGGCTGGATCCAGTTACCTTGCTGGATCATAGCAGTTTCACCTTTGGCAAATTGAGTTACTTCAGTATTGTAGTCTGTCGTTAAAGGGTTTTTGTTACCATATTTAACCGTTAAATCCAATAGCTTGAAGTAATCGTCAAAGTATTTGTTACCTGCAATTTTGGAGGTACCGGAGCTTAAACCACTGATGAAGTTTTGATCATCAGATTGTTCGTATGCAAAAGGAACATTGAGACCATGGTTTGCTAATACCCACCACTCTGCATATCCAACAGAAAATGGAGTGATACCTGCAGCTTTAAGCTTTTTTGCTGCAGCCTCTAACTCAGTAAAAGTTTTTGGAAGTTCAGTAATACCGGCTTTTGTAAATAATTTTTTATTGTAAGCAAATCCATAACCTTCCATATTAACAGGCATTCCATATATTTTCCCGTCCAGTGTCATTGGCTTTAACGCATTTGGATAGGCATCCTTTACCCATGGCTGATCTGATAAATCTTCTAATTTATCTTTCCATGTAAGCACGTTTTGGTAACCTTCACTTGTAAAGATATCCGGTGCTTTGTTGGAAGCAAACTTTGCTTTTAGAGCAGCAGCCCCATCAGCACCGCCGCCTACTGTTTCGATATTAAACGTAACATTCGGATGTTCCTTTGTATATTTATCGGTCAATGCTTTTAATTGATCAGCGATTTCAACCTTCCCTTGGAAGATATCCACCACGACTTTCCCGCTTTTACTGCCGCTGGCTTGATTTCCAGATGTACTGTTGCTGGAACAAGCAGTTGCCAACAGAAGTGAAGCCGATAGTACGCCCGCTACTAATGAATACTTTTTAAGACTCATTGATTACCCCTCCAGATTGTCTGTTTCTTTTTTTATTTTGATCTCTATTGTCCAGTTTTTGAACAGCAAAGAGTGTTACTTAATAGATCCACTGGTAATCCCTTTTATAATGTGTTTTTGCATTGCAAAGAAGAAAATTAATAAAGGTACAATGCCCATAACCAGTGCTGCCAATGCTAAATCCCATTGCTTTGTATATTGCCCAAAGAAGAAAAAGGTTGCTAATGGAATTGTTCTCAATTCCGGATCTTGAAGCACAAGTGATGGTAATAAGAAATCATTCCAAATCCATAGGCTGTTTAAGATGACGATGGTGACTGTAATTGGCTTTAATAAAGGAAATACGATTCTCCAAAATACACCAAACCTTGAACAGCCGTCAATAATCGCAGCCTCTTCTAGCTCTACAGGAATCCCTTTGATAAAACCGTGATACAAGAAGATAGTCATCCCGGATCCGAAGCCTAAGTACATGATAACAAGACCCCAAATGCTGTTTAAAAGTCCAAAGTTTCCGGCTGTTTTCATCAGCGGGATCATGAGGGATTGAAAGGGAATGATCATTGCTGCTACGAATGTCATGAAAATCACATTGCTGACTTTCTTTTTTGTTCTTACCAGCATATAAGCAGCCATGGAACAAAATATTATTAGTACGATATTACTAGAGATAGTGATGATTAAAGAATTTGAAAATACTTTTAAGTAGTCCAATTTTTCAAATGCATTTATATAGTTCTGAAATTCCAACACTTTTGGTAAAGCCGAAGTGTTGGTTAAAATCTCTGCAAATGGCTTCAAGGAGTTTGAGAAAACATAATAGAAAGGGATTAAAAAAACAAGACCGAGCAGGATCGCAAGTATTTCACCAATAAATGTTTTTCCTGTGTAACGGTTACCCATTATGATTCAACCTCCCTTTTCTTCGAAATCGTTACTTGAAGAACAGTAATCGCTGCAACAACGATGAAGAATATTAACGCTTTTGCTTCACCGACACCATAGCGATTATTGACGAAGGCTTCTGTGTAAATATTAAGCGCTAACATTTCTGTTGATTTAAATGGACCTCCACCTGTAAGCGACAGGTTTGCATCAAAGACCTTAAAGGATGATGCAGTGGTTAGAAATAAACAGATGGTCACAGCTGGTGCAACGAGTGGCATCGTAATGTGACGAAGAATTTGCCACTTATTCGCGCCATCAATTTTGGCTGCTTCAATTAATTCTTGCGGAACGTTCTGTAAGGCTGCGATATAGATAATCATAATATAACCTGCCCCTTGCCATACGCTAACAATCACAATTCCCCAAAATGCAGTATTGGCATCCCCTAACCAAGCTAAATTAAAAAGCGGGATTCCTGTTAACTGTCCAATCGATGCAAAGCCTTTTACAAAAATAAATTGCCAAATAAATCCTAGTAATAATCCGCCGATTAAGTTTGGCATAAAGAAAACGGTACGTAAGATGTTACTTGTTTTCAACCTTTGGGTAACAAGTATAGCTAATCCAAATCCAATGACATTAGTTAGGATAATTGCTACTACCGTATATTTGGTTGTAAGGATGAAAGAGCTCTGAAATTGCTTGTCTTGGGTAAATAAGTATTTAAAATTATCCAAGCCAACCCATTTGATAGCCCCTGTAACCCCATTCCAGTCTGTAAAGGCGTAATAAATACCGGTAAAGAAAGGGATTAAGACAACAACTGTGAACGCTAACAGTACTGGTCCAACAAATAGAGCGAATAGTCCGGCATCTTTCAGTTTCTTCTTATTACTTATGGAAACTGACTCCGAAACCTTTGTGCTTTTTTGATTTTTAAAAGCTATTCCTTCGACATTCTCCAATTTACTTTGGCTATTCATTAACGGCACCTCCTATAACCTCATTTTAGTGAATTGTGAAAATAATGAAACGGCTTACATTGACCAGTAGGGTGGAAAATATTGAACTGGAATGTTGAAAGTGGATTTATGCTACAATGTACATAAAACTTTAGAATGAAGATTATTCTGACTACTTTAAAGGAAGGGAGCTAACCATTTATATATGGGGTGGGGTATTCGTAAAAAGTTAATAATATTTTTAATGCTTGTAACCGTTCTCCCTTTTGGGTCATCAATAGCGATTACTTATTATCAAACAACAAAGGCCCTTAATGAACGATTTGTTTCCACCAATCATGATTTGATTGTGAAAGGAAAAGAAGATATTTCGAGTTATTTGCAGGATATTGCAGAAATGTCAACTGTTCTTTATCGGTATACTCCATTTATGAATGTATTTAGAGATGGAATATCAGATGACATAAAGAATAATCAAGAGGAAGTGCGCAGGGCACTGGTGTATTTATTTAATACACGTCCGGAAATAGAGCAAATGCTTCTATATATTCATAATGGACAGGATTCTTATACCATCTATCACTCAGCAGTAAGCGGGCGAGTAAAATATGAAAATGTCTTTAGTCATCCCTATTATTCAAAATTAATTCGCTATAATGGCTATTCATTGATTGAACCGCCCCATTTAATTTATAGTTATAACAATTTATCTGTAATTCCTAATTCTCAGAAGGTCAAGGTTTTAAGCTTCCATAACATAATTAGAGACGTACCATCTGATAATTTTTTAGGGTTTTTATCCATTGATATCAATCTTTCAAAAATTAGCTCGATTGCTGATCGACTATACACTAAAGGGGCCGAAGACCTTTATATAATGGATGGAAATGAAATGGTTATTTACTCTTCAAATAAAAGGGTAATCGGAACTGAAAATAAACAGAAATGGTTTCAACAAGTAAAAAAGATGTCTTCATCCAACAAAAGTATCGAATGGAAAGATCAACATTTTTCCGGGGTTATCGTATCTGAAAGATTTTCGTCTAATTTTAAGAACTGGTATATCGTTAAAAGAATTCCTTACAATGTACTCTACCAAAGTGCAAGAGAAACAGCCCTTATGAATATTTTCATTGGTTTAGTAACACTCGTTATTGTGTTATTTGCCACTATGGTCGTTTCCTTTAAAATAACGGCTCCGATTAAAGTTTTGAGTGCCAATATGAAAAAAGTAGAGGCAGGGGAATTTGAGGCTGATTTTGATTCGTTAGGGAATGATGAAATTGGAATGCTGGGACGGAACTTCAAATCAATGATTGCCAAAATCAATGAATTGATTGAGAGAGAGTATAAATTGGATATTCAAAATAAAGCTTCACAGCTTCGGGTGTTACGGTCGCAAATTAACCCGCATTTTTTATACAACGCCCTCCAGTCAATTGGTACCTTGGCGCTTAAACATAACGCGGTCCCAGTTTACTCATTATTAACCTCTCTTTCTAATATTATGAGATACAGCATGAATATGAAGGAAGATATTGTGCCATTTTCTTCAGAGCTTAAGCATGTAAAATCCTACTTACTTTTACAAAAACAACGATTTGAAGAACAGTTTGAGTTTGAATTGGATATCCAAAAAGAAGTAGAAGAAATACTTGTACCGAAAATGATCTTACAGCCGATTGTGGAAAATTGTTTTAAACATGGATTTGATCAGCAGGAAGAGAAAGAATTGATTTTAATAGAGGCTTGGTTGCAAGATGAGGAGCTTGTTTGCATTAGGGTCAATGATAATGGAATAGGAGTAAATGAAGAGCAGCTGAAAAAAATCCGCAAGGAACTCTACCATGGCAGTTCCAAAGAAGAAAGGCGTAGAGAAGCAATTGGATTAAAAAATATTTATGACCGCTTGCAAATTTATTATGCTAATCAATGTGAAATGTTTATTACTAGCAGTTTGGAGAGTGGATTTACTGTTACCATCCAAATTCCTAAAGATATGCCGAAAGAGGTGCATCATTCATGAAGGTCTTAATAGTTGATGATGAAAAACATGTTCGTGAAGGAATTAAGCTGCTTGGGGCTTGGGAACAAAATGGGATTAAAGAAATTTATGAGGCCGGGAATGGTGAAGAGGCCATTTCTCTCATTCAAAAATATAGTCCTGAAATTATTTTCTCAGATATGAAGATGCCAAAAATGGATGGCACTCGGCTTTTAGAGTGGATTAAAGAACATCAGCCAACCAGTAAGACTGTTGTTGTGACAGGATATGATGATTACCATTATATGCGAAAAGCGATTCATTTCGGCAGTTCAGACTATTTATTAAAGCCTATCGATCCGGAAATTTTAAATCAAACGTTGGAGAATGCGATAAGGGAATGGAAGAAAGAAGAAGCGGAAAGAAAGAAAAAAGAGAGCAGCTATCAGTTAATTAATGAAATCAAGCCTGTTTATCGGGATAGAAAGCTTACTCAAATTTTGAACGGAGATATGAAAAAGGAAGGGTTATATGAAGAATTTGGGCTTCATCTGTCCCAAAATTATACCGCAGCACTTGTCCGGATTAACGGAAAGACCATCGAGACCTTTCATGGGGATCGGGATTTGGCCTATTTTACGATTTTAAATGTCATTAATGAAATTTTATTGGAAAATGAATGTGGAATCGGGTTTCGTTATTTATCCAATAAGGGTGAAATTGTCATTATCTTCTGGAACAAGTTTGAGCAAATGGCAGAGCTTTTAACACGAATCTATCGGACAATCAAAAATGCGATGGATATCTCATGTCCGATTGCGGTAGGAAGTATGGTTAATGATTTCAAATTGATGGATTCTTATCATCAGGCCAAACAGGTTTTATTAAATAATAATATTTTGGACGAAGCAGTTACTAGAGTCTATCGTTTTGAGCTTCAGCCTGCCATTGCTTTAAAGAATCTTATGTCCTATTCATCTAATATTGAACTGGCTATACAAGCCGGTGAAATCGGGGCATTTAAGGAATTAATCAGTCAAATTGCCAATGACATTCTCGAATACGATTCTTTATCATTAATACAGCTGTTGCATTTAGAAAATGAATATCTGGTCATCAGCAATCGCTGGTTTAAAAATTATAACCTTTCTGTAAAAGTTGCGGATGATATAGAAAAACGAGTCGATTTATTTTTTGATCAAAACGGCACCTTTCAACTGGAGGAATACAAAGAGAGGAAATTGCGTGAGATTGCTATCTTCTTGGAAAAAATTAAGAGAAGGACGCTTAAGAAAAATAGTAATATCATTTGTGAAATCGAAAAATACCTGCAGGCAAATTTCGACCGAGAGGTAAAACTGCAAGAGATATCTGATCATTTTTATATAAGCAGAGAATATATCTCCAGGAAATTCAAGCAGGAATTTAACGTGAATATCTCAGATTATATCGTGAAAATCCGAATGGATAAGGCAAAATCTTTGTTAAAAAACAGCCGGTTAAAGATTTATGAAATTGCAAACATGATTGGCTATCAGGATGACAAGTATTTTCGAAAGGTGTTCAAGAAGGTGGTGGGTGTTACCCCGAATGAATACCGGGCTGAATTTATAAATTAAATACTAAGTGAATTACATCAATTTAGGAGCAGAGATGGAACGAATCTCTGCTCCTTTTAATAAAAAATTATTGTATGGAAAAATAGCAAAATAGTATATTTTTTAATAATATCATCTATGTTTAATTACAGATACAAAATATAAGATGTAATTAAATAAGTAATGTTTTGAGAAATAGATTAAGAGAAATAAGCAATTGAAGATCTGGTTTTTCTGTTTTCATACAAGAAAAGCAACTAAAAAGGAGAAATAAAAATGACGAATCGAAACTATCAGTTAGTTATTGTTGGTTATGGTGGTATGGGAAGCTATCATGCGAAGCTGCTGAAAGAAAACCAAAATATAAACGTCGTTGGAACCTATGATATTCTCGAGGAAAAAAGAGCTGCTTCCTTGGCTGATGGATATAAGGCATATGAAACTTTATCAGCTGTTTTAGCCGATGATGACGTTGATTTTGTTCTCATCGCCACTCCTAACGATGTGCATAAAGAAATCGCAATCTCAGCCTTAAATGCAAAAAAACATGTAATCTGCGAAAAGCCGGTCACTATTTACAGTGAAGAGTTAATCGAAATTATGCAAGCAGCACAAATGAATGACAGGAAGTTTATTGTCCACCAAAACCGCAGATGGGATGAAGACTTTCTGACCATAAAAAAGATATACGATGAAAAGATTATTGGAGATTTCTTTCACATTGAATCACGCGTACAAGGAGCAAATGGGATTCCGGGAGACTGGCGCCATCTGAAAGCTTATGGCGGAGGGATGCTGCTGGACTGGGGTGTCCATTTACTGGATCAACTGCTATTTATGGTCGATAGTAAGATCGTGAGTGTCTATGCCAACTTAAGTTATATTTTAGGGGACGAAGTAGACGACGGATTTCAGGTATTTATCACGTTTGAAAACGGCTGCACTTCTTTAGTGGAAGTTGGAACAACAAACTTCATTCAACTGCCCCGGTGGTATACAAAAGGAACAGCAGGAACGGCAGTCATCCATGATTGGGATCTTAACGGTAAAATCGTTACGCAAAACCGGGGAGTGGATGTCGAAGCTCCGAAACCGATTAAAGCCGGGCAAGGGCTGACGAAAACGATGGCACCTCCGTCTGAAAAAGCTGTGACTACATCTGCATTACCAAAAGTAGAAACGGTAATGGAGAGCTTTTATGACAATGTGATTTCAGTTGTTGAAGGAATAGCAGAACCTATCGTTAAAAACGAGGAAGTTTTACGTGTCTTACAATTAATGGAAACGATTTTTAAATCTGCAGAAACAAATAAAGTCATCAAAGACTTTGATTATCGTACCTCAAAAATAAATTTATAAAAAAATTGAAAGGCTGGAATAACCGGTTTGATGTGGGAATCTCAGTGCTTTCCGGCTTTTCTATTTTTACTAGTATTCTAGACGCCTATACGCCCCTGGAGCTACGCCAAACTTCTTTTTAAATACCTTATGAAAATAAGGATAGGTTCCGAAGCCGCAGTCTTCAGCAATCTGCTCGAGTGTCAGTGTAGTGTATTTCATCCGCTCGACTGCCACGGACAGGCGGATTTCCTGCGCGTATTCCATCATCGTTTTCCCAACGCTGCTTTTGAATAGATGAACGGATCTGGATACACTAAGCCCGGCATGTTGAGCTACATCCTTCACTTTAAAGGCGATCGTGGCATGCTCTTCTATGTATCGCATCATCTGTGTCACCGTATACGGATGACTGAAGGATCTGTCCGTTTCGTTAACAGCGCGTTCCAGTGATAAACAGAGTGCTCGCAGCAAATAGCCGGCGAGCTCTTCGTTTTGGATGGACCCCGGACGGCGTTTTTCGATCAGGATTTGGCGCCATAAGGACAAAAGCTTTTCATCCAGATTGATTCGGGAAACATCCGGCTTTTCACAACGGCTCCACCATTCGTCAATCCAAGAGCCATCGCAGCCCAAGTGATAGTCTCCGCTGCTTTGGCCTTCTTTTACCAGCAACTCATAGTGATCTCCAGGCTTAATAAGCAAAAGGTCCCCTTTTCCGAGCTCCATTTTTCTTCCTTTTACAATTACTTCGCAAAGACCTTCTGTTTGCAGGCGGAAAAGATATATCGGGTACCCTGATTTATACTGCGAATGATATCCATTAATGTGATATGAAAAGCCGCAAAAAAATATGTTTGTCGTCATAAATTCCCTCTGTTCTGATAAAGCAAAGTAATAGCAAAATAGTAGATGTTTTAATTATATCATCTATGTTTATTTGAAGATATAAAATATAAGATGTAATCAAATAAGTAATGTTTAAGGAGTGATGGTTAAGGATGACAAATATTCCGGTAGCGGTACAAATGTTCACATTACGTGATGAATGTGAAAAAGATTTCGCGGGGACATTGAAAAAAGTGGCTGATATTGGCTTTGATGGCGTTGAATTTGCCGGGTATTACGGTTTAACGGCAATAGAAGTAAAAGCATTATTGGATGAGCTTGGTCTAAAGGCTGCAGCCAGCCATGTGCCTCTCGAAGAATTGGAATACAATTTGGCAGGGGTCATTGAAGCTCAAAAAGTCTTAGGAAGTAACTATGTGGTCTGCCCTTACTTAACGCCCGATCGCCGCAATGAAAATGATTACAAAGCACTTATTTCGTTTTTAGAAAAGGCGGGTGAAGAATGTCGTCGTGAAGGCATCACTCTTTGCTATCATAATCATGATTTTGAACTTGAACGTCTTTCGGATGGCCGAATGGCACTTGAAGCTATTTTTGATGATACAAATACAGACAATGTGAAGACAGAGCTCGATGTGTATTGGCTGACAAAAGCAGGTGAAAAGCCAGTGGAGTGGATGAAACGTTATCAAAATCGAATTCCACTTATTCACTTGAAAGATATGACTACAGATGAGGAAAAATTTTTTGCAGAGCTTGGAACAGGCGGAGTAGATCTTGAAGCCATACTTCCTATAGGAGAAGAAGCAGGTGTTCAGTGGTGGGTAGTTGAGCAGGATGTGAGCCGTCATTCTCCATTAGAAAGCATTGAAATCAGTATGAATTACCTTAAAGCCAAGCACTGCAATCTGTAAAGTTAAAATGGGGGTAGTTTTATTGAAATCAAATGAAGAAACCCTTCAAGATTTAAAAAAAGAATTACTTCGGATCGGATCAACCAAACAAGCGGAATATGATTTTTTGAAGAGGAAAGGGCAAGTTTTAAGTACGACGATTTGCCGTCGTTTGAAACTAAGTTGGCCTGAAGTGGTTGATCAAACTGGTTTAAAGTATTATAAGCGAGGTAGTTGTTAAATTTTGAAAGAGAAATAGAGATCTGGGGAAATCTATCAAAGGATAAATAGGTTCAATATTTTCCACCCTATTTGTCAATGTAAGCCGTTTCATAAATTTTTTCTTTCTCTAAAATAATAGGTAAAGTGAACAATGAAAAAGGAGTTATCAATGTGAAAGTAACAGTATGGAATGAAAACCGACATGAACAAAAAAATCCGGTGGTAAGGGATATTTATCCGGAAGGAATCCATGGAACAATTGCTGAATTCCTTCAGGGTGAAGGGTTCGAAGCAAGAACGGCTACTCTTGACGAGCCGGAGCATGGCTTAACAGATGAAGTACTTGCCAATACCGATGTATTAATTTGGTGGGGGCACCTGGCACATAGAGAAGTGAAAGATGAAATTGTTCAGAAGGTTCAGCAGCGTGTATTGGATGGAATGGGGCTGATTGTTCTTCACTCCGGCCATTTCTCGAAAATCTTTAAAACATTAATGGGAACAAGCTGTGATCTGAAGTGGCGCGAAGCCGATGAAAAAGAACGTCTTTGGGTCGTAAGCCCAAGCCACCCGATTACAGAAGGAATCTCTGAATATATTGAATTGGAACAAGAAGAAATGTACGGGGAGCATTTTGATATTCCTCAGCCCGATGAACTTATTTTTACAAGCTGGTTTGAAGGCGGGGAAGTATTCCGCAGCGGCTGTACATACAAACGCGGAAATGGAAAGGTGTTTTACTTCAGGCCCGGACATGAAACCTATCCGACTTATCATAACGAACAAATTCAGCGTGTTATCATCAATGCAGTAAAATGGGCACAGCCTGTCAAACGGGAACGTCCGGTTTATGGAAATGCAAAACCATTAGAAGAAATCAAAGGAGGAAATCGATAATGGAAAAGTTAAGAGTTGGAGTGATTGGATGTGGCAGTATCGCTCAATATCGCCATCTACCTGAATATAAAGCGAATAAAAATGTGGAGCTTGTTGCTGTTTGTGATATCAATGAAGTGCGTGTAAACGAAGTAGCTGAAAAATACGGGGTTACGGCATATACAAGCTACGAGGAATTATTAAATAGCGGTGAGGTGGATGTGGTCAGCGTTTGTACACCAAATTATCTACATGCCCCAATCTCAATTGCAGCATTACAAACAGGTATTCACGTTCTTTGTGAGAAGCCAATGGCAACCTCTAAACAAGAAGCGGAAGCAATGATTGCAGCAGCGAAAGAAAGTGGCAAAAAGTTAATGATTGCCCATAATCAGCGCTTCGTACCGTCTCACCAAAGAGCACGTCAGTTGATTGCTAGCGGAGAAATCGGCAAAATTTATAGTTTTCGTACAGCTTTCGGACATGGCGGACCTGAAGGTTGGAGTGTTGATGGAAAAGAAAGCTGGTTTTTTCAAAAAGAAAAAGCATTCGTTGGATCTATGGGTGATTTAGGTGTCCATAAGACAGATTTACTGCGTTACCTGTTAGGCGAAGAAATTACAGAAGTAGGTTCATTTGTTGAAACAAGCGCCAAAGATTTTGCAGATGTCGATGACAATGCCGTTTGTGTATTAAAAACAGAGAGCGGTATCATTGGAACACTTGCGGCTAGTTGGGCTTATGTAAGTAAGGAAGATAACTCTACTATTATTTATGGAGAGAAAGCAATCCTGCGTTTAGAAGATGACCCAACCAATTCATTAGCCGTTCAATACAAGAATGGAGAAGTGGTCAATTATCAGCTTGGGAAAATCCAATCGAACGGAGAGGGCGGGCAGCGTACCACAAATGTTATTAATCATTTTGTGGATTCCGTTCTTCAAAATACAGAGCCACCAGTATCTGGTGAGGAAGGTATGAAATCATTGGAGGTTATTTTAGCAGCGCTTCAATCAAACGAAACAAAACAAATTGTTAGAGTGAAAGAATTATAAAACTCCTTATAGAAATTATTGGTTGGCGGTATCATTGTTGTGCCGCCTTAACCTTGTTTTCCTGAATTTGCTTTTATTCGACTTGAGGAGCTATTGAAAATTAGAGGAAGCATTTCATGTTTCATAAAGGCTCTTTTCGTAAACTTTGTTGCTTTTGAAACTAATAAAGTTCATTTACTAAGTTTCTAGGCAATTTTCGCAAATGTTCTTACGAAAAGATGCCACGAAGCTTCTAATTAAACGGGTTGATAAACTTATACGAAAAATAACAATCTATGCGAAAATAGCCTTCATAAAAAATCGATCGTATATAATTGAGAGGGGAATTCATAATGAAACTAGGCGTTTTTACTGTATTATTTGCGGAAAAATCATTTGAAGAAATGTTAGACACTGTTAAAGAAGCAGGACTACATGCGGTTGAAATTGGAACTGGCTGCTATCCCGGTAACAACCATTGTGATTTAGATGTGTTATTAGAAAGTGAAGAAGCCCGAAACCAATATATCCAAAAGGTGCAGGATCGGGATCTAATCATCAGCGCTTTCAGTTGTCATGGGAACCCGATTTCTCCCGAAAAAGAATTTGCCAAAAACTCTCATGAAACACTTTTAAAAACGATTAAACTTGCTTCATTAATGAATGTATCGGTTGTGAATTGTTTTTCAGGTACAGCGGGCGACCATGAAGGTGCTAAACACCCAAATTGGCCGGTCACACCATGGCCTAATGAGTATGGTGATGTTTTAAAGTGGCAATGGGAAGAAAAGCTGATTCCATACTGGAAAGAAGTGGGGATTTATGCCAAAGAGCACAATGTTAAAATTGGGCTCGAGCTTCATGGCGGCTTTTTAGTTCACACGCCATATACGCTTTTAAAATTACGCTCAGAAACCTGTGATGCAATCGGTGCTAATTTAGATCCAAGTCATTTATGGTGGCAGGGAATTGACCCGGTTGCAGCGATTAAAATTTTAGCTAAAGAAAATGCGATCCACCATTTCCATGCTAAAGACACATACATTGATCAGGAAAATGTGAATATGTATGGATTAACCGATATGCAGCCATATGGTGAAGTTCGTACCCGGGCATGGACATTCCGTTCAGTTGGCTGTGGACATAGTTTAAAGGAATGGTCTGACATGATGAGTGCGCTACGGACCTATGGTTACGATTATGTTGTTAGCATTGAGCATGAGGATCCAATAATGTCTATTGAGGAAGGATTCAAACGTGCCGTAAACAATTTAAAAACCGTCCTAATTGAGGAACCTGTTTCCCGGATGTGGTGGGTATAGAATTCTTACGGAAAAAGAGGTGCAGAAGTGAACAAAAAATGGTGGAAAGAAAGTGTCGCCTATCAGGTCTATCCCCGCAGCTTTATGGATAGCAACGGCGACGGGATTGGCGATTTAAAAGGAGTTACTTCAAAATTAGATTATCTAAAAGAGTTGGGGATTGATGTGATTTGGCTATCGCCAATGTACAAATCACCGAACGACGATAATGGCTATGATATTTCCGATTACCGGGATATTATGGATGAATTCGGTACAATGGCCGATTTTGATGAGCTGCTGGAAGAAGTTCATAAGCGCGGAATGAAATTGATCCTTGATTTGGTTATTAACCATACAAGTGATGAACATCCATGGTTTATTGAATCTCGTTCTTCTAAAGACAATCCAAAGCGTGACTGGTATATTTGGAGAGATGGTAAGGATGGAAAAGAACCAAACAATTGGGAATCGATTTTCAGCGGTTCCGCATGGAAATATGATGAGGAAACTGAACAATACTTCATGCACATCTTTTCCACACGCCAGCCCGACTTGAATTGGGAAAATCCCGAGGTAAGAAATGCACTGGAAACAATGGTGAATTGGTGGTTGGAAAAAGGGATCGACGGTTTCCGTGTCGATGCCATTTCCCATATTAAAAAGGAACCGGGATTCCCTGATATGCCGAATCCACAGGGCTTGGATTATGTTCCTTGCTTTCCTTACATGATGAATGTGGAAGGAATTGACGAATTCCTCTCTGAACTGACTGAAAAAACCATTAAAAACTATGACGTTATGACCGTCGGCGAAGCAAATGGTGTCGGGCTTAATGAAGCGGACAAATGGGTCGGCGAAGAACAGGGCTATTTCGATATGATATTTCAGTTTGAATTTTTAGACCTTTGGGATAAGGATTCAGGTGATTCAATAGACGTACGTAAGTTAAAAAAGGTGTTAACGAAATGGCAAATTGGATTAGAGGGCAGAGGCTGGAACGCTTTATTCATAGAAAATCATGACCAGCCACGCAGGGTTTCAAGCTGGGGAAATGACAGGGAATATTGGAAAGAAAGTGCTAAAATGCTGGGCGCCTTATACTTTCTAATGAAAGGTACTCCTTTTATTTATCAAGGCCAGGAAATTGGCATGACCAATGTCCAATTCCCTTCAATAAACAATTACAATGATGTTGGAATGATTAATTATTACAAGATTGAAACAGCTAAAGGGCGGTCCCATGAAGAAATTATGAAGGTCATATGGGAAAAAGGCCGGGATAATTCCCGTACTCCAATGCAATGGAGTTCCGGCAACATGGGAGGATTTACAACTGGAGAACATACATGGCTTGGCGTAAACCCAAATTATACAGAGATTAACGTAGCGGTACAGTTAGAAGACCCGGACTCAATCTTATCTTTTTATAAAAAATTGATTCGCTTACGTAAAGACAATCCGTTGTTTGTTTACGGCACCTACGAATTGCTATTACCAAATCACCCGAAACTGTTTGTTTACACGCGCCAATTAGGCAGCCGTAAGGCGGTTGTCATGAACAATTTCAGTGGAAAATCAACTAGGATTAAGGTTCCATCCAGTGTATCCTATACTGCTTCTGAGTTGGTTTTAAACAATTATGAAGTGGCGGATCAGAAATTACGGAAGGAATTTACTCTTAAGCCTTATGAAACAAGGGTATATGTGTTGAAATAAAAAATAGGGGCTTTAGGGCCTCTTTTCTATTTATTAGAATACTTCAAATACGGGGATATTAACAGGATATTTAAACATTTTTAAGGTTTATCTACACACTTTTAAAGGATATCAACAAATTTGAGGTTCTACGTAAATATATCTTTTATTGAATTCAAGTAACAAGGAACGTACATGGTGAAAAGACAGTGTCGTCAATCAAATTTATCCTCGAAGCTTTCTTTAAAGGATCAACTTGGGAGTATAATTCGAATACAGATGAGTAGTACCTTCACTTATATTCTAAAAAATGAACCATTTTCGGTTCATTTTTTATTTTTAAGAGGATAGTAAGAATGTTGTTAACTAGTAAAATAACTAGTTATTTTACTAAAATTATAAATGGGGAAACAGGTAAAATCTAGTAAAATACCAGTTAGAAATTAAAAAATTTTATTTTTATATAAAATTTATTGCGTGAAAGCGGTTTTTTTGTTATATTATGAGTATCAAATTTAGTTAAATTAACTAAACGAAATGATAGGTGAGTGTATGGCAACGATAAAAGATATAGCGGAGCAGGCGAGTGTTTCGACGGCAACGGTATCCAGGATCTTAAACAATGATCCAACCCTTTCCGTATCTGAGGATACGAGAAAAAGGGTTATCGAAATCGTCAATGAGTTAAATTATAAACCATTGCGAAAAAAGACTGTAAAAACAGAAAAACCGACGGAAACCTACAATATTGGCCTCATCATGTTAAATGATGAAACCATTGACCCGTATTTTCAGTCGATTCGCCTTGGAGTAGAAAGTACCTGTACTCAATATTCCTTAAATATCGCCACAACGATGATGGTGGGAAACAGCAATATTACAGCAGAGAGCTTGAGTGGCCTTGATGGCCTGATTGTCCTGGGAGACGTTGATATCGAAGATTTAAAAGAAATTTACTATGAAAATAATCATATTGTCGCGGTGGACTATCAGCCTCAGGATTCGAATGTCGATGTCGTTATTTCGGATTTTGAAGGAGCGACACACAAAGTGCTGGAGCATTTAGTTGGCCTTGGCCATACTGACATCGCTTATGTAGGTGGAAAAGGAATGGTCTTTGGGGTAAGTCGTCAAAAAACCAAGGAAAAAGAAGACACAAGGCAAAGTACGTTTGAAAAAATGATGAAAGAAAAAGGGCTATACAATGCTGATAAAGTGTTAATCGGCGATTGGGGACCAACAAGCGGCTATACGTTAATGAAGCAATTAATCGAAAATGACCAGCTGCCAACTGCAATTGTAGTTGGTAGTGATCCGATGGCATTGGGTGTGCTTCGAGCCTTACATGAGGCCAACATCAAAGTACCGGATGAAGTATCGGTGTTCAGCTTTGATGATATCGAAGCATCTGCTTTTATGAATCCACGTCTTTCAACCGTAAAAGTACATGGCGATGAAATGGGGAGAACGGCAGTAAAGCTGCTTCATGATCGTTTGAAGGGGAGAACCATCCCGTTGAAAGTGATCCTTCCAACGGAGCTTGTTATCCGTGATAGTGTAAGCGCTAAAGAACAATAATAGGGTTTCGCGAAAGGAGGCGGATCGCTTTTTAGTGATAGTCTTGCAACCGCATTCAAATTTTTTATTAAATAATTTTAGAAAAATAAAAAAATGGAGGGGTTTTCAATGAAAAAATCAATCTCGTTAGTAGCAACCGGTATGCTTGCTCTTTCTGTTCTGGCAGGGTGCGGCAGTAAGGATGAGACTTCAGGGGGTGCAAATGGAAAGGTAAAAATTGAATTTTTCTCTTACAAACCAGAGGCGGTAGGTACATTCAATAAATTAATAAAGGATTTTGAAAAGGAAAATCCAAATATAGATGTTGTTCAAACAAATTCCCCGGATTCAACAACGTACATAAAGTCAAGGGTAGCAAAACGTGATATACCTGATGTAATAGGTTACGGCGGTGAATCAACGTTTGGAGAATTGGCAAAAGCAGGAGTTTTGAAAGACGTTTCTAAAGATAGCCTTATAAAAGATATTCAGCCTAGCTATATCCAAATGCTAAAGGATGTTGCAAAAAGTAATAAAGTATTCGGCTTTCCATATGCTACAAACGCTGACGCTGTTATATATAACAAGGCAATTTTTAAAGAATTAGGAATTGATGTTCCGCAAACCTGGGATCAGTTTATGGCAGCGTGCGAAAAAATAAAAGCTGCAGGAAAGAATCCATTCTACTTTACGTATAAAGATGCGTGGACCACATTGCCTGCGTATGACGCCCTTGCAGCCAATACAGAAGGTAAAGACTTCTTTAAACAGCTGAATGCAGGAAAAACAACATTTGCCAAGGGGCAAAAAGAAACAATGGACAAGTATACAGCTATATTAAAATATGCCAATCCAGATTCTCAAGGTATGGGGTACAGCGATGGAAATACAGCATTTGCAAAAGGTCAATCAGCCATGTACCTTCAAGGCGTTTGGGCAATTCCGGAGATTAAAAAAGCAACTCCAAATATTGATTTAGGTGTATTTCCTTACCCGGTAACTAATACACCCGGCGAATCAAAAGTCGTTTCAGGAGTGGATTTAGCACTGGCAGAATCATCAACAACCAAGCACCCTAAAGAAGTTGAGAAATTCATTCAGTTCCTATTTAGTGACGCTTCACTAAAACAATACATTAATGAGCAAAACGCATTTACAGCAAAAAAAGGAATTGTACAGGAAGCGCCTGAATTACAAGGTTTGACAGATAGCTTTGCAAAAGGTAATGTAGTAGATTTCCCTGACCACAGTATACCTACTGCTGTAAACCTGGCGAATATACTTCAGTCATTTACAGCAAACAAGGATGCAAACCAATTTTTAACAACATTAGATAGTGAATTTGGTAAAGTGGCCAGCCGACAATAAAGAACAAGGAGAAATTGGGGTACCCCAATTTCTCTGTCTTTAATAAGGGAGTGAAAAAACATGAAAAAAGAAAATGCGGCAATTATAAACTCTGGCAGTATACCCTCGAAAAAAGTGAAAGAAAAGAAAAAAACAATCAAATGGCAAAATATGGTTTTTTATATTATGACCGTACCTGCGTTTGTTCTGTTTGCTATTTTTCATACCTTCCCGGCATTGAAGGGTATTTATTATTCGTTGACGAACTGGGATGGTTTAAGTTTAACTTATGACTTTGTTGGCTTGAAGAATTACTTTAATCTTTTTAAGGATACAAATATTTTAAATTCATATCTATTCACTTTTAAATTTGCCATTATTTCTACGATTCTCGTCAATATTTTAAGTCTTTTAATTGCTGTTGGATTGAATGCAAAGATTAAAGGGAAAAATTTCTTCCGTGCGGTTTACTTTCTGCCAAATGTCCTTGGAGTGTTAATCATTGGCTATATCTTTAATTATGTTTTTGCATATGTAATACCCCAGTTGGGAAGTAAGATGCATATCGGCTTTCTTTCTGCCAATATTTTAGGAAATGAACATCTGGCTTGGATTGGGATCGTGATCGTGGCTGTTTGGCAGGCTTGTGCATTCAATGTCATTTTATACTTATCAGGCTTGCAGACCGTCCCTACTGAATTATACGAAGCATCCAGTCTTGATGGAGCCAATAAATGGCAAGAATTCTGGAAGATTACTTTCCCGATGATTGCGCCATTTTTTACAATTAATATGGTGCTTTCAATGAAAAACTTCTTAATGGTATTTGACCAGGTTATCGCCTTGACAGGGGGCGGCCCTGGAAGAGCAACTCAATCTATTTCCGTTCTTATCTATAAAGATGGATTTTCGGGTGGGGAATTCGCCTACCAATCTGCAAATTCTGTAATCTATTTTATCGTTATCATCATTATCTCAGTATTTCAAATTAAGGTTCTGCAGAAAAGGGAGTTGGACATGTAATGAAACAAAGGACAAATTGGCCGGCTACGACTTTAATTACGTTAGGATCCCTGTTTATTTTTGTGCCTTTATATCTTGCTATATCCATTGCATTAAAAACGCCAAAGGAGCTTGCAGATTCCGCTTTTTCGCTTCCACTGGGATTGCATTTTGAAAACTTTTTAGAGGCTATTAAAGCCACGAACTTCTTTATGGCATTTAAAAACAGTGCCATTATTACGGTAACTACTGTTATATTTACAATTCTAACCAATTCAATGGTTGCCTACGCAATCGCCCGAAACATGCACCGTAAATTTTTTAAAGGGCTGTATTACTATTTTGTCAGTGCATTGTTTATTCCATTTCCGATCATTATGATGCCGCTTGTTAAACAAATTTCCGGTTTGGGAATGGATAATTCAGCCGGGTTAATCTTTTTATACATTGTCTATGGCGCTGCATTGAATATCTTTATTTATGTTGGCTATATCCGTTCCATTCCAAAAGAGTTAGAGGAAGCGGCGATTGTCGATGGCTGCAGCACTTGGGGAGTATTCTGGAAAGTTATCTTTCCGCTATTATCACCTATTAATGCAACAATTGGAATTTTGACTTGTTTATGGGCATGGAACGACTTTTTGCTTCCGTTAATTATATTGGATAAATCATCTGATGCGACACTTCCGCTAGTGCAGTACGTCCTCCAGAGTCAATTTAGTTCTAATTATAACTTAGCTTTTGCTTCTTATTTATTAGCCTTAGCGCCAATGGTAATTGTCTACGTGATTGCACAAAAATGGATCATCGGCGGTGTAGTAAAAGGAGCCATTAAATAAGGGCATAACGTCTTAGGAGTGAATTTTTAATTATGGCGATTCAATTTGATGCAAAGAAGAAGGTTTTTCACCTTCAAGCAAAGGATACAAGTTATGTCATGGAGATAGTTCGTGACGGATATCTTCTCCATCTTTATTGGGGGAGAAGAATAAATGAATATCATCATTCTAATGATATTCAACTATTAGACCGTGGTTTTTCCGGAAATCCGTATAAAGAAGATCGGACATTTTCGTTAGATACTCTTCCCCAAGAGTATCCTCAATATGGAAACACTGATTTCCGGAAGCCGGCCTATCAGGTTCAGCTGGAAAATGGGTCAACGATCACCGATTTACGATACGAATCACATACCCTTTTTAAAGGGAAGCTTCCTTTGGAAGGTCTTCCTGCCACCTATGTAGAGAATGAAAATGAAGCTGAAACTCTTGAAATTATCATGCTAGATTCCTTAACTGGTTTAAAAGTAGCTTTAAACTATACAGTTTTTGAGGAATTTAATGTCATTACAAGATCAGTAAAATTTATTAATGAAGGAACACAAACATTAAAGTTGTTGAGTGCATTAAGTCTCTGTGTTGATTTTAGGGATGCCGATTTTGATTTCTTGCATTTACATGGTGCCCATGTAAAAGAAAGGTATATCGAACGACAGCCATTGCGTCATGGAATCCAGTCAATTGAAAGTACAAGAGGAGCTAGCAGCCACCAGCATAATCCATTTATTGCCCTATTAAGGAAAGATGCCACCGAAGATTCAGGTGAAGTTTATGCCTTTAATTTTGTTTATAGTGGAAATTTCCTGGCACAGGCGGAAGTAGACCAATTTAGTAGTACAAGAGTAACAATGGGTATCAATCCTTTTGATTTTTGCTGGATCCTGGAACCTGATGAGGCATTTCAAACACCGGAAGCAGTTATGGTGTACTCATCAGAAGGACTTGGGAGTATGTCAAGGACGTTTCATGATTTATACCGTACCCGCCTTGTGAGAGGAACATACCGGGATAAAGAGCGGTCAATTTTGGTAAACAATTGGGAAGCGACTTATTTTGATTTTAATGCGGAGAAGATTTTAGATATTGCAAAGGTAGGTCGTGAGGTAGGAATTGAATTATTCGTTCTTGACGATGGATGGTTTGGCAAGCGAAATAATGACACTTCATCGTTGGGGGATTGGTTCGTTGATCGCGAAAAGCTTCCGGATGGTTTGGATAATCTCGCACTTCGTGTTCTAGAAATGGGGATGGAGTTTGGGCTTTGGTTTGAGCCGGAAATGATCTCTGTGGACAGTGATCTATACCGTAAACACCCTGATTGGTGTCTCCATGTACCGGGTGGGAATCGTTCGGAAAGCCGGAACCAATTAGTGTTGGATTTTTCAAGGGATGACGTTTGTTATGAAATTACCAAGCAAGTTAGTAATATATTGGCAAGTGTTCCAATCTCTTATGTGAAATGGGATATGAACCGGCATATGACGGAAATTGGTTCTGCTGCTCTCCCACCGGAAAGACAAAGAGAAACAGCGCATCGTTATATGCTCGGCTTATATAAAGTAATGGAGAACATCACCACTTCTTTTCCGCATGTTTTATTTGAAAGCTGTTCTGGCGGAGGGGGAAGATTTGATCCGGGAATTCTCTATTATATGCCGCAGACATGGACGAGTGATAATACAGATGCTGTCTCACGCTTGAAGATTCAGTATGGCACTAGTCTTGTTTATCCGATTGTTTCCATGGGCGCACATGTTTCAGCTGTTCCAAACCACCAGGTCCATCGCAGTACATCTATGGATATGCGTGGTGATGTAGCGATGTCCGGGAATTTGGGCTATGAGCTTGATCTGACCAAGCTGACTGAAGATGAAAAAGAAATTGTCAAAAAGCAGGTATCTCAATATAAAGAAATACGCAAATTGATCCAATTTGGGGATTTTTACCGATTGCAAAGCCCTTTTGAAGGTAATGAAACTGCTTGGCTCTTCACTGATAAAGATAAGACTCAGGCAATGGTATTCTATTTTAGAGTTTTAGCTGAGCCAGCTGCACCATTAACAGTTTTAAAGCTAAAAGGAATTGATATCTCTAAAAAATATCGGGTAATAGGTACTGATAAAGTTTATGGCGGTGATGAACTTTCTTATGTGGGATTAAGTATTCCGGTAGAAATTAAGGGAGATTTCCAAAGTTATGTCTGGCAGTTAAATGAAATCTAGTCCATTACTAGAAATGGGGACCTATCAAACCAGTGTATTAAACCTTAATTACAAAGAAAGTACTTCGTAAAAAAATAAACCATTATTTGGTTTATTTTTTTTGTCTCATACACTATTGAGTTAGTTAATAGCATGTAGTTGTAGGGGGGATTTTTGTGGCTATTCAATTTGATGCGGAATCAAAGGTTTTTCATTTACAAGGGAAAGAAACTAGCTATTGTTTCCAAATTGTAAAGGACGGCTATTTAGCTCATCTTTACTGGGGGAGAAAAATTAAAAAATATCATCAAAGTAACCCGGTGACGTATGTTAACAGAGGTTTTTCTCCAAATCCTGATCCTTCAGATCGAACCTTTTCGTTAGATACGCTGCCGCAGGAATACCCTGGATATGGAAATACGGATTTTCGAACACCTGCCTATCAAATTAAATTGAAAAATGGAACTACGATCTCTGATCTTCGATATAAAGAGCATTTCATATTGAAAGGGAAACTTCCATTAAAAGGACTTCCGGCAACTTATATTGAGAGCAACCATGAAGCTGAAACAGTAGAAGTAGTTTTAGAGGACAAAATAATTGGGTTAGTTGTTATTTTAGCATATACCGTTTTTAAAGAATTCAATGTTATCACTCGTTCTGTACGTCTCGAAAATCATGGAGATCTGCCGATACAATTACTTCGGGCATTAAGTGCAAATGTCGATTTTCGGGATGATCACTTTGATTTTTTAACGCTTTATGGCTCTCACATTAATGAACGTAATATTGTAAGACGGGCTATTGTGCCGGGAGGCCAAGTAATTGAAAGCAGGCGCGGAGCGAGCAGTCACCAGCAGAACCCTTTTTTTGCTTTACTTCGAAGAGATGCAAATGAAGAGCATGGGGAAGTTTTTGGATTTAATTTGGTGTATAGCGGAAATTTTTTAGCGGAGGTAGAGGTAGATCAATTTCATACGGCGCGAGCTTCAATTGGAATCAATCCCTTTGACTTTAATTGGTTGCTAAAACCGGATGAGTCTTTTCAAACACCCGAAGTGGTGATGGTTTATTCCGATGAAGGTCTTGGCGGAATGTCGAGGATCTACCACGAGCTGTATCGGATGCGCTTATGCAGAGGCACTTTCCGCGACCTTATCCGTCCTATTTTAATTAATAATTGGGAAGCTACTTATATGAAATTTAATGCTGATAAAATAGTGGAAATTGCAAAAGCGGGAAAGGAAGCGGGTATTGAATTATTTGTCTTAGATGACGGCTGGTTCGGCAAACGGGACAATGATAAAAGTTCTCTTGGTGATTGGGTGGTCGATAAGCGGAAGCTGCCCAATGGGTTAGATGATCTTGCAAAAAGGATTCGAGAACTAGGGATGGATTTCGGCTTATGGTTTGAACCCGAAATGGTTTCAGTTGACAGTAACCTTTATCGCCGTCATCCTGATTGGTGTATCCATGTTCCAAACCGCAGGCGTTCCGAGGGCAGAAATCAGTTAGTTTTGGATTTAACTCGAGTTGAAGTTTGTGATTATATTATTGAAGCTGTGTCGAATATTTTAGCGAGCGCCCCCATCTCTTATGTTAAGTGGGATATGAACCGTCATCTGACGGAAATAGGCTCTGCTGCTTTACCGCCTGAACGGCAGCGTGAAACAGCTCATCGCTATATGTTGGGGCTTTATCGCGTGCTGGATGAGATAACTTCTAGGTTTTCTGATGTTCTATTTGAGAGCTGTTCAGGGGGAGGCGGACGATTTGACCCTGGAATGCTTTATTTCATGCCGCAAACATGGACCAGCGATAACACAGATCCTATATCCCGTTTAAAAATCCAATATGGAACGAGTATTGTTTACCCTCCTGTTACGATGGGTTCACATGTTTCAGCAGTTCCGAATCATCAGGTTCATCGTGTCACTTCACTTGAAATGAGGGGAAATGTGGCGATGTCGGGCAACTTAGGTTATGAGCTTGATTTATCTAAGTTATCAAAAAGGGAGAAGGATGAAATTAAGCAGCAAGTCAGTTTGTATAAAGAAATTCGCCACATTATTCAATTTGGTGATATTCATCGCCTTCTGAATCCATTTGAAGGGAATGAAACAGCTTGGGTATTTGTTACAGGCGATCAAACAGAGGCTGTTGTTGGATATTTTAAAGTTTTAGCTGAACCCAATCCACCTTTAATAGCGCTTCAGCTCAGAGGGTTAAATCCGGCTTATCTCTATCAACATATTGAAACAGGTAAGCTATACGGCGGAGATGAATTAATGCACGTTGGCGTGGCAATTCCGAAATTAAAAGGCGATTTTACGAGTCTTTTGTGGCGGTTTAAACGAGTTTTTTGATAAAAAGTTTGTTCTTAAAAGTTCAGGCTTTAGTTAAATCCACTATAATTACCGGAGGTTGAAGAAGAAGTCTTTTTTTAAATTGTGAAACTTAAAAGTCAATATAATCGTCTTAATAAAATAATAGAAATACTCTAAACTCCTATTTCCAGGACTTGTTATTTAATGTAAAATACGGGGGTATTCTTTTGGTTGGAATTTTCTAACTTTTCGAGGGAGAGAGCATGATGATTAGAAGATTAACGGAAAAAGACCATGGCCGTTGTTTCCAACTACTAAAGGAACAACCTGCTGAAAATTTATTTATTCTCGGGGATATTGAGGCTTATGGGTATGAACAAGATTTTCAAAAGCTTTGGGGCGATTTTAGTGATAATGGAGAATTAATTGCTGTTCTACTAAAATACCAAGAAAACTACATCCCCTATGCCAAAGGAGATTATAACGCTAAGGGGTTCGCAGAGATTATGTTGGGTGATCCGGCTTTTTCTATGATGTCTGGTTTAAAAGACGTGACAGAAAAAATAGACCCCTACTTGAGTCATCGTTTAAAACGAAAAAGAGAGACATATTATGCTAAATGTACAAAATTGATTCCTACTACGAATGATGTAGATACTTCTTTTGTACACCAAGCAGTTTCCGGGGATGCGGAGGAGCTTGTGCAATTACTAAATTCTATTCCTGAGTTTAGTGACTCTATCATTACAGTAGAACGCAAACGTCGTGCATTAGAAGAAGGTGTTTCCCGATCATTCTATATCAAGGAAGACGGAAAAATGGTATCCACGGCATCCGCAGCTGCAGAAAACTCTCTGTCAGCCATGGTAGTGGGTGTTGCAACCTTAGATACCTATAAGAAAAAAGGATATGCAACCCAGTGTATGGTAGAGCTTTGCAATCAATTGCTAGAGGAAGAGAAAGAATTATGCTTGTTCTATGATAATCCGAGTGCGGGAGTTATTTACAAGCGAATTGGATTTGAAGATATCGGGTTCTGGATGATGTATACGTTTGAGAAGTATTAATTTTGTAAAACCTTTATTAACGAATTTCCTGTTTTTTCATATAAATATAATGACATTTTAATAAAGTGAAATTTATAATAATGTTGTTTTTTTAACATCACTCATGTTATTCCCTTAAAGGGTGCTTTTCCAGAATAGGAAAAGCGTCTTTATTATGTCTACCGGTTATAGAAAAAGCCGATCGTCTAGTTAGGGAAAATCGTTTTTTTTCTTTAATTGGTTTTTAAACAATAACAATTGCAAAAGACGGTTTCATCGAACCACACTAAACACTAAATCATTTACTCATACCGCATTGTTACCAATCGATTCGTTTTCCATCTCTGAAAAATCCCCCGTTAGGTCCTTCGGGTCCAATCGTCGCTAACCAAAGGATAGACTCAGCAGCTTGCTTAGGAGTTCTTGGAGCAGATGGTCCACCCATATCTGTACTTACCCATCCCGGATCTACCGCATTTATTTTGATATCATCATTGATTTCTGCAGCTACCAATCGTGTCAATCCATTTAGGGCAAGTTTAGACAACTTATAAGCGCCTACTCCTTGATATGACATTTCCCTCATCGCTCCATATTCTGAGGAAACATTAATAATTCTCCCATAGCCTTGTTTTTCCATGAGGGGAATAAAGGAATGGATCACATGGTAAGTGCCGAAAAAATTGGTTGCCATCGTTCCCTCTAGAATAGAAGGTTCCATATTCAATAACTTTTCATTTTCATCCAAATACACGCCGGCATTATTAATCAATACGTCTAATCTTCCATACTGCTCATTTACTGTAATCGCAGCTTGCCGGATGCTTTCTTGATTGTCTACATCCATCACTACAAACGAAACATCAAGATTTGACTCCTTAAGTTTTTGCGCAGCTTCATGACCCATTTCCGGATCCCGACTTGCCAAAATTGCCTTAAAACCATTCAAAGCCAATTGTTTGACCAGCTCATATCCAATTCCTCGATTCCCGCCGGTGACAAGTGCAACTTTTATATCCTTTGACATTTTAAAACCTCCATTTTTCGGCTACCGCTTGAAGAATTGGGTAACCCATCTTTCATCAGTGTCGATTCATGGCGGTAGATATCATTTTTACGACTTACAAGGTAGATATGTCAATAACGAATCGATAACGTACATTACTGCTTAGTACACGCTCATACGCTTCGTCTACTTGGTCAGCACTAATTACCTCAATTTTTGGTGAAATTCCATGTTCTGCGGCGAAATCGAGCATCTCTTGTGTTTCCCGAATTCCACCAACAAGTGAACCTGCAAGGCTACGACGACCCATTATTAAAGAAAATACATGGTATTGATCTGGCTCGGATGGTGCACCAACATTTACAAGTGTTCCATCTACGCGAAGCAAGGATAAATATGCATTAACGTCAAGATTTGCAGACACGGTGTTTAAGATGAGGTCAAAACGGCCGGCTAACTCAGTGAATGTAGCTGGATCACTTGTAGCAAAGTAATGATCTGCTCCAAAACTTAAGGCTTCACTTTCCTTATTGTTTGACCGACTCAAGACAGTAACTTCAGCACCCATAGCATGGGCAAATTGGATCGCTACATGTCCGAGCCCCCCCATCCCAACAATGGCAACCTTCTTACCTGGTCCTGCGTTCCAATGTTTCAATGGAGAATACGTGGTGATACCTGCACATAATAGCGGCGCTGCCACAGCCAAATTCAAAGCATCAGGAATACGGACAACGAACCCTTCCTTTACAACTATTTTTTGGCTATATCCACCGTATGTTGGATTACCATCGTAATCTAATGAATTATATGTGTTGATAACGCCTTTCGTACAATATTGCTCCTCGCCACTGAGGCAATATTCGCATTCTCCGCAGGAGTCCACAAAGCATCCAACACCAACGCGGTCACCAACAACAAATTTTGTAACTTCTGATCCTACCGCTGCCACAACTCCGGCGATTTCGTGACCAGGGACCATTGGGAAGATTCCTCCCCCCCATTCACCGTACGCGCTATGAATATCAGAGTGGCAAATACCGCTAAACTTAATATCTATTAAGATGTCATGAGGACGTATTTCTCTACGCTCAATAATGGTCTTTTCAAATGGTGCTTTTGCACTTGGGGCACTTAGAACTTGGGTCATTGTCATGTTTTTATGATTATTACACATATGCTACAACACTATCCTTTCTTAAAAAGACTGAAAAATTCGGATGCCAAGTAATCATTTAGATAAAATGGATTCCTGCTATAAATCAATTTTGATTGATTAATCAACATGTGTATATAATTATAAACAGAAACAGGATGCATACAATGGTTAAATGAGCGCAATTCGTTGTTTACTCAACAAATCAATAAAAAATGTTGATTATCTTTAAGGTTTTATCTAAGACCTCTAGTTCCTAATACCGATAAATTTTTTCTTTTTTAAAGTCCATATTGGCCCGCCGATGATTTTGTGTTTATTCCAGAAAAGGGCGCTTTAATTTAATAAAACGAGAGCACATATTATTCATATTTATATGTGCTCTTCTTTATTTATAAGGATTTAATAATTTAGGTTTTGATAACTTAAGGCTGGCTTTTTATTTTGACTGAATCAAGTAACCGGGAGTCTAGGGAGAAAGTGTTTAATGATTTTAGTAAAAGTGATGAATATTTAGTGAATAGTAGTAAAAATTTCGTTGATTTAGCAATTTAATAGAAAATTTCATTGAAAACGTTACCGCTTTTTGTTATATTTTTATTATAATATTTAGTAAATATTACTGAATAAAAACGCAAGGGAGATGAAATAAATGGCCACCATCAAAGACATAGCAGAACAGGCTAATGTTTCACCTGCCACAGTATCAAGGATTTTAAACAATGACCAGACTCTTTCTGTTACAGATGAAACCCGAAAAAGAGTGCTTGAGGCAGCCGGTAAATTAAATTATAAGATCTCAAGGAAAAAATCTGATAAACAAGCAGAAACCCATCAGATTGGTATTGTTTTAACAAAAGATGAAACGGTTGATCCTTATTTTTTGTCCATCCGCAATGGGGTTGAAAGTATATGTGAACAGTTTTCGCTAAATATAGCTGCTATTTTTACTGTAGGGAAGGGCCATATATCACCTGCAGTCATGAGTGGATTGGATGGGCTAATTGTTCTTGGAAATGTAGAAGTAAGCGATTTAAAGGAAATTTACTACGAAAATGGCAATATCGTCTTTGTAGATTATTGTCCTGATGGAAAGGACTTTGATGTGGTAATATCTGATTTCGAGGCTGCAGCACATGAAGTCATGGAATATTTATTGGGCATTGGTCACTCGGATATCGCTTATATAGGTGGAAAAAAGGTGATCAAACATATTAGTTCTGATCAATCTTTCGAAGAGGTAGATATTCGTGAGCGAGTTTATGAAACCATCATGAAGGAAAAGGGATTGTATGACCCCGAGCTGGTTTTATTAGGTGAATTTGGACCTACCAGCGGCTATCAATTAATGAAAAGATTACTTGAAAGGAAGACTTTGCCCACTGCTGTTGTTGCAGGAAGTGACCCTATGGCCTTGGGAGCTTTTAGAGCACTGCATGAAGCAGGAATCAAAGTCCCTGAAGAGATCTCGGTTATTAGCTTTGATGACATTGAAGCCGCTGCCTATTTAAACCCGGCACTTTCTACTGTGAAAATCCATACAGAAGAAATGGGAAAGATAGCGGTCAGGCTATTATCTGAGCGAATTAAAGGGAGAACCATTCCATTAAAGGTAGTCCTTCCTACAGAACTTGTTTTACGGGAAAGCGTATCTGTCAAAAAAACCAGCCAGTATTAACATTCTATTAATGTCCTTTAAGAAAGGGTTGTAGAGCAATGATTGAACAATTAAAAAAAGAATTTATTAATCTATTTGGTAATTGTGGAGAAATTCGTGCATTCTTTGCACCGGGACGGGTAAACTTAATCGGCGAACACACAGATTATAACGGCGGCCACGTATTTCCATGTGCTCTAAGTGTGGGGACATTTGCTATTGCTCGAAAGAGAAATGACAATCTTGTTAAAGCCTATTCTAAAAACTTTGAATCACTTAAAACAATCGAATTTACTCTCAGCGAACTAGTTTATGAGGAAAAGCATGATTGGGCGAACTATGTAAAAGGAGTCATCAAAGTATTTAAGGATCATCAATTTTCGATAAATGAGGGCTTTGATGTCTTTTTTTACGGAAATATTCCTAATGGCGCCGGCTTGTCCTCTTCAGCATCAATCGAACTAGCGACTTCTGTGATCTTAAAAGGTTTATTTAATTTAAATGTAACGATGGTGGATATGGTCAAGATGAGCCAGCAGGCGGAAAATCAATTTATTGGAGTAAACTGCGGCATCATGGACCAATTTGCCATTGGAATGGGGAAAAAAGAAAAAGCGATTCTCCTTGACTGTAACACCCTTTCTTATAAATACAGCCCGGTTGAATTAGGTGATGCAGTGCTAATTATTGCTAATACGAATAAACGGAGAGGTTTGGCTGAGTCAAAATATAACGAACGCCGAGAAGAATGTGAACGGGCTTTAAAACAACTGCAGCAAGAACTGGATATTCCATCATTAGGAGCTATGTCCCCTGAATTATTCGAAAGTTACAAACATTTAATCTCAAGTCAAGTTGATGTAAAGCGTGCCAAACATGCTGTATATGAAAATGCAAGAACCTTGGAAGCGGTAAATAAATTGCATAGTGGCGACATTAGGGGTTTTGGACAATTGATGAATGAGTCGCATATTTCATTGAAAGATGATTATGAGGTCACCGGCCTTGAACTTGATACCCTTGTTGCAGCGGCTTGGGAAGAAGCGGGGGTTATTGGTTCGCGGATGACCGGAGCGGGTTTTGGAGGCTGTACGATTAGTGTTGTAAAAGCGGAGAAAGTCGATACCTTCATTGCAAATGTTGGAGAAAAATACACCGGGAAAACAGGGTTAAAAGCTGATTTTTATGTGGTAAATATCGGCGATGGTGCGGGAGAATTAACAGGTATGCTTCAAAATCATCGTTAGGAAGGTTTGAATGAATATGCCAAAGAATATTTATGAACAAATTGAACGACTTTTACAATTTGGGGTAAAAAAGAATTTAATCACGACATGGGATATTGATTTTGTAAGAAATGACCTTCTTGATGTTCTAGGTTTAGCAGATTGGGAACCGTGCGCCCCACAAGAGGATGAACTGGAATCCCCGGTTCAGATCCTTGAAGAGATCTTGGATTGGGCAGCAGCACATGGCCGGCTTGAAGAAAACACCACCACTTATCGCGACCTTCTTGATACGAAATTAATGGGATGTTTCCTTGCACGCCCGTCTGAAGTGATTCGAAATTTTTATCGGACATATGAATTGAAGGGTTCCGAAGCAGCAACAAAGGATTTTTATCAGCTTTCTCAGGAAATCCATTATATCAGAACGGACAGAATAGCTAAAAATGAGCATTGGTCGGTTCCTACAGAATATGGAGATATTGAAATTACGATTAATTTATCGAAACCTGAAAAGGACCCGAAAGAGATTGCTGCCGCGAGAACGCTAAAGCAAAGTACTTATCCTAAATGCCTGCTATGTAAGGAGAATGTTGGCTATTCAGGAAAAATAAATCATCCTGCCAGACAAACATTAAGGGTCATTCCAGTGGAATTGTCAAAAGAAAAATGGTTTTTTCAATACTCGCCATATGTATACTATAATGAACACGCTATTCTTTTAAAGGATAAGCATGAACCAATGATAATCAGTAAAAAAACTTTTGAAAGAATCCTAGATTTCACGGAAAAATTTCCGCATTATTTTCTTGGATCCAATGCAGACCTGCCGATCGTAGGAGGTTCCATTTTAACTCACGACCACTTCCAAGGCGGGAATCACATTTTCCCAATGGCAAAAGCCGAAATGGAATTGACGTTTCAGTTTGACCAATATCCAAATGTAAAAGCGGGAATCCTAAAATGGCCGCTCTCGGTAATTCGGCTAAAGGGATTAAACCGATATGAACTTGCAGAACTTGGGGGGGCCATTTTACATAAGTGGAAAATGTATAGTGATGAAAGCGCTGATATCTGTGCTTTTTCCGATGATACTTCACATAATACTATAACACCCATTGCAAGAAGAAAAGGGGATTATTACGAGCTTGACCTTGTACTTAGGAATAATCGTACTAATGAAGAACATCCCTACGGAATTTTTCATCCTCATCAGGAGGTACACCACATTAAAAAGGAAAATATCGGTTTAATTGAGGTAATGGGACTAGCAGTTCTCCCGGGAAGATTAAAAGAGGAATTGAAAATACTTGCAGATTGTCTTGTTGAAAAAAATAGTACTGAGAGACTTAAGCAAAATCCTGCTATTCATAAACACTTTGAATGGGCAGCTTCTCTAAAGGAAAAGTATTTGGAACTGAATGATACGAATGTTTCAGAAATTATTAAATATGAAGTAGGTATTGTCTTTAAAAAAGTCCTTGAGCATGCAGGAGTATTTAAACGAGATGAGTCAGGCTCTCAGGCATTCAGGAAGTTTATTACCTTTATAACTTCGTAATCAATTAATCGAATCAACATTTTCCGGGAAATTCAGTCTATAATCGACATTCTTCTTCTAAATATAGAGGATTGGATGTAGAATGAACTATAAAAAAGGAGAGTGAACGTATATGGCAATTTTAGTAACCGGGGGCGCCGGCTACATCGGGAGCCACACGGTCCTATATTTACAACAGCTTGGCCAAGAAGTAATTGTGCTTGATAATTTGCAAAAAGGACATCGTGATGCGGTCGTAAATGCCAGGGTTCATCAGGGGGAATTAAAGGACGAAGCACTTCTTGATGAAATTTTTACAACAAACAATATTGATTCAGTTATTCATTTTGCTGCCAATTCATTAGTAGGTGAAAGTGTTGAAAAGCCTTTTGAATACTATGAAAATAATGTTATTGGTTCATACCATCTTATTAAAAAAATGGTTGAACATAATGTGAAAAAAATAGTTTTCTCTTCAACAGCAGCAACTTACGGTAACCCTGTTAAGGTTCCGATCCAAGAAGAAGATCCTACGATTCCAACAAATCCTTATGGTGAAACGAAGCTGGCGATTGAAAAAATGTTAAAATGGGCTGATGGCGCCTACGGCTTAAAATCGGTTTGCCTTCGTTATTTCAATGCAGCAGGAGCAGATCCGGAGGGGCGTATTGGGGAGGATCACACACCTGAATCGCATTTGATTCCCATTGTACTGCAAGTTGCCCTTGGTCAGCGTGAAAAGGTTTCTATATTTGGAGATGACTATCCGACTGACGATGGTACCTGCATTCGCGACTATATTCATGTCAACGATTTAGCAGCAGCTCATTATCTTGCTCTCGAGAAATTAAAAACTACCGATGAGAGCGGTGTATATAATCTTGGAAACGGCACAGGGTTTTCTGTGAAACAAGTCATAGATACATGCCGTCAGGTTACCGGGAAGGATATTGCTGTTGAAGTTGCGCCTCGGCGCGCCGGGGATCCGGCAATACTGATTGCATCTTCCAATAAGGCGCGTGCAGAACTTGGCTGGATTCCGAAATATCCGGCTTTACAGGAGATTGTATCTCACGCTTGGAGTTGGCACAAAAATCATCCAAATGGGTATCAAAAATAAGAACGAAAAGAAACCGACAGTCCAATTTGATTCTGTCGGTTTCTTTTTTTTATTTAATAAGAAAAGAAGAAAAATTTGTGAAAACGGTTTCCAAATCAAATTATTTTTACTATAATAAAAATATCGATAAAATATTTTTTCTTCAAATGATATTTTTAATAAAAATATTTTTTCTTTATTACCATGAATTTCGTTTTCAGTAAGAATCTGTGGGGAATATGAAACCACTAAGAAAGAAGGGCTTTTATGTCTCATGAAAAATACTATTTAGGTGTTGACATTGGAACAACAAGCACAAAAGCAGTCCTATTTAAAAGGGATGGTGTGGTTGTAAGTACGCATCATGCTGAATATCCACTCTACAGTCCAACGCCTGCAACAGCTGAACAGGACCCTGAAGAGATCTTTCGCGCTGTTATTGAAGTCGTAAAAATAGCAATTCAAAAAAGCAAAATTGCTCAGAATGACCTCGAACTGGTTTCATTCAGTTCAGCCATGCATAGTGTAATCGCTGTCGATAAGGCTGGAAAGCCTTTGACACAATGTATTACTTGGGCAGATAGCCGTGCAACTACATGGGCAAATAGGATTAAAAATGAATTAAATGGCCATGAAATTTATTTGCGTACAGGTACACCGATACACCCAATGTCACCTCTGGCAAAATTGAAGTGGTTAAAGGAAGAAAATCCGGAACTGTTCTCAAAAACTAGTAAGTTTATTGGAATTAAAGAATATGTGTTCTATAAATTTTTTAATCAATATTGGGTTGATCATTCCATTGCATCTGCTACCGGATTGTTTAACCTGAAAAAACTTACTTGGGATGAAGAAGCATTGGAAGTAGCAGGAGTGACTGAAGAACAATTATCGACGCCGGTACCTACCACTTTTTATAGTCATAATTTAAAAGAAGAATATGCTGCTGAAATGGGGATTTCCACATCTACTCCATTTGTGGTTGGAGCGAGTGATGGGGTTTTATCAAACCTGGGAGTCAATGCCATTGACCCTGGTGTTGTTGCGGTTACGATTGGGACAAGCGGAGCGATTAGAACTGTAACGGATCACCCTGTAACAGATCCAAAAGGCAGGATATTTTGTTATGCATTAACAGAAAAACATTGGGTAGTAGGAGGACCGGTCAATAACGGTGGTATGACATTCCGATGGGTCAGAGATGAACTTGCATCGTCAGAAGTTGAGACTTCTAAGCGTTTAGGAATAGACCCATATGAAGTGTTGACAAAAATTGCTTCACGGGTTTCTCCAGGTTCTGATGGACTGATATTTCATCCGTATTTAGCCGGGGAAAGAGCACCGCTTTGGAATGCGAATGCCAGGGGTTCATTTTTTGGTCTTGGCCTGCATCATAAAAAAGAGCATATGATTCGTTCGGTATTAGAAGGAGTCATTTTAAATTTATATACTGTTCTGTTAGCTCTTCAAGAAATGATTGGTACACCTAATATGATTCAAGCAACAGGTGGATTTGCGAGGTCTGACCTGTGGCGACAAATGATGGCAGATATTTTTAATCAAGAAGTTGTTGTGCCCGAAAGCTTTGAAAGCTCTTGCCTTGGTGCCGTCGTTTTAGGGATGTACGCACTCGGTGAAATCGAGGATTTTAAAATCATGTCTGAGATGGTAGGTTCAACCCATTGTCATACACCTATTGAGGAAAATGTAGAAATCTATCAAGAACTTATCCCTATCTATATTCGTCTTTCAAGAAAACTTGAAGATGAATATGAGGGTATAGCGGCATTCCAGCAAAAGTGGGTTAGGTAATGAAGTTGAACGGGTTTTTTGCCGCTTCTACTGGTGCAATCCGTTTTGTTTCAATAAAAGGAGGATTCATATGCTGCAAAAATTCGAGATATTAAACAGACTTCAACAGGGTAAAATTGTTGCGGTAGTTCGCGGTGAAACTTCTAAGGACGCCTATCAAATTTCAATGGCGTGTATAAGGGGAGGAATAAACAATATTGAAGTGACCTTTACAACTCCTGATGCATTGAATGTGATCAGAAAATTAACAGAGGGCAACAATTCTTCCGCTGTTATTGGGGCAGGAACTGTTCTCGATCCTGAAACGGCAAGGCTGGCAATTCTTAACGGTGCGCGTTATGTTGTTAGTCCGCATTTTTCTAAGGAAATCAGTGAAATTTGTAATCTTTACTCGATTCCTTACATGCCTGGCTGCCTTACTGCCACTGAAATGATTGAAGCATTAAAAACAGGAGTCGACGTTGTTAAAGTTTTCCCGGGAGGAGTGGTTGGACCATCCTTCATTGAGAATATTAAAGGTCCACTTCCTAACATCAACCTAATGCCATCAGGAGGGGTAAATCTGGAAAATGTTTTGGAATGGTTGAAAAAGGGAAGCTTCGCTGTTGGAGTGGGTAGTGTGTTAACCAAAGGCGTCGCCGAGGGAGAATACGGAGAAATAGAAAGAAGAGCAAAGCAATTTGCAGACAAAGTTTCAGTAAGGGAATCCTAATTAAACGTAAATTTCCAATTACAAGGAGTGATAAACCGTGAGAATGACCTTCCGTTGGTACGGTGACAATGATCCTGTAAGTCTTGAGAAAATCAGGCAGATCCCCGGGATGAAAGGGATTGTTTCCGCTATTTATGACATACCAGTTGGAGAAGCTTGGCCTTTTGAAAAAATAGTAGAGTTAAAATCCAAAGTAGAAAAGCATGGTTTAACACTTGATGTAATTGAAAGCGTTCCTGTTCATGAGGACATAAAGCTTGGGTTGCCGTCTCGACAAGAATATATTAATAACTATAAAGAAACGCTTCGAAACTTAGGCAAAGCGGGCGTACCAGTTGTTTGTTACAACTTTATGCCGGTATTTGACTGGACAAGGTCTTCACTTGACCATGAGCTGCCGGATGGTTCAAATTGTTTGATTTATCAACAAGAAGTAGTCGGACGAATGAATCCGCTTACTGGAGAATTATCTCTTCCCGGCTGGGATACGAGCTATGGCAAGGATGAAATGCACAACCTGCTAACACAGTATCAATCTGTTACGGAGGAGGACCTCTGGGACAATCTGGGTCATTTTATTAGTGAAATTATGCCTGTTGCAGATGAATTTGGTGTAAAAATGGCGATTCATCCGGATGACCCGCCATGGTCTATCTTCGGGCTTCCAAGGATTATTACGAATAAAGAAAATCTTCTTCGTTTTGTTCAGTTATATGATAGTCCAAATAATGGACTATGCCTGTGCAGCGGTTCACTTGGTGCTGATCCTGATAATGATTTCCCTGAAATGGTTCGATATTTTGGTGCCTTGAATCGAGTGAATTTTATGCATGCCCGAAACATCAAACATATTGGTGATAAATCTTTTCAAGAATCCTCCCATCTTTCTACTGATGGTTCGTTGGATATGTATGAAATTATTAGGGCTTTATCTGAAATAAATTTTGAAGGCCCAATTCGTCCCGATCACGGAAGAATGATTTGGGGGGAAACCGGTAAGCCGGGATATGGTTTATATGACAGGGCACTTGGTGCAACCTATTTGAATGGAATGTGGGAAGCTGTTACAAAAGAACGGTCCCGACAATAAAGCTAAGTCAATCTTAGAAGGTGTACTTTTTGAGCACCTTCTTTTTCACAAAACTTTAAAAATAAATATTTTTTAAAAATATATATTGATTTAAGAAATATTTTTTCATATAATCAAACTATCGAATGAAAGTGCTTTCAGAAAGTGGTTTCAAAGACAAGAATGTTTTATATTATTTTATTATCAGGGGGTTTTATCAATGTTATTATTAATTGTTTTTGCCGCTATTGTAGCATTGCTATTGTTAATTACAGTGGCTAAGTTAAATCCATTTGTGGCACTTATCGTCACTGCTATCGGGGTGGGACTAGCAACAGGTATGCCATTAATTGCTCCGGATCCAACACATCCGGGAATCATTGATTCTATCAAAGCAGGTATGGGTAATACGCTAGGGTTTCTTGCTATTGTTCTTGGACTTGGTACAATGCTTGGTAAAATGATGGCTGAATCCGGAGGGGCAGAACGAATTGCCCAAACATTGATTAAACGTTTTGGTGAAAAGAATGTTCACTGGGCAATGATGGTTGTAGCATTTATCGTAGGTATTCCAGTATTTTTCCAAGTTGGTTTTGTTTTATTAGTACCTCTAGTGTTCACGATCGCTCGTCAAACGGGGGTGTCACTTGTTAAGATTGGAGTTCCGTTAGTAGCCGGTCTATCAGTCGTTCACGGACTCGTTCCTCCACACCCTGCTGCAATGGCTGCAGTAGGAATTTTCAAAGCAAATGTTGGTAAAACCATTTTCTACTCTCTTATCGTAGGACTTCCAACCGCAATTATTGCCGGACCATTATACGGAGCTTGGATTGGAAAACGAATTCATAAGACAGTTCCAAAAGAATTGGCAGAACAAATGGCAGCACCTAGAGATTTAAAAGAACTTCCAGGCTTTTTTAACACAGTATTTACAATTCTTGTTCCAGTTATCTTAATGCTTTCATCGTCTATCTCTGAATTAGCATTAGAAAAGACTAGTTTTGGGTATAAAGCATTTCATTTTATTGGAGATCCGGTAGTCGCTCTATTAATTGCAACCGTTTATTCTTTCTTCAGCCTTGGTTTCTTCCGCGGCTTCAGTCGTGAATCAGTATTAAAGTTTTCTAATGATTGCTTGGCTCCAACTGCTTCGATTCTTTTAGTCATTGGCGGCGGCGGAGCATTTAATAAAGTATTATTAGATTCAGGAATCGGTACTTACATTGCAGAATTAGCAAAAGCATCACATATGTCACCAATTCTTCTTGGATGGGGAATTGCCGCTATGATTCGTGTCGCCACAGGATCTGCAACCGTATCAATGATGACTGCAGCAGGTATCGTTGCACCGATTGCAGCAGCCATTCCCGGTACGAATGTTGAACTTCTTGTCTTAGCAACCGGCGCAGGCTCTCTGATTCTTTCCCACGTGAATGACTCCGGTTTCTGGATGATTAAAGAGTATTTCGGGATGACAGTAAAAGAAACATTAATGACATGGACCGCCTTAGAAACCATTTTATCTGTGGCAGCACTATGCTTTATCCTTATCCTTAATGTCATTGTTTAATAGTTTAATAAACGAATCATATTAAAATTATTTCAAAAAACAAGAACCCGACAGAATGCAAGTTTACTGTCGGGTTCTTGCTTTTTAATTCAATCGTTTTTCAAAAAAGACTTAATGGTAGGAAACTCAAAATAAAATACAGTCCCTTTTCCCGGTTCACTCTCTGCCCAAATAGTACCATCCATTGCACGGACAATGCTATGGACCACCATCATTCCAAGTCCTGTACCCTTTGAACCTTTTGTTGAATAAAACGGTTCTCCAAGTCGATCAAGCTGTTCCTTGGTCATTCCCACACCGGTATCCTTCACCTTGATGGTCAAAAAATCTTGACTGAATTCAGAAGATATGGAAAGCTGCCCCCCATTAGGCATGGATTCAACAGCATTTTTGAGTACATTAATAAAGCATTGACGGAACTTTTGCCTTTCTCCCTTAATGAAACCAATTACTGCAAAATCAGTTAATATCTCAACTGAATTTTGATTAGCGATTGGCTGGATGATATTGATAATTTGCCGAAGCTCGCTTTTTACATTTAATTCTTCATTCGTCACAAAAGACGGCTTTGCAAAGGTCAAATAATCCTGGATAACTCTTTCGGCAGAATTAAGTTCTTCCTTAACGATGGATAGGTATTCTCTTTGTTTTTGCCTTGTGAGGTGATTATCTTGCAGTAATTGAACAAACCCGCTGGCTGCTGTAAGCGGGTTTCGTATCTCATGGGAAATGGCTGCTCCCATTTGTTCGACCGCCTTTAATTTTTCCGCCTTGATTAACTGCTGCTTCATTTCTGTATTTTTTTTAACAAATTCGATTGAGTAGGAAATAATGGCAATTCCTAGAGGCGGAATTACCAAATAAGCAAACCATCCATCAAGCCAAGAAGGGGGGGAATAAGTAAGTTCCATTCCTCCGACCGTCAACACACCGAATATAATGCCAAAACAAATAGCAATTAAAATACGGCGATTTGGATTTTGCCTCCAAAACCAACTGTGAAGTCTCCATATTGCAATACCTAGAGGAATATAAAGCAATACAGTCTCTAAAAAACCGATGTCCCACCCATAAAAGCTCCTGAAGATAATGGCAATTAAGACAAGTAAGGGTCCGATTCCAAAATAAAGACCGCCAATTACCACGGGAATTCCCCTTAAATCATACCGGGCAGAGGAGATGGGATTGTAGGAGAAGTGAATACAGTACCATAACATCAAAACAAACAATAAAATCAAGGTAGGTTTAGAAATGGTAAATCTCCTACTTTTTTCAAGCCACACTAAATAAAAGAAGAGGAATATTATGAGAATGGAAAGATTCATGAAAAGATGTTTTGTAATTTCCATAATTTCACCGTCCAAAATGGCTGTTATGAAAATTTTACAGGTATTTTTCACCATATTCAATCAAATTGCAACAATATTTTGAAAAATAGTAAATAAATCGTAAAACAACAAGATTTAATTGGATGGGTGGGGGTAAGTCCTTTAGTTCCAATTTGATTACTTATATCTGTCCTTTCAGGGGGGGAAGCTCTTGTAGTCGATCCTAAAGGTGAAAGAGGGAATTGGAAAAGGGATTTACACGATTTAGGTCATCAGGAAAATATTATTTCTCTTTCTACAAAACCGGAGGATAAAGGACGACTAGATCCATTTTCCATTCATGATGATATAAAGAAGCTGAAACACTCGCCCTTGATATTACAAATGTGTTCGGATGGAATTATCACAACAGTAAAAGTGACCGGATTAAACTGTTTCTTTTAATCTTTAATAAAATTAATTTCTTTGATTTCAAACGGAATGTGATTATTCGTGAAAAAAGCAATATGATATTGCAGAAAACTATCATGATATTTGTTTGAAAATACTTCAGACATAAGTGTTTTGCCACCTTTTATGTTGTTGAATAAAGCGTACGATATTGCTTCCCTATTTTTACTGTACCAAAAAAATATTTGAAATTCGAGCTATAAAGGGGGCGTACAAGAAAAAAGCGCCAATTCTTTCAATGAAAAATTATGAGATAAGGTAAAAATGAAGTTGTTTAATTAAAAGGAGTACCTTATATTATGAAAAAATATTGAAATTAAAATGGACAAACATGGAATTTTAATTCTAAATGAAATTGTTTGAGAGAAGAATTGATTATCAAATGAAATAAAGAGGTGAACCCAGCAAATAAACTGGGCCACAAATATAAAAAAGGGGGCAATAATATAGACTGGTTGTCTACAAAAAAGTTTCATTTTAAAATCAGGAAACTCCTGACTAAGTTTTTATACTTCATGAGGCATTGCTTAATTCATCTTTATCGTAATAAGAAAAATGCTTCATATGTAGGTTTAGTAATTTATCTAACTCTTGACTACATGTTATTGTTTCATTGCTATTAATACCTGTACTATTTGCAACGTTCACCAAAGTTTTTTTCATTTCATCTATACGTTTTAATAATAATTCAAGTGAATATTTGTTCAATTTGGTAACTTCCCCTAGGTAAAATTATGAGTTTTAGCACACTAAAACATTATAAAAGAAATTTAGGATATTGAAATAGATTCGACAAAACTTGCCAAAAAAAAGACAAAGGATAAATAGCGCAATTCGAAGAAATGATGCAGAAAAGGGATCTCGATGATAGGAAATACAAGAAGATGCTGTTAGAAAAGACCTTTACAGGTCTTTTTCTTATTTAATGTAGAATATCAAAAATTAAGCACAGCAAATTTCTTCATTGCTCATTAAGCTGATACCCCCTCTGTTACTTAACATTAATTGTTTATAGGCATCCAAAAAATGTTCGTAAGTCTGGTTTACATATTGCATAGTGTTGTTTTTGAATAAGAAGCTCATATTGAAATTTTTTGCCTGTTCTAAAGAACAATTTCGCGAAATCATGATCAAATTTATTATAGGAAAGAAAATACTCCTTTTTCAACATACTAGTATGATTAACGGTCAAATTGACCACTTCCTAATAAAAATGAGTGTTTAACAACTACACACGCAATTGCAATTAGTTTTTACGATAGTTGATTTATGTCTTGATATTAATTTCTTTGCTACTTTTTGAAAAAATGTGTTCTTTTTGACAGTAGCTGCAGCCTTTCATTACTGCTGTTAAAAAACGTTAGTGATGGTATTCCATTTAATGGCCATTTAATTGGTGCGAAATGTTCCTGACTCAAATGAAATGTGGTTACACAATTTCGGTAAAGGTCAGGCAATTTTAGATTCCTAAAACTGAAGGGTTATAACAAGGAGTCGAATGAGGAGGTAACGCTCTGAAAGGCTCCCCCTGCGTCGAATAGCACGCTGTTTAGTAAGAAAAAGCGTGTTATAAGCTCGGCTAATAGGCATGAGAATTTACCGTAACAGTCCGGCTGACGAAAGCCTACCCGATGGGGTGGTGTAAATCATGGTGCTTGGGTTGAACAGATATGCTGAGAATGCAATGAAATATAATAAGAAAGTATATTGCTGACGAAATTCTGAATGTACGGGTCTAGACTGGCGTTATTTAGAAATGTATTTACTACTAAATGTAGGGTTAGCTGTGGATGAGTAAGAATCAATTATATAAAAATCCATCTTGTGTTACAGGCACATGCGATGCTAACAGGCTCATAGGAAGCAACTAAGTTTGTTCCATAATAGATATAACTTAACGTTGTAAGCTGATGACGTGGAGAGCTTACTCTCAATGAAGCGGTGGAAAGGAAAATAGTCGTGATAATAGCGACTGTATAACTTTTCTTCATATCAGTGAAAGTGGTGGCACAGTACCATTGAAGCGTGTAATGAACGTGGAGGGATAGCCACTAGACAAATTTTTATCATATTCGAAATCCTTTGCCATTACTTTAATATCAACTACATTTCCTGTTGCTGCATTTTTAGCGGCTACTTTTGGTGTATCCCCAGTTTTTGATGTTTGTGTTGAAGTATCTGACTTTTTGCCAGATGGTGTTGTCGCATTTGAAGAATTGTTAGTAGTGCTTCCACAAGCACTTAACATCATTACCATTAAGGCTACTGCTGTAAATAAAAAGCCCATTCTCTTTTTCATAGGTAAGATTTCTCCTTTCAAATTTATAACTATTAAAACTTAACATATATTCACACAAAAAATATTAAGTGTAGTTTTAATTAAGCTGCTATGAACCGCAAAGTAGTTTACTGTATATGGAACATTTACAGGTGTTTATCCAATAATAGTTACCAAAAACAACTGTTTTTGTAACTACACTACTATCCATTTATCGTTTGAGTGACTGCCATTGGGTTTCATGATTACCAAAAAATATGGCCAAAAGTATTACCAAATACCCTTTCTGTAGCTTTATCTTACTCTTGCCTTTACCTTGCAGTCTATAATACGAACCCTGTCACTACCCCTTAATGGAACAAAGTAAGTAAATCAGGTTAAATATGAATCAATAAATTTACGTAATTTTTACATATTCACAAATAGTTACATGTTAAAATAGGTAAAAGTTTTGAGGTGACAAGAAGAGACAAGAGGTGACAAGATATGACAAAAGAAACAGTTATGTATAAAGGAACACAATATATAATTCTATATAAATACGAATCAGGTTATTATGAAATAAAAGAGTTAGACAGTAATTACGAAGTTAAACTAGTGCATAAATCAGATTTGGAATATCAATAACACCTATACATTTCTTCAATGGACCTGCCACGTTCAACAAGATCTCAAAGTATCGCATGAATACTTTATGCAAATCTAGTTCATGGTACCTTTTTTTGTTGACATAAGTAAGGAATATAAGAAGTAAAAACCCTTGGATTAACGAGATATCCAAGGGTTTTAAAACATAATAAACGGTTCTGGTGCAAAAACCTCGAACATTTTGCAATTAATCTCCATACTGATACTATTTTTAAAAAAGGGGCATAATCAGTATGGAAAATCAAAATTTGTTCAAATGGAAACATTATCAGCCTGAGATTATCCTTCTTACAGAGAGACGGTACCTTCGGTACAACCTAAGTTTTCGTGATTTGGTGGAAATGATGGAAGAGCGTGGCCTGTTTGATGGCTCACACAACGATTATGCGTTGGGTCCATCAATATGGTCCTGAGTTGAATAAGAAAATCCGGTGTCATCTCAAGCAGAAAAATGACTCGAGGAGAGTAGATGAAACTTACATAAAAGTAAAAGGACAATGGATGTATTTGTATCGTGCGGCCGATTCAGAAGGGAATACCATTAATTTTTGCTTAAGTAAAAATAGAAATTCCAAATCAGCCAAGCGCTTTTTCAAAAAAGCCTTGGCTTTTTCGCATGTATCCACTCCTCGTGTCATTACTATAGATAAGAATCCAGCTTATCCAGTAGCAGTTGAGGAGTTAAAAGAAGAAAAAAAGATGCCAGAAGGCATCCAAATAAGGCAAGTGAAATATCTTAACAACATCGTGGAACAGGATCATCGGTTCATTAAGAGACTATGTTAGGGTTCAAGTCTTTTGATACAGCTATATCCATTCTTTCGGGAGTAGAAGCCATGCATATGATCAAAAAAGAAGAGATTGATTTACGGGGTCAGTCTATCCAAAATCAAAAAGAATTCATCCATCAATTGTTTGGGCTTGCAGATTAAGATACGATTCGCTAAGAATATATGCGCTTTATTCTCTTTTATTTTATCTTTGCACCAGAACCAAAAAATGGATATTGGACATTACAAGCAGGAATTTTCCCAGAAAACAAAACAAGCATTAAATTACATAAAAATTTTGGATTTCTAAAAATTGGTTGTCGAGAACGTATTGGAAAAATGAATGATGTTTGGCGTGATTTGATTTTACTAGAAAGAAGAAGTAATATAGTAGGAATTTAAATCAGCTAAAAGTGTGAGTGTGAGAGCGTGTTCGAAATCGAACACCTTTCCAAACGGGTATTTTTTGTTCAAAAACGGCGGTTTGGTTAGGCCCCAGTCCAAGATTAGGGCCATTTGTTATTTTTATATTAATCCTCATATAAAGATTAAATACATCATTCCGCTTCTGCGTTTGATGTGTCTCTGCACTCCCAGCATTCCGCTCGATTCCTCTCCATAATAGATAATTCCTCTCCGCATGAAATGCAAAAATCCATTAGCAATCCCCCTTTCCGTGTTTTTTAATAAACAAACTACCAACCTCATCTAGTTACTAAGTTGTTGGTTCAATCATAACACAAAATATTCTGACATTAAAGCTAAAAGAAGACAAATTAGTCTGTAGAAGGATTTTATGTTTTTCCACTATTAATGGTTATCTAGGAAATCTTAATTTAATGGAAACATAAATTAAGAAAATCTCAAAGTAAAGTTGAGGCAGGAGAATTCCCTGTCCTTTTTATAGATTTTCTAAGGGCAATAAATAGTAGTATGTAATTCATCACTGGGAGGCTTTTAATATATAAAAAAATAATTACTTCTAGTGTACAAAAAATGAATTCTAACTAGTTGTATAATATACATTATATACTTTTAAACCATCAAAAACATAGGTATGCTCGTCATATAATATAAATTTTCCATTCAATTTGATATGATTTTTAGATGGTTAAACTCAGCATATAAGTTAGATGGTGGAAGAATGCTAGAAGAATATATTGCTAATCTTGAAAAAAAGGATAAGTCTCCAAAAATCATTATTTCCTATCGGAATGATATTCTTATTTTTTTAGATGATTTACATATACAGCCAGATCATTTTGTGACGGCAACGGATGTAAGAAAATGGATTAGTAGCATGTTACATCCAAACGATGGAAAGCCTTTGGCGATCACGACGATCAATCGCCGGTTAAACTCATTACGCAGTTTATATTCATGGGCGCAAAAAAGTAGAAAGCTGTAGCATAACCCAATGGAAGAAATTAATGATTTAAAATCTGCCGATGAAGATCATGAAAAGATCATGTGGCTCACAGAAGAAGAGTTTGAAGAGCTTTTACATCGTGTGAGAAAGACACCTTTCAAAAGCAGAGGGGTGAAACCCGAAGAAAAATACCACTGGGATCGAGCCATTATTTATTTTTTATTGACGTACGCAGGTTTGAGGGTGGATGAACTATCAAACATAAAGTTAACCGATATTGACTTGGGATTAAGACGAATTAGGATTCTAGGGAATGGACGGAAGCTTCGGACGGTACCCATGACCAATACCTTATGGCAAGAACTGTACGACTGGTTACTTTTTAGAGCAGAAATGACAAACAAAAAACCTCATGTAGAAGAATCATCCTATGTGTTTTATAGCTAGCGATCCCTTTAATTTACGGTTCGTGGGATTCAGGCGATGATTGAAAGTTACAGCTTACCGAAGAAAAAACTAACACCCCATATGTTCCGCCATACATTTTGCAAGTGGATGTTAAAAGCAACGAATAATGACATTGAAAAGGTAAGGAGACTCGCTGGTCACAGTAACATTTCAACCACAGAACGATATTTAAAAGATTCCTATTGTGATTTGGCGGATGTAGTTGAAACTATGCCGAAATTTTAATTCTGAAAGAGAGGATGGTTATTTTATATGGAATCTTGGTTGGATACCTCTCTATGTAAAGATAATGAGGACTCTCCATTTCCGATCTACATTTTTAAATTCTTTCTAAGATGACTGAAGACGAACGCTATCGACTTAGAAAACTGCACCTCACCTAAATACTTTTTTTGATTAAAAAGAAAACAGAGGCTGACGCACTTAGTCAACCCCTGTTAGTTATTGAACAATGGAGATCGTATTTCTGCCTTTAGTTTTCGATAAGTATAATGCTGTATCCGCCATATGGATCAGTTCTTGGGGCTTTGTTTTGGAATTAGGAAAAATTGAAGCAATTCCTATGCTAAGGGTGATGATTTCCGCAATCTCAGAACTGCTGTGGGGAATATTAAGCGACTCAATTGTCTGTTGGATTTTTTGGGCCACTTTGAACCCTTCTTCCTGAACGGTCAATGGCATGATAATAGCAAATTCCTCACCGCCATAACGGGAAATTGTATAATTTTTATTACTGGTAACATCATTCTTAATCGTTTGGGCAATTGTTTGTAAACAAAGGTCTCCGGCCGGGTGACCGTATGTATCGTTATAGTTTTTAAAATAATCAATATCAAACATGAGTAATGTAAGCGGTAAATTTGAATTAGAAAGGTTTAAAAACTCTTTTTCAAGGGTATTGTCAAAAAATCTTCTATTTGAAACTCCTGTTAAACCATCCATGTAAGAAAGCCGATTAAGAAGTTCATTGGCTTCTTTTAATTTATGCTCCGTTAATTTTCGGTCGGTAATATTTCTTGAAACAATAATTACACGCTTGCTGCCGTCTTCTAGAAAATGTACACTCTTTAATTTTGACTCTATCCATATGTACTCGCCCATTTTGGTACAGTACCTGTAAGTAGAATCCGCAAACCCTTCACTTAGAGCTTTTTCAAACATTTCAATTGTGTGGGAAATATCATCAGGATGGATAAAACTTTCGATTTTTTTACCTAATAGTTCCGGATATTCATATTTAATGATTTCGTTTACTGCGGGTGAAATATAGATGAATTCTCGATTTTCATTGTGCATGGTAATCATATCACTTGAGTATTCAGCTAGTAATCGAAAGCGTTCCTCACTTTCCTTTAATTTTATGACACTAAGCTTTAATTCTCGTTGTACCTCATTAGAATTAGCAATATACTCAGCAATAAAATAAGCTAAAAATCCTCCAGTCAATGAAATCATATAATGTCCCAGTAATACAGATTTGAGGAGAGATTTATCATCAATATTACTGATAAGTATTAGTGAAATAATGACCAATCCACTGATATTCATTAAGAAAGCTTTAAAGGTCATGCTAAATTTTAATTTTGAGATTCCTCCACATACAAATCCTGTTAATAGTACACCTAAAGCTGCTAGCAGAGCATTGTTACTATAACCAAAAAGGTATAGTCTTCCGGAAGAAATGAGAACTGAAGCAATGAAAGCGGGAATGAAACCACCAAAAGCAGCGGGAATAACAATAGCTAAATGTCGCAAATCGGCTATGGTAGTAGGATTTATTTTAATGCTAAACAACATTAAAATGTTACCAAGGACTCCAAAACAAAGCCCCCAATAAAGCTTAGTTGATAAGGGTGAAGAAACGTGCAAAGGCTTATTTTTAAAAACCTGTCCCATGATAAAAAAGGACGCGACTAAAAGTGCGCCATTTAACACAAAATCTTTGTACATATTTGTAACTCCTAAAATGATATGAAAACTTAAGTATTATATTGAAATGGTACATTCGCAAAAATTAAACACCATACCAATTATACTATGAATTAATATTAATGAACAAAAAATAGAAAATAAAACCAAATGAAAAATATTTTAATAATAACTGGTTCAAATAATGCATTCAACCGGTTTTCCTATTTTATAGCAATGATATATTTGTGTATACTTATACCAAAATGGTTTATAGGTTTGGGGAGAAACAATGAAAAAAAATATTTCTGATATTGCAAAAATTGCCGGAGTCGCAAAAAGCACCGTTTCACGATATTTAAATGGAGGCTCAGTAAGCGATACTACAAAAAAGAAAATTGAACACGTTATAAATGAAACCGGATATATTCCGAATACTTTTGCACAAAGTTTAAAGGCAAAAAAGACTAATATTATTGGTACCATTGTGCCTAGATTGGATTCATATGCGGCATCAAATACACTAATTGGGATTGATGAGCAGTTAAGAAAATTAAATTATCAAATGCTGATTTCGAATTCAAATCAAGATTTAGTGAGGGAAATTGAAAGCATTTATAGTTTAGAACGGCAGAAAATTGCCGGAATTATTTTGCTTGCTACTGAAATAACAAATGAACATTTGGAAGCATTTAGGGAAATTAAAATCCCTTTGTTACTGGTAGGCCAATATAATGAAAATACTTACAGCCTTATTCATGATGATTATGCTGCAGGTTTCGAGCTTGGAAGATATGTTCTGGAAAAGGGGCATCGAAAAATAGCTTATTTAGGTGTAACAGAAAAAGATATTGCCGTTGGAATTAAACGAAAACAAGGCTTCAAGGATGCAGTAAAGAATTTTGCAGATTGTGAAGTTCGGTACTTTGAAACAGGTTTTAAAATTAAAGATGCCATGAAAGTAGCTTCCTATGTATTAGAGGAATTTTCTCCAACCTTATTGTTTTGCGCAACTGACAATATTGCACTTGGGGGGTTAAAAGCTGCGTATATAAAAGGAATAAACGTACCTGAAGATTTATCAATCGTTGGTTTTGGAGGTTATGAGGTTACTGAAGTTATTCACCCTGCATTAACGACAGCGAAGTTTTATTATAAAGAAGCGGGTCAACTTGCAGCCAAAAATATTGTTCGACTTGTAAATGGGGAATATGTGGAAGATTTAACTGTATCAAATTTTCAAATAATTGAACGAGAAAGCGTTGACAATTTATTTAAAGGTAAAATATAATACAGTTATGGAACCGATTCCAATTGGTCGGTTTTAATTTTGGATCCATTTGGAACCGGTTCCTAATACAGAGAGAAATAACGCAAGTAGGTAAACATTAAAAAATTTTTTTAATCATTATTGGAACCGGTTCCTTAGAGAACCTACTAAGAAGGGGGAAACTGGAATGGATTACAGAAAAATTTCAACAGAAATCCTTGATTCAATTGGCGGGAAAGAAAACGTCTCAGCTGCAGCACACTGCGCTACACGCTTGCGCCTTGTCCTAAAAGATGAAGGAATGGTAGATCAGGAAAAACTCGATCATATGGATGTTGTAAAAGGGACATTTTCAACAGGAGGGCAATTTCAAATCATTATTGGCTCAGGCACAGTAAACGAGGTATATAAAGAGTTGGCCTTAATTACAGGATTATCTGAAATGTCAACAAAAGAGATCAAAGACGCGGGTGCAAAAAAATTAAACCCACTCCAACAATTTGTCAAAATGCTATCAGATATTTTTGTCCCAATTATTCCGGCCATTGTTGCAGGTGGTTTGTTAATGGGACTAAACAACGTCCTAACAGCCTCGAACCTTTTTATTGAAGGTAAATCATTGATCCAGGCTTACCCGCAAATGGCTGATCTGGCCGCTTTGATTAATACATTTGCAAATGCTGCTTTTGTTTTCCTTCCAATCCTAATCGGTTTTTCTGCCACACAAAGATTTGGAGGAAATCCGTATCTTGGCGCTGCATTAGGTATGCTTATGGTTCATCCCGATTTGTTAAATGGATGGGGATACGGCGCTGCTCTCGCACAGGGGAAAATTCCTGTATGGAAAATCTTTGGCTTCGAAATTCAAAAGGTTGGTTATCAGGGAACTGTTCTGCCCGTCCTTGCTGCTTCCTATATTTTAGCAAAAACTGAAACTTTCTTACGAAGACGTATACCATCTTCTTTAGATAATTTATTAACGCCATTATTTACAATTTTCTTTACAGGAATTTTAACTTTTACTTTAGTTGGACCTGTCATGCGTTCAGCTGGTAATTTCTTAACAGATGGATTGGTTTGGTTATATGACTCTACAGGATTAATTGGCGGTGCGATTTTCGGTTTGGTATATGCACCAATCGTAATCACAGGTATGCACCATAGCTTTATCGCAGTAGAAACACAATTATTGGCTGACATCGCAAAAACAGGAGGTTCTTTTATTTTTCCGATTGCGGCAATGTCTAACGTTGCCCAGGGTGCTGCAACGATTGCCGTCCTACTTTTGACAAAAGACAGCAAAATAAAAGGAGTTGCATCTGCTGCCGGAATTTCAGCTCTTCTTGGAATCACGGAGCCGGCAATGTTTGGGGTGAACTTAAAATTAAGATATCCATTTGTTGGTGCTATCATTGGTTCGGCTGCAGGGTCTGCATTTATCACCTTATTTAAAGTAAAAGCTATCGCACTTGGTGCAGCAGGACTTCCCGGAATCATCTCGATAAAACCCGGTTCTATCACATTTTATATTCTTGGAATGGTCATTTCCTTTGCCATAGCATTTGCGGCAACAGTGATTTTGTCTAAACGAAATACTGCTAAACAAAAAAAGGAGTCCTCTCCGAAAGCAGCTTAAAATAATCAAGAGTAAAAGAGGGGGGATTTTTTGAGTCTCCTCTCTTTTGTTTCAAAAGTGAGGTTACAATAAAGTGGAATGGACAAAAGAAAAAAGATATAAACGAATTGATGAGATAGATGAAAAAGAAATAGAGGCCTTATCAAAAATAGTTAATGAGTGTCCGTGGAGGCAAACTTTTCATATACAGCCAAAAACAGGCCTTTTGAATGATCCGAACGGTTTTTCCTTTTTCAATGGGGAATATCACCTTTTTTATCAATGGTTTCCACTTGGACCTGTGCATGGCTTGAAATATTGGTATCATACGAAATCCCAAAATCTTGTCGATTGGGAAAATATCGGAATAGCAATTGAACCGAATCATTATTTTGACAGTCATGGGGCATATTCCGGAAGTGCCATAGAAAATGAAGGAATGCTATATCTAATGTATACAGGAAATACTCGTGATGAAAACTGGATAAGGCATCCATATCAATGTATGGCAGTAATGGACCCGGAAGGAAAAATCACAAAAATGGACAAACCTGTAATTTCAGATGTTCCTAATGGGTATACTGATCATTTTCGAGACCCGAAGGTATGGAAATCCGGGGAAACCTTTTATACTGTCATAGGCGCACAAAGAACAGATAAAACAGGGAGTGTTTTATTATTTTGCTCGTCTAATTTATCTGATTGGCAATTTAAAGGTGAAATTGATACCAATTTAAAAAACTTCGGATACATGTGGGAATGTCCGGATTATTTTGAGTTAGAGGATAACGGCATCTTAATTTTTTCACCTCAAGGGCTAAGCCCTAAAGGGGATGAATTCCGGAATATATATCAGTCAGGTTATCTTGTGGGCAAGAAATTGGATATGAAGAAAAGGAAATTATCTCATGGTGAATTTAAAGAGCTGGACAGAGGTTTTGATTTTTACGCTCCCCAGACGATGTTAGACCAAAAGGGGCGGAGAATATTAGTAGCTTGGATGGGTTTACCGGAAATCGAGTATCCAACAGATAAGCACGGTTGGGCACATTGTTTAACTTTACCAAGGGAGCTGACTATTAGAAATAATAAGCTCATACAAACGCCGATTAAGGAACTTCAAGAACTTAGGGGTGAAAAAGTAGAGGCTGAAGCCATCATTTATTGTGATTCGATTACGTTAGAGGGCTTTTATGGAGAGACATTTGAACTAATAGCAGAATTTACAGATAGCACAGCAGAAGAGTTTGGATTTGAGCTCCGTGTTGGGGGAAATGAAAAAACAATCATTAAATATAACAAAAAAATTAAAAAAATTCTTTTTGACCGTTCCTTTTCAGGTCAGCCTGTTGCTAATGAATTTGGTAATATAAGAAAGTGTGGAATTAATTCGCAAGATATTAAATTTCATGTTTTTGCCGATGCATCGTCTATTGAAGTCTTTATTAATGACGGAGAGGAAGTCTTTACCGGAAGAATTTTTCCCGGCAAAGAGAGTCGGGGGATACGCTTTTTTGCTAAAGGAGGGCAGGTAAATCTAAAGGCTATAAAATGGGTAATCAATCAAAATAAAAAAGATTAGAGCTCGTTAGTAGGATAATCAATGGGAATTTATTTTATGGTAAATGTAAAAACGAGGCCGGCCCTTTACTTTTTAGGCAGCCTCGTTTTGCGCAGAAACAGCCTTTAGCTTACTCACTATCTTGTGTGGTGTTGAAAAATTCAACTGGTTTCTCTTTATTGTTATTTTTTTCTTTATTGTGGTTTCCCATTTTCCCGTCTGATTCATAGCTTAGGTTATTCTTTGTGTTTACATGTTCTTTCATTTGTTTTAACCCCCTTTAAGATTATCTTTATCTTTGGACTTGATTTCATTCACCAAATGGTAGATTTAATATTGAAACACCATGAATATGTTTGAAAATGATGGGGAACTTCTATGAAGAAAGTGTTACGGAAAAAAGTTGAATTTCGTTCTGCATTAAGGATCACAACCAGATAAAGATAAAATTGTCGAAATAATTGATGTTCTATCCTTAATCCGTTATTATGGATAGTATGCTGAAGACTGGTAGTATTTAATTATTTAATGAGATAGAGAAAGAGGGATTGAGAAATGTCGAAACAACAAATTGGTGTGATTGGTTTAGCAGTTATGGGAAAAAACCTTGCTTTAAATATTGAAAGCCGTGGGTATTCTGTCTCAGTTTTTAACCGTTCATACGATAAAACAGAAGCTTTTTTAAAAAACGAAGCCGAGGGAAAAAACTTCGTCGGTGCGCAAACAATTGAGGAATTTGTCAATTCTTTAGAAAAGCCACGAAAAATTTTATTAATGGTAAAAGCAGGTACGGCAACGGATGCAACGATTGAATCCTTAAAGCCATTTCTTGAAGAAGGTGATATTCTCATTGATGGTGGAAATACATTCTTCCAAGATACGATCAGAAGGAATAAGGAATTGGAAACAGCAGGTTTCCATTTTATTGGTACCGGTGTCTCCGGGGGAGAAGAAGGCGCATTAAAAGGACCTGCGATTATGCCGGGTGGTAAAAAAGAAGCCTATGATCTTGTAAAACCGATTTTAGAGGCAATTTCCGCAAAGGTAGAGGGTGACCCATGCTGTACATATATTGGACCTAATGGTGCCGGACATTATGTGAAAATGGTTCATAATGGAATTGAATATGGTGATATGCAGTTAATCTCAGAAGCCTATTTTATTCTGAAAAATGTCCTTGGTTTAAGTGCTAAGGAACTCCATGAAGTATTCGCCGATTGGAACAAAGGGGAATTAGATAGCTACTTAATTGAAATTACAGCAGATATTTTTACAAAGGTCGATGAAGAAACAGGTAAACCAATGGTTGACATGATTCTAGATACTGCCGGACAAAAAGGCACTGGCAAGTGGACGAGCCAAAATGCTTTAGATTTGGGCGTTCCGCTTCCGATTATTACAGAATCTGTATTTGCCCGCTTTATATCAGCAATGAAAGAAGAGCGAGTTAAAGCAAGTAAGGTACTTAATGGACCTGTAGCGGCAGATTTTGAAGGAAATAAAGAGGAGCTAATTGAAGCGGTACGTAAAGCTTTATATATGAGTAAAATTTGTTCCTATGCACAAGGATTTGCCCAAATGCGTGCTGCATCTGAAGAGTACGATTGGAATCTTCGTTATGGAGACATTGCAATGATTTTCCGCGGCGGCTGTATTATTCGTGCACAATTCTTACAAAAAATAAAAGACGCTTATGATCATAATCCTGAATTAGCGAATCTGTTATTAGATCCATACTTTAAAGAAATAGTGGAAAGCTACCAAAACGCATTAAGGCAAGTTCTTGCTTTGGCCATTGGCCGCGGCATTCCGGTACCGTCTTTCGCGAGCGCAATTGCTTACTATGACAGCTATCGTACAGAAACTCTTCCGGCAAATCTTTTGCAAGCACAACGTGATTATTTTGGAGCTCATACTTATCAACGAGTTGATAAAGAAGGAGTTTTCCATACAAACTGGATGGAATAACTTGTTTTAACGAAATAGGAATAATGAAATTAAAGAAGGTGAGCCCATTGGGCTCACCTTTTAATAGTTAAACCTTTTAAATTTATTTTCTTTACATTCTGGTATTTGAAATAGCATCGCGTATTTTATCGAGTGCATTCTTTGCTTTTTCTTTATTCAATATCATAAGGTTTACATAGAGTGCATCAATGATACTTAATTGAGCAATACGTGATGCCAGCGCCTCGGAGCGATATTCTGTTTCGTCGGAGCTGGTGTACAGAGCCACATCCACATTCTGGCTAATAGGAGACTTCGGAAAGCTAGTGATGCCAATGGTTTTGGCACCGCTTTTATTGGCTGTATTTAAAATATCGATGGTATCTTTATTTGCTCCTGAGTGTGAAATGATTACGGCAACGTCATTTTTTGATAACTGTGATGCGGCCATCATTTGAAAATGTGAATCCGGAAAGGCAAAAGCTTTAATTCCTGTTCGAATAAACTTGTGATAAGCATCCAAGGCAATAACAGCTGAGCCTCCCGTACCGTAAAAGTCAACCCTCTCTGCGTTATGAAGTATTTGTACCGCTTTTTGGATGGAATCACTTTCAATAATCTGCAGGGTATTTTCTAATGTACGGATATTTGATTTAAATACTTTTTCCGAAATGGTTTTTTCATTATCCTGTTCGGTTATTTCTTCGTGAATTTGCATTATTGGAGTAATAATTTCCGAAGCCAGTGCAATTTTCATAGCTTGATATCCTTTAAATCCGATACGCTTACAAAAACGAAAGACGGTGGCATCGGCAACGTTCAAGTCTTCAGCGACTTCATTAATCGTACTATGAATAATTTTATCGGGGGTATCCAATATATAATTAGCAATTTTCTTTTCTTTTTCACTAAATCTTGCATAATAGGAACGAATTTTTCCTAAACAACTATTTGTCATTGGGATTTCCTTTCAACAATTGGGTAGATACTATAAGTATAACATAAATGAAAAAAATTTTGATGTAAACGATTTCAAAAGTGAAAAAAATTCTTGTTTTTTATTAAAAAGGGGGATGAGTTTTTATGAACTCCAACTATGTAATTGGCGTTGACATTGGAACAACAAGTACAAAATCCGTTTTATTTTCTACAAATGGCTCCGTTATTGCTTCCCATGGAATAGAGTATCCTTTATTTTCTCCTACACCTGCAACAGCTGAACAGGACCCTGAGGAAATTTTTTCAGCTGTAATGAATACGATAAAGACAGTTGTGCAAAAAAGTAATGTTGAACCAAGCAAAATACTTTGCGTTTCGTTTAGTTCAGCCATGCACAGCGTTATTGCTGTAGATGAATCAGGTAAGCCATTAACAAGGTGTATTACATGGGCAGATAATCGAAGCAGCAAATGGGCTGAAAAGATATTAAATGAGCTTAATGGACACGAAATTTACTTACGGACAGGTACCCCTATCCATCCAATGTCACCACTTTCAAAGCTGGTGTGGCTGAAAGAAGAACAAACGGAATTATTTAATCAAACCTTTAAGTTTATTTCTATTAAAGAGTATGTTTTTTATAAATTATTTAAAAAATATGTGATCGATTATTCAGTAGCCTCGGCAACAGGAATGTTCAATCTGACTTCTCTTCAATGGGATGAAGAAGCACTCCGGGTAGCCGGTGTTACTACTGATAAACTATCGGATCCTGTTTCAACAACCTTTAACTTGATTGGAATCGATGAAAACTATGCAGCTGAGATGCTGCTGCCGGCGTCGGTTCCGTTTGTTGTAGGAGCAAGTGACGGGGTATTATCCAATTTAGGAGTAAATGCTATTGAGCCGGGGGTTGTGGCAGTGACAATCGGCACGAGCGGTGCAATCAGAACGGTTACCGACAGGCCTGTTACCGACCCTAAGGGAAGAATATTTTGTTATTGCCTAACAGAAAACCATTGGGTTATTGGAGGTCCGGTAAATAATGGCGGTATGATTTTTAGATGGGTCCGAGATCAGCTAGGGGCAGCAGAAACGGAAACAGCGAAGCGTCTGGGAAAAGATTCTTATGAAGTGCTGACTGAAATTGCCGGTCTTGTAAAACCCGGGGCTGACGGGCTCCTTTTTCATCCATATCTGGCAGGAGAACGGGCGCCAATTTGGGATGCTAATGCCCGTGGTTCCTTTTTTGGGCTGGGGCTGCATCATAAAAAAGAACATTTAATACGTTCGGTATTAGAAGGTGTTATTTTAAATTTATATACGGTTCTTCTGGCATTAGAGGAATTGATCGGTGAGCCGAAAAGCATCCAAGCAACAGGCGGCTTTGCACGATCTGAGCTTTGGCGGCAAATGATGGCGGATATTTTTAATCAAGAAGTTAACATTCCCGAAAGCTTTGAGAGCTCTTGTCTGGGTGCTGCCATAATGGGGATGTACAGCTTAGGTGAAATAAGTTCTTTAAATGTTGTGTCCGAGATGGTAGGGGCCACCAATCATCATGAGCCAAATCCGGAAAATGTCCAAGTATATCAAGAATTAATCCCTATTTATATTCGTCTCTCCCGCCTTTTGAAAGAAGAGTATGAAAGTATCGCAGCTTTTCAGAAAAAATGGATTGGGTAAAAAATTGCTTTAATAAATAAAATGATCATTATGAATTGAAAGAACAAAAGGCGCTAAGCTGGATTCAGATAACTTTTTCAAATTATTCACACCAAATTATTTTATAGTTTCCTAAAAGATAAAAAAACGGCTGCCCAGATGGCAGCCGGACCATTAAACCCATTTAATCTCTTGTAGTAATTGTTGTTTAAATAATTGTAATACAAAGTCAGTGTAAAATTCTATTCTTACAATAATCTGGTATTTCTTATGTGCATGGGTGTAAACGAGAATATCTGTTAATATGTCATTCCGGTTAAAATATTCCTGTATATTAAATATTTGCTTTTTTATATCTATTCCCAAGCTAAAAATGTTGAATTCAATGTCCTCACCGTTAATAGACTCCTTCAAATCTAACAGCTTTTCATTATATTTATAAACAAGTTCCATTGCTATTCCCCCTAAATTAAATATCGTAAATAAATGTAAACCGTACAAATCAAAATAGATAGGATCATTAATGGAAAAGCAATTAACAGGAATTTTCCAAACGTAATGGAATGGCCCTCTTTAGCAGCAAATCCAGCTACAATGACGTTTGCACTCGCACCAATTAATGTACCATTTCCACCAAGACAAGCTCCAAGTGAGAGACTCCACCATAAGGGCTCGAGGTTATGAATCCCCAATGAGCCCATATCCTTAATCATCGGAATCATTGTTGCCACGAATGGAATGTTATCAATAAACGCCGATGCTATCGCACTAACCCAAAGAATTAGAATGGAAGTAGAAGTGATATTTCCGCCTGTTAGGTGAATAGAATAGTTGGCTAATAAGGAAATAACCCCTGTCTCAATTAATCCGGAAACTAATACAAAAAGCCCGATAAAGAAAAAAATTGTTGACCACTCTACCTTCATAAAGGATTTATCCAAATATTTTTCTCCTGTAAATAATAATAGAAGAAATGCACCTGCTAACGCCACGGTTGCTGATTCCAGGTGAAGAAGTTGATGGAGGAAGAAACCTAAGATCGTCAATATCATTGCCACTAGAGCTTTTATTAATAACTTCTTATCGGTAATTTCTTCTTTTTCGTCTAAGTCCATTAGGTTAGCTTTTAATTCCGGAGTGGTCTTTAACTGTTTTCGATAGATGAAAGCTAGAATAGTTATATTAATAAGTAGGATGAAAAACGATATGGCAGTTAAATTTTCAATAAACTTCAGAAAGGTTAGCTCTTTCACAGCACTTCCAATCATAATATTCGGGGGATCTCCAATTAGAGTCGAAGTTCCACCAATATTCGAAGCGATAATTTCTGTTATTAAAAATGGAATTGGATTGACTCGTAATTGCCTTGTGATGCTAAATGTAACCGGAACTATCAATAGGACGGTGGTAACATTATCCAAAAGCGCTGATCCTAATGAAGTAATGATTCCAAGGATAAGCAGTATTTTTAGCGGGTCTCCGTGGACTTTCTTCGCAGACCATATTGCGATGTATTTGAAAAGCCCTGTTTCGGAGGTTATTGCAACAATAATCATCATCCCTGTAAGGAGTCCAAGTGTATTAAAATCAATATGGTGAAGAGCCTTCTCTTGGCCAACAATCCCTAGCAGAACCATTATAATCCCACCAGCCATTGAAATAATAGTTCTATGAATCTTTTCTGTGACAATAAAGGCATATGTGATAAGGAATACTCCGAGCGCGGTTATTGCTTGTGTTGTCATTTTTTTATCTCTCTCCCCATTTTTTATTATAATGCCCGAAAAAATGCAAAAAGGAGCCTGTTGTGACAGGCTCCTCCAAAAAATCAACTTATTCTATTTAGTTTTATTCTATAAAAGAATAAAACAATTGTAAAGCAATGCTTGTGTTCAACTTTAGCTGTTGTTGTCCGATCTAAATCATAGCCATCTATTTCATTCATTTGAAATGAACAACCAGAGTATTAAAGTCGGACAACAATTATATTTTATTTATCTTAAAATGAAAATCAATGGATAATTTGTGAATAATAATTAAGACTTATTTGTCTATAAGCCTAATTTTTTAATAAAATCTACCGTTTCCTGATGCTCAGATTGAATTAATCTATATAAAGCTTTATCTGTTTTTACGAGAGGCTTTCCATGCTCGTCGGCAACAGGCCTTGTTAGGGCTGTCCCCTTTAGAAGCTGCCATTTTCCTGCATTTACTTTGAGTATTAAATCGATAACTCCAAGACGGTTTCCAAAAGAGCCTGCCATAACAACAGGCTTCGCATTAATTTGTCCGGTTGCTAAATTTGTATTAGGAAGACGTGCAAAATGCGGTCCGGGAAAGATTCCATGTGAATGTCCTGCCAAAACAACATCGATTCCGGGAATCCGCGTGAGATAATAGGCCGCGTTTTCCGTTTCGGGAGAATATGGTTCGCTGCTTATGCCGGTATGGGCAAGTGCGATAATAATATCAGCACCCTTTGCCTTCATAAGTGGTACATATTTTTTTGCTGTATCAACAATTGGTTTAGCCAACACTTTTCCTTCCAGGTTTGCTTTATCCCATTTCATGATTTGCGGCGGCATAAACCCAATAACACCAACATTAAGTACATGCTGATTACCTTGTTGGTCAACAACGCTCCGTTTCAGAATTACATAAGGTTTAAAATAAGGTTTATTTTTATTAACCCGGTATACATTTGCATTTACTACAGGCATTTTTGCCCCTTTCAAGGCAGCATTTAAGAAGCTTAATCCATAGTTAAATTCGTGATTTCCAATTGCGATTGCATCATACCCTAAAAAGTTAAATGCTCTATAAACCGGATGGATTTTGCCCTTATGAATCCCTCTTATTCTCGCCAAAAACTCACCCAGCGGATTTCCTTTCAAATGGTCGCCATCGTCAAATAATAAAGAATTTTTAACTTCATTCCTTGCCTGATGAATAAGTGTGGCGGTTTTAACGAGACCGACCCTATTATCCACTTTTGATTGGTAATAATCATAATTGACTAAGTGAGCATGTAAATCGGTTGTTTCAAGGATTCGTAAATCTACAATTCCTTCCTTAGTTTTCGTGTCCTCCAGAGCATGAGAGAGAGACGGGAAAGCTTGCCAAAATAGAGTGAGAGTTAGTAGCAACAGAAATATTTTTTTTAAGTGCACTAAAAAGACCTCCTCCAATTAAAATCAATGTAACAATAGTATCCGTTTTTTTATAAGAATTATTATTCTTAAGAAAAATTGCAACCGGATAAATCGCTTCGAGATTTAAACATCCAACGTTACTGCAAAAAATACCTATCAAATTTTTTCCTTAAATATAAATATATGGATAAGTAACCAATATTGGCACAAAATTAGTTTTAAATGGACATATTAAAATGGACAGAAAATTGTCAAAAACATATGAAGAAAAAATGAATAAAAGCGTTTTTAAAATACAAATGAGCAGAAATTTTTTATAATAAATTTAATCAAAGATGGAGGTTAATTTAAGATGAATATTACAACCATAATTGAATTAGAAAATAAGGAAGTCGAAAATATCACCGGCGCTAAATTAGTTTTTGCGCAGGAGCAAATTGACGAAAATATCATCGAAACATGTGTGGAGTGCCTTAAGGTCGAGAATTCAGAGGAAATGATATCAACAGAAGAAGCTATGCAAAGAGTTTTTGACCATTTAAAACACGATGGTGTAATACCTTCAAGGGTAGAGGATTTCTCATTTGAAATGCCGTCTTGTGAGAGAATGAAAAGAAAGGTTGACTTTGAAAATGATCTTCCACAAAAAGTCATCCTATCCTATATGTCATAAAAGAAGTTCTTTGGAACTTCTTTTTTCAATTTATACCGATATTTTTACAAAATAGTGAAGTGTGACAATAGTCAAAGCAGGACAGGCAATTAGTATTTTATAATTAAGTAGAATAATAAATTGGAAATTTTTTAGAATTTCCAATTGGAAACGCTTTCATTTTTGAAAGGAGAAATGCCTGTTTGAAATTAAATAATAAGATTTCTATTTTATCAGGTCATTTTGGCAGCGGGAAAACAGAGATTGCGATTAATTTAGCGTTATTAAAGAGACAGACACATGAAAAAGTGGCTATTAATGATTTAGATATCATAAATCCATATTTTCGTTCACGGGATGTTTCAAACCTATTTCAGCAGCATGATATTGAATTAATTTCACCGAAGGAACATCTTGCAACTGCTGATTTACCAATTGTCTCCGGTGAAATTTATCGTGTTTTACATGACCATAGGTACATGAATATTGTTGATGCCGGAGGTGATAAGGACGGTGCTGCAGCATTAGGACAGTATTATCACGAATGGAGGAATTTAAGTCCGGAATTACTTTTTGTTTTAAATGGTAATCGTCCTTATGTCAGCACACTGGAAGGTGCCCTATATACGGTCAGGGAAATTGAAAAAGCTTCCCGTTTAAAGGTAACTGGTATTATTAATAATTCAAGTCTAGGGTTTGAAACATCCATAAATGATATTTATAAAGGCTATGAACTTAGTATTCGGTTGTCTGAAAAGCTGGGAATTCCCTTACAGTTCACAACCATTTCAAATCACTTGGAAAAAGAAGCAGACACGTTTGCCAAAAATTATGATGTAATTTTTATCCAAAGGTATATGAAATTACCTTGGGAAGGATAAGGGGATGAATTTAATTGGAAAAAAGAGTTGTCTTTAATGAGGATATCTGTAAATCCTGTGGTCTTTGTGTTCAAGTCTGCCCGACAAATGTTATTTTTCTGGCAGACTATTTAAATGGAAAAGGATACAGACCTGCTACAGTTGTTAATCAGGAGAATTGTATTAGCTGTACAAAGTGCGGACAAATATGTCCGGATTCCGTTATCTCTGTTTATAGGCCGGTGAAAATATTGCAAACTGTGTAATTGGAAGGAGTTTTACATATGGGGAAAGTGTTAATGAAAGGAAATGAAGTGATTGGTGAAGCAGCAGTACATGCAGGGTGTAAGTATTTTTTTGGCTACCCTATTACTCCGCAAAGTGAACTTGTTGCTTATATGGCACGAAGGCTTCCGGAGGTAGGGGGATTATTTTTGCAAGCTGAAAGTGAAATTGCAGCTATTAATATGGTATATGGGGCTGCAGGAACAGGAGTTAGGGTTATGACTTCCTCTTCAAGTCCGGGATTCAGCCTTAAACAAGAGGGTATTTCCTATTTAGTGGGTTCGGAACTTCCTGCTGTGGTGGTTAACATTGTACGAGGCGGTCCCGGATTAGGAAATATTCAACCGGCACAATCAGATTATTTTCAAGTGACAAAAGGCGGAGGGCATGGAGATTACAATATTCCGGTATTAGCACCTGCCAGCTTGCAGGAAATAATCGATTTGACACGTGATGCCTTTGATATTGCTGACAAGTACAGGACTCCGGTGATCCTAATGGGAGATGGGATGCTCGGTCAAATGATGGAGCCGGTTGAATTTGGGGAACGATCTGAAACTCATTTGTATGAAAAAAATTGGGCAACAACAGGTACACGGGGAGATGGAGAACCAAAAATTATTACATCCTTGGAGCTTGACGCAGAAAGTTTGGAAAAACGAAACATCCTTTTGCAACAGAAATTTGCTCAAATAAAGGCTAATGAAGTCCGTTTTGAAACGTATAAAACGGAGGATGCCGATTTTATAATGGTGGCTTTCGGAACAGTGGCTCGAATTACGATGAATGCCATCAACAAAGCTAGACAGGACGGAGTGAAAGTCGGATTAATCAGACCAATTTCTTTGTGGCCATTCCCTGAAAAACCATTTGAAGAAACACGTGACTCAGTTAAAGCATATATTTCCGTAGAAATGAGTGCGGGGCAAATGATCGAGGATGTAAGGCTAGCGGTAGATGGCCATGCACCCGTTGATTTCTATGGTCGAACTGGCGGAGTCGTTCCTACACAAGAAGAAATTTACCGAAAAATAATGACAGTTGCCGGGGGGATTTCAGTATGACAATGAAGACGATTTTTAAAAAAACAAGCGGTTTAACTGAAAAACCTACACACTACTGTCCGGGCTGTACGCACGGGGTCATTCATCGAATCGTTGGTGAAGTTTTAGAAGAAATGGATATATTAGAGGATACAATTGGAGTAGCATCGGTAGGATGTTCGGTGTTATCGTATGAATATTTTAATTGTGATATGACACAAGCAGCCCACGGACGTGCTCCGGCAGTGGCAACAGGTGTGAAGCGCGTTCTTCCAAATCGATTTGTTTTTACCTATCAAGGTGATGGGGATCTTGCCTCAATTGGAATTAGCGAAGTGATTCATGCTGCGGCAAGAGGTGAAAAAATTACAGTGATTTTTGTTAATAATGCTATTTATGGAATGACTGGCGGGCAAATGGCACCAACAACGCTAATTGGACAAAAAACAGCGACCACTCCATTTGGCAGGGATGTGAATATTCAAGGGTCTCCAATTAAAGTTTGTGAAATGCTGGCAACCCTAGATGGCTCTGCCTATATTGAAAGAGTTTCCTCTCATGATGTTCCAAACATAATAAAAGCAAAAAAAGCCATTCGCAAAGCATTTGAAACGCAGAAAAAGGGTCTGGGATTTTCAATGGTAGAGATATTGTCTACCTGTCCAACCAACTGGGGGCTCGATCCTTATGAGTCTCTCGAATGGGTGAAGGATAATATGCTTCCTGCTTATCCGCTAGGAGTTTATAAAAATAAAGAGGATGTGAACTAACAAATGCTGGAAGAAATAATCATTGCCGGCTTTGGTGGTCAAGGAGTTATGTCAATGGGGCAGCTCATTGTTTATGCCGGAATGATCGAGGGAAAAGGTGTTTCATGGCTACCTTCTTATGGACCAGAGCAACGGGGAGGAACAGCAAATTGTGCTGTTGTAGTAAGTAATAAGCCGGTAGGATCACCGCTTGTGACAAGTCCATCGACAGCTATCATTCTAAATAACCCTTCTTTTGATAAGTTTGAACCCCTCGTTCGCCATGGTGGGCTTTTACTAATTAACTCATCATTAGTCATTAGAACATCAAAACGAAAAGATATAAAAATAATTGAGCTCCCGGCGACAGATTTGGCAAACTCACTTGGAAGCTCCCTGGTTGCTAATATGATTTTATTGGGGGCTTTTTTGGAACATACCAAGATGGTTTCAATCAATTCTGTTTTTGAGTCTTTAAAGAAAGTTCTTTCTTCTGACAAGCACCACCTAATAGATGTAAACATGAAAGCACTGAATAAGGGTGCATCATTTGTAGAGTTAGGAATAGTTTGAATTTCAAGCCAGCCATGTTTTTATGGCTGGCTTTGCCTATTTAATTTTTTTTCAGTTAATATTTTAACGGAGTGATACTCCTCACTTAAATGAAAATTATTTTCAATTATACTTATGGTAGAAGTAATGCTAAGGAGGAAAAATGAATGGAAAAAAATTCTGTTAAAGACTACATGAAATATAGCGAAGAAAGATTTACCAAAAGAGTTATTTTCAATACTGAAGACACGACAGTGTTTGTTCTGAATTTCTTACCTGGGCAACAGCTCCCAACACACAAGCATCCGGGAGCAGAAGTCTATTTATTTGTTGTAACCGGAAAGGGTATCTTCATAATTGATGGCAAGGAACTAGAAGGAGCAGAGGCTGATTTAATCCATGTAAGTAATAATGAAGAAATGGCCTTTAAAAATAACGGAAATGAACCGGTAAGCTTATATGTAGTATTAAGCAAAGTACCTAGTGAAAAATACGCTCAAAATATATAGCTAATCATTTACCAAATTAAATAGAAGAACCAGCCAAAATTCAGGCTGGTTTTTTTCGATGCTCAAGATGTCTTTTATTTTTTAGGCCAAAAAACCACCAGTTCCAATCGCCAAGCAGTTTCATCAGGGCAGGAACTAGAATCATCCTCACGATGGTAGCGTCAATAAAAATCGCGATTGCAATCCCTACTCCAAGCTGTTTGATTGGCATTACTCCTGTGAAGGCAAAAGCACCGGTAACAACAATCATGATTGCTGCAGCAGAGGTGATAATTTTACTGGTATAGGTTAAACCTGAGAGTGTTGCTTCACTGTTATCACCTGTTTTTAAATAAAATTCTTGTATCCTGGAGATTAGAAACACCTCATAATCCATTGATAGGCCAAATACCAGGGTGAAAACAAATACAGGTAAAATCAATGCAATATCAACAGGCTTCATTCCAAAATGACCGCGTTGGAAGATCCAAACAACAATTCCAAATGTACAGCCAAGACTTAAAATATTCATTAAGATCGCTTTGATTGGAATTAACAAGGAACGAAAGGCAGCCATAAGGATGATAAAGGTTGTAATAAAAATTAAAAGCAATCCATATGGTGCTTTTTTAAAAATTTCATCAAATATTTCCTGCTCAAATTTTATCGTGCCGCCAACATGTGCCGTCAGGCCTAAGTCAGCATTTGACCATTTACGGACCCACTCTCTGGCTTTTTCTGAATGTTCACCTGTTTTCAAATAAACCTCGACCAACATTTTATTGTCTCCTATAAAGTAATCAACAATAGGGGAAACCTTTTTTATGTCCCCGAATTTTAATAAATTAAATAGTTGTGCCCCATTACTTACTCCTGTTGCTGAAAAAGGCGAGTTAACCGTTGCAACCAGCGGATCTTTATTTAGGCTCCTTTCCACTTTACTTACTTTGTCAAGAGTGCTTTTTTCGAGAATATTTCTCTTTGATTCGAAAATAATTGTCACTTTTTTCTCCTCACGTTTTTCTTTTGGAATAAATATTTCCTTATAGGTTTCAAAGGCTGCTCTAGATGGGTATTTTTCCGGCAATGAATCGGTTCCGGGAATCGCAAGAGTCATTTGCCTGACGGGAACTAAGCCCGCTAAAAGAATGGCCAGTGCTGCTATTGTCATAAATACCGGGTGTCTCATGACAAATTTAGCAAAGCTGTACCAACCATTTGTTTGTTTGTCTGTTATCTTTAGTACACTTAATTTGTTGATATTGCTTCCGATTACAGAGAGTAGTGCAGGAAGAAATGTTAAGGCACATAGGGCAGATATTAACACAACGGTCATACCACCGAGAGCAACATTCTGAAAAATATCTATTTTAATAAACCAAAGTCCTGACAATCCAATAAAAACACAAAGTCCGGAAAAAATAATCGATCGCCCTGCGGTTGCAACCGTTATCGTAATGGCATCCTGAATGGGATTCCTTAAAAGTTCCTCTTTATAACGGTTAATAAATAACAATGCAAAATCAATGCTTAATGCAAGTCCAATCATTGGAATAATGTTTAGAATAAAAATAGTCAAATCCGTACGATAACTAAAAAAATAGACTGTACCCATTGTAATTAAAATGGACACAACACCAATCACAAGCGGAATGGCCGCTGCAACAAGACCCCCAAAAGCAAGCACCAACACGATTAAAGCAATAGGCAGACCAATCATTTCCGCCTTCGCTAAATCCTCCTGACTCGCAGTGTTTAGGTCTTGGACGATCACCGGCTCCCCTGTCATCGTTACCTGCAAGCCTTTTTTATTTTTTAATTTCGATTTTAATTGGGTAATTTCTTTTCCCAGGTTCTCGGCTTTTTTGTTGTAGGAAAGAAGCCCATAGGCAACGTCATCCTTTACCATTCCATCTCCTGCTAAAGGATTGCTCATTTTTTGTGCGCTATGGATGGTGCTGATTTTTTTAAATGTGTCCCTAATATAATTCTTCCAATCGTCGTCACTAACCGTATTATCGCGTTGAAAAACAAGAATAATCGCTGATTTTGCTTGACCGAAGTCTTTTTCGAGAATTCTTCTTGTTTTATTATATTCACCATGGTATTCAAACCCATTTCCGCTTAAAACGGATGGCAATTTCAGTGCAAAGAATCCAAATAATACGATGATAAAGATCCAAAGCATCAGAACCATTTTTCGCTTTTGGTAGAGGAATTCCCCTAATTTTTGCATCTTAATGCCCCCCTTTAACAACGTATTTTCCCCGAAAATAAGTCAGGTTAGTAAAATTAAGAGCAAATATTGATTGATAAAATGTTCATTTGATTTTTTACAAATGTTTGTGCGACTTGTTTTTTTTGTTACAATAAAGAAAATATCAAAAACATTAGGTGATTATTGTGGATCGGGAAAAATTAGGAAAAGTGATAGAAGCGGCCAAGTTATATTATTTATTGGATTATAATCAAAATGAAATTGCCAAAGTTTTAGGTGTTTCACGTCCTACTGTGTCTCGATTATTACAGCAGGCAAAAAATGATGGAATCGTGCAGATTACTATTATGGATCCCACAGAGGATGTTGCGAATCTTTCGGTGCAGCTAGAAAATAAGTTCAATTTAAAGAAAGCAATTGTCACATCAGTTCCTCAATTTGAAAATCATATTATTAAAAATTATCTTGGGGAAAAAGCAGCAGTCTATCTTCATGAAATTGTAGAGGATGGAGACATTATTGGTGTAACATGGGGAACTACCCTTTATCACATTGCAATAGAATTGAAGCAAAAGTTTGTGAAGGATGTGAAAGTGGTTCAGCTAAAAGGAGGGGTAAGTCACTCAGAGACCAACACGTACGCATCGGAAATATTATACCTTTTCGGTAAAGCCTTTAATACGACTCCTCACAACCTTCCTTTGCCCGCAATTGTTGACCATCTTGTTGTGAAGCAGGCAATGGAAGCTGATCGTCATATTCGAAAAATTCTTGAGCTGGGAAAGCAGGCAAATATTGCATTGTTTACGATTGGCTCCATTAAGACGGATTCTATATTATTTCAAATGGGCTATTTTACAGAAAGTGATTTGGAATCCCTTGATGGAAAGGCAGTTGGTGATATTTGCTCCCGGTTCTTTGATAAAGAAGGTCAAATTTGCAATGACAGTCTGAACGAAAGAACTCTTGGTGTAAATCTCGATGAGCTAAGGAAAAAGGAACATTCCATATTAGTCGCCGGCGGGCCAAGCAAAATTGAAGGAATATACGGTGCATTAAAAGGTCAATACGCAAACGTTCTTGTGACAGATCAATTTACAGCGCAATTTTTACTTGACAAAAATGAATGATATAAAAAAATGTTTATAATGTCATCATTTTGTCCTTTATGTGAAATACAATAAAGAAATTTACATTTGTTCAAAATGATATTTACAAATGTTCAATTGTTTGTTATAGTTACATTGTGGTTATGAACGATTGTATATGTAAAATAAATATTTCTTTTTAATATAGGAGGAATTTCGATTATGACTCAGAATGTTGTCAGAATGATTGATCATACATTATTAAAAGCAGACGCAACAAAACAAGAAATCGTTAAATTAGTAGAAGAAGCAAAAGAATATTCATTTGCATCTGTATGTGTTAATCCAACTTGGGTAAAAACCGCAGCTGAAATGCTAGCTGACACTCCTGAAGTAAAAGTATGTACAGTAATTGGGTTCCCGCTTGGAGCAGCAACACCTGAAACGAAAGCATTTGAAACCAAGAACGCCATTGAAAACGGTGCTACTGAAGTTGATATGGTAATAAACATTGGGGCCTTAAAAGGTATGCAGGATGAATTGGTTGAAAGAGACATCCGTGCAGTAGTGGAAGCAGCGAAAGGGAAAGCGTTAACAAAGGTTATTATCGAAACCTGTCTTTTAACGAATGAAGAAAAAGTAAGGGCATGTGAGCTTTCTGTAAAAGCAGGGGCCGATTTTGTTAAGACATCTACAGGCTTTTCAACAGGCGGTGCAACAGTTGAAGATATCCGCCTTATGCGGAAGACGGTTGGTCCTGAGATTGGTGTTAAAGCTTCCGGTGGTGTACGCAGCCGTGAGGATGCATTAGCAATGGTGGAGGCTGGAGCAACACGGATTGGAGCTAGCTCCGGAGTAGCAATCAGTAAAGGTGAGCTTTCTAATAATAACTATTAATATTTATAGTGAGGGTAACTGAATGAAAGAAATTTTAATGGCATTACTGGCCGGATTAGTTGTTGGTATTTTGTTTAAATTTTTAAAGTTACCGTTGCCCGCTCCTCCGGTATTTTCGGCAGTAGTTGGTGTATTTGGAGTATATTTTGGCGGCATTGTCGTTGAATGGGTTACGAAAATAATTCAGCATTAAAATTCCTTGGCGGAGAGTGAAAAATTGTGGAAGAAAAAAAGCTTATCCAGGAAGCCTTTAAAGCAAGAGAACTTGCCTATGCTCCCTATTCTAAATTCCAAGTAGGGGCAGCTCTGTTATCAAAGGATGGTCAGGTATTTCATGGCTGTAATATTGAAAATGCAGCATACAGTATGACAAATTGTGCCGAGCGAACAGCATTGTTTAAAGCCTATTCTGATGGTGTGACACAATTTGAATCACTTGTAGTCACGGCGGATACGGATGGACCTGTTTCTCCTTGCGGGGCTTGCCGTCAAGTTATTTCTGAGCTTTGTGATGATGAAATGGAAATTATCCTAACAAACTTAAAAGGCGATGTTCAAAGAATCCAAGTAAAAGACCTTCTTCCAGGAGCATTTTCTCCCAAAGATTTAATAAAATAAATGCGGGAAAATTTAACTTTTATATAGAAGCTATTCGCTATTGCGGATGGCTTCTTTTTTATATGGCTATGTTAAAGCTCATTGTTGATTTAGCTCATTATGTTGATTGGAGCGGAAGGCGCGAGACTCCTGCGGGAAAAGCAGGTCAAGGGAGACCCCGCAGGCTTAATGCTTGAGGAGGCTCCCGACCGCCCGCGGAAAGCGAGTGCCTGGAGCGGAAATCAACAGGCAAGTTTAACAGAGCCTTTTATATAGAAAAAATCAACCGAATCAGTATTTGGATAATTGTCCATAATATGCATAATGAAAAAATAAAGGATGATATCTATGATTTATATCTATAATGATTATGGTGGGACACATACCACTGCAATGGCAGCTGCCTATCACTTAAAACAATTACCGCAATCGGAACGAATATTAACAACAGAAGAAATTTTAAATGTTAAATTTTTCAATAAATTAACTCATGCTGATTTTGGAAAACTCATTTTTCACGGGACCGATGAAGATGGAAACCCGGTTTATACGATTGGGCGGAAAAGAAACAAACTGCTTGTCCCTGCATTAAAAGAAATGAGTTTATTATTACAAGAAAGGTTTCAAGCAGATGAAAAAATCATATTCTCTAATACTTCACCAACTGTCCCGCTTGCTATGACGTTTGGGGGGTTTTTCTCTAGAGGATTAAAAATTGACTTCCTAGGGGTACCTCTTCTAGTTAAAGGTGCCAAACAATGCTGTGATAATGTTTTTCGGTTGGTAGAAAATACGAAGGAAATTGGGAGAACCAATTTCAATGAAAACGTGATTATTTTAGAAAATGAAATGTATAAATAACACCGGATTATTTAAAAAAACGATTTCCTTAAGTCTAGGTAATCGTTTTTTTGTCTTTAGTTGTTTACAATAAGAAAAGACAATTAATAGATAAGGTGCTGATCAACATGAATAAAACGATAGGATTTATTGGAGCGGGTAAAATGGCACAGGCGATGATTGAAGGTATCATAAAATCAAATATGATTGCTAATAAAAACATCATAGCAAGTGCTGTATCAGAAAAAACACTTGAAAAAATGATAAAAACATACGGAATAAATACTACATTTAATAATAAAGAAGTTGCAAAAATTTCGGACATTCTTATTTTGGCTGTGAAGCCTGACCTTCATGCACCAGTGATTGAAGAAATTAAAAAGGAGATTAAACAAAATGTAATTGTTGTTACGATTGCAGCAGGAATTACACTGGAAGATATTGAAAAAGCATTTGGTTTTCAAGTAAAAGCTGTCCGAACAATGCCGAATACCCCCTCGTTAGTAGGCGAAGGCATGAGTGCAATTTGTCCAAATAACTATCTAAGTGAGGAAGAATTAACACAGATTGAGCAGCTTTTCCATACCTTTGGAAAAACTGAACTCATTGAAGAGAAGCTGATGGATGCTGTCCCTGCAATTAGTGGATCATCTCCAGCCTATGTTTATATGTTTATCGAAGCATTGGCAGACGGCGGTGTAAGAGAGGGAATACCGAGGGATAAAGCTTATCGGCTTGCAGCTCAAGCAGTACTTGGTGCAGCAAAGATGGTTCTTAAAACCGGTTTACATCCGGGAGCACTTAAAGATAATGTATGTACACCGGGTGGTGCAACGATTGAAGCTGTAACGGTCCTTGAAGAAAAACAATTTCGAGGTTCAGTCCTATCGGCAATGGAAAGCTGTACTGCAAAGGTAAAAACATTAAGGTAATACGATAAATCTGTTGTTTTAGGATCCAATTAAGGATCCTTTTTATTTTTTAGTTAGACACAAGCTTTTTTTTAAAAAGGGAAATAATAGTTAGACTAGAAAGATTTTTTTAGCATGTGACAATCGGGGTGCGATCATAAATGAAGTTGAATACATACAAAAACTGTTCACAAGAGAGTCAAATGTCAGAAATTAATAAAAAGCCCTTGTTTGTATCGATTATTGATGATGATGAATTTATTCGGACGATGTTAATAAAGATTATCAAAATGATGGAATTTGATCATCATGAATTAGAGCTTGAAGTTTTTGAGAACGGACTTCAATTTTTTGAGTCTAATCGTTTAAAAAAACATGGTGAACACTTCATAATTCTTGATGGTGTAATGCCGGTAATGGACGGACTTGAAATCTTACATAAGATAAAAACATCAAAAAACGGTGCTAACATTCATGTTCTTATGCTTTCGGGAAGAAAAAGCGAATCGGATATTAAGAGGGCTTTAAAACTTGGCGCTAATGACTATATGACTAAGCCATTTAGTATTAAGGAGCTTCAAGCGAGAATACACCGGTTAATTAATGGGTTGAAATAAAATGCTAAATAATGAGCTTTTTATCCTTTCAATTATTACGCTATCCATTTTAGGGTTATTGGCCATTTTGTTAGTATATTTAATGGTTAGAAAAGCTATTGATATAAAAAAAAGGAGAGAAATCGAAGTCTATAAAGATCATGCCAGGCCCTTAATCTTTATGATGCTAACAGAAGAGAGTTATTCCAGAGAACTCACTGTGGAAACTGTTATACATCAAAAAGCAATCGAAGAACTTCTAAGTAAGTTTGTAAAGATACTGGAGGGAGAACAGGAGAAGCAGCGATTAACGGGCTTAGCAACACTTTATTTAACGGATTACTATCAAAAACGTCTAAAAAGTAATAGATGGAGCTTTCGGATGAATGCGCTTTATCATATTGAAGATTTCAATATGAGCGTGTTGTTACCCGAGATAGTTAAGTTAACAGAAAAGACAAAGGTAACTCATGAAGAACTGGTTCATGTATTAAGAATACTTGCATCGTTTCAATATTTAAAAATTAACGACCTGCTTACAACCCGTTTTTTTTATTTATCAGAATATGAATATCGAAATATTTTGATCCGCTTAGAACAGGATAAATTTGACCGGTTTGTTCTTAAATTTCATAAAAGCAATCATTCTCTACAAAAAGCAATCCTTGATGTTATATCGATAAAAAAAGATTTACACTATCTTTCTTTTACCGAAAATATTTTTTCAATCCATACAGGAGAAGTTAAACTTAGAGCGTTAAAGGCATTAGCAGAAATTGGTTATGTGAAACAAATTGAACCCTATTTGAAACTTCTCTATTCACCCATATGGCAGGAAAGAATGATGACAGCCAAATTAGTTGGTGCAATAAAGGAAGATAAAGGAATACGAAGATTAATTGAGCTCTTACACGATCAAACATGGTGGGTCCGTTTTCAAGCAGGTCAAGCAATCTGTCAGTTTCCGAATGGGAAGGATATTTTGCAAAGGGTATTAGAGACATCAAAGGATTCATTTGCTAAAGACATGGCCTGGGAGTGGCTTCATAAAGGGGTATAAACTATGCCAAATGTACAATGGACAGAAATTGTAACAGTTTTCGCTTGGTTTATTGCCATCTATATGGTGATTGTTATTGTTTTTTACTCCGTGATCCTGATTATATCGATGTTACATTTACGGAAGGAATATCAACTTGATAGGGACCGGGCATTTGAGGATTATATGGATGAAATCTATACAAAGCCCGTTTCGATCATAGTGCCTGCATATAATGAAGAGGCTGGCATAATCCAAAGTGTCCGCTCTTTATTAAGTGTTAATTATCCAATATTTGAAGTGATTGTCATAAATGACGGTTCTACCGATGGGACATTGCAAAAAATGATTAAACATTATGGTTTAAATGAAATTCAAAGAGTCGTTCGAAAACAAGTGGAAACAAAACCAATAAAAAAAATTTATCAATCCTCCATTCTTTCCAATCTTTTTCTAATTGACAAGGAAAACGGTGGAAAAGCGGATGCCCTTAATGTCGGCCTTAATTTTTCTCATTACCCCTATTTTTGCTCTATAGACGGAGACTCAGTGCTTGAACAAGATGCCTTCTTAAAAGTAATGAAACCAATTATTGATTCGAATGAAGAAGTTATTGCTTCCGGCGGGAGTATTCGAATCGCGAATGGCTGCCAAATTCAAAAAGGTCATATTTTAAAGATAGGCTTATCTGATAAACCTTTGGTGGTTATGCAAATCATCGAATATTTACGTGCTTTTTTGATGGGGAGAATTGGGTTAAGCAGGCATAATCTTCTTTTAATCATCTCGGGTGCGTTCGGGGTCTTTTCCAAACATTGGGTGATTACTGCGGGAGGCTATAAAACCGATACAGTCGGAGAGGATATGGAATTAGTTGTACGAATCCACCGAATTTTAAAAGAGAGAGGTCAAAAGAAGAGGATTGTTTATGTTCCTGACCCGGTTTGCTGGACAGAAGTGCCTGAGGACATCAAATTCTTAAGGAGACAAAGACGCCGCTGGCAAAGAGGTCTCTTTGAAAGCTTATGGACCCATCGAAAAATAACCTTTAATCCTAAATACGGTACTATTGGCCTTGTGTCATTTCCATATTTTTGGATTGTGGAGTTTTTTGGACCAATAATTGAATTTTCAGGCTATGTCTTTATGATTCTTTGTTTGTTTCTGGGTGGAATGTATGTGGAGTTTTCAATTTTACTGTTCCTGCTTTCTTGTTTATATGGCTCACTTTTTTCCATGGCTGCCGTTTTATTAGAAGAATGGAGCTTAACAAAATACCCAAAGATATCAGATATCATAAAGCTTTTCTTATATTCCTTAACAGAAACGATATGGTACAGGCCAATGACTGTTTTTTGGAGATGTGAAGGAGTATGGCAGATGCTCAAAGGTGACAAAAGCTGGGGAGAAATGAAAAGAAAAGGTGTTTCAAAATGAAAAAACAATCCGACTTATTCGTTTATGCCATCCTTTTTTTCATTGTATTGACAAGCCCCTATTGGCTTTGGCAAATTCAACCTTCAAAAAAGCTGAATATTTTAATTATGGATAAAACGGTTCCGGACCGGTCCTTTCGCGAGCATAAAGGGCTGGTTTGGATCATCAACAATTCAAAATATGTTAAATCCAACGGACAGCGGTACTCCATTAATAAAGACTATAAAGGTTTTGAACCGGAAAAAGACCGACAATATAAAATTGCTCCTTTACCAAAAGACCTCACTCCTTACGATGTTTTTTATTTAACCGACCAATATGGAGTTTACAAACAAGATTTCACCGGACAAAACCTTTTAGGTGATAGATCAGCAAAAATCTATGGTGGATTAACATCCCGTGAAGTAGACAAACTGGAAAAGACACTTATTACTTCGAAAAGGAAGACCATAATTGCAGAATTTAATACTTTCGCCAGCCCTACTTCTGTTCATACTCAGGATAAAATCTCTAATTTATTGAATCTTAATTGGTCAGGCTGGATAGGAAGATATTTTCCTGATTTAAATAGTCCTGAAGTACCTCGATGGTTAAAGCACCAATATCAAAAACAAAATCAAATATGGAACTTTACAGGAAATGGATTCGTATTTGTTAGTAAAAATAATTATGTTGTTGTAATAGGCCGGAAGGATTTAACTGACAATGGAGCATTATTTAATCTAACAAAGAATGGGAAAAAATATTTTAATGGAGATTTTCAAGGGAAGTATCAATACTGGTTCGATATTATCAATGCAAGAAACGACAAAGAAATTCTTGCTTCTTATACGCTTCCGATTTCAATTACGGCTAAGAAAAAACTTGAGGGATTGGGAATTCCGGCAAGTTTTCCAGCAGTTATTTATCATCAGAATACGAAATATTCCTCCTACTATTTTGCGGGTGATTATGCGGATGAATCGGAAGTCCCTGAAATTTATCAAACTAAAGGGATTGAGTTATGGAAAAGGCATTTCGGAGCAAATGATTCCTTTTACTGGAAAGTGTATGTACCAATGATGAAAGAATTATTGAAAAATGGATTGAATCATGTCAATAAACAAGAACAAGTGGAGTTGATTGACCAAAATGGAATAAAAACAAATAGCCGAACAGGAGATGCTTTTATTCAAATACAAAAAGCGGGGAAATGGGAGAACTTTTTTATTAAGGGAGTTAACATGGGGATTGGAAAGCCTGGTTATTTTCCCGGTGAGACCGCGATAACAAAAGAAGAATACTTGAGGTGGTTTAAGGAAATCGGCGATATGAATGCAAATGCCATCCGGATTTATACTATACATCCGCCACAGTTTTATGAAGCTTTTTATGAATATAATCAAATGGCCAAAAAGCCTTTATATCTTTTTCATGGAACCTGGGTGAATGAGGAGAATCTTATTCGGACCCAAAACGCTTTTGCGATAATAAATACGGTGGATGCAAAAACAGAAATCAAATATATGCTTGATATTATTCATGGCAGGGCGAATCTTCCTCCTCGACCCGGACATGCCTCAGGGGTCTATAAGTATGATATAGCTAGGTATGTACTTGGGATAATTGTTGGAACAGAATGGGATCCTGAAATGGTAACCAATACAAATGGTAAAAATGATAATGTCCATCAATATGAAGGAAAGTATTTCAAAACATTCGGGGCATCTCCATTTGAAGTATGGCTTGCCGGTTTAATGGATTTTGCAGCCGATTATGAAACCCAAAAATACCAATGGCAGCATTCAATGAGTTTTACTAATTGGGTGACAACGGATCTGTTAAAACATTCATCAGAACCACTAAAAGATGAAGATACCGTTTCAGTTGATCCGAATCACATTAAAGCAGCTGAACGTTTTTCTGCAGGATTAATTGCATCCTATCATATTTATCCTTATTACCCTGATTTCTTAAACTACGAAAAATCATATGTTAACTATGTGGATAAAAACGGGAAAAAAAATAACTATGCCGGCTATTTGCATGACCTGCGTGCCGCCCATCATATGCCCGTACTGGTTGCGGAATTTGGAGTACCGGCATCAAGGGGATTAACTCATAAAAATGTTTACGGAATGAACCAAGGTTTTCATTCGGAAGAGGAACAGGGCAAGATTGATAAACAATTATTTCAATCGATTGTTTCAGAAGGTTATGCAGGAGGAATTGTATTTACTTGGCAGGACGAGTGGTTTAAACGTACTTGGAACACGATGGATTTAGATGATCCAAACCGCAGACCGTATTGGGATAATCAGCAAACAAATGAACAGCACTTTGGATTACTGTCATTTGAACCAGGGAAAAAGGAAACCTCGGTCATCGTTGATGGTGGTACTGAAGACTGGGATTTAGCCGGGATTAAGAATATTTATCAATCAAAAAATACAAAAAATCCATTAAAAGAGGTCCGTGTAACCTCCGATAGCGGATATTTGTACTATCTTCTCTCATATAATCAGCCGATTGATTTTAATAATCAGGCAACCTATTTACTTCTCGATACGATTAACAATCAAGGACAGACACATATAAAAATGTCGAATAAAGCTAATCTACAAACAGACCTGGGTATTGATTTTTTAGTCATGCTTACGGGACCTAAAGATTCAAAGATCCTCGTAGATAGTTATTATGATACCTTCTATTACCTATATGCAAACCTCCTTCATTTGATTAAGGCACAGCCAAATGTAAACAAGAAGAATAACGGTGTATTTAATCCAATCCGACTGGCATTGAACAAAGAATTAACTATACCATCAACTAAGGAAACCATTCCTTTTCAAGGTTATGAAACAGGAGAGTTAAAGTTTGGTGATGGGAATCCATTTCATAATAACTTTGACTCTTTAACCGATGTAAGTGTTAGTGACGACAAAAAGGTCATTGAAGGACGTATACCTTGGCAGCTCTTAAATATAAAAGACCCGAGCTTAAAAGAAGCGATGGGAGATGTGTGGATCGGCGGATTGACCGGAAATGTGAAAACTGCAGGAATTAGGATTTCAGTTGCCGCAACAAATAAGGGTAATATAGAACAGACATTCCCGGAAAATACAAATGGGCTGTTACAGCAGCGCAATGTATTTTTATATACATGGGATGAATGGGATGAGCCTGACTATTACGAACGATTGAAAAAATCCTATGACATTATGAAGGAGACCTATCAAGCTGAAATTAATGGTGGTAAATGAAAAGAACCCACAGATTCTGTCGGTTCTTTCTTTTTTAGATTGATGCATCATTAGAAGTCACCTAAAGCTTATCCTGTAACCATTAAAATCTTATCTTAAGCAGTTTGAAAAATAAAACATTTTATGGTAAAAATGTTACAATTTATCCTGTTTTTCTAATGGGTTTCTGCTCTCCCAGTCACTGTAACAGTGGTCATTAGACCGACACATAAGATAGTAAGAAATGAATAAAAGAATTTTTCTAATCCAACTACTTGAATTCCACTTGTAATTACAAGGCCGTCAATCAAAAAAATAATGATTCCGATATTAACGGAAGTAAATTTAGTTAAAAGCTGTGCCAGCAAGTCTGTTCCGCCTGTACTTGTTTCATAACGAAGCATAAGTCCTATCCCAACTCCTACAAGTAAGCCGCCTACAACAGTACTTGGTAATATCCCAAGATGAATTCTCCCGTTAATAAATGAAAATAGGTCAATGCAAAATGAAGAAATAATCAGTCCATGAAGGCTATAAAAAAAATAACGTCTCTCAAAAAACCAAGCTAATACATAAAGAGGGAGGCTTAAAATAATGATACATAAGCCTGTGGGCCAGCCGTAAAAGTAATGAATAATTAATCCTAAGCCGATAACTCCGCCGTCAAGCAGGTGATATGGGATTAAAAAGCCATTAACTCCAAGGCTTAACAATAGGCTTCCAATAAGAATAGCTACTATTTTTTGTTTCAAATTTATTCACCCCGAAACTTGTCCCTTTACATAAAAAATATGAAAGAGGATTTCGTTTAGAAGTACAAACATAAAAAAGAAGATGAAACAAAAGTTCCATCCTCTTTTTTATGTTTATTTATTTAATTTAAAAAACTAAATTTAGAATGAAATAACAGATACCGGCTATTAGAGCAGAAATAGGGAGTGTAATAACCCATGTAATCAGCATGCGTTGAGCAGTGTCCCATTTAACTCCTTTAAGACGATGGGCAGAACCAACACCTAAAATGCCTGAAGATATAACATGTGTTGTACTTACAGGTAAATGGATGTAGGTAGCACCAAAAATGATTGCTGCCCCGGTTATGTCAGCAGCAACCCCGTTAATCGGGCGGATTTTCATGATTTTTCCGCCAACCGTTTTAATAATTTTCCATCCGCCTATTGAGGTACCCAGTCCCATAGCAATCGCACAGGAAGCCTGTACCCAGAGAGGGATTTCTGCATTGGCAGGAAGGATTTTATTGGCAATAAGAGCCATTGTAATAATCCCCATTGACTTCTGGGCATCGTTGGTACCATGTGAATAGGATTGCAATGCTGCTGTTGCGATTTGAATGAAACGGAAGTTTCGGTTGGTTTTTGTTAGATTAAAATTACGAAAGACGACTTTAAAAATGCTGTAAACGATAAATCCAACCACAAAAGCTAATATTGGAGACAGTATAAGTGCTTCAAGAATCTTTAAAAAACCACCATAATTGAGGATATGAAAACCTTCAGCGGCTATAGCTGCTCCTGCAATAGAACCAATAATCGCATGGGACGAGCTGCTTGGAATTCCAAAATACCAGGTGATCAAGTTCCAGGCGATTGCTGAAATTAATGCTGCAAGAATGACAACCGATCCATTATGAAGTGTAAAAGGATCGACAATATCCTTTGAAATCGTTTTGGCAACCCCCGTAAACGTCATTGCTCCAACAAAGTTCATCACTGCAGCTAATAATATTGCCTGGCGGGGCTTTAATGCCTTAGTAGATACTGAAGTAGCGATTGCATTTGCTGTATCGTGGAAACCATTAATAAAGTCAAATGCAAGGGCACCAATTACAATTAAAATCGTTAATAATAAAATAACGCTCATGTTTTTGCTCCTTATGCATTTTTCATGATAATAGTTTCAAGAGTGTTGGCAACCGTCTGGCAGCTGTCAGCAATGTCCTCAAGCGTTTCGTAAATTTCCTTATATTGAATTATACGAATAGGATCTTTTTCAACCGTAAATAAATGTTTAATTGATTGTCTTAAGATATTATCGCATTTTGATTCAAAATCTTTTATTTTTATAGCATGTTCTCTTATTTGAAGTAACTTTTTATTAGAAAGCAGTTCAACTGCTTTATCAATTTCATGAACACTTCCTTGAATGGCTTCAACAAACTTTAGCATAAAATCATCTGCTTGTGTCATGGAATACATTTCGAATAACGCTGCACATCCTTCAAGACCGTCAAGTACATCATCCATGCTCATAGCAAGGTGGAGAATGTCTTCACGTTCAATTGGAGTGATAAAGGCATCATTTAATTCTTTGATCACTTCATGAACAAAAGAGTCTCCCTTTGATTCATACTCCTTCATTTTTTCCGAGAATATTTTTAAATCACTTACGTTTTTTAATTTGTATTCTGTAAAATAATTGACACTTTCTTTTGAGTTAGCAGAAATTTTGCTTAATAATACAGAAAATTTGTCATTTTTTTTCAACGCCATCTGTTTGACCCCCAATTTTTCGTTAAAAAATTATACTTTAACCAATTTATTAGTTTATATGAAAAATGTCGAAAAATGAATGATACGATGTCTAACTTTACAAAAACTTTACATTAGAATTTTCTGAATATTATTTTCGAACTAAAGCAAATAGTTATTTTTTACTCTTACCTAAAATTCTGTAGTTATGTATTTCTTATATGAGAAAGATTTTTTTAAGTGATTATTTAAAATAAATTTGGGTACTTTAAAGGTACAGGTAGTATTGAAATAGCATGCTAATTAATAAAGGGATGTTTTATTTCAACTGCTTGAAGAAATAGCATCAAAGCTTGTGAATAATGAATACCAAAAAGGAGTGTTCTTAATGAGCTTTATTTGGTCATTAATTGTAGGAGGAATTATCGGCTGGTTAGCAGGTCTGATTGTTGGACGAAATATTCCAGGTGGTATTATTGGTAATATAATTGCCGGATTTGTAGGAGCATGGCTGGGTTCATTAATTTTAGGTAATTGGGGACCGCATGTTTCAAACTTTGCGATTATTCCAGCAATTATAGGTGCCGTTGTTCTTGTCTTCCTGCTAAGTTTAATAATGAGAGGGTTTAGAAAAGCGGATAGATAAAAAAGAAATCGCCTTCTGTTTTCGGAGGCGATTTCTTTTTTTTATTTAGGCTGTGTTAAAGGCCATTGTTGATTTTGAAACTATGTTGATTGGAGCGGAAGGCGCGAGACTCCTGCGGGAGACGGGGCAGGGGAGACCCCACAGGTGATTTAAGCGACGAGGAGGCTTCCCGGGACCGCCCGCCGAAGAGCATGAGCGCAAATCAACAGGGCAAGTTTAACACAGTCTTTATTTAAACGGAATAAATATCCACGTCTTTAAAAATTGGCGGTTTGTCTATAAACGGAGCATGACAAACAATAGTTTCCTTTGTAAACGGATGCGGAAATTCGAGTTTAGCAGCATGCAGTGCCTGTCGTTTAACGATCGGCTTTCCACCATATAAAATATCCCCAACCAAAGGGTGACCTAAATGACTTAAATGGACGCGAATTTGATGTGTTCTGCCTGTATCGAGCCAACATTTTACATAGGATAACTGTTTCTTCTTTTCCTCATTAATTACCTGAAAATGTGTTATTGCTTCCTGACCCGAAGGTGAAACCCGTCTTTTCGTGGGATGATGCCGATCACGGCCAATGGATTCGCGAATAGTTCCCTTTTTTTGTTTAAACAGCCCATGAACCATTGCAAGGTATGTTCTTTTAATTTCACGCTTTTCCAGCATCCTATCCAAAATAGCCCCTGCTAATGCATGTTTGGCAAAAAGAATAGCTCCTGTCGTATCTCTGTCTAAACGATGGATTTGACGAATGTTCCTAAATTCGCCTTTGGACTGTAAATAGAAGACTGCAGCATTAACAAGTGTTTCATTATCAAGATTTGGGTCATTAGGATGAGTATTCATAAACGGCGGCTTATTAAAGATAATGACATGGTCATCTTCATAAAGAATAGGAACATCGAGAAAGTGGGGAGGAACAGTTATTTCTTCCTCTTCAAATAACTTAATTTGTATCCTTGTTTCAGAGGAAAGAGGCTGAATCCAATTGGCACGGCTTCCATTCACCAATACCTTGTCCTCCATTCGAAAAAAATGCGTTAATTTTTTAGGTGAATCCCATTCATTTCGAAAGATTTCTTCTATTGTAATCCCTTCCCATTCCTTTGGGAGAATGAATTCAAGCCAATTGCCCTTCCGTATCATTTTCAGCATATCTATCTCCTTCAATTTCGAATTAAAAATTTTTTACTTGACAATCGTGGTTATAATTACCACCGATTATTTGCTCCTAACTATGTTATTCTTATGTTATATAATACGACAGATAAATGTAATGGCAAAGGTGGGTTACAAAGTGAAAATTGTTTTTGCCTCGACACCAAGTCAAGAAGAAGAAATCAATGGACTTGTGAGGTATATTTATACAAATGTTTTTCCACTCTACTTTACGGATGATGAAATTAGTGAATTTGAGGAACTTAAAGTATTGCACACTACCGTTAAGCATTTCGAAGATTTCAGCACATTAAAAGATGCCTTTCAGGTAATGGCCAGTATGCAAACACTGATTTCTATTCTCGAATCCACAACACTTTATGATCATTATTCATCCCTATTTGATAAGAATGTGTCTAACCTGCAAGAATTCGGTTTATTTTTTCCGTTTGAATTTGATCAGTTCGTTGAAGCAAAAAGTATGAAAAACAGTATGTTTAGTATGTATACAAAAGCGGCCAATGAGCTGCTAATATAGTTTGTTGTAAAAGTAAAAAAGCAGGCTTTAAGGGGCTGTTGACAAAATAGATTGTCAACAGCCCCATTTGCCGGCTTTTTTATTTCTCCCTTGTACTCTTACTGAAGGATAATTAAAATAAAGAATGTGTATATAAACTTGTTGCGAATTTCTAAATCTCTTCATTTGACAATAATAATCGAAATTTGTCGGATGAAATTAAGTGATTTTTAAAGGAGTAATACTCATGAACTTCGAACAATTAAAGTGAAAACATCTTAGGAGGGAATCTAATGGATTGGAAAACGAAAGCAAACAGATGGATGGAATTTGAGGGGTTAAATAATGAGTTAAAAAATCAATTAAATGAAATAAAAAAGGATGAAAAGCAGCTTGAAGAAGCATTTTATAAAAATTTAGAATTTGGAACAGGCGGTATGAGAGGAGAAATTGGCGTCGGTACAAATCGAATGAATCTCTATACTGTTCGTAAAGCATCTGCCGGTTTAGCAGCATACATAGAAGAACAAGGTGTTGAAGCAAAACAGCGCGGGGTTGTGATTGCATTTGATTCACGTCACAAATCTCCGGAGTTCGCTATGGAGGCAGCAAAGACGCTTGCAACAAAAGGAATCCAAACATATGTATTTGATGAATTAAGACCAACACCTGAATTATCCTTTGCGCTACGGTACTTAAATGCTTTTTCCGGAATTGTCGTTACAGCCAGTCATAATCCCCCGGAATATAACGGGTATAAAGTTTATGGCTCAGATGGGGGACAGCTTCCACCGGATAGTGCGGATATCGTCATTGCCAAGGTTAACGAGATTGAAAATGAATTATTAATCGAAGTGGCTAGTGAAGAGAGCCTTAAAGCTGCAGGTTTAATCAAAACTATAGGATCGGAAATAGACACAGCGTATACCGAGAAATTAAAGACTATTTCTGAGAATCCGTCTCTTTTTGAGGAAACCGATATTAAAGTAGTATTTACACCGCTGCACGGTACAGCTAATAAACCTGTCCGTAATGCTCTTGCAGCACTTGGATTTAAGAATATTACTGTAGTAAAAGAACAGGAGCTGCCTGACCCGGAATTTTCGACAGTTAAAAGTCCGAACCCGGAAGAACATGCTGCTTTTGAATTGGCAATCCGTGATGGGAAAAAGGTTGGCGCGGATCTGCTCATTGCTACCGACCCGGATGCAGACCGTTTAGGGATAGCAGTACTTAATAATGAAGGAGAATATGTTGTTCTTACCGGTAACCAAACGGGTGCGTTATTACTTGATTATCTGCTTACACAGAAAAAGGAAAAAGGTAATCTGCCACAAAATGGCGTTGTTTTAAAAACCATCGTTACATCAGAAATTGGAAGAACAATCGCCCAAGCTTATCAATTAGATACAGTTGATGTATTAACAGGATTTAAATTTATTGCTGAAAAAATTAATGAGTACGAAGCAACAGGTGAACATACTTATTTATTTGGCTATGAAGAAAGCTATGGCTATTTAATCGGCGATTTTGCACGAGATAAGGATGCCATTCAAGCGGTTGTATTGGCGACAGAAGTCTGTGCTTTTTATAAAAAACAAGGCGTGTCACTATATGAAGGAATGATGCAAGTTTTTGAAAAGTACGGCTATTACCAAGAAGGTCTCCGCTCATTGACCTTAAAAGGTAAGGAAGGAGCAGAAATGATTCAACGTATTTTAGCTTCTTTCCGGTCAGAACCATTAACAAAACTTGGTGCGTTGCCAACTGCAACATCTGAAGATTATTTAACGGGTATCCGTGTAACGAAAAATGGAGAAGAAAAAATCGATTTACCAAAGTCCAATGTGTTAAAATACACTTTTGAGGATGGTTCATGGGTATGTCTTAGACCATCAGGTACTGAACCTAAAGTGAAATTCTACTTTGGTGTGAATAGTGATAGTCTTGATGCGAGCAGAAAAAAATTACAAACCATTGAAAAAGACTTTATGGATGTAGTTGATCAAAAAATAAAAATGGTTGAAAATGTTTAATTCTTAGATCCTGTTAGTTAGTTTTTATCGTAATTATTAAAAACTCCTGAGGCTGTCCCTCAGGAGTTTTTTTAGTTTTTAGTCTCCTAATGAGTATTCGAATACTAATAGCAGATGATCTTCATGTTGTGAGAAGGGGGGTAATGTTTTTTTAAAACCCAGGAAAATATTAAAATAATCGGGGAAGCAAGAAATGGCAAAGAACTGCTTAAAAATGGTAAACACGGCTACCGAAAAAGGAAGCCGTGTTTTTGGTGGAATTCTTTGGCCCGGTTGTAAAATTTTTCTCATCAATATTTTGTTTTTTTCAGGAAAGACTATACATCGGAATCTCATTTGTATCTGCTTCAAGTATTTCATTTGCATGGTCGATGTAACGTAGTAAAGTATACAGTGTATTTTCAATAACAGTGTAGTCATGTTCAAAATGGTAAGCATGCAGGAATTGCTCTATCCTTTTTGATAAAAATTGATCCTTCGTTCGTACCATTAATATCAACAAATTATCCCACTCGGATCGATGTGTATAATACAGCGCTCGATCGTAATCCAATTTATTCATTTGTTTATCTCCTCCTTATTAGGAGTTGAATTTATTTTATGATTTTCTGCGGAGAACTTTCGCAGAAAATGTTGGACACCCCTATTTTACGCTATTTCCAACTTTCACCTGTATAAAAACTTTTCTTTTTAACATAATATTGCGGAGGTTTTATGTATAAATTGTTATGTATACTGATGTTATTTTCTTTACAACAAGTAAATTTTACGAAAACACAAATTGTGGAAGTAAATGAACCATATACATATGAGGTCCTAAAACAGGATCTTTCAAAGATTCAGAAAAAATATAAAAAAGAAATCAAAATTAAAACTATTGGAACAACCCATTTTGGAAGAAATATTTGGGCCATAAAGCTCGGAACAGGAAAAGAGAATATTGTATTAATTGGGGCTCATCATGGAAGGGAATGGCTAACTAGTATGCTTTTAATGAAGATGCTGGAGACATATGCGGAGGCATATCAAAAGCAGGAAAATATCTTGTTCCGGTCAACGGATATCTTAAATGAAGTTTCTATATGGTTTATCCCCATGTTAAATCCCGATGGGGTGGAAATCCAACAAAATAATCTTCACCTATTTCCACCTAACCAGCAAAGCCGTTTATTGGCCATGAATGAAGGGATGAACCATTTTGAACGATGGAAAGCTAATGGCATGGGGGTAGATTTAAATAGGCAATATCCTGCAGGATGGAATGCCCTTAAAGAAGACCCCGGTACTCCCTTCTATAGGTTTTATAAAGGGAAGGCACCTTTAGAAGCGGAAGAAGTTACTGCTTTAACGCAATTTATTAAAGAGATTAATCCTTATGTTGCAGTAGCATATCATTCAGCAGGAAGAGAGATTTTTTGGAAATATAAAAATGGGAAGAATCTTAAAAGAGATTATTTATTAGCAAAAAAGGTATCTAAATTAACTGGTTATAAATTAGCTAAACCTCCAAAAGAAGCTACAGGAGGTGGATTTACAGATTGGTTTATCACAACTTACCACCGTCCGGCAATGACCATAGAAATTAGCTATCCCGTGGGGGAAACCAATCCGCCATTATCTGTTTTCAAATCAGAATGGAAACGCAATAAAAAAGTTGGACTCATGCTAGCAGAAGAAGCTAAAAAAATCTCAGATTAACTATTGTTTTTGTATCTTGTTACATCATTCCCTCCTTTACTTCATACATTGTGGTAAGACGAATAAGGGGGAATGGCTAATGAATGTGGAAGGTCGAAAAGATCTCGAATATGCAATTAGAGAGATCACCGAAATTGCAAGTGGCTTTGGCTTGGATTTTTATCCGATGCGCTATGAAATCTGTCCCGCTGAAATTATTTATACATTTGGAGCATATGGTATGCCGACCCGGTTTTCGCACTGGAGTTTTGGGAAGCAATTTCATAAAATGAAGCTCCATTATGATTTAGGGCTAAGTAAAATTTATGAGCTCGTTATCAATTCAAACCCATGTTATGCCTTCTTGTTGGACTCCAATACGCTTATTCAAAATAAACTAATCGTAGCGCACGTTCTTGCCCATTGCGATTTCTTTAAAAACAATGTCCGATTCCAAAATACAAAACGTGATATGGTGGAGAGTATGGCAGCAACAGCTGAGAGAATCCATCAATATGAAATCCAATATGGTAAAAAGGAAGTAGAAACCTTCCTTGATGCAGTTTTAGCCATAGATGAGCATATTGATCCTTCGCTGATGAGACCCAAACTCGCTTGGTCCATTGGAGATGAAGTGGAAGAAGATGAAGAACATCACGTGTCTACGCCATATGACGATTTGTGGAAGCTGGATGAAAAAGATAAAAAAGAGATTCAGCCGAGAAAAAAGAAATTCCCGCCAAGACCTGAAAAGGACTTATTATTATTTATTGAATCGTATAGCAGGGAGCTTTCTGATTGGCAAAGAGATATTTTGACAATGATGCGGGAAGAAATGCTGTATTTCTGGCCACAGCTTGAAACGAAAATCATGAACGAAGGCTGGGCATCGTATTGGCATCAAAGGATACTTAGAGAACTGGATTTAACAAGCGGTGAATCCATTGAATTTGCAAAATTAAATGCAGGTGTAGTTCAGCCTTCAAAAACCGGAATCAACCCATATTACCTTGGAATTAAGATCTTTGAGGACATCGAAGAGCGTTATAATAATCCTACGGAAGAAATGAAACGTAGAGGAGTGCAGCCTGGTTCTGGCCGGGAGAAAATGTTTGAAGTCCGTGAGGTAGAGTCGGATATTTCTTTCCTTCGCAATTATTTAAATAAAGATCTCGTGATGCGGGAAGATATGTATCTTTTCCAAAAGCAAGGAAGAGATTACAAAATCGTTGATAAACAATGGGAGAATATTCGTGATCAGCTTGTTAATATGCGCGTAAATGGCGGATTCCCATACATTACCGTAAATGATGGCGACTATTTGAAAAATGGTGAGCTATATCTTAAACATTGGTATGAAGGCGTTGAACTGGATGTTAAGTATCTGGAAAAGGTATTGCCATATATCCAGCAATTATGGGGAAGACCGGTTCATATCGAAACGACGATTGAAGAACGAAAAATGCTTTTTTCATATGACGGAAAAGGGGTTCATCGGAAATATTTATAAAAAAACAAAGGCGCCTAGATAAAATAGGAACGGGTTTACTTGTGAAGTGCAAAACTTTAAATTGCAGGTGGAATCTCACCATTAATTACAGGGTTTTCACCAATGAAAACGTAGTATAATACACTTAAAGAATGGCTCGAAGTTTTCTCCAAGCCATTCTTCCTTTTATGCTTTTTTGGATAGATTGTTGATTTTAAGAAGTACTCTAATCTTGACCGTTTTACTTTTAAACGGTTTTATAATATAAAACCCTGTGACTGGGGGCTTTTGTCCTGTCCGAATAGCCCGGCATTCGGACAATCATGGGCGATTTCCAGCTTGTCCTGTCCGAATAGCCCGGCATTCGGACAATCATGGGCGATTTCCAGCTTGTCCTGTCCGAATAATCCCATCATTCGGACAATCATAGGCGATTTCCAGCTTGTCCTGTCCGAATAAGCCCAGCATTCGGACAATCATAGGAGATTTCCTGCTTATCCTGTCCGAATAAGCCCAGCATTCGGACAATGAAAGGAGATTTCCAGCTTGTCCTGTCCGAATAATCCCATCATTCGGACAATCAAAGGAGATTTCCAGCTTGTCCTGTCCGAATAATCCCATCATTCGGACAATCAAGGGAAATTTCCTGCTTATCCTGTCCGAATAAGCCCATCATTCGGACAATCATAGGAGATTTCCAGCTTGTCCTGTCCGAATAAGCCCAGCATTCGGACAATTATAGGAGATTTCCTGCTTATCCTGTCCGAATAAGCCCAGCATTCGGACAATCAAAGGAGATTTCCAGCTTGTCCTGTCCGAATAATCCCATCATTCGGACAATCATGGGCGATTTCCTGCTTATCCTGTCCGAATAATCCTCACTTTCGCTTTGTAAATATCTGCGATATGTTCAATGCCCGGTTAGATTTACACTTAAATCACGCCAAATTCACATCCTGTCCAATAAATTTCTACTCTTAGACACTGTGAACTTATATGAAAAAAGGGCGTAGAAGTGTATCGGAATCTTACTAAAACAACAAAAAAACACACGATATTTTCTTATGTGAAAATGCCGTGTGTTTCTCCTTGTGATTATAATGTTTGCACTTCTAAAGTAAACCCGTTAATAATAAAATAGGTGTCTTTGTCTTTATTGGAAATATTATGCTGAAGGAAATTTCATTTAATTAATATGGTGTATAGTCCACTTTTGAAGTATAGGTATTGCTTGCATTCCATAGCAAAAATTCATTAATGCCCTCCATATGTAAAGCCCGAATCTGATCTTCAATTTCCTGTTTACCATATGCTTTAAAATTTCCCTTACCAAGCCATGTAGCCGTAAAATCCTGGAGCCAGGGCCTTGATGTCGGAGGATGCCCTAATTTTTGTAAGCGGCTATTCTCTACCTTTGCATATTCTTTAACAAGCTGAAACGGATGTAAATCCGGTTTTTGAATACCAAAAATAGCTGTCCAATGACTTGGGTAAATCATTGCGGAAATAACATCTACATTTTCGGCAATACTGGAGAAGTTTTGTCCTATACCCCGTGCTTCCGGTATGACTGTAGCATTTCCAAAAACATCGACTGATATCTTTACATTATATGGCTTTAGTTTTGCACTCGCATATTTTACAAAATCGGTTACAGCCGTAACTCTTTCACGTCCATCAGTTGATTGATAACTGCCTTTAGTGTAGATCAGCTGTTTTTCAAATGTCTCAAATTTTTCAGGGAATCTGACATAATCGAATTGGATTTCTTTAAAGCCCATTTTTACCGCTTCCAAAGCAATACCGATATTATAATCCCACACTTCTTTAAGAAAGGGGTTAGTAAAAGAATCTCCATGTGCGTTTTTCCAAATTCTGCTAGGTGTCCCAAATGAAAAATTTGGATTTTTATTGGAAAATACATTGTCTTTAAAAACAACGACACGCGCAATCGGGTAGATGTTATTTGTTTCTAATGTTTGAACCAGTCCCCTAGGATTGGTTATATAGGGACGACTTACAGAATAATAGGGTGAGCTTTTTAAAGGAACAAACGTAAGATTGCCATTATCATCTTTAATGTCAATAACCATTGCATTTAATTCTGTATTTTTTACTAGAGAAAGTAATTTTTCAAACTGCGGTCCTTTTGAATTTGCGGCGGTAACATAAATCCCTCTAATAGGTTCTCGAAAGCTGGAAGGAATTTGTGGAATATTTTTTGATGCAAGTACGGAGGATTCATTTAGAATGGGGGAAAGGGAAGCCTGAATAAATAATAGAAGAAGCAAAGCTCTCTTCATATACTCACACCCTACGTTTTATTTATTATTATACTTCTCATTAGAAATACAATTAATTCCAAGATTAAAAAAATACAGGAAAAATAAAAAAAGAGGCTGACAGCAGTCAACCTCTTTCTATATTAGTTTGTAGCTAAATCTTTTTCTAATGCTTTTTCAGCAGTTACATAATTATAACCAAGATCCATTGCTACTGCTTCAAAAGTGATTTCGCCGTTTGCTACGTTTAGACCAAGCTTTAAGGCAGCATTTTCGGTGATGGCTTTATTAACCCCTTTATTAGCAATTTGCAATGCGTATGGAACCGTAACATTCGTTAAAGCGATTGTTGAAGTTCTAGGCACTGCACCAGGCATATTAGCAACTGAATAGTGAATAACTCCATGCTTTTCAAAAGTAGGATTATCATGTGTTGTAACATGATCACAAGTTTCAACAATTCCACCTTGGTCGATCGCTACGTCAACAATAACGGAACCGGGTTTCATCGATTTAACCATTTCTTCTGTAACTAGCTTAGGAGCCTTAGCACCCGGAATTAAAACAGCACCGATAAGAAGATCAGCTTCTGCAACGGCTTCAGCAATATTCATAGGATTAGACATTAATGTTTTGATTTGATTTCCGAAAATATCATCTAATTGGCGAAGGCGGTCTGCACTTAAGTCAATAATTGTTACATCTGCACCTAGTCCGATTGCCATTTTAGCTGCATTTGTTCCAACAATACCACCGCCAATAATTGTTACCTTACCACGGTTAACACCAGGTACACCTGCAAGAAGAATTCCTAAACCGCCATTATTTTTTTGCAGGAATTGCGCACCGATTTGTGCAGCCATACGTCCTGCAACTTCACTCATAGGTGTAAGTAAAGGAAGAGTTCTGTTTACTGACACTGTTTCATAAGCAATCGCAATAACACCTTTTTCCTTTAGTGCTTGTGCTAATGCAGGCTCTGCAGCTAGGTGTAAATAAGTGAATAAAATTAAACCCGGACGGAAATATTGGTATTCGCTTGAAAGAGGCTCTTTTACCTTCATTATCATATCTGCTTTAGTCCAAACTTGTTCAGCGCTATCGATAATTTCAGCACCGGCTTTTGCATAATCTTCATTGGTGAAACCGCTTCCAATTCCTGCATCCTTTTCAATTAATACAGTATGACCGGAGGTTAAAAATGAAATAACTCCTGCCGGTGTAAGTGCCACCCTATTTTCATTATTTTTAATTTCTTTTGGAACCCCAATAAACATATCTCTAATTCCTCCCCTTAACTCCTAATAATTTTTGCTATGGCTCAAGTATAGTATGAAAGCCCTTAAATTTCTTTGTTAAGAAAGGAGAAAGATTGTATACCTTTTTGGGGATTTTCACAAATGGTCAAACACCTAGATATTTTTCAAGCTTTAAATCTAAGTAAAGAAGCATTTTTTGATTTGGATCTTTGAAGTTAACTTCGCCAATTTCAGTGATTCTTTTTAAACGGTAATTTAATGTATTGGCATGGACATTTAATTCTTTTGCTGCATCATTAATATTGGTGTCCTTGTTTAGAAACACTTCAAGGGTTTCAACAAGGTTGCTGTTGTGTTTTTGGTCATATTCATGAAGCTTTTTTAATGAATAGTTTGCATATTCCTCACTTTTTCTTTTTTCTAAGAGGATATCGAAAAGCTGGTATATACCTAGTTTTTGGTAATTAAAAATATTTTCTGTTTCTAATGGGAATTTTTCTTTAATGGTCAAAACAGTCAATGTTTCCTGATAGGCTTTTCCGATTTTTTGATAATCTTCATAAATACTGCTATATACAGGGCTGATATTTTTGATGCTGTAACGATCATTCATTTTCCAAACAAATGTCTGAGAGAATTGCTCAAGTTCATTAAAAGGATTGTCAATATTGTTTGCTGAGACCAATAATATGAGCTGGTTACAATCAATAGTATGAAGCATAATTTTCAAGCGCTGACTCGTTTTTAAAATATACGAAATGAATTGCTCCACCTTGCTCGTGATATTTTCTTGAAACTGAAAAACGAGAACAGCAAAAGAGGAAGCGGGTGTTATTTGTAATGAATGGAAGTTTTCAATGATTTCTTGCTGAGCGGTCAAATGGCCGGTTAATAACTTCCAAAAAAATTCTTGAAAACGTTCTTCTTTTTTATTTTTCCGTGTTTGCAATTGTAATAGCTTATTTTTTGCCGCATCTGCAGCCTTTTTTAATAGGGAAAAATCATTTTCAGTTAACGATTTATCAATTTCCAAAGCCCAAATAAAACCGAGGACTTCATCTTGTTTCCATATAGAGATAGCAACTCTATTGCTAAGCCCGATATCGTCCATACTTTCTACCCGAATCGGCTGCCTTGTTTTTAGCAGGGCAGGAATTGTTCCTTCTTTCCATAATTGATTGATTACTTTTTCAGGAACTCTTCGACCTATTATAGTAGAAATTCTTGCAGGATCAGTTCTCTCATCGTGTGTACTATATGCAAGTAGACGATGGTTTGCATCTTCGATTGTAATGGGACATTGGAGTACTTGACTAATTAGGTCTGCAAACTCATCTAAACTATCAAAGGCACCCTTAAAAGGATCAATTATAATAGAACTCAAGATTTTCCCTCCATATTACTAGAAGTAACGAGTATAGAAAATAATTATTGCACTTGCTTAAACTTCATAATTAATTTGTTTAAATATACAAAATGATAGCATAAATTTCTCTAATTTACACAAAAGAAATTGTTTAGGGAAATGTTAAAATTATTTTAGATGTTTCAAAAAGCGTAAATTTTTAAATTATTCACTTTTGAAAGCGTTGCCAAAATCGAATGGGGGAGGGTGGCTTTAGAAAAATTCAATTAACAAACAAATCATTATTACTATTTTAATAAAGTTAATATCATCAAGAGCCGTCAGATGTTATATAATTATTACGACATAGGGATGTAAGAGGAATTGGAAGTTTAATTAATCAGGGGGAGATTAATCAATGAGTAAAAACACTCAGAGCAAAGAACTTCATCGCGGTTTAGAAGAAAGGCATATTACCTTGATGTCATTAGGGGCGGCAATCGGGGTAGGATTATTTCTAGGTTCTGCATCTGCAATTAAACTTGCAGGTCCGGGAATATTGCTTGGATATGGATTTGCCGGTCTTATAATGTTTTTTATTATGAGGGCACTTGGGGAAATGGCAATCCAGAAACCGGTAGCAGGTTCTTTCAGTAAATATGCCCGTGATTATTTGGGACCACTTGCAGGATACATAACAGGGTGGAATTATTGGTTTTTATGGGTTGTTACCTGTATGGCTGAAATTACAGCAGTGGGAATTTATATGGAATATTGGTTCCCTGGTGTTCCTCGTTGGATTTGGGCGCTATCTGCTTTGGTAATCATGGCGACAGTTAATTTCCTTGCAGTAAAAGCTTACGGTGAGTTGGAATTTTGGTTTGCTCTTATTAAAATTGTAACGATACTTGCCATGATTGTTGTCGGTGCCGCTATGATATTCTTTGGACTTGGCAACGGTGGAATTGCGACAGGTATTGATAACCTATGGAATCATGGGGGATTATTCCCTCATGGGATAAAAGGTGTATTGATGTCGTTACAAATGGTTATGTTTGCGTATCTTGGGATTGAAATGATAGGCGTGACAGCCGGAGAGGTTAAAAATCCGGAGAAAACCCTTTCTAAAGCAATTGATTCTGTCTTCTGGCGCATTCTTATCTTTTACGTAGGAGCACTATTTGTTATTATGTCCATTTACCCATGGGAAGAAATTGGAACAAAGGGAAGTCCGTTCGTACTTACCTTTAAACAAATTGGTATACCCGGAGCAGCAGGGATCATTAACTTTGTTGTGTTAACAGCAGCATTATCATCCTGTAATAGTGGAATTTTTAGTACGGCAAGAATGTTATTTAATCTTGCACAGCATGGTGAGGCACCGCAAAAGTTTGGGAAAGTAACAAAGACAGGTGTTCCGGGCCTTGCAGTCATTGCTTCTGCAGCCGCTTTATTGGTTGGAGTTCTTTTGAATTATATCGTTCCGGCACAGGTATTCACATGGGTAACGAGCATTGCAACCTTTGGAGCAATTTGGACTTGGGCGATTATTTTATTCTCACAAATTCGTTACCGGAAAAGCCTAAAAATTGACGAGACGAAGAAGTTAAAATACAAATTACCTTTATACCCATTGTCTTCTTATCTATCGCTTGCATTTTTAGCCTTTGTTATTTGCATAATGGCTTACAATCCTGATACTAGAATTGCTGTCGTTATTGGGCCGCTTTGGATTATCTTCTTGATTGCCTTTTACTATGCAAAAGGATTTCATAAAAGAAATACAAAAAATTCAGCTAAAAAACAAGTTAGCTAAAATAAAATGAGGCCCTCAGAGGGGGTCTCATTTTTTAATAATTAAGAGAGTGATTTTTTCTTTTATTCACATACTAACTCCGTATGATTAAAAGGAGGTTATGTGATGAAGAAGCTAACATCACTATTTGTATTAGCCGCTTTTGTATTTTCTCTTTACAATGTAAATGTAAAAGCACAAAATGCAGCTAGCCCGGAAGTTAATTTGAAGGATCAAAATACCATGTCAGTTCTATGGTTTCAAACATCCGGGGAAGCAAAGGCTTTATATTATCAAGGTTATAACATTGGAAAAATGAGATTGGACGAGATATTAGGAAAACAGCCGAAGAAAAAAGCCTTAAAGCCTGCAATTGTTCTTGATTTGGACGAAACCGTAATAGATAACAGCCCTAATCAAGCAAGGAATGTTATAAAAGGAAAGGCAGATCCTTTAAATTGGAACGAATGGATAAACCGTGCCGAAGCAAAGACACTTCCCGGTGCAATTGATTTCTTAAAATACGCAGATTCAAAAGGAGTCGCAATTTACTATATATCCAATCGGAATGAAGCACAAAAGGAAGCAACAATTAAAAATTTACTAAACGTTGGTGTACCACAGGCAAATGCAGAACATGTATTGTTACGGCAGCCCGGTGAAAAGGGAAAAGAGACCCGTCGCCAACAAGTAGCTAGAACTCATGAAATTGTCTTATTATTTGGTGATAACCTGGGAGATTTCAGTGGATTTGATAATTTGTCGGTTTCAGGAAGAATTCAAGCAGTTGACAGGCATAAGGATGAATTTGGAAGAAAGCTTATTGTGTTCCCAAACCCAATGTATGGAGATTGGGAAGGGGCTATCTATAATTATGATTATAGAAAATCAGATGAAGAAAAAATTAGGTTAAGAAAAGAAAGCTTACAAACCTTCCAGCCATAAATAACGTTGCCGATACAATTTCGGCAACGTTATTTCTATTATTCAAATATAAAAGGAATAAATTTCTTTTGTAATTCCATATTTTTCGTTGGACGTAGTATTAAGATGAGAGTATAGTAGTTTGCATGAGTTAAGGTTATAGGAGGACTACTATGTTTGGTATATCATTACCGCAATCCTTTTTACAGATGAATACCATCTTTATTTCGATATTAATTGAGGCCTTACCTTTTGTGACTTTAGGAGTTTTAATATCAGGGATTATTCAAATATTTGTTACAGAAGAAATGATCGCAAAAATCATGCCGAAAAATCGGATTCTTGCCGTTATATTTGCAAGTTTTATCGGTATATTATTTCCCTCTTGTGAATGTGGAATTGTTCCGATAGTCAGTAGGCTTGTTTCTAAAGGGGTGCCAATTTCAGCAGGTATTTCTTTTATGTTAACCGCCCCAATTATCAATCCCGTAGTATTATTTGCTACTTATATTGCCTTTGGAAGCGACTGGAAAATGCCGCTTTTAAGAGCCATAGGCGCCATTATTGTTGCAAATGCAGTAGGGATCTTGATTGCTTATCGTTTTAAAGGTAACCCATTTAATGAGCAATTTCATCATCATCATCATTCTCATGAGAAAACCCCAATCATGAAGAAAATTTGGCAAACACTTGAACATGCAGTTGAAGAATTTTTCTCAATGGGAAAATATTTAGTTATTGGTTCACTTATCGCAGCTAGTGTTCAAACATATGTTAAAACAGCAACTCTTGTTTCTATTGGCCACGGAAAAGCAGGATCTTCCATTGTGATGATGGCTTTGTCTTTTATTCTTTCTTTATGTTCAGAAGCCGATGCATTTATCGCTTCTTCATTTCGAACCACGTTTACAACAGGTGCACTTTTAGCATTTTTAATATCCGGCCCGATGGTCGATATCAAGAATTTAATGATGATGCTGTCAACCTTTAAGAAGCGCTTAGTATTTATGACTGTTTCAGGCATATTTGCTGTTGTTTTTGTGTATTCGTTGTTTTTTTAGGGAGCTGAGACCATGATAAGAAGTTTAATTTTAATTGGCTTTACTTATTTAATCTTTAAATTGCATATTACCGGTGACATTAGCAAGTATATTAATATGAAATATTCATACCTTTCTGCCGCGGCGGGATATGGGCTTTTAGTTTTAACGATTGTTCAAATTTTTATGATGAATAAGAATGATTCAAAAAAAGCTGCCTGCGACCATGATCATTGTGGCCATAATCATGCGAAAGAGGACAAATGGTATAAAAAGCTGGTAGTTTATCCGGTTTTCTTCTTTCCGATTATTTCAGGCTTGTTTTTCCCAATTGCTACACTTGACTCCAATATTGTTAAAGCAAAAGGATTTCATTTTCCGATATATGATACACAAGATCCGTTCTTTCAACAGGAATTCTTGCGTCCCGATACCAGTATTTATTACGGAAAAGATGATTACGACAAAATCATGCAAGGTGAAAAGAAAAAATATATCAATCATAATGATTTGAAATTAACGGATCAGGATTTTTTAAATGCAATGGAAACGATTTATAATTTTCCAGGGGAATTCGAAGGAAGCGAACTGGAGTTTAAAGGCTTTGTGTTCAACGATCCTGACTCAACGAATAAAAATCAGGTTTTGATTTTACGTTTTGGTGTTATCCATTGTATTGCTGATGCCGGAGTTTTTGGGATGCTTGTAGACCTACCGGATGGAGTTAAACTTAAAAATGATGAGTGGATCAACGTAAAAGGCCAAGTATCAACTACCTATTACCCTTCCTTTAAAACGAATATTCCTGTTTTAAAAGTAGAGAAATGGTCAAAAACATCTGCACCAAAAGAGCAATATGTATATCGACAATTTTAAAAAGATGCCAAATTTGGTATCTTTTTTGTATGTCTGATGAATAGTTGTTTTGCTTGCTGTTTTTTATGTTATTCCTTAAACTTACATTTGGACAGGTTTTGAACCTTACGGACAATTGGTAAAATGTAAAGGTGAAACAATTTTTGAGCGTAATAGGGAGGGTGCTATGCGAAAATTATTACTAGGTATACTATTATTGTTTGGGATGCTGACAGGATGCTCTAATCAAAGTGATACAACATCCGGTAAGGAACCACAAATGGTCGATGTAGCGATCAAATTTGTCCCGGAAAAAATAAATCCAAATGAAGAAGCAAAAATTGAGGCAGTTGTTACGCAGGGAAAGGATAAAGTATCTGATGCAAATGAAGTGAAATTTGAAATTTGGAAAACCGGACAAGATCAACATGAGATGATTGAAGGGAAAAACGAAGGAAAAGGAGTTTACTCAGTGAAAAAAACTTTCTCCGAAAGTGGAAATTACTTTGTTACAGCCCACGTAACGGCAAGAAATTTGCATACAATGCCGAATAAAGAATTTACTGTGGGTAAATAAGAATTAAGTAAACAGAAGGCTGACTAAGAAATTAGGTCAGCCTGATTATTAATAAACTTGATCAAATTAAAATATAATTAGTGCGACATTAATTTTAGTGAATCAATAACCGGAATCAACTTAAAGTAAATTGACTAATTTTTAACGTTCTTTAAGATATTTATTGCAAAGACAATGATACCTAATACCATTAAAGTACCACCTGTTGCTACTGCAGGAGTTGCAGCAGTAACGCCGGAAACTAAAAACGCAAGTCCAATCATCATAATAGGCAGGCTAATATTATGAAGCCAGAAGTGAACTTTCGCCAGGGTAGTTTCGCTTGCCTTTGGAAAAGCCACATAAATAAGACCGGCTAGTGCCATCGACATCCAGCCTAACAAATTAATATGAACATGAACAGGTGAGAAATCGAATTTTTCCGTCATAGACATATACATCCCAATGCAAACCCCAATGACAAAATACACAACTGAAATTTTAATGAATTTTATTGCCATTCCCCGGCCCCCTTTTTTCCTTAAAAATAGTGACTACAGTACTAAATATGTGGCACCTTTTTGAAAAAGAACCTCTTTTATCAGGGACAAGAATAGGTATTTTGGGTTATTTCATAAATTAAAAAAACTACCTTGTTTAGTTCAAGATAGTTTTTTTGCTAGAGGTAAATCTTAAAAAAATGATTTTATACCAATTAAGAAAAGACCTATAATAAAGCCGCAAACTGCTCCATTAACACGAATCCATTGCAGGTCTTTTCCAACGTTTGTCTCAATCATGTTAATTAATGTTTTATCATCTAATTTCTCGAGATTTTCTTCAACCAGTTTCCCAATTTTCGAATGATTCTTTTCAACAAAATTAGAGATTTGCTGTTTAAGCCATGTTTCAATAACATCCACTTTTTCTTCATCTGTTTTTATGTTATCTAAACCTTTTTCTAAGAGTGGCAGGATAAAGCTATCGAAAAACATTGGTTCTTCCACATAAACATTGGCTTTATGTTTTAATTGGTTAAGAAAATCGATAATTTTCTCTTCAGGTTTCCATTCAGTAAGGAGCTGGATTTTCAAACCATTTAGTTCTTTTAAAAGGTTTTCATCGTTTTTAATATTTTGCAGCTTGTTATTTACATACATTAGTAATGTGTGCCGATTCTGGTTATTAGGGTCCTGAAAACTAACTACCCCTTTTTGAATCAGATTTTGAATAATATTGCCTAATTTCTCTTCGTTTACAAGATTGCTAAACGATTTTAATGCGAATTGCATAAAACCGTCTGCTTTAATATTTTCAATTGCATCCACTGCCATACTGCCGAGCCTGTACTTTGTGCTATCCCTTTGAGACCATTCTTCAATTTCATTAAGAATATAATCTAATGCTTTTTCATCGTACCTTCTTTTAGTTATTTGGTCGGTAATCAAAACTAGATACTTCTTTATGTTCAGCTCGCTAAGCTTAATTTTTAATTCTTGCTCGACTATTGGTGCTAGTTTTTCACTATCTATTGAACGAATAAGGTGTTGAATAACTTTAATAATAGTAACTCGTAAGGTTTGTGAGTTTAATTCTTGATCTATAATAGAAAGTAGCTTTTCAGTAAAACGAAAACCGGCTATTTTTTTTCGAATACTTTCTTTTGTTAGCCATTCATTTTCTACCATAGAGATTATAGTTGCGGTTATTCTTTGGCGATTTTTTGGTAATAAAGCAGTATGTGGAATCGGAAGTCCTAATGGATGCCGGAATAATGCCGTAACGGCAAACCAATCTGCCAGTCCTCCAACTAATCCTGCTTCGAACCCCCCTTGTAGGATCGTCACCCAAAGTGAGTGTTGTAATGGAATGGTTGCGATAAAACCAATTCCCATCACAGCAAGAGAAATTGTCGCCAAATGCTGCGATTTTTTCGTGCCTTTTAACATCTTTGAATCCCTCATCTTCTAATTTAAATATTATCACTATTGCTATTATCTCAATTTTATTGGAAAAAAAGCAATTATGTTTAAATAAGCTTTCAAAGTTATCTAGCATTTCCTAGAAATTTTAAGTAAATTGGTCTTAAGATATTAAAATAGGGAGTAGGTGAAAAAATGAGAATTCTTGTTGTCGAGGATAATGAAAGTGTTTGCTCAATGCTTGAAATGTTTTTTATGAAGGAAAAGTATAATGGTGAATTTGTACATAATGGTCTGGAGGGCTATGAGCGATTTCGGGGAGGAGTTTGGGACTTGCTCATTATTGATTGGATGCTGCCTGGTATGGACGGGGTGTGTTTATGTAAAAAAATAAGAGAGACAAGCAATGTTCCAATTATTCTACTAACTGCAAAAGATAGCGAGTCTGATCAAGTATTAGGCCTGGAAATGGGAGCAGATGATTATGTTACAAAGCCCTTCAGTCCGCTTACATTAATGGCAAGAATAAAAGCAGTTTCGAGGAGGTTTCTACAGGATGTAAAAAGAAATGAAGGACATTACCTAGAAACCACTCATTTTAAAATTAGCAAGGAAACAAGAGAAGTATTTTTAAATAGTGAAAAAATTGACAGCCTAACACCAAAGGAATTCGATTTATTATTCTTTTTTATCCAAAACCAACGACAGGTTTTTTCTCGTGAACAATTGTTGGATAAGGTGTGGGGCCAGTTTTATGGCGATGAACGGACAGTTGATGTTCATATAAAAAGGTTGAGGAAGAAGATCGGCACAATCGAGCAGCCCTTTATTCATACTGTTTGGGGAGTCGGATATAAATTTGATGAGTCCGCACAAAAGGTTGAGATTTAGTTATGAAAATGAAAAGGTATCCACTTTATGACTGGATACCTTATTTTAGTAGACTTAAATAGTCAGTTAATTGTTGGATTGCTCTCTTCTTTATAAGTTATTTCCAGTTCATCAATAAGATCGTCTGCTGACAGGTATGTTTCCGTTTCTTCGAAAAACCAAACATCGTTGCCTTCAATAAAGAAGGTTATCCCATTTACTTCCTTTGTATATCCTGCATTTGTTGGTGTTTCTGCAGAAAAAGCCAGGCTATATCCCTTATTTTTTTGTCCGAAACCGGCATATTGTGGAAACATCCGAATATTAAATGCTTTGTCGAAATCAAATTCTTTTTTGAACCAATTGGAAGCCTTTTCGTCGATAGATATAATCATACTTATACACCAACCTTTTTCTTATGGATATTGAGTCTAAAAAAGAAATGGAGAAGCTACTGAAAGGGAAAAGGGTTCTCCATTTCTTTATAGTAAAAGGGTAAAACTTTTTGCGGAATTTGCCTGTGATAATACTCACATCATTACTTTTAATAAAGCATGATGTAAAAAAATGTTCATATTCTATTTGCAAAAACTTCCAATAATCCATTGTGCTGTTTTTGTAACATATGGAAAGTGAAAATGATGATAAAATAAAGGAAACCGATAAAAGGAGTTTTTGACAATGGAGCAAAAGCTTGAAAAGTTAAATATACATGTAAATGATATAAAAAGTTTAATTAATACATTTAATACTACATTAGAAAATATTGAACAAAGACTCTCAAGATTAGAAAAGGTTGATAGTATTGAGCACCGGGTTGCTGTTAACCAAATCGATCTATCCGATATCAAGGATTCCCTTCAGCGTATTGAAGATGTACAAAGTACACTATTAAAAGGCTTGGAGGGTAACCAAGAGAACGATAAAGAAATTCAACATATTAACCGCCGCCTTGATTCCCACCTTGTTAAATTGGCAAAAGCGGAAGAGGAAATCATCATTTTAAAAACAAAATAGTATTACCAATAAAAAAACAGACCAATTCTACCTTAGGATTGATCTGTTTTTTTCTTTATAGAATCTATATGGTTATTATTTTGAGAAAAATGCCTTTAAACCTTCATAAATCAGTGCAAAAGAGAATACTAAGACTGCAAGTGCTCCGACGATATGGAAAAATGGAAATAAGCCTGATAAAAAAGAAATTGCTGGTAAATTAACTAAGGCAAAGCCAGCTAAAATACAAGCTAAAAATAAAAATGCTAAACTCTTCATTTTTCAATCCCTCCTTTTGAGTAGGATATGCATAAGTGGGACTAGTTGATTGGTCAAATGTACAAAATAAAAAAAACAGAACACAAAATGATTGTGAACTGTTTTTCATTAAAAATTATTGAGATAATACTTCCGATTTGGATAAAGCAATTTTTTGAATGTTTGCTTCCCCATCACTGGCCTTTTTCATGACTTCGATATATTTTATATGATGCTCTTCCATATCAAGGATTTTAAATGTATATGAATCGTGAAGAACGACATCGCCTTCTTTTGCTTCGTAATTTTCAGTTAAGATCCAGCCGCCAATCGTATCAACATCTTCATCATCAATTGTAACACCCAATAAGTCATTGACCTCTGAAACTAAAACCTTTGAGTCAATAATATAGTGGTTATCCTTAATTTTACGGATCATTGGAATTTCATCCATATCGAATTCATCGCGGATCTCGCCAACAATTTCTTCTAAGATATCTTCAACCGTAACAAGACCGGAAGTCCCGCCATATTCATCCATTAAGATTGCCATATGCATACGGTCTTTTTGCATTTTTACTAATAAATCATGGATAGGAATCGTTTCTATTACTCTTATAATTGGACGAGTATAGTTTTCTAATGTTTGAGACGATAGTTTTTCATTCCCAATTAAATCAGTCACCATTTCCTTTATATTAACGAGCCCAATAATATGGTCTTTGTCACCATCAATAATTGGATACCTTGTGAATTTTTCTTCTCGCAATACCTGTAAAAAGGTTTCTAATGTATCATCTTTTGACAATGAAACAATTTCCGTTCTTGGGACCATAATCTCTTTTGCAATACGATTATCAAATTCAAAAATTTTATTTACATACTTAAACTCAGATTGGTTAATTTCACCACTTTTATAGCTTTCAGAAAGGATAATTCGAAGTTCTTCCTCCGTATGGGCAATCTCGTTTTCTGAAACAGGCTTTAGCCCAAAAATGCTGGCTGTAATACGTGCTGAACCATTCAATATCCATATAATAGGATACATCATCTTATAAAAAATGATCAGCGGACGTGACATAACCAGGGTAATCATTTCAGCTTTCTGGATGGCAAGTGTTTTAGGTGCAAGCTCTCCGACCACAACATGTAAAAAGGTAATGGCTGCAAATGCAGTACCAATCGCTAATATATGTGTGACGCTTTCAGGGACGTTTATAGCAAGTAAAAGAGGACGAAGCATTCCCTCAATTGTCGATTCCCCCAGCCAACCTAAACCAAGAGCCGTAATTGTAATACCTAACTGACAGGCAGATAGATATTCGTCCAGATTCGAAATTACTTTTTTTGCAGAAATAGCACTTGAATTTCCTTCTTCAATTAATTGATCGATTCTTGAACTTCGAATCTTTACGATTGCAAATTCTGAAGCGACAAAAAAAGCTGTTAAAGCAATTAAAATGGCTATAATAACCAAGTTAAATATGTCCAAATAAGTTCCCTTATCTCGTTTTTACACGAGTAAGGAGTCACCTCCCAGTATAATACAGAAATTAACTCGTTAAATTTAAAAGTGATTTCACTAAAGCATTCCCCTGTATATTAAAAGTATTTGAAAGCTCTTCCTTTTGCTGCTGGTCTAACTTTTCCAACAAGGGTTGAAGGACACATAATTCATTTTGCAGCTGTTTCATTTGCTGCGTGACTGCCTTAACGTGTTTTTCCACTTCTGAATCCCGGAGTTTTTTAGTTTTTCTCATCTCTAGCTTTCTTCTAATCTCGTCTAATGGATAGTGCAGACTTTTACATTCTTCGATAAACTTTAAATCGCTAATCGATTCATCCGAATAAATGCGGTAATTGGATTTAGAACGTTCTGCCCGGAGTAACCCAATAGACGTATAATAGTCAATTGTTCGTTTAGAAACCATGGCTATTTCTGCTATTTCACCAATTCGATAGACAGCCCCATCGTATCACCTCGGGTAATTTAAAATTAACAATAATTATAATGAATTTAAACCGTACAGTCAAACGTTTCGGTTAGTAAACTAGTTGATATCAACATTTTATGGAAAAATGATACTTTATATGAATGTTATAATCGAAATATTCTAAAAAATAAATAAAAAAATAACGCCAACCTATTCGGGAGACGTTGATAATTTTTTTACTTCCATAAAAACAATATGATGGCCTTCATTTTCAGTTATTTGGAACTGAAATCCATCCTTTACAATTGCATCTCCTTTATGGACATCAAATTTTTGTGTTAAAAACCAACCGCCGATGGTGTCCACATCTTCCTCTTCAAGCGTGATGCCTAAAAGATCATTTACTTCGCTAATGAGTACTTTTCCATCTAATATAAAATGGCCTTCGCCCTTTTTCTGTATAAGAGGAAGTTCATCAATGTCAAATTCATCACGGATTTCGCCAACAATTTCTTCGAGAATATCTTCAACCGTAACGATACCTGCTGTACCGCCATACTCATCGGATAATACGGCCATGTGGGATTGGCTCTTTTGCAGTTTAACCAATAGTTCCTGGATCGGAATAGTTTCAATCACATGGATCACAGGTTTTAAATAAGGCATTAATGGCTGACTTCCACCACATTTTTCTTGAATACAATCTGTAAGAATCTCTTTAATATTAACAATCCCATAAATATTGTCTTTGTCGCCATCAATAACCGGGTAACGTGTATATTTTTCCTCCTTTACGACTTCGATAATCTCGTCTAATGTTGAATCTTTTGAAAGAGTGACAAGCTCAGTCCTGGGTACCATGATTTCCTTGGCAATGCGATTATCAAATTCAAAAATTTTATTTACATAGCGATATTCTGATTGATTTATTTCCCCACTCTCATAGCTTTGGGAAAGAATCATCCGAAGTTCTTCCTCGGAAAGAACAATATCATGTTCTGAAGCAGGTTTTATGCCAAACAGACCTGTTACATAGCGTGCTGACCGATTTAAAGCCCAAATAAATGGATACATCACCCTATAAAACAAAATAAGAGCAGGAGCAAATAGCAACATGATTTCCTCAGCTTTTTGAATCGCAAAGGTTTTTGGTGATAATTCCCCAATAACAACATTGAAAAAAGTAATAATTAAAAAGGCTGCGATAAAGGAGAGGATCTGTTTTAGCGACGAAGGTAATTGAATCCCATCAAAAATAGGCTCTAATAGCTTTCTAATCGTGGGTTCACCCAGCCAGCCTAATATTAAAGATGTTATCGTGATCCCTACCTGTGTTGCCGATAAATACCCATCTAAGTTAGATAAAACCTTTTTTGCTGCTTCTGCTTTTTCATTGCCTTCTGACAGTAATTGATTAATCCGCGTTGTTCTGACCTTTATCATTGCAAATTCTGATGATACAAAAAATGCTGTAAAAGCAATTAGAATAGCAATTAAAGCTATATTCATCCCAATCATTTAACACCTTACAGGGTAAGGCTCCACCTCACTTAAAAAATCTCTTTGCTTTCATTATATCCTCTAGTTACACTTTCTACTTTACCGTTTACCAATAACATTACCTAATATTATTTCAAAAAAAGTATTTGTGAGCAAATAGTGAAAAGAAAATTTAAAAAAAGCTGCCTTTTAGGCAGCTAAGAGCTTCAAATAATAGACAAATGTTCAGTGGGCTGCGGCTCCGTTCCAGTCACGCACGAGCATGCTGTAGACAATAAGATCATGAAAACGACCATGTAGCTGTTCGCCCTCCCTTATTTTCCCTTCTCTAACAAAGCCTAGTCTCTCAGGAATGGCCCGGCTTTTTTTATTTTTTTCACCGCAGCGGATTTCGACTCGATTTAAGCCTAATTGAAAAAATGCATAGTTTAACAAAGCCTGAACAGACCGTGTCATAATTCCACGACCTTCTGCATTTTTTGCAAGATAGTAGCCTATGCTGGTTGTACTATTATGCCAATCCATTTGGTGTAAGCCGATGGAACCAACGAGTTCCCCATTATAAAGGATTCCAACGTTAAATCCATTATTTTCCGCAAATTGTGTTAACCACAAAGGAATAATAGACTCAAAATGAAATGGTGAGGTCATATTATCGATCCATGGCAGCCATTCACGCAAATGGTCACGGTTTGACTCAATAAGCTGAAAAAGCTTAACTGAATGTTGAAGCTGAAACAATTGTAACTCAATTTCCTTATCAACCTTTAATGTAAACATTGGACAATTCTCCTGATAAAATGTAATTTTTAGTACATCATATGCTCCATTGTTTAGGAAGGTTTAAAGGGAGAAATTATAAAAATAAGGCTAACTCGTATGAGCCAGCCTCTTATGCACATATAAATTTAAATAGCATCAATCACCGAACTGGAGGGAAGCGGCAATGTGATTGAGAACGTTGTTTTTTCCGGAGTGGAGTGGCAGGATAATTCACCTTTATGCTTTTCAATAATTTCTTTACAGACAAACAGGCCAAGCCCCGTACCAAGTTTTTTCGTCGTAAAGAAAGGCTCAAAAATAGTTTTTCGTAATTCTGCCGGTATCATAGGTCCATTGTTGGAAATAGTAATTTTGATTTGCTGATCATATTCAAGCCAACTAATAATTTCAACCGTTGGATTGGGGTTTCGATCATGGTTTAGAACGTCAATCGCATTAAAGATAATATTAATAAAGACCTGCCTAATTTCATCGGCATATCCATTTAGTGTTATATCTTCAATCAATTCTTTTATAATTTTTACTTTACCGTCCAGAATGCTTGGATAAAGGAAATTTAAAACCTCATCAATAAGCTTGTTTAGCTTAAAATTATCCTTCTCTTTCCCAATTAACTCTTTTTTTGATAAAAGCAAGAATTGAGAAATTCGGAAATTAAGCTGGTCCAGCTCACTGGAAATGATATCTAAATATCTCATATTTGGATAATCAGCTTTTAGTAATTGGATAAACCCTTGAATAGAGGTAAGCGGGTTTCTAAACTCATGAATAAAACTAGAAGTCATTTGTCCAAGAAGAGTCAGCCTGTCCTGATGGGTAGAGTCAATGACCATTGTTTTTTCTTCGATAATTTTATTTTTTGCTTCTGTAAAATGTGAAACAGCATAGAAAAGAAATTTATCAAAACAAAAATTTATTTTGTTTATTGATTCTTGTAACTCTTTCCACTCAAGACCTGTTTTACCTAAATAGCTATATAAAACTGTCCTGCCAAGATTGACATTATATACAAAATCCCCCATGTTAATGTCGGCGATTACTCTTTCTTCTGATATTTCAACTGCCAGCCTTTGTATTATGTCTAAAAGCTCTTGTTCCGTAATCATATGCATATTAAGGAGGACGTTAAAAAGAGCTTCTCCATTATCACGTATTTTTTCTTTATAAGGGTCTCCGTTTGCAATAATAATTAATTGTTCCCATTCCACTATTAAGCTTTCTTTATTCTTTTCAAAGAAAGCAATTAAATCTGTTTGATTTTCCGTAAACATGCCGTTTTCCCCCTATGTTATTAGAAAACTCCTATCCAAGATAATTCGCTGAAATCCGGAAAAAATCCTTTATTATTTTTCTAAAAAATTACTTTTCTATTATTTGGCAAAAGATATACAACGATTTATATTCTCTAATTACCATTTTATCGGTTAATACAAAACAGGTCCAAACTTTTTCGTTTATTTACACAATATAGGAGAAAAATGAAGTATTTTCGAACTTTTGTCACAAATATTATGTGCGGAATGCGTGTATTTAATGTTAAAATACTTTTATGAAGAAAGATAATCATTCTCAATTAACATAAATAAAGGGTGATATACATGTTTGGTTTGTTAAAAGCAGGGGATAAGGGGAAAATTAAAGACATTTCTCATGTTGGTCACCTTGTCCAAAGACGTCTGCTTGACTTAGGAATTACCGAAGGTTCGGAAGTTTGTGTAAAATGTGTAATGCCATTTGGCGGCCCCATTATGATTGAGTCTTGCGGTCAGTGTGTCGGAATACGCCGTAAAGAAGCAGATCAAATCGAGGTGGAGAAAATATAATGGAAATCGCTCTTATTGGAAACCCTAATACCGGGAAAACTTCATTGTTTAATAATCTTACAGGATCCTATGAGTATGTAGGTAACTGGAGCGGCGTCACCGTTGAAAAGAAGGTAGGGGCTTTTAAGAATAATATTGGCAGATTAATTGATTTGCCTGGTGTTTATACACTAAACCCTTTATCAAAGGACGAAGGGGTCGTTACTTCCTTCTTTTTAAACGATTCAGTTGATCGATTATTAAATATATTGGATGCATCACAATTGGAACGTAATTTACATCTAACACTCCAATTGCTTGAATATGATAAACCTGCACTTATTGGCTTGAATATGATTGATGTAGCAAAAAATCGTGGGATCCATATCGACGTACACAAGCTGTCCGATATACTTGGAGTTCCTGTTGTTCCTGTTGTTGCCAGAAACGGCAAGGGATGCGATAAACTGGTAGAGGCTATATCAACGGAATCGATCCAATCAAAACAAAAAGAACTTGTTTATTATGGGAAAGAAATCGAGGAGGCAATTACTGCACTAACCGGAGAGATTAACGGGGCAACTGAACATTCTCCAAGATGGCTTGCCCTTCAGTGGTTTGAAGGAAATGAATACGTAGAAAAATATTTATCCAAAATTGTAGATCCTCAAAAGTTGGAAGCAATTTTTTCAAATTTACAAGCAAAGCTGACCCTTAAGTATGAAGTAAAGTTACTATCAAATTTCATCTATTTAAAAAGAAAAGAAGTTATTGAAAAAATTCTTTCAGAAGCCATCACAAAAAAAGATGCAAATGTTCCTTTATCAGAAAAAATTGATGGGATCGTGACCAATCGTTATTTAGGGATGCCAATTTTCTTGCTGCTAATGTACTGCATGTTTATGTTGACATTTGATTGGCTCGGAACTCCATTATCTGATGCCTTAGATTCATTGATATCCGGGCCGATCACAGGAATAATCGAAAAAATTCTAAGTTTAGTCCATGCTTCCGTTTTCATTCAAGACTTAATTCTTCAAGGATTAGTGGCCGGAGTTGGCGGGGTTCTCGTGTTTGTGCCGCAGATTTTTATTTTATTCTTTTTTATTTCCTTACTAGAAGATTCCGGATACATGGCCCGTGTTGCACTGGTAATGGATCGGATTATGGAATCGGTGGGATTAAACGGTAAAGCATTTATTCCAATGATGATCGGGTTTGGCTGTAATGTGCCCGGTATCATGGCTGCGAGAACAATTGAAACACCGCGTGAAAGGCTATTAACCATCCTGTTAACACCGTTAATGTCTTGTTCAGCACGCTTGCCTGTATATGCGTTATTTGTAGGAGGATTTTTTGCAGGTCATAAAGCATTTATTGTACTTAGCCTTTATGTTCTTGGTATTGTTGTGGCATTGATACTGGCAAAGATTTTTTCTACTACCTTATTAAAATCTGAAACATCATTATTTGTTATCGAGCTTCCGCCTTATCGGCTCCCTCAGTTTCAGTCGCTATGGAGAAGTACCTGGGATAAAGGGAAGGGATTTGTACGAAAAGCCGGCACGTTTATTTTTGCAGGTTCTGTCTTTATCTGGCTTTTATCTTATGCAGGTCCACATGGGCTAAAGGTGGACATGGACCATAGTTATTTAGCAGCAATCGGAAATATTCTAGCGCCAATTTTTAAACCAATTGGATTTGGTACATGGCAAGCTTCTGCTTCGTTAATCACTGGATTCTTAGCGAAAGAAGCAATTATTTCCACGATGAATATTATCTATTTTGCTCCAAATGATGCCAGCTTGCAAGGGCTATTGTCAAATTATTATACTCCGCTTGCTGCATTCAGCTTTATGGTTTTTATTCTATTGTATATACCGTGTTTGGCAACAGTAGCAACGATTTTTAAAGAAACAGGCTCTAAGAAATGGACAGCATTTTCTATTGTTTATGCACTTACAATTGCATATATCCTGAGTTTAGTAATTTATCAAGGCGGTAAGCTGTTCGGTCTTATTTAATATAAAGGCTATGTTAAAGCTTATTGTTGATTTTGCTCACTATATTGATTGGAGCGGAAATCAACAGGCAAGTTTTACAGAGCCAATAAAAAAAAGAGGTGGAACACATGATTGCCAGTATTATGATCGGCGTTGCTATTTTTGGTTACGCCGCTTGGGCCTTAGTGAAATTTATAAATAAGTCGAAAAAAGGTAAATGTGCCGCATGTGATCTGAAAAAATCATGTTCTAGCGGTTGCAGTATCCCTCCACAGGTCAAATAGATTTAATAAAAACTGCTATCTGATAAAGATAGTAGTTTTTTGAGCTAATAGGAAAGTATAAACTTTCATAAGTTTATACTTTCCTATTTCGCATAAGTTCAACTACGCCTCTGTCTTCGCCCTTAGGGGCTCGCCAATCGGCGAGTTTTCTTTATAAATTTTTCTTGATAGAGGTAAATTGCTTTTAAAAATGGGGAAACTTGTGTAAAATTACACTAGACCAGATTGAAGGAAGGGCTATAAGTGACCAGGGATGAAATTATCGTAAAGATTTCTGAAAAGCTTCGTCTGATACGGACTGAAGCGGGTTATACTCAAGATAAAATGGCTGAAATCATTGGTGTCTCAAAGAAAACGCTTGTGCAAATTGAGAAAGGAAGAGTTCTAGCCAACTGGTCTACTGCAGTATCAATATGTGCTCTTTTTAGGGAAACAGAAACCGTCCAATTTTTATTTGGTAGCGAACCGCTTGAAGTTTTGGAAACCGTAGCCCGGGAAGGAATTGATTTCCGTAAAAGCAAAACTCTTGGAGGACGGCTATGGTGGCGGGCCATTTCAAATAAAAATGGTTTTATTCTGCAGCAAAATATCCTAAGCAAACATTTTCGGATATTAGATGAAAAGCATTACCGAATCTTTAGTAGTTTTGATGAAAAGCTTTCGAAGTTGCGTTTTAAAGAATTGACAAAAAATAATAAATAATGAAAAGAGGAAAAAGGCGGCATTCCGTCTTTTTTTATTTTGAAAAAGGGACAGATGCACAGCATTATTTCTTGACTGAAAGGCATGGAGCAATCCTTGTCTTTTTCATATGTATAAATATTTTATTATCCATGTATGATTGAAAGAATAACGAAGACAAACAATGAACGAAACGAAATCCGTTTTGGGACGTCTAACTATTTAAAGAGATATTTAGGAAACGAGGTGCATTTCTATGATGATCGTAACGACTGATTATTTGCCGGGAAAGGATATTAAGGAACTATTAGGCTTGGTGAAAGGAAGTACGGTACAATCGAAACATATAGGTAAGGATTTAATGGCGGGGTTAAAGACCATCGTAGGCGGTGAAATAAAAGAATATACCGATATGTTAAATGAAGCCCGACAGAAGGCAATAGACAGAATGAAAGATGAAGCAGTTGAATTAGGAGCGAATGCGATAATAGCAATGAGATTAGAAACGTGCTCGGTCATGCAAGGTGCTTCAGAGATTATCGCCTATGGTACTGCAGTTAGGGTGGAATAATTCTGAAAATAGGTAAAGGGACAAACCAAAATGGTTTGTCCCTTTAATATGTTAACCCTACTCGTGTGCCGATAAATTCATCGGAAAAAAGCTGTTGATAGGCGAAGTCCCCTGTATCAAAAATGGAGATCGAGGTGGGATTTTCCGGAAGGACGTCCTTGCAGTATCGGTAGATTCCTATTCTTTCGCCCACTGGCAGGTACGTTGGACACACAATGGTCCAATCAAGTCCGGAATTTTTTAATATTAAATATGCGAATAAATGTTCTTCGGCATCTCGAGTGCTTTTTCGTCTGGATTCAGATGATTGAAAGCGATATAAATGCGGTTCGGATCGTGCTTGCAGGATTCCGGCAGTCCCAATTGTAATGATTCTTTTAATACCTTGCATTTTCATATGTCTTATTATCAATGGCATTGATTCAGAGAGGGTTGTTGTTCCATCGGTATTTAATGCACTTATCACTATATCCGTGCCAGTCATGGTCGCTGCCAGATTAGATTCATTTAAGATATTACCGTTGATAATTGTTACTCCCGGCTCCGATCGGTTAAGCTTACTTGAATCCCTTACCAGGGCTTTGACTGAATGGTGATTAGCCAATATATTTTCTAGAATAACTGAACCCACTCTTCCAGTTGCACCAAAAAGGCAAATGTTCACAAAAAATCCACTTCCTTGTCACTAAAGTGTTATATTCATCACAGAATTAGAGCCCTTACTATGATAATTTAAAAATGTTTAAGCATCAAATAATAATTGGGGTGAGAGAAAAATGGCAGAGTATTCAGTCGTTCTTACAATCGGAAGTTTTTTAATCCTTTCTTATTATATTGGATATATGATTGCTAAAGCATAAACTGCAGACAAATGTTTGCAGTTTTTTTTGTATAAAAACGTAGTTTTAGCTAATGGCCGTATAATCATTAGTTAAATATAGGTTAAATGGGAATATATATTGGAGTAAAGCAAAATTGGAAGGTGGGCTAGTTAGTGAATTATAGAATTGAAAAGGACACCCTTGGTGAGGTCAAGGTACCGGCAGATAAATATTGGGGTGCACAGACACAAAGGAGCAAGGAAAATTTCAAAATAGGGACCGAGAAAATGCCGATAGAGGTTGTTTATGCGTTAGCCTTTATCAAAAAGGCAGCAGCAATTGTCAATCATCAATTGGGGAAATTATCTAAAACAAAAATGGAAGTAATAAAAAAAGTTTGTGACGATATTCTTCAAGGGCATTTTGACGGGCATTTTCCATTAGCGGTATGGCAAACGGGAAGCGGGACGCAATCCAATATGAATGTTAATGAGGTCATTGCCAATCGGGCCAACGAAGCGTTAAAAACTGGAGAAGGTGGAGAAAGAGTTCATCCCAATGATGATGTGAATATGTCTCAAAGCTCCAATGATACCTTCCCAACTGCAATGCATATTGCAGCATATATAAAAATAATTGAACACCTTATTCCTTCTATCCAAGAGCTAAAAAGGACACTACTGGATAAGGAAAAGGTATTTATGGGAATCGTAAAAATTGGCAGGACTCACCTGCAGGATGCCACTCCCTTAACCTTAGGACAGGAAATAAGTGGATGGCGGACAATGCTTGAAAAAGCAGAGAAAATGGTTGGTGATGCAGCTAAAAATCTATTAGACCTAGCCATTGGAGGAACTGCAGTGGGAACAGGAATTAATGCACATCCTGAATTTGGAGACAAAGTGGCACAACAACTAGAAAAGCTAACAGGGTATCCATTTCGCTCTTCTGAAAATAAATTTCATGCCCTAACAAGTCATGATGAAATCGTATATGTTCATGGATCATTAAAAGCATTGGCAGCAGATTTAATGAAAATTGCCAATGATGTACGCTGGCTTGCAAGCGGGCCGCGAAGCGGAATCGGTGAGATCAATATACCTGCTAATGAACCGGGGAGCTCAATAATGCCTGGAAAGGTGAATCCAACACAAAGTGAAGCATTAACAATGGTTGTATGCCAAGTTTTTGGAAATGACACGACTATAGGATTTGCAGCAAGCCAGGGAAATTTTGAGTTAAATGTTTTTAAACCGGTGATTATCTATAATCTAATCCAATCCGTCACGCTTCTTTCTGAAAGCATTGATTCATTTAATGCTCATTGTGCGAAAGGTATCGAAGCTAACAAGGAAGTAATAAAAGGGCATGTGGAACGTTCATTGATGTTGGTAACTGCCTTAAATCCTCATATTGGTTATGAAAAAGCAGCTGAAATTGCAAAACTTGCTTTTAAGGAAAATATAACATTAAAAGAGGCTGCTGAAAAAACAGGTTATGTAACGCCAAAACAGTTCGAAGAATGGATCCAACCTGAAAACATGGTTTAATTAAGGCTATTTTCGCATAGATTGTTGTTTTTCGTATAAGTGTATCAACCCGTATAATTAGAAGCTTTGCAAAAATTGCCTAGAAACTTAGTAAATGAACTTTATTAAGCTTCAAAAGCAACAAAGTTTCCGAAAAGAGCCTTAATTAAATAAAAGCCCCTTACCAAAAGGAAGGGGCTAAGCCATATTATTTATTTGTAAAAATGGGATGTCTCAAAAATTAACGAGAAAATCCGCCGCCGCCAAGTTGTGATTCTGCCATTGCAACAAGACGTTTTGTAATTTCTCCTCCGACAGAGCCGTTGGCACGTGAAGTAGTGTCTCCACCAAGTTGTACACCAAATTCTGAAGCAATTTCATACTTCATTTGATCCAATGCTTGTTGAACGCCTGGTACTAAAAGTTGATTAGAGTTGTTGTTACTAGCCATAGTTGAATAACACTCCTCTTAATAAGTTTGGGGTCAGTATGGAATTGAACCATAATGGAATTACCATTACCACCTTGGCCTAACCCATATTATCAATGTTACCTTTGATAAATTATTAATAATTGGAGATTGTCTATTTTCTTCTTTGCGGTAGGACTCCTAGAACAGCATCGGCTATTTACCTGTTGTGGTATAACCCTTTTGGATAATTGCTGATTGTATTTTCTATTATGTTTAAAATTGAAGGGCTTATTCGCAAAAGAAACCGGTAATTTATTCCATTACATATGACATCTAAAGTAACACAAACTAAACTATACAATAAATATAAAGGGTGAAAAGCTATGCCGATATGCCCGGTATGTAATGGACTTAGGGAAGTATATTTAATATGTACTAACTGTGGGGATCCTATGATTGAGAGTGGCAGACTAATGGACTTTTATGATGATTATAGTCCCTATATGGAAATCGACTTAATGAAATTGGAGGATGGCTATCCGGAAACAAATTCCGGACATAAGTGCCCTCATTTATACCGTTGTCCCTTGTGTCAAAAAGAAGAAGTAATATTCATAATAGAATGAGACTGACACTTCAGTATCAGCCTCATTCTAACTATTTATTTTTTAATTTAAGGACGGATTCTTGATTCAGTATCAATATCAAAGAAATGTGCTTTATTTAAATCGAATGCTAAATCTACGGTATCCCCGGGTTTTACATTTGCACGTGAATCTAGTCGGGCTACGAAATCTTGGCCGCCAAGTGTTGAGTAGACCATTAATTCTGCACCGGTTAACTCTGCAACATCAATCTTAGCAGCAATTTTCGTACCAACAGAAGCCTCGATGAAAACAGGTTCATCATGAATATCTTCCGGGCGCACACCTAGGATAATTGACTTGCCAACATAGCCCTGCTCACGAAGGAATTTCATTTTACCTTCCGGAACAGAAATGGAATTTTTACCGATAACAAATTTACCATCTTCGAGCTTACCATTAAAGAAGTTCATGGCAGGAGAACCAATAAAGCCGCCAACAAAAACATTTTCCGGCTTTTCATAAACTTCTTTCGGTGAACCAACTTGTTGAATAACCCCATCTTTCATAACAACTAAGCGCGTTGCCATAGTCATTGCCTCTGTTTGGTCATGTGTAACATAGATTGTAGTTGTATCTAAACGGCGATGGAGCTTGGCAATTTCTGCACGCATTGCTACACGAAGCTTAGCATCCAGGTTTGATAAAGGTTCATCCATTAAGAAAACTTTTGCGTCACGGACAATCGCTCGTCCTAATGCCACACGTTGGCGCTGACCGCCTGAAAGTGCTTTTGGTTTACGGGTTAAATAGGCTTCTAAACCAAGAATTTTTGCTGCTTCCTGTACACGGCGGTCAATTTCATCTTTTGGAAATTTCCGAAGTTTAAGGCCAAATGCCATGTTATCATAAACTGTCATATGTGGATATAGGGCATAGTTTTGGAAAACCATTGCAATATCACGATCTTTAGGAGCTACATCGTTAACTCTTTTCCCATCGATTAAAAAGTCACCTTTAGAGATTTCTTCAAGTCCTGCAATCATACGTAATGTTGTTGATTTTCCACATCCGGATGGTCCAACAAATACGATAAATTCCTTATCCTCAATATGTAGATTGAAGTCTTGAACTGCTGTTACTTTATTATCATAAATCTTATAAATATGATCTAATTTTAATTCAGCCATTTGTAAAACCTCCCTGTTTATTGTTAAGTACAGTTTACATGGAAAGGCTTACAATCTATATAGACATGTTGCACAAAGTTTTAATATTACTTTTAGGCATATTGTTATTTCTTCTTTTCCTGCTCAAATAGTATACATGCTAAAAAAACAGTAAATGCTCCATAAAAATCCTTTAATTGAATACCCGTTTTCTCGACAAATTTATCAATTCGATATTGTAGTGTATTTCGATGAATGAATAACTTTTTTGCTGTCATACTTGCATTTAAATTGTTTTCAAGAAAAACCTTAATGGTTGAAAACATTTCAGGATCATCCAAAAACGCTTCATTAAGCTCCTGTTTTACCTTGTGTTTTAATTCCTCTTGTAGATAATAAGTCAAATAGGCGGGAAAAACGCGCTCAAATGAAAAAATAATCGTATGTCCAAGATTTTTTTCCCCGAAGCTAAAGTATTCTTTCTCTTGATAATAATACGTAGGGAGATTATGGGAAAGTGGATACACCTTTCCGATGTAAAAGGAGATTTTTATAAAAAAATCACTTTCTACTGTTTCTGACAAAGCGAATAAGTCTTTTTCTGATAGTGATATTAGCTTTTTCTCTTCAATAATTACTCCTCTATTCCCATTTTCCCAAATGATGATTACTTCATCTGTAAAAAAGCCTTTTAAAGCAGACTCAATTTCATTTTGGTTAATCCCATTTCCATTAATATGGAACTGAATCATTCGGAAATAGACTTCAGTATTAGTGGTGGGAACAGAACCCTTTAAATATAAAAATTCATACCAGCTTTGTGATCCCGATGTGAAGGATAAATCAAAATCGACTAATTCGTAAAGTCTTTTAAGTAGGTTTAGTTCACTCTCGCTAATTTCTTTTTTGGGTATTCCAATCCATTCATTTTGAGACTCATCAAAAAAGATATAAAATTGCTCATAGGAATTGTCGGGTTGCGTTGGAAACATAATTGAATTTTCATATATGGATAATAATTTTCTAAGCATCATTAAATTCCCCGTTATTATAATAAAGTTCGAAGTTTGCTTCTATTATATCAATTTTCAGTTGGTTTACATCCCATAACACTTAAAAATGAGAAAGGCTGAACCGAGGATAAGGATTAACGGTTCAGCCGGGAATTAATAGTTACCTTAAGGACATTCATATGGAGGTTCTTCTTCAACAAGATCACGGGCTTCTTCAATATTGACGGAATCATGACGGGAATGAACACTTCCACCTGACATACCTTCATTAATCATTCGATCAATATCCATATAAGCCCTGTCTCTACCCTCGTAGACTGAACCAATACTCGTTAGATTTTCTTTTTTATCTTCCATGACAATCAATCCCTTTCCCATTTTCTATATTTAGTTTGTGGAAAGGTTAATTTTTCATGCAACAAGGAAGTTATTCTCTAAGAAAATAATATTATTCGTAGACATGATAAAGCATTAGCTCATGAATCTGGCTTGTTAACGCATCAATGTCTTCTTGTTCAGGAGTATTTGCAGTCCATTCAATTTTTCCGGTTTGGTGATAAATTCCGGAAAATCTTTTCTTTTTATAGTAAAAAGAAAAATTCCAGCCGGGAATATTTTTATTAGAATATAATGGCTTAATCTGAAAGTGCAGCAATATTTTGAACATCCCCTTTAGCGTACATGTTATTTGTATACTTTTAGAATACCTTGTTTAGGGAATGATTTAAATTGAAATTTTCTGTTAGTTTTAGAAATTTGATAACTGCAAAAAGAGGCGGCATAGCCGGGCAATTTTTCTTTCTTCAATTTCCTTTTCATCAAAGCTCATTGGTTTAGAATTCACCTCAAAAATATAGTAGTGGCCTGAATGGCTAACCCCGGCATCAATCGAGAATTCGCCAAAATAGCCAAAATGCTCAGACAAAGCTTTTCCGGTATGAAAGACAACGGTTTTAATGAACTGATCATGTGCTTCAGTTTGGAGAATCTGATAGGGAAGAAGCTGGCCGCCTGCCGGAATATGTGTCGTTATCTCTTGCTCCTGTGATTGCCTGATTCCGACACCGGTTACACTATAGCCTTCATTTTCAGCATGTGCTAAAATTCGAAAATCAAATCGATTTCCGTCATAATGGGCTGATTTGATTTCTTCCTGTGCTAAGTAGTTTATCTCTTGGAGAACCTTTTCCCACTTCTCCCAAAAATGATAAAACGTTTGATAAATTTCACTTGTATTTATTCCTTCGAGTTTAACCTGCAAATTTTTACCTAATTTCATTCGGAATATCCCTTTTCCTTTAGCGGATTGAGCAGGTTTTAAGTAGATGCTTTTATGATTCCTTAAAAATTGAGAAAGTTCTATTTTTTGATTAGCTAAGATTGTTTTTGGTAAATAATCCTTTAGTACAGTGTGTTTTTTCATTAAACAGTAGAGGTCATATTTATCAATAAAACTCGGGTTAAAAAAAGGGATATTTTTTTCTTTTAATATAGAAAAAATTTTTTGGCAATATACATCTTGTTCTGATTTTCGAAATGGAATCCGGTTATAAACAAGGTCAGGAAAAGGGAACTTGATCTTTATCCACGAATTTTTCTCCGGCAGGAATGTAAATCCATCAATAAACTCATTACCGACCCCTTCTGGAGAAAAGATAAAGCTTATTCCATTATGTGATATAAGTTTCTTTTGCAGCTCTATAAAAAGGGTACCGTTTCCTGCCATTGAACCATTCGGTTTACGGACGGTCAAAATTCCGATGATTGGACCAATATGGTTATTCTTTAACTGCACTTCAAAGTTTGTGTGTTCATCTCCGGCTTCTGCCGCCTGAGCAATAACCTTTTTTTCAGACCCCATCGTGATCCCTGTTTCTAAACCGGTTTGATACCATTTTTCAAATTTGCTGTCATAGTATATTTTCATTTGTATAATTCCTCTGGATGTAAGAGGGATTGTTCTGTAAGAAAAACAGCAAAAGCAATCGATAATTTCCTGGTTAATAAGTCAAAGTCTTTTAGCTCAGGATGGCTGAATATTGACCTTCCCGGTTTGGAATTTGCTTCAAAAAGCCAAACATCTCCGTTTTTGTCGATACCTAGATCAAAACCTATCTCACCAATAATCCCTTCTATATTTCGTTCCAAAGCTTTGCTTAAAAGAAGTGCTGCTGTTGTTAGTTTTTCTGTGTACAAAACACTTAGTTCTTTAGGGAAAATTTCTTCAAGCGTTTTAATATCACCACCGCTTCGCAAATGGGTGGTGACACTTCCAATCCCTGCTATTTTTGCGGCGATTGCCGTTACATGCCAATCTCCTAAATCATCTTTATTCGTATGAATTCGGAAATCCACGGCACGAGTCTTGTTTCGGAGCAAATGTATTCCTTGCTGTATCACCATTTTTTCGAGATTTTGATGAGCAAAAATTGATTTAAATAAGCCTTCAAGGCTTGGAAATTTTCGCAGCCGATTAACGAAGTCTTCATCTTGGTATCGGCAGTAATATTCGTCTTGAACTTTATCATATATTATTTGATGAACGCCAAGACCAAGGCTGCCGTTTTTCGGTTTCACATAGACGTGCCCGTAATTAGAAAGCATTGTTTCAATTAAAGCAAAGGAGGTAAACGGAAAGGTTTCCGGAAGATAGCCTGCCACAGATGAATCCTGCTGAAGTCTTTCGTAAATATCGAGTTTATTAAAAAAGCCCGGGTTGTACCAAGGAATAAGATAATCATTTTGCAAGCGGTCTCTCACTTTTTTTAGTTTCGGGTTTCTTTCACTTTTACGATTAGGCAATCGGTCATAAATAACATTTGGAAATGGGATCTCAATTGTTTTCCAGTTGTCGTCATGATAAAAATAACCATTTATCGTACCTTTTTCCCAATCAATATGCTGCTCACCAAAAACAAAAGGCAAGGCACCTACAGTTTTTTTAACAGAAAGCAGCTTTGAAAAAAAGAGAGAGCGTTCGCCGATTGGGCGCAGTGGAAAGGGGGTGAATCCGGCTGTAAAAATACCAACAAGCGGTCCAATAAAGAGTATTTGATTTTCGATAAATAAATGCAATGGGATATCAAAGTTAGGAAATTGAATAGCATCTTGAATGCCTTTACTAATGACAATTCGATCATCTTTTTCCGGGTGGGGGAGAAAGTTGACTTCGATTGATTTTGAACCGAATGCAATTCGCTTTAATGATTTTTCTTTTATTATCGTAGGAGGACAAAAAACAACCTGTTGGTCATTTGGAGAAACCTCAATGAGATAGCGTTTTCTCATAATAACGCTTCCTTTCTTTAATATCAGACTGGGAAATGTATTTCCCATAAAGAAGAGGGGCATGATAAAGCGTTTCTATTATGTCTGGTTGAGTATGCAATAAGACCTTTCTACCAGGCTTTGAATTCACATCAAGAATCCAAATGGAGCCGTTTTTCGCTATTCCAATATCAACGCCAAGCTCGAATAAGGGCATAAATTTATTCTCTAGTAAATTCGGTAGATTAGTAATAATGTATTCCAATTCATTGCAAATATAATCATATTTTGTTGATGAAAGTATCTGAGACCAGGAAGCAAAATCGATTACTGACCCACCGGCACTTAAATTCGAAAGGAGTCCGCCGGTATTTCCTTTTCGAATTCCTCTACCGCGCTCTACCCAGGATCCTTGTTCATTTTTTTGAAGGAGTATTCTAATATCAAAGGGCTGTAATTCATCATTGGATAATTCAAGATAAGGTTGAAGCAAATACTTATGCTGCTTAATTAGTGTTTGTAACCATTGGATGAGTTTTGCTTCATTTGGAAAAATACGTGAAATGATATTCTTCTGTTTTTCTGTTTTAACATGATACGTTTTTTCATTTTTCTTAACGTAATAGATTCCGTATCCTTGAGAGCCGTTTATCGGTTTTAAAATGAGTTTATTTTTTGTTTTTAATTCCTTTAGCACGATACCGCAATTAGATACAGGCTGTGATGGTGGCAGGTAGGCGGCTAAAATTGAATTCTTTAGTGCATCATATAATTCGAGTTTATTAGGTAAACCATAGCCTAAAAAAGTTATATCATTTCTGCTTTTGAGCCATGAGACAATAGGGATACATTGTTTTGAATGTTCATCATCACCATAAAAGCAACGGTCATAAATGATACCGGGAATTGTGAATTCACCATCGACCCATCGAAGCCCTATCGGGTCAAATCTTTTCCCTTTCACTTGAAGTGAATGTGGATCTATCCGGGAGGGAATGAAGTGAAAACATTCCATCCCGCAGGATTGTGCCAACTTGGCAATTTCATCAATATAGGAGCTTTCGCTATCTATACGTAAAGTCATAATTCCAAATGTAATCAATTATAATTCCTCCTTTTTAAACTTTGATTACTGTCTGGCTACGGTACCCGGAGACGAATGTACATCGCTAAACGGACGCTCGCGCTTATCTTAATTAAATGTCAGTGCTGTGCAAAATTCGATAATGGCCTTTGCAGAAGGCCGTATTTTTCCGAGTCCCTCCTCGAAGTTCTTGGAGGGTTTCGAGTTTACTTCAATAAGCCAAAGCTTTCCATCTTGATCAACCCCAATATCAATTCCAAGTTCCCCTGTAATTCCGGGTGAATGCTTGCTTATGATGGAAGCCGTTTTGATTGACAGTTCCTTCATTCCTGCAAGAACCTCTAACGCTTTCTTTTTATTCATATAGGTGGATAATACATGCAAGGGCTTAAGTAATTTCCCTCCTCTTGCAATATTGGACACGAATTCCTGCTCTGCTGAAATTCGTGCTACAATTGATGTAACTTCCCACAGATTGAATTGATTTTTGTGACATAACACTCTAAAATCCATTGCACACATTTCTGCTGTAACCAATGGAATACCTTGTTGAATAATATAAATGCTATTTTTAATGAAAGGATGTATTTGCAGATAAATTTCCTTTAAGGAATAGTGCTTTTCAACCTGACCTGTTTTGGTTTTAAATGTGGTTTGATAGGTATAGTGAAGATCATCTTCCTTTACTATTTTAAAAATGTTTCTTCCTTGACTTCCGTGAACCGGCTTAATAAAAACTGTCTTATATTTTTGAGCAACTTCATATAGGTTTTCCTCAGAAAAGAGTCTCGTCTCAGGAATAAATGAAAGTGGGTAATCTTCTTGGATTAATTGTTCATACACTTCCCATTTGGACAAAAATCGGTTATTAAAAATTGGAATTTTTGATTGATCCAGTTTTTTACGAAAGTTTTTAAACTGATTATTCTGTTCAAGTCTTCGTGAGTGGATACGATTGTAAACTACATCCGGCAGAGGAACCACTGCGGGAATCCACTTTCCATTTTTAAAATAATATCCCTGGATCGAAAATTCATGATAAGCAAATACATAGAAGAAACCTCCTTTATCGGAAATTCCTTGATGAAGCTCGCAGCAAAAGCTATGGACAGAACGGAAGTGCGGTTCTTCTTTTTCATTTGTATGAAAGTCCGTTAATAAGCCAATAACCGGACCAAGATAAAGTGTTTGATTTTCAGGACTAAAGCTCGCTTGAAACTTATATGTTTGAATAGGGAGACAAAACTCTTTTAATATATTCTCAGGAAAATGGATTTCTCCGTTGACCATTTCTACTGTTTGTACCTGGAGTTGAATGCTTTTTTTACCTATAGATATTTTTATATCCCTGTCTATTTCTAACTGAAATTGCTCAATTAATTGATTGGACATTTGTATTAGAGAGTCGTTTCTATTATCTGGTTTTCTAGGAACAATCGTTATGGTTGTTAAAGAAACGGACATATTCACTCCTCATTTGCTATCAATGATTGTTCTATATATGGGCATAAGCTGATATAGTATCGTATGTGAGAGCAATATGGATGGTGATTTTTATGTGAAATGGAAAGGGAAAAATGAAAATTCACTTATAAGCAAGCAATCTGCCAATTAAGGTTTAGTGAACATTCTCGCAATTAGGCGCATAGTTTGTTATAGTGGTTAAGAATTGTTTATCTAAAAAAGGAGTGGACTTGATGGCAATTAATTTATATGATACCGCTTATGCATTAGAAAAAGCGATCCGTCAAAGTGATGAGTATACACAATTAAAGCAAATGTATAATGAAGTAAACGCTGATCCTACAGCCAAAAAAATGTTTGATCAATTTCGCCAAATACAAATGAACTTGCAGCAAAAGCAAATGATGGGTCAAGAAATTACCCCGGCAGAGGTTCAGCAGGCTCAAAGTACTGTGGAAATTGTTCAGAAGAATGAAAAAATTTCCCGTCTTATGCAAGCAGAACAGCGAATGAGTATGATTATCGGAGAATTAAATCAGTTAATTATGAAACCTTTGGAAGAGCTTTACGGAAAAATGTAACATAAAGATTGCTTTCGGTCGAATGGACCGGAGGCATTTTTTATTTATAAAAGAGAATCCTATTGATCCTTGAGTATTGTCTAGCTGCAGCGCCTAGGGGCTAGTGTACTTCGCTCTTCTCCCTACGATAAGTCAACATCGGATCGCTCCGCTCTCCGTGTTTTCTTTATCTCAGTCGAAGCGCTCCAGTCATGTCGTGCGCTAAACGGGGCTCTTGCGCTTTTCTTATTCCGGTTCTACAAATGGGTGAAAAATCATAAAAGTAATATAAGGGTAATTTCACCAAGAACAGGGGGCAACATAATGATTTATCGCTTGCTTGCGTTAAATATTGATGGAACGCTGCTTCAATCAAATGGTAAGATCCATAAGTCAACAAAGGAAGCTATTGAATACGTGGGGCAAAAAGGGATTTTTATTACGCTTATTACCTCAAGAAGTTTTCCCTCAGCCAAAAAGGTGGCTAGGGCTTTAAAAATAAAAGCACCAATAATTACCCATCAAGGAGCTTTTATCTCAAGTGCTCAAGAGAAACCAATTTATGTGAAACGAATTGCCGAGGATATTACCTATGATACGGTCCGATTTTTAGAAGCACTGCCATGTCAAATTCGTCTCGTTCATGAGAACTTTTCGTTAGCGAATAAGTTTAAGCCGGGGTCTAATTTGTTGGCAAAAACTGTCTTTACTTCGGGAGATCCTGTTTTTTATTCCCAGCAATTTGTTCCGACTCTTAGTGAATATTTACATGACCAGCCTGTTACCCCGCCGAAAATTGAAGTATATTTTGAAGAGAAAAAAGACCTTGAGGATGCTAAGAAAGCTCTAGGTAAGATGTATGGGGAGATTGAGATAATTGAGTTGGATCGATTACGATTGGATATCGTACCTGCCGGTGTTTCAAAGCTTAACGGACTAACTTACCTTGGGAACCAACTTGGAATCAACAGAAAAGAAATGGTGGTAATTGGTGATGGGTTGGACGATATTCCAGTGATAGAAGCAGTAGGGCTGGGGGTTGCAATGTGGAATGCCAGCTTCGAAGTCAAAAGAGCAGCGGATTGGATTACCCGATCTGAAAATGAGAATGGCGTTGCTTATATGGTAAAAGAACATTTCAGAAAGCAGCAGCCGATTGAGTTTTTACGAAAAATGAATATTATAAAGAAATGAAACTTGTAGATATCATGGGTAGAAGCCTATGATATCTTTTTTAAATGTAATGTATTTCCACTGTATTGACCTTGAATTAACGTTTTTGTACACTTAAGGGAGTTTACTTTTGAAAGGTGATACGTTTGAGAATTTCTATTAAAGGGTTAGAGGATGAAAGATTTAAACGGCCTCTTCAGTTGATTGCCAATTTATTTTTTGAAGAATCGCAGATTTCGCTTGCCAAAATGGAGGAAAGTGATGTACAGATCCTTTTTACCTTTGAAGAGAAGGAAAATATATCTGTTTCAGCAAAGTTGAAGGACCGAATTGGAAAAGTCTTTATATCAAATTACCAAAAAGAGATGTTACCATATGATTCGGAAAAAGAACGATTTAAGCAAGTAAAAAATGCAGTAGCCCATGTTTATCTAACTGTTTTACAGGAATGGACAGGGATAGTACAAAAATGGGGTATTTTAACAGGAGTCAGACCTACTAAACTGCTTCATCGTAAAGTACAGGAAGGTATTTCTTTAAAACTTGCCCATCAGCAATTAAAGGATGACTACTTAATTACAGACGAAAAAATAGAGTTGATGCAGCAAATTGTTGAGCGTCAGCTTACGGTTGTTCCTGATTTATATTCGCTTCAAAAAGAAGTAAGTATTTATATTGGAATACCTTTTTGCCCAACTAAGTGCGCCTACTGTACCTTCCCGGCTTATGCCATTAATGGACGTCAAGGTTCTGTGGATTCATTTTTAGGCGGACTTCATTTTGAAATGAGAAAAATTGGTGAGTGGTTGAAAGAAAAGGGAGTAAAGATTACTACTGTTTACTTTGGCGGCGGTACACCAACAAGTATTACAGCAGGTGAAATGGATATGCTTTATGAAGAGATGTATACATCATTTCCCGACGTTCGGAATATTCGTGAAATCACCGTTGAAGCGGGTCGCCCCGATACTATTACGCCGGAGAAATTAGACGTGTTGAAAAAATGGAATATTGACAGGATTAGTATTAATCCGCAATCCTATACGCAAGAAACATTAAAAGCAATTGGCCGGCACCATACAGTTGATGAAACCATAGATAAATATCATTTGGCCCGTGAAATGGGGATGAATAATATCAATATGGATTTAATTATCGGCTTGCCGGGTGAAGGTATACCGGAATTTACGCATTCTCTGGCGGAAACAGAAAAGCTTATGCCGGAATCCCTAACTGTCCATACTTTATCGTTCAAACGGGCTTCAGAAATGACAAAGAATAAAGAAAAGTACAAGGTTGCTGAACGCGACGAAGTTGAAAAAATGATGGAGCTTGCACAAGAGTGGACAAAAGAACATGGGTATGTACCGTATTACTTATACCGACAAAAGAACATTCTTGGCAATCTTGAAAATGTCGGTTACGCAGTTCCTAATCAAGAAAGCATTTACAACATTATGATTATGGAAGAACAACAAACAATAATCGGGCTTGGCTGTGGTGCCGCAAGCAAGTTTATCGAACCTGAAACAGGGAAAATCACTCATTTTGCTAATCCAAAGGATCCGAAAACTTATAATGATAGCTATAAAGCATATACAGAAGATAAAATAAAAATTCTAGACGAATTATTCTCTTAAAAAGGCAAGAATTTTCCTGCTTAAATCCGGCAGGAGAATTCTTGCCTTTTTAGATCTAATCATAGATCTATATTAAGATAATATAAAAGCCGGTAAATCCTTTTTGTTATAGTGAAAATTCGTTATATTAAGAAAATTGGTTTTTATTCCCCTAATATCCATATATAATGGTATTGAGTAAAATTATAGGGGGCGTTTTCGGTGTCGATAAATTTTGTTACTGACAAAGTGAATTTAAGAGTAGTCGGAAGAGTTGCAACTGTGGAACTGAATAGGCCGGAAGCTTTAAACTCAATGGATCAAGAATTGATAAAGGGTCTTGCGTGTAAGCTTAAAGAAATTAGCGATTCTGATGAGATTGATATTGTAGTGTTAAAAGGTAAAGGGAGAGCCTTTTCAGCAGGTGGAGATATTAAAACCATGCTTTCCAATACCGCTAGTGATGATTTTTTTCCGATTATGGACTGCATTAGTGAACTGATCGTGACTATTTATAGTATTCCGAAACTGACCATTAGCGCAGTTTCAGGTGCGGCAGCAGGTTTGGGATTTAGTTTAGCTCTGGCAACCGATTATATCATTGCCGACAAATCCAGCAAATTAGCCATGAATTTTATTGGAATAGGCTTAATTCCAGATGGGGGAGCGCATTTCTTTTTGGAGAAAAGGTTAGGCGAGACAAAGGCAAAGCAGGTTATTTGGGATGGAAAAATGATGGATGCTAATGAAGCATTCCGATTAGGCTTGATCCAAGAAGTAGCAGACGGGTTCCTTCAGGAAACACTCGATGCCAGAATTGCCGATTGGTTAAGCCGTCCTGTCCAAGCAATGATAAAAACAAAAAAGATATTAGCAGAAAAGAATCGGCCGCAGCTGCTAAAAATATTAGAATTAGAAAAATACGGACAAAGCAAAATGCGGGAAACGATTGACCATCATGAAGGAATTAGAGCATTTCTTGAGAAAAGGTCACCGAACTTTATTGGTAGATAAAAAAAACAAAGAAGCATAGCTTCTTTGTTTTTTAATAGCAAATTAAGAATGAAATAGTAGCAGCTTGCCGCTTGGAGACGTAAAACGATGTGTTTTATCTATTAAGTTTTTTTCAGATAATAGTTTCTCAGCTAATTCTTTAGCGGCATCATCATGATCAGCCTGAATTGTTTCGTCCAGAATCTTTTCACCATTAGGCTCAAATGCGGTTAATTTATAGTTTTTCATTATTAATTCACCTCTTTTTTTGAATATTGCTACTATTATTTTTGCATAATTGCTTCATTTATGCAAAAAAAATATTGAAACTAATATATTTAAGAGACGTACTAAATAATTAAAGGAGGAATGGAAATGGTTCTTAGGCTTGAGCATGTCACCAAGCGTTTTGGACAGTATACGGCGGTTGAGGATTTGTCCTTGGTAATTCCCGAAAAAGAAATGTTTGGTTTTTTAGGGGCAAATGGCGCAGGAAAAACGACTACATTCAGGATGATATTAGGTCTGCTTGACCCGAGCGGGGGGGAAATTACCTGGGATGAACGTCCGATCGATTATTCAACGAGCCACTTGGTCGGCTATCTTCCTGAGGAAAGAGGCTTGTACCCTAAATTAAAGGTAAATGATCAAATCGTTTATTTGGCAAGATTAAGAGGAATGCCAAAGAGCGAGGCGTTATCAGAATTAAAATTTTGGCTGAAGCAATTTAAAATTCCGGAGTATGAGAGTAAGAAAGTTGAAGAATTATCAAAAGGAAACCAACAGAAAATCCAATTTATTGCAGCGGTCATACATAAGCCAAAATTATTAATACTTGATGAGCCATTTAGCGGACTTGACCCGGTTAATGTTGAACTATTAAAGGAATCAGTCTTATCCTTGAAAGAGAATGGAGCAACCATTGTTTTTTCGAGTCACCGGATGGAGCATGTCGAGGAGATGTGTGAACATCTTTGTATATTGCACAAAGGCAGGCCGGTAGTACACGGGTCGTTAAAAGAAATAAAACGGACATTTGCTAAAAAAAATCTTGTGATCCATGCTGATTTTTCCTTAGATTCATTAAAGAATTATCCCGGAGTAGTAAAAACCAAAACAACAATGGAGGGAATGCACCTGCAGATTAAAGGCGAGAAAGTGGCAGAACAAATTCTTAATGAAATTGTGAGTAAAGGCTTTATCCGTAAATTTGCCCTTGAGGAACCTTCTTTAAATGATATTTTTATCGAGAAAGTAGGTAATTCATATGAATAGTTTCCGGATTATATTATTCCACACCTATTTAAACAAGTTTAAAACAAAATCCTTTCTTATTACGACTCTATTGACTGTAGTAATCATGTTAGCTTTTACTAACATTAATAGGATCATTGATATTTTTGATAAAAACGGAGGAAAAGACAAAGTTGCCGTTCTCGATGAAACAGGCCGGCTTTACGAGCCGCTTAAGAAACAACTTGGAACAGTGAATAAAGAAATGAAGCTCACTCTATTTAAGGGAAGTGAACAGAATGCCGAAAAAGCAGTTAAAAATGGTGACTATAAAGGGTATATCCAATTAAGTTTCAGTGAGGAGAATCTCCCGGTTGCTAAATATAAAGCAATGAGTATTGCTGATTCAAGTGTATATTCTGATCTGCAAACTTCACTCCAGCAAATTAAAACAATGCTTGCTGCTTCTCAGATTAATCTAACGCCTGCACAGCTGAAAAAGCTTTATGAACCCGTTTCTTTTGAAAAAATGGCGCTTGAGAAGAATGCGAAAACTGAAGAACAATTAAATCAAGCACGGGGACTTGTATACGTGCTTCTATTTATCATTTATTTTGCTGTAATTATGTATGCAAATATGATAGCAATGGAAGTAGCGACAGAAAAGTCATCCAGGGTAATGGAAATATTAATTTCCAGTGTTTCACCCATAAAACAGATGTTTGCAAAAATATTAGGAATTGGACTATTAAGTCTTACGCAGCTTGCTGTATTGTTATCAGTAGGTTATTCATCGATTAAACATAATATGGAATCCTTAAAAGGTGGATTTTTTGATGCTTTTGGATTTAGCAGTATTCCGCTGGGAACCATAGTCTATGCTGTGATTTTCTTCATATTGGGGTATTTTCTTTATGCAACGCTTGCAGCATTTTTAGGATCATTAGTCAGCAGGATTGAAGATGTTCAGCAGATGATTACACCGATGACGATGCTGGTGGTTGGTGGATTTATGATTGCCATGTTTGGTCTAAACAAGCCGGATTCACCATTTATTACGGTTACCTCTTACATTCCATTCTTTACACCGATGATTATGTTTTTACGGGTTGGTATGTTGAACATTCCTGTCTGGGAATCTTTAATAGGAATCGGCATACTTATTGGAACGATAATAATCCTGGCTATATTTGGTGCCCGAGTTTATAAAGGCGGAGTTTTAATGTATGGAAAATCAAATTCCTATAAAGATATTAAAAAAGCTTTGCAATTAACAAAGAATGAATAATGGTAATAAGGAGCTTTTGCTAATGGCAAGACTCCTTTTTTATTTCTTTTTTATCGGAACGTGCATTCGCTTTTTGAAGGTGCTAAAATGAAGGAAAAGACGTGAAAGGAATTTTTTATGAAACAGATAACATTTATTCACGCAGCAGATTTACATTTGGACTCCCCTATGGTCGGATTGAGGCATTTGCCTCCAAACATTTATTCAAAAGTAAGGGAAAGCACCTTTACGGCATTAAAAAAGATAACAGAAACTGCGATCAAAAACCGTGTCAATTTTGTTATTTTAGCAGGTGATTTATTTGATGGGGAAGACCGTAGTTTAAGGGCACAATCACGGTTTCGTACGGAAATGCTCAAGTTGTCGGAAAAGGGAATTCCCGTTTATGTTGTTCACGGAAATCACGATCACTTAAACGGAAAGTGGGTTAACTTGAAAATGCCTCCGAATGTTCACATATTTACTAGTGAGGTAGAAACTAAACAGGTAAAAACAAAAAACGGTGAAATGATACATCTTTACGGTTTTAGTTATCCCGATCGGCATGTTTTTGAGAAGAAAATTGAAGATTATAAGAAAAAAAAGGGCGCTGATTTTCATATTGGTATTCTTCATGGTAATGAGGGAGGGGGGCATGAACACGATAACTATGCACCCTTTTCAGTTCAGGACTTATATGAAAAACAATTTGATTATTGGGCATTAGGGCACATCCATAAAAAGGCGATACTTTCTGAAACCCCGCCAATTGTATATCCGGGGAATATTCAAGGGCGAAATAAGAAGGAAATTGGGGTAAAAGGCTGTTACCATGTGACATTAACAGAATTAGAAGCAAAAATAGTTTTTATTGAAACTTCAGAGGTTGTTTGGGAAGAGGCAACTGTCGATGCCTCAACTGCACGCAATTTTCATGATTTATTTCAATTATGCCAAAATAAAATAAATAGTTTTCGAAATGTCAATAATGGAACCCTACTTACACTTTATTTGGAAAATATAGAATTGGACGATGATCGGGAAAAAAGAACTCTTGATGGAGAACTTTTAGAATTGCTTTTAGATGGGGAAAAGGACGAAGAATCGTTTGTTTGGATAGTCGATTTGATTGTCTCTGAAAGTTTGCACCTGGACAAAGAACAATTAAAAACGGAAGCAAATTTTTATGCGGAGCTTTTTGAAATTACAGAACAATATAGTGATATTGGCGAAACTTTAGCTCCTTTATATGAGCATCATTTAGGGAGGAAATATTTATCCCAATTATCCGGCTCTGAACAAAAAGAACTCATTCAAAATGCTGAGAAGCTGTTAATCAAATTACTGTATCAATAACAGGAAGGGGATCTTTTATTGAAAATTATCGGCATGCACATATACGGCTATGGTCAATTGGACAATGTCAAAATAAATAATATAAGTGATTTTCAATTATTTTTCGGAGAGAATGAAGCCGGTAAATCGACGATTATGGCATTTATTCATGGTATCCTATTTGGATTTCCGACTAAACAACAATCTGAATTACGGTACGAACCGAAACACAACACAAAATACGGTGGGAAATTAATCGTTTTACATGAGGAGCGTGGGCTTACAGTAATTGAACGTGTGAAAGGAAAATCAACAGGGGATGTAACTGTTTCTTTAGAAGATGGTACATTGGGCGGCGAGGACCTGTTAAAACAATTATTAGCGGACTTTGATAAAAGTTTATTTCAATCTGTTTTTTCCTTTAACTTACAGGGGTTGCAAAATATTCATCAAATGAAGGGAGATGAAATTGGTAAATTTTTGTTTTCCGCGGGGACATTAGGGACTGAACGATTATCGAAAACGGAAGCCGTGCTGCAAAAAGAATTAGAGGCCCGCTTTAAGCCAGGTGGTAAGAAGCCATTGATAAATGATAAATTACTGGCACTTCAAGAATTAAATGGCGATTTAAAAAAAGCTTCCGAAAAAAATCAAGAATATGAGGCACTAATAGAAAAAAAGGAATCACTTCAACAAGAAATAGTGGAAATTCACGGATTAATAGAAGGGATTAATGGTAAGATTGACAAACTGAAAGAGTGGAAGAAAATACAATCATTTGTCAAAGAGGAAATATGGACAAAAAAAGAAATCGATCGTTTAGGGGAAATTTATTTTCCTGCAAGAGGGATTGAGAGAGCAGAAAAGCTTAATCAATTAATTCATCCTTATAATGCACAAGTTTCCAGCATTGCAGACAGAATAAAGAGTTTGAATAAAGAATTAGACTCCATAGAGCCGGAACTTGGCTTTCTTAATCATGAGTCAGCAATATTAACTATTCTTGACCAATTGCCGATTTATGAAAAATTAAAGCAAGAGAAGCTGCAATGTGAAATGAAGCTAAAAGAGTTGGAAGAAAAGCTTACATCCATTAAAGAAAAACTTCATTTACCTTTTTTAGATGAAGAAGAAATATTTTCAATTAATACAAATATCTATATGAAAAACCAAGTGGAGATGGTATCAAAAAAAGGTCAAAAGCTGCTAGAAGTAAAGCAGGAGCTGGAAGATCGGTATCAGGAAGAAAAAAACGCACTGGAAAAAATCGAAAAAGAGATACGGGTAGCAGAGAGCCAAATTTTTTCTAAGCATGAAAGGGAAAGGCTTGAAACGCAAATAAATGGCGGACATGGCAAAAAGAGTTTAGAAATGGAATTGGATGCATTAAAAGATAAAATTGAGTTTTACAGGCATGCAACTGAACAGAATAAAAATACTTTGGCAAGTTTTAATAATCAGAAAAAAATTCAGTTTTTTGCCTTTTCCATCGTTTTAATTGGACTTGCCTTATATGGGGTGTGGACTAAACAATGGGTTTTGTTATTTTTAGGTGTGATCGGTTGTATTTTAATTGGCACTTTTATGACCAAAAACTTGCGGCAACCAAAAGAACATGAGGTCAGCCAACTCCTTAATGGTTTAAGAGAAAAGGAAAAACAAATAATCCAAAAGCTTGAATCAGCAGAATATAGAAATATCTCAGTTTTAGAGGAACAATTAAAACTAGATAATCGCCGGAGAGAACATCTGCAATTGTTAAAAGTAATGGTAGAGCAGCAGCATAATCAATATGATAAAGTAATATCAAAATTTGAAGAATGGGAAGCACAGTCTGCCGAAAATAAAGAGAAACTTTTAACAATAAGCCGTGAATTAAACATACCCGAATATATTGCTAAATCTTTCTTACTAGAAGCATTTCAGCTAATTGAACAATGTAAAACTGTAAGTAGGGAAAAAAAGCAAATGTTTGCAAGACTTGACCAAATTACTTACGAACAATCGAAAATAGTAAATGGACTAGAGTTTTTTGCAAATCAATTTTTGTCAGGGGAAACTTTGGATTTTCAAAAAGCTGCCTATTTATTGAGGACCAAGCTTAAAGAAGAGAATGAAAAGCAAATTAAATATCAGGAAAAACGAACGAAGCTTACTGATCTGGAAGCTGACATGCAACAAATAATCAAGGAACGGCAGCATCTGGAGGAGGAATTAAAAAAGCTTTTAAATGAAGCAAATGTGGAAAATATTCAACAATACTATGAACTTGGTATTAAAGCTGAAAAACAAGGGAAGTTGTTTGAAAGACTTGAAGATATAAAAAAACAGCTGCAGTATTCTATGCTAAATGAAGCTGAAAGGGAAAGCTTTCTTCCGGTTCTTAATTGTGATGAAATCATTAATAAATATAATGATGAAGCCCTAAATTTACAAACTTATTTAAAAAAGCTTCAAGAGGAACAGGCATCAATAAAATACGAAATACAGATTCTCGAAGAGGGGGGAGTATACTCAAATTTACTCCATCAATTTAAGCAAAAAAAGTTTGAATTAGAGGAATCTGCAAAAGAATGGTCTGTCTATTGTTTAGCACATGATTTACTCTCGAAAACTGTAGAAAAATATAAAAAAGTTCATCTGCCCAGGATGCTTGCAAAAGCTGAGGAGTACTTATTTTTCCTTACAGATGGAAGTTATCATAAGATTCATTTACAGGAATCAGGGACAGGATTTTTAATTGAAAGAATCGATCATACCCTATTTGAAGCAAATGAATTAAGTCAAGCGACAACAGAGCAGGTTTACGTTTCCATTCGGTTAGCATTAGCAACAACGCTTTATGAAAAGTATCGTTTCCCGATCATTATCGATGACAGCTTCGTTAATTTTGATGCAAGGCGAACACAAAAAATCATGGAGCTATTAAAACAACTAGATCAAAATCAAATTCTATTTTTCACTTGTCATAGACATTTGCTGCAATATTTTCATAAGGAAAACATTATTTCCCTAAATAAAGGTGCTGTTCAAATTATTTCCTAGAGTAATAGGTCGATATGTTATACTAGAATTAATGGAAGGAGCGTTGAAAAGGTATGGGTAAAGGGATTCTTCATTTTGATGTTGGGGAACAGGTTGAGTTATTTTTGCTTATTAAAAGCGCCACGAAAGGCACCGCCAGTAATGGTAAGCCATTTTTGACGTTAATCCTGCAAGATCAAAGCGGTGAGATTGAAGCAAAGCTTTGGGATGCTAATGAAGACGATGAAAAGAGCTATGCAGCACAAAATATAGTAAAAATACTTGGGGATATACAAAATTATCGCGGAAAAAGTCAGCTGAAAATTCGCCAGATACGGCGAACAGGTCCAAGTGATAGTGTTAAATTGGATGATTTCTTGGAGACAGCACCCTTAAGCCAGGATGAAATGGCAAGCAGACTTACGCAGTATATTTTTGAAATGAAAAATCCAAACATCCAAAGGATTACACGCCATCTAATCAAAAAACATCAGAAAGCCTTTCTGGAGTTTCCGGCAGCAACGAAAAATCACCATGAGTTCGTATCCGGACTTGCCTACCACGTTGTTAGCATGCTTGATCTGGCGAAGGGAATTGCATCGCTATATCCCAGCCTTGATAAGGACTTGCTTTATGCTGGAGTGATCTTGCATGATATGGGAAAAGTATTGGAATTATCGGGGCCGGTTTCGACAGTTTATACTATTGAAGGGAATCTGCTGGGGCATATCACCATTATGGTCAATGAAATTGGCAAGACAGCTGAAGAGCTGGGGATTTCCGGTGAAGAGGTTCTCATCCTGCAACACCTCGTGCTTAGCCATCATGGAAAAGCCGAATGGGGAAGTCCAAAACCGCCACTGATTAAGGAAGCAGAAATTCTTCATTATATTGATAATTTAGATGCAAAAATGAATATGCTTGACCGTGCTTTAGAAAGAGTGAAACCAGGTGAATTTTCAGAGAGGATTTTCGCATTGGATAACCGTTCATTTTATAAGCCGGTCTTCCATAAATAAAAGATAGCCCCAGGGTTATCTTTTTTCATTTAAAAATAGAATATTTTTTCAAAAACTGAATATGTATTTATAAAAAGTGGACAACCACTATCGAAAGGAGCAATAAATATGGTTATTCCTATTTGGGTATATGCAGTCGTGGTTGGGATTGTTATTAGTGCACTAATGGCAATAAAAACAGGAAGAGAAGAACGGCAATTAGAAATGGAGCATATTGAACAGGAAGGTGAAATTTATATAAAACGTCTTGAACGGGAAAAAGAAAGGCGGGAGGAAGAGAAGGCTACTGGCGTTTAAAGTAAAAAGGAGGAACTCCTCATAGAGTTCCTCCTTTTTGTTAGCTATAATAATTTAGGTTCTAAAGAAATTATTGTCCTGTTGCTGAAGAAGTAGTTTGCGGTTTAAGAGCGTCTGTTAAATCTTTGTCGTCAATTTTTACATTGGCTGCTTTCATTTCCCGGTCCATAGCTTTATTAATAATATCACTTGTTAATTTTGAAGATTTTACATCATATTCAATTTCGCTTTTCATTTTATCATATGGTTGCTTTGCTTTTTCCTTTGTCACTTGGATAATATGATAACCAAATTGTGACTTAATTGGATCGCTAATCTGATTAACTTTTAGGGCGTATGCTCCCTTTACAAAATCAGCATCATATTGACCTTCATTTTTTGAATTAATCCAGCCAATGTTGCCTCCTTGTGCAGCTGATCCGGTATCTTTGGAATATTTTTTTGCTACATCTTCAAATTTTGCACCGGAATCGAGTTGTTTCTTTACATCCAGTGCTGTTTTTTCATCTGCAAGAAGGATATGGCGTACATAAATTTCCGGCTTTAAGTTGGCGTAGTAATCCTTTAATTCTTTATCCGTTACTTTAACATCTTTCATGGCTGCTTTCTCTTGAAGCATGCCAAGCTTCATTGTCTTTTTAAGGTCAGCTTCACTTTTATAACCATATTGAGCAAGTGCGGCTTGAAAATTTGTTCCAAGTTGTTCTTTTAATTGAGCAACCTTGTCGTTTAATTCCTTATCAGTAACGGTATATTTTTTGGAAAGAACTTTTTCAAAAACAAGCTGTTGTAAAGCTTGATTACCAATCTTGTCCTTCATCGCACTGTAAAGCTCATCCTGGGTAACATTCCCAACCTTACTTTCTGCAACATTATTCGAACCGTTTTGACTACATGCACTTAAAGCAATAACCCCGCCAGCTAATGTTAGGGCTAATATCCATTTTTTCATGCTGAACCTCTCCTAAACAGTAATTTCTCGTGGACATCTTGTCCACAACCTTTACTATATCATAAATGGTAACCACTGCAAAAATTTTAACTGGGACTTATAAGCAAAAAAGATTTGGACTTTTCAGCCAAAAACTAAGGTATGTGCCTAGACGAAAAGAGTACAGCTTGAATAGTATATGGTAATTAATGATAAAGGAGGTATTACGATAGGACATGGAACTGGCATTGCTCTAATTGTAGTACTTTTCATATTATTGATTATTGTTGGGGCAGCTTGGCTGTAAATTAACTTACCGAACATGAGGCAAGCTCAAGCTTTAACATATCCGAAGGGAGGGAAATGTATGTCAGGTGCTGTTGGATTCGGTGGTGGAGGATTCGCGTTAGTCGTTGTCCTTTTCATCCTGTTAATTATCATTGGTGCTTCTTGGATCTATTAATAAGCAATCAAAAAGCGATGAGATTTTCCTCATCGCTTCTATTTTTTTCCGGGGTTTGTTTTTAGTGATGGCTATTTTCACATAGATTGTAGTTTTTCGTATAAATTTATCAACCCGTATAATTAGAAGCTTCGTGGCATCTTTTCGTAAGACATTTGCGAAAATTGCCTAGAAACTTAGTAAATGAACTTTATTAAGCTTCAAAAGCAACAAAGTTTACGAAAAGAGCCTTAGTGATTGTTAGACCATTTTCCTTGCAGATTTATTGCTTGAATTATGTATATAAAATTTCCACGTAGGACGAAATAAGTAAAATAGTGATGAGGACATTAATGGTACGGAAAACTTTATGTTGACGTTCTTCAGGTATCTCTTTTTGAATGCAAAGGGAATTGGTCATTTTATTTACATAAAACAAGATAAAAACTGCAAAAACAATAAAAATGGAGATCATCAACGATTCCCTCCCTTTTGTTCATAGTATGTTAATTACAATATCAAAAATTTTTATAAAAAGATAGTCAAAAAGAATGGAAGAATAACAGAAAGTTAAAGTCCGGAATGAAAGTCTTTAAAATTTTAAAAACATCTAGTAAAGTGAATAAAAAAGGTTTACCCTCAACACAAAAAGGTAAATAATGAACATAAGGAAATGTATGGGTAGAAATGAGGTCCATTTTATGAATGAACATGAATTGTTAAAACGAATAAATCTACTTGAATACCATCAAAAGCTGCTTTTTAAAATCTTAAACAATCAAAAGCTCGATTTTTATAAGCTTATTATTGAAAATGGAATTTCAGAAGAGGAAGTACGGAAGTTTTTTGATTTATGTGACAAATTGAGCAAAAAAATGGAAGAACAAAAAGCGGAAGGATATGTTTACTTTCATCCGCTTTTTAATGAGTTATCCACTTCACTTCCATCAAATTTAAATGTTTTTGAGGTAATTCATGCATGTTTAACACAGCAATTGTTTGAAACGCTTATGCTGGAGTTTCGAAAATACCTTTGATTTCAGGCTAGTTCTTGTTCTGTTTTTACAGACTTCCGAAGCTTTCCGTTCTCTTCAATAAATTCACTTTCGATATTATGGAAAGAACGCTCGAATATCTCCATAAAATCATCACCATAAATGTTACGAACAATTGCCATCATTTCAATAATATCAGGAAACTTTCCGTATAATTCACGTAATGGCAATGCGCCCGAAAATACAGCATTTCCGTTTGGCTCATAGGTTTCCATTAACTGGAGTAATATATCTTCTCCCTGAGCAGTCAGTTGAATATACGTATTACGTTTGTCGTTTTCTTTCTTTGAAAATTGGAGCAATCCTCTTTCTTCTAACTTTTTCGAAAAATTGAACGCTGTTGAAACATGCATTACACCAAACTTTGCCACATCTGAAATGGAAGCACCGTTTAAATGATAGGCAATCCAAAGAATATGATGTTCATTAATATTTAAATCAAAAGGCTTTATCCACTGCTGCCAATCTTTTTCAATCGATTTCCACAAAGCTTTACTTAGTTGAGCAATTCGTTGAGTAAAAACCATTGCTTCCTTCATCGAATACTGTTTCTCTGACATCCCCATATTCACCTACTTTTCTATTTCTCTATATTAACATTATGCCAATAAAATAAAAATTAATAAAGATATAAATTTACAAAATTTTTAGAAATTATAATAATTTTTTATTGACTGAATTTCATTAGCATTTTTATCCTATATAATTCAAAAATTTTGAAAATTCAATACATACTATTCCTTTTTTATAAGTCTGAAATCCCAATTGGGGAATTAGGGCTCATAAAAATGGCGGATAAGTAGGAACTAGAAGTGAATAATTGTAAATATATATACAAAGAAAAGAACCCACGGGGGTTCTTTTCTGTTAAGAGGATCCCGTTCATTATTTTTGAATGACGGAAGCTGAAGACAATTTTGTTCTTTTTACCACCGATAGTGCAACTGGATACAAAACAATCATCGCAACGGTATTAACTGCAGCTGCCGGCAAAACAACTGCTGCGAAAAGCCCTGTGAAAGGACCCGGTAAGCCTACGATAAAATAAGCAGATGTTAAAAATACCGTTCCTGATAGGATGGTTCCTACTGCAGTCAAGACAGCAACGCTAATAATAGAATTCCGAAGTTTTCCTAAGGTTAAAAATAAAAGGAAGAATAATAATGCCGTTACAGGTTTATCAATGATATTCGGAATTTGACCTCCTGGAAATCCAGTTGTTAAAGCAGAAATAATTCCAGTTACAATTGCTACTAACAAAACATTCTTCACTTCAGGAAAAAGAATAATTCCTAAAAACATCATTGTTAACATCATGTCCGGCTTCATTCCAAGAAAAACAGGTGGAACTACTGCGTGCAGGACTGCCCCGATTCCCACTAAAAGTGATAAGGCAACTAGATTCTTTGTATTCATTTCTCATCTCTCCTCTGCTGGACTCAGCTAATTGTTTCTCCTGCAGTGCGCTAAATGCCTGCAGCGAAAAACTTGAAATTATTATACCATATTATTATGAAAATGAGGAAGGAATAATTTTCTGAAAATTATTCCTTCCTCATTTTTTCGAAAAGAAATATAAAATTTTAATCTTTGAGAATTGTCCGGCTCCAGCGCCTGAGCAAGGCGCTGGAGCTTTTCTTATTGTTTAAAGGTGTTTATTGATGTTACTTGCCATGTCTTGTAACAATTGAGGCGTATAATCGCTTTGGTTGTTTTTCCAAACTGCTCCAAAGCCATCCCCTTTACCATAACGCGGAATTAAATGCATATGGTAGTGAAAAACGGATTGACCGGCATGTTCTCCGTTATTATTAATGGAATTTAATCCAATTGGTTCAAATTCACTTTTTAAAGCATTCGCAATAGAAGGAACGACTTCAAATATATTTCTTGCTATTTCCGGAGTAAGCTCAAACAAGTTTTCTTTATGTACCTTTGGGATAACCAGCGTGTGACCTTTTGTCACTTGGCTAATATCTAAAAAAGCCAGTACATGTTCGTTTTCAAATACTTTAGCAGCAGGTATTTCTCCATTGACAATTTTGCAAAAAATACAATCGCTCATCTAAATTCACTGCCCTTCAATAGAATTGTTCGTCCGTATTTTATCATATTTATCTGTAATAAAGAAGAAAAAGGCAGGATCCGCATGGAATCCTGCCCTCTCGAAGGGGAGCTGCTTCAATTAGACGTTCATTTTAGGAGTGTTCTTTGATAAACACCTCATTTTTCATAGAGTGTTTTTATAAAGAGACATCATTGTTCAAGCTGACCATCCCCTATGTTGTTTTTATATGTTTTCCCAACTTATAAAAACGGATGACGATCTGCGGTAAACACCTCATTTGCCGTTTATTTTTTTACGCTAATAGGAAATTTAACTTTCCTATAAAGCATAAGTTTAACTTCGCTTCTGTCTTCGCCCAAAAGGGCTCGTCAATCAGCGAGTTTGCAATATAAACAGTTGGTGTTACTTGAACTCAAAATGGTTACATGGCACTTTGTGCAAAACAACCATCCCCTTATTTGAAACGATTGAAAGCTTCACTTTTTTGAAAGGAAATTGTCTTTAACAGACACCTCATTTCAAGATTTAGATGAATTTCTTCATCGAAGTAGTTGTTTTCCCCTTCGAATATTATGATGTCCGGTTCTAAAAGAAATATACATGTAAACTTCAATTCCTATTTTTATCGGGGACAATTTGTTAAAATGAGAAATAACCATAAAACGGAAGGGCGTTCGAAAATGTCGTTATTAACAATTGAAAATCTTGTTGGTGGTTATACGAGAAACCCTGTTTTAAAAGATGTATCTTTTGAAGTGAAGGAAAAAGAACTTGTTGGTTTAATTGGCTTAAATGGGGCAGGGAAGAGTACAACCATAAAACATATTATCGGATTGATGGAGCCGCATCGCGGTTCAATAAAAATTAAGGGAAAAGCATTCAATGAAGATAAAGAAGCGTACCGTAGGTTATTTACGTTTGTTCCGGAAACACCAGTATTATATGAAGAATTAACATTAGATGAGCATTTAAAATTAACTGCCATGGCTTACGGTCTTGATGAATCAACTTATAAGAAAAGAATTTCTCCATTGCTGACTGAATTTCGCATGGAAAAACGGCTTAATTGGTTTCCTTCTCATTTTTCAAAAGGGATGAAACAAAAAGTCATGATTATGTGTGCTTTTTTAGTTCAACCGGTTCTCTATATTGTCGATGAGCCATTTGTTGGTTTAGATCCACTGGGCATTCAATCACTGCTGGATTTGATGAAAAAAATGAAAGAAAACGGAGCAGGTATTTTAATGTCCACACATATATTGTCTACTGCAGAAAAATATTGTGATCGGTTTATCATCCTTCATGAAGGGAAAATAAGGGCGAAAGGTACTCTTGCTCAACTTAGAGAGCAATTTTCGCTGCCAACTGCATCACTAGATGATTTGTATATTCAATTGACGAAGGAAGAGAATTATGTTTGAGGAAAAAACACTTTGGAAAAAGCGGGCTAGTCAACGTGTAAAGGATTTAGGGAGCTATCTTCGCTATATTTTTAATAGTCATCTTGTCATCGTCTTGGTATTTCTAATTGGTGCGGGTGCGTTTTATTATCAAAATTGGATCAAGACACTTTCAAGCGGATTTCCCGCCGAAATCATAATGGCAATATTAATTGGCATTTTATTAACGTACAGTCCTGTTTACAATTTTTTAATGGAAGCAGATCAGATATTTTTGCTTCCACTTGAAAACAAATTAAAAGGCTATTTCCTGCGTTCAGGCGCAGTGAGTCTTGTCTTTCAGGGGTATGTTCTATTACTGCTATTTGCAGTTCTAATGCCGATGTATGCGCATAAAAGCTCTGAAGGGTTTCATTCGTTTCTTCCCTTTTTTGTTGTGCTATTGGTTATTAAAGCATGGAATTTGGCCATTAGTTGGAGAATTCATTTTTATATTCAATCATCCGTTATTTTTTCGGACATGTTCGTCAGATATTTCATCAATGTAGCATTTACTTTTTTATTATTTAAACATGCCGGCCTTGTTATTTTATTGCTAATCGTTTTGGTTATGGCATTTTACTATCGGGCCTTTTATGTCCGGACAAAAAAAATAGGGCTAAAATGGGATCTATTAATTGACCATGAAGAGAAAAGGATGGCTTCTTTTTATCGACTCGCCAATTTATTTACTGATGTTCCTAAATTAAAAGAAACAGTTAAAAGGAGAAAATGGTTAGATCTTTACATAAGTAAAATTGCTTTTTCGTCCGAAAAGACTTATCTATTTTTGTTTTCTAGAGCTTTCTTGCGTTCCTCTGATTATTTGGGACTTTTTATTCGGTTAACGGTTATCGGTACGATTGCTTTGTATTTCCTTTCATTTGGGGGAGGACAAGTCTTACTCGCTATTCTTTTTCTATATTTAACCGGTTTTCAGCTCTTACCGTTATGGAATCATCATCGAAACAAACTGTGGGTTGACTTATATCCTGTTGCACCAAAATATAAAACCGCAGCCTTCCACTATTTATTAATGGTTATTTTACTTATCCAAACTTTCATCTTTACATTGTTTATTATCATTAAAGGTGAAATCACAGCTGCATTCCTGGTATTATTTTCAGGAATAGGTTTTAGCTATCTATTTGTGTATTTTTATAGTAAAAATCGATTAGAAGCAAAGGAGGAAAGAGACTGACCCATGCTATGGAGTTTGTCTCTTTTTTTGAGAACAATAAATGCTAAGACTCGTAAAACACGATAAATGATTGAAAAGGGTTGGAGACGATGAATGATTATGAATTAAAGGTTTATGATGAAGTGGACGAATGGAAGCGAAAAATAACCAAACGTTCAGGATTAATGAAACGATTATCGAAAAAAGCACAAGGGAAACTAAATAGCTTTATACCTGAAAAGGTTCATCTCGTTATGACAGATAGTATCAAGGCAATGGTTAAAACGACTTTATTTGGCTCACAAATTACCACAAATAAAAATCAAGCCAGAGGATATTCTCTCATAGAACGGGATGAATTAGCGAGAAAGAAAATAGCCATTTATCAGAAGGCGGCAATGGTGGAAGGAGCTGGAACAGGGGCAGGAGGGATCCTTTTGGGTCTTGCTGACTTCCCCTTATTGCTCACCATCAAACTGAAATTCCTTTTTGATATTGCTTCTATTTATGGTTTTAATACAAGTGAATATGAGGAAAGGGTATTTATTCTTTATGTTTTTCTGCTTGCGTTTTCTAGTGACGAAACAAGAAAGAATACATTAATCAAAATAGAAAACTGGGAGGATAAAAAACAAGCGCTTGTTGAAATGGATTGGCGTCAGTTCCAACAAGAATACCGGGATTATATCGATTTTTCCAAAATTCTCCAGCTTGTCCCCGGGATTGGTGCATTTGTCGGTGCATATGCCAATAACAATCTTCTTAAGCATTTAGGTGAAACTTCCATGAATGCTTATCGATTAAGAATATTAAAAAAAGCCCCTGAACTTTAAGTTCAGGGGAGATCCATTATTCGGTTTTATGGACTGTAACAGCTGCAGTGCCAAGCGTTTTTGCAGCAATTAACATCGCTTTTTCATTAATATCAAATTTGGGGTGGTGGTGTGGGAAGGCATTATTAACACCAAGTGGTCTTGCACCGGTATAGAAAAATGTACCCGGTACTTTTTGTAAATAATAAGCAAAATCTTCTCCACCCATTTGAGGCTCGGTTTCTTCAATATGTTGTACTTCCGGGACAACACTAGCGCACTCTTTTAGAAACTCTGTTTCTTTTTCATGATTAACTACAGCAGGATAACCTCTTTCAAACGAATATTGGTACGTGCTGCTAGCCATATGACATGTTCCTTGGATAATTCTATTTATTTCCTCTTCAATGAAGTCTCGGACCTCTTCATTAAAGGTTCTGACTGTTCCAACCAATTTAGCCTTATCGGCAATGACATTAAAGGCGTTTTGTGCCGTAAATGAAGCAACTGTGACAACTGCTGAATCTACAGGATTTACCTTTCTACTAACAATTTGCTGTAAATTTAAAACAAGCTGTGATGCAGTAACAATTGCATCCTTTGTTTTATGAGGCTGTGCTCCGTGCCCTCCTTGCCCTTGAATTTCAATTTCAAACCGGTCTGCTGCGGCCATAATAGGGCCTGTTCGATATTGGATCGTTCCAACCGGCTCGCTTGCCCATAAATGGGTACCGAAGATGACATCCACACCATTTAAACAGCCATCTTCAATCATTGATGCTGCACCACCAGGTGCATATTCTTCCGCATGCTGATGGATAAAAACATAATCCCCTTCCAAATCCCCTTTTATCTCATTTAAAGCTTTTGCCAGAATAAGGAGGGTTGCTGTATGCCCATCATGCCCACATGCATGCATCACACCGGGAACTAATGATTTATAGGGAACTTCCTTTTCATCCTGGATGGGCAAAGCATCAAAATCAGCTCTTATAGCGACCGTTTTACCCGGTTTTTCCCCATATATTTTTGCGACTATCCCATTTCCGCCTACATCTCCCTTTACCTCGATGTTAAGCTCTTCATAAAATGATTGGATAAATTTGGCGGTTTGATATTCTTTAAACGATAATTCCGGATGCTGGTGTAAGTAACGGCGGATAGAAACCATTTCTTCATAATATCCATCTAATTTAGTAAATAATTTGTTTAGCATAAAGATCACCTGATTTCATTAGATTTAAAAGTACTATTATTTTCTAATTATTTTAACACTTTTAAATTAATATGTAGGTTTTAATTTTGATATTCTTTGTCATCTATTGACTAATAGCCTTTCTAAAAAAGAGGCTGACATTTTAGTTCAGCCTAAATTCTTATTTTTATATTAAAAACATTGCTGCTATTGTGGTTACAAAGCGAATATAGTTATTCGCCCATTTGGATGTAATACAGGATATGTAAATGAAATCAAACGGTGAGAGGGAAGGAGAGGGCAAATTAAAATAAAATGGAATGGAGCAATGTCTCCATTCCAAGGGTCTTTAATCAATAATTGTATATTGGCTGACGTAAGTTTCGCTTGTGAAAATCTTTGGCTGATGATCAACACCTATTCCCTTTTTGTTAAGGGCATTTGAAAAAGAATTAAGGTTTTTCGAATTATGAAAGTCCATTTCGGTTTCCCAAATTGTTAGGGTGACATATGTATTTGAAAATAATGGGCGAAGGGCTCTTATAGCAATAAATCCCGGTTCATTCGAAAATATTTTTGCGCGTTTCTTAAATTCCTGCTCAAATAATGGTCTTCCTTCATCGGTGACGGGAAAGTTATTCATGACAACAAACCCACTCCTCTTAATGTCACCTGCTGAATCAAACACTTCATATTTCCGCGGTTCTTTAAAAACGGTTGCCCCATTTGTTTCGTGCAGCAACAGTGCACCTGAGTCATTAGCCATTGTTACCATGGTTTCCGAAGGATACTTATTTTCAATACTTTTTAAATAGTCCAATGTTCCGGCTGTAATAAAGATGTTCAAGTATAATCACTCCTGGAGAATTATAATAAAAATCATAAATCATCTACAGTCTATGCTTAATCTTATTTGTAATGCTCCTACCTTGTTCCTATTAATAAATTCTATAAACTTAAAAACAACTTTTTTTTGACACTTATTTTCCTTATCTATACACAAATCGGATTAATAGATATAGTGAAGACAGTTCTATCGTTACAGCCTTCAATAGAGAAGTTTTATTTTCCTACTATATATATTAAAATGAAAAACAGACATGTCCTTGAAAGGTGGATTTATTTAATGACAAGACCGATAAATGAAACTTTTTTAAAAGCAGCAAGAGGGGAGAATACTGACTATGTTCCGGTATGGTACATGCGGCAGGCAGGACGATCACAGCCGGAATATAGAGAGATTAAAGAAAAGTACTCTTTATTTGAAATTACCCATCAGCCTGAGCTTTGTGCATATGTAACCCGACTTCCTGTTGAGAATTATAATGTCGACGCGGCGATTTTATATAAAGATATTATGACACCACTTCCGGCTATTGGTATGGATGTGGAAATAAAAGGTGGAATTGGTCCGGTTATTTCTAATCCAATTCGTTCTCTGGCAGACGTTGAAAAGCTTGGAGAAATTACCCCTGAAGAAGATGTCCCATATGTATTGGATACAATCAAATTATTGACCCGGGAACAATTAAATGTACCATTAATCGGTTTTTCCGGTGCGCCTTTTACACTGGCAAGTTATATGATCGAAGGCGGACCATCAAAAAACTACAACCAAACAAAAGCTTTTATGTATTCTGAGCCAAAAGCCTGGTTTGCGTTAATGGATAAGCTTGCCGATATGATTATTGTTTATGTTAAATCGCAAATTCATGCCGGCGCAAAGGCTATACAGATATTCGATTCTTGGGTAGGGGCTTTAAATGTTGAGGATTACCGTTACTTTATTAAGCCTGTTATGACAAGGATTTTTACTTCATTAAAAGAAGAGAATGTTCCATTAATTATGTTTGGTGTTGGTGCCAGCCATTTAGCTCTTGAATGGAATGACCTTCCACTTGATGTAGTGGGATTAGATTGGCGCTTGCCGATTCATCGGGCAAGAGAAATGGGTATTCACAAAACAGTTCAAGGAAACCTTGACCCGGCTATTCTATTATCCCCTTGGGAAGTAATCGAGGAAAAAGCTAAAGGAATTTTAGATCAAGGAATGACACAGGACGGTTACATCTTTAATTTGGGGCATGGTGTTTTCCCTTCAGTCAATCCGGAAACATTGAAAAAATTAACTGCCTTTATACATGAATATTCAGCTTCAAAACTAAGCCGTTAATCACTCATTTTCTTGTCGAAACGTGATAAAATTGGTAACAAGTTCAATTTTATGGAACAATAACTGGAAGATTGAAAATGAGGTGCAGACAATGACAAAAAAGAAAATGGGTTTGCTCGTAATGGCATACGGAACCCCTTATAAAATAGAGGATCTTGATCGATATTACACACATATTCGCCATGGAAGAAAGCCGACAGCGGAAATGATTGAAGACCTTCGGAATCGCTATGAAGCAATTGGCGGGATTTCGCCCCTCGCTAAAATTACTCTTGAACAGGCTGAAAAGTTAGAAGAACACTTAAACCGAGTTCAGGATAAAATTGAATTTAAAATGTATCTTGGATTAAAACATATCGAACCATTTATTGAGGACGCAGTCAAAAAAATGCATGAGGACGGAATTGAAGAGGCTGTAAGCATTGTTCTGGCTCCTCATTTTTCAACCTTCAGTGTTAAGTCCTATAATGGACGGGTAAAGGAAGAGGCTGAAAAGTTAGGTGGATTAAAAATTAATTCCATTGAAAGCTGGTATCAAGAGCCGAAATTTATTGCCTATTGGGCAAATAAAGTTAAGCAGGTTTATGAGGAAATGCCTCAAGAGGAGAAAAAGCATTCAATGCTGATCGTTTCTGCCCATAGTTTACCTGAGAAAATTTTACAATTTGGGGATCCATATCCCGACCAACTAAAGGAAACGGCTGATTTAATTGCCGACCAAGCTGGCATAAAAAATTACGAAATCGGCTGGCAAAGTGCAGGAAATACGCCTGAGCCATGGCTGGGCCCGGATGTACAGGATTTAACAAGAAAATTATTTCAAGAGCAGCAATATAAGGCATTTGTATATGCACCCGTTGGATTTGTTTGTGACCATCTTGAGGTGCTGTTTGATAATGATATCGAATGTAAAGCTGTAACAGACGAAGTAGGTGCAAGTTATTATCGTCCTGAAATGCCAAATGCAAAAGAAGAATTTATCGATTGCTTGTCCACGGTAATCCTTAAGACGTTAATAGAATGAACTGAGTAAGGAATTTACAAGGAAGAAGGTGACTTCGGTGGCGGAAGAAAAGCAGAAAGTGGCCATAATTGGAGGCGGGATTGCTGGGCTAACAGCGGCATTCTACCTTCAAAAAATAGTGTATGAAAATAAACTTCCGATTGAGATTAAACTCATTGAAGCATCCCACCGTCTCGGAGGTAAAATGCAAACTGTTGTTAGGGACGGTTTTACAATTGAAAGAGGTCCGGATTCTTTTTTAGCTCGAAAAACAAGTATTGTTAGGCTTGCGATGGCAGTTGGTATGGAGCAGGAGCTAGTCCATAATTCAACCGGGAAATCATATGTTCTTGTTAATGAGCAGCTGTATTCCATGCCCGGAGGCTCTATAATGGGAATCCCGACCGAAATAGGTCCTTTTATTACCACAGGTTTGTTTTCCCTTCCAGGTAAAATACGAGCTGCCGCCGATTTCATTTTACCTAGGTCAGAAAGTGGCAAAGACCAGTCATTAGGAGAATTTTTTCGAAGAAGATTAGGTGACGAAGTCGTCGAAAACTTAATTGAACCATTATTATCGGGAATCTATGCAGGAGATATTGATCAATTAAGCTTGATGTCTACCTTTCCGCAATTTTATCAGGTGGAACAGAAATATCGAAGCCTGATCATAGGAATGAAAAAATCAACCCCCTCCCAGCCGAAAAAGCCTGAAAATGGGGAAAAAGGAAAAGGTGCATTTTTAACGTTTAAAAGTGGCCTGCAATCATTTGCTGAAGCAATTGAAGCTCAATTGGAACCTAACTCAATTCTTCTGGGGCATCGAGTTGAAAAAATATCAAAAATAGATCATAAGTATGAAATTAACCTTAACAATGGTGAAGCCCTAACGGTAGATTGTATTGTAGCAGCAACTCCACATAAGGTAACGCAATCAATGTTTTCGTATTACAGTTTTTTTGATCCATTTAAATCTGTTCCTTCAACGTCTGTTGCGACAGTTGCACTGGCATTCCCTGAACAAGCTATAAAAAAAGATATCGATGGAACTGGATTTGTAGTATCCAGAAACAGTGACTATTCGATTACTGCCTGCACCTGGACACATAAAAAATGGGCCCACTCTACCCCAAAAGGAAAAGTATTACTTCGTTGTTATGTAGGCAGAGCGGGTGATGAGGCCATTGTAGATCTTTCTGATGACCAAATTATTAAAATTGTGCTCGATGACTTGAAAAAAACAATGGATATTTCAATGGAGCCTGATTTTGCGATCGTTTCCCGTTGGAAAAATTCAATGCCGCAATACACAGTAGGGCATAAACAACGCCTGGAAACAATTAAAAAACATGTAGAAGCTGAGTTGCCCGGAGTATTTTTAGCAGGTGCTTCTTATGAAGGAATCGGCGTTCCGGATTGCATTGACCAAGGAGAAGCAGCAGTAAAGAGCATATTAGAATATCTAAATTTAAACATCTCAATAAAAGAAGCCGTACAGCTGTAACGGCTTCTTTGTTGTGAATTAACATATTTTGTATATATTAAGCATATAGGTTTTTTGAATTTATGGAGGTGTTGGGTCGTGTTACTTACGGTTATTGGCTTTTGGGGCGGTTATCCGAAACAAAATGCAGCGAGTTCCGGATATTTACTTGAGCAGGATGGATTTAAATTATTAATTGATTGTGGCAGCGGTGTGCTGGCAAAGCTGCAAAATATCATTCAGCCGGAAGAGCTGGATGCTGTTTTGATTTCTCATTATCATCCTGATCATATAGCAGATATTGGTGTCTTGCAGCATGCTAGATTAATTCAGGGTTTCTTAGGAAAAGAAATTCCAACATTGCCTCTGTACGGACATCATTTTGATCAAAATGAATTTTCTAAGCTTACATATAAAAATATTACAAAAGGGATCGCTTATGATCCGAATGAGGTTCTTACCATTGGGCCTTTTCAAGTTTCTTTCCTAAAAACAGATCATCCTGTTCCAGGCTATGCGATGAGAATAGGGACGGGGGGAAAAGCAGTTGTTTATACTGCTGATAGTTCTTTTAAGGAAGAATTTATTGATTTTAGTAAAGAAGCAGATATTTTATTATGTGAATGTAATCTCTATAGTCATCAGAATGGAAAATCAGCAGGGCATATGACAAGCACCGATGCAGGGCAGTTAGCAAATAAGGCAGCGGTTAAACAATTAATTCTTACCCATCTGCCCCATTATGGAAATTTAAGTGATTTGGTTAACGAGGCAGCCAATGAATATGCAGGTATAATTAAACTTGCAGATGATTTTCTGTCTATATCATTATAAAAAGGGGAGACAATTATGTTACCGGAAATAGAGGATGACTCATAACGGTTGCCGCTTCATAATCTTAGTAATTAGCAATGAATACGAGCCACTAAGCTGTAAATCGTTGTTCAGGGGTCTGACCTGTACTTTTGAGTTCTTCCCCTTTTTCTGAAATTTTAGAGTATTATACTTGAATACTTAAATTTCCGGACATATAATATATTTAGAATATTGTTATGAATGAATATTCATTCATTAGAGGGAGGGGAATCAGATGAATCTTTCATCACAGCTTCATGAAACAGCAAAGGTTTGGGCAAATAAACCTGCCTATCATTTTATGGGTCGATCAACTACTTATGCTGAATTAGATGGGGCCATTACGAAATTTGCATCAGGTCTTGAAAAATTAGGCGTTAAGCAAGGTGATCATATTGCTCTTTTATTGGGGAATACTCCTCATTTTGTCATCAGCTTATTTGGAGCATTACGGTTAGGAGTCACTGTTATTCCAATTAATCCAATTTACACGGCAGATGAAATTGGCTACATATTGAATAATGGGGATGTTAAAGTCGTGGTAGCTCTCGATATTGCCGTTCCTTTAGTAGAAAAAATGCATTCTTTTCTGCCAAAAGTAGAGCATTTTGTGATTTGTGAAACGGGACAATTTGAAATGGAAAGATTATCTGTGAACCAAAAAATGAAATCGTTTTCAAATGTAATTACTTTAGGAGATTTAAGTTTCAAAGGCCCAGAGCTTCAAGATGATGATGTGGCACTTATTCTATATACCTCAGGCACTACAGGGATGCCAAAAGGTGCAATGCTGACTCATAGGAATTTATATAGTAATGCTAAAGATGTTGGTGATTATTTAAAAATCAATGATCAAGACAGAGTGATTACTGCTCTGCCAATGTTCCATGTTTTTTGTTTGACAGTGGCCTTAAATGCACCGTTGATGAACGGAGCAACATTATTGATTGTTCCTAAATTTAGTCCGAAGGAAATTTTCGGTCTCGGAAAAGAGTATAAGCCAACTGTATTTGCCGGCGTTCCAACTATGTATAATTTTCTTTTTCAATATCCGGAAGGAAAGCCGCAGGATCTTCAAACATTGCGTTTGTGTATTTCAGGCGGGGCATCAATGCCTGTTGCCCTATTAAAGAATTTTGAAAAGAAATTTAAAGTTGTGGTTTCAGAAGGGTACGGATTATCTGAGGCATCACCTGTTACATGTTTTAATCCGCTCGATCGCCCACGCAAGCCAGGTTCGATTGGGACTTCAATCCTCCATGTCGAAAATAAAATTGTTAACGAGCTTGGTGAAGAGGTGCCCGTTGGCGAAGTTGGCGAATTAATCGTTCGTGGTCCAAATATAATGAAGGGATATTATAAAATGCCTGAAGAAACCACGGCAGCAATCCGTGATGAATGGCTTTATACCGGTGATTTAGCGAAAATGGACGAAGAAGGATATATTTATATTGTCGATCGGAAGAAAGAGCTAATATTGGTGGGCGGTTATAATGTGTATCCTCGTGAAGTGGAAGAGGTTCTTTACAACCATCCTGATGTAGTTGAAGTGGCAGTTCTTGGAATACCTGATCCAAACCAAGGTGAAGCAGTAAAAAGTTATGTGGTAAGTAAAAATCCTGAGCTAACAGCGGAACACTTACTTGATTATTGTAAAGAGCATCTGGCAAAATACAAAATCCCTTCATCCATTGAATTTATAAAGGAGCTTCCTAAGAATACCACTGGAAAAATATTGAGAAGAGCATTAAAAGAGCTTGTTACAGAACCAGTTAATAAGTAAAATTCTTTTGTGAACTATTTTATTTTTTTAAAGGAAAGTAGCATGGCAGCTCTTTGCCATGTTTTTTTATTTTGCCTTTTTAGAAAATTCGCTAAAATTTATTTTTTATAAGTTGGTAAAAATTCGGCTTTTTTCTTGTAGTTAGTTCTAAAAGCTTGGATATTAACTAAACTAAGTAAGGAGAGGGCTGTACATAAAGGAGGACAATTTTATGGCTAGGAAGATGGGGGTCTATGCGGTTTTAGCCTATGTAATATACGGTTTGTTTTTTTATTGGTATTTATTTTACTTTGCCGATACAAAACTACCTTTTGAATATCAAGGAACAAAGGCCGATCCTTCCACATTTTTAAACGGAAGGGAACTCATGCTGAGTGAGGAATATTCGAAAATAAGGAATCTCTTGTATTTCCTATCAACTCCGTTTGAGTGGCTTTTCTATTTCGTCATTTTATTGTTTGGCCTTTCAAAGGTGTTTAAACAATGGGCTGAAAACTCATCGAAATACAAGCTGTTACAAACTGGGATTTATATAATTTGGCTATCCTTTTTTGCTTTTTTGGCAACATTTCCATTAAGTTATATAAGCTATTCCTTGTCAAAAACGTATCATATTTCTACACAGTCCTTCCCTTCCTGGATGAAGGATGAGCTGATTGACTTTTGGATTAATTATGGAACAATGCTGATTATTGTCCCAATAATGTACTGGCTCATGAAAAAAAGTACAAAACGCTGGTGGCTGTATGCCTGGCTTTTATCAATTCCATTTACCTTGTTTATGATGTTTTTACAACCTGTTGTCATTGACCCGTTATACAATGATTTTTATCCTTTAAAGAACAAGGAACTGGAAACGAAAATATTGGCAATGGCAAGTAAAGCTCATATTCCGGCACAGCATGTATTTGAAGTAAATATGGCTGAAAAAACAAATGCCATGAATGCTTATGTGACCGGGATTGGTTCAAATGCAAGGATTGTTCTCTGGGATACTACGTTAAATAAACTATCAGATAACCAAATTTTATTTATCATGGCGCATGAAATGGGCCATTATGTTGAAAAGCATATTTATTTTGGAATTGCAGGTTATTTGTTGCTGTCACTGTTCGGTTTGTATATAGCCTATCGGTTAATGAATTGGGTAACAAGACGATTTGGAAAAGAATTAAAAATAACGGATGTAAGAGATATCCAATCCCTCCCTTTATTCTTACTAATTATTTCTATGCTAATGTTTGCATCGAGCCCGCTAACGAACCTAATTTCCCGGTATGAGGAAACACGAGCTGACAGATATGCTATTAATATGACAAAAAACCCGGAGGCGGCCATTACATCCTTTCAAAAATTAACCCGCTCCGGTTTAAGCCAAGTGAATCCGCCTTTATTGGTTAAAATTTTCCGCTATGACCATCCATCAATGCTTGATCGAATTTCAATGCTGGAAGAATATGAGATCAAACATCGAATAAAGTAACATAATATAATGTTTGAGGCTGAAGACGAGTTCCATGTCTTCAGCCTCTTTTTTAAATAAATAGGAAATAAAAAAGTTCAATAATATATGTGTTTTCATTAGACAGGCTATGTTTACTTTTCATTTAATATATTAAATGAAAATCTAAGGGAGTGTTTTTAATGAGTAATGTGTCTATTCCTAGGCCACCTGACGTAGTAACTATCTTATGGCAAAGAAACCCGCTTAATCCTGAGTCTCCGCGTACAATTATCCAATCTAATGTCATTGGCAGTTCACATCCATGTGAGAGATTATTAGAACCAGGTGACTTATTTGTTCGTGCTCGTGATTGTTTATTAGCTAATGGATTCAGAAGAGTGTTCCAAGAAAGATTTGGTGTCTTCGGGATTTCTGTATTTTTAAGGAATTCGTAATATACAGTAAGTTCAAAATAGTTTAAGGGTTATTTAAGTATAGGAATTAAAAAAGTGCAGATTTGTCTCATTTTATAGACAATCTGCACTTTTTTGTTTGGTAAGAGTTTCTAAAAAATAAATAATCTTAAAAAACAAAAGAACCGTCAAATTTGACGGTTCAATAAAAGATTTCTTTAAGTTCCAAAGCGTTTATTTATTTCCGTAAGCTTTCTTGATAACAATAAAAATGTTTTTTTGTCACGATGATCAATGGCAAAATCAATTTTTTGTAACAATTTTTCCTTTTCAACTGTTAGTTGAATTTCCGATAAGAGCATTTCGATGTATAAATCCTGGATGAAGTTTTCTTTCCTCTGATTACGTTTCATTGCACCAATTTTCATTAATTCCGTGTAGGATTTTTCATTCATGAAAATCACCTCTGATGCTTTTTCTTATTATATGGATTTTTTCGGATAATATCAATTAATTTTTACAATTTTCTGAAAAAAAATTTACCGTTTATTTGTGAATAAATTAGCAACAATTCCAAAAAAGTAAAGATAAGGAAATTTATAAATGATATGATTAACAAAAGTAAACGAATAGGAGTTGAAAAGGGTGAAGGAAAAACAGATTGAAGAGTATGAGGTAAATTCATGTACAATGTTTTTAGAACCAGTAGAATATGGAAGTAAAATTTATACACGAATTATTGAGGTAGATGATGAATTTTTAGCCCCATTTAAACCGCTCGATATCATTAAGAACAGCTGTAATTATTTTGGCTGCGATTACGAAAGCAGAAAAAGAGGAACACGAATGTTAACTGATATTAAACGTAAAATTCCGATTGTTATTGAACCGACAAATAGCCTCTACTTTTTTCCAACCACATCACCGAGCCGCCAAGAATGTATTTGGATTGCACATGATCATGTTGAGAATTATCGGCGCTCTGACCGTCATCAAACATTGATCAAATTTCAAAATAAAAAATCTTACTATTTTCCCGTTTCATACTGTACGATTGAGGGGCAAATGGGGAGAACCTCTTCTTTTAAAACCAAGCTAATGCAAAGAATTGAAAAAAATGAGAGGAAATTATTTTATTTACAGAATAGACCAAAGTTAATGAATGCATCAGAATATTCAAGAGTATATGGTAGAAAAAACTTTTTAAAAGAATAATAAAACATTTTCTTTAATTATTTTTACGGGACGGGTGTTTTTTTAGAAAATAAGATACCATTAATTCTTGAACCTTATTTCGAATCCGTGGATTAAAATAATTGTGGTTTTCTTCATAACCTTTATAGATAAACATATACATCGTAAAGGCATCGTCCCGTTTAATTTCAGTAACTTGAAGTTTATTCTTTTTCATATACTGTTTTACCTCAGCTAATTCCTTCTGTATATCCTTCATAGTCTCCTCAATCAATTCTGAATAAGGCTTTTTTAATTTAAAGGGACTGCTTTCGACTACAGATAAATCCCGGTTTAAAACGATTAAAACCATTGGCAAATAGATGGCCTTTTCCATAATATTTCGCTCTTCCTCTGGAATTCTTGTCATCCCCATCACTGTTTCCTTTCATATTATACACACGAACGTTTGTTCCTCTAATCATACAAAAAAATTGCCGAAAAGGCAATAACTCTTTAAAATTTAACCTACAGATAATAATCAAATAACAAAAAAACGCATGCTTATTATAGCTTGCGTTTTTTGTTTAATGTATATGAGAAAGTTTTTGATAGAAGGATATTTCGTTGGGGAAAATGAATTATAAAGGAAACAATGCAATGAAAAATTTAATCATATTAGATGTAAAAATAAAAAATTACCTGGTGGGGTGATACAAGAATGAGATCTGAAAAACATCATATAAAGAAAAAAAGAAGATGGGTATCAGTGTTACTTGTTTTCCTCGTACTTATTGGCGGTACTGCAGGTTATGCATATTATCAATATAAACAAGGAATTGCCCAATCATTAAAGAAGGTTAATAAAACAAATAAAGAAAATAAGGTAAATTACACATTTGAAGGTAAAAAGGATCAGTATGGTGACACGAATATCCTCTTGCTCGGAAGTGATGCCAGGGGAAATGAAAATTCAAGGGCAGATACGATTATGATTGCTCACTATAATGAAACAAGAGGAACATATAAATTAACCTCTATAATGAGGGATAGCTATGTCAATATACCGGGACATGGAAAGCATAAAATCAACTCTGCTTTTGCATATGGGGGACCTGAACTATTAAGACAAACGATTAAAGAAAACTTTGATATTGACCTTCAATATTATGTTATTGCGGACTTTCAGGGGTTTGTACAATTAATTGATGAAGCATTTCCAAATGGTGTAGAAATTAATGTAGAAAAAAAAATGTCTGAATATATTGGTGTTACATTGGAACCGGGGCTGCAAAGGTTAGACGGGGAGCATTTACTTGGTTATGTCCGTTTTCGCCATGATGCAATTGGCGATTTTGGCCGTGTAAAGCGGCAGCAGGAAGCATTAAAAGCGGTTGGGAACCAGCTTAAAAGCTTTGAAACAATCCCGAAACTTCCGAAATTAATTGGCGTTATTACACCGTTTATAAATACGAACATGGATACAACAGATATGTTATTTATGGCTAAGGATTTCTTCTCCAAAAATAAAGGAAATGTAGAGACATTAAGGATCCCAGTTGACAACAGTTTTACGGAACCACGAATTAAAGGGGAAGGAGCCGTATTGGAAATCAATCTTGAAAAGAATAAGGAAGCTCTTCAGCAATTTATTAGTAAATAATGTTTTCACCTATCGTAAGTATTTAATGAAGAATTAAGGATGTTTTTGTATTTGGGTAAAAGAATTGACGTTAGATTGAATAGAAGCATGGAAAATGACGATAATGAGAAAATAGATAGGAGATAAAGGCGGAAACATGGAGGAGATTCTATGAAGATTGAATGGAAAAGAGAAGGCATAGAATGGGTTAAGGCATTTGCAATTGGAATTATTATTTTTTCGTTTATTCGAACATTTTTCTTTTCTAATTATGTGGTTGAAGGCGAATCGATGATGCCGACTCTGCAAGACGGCAACAAGCTTGTTGTTAATAAGCTGGGCTATCAGGTCGGAGAATTAAAACGATTTGATGTCATTGTCTTTCACGCAAACGAAAAAGAGGATTTCGTCAAACGGATTATTGGACTGCCGGGGGATAAAATTGAATATCGGGATGATCATTTGTATATCAACGGACATAAATATGTGGAGCCTTTTTTAGATGTCTATAAGAAGAAAACACCTGGCGTCAAGTTAACTGGAGACTTTAATTTAAAGGAAATTACAGGCGAAAATAAGGTTCCAGAAGGAAAACTATTTGTACTGGGGGATAACCGATTAGGCAGCTGGGATAGCCGGCATTTTGGCTTTATCTCTACCAACCAAGTCGTAGGGAAAGTCGATTTACGATATTGGCCATTGAATGAAGTGAATGTCCATTTTTAAAAAAATTTACTAGTAAAGAGCACGCTTCAGGTGCTCTTTTTTTGCACCGTAGAAATTACCATTTTTGGAGTAAATCTGTTTTGCTTAATCCAAACGTTTGTGCCCTTTTTATGGTAGAATGAGAGATAAAGAATCTACCAACGGAGCAAAAGAAAAAGGGGGGGCATACATGTCATTAAGAATGGTAACTGGCCGGTCCGGCAGTGGAAAAACGTCGATGTGTTTGAATGAAATACGGAACCGTCTCTTAGAAAATCCTGAGGGGAAACCGATTATTTATATTGTTCCGGAACAGATGACGTTTTTATCTGAATATCGGTTATCAACTGATTCTGAGCTTGGCGGAATGATACGGGCACAAGTTTATAGTTTTTCCCGTTTGGCATGGAGAATTCTTCAAGAAACAGGCGGGATTAGCCGAAAACATTTAAGCAGTGTCGGGTTGAGTATGTTAATTCGCAAAATCATTGATGAGCAAAAAGAAAATTTACATTTATTTCAACGTTCAGCAGATAAGAGTGGTTTTGTTCAGCAGTTAGAGCAAATGATTACTGAATTTAAGCGCTATTGCATCAAGCCGGAAGAGCTAATCTTGGGACAAACCTCTTCTAAAGCCTTAAAGGATAAATTACATGATTTAGAAATAATCTATAAACAATTTGAAGTGGAGGTCTTTGGAAAATATATAGATTCCGAGGACTATTTTCATCTTCTCTCAGAAAAAATATCATCCTCAACTTACTTAAGCGGGGCAGAAATCTATATAGATGGTTTCTATAGTTTTACGCCACAGGAATATCTTGTGATAACGGAATTAATGAAGCATTGTAAAGCAGTAACCATTGCAATGACCACAGATCAATTATATTTAGACTCCGTTCCGGATGAGCTCGATTTGTTTCGCCTGTCAGGTGAGTCTTGCTACACACTATATCAAACAGCCAAAGCGGAAGGCATAGAAGTCGAGCAGTCAATATTATTAACAGAGCAACAAAAATGGACAAACCCTTCATTACGTCATTTAGAGGGGAAATTTGATGTCCGCCCGGCTGAACCATTCCATGGACAAACAACGATCAATATTTGCCAGGCGGTTAATCGTAGAGCTGAAATTGAAGGAATTGCCCGGGAACTTCGTCATTTGGTACGAACACAGGGTTACCGTTACCGTGATATTGCCCTGTTAATCCGAAATGGTTCTTCCTATCACGACCTGGTTGAACCGGTTTTTAATGATTATCAGATTCCTTTCTTTATCGATCAGAAAAGGACAATGCTCAATCACCCGTTAATAGAATTGATTCGTTCCAGCCTCGAGGTGATTAATTCCTATTGGCGTTATGAACCGGTTTTCCGTGTGATAAAAACAGAGCTTTTATATCCTCTACAGGAAAATCCGGCTAGAATCCGAGAGAAGATGGATAAGCTTGAAAATTATTGTTTGCAGTACGGAATACAGGGGAGCAAATGGACGGGGAAGAATCGTTGGAGCTATCGACGCATCCGAGGATTAGAATTGGAAGTAAGTACGCAAACCGATGCAGAAAAAGAGATGGAGCAACAATTAAATGAACTTAGGCTTATGGTCACTGCGCCGTTATTAAGATTATCAAGACGCCTAAAAAAAGCAGATACAGGCAGGAAGTTTTGTGAAGCAATCTACTTATTTTTAGAAGAATTGGATATTCCTTCAAAGCTGGAGAAATGGAAAACAGCTGCTGAAGAGCAAGGCAATCTTATCAAGATGCGAGAGCATGAACAGGTATGGAATGCTGTTATTGATCTGCTTGATCAATACGTTGAAGTTCTAGGGGACGAGCCGATTTCCCTAAAGTCATTCGCTGCCATATTAGAAGCAGGGTTTGAATCATTACATTTTTCGCTAATCCCACCCGCACTTGATCAGGTGTTGATTGGTGACTTGGAAAAATCAAGGTTATTGGATATCAAGGTCTGTTTTGTGATCGGAGTAAATGAAGGAGTATTACCTGCCAAAATTTCTGATGAAGGAATCCTGGCAGATGAAGACCGGGAACAGCTATTAACAGCAGGAATAAAAGTTGCGCCAAGCAGCCGGACACGTATGCTGGACGAAAATTTTCTAGCCTACAAAGCTTTGTCAACACCGTCAGATATACTTTTTGTCAGCTATCCGCTAGCAAATGAAGAAGGGAAAGCACTAATTCCATCTTCATATATTAAAAGATTAAAAGAGTTGTTTCCTAATGCTCATGAGCGTTTTTATGTTACAGACCCATCAGAGTTATCGGAAGAGAATCAGTTGAGCTTTGTTTCTAATAAAACCGCGACGATTTCTTACTTAACCGCACAGCTCCAATTGAAACAGCGGAATTACCCGATTTCTGACGTTTGGTGGGATGTTTATAATTACTATCTTGGTGATCATTGGAAGGAAAAAGCCCAAAAAGTGCTCTCAAGTCTTTTTTATACGAACAAGGCTGTAAAGCTTTCTCGTGAAGTTTCGGATGAACTGTATGGAGAGAGTATCCAAGCGAGTGTTTCTAGAATGGAGTTATTTAATGGGTGTGCCTTTTCTCATTTTGCAGGGCATGGTTTGAAGCTGAGAGAACGGCAAATTTTCCGTTTGGAAGCCCCGGATATTGGAGAACTGTTCCATGCGGCCTTAAAGCAAATATCAGATATGGTGAATGAACAAAATATTTCTTGGGCCGGTTTAACAAAAAAACAGTGTGAAGAGCTTTCACGGGAAGCGGTCAATACATTAGCGCCAAAACTGCAAAATGAAATCCTGCTCAGTTCGGAACGCCATCATTATATTAAAAGAAAACTAGAGCAAATCATAACCAGGGCATCTCTCGTATTAAGTGAGCATGCTAAAGTGAGTGGATTTTCACCGATCGGCTTAGAAGTAGGGTTTGGGCCAAAAGGAAAGCTGCAGCCGCTAAACTTCTCATTGAGAAATGGCAAGAAAATGGAATTAGCAGGGCGCATCGACCGGGTTGATCAGGCAAGGGATGAAAATAATAATGTCTTTTTACGGGTCATTGATTACAAATCGAGTGAAAAGGATGTTAATTTAGGTGAGGTCTATTATGGTCTCGCTCTGCAGATGTTAACCTATCTCGATATTGTCATGACTCATTCAAAAGAATTAGTTGAGCTTGAAGCTACCCCTGCGGGTGTGCTTTATTTCCATGTTCATAATCCAATGATTAATTCAACAAAACTGCTATCGATGGATGAAATTGAAAAGGAAATAATGAAAAAATTCAAAATGAATGGGTTAATGGTAAGCGACCAAAATGTTATCAGGCTCATGGATCAATCGCTTGAGTCAGGCGATTCACAAATTATTTCAGCTGGAATTAATAAAGACGGGAACTTATCAAAACGTTCAAAGGTTGCGAGTATTAATGAATTTGAAAATCTAAGAGAGTATGTACGGAATTTGTATCAAAAAACCGGGAACGCCATTATTGAGGGGGATGTAGACATTGCTCCTTATAAGCTGAAAAATAAAACACCTTGTACCTTTTGTTCATATAAATCAGTTTGTCAATTTGATGAATCGATAGAAAGCAATCATTATCGAATTTTGCCACGGCAAACGAATGAGCAGGTACTTGAATTAATTCGAAAGGAGCTCGCCGAAAATGAGTAATTTTGTGATTCCACCAAAACCAAAAGGTGTAACATGGACAGAAGATCAATGGAAAGCCATCATGGCCAATAACAAAGATATTCTCGTTGCGGCAGCTGCAGGATCCGGGAAAACAGCCGTCCTCGTTGAAAGAATCATTCAAAAAATCCTTTCGGCAGAAGATCCAATCGATGTCGACGAATTATTAGTAGTGACGTTTACGAATGCTTCGGCAGCAGAAATGCGCCATCGAATTGGTGAGGCATTAGAAAAAGCGATTGATCAAGACCCTGGATCCCGCCATTTAAGAAAACAGCTAAGTCTGCTAAATAAAGCATCCATTTCGACACTTCACTCTTTTTGTATGGAGGTCATTCGCAAGTATTATTATTTAATTGATGTGGATCCCGGTTTTCGAATTGCCGATACAACAGAGGCACAATTAATCAGAGATGAAGTACTGGATGAGTTGTTTGAGGAGGAATACGGAAAAGGTGACAATGAGCCATTTTTTAATCTAGTTGATTCTTTTACAAGCGACCGGAGTGATTCAGCTCTTCAGGATATTGTCCGCTCAATCTTTGATTTTGCGAGCTCTAATCCATTACCTGAGCAGTACCTGCAATCTATTGTTTCAATGTATGAAGTGGATTCAAATACTAAGCTGGAGGATCTACCGTTTATTCAGGCTCTTGGCTTTGATATTGAGCTTCAGTTAGTGGCAGCTAAGGAAATGATTATCAGGGGATTAGAAATTACCAAGCTTCCAGGCGGACCGGCTCCAAGAGCGGAAAACTTTTTGGAGGATATAAATGTCATTGATACTCTAATTTTAGCCAAAAAGGATTCATGGTCAACACTTTATCAGGCGATGCAAACCTGGTCTTTTTCTCGGGCAAAACAGGTAAAGGGGGATCAGTATGATAAAAATCTTACAGAAAAGGCCCAGAAATTGCGTGATAAAGCTAAGGATAAAATAAAAAGCATTAAAGATGAACTTTTTTTAAGAAAGCCGGAAAGCTTTTTAGGTGATATGGAAGAGATGCGCCCGTTAATTGAAACCCTTGTTCAACTTGTCAAAGATTTTTCGGACAGGTTTGAAAAAGCGAAAAGAGATAAAGGGCTCGTAGACTATGCTGATTTGGAGCATTACTGCCTTGGAATACTGACATCAGGGACCGATTCAAATGGAGAATTTCTTCCCTCGGAAGCAACATTATCATTCCGCAGTCATTTTAAAGAGGTATTTGTTGATGAATATCAAGATACGAATATGGTTCAGGAGACCATCCTAAAGCTTGTTACACACGAAGATGAGGTAACCGGGAACCTGTTTATGGTGGGCGATGTGAAGCAATCCATATATCGTTTCCGTTTGGCGGAGCCGAATTTATTTTTAGGAAAGTATAATCGCTTCAAGCCGGATGGTGAAATGTCAGGTTTAAGAATCGACCTGGCTCGAAATTTCCGCAGTCGTAAAGAAGTACTTGATGCTACTAATTATTTGTTCAAACAAATCATGGGCGTTAAGGTCGGGGAAATAGAGTATGATGAAGCGGCTGAATTGCGAGCAGGCGCGCCATACCCTGAGGATGCGCCCTATCCTGTTGAGCTGTTGCTGATTGATCAAAATAATGATAGTCCGGACTCAGCTGCGGAAACTGAATCAGAGACGGTAACAAATTTAGATGAGTTTGATCCTGTTGATTTAGAAAAATCCCAACTCGAAGCGAGGGTAATGGCTGCAAAGATAAAGGAATTGGTTGCAGCAAAAACGCATGTATACAATACAAAAACAAAATCGAACAGACAGTTAATGTACCGGGATGTTGTTATTTTACTTCGGTCGATGACATGGGCTCCACAAATCATCGAAGAGTTCAAACAACAAGGAATTCCTATTTATGCCAACTTATCAACAGGATATTTTGAAGCGACAGAAGTTGCGGTCATGATGTCATTACTGCGTGTTATCGATAACCCGTTTCAGGATATTCCGTTAGCTTCTGTATTACGTTCACCAATCGTTGGACTAAATGAGGAAGAACTGGCTAAAATTCGTATCCATCAAAAAAGGGGTTCCTTTTGGGATGCTGTTTCCGCTTTTTGTCGCAGTAATACAGCAGAAAGCACAGATCCCTTTTATGAAAATGTACGCCGATTTTATGACTCCCTAAAGGATTGGCGAATGATGGCACGACAAGGTTCACTGTCGGAGCTAATTTGGGAACTATACCGGGAAACAAAGTTTTATGATTTTGTTGGCGGGTTACCCGGGGGAAAGCAGCGTCAAGCCAATTTAAGAGCATTATACGATCGGGCACGGCAATATGAACAAACATCTTTTCGAGGCTTATTCCGGTTTTTGCGCTTTATTGAGAGAATGACCGAAAGAGGCGATGATCTTGGGGCCGCACGTGCGCTAGGTGAGCAAGAGGATGTAGTTAGGATTATGACAATCCATAGTAGTAAGGGGCTCGAATTTCCTGTCGTATTTATTGCCGGGTTAGCAAAATCCTTTAATATGACCGATATTCGCGGCTCATTTATGCTTGATAAAGAATACGGATTTGCTGCAAAATATGTCAATGCCGAGAAAAGAATTGCTTATCCATCATTACCGCAGCTTGCCTTTAAGCGGAAAAAGAAGATGGAAATGCTAGCAGAGGAAATGCGGGTCCTTTATGTAGCCTTAACACGGGCAAAAGAAAAGCTTTACCTTATTGCAACATTAAAGGATGCCGATAAAACAATTGACCAGTGGAATGAAGTCACCTCCAATACAGAATGGCTGATAAAAGATTATGAACGGGCTTCTGCAACTAGCTTTCTGGATTGGATTGGACCTGCTATAATCCGGCATCAAGACTGCAGTGTATTAAGGACAACGGAAATCACAGAGATTCCGGAGGAAATAACCGGTCATTCTTCATCATGGAAAATTACCGTAATGGATGCTGAATCTATAAAAAAACAAGCGATTGACCAGGAAATAAAAGAGGACCACTTTATTGAAAAGGTACAAAAGGCAGAACCGGTACCTATTGAATCCGCATATAAGGATGAAATCAACGTCCGCCTTTCATGGGAATATTCCTTTCCGGATGCTGCGGCGCATCGGTCCAAACAATCTGTTTCAGAATTAAAACGTCAGCGTGAAATATCTGATGAACAAAGTGGTACCGACCTCATTCGGAAATTTAAAAAATCTATTCTAAAACGGCCTAAGTTTATGCAGGAAAAGTCTTTGAGTCCTGCTGAACGGGGTACTGCTATGCATATGGTGATGCAGCATGTGGATTTGACATATCCTGTTACTGTAGAATCGCTTGAGGCTCTGGTACACATGATGGTTAACAATGAACTATTAACCCCTGAGCAAGCGGAAGTCATTAATGCAAAATGGATCGTTCAATTCTTTACGACAGAGATAGGGAAAAGACTTTCTAATGCAAAAGTGATCAACAGAGAAATTCCTTTTACCCTTTCAATGCCGGCAAATGAAGTCTATCCAACATGGAAAGATGAAGATGAATCCATTTTTATCCAAGGGGTTATTGACTGCGTTTTTGAAGATGAAAACGGGCTTGTCTTAGTTGATTATAAGTCGGATGGAATCACAGACCGTTTTAAGGGCGGCTTTGAACAGGCAAAGCCAATTCTGGAAGATCGATACAGAATGCAAATAGATTTATATACAAAAGCCATCGAAAAAATCTGGAAAAGAAAAGTAGATGAAAGGTATTTATTTTTCTTTGATGGCGCCCATATTTTGAGACTGGAAAAAGAATAACAAAAATGACATAGACCATTATTGATGGCTATGTCATTTTTTTAGTTATTACCTGCAATAGGCTGGTCAATCAGATCAGTATCTAAAACATTCGTTCCGCTTATTCCGTTGTTTGCAATGATAAATCCCCCGGTATTGAATGCACCCGAGCCGGAATATGTCTTGGAACTATTCTTTGGAGAAATATATACGGCATCACCAAAATGGACAATTCCCCCGCCCACGTTTACGATTTGTACAGGGCCAATAATCGCTGGCATAACAAACATCCTTTTCCATAAACTAATTGCCTGGTTCTTTAAGGTACCATATGCTTTTATCCCTGTCCTTGTTCTTCATCATGAGGAAGAAGCTGTCGTATATGCTTAATCCTCGCCTCCATTGAAACGTGTTGACTGTTTCCGACATGTAAAATGGATGCCGAAGAAATCCCGATAATCCCAATATTATTTACTTTAATAATTGGATTCAAATTTCGGGGAGTATATGATAAAGCTTCCGTTATTGGCTGAAAAGGAATCGGCTCGCTAAATACGGGATAGATGGAAAAATTCCCCTCATCTCCAAATTCAATTTCAGCTTCCCTTTGAACAGCCATAGCCCTAGAAAATCCATTTATGATACAAGAATCACCAAGCTGTATAGTGGATGAAAATGATGCGACTTTTATGAGTATATCATCCACACAAGAAGTGCGCTGAAACATGATCAGGCCCTTTCCGATGTTAATGGTACAAAGGGGCCGACGATTAAGGATTCTGCAGGTGTATCAAATGTAGATGCCAGCTGAATGGAGTGTGTATCACCCACCATAACTAACGAGGAGCTTGATACCCCAATGATTTTAATGGTTTCCACGGTAAGGTCTCTGTTATAGACTTCAAAATTCACTCTGAGTTCATTCCTTTCACATTATCAGGCAAATTATTTAAAAATACAAATACTCCATTTTGTATTTCTTGCTTTAATTGTTCAATGACGGTTTCGTCATCCGTAACTTTCTTTTTCCCTGAACGGTCTTGGGTGGTATCTGATTTGAGATGATATTCAATCCTGCTAGGAAGCTGTTTTATAATATCTTGTTTAATAAAAGATAAATAAGATTCATTTGGTTGTATATTTAGTTTGGTTTGGGTATCCTCAATTAGTTGCGGTAATTCAGTTTCTAAATACATGTACATTGTTTCTTCGATTTTCATCGAACGCTGCATTTGTTCTTTTGGAGATAATGGGGTGTTTAATGATTGATTTTGTACAGCAAAGTCTTCGATTCCTGATAGATCGGAAGGATTTAAACCAATATTTAATGTACCTTCTAGTGTTTCCACCTTCAATTGATCAAATTTATACTCAATCGTGCCGACATGTATGGCTGGCTTTTCTTTCATTTGCTTTAGTTCTTCCCGCATTTTTTGTATGGTTGTTTCTAAAGTAACGATTCTCTGCTCCTGTGCTTGAATACACATTTGTAACCATTGAAGATATTGAGAATAATCCTGATACATTCAATCACCTCACCGTTTGGAATCTCCTTACTGTCCATATCTTTTAACTTTTTGTAGCACCTAATTTTCCTCCACTGCGGACTGCAGCTTGTAATGGAACTGATGGTGCCAATAATGAAGAGGGCTGAGCTGCAGCTGCTTTTTTTGCTGTGGGAGCGGGTTTTGTAAATCCGCCGGTATTATATAAATATGCAGCAGGTTTGATAATCCCGGCACTGCCAATTTGCAGAACAGAGGAATTGGTAATCCCGCCGATTTTTATAAAATTAATTTGAATGGACTGCTGGATATAAAAATTCATTTATTAAAACCACCCATTCGTCAAGCATTAAGGATATTTGCAGAATCAATAACATCCGGATCCGATGTATTGGTTGAACTTAAATCATTTCGGACATTTAAACTTTCACCTGTGTTAAAGGAACCAGCCCCGGAAAAAGTCTTCGCCGTGGAGAATGGCATGATTTTGTAGACGTCACCAATATGGAAAATAGAACTGCTCCCAAGAGTTATGACTTGTGCAACTCCAACAATTGCCGGCATAATCAACCACCCCTTTTTCATTTTATCTCTTACATCTTATGTATGGGCGGATGTAATGTGAATGATCCGCCCAATAAAATCTTAGGTGAGGAATGGTATGATTTCTTCCGCTCGATAAGGAAGAATATTCTATATACGAATCAAGGTCGCTGTTTTTAAGGGTCGAAAAACAAAATAGTTCTAATTTCCTATTATATTCGACAGCAAATGATAAATTAGTAGGATATTCGATAAAGGTAAAAGGGATTATTATTTGATTAAGAGATCAGTCGGAATAATAAAAACACTGAATCTCGATAAAGGCAAAACTGATGAAAATCAGTGACGCAAAGCTACAGGGGCTAAGGTGCAACTGCACTAAGCCAGCCAGTTACCGAAAGATCAGGGTGTTTTATCATAGGTGTTTTTTGTCTAGATTTGTAGTTCTTATCTAGATAAATATAACTATGTCTGTTGACCCCCCCCTTTCGGTAAAGGCGGGGTTATTTTAATTGTATGGGGGTGAAAATCATTGATAGTCGTGAACCAAACAAACGGAGCGGAACTGGCAAACCATGTATCATCTGCAAATACCTTTTTTAAAAGATTAAAAGGGCTGATGTTTACAAAAAGTTTACCGGAAGGACACGGCTTGCTAATCCAACCCTGCCAATCCATTCACACATACTTCATGAATTATTCGATCGATGTTCTTTACTTAAGCAAGGACTTAGAAATTGTAGGCCTGGACGAAACGATAAAGCCTGCAACAGTCGGTAAGTATCAAAAAAGAGCATACTCCGTTTTAGAACTGCCTGCAGGAACTATTCGGAAAACGGATACGAAAATCGGAAACTATTTAACTATAAAATAAAAAGGGGTTTTTACACATGATGAAAAAAATGAAGGCTTTATTAACTGAAGAACAAGGACAAGGTATGACTGAGTATGGTTTAGTGTTAGGAGTAATTGCTGTTGCAGTTGTTGCAACACTTGCATTACTAAAAGCCCAAATCGCTCAAATGTTTACAGATGTTACTACAGCCTTGGCGAATGCTGGTAAATAGATAGCAGTTTATAAAATAATGTCTAAATATAGCCTTGCGTTCGAAGCAAACGTGAGGCTTTTTTCTATAAAATAAGTCGGTTTAAAGTGTCCATGAAGAAAGGCGGAGCAGGATGTGGAGTAATTATCTCTTAGTTTTACTCGTTCTTATATGCGTGATAACAGACCTTAGGGAACGGAAAATCTATAATTCCATTTTGCTTCCTTTTTTATTAGCAGCTTGGATTTTACATGCTATTACCGGTGGGTTGCATGGATTTCTGGAGGCATTTCTTGGCACATGTGTCGGTCTCGGAATATTATTAATCCCTTATCTCCTTGGAGGAATGGGTGCCGGGGATGTAAAGCTTTTGGCTGTTATTGGAGGGATTAAAGGAGCCGGGTTTGTATTAATGACCTCCTTTTATATGGCTTTGGCAGGCGGAATTATCGCAATCCTTGTCCTTTTATTTCATAAGGGGTTTAAAAGGAGGATGAAGCAGATTATTTATTTTCTACATGGTCTTCTTAATGGAAACAGAATTCCGATTCTACCTGATTCAGAGGCAATGAAAACAACTTATCCATATGGGGTTGCCATTGCTGCAGGTGCACTCTATCAGGTATTTCGTATTGGAGGCTTTCCAATATGAAAAAGGATGAACGCGGCCAATCCCTTGTTGAAACAGCACTCTTACTCCCTGTTTTTTTCTTGATCTTAGCAGGGATTCTTGATTTTGGCAGAGTGCTCTATTCATATGCACATTTACAAATGGCCGCCCAGGAAACAGTAAGATTAGCAGGATTAGGGGAAAAAGACCAAGATATTTCAACATTTGCCCATCAATACGTTCACCTTGGTGATACGACAAAGCTACAGGTAAGTGTTAGTCCAACTGATACGAACAGGAATTCCGGGGACTACGTCACAGTAACGCTAACCTATCCCTATCAGTTTTTTACACCATTAATTTCAAAGCTATTCCCTTCTTCTTTTACCATTCAGACAAGTTCCACCATTCGCGTGGAATGAGGGGGAGAAAGATGCTTCAATTTTTTAAAAAAATAATGAAGGAAGAAAACGGAAATATCCTCGTTTTAGCAGCCCTTACCCTTGTATGTTTAATGGGAATGGCGGGGCTCGCCATTGATGGCGGCTTAGTGTATATGACAAAAAGCCAGCTGCAAAAAACGGCCAACGCGGCAGTTCTTTCAGGTGCACAGGAACTTACCAACACCAATCAAAAAGTAACAACCGTTGTGACTGACATTTTAACTGCCCATAAGGAATCTGCTTCATTGACAAATCTGGAAATAAATATGGGTAATAATGTGAAAATCACTTTAATGAAACATGTGAAGCTTACATTTGCTAGCCTTTTTGGGTTTAACAAAATGGATGTAACAGCTCATGCAGCAGCAGGTTTGCAAGCAATAGGAAGTTCAATCGGAGCAGCACCCTTGGGAATTGATCAAAGTATTACATTAGAATATTACAAATCGTATCAATTAAAGGTAACTTCTTCAGACGTTACATCTGGGAATTTTGGTATATTAGCACTTGGCGGGACGGGGGCAGCAACATATTCAGACAATCTAACCTACGGATATCAGAATGAGCTTAAAATTGGAGATATTATTAATACACAAACAGGAAATATTGCCGGGGATACAAGGAGTGCGATTAATTTAAGGGTTAATGGCTGTACACAGCCACCGGGGGATTACAGCCTTCGCAATTGTTCAAGAATTTTGCTAGTACCGGTCTATAAGCCATATAGTATTTCTTCTAATCAATTGAAAAGCGTACAAATAACGGGTTTTGCTTATTTTTATATTACAAATCCGATGAGCTCGACAGATACTTCTATCACAGGAGTTTTTATAAAAAGGACGGGAAATGGTTCTTATGTCGAAGGAAGTGTAGATAGAGGGGCATACAGCATACGTTTAACGGAGTAGGTGAGCAGAATTTGAAAGCGAAAATGGTCTTGATCTTATCAATCATCATGGGGATTGTGACTACGGTTTTATTTTTTCAATATATGAAACAATTTAATACCCAAAAGGCTGCAACAGTCCGGACAGTCGAAGTGGTGGTTGCAAAAGAGAGAATCGATAAAAATGAAAAAATTAGTTCGAAAAAGTTGGAAATGGTACAAATGCCCGCCAAAAATGTTCTGCCGGAAACAATAAAAAGTTTTACAGAAGCAGAAGGTAAGCTGGCCTCCTCGGTGCTTGAAAAAGGGGAACCTATTCTTTCACATCGTCTCGTTAGCGAGCAAGAGGAAGGGGTCTATGTTTCCCGTAAAGTTCGGGAAGGATTTCGTGCAATTTCTGTGGGAGTTAACCTGAACCAGTCTGTTACAAATCTTATTGAACCGGAAGATCAAGTAGATGTTGTTTTTACAAAAATAACAAAAGACACTTCCAATCAAGTTCATTCGCAATCTAGTATTTTATTAAAAAAAGTAAGGGTTTTAGCGGTGGGCAGACAAATGTTAACTCCCGAAAATACAAAGGAGCCTTATAAAGAATTCAGTTCGGTAACACTTGAGGTAAAGCCGGAGGATTCAATCAAACTTATTGATGCAACTCAACAAGGCATCATTAACTTAATACTCAATAAACGTCCGTTAATGAACGAAGAGAATCAAATCAATCAGAATCAATAAAGTAAATGGGAAGGTGACGATTCATGTCAAGCCAGGATGAAATGCAAACCGGACAACTGGACATAAACCCAAGGAGCGGAAAAATGATTGCTGTTTGCAGTGCAAAAGGCGGGATTGGTCGTACCACACTTACGGTAAATCTGGCAGTAGCATTAATGAAGAAAAATTTCTCTGTTGCCATAATGGATGGAGATTTTCAGTTTGGCGACGTGAATCTTGCGATGGATTTAAAATTTTCCTTAACTATTAAAGAAGTTTTAGAAGGAATAGAATCACTTGATGAATACAGTCTCGCTAATTATTTAGCCGTGCATGAGAGCGGAGTAAGAGTCCTTTCTGCCCCGGAGCGGCCTGAATTCGCTGACTTAATTACAAATGAAGCAGCTGACAAAATATTGGATGTTTTGCTCTCAGGGCACGATTATGTTGTTGTTGATACACCTGTTGGCTTAAATGAGCAGTCGATTCGTTTCATTGAGCGGGCAGACCAAATTCTTGTTGTGACAAATCTTGAAATGGCCGCTTTAAAAAATACAAAACTCCTGCTTGAAACTCTCGAGATCCTTGGACTCAGGGAGAAAATCAGGATCATTATTAATCGGGCAAATATGGAGAGTGTTATCCAAGCAACGGACGCAGCTAAAATCTTAGCAGAAGAAAATCCTATTTATATCCCAAATGATTTTCAAATTTGTTCACAATCGATTAATTTAGGGGTTCCATTTGTGATTAAGCATGGGAAATCAGAAGTAGCAAAAGGTGTTTTTAAAATGGCTGAGTTCATTTCCAGTAAGAATGTCATAAAGTCGACAAAAGCCAAAAAAAATCATTCTCCTTTTACAAAATGGTTTTCAAAGAAACGATCATAAGGTGGGTTGATGAATGGGTCTGTTAAATCGAATTCAAGAAAAAAACAAACAAATTGGCGGGAAGTCAAAAAGTGATGATTCTTCTAGTGAAATTCACTCATCTTCTTCCACTTTGGAAATTCGCAAGGTGTTCCGCGAGCAAAGTACTCTAGAAAAGAGTAAGGAAAATACAAAGATCCGGAAAGCAGATAAGCATCAAGAACTAAAGAATGTACTTCATAAAAAAATTATTCAGGAGCTAAAGGAACAAGATATTGAAGCAATCATTCCAAAACTTGATGGATTAGCTGTTGAAATCATTAAAGAAGACGAAGAGTTCCGTGGGCAAATTGATCGAAAAAAAGTGGTAGATGAACTCATCAATGATTTAACTGGATTTGGTCCGATTAACCCGCTTCTTTTAGATGAAGATGTTTCTGAAGTCATGGTAAATGGGCCAAATCAAGTTTACTGTGAAAAGAAAGGAAAGTTAATATTAACCGATGTGCAATTCCGAGACAATGAACATGTGATGAGCGTGATCGAAAAAATTGTCGCTCCACTTGGACGAAGAATTGATGAAAGCTCTCCAATGGTAGACGCCAGACTTCCTGATGGATCACGTGTTAATGCAATTATTCCACCATTGGCATTAAATGGTCCGACCATTACCATTAGGAAATTTTCTAAGGACCCCTATCAGATAGAGGATTTAATTAATTTTGGAACGGTTACAGAGGAAATGGCTATATTCCTTGATGCATGTGTAAAGGCCCGTTTAAATATGTTTGTAAGCGGCGGTACAGGATCAGGTAAGACAACCACACTCAATGTCCTATCGAATTTTATCCCCGAGGATGAAAGAATTGTAACAATTGAGGATGCGGCCGAGATACAGCTTGCCCAGGAGCATGTAATTTCTTTAGAGTCACGCCCGCCCAATATAGAAGGCAAAGGAGCTATTTCCATTCGCGATCTTGTACGAAATTCATTACGGATGAGACCGGATCGGGTCATTATTGGAGAGGTTCGTGGTGGAGAAGCACTGGATATGCTTCAAGCAATGAATACGGGACATGATGGTTCTCTTGCTACAGGACATTCAAACAGTCCAAGAGATATGATTGCCCGTCTGGAAACAATGGTTTTGTTAGCAGGGGTGGATCTGCCTGTCAAAGCGATTCGGGAACAAATCGCAGGAGCGATTGATGTAATCATTCAACAGTCCCGATTAAAAGACGGAACACGGAAAATTGTTAACATTACAGAAGTACAGGGCATGGAAGGTGAAATTATTGTTCTTCAAGATATCTTTAGCTTTAAACAAGAGGGCTTAAACTCTGAAGGGAAAATCATCGGTCGCCTTGTCCCTACGGGGGTTCGGCCGAAATTTTATGAGCGGCTTGAGGCGTCAGGTATTCATATTCCGGCATCGGTGTTTATTGACAATGAGGAGTGGAGGCAATGATCTTTCTTATCATGTTCTCCTTTATATTGACCTTGACCTTGTTCCTCTGGTCAATATTTAGGATGATCTTTCGCTCTGAAAATAGTTTAAAACATCGCATGCAGCACTATTTAGATATCGATGAGAATCAGGTAAATCCGAACGAGGTCGAAGTAAAACGATTTAAAGTCATTCAATTAGTAAAACAAAGAATCCAGAAAAAGGTATTAACAAAAGAAAAAAACACTAGACTCGAGACAAAGCTTGCCCAAGCAGGATTGCCATTAAAGCCTGAAGAATACATTCTTTTTCAATGGATTTTAACTGCATTCATAGGGGGACTGTTCTATTTAATTTTAGAACAATTGGTTTTCATTTTAGTTGGTGGAATTATTGGTTTTTTACTTCCTAAATGGTATTTGCGAAAGAAACAGCGGGAAAGAGTTTCGAAGTTTAATGAAGGACTGGCAGACATGATCACTACCATTGTTGGGTCACTTAGGGCAGGGTTCAGCTTTCCGCAAGCGTTAAAGTCCGTTGTAGAGGAAGCGTCTTCACCGATAAGGGATGAAATGGAATCCGTTTTGAAGGAAATGCAATATGGGAAAAATATTGAGGACGCTTTGAATGATTTAAAGGAACGAATGCCAAGTGAAGACTTGGATTTAATGATACAAGCCATATTAATACAACGGCAGGTTGGTGGAAATCTGGCAACCGTTCTCGATAAGATTGTTGAGACAATTCGCGACCGGACAAAAATTCATCGGCAAATTTCCACTTTAACTGCACAGGGGCGCTTATCAGGTTACGTTATAGCATTGCTTCCGGTTATACTGGGATTTGTTCTTTATTTAATGCAGCCGAACTATATCGGTACCCTTTTTCATAATCCAATTGGTATAGCCATGCTTGTAGCCGCGTTTATTTCAGGAATTATCGGGTTTGTTATGATTAAAAAAATTACAAGTATTGAGGTGTAATCAATGCTTTACTTGTTCTTATTTTTGACGGTTACCTTTTGTACCTATGGCCTATTTTTGAATAAATCTGCGAAAAAAAACCAAGTACAAGAGCGATTAGATTTTTTTTTATCAAAAGAACAATTAAATAACGATGAAAAAATAGAGGTCAAGCAGCAATCGTTTGTAAAAAGATTTATCACCCCATTGTTTCTTGATTTTAAAAAAAGCTTTAAAAAAAGTATGCCTGGGGAGAAACAAGTAAAAATAGATAAGAAACTTCAGTTGGCAGGAAATCCTTTAGGAATGACCCCGGTTGACTTCCGATTAGTTCAGACAGCGTTTATTTGTATAATACCTTCTTTATTTGCGGGATATGGAATCCTTTTAAATGCCGGTACAGGTGCGATTTTTGTTTTTATTATCTTAGGGTTTGTCGCTGGAATTTTTATTCCACACCAGTATTTAAAACAGAAAACAAGAGCGAGGAGCCGTCTTGCTTTAAGAGAATTTCCTGATATATTGGACCTATTAACCGTAAGTTTAGAGGCAGGACTCGGCTTTGATGCTGCTATAACAAAGGTGGTCTCTAAAAAAGGGGGAGTGCTGCCATATGAATTTCAACGTTGTCTTGAGGAAATTCGCCTCGGAAAAACAAGAAGAGAAGCCCTTTCAGGAATAAGAGATAGACTGGATGTAGACGAAGTTAAGGCTTTTATCAGCAGTATTTTACAGGCGGAAAAGCTTGGAATAGGGATGGTCCAAGTTTTGAGGGTGCAATCAAATGAAGTGAGGGAGAAAAGAAAGCAGCGTGCAGAGGAGACAGCAATGAAAGCACCGATTAAAATGCTCTTTCCATTAGTTATCTTCATATTTCCAAGTCTATTCATCGTTTTATTGGGGCCGGCAATTCTACAATTTATTGCTGCTTTTAAACATTAATCAGGCCAATCCCTTTGCACTTTTGTAAGGGATTGGTTTTTTTGGTCAAAAAATGGGAATGTTGGCTTGTGTGATGTAAATCACAAAATACCCTCCTTTTTATCTTTATAATTAATAACAATAAAGGAATAATAAAAGAAGGTGAAGAAAATGGATTTTAAGTTTAAATCTCTTTATGCAGAAATAGGTGGACAGGAAACAATCGATAAGCTTGTAAATGCTTTTTATCCCCGAGTATATGCGGATAAGGAATTGCGTCCGTTGTTTGAGGGTGACATGGAAGAGATTAAAAGAAAACAGCGAATGTTTTTACCGCAATTTTTAGGAGGACCTGCTCTATACAGCCGGGAGTTTGGACCGCCTGCAATGAGAGAGAGACATCTTCCCTTTGAAGTAACCCCGAAAAGAGCGCAATGCTGGCTTCGTTGCATGAAAGAAGCGTTTCATGAAATCGGCTTGGATGAAAATCCTGCAGGAATGGCTTTTTATGATCGTTTGACACAGGTAGCCGGGATTATGATCAATAGCCCGGATCGGGAGTAAATTACAGTAATGAATCTCTTTGCGTATCGGAGCAAAGGGATTTTTATTTTATTTTTCCAATCCATGTTTATAATGATTTAGGATATGCTATTATTTAGTTTTTTTAGGGTGCCTGTGATATGATAGTTTAAGTAATTGAACTACAAGGAGGTAACCAAATGATTCACGCTCATGTGACGGCATGGTTTTTGGCATTAATTTTATTTGTAATCGCTCTTAACTTACATAAAAAGGGTAATTCAAAAGGATTTAAAGTAATCCAGATGATTTTAAGAGTATTATATCTAATAATCATTGCAACTGGAATTGGATTACTTATGAAAGTCTATCATATTGACTGGAAATATATTTTAAAGGCAGTCGGTGGACTATGGGTGATCGGATTATTCGAAATGATTCTATCACGTACAGCCAAAAATAGAAGAACCTCTGTTTTTTGGGTGCAATTTGTCGTTGCATTTTTACTTGTTTTGTACTTAGGTTTTGCTGTATTGCCAATGTCAATACTTCATCCATAGAATTTCTTCATAAAAAAAGCTGACGGTTTTCGTCAGCTTTTTTTATGAGATCATTTTCTCGATAACAAGTCGTTTTCCAGTGTTTATGGTGAATTCAAAACGGTCATTTACCTTTTCGTAATAGCAAAAATGATGCTGAACATTACAAATTTGTTCCTGATTGTCAAATACCATAAAATTTACTCCATCTTTTCTATGTTCATCTGATAAGAAAGATAAATGGTTATAACAATAGATACAATCGTAAATGGAAAAGTTTAATGAATTCAATGTTGTGACGAACTGGAAAAATGCATCATCATTTATCCCATCTAATAATCTTTCGAGAGAATAGATTAGATGCTTCTTAACCCTTACCAAATCATGGTCGCGCAGCATGGTTGACTCTTTTCCGATGCGGATTTCACCTGATTCTAAAAATACTCCTTTTTTCCAACGATTCATACGGAATATCTCTATTTCTTGCTGAAAGAAATCATCTAACATAGTCGCTTCTTCCGTTTCCTCGTCAAAAAATATCCATTGATCATTAATTTGTTCAACAGTGCCTTCGTTATAGGCTCTTTGTTGATTGTCAAAAAGTTTTCTTCGTTGCTGTCGATTCATCATAAAACCTCCGTGCCAGATGCTTTCATTCTTCTTTGTAGACATCTTCCTGTAAATTTATAACTTGTTTCTCTTTATTTAGGACAATTAACCATTTAAATTGGGCTGAATACAATAAAAGCATGAAATTAAATAAGAGATATATTGATAAAAGAGAGGAGCTTGTATGTGTGCGGAATTTCGGGATGGATTGATTTTAGTAAGGATGTAGGAAATGCAAGGGATACTCTCGCTAAAATGGCAAATACCCTGGCCAAAAGAGGTCCTGATGAGACGAACATCTGGACAGATAAACATGTTGGTTTCGGCCATAAAAGACTGATCGTTGTCGACCCTGAAGGGGGAAGGCAGCCCATGTCCAAACATAAGGAAGGCAATATATATACCATTTGTTATAATGGTGAATTGTATAATACAGAAGATATCCGTAAAATCCTCCTTACTAAAGGATATTCCTTTAATGGTCATTCTGATACAGAAGTACTGTTAACAGCCTATATAGAATGGGCGGAAGAATGTGTAAATCATTTGAATGGTATTTATGCATTTGCAATTTGGGATAGCGGTCGGGAGCAATTGTTCATTGGACGCGACCGCTTAGGGGTTAAACCGTTATTTTTTACGGAACTAAATAAGGGGATTCTTTTTGCATCAGAGATTAAAGCAATATTAGCGAATCCTGACATTAAAACAGAAATTGATTTTGAGGGCCTTGCTGAAATATTTGGCTTAGGGCCATCAAGATCACCGGGTTCAGGTATTTTTAAAGGCATTAAAGAACTAAGACCGGCTCATTGCCTTATCTTTTCGAAAAATGGTATGAAAACTTGGCGTTATTGGAATGTAAAGAGCGAAGAGCATAAGGACAATGTTGATGAAACAGCTGAAAAGGTACGTTTTTTGGTGACAGATGCTGTTACGAGACAGCTGGTTTCAGATGTTCCGCTGTGTACGTTTTTATCGGGAGGACTTGATTCAAGCATAATAACGGCTATTGCGGCTAAAGGATTTTTGGATCAGGGGAAAGGGCAGCTTCATACGTATTCAATTGATTATGAAGGAAATGATCAGTATTTTAAGGCTAATGAGTTTCAGCCAAATGCCGATGGAATCTACATTGATATGGTCACAAATAAGTTTAATACGAAGCACCATACAAAGATTATTAGTCAACAGCAATTAGCACAGGATTTAATTGAAGCCGTTCAAGTTCGTGATTGCCCGGGAATGGCTGATATCGATTCATCTTTGCTGTGGTTTTGCAAGGAAATTAAACAGGATTTTGTTGTCAGCCTTTCAGGGGAATGTGCGGATGAGATTTTCGGCGGCTATCCGTGGTTTCATCGAAAAGCTGACTTGGAGCGACCGGGATTCCCATGGATGCGTTCAGTAGCTGAGCGACAAAATTTATTGAAGCCTCACTGGCGCGATAAATTAAAATTGAATGAGTATGTAGTGGAAAGATACAGACAGGCGATTGCTGAAACTCCAAAGCTGGATGGAGAGAGTTTTGAAGAGTCTAAACGGAGAGAACTATTCTATATCAATATGATTTCTTTTATGACAACCTTGCTCGATCGAAAGGATCGAATGAGCATGGGTGCCAGCCTTGAAGTCCGGGTACCATTTGCCGATCATCGACTTGTAGAATATGTATGGAATATCCCATGGGACGTAAAAATGTATCGGGGGAGAGAAAAAGGGCTCCTTCGAAAAGCTTTTGAGGGGATTCTGCCCGAAGATGTGCTTTACCGTAAGAAAAGTCCCTATCCAAAAACCCATAATCCGGAATATACAATGGCAGTGCAAAAGCTATTAAAAGAAATTTTAACCGATAAGTCCTCGGCGTTATATGAATTTTTCGATCAGGATTATTTACAGAGTATCGTCGAATCAGGAGGGATTGCCTTTAAAGAGCCTTGGTTTGGCCAGCTAATGACAGGTCCGCAGCTCTTGGCGTATTTTGTGCAATTACACATTTGGTTTAAAGATTATAATATTAATATTGTGAATTAAGAGAATCAGATAGTTTGTCCATCATTAGATTTGGATTACTCACAAAATTAGATTAAAATGGGTAAGGGAAGGGGAATATCCTCTTCCCTTTTTATGAGGAGGAAAAGGTATGAAAAGGATATTTAGTTCATTTATGTTACTCGGTTTTTTTCTACTATCGACCATTCCAGCACATGCAGCTGTTCAAAAAGATAAGCGTTTGTGGCAGGATGAATCCATTTATTCGATAATGGTCGACCGTTTTAATGATGGTGACATCAAAAATGACTTTAATGTTAATACAAAAAACCCCTTAGGCTTTAACGGTGGAGATTTTCAGGGGATAATCGATAAGCTGGACTACATACATGATATGGGATTCACTGCAATCCGACTTACCCCCATTTTTGATAATGCCGGCAATGGGTATCATGGCTATTGGGTAAATGATTTTTATAAAACCGAGGAGCATTTTGGGTCCATTAAGACCTTTGAAAAACTTGTCAATGAAGCACATAAGCGGAAGATGAAGGTGTTAGTTGATTTTGTCACCAATAATGTTGCCCCATCAAATCCGTGGGTTAATGATTCAAGTAAACAGAATTGGTTTCATCCAAAGAAGGATATACAGGATTGGAATAATCAGCAAGATCTTGAAAATGGCTGGGTAAACGGTTTGCCGGACCTTAATCAGGACAACCCGGATGTAAAAAAATATTTGATTGATGCTGCAAAATGGTGGATCAAAAAAACGAATATAGACGGTTATAGTCTTCCAGAAGTAAATTACGTCCCTGTAAGCTTTTGGAGCGATTTTTCAAAAGAGGTAAAACACGAGAAGAAAAACTTTTTCTTATTGGGGGTAATGGAAAAGAATACATCTGCGGATTTGAAAAAATATGAAGCTGCAGGCATTGACAGCATGTTTAATTATCCTCATAGCAGTGATTTAAGAGGAGCTTTTTCAAATACAGATCAATCCTTTAGTACTCTTTATACCGATTCTAAAAGGGATATGGCCCAGTTCAAAAATCCGTATTTACTGGCGAATTTTATGGATAATGAAAATACCGTTAGATTTACACAGGACATTGTGAACAAAAAACAATTTCCGGGATCACGCTGGGAAATGGCATTAACCTACCTTTATACTACCCCTGGAATACCTGTGGTCTACTATGGCAGTGAAATTGCCTTAAATGGTGGCGAAACACCCGATAACCGCCGGCAAATGAATTTTAGGGCTGATAAAGATCTAATAGATTACATAACGAAACTTGGCGAGTTAAGAAATCAACTGCCCTCTCTAACAAGAGGAACGATGAAAATGCTTTACGAAAAAAATGGAATGGTTGTTTACAAACGCTATTATAAAGGGGAAACAGCCATAATTGCTATCAATAATACCCGGAAATCGCAAAATGTTAATTTAACAGACAAACAGGTGGAAGGAGGAAAAGAGCTCAGGGGGTTATTTGGCGGCGATCTTGTTCCGAGTAAAGATAACCATTATTCAATTATTCTGGATCGGGATAAAGCAGAAATCTATGTGTTAGCGAATAAAAGCGGATTAAACATACCGCTAATCGCATCACTGGCAGCTGTCTACCTTTTATTTACCCTATTTATAATAAAAGTAAAGAAAAGAAAAAAATAACCAAGCGCACTGGAGTCTAAACTCCAGTGCGTTTTTGTTCTTACCCATTGACTATTTTTCCTCCGTTTACGTGTAGCATTTGCCCGCTTATATAGGTGGAGTCTTCCGAGGCAAGGAAAACATAGCTTGGCGCAAGTTCGTAAGGCTGTCCCGCCCTTCCCATTGTGGTATTCGATCCAAATGTTGCCACTTGATCTGCGGGAAAGGTTGATGGGATTAACGGAGTCCAAATAGGTCCCGGAGCTACCCCATTTACCCTAATGCCTTGTGGTGCCAGTGATTTTGCTAAAGAGCGGGTAAAAGACACAATTGCCCCCTTTGTTGCGGAATAATCTAATAATTGTTCATTTCCTTCGTACGCTGTTATGGATGCTGTGTTAATGATGGAGGCGCCATTTTTTAAAAAGGGAAGAGCCATTTTCGCCATATAAAAATAGGAAAAAATATTTGTTCGAAACGTTTTTTCAAGCTGCCCGGCTGTTATATTCATAAGGCTTTTCTGTGGATGCTGTTCCGCAGCATTGTTTACTAAAATATCTAATTTCCCAAACTCCTCAATCGTTCTATTGGTAATTTCCTTACAATAATCTTCACTGCCGATATCTCCGGAATAAAGCAAGCATCTTCGCCCTTCCGCTTCGATTAGCTGCTTTGTTTCTTCTGCATCCTGATGTTCTTCTAAGTATACAATCGCCACATCAGCGCCTTCCTTAGCGAAATAAATCGCTACTGATTTTCCGATGCCGCTGTCTCCACCTGTAATAATCGCTGTTTTTCCTGCTAATTTTCCGCCGGGTTTATAATTGGGATCGACAGAAATGGGACGGGGATTCATTTCACTCTCTACCCCTGGCTGGTGGTTTTGATGCTGTGGTGGAAAGGTTTGCATTTGCTGATTTTGATTGCTGCTCATTTTATAATAACCTCCAAGTGTTAATTACACTTTTTAGTTTGAGATAAAAGTTTGAAATTATGATGTCCGTATACAATAAAAAGACGAAAAAGAATAAACTCTTTTCCGTCAGGTCACTGCTATTAACGATAATTCATAAATTGGACATCAATGGTAAGGTCTGCTTCGAGGACTAAAGAAATTATTTTTTGCAAATCGTCACGGCTTTTGCCCGTAACACGTATCTGATCGTCCTGGACCTGACTTTTAACCTTTACGCCGCTATTTTTAATAATTGTATTAATTTTTTTGGCATTTTCTTTATCAATACCTTGTACAAGCTTTGCTCTTTGGCGAATAGTCCCGCCTGAAGCTTTTTCGATTTTTCCGTAATCGAGATTTTTGATGGGGATTCCTCTTTTAATCATTTTTCCCAGCAAAACATCTTTTAGCTGATCCATTTTATATTCATCATCTGAAACAAGGACCAGTTCTTCTTTATCAAGAGTTACATCGCTTTTACTCCCTTTAAAATCGTAACGGGTGCCAATTTCTTTCATCGTTTGTGTAATGGCATTTGTGACTTCAGAAAAGTCAACTTTGGATACAATATCAAATGAGCTTTCTTTTGACATATCAATACCTCCGAAGATTGTTATTAAATAGTATGTAAAATCCCAAGCCTGCAAAAGTTTCCCTTTATGGCTACATTATAGTAAAATATATCAGTTCAAACAACTTATTGGAAAAAGCTCCATAAACAAAAAAAGGGGAGTTAAAATGTCACTACAAGAACTTATTGGTCAATCAACTACATTAACTGTTGCCCGTAAAGCAGATTTTGGTTATTTTTTAACAGATGGAACGGAAGATGTTTTATTACATAAAAGTGAAACAAAACAAGAATATGAAGACGGGGATCGGGTCGAAGTGTTTCTCTATATGGATTCCCATGGTAGAACTTCTGCGTCAACCACAATTCCTGAGATTTCCATCGGTCGCTATGCTTGGGTAAAGGTTACCGACACGAATCCGGAATTAGGGGTTTTTCTGGATATTGGAATTAATAAGGATATTTTATTAGGAGCTGACGATCTGCCTGTACATAAGTCAGTCTGGCCAAGAGTAGGGGATTTGGTCTATATTACGCTTAGGGTAAACCGTAATTATCTTCTATACGCTAGGCTCGCTAGTGACCAGATCATTCAATCAATTTCTACCAAAGCTACTAGATCCGATTTTAACAAAAATGTACAGGGGCACATATATAGAACAGCAAAAGTAGGAAGCTGGATTTATACGATTGAGGGCTATAAAGGATTTATTCATGAGTCTCAAAGACTGCAAGAGCCTCGTTTAGGTGAAAAAGTGGAAGGGCGTATTATAGATGTAAAAGAGGATGGAACAATCAATGTTTCTTTACTTGCAAGAAAAGAGGAGGCTCAAGACCTCGACGCAGATCTAATTTTCGACTATTTAATGAGCAGAAATGGTGCTATGCCCTATAATGATAAAAGTATGCCGGAGGATATCCAAGAACGATTCGGTTTAAGTAAGGGTGCGTTTAAGCGGGCTCTTGGGAAACTAATGAAGGAAGGCAAAGTTTACCAGGAAGGCAGCTGGACCTACGCCAAAAAAGAATAGAATAAACCTTACATACTCCTTTTCGAATTGATTACACTAATGAATGACAGTGATTTTGAAAGGAGTAAATATATGCCGCATACCACAGATAATGATAAAAAAGGAAAAGATAATAATGCACTTCATCATGAAAAAAATATGATGCGCGAAAAAAACCGTCAGGCTGGTAAAAATCAATATTCAAAGAAAACGGATCATAAGTAAAAGCCTTTGCCTATATACCAAAGTAAATAAAAAAACAGAGCTGGGGTAACCCACGCTCTGTTTTTTGTATAAAAATTTTATGAAGGCAGCTGATTTAAAAAAAAGATTGAAATAGTTCCAGCACCTGCATGGGCACCAATCGCAGAACCAATTGAGGAAATATATACTTCTTTCGGGTGAAATTCATCTACAATCATGGCTTTCACTTCCAAAGCCGTTTCTTCATTATCTGCATGACTTATACCGATTACTTGGTCGGATAAATGTGTTCCTCGTTCCTTCATAAGCTCGATTAATCGGCGCAGCACTTTCTTTTTTCCCCGGATTTTTTCAATCGGGACAAGTTTTCCATTTTCGACATTTAAGACTGGCTTTATATTTAACAAACCACCAAGGAACGCAGAAGCTTTAGAAACCCTCCCGCCTTTTGCCAAATAATCCAAATCCTCAACCGTAAAAAGATGTTCCATATGCCGGCTTCTGAAATACACATCTTTTAGGATTTCTTCTTTGGAAACATTGTTTGCAGAAAGCTCAGTGGCTTCCTTAACAATTAGTCCCTGACCGAGCGAGGCACATTTTGTGTCAACAATCGTTAAATTAAAACTTGGATATTTTTCCTTCACTTGGTCAAGAATCATAACAGCGGTCTGATACGTTCCTGAAAGTTCTGAGGAAAATGCTATGTAGATTCCATCTTCATTATTTTCAGCCATTTTCGTGAAGGTTTCTTCAAACAGTAGGGGGGATACTTGGGATGTTTTTGGTACACTCCCGCTGCGGATCGCATCATACACAGTTTTCGAATCAATATTTTTAACATCTTCGTATTCCTGACCGTTTACATGGACCTTTAAAGGGAGTAGTGTGACATTATTTTCATTGTAAAAACTAAGAGGTAAATCGCATGCACTGTCAGCCAGTATTTTTACCTGCATGAAGCTCACCTGCTTTCAAGCTATTATATTTAGTTTCAGTTTATCGGTTCCAACGTAAAAAAACAATTATCAATTCGTTTGAAGAAGTAAAAAACAAACAATATAAATTATAAAGGGGATAGCCGAATGCTTTGGCTTCAAACAAAAAAGGTGATCATCGTTGTAAGTGGTGCATTGTTAAATGCAATTTCGATGAATTTATTTTTAATACCTGCAAATGTTTATTCCAGTGGATTCACCGGTATCGCTCAATTATTATCAAAAGTGTTAAGTGAATATACACCGCTAAATGTCTCGATGGGTTTTTTATTACTGTTATTGAATATTCCGGTTGCGATATTAGGGTGGATAAAAGTTGGAAAATCATTTACGATTTATAGCTTTCTTAGTGTATTGCTCTCCTCGTTATTTTTGACACTGATTCCAATAAAAGAGATATCACATGATATTCTACTTAATGCTGTATTCGGAGGAGTAATTCAAGCAGCCGGTGTCGGTATTACGTTAAAATGGGGTGCTTCTACCGGCGGTCTTGATATTATTGCCATGGTCTTATCCCGTATGAAAGACAAACCGGTTGGTACTTATTTATTTTTACTAAATGGCATTATTATCGCGACGGCGGGTTTTTTATATGGCTGGGAAAAAGCTTTATATACTCTTGTTACATTGTATACATCAACCAGAGTTATAGATGCCATTCATACAAGGCATGCCAAACTTACCGCATTGATCATTACGAAAAAAGCCGATGAACTAAAAAAAGCCATTCATGCAAAACTGGTCAGAGGTATTACGATGATTCCCGCTAAGGGAGCGTTTTCAAACGAAACAAGAGAAATGATGATGATTGTGATTACTCGTTATGAGCTATTTGATTTAGAAAGAATCATTAAGGAAGTCGATCCTAATGCGTTTACAAATATCATTCAAACAAATGGTGTTTATGGGTTCTTTAGACGTGATTAACAAGAAGACAGATTTGTATGTAGCTTGAATATTCAAGGAGGGCTTTAGATGAGAAGTTTATTGTTTGCCTTTATGCTTTTTTACCCAATTAACGAAACAGCATTATTTTCCAAAGCGAAAACTCTAAGCATAAATGAAAATTTGTATATTCAAGATAATAGTAGTATTTTCCGTTCTGTAAAGGTTGTGGGGAATGATGGGAAATATTTAGTTACCGGGAAAGCAAAACCAACAATGGGGAAATTTTATTATTCAGTTGAAGATGGACATGTAGAATATATTAAGGAAACGCAGGTTGTAATGAAAGAAAAGAACATGATTTGGGAACCATTTCAAATTCAAATCCGAATTCCCAATGAAAAACTCCCGGATAACAGTTCATTATTAGTATTCCTTTATGAGCGAAACAATGAAGGTCAAATTATCCACTCATATCCAATTGTTTTACAAAAATTTTATTAAAAAAGCGCAAGGGCCGTTTAGTGCCGGAGCCGGACAGTTAACGAAGTTCTATGATATAAATTCTGATTTGCTAAGAAAAGCGCAAGCGCCCTGTTTAGCGGCGTATGGACTGGAGCGCTTCGACTGAGATAAAGGAAACACGGAGAGCGAAGCGATCCGATGTTGACTTATCGCAGGGAGAAGAGCGAAGTACACTAGCCGCTGGGCGCTGAAGCTGGACAATTCTCAAAGTCAAAAATTTATACTTATACTTTAAAAAAACGGAAGCGCTTTTGTTTTGGGCGCTTCCGCTTTTTTCTCAATCCAATTGGTTCTGATTTACTTGCTCAAGCTCATTTTGCATCTGTTGGAGCTGACTTTGCTCAGCAATAGTCGAATTAGCGTAAGCAGAGCTTAAAGCATTCTTCGCCTTTGCAATTGCAGTATCACGGTCAGCAGGGTTGGCGGTTTTCGCCATCTCCACAAATCTTCTAGCTTCCTGGAACAGTTGGTTACCCATTTTAAATTCCTCCAAGCGAGGATTCATTCACATTGGCCATTTTCTGAGCTTCCGCTTCAGCGTAAGTCATGTGATATGGGATACGTTCATCATGTTTACTAACTGTATCCTTTCCTTGTTGGACAAAGCGTTTTGATTTGTTTCGTTTACCCATTCGAATCCCTCCAATATGCTCAAGCTTCTTGAAACAGCAGCGCTGCCTCAAAAAATAGTATGCTCCATCTTAGGGAAGTTCATTTAGGTAAACAATGGCGATTTTATGACTATTTTATCTTTAATAAATCGGCTAAATAAACACCTATGCCATCCTCTTCATTGGTAAGGGTGATCTCATTAGCGATGTTTTTTACCTTATCAATGGCATTTCCCATGGCAACCCCATGTCCGGCAAATTCAAGCATTTCAAGGTCATTATCTTCATCGCCGAAAGCAATGATTCTATCTGATGGAATTTGAAAATATTCGGAGGCCTTTTTCAAGCCGACAGCTTTATTTAATCCGGCTTTAATAATTTCTATTACATGCCACGGTGCCGCCCAGCTGCGATGATCAATTACTTCTGCATGCACATCAGATAAATGTTGACGAATCACCTTTAATTGGTCTTCTTCAGTATGAATTAACATACTTGTCGGTGAATCATTTAAATAATTACATAGATCACCTGTTGTAATTTTCGGATTTCCAAGACCAAAAATGTCCAACAATTTTTCATCATGATAATGAAAATAAACATCGTCAATAACTTCAGCGATAATATTGTGAAACTGATACGATCTGCAGGTATCAACAATTTCCTTGGCGACTTTTATATCAAGCGGTTCATGATAAAAGCCCCAGCCGGGGTTCCCGGGATGATGCATGAAAGCACCATTAAAATTGACAATCGGTGTGTCTAATTCTAACTCACGGTAATACATTTCGCTGGATCTGTATGGCCTGCCTGTAGCAATCATAACAATATGTCCTTTTTCTCTAGCTTTTTCTAAAATTTTTTTCGTTTTTAAAGAAATCGTTTTATCATCCTTTAATAATGTTCCATCTAAATCAAGTGCAATTAAATGTCTCTCTGCCATAAGGACTCCTTATTTTTTATATTTTTAACAATAAGAGCTTTGCTTTAGGAAAAAGTAAATTTACATGTTACACTACAGCTATGCATTAGACTTGGCTTGAAAATTGTTTTATCATCCTTCTATAATTACTATGTTAACAATTTTATATCTAAACTGTAAAAAAATTCACATCAAAAGGTCTAAATTGCTTATATACTTATTTATAGCTTCAGGAGTTGTTTACAGAGGTTATCGAAGAAAACGAAGATAGAAATAATATTCCCTTTTTACATATGGCCAAAAAGGGAGGACATTAAAATAAGTTTAAAAAATATCTTTTATTATAGTGAATAGTTAGTAAACGAAATAGGAGTGGATTTAGGTGAATGAAGAATTAAAAGAAAATATTATGGGAGCCCTGGAGCTTGTCGTTGACCCTGAGTTAGGTATCGATATTGTGAATTTAGGTTTAGTGTATAATGTAGAGATGGATGAAGAAGGCAAAGTTATGGTGACCATGACGTTAACTTCAATGGGCTGCCCGCTTGCGGGAACAATTGTAGATCAAGTAAAAAGAGCATTAGCGGATATCCCTGAAATCAAAGATGTGGATGTTAATATCGTTTTTAACCCGCCCTGGAACAAAGAAATGATGTCACGATATGCGAAAATTGCCCTTGGCATTCGCTAAGGATTTGATGATAAGAAAAGTGCAAGCGTCCGATTACTGATTTCCTAAAAACAGCAGAAAATTCTGCTGTTTTTTGTTTTGTCTTCACAAATCGGACAAATATAACTGACCTTAAGTGAAGTAATTCACTTTTTTCAAATATAAACACCTTTATAATACACAGTATTAAGGCTGTTGTTTTTGAAATGGCCGTTTTTAGGAGGTGTTTCATATGGCTTTTAGCCGTGATTTTAATAAAGACCCGTTTATTGTTATTTGGGAGCTAACCCGTGCCTGTCAATTAAAGTGTCTTCATTGCCGTGCTGAAGCTCAGTATCGCAGGGATCCGCGTGAATTATCATTTGAAGAAGGAAAACAATTAATCGATCAAATATATGAAATGAATAATCCTATGCTAGTATTTACTGGCGGAGACCCTTTAATGAGAGAGGACGTATTTGATATTGCCAAATATGCAGTAGAAAAAGGCGTCAGGGTTTCCATGACTCCGAGTGCAACACCAAATGTGACAAAGGAAGCCATTGAGAAAGCAAAAGAAGTGGGTCTTTCTCGTTGGGCTTTTAGTATTGACGGTCCAACTGCAGAAGTTCATGACCATTTCCGTGGAACTGCGGGGTCTTTTGCTCTTACAATGGAAAGAATAAAATACCTTCATGAACTTGAAATTCCGATACAGATCAATACAGTTATTTCAAGATACAATATTGACTATCTTGATGAAATGGCGAAAATGGTTGAAGATCTTAACTGTGTTTTATGGAGTGTCTTTTTTCTTGTTCCAACAGGCAGAGGGCAAGAATCTGATATGATTTCTCCTGTTGAACACGAAAAGGTGTTCAGATGGCTTTATGATCTTAGTAAAAGAGTGTCCTTTGATATTAAAACAACAGCTGCACAGCATTACCGCAGGGTAGTTATTCAGCAAAAAATGCGGGAAGCGAGAGAGCAAAATGCTGAAATTGATTATTTAAATGCATTAACTGAGCAAGGGTTAACAGGCTCCATTGATGGTTTAGGCAGGGCACCAAAAGGGGTAAATGATGGAAATGGTTTTGTTTTCATATCACATATAGGGGATGTTTACCCAAGTGGTCTTCTACCCGTAAATGCCGGAAATGTTCGTGAGCAGCCGTTAGCAGAAATCTATCGTAATTCACCTATATTCCAATTACTAAGAAATCCTGATCTTTATAAGGGTAAGTGCGGAGTGTGTGAATTTCGTCATGTGTGTGGCGGCTCAAGGTCAAGAGCATATGCAATGACAGGTGACTACCTTGAAAGTGAGCCATTCTGTGTGTATATTCCCAAGGCTTTAAGAGAAAAACAAGGACAATAAAAACATATTTTCATGAAACAAAATAATTAAAGGGGATGGTTTCCCATCCCTAAAAAATTTTATTCTATACTGCAATAAACAGCCGGGCAATTTTCACAGCCAATTTCATCCTTCAAATATTGTAAATCCAAGATTGAAATTTTCCCTTTTTTAACGGAAATAATGTTTTCTTTCTTTAAATCGCTAAGAATACGGTTTGTACTTTCTCTAGAGGTTCCACAGAAATTTGCCAGCTCTTGATTGGTTAATGGCAGGTCAATTAGAATTACATTCTCTTTATGGATACCGTAGCTATTAGACATACGAATGAGTGTAGAAAAAAGGGCACCGCGTTTTCCATTCAATACAAGGTCGCGAAATTTTGTTTGGGTTTTTCGGAAGTGATCACTCATCCATTTCATAAATTCAAAAGCAAGCTTACTGTTTTGAAAAATTTCACTTTCAATAACATCTTTTTTAATGGCGACGACTTCGCCTTCTTCCAATATTTTGGCACTTAATAAATATTTAGGGTCTTGGGTAAATAAAGTTAATTCTCCGCAAATATCATTTTCACCGCAAATTCTTAAAGAAAGCTCACGTCCGTCACTGGTTATTTTGCTGATTTGGACTTTACCCGAAATTATTATATATAGCTCTTCTGCAAACATTCCTTCTTGAAATAAGTAAGTTCCTCTTTCACTTCTAAATTTCCTGTCAGCAAATTTAAGTAATTCTTTTATTTCTAATGAATGGGTTGGTTTCACTGTATTCATCATTCACCTTCACCTCTATCATAATGATCAATCGGTCATTAAAGTTCACAGTTTACTTCATTATAAAAACATTTTAACTCATGATGACCTTGTAAATCGAAGTAAACAATGACAATATAGTGAAAACTTACTTTAATTTTTAGTGGAAATTATTCTTCATCCAGGAAGAAAGATTCATAAAAAGTTTGAATTATAAGGAAGGGGAATAATATTGACCAAAAACAATTATTTGTTCCTAATAAATCATCTGTTAAGATAAATATTATGGTAACAAACAGTGAATAAAATAACACTCTTATTAATAAATTCTTGATACACTAGGAAATAGGAAGCCCTTTAAAAATAATGGAGTTGATTAAATGGAAAAAACCATTATTAAAGATAAATTAAATAGACCTTTACATGATTTGCGAATATCAGTGATTGATCGCTGTAATTTTCGTTGTCAATATTGCATGCCTGCTGATAAATTCGGGCCTGATTTTGTGTTCCTACCAAAGACGGCTTTACTTACTTATGAAGAAATTGTACGTTTAGCCGGACTTTTTGTGAATCTGGGTGTGGAAAAAATCCGTCTTACAGGAGGAGAACCCCTTCTTCGGAGAGATTTACCTGTACTTGTAAAAAAGCTTGCAACTATTGATGGACTAAAAGATATTGGTTTAACCACGAATGGGGTTCTGCTTCCGAAATTGGCAGTGAAATTAAAAGAAGCAGGACTAAAGAGAGTTAATGTTAGTCTCGATAGCTTAAATGATGAGCTATTCGGGAAAATAAACGGGCGCGGGATTGGAGTAAAACCGGTTCTGGAAGGCATTGAAGCGGCTAAACAGGCTGGACTTGGCGTTAAAATTAACATGGTAGTAAAGAAGGGCCTAAATGATACAGAAATAATTCCAATGGCAGATTACTGTAAAAAGAATGGTTTGGAGCTTCGCTATATAGAATTTATGGATGTTGGTTCCACTAATGGCTGGAAAATGGATGATGTTATTTCGAAGAAGACAATCTATGATAGGTTAAAAGAACATTTTGAGTTAGAGCCAGTGGATCCGCATTATTTTGGCGAGGTGGCAAAGCTTTATCGTTATAAAGATACAGATGTATTTGTAGGGTTCATCACTTCTGTTTCAGAATCGTTTTGCTCAAGCTGCACGCGATCACGATTATCAGCAAATGGACAGATTTTTACATGTTTATTTAATGGTAATGGTCACGATATCCGAAATTTCATGAGAAACGGTGCGACGGACGAAGAATTATCCAATCGTATAACCGAAATTTGGAACGGAAGAGATGACAGGTATTCAGATGAAAGGACAGCTGAAACAAACAAAAATCGAAAGAAAATTGAAATGTCCTATATAGGCGGTTAAAAGGAATCTCTTGATAGAGAGCCAGGCTGTCGAAAAACTTTCGATAGCCTTTTATTTTATTCATTTTCTTTAACAATTCACCGCGTTAATTTATAATTTATTATAGTATTATTAATTTATAGGCTTTTCAACATGTCGGTTGATTTGCGCTCCAGGCGCTTCGCTTTCCGCGGGCGTGCAGGGGAGCCTCCTCGGCGCTTGGGCGCCTGCGGGGTCTCCCCCCTGCCCCGTACTCCCGCAGGAGTCTTCGCGCCTTCCGCTCCAATCAACAGGCCAGTTGACAGGGACAATCAATTAATAAAAATCGGTATTTTAGTTTCAGACAAAATAAAAAATTGCCGAGAAAATACCCTTTCTCGACAATCTGACTCTCTTGATAGAGAGCTTTTTTCTGCCTGAAAAGGCCTGCTTATTGAAAGCAGGCCTTTTGAAGTCTTATACCAGATACCTCGGGAACAGGATATTATTTTCAAGATGAACATGCATAAAGGTCAGTCCTTCCAAGTCCTCTAAGCGCTTATATACTAAACGGTACGTACCGCAAGCATCAAGCGGAAGCATAAAGTCAGAAGTAACAGCACGGATTTCTCTTAAAATTTCCCCTGCATGGTCATGTTCTTTTTCAAGTTCAATAATCATTGCAATTGCATCCTCACGATTTGCAACCGTATTATCGGCAAGCTGTCTAATTAATGGGAATACCTCAGCTTCCTCTTTAGCCATATGTTCGATCATTTCTTTTTTGAATTCATAAAAGAGTTCATAAACTTTTAATAGCTCCGGATGATGGTCACCATGAACACGTGATACTTTTGTTACATAAGGACTAAGCATCGCCAATTCTTCTTCAGTTGTACGGTGGTATTGAGTAATAACATGATCAATAATCGTATTTGAATCAGAATTGGTCCATACTTCTAAATTAGTTTCAGCAGATCCGCTTTTTTCATAGACCACTTTTAGTTCTTCTATTAAAGAGTCCATATTAAGACCGTTTTGGGCAGCAGCTTGTGATAAAGGAATATTTCCACCACAGCAAAAATCGATGCGGTTCCTTTTGAAAACGTCACTTGTCTTTGGTAATTCGTTAACAATATCTTTAACTAATGTATCTGTTGAAAATGGAAATGTCATATAGGAATCCTCCTTTAATTTTGAAAGGTAGCTTATTTCTGTAATTAGCATAATTGAATTCAGATAAAAACTAGGTGATGTGAATCACACATATCCTATGATTTATTTATTTTAAAATGATCAGACATAATCCCTTCACATTGTGACATTTGATATGTTTTTAACTTTTCGGTAGTCTTATAATGAAGAGTATTGAAGTAGATGGAATCTTTCGATTTACCGAGTTTGTAGACAGGAGCCGATGAATTTGTTTGAAAGAAGACAACCGATTCCAATAGGGGATGCAGTTAAAAAAATAATGGAACACCAATTGGTTGGTAAAAGCGAACATGTATCGATAGAAGAAAGTTACGGTCGTTTTTTATCAGAAGATTTAGTTGCAACGAGTGATGTGCCTCATTTTAATCGGGCGCCATATGATGGGTTCGCTGTTAGAGCCAGTGATACTAAAGAATCCTCACAAAATAATCCAATTGAGTTTGAGGTAATCGATCATATTGGGGCCGGTATGATATCTAATAGGATAGTTGGCCCAAAGCAAGCAGTTAGAATTATGACAGGTGCCATGATGCCGGAAGGAACGGATGCAGTTGTCATGTTTGAAGTGGCGCCAACACATGAAAAACATGGTATCCCATATATGACAATAAAACGCAGCTTTAAACCTGGTGAAAATGTATCCTTTCGTGGGGAAGATGCCAAAGAAGGCGAGATTCTAGTTAAAAAAGGAACGTTAATCAATCCCGGTATCCAGGCGATACTAGCCACATTCGGATATAAAAGTGTTCCGGTGGCCAAAAAACCACATATTGGGCTATTTGCTACCGGAACTGAACTTTTAGAAGTAAATGAAGCATTGGTCCCGGGAAAAATCCGAAACAGCAACTCCCATATGATCGCTGCACAGATCCAAAGAGTTGGCGGGGAAGTTCATTACTTCGGAAAACTTCCGGATGAATTTGATACTTGCTTTGAAGCAGTGAAAAATGCACTAAATGAAGTTGATATGTTAATTACAACCGGCGGCGTTTCGGTTGGAGACTTCGATTATCTTCCTGCCATTTATGAAAAGCTGGGTGCAGATGTTTTATTTAATAAAGTTGCCATGAGGCCGGGAAGTGTGACGACAGTAGCGAATTACAAGGGGAAAATCTTATTTGGTTTATCTGGAAACCCTTCGGCTTGTTATGTTGGCTTTGAACTGTTTGCACGTCCGATTATTCGGAAAATGCTTTTTAGCGAAAAACCACATTTGCGAAAAGAAAAAGCCCAACTTGGGGTAGATTTCCTAAAAGCGAATCCTTTTACACGATTCGTCAGGAGTTCAGTTTCAGTTGAGGGAGGCAGACTAATAACATCCCCTAGTGGTCTCGATAAATCAAATATTATTATGAGTCTTGCAGGAGCTAATTCTTTAACGATTCTTCCGGGCGGTACCAGGGGCTTTGAAGCGGGTAACGAGGTTGATGTCCTCCTGCTAGATGATCAAGTTGGCTGTGAGTGGCCTTGGTAAAACCAGTCATATTTCAGGTGGTTGGTTTTCAAGATAGTGGGAAGACAACAGTAATTACAAAGATTATCCAACTATTAAAAGAACACGGATTAAAATCAGTTACTATAAAACACCATGGACACGGTGGCAAACCTGAAGTTTTTCAGCAAAAGGATTCAGTAAAACATCTAACAGCAGGAGCAAATGCATCATTAGTTGAAGGTGGTGGGAGGCTGATTTTACAAGCTGAACACTCTGAATGGAATCTAAAAGAACAAATAATGATTATGGAGTTTTTTCAACCGGATGTTATATTAATTGAAGGTTTTAAGTTGGAAAATTACCCGAAGCTCTTGTTGTTAAGAAATAGTAATGACCTTTCACTAGTAACAAAGTTGAACAATGTTAAGGTAATTATGTATTGGGAAGATGAAATAAAGGGATTACTTAAAGAACAAACGAATCTTCCCTTCTTCCCCATTCATGATGAGAAGGGAATTCTTCGCGTAACCCAAGAAATAAAAAATAAATGTTCAAAATATTAATTCGAAATGTTAAGAAAATTGTCTAATTAGTTACATTTGTCACTGCAAAAATACTCACGTTCGTTAGAATAAAAAGTGGGGATTATGTTTGTTCATATAAGGGGAAAAGAAGGCATAGTCCTTCTTTTTTATTTTCTTAACATGTGATATGTTTCACTTTTTTTTCTGTGTCGCTAACTTATATTAAAAGTAGGCAAGATAAAGGAGTGAAGGTGATGAAGTTATTTCTACCGAAACAACACGGTGCATGGGCAATGACCATAATCCCTTTTTGGCTAGGGGTAATTAATGGGGGCTTTTTATGGCAGGATATCCCATTTTTTATTGGCTGGCTGTTATTGTATTTGGCAACTTATCCAATGCTCCTATTATTCAAAAGAAAAAAAGTCCCTTTTTATACTAAATGGACTTTAATCTATATAATACCTGCATTATTGTTATTACTATTCCCACTATTTGAAAGACCATCCTTGGTTTACTTTGGTCTTTTAATGATTCCTTTTTTTATCATCAATGCGTTTTATACTTCAAAAAATCAAGACCGTGCACTTATGAATGATTTTAGTGCGATTTTTGCTTTTTCAATCGTTGGATTAGCTAGTAGTTACTTAAGTGTTGGGACAATTACCATTGAATCAATCTTAATTTTTTTTACATCTGTTTTATTCTTTTTAGGCTGTACGTTTTACGTGAAAACAATGATTAGGGAAAAAAAGAATGTCCAATACAAATGGATTTCCTGGGTTTATCATTTGTTCTTATTGGTTGTTTGGTTTACCCTTGGTTATTGGATTGTAGCTTGTGCATATCTTCCTAGTTTAGTGAGAGCCATTATTTTTTACGGAAAGCCGATATCTCCTAAACAAATTGGAATATTTGAAATTGTCAATTCTGCAATCTTCTTTGTCGTTATGGCATTACAAGTAATCATTCTTAAATAAAGGCTCTTTTCGTAAACTTTGTTGCTTTTGAAACTTAATAAAGTTCATTTACTAAGTTTCTAGGCAATTTTCGCAAATGTTCTTACGAAAAGATGCCACGAAGCTTCTAATTATACGGGTTGATAAACTTATACGAAAAACAACAATCTATGCGAAAATAGCCTAAATAAAAAAATCGGTCACCGAGACGACCGATTTTTTTATTTTTTAATCTATCTTACAAATTTCTGTAGGACAGTCTTCACAATCAATTTCTCTTTTTAAATAATCAAGATCATGAATGGTAATGGAGCCTTTATCAATGGAAATGATGTCAGCTTTACGTAAATCGCTAAGTAGACGGTTGACTACTTCCCGAGATGTGCCGCAAAAGTTGGCTAATTCTTGATTCGTTAATGGTAATTCGATCAATATCCCGTGATTGGTTTTTATTCCAAAGCTGTTAGTGAATCTTATTAAGGTGGAATAAAGAGCCCCTTTTTTTCCATGAAGAACTAAATCGCGAAACTTTGCTTGAGTTTTACGATATTGCTGGCTCATCCATTTCATGAATTCCAGTGAAAGTGAAAGATTTTGTGATAGCTTTTCTTCCAGTACATCCTTCATAATAACAGCAACTTCTCCACTTTCAACTACACGTGCAGTTAATAAATATCGCTTTGACGGGGAAAATATATTTAATTCACCAAGAAAATCTCCTCTAGAACACATTCGTAGAGTTAGTTCTCTTCCATCAGGAATAATTTTACTAATTTGAAGGATTCCGCTTTTGACGATATACAATTCATCTGCAATGGACCCTTCTTGAAAAAGAAAAGTGCCTTTTTCAATTTTCTTAATATGATTTACTGTATCAAATAGATGAGTCAACGCTACGGGGATTTCCTCTACTGACTCCATGCTAATAACCACCTTTAAAGGGGCGAAATCAATCGCTAATTTGATTTTTTAAAATAAATGACGGTCAACAATAATTTACAAGATATTACTGTAATTATATTGTTAACGAAGAATATTTATCAATAAATGTGGAATAAATTCATACAATCGTCAAAAAATAAAAACATTTATATCTTATTGCTTGGGAAATAATGTCGAATAAGGTGATAATTTGCAGGATATTCCGTTAATGACTGACCTTGAAAAGGAAATAATAAAAAGGTACATGAAAAGGAGGGATAGGAATGGGACAAAATCGTCAGTTTACTTCAGGACAAAAGGCACCGAATAATGGTATATATATTGAAATTGGTGAAACAGGGGATGGTGTGAAAAACCCACAAAAGATTAAACTTAAAGCCGGTGACGCATTTCCTGAGACTTCAAATCATAACCGTAAATGGACTTATCAGCGGAAACCTTAAACAATGGAAGAGAAAAAGTCATCCGGATGGGATGGCTTTTTATATTTGTACCAAAAACAAGGAATCGTTTATAATAGTAGTAATAGGTCAAAAAAGGTCAAAAAGGAGTGAGGTAAAGTGGACTTAAACCGAATGACAGAACGATTACAACAAGGAATGATGGAAGCACAATCATTAGCAGTTAAAAATAATCATCAAGAGGTTGATGAATCCCATTTAATTTTAGCACTTTTGGATCAAGATGATAGCTTAATTGGTGCTATTTTAGAAAGAGCAGGATTACCTGCCTCAATCATCGAAAAAACATATCAGGATGGAATGACAAAAAAGCCTCAAGTAACGGGAAGCGGCGCCCAGTATGGAAAATTGTACATAACACCGAAGCTCCAAAGGCTTTTAGTAGGTGCAGAAGAATTTGCATCAAAGTTTTCCGATGAATTTTTATCAGTTGAACATGTTCTTTTAGCTTCAGCCTATTCAAATGAATCTGAGATGAACAAGATTTTAAAAACATATAGAAAGACACCTGAGAACATAATGCAAGCTATCAAGGAAATAAGGGGGAACCAGAGAGTGACTTCACAAAATCCTGAGGCTGTTTATGAGGCACTTAAAAAATACGGTAGGGATCTTATAGCAGAAGTAAAAGCAGGAAAAATGGATCCGGTAATTGGGAGGGACGCAGAGATCCGACATGTTATTCGGATTTTGTCCAGAAAGACAAAAAATAATCCTGTCCTAATCGGTGAACCCGGTGTAGGGAAAACAGCTATTGTAGAAGGGCTTGCTCAAAGAATTGTTAGAAAAGATGTACCGGAAGGACTGAAAGATAAAAGCATTTTCTCTTTGGACATGAGTGCGTTAATTGCCGGAGCAAAATTCAGAGGAGAGTTTGAAGAAAGATTAAAAGCTGTTTTAAATGAAGTGAAAAAAAGTGAAGGTAAAATTTTACTGTTTATCGATGAGCTTCATACTATCGTAGGTGCAGGTAAAACGGATGGGGCGATGGATGCAGGCAATATGTTAAAACCGATGCTTGCACGCGGCGAACTGCATTGTATCGGTGCGACAACGCTTGATGAACATCGTAAATATATTGAAAAAGACCCGGCGCTTGAACGAAGATTTCAACAAGTGCTTGTACAAGAGCCGAATGTCGAAGACACGATTTCCATATTAAGGGGCTTAAAAGAAAGATTTGAAGTGCATCATGGAGTAAAAATCCATGACCATGCCCTTGTTGCTGCTGCAACACTTTCAGATCGGTATATTACAGACCGATTCTTACCTGATAAAGCAATTGATTTAGTTGATGAGGCTTGTGCACTTGTTCGTACAGAAATTGATTCAATGCCGACTGAATTGGATGAAGTAACGCGTAGGGTAATGCAATTGGAAATAGAGGAAGCAGCATTAAGAAAAGAGCAGGATGAAGGAAGCAAACATAGGCTTGAAGCACTTCTAAAAGAACTTGCTGATTTAAAAGATGTGGCAAATGCTATGAAAGCAAGATGGCTGCAAGAGAAGCAAAGCATTCAAAAATTGCAGGAAAAAAGAGAGCAGCTTGAAAAACTTCGAAGGGAATTGCAACAGGCTGAGGACCGGTACGATTTAAATCGTGCCGCAGAACTCAGGCATGGACAAATCCCTTTAGCGGAAAAAGAACTAAAAGAGCTGGAAACAACAACTATGAAGGGTGAGCGGTTACTTCGTGAGGAAGTAACCGGTGAAGAAATTTCTAATATCGTTTCAAGGTGGACAGGAATCCCTCTTTCTAAATTAGTTGAAGGTGAGAGAGAAAAATTATTAAAATTGGAGGCACTTTTACATGAGCGAGTAATCGGTCAAAATGAAGCGGTCCAATTAGTTTCGGATGCAGTGTTACGTGCACGTGCGGGTATAAAGGACCCGAACAGACCAATAGGTTCCTTTTTATTTTTGGGGCCAACTGGCGTTGGGAAAACAGAATTGGCAAAAGCCCTGGCAGAGTCTTTATTTGATAGTGAAGAACAAATGATTCGGATTGATATGTCTGAGTATATGGAGAAATTTTCAGTTTCACGCTTGATTGGAGCTCCGCCAGGCTATGTTGGGTATGAAGAAGGAGGACAACTTACAGAAGCTGTGAGGAGAAGACCATATTCTGTTATATTGATGGATGAAATTGAAAAAGCGCACCCTGAAGTATTTAATATTCTTTTACAAGCACTTGATGATGGAAGAATAACCGATTCTCAAGGAAGAATTGTGGACTTTAAAAATACCGTTATCATCATGACATCCAATATAGGGTCGCAATTTTTACTTGAGAGAAGTGAGAATGAAATTGAGATAAGTGAGAACACAAGAGATATGGTTTTAAATCAATTAAGAGCACATTTTCGACCTGAATTTTTAAATAGAATTGATGAAACTATCATGTTTAAACCTTTATCATTAGGAGAAATAAAGACCATCGTTGTAAAGATGTTGAATGATCTGCAGAATAGGTTACAGGAACAACATATTGAAATTTCAATAAGTGAAGAAGCAAAGGAATATATTGCGGTCAACGGATTTGACCCAATTTATGGAGCGAGGCCATTGAAACGATATATACAAAGAAATATTGAAACAAAACTGGCGAGGGAGATAATTGCTGGAAAAGTTCGAGATCATTCTCAAGTAGAAATAAGAACAGAAGAAAACGATATAAGGTTAAGAATACAATAAGCCCCAAGTTACGGGGGATGATTACTAAGTAGAAAAGGTCATCCTGACTGGCAGGATGACCTTTTCATAAACATTAATGATGTTCAACTGGTTCATTTGGAATCAAAGATGAAACAATGAAAACCAAAATGGTTACAACAACGGATAAAATGGCACCGGTTTTAAAATCAAAAGCTGTACCAATCATAGAACTTACCACGTAAGTTAGCATTTCTACAAGAAGAAAAGACCAGAAAAAAGTCCAAAAGTATCGCACTATTTTTCACCTCTAACCTAATTTACATCTTTTTTCATAATAACATATGTTTTCAAAATAGAAAACGGCAAAATCGTCTTTTCTCATTTAGTGACGAAAATGTTCAAAAAAACCATAATAATAGAAAAATAAAAATGGGCCAATTGCCTTTCATCTTTTATGAAATGACATACATTATTTTGAGGAAATATGTAAAAGGAGATTTATCTATGGAAAACCGGAACTTTCAGATGGATACCCAATGGAATATCATCCATTACCCTGAAAAGCCCACAGGATTTGGAATTTTAATTATCGGAGATGAAAGGCATTTTGTGGACGAGAATAAATGCTTCTGGTCACAAAATGAAGGGAAGCTGGCCATAATCAATCAATTAAAAGAATCAGGGTACACCATTTTTTCCTCAAATCTTTATGGGCGTAATTGGGGTAGTAGGAGTGCTGTGGAGCTGGCACAAGGACTATATCAGCATGTGATACGAAGTGAAATCCTTAATAATAAAATTCATATTTTAGCCGAAGGAATGGGAGCTCTAATTGCATTGAAATTAATGGAGAAATTGAAAGGGAATCTAAGGTCAGTAGTTTTGCTAAATCCGATTCTTTCCTTAAAACATCATCTTGAGCAGGAGAAGGAACATAAGTTTTTTTACAAGAAGGTAATGAAGGAATTAATGGATGCTTATCAAAAGGAGCAAAAATTACTGGAAAGAGATATTTTTGGCATGGATGAAACGGTAACACTTGAATTTGGGATTCCCGTTAAAATCATTCATGTTTTGTCAGGTGGAAAAGCATATAATCAATCTAAATTGATTCAACAAATTGTTAATAATATCAATACAATCGATACGAGTTATATTCTACCTGAAAAAAAACAGCAGCTGGGTAGAATGTTTATTAAATTCTTCAAAAGTCATGAGGCAGTTCTATAATCAACTCCCTCCCCAATAAGAAATATTTCCGATTGAAACGGCATAGGATTCATTAAGGAATGATTGGGGAGGAATGTATTATGGACAAGGCAATTATTTTTGGTGTATTTGATTTTGTAAGTTTTCATGCGTGTAAAACTTTACTTGATAAAGGAATTGAAGTAAAAGGCATTCATATGGATAATGGTAAAAAAATACCTTTTCTGGAAGAAAAAAGGCTGGAAATTGGACGGAACGCAAATTTTGAAGAACAATCCTTTTTGGAATGGTCCCGTCTTAGCAAGCCGGAAAAACCTAATAATATGATAATTTTTTCACTATACGATTTTTTTATGCTTTATAACGAAGCAATTTTGAAAAAGGAAACAATTATTAGACCTATTCTCCAATTTTTAGAACGGAATAGAGATGGATGTGAAACAATTGTTTTTATTCTTCCAATCCAGTTGTTAACAAGTTCACATGATTCTCAATCACTAAGTGACCTTGAAGAATTTTTAGATCAAACAATGAATATTAGAAAAAATATTCAACTTTTTTTTATCCCTACAATTTATGGACCTTGGCAACCAAACACTTTCCTTTTTCAGCAAACTATTTTATCAAAAATTAGTATGAATGAAGAAATTAATGACCTTAGAGAATTTACAATGGATGCTCTTTTTATAGAGGATGCTCTTGAAACAATAATTGATATTATTGAATCAAGGATACCGGGTAAATATTTGATAGAAAGTGGTAAAAAAAATCAGTGGGATTTATGCGCAGCATTTTTAAATATTGATGATAAATTAATAAACACAAGAGAACGTGTATCAATGGCAGTTAATAATGAAATGATCAAAGTTCCACTTAGAAATGTAACATCCATATCAGATTCACTTTCAATCCAAATCGAACATACACAACGGTTGTACGATAATATTATTAAATAGATTGAAGCCCCGCAATTATTCCATGCGGGTTTTTTGGCGGTCTACATGATTTATGATTTGCTGAATCAAATACAAATAATGGGATTTAAGGGGAATTATCTTTTCATTTTAGCCGTTGCAAGGTAGAATAAAGGTGGGAAAAACCGGTTTTACAAATGTTCTTTTTTCGACTATCAAGGAAACCGGGAAGTTGCCGCAATAAGAATAAGAAGGAGATACATATGAGTAATCAAGAGAAATCATTTCAATTTATGGCGATCGCTATGAAGTATTTACCCGAAGCAAAAGAGCAGTTAGATAAAGCAGGTGTTGAATTATCAATGGACTTAATTCAACCATTTATGGATCTTTTTACGAAAGTAATGCAAGAAGCTTATGAACTAGGATTCGAAGATGCCCGAAAAGAAATAAATCAATAATAATAAAATAAAGCTGCCAAGGGCAGCTTATTTCTTTTTCAAAAGTTGTTCTACAAAAGGATATGCCTTCTGAAACAATGGTTTTAGGTTTCTAGCGGATTCCATGAGTGTGTCAATATTAACTATTAGTTCCTCAAAATCGATAGAGGGTTGAGATTGATTGGCAGTTGTCTGAGAATCCTTTTTTTCGTGATCCCTTCTTGAACCAAACATCAAACGGTTAAACGGATTTCCATCAGTTTGTTCATTTAGCTTTTGCTTCTCTTCCATTTCAATTAAATCTCCTTTTATTATTTTTCCTTAATTTAGACTATGATTTTTAAAATAAAATGTATGGACAATTGCGGATGATAAAAGTGGATAAAATAGTTGCTTAAATCCTGTTTTATTTGTTAAAATTAGTACCAAGTCATAATAATTGATAATAACCTTTAGAACTATAGACAAAGTATTTCAATGACAAAAGGAGATGGCTGTAATGAAAGCTGGTATTGTAGGAATCGGGAGATATTTACCAGAAAAAATAGTCACAAATGCTGATTTAGAAAAAATAATGGACACTTCAGATGAATGGATTCGGTCGAGAACAGGTATTGAAGAACGCAGAATTGCCGAGGATAGTATTGATACGTCCGATATGGCTTTTGAAGCAGCAAAAAGTGCCATTAATAATGCCGGAATTACTCCAATGGATATCGATTTAATTTTAGTCGCAACTGTTACGCCAGACAGTCCATTTCCTTCTGTTGCATGTAGGATTCAAGAACGTTTAGGTGCAAAAAAAGCAGCAGCAATGGATATAAGTGCAGCCTGTGCCGGTTTTATGTACGGTATCGTTACTGCGAAACAATTTATTGAAACTCAAGTATATAAAAATATCCTTGTAGTTGGTGTAGAAAAACTTTCAAAAATTACAGACTGGAACGATCGTAATACTGCAGTTTTATTTGGTGATGGTGCCGGAGCAGTAATCATCGGCCCTGTTTCTGATAACCGCGGAATACTTGCTTTTGAACTCGGTGCAGATGGTACAGGAGCAAAACATCTTTACCAAGATGAATATATTATCATGAATGGACGAGAAGTGTTTAAATTTGCGGTACGGCAAATGGGAGAAAGCTGTGTTAATGTTCTCGATAAGGCTGGTTTATCAAAAGAGGATGTTGATTTCCTTATCCCGCATCAAGCCAATATCCGCATTATGGAGGCTTCTAGACAAAGATTAGAGCTGCCTGTCGAAAAAATGTCGAAAACTGTTAATAAATACGGAAATACCTCTGCTGCCTCCATACCAATTTCGATTGTAGAAGAGTTAGAAGCGGGAAAAATCAAAGATGATGATGTCATTGTCATGGTAGGATTCGGCGGTGGATTGACCTGGGGTGCAATCGCCATTCGCTGGGGAAAATAAAGAGAATTTTTATTATAATAATGACTGAGGATTTTTAGATAGAAAAAGGAGTTGTAGGACATGGAAAAGCGCAGGGTTGTGGTAACAGGTCTGGGAGCGGTGACTCCCCTTGGAAATGACGTTGAAACTACATGGAAAAATATTATTGATGGAAAATCAGGGATTGGACCATTAACGAGAGTAAATGCTGATGAATATCCTGCAAAAGTTTCTGCAGAATTAAAAGATTTTAATCCGGAAAATTTCATGGATCGAAAAGAAGCTAGAAAAATGGATCGTTTCACCCAATATGCAGTTGCCTCCGCATTAATGGCAGTGAAAGATGCGAATCTCACAATTAATGAAGAAAATTCTCATCGTGTTGGAGTATGGATTGGTTCCGGTATCGGCGGGATGGAAACCTTCGAAGAGCAATATGAAATTTTTCAAAAAAGAGGATATCGCAGGGTAAGTCCATTTTTTGTTCCGATGTTGATTCCCGATATGGCTACAGGTCAGGTGTCCATTACACTTGGTGCCAGAGGCTTCAATTCATGCACCGTAACAGCGTGTGCAACTGGGACAAACTCAATCGGTGATGCTTTTAAAGTTATTCAGCGCGGCGATGCTGATGCTATGGTAACAGGTGGAGCAGAAGCACCTATAACGAAAATGTCTGTTGCCGGTTTTTGTGCAAACACGGCATTATCAACAAATCCGGACCCACAAACGGCTAGCAGACCATTTGATAAAAATCGTGATGGATTTGTTATTGGAGAAGGCGCTGGAATAGTTGTCCTCGAAGAATTAGAACACGCCTTAGCTCGCGGTGCAAAAATCTACGGAGAAATTATCGGATATGGTGCAACAGGTGACGCCTACCACATTACAGCTCCTGCACCAGGCGGTGAAGGCGGAGCCCGGGCAATGAAAATGGCCATTAATGATGGGGGATTAAAGCCGGAGGATATCGATTATATTAACGCACATGGTACAAGTACTGAGTATAACGATAAGTTTGAGACACTTGCAGTTAAAGAAGTATTTGGCGATCATGCTTATAAGCTGGCAATGAGCTCCACAAAGTCTATGACCGGTCACCTTCTTGGAGCTGCCGGAGGTGTTGAAGCCATTTTTACATTACTGGCTATGAGAGACAGTATTCTTCCTCCAACGATTAACTACGAAACACCTGATCCTGATTGTGATCTGGATTATGTACCAAATACAGCCCGTCCAAAAGAAATCAAAGCTGCAATGAGTAATTCACTAGGTTTTGGCGGACATAATGCAACAATTGTTTTCAAAAAATATGAATAATACGAAAAACGGGAAGCGCCCGTTTAGGTTATCTTAGTTTAAAAATTTATACTATTTTATTAAAAAATCGACCAGTGTTTCACTTGGTCGATTTTTTTAGTTATAGGCTATGGTAAAGCTCATTGTTGATTTTGCTTACTATGTTGATTGGAGCGGAAATCAACAGTCAAGTTTAACAGAGCCTAGTTATAAAAACCTATTCCGTTTCTTAAGAACCACTCCTAAAACAATACATAAAATGTTTAAAAGGGGTAACAGGAGTGAGGGTATGGGAGTCATTCGAACGGATAAATGGTTAAAAGAGGAGTTTGAACGTCCAACGAAAATTTGTGAAAAGCTTCTTCCCTATTTTAAAGGTCAAAATGTAAACGAGATTTATAATCAATTAATGCAATTTGGTATGTATCGGCCATCAAGGTCTTCCAAGATGAATTTAGAAAGAATGATAGAACAAAAAGTATGGAAAAATGCAGACCAACTATTCCATCATTATAAAAACAAATGGGCCGGTCCGGAAATCCCAATTTTTCTGTTCCCATTAGACCAATCCAGAGGTTTATTTTCAAGACAGGAAAGCAACAAATCAGGTGTTTCATATCCTGACAAAATGTTTTTATTTCTTTCGAATGTTGATGATACTAAAGAATTGGAGGCATTATTCGTCCATGAGTATCATCATGTTTGTAGGTTAAGAAATCTAAATAAGAAGATGAAGGATTACACATTATTGGATTCTATCATAATTGAAGGACTTGCTGAGTATGCTGTATTAAATAATTGCGGCAGCGATTATTTAGCAAAATGGTGCACCATGTATACCAAAAAGGATTTATCAGTACTTTGGGAAAAATATTTAAAAAGTCAATTAGGTAAGAGAAAAAATGAAAGAGTTCACGATAATCTTTTATACGGTGGAGGGCGAATTCCGAAGTTATTGGGGTATGCTGTAGGATTCGCTATTGTAGAAAATTATTACAATAATCACCATTATTCTACAAAACGGTCGTTTTCAATTCCTGCTGCTAAATTTATGGAAGGAAGTAATGGGTTTGGTTAAATAGGCCTATAAAAATAACACTTTTGTTAATCTAAAATATATGTAAATGATCATTTTGGTGTAATACTATTGCAATTGTAATAATTCCGTAATAAAATTTGTTTGAATATATTGAATTTATAGAATAATAACTAAGAAGGTGTACTATGAGCGAAAAATTATCACAACGCAAAGAGGCACCATTGCTAGAAGTAAAAAAACTAGAAGCTGCGTTTAATATTGATGGAAAAGATTATAATGCAATAGATAATGTTTCTTTCAAGGTAAAGCCAAGGAAAATTGTGGGTATAGTAGGAGAGTCCGGTTGTGGAAAATCAGTCTTAAGCCTTTCCATCCTTCAATTGCTGCCAAAAGGAATTGGAAAAGTAAAAGCAGGCGAAATCATTTTTGATGGAGTTAATCTTGAGAAAATGTCCGAATCTCAAATCAATAAGATACGCGGAAGAGAAATATCAATGATTTTCCAAGAACCCATGACCTCGTTAAACCCGGTTTTTTCAATCGGTTTCCAACTCCAAGAAGTATTTTTCAATCATTTGAAAATTTCCAAATCGGAAGCTCGCCTCAAAAGTATAGCATTATTAAAAAGTGTTGGCATATCCCGACCTGAAAAAATCGTTAATGAGTACCCTCACCGGTTGTCAGGTGGGATGAGACAACGAGTTATGATCGCGATGGCAATTGCCTGCCGGCCAAAACTATTAATTGCTGATGAACCAACTACCGCCCTCGATGTAACCGTTCAAGCGCAAATCCTCGAACTCTTAAAAGATATTCAAGAAATAAACGACATGTCAGTCATCCTTATCACCCACGATTTAGGCGTAGTAGCTGAAATGTGTGATGAAGTAATTGTAATGTATGCAGGAAAAATTGTGGAACGAACAGATGTGGATACATTGTTCTATAATCCTAAGCATCCTTATACAAAACTATTATTGGATGCTATCCCTAAAATGGATGAAGCGGAGGAAAGATTAAGTTCCATTCAAGGAATTGTCCCGTCTCTTACCAATATGCCTACAGATGGATGTCGTTTTGCAAATCGTTGTCCTAAGGCAATGCCGGAATGTTATTCCCTAACCCCAATCCTTGCAAATATTGAACAAGGTCACGAAGTTGCCTGTTTACTTTATAAGGCAAGTAAACCGAGAGAAGGGGTGATTTAATGGATACCATAACTGAACATTATGAAAAAAATCAACCATTCTCCCAATCTGAAAATCTTCTAGAGATACATAATTTGAAAACATATTTCCCTGTTAAGGGTGGTTTTTTTAAACATACGGTTGGGAATGTAAAAGCAGTTGATAATATTTCTTTTGAGATTAAAAGAGGGGAAACTCTTGGATTAGTTGGTGAATCAGGTTGTGGAAAATCAACTGCCGGCCGTACGATTCTCAGGTTATTAAAACCAACAGGAGGAAAGATTATCTTCGATGGAAGGGATATTACCAATCTAACCGGTAAATCACTTAGAGAGATTCGTAAAGATTTACAGATGGTGTTTCAAGACCCTTATGCATCACTAAATCCAATGCAGATGGTTGGTGACATTATCGCTGAACCCATATTTAACTTTAAAAAGAAAAGTAAGACAAACTTAAAAAAAGAAGTCATGGACCTATTAGAAAAAGTAGGTCTTCCTGAAGATACCTATCATAAATACGCACATGAATTTTCCGGGGGACAGCGCCAAAGAATCGGAATAGCCCGCGCCTTGGCGCTAAAGCCAAAATTAATTATTGCGGATGAACCGGTTTCCGCCCTTGACGTTTCCGTTCAATCACAGGTTTTAAATCTATTAAAAGATTTACAGGAAGTATTTGAATTAACCTTTTTATTTATTGCTCACGATTTAAGTGTAGTTAAACATATGAGTGACCGCATTGGTGTTATGTACTTAGGGAACATGGCAGAGATTGCGGCAAAAGACAGCCTTTATGCAGAACCTCTACATCCATATACTCAAGCGTTGATTTCAGCGATTCCCTCACCGGACCCACGGCATAAGAAGAAAAGAATCATTTTAAAGGGAGATGTACCAAGCCCATTAAATCCACCCTCCGGTTGTCCGTTCCATCCGCGTTGTCCTATGGCAATGAAAGAATGTTCAAAACATAAGCCTGTATTAAAGGAGGTGAAGCCCTCACATCGAGTTGCCTGCCACCTTTACTAAATAGAAAAAAACTAATAGGGGGAACGGATGAAAAAGAAAAGTATGCTTTTACTTACTGTTTTTACGTTGATCCTTTCATCTTTTTTAGCAGCGTGCAGCGGTACCAAAACAAGTACCGTGAAAACAGCAGATACCAAGAACCGGCAAACAGCTGATAAGCCAAAGGACGGAGGGACACTTGTATATTCGCTGGACTCGGCACCGGAAGGTAAATTTAATTTCAGTTTTTACGGAACTGATTCCGATGCCCAAGTCATCGATTTCTTTGATGAAAACTTAATCAAATTTGATGACAAATTAAAGCCGCAGCCAAATATCGCTTCATGGGAAACGAAGGATAACAAGGTTTATAATTTCACGATCAAAAAAGGTGTAAAATGGCAAAATGGTGAGGAGTTATCAGTAAAGGACTGGGAATTTGCTTTAAAGGTAATTGCTGACAAGGATTATGATGGTCCGCGTTATGCAAACGTTCAAAATATCCTGGGTGTTCCCGAGTATCATGAGAAGATGACTGATAAAATTGAAGGTATAAAAGTAATAGATGATTATCATATCCAAATTACTTTTGATAAAGCCCGTGTTAACAACTTAGAAAACCTATGGACATATGTTATGTCCCGGAAAGAATTCAAAGGTGTCGCGGTGAAAGATATGATGTCGTCAAAACAAGTACGGACAAACCCAATAGGGTTAGGACCATATAAGGTAACCAAGATTATACCTGGTGAATCCGTAGAGATGACTCGTTTTGATAATTATTTTGGCGGGAAGCCGCACATAGAAAAAATTATATTGAAAGTAATTGATCCTTCCTTAACAGTGGGCGAGCTAAAAAATGGCACACTTGATATGACATCCTTCCACCCTAGTATTATTGATCAGGTTTCAGCACTTCCAAATGTTAATGTGATTAAATATCCCGGTCTAAGCTACTATTATGTTGGTTTCAAATTAGGCAACTGGGATGGTAAGAAGAATGTCATGAATGATCCAAAATACAAGGACGTAAAACTTCGTGAAGCTATGTTCTATGCGATTAATCGTGAGGAATGGGTAAAAGCATTCTTTTTTGGTGTAGGAAAACCAGTGAACCGCCCGGTACCAACAAACCATTGGATTGCAGCTGATAACAAAGATCTTGAACAGTATAAATACAATCCTAAAAAAGCAAAAGAATTACTGGATGAAGCAGGGTATAAAGACGTTGACGGTGACGGTTTCCGTGAAGATCCCAAGGGCAAGAAATTTGTTGTCAGCTTTAGCCACTATCAAACGCAAAATCCAACCTTTGAGGCTCGGGCGAAAGCATTGACACAATATTGGGAAGCCGTTGGCTTGAAAACGAAGCTTATTATGACAGATGCTAACCTGTATTACGATATGCTTGACAAATCAGACAAGTCAATGGAAGTATTTTTTGGCGGATGGTCAACCGGCTCAGATCCGGATCCATCTCCGCTTTGGAAATCGGATGCTGTTTGGAATTATGCCCGTTGGGTTAATGCAGACAGTGACAAATTGTTGGATCAAGCAACAGATATGAGTATAGTTGGTACCGATCCGAAAAAACGGAAGGATATATATGTAGAGTGGCAAAAGCTATTCATGAAAGAGCTTCCTGTTTTACCAATCGCCGAGCTTGAAGAAACAATGGCAGTTAGCAAACGCGTTCATGGAGTTAGCTTTGATGTTTCCGGTAAAAATCGTCCAAATAATTGGTGGATTCAATAAAAAGTGAAGCAGTCAAGCATGCATTAATCTATGTTAAATATACAAATGCAATGGAATTCAATGGGGATGGGGTTTAATAGGAATTTTTTTACCCTAGCCTCTCCCTTTTGAAGAAAATTAGTTTAGGTGAAATTCATGTTTACATAGCTTTTAGACAAGGAGAATGCACATGCTGAAGTATGCATTTCGTAGAATATTGGGAATGATTCCAATGCTGCTCCTGATCTCCATAGTAGTGTTTACATTGGCAAAGTTAATGCCCGGGGATTCGCTTACCGGGGAAATTGACCCAAGGAATACAAATCCAAAGTATATCGCTGAGATGCGTGAGAAATTGGGGTATAATGATTCGATGCCAAAACAGTATTTCCGATGGATTGGGCATTTCGTTGAAGGAGATTTTGGAAAATCCACGCGCTTCAAAATTAGCGTATCCGAGGTCATTCGTGAGCGGCTTCCTAATACAATATTACTTGGTATTTCATCCATCTTCCTTACATATATACTGGCATTCTTTATGGGGTCATACGCGGGAAGGAAACCTTACAGTATTGGGGATAACCTAATTGGAGCATTTAACTATCTGGGGTATTCTCTTCCGGCTTTTATCGCCGGTGTATTCGCTATATTCTTATTTTCCTTTAAACTAAATTGGTTTCCATCTAATGGTTCCGTAGATATTGGAATTGAGGATGGAACTTTTGAATGGTGGCTAAGCCGTTTACATCATGTATTTTTACCTGCAATGGTACTTGGATTATTAAGTATAGCAAGTTATACGCAATTTTTGCGAAATGATATTATTGAAAATAGCCGCAAAGACTTTGTCCGTACAGCAAGAGCAAAGGGGACACCGGAAAGCAAAATATATAATGTCCATATTTTAAGAAACTCGATGATTCCACTTATTACATTTTTAGGATTTGACATTGTAGCTATAATAAGCGGCGGAATTATCACGGAAACCATTTTTACCTATCCCGGTCTAGGACAACTATTTTTGCAATCAGTTGGAACAAGGGATTATCCGGTTTTAATGACGTTGACAATGCTTTTTTCTTTCTTAACACTAATCGGTAACCTTGTTGCTGATATTTTATATGGTGTTGTTGATCCGAGAATCCGATTAGATTAGGGGGAATCAGAATGGAAATTGTAACTCGGAGTGAATCAAAAGTAAAAAAGATCACCCCGAAAAAAAGTTTGTCACCATTAGGAAGTGCCCGAAAGAAGTTTATAAAGAATAAATTAGCCATGATAAGTCTAATCTTTTTGAGTATTGTATCAGTTATTTCCATCCTTGCGCCATACATAACTACTGCTGATATAACTAGAATTAACATCGGTCAGATGTCCTTAGAACCATCCCATGATCACTGGCTGGGAACAGATAAAAGCGGCCGTGATGTATTTACAAGGTTACTTTATGGAGGACGCATCTCCTTGTTAGTTGGAATTTCCTGTACACTTTTTTCTATTTTTTTAGGTACATTAATTGGTTCCATTGCCGGCTATTTTGGAGGATTTATTGATAATTTATTAATGAGAGTGACAGACTTCGTTTTAAACTTTCCTTTTCTTGTTTTTGTTATTGTTTTAAACGCGATTTTATTTGGTAAAGTATCGGGTTTATGGGTTTTAATCGGGGTAATAAGCTTACTTAGCTGGGGTGGGATTGCTCGTATCGTTCGCAGTAAAATCCTTTCTGAAAAGGAAAATGAATATATAATCGCAGCGATTTCAATCGGCTGTACACCTGCTAAGGTTATTATCAAACATCTTTTACCAAATATCCTATCAACTATCATCGTTCAAGCGACAATTACGTTTGCTACGATGATTGTAGCTGAATCAGGCTTAAGCTTCCTTGGATTTGGTGTTCCACAAGACGTCCCAAGCTGGGGTAATATGCTGTCATCTGCTAGTGAACCGGATGTTCTCCAATTTAAATGGTGGATTTGGATTCCACCGGCATTCATCATTACTGTCACCATCTTATCCATTAACTTTATTGGTGAAGGCTTAAAGGATGCTTTCAATCCTAAAACAAGATAAAATCTACCATTAAAAATGGTGGATTTTTTTGTTGTTTAGGAAATTATAAAATAATTTGGTTTGGATAATTTGAAAAAGTTATCTGAATCCAGCTCCAGCGGCTAGTAGACTTCGCTCTCTACGATAAGTCAACACGGAAAAGCTAACGCTCTCCGTGTTTCCTTTATCTCAGTCGAAGCGCTCCAGTCCATACGCCGCTAACCGGGCGCTTGCGCCTTTTGTTCTTGCATTTTTTATAATCAGAGCATTGCTATATCCGATGATAGAATCAACTTTGTATTATAAACATTAGTTCATATAAACGAAGGAACATTCATATACATAGGGTAACAATAGGACAAGGTATAGGGTGTTTACAATGGATAAGGAAATTGGACATGGTATTTAGGATATTTATCTTTTTAATAGGATATTGGATGGCGGTATATGGCGGGATTGTTACCGTTGCTTACATGAACTTATTAACTGTCGGCCTAAGCTTAAAAGAATATTTAGAATTTACCTTGCAACGAGTGGAATGTTATTTACTACCCATCGGTATTATTATCATAACGTTAAGTGTGTACTTCCCAAATACCTGTAATAAACAATAACTGGAGCAAAATATATATAAAGGAATAATTTAACTTAGGTCTGCCCATACTGATTGACAAACAGTTTCTTGAAGTGAGGGGTTGTACAATGTTGTATCTTCATGATGTTTGGGTAAATTGGTTTGAAGGTGAAGAAAACGGTTATAATGTCTGCCACTTCCATGAATGGCGTAAAGATGACGGGGTCGAATTATTAGATCAAGTTCCGCTATTAAAAGTTGAACAGATTCTATTTAACTATATTGAGAACGATCTCTCAGAATTACCTCAACAACTTCTAGATGATATTTATCAAAAAGCTTATTTAAGGAAAAACCATGAAAGAGTCCAGCTTGATTATTGTTTTGTTGTGACGGATGGGGTGGGGATTTTAGCGATTGATACAATCGGGTATAATATCCCTATTCGCAAAAGCAGGCTTATACCAAGACAAGAACAACTTGTTTACGAAATGATTGAGTCACATGATGCGCAAAGTTACCATTTTTATCAGCAAAAAGATATGAAGGATTTTCACATTTTATCACCTGAACCAACTTTGATGAGAGGTTTAACCCGAAAAGAGAGGCAATTAAAACAGCTTTTATTCATGGCTCTTGACCAACTGCATTCTTCAAAGAATGAGGCAGAAGTCCGCTATTGGTTCACGGAGTGGTGTCCGGAGAAGTATTCATCAATACAGGAATTAAATTTTGAAGCAGCTTGGGAACAGCTATTTGAAGAAACAAAATTTGGATGGTCTAAAAGGCACGAATTATTTTGTGAAAATCTGATAAAAGGACAGCCATTTTTTGAAAAGCTTTGGGAAATGGAACATGGTCCAAAAGTAAATTAAAAGCCTGACCCAAAAGGTATTTACCTTTTGCGGGTCAGGCTTTCATTTTTTCCTTATCTTTTTCTTCCTAACCCCAGTGCATTTTCCATTTTTCTTAATGTCTTATTGGCCACTAAACTAGCCTTTTCAGCACCCTGATCTAAAATATCATCGAGCCTGCTTGATTCAATCAAATCATAGTATTTATCTTGAATAGGTTTGAAGACATTTACAACAACTTCTGCCAGATCACTCTTAAAGTCTCCATAACCTTTACCGACATACATATCTTCGATTTCACCAATGGATTTCCCGCTTAAGATAGAGTATATCGATAATAGATTTGAAACGCCGGGTTTATTTTCCTTATCAAATTTAACCAGGCCATCTGAATCTGTTACTGCACTCTTAATTTTCTTCACTATTTGTTTTGGATCATCAAGAGGAGTGATAAAAGCCTTTTGGTTTGGATCTGATTTGCTCATTTTTTTCGTTGGTTCTTGCAGAGACATGATCCTTGCTCCGACCTTAGGAAGACGAATTTCAGGAATAGTAAGAATTTTACTGTATTTTTTGTTAAATCTTTCAGCAAGGTCTCTCGTTAATTCCATATGCTGCTTTTGATCCTCTCCAACTGGAACAATGTCTGTGTTGTATAATAAAATATCTGCTGCCATTAATGGAGGATATGTTAACAAGCTTGCTGAAACTGCTTCTTTTCCAAAAGATTTATCTTTAAATTGTGTCATCCTTTCCAATTCACCGATATAGGATACACATTGCATTATCCAGCCGGCTTGGGCATGTGCCGGAACTTCTGATTGAATAAATAAAGTAGCTTTAGTTGGATCAATTCCAACAGCAATGTATAGAGCTGCCAGGCTGCGAATGTTTTTTCTTAAAGTTTGCGGGTCCTGTGGAACGGTAATTGCATGCTGGTCAACAATACAGAAGAAACAATTGTATTCGTCCTGTAGTTCTACAAATTGCTTCATTGCTCCAATATAGTTACCAAGCGTAATTGTACCACTTGGCTGGATACCTGAAAAAATTGTCTTCATTGTAAATTCCTCCTGAAAAATGTAAATAAAAAACCATTCATCCCATAAAAATAGGGGCGAATGGTTCGCGGTACCACCCTAAATTACTCAAAAAAGAGTCACTTAGTTCCATAGTCCTAATTGGATTATGGGTCCTTATAACGTTAGGAAAACGTCTATTCCTACTGCTTCCATTTAATAAAGGTTTGGAAAGAAGCTCAAAAGTCCATTCCGTATTAATTCGTGTTTGTTTTCACCAGCCACAAACTCTCTAAAAACGAAGGAAAATACGTACTACTCTTTATCATCGCTCTACAGCTACTATTCATTTATTCATATTATAAATAAATGTATATTGGTAATCAAGTACGCAAAATATAATAACAGACAAGAGCTATTAACATGAAAAGACCGGTAAAAGAGCCATAAAAGAGCGCTGGCTTTGGACTAATGGTTACGAGTTCAGATAATGATGGGATTTCATTGAATTTCCTTTTCCATTGTCCGCGTGAAAAAGAAAAATTTAATGATTTTGAAATCGCATCATAGAATCCAGTATGAATTGTATAAATAAACAAGGAAGTGATAAGCAATGCTGCCGTAATGTAAAAAGATATATTGATATATCTTACTAAAGTGATTTTATGACTTGTGAAAAAAGAAATAGCCAAAATACCTAATTGAAAAGAAGCTAAAATTAAAAGTTTTTTCTTGAGACGAAATTTCAAATAAAAACCTCCAAAATGTTGATTTAACGGGTTAAAGCATAACAGAAAAGCAAAAAATACTATAAGTTTAAATTATATCATAGGTTTATGTAATGCTAACGTAAAAATTGTTTCGGAACTGTAAATAAATTTCGGAAAAGTAATGTACAATTATATGAAAATATGTATAATAGAGAATGTAGTAATTTTTCAGAATAATAGAAAAGGGAGGTCTACTAGTGAAGAAATCAAAACTTTCACTACTTTTAGTTTTATCGCTGGTGCTTAGCATGTTCTTAGCAGCATGTTCTGGAGGCGGCAGTAAAAATCAAGGTACAGATACAGGAAAAACTAACGGCAAAGATTCCGGAACTGCACAGCTTGCAGACAAGCAGGAAATCAATGTTTTGGAAACTGCTGAAATTCCTAATATGGACAGTGTAATGAACGAAGACGTTCTCGGCAGCGAGATTGTTTCTCAAGTAAATGCAGGATTATACCGTTTGGATCAAAATCAAAAGGTAATTCCTGATGTTGCTGACGGGATGCCGCAATTTAATGCGGATAAAACAGTATTAACCATTAAATTGAAAAAGAATGTTAAATGGTCTAATGGCGACCCTGTAACTTCTCATGATTTCGTCTATGCGTGGCAGCGGGCAATTGATCCGAAAACGGCCGCTCCATATGGTCCATATTTCATGCAAGATAAAATCAAAAATGCAACAGAAATTGTGAACGGCAAAGCAAAAGCTCAAGATTTAGGGATTAAAGCTTTAGACGATTATACGTTGGAAATCGACTTAGTAAGACCGCTACCATATATCGAATCTTATTTAACATTTACATTATTCTATCCGCAAAATCAAAAGTATGTACAAGCACAAGGTGCAAACTATGCGAAAGATGCTGCACATCTGCTATATAATGGTCCGTTTAAAATGACTAAGTGGGATGGCACGCAAGCCGACCAATGGACTTTAGAAAAGAATGCAGACTACTGGAATGCAAAAGACGTTACGTTAAATAAAGTTAATTTTAACGTTGTGAAAGATCCGCAAGCAGCTGTAAACGCATTCACTACCGGACAGGCTGATATTACAGGAAGGCTTGCTTCATCAGCTGTCATTTCGCAGTATCAAGGTTCTAAAGAATTATTGCGCTTCCTTGAACCATCTATGTGGTGGTTGAAAATGAACGAAAACAATCCTGTTTTAAAAAATGTCAATATTCGTAAAGCAATTGCTTTAGCAGTTGATAGGAAATCATATGTAAATAACGTGTTGGCAAACGGCTCAGTTGAAGCAAATTACTTGGTGCCAAAAGAGTTTACATACAATAATGGCAAAGACTTCCGCGATGGCGCCGGAACTTATCTGAAAACAGATAAAGAACAAGCTAAGAAGCTATGGGAACAAGGTTTAAAAGAAGTAGGCAAAACAGATGTAACATTCACTTTTGTTGGTCAAGATACTGAAACAGCGAAAAAAGAGGAAGCATTCATCAAAGACCAATTGGAGAAAACTCTTCCTGGATTGTCCGTTAATATTCAAAGTGTTCCGTTCAAAATCCGTATTGACCGCGAAGACAAACAAGATTACGATATAATTTTTAGCGGTTGGGGACCAGACTATGCTGACCCAATGACATTCATGGATCTTTTCCTAACAGGTGGAGGTCAAAACCACATGAGCTTCAGCGATCCAAAATATGATAAGCTGATTAAAGATGCTCAAACAACTTTGGCTGCTAAACCGGATGAGCGCTGGAAAGCTCTACAAGATGCTGAGAAGATCTTGTTAGAAGACGATGCAGCATTTGCACCACTTTATCAGCGTGCTGTTAACATTTTAGTAAATCCAAAGATTAAAGGTTTACAACACAATCCATATTCTGATTATAGTTTCGTATGGGTTAAAGTTTACAAATAGGTACCATTTTTAAGCAAAAACAAAGAGAGTATATTAGCAAATATACTCTCTTTTTACCTGTATCAGAATTGTCGAACAATGTAGAAAATTTAATTAATTAGGAGGTGTCGGCATGGCAAAATATCTCGTCCAACGGGTTCTCTATATGATTTTTACGTTATTCATTGTTGTATCCATAACATTTTTCCTCATGAAGTTAATTCCAGGTACCCCTTTTAATAACTGGGAAAAACTTTCAGAAACCCAGCGCCACATATTACAAGTAAAGTATGGATTCGATCAACCTGTGCCAGTTCAATATGTTCACTATATAATCAACATGGTTAAAGGTGATTTAGGTGTCTCCTTTCAGTTTAATAACACCCCTGTAACTGAGCTTCTCGCACAACGAACTGGCCCTTCTGCCTTACTTGGCGCGCAGGCCATGATTATCGGTGCATTGATTGGGATCATTTTAGGCGTTGTGGCGGCGTTAAAACAAAATACCTGGATTGATTATGGAGCGACAATTATTGCAGTTATGGGAAAATCTATACCAAATTTTATTTTTGCCGGTTTATTGCAATACTTTGTTGCCGTAAAATTAGGATGGCTTCCTGTTATGTTCTGGAATGGACCGTCATTCACTATCCTGCCAACGATTGCTTTGGCAATGTTTCCGATTTCCATCGCTGCCCGGTTTATGCGGACAGAAATGGTGGAAGTATTGGGTTCTGATTATATTACCCTTGCGAAAGCAAAAGGTGCCAGCTATTGGCAAATCAGTATCAAACATGCACTGCGAAATGCGTTAATCCCTGTTATTACAGTAATGGGACCATTAGCGGTAAGTCTGATGACAGGCTCGCTTGTTGTAGAAAATATCTTTGGAATTCCTGGCATCGGGGATCAATTTGTGAAATCTATCATGACTAACGACTACCCCGTTATTATGGGAACTTCCATTTTATTTGCTGCTTTATTTGTCTTTATTATTTTAGTTGTTGATATTCTCTATGGAATCATCGACCCACGTATTCGAATTTCGAGGGGGAACAGCTAATGATTAACAAAGAATCAATTATCTCAAAGGATATGTTTGCACCGGCCCACATCGATCCATCTAAAAGTGAGAAAATTGCCAAGCCAAGTCTTAATTTCTGGCAGGATTCCTGGCTAAGGGTCCGCAAAAATAAAGGGGCAGTCATCAGCTTGGTGGTTATTGTGATTTTGCTCATTCTATCGTTTGTCGGCCCATTAATTACACCATATAAATTTGATACCCAAAATACGGATAATCATGACCTGCCGCCGCGGATACAGGGTTTGGAGGACATTCATTGGCTTCCGTTTGACGGTACATTAACTCGGAAAGACGGTACAACATATAATGCCTACGAAGTCCGCCAGGTGAAGCAGTATTATTGGTTTGGAACGGATGATCTTGGCCGTGACATTTTTGCACGTACTTGGAAAGGAACGCAAGTGTCGCTGTTCATTGCTTTTATGGCAGCATTAGTCGATATGCTGATTGGTGTATCATATGGTGCTATTTCCGGTTACTTCGGCGGCCGTGTCGACAGTGTGATGCAACGGATCTTGGAAATTATCGTCGGCATCCCTAACTTAGTTGTTGCTGTTTTAATGATTCTTGTATTGAAGCCTGGGATGATCCCCATTATTATCGCGATTACCTTTACAAGCTGGACAAGTATGGCACGGGTTGTCCGTGCGCAAGTGTTGAAGTTTAAAAACCAGGAATTTGTGTTGGCAGCCAGGACACTTGGAGCTTCAAATGGTTCAATTATTTTTAAGCACATGATTCCAAATATGTTTGGGATCATCATTATAAACACGATGTTTTCGATTCCTAACGCAATTTTCTTTGAAGCGTTTTTAAGTTTCATTGGTTTAGGATTGCAGGAGCCTAGTGCCTCATTGGGAACATTAGTGAATGATGGATACAAGCAAATGATTGCATTTCCATATCAAATGATTATTCCTTCCATTATGATTGCATTAATCATGGTATGCTTTAACTTAGTAGCAGATGGATTACGGGATGCATTAGATCCAAAAATGCGGGATTAGAAGGCAGGTGATTTAAGTGGAAAAAGTACTACAAGTTAAGGATTTAAATATTTCATTTCATACCTTTGCGGGTGAAGTAAAAGCCATCAGAGGTGTCAACTTTGATTTATATAAAGGTGAAACATTAGCGATCGTTGGGGAGTCAGGCTCTGGAAAATCGGTTACAACAAAGTCAATCATGCGCTTATTGCCTGAGGGTAATTCCGAAATTAAAAATGGTGAAATCCTTTTTGACGGAAAAGACTTAACCAAGCTAAAAGAAAAACAAATGCAAAAAATTCGTGGACAAGATATTTCAATGATTTTTCAGGATCCAATGACTTCATTAAATCCAACAATGAAAATTGGTAATCAAATTATGGAACCACTCATTAAACACCAACATATGAGTAAACACGATGCAAAAGAAAGAGCGATTGATTTATTAAAACTTGTTGGTATTCCTAAACCGGAAATCAGAGTTGATCAATATCCACATCAATTTTCCGGCGGGATGAGACAAAGGGTTGTTATTGCGATTGCATTGGCATGTAATCCAAAGGTATTAATTGCAGACGAGCCTACTACCGCACTTGATGTAACGATTCAAGCACAAATTCTAGAACTAATGAAAGATTTGCAAAAGAAAATTGACACATCCATTATCTTCATTACCCATGATCTTGGAGTTGTTGCGAATGTAGCTGATCGAGTTGCAGTTATGTACGGAGGCAAGATTGTTGAAATTGGAACCGCTGATGAGATTTTCTATAATCCACAGCATCCATACACATGGGGATTAATTAGCTCAATGCCGGATTTAGAGACAGATGAGGAGGAATTGTTCTCGATTCCCGGAACACCTCCGGACCTTTTGGATCCTCCAAAAGGAGATGCATTTGCCCCTCGTAACCCATATGTGATGAAAATTGATTTAGAGCAAGAGCCTCCATTCTTTAAAGTTTCTGATACACATTACGCTGCTACTTGGCTCTTACATCCTGATGCACCAAAGGTAGAACCGCCGGAAGCTGTAAAAAGACGTCAAGGTCAATTCCCTGATATGAAGGTGGGAAAATAAATGGCTCAGAAAGAAAAATTACTTGAAATTAAAAATTTAAAACAATATTTTAATGTTGGGAAACCTAATGAAGTAAAAGCAGTTGACAATGTATCCTTTGATATCTATAAAGGTGAAGTATTAGGATTAGTTGGCGAATCAGGTTGTGGTAAATCCACAACAGGCCGAACAATCATTCGTTTATATAATGCTACCGGTGGAGAAGTTGTATACGACGGCGTAAATGTTCATGACAAAAAGTCTCATAAACAGTTAAAAGAATTTAATCGTAAAATGCAAATGATATTCCAAGACCCATATGCTTCATTAAATCCAAGATTAAAAATTGCTGATGTTATTGCTGAAGGTATTGACATACATGGGCTGGCAAAATCCAAGCAAGAACGAATGGAAAGAGTATATGAACTTTTAGAAACAGTTGGTTTAAACAAAGAACATGCTAACCGTTACCCCCATGAATTCAGTGGCGGACAGCGTCAAAGGATAGGGATTGCCCGTGCTCTCGCAGTACAGCCTGAATTTATCATTGCGGACGAGCCGATTTCAGCGCTGGATGTTTCCATTCAAGCTCAAGTAGTTAACTTAATGAAAAAACTTCAAAAAGAGAAAGGGCTAACGTATCTTTTTATCGCCCATGACCTCTCAATGGTCAAATATATCAGTGACCGGATTGGCGTTATGTATTTTGGTAAAATGGTTGAGCTTGCACCTGCAGATGAGCTATATAAAAATCCATTGCATCCGTATACGCAATCCTTATTATCAGCAATTCCACTTCCTGATCCGATCAGCGAAAGAGCTCGTAAACGTAAATCCTATGACCCGGCAAGTCATAATTATGATGACAACGAACAAATCGAATTTAGAGAGGTTTCTCCAGGACATTTTGTTCTTTGTTCAGAAAAAGAATTTATTCAATATAAAGCGCAAAATAAACGATAAAAAAACGATCTCACTATGAGATCGTTTTTTTTATCGTTTACGAAAGGGCGCTTCCGCCTTTTGTTCTGTAAAATTATTTCCTTTTTCCTCCGACACTTTTCCAACCTGACTGATATTTAGCACTTTCGTCAACAAATTCAGTGCGGTTTTTGCCTCCAAAAACTTTTTCGCCAAAACTATTTGTTAACACACCCATTAATGCTGTAATGCCAACAATTAATAGTGCCACAACGGTTAAATCAATTAAGTAACCAACCATGATAAACCCTCCATTTTCATTTCCAAAGGCTAGATTTTATCGTGAATTATCGAATATCCCCTTATTTTATTTTAAAAGAACTTGATCATTATTAAAAGGGGAAATTCAACAAATAAGCATAAAAGAATTCGTATTTATCGAAATGGAATGTATGCGTTTTCATTTTTATTTTTTAATTGAGAATATATTTTAAGAAAATATTAAGCCTGTGAAAGTAAAATATCATTTATGAAGTTCATATGACAAGTCTTTCTTAGAATACCGCCAAAAAATTATTTGTTTTAAACGAATAATATAGAGCTATGTATATAAAAAAGGAAATTCATGATAAATAACTGAAAAAAATGAAACTTTTATGGATATTATTCGTCTAATATAATGAAACGAATCACATATGGACTTCTAGGGCTTTAGATTATTTTTTAAAAAAGGATACCTTTTTGAGAAGCAGTGGTGTATAATTTATGATATAAATTACTTATTTATAATAATTTTAATTAAATTTATACTTTAATAAATGTTAATTTCGATTAAATATAGATTATAGAAGTTACTATAAGAGGAGTGTGAAGAAGAATGGTAACATTATACACTTCACCAAGTTGTACATCATGTAGAAAAGCAAAATCATGGTTAGAAGAGCATGAAATTCCATACAAAGAAAGAAATATTTTTTCTGAACCGTTATCAATTGAAGAAATTAAAGAAATTCTTCGAATGACAGAGGATGGAACGGATGAAATTATTTCAACTAGATCAAAAACATTTCAAAAATTAGATGTTAACCTCGATACGATGCCACTTCAGGACTTATTTGAGTTAATAAAAGAGAATCCTGGCTTGCTGCGTCGTCCTATAATTATTGATGAAAAACGTTTGCAGGTTGGTTATAATGAAGATGAAATAAGACGATTTTTGCCTAGACGGGTACGAACATTCCAATTACGCGAAGCTCAACGCATGGTTAATTAATAAAGAGACCTTCATTAAAGAAGGTCTCTTTTATATAGATTTTCTTTTTGTTTGTGAAATCAATGTCATTTTGCTACAATATAATGAATATCTAATAAATAGGCAAAATGATGGTTTTTTGAATTTTGGTTATTTTTATTTCCCTTATTACTACTTTTGTCATAAAATGAAGGTACGAGGATGTATTCTTTTTAAATATATCCGGGAAATAGACCTTTCTACATTGGATAATGCTATTAAGGCATCATCTGCTTGGGGGTATTTAGTCCCTTCAATATGGAAAATGGAAGGGAGAGGTGATAATGGAGATTGAACGAATAAATGAAAATACAGTAAAATTTTATATTTCTTATGGTGATATAGAAGAAAGAGGCTTCGACCGGGAAGAGATTTGGTACAATCGTGAACGGAGTGAAGAGCTCTTTTGGGAAATGATGGATGAGGTTCATCAAGAAGAAGAGTTTGTCGTTGAAGGTCCTCTTTGGATTCAAGTCCAAGCTTTGGATAAAGGGTTGGAAATTCTTGTAACTAAGGCACAACTTTCTAAGGATGGTCAAAAGTTTGAACTTCCAATACCTAGTGACAAATTAAAGGATTTACCTGTTGATGAGAAAATTGAAGAGTTCTTAGATCAACATTTTATTTCAACGAATCCTGATGATGAAGAGATTTTATTAGAGGAAGAATCATTGGAATTCTTGCTCGCCTTCAAAGACTTCGAGGATATTATTATGTTGGCCAATCGACCGGGGCTTGATGACTTAGTAACTAGGTTATATCACTTTGAAGGAAAATACTATCTATATGCTGAATTTCCTGAAGAGATATTCAATGAGGATGAAATTGATGATATATTAAGTGTTCTACTTGAATATGGTTCTGAAACCCAGTTAACCATTCATCGAGTACAAGAATACGGAAAAGAAATAATTTCTGAAAATGTTTTTGCTGAAATTAGAAAACATTTTAGATAATACCATGCCGATTTCAGTATTGAAATCGGTATTTTTTAGCATCTCGATTCTTTGTAGCAGGGCAGGTGAGGACAATGAAGAACACAGTAAGGGTTATATTATTTCTGCTAATCTTATCCATACTATTGTTTTTCTTTAAAAATAATTTAAAAGGTGGAATTTTTGGTTTTTTAAGCCTTTTTATTTCTTTGTCCGTTATATTTATAGGATTTGTTATCTTCCTTGAAAATCGCCATCCTACACAAACGATTACTTGGCTTGTAGTTTTAGGCAGCTTTCCACTTGTAGGATTTATTTTTTACATTTTATTTGGACGGAATTATCGGAAAGAGAAAATGTTTAGAAAAAAATACTTTCTGGATAAACAAGCATTTCTAACGATTGAGGGTGATAATGATCCCAGGCGTGAAGAAAAAATCAGCATTATGGGTGATCACCAAGGGAAATTATTTATGTTGGCACAAAAGCTGGGAAACAGTCCAATTTCCTTTGATACAGCTACAAGAATTTTGACAAATGGTGAAGAGACATTTCATTTCATTTTAGATGAGCTTCAGAGAGCCAAACACCATATTCATCTGGAATATTATATTGTTCGCCACGACCAATTAGGTCAAAGGATCAAAAAACTGCTAATTGAAAAAGCTGCGCAAGGTGTCAAAATTCGATTTCTATACGATGCAGTTGGTTCATGGCAGCTATCCAAGAAATATATTTCTGAATTGAAGAATGCGGGAATTGAAACAGTTCCTTTCGGACCTGTTAGATTGCCATTTTTAAACAATAAGTTTAATTTTCGAAATCATCGTAAAATCGTAGTAATTGATGGATCGGTTGGTTTTGTCGGCGGTCTAAATATCGGGGATGAGTATTTGGGAAAAGACAAGAGTTTTGGTTTTTGGCGTGATACCCATTTAATGCTTAAGGGTGAAGCTGTTAGAACGCTGCAGCTCATCTTTTTACAGGATTGGTATTATATGACCAATCATAGTTTTTTAACCGCAGAATATCTATCACCACAATTAGATAATAAAAGCCATGGCGGAGTTCAATTAATTGCCGGCGGACCTGATAATGAGTGGAGTGTTATTAAAAATATTTTTTTCTCAATGATTGCTTCCGCAGAAAAATCTGTGTGGATTGCTTCACCCTACTTTATACCGGATGAAGATATCTTTTCTGCAATAAAAATAGCTGCACTCAGCGGATTAGATGTACGGTTACTTGTGCCGAATCGTCCTGATAAACGAATTGTCTTCCATGCTTCCCGCTCCTATTTTCCTGAACTGTTGGAAGCAGGAGTTAAAGTGTACGAATATGAACGTGGATTTATGCATAGTAAAATCATTATTGTCGACCATGAACTAGCTTCTATAGGAACATCTAATATGGATATGAGAAGTTTTCATCTGAATTTTGAGGTTAATGCTTTCTTGTATCGTACGAAAAGTACCCAAAAACTTGTTGCTGAATATATAAATGATCTGGAATTTTCTAAACAGCTTGAATTAAATACTTTTAAAAAGAGGCATATCGGTTTTCGTTTATTAGAATCAACAGCAAGGCTTCTCTCACCGCTTCTTTAACTAGTAATTGATAATTTTGATGGAAAACAATCGGGAATGAATTCCGATTGTTTTTTTTTATTTTATGAAGAGGAATTTGAGGTATTAAGACGAATTTATTTTGTATAAGGAGGTGCTTTTTTTGTTAACTGCAAATACAAAATCCGGAATAAGAGTTTGCCTCGGGTATGATTTCAAAAAGGAAACTCTATTGAAATTACGAAGCATAGAAGATTTTCTTTGCCCGGTATGCGGGGAGTGTGTTTCTCTTAAGTTGGGAGATCAACGAATTTTTCATTTTGCCCATAAAAGGGGGAGTACATGCCGGGAATTTTATGAAAGGGAATCCGTTTACCATATGGAAGGAAAACGGCAGCTTTTTCAATGGCTTATAAATCAGAAGATTTATGCTGAATTAGAGTACTATGATAGGGAAATTCACCAGCGACCTGATATAATGTTTTTTTATAAAGGAAAGAAATATGCTTTAGAATTTCAGTGTTCAACTATACCCGAAAAGGAATTTATTAAAAGGACAAAAACCTACTATCAAAATGGATACATCCCACTTTGGATTGTAAGTGGTAGTCATATAAAACAAAAAAAGAGAAATGTTATATCATTTTCAAACTTTCAGTTTTTCTTTCTTCGAAAATCTTCTGATGGCGGACTTTACATCCCCTCGTATTGCCCCGAAAAACGCCGTTTTTATTTAGTAGGCTCCATCATCTCTTATACCGTTAAAAATGCCTTTGTGCAAAGCTACCATTATCATAGAGACAATATTAGAATCCAGGACTTATTGAATCCTAAAATATTAAATCAAGTCAGGGTAGATCATTGGAATGCTGAAATGGAGAAATTTAAGTTTTATTGGTCCATGCATCCCAGTCTCGAGAAAAATTCCTTTTTTCATGAGGTTTATAATCAAGATCTCAACCTCTTATTATTACCTCCTGAAATTGGCCTTCCTGTTCAACATTCTATTTTCATCGAAACCTCCCCAACTATTTGGCAAACCTATTTGTATATCGATATTCTTTCTAAAAAAAATCCCAAAGAACTAATAAGCATTAAGGAAATAGAAGCTCATTTTAAAAAAAGACTTAGTAGAAAAGACATTATCATTCGTAATTTGCCACAATTAGATGATGTGGAACCTTTTGCCGCCGTTATGGATTACTTATATTTGTTAGTGAAAGTAGGGATTTTTACCCAAAAAACTGAAACTCTTTTTGAATTACAAAGGAATTTGACTAAACCAAAGTCAAATCGGGAAAAGGCAGAAAATACGCTTGATTTTTATCAAAAATATCATTTTATTCTTTCAAATATATAAATGAAATAGGACATAAGGGCATACTATAGAAGGATAAATTGTTACTTTTTTGTTTCATAAAGGGAAAATGGTAAGAAAAGGAGAATATATGTAAAGGTAATTTTATTTTAAAAATCAATAGATGGATGGAGGATGAAATATGGCAAACGAAACAGCAGTTAAAAGCTTACCTTCAAGAACTGATATCCCTGAAGCAGATACTTGGAGATTAGAAGATATATTTGCTAGTGACGAGGAATGGGAAAAAGAATTCCAGGATGTAAAAAAAGAAATTCCAACTATTAAAGAATTTGAAGGTAAATTGGGTGATAATGCGGAATCGCTGTATAAAGCCCTTCAATTCCAAGATAAACTGCTCGAGAGAATTGGCAAGCTTTATGCGTATTCACACATGAGGTATGACCAAGACACGACTAATTCATTTTACCAAGGTTTAGATGATCGGATGAAAAACCTATATTCACAAGCAGGAAGTCAGTTAGCATTTATTGTTCCGGAAATTCTTTCAATTGATGAAAGTAAGGTAAATGGTTTTTTGAATGAGAAAACCGAATTAAAGCTTTATGAGCAGGCAATTGCAGAAATCAACCTGCAAAGGCCTCATGTTCTGTCAGCAGAGCAAGAGGCGATGCTTGCTGAAGCCGGAGAAGTGATGAACGCATCCGGCAATACCTTTGGCATGTTAAATAATGCGGATATTAAGTTCCCATCTATTAAAGATGAAAATGGGGAAGAGGTTGAAATTACCCATGGCCGCTACATACGTTTCTTGGAAAGCTCTGACGGGCGTGTACGGCACGATGCTTTTAAAGCGGTATATAAAACCTATGGAGATTTTAAAAATACTTTTTCAAGTACGTTAAGCGGCAATGTGAAAAAGGATAATTTTAATGCAAGAATAAGAAAGTATGACTCTGCGAGACATGCTGCACTTGCAGCCAATAACATCCCTGAAAGCGTGTATGATAATTTGGTAAATACTGTAAATGATAACCTCCATTTATTACACCGATATATAAAGCTCCGGAAGAAAGTTTTAGGGCTAAAAGAGCTTCATATGTATGATTTGTATACACCCCTGGTCAAAGATGTAAAAATGGAAATTAAATATGATGAAGCAAAGGAAATTATTCTTAAAGGGTTAGCTCCATTAGGTGAGGAGTATTTGAAAGTATTAAAAGAAGGCTTTGAAAATCGCTGGGTGGATGTACATGAAAATAAAGGTAAGCGCAGTGGTGCATATTCCTCAGGGGCATATGGAACGAATCCTTATATCTTAATGAACTGGCAGGATAATGTAAACAATTTATTTACATTAGTACATGAATTTGGTCACTCTGTCCATAGTTATTACACAAGGAAATCCCAGCCTTATCCGTATGGAAATTACTCCATTTTCGTTGCTGAAGTAGCATCTACATGCAATGAAGCGCTTTTAAATGATTATTTGTTAAAAACCATTGATGATGAGCAAAAAAGAATCTTCTTATTAAATCATTATTTAGAAGGATTCAGAGGCACGGTATTCCGTCAAACAATGTTTGCTGAGTTTGAGCATTTGATTCATCAAAAGGCGCAAAATAACGAAGCCTTAACCGCTGATTTATTGACAAAAGAATACTATGCATTGAATAAGAAGTATTTTGGAGAAGAGGATATTGTAATTGATGAGGAAATTGGTTTGGAATGGTCAAGAATTCCGCATTTTTATTACAATTATTATGTTTACCAATATGCGACGGGCTTCAGTGCAGCAACCGCATTATGCAAGCAAATTTTAGAAGAAGGCGAGCCTGCAGTAAAACGCTATATCGATTTCCTAAGTGCCGGCAGCTCGGATTATCCTATTGAAGTGCTCAAGAAAGCCGGCGTAGACATGACAAGCTCTGACCCGATTAAGGATGCTTGTAAAGTATTTGAAGAAAAATTGAATGAATTGGAACAATTACTTTCTTAAGAAAATCGGAAGCGCCCGTTTAGCGCACGACAGGACTGGAGCGCTTCGACTGAGATTAAGGAAACACGGAGAGCGAAGCGATTCGATGTTGACTTATCGTAGGGAGAAGTGTGAAGTACACTAGTCGCTGGGTGCTGGAGCTAGACAGTTATCTTAGTTCAAAAATTTTTACGTTTATCTATTAACAATGGGATGGGTCTTTTGGAACCATCCCTTTTAAAATCCTTTAAATTTTTTTCGACCATTTAGATAAAAAATGAAAATAAAAATTGAAAAGAATAAGACCGGTGAACTAATTAATACCGGGAATATTTTTAGCATTGCAAGTAAATGAAGAAAAAAGGCACAAAAAATAAAAAACATCAAAATAATGTAAGGAAGTTTTTTCATTTAAAATTGTCACCTCAAAGTAAGCTATTATAAAAAAGCACACTATTAGTTTATTGTCCCAAGCCTGATAATATGAATATTTGACAATATTGTGAAATAACACACAAACTTATTGTCTCTCCGTTTAAACGCATGCTATATTATAGACGTGAAGTTGATCACAACAAACATATACCCCTTTGTTTGACCGTGAAAAATTTCTCCCATCCCCTTTGTTCGTATTTATAGAAAAAGACCTTGCAGCATCGGAGCTGCAAGGTCTTTCCGTTTTATTTGTTAAAAAAAAGAGGGTGATTTTGAGTCATCCTCTTTCTACTGATTAATATATCTCCAAAATGTACCATATTTAGCAGGGATTTGTTCCACTATTTGTTTTAAAAGCAGTTTTTTCATTTCCCGTTCAACCTGGGATATCGACATATTATAGACAACTGCAATTTCTTTCGAAGCCACAAATTTAAAAAATTTAACAAACGTTTCTAATGGTGGCGGTGGAGACTGGACCGGTTCTTCGGACAGCATTTCTTCAAGTATTTGGACATAGATTTCATATGGATAGGATCCGGTAATTTTTATTCCTTCGTCTTCCGCATTTTCATTAAAGAATACAAGCGTAGGAATTTCCTGAACATCCATTTCAGCTGTTATTTTAAGATCACACTGGAAGGCCTTTGCTGCACTTTGTGAATGGATATCTGAAATAAATTCATCAACATCTAATCCCAAGTTTCGGGCACAATCCTTTAACACCTCAAAATTCGAGATATTTTTTTTATCCAAAAAAAGAACTTCTTGAAGTTTACGTAAAAAACGAATGCCTGCTCGCCGCCCCTGCAGTTCTGCGGCCTTAAGAGCGATTGAAACAATATGTGGAGATGCTACGGGATTTTCAAACCAAAGGTTTCCATCGCAGGACATCCCCGACCTGCTTGCTGTCTTTTCCCATAATCCGGCTATATGTTCATAGCTCTTTTTTTTACTCAAATTTAAATTGGCTAATCGCCCACTTAACACATGCTTGATGGAAAAATAGCGTCCGTATTCGATTTGAAGCTTTTTAAGTATCGGTTCTAGAGCCCAACATTCAGGGCATAAAGGATCGATAAATATATAAATTTCAATAGGCTTTTTTTCGCTGTTATTCATAAGGTGTTTGGAGCTTGTATGACCGCATCTGCTCACGAATTTTCACCTGATTGTTTATCGCCTTCAGGCGTATTAATCATGTGCTCTGCAGTTAGAAAAAGCCTTGAGTAAAATTCATCCCTAAGTGGACCTTGTAATCCTATTTTGTCCATTGCCTGACGCATACATGATAACCATGCTTTTGCTCGGGTTGGCGTTATAGGAAAAGGTAAATGCCGCGCCCGCATCATAGGGTGGCCATGCTCTTCCGTATACAATGAAGGTCCGCCTAAATATTGTGTTAAGAATTGCTTTTGTTTACGAGCAATTTCAGTAAATTGATTTGGAAAGATTGGAGCAAGATCAGGATGTTGTGCAACCAAACCATAAAAAGTGTCCACAAGACGGTGCAATGTATCTTCGCCAAGGGCTTCGAATGGTGTAAGCCTCTTCTCAATCATGTTGACAACTCCTTTAAAGTATTATGTATTTTTTATTTTAACAATGCTTTTTTCATATCTCAAATAAATAGCTTTGAAAAAGGAACATTCACATCTATCGATAGTATTAATGTATACAAAAAAACGCCTGCTACTAAAAAACAGGCGAAAATAGTCTGATGGTAATTACTCCTTTTGAATTATTGGCAGATTATATAATGGCGGTGTTGGAAATTAATTTGTATTATTTTGCAGGCTTTTTTGGTAATAAAAACGAAGAATTTTATTCTCGGTAATACGCTTCGGGATTCCATGCAGTCTAAGAAATTCCTGGAATATTCTGAGTCCATCACGATGGTTTTTTGCTTCGTATTCTAATTCAAAGTCCTCTTTATTTAAATAATAACTATGGTCAAGAACGAGCAAGCCTTCTTTATAATCAAATTCAACTCTTTTTGTTAATAATGAACCAAAATACCCAATGGTTTTATAAGGGATATCCACCTCTTCAATTAAGTTTTGGATTATCCCGGTTGGGAGTTTACCAAATTGAATTGCCTCCGATGCCTCTTCCTTTGTTAAAACTTGGTTCGTTTCAAGGAGTCCAACACTTGCAGGCTGTTTTAATGTCATTTCAAAATGATCCGGTTTTTGGCGGATTCGTAATGCAGACTTTTTTTCCTTCAATGCAAAATCAGGTGTATCAAAATAATGATTTTCTTGGCTGAAAATTTGCTTTTCGTTGATGTTAAATTTTTTTAGAAGCAATTCATATTCTTTCTCGGACAGAATGTTTTTAAATTCAATTTCAATATTTTGCGACATCTTGTGTCAGTCCTTTCACCGTGTTTGCTATTAAAAAAGATAAAAAATATAAAATTTGTTCTTTGAGAAATGTCTAGCTCCACAAGAGTAAGCTTCGGAAGCGATACTTCGCACGAAGGAAAAGCGTTAGCTTTTCCGAGGAGCGTCCAGCGACTAGTGTACTTCGCTCACCTCCTTACGATAAGTCAACATCGAATCGACTATAGCTCCGTGTTTCCTTTATCTCATACGGTGCGCTCCAGTCCTGTCGTGCGCTAAACGGGCGCTTGCGCTTTTCTCATTATCTCATTTTTAATCAAGTCTGCAATCCTTGGGAGAATTGGATAGATTATGCTAAAATAGGTATGTGAAAATGGAGGTATATACATGAAAAAGAAAATAATAATTATGTCATCTTATTTAAATAACAATAAGCTGGAGTTAAAAGCCAATGAATCGATAAAGGGGTTATTGCCAGCTGAACAAATTCTTGTCGATTCTGACGAATTTTCATTTATTTATTTGACGGAAGATCAACAAGATTATACATATATCGTTTTACCTGATACGGTCTGGCCGCAATTGAATACCGCGTTAGAGCAAAAAATACCGGTTTGGATTTCTTTTAATGAACAACAAATGGAGTTAACTAATTTTCATGATGAATTAGAATATGTTATTAGCAATATTCAGGGGAATAGTAATTACGGTGAAGAAATGGTCAAGAAAGTAGAGGAAATGTTTAAGAGATAATTTGTTGTTTATAGAGGTGAAATTCATGAAGCATTGGGACCTATTTTTAGCTCCATATAAACAGGCGGTTGATGAATTGAAAATAAAATTAAAGGGAATGAGGGGCCAATTTGAATTAGATTCTACTCATTCGCCAATCGAATTTGTAACAGGAAGAGTTAAACCAATAGCAAGTATTTTTGATAAGGCAAAGCAAAAAGGAATACCTTTAGATCGATTGGAAGAAGAAATGCAGGATATCGCCGGGATGCGAATGATGTGTCAATTTGTTGATGATATACATATTGTTGTAAATTTATTAAGAAATCGTCATGATTTTGAAATTGTAGAAGAAAGGGATTACATTTCTCATAAAAAAATGAGTGGCTACCGTTCCTATCATGTCGTCATCCGCTATCCGGTACAAACGATTCACGGGGAAAAGAAGATTCTTGCTGAAATTCAAATTAGGACACTGGCGATGAATTTTTGGGCTACAATTGAACATACGCTAAACTATAAATATAAAGGGATTTTTCCAAGTGATATTCAAATGAGACTTCAAAGAGCTGCTGAAGCCGCGTTCCGGTTAGATGAAGAAATGTCATTGATTCGCGGAGAAATACAAGAGGCTCAGGCATTTTTTACAAGAAAGAAAGAATTAAAACAAGAAGAAAAAAGCTAATGTCTGTTTGTTGAACGCATCTTTTGTATAAGGAGCCTATTAATTATGAAATTTGCAATTACATCAAAAGGAGATCAGAAATCAAATATCCTGATGCACAAAATGAGGACTTATTTATTAGATTTTGATCTTATATATGATGAGGACCAACCGGATATAGTCGTATCAATTGGTGGTGACGGAACATTATTATATGCTTTTCATCGCTATAGCAGCCGTTTGGATAAAACAGCCTTTGTTGGAATTCATACCGGACATCTTGGTTTTTATGCTGACTGGATACCTGATGAAATTGAAAAGCTTGTGATTGCCATCGCAAAAACCCCCTATCAAGTAGTTGAATACCCATTACTTGAAGTAATCATTCGTTACCAGCATGCAGGAAAGGAATCAAGATATCTTGCCTTAAACGAATCCACTGTAAAAAGTGTTGAAGGAACGTTAGTGATGGATGTAGAAATTCGCGGCGAGCATTTTGAAAGGTTTCGGGGAGATGGTCTGTGTGTATCAACACCTTCAGGAAGTACCGCTTATAATAAGGCGCTGGGAGGAGCGATTATCCATCCATCTATATCGGCCATTCAAGTGGCGGAAATGGCGTCTTTAAATAACCGTGTCTTTAGAACGATAGGATCGCCGCTAATTTTACCATCGCACCACACATGTATGCTAAAACCTGTTAACCGATCCGATTTTCAAGTAACAATTGATCATCTAACCCTTCTTCATAAGGATGTAAAATCGATCCAATTTAGGGTACCGGAAGAAAAAATACGTTTTGCTCGCTTCAGACCCTTTCCTTTCTGGAAAAGAGTACATGATTCATTTATATCTGATTCGGATTAATTTCAGGTTTCGGGGGAGAAAAGATGTCTTTAAGGTTTCAAATTAAGTGGATTATTGATCAAAGCCATGCCGGGAAGCTGATAAAGGATTTTCTTAAAGAAGAAGAGATCTCCCGGACTGCTTTAACAGATATAAAATTTAAAGGTGGAAGTATTTTTGCAAATGGTAAAGAAGTAAATGTTCGCTACAAATTAAAAACAACAGACGTTTTAACCGTCATCTTTCCTCCTGAAGTTCCCAGTGAGTCAGTTAAAGGAGAAAATATTCCGCTTCAGATTCTTTTTGAAGACGATTACCTCTTGGTTGTAAATAAGCCTGCCGGTATGAGTACGATTCCTTCTCGAGAACATCCAACAGGGAGTCTTGCAAACGCTCTCGTTGGTTATTATGATCAGATCGGGCTAACAGCGACTTCCCACATTGTAACACGCCTTGATCGGGACACATCGGGGATTGTCCTGGTAGCAAAGCATCGTCATATCCATCACTTATTTAGCAAAGAGCAACAAAGCGGAAGGGTCAAAAGGACATACGAAGCACTTGCGAGTGGAACCATAGTACCTGATTGGGGTAGCGTTGATCAACCAATAGGAAGGAAAGAGGACAGCATCATTGAAAGGGAAGTTCGGACTGACGGTCAGTATGCATGTACACATTTCAAGGTAATTGATAGATATGACATATTTACGCATATTGAACTTCAATTAGAGACTGGCAGAACCCATCAAATAAGGGTTCATATGTCTTTTCTGGGTCATCCGTTACTCGGTGATGATTTGTATGGCGGAGACAGGGCGCTAATTGAAAGGCAAGCACTTCATTGCAAACAAATAAAATTTATACATCCATTTTTGGGCCGGGAAATGATATTTAGAGCACCGCTTCCCGCTGATATGAAAGCACTTTTAGAGGCTGACCATTTGTAATATTGGTCAGCCTCTTTTTGAACCTTTAGAACTGCCTATCCCCGGCGCAGGGCGCTTCCACTTTTCTTATCAAGCAAAATCCTTAAATTTCTCCTCTACATATGGCATAGTAGAGACAACTGAAACCAATTCCCTTTCAGGATATCTTAGTGCAGTTAGCAGTCCGCCGAAAACTGCTCCAGTGTCAATATTATACGTATTGTTGATTATCCTCGGTTCTTTAACAGGGGTATGGCCGTATACGATACATGCCTTGCCGTGATACTCTTTGGCCCAATCTCTTCGTACCGGTGATCCATCAGGGTGTTTTTCACCGGTTATATCTCCGTAAAGAACGAATGTTTTTACTTTCGAATGAGTTTTACCGATTAATTCTTCCTTTATCCCTGCATGGGCGATTACAAGATTTTGTTCGTCCAATACTAAATAAAGAGGAGCTTTTTCATATAGCTCGATAAATTTTTTTCGAATGGATTGTTGATCCCTTTTGTATAATGATTCATATTCGGCAACAGTGGTTTCAAGGCCATGTGAAATTTGAACCTTGTTTCCAAGGAAGAAGCGATAAAGTTTATTGCAATGGTTTCCCGGTGTATAGTATGCTTTTTTCTGCTCGATGACAAGCCGCCAAACAATTTCAATTACCTCCAATGATTCAGGTCCTCTGTCAGTTAAATCGCCAACAAAGCCAAGAACTCTGTTATCGGGATGAATAGGGATATTATTATCCCATCCGTAGCCAAGCTTTTTTGTTAGCTCTTTAAATTCCGATAAACAACCATGGATATCACCAATAATATCAATTTTCATAGGATGACCCCCTTATTGTTTTATTTTCTGTAATTTGTTTATTTTTATAAAAACTAATTAGGAGTATAAAAGTACAGACAAATAGTTAAGGAGGAACAAAAAATGGCACAGCATGCATCTGTTATTTCATTGCTTATTGTTGTTACAATGGCTTTTCTAACACCTATTATCCTTCATCGTTTTAAACTTAATTTTATTCCGGTTGTCGTAGCTGAAATTATCATGGGACTCGTCATCGGGAAGAGCGGTTTTAATTTGGTCCATCAAGATATGTGGCTTTCCACTCTTTCGACTCTCGGCTTTATATTCCTGATGTTCTTAAGTGGGCTTGAAATTGATTTTTCTGCCTTTAGAGGAGGAAAAAAACGGGAGATCCTTCCGAATGGGAAAAGAGAGCCGAATTCTTTTGTAGCCTCATCATTAATTTTTGCCGGGATTTTTATTTTTTCTCTCGGTTTATCGTTTTTATTTGTCGTAACAGGATTCATTCAAAATGCCTTCTTAATGACCCTGATCATCTCAACAATATCATTGGGAGTTGTGGTCCCTACTTTAAAAGAAGCCCATTTGATGAAGACTGTGATTGGGCAGATCATCTTATTGGTTGCTGTCATCGCCGACTTGGCAACGATGATCCTCCTGGCGATCTTTGTTTCGTTACACGAGTCCGGGCATGGAAACACTTGGCTTTTACTGATCCTGTTTGCTGCAGGTGTTATTCTCTATTTTGTTGGAAGAAGATTTAAAAATCGTTCGTTTATAGAGGCAATGTCCAAAGGTACCGTACAAATTGGAACAAGAGCCGTATTTACACTTATCATCGTTTTAGTTGGACTTTCCGAAACAGTAGGAGCTGAAAATATTTTAGGAGCTTTTCTCGCAGGTGTGCTTGTTTCCTTACTTTCTCCCAATCAGGAGCTTGTTCATAAACTTGATTCCTTTGGATATGGCTTTTTAATCCCCATCTTTTTTGTTATGGTTGGGGTAAATCTTGATGTTTGGTCGCTTTTTAGTGAGAAAAAATTACTGATGTTAATTCCGCTCTTGCTGATGGGGTTATTATTGTCAAAACTAGTACCTGCCTATCTTTTAAAAAAATGGTATGATACTAAAACTGTTGTTGCTTCAGGCTTTTTACTTACATCGACACTATCACTTGTTATCGCTGCTGCAACAATTGGAGAACGAATGAAGGTTATAACACCGCAAATGAGCGGAACACTAATAGTGGTAGCGGTAATCACATCCATTTTTACTCCGATTGTTTTTAAAAAATTGTTTCCTAAAGAAGTGGTGACAATACGAAAAGTGCCTGTAGCCTTCTTGGGTGCCAATCAAACTACCTTGCCGGTATCTAGAGAATTAAAATCCAGTTTGTATGATCCTGTTCTCTATCATACAATGATGGATAAATCAGAAAAACAAATCGCAAATTCCCTTTTTGAAATTATCGAAATTCCCGATTATTCATTAGCGACCATTGAGAAAACAAGGGTGTATCAATCGGAAGTGGTGGTGATTTCTACAGGTGATGAAGAATTAAATGCGACACTTGCCATTGCTGTCAAGGAAAAAGGTGTTTCAAGAGTCATCGCTCGTATAGAAAGTCCGGATTTAGAACAAAGCTTGCGAGAATACAATATAGAAGTATTTTCAGTCTTTATGTCAGCAAAAGCTTTACTTCGTGCCCTAATAGAATCTCCTAGTGTCATTAATATTTTAACGAATCAGGAGACATCACTTTATGAGATTAGAATGGCGAACGAACAATTTGACGGGATGTCATTAAGAAGATTCCCTTTTACAGGAGATATCATTTTTGTTAGAATTTTTCGTGGTAAAGATTCCATCGTTCCTCATGGTGATACAGAGCTTCAATTGAACGATCGCTTGATTGTTACCGGATCAAAGGAATATGTAGATGAACTAAAAAGAGAACTGGAATTTTGTTAAACCTGCCCGAAAAAATTTCAGGTGAATGACATACATACTTTTCATTCATTCTGAATTAGTGTAAACTTAGTACCAAGTACTAATAACTTGTATTATGATAGGAGGACTAATTCAATTATGAATCTTTCTTTAGCTGGAAAAACATATGTTGTTATGGGTGTTGCAAATAAACGTAGTATTGCTTGGGGAATTGCACGATCTCTTCACAATGCAGGGGCGAGATTAATTTTTACATACGCCGGTGAAAGACTTGAAAGCAGTGTCCGTGAATTGGCTAATTCTTTAGAAGCAGAAGGCACACTTGTTTTACCTTGTGATGTAACAAGCGATGAAGATATTGCAAAATGTTTTGCTGAAATTAAGGATGCTGCAGGAACGATCCATGGTGTAGCACATTGTATTGCATTTGCAAAAACAGAAGAATTAAAGGGCGACTATATGAATACAACAAGAGAGGGTTTCTTGCTTGCACATAATATCAGTTCTTACTCATTAACAGCTGTGGCGAAGGAAGCTAAAGGATTAATGACAGAAGGTGGAAGCATCGTAACGTTAACATATTTGGGTGGTGAACGTGCCATCCAAAATTATAATGTTATGGGAGTTGCCAAAGCATCTTTAGACGCTAGTGTCCGTTATTTAGCAGCCGACCTTGGTAAAGATGGCATTCGTGTTAACTCTATTTCAGCAGGTCCAATACGAACTTTATCGGCCAAAGGGGTCGGTGATTTCAACTCAATTCTAAGAGAAATTGAAGAAAAAGCTCCTTTACGAAGAACAACAACACCTGAAGAAGTAGGAGATACTGCAGTATTTCTTTTCAGTGAACTTTCCCGTGGAATCACAGGCGAAAACATTCACGTTGATTCAGGATACCACATTTTATAGCATCAAGGCCCGCGATTAAGCGGGCTTTTTATATGGAGAAAATTCTTACGAAAATACAGTTAACGAGTATAGGCAATTTGCATACATATAGAGTGAAGGACTACGTAAATGGAGGTGCAATTCATGTCAAGAAAGAAAAAACAAGAGCCTTTACTTTATATTTATCAACCTTTTAACAGAACTCCATCCAATAACATGCAGGACATTTATACAATAAAGCCTGGGAGCAAGCAGGTAACAGATGAAAAGCTTCCCGTTGATAAAATTGAGAGGAAGGTCTCAATGATGAAAAAGGAGGCAGTACAAGAACAAACGCCAATCGAAGTATCTTTATCAGATACACAGCAGACGACAACTCAAAATGATGAAATACAACGAGCCTCATTCAGAAAGGTCAAAAGTTTTAAAGAGATGGATATTAAAGAACGATTGGAATATTTACTAAACTTTCCGAAAGTACTTCCGCCTGTTCCTTGCGTATTTTATACAGAGGGGAAAAGTTATCAAGGATATTTACATGAATATCAGGATGATTTGGTAACGATAAAATTTCATGATCAAACCACTGAAACGATTCCTTTTCATCAATTAAAGGATGTTATCATGATAGGGATTAAAAAATAGCCAAAAAAAAGCCAGCCGGTTTACGACTGGCTGCTTTATTTACATGCAAATTCCCAAGTCAACATCGGCAATACATTGAACTGCGCAGAAGCATTTTAAATCCACTGTAATACAGTCGTTGCTTGCACGGAATCGATCAACTTGGCAAACTTTTGAAAGATCAACCTTTCCGTTGGTAATGAGGTTCACTGCAACGAAGTTTCCACCTTCCTTACGACCGGGAACTAAAACACGTAATGTGGCACAACAGTTGTCAAAAACATCTTCTACGCGGAAAAAGATTGATACACAAGCATTGTTTTCGCCGCTAAAGAATGCGTGGAAGGGATTACCCTCGTCATCACTTAAAACAAAAACACGAGTATCGACCGGATCTCTTCTTGTAGGTGATACTAATGAACCAAGTGGTTCCATAAAACAACTGGAACATTCTGCACATTCTACAGGTTGGATAGCTGTATCTTGGATATCCTTAATTGCACGAACTACTTCGCACACACAGTTGCCGCTGCGAAAATCGTTATGATTATTCCCACAACCCATTTATTTTTCCTCCTTAATCCGTGATATATATCTTACATTACTAACATATTTCACAGTGCCCGTATGGGTTACGGACAATTGCCTTTTTTCTTAAAATTAGGCGGATTAAATATATCAAGCAAAAGAAAGGACAAATGTTCATGAAAATTAGCTTTTTATATTTAATTATTTTATCGTTGGCAAGCTTTCGGTTAACAAGATTAATTGTTTTTGATAAGATAACCGAGTTTCTTCGCAATCCTTTTTTTGATGAAATAGAAGAAGAGAATGAGGATGGGGGCGTTGAAATTTATTACATGCCAAAGGGAAAAGGATTCAAAAAATTTGTCGGTGAATTGCTAAGCTGTTATTGGTGTACAGGTATTTGGACCTCAGCAGTACTGGTTTTATTGTTTTGGTTGTTTCCCAACTACTGTCTGCCATTAATCCTTTTTTTATCTGTTGCCGGCCTGGCTGCGATTTTTGAAACGATTGTACAATTAATGGTTGAAAAATAGCCTGATTTATTATTTTTATTGAGACAAGATTAACAGTAAATTCATATTCTAACTAGTAGGAAATGAATTGACCCGGAAGGAGAGAGAAGCGTTGAATAAGAAAAAGAAGAGTACACAAGCGACGCAAACTTTTCAAGTATCAAAACCGATTAAGAAAAAAGGATGCGGGTGCGGTAAAAAAACGAATAAGTAATATGGAAGAAACTGCTAGGGTATCTGGCAGTTTTTTTTTTGTTAACAATAATAAAAAAGATTATTTGGAAATAGTCATAATTTTAACGAATGTCGAAAAAACTACTTTGTAGATGTAATTTATAAAATGGAATAAGGGAAGGGAAGAAAATGGTTTACTTATACCGATTAATTCTATTTGTTGGTTTATTGTTATTAACAGCGTGCGGTCCTAATCAAAAAGTAAAAGATAGTCAATTGGCGCTTATAAAAACAACAAACCCCACCCCGGTTGTGACAGATCAGAATAAAAATCCTAATCATGTCGAAGAAATTAAGAAGGACGTAAGCTCTTTTCCGGAAATCTATGATGTTGCAGTTGTAAAAGGTCAAAAAAATACATTGGTTGCTTACAAGGTCAAGCATTTGCAACGCTTTAGGATGAAGAAAATTGAAAAAAACGTTAATAATATGCTTGAAAAAAAATATCCGAAAGAAAACTTTACCGTATCAAGTGATTATAAGATTTTCCTTGAGGCAGTCAGATTAGATGAGCGAATGAAGGAAAGGAAGTTCTCTAAGAAACAGGCCGAAAAACAACTCCGAAGAATTATAAAAATGACGAAGGATATGACCTAAGAAAGGGGGATTTTTGATGGCAAGCAAGCAAAAAAACTTGACTCCGCAGCAGCAGAACTATCAAAAGCTTCAACAAAAGCATGAGTTTAAAAGACCTGTGCTGAAGAACTGTATTAAAGCATTTTTAGTTGGCGGGCTCATTTGTGTGATTGGCCAAGCTATAAGTTATTTTTATATTTACTTTTTTAATTTTACAGAACAAACTGCAGGTAATCCAACTGTAGCGACAATGGTGTTTTTATCCATGCTTTTAACGGGGTTTGGGATATACGATCGTCTTGGGCAATTCGCCGGAGCAGGAAGCGCAGTACCGGTAACAGGTTTTGGTAATGCCGTCATTTCTGCGGCCATTGAGCACCGGACTGAAGGCTTTGTTTTAGGAGTAGGCGGTAATATGTTTAAGCTTGCTGGATCCGTTATTCTATTCGGTGTTTTTTCTGCCTTTGTAGTGGCTTTAATCAGGACATTACTGGCAAAGTGGGGGGGATTGTAATTGTTAAAAGGGCATCAATCATGGGTTTTTGCAAATCGGCCAATGATTTCTGCTACAGGGGTTTCGGGGGGACCATTTGAAGCAAAAGGGAATCTAGCCAATGATTTTGACTTGTTGCATGAAGACTTATGGATGGGACAGGATTCCTACGAAAAAGCACAACGGATAATGCTCGAAGAGGCGATCAAAACGGCAATAACAAAAGCGAAAATTCAGAAAGAGCAGGTTCAATTTTTATTTGCCGGGGACTTAATTAATCAGATCACTCCAACCAGCTTTGCAGCGAGGACGATGCAAATTCCCTATTTTGGGCTTTTTGGGGCCTGTTCAACTTCGATGGAGGGATTGGCCCTTGCTTCCTTTGTCGTAAATTATCAGGGGGCTAACTACATTTTAACAGGTGCGTCAAGCCATAATGCAGCGACAGAAAGACAATTCCGTTACCCGACAGAGTACGGTGGACAAAAGCCGCCAACAGCACAATGGACGGTCACAGGTGCAGGAGTGGCTCTTATTGCACCGAATGATTCGACACAAGATCTGCCTGTTACAACCTCAGCAACAATTGGGAAAGTGGTAGATATGGGCTTGACAGACCCTTTCAATATGGGAGGGGCAATGGCTCCAGCTGCAGCTGATACGATTATGGCTCATTTTCGTGATTTTCAGTTAGAACCTTCCTACTATGATTTAATTATTACCGGTGACCTTGGAAGAGTTGGTCACGATACAGCATTTGAACTGATTAATAAAAGCGGTTTGAAATTGGAACGAAAGCAATTTCAGGATTGCGGGTTACTTATTTATAAAGACGATCAGCCCGTTCAATCAGGTGCAAGCGGAGCCGGATGTTCTGCGACAGTAGTATATGGGCATATATTGAACCAAATGAAAAAAGGCATTTATAAACGGATTTTAGTTATCGCAACGGGTGCTTTGCTATCGCCGTTAAGCTTCCAACAAAATGATTCCATCCCTTGTATTGCGCATGCCGTTTCCATTGAAATGAATGGGGAAAAGGGGGGATTATAATGCTAGCTATGTATTTTTGGGCATTTGTGGTTGGAGGAATCATTTGTTTGATCGGCCAGCTTTTGTTTGATGTTGCGAAACTCACTCCCGGGCACACGTTGAGTTTACTTGTTGTTGCGGGAGCTGTATTAGATGGATTTGGACTATATGAACCGCTTGTCAATTTTGCGGGAGCCGGTGCAACCATTCCGATCACAAGCTTTGGAAACTCATTAGTCCATGGAGCCCTTCAGGAGGCAAAATTACATGGGCTTGTGGGTGTGCTAACAGGGATGTTTGAAGTAACAAGTTCCGGTATTTCCGCAGCCATTATTTTTGGTTTTATTGGTGCTCTTCTTTTTAAACCTAAAGGGTAAAAAAGGGTCTTATTACCATTTTTGTTTGCCTTTTGTTGCTTAGGATTGCTGCCTATACACATTGAAGGGTTATCTCATATGTTATGAATGAGACTACTAAAGTGAGGTGACTCTTATATGTGCTGGGGATATGGAGGCTACGGCGGCTACGGCTACGGATTTGGCGGTGGCTCTACATTTGTTTTAATCGTTGTATTGTTCATCCTATTAATCATTGTTGGTGCAACATTTATTTAGTTTTTCTTAAGGTTGCATAATGTTGAGAGGGGTGGCCGGAAAAAGTGGCCAGCCCTTTCTTTGTCTAATAATCACCTTTTTACTCCTCCTTCATACAATAAAGTAGTTTATGAAGGAGCGTGGTTTTTTAATATGGATAATGGGTTTTTTAAAAACATTGAAAAGAAAACGGGCGTAAACATGAAGGATATCTTTGATTTAGCTAATTCCCTGCAGAATGCAAATTTCAAAGATGAAACAACCGTCCGCAATGTCATCCGCAGAGTGTCCCAAATTGCCAATAAACCAGTGAATAAAGATTTAGAAGATCAAATAGTTAAATCAATCATCAAAGACGGAAAACAGCTTGATTTCAATACGATTTCAAAAATGATGAATAAAAAGTAAATTAGAAGAACGAAGTTCACTAGCCGCTGGGCGTTGGAGCTGGACAGTTATCGAAGTTCAATGATTTAAATTCTAAAAATAATTAAAAAGACCTCTTCTAATTGGAAAAGGTCTTTTTGGTTTACTTTCTGTATTTTAAAAGTGGTGCTAGAAACCTTGAGCGATTTGCTTTTTTGCCTCTTCTGTTGCTTGGAACAGAGATGAATAGCTGCTCTTTGGCCCTGGTCATTGCCACATAAAAAAGCCGTCTTTCTTCCTCCAAAGCCGAAAAATCACCGTTTCGATAGCTATCTAAGGAGAAGTCATGCGGCAGGCTACCATCGACAGCACCAATGATATAAACGCCTTTGTATTCAAGACCTTTTGCCCGATGAATAGTACTAAGGGTAATTGCCTCAGTAAAATGTTTACTTAAATTTTTAATTTCCTTGTTCATTGACGACATATGCTCTGCATGCACCAATAATGCTTCAATGGAGTCGAAGCTTTTCGCTGCCACTTTTAGGTCCTTTAAATCGTCGGATCCCTTTTCAAGTTTATTCGAGTCATTGCCTCTTTTTTTCAAAAAGTCAAGAAATCCAATGTCTTTTTCAATTTTTTCAATCGCCGTTAGAGGAGATGACTGTTTCAATGTCCGAATCGTAGCGACCGCTTTTATTAATTTCTTTTCCTGAAAGGAATGAGCTGTTTTTAAATAGGAAATAGCCTCGAGAAAACTGCAATCCTGAAGAATACTAATCGCTTTTATGTCTTTTAATACAGCCTGCTTTAAAAATAAAAACGGCAAAATATCGGATAATGCCTGATTGTCATCTTCATTTAAGCTAATCCTTAGAAAAGCAAGGGCGCTTTTCACAATATACCGATCGTAAAAAGCATCTGCATCCAAATCAATTTTAAAAGGAAGGCTGGAGCTTGCCAATCGTTCAAAAACTGCTCTAGAGCCTGCATTTGTTCGATATAATATCGCAAAGTCCGAAGGGCTGTCGCCATTTGCAATCCGCTCTTGTAAATCGGTCACAATCATTGTTGCCTCTTCCTCTTCATCAAATGGAAAAAATAAAACAGGGGTCAGACCCGATGAAAATTGCGCCTTCATTTTTTTTGTTCTTCTTATTTTATTAGCGGCAATCATTTGATTAGCAGTCGTAACAATTTCATGGGATGAACGATAGTTTTGGTCCAGTGTGACCAATTTGGCATAAGGAAAATCCTTTTCAAAATCAAGCAAATAACTTGGGTCACTACCCCGGAAGGAATAAATCGACTGATCATCATCCCCAACAGCACATACATTATTGTGCTTACCGGATAAAAGCTTTATAAGCTCGTATTGAACCTTATTAATATCTTGAAATTCATCAATTGAAAAATATTGAAAGCGTTCCTGGTATTGCTCAAGAAGGGATAGATTAGAGTTAAAGAGCCGGTAACAGCCGATAAGCATATCATCAAAATCAAATAGTCCTACTCGATTTTTATATTCTTCATATTTTCTATATAAAAATGCTGCTTTTTCTTCAAAATCAGTTTCCGGATTCACTTCGTGCGGCATGAGAAGCGAGTTTTTCCAATAGCCGATTTGTTGGAGAGCTAAATCATAGGCAAATTCTTTTTCAGATAGATCAAGCTCTTTGCCGGCTTCTTTCAGGATTTTATCACGCTGCCATTCTTTTTTTAGCAGCTTGTCGGAAGACCAATTTTGTGCATCATGGAACATAAGAATCCGATAAAAAATACTATGGAAAGTACCTGTAACGAGCTGATTGATTCTTTCTTTCCTCATTTGCGGGTATGAAAGTAAGCGGTTCTTCATTTCAGCTGCCGCTTTTGACGTAAAGGTAACAAGCATAATAGAACGCGGATCGATTTGTTCAACATTTAGCATATAGGCAGTTCGTGCAGTTAACACACGTGTTTTTCCACTTCCGGCACCTGCAAGAACGAGTAAGGACCCTTTCATTTCTGAAACAGCGTCAGCTTGACTATCATCAAGAATAACACCGTTTTCCTCTAATAGTTGTAAATAGGGCGAGCGCATTTGCCTTTTTTCAGTAATAATATTTGTAAAGGGAGACGTGAATTCAATATTTTTCGCAGGTATAAATGGATCAACGCTTTTGGGAGCTTCCAAAATTGTCCTTCCTTTTGGAATTTGAAATCCGTTCAATTCATAGTGGTTTTGTTGGTTTTCGATTTTGTTCTGTAAGAGAATCGGTTCAGGACACTGGCTATCAGGTGATTGAGCATGAAAAAAGCGGGGAAAGCCCTGAATTCCAAGAAACAATCTGACCCTCTCGTTACAGATCGGACAAGTCAATTCACCATTTTTACCAGTGAGAAATATTTTTTGATATTGGTCCCGATCTAATTGATCTAAGACAATAGTTCGATTTTGATATATAGCAGTTTTCATTGATTATTATCCTCGATTTCGAAAAATAAGACATGTTCTATCATATCAAAACCTACAATTTTCTAAAAGAGTTTCGTAACAGAAGGGGAATTTAGCCAAAAAGAAGAGCACCTGCCGCTTTTTGACAAGTGCTCTAAATTGTTTATCTTTTTTTAATCATCGTTTTATGCGGAATTCCTGCATCCAAAAATTCCTCTGTAACGACCTCATAACCAAAATCCTCATAGAAAGGATTACGATTCCCTTCCAAGACGAAATGTTTCATAAACTGTCCAAGAGCCATTCTCCAATTGATAAAGAAGATGGAAGCGGTCCACAGTTTCTTCATGATTCACTTTGGTCATACGCAAGGAGCCATAAACATCTGAATGTTCATCATTTGATAGGTTTTGGCCGATTGTTATATGGGGTACAAATGAATATTCTAATTTTTGCACGTTTAATTCATGATTAATCTCGGTATGCAATTCTGTAAGCGCCTCAGTTGGATCTACTTTAATATAGATGACATTATTTACTGGCTGAAAAGAGCTAATTTTAGATGTTTTTAAAGAGAATGCATGGTGATGGCCGGCAATCTTACGTAATTTGTCAGCAAATTGGCCGGCATCCTCTTCAGATGCTTCAAATGCATTATTTAATGTTAAATGCGGTGGAATTAATGCATAATGCGGATCATATCGTTTGCGATAGGAATTCACTAGGTCTTGTAGCTTTTTTGATGGGAAAATGACAACTCCAAATTTCATACGTAATCCTCCATCTGTATAAATTTATTTAATCAGGTGATTCCGAAATGAAAATAAATCAATTAAACAGCCTTCTTGGTATTATAGCAAATTTTCAAAATATTATACAGGAAAAAGATTAATTGCAAGTTCATCTATTAAAAAAGCATTTTTAGAGCACGTCTTAAGTCAGGCTGCCAGTGTGTCCATGTATGATTTCCATTAAACTCCTCAAAAAAGTATATTAATGATTTTCGTACTATCACTTTTGAAAGTCTTCGGTTTGGAGTCAAGAAATCGCTTACTTTTCCATCGGTTGTTCGAACTTCCGTTTCTTGATTCCCTACCACATGATATATTTCCAACAGCTGCGATTCCGAGAAATTTTCGACCATTTCAAGCACTTGATTGTCCACAAATGGCGATTGCAGCAGCACCTTTCCAAATGTGTACGGGTATTGAATGGCTGTCATTAATGAAACGGTTGCACCAAGTGAATCACCGATAAGTGCTCTTGCGGAACCCATTTGATAGGTTGGAAATTCATTATCAAGAAAAGGAACTAGTTCATGCGCAAGAAAGCGAATGTATTGTTGATTCTGCTCCCCGTCAGGATGATATTTCCTACGGCGGTCCTTGACATCTTTATAAGGCACTCCAACAATTATCAGATTTTCAATTTCCTTTTTAAAAAGAAACTCATCAGCCAATCGGCTAATTCTTCCCAGTTGAAAATAATCCCTGCCATCCTGGGCAATTAACAGCGAGTATTTATATAAGGGTGAATAATTGGCAGGTAAATAGATAAGGAGCTGCAAATCTTCTCCAAGCTCCAAACTTTGAAAGGTAAGTTCTTTGATTGTTCCTTTTGGAAACTCCATGAGACAATTCCTCCATAATTCGAATGTACAAAAGCATTTTAACATATCTGTGACGGAATTGCTTTTCATTTAAACGCCGGATGTGGGTATATGATTGTATAGAGGTCCGTGGGGATTTTTTTACAAAATTAATGGAGCCACTGCCGTTTTGAACTTGTCTCGGGCATTATGGATAAAATGTTTTCGCGGCGAAAGGTTCGCATCTGTTTACGAAGTAGGCAATAGGCACGAATGTACTCATTATTTACTTCCTTCACAATTAATTTCCGCTGTGATAACCGCCTGTTCCCTGAAAGATAAATCATTTCCAAAGGAATATTTTCTTCTATAGATCGTAAAAAGAGCCCATCCATGTGATTCCCACCTTTCATTTTTTATATTATTATTATATCCGAACGTTAGTTCTTTATTCAATAATAATAGAACAAGTGTTCCATTTCCGGTTGTTTTGATAATAATAAATGAAAAATAGGGAAAAAGTATTGACTTTTTCTGAGTTATAAATATAATAAAATATGTAACTTAATAAGAGATCTGTTAGCTCAGCTGGGAGAGCACAACCTTGACAGGGTTGGGGTCGGGGGTTCGAGCCCCTCACAGGTCATCACCTAAAACCCTTGGTATTAAAGGGTTTTTTTATTTTTCTTTTTTAAAGATATTTCGAAGAAAAGCACAATAGTCACTCTTGAAATAAAAATAAAAAATGGTCACAAAAATTGTGACCTTAAACGGAAATGCTATCTTATAGCTTCTTTCTGCATTGAAGGTAGGACATGAGAGTACGTATCCGGTGTGATTTTTCAGTGGGGGATGAACAAAACCCCCACTGATTGAAGGTTCACTTTATATGGTTTATTATTCCACCAGCTGACTCGCTTCCATAAACAACACCTGGATGAACTTTTTCATGTTAATGCGGCTCTGGTTGCTTGCTTTTTCGCTTTTGTCCTCTAGCTCAAGCATTTTCTTGCGGACTTCCGAGAAGTCAAAAAACGTGGAAGAATAGGCTTCGAATTTTGGATTCGCATAATCCGTTAATCCTAAAGAAGCAATATGGATGAGCGACTGGTAAAGAGTTCGGCGTACGCGCTGTTCGGAGGCTTTCATCTCTTTTTGAATTTCCGCCTCCGTGGCTTTTTCTCCCAGCTTTTCAGCAGCGATGCCTGCAAAGATTTCCTTTAAAGATGGAAACATGTAGGCAGAACCGAGTCTTAGCTTTTCATTTTGGAGGTATCCTAAAATTTTCAGCAAGTCCTCGCTTCCCCCTTCCCCAATTATCCCTAAATCAGAAATTAAGGAACGTCCGCCTTCCATAATATTTTTCTTATGGGAGGCGGACACAAAGGAAGTGTGCGGACGGCCTGTAAATAGGTTCAACGATTCTTGAATGCCTCGAATCGATTGTTCCAACAGCACCCGCTCGTTTACTTTTTTTAATACACCTGCAATTTCAAGCTGGTTCAGCGGTTTTGTAATGTAGTATTCCGCCCCTAAACTATACGCCTCTCCAATTAGTTTCTTCGTTTCTACTTGCGAAATCATCACAAACTTTCCTTGAAATCCATCAGCAAGAGCCCGGATCGTTTCAATTCCGTCCCTTATCGGCATGAGCAAATCAATTAAGACAATGTCTGCTTTTTTTAAAGACAATAAGCCATTATCCACTAACGATCCGTCCTCGGCTTCTCCCACCACTTTTCCTATATCTTCGTCTTCAATCATTTCTGTCAGCATTGCTCGAATGGCAGGATCGTCATCTATAATAAAATAATTCATCTCGCTGACCCATTCTCTATAATCGCATTTATCGGAAGTTCTACGCTAAATAAGGTTTCTTTATAGTTATCCATAAGCCTGATATGTCCTCCCCATTTTTCAACAGTTTGTTTCACATACGATAAACCGATACCCGTTGAAGGGCTTCCCGACGAATCAAATTTCGTTGTAAAGCCTTCTGTAAAAATGATTTCCTTCAGCTTCGGTGCAATGCCGGGGCCATTGTCACTGACGCAAAATTCCACAAATTGATCTTTCCTTTTCACATGCAGCGATACGGTTCCCTTTTCTTTAATTGCTTCCACGGCATTGGCCAACAAATTATTAATTAATGATAATACCATATATACATTATAAGGTGGATGGTCCCCATCTACATGCAAGGAAAATGAAACATCTTTGTGAAGGGACTCTGCATATCGTCTATTGGAGACGATCATGATGTTACCGAGCTGTTCGATATTCAAATAATCCTGAAGGTTTTCAGAAGACATGAGTTCCGATAACCCCGCATAAATCCGCTGGTTATCTTTTTTGATCTCATGTACAAGACCTGCTATCTGCAGCGCCGTTTGTGCATCACTCCCGTTGGTCTCCCCTGATTTTAACCGGCGATAAAAATCATAACTCATGCCGGTGATTTCTTCCGCATTTTGCATCGTTTTCTTCAGTTGAACCGATTCTTCATACAAATTTGAAATGAAAAGCAGCATTTGCTCCTTTTGCCTGCGCTGCTCTTCTTCCAGGAATTTTGCTTCTCTTAGCTTGAAAATATTAAAAAAGCCGAGAACGAAAAAGCTTCGAATAAAGGCTATGAAAACGAGTTGTTCAATAGAAAGCAAGGATATGTCCCGATATGCCAGAAAAGAACGGACCGCCATTTCCGATACGCTTGCAAAAAGCTCGATCATTACCCCTAAAAGTCCGATCATAAACGGCTGATCGTGCCGTTCGTTCAATTTCGTCCAATGAAATGCGAACGCGTACACGACGTAATAGAAAAAGGCGGGAAAATAGAGATACATTGCTTCCTCAACAGATATGTCCCGTATTCCAACAGCCAGTAAAAAACGAAAAAGAAACACGCTCATCCCCGTTAAAATGCCTGCGATATTCGGATGAATCCTTCTCCCCCACAGTAAAAACAAGAAAAAGACGGGCGTCCCAAAACTGACTCTGAATGTATCGTCGAATGGATAAAACTTAAATTCACCCGCAAGAGGTACCGCAATCATCATCAATAGTAAAATCCATATACGCTCTTTCAATACGGTCCCTCCCCAATCACTAACATAACACATTGTACTGAAATGGTAAAAAAGAGGAAAGGGTTTTGACTGAGATTTTTTATTTTCGTAGTTGCCCTTGTAGGTTTTAGTAGGTTTTAGTAGGCCTGATTTTAAACTAAGGATAATCGCAATAATGAAAGCGTTAACAACTAAACAACTAACATAAGGGGGAATTTATATGAAAAAGTTTGGCTTAGCTACACAAATTTTTGTTGCACTTATACTAGGTATCGCGGTCGGTGCTGTATTTCATGGTAATGAAAAAGTCATGGCCATTATAGTGCCGATTGGCGACATTTTTCTTCATTTAATTAAGATGATTGTCGTCCCGATTGTCATTGCTGCATTAGTAGTCTCAATAGCAGGGGTTGGCGATATTAAAAAACTGGGAAAATTAGGCGGGAAGACGATTCTTTATTTTGAGATTGTCACCACAATCGCCATTGCTCTTGGATTATTGGCGGCAAACTTGTTCCACCCGGGTTCCGGTTTAGATACAAGCACTCTTGAAAAAAGTGATATTTCAAAATATGAAGCAACGACAAAAACAGCCGGAAGCCAGGGCTTTGCAGAAACGATTGTCCATATTGTTCCGACAAACATATTTGATTCCATGGCCAAGGGTGACTTGTTGCCGATTATTTTCTTCTCTGTGTTTTTTGGTCTGGGAATTGCGGCAATAGGAGAGAAAGGAAAACCTGTCCTTGGCTTTTTTGAAGGTGTTTTAGAAGCAATGTTTTGGGTGACAAACCAAGTGATGAAGTTTGCCCCATTTGGTGTGTTTGCACTGATCAGTGTAACCGTTGCCAAATTTGGTATTACAACATTAATTCCTTTAGGGAAATTAGTGCTCGCTGTTTATGTGACGATGATACTTTTTGTGGTTGTCTTTCTTGGAATTATTGCGAAAATGTCCGGGACAAGCATTTTTGTTCTTATGAAAGTGTTAAAAGACGAACTGATTTTGGCATTTACAACAGCAAGTTCAGAGGCTGTATTACCAAGGCTTATGGACAAGATGGAAAAGTTTGGATGTCCAAAATCCGTTACTTCTTTTGTTATTCCAATAGGCTATACGTTTAATTTGGACGGTTCATCGATTTATCAAGCAATAGCATCACTTTTCGTGGCACAAATGTATGGAATTAATCTATCAATTACACAACAGATTACGTTATTACTAGTATTAATGTTAACATCAAAGGGAATGGCCGGCGTTCCGGGTGCTTCATTTGTAGTCGTTTTAACAACACTTGGTTCTATGGGGTTGCCGTTGGAAGGGGTTGCGTTTATTGCCGGTGTCGATCGCATTTTAGATATGGCTCGAACATCAGTTAATGTAATGGGGAATTCATTAGCGGCGATTGTCATGTCAAAATGGGAAGGTGAATTTGACCAAGAAAAAGCAAATGATTACGTAGATTCATTTGAAAAGTCAAATGTAGCATAAACTTTTTGAAAATAAAGGAGGAAACACCATGTCAACAATCAATATTAAAAATAATGTACGTATTGAAAAAGATTTCTTAGGGTCAAAAGAAGTACCGGCGGATGCGTACTACGGAATCCAAACATTGCGGGCTGTCGAAAATTTTCCGATTACAGGCTACCGCATTCATGAAGACTTAATTAAAGCATTAGCAATCGTGAAAAAAGCAGCGGTTTTAGCAAATATGGAAACAACACGTTTGTACGAAGGGCTTGGTAAAGTGATCGCACAGGCAGCAGAAGAAGTAATCGAAGGTAAATGGCATAATCATTTTATCGTGGATCCAATCCAGGGCGGTGCAGGAACATCAATGAATATGAATGCGAATGAAGTCATAGCCAACCGTGCCCTCGAATTACTTGGGAAAGAAAAAGGCGACTATTTTCATGTAAGCCCGAACAGCCATGTCAATATGTCCCAGTCCACAAACGATGCATTTCCAACTGCTATTCATATCGCAATATTGAATCTGCTAGAAAAATTATTGTATACAATGGACGATATGCATACTGTGTTCAGGCAAAAAGCACAAGAATTCAATCATGTCATCAAAATGGGACGCACACATCTTCAAGATGCTGTACCGATACGTCTAGGTCAAGAATTTGAAGCTTATGGACGCGCAATCGAACGTGATATCAAGCGAATTAAGCAATCACGCCAGCATTTATATGAAGTGAACATGGGAGCAACAGCAGTCGGAACAGGATTAAATGCAGACCCGCGTTATATCGAATCAGTTGTGAAACATCTTGCCAATATAAGCGGATTACCGCTTGTTGGGGCTGAGCATCTTGTAGATGCAACTCAAAATACAGATGCATACACAGAAGTATCTGCTGCGTTGAAGGTGTGTATGATGAACATGTCCAAAATCGCGAATGACTTGCGTTTAATGGCTTCCGGCCCTCGGGCTGGATTGGGGGAAATTACATTACCGGCCCGTCAGCCCGGCTCTTCTATCATGCCCGGAAAAGTAAACCCGGTTATGGCGGAGGTTATTAATCAAGTAGCTTTCCAAGTGATTGGAAATGACCATACCATTTGCCTTGCCTCGGAAGCAGGCCAGCTTGAATTAAATGTAATGGAGCCGGTCCTTGTATTTAATCTGCTTCAGTCCATCAGCATTATGAATAACGCATTCCGGGTTTTCACGGACCATTGTCTAAAAGGAATCGAGGCAAATGAAGAAAGAATGAAAGCATATGTTGAAAAGAGTGTTGGTGTTATCACAGCCGTGAACCCGCATATTGGTTATGAAGTAGCTGCTCGGATAGCAAGGGAGGCTATTTTAAGCGGGGAACCTATTCGGGAGCTATGTCTAAAATATGATGTGCTGACGGAAGCGGAGCTGGATTTAATACTGGATCCGTACGAGATGACACATCCCGGTATTGCCGGTGCGGCACTTTTTGACAGAGAGTAACTCCCGTATATGATTTTGGTGGAAAGGGAGGGTGTAGCAACGCCCTCCCGAAATGAACTGCTTGATAGTAGAAACATGTGGATGGCTTAAACGCTAGTTTAGTCAAATGGAAAGGTCAAATTGTCCGTACGTAATGAGATAAGAAGATTAGTAAAGAATTTGTAATAGGTTCGGTGCAAGAGGTTTTTTAGAATTTTGTATTAGCTTGTCTCCCTGGCTTTATGAAAGAATTCATTAAGCAATTAAATAAGAACGTTTGATAGATAAAAGCTGGGCAGATCATAAACTAAATGCTATTATTATTTTAATATTCAGTTAATAACACTTTAGTTTAAAAGGAGTCGAGCTGAAAATGGAAGGTTTGAATGTACAAAATAAGGGGTATTTTGGAGAATTTGGAGGAAGCTTTGTTCCTGAGGATCTTCAACAAGTTTTAAACGAGTTAGAGGAACAGTTTTTACGGTATAAGGACGATCCTGAATTCATAGATGAATTTAACTATTATCTTAAAGAATACGTCGGCAGAGAAAACCCGTTAACTTTTGCTGAAAATTTGACCAGTCAACTTGGCGGTGCAAAAATCTATCTGAAAAGAGAAGATTTAAACCATACAGGAGCCCATAAGATTAATAATGCCATAGGACAAATTTTATTAGCAAAAAGAATGGGAGCGAAACGGATCATCGCTGAAACGGGTGCAGGACAGCATGGAGTCGCAACTGCTACGGCATGTGCTATGTTTGGGATGGAATGTATTATTTACATGGGTAAACTGGACACTGAACGACAAGCTCTGAACGTATTCAGGATGGAATTGTTAGGTGCAAAAGTCGTACCTGTAAATAAAGGTCAGGGGCGATTAAAGGATGCCGTAGATGAAGCTTTGGGTGATCTCGTTCAAAACTATAAAAATACTTTTTACTTATTAGGATCTGCTGTGGGACCTCACCCATTCCCTACGATGGTCAAACACTTCCAATCGATTATTAGTGAAGAATCCAGACACCAAATCCTCCAAAAGGAAGGAAAGCTGCCTACTGCTGTGATTGCCTGTGCAGGTGGTGGAAGTAATGCGATTGGTGCGTTTGCCCAATATATAAATGACAAAAACGTTCGCCTAATTGGGGTTGAACCGTCGGAAGCACCCACCTTAACTGAAGGGGTTCCTGCTGTGATTCATGGCTTTAAATGTTTAACGTTGTTAAATGAAAACGGAGAACCGAAGCCAACGTATTCAATCGCTGCAGGTCTGGATTATCCCGGTATTGGACCGGAGCATAGCTTTTTGAAAACGAGCGGCAGAGCTGAGTATGTCACTATAAGCGGTCAAGAAGCATTAGAAGCGTTTCAATTGCTATGTAAGACAGAAGGGATAATCCCTGCGTTGGAAAGTTCCCATGCGGTTGCGTATGCTATTAAACTGGCAAAAAAATTATCTTCTAATGATGTTTTAATTGTTAACCTGTCAGGTCGCGGTGATAAAGATGTGGAGCAAGTATTTAAGATGTTAAAGAAGTAAAAAAAGAACTTCCGGTAACAAATCACCCATTTGTTACCGGAAGTTCTTTTTACCGCTTTTAGATGACTGAAATGAATAAAGATAGACACTTTGGTCCCTTTGTTTTTTTAAAAAAATTGGCTATGTTAAAGCTCATTGTTGATCTAGCACACTATGTTGATTGGAGCGGAAATCAACAGGCAAGCTTAACAGAGCCAAAAAATTAAGTGAAAACTCTATAGGAATATATTATTTTTCGATGGTCATGAATTAAGGAGGTTAAAAATTAATTAGTTTTGTCAAAAAATGTTAATATTATTTCTTTATATAGTAAGAACGCTTAAAAATATTTCGACAATTTTCTTATGTTTTTTAAAACTTTCAAAGAAGAGTATTTTTAAAAAGTGTATTTGCATAAGAGGGATGGACGATTTATAGTTTTTGGTCCCGAAAAACCACGGTTAATTGCAGAAAAATGTCGAGAAAGGTAGGTTTACAAATCCTCATTTCACTATAATAATTTGAATTATATTAATATTCTAATTAGATATTCCCAAGGATTAGAATGGAAGTATGGTTATTTGTTTAATAGAATTTAAAGTAATCAGTATAAAGGAGGCATCATGTTTTATGGTATATCTGCAAAAGCCGTGGTTGAAAATCTATGATCCGAGAATTGATGAGCATATCAGTATTGATCACAATTCACTTTATGATTTTTTACAAGGTGCTGTAAACCGTTTTAACGAAAAGCCCGCCTTCACTTTTTTGGGAAAGGTTTGGAGTTATTACGATACAAAAACAGTTACAGACAAGCTTGCTTCCGCCCTGCATCAAGAAGGATTTAGTAAAGGTGATCGTTTGTCAATAATGCTTCCTAATTCCCCCCACTATATCTTCACCTTATTTAGCACGTTTCGTTTAGGTGGAATTGCCGTCCAAGTAAACCCAATGTATATGGAAAGAGAAATCGAACATGTTTTAAATGATTCCGGGTCTGAATACATAGTCGTTTTTGATGCACTTTATCCAAAGGTAAAAAAAATACAATTAAATACATCGTTAAAAAAAGTGATCGTTGTAAGATTTGGAGATAAGAAGGTTGACCTTGAAGAAGGTGATCATTATTTTGATGAATTTCTCCGGGATGAAGTAAATATTCCTGATGTGGAAATCAATCGCCGGGAAGATGTCGCTCTTCTTCAATATACAGGTGGAACGACAGGGGTTTCTAAAGGTGTAATGCTTACTCACCAAAATATTCTGGCCAATATCAACCAGGTTTGTGATTTTAGTTATAAACCATGTAATAATAAACCGAAAGATTTTAAGATGATTACTGTTTTGCCAATGTTCCATGTTTATGGTCTCTCGAGTGTTGCGCTTTGCGGAATTAGGGAAGGGGCAAATCAACTTGTTTTACCCCGATTTGATGTAAAAGAACTAATGGAGACAGTTAAGCGTGAAAAACCATTCCAAATGTCCGCAGTTCCAACAATGTACTTCGCCTTAAACAGTCAACCGGGAATAGAAGAGTGTGGATTTGATAATTTGTACTATATAAGCTGTGGCGGTGCCCCACTGCCTATAGAACAGGTAAAAACATTTGAAAAGAAAACGGGAGCAAGGCTTTATGATGGTTACGGTCTTTCCGAGTCATCACCAACGGCTATTTTTAGTCCTCCGTTTGTGCCTAGAAAATATGGAAGTATCGGGATTCCGGTTCAAAGCACAATTGCAAGAGTCGTACGTCAAACAGAAGACGGCTTTGAGGATGTACCTGTAGGAGAAGCAGGAGAATTAATCCTCCATGGCCCTCAGGTGATGAAAGGTTATTGGAACCGTCCTGAAGATACAGAAGAGGTATTGAAGGATGGATGGCTTTTCACAGGTGATATTGCAAAAATGGACGAGGATGGTTATTTTTATATCCTTGATCGGAAAAAGGATGTCATTATTGCAAGCGGATACAATGTCTACCCTCGTGAAATAGAGGAAGTATTATATAAGCTGGAAGCAATCGAAGAGGTGCTCGTCATTGGTGTTTCTGATATGTACCGTGGGGAAACAGTGAAAGCATACGTCAAACTAAAAGAGGGACATACCATTTCAGTAGATGAAATAAAGCGGTATGGCAGGGAAAAACTTGCGCCGTATAAAGCACCAAAAGATGTAGAAATCCATGCAGAGTTACCAAAGTCACCAGTAGGAAAATTACTTAGAAGGGCATTAAGGGAGGAAGAATCTTCAAAAATAAAAGCTTAATTGGAAAGATGGGAAATTGGCGCCGTATAATGTTCATGTAAATGCCATTGCACCGGGATTTTTCCCTACAAAAATGGCACAAGCTATTTTGGATTATTCAGGAGAAAAAATCCTTAAGAGAACACCTGCAGGACGCTTTGGTTCAGATAACGACATGAAAGGACCGGCATTATTTTTAGCTTCTGATGCTTCTGACTATGTGTTCGGTCATGTTCTTGTCGTTGATGGTGGAACAACTGCAGGCGTTCAATAAGGGTACATCAATTGGTTGAACTAAAGGAATTTCTTAATAAAAATGCCCGATTAATTGTTCCGGCATTTTATCATAATTATTGGTTTTTTAAAAAGTCTATCACTTTATTATTTACTAAATCGATTGCTTCCGTCACATAAATATGGCCTGCCCCAGAGACGGTTAGAAGTTTTGAATTTGGAATTTTCTTTGCTAGGGTTACGCCATTTTCATAGGGAACCAGTCGATCGTCATCTCCATGCATGACTAAAGTAGGAGCATTGATTTGTTCGATTTCATTATACGTATCATGAGCCAGGCATGCCTGAAGCTGAAGCATGTAGGCATATGGAAGAATCGGAATTTCAATTCGTTTATGAATGTCTTCAGCTAGTAAGTCTTTATGATTATCGATAAATGATTGACTGTATAGAATCGGAGCAGTTGCCCAGGCTATTTCTTCCGGTGTTGAATTAGCAGATGCTCTTGAAAGCATGAGCATCGAAACATCAACTCCGGGTTGTACATGTTTTGCTCCGCCGGAGGTTGTACAGCCCAAGATGAGAGATCGGATTCGATCGGGATACTTTAGTGCTAACCTTTGGGCAATCATACCACCCATGGAAATGCCATATACATGTGCGGAATCAACACCCGCTGCATCCAATACCGCATTTGCATCATCGGCCATAAGCTCAATTGAATAAGGGGTATGGGGTTTACTGCTTAAACCGGTTCCGCGATTATCAAAAACGATCACTTTAAAGTGCTCACTCAGAGCAGGTAAAGTTCGAAACCACGATTTTGAATCTAGCGCCAAACCCATAATAAGCAATAATGGTTCACCATCACCGTGGACTTCATAATAAAGATCAATTCCATTAGCATTGGTTACTGGCATACTAGACAGCTCCTTTTTTTAAGATAATGTAAATTTTATGTTAATTTGTCTTTATAAAGACCGAAGTGTTAAATATTTCATAAATTCCAAATTGACTTAAACTTCAAATTTCATTATGATTATAGCAAAATACCAACTGGTTAGTTATGAGGAATTAATATGACATCCAAAGACCATGATCCGGTTACTTTTTATAAAAAATTAGAAAAGAAATGGAATAAAAGAATCCATTTTTATACTAATTGCCGCTCTTTTTCCAATGATTTTTGGAAGGGAGTGGAAAATCATTTGGATCGGGTAATGATTCACAGAAAATTAATTGATAGATGGTTAAAGAAATTAGACCTGCCGAAAAAAGATGATATAGCTGACCTTGCATTAAACATCATAAATTGTGAAGAAGTACTGGACAATCTTGAAGAAACAATCTACATGATCAATCTAAAACAAAAAAGTAATCAAATTAAGTTAAAAAATGTAAGAGAATCATTAGAAGAAATAATATGTGAATTCAAAAATGAAAAAAGAGATTTCCGTAATTACAAAATAAAAGCTTTAGAAAAAGAACTAAATGATTTAAAACATTTTTTTCATAAACAAACTAATTTAGATATGGAGGAGAAAAACAATGACTAAAAAAAATGAGAAAGAAGTAATGGTAGAAAATCAAGAATTTAAGGCTGGCCATGAGGAGCAGCAATCAAGTTTTGAACTGCTTTGGAAGCTTGGATTTGAGGAATTAGATGCATGGGTTGAACGTTTAAATTATCGAGATGAGGTCTTTTTAAATTCAGCTAAGCATTATGTAGAAAGAGTTAAGCGTAATCAAGAAAACACCAAAGCGGTAACAGATCAATTTGCAAAGGAACTAAGAGAATGGGAAAAAGGAGCTCGAGAAGAGTTACTGATGTCAACAACAACACTGCAGCATTTCTTCCCGATTAAATCGTATGAAGATATTAATCGTGTTGTAGATGATTTCCAAAAAAGAACAACTTCGCTTTTATTGAGCCCTTTTCAAACTTTAACCGGCGGCCAAGGACTGGACAAGTATATGGAAACGGTTGAAGAATATATTTCATATAGAAAAAATGGCAGAGATAAATATATAGAAAGTGTAAAGCAAACATCCAATGTGTTATTTGAAAATCAAAAAATATTTGTGAATCTTTTTTCAAAACAAGTGAAAAATACTTTTTTTCCATTTCAAAAATATATGAATAAAATAACTGAGCCGGCAAATTCATAAAAATAGGGGTGGAACCAGATGTCAGATAAGAAAACATACGATCCATATGATTCCTTTAAAAAGTATAGTGAGTTATGGGAAAAACAGATAAATGATTTTATCTACCTTTTAACGAATAATAGCAATTTTGTCAAAGGGGCTAACGTAGGTAGTGAAGCACATTCACGTTATTTTGAAAAAGTAAGAAAAAATCAAGAAACAGTTGCTAGTTTACTTAACTTTCCTACTAAAAATGATATAGCAAATGTAGCGAAATTAACTATCCAAGCGGAAGAAAAGATGGAAGCTCTTGAGGAACAAATTTGGGATTTACAGGATTCTATGAATTCTCAAGGCAAAGAAATTGAAAGTATAGTGGATGTGTCCAAGGAAATTATTAAACTTACAAAGCAGCTAAAAACAGAATTATTGAAAACAAAAAAAGAGGTAGCAGATACAAAAGACTTACATGCAGAGATTCAAGAGATGAAATTTGAGCTAATTAAATTAAATGGTTTGAAAGAAGAGTTTAAGATATTAAAAACACTCATAAAAAATGACAAAGAAACCGAACCGGCACTAGCTGCAACAAGTCAGTCAAAATAATTTTTGAGGCGGGGGGAAAAACGTGGCGGCAGATGCACCATTAAAGAGTTTAATCTCAGCTTTTGATTATGAGAAAGAAATGAATCGCTGGAAGCACGTTTTCCAAGTTTTAAGTGAACCTGAGCCAAAGATTGGTGATACTCCAAGAAATGAAGTATGGAGGAAAAATAAATCGGTATTATGGCACTATCCTGCCAAACAGAAAAAATACGAGATTCCATTATTTTTTGTGTATTCCTTATTTAATAAACCGTATATTTTAGATATAGCCCCAAAGGCAAGTGTCATAGAGGGCCTTACCGACATGGGCTATGAAGTATATTTATTAGATTGGGGTTCCCCGGGCTATGAAGATAAAAAAATCGGCCTTGATACGTACATTGAAAAATATTTAAAGTCGGCTGTTAAGCGGGCGATTCGTCATTCCGGAGCAGAAGAAATTACCTTAATCGGGTATTGCTTAGGCGGTACCATTGCTTCTATTTACGCCTCGATTGCTGAAGAGCCGATTAAAAATTTAATTGTCGCGACGGTTCCAATTGATTTCCAACCGTTTATCGGGCCGGATAAATGGGCAGAAGGATTAAGAAATGGTGATTTTAACTTTGAGCACTTTATAGATGTCTATGGGGTGGTCCCGCCTCAATTAGTGGAAGGGATGTTCAGAGCGATAGGAGCGCCAATTTATTTTACAAACTATACAACGCTCTTTTCGAGGGCACATGATCACCGTTATGTGGATAAGTGGCGTCGCATGAATAAATGGACGCTTGATCAGGTTCCTTTTGCCGGAGAGGCATATAGACAACTCGCCAACGATCTTTTTAAAGAGAATAAGCTGGTTAAAGGGGAATTGATGATCGGAAATAAAAAGGCAGACCTAAAAAATATTAAGGCAAACCTATTCGTTGTTTCGGGCTCTAGAGACAATTTGATTTTAGAAGAGCAAAGTAAGCCGATAATGGATTTAGTGTCCAGTAAGGATAAAACCTATATCACAGTTGAGGCAGGACATGTCGGACTAGCCCTAACCGGCGTGTTTGCAGGAATTGTAGATAAATGGGTTTCCAGTCGTTCAAATATCCTATAATATTTTCCTGTAATAAAGTTCGGTACAAGGCAATATAATTAGTATTGAGCAATTGGAAGAGGGAAGGAAATATTCCTTCCCCTCTAACTTGCTGTTTTGTGTTTATTCAAAAAGTCGCGGAGTACTTTATTGAATGAATCCTTTGCCTCCAGTTTGGCAATATGACCTGTATTTTTGAATATGACAAATTCTGAGTGTCGAATCTGTTTATGCATTAAATACTGGATCCAAACAGGTGTTACTGAATCGTATTGCCCGCCAATGATTAAGGTTGGAATCTTAATCTTAGGGAGTAAGCTCAAATTATTGACCTTTAGGCAAGCCTCCGCTGATTTAAGATAATATTCATGATTTGGCTTGTAAAATTTATAGAATTCTTCAAAGTTTTCCTTAGTCCAAGAATAAAGGCAGGAGCGAGCGGCTTTTTCTTTTTGGGCATGAGGGGGATTTACCTCTGCCCGAGCTTTACGATATTGTAAATATAGGTTCCCAAGGGATCTTGGGACATAATGAAAAGTACTAACGAGTATTAGAGAGCGACAAATCTCCGGAGCTTGACGGTAAATTTCTTGAGCAACCATTCCGCCCATTGATAAACCGCAAATGTGGGCGCTTTCAAGATTAAGTACCTTTAATAAATTAATAATATCACTTGCAAAGTTTGGAATCGATATCTCCTCATTTGTTTTATTCTCACCATGTCCTCGTAAATCAGGAATAATCAAGTCATACTGGTCCGCGAATACAAACTGATTATGCCAGCCTTCCTTCACTTCTCCAAGCCCATGAATAAAAACTAAAGGTTCACCAACACCAAAACGTAAATAAGGAATTCCGGAGCAACTATTTACTAATTCTCCCAAATCCAATCCCTCCTAATGATAATATAATAACCATTATTTCCATGATTTGTAAAGTGTAAAACATTTATAAAATTCTGACTAATCCATTATATAAATGTGATTGAGTAAATATTACTCCTAGGTGTAAATTACATATATCAATAAGGAGAATAAAAGAGGAATTTGGTGATTTTTTTACATTGACAAATAAAAACTCAGGGAGTAGAGTTAGGTTGATGTAAAAGGAACTGAACTTATCATAAGGAAATTCTCGTTAGGCGAGGCTTCTATACAAACATAGGCCACTGCCCGGAAACGTCGAAAGACGCCAATGGGTAGAACAGGTATTGCCGGATTAAGGCTCTACTTAAGGTGGCTGAGATATTCTCTACGTTGTATAGTGCTGAAGCTAAACTAGGGGGATTATAAACATTACTTTTATTTGTAATGAACGTAAACCCCCGTTTATCCGGTGGTTTTTTTGTTTTTTTCATATTTATTATCACCATAATATTTTAATGGAATACTATATTAATAGAGTAAGGAGTGTGAGATTTTCGTGGACGGTTCCAGTAGTAGGCTGAGAAGAACGATTAATTTAATTGGAGTCATTAATACCCTACATTCCTCAACTGGAAGCTTCTACTTAAATCGATGCTTCCTATAAGAGATACCTGTGTTAATGGCTCCCAATACAATTGGGAGGTGCAGTAATAATGAAATTTAATACTACTAAAAAATTTGGCATTAAGCAAAAAAGCGCAGATGAAATTGTTAATATCCATGGGTTTGATATAGAACTGAATAAAGAAGATACAAAGAGAATCGATCGGCTGGTTGATAATTATGAAAAAAGTATTTTGGCCCATTTAGATGAAGAATATTATCGTAAAACCACATGGTCCGATCGTATAGCCGATCGTATTTCTACCTTTGGAGGAAGCTGGAAGTTTATTATTTATTTTGGATTTTTTCTTGCTGTGTGGATGATTTGGAACTCACTTGTTTTTACGAAGCATTTTGATAAGCCGCCATTTATCCTGCTTAACCTTATCCTTTCTTTTATTGCAGCTTTTCAGGCACCTGTCATTATGATGAGTCAAAATCGCCAGGCAGCCCGGGATAAACATGAATCAGTTATCGATTTTGCGATTAATTACAAGGCTGAACAAGAAATTGATGATATGCAAAGCCATCTCCATAAAATTGAAACTGAATTACTAACAATTAAACAATTGTTACAATCAAAACAAAGGGAAGATGATTCACAAGACGTATCAGAAAATCACTTTGGTACAAAAAATATTAGTTGAATCAAAAAAGGAGCGTCCTTTGGGAAGGAGCTCCTTTTTACATTTCCCATATTAGCTTTAGTCATTAATTATATGACAGGTCGGCTGCAGGTACATAGTAACCATCCTCAACATCTAAAATGAATTGTAAAATGTCTTCGGCGGCATGGGTATTTATAAATTTTCTTTGACTAGAGATAATGTTGTTTAGTTTTTCGCAATCATTTTCAAGTAATTTAGTGATTGTATTTTTAATTTCGCTGATATCCTTACAAACGACTCCTAAATTGGATTTTTCAGCGAAAGCGGGATTTCCTTCTTCTTGTCCGGGTAATGCACCTGTTATGATTATAGGTACATTGGCAGCAATAGCCTCAAACATGACATTCGGACTGCCTCTCGTAAAGGCAATATCAGAAGTCAACATGAGATCCTGAATGTTTTTGGTGAATCCATAAATTTCAACTTTATCGCCATATTGACTTTTTAGAGATTGCTCCAGCTTTGCTTTAAGCTTCGCATTTCTACCTGCAACAATTTTTACAGTACAATCAAAATTATTTAGGAGATTTTCAGCGATGTTTTCCATATTCCCTACACCTTCACCACCGCTCATAATCAAGCATTTCAAAGGTGTGCCCTTTTTATAGGTAACTTTCTTTTTTGTGTTTTTTTGAAAGAATCTTGAGCGTACAGGGAATCCTAAAACTTTTATGTTTTCAGCAGGGATGCCATATTCTATACATTTCTCTCTTGCTTCAACAGTTGGACTAATTATGTAATCAGCCCTTTTATCCGCCCAAAGTGGATAAATATTGACTAAATCTGCTATAAGGATAATAAAAGGTATTTTGATTTGTTGTTTCTCTAAAATATTTAAAATGGAGCCATTAAAATTTGGATGAACGGATAAAATGATATCTGGCTTTATTTCGTCCAGAAGCTTTAAAAAATTATTTTTTATTAGTGATTCGATCATGGTGTTTACAACGGATGGTTTGATAGCTGAAAGATTCCAGACCATCTTCCATAGATTTTCTGCACTTCTAGTGATCGGACCATATGATTTACCGATATTCAAAAGAACCTGTCCGCCAAGTGAAAAACCATCTACTACGTGTATGTTAATATCAGAATCATCTTTTATTTTTTCAAATAAAGATTCTGTTATGCTTTTATGACCATGCCCTGTATTATCTGAGGAAATGATAAGTATATTTTTACCCATTTTACCAAGCCTTTCTTAAATACCTATTATATAATTATAACAAAATAAATGCACTTTGAAGACTGTATATTTATTGTTAATACATTTTTAAGATTTATCAATAAATATTTTCATTATCCATGAAAAAAATATCTACATAAACATTTTCTAATAAAGGAGTTTAATTCATTTTTGAAAAAAAATAATGTAAAAATCATTTATACCATATTTGTTTTTATCGCACTAGCTGCCTTTGATAATATAATAATTGGACTATTTCCGCCACTATTTCAAAATATTTCAAAGGATTTACATGTAAATATAGCTAAAATGGGTACAGTTTCGGCTGCTAATATTTTAGTTACTGCCCTATCATCCGTTTATTGGGGATATCTTTCAGGGAAATTTAAAAGAAAAAAACTTATCATTATTGGAACGTTAATTTGGGTAGTCTCTGTTTTTTTAACAGCTATGAGTAAAAATTATCTGCAGTTATTAATATTTCAAATCATAACCGGTGTAGGATTAGGCTGTATTGCATCAATTGGGTTTAGTGTACTAACGGATTCCATTCCATATCGAATGCGCGGAATGATTTTAAGCCTATGGGGTATGACGCAGGGCTTAGGAGGTATTGCAGGCTCTCTGATGGCTTCTTTAATAGCTACGAGAACCAGTTGGAGATTTCCCTTTGAAATCGTAGGGTTTATTGGCTTTTTTTTAATCGTGCTTTATCTTTTTGTAGAAGAGCCTTCAAGAGGGAAATCCGATCCTGAGCTGAAAGGAATTATTAATGAGGGTCAATCATACAACTATATTATTGAATCAAAGCATATCCTATCGCTTATTTTAAAACGCAGTAATTTACTTTTATTTTTACAAGCTTTTTTTATGAATATAACGACAGGGAGCCTCATATGGCTGCCAACCCTATATATTTACAAAATTGAACAGCAAGGCTACGGTATGAATACCGCCATGATCGCCTCGGGATATCTTTATGCGATATTCCAGGTTGGAGGGATGACCTCAGTATATTTTGGTCATCTTGGTGATCGATTACAGAGGAAAACCTATAAAGGAAGAGCTTATTTAACGGCGTTGTTTGTTTTTCTTACGATGCCGCTATACATATTTATGTTTATAATCCCAATGGCTGGTCTATCGCTGCCAAAGGACAATAATGCTTTATTCATTTTATGGAGTTTATTAAAACAAATAATGGTGAACCCGTGGATCTTATTGTTGTTTATCCTATCGTTTTTTGCATCAGCGGCTCAATCCGCTAATACTCCCAATTGGCTGGCGCTGATAACGGATGTAAATCTGCCGGAGCACCGGGGAACAGCCTTTAGCATCGCGAATCTGTCTAATAGTTTGGGTAGAACAATGGGTAATGTGGGCGTTGGAGCTTTACTGGGCATTATCTCGATTCATTCGAAGGAACCTTATAGCTATATAATTACCCTATCCTTACTGCAAATCTTTCTTATTCCTTCAGCATTCTGTTATTTAAGAATGGCTAAAAATAATGTTTCAGATATAATTAAGGTTAAGGAGACGCTCAAGAAAAGAGCTGAAAATAAGTAAAGTGACTTTTATTTAAAAAGCTGCATGGACAACAATGCCATTAATGCTGAAAAAGAGGTTTCGTTAATGATTAAAAAGTATATGACATTCCAAAAAAATAACGGTATTGTTCCATATATTTGGACTGTCCTTTGTATTTTACCGTTTTATTTTATTTTCCAATCCTCCTCAATAGTTAAAATAGTTGTCGGGATATTACTAACAATCTTATTTTTTGTCTTTTATCGAATTGCCTTTTTTTCCAAAGGCTGGCCTGTTTATTTGTGGACGTTGATCCTAATCGGAATATCGATTACATCGACGAGTCTTTTCAACTATGTATATTTTGCTTTTTTCCTTGCCTATTTTATTGGCAATATAAAAGATCGGATAGCCTTTTATACATTATATTTTATTCATTTATTTAGCACTTCTGCATCGATCAATTATAAAATCGTCCAGCAGAATGACCAGTTCTTATCGCAATTGCCCTTTATCATCATCATTTGGATAAGTGTCATCCTCCTCCCTTTTAACCTTTATAATCGTAAAGAGAGGGGACAACTCGAAGAAAAGCTTGAGGATGCCAATAAGCGAATATCAGAGCTGGTGAAACTGGAGGAACGGAACAGGATTGCCCGTGACCTTCATGATACACTGGGTCAAAAGCTTTCGATGATTGGTCTGAAAAGTGATTTAGCAAGGAAATTAATATATAAAGATCCTGAGAAGGCACGATGTGAATTGAAAGATGTTCAGCAGACAGCGAGGACTGCCTTAAGTGAAGTCAGAAAGTTGGTTTCATCCATGCGCGGTATTCGATTGAATGAGGAGATTGGGCGGGTAAAACAGATCATAAAGGCAGCACAGATTAAATTTGAATGTAATGAGGATTTTTCACTTACGAATGTTTCCCTCCTTACCGAGAATATCCTCAGTATGTGTTTGAAAGAGGCTGTAACCAATGTCGTAAAACACAGCGGGGCTACTTCCTGTTTTCTTTCGATAGAGCAATCATGGAAAGAAATTGTTATGATTATAAGAGATAATGGGGTCTTTAACGGATCGAAAGAAACCGTCACTGAGGGACACGGTTTAATTGGAATGAAAGAACGGTTGGAATTTATAAATGGCAGTTTGGAGCTCACGACAAATGAAGGAACAACTTTAACGATTAGGGTCCCGAACGATGTTAAACCGACCGAGAAGGGGGGAGCATAATTGATTACAATAGTCATTGCTGAAGACCAGCAAATGCTGTTGGGGGCATTTGGATCACTGCTTAATTTGGAAGAGGATATGGAAGTGGTGGGAAAGGCATCGAATGGAGAAGAAGCGGTAACACTTGTACAGAAGTACAGACCCGATGTTTGCATCATGGATATCGAGATGCCCGGAAAGAGTGGGCTCGAAGCTGCAGAAGAGCTTAAAGGGTTAGGCTGTAAAGTAATTATTTTAACAACCTTTGCCCGTTCAGGTTATTTTCAACGTGCCTTAAAAGCCGGTGTTAGCGGGTATTTATTAAAGGACAGCCCAAGTGAAGAATTGGCCGGCTCTATCCGCAGTGTAATGGCAGGCAGACGAATTTATGCTCCTGAGCTGATGGACGATGTTTATAGTGAAGAAAATCCTCTTACTGATCGTGAAAAAAAAGTATTGGAACTTGTTGCTGACGGAAAAAATACACAAGAGATTGCCGAACAGCTATGCATTAAGACTGGAACGGTTAGAAACTATATTTCAACTATTTTGGATAAGCTGGATGTGAAAAACCGCATCGAAGCCATCACCCAATCAAAAGAAAAAGGCTGGTTTAAATAAATAGCGGTCATATGCTCTTTATTGGCATAAAATCGCATTAAAAATTGCGTAACACTTAAAAGCGCCGAAGGATAATGCCTTCGGCGCTTTTAAGTGTTTGACTCTTTTTATTCAAATATTATATCGATTTGCAGTATTTCAGATCTGCTTCCTAAGCGCAATGGAGGACCCCAAAAGCCAAATCCGGATGAAACGAAGGCATGAAGCTGTTCTTTTTTTAGGTATCCCCAATCCAATTCAAACATTCTTTTTGTAATGAGATGATTTGGTGCCATTTGTCCTCTATGGGTATGTCCGGAGAGCAGTACATCAACCCCATTTTCTTGAGCCTGTTTCAGTTCAGAAGGCTGGTGATCCATCGCGATAATAGGGTAAGAGCTGTCCCGGTCTGAAAGTAAATCTGCAAATGTCTTTCTTCCTTTATCTGTTTTGTCTTTTCTTCCCAGTAATTGAAAGCTATCATCAATCAACGTCATTTCATCCATTAAAATATTTATATTAATCTTTTTCATTTGCTCGATAAATTGAGGGATTTGTCCCCCGTAATATTCATGATTACCTAAGACGCCAAAAATACCAAGGGGAGCGTTAAGCTTACCCATGATTGCCCCCATCTTTTTTTGAATGAATGGCTCAGGGTCATCATCAATAATATCGCCTGGCAAAAGGATTATATCCGGTTTTATTCCTTCCATTTTTTCTACTAATCTTTTTAAATGCGATACTCCTGATAATCTTCCAAAATGCATATCTGAAGCAACTGCAATTCTGAGAGCGTTTCTTTTTCCATGTTTTTTTGGAACAGTGATTTCAAAATTTCTGATGATAGGGCTGTAGGCATTAAATAATCCATATCCGAAAATAGCAGCAAGTAAAATAAGCACTGTCAGGCCCGCCAAGAAAAAGGCTGAATGGGATAATGTCCCTGAGGTCATTTTTATAATAAGAATACTAATATCCGCAATCGGAAATAGAATCAAAGCATATTGGAAAAAACCAAACCAAATTGAACCAATGGTACTGAAAAATCCTAAATGCTTTGAGATACGACCTATTAAAAACGAGTAGGAAAACAATATAAAAATTAGGCTATAGAGAATTAAATGATTCATTTGGAAAGAAATTTTCAGCCACTCCCATACATTCCAACCGACATAAAAGAGCAAGCCATTAAATAATACCAATATCAAGATAGGCTGAAGTAGTCGCTTAAATCTATTCATCTAGTTTTTTTCTCCCTTTAGTAAAAATCTTACTTTTGATTTTATCACAATGGTTGGGATACTTCTAAAAGTTTGAAAACCAAATTCATTAATGTAAAAAGCTGCTTCAGTGCCTTTTTATTTTAGTAAGAACTCCGAGTTTGTAAGTGGGAAAACTTGTATTACTCTCTAACTTCCTTTACTATGACCTTTATTAAGATGAATAAAGATAAATGAGGTAAAGAATATGAAATCACTTATATTTGAAAAGTTTGGCGGACCGGAAGTACTCACCTACATAGAAATACCTGATCCAACGGTTAAAAAAAATGAAATATTGCTAAGAATGAAAGCCATTGGCTTGAATTTTGCAGATGTATACAGAAGGAAAGGGAATTATCATCTTGCAGGTGATCCGCCATATATTTTGGGCTATGAAGGAGCCGGAATTGTAGAACAGGTCGGGGAAAACGTTACAAACGTGAAAGTGGGAGACCATATTGGTTTTGCAGATGTTCCCTTTGCCAATGCAGAGCTAGTCGCGGTTCCTTTAAATAAGGCAATACCAATACCTGCAGAAATATCCTTTGAAACGGCCTCTTCCATATTGCTGCAAGGACTAACGGCACATTATTTAACAAGTGATAGTTATCCGATTAAGAAAGGGGACTTTGTTTTAGTCCACGCTGCAGCCGGAGGAGTTGGGCAGCTTCTTGTCCAAATAGCAAAGCTGCTTGGCGGGAAGGTCATAGGTTTAACCTCTTCAAAAGAAAAGGCAGAGGTTAGTAAATCAGTTGGGGCAGACTTTGTGTTTTTATATGATGAACCTTGGTGTGAAAAAGTAAAAGAAGTAACCCGGGAGCTTGGTGTGGACGTTGTATATGAGTCCGTGGGTTCAACTTTAGCAGTAAGCTTTGAGGCAACTAGAATCGGGGGAACGGTCGTATTTTATGGGATGGCAGGCGGTGACCCTGCCCCGGTTAATCCACGAATGTTGATGGATACCTCCAAAACACTCACTGGTGGCGACCTTTGGAATGTTTTAACTTCCTATGAAGAAAGAGCAACCCGCTCAAAACAATTGTTTGAGTGGATAATTGAAGGCAAGCTAAAAGTGGCAGCTCCTGTAACATTCCCGTTAAAAGATGGCGCTGAAGCACACAAATTACTAGAAAGCAGGAAAAGTACAGGAAAAATATTATTAATTCCATAATGTACTAAAAAGCTGGTGATGTTCACCCCGGGAGGACAAGTATATTTTTCTGTGAAAATTCGTTGTCTTTTCTCTCCTGAAAACTGGCAGCAATAATGCTGCCAGTTAACTAACTTCTAAAAAGCTTTTTATATGTTGGTACACTTCTCTAGGGCGTTCTTCAGGAAGTGCGTGGCCCGATTCTTTTAAAATAATCAGCTCAGAATTAACCAGATCCTTATTAAGCCTCTCGCCAATGTGAACAGGTAATGAATTATCGTGCTCTCCCCATATTAATAAACAGGGCGTTTTTATATTATTAAGAACCTGAGCCGGAAGATCTCCCTCACGATGACGAATCATTCTCGTAAGTGCAACGAAAATTTCATCCTGTAAAAAAGGCTGCAAATATCCATTTATCATTTCATCATTTATTAATGAATGATTATAAAGGGTATCCTGAAGGTTCTTTTTTACTCCGGTACGAGCCAGCCAAAATTTCACAAATAAATGAAAAAAAGGTAAGTAGCTTGTAATAATGAGCGGCATCTTTGATTTTTTCAGATAGGAGGAGCTGCAAAGTAAGATGGCTTTGTCGGCAAGCTCGGGCATAAGGTGGAGAATATTAAGCACAACTTGTCCACCCATGGAATGACCTAGTAAAGTGAGTTTTTTTAAACCAAAAAAATCAATTAACTTGATGACGGTTTGCGCTAAATTTCTATATGAGTATTCGTAGCGATGGGATTTATCGCTTTTTCCAAATGGCGGAAGGTCTACGGACAACACTTGATAATCCTGGTTTAAAAGCGGGATTAAATGGCGAAACGTAAAGCTGGAAGAAAGAAATCCATGTAATAATATAACGGTTTTTGCTGACGTTTGGTTAGGATAAAATTCATAATAAACATTAATGTCATTGATCGGCTGATATCCGGTTAAAACGGTCTGCTCCACTAATTTCTTCCTCCTTAATTTCATCAATTAATTTTTTAAATTAATGTTCCCCAATTTTTGTTACTTCACAACAATCCGATAAAAATTTTCAATAAAAAAATAGCTGTTGTATTATGTCTTTTGTAGGAGGACAAATGTATTTTAAGGGTGTCAGGCACCGTTGTATTTTTTTAATTTTTAAAATTTTAAAATAAAATATTTGAATTTTTAGAAAACTATTAGTATAATAATAAAAAACTGAAGGAGTTGATTTCCAGATGGAAAAGAAATTACTTAATTCACCACAACAATCGGATGAAAACCAGGATTCTTTAATTGCAGAAATGGTGTTAAACAATGCTCTTCTCGATTTCCGCAGAGAAAAAATCCGTCAGGAAATCGACATGACATTATTAGAAGGAAACAAGGAGAAGTTTCTTCAGTTGACAGAAGAATTAAAGAAAATTTCCTAATACAATAACAAACTTAGAAAATTGGCCCGATTCATTTTGAATTCGGGCCTCATCTTTTTTATGATAAGGTAAAAGGAGTTTTTACGATTGAAAGAAAAAATTATTGAGGAAATAAAAAAAATAGAAGAGCAATATAATGTGAAAGTGTGCTATGCAGTGGAATCCGGTAGCAGGGCATGGGGATTTCCTTCAAAGGACAGTGATTATGATGTGCGTTTTATCTATGTACATCAAAAGGATTGGTATTTGTCTATTGAACAAAAAAGGGATGTCATTGAGCTTCCTATAAACAATCTCCTCGATATAAATGGATGGGAATTACGGAAAGCACTTCGTCTCTTTAATAAATCCAACCCGCCACTCATGGAATGGCTGCACTCAGAAATTGTCTATTACCAAGCTTTTTCATTAGTGGAGAAAATGAAAACAATTCAAGACCACCTATTTTTACCACAGTCAGCACTTTATCATTACTTAAATATGGCCAAGGGAAATTATCGTGACTATCTCCAAGGAGACCACGTTAAAATTAAGAAGTATTTTTATGTTCTTCGCCCTATATTAGCCTGTAACTGGATTGTACGCTACAATTCGATTCCGCCGATAAAATTTCAAGAATTGGTCGATGTAATCCTTGAAAATGGATTGATTAAACAGGAAATTCTCACCTTATTAAAAAGAAAAATCATTGGTGATGAACTTAACTTGGAACCGAAGCTTACTGTTGTTAATGATTATGTAGAAAAAGAAATCAGCCGAATGGAGGATTATGCTAAAACGTTAACGATTTCAAAAAAAGATCTTACGCCTCAATTAGATATTCTTTTCAGAGAAACAGTTGACGAGGTTTGGTCTTGAGCATAACCGGAAAAAAGGCCGTTCAACTGAACGGCCTCAGATTGTCGAGAAAGGGTATTTTTCTCTGCAATTTTTTATTTTGTCAGAATCTAAATACCAAATTTAATGATTCTCCCTGCTAATGTGCCTGTTGATTTCCGCTCCGGGCACTCGCTTTCCGCGGGGGAGGTCCTGGAGCCTCCTCGGCGCTTTTGGCGCCTGCGGGGTCTCCAGTGACCTCTCTATCCCGCAGGAGTCGAGTGCCCTCCGCTCCAATCAACAGGGAGGCAAATCAACCTAAAGTATTGCAACACACTTTTTCTAACTTTGCTAAGTGTAATGCAATCTTTTTTATATTTTGGCAGGCTGCAGTTAGAAGAGCCTGTTCACTTGCATTCTTCAATCCCCGTAACCGGCAGTAGCGAAGCCCGTGCAGCTCTTTTGAGTCTGCGAAGCTTCGCTCAATTTTTTCCTTTCTAAATTTAAAAAGCATTTTTCCCGATTTAGATAAGCGATTTAACCTTACCTTTTCCTTGTGCTCCACATTGAATTCTCCACTTATTTTTTTATATATTAGTTGAACTGAAGGTCTGTATTGAAAACACTCTGTTGATTGGAGCGGAAGGCACGAAGACTCCTGCGGGAGTACGGGGCAGGGGAGACCCCGCAGGAGCGAAGCGAGGCCACTGAAAAAGTCCAAGATATTTTGCAATAGGTGATTCCCTGAAAAAACCATCCCCACTATTGACTGAAAAATCGATGAAAACCATTTTCCTCTCCCTACTTTGATGGTGAAAAACGCAATTTTTTGGGATTTTAGTTGGCAGGAAATCTCATTATTAGCAGAAAAGGACTTTTTCAGTGGCGTCAGCGAAGCGACGAGGAGGCTTCCCGGCACGCCCGCGGAAAGCGAAGTGCCTGGAGCGCCAATCAACAGACATGTTGAAACCGATATTCTAATAATATTTTAACAAATTAACGCGGTTAATTATTAAAGTGATTGAATAAAATAATTGGCTGCCGAGGGTTTTTCGACAGCCTAAGGCCGTTCAACTGAACGGCCTTTACATTTTGGCTTTGAGTTGTTGATTGTGAACCGGACAAAGAAGGCTAAAACTATCTTTTATGAACTTTGTAAGATAGACCACTACTATTTTCCCTCCTTTAAATCTACTAGATGCTAATTTAATATATTGCAGCTTTTGAAAGTTAATACTAAAAAATGATTGACATAATCCTTAAAACATATTACGATACAATTCGTAACAATTCCGATTTGTAATAACATCCAATCTCTGAATCTAAGAATATAATTATAAATGTTAAATCGTAATAATTCCAATTTGAATTTTTTTATGGAGGCGAATGGAATAGTGAAAAGACTTACCGCGTTAATGGTTATTTTTCTACTAATTGCAAGTGGCTGTTCTAATACTAGTCCGGTGAACGGCAAAACAGACAGCTCAGTATCGAAAAAATTGCATATTGTAACTACCTTTTATCCTATGTATTTCTTTGCAAAACAAGTTGCAGGTCAATCAGCAAATGTTGACTTATTAATCCCGAATGGAGTTGAACCGCATGATTGGGAACCGACGGCAAAGGATATGGCCAGTATTCAAGATGCTGATGTATTCATTTATAACAGCCAATACTTTGAGACTTGGGCTCAAAAGGTGTTAAAAAGTATTGATCAATCCCACTTAAAGGTGCTTGAAGCATCTCACGGTATCAAACTTATGGATGGTACATCTGAGGAAGACAATGGTACAAAAGCTTCCAAAGACCCGCATGTTTGGCTATCACCTGTGTTAGCAACTCAAGAAGTTGAAAATATTGCAAGGACTTTAGAAAAGGCTGACCCAAAAAACAAACAAAATTATGAAAAAAACGCCGCTGATATTAAATCGAAGCTTACTGATTTAGACCGTTTATATAAGGAAACAATCGATCAAGCCAAGCGTAAAGAGTTTGTAACACAACATGCTGCCTTCGGCTATATGGCGAAGCAATATGGGTTAACACAAATTCCCATCGCCGGTCTTTCGCCGGATGTAGAACCGACACTTGGGAAATTGGCTGAATTAGCAGATTTAACAAAGAAAAAAAATATTAAAATAATCTACTTTGAGGGATTAACCTCCTCAAAGGTAGCCCAAACTTTAGCGAATGAAATAGGTGCCCAAACAGAAGTCTTAAATCCGCTTGAAGGTTTAACGAAAGAAGAACAAAAGCAAGGATTAGACTATTTCGGAGTAATGAAAAAGAATTTGGCGTCACTCAAAAAGTCTATTAATCAATAAAATTCAATTTTTATTTATAGATGTACTTAGAAGTTGTAAAATGATAAATTTACAAAATGAGAGATAAAAGAGATTAAAGTTACTTCTATCTAGTAATAGTTTTGCATAACTATTTACTAGAAGGAGGTAACGTTAAATGAAAAAAAATAACCAATATAGTTTAATCGTACAGGTCAATGGAGCAGTACTTTCCGTTATCTTTGTATTTTTATTAATTGCCGGGATGACCACTTTTCTATCGGTAAAAATGTCCTCTGAATCGGTGGGTCAGATTCTTGAAACATCTGATTTAAATAAATTATTTTTGTATTTCTTTGGAACGGAAAATAAATATTTTATCCAAAATAACAAAGATATTAAGGATATTCCTTTAACAAAAGTCGGTTTTCAAATTGCGACCAATATAAAAATAAATGATGTCAAATCGTTTTTTGAAAGAGAGTTACCTGGATTCTCAGAATTCAATACAAATATTCAAGTGGCAGGTCAAGGCACGGACATTACGAACGTGCCAATTGAATCCGCTCCGCCGATGGAAACCCTATTAAAAGAAAGAGAAGCAGCCCAAAACGCAGGAAATAATAACGATTCAAACCAAACCGACTCTACTACACCGCCTGGCCAGACCACAGATGGAAAGAAAGTCGTTTATATTTATCATACACATAGCTGGGAATCTTATTTACCACTATTACAGCAAGCTTCATCTTCATCACCTGATGATGCTGTTAGTTCCAATAACGGTGCTAACGTAGTAGAAGTTGGTGATATGTTAGCCAAAGACTTAGCTGCAAAAGGAATTGGATCAGAGCATAGTACGGTTGATGCCACCGAAAAGCTTCATGAAAAAGGGTGGAATTATAATAACGCTTATCAATATTCAAGGGGTCTTGTACAGGAAGCCATGGCCGGTGATCAGGATTTAAAATTCACGATAGATATTCATAGGGATTCCCAAAGAAAGAAGATAACGACGACAACGATTAATAATAAAAGCTATGCCAGGTTGGATTTTATTGTTGGGGAAGCTAATCCGAATTTTAAACAGAATTTACAGCTTGCCAAAGACCTTCATGCCGCTGTCGAGAAAAAATATCCCGGATTAAGCAGAGGGATATTCTCGAAAAGTAAAAGTTTGGGAAATGGAGTGTATAATCAAGACCTTTCTCCACGGGCAATTTTAATTGAAGTGGGTGGAGTGGACAATGATTTAGAAGAACTGCAGAATGCTATGAATGCATTTGCGGATGTCTTTAGTGAATATTATTGGAAAAAGAAAAATGCTAAAGCGTTTTAATAGATCAAATGAAAATTATTTATGGGAGGGCGCTATTTACCGGATAGCGTCTTTTTTTTCGTTTAGGCAACTATAAAATCAAATTAAAAATAAATTGGAGAAGTGTTTCTTTTTGTGAAAAAATGTTACTTTTCAACATCAATTCACAAATTGTTCATATTATTGTATTGTTAATGGTAATTTTTTTTATTAAAGTAAATGTAGTAGAAAGTAATTTGAAGTTATTAAGGAGGCTTACATGTTACCGATTGAACGCCGACAGCAAATAGTAGCCTGGCTGCAAAAAGAAGGATCTATTTCAATTACTGAAATTAGCAAGCGATTAAATGTTTCAGAAATGACTGTCTATCGTGATATAAAGCCATTGTTAGAGGAAAATAAAATTATGAAAACATCTGGCGGAATCTCCTTAGCAACCGTTATAAACGTTTCATCACATGCCTGTACATATTGTTTAAAGGAGTCTAATAACCGCCATCCTGTTCAAATCATAACAAATGACTTAAGAGTAGAGCAGTTATGTTGCCCGCATTGTGGAATACTTCGCTACAAGGATATTGAAAAGGATGTCTCACAAATTATCTGTCGTGATTTTCTTCACAACTCCACGATCAGCGCCAAAATGGCTTATTTCTTAATGGACGCCGATTTTCAATTGAATTGCTGCCAACCACAAGTTTTAACATTTGAATCGTTAAAGCATACGGAACAATTTCAAAAAGGGTTTGGCGGTACTGTTTTACGGTTTGATGAAGCTGTTGATGAAATTCAGAAAAGAATGAAGGGCGAAGTAGGCTGTCATTGTAAAAAGTAGAAATTTTTCTAAGAGGGAGTGATGGATTGAATATAAAAAAGAAAAGCAGCATTTATGTTTTAATTTTATACTTTTTTCTTTTTTTATTTCCATCTGTTTCGTCTGCTCATGCGTATATCATAAAGTCAACACCATTTGAAAACGAGATATTAAAAACGTCTCCGCAGAGAGTATCTATTCAGTTTGACGAATCGATTCAGCCTGTCTTTAACTCGCTTCAGGTTTTCGATTCAAACGGAAATCAAATAGATCAAAAAAACAGTCATATAAATCCTAAAAACTCATCCATTCTTGCTGTGGATTTAAAGAAACACCTACCAAACGGTACGTATCGAATCCAATGGAAAGTGGTTTCGAATGATGGACATCCCGTTCAAGGGGTCATTCCCTTTCAAATCGGAGTCGGAAGTAAGCTTCCAAGCTCCGCCGTTTTAGCTAAAGGAGCGAAAGGATATACACCTCATGGAGACCTTATAGTCATTCGTTGGTTCCAATATATTAGCAATGCATGTTTTGTCGGGATGTTATTTATTTACCTATTGGTTTTACCAATGGAATTAAGGAATGAGACTTTATTTGAAAAAATCTTTATTAGGATTATTTGGCTTTCGTACTTTCTTTTACTATTCAGTATCATTCTAAGCTTACCGTTACAGGCCACGATTGAATCCGGCACATCATGGAGTAAAGTCCTTCACACCCAAGCATTAGGAGATGTTATTTTAAATACTTTGTTTGGGCATATATGGCTCATTCAAATGGTCATCCTGTTTACATTGGCGGTTTCAAATAATCTTTTAAGTATTAATAGGATTACTAAGCCGATTGGGCAGTGGCTTTGTTTTTCTTTAGGAATAGGGTTGTTACTGACAAAAGCTTTAACTAGCCACGCATCTTCAACAACTAATAAATATCTATCAATAACAATGGATTTCTTTCATTTATTTGCTGCTTCCATTTGGATTGGGAGTTTGCTGAGCATTGTCGCATTACTTCCATTGCTAAAGAAAATCAAAACGAACCCACTTTATCTAAAAATAATACAGAGGTTTTCAAAATGGGGAATTAGCCTGGTTTTGCTCCTATCCTTTACAGGTGTTTTCTCCGGTTTTACGTTTATTCCCAACCTCCCATCGCTGATACATACCGATTATGGAAGGGTACTTTTGAGTAAAGTAGTATTGCTTTTCTTGATGTTAATACTTGCAGCAGTTAATTTTATTAAAGGAAAAAGCTGGAAAGAAAAAGGGCTAAAAACTTCTCTTTTTGGAGAATTAGCAATAGGGATCATCATTTTGATACTTTCCGTGATTCTAACGAATTTGCCGACGGCTTTTGTCTCTCCCGGACCAATTTACGAAACAAAAACAGTAAATGGAAATCATGTTTCATTAAAAGTAACACCAAATATTATTGGAGAAAATGTCTTTATGGTGGCAATAAAAGATAATAAAGGTCAACCACTGAAAAATGTTGAGCAGGTAGCTCTTACTTTTACTTCACTTGAAATGGATATGGGAGAAGATTCAGTAAGGTTACCGAAATCTGCAAAAGGCAATTACGAAGTAAAAGGCATGCATTTCAATATGGCAGGCAGCTGGAACGTACATGTGCACATCCTTACAACTACATTAGATACTATTGATACCGATTTCCACTGTATTGTGGGAAGTCAATAAAACAATTTACCGAGGAGAATTCAAATGAACAATAAAATGAAAATGCTTACTAAAATTTTTATACCAACCGTTATTAGCCTATTTTTCTTTTCCGGTATAGCCAGTGCACATGTTACTGTAGCACCTAAGACGTCGACAACGGGAGCTTGGGAAACATATACCTTAAAAGTTCCGGTTGAAAAGGATGTACCAACGACAAAAGTTACAGTAAAGGTACCATCAGGACTGGAAATTGAATCTTATCAACCGGTTCCAGGCTGGAATTACACCACTGAAAAAGATTCAAGCGGGAAGGTTAAAACATTTACGTTTGTAGCAACAGGACAAGGGATTCTTCCGGGACAATTCCAACAATTCGTATTTGTCGCTAAAAACCCTGATCAGGCAACAAAAGCCGCTTGGGATGCCTATCAGTATTACAAAGACGGAAGTGTGGTAGAGTGGTCAGGAGATGAAAAAGCAAAAACTCCACATTCTATAACGGATATCGTAAAAGCAACAGCAGCCGGTCAACATGATATGCAGAATATGAATATGACTGCAAATGAAAAGACTACCGCGGCTGAAACAATAAAAACAACTGATTCAAGCAGCTCGCTTCCAACTATTTTATCAGTGATTGCTGTCATTCTCTCCCTTGTGGCTGTGATAATGTCATTCCGTAAAAAATAAAATAGTAAAGATGTAAACAGCAGAAGGTAGTATGTCTATCTTCTGTTTTTTATCTACATGAATCATTATCGTTTACGGTGATTCTATCCGTTAGTTTTTTTAAGATTAAAGAATTAAACAAGATACAAGTACCACAGAAATTTTGTTAAAATAGATTTTGAATTATTTTTTTAACCAATGACACCTGAATTTTCTAATATGTACTAAATAGTAAAATTATCAATTGAGGAGCGTGTCTATGAATCTCTTAGCATCAAATAAATTCCAAAAATTGTCTTCCAGTATTTTTCAAGAAGTGGCCGATCGAAAACAAGAAGCAATAAAAAAGGGCATAGATGTCATCGATTTAAGCGTAGGGAGTCCCGATTTACCTCCGCCTTCTTTTGTTGTTGATACCCTTGTAAAACACGCAAATGATGAAACAAAATATGGTTATACATTAAAAGGAATTTCTGAATTCCACGATGCCGTTTGCTATTTTTACAAAGAGCGTTATTCTGTGGACCTAGATCCTGAAAAAGAGGTTCTTCAGCTTATGGGGTCCCAGGATGGTCTTGCACATTTAGCAACGGCCTTAATCAATCCGGGAGAATACGTCTTAGTTCCGGACCCGGGTTATCCGATTTATGAAGCAAGTGTTACGATTGCCGGCGGTGAAATTTACCCGATGCCATTGGTAGCTGAAAATAAATTTATACCAATTCTCGAAGATATCCCATTAGATGTATTAGGGAAAACAAAAATGATGATTCTTAGTTATCCGGGGAATCCGGTAACTGCTTTAGCTGACAAAAACTTTTTTGAAAAAGTAATTAGGTTTGCTAAGCAGCACAACATATTGGTTGTCCATGATTTTGCCTATTCTGAGATGATTTTTGATAATCATCCTAAAATTAGCTTTATGTCCATCCCGGGTGCGAAGGAGATTGGCATTGAATTTAACTCGCTTTCAAAAACATTCAACATGGCCGGATGCCGTATAGGGTATGTAGTCGGTAATGAACAAGTAATCAAGATTCTCGGTACCTTCAAATCACATATTGACTATGGAATTTTTTATCCGATTCAGTTAGCAGCTGTGACGGCACTTACTTCTGATTATTGCAATCTTCAAGAACAAGTGAAGATATATGAAAACCGTCGGGACGCATTAATAACAGGACTTGAAAAGAGTGGATGGCATGTGGCAAAGTCACCTGCAACGATGTTTGTTTGGGCAAAAATCCCTGATGGTTGGAAATCGCGGACGTTTGCCTTTGAATTAATTAACAAAACGGGGGTTGCGGTGGTACCTGGTGATGCTTTTGGAAAACTAGGTGAAGGGTATGTACGGATTGCCTTGGTTCAGCCGCCGGAACGACTGCTGGAAGCTGCAGAACGGATTCATGAATTTCTTAAGGTATATGCATAACAAAAAAATGAAATAGACCTTCATTTAGAGGGTCTTTTCAATTTGTAAAGTATAAGAAAGAAATTTTTGACTTTGAGAATTGTCTAGCTCCAGCGCCCAGCGGCTAGTGTACCTCGATCTTCTCCCTACGATAAGTCAACATCGAATCGCTACCGCTCCTCGTGTTTCCTTTATCTCAGTCGAAGCGCTCCAGTACATACGCCGCTAAACGGGACGCTTGCGCTTTTCTTAATAGCTTTTATTTTTAATAGAAAAATTAAGAAAAAGTTAAGCATCGAATGGTATAGTTAGTCCAAATTATGTAACTATTAGAGAGTGTTAATTTAGGAGGAGTAAGGAATGCTTAAAAAGGTGCGAAGCGGTAAAGGAGTGAATCTGATTCTTGTTGTGTCAATGATTGGCATGGGGGCGTTCTCGTACATACCAACTGCCTATGCAGCTATGGATCAAAAGTCAGTTAACGCTGATTCAGTAGAAGAGCAGAAAACAGCCACATTGTCTAAGTTGGAAATTGAAGGAGTTCAGCTGGATCAGGCCTTTTCAGCGGATGTTAAGTCATATTCTGCAACAGTGGAAAACAATGTACAACAAATTTCGCTACTTGCTGAAAGTGATAATCCGGAGGCGACTATAACCATTAATGGTCAGCAGGTCACAAGTGGAACTTCCGGGACATATTTACTTCATACAGGAGAAAATACGTTTTTAATTTCGGTTGATGATGGTAGTCAAACACCGACTACGTATACACTTATCATTACGAAAAAGCAAAATAATAATAATCTTCTTCAAGATATTAAACTATCAAAAGGAGAATTATCTCCGAAATTCGATTCCCGGATTACGGAATACACTGTCGGGGAAACCAACGATGTAGATTCCATAACGCTTACAGCGGAAACGGCAGAGAAGACCTCTTCGATTATGGTAAATGAGACTTTGTTGAATACAGAAGGCAGGGTGGTTTCCCTTCCTATTGGAAAATCCGATATTACGTTAGTGGTTACTGCTGAAAATGGAGATAAAAAAACTTATATTCTCCATGTAACGAGAGAAGATAAAAAAATTATTCCAACACCGGTTCCAACAAAACCAATACCTAAAACTCCTGAATCAAAAAATAAAAATCATACTACTACCATTAACAAAACGAAAACAGGTTTTAAGCCTACAAATAATAACATACAGAAATCAGCAGCACAGCAAAGCGGTTCTTTCGTGCAAAAAACAAGTACGGCAACGATGTCTTCCTTAACTGTTTCAAGCGGTACATGGAACAAAACGTTTTCATCCGGTACTTATACGTATCATATTGCTGTTGCCAGTAATGTAACAACTGTTACACTCAATCCGGATGCAAAGTATAGTGATGCAGTGATTTCAATAAACGGCGGCAATGGAAGAACGATTCAGCTGGATGGAAGTAAAACGATCATTCCTGTTCTCGTAACGAGGGGTGATGATCGTAAAACATATGTGTTGGTATTTGATAAAGCCGTTCAACCAACAACAACAACAACGACAACGCCAATCACAGCTACTGCCAACACGACTGTGGCCAGTACAACAGGTACTGTCGATAGAGGCGCATTTAACAATCAGGCACAGGTCCGGACAACGATGCCGAATGGGAGCAAAAGTACTACATCAACTTCGCTTTGGAGTCGAATAATAAATAGTATTAGTACGTTTTTTAGTAAGTTTTTTTAAAATTTAAACCTGCCATTAGTGCAGGTTTTTTACGTAATACCGATTTTTTTTTCTTTTTTTTTTAAAAAGTAAGATATTTTTTTTAACAAGTTTCATGAATTTATGGTATATTTATATTTAAAAATTTATTGAATTTTTTGATATAGGGAAGGTGAGAATATGACAACAGGTTTGAAAGTGAATGATAGCAGTCTTCCATTGCGTCGGGATGTCAAGTTACTTGGCCAAATGCTCGGTGAGATTCTTGTCGATCATGGCGGAACTGAACTATTAGACAAAGTGGAAAAAATAAGGACCATGTGCAAATCTCTTCGAAACCAATTCGATAAAGAAATATATGAAGAATTAAAAGAAGAAATTGCTAGTCTTAGCTCTCCGATGCGAAAGCAAATTATACGTGCATTTTCAATGTATTTTCATCTGATAAATGCTGCTGAACAAAACCATCGTATTCGCAGGAGAAGACAATATCAGTTACAGGACGAAAGCGTAGTCCAACCGGCTTCAATCGAAAGTGCAGTTCTTTCACTAAAAGAGAACAAGATAAATGAAGATATTATCCAAAATGTACTTAATACATTGTCGCTTGAGCTTGTCATTACAGCCCACCCGACAGAAGCAACAAAACGTTCAATTTTGGAAATTCAACAGCGAATTGCTGCTATTTTAAAAAATCTAGATCATCCATTACTGACGAATAGAGAACGAAACAAGCTGGAGGAGAGCTTGTTTAATGAAGTAACGATTCTTTGGCAGACGGATGAATTACGTCATCATAAGCCTTCTGTCATGGATGAGGTACGAAATGGTCTGTACTATTTTGATCAGACGCTTTTTGATGTGCTGCCTGAAATTCACCATGAACTGGCAGCGTGTTTAGAAAAGAATTATCCCGATATCGCCTGGGATGTTCCAAATTTCCTTCGTTTTGGTTCATGGATTGGCGGGGATCGTGACGGAAATCCATTTGTAACACATGAAGTAACATGGGAAACATTAAACAGGCAAAGAAGACTTGTATTAAAAAAATATAGAGCTGTATTAGTGGATTTAATGAAACGTTATAGTCATTCCACAACTAGGGTTGAAGTTAGTGAGGAGCTCCTTCAATTACTTAAGGAAAAAGAAGATCAATTGTTAACCGATGATAAAAAGTGGCCTGTTAAAACAGAGGTTTATCGCCGTGTATTTGCCCTTATTATTGAACGCGTGAAACAAGTTGGGAAATCAGATGTTGGTTATAAATCTGCTGATGAATTATTAGGAGATTTAGATGTCATAAAAAGAAGCTTAAAAAATCATCATCCTGCTGCCCATGAATTAAAGACGATTCGAAAACTGATTCGCCAAGTCAAATTGTTTGGTTTCCATTTAGCTACACTCGATATTCGCAATCATAGCGGTGAACACGAGGCGGCAATCACAGAAATACTTAGAAAAGTCCAGATTGCTGAAAATTATGGAGAACTTTCTGAAGATAAAAAAATAAATATCTTACAAAATATTCTTTTAGATCCACGTCCGCTTCTCCTACTAAATGAAGATTATTCTGACGAAACACAAGAAATGATTAAAGTGTTTCAAATGATCAAAAAGGCCCATGATGAATTCGGAAAACGATCAATTCAGGTATATCTTGTTAGTATGACGAAATCGCCAAGCGATTTACTAGAAGTGCTAGTTTTAGCAAAGGAAGCAGGCATTTATCGACTTCATGCGGATGGAACGGTAGAAAGCCATTTAAATGTTGCCCCATTACTAGAAACAATTGATGATTTAACGGCAGGGCCAAAAATCATGGAAACTTTGTTTGAAATGCCTGTTTATCGCAATCATTTACAGAGGATGGGTGATCAGCAAGAAATTATGTTAGGTTACTCCGATGGAAGCAAAGATGGAGGTACATTAACAGCTAACTGGAAATTATACAAAGCGCAAATTGAAATCCACGAAATGGCCAAAAGATATCAAATAGGACTTAAATTCTTCCATGGAAGAGGCGGCTCACTAGGTCGCGGCGGCGGTCCGTTAAATAAGAGCATTTTATCTCAACCGGCTGAAACTATTGGAGATGGAGTGAAAATTACTGAGCAAGGAGAAGTTTTGTCTTCCCGCTACTTGCTTGAAGATATTGCTTATCGAAGCTTAGAACAGGCAACCTCTACCCTACTTCAAACGGCCACACGTGTTTCAAAAAAGGCTGACCAAGGTTATTTCCGTGCTCAAGCTTGGGAACAGGCTATTGAAGAAATTTCTAAAGAGTCTTATAACAAATATCAATCGCTTGTTTTTGGTGACCCTGATTTCCTAACCTATTTTAACGAGGCTACACCATTAAGAGAGCTTGGAGACCTAAATATTGGATCAAGACCAATGAGCCGTAAAAATAAGGGCCGTTTTGAAGATTTAAGAGCGATTCCATGGGTATTCGCTTGGACACAATGCCGCCAATTGCTGCCGGCCTGGTATGCGGCAGGAACAGGTTTAGAAAGTTTTGTTTCAAAAAATGAAGAAAACGTATATCTTTTACAGCAAATGTATGAAAAATGGCCTTTCTTTCAATCGACCATTGATAATTTGCAAATGGCATTAATGAAAGCTGACATTACAACAGCAAAGGAATATTTAACACTTGTCGAAGACCAAGCAATTGCTGAACGTATTTTTACGAATATCCTTGAAGAATTTGAAAGAACAAAAACGATTCTTCTCAAAATCACGGGTGATACGGAATTATTGGATCATACACCAAACATTCAGGAATCTGTTCACAGAAGAAATCCATACGTAGACCCATTAAACTTTTTACAAGTAGAATTAATTAAAGAATTGCGGAGTCAGGATGAACCGAATGAAGAACTACTAACGCAAGTGTTATTAACGATTAGTGGTATCTCCGCTGGCTTACGTAATACTGGTTGATGGACTAAAATAAAAACCGCAAACTCCTAATGAAAGGAGTTTGCGGTTTTTTTAGCACAGAACTTTTTTACTGTGAAAAATAATAACTATTTGGGTTATTACTTATCTGCAGACAAATTTATAATGAAATTAGAATTAGAAAAAGAGGGGATACTATGAAAGGAATAGGTGCAGTTATATTGGCAGCAGGACAAGGTAAACGCTTCGGTAAATTAAAGCAATTTGCTAATTTAGGCGGTAAACCTTTATTTCTTTATCCGGTGGAATTAACCTGCCGATTAAAGTTTGATTCAATCATTTTAGTAGGCAACAAAAACACCGCTAAAATGGTAGATCATATAGACCGAAAGCGTATTAGCTACATTACCAACAAAGAATCAGAACAGGGTATGTCATCATCACTTAGAGAAGGTATTTTAGCATTGAGTGATGATATTCGAGCTGTTCTCGTTTTTTTAGGTGATCAACCGTTTATACCGGATGGAGCGGTTGAGGAAATCATTTCAACATATGAAAAACAGTACAAAAATGGTATTCGAATTGTTCGACCATCCTATCAAGGTCTAGTAGGGCACCCGGTATTATTTGACAGATGCTTCTTCTCAAAATTAACAGCTATTAGAGGTGATAAAGGGGCCAAGGAAATATTTGAGTCTTTTGCGGGACAGGTGGCAGTTGCAGAGTTTTCAAGGCATGAATGGAATATGGATATTGATACACTTAGTGATTATCAGCTCGCTGTGAAATACCTTAAAAATTTTAATCAATGATAATCTCTATTATAAAAAAAGTTTATTAAATGTTCCTGCTCATTTTTGATTTTTTCATTCATACCACCTTTTTAAAGTAATCTATATCATGCGTATTTGACAAAATATAACCGATAGGTGTAAAATACATATAGGTGAGGTGATAGAGATATGGTAAACCAAGAAAATCAAACAGTCAATCCTTCAAAAAACTTTGTTCTGCCATTTATTTTATTGCTTCTTAGTAGGATGTCACTTCATGGATATGAACTTAGTCAAAAATTGCAGGCATTCGGTTTTAAAGCGATTGACCAAGGAAATCTTTACAGGCAGTTAAGACAGTTAGAAAAGGATGAGCTTGTCGCATCAGAATGGGATACAAACGGAAGCGGTCCTGCAAAAAGAAGGTATTCTATTACAAAAGCTGGTATTACATACTTAAATAGCTATGCCCATCAACTAGAGTCATACCAATCTTTACTGGATCAATTTTTTAATATGTATTCCAGTTTTCTTGAGCTCTATATTCCTTCATTACAAAAAAAGGATCCAATAGAGAAATTAAATAGGTTAAAGAGGAGGAAGGACAATGGCACAGAAGAAGAATGAGGCTGTTTCAGCTGCAAATGATAATATAATTTCAACAGCAGAGGGAATCAATGCCGGAGGTTTATTTGTTGACACATTTTGGGATCAGTATGAACAATCAAGCGCACGGGTGAGACAAGTTCGGGAAAGCCAAGAAGATGCTTATATGAAAGCATTAAGAGAGGTTATTAAATTTAATAAACAATACAGAAACTCACTTGCGAACCTCTATGAGCAGTCTAAGAAAGCAAACCAAGAAATTTTCACAGGGATATTGAACCAGTTTACTACTTTCCAGAAAGAACAAATGAATGAAGTAGTTGCTATGGATTCAGTTCAAATGAATGAAAGCGAAGAACTTAAAGAGCAGATAAAAGAAGTTTCCAATCAGTTGGAAAAATTGGCGCTTACCCCAATTAAATCTGTGGCTCATTTGATAGACCAATTAGAGGATAATTTTGAAAAGAATGCTGAATCCAGTATTGAATATTCACGTGAACGCCGAAATGCATGGCAGCAGGTTAATGATGAATATGTTAAACTAGCAAGGAATACACATTCTGATTTGGTTGAACGAGGTCAAAACAGCCTTAAAGAGCTAGTGAAGGCTAGATAACGACTAAAAGATTGAATTGGTGACTACTTATTTTAAAAAACTAGGCATGAGAAAAATCTCATGCCTTTTAATTATTGTAATTTTTAAATAATTTACTATAATAATAGTATGAAGCACTTCGCAATGTCTTTTTATAAAGGGGTTGAACTTGATTGGCAGTTTATAGTCATTCGTTTATTTTACCAGAAAAAGAGATTGATTTTTTATTAGATTTATTGCCAATTTCCAAAAAACACACTCCGGATATATACATATTTGATCGTTGGCAGTCGATTGTCTCGCTTGCAGGAAAAAATTGCGATATTTCCAGTCGGTATAATTTACTTAAAAATATTGTAAGATCCTCAATCTTTTCTAGCTATAATTATAAGCAAAGTATGATTTTTATTTATCTTTTTAACCTGCCATACCAAGATCCTTTCTTAAAAAAACTTCATGGCGTTTTTTGTTTATTCCACGAGATTAGACACCACCATCAATTCATCACAGACGAATCTTCCTTTTTAACATCTCTTTCTAACCAATCATTAACCGATTCCTCCTATTCTCTTACATGGGTTGAAAAGGATGCCAACAAATATGCCGTAAAATGGATGAGAAGAAATCGGAGAGAAATAAATGACAAATTTCAGCTTCCAACATCCCAATGGGATGTTGGTGTAAATGAAAAAAACAAGCTTAGAATTTTGATGAATTAAAATTCCAAAATCTATCCTTTACCAAGCAGCCTTAAGTTCTTTTTATAAAGGGATTTAAGGTTTTTTTTATTGGGTATATTTCCTGATGAAAAAGTTTTTGGTTTTAAATTTTAAGAATTATTTAAGGATACTCAGTTAGAGTGAGGGCAGATAAAACAATTTAAATATTCCTCAGCATTTCTTAGAAAGGAGAAATAGAAATGGTGCAAAACATAAAATACTCGATTATCATTCCGGTTTACAACGAAGAAGAAGTAATCCATCAAACGTATCAGCGGTTAAAAACAGTTATGAATTCAACTGGAGCATCCTACGAGCTTCTTTTTGTAAATGATGGAAGCAGGGATCAAACAGAAGAATGTCTTATTGATATCAGAGGAATGGATGAAAAGGTAAAACTGCTTAATTTTTCGAGGAACTTTGGACACCAAATTGCGATTTCAGCTGGGATGGATTATGCACTTGGTGAGGCAGTTGTGATCATTGATGCGGATTTGCAAGACCCTCCCGAACTTATTATAGACATGATTGAGAAATGGATGGAAGGCTTTGATGTTGTCTATGCGAAAAGGACTACTCGAAAAGGTGAATCCTTTTTTAAAAAGAAAACAGCAGCAATGTTTTACAGGACACTTCGGGGAATGACAGAAATAGATATTCCTATTGACACGGGTGATTTTCGCTTAATGGATCGGAGAGTCGTCGAACAGATGAAGAATATCCGGGAAAAAAATCGATTTGTAAGAGGGTTAGCAAGCTGGGTGGGCTTCCGCCAGACAGCTATTGAGTATGAACGCGAGGAGCGTTTTGCCGGGGAAACAAAGTACCCATTAAAAAAGATGTTAAAGTTGTCTTTGGACGGTATTACCTCTTTTTCATATAAGCCTTTAAAGCTTGCCAGTTATGCAGGATTTTTGCTTTCTATTGTGGGCTTTATTTATATGTTTACCGTTTTATATTTAAAAGTTTTTACAAAGCAAACGGTTTCGGGATGGTCCTCCCTTATTATCATTCAATTAGTTTTCAGCGGCTTCATGTTAATGATACTCGGAGTAATTGGAGAATATATCGGACGGATTTACGATGAAACCAAAGACCGTCCTCTTTATATCATCCGCGATTCTTATGGTTTGCAGCTGTCAAAAAGAAAAGCTACGAAAAGTATCGGTCATTTTGAATAAAGATGGCCGGATCATTACGTTTATATTTTAAATTGAATCAATTAAGGAGGAAGACATAAATGAAAATTAGAAAAGCAGTGATTCCGGTTGCTGGTTTAGGGACAAGGTTTTTACCGGCAACGAAAGCGCAACCTAAAGAAATGCTGCCCATCGTTGATAAACCGGCTGTTCAATATATCGTTGAGGAAGCTGTAAAATCCGGTATCGATAATATAATTTTTGTAACAGGAAGAAATAAAAAGGCCATAGAAGACCATTTTGATAAATCAGTTGAACTAGAACAGCTTCTTTTGGAAAAAGAAAAATTTGCATTACTGGATGAAGTGCAAAGGATCTCGAAAATGGCTAATATCCATTACATCCGTCAAAAAGAACCGCTTGGTTTGGGGCATGCCGTTTTATGTGCGAAGGAATTTATCGGTAATGAACCATTTGCAGTACTTTTGGGTGATGACATTATGCCGTCAGACCCACCTGCATTAAAACAGTTGATAGAAAAATTCGAGCTTTATGATAAACAAATCATTGGGGTCAAGCCTGTACCGAAGGAAGAAGTTAATAAGTACGGAATCATTCAGCCTTATGGGTATATGGACGGCGTTAGAGAAGTTAATGACTTAGTGGAAAAACCTTCAATAGGGTCAGCCCCTTCCCAATATGCAGTAATGGGCAGATATATTTTAAAGCCTTCTATTTTTCCTATACTGGAAAAGTTAGAAAAGGGCGCAGGAAATGAAATCCAATTAACAGACGCTTTAAGAGAAATATGCCTTCAAGAAGGGCTTCTTGCACTTGAGCTGGAAGGAAAACGCTATGATATTGGCGATAAATTTGGTTATATTCAAGCGATAATGGAGATTGGTTTAACCCGTCAAGAACTTAGGCCCAGGTTGTTAAAGTATTTACAAGGCTTACTGGAATCAGAGACTGTTTATTAAAATGAAAGGATTAAATTTATGAAAAAAATAATTAAAAAAATTGATTACTTGCTGGCGGGAATTCTCTTTTTATCTTTTATATTAAATTTTTATAATTTAAAAAATGCAGATTCTAACACCTATTATACTTCAGCTGTAAAGAGTATGATGCAGAATTTTCATGCCTTTTTCTATGCATCATTTGACCCGCAAGGCTTCATTACTGTTGATAAACCACCGGTAGCATTATGGATTCAAACGTTAAGTGCTTCCATTTTTGGGTTAAGTGACTTTAGTGTATTGCTCCCGGAAGCAATAGGAGGCATCGTTTCTGTTTATCTTATGTACGTTTTAGTGAAACCGAAGTTTGGCCGGACAGCTGCATTACTATCAAGCCTTGTATTGTCATGTTCACCAATTTTTGTAGCCGTAGTTAGAACAAATAACGTGGATAGCATCTTGATTTTAACATTATTATTTGCAACTTGGGCGCTAATGAAATCCGTTGAAAGGCAAAAAGCGGGTTGGTTGATTCTAAGTGTGTCATTAATTGGTATTGGTTTTAATATAAAAATGCTTCAGGCATATATGGTTCTGCCGGCAATGTATTTATTTTACTGGATTGCGGTAAAAGCAAAATGGACGAAGAAGTTGAAGAATTTATTTGTAGCGACAATTGTTCTGGCAGTTGTATCATTGTCATGGGCTGTTGTGGTTGATCTAGTTCCAGAGAATGAGAGACCATATATTGGAAGTAGTCAAACGAATTCGGTTCTTGAACTGGCACTGGGCTACAATGGAATTTCCCGTTTAACGGGAATGAACAATGGCCAGCCTAATGGGACAAAGCAGTCAAATAAAAGTGTTACTAGTAATTCACAACAAGCAAATTATAACAATAAACAACAGGGAAACTCCGAACAAGGAAGTTTGGCATCCGGATCTCAAGGAACTCCAACAGATCAGGTTCAAGGAAACCAAGGACAGTTAGGAAACGGAGGACCGGTTCCTAACTTACAAGGTAATATGAGAGGTCCTGGCGGGTCCGGAGGAGGGATGTTTGGTACCGGTAATCCAGGTGTGCTGCGTCTTTTTTCCACTGAGCTTTCAGGGCAAATCAGCTGGCTATTGCCATTTGTTCTTTTTGCCGTTATTGGTTTACTTGCTGAATTACGTGAAAAAAAGAAATTTGATTTACAAATTAAATTTGCAGCATTCTGGCTGGCTTGGTTAATACCAATGATGATTTTCTTCAGTATAGCCGGTTTCTTCCACCAGTACTATTTAAGTATGATGGGACCTGCGATTGCCGCATTAGTAGGAATTGGTTGGACAGTTAATTGGAATGCATTTAAGAACAAAGAGAGCTGGAAATCCTGGCTATTACCAATCTCAGTGCTTACGACTTTCCTTTTTGAAGCTTTAATTTTGTATCAAAATTCGATAGCACAGCCTCTGATTTTCGCAACGCTGTTAGCAGGGATCGTCTTCAGTGCTGTCCTAATTACAATAAAGAAGAAAGAAAGTTTTTCAGCCAATTTACCGATGACGGGGATGCTTGCCATGCTGATTCTTCCGTTATACTGGACGGGAATTACCATAAATACTACGGGAAATTCAATGACACCAATAGCCGGTCCAAACCATTCATCGTTTGGGGGAATGAACGCACCGGGGGGAGCAATGGCTGGGAATATAGGGGGGACCGGAGGCCCTTCTCAAGATAATCAAAATAGTGGAAACATGGGATTAACTTCAAATAATTCTACTTCTAATCAAGAATCAAATAGTGTTCCAGTAAGTGGAGTAATAAAAAATGGTCGAAATGGCGGAGGACCAAGATCGGAATTAAACTCATCGTTACTTTCATATCTAAAAAAACATTATAATGGTGAGAAATATTTCTTGGCTACTGACAGCACACAATCAGCAGCACCTTATATTCTAAATACAGATTACGCTGTAATGGCAATGGGGGGCTTTTCCGGAAGTGACCCTGCACTTACTCCCTCCAAATTAGGTAAAATGGCGAAATCAGGTGAAATCAAATACTTCTTAATATCCGGAAGAGGAAGAATGGGTGGAGACCAAAGCCAAACAGTTACCCAATGGATAAAGAATAATTGTATTGAGGTTCCAAGCAGTGAATGGCAATCCAATCCTTCATCTCAAAGCCAACCGTCATTTGGAGGGATGGGCGGCGAAACGTTATATGTTTATAAAGGATAATGTTTTCATAGATTGATTTTTTTGGAGACTGGCTAAAAGTCAGTCTCTTTATTTGTGTTTTCGTTATGCGCCCGAGCTAATCCTAAAAAGGATTATTTTATCTATTTGCAAATTAAATATGAACTTTTTGTTAAAAATCAGATGAAAATAACCGTTGAAACACAATTGTAATATTCCTATAACTTATTTGACAAATTTAGATGATATACTTCTAATTACTACAAAATAGGATAAAATGAGTAGAAACTATGATTTTAGTTTTACTTTTTGTAAGGTTAATAGATTATAAATGGACTAGTATACATAGAAATTTGTCAAAATAGGTTGAAATACTGTGTAATTAAGATGATTAAATGAAAATATCTAGTTAATTGTTAATTGGAAAGCAGGGGAATCATAATGAAGAAGAAGATAACTGCACTTAGTACGATATTAATGTTAGGTCTTGGAAGCGCTTTTACAATTCCGTCAGCAATGGCTGCAAATAATGATATGCAAAACATTCAAGGTCAACGTTCCGGGGTTCAAGCCGGAATTACGAAAGCTAATGCGGAAATTTCTCAAGTTCAGGATGAACTTGGCCAATTAACAGCTCAAATAAATAGAGTAGATCAAGCCATTAAAGATAACAATAACATGATTACGCAAACTGAAGAAAAAATAAAAACTTCGCAATCTGAAGTACAACAGCTTCAACAAGAGGTTTCAGTTATAAAGGAAAGAATAGCAAAACGTAATGAAGTATTGAAAAAACGGGCCCTTTCCTATCAAGAAAGCGGCGGAGACGTGAACTATCTGGATGTTTTACTAGGTGCTTCAAGCTTTAGTGATTTGGTTGAACGAATTGGAGCGGTCGCAACAATCGTTCAAGCAGACTCTGACCTTGTAAAACAGCATGAAGCAGATAAACTGGAAGTTGAAAAAAAGCAAGCTTCCGTTGAAAAAAAGCTAGCAGACCTTACGAGCATGAAAACAGACCTTGAGGGAATGCAGTCCCAAATTATGGATCAAAAAGCACAAAATGGTGCATTAAAGGAAGAATTAAAAAAGAAGGAACAAGATAAACTCTCTCAAAAGGCAGATTTACAAAATCAAGATTCTAGTTTAGCAGCGAAGGAAGCTCAGCTTCAACAAGCGGCTGCAAGCCAAACAACTGCTAATACTAATTCTAATACTAATTCTAATACTAATTCTAATTCTAACAACTCTAACTCTTCTATGAATATATCGGTTCCCACTGGATCAATTCCAGCAGGGAGTGGAGCGATAAATGTTGTAATCCATGCAGGGGATAGATATATCGGTAATTCTGTTTATGTATTTGGCGGCGGTAGAACAGCATCCGATATTGCCAATGGTAGATTTGACTGTTCCGGATTTGTGCATTGGGCGTTTTCACAAGCGGGTATTAGTGTTGGAACAAGTACAGATTCCTTGAAAAATGCAGGTACAAGGGTCCCTGTAAGCCAAATGCGTCCTGGAGATCTAGTATTCTTTAATACTTATAAAACAGATGGTCATGTGGGAATTTATATTGGCGGCGGTCAATTTATTGGTTCACAAAGCTCAACTGGTGTAGCGATTGCAAATATGACCTCCGGTTATTGGAAAGAAAAGTTTAATGGTCGTGTTGTACGTATAATAAATGATTAATAGAAAAAAGAAGCGAGGTCGTTTTAAATGACCTCGCTTCTTTTTATTGAGGATTTTTACCTGTTTCCTTCTAACATTGTTTTCATTTAGATTAGCATTTCTTCACCTTGTGGTTTCATTTCAAGTTGGCCGCCCTCTTTGAGGCTAAATGAAATCCGGGGAAGGTTAGAACAAAATAAGTGCTGTTACACAAGCAAAACCCCTTCAGTTACGGTTAACGGGTTTACTTTCGGGGGGCAAAAAGGGAAAAAACAGGGAAAATCACTAACTCAATATCATCTTTTTCACCACTAAATTCTCAAGACAATTCACATCTGGTCTTGGTGAATGAAATTAGTTTGATACGGAATTTTAGGTAGCCAATCAAGGCTATTGGCGACCGTAATTAGGGAACAAGAGCATTTTGGGTAGCCAATCAAGGCTATTGGCGACCGTAATTGGGGAACAAGAGCATTTTGGGTAGCCAATCAAGGCTATTGGCGACTCTAATTAGGGAATAAGAGCATTTTGGGTAGCCAATCAAGGCTATTGGCGACTCTAATTGGGGAACAAGAGCATTTTGGGTAGCCAATCAAGGCTATTGGCGACTCTAATTGGGGAGCAAGAGCATTTTGGGTAGCCAACGAGTGAAATTGGCTACCCATATATGGGTAAAAACAACAAAAAGGTTGCCACAATTCAATCCTCCTCTTCTATCAAATTAAAAATCACTCCAAATTCACATACACTCCAAAAATTATTTCACCGTTTAGAATATCTAAGTGATTTCGGATGTGAAAGAGTATTAAAAACCGCACTAAGTCTTGATATAGCAACAAAAAACACACTGCGATTTCATATGTGAAATCCAGTGTGTTTTACTTTGTTATTTGATTGTTTGCACCTATAAAGTGAACCCGTTAAGATACGGTCGAAGGGGTTTTTAAATACTATTTTTTCTCAATGATAACGAATAAAACACCAGTAAGAATTAGGATGGAGCCTATCCAAAACGTTACGCCTATGTTCTCTCCTAGAATAAGCCATCCGAGTAATGTCCCAACCACGGGTTGAAAGAAGAAAAATAGCCCTCCACTTGAGGCGTTAAGCATTTGTAATCCACGATTCCAAAGTAGAAATCCACATGCGGTTGATATAATACCCAAATACAAGACTCCTCCCCAAATGTTCGGGTGAGTCAGTTGCGAGATATTAATTTCGTGTAACCGTGGCAAAACAAAAGGGGTCAACACGATTAGGGCTACCAAGATGGAATACGTCGTTACCACAATTTGTGAATAATTACTCGGCACACGCTTTACAAGTACAGACATGAGTGCCCATGTCAAAGCAGCAATAAGCAGTGAGATACCACCAAGTTTACTGGACAAATTCACATGACCGACTCCAACAATGAGAAAAACCCCAATTGTCGCTAAACAAACGGAGAGTCCCTTTTTTAACGTCAACCGTTCTTTAAGGAGTAAGCGAGCAAAAATAACCATAAATGCTGGTGTTGAAGAAGTTATAATGGCTCCCATTTGTGCTGAGGATAGCATTGTACCAGTTTCCTGTGTAACAATTGAAATCGCGTTACCAATTATTCCAATAACTATGATTATTAAGAAATGACGTTTATCGATTCGCCATTCTTGTCGTGTAATTAAGCCGATAACGAGAAGTGCGACAATAGCCACTAAATATCGCATCCACACAAGTTCCAGTGGAGGTATGACCGATACTACAATTTTAACAACAACGTACATTCCACCCCAAATACTGGAAGCTAAAGCTAAATATATAGAACCTAATATGGTGTTTTTCATTTTTATACCCTCCGTCTTTTATTTAGGTCAAAAATGCCCCTAACGGAGAGATGTAGTCACCTTCACTCCATTAAGAGCAGATGAGTGCTACTGGTACATCATTTTCAAATAATGGAGTCCAATACATTTTGCTTCACCTCTTGTCCAATCTAGCTACAATTATCTGTGTTTTATTATAGCAGAATATTAAGTTTTTTAACGTATAAAATCCGCGAAATGTCAGCGAGAGGAGTTAAATTGTCAGAAAACAAATCAGTAAACAAACTTGTATCTAGGATAGAAGGAATGGAACTTACTATTGAGCGGGTTTTTGAAGCACCACGAGAATTAGTTTCTTCTGTCTTTTCAGATTCTGTTCACCTGGCAGCTTGGTGGGGCCCACAGGGTTGGGAGACAGAAGTACATGAGATGGTTTGGCTATATTGCATGAAATGTGTTGATAAAAACCAAGGTGATTTTTTCGGGATGGTATCCTGTGGTAAGGCAGTTTATCATGAAATTGTTGTTCCGGAAAAAATGGTTTACACTGATATGTTTACTGATTCTGACTACAATGTTCTTCCAGGAATGCCTGAGATTGTTGTTAAAATTGAATTTCTAGAAAAAGAAGGCAAAACAACAATCATCAACCGTTCCCGTTTCTCTACTGCTGAAGCTCTTAAGCAAGTGGTTGACATGGGGGTTGTTCAAGGAGTCTCTTCTCAATACGAGAGACTTGACCATTATTTATCCCAAATACAATAGAAATAAGATACGGTCATTTCTAGTACAAAAAAGGATAGGTAGAGCATATTTTTCCTATCCTTTTTTATTTATCCCTTATAGTATCACATTAAATAAGAATTTAATGTTGTTAAGAGTTTTAAGAAATATTTTGACTTTTAATAAAACAATGGATTGGTTTTTTAATCGCGCATTGCTCCTGCCTCTCGGGAAGTCATTGCACCTTGTCCTTCGCTTACATCTTTTTGAATTTCTTGTTTTACTTCTTGTGCATCAGTTCCGGCAAATTCCGGTTTCATAATAGACCCCAAATTCTCTTTAGCTTGTTGATCCTGTTGCATATAATTCCTCCTTAATTTATTGTTTAACAATCTTATTATTAGCACCGATTGGAAGAATAAAAACACTTATTTTTTAAGTTGTTTCCATTTTTTTTAAGCTTCGTAATCGGAAATAAAGCTGGAGGAAGAGTAACAGGGATCGAAGCCTGTTTCCTGCCGATAGGTATCATTAAATAAAGCAACCGCCTGAATGTAAAGTTTATGTATTTGCCAATCGACATATAAATTGAGTAAAATAGGGTAGTTATTGTCCCATTCAAATCATAAAAAAAATAATTGATAGGAGTAATTACTAAAATGGATTTTCTTATGCTTATTAAAGCCATTATTTTAGGGTTAGTCGAAGGATTAACAGAATTTGCACCTGTATCATCAACAGGACATATGATCATTGTTGATGATATGTGGATCAAAACTGAACGCTTTTTATCCTCCCATGCGGCGCATACATTCAAAGTAGTCATTCAGCTTGGTTCAGTTTTAGCTGCAGTTGTGTATTTTAGAGAAAGATTTTTCGAGCTTTTAGGGTTGAAACGACGACAAAAACAGTCAGTTGAAGGGCAAAATCAAAGGCACCTCAAGTTAACCCAGGTAATTGTTGGTTTAATCCCTGCCGGCGTATTAGGAGTTCTGTTTAATGACTATATTGATGCCCATTTATTTTCAACTAAAACTGTTTTAATTGGTTTAGTCCTTGGTGCAGTCTTAATGATTATTGCTGACTTATATGGTCCGAAGAATCCGAGCGTCCAGTCAGTTGATCAAATTACATATAAACAAGCTCTGACTATCGGTATTTTTCAATGTCTTTCCCTTTGGCCGGGTTTTTCCCGTTCCGGTTCAACGATTTCTGCGGGTGTTCTTGCAGGAATGAACCATCGTGCTGCAGCTGACTTTACTTTTATTATGGCAGTTCCAATAATGGCTGGGGCAAGTCTTTTATCCCTATTGCATAATTGGCATTATATGACTGCTGATTTGCTGCCATTTTTTATTGCAGGTTTTTTAAGTGCTTTTGTATTTGCGTTATTATCAATCCGCTTTTTCTTAAAGCTAATAAATAAAATTAAATTATTACCCTTCGCGGTGTATCGAATCGTGCTAGGGATTGTGTTATCCTTTGTAGTATTCTTTTAGTAAGAAGAGGCTGATACCGAAACCATAAAAATGATAGTTTACTTTTTTAGCCAACAGCTGTACAGCTGTTGGCTTTTTTGAAAAACTTGAAAAAAATAGTTCAAAATAGGGACTGATGCTTGAAATTAACCATATAAAAGACAGTCCCTATACTATTTTTCTAAAAAAAATCGGGAAAATCACTAACGATTCCATCAAGTTGAAGATGTTGAAGTGCCTTCATTTCATTTTTATTCTTTACGGTCCAAATAATTGTTTTGAAGCCATGGCGATTGAGTCTTCTTATTAATCGTGAATTTACCATCGTGATTTTCGGATTTACATAGGAGGCATAATGAGAAAAAGAAAGTAATTCTTTATTTGATATTCCCCGGCCTGTATTTTTGATAAGAACGCCAATTGGTATGGAAGGCAAAAGGTTATGAAAACGTTTCAAAGATTTCCTGTCAAAGGATTGAACAATTATTTTATGTTCTCCGGTGAATCTTTGAAATCTTTTTTTTAGTTCTTTTGCAACTTTTTCTTCGATTCCAGGATAAAGTATTGGTTTTTTTAACTCGATAATCAAACCGGTTTTCCCGGCGTATTCCTCTAAAAATTTGATAAAAGAGGGTATTTTCTCACCTGAAAATTTGGGGTTAAACCAGCTTCCTGCATCAAGTACTTGAATTTCTTCAAAAGTAAAATCCTTAACTTTTCCTTTACCATTGGTTGTTCGATTAACAGTTGGATCATGGATAATAACCAGTTCACCGTCTTTAGTCATTTGAACATCAATTTCCAGGTAGTCTACTCCCAATTCCACCGCCTTTTTAAAGGAAGCAAATGTGTTTTCAGGACAATACCCTGCAGCACCTCTATGGCCAATTTTCATTGGATTATGGCGGTTTTTAGAATTCCTTTTGTTTTTCTTCAAGATCCTTTGAGACCCTTTGAAAATAAAAAATAAAAAACGGGCTGCATTCCTCAATTTATTAACTCCTGTCCTTCCATTTGAGAACATGGTAAAAAAAACAAAACCTTTTGTCAATCATAAGCTCCGTTTAATTCATCCATTGGTGAGAATTATTAAATTTGTAACCATAGTTATATTTGTCCAAGCAAAAAGGAAATGGGCTTATTCTTTTTTTTCAAATGAAGGTAATTTGGATATGTGTCTATCGCACATTTTTAATTGGGTGAATAGGATATATAGAATTTACAAAAGGAGGTAATGAAAATGTCTGGTGTTGTAGGATTCGGTGGCGGATTTGCCCTACTAGTCGTTTTATTTATTTTGTTAATCATTATCGGTGCTTCTTGGGGTTACGGACACTTTTAATATAAACAGGAGGTTTTGAAGATGTTTGGATATGGATATGGTGGTTACGGCTATGGCTGTGGATACGGTTTTGGTGGCGGCTTCGCGCTAATCGTTGTATTATTCATCCTATTGATTATCGTAGGTGCTGCTTGCTTTAGATGGTAAAGTAAATACTAAAATAAAATCGGCATTTCATTCATTTTGTTAAGAATATGCTGATATTCGCTGAAAAGCAGGGAATGCTCCTTGCTTTTCTTATTTTTCAATAAACGTATTAATTGGATAAAAAAAACAATTTTCCCATGGAAAGTATTTAAGGTTGGACAAGCTTCAAATCCATGTTACGGTAGTAGAGGCGTAGAAATTAGAGAAAAAAGGAGGAACCAATAGTGAAATATATTGCTTTTACTCTTATGGGTATTTTAACCTACTTCATTCTTGTTGTTCATCCCAATTTCATACATCGCGTTCATGCTCAAACACTTGAAAGCACGAAGATCTATACAGTCCATAATAAAGATACAGTGAGTCGAATTGCCCTTCAATATGGAGTTCCGGAATCTAATTTATTAAGAAATAATGGACTTGATAATAAACAATTAACTTCCGGTGAGAAAATTATTATACCTGAGAGTATTTCGGACAAGGATAAGGATCTTTTAGCAAGATTGGTTACTGCAGAAGCAAAGGGTGAACCATATGAAGGAAAAGTTGCCGTTGCTGCAGTTGTATTAAATCGTATTGATAACACTCAGTTTCCGAATTCAATTCAACAAGTGATTTATCAAAAGAGGCAATTTGAGCCTGTTGACAATGGAATGATCAATAAACCGGCAGTTGATGACGCTAAAAAAGCTGTAAATGAGGCGATTGCTAAAAAGGGTAAAATTACGGATGCTTTATATTTTTACAATCCAAAGGAAACAAACAGTAAATGGCTTCGGACGAGAAAAATCACAGAAGTAATTGGCAATCACCGCTTTGCCATATAATTTGATTTTTACCCTCTTGATTATTCAAGAGGGTTTTCTAGTTAGATTATATTTAGGTTTTTCCATTTTTTATATTCATCCAATTCCTTTGAAACCTTCTTAAGGGTATATCCAATCACTGCTGCGTCATCAAAAATTCCAAGACCAACAATAAAATCCGGTATGAGGTCAATAGGGGAAATAAAATAAAGAATGGCTCCAATGACAGTAAGCAAAGTGTTGTTTGAAACGTTCTTATATTCGCCATTGGAATAGGACTTAATCAACTCGAAAAATAACTGAAGTTTATCCCAAGCTTCTCCTAACGTTCCTTTCTTTTCATTTGCTTTTTTTATTGCTTTACTTAGCAAACCTTCAGTTTTTTCCCGGTTGTTAAGATACTCCTTCGCTTTGTCCTCGTATTTTTCCCTTTCTTTTGCAAAAGGATCTTTTTTTTCAAACATCAGTTTCACTCCCTTATGAGGAATACTTGCTTAGTTTGCCACGAAAAGAGAAAATCCATTTAGGTTTATTTATTTGGTGGAAAAATAAGTACACTAAAAAAATCAGGCCTCAAATTGAGGCCTGATTTAGTTTCATGAATAAACCGGATTTTCCGTATTTGTTTCTTTATGTCCCCTTACGATATTTTCCACTTCAAAACCTTCAAGGGTTTCTTTCTTTAATAAAGAATCAACTAATTGCTGATACTGAAGATGATGGTTATTAATTAAACTTTCTGCCATTTCTAAACCTTTTTCAAAAAGCTCTTGCATTTTTGCTTCTTTATCCTGTTTATTAAAGGTCAGTGTAAAGCCGTTTTGAAGCATTCCTGTATCGACCATTTGTTCGATAATATGTTTTGCTTGTTGAACGTCTCCACTTACACCAATACTATGCTCGCCAAGAAATAATCTTTCGGCAACACCGCCTGCTAACACCATGGCAATTCGGTCTAATAAGTCACTAGTTGTAGACAAATGAAGCTCTTTTGGAATTGGTGCCACATATCCCAGTGCTTCACCCCGCGGGATAATGGTTGCTTTTCTGACAGAGCCGGGCTTCGTTAACGATGCGACAATTGCATGGCCGGCCTCATGGATAGCAACTCTTCGTTTCGTTTCTTGGTCCTGCAACGAACGAGAAGTGCTTCCCAAGATGGTTCGATCAAGCGCATAGTCGAGATCTTGTTTTTGAATGACGTTCTGCCCATTACGCACTGCACGTCGGCTGGCTGTTTCAAAAAGTGATTGAAGTTCAGCACCGGAAAAGCCTGATGTGCTTTCGGCTAAATCATCTAAAGAGCAAAGAACATTTTTTGCAAGTGACTTTCCTTTTGTATGGATGTCAATGATTTCTTTCCTTCCCTTTGTATCCGGGAGCGGCACATGAAAGGAGAAGTCAATTCTTCCCGGACGGAGGAAGGCTTCATCCAGCATATCTTTTCTGTTGGTTGCTGCAATAAATAAAATGCCATCATTCGAATGACCGCCATCAAGCTGAACAAGGAGTTCTGTTAAGGTTTTTTCTGCTTCCTCGCCACCATGGGCTTTCCTTTTTCCTGCAAGTGCGTCAACTTCATCGATAAAAATAACAGCCGGCCCCTGCTTTCGTGCAGTTTGGAATAATGAGCGGACACGGCTTGCACCTACACCGACAAAAAGTTCATTAAAGGCAGATCCGCTAGTAGAAAAGAAAGCAGCATTAAGTTCATGGGCGATTGCCTGAGCAAGTAAAGTTTTACCGGTTCCAGGTGGTCCGTATAATAATATTCCTTTTGGTGGTTTAATGCCCAGGTTGCTTGCACGATCCGGTTCTTTTAATGTAGAGAGAGTTTGCAGAATTTCTTCTTTCATTTCTTCTCCAAGTCCGCCTACATCTTCTAAACTAATGGTCGGAAGCGGACGTGATTTAGCCACACTATTTTTCATTGAGTTGGAGATACCGAAACCGCCCTTTGCTTTTTGTATGGCAAAAGCAGCCACTGCAAGCGAAAGGATAACACCGCCCATAATCCAATTTCCATAGGCACTGCTGGTTGAATAAGAATAATTTATATTATATTTTTCTACTAGTTTGTCCACCATTTGGCTATTGGGTGGAACATGGGAAACATATTTAGCATCCCCGGCCTTTATATGGATGCTTCCATCAGACTGCTCAGTAAGTGAAACTGTTTTTCCCTGTTGATTTTGAATCGTTTTTTCCACAGAAGAGAATGGAATAACTACTTCATCATTTGTGGTTTGGATAACCCAAACAATTCCGGCAATAATTAATATAAACGCTACAATGAGCGGAATAAACTTTGAAACTACTTTTTTGCTTTGATTCAATTAAGTCATCTCCTTAATCAGAGTCATATATCTATTATAAAAGGATTTTAATAAAAAGCAGGTGGGAATCAGTGGAAAGTGGCAATTTCATATTTTGGTGAATAAACGAAATAAAGGTTGATGTTGTCAAAAATAATTAGTGGCCATAATATGAATGATTGCAAAGTTACCAATAGAGAGATAAGATTGAAGTTATGGATAAAATTATTTATTGTCAAAAGAGAGGAAGACAAGATGGGTAACAATTTTAAAGAAGAAGTATTATCGCGGCGGACATTTGCCATTATTTCTCACCCGGATGCCGGTAAAACGACACTGACTGAAAAATTATTATTATTCGGCGGTGCGATTCGCGATGCAGGTACCGTAAAAGCGAAAAAAACCGGGAAATTCGCGACAAGTGACTGGATGGAAATTGAAAAACAACGGGGAATTTCCGTTACTTCCAGCGTTATGCAATTTGACTATGATGGATTTCGCGTCAATATATTAGATACCCCTGGGCACCAGGATTTTAGTGAAGATACGTATCGTACTTTGATGGCTGTAGATAGTGCGGTAATGATTATTGATTCAGCAAAAGGAATCGAGGAACAAACACTTAAGCTATTTAAGGTTTGCCGTATGCGTGGTATCCCGATTTTTACATTTATGAATAAGCTGGACCGCCAAGGTAAAGCGCCGCTTGAGTTGCTTGCTGAATTGGAAGAGGTCCTTGGGATTGAATCGTATCCAATGAACTGGCCGATTGGGATGGGTAAAGAGTTTTTGGGAATTTATGACAGGTTCCATAATCGGGTGGAACAATTCCGTGTAAATGAACAAGATCGATTTATTCCTTTAAATGACGATGGTGAAATTGAGGGCGACCATCCACTAAAATCGTCCGGACTTTATGATCAAACTCTTGATGAAATTATGCTTTTAAATGAAGCAGGGAATGAATTCTCAGCTGAAAAAGTAGCTGATGGTAACTTAACGCCTGTTTTCTTTGGGAGTGCTCTAACAAACTTCGGGGTACAGACATTTCTTGAGTCCTATCTCCAGTTTGCTCCGCCTCCGAAAGCACGTAATTCAACGATTGGTGAAATCAATCCCCTCGGTGAGCAATTCTCAGGCTTTGTATTTAAAATTCAAGCAAACATGAATCCTGCTCATCGGGATCGGATTGCCTTTGTCAGGATTTGTTCAGGGAAATTTGAACGAGGTATGACGGTGAATATTCCTCGATTAGGGAAACAATTAAAGCTTTCCCAGTCAACTTCATTTATGGCGGAAGAACGGAATACTGTTGATGAAGCCGTAAGTGGAGATATTATTGGTCTTTATGATACGGGAACCTATCAAATAGGTGATACACTGACAACTGGAAAAGATGATTTTCAATATGAAAGACTGCCCCAATTTACACCGGAACTGTATGTAAGAGTATCTGCTAAAAATGTTATGAAGCAAAAATCCTTTTATAAGGGAATACAGCAGCTTGTACAGGAAGGTGCGATTCAGCTTTACAAAACCATTAAAATGGATGATTATTTGTTGGGTGCAGTAGGTCAGCTGCAATTTGAAGTGTTTGAGCATCGAATGAAAAATGAGTATAATGCCGAGGTTTTAATGGAACGTATGGGTTCAAAAATTGCCAGATGGGTTGAAGGCGATACAATAGATGAGAATCTTTCCAGTTCCAGAAGTTTGCTCGTAAAAGATCGTTATGATCACTATGTCTTTTTATTTGAAAATGACTTTGCACTTAGATGGTTTCAAGAAAAAAATCCAACTGTCAAACTGTATAATCCGATGGACCAGCATGAATAATTTAGCGGCGGGAATAATCCCGCCCTTTTTTGTGCGATTATATCACAGAAAATTCAGGCTAATTATTTAACTCTTTTAAAGAAAAGATAAATAAATTCATATTTTTTATTAGTCAGTTCCGTTAATTTGGCAATTAACTGGATAAGCTAAGTTCAGAATGACTTTTGCTCTCCTAAAAAATTGCCAACGAAGCGGGATTTTACGATGAAAAAAATGAGTAAATTAGAAGCAATTTTATGGAATATTGCTTTTCCTGGGTTTAGTCAATTATTAACCGGCCAGTATATAAAAGGTGTATTGTTTGTTGCATTAGAATTCATCATGAATGTCAAAAGTCGCTTTAATCAAGCGATAATGTACAGCTTCTTGGGTGAAATCGAAAGGGCAGAAGCGGTAACAAATTATCAATGGCTTATGTTTTATCCTTGTGTCTATATGTTTGCCATGTGGGATGCTTATCGTACTGCGATGCCGGAGAATGAAAAATACTCTTTTTTGCCGTTTGTTTTTTGTGCTTATTTTGTCACAGTGGGATTAATGGTATCACCAAAATTCACCCTTTTAAAGTATCATTTAGGACCTGTTTTTTTACCAATGTTATTTTTAGTACCCGGATTAATCATTGGCTTTTTTATCAAATTTCTTTTAACTATGAAATTCCATGAAAATTAAATCCCTTAATAAAAGCTTCAAATCAGGCGTTTCCGGTTTGAAGCTTTTTTGTTTAAAATAATTTTTTTTAAAACCCCCACAACCCTTTTAGGTGCATCGTAAATCTTTAGTGAAAAAGCGATTGCAAAAAAACTTAGAGGTGAAATCATTGAAGAAACTAACAAGCCACAAGGAATTAAACAAAATCGCAAAAGGAGCTTTAGCAATTGTATTAGCGGGTTCATTTACATTTTCCGCTACAAATGCTTTCGCTGATGGAAATGACCAAACAGCTAATCAAACAACCGGGCAGCAAACTACCACTACTACTCAGTCTGATGTTTCGGTTAATTCAATAGACAAACAGGAAACACCATCTTTATTACCCGGTGATTTCTTCTATTTTGCAAAAATTGTATTTGAAAAAATACAACTTGCACTAACATTTGATAATTTAAAGGAAGCAAAGTTATTAGCCGCAAATGCATCAGAACGTCTGGCTGAAGCTCATGCTTTGTTCAGTTCAGGGGACCAACAAAAGGCAGTAGATACACTTAAATCAGCATTGGAAAATATGGAGAGTGCCGATAAAGTTGTGGAAGAGCAACAAGTATCGAAACAAGATCAAGTAAAAGAAGATGATCAAACGACAAATGATCAAGTAAAAAACGATGAACAAAAGTCAACTGAGGACCAAGAATCAGATAAGCAAGCTACTGATGGAACGAAAGTAACAGATGACTCAACGACTAAAGAAGATCAGGCATCAAAAGAACAAACGGATCTGAAAGATGTAAAAAATATTCTCTCACAAAATATCGCTGCCCTTACTGCAGCAATGGAGAAAGTCAATAATCCTGTTGCCAAAGCTGCCTTAGAAAAAAATATTGAAAAAAGCTACGCAAAGTTAGCGAAGAAAATTGAAAAATGGAACAAGCATTTAGCAAAGGTACAAAAAGAGGAAGAAAAAAAGAAAGTAACTCAAGTAAGTACAGATGAAAAGACATCAGTCGAAACGAATACTTCAGCTCCAAATGCTAATGAAAATACAAATCAAAATGTAAATACCTCTGTTCCTTCAACAACTGTAAAGCAAGAGGAACAAGCAGATCATGAAAGACAGACTATTCAAAAAGCCGCACACCAAGAAGTACAACAAATCCATCAGGAAGCAAAACAAAAAAGAGAAGAAATAAAGTCATTTGTGAATGAAAAAAAGGATGACGTAAAAAAAGAAGTAAAAAATGAACGAGAATCACATAAAGATAATAATCGTAAAGAAGATTAAATAGTTGGTTGAACAATAAACAGGAAAAGATAGCCTTTATTGGGGCTATCTTTTCTAAACGCTTTTACCCCCAAAAAGTCCAAGGTATAACTCGTATGTTATAATTGGCTGAATAGAGAGGTGAGGCTCATTGCTGAGTTTATTGTTCATGACCAAGAGCAAAAAAAGAACTTTGGAAGAATCGGTTATCTTAATTCAACAAGGCAACCGTAATATCTTAAATGAAATAATTGAGGCATACAAACCATTTATTGCTAAAACTGTTTCTTCTGTTTGTAAACGATATATTTATGAAACTGATGATGAATTTAGCATTGGGCTTATTGCTTTCAATGAAGCGATTGAGAAGTATTCATCAGAACGCGGAAGCTCCCTTTTAAGTTTTTCTGAAGTTTTAATTAAAAGAAGAGTCATTGATTATATCCGCAAGCAAACTAAAAACCAACATATAAGTATGGACTTAATTACTGAAGCACACGAGGATGAATCAGCAGGAACCGTTATCGTAAATGAACTTTCTCTTGAGGATTACAAGAAAAAGGCCGATGAGCAGCTGAGAAAAGAAGAAATCATTCATTTTCAACAATTATTAAAAACTTTTGATTTAAATTTTAGTGATTTAGTGGAAAATTCCCCTAAGCATACTGATGCGAGAATAAATGCCATTCTAGTCGCAAAAATGTTAGTTGAAAATAGAGAATTAAAAGAATTTTTGTATGAAAAAAAGAGACTTCCTATTAAACAATTGGAAAAAATGGTCGATGTTAGTAGGAAGACCATTGAACGGAACAGGAAATACATTATTGCAATTGCACTTATTTTATCCAGTGATTATGTTTATATGAAGGATTATTTAAAGGGGGTGCTTGATACATGAAAAAGGGGATTGTAATGGACATTGATAACGCATTTCTAACGCTTTTAACCCCTGAAGGTGAGTTTTTGCGTGCAAGGAAACAAAATCAGCCCTATGCAATTGGAGATGAAATTCACTTTTTTCCCGTAGAAAATCATAAAACGTTTCATTCATTTATTCCTTTCATAAATATATTTAAGGTAAAACCTGTTTGGGCTGTTAGTGTATTGGCTGTTCTTATTATCCTTCTCGGATCCTTCATTCCAATGTATCAAAATGACAAGGCATATGCTTATATGTCTATTGATGGGGATCCCAGTATCGAGCTTGGGGTAAATAAAAAAATGCAGGTCGTTGAAATAACAGGTTTTAATAAAGAGGGAAAGAATGTTATTTCTCAAATATCTGATTGGAAGAAGAAGGATGTATCTCAATTAACAAAAACAATATTAACTGAAATGAAAAATGAAGGTTATCTAAAAAATAAAGGACTTATAATCATTTCAACGGTTCGAACCAATCAGCCGGAAGCGAAAGCTGAAGAAAAGTTAAAAGAGAATATAAATGAAATCAAACAGACAATTAGTAAACAACAGTTGGAGCTTAATGTTTTCAATGGAACGGAAAAAGACAGAGAAACAGCACATGAGCAAGGGCTAACAACTGGTAAGTATCAAGAAAATAAAATTCAATCATCCATTAATCAAAAAAGCAAAGAAAAATCATATCAAAATCCAATAGATAAAAACCAAGATAAAAATAACAGTTCTTATCAACCTGCTGATTCTACCCTTCCTCCCGGCCAATTAAAAAAGCAGGAGGAAAGTAGCCCCGCACAAAACAAAACTGAATCAAATGGGAACGTTAATCGTTTGGGTGTAAATCCGGTGCCCCGGGAATCATGGAAAAAACAAGAGGAACATGTTAAAGAAAATAATGGGCAACTAAAAAAAAATGAATATCAAAAAGACAAAACAGACCATAATCAATGGTCAAATCAGAATCACAATTCAAACCCTAATGCGCAAAATAATAAGGGGCATAAAGATAAGTAAAAGTCCGGCATAATTGCCGGACTTTTGTGCCAAAGATATTCAATTATTCATGATTAGATTTTCCTGATAATTGGGACTGTGCAAGGCTAACCAGTCTTTTGGTAATTTCACCGCCAACAGATCCATTTGCCCTTGAAACCGTATCTGAACCTAAATGAACCCCAAACTCCTGGGCAATTTCATATTTCACCTGATCTAGATATTGTTCAATACCGGGTACTAATAATTTATTGCTACTATTTGCCATTTTATTCAACTCCTTAAAATCGATACAGAGAAAGGATAAATCTCTGTATATGTATTATTCATATTGCATTCCATTTTCATAAGTGGTAATGTTTTTCGGATATGGATATCTTTCATTTGATTAGAAAAAATAAAAAGAGCCGGATGGCTCTTCAGGCTGTCGAAAAACTCTCGACAGCCTCTTTTTTATTCATTTGCTTCAACAATTCACCGCGTTAATTTGTTATAATAATATTGGTATATAGGCTTTTAAATAGTCTGTTGATTGGCGCTTCAGGCACTTCGCTTTCCGCGGGCGTGCAGGGGAGCCTCCTCGTCGCTTTGCTCCTGCGGGGTCTCCCCTGTCCCGTACTCCCGCAGGAGTCTTCGTGCCTTCCGCGCCAATCAACAGAGTGTTTTCAAAAAAGTCTTTCAGCTCAACTAATAAATAATAAAAATAAGTGGTGAATCCAATGTTTAAGCCAAAAGAGACTAGCCAAAATGAATATGAATTTGTCTCTATTGATGAATTGGTACCTGATGACCATCTTCTTCGTTTGATTGATAAATATATTGATTTTTCGTTTCTTATTGAAAAGGTCCGTCCTTATTACAGCGATGATAATGAACGCCCTACTGATCCCTTTATTCTTTTTAAAATGATGTTTATTGGTTATATTTACGGCATTCGTTCTGAACGTCAACTAGAAAGGGAAATTAGAACAAATGTTGCCTACCGCTGGTTTTTAGGTCTGAAACTTAAGGACCCAGTAATTCATCACTCTACGATTAGCTGGAATCGTCAACATCGTTTTAAGGATACAAATATTTTTCAGGAGATTTTTGATGAGATTGTTCTTCTTGCAATGAATCACAAGATGGTGGGTGGTCGTGTTTTATTTACGGATTCAACTCATTTAAAGGCAAATGCAAATAAAAACAAGTTTACAAAACAAGAAGTAGAAGTGGATACTCGAGAATATTTTGAAGACTTAAACAAGGCGATAGAAGAGGATAGAATTAAACACGGAAAAAAGCCATTAAAAGTAAAGGAAGTGAAAGAGACTAAGGAAATTAGAGTAAGTCAAACAGACCCTGAATGTAGTTTTATGTCCTGTGAAAATAAACAGGAAATGTTCTGCTATCTTGACCACTGAACTACAGACATGAAGTTTAACATAATTACGGACGTTTATGTTACACCTGGCAATGTACATGATTTTGTTCCATATCTTAGTCGGTTGGACCGTCAGGCCAACGATTTGGATTTAAGGTAGAAGCTGTAGCATTAGATCCAGGTTATCTCACTAGCCCTACTTGCAAGGGGCTTTCTGATCGGAACATTTTTGGAGTCATCGCTCATAGAAGATATCATCCTACTACTGGCTTATTTCCTAAATGGAAATTTACATACGATAAAGAACGTGATTTATACATTTGTCCCAATAATCAAGAATTAACATACAAAACAACAACCCGTGAGGGTTATAGAGAATACAAGTCTGATTCGAAGAAGTGTATGCACTGCCCATTACTTTCCCAATGTACACGCTCAAAAAATAAAGTAAATGTTGTAACACGACATGTATGGGAAGAGCACAAGGAAAAGGTAAGGTTAAATCGATTATCTAAATCGGGAAAAATGCTTTATAAATTTAGAAAGGAAAAAATTGAGCGAAGCTTCGCAGACTCAAAAGAGCTGCACGGGCTTCGCTTCTGCTGGTTAAGGGGGTTGAAGAATGCAAGTGAGCAAGCCCTTCTTACGGCAGCCTGTCAAAATATAAAAAAGATTGCAACACACTTAGAAAAAGTGTGTTGCAATACTTTAGGTTGATTTGGCACCCTGTTGATTGAAGCGGAGGGCACTCGACTCCTGCGGGATCAAGAGGTCACTGGAGACCCCACAGGCGCCAAAAGCGCCGAGGAGGCTCCAGGAGACCTCCCCGCGGAAAGCGAGTGCCTGGAGCGGAAATCAACAGGCCCATTTGCAGGGTTCATGAATAAATTTAGTATTTTGATTCTGACAAAATAAAAAATTGCCGAGAAAATACCCCTTTCTCGACAATCTGAAGAGCCGGATGGCTCTTTTTATTCTTGGACAACAGCCTCTAATAAAAGGTCAACTATATGAACACCTCTCATTTTCGAGGACAGGCCTTCCTTTTCAATTCCAACTTTCATTTGTAACAAACATCCCGGGTTAGCTGTGACGATTGTTGCTGCCTGAGTGTTTTTTGTTTGAATCATCTTATAGTCGAGCATTTTCATCGACATTTCTGATTCAATAATATTATAAATTCCAGCCGAACCACAGCAACGGTCAGCATCCTTCATTTCTTTATATTCCACTCCTTTTATTGATTGAAGAAGAGTTCTTGGTGCGGATGCAGTTTTCATGACATTACGAAGATGGCAGGAATCCTGATAGGTAATAATTTGACTTGGCAGCTCTAATCGTACCTTTTGGTGAAAATCAACATTGACTAATATCTCTGTGACATCTTTAATTTTATTTGCAAATTCCTTAGCCCGATCGTTCCACTCCTGATCGTCCTTTAACAGATGATCATAATCAATTAAAAAGGCTCCGCATCCGCCGGCATTTGTAATGATAAAATCGGCACGTAAATCTTCAAAAGCCATGATGTTCCTTTTGGCTAACTCCTTTGAACCTTCCTTTTCGCCACTATGACCATGAAGTGCTCCGCAGCACGTCTGTGTTTGCGGGATGACTATTTCACAACCGGCCAGCTGAAGCAGCTTCATTGTTGCATCATTTGTTTGTAAAAACATAGTATCCATTAGACAGCCGCTAAAAAAGCCAACTCGATGGCGCTGAGTTCCAATTGAAGGTAAATATTCAGGCCGGTTTTTCATTTCTTTCATTGTTGGCACTTTAGGCAGCACTTTTTCCATTGTAGCTAAATGCTCAGGTAATAGACCAAAAAAACCAATCTTTCTTGCAATGGATTGAATGCCTGAACGTTGATAAAATCCTATTAATCCTGTAAGATTTCTCATACGGTTAGGGTGAGGAAAAAGTCCTTGAAAAACAGTTTTCCTAATTAGTTGTGTCGTTAAAGAAAATTTCTTATTTTGATTGATAATGTCTCTAGCTTCCTCAAGTAAATGTCCATATTTAACACCTGATGGGCAAACAGGTTCGCAGGCCCGGCAGCCCAGACAAAGCTCAAGTGAGCGTTCAAAATCTTCATCAGGTTCAATTAATCCATCGACAACAGCCTTTATCAAGGCTATTCTTCCTCTTGGAGCATGGGATTCCTTGTAGCCTGATTCGATATAAGTGGGGCAGGTTGGCAAACAAAAACCGCAGCGCATGCAATTTAATAATTCATCTTCATTCATTCTTGCTTTAAATTGTTCTTGGATGATTTTTTGCTCTTTCACTGATGTCATTTTGTTACCACCACACGTTTCCTGCTGTCTTTTGCAAATATCTTGCCTGGATTCATAATATTATTTGGATCTAATGCTTGTTTAATTGCCTTCATGACCTCAATTCCTTCTTTTCCTAGCTTTAGATCCAGGTAAGGTGCTTTCATTACTCCGACACCATGTTCGCCCGTAATGGTACCGCCAAATTCAACTGCCTTTTCAAATATTTCGGCAAATGCCATCTCAACGCGTTCCAATTCTTCATGATTTCTCGAATCGGTTGGACAGGTTGGATGGAGATTTCCGTCTCTGGCATGGCCAAATGTACAAATATCAAGCTTATATTTATCTGCAATTTCATTAATTGCATTGACCATTTTGGCGATTTCCGACCTTGGCACGGTAACATCCTCTAGGATGGTAGTGGGTTTAAGTCGAGCAAGGGCGGAAAGTGCAGTACGTCTAGCTGTTGTTAGCTTTTCTGCTTCTTTTTCAGATTGCGCCACTTGAACTGAAACAGCACCTTCTTGCTTGCAAACTTCCATTATCTTTTCTAAATCACGATTGACAACTTCAATTGCCCCATCCTGTTCAATTAACAGTACAGCCTTTGCATCGGTAGGTAATCCAATTTGTGCATAATCTTCAACTGCTTTTAACGTTGGTTGGTCAAGAAACTCAAGTGTTATGGGAATAATTTTATTGGCTATAATTTTTGAGACCGATTTAGCTGCCGCTTCAAGGTCTTGATACATGGCAAGCATTGTTTTTTTTGTTTCCGGCATCGGAATTAGCTTTAGGGTTGCTTCGGTTATGATTCCAAGTGTTCCTTCCGATCCGACCATTAGACGTGTTAAGTCATAACCTGCAACATCTTTAGCCAGTTTTCCACCGGTTCGAAGGATATCACCGTTTGGCAGGACCACTTCCAAACCGATGACATAATCTCGCGTAACTCCATATTTAAGCCCTCGTAAACCTCCTGAATTTTCATTAATGTTTCCACCAATGGTCGATATTTTCATTGAACCGGGGTCCGGTGGATAGAAAAGTCCCTTTTCTTCAACTGCATTCGCTATTTCAAGGGTAATAACTCCCGGTTGAACAGTAATCGTTAAGTTTTCCTCATCGATTTCAAGGATTTTGCCCATATGCTTGAAGAGCAGGACAATTCCACCTTCAGTTGGACAGGTTCCGCCACAAAGATTCGTACCGGAACCGCGTGGAACAACCGGAACCTTAAATTCATTACAAACTTTTACTACTTCAGAGACTTCCTTCGTATTTCTTGGACTGACAACTGCATCAGGCATCGACTGAAGGATTGGAGTTGAATCGTAGGAATAGGATAGTCTTTCTATTTTGGAGTCCTCAAAATTTTCCTTTGAAACAATCGAGACTATTTTTTCCTTTACTAAAATGGAAATCATTTCGTTTCCCCCTATTTTATGTATGCGCTTCCGATCTTTTAATAATATAAATACCTACTTAAAGTATAAAAAAACAGGCTTTCGCCTGCTATGGATAAACATATGAAAAATCGGAGAATTAATGGAATATTTTTGTTTGTTCATCCAAAAAGAGGATGGACATATAAAGAGTTAATAAATCTCGTATGTTATTTGGATTCAAATTTGTTAATCCTTCCGTTTTTTTCAACCGGTAATGTAATGTGTTGATGTGAATATGTAATTTTTTGGAAGTATTTTTTAACGAATAATTTTGCATAAATAATTCTTTTATTGTTTCTAAAAGCTCATGTTCAGATAATATCGAGCCAATGGTGCGGTTAATAAATTCCGCCTTTGTTTTTGGACTGAGTTCGCTAATTACCATTTCAAGCGTTAAGTCTTCATCAAAGATTAAATTTATTTTCCGGTTTGCAATTTTTAACGCTCTTTCTGCCTGTCGAAAGGAGTTTCGAACTTCGCCCGAATTTGCCAGTTGACCTACTCCTGTAAAGGTTTGGATGCCAAAATTTTTGTTTATAAACTGAATAAAATGGTTTAGTCTTTTTTCAATTTTAAGCCGGGAAGAATCGCTTGAGCAATCTAAGAGGAGAACAATTCTTTCATTTCCTGTACGGACAGCAACTTCTTTATTATTTTGATGAAACCAATTGAGAATAGAAGACCAAATATCTCTTGAAAGCGGAGAATTTAAACCTAAAAACTCAATTATCGCTACAGTCCGAGGAACATCCAGGTTAATGGATAATAGCTCGGCTCTATTATAAAAAGAACTGTCCCATTCTTTAGATTGAATCCAGTCCATCACAAATGATTCAAGTGCACGGGAATGCCAATCAAACTGTTCAAAATAATAATTTTCACTAATAAGCAGTTCCGTCATTTTACGGATAATTTCACCAAACATCGTTACCTTACCGGGTTCTCCGGTTATTCCGATTACCCCAATGACATCATTTTGAAAAAATATCGGAAAATTTATGCCGGCTTTAACCCCGACCAATTTCTTTTGATCATCTTGAGTGAAAATAAGCTTTTTCTTATTGCGTGAGGCAATCAATGCTCCTTCGTGGAAGGTCCCCACTCTTGAGTTGTCAGTACTTGCGATAATATTGCCGTCTGTATTAACCACGATAATATCCTCATCGATTAATTTTCTAACTTCCTTCACAATCTTTTCAGCAAGCTCAGGCAGTAACATGATTCCACCTCCGATTACTCTCTGCTCTTATTATATAAGAACTGCTTTTATCGGGCTATGAAGGATTTTTGATCACAGAAAAACCGGGTAATATTCCCGGTTTAATCACTTCCTTGACCGACATCTTTTGTCGGATGCATAAAAGGAGTAGCTTGAGGTTTTCTTTTACTTTCAAGCAACTCGCGGTTTTCAGTAGTATTCCAACCAATATCATTTGTCGGATGAACCCACTCATCTCCGGACATGATCGCCGGGTCGGTTTCATCCGACCATTTTTCTAATGGAGAATTTGAAGAGGCATAAAAGCTGTCACCAATCGTCACACCGTGTTTATTGACAAATGGAGGCTCAATTTTTATACCTGTACCTTTAAAGCTAGGTGTATTTATTTGATGTGGTAAGGTTTCGTTTACACTTATCGATTCTTGCTTTTGGTTACTATTATCCATATTGATTCACTCCTGTTTTTCTTTATTTTCTACCTGCTAAGCAAATTTATTTTAAGAAAAATAAGGAAACGAATGATTAAAGGGATTTTGTTGAAAAATAGGTGAGTAAGATAATTTAAGGGAGGAATAGATGATGGCAAAACGTAAAGCAGAATTTGATGCAGTTAAAAAGTATTCTAAAACCCCAGATAAAAATATACAGGAAAGTGAATTCTCAGCGGAATTTACCGATAATAATAATGCTATAAGGGGAGCAAACCGCAATTCGAAATTAGGAAAAAAAGGAAGAGGTTAATGGAACACCGCCGTAAATCGACCTCACTTATCCCTAATGAGGAATTTAGCATCGAATTTGGAGATGTGAATGGAATAAAACTTTACGACCTCCCATTAACATCACAAGGGAAAAAGAAAATAGATAAAAGTAAAAAAGAAAGCCGGCGATTATAGCTGGCTTTCTACATGATATTAAATGAAAAAATAAGTGTTTGTTCATTTTTTGGATCAAAATAGGCTAACAAGCAGGAAGGTTGTTTTTCAATCTTACCTGATTTTAAATATTTTGTAAGGTCAAATGTAAGCTCTTCAAGCATTGTATGTTTAAATAGATCTTTTTCATCAAGGCCAAGTTCCATAAATGACTTTCCTAACAATAAAGGATTTTCAGTGATTCGCTTGTATAATTGGACTCGTTTTTCTTTATCAAAGCTTACTTCCCACCAAGGCTTCCTCGGCTTGTATTTATGATTCCTTAAATAATCGTATTTCATCAATCCAATAATGAAATCCATGTCTTTGACTGTTTGTTTTTTGAGAAAGGAATACAGCCTGCGGTATAAATCTTCTAGCTGATGACCTATTCTTGACCAACCTTGCTCGTCCCAGTAAGAGCCGAATTGTTGGAAAAAATCAAATGGAGAGGCAAATACATTCGAAACTAAATATTCGACCGTTTGATCCATTCGATGATCATTCCAGTATTTTTCTAATACATCTTCTACCTGCTTGATTTTGACAATATCATTAAAGGAGAGAACATTATTCCCTAAAATTTCATATGGTGAATGATCCATAAAAATATATTGATGATCTGCAGCACGAAGACGTACACCGGTTCCACGCAGCATTTTTAAAAATCCTAATTGCAATTCCTCAGGGCGGAGTTCAAACACATCATTGAATGTTTTTCTAAAAGATGAGTAATCTTCTTCAGGTAGCCCCGCAATTAAATCGAGATGCTGGTCTATCTTTCTTCCTTCTTTTACCAATGTGACAGTTCTTGTTAGTTTTGCGAAATTTTGTTTCCGCATAACCAACTCGTTCGTGTAATCGTTGGTGGATTGTACCCCGATTTCAAAACGGAATAGTCCTTTTGGCGCTTCTTGATTTAAGAATTCAATTACCTCGGGTCGCATAATATCTGCAGTGATTTCAAATTGAAAGACGGTACCGGGTAAATGTTCATCAATTAGGAAGCGAAACATTTCCATTGCATAACTTCGGCTGATATTAAATGTCCTGTCCACAAACTTGATTGTTTTAGCACCTGAGGTCATTAAATAACGAATATCTTCTTTAATTTTCTCTCTGTCAAAATAACGGACCCCAACTTCAATTGACGACAGGCAAAATTGGCAGCTAAAAGGGCAGCCACGGCTTGTTTCAATATAAGTGACACGTTTACCCAAATGTGGAAGATCCTCAGGAAAGCGGTAGGGTGAAGGAAGATCCTTTAAATCAAGCTTATTTATTTGGGGTGTAATCATTACTTTGCCATTATTCCGATAAGCTAAACCAGGTACATTCCTATAATTATTGGTTGATTCGACTTCGGTAAGCAACTGCTTAAATGTTTGTTCACCTTCACCAATGACAATAAAATCGACATTCACAATTTTTTCCATCCATTCAGCTGTATCATAAGTAACCTCAGGTCCCCCTAATACAATTAAGATCGCCGGGTCAATTTTCTTTATCATATTAACAACCTTAATGGTTTCCTCGATATTCCAAATGTAACAACTGAAGCCAATAACGGTGGGCCTTTGTTGATAGAGATCCGTGACAATGTTCATGACGGGGTCTTTAATTGTATATTCTTTAATTTGTATTGTAAATTCAGGGAAAGCATATGCCCTTAAATAGCGAATAGCCAAGTTAGTATGAATGTACTTGGCGTTCAGGGTGGAACAAATGACGTTCATTAAAAAATCTCCTTAAAATAAAATGGAAAACAATATTTCATTATAACCTATTCTAGGCAAATAGAATAGGTATCAAACAATAGAATGTGCCTTCATGCAGGACGCCCCTTTGTTTTTTTGAGATTTTTTTGGTTTTCATGTTTAATATAGTAAAAAGATGTTTTTTATAGAATAAAGTAAAGTTTTGATGCACATCTTGCAGAAAAATGTATAATAAAGGTGCGTCAAAATGGACGATATGTTTGTTAGGGGCTGGAAAGATGGAATATAAAAAAATTAAACCGAAGAAAATCTATGAAGAGGTAGCTGAAGCTATCTATGAAATGATTCGGTCCGGTCAGTTAAAGCCTGGTGATAAACTTGATTCTGTTCAACAACTTGCTGAAAACTTTCAAGTTGGCCGTTCGGCGATCCGTGAAGCTTTAACTTCATTACGGGCGATTGGACTTATTGATATGAAGCAAGGGGAAGGTACCTATATAAAAGAATTTGAATCAGAGCAAATTACCTTTCCATTATCAACGGCAATCTTAATGAATAAAGATGATATAGCCCAACTTTTAGAGGTTCGTAAGATTATTGAATGCGGTACTGCAACAGTAGCAGCGAAAAAGAGAACGAATCAGCATCTAGCATTGATGGAGAGTGCTCTTGAAGAGATGAAGAGAGCACACGGTGATGAAGAGTTAGGGGAAAAAGCAGATTTACAATTCCATTTAGCCATAGCTGAAGCGGCACAAAACCAGCTTTTGATGAGCTTAATGAATCATGTTTCCGGTTTAATGGGAGAAACAATGAGAGAAACGAGGAAGGTTTGGCTTTTTTCAAAACAGACAACATTAGAACGTCTTTATGATGAGCATATGGCTATTTATCAAGCAATAAAGGATGAGGACGAAGAAAAAGCAAGGAATTTTATGCTTGTTCACCTCGAAAATGTAGAGTCAATCTTAAAAAAGTATTTTCAACATACCAATTTAGCTAAATAACTAAGATAGAAGAAAAACTGTGGTCTAAAATTCATGGGAACCGTAGTTTTTCTATTTAACTTAGAAATAAAATGTTTTTTATGAAAGCCCTTTCTATTCTGAGGGGTTTTATTGTAATATTGAGATATTAAAAATAGGTAACTAATTTTACACCAATCATCAGATGACCTGTTAACCAGATATGAGGTAAAATGAGATAATTGAGAGATTAATAAGAGAGGGAGAGAAATATGAAGGTTACTCTTTTTGCAACTTGTATAGTGGATATGTTTCAAAGCAATGTAGGTAAAGCAACTGTGGAATTACTTGAAAGACTTGGATGCGAAATCGATTTTCCGGAATCCCAGGTTTGTTGCGGACAGCCTGCATATAACAGCGGCTATGTGAAAGAGTCAAAAGAAGCGATGAAACGAATGATTGAGACGTTTAGTGATGCGGAATATGTTGTGTCTCCATCGGGTTCTTGTGCATATATGTTTCATGAATATCCTCATATTTTTAAAGGAGACCCTGTATGGGAATCTAAAGCAAAAAAACTGGCAGAAAAAACATTTGAGCTTACACAATTCATTGTGGATGTCCTAAAAGTAGAGGATGTCGGTGCCCGATTTGAAGGAACTGTTACTTACCATACATCCTGCCATATGACGAGATTGTTAGGGGTTAAAAAAGCTCCGGTGACTTTGTTGGAAAATGTACAAGGGCTAAAGTTTACTGAATTACCGGGGAAGGATCAATGCTGTGGATTCGGTGGAACTTTTTCAGTCAAAATGGCGCAAATCTCGGAGCAAATGGTTGATGAAAAAGTGCGTCACGTTGAAGAAACAGGTGCGGACTACTTAATTGGTGCAGATGCAGCCTGCTTAATGAATATCGGCGGGCGAATCGAAAGAAAAGGAAAGCCGATCAAAGTGATGCATATTGCAGAAGTTTTAAACAGCCGTTGATAAAAAAAATAGATACGTTGTCTCCGTTAGCTAATTACTAGAATTAGAGGAATAACCGGTTCTTAAATTATATTTTTAAAGGGTGGAGGAATAGTCGTATGTCAATGAAGATTGGCACGGATAAATTTAAAGTACGTGTTGATAAAGGAATTCATGATGGCTTTATGCGCGGTGCCGTTGCCGGTGCACAGGACGGAATGAGTATGAAAAGGCGAATCGCAACTGAAGAATTAGGAAACTGGGAAGACTGGCGTGCACATGGGGAAGAAATACGGCAGCATGTACTGCAGCATTTGGATTATTATTTGGAGCAATTAAGTGAGAATGTTGCTAAACGGGGTGGGCATGTATTTTTTGCTCAAACCAAGGAGGAAGCAAACGATTATATACGTGGAGTGGTACAAAAGAAAAATGCAAAGAAAATTGTAAAATCTAAATCAATGGTTACCGAGGAAATCAGCTTAAATGCCATGTTGGAGAAAGAAGGGTGTGAAGTCATTGAAACGGACCTTGGTGAATACATTCTTCAAATTGATGACCATGATCCGCCATCGCATATCGTTGTTCCCGCGCTTCATAAAAATAAAGAGCAAATTCATGATGTTTTTACAGAGAAAATTGGGTATACCAAAACATCAAAACCTGAGGAGCTGGCCTGGCATGCCCGTGAAACGCTTCGCAAGTCATACCTCACTGCTGATATTGGGATTACGGGGTGTAACTTTGCTGTTGCTGAAACAGGGTCTTTTAGTTTAGTTACAAACGAGGGAAATGCAGATTTAGTAACCGCACTTCCAAAAACGCAAATTACGGTTATGGGAATGGAAAGACTTGTTCCTACCTTTGAAGAAATGGAAGTCCTGGTCAGCTTATTAACAAGAAGTGCTGTCGGACAAAAGTTAACTAGCTATATTACCGTATTAACAGGACCACGTGAGGAATTGGATATTGATGGTCCGGAGGAATTCCATCTTGTGATTGTCGATAATGGGAGATCTAATATTCTTGGCGGAGAATTTCAATCCGTTTTGCAATGTATCCGTTGTGCGGCTTGTATAAATGCCTGCCCGGTGTATCGTCATGTTGGCGGACATTCTTATGGTTCCATTTATTCCGGACCGATTGGAGCGGTATTATCACCATTATTAGGCGGGTATAACGAATATAAAGAACTGCCCTATGCTTCTACACTTTGTGGTGCTTGCACAGAGGTTTGTCCGGTAAAAATACCGTTACATAACCTACTTCATAAACATCGTGAGATCATTGTTGAAAAAGAAGGCAAAGCACCAATTTCTGAAAAACTGGCAATGAAGGCTTTTGGCTTAGGTGCTGCTTCTCCTGCTCTATATAAATTAGGTTCAAAAATTGCACCAACAGCTATGAACCCATTCACTGTAGGGGACAAGATTTCCAAAGGGCCGGGACCTTTAAAAGCATGGACAGATATCCGTGATTTTCCGGCTCCGAATAAAGAGAGATTCAGGGATTGGTTTAACAACCGTGAAAAAGGAGGCAAATAATCATGGTAGGTACGATTCAAAATCGGGATAAATTTTTAAATCAAATTGCCAGCCGTCTTAACCGCCCGCGTATTTCCTCTCCCGTTGAACGGCCAAGCTGGAAATTTCAACCTCAATTTGAAGTGTTAAAAGATGCTTCACAGGACGAATTGTTGGAAGTATTGAAAGAACAATGTAGGAAGATCCATACAAACCTCTATATTACAGACAGTAAAGAATTACCCGCAATCCTAAGCGATATAGTTGCAAACTATGGCGGCGGCCCGGTTGTTACGTGGAAGGATGAGCGTTTTTCCCAATGGGGCCTCGATTACCTAATGAAAAAAGAGTGGCCGGATCAAAATATTGAAGTTTATGAGTGGGATTTCACATTAGGAGAACAAAACATTCGTAAAGCTGAACAGGCAAATGTAGGGCTAACCATTAGTGAAATTACCCTTGCTGAGTCCGGAACGGTTGTCCTTTTTAGTGATGAAAATAAAGGAAGAACGGTAAGCTTTTTGCCTGCAACTTCAATAGTGCTTATTCCCAAAAGCACACTAGTTCCGAGGATTACTCAAGCCGCAAAAAAAATGCGGGAAATTCATCAAAAGACCGGGCAGGTTGCATCCTGCATTAACTTTATAACCGGACCCAGTAATTCAGCAGATATTGAGCTAAACCTGGTTGTTGGTGTACACGGCCCTGTTAAAGCATCTTATATTGTTATAAATGATTTGTAAAAGGTCTGCCTCTTTTTTGGAGGCAGATCTTTATTTTTGGGAGGAGAAAACTAACTGTTTTATTACAGATTTTTTGCTGTTATATAATTAAGGAAGCGTAAAAAAGCTATATAAAATAAAGGATTTTTTAGAAAAAAATAATGTGTTATAAAATTTTTTTCTCTATGTTTGACTTTTATCACAGCATTATAAAAATGGTTGCCCTACAATAACTTTGGGGAAGTTATTTTTTTATGTTTTTTTAGAAGGTGTTTACACCTTTCTTATATTGGGAGGGAGAATATGTCAATCTTACCAAAGAAAAATGAACTGGGATTTTTTGAAATCCGTTTAGAATCAATTGGGGGGCTGGGTGCTAACCTTGCCGGAAAGATGTTGGCGGAAGCTGGAGTTTTAAGCCTCGGACTAAAAGGATCTAATTTTTCATCCTATGGCTCTGAAAAAAAAGGATCACCTGTAAAAAGCTTCATCCGTTTTTGTGAACCGAAGGTGGAAATTAGAGATCATAGTCCTATTGAACAACCGCATATTGTAGGCGTTTTCCATGAAGCACTATACAGAACAGTCGATGTTGTAAGCGGATTGAATGCAGATGGTATCGTTTTGGTAAATACTTCGAGAGATTTTGATGATGTGAAAAAAGATTTACAATTAGAATATGGTACGCTTGCGATTGTTGATGCCTTAACGATCGCTGTTGAGGAAAAAACAAAAGTAAATACAGCAATGCTTGGTGCGTTATATCGAATTTGTGAATTTCTCGATCCTGAGTCAATGAGAGATGTTATCCGAAAAACTTTTACAAAGAAATATCCACATCTGGTTGAACCAAATATTCGTACATTTGATCGCGGATATAATGAAGTCCAATTTAAAACCTATGAAGTACCTGTTGGTGCTGAAGGTAAAAGTTTCACACGGCCACTGCCACAGCTCGGGTTTTTGACTCAGGAAATAGGTGGAGTCATGACTGCCCAAGCGAATAGTATCTTAAAAGATTTAAGCGGTTCTAGACAAGGATTCCTGCCTGAGTACCAACAAGAAAAATGTATTCACTGTGCAGCGTGCGATAACGTTTGTCCGGATTTTTGTTTTGTTTGGGAAGAAGGAGAAGATAAGCGCGGCAGAAAACAGATGTTTCTTAAAGGTATTGATTACCAATATTGCAAAGGCTGCTTAAAATGTGTGGAAGCATGTCCAACCGATGCACTTGGTGATCTTCGCGAAATGATTGGTTATGCTGATGAAAACCGTGTGAAGCAAAACTTTCCTTATATAGCAGGAGGTAGTTTCTAATGTCAATTTTAGAAGAAAAATTAACAGCCCAAAGCATAGCCGAACAGATTTCTACCTTTGAGTCCGGAAATGAAATGGCTGCCATGGCTGCAGCACAAATAAATTATCATATCATGGGATATTTCCCAATTACACCTTCAACAGAAGTAGCACAATTTTTAGATCAAATGAAAACACGCGGCGAACATGATATTAAGCTTATTCCTGCAGATGGCGAGCACGGTTCAGCCGGTATTTGCTATGGTGCAGCTGCAACGGGTGCACGTGTGTTTAATGCAACGAGTGCCAATGGTTTATTATATATGATTGAACAGCTTCCTGTTCAATCAGGAACACGTTTCCCAATGGTCATGAATCTCGTTACTCGTGCGGTTAGTGGCCCACTTGATATCAGGGGAGACCATTCCGATCTTTATTATGCATTGAATACTGGCTGGGTTATTTTAACAGCTAAAACTCCTCAAGCTGTGTATGATATGAACATCATGGCACTTAAAATTGCTGAACACTCAAAAGTTCGCTTACCGGTTATTGTTGCCTATGATGGGTTCTTTACCTCACATCAAAAACGGAGAGTAGAATTCTTCAAGGACCGTAACGTTGTTCAGCAATTTGTTGGAGAATGTCCAACTGATTATAATTTTGCAAGAGATCCGAAAAAACCGGTTACCATCGGTGCTCATATGAGTGGAGATGATTTCCATAACAACCATTTTCAGCAATCTGAAGCGATGTATAATGCCGGTGAGGTCTTCAGAGAAGTTGCAGCGGAATATGCGAAGATTTCCGGAAGAGAATATCCGGTTCTCGATTTATATAAAATGGAAGATGCTGAAGTAGCTTTATTCCTATTAAACTCTGCAGCCGAATCTGCTAAAGATGTTGTCGATCAGCTCCGTGAAAAAGGGATCAAAGCCGGTGTTATCAGTCCTAATATTATCCGTCCATTCCCGGCGGATAAAATACGCGAGGCACTTAAAAATGTTAAAGCATTATTAGTTGGAGAACGTGCGGATTCCTATGGTGCAAATGGTCCAAATTTAACCCATGAAGTGAAATCTGCCCTGCAGGATGACCGCGGGAATCAAACAATCGTATTAAGCCGTGTATTTGGCCTTGGCGGAAAAGATTTCTATGCAAGTGATGCACAAAGCTTCTTTGAAATGGCGATTGATGCAATGGAAAAAGGCTACGCTGAAAAGCCATTTGATTACTATGGTCATGTTCCCGGTAACCCGGAAAAAATCCTTAAACCTGTCATATTACCACAGCATGGAGATGTATTTAAGTCAGGTTTAATTGATGTGAAAATGGATGAAGAAACCAATAAATTAAAGGTGAAAATTCCACCGCTTCGTGCGCTGACTTCAAAACCGAAACGTATTGCATCAGGGCACGGTGCATGTCCTGGATGCGGAATTTTTGCAGGACTTGAATTATTCTTTAAAGGAATTGAAGGAGATATTGTTACTCTATTCCAAACAGGCTGTGCATATGTAACAACCACGTCCTATCCAAACACTTCACATAAGCAAACGATGATGCACAACCTGTTCCAGAACGGTGCAGCTACATTATCAGGTACAGTCGAGGCATTCATGGAATTAAAACGACGTGGTGAAATTCAAGTTTCTGAGGATGCAACGTTTGTCATGATTACAGGTGATGGCGGTATGGACATCGGTATGGGCTCAGCAATTGGAACTGCCCTTCGTGGACATAAGTTGATCATGCTTGAATATGATAATGAAGGTTACATGAATACCGGTTCGCAAATGTCTTATTCAACACCAATCGGTCATATGACTAGCACATCGGGTGTAGGTAAAAAACAACGCGGAAAAGCATTCCATCATAAGGATACAGCTCAAATCATGGCTGCAACGAATATTCCTTATGTATTTACAGGTTCGGAGGCCTTTCCACAAGATTTGATTAAAAAAGGTGCTAAAGCACAGTGGTATGCGCAAAATGTAGGAACCGTTTATGGAAAAATCTTAATTACCTGTCCATTAAACTGGAAATCTGATGACCGTTACGGTACAACTATCGTTGAAGCAGCAGTAAATTCTTGCTTCTTCCCGCTTTATGAAGTGGAACAAGGGATTACAACGATTACTTATAATCCGGAAGAGAAAAACAAGCGTATTCCTTTAAGCGATTGGTTAACGTATATGGGGAAAACCAAACACCTCCTAAAAGATGAAAACAAACCATTGTTAGAAGAGTTTGAAGCGGAAGTAGAAAAAAGGTGGCAGCGACTTAAAGCTAAAGATGAAAATCCAATGTTATAATTTAAAACGCAAAGCGGGATTTCACGCTTTGCGTTTTTTATGGTTGGAAAAGGCTATTTTCGCATAGATTGTTGTTTTTCGTATAAGTTTATCAACCGGTACAATTAGAAGCTTCGTGTCATCTTTTCGTAAGAACATTTGCGAAAATTGCCTAGAAACTTAGTAAATGAACTTTATTAAGCTTCAAAAGCAACAAAGTTTACGAAAAGAGCCTTGGAAAAAGACTTATACATTAAACGTTTAAAGTACTTCTCTAATTGTGGAGAGGAACGATGTAAGGTTAGCTATTTCATTTCGTTGTTTAATAAGGATTTTCCCCAGTTCTAATGCTTTACGTTTCGCATTTAAACGAATTCCTTCATTCTCGATGCTATCCAAATCAGCTACATGTGCCAGCCCGACAGTTCTTCTAATCAACTCACAGCCTGCAAAGCCAAGGGAATCTTCAAAATATTTTGTTAATAAATGAGAAAGAAATTTCTTAGATTTCGAAAGTTCTTCTTTGTTTTCTGTTTCCCAGAGCTGAATAAACTGTCCTTCAAAAACCTTCCATACTGTTTCAATATGATATAGAAAAATGTCACGGTTTACATTGTTTACGATCACTTGAAAAAGTAGATTCGCTACTACTTGACCGATATCAAAACCGGCAGGGCCGTAGAAGGCAAATTCGGGATCAATTACTTTTGTTCCCGATTCATCCGCAAAAATACTTCCTGTATGCAGATCACCGTGTAGGAGCACTTCAGTTTCGGTTAAAAAGCTTTTTTTCAATACAGAAACATGAAATTTCAGTTCATCATCATTCCAAATAGCTTCAACATCTTTCTGTAAACCAGATTCAAAATCGTTCGTTTCAGCATTGAAATATGGATCTGTGAAAATAAGGTCTTCGGTAATTTTGCAAAGCTCAGGGTTGATAAACTTTTGAACCTGTTCTTTTTTTTCAGACGGGCCAAGAGCATAATCTGATGTGTAGAATAATGTCTTAGCCAGATACACACCAAGATGTTTTGCAATTAACGGATAGGTATTTCCGTTGATGAAGCCTCTTCTTGCAATGGTAAGATGGGAGAGGTCTTCCATAACGGTAACCGCTAGCAAATCGTCAGTGTAATAAACGATTGGAACGTATTCAGAAGCAATATGCCCAAATACCTTTAAAGCATCTGCTTCAATTTTCGCTCTTTTAACTGTTAATGGCCAGCTTTCCCCGACGACTTTTGCATAAGGAAGTGCTTGCTTAATAATAATGCTTTTTCTTTTGTTTTGATCCACAATATGAAAAACCAGGTTGAGATTTCCATCGCCAATTTCTCTGCAGGATAAATTTGCATGTTTATCAAATAGGTTTAATTCAGTTGCCAGCTGTATAGCAGTAGCTTCAGTCAATGGCTGGTAAAATTCTTGTTTTAGTAGACTCATATTAACTTCCTCCTAATTTTTGGAGGCTTTGTCGTATTTTCAACACAACAAAGCCTCTTTCTCATCTGAAAGAGGCTCCGAAGACAATAATACTTCGCACCTCTTATCTCTCAGAAAGGATAACTTTCTGTTGGAATTAGCACCGTGCCTTAAAGGGGAACCCCCCGGCGCTATTTACTGCGCCCCATTTCGCAATGGTATTATGGTCGGTTGCTGGGCTTCAAAGGGCCAAATCCCTCAGCCAGCTCATGATAAGAGAAAAAATATATTTCAATGTATTTAATCTGCTGAAAATGATATCAGCAGATTATTAATTTTGTCAATATTTTTTGAAAATTATTTATAGTATTCCGGTTTTCGATCCTCAAAGATTGGGATCTGTTGTCGAATTTCCTTTACATGATCTAAATCTATCTCTGCTGTTAGGATTTCCTCGCTTTCGCCGGCTTCTGCAACCACTTCACCCCATGGGTCTATAATCATGGAGTGCCCGGCAAATTGGTTATTAGGGTCATGACCTGAGCGATTACAAGCGATAACAAAACACTGATTTTCAATTGCCCTGGCAATCAGTAATGCCCGCCAGTGGGAAAGACGGGGGGCTGGCCATTCAGCAACTACAAATAATGCTTCCGCCCCTTGTACAGTATGGGATCGGATCCATTCAGGAAATCTTATATCATAGCAAATGACTCCTGCAAACCGTCGTTCTTCCAGTTCAAATAGCCCTTTTTCTGTACCCGGTTCCAGATACAAATGCTCATCCATAAGTTTAAAAAGATGAAGTTTACTATATTGGTGAACGAGCTTTCCATTTTTGTTTATAATCAGCAGGGTGTTTTTTACACCCGTTTCTCCTCGATTTGCTACGGATCCCCCGACAAAATGAACCTGATATTTTTGAGCTGCTTGTTTAAGGAAATCTATCGTTTTAGCAGCGTTTTTGTCAGCAATTGCGTCAAGTCGTGTTAAGTCATACCCGGTAGTCCACAACTCGGGTAGAACAATAATGTCAGGATTATCACTGCTTACTTTTTGAATTAGCTTTTCAATTGATTGATAGTTTACAGAAGGATCGCCAAAGGCAATATCCAATTGCAGACAGGAAATTTTTAATTTCAAGAATTTTCACCCCATTTGGAAATTCGGAATTTTTACTTTACATGCTGATATAAAAGTTATATCATTTGTGATTAGAATTTCAATACTAAAATGAAATCCATAAGCAGGTGAGAACGATGAAGCAATTTCCACCCTCAGAATTATTAAACAGTCTTCCGAAGCAATTTTTTGCTTCACTTGTTAAAAAAGTAGGGCAATTTATTGAGCAAGGACATGATGTAATTAATTTGGGTCAAGGCAATCCGGATCAGCCTACTCCCAATCATATTGTTGCAAAGCTGCAAGATGCCGCATTAAATCCGGTAAATCATAAATATTCGCCATTTCAAGGGTACCCCTATTTAAAAAAGGCTGTTGAGGATTTTTATCTTCGTGAGTATGGGGTATCCATTAATCCTGATAAAGAAGTAGCGATTTTGTTTGGAGGAAAAGCCGGGTTAGTGGAAATTCCTCAATGCCTATTGAACCCTGGCGACACGATCCTTGTTCCAGACCCGGGCTATCCCGATTATTGGTCCGGGGTTGCGCTTGCTAAAGCTGAAATGGTTACAATGCCGCTAAAAGAAGAAAAAGAATTCTTACCGGATTATAATGAACTTTCTCAAGAAGAGTTATCTAAAGCAAAATTAATGTTCCTCAATTATCCGAATAATCCAACAGGGGCTACGGCTACCAGAGAGTTTTTTGAAGACACTGTCGCGCTTGCACGGGAAAATGATGTGTGTGTTATCCATGATTTTGCCTATGGAGCTATTGGTTTTGACGGTAATAAACCGCTAAGCTTTCTGCAAATTGATGGTGCTAAAGAAGTTGGAATCGAGATCTATACTCTATCAAAAACGTACAATATGGCAGGATGGCGTGTTGGTTTTGCGGTAGGTAATGAAAGTGTTATAGCTGCCATTGAGCTGTTACAGGATCACCTTTATGTAAGCATATTTGGAGCTGTTCAGGAAGCTGCTGCAGCTGCATTATTAGGACCACAGGATTGTGTTAGGGAATTAAATGAGCTTTATGAACGGAGACGAAACATCTTGATTGACGGACTCCGTACGATTGGTTGGGATGTTAAGGCACCAAAAGGATCATTTTTTGCATGGTTAAAGGTTCCTAATGGTCTTACATCTGAGGAATTTGCCGACATTCTTCTTGAACAAGCACATATCATGGTTGCACCGGGAATTGGCTTCGGTGAATTCGGAGAAGGTTTTGTTCGGGTGGGTTTATTGACATCTGAGAAACGGTTAAGTGAAGCTATCGAAAGAATGAGTTCATTAGAAATTTTCAAAAAATAGTTGACGGAATATTCTTTTTTTGGGATAATTCAAAATAAAGTTAAATATATTGTTAAAGTGAATATATACGATGTTTTCTTATCAAGAGCAGGCGGAGGGACCAGCCCGATGAAGCCCGGCAACCGACTTAACCTAATGTTAAGCACGGTGCTAATTCTTGCAGCGAAAGGCTGAAAGATGAGAAGATGTTAGTTTGTAATGCTAACCTCTTCCTGTCGAAGAGGTTTTTTTCGCTATTTAGAAACTATTCCATAAATTCTAAAAACGCATAAGTGCAACTACGCCTCTGTCTTCGCCCTTTTGGGCTTGCCAGTCGGCGAGTTTTCTTTATGTTTTATTTGAAAGGAAGTTGATTAAGAATGTCTGAATTAATTGCCACATATCTTATACACGACGAAAAAAATCCAGACAAAAAAGCGGAGGAAATTGCTTTAGGATTAACTGTAGGGTCTTGGACCAATTTGCCCGAACTGGAACAAAACCAATTACGAAAGCATAAAGGAAGAGTCGTTTCAATCGAAGTGCTTTCAGAAAAAGAAAATCAAGCGATTATTACCATCGCATACCCTACCATAAATTTTTCAACCGATTTACCCGCGATTCTAACGACTGTTTTTGGAAAACTTTCATTGGATGGAAAAATAAAATTGCTTGATTTACAGTTTGATCAGGAATTAAAAAAATGTTTCCCTGGACCAAGATACGGTATTGACGGTCTGCGAAGAAAACTGGGGGTTTATGACAGACCGCTTTTAATGAGTATTTTTAAAGGAGTACTCGGTAAGGATTTAGGATTCCTAGTAGAGCAGCTTAAACAGCAAGCATACGGTGGCGTTGATTTTGTTAAGGATGATGAAATACTTTTTGAAAATGAACTTACACCGTTTGAAAACCGAATTGTTGAGGGGAACAAGGTCCTCCAAGAAGTTTACAATCAGACAGGACATCGAACGTTGTATGCTGTGAATCTTACCGGCAGAACCTCCAAACTAAAAGAAAAAGCTCGAAAGGCTGTGGAGCTTGGTGCAGACCTTCTATTATTCAATGTATTTTCATATGGCCTGGATGTTTTGCAGGAATTAAGAGAAGACGATGAAATTGCCATACCTTTAATGGCACATCCTGCTGTAAGCGGGGCATTAACCTCTTCGTCCCATTATGGTATATCATCTTCATTATTGCTCGGAAAGCTCCTTCGGTATTCCGGCGCTGATTTGTCACTTTTCCCGTCACCTTATGGAACAGTTGCTTTAGAAAAGGACAAGGCGTTGTCGATTGCTAATGAGCTAACAAGGAAAGATTCCTTTAAACAGGCGTTTCCTGTTCCTTCTGCGGGAATTCATCCCGGCTTGGTTCCATTATTAATACGTGATTTTGGAATTGATTCTGTCATTAACGCCGGCGGGGGTGTACATGGACATCCTGATGGTGCCCGTGGCGGAGGTCTTGCATTCAGGCAAGCGATTGAAGCCAATTTACAAGGGAAAACATTAGCGGAGGCTGCTGAGAGCGACTCAGAGCTTAATAAAGCACTTCAATTATGGGGAAGTGCCGAGGTAAACGTAAAATGACAAAACCAGTGATTTATTGTGATTTTGATGGAACAATTACGGAAAGTGACAATATTATCGCCATCATGAAAAAATTTGCTCCTTCAGGGTGGGAAATGATAAAGGATCAAATCCTCACACAGCAGGTTTCCGTCAGTGAAGGAGTTGGAAAATTATTTTCGTTAATACCAAGTAATTTAAAAACAGAGGTTACTAATTTTGCGATTAAAAACGCAAAGATTCGGTCCGGTTTTAAAGAATTTGTTGAATTTACTCGTTCGGAGAAAATTCCCTTCTATATTGTAAGCGGTGGAATTGATTTTTTTGTTTATCCGATTCTGGAAGACTATGGACCATTTGATGGCATCTTTTGCAATAGATCCGATTTTTCTCAAAACGAAATAAAAATTCTATGGCCCTATGAATGTGATTCATTGTGCAGAAATGGTTGTGGCTGCTGTAAACCAAGTATCATTCGAAAATTGGAAAATCGTGATGAAAACTTCAAAATTGTTATTGGTGACTCTGTTACCGATCTTGAAGCAGCAAAACAAGCAGATTTTGTCCTTGCTCGTGATCTGCTTCAAGAAAAATGCGAAGAATGGGGAATTTCTCATCAAGGATTTAGCACTTTTTATGATTGTATTGAAGCGGTAAAAAAGAGAATTGAGGTGAATGAGCTAAAATGCTAATGGAAAAATGGAAAGAATTGGCTGATGTGAAGGAAGAGCTTGCAGAGCGAGATTGGTTCATGGGAACAAGCGGTAATCTTGCGATTAAAGTAAGTGATCATCCACTGCAATTTTTAGTTACTGCCAGTGGAAAGGATAAACGGAAGCGTACAAACGATGACTTTTTACTTGTCGATGAATTCGGCCGTCCTGTTAAGGAGAATCATTTAAGGCCTTCAGCTGAAACTTTGCTGCATGTTGAAATTTATCGGAAAACCAATGCCGGCTGCAGTCTTCATGTCCATACAATCGACAATAATGTCATTTCTGAAGTTTATGGCGACAATGGCGAGGTCACATTTCAAGGTCAGGAGCTAATTAAGGCATTTGATATGTGGGAAGAAGACGCGGTTTTAAAGATACCGATTATTCGTAACTACGCACATATTCCGACGCTGTCACAGGCCTTTTCAGAGCATGTGACAAGTGATTCAGGTGCCGTTTTGATTAGAAATCATGGAATCACTGTTTGGGGTAGAACCGCCTTTGAGGCTAAAAAAATCCTCGAGGCTTCTGAATTCTTATTCCGTTATCAATTACGCCTTTTGGAACATAAACCATATCAATTGTTTAAAGTAGTTTAATTTAAAATAGAGGGGATGAGTATTAATGGCTTATATTACATTTCAAATTAGAGATGAGCAAATTCAAGGGAAAGAGGAAGTTGCAAGCTTCTTGGAAACCCAAGAGGTAATTTACGAAAACTGGGATATTTCCAAGCTTCCGGATTCATTAGTCGAAAAATATTTATTATCAGACGAAGAAAAAGGAGAAATTTTAAATGTCTTTGCAAAGGAAATAGCTGAAATTTCTGCAAGAAGAGGCTACCAAGCACAAGATGTAATCTCTTTATCTGAAAATACAGCAAACCTTGATGTCCTGTTAACTAACTTTAAACAAGAGCACCACCATACAGATGATGAGGTCCGGTTCATTGTAAGCGGGCACGGGGTTTTTGTCATTCAAGGTATAGATGGCGAGTTTTTCGAAGTTCATTTAAACCCGGGCGATTTAATTTCTGTTCCTGAAAATACCAGGCACTACTTTACACTTGAGGAAGACCGGAAAGTAGTAGCTGTACGCATTTTTGTTACGAGCGAGGGTTGGGTACCAATTTACGAAAAACAAGAAGTAACCCAATAAGAAAAAAACCTGGCTGCAGAATATACGAGCCAGGTTTTTTAGTTTTATTATATAGTATGAAAAAAATAATTGTCCATTTAAGAGTTAAAAAACCCCAGTCAGCTTTAGTTAAACACCACTTATTTCCTACGTTGAATTTATCTGCATATTTAGACAGTAACTGTGATTTTTATCATTGTTTATATCCCAATATTTCATATAGTTATAGTAGTACTATTTTAATTTTAGGCTCTGTTAGCCTTGTCTGTTGATTTCCGCTCCAGGCACTCGCTTTCCGCGGGCGGTCGGGAGCCTCCTCGGCGCTTTGCGGACGCCACTGAAAAAGTCCTTTTCTGCTAATAATGAGATTTCCTGCCAACTAAAATCCCAAAAAATTGCGTTTTTCACCATCAAAGTAGGGAGAGGAAAATGGTTTTCATCGATTTTTCAGTCAATAGTGGGGATGGTTTTTTCAGGGAATCACCTATTGCAAAATATCTTGGACTTTTTCAGTGGCCTCGCTTTGCGCCTGCGGGGTCTCCCTTGACCTGCTTTTCCCGCAGGAGTCTCGCGCCTTCCGCTCCAATCAACATAGTGAGCAAAATCAACAATGAGCTTTAACATAGCCTAATTTTATTATCACATCAAGAAGAATTTACATATTTTTATTGCTACTAGGACCTGCATCTATTTCAATGATTGGTTGTCCGATTCACCTAAAAAAAATTTAAGAAACAAAAAAAGAAGCTTTGTTTTGTACGATGCTTGTGTTGCGATTTAAATACCGTAATAAAAAGCATTTTATAAACCATAGAAGGCAAACGCTTTCAACATTCTTAGATTATATGGAGGAGGGAAAGTCCTACATGCACATTGTCGTATGTGTCAAACAAGTACCCGATACAAAAATTATTAAAATTAATCCTAAAACAAACACATTAGACCGCCGCAGTGCTCCAGCCATTTTAAATCCTTACGATGCCCATGCAGTTCAAACTGCCGTAAGTATTAAAGAAAAAACAGGCGGTACTATTTCCGTTTTGTCAATGGGACCGCCTCAGGCAACAGCAGTTATTAAAAAGAGTATTGAAATTGGTGCAGATAGAGGGTATTTGATTTCTGACCGAGCTTTTGCCGGTGCAGATACACTCGCTACAAGCTATGCCTTATCTAAAGCATTGGAGAGAATTGGTAAAGATATTCCGGTTGATATGGTTATTTGCGGAAAACATGCCATTGATGGGGATACAGGCCAGGTTGGACCCGGTATTGCAAGAAGGATGGATATTCCCCCTGTAACGAATGTAATTGAAGTATCTGAAGTGAATTTGAATGAAAGAACTGTTTTAATTAAGCGGAAATTAACCAGCGGATATGAATTAATTCAAGCAGAAATGCCATGTCTGTTGACAGTTGAAAAGGAAATCAATCACATTGAGTATTCACCGATGCCAAATATGATCAGAGCAGCTAGATATGAACCAATTATTTGGGCAGTAAGTGATCTTGATAATGTAGACCGAGCGCAGCTTGGGCTAAAAGGTTCACCAACAATTGTAGGAAAAATGTTTACTCCTCCAAGACCCGAAGGCGGCAAAAAACTCGAAGGTTCTTCTAATGAGCAAGTAAAACAGCTCATGGAAGTCTTAATGGAGAAAAAAGATCTGTTCACCATCCAATCAGCGAAATAAAATAACGAAACTTTTGTCGCAGGGAGGCGTTTACATGAAACTGGACGAATACCGTGGAGTCTGGATATTCATCGAACAAAATGACGGTAAAATTGAAGGGGTTTCACTAGAATTATTGGGTGCAGGAAGGAAACTTGCAGATAAATTACAAGTCCCGTTATCAGGATTTTTACTTGGCTCTGGAATTAAAGGATTAGCGGGCCAAGTCATTTCATATGGTGCTGATCAAGTCTACATGATTGACCATCAGGTTTTGAAACAATATCGGACAGAATCATATATGAAGGGTGTTATGCTGTTAGCAGAAAAATATAAGCCGGAGATTATCCTTTACGGGGCAACACCAAACGGAAAAGATTTAGCGAGTGCCGTTGCTACCGATTTAAATACAGGCTTAACAGCAGATACAACCATGCTTGATGTGGATCTGGATAATAGATTACTGGAAGCAAGCCGTCCCGCATTCGGTGGGAACATTATGGCAACGATTCTTTGTAAAAAGCACCGTCCGCAGATGGCAACAGTCAGGCCAAAAGTAATGAAGGCATTAGCTCCTGACGCTGGCAGAGCCGGAAAAATTATCGAAGAAAAAATATCACTGCAAGAAGAAGAAATGCGGACAAAAGTACTACAGATTGTGAATGATGTCACAAAGAAGGCTAATTTGGCGGATGCCCATGTGATTGTCTGTGGTGGAAAAGGTATGGGGGATATTCAAAACTTCCAGATTCTTAATGACCTTGCAGAGACCATCGGTGCAAGTGTTGGCGGAACACGTGATGTTGTTGAAGCAGGCTGGCTGCCGCACGAACTTCAAATTGGTCAAACCGGTGAAACGGTCACTCCAAAGATTTATTTTGCCATCGCCTTATCAGGAGCAATACAGCACGTCGTTGGCATGAAAAATTCCGATTTAATCATCGCCATCAATAAGGATCCGAATGCACCAATATTTGATGTTGCTACATATGGGATTGTAGGAGATGCTATGGAAATCGTACCAAAACTAATTGAACAATTTAAACAGATCCGAAATGAAAAAGGCGGTGAAATAAGTTATGCCTGAAAAATTTGATGTCATTGTTGTGGGAGCAGGCCCGGCAGGTGCGGCATGTGCATTCACATGCGCAAAGAACGGATTAAATGTCTTACTTATTGAAAGAGGAGAGTATCCGGGAAGTAAAAACGTAATGGGTGGTGTTTTATACCGAAAGCAGATGGAAGATTTAATTCCGGAGTTTTGGAAGGAAGCACCGCTCGAAAGACCTGTTATTGAACAGCGTTTTTGGATGATGGATAAAGAATCAGTCGTGCAATTCGGCTACAAAGGGCTGGAATGGGGAGTTGAACCCTATAACAACTTTACCGTATTAAGGGCGCAATTTGACCAATGGTTTGCCCAAAAAGCAGTTGAAGCGGGAGCTCTTCTTATTAATGAAACCGTGGTGAAAGAATGTATTGTAGAGAATGGTAAGGTAGTAGGTATCCGAACAGATCGTCCTGATGGGGAAGTATATGCAGATGTAGTGGTTCTTGCTGACGGCGTAAATTCACTGCTTTCAAAGCAGCTGGGATTCCATAAAGAACAGCGTCCTGACGAAGTGGCATTAACAGTTATGGAAGTTATCAATTTGCCAAAAGAAAAAATAAATGATCGCTTTAACTTAGAAGATAACCAGGGCTGTACGATTGAAATTTTCGGTGATTCAACTAAGGGTAATCTAGGAACAGCGTTTCTATATACAAATAAGGATAGCTTAAATATTGGTGTAGGAACTACACTTTCGAGCATGATCAAGGCGAAATTGAAACCATATGATCTTCTGGACTATCTGAAGAATCATCCATTGGTAAAACCAATGCTTGCTGGTGGGGAGTCAGCAGAGTATCTTGCACACCTAATTCCTGAGGGTGGATTCCGTTCTGTTCCAAAAGTTGCCGGAAATGGTGTTATCGTAATTGGCGATGCGGCACAGCTTGTAAATGCCATCCATCGTGAAGGCTCGAACATGGCAATGGCATCCGGTAAAATGGCTGCAGAGGCTGTGGTTAAAGCCAAAAGCCGAAATGATTTCAGTGAATCAAGTTTAAATAGTTACCGAGAAGCTCTTTATAAAAGTTTTATCATAAAAGATTTAGAGAAATACAAAGACGCTGCTCATACATTTGAGAAATATCCACAATATTTTAATGACTATGTACCGATGATGAACAAAGCAGCAAGTAAATTCTTTACTGTAGATGGAACGCCGAAACGTGACAAACAAAAAGAAATTATGAAAAGTGTAACAGCTGAAAGAGGAACGATTCGAGCATTACAAGATATTTATCGTGCTTGGAAGGCGGTGAAATAATGTCCACAACAACTTTAGAAGAAAAACAGTATCTTCTTCGGTTTAAGTGTGATACAAAATCTCATTTGACCGTACTCAACCATGACGTTTGTATGACAAAATGTCCTGATAAAATTTGTACAGTATTTTGCCCTGCAGAAGTTTACAAGTGGGAAGGTAACCGTATGCAGGTAGGCTATGAAGGCTGCCATGAATGCGGAAGCTGCCGCATTGGTTGTCCTTATCAAAATATTAAATGGGAATATCCAAAAGGCGGTCATGGAATCGTGTTCAGATTAGCATAGGGATAAATAGCTGTTTTTGCGGATATCTGTGACCAATCCGTGACCAATTTGAATATTAATTTGAACATGTATTTCAACGATTTTTAACTAAATACGTGACCGATTGTGACCACAATACATTTCTGTAAAGGTCTCCTAAAATAAAACCAGTTTAATTAGCTGGTTTATTTTTTTTAGATAGGGTTTATATGGGTTGCTATGTTAGGTAACGCGTTTGTAAATCCTTAAGTACGCTAAAGAAATAGATTAAAAAACCCATATTATATATCTTAGGATGCGTAAAGGGCTTTTCGTTCAGCAATTGTTCATTTTACAATGATTTAACTATGTATTTCTTTATGAGCAAACAAATAACCAAGATTAATGGAATGATAAGTTGAAGTGGGATGTGGAGATAAAGCGGAACAACTTTTAATCCGATAAACAAGTGTTGGATAATGTTTTTCGATAATGTAAAAGTAAATAAAAAAGTTAGAACCGCCGCAACCATTATTCGTCGATTCGGCTTAGTCTTCGGAAACATGTGGGCAAGAATCATGAGCCCGCCGTACATAAATATTGAAATTTTAACAAATCCGCCGATAAGGTTGAGGATGACCGCAAAAGTTTCTATGTGCGGCAAAAATTCTAAGACGCTGGTCAGTTCCAAAGCCTTTACAAATGGAAATACATACATGTTGACTGTTTCAGAATTTAACAAGCCCAGTATCATTTCTCCGGCTAGCAGCAGGAGCAATCCTGTTGTACACAAAGAAATCCAACCGTATTTGCGCAAGGATTTTTTATCGTTTACATACGGAAATAGCATCGTAAATACGATGAGCTCGCCATACGGAAAGGTCAAACCGGTTGGGAAAACGGAAGAGAGTACATGCTTCCAGCTAGTCCTGAATACGGGTGTTAAATGGCTGAGTTCAAAATAAGGAGATATGTATCCGAAAACCATGAGAATCAAAATAATAACGCCTGTAAACACACATAAAATCAGTGAACTTCTTGCCATAGCTTCGATACCAAGAAAACAACCATACGACACCACCAGAAGAAGCGTGAAAGATATAATCACAAAGGGTATATTGTTAAAAAGCACTTGTCCGACGAAAAGAGAGAAATCTTTTAACACTCTTCCTGCAATGTATAAAAAGTATAGACAATAAATAAATCCAAGTAGTTTGGATATCCATTTTCCAAATCCCAGTTCTAAAATTTCGATCAAATTACCCCATTTTCCAATTGAGTGAAGCAGGATATAAAAATAAAAAATCCCCACTCCAAAACCTAACGACAACAAGATCGTGATCCAAACATCTTGTTTCGTATCGAAGTTCCATCCTACGACAATAGCGCTTCCTAGCAAAAAATTGATCATTAAGGAAAATATTTCAATTGGCGCTAATCTGATCATCATCCCATCGAATCCTTTCCATGCAAAGTATTAATTTAATTGCGATGAAATTTCACCAGTATCTAAAAGATCAATCTTCACTTGAGTTTTAATCGGTATAGTTGAATAAACGGAATCCCAATTATTTTTAACCTGGTTCCACCGATCCAATTGTTTTCGATACAAAGTTTCTCCAAATCCACCAATATCAGTTTTTTTATTTTGCGTTTTTGCTATCAGCTGATTAATCTGTTTTTGAAGTTCATGTTCTGCATCATGTTCCAATCGGTCAATGCCTTGGACAGTAGAAGTGTCCATATTGCACGACACATCAGACAATTTACCTTTTATTTGAACCTGAAGAAGAAAGGAGGGAACTCCCTTTTTATTTTGCAAATGAATATCCGGTTTGCTTTGAACGCCTTTCCATGTCACATATCCCGACTGTTTACGGCACTTCGTTACCAATGTGGTATCGTCTATTTTAGTTCTGGTTAACGCATATAGGGTACTTTCCGATGAAGAAAGCCAGTATGATAATCGTTGATGCTGAAAAACGGCTAATCCATCCATCTCTAATATCGCATCCGGCGTCGCCTTTTCGATATTGCTTTTCGACATTCCCCTTGAGAGTTGCCCCTTTAAGGTGAGAAAAGGGATGGTTAGTTCCGTCCTATTCTGTTTTACCATTCCTGCTACTTTGTCGGCTGTCATATTCGAGAGTTCCCCCCAGGACTTCTGTCTTTGATTCAGCATTTCTTCAAATCTGCTTCCAGAAATTTTTTGAACTGGCGTAAAGATTTGAAGCAGCCTATCCGGTTTGACTCCCTTCGATATGATATACCTTATATTGGAAGGGAAATGGGCTTCTCGCAAAAAGTAATGATTAATGGAAGAAATTCCTTCGGATTTTACTAATGATTCCCCTATAATAGCCACTTCCGTATCATCCAAGAAAATTGACCGTGGTAATTTATAATGAATACGGTCGATGGCTTCAGGGAGCGTTCTACCTTGAACACTGTACGAATACGTACCTTGTTCCGCTGCTCCTTCTTTGCTGTTGGCGGCTGGATTATAGACTTGTATTGTCGCGATGTATCCTTTTTTACTTTTATCAATCCCAATCGCGGAAACAATGTAAATTTTATTTAACGTGTTGTCTTGAGCATATTTGCCGACTATATTAGCGATAACTAATCCTATTAACAGACAAATGGTAATATTTGATTTCGTATGTTTACGCTTCATCTGTCTCTTCCACCGTTTCTTCCTTCATAAATTGAGACTCATCGTTTGTCATCTCTTCCTGTGACAATTGAATCGCACTGTCTTTTAAATCATGAGCGACGACTGGAGCGAAAGGGGATAAATAGGGCACACCAAAGCTGCGCAAGGAACAAAGATGAAGCAAAAATACAAGCGACAATAAGGCGATTCCGTAAAAGCCGAGAGCCGCGCCGCCGCTAATAAAACTAAGGGTGATCGTTGCTGCCGGTGTTCGCAGTGAGGAAATTGGGATGACACTGATTAAAATATACGAAACAGAAGCAACAACTAAGCTGGCAGGTTCGACTAATTGTGATTCAATGGCAGACTGACCCAATATGATTCCCCCGAAAATGGACACCGTAACAGCAATATTTTGCGGTAACCGGGTAGAACTTTCGTTTATTGCTATAATTACAATGATCAAAACGGTTATTTCAAACGAGGTTGGAAATGGCACCAATTCTCGTTGTGATACAAACCCCAATAGAAGTTTGACGGGCAACAAGTTTGCATGGAAAGTCACAAACGCTACATACATCCCCGGAATATACAAAGCTATAAAATAGAGAAAACAACGAAGAAGGCGCGTATTTACAGGTCCTGTTTTCCCTATATAATAATCCTCGGGTGTTTGGAAAAATTGTATGAGAACCGCAGGAGCGATAAGGACATATGGAGAACCGTCTACAAAAATCGCGATTTTTCCTTCCAGCATTTCGCCCGCTACTACGTCGGGTCTATCAGTATTGAGCATGAGTGGGAAAAAAGACTTCGACTCCTTCGTCAGAACCATTTCAATGTAATTTGCTTCCAGCACGGCATCCAAATACAGGTTTTCGAGGCGCTCATAGATTGTCTCCAATATTTGCTTATCCACGATGTTTTCTATGTACATGACCGATACGTCTGTACGGGTGTTTGTTCCATACTGTTTGGTGGTTACTCTTACATTCGGATTTTTAATAATCTTCCTTACAAGAGAGATGTTGGTGCTTCTATTTTCGGAAAAACCGACATCAGGTCCTTTCGCGACCCGCTGCCCTTTCGGACTTTCGATGCTCCGTGCGTTCCATTTGGTTGTATCGGTTGAGAGAAACGTATTGATTCCTTCCACCATGACAAGAGTTTTGCCTGCAAGCAGCTCACTTGAAGCAAGTTTCATATTTTCCACGCGTGTAATATTTTTCGATTGAATGACAGCTGATTCCATAAAAGCAAGCAGTTCTTCATCCGTTTTAAAATGCGGTAGGTTGTATGTTAATAAAGGTTCTATTACGTATCGCTGAATAGAATTCGAATCAACGATCTCATCGATGAATAGAACTGCCGCTCTCCTATCTATACTAGTCAAAGTAACTTCTCTTGCTTGAAAATCAGAACTCTTCCCCAAAATAGCAGTTAAGGTTTGTATAGTGTGATGCAGAACATTTGATACCTCATTATTAACTTCCATTTTTACCACCGGATTCTTGTTGAATAGATAACTTATTTTACCTCGGGAGGTAGATAAGTATACAATCGGAAAGTGACAAATGTAATCCTATAAAATAGATTTCGCAAAATTAAACATAAACGATAGCTTTACAAACAGCCGTAAAACTAAAAGGAGAATTAATGGCAGTTATGAAAAGTAGGACATTTGTAATAAGTAGTAAGGAGGATCGGCAAATTATTTAAATTCAGACTGGTAATTTATTAAAACTAATATACAAGCTTCAAAATAATAAATCTTGTTAACGGGTGCGATTCTTCAATAACGAAGGATCGCTTTTTTTTACATAATGCCATATACATTTTTTAAACACCAAATACAATATTTCCTCATTTAGGTTTTAAATACCGAATCAATGATGGAAGCAATGTAGTATTTCCAGATATATTAAATATGTCGTACCCATTATTCGTTTTCATGATTTGCGTCATACGCATGCAACCATGCTATTTCAACAGAATATTAACCCAAAGGTAATACAAGAACGTCTTGGACATTCAAGAATTGGAATTACACTTGATATTTATAGTCACGTACTTCCAAGTATGCAAGTAGAGGTTGCCATGAAATTTGACGAAATGTTAGGGAATTTAACCATCATGTGACCAAATTTGTGGCCAAAATCTATTTACAATAGTTTGCCCCTTATAAATTAAGTGTTTTTTCATAAATTATGCCTTCGTGCTTGGAAGGCGGTGAAATAATGTCCACAACAACTTTAGAAGAAAAACAGTATCTTCTTCGGTTTAAGTGTGATACAAAATCTCATTTGACCGTACTCAACCATGACGTTTGTATGACAAAATGTCCTGATAAAATTTGTACAGTATTTTGCCCTGCAGAAGTTTACAAGTGGGAAGGTAACCGTATGCAGGTAGGCTATGAAGGCTACCATGAATGTGGAAGCTGCCGCATTGGTTGTCCTTATCAAAATATTAAATGGGAATATCCAAAAGGCGGTCATGGAATCGTTTTCCGGTTAGCATAGGAGGATAAACAGGGGTTCTAGACCATTACAAAAAGGTGCTGTTTGCAACACGCAAACAGCACCTTTTTTGGCTGATAAAAAAATTACCACTATATGTATGTTTTTTCACAAGTGAATATAAAAAAGAAGATGAAGCTGAGGAAATTGATTGAAGAGGATTAGCTTATTTTCTCTTGTAGGGCTGAGGAGAAGAGTTGATCATTTTTGCTATAGGTTTCAAACAAACGAGCCAGTTCGATGGCACTGTCAAAGCATTCCATACTTGCAGAAGAATAGAGTGGTTTTCTCCATTCGAAAGAACCTTCAGTATTGGATGGATAAATGCTCACTTTCCAGTGAAAATATTCCTTTGGTTGAGGTAGTTGTTCACTCTCCAGTGCAATAAGCCAGTGGGTTAACGGCGATAATTTTTGAGAACCGGATTCCATAAAGGCATTTCTGTCATTTAGTCCTATAGGAATTAATGCTTTTTGGTAAAAGTCACGTAGATTAGGGGTTTGCATGTTTATAACCCTCCTTTTTTTATTTCTATTTTTATTATATGAAAGTTTTTAAGTTTTTTTGATTATAAATGTTAAAAATTTTTGAATAATAAAAGCATTTTCATAAAAACCTCAAAAAAGCGGGTCACATCCTTTGTATAAAGTGACCCGAGTCACAACATAATTTAAAAGTATCTTTTATACTTGTTACAAAAATGAAACTTTAGAGGTGAATGATTGTGAGTGGCTGTATGAGTGCTATGGGAGGCATGTCTTCTGAAAATCTTTGTGAAGGACTAACACAATTAAAAGTGGAGCATCCGTCATTATTGGCGCAATTAGATGGACTGTATGAATTAACAAGGCAAATTGAAAAAGACTTAAACACTGACGCTAATTTTTCAACATTAATAACAAAAGTGAAGGAATTTAAAGCAGCTCTTGATCCTCATTCTGAAAGGGAAGAGGGTGTACTTTTTCCAATGATGGGTGTTTATATTGGAACAACCTCAGGACCGATTGCTGTCATGGAATATGAACATGATCAAGCAAAAGCTAAAATCGGAACCTTTCTTGAAAAGGCTGAAACAAGTAACCTAACTACGGAAGAAATGAAGCAGTTAGAAGAATTGATCAAAAATGCTTATTTTATCCTAACAGAACATTTTTCTAAAGAAGAAAATGTCTTGTTCCCGATGGCAGAAAGACTGCTAACTGATGAAGAAAAAGACGAATTATACCGGAAAATTCAGGACATTAAATAAAGGATAGGCTAAGCCTATCCTTTGTTTAATGTCCTTGATACCACTCACGGACCTTGTTATCATTTGGCAGCAGAAAAGCAGTTAATCCCAATAAAGGAAGAATCCCAATGCCGCAAACCATGGATTGGATACTAATTAAGTCTGCAATATAGCCCAACCCAACGGAACCAATGGCACCCATTCCAAAAGCGAGACCAACGGTAAGGCCTGACATCAATCCTATTTTCCCCGGGACAAGCTCCTGGGCATAAACAACAGTAACGGAAAAACTGGTCATTAGTATAAAACCTGTTAGAAGCAGAAAGATAAAAGCAACATATGACGGTACAAAAGGAATTAAGATAGAAAAGGGCACTGTTGCTAACATTGAAAAAGATATAATTCTTTTTTTGCCAAATCTGTCTGACAGTGGTCCTCCAAAAAAGGTCCCGAATGCTCCTGCTACTAAAAAGGCAAATAAGTATAACTGGGATTCTTTAATCGTCATCGAGTATACTTTTATCGCATAAAACGCATAAAAGTTGGTCATACCGGAGATATACCAGGATCTTGCAAAAATTAACAAAAGAATTAATGCTAAGGCTTTTTTAACATCTTTTGAAAGCACGGTCATGTTTGCCGAATTGGACTTTATTCTTTTAGTCCTGTGTGAAGTAACTGCTAATCTCTGATTATACCAGTTGGCGATATACACTAATAAAACAACTGCAAGGGCGGCCGCAATCGTAAACCATGATGCACCAATTTGACCTAAGGGGACCAATATTAATGCTGTTATAAGTGGAGCTAACGATTGACCCGTATTCCCTCCAACCTGATAAATCGATTGTGCAAGACCTCTCCTGTTCCCTGCAGCCATATAGGCTACTCTTGAGCCTTCAGGATGGAATACTGCGGAGCCGAGTCCAATGAATATGACAGACATTACAATCATTCCGAAGCTTGATGCAAAACCTAATCCAAGAATACCAAATAGTGTAATTGTAAGGCCAATTGGCAATGCGTAAGGCATTGGTTTCTTATCTGTAAAGATTCCGACAACCGGCTGCATGACAGATGAAACCATATTTAAGGAAAAAGCAATAATACCAAGCTGGGTGAATGTTAAGCCCATTGATTTTTCTAAAATTGGAAACATGGCCGGCACCACTGATTGAATGGCATCATTTAATAAATGGCAAAGCCCGATGATGAAAAGAATTTTATACACAGTAGATCCTGATGGATTGAGCGCCTTTGCAGGCAAAACAGCTTGTTGTGTCATAGCACTCTCCTTTTTATTAAATTCGTAAATTTTTTCTATACTTATCATACAAAATTTCTGTTTAGAAGAAAAAGGATTTATTTCTAAATTCGAAAGAAAAAACATCTGCTCCACTTTTTGAGTAAAGAAAACTGTTTTTTAGGGCAAATTGACACTCTATGAAAAATTTTTTATAATTAATTTGAAATTGAGATAATTAAAGGGTGAATTTTATGGAAAATGATTCAATATCCCAATCATTAAAACTATTTATTGTACTTTCAAGAGCATATAAAGCGATAAATGAACACGTAAATAAAGTTATACAAGCTAGTGGGTTAAATCCAACTGAATTTGCAGTTTTAGAGCTTTTATACCATAAAGGTGATCAGCCGATGCAGCAAATTGGAGGTAAAATTTTGCTTGCCAGTGGAAGTATCACATACGTGGTCGATAAGCTGGAACAAAAAGGAATGCTTAAGAGGATTGCCTGTCCAAAAGATCGTCGGGTTACCTATGCTCAGATAACTGAAGAAGGAAAGAAGTTTATCGGGGAGATTTTCCCTGAACATGCGGAGCAAATACACAATCTGATGTCGAGTCTCACAGAAGTTGAAAAAAGTGAAGCAATTGATTTGTTAAAAAAATTAGGTTTACCTGCGGGAAAATTTTAATACGGCGATTTCGCCGTATTTTTTTTGGTTAGAGGAATATTAATAAATAGTGTCGAAATGATAGTTGCAATAATAGGAAAAAGGAGTTGTCTATATGAGATTTGAGAATTATACATATAAACGTCCAGATCTGGAGGAAATATCAGTAAACTTTAATACTGCGATAGAGAAATTCAATAATTCTTCGACGGTAGAAGAACAAAGTAAGGCAATGAATGAGGTAAATCAACTTAGAAATGATCTCGGTACGATGTTCAACCTTGTGCATATCCGTCATTCCATTGATACTAACGATGAGTTTTATAAAACAGAACAAGATATCATGGATGATATCCAACCTGAAGTAGAAGGTTTAGTAACTAAGTATTATCAAGCATTAGTTAATTCAAAATTCCGGACTGAATTAGAAGAAAAATGGGGAAATCAGCTTTTTGCTTTGGCTGAGGGACAGCTTAAGACATTTAAACCAATAATTATTCCATTACTTCAAAAGGAAAATCGCTTATCCACGGAATATACGAAACTTCTTGCCTCGGCAAAAATTAATTTTAAAGGCGAAGAAAGAACACTTGCCCAATTAGAACCGTTTACTGAATCCACAGATAGAGAGGTGCGAAAGCAGGCTAATGAAGCGAAATTTGGTTTTTTAGCAGAGCATGAAGATGAGCTTGATCGAATTTATGATGATCTTGTTAAGGTCAGGACAGAAATTGCACAAAAGCTCGGATATAAAAATTTTGTTGAGCTTGGTTATTACCGAATGATGAGGACAGATTATAATTCTGAAATGGTTGCGAATTTCCGTGGGCAAGTAAAAGATTTTATTGTCCCTATAGCAACTAAGTTAAAAACACGGCAAAGAGAAAGAATTGGTTTAGATCAATTAAAATATTATGATGAAGGCTTCAATTTTCAGTCAGGAAATGCTGTCCCAAAAGGAACACCGGAATGGATTATTGAAAATGGTCAGAAAATGTATAGAGAGCTTTCGACGGAAACAGGGACCTTCTTTCAGTTTATGCAGGAAAATAACTTAATGGACCTCGTTGCCAAAAAAGGTAAAGCGGGCGGCGGGTATTGTACTTACATTGAAAACTACAAGTCTCCGTTTATTTTTTCCAATTTTAACGGTACATCAGGGGATATTGATGTGTTAACACATGAAGCAGGTCATGCCTTTCAGGTATATTCAAGCCGTCACTTTGAGATTCCTGAATACTATTGGCCAACATACGAAGCTTGTGAAATCCATTCGATGAGTATGGAATTCTTCACATGGCCTTGGATGGAGCTGTTCTTTGAAGAAGATACCGATAAATACAAGTTTTCTCATTTAAGTGATGCTTTATTATTCCTTCCTTACGGAGTTTCAGTTGATGAATTCCAGCATTGGGTTTACGAAAATCCGGAAGCAACTCCAAAAGAGAGAAAATTGAAGTGGCGGGAGATTGAGAAAAAGTATTTACCCCATAAAGATTATGATGGAAATAAGTATTTAGAAAACGGCGGTTTCTGGCAGCGTCAAAGTCATATTTATAATTCGCCATTTTATTATATTGACTATACCCTTGCACAAATTTGTGCTTTCCAGTTTTGGAAACGGTCAAGGGAAAATCAGGAAGAGGCATGGGCAGATTATGTGAATCTTTGTAAGCTGGGTGGAAGCATGTCGTTTACAAAGCTGGTTGAAGCAGCAAACTTAATTTCACCTTTTGAAGCCGGTTGTGTAGAATCAGTGGTTTGTGTGATTGAGAATTGGTTAAATTCTGTTGATGATAAAAAACTATAAAAGTAAAGCGAAGCCTTTTTGGCTTCGCTTTACTTTTATAGGTCAATTTTTTCTGCTTGAAGGTTTATTTCACCATCTTTTAAAATGGCCTTTAGTCTTTTTATATTCTGCTGGTCCAGGATAAAATCGGCAATCCGATCTTCAAGTTGTTCCTGAATGACCCTGCGGAGCGGACGAGCACCAAAGGCCGGATGATAGCCAAGTTCAGCTAACTTTTCTTTTGTATCCGATGAAATAGTTAATTCAATGTTTTGCTCGAGTAGTGCTTCTTGTAACTCGCTAATTAACAAATCAACGATATGCATAATGTGTTCTTTTTTAAGTGTATTAAATTCAATAATACTATCAAAACGATTCAAGAACTCCGGTTTAAAGAAACCGCCAAGAGAGTCAAGAATCGATGCTTCTTCTACAGCTTCATTTGTTCCAAAGCCTACATGAACTGTTTTATGGTGGGCTCCCGCATTACTTGTCATAATGATGACCGTATCCTTAAAGCTTACGGTTCTACCTTGGCTATCTGTAAGACGCCCATCTTCGAGAATTTGTAAAAACATATGTTGCACATCCGGATGTGCTTTTTCAATTTCATCTAATAAAATAATACTGTAGGGGTTCCTACGTACTTTTTCAGTAAGCTGTCCTGCTTCATCGTGTCCTACATAGCCGGGTGGTGAACCGATTAATTTGGAAACACTGTGTTTTTCCATATATTCACTCATATCTAAGCGTACCAATGAATCTTTAAAACCGAATAATTCTTCGGCAAGGGTTTTTGTCAGCTCTGTTTTCCCAACACCGGTTGGCCCTACGAATAAGAAAGACCCAATCGGACGGTTTTTTGATTTTAAGCCAGCCCTGCTTCTTCTAATAGCCTTGGCTACTTTTTTGACCGCGTTTTCCTGACCTATCACTTTTTTATTAAGATTCTCTTCAAGAAGTTTCATTCTAAGCTGTTCATCTTCTTGAAGTTTTCCAACTGGAATACCTGTTTTTTGTTCAATGATTTCTTGGATATGGAATACTTCAACAATAGTTTTTTCTGAATTTGAAACTGTTATTAAAGACTTTTCTAGCTTAGTTTCCTCATCGCGGAGAGATGCAGCCAGCTCATAATTTTCATTTTTAAGAGCAGCTTCTTTTTCCATGATAATCTCTTTTAACCTATTCTCAATTTGTTCAGTGCTTTTGCCATCCGAAGTTAAATTTAATTTTGATCCTGACTCGTCTAATAAATCAATTGCCTTATCAGGTAAGAAACGGTCTGGAATATACCGATGAGAAAGTTGTACACACGCTTGAATCGCATCTTCAGAGTACCTTACTTCATGGTATTCTTCATATTTTTTCTGAATCCCCTTCAAAATTTCGATAGCTGCTTCCGGCGTTGGTTCAAGAACATGAACGGGTTGGAAGCGGCGTTCTAATGCCGAATCTTTTTCAATTTGCCGGTATTCCTTCAAAGTTGTTGCCCCAACGAGCTGTAGTTCTCCCCGTGCTAATGCAGGCTTCAAAATATTTCCTGCATCCATCGATCCTTCTGCTGAGCCGGCCCCGACTAAAAGATGAATTTCGTCGATAAATAGAATGATATTCTTGCGTTCCTGCAATTCAGTAATAAGTTGTTTCATTCTTTCCTCAAATTGACCGCGAATTCCTGTATTGGCAACAAGTGATGCCACATCAAGAAGGTAAACCTCTTTATTTCGTAATTTTACAGGAACTTGACCTTCCACTATCATCATTGCCAAACCTTCAGCGATCGCTGTTTTACCAACACCCGGTTCCCCAATTAAAACCGGATTATTTTTGTTTCTACGATTTAAAATTTCGATCACACGCTTAATTTCCTCATCACGACCGATAACCGGATCAATTAATCCTGCTTTTGCCATTTGCGTCAAATTTCGGCCCACTTGATCTAATAAGCCGGCGACATGTGAGGACTTTCCATTTATTTGTGAAGCTGGCATGCCCTTACTATGTTGATTTCCCGGCGTATTATTAGGAATAAAAAAATCTTCAAAAGGAAAACCTGGAAAACTATTCGGTCCCATACTTACACCAAGTGAATTTTTTTCCTTAGCATAGCATTCTTGACATAGTTTCAATTCTTTGTGCTGTCCATTTATCATTAGCCTTAATTGGATATTTGCTTGGTTATTATTGCATAAATGACAAAGCATAAATAAAACCTCCTAATTTAATCATGATTGAAAGTTTATTGACTTTGACTATATTTGACCTTCGTGAGAACAGTATACTCTGACCATTTTTGACTTTCAAGATTTTTGCACTAGTAATTTATACCACTCATTGAAAAAAAGCTCGTCTTTGTTTGTCCTTTCACTCATATAGTGAGGATGAGGGGGAGATGAAGTGAAAAAGAATTGGACAGCAGCTTTCCAAATTGCGGCCGTCTACGTTGGGACAGTTGTCGGTGCGGGATTTGCCACCGGAAAGGAAATCGTAGAATTTTTTTCGCGGTTTGGTTTGTTTGGCTTTATTAGTATTTTATTGAGCGGCTACCTCCTTGTGTTTCTAGGTTCAAAATTAATGAGAATAGCTGCTCACATTAAAGCAGAATCATATCAAGAATTTAATGAATACTTATTTGGAAAATGGGCGGGTAAGGGAATAAATATAATTATGTTATTTATGTTGCTAGGAGTAAGTGCAGTTATGCTTGCAGGTGCAGGTGCTGTATTTGAAGAACAGCTTGGACTGCCAAAAGATATTGGCGTTTTTCTGACTATTTTCCTTTCAATTATTGTAATGCTCATTGGTATAAAAGGGCTTTTTGCAGTAAATACATTTGTTGTCCCGTTAATGATTACCTTTAGCTTGATGTTAATGGTTTTTTCAGTTCGAATGCCCCATTTTGTGAATCAGCTACTGTTTGTTCCGCACGCAGATGATGGATGGAAAAGTGTGTTGGCTCCATTTTCGTATACTGCCTTTAATCTGGCACTGGCACAAGCAGTATTGGTGCCAATTGCAACCGAAATTAAAGATGACTGGACAATTAAGTGGGGAGGAAGAATTGGCGGTGCTGCATTGACGGTTATCCTTTTAGCAAGTCATTTTACCTTGATTATGCTTCCTGACCTTGAACAATATGAAATTCCGATGGCAATCATAATGAAGAAATTCGCTCCGTTTTTCTATTGGATCTTTGTTCTTGTTATTTATGGTGAAATTTTTACTTCGGTGATAGGTAACGTCTTCGGCCTTGAACGTCAGTTGAAACAATATCTATTAGTACCAACTATCGTCTCGATTTCCGCCATATTTGGTGTTTCCTATATCATAAGTCTTGTTGACTATGGGAAGCTCCTTTCCTATCTTTATCCGCTGTTTGGATATGTCAGCCTTATTTTTTTTGTTTTACTTTGGATGAAGCCATTAGCACAGATTGAAGAGAAATAGCTTGATCTCCCAAAATAAAAAAAGCGCTGATCTCATCAGACGCTTTTTCTATTTCAAAGGTAAAATGATAAAAATCATGATGTCAAAAACTAAATGAGAAACAATGACCAAGGGCATGCTTTTTTTCCAAAAATAGACGAATCCCCAGAAAATGCCGGAAATAAAGGTGGCAAAAATTAAGATAAAGGAGCCGGGATAGATATGAACAGATGCGTATAGAAGAGAAGCAATCAAAATACTTTTAATTGGTCCAAAGTATGATAATAGCCTTTTTTGTATAAATCCCCTCCAAAAAAGCTCTTCTCCCGGTGCCGCAACCAGTACAAGTGCTAGGTACTGCCAGAAAATCGTTGGTGCAAACCAGCGATAAAGTCTGCTAATACTATTGATAAATGGAAGATGAAGTATCCCAATGGCATGATAACCAAGCCAAAAAATAATATATAGAAGCAGTCCGAACATTGTTCCAAGGAATATATAATTAAAAAATGGCGCCTCGTCATCAACCTCTACTTGAAGCATTGCGTATGTAATTAACACAAGCAATGATGCGGAAAAAATATACCAAAATATTGTTTTATCCTGAAATGAAAAAAATAAAAGAAAATGAGCAATGACCAATCCAAAAATTAGACGAAAGTCAATGGGACGTTTCTTCATTATGACAAGCCCCTTTCCTAACAATAAAATTTATTTTAGCAAAAAAAAATGGGGAAAGGAAATGATTTCATCCAAGATTTCATTAGAATTCTATGATAAAAAAAGAAATTTTGAAAAAAATAAAAAAATGAAGGGAGTGAATCTTATGAGCAAATCAAAAAGTGAACAAGAACGGGAATGGACTGTTCGGAAACAGGATCAAAATCCACATGGAAAAGTAAAATCTTTAAAGCAAATCTCTAAAGAAGCAGGGAAAGAATAATAATAATTCTGAAAAAATCAAAAAAGAAAAGGCAGCCCCGGACTGCCTTTTCAGTCATTCTATTAATTTAATAAGCGCTTTCTTTTACAATCTTATAGTTTTTATGATTAACTACTGTACGCTGATCCAATTCTAAGTCACGGTAATTATCCATAAATGTTAGGTCGACTATTACAGAATTTTCATTTACTTTCTCCACAATCCCTTGTAAGCCACCACGGAATTCGATGATATTCCCCACTTCTGCTTTCTTCATTAGTCTCTCTCCTTTACCTGACAAACTATAAATAAAATCCAGTTAAATAACAGTTTGCACTACTTTTCCAATTTCGTAAAGGCTTTTATTTGACAATTTGGTTAATTATTTTGAAAATAGTAATAAAATTGATAAGAAAATAGAAAACGCTTACAAATAAAATATTTTTGCAGTATAAAATTTCCTCGGGAATATAGGCAGACCTTGACTTATGGAAAAAGAGTTAAGATAAAATATATAATATGTAAAAGGTGGTGGTATTGTTGAAGGAAGATTTGATAAATGATATTTTAAATCGTCTCATGACAGGGGATTTATCTGAGTACTATGTAAAGAATGAGGACTTTATGGAGTTTCGCCAGGTTTTAGTAAAGAGAAAAGACTTTAAACATTTTCGCGGCATTGGTCAGAGGGGTGGAGATGTATTATATCAATATTTGGAAAATCCCCGAAGTTAATTGAGGATATTGTAAGGAAGGAATACAAAAACATGGAACAAAAAATTTTACCGGCATCAGCAAACATGAAGGAATTTGAACGTTTTTTACAAAGCTCCTTCGAAATCGGCGTTTTTTTAGACATGCATATTGCTCAATTAAAAAATATTAATTTGATGGCGAAACAAAGTGGAAAGAAAATGATTTATCATGTCGATTTAATTCATGGAATTAAAAATGATGAGTATGCAACAGAATATATTTGCCAAGAATTCAAACCATATGGCTTGATCTCGACAAAAGCAAGTGTTATTCAGAAGGCAAAACAAAAAGGTGTAATTGCGGTGCAAAGAATATTCCTAATTGATAGTCATGCACTCGAAAAAAGTTACAAATTAATTGAAAAAACAAAACCGGATTATATTGAAGTGCTCCCCGGTGCTATGCCGGGAATGATAACGGAAGTAAAAGAGAGGGTGAAAACTCCTATTTTTGCCGGAGGCTTGATTCGTACTCCCGAAGAGGTTCAGAATGCTTTAAATGCCGGTGCCTCAGCCATTACAACCTCAAAAAGGGAATTGTGGGACTTATTTGGTAATTGATGTTGATAAAATACTTACTATTTTTATAGAAAAAATATTGACACCGCTTTCATAACTATTTATACTCAATTTAACAAGTTAATAATTTGTGACGGAGATAAGGAGATTCACGCAGAAACCCAATTTTGGGTTCATTCTGTCGTGAATCTCTTTTTTTCGTATTCAACAAGAATAAACAAAAAATCAAATCAATTTAAAAGGGAGAGGGGAAAAAAATGACACCATTTGTAGGAGAAATGATTGGAACAATGATTCTAATCGTATTTGGTGCAGGGATTGGAGCAGGTGCTTCATTAAAAAAATCTTACTCAAATAATGCGGGTTGGATTGTAATTACAATAGCTTGGGGACTTGCGGTAACTATGGGAGTTTTTGCAGTAGGACCGGTAAGCGGGGCACATTTAAATCCTGCTGTTACAATAGCCTTAGCTTTAAATGGAGATTTTCCCTGGTCTGATGTTCCCAATTACATACTGGCTCAAATGATCGGAGCAATATTGGGTTCACTATTTATCTTTTTACACTATTTGCCTCATTGGAAAGTAACTGATGACCCGGCTGTAAAACTAGGGGTTTTTGCAACAAGCCCTGCTATCAAACATACTTTTTCTAATCTCTTAAGTGAAATATTTGGTACGTTTATTCTTGTACTTGGTCTATTATTTATTGGCGCAAACAAATTTACTCAAGGATTAAACCCGCTGGCTGTTGGTTTATTAATTGTTGTAATTGGGATGTCTTTAGGTGGTACAACAGGTTATGCGATAAATCCTGCTAGAGACCTTGGACCGCGAATTGCTCATTTCTTATTACCAATACCGGGAAAGGGCAGCTCCGGTTGGGGGTATTCATGGATTCCGGTAGTCGGTCCGCTTTTAGGTGGAGCACTTGGAGCAGTATTTTATAAATCAGTCTTTTTAGGAAAAGTTTCAGGTTCTCTTTGGGTGGTTTTAGGAATTAATTTAATTAGTTTATTACTTGCATATGCATTTGGCAAAAAACTTCATGTAGATATAGATCAATCAAAGATAGCCGCTTAAAATCAAGTTATTTTTTATCAAATGGGGGAATTATCATGGAAAAGTATATTTTATCTTTAGATCAAGGAACTACGAGTTCCAGAGCCATTCTTTTTAACAAAGAGGGTGAAACGGTTCATGTTGCACAAAAAGAGTTTACTCAACATTTTCCAAAGCCGGGTTGGGTGGAGCATAACGCCAATGAAATTTGGGGATCCGTTCTATCTGTTATTGCTGGAGTGTTATCCGAATCGGGCATTAAACCCGAACAAATTGCTGGAATCGGCATTACAAATCAACGTGAAACAGCTGTGGTTTGGGATAAAGAAACAGGTATGCCCGTATACAATGCAATCGTCTGGCAATCAAGACAAACAAGTCAAATTTGTGACGAGCTAAAGGAAAGAGGCCTAAATGATTTATTCCGTGAAAAAACAGGTTTACTCATTGATGCCTATTTCTCGGGTACTAAAGTAAAATGGATCTTGGATAATGTGGCAGGTGCACGTGAAAAGGCCGAGCAAGGAAAATTGTTGTTTGGAACGATCGATACATGGTTGATTTGGAAGCTTTCAGGTGGTCGTGCCCATGTTACTGATTATTCCAATGCATCCCGGACATTGATGTTTAATATTTATGAGCTTAAATGGGATGATGAATTATTGGGAATTTTAGGAGTGCCAAATTCAATGCTACCAGAGGTACGTCAATCATCTGAAATTTATGCGAACACGGTGGATTATCATTTCTTTGGCAAGGAAATACCAATTTCGGGGATAGCCGGGGATCAGCAAGCAGCATTATTCGGTCAGGCATGTTTCGAAGAAGGAATGGCTAAGAATACCTACGGAACAGGCTGTTTTATGTTAATGAACACTGGAGAAAAAGCAGTACGTTCAGAACATGGACTGTTAACAACTATAGCCTGGGGGTTAAATGGAAAGGTTGAATATGCACTGGAAGGCAGTATATTTGTAGCAGGTTCAGCGATTCAATGGCTTCGTGACGGTTTAAGGATGATTAAAGATGCTAAGGATAGCGAAGGGTACGCTGTAAAAGTGGAATCTACAGACGGGGTTTATGTTGTTCCTGCATTTGTTGGTTTAGGAACTCCATATTGGGATAGTGATGTTCGTGGAGCAGTGTTTGGTTTAACTCGAGGAACTTCCAAGGAACAGTTTATTCGTGCGACACTTGAATCGCTTACCTATCAAACAAAAGATGTTTTATCCGCGATGGAAGCTGATTCCGGTATTGAGCTTAAAACGCTCCGCGTAGACGGAGGAGCAGTAAAAAATAATTTCTTAATGGATTTTCAAAGTGACATTTTAAATGTTCCGGTAGAAAGGCCGGTGGTGAGTGAAACAACCGCTTTAGGTGCTGCCTATCTAGCCGGACTTGCAGTTGGATTCTGGGAAAGCCAAGATGAAATTTCCCGCCAATGGGCCATCGACAGAAAATTTAACCCGAAAATGAATAATGAAAATCGCAGCAAGCTTTATAACGGCTGGAAAAAAGCAGTGAACGCGGCAATGGCTTTCAAATAGAAACGATCCCGGATAGTCAAATCAAAACATGTATGGTAAAATAAAAACAAGTTAATACAATGGCAGGAGAAGTCGGAGAGACCACAAAAACATTATCGAAATTCGATAATGTATTTTGTGGTCTTTTTTCATTTCTCCTCCAAATTTTTTGCATATAAAAATAATATAGCGACAATTATGGGGGAAAACATGATGAAATTTTCTAATTTAAATCGGAAAGAAATTGTAAGTGAGCTGAAAAACAATCAATATGATGTATTGATCATTGGCGGCGGAATTACCGGTGCCGGCATAGCCCTCGATGCTCAAGCTAGGGGGATGAGAACTGCACTCGTTGAAATGCAGGATTTTGCTGCCGGTACTTCAAGCAGGTCAACAAAATTGGTTCATGGCGGACTAAGATACTTAAAACAATTTGAAGTAAAAATGGTTGCAGAAGTTGGCAAGGAAAGAGCAATTGTTTATGAAAATGGTCCTCACGTAACTACTCCGGAATGGATGTTGCTACCAATTCATAAGGGAGGAACATTCGGGAAATTTAGTACATCAATTGGATTAAAAGTTTATGATTTCTTAGCGGGAGTGAAGAAAGCAGAAAGCAGAAAGATGTTAACTTCAGCAGAAACATTAGCCAAAGAGCCGCTAATAAAAAAAGCCGGTTTAAAAGGCGGTGGCTATTACGTTGAGTACCGCACCGATGATGCCCGGCTGACGATTGAAGTCATGAAAGCAGCAATTGAAAAAGGTGCGGTTGCTAACAATTACACGAAGGTAACGAAGCTTGTTTACAAAAATGGCAGAGTTATAGGTGCGATAGTACAAGATTTGCTAACACAAGAAAAATATGAGATACAAGCGAAAAAAGTTGTTAATGCCGCTGGACCATGGGTTGACCAAATACGAGAAATGGATCAATCGAAAAAAGGAAAAGTACTTCAACTTACAAAAGGAGTCCATATCGTTATTGACCAATCCATTTTTCCATTAAAACAAGCTATTTATTTTGATACACCGGACGGCCGGATGGTATTTGCGATTCCCCGTGAAGGGAAGGCATATGTGGGGACAACAGATACCTTTTACGATCAAGATACAGCACATCCTTATATGACTTCAAATGATCGAAGTTATATAATTAACGCAATAAATTACATGTTCCCTCAAGTAAAGATTAGTGAAAAGGATATTGAATCAAGCTGGGCAGGGGTGCGTCCTCTTATATACGAGGAAGGAAAAAATGCCTCGGAAATTTCCCGTAAGGATGAAATCTGGGAATCAAAATCGGGCCTACTTACAATTGCGGGGGGGAAACTAACCGGTTATCGGAAAATGGCTGAAACAATTGTCGACCTTTTGGCATCGAAATTAATATCAGAAGAGGCAAGGAGATTCACTGAGTGCACAACTAAAACATTGCCAATTTCAGGAGGTAATGTTGGTGGTTCATTAAAATTTGAAGCATTTATTGCTAAACAAATTCCCAAAGGGATGGCTGTAGGATTAACAAAGGCGGAGTCTGTGAATCTGGCAAGAATGTATGGTTCCAACGCTGAAACTGTTTTTGAACTGTTAACAGAGAATGAAAAGGATGCGGTAAAATACGGTTTACCACTTTCTTTATTTGCGAAGCTTGTTTATGGTATTGAAAATGAAATGGTGGCAAACCCTATTGATTTCTTTAACCGAAGAACAGGAGCAATATTGTTTAATATTCAATTAGTACAAGAATGGAAGAGTCAAGTGATTGCTTATATGGCAGATAAGCTTAATTGGACTGACCAAGAAAAGAAAAAATACTCTCTTGCTTTAGAGAAGGATTTAAATTCAGCAATTGTTCCAGTAGATGAACAAGAGCCATTACCTCGTGCAGTAAATGGGAATTAACGCTAAAAAACTGTCTCGAATTTTTATTTGAGCAGTTTTTTAGTGATATTTTTAACAGTTGGATATGAATGTACGTGTTATTCTAGCTTTTGTATAGATCTCGCAATTTAGAAATTAAATTTTTGTACATGTTTAAAGGATTAAGGGAAAAAATAAATTGAAAAAATAAATAAATTAAATTTATTTCTCTCTTCTATTAACGATTTAGTTGACTAAAAGGCGCAAATTATTGTATAAGTTAATGAGGTAAGAAAGAAATTTTTTTCACATTATTGAATTTTAAAGGAGTTTGATTAAGCATGGCAGAGAAACAATTTAAAGTAATCGCTGAAACAGGAATTCACGCTAGACCTGCGACTTTGTTAGTACAAACAGCGAGTAAATTCGATTCCGAAATTAACTTAGAATATAAAGGTAAAAAAGTAAATTTAAAATCGATTATGGGTGTTATGTCTTTAGGTGTCGGTCAAGGCGCTGATATTAGCATTACAGCAGAAGGCAGTGACTCAGAAGAAGCATTAAGAAGCCTTGAGGAAACATTGACAAAAGAAGGTTTGGCGGAATAATGACTTTTTTACATGGAATTGCTGCATCAAATGGTATTGCGATTGCAAAAGCTTATCGTCTTGTTGAACCAAATCTAGCTTTTGAAAAGAAGACAATTGAGGACACCGCAACTGAAGTTGAACGCTTTCGTGCGGCGTTGAAGAAATCTAATGCTGAGCTTGAAGCTATCCGTGATCGTGCTAAAGTAGACCTCGGAGCGGATAAAGCTGCTATTTTTGAAGCGCATCTTCTCGTATTGAATGATCCTGAATTAAATGGACCTATTGAAGATAAAATTCAATCAGAAAAAATGAATGCGGAAGCTGCTCTTAAAGAAACAGCTGATATGTTCGTTATGATGTTTGAACAAATGGATAATGAATATATGAGAGAGCGTGCCGCTGACATTCGCGATGTTACAAAACGAGTTCTTTCTCATTTATTAGGTGTACAATTGGTGAATCCAAGTATGATTGCTGAAGAAGTTATCATTGTTGCTGAGGATTTAACACCATCTGATACTGCTCAATTAAACAGACAATTTGTAAAAGGTTTTACAACCAATATTGGCGGACGGACATCGCACTCAGCCATTATGGCTCGTTCAATGGAGATCCCTGCGGTTGTTGGAACAAAGTCAGCTACAGAAGAAATTAATAATGGCGATTTTGTTATTGTGGATGGGCTAAAAGGTGAAGTCCATATTAATCCAACTCCGGAATTGGTTGAACAATATCGTAAAGTCCATGAGGACTATGAAGTTCAAAAAGCTGAGTGGGCAAAGCTTGTAAATGAAAAAACAGTTTCTGCTGATAACCATCACGTAGAATTAGCAGCCAACATTGGTACTCCTAATGACTTAAAAGGAGTAATTGAAAATGGCGGTGAAGGCGTAGGCTTGTACAGAACTGAATTCCTTTACATGGGCAGAGACCAACTTCCTACTGAGGATGAGCAATTTGAAGCCTATAAAGCGGTATTAGAAGGTATGACCGGAAAGCCTGTAGTTGTCCGCACCTTGGATATTGGCGGGGATAAAGAACTGCCGTATTTGGATTTACCGAAGGAAATGAATCCATTCTTAGGCTTCCGTGCGATTCGTTTATGTTTAGAAGAACAAGGAATTTTCCGTACACAGCTGCGTGCTTTATTACGTGCGAGCATCTATGGAAATTTAAAAATTATGTTCCCAATGATCGCAACCTTGGACGAGTTCCGTGCTGCAAAAGCAATTCTTGAAGAAGAAAAGCAGAAGCTAGCTTCTGAAGGCGAAAAAGTAGCGGACAAAATTGAATTAGGGATTATGGTGGAAATTCCATCTACAGCGGTTTTGGCTGATCAATTTGCCAAAGAAGTTGATTTCTTTAGTATCGGTACGAACGATTTAATTCAATACACGATGGCAGCTGACCGTATGAATCAACGTGTTTCCTACCTTTATCAACCATATAGCCCATCTATTCTGCGATTGGTAAAAATGGTTATTGATGCAGCGCATGCTGAAGGTAAATGGGCAGGAATGTGTGGAGAAATGGCAGGAGACGAAACAGCTATACCGGTTTTACTTGGTCTTGGACTTGATGAATTTTCGATGAGTGCAACCTCAATTCTAAAAGCACGTTCATTGATTAAGAATTTGAATAAGTCAGACATGGAGAGACTCGCTCAAGAGGTTCTTAACATGCAAACAACCGGTCAAGTTATTGAAGCTGTAAATGCTGCAACTATAAATAAATAAAACTATTTTTTCTAAAAAAAAGGCCGACTGTGTAATCAGTCGGCTTTTTTAGTTTTTTGTATTTTTTCGGTTAATTCAGAAAATTATGTTTTTTTCGAAGGGAATTTAATGAAACTAAAGAATAATAAGTAAGAAAATAGGTAAAAAAGCATATGATAAATGTAAGGGTGGGGGAGGTGATAGAAAATATGGAACAAAAACCTATACATTATGATGGTAGTTTTCAACTTGGTCAAGCTGTAAATGAGTCAGTGCTAAATGAACCATTCCAAATGACTGATGAAATGAGAGTCAACATTGGTCGAAATCCTTATTCACTTGACACGAATGAATAATTTGATACATAACTGGATTTGTCTAAAGGCAAATTCAGTTTTTTAATAAAAAATAAATATAATAGAGGCAATTTCTTTGACACCCAGATAATTATTTAATAAAATTATCTCGAATTAAAAATTTTTAAAACTGAGATTCCTTATTTTCTTGGTTATTTTTTTGGTTTTTGATTCAAACTAAAATGTCCAAATTACACAATCAGAAAGGTGATAAGAAATGGCAAAAGTATTGTACATTACAGCACATCCACACAATGAAACACAATCGTATAGTATGGCGGTTGGGAAAGCATTTATCGATACCTATAAGGATGTTAATCCAAGCGATGACATTGTTCATATTGACTTGTATAAAGAAAACATTCCACATATTGATGCCGACGTATTTAGCGGATGGGGAAAACTTCGATCAGGACAAGCCTTTGATGCACTTACTGCTGAGGAAAAAGCAAAAGTTAGCCGTCTAGGCGAGCTAAGTGAACAATTTGTAGCCGCAGATAAATATGTATTTGTAACACCATTATGGAACTTCTCATTTCCACCGGTAATGAAAGCTTATCTTGATTCTGTTTCTGTTGCCGGGAAAACGTTTAAATATACAGAACAAGGTCCTGTTGGACTTTTAACAAATAAAAAGGCATTGCACATTCAAGCACGCGGCGGTTTTTACTCTGAAGGGCCGGCTGCTCAGATGGAAATGGGACACCGCTATATAAGTGTTATGATGAGTTTCTTTGGTATTCCTGCTCTTGAAGGATTATTCGTAGAAGGTCATAATGCGATGCCGGATAAAGCACAGGAAATAAAAGAAAATGCCATTGCCCGGGCAAAAGACCTTGCTCATACGTTCTAATTTTTTAATGCTATAGAGATAAACCCATATCCGGGTTTGTCTTTTTTTTGCCCGGAATTTTAAACAATTCAAACTTTTTTGTATAATGAAGACGAAAGAAAAGGAGGAATAGTTATCATATGGAATTGAATCTTAGTGGTAAAACTGCATTAATTGTTGCTTCCAGTCAGGGTTTGGGATTTGCAATTGCTGAACGGCTTGTGAGAGAAGGGGCAAATGTCATGATTTCGGGAAGGGACGAGGTTAAGCTAAAACAAAAAGCAGGTGAACTGGAATTAATCGGGGCAGGTAAAGTAGCCTTTCAAAAAACTGACATTACAAATATGGAAGAAATTAAACAGCTAGTTACCAAAACAATTGAAAGCTTTGGTAGTATCGATATGCTTGTCAATAATGCAGGCGGTCCTCCTGCCGGCTCATTTGAAGATTTGACGGATGATCATTGGTACCAGGCATTTGACTTAAACTTACTGTCTTATGTTCGAATGATAAGGGAAGCCTTACCATATTTAAAACAACAAGGTGGAAAAATACTTAATATCGCCTCTTCTTCAATAAAAGAACCCATACCTGGACTAATTCTCTCTAATACATTCAGAACAGGAATTGTCGGGCTCTCAAAAACACTGGCTTCTGAGCTGGCACCGTATAATATATTAATAAATACAATTGCTCCGGGAAGGATTGCTACCGACCGTGTGAAACACTTGGATCAAATCAATGCTGATAAGCAAGGAATTAATCGAGAAGCAATTGAATTACAAGTCAAAGAAGGAATTCCTTTAAAAAGATATGGAGAACCGGAGGAATTTGCCAATGTTGCAGTGTTTTTGCTTTCTGATGCTAATTCATACATGACAGGCAGTTCTTTTCTAGTAGATGGTGGAATGATAAAGTCCATTTAATCGTTTTTACCTATTTCCGTAATCAACCACACTTTACGTTTATTACCAAACTGTTTTGGGAATGGTATGAACATAAAGGAGTGTTCATATGTTTAGAAATATTCGACTCATTCTTATTATGCTTACAGCGATAGTTTGTTCAACAAGTATTGGAGGATGTGGGATTCCCTTCTCAAATGAGTTGATTGTAAACCGCTATGCCGATGCTCTTCTTACAAAAAATAATGAACTTCAATTTCGTTTTAGGATTAATAATGATATACTGGGCGTTCATCAATTATACAAGGTTAAGGTTACAATTCACAATGACCAATTAGCTGCCGCAATCGGGAAACGGGAAATTGTTTACGGTGATGACCAGATACTTAACGGAGAATTTTTAGAGGTTAAAAACAAAAGTGAAAGGTATATTTTTATGAACCCAATACCTTTAAAACGAGATTTACATATCTATCAGCTTGAGAACATGATTGAGAAAAACAAAGCGGTTTCTATTGAAGTGTTTAATAATCAAGAAGTCCTTGGACATGCCTATTTAACAAACTTTTCATCCGAGCTTTAATTAGGTGTTTACCCTTGGTTGATGAAGGACAGAATAAAAAAGTGCATAAATTTGGAGATGGAGCACAATACCGGAACGATTAAACGTTCCGGTATTTTTTAGCTAATAGGAAAGTACAAACTTTCACAAGTTTATACTTTCCTATTTCGCATAAGTGCACAAAGGAATGCTTCGGTAGGATAAGCTTCGCAGTCGAAAAGCTGTTTTTTGCTTTTCGACGAACGAAGCCTCTGTCTTCGCCCTTTGGGGCTCGCCAATCGGCGAGTTTTCTTTATGATTTCTTTTCCAAAATACTATACTAGTGCTAAAATAATATTGAGAAAATATAGAAAGGGAAGATAATTTTGTTAACTCCTGAAAATACGGTAATTGGTTTTATTGGAATCGGTGTAATGGGGAAAAGCATGGCAGATCATTTAATGGCTGCCGGATATTCTATGGTTATTTATAGCAGAACAAAGGAAAAGGCAGAAGAGATTATTAATAAAGGTGCACAGTGGGCAGAAACTGTTAAAGAAGTGGCTGAAAAGGCATCAGTAGTTATTACTATGGTAGGTTACCCTAAAGATGTTGAGGAAGTATATTTAGGGGAAAATGGATTGATTCCAAATGGGAGAGTAGGAAGCTTTTTTATTGATATGACTACATCGGCTCCTTCTATTGCTGTGAAAATATTCGAAGAAGCGAAAAAGAGAGGAATTCAGGCATTAGATGCCCCGGTTTCGGGAGGAGATGTGGGAGCAAGGGAAGCAAAGCTTTCGATTATGGTCGGTGGTGAAAAAGAGGCATTTGAATCTGTACGCACACTTTTAGAGCACCTTGGAACAAATATTGTTTACCAAGGAAATGCAGGATCCGGGCAACACACAAAGATGAGCAATCAAATAGCGATTGCCTCTAATATGATCGGTGTCTGTGAGGCTATCATTTATGCTGAAAAAGCCGGTTTAGACCCTGAAAAAGTATTAAAAAGTATTACATCGGGGGCGGCAGGCAGTTGGTCGCTAAGCAATCTTGTACCAAGAATGTTGAAAGGGAATTTTGAACCCGGTTTTTACATAAAGCATTTTATTAAGGATATGAAAATTGCCATCGATGAAGCAGAACAAATGGGAATGGAAGTACCCGGATTATCTTTAGCTAAATCTTTATATGATCAACTAGTAGAAAAGGGCGAAGAAAATAGCGGTACGCAAGCTCTTTATAAATATTGGCAGAACGAATAAATTAATAATGAATAAATTCCTCTACTATACAAAAAACTATCATAGAAATCATATTGGGAGGAATTTTGATGGCAAAACGTACAAAAAAGAATGATCCTGAACAAAAAAATAAAAAGGGTTTTGATTCATCAAAACTAAATGAAGAATTTGCCCATGAAATGGGTGCGGCAGCTACAAATAAAATTCATAAAGATAAAGCTAAGAAGGAAAAGGCCTCAAAAAATAACGGAAAGTATAATGGTCAATAAAATAGCAGTCAATCTAAAAAACACCCTCAATCAAGAGGGTGTTTTGGTTTTTTTATTTAGATAATTTTCAATACGTTCTAGTCCGAGTTCTAAATTTTCCATGGAACAGGCGTAAGATAAACGAAAGTAACCTTCACCGAACTTAGAAAAAGCACTTCCCGGAACAACAGCAACTCTTGCTTCTTTAACAAGCTCAAGAGCAAAATCAAAGCTGTTTAATGGGATGGATTTTGGAATTTTGACAAAAAAATAAAAGGCGCCATCTGGCTTGACAACATCAAGGCTCATGGAACGGAGGCGATCATATACAAAGTTTCTTCTTTTTTCGTAGTCCTTTTTCATTGGAAGTGCATCATCAATTCCTTCTGTTAATGCTTCCAGTGCAGCCTTTTGAGCAATCGAATTGGCACAAGACACATTATATTGATGAACTTTTAAAATGTGTTTTGCAATGTTTTCCGGAGCAAATAAAAAACCTATTCTCCAGCCTGTCATTGAATGGGATTTAGATAATCCATTTATGACAATCGTTTTTTCTTTTAGAAACCCCGCAATCGATTTATGTGATCGATCAAAAGTGAGTTCACTATAGATCTCATCGGCAAGAACAAATATTTCTCGTTCCTGTAAATAACTCGCTATTTCTTGAAGTTCCTTCTCCGTCAGACTTACACCTGTTGGATTGGACGGGTAGGGGAGAACAATGCAACGTGTTTTATCTGTTATGAATGGTTTAATCATATCCAATGTGAAACGAAATTGATTTTCTGTAACATCAACATGGATAGGTATTGCACCGCAAAGGCGAATAATCGGTTCATAACCGGGATAAATTGGACCTGGTAAAATAACTTCCGATCCTTCTGTTAAAATGGTTCGGAAAGCAATATCAATCGCTTCACTAGCACCCACCGTAACGATTACTTCTGATTCCGGTTTATAATGTAACCCGTATTTAGTTTCTGCAAAATTGCAAGCTGCTTTTCTTAATTCAAGGATTCCGGCATTGTGTGTGTAGGAGGTAAAGTTTTCTTCAATCGCCTGTATGCCTGCTTGTTTCACATGCTCCGGAGTGGGGAAATCAGGTTGACCGATTGTAAGTGAAATCAGATTATCTAAATGGGATACCATATTAAAAAATTTTCTAATTCCTGAGATTTCCAGATCTTTAACTTTTTGATTAACTAAGTGTTCCACTTTATTCATCCTTCCCTTAAGGCCTATTTACTAACGTACATTCTCCAAGAATAATAATGATTATAGACCGTTTTAGAAAAATATTCTACCTGGTTTAATTTTACCTGAGTAATAGTAGTTTTTTAGAGTAGATAGAAATCGCCAAAATAAAAACGGTTTGAAATGCTTCAAACCGTTTTTGGGGGGAAGGGGAATATATCAAATAAAAGTATTAAATTTTTAACAATTAATAACCATAGTCCCAGTCAACTTCGTCTTCATGCCAGAAAACAGGTGACACGGTTCCAAAATCAACAATTTTATTTTCGAGACTGCAGTTACAATGTTCGCAGCCGCATTGATCTTTTATTTCTTCGAATACGGATTGATCAACGTCTTCAATAAACGTGATATTCTCCTCTTGAAAAAGAATAGCTGTTCCTTTCACAATAAAAGCACCTCTTTTAAAATTAATACATCAATCTTCGATATGGTTTACTCTTTCTGACATTATTGTATTTCTGTTTTTTTTGTGTGTCTATATCTTTGTGACGATGTTCACAAAAACATCAAGAATCAAGATAAAAGCCAGGAAATCCTGGCTTTTAAAAAAAATATTAGGAATACCTTTCACCTAATTTTTTGAAAATTGGTTTTTGATAGGTGCGTTGGTTTCGATTATTATTTGACGGAGGTTGGGATTCCGTGATACCGGTATAGGATTGTAATAAGGCTTTTGCTTGGTTTAATGAGAGTGTAGCCTTTGGGTTTCTAATACGCCCATCCAATTTACCTAAATGAGGGAGTTCAGAAAAATCAACTCGAATTGGAGGAATATGAAAGGTGAACCTTCCGCATTCCACTAGTACATCAGATTGCTGCTGACTATTACGCGGGTTTTCTGAGAAATGAAGCCCTACTTTTTTGGCTTTACCTTCGTCAATCAATTTTTTTAATGATTCATGCTTTAATTTGTATAAAAATTTGGGATTTGGTGCTGTTTTTGCGTGACGATTCACAATATATACAGCTTGAGCGAGGTTTTCGATGGTTAGGTCAAAATTAATTCGGGGGCGTTTCTTATCGTGACTCAAAATTTGGTCTCCTTTCTATTTTTAAACCATCTTTATTATACCATTTTATTGCCTAATTTAAAAATATTCCAAGATCTTTTTAAAGAAAATGGCAAAATAATTTTCCGAATAAAACCATCCTTATCACTAATCTGGATAAGGATGGTTTTATTCGGTATTAAGTGATTTTAATATGAAAACAGTTAGTTCCGGCTTTGCCATAAATCGAAATGGGAGACGAGTTGTTCCAATTCCTCTGTTTACATATAAGGATAAAGGGTTGGTCTCGCCAATTGAATAAAGCCCTTCCGGATACTTTCGTGCAAATGGGGGTTTCACGAGTGCTCCAACTAACGGAATTTTTACTTGTCCACCATGGCTATGTCCGCTTAACTGCCAGTGTATTTTAAATTGTGAGGCTTCGTCAGCAAGGTCAGGAGCATGGGATAATAATAATTTAAATTTATTATCGGGAACATGTTTCTGAGCTAAAACCAAATCTGGCCTTCCAAGCATGGCATCATCAATGCCGATCAAATAAATGCTGCTGCCATCCTTTAATTTAATGGGTCTGGATTCGTTTAAAAGGACAGTAAAATTGGCTGTCTGCATAATATTCCGATAAAGCTCAGAACCATATCCGCCGTGATCATGGTTCCCGAAAATACAGTATTGTCCAAGAGGTGCATTTAATTGTTGTAAAATCGGAACTATTTTGTTGATTTCCTTATATTTGTTCGGCTCGTCCATTAAATCCCCAGTAAAAAAAATCAGGTCAGGTTTAATAGCGTTAATTCTTTTAATTAAACCTCTAAACTGGTTTATATTATATTGAAAACCTAGGTGAGTATCGCTAAATTGAACAATTTTTAACCCATCAAAGCTTTTCGGGATTAAGGGGTGTTTAATTTGTTGTTCGTTTATATCAAGTAGGGAGGGCTCAATACGATTAGCATAAAAGTATCCGCCCGAACTTAACCCGAGGCAGGTGAGCATTGTACCTAATGTGCTTTTCAGTAACGATCTCCTAGTCATTTTTTTAGGCATATATTCTACCAACCTATCTCCTTTTTTAACTTTTATATACTAACAAACAATTTTTTGAAAAAGAAGAGTCATTCGTATTGTCTTTAAAAAAAGTATACAAAGCAAGGACTTTTTTTGAAGGTTCGTAAGGAAAAATTTTACTTAATAGTTTAATATTCGATACCTTATTATAAAATTCCATAATATGAAAAACTCCATAAGAAGACTTTCATTTTTCATTTGATTGTAAGTTATGGCGGGAAATGGTATTCTTTTGGAAACGAACGGGGAGCGTTAATTAAGCGTATTGTATATAAGGGTATGGTATAATGAGAAAAATTTATTTCTGGAGGTACTTAGATGGATGCATTGGATATCCTAACGGATCTTGAAAATGTCATTCCTTTTTTTCAACCGATTTTTAGTGCCGATGAACAACGCTTAATTGCTTATGAGGTATTGGGCAGATATAAATCTGAAGGTAATATTATTAGCTTGGGTCCCTTTTTTCAAGATGATCAAATTCCTGATGAATATAAATTTGAAGTTGATCTGTTGTTAGTGAATAAAGCACTGGAAAAAGCTTTGAACCTTGAAGATGATGTTAGTATCTTTTTAAATCGAAATGCGGATCTATTAATGTATAGGCATGGAGAACCATTTTTACAGGAGCTTCTAACATTTGAAAAAAAAGGATTGAAATTAAAAAGAATCGTACTTGAAATTTCTGATCGGAATTACAAAGGAGATTTTGGTCAAATAGATCACTTGCTGCAATATTATCGGACTTATGGAATAAGAATTGCAATAGCGAGAATCGATAGTCAACGTAATTATTTTGAGCGGATCGGACAGCTTGAACCGGATATTTTAAAAATTAATTTGCAAGCGTTAAAATCGACTGGAACCGGGACTAACTTTAATGATGTTTTGTTCACATTATCATTATTAGCAAGGAAAATTGGTGCCACTTTATTGTTTGAAAATATTGAAATGAGTTATCAACTTCAATTTGCTTGGAAAAATGGGGGAAGATATTATCAGGGGTACTATCTCCATCCGCCATCACCTGAATTTATTCCGTCAGACTTATTGAAGCCTCGGTTAAAAGAGAAATTTCATGACTTTATTTCTTATGAAAAAAGAAAATTGGAGGCTGTTTATACAACAGCAGAATTTTTTCAAGTAAAAATCCAAGAAATTGTAATGAGAAATCGAAAGGCAAGTTACGAAGAATTATTTCAAGTATTAATAAAGGAAATGGATCAAATTGTTTTTCGGATGTATGTTTGTGATGAGGATGGTTTTCAAAAATCAGCTAATATTTTTAAAGGAAAAAATGGCTGGAGTACACAAACAGAATATATGCAAAAAAATTGGAGCTGGCGCCCTTATTTTCTGGAGAATATTATTAAGATGAGAAATGAAAAAAGAGGAATTTTGTCCGATCTGTACAGTGATATTGAAACAGGGGAATCAATCCGAACTTTTTCATTTCCGATGAATGGGAATGAATATTTGTTTATGGATATTTCCTATCAATATTTATTTGAACATGATCAATTACTGTGAAAATGCTCAAAATAGGATCGATTGAATAGAATGATTCATTGAGTGGAACTTTAGAGGTAACCACTTCTGAAGGAGAAGAAGCTCATGAATCTTTTTGTTAATATCTTAGCCATTGCTATTTTTGGAATTCTCGCAGTTGCGCTTATTTTAACATGGTCTGCTGCAAGACAGCAGAAAACTGTTAATGGAGAAATTGATTCACAATTACCAAAGCCAATACAGAATAATGTTTATATCAGAAATCCAATTTTTTTATCATATGGCATCTTTTTCGCCTTGGTTCTATTTATCATCCTTTTTGTTGCCATTACGTATTTATAATAGGTCTCAATTTTGAGGCCTATTTTTATTTGGGGATAGTAAATAATTTTAGGGAATTTGACATGTATGGATATTCCTAAAATTACGACATCAAGAATAGGAGTCTGAAAAATTAACAAGTATATTGCATGAAAATGTCTGATTGTGCAGATTTAATACGAAAGTATTTTTATACCGGATGAATATTTCTTGATAAAATGAATATTATTTTAAGTTGGTGATTTTAAAGGGGGAAAGGACTTTGAAGAAATTATTCTTTTTTTTGATTGTCTTTTTATTAATTATGCCTTTGTCTCCACAAGCAAAAACAGATTTAAACACTAGAAAAGCGGTTTTCGACTTTTTACAAGATGCATTCGAAGCACAGGTTTCTTTAAGTGAACGGTATAGGACAAAAGAAGAAATAACTGATATATTAAATCCTTATTTTTCCGACCAATTTCTGCGGGCTTTTTGGATAGAAAATATTCATAAAGAAGAGGATAAATATATAACATATGGATCAGATTTTGCTCAATATTACATACCTTTTTATCAGTTTTCTAATAAAACCAAGGTGGTCATTGGTTCAGATAAAATTTATGTTTTTGAATATTTTCCCGCCAGTACAGATGGTCCCGTTGGTTATAAAAGTCATTATGAAGGCCTGCTCCTGAAAAAGAGCGCTGATAATTGGAAGGTGGAAAAATTTTTGTATAATAATATTCCTAAAAATATTATAGAAAAAGCAAAAAGTAAAACAAAACGAAGTAGAGTTTTTTCAATTCTCTATTTTAAGCAGCTTTTTTATTAAAGTGCCAAGAAATTTCAGAGTAAGGTTTAATTTTTTTAGATTTTTATTAAAAAATATCGTTTTCCTTTAAATTTTACTTGGACAAATGGTCTCTGTTATTTTATTCTTTTAATATTGGTATAAAATATTTTAGAAATAAAATTCTGAAAATAATCCATAAGGATAGAAATATGCCAAAAGAGAAATATAACAGTAGGAAGTTTGTTTGTGTTGGAAAGGAGATAAGCATATGTCACAGCTTCAAGGTATATTAACCCGTTTAAAAAACCTCCAAGAGCAATCGGGAGGAGGAGAACCTGCGCAACGCTATTTCGAGGTTAATGGCGAAAGAAAATGTCAGGTTACATTTCATCCAAAAACTGAAACATTTGAATTGGAAGTTTATAATGAAAAGGAAAAACCTAAACGTTATCAATTTGATAATGTGGATATGATTACAATTGAAATATTTGATTTAATTCAATAGGAACCGTTAGGGTTCCTTTCTTTTTCAAAGCGTTTTCAAAAAATACCCTCCCCTCAAGAAACTATGGTAAAATATATGTGATAAAACAAACATTGAGGAGTTTTCGGTAATGATCAGTCTTCACAGTGGGGAATTTTTAGAATTAACAATTAAAGATTTAATGATACCATCTGAGCGTGTCGCACATGTTCAGGTTGGTAATAATCTCGAACATGCACTATTAGTGTTAACGAAAAGCGGCTATACAGCCATTCCTGTTTTAGACCCGCACTATAAGCTACACGGGTTAATTAGTACTTCAATAATCATGGATTCGATTCTCGGTTTAGAAAGAATTGAATTTGAAAAACTTGAAGAAAAAAAAGTTGAAGAGGTTATGAAAAAGGCTATCCCACGTGTCAAAATAACCTCGTCTTTAAAAACATGCCTTGATTTACTGGTAAGTCAACCATTTCTTTGCATCGAAACGGAAGATGGCTTTTTTGAAGGAATATTACCGAGAAGCACCGTGTTAAATCAATTAACGAAAATTGTCAAAAGGTTTAAAGAAAAGTAAATATGTTTTTTCGGCTCCCTTTTTGGGGGCTGTTTTATTATTAACAAAAGGCTATGTTAAAGTTCATTGCTGATTTAGTTCACTATGTTGATTGGAGTGGAATTTAACAGGCAAGTTTAACAGAGCCAAACAAATAGAGGTGTTGAAATGGGAGAAATGACTGAGAAACCAGCCGCACAAAGTTCGCAAAAAAAGCAAACAAAAAAAACCCTCGTATTAGCTGCCGTAATGTTAGCGATGTTTATGGGGGCTATAGAGGCAACAATTGTTTCCACTGCCATGCCTGCTATTGTCGCTGATTTAGGGGGCTTTCCGTTATATAGCTGGGTATTTTCCTCCTACTTACTAATGAATGCAGTAACTGTCCTGATTTATGGGAAATTATCGGATTTATTCGGTCGAAAACCTATATTATTTTTTGGAATTATTATTTTTTTAATCGGCTCAATTCTTTGCGGATTCTCCACCACGATGCAAACACTGATTATTTTTCGATTAATACAAGGATTTGGAGCAGGAGCTGTTACACCGATTGCGACCACTATTGTTGGTGACATATATACGCAGGAAGAAAGGGCTAAAATTCAAGGATACTTATCAAGCGTATGGGGAATATCTGCTATAACCGGTCCGGCAGTAGGCGGATTACTCGTACAGTATGTTAGCTGGCATTTTGTTTTCTGGATCAATATTCCTCTGGGAATTCTTTCATTAATTGGCCTTTCTCTGTTTTTACATGAGAATGTTGAAAAGAAAAAACCCGATATAGACTATTTTGGCGCGTTTCTTTTAACGGTGGCAATATCTTCGTTAATGTTTGTTCTTGTTGAAGGAGGAAGCCGCTTTACATGGAGTTCATGGAAAACTGTAAGTCTAATTGCTTTATTTACGGTTGCAATAACAGGGTTTGTTTTTCAAGAAAAACGGGCTAAAGAACCGGTTATGCCATTTACGATCTGGAAGGAACGCTCTATTTTTATTGCAAATATTACATCTTTAACAACAGGAATTATATTAATTGGTATTTCAAGTTTTTTACCAACTTTTGTCCAAGGGGTTATGGAACAAACCGCAATCGTTGCAGGGTTTACCTTAACCACAATGTCGATTGGCTGGCCGATTGCTTCAACTTTATCGGGTAGGATGTTAATAAATATTGGATATCGGGCAACTTCGATTATTGGAGGTTTGGCATTAATTTTAGGCAGTATTGCGTTTGTAACTATGTCCGCTTCCTCAGGTCCAATTTGGGCAGCTGCAGGTTCCTTTTTTGTTGGGGTTGGAATGGGTTTAACTTCGACTGCATTTATCGTCTCGATTCAAAGTACAGTATCCTGGCAGCAGAGAGGGATTGCAACAGCTGCTAATATGTTTATGCGTAACCTTGGGAACACAATTGGTGCTGCCTTATTTGGAGGAATTCTGAACAACCGCTTAAGCAACTTCTTATCAGGGAGCATAACTGATACGGGCACAAAATTAACAGTGAATTCAGCCAATATCCTATTAAAAGAAAGCGAGCGTAATAAACTAACAGGAACGGTGAAAACGATCCTGCAAGATGGATTAACACTATCTTTACATTCTGTTTATTATGTCGTCCTTGCTTTTGCAGTACTTAGTTTAGTCTTCATTTTATTTATACCGAAGAAAGATCAAAGCGCTTAATAATATTCCAGCGTTTCTTTTTGAAACGTATTTAGTGAAATTTATTATTTTAAAAATTATAATATAAGAAAAACTTATGAAGAGGGATGAAATTGTCCTCAATATCGGAATTTCAATTATTATCTGTTTTAGCGCAAGAAATGAATATGCGCAAAGCTTCAGAACGACTTTTTGTTTCCCAGCCTGCACTATCTCAACGGTTGCAAACAATTGAAAAAGAATGGGGAACAAAATTATTTATTCGCTCGCAAAAAGGCTTGTCCCTTACGCCTGCAGGTGAGCACGTGATTCAATTTGTCAATGAAGTCCTTCTTAAGCACGAAAAGGTTTGGGAAACCGTCCACTCCCTTCAGGCAGGAGTTTCCGGAACGTTGAAAATAGCGGTCGCTTCAATTGTAGGACAAAATTGGCTTCCGCAAGTATTAAAGAAATTTATTGATACCTATCCGCAAGCCAAAATTTCTCTGTTAACGGGTTGGAGCAGCGATATATTAAAATGTTTATATGATGATCAAGTACATATTGGGATTATTAGAGGAGCTCCTGATTGGAAAGGTGTTAAAATTCATCTTTTCAGTGATCCGTTATATTTAGTTGATAGAGAAATTACAAGACCGGAACAGGTTTTAGAAACGGATCGTCCTTTTATCCAATTTAAAAGTGACTCTAATTATTATCAGGAAATTCAAGATTGGTGGATGCGAAATTTTAAAACTTCTCCAAAGAGGACGATAGTGGTAGATCAAATTGAGACATGTAAACAAATGACTTTTAATGGTATTGGCTATTCTATATTGCCGGCTATTACGCTCAACAACGCCGAAAAAAATCTTTTTAAAATTCCGCTTGTTGATCAAAATAATAAACCCCTGAAAAGGGATACTTGGCTTTTAGGGTATGAGTCTGCATTTCAATTAAAGCAGGTTCAAGCATTTGTAAACTTAATAAAAGAACATACCGATGAATCACAGGTCTAAAGGGATTGTTTTTTCTTGTTTTCATTTCTTTTGTTTGATAAAGTATTTTTTAGCAAGGACAATTAGGGGGTACTCATATGAAAATGATGGATGCAAATGAAATTATTACTTTTATCGGAAACAGTAAAAAATCAACTCCGGTAAAAGTTTACTTAAAAGGGGACTTGGCAGGGCTTGAATTCGGCAGCGATGCAAAGACTTTTCTTAATGGGAATACCGGTGTAGTTTTTGGTGAATGGTCCGAAATTAATAGCGTATTAGAAGCAAATAAAGAAAAAATAGAAGACTTTGTTGTTGAAAATGATCGACGTAATTCAGCTATCCCATTATTGAATACAAAAAATATTAACGCACGTATTGAGCCGGGTGCTTTTATCCGTGACCAGGTTGAAATTGGCGATAATGCGGTCATCATGATGGGAGCTGTAATCAATATTGGTTCAGTCATTGGCGAAAAGACGATGATCGATATGAATGTTGTCCTGGGCGGAAGAGCAACAGTAGGGAAGAATTGTCACATCGGCGCCGGTACAGTATTAGCCGGTGTTATTGAGCCGCCGTCTGCAAAGCCTGTAGTCGTTGAAGATGATGTTGTAATTGGTGCAAATGCCGTTGTTCTTGAAGGGGTAACAATTGGAAAAGGTGCAGTGGTTGCAGCAGGAGCTGTTGTTATTGATGACGTTGAACCGTATACTGTAGTAGCCGGTACACCGGCAAGAAAAATTAAAGATATTGACGAAAAAACAAAGACAAAAACAGAAATTAAACAAGAACTTCGTAAATTATAATTGGAAAAATGAATTAGCGTGGAATAATCCACGCTTTCTTTCTAGTATCGGGAGTGAAGAAATGAACACTTTTGTGAAAATTCGCCGCGACCTTCATCAAATTCCTGAATTAGGGTTTCAGGAGTTTAAGACTCAGGACTATCTATTATCCTATATCCAATCTTTACCTCAGGAAAGAATTTTAATCAAAAAATGGAAGACGGGTTTGTTTGTAAAAGTGCATGGCTCAAACCCTAAGAAAACAATTGGATACAGAACAGACATTGATGGCCTTCCGATTGATGAAGAAACAGGATTATCCTTTTCATCTACCCATCACAGCCAAATGCATGCATGTGGTCATGATTTACATATGAGTATTGCTCTCGGAATCCTTACGCACTTTGTATATAATGAAATACAGGATGATCTTTTGTTTATCTTTCAGCCGGCAGAGGAAGGCCCGGGTGGTGCAGAGCCGATGCTAAAATCAGAAATTATGAAACAGTGGAAGCCGGATATGATCTTTGCCTTGCACATTGCCCCTGAGTATCCTGTTGGAACGATTGCATTAAAAGAGGGATTATTGTTTGCCAATACTTCGGAGCTGTTCATTGATTTAAAAGGGAAAGGCGGACATGCAGCTTACCCGCATCAAACGAATGATATGATTATTGCGGCTTGTACCTTAGTCAATCAACTGCAAACCATCGTTTCAAGGAATGTCAACCCGCTTGATAGTGCCGTAATTACAATTGGTAAAATAACGGGCGGAACGGTTCAAAACATTATTGCTGAAAAAGCCAGGCTTGAAGGTACGATTAGGACATTATCTCCTGAATCAATGAAAAAGGTAAAGCATCGTATTAATTCTTTAGTTAAAGGTATTGAAGCCGGCTTTGAATGTGAAGCGGATATTGATTATGGCTCAATGTACTACCAGGTATATAACGATGAGGAACTAACAAATGATTTTATTGATTATTTGAAGAAGGAGCCAATTGTTAAAGTGATTGAATGCCGGGAAGCAATGACAGGTGAAGATTTTGGTTATATGCTGGAGGAAATTCCCGGGTTTATGTTTTGGCTCGGTGTTGATTCACCCTTTGGTTTGCATCATGCCAAATTGAATCCAAATGAAGATGCGATCAATGTTGCTGTAAATGTTATGACAAGCTATATTGCTTATAAAGGAAACGAAATCTAAGACTTTTTATTGTTTATTCTTCTATAAAAAGGGTTAAACTTAATAAGGGAAAAATTAAGTTGTAATTTATAATAAATATTTATTTAAATTAATTATAATTTAATATTGACTCAAAATTTATGTTGCCCTATAATGATAATGGTTAAAGGATAGCAAAAAATTGCTATTAAATTATTTAATTTACTATTTTATTGGAGGGATTTAGTTATGCCGGAACGTATGGTAGGTAAACAAGCACCACGTTTTGAAATGGATGCAGTAATGCCTAATAAAGAATTTAAAAAAGTTAGCCTTGAAGAAAACATGAAAAATGATAAGTGGACTGTCTTGTTCTTCTATCCAATGGACTTTACCTTTGTATGTCCAACTGAAATTATTGCAGTATCTGACCGTTACGATGAGTTTGAAGATCTTGATTCAGAAGTTATCGGTGTTTCAACTGATACCATTCATACTCACCTTGCATGGATTAATACTGACCGCAAAAACAATGGTCTTGGCGAATTAAAATATCCATTAGCGGCTGACACAAACCATGTTGTTTCACGTGACTATGGGGTTTTAATTGAGGAGGAAGGTATTGCTCTTCGCGGTCTATTCATCATCAATCCGGAAGGTGAATTAATGTACTCTGTTGTTCATCACAATAATATCGGCCGTGAAGTTGAAGAAGTATTACGTGTACTTCAAGCATTACAAACAGGTGGACTTTGCCCGGCTAACTGGAAGCCTGGACAAGCAACCTTGAATGTTTAATTTTAACGGACAGATAGACCTAACCAAACAGTTAGGTCTATTTTTAAAATAGGGGGAATTTTAAATGAAACTTCGTGAACCAATGCCGGAATTAACCGGTGCAACTGAATGGTTAAACGGTGAGGTAACAAGAAATGAATTGGTTGGTGAAAAACCTACACTTATTCATTTTTGGTCCATTAGCTGCCACTTATGTAAGGAAGCAATGCCACAGGTCAATCAATTCCGTGACAATTACAAAGACAAATTAAATGTGGTAGCTGTACATATGCCAAGGTCCGAAAATGATTTAAATATTGAGGAAATCAAACAAGTTGCTGCCGAGCATGAAATTACTCAACCAATCTTTATTGACAGTAGTCACAAATTAACCGAAGCCTTTGAAAATCAATATGTACCGGCATATTATGTTTTTGACCGTGAAGGAAAGCTTCGCCATTTTCAAGCTGGCGGAAGCGGTATGAAAATGCTTGAAAAAAGAGTAAACCGAGTATTGGATGAATTAGAAAAAGCTGAATAAGAAATTCGCTTCATGAGACTGTTCGTTTTTGCAACGAACAGTCTTTTTATATTGAATTATTGAAAAGGGGAAAAAGGCGAGTATTATCATTTAGTAAAGGATTAATTTAATATGCCGGATGAAGAAAAATAACGGCCATTTTTGGCTGTTTTTTTTATTTTCTGTAACTGTTTCCCATTTGAAGCGTCCTAAATATTAATTAGAAATTTTTTACTGATTGATTTAAATAAAGAAAGGGGCGTCGTGAAGTTGAAAAAACTGATAATAGTACCAATTTTTATCATCACAATCTTTATTTGTCTCTCAGGCTGCAGTTCAGCAAGCAAAAGTGAAAATGTAAAAATGAGTACTGTAAATCAAAAAGTGCAGGATACTGCGCAGTCCCGAACACAAGAGAAACCCGAAGTATTTTCAGGTGAAGCTATAAAAAAGGATCAAACAGTTACCGCAAAATTAGATGTACCTAACCAAATGGTCATCTATCAAGCAAACCTACAGTTGCGGGTTAAGAAATTTGAACAAACGGTACAAGCAATAGAGGAAGTTGTCAGTAAATATGGTGGTTATATCTCTGAGTCCAATGTGTCTAAAGCAGGAACAGAGCAGGTCAGCGGGAGTATCAAAATCCGCATCCCGCAAAAGCATTTTCAGGATTTTTTACATGATGCTGAAGGCCAAGCGGCTGAGGTTATTCAAAGAAACATAACAGGTCAGGATGTGACGGAGGAATATGTTGACCTGGAATCTAGATTAAAATCAAAACGAGTTGTAGAAGAACGGTTGACTACATTTATGAAAACCGCAACAAAAACCGAGGATTTACTAAAGATTTCTGCAGATTTAGCTGCTGTTCAGGAAGATATTGAAATAATTGAAGGAAAAATGAAATTTTTGGAAAATCAACCGCACTTTCAACGGTTAACATAACTCTCTATGAAAATAAAGTCATCGTACCTGGCATCGAAAAAGATCATTTGAACATTTGGGAGAAAACTAAAAAGCAATTTATGAAAAGTACTAATTTGCTATTGGCAGGCCTATCCGGTCTCGTAGTATTTATTATCGGCAACCTACCAATTCTCTTAATTTTATTGATCCTCGGGATGGGTGTATATTTTTATTACAAGAAAAGAAGAGGGCAAAAAAAGCAGGAATAATAAAAAGCACAAAAAGAGAAGCCTCAGCTTCTCTCAGATTGTCGAGAAAGGGTATTTTTCTCGGCAATTTTTATTATGTCAGAATCCAAATACCAAATTTATTGATTGTCCATACAAATGGGCCTGTTGATTTCCGCTCCGGGCACTCGCTTTCCACGGGGAGGTTCTGAAGCCTCCTCGGCGCTTTGGCGGAGGCCACTGAAAAAGTCCTTTTTTATTATTAGACAGTTAAAGGTTTGATTTAATCAAACCTTTAACTGTCTTTTTGCCTTATAATAATGACATTAAATTATGTAGGTGGTATCAAAATGATTTCCAATCAAGACTCTCTCAATTTTAGTCCATATATTGCTATTTATGATCTTGTTGTTCCAAAAGATAATATGCTTCGCCAAATCAATGAACTAGTGGACTTTTCTTTCATTATCGAGGAATTAAAAGCGAAATATTGCCTTAATAACGGCCGAAATGCAGTGTCACCAATTCGTATGTTTAAATATCTATTGCTCAAATCGATTCATGATTTGTCAGATGTAGATGTAGTCGAACGTTCTAAATATGATATGTCGTTTAAGTATTTCCTCGACATGGCACCGGAAGATCCTGTAATTGACCCTAGCTCTTTAACGAAATTCCGTAGGCTCCGTCTCCAAGATGTGGGTTTATTAGATATGCTTATTGGAAAAACAGTTGAGATTGCACTTGAAAAAGAAATCATTAAAAGTAAAACAATTATTATGGATGCCACACATACAAAAGCGCGTTATAACCAAAAGGCACCGAAGGAATTTCTACAAGAGAAATCAAAAAATGTTAGAAAAGCCGTCTATCAAATTGATGAATCAATGAAAGAGAAATTTCCACCGAAAACAACTTCTAACGAAGTAACAGATGAACTAAATTATTGTCGTGAAGTAATTTCTGTGGTTGAATCAGAACCTCAAATCACTACAATTCCAGTCGTTAAGGAAAAATTAAATGTGCTAAAAGAAGTAGTGGAAGATTATACAGAACAACTAAACTTTTCAGCTGATCCAGATGCACGTGTAGGACATAAAACAGCAGACTCCTCCTTTTTTGGCTATAAAACACATATCGCAATGAGTGACGAACGGATAATAACTGCAGCTGTTGTGACAACAGGTGAAAAAAGTGATGGAAAATACATGCAGGAGTTAATTGGAAAAAGCCAAGCCACTGGAATGGAAATTGATACGATCATTGGGGATACAGCCTACTCCGAGAAAAATAATATTCTCTATACAAAAGAGCATGAGCTAACACTGGTTTCAAAGTTACATCCGCATATTACACATAGTACTCGCGCAAAAGAGGATAAGTTTGAATTTAACAAAGATGCAGGAATGTATGTTTGTAAAGCAGGACATATGGCGATTCGAAAAAAATTTGAAGCAAGAAAGGGTCAAGATAAAAACCCTAGGATTAAGTACCTTTTTGACATTAAAAAATGTCAAGTTTGTCCTTTCAGTGAAGGATGTTATAAAGATGGAGCGAAAAGTAAGACCTATTCAGTAACCATCAAATTAACAGAACATCTAGATCAAGAAGAGTTCCAAAATACGGAAGCATTTAAAGAACTAGCGAAAACTCGCTATAAAATTGAAGCAAAAAATAGTGAACTGAAACACAGACACGGGTATGATATAGCGTCATCCGCGGGTCTATTAGGTATGGAGATTCAAGGAGCAACAGCGATATTCGCAGTCAATATTAAGCGGATTCTGAAGCTCCTTCAGGAGAAAAAATAAGGACAAATTAACAAGGAAAAAGGCAGTTTGTTGTCTGAATCTGGACAACAAACTGCCTTTTTTGTACCAACTTCCAATATTAAAAATAAAAAACGTAAAATTTTCAGTGGCCTCGCTTTGGCGCCTGCGGGGTCTCCAGTGACCTCTCTATCCCGCAGGAGTCGAGTGCCCTCCGCTCCAATCAACAGGGAGGGAAATCAACCTAAAGTATTGCAACACACTTTTTCTAACCTTAGTGTGTTGCAATCTTTTTTATATTTTGGCAGGCTGCAGTAAGAAGAGCTTGTTCACTTGCATTCTTCAATCCCCGTAACCGGCAGTAGCGAAGCCCATGCAGCTCTTTTGAGTCTGCAAAGCTTCGCTCAATTTTTTCCTTTCTAAATTTATAAAGCATTTTTCCCGATTTAGATAAGCGATTTAACCTTACCTTTTCCTTGTGCTCCTCCCATACATGGCGTGTTACATTGTGATAGTTGGGCGTCCATTATCATCGCTGTAATAAGGACGGATCTTTTCAAGAAGAAACGAAAAATCAATATATTTATCAATCAAACGAAGAAGATGGTCATCAGGTACCAATTCATCAATAGATACAAATTCAAATTCACTTTGGCTAGACTCTTTTGGCTTAAACATTGATTTCACCACTTATTTTAATTATTTATTAGGTTAGTTGGAGGTCTTTATTGAAAACACTCTGTTGATTGGCGCGGAAGGCACGAAGACTCCTGCCCCGTACTCCCGCGGAAAGCGAAGTGCCTGGAGCGCCAATCAACAGACCTGTTTAAAAGCCTATATACCAAAAATATTTTAACAAATTAACGCGGTGAATTATTAAAGCAAATAAATAAACAAGAGGCTGCCGAAGGTTTTTCGACAGCCTGAGAGAAGCCTCAGCTTCTCTTTTTGTATGCTTATCACACTTCCATGATAATTGGTAAAATCATCGGTCTTCTCTTTGTCTTTTCGTAGAGGAAGGGTGCTAATGTATCAGTAATTTCATTTTTAATTTCCGACCATTGGCTAGTTTTCCGCTCCATAACTTTACTTAAATGCTTTGTAATTAAATTCTGAGCGTCATTGATTAAATCACCGGATTCTCTCATATAGACAAATCCTCGGGAAATTAGGTCCGGACCTGATGCAATTTTAAATTCCTTCATGTTGATACTGACTACTACTACCACTAATCCTTCTTCCGATAAAATTCTGCGGTCACGCAAGACAATATTTCCAATGTCTCCCACGCCGCTGCCATCAATATAGACAGAACCGGATGGAATTTTACCTGCCACTTGAGCGGTATCTTCTGAAAGGGCTAAAACCTCTCCATTGTCCATAATAAAACAATTTGATTCTTGCACCCCGCAATCAACCGCTAGCTTCGAATGCATTCTTTGCATGCGGTATTCACCGTGTATCGGCATAAAAAACTTTGGTTTTATTAAACGGAGCATTAGCTTTTGCTCTTGTTGTCCGCCATGTCCGGAAGTATGAATATTACTTAACTTCCCATGAATAACTTCCGCACCTGCTCTGTAAAGCATATTGATGGTTCTGCTCACACTAATTGTATTACCTGGAATTGGTGATGAAGAGAATACAACCGTATCACCAGGGATAATTTGAATTTGCCTGTGCGTACCATTTGCTATTCTTGAAAGAGCAGCCATCGGTTCGCCTTGGCTTCCTGTACAGAGAATCGTAACCTTGTCTGCAGGTAATCGGTTAATTTGATTTGCTTCGATAAACGTTTCTTTTGGTGCATTTATATAGCCTAACTCCAGGCCGATATTAATGGCAGCTTCCATGCTTCGTCCAAAAACAGCTACTTTTCTTCCATTTACCACTGCAGCCTCTACTACTTGCTGTAGCCTATGGATATTAGAAGCAAAGGTAGCAAAAATGATCCGACCATCAACCTTACGGAAAATATCATCAATACTTTCACCAACTCGTCTTTCTGACATGGTGAAGTCAGGTATTTCACTATTTGTACTATCAGAGAGTAAACACAAAACGCCTTCTTTACCAATTTCAGCCATTTTGGTTAAATTAGCCGGTTCGCCAACAGGGGTAAAATCAAATTTGAAATCGCCTGTATGAACTATTTGACCAGGAGGGGTTTTCACCACTATTCCGTAGGAATCAGGAATACTGTGAGTGGTTCGGAAAAAAGTAACGGATGTTTTGCGGAATTTAATGACATCGTCTTCTTTAATCTCAATCAGCTTTGCATTTCTTAATAAACCATGCTCTTCCAGTTTATTTTTAATTAAACCCAGTGCAAGTTTTCCGCCATAAATAGGAATATTTATTTCTCGTAACAAGTAGGGGATACCGCCGATATGATCCTCGTGTCCGTGAGTAACAAATAAACCCTTTATTTTTTCTTCATTTTTAATTAAATAGGTATAATCAGGAATTACATAATCAATTCCTAATAGCTCATCCTCGGGAAACTTAATCCCGGCATCGATTAAAATAATTTCATCCTGAAACTGAACTGCATAGGTGTTTTTGCCAATTTCACCTAAACCGCCTAGGGCAAAAACAGCAGTTTGATCATTTTTTACAAATTTCATAAATTATCAAATCTCCAATACTTTATAGTCTTCATTTTGTTGCTCATATTCTAAATAAGCTCCTTTAACTTCTTGTACAAATTCAACATTAAACCCGCGGTCAGCTATTTTTGTACGGACATCTCTTACCGATTCCCCTTCAATATAAAGAACCTTTGTTTTCTCTCTGACAGGGACTTCTTTAATACTTTCTTGATAATATACTTTAAATACCATGAAATATCGCTCCTCATTCGTTCATAACTTTTTCTATTATATAAAATAATTACATCTTTTTCATTTATTTTCTTCTTTAACCTATAAAGAACCTAAAAAGGAAGTAATTGGTCATAGAGTGAAAGGTATGTAAAAAGACCACTGTTAATCAATTTACAATAATGAAGGAGCCCTTCGCAAGTTTGAAGGGCTCAAAAATTTAGGCAATGGTTTTTTTTCGCAATAAATCTTTCCACTGTTTTAAGAGCTTCTTTCTTAGCTTCTTCAACATAGTGGATCATCTCCTTACTTCTTATTTTAAACGATCCTTGTCCAATGTAAAGCAAGCCATGGTAGAATATTGTAGTTTTTTTTAAAATGAAAGATTTTTTTGCTATTATTATATGACGAAAATGCTGTTTCTTTCATGGTTAAACATGGAATTCATATTATTGATATAGAATTGACAAAAATTTAAGGAAGGTTTAGTGTTTTTTATAAAGGTAAATCATTATAGAAAGAGGAAATGCAAAAGGAATGGGGAAACTATATAGTGCTTTATTTGTTTTAAGTATAATTTGGGGAACGTCATTTTTGTTTATTAAAGTTCTTTTGTCAGAAATGGGGCCGGCAGCAGTTGTATTTGGCAGGTGTTTATTTGGTACATTAATGCTGTTTGTCATATTACTAATAAGTAAGAAAAAATTTAAATTTAAACAAATACCGTGGCTCAGTTTGTTATTTGTTGCTTTAACAAATAACGTACTTCCATGGCTGCTGATTTGCACAAGTGAAACCAAACTTTCTTCTAGTATGGCATCGATTATTAATGCTACTACACCAATTTGGACATTGATCATTGGCTTTTTATTTTTTTCATTATCACTTAGGAAAAATCAATGGATTGGAATCCTCATTGGTTTTATAGGTATTTTTATTTTATCGGATTTTAAGCTGGGAGATCTTTATACGGGTAATACCATTGGTATTTTATTAATGACCGGTGCCACCTTTTGTTATGGATTAGGTGCCCAACTTACCAATAAGTATCTTTCTAAACTATCAGTAATTGAAACATCATTTTTTACATTAGCGATTTCTACTCTAATTAGTTTTATAATGATGGTGACCTTATCACCTCAGTCAGTTTCAACTTTTCTAAATAGTAAGCTGCTATTGCCTTTACTTGGTCTGGGTTCTCTTGGGTCAGGGATTGCTTATCTTCTTTATTATTTTCTTGTAAAAAGAGGAAGCCCGGAATTTGCCTCACTCGTTACTTATCTTGTACCCGTATCGGCTATAATTTGGGGCGGGCTGCTATTAAATGAGGAATTTCACTTATACATGCTACTAGGCTTATTAGTGATTTTTACTGGTGTTTATATTTCCTCTCTAAAATCCAAGCGAAAATCAAATAAGAACGCAGTTGCATAGATTCAGCAAAGGAGTCATGAACAAATGAAGAAGATTGTCTTTTTTGATATAGATGGAACATTGCTTGATCATGAAAAAAAACTTCCTTTAAGTACGAAAAAAGCAATCAACCTTTTAAAAGAAAATGGTGTTTTTGTAGCAATTGCAACGGGGAGGGCACCATTTATGTTTAAAAGCTTGCTTGAGGAGCTGGATATTGACTCATTTGTTAGCTTTAACGGTCAACTTGTTATTTTTGAAAATGAGGTTATATATGAAAATCATCTCGACCAACAAGAGCTTAAAAGATTTTTTCAAGATACAAAGAATAACGACCATCCATTAATATTTATGAATGAAAAAACAATGAAAGCTACCGTAAAACATCATTCCTTTATTGAAAAAAGTATGGGCAGCCTTAAACTGCCTCATCCTAATGAAGACGCCTCATTTTATCTGGATCGAAAGATTTACCAGTCATTACTATTTTGTGAGAACGAAGCTGAACATCGCTATTTTCAGGACTATCAACAATTTGATTTTATTAGATGGCACCCATATTCTGTGGATGTATTGCCAAAGGGTGGTTCAAAAGCAGAGGGCATAAAAAAAATGATTGAGCGTTTAGGCTTTGAATTAAAGGATGTATATGCATTTGGAGACGGATTAAATGATCTCGAAATGCTTAAGGAAGTTGGCACAGGAGTTGCAATGGGGAATGGAGTTCCCGAGGCAAAGGAGATCGCAGATATTATCACAAGCGATGTTTCGGAGAATGGTATATGGAATGGATTAAAAGAACTACAACTCATATAACAGTAAAAGAGGCTGACCTTTTGGCAGCCTCTTTTACTTATTATCTTTCAATGCCGATGGCCCCTTCAATAGGTTTAAAAGGGTCTTGCTTATTAATATAATCATAAAACATTATTCCATTTAAATGATCAATTTCGTGCTGAAAACAGATCGCAGGAAGTCCTTTTAAACGGAGTCTTACCTCTTCTCCATTAATATTCCAACCCTTTAAGGTTATCCGGGCATATCTTGGGACGTAACCGGGAATTGATTCATCTACGGAAAGACAACCTTCTCCTGAAAGCAAATATGCTTGTTCAACAGAATGACTTACAATTTTCGGATTAAATAGAGCGTGGCTATAAAGGTTTCCATTGTTATCATAAACATGAACCGCTATCATCCTTTTTGAAACATTAATTTGCGGTGCAGCTAATCCAATTCCGGGGCGTAAGCCATATTGAGCTGCAATTTCCGGATTTTGACTGTTTTTCACGTATTCTAATAAACTTAAGAGTATTTGTTTATCTTCATCAGATGGCGGCATAGGTACTTCTGCTGCCACTTCCCTAAGTGTAGGATGACCATCTCGAATGATATCCTCCATCGTTAACATGATCCATTCACTCCTGTATAAAACTAAATAATTGCTAACAATAGAATATCAAACAATTAATGAAAAGTTAACATCAGATTAACGAAAAATGGCGTTTAAAGCATAAAGAAAATGCCATAGAGACTTTTGGAAATGAAATAAACAACAATAATCTATATAGACAATTTTATATAAACAAATATTGTTAATTATTCCAAGTGTCGTTATAGTAAGAGTTGTAATAAGTAAGGAGGTTGCAAAGTGTCGATTTTTGACAAAAGTCGTCTCATCTTTTCTATTATTGCTACAATAATCTTATTATCGGGCTGTATGAATCAAAAGACTCCTGTTGAAAAAATGTATGATGTATTAGAAAAAGTTGTATCTTCGGAAAAAGGATTTGAAGAGCAACAGAACCCGCTAGTTTCATTAGAGAAGAAAGAAAAAGAAATTTATGATCAAATTATTGGATTGGGAATGAACCAATACCCTCAAATCATAAAGCTTGCAGATGAAGAAATTTCGATGGCGAATCAAAGAAAAATACATTTGCAAAAAGAAACGGACAGCTTAAGAAAATCTGAAAAAGAATTTAAGCAAGTGGCAGGTATTATAGATACAATTGAAGATCCGGTACTGAAGAAAATGGCCAATGAACTTTATGGAATAATGATCAAAAGATATAGAGCACATGATGTGTTAGTTAGGGAGTACTCTGAAGCATTAAAATCCGATAATCAATTATATTTAATGTTTAAAAATAAAAATCTTCCCCTTAAGGACCTGGAAAAACAAGTGAAAACTGTAAATGAAACCTATCGGATGGTTTATGATGCAAATAAAAACTTTAATAAACTGACCAACCAATACAATGAAAAGAAGCTGCAGTTTTATAAAAAGGCAGGTATTAAAGTGAATAAAAAATAAAAATCGGCGAAATAAGCCGATTTTTTATTGCTTTATAACAAAAGAAAAAATTGCGAAATCTTATATAACAGATGATAGCAAGATAGTAATACAGGGCGTTGAGGATATCGTAATATAAATAATATGATAATGATGTAAAATTATAGTGTGTAGTGATTGACGAGGGAAATTTGTTGGTGTACACTCATTATGGATGGAATAATTGTATCAATGTTGTTCCGAAAAATAATGATACAGAATAAAATGTATGATGGAAGAAAGATACTGCGTTATATGAGGACTAGACTGAGAAAAACTAATCATTAAGATAAGTTATAAGAAAAGTCGGCAGATCTTATTTTATCATTAGATTCCTAAGTAAAACTGATAAAATTCGAGTGGATTTTTAAAGCATTCTTTTATTAGGTTTTTGGGTAATCTAACACAAGTGGAATTTATTTTAACATTCTTGTTTTAAAAGAAAGGAAGAGGTGACCATGATGGCTTCTAAACTTAAGAACGCCCAACTCGATGCGAAAAAAGTACTCGAGACAGTATCAGATCAATTTCAAACGCTTCAAATCCTTAATGAAGAAGGCGAAGTTGTAAATGAAGCGGCTATGCCTGATTTAACAGATGAACAACTGCAGGAATTAATGCGCCGAATGGTTTACACCCGCATTCTTGACCAAAGATCTATTTCTTTAAATCGTCAGGGAAGATTAGGTTTCTATGCTCCAACCGCGGGTCAAGAAGCATCACAGTTAGCTTCCCAATTTGCACTTGAAAAAGAAGATTTTATTTTACCTGGATATCGTGATGTTCCCCAATTAATCTGGCATGGTTTACCATTGCATCAGGCCTTCTTATTCTCAAGAGGACACTTCCAAGGGAATCAAATCCCTGAGGGCGTAAATGTTCTTTCACCACAAATTATTATTGGTGCACAATATGTGCAAGCTGCTGGTGTTGCGTTAGGTATGAAAAAGAACGGTGCAAAAGCTGTTGCTATTACCTATACCGGTGACGGTGGAGCTTCACAAGGGGACTTCTATGAAGGTATAAACTTTGCAGGTGCATTTAAAGCGCCGGCCATCTTTATTGTCCAAAATAACCGTTTCGCTATCTCGACTCCTGTTGAAAAACAATCTGCAGGAAAAACAATTGCTCAAAAAGCGGTTGCTGCAGGTATCCCTGGGGTTCAAGTTGATGGAATGGATCCATTAGCTGTTTATGCGGCTACACACGATGCACGTGAACGCGCAATTAACGGTGAAGGTCCTACCTTAATCGAAACGCTTACTTACCGTTATGGTCCACATACAATGGCCGGAGATGACCCAACCCGTTATCGTACTTCCGACCTTGATAACGAATGGGAAAAGAAAGATCCGCTTGTCCGTTTCCGTAAGTTTCTTGAAAACAAAGGACTTTGGAGCGAAGAAAAGGAAAACGAAGTAATCGAACAAGCCAAGGAAGATATTAAAGAGGCAATCAAAAAAGCGGACGCGGCTCCTAAGCAAAAAGTAACAGACTTAATGTCCATTATGTTCGAAGAAATGCCTTCAAACTTAAAAGAACAATATGAAATTTATAAAGCAAAGGAGTCGAAGTAAGTCATGGCTCAAATGACAATGATTCAAGCAATTACTGATGCATTACGCACTGAGTTGCAAAATGATTCAAAAACATTATTATTTGGAGAAGACGTAGGGATTAATGGCGGCGTATTCCGTGCAACTGAAGGTCTCCATAAGGAATTTGGTGAAGACCGGGTATTTGATACTCCGCTTGCTGAATCAGGTATTGGCGGTTTAGCGATTGGTCTTGCTTTAACTGGTTTCCGCCCAATTCCGGAAATTCAGTTCTTCGGATTTGTTTTTGAAGTAATGGATTCCATTGCAGGTCAAATGTCTCGGATGCGTTACCGTTCCGGCGGCCGTTATAATATGCCAATAACAGTACGTTCACCATTTGGCGGCGGAGTACATACTCCTGAACTGCACTCAGATAGCCTTGAAGGGTTAATGGCACAAACTCCCGGTTTGAAAGTTGTTGTTCCTTCAACACCTTATGATGCAAAAGGATTATTGATATCTTCTATTCGTGATAATGACCCGGTTATTTTCCTTGAGCATTTAAAATTGTACCGTGCATTCCGCCAGGAAGTTCCTGAAGGTGAATACACGATTCCACTTGGTAAAGCAGACGTTAAGCGTGAAGGTACAGATTTATCAATTATCACTTACGGTGCAATGGTTCACGAATCATTAAAAGCAGCAGAAGAACTTGAAAAAGAAGGTTTTTCTGTAGAAGTTGTCGATTTACGTACGATTAGCCCTCTTGATATTGAAACAATCATTTCTTCAGTAGAAAAAACAGGCCGTGCAATCGTTGTTCAAGAAGCTCAAAAACAAGCCGGAATTGCAGCTACTGTGGTTGCAGAAATTAATGACCGCGCCATTTTAAGCTTGGAAGCACCGGTATTGCGCGTCACTGCTGCGGATACGATTTATCCGTTCTCTCAAGCCGAATCTGTTTGGCTTCCAAACTATAAAGACGTAATTGAAACTGCTAAAAAAGTTTTATCATTCTAATTAGAAGCTGCAGAAATAAATAAACAATAGGAGGATGAATCCAGTGAGCGCAACTGCCACATCATTCCAATTTAAAATGCCTGACATCGGTGAAGGTATTCATGAAGGTGAAATCGTCAAATGGTTCATTAAGCCGGGCGATAAAGTTCAAGAAGATGACGTACTATGCGAAATACAAAATGATAAAGCAGTGGTGGAAATTCCTTCCCCTGTTGAAGGCACGGTTCTTGAGGTTTTAGTAGGAGAAGGGACTGTTGCAACAGTAGGACAAGTACTTGTTACATTTGATGCACCTGGATACGAGAACCTTCAATTTAAAGGCGACGACCATGCAGAAGAAGCGCCAAAACAGGAAGAAAAACCAGCCGCTCCTGCACAAGAAGCAGCACCGGCGCCAGCACCTGCAGCAGCCGGAGCAGTCACAGCTCCACAGGCGGAAGTTGATCCAAACCGCCGTATTATTGCCATGCCGTCTGTTCGAAAGTATGCACGCGAAAAAGGTGTTGAAATTCGTTTTGTTACCGGAACAGGTGATAACGGTCGTGTCTTGAAGGGTGATATTGATGCATTCTTAAATGGCGGCGCGGAAGCAGCACCTCAAGCAGCAACTGCACCGGCAGCAGAAGGGGCAAAAGCTGAAGCACCACAAGCAGCTGCAGCTCCAATTCCGCAAGGAGAATATCCGGAAACACGTGAGAAAATGAGCGGCATTCGCAAAGCGATTGCAAAAGCAATGGTTAACTCCAAGCATACAGCTCCACACGTTACTTTAATGGATGAAATAGATGTTACAAAACTTGTAGCACACCGAAAAAAATTCAAAGATGTGGCAGCAGCTAAAGGGATTAAGCTTACATTCTTGCCTTACATCGTAAAAGCATTAACAAGTGCTTTAAGAGAGTTCCCGGCACTAAATACATCACTTGACGATGCAACAAGTGAAATTATCCATAAACATTACTATAACATTGGAATTGCAGCAGACACTGAAAAAGGCTTATTAGTACCTGTCGTAAAAGATGCAGACCGTAAGTCAGTCTTTACAATTTCTAATGAAATAAATGAATTAGCAGGAAAAGCTCGTGACGGAAAGCTTGCTCCGAACGAAATGAAAGGTGCATCATGCACAATTTCAAATATTGGTTCTGCAGGTGGTCAGTGGTTTACTCCTGTTATTAACCATCCTGAAGTTGCGATTTTGGGTGTAGGCAGAATTGCTGAAAAACCAATCGTAAGAAACGGTGAAATTGTTGCCGCTCCTGTTTTGGCACTTTCCTTAAGCTTTGATCACCGCATGATTGATGGTGCAACAGCACAAAATGCTTTAAATCATATTAAACGATTATTGAACGATCCAGAACTATTGTTAATGGAGGCGTAATAAATGGTAGTTGGAGATTTCCCAATTGAAACAGATACTATAGTCATCGGAGCAGGTCCCGGGGGGTATGTCGCAGCAATTCGTGCGGCCCAGCTTGGACAAAAGGTAACAATTGTTGAAAAAGAATATGTAGGCGGCGTATGTTTAAATGTAGGGTGTATTCCTTCTAAAGCATTGATTGCAGCGGGTCATCGTTACGAAACCGCCAAACATTCTGATTCATTTGGCATTACAGCCGAAAATGTAAAAGTTGATTTTTCGAAGGTTCAAGACTTTAAAGCTGGAATCGTTAAAAAGTTAACAGGTGGAGTAGAAGGTTTATTAAAAGGCAATAAAGTAAATATTGTTCGCGGTGAAGCATATTTTGTGGATGCTAATACACTTCGGGTAATGGATGAAAATTCAGCTCAAACGTATACCTTTAAAAATGCGATTATTGCGACAGGATCCCGTCCAATTGAGTTGCCTGCCTTTAAATATTCAAAACGTGTTCTTAACTCGACCGGTGCACTTAATTTAAATGAAATTCCAGAAAAAATCGTTGTTATCGGCGGCGGTGTAATCGGGATTGAATTAGGCGGTGCATACGCAAACTTTGGCAGCCAAGTAACCATCTTAGAAGGTGCTGAAGAAATATTAGGTCTTGGTGTATTTGATAAGCAAATGGCTGCACTTGTTAAGAAAACCATGAAGAAAAAAGGTGCTGAATTCTATACAAAAGCATTCGCTAAGGGTGTAGAAGAAACAGAAAACGGTGTGGTAGTAACTTTCGAAACAAAAGGCGAAGAAAAGAAAATCGAAGCTGATTACGTATTTGTTATGGTTGGACGCCGTCCAAACACAGATGAAATGGGACTTGAACAAATTGGTATGAAAATATCTGACCGCGGTATTATTGAAATTGACAAACAGTGCCGTACTAGCATTAGCAATATCTACGCTATTGGAGATATTGTTCAAGGTCCTCAATTAGCTCATAAGGCTTCATATGAAGCCAAAATTGCGGCTGAGGCAATTGCCGGTCATTCATCTGAAATTGATTACCTTGGAATTCCTGCAGTTGTTTTCTCTGATCCTGAGTTAGCTTCAGTCGGGTATACCGAAGCACAGGCTAAAGAAGAGGGAATTGAAGTAAATGCTGCCAAATTTCCATTTGCGGCAAATGGTCGTGCTTTATCACTCGATAGCGGTGACGGCTTCTTAAAATTAATCACTCGTAAAGAAGACGGCCTTGTGATTGGAGCACAGATTGCAGGTGCTAGTGCATCAGATATGATTGCAGAACTTGGTCTGGCAATTGAAGCAGGGATGACTGCTGAAGATTTGGCAATGACGATTCATGCACATCCTACACTTGGAGAAATAACGATGGAAGCGGCAGAAGTAGCACTTGGAAGCCCAATCCATATCATAAAATAATCAAAAAAAGTCCTTTCCATTAATTTGGAGAGGACTTTTTATTTCTTCTGGAGAATTGTTTATAAGGGAGTAAAAAGAAAGCATTCATAAAAGTGATTGACTAATTTGGGTTTGTCAATATTTATTTAAAAAAGAAAATAACTCACCTGTTCGAAACATATACTTAACTAAGTCATCATAATTAAAAATGAAAATCAATGCTTTAAAAGTGGTGATAAATATGAGGGTCTATATTGTAATGATGCTGCAATTTATTGTATGGAGCGGGTATTCATTAATCGAATGGTTATCAAAACATGACCAGCTATTATACAAAGTCATTATGTTTTTTGTATTTTTTTATTTAGCTTTTTTAATCGGAAATAAAGTAATGAGATCAACCCGCAAAACTCTGTTTCTAACTGCATTAAGCTTAGTAATTTATACGTCTATTCATTATACAATGGCACTTTTTATTCATTAAAAAAGCCCCTATTAGGAGCCTTTACAATGATTACTATTTTCTTGGATAAAAGTACATGATTCTTTCATTAAAAAGATGAAGCTCACCTTGTAATTTTTTTGCAAGAAATTTGCAAAATTCATTTGCTTTACCTTTGTCTCCGAAAGTGGACTGTTCCGGTAAAGTAACCTGAATATAAGTTTGTTCTTTTTCTTCACCATTCTCATTCTGAACAGTTTCTTTATCAACGCCGATTAAAATGGCATTGTATCGCTCATTGTTAGAGTGTAAATAAAACCATTTTCCCTTACCTTCTTCTTTTTCTTTTATTTCATATGGGAAGGCAGAATTTTCAAATTGCCAATCTAATTGAGTCCCGGTTTTTCCGGTTATATCTTTATAATAATGAAAAAGTTCTTTTACATCTTCGATTGAAACATCCTGTTTCGCAGATGAAGGCACAAGTTTAATAAAAGCATTATTAGCCATCATCATTCCCCCCTAATAGTCCCGAATAATATCCCTTTCTATTCTAGCACTGGAAAAACACTAATGACAACACTTACAATAAGTTTCTTGTTAAATTGGTGAATATAAATTATAATAATATTCTAAAGATTAAAATAAAGGAGGAGTCCAATGGAATTATTTGAAAAAATGTATGATGAACATGAAAATGTGAAAGTAAGGTTTATTGGATTTACGACAGAACATGCACGTTTTGATTTTGGAATTATTTACACGAATATGTTTTTCGGAAAACCCCTAGTAGTCTGTATGCAAACTGGCCGTTCAACTCTCCTCGATCCTAAAGACATTGAAGACGTCGATTACCTTCAAAATGTATTCCGGATTTCTGATAAACAACAAGCTGCGGACTTAGCTGAATTTTTTAGCGAAACTCTCCCTTCCATCCCATTTGTTACCCAATATGAATAATTCTTATTTTGGCCATAAATATGGCCATTTTTTTTTGAAATAATTTTTAATGTGACATACAATTTGGGCTTGAAAAACTAAATGTGTTATATTATTATTAATTTAAAGAAGTTAATGCGCTTACATTAGTGACCATTTAAAAATGAAAAGGGGATTGAAAAAGATGGGTACAATCGTATGCCAAGCTTGTAACGCTACTATTGATCATTTTGAGGATGAAAAGGTAACAGTTTTATATTCTAAATGTAAATGTTGCGACAATCATCATGTTGAGGAAGAAGTATAAATAACCTTAAATAATTTAAGAAAATAAAAACAGGATTCCGATTTCGGAATCCTGTATTTTTTTAAAATAATTATCTAATGGCCTTGTATTCCTTAATCACACGAATGGTTTTAATTTCATCATCTTCAGGACCTTGAACCGGCAGGCCAACTTCAAGATTTTTACGAATGTAATGAAGATTTTCTTTTGTAATAATCTCTCCAGGAATAAAAATTGGTATCCCTGGAGGGTAAACCATTATAAATTCTGCGATAATTCTACCTTCAGATTCTTCAAAAGAAATTACTTCCGTATCTGAATAAAAAGCATCACGTGGTGTTAGTGCTAAGATGGGAATATCAGGTAATAACACTTGTAATGGCTCAACCTTTTCAACGCGGTGTTCACACTCATCTGCAAGATCTTTTAAGGCATCAACTAATAAATTTGCTTCATGTTCTGTGTCTCCGAGTGTGATTAGGCAAAGGATGTTATATAGGTCAGACATTTCAACTTCAATATTATGTTTATCTCTTAACCATTTTTCTACTTCATATCCGGTTAATCCTAACTCTTTCACCGAAATAATTAACTTGGTCGGATCATAATCAAAGGTAGCATTAGAGCCTAAAATTTCTTCTCCAATGCAAATTAAATGGTCAATCTCATTAATATTTTTCCGAATAGATTGAGCTAATTTAATTGTTTTATCAATCAATTCTTTTCCTTCAGTTGCTAACCGCTTCCGTGCTACATCGAGAGAAGCAAGTAAAAGGTAAGAAGTAGAAGTTGTTGTCAGCATGCTTAGGATAGACTGTACATGCTTAGCAGATACAAGACCTTCTCTTACATTTAGGATTGAGCTTTGCGTCATTGATCCGCCTAGTTTATGAACGCTTGTTGCAGCCATATCAGCACCAGCCTGCATGGCTGACAGCGGAAGGTCTTCGTGGAAATGGATATGGACACCGTGTGCTTCATCAACAAGTACGGGCACATTATGGGAGTGGGCTATCTCCACAATTTTTTTAAGGTCTGCTGAAATTCCAAAATAGGTTGGGTTAATCACTAAAACACCTTTTGCATCCGGGTGCTTCTCAAGAGCCCTTCCAACTGCTTCAGGTGTAATTCCATGAGAAATTCCTAATTCTTCATCAATTTCAGGATGAATAAAAACAGGAATGGCCCCCGAAAAAACAATTGCTGACATAACTGATTTATGAACATTTCGCGGAACGATTATTTTATCTTCCGGACCACAAACTGCCATGATCATTGCCATGATGGCTCCGCTTGTACCTTGAACTGAAAAGAAGGTTCGGTCTGCGCCAAACGCTTCAGCAGCAAGATCTTGGGCCTGTTTAATCATACCTTTAGGTGCATGAAGGTCATCAAGCGGTCCGATATTGATTAAGTCAATTGAAAGAGCGTTATCGCCAATAAATCTTCGGAACTCGGGATCTATTCCTGCACCTTTTTTATGGCCTGGAATATGAAATTGCACTGGATTTTTTTTTGCATGTTCTACTAAACCGCTAAATAACGGTGTTTTATTTTGCGACAATTTATAATCACACCTCTTTATTCAAAAATACGCATATTATTACAATATAAAAAATAAAACAAATGAAATTATAGCACTATTGACCTTCATTGCATAGATATTTATGTACGGAAGTCTAATATTTTTCTCTGTTCAAGTTATTTTCTCATTAAAACAGGAAAATTAACCTTTTTGAACGAAATATCAAATAAAACAGCTTGTTAGGAGGGGTTTAAATGAACTGGAATACTCGAATCACTGATATTCTAAACATTCAATATCCAATTATTCAAGGCGGTCTTGCACATCTCGCCTACTCTGAGTTGGCAGCTGCGGTTTCAAATGCAGGCGGGCTCGGTCAAATAACGGCAATGTCTTTAGAACATCCGGATCAGCTTAAAGAAGAAATCCGGCAAGTAAAGAAGCTGACAAATAAACCATTTGGTGTAAATTTTGCAATCGGGCAGCACGGGAGGCCATTTGCTGATTTTTTACAAGTAGCGATTGATGAAGCAGTTCCTGTTGTATCAATGACAGGGGGGAATCCTTCCCCTATTTTTGAGCAATTAAAAGGGACACCAATCAAAAAACTTGTCCTGGTTGCATCAAGGAGACAAGCGGTTAAAGCAGAAGAACTTGGAGCAGATGCTGTTATGGTGGTTGGCCAAGAAGGTGGAGGGCATCTTGGGCGAGATGACGTTGGTACAATGGTTTTAATTCCCCAAGTAGTAGATGCTGTCTCTATACCGGTTATTGCTTCAGGTGGAATTGGCGATGGCAGAGGATTAATGGCTGCACTTAGTTTAGGTGCAGAAGGCATTGAAATGGGAACTAGATTTATTGCCACAAAAGAATGTGTCCATGCACATGAGGTCTATAAAAAAATGTTGGTTGAGGGTACTGAAACTGATACTGTAGTCATTAAACGAACGCTCGGAGCTCCTGCAAGGGTGTTGGTAAATTCATGGACAGATAAAATTCTTGAGGTCGAAAATAATAAAGGCGGGTACGATCAGCTTAAGGATCTTATTTCCGGTAAAGCCAATGTCCGTTACATACATGATGGCTTTGTTAATGAAGGATTTGCATGGGCAGGGCAGGTAATGGGATTAATTAAAGATGTACCTACTGTTAACGAACTTTTTGCCAGAATAATTAAGGATGGGGAACAAATTCGTGAAAAATGGGGAAAATAAAGGTATTATACATTTAAGGCTATAAAAGAAGTAGGTGTATAAATGGAATATCAATATCCAATTGATTATAACTGGTCAACTGACGAGATTGTCGATGTCATTAAATTTTTTGAGGCGATTGAAAAAGCCTATGAAAAAGGAATCGAACGTGATGAAGTTATGACGGCGTATCGGCGATTTAAAGAAATCGTTCCTAGTAAAGCAGAAGAAAAAACAATTTGTGGTGAATTTGAAGAAATAAGCGGCTATTCATCCTATCGCACCATAAAAAAAGCAAAAGCGGCTTCAGCCGGGGATAAGATTTTGATGAAATAGAAAAAGCTCCCATTGGGAGCTCAGATTGTTGAGAAAGGGTATTTTTCTCTGCAATTTTTTATTTTGTCAGAATCTAAATACCAAATTTATTGATTCTCCCTGCTAATGTGCCTGTTGATTTCCGCTCCGGGCACTCGCTTTCCGCGGGGAGGTCACTGGAGCCTCCTCGGCGCTTTTGGCGCCTGCGGGGTCTCCAGTGACCTCTCTATCCCGCAGGAGTCTAGTGCCCTCCGCTCCAATCAACAGGGAGGCAAATCAACCTAAAGTATTGCAACACACTTTTTCCAGATTTAATTCTATCCTCTTCTATAGCTTTATTTAATTCCTCAAAATATTCGCGAGCCTCAACTTCCACCTCTTTTTTTGTAAACTTATGTTTATTGGCGTTTGCCTTTAAATGAATTGAATCCGTAAAGAAAACAGGCCTCCCAACCATTTTGTGATTCATTACTTGGAGATCAATTTATTAAAAATATCCTGAAAGATATCAGTATTTTTAAAACGGTGTTGACGATTCCAACTAATCGTAGAATGATGTGGAACCGGATCATGGAATTTTAAACCTAAAAACCAACGGTAGGCAATGTTCATTTTAATTTCTCTTTCTAGTTGTCTTTCAGAATGAATACCAAAAAGATACCCTATAAACATCATTTTAAACAGAATAAGGGGATAAGATGGACGGCCATAATCCTCACTATAAAAAGGACGAACTTTTTTTAGAAGAAATGAAAAATCAATCTATTTGTCAATCAAACGAAGAAGGTGGTCGTCAGGAACTAATTCATTAATAGACACAAATTCATATTCACTTTGCCTAGATTCTTTTGGCTTTATTAGTTGAGCCGAAGGTCTTTATTGAATACCGCACGGTTGATTGGAGCGGAAGGCGCGAAGACTCCTGCGGGAGTACGGGGCAGGGGAGACCCCGCAGGCGCCAAAGAGCCGAGGAGGCTCCCCGGCACGCCCGCGGAAAGCGAAGCGCCTGGAGCGTAAATCAACAGACATGTTGTAGAGCCTATATATTAATAATTTTATAATAAATTAACGCGGTGAATTGTTAAAGAAAAGGAATTAAATAAAAGGCTATCGAAAGTTTTTCGACAGCCTGAGCTCCCATTGGGGGTTTTTTCTATTTCATGCCTTGAGCCAGTTTATATAGTGGTGCCACTATATGGAATACATTTTCAATCTGTTGGAGTAAACCTTCCGAACCCAATTGGATAGCCTCTTCTCTGTTAAGTACATAACCGCACAATATTTCAGCTTTCTTTATGTTTTGCAACCGTTCAAAACATGAAAGCAACTCAGCCTTTGAAAGTTGTCCATGCTTAATCGTATCCGGTTTCATATGATCAATAGACCAAACAAAATCCTTTGGAATATCTTTATAAATTTTATTCAATTTTTTAGCTAGTCTTGCCCCGATTTCCTGCTTTTGCGGGGCCTCATAAATAACCGCAAACCAAATAAATAAATGGGTATTCCACAAGCCAATTTGAAAATGCGGGAGCATTTTATAACCTCGAGGATTATTGGCAAACGCTACCCATGTATGCTTTGCTCACAAAATACAATAGCCAAAAAACCTTGATTTCATAGGGCAAAATCAATAACATGATGTATAGAGATATCTTATCTAAATACAGATTGGAGAACGATAATGAAAGAGTTTATGAGAGAAATCAAGGATGATACATTAAATCGTTTAAGGGAAGCAGATAATAAACGGATATATGAAGCATTTAATGATGGTTATCATGAGGCCGCTAATATTTGTGTGGGAATTATAGAGAAAAAAATTGATGAATTACTTAGCCAAATCAAATCTGGTTCTTTTCTATCCGAACAGGAACAATTTATGTTGTCAAAGCTGAATGAACTAAAATCTGAAACAGAAGAAGAATTACGAAACTTCTGGAATCGTAATGAGTAAATAAGCTAGCTGGTAGCTTTAGTCGAACAGTCAATCATCAGAAAATGAAAATGCTTGGATAGAATTTTTATTTCTAACCAAGCGTTTTTGTGTGTTAAAATGACCGCCGTTTTATTTATATAACACATTTAATTCCACTTTTTCGCCTTCCCGCTTATAATCAATTCGTTCAATCAATTTCTTGAAGCCTTCATTCTTTTCACGGGTCGAAAGATTCCCTTCGAATAGTTCCTTCAAGTTAATTTCAGTCCAACGCTTCATTCGTTCCTTTTTCTTTGCTTCGTCAATAAATTCATTTGATTGGGAAAATCGTTCAACCTCTTTTTCCGCAGCTTTAATTTTTTGTTCTTCGGCTTTTTTCCTTTTTTCGAATTCCTTTCGGTCAATCATTCCGTCGATAAATAATTCCTTTATCCGTTCAATCCGTTGGTTTGCTTTTTCAATCGCTTCAATTTGAAGTGCAATCAACGCCTTGCCGCCCCGATTTCGGCGTTTTGGGGCGTCTTGGGTCTTACTGAACAATCTTGCTGCAAAGTCTTCCATATCGTCCCGTAACGCCCTTAGAATGACGTCTTCGGAACAACCTTGATTCTTGTTGCAGCGGTTAATGCCGTCGGGAAGAATATGACGGCACTTTTTCAAATAAACACGATTCTTTGGGTCACGATACCACGAAATTCCATGACCACAAAAAGCACACTTTGAGATTCCCGAAAGTATATATTCGCCTTTTCGGGCACGGTGCGGAACAAGACGGGTTTCTTCAAGCCGTTGAACTATATACCAATGTTGTTCATCGGTCTTCAACGGTTCATGCTGCCCTTTGACCTTGATAACCTTTGACGGGTCGTTTTCACGGTAATGATGACCGTTCACCCGCCGAAATTTGCCGTGGAAGACATAACCAAGATGAAATTCGTGTTTCAAAAGTCTTGCCGTTTGAGATTGCCGCCAAACCGCATTAGGTTTCCCCGAAATTGTTGGGATTCCTTCGACGTTGAATCGTTGGGCGATTTCTTCCGTTGAAAGACCTTCTTCAAGGAATAGTGTCAACAAGTAGTTGTATATTTTACGCCCGTTTTCGTCAACCTTGACCGTCCTTGTATTTCGATCGTAGTAATAAGGAAAGGGCGGCTTTCCGTTGGTAAATTTCCCTTCCTTCGTTCCGTTGATTTTCCCTTGCTTCAAGCGTTTCTTTATTTGGCGATATTCTTGTCGGGCAATTAACGATTCAAACTCGGAAAGCATTTCGGAAGATTCTTCGTTCAAATCATAGGTTCTATTTGGCGTCACGATAAGTGTATCGGATTCTTTAAAGATTTCGTTAATGATTCCAGCGTCTTTTTGGCTTCCACGTGTCAAGCGGTCAAAAGCAACGACAAGCACGGCGTCAAATGCACCAGCTTCAACCTTATCCAGTAGTTCCATAAAAACGGGACGCCTTGAAATTGAATCCGCAGAACCGATTTCTTCATAAAATTCAACGTTTTTGAAACCATTCTTCGCATTGAATTCCTTCAATTGTAGACGGTGTTTTGAAAGAGTGTCTTCCGTGTCCAAGTCTTCCCGTGATTTACGCAAGTAAGCAGCAATTCGACTATACTTGTTCAATCGTTCGGTCACGCAAATCATTCCTTTCGGTTGTTTTGATACGATAAAACTATTATAAGAATGAAATGTCAACTTGTAAACAAGAAAACAAAATTACATATTGCCGAAAATAAAAGAAACCCGTCAACAAACGGATTTCCATTTTCGGTCAACTTCTTCAACCGCTTCACTATATGCTGCTTTCACGAACTTAATAGTTTCAGTGTCGGGGCATTCGGTTTCAATATCCCAAAAATGAAAATGAACAGAATGTTCTTCGGTAATTACTTCGCCAAATGCAATTGCAATTTCCGAAATCAGTTTGTCGATTTCTTGATCGGCTTCACTAATAATATATCGGAAAGACAATTCTGGCAGCAAACACGCTTGGTGAAGTTTCCTTACAGTCACAGCGTACACAAGAATTGAACGTAATTGTTCATGAAGTGTAAGTAATGATTCTTTGGTTTCATGGATTACCAATTTCGTTTTCCCCCTTATGCATTATGTATCGCAAAAACTGTTGTTTGACCATAATTGACAATAAAAATTATATACGACAAGTTGTGTCAATGGCAACGATTTACAACCAAAATATAGAACGAAAGTACGAACAAAATATTAAGAACATTATACGAGAAATTAATGGAATTCTAATTGAATTTTAATCTTGTGAAACACCCGTTTAGTTCAAATATGTAAATGAAGGACAATCGAAGACACACGGTTGTCATTAAAAAATTAAACGTCTTGCGATATAATGCAGGGTTAAAACAATATAGGACGAATGAACCCGTTGGCGAATCGTAAAGACGTTTCTAAGAAAATTTTCGTATGTGTCCTTGTTAAAATATCGAACAGTTGAATAAATAGATTCTTCGAATTAGGGTTGTAACGTTTTATTCGCTGGATTGTAACGATTTGGCGACAATGACGTTGTAACCATTTCGTGACAATAACAATATCTATTTTCTTAACAAAATCAAAATTTATATAACAAGAATAAAAGCATTATAATTTGCGAAGCAAATTTCCCGAAGGGATTATAAACGAAGATTGAAACGTTAATTGTTTCGAAGATTGTTACGTTAATAACGTTAATAGCGATAATCACGAAGATTGATTCGAAGATATTGTTGCGAATAGGGATTCGAAGATTGAACGTAGATTGTTCGAATAGATTGTCGTTTATAGGAGCGTTATCAACGTAAATATCCGAATTATTATTTCGAAGTGAATGTCCGAAATTACGAAGTAAAAACGTCAAAAGTGACATTAGAAAATTGAACGTTGAGATACGAAAAATTGACGTTTGGAAGACGGAAATTATGCGTTGGTGAAACGCTGAAAAACGCTGATTTCATGCGGGTTTGAGGTTTCGAAAGGGAAACGTTTTGGGACGTTGGGAAACGTTGAGAATAACGCTTCAAATATCCGTAGAACGCTGTCTTTGGACGTCACTTCCGAAAACTTCGATTAAGGGGGAATCGAAAAATGAGTAAAGTCGATATGACGCAATTCAGTGAAAAACAAATCATTGCTATTGGTCTATTGTCGCAGCCAAACAAAGCGGGATTCAGTTTCGAAGAAATTGCTGAACAAGCTGGCGTTTCCGTTCGTCAATTGCACCGCTGGCGAAAACAACCCGAATTCAAACAAGCGATAATCGAACAATCCCTTGAAAACGTCAAGGAAGTATTACCGAACGTTTTGAAGGCACACACGAAACAAGCTGAACGTGGCAATATTAAAGCGATTGAATTGTTTTATAAATTGTTTGGGCTGCTTGTGGAACGTCAAGAAATCGAACAGACCGTGCACAACAAAGACAAGGACAACGACCAGCTTGCGAAAGACCTTGCCGATTTGAAATCGCTGATTGACGAAGCAAAGGCGGAATAATTGCCGCCGCTGCATTACATATTTTATTGTTGAATATCCGTCATATAATATAAACTATACGACCAATCATAAATTGGGACGGAATAAAAACGTTGACGTATCAAGGACTTGCGAAAATAATTTGTCGTATATTTATTTTATAAATTTATTTTTCGTCGTATAAAGTAAATATTCTAGTTGCATTACATGACGAATATTTATATAATAAAAACGTAAACAAGATTACAAGTATACGAAAGGAAGACGAAGTAATGAACAACGAACAAGTAATCGAAAAATTCGTTGCAATCATGAAGGACAAATGCAAAAGCCAAAATACAATTAAGAATTATCTGTCCGACTTAAAAATCTTCGCTGATTTTATGGGGGCAGCACGGGGGGACGGGGTAGCGGCCGCCGTGAAGAATGATATCAAAAAATATACACAACAACTCGAAAAGTCGGGACTAGCGAAAACCACCGTAAACCGACGCTTACAAACACTTCGGACGTTCTATTCTTCTTTAATCGAAGCGGGAATCCTAAACGAAAATCCAACGGAAGAAATCAAAGCGGCGAAAATAGCCCGACAAAACGAAACAAAATGGTTGGAACGTCACCAAGTCAAAGCGATCTTTGCGGCGATAGACGCAACAAAACAAGGCGAAGGGAAAAGGACGTTACAAAGGGCAATCTTTTCGGTTTTGGTTAATTGCGGTTTACGTGTCCAAGAACTTTGCGATATCAAAATGAGCGATATTGATTGGCAAAGCGGCTTGATTTCAGTCGTTGGTAAAGGCGGCAAGTTCCGCAAAGTTCCGTTTAATGCTGCAACGCAAAGGGCGGTCAAGAAATGGCTGCAATATCGGGACGTTGACACCGAATATCTATTCCATTCGGAACGTTCACCGTTTATGACGCCCCGTGCGATTCAACACATGACAAAGAACTTGTCGGAAAAATTGAATTTTACCTTTACCGTTCACCAATTACGACACACGGCGTTGAAAAATATCGCCGATACAACGGGAAGAATCGAAATTGTCGCTTCGGTTGCCGGTCATGAAAATGTTAATACGTCAAAACGTTATATAGAACCATCGTTGAAGGAAATTGCCGACGCAATGAAAGATTCTGAATATGATTTCTGATGTTGTTAAACAAATGAATAGTCGAATTATTATATGCCGTCCCTTTGGGGCGGTTTTTATTTTATAAGAAGGGGGAATGTTTATGGCCTATGTAACAACTGACTCAACGTATTATTCACCAAAGGCGACTTCCGTTGATATTTACGCAAATTGTGTTCCTTACAACACGTCAATTATTTCTTATGCGAAGGTTTCTTTGGTTCACAAATCAACGGGCAACACAATCGTCTTGAATACGGTTGTCGGTCTAACTGGATACACTGACTTCCGAAATTCGCTAGATATTTATTCTTCCGACCCACGTGGAACGTATTATGTTTATGTCGTTTGGTACACTTCCAGCGGAAGCATTGTTTGCACGGCGAAGTCTAGCGATATTTATTTGACAAGCTAACGCAAAGGGGCGTCCCTTTGGGGGCGTCCATATTTTTTTGTTGAAAACTTGTTTACGTTTTGATAAATTAATTACATAAATTTGACATTCTTGGGGGAATCAAATATGAAAAGAACTATGACAATTCTTCTTGGTGCTGGCCTAGTTGTTTCTGGAATCTTCGGCGTGAATGTCGTAAAAGGCGAAGCTAATATTGAACCAGTAACAAGAAGCAACGTTTTTACGGTTGACGGTAAAAACCTTGAATCTTCGGTGATTGAACTTCAAAAGGAAACGCCGCAGCATTTGAATAACTCGGCGATCGAAACGAAATTCAAAGACGAATCTTATTCTTTTTCGTTAGGTCTTAAATTTAAGGATTACAAAAAGAACGTCGCATATAAAAACGAAGAAATGGCGAAGCAGCGTTTGCAATCGGTAACGGATTACTTGAACCAATTAACGAAGAATGGAACGGATTTTTCCGAAGCTGCTTGGCTGCAAGACGATAATGAATGGACGAAGTTTGTTGAAGACGTCGGCCGATTGAAATATGAGGATTTCGCAGAATCCGAAGCACTAAACGATATTAATGTTGCTGGTGCGTTAATTTTACAAGCTGAACGGTATTATGACGAACCGTCTTTGCGTTATCTTTATGAAGTAATTTCCGACTTGAATTCGGGCGTCAACGGCGGGACGGTAAAATTTAACGTGACCGGGTCGTTTGGTAACGAAGTAAAATCCCAGGAAATTCACGATTATTTAAAATCGAAAATTTAAGCACGGGCGGGGGGCAAGGGGGCAACCCCGCCTTATTTTTTGAAATCATAAAAACTTTTTGCGTAAATTCTCCTTTTTTGAATTTTAATATTATAAAATATGAAAGTATTAAATTTGAAAGGGGAAAATTGCATTGAACGCTATTACAATTTCGATTATTTCATTATGTGTTGCTATCGTTGCACTTGTTTTCAATGTAAGCAAATTTTTTATTGATTTGTCTGACCGTAACGAAAAAAGAAAACAAGAAAAACTAAAAGCAATGAAAGCAGAATTACACGTTTCGCTAATCAAGCCTAATTTGGTTATTCAAAACGTGGGACAATGTGACGCCTATATTCAAGACATATTGATTGGCGACGTTTCTTGGAAAGATTCGAAGCTGTTTCTTGAAGATAAACCATCTTTAATAAAGAAGGGACAGCCGCCCAGAACTTTTAAAATAACGGCTTCACACGACAATCCATATCCTTCATACATAACTATTAAATATGCAGACCAATATTCACGGAAACATATGAACACAACACACGAAGAAGACTTTGAACTATAAAGGGCGCCCTTTATTTGGTCACTAGCAGCGGGAACGAATACGCAGAGCTTACGAAGAAGTTTAAAAGCAAATTGACTGAAATGGATAATTCATTATAAAGAACGGCGGGGAATAATCCCCGCCGTTTTTTACAGATATGAAAGTATAAAATTTCTTATTTAAAAAACATTAAGTGGTTATCCTGTTATCCTCTATGAACCCAAAAAAGGGGGATATACTGATCTGTCATTTTCGTTACTCGTTATCTTTAATTAGATTTTCATCTGAAAAGGTTTTTGAAAGATTGGCACATTGATACGGTTCTTGGCTACACAAATTCCGTTACTAACGATGTAGCATTCTACGTAATGAGGTCCATTAAAGGAAGAGGGCTCTACTTTTTGGGAAGTCCCTTTAACAATTTCTCCTCTTTGCATTTTCCTTGTAACAGCTTCTGGCCCACGATTTCGAACCTTCCAATAAATAGAATAATTTATACCTTTTTCTTCTACCTCATTTACGTCTATATAAAATTTAAGTTCCCTTTTATGTAGCAAAGGTATTTTATCTCTTATAATCTTACGCAGTGAACCTTCACGAAACCCATTTGCCTTTACATCACATTCAATTTTCAATCTATACTTGATATCAACTCGAAACATTTCTTCAATGAATTGCTCGTTATTACCACGCAAAGCATAAGAACTAAGTTCAGCTTTTTGCACAACTTCAGGAGCAGGAAAATTAATACCGAATATTTCCTGTAATTTCTCGTAAAGGTCTTCACTTTCTTCTGTTAGATCTTTTATTTTATTGTATGCCTTCTCTGCTTTGTCTATAAAATCTTTACCTTTATCATAAACGTGTTGTTTACTTCCTAAAGCTTGCCAATACTTTTGTTCTTTACTTTGACCTTTAAGATACAAAAATAAATCTTTAAATAGGAACAAATAATCCTCAAACGTTGCTGTCACATAATCAGGATATTTGTTAAAAAACTTATGAACCAATGTATCTACTAATAATCCCCCCATCTTAAATCCAATGTTATTTTTCCATGCGCGAACCATTTGACAAATATATTTAAAGTGACCATTAGTATGGTCAATCATATATTCACTTTCCCCAATCTCTACCATAGGGTCTGTTCGCTTCCACGTACCTCCGTTGTTAGAATCTGGATATTTGTAACTACCATCACTATTTTCAAATGCTGGACATATTTCTACTTCATAATTGGAAAAGGTTATGACAACAACTTGTCCATCTCCACGTACTATAATACTTTCATTTGGATATCGTTTTCTTATCTGAGCCTTTACATCCTGTAACAAAGCTGATTGGCCGTTACCTTTATACTCATCATATTGTTTGAATTTTGATTTAGGAAGTACAAACAACATATCCATGTCACTGATACCATTAATTGCAGTTTTACGCCCTAACGACCCCACTTTATAACCGTGATCTTCCTCACTGGTACTGCCATCGTAATAGCTCATATTTAAGCGCTTGGTGATGGTTCTAAATTTTGTATCAATATCGTTTAGATTATCTAATTGAAGGGAGTTTACAAACTCCTCAAATGATTCAGCTAACAAATGGTAACTCCCCCTTGAAAATGTATACCCATGTAGGAATAGCAAGTATAATTACAACGACAAACACAATAAACGATGTAGGTATTTTATCTCTAAATAACTTAAAATTCTTCTGCTCGTCAATCCAGTCAATCTGCATTTGTCTAAAGAATTTATAGTGTGCATACCAATCGCTTGCAAAGATTTGATTACTCATACTGATTGAATAATATTGATTCATAATAGCTGCCATTTCTCGTTCTTCATTTTCAAATTCTGTCGCTGTAGAGCTTTGAACTTTGAAGTACAGATGTCTTAGCTCATTAAAGAGCTGAGTCATTTTTATGCCTTGTTGATTATATTTTTCTTTTTCATTGTTAAACGGAGTAATTGTCATTCCCATTATGCTTGCCATAATTAAGACTGTTGATATTCCAGTATCAAAAGGACCATCAGGATAAGCAAGCTGCCCTACTCCAATTAACAATCCTATTAATGAAATAATTCCTGGAACTTTTGAAATAATATCGTAAGTTGCAAAGTTCTTCTTTGCTCCAAAACCTACGTTGTAGCCGTTAGTGGCTAATTCTTTTAATAGCTCATCTTTTCCTAATCCAGCCAATAGATATCAATCCCTTCCTAAACCGTAAGACATATAATACCTTTTAATTATAACAATTTTACTAGAAATATAGCTCCAATTACTTATAATTTTTCCAAATTTTATTTTTAAAAATCGAATTTTAATGATATCAAAGTGTAATAACTTATAATTAACTTTGTTAAGAATTGTAATTAAACGAACGAGATTTGTAAACATGTTGACTTGTTTACGATTTATTTATATAATAAAAGTGTAAACAAGATTACAAATAAACGAAAGGGGAAATCGCAAATGAAACTAATGACAAAGGAAATCGAAAGAAGACTTCCACGACTTTACGAAACAGAAGAAATCGAAACGGGTGAAAAGACCGCACAAGTCAAGTATTTTTGTATGACAAATAGTTGGACTTGGTACGGCGTAGAATACGACCCACAAGAAAGATTGTTCTTCGGTTTGGTTGAGGGATTCGAACGTGAATGGGGATACTTCTCATTAGATGAATTCGAACAAATTAACGCACAATATAGAGTTCCGATTATTGAACGTGATTACTTCTTCGAACCTACAAAAATAAAAGATTTAGGCTTGTAAAATCATGAGGCGGTGGGGCAGTCTATTGCCTTTGTAAACTAGTACACAAGATTACGAGAAATGTGAATTAATTGGGCGTCGGTTGTTTCCGCAACCATCGCCCGTAAGTAAACAAGATTACGAAAGGGTTCGCAATCAAACAAAATTATATTACATACGTACAAATGGGTCAATTGTACGAAAAATTATTTGACTTATTTCTACTAGATTTCGTTCTTTGATTATAACCAGATTTCATCATTTTATGTAATTCATCAGTTGGGCGTCCATTTATTACATTTCTAATATAATCAAAATCTACTGGTTGACCATTTCTAGTAATTCCACGGCTTTGTAAAATACGAACAACTTGTGCAATGCTATTTTCGAATGCGTACTCTTTGATGATTAGTTTTTCAAGTGTATCGGCTTCATAGTTTTCGACCAGTTCAATATAAAATTGAAGTCTTTTTATTTCTTCTTTTGCCTTTCTTACGGTAATCAATTTTGTTGGCATTCTGTCACCTCCTTAAAAGAAAATTTCTACAAATATAACTTTTCACCTTTTGACAAATATATGAACTATTTTACGAAACCAATCACTTAGCCTTGTTCTTTCACTTGTTGGAACATTTATGACATGTATACGAACACAAGGCGTTGCCCTTTGCTGCTGGAAAGCGGGGGCAGCGTCTTTTTATTTTGGGCGCAAGGGGTGATTATATGGGCGAAACGGTTGGTATTGTTGACCGAAGATATATAAAGAACAAAGACGAACGGTGGAAGCGTATCAAGATTCTTGCGGAAATCTTGGACACATTTCGGATTTTAGCAGCGCAAGGCAAACTTCCCGATTCGAAGAAGGCTTTGGCGTATGACTATAAGGAAGAATTCGAAGCATTAAACCGAATCGACCGAAGTGAACGAGATATCTTGTTCTTTGCTTACGAATATTTTTCCGAAGAACGCAATCCCGAAAATCAAGGGAACTTGATTCCAGCGGGCGTGAGGATCGAAGACGCACCCGATTTTCATATTGAGTTGACCGATATCTTGAACGTGGTATCAAACGAAGAAATCAACAAAAGAATCGCTTGGAGTGCCCCACGTGGTCACGCAAAATCGGCCTATCTTTCGAACGTGTTCCCGCTACACCAAACGATTTTTGAAAAGCGGAAATATATCTTGATTATTTCGGAAACCGATTCGGCAGCGAAAAAATTCGTTGAATGGATCGGAAACGAATTGAAGTTCAACGAAAAACTTCGCCGTGATTTTGGAGAAATCTTATCGCCTAACAAAATGATGAACGATAAAGACAATCAAGAAGCGTTCATGACTTCAACGGGAACGTTGGTTGAATCGGCTTCAATTGGAAAACAATTGCGTGGTAAACGTAACGGTGCACACCGTCCAGATTTGGTTATTTGCGATGACTTGGAATCTAGCAAAAACACCAACACGGCGGAACTTATTGCCAAAAATATTGATTGGTTTGACAAAGTTGTCCTTCCTATCGGCGACCCCGCAAGAACGGCGTTTGTTTATATGGGGACAACGGTTGTTGCTGCTGGTTTGCTTCAACATGTCATGCAAAAAGCGGATTTCCAATCAAAACGGTTTGCTGCTATTATATCGCCGCCCGAACGTGGCGACCTTTGGGACGAACTTGAAACAGTTCTTCGGGACGTGGAAAACCCGAACCGATTGGAAGAAGCAAAGCAATTCTATTATTCCAACCGTGAAGAAATGGACAAAGGCGTTCAAGTTCTTTGGGAAGGTCGTTGGAAGTATTTTGATTTGATCGTTCAAAAAGCGAATATGACTTCAAGGGCATTCAATTCCGAATTTATGAACAATCCAATCGACACGGAAAACGCAATCTTCAAGCTGGATTCATTGACCTATTTCGATTATGACGAATTGAACGAAAAGAAAAAGCACTTCGAATATTATTCCGCTTGGGATATCGCACTTGGAAAGAACAATCGAAGTGACTACAACGCAATAGTGACCGTTGCCCGTGATAAAAGAACGGGCGTTTTTTATGTCGTGGACACCTGGGCGAAAAAAGTTCCAGCACACGAAGCACTTGAACAAGCGTTGAAAATCATGCGGAAGTTCAAGCCGAAGGTCTTTGCCGTTGAAACGGTTGCAGCTCAACACGACTTCTATCGTCAATTAAAAGACGCAATGACAAAGCGGGGCATTTATGGAACGAAGCTGCACCCGATTGTTTCCCGAACCAAGAAGGAGGAACGAATCGAAATGCTTGAACCGCTTGTTGAAAACGGGGCTTTGCGTTTCATGCGTCACCAACGCTTGTTGTTAGAACAATTAGAACAATTTCCAAATGGAACGAATGACGACCTTCCCGATTCGCTTCAAATGGCGGTTGAAGTCGGCACACGCATGAAGCGGCGGACTTATTACAAGAAACCGAAAGGATTATAAGGGGGGAAATAAACGATGTCACTATTTGAGAAAGGGGGTTACTTTCCACCGCAAGGACACAAGAAGCGAATTTTAAAATATAACGAAAACAAGAAATTATTTAAGGGCGAACACTATGACGTTTTCGAACGATTTCAAAAGCTGCCTTCCGATTCGCTTTATATTTCCGTCAACATTGCGGGCTTGATTTGTAAGAAATCGGCGGACTTTTTATTCGGTGAATCACCAACGTTTTCGGCGGGGAAAGAAGACGATTCACCCGAACAACAAAAGCTGGACGAATGGGTACGTGAAAACAATCTTCCAATGAAGTTGCAGCAATCCGCAACGGGAAATGCTTTTCGTGGGGACGCATTTTTCAAAGTTCGTTGGGGTCAAAAATGGAACGGTAAAGTTCCCGAAGTATTCGATCCGTTCCGAATCATCATCGAACTTCAAAATCCCGCTTATGTATTCCCCGAAACAAGTGCGGGTGACGCTTCCGTAATTGAAGCATATCACATTGCGTTCCCGACCGTTGTTGCGGGCAGCGGCGACCAAGATTGGATTTTGAAAGTTGAATCACACTATCCAAATAAAATTGTTTATCGTAAGTTCGAAATGAATCCATTTGAAACAAAGGGAATTGACGTCGTTGAATGGAAACTTGGAAACGAAATCAAATCGGCTTATCGAGAAGTTGAAACGGGCGTTCCGTTCCCGCTAGTCGTTCACATTCCGAACTATACAACGGACGACGATTGGGAAGGACTCGACGACCTATCCGAACACAAGCCGTTGTTTGACGAATTGAATCGTCGTTTGACCGCAATTTCTCAAATCCTAGACAAACACGCAGACCCCGCAATTGCCGTTCCGACGGGCGTACTTGGGGAAGACGAATGGGGCAATCCAACCTTCGTCGTGGGTCGTGATAAAGTTTTCGAAGTTATGGGGAAAGACGACGTGATTCCGCAATATATTACGTGGAACGGTCAACTTCAATCCGCATTCGAAGAAATTGATAGGATTACCGAACTGATATTGACCAACGCCGAAATTCCTTCCGTTGCACTTGGTAAAGGGGACGCAGGAACTTCGGGGTCTTCGGGTCTTGCAATTAAGTTCCGAATGAACTCTTTGCTGGCGAAAATCAATCGTAAACGTCAATTCTATGATAAAGGATTGAAGGAATTGTTCATGATTTGCCAATTAGTTGAGGACGCCAAACTTGGCAGCAAAAAGGGGTATGAATTTTTTGAAGTCAAAATTCACTTCAAAGATGGACTTCCACAAGACGACGCCGAACTTGCAAATATCATGAACGTTCGCACGGGCGGAAAGGCAACTATTTCGGCAAAGACGGCACTAATGCGTTTGGACGGTCTAACCGAAGAACAAGCGGAAGCAGAATTGAAACGAATCGAAGAAGAAGCAGAAAAGGAAAACGAACGAGCTTCCAGCATGTTTGCAAATCCTTCCGCTTTCCAAACGTCGCTTGAAGAAGATGATTCCGAAGAAACTGCACAACAAGACGAAACCGAAGGCGGGGAATAATCCCCGTCTTTTCTTTTTGGGGGGTGATATTGCATGGCTCAACCACGTTGGGACATTCCGCTTCCGACCTACAATCGGGACGTGAACGAACTTGTTCGAATCTATAAAAATGCAATTCTTGAAGTTATTGCGATTCTTGAAAGTATGTCAACACGTGGGTCGGAAAAAGATATTTCACGGGCACAAATGAACGCCGTTCTTGCACAATTGGCGGTGCTGCTTGGTCAAGTTGATAAAGACGCCGAAGCGTGGGTCAAAGAACGAATCAAGGAAGCGTTTATCAACGGTCAAGTTGAAGCGTTGGTCACAATTGGCGAAGCCAAAACACTTGATGAAGCCCGTTCCATGATTTCTGGGGCTGCAATGTCGGCGTTGGTCATGGAATCAATTGACGCTTTAATGGCGGACACCTTCGAAGATTTGCTTTACGCAAACAACAAAATGAAGCAATCGACAATCAAAATGGTTCGTGCGGTTGTTGCAGAACAAATGAAGGCAAAAGCAGCGGCGGGAATGGGTCGAAATACAACCCGAAAAGCAATCGTTGCGGCGTTGAACAAGAAGGACATTCGGGATCGTTTCAACGTTGAAGGAAACGTCGCAATCGTTGATAGGGCGGGGCGTCGCTGGAAACTTGAAACCTATGCGGAAATGGTCACACGAACAAAAATGCTGCAAGCACACACCGAAGGAACACGGGTTGAAGCGTTGGAAAGGGGCGTTGACCTTGCGATTATTTCTTCGCACAATGCAGACGACTCTTGCCGTAAGTTCGAAGGACAAATCATTTCTTTAAACGGTCACACGGAAGGGTTCATGACTTATGACGAATTACGTCGTTCCAATCTTATATTTCACCCGAATTGTCGTCACAAAGTCACGCCGATTCGTGATATCAATTTGTTGCCCGAAGCCGTTCGAAAGAAGTTCGAGGAAGGTCAAAAGGAAGCAAAAGCAGTACTTCGGGCAGCAAAAAAGAAGAAATAAAAAATTTTTTCAACTTTTTCTTGTGAAAGTGTCACACGGTTGAATTGTTTGATTGAATTGGATTTCGTCAATTCCATGACCTCGGGTTGTGGCTTTGCGAAATTCCGATTCCTTCCAAAATATATGTCCGTCGTGGGGCGTGACCACGTAAAAAGCCGGAGACAAGGGGGAAAGAAAATATGTTCAAAAACTCACTATTACCATTAGATTTACAATTCTTCGCAGCAGACACAGGAAGCGAAGGCGGCGGAGGAAGTAACGAAGACAATACAAATCCAAACGGTCAATCTTCCGACGGGAAGGAAAACACGGAAACAAAGACTGAAAAGCAAGAACACATGATTCCAAAAAGTCGTTTTGACGAAGTGAATAACGCTTATAAGGCAATGAAATCCGAACTTGATAAGCTAAAAGCTGCACAAGAAGAAGCCGATAAGGAACGTCAAAAGAAAGAACAAGAAGAAGCTGAAAAACGTGGCGAATTCGAAGGTCTTTATAACAAAGCGAAATCAGACGTTGAAAATCTAAAAGGTGAAAACAAAGCAGCAAAAGCACGGATTGAAGTATTGGAAGGTGTTATCAACGATCTTCTTACAAAGAAACTAGAATCCATTGACAAAGAATATCACGACTTGATTCCCGAAGGCATGAAGCCGGAACAAAAACTTGCTTGGGTATCAAATGCCGAAGCAAAAGGTTTATTCGGTAAACGCTCCACAAGCGAACCACTTGGCGAACAAACCAATCCGAAAGGAAATCAAGAAGTTGATATAAATAAAATGAATCCACTTCAAATGTTACTTTCGGGGTACGGCAGAAAGTAAAACAAGATATCCGTTTGTTCGGGTATCTTTTTTATTTGGTAAAAGTGTAAACAAGTTTTCTTGTAAACGGACTTTAAAGGGGGGAAACCACAATGCGGGAAAATTACGAAGGATTTGGTTTAACTTTAACCGAACAAAACCTATCAAGTGACACGCTTCAACGTGGCGTTGTTAGCATTTTCGCACAGACTTCACCCGTTATAGAACTACTTCCATTTATGACTATTGCGGGTAACTCTTATCAATACAATCAAGAAGAAACACTTCCAAATGTTGATTTCCGTAAAGTAGGTGATGGATATACACCTTCAAGCGGTACGGTTAAACAAAAACAAGAAAGCCTTATGATCTTAGGGGGCGACGTAGATGTTGATAAATTCGTTGCTCAAACATTAGGTAACATTAACAACCAACGTGCGGTTCAAACAAACTTAAAGTCAAAAGCTATTGCAAAAACATTCTCACAAGTATTCTTCAAAGGCGACAATTCTAAACCTGAAACACCACTTGTGTTTAACGGTCTTGATGTTCGTATAGCAAACAACGGTCAAGAACTTGTTGCTGGTGCTAACGGTGCTTTCTTAACAATTGAAATGCTTCACGAATTACTTGATATGGTTGAAGGCGGCGCAGACGTTTTATTCATGTCAAAAGCAATGCGTCGTGAAATGCAAAAACTTCTTGAACACCAATCACACTATATTCAAGTTGGTAAAGACAACTTCGGTCGTCCAATTGAATATTTTGGTGACGTTCAAATCCGCACACTTGACGAAGATATTATCGGATTCAATGAAACTATCGGCGACCCAGCAAACGGCGGAAAAACTGATTCTGGTTCAATCTATGCCATCAAGTTCGGGGCACAAGAAGCAATTAGCGGTTTAACAAACGGTGGCGTACAAGTTTACGACTTGGGCGAAATCGACGCAAAGCCTGTTTATAGAACTCGTATTGAATTCTATTGCGGACTTGCCGATTTCCACCCAAAAGCTGCTGCACGTCTAAAAGGTATTCTCCGTAACACTACCGTTACTGCTTAATTAAATAACTGATCGCATTGGGGCGGCGGGCTGAATAGCCCCCGTCCCTTTTTTTATTTTTCTTTCGAAGGGGGCGAAACGATATGGCAATTAAAGTTAGCGTTAGAAATAAAGACTTTAACGGATATCGTGGCGGCGTTTATTTTAAAAACGGCGTTGGTGTTTTCGAAGACGAAGCAAAAGGTCGTTCATTAGCTCATTCTTTCGGATATGAAATCGTTGAAGAAGAAAAGAAAGACGAAGACAAGAAAGAAGCACCGAAAAAGGCTTCACGCAAGAAAGCGAAGAAGGACGAAGAATAATTTCGGGGGTGTAGCAAATGGCGGTTGATTTAGCGACGGCGGACAAATATTTTTCCGAATCAGTTCTTCATAATGACGCTTGGGTCAACGCCGACAATGATTCCAAGCAAAGGGCGTTGAATAACGCTTCAAATATTCTTTCCCGACACTATCGAAACCGCACGATTCCCGACGAAGCGGTCTTCGAACAAGCAATTTGGTTGTTGAAGATTTCCGAAGCAAGGAAACAAGCTGAACAAGGCGTTACGTCCTATTCGGTTGATGGAATTTCCGTTTCCCTTTCGCAAGTTGACCGCACAATTGCACAGCCCGTTTTGCAAATTATGGGTCGTCGTGTTGGTCGTTCCGAAAGCGGTCGTCAAGGCTATATCGTTTCAAGTGACCCGTATATTCAATCACGTTTGGGGCGTGTTTCTGAATGATTCCAACCCCGCACAAAATTGAACTATTGAAAGCGGGCGAACTTGACGCATGGGGCGATCCAACTATTTCGGAAACGATTCAACTTGACGGAAATCTTCGGACGGAAACAAAGGTTGTAAAGGACGCCAACGGGGAAGACGTTCTTTCCAGCTACACGATTCTTTTTGTCGGCTTCGTGGATGTAACCTTGAACGACAAAATCCGTTTCACCGAACCAAACGGCCAAGTCGTTGAAAAAGCACCAATTCAATTGAAATTTATGCGTGATCTTGACGGTTCGGTCGGGTTCACGAAGGTTGTGTTGTAAATGGAATTTGAAATGACTGTTAATGCACGGGACTTCCTTTCACAAATTAGATTGACTGATAGGCGGGCAATGGAAGCGGCAGAAGTTGCAATGAATGACGTCGTTGACGAATTGATTCGTATTGCTTCAGAAATCACCCCGTTTGATAAAGGTACTTTGTCCCGTTCGCATACGAAAAAGATTGAAGTTCTTGCGGGCGACGTAAAAGCCCAAGTCGAATTTTCTATCCGTGAAGGTGATTTCAATTACGCCTTATGGATTCATGAAGGAATTTACAATCACGGCGAAGGGACTATGCGTCGCGGCGGAACGACCGGCTGGTCGGGAAAACATTACTATGTCGGTAGAAAGTATTTGGAACGTCCATTGAAAGGCGAAGAAGAAGCGTTCTATCAACACATTGCAAATAAAATTAAAGAAGCGGTCGGGGGTTGATATAAATGAACGTTCAAGACGTAATTTCTTTCGTTTCACAAAACGTTCCCTTCAAGTATTATCCGAACCAATTCCCGAAAAGTGACAACGAAGATTGCGGCTTTGTACGTTTGGACGGCGGTCAATCGCCCGACAAATATATTCTTGGACTAAAAACACCAAGTATTCAAATTGTTGTCCGTCACGAAAAGGGAAGCGAAGCGGAACGAATTTCAAAAGAAATTTGGAAGTTGTTTCACGGGAAGGAACATTTCACGATTGGAAACGCAAAAGTCTATTTTTCAAGTTGCGACCAATCCGAACCGATCTTTTTAGATAAAGACAATAACGGTCGGACGATTTATTCAATAAAAGTGACTTGTAAAATTAGCGAATAGACCAATTCTTGAACGAAGGGGGTCGTCACTAATATGAAAATCAAGTTCATTGAAATAAAAAACGGTGAAAAGTTTGTTCACAACGAAAAGGTCGTGAACGTTGGTGATGTTATTGACGTTCCGAAAGAAAGTGCGAAGATTTTAGTCGCACGGGGAAATGCGGAACTTGTCAAGGAAGCACCGAAGAAAACAAAAGAGGAATCTATTGAATAAAGGGGGTCTTGTAAATGGCTGATATTGCAAACGTTCAAATCGGCGTTCAAAAGCTGACTTATGGCGGCGAAGATTTGGGGCACACAAACGGCGGTTGCGAATTTTCTTACGAACCCGAATACACCGATATTGTCGTTGACTTATACGGAAACACAGTCGTTGACAAAGCGTTGACGGGCGAAGTTGTAAAAGTAACCGTTCCGCTTGCCGAAGTTACGCTTGAAAAACTAAAAAATGCAATTCCAACTGGAACGCTTGTAACGGACGCAACAACCCAAAAGCAAAAATTAAAAATCGGCTCAACGGCTGGAAAGCGTCTTTCCGCACAAGCGAAAGAACTTGTTCTTCACCCGTCTTGGCTTCCAGCAGACGACAAAACATTCGATATCAAACTTCACAAAGCGGTTATTACTTCCGAAGTCGCCCTTCCATATCGTAAGGACGAACAAACCGTATATGAAGTTGAATTTGTTGCATTGATTGACGAAACAAAAGAAGACGGCGGATTACTTGCCGTTATCGGTGACGATTCAATCGTTGGTTAATGAAATAGACGTCCTTCGGGGCGTCTTTTCTTTTTGATAAAGTCGCCTTCGGACTATAAACGAAGGAAGGAATCGGCATTTCTCAAAACCACAAAACGAAGGGGGAATTGAACATGAGTATTGAAAAAGCACTTCCAAAATCAAAAATCGTTGTAATTGGTGACGAAAAAATCGAAATCAAAAAACTTCCGCTTGGTAAATATGCGGAACTTATGCTTGCACTAAAAAACATGCCTTCTAGTGTTGTCAAAGAAATGCAATCTATTGATACAAGCAACGAAGAAGCAACGATTCAAGCGATCTTCGGATTGTTCGGTCAAGCGTGGGGTCAAGTTCTTGATATTCTTGCGATTGGTTCGGGTATCGACAAAGACCGTATCGAAAACGACCCCGAAATTGGTCTTGACGGCGGTGTCGAATTATTCCTTGCAATCTATGAAGTGAACAATCTTCAAAAGGTTGTGAGCCAAATAAAAAACGCAATCAACCGTTCGACGAAGTAACGTCGGGCGGTTCGGCTTCAAACGAAGAAGAATGGTTATTTGACGTCGTTCATGTTCTTGCGAAAGAATATGGTTGGTCAAAGCGAACAATCCTTGAAGAAATGTACTATGACGAAATTGAATTTTATATCAAGCGAATTCGCCGTGACCAAGTAAATGAACGGTTGACCGACCTTGCGATTGCACACAACCCGAACGCCAAAGACCCGAACAAATTGGTGAATTCGTTCAAAAAATCGTTGCAAGAAATAGACGGAAAGGCGTACTTGAACAAAGAACGAATGACAAAACAAGACGAAATGAATTTAAGGGAAATCGCCCGACGTATGAAGGCAAATGCTGAAAAACGACGTCGTGGGTGATTCCCTTTTTTATTTGTATTGGGGGTGAATCACGTTGGCACAAGCGGGAAATATTGTTGCAAATTTGCAATTAAAGGTTGACCAATTCAGACAAGGAATGCAAGATGCACAACAACAATTGACGAACTTTTCGACCACAACGACACGTGTTGCGTCGGCTGCTGCAATTGCTTTTGCGGGAATTACAACCGCAATTACAGGCGTTATCGGTGCGGCTACACACTTGGCGATTCAACAAGAAGAAGCAATGGCGAAAATGAAAGCAGCAACGGGTGCGACAAGTCATGAAATGGCGGAATTCAAAGAAATTGCCGACAACTTGTTCAAAAATGGTCGTGGAAATTACGAAGAAATTTATGCAACGTTGACTTCGGTCAAACAGGTTCTTGGTCAAACAGGTGACGAAGCAGCTTCAACAGCTGACAAAGCGTTGATAATGTCCAAAACATTCGGTTGGGATGTTACCGAATCAATCCGTGCAGCTTCAACGGCTTCGAACACATTCGGCGTGTCTTCGGCAGAATCGTTCGATATGTTCACAGCACTTGCACAACAAGCGGGTGATAAGTCGGGCGACCTTCTTGACACATTCAATGAATATGCACCGATCGTCAATCAAATGGGTCTTTCATTTGAAGACTTCGGTAATATCATGGCGAAAGGTATGGAAAAAGGGGCTTTCAACTTCGATAAAATCGGGGACGCTTTAAAAGAATTCAATATCCGTGCCCAAGACGGTTCAAAGACGACCGTTGAAGCATTCCAAGCGTTGGGATTCAATGCCGACCAAATGGGACAAAAGTTTGCTGCTGGCGGAGAAAAAGGAAAAGAAGCATTCAATCAAGTCTTGGCGGCACTTGCGAAAGTTGAAGACCCAATGAAGCGAAATCAAATCGGAGTTTCCCTTTTCGGTTCAATGTGGGAAGACTTGGGTTCGGAAGTCATTCTTTCGATGGGCCAAGCTGACGGTGCATTGAAGAATATTGAAGGTTCGGTTTCCCGTGCGGGTTCGGCACTTGATGAAACACTTGGACACAAAATCGAAAAAATCAAAAACGGTTTCCTATTGTGGGCGAAAGACTTGGGCGAACAATTCATGCCGAAGCTGAAGCAAATGGCTGATTTCTTCATTCAAAATATGCCCGCAATTCAAGCGGCACTCACTCCGCTTTTCACAACGTTGGGGAACATTCTTTTCGGAATTGTAAATGCGTTGATTCAAGTCGCAAGTTTCGTTGCACAAAACGCAACGGCGTTCAAGATTCTTGGTGCGGTAATTGCAGGCGTGGTTATTCCGCCAATGCTCGGATTCTTATTGAATGCAATCCGTGTAAAGACGCAAGCGTTGATTGGTCTTTTCACAAACACGTTCAAATTGATTGCGGCGAACTATGCGTTGGGAATGTCGTTCTTGGCGGCAAACCTTCCTTTGCTGCTTATAATTGCTGGTGTGATTGCGTTGATTGCCGTTATCGTTCTAATTGTCAAACATTGGGACGTTATCAAGGCTAAAACCATTGAAGTTTGGGAATCAATCAAAACGTATCTTGCGGCGGCTTGGGAATGGGTGAAGGCACAATTCCAGGCATTTATGACTTGGCTTTCAAATTTATGGTCAACCGTTTGGGGGGCAATTAGTGCGGCGGGTCAAGCGATTTGGAATGGAATTCAAGCTGCATTCTTTGCGGTTTGGAATGCAATGTGGAATTTCCTTGCAACAATTCTTGCCGTAATTTATGCCATTGTTGCGACCGCTTGGGAAGGAATCAAAGCCCTTGCGGAATTCGTTTGGGGCTATATTGGCGATTATGTCATTGCAATTTGGAACGGAATTAAAGCCGCTGCATTAGCAATTTGGAATGCGTTAAAAACGTATTTCACAACGGTCTTGAATTTCTATCAATCTATTTTCACGACAGTTTGGAACGCAATTTCTAGCGTCTTGACAACGGTTTGGAACGCAATCAAATCGGCGGCAATGGTTATTTGGGAAGCATTAAAATCCTATTTCATTACGGTCTTGAACGTTTACAAAATGATCTTCACGACCGTTTGGAATGCAATCAAAGCCGTTCTACTTCCGATTTGGAATGCGTTGAAGTCTTCTGCAATTTCAATCTTCAATGCTTTACAATCGGCATTGTCTTCAATCTTCAACACTATCAAATCAGTTGTCACAAGCGTTTGGAACGGAATCAAAGCTGTTCTAACTTCGATTTGGAATTCAATCCGTTCGGTTGCTTCAAATATTTGGTCTGGAATTTCTTCCGTGATTTCAAGCATGGTCAACGGCATTCGTTCAAAGATTTCAGACGCAGCAAATTTCATGCGGAATTCTTTTTCAGGTGCTATTAGTGCCGTGAAAGGATTCTTCGGCGGATTGTGGTCTTCAATCAGTCAATCGCTTCAAAATGTCGTTTCGGGTATCAAATCGAAAGTTATGCAAGCGAAAGAATGGTTGACCGAATTGAACCCGTTCAAGCGTCATTCACCTTCCCTTGTTGACAACGTTCTTGCGGGTACGAAAATTATTCGTCAAACCTATGAATCTTTAAGCGGAATGCAAATAGCACCACCTCAAATCGGAAACTTGTCGGCTGGACGAATCGACGTTGAAGAAGCATTCGGCGGCATTGGAAACGGCGGAAATGGCGGCGGCTCAACTTACAATGCACCGCTTGTTCAAGTCGAAAACATGAACGTCCGCAGTGACCAAGACGTCCGAAATGTATCCCGTGAATTGTTCAATTTGCAGCGTTCACACGATAGGGCGAAAGGGGGTCGATAAGAAATGAACGGATTCACATTTGACGGGAAACATTCTAGTGATTATTCGATAATCGTGAACAAAAAGAATGTTCCAATCACTCCGCCAATCGAAAACCGATTGCAGACAATTTCGGGGTTTGACGGGGCTTGGGATTACGGAATTTCCTATTCGCCCCGCCCTATTGAAATTGAATGCACTATGTTAGCTGATTCGATAGCAGATTTAAAATCAAAGATTCGTAATCTTGCAGCTTTGTTGAATCCAAGAAAAGGGGCGAAGTCACTTATCTTTGACGACGACCCAAACGTTCAATATTTTGCAAGATTATCAAATCAGATCCCGCTGGAACAATTGGGTGCAATGGGAACTTTCACGCTGCAATTCACCTGTCCCGACCCGTTCACGTATTCGAAAACCCCACAAGTTCGTGAAGGCGTAACTACAATTTATGCAACACACAACGGAACTCATATTGCTCGGCCGACTTTAACCGTCACACACAGCGGCGGGGCTGCTTCGATTTCGGTTGATTCAACGGGCGAAAGAATTGATTTCACGGACAATTCGCCTTTGGGAACTTACGTGATTGATTGCAAAGAAATGACAATCACGTTGGACGGTGCAGCGGGCTACAATTACGTGAATGGCGACTTCTTCGGATTCGTAAACGGTTCGAATGTCGTGCGGACAACGGGGGGAATCACTAACGTTCAAATCGTTTATTATGACACTTGGTTGTAATTAAATATTGTAAAATCCTTCGACGGTTGAATTGTAAAGCGAAGGATAATTCAGGCGGCTTCCTTCGGGAAGTCGTCTTTTTTGTTTATACGGACAATTGTGGGGGTGAACAAATTGGCAAATCAAAAAGCTATTTTCACAACACAAGCGGATTTCAAAACGCTTGACGTTGGAAGTTTGAAAGTCAATCCGTATTTATATTTTGACGGTGAAAACCTTCCGACCGACGTTTCACCAACACCGTCACAATACGGAAACACGATCGAATGGAAAAACGGAAGCCCTTCGCCTGTTGCGGGTGTTCGTGGAAAAGCTAATAAGTTCAACGGAAATGCGTTGGTTTGGCATAACTGGGTTAATCCAGCAATTTCAAAATTATCGCTTTCATTGTGGGTGAAGTTGCCTTCAAGCGATTTGACGGGTTGGAAAATCCTTGCGACAAATAGGGGTGATGGTTGGGGCGATTACGGTGTCCATTTAGCCGTTTACAACGGGCAATTGAACGCCCGACTATATGGTGACGGCGGAAGTTTGAACTTTTATTCAACTGACACGGGTCAAATTGGAAAGGCGCTTGCCGCCGATACTTGGTATCACATTTGTTTTCTTCATGACAAAAGTCTTGCAAACAACAACGTGAAAGTTTATGTGAACGGCGAATTGTGGATTCAATCACACTTCACTTTCCCGATTTCGGCAAAAGAACGTTCATTCACGGTCGGGGATATGCTGACAAGTGCGGGGGCGGGTCAATATCCATTCAACGGAACAATTGACGAAGTAATTTATATTATCAACAACGACGCTTGGGATACAACGAAAGCCCTTGATTATTACAACAAATTGAAGAACGGCGAATTCGTGGACTATTGGACGGTTGACGGTTCACTTCGTTTGTCCAAAGAAAATCTTTCGGGTCAATATCCGACTACGAATCCCGTTTCTTGGTATTCCCCAACGATTGATTTGGGCGGTCAAGGACAATTCGTTGATTTCGGATATATCGAAGCTGTTGGTCAACTTCCAAGTGCGGCGAAAACTTTGACGTTCTTCACCCGTTCAAGTTCCGACAATTTGACTTGGGAAGAATGGCGGCAAGTTGACGTTGACGGGAAAATCCTTTCAACGAATACAAGATACTTGCAAGTTCGGGTTGATTTCGCAACAACGGACGGATTATTGACCCCACAACTTGACGAAGTTCGTGTCATGGAAGACGTAATTCCCGAACCGATTCCAGACCTTCCAAACTCGTTGGTTCATGCTGACGACCCTTTGACTTTGTTTCTTGACCTTGAAACTGGCCTATCTTCGTTAGGCGTCGTCAAGAACGCTTACGATATCATTATCGAAGAACAAATCAACGGCGAAGATAAATTGACTTTTAAACTTCCGAAGAATGACAAAAAGCGTAAAGAAATCGGGGACGATAACCCCGTTGAAATGCTTGCGGTTATTGGTGAACGATATTATGTCGTGAAGGAAGTTATCGACCGGCGTGACGACGACGGAAAACTTTATTCTGAATTCATTTGTGAAGCACGTTGGACGGAACTTCGGGATTGGTATTGCGACACGATCGAAGTTGTTGAGGTTTCCGCAAAGACGGCACTAGACACAATTATGGCTTCGGTTTTCCGAGAAGAAGGCGACCCCGAATTCGATTGGACAATTGGGCGTGTCGATATCCAAAAGAAAAGAACACTTCGTTCCGAATGGTCGGACGTTCTTTCGCTGGTTCGTGAAGTGCAAAACACTTGGGGCGGCGAAATTCTTTTCGATACGAAAAATAAGGTGATTCACTTGTTGGAACAAATCGGGAATGATTCTGGCGTTCGTTTCTATTACAACAAGAACTTGAAGAATATTGAACGGACAATCGACACGTATGACCTTGTTACAAGAATCTATCCCGAAGGAAAAGGCGGTCTTGATATCACGACGGTCAACAATGGTGTTCCATATCTTGAAAATACGAAATGGGTCAACGGCTTAAAATTACGTCGGAAAATCATTCCGTATAAATGGAAAGATGAACGCTATACCGTCCCACAAAACTTGAAGGAAGACGCCCAAAAACTTCTTGACGAAATGTCAAAACCGAAAGTTGCTTACAAGATCTCGGTTCACGACCTTTCAACTTTATCGGGTCATGAACACGAAGCGTTTGAATTAGGCGATACAGTCACGGCGGTTGATTACGAATTGTTCGGTGAAGAAATAGTCAATCGGATTGTTCGCCGCAAGCAAGACGTCCGAAGACCCGAAAACACAGAAGTTGAATTGTCACAACCGATCAAAACGTTGGTCGATATTCAATCAAGGGCATTAGACGACCAAATCCAAACGTTGGTTGAATCTGACCCGTTATCAACAACGGACGTGCAGCAAATGACGGTCTTCAATCACTTGTTGAATTCACGTGCTGACGACGGACTTTCATCTTGGGTTCACACGGCAAACGGAACACAATTCGAACTTGCCAATGCTGGATTTTCGGGTTCATGGTCTTTCAAAGTTACACCCGACTATGGAAAGGACGCACAATTGACCCAAACGGTTGAAGGTGTTTCGCACCGTTCGACCTATACGATTTCGGCAGCGGTTGCGACAGAAGGACAAATCACAAAGGGCAGCTCGCAAGACGCATTCGTTGGAATCAAAGTTCTTGTCTATTATGAAGGGGAAACACTTCCCGAAGTTCATTATCTTGGAATTCCAGATATCACAACAAATGAAGGGGGTGTTTGATTTGGTTGATACAAGTTCTTTCACCGTAATTGCGAAGAAAATCGAACTCGATTCTTCGAAAAAAGTTTCGTATATGCAAGTTGTCGTTGAAACGAAGGATTGCGGAAAGGCGGCGGGTTCAACCGATTCAACAACCCCCGCCGTTTATTTTACGGATATCATGTTGCAAGGCGGAACGGTTGCAACGTCTTGGGTCGGTCATGTATCTGAAATTCGATGGTCGTTTGATAACGCATGACGCTTCCTAATCTTGACGATTGGATTCGATTTCACGGCACGTTCAAAGCCGACCCGAACAAAAAGGTCGTGGTGGTCGAATTCCAGGTCGAAGCAAAAGACGCCGTTTCTTCCACGAATGGCGTTGACCGTGTACCAATCTATTTCACGGATATTCAGTTTCAAGCGGGAAACACTTTGTCGGGCTGGATTCCGAACACAAAGGAAATGCTTGACCGACTAACTTGGACACATGACGAATGGCAGCAAGTCGCTTCGCCTTATAGATTCGAAGGTTCGCAGCCGCAAACCTATCAAAACGTTGAAATCCGTTGGTTCAATATTGTCGGTCGTGGTCACAGAACAATTGTTATTCCGAACTATTTTCCCGAAGATTGGGACGTTCCAATTCTACCAACGGGAATTGATTTAACGATATATCCGAAAGACGATTTTGATCTTCTTCGTATTTCAACAAGTGATGGCGTGGTCTTGCCCGAAGAAGAACAACTTTACAAGAAAGAAGGTGGAATCTATCAAGAAATTAAATCGAAATATGAAGAAGTGACCGACCCGAACTATTCGGGAAGTCTTGAACGGAAGGAACAAGAAATATCAAATTGGGAAAATATCATTCAACCATTGCTTGACAATCACCCGCTTCACACCCGATACACACGGGAATTTTGGGTGGACGGTGCAGCAGCAGGAACAGAAATAAAAGTTCATGCAACAACACGGACGGCTACCGTAAACGGAAGCGAAGTCAAGATCGTTGGTGAACATGAAATTGATGTGAACGGTTTGCATATAAAAATCGACCGAAAGAAATTCATGCTTGCCCCGCAAGGTTCGGCAACAATTCGGATTGAATTTTACAAGCAAGTTGAAAAGACTATTGTAACTTATGACCAAGATTCAAACGGAAACTATTACAAGGTTAAGAAATCGTTCAATTATTTAGAAGACGTCGGAATCGGTTATTACGGAACGGCTGGATTCTATCAATGGACGTATGGAAAATCAAGAATCTGACAAAGGGGTGAAAGGGAATGGCGAAAGACAATAGGCGTGTTATTACTTGGACGCATATCGAATCCAATCCGAACTATCGAAATTCTATCGAAAAGTTCAATCACAAAATCTATTCAATCGGAATCCATGAATTCGGCGTCCGTTCCAGCGGGAAAATCTATGAATATAATTCGGACAAAGACTATTTTGACGCAAGCGGAAATCATACGGGGGTTCGTTTTCCCGTGTTAATCGAAGAAGATATCTTAAATTATCAATCTATCAAATGGTATCTTCAAATGATTCTTTTCGGTTGGTCAACGGTCAAACCCGTTCTTGATAATAACGTTACCAACGCCGAAGGTCGTCTTCCCCAAGACCAATTTGTATATGAACTGAATAAGATTCTTGACCTATACCAAACAAGCCGAAGTTCGGGAACACCGTTGAATTTAACGGGGGTTGAAATGGACGTCGAAGCGTCAATGACTGACGACCCCTACACGAACGGGGCTGACGCCAAATATATTCGTTTCTTGGAGAAAATCAAAAACGAAGTGATTATTCCCCGTCAAATGAAAATGCGTATAAATGCACATGCAATGTGGGGCGAGAATGTTCCGTATTATTATCGTTTTCACAACTATAAATTGTTTGCAGCTTCGACCGACAAAAACGGTAATGCAACGATCGACGAAATCCAGCTTATGACCTATGACTATTCTTGGAACGGGTCTTCGGCTGGTGCTTCAACCCCGATTTGGTGGTTCAAAAATGTAGCTACTTGGTGCGTTGAATGCTTCGACCCGACAAAGAATCCGAATGCAAAATTAACGATTGATAATCTTTATTTTGGGGCGGCTGGATACGGACACCGTTGGGGAATGTACGACCAAGAAGTTGTGAAAAGCGGTTCAAATATCACGTATCACCAATTGTTGGGCTGGCAAAACGGTCAATATCGTCACTATCACACGGAAACAGACGCAAACGGTCAAACCGTGTATGTTTATCACAATCAACCGTATTTGTTTCAAGTGTCATTCCAAGACGACGAATCAAAGAACGAAATTTTATATCCGCACGTTTATGATATGTTCGTTCCAAAATATGCTAAGGTCAAAGAACAAGACGGCGGAAACAAAACGGCTGTTGTCGGAACTTTTAACCGAAACGATTATGCAGCTTCATATTTCAAACAACAAATCCCAATTTGGACGAATGTTCGGTCTATCGCAAATATTCCTTCAAGCGTATCGGGAAAGGCGTTTGCCGTGAAGCCCGCACCCGCTGACCATACTTTAAAAACGAATAATCCCGAAGATTATCCTTTGTTGCGAAAATACGACCCGAACTTGAATCCCGACGACGTGAACTTTCAACACTTGGTCAAAACGGTTGACGGCGTTGATAAGGTCTTTGTCGGATATTACACGCTTGACCGTCTTTATTATCCAAATGCTGATTTGACGGCTTGTGTACTTGAAAACGAACCAGAAGGTCGAATCAACTACACCGTAAACGTTCCAAGTGCGGGAAATTATCGTGTAATTGCGTTGACAAACTTTTCTTGGTACACGCAAGCAAAACTTGGTGGATATATCAACGGACAGCAATTCACGGTTGGCGGTGACACAATCCCCGAATGGTATCCGTTTTTCTTGAAGGGATCACATTGGTTCGATTGCGGTGCATTTTCGTTGAATGCTGGTGCAAACACAATTTCAGTTTTCGGCGAATTATCGGACGAATGGACACCGATTTATGGATTCGTTGTTTGTGACGGATTCAATCAAAATTTTTCGGGCGGTGAATTAACATTTTCAACAAATATTCAACCAATGACAGGGAAAGACGGAAATCCCGCAACAATACCAGCAAACTTCGCACTTGCTGCCAAAATGCTTCGACGTGACGCAAGACCCGCTATTCTTTGGGACGACGAATTCCGAACTTACGGTGAAGGAACAGTTATTTCAGTAACGTCGTATTACCGTCTAGTTCAACAAGGATATCGTATTGAAGGCGGCGGGACAAATATAGGGAAAAACGAGTTGGGGAATGACGTTTGTTATTCCGACCCGACTAATATTGGTTATTCACAAGGAAAATGGACGCAAAAAGATTATCGGCTGCATTTTGATTCGAAGGAAAATTCGGCAAGTTCGGGGCAAATTGTCTTGTCAAAACAATGGACGGTGAACTTATCTATTGAAGCCGATATTGAAATTGTTTCGGGTGCACAAGCGGGAATTCGTTTCTATGCACAATCACAAGGAACGGTTGCCGACGGATATGTGTTCCGTGTCGATATGAAACGGGGCGTCCGTGAACTTGTCTTCGAAGATTACGCAACGGGAACTTCAAAAGTTGTTGCGTCACAACCAATCGGGAATGTCGGATACGGAACGGAAACGACTTTCAAAGCGTTGCTTCACAATGGCGTTGGTCAATTCTTTGTTGGCGACGTTCAAGCGTTTGTTGCTGGCGACAATAACCAAGTCACACACGACGGTTCGGTTAATACGGCAACGGGAGAAGTCACCTTGATAAGACGAAGCGGTGCGGTTGGTATTTATGCGAACAATTCCGATATCTATTGTTCACACCTGGGAATCGGAACAACTGATCGTTGGGAAACGCTTGAAAAGTTCGAAGTTATTGTTGACGGCTCGACAAGGGAATTCGGCCGAATTAATCGAACCGGCTATTCTTACGACGAATTCGGTTATCTGATTTATTCGGGATTGAATGAGAAATCAATCCGTGATTCAACGCAATATCCGTTTGAAGAAGACGCAACGGCGGTTTCACTAGACTATGAAGTTACTGTTTTCGATTGGGCGTCTTGGCAAGGACGGAAAGACGTCAAAATCAAATTGCGTGACGCTGGTGTTTGGTTCGGCGAACTTCTTATCGGCGATAAAGAAGGAATGTCCGTGATTTGGGCGGGCGACGCTTGGTCGTTCCTTGACGCTATGAACATGGCGGTAAATGATTACGGTGCAAAAGGAATCGGTCTTTGGGCAATGGGTCAAGAAGACCCGAAAGTTTGGGAATTAGTTCCCGACGTCGTAGCGAAAAAATAACGGGGGTGTTAAATATGGATTTGTTTGGAGGTGGAACACTTGTTGCCGAAGCTGCAAAGCAAGGTCTTTGGGCGATTCTATACGTCACACTATTCATATACGTGTTGACGGAAAGCAAGCGGCGTGAAAATCGTCTTCGTGACGATTACAACGAATTACGGAATGAATCACGTGAACGTGAAAACAAGTTGACGGATTTCATTCACGATATATCTAAGCAATTCGAAAGGCTTGCACGTGGCGTTGAACGCTTGACGTTGGACGTTGATGAAATTAAAGACGAATTGCGAATGAGGAAAGAAATCAAAGAAGAAGAAAAGGGGGAATAATCATGTTCGAATTAGCGATTATCGTTGCGGTGATTACTGGCGTTGGTCAAGTAGTAAAACAATTTGTTCCAGCGAAATTCATGCCGATCGTTTCAATCGTTCTTGGTCTTGCCGCAGGTCTTGGATTCCTTGACGCTTCCCTAAAAGAACAAATTTTCATTGGTCTTGCAATGGGTCTTGCTGCAAGCGGTCTTTTCGACCTTGCTACACTTCCGTCTAAAAAGTAATGTATGCGTCCGTCTATGACGGGCGTCTACATGTTTACATATTGACATTCGTGGTATATAATTTAAGGTAAAAGGCAAATTTGACTTGGAATGTTTTATTGAAGGGATTGAATTATATGACGAAGAAACCATTTTCTATACGTGTTGAACCATATGTTATCAACCGATATAAAGCCCTTTCAACGGTATTAAATATTGACGGTGCGAAATTATTAGCTGATTTAATTAACGATAAAGAACAGGAATTAACTAAGGAACAACGTGAAGCTTATGACGCATTGTTGAAGTTGTGGAAAGAAGACTAATTTTATAGTTGATGAAGCACATGGAACGGAGTAAAGGCGGACTTCCCTATTGGGTTGTCCGTCTTTTTTTTGTTTTTGAAATAGAACATTTGTTCCAATTAGATATTACCAAACCTTCTTCTGATTGTAAATATTTTTGTTGCGGTGTCACGTTTCGGGGATTGTGAACCACAAGTTACATTGTCAAACAACCGAAATGGAAGAAGTAACGAATCAAACGGGGGTTCACTCTTATTTGTGGACGTAGCCCCGTTATTTGTGACGTCTTCCTTCTATAAAAAGGGGGAAATTCGAATGGAATTGTTCGCAAAGATGGACGTCAAAGCGATTCAAGACGGACTTATTACGAAGGTCGGCGGTGTAAAGCATTTTTCCGTTCTTGCTGCAATTGCTTCGTTTGCCAATTCAAAAGGCGAAGCGTTCCCAAGTCAAGACAAAATCGCCGAAATGGTCGGGTACTCACGCAAAACGGTAAATCAATACGTCGGGGATCTTCGGGAAACAAAAATTGACGGTGAACCAATTCTTATTGTAAAGACGGAAATCACACCGAAAGGACGTCGAAACAAATATATCCTTTCGTCAAAATCGGGATTTTGGTTCGGGCATGTAACGAATTCGAATGGCAATGTAACGGCTTCGGGAAACGGGGTTGTAACCGAATCGGGAAAACGGGTTGTAACGAACGGGTTACAAGAACAAGAACCATATGAACTAAAACCATATGAACAAGAACCAAAAGAACAAGATATTATCTTCGATAATGCAAAAGACGTTCTTCAATATTTCAGACAACAATACTTCAACAAATATAAAGTGACCTATCAACCAAATTGGGGTCGTGACCAAGTAATGATTAAAAACAAATTGTTGGCGAATTTCACAGATTCAGATATTAAAGCTGTCATTGACATTGTTATTGAAGAATACGACAAGCGTTGGGCGAAACCGCAATTTCCACGTCCGACAATTGGTCAACTTTGTTCTTGGCTGCCGAATGAAGCGTTGGCAATAATCGTCCAAAGAAATGCGGAAGCGGCACGAATTGAACAAGAATCCAAGCGTTATGAAATGGATGACGAAGATTTCGAAAAATTATTAAACGAAATTTAATTCGTGCGTCACATTGTTGGAAATCCAAACCACAAGTGAAGTTGTAAGAACAAATCAAATGGCGAAAGCCGAAGGGGGAACTTTTTGTGAAAGAACTTTTAATGTTAGTTATCGGAATAGAAATGGTCGAGAAAATGGAAGAAGCTCAAATCATGGAACGTTTTGAACGGGCGAAAACAATCGAAGAAAAAACGGCGGTTGTTCGTGAAACTGAAAAGTTTGTTTTCGAAATTGCAAATGACGTTTTCAAGCCTGACGAAATGATTGGCGTTGACGGTGTTGAAGCAAAGGAAGAATTTATTCAAGGATTAATCGCTCACAATTACGGATTCTTTGGTCTTGAAAATCCATTTAAAAACGGAACAACTTTCGAAGAAGTCAAAATCCGAAACGGTTACGGCGTTCAAGAAGAATTCTTCATTTAAGCTGCAACAATGAATTAATAAGGGGGTTCGCAATATGACGTTTGAAAAATCGTGCTTGCTTGCACCGTTTTGTTCGAAGGCGGGGAACGAAAGGTTTTGCAACGCCCTTTGTTTCCCGCATACAAGATTGCACGGGGAAAACGGTGACGGCGGTCTTCTTGCCGTCGCCAATATCCCGACAAAATATCGTACTTCAACGATTGAAAATCTTCCGTTCCAGGCGGAGAATCCAAAAGCATTTGCAATCGTTCAGAAATTCGGGAAGAACGTCGTTCAAAAGGTTGACGACGGCGTTGGTCTTTATTTGTTTGGTCTTCCGTCGGCCGAGAATCCGAAAGGAACGGGAACGGGAAAAACAACGGCAGCAACGGCAATTATGATCGAATATCTTCGTCAAAGAACTATGCTGGAAGCGAAAAAGCAACGTCCAATCGACGAAACGCCTGCATTCTTCATGAAAATGGCGAAGTTTCAAAATATCTTCAATTCGCAATTTCGGGGTTCAAAAGACGTGACCGAAGCGAATGCCGACAAATATCAAGCGTTGAAACGGAAAATGATGAAATGCGACCTATTGGTCTTGGACGATATCGGGCTTCGGGGGACAACCGAATCGTTACAAAACGAAATCTATGAAATTATCGACGACCGTGACACATACGAACGCTGCACAATCTTCACTTCAAATGTTCCACTTGACCAAATTTCAGAACTTTTAAGTGAACAAATTGCTTCACGAATCGAAGGAATGTGTCACGCAATTCCGTTCGGCGGGAAAGACAACCGAAAGAAATCTTTGTAATTTCCGAAGGGGGTTCACTTCATGATTGAAGAACAAATTATTTCGAAAATGTTGGACGAAAACAACGTTCATTCCGTGTTGAAGTTCAACGTTCGTGCGGACGATTTCGAACGGAACGGGGAAGTGTTCGATTTTGTCGTTGACTATCGGAAGAAGTTTGGTTCGTGTCCCGACGTGGAAACGGTTGTCGCTGAATTTCCCGATTTCGAATATATGGAAGCCGTTCACGAACCATTCAAAGGGCTTGCGACAAGATTGAAACAAGCAGCTGCAAAACGCCGTGCGTTCGAATTGATTGCAACGAAAGCCCGAACAAAGTTCAAAGAAGTTGGGAATAAAGGGGATGAATTTGTTTCTTGGATAAAGAAAGAGTTCGATAAGATTGAACGGGACACTTCGACCGACTTTTCACAAGGCGTTGACTTTGCAACCAACGGTCAAGAACGTAAACAAAGATATATTGATTCGAAGGAAAAGCATTCGGAACAATACGTTGATTTGCCTTACGGCGGATTACAAGCGGAAATCGGTGACTATTTGCTGATTATGGCTTACACGAATAGGGGGAAATCTTGGATTTCTTCGGATATTGGGCTTCACGCTTGGAAGCGGCAAGGAAAAAACATTCTTTACTATTCGCCGGAATTATCCCAAAAGCAGCAGCAAAGCCGATTTGAAACGCTGGACGCTCACTTCAATAATTCACAATTACGTCGTGGGGCTTTGGACAATGAAGAAGAATATTTCCGTTATCTTGAACAATTCGATTTGACGGAAGAAGAAAAGCCGAAATTGCTAATCAAGACAATGGAAGATTTGCCGAAGGGATTATCGCTTGACGTGCTTGAAGCAGACCTTGAACAAAATCCCGATACGGACGTCGTGGTCATTGACGGTTTCAACCTTATGAACCACGGACGCACCAACGATCGGAATTCCATGACAACAACGTCAAGAAGACTTCGCCAATTGTTCGCCCGTCATAACGTTCTTGGAATCGTTACGCACCAAGTAAACACAGCAGCAGAAAAAGAAAACAAAGAACTGGACGAAGAAACGGGTGCAAGAATCGTCAAAGCACCGCCAATCGAAGCATATTCCGAAAGTATTGCTTTAATTCAAGACCCCGCAATGATATTGACATTTGACCAACACGACGGGATTGGACAATTACTTGTCGCAAAAGCACGTGAACCAATCGTTGGGAAGACAATCGACCTTCATTGCAATTTCAATCTTGGATTCATTGAAGAACCGCAATTGACCGATTTGTTCTAATTCACATTTTTAGTTATGAAATAAAAGAACAATATATTAGGGGCAATTTTGCGGCTTGGGTAAACAAGATTACAAAGGGGGAAGTAAACATGAAAACAAACAATAAATATTGGGATTTGCCGTTCGAAGAAATTGAAGTTCACGTGATTGAACAATTAATGCTATTCCGTCATGCCTGGGGCGAAAAGCGATTTTCCGACGCTGCCAAACACGAAAGGGAATTATCCTTGCTTATGGACGCATTAGCAGTAGGTGAAAGGGGCGGAAATGAATGACGGTTCGAATTCGTGGAATGGAATTGCCCGTTGATATAAAAGCCGAAATTGAAGATTTCGATTGGGAACAACCAAATTGGAAAGGCGACCGCTTGATTGCGTGTTCGCCGTTTCGTGATGAAAAACACCCGTCCTTTGCGGTCAATCTTGAAAACGGAACATTCATTGATTCGGGTAATGATGACGAAGAATGGCGGAAGGGAAACTTCGTGAAATTATTGTCATGGTTTCGCCGTGAATCGTATGAAGAAACCGAAGAATATTTGATTTCGCTTTATTCACCGCAGTTCGGCGACCTTGATAAATTGGAACTTCCGTCAATAGACGATTGGGTCGAAGAAGACCGCAACACAAAGATTTTTGATCGTGCTGAATTGAAGCCGTATTTGTTCAAGCACCCGTATTTGGAACGGCGGGGAATTCCGTTCAAAGTTCAACGGGCGTTTGACGTCGGCTATGACCCGAAGACAAAATCAGTCGTCCTTGTTTGGCATGATATTAAAGGAAATATCGTTTCATGGAAGCACCGTAACGTTCACAACAAGTTGTTTTGGTACGTGAAGGGTGGTCAACCGATTCGAAATCATTTATACGGAATTCATTGGGTCGTTCGGAAGGGCTGCAAACGGGTTTGGATTGTTGAATCTGAAATCGACGCCTTGACGTTGTGGGCGAAAGGAATTCCAGCAATTGCGATTGGTACTTCGTATTTGTCGCACGCAAAACGTGATTTGATTTTGAAAGTTGGAATTGAAGAATTGGTCATTGCGACCGATAACGATAAGGACGGAAGGAAAGCAAATAAATCAATCGTCAAGGGTGTTGCTGGTTTGGTTCATTTGGAAGAAGTCAATTGGCGAAATTCATTATACAAGGATATTAACGAAGCACGTGATGAAATAGAACAATTGAATATAAATGCTGTCAATGTGTTCGGTTGGGAATAATTGTCGAATCTTCCCGACCGATTTTTATTATCGCAAAAAGAATTAAACGTAAACCTGTTTACAAGTTTACGTTTTCGTCGTATAATTAAATCGTAAATTAGCACTCTCCCTATTAGAGTGCTAGTCCATTCTTCATAAATATCTTGTAAACATGTAAACAAAATTACATACGAACACGAAGCAAGTTTTCAAGCATTTCCTAAGTAGCACCATTCCAAGCAGTATCTTTCAAATTATCTTTCGCTGGCGTCAATGCTTCGACGACGCCCAACGGAATCCCTAGCAAGTAAGTGTGTTCTTTGACAAACGGATAACCCGTGATTGGCGATTGTGAAAGTTACGAACGCTCTTTTCGGAATCTGCTTTTAGCCGTGACTTTCCAATTGGAAGGTTGCGGCTTTTTTTGTTTTTAAAAATTGATCGCCGCAGCTTGTATTCGTGTACGGTTCAAACCGAACATACGTTCCTTGGGGTAGGTCTGTATTTTTTTATCTTCAACGTAAACAAGTTTACAAGATTACACGTTTTTAAAAGTTTCTGTTAAGTTTTTTGATTTTTTTCTTTATCACACTTCAACGCAATTTTTCAAAACTTTTTTTCCTCGGCGTCACAAACGCCAATTTCCGAACCACAAGTTCGGTTGAAATTCAAAAATTCAAATTTTCGAAAGGTGGAATCTTCATGAAAAAAGCAAATCAAACTCTTTGGGTAAATGTTGAAGGATTAGCGGTTGCATACGCAAAACAAACAAACGCATTCGCAAAACAAGATATCCTTGCCGAAGTATTCGAAGCAATGAAGAAGTATATCCGTAAATGTGCGAACAATGCAGTTCGCAAAGCTGAAAACTATGGAATCCAAATCCCACGTGAAGATTTTGAATCACGCTTTATGCAATATCTATGGGAAGCGCTTGAAGCATTCCAAATTAACGGCGGTTCAACCTTCAAAAACATAGTTCTTCGTCGCTTCCAATTTGCTGAAGCTCACACTTGGCGTCAATACAAAACAAAAGGTAATGAAAACGACAAAGACGGTGTTTCATACGCTTCTGCTCGTTGGGATTCACTAGACCGTAAAATCGGCGGTGATTCCGAAGAAGACAAAACGCTTGCCGAAGTAGTTCTTGGCGAAACAAAGTCGGCCGAAGCTGAATTTCTTGGTCAACGTGAAGAAATGGAAATCATTGACCAATTCGCCCAAGTAAACGAAAGATATGCAAATGTCATTCGCTTCATGGCGTTAGGTTATGATGGCGACGCACTTGCGATTGCAACGGGCGAAGCTGATTCCAACAACGCAAAAATGCGGAAATTGATTCAACGCTCAAAAGAAGCATTTGCAAAATTCATGGCTGAAAGAATGTCCCGTTAATTCGGGCTTTTTTTTATAAAAAATTTTTCTCATGCGTCACATTTTGTTGCTAATGAACCACAAGTCACGGTGTCGATATGATTCGACCGAAAAAATTCCAAAAGGGGGCTTGATACAATGTCAATCATTATGGGTCGTGGCGACGAAGCAAAAAAGGCTATTGAAGGCGGCGGCAGCAACAAACTTGATTTGAAAAAAGCGTTCATTCGGTTAAAAGCCGGTCAAAGCCGCAAAGTTCGCATTCTCACAAAATTTGATTATGTCGCTTATAAAGCTCACGGTCATTATGCAAAAGGCGTTTACACTCAACCTTGTATCAAAGTTGCTGGTGAACGTTGCCTAATGTGTGAAGCTGCCAATTATAACGGCGATCTTGTTGAAAAAGACAAGGACGGAAAAAGCGAATGGAATCAAATGTATGCAAAGAAGCGTGTTCTTTTTGCCTTCGTTGACCTTGAAGAAGATATGATTCGGGTCTTTGACGCAACAAAGGCACAAGCCGACGGTCTTATCGCAACAATTGATGAATACGCCGACGAACTTGATTCGATTGCATTCACGTTCAAGCGGGTTGGTGAAAAGAACGAAACTTCTTATACGCTTTCCCCAATCATGCCGAAGAAAATGGCGGAAGTTCAAGAAGTGTTCGACAAATATGAGGACGTGACCGTTCCAGACAAATTATTCGAAGAAGCACTTCAAGCCCGCACAACCGAACAACAAGCGAAAGAATTGCAGCAAGCGGGATTCCCCGTCAAAGACGTCTTTGGAATTGACGTGAAGGTGAATGCAAACGACGCTGATTCCGACGAAGACGACGGTGAACCAATTGAAGAAAACGAAGACCCAACAAAAGATTTCTAATTTAACGGGGCGGCGTAAAGCCGTCCTTCGCTAAAAGGGGGAAACATTGTGAAATCTATCTTGAATTTGTTCGGAATGTTATTGGCGATCGCCTTTGTATTATTCGTAATTGGAATAATTGTTTCATTAGCCTGGAACGTAACCATGCCGTTCATTTTCGGACTTCCTAAATTGGCAATCGGTCACGGAATCGCCTTGTTTGTTCTAATGCGGATTTTGTTCGTTGTTAGATATCACGACAAAAAAGAATAAAAAAATTTTGCCCGCCCGTCACAAGGCGGGTTTTTTGTTCCACAAATCACGGTGTAAAACGAATGAAAGCGGGGGTTGATATATGAATCAACAAGAATTCGATTTTGGTTGGGACGAACTTGCGGAAAACGCAAAGGCAAAGGAATCAAAAGCGAAGGAAGCCGTGAAGAAGGCACAAAAGAAAAAACGGGCAGCAAAGCAAATGACCCGTGAAGAAATGCTTGCGAAATGGAAGGAAATCTTGAACAATCCGAAAAATTCGGCGAAAGACCAACAACGGCTTGAAGAAACTTTCGAAGCATGGAAAGCCGAAAAGATTTTCCCACAAACGCCGAAGTTGTCAAAGGCCGAAGCACTTCGAATGTATGCCCGACTTGCCGAAATGCAGCGGGAAGAAAAACTTCAAAAAATGGTCGAAGAAACGCCCGACAATTATCACTTGATTCAAACCGAAGAACAACTTGATTGGATTTGCGAACTATGGGACGAAGAAGAACTTGTTGGTCTTGATACGGAAACCGACGGTCTTGATATTGTTTACGGCACTAAAAAAATGGTTGGTATATCCTTATCATTCCCGAATGCAAATCAACACGTTTATATTCCAGTTCGGCACAAGGAAGGAAGGCAGCTTTCACCCAAAAACGTTATGGATCGTTTGAAGCCGTATTTGTCCAATAAGCATAAACGGAAAGTTCTTCATAATGCGAAATTCGACGCTCACGTTTTCGCTATGGAAGGGGTTCGGCTTCGTGGAATTCACATGGACACAATGATTGCAATGTGGGTCTTGAACGAGAACGAATCGACTTACAAGCTGAAAGACCTTGCAAATAAATATGCGAAATTCATGGGCGTAAAGCCGGAAAACGATACTTTCGGAACTTTATTCGGGAATGCAACCTTTGACAATGTTCCGTTGGATATTGCCCTTGTTTATGCAGCAAAGGACACGGATTTGACCGTCAAGTTCTACAAATTTATAGAATCACAATTCAATCGAAAGGGATTGAAAAAGATTCGTGATTTGTATTACGAACTTGAAAATCCATTGCTGGAAATTTGCGTTGATATGGAAGAAGCAGGATTCCTATTGAACGAACAATCCAAAATTGACAAAGTTCGTGAAGAACTTCATGCCGAAGAAAAACGGCTTCATGAAGAACTAATCAATCACTTCGGCGATATAAACTTCAATTCGCCGCAACAACTTCAAGGCGTTTTATATGACAAGTTGAAATATCCCGACGTTTCGGGAAAAAGGTCAACCGACAAAGACACTTTGAAAAAGTTGGCCGAACAATATGACGACGTTCAACTCTTGTTGGATTATCGAAAAGTTTCGAAGTTGTTATCTTCATTCATTGAAAAACTTCCCGAACTTGTTAAATCAACGGGTCGTGTTTATGGACAATTCATGCAAAACGCAACGAAGACGGGGCGATTCGCTTCGAAAGAACCAAACCTTCAACAATTGCCGCCGTCCGCAAGGATTTTGTTCAAAGCACCCGACGGATTCATAATCATTGGTTCGGACTTTTCACAAATCGAACCCCGTGTTCTTGCTCACATAACGGGGGACGAAGAACTTCGAAAACCTTACAAAGAAGGATATGACCTTTATTCAACACTTGCGTCAAAGACCTTCAAGAAGCCAATCGAAGAATGCGGTGACGGTTCGAAATGGCGGAAAATGATGAAGGTCGGATTGTTGGCGGTTATGTACGGAACTTCAATGTTCACATTAGCAAAGCAATTGGAAATTTCCGTTGAAGAAGCAGAACAATTTATCCACGACTTCTATGAAGCATATCCGAAGGTTGGCGAATGGATTGCGTCAATTCACCAATGTGTAAAAGAAAATGAATACGTTGAAACACTTTACGGACGCAAACGTCGCTTCCCGAACCACAAACAATATGCGGAAGTTTATGACGAACTTGCAGCGGAAATTTGTCGCCGTCTTGGAACGAAAAAACTTCCTACAAATATATGGGACAACAAATATAAAGACGTTCTTCCTTACGATCTGAAACGTCGATTCCAAAACGTCAAAGGAAAGGTTGAACGTGTACGTCGTCAAGCCGTCAATGCAATCATCCAAGGAAGTGCGGCGGATATCATGAAGCGGGCTATGTTACGCCTTGCGGCGGTTTGCAAGAAATATGAGGGTTGGAAGATTCTTGGAACGGTTCATGACGAAGCACTTCTTGAAGTTCCAGCAACAATCACGAAAGAACAAGTTGCTGACATCGAAGAAGCAATGACGGGGGCAACAAATCTTGAAGTTCCTTTAAAAGTTGACGTTGCCTTCATGCACGAATGGGGCAACGAAATCAAAAAATCTGAATGGTTTGCGGCGGCTTAATTGTCGCCCTTCCTATTCAACGAAGGGGGGGCATAAATGAATAAATCCAAATTATTTATCGCTAGGGGTGACGAACTTCACCAAGAAGTAACGGGTCACGATAGGGGCGAAGAATTAACGACGGCAATGTTAAATCATTTCGAAAGATTTCATTCGTTATCTGAAATCTATGACCGTGATATTGAAGAAGCGGTTCTTGAACAAGAATTGAATAACATTCGAAATCCAAAACAATTAAACTTCGAAAGCGGTCTTGTAACATTTTCGCCGTCTTCGGCTTCGAAGTGTGAACGTGAATTGTTCTATAAGGCAACAAGGGCGGAAAAAGACGAACAACCAATGTTCCCGTATCAAAGGCGTTGGGTTCGAAACGGTTCGGCGGTTCATGCAGCCGTCCAAAAGGATTTGTTGCTTGCCGAAGTTCACTTGAAAACTCCGGCATTCACCGTTGAGAAAATGCCCGACGGTTCGGCAGCCTGGGAACACAATTTGAAGGACGTAAAACAATTCGATCATAACGGAACTAGATTCCAAGTCTTCGGTATGATGGACGGAATCTTACGATATAAAGACGAGTCACGGGTTGGATTCGAATTCAAGACGAAATCAACCACAATCGGGGCGGTCGGCAATTACAAAATGAAAGACGCCCAAGACGGGCACAAGCAACAAGCAATCGCCTATTCGCTATTGTTTGGAATTGATGAATTTCTATTTGTCTATGAATCACTTGCAAAAGACGGTTGGAACAAGGGGACGGAAGCAAAACAAGATATTCGTTGTTTCTATTTCCGACCTACCGAAAGTCAAAAGCAAGATTTGCTTGATAAATTTGCCCGTGTTGCGGACAAAGTGAAAGGCGGTGTTCTTCCTTCGCCCGAATATGACAAGTGTTTGTTTTGCCCGTTCAAAGAAATTTGCGAAAAGGACGGAAGTCTATGATTTACGTCTTGGGGCTTGATGTTTCTATGAACTCGACGGGGTGGGCGGTGCTTTCCATAGCGGAAGGCGTCGTTCAATACGTTGATTCGGGCATTATCAAAGCAAACACAAAACTATCACACGGGCGAAGACTTCGAAAGCAGCGGGAAGAATTTCGAAAAATAATGAAGAAATATCCGATTTCCTTTGTCGCAAGGGAAGCGGGATTTTCTCGGCATACAAAATCGACGCAAACCTTGTTCAAGGCTTACGGCGTCACCGAAGAATTTTTTGCTGAAAACGACCTTGTAGAATACGCCGCTTCCACAATTAAAAAAGTAGTCACGGGAAATGGTAAAGCGTCGAAGGAAGACATCGAAGATTCCATTCGGGAAACTTTGAATCTTCCTAACTATAAATTTGCTTCGGACGACGAATCCGACGCAATTGGCGTTGCACTTACCTTGATCGAAAAATTGAAACTTTCAAAGGGGGTTTGATACTATGGCACTTGTTCATTTAGACGCAGGACACGGCGGAAAGGATAGCGGGGCAGTCGGTAACGGATTACGTGAAAAAGATATCACGCTTGCTTTGACAAAACGTGTTGGCGATATCCTTACAAATGATTACGGGGTAACGGTTAAATATACAAGAACAACCGACGTCTTTTATGAATTGTCCGAACGTGCTAATATGGCAAACCATGAAGGTGCAAAGTTCTTCTTGTCAATTCACGTAAATGCTGGCGGCGGAACTGGCTATGAAGACTATATTTGGGACGGTTGTGCGACCGGCGGGGCAACCGATAAATCAAGACAAAAAATTCACAATGCCGTTGTTCCTGTATTAAAGAAATATGGAATTAAAGACAGGGGCATGAAAAAGGCGAACTATGCCGTTCTTCGTGAAACTACAATGCAAGCTGCACTTGTTGAAACCTTATTCATTGATTCGGCAAGCGACGCAGCTCACTTGAAAAACGATGCATTCCTTGAAGATATCGCACAAGCATATGCGAAGGGGGTTGCTGATATCGTCGGGGCAAAAAAGTAATTAGCCCCGCACCGCAACCAACGACCGAAAATCACGACGGACACACCGCAATTATCGGAAAAATGCAAGTGACCAACGTTGACCAAATGGTTGCTTTCGTAAAAGCGAAGAATCCAAACGCAAAAGAAATCGAAAAGATTGCAAAAGCCTTCGTTGATTACGGTCAAAAATACGGTGTTCGGGGCGATATTGCGTTTTGTCAATCAATCCTTGAAACGGGTTGGTTCAAGTTCGAAGGTTCGTCCGTTTCGCCTGACCAACACAATTATTGTGGAATGGGTGCGGTTGGAAACGGGGCGAAAGGAAATTCATTTGCAACGGTTGAAGATGGTGTAAAAGCACAAATTCAACACTTGTTTGCGTATGGCTGCAAAGATAATCTTCCAAGCGGTGAAGCGATCATTGACCCACGCTTCAAATACGTGACACGTGGAATTGCACCGCATTTTGAAGACCTTGACAACCGTTGGGCTATGCGAAGTAATTACGGAAGGGATATTTTGAACATTTTCAAATCGCTTGCAGCTTCATCAATTCCGAAAAAAGAATTGTTTGTTGTTCAGGTCGGTGCTTTCAGTAAAAAGGAAAATGCCGAAGCGTTGGCAGCAAAGGCGAAAGCAGCGGGATTTGACGTTATTATTAAAACTCAATAATGGTTGACGACAAAGGCGGGAATCGAAAAGATTTCCGTCTTTTTCTTTTTTGTGCGTCACAAATCGAACAAATGAAGCCACAAGTTTTCTTGCATACGAAAAAGCGGGAAACCGCAACATCAAGGGGGTTTGAACGAATGGCACACGAAATCTCACTTCCTCAAAGTTTTATTGAAGAAGTTACGAAATCTATTCAACCGCATTGGGGGGCGTTAGGTTGGGTCACTTACAAACGGACTTATGCCCGCTGGATTGAAGCAGAAAACAGAACCGAAGAATGGCACGAAACCGTCAAACGTGTAGTTGAAGGAAATATCAATCTTGACCCACGTTTGAAGCAAGAAAAAGTTCCCTTCTATGTAGTTGACGAATTGATTCACGAAGCAAAACAATTATACAAACTTCTTTATGGTTTGGCTGGTGCTGCAAGTGGTCGGAATTTATGGATTTCGGGAACGGACTTCCAAAAGCGTAACGGGGACGCACTCAACAATTGCTGGTTCATTGCTATCCGTCCGCAAGCATACGGCGATTCACACATTGTTCCGTTCTATCTCAACGACAAAAATGAAATCACCGTATCAATGCCGTTTTCCTTCTTATTTGACCAATTGATGAAAGGCGGCGGGGTCGGATTTTCCGTTGTTGAAGAAAACATGAATAAAATGCCGATAGTTGATCGTAAGGTTGAACTTGTCGTTGTAGTTGGTAAGGAAAACGGCGACTATGACCAAATCATTGCAGCGGGTGCGGTCGATAGAAACGAAGTTATTTACACCGACAAAGATATTGTTTATAAAACGCCCGACGACCGTGAAGGTTGGGTCGTATCAAACGCATTGGTCATTGATTCACACTCTACGCAAACAATTCGTCAAGACGTCGAAAGGATTATCATTGACGTGACCGACATTCGTGAACAAGGAAAACGAATCAAAGGCTTTGGCGGGGTTGCTTCGGGTGCAAAACCATTGGTTGAATTATTGTTAAAAGTGAACGGAATCTTGAACAAAGCTGTTGGACGCCGTTTGACTTCCGTTGAATCAACCGATATTTGCAACCTTATCGGAAAAACGGTCGTTGCTGGAAATGTTCGTCGTTCGGCCGAAATCGCACTTGGTTCGCCTACTGATTCCGCATATATCACAATGAAGCAAGACCAAGAAGCATTGATTTCGCACCGTTGGGCTTCAAACAATTCCGTTATTGTTGACCGTTCCTTCACGGATTACGACGAAATTGCGGCTTCAATTATCGTCAATGGAGAACCAGGCATTGTGAACATGGAATTATCAAGACACTTCGGACGTATTGTTGACGGATTCCAAGAAAACATTGACGAAGACGCCGAAGGCACAAATCCTTGCGGTGAAATTACGCTTGGAAACGGTGAACCATGTAACCTATTTGAAGTCTTCCCGTTAATTGCGGAAGAACAAGGCTGGGACTTGGCAGAAGCATTCGGTCTTGCTGCACGATATGCAAAACGTGTCACATTCTCAAATTACGAATGGGAAGTTTCCCGCAAGATTATCGCAAAGAATCGCCGAATCGGGGTTTCAATGTCTGGAATTCAAGATTGGGTATTGAAGAACTTTGGGGGACGTCTTGTTGTTGGCTGGAACGGAAATGAACCAATTTACAACGAAGCTGCAATCGAAGCGGTTGACGGTTTATACAAAGCCGTTGTTGCTGCCGACCTTGCATATTCTGAAAAACTTGGCTGCAATCCTTCCAACAAACGAACAACCGTCAAACCAAGCGGAACGGTTTCAAAACTTGCTGGCGTTTCCGAAGGCGTTCACTATCACTATGACGCTTATATCATTCAACGTATTCGATTCCAAGCAAACGACCCGTTACTTCCGGCAATCGAAATGGCGGGATATCACATTGAAGACGACGTTTATTCCGCAAACACAAAGGTTGTTGAATTCCTTGTCAAAGCAGCTTCGGCCGACGAAGAAGGATTCGTTTCGGCGGGTGAAGTATCTATCGAAGAACAATTCGCCGTGCAAGCCTTCATGCAAAAATATTGGGCGGACAATTCCGTTTCATGTACGATCACTTTCCACGAACACGAACACGACAAGATTGCACCATTATTCGTTAAATATAAAGACGTAACAAAATCAACTTCGCTACTTCCGTTTAGCGGTCACGGCTACCAACAAGCACCGAAAGAACCAATCACAAAAGAAATTTACGAAGAACGAATCAAAGCAATCAAAGGCAACGTCCAAGATATCTATGAACTAATCAAGAAGATTCAAGGAATGAACGTTGCAAGTGAAAAAGACCTTGAACTTGTTGGTCAAGAAGATTGTGCTGGCGGTGCTTGCCCTATCAAATAAAAAAGAGCGGGGAAATCCCCGCTTTAATTTTCGTTATTTACCTTATCCATACATAAGTCAATTAATGCAATCATGCGATAAAACAAGTAATCGACCTGTTTCATAGAACCTATTTTTATTTTACTAGTTTCGAAGTGCCGAATTTGATATTTGTTTCCAATATCAGTTAGTGTCTTGAATTCGGCGTCCAATAGAACGTCAAAATCTGCTGTTCCTGCCGCTACATTCGTAACCAATGTTTGTGCCGAAGCCTTCTTTTTCTTTGGGTCACTGTCGTAGAAGGTTTTTAATCGTTCAAATGCGTCCCATATCTTTTCAAGTGCTATTTGACGGTCAAATTCTTTTGGCTTTCTGATGTTTTCGATTGCAGAGTTTACTAATTCGTTCAAATCTTTGTCCTTAGATTTAACGTTGAGGTTTTGAAGAACAGCGTCCAATTGGGTTGGTAATTGACGTTTAATCATACCGTCAAGATCTAGATAAAATACAATTCCATTCCTTGCAAAGATTTGATTCACTTCGGTGCGAAATTTTTCTTTTTCGTTTTCGGTGTCTGGAAAGAAAATGTGATAGTGCTTGAACCAACTATGATAGTCACTTTCATTTATATCCGCAATTTTTGAATAACAGAATTCGATGAAGTCAAGTAAGGCGTATTTGTTAACGTCATCGTATTCGTCCCATTTAACATTGACAGGCGTTTCCATATTAGGGATTTGTGCTTTTATAGCGGCATTTAGAAGTTGAACGTCCGTGCCACAAACCATGTCGTTATCGGGACAAGTATCAGGATAATCTAAAGAAAAGTTCTTTTGAAATTTTTTGTATAAGCCAATAATCCCGTTATAGACAGAAACCGTAATTTCTTCGGATTTCAATTCCTGTTTCCCTAATTCTCTATCACTAAAATACTCATGCACGATAATCTTCCTCATTTCTATGTGATTTAACCATATCTTTCCTTCTATTTTAAATGAATCCCTAGTATTTTTCACCTTTGTTTCTATCAATATTGTTAAAAACAAGAATTGTGTTGATGTAAAAATTTGCCCGTATTTCTTTTGTTTTAGCGTCACAATTGTTCCATTTCGCCCCACAAGTAACCTTGTAAACAAGATTACGAAAACCGAATAGGGGCGTGATGGAATGCGAAACAAATATGAAATTCGTGGGAACGTCACTGTCATTTTCCTTCAATACAAAGGGGAATTGACCACGACGGTTATTTCCACGAATGACCTTTCACGTGTCGATTCAATTTCCGGTCGCTGGTATGCAATGGACGTTGGTGGAATTCGGGGTGAGAAGATTTACGTCGGGACAAAGATTGGCGGAGTAACTGTTTACCTTCACCAAATAATTGCGAACAATCCGCCGAAGACGGTTGTTGACCACTTTAACCATAACACGCTGGACAATAGGCGTGAAAACCTTGTCGTCGTGTCCTATTCGCAAAACGGTCAAAACCGAAGTGGGGCACAAAGGAACAATGTCACGTCGGGATTGCGAAATGTTTATCGTAATAAGTCGGGTAAGTGGTTTGTTCGGCTTCAAAAGGACGGTAAGACGATTCATTGCGGCACTTACAAGACGAAGGAAGAAGCAAACCGTGTGGCTATTCGTGCAAGACAAAAATACTTCCATTGTGCTTCCTAAAAACAAATCAAGGGGGAATTGTTTATGAAGTTAAAAGTAAAAAAGCTGCACCCAAACGCAATTGTTCCAAAACAACAAATTGAAGGGGACGTCGGCCTTGACCTTGCAACGATAGATTCGGGTTGGGTCTTTCCGTTCCAGCGAAAATTGTTCCGAACTGGAATCGCCGTACAACCCGAAAAAGGGTACGAAATGCAAATCAGACCGAGAAGCGGGCTTGCATTGAAAAAGGGAATCACGGTCTTGAATACGCCTGCAACGATCGAACCGACCTATCGGGGCGACGTTGGAATCGTGTTATTTAACACAAGATTTCTTCCATTCAAGGTAAAGGCCGGCGACCGAATCGCACAAGCAGTTTTCAAGAAATACGAAGAAAAAATCGAAACCGAGGTTGTTGACGAACTCGACGCTTCGGAACGTGGAACATGCGGCTTCGGGTCAACGGGTGTGTAAGTCATGGCAAAAGGGGGGATTCGAATGATTAACGAAAAACAAAGTGAATTGAAAGTTGTATTGTTAGCAAGCACACCAAATGCAAGGGAAATTGCATTTACTGCGATTCGAACTTGCTATTCTCACAATAAACCTTCCGATTTGTTTGACGGTGCGGAATACGAAAAGTATCAACAAAAGGTAGCTTCGGACGGGAAAGGCGGAACGGACGCCGATCGTTTATTCCGTCACATTGTTTCAAGCGGGCACACTTCAACGCTGGAACACATTTCATTCACGTTTGCAATCGAAGGTCTTTCTCGTTCAGCGTTGGCACAATTAACCCGTCACCGTGTAGGTTTCGGATATTCCGTGCAATCGCAACGTTATGTTTCGGACGCTTCCGAGAAGAAGAAAGGCGGATTCCACTATATTGTTCCGCCAAAAGTTCAAGAAGACCCCGAAGCATTCGAGATATTCCTTGAAACTATGGACGTAATACAAAAGGCATATGATAGACTTCGGGAAACAAGGATTCCAACGGAAGATGCCCGTTTTGTTCTTCCGAATGCTGCTGCTATCAATCTGACTATGACTTGTAACCTTCGTGCATTACTTGAATTTTACGCCAAACGCCGCAAAGGTCGTGGGGCACAATGGGAAATCGCCGACCTTGCGGAAAAACTTCGCAGTGTTGTTGTAGAAAAAGAAGATTGGCTTGACCCGTATTTTGAATTGAAATAGAGGAAGCGGGAGAATCCCGTTTCTTTTTTTTTTCGTTAGTAAAAAATTACTATTAAAATGAAACTTTTACATTAATTTTTTAGTATAATTAGAGGATGATTGTACTAAGGAGGTTCCAAGCATGGCATACCAACCTGAAGCAGCGCTTGAAAAAAATTTACTTAAGCAACTTGTAAATATAGGCTACAATGCAGTCAAGATTGCGGACTATAACGCATTGCTAACTAATTTTAAGGAACAACTCAATAAATTCAATGAACATAAACTAAATGGACAACCATTAACTGATAAAGAACTTAAGAGAATTCTTACATTAATCGAAGGCAATAGCATTTACGATTCAGCGAAAATCTTACGTGACAAATTATTGATAGAACGTGAAGATGGAACGCAATTATATGTAGAGTTACTCAACACAAAAGACTGGTGTAAAAATCTATTTCAAGTCACGACGCAAACAACAGTGACTGGAAAATATACAAATCGTTACGACGTGACAATCCTAATTAACGGTTTGCCACTTGTTCAAATCGAATTAAAACGACGTGGACTAGACTTTAAAGAAGCGTTCAATCAAATTCAGCGCTATCGTCGTCACACATTTACTGGTTTGTATCGATTCCTCCAAATCTTTGTCGTAAGTAATGGTGTCGATACAAAATACTTTTCGAACTCTGATTACGATATTCAATTTGGGTTCACATTTTTCTGGACGGATGAGAAGAATGAGCTGATTACAAACTTACAAGATTTCGCTAATGCGTTTTTACAGCCCTGCCATTTAGCCAAAATGATTAGTCGCTACATGGTCATTAATGATACTGATAAGGCGTTAATGGTTATGCGACCATATCAAGTATACGCGGTAGAAGCATTGGTAAAACGTGCAACGGAAACCAACAACAATGGCTATATTTGGCATACAACGGGTTCGGGTAAAACCTTAACCTCTTTTAAAGCTGGTCAAATTTTAGCAGATGAAGAAAGTATCAAAAAGGTTTTCTTCCTTGTCGATCGCCAAGACTTAGACAGCCAAACCATTTCTGAGTTCAACAAGTTCCAAAAAGGCTCAGTTGACCGTACAGATAAAACAGAAATGCTTATCCAGCAAATTCAAGACCCAATGAAGCGGTTCATTGTTACAACCATTCAAAAAATGAACAATGCTGTCAAGAATCCAAGGTACGCTCACATTATGGAACCATACAAGCAAGAACATGTCGTATTCATTATTGATGAATGTCATCGTAGTCAATTTGGTGATATGCGAAAAGAAATCGATCAGCATTTTAAAAATGCACAGTACTTTGGATTTACAGGTACACCACGTTTTGTAGAGAACAAGAGCCAAGATGGTCGTACAACAGCCGATTTATTTGAAAAATGCTTACATTATTACTTAATTAAAGACGCAATTCGTGATGGGAACGTACTTGGCTTCTCAGTAGAATACATTCGCACCTTTAATGCCAATATTAATGAAAATGATAAAACAAAAGTACATGCTATTGATACGGACGAAGTATGGCATGATGAAATACGCTTAAATCTTGTTGCCGATAATATTCTAAGTAACCATGTAAGACGTTCAAAAAGTAAAGGTTACTGTGCTATGTTTGCCGTTGATTCAATTCCTACATTGATTCGATATTATGACATTCTAAAATCAAAAAATCACAATCTAAAAATTGCTGGAATATATTCTTACGGACAAAATGAGGAAAGCGATGGAACGGGTGAACATTCTCGTGAAGCATTAGACCGTATGATTGTGGACTATAACAAAATGTACGATACTGACTTTTCTACAGAGACTTGGGATCGCTACTTTTCCGATGTATCGAAGAAAGTGAAGAATGCACAAATCGATATTTTACTTGTCGTGAAAATGTTTCTAACTGGTTTCGATAGTAAGCCGCTCAACACTTTGTATGTAGACAAGAATATGGTGTATCATGACTTACTTCAAGCATATAGTCGTACAAATCGCGTAGAAAAATCTACAAAGCCATACGGTAACATTATTTGCTATCGAAATTTAAAAGAGAATACGGATGAAGCGATTAAGCTATTCTCTAAGACAAATAATGTTGATACGGTATTAATGGGTAGCTACGATGAATATCTAAAAGCTTTTAAAGAAGCTGTGAAAAATTTAAGAGGAATTACAGTCATCCCAGAAGAAGTTGACGAGTTGGAACGTGAAGAAGATAAACGCAAATTTATCATTGCATTTAAAAATGTCACGAAACTGCTCCAACGTTTACAGTCATTTTCTGATTTTGAGTTTGATGAAACAGAACTGAAGATTTCGCAGCAATCATACGAAGATTTCAAGAGCAAATACTTCAAAGTATACGAGAATTTCAAGCGTGGCGAAGTGCCAAAAGAATCCATTCTGCATGACATCGACTTCGAGTTAGAGTTAATGCATACAGACCGTATAAACGTAAGCTACATTCTGAATCTCATTGCGAACCTTAACACTGAAAATGAAAAAGAACGTGACAGAGAGATTCGTTTCATTAAACAAGAATTAGACCATGCCTCTGATCCGAAGTTGCGTTTAAAAATTGACCTGATTAAAGGATTCCTAGACAAAGTTGCACCGACTATTGCACCAAATGAATCCGTTATTGATGTATACAAGAGATATGAAGAAGATATGAGTGAACAAGAACTTGAAGCGTTTGCTAAAGAAGTAGATATTGATGATAGCGTATTACGTGAACAAATATCAACATTTGAGTACTCCAGTTTAATCGAAAAAAATGCGATTATGGATTCTTTATCAGGATCGTTCTTGAAAAAGAATAAAGCAATCAAAGCGATTACTTCATTCATTCGTGACTTTACCGAAAAATACGGTGCGTAGTTACCACATTACCCATTTAATAAAAAGAGGGCGCTAAATCAGCGCTCTTTCTTGTTATTTTATAAAATATCAAAAAAAAATTAAAAAAACGTTGATATTTTAAAAAATATCATTTATATTAAACATATCGGTGCTGATATATTAAAAAATATCAAAGGAGGAGTGCTGTGAAACTTCATCAAATTGCTCAATTTACACAAGGTGCTTTTGCAAATCGGTTGGAAACTTTTTCTGACAACATTGAAACATTAAAAGTCAAATTGCTTTCACTGAAAGAATTTAACGAAACCCTTGGCTTGACCTATCGAATTTCAAATGAAAAAAGTGCCGAAATTACTGTTCCAAAGGAAAAATTAACACCACAACTTTTAACAGATACAAATAGTCTCATCTTGCACACACATACCCAAAAAGTTGCTTTGTTACCTGAAAAATATAGCGGGTTATTATTAACTAACAACTTTATAAAAATTCAATTAACAAGCGATGTAAATGTTACCTTCTTTGAATGGTACTTTAATGAACATCCATCCATTCAAAAACAGCTGTCTGTGTTAAGTGAAGGAACGGTCATTTCATTATTGAAACTATCTCATTTAAAGGAATTAGAAATTAACTTACCACCTATTCAAAAGCAAATAAATATTGGCAAAATCGCTCAATTAAAAAAGCGAAAAGAATCGTTAATGATTGAAAAACGTGAATTGCAACAGCTATATATCCAACAGAAGCTAATTCAAAGTATCAACGTGAATTAATCAAACCTAAGGAGGAACACATTTATGACAACGATTGAAAAACAACGTCAACAACAAGCTGATTTACATAAAAAATTATGGGCGATGGCAAATGACCTACGAGGTCAAATGGACGCCAGCGAATTCAAGGATTATATTTTAGGGTTAATTTTCTATCGTTACCTATCAGAAAAAGTTGAAGCACGTGCAAACGAATTACTACAGGAAGATAACATTTCATATTCAGATGCATGGGGAAAGGAAGAGTACCACGAGGACTTAGCAGAATATCTTATCGATGAGTTAGGTTATATAGTAGAGCCTCAATTCTTATTCTCACACTTTCTTGAGGAAATCGAAAAAGGAGCAAATGGTAACTTTGATGTCGAAATGCTACAAAATGGTGTAAAAGCAATTGAATCATCTACTCTAGGTACAGACAGCCAAGACGATTTCCAAAATCTATTCGACGATATGGATTTAACTTCTTCACGCTTAGGACGTACAGTGAGGGATCGTACAAATTTAATTAGTAAGGTAATTGTTAACATTGCAGATATTCCATTTTTACAAGATGATGTTGAAATTGATATTCTAGGTGACGCATACGAATATATGATTTCTCAATTTGCAGCAAACGCAGGGAAAAAAGCTGGTGAATTTTACACGCCACAACAAGTCTCTAAAATATTAGCGAAAATTGTGACTGCTGGTAAATCAGAAATTCGAGATGTTTACGATGGTGCTTGTGGTTCTGGATCGTTGCTACTTCGTGTAGGTAAAGAGGCGAAAGTACACAAATACTACGGACAAGAAAAAGTATCGACAACATACAACTTAGCTCGAATGAATATGTTGCTACATGGAGTTCCTTACCAACGCTTTGATATACGAAATGCTGATACATTGGAAGAGCCTCAACATATCGAACAACGCTTTGAAGCAATCGTTGCCAATCCGCCATATAGTGCGAAATGGAGTGCTGATGACAAATTTATTGAAGACGAACGTTTTAGTGCTTATGCAAAACTAGCACCAAAATCAAAAGCAGACTTTGCCTTTATACAACACTTTATTCATCAATTGGATGATAACGGTACAATGGCAGTCGTGTTACCACATGGTGTATTATTCCGTGGAGCAGCAGAAGAAGCTATTCGTAAATATTTAATTGAAGAAAAGAACTATTTAGATACAGTTATTGGATTACCAGCAAACATTTTCTACGGTACAGGCATTCCTACTTGTATTTTAGTATTCAAAAAATGTCGCAAGCATGATGACAATGTTCTTTTCGTTGACGCTTCAAATCAATTCGAAAAAGGTAAAAACCAAAATCTTTTGTCAGATGAACATGTAGATAAAATTATTACTACGTATTTAAGTCGAGAATCCATCGATAAATATTCATATGCAGCTACATTAAATGAAATCAAAGATAACGATTATAACCTAAATATTCCTCGTTACGTAGATACTTTCGAAGAAGAAGCTCCGATTGATTTATTTGCTGTGTCACAACGCATAAATGAGATTGATACAGAAATTGAAGAAGTGGATAAAGAATTAGAGATGTACTTTAAGGAGTTGGGGCTGTAAAAATGAATACTCCTAATCTTCGTTTTAAACAATTTAGTGGGCAATGGAAAATATACCCTTTAGGAAAATTTTCGAGTAAAATTAAAGAAAAAAATAAAGACTTTAAAGTAAAAAATGTAATTTCCAACTCGGCTACAAAAGGGCTTATATCCCAAAGTGAATATTTTGATCGTGATATAGCAAACGCAAAAAACATTGATAATTATTATATTATTAATGAAGGCGATTTTGTATATAACCCTCGTATGTCTAATGAATCACCTTATGGACCAATTAATCTATATGCTGGTAAAGATTCTGGAGTGATTTCACCTTTATATTTAGCTTTTAGAACTTCAAATATAAATGTGGGTTATTTAAAATGGTATTTTAAAAGCAATAAATGGAATAGATTTATGTATTTAAACGGTGATAGTGGTGCACGACACGATAGGTTAAACATTAACGATTCTGTCTTTTTTAATTTACCTTTAGCTTATCCATCACTTGAGGAACAAAATAAAATAGCTAATTTATTTCAAATTATTGAGAAAAAGATTCAACTTCAACAAGAAAAAGTCAACTTGCTGAAGGAACAAAAGAAAGGTTATATGAAGAAGATCTTTAATCAAGAAATTAGATTTAAAGATGATAGTGAAAAAGAATTTCCAGAATGGAAGTATTACAAACTAGGTGAATTCACAAACCGAATTACTAGAAAAAATACAAATTTAAAAACTAATAGACCATTAACTATTTCTGCACAATATGGGTTGATTGACCAAATTGAATTCTTTAATAAAAATGTAGCCTCATCCAATTTAGAAGGATATTACTTATTAGAAAAAGGAGAATTCGCTTATAACAAAAGTTACTCTAGCGGTTACCCTTTAGGTACGATAAAACGACTTGATAATTATGAGAATGGGGCGCTGTCCACACTTTATATTTGCTTTGCTCCAAAAGATAATGTTTTCAGTGATTTTCTAGTTCATTACTTTGATTCAGTGCAATGGCATAAAGAAGTATCATTGATATGTGTAGAAGGTGCTAGAAATCATGGCTTATTAAATGTTAGTGTATCAGATTTCTTTGAAACACGGCATAAATTGCCATGTATGGAAGAACAGTTAAAAATATCAAGTTTTTTAAATGCAATTAATAAAAAACTTCAAATAAATGAAGACAAATTATTGCAACTACAACAACAAAAACGAGCTTTTATGCAACAAATGTTTATCTAATCATGTAAACGTAAAACAGCACTATCCAACTTGTTGGCATGGTGCTGTTATTTTACAAAAATTTCATTTACATATATGGTAGGGTTAAATCTCAATAATGTTAAAAAGTCGCCAAGTATCTGGCGGCTTTTTTGTTTGCCGTCACAAAACGTTAATTTCCCCCCACAAGTAACGGTGTAAGGAACGTTAAAGGGGGAAATCGAATGCAAACAAATTACGGTCAATTAGTCGTCAAAATCGCTTTATGCGGAAAAATGAGAAGCGGCAAAGATACGGTTGCCAATTTCCTTCGTGAAAATCACGGCTTCATAGGTTTCCGTTTTTCCGAAGGGATTTGGGACACGATTCGTCTTTTATATCCACAAGTTTACGCAAAGCGGGACAAAGAAAAGCCCCGCAAGCTGCTTCAAGATATTGGTCAAAAACTTCGTGAGGTAAATCCGAATATTTGGGTCAATTATACGTTGCGGAAAATTCAAGAAGTCGGGGCAAATCGGGTCGTTGTGACCGACCTTCGGCAGCCGAACGAATATCACGCTTTGAAGGAACAAGGATTCTTTATTGTCCGTGTAAGTGCAGAAGACGGGATTCGTTTGAACCGCATTCTTGCGGAAAACGACAACTTCGATATTCAAGACTTATATCACGAAACCGAACGTTACATTGACGGGTTCAAGGTTGATTTCGAAATTCAAAACAATGGTACTATCGAAGAACTACTTCAACAATCACAAGCGGCATTTGATAAGGCCGTTCTATATGCGAAAGGGGGAAAACCAGGGGGGCGAATATAATGGGTGCTGCTTCAATTGATTTAAAGTCAAACGAACACAGAATCGAAACAGAATATCCGATTGAAACGCCGCAAGGGGTGAACGCCTTATTATCAAACATTCATCACGTTCGAAGTGCTGCAATTGATAAAGGTGATTTCGACGCTATTAATTTGTTGATAGACTTCCAAATTGCATATTCGAAAATAAACGTGACACCACGCCAAAGACAAGCGATTCAGTTGGTCTATTTCGCAGATTTGACGCAAAGGGAAGCGGGCGAAATCATGGGAATTTCACAACAAGCGGTTCAACAATTGATTCAATCGGTCGTTAATAAAATTGCTGAACAATATGCGAAGGATTTGAACGACGTCAAAGGGGGAAACAATCATGAATCTATTCCAAACGATAACCAATAAACACTATTTTGACGGAATGTTCATCGCCAATTACAAGGTTCGTATGGATAAGGAAGTATCGAAATTATTGTCGCTCCTGGACGTAAACGGGCAACCGCCGTCTTTGGAAATTCGCAAGCAAGCGATCGAAGCGATATGTGACGCCTATATCGAACAAACGGGTGAAATCCCCGAAGGCGTTCAAGTTCAACGTTTGGGGAATTGGTTGCTGCTCGAAGATATGACGAACAATCACCCCGACAAAGTTACACGTGAAGAATATCCGTTCTTGACCAAACGACAACTTCGAACCCGATACAATCGGGAAAGAGCAGACGAAACAATCGAAGAAAAATTGACCCGTCAAAATTATCTTGGCGGTAAAAAGCAATCAACGTTCAAAAAGGCTGAATAATATTCCCAAGCGTCGTCCCATTAGGGTCGGCGTTTTTAATTTTGCAAGAAAAAAAAGACCTTCGGCAAAAGGTCGTAAGAAAAAATAACAGAAATTTTCAAAACCATTATAAAAAATTTTTTGTTGCGTCACAACCCCCGATTTTCAAACCACAAGTCACGGTGTAACAACGACAAACCGAAAGGGGAAATCACACGTGACTTTATTGAAAGAACAAACGACGCTAACAAACCAAGCAAAGGAATTCGAAAGTTTCCTTCAAGTACGTGAAGGATTCAAACGGGGAGCGGCTGCATTTTTCGCAAAGCAGATTCAGGACTTCGTTCAAAGCGGATTGACCCCGAAGGCTTACTTCGAAGTAATTCGCCCAAATGACGAAAGGGCAGCGGAAACATTCTTGATGAATTTCCGACATTACGTCCAATATCAACAAAATCAATACTTCGAAGACTTTCACGAACTTCGTTGGCAACTAGGACGAAAACACGCAAGGGGGTCTTTCTAATATGGCAATTCTTCCACAAAACACAATTATGTTTTCTCACAATGATTTGGACGGAATCGGGGGCGGCATTCTTATCAAAGCCGCACTTGGTTCACACGCCGAAGTTCATTATTGTTCCTATCAAAACGTTGACGACAAAATCAATCAACGATTGGACGAATTAGAAAACTCGGCCGACCTTCCGTTCATTCTGATTGCTGACTTGGGAATCAAGGAAGAAACGGCGGAACGTCTTGAACGATATCAAGGCGGGAAACGTTGGCTTGACCATCATAAAACGAATATCGACCTTGCAAGCCGCTTTGATTGGGCGACGATTGACGTTGAAGCAAGCGGAACATTGTTGGTCTTTGATGAATTCGAAAACATTCCAAGAAGTTTCCGTGATTTCGCAATTCTTGTAGATGACTATGATCGCTGGATTCATGCCTATCCCGAATCAAAGCAATTGAATCGCTTGTTCTTCATTGTCGGAATCAAGAAGTTCGAAGACCGTTGCTTGACGGCGAAAGAACCGCACCGTCTTTATAACATTGACAAAATCCTTCTTGAACTTGAAGAAGAACGAATCAATCGCTATATCGACAAGTTGGAGAAATCAATCACGGTCTATGAATTAACGGGCGAAAAACGCTTCGGTGTCGGATTTGCTGACCGTTACCAATCCGAAGCAGCTCACGAATTGATGAATCGCCTGGAACTTGACGCAATTGCCTTGATTGACGTCAATATGCGAAAAGTTTCCTTCCGTAGCAAGCCGAAATTTGACGTTGGTTCAATTGCAAAACGTCTTGGTGGGGGCGGGCACAAAAACGCTGCTGGTGCTGAATTCAATTACGGAAGAATTGACGATTTTCACGGCTCAAAATATCCGTTATTTGGCGTCTATCAAAATTTACAAACTATGATATTCGAATTGTTTTGGAAGTTCAAAAGGGAACATGAAGAAGTTGAAACAAAAGAAATTGAAAAATTGTTCAAGGGGGAATCAAAATGAAAAAACTATCCGAAAAACAAAAAGCACGTCTTAAAGAACTAACCCAAAGGAACGAAACGCTTGACCAAATTATTCTTCAAAGGATTTCCGATCATTCACAAGCCCTTCCGCTGAATTTGATCTTGGAAGCACGATTCAATGAACTAATGAAGAATGGAATCGCCCTTGAAGGTGAAATTGCCTATCTGAAAGAATCGGACGAGTATCAATTCGTTGAAGGTCAAATTGAAGTAAAGAAACGCCGCCTTGATATGATTAAAGGACAACTTGCCGAAATTCAAAACGTCGGTGATATGTTGGCAAAATATCATGCCTTTGGTCGAGAATTTGAAATTGTAATAGCGTAACAAAGCCGCCTTTCGGGGCGGTTATTTTTTTTGATTGCGTCACAAACGGCAGTATCTATCCCACAAGTCACTTTGAAAGGGGTGATTAAATGAAACCTTTGCAAATGATTGAAGTCTTAAAGCGGTTCAATTTCCGTTGTGCCTAACAGATTCGGAAGACTATCACATTGAACATTGGTTGCCGCAAGCGAAAGGCGGACAAACAACGGTTGAAAATTGTTATCCGCTAGACGCTCAACTGAATTTGAAAAAAGGCAAACAAAATCCATTCGTATTCTTTGAACGTGAAGATATTAGTTGCCGGTTTGAAAAAGAACGGTTCGACGAATTGGTGCTTTGGTTGGCAATCAATAACGATTTGTCGGTCGAAGAATTTCGGGAATTCACGTTTTGGGCTTACGTACACAATAACCCAAACGTTGAAGATTGGAAAAAGTTCAAAGGGGGTTTGAATATGTACCAAGAAATTCACCCAATGCGGGCACAAAGTTTCGATTATCCTAAAGCAAGCAGTGAAGAATGGCAGAACGAAGATTTCATTTACGAAGTAAAGTACGACGGGGAACGTCAATTGATTCATATTATGGACGACAAAATCTATATGACGGGAAGACGACCTTCCGACGTTACGGGCAAACTTCCCGAAAAAGGCGGATTTGTCCCGCAGCTTACGGATTTTGATATTCCCGAATTATACGGAACGGTTATTGACGGGGAACTGATTCACCCAAAAGGTGATTTCGATTTGCTTCGGTCAATAATGGGAAGCGGTACGGCTGAACGTGCTATTGGAATTCAAGAATCACACGGTTTCTTGCAATATATCACGTATGACCTTCTATATTATAAAGGCGAAAACGTAATGAACCAGCCGTTTGAACGTCGCCGTGAACAATTGGAAGAAGTCTTCGAAATCTACCGCAAGTATGTTGGCGACCGATACGTTCACCTTGCGGTTCAATTTCACCCGTCTGAATACGATATTCAAAAGATTTTCATCGACGTAGTTGCAGCGGGCGGCGAAGGTTTAATGCGAAAACGATTGTCGGGAAAATACAAGATTTGTAACGGGTCAAAGAAATCGTCCGATATCCAAAAGCTGAAAAAGATATTGACCTTTGACGGCGTTGTCATTGGCTATGAATACGGAAAAGGAAAATACAACAAAGATAAAATCGCAAAATTGGTCTTCGGTCAATATAAGGACGGCGAACTTGTGGAACGTGGGGCATTCGACGGATTCACGAAGGCAGCAATCGAAGATATGACCGCAAACATTGATAAATATATCGGGCGTGTTGTTGAAGTCAAAGCGAATGAAGTTTTGAAATCGGGAAAATTGCGTCACCCGAAATTCAACCGCTGGCGTGACGATAAAGACCCGAATCAATGCACTTGGGAATAAGGGGGAATCAGAATGAATAACAAAAAGGAATTAACAAGAAAAAAGGTCGTCAAAGTTAAAAATTTCACGGTTGTAGTCCGAAGTAACGAACCCAGCGACGAAGCGATTCAAAGGTTTAATACATGGATAAATAAAAAGGCATATGAAAAAGCGTCCGAACCCGTTTCTGCATAGCGGGTGAAGACGCCTTTTTTTATTTATACGATAATTTATATAATGGGATAAGTGCTTCAAATGTACTTCTTACAACGTCCAAGAATTCGCTCCCGTCGGTTAAAATCGGGTCATTGGCTGCAATTTGTCGGCCAATAAGGAATTCCGCCTTCTTGACGTCCCTAAAACGTTCTAGTGTAGATTTTAGGTTGATTTCCTTCATTGACATTGCGTCTTTCTTCATATGGTCTTGGGAAACAACAAAGACATTTGGAACGGTCGTTTTGATCGTTTTTAAGTTCTTTAAAAACGCCTTTGCGATTTCCTCTTTATTCGGTAATTCATATATGAACGCCAACCAAATGAAAACATGGTCGTCAAACAATCCAACTTGAAAATGCGGGTGTTGTTTGTATCCACGTTTATTCCCCGCTATTGCCAACCAAGTATCTTTCGGGGCATTTACAGTTCGTCGGGCATGTTTCGCTATATGTAAAAACATTTCTTGTCCAAGACTAACGGAAAGTTCGTCCGTTAATACTTGACCGATTTCACGGAACTTCGGTCGAATCCTATCTTCAATTGCTTCCATTCTTGCGTCCAGACCTTCTATATTAAAGGTGTCGAAATCAGTTTTCGAAAATCCTTGAAATTGCATTTTTTGTACTCCTTCATCAAGTTTAATCGTTTTATTATGGGGGTAAAAGATAGCAACGGCGGGCTTTTAATCAATCATACTTTGCGAACAATCCATGTATCTTTTGGAGGATTAATAGTCCTCCGTGCATGTTTGGCAACATGGACAAACATTTCATCGCCTGTCAATGCTGATAGGGAAGGGGAGAAATATTGTCCAAGAATTTCTAATTTAGGGCGAATTGATTCCTTTAAAGCCTCCATACGAGCGTCAAGGCCATCTATTAAAAAAACATCAAAATCTTCATTCGTAAAGCCAGTAAACTTCATGTATAAACCCCCAGTGAAACATTTGTCAATAATTGTAGCATAACGCCGATGATACAAGAAATTTGTTGCTTATATAGGTTAACGCACATATTTGTTGCAACCGCTCGCGCTTGCTCATATTATACAGTAAAAAAATAATCTGAAAAATTAGTTAATAAAGCGTAGGAAGGGGTGGAGAAACATGAAGCAATTAATGAATACATCACTTAAAAAAGCAGGTGAAAAAGAAAGAACTGCTGTATTGAGACTTGAAATGGATTATGAATTAGCCGTTTTATTTGAAGCCATTGAAGAAAAGAACGATAAAAAGATGAAGGATTGCAAACAAAAATTAGAAAAAATCCGCCAAGAATTGTTGAGATTAAAAGCTCTTTGATTATTAGAGTGTATTTCATCATCAAAGGGGAAACTTTTTGGAATGATACAAAATAGAATGATATTCGTACTTATCTAAAACGAACTCCGGAGAAGGAATAAAGGGAGTTCGTTTATTATTTTTCCAAATCGGAAATCTCAAGTAAAAATTTTCTATGGAAGGGAAGTCTAAAAGTTGATGGGTTAATTCATTTTGATTAAGCTAAAGGTACCACTTTTTTTCATAATTGTTTTTACATAGAACGGTATTTGAGAAGAAATAGAGATATAAGGAGGATTTCTATGAGTTGGGAAAACATTGATGCCCTTGCCAAGCAATGGGTAAAAGAAGCGGGGAACAAAATTAGGTCTTCTTTTGATAAGACGCTAAATATACAGACGAAATCAAATCCTAATGATTTGGTTACGAATATCGATAAAGAGATCGAACAATTTTTTATTAGTAAAATAAGAGAGGTATATCCAAATCATAAAATCATGGGCGAAGAAGGTTTTGGAGATGAATTTACCGGCCTCGAAGGCATTGTTTGGCTAATCGACCCGATTGATGGAACGATGAATTTTATCCACCAACAAAGAAACTTTGCCATCTCACTTGGAGTATATGAGAATGGAGTCGGAAAAATAGGTCTTGTTTACGATGTTGTACATGATGAATTGTATCATGCTATCCGTGGAAAAGGTGCATACATGAACGATATGCCTTTGTCTCCTCTAAATGAAACAAAAGTCAATGAGGCTATTATTGCATTAAATGCCACTTGGGTAATGGAAAATAAGCGTATTGATCACAATCTATTGCTCCCTCTTGCCAGGGATGCTCGTGGAACAAGATCGTACGGAACAGCCGCCCTTGAGATGGTGTTTGTAGCAACCGGTAGAATTGACGCCTATATATCATTGAGACTAGCTCCTTGGGACGTTGGAGGCGGCACTGTGATTGTTGAAGAATTAGGCGGAATTGTGACTAATTTAAGGGGAAATAACCTTGATTATCTTAGGCAAGATTCATTATTAGTTGCCAAGCCCGGGCTCCATCAAACGATATTAAGGGATTATTTAAAGGGAGGAAAGTGGTAAGACAAAGTAAAAGCGCCCTTTATGGGCGCTTTCTTATAATTCACCATTTTCGCGCATTTTTCTTTTTGTTTTAAATCCCATCCCCATAATGAGAATAACCGCTATAATACACCCTAATGCGCCAATAAAACTTTTTTCGGCAATTGCGATGCCAATTCCCATAATGCTGGAGGCGGCAAGAATGGCATAAACAACAAAAATCCATTTTATTTGTTTCATTTTAATACCCCTTTGTGTCCGAGCTAAACTTTTTTGGAAATTTTTTTCTTATGGTAAATATAATGATTTTCCCTACATCCTTCATTCTACATAAAATCCTTTTAGGTTTCTACTCTAAATGTGGTATAATGTTTTAGTTGTATATGGGAAACTATAAATAGCTTTATTTTATGAATAGAGGTAGGAGTGAATTTTTTGAAAATTAGAGAAGATATTCGCAACATCGCGATCATCGCCCACGTTGACCATGGAAAAACGACACTGGTTGATCAGTTGTTAAAACAATCAGGAACCTTCCGTTCTAACGAGCACGTTGAAGAACGTGCGATGGATTCCAATGATCTGGAAAGAGAACGCGGAATTACCATTTTGGCTAAGAACACCGCGATCCAATATAAGGATACAAGAATCAATATTTTGGATACACCGGGGCATGCCGACTTTGGCGGCGAGGTAGAACGAATTATGAAGATGGTTGATGGTGTATTGCTGGTGGTCGATGCATATGAAGGATGTATGCCGCAAACACGTTTTGTTTTGAAAAAAGCCTTAGAGCAAAATCTAACTCCAATTGTAGTTGTGAATAAAATTGACCGTGACTTTGCTCGCCCTGCTGAGGTAATTGATGAAGTAATCGATTTATTCATCGAGCTTGAAGCAACGGAAGATCAGCTTGAGTTCCCGGTCATATATGCATCTGCAATAAACGGAACAGCAAGTACTAATCCTGAAAAACAAGATGAGAACATGCAATCCTTGTATGACTCGATTGTTGAACACATCCCGGCACCTGTTGACAATAGTGATGAACCGCTTCAATTCCAGGTAGCATTACTAGACTATAATGACTATGTCGGAAGAATCGGAATTGGCCGTGTTTTCCGCGGTACAATGAAAGTCGGTCAACAGGTAGCGCTAATGAAATTAGACGGCTCTGTAAAACAATTCCGAGTAACCAAAATTTTTGGCTTTTTTGGTTTAAAACGGGAAGAAATTCAAGAAGCAAAAGCGGGCGATTTGATCGCTGTTTCCGGAATGGAAGATATTAATGTCGGTGAAACAGTTTGTCCAATTGAGCATCAAGATGCCCTGCCGATTTTAAGAATTGACGAACCGACACTTCAAATGACTTTCGTTGTAAATAACAGCCCTTTTGCAGGTAGAGAAGGAAAGTATTTAACATCAAGAAAGATTGAAGAAAGACTTCGTGCGCAACTACAAACGGATGTAAGCTTACGTGTAGATAATACTGATTCACCGGATGCTTGGATTGTTTCCGGCCGCGGAGAGCTTCATTTATCGATTTTAATTGAAAATATGCGTCGTGAAGGCTATGAACTTCAGGTTTCTAAGCCTGAGGTAATCGTAAAAGAAATAGACGGCGTTCGCTGTGAACCGGTTGAGAGGGTCCAAATCGATGTTCCTGAAGAACATACCGGATCTGTAATGGAATCAATTGGTGCTCGTAAAGGTGAAATGATCGACATGATTAACAACGGTACCGGTCAAGTCCGCTTAATCTTTAATGTGCCGGCACGTGGTTTAATTGGTTACACAACTGAGTTTTTAACCATGACACGCGGATATGGAATTATCAATCATACATTTGATAGCTACCAACCGATGCTGCAAGGACAAGTAGGCGGCAGACGTCAGGGTGTATTAGTCTCTATGGAATCAGGAAAAGCTTCTACGTATGGCATAATGCAAGTAGAAGATCGTGGAACAATTTTCGTCGAGCCTGGAACAGAAATCTACGAGGGAATGATCGTGGGAGAGCACACTCGTGAAAATGATATCACTGTTAATATTACAAAAGTAAAACAAGCAACGAATATTCGATCTGCGAATAAAGATCAAACATCTGTCATTAAAAAACCAAGAATCTTGACGCTAGAGGAATCATTAGAATATTTGAACGAGGATGAGTATTGTGAAGTTACACCTGAATCCATTCGTCTTCGTAAAAAAATTCTTGATAAAAATGAACGTGAGAGAATGGCGAAAAAGAAAAAATACGCTGAAATGAGTTGACTTCTTTCTGATTGAGGAGGTTTTGGATGTGAATGTTGCGGAACGTCTTTCATTCTTCGCTGCTCTTTATAAAGTTAGCGAACAGCCAAAAGAAGGTATGTGGCTTCTTTATTTAACTATTGTTGCTCTTTCCGTTGTGGTGTATAAACTTGGATTCGCAAAGAAATTACCGCTTGGAAAATCAATTGTTATTTATCTCTTTTTATGTGTTGGTTGTACACTTCTAACTTTTTTAGGAATCTTTTTACCGGTTGCAGAGGGGCTTGTTGTTGCAGCATTGATTTTAATTATTTATAAAATCCGCTTGCACCAATCGAAAAAACAACAGGCTGAAGCTAAATAACGGGGGTTTTTCTGTAATGAAATCCTTACAGGATGTATTATACAATTGGCTTACCATTAAGGTAGTTTGTGACGCTCGTCCTGATGACACAGCGGCTAAGGATACAATGGACCTCTTTGAAGAGAAATTAACAGGGGAGCATCAACTTTCTAATATAGTGACAACAAAAGATGAAACCATGTACTATGTTTCTTATCTTCAAGAGGGAGAAACTAAGAAAACGCGCTTTCCTCGTGAATTAATTGAGGTCATGCTAAACCAAATTAATCAAGAGCCTGAAAAATATCAAAATTATCCGATTGAAGATTAAAAAAAACCTCAAGTTCTTCCATTTTGGTAAGAACTTGAGGTTTTTTCGCTTTTCTTATTGTCAAGCTTTGGCTCCCGGAAAGTCTTTTCCTGTTACCAATCGTCCTTTTCAGACCTGGCACGATAAAAGCGAAAATTACCTGTATCGATCCGTGCTTTTGTTTTTTCAGAAATTCTTAAGCTGCAGTCATTGCACATATATGTATGGATTGGACGATTCCGGAGGCGTTTGGCTTCCAAAGATTCATCTTCAATTCCTTCAATTTTATCGCAGATTACGCATTTTACTCTCATTAAGCACCTCATAATTATTCTATGAAACCCGATTGTTTATATATAGTATATCATGGCACATGGACAGAAGGTAAATCAATTGTGTTTAAGTTGATGAAAAAAACCGATAGTAGTAATATGAGAATAACTGTTTTTAAAACAGTGAATCAAAATAAAAAGGGGTTGTAAAAATGGTAAATCAGGTTGAACCAAAGCTTATTAAACCGTTATACGATGAACTGCAAAAAGAAAGATTCGTGACTTTAGCAACGGTTGATTACGAAACAGGTGGCCCTAATGTTAGTGCTATTTCTTGGGTGTTGGCAAAAGACGACAGTACTATTTATTTTGCTGTGGATAATCGCTCGAGAATTTTAGAAAATATCAAAAAAAATAACCAAGCAGTTCTTACTATTATTGCCAATGAATCTACATATTCAATACAGGGAAAAGCTTTAATTAAGGAAGAGAGACTTAATGATGTTCCATTAAAGCTTGCCTTAGTTGAAATCACCATCCAGTCAGTTAGGGACGTTATGTTTTATGGCTCTAAAATTGTCTCTGAACCGAAGTATGATAAAACATATGATAAAGATGCAGCCGCAAGGTTAGATAAACAAGTAATGGATGCAATGAAAAAAGCTTAGTTTTCTAACTAAGCTTTTATTTTTGATGATTCGATTGTTCCTCTTGCTGCCGTTTTAAATCTTTTTGTTCGTTAGCCGGGAGTTTATTATTAGGTTTGTCAGTAGCATTTTTAGGATTAGGTGTGATTAAATCACCCGGTATTTCAGGCATTAATCGTCCTGCTACATCTGCTAATTCCTCCATTATTCCTTGAATCGGTCTGCCTTTTTTAATATCTGCTGATATTTCTTTTAACCGCTGTGTTGTATCCACATCAGCGACAACGATTGACTTTGCACCGTAAGGGTCCTTTTTTAAGCTTTCAGCCACAGAGTACTTAATAGAACCAACCTGGGACCGCTCTATCTTTGAATTCACATCAATTCCTACAATTGCATAAGGTCCAAGTACAACCGCTGTTGCATCATGTACATTCGGAATACTGGTCGCAAGCATTACTAAACGTTTAGAGATCTCTTGTCCCGTTTTACGGTCAACATTATCAATATAACTGTTTTTTACATTCACTAACGATTGATTCTTATTGTTTTGTATGTCTTTATTTGTGCTGCATCCGGTTAAAATTAACAGTAACGCGGTTGGAATCAATATTTTCTTCATTCGATGTCCACCTCCAAGTGCTTTTTAAATGGGTACCAAGAAGAGGCATGTGCTTAACTTTATCTCTGATTTGAATGGTTACACTAACATTTATTCTGTGGAACTCCTTCTATCTTTATTCCAATAAACATATATTTTACCAAAGTCCTATCTAGTGCAAGGTTTGTTCCAGTCAGAATAAACAAGCCAAACAACAAGTGAAGCGGAGGCGTCGCTTTGAGTAAAATATACGTGTTAGATACAAACGTCTTGTTACAAGACCCGTATTCCATTTTCTCCTTTGAAGATAATGAAGTAGTCATTCCGGCAGTGGTTCTCGAGGAAGTGGACTCAAAGAAAAGATACATGGATGAAGTTGGGAGAAATGCAAGACATGTATCAAGGTTAATTGATGGTCTAAGGGCCTCGGGAAAGCTTCATGAAAAAATCCCGCTTGAAAATGGGGGCACAATACGGATTGAGTTAAATCATCGAACATTTCATGAACTCCAGGACATTTTTATTGAAAAGACAAACGATAACCGTATCCTTGCTGTTGCTAAAAACTTATTTTTAGAAGAACAAACAAAGGAAAATGGAAAGCCGGTAATCCTGGTTAGCAAAGATGCACTTGTTAGAGTGAAGGCAGATGCAATCGGACTTCATGCTGAGGATTTTTTAAATGATCGGGTTGTAGAAATTGATCATATTTACACAGGCTTTCAAGAGGTGTATTTACCTGTTGAGCTTTTAGGTAGATTTTATGAAAAAGGGGAACTTTTTCTTTCGGAAATTGTCAATCACCCTTTTTATCCAAATCAATTTCTGATAATGAAGGATGCTCTTGGAAGCTCGGCTTCCGCAATTGGTATGGTAGATAAAACAAGCAAGAAGGTAAAAAAACTAATTTTAAATCAGGAGCATGTATGGGGAATTCATCCGCGCAATGTTCAGCAAACCATGGCAATCGAGTTACTGCTCCGTAAGGATATTCCGCTAATAACCTTGATAGGAAAAGCAGGAACAGGAAAAACACTCCTGGCCCTTGCATCCGGATTAATGCAAACGGAAGATTTAAAGGAATATAAAAAGCTCCTGGTGGCAAGACCAATAGTACCGGTTGGGAAAGACCTAGGATATTTACCAGGGGAAAAACAAGAAAAACTTAGACCTTGGATGCAGCCTATTTATGATAATCTCGAATATCTTTTTAATACGAAAAAGCCTGGTGAACTCGATGCTATTTTAGCCGGAATGGGCTCTATTGAGGTTGAGGCATTGACTTATATTCGTGGGCGAAGCTTGCCTAAACAGTTTATTATTATTGATGAAGCTCAAAATCTGACCAAACACGAAGTGAAAACAATACTAACACGAGTGGGAGAAGGCAGTAAAATTGTCTTAATGGGTGATCCCGAGCAAATTGATCATCCTTATTTAGATGCATACAACAATGGCTTGACTTATGTTGTCGAAAGGTTTAAAGATCAAGTTATTTCAGGTCATGTAAAACTATTAAAAGGTGAAAGATCAGGATTGGCTAGGTTGGCAGCTGATTTATTATAAAATCGAATATAAAAAAAGCGGGTGTCATTTGGACACCCGTCTTTATTTAAGGCTATTTTCGCATAGATTTTTGTTTTTCGTAAAAGTTTATCAACCCGTATAATTAGAAGCTTCGTGGCATCTTTTCGTCAGAACGTTTGCGAAAATTGCCTAGAAACTTAGTAAATGAACTTTATTAAGCTTCAAAAGCAACAAAGTTTACGAAAAGAGCCTTATTTAACAATAAATTGTTTAATGTTTTTAATCGGCTCTTGTTGATTCGTCCCATCACCAAAATAAATATGCACAGGTCCATCGACAGTAATTGGCTTTCCGTTTTTAGAAAAACCAAGTATTAGGTCATAGGCCTTGTCCATCGGCAATTCTATATCACCATCTGAACATTTAATTACTAAAGATGTTGCATCATGAAATGGCTCTGCATTTTTTAAAAAGGGTTTAAAAGGAATTCCGAATGATCCGGTTAACATCTTCTCCTTTTCAAATTTCTTTTCGGTTTTTAAGGTAGGGGGGTGTATTGCACCCTCGACAATTTCACGGTCCCAATGTTTAGAAACCGCCTTCGTATATTCTTCTAAATCATTTGCATTTTCTTGTTTAGAAGTAAAATAAGTATTTAAATCAATTCGACGGTCATCAAAAATCCAAACACCGGGATCAAGAGTAATCTTATATTTAACACTGCCTGATAGTAAAATAATGTTTTCCATCTTCTATTCCTCCGCTTCTTAACAATATATAAGTATAGCTTGTTTTTGAGAGAAAGTCATTTGAAGGGGATAAAAGAATTTCCTATATTGTCATGGTCTCATTGTTCTTGCAATTTTTAGTTCTTAACGGTAAAATTTATAGATAAGTTGAGTAGTCGCTCTGAAATGGGGGGATCAATGTTGGCGTCTGAAATGATCGTGAATCATCAGGAAAAAGCATATGCCATATTACAGGCTGACGCTGAAAAAATATTAAAGCTTATAAAAGTGCAAATGGACAATCTCACGATGCCTCAATGCCCTCTTTATGAAGAGGTGTTGGATACACAAATGTTTGGATTGTCTAGAGAGATAGATTTTGCGGTTAGACTAAGCTTAATTGATGTTAAGGATGGAAAGGCGATTTTAGATAAATTAGAAAGAGAATTATCTGCGTTGCATGATGCATCCAAAAGAAAATAGGAACATAAAAACTCAAACAATTCCCTTATATTGTTTGAGTTTTTTATTAGTAATAAGAAATTGGTCTTTCGTATTTTAACTATTAAAATCCAAGGAAATGTTGTAACTCAGTTACTTTTCCTCAAGTAATAATATGCATTTTCTATTATAATAGTAGTTATAAATCAATCTTGAAAAGATGGGGAAGAAATAAATGATTAAAAAAATACTTAAGTCATATGATTATTACTTAATCCTTGCGATTGTCCTTTTGTCAGCGTTTGGTTTAGTTATGGTTTATAGTGCAAGCATGGCTTATGCGGTACAAAGATATGACGTTGCAAGTGATTATTTTTATCAAAAACAAAAATTATTTATGTTAGGGTCTGCTGTTGTTTTTATTATTACTGCCGTATTTCCTTATAAGGCTTTAAAAAGCACCAAATTTTTATTGCCAATGGTCATAATTTCGCTTGCCGGACTATTCGGACTATTTGTTTTTGGACATGTTGCCGGGAATGCGCAAAGCTGGTTTAAGATTGGTCCATTAAGCATACAGCCTTCAGAATTTGTAAAGCTTTGTGTAATTATTTATTTAGCTGCAGTTTACGCTAAAAAACAGCAGTATATTAATAAGTTTAATCAGGGAGTACTTCCACCATTGGCTTATCTTATTCTAGCTTGCGGTTTTATTGCCATTCAGCCTGACTTCGGTACTGCTTCTATTATTGCTTTAATTGCTATAACGATTATTTTTTCTTCCGGGATGAGTTTAAAAAATATCATGAAACTAATGATAATGGTTTTGATCCTTATAACTCCTTTTATCCTTGTTCTATGGAACAAAATTTTTTCTGTAAAGCGTTTAGATCGTTTTGCTGTATTAAGTGACCCCTTCGCAACCGCACAAAATGCCGGTTTTCACTTAGCCAATTCTTATATTGCCATCGGCTCCGGAGGAATCAATGGTTTGGGTTTAGGGAGAAGTATTCAGAAGCTTGGCTACCTTCCTGAATCACATACAGATTTCATTATGGCAATTATAGCCGAAGAGCTGGGAATTTGGGGAGTTGGAATTGTCGTCCTTTTGTTAAGTTATATTGTTTTAAGAGGTATTTACATTGCTCTCCAATGTAAGGACCCATTTGGAAGCTTACTTGCTATTGGAATATCAAGTATGATCGGTATTCAGTCATTTATTAATTTGGCAGGTGTTTCAGGTGTTATACCGCTAACGGGGGTTCCGCTTCCATTTGTAAGCTATGGAGGTTCTTCGTTACTACAGTTAGCTCTTGCTACGGGCATTCTTGTGAACATATCAATGTTTGTAAAATACGAAAAGAAATATAAAAATAAGCAGGATCAGGTACCAAATAAGGATCAGCAAAGTGATGGGAAGGTTTTCTATATATAAATAAAAAGTTGCCGATAAAATTCGGCAACTTTTTATTTATTATTTTAAACCATTATTTTTTCTTGACCTTGAATATAAAAGGAGAAAATAGCTTAATACACCAAATAAACAAGTAATAAAGAAGGCGTGTAGTAAGGCGATATACAGATTAAGGCGGCTAAAAATAATTGATGCACCAGCAATTACCTGCAATGTAACGAGACAAAATGAAATGATCCAACCCCAATATAGAACTTTTTGATCTTTATAATAACGAATAGCTAAATACGTTATATAAGCAATCCAAATGAATATAAATCCTGCAGCGGTCCGATGTCCCATTTGAACCCACTCATATATATTATTCGGTAAGGAAGGTGCGTCGTTCAAACATAACGGCCAATCCCGACATACAAGACTGGATTTCGTATGCCGGACCAGTGCACCCGAATAGATTACGATATAGCTGTAAATCGAGACAGCTACAATGTGAAAGCCCATTCTTTTATCGATGTAAAGCTTTTCAGCTTCAAATTTCTTATCAATTTCAAAAATTAACAAGGTAAGTAATAAAACAGCTGAAAAAGAAATAAGTGAAATACCAAAATGAAGTGCAAGAACAAAACCGGATTGTCCCCATTTAACAGCTGCTGCTCCGATTAATCCTTGGAGCAGTAAAAAGAAAAATGAGAGAAAAGAGAGAAACTTTGTTTCCCGAATATGCCCGATAGCCTTCCATGTCCAAACAGATAAAATGAGAACCATAACCCCAACAGCCCCGGATACGAGTCTATGAGCTAGTTCTACAATCAATTGAGAGGTAATATGTGTAGGAAGAAATTGACCATGACATAATGGCCAGGACCTGCCGCATCCCATCCCGGATCCCGTTTTGGTTACTAGTGCTCCCCCTATTAAAACAAATATCATTCCGATTGTAGTTGCGACCGCCAACCACTTTAAAGAACGTCGCAAAAAATTCACCTTCTTAATAATAGTTCAATTATTTGTCAATGGATAATCTTGACATTATAATAGTTGAAAAAGAACTTAAAAAAAAGCTTCTTTTTCGTAGTCTAGCTCAAGAGCCCTGTTAAGGCTTGCTGCTTTACTTATCATAACGAATTACAATGAAAAAAAACAGAATTTCACACATAATCTAGAATAACTTTTAGAAATTCAGTTGTCTACTGAATAATTATTTGTTTCCACTATTATTATAGTAAAAACTATCGGTTCATTGAAAACGCTCTCTTAGAAATAAAATGTGGTCATTATTTTGTAGGATTCTCTTAAGAGAAAAAACAATTGCCCCTTATCATATTGCTTTATACACCATTGTTTTTCGTAGGTTGTAAAATTTTTATTTAGTACATTAAAAAGGAAATAAAGGAAAATGTAAGGTTATACAATAAAATAAAGCTAGCCTCAAATTATTCAAAAATTATTCGAAAAAATTTCACAAAAATGTCCAAAAGTGTGATTTAATATACAGAGAAAGTGTTTTATGAATCACATCTGAATCATATGATTTAAGCTTAGAGGGATGGCGAATGGGAGCTTAAATATTGTAACGCAAGGTGAATTTTTGATTCAATATAGATTGTGGCGTAAATGTATGTAAGTATCAATATGCCTCGAATTGTCTATATTTGTGATAAATATTTAGGAGGAGAATTTATGTCCAATTCAAAGGGCTATGGGGAAGCGGCAATTGAAAGCGACACTTCAGGCCTGCAAACTGATATAGTAAAAAACTCGGTATGGAAAGACTTTACGGCTTTAATCAAAATTGGCATTGTGAATTCTAATCTTATAACAACTTTTACAGGTATATGGCTGGCTCTTCATTTCACTGGTCAGAGCTTTCTAAATAACCTTGATATTGTATTTTTTACAATAGCGGGATCGTCTCTCATAATAGCAGGTTCCTGTGCTATCAATAATTATGTTGATCGTGATATTGACCATTTGATGGAGAGAACAAAGGAAAGACCGACTGTTACGGGGAAAATACTCCCTTCAAAAGTTCTTATATTAGGTATTATCCTAATAGCTCTGGGTACACTGTCTTTATTATTTACTACGTTAACTGCAACAGTAATTGGACTGCTTGGAGTTTTTAGCTATGTTTTCCTCTATACGTTGTGGTCAAAGCGACAATTGGTATCCAATACAGTTATCGGCAGTATTTCAGGGGCCGTGCCTCCACTTATTGGCTGGGCGGCTGTTGATGCAAATCTCGATGTAATGGCATGGTCATTGTTTGTCCTTATGTTTGTTTGGCAGCCACCACACTTTTACGCACTTGCGATGAGAAGGGTAAAAGAATACAAGGCAGCCGGCATACCGATGCTGCCAGTCGTAAAAGGTTTTAAAACAACAAAAAAACATATTGTACTCTGGGTAGCAGCATTACTGCCAATTCCATTTTTTCTTACGAAATTAGGAATCCCATTTCTAATTCTTGCAACCGTATTAAATATCGGTTGGCTGGCATTAGGGATTTATGGATATAAGATCAAAGACGATATAAAGTGGGCAAAATTAATGTTTGTGTACTCATTACAATATTTAACCATTATGTTTGTGGCGATGGTTATTGTAACATTGATTTAGTTTTTGCCTGTTATTCATTCTTGCTTAAAGAGGAAGATAACGCTTTCTTTTTATAGAAACAGGCGGCTGATTTGTAGGCAAAAGCTTTTTAGCCGCCTAATTCTCTTTCCGGTAGGAAAGAATATTTTACATACTTCTTTGGTCAACAGCTTAAAAGAAATAAATAACGAAAGAGGGGTTTGATTAAGCATGAAAAGGCTTGCAAATTGGCGTTTGGTTCCGTTTTTTGCGATCTTAGCGCTTTTTCTCTCCGGGTGTGGTAAACCGTACTTATCTACGTTACAGCCTGCCGGTGAAGTTGCAGACATGCAATATGGTTTAATGAAATTAAGCACTTTGATCATGGTTGGGGTAATTCTCGTTGTAACCATCATCTTTATTTTGGTATTGGTTCGTTTTAGAAGAAAAGACGAAAGCATACCAAAGCAAGTGGAAGGAAGTCACAAATTAGAAATCATTTGGACAGTAATTCCTATTCTTTTATTACTAATTCTTGCAGTTCCGACTGTAGCAGACACTTTTAAACTTGCAGATGTATCTCAGATGGATAGTAAAAATTCAAAAGCGCTTGTTGTAAATGTTCGTGCGCACTTATATTGGTGGGATTTTGAATATCCAAGTAAAGGTATTGTAACAAGTAATGAACTAGTGGTTCCTACGAACCAGAAAGTATACTTTAATTTAAAATCAATGGATGTTAAACATGCATTTTGGATTCCGGCAGTTGGCGGTAAATTGGACGTTGACACAGATAATATAAACAAATTCTGGTTGGAGTTTGATAATACTAAAGCAAATGAAGCAGGAAATCTTTTTTATGGTAAATGTGCTGAGCTTTGCGGGCCATCCCATGCATTAATGGATTTCAAAGTAAAAGCTATTAGCAAAGACAAGTTTGATAGCTGGGTAACAGCGATGAAAAATGTGAAAGCGCCTCAAAAAGCGGATTCGGCCTCAGCTCAACAAGGACAAGAAATCTTTAATAAAAGCTGTATCGGTTGTCATGCTGTAACACCTGCTAATAAAATGCCTGATACGGCAAGAGTTGCTCCGAACTTAACAAATTTTGGAGATCGTTCCCGTGTCGCAGGTATTTTGCCACATACAAAAGAGGAAGTAAAAAATTGGATTCGAAATCCTGAAACCTACAAACCAGGAAATAAAATGGCTGGTAAATATCCACAAATGTCTGAAGATCAGCTTAATGCTTTAGCAGATTATTTAATGGGATTAAAAGTTCAGTAATAATAGGGGATTTGGTTGAAAGGGAGGTAAAATTGTGAGTACCTACGCTCAAAAGAAGGGGTTTGGAGCGACATTATGGGATTTTCTAACAACAGTTGACCATAAAAAAATCGCGATCCTATATCTCATTGCAGGTGGATTTTTCTTCTTAGTTGGCGGATTGGAAGCCATTTTTATCCGTATCCAGCTTGCAGTACCTAATAATGATTTTGTAAGTGCCGGATTATATAATGAAATATTAACGATGCATGGAACAACAATGATTTTCCTTGCTGCAATGCCGCTTATTTTTGCTTTTATGAATGCGGTAATGCCATTACAAATTGGTGCGCGTGATGTTGCATTCCCGTTTGTTAATGCCGTTGGATTTTGGTTATTCTTCTTTGGAGGAATTTTCTTAAATCTTTCATGGTTTTTAGGTGGAGCGCCTGATTCTGGATGGACATCATACGCATCATTAGCGCTTAGTTCAAAAGGACATGGTACAGACTTTTATATTTTAGGGCTACAGATTTCCGGTTTTGGTACACTTATTGGCGGGATTAACTTCCTAGTAACCGTCATTAATATGCGTGCCCCGGGAATGACCTATATGAGAATGCCGTTGTTTACTTGGACAACATTTGTTACCTCAGCACTTATTTTATTTGCTTTCCCACCATTAACAGTAGGTCTTGTGTTAATGATGTTTGACCGCTTGTTTGGCGCTAAATTTTTTGAAGTGTCAATGGGTGGAAATACGATTATTTGGGAGCATTTATTCTGGATATTTGGTCACCCTGAAGTTTACATTTTAATTCTTCCTGCATTTGGGATTTTTTCAGAAATTTTCCCAATGTTCTCTAGAAAACGTTTGTTTGGTTATTCTTCCATGGTATTTGCAACTGTACTAATCGGTTTCTTAGGCTTCATGGTTTGGGCTCACCACATGTTTACGGATGGGTTAGGGCCAGTAGCAAACGCCATTTTTGCGGTTGCAACAATGGCAATTGGAGTACCTACAGGAATTAAAATATTTAACTGGTTATTCACAATGTGGGGAGGCAGTGTTAAATTCACGACTCCTATGCATTATGCAGTAGCTTTTATTCCTTCATTCGTTGCCGGTGGGGTTACAGGGGTCATGCTTGCTTCAGCAGCGGCAGACTATCAATATCATGATACTTATTTCGTAGTAGCCCACTTTCACTACGTTATTGTTGGCGGGGTTGTATTCGGGATACTTGCCGGTACGCATCTTTACTGGCCAAAAATGTTTGGCACAATGTTAAATGAAACTATGGGAAAAATTACCTTTTGGTTATTTTTAATCGGATTCCACTTAACATTCTTTATTCAACATTTCTTAGGTCTTTGGGGAATGCCAAGACGTGTATTCACATATCTTCCAGGCCAAGGGTTTGAAACAGCAAATATGATTAGTTCGGTAGGAGCCTTCTTTATGGCCGTTGCCGTTATCGTTCTTTTGCTTAACATAATTATTACTTCTGTGAAAAATGTTAGAGTTAGTAATGATCCATGGGGAGACGGAAGGACTCTGGAATGGTCAATTCCATCGCCGCCACCTTTTTACAATTTTAAACAGCTTCCGCTCGTTCGTGGCTTAGATGCATATTGGTTAGAAAAAATGGAAGGTAAAAATGGCATGACGCCTGCTGAGCCATTAGGTGATATCCATATGCCAAATTCATCGTTTTTACCGTTTACGATTGCTCTTGGACTATTTATTGCAGCTTTTGGTGCAATGTATCATGTAGATGGTAGAGCCTGGGCATTGCCAGTTTTAATTATTGGCTTATTGGTTACATTAGGGTCTATGTTTATACGTTCCGTTAAAGATGATCATGGATTCCATATTCATAAAGAAGAGTTAATGGAAGATTCTGAAAAGGGGGCTAAGGCATAATGCACGCTGAAGAAAAATTTACTTATGAAACATGGCCTGCTGAGCCTGAAAAATCCACCCTTGAGGCGAAAAATAAATTTTTAGGATTTTGGTTATTCTTAGGGGGAGAGACAGTTCTTTTCGCTTCTCTCTTTGCCACATATTTAGCTTTGAAAGATAAAGTTCCGAATTCAAGCCAGCATTTAGCTAAAGATTTGTTTGAATTACCGCTTACCTTTGTGGCTACAATGCTCCTTTTAACTAGTTCTTTAACGAGCGTTTATGCCATGTATCATATGAAAAATTATTCATTTAAGAAAATGATGCTTTGGTTGGGGATTACTGTGTTATTGGGTGCAGGATTTCTTGGCCTTGAGGTTTATGAGTTTCACAAATATGTTACTGAGTTTCACCACACATTTACAAGTAGTGCTTTTGGATCCGCATTCTATACACTAGTTGGGTTCCATGGAGGTCACGTAGCTTTTGGTCTCTTATGGTGTCTAACATTAATGATTCGCAATTCCAAGAGGGGATTGAACCTGTACAACGCGCCAAAGTTCTATGTATTTAGTTTATATTGGCACTTTATCGATGTTGTTTGGGTTTTCATCTTTACAGTAGTTTATTTAATGGGAATGGTGGGATAAACTGATGGCAAATCAACAATTAAATTCAGGTAACCCAAGAGTTGACATTGAATATCGTCGCAAAAAAAGTGCAGAAGAAATGAGATATCAAATTGTTTCCTTCTCTTTGATGATTTTCTTAACTTTAATTGCTTTTGCAGCAGTCGGAATAAAAGGATTTACTGCTTGGTTTACAGTACCATTCATCATTCTTCTAGCTGTTGTTCAAGTGATTTTTCAGCTTTACTATTTCATGCACATGAGCCATAAAGGTCATGAAGCCCCATCTCTGTTTCTTTACTCAGGTTTATTGGTAGGATTAATTACAATATTGGCATTTTCAACCATCATTTGGTGGTAATCAGGAGAATATTTGCTTGAAATGCTTAATAAAGAAAATCGGCTAAAAGCCGATTTTCTTTTTGTAGGTAAAAACATAGAACATATTGGGATTAAAATAAAGGGAATATTACTTTGGCTTAATAGACTTACTAAGGGTATAATAGTACATGATTCTTTAACTAACATTGAGGTGATTTTTAGTGCTTAGCTTGGATATTTTTGGATTTGAAGCACTTTGGAGCCCATATTTTTTTGCTTTCTTACTTTTATTAATAGCAGCTTATTTTCTAATTACTATTAAATTTAGAACATGGTTTCAAGATAGTGAGCCATTAACGGCTAGTCAAGGTTGGTTATTTACAATTTCAATTGCCCTGTTATATGCAATTAAAGGGTCCCCCCTTGATTTGATGGCACATCTCATGTTTTATGTTCATATGATCCAAATGGCTGTTTTAGTCTTAATTGTTCCCCCTTTATTTATATTAGGAATCCCTGTTTGGTTATGGAGAGGGTTATTTACTATTCGATTTATTGATTCGATGTTCAGGTTTTTTACTAAGCCTTTAATCGCCTTAATTTTATTTAATATGTTCTTTTCCTTTTATCATGTACCAATAGTTTTTGATCACGTGATGCCAAACCTTTGGCTACATGCCGGTTATTCCCTATTATTGTTTACAGTTGCCATCTTTATGTGGTGGCCGTTAATCAATGAGGACCCAAATTATCAGACATTAAACGGGATTAAAAAAGTAGGTTATATTTTTGCAGGTGGGATATTGCTGACACCGGCATGTGCATTAATTATTTTCGTAGATCATCCAATCTATTTGACCTATTCCGATCCTCATGTCTGGGCTCAAGCGATGAGGTTATGTGTTGGTTCTTCAAACTTTTCTAACCTAAATTTAAGTGGACCGCAATTGTTTAGTTCAATGTCCTTAATTCATGACCAACAGCTTGGCGGGGTATTAATGAAGGTGATTCAGGAAATCATTTATGGTGTTATGTTAGGTCGTGTTTTCTTTGATTGGTACCGGAAAGATCAAGCTGATTCTGAAAGGGAAATGAAACAAACGTTAAATCCATCGATTGTTGAATAATCTCCCATAAAATTGGGGGATTTTCTTTTTCATTGAAAAAAATGATTATCTACACTAAAATTGTTGTAGAATAAAGGCAAAGAGAGGGCTTTAGATGAATTCCTTACCAATATTACCGACGATTAGTACTTCTTTTATTGTTTTGAGTGCCATTACAATAGCAATTGGTTGGTGGCAAATTAAGCAAAGGAATATTGAATTACACAAAAAAACGATGCTTGTAGCCGGCATATTTGCATTAATCTTCTTTATTATTTATGTATCAAGAACCATTTTTATTGGGAATACATCCTTTGGAGGCCCAAGCAATATCAAGGTTTACTATACTCTGTTTTTAGTTTTCCATATTATTTTAGCGACATCAGGTGCGGTTTTTGGGTTGACCTCGATTCTAACGGGTTTTAAAAACAAGCTTCGAATTCATCGTAGACTCGGTCCGATCACAAGTATCATTTGGTTCTTTACAGCGATAACAGGTATTGCTGTCTATTTATTGCTTTACGTTTTTTATAAAGGTGGAGAGACCACTTCAATGATAAAAGCAATTCTTGGTTATTAGTCCCATAAAGGTGCCTTGCAAGGGCACTTTTTTTGTTTTTGGTAGGAAATTACCTTGTATAAAGAGAAATTATTTATATAGGGGGGCGTTAATTATGGACATTAAAAGACTTGGAGAAAAAGATTTATTAGAGTCAATGAAGCTTTCTATGTATGCTTTTCAATATAAAATTTCTGAAGCTGATATTCTTTCGAGAAAAGAAATGTTGAGAGATCATAAAATTTTAGGAATTTGGGAAGAAAACAATCTGGCAGCCAAACTTCATATTATTCCATTTTATATTTATATGAACGGTGCAAAATGGAAAATGGGCGGGATTGCCGGCGTTGCGACTTATCCGGAATTTCGGAGAAGTGGATATGTTAAATCGTTAATTATTGAAGCTTTAAAGCAAATGAGGGAAGACCTACAAATAGTTTCACTTTTGCACCCATTTGATATTTCTTTTTATCGGAAATTTGGTTGGGAGATTTTAAGTGAATTTAAAAAGCTTACAATTGAAAAAGCAAACTTTAAATTCCTTGACTCTCAACCTGGAAATATTAAGCGGTTTTCAAAAGAAATTCACAACGCAGAGATAGAAAATGTTTATATTGAATGCTGTAAGGGTTTTAGGGGGATGCTTGTTCGTAATACCGAATGGTGGACAAAATCCGTGTATAATAACGACTCTCAAATTGCTGTCTATTATAACCATCTCAATGATGCGAAAGGTTATATTTTATATAACGTAAAAGAAAGAAAAATGGAGATTAAGGAACTGATAGCTTTAGATCATGAAGCAAGGGTTGGACTTTGGAATTTTATTTGCCAGCATGATTCCATGATTGAAAGTGTAAGCATTAAGCTGCCAATTCATGATCCCTTTCCTTTTTTCTTGCAGCAGCCGAAGGTGAAAATGGAGGTTGAACCTTATTTTATGGCAAGGCTGGTAGATGTTGAGGCTTGTTTAAAGAAATTTCCTTTTATACAAGGAATTGATGAAGCTATATTTCTTCATGTTGAGGATGCCTTTGCTCCTTGGAATAATGGCAGTTATTTAGTTGGAAAGGGAGAAATAAAGGTTTTTAAAGAAAAAGAAGGCAGTCGTTGTGTCCAGCCGCCTAAAAGGGGAATCCAATTAACAGTTAATGCCCTTTCAGCCTTATTATTTGGCTATAAAAGGCCGTTAGAGTTATATGAATTAGGCTATTTAAAAGGCTCGGAGGCGGAGGTCGTTAAATTAGATACAATGATTCCAAATAGTAAGCCGTCTTTTTACGATTTCTTTTAAAAAGTGGAGACACATGATTGAAAATCATGTGTCTCCACTTTTTAATTTATTCAGCAAATTTACTTATTTCAGCTCTTACATCATCAAGGATTTTCTTACATTGATTTACGAGTGAAGAAGGGAACACTTCTCCTTCCCCATACTCTACACCATGTGGATAGTAATGTTTGCCTAAAAGTGGTGTCATTAATTGAATGGTTGCCTTAAAAGTATCAACATCACCTTCAATAGTATAACCTTGAACACGAAGGTAGAAGACGCCTTCTCTCAATTCAAACTTTCGATCGTATGTAACCCTTTCATAGTCCCATTGACCTGCACGAATTAAACCATGGTCATGCATTACTTCATCTAAGCGGTTTAATTCTGCTTTCATTTTTTCAATGCCCGTATTCTCAAACTTCACAAAAAATCCCTCCTAAAAACAATGCGATTACCCCTATGTTTAATTATTGGTATTATAGCAAGTTTAATTCAATTTAATAATAGTTGAAAATGTTTCAACTTGCAACGTATACATAAATAATTCCCTTTTGGACAACCTACAAAAATGTTACGAAACTTTTTCGAACCAATTAGGGGGTATTATTAATGGAAAAAATTCGAGATATTATGACTAAAGACGTAGAAAGCTGTTCATTATTGGATAATGTCTATGAAGTGGCCGTTAAAATGAAAGAATTAAATGTTGGCGCGATTCCAATTGTTGATCAGGATAAGCTTGTGGGGATGATCACTGACCGTGATATTGTTTTAAGATGTGTCGCAGAAAAGCACCCGGCTTCTTCAAAAGTAGAAGAAATAATGAGTAACAATCTGTTTACAATTTCTGCAGATGCAACTAGTAGAGAAGCAGTTAAGATGATGGCAGAGCATCAAATTCGCCGCCTTCCGGTTGTTGAGGGAGATAAATTAATTGGAATTGTTTCACTAGGTGATTTTGCGATACGTGAATTAACGGATGATCAAGCAAAACAGGCTTTAACTGAAATTTCTGAACAAAATTATAATGGAGTACAGCATTAATTATTCACAATTGAAATTCGTAAAATAAGACAGGTGCCGACGGTACCTGTTTTGTTTTACGGAAATAGTTTTTATTTTTCTGTCATTTTTGTTTCAGCCTATGAACTAATAATGAATAGGTGATATAATTAAATTGTCTACACACATATAATGATAGAAAAAGTAATAGAGAGGGTGAAAACCTCTGCGTACATTAATGCGAATCCTTATACTCTCTGCAGTTTTTTTAATCATAGGATTTTATTCCAATTTGAATGATAACAATAATAATGATGTTTTGATTAAGGATCACCAAAAAGCAGAAATAAAACAATCTTTGTCACAAATTCCTAAAAATAAGACTGATAAGCCTTCTACGGAAAACCCAACTGAAGGATTGGGAGTATTAATTGGTCATAACCTAATTGACATAGAAAAAGAATTGGGTAAACCGCAAAGAATAGATGAATCTATGTACGGTTATCAATGGTATATTTATAATCTTGATACGACTCGTTATGTACAGGTTGGTGTTGAAAATAATCGTGTTGTAACGGTTTTTGCGATGGGTGATAATTTGGATATTGCCCCCTTTGAAATCGGACAGCCAGTCGAAGAAATCTTTAATACTCAGTATATTGATGCGAATATTAATATTGATTTGAATGGTAATTCTTATCGTTTTGAACTTAACGATACAGATTTAAATATACGACCAATGGTTCAGTTAGGAAATGTATATGTTCAGCTCTATATAGATAAATTCACCGGAAATCTTTCAAGTGTTCGTTTCATGGATGCTGAAACACTAATTAAACAGCGGCCTTATGAGCTAACTTATCATGGTCAATTAATTGAATCACCAGTATTATCTGAAGCAATGTGGAAAACGGTTGAAGGTGGAACAGAGAAGGAAATTTTCGATATAACAAATGTCTTGAGGTCAAGAAATGATCTACAACCGTTAAAATGGGACGAAACCACAGCTGTGGTAGCATTTGGGCATAGTAAGGATATGGCGGAAAACAATAATTTCTCACATACCTCTAAGAAGTTCGGAAGTCTTTCAGACCGTTTAAAGGCGGCAAAAATAGTGTATCAAACCGCAGGTGAAAACATTGCCGCAAATTATACGGATGGACCGGCAGTTGTTGAAGGATGGTTAAACAGTAAAGGACACCGTGATTCACTATTGAATAACGACTTTTCCCACCTTGGTGTCGGGGTATATCAAAAGTACTATACTCAGGACTTTATTCAAAAATGGGATAAATAATAAAAGCAGCAACGACTCGAAGAACTGGAGAAGCACTAGCTAAAAACACTAAAAGGTGACAGTAGTTACCTTTTAGTGTTTTTAACGGAGCTAACCACCTCAAATTCATGAAAGAAAAATTGATTACCTTCCCAGCTTCCGTAGATTCGAACCGTATCTCCGACCGTAAATGGTTCAATTTTTGCATTATTTGTTACGGGGGTCATCTTTTTTACAATGATTTGTTTTGACACCGTTTGAAGCTTAAGTTCTTGAACATAAATAAAACGGTTGTGGTAAAAGCGTTGTTTTTCCGCTGTAGAGCTTTTAATTTTCCCTGTTATTACAGCCTCTTTTCGTATATTTCCGACTGCAAGCCATTTTTCCTCTTGCACTTTCATCTCTTTTCTCGTAATCCAAAAAAAATAAAGGCATAAAATCGGGATCACAATGGCGGTGACCATTTAATGATCATACTCCTCCGCTTAAAAGATAAGAATGTATAAATTTTGACTTTAAGAATTGTCCAGCTCCAGCGCCCAGCGACTAGTGGACTTCGCTCTTCTCCTTACGATAAGTCAACATCGGATCGCTTCGCTCTCCGTGTTTCCTTTATCTCAGTTGAACGCTCCAGTCCATACGTCGCTAACCGGGCGCTTGCGCTTTTCTTATTTATTTTTGAATGATAAAAAATGTCCCTGTTGCATAGGCTATTTTCTTTCCATCATTACGATAGGCTTCTCCTGAAATGACCATCGTTTTACTTCCTTTATGAACAATTTCTGCTCGGCAGCGAATCTTGTCTCCAGTTCCTGGAGCTATGTAATGAATATTAAGCTGATTGGTCACTGCTCCAAAGCCCTTGGGAAGAAGGTAGTTAGCTAATGTCCCCATTGTTGTATCAAGTACTGTTGCAGTTATTCCGCCATGGAGAATATTTAAGTTATTGTAAAGAATTGGGTTGTTAGGAACTGTGATTTCGCAGGAATTTTCATCCAACTTTCTTTCCATATGAAGTAAACCGTCAATATAGGTTGTGTTTTTTTCTGTGATCTTATTTTGTATTCCTTCTAAAACAAAGGAAAGAGCATTTAGATCCTTTTCAGAACTATTTTCAATACATGATTCTAATAATTTAATTAAGTGATCATTCATATTCTTTACCTCTTTCATTTCTATATCTGTTGTCATCTTACCATTAAAAAGTCGTGTTTTAAAATGTTTTCATTGTGAGAAGAGTATTCACACATTTGATTTGGTTTCATATTGTATTATTGGCGATTGATATGGGCAGAGGTGAGAAAAATGACGCAAAAAAAATTGCATCCTTCCGTTCTTAAGTTTAAAGAATTTGTCAAAAATAATCCCAAAATAATTCAAGAGGTCCGAAATGGGAATGCAACCTGGCAGGAATTATATGAGGACTGGTACTTGTTAGGTGAAGATGACAAGCGGTGGGAGACGATTGGAACAGAAAAGAAATCTGAACCGGAAACAAAAACCGAAACTAAGGGAGATTGGATGTCCAATATAATGGGAATGGTAAAAAAAATGGACCCCAACCAAGTTCAACACCATATTAATAATTTAAGCCAAGCACTTGGAGCAATCCAAGGCGTAATCTCACAATTTCAGGGGAGCAATCCAACCGGAAATCAAGTAAAGCCGCAAGAAGGCCCTAAGCATCCTTTTTTATTTAGAAAAGACTAAACGAGGGGGGTATTATGAGAAGTGATGTGCTAGCGTACTTAGAGAGTCAAAAAGATTTGAAGCAATTTGTCCGGGAGCAGCCGTACTGGTATAGGAAGCTCTCCAGAAACCCTCATGATTTACAAACGCTGGAAATTGAATCATTGAATTATTATAAAAAAACAATTCCACATCAGGTAGAAAAGTTCTCTAATAGCGTTCAAATGGCATCTATGATGTTTCATATGTTTCAATCAATGAAAAATCAAAATTAACAAAGGGCACATTCTTTGGAATTGTGGCCTTTTTTATTACGTTTTGAAAGAGACTAAAAATTAAAAAGGAGGCGAACAATACAAAAAAGGAGTGATTTGAATGAAGCAAAATGTTCAGTTTTTAATTCTTTCTATGATCATATTGGGAATCATTTCGGGATGTGAAATGGATGTACCAAAATCAGAAACAATGCCCAAAATTGGACAAATGGATCATTATGGCTCTTTCCAGGAGGATATAATACCCGTTTTTAGCCAATATACAAGTGATTCCCCTTCGTTATTTGTTCAATATGAAACAAAGGGGAACAATCTATTTGTGGAGTGTATTCTAACTGGGATCAGCTTCCGGGAATCAGACAAGTCGATGCAAAAAATCGGAAAGATGGTGGTTTGGATTGATGGCCGGAAAAAACAGGAGGTTACTTCAGCTGCCTTTATTGTTAAGGGACTATCTCCGGGAAATCATAAATTAAAGCTCGAAGTGGTTCAGTTAAATAATGAGTCATATGGGATAATGAAGGAATTTTTGGTAAATATCCCAAGGTAATAGGTAAATTTCGCTTTCTACATCCTTTCATGGTAAAATGTGAATGGAGGTGAGCGTGTTTGCTTGCTACTTTAGAGGGAATCGAATTATTAGAAAGTGCTGAGCGTTTGGCTAGAATGGTATTAGATTCTGATATAGCAGAACAATATCACATTTGTTTATATAAATTGCGAAGTAATCAGGAGTCACAAAGGAAGATTAGCCGTTTTGTCAGCCTAAAAGAGCTTTATGAAGAGGTTCAGCGGTTTGGTAAATACCATCCTGACTATAAAAGGGTCATGACTGAAATCCGGGAATGCAAAAGAGCAATGGATTTAGACCCGCTTGTTGCTGATTTTAAATTAGCAGAAAATGATTTGCAAAATTTATTGGATGAAATCAGTGTTATAGTTGGAGGCGCTGTTTCTAAACATATTAAAGTATCAACTGGGAACCCATTTTTTGAAACAGGCACCAGCCATGGTGGCGGTTGCGGGTCTGGAGGAAGCTGTGGATGCTCCGCGTAAAAATCGGCCTTAGCCGATTTTTTTTACTTTAATTTTTTAGACGGGTACAATCTTCACAAAGATTCCCGCAACAAAACATTTTTTCTTGTGGTACATAAAATCGATGCCTGTAAACGTAGAGGCCCGCCTCTTTTCTGACAAAGATTGTATCACTGTGTAACCGTTTTCCTTTCATTACAAAGGCAGAACACTTTATGATTTCCTTGTCAATTTCACATTGTGATATACAAATAGGTGAAATTATATATAAAAACGGAATACCTGTTACTTTTTTCCAATATGCTTTATCAATGAAATCACATTGTAAAAGCCGATCAATGAAGAACTGCCAAACGGGTTCTAATTCCATTTTTATCACCCTTATCATTGGAGTTAATTCATTTTATGTAAAATAGAAATAAAGTTTGAATTGAAATAAAGCGTTTTAATATGCTAGACTTAATAAAAAATGATGGTTTGTTGAAGGGGAAAAAGGTATGTTTGTTCAAAGACAAGGATTGGTCGTTTGGCTTTACTCATTAAAACAAGCCAAAATGTTAAGGCGCTTCGGAAATGTACATTACGTCTCAAAAAAATTAAAATACGTCGTGTTATATTGTAATCAGGATGAATTGGATGGGATTGTTGAAAAATTGAATTCTTTTTCATTTGTAAAGAAAGTGGAACCGTCCTATAAGCCTTTCTTAAAAATGGAATATGAAAATTCAGCACCCGATAAGGCAAAGGAATACGACTATAAAATGGGCATTTAAAAAGGTGAGGGATAAACCCTCACCTTTTGTTGTTTTCTTATTGAAGTGGTGCGATAAAATGATTTAGTCTTAAAATACCAATTAAATGCTGGTAAAATAAATCTTTTTCATGAAAAAGAGATGAAGGTTTTACAGATAGCTCGCATATTTGTTTATTTAGCTCCTCGGCCGTCTTAGCAAAAAGATCATATCTTTTATTGGGTAAAAAATGAGGGTTTGGAATTCCCTCTCGGCAAATATAAATTGCTTGAAATTTTCCGGGATCAGTAGGTTTTAACACAACTACTAACGAAGTAACCTCTTTTGTATCAATTTTGGTGTGCAATGCCATCATATGCTGAATACGGTGTTTGTTTGCCGTTGCCAGCTCTATTAGCTCATACAAATCGGAATATCCTTCTCCTAACTCAATAAAGCGCTGAATCAATGAAAACTCTCCTTTTTCTATAAATACATCAATTATATTTTACCATTTTTCATCATTGAATTTAATTCCATTTTAAAAAGAAAAAACCCTGCAGACATTTATCTGCAGGGTCCTTCTACATCCTTCAAAAAGGATAGAAGGCAAAGGGAGAGGAGAAACCGGAGGAAGAACTTATGGGGAAACGTAAGTCTTCTCCGCGGTTGGCAACAACATCTTCGAATTGATGTTGTTAGTAACATTATCTCCATTCCCAATAACCTTATACGTATATTTAAATAAAATTTACAATTTTAACGTGGGAATAGTGTTAACGTATTTATTGAGATATTTTCACACTGTTTACTATTTGGCTATATATAGTAATTATGATAGGATAGTGGAGAAAATGATTCTTGATATAATTAGTGGTGATAAAAAATGAGAGTAGTTTCAGGCGTTTGTAAGGGAAGATCGTTAAAAGCAGTTCCGGGAAATACTACCAGACCCACTACCGATAAAGTTAAAGAAGCTTTATTTAATATGATTGGTCCTTACTTTGATGGAGGGATTGGTCTGGATCTTTTTGCCGGTAGTGGTGGATTAGGCATCGAGGCACTTAGCCGAGGCTTAGAAAAAGTTATTTTTATTGATCGTGAGTCAAAAGCGATACAAATTATCCATGAAAATATTCAAGCTTGTAAATTTGAAGAGAAAACTGAGGTTTATCGAAATGATGCCGCACTAGCATTAAAAGCTCTTATTAAGAGGGGTATAAACTTTGATTACATTTTTTTAGATCCCCCTTATAAAAAACAACAGCTAGTAAATTTAATGGAAAAAATAGAGGAATATCATCTTTTAAAAAACGGCGGAATTGTTGTATGCGAGCATAGCCATGATGTAGAATTACCGGAAACAATCGGCGAATTAACAGAAATTAAACACGAAAAATATGGGATAATTGCAGTTACAATTTATTCTAGATTTGTTGAGCAATGAGGGGGAGTCTTTTTTGGCAAGTATTGCAGTTTGTCCAGGGAGTTTTGATCCAATTACATATGGCCATTTAGACATTATTAGAAGAGGGGCCAAAGTATTTGATACAGTTTATATTAGTGTACTGAACAATTCATCCAAAAATCCGTTATTCAGCGTTGAGGAGCGTATCAATCTGATTAAAGAAGTAACAAAAGATCTGCCGAATGTGAAAGTTGATGTACATACAGGTCTTCTTGCTGATTATGCAAAGTCTGTTAACGCAAATGCTATCATTCGGGGCTTACGAGCAGTTTCAGACTTTGAATATGAAATGCAAATTACCTCAATGAACAGGGTACTAAATGAAGATGTCGAGACTTTCTTTATCATGACGAATAATCAATATTCGTTTTTAAGCTCCAGTATTGTTAAAGAAGTTGCTAAATACAATGGTAATATTTCAACACTTGTACCACCGGTAGTCGAAAGGGCCTTACATCAAAAATTTTATCGTCTATAAAGTAAAAAAGGATGACTTGAGTCATCCTTTTTACGTTTTACTTACTCTATAAAATAAAATCATGACATAAATTGCAAGGGAAAAGATTGTAATCACTGGACCAACTTCAATAAGATTATGGTAAAAGTTGTTGAGCCATGTTCCTTTTTCAAAGAAACCATCCGCAAGGGCATTGGTTGGTTGTACATTACGATAGAATCGTAAATAAATGGGATTCCACAATAAAAAGGCAAAAAGGCTGGCAAATATACCGTGAAAAACCCTAGCGAAGAAAAAAGGCTGAAAGCGGATATCTGTTTGGGCTAGAATACTGGCAACCTGTGCTTGGACACTAAATCCGCTAAATGCAAGAATAAAGCTTGTTATCATTACTTTTTGTAATAGTGATGCTTCTTGTACATGACTAGTCAGTTGGCTTCCGAGAGTCATTTCAAATAATCCCGATATAATTGGTATGCTTAACATAGTAGGAAAAGATAAAGCTGATAAAAGCCTTTCAACACATTTTGCGAGTATAGCAGTAATATGTAAATGGTAAAGGAGTTTGTTAATTACAGAAAATAATATAATAAATCCACCAACCATTAATAAAGTTTGAATCGATGAAGTGACAGCATCACCGAGAAGTTTTCCAATAGGTCGATTATCTTTTAATCTTGTTTGATGTAATGCCGTAAAGGCAGACCTAATGTAAAATTTTTTTCTGCCACTCTCCCTTATAAGGGTATTTTCATTACCATAAAATCTCATTATGATTCCAACACAAATATTCCCGAAATAATGAGATAAAGCTAGTAGAATTCCCAAATTCGGATTATTAAAGAACCCAACAGATACTGCACCAAAAATAAATAAAGGATTGGATGAGCTTGTGAAAGAAACAAGCCTTTCCGCCTCAATTTTAGATAATTGACCTTCCTGTCGTAATCGTGCGGTGAATTTTGCTCCTGCAGGATTTCCGGAGGCCATTCCCATAGCCCAAACAAATCCCCCCACACCGGGGACTTTAAAAAGAGGCCTCATGAAAGGCTCCAGCAATACACCAATGAATTTAACGACACCGAAGCCGATTAACATTTCCGAAACAATAAAAAATGGCAAAAGTGAAGGAAATACGATTTCCCACCACATATTAAGCCCCCGAATAGAAGCCTCAAAGGACTCCTGAGGAAAGGAGATAAGTGAGGCTGCTAATATTGTGACCGATATCGATAAAAAAATAGTTTTTAGTTTTGAACGAAACAACAAATGGACCTCCTTTCAAGGGTGATACTTTTGTCTAATCAATTAATACAATGATAAAATAAAGAGTATTCATTGAATCCTACCAGCACCCTTGTCCTTGTAATACAAAATATGCTCATACAAGAGTACTTTAGACCATAAGATTGTACGAGATTTCACTGTACAACCATAAACTGTCCTTTTTCAGAATGAGGATTGTAAAAAGGAGTGACCGTTATGGAGAATCCAAGAATAGGGTTGGCACTTGGTTCAGGCGGTGCCCGTGGTTTTGCTCATTTAGGTGTCATTAAAGTGTTGAAAGACGAAGGAATCCCTATCCACCTCATCGCCGGCAGCAGCATGGGAGCTCTTGTTGGCAGCTTTTATGGGGCAGGCATTGATATGGACCGATTATATAAACTTTCCACAGCATTTAAACGGAAATACTTTTTGGATTTTACTGTTCCAAAAATGGGATTTATCGCAGGGAAGAAAGTGAAGGAATTTATTAAGGTCTTTACACATGGGAAAAATATTGAGGATCTTACTATTCCTTTAGGTATCGTTGCAACAGATTTACTAACCGGTGAAAAAGTAGTTTTTAAAAACGGTCCGGTAGCGGATGCAGTAAGAGCCAGTATTTCAATTCCGGGAATTTTTGTGCCGGAAAAAAATAATGGAAGAATCTTGGTTGATGGCGGGGTTTCCGACCGTGTACCAGTGTCTGTAGCAAAAGAAATGGGCGCAGATATTGTGATTGCCGTCGATGTCTCAATGGTAAAACGTAATGCTGAAATTACCTCGATTTATGATGTTATTATGCAGAGCATTGATATCATGCAGACAGAAATAATCAACAAACGGGAGGGTGCTGCTGATATAATGCTGCGTCCTCCAGTTGAAATTTATAGTTCACGTGCCTTTACCAACATTGAAGAGTTGATTTTACTTGGAGAAGAAGAAGCAAAAAAACATCTAGATCAAATAAAAAAGGTTATAGAGCAGTGGAAGGGGTAAAGTTTCGGATGCGGAATAAAATATCTTTAGTTGCTATTCTAGTTATGGCATTCATTTTAATAGGAGGTATGTTTTATTCATTGCCTTACTATATTACAAAGCCTGGAATGGCAAAAGAGCTGGAGCCAATTATTAAAGTAGAAAACGGCTATAAGGAGAAGGGCAGTTTTATGCTGACAACTGTCAGGATGGGAAGAGCGAATATTTATTCCTACTTGGAAGCGAAAGTAAAAAAATATCAAGAAATTCTTCCTTTGGATCAGGTCTTAGGCAAAAAAGAAACAGAGGAAGAATTTAACGCTGAACAGCTTTACCTTATGGCCGCCTCAAAGTTAAATGCCATTGATGTTGCTTATCAAAAAGCGGGATTACCAGTTCACTATAAATATAAGGGAATCTACGTCGTAAGTGTCGTTCCCGGTATGCCCGCTGATGGTAGGCTTAAGGCTGGGGATCGGATATTTAAAGTGGATGGGCATCAATTTTCTACTTCTGAACAATTTATTGATTATGTAGGAAAAAAACATGCAGGTGATCAAGTCACCTTAACATATGTGAGAAACAAAAAAACAAATTCAAAAAAAATTACGATTCAACCATTTAAAGAACAGCCCCAAAAGGTTGGAATCGGTATTTCCTTAACAGATGATAAAGAAATCGATGTTGACCCAAATGTTACTGTGAAGACAGATGAAATTGGCGGTCCGTCAGCCGGGCTTATGTTTTCATTAGAAATCTATAATCAATTAACAAAAGAGGATATCACGAAAGGGCATCATATTGCAGGAACCGGAACAATCGATGTCAATGGCACGGTTGGACCAATCGGTGGCATCGAGCAAAAAATTAACGCAGCTGATAAGGCAGGAGCAGAAATCTTTTTTGCCCCAAATGAAAAAGGCGCTAAGGATTCTAACTATCGTGCGGCAGTAAAAACAGCAAAAGATATTGGGACAAAAATGAAAATCGTCCCAGTGGATACCTTTGACGATGCTGTTCATTACTTACAAAAGCTGCCTCAAAAATAGAAAAAGATGGTGCAGTGTGCATCATCTTTTTTTATTTGATATAAATTGGCGGTTGGTTGTATTCTTGGCTCAATAATTCACTTTTAAGCTGATTTGGGACAGCTAGTGAATAGATTCGGGATGCCTTGATATCCGGTATAATCTCTTTTTGCTTACAGGAAGATAGTTTAGAAATGAGCGGCAGACTGAAGTGGGATTTCATTTTATTTAAATATTCTTTCCCAACCTTAGTCATACCTAAAAGTCTTAAATAACTTGCTTTATCTGAGTCATAAGCCATCTCAGCTTTTTTTGTATTGGTTAAAATATGGACACATGCTCTTTGAAGCCTTGTCCATGTATATCTTTTTGTTTTAATTTTTTCCATAAATTCTTGAAAGCTATTCGATTTTAATGCTGATGCGATGAATCTATTTTCCAGACCTTCTTCTATTTCATAGCTTTCTCTCAACTCTTCGGGGCTTGTTTGGAGAAGGCGAAATTGTAGAAGACTCCAATAGTTCTCCCATTGATGAAAAACTCCATAATCATTTAAATATTCCTTTAATATTTGGTACGTTGTTTCCGGTATATATTGGCTAATGGATTCATTGTTATTTTCAATTGAAAAAAGTGCCTTACGAATGCTAGTGGCACTAGCAATTGTTTCGGAGGTGAAATTTTCATCATGGTAATTTGCATTCTTTCGTTGGACGGTGATGGGTCTAACTGAACTTTTTTGTTGCTTAATCGCTTTTATGTAGTGGAAGCCAAGGATATTATTAGGCCTTGATAAATCCAAGTAATTTTCTGAGTCTGCCAATTGCTGAAAAGATAACGACAATGCTTTTGGATAACTTACTCCTGTATTCATTATGCTTTTGATGTTCTCATTATATGATGCTTGCTTTTCCTCTAAGTAATTGATTGTCTGCAAAAATGAGGCTAGATCCCCGCTTTCACTTCCAAAACATAAAAATTCACAACCTGCCGCATCTAAAATAGAAACAGATCCGTTTGCGAAGGTCTCCGCCTTTTGGGTAGCAAACCTGTAGGGTAGTTCAAAAACGATATCTACTCCACCGAGAAGAGCCATCCTTGTACGGTTCCATTTGGAAACAAGAGCAGGCTCCCCTCTTTGTAAAAAATCCCCACTCATAACTGCGATGACAACATCAGCTCCAGATGCTTCCCTTGCTGCTTGTAAATGAAAAGCATGTCCATTATGAAATGGGTTGTATTCAACTATTACACCAACAGCTTTCATCTGTATATCTCCTTTTTTGTAATTTTAAGGTAGTAACATTATAGCAAAAACTCCCGTATTAGGAATAATTACAAAAGAGGTCTATTTCGTAGTAGGGAGTTAAAAAGGAGGAATCGACTTTCGAATTTCCTCCTTTGCTTAGCAATTATTTTAATGATCGTCTTACCAACCGTGGTGGTAGGGAAATCCATGATACCATCCATGATGATGATGGCCAAAAAATCCTCCATGATGGAATGGCCCCCAGTAACCATATGGGTATCCGCCCCCGAGTGGGTAACCTACACCAATAGCAACACCCGGGAACACTATTTGTCTATAGGGCATTTTATCACCTCTTCTTCGTTTTATCTTATACAATATGTCTTTTATTTTTAAATGAACCTTTCAATCTTGAAATTAGGCATTTGTTTATATACAATGGATAAGTTATGATAAGGTTTGTAAATAGCGTTACGGGGTAAACTAGTAAATAAATGGTGATTTGAACATTTGCTATTAGTGTTGTTACCTTTAAGGGTGTAAAGAAAAAACATTGACAAAAATTTAATCGAAGGCTATAATTACCTTTGTTGCCTTGGGGTGATTCAATTGAAATGGACATTAAGTCAATTACAAAAATATCGAAACAAGGATTTTCCGATTGATGAAACGATTCGTGTTGATGAAATCAAACAAGATGATCCAACCATTCGAGAAGTATCTCCGATCCATATTACAGGACGTGGAGATATCGATTCAACGAAAGTGACATTCCATTTAAAAATTGAAGGTCATTTAATACTTCCTTGTTCTCGTACTTTAGTGGATGTGAAACTTCCAATTAATGTCGAAACAACTGAAACGTTCCTCTTACAAGGTTCAGTTTATGAAACTGAAGAGGAAGTATATCAAGTAAAAGGCGATGTGATTGATATGATGCCAATCATTCGGGAAATTCTTTTACTTGAGGTTCCAATGCAAGTTTTTTGCGAAGATGTCAATAATGAAGAAGCTGCCCCACAGTCCGGTAAGGATTGGGAAGTTCTTCATGAAGAAGACGGGTCCAAGAAAATTGATCCGAGACTAGCAGGGCTTGCTAAGTTTTTTGACGAAAACAATTCTTCTTCCGAATCATAATCGGCAAAACTAAGAAGCAAAGTGAAGAACCAGCATTCCTGGCCTTCATTACTTTCTTAATACTCTTTAAGGAGGTGGGAAGAATGGCTGTACCTTTTAGAAGAACTTCTAAAACTGCAAAAAGAAAACGTCGTACTCATTTTAAATTAAACGTACCTGGTATGGTAAGTTGCCCAAACTGTGGTGAAATGAAACTTGCTCACCGCGTATGTAAAGCTTGCGGAACATACAAAGGAAAAGACGTTGTTAACGACTAATTTCCGTTAGGATAGAAAGCACAAGGGTAATATACCCTTGTGCTTTTGTCGTTTTTAAAACAATAATATAAATAAAATTTATGAATATGAAAGGAAGAGTGAGCTTGGCTTATACAATTGAGAAACGGAAGATGGGTTATTTATTATTTACCATTACAAGACCGGAAAAAAGAAATGCTATTAATTATGAAGTCATGCAGGGGTTATCCGATGCTATTAAGCTGGCAAATGAATCTGATATAAAAGCACTAGTCATTACAGGAGCAGGGGATCAGGCCTTTTGTTCCGGAGGGGATTTATCAGTTTTTCATCGACTGGATACGAAGGAGGATGCCTTTTCCATGTTGTCAAAAATGGCAAATATCCTCTATGCGTTACTTACCTTCCCTAAACCAACCCTGGCCTTAATCAATGGAATTGCCTTAGGGGGTGGTTGCGAACTTGCTTCAGCTTGTGATTTTCGTTTAGCCCGAAAAGGTGTTAAGGCTGGATTTGTTCAAGGGAAGCAGGCAATAATAACCGGCTGGGGTGGAGGTTCTATTATTGCGGAAAAGTTCGCAGTTGCAAAAGCGATGAAGTTACTTATGGATGCAGAAATACATACAGCACACTATTTATCAGAATTAGGATTTATTGACGGACTATTTACACATGATCCGCTTCTTGCATGTGAAACATATCTTGGTAATCTGTTATCAAATGATTCAAGGGTTTTGCAATCATATAAAAGATTATGGATTAGAAAATGGGAAGAAGCGAAATTGCGTGAAAGAATAGAAGAAGAAATTAATAACTGTGCAGTTCTATGGGAAGGCGAAGCCCACCTTGGGCATGTAAAAAATTTTTTAAGTAAAAAACAATGAATAAAGATTAAACACCACTCTTGTTTAAGTCTATCTTTTCTAGTAGATGCATATGTATGAATAAAAACACTAGGAGGGATAAATAAATGTCACCAACCCGACAAGATGCGTGGTCCCAGGACGAAGATTTATTGTTAGCGGAAGTGGTGTTAAGACATATTCGTGAAGGAGGAACACAGCTGCAGGCATTTGAGGAAGTAGGAAAACAACTCTCCAGAACATCTGCTGCATGTGGTTTCCGTTGGAACTCATTTGTAAGAAAACAATATAAATCCGGCATTGAACTTGCGAAGAAACAAAGAAAAGAATTAAAAAAACAAGGTATTCCAGTTGAATCAGAAAGGCCTGAAGAACTAGCAAAAGTGGAAGAACGAATTTCATCTTCGCTAAATTCTAATGGTACGATTACACTTCAAGCAGTTATTCACTTTTTGGAAGGAATTCATGAAAAAGCTGAAATATCCTCTAGAATTGAAGAAGATAGAGAAAAATCTTTTGAAAAAATTAAAGAATTGGAAAAGAAAGCTTTTTATCTTGCAGCTGAGAATGAAAGACTTGCAAAAAGTCTAAAGGAAATCGAAGAGGATTACCGCTCCTTAATTGAAATAATGGAGCGGGCGCGAAAAATGGTTGTCCTGCAAGAAGAGGACCGACAGCAAAAAGTTAAGTTCCAAATGGACAAAAATGGTAATCTTGAAAGAGTAGAGAAATAAAAAAAGCGGACTCGCGGGTCCGCTTTTTTTATTTATTATCCCTGCAATTCAACGCCCTCCGGATACCAAAGGAAAGGATTCTCTCCGCGATCGCGCTCCATATCGTATTCAACATTTGAAAAGTCCATTTTTGCCCAGAATCCACTTGACTGCATTCTTGGATTTGTTTTAATTGGAAGTCCAAAGCTTTTGGCGAACTCTACGAGAATTTTCCCATACCCATTTCTTTGATAATCAGGTAAGACTTCCAGCTTCCATATTTCCAAAAAATTTTGTGGAGGATAAAAATAACGGTCGAATTTAGCGTCTATTTGGTATAGACTCATACGTGCTACTAGTTTGTCTCCGAAATAAATACCGTAAAATGGTGAATCACTATCATCTTCAACCATATTCGCTTGAAGGTCTTCGAGCATTGAAAGCTCCTGTATCCCATATTCTTTAAATTTCTTAAACTCTTCTAATGTTTTAAAATTCACTTTTAGTTTTTCAACTTTTGCTTCCATTTGTCTACCTCCTAAAAATCAAGACTTCGTATATATTCCTACAAATGCGAATAACATGAAGAAGAAATAATTTTTATATGAAAAATGAATCAATATTATTATATAACAAATAAATGAAAACGTCTCCAAATAAACTTCGGAAACCGTTTTCAAAATTTGCAGGAAATTCGGAGAATGTTGTAGAAACATAATGAATGAAGGAAGAAAAGGGGTTGGAAAGGGGAAAGACGGTGCGAAAAATTTTAATTGCCAACAGGGGAGAAATTGCACTTCGAATTATCAAAACATGTCATGAGATGGGAATTGAAACTGTTGCGGTCTATTCTGAAGCCGATCGGGAAATGCCTTTTGTAAAAGCTGCTGCAAAAGCTGTTTGTGTGGGTGAACCACCTGTTAATAAATCCTATTTACAGGCTGCAAAAATAGTAGAAATAGCCAAAAACGAAAATGTCGAAGCAATTCACCCGGGATATGGCTTTTTATCGGAAAACGCAGAATTTGCTGAAAATGTTAAGAAGGAGGGAATGCTCTTTATAGGTCCTAAGCCTGAGACCATTGATTTAATGGGAGATAAAATTGTTTCTCGGCAAACGATGGAGAAAGCGGGTATACCCGTAGTACCGGGAAGCAGCTACGGGTTAAAGACTATTGAAGAAGCGTGTGTCCTTGCAGAAGCGATTGGTTATCCGGTCATGCTTAAAGCAAGCAGCGGCGGCGGCGGAATTGGTATGGTGCTTTGTGAAAATGAGCATGCGCTCGTTAAATCCTATGCTTCAACAAAGTCGCGTGCAATGGCCTATTTTGGTTCTGATAAGGTTTTTATAGAAAAATATATAGCCGATGCAAGGCATGTCGAGGTACAAATTTTCGGTGACCATGAAGGTAACATCGTTCATATGTTTGAACGGGATTGTTCTATTCAAAGAAGGCATCAAAAGGTGGTTGAAGAATCACCATCTCCCCATCTTTCAACAGAAGTTCGCCAAAATATGTTAGATACGGCTGTAAAAGCTGCACGAGCAGTTGAATATACAAATGCCGGAACAATAGAATTCATCGTTGATGAAAATGAAAACTTTTATTTCTTAGAGATGAATACTCGGCTGCAGGTGGAACATCCCGTTACGGAATTGATTACTGGATTAGATCTTGTTAAATGGCAAATTCTCGTTGCTCAAGGAGAGAAATTACCTTTACTGCAAACGGATATTAACGCTATGGGGCATGCCATTGAATTTCGCCTGTATGCTGAAGATCCAGTGCGATTCCTGCCATCCCCTGGAAAAATCACAACATTAAATTGGAACAGTCAAGAAGCAGTTCGGATTGATTCGGGCTATGAAGAAGGCGGTACAGTAACCCCATATTATGATCCGATGATAGCTAAATGTATATTCCATGGAGGAACAAGAACGGAATCATTAACAGCTGCACATAGGTTTTTCCGAGACCTGCAAATTGAGGGAATTAAAACAAACGCTCCGCTTTTTCTAAATATTCTTGAGCATGAGGATTTCAAAAAAGGGGTATATACAACAAACTTTTTAACCAAAAAATTAGTAAATTAAGGAGAGAAAAATAATGAAAGAAATTACAGCTACAATGGCAGGTACCGTTTTAAATCTTTTAGTATCAAATGGTGAAAAAGTAGCTGCAGACCAAGAAGTATTATTACTTGAATCAATGAAAATGGAAATACCGATTGAGAGTGGGATTGAAGGAATTGTAAAGGAATTGAAAGTAAATATCGGTGATTTTGTTAACGAAGGTGACGTTTTAATCGTTTTAGAATAAAAGCAGGTGAGGTGAAGATTAATGGCATCAACAAAAACGTTAAATGAACAATTAGATGAAAAAAGAAGGATTATTGAAGCGGGTGGGCATCCGAAATATCACGAAAAGCTAAAGGAACAAAAAAAGCTGTTTGTTCGTGATCGCCTAGCATTATTATTTGATGAAGGAAAGTATGAAGAAGACGGGAAATTTGCCAATGTTCAGGCTAAAGACCTTCCTGCTGATGGTGTTGTTACCGCGATTGGCAAAATCAATGGCCAGACCGTTTGCGTCATGGCTAATGATTCTACGATTAAAGCCGGTTCATGGGGAGCAAGGACCGTAGAAAAAATTATCCGCATTCAAGAAGTAGCTGAAAAATTGAAAGTGCCTTTATTCTATCTCGTTGATTCGGCAGGTGCGAGGATAACAGACCAATTGGAGATGTTTCCAAATCGTCGCGGGGCAGGCCGTATTTTTTATAACCAAGTAAAACTTTCCGGAATGATTCCGCAGGTTTGCATTCTTTTTGGGCCTTCAGCAGCAGGCGGTGCGTATATTCCTGCGTTTTGTGATATTGTCATCATGGTAGATCAGAATGCTTCGATGTACCTTGGGTCACCGCGTATGGCCGAAAAGGTCATTGGAGAAAAAGTTACTCTTGAGGAAATGGGCGGAGCACGGATGCATTGCACCATTAGCGGTTGTGGTGATGTTCTCAGCTTTAGTGAGGAAGAAGCCATTGAATCTGCAAAGAAATATATTAGTTATTTCCCTGCTAGTTTTAAAGAAAAAACAAAATTGTTGAATGGGATTGCTCCGGTAAAAGGGCGTGAACTTGAAGCGATTATCCCTGAAAATCAAAATGCTCCATTCGATATGTATGAATGTATTAATACCTTAATTGATGAAGGCAGTTTTTACGAGGTTAAAAAGCTGTTTGCAACCGAATTAATTACCGGGTTTGCTAGAATTGATGGAAGAGCAGTTGGAATTATCGCCAATCAGCCAAAAGCGAAAGGTGGTGTCCTTTTTGTTGATTCTGCTGATAAAGGGGCAAAATTTATCCAGCTTTGCGATGCTTTTCATATTCCTTTATTGTTCCTAGCTGATGTTCCGGGCTTTATGATTGGCACCAAAGTTGAACGTGCCGGAATCATTCGCCATGGCGCGAAATTGATTGCAGCGATGAGTTCAGCAACAGTGCCGAAAATATCCGTCGTTGTCAGGAAAGCATATGGCGCCGGTCTTTATGCTATGGCGGGTCCGGCCTTCGAACCGGATTGCTGTATTGCCTTACCTACAGCTCAAATTGCCGTAATGGGTCCGGAAGCGGCTGTAAATGCTGTATATTCAAACAAGATTAATGAAATTGAAGATCCGAAAGAACGAATTGCTTTTGTTCAATCAAAACATCAGGAATATAAAGAGCATATTGATATTTATAAGCTGGCATCGGAGCTTATTGTTGATGAAATTGTTGCTCCATCAGAATTAAGAACCGTGTTAAGTCAGCGTTTTGCTTACTATGAAACAAAAGAGGTAACCTTTAGTGTTCGTAAACATCCTGTCTATCCGGTTTAATGCTACAAAGGCTGACTTAAAAGTCAGCCTCTTCTATTTGAAAATGTAAAATAGCGACAGCTTTTGATAAAATATTGGTTATAAGACGAAAAATGAGGGATTTTCATGGAAATTGGAATCATTGGTGCGGGTTCTATCGGGTTATTATTTGCCTCCTATATAAGTAGTTTTTTTCCTGTAATGATTTATACACGAACAAATGAACAGGCGATGGAGATTAATGATTACGGTCTGGTACTAAAGAAAGATTCAACTCAAACTAAGACTATGGTAAAGGCTTTACCGATTTCTGAATGGCATGGTAAGGAAGATTTAACGATAATTACGGTGAAACAGTATCAGCTAGAGGCGGTTATTGAAAAAATAAAAGAAGTAGAACCACCTCCTAAAAGCCTTTTATTTTTACAAAATGGGATGGGTCATTTAAAGCTTCTTGAAAAATTACCGGTAAATAATCTTTATATCGGGTCTGTTGAGCATGGGGCATACAAAGAGAATGCCTTTACCGTAAGCCATAATGGGGAAGGTAAAACGAATGTTGCAGTTTATAAAGGAGATTCAGCTGTCCTCCGTGAATTTACCGGGGCAGTTTCTTCGGATTTTCCATTTGTTTTTTGTGAGGATTATTATAAATTATTAGTAAATAAATTGATTGTAAATGCGGTGATTAATCCCTTAACGGCAATGCTTCAAGTGAAAAACGGTGAACTGATAAAAAATCAGTTTTACCTTAAAGTCTTAAAAAATCTATTTGCTGAAGTTTCCTATATTTTAAACTTGGAAGATCGTGAGTTGCACCTCCGACAAATTATTGAAATTTGCCAAAATACGGAGGATAATCGTTCCTCAATGTTAAAAGATATTGAAGCGGGGAGAGATACAGAGGTAGATGCGATTTTAGGCTTTTTATTAGAAGAAGCAATCGATCAGGAAAAAAAGGCACCACAAGTAGAAAACTTTTATTATTTGATAAAAGGAAAAGAGATTAAGAAAAGAGTTTAATGAATATTGTCATTTGTAAGCAAAGTTTTTTTTCATAAGTGGTGGTTAATGCTATACTTTGTAAAGAATGAATATGGATGATCAGAAAGGAAGTACAATAAATGGAGATTTTAAATCTCTCTTTACCGGCAACGAATCGTTTTGCTTCAAATTATTTGGAACAATCTCCTACCATCCGGCCATTTTTCCATTACCGTTATAATGAAATAACGGAAGAACGGAAAAGATTAGCTGAGTTAACTAATCGATCGTTTCCACGTGAAGAGGTTGCATTTCATATTGAAGAATTTATGAAAAACTACCCATCATCAAAGGCTGTTCAAGATTCAATCCAAAAATTAAGAAAAAAAAATAGCGTCGTTGTCATCGGTGGGCAACAAGCAGGAATCCTTACCGGACCACTTTACTCGATACATAAAGTTATCTCGATTATCAAATTAGCAGAACAAAAAGAACGGCAGCTTGGTGTACCGGTTGTCCCGGTTTTTTGGATTGCAGGAGAAGATCATGATTTCCAGGAAGTAAATCATGTTTTTGTTCCAATTGAAGAAAAAGTCGATAAATGGATTTATCCTGATAAAGTTCTTCAGAAGAAAATGGTATCGGATATCCATCTGAACAAGGAAGCTTGCCTTTTATGGGTACAAAATGTTATTAAGAATTTTGGTGAGACGGATCACACGAATTTGCTGCTGGAATTTGCAGAAGAGCTATTGGAAAAATCGGTAACTTTTGTTGATTTCTTTGCCCATATTATTATGGAGCTCTTTAAAGATTATGGACTGTTAATTGTTGATTCAGGAAACAGTCGTTTCCGTTATCTTCAAAAAGATTTATTAACAGAACAAATTCATCACCATGATTCCATTACTTTTTCGCTGCATGAACAACAAAGAGCAATAAGTAACGCAGGTTTCCCATTAACGATTGAAGCAGGAGACCAAGCAGCAAACTTGTTTTATTACGATCAAAGGCTTAATGAAAGAATTTTGCTGGAGTATGATCGGTCAAATGATCGGTTTGTGGGGAAAAGTGGCGTAGTTTCTTTTTCTAAAGAAGAATTAGTGGAAATAGCAAACAGCGATCCCGCAAAATTAAGCAATAATGTGGTAACACGACCATTGATGCAGGAATGGCTCTTTCCTACCCTTGCCTTTATTGCAGGACCCGGTGAAATCGCCTATTGGGCTGAACTTAAGCTTGTATTTGAGCATTTTAATATAAAAATGCCTCCTATTGTCCCTCGTTTGAATATAACTTTGCTTGACCGTTCAGTTGAAACAGACCTGCTTGAGTTACATTTAAATTTACCGGAAGTGTTAAGTAGTGGAACAAATGCGGAAAGAGAAAAATTTCTAGAATCCATTAAAGACAAGGAAGTAAACGATTTGTTTGCTGCTGCTAAAGAACAATTATTAAAGCAGTATCAGCATATAGAGGCAAAAACAGCTCAGCTGGATATGGGGCTGCTGCCGCTTTTAAAGAAAAATGAAAATTACTTACTAAAAGAAATTGGATTTATGGAAACCAAACTAGAAGAAGCAGTGAAGAAAAAACATAATGTTATTCTTACTAAATATGCCCGTGTCGACCTTTCATTAAGGCCTGATGGTTTCCCTCAGGAAAGAATGTGGAATGTATTTTATTATTTAAATCAGTATAGTCTAAGTTTAATTCATGATTTAATGGAATTAAGCTATGAATTTGATGGACGCCATAAGGTTGTAAAAATATAGAGAAACTTCACTTTCGATGTGAGGTTTCTTTTTTTTATAAAAATATTTGGTTAAAAAAGGATTTTCACAATTTAGACACGAATTGTATGAAAATAGGTGGAGGAAAGTGGGGGAATGTGGTACATTAATTAAAGAAAGTGGGGGTATTGGGTATGTTTATGGGCGAATACCATCATAGCATTGATATTAAAGGCCGATTGATAGTGCCCTCCAAATTCCGCGACGATCTTGGTGAAATGTTTATTATTACTCGCGGCTTGGATCAATGTTTGTTTGGTTACCCATTATCAGAGTGGAGACTTATAGAAGAGAAATTAAAAGGTCTGCCTCTGACAAAAAAAGATGCCCGTGCTTTTACTAGATTCTTCTTTTCCGGTGCAACCGAAAGTGAACTGGATAAACAGGGGAGAATCAATATACCGACTCCATTGCTTCAATATGCCAAGTTGGAAAAAGAATGTGTGATTTTGGGTGTTTCCAATCGAATTGAAATTTGGAGTAAACAGATTTGGGAAGACTATTTTACACAGTCTGAAGAATCTTTTGCCGAAATTGCAGAAAATATGATTGGGTTTGATATATAATGGAGAAGTTATTTTAAAATAATACTCTAATATATATCGTTCGATTGGAAAGAGGTGGCAACATGTTTGAACATACAACGGTTTTGTTAAAGGAAGCTGTAGAGGGATTAAATATTAAGCCTGATGGTATTTATGTTGATTGTACATTGGGCGGTGCCGGACATAGTTCGGTCATTCTCTCAAAACTAAGTGAAAAGGGAAAATTAATTGCCTTCGATCAAGACGAAACAGCTATCGCTCATGCAAAAGAGAAACTATCCGCCCATCAAGAAAAACTGACAATTGTTAAAAGCAACTTTTTATATTTAAAAGAAGAACTTGAGAATCTGGGAATTGATAAAGTTGATGGAGTCCTTTATGACCTCGGTGTTTCATCGCCGCAATTGGATACTCCGGAAAGAGGCTTTAGCTACCACCATGATGCACCATTAGATATGAGGATGGATAATGATGCGCCTGTTTCAGCGTATGATGTCATCAATCATTGGTCTTATGAAGATTTAGTCCGTATTTTTTTTCGCTATGGAGAGGAAAAGTTCTCTAAACAAATTGCCCGAAAAATTGAAGCGGCTCGCGAATCCAAACCAATTGAAACCACTGCTGAGCTTGTCGATTTGATTAAGGAAGCAATTCCCGCACCGGCTCGCAGAAAAGGTGGACATCCTGCCAAACGAATTTTCCAAGCCGTCAGAATTGCTGTCAATGATGAATTATCGGTTTTTGAGCAGTCCTTAAATCAAGCGATTGAACTGTTAAATCCAAGCGGTAGAATTAGCGTAATTACATTTCACTCTTTAGAGGATCGTATTTGTAAAGCAGCCTTTAAAAAGGCAAGTGGAACACCTGATTTGCCCCCGGGTTTACCGATTATTCCTGATGAGTATAAACCAATATTAAAGCTAGTCTCCCGTAAACCGATTCTTCCATCCGAAGAAGAGTTAGAACAAAATAACCGTGCCCGATCTGCAAAGCTTCGTATTGCAGAAAAACTATAAAAAACATTATTTGGAGGGGAAAGAATGAGTAATCTTGCCAGGAAATTTCAGGAACAGCAACAGCAACAGCAACAACAGACGGAACTGACAAATCTAAATGTGAGGATAGAAACGGCCAAAAAGTACTGGCTAACTCCAGGGGAGAAAGTAATTGGTTTAGTGTTTGCCGGATTAGTTTGTTTCGGAGCTGTCAATATTATTTCAAATCAAGCTGAAATTTATCAGGTAAACAAAAGTATTCAGGAAACGCAAAACTCGATTAAGGATCAGCAAAGGGTAAATAACGACCTTCAGGTTAAAGTGAGCGACCTTAGCAACTACCAGCGTATTTGGGATAAGGCTAAGAAAATGGGTCTTGAAGTAAATGAAAATAATGTCAAGGTTGTGCCAGGAAAATGAATAAGAAACAGCCAAATATTAATCTCGGAGCAGCGATATTATTTGTAATATTCGGCCTGCTCTTTTTTATAGTTCTTTTTAGGTATTTCTCTATTGAATTCACCGGTGAGGTAGGCGGGCAGCCGCTTGCTGCCAAAGCCGCACAAAAATACAAAAGAGAAGGTACCCTAGTTGCACAAAGAGGTAATATCTATGATCGGAATGGCGAGGTTGTCGCAGAAGATACCGCTGCTTATAATCTTGTCGCAATCCTAAGTAAGAAAATGACAACGAATCCCAAAAAACCAATGCATGTTTTTGATCCGGCTAAAACTGCAAATGAATTGGCAAAATACATTAATTTGAGTGAATCCAAGATTTATAGCCTTCTAACTAAAAAAGGACTTTTTCAAGTTGAATTTGGAAAGGCAGGGAAAGATATTTCCAGTGATACAAAGGAAAAAATTGAAAAACTGCACCTTCCCGGGATAACGTTTATCCGCGATTCAACACGATTCTATCCGAATGGCATTTTTGCCTCCCATTTGGTCGGGTATGTAGACCCTGTTGAACAAAAAGATCTCAGCTATAAAACGGTTGGGAAAATGGGGATAGAGCAATCCCTTAACAAAGAGTTAACAGGAAAAGATGGCAAAATTGACTATCAAAGTGATTTGTGGGGTTATTTGCTTCCAGATGGAAAACAAAAAGTCACACCTGCAAAAGACGGTAACGATGTATATTTAAGTATTGATAAAAAAATCCAAACATTTATTGAAGATGCGATGAATAAAGTGGATCAGGAATATAAGCCGAAAAAAATGATTGCGATTGTCGCCGACCCGAAAACGGGCGAAATTTTAGGTATGGCACAAAGACCTACTTTTGAACCGAAAACAAAAAAGGGTATTGAAAATAGTTGGCAAAATCTAGCTGTTGAAACCTCCTTTGAACCGGGATCTACCATGAAGGTATTTACACTTTCGGCAGCGGTACAGGAAAACGTGTTTAATCCGAATGAAACTTACCCATCCGGTAAATATTTAGTTACCCCGAAAAGTCCGCCCGTCTATGATTGGAATAAAAATGGATGGGGGCAGATTACATTTCTAGAAGGTGTCCAACGATCTTCCAATGTTGGATTTGCAAGACTTGCTAATGAAAAACTAGGTTTTGAGCGATTCAGAGAGTATTTAACAAAGTTTGGCTTTGATAAGCCTACAGGCATTGAACTCCCAAATGAAGCTGCCGGAAAGATACTCTATCAATATCCGATCGAGAAGGCTGATACAGCCTTCGGCCAAGGAACAGCCATTACCCCAATTGAACAAATCCAGGCGGCTACAGCGGTTGCGAATGATGGGAAAATGATGAAACCCCATGTCGTAGATAAGATTGTCGATCATGACACCGGTGCTACCATTAAGCAAACAACACCGGAGGTTGTGGGAACACCAATCTCTGCTGAAACGGCAAAAAAGGTCCGTGATATTCTCGAAACGGTAATAACTTCCCCGAAGGGTACAGGAAGCCGTTACAAAATAGAAGGGTACAGCGTTGCCGGGAAAACGGGAACTGCACAAATTCCCGATCCAAAAGGGGGATATTTAACAGGACCGTCCAATTATGTCTTTTCGTTTTTAGGAATGGCACCTAAGGATGATCCTAAGCTAATAGTCTATGTTGCAGTTCAACAACCTGAAATCGATGACTATACAAAGGGTTCAATTCCGGTTTCAGAGATATTTGACCCGGTTATGAAAAATAGCTTGCAATATTTAAATATTCAACCTTCTAAACAGGAAAAAGCAGTGGCAAATCAACTGCCTGATCTAAATGGACAATCCGTGAATCAAACTGTAAACAGTTTTAAACAGCAAGGCATTGAAACGGTTGTTCTTGGTAAAGGGACAAAAATTACAGGACAACTTCCGAAGTCGGGTTCAACGATCATTGAGGGGGAAAAAGTAATTATCCAAACGGATGGTGATATTACAGTACCCGATATGACCGGCTGGTCGCTTCGAGATGTGATGAAAGTGGCAAAATTGACTGGCTTAAAATTAACTACTTCCGGAAACGGTTATGTCGTTAATCAAAATATGAAATCAGGGGCTCCAATACACAAAGGAGATATCCTAACTGTCGATTTGGTTACTCCTGAAGAACAGTTGAAAAATGAGGCTGCCACAAACCCGGATACGACAGGAAACGATTCATCGGGAAAGCAAAATGGCGGAAATCAAGGTGATAAGACACAGAATTAAAAAAGGATTTTTGTAACTACAACCCGTCCAAACAGCGTTCTATTCAAATAAGTACAAGCATATAAATGAACGGACCAGGTTAAAGGAGGCTCGTTCATACTATGCGTGTTTCAAATGTCACTGTTCGTAAACGATTAATGATTGCCCTTTTCGTGGGAATTTTGACCTTCCTGATTATTGATGTCCGCCTTGGATATGTACAGTTTTTTCTAGGGGATATGTTAACTGATAAAGCAAAAGGTTCTTGGAGCCGAAATATTCCTTTTGAACCCGAGCGAGGGGAGATCGTTGACCGAAATGGAGTAGCATTAGCAACAAATATAAGTGCTCCAACAGTCTATGTTATTCCAAGGCAAATAAAAGATCCTGCTACAACTGCGGAAAAATTGGCATCTGTTTTAAATATGTCAAAAGAAAAGGCGTATAAAGAAATAACCCAAGGTGAATCGATAGTTCGAATTAAGGAAGGTAGAAAAATTTCCCATGAAAAGGCAAAAGAAATTAGAGCCATAGGGCTAGAAGGGGTATATATAGGAGAAGATTCAAAAAGAAGTTATCCGTTCGGAAGTTATCTCTCTCATGTTTTGGGATTTACCGGAGTGGACAACCAAGGCTTAATGGGATTAGAAAAATACTATGATAAAGAGCTTAGCGGTAAACGGGGATCCGTTAAATTCTATGCTACTGCCAAAGGCGAGCGGATGAATGAAATGCCCGATGACTTCGAAAAACCTGTCAACGGTCTCGATTTAAAATTAACTATTGATACGAAAATCCAAACGGTAGTTGAAAGGGAGCTGGACATTGCAGAAGCCAAATACCATCCGGACGGTATGGTTGCAATAGCGATGAAGCCTAATACCGGTGAAATATTAGCGATGTCAAGCCGGCCAACATTTGACCCTGATAATTTTCGTAATGTCCCACAAGAGGTCTATAACCGGAATCTTCCGGTATGGTCAACCTATGAACCGGGTTCTACCTTTAAAATAATCACACTTGCAGCGGCGCTGGAAGAAGGTAAGGTTAACTTTGAAGATCACTTTTATGACCCTGGCTCTGTTGAGGTTGCAGGTGCCAGATTAAAATGCTGGAAGCGTGGCGGACATGGAAGCGAAACATTTTTACAGGTTGTCCAGAATTCCTGTAACCCCGGTTTTGTTGAATTAGGCAATCGACTCGGTAAAGATACTTTGTTTAAATATATTAAAAATTTCGGTTTTGGGCAAAAAACTGGAATCGATTTACAGGGGGAAGGTACAGGAATTTTATTTAACCTTAACCGGGTTGGACCGGTCGAGCTGGCAACGACTGCTTTTGGTCAAGGCGTGTCTGTTACCCCTATTCAACAGGTTACCGCTGTTTCGGCTGCAATTAATGGCGGTATTTTGTATAAGCCCTATATTGCCAAAGAGTTAATTGACCCTGTTACAAAGGATGTTGTGATGAGGAACTCTCCGGTTGAAAAAAGGCGAGTCATATCAGAAAAAACATCAAAAGAAATCCGTTATGCTCTTGAGAGTGTTGTAGCTCAAGGTACAGGGGGAAGAGCGTTTGTTGATGGCTATCGTATAGGCGGAAAAACAGGAACAGCTCAAAAAGCACAAAACGGACACTATTTGGAAAATAACTACATTGTTTCATTTGTTGGATTTGCTCCCGCAGATGACCCTCAGCTTGTTGTGTATGTTGCTGTTGATAATCCAAAAGGTACATTGGCGTTTGGGGGAACAGTTACTGCGCCAATCGTCGGAGCTATCATGAAGGATGGGTTGACGTCCATGGGTGTTCCTCCGCGAAAGGATCAAATCGAAAAGAAAAAGGCTTGGGATGACATTCCATTAGTTACATTGCCGGATTTAACAGGTTTAACAAAAGCTGAAATAACGGAACAGCTGCTAAACTTGAAAATTGACGCAAGCGGAGAAGGGGATGTTGTCGTAAGGCAGTCTCCTGAAGCGGGGGCAAAAGTAAAAGAAGGATCAACCATCAGGCTATATTTTAGTAAAGGCGATTAAATCAGAAAAGCGAGTGCCTGTAGCGGAAATCAACAGGTAAGTTTAACAGATCCTATATTTTAAAATTAAGGCGGCCGGAATATTTTCCGCCGCCTATTTTTTCATTACAATACAATGGTATCATGGCAAAATAATTTATTTTCATGTAAAATAAAGTGATACTTTTTGAAAAAGACAATAAAATTGTAAATGCTGGAATAGTGATTTGCTTGTCACGAGAGGATTTGAGGAAAATGAAGTTACAGGAGCTACTTAAACATTTGCATCCATTAATTCCTTATAAGGGAGAAAATCCGGAAATTACATCAATTGAAAATGATAATCGGAAGGTGCAAAAAGGGAGCTTATTTATTTGTATTAAAGGGTATACCGTAGACGGCCACGATTATGCTCAATCTGCTGTGGAAAAAGGGGCATCGGCAATCCTTGCTGAACATCCGCTGCCTGTTGCTGTACCTGTCATGATTGTGAAGGATACAGCAAGGGCAATGGCTGTACTAGCCGATGCTTTTTATGGTCAGCCGACTAAACAAATACATTTAATTGGGATTACGGGGACAAACGGGAAAACAACAACAAGCCATCTTATCGAAAAGATTTTTTCTGATGCTGGGAAAAAAACAGGTATGATTGGAACGATGTATACAAAAATTGGCGATAAAACTTTTGAAACAAAAAACACAACTCCGGAAAGCTTAACACTTCAAAAAACCTTTTGTCAGATGGTCGAAGAGGGTGTCGATTCAGCTGTCATGGAGGTTTCTTCGCATGCCTTAGATATGGGTAGAGTTCACGGGTGTGATTATGATGTTGCAGTATTTACAAATCTAACACAGGATCACCTTGATTATCACGAAACAATGGATGAATATAAACGTGCCAAGAGCTTATTATTTGCACAGCTTGGAAATACCTTTGATTCTCATAAACCAAAATTCGCTATATTGAATGCAGATGATCCTTCTTCGGTAATGTATCAAAAATCAACTGCTGCGCATGTTGTTACATACGGTATAGACAATGATGCGGATATTCGCGCAACTAATATTAAAATGACAGCGGGCGGAACAACCTTTAATTTGTCGATTCAAGGAAATCAATTTTCAATGAGTATTCAGTTTATAGGGAAATTCAGTGTTTACAACGTTCTTGCAAGTTTATCTGCTGCATTCGTTTCAGGTATTCCGATTCATGAAATCATTCAATCTATTGAAAGTATTGAAGGAGTAGCAGGCCGATTTGAACTTGTCAATGCAGGTCAGGATTTCACCGTCATTGTTGATTATGCACATACACCTGATAGTCTCGAAAATGTATTAAAGACGATTCAGCATTTCGCCAAGGAAAGGGTGTTCGTATTAGTTGGCTGCGGGGGAGATCGCGATCGTACAAAGCGGCCAATAATGGCACAAATAGCTTGCCGTTATTCTACAGACCCTATTTTCACCTCGGATAATCCAAGAAGTGAAGATCCGATAGCGATATTGAAGGAAATGGAAGCAGGAGTAGCGGGAGAAAAATATATAGTCATTCCTGATCGAAAAGAAGCGATTGTTAAGACAATTAATCAGGCATCGACCGGCGATGTGATTTTAATTGCAGGAAAAGGACATGAAACATATCAGATAATCGGCAGTCAGGTTCACGATTTTGATGACCGGCTTGTTGCGCGTGAAGCAATTGAGGGGAGATAGTATGTATTTAGCTTTTAAAGACTTAGCAAATTTGTTTGCCGATAGAAGGGGAGCAAACGAGCCCAACCTTTTGTTTTATACTGTAACAGACCATTCAAAGGCCATGCAGCCAAAAGGAATTTTCATTCCATTAAATAAGGAATCCGGTGAGCTTTCTGAAGCCATTGCTAATGGTGCGATTGCTGCGATATGGGATAAATCTGAAACCCTGCCGCAATATACTCCCGGTCCATTCCCTGTTTTCTTTACAGAAGACCCTGCTGAAGCATTAAGAAAACTGTTGCAGTTTTATTTAGAAAAATTAGACGGAGAAACAGAAAAGATAATGGATATTACTAAATTTGATTTTTTAAACAAAAAACTTCTTAACAAAAATAATCAAACATATGATATAGCTGTGATGCTGAAAAGAGCAGCAGTTGATAACAAAGATATTCTTCAGGATAGGAGGGGATAATATGCTGGAGCAAGTTATCTTTTTCACAATTATAATGGCTTTCCTTATTTCGGTATTGCTTTCTCCGATATTTATTCCCTTCTTAAGAAGGTTGAAATTTGGACAAAGTATTCGCGAAGAAGGTCCTAAATCCCACCAAAAGAAATCAGGAACCCCAACTATGGGCGGAATCATGATTCTTTTTTCGATTATTATTACAACACTTGTTATGACAGGGAAATTTTCGGAACCAACAGTGAAAACATATTTACTTCTTCTTGTTACCATTGGATTTGGACTTCTTGGTTTCTTAGATGATTTTATTAAAGTTGCATTAAAAAGAAATTTAGGTTTAACATCAAAACAAAAGCTTTTAGGTCAAATCATTATTTCCGTTATTTTTTATTTGATTTATAAACAAAATGGTTATCCTACGGAAGTAAGCCTACCTTTTGGTGGATATTCTATTGATTTAGGCTGGTTTTTTGTGTTTTTCATTATTTTCTGGCTTGTTGGTTTTTCCAATGCTGTTAACTTAACGGATGGGTTGGACGGTTTAGTATCAGGAACAGCAGCCATTGCTTTTGGCGCATACGCAGTTCTCGCTTGGAACCAATCGCAAGTTGAAATTGCCATTTTCTCCGTAGCAGTAGTTGGAGCAGTTCTGGGATTTTTAGTTTTTAACGCACATCCTGCAAAGGTTTTTATGGGTGATACCGGCTCGCTTGCACTTGGTGGTGCAATTGCAACCATTGCCATTTTAACAAAACTGGAAATATTGCTTATAATTATTGGTGGAGTGTTTGTTATTGAAACCTTATCGGTCATTTTGCAGGTTGCTTCCTTTAAAACGACAGGTAAACGAATATTCCGTATGAGCCCATTGCATCATCACTATGAATTAGTTGGCTGGTCGGAATGGAGAGTTGTCGTCACGTTTTGGAGTGTTGGTCTACTATTTGCGATTCTTGGAATCTATATCGAGGTGTGGTTGTAATTGAAACAGATTGAATCCTATCTTCATAAAAAAATACTTGTCCTTGGCTTGGCAAAAAGCGGCGTAACAGCAGCAGGACTGCTACATAAGCTGGGTGCATTTGTAACCGTTAATGATAAAAAGCCACTATCAGAAAATCCCGAGGCACAAGGGTTATTAGCACAAGGAATAAAAGTGATTTGTGGCGAGCATCCTATCGACCTTCTTGATGAAGGCTTTGAACTAATCGTGAAGAACCCGGGAATTCCCTACAACAATCCATTGATTGAGGGAGCAATTGAAAAAGGAATACCTGTGATCACAGAGGTCGAGCTCGCATATGAAATCTCGGAAGCTCCATTTATTGCGATAACAGGCACGAATGGAAAAACAACGACAACTACTCTTGTTTTTGAGATGCTAAATGAAGGAAATAAGCAGCCCTTAATTGCGGGAAATATTGGAACAGTGGCATCAGGGGTAGCACAGAAAGCAACGAATGAAAATACGATTGTCATTGAATTGTCTTCTTTTCAGCTAATGGGGATCGAAACATTCAATCCTAAAATTGCGATTATTACCAATCTATATGATGCTCATTTGGATTATCATGGAACAAGAAAAGAATATATAAATGCGAAAGCAAATATTACGAAAAACCAAAGCCAATATGAATATTTAATTGTCAATGCCGACCAGGATGATACATTAGAAATTGCCAATCATTCCAATGCTGTAATTATTCCATTTTCTACAAAAAAGGTGTTAACGAATGGAGCCTATATTGAGAATGAGTGGATTTGTTTTAATGGAGAAAAGGTTATGAGGGTGGGGGAAATTGCTCTACCAGGGGTACACAATCTTGAAAACATTTTATCATCAATGGCTGCAGCAAAGCTTTCAGGGGTGGAAAATTCAGCAATCCAAGAGGTATTACGCACTTTTAGCGGAGTAAAACATCGCCTGCAATTTGTTACCGAAATTGCCGGAAGGAAATTTTATAATGATTCGAAAGCTACAAATATATTGGCAACTGTAAATGCATTGGCTGCTTTTCAGGTACCTGTGATTTTATTGGCAGGCGGTCTGGATCGAGGCAATGAATTTGATGAACTAATCCCTTACTTGAAATATGTTAAGGCATTAATTACATTTGGCCAAACTGCACCAAAAATTGAGCGGATTGGAAAAGAGGCAGGAATAAAAATAATTAAGCGTGTCGATAATGTTGAAAAGGCAGTGCCTGTGGCTTTTGAATATTCTGAATCAGGCGAAATTATTTTGTTATCTCCTGCATGTGCGAGCTGGGATCAATATAAAACTTTTGAAGTCAGGGGAGACATTTTTATCGAAGCGGTGCATAAGCTTAAGTAAGGGCTTGTCCTACTTAGGTTTCTCCTTCGTGGTACTACTTGCCCTAAAACTGTAGCATGAGGTGTGTGTGGTGCCGACAAAGAGAACAACCCCTGATTTTATTTTAATGATTGTTACTTTTACGTTGCTGGCAGTTGGTCTCATAATGGTGTATAGTGCAAGTGCAATATGGGCCGAATATAAATTCCATGATTCTTTCTTCTTCGCAAAAAGGCAAACTCTTTTTGCAGGGGTTGGAATTGCTGCCATGTTTTTTATTATGAATATTAACTACTGGACATGGAGAACTTGGGCCAAAACAATTCTCATAGTTTGCTTTGTATTATTAGTTCTTGTTCTAATCCCGGGAATCGGTAATGTTCGAAACGGTTCCAGAAGTTGGATTGGGGTGGGTGCCTTTTCCATCCAGCCATCTGAGTTTATGAAACTGGCCATGATCGCATTTTTGGCAAAATATCTTTCAGAACGGCAAAAATTAATTACTTCCTTCAGAAAAGGACTTATCCCTTCTCTTGGCCTCGCCTTCACAGCCTTTGCCATGATCATGCTGCAGCCCGATCTTGGAACAGGTACAGTAATGATCGGGACCTGCGTCGTCATGATTTTTGTAGCAGGTGCCCGAATCGGTCATTTTGCTTTTCTTGGGTTATTAGGAGTAGCCGGCTTTGTCGGATTAATTGCTTCAGCTCCATATCGTATAAAGAGGATTACTTCCTTTCTTGACCCATGGTCAGATCCGCTGGGAAGCGGTTTTCAAATTATTCAGTCGCTTTATGCAATTGGACCGGGCGGTTTGTTCGGACTTGGACTTGGTGAAAGCAGACAAAAGTTTTTCTACCTGCCTGAGCCGCAAACAGATTTTATCTTTGCAATTCTTTCTGAGGAGCTTGGCTTTATCGGCGGATCGTTTATCCTGATATTATTTGCACTTTTGTTATGGCGTGGAATTCGTATTGCTCTTGGTGCTCCTGATTTATATGGCAGCTTTCTCGCGGTTGGGATAATTGCGATGGTGGCAATACAGGTTATGATCAATATAGGCGTAGTAACAGGGCTGATGCCGGTTACGGGAATTACACTGCCATTCTTAAGCTACGGAGGTTCATCCTTGACGTTAATGCTGATGGCTATTGGTGTTCTCCTCAATATTAGCCGCTATGCAAGATACTGAAATACACCCTGTTTACGAGGCAGGGTTCTTTTTGTTTTACTTGTATAATAAATTTAAACATATATAGCTAACATACTATGTTTCTTTACAATTAGGTAACATTCTTTTTTCATTGGCTTTTTTGCCATAGGTTTTATAGTAAGATAGGGTAAGCAATTAGGTGTTAAAAAATATAGGGGTGGAAACATGAAAATCGTAATAAGTGGCGGAGGGACCGGCGGGCATATTTATCCGGCTCTTGCACTCATAAGAGAAATTCAAAAAGAGACAAAGGATGCAGAATTTCTATACATAGGAACAAAAAACGGTTTGGAAAGTACAATCGTACCGCGTGAGAACATTCCTTTTAAGGCGATCCATATAACAGGGTTTAAAAGAAAGCTTTCATTTGAGAACATTAAAACTATTTTTCGCTTTCTAAAGGGTGCAAAGGATAGTAAAAGATTATTAAAAGAATTCAAACCGGACATCGTGATTGGTACCGGCGGATATGTTTGCGGCCCTGTTGTTTATGCTGCAGCCAAACTTCAAATTCCTACGATTATACATGAACAAAACAGTGTTCCCGGCTTGACCAATAAATTTTTAAGTCGCTACGTACAAAAAATTGCTGTTTGTTTTGAAGAAGCGAAAGATTATTTTCCAGGCGATAAAGTCGTATTTACCGGAAATCCGCGCGCTTCAGAGGTTATTGGAAAGGATGGCATCCGTGGCCGTCTTTCAGCCGGATTAAGCACAACAATGCCGGCAGTATTGATCTTTGGCGGAAGCAGAGGAGCACGACCCATTAATGAAGCGGTTGTAAAATCATTGTCTGAATTAAGCGGGAAACCATACCAGGTATTATATATTACCGGTGATGTACATTTTGAAACGGTAAAAAAAGAAGTGGAATTAGTCGGGAATCCGAAAAATGTTATAATAAAGCCATTTGTTCATAACATGCCTGAAGTGCTCGCTGGTATTGATTTAGTTGTCTCCAGGGCAGGAGCTACCACCTTGGCGGAAATTACCTCACTTGGGATTCCAAGTATTCTCGTTCCAAGTCCGTACGTTACAAATAACCACCAAGAAAAAAATGCGAGATCACTTAGTGACAATGGAGCTGCGGAATTACTTATGGAAAAAGATTTAAATAATAAAAGTCTTGTCCAACACATTGACCGAATTTTGTTAAATAATGAGCATTTAAAAGTAATGAAAATGAAGGCGAAAAAACTGGGGGTCCCGGATTCGGCAGGAAGACTTTACGATTTAATGAAACAACTCGTAAAAGGAAATCAAAAGTAGCCCATTTGGACTTTTGGCATAAACTGAACTAAACGTCGTTTTTAGAAAGATAGGGTGGTATAAATGGACGGTATAATAAAAGAATTACAAGATCTAAATATTGGGAAAGTAAAAAAAAATGAACCTCTTGCCAATCACACCACAATCAAGATTGGCGGACCTGCTGATATATTTATTGAACCTTCATCAGTTGATAATTTAAAAAAGGTAATGGAGGTGGTCAGCAACCATCACTTACAGTGGCGAGCAATTGGCAGAGGGTCCAATCTTTTAGTTTCTGACCAAGGAATTGAAGGTGTGGTCATTAAGCTGGGATCCGGATTAGACCAAATGGCCATTAACGAAAATGAGCTAACGGTGGGCGGGGGTCATTCTCTTGTCAGCCTTGCCACACTGATAAGTAAAAAAGGATATACCGGACTAGAATTTGCCAGTGGAATCCCCGGTTCTGTAGGGGGGGCTGTTTATATGAATGCAGGCGCCCATGGATCAGACATCAGCAATATTTTAAAAAAAGCCCATGTTTTATTTGAAGATGGGACAATGGAATGGCTCTCAAAAGAAGAGATGGAGTTCACTTACAGAACCTCAGTTCTGCAAAAAAAACGCCCGGGAATTGTTGTAGAAGCAGTTTTTATCCTCAGTAAGGGGGATAAAGCGGCCATAGTATCACAAATGCAAAAAAACAAGGATTACCGAAAAGACACCCAGCCTTGGAATTTTCCTTGTGCCGGAAGTATTTTCCGCAACCCGCTTCCCAATTATGCAGGAAAACTAATTGAAATTGCCGGCTTGAAAGGTCACAGTATTGGTGGAGCAAAAATTTCGGAAATGCACGGTAATTTTATTGTGAATGCCGGAAGTGCCACTGCAGGAGACGTCCTTTCTTTAATACAATTTGTAAAGGACACGATTTACAATTTATATGAAATAAAAATGGAAACAGAAGTAGAAATTATTGGACGTAAATAATGAAGAAATAATCGTGCGAATGACAAATATTGTGATATAATTACACATAATATATAGGAAAAATTGTTAAAGAAAAAGAATGACGGCATGATTTTTCGTGCCGTTGTTTTCTCTTTTAGAGGTAATCTCTAGTAAACTACGGTTTTTTTACGGACAAGCATTTGTAGTACTTTTGGCGCAACTGCAAGATATGTGGAGGGAAAGGGATGGATAAAGGTAAAATCGTTGCTCTAGAGGATCGTATTCCAAAGCTCAAGGAGCAAAGACGGCGAAAAGCAAACAGAAGACTAATATTCATGCTGTTTTTGTTTTTTACATTAATTGCAGTTGTTGCATATGTACAATCGCCATTAAGCCATGTCAAGAAGATTACTGTCATGGGTAATGAAATGTATTCTACTTCTGAAATACTCAATAAAACTGGACTTTCGAATAAAACAAATATTTGGAAGGTAAAAACGCAAGACATTGCCATGAAATTAACAAGCTTATCTGAAATAAAGAAGGCAAATGTTAAAATTCACTGGCCGAACACGATCATGATCCAAGTGCAAGAACATAATAGAATCGCTTATCTTGAAAAAGGAAAAGCGTATTTTCCTGTGATGGAAAACGGTACGATTATAAAGGATCGGAAAACAAATGAAATTCCAGGTAATTTTCCCATCCTCTTTGATTTCAAAGAAGGTGAAGCACTAGATGAAATGGTGACAGGACTTAGAAAACTTCCAAATGAAATTCTAAACTCCATATCTGAAATCCATTATACTCCGAAAAAAACCGACGAATATCATATTTCCTTATTTATGAATGATGGTTTTGAAGTAAGTGCTACATTAAGAACTTTTTCAGAAAAGATGGTGAATTATCCTTCCATCATAAGTCAGTTAGATCCTAATAAAAAAGGGATTATTGACTTAGAAGTAGGTTCATTTTTCAAGGCATATGAAACGCAAGGGGAGGATAAGCAAGTTGAAAAAGATAAAGGTAACGGGTAAGCATGTTATTTTATCCCTTGTATGCCTTGTTCTCGGTTATATGATTGCTTTTTCCTATCATATGACAAAACAACAACACCAAAAAGAACAATCTAAACTCTCAGGAAAACAATATGAAAAGACGCTTGATTTAAGAAACCAGCTGATTTCTCAAGAGGAAACCAATCGAAGCCTTCAGAAGGAATTAAATCAAAAACAAGCTAAGGTCCTTGAAAATGAAAAGGACTTGTCTAAAGAGGCACAGGTTTTTTTTAACCTTGCGGAGGATGCCGAAAAATATCGAATGTTTTTAGGAAAAGTGAAGGTTAAGGGAAAAGGGGTCAAGATAACGTTAGCCGATGGAGCATATGACCCGAAGGAAGTTAATGTTAATAATTACATTGTTCATGAGTTTCATATTTTTAAAGTGGTAAATGAATTATATATTTCAGGCGCTGCTTCTGTGGCGATCAATGGTCAAAGGCTAACGAGCCATTCCTACATAAATTGCAACGGACCTGTCATTACAGTAGATGGAGTTCAGCATCCTGCACCGTTTATTATTACCGCAATAGGGGATCCTGACGTTCTTTCATCTGCATTGAATCTTGTGGGTGGAGTCAAGGATCAGCTGGTAAATGATAATATTGTATTTACACTTGAAAAAGAAGATGAAATTATTTTTAATCCGATTATCGGAAGTTGATTTACGGATCCAATCATGTCCACGTAAAGGTCATTTTAAAAGGTTAGGTGAAAAAAGTGGACAAGCAAAAAAAGAATTTAAGCTTCACACTGGTTGCAACTGTGGTCGGCTTCATGATAGCCATTCAGTTTCAAACAGTTAAAAAACCTGTTGAACGTGATACAAGAGATATTTGGCAGCTTCGTGATGCATTGCTCAAGGAGAAAGAAGTGCAGTCCAATTTACTGACTGAAATTCGATCAAATGAAGAAAAACTTTCGGCATATGAATCGAAACGAAAGCAAAGTAAAGAAGAGACACTAAGAAAGACATTAGAGGAATTGAAAATTGAAGCCGGTTCAACTAATGTTACCGGTCCGGGTATTATTCTTAAAATTGCACCGGTGGAAGAGGAAATTCAATTAGGTGTTCCAATTACAAAAGGCATTTCACCTGACCTATTAAAAAGGTTATTGAACGAATTGAATATGTATGAAGCGAAGTACGTTTCCGTGGATGGGCAAAGAATTATCAATACAACCGTAATACGGGATATTAATTCAGAAACTAAAATTGATGGTCATTCAATAAAAAGTTTACCTGTCGAAGTCAGAGTAGTGGTTGATAATATGAATACCGCAGAAAAATTATATAATCGTATGCAAGTTTCAAAATCGACAGAAGAATTTTTTATTGAAAACTTGCGATTAACAGCTCTGCCACCCAATTCAAATATAACGGTTCCTGCATATGAAAATCCGATTCGGATCCGCTATATGGAACCGTTTAAAGTAAATGAAGGAGGCAGTTCCTAATGTGGCTTCCGTTAATGGGATTAATAGTCGGTATTATTCTTGGTTTACTTACGGACATTAGAATTCCTGAGGAATATTCCAATTATTTATCGATAGCTGTTCTAGCGGCCTTCGATACATTATTTGGAGGAATCAGGGCTCACCTGCAAAATATCTATGACGATAAAGTATTCGTATCAGGTTTCTTCTTTAATATTTTACTAGCAGCAAGTTTAGCTTTTCTAGGTGTCCATCTTGGTGTAGACTTATATTTAGCGGCCGTTTTTGCATTTGGTGTCCGCTTATTTCAAAATATTGCGGTCATTAGACGAATTTTATTGACAAAATGGTCAACAAACAAAGAAAAATTAGAAAAAAATTGATTTTTTTAAAGGGAATCATATAGTTGTGACGAATAATTTTATAAGATATAACTATGTAAATCTATTTAAGAACAAATTGAATTGTTGTTCGACTTAAAGGAATGCTAAGGAGGTGCCAAAGAATGAACAGCAATGAAATATATGTTAGTCTTGACATCGGTACATCCAGTGTAAAAGTTATCATTGGTGAAATGGTCAATGACTCGTTAAATATAATTGGTGTTGGCAATGTGAAATCCGAAGGTTTACGAAAAGGATCAATCGTAGATATAGACGAAACAGTTCATTCAATTAAAAGGGCAATTGAGCAGGCAGAGAGAATGATTGGTATGGAAATTCGACAAGTAATTGTCGGAATTACAGGCAATCATGTGATGCTTCAACCGTGTCATGGTGTTGTAGCTGTATCGAGCCAAAATAGAGAAATAACAAATGAAGATGTTGCACGAGTAATTGATGCGGCACAAGTCGTTTCGATTCCACCAGAACGGGAAATTATTGGTGTTATCGCCAAACAATTTATCGTAGATGGTTTAGATGAAATTAATGATCCTCGAGGGATGATAGGTGTCCGTCTTGAAATGGAAGGAATCATCATAACAGGTTCTAAAACCATCCTACATAACACATTACGCTGTGTTGAGAAGGCTGGTCTTGATATTTTAGATATCACACTACAGCCGCTTGCAGCCGGTGCATTTGCATTATCAAAGGACGAAAAAAATCTGGGCGTCGCCCTTATCGATCTTGGCGGTGGATCTACAACATTAGCCGTATTCGAGCAAGGATATTTAAAGGCAACAAGTGTGATTCCTGTTGGGGGAGAACATATTACGAAAGATCTTTCAATTGGATTACGCACTTCTACCGAGGATGCGGAAAGAATAAAAATAAGATATGGACATGCTTTTTATGATGATGCATCTGAAGAGGAAGTGTTCAGTGTTCCGATAATAGGAAGCGACCAGCATCAACAATTTAATCAGCTTGAAATTTCTGATATTATTGAAGCGAGAATGGAAGAAATTTTTGAATTGATTGTAAATGAGATGAAACGATTAGGCCTGAGCGATCTGCCGGGGGGATACGTTCTAACAGGTGGAATTGCCAATATGCAAGGAGTTTTAGAACTTGCCCAGGTGATTTTGCAGAATAGAGTACGTATTGCCGTTCCTGACTATATTGGAGTAAGAGAACCTCAATATACAACAGCAGTTGGTTTAATAAAATATGCCTACAAGAATAGTAGACTTCCAGGTGGCACAACCGTGGCTCCGGCACCGGTTTCCGAGCCAATTGAAAAAAGAATGCCAAAACAACAACAGCAACAACAACAACAACAACAGCAACTTAAACCAAAACCAGAAAAACATCCGGAAGAAAAGATGTCATCAAAAGTAAAAAAATTCCTTGGTTACTTTTTCGAATAAGCATACGAAAAGGAAAATCGACGAATTAGGAGGATTTGTCATGTTAGAATTCGATACAAATTTAGATTCTCTTGCAACAATAAAAGTAATCGGGGTAGGCGGCGGGGGTAATAACGCTGTAAACCGGATGATTGAACATGGCGTGCAAGGGGTAGAATTTATTGCTGTGAATACAGATGCCCAAGCATTAAATCTTTCTAAAGCAGAAGTGAAAATGCAAATTGGTGCAAAATTAACTCGCGGGCTTGGTGCCGGTGCTAATCCTGAAGTTGGAAAGAAAGCCGCTGAAGAGAGTAAGGAACAAATTGAAGCAGCATTAAGTGGAGCAGATATGGTGTTTGTTACCGCAGGAATGGGCGGGGGAACAGGTACCGGTGCTGCTCCTGTTATTGCGCAGATTGCACGTGATTTAGGTGCATTGACTGTCGGTGTTGTAACTCGCCCTTTTACGTTTGAAGGTAAAAAACGTTCGAATCAAGCATCCGGTGGTATTGGTTCGATGAAGGAAGCTGTTGATACACTTATTGTTATACCTAATGACCGTCTTCTTGAAATTGTTGATAAAAGCACTCCAATGCTTGAAGCCTTTCGTGAAGCGGATAATGTACTTCGCCAAGGGGTTCAAGGTATTTCCGATTTAATTGCAACACCCGGGTTAATTAACCTGGATTTCGCAGATGTGAAAACAATCATGTCTAATAAAGGATCTGCTTTAATGGGTATCGGAGTTGCAGCCGGTGAAAACCGAGCTACTGAAGCTGCAAAAAAGGCCATTAATTCTCCGTTGTTAGAGACATCAATTGATGGTGCTCAGGGTGTGTTAATGAACATTACAGGTGGATCGAATTTGAGTCTATATGAGGTTCAAGAAGCTGCCGATATTGTTGCAACAGCTACTGATCAAGAAGTAAATATGATTTTCGGTTCAGTCATCAATGATAGCCTTAAAGACGAAATCATTGTAACTGTTATTGCAACAGGATTTAGTGAAGAAGTGGTACAACCAAAAGTTACCCGTCCTTCATTTGGACAAACAAAACCGCAAATTAATAATATAAAGAGAGAGCCAAAGCGTGAAGAGATTCCGCAAGAGCCTGTCCGAAATACGAACGTCTCCCAGGAAGAGGCGTTAGATATTCCTACCTTCTTAAGAAACCGAAATAGAAGAAGATAAGCAGCACTTCCTAATTTTAATGAATATATCATCATAGAAAAGGCATAGTTCCAATTGGGACTATGCCTTTTCTAATTTAATAACATAAAAAAAGTGACAAAATCTGTAGGGAATAGTTAAAATTTCTGATTTTTTGATTACAGAAAGTGACACACTTCAGCCCTATATCTACGTTATACTTTTTCCTAAACAGAATAGTAGAATTTAATTCAATAAAGGCATCTTTAACGAAATCTGAAGCATTAAAGGGGGAAGCTGTTTGGTTGTTTATTTAGATGTTATTTGGGCTCTTAATCTGTTTTTTGATAGCCTTCTCCTTTACTTGACTGCTATTTTATTAAAAAGAAGTATCCGTTTATGGAGATTATTAGCTGGAGGTTTTATTGGTTCATTGATCATTTTATTATCGTTTACACCCATAACTGTTTATTCGAGCCATCCTTTATCAAAGCTCTTCTGCTCGATACTAATGGTACTTATGACATTTGGGTATAAACGCTGGCGATATTTTATTAAAGGGTTAATGACGCTTTATGTTTCGACTTTTTTAATTGGTGGAGCTTTGATTGGGGCGCATTATTTTATTCAATTTGATTCCGGATTAACGACGAAAGTTCTTATGTCCAGTGTAAGAGGATTCGGGGATCCAATCAGTTGGGTTTTCGTTTTAATCGGGTTTCCGATTGCGTGGCATTTCTCGAAAAAAAATGTGGAAAGTATGGAAATGACCAAAATCCAATTTGAGCAAATTGTTCAAGTCACGCTAAAAATAAATGAGGAAACATTCGTTTTAAAAGGATTAGTTGACAGTGGGAATCAGCTTTATGATCCTTTGTCAAAGCTTCCTGTTATGTTTGTATCAATCAAAAATAGGATTGATGAAACATGCGATCCAATAAAAAAAATGGCGATGGATCCGGAACCGCTCTTAATGGGAAATGAAGAATTTCCTTCAGAGTGGCAAAATCGGTTGAGAATAGTACCTTGTAAGGTCGTAGGACAAGAACATCAACTTATTGTTGCCGTTAAACCTGATTCCATTTTGATTGAAAAAAACTCTGAAAAATATTTATGTGAAAAGGGCCTTGTTTCCTTTACTCTGCAGCAGCTATCTGCCGACGATGCTTTTCAATGCATTGTACATCCGAAAATGCTCACAGGACCAAAACAGCAGGTTGAAAAGGTGAAAGTAAGTTAATATTACTATACTCAGAAAAACATATTTTAGAAGGAGGAACTTGAGTGAAAAAATGGAGACTTCGCTTATCCTATTATTGGTATAAACTTTTAATAAAATTAGGCTTAAAAACTGATGAAGTATTTTATATTGGCGGAAGCGAAGCATTGCCGCCTCCTTTAAGTAAAGATGAAGAGGAATTATTATTAAAAAAACTACCTGACGGTGATAAGGCAGCAAGATCAATCTTAATAGAAAGAAATCTTCGTCTTGTTGTTTATATTGCAAGAAAATTTGAAAACACAGGAATCAATATTGAAGATTTAATTAGTATTGGGACAATTGGTTTAATAAAGGCAGTAAATACCTTTAACCCGGAGAAAAAAATTAAACTTGCTACATATGCGTCAAGATGTATCGAAAATGAAATTCTAATGTATTTGCGAAGAAACAATAAAATACGATCAGAAGTATCATTTGATGAACCATTGAACATTGATTGGGATGGGAATGAATTATTATTATCTGATGTATTGGGAACCGATGATGACATCATAACAAAAGACCTTGAAGCAAATGTGGACCGAAAATTATTGACGAAGGCATTGCATCAGCTGACAGACCGTGAAAAGCAAATTATGGAGCTTCGATTTGGTTTGACAAATGGCGAAGAAAAAACACAAAAAGATGTGGCTGACATGCTTGGCATTTCACAATCCTATATATCAAGATTAGAGAAAAGGATAATTAAAAGATTAAGAAAAGAATTTAATAAAATGGTTTAATAAGAAAAGCGTAAGCGCCCGTTTAGCGAATTACACTAGTCGTTGGGCGCTCCTCGGAAAAGCTAACGCTTTTCCTTCGTGCGAGGTATCGCTTCCGAAGCTTATTCTTGTGGAGCCGGACAGTTATCGAAGTTCAAAAAAATACTTTTTAAAAATGGGAAAAAAGAATTTTTTTTCATAAAAAACCTTATAAATTCGAGAAGTAATGGCATTTTTCGACATTTATCATCCCCCCGACATAAATGCTTAAGTGCATATTTTTCCTGCTCAAGGAGATACTGTTTTTTGTACAGCAACTCCTATGAGGAGGGAAAAATGATTGACTCGAAATAAAGTTGAAATTTGCGGTGTTGACACATCAAAACTTCCAGTATTAAAAAACGAAGAAATGAGATTACTCTTCAAGCAAATGCAAGAGGGCGATATAACTGCACGGGAAAAGCTCGTCAACGGAAACTTACGTCTCGTTTTAAGTGTCATTCAACGGTTTAACAACCGAGGCGAGTTTGTTGACGATCTGTTTCAGGTTGGCTGTATCGGACTTATGAAATCGATTGATAACTTTGATTTAAGTCAAAACGTTAAGTTTTCCACTTATGCCGTACCAATGATTATTGGAGAGATCCGCCGGTATCTGCGTGATAATAATCCAATTCGTGTTTCAAGATCATTAAGGGATATCGCCTATAAGGCACTTCAGGTGAGAGAACGGTTAATGAGTGAAACCTCACGTGAACCAACGGCTGAAGAGATTGCCAGAGTTTTGGAGGTTCCGCATGAGGAAATCGTATTTGCCCTAGATGCCATCCAGGATCCAGTATCCCTTTTTGAGCCAATTTATAATGATGGCGGCGACCCAATTTATGTTATGGATCAACTAAGCGATGAAAAAAATAAAGATATTCACTGGATAGAGGAGATTGCCTTAAAAGAAGGGATGCGGAGATTAAACGATCGTGAAAAATTAATTTTACGTAAGCGATTCTTCCAAGGAAAAACTCAAATGGAAGTAGCTGATGAGATTGGAATTTCCCAAGCACAAGTATCACGTTTGGAAAAAGCTGCAATAAGGCAAATGAATAAGAATATTCAAAGTTAGGCTGTCCGTTTGGGCAGCTTTATTTTTTGCTTTTAAAGATAAAATCTTCATGGGAATCATATATTTTTTATAATTGAGAAGGTGGGAGTGATAGATGATGGTTAAAATTTCCGATTTTCAAATAAAAGATGTTGTAAATGTAGCCGATGGTAAAAGACTTGGGAATATTGGCGACATTGAAATTAACTTAACAACAGGAAAAATAGAAGCGGTTGTGATTACAGGAAGCGGAAGAGTTCTTGGTTTTTTTGGTAGAGATGAAGATGTTGTGATTCCTTGGAAAAATATCCTTAAGATTGGCCAGGATGTTATCTTGGTAAGATATAAGGGAAGCGAGGAAAAATTATCGGAAGAAGCGGAAAGCTAATCCTGCTTCTTCCGCGATGACCATTTAGCAGATTCATGGTAAACTATAGAAAATCATTTACCGTGAAAAGAGGGTAAAAGAATGGAACCATTCGTTTTACAGAATCAATTATATTTTACGATTGAGAGCTGGATGAACCAATACCCCGGGTTGTTTGCAGGGATTACCACGAAAAACGGCGGCTGCAGTAAAGGGAGCTTTGAAAATCTTAATCTTGGCTTTCATGTAGGAGATGCGCTTGATGATGTTTGTATGAACAGGTCTAAGCTTGCTGAACTTCTTCAATTTCCGTTAAACCGGTGGGTAGGTGCTGAACAAACACATGATATCTTAATAAAAAAAGTAACAAAAGCGGATTGTGGAAGAGGTTCAGATTCCTATGATGATTCCTTTAAAGGTACAGATGGTTTTTATACAAGTGAAAATGATATATTGTTAACGCTTTGCTTTGCCGATTGTGTTCCCCTTTTTTTTATTGCACCTGACAAACATATGATAGGAACAGCACATGCAGGGTGGAAAGGGACTGTCCATAAAATTGCAAGCCGTATGATTGAAGCTTGGGAAGGTGAAGGAATTAATCCTGAGCAAATTTTTGTTACAATTGGTCCGTCTATTTGCGGGAAATGTTATATTGTGGATGACTATGTCATTAACTTCGTACAAAATACACTAGAAGATATTGATAAAAAACCATATAATTTAATAAGCGATGGTCAATATACGTTAGACCTGCGTGAATTGAACAAACACATACTATTAAAAGCTGGGATCCCTGATCAAAACATTCTTATGACAGATTTTTGCTCATGCTGTGATGACAAAGAATTTTTTTCTCACCGTCGTGATCAAGGCGTGACAGGAAGAATGTTAAGTTTTATAGGCTGGAAGGAGCGCGCCAATCGTTTATGAGGGTAGCAGACAAACTTGAAGACATTAAAAAACAAATAAATGAAGCATGTCTTAGGGCAAATCGAAATCCTAATGAAGTGAAATTAATTGCCGTGACAAAATATGTGAGTATCGATAGAGCAAGTGAGGCTCTTGAAGCAGGCATTGATAATCTGGGTGAAAATCGCGATGAGGGCCTTCTGGAGAAGTGGAAGGTTTTAGGGGACAAGCCTAATTGGCATTTTATCGGAACACTTCAAACCAGGAAAGTAAAAAATATTATCGATAAAGTGGAATATATACATTCATTGGACCGTTTATCACTTGCAGAAGAAATTAATAAACGAAGCCCGGGTAAAAAAATAAAATGCCTCGTCCAGGTAAATGTCTCACAGGAAGAATCAAAGCATGGCTTAACGACAGAAGAAGCAATCACTTTTATTAAACAGCTGGGTTCATTTAAGAATATAAGTGTGGAAGGGCTAATGACGATGGCTCCTTTCACAAATGATGAAGAGATTTTACGAAGCTGCTTTCGACAATTATGGAAACTTCGTGATCAAGTACAAGCCCTTAACTTGGACTTTGCCCCTTGTTCAGAACTTTCCATGGGAATGTCCAACGATTTTTCTGTTGCCATTGAAGAAGGTGCAACAATGGTAAGAATAGGTACAGCACTTGTAGGTGAAGATGGTTAAGGAGGGTAAAAAATGACAATTAAATCAAAACTTAAGACATTTTTCTTTTTAGATGATGAACCTAATGATAACAATGATAACTTTCAGGAAGAGGATGCAGAACCGGTAAGGCCTCTTAGACAACAACCTGTTAAAGCTTATCAACAACCTGTTAAAACTTTCCAGCAACCGGTTAAAACTCAACAGCAACCGGTTAAAACACAAAATGTTGTCAGTTTGCAGAGTGTGCAAAAATCTTCAAAAGTAATCTTAGTAGAGCCGCGTTCCTATTCCGAGTCCACAGATATAGCCGACCACTTAAAAAATCGCCGGGCTGTTGTGGTTAATCTTCAACGAATAGACAAAGAACAAGGAAGGCAAATTGTTGACTTTTTAAGTGGAGCGGTCTATACAATAGGCGGAGACATTCAAAAAATCGGTTCCAGTATTTTTTTATGTACACCGGATAACGTTGAGATTTCCGGAAATATTTCTGAGTTGATTCAGGAACACGATTATCAAGATTCGAGGTGGTAGCTTAAATGGGGATGATTTTAGATTTAGTCCAGCAGTTAATTAGTATTTATTCATGGGCGTTAATTATATACATTTTGATGTCATGGTTTCCAAATGCCAGAGATACGGCTATTGGACGATTTTTGGCAAGAATATGTGAACCGTATTTAGAACCATTCAGAAAAATAATTCCACCATTTGGAATGATGGATGTTTCACCTATTGTTGCATTTCTGGTATTAAACTTTGCGAGAAGCGGAGTACACAGTTTATCTGTTTGGCTTACGTAAGAATTTGGAATTAGGTTGTGTTTTCATAAATGAGCATTTATCAGCATTTCCGACCGGAAGAACGGGAATTTATTGATCAGGTCTTACAATGGATGAGTTATGTCGAAACAAATTATGCCTCAAAATTAACTGATTTTCTTGATCCAAGGGAACAGCATATTCTTAAAATGTTAGTCGGTGATCATGGTGATGTAAAATATCAGTTATTTGGGGGGGATCCGGAAGTTGAAAGAAATAGAGCGTTATTATTACCTGATTATCTAACAGCTGTTCAAGATGATTTTCAAATAAGTCTTTTTGAGATCGACTATCCATCCAAGTTTGTTAGCATTGAACACCCTCAGGTTTTAGGTTCTTTAATGTCCTTAGGATTAAAGAGGGGGAAATTTGGTGACATCCTTTTTAAGGATGGTAGAATTCAATTTTTTGTTGCAAATGAGGTAAAGGAATATATCCAAAACAATTTACAAACTATTGGTAGGGCAGGCATAAAATTAAAAGAGATTGAATTAGAAAATGCAATTTCCTCTCAAGAATTATGGGGAGAAAATGATCTTACAGTCTCATCATTAAGACTGGATACAGTTATTTCAGGGATTCATCATATATCTCGGCAAAAATCACAACTGTTTATCCAACAGGGCCTTGTAAAAGTAAATTGGACATTGATTGAGAACTCATCATTTGAATGCGCTGAAGGTGATTTAATCTCAGTGCGTGGACATGGGAGAGCTAAAATTATGTCAATTGATGGAAGAACTAAAAAAGAAAAATGGCGAATAAAAGTAGGTAAGCAAAAATAATTAAATTTAATGAAGGATTTTTAAAAACCTTGTCGAATATTTGTTTTATACATAGAGAAGCTGACATTGATATGGAGGTGGCATGATGCCGTTAACGCCGTTAGATATACACAATAAAGAATTTAATAAAGGCTTTCGTGGCTACGACGAAGATGAAGTTAATGAATTCCTTGACCAAGTCATCAAGGATTATGAATTAGTGCTTCGTGAGAAAAAAGAAATGGAAGAGCGCTTGTCAGAAATGAAAGACCGTTTAGGCCATTTTGTTAATATTGAAGAAACACTTAACAAATCGATTATCATTGCCCAAGAAGCCGGTGAAGAGGTTAAACGAAATGCACAAAAAGAAGCGAAATTAATTATAAAAGAAGCGGAAAAAAATGCCGACCGCATTGTCAATGAATCCCTTTCTAAAGCAAGAAAGATTGCTCTTGAAATTGAGGATTTAAAAAAGCAATCGAAAGTATTCCGCACTCGTTTTAAAATGCTAATTGAAGCCCAGCTTGATATGCTTAACACCGATGATTGGGACCATTTATTAGAGTATGAAATTGATGCAACAGAGTTAAAAGTACATCAAGAAGAGGATTCCTTAGCTTGACGAAATAGTATTGTTTCGCATATAATTTTTTAACAAAGTAAAATAGAATGGAAAATGACGTTGACAGGGATAGTACAATTTTTCTAAAGCTTTCAGACAGCGAGTCGGGGATGGTGAAAGCCCGATAAAGTTGAAAAATTAGAAGATCACCCTCGAGTTCCAGGTCGAACCCCTTAAAGGCAGTAGGCTGTGGCGTTGATTCACGTTACGAATGCTTAAGAGGATGGTACGAATTTCTTTAATATCCGTACGATCTATCAGGGTGGTACCGCGGGAAAAAACCTTCTCGTCCCTATTTGGGATGAGAGGGTTTTTTTTATGGAAAAAAGGTCATTCTGTTCTAAAGAACGAAAAAATGGAGGAAAAACTAATGGAGTATAAAGATACGTTATTAATGCCGAAAACCGAATTTCCGATGCGAGGCAATCTTCCACAAAGAGAACCTGATATTCAGGCGCAGTGGGAAGAGATGGAAATTTATCGAAAAGTTCAGGAGCGGACGAAAGGCCGGCCAATGTTTGTTTTACATGATGGTCCCCCTTATGCCAACGGAGATATCCATATGGGTCACGCCCTCAATAAAATTTTGAAAGACTTTATTGTCCGTTATAAGTCAATGAGCGGCTTTCATGCTCCCTATGTTCCCGGTTGGGATACACATGGACTGCCGATTGAGCAGGCATTAACCAATAAGGGCGTTAAACGTAAAGAAATGACGGTCGCAGAATTCCGCCAGCTTTGTACCAAATATGCCCTTGAGCAAATTGAAAATCAACGTACTCAATTTAAACGTTTAGGAGTTCGCGGTGATTGGGAGAACCCATACATTACACTTAAACCTGAATATGAAGCACAGCAAATTAAAGTGTTTGGGGAAATGGCGAAAAAAGGTTATATTTACAAAGGCCTTAAGCCTGTCTATTGGTCCCCGTCAAGCGAATCCGCTCTCGCTGAAGCTGAGATTGAATATCAGGATAAAAAGTCACCATCGATTTATGTGGGCTTTAAGGTTAAAGATGGTAAGGGGGTTCTTGATACCGATACCCAAATTGTAATCTGGACAACGACGCCTTGGACCATTCCTGCAAACCTTGGAATTTCTGTCCATCCTGACCTAACTTATGTAGTGGTTATGGCTAACGGGAACAAGTACTTAGTTGCTGAAGCACTTTTAGAAGCAGTCACGAAAGAAATAGGTTGGGAAGAAACTACGGTTGTTAAAAAGGTTAAAGGGCAGGAATTAGAATATATCATTGCCGCGCATCCTTTATATGATCGTGATTCTTTAGTGATGTTAGGTGAACACGTCACAACCGATGCCGGAACAGGATGCGTTCATACTGCACCTGGTCATGGGGAAGATGACTTCTATGTCGGACAAAAATACGGCCTTGATGTACTTTGCCCTGTAGATGATAAAGGTGTTATGACAAGCGAAGCACCTGGTTTTGAAGGATTATTTTATGATGCGGCGAACAAACCAATTGCCGAGAGCTTGAAAGAAGCGGGAGCACTTTTAAAACTTTCGTTTTTTACTCACTCTTATCCACACGATTGGCGGACGAAGAAGCCTGTTATCTTCCGTGCGACTGCACAATGGTTTGCATCAATTAAAGACTTCCGGGATGATTTGCTTGAAGCGGTTAAGGAAACGAAGTGGGTACCGGCTTGGGGAGAAACTCGTCTGTTTAACATGGTTCGCGACCGGGGTGATTGGTGTATTTCCCGTCAACGGGTATGGGGTGTACCAATTCCTGTTTTCTATGCGGAAAATGGCCAGGAAATTATTACTGATGAAACCATTGAACATGTTTCTTCATTATTCCGGGAGTTTGGTTCGAATGTTTGGTTCGAACGTGAAACAAACGACCTGCTTCCAGAAGGGTTTACGCATCCGGGAAGTCCAAATGGAACCTTTACAAAAGAAACAGATATCATGGATGTTTGGTTTGATTCAGGTTCATCCCATCAAGCTGTTCTCCTTGAAAGAGAAGATCTCGTGCGTCCTGCAGATCTATATCTTGAAGGGTCTGACCAATATCGCGGCTGGTTCAATTCTTCTTTATCAACAGCTGTAGCGGTAACTGGCAAAGCCCCTTATAAAGGAGTATTAAGCCACGGCTTTGCACTTGATGGTGAAGGAAGAAAGATGAGTAAATCAATTGGAAACGTAGTTGTGCCGGCGAAGGTTATGAATCAGCTTGGGGCAGATATTTTACGCCTTTGGGTTGCATCAGTTGATTATCAGGCAGATGTTCGTGTATCCGATGCGATTCTTAAACAAGTTGCCGAAGTTTATCGGAAAATCCGAAACACCTTCCGTTTCTTATTAGGAAATTTAGCAGATTTTAATCCTGCTGTAGATATGATTGCTTACGAAAATCTTCGTGAAGTTGATCAATTTATGTTAGTTAAACTAAATAAGCTTGTCAAATATGTTCGTAATGCTTATGAAAACTATGAATTTGCAGGCATTTATCACGCAGTTAATAATTTCTGTACGCTCGATCTTAGTGCTTTTTACTTGGACTTTGCAAAGGATGTTCTTTACATCGAGGCAAAAGACAATTATGAGCGCCGTGCGATTCAGACTGTTTTATATGAGTCCTTACTTGCGTTAACAAAACTTGTCTCGCCAATTCTTTCTCATACTGCTGATGAAGTATGGAAGTTTATTCCAGATGTTAAAGAAGATAGTGTTCAATTAACAGATCTACCGGAATATAAAGAACTTGCAAAAGCAGAAGTATTAGAGGAAAAATGGACCGCATTCATGAAGCTTCGAGATGATGTTCTAAAAGCTCTTGAAGAAGCAAGAAATGAAAAGGTCATTGGTAAATCCTTAACTGCAAAAGTTACCTTATATGTAAATGAAAAAACAAAAGCGCTTCTTGACTCGATTCAAGAAAATGTGAAGCAGCTGTTTATCATTTCAGGTTTTGAAGTGGCAGGCTTATATGAGGATGCTCCGGAAATTGCACTTAAATTAGATACAGCCGCCATTCTTGTCTCTAAAGCAGAAGGGGAAACATGTGAGCGCTGCTGGGTTGTTACACCTGACGTGGGTCAAGACCCAACGCATAAAACGCTATGTCTGCGCTGTGCTGATGTTGTAAAAGAAAACTACTCACACAATTTATAAATAATTAAGAGGTTGACTCTGTCAAAAGAGTCAGCCTTTTTTAAATTTTTCCACCTCCGTTAATTGTTGTTGATGATGTCAAATTGTTTCCCGCTTCGAGTTTTTAAAGTAGGAAATAATAAAGAAAATGACAAACGGAGGTAACAACACTATGAATGCCATGCAGGAAAAGCTGTTTTTCGAACTCCGTCAATCACAGGTTGAAATTGAAAATTCATTGAAGGGTAAACAGAAAAATGACTGGATTACCCCTATATTAGAAGAGGAACTTGCAGACATTTGTTTGGCCATAAATAAAATTAAAAAAGGAAATTATGGTCAGTGTGAAATTTCCGGGGAGTTTTTACCGGAAGCATTATTAAAAATAATACCGACCCTGAAGTCGATAAAAGATTCGGAAAAATTGGAATTATTCCGCCGTAAACAAATCTGATCATCCTTTTTAAAACGTCACATTGTCGTTTCAATAAATTGTATGCTAAAATGCTAAGGAAGTCTTGTTTATTGTGGAGGTATTTCTTAGTGTTTTACTTAATTGCCCTTTTTGTTATTTTGTTGGATCAGTTTACGAAATGGCTCATCGTGAGCAAAATGCAGTTTGGTGATAGTATCACCATAATAAATAATATTTTGTATATTACCTCTCACCGAAACCGAGGAGCTGCTTGGGGGATTTTACAAGGACAAATGTGGCTTTTTTATGTAATCACATTAATTGTCATTGTTGCAATCATTTATTACCTTCAAAAAGCAGCCAAAGGAAAATGGCTTTTAGGAGTTTCCCTTTCATTAATGCTTGGAGGGGCCATCGGTAATTTTTTAGATCGTGTTATTCGTAAAGAAGTAGTTGACTTTATTCATACGTATATTTTTGGTTATAATTTTCCAGTATTTAATATTGCAGACTCGGCTTTAGTTATTGGAGTAATCTTACTTATGATTCAAATGCTTCGTGATGAGAGAGAACCAAAGGAGAAGTCTTATGGAGAAAATGGAACACACCATTCTTGAAGATCAAAAGGGAGACCGCATCGATAAGGTGATTTCATCTTTAGATAAGGAATGGTCAAGGACACAAGTTCAGCAATGGATAAAGGAAGGAAATGTCCTTGTAAATGGTCAGAACGTGAAAACGAATTATAAGTGCAGCTTAAGTGATCAAATTGAAATCACGATTCATGACCCGGAGGAACTGGATGTAATTCCTGAAGAGCTGGATTTGGCTATATTTTACGAAGACAAAGATGTTTTAGTTGTTAATAAACCAAGAGGTATGGTAGTTCATCCTGCTCCCGGTCATATGACCGGCACTCTTGTAAATGGATTAATGGCACATTGTAAAGACTTATCAGGTATTAATGGAGTTTTAAGACCCGGGATTGTTCATCGTATTGATAAAGACACCTCCGGGCTCTTGATGGTTGCAAAAAACGATTTAGCACATGAAAGCCTTGTTAACCAATTGGTTCATAAAACAGTAACGCGAAAGTACAAAGCTATTGTCCATGGCGTGATACCCCATGATTTTGGAACAATTGATGCTCCGCTTGGAAGGGATTCAAAGGAACGGCAAAGTATGGCAGTAGTAGATAATGGAAAACATGCTGTAACACATTTTCATGTCATTGAACGATTTAAAGATTTTACGTTTGTGGAATGTCAATTAGAGACGGGACGGACCCATCAAATCCGTGTTCATATGAAATATATTGGGTATCCGCTTGCGGGGGATCCGAAATATGGACCGAAAAAAACACTTGATATTAATGGACAGGCATTACATGCCGGTGTTCTTGGCTTTAACCATCCGAGAACCAATGAGTATTTAGAATTTGAAGCGCCGCTTCCTGATGATTTTGAACAATTGCTTGAACAACTAAGAAATAACCGTTGACAGCTATGGAGAAGTAAAGTAAGATAACAATAGTTGAATAAGCCTTTAAATCAGTCCCGTGAGGCTGAGAAGGAAACGGTTAAGATGATAGGCTAACTATGTCTACATCATCTGAAATATAACTTGTCTACCTCTCTTCCGAATCGGTGAGAGGTTTTTTTATTGTAAATGAGGTGTAATGATGAACCAAAAAGCATTAGTTCTAGACGAACAAGCCATTCAAAGAGCTTTGACAAGGATTGCACATCAAATTATTGAGAAAAATAAAGGGATTGAGGAATGTGTCCTTGTAGGGATTCGAACAAGAGGAATATTCATTGCTAAACGACTCGCCGAAAAAATAAAAGAGATTGAAGGAAATCCGATTCCGGTTGGAGAACTTGACATAACTCTTTATCGAGATGATTTAACAAAAAAAACTGATAATCAAGAACCGCTAGTAAAAGGTTCTGATATTCCGGCAGATATTACCGATAAAAAAGTTATCCTCGTGGATGATGTGTTATATACAGGAAGAACTGTTCGGGCCGGTTTGGATGCAATTATGGATCTTGGCCGCCCGGCATCGATACAGCTTGCAGTGTTAGTTGACCGTGGCCATCGGGAGCTGCCAATTCGAGCGGACTATGTAGGGAAAAACATACCAACATCAAGCATTGAAAAAATCGTTGTTGAATTAGCCGAAGTAGATAAAGTTGATCAGGTAAGTATTTTTGACAAATAAATAGCAGCCCTTTTAAATGCAGTCCCGAGAGGCTGACAAAGGGGATTTCCGGTAATCTTGTATATTTTCGGAATTTCTACCCTCTTTGTACCAGCTTGGACGAAGGGGGTTTTTTTTGAAATTAATATCCATCATAAGAATAATACACATGGTTTAAATGCAGGAGGAGAAAAGATGAATAACAAACCAATCTTAGATGTAAAAGATATTCCAAGGCCCGGACAATGGTTAACCTTAAGCTTACAGCATTTATTTGCAATGTTTGGAGCGACCATCCTTGTACCATATCTAGTTGGAATGAGCCCGGCAATTGCCCTTATCTCAAGTGGACTTGGCACATTGGCATTTTTGCTTATAACCAAAATGCAAGTTCCGGCATATCTCGGTTCTTCATTTGCCTACATTGCTCCGGTCATAGCTGCTAAGGCTGCCGGCGGACCTGGGGCAGCTATGGTTGGGACCTTCATCGCAGGTTTGGTTTACGGAATTGTCGCCCTTGTGATTAAAAAGGCCGGACATCGTTGGATTATGAATTTACTGCCACCTGTAGTTGTAGGTCCGGTCATTATCGTAATTGGGTTAGCACTTTCCGGAACTGCTGTTGGCATGGCAATGAATAATCCGGCTGGAAAATATAGCTTGCTTCATTTTTCAGTAGCGCTTGTAACACTGGCTGCAACCATCATCTTTTCCATTTATTTAAGAGGAATGTTAAGCATTATCCCGATTTTGGCGGGAATTGTTGTAGGGTATATATACGCACTAATTGTTGGGATTGTTGATTTTACTCCAGTATTAAAAGCACATTGGTTTGAAATGCCGGCATTTATGATTCCTTTCGTAAGCTATAAAGTGAAATTATCATGGGATATTATACTTTTAATGGCACCGGTTGCTGTTGTAACAATATCAGAGCATATTGGGCACCAGCTTGTTCTTAGTAAAGTAGTAGGACGTGACTATATTAAAGAACCCGGATTACAACGGTCGATTCTTGGGGACGGTACAGCAACAATTATTTCAGCATTGCTTGGAGGTCCGCCAAAAACAACTTATGGTGAAAATATCGGTGTACTTGCTATTACACGGGTTTATAGTGTCTATGTAATTGCCGGTGCAGCCGTATTCGCTATCATATTTGGGTTTATTGGTAAAGTGACAGCATTAATCCAAACGATTCCAACCCCTGTTATGGGGGGCGTATCAATCCTTCTCTTTGGAATCATTGCTTCTTCAGGACTAAGAATGCTTGTTGATAGTAAAATTGATTTTGGAGATAAAAGAAACCTTGTTATATCATCAGTAATACTTGTTATTGGGATTGGCGGTGCGTATATTAAAGTTTCTCAGCAATTTCAAATCCAAGGTATGGCATTGGCTGCCATTTTTGGAGTATTGCTAAACCTTATACTCCCTGGAAGACAATCAGCTGATGAAAATATGTTTGAAGTGACAGACTCTCCTGTAAAACGAAAAACTGCATAATAAATGAATGTAACCTTTTAAATGAGGTCCGGAGAGGCTTATAAGGGTGTAATACGTAGAATTAGGATAAATTTTCGGGGAAATTACTTTCTCGTATGCCTAATTTTTAAGTGGAAGTTTTACACCCTGATTAATCGGTCAGGGTGTTTTTTTTAACCAAATAAGAAGGGCGGGAATTAGATGCTAAATCACTTATTAACCACGAACGAATTAAGGGTTGAAGAGGTTTATCAAATTTTATCGGATGCAAGGAAGTTTGCTAATGGGATGAAATGGAAGCCGGAAGGCCAAATCTTTACTGCCAACCTATTTTTTGAACCAAGCACAAGAACAAAGAGCAGCTTTGAAGTCGCTGAAAGAAGGTTAGGTTTAGAGGTAATCCCGTTTGAAGTACTAACTTCCAGTGTTCAAAAAGGCGAGACGCTCTACGATACAGTGAAAACATTGGAATCGATCGGTGTTAATACAATTGTCATTCGGCACGAGCAAGATCGATACTTTGATGAGTTAATTGGAAAAGTTAATATTCCGATTATCAATGGAGGAGATGGTTGTGGACATCATCCGACACAATCACTTCTTGACCTTATGACCATCCAACAGGAATTTGGCGGTTTTACAGGGTTGAAAATTGCCATCATTGGGGACATCAGTCATAGCAGGGTGGCGCGCTCGAATGCAGATGTACTGACAAGGCTGGGAGCAGAGGTTATTTATTCAGGACCGGAAGAATGGTTTGATAACCGTAGTTTAAGTTTATCGAGATTTAAACCTATTGATGAGGCAATTAGCGAAGCAGATGTTGTAATGCTACTCCGTGTACAGCATGAGCGACATCAACAAAAGGGTAACTTTACTGCAAATGAGTATCATAAACAATATGGACTTACATTAGAGAGGGAAAAGCTCATGAAACCAGGGAGTATTATCATGCACCCGGCTCCGGTTAACCGTAATGTAGAAATTGCAGATACCCTTGTTGAGTGCGGGCGTTCAAGAATATTTAAACAAATGGAAAACGGAGTATATGTAAGAATGGCTGCCTTAAAAAGGTCACTCGAAAGTCTTAAAGGAGGAAATAATTATGAAGCTGCTTATTCAGAACTCAAGCTACATAGCATTTGATGGGGACATTAAAAATGCTGATATATTAATTGAAAAAGGGATTATTACCAGAATAGAAAAAAACATTGAAACAGCGGTTGATCGGAAAGTAGATGCATCAGGGCTGCTTGTTTCACCGGGATTTGTCGATCTTCATGTCCATTTGCGTGAGCCGGGCGGCGAGAAGAAAGAAACGATTGCTACAGGAACGCTTGCTGCAGCAAAGGGTGGTTTTACAACGGTAGCTGCAATGCCAAATACTAGACCGGTTCCTGATTCTAAAGAACAAATGGAGTGGCTGCAAACGCGAATTCGAGAAACAGCTAAAGTACGGGTATTACCATATGCCTCCATTACTACGAGACAGCTTGGTCAGGAATTGACAGACTTTGAGGCACTTAAAGAAGCAGGAGCATTCGCCTTTACAGATGACGGTGTTGGAGTTCAGTCAGCAGAAATGATGCTCGCTGCTATGCGTAAAGCTCGTGAAGCTAAAATGGCCATTGTTGCACACTGTGAGGAAAATACACTGATCAATAAAGGCTGTGTCCATGAAGGAACATTTTCAAAAAATCATGGTTTGAATGGAATACCTTCGGTTTGCGAGTCTGTCCAAATTGCTAGGGACGTTTTACTTGCGGAAGCTGCGGGATGCCATTACCATGTATGCCATATCAGTACAAAGGAATCTGTCAGGGTAGTTAGAGATGCGAAACGCGCCGGTATTCATGTCACAGCCGAGGTGACACCACATCATTTATTATTATCTCAAGATGATATCCCGGGTCTTGATGCAAATTACAAGATGAATCCGCCTCTCCGTGATGAAGGTGACAAAGCTGCCTTGATTGAAGGACTTCTTGACGGAACGATTGATTTTATCGCAACCGACCACGCTCCGCATACAGCTGAGGAGAAAAGTGAGGGAATGATACTCGCACCATTCGGAATTGTCGGCTTAGAGACAGCTTTCCCACTGTTATATACAAAGTTAGTAATGAAAAATATCATATCACTTGAACAATTAATCGGATTTTTAACGAAGAAACCATCAGAAGCTTTTGGACTTCCATATGGAAAAATAGAGATTGGCGCAGCGGCAGACATTGTTCTATTGAACCTAAATGAGGATCAGACAATTAAACCGGAAGAATTTGTATCCAAAGGTACAAACACTCCATTTGGCGGCTGGAAATGTCAGGGCTGGCCTGTGATGACAATTGCAGAAGGGCAAATAGTTTGGGAAAAAGGACGTGTAACAGCATGAAAAGACAACTAATCTTAGAAGACGGTACAATTTTTATCGGTGAAGGATTTGGCAGTGATACTGAAACAATTGGCGAAGTGGTGTTTAACACAGGTATGACCGGCTATCAGGAAATTCTTTCAGACCCATCCTATTGCGGGCAAATTGTTACACTTACCTATCCCTTAATCGGTAACTACGGGATAAACCGTGATGATTTTGAATCCATTAGTCCGGCTGTGAAAGGCTTCATTGTAAAAGAAGTTTGCGACTTTCCTTCAAACTGGAGAAGTGAATTTACATTAGATGAATACTTTGAAATGAAAAAAATTCCCGGCATTGCAGGGATTGATACACGAAAATTAACGAGAATTATCCGTCAGTTCGGCACATTAAAGGGTGCGATTTGCAGCATTGAAAAAGATGCGAATGAAATCTTAAATTCTTTACGTAAAAAATCGCTCCCAATCGATCAAGTAAGGCAGGTATCGACGAAAAATCCATATCCGAGTCCGGGACGCGGGAAAAGAGTGGTCCTCGTTGATTTTGGAATGAAGCATGGTATTTTACGTGAATTAAATAAGCGCGATTGTGATGTGATTGTAGTTCCTTATCATACAACTGCAGAGGAAATTCTTCAATTGCGTCCGGATGGAATTATGCTTTCGAACGGGCCCGGAGATCCAAAAGATGTCCCTGAAGCGATTGATATGATTAAAGGCATTTTGGGAATTGTACCTTTATTCGGTATTTGCCTCGGTCATCAATTGTTTGCTCTTGCCTGTGGTGCAAACACGGCGAAAATGAAGTTTGGCCACCGTGGCTCCAATCATCCTGTCAAAGATTTAACAACAGGGAAAATTGCAATTACATCGCAAAATCACGGCTATACAGTTGAAACAGATTCACTTCAAAAAACAAGATTATCGATTACGCATATCGCTTTGAATGATGGAACAGTAGAAGGACTAAAGCATCTTGACTATCCGGCCTTTACCGTTCAATATCATCCCGAAGCCTCACCGGGACCGGAAGATGCAAACGGATTATTTGAGCAGTTTCTTGAATTGATGGAAGCGAATAAACAGGAGGTTACAGCACATGCCTAAACGTACAGATATTAACTCCATTTTAGTTATCGGGTCAGGACCCATTGTTATCGGGCAAGCAGCTGAATTTGACTATGCCGGAGCCCAAGCTTGTATAGCTCTCAGGGAGGAAGGCTATCGCGTAATTCTTGTAAACTCCAATCCTGCAACGATTATGACGGATACAGAGATTGCAGATAAAGTTTATATTGAGCCATTAAACGTAGAATTCGTTAGCCGAATCATTCGGAAAGAACGTCCTGACGCGCTTCTTGCAACACTAGGCGGGCAAACAGGTCTTAATCTGGCCGTTGAGTTATCAAAATCCGGAGTTTTGGAAGAGTGCGGTGTTGAAATTCTTGGAACTAAGCTATCGGCGATTAAGCAGGCGGAAGACCGCGAATTGTTCCGAAACTTAATGAATGAACTAAACGAACCTGTTCCGGACAGTGAAATAATTCATGAATTAGATGAAGCAAAAGCATTTGTTGAAAGAATAGGTTTCCCTGTCATTGTCCGTCCGGCTTATACACTCGGAGGAACAGGCGGCGGAATTTGTCATAATTCGGAAGAATTAGAGGAAATTGTGATCAGTGGCTTAAAAAATAGCCCTGTTCATCAGTGCTTACTGGAAAAAAGTATTGCAGGCTTCAAGGAAATTGAATATGAAGTGATGCGCGATGCCAATGACAATGCGATTGTAGTGTGTAACATGGAAAATATCGACCCGGTTGGCGTTCATACCGGTGATTCGATAGTAGTAGCACCAAGTCAAACATTAAGTGACAGAGAATATCAGCTTTTAAGAAATGTATCGCTAAAGATTATTCGAGCTCTTGGAATTGAAGGTGGCTGTAACGTTCAACTTGCATTGGATCCGTACAGTTTTAATTATTATATTATCGAAGTAAATCCAAGGGTAAGCCGTTCCTCGGCATTAGCTTCAAAGGCAACCGGATATCCGATTGCAAAGCTTGCTGCGAAAATTGCTGTTGGTTTAACGCTTGATGAAATGCTTAACCCGGTAACAGGCAAAACCTATGCGAGCTTTGAACCGGCACTTGATTACATTGTAACGAAAATTCCTAGATGGCCGTTTGATAAGTTTGAATCAGGGAACCGTTCACTCGGTACGCAAATGAAAGCAACAGGCGAAGTCATGGCTATAGGCCGTACGTTTGAAGAATCATTGCTAAAAGCCATTCGATCCCTGGAGTCCGGAGTCTATCACTTCGAATTGAATGGTGCAGCGGAAATTGATGACGAATTACTGGAGAAGCGGATCAAGAAAGCTGGAGATGAACGACTGTTTTACATCGCTGAAGGCTTAAAGCGAGGGATAACAATTGAAATCATTCATCAGTGGAGTAAAATTGATTTATTTTTCTTGAAAAAAATGGAAGGCGTTATTAAGCTGGAAGCTACGCTTTATGCGAATCCTTTCGATATGGAAATCTTTAAGGAAGCAAAACAAAAGGGATTTACTGATAAAAAAATTGCGGAGCTGTGGAATCAGACTGAAACAGAAATATACAATCTGCGGAAGAATTCCGGAATTGTTCCGGTTTATAAAATGGTGGATACATGTGCGTCTGAATTCGAATCGGAAACACCTTACTACTATGGAACATACGAAGAGGAAAATGAGTCAATTGTTTCAGGCAGAAAAAGTGTAATCGTTCTTGGTTCCGGTCCGATCCGGATTGGCCAAGGTATCGAGTTTGATTATGCCACCGTCCACTCCGTAAAAGCGATTAGAGAAGCGGGATATGAAGCAATAATTATTAATAACAACCCGGAAACAGTTTCGACTGATTTCAGTATCTCCGATAAGCTTTACTTTGAACCGTTGACGAATGAAGATGTAATGAGCATTATAGACCTGGAAAAACCTATGGGAGTAGTCGTACAGTTCGGAGGACAAACAGCGATTAACCTTGCAGATAAACTTGAGAAAAATGGGGTTAAAATTTTAGGAACAAGCTTAGAGGATTTAGACCGGGCTGAGAACAGGGATAAATTCGAACAGGCTCTCGAAAAGTTAAACATTCCGCAGCCGCTTGGTAAAACAGCGTTATCGGTTGAGGAAGCGCTTGTCATTGCCGAAGATATTGGCTATCCGGTACTTGTTCGCCCTTCCTATGTTCTTGGCGGCCGCGCGATGGAAATTGTTTACCGTAAAGAAGAATTGCTTCATTATATGAAAAATGCAGTAAAAATTAATCCTGAACATCCAGTCTTAATTGACCGTTATTTAACAGGGAAAGAAATTGAAGTTGATGCCATTTGTGATGGTCAAAATGTCCTAATCCCGGGAATTATGGAGCATATTGAGCGGGCAGGGGTCCATTCCGGTGATTCAATTGCTGTATATCCACCGCAAACCTTATCTGATGCTGTGAAGAAAACACTTGTTGAATACACAGAAAAAATGGCAATAGGTTTAAATATTATTGGGTTATTGAATATTCAATATGTAATATCTAAGGATCAAGTATATGTACTTGAAGTGAACCCAAGGTCAAGCCGTACAGTACCATTTTTGAGCAAAATTACCAACGTTCCAATGGCAAAAATTGCGACAAAAGCCATTTTAGGGGCTTCCATATTAGATCAAGGTTACACACCTGGTCTTGTCCGTGAAAAAGAAGGCGTCTATGTGAAAGTTCCGGTTTTCTCCTTTGCAAAGCTGAAAGATGTCGATATTACACTAGGACCGGAAATGAAATCAACCGGTGAGGTTATGGGTAAGGATGTAACACTTGAAAAAGCTCTTTATAAAGGATTGGTTGCCTCCGGAATGAACATCCAGAAGTTCGGCACAGTCTTGTTTACGGTTGCTGATAAAGACAAGCAGGAAGCATTAAAGCTTGCAAAACGTTTTTCTGCGATTGGCTATCGTTTAATGGCAACGAGCGGTACTGCTCATGTCTTAGAGTCAGCCGGTCTCCCTGTACAGATTGTTGGGAAAATTGGTTCAGAAGGGCAAACATTGTTAGATGTCATTCACCATGGAGAAGCCCAGTTTATTATCAATACACTGACAAAAGGAAAACAGCCTGAAAGGGATGGATTTAGAATACGCCGGGAAGCAGTAGAAAATGGTGTCCCATGCTTAACATCCTTAGATACAGCTGATGCCATTCTTAAAGTAATTGAATCAATGAACTTCTCAGCAGAACCTATGGCAGTTGAGGAAAAGGAGGCAGTTTTTGCATGATACAAAAGGAATTATGCAAAATCATCAGCCAACGGGAGATTGCCGCTGACATTTACGAGCTTACAGTGAAAGCAAAATTAGTAAATGAAATAACCGAACCGGGTCAGTTCGTGCATATTCGGGTCTCAAATAGAGACCCGCTTTTACGAAGACCGATTAGTATTTCTTCGTATAATAAAGAACAAGAGCAATTTACTATGATATATCGTAAGGAAGGAAAAGGTACTTCCTTGCTAGCTGAGTTATCAGTAGGAATGGAACTTGATATACTGGGGCCATTAGGAAATGGCTTCCCGGTGGATGAAGTGACCGGAGAAGAAACTGCTATACTTGTTGGCGGCGGGATTGGTGTTCCACCTCTCTATGAACTTTCCAATCAATTGACAGCCAAAGGAGTTAAGGTAATCCATGTTCTAGGCTTCCAAACAGAAACAGCAGTATTTTATGAAGATGAATTTTTGAAAAATGGCGAAACATTTGTAGCAACCGTAGATGGTTCTTATGGGGTAAAAGGGTTTGTCACAGATGTAATGAAAGATTTACGTTTTGATTGCATCTACACTTGCGGACCAACACCGATGCTCCGGGCAATCGAGAAAATGTTTTCAGATAAGAAAGTGTTCCTATCCTTAGAAGAGCGAATGGGCTGCGGGGTTGGTGCTTGCTTTGCATGTGTCTGTAAAAGCGCGGATGATCCAAAGGGTGTTTCCTATAAAAAAGTCTGCACTGATGGACCTGTTTTCCGTGCCGGGGAGGTATTGATATGAACAGATTGAACATCGAGTTACCGGGCTTAAATTTAAAAAATCCAATCATGCCTGCCTCCGGATGCTTCGGGTTCGGAAGAGAGTACAGCCAATTTTATGATTTAAGTAAACTTGGGGCGATCATGATTAAGGCAACCACTGTTGAGCCAAGGTTTGGGAACCCAACACCGCGGGTAGCGGAAACTTCGGCAGGTATGTTAAATGCAATCGGACTGCAAAATCCGGGTCTGGAAAAAGTCCTTGGCGTGGAGCTTCCGTGGCTTTCGCAATATGATGTTCCGATCATTGCCAACGTTGCCGGTTCTATCGAAGAGGATTATGTGGCAGTTGCAAAAGAAATTTCCAAAGCATCAAATGTTCATGCACTCGAATTGAATATATCCTGCCCAAATGTAAAAACAGGAGGAATTGCCTTCGGAACGATACCGGATGTAGCGATGCTATTAACTCGTAAGGTAAAGGAAGTTTCAGAGGTTCCGGTATATGTGAAGCTCTCTCCAAATGTAACCAATATTGTAGAGATGGCTAAAGCTGTTGAAAATGGCGGTGCAGATGGGCTAACAATGATCAATACACTGGTTGGAATGAGGCTGGATTTAAAGACAGGAAAACCAATTTTAGCAAATCGTACTGGCGGTCTATCCGGCCCCGCGATAAAACCGGTTGCGATTCGAATGATCTATGAGGTTAGTCAAGCGGTTTCGATTCCAATCATCGGGATGGGTGGCATTGAGTCAGCAGAAGATGTGATTGAATTCTTTTATGCAGGGGCAAGTGCAGTAGCGGTAGGAACAGCAAATTTTGTGGATCCATTTGTTTGCCCGACAATCATTGAGGAGTTACCTGCTTTACTTGACAAATTAGGATTTGAGCATATCAATGAATGTAAGGGAAGGAGCTGGCTTGAACATGGACAACTCACTTATCATCGCGCTTGATTTTGCCGACGGCAATGAAGTAGGGCGATTTTTGGAGCCGTTCTCCGGCAAAGAACTCTTTGTAAAAGTAGGCATGGAGCTTTTTTACCAGGAAGGTCCGTCAATCATTCATATGTTAAAAGAATCAGGGCATCGAATATTTCTGGATTTAAAGCTTCATGATATTCCGAACACCGTGAAAAGTGCAATGAAAAATCTCGCACGGCTTGAATGCGATCTGGTTAATGTTCACGCTGCAGGCGGCAGAGAAATGATGCAGGCAGCTTTGGAAGGTTTAGAGGCAGGAACAGCTGCAGGTCGTAAGCGTCCTGCATGTATCGCCGTCACACAGCTTACCAGCACTTCTCAAGAGCAAATGAATATAGAACAGCTTATTCCGGTTTCTTTAAATGAATCTGTCCTCCACTATGCCTCGTTAACGAAAGAATCAGGCTTAGACGGAGTCGTTTGCTCGGCATGGGAAGCAGTTTCAATCAGGGAAAAGCTTGGTTCTGATTTTTACACCGTGACGCCGGGAATTCGCATGGAGTCTGATCATGTTGGTGACCAAAAGAGGGTGGCCACACCTGAATTTGCAAGAAATGCGGGTGTCAACGCGATTGTGGTAGGTCGTTCGATCACGAGGTCAGATGACCCATTAAGAAGCTATGAACAATGGATGGAAGCATGGAAGGGAGTTTATCAATGAAACAGTTAATTGCAGAGAGATTATTAGACATCAATGCGGTTGCTTTAAAACCAAATGATCCGTTTACATGGACATCAGGACTTAGGTCCCCAATTTACTGTGACAATCGCTTAACACTTTCTTACCCGGCTGTGAGAAGAGAGATTGCTTTAGGCTTACAAAAACTGATTCTTGAGCATTTTCCGGATGCTCAAGTCATTGCCGGTACGGCAACTGCAGGAATTCCACATGCAGCCTGGGTAAGTGAGCTGCTGGATTTACCTATGTGTTATGTTCGTTCCAAAGCAAAGGGCCATGGCAAAGGAAACCAAATTGAAGGAAAAGTCGAAAAAGGACAAAAAGTAGTGGTGGTCGAAGATTTAATTTCTACTGGCGGCAGTGTGATTACTGCTGTTCAAGCATTAAGGGAATCAGACTGTGAAGTTCTTGGCGCAGTATCCATCTTTACATATGGGCTTGATAAGGGAAAAGAACTACTGAGACAGGCAGAGATTAAAACGGAATCCCTTACTGATTTTCCAGCTTTAGTTGAGGCGGCCATTAGGAAGGAATATATCAGTGAAAACGATCAAGAAAGTCTGTTTTCCTGGAGCAAGGATCCTTCTGAATGGAGTTCAAAATTTTAATAGACTTAACGAGTGTCGGAGCAATCTGACGCTCTTTTTTCGCATTACTACACTTTTTACTGATATAATCAATTAGTATTAAAGAGTTGGAAGAAGGGGGTTGAAAAGGTGGAAGGGAAATGGCTGATAGCTGATCGCGATTTAAACGAACGAGAAGGCTTAAAGTGGCTGTTAAAAACATCCTCTATTCCTGTCACGAACATTTTTTTAGCAGCTAACTATCAGGAGTTTATCGTTTTATTTGAAAAAGAAACTCCTGATGTTGTCCTCATGGAGCTTGATATGATAAGTCGGGAGGAATGGTCAAGTTTCCGTGAACTGATGCAGATTTATGACCCTGTATTGCTGTTAACAAGTGCTGAAGCCACTTTTGAAAGAGCACGTTTGGCGATTGATATGCAAGCATTAGACCTCATGATTAAACCTTTTTCGACAACAAAGGTAAAATCAGCCTACCAAAAAGCTTCGGGAAGACTTGGGAAAAAATTCAATTCATTTGGAAATCTCCATCCGAACCTTTATAAGGATATTTCATATGAATCTTTATTTTTATCACATGCATTTTCTGAGGACTTCCATCTTGCAGCTTTTCAAACTGAAAGTGCTGAGACTGTTGATACACTTTTTTCTTTTCTATCTGAATATCCTTTTAAAGACAAGCATGGAAATTTTGCCTTAAGTGATATGGTGATCCTATTATTCAAGGATTCTTGTCTTCATATAAGAGAACAATGTCAAAAAGCAATGAGAAAATGGGAGGAGGAATTTTCAGATCCCCTCGCAATCGTTATTTTCAGAGGTAAATCTTTATTGACACTAAACCAAAAATACTTGCAAACTAGGAGAATGCTCGAGTTCACCTATTATAAGGGATATCGGCAGGTGGTGGAGTTTGATTCCTCACCCGATTGGGTGCATATTGATCCTTTCCTGGCTCCCCCTGAACAAAGAGCATGGATTGACATGTTGGCAAATTTCGATATCGAAAAAATAAAAACATGGCTTTATGATGAATTTTTAAAATTTCAGGATCCATATCCTGACCCTGGATTAATTCGGATTAGACTGACCAGTATTCTTGCGCAAATTAGAAGGTTTATGAAGACCTATAATCTTGATGAACAAAATAGTTTTGAAAACGAGTACAGGTATATTTTCAATTCGATTTTATATGATAAAGTCTTATATCGAACGGTACAAAATCTAATTTTGTTTATCCAAAAGACTTTTTATGGTGCGGAAATATGTTCAAGAAATTTCAAACAGGACCCGATTGAGCGCGGAATTTCCTTTATGGAAGCCAATTTTTCTAACCGTTCACTCAAGCTTGAGGATGTAGCCCAATTTGTAGACCGAAATCCTTCCTATTTCAGTCATCTGCTGATTACTAAAACAGGCACGAATTTTACAGATATTATGGCGGGGATTAGGATTAAGGAGGCAAAAAGGCTATTAATTGAAACAAATAAACCGATTAAGGAAATATCTGCTCTTGTGGGCTATCATAATTCCAATTACTTTAGTCGAATGTTTAAGGAATTAATCGGCATGTCTCCTAGAGAGTATCGAATGAATAATTTTAAAATGATCAAATCTGAAATGACTCAGCCTGAAAACTGAGTCTTTTTCTGTGAGGAAAAATGATTAAATCCATAAAAAATATACCTTTTATAAAAATTTTATCATTTTTCATCAAGGGAACCTATAAAATACTGTTTATTACAAAATATATTATCTATTTTCTAAGCTTTGGTTCGTATTTTTCTGAAGATTTAAATTCTATAATAACTATAAAGTTATGAAAGTATCTAAAAGGAGTGGAAAATATGGAAACAAAGACTTCAAAACCAAGAGTGATTGAAAACTATAAAGGCACAGAATTACATGCGAAGGGGTGGATTCAAGAGGCAGCACTTCGGATGTTGATGAATAATCTTGATGCAGAGGTAGCAGAAAGACCTGAAGATTTAGTCGTTTATGGGGGAATTGGAAAAGCAGCGCGTAACTGGGAGTCTTATGATGCAATTGTGAAAACGCTTTTAGAATTAGAAGAGGATGAAACTCTGTTAATTCAATCCGGTAAACCGGTTGTCGTTTGGAAATCCCATAGGGATGCACCGCGTGTACTGCTCGCAAATTCAAATCTTGTTCCGGCATGGGCGAACTGGGAGCATTTCCACGAGCTGGATAAAAAAGGCCTAATCATGTACGGACAAATGACAGCCGGCAGCTGGATTTATATCGGAAGTCAGGGGATTGTTCAAGGAACATATGAAACCTTTGCTGAGCTTGCGCGTCAGGAATTTGGCGGATCATTAAAACACACCATCACGTTAACTGCAGGTCTCGGAGGCATGGGCGGAGCTCAGCCATTAGCAGTGACCATGAACGATGGTGTATGTCTTGCCATTGATGTAGATGAGACGAGAATCGACCGTCGGATTGAAACGAGATACCTCGATGTTAAAACAAGCGATTTAGACGAAGCGCTTAAATTGGCATTTGAAGCAAAAAAAGAAGGAAAAGGCTTATCCATTGGATTATTAGGGAACGCAGCAGAAATTTTACCGTTAATGATTGAAAAAGGCTTCAATCCTGATGTATTAACAGATCAAACTTCTGCTCATGATCCATTAAATGGATATGTACCGGCAGGTTATTCCTTAGAGGAAGCAGCGGCATTAAGAAATGCAGATGCGGCTAAATACGTACAACTTTCAAAGCAAAGCATGGCAACACATGTAAAGGCGATGCTTACGATGCAGCAAAAAGGTGCAGTAACGTTTGACTATGGTAACAACATCCGTCAGGTGGCCAAGGATGAAGGCGTTGAAAATGCCTTTGATTTCCCTGGCTTTGTTCCAGCGTACATCCGTCCATTATTCTGTGAAGGAAAAGGTCCTTTCCGCTGGGCAGCATTATCCGGTGATCCTGAAGATATCCGTAAAATTGATGAAGCATTACTTCGTGAATTCAAAGATGATGAGCATCTTTGCAAATGGGTGAAAATGGCTCAAGAAAGAATCGCTTTCCAAGGCCTTCCTGCCCGTATTTGTTGGCTTGGCTACGGTGACCGTGCCCGCTTCGGTAAAGTGATTAATGATATGGTTGCATCCGGAGAAGTTTCCGCTCCAATCGTAATCGGCCGTGACCACTTGGATGCAGGTTCCGTTGCCTCTCCAAACCGTGAAACAGAAGCAATGAAAGACGGCAGTGATGCAGTTTCTGACTGGCCGATTCTAAATGCAATGATCAATGCTGTTGGCGGCGCAAGCTGGATTTCTTTACACCATGGCGGCGGCGTAGGCATGGGTTATTCTCAACATTCAGGTATGGTTATTGTTGCCGATGGAACGAAAGATGCAGAGGCTCGCTTGGAACGAGTATTAACTACTGATCCAGGTATGGGTGTTGTCCGTCACGCAGATGCAGGTTATGAGATTGCAATTAAAACTGCAAAAGAAAAAGGCATTAAAATGCCAATGCTAAAACAAGATTAAGATTAGGAGGATGAGAAGCAAATGACGACACTTTTTATCAGAAATGCTTCTCAGCTCGTTACCTTACAGGGGGGCTCTCAAGCTCCCCTCGTTAAGGGTGCGATGTCTGAGCTTAGTATTATTGAGAATGGAAGCATCTGGATTGAGGATGGAGTAATACAAGATGTAGGCAAAGACTCGGAGTTGGCCGAAAAGTATAAAGGCCGACTAAAAGAAGCAGAAATAATTAATGCTAGCGGAAAGCTTGTTACACCGGGATTAGTTGATCCTCATACACATATCGTATTTGCCGGCAGCAGAGAAAATGAGTTTAATATGCGTCTGCAAGGTGCAACGTATATGGAAATCATGAACAGCGGCGGCGGCATTCACGCAACGACAAGAGCAACACAGGCTGCCTCTCATGTAGAACTTTTTAACGAAAGCTATGAACGTTTAAATAAATTCCTCCTTCATGGTGTTACCACTGTTGAAGCAAAAAGCGGATACGGAATGGAATGGGAAACGGAATTAAAACAGCTTGAGGTAGCGAAAGAACTAAACGAAAAACATGTGATTGATTTAGTTCCCACCTTTATGGGCGCTCATGCTGTACCGAAGGAGTATAAAGAAAATCCCGAAGCATTTATCAAGATTCTAATTGAAGAAATGATTCCGAAGGTGGCTGAGCTTGGATTAGCAGAATTCAATGATGTTTTCTGTGAACATGGTGTTTTCACACCTGAGCAATCAAAGCGAATTCTTGAAGCAGGAAAGCGTTATGGATTAATTCCAAAAATTCATGCCGATGAAATTGAGCCATATGAAGGAGCAGAGCTTGCAGCAGAGATTGGTGCTATTTCTGCAGACCACTTATTGAAAGCATCTGAACAAGGCATGAAGGATATGGCTGCAAATGGTGTGGTTGGCGTATTGCTTCCGGGAACAGCCTACTTTTTAATGGCTGAGTCGGCAAATGGCAGAAAAATGATTGATTTAGGTGTACCGGTAGCACTGTCAACAGATTGTAACCCCGGTTCATCACCGACTGTTTCATTGCCATTTATTATGAATTTAGGCTGTTTAAAAATGGGTATGACTCCTGCTGAGGTTATTACAGCAACAACCATTAATGCGGCACATGCCATCAACCGCGGTAAAGAGATTGGAAGCTTAGAGGCCGGGAAAAAAGCAGATGTGACGATCTTTAATGTTACAAACTACATGAAGCTTCAATACTCTTATGGTGTCAATCATACGGATACGGTTGTTAAAAACGGACGTGTGGTTGTAAAGGGAGGGCAATTAATTGAAGAGCTTTCTTTCTCCAAAAATTAATCCATCTAGCTTTACGTGGGTAAGGCCGGAAAATGCTTCTGCAGAAAAGGTTCATCAGTGGATTCAGCCTTTATCGGCTGAAACGGATCCGGAAAAAAGCAAGGATGCTGATTTTGTCGTAGTCGGCGTTCCTCTGTCACGTTCATCAATTAGTGCATCAGGAGCATCGGAATTTCCGGACTTCTTCAGACGTGCGTGGAAGGGGTTCACTACCTATAATCTAGACTTTGACATTGATTTGTCTGAGATGACGGCTCTTGATGCAGGAGATGTTCCGATGCATGTAACGGATATTCGAAAATGCCATGACAACATTATTGAAGCTTCTGCTCTGCTTCATAACCATTTTCAAACATCTAAGGTATGTGCAATTGGTGGTGACCATTCGATTACTGCAATGATGGTAAAAGGTCTGCATAGAGCAAAGCCGTCTGAAAAAATAGGCATTTTGCAATTTGATACCCATTTTGATTTAAGGGATCTTTCGGATAACGGTCCTTCCAATGGGACACCAATGCGTAACCTGATTGAAAGTGGAGTTGTCGAAGGCAGTAATATGTACAATATCGGTTTGCACGGATTTTTTAATACGAGGGATTTAAAAGCTTATGCTGACGAAAAAGGAGTCAACTATATTACGCTCCGCCAGGCAAGGAAACAAGGGATTGAAGCTACTGTCCAACAATGTTTAAACGAGCTGTCTTCGAAGGTAGATACCATTTATTTAACTGTTGATATGGATTGTTTAGATATCGCCTATGCCCCGGGGGTACCTGCTTCAACTCCTGGAGGAATGAGAACAGAAGAATTGCTCGATGGAGTATTAGCAGCAGGGCGTCATCCTAAAGTTAAAGCAATGGATATCGTCTGTCTTGACCCATTAAAGGATGCATTGGTACAGCCTACGGTTAAGCTTGGAACCCATGTGTTTTTAACCTTCCTAACTGGAGTTATGCTCAGGTAAGAGTAAATGTCAAAAAGACCCCGATACTCCCGGGGTCTTTCCTAATCTATTAAACATTTTTCTTTAATCTAAGGACAGTTTCCTCATCCGGGGTGACATAAACGGTTTGCTGATTCTCATAAATGACAAACCCCGGCTTTGCACCGCTCGGTTTTTTTACAAACCGAACCTTAGTAAAATCAACAGGAACAGAGCTTGAATTTCGAGCTTTACTGTAATAAGCGGCCAAAATCGCTGCTTCTTTAATCGTTTCTTCCGCAGGTTCTTTGCTTCGAATCACAACGTGTGAGCCTGGTATATCCTTTGTATGCAGCCAAATTTCATCCCTTGCCGCGAATTTATTTGTCAGATAATCATTTTGTTTATTATTTTTCCCGACGACTATATCGGTACCATCTGATGATAAGAATTGATCTAGAACAGGTTTGGCATTCTGTAACTTTTTGCCGTTTCGTTTCTTGCGGTCACGAATATATCCGCCTTCAACTAGTTCCTCTCGAATCTCTTGTATATCTTTTGGAGATGCTGCTAATACCTGCTGAAGTAAATTTTCGAAATAAGCTACTTCCTCACTGGCTTTTTCAATTTGTTCAACTACAATCGAAACAGCATTTTTTGCTTTTTGGTATCTGGAAAAATACTTTTGGGCATTTTCAGATGGTGTTTTTCTTGGGTCAAGGGGAATGGCGATTGTTTCTCCCAACTCATCGTAATAATTGATAACTTCAATTTCAGGCATGCCTTTTTTTGCTGCATAAAGATTTGCAGTTAAAAGTTCCCCATAACGTTGGAACTGCTCCGCCCGTTCCGCTTCTTTTAAGGTCTCTTTAAGTTTGTCAATTTTCTTTTGATTTTTTTCTTTTTCATTAATTATTAATCTCTCGATATCATTTCCTTGCTGCTTTACGCGGTCCCGTTCCGCTTTGCCAAAATAATAGCGGTCGAGCATTTCACTTAAAGAAGAGAAAGTTCGTGTCTCGCCCTTTAAATGTTCAAGCGGAAAAAGATAAAAAGCTTCCTTACCACTTGAAGTCGTAATGAAAGGAGAAATTATGCCCTCCTTAATCTTTTGGACCATATTAATGAATGTTTTAGGTACTGATGTGCGATTGGCAAGACCGCTTTGAAAAATAACTTCCTTAGCGAAAAGAGGCGAGATTCCGGCAAAATGCTCAACAAGTTGGCGATCAAGCCGACCGTTATTAAAATCAATTTTTCTTAAAACATCCTCCTCAACTGCTTGAAAAGGATTTTGTTTATTCTGTTCCGGTGGATTGATATATGGCTGTCCGGGCAATATTGCCCTGTGGCTATTAACAGCAAAAGAAACATGCTTAATACTATCGAGAATAACATTGCGTGTTTTATCGACCAAGACAATATTGCTGTGCCTTCCCATGATTTCAATAATTAATTGTTTATAGCTAATATCGCCAATTTCATTTCGGCCTTTTATTTCAAGAATAACTATCCGGTCTGCTTCTACTTGATATAAATCCTCTAAAATATATCCCTCAATATGCTTCCTGAGAAGCATGCAAAACATCGGCGGTTCACTTGGATTTTCGTAGGCTTCAGTAGACAGCTGCACCCTTGCATAGCTTGGGTGGGCAGATAATAAGAGCTTTTGATTAACACCGTTTGCACGGATGGTCAAAATTATTTCATTTTTATATGGCTGATGCACTTTATTAATTCGGCCACCCTTTAAGGAGCGGGAGAGCTCATCAACCATTGCTTTAGTAAATAAACCATCAAATGACATGGAAAACATCCTCTTCTTTTTTCATTTAGGCTCTGTTAAATTTGCCTGTTGATTTCCGCTCCAATCAACATGGTGAGCTAAATCAACAACGAGCTTTAACATAGACTTCATTTAAATCAATTATAGCTTACATTTTTTATTTCCGCTTCATTCTTAAGTTTCACTACATGATAGCATTTTTTGGGACAGGTCTGAATAAGCTGTCTTTAGAGAATGTCTCTTATTATTAAAGGGGGAAGTGAGATGGTCGGATGAAGTTCCATGAAATGGAGATAAAACAAGTAGAAAAGGCCTTAGAAACCGACTTTTCGACTGGATTATCATCGGAAGAAGTAAAAAAGCGGATTAGCCTATACGGACATAATGAATTGGACGAAGGAGAAAAGCAATCTGCTTTACTCTTATTTTTTAGTCAATTTAAAGACTTTATGGTCTTGGTCCTGCTGGCAGCTACATTGATTTCCGGATTGCTCGGAGAATATATTGATGCCATTGCGATTATTGCAATTGTCATTATAAATGGGTTTCTTGGTTTTTTTCAAGAACGTAAAGCAGAAAAATCACTGCAGGCATTAAAGGAATTATCAGCACCGCAAGTATCTGTGTTAAGGCAAGGTCAATGGGTTAAGGTTCCTTCAAAAGAAATTGTCATTGGGGATATCCTGAAATTTACAAGCGGGGATCGTATCGGTGCTGATGTTCGTGTAATCGAGTCAAGGAGTTTAGAAATTGAGGAATCAGCTCTAACAGGAGAATCTGTTCCTGTATCGAAGCATATTGATTCCTTAACAACGGTGAATCCGGGAATTGGAGATATGGAAAATATCGCGTTTATGGGCACGATGATTACGAGAGGAAGCGGAGTAGGGGTTGTCATTGCAACGGGTATGAAAACCGCCATGGGACAAATTGCTAATTTACTCCAAAATGCCGAAAGCGGGGAAACACCGCTGCAGCGTCGTTTGGAGCAGCTCGGAAAAATATTAATTACTGTTGCCTTGTTGTTAACCCTGCTTGTTGTCATAATAGGTGTTTTACAAGGACACGAATTATATGAAATGTTTTTAGCAGGTGTTTCACTGGCGGTTGCAGCCATTCCTGAGGGCTTGCCGGCGATTGTCACTGTTGCTTTGTCCCTTGGTGTTCAAAAGATGATTAAGAAAAATGCAATTGTCCGTAAAATTCAGGCAGTGGAAACGCTTGGCTGTGCGTCTGTTATTTGTTCTGATAAAACCGGAACGATGACACAAAACAAAATGACCGTTACTCATTTATGGAGCGGTGGACATACCTGGACTGTTGATGGGGTTGGCTATGAGCCAAAAGGGGATTTTTATCGAAATGAAAGACCTGTTCATCCCAAAGATGAAAAAGCCTTACAGCAAATGCTTATTTTCGGTATGTTGTGTAATCATTCAGAATTAGTCATGAAAGAGGAAGATATCATTTTAGATGGGGATCCAACGGAAGGCGCGCTTCTAGTCAGTGCAATGAAAGCGGGATTTGAACGCCCTAATCTGCTGAATGAGTTTACTATTATCAATGAATTCCCATTCGATTCGGCAAGAAAAATGATGAGCATGCACATAAAAGACAAGCAGGGAAGACATTTCATTGTGACGAAAGGAGCTCCGGACGTTATTCTCGGAATAAGTGAATCTATCCTTTGGGAAGAAAAAACCCAGTACCTAGGCCATGACATGCGGGTATTGGTTCAGGATGCGATTAATGGTCTTGCTTCAAAAGCACTAAGAACAATTGCAATCGCTTTTAAACCTGTTCCTGCTAATACGGTTATTTTAAGTGAACAAGAAGCCGAGAAAAAATTAACCTTTATTGGTGTCCAAGGAATGATTGATCCTCCAAGACCTGAAGTAAAAGATGCCGTAAAGGAATGTAAGGCAGCAGGAATTAAAACTGTCATGATTACCGGTGACCATGTGATAACGGCAAAAGCAATTGCTGCACAGCTTGGGATTTTATCAAATAAAAGTAAAGTGCTTGATGGAAAAGCATTATCCAATATGTCTGTTGAAGAGCTTGAGGAAGTTGTTGACGATGTTTCAGTTTTTGCCAGGGTATCACCGGAACATAAGCTTAAAATTGTAAAAGCACTGCAAAATAGAGGACATGTTGTAGCAATGACCGGCGATGGCGTGAACGATGCACCAGCTATCAAAGCGGCAGACATCGGGGTAGCAATGGGGATTACCGGAACAGATGTTGCTAAGGAGGCATCAGCTCTCGTATTGTTAGATGATAATTTTGCCACAATAAAGGCAGCAATTACTGAGGGACGAAATATCTATGAAAATATTCGAAAGTTTGTCCGTTATTTGCTTGCTTCAAACGTCGGTGAAATTTTAGTTATGTTGTTTGCAATGATATGCGGTCTGCCGTTGCCTTTAATCCCAATCCAAATTCTTTGGGTGAATTTAGTAACGGATGGTCTGCCGGCGATGGCACTTGGACTTGATCGACCGGAAGAGAATGTAATGAAACGGAACCCTCGCAGCCCGAATGAAGGTGTTTTTTCCCGGGGATTAGGGTGGAAGGTAGTTTCGAGAGGCTTTTTGATTGGACTGGTTACATTGCTTGCATTTATCATTGTTTATCATAATGATACAAGCCGACTCCAATATGCTCAAACCGTTGCTTTTGCTACACTTGTAATGGCACAGCTTATACATGTTTTTGATTGCCGAAGTGAAAAATCAGTGTTATCAAGAAATCCCTTCGGAAATCCATACCTTGTTTGGTCGGTCATTTCTTCATTAGCCTTAATACTGGTAGTTATTTACTATCCACCCTTACAACCTATATTCCACACACTTGCGATCCATGGTCGGGACTGGCTGTTGATACTGGGATTGTCGTCGGTTCCAACTTTTTTACTAGCTGGATCATTTTTGTTAAGAAAAACAAAATAAATTGTGTTATAATCCAAAAGGTAGTAGAGTGACCACTCTATTACCTTTTGTGTTTAACCATATAAATCTGAAAATTGTCTAGCGCAAGCAGCACAGCGACTAGTGTACATCAAACGACTCCTTACGATAAGTCAACACGAAAAAGCTAGCGCTCTCCGTGTTTCCTTTATCTCATACGGAGCGCTCCAGTCCTGTCGTGCGCTAAACGGTCGCTTACGCTTTTCTAAGGATGTGCAAATGATGGTTATTAGTATGACAGGCTTTGGAAGAAGTAAGGTGGAATCTGATTCTTTTTCAGTAAATGTTGAAGTAAAAACGGTTAACCATCGTTTTTGTGAAATCAATATTCGCATGCCAAGGCAGCTTTTAAAAATCGAAGATAAAATGAAGAAAAAATTAAATCAGCAAATCCGCCGCGGCAGAGTTGAAGTATATGTAAGTATTGAAGGGGAAGGCGCTGTAACCCGTAAAGTTCATGTTGACTGGAAGTTGATTGAAGAATACTACCAATTCATTAAACAGGCCGGCGAAAAGTACGATCTTGAGGGAAAAGTATCACTCCAAGACCTGCTAAATCGCAGTGAGCTTTTACATATCGAAGAAAGTGAAGTTGGAAATGAAGCACTTGAAAATTTAGTGCTTACTGCAACAGAAGAAGCTGTGAATCTGTTGAAAAAAATGCGAATTGCAGAAGGGGAAGAACTCAAAAAGGATTTGCTCGCCTCTTTATCCCAAATAGAAACCAATGTAACTGAGCTTCAAAATTACGCGCCGCTTGTAGTTCAGTTATATAAAGAACGTTTAACGAAAAGAATGCAAGAGTTTGTGAATGGGATGATTGACGAAACGAGAATTTTAACAGAAGTAGCTGTATTTGCCGATAAGGCAGATATAAATGAAGAAATTACGAGACTAAGAAGTCATATTCAGCAATTCATCCAGACTCTTAATGAAAATGAGCCAATTGGAAGAAAGCTTGATTTCCTTGTACAGGAGATGAACAGGGAGGCAAACACCATTGGCTCAAAAGCTAATGATTCCAACATCGCGAAAAAAGTAGTAGAAATAAAAAGTTTGCTTGAGAAACTTAAAGAACAGGTTCAAAATATTGAATAGTACTGTTTAGAAAAGGTTTGACACGGTCAAAATATATTATTGATGATTGGATGATAACATGTCGATAAAATTGATTAATATTGGCTTTGGAAATATTGTTTCTGCCAATCGGATAATTTCCATTGTTAGCCCTGAATCTGCTCCGATAAAAAGGATTATCCAAGATGCCCGGGATCGGGGATCATTGATTGACGCAACATACGGAAGACGTACACGCGCGGTAATTGTTATGGACAGTGACCATGTCATTTTATCAGCTGTACAGCCAGAAACGGTTGCCCATCGCTTAACGGACCGTGATGATATTATAGATGAAGGGTAGGATTTTTAAAAATGCAAGAAAAAGGATTGCTTATCGTACTTTCTGGACCATCAGGTGTTGGCAAAGGAACGGTTCGAAAAGAGATTTTTTCTCATCCGGATACAGCTTTTGAATATTCAATTTCGATGACAACACGTGCACCTCGCGACGGGGAAGTAAATGGAGTCGATTATTTTTTTAAGACACGCGAAGAGTTTGAAGAATTAATCGGGCAAGGTAAGCTATTAGAGTATGCTGAATTTGTAGGCAACTATTATGGTACACCTGTGGATTATGTTAGAGAAACCTTGGATGCAGGAAAAGATGTCTTTTTGGAAATTGAAGTAAAGGGTGCCCGTCAGGTTCGTGAAAAGTTTCCGGAAGGATTATTTATCTTCCTTATGCCTCCAAGTCTTTCAGAATTAAAAAATCGGATTGTGACGAGAGGTACGGAGACAGAGGATCTCATTCACAATCGAATGCTTTCGGCCCGTGAAGAAATCGAAATGATGGAATTATACGATTATGTTGTTGAAAATGATCAAGTCGAACACGCTTGTGAACGTGTAAAAGCGATTATCACTGCAGAGCATTGCCGTAGAGAACGAGTCGAACATCGCTACAAAAAATTGCTGGAGGTTGATTAATATGTTATATCCGTCTATTGATTCATTGCTTGAAAAAATTGATTCAAAATATTCTCTTGTCTCGGTTGCCGCAAAACGTGCACGTGCCATGCAGCAAGTAAGGGACGAAAGATTGCCAAAATATGTTTCCTATAAGTTTGTTGGTAAAGCGCTAGAGGAAATTTACAGCGGTGAACTTACGTATCGCATCTCAAAAAAAGCAGAAGCAAGTGCTGAATAGTCGAAAACAAAAATTGTAAGGAAAAATGAAAGAAAGGTCTGACAACAAAGGAAAACTCCTTATCTGTCAGCCTTTTTTATTTGTTGGCTATGTTAAAGCTCGTTGTTGATTTTGTTCACTATGTTGATTGGAGCGGAAGGCGCGAGACTCCTCGAAAATGCTATCGCATTTTCTTCGTGCGGTGAGTATTCGTGGAAGCCTATTCAAAGTCCTGCGGGAAAAGCGTGTCAAGGGAGACCCCGCAGGCGCATTATGCGCCGAGGAGGCTTCCTGACCGCCCGCGGAAAGCGAGTGCCTGGAGCGGAAATCAACAGGCAAGTTTAACATAGCCTATTTGTTAATAATTAATAAAAGTTGTTTTTTGTCGAATAATCGATGTGAAAAAGGTGAAAATTTGCTGTTTTTCTAGCATAATGAAAAAAAGAGAGTGTATGTATTAGAATTGGGGGTTTAATGATGGTAAATAATAAAAAAATTTTATTATGTGTTACGGGTGGAATAGCAGTTTATAAAGCAGCAGCTTTGACTAGCAAGCTTGTACAAGCAGGTGCCCGGGTAAAAGTAATAGTAAGTGATTCAGCCGCAAAATTTGTTGCCCCATTAACCTTTCAAGCATTATCCCGCAATGAGGTATATCGTGACACCTTTGATGAAAAAAATCCGCAGGTGATTGCCCATATTGATCTTGCTGATTGGGCTGATCTTATTTTAGTTGCACCTGCGACTGCAAATACAATCGCTAAGCTTGCTAACGGAATCGCAGACAATATGATCACTACCACCTTACTGGCAACTACAGCACCGGTTTGGATTGCTCCGGCAATGAATGTTCATATGTATGACCATCCTGCTGTCAAAAGGAATCTTTCCGTTTTAGCCGGTTTTGGATATGAATTTATTGAACCCAGTGAAGGATATCTTGCCTGTGGATATGTCGGAAAGGGGCGCTTAGAGGAACCGGAAAAAATTGTAGAAGCAGTTTTCAACTTTTTTCAAAATGATAATTTAACGCTTAAAGGGAAAAATGTTGTGATTACCGCCGGTCCAACAAGGGAAAAAATAGATCCGGTCCGATATATTTCTAATCATTCGACAGGCAAAATGGGCTATGCACTTGCTGAAGAAGCAAAAAAATCGGGGGCGAATGTGATATTAATTTCCGGTCCCGTTCAATTACCCTCTCCTCAAGGAATGGAAGTGGTGAAAGTCGAAAGTGCAGAAGAAATGTATAATGCTGTCTTGGCCCGCTTTGGTGACGCGGATGTGGTGATTAAAACGGCGGCTGTAGCAGATTACCGTCCAAAAATTGCTTATGACCATAAAGTGAAGAAACAGCCTGGAGATACATTTATTGAACTTGAACGTACCAATGATATTTTGTTGGAGCTGGGAAAGCTTAAGAAGAAGCAAGTACTTGTGGGCTTTGCCGCTGAAACGGATAATTTGGAAGAATACGCCCGGAAAAAATTGTACGCCAAAAATGCGGATATGATTGTTGCAAACAATGTAAAAGCGGCGGGAGCAGGATTTGGGACAGATACAAACATAGTGACACTTTTTAAACGCCATGGAGAAATAACAGAATTACCTTTAATGTCAAAAAAGAAGGCTGCGGAAAAGATTATCGAAGAAATTGCTTTACTTTTGAAGGATTTTGATAAAAATGAAAATTGCTAGTGTGATTGTTGATGTTCCAACAAAACAAACAGATAAGCCCTTTGATTATCTGATTCCTGACCAATGGATTGATACCATTCAGCCTGGAATGAGAGTGGTAGTCCCCTTTGGTCCGAGAAAAATTCAGGGATTCGTCACCGAAATTAAAATCCATTCCGAATTTAAGAAGTTAAGAGAAATTGCGGAGCCAATGGACCTTGAGCCTGTCCTAAATCATGAATTATTAGAGCTTGGAAACTGGCTGACTGAAAATACGCTTTGCTTTAAAATTTTTGCTTACCAGGTAATGCTCCCGGCTGCGCTAAAAGCGAAATACGAAAAGAGTGTGAAGCTTGCAGCCGGTGTCACAGCTATGGACTTACCGGAGCAACTTTGGACTTTTTTCAAAGATGATAGAAAAGTTAATTGGGAAGAGGCGTTAAAAAGTGGAATTGTGCCGTTGTTACAACGCGAGGCTTCTAAAGGACATCTTGAAGTACTTTATGAAGTAAAAGGAAGATTGAAGAAAAAACAGTTAAAATTCGTAAGCCCCCTTTTATCGTCATTAAAATTAAAAGAGGAAATAGCCCATTTGCCTGCGAGAGCTGAAAAACAAAAGGAAGTCTTAAACTATTTTGCTCAAAATAATCGTCCGGTGGAATTAAGACAATTATTAGCTGACTTAAAGATCTCATCCGCAACCGTACATGCACTCGTTGAAAAAAAACTTCTTACTGAACAGGATATGGAGGTTTATCGTGATCCGTATGAAAATCGAACTTTTGAACGGACCAGCCCATTGCCGCTGACTGATTCGCAGCAAACAGCCATTCAGCCGATTCTTGATACGATTGAACAAAAAAAGCATGAAGTGTTTTTACTTTATGGTGTAACAGGAAGCGGGAAAACTGAAATCTATTTGCAGTCCATCCAGGAAGTAATGGAAAAAGGTCAGGAAGCGATTGTCCTTGTTCCGGAGATTGCCCTGACACCGCAAATGGTGAATCGATTTAAAGGAAGGTTCGGCGACCTCGTTGCCGTTTTGCACAGTGGCTTATCTGCCGGTGAAAAATATGATGAGTGGCGAAAAATTCAACGCAAGGAAGTAAAAGTGGTTGTGGGTGCAAGGTCAGCGATTTTTGCTCCATTTGAAAACCTTGGAATTATAATAATCGATGAAGAGCACGAAACAAGCTATAAGCAGGAAGAAATGCCTCGCTATCATGCGAGGGATGTGGCCATTGAGAGGGCGAAAACCTATAATTGTGCTGTTGTGCTGGGAAGTGCGACCCCATCCTTAGAGTCTTTTGCCAGAGCGCAAAAAAAAGTTTATCATCTCCTTTCTCTTCCTAGTCGAATGAATAATCAGTCGCTCCCGGCAGTAGAAATTATTGATATGCGCGAAGAGCTTCGCAGCGGAAATCGGTCAATGTTTTCAAGAAAGCTTTTTGACATGTTGAAGGAACGAATTGAGCGCAAAGAACAATCCGTATTATTTTTAAATAAAAGGGGTCACTCTTCTTTTGTCATGTGCAGGGACTGCGGGTATGTCATAAATTGTCCTCATTGCGACATTTCCTTAACCTACCATAGTAAGGGAGGGCAAATGAAATGTCATTATTGCGGTTATGAAAGCCTTGTGCCAAAGCATTGTCCGGAGTGTTCAAGTGAATATATCCGCTATTTCGGTACGGGAACTCAAAAGGTTGAAGAGGAGCTTGGCAAGATACTTCCGGAGGCAAGAGTAATTCGGATGGATGTGGATACAACCGGACGAAAAGGTGCACATGAAAGGTTATTAAAGGATTTTCAGGATGGTAAAGCTGATATTCTTTTAGGCACGCAAATGATTGCTAAAGGACTTGATTTTCCGAATATTACGCTTGTTGGTGTCCTTTCTGCGGACACTATGCTGCATTTACCTGATTTTCGCTCATCGGAAAAAACATTTCAGTTATTAACTCAAGTAAGCGGAAGAGCAGGACGACACAAGTTACCGGGAGAGGTCATTATTCAAACGTATACTCCTGAGCATTACAGCGTTGAACTTGCCGGAACTCAGGATTACGATCTCTTTTATTTGAAAGAAATGATGGTCCGTAAAACGCATCATTATCCGCCATTTTACTATTTATCGCTCATTACTGTTAGCCACGAGCAGTTAATGACAGCAGTTGCTGCGACAGAAAAAATCACTGCTTACGTTCGCTCGAGGGTTTCAAATGAAACAGTTGTCCTTGGACCTGCAGCCTCGCCAATCCCGCGGATAAATAATAGATATCGTTACCAATGTTTGATAAAATACAAGCGGGAACCTGACCTGCCAATGACATTAAAAATGATACTTGACCAATATCAGAAGGATACGACCGGCGGACTGCAAGTTTCTATTGATGTAAACCCGGTTATTTTAATGTAATCTGCCAGGGAATCAGAGTGTTTATAGGTTAGACTTACGTTTTTTGGGTGAAAATGAATAATATAAAAAAAGCGGAAGTTCCCATTGAAATATAAATAAATGCTATCATTTTGGATGGAAATTAAATTCCTCTGAATGGAGAACGGCAATAATGGAGGAACAAATTTGGCCATACGTAAAATAGTAAATTATCCTGCTGAAATACTTGAGCAGCCATGCAGAACCGTGATGAAGTTTGATCGGAAGCTTGGTAAATTGCTTAATGATATGTACGAGACAATGATCGAATTTGATGGGGTCGGGCTAGCTGCACCCCAAATTGGAATTGATGAAAGAATCGCGATTGTTGATATCGATGATGAATCCGGGACCATTGAATTGATTAATCCACGGATTTTAGAAACGTCAGGCGAACAAACAGGTCCCGAAGGTTGTTTAAGTTTTCCAGGACTATATGGTGAGGTGACAAGACCATATTTTGTGAAAATTGAAGCCTATAACCGAAAGGGTAAGAAATATACCCTTGAAGCAGAAGATTTCCTTGCCAGGGCAATTCAACATGAGATGGACCATCTGGATGGGATTTTATTTACATCTAAAGTAACTAGATACCTTGAGCAGGATGAGTTAAAAGGAGTAGAAATTGAATGACGAAAATAGTTTTTATGGGTACACCCGATTTTTCGGTGCCAATTCTTCGCCAAATTATCAGTGATGGTTATGATGTCATTGGCGTTGTGACTCAACCGGATCGTCCGGTAGGAAGGAAGAGGGTTTTAACACCGCCTCCGGTAAAAGTTGAAGCATTGAACCATGGAATCCCCATTTATCAGCCGGAAAAAATTCGCCAAAAGGAAGAACTTGAAAAGATCCTTTCACTAAAGCCTGACTTAATTGTCACTGCTGCCTTTGGCCAAATTTTACCGAATGAGCTTTTAGAAGCACCGGCTCATGGCTGTATTAACGTTCATGCATCCCTGCTTCCTGAATTGCGCGGCGGAGCACCGATACATTACGCGATTATGCAAGGGAAAAAGAAAACCGGAATAACGATTATGTACATGGTTGAAAAACTTGATGCCGGAGATATACTGACCAGAGTGGAGGTTCCAATTACCGATTCAGACAATGTTGGTACTCTTCATGATAAATTAAGTAAAGCGGGTTCGGAATTATTATCAGAAACCTTGCCTCTTCTGTTAGCAGGAAAACTTACTCCGGTTAAACAAAATAATGAGGACGCTACTTTTGCCCGGAACATTAAGCGCGAGCAGGAAAAGATAGATTGGACCAAAACAGGTGAAGAAATCTACAACCATATCCGTGGCCTAAATCCATGGCCTGTCGCTTTTACAAGCCTTGACGGGAATGTTCTCAAAATATGGAAAGCTGAAAAGGTTCAGGGATTTTCGGGGAACGAGCCCGGTACCATTTTAAAAATCGAAACGGATGGGATATTGATAAGCACCGGAAATGAAACCGCGATTAAAATTAAAGAACTCCAGCCTTCGGGTAAAACAAAAATGACAAGCGAAGTATTTTTAAGAGGTGCCGGTTCCAAAATTTCAAACGGTAGTAAATTGGGAGATTAAGATGAAGTCAACAATAAAAAATGTGCGTGAAACCGCAATGGACCTTTTGGTAGCCATTGAGAAAAATCAATCATATAGCAATTTGCTTCTTAATAACACGATCGAAAAAAATGGGGTGTCCGCTAAAGACGTCGGCTTACTGACAGAATTGACGTATGGGACATTGCAAAGACGAATGGCTTTGGACTTCTTTTTACATCCTTTCATAAAAGACCACAAAAAATTAGCCAATTGGATTCTTCATTTACTCAGAATGACGCTCTATCAAATGGTTTACCTTGATAAAATTCCGGATAGGGCCGCTATATATGAAGCGGTGGAAATTGCTAAAAAACGAGGGCATAAAGGAATTGCCAGTTTGGTAAATGGAGTGTTAAGGAGCATTCAGAGAGAAGGACTCCCATCTATGAATGAAATCGCAGATCCTATTGAACGGCTGGCCTTAGAAACCAGTCATCCACAATGGCTTGTGACAAGATGGGTTAATCAATTTGGCTATGATAGAACAAAAGAAATGTGTGAAATTAATTTAACAGCCCCAATGCAAACCGCAAGAGTAAATCTCACAAGAATTTCAAGAGATGAATGTATCGCGTTATTGGAAGAGGACGGTTTTCAAATTGAAAAAAGTCCGATCATTCCTGAGGCAATAAGGTGTTTAAAGGGGAATTTAGCTTCGTCAATTCCCTTTAAATATGGGATGCTCACCATTCAAGATGAAAGCTCAATGCTCGCCTCTTATGCCTTAGGTGCTGAGGAAAATGAATTTATCCTTGATGCTTGTGCGGCACCTGGCGGGAAAAGCACGCATATTGCTGAAAAAATGCACAATACAGGTGAAGTGATTTCCATTGATCTTCATGAACACAAAGTAAAATTAATTAATGATAATGCTCGACGTTTAGGCTTAGAAAACATCAATACAATTGCAATGGATTCCAGACTTGCAGGCGAACATTTTAAAGAAGAGACCTTTGACAGAGTGTTATTAGATGCTCCTTGCTCCGGTCTGGGTGTAATGAGAAGAAAGCCTGACATGAAATATACGAAAACAGAACAAGATATAATGCAGTTAAGCAGTATTCAAAAAAATTTGCTGAAATCTGTTTCTTCATTAGTGAAAAAGGGTGGTATTCTTGTCTATAGTACGTGTACAGTAGATAAAGAGGAAAATGAAAATACGGTAGCCGCATTTTTAAAGGAAAATCCTCAATTTGAAGAGGATTCATTGTTTAAAGAACGGATGCCGGCAGCAATCAGGCCGCTAATTTCGGGCCATGATCTGCAAATTTTCCCGCAGGATTTTGGTTCTGATGGATTTTATATTGCAGTTATAAGAAAGAAGGTGTAACAGTTGGAACAATTAAATACAACTGAGAATTATACAACAAAGGATATTAAGAAAACATCCATTTATTCCTTGGAGCTTCATGAATTAAAGGGCTGGCTGTCAGAAAACGGAGAGAAACCATTTCGTGCTGAGCAAATTTATGATTGGCTTTATAAAAAAAGAATAACTTCCTTTGATGATATGAGTAATTTATCAAAAGAATTAAGAGATAAACTTTCCGAACAGTTTCAAATAACTACTTTAAAAACAGTAATTCAACAAACATCCAGTGATGGAACCATTAAATTTCTTTTTGAGCTCCATGATGGGTATTCAATTGAAACAGTCCTTATGCGCCATGAATATGGGAATTCAGTTTGTGTAACGACTCAAGTTGGCTGTCGAATTGGCTGTACGTTCTGTGCTTCAACACTTGGAGGATTAAAAAGACACCTCGAAGCAGGGGAAATTGTTGCTCAGGTTGTAACAGTCCAACAAGCGCTTGATGAAACAGATGAGCGCGTAAGCTCCGTTGTTATTATGGGGATAGGTGAACCGTTTGATAATTACGATAATATGCTTTCCTTTTTAAAAATTATCAATCATGATAAAGGCCTGATGATTGGTGCACGGCATATTACAGTATCGACTAGTGGTATTATTCCAAAAATATATCAATTTGCAGATGAAAATATGCAAATAAATTTTGCCATTTCATTGCATGCACCAAACACTGAGTTACGCTCAAGATTAATGCCGATTAATAAGGCATATAAACTTGATGACTTAATGAAATCTGTAAGGTATTATATCGATAAGACAGGTCGCCGTGTTAGTTTTGAATATGGGCTTTTTGGCGGTGTAAATGATACAGTTGAGCATGCAGAAGAGTTAGCTGCTCTTTTAAAAGGGATAAAATGCCATGTTAATCTTATTCCTGTTAACTATGTCCCTGAAAGGGACTATGTCCGAACACCAAGAGAAAAGATTTTTGCTTTTGAAAAAACGTTAAAAAATCGTGGAATTAATGTTACTATTCGCCGGGAGCACGGTCATGATATTGATGCAGCATGTGGGCAACTTCGTGCAAAGGAGCGGAAAGAGGAGACGAGGTGACAATTAGTGAAGGCTGTATTTAAAACGGACCAAGGCAGAATCCGCTCAAATAACGAGGATAATGGTGGAGCTTTTCTAAATCGTGACGGTCATCTTCTTGCCATTGTAGCCGATGGAATGGGCGGTCACCTTGCAGGTGATGTTGCAAGTGAAATGACGATAACCCTTTTACAGGAAAGATGGGAGCAGTCTCAAGGGATTGAGACTGCCGACCAAGCAGAAGCTTGGTTAAAAAAACATATTCTCGAAGTAAATAAGTTGTTACTTAATCATTCGATGAGCAACACTGAATGTGAAGGTATGGGAACAACGATTGAAGCTGTCATTGCTACGAATTTTTTTACTACAATTGCACATGTAGGGGATAGCCGTTGTTACATATTAAATGATTCCGGATTTAAGCAATTGACAGAAGATCATACACTTGTAAATGAATTAGTCCGAACCGGCCAAATCACCAAAGAAGATGCTGAGCATCATCCTCGGAAAAATGTAATACTGCGCGCTTTAGGAACTGAAGAGGATGTAAAAATTGATTTAAAAACGATTATGTTTGAAGAAGGGGATTTTCTTCTTTTATGTTCCGATGGACTTTCAAATAAAGTACATGAAAAAGATATGATCCAAATTCTTCAGAGTAACGATTCGCTTGAACATAGAGCTGCTGCCCTTATTAATTTGGCGAATGAAAATGGCGGCGAAGATAATATCACCCTTATCATATTAGAGTTTAACGACGAAATTGAAAGAGGGTGACGATAAATGATAATTGGGAAAAGAATAAGCGGCCGCTATAAAGTCCTTGAAATGATCGGCGGAGGCGGCATGGCGAATGTCTATTTAGCACATGATATGATATTGGACAGAGATGTTGCCGTGAAAATGCTCCGCCTTGATTTTGTTAATGATGAGGAATTTATTCGAAGATTTCACAGGGAAGCTCAATCGGCAACGAGCCTTGTTCACCCGAATATCGTTAATATTTATGATGTTGGAGAAGAAAATGATCTTTACTACATTGTAATGGAATATGTGGAAGGACAAACTTTAAAACAATACATACAACAAAATTCCCCCTTAAGGGTTGATACAGCTATAAAGATTATGAGACAGCTGACATCAGCGATTTCTCACGCTCATCAAAACCATATTATTCATCGTGATATTAAACCGCATAATATTTTGGTAGATCTGGATGGTAACGTGAAAATAACTGATTTTGGAATTGCGATGGCTCTAAGTGCAACAAGTATTACTCAAACTAACTCTGTGCTTGGTTCAGTGCATTACCTATCTCCCGAACAAGCTCGGGGCGGGATGGCAAATCGAAAGTCGGACATCTATTCATTAGGGATTGTAATGTTCGAGTTGTTAACTGGAAGGCTTCCTTTCTCAGGAGAATCAGCTGTTTCTATTGCATTGAAGCATCTTCAATCAGAAACTCCATCTGTAAGAAGATGGAATCAAAACATTCCTCAAAGTGTTGAAAATATTGTTTTAAAGGCAACGGCGAAAGACCCATTTCATCGTTATAACAGTGTGGATGAAATGGAGGAGGATTTACGAACAGCTCTTGATTCCGAAAGACTACATGAACCAAAATTTATTATTCCAATAGATGATGAAGCAACAAAGGCGATACCGGTAATAACGAATGATCGACCATTGCAAAATCTTGATGAAACATTAGTACATAGTAGTGATAAAAATATAGCTAATAGTAAAGATGTTTCCAAAAAGGGCAATGAAAAGAAAAAACGAAAAAAATGGCCGCTTATCTTAATTTCTACTTTTATCGTTCTGGCAATTCTAGGAATTTTATCTTTTACTATTTTACCTGGATTATTAGCTGCTAAAGATGTAAAGATTCCCGATGTTAGTGGGAAAGATTTAAATACTGCCCTCGTTAAACTTCACTCAAAAGGACTGCAGGTTGGAAAAAAAATCGAGATGACCAATGAAGAAATAACAAAAGGAAATGTGATAAAAACGGATCCTGATGCTGGCAGCATAGTAAAAGAAAACTCAAAAGTAACAATATATATTAGCTCAGGTAAAGAAAAATATGATTTATCTGATTATGTTGGACGCCAATATGATGATGTCGTCCTTTTATTAGATAATAACAACTTTAAAGATATAAAGAAAAATGAGGTTTATAATGACAGTGAGCCCGGCACCATTATTAGCCAAAATCCTTCAGGTGGTCAAAAAGTGGTACCTGAGGACACAGTACTGGAATTTGAAGTAAGTAAGGGTCCGGATAAAATCCAATTGAAGGACTTAACACAATACAGTTTAAAAAGTGTTCAGGATTATGCATCTTCTGTTGGGCTTAGTCTTGATGCATCACAACAACAATATGATGATAATATTCCAGTCGGAAATGTGATTTCCCAATCCCCTGCAGCTGGAACTGAGATGAAAAAGGGTGAAAAGTTTTCTGTAATTATTTCAAGAGGAAAAGAAGAAAAGCCTCCTAAAACAATTATTAAAGACATTACAATTCCTTATGAACCAACTGAACCGGGTAAAGAGCAAACGGTTCAAATCTATATTGATGATATGAATCATAATATGACGGAACCTGCTGAAACCTTTACGATAACAGAAAACAAAAAACTATCAATTGAATTAACCATTTCATACGGTAAAACAGCGGAGTATAAGGTGGTTCGCGATACCAAAGTCTTTACGGATGAATCCATTAATTATTCGGATACACCTTAAATAAAAGTTACTATTTTTCATTTGTTTCGTTCAAGCTCTTAAATACGTCAAGCCGGAAATAAAAGGGCAAGGAGTGTGGCTATGCCTGAAGGGAAAATTGTAAAAGCATTAAGCGGTTTTTATTATGTACTGCATAATGGGGAATTAATCCAGTGTCGAGGTAGAGGGGTTTTCAGGAAAAACAAGATAACTCCCCTTGTTGGTGATGAAGTTGTTTTTCAGGCTGAAAATGATCTGGAAGGGTATATTCTGGAAGTGAAAAAAAGAAAAAATGAATTGGTACGTCCACCTATTGCCAATGTGGATCAGGCCATTCTTGTTTTTTCAGCAGTTGAACCTGATTTTAGTACTGTGCTATTGGATCGTTTTCTAGTGTTAGTCGAATTTAATCATATTAAACCACTTATTTGTATTACAAAGATGGACCTTACAAACGATTTACAAAAGCAAACCATCTCGGAATATGCAGAACAGTATCGTGGGGCAGGCTATGATGTGCTCTTAACCTCTTCCGAAACTGAAGTAGGAATTGAACGGTTAAACCCGCATGTAGAAAATAAAATATCTGTCTTTGCCGGTCAATCTGGTGTTGGAAAGTCTTCACTGCTCAATGTTTTACGACCGGACCTTGAGTTGAAAACGAATGATATTTCTTCACATTTAGGTAGAGGGAAGCATACAACACGACATGTTGAACTAATTAAAATAGGCAATGGTCTTGTAGCAGATACACCTGGCTTTAGTTCACTTGAATTCACCGATATCGAAACAGAAGATTTAACTTTCTGTTTTCCGGAACTGGCAAAGAAGAGCGAGAGTTGTAAATTTCGCGGCTGCCTGCATGTAAGTGAACCAAAATGTGGTGTGAAAGAAGCAGTTGAATTAGGGGAAATTCCTCTTTACCGATATGAACATTATCTGGATTTCCTACAGGAAATAAAAGATAGAAAGCCGAGGTATTAATTATGGTAAAAATAGCACCCTCAATCCTTTCAGCTGATTTTGCAAAATTGGGTGAGGAGATTTTAGATGTTGAAAAAGGGGGAGCAGACTATATTCATGTCGATGTCATGGATGGTCATTTTGTTCCAAACATTACAATTGGGCCGTTAATTGTGGAAGCTATTCGTCCAATTACCAAGCTTCCGCTGGATGTACACCTAATGATTGAAAACCCTGATCAATATATTGAGGCTTTTGCCAAAGCAGGTGCAGATTACATTACAGTACATGTTGAAGCATGCCGCCACCTGCATCGTACCATTCAACATATTAAATCGGTTGGAGTAAAGGCGGGGGTCGTTTTAAATCCCGCAACACCTGTTGAATCCATTCAACATATTATTGGCGACATTGATATGGTGTTGCTAATGTCTGTAAATCCCGGCTTTGGAGGACAAAAGTTTATTCCTGAGGTCCTTCCAAAAATAAGAAAAGTAAAAGAAATGGCAGAGAAAAAAGGGATAGAACTCGAAATAGAAATTGATGGCGGCGTAAATCCTGAAACAGCAAAACAGTGTATAGAAGCAGGAGCAAATGTACTCGTTGCCGGCTCTGCTATTTATAATGAAAAGGACAGAGCAAGGGCAATATCGTTAATAAGAGGTTAAAAGTGGAAAAAGCCGGCTAAACAGCTGGCTTTTTGCTTACAATGAGAGGAGTTGCCCGATGATTATCAATATTGTCGCAGGAGGCCCTGAAAACCTCCTTCCTGATTTAGATAAATTTACCAGTGAAAACGTTATTTGGGTAGGAGTGGACCGAGGGGTTTTCCATTTATTGCAAAGAAATATAAAACCAAAAATTGCTTTTGGTGACTTTGATTCTGTAACGCCCGAAGAATTAACGTTCATCGAAAGCCAGGTAAAAGAACTAAAGCGTTTCAAACCGGAAAAGGATGAAACAGATACTGAGCTTGCCCTAAACTGGGCGTTGGGACAGAAGCCTGAAATCATTCGGTTATTTGGAGGGACAGGTGGAAGGCTGGATCATCTATTTGCTAATGTGCAATTATTGATTGACCCTCTAATAAAAGGAAATCCGACAAACATTTACCTTATTGATCAGCAAAATAACTTGACTGTAAAAGGACCGGGTAAATATACCATAGCAAAAAAGCGAGCCGAAAAATACATTTCCTTTGTTCCTGTTACGATTAATGTTACAAACCTCACACTTGAAGGTTTTAAATTTCCATTAAAAGAACGTCATATTTCACTTGGTTCCACACTATGTATTAGTAATGAACTTATTGATGATTATGGTACTTTTTCATTTTCAGAAGGCATATTAATAGTGATAAGAAGTCATGATAAAACGATTAATTAGCAGGTACTGATTTCGTTCGTTTGAATAGTATGGTAAGGGCGTACGAGAAAATTGGATATGTGTGAGATGCTGAGGAGGGACAGTATGAAATTTTATACGATTAAACTGCCGAAATTTTTAGGCGGACTTGTCCGGGCGATGATTGGAGCATTTAAGAAAAACGAATAGACATACGGGCTAATAAATTCGTTATATGTTATACAACCATCAAAACCATTAAAGCACCCATTTAAGGGGTGCTTTTTATTTTAAGTAGGATTGGATAATATAAAAACATGGGAATTTAGGGTAAAGGATTATTGTACTATTTTGTTCAATAAATAAGAAAGGGCATCCTTTCGGATACCCTATCATTATTATACGCGTTCTACTTTACCGGATCTTAACGCTCTTGCAGAAACCCAAACACGCTTAGGCTTTCCATCAACAAGAATACGTACTTTTTGTAGGTTAGCACCCCATGTACGCTTGTTAGCGTTCATAGCGTGAGAACGTGCGTTACCAGTAGTTGTTTTCTTTCCAGTTACAACACATTTACGTGGCATAATGATTTCCCTCCTTAACTACCAAAAGCTATATGCAGCATTTACATGATTTCAGATGCTTCCATCTGGATATAGAAAAATGGTCTTGCCATATTTTCTAGTCTAAAGATACCTTAATAATTTATCATACAACTTATCTGAATGCAATAGTTGTGAAAAAACCTTTCAAGAAAAATACCTTGACATCATATATTAGAGCATGCACTTCTAAGTGATACGGGAAGTATATCTTTTAATATTGTATTGAGTATAGTAAAATGACCTTAGTCAAGGAGCAATTTCCAAAGGGGGAACGATTCATGTCCATTGAATTAAAAACTAAGTTCGGACAGATTGATATTTCAAATGAAGTAATCGCTACCATCGCTGGAGGAGCAGCAATCGATTGTTATGGAATCGTCGGCATGGCTACTAAAAGTCAAATTAAAGACGGTCTGACTGAAATATTAAGAAGAGAAAATTTTACTCGCGGTGTCATTGTCCGTCAAGAAAATGAAGAAGTACATATTGATATGTATATAATTGTTAGTTATGGAACGAAGGTATCCGAGGTTGCCCACAACGTGCAATCAAAGGTTAAATACACGCTCGATAAGACTGTTGGACTTGCCGTTGACTCGGTTAATATTTACGTTCAGGGGGTTCGTGTGACGAACCCGTAAGTTCACGTATCGAACCCTAGTGAGGAGGAAAGTTTTGTGTCAATAACAGCATTAGATGGAAAACGTTTTGCGGAGATGGTGATACAAGGTGCCAATCATTTAGCTGCAAATGCGAAAATGGTCGATGCGTTAAACGTTTTTCCTGTGCCCGATGGTGATACCGGAACAAATATGAATTTATCCATGACCTCAGGGGCAAAGGAAGTAAAAAATAATGTTCATGAACATATCGGTAAGGTTGGTGTGGCACTTTCTAAGGGCTTGCTTATGGGTGCCCGCGGAAATTCAGGTGTAATCCTATCACAGTTATTTCGTGGATTTTCAAAAGCAGTTGAAAATAAATCCGTTATTTCGGGGATGGATTTTGCTTTGGCACTGGAGACAGGAGTAGAAACGGCCTATAAGGCTGTTATGAAGCCGGTGGAAGGAACAATTCTCACTGTTGCCAAGGACTCGGCGAAGAAGGGTGTCCAGGTTTCCCAAAAAACAGATAATATTATCGATATCATGGAGGAAGTACTTAAGGAAGCCAGGGCATCTCTAAAGCGGACACCTGATTTACTCCCTGTTTTAAAGGAAGTAGGTGTTGTCGATAGTGGAGGCCAGGGTCTTGTTTTAGTGTATGAAGGATTCCTTGCCGAATTAAAAGGTGAAAAACTTCCGGATACACCATACGCACTTCCATCGATGGAAGAGATGGTTAGTGCTGAACATCATAAAAGTGTACAAAGCCATATGAACACTGAAGAAATCGTTTTCGGATACTGCACAGAATTTATGGTGAAGTTTGAAAAGGAAAAGACGGTAAAGAACCCTTTTAAAGAAGAAGTTTTCCGAAATGATCTTAGCCAATTAGGGGACTCTTTACTTGTTATTGCCGATGATGAGCTAGTTAAAGTTCATATTCACTCTGAACAACCCGGTGACGTATTAAGCTATGGACAACGATACGGCAGCCTTATTAATATGAAAATTGAAAACATGCGTCAGCAGCACTCTAATATTGTCGGAGAAACTCAGACCCCACTTGTTTCCGGGAAATCGCAGCGGCCAAAAGCAAAACAGGAATATGGGATTGTAACGGTATCAATGGGTTCGGGGATTGCTGATTTATTTAAAAGTATCGGTGCTAATGTTGTAATCGAAGGCGGGCAGACGATGAATCCGAGTACGGAGGATATTCTAAAGGCTGTCAAGGAAGTTAATGCTAAAAAGGTATTTATATTACCAAATAACAAAAATATTATTATGGCGGCACGACAAGCAGCAGACGTAGCAGAAGAAGAGATTTATGTTATTCCTTCTAAAACAGTACCTCAGGGTATGAGCGCACTTTTAGCTTTTAACCCTTCAGGAGAGGTAAGTGCAAATGAGAAAGCGATGAATGAAGCATTGCTCCATGTTAAAACAGGGCAAATTACCTTTTCCGTACGTGATACTCATATTGACGGTTTACAAATTGAAAAAGATGATTTTATGGGTATCTCAGATGGGAAAATTATGGTTAAAAACAAAGAAAAGGTAAAGGCAGCTCAAGAATTACTTGCTACTATGATAAATGAAGATTCAGAAATACTCACGATATTATATGGTGAGGATGTTTCCGAAGAAGAAGTAACCCCTCTGGTTGAATATGTAGAGGAAAATTTTGGTGGTATTGACGTTGAAATCCATAATGGCCAACAACCATTATATTCTTTTATCTTTGCAATTGAATAAGGAACATATAAAATAGAGGGGGGAATCCCCTTCTTTTTTTTGCTTAAATGAGGTTTCCCTTTGAATAATGTTTATTTTATTTAATTGGAAAGCATCAAAAGAAGATTTTACCGCTTTCCATTTATAAGGGAGAGAATACGTGTGAAATATAGAAGTGTGTTTGATATCATTGGTCCGGTTATGATTGGTCCATCAAGTTCACATACAGCAGGTGCAGCAAGAATTGGCAGAGTGGCAAGGAGTTTATTCGGCCGGGAACCTAAATGGGCTAATATTTCATTATATGGGTCATTTGCAAAAACATATAAAGGTCATGGTACAGATGTAGCCCTTGTTGGCGGAATATTAGACTTTGAAACGGATGATGTCCGAATTATTAATGCCATTGATATCGCTAAGGAACGGGGAATTAAACTGCGTTTTATCGAAGAAGATGCAATCACTGACCATCCCAATACTGCTAGAGTGATTATTGGCGATGATAAAGGTGAGCTTGAATTAGTCGGTATTTCCATTGGCGGCGGAAAAATTGAAGTAACTGAACTTAATGGTTTTGAACTGAAGCTTTCCGGGAATCATCCTGCAATCTTAGTTGTCCACAATGATCGTTTTGGTACAATTGCGAGCGTTTCCAATATCCTCGCAAAATACGAAATCAATATTGGTCATATGGAAGTCTCACGAAAAGAAAAAGGAAAGCTAGCGTTAATGACCATCGAAGTTGATCAGAATATCGACAGTAAAATCTTAAACGAACTAGAACAGCTTCCAAACATCTTGAAAGTAACAAAGATTGTAGATTAATCGAAAAGCTCCAGCGCCTAGGCGCCGGAGCTTGACAGTTTTCTACCTTTAATGTTGAAACTATCTATAGCCAATAACAACAAGGAGTGGAGTCATTTGTTTCGTAATGTAGCTGAATTAGTAGAACTTGCTATCAGTCAAAATAAAAAAATATCAGAAATTATGATTGAACAAGAAGTATCGGTAACAGGGCGTTCAAGAGAAGAAATCATTACTTTTATGGACCGAAATTTGACCGTTATGGAAGAAGCTGTCGAACGGGGGATAAAAGGTGTAAGGTCCCATTCCGGATTAACGGGTGGGGATGCCGTTCTTTTGCAGAAGTATATTGAAAAAGGAAATTTCTTAACAGGAGAAACCGTCCTAGATGCCGTGAGTAAAGCTGTGGCAACAAATGAAGTAAACGCAGCAATGGGAACAATATGCGCAACTCCTACAGCAGGGTCGGCAGGTGTAGTTCCCGGCACATTGTTTGCTGTGAAAAAAAAGCTCAATCCAACAAGGGAACAAATGGTTTCTTTTCTTTTTACAGCGGGAGCATTTGGTTTTGTAGTTGCTAACAATGCTTCAATCTCAGGTGCTGCCGGAGGCTGTCAAGCAGAAGTAGGCTCAGCCTCGGGAATGGCTGCGGCAGCTATCGTTGAGATGGCAGGCGGAACAGCTGAACAATGTGCCGAAGCCATGGCTATTACCTTAAAAAATATGCTAGGCTTAGTATGTGATCCGGTTGCAGGGCTAGTTGAAGTACCTTGTGTTAAAAGAAACGCGATGGGTGCGGCAAACGCTATGGTCGCAGCAGACATGGCCTTAGCAGGAATTACCAGCCGCATTCCTTGTGATGAAGTAATCGATGCCATGTTCAAAATTGGTCAATCAATGCCTATAGCACTTAAAGAAACCGCGCAGGGAGGGTTGGCGGCTACACCGACAGGTCGTGAACTCGAAGCAAAGATCTTCGGTATTCCGCTAAAGAAAAGTGAATCCAAATCTTAACCAATCCATTCTTAATATAAAAGGTATTGGCGAGGAAACTGCAGAATCCTTTGCCGATATGAATATTTATACGATTAAAGATTTATTGGAGTATTTTCCGTATCGTTATGAAGATTATCGTATTCGTGATTTAACGGACGTTTTGCATGAGGAGAAAGTTACAGTAGAAGGGAAGGTTCATAGTGAACCTTCTCTTGTCTATCATGGAAGGAAGAAATCAAGGTTAACAATTCGTCTGTTTGTTGACAGGTATCTCATCAAGGTTGTGTTTTTCAATCAACCTTATTTAAAAAATAAAATTATCATGAATGAAACGATAACCGTCACAGGGAAATGGGATGCACACCGACAAACGATTACCGCTAATGAAATGCAAGTAGGTACGAATGCAAAGGTTAAGGAATTTGAACCTGTATATGCTTTAAGGGGAAAACTCACAACGAAAGGTATGAGGAAATTTATTAATCTTGCATTTAAGCAATTTGGCAACTTGATTTCAGAAAATCTACCCGAATCATTAACGAATAAGTACCGATTGCTAAATCGGCGGGAGGCTCTTTTGGCGATGCATTTTCCGCATAACTCCGAGGATGTGAAGCAAGCAAGGCGCCGCTTTGTTTACGAGGAATTTCTGTTATTTCAATTAAAAATGCAAGCATTACGGAAATTTGAACGGGAGCATTCACCGGGCCTTAATCAAAATTATGATCCGGCTAAATTGAAGAAATTTATTGATTGTCTGCCATTTTCGTTAACAAATGCCCAAAAACGGGTCGTTAATGAAATTTTAACTGAACTTAAATCGCCATTTCGAATGAACCGACTCCTGCAGGGTGATGTTGGATCGGGAAAAACAGTTGTTGCAGCGATCGGATTATACGCAAGTGTTTCCGCCGGTTTCCAAGGTGCATTAATGGTCCCAACGGAAATTTTAGCGGAACAACATGCCGAATCACTTACAAGTCTACTGAATCCTTTTGCTATCCGGTGCGAATTATTAACGAGTTCTGTGAAAGGGAAACGAAGAAGGGAAATCCTTCAAGATTTAGCTGAAGGAGAAATTGATATTTTAATAGGAACGCATGCACTGATTCAGGATGAGGTAACGTTTAAGAGCTTAGGGTTTGTTATTACGGATGAACAGCACCGCTTTGGTGTTGAGCAGCGGCGAGTGTTGCGTGAAAAAGGTGAAAATCCTGATGTGCTTTTTATGACAGCAACTCCGATTCCCAGAACTCTCGCCATCACTGTTTTTGGCGAAATGGATGTTTCAATTATTGATGAAATGCCGGCAGGAAGAAAAACCATTGAGACCTATTGGGCGAAGCCTGAGATGCTTGAGCGTGTCCTCGCATTTGTAGAAAAAGAATTAGTAAAAGGACATCAGTCTTATGTAATTTGTCCGTTAATTGAGGAATCAGATAAGCTGGATGTACAAAATGCGATTGATGTGCATACTACACTTACCCATTATTTTCAAAACCGTTATAAAGTTGGACTCATGCATGGGCGTTTAAGCTCAGAAGAAAAGGACATTGTTATGAAGGCTTTCAGTTCAAATGAAGTACAGGTCCTTGTTTCAACAACCGTTGTAGAGGTAGGGGTGAATGTCCCAAATGCGACGATGATGGTTATCTATGATGCAGAAAGATTTGGTCTTTCACAGCTTCATCAGCTGCGTGGCCGTGTTGGAAGGGGCAGCGACCAATCTTACTGCATCTTACTTGCCGCACCAAAGTCGGAAACGGGGCAGGAAAGAATGAAAATTATGACCGAAACAAACGATGGTTTTGTGTTAAGTGAAAAGGATTTAGAGCTGCGAGGACCGGGGGATTTCTTTGGAAAAAAACAAAGCGGAATTCCTGAATTCAAGGTAGCGGATATGGTTCATGATTACCGGGCGCTTGAAACGGCTCGATCTGATGCAGCTATTCTAATCCAATCCCAAAGTTTTTGGACTTCACCTGATTATGAATACTTAAGAAATACACTGGAGGAATCAGGAGTTTTAGAAGGGGAAAAGCTGGATTAGCATTTTTTTGCGAAAATTTCCCTTTTTTGATGAAAAACCGAATTGATTAATGCTATTTAGAAAAAGCAGAGGCAGGTTTTGAAAGTAAATCTTGCAATCTGCTTTTTCAAATTTTATACTACTATTAGTACCTAGTCATAAGATCTCGGACGGTGTGAGTTAATGATGAGAAGAAGGAAAAAAGACCGACAGCAATTGTTAACGGCAACAATTAAAGAAAATCCCTTTATAACCGATGAAGAACTTGCGGAAAAATTTCAAGTGAGTGTGCAGACCATTCGCCTTGATCGACTGGAATTATCGATCCCGGAATTGCGTGAACGGATAAAACATGTGGCTGAGAAGAGATTTGACGATGAAGTTCGTTCTTTACCTTTAGAAGAAGTGATCGGTGAAATTATCGATATTGATTTAGACCAAAGTGCTATATCGATATTCGATGTAAAAGAAGAGCATGTCTTTAAGCGGAACCAAATTGCCCGGGGACATCATGTTTTTGCACAGGCTAATTCGCTCGCAGTCGCCGTCATTAATGATGAATTAGCGTTAACCGCAAAAGCAAATATCCAATTTAAACGTTCAGTAAACCAAAATGAGCGGGTTATTGCAAAAGCCAAGGTGTTGAAAATAGATGAGGATAGTGGTAGAACCTTTGTTGAAGTAAACAGCTATGTGAATAATGAGCTCGTTTTTTTAGGAGAATTTGAAATGTACCGTTCGAAAAACAATTAAAGGATGAGGAAAATGAAACTAGCGATCGATGCAATGGGCGGTGACCATGCACCAAAGGAAATCGTGATTGGAGCAATGAAAGCCGTAGAAGCATTTTCTGATATACATATCACCCTCGTCGGCGATGAAACTAAAATCAAAGAATATTTAACGAACCATGATCGAATTACTATTTTACATACAACTGAGGTCATATTGGGAACTGATGAACCGGTAAGGGCAGTTCGCCGTAAAAAAAATGCGTCGATGGTTCTTGCGGCACAGCAAGTAGCTGATGGCTTAGCAGATGCATGTATTTCTGCTGGTAATACGGGTGCATTAATGGCAGCAGGACTCTTTGTAGTGGGAAGAATTGACGGGATTGATCGCCCGGCTCTTGCCCCAACCCTGCCGACCATTGGCGGAGAGGGATTTTTGCTGTTGGATGTTGGTGCAAATGCTGATGCGAAGCCGGAGCATATCCTTCAATATGCAATAATGGGCTCAATCTACAGTGAAAAAGTAAGAGGGATTGCTAGACCGAGAGTGGGTCTTTTAAATATTGGTACTGAAGAAAAAAAGGGTAATGAACTTACAAGACTGTCATTTGATCTCTTAAAAAATGCGGATTTGAATTTTGTTGGTAATGTGGAAGCACGTGACTTGCTGGAAGGTGTAGCTGATGTGGTTGTAACAGATGGATTCACGGGCAATATGGTTTTGAAAACAATTGAAGGTACCGCACTTTCCATGTTTAAGATGTTAAAAACAGCTTTAACTAGCAGCTTCAAAAGTAAATTGGCTGCTGCCGTTTTGAAGCCGAATCTATATACATTAAAGAATACAATGGATTATTCGGAGTATGGCGGGGCTGGATTGTTTGGCATAAAAGCTCCGGTCATAAAGGCTCATGGCTCTTCAAACGGACAATCAATTTTCAGTGCCATTCGTCAAACACGGGAAATGGTAGGAAAAGATGTTATTACACTAATAAAAAAATCGGTGGAAGATTCAAATTCTTCTAAAATAGAACGCTGAAAGGAGTGCTGAAATGGGTAAGATAGCATTTGTATTTCCGGGACAAGGTTCACAAATAGTAGGAATGGGGAAAGAACTGGCTGAAAAGAATCCGGAGGTAATGATGTATTTTTCAAAAGCGGACGAGGTGTTAAAAGATCAGCTAAGTAATGTCATTTTTGAAGGACCGCAGGAAAAACTTACTTTAACGGTAAACGCTCAGCCTGCCTTGCTGACGACTAGTATAGCGGTTTTAGACTTTTTCAAGAAATCCGGTATTCAAGCTGATTTTGTAGCCGGTCATAGTCTTGGTGAATATACGGCACTTGTGGCAGCAGGTTCACTAACCTTTGAAGAAGGAGTGTATGCAGTTAGAAAAAGAGGAGAGTTTATGGAACGTGCCGTCCCTAATGGCGAAGGGACGATGGCTGCAGTTCTAGGGCTTGATCGCGAGCGTCTTTCGACCGTTACGGCCGAGGTAGACCAATCAGGTTTTCAGGTATCTCTCGCTAATATAAATTGTCCCGGTCAAATTGTTATATCCGGTTCTAGAAAAGGTGTAGAACTGGCAGGGGAAAAAGCAAAAGAAGCAGGGGCTAAGAGAGTTATTCCATTAGAGGTAAGCGGGCCATTTCATTCTTCCTTAATGAAACCGGCATCCTCGGAGCTCCGGAAAGTATTGGATAGTCTGAACATGAAGGATGCCAAAATTCCCGTCGTGGCAAATGTTACGGCCGAGCCGATGAGCATGGCTTCTGAAATCAAGGAAAAACTACTTGAACAGCTTTATTCCCCGGTTTTATGGGAAGATTCTGTCAAAAAAATGATTGATCTTGGAGTAGATACATTTATCGAGGTGGGCCCGGGTAAGGTTCTTACGGGTTTAGTTAAAAAAATTAACCGTTCGGTAAAAACGTATTCCGTTTCGGATGAAGAAAGCTGTCAAGCTGTAATTGACGCCCTAAAGGAGGAAAAACTATGAATTTAGCAGGGAAATCAGCTCTTGTTACGGGTGCATCTAGAGGCATAGGAAGAGAAATAGCCTTGGAGCTTGCAAGACAGGGAGCAAATGTAGCAGTCAATTTTGCAGGCAGTGAAGCAAAAGCGAATGAAGTAGTCGATGAAATAAAAGCCCTTGGCAGGGATGCATTTACCGTAAAGTGTGATGTTTCAAATTCAGAAGAAGTGAACGAAATGGTAAAAAATACTATTGACCGTTTTGGCAAACTTGATATTCTTGTTAATAATGCAGGTATAACAAAAGATAATTTATTAATGAGAATGAAGGAAGAAGAATGGGACGATGTCATTAATATAAATCTAAAAGGGGTATTCCTTTGCACGAAAGCAGTGACAAGGCAAATGATGAAGCAACGGGTTGGCAGGATTATCAACATTGCCTCCATTGTCGGTGTCAGCGGAAATCCGGGCCAAGCAAACTATGTCGCAGCAAAAGCAGGAGTTATTGGTTTGACAAAAACAACAGCAAAAGAGCTTGCATCACGCAATATTACGGTTAATGCTGTCGCACCCGGCTTTATTACAACCGATATGACGGATAAATTAACTGAAGAAATAAAAGCCGAGATGTTAAAACAGATACCATTGGCCAGATTGGGAGAACCTAAAGATATTGCCAAGGTAACCGCTTTTCTTGCATCCGATGATTCAGCTTATATGACGGGACAGACCCTTCATATTGATGGCGGAATGGTAATGTAATATTTTATTTTAAATTTGCATTTATTATTTTAGGCAAATACTCTATAATAGCTTGAGGGGAGGTGAACAAGCATGGCAGATGTATTAGAACGTGTAACAAAAATCATCGTTGACCGTTTAGGAGTAGACGAGTCTCAAGTTACGCTTGAAGCTTCTTTTAAAGAGGATCTTGGCGCTGATTCCCTTGACGTAGTTGAACTAGTAATGGAATTAGAAGATGAGTTCGATATGGAAATTTCTGACGATGATGCTGAGAAAATCGGCACAGTTGGTGATGCTGTTAATTACATAAATAGCACGAAGTAATCGTTGGATTTACTCACAAAGCTCCGTTTTCAAACGGGGCTTTATTCTGTAAAATAGAACTTGGCAGTCCAATAGTGCTGCCAAGTTTCTTTGCGTTTTAACAGCAAGTTTTTTAAACTAAGTAATGAAGTGTTTAAATTAGAAGCAAGGTGGAGACTTTATGCGCAGAAATGGGAATGAAAAAGAAGTGAACAATCGCGCAAAAGAAAATCAATTTAAGGATTTTCAACAATTTATTGGCTTTCGTTTTGAAAACGAAAAATTATTAAAGCAAGCTTTTACTCATTCATCCTATGTGAATGAGCATCGCAAAAAGCCTTATGAAGATAATGAAAGGCTGGAATTTTTAGGAGATGCCGTACTCGAGCTTACTGTATCCCAATTCCTTTTTAAAAAATATCCAATGATGAGTGAAGGGGAATTGACGAAACTCAGGGCAGCGATTGTTTGTGAGCCGTCGTTAGTTTCATTTGCTAATGAACTTTGTTTTGGAAAATTAATTCTGTTAGGAAAAGGAGAAGAAATGACCGGCGGAAGAGAGCGCCCGGCACTCCTGGCAGATGTTTTTGAAGCATTCATTGGGGCTCTTTATTTGGATAAGGGAATTGAAAGCGTCATTGAATTTCTCGAGAAAGTGGTGTTTCCTAAAATAAATGCAGGTGCTTTTTCTCATGTGATGGATTTTAAAAGCCAACTGCAGGAATTAATTCAGCGGGATGGGACAGGTGTGATTGAATATCGCGTTCTCCAAGAAAAAGGACCTGCTCATAATAAGGAATTTGTTTCCAAAGTCTCGTTGAATGAGGAACAATTAGGGATAGGAACGGGAAAATCTAAAAAAGAAGCGGAACAGCATGCTGCCCAAATGGCGTTGGAGGTACTTAAAGCAAAAACAACCTTGTAATTACAATATTATATGCTTAGGAGAAATCCCGGTCAGTAAAGGGAGGATAAGAAATGTTTTTAAAACGGTTGGACATCATTGGATTTAAATCTTTCGCTGATCGAATTGGAGTGGATTTTGTACCTGGAGTAACTGCTGTGGTAGGTCCGAATGGAAGTGGAAAAAGTAATATCACCGATGCAATCCGCTGGGTATTAGGTGAACAATCGGCTAAATCACTCAGAGGCTCCAAAATGGAGGATATCATTTTTGCCGGCAGTGATTCGAGAAAGGCTCTTAATTATGCTGAAGTTACCTTGACGCTCGATAACCAAGATCAAGGATTATCAATCGATTACAATGAGGTAAGTGTAACTCGAAGGGTGTCCCGCTCTGGAGAAAGTGAATTTTTAATCAATAAACAGGCGTGCAGGCTTAAAGATATTATTGATTTATTTATGGATTCGGGCCTTGGAAGAGAAGCATTTTCGATTATAAGCCAAGGAAAGGTAGAAGAAATCTTAAACAGTAAAGCGGAAGATCGCCGAACTATTTTTGAAGAAGCAGCAGGGGTTTTAAAATATAAAAATCGCAAGAAAAAAGCAGAAGCAAAACTGACGGAAACACAGGAAAATCTAAACCGTGTTAATGATATATTATATGAGCTTGAAGGACAGGTAGAGCCGTTAAAAATTCAAAGCTCAATGGCAAAGGACTATTTAGAGAAAAAAGAAGAACTTGAAAAAATAGAAGTGGCCTTAACGGTTTATGAAATTGAAGACCTTCATCGAAAATGGGAAATGCTTACCAAACAGCTTGGGGAACATCAGCAGGAAGAACTTAAGCTTTCTGCACAGCTGCAAAAAAAGGAAGCAAAAATTGAAGAGACCAGGGATCATTTGACCGCATTGGATGAATCAATTTCAGATTTGCAAAATGTTCTTCTTCATGCTAGTGAAGAACTTGAAAAGCTTGAGGGGAGAAAAGAAGTTTTAAAGGAACGAAAGAAAAATGCTTCCCAAAATAAAGAGCAACTGGAAAAAAATATTTCTGACTTAACTGAAAAGATAAGTACGCTAAAAAATAATCGGGATACTCAAGCAGAGTCTGTGAAAGTTCTTGGCGAGCAGGCAAAAAAACTACAAGAAATGTTAAAAGAAAAGCAGGAGAAACTGCTGCTATATACAGAAAATATTGATGAAAAAATTGATTCATTAAAAAGTGAGTACATTGAGCTTCTTAATGATCAAGCGGGTGCAAAAAATGAACTGAAGTATATTGAACAACAGCTTGAAGCACAGAAGAGAAAAAGCTCCCGCCTTGATACCGAAAATGAAAAATTCATCCAAGACCGACAAGGTGCACAAACAAAAAAGTTTCAAATCCAACAAGCCTTAGAAGAAATTCAAAAAAAACTGGCAGATCAAGTGGTATCATTTCGTGAACAACAGTATAGGCTTGAGTCTTTGAAAACCAATTATGAAAAACAAGAAAAGACTTTATACCAAGCATATCAAATTCTTCAACAGGCGAAGTCCAGAAAAGATATGCTTGAAGAGATGGAAGAGGATTATTCCGGCTTCTTTCAAGGGGTAAAAGAAGTTCTTAAGGCCCGCGGGAAAACCTTAAATGGGATTGAAGGCGCTGTTGCGGAACTCGTGGCCGTTCCGAAAGAGTACGAAATGGCTATTGAAACAGCGTTTGGCGGTGCACTGCAGCATATTGTCGTTGATACAGAGCAAAATGCTCGAACGGCGATTCAATATTTAAAACAGAATTCATATGGCCGGGCAACTTTTTTACCCTTAAGCGTGATGAAAGGCAGACCATTGACTGCAGCACAAATGTCATCCATACAGAATCATCCGTCTTTAATAGGGCCGGCGGTTAGCCTTGTTAAATTTGAGCAAAAGTATTCAGAGGTCATGAATAACCTTTTAGGCAATGTAGTCATAACGAAAGACCTTAAGGGTGCAAATGAATTGGCCAAGATTCTCCAATATCGCGTCCGTTTGGTTACGATCGATGGTGACATCGTTAATCCTGGCGGTTCAATGACAGGTGGAGCCGTTAAGCAAAAAACTTCTTCGCTTTTAACACGAAAAGGTGAGCTTGAGGAATTAAAAGAAAAACTGGCTATTATGAATGATAAAACAGTTAGTTTAGAAACAACTGTTAAAACATTAAAAGAAGATGTTCAAAAGTATCAATTCCAGCTTGAAGACATGCGTAAAGACGGCGAAGAATTAAGAATAGAGGAACAGTCATTGAAAGGGGATCTTCTTCATGCAGAACTCGAAGAAAAGAATATCAATGACCGTTTAGCCATTTATGATCTTGAAAAGGGACAATTTACAAAGGAACAAGAGTCATTGGTGAAAAGAAAGCAAGAATTGTCCAAAGCGATGGAAACTTATAAGGAGGATATCGCAGCCCTGGATGGTCAAATTGTGAAGCTTACACAACAAAAGACAAGTGATTTGACATCGAAAGAAGCACTTACGAATGAAATAAGTGATTTAAAGGTAGAGTTTGCATCGAAAAATGAACAGTTTTTAAATTCAAAAGAACGGTTTGCCCTAATAAAGGAAGACTTGGAAGACAGTGAACTTAGGCTTACGAATTATACGGAAGATCTTCATTTGTTATCTTCTGAAATGAGTAATAGTTCATCCGGTGAGGAACAATTAGATGTGGCTGCCAAACGAAAGCAACAGGATAAAGAAGAAACAATTAAACTAATTTCTTCAAGAAGACATGAACGACTGGAGCTTCAAAGTACACTTGAAGGTGCAGAATTAGAAGCAAAAGAATTAAAGCGGCTTCATAAGGGTATGGTTGAGATACTAAAGGATGAAGAAGTAAAGATTAATCGCTTGGATGTGGAGCTTGAAAATCGGCTGGCTCACCTTCGCGAAGAGTATTTATTATCGTTTGATGGTGCAAAAGAACAATATCCATTAACGATCCCCGTAGATGAAGCACGAAAAAAGGTAAAACTAATTAAATTGGCAATTGAAGAGCTTGGAAATGTTAATCTCGGAGCGATTGAAGAGTATGAACGTGTTTACGAGCGCTATGAATTTTTGAATGAACAACGGACTGATCTTCAGGAAGCTAAAGATACCCTTTTTCAAGTTATTGAAGAGATGGACGAAGAAATGAAGAAACGTTTCCAACAAACGTTTGAAGGAATTCGCGAACATTTTGAACCCGTTTTTCGTGCCTTATTTGGCGGCGGAAGAGCGGACCTTAGGCTAACAGTACCGGGGGATTTATTGAATACCGGTGTTGAAATTGTTGCCCAGCCACCTGGAAAAAAGCTTCAAAATTTAGGGCTTTTATCCGGAGGAGAGCGGGCACTGACAGCGATTGCCTTGCTATTTTCAATTTTAAAAGTACGTCCTGTGCCATTTTGTATTCTTGACGAGGTGGAAGCTGCACTTGATGAAGCTAATGTCCATCGCTTCAGCCAATATTTAAAACGATATAGCACTGAAACTCAGTTTATCGTCATTACCCATCGAAAAGGCACAATGGAGGAAGCGGATGTACTATATGGTGTAACCATGCAGGAATCCGGGGTCTCTAAACTGGTATCTGTCCGATTAGAGGATACGAAGGAACTTGTTGAATCTTAATAAAGGAAGTGAAAAAAATGAGCTTTTTTAAAAAATTAAAAGAAAAAATCACGAAACAAACGGATACTGTTACTGAAAAGTTTAAGGAAGGTTTAACGAAAACAAGGAATAACTTTTCCGGAAAAGTAAACGATCTTGTTGCCAGATACCGGAAAGTCGATGAGGACTTCTTTGAAGAACTGGAAGAAATTTTAATCCAGGCAGATGTCGGCTTTGATACGGTGATGAAATTGATTGATGAGCTGAAAATGGAAGTGAAACGCCGTAATATACAAGACCCATGGGAAGTTCAAAGCGTAATTTCTGAGAAGCTTGTCGAAATTTACCATACAGGCGGCGAACAATCCGCAAAATTGAATTTTCAAGCAGATGGATTGACCGTTATTTTATTTGTCGGCGTAAATGGAGTAGGGAAAACAACAACTATCGGGAAGCTTGGTCATAAGTTTAAGAGTGAAGGAAAAAAAGTTTTAATGGCTGCAGGGGACACTTTCCGTGCAGGTGCTATTGAGCAACTTGAAGTTTGGGGAGAAAGAGTCGGTGTTGATGTCATTAAACAAGCGGAAGGGTCCGACCCGGCAGCCGTTATGTATGATGCGATTCAAGCGGCAAAATCGCGGAAAGCCGATATATTATTATGCGATACAGCTGGTCGTCTGCAAAATAAGGTCAACCTGATGAAAGAGCTCGAAAAGGTGAAGCGGGTAATCGAAAGAGAGATTCCGGGAGCACCCCATGAAGTGCTTCTAGTCCTTGACGCAACAACAGGTCAAAACGCTCTAATCCAGGCAAAGACTTTTAAAGAAGTAACAAATGTTAGTGGAATTGTTCTTTCTAAGTTAGATGGAACAGCAAAAGGTGGAATTGTCCTTGCTATTCGTAATGAATTAAAGATCCCGGTAAAATTTGTCGGTCTGGGTGAAAAAATGGACGACCTTCAAGAATTCGATGCTGAAAAATATGTTTATGGGTTATTTGCGGACCAAGTGGAAAAATCAGAATGATGATAGGTTTTAAAAGCCTTATTTTTTAGAAATACTGCTTCTCATTACCGGGAAGAGTTGCCAATCTATAAGAATATTTTTACTTAAACCTCTAAAGTTTTTAATCTCTTAACATGTAAAGACATATTCTTGACAGACCCGGTCTGACTGTGTAAACTACATTTGTAAAGGCTTTTCACTTAACACAAGGAGGGATTAGCATGCTTGAAAAGACGACACGAATGAACTATCTTTATGATTTTTACTATTCGTTGTTAACGCCAAAGCAGCAAAGCTATATGTCTCTCTATTATTTAGATGATTACTCCCTAGGAGAAATTGCTGAAGAATACGATGTTAGCCGCCAAGCCGTATATGATAATATAAAGCGTACGGAAGCAATGCTGGAGGAATATGAGGAGAAGTTGTTATTATTCCAAAAATTTCAAGAGCGCAGCAGGCTTTTAAGGCATTTTAAAGAATTGCTAAATGAGGAACACCCTTCAAAGCAGGCAATACTAGAAGCAGTTGCCGAGCTTGAGAAATTAGATTAGGAGGCGGCATAAATGGCGTTTGAAGGATTAGCCGACCGACTGCAAAGTACAATCCAAAAAATCCGCGGAAAAGGAAAGGTCTCAGAAGCGGATGTAAAAGACATGATGCGTGAAGTTCGTCTTGCGCTTCTCGAAGCGGACGTAAACTTCAAAGTCGTTAAAGATTTTGTTAAAAAAGTTAGTGAACGTTCTATAGGGCAGGAAGTGCTGAAAAGCTTAACCCCCGGTCAGCAAATCATTAAAATTGTTAATGAAGAATTAACTGAATTAATGGGGGGCGAGCAAAGTAAAATCGCTGCATCTAACCGACCGCCAACTGTCATTATGATGGTTGGTTTGCAGGGAGCCGGTAAAACAACATCGACAGGTAAACTTGCTAACTTGCTTCGAAAGAAGTATAACCGAAAACCTTTACTTGTTGCTGCCGATATTTATCGTCCAGCTGCAATTAAGCAGCTTCAAACACTTGGCAAACAACTGGATATGCCGGTTTTTTCACTTGGGGATCAGGTGAGCCCTGTCGAAATTGCGAAACAAGCGATTGATAAAGCCAAAGAAGATCATCAAGATTATGTGCTAATCGATACAGCAGGACGACTTCATGTCGATGAAGCATTAATGGACGAGCTAAAGGACATTAAAGAATTAACAAAGCCGGATGAAATCTTTCTTGTTGTTGATGCAATGACAGGTCAAGATGCAGTGAATGTGGCTCAAAGCTTTAATGAACAGCTGGGATTAACCGGGGTAGTGCTAACAAAGCTTGACGGCGACACTCGAGGCGGCGCGGCACTTTCTATTCGTGCAGTCACTCAAACTCCTATTAAATTTGTTGGTCTTGGCGAGAAAATGGATGCCCTTGAGCCGTTTCACCCTGAGAGGATGGCATCTAGAATCCTTGGCATGGGTGATGTACTGACACTTATTGAGAAAGCACAGGCTAATGTTGATGAACAAAAGGCAAAAGAGCTTGAACAGAAAATGCGGACAGCTACGTTTACGCTTGACGACTTTTTGGATCAGCTTGGCCAAGTTCGTAATTTGGGTCCACTTGATGAATTATTAAAAATGATGCCCGGTGCAAACAAAATCAAGGGTTTGAATAATCTGCAAATCGATGAAAAGCAAATTGCACATGTTGAGGCGATTATCAGGTCGATGACGAAAGAAGAAAAAAGTCATCCGGAAATCATGAACTCAAACCGCAAAAGACGGATTGCCAAAGGAAGCGGACGAACTGTCCCTGAGGTAAACCGCTTGCTGAAGCAATTTGAAGATATGAAAAAGATGATGAAGCAAATGACAGGAATGCAGCAAAAAGGAAAGAAAAAAGGCGGATTTAAATTTCCGTTTAAACCTTTCTAGTTCCTGTAAAGAAAAAAGACTTTACAAACATATTAACATTCTGGTAATATAATTTATTGTGTTAGACTATTCGGAGGTGCTTATTTAAAATGGCAGTAAAAATTCGTTTAAAACGTATGGGAGCTAAAAAAACTCCTTTCTATCGTATTGTAGTAGCTGATTCCCGTTCACCGCGTGATGGACGTTACATTGAAATCGTTGGAACTTACAATCCGGTTGCACAACCTGCTCAAGTTCAAATCAACGAAGAATTAGCTCTTAAATGGTTACAAGACGGTGCTAAACCATCTGATACAGTTCGTAACCTGTTCTCAAACCAAGGCATCATGGAAAAATTCCATAATGCTAAATTAAGCAAGTAATCGAAGTCGACGATGAAACTATTGATCGAAACGATTGTTAAGCCCCTTGTCGATTTTCCCGAAGACGTTCATGTGGATGTCCTCGAAGATGACAACCGGGTTACCTATCAGCTTTCTGTCAACCAGACGGATATGGGAAAAGTGATAGGTAAGCAGGGGCGCGTTGCAAAGGCCATTAGGACTGTTGTCTATGCAGCAGGATCATCACAACAGAAGAAAATTTTTCTAGAAATTGGTGAATAGCTTTTTGCATCTAGATGAAGGGAGGGGTATAAACCCTCCCTTTTTGCTCATTCAAAAAAGATAAAATCTTAGAATGGATGAAGGTGGCAGAGAAATGCAACTGATTCAAACTGTTGTGGTAAAACAAATTTTGACGGAAAACAGCAAACAAAAATTACTTGAAAAATATTTTGCCCGGAAGTTGCAATTGCAAAAAGAATATGAACAGCTTCAATTTGAACTAAAAAAACTTGAAAAAACGAAAAAGTTTCAACCAAGTGAACTAAGGAAACACTTTGAAAAAGAGCTTCAAAAGCGATATGAAAAAGAAAAGCTTCTTGAGTTTCAAATTGAACAACTACATATGCTGCCAATAGGCAGTGAATTAAAGGAAAAAGAGGTTCAAGCCCTGATCGAAATAAAGGTCGGAGATGTATGGGATGAACGAATGGGACAAACTACAATCATAATTAAGGATGGCGTCATAGAAGAAATACGATAGAGGTGAAAAGCTAAATGGATAAATGGTTTAATGTAGGGAAAATTGTCAATACTCACGGAATAAGAGGTGAGGTTCGGGTTATATCAAGGACAGACTTTCCTGAGGAGCGTTATAAGATCGGAAATGTTCTGTATTTATTTTTACCAAAATCGAATACACCGATTGAGTTAACAATTAAAAGCCATCGCAGCCATAAGAATTTTGAACTGCTTACTTTTGAAGGGTTAGAAAACATAAATGATGTTGAAAAGTTTCGCGACGGTATCCTGAAGGTTCCGGAATCACAACTTGGTGATTTGGAGGAAGATGAATTCTATTTTCACGAAATTATCGGCTGTCATGTCGTAACCGTAAATGGAGAAGAGATTGGGAAAATTACTGAAATTCTTACTCCGGGTGCTAATGATGTTTGGGTGGTAAAAGGCAAGAGCGGTAAAGAATTGTTGATTCCTTATATCCATGACGTAGTTAAAAAAGTAGATGTAAAAGAAAAAGTCATTGTTATCGACCCAATGGAAGGGTTATTTTCATGATGAAGATTGATGTTCTTACGCTTTTTCCGGAAATGTTTTCGGGTGTATTCGGGCAATCCATATTGCAAAAGGCAGCTGAAAAATCAGCCGTCCAATATAATGTTGTCAATTTTCGCGATTATGCCGATAACAAGCATAACACAGTAGATGACTACCCATATGGGGGCGGTGCCGGAATGGTGCTAAAGCCACAGCCAATTTTCGATGCTGTTGCTGCATTAAAGGAAAATGCGGACAGCAAAAAAACAAAAGTAATTCTTCTTTGTCCACAAGGAGAACGTTATGACCAAAGGAAAGCGGAAGAGTTGGCCAAGGAAGAGCATTTAATCTTTATATGCGGTCATTATGAAGGCTATGACGAAAGAATTCGTGAGCATGTAGTAACGGATGAAATCTCAATTGGTGACTATGTTTTAACGGGGGGAGAGCTCGGGGCAATGGTTGTCATTGATAGTGTGGTTCGGCTCTTACCTGAAGTGTTGGGTAATCAGGAGTCACATATGAAGGACTCATTTAGCACAGGTTTACTTGAACATCCTCACTATACGAGACCTGCCGATTTTCGGGGAATGAAGGTTCCGGAAATCCTTTTATCAGGTAATCATAAATTAATAGAAGAATGGCGGAACAAAGAGGCACTACGCCGCACGATTCTTCGGCGGCCTGATTTATTAGATAATATGGAATTGACTGCAGAGCAGGAAAAATGGTTACAAGAAGTGAAAAAAGAACACAAGTAATGATTGCGCATGCCTTGCCTTTATGGTATGATATTTCTTGTGACTTGAGCTGAATATAATTCGGACAGAGTCTTATAACGATGTTCCGCTGCAATGGAAATGTAGATAGATATGCATGAGCGTCTGTTGGAAGGAGTTGAAAACGATGCAAAAATTGATTGAAGAAATCACAAAAGAACAACTTCGCACTGATCTTCCAGCTTTCCGTCCTGGTGATACTGTACGTGTACACGTTAAAGTTATCGAGGGTACTCGTGAGCGTATTCAGTTATTCGAAGGTGTTGTGATTAAGCGTCGTGGTGGTGGAATTAGCGAAACTTTCACAGTTCGTAAAGTTTCTTACGGTGTAGGCGTTGAGCGTACATTCCCTGTACACACACCAAAAATTGCGAAGCTTGAAGTAATCCGCCGCGGTAAAGTCCGCCGTGCTAAACTTTACTACTTGCGTAAACTTCGCGGTAAAAAAGCAAGAATTAAAGAGATTCGATAATATGAAAAGAAAAGAGCTTGCTTGTGAGCAAGCTCTTTTTTCATACATATCTTTTCCTTCTATATGTAAAAATAATGTTAGTAGACGGAATCAAATTGTTTCTGATTTTTAAACAAACTATTAAAGTTTGATTAAAAACTTTATCCCATCGTGTTAAATGTACTGAAGTTATGTAAAATAGGCTTTATAAAACATTTTTTTGCAGAGATTGGTGGGGACTATAGAATGACTAAAAAGAAAAATGAACTCTGGGAATGGACGAAGGCCCTTTTAATTGCTGTTTTGCTAGCAGGGGTTATTCGCTACGTTCTTTTTGCTCCAATTGTGGTAGATGGGTTATCGATGATGCCGACCTTACACGATCAGGATAGAATGATTGTTAATAAACTGGCATATAAAGTAGGACAGCCAAAGCGCTTTGATATCATTGTCTTTCATGCACCGGAAAATAAAGATTACATAAAAAGGGTAATTGGTCTTCCAGGCGACCGGATTGAGTACAAAAATGATACATTATACGTAAATGGAAAAGCGTATAAAGAACCATATTTGGATGAATATAAGAAGCAGGTAGAGGATGGACCGTTAACAGACCCATTTACATTAAAGGAAAAAATAGGCCGTGAAACAGTTCCGCCGGGGGAATTGTTTGTCATGGGAGATAATCGCCGCTTTAGTAAGGACAGCAGGCATATCGGGGCGATTCCAATGAGCAAAGTAATCGGTAAAGCAAGTATTGTTTATTGGCCTTTAAAAGACGCACATATCGAGTCAGTGAAATAGAGTTAGGGAGGTGGCAGCTTTGACGATCCAGTGGTTTCCAGGCCATATGGCCAAGGCTCGCAGAGAGGTCACAGAAAAATTAAAGCTTGTAGATATTATTTTTGAATTGGTCGATGCGAGAATACCTTATTCTTCACGAAATCCTATGATCGATGAAATCATTCAGCATAAGCCAAGATTGGTCTTATTAAATAAAGCTGATATGGCAGATAAAGAGGCGACAAGGGAATGGATCTCCTTCTTTGCGGAGCAGGGGATAAGGGCTCTTGCTATTAATTCTCAAGCAGGAGAAGGTATGCGGGACATCGCCCAAGCGTCACAAGAAATCTTGAAGGAAAAATTTGACCGCCTGAAGGCAAAAGGGGTAAAACCAAGAGCCATTCGAGCCATGATTGTTGGAATTCCAAATGCGGGCAAATCGACGCTTATTAATCGACTCGCTAAAAAAAATATTGCTAGGACCGGGAATACTCCCGGGGTAACAAAATCTCAGCAATGGATTAAAGTTGCCAAAGAGATGGAATTACTGGATACTCCAGGGATATTATGGCCAAAGTTTGAAGACCAAGAAGTTGGTATGAAACTGGCAATTACAGGTGCCATTAAAGACACATTATTAAATCTGCAGGATCTGACGGTCTATTCAATAAGGTTTTTGGAGCAGAAGTACCCTGAACGCTTAAAAGAACGTTATCAATTTGATTCTGTTCCTGAAGATGTGGTTGAAGTATTTGACCATATCGGCAAGCTAAGAGGCTGCTTAATGGGCGGAGGTCTTGTTGATTATGATAAAGTTGCGGAATTGGTTATTAGAGAGATAAGATCTGAGAAATTCGGGCCGCTTTCATTTGAGAGACCAGGAGATTTACTTGTACAGGAAAATGAGGAATTGGAATAGTGGCTCTCCATTTTGGAGAGCTTTACTTTTTCAATGTAAAAAAACTAACGGGTGAGTGGGATGAAAAGACTATCAATTGAACAAATAGAAAAACAGCTGAAGACCATTCTGGATGAGAAGGATCCATTCTTACTGGAGCTTGGAATGGATGAACGAAAAGGTGTCCAAAACAAGTTAGCCATATGGAGAAAACGAAGGGAACAGGAAAAAATTCTCCAAGCAAAATTTAATGAAATGAATTTTTTTGAGAGAAAATATCGTGCACAGGGTTATAAACATATTGCGGGAGTGGATGAAGTTGGCCGTGGCCCCCTTGCAGGCCCTGTTGTAGCTGCTGCTGTCATATTACCTGAGGATTTTTTCCTGGCAGGAATTGATGATTCTAAAAAGCTCTCTGAAAAAAAACGACTGGAATATGACGCGGTTATTCGAAAAGAAGCTCTAGCCTTCAGTGTGTCCATGATTCACGCCAGTGAGATTGATGAAATAAATATATATGAGGCAACAAAAAAAGCAATGAAATCCACGATAGTCTCGCTTTCACTTAAACCTGATTTTTTATTAATCGATGCAATGAAGTTGGATACCCCCTATCCTACTGATTCAATAATTAAAGGTGATGCAAAAAGCATTTCTATTGCAGCTGCCTCAATTGTTGCAAAGGTTGCAAGAGATCAACTAATGAAGGAACTAGCCGTTATTTACCCTGCCTATGGCTTTCAGCAAAACATGGGCTACGGAACAAAAGAACATATTTTTGCCATCGGGCAGCATGGTATAACTCCCTATCACCGCAAAACCTTTGCACCAGTTAAAAATCTTCTATCAGGCGACCTCTGGGATTTTGACGGAAATTAACAAAACAGGCTTTTTATTTGTCAGAATCAAAAATACCGATTTTTATTAATTGATTGTTACTGCTAAATGGACTGTTGATTGGAGCGGAAGGCGCGAAGACTCCTGCGGGAGTACGGGGCAGGGGAGACCCCGCAGGCGCCAAAGCGCCTGGAGCGCAAATCAACCGACATGTTGAAAAGCCTATATATAAATAATATTATAATAAATTAACGCGGTGAATTGTTAAAGAACATGAATTAAATAAAAAGCTATCGAAAGTTTTTCGACAGCCTGACAGGCTTTTTGCCTGTTTTTATTTTTTTAGTAAAATAAAATGCAGTAAAATTAACACTAAAGTCTTTTAAGTATACTGAACTAATGCGATTTGATTATTCTGAATTTTAGGATTAATATAGTTCCATTTGATAATGGTGGACAAGGTATGTGTCATTATATAAAATGAAAACGGAGTCAATTTTTTGAAGAGTTTGATAGGAGGATGGGAAATGAATATCCATGAGTATCAAGGAAAAGAGATCCTCAGAAAATATGGGGTTACAGTTCCAAATGGAAAAGTGGCATTTACGGTTGAAGAAGCTGTAGAAGCTGCTAAAGAACTAGGAACACAGATATGTGTTGTAAAGGCGCAAATCCATGCAGGCGGTCGGGGAAAAGCCGGTGGTGTTAAAGTTGCAAAAAACCTTGATGAAGTTCGTACATATGCAAACGAAATCTTAGGGAAAACATTAGTGACACATCAAACAGGTCCGGAAGGAAAAGAAGTAAAACGACTGCTAATTGAAGAAGGCTGCGACATTAAAAAAGAATATTATGTTGGTTTAGTATTAGACCGTGCCACTTCTCGCGTTGTGTTAATGGCTTCTGAAGAAGGCGGAACCGAAATCGAAGAAGTAGCAGAAAAAACACCTGAGAAAATTTTCAAAGAAGAAATTGATCCTGTGATTGGTTTACAGCCATTCCAAGCGCGACGAATCGCGTTTAATATCAATATTCCAAAAGAACTGGTCAATCAAGCTGTAAAATTTATGACAGCATTATATAATGCTTACATTGATAAGGATTGCTCCATTGCTGAAATTAATCCGCTTGTCGTTACAGGTGATGGGAAAGTAATTGCGTTGGATGCAAAATTAAATTTTGACTCCAATGCATTATATCGTCAAAAAGACGTACTTGCATATCGGGATCTTGAAGAAGAAGATGCAAAAGAAATCGAAGCATCTAAATATGATTTAAGTTATATTTCTTTAGATGGAAATATTGGCTGTATGGTTAATGGTGCCGGTCTTGCTATGGCTACAATGGACATCGTTAAACACTATGGCGGAGACCCTGCAAATTTCCTTGATGTTGGGGGCGGTGCTACAGCTGAAAAGGTTACTGAAGCATTTAAAATTATCCTTTCTGATCCTAACGTAAGGGGTATTTTTGTAAATATCTTTGGCGGAATCATGAAGTGTGATGTAATCGCTGAGGGCGTAGTTGAAGCGGCTAAGCAGGTTGGACTTAGTGTTCCACTTGTCGTTCGATTAGAAGGAACGAATGTTGACTTAGGTAAGAAAATCCTTGCTGAGTCAGGACTAAACATTACAGCTGCTGAATCCATGGCTGACGGCGCACAAAAAATCGTTTCATTGGTGAAATAGGATCCATAGAAAGGGGAATTAACGTGAGCGTTTTTATTAATAAAGATACGAAGGTAATTGTTCAAGGAATTACGGGTGGAACAGCCCGTTTCCATACAAAACAGATGCTTGAATATGGCACTAAAATCGTTGGGGGCACTTCTCCCGGTAAAGGTGGACAGGAAGTAGAGGGAGTACCTGTCTTTAACACAGTTAAAGAAGCTGTTGAGGCAACAGGTGCAACTGCATCCGTTATTTATGTTCCAGCCCCATTTGCAGCTGATTCAATCATTGAAGCAGTTGATGCAGAATTGGATCTAGCCATTTGTATAACTGAACATATCCCGGTACTGGATATGGTGAAGGTAAAACGTTACATGGAAGGCAAAAAGACTCGTCTTGTTGGTCCGAACTGCCCTGGTGTAATTACTGCGGATGAATGTAAAATTGGAATTATGCCGGGATACATCCATACAAAAGGCCATGTAGGTGTTGTTTCACGTTCCGGAACATTAACGTATGAGGCTGTTCATCAATTAACGCAGGCTGGAATCGGTCAAACTACTGCTGTTGGTATTGGTGGAGACCCTGTTAACGGTACTAACTTTATTGATGTCCTAAAGGCATTTAATGAAGACCCGGAAACATATGCGGTTATCATGATTGGTGAAATCGGCGGTACAGCAGAAGAAGAAGCAGCTGAATGGGTAAAAGCAAATATGATAAAACCTGTTGTCGGCTTTATCGGCGGGCGAACTGCACCTCCAGGAAAGCGTATGGGCCATGCCGGTGCCATTATATCGGGCGGTAAAGGTACAGCTGATGAAAAAATCCGCGTTATGAACGAATGCGGTATTAAAGTAGCTGACACTCCATCCGTTATGGGTGAAACATTAATCGAAGTATTAAAAGAAAAAGGTTTGTACGAAAAGTGCAAAACTCACTAATTAAAAAATCAAAACTTCTAGATTTGTGATCAGATAGTCCCTCATATTTTTGAGGGGCTATTTACACATATTTTTAATAATCTTAAAAAGGAGAATTAATATGGATGCCTTTAAGGAAAAGCTTATTTCTTTGCTTCATTATCCAAATATCTCATGGAATAGCGTATTTCAAATTCTAAAAAAAGACCCGACTCTTCAAACACTGAATCCGCAATTATTTCAACAGAGTTTTCTAGTTGCACCTAAAAATACTCTAATCCCCCCCTCCTACACTTCGATAAATAACCTTCAATGCGAAATCATCCATGAACAAATTCGCCAGTATGAAACTAACGACATTGCAGTGATCTCAATTTTTGATAAAGAGTATCCTTCAGCATTAAAAGAAATTTACCAGCCGCCATGGGCTTTGTTTGCAAAAGGAGATCTATCCATGCTTGAAAAAAAACCAAAACTTGCAGTAGTTGGTTCCCGGCAAGCTACACAGTATGGAAAAAATGCGATTCGACTCATTTTTCCGGGATTGATTGAAAAAGGGGTGTTGATTGTCAGTGGATTAGCTAAAGGAATTGATGCACTGGCACATGAATATGCGATAAAAAATGGCGGAAACACGATTGCCGTCATTGCCGGTGGTTTGTATCATATATATCCAAAAGAAAATATGGACCTGGCATTAGAATTAATGAAAACCCAGCTGGTTCTTTCAGAATATCCCCCGGATACAAAGCCACTTAAATGGCACTTCCCTGCCCGAAATCGGATAATAAGCGGCCTTTCAAATGGCACTTTCATTATTGAAGCAAAACGAAAAAGCGGATCATTAATTACTGCGAACTATGCAGTTAATGAGGGAAGGGATGTTTTTTCACTCCCGGGCAGCATTTTTAATCCTTTTTCGGTGGGGACGAATGACTTGATCCAGCAAGGAGCAAAGTTAGTGATGAAAGCAGAGGATATTTTAGAGGAAATTAGATTATAAATAAGGTTAATAATATTAAAGAGATTCAAGTAATTTTAGGTAAGAGAGATTTTTTCTGTATTTCGGATGAAAAAATTTGAAAAATTCTTTAAGTTTGCAGGTTTTTTTTGAATAAATGGGGAATTTAGCTTAAAAAGGTTGAAATTATTTCTAATATGTTATACATTTTCCATCAGATATTCGAAAAAACAGGTTTTAACCTAAAATAGCAGATAAATTATTATTTACAAGTTGTAAACGATTACATCCGCTTGCAAGTTTATTGACAATATCATGTGATTTATTCAATAATAATTGATATTTTATGAATAAAAGATGCATAACTTTGTTAGAAAGATAGTTAGACGAAATAAAATAGGAAAACTTTGGGATAAGGCATTTTTGTAAAGTATTTTCTCCTGTCCAAGTTGAAGATTTGGAATTAAGGAAAACTTCTCAAATTGTAAGCATCTTAGAAACAGGCAATTGCTTAGTTCGGGGCGCTTCCACACTTCTTATACCCTCTTAAGGAGGATTTTGAATGTCAGATTTTCTTGTTATCGTAGAATCGCCAGCAAAAGCGAAAACGATTGAACGTTATCTAGGGAATAAATATAAGGTAAAAGCTTCGATGGGCCATGTGCGTGATTTACCCAGAAGCCAAATGGGTGTCAATGTAGAAAATAGCTATGAACCAAAATATATTACGATCCGAGGTAAAGGGCCAGTCTTAAAGGAATTAAAAACAGCAGCAAAAAAGGCTAAAAAAATCTATCTCGCAGCTGACCCGGATCGCGAAGGAGAAGCAATTGCCTGGCACTTAGCCCATAGTCTGGATGTCGATATTACATCCGACTGCCGTGTTGTTTTTAATGAGATTACCAAGGAAGCGATAAAAGAATCCTTTAAACACCCTCGCCCAATTAATATGGACCTTGTAGATGCACAGCAGGCTCGTCGGATTCTTGATCGTCTAGTAGGCTACAATATTAGCCCGCTTCTTTGGAAAAAGGTGAAAAAAGGTTTAAGTGCAGGACGTGTACAATCAGTCGCTGTCCGTTTAATCATTGATCGGGAAAAAGAAATTCAAGCGTTTATACCGGAAGAGTATTGGACAATTGAAGGGGAGTTTCTAAAGGGGAAAGATCATTTTAGTGCGATTTTTCATTCCATAGCCGGCAAAGAAAAAACAGAACTTAAGTCCGAACATGATGTTGAAAATATTTTAAAACAAATGGACGGGAATAAGTTCAAAGTCGTTTCAGTTACGAAAAAAGAACGAAAAAGAAATCCTGCCCCGGCGTTTATAACCTCTTCCTTACAACAGGAGGCAGCGAGAAAGCTTAATTTTCGTGCTAAGAAAACGATGATGCTGGCTCAGCAGCTGTATGAAGGAATAGAGCTTGGAGCGCAGGGAACGGTCGGTCTCATTACCTATATGAGAACAGATTCAACAAGGATCTCTGAAGTTGCTCAGGTAGAGGCAGCAGATTATATACGTTCGGAATATGGAGAAAATTATATAAAAGAAGAACAACGAAAAGAAAAGAAACAATCAAATGCACAGGATGCCCACGAAGCGATTAGACCAACCAGCACATTACGGGATCCAAACAGTTTGAAGGAGTTTTTGTCCAGAGACCAATTCCGATTATACAAATTAATATGGGAAAGGTTTTTGGCCAGTCAAATGGCACAGGCTGTTATGGATACGATGAGTGTTGATTTACAGAACGGATCTGTCATTTTTCGGGCAACTGGCTCAAAAGTTAAATTTCCCGGTTTTATGAAGCTCTATGTGGAAGGGACCGACGATCAGGTTGAAGAACGGGATAAAATGCTTCCTGACCTAAAAGAAGGGGATGAAGTGTTTAAGAAGGATATCGATCCGAAACAGCACTTTACGCAACCGCCGCCACGGTATACTGAAGCAAGGCTTGTGAAAACACTAGAAGAATTGGGAATTGGCCGTCCTTCTACCTATGCACCGACATTGGACACGATTCAAAAACGAGGGTATGTTGCTCTTGATAACAAACGCTTTGTTCCAACGGAGCTGGGCGAAATTGTTCTTGAATTAATATTAGAATTCTTTTCCGATATTCTAGATGTGGAATTTACCGCAAAAATGGAACAAGGGTTGGATAATATCGAGGATGGAAAAGTTCGCTGGGTTGAAATTATCGACGGTTTTTACCAAGACTTTGAAACCCATCTAGAGAAAGCCGAAAAAGAAATGCAATCAGTGGAAATTAAGGATGAGCCCGCAGGCGAGGATTGTGAACAATGTGGAAACCCTATGGTTTTTAAAATGGGTAGATATGGTAAATTCATGGCTTGCAGTAATTTTCCTGATTGCCGGAACACAAAACCGATTGTAAAAGAAATCGGCGTAACTTGTCCTAAATGTAAAGTAGGGCAAATCATAGAACGAAAAAGTAAGAAAAAAAGATTGTTTTATGGATGCGATAGGTTTCCCGGCTGTGATTTTATTTCCTGGGATAAACCATTACCACGAAGCTGTCCTAAATGTGAAGGGCTCCTTGTAGAAAAGAAATTGAAAAAAGGTGTTCAAGTACAATGTACGGAATGTGATTACAAGGAAGAACAACAAAGTTAAAGGGTGGGCAAAGCCCACTCTTTCCTATTTCGCATAAGTGAAACTACGCCTCTGTCTTCGCCCTTAGGGGCTCGCCAATCGGCGAGTTTTCTTTATTTTTAAAAAAACTAAAAACTTTTTTGTTTTGGTTTCATATAGTACAATGCAATATGGACTTAAATAAGGGGAAAGTAATCATAGGTTACAAATCAAAACCTTATTATGTATTTTAGCATGGAAGAATTTCAGGAGGTCACTACATGAAAGACGTTACAATAAATGTGATAGGTGCAGGATTGGCAGGAAGTGAAGCTGCCTGGCAGATTGCGAAGCGAGGTGTAAAGGTACGCCTTTATGAAATGAGACCAGTGAAACAAACACCTGCCCATCATACTGATAAATTTGCAGAATTGGTTTGCAGCAACTCGTTAAGAGCCAATACCTTAACAAATGCGGTCGGTGTGTTAAAAGAAGAAATGAGAAAGCTTGATTCAGTAATTATTGCTGCTGCTGATGCTTGTTCGGTTCCTGCCGGAGGTGCTTTGGCAGTTGATCGCCATGAATTTGCTGCAAAGGTCACGGACATGGTGAAAAATCACGAAAATGTTACCGTGATCAATGATGAGGTCGTGGAAATACCAGAAGGACCGACGGTAATTGCGACAGGGCCGTTAACGAGCCCAGCCTTATCAGCTCAACTTAAAACATTGACTGGCGAAGATTATCTTTATTTTTATGATGCAGCAGCACCGATTCTTGAAAAGGAAAGTATCGACATGGACAAGGTATATTTAAAGTCCAGATACGATAAAGGGGAAGCCGCTTATTTAAATTGCCCAATGACGGAGGAGGAATTCAACCGCTTTTATGAAGCCCTCACTACTGCTGAAACAGTGCCATTAAAAGAATTTGAAAAGGAAGTCTTTTTTGAAGGCTGTATGCCTATTGAAGTCATGGCAAATAGGGGTAAGAAAACAATGCTTTTCGGTCCATTAAAACCAGTGGGGTTAGAAGATCCAAAAACGGGTAAACGACCGTTCGCAGTTGTCCAGCTTCGCCAGGATGATGCTGCCGGAACCCTTTTTAATATTGTCGGATTTCAAACTCATTTAAAATGGGGAGCGCAAAAAGAGGTAATTAGTTTAATACCAGGCTTGGAGAATGCAGAGATAATTCGCTACGGTGTTATGCATCGTAATACTTTTATTAATTCACCTAAGGTATTAAAAGCAACCTATCAATTCCGGAATCGTAAGGATTTATTTTTTGCAGGGCAAATGACAGGTGTGGAAGGTTATGTAGAATCAGCCGCAAGTGGATTAATAGCAGGGATCAATGCAGCAAGAATCGTTCATGGAAACGAGCCGGTAGAATTTCCTATCGAAACTGCCATTGGAAGTATGGCTCGTTATATTACGACAGCGAACCCTGATAATTTCCAACCAATGAATGCCAATTTTGGATTATTTCCAGAATTGCCTGTTAGAATTAAAGGTAAGCAGGAAAGAAATTTACAGCATGCAAACAGGGCTCTGGAAACAATTCAGAACTTTGTGAAAGTTTTGTAAAATTTATTGCAAGGGCTATTGAAGTATGTTACGATTTAGTAGCCCTTGTGAGGTGAATGATATGGCAAATGTGAATGTTTTATTAAAGTTATTTATCGAGTATTTACAAATGGAGAAAAATTACTCACAATATACCATTGTACATTATCAACATGATATCCGTGAATTCTTTTTGTTCATGGCTGAACAAGCACTTAATGATGTAGAAACTGTACAATATTCTGATGCCAGACTATATTTGACTAAATTATATGATAAAAAGCTTTCAAGAAAAACAGTTGCGAAAAAAATATCGACTTTACGTAGCTTTTATAAATTTTTACTTCGTGAAAAATATATAGTGGAAAATCCATTTGCACTTGTAACGATTCCAAAGGCTGAAAAAAGGCTGCCAAATTTTTTCTATGAGGATGAACTTCAAATCCTTTTTCACTCGTGTGAAACAGATACACCATTAGGGGAACGTAATAAAGCATTACTTGAATTCTTATATGGAACAGGTATCCGTGTCAGTGAATGCTGTCAGATTTGCTTAAAAGATCTTGATTTTTATTTATCTACGGTATTGGTTCACGGAAAAGGTCAAAAAGAACGCTATGTACCATTCGGAAGTTGTGCAAAAGACTCATTGGAAAAATACATAAACAATGGCAGGAAGAAGCTTTTAGAAGGTAAAGAAAAAATTGAAGCCTTATTTCTAAATCACCGCGGCGGTCCCTTGACCACAAGGGGAGTGAGGGGGATTTTGAATAAAATGATTGAAAAATCGGCACTTGATAGCAGTATCCATCCACATAAGCTAAGGCATTCCTTTGCAACACATTTGCTGAATAACGGTGCCGATTTACGTTCCGTTCAAGAGTTATTAGGGCATTCCTTTTTATCGTCTACCCAGGTGTACACACATGTTACCAATGAACACTTAAGGAAAACGTATATGAGCCATCATCCAAGGGCATAAATGAATACAGTTTTCATAATTTTCTAGAGTAAGGTTCATTGTTAAAAAAGCAATTGCTATTCTATAGGACTGAAAATACTCCTGAAGGAGGAATATTCGTAATGTCTCAATTTCATGCTACTACTATTTTTGCGATTCACCATAAAGGTGAATGTTCAATGTCAGGCGATGGTCAAGTGACATTTGGAAACGCTGTTGTGATGAAGCACACAGCAAAAAAAGTGAGAAAGATATTTAATGGTAAGGTACTGGCCGGGTTTGCGGGTTCGGTTGCAGATGCTTTTACCCTTTTTGAGTTATTTGAAGGAAAATTAGAAGAATACAATGGCAATCTTCAAAGAGCTTCGGTCGAGCTTGCAAAGCAATGGAGAAACGACAAAATGCTCCGAAAACTGGAAGCCATGTTGATTGTTATGAATCATGAATATTTACTTCTAGTGTCAGGAACCGGAGAAGTTATTGAACCTGATGATGGGATTCTTGCAATTGGTTCGGGCGGTAATTATGCTTTGGCCGCAGGACGTTCATTAAAGAAATATGCAGGTGATCACCTGTCAGCTAAAGAAATTGCCAAGGCTTCTTTAGAAATAGCTGCTGAGATTTGTGTATACACGAACCACAACATTATTGTGGAAGAGCTATAACGGGAAGGAGACCAAAAATCATGGGAAAAACAACGAGTTTAACCCCCCGCCAAATTGTTGAAAAGCTTGATCAATTTATTATTGGACAGAAGGATGCAAAGAAAGCAGTCGCTGTTGCTCTTCGGAATCGATACAGGAGAGGCTTGTTATCTGAAAAACTCCGGGATGAAATAATTCCAAAAAATATTTTGATGATTGGACCAACCGGTGTTGGGAAAACAGAAATTGCCAGAAGAATCGCAAAGCTTGTGGGTGCACCCTTTATAAAAGTTGAGGCCACTAAATTTACAGAAGTAGGCTATGTCGGTCGCGATGTTGAATCAATGGTTCGAGATCTGGTTGAAACATCTGTCAGATTAGTTAAAGAGGACCGCATGTTAGCTGTCAAAGAGCGGGCAGAGGAAAATGCAAATGCTCGACTAGTTGATTTGCTGGTTCCATCTGCAAAAAAAGCCACTAATTATAAAAATCCATTAGAAATGTTATTTGGTGGCGGCGGAAGTTCATCTACCGAACAGGATACACATCAAGAAGACTATTCTGTAAACGAAAAGCGGAAGATTGTAAAAGAAAAGCTTGCACTGGGTCAATTAGAAGATGAAATTGTTACTGTTGAAGTTGAAGAACAAACACCATCAATGTTTGATATGCTTCAAGGCTCCGGCATCGAACAAATGGGTATGAATATGCAAGATGCATTAAGTAGCTTTATGCCAAAAAAACGGAAAAAAAGAAAATTAACTGTTCGTGAGGCAAGAACGGTTTTAACCAACGAAGAAGCCGGAAAGCTGATTGATATGGATGAAGTTTCATCTGAAGCTGTTTATAGGGCAGAACAGACGGGTATTATTTTTATCGATGAAATTGATAAAATTGCCAGTAAGAATTCCGGAGGTTCCTCAGCTGATGTTTCTCGGGAAGGCGTCCAAAGAGATATTTTACCTGTGGTCGAAGGTTCGACAGTGGTGACGAAATATGGTTCTGTTAAAACCGACCATGTTTTATTTATTGCTGCAGGAGCATTCCACATGGCAAAGCCTTCTGATTTAATTCCCGAGTTGCAGGGGCGTTTTCCAATTCGCGTTGAGTTAACAAAATTAACCGTCGAAGATTTCTTTAGAATTTTAATCGAACCTGATAATGCCTTAATTAAGCAATATCAAGCATTATTGGAAACAGAAGGTATACAAATTGAATTTTCTGACGAAGCTATTCGTAGAATAGCTGAAGTCGCCTTTGATGTTAATCAAAATACTGATAACATTGGTGCACGACGGCTTCATACGATCTTGGAAAAGCTTTTAGAGGACTTATCATTCGAAGCACCTGAAATTACCATGGAGAAAATTACTATCACTCCACAATACGTTGATGATAAGCTTGGAGCTATCTCAAAAAATAAAGATTTAAGTCAGTTTATCCTATAAATCGGCTAAATAAAGCCATGAGTGTAAAAATAGATAGGAAAACGCCTAATTCAGTAGAAGTGATTGAAATAAAATATAAAAATTTAATAATGGTTTTAGTTAATTAGGAGGAAGAAACACAATGGATTTACTTACAAAAACAAGAAAAATTAATGTATTATTACAAAAAGCGGCAGGAAAGCCGGTAAACTTTAAAGAAATGTCCGAGGCATTGAGTGAAGTTATCGAAGCTAATATTTTCATTGTCAGCCGCCGCGGGAAGCTTTTAGGTTTTTCAATTTATCAACAAATTGAAAACGAGAGAGTGAAAAAAATGTTTGAAGACCGTCAATTTCCTGAAGAGTATACAAAAGGTTTATTTGGGATTCAAGAAACTTCTTCAAACCTTGATATTGAAAGTGAATACACTGCATTCCCAGTTGAAAATAGAGATTTATTCCGTGAAGGTTTAACAACAATTGTTCCGATTATTGGTGGTGGGGAACGCCTTGGAACGTTAATTCTTGCAAGATTACAGGAAAAGTTTCATGATGATGATTTAATCCTTGCTGAATATGGTGCAACCGTTGTCGGAATGGAAATTTTGCGTGAAAAATCCGAAGAAATCGAAGAAGAAGCTAGAAGTAAGGCTGTTGTACAAATGGCAATCAGCTCATTGTCTTATAGTGAGCTAGAAGCTATTGAACACATTTTCGAAGAACTTAATGGCAACGAAGGCTTGTTAGTTGCTTCAAAAATTGCTGACCGTGTTGGAATTACCCGTTCGGTTATTGTTAACGCTTTAAGAAAGCTTGAAAGTGCCGGGGTTATTGAATCTCGTTCTCTTGGTATGAAAGGAACCTATATTAAGGTATTAAATGATAAGTTCCTTATTGAACTTGATAAACTAAGAGCTAACTAATAAATTTTCAATATAAACATTCCCCGGTTTTTTTACCGGGGATTTTTTTTGCTTAAGTTATCCTTGATTGTTTTTTCAACATGTGCTATATTATGACATGGTGTTAATACACACGCTCATAGATTTAAGCAGACGGTGCTGTAACTAAACAGTTTCTGTTTAAAAATGAAATGAGCGGAGGAAAACAAACCACTAGGAGGAAAAAACATGTCAGTAATTTCAATGAAGCAATTGCTTGAAGCCGGTGTACATTTCGGACACCAAACTCGCCGTTGGAACCCAAAAATGAAGAAATATATCTTCACAGAACGTAACGGTATCTACATTATCGATCTTCAAAAAACAGTTAAGAAGGTTGAAGAAGCTTACAACTGGGTAAAAGATCTTGCTGGTAACGGCGGAACAGTTCTTTTCGTTGGTACTAAGAAACAAGCTCAAGATTCTGTTAAAGAAGAAGCAGCTCGTTCCGGTATGTACTATGTTAATCAACGTTGGTTAGGTGGTACACTAACAAACTTTGAAACAATTCAAAAGCGTATTGGCCGCTTAAAAGATATTGAAAGAATGTCTGAAGACGGTACTTTTGAAGTATTACCTAAAAAAGAAGTTGTTCAATTAAAGAAAGAACAAGAACGTCTTGAAAAATTCCTTGGCGGAATCAAAGACATGAAGCAGCTTCCAGATGCATTATTCATTATCGACCCTCGTAAAGAGCGTATCGCAGTTGCTGAAGCAAAAAAATTAAACATTCCTATCGTAGGTATTGTTGATACTAACTGTGATCCGGACGAAATTGATGTTGTTATCCCGGCTAACGATGATGCAATCCGCGCTGTTAAATTATTAACAGGTAAAATGGCAGATGCAATTCTTGAAGCTAAACAAGGTGAAGAAGTTCAACCTATTGCTTAATTAAATGTAATACAGACATCATAAAGGTGATAAGAGGGAGCACCCTTTATCACCTTTTTTTAAAGAAAAATCGCAAAATGTTTATCTTGGCTTTCAATGGCTAAGATATGTATAGTACATAGAAATTAAAGGAGGAAGTAAATTATGGCAGTTACTGCTCAAATGGTAAAAGAACTACGTGAAAAAACGGGTGCAGGGATGTTGGATTGTAAAAAAGCGCTAACAGAAACAAATGGTGATATGGAAAAAGCCATCGATTTCTTACGTGAAAAAGGTATTGCAAAAGCTGCAAAGAAAGCTGACCGTATTGCCGCGGAAGGTTTAACAGGTATCTTAACAGAAGGTAACGATGCCGTTATTCTTGAAGTAAACTCAGAAACGGACTTCGTTGCGAAAAACGAAGGTTTCCAAACTCTTGTTAAGGAACTCGCAGCACATTTACTTAAAAACAAACCGGCTACTGTTGAAGAAGCTTCTGCTCAAACGATGGAAAACGGAGCAACTGTTGCTGACCATATTAATGCTGCAATCGCAAAAATTGGAGAAAACCTTACACTTCGCCGTTTTGCTGTAGTGTCAAAAACTGATAATGATGCATTTGGTGCTTACCTTCACATGGGTGGACGCATCAGCGTATTAACAGTTCTTGAAGGTACTACTGATGCAGATGCTGCAAAAGATGTTTCTATGCACATTGCTGCGCTAAAACCAAAATATGTTTCTCGTGATCAAGTATCACAAGAAGAAGTTGAGCGCGAGCGTCAAGTATTAACTCAACAAGCTCTTAACGAAGGAAAGCCTGAAAATATCGTTGCAAAAATGGTAGAAGGTCGTCTTGGAAAATATTTTGAAGATGTTTGTGTTCTTGACCAAACTTTCGTTAAAAACCCTGATCAAAAGGTTCGTCAATTTGTTGAATCTAAAGGTGCAAAAGTCCGTGAGTTCGTACGTTATGAAGTAGGGGAAGGTATCGAAAAACGTGAAGATAACTTCGCAGAAGAAGTTATGAACCAAATTAAAAAATAATAGTAAAATGTTCTCGGGCTTCAAGATATTTTATCTCTATGCCCAATATAATTTTAGGGAATGTTTCTGAAATAAGTTTGAATAGGGGACACGGCGTGTTCCCTATTTTTAAAGACAATGAAAAATTTACATACGGAGGTTCTTATGAGCAGCGGTCCTAAGTACAAACGCGTAGTTTTAAAATTGAGCGGGGAAGCACTCGCAGGTGAATCGAGCTTTGGAATTAAACCTTCCGTTATTAAATCGATTGCCATACAGGTAAAAGAAATAGCTGAACTTGGTGTAGAAGTAGCTGTTGTTGTCGGCGGAGGAAACATTTGGCGTGGAAAAATAGGCAGTGAAATGGGAATGGATCGGGCCACAGCTGATTATATGGGAATGTTGGCGACAGTAATGAATTCTTTATCATTACAAGACAGTTTAGAACAATTAGGCATCGAGACCCGTGTACAAACCTCTATTGAAATGCGCCAGGTTGCAGAACCATATATTAGACGTAGAGCAATAAGACATCTAGAGAAAAAGCGCGTCGTGATTTTTGCTGCCGGTACTGGAAATCCATATTTCTCAACTGATACAACTGCAGCTTTAAGAGCGGCTGAAATTGAAGCTGATGTAATCCTAATGGCAAAAAATAATGTTGATGGTGTCTATTCTGCTGATCCGCGACTAGATGAAAATGCTACTAAATATGAAGATTTGTCGTTTTTAGATGTTTTAAAAGAAGGATTGGCTGTTATGGATTCAACCGCTTCTTCATTATGTATGGATAATGATATTCCGCTTATTGTATTTTCTATTATGGAGCAGGGAAATATTAAACGCGCCATTATGGGTGAAAAAATTGGAACGATCGTTAGGGGGAAAAACTAATGCCAAAACAAGTTGTTGCAAATACAAAGGATCGAATGACAAAAGCAATTCAATCTTATTCACGTGAACTTGCAAGCATCCGTGCAGGTAGAGCAAGTGCATCATTATTAGACAGAATAACTGTCGACTACTACGGAGCACCTACTCCTGTGAATCAATTAGCCGGGATCTCTGTACCTGAAGCAAGATTACTTGTAATCCAACCATATGATAAATCCATTCTGGGTGAAATTGAAAAAGCAATTCTTAAGTCTGATTTAGGTTTAAATCCATCCAATGATGGAATGATAATCAGACTTGCTATTCCACAATTAACAGAAGAACGCCGCAAGGAACTTGTAAAAGTAGTAAAAAAAGAGTCGGAAGATGCTAAAATTGCAATTCGTAATATTCGCCGTGACGCTAACGACGATTTGAAAAAGCTTGAAAAGAATGGTGAAATTACAGAAGATGCACTTCGTGGCTATTCTGAGGACATTCAGAAACTAACAGACGAGTTTATAACAAAGATTGATCAAATTACAAAAGACAAAGAAAAAGAAATTATGGAAGTGTAATAAAAAGACCCTCTTTATAGGGGGTTTTTTCACTATTTTTTGAACGTTTTGATGATATGGGACCTTGACCTGTTTTCTGAACATTATTCTTAATTCCTTTTATTTTACATAAGTTATTAATTGGAGATATCTTATTGCTTTTTTGATATGATAAAGGCATGGTAAACCTCTAATCATATACATAACAACACACAGATACGATTGGGAAAGATCTATTATCGGAGGAAATGATAAACTTTATTTGGAGGAGCAAGATCATGTTTAATAAAATAAGGCCCTGGAAGAATCAAAAAAACTCTTCCACACTCCGAGAAAAAATAGAAAAGATAAAAAAATTGCCGGTTCCTGAACATGTGGCAATTATTATGGATGGCAATGGCCGCTGGGCAAAAAAAAGAGCATTACCAAGGATTGCCGGTCATCATGAAGGCATGAAGGTGGTTCGTAAAACGACGAGATTGGCTTCTAAATTGGGCATTAAGACGCTGACTTTATATGCTTTTTCAACAGAAAACTGGAAAAGACCAAAAAATGAAGTGGAATATATTATGAAATTACCGGAAGAATTTCTAGGTACATTTTTACCGGAATTAATCGAAGAAAATGTTCAAGTGAAAATGATGGGATATAAAGACCAACTCCCTGTACATACATTGCGTGCTATTGAAAGAGCAGTTGAAGATACAAAAAATAATACCGGACTTGTTTTGAACTTTGCTCTGAACTATGGAAGCAGGGCTGAGATTCTCGATGCCGTTAAACAAGTCATAAATGATTGTAAAAGTGGTATAATGAAGGAGAAAGAGTTAGATGAAAAAGTTTTTTCCTCTTACCTTATGACTTCAAAAATTGCCGATCCTGATCTTTTAATTCGTACAAGTGGAGAAATTCGTTTAAGCAATTTTATGCTCTGGCAATTAGCTTATACTGAATTTTGGTTCACTGAAGTCCTCTGGCCTGATTTTAATGAGGAACATTTGCTAGACGCAATAGGAGACTTCCAAAATCGCCAGCGTCGTTTTGGTGGCGTAAAATGATTTTCTAGAACTCAGAAGGTGTTGAACTGATAGATGAAGCAAAGAATCATAACAGGAGTCGTAGCAGCGGCACTTTTTGTGCCCATCGTTTTCTATGGTGGACTTCCTTTTGTTTTATTAACGTATTTTTTAGCAACTGTAGGCTTATATGAATTATTAAAAATGAGAAATCTTTCTTTTTTTTCGGTATTTGGATTGCTTTCGACCTTATTACTTTGGGTTATTTTATTCCCAAAGCAGTATACTCACGTTCTAAGTACTTTTAATTATTCAAAAACGGAACTTGGTATTGCGCTGATCCTTTTACTTTTAGCATACACAGTAATTACAAAGAATCGGATTACATTTGATGATGTTGGATTCTCTATTCTTTCTGCTGTATATGTTGGAATCGGTTTCTACTTTTTTATTGAAACCCGTAATGCGGGTCTTGTTTATATTTTCTATTCTTTGTTTATGATTTGGGCAACCGATTCCGGAGCATATTTTATTGGGAAAGCAATCGGAAAGAAGAAATTATGGCCTGAAATTAGCCCTAATAAGACAGTAGAGGGGTCGATTGGCGGGGTGGCTTGTGCCCTTGTTGTAGCGATTTTATTTGTTTTATTTTCAAATATCAATGCAACGATTTTGTCTTTAATGGGGATCACGGTGGTATTGTCCGTTTTTGGACAAATTGGTGACCTGGTAGAATCTGCTTTCAAACGTCATTTCAATGTGAAAGATTCAGGGAAGATTTTACCGGGACATGGAGGAATCCTTGACCGCTTTGACAGCCTCTTGTTTGTTTGGCCATTATTACACTTTTTCCACCTTTGGTAAAAGGCGCTTTTCTTTTAGGAGTTGACTGTTAGTGAAAACAATTAGTTTATTGGGGGCTACAGGCTCAATTGGCACCCAGACGTTAGATATTCTTAGAACACATCCAACAGAATTTAACTTAGCCGCGATGTCAGTAGGAAAAAACATTGAATTAGCAAGAAAAATGATTGTTGAATTTAAGCCTGAGCTAGTTTCTGTACAAGATCAACAAGACTGTGTAACATTAAAAGCTGAATATCCCAATATAAAATTTACATTTGGTGTAGAAGGCTTAATCGATGTTGCCGTTTATGACAAATCAGATATCCTGGTAAATGCAGTCCTAGGAAGTGTCGGTTTACACCCAACTCTTCAAGCAATTGAGAGTGGAAAAATAATCGCCATTGCCAATAAAGAGACACTTGTTACCGCGGGTCATTTAGTTATGGAAGCTGTAAAAAGAAACAAGGTTCCCTTACTTCCGGTTGACAGTGAACATTCCGCTATTTTTCAGGCATTGCAAGGGGAAAAAGAGAAAAATATTGAAAGATTAATTATTACCGCTTCAGGCGGAAGCTTTCGTGATCGAACCCGCCAAGAGCTTGAAAATGTTACCGTTAAAGAAGCACTCAACCATCCAAATTGGTCGATGGGTGCTAAAATCACAATCGATTCGGCAACAATGATGAATAAAGGTTTGGAGGTCATTGAGGCCCACTGGCTTTTTGACATGCCATATGAAAAAATTGATGTTTTACTCCATAAAGAAAGCATCATTCATTCCATGATTGAATTTCATGATAGCAGCATCATAGCCCAACTCGGAACGCCTGATATGAGAGTGCCGATCCAATATGCACTCACATACCCCGATCGATTGCCACTTCCTTCATCAAAAAGATTGGATTTAGCGAACGTTGGAAAACTTCATTTTCAGGAAATGGATGTTGAACGGTTCCGCTGTCTGCGTTTTGCATACGAAGCAGGTAAAATAGGTGGAACCTTGCCGACTGTTTTGAATGCTGCGAATGAGGTCGCAGTTGCAGCATTTTTAAAAGGGAAAATTCGTTTCTTACAGATTGAAGAATTAATTGAGAAAGCATTAAGTAGTCATCAAACAATTGGTTACCCAAGTTTAGCCGTGATTCAAGAAGTAGACAAAGAAACGAGACAGTTTGTACATTCACTTCTATAAAAAAGGTGGTTTTATTATTGACTACAGTTATTGCCTTTATTGTGATTTTTGGCGCACTCGTCTTCTTTCATGAATTAGGTCACTTTGTATTTGCAAAAAGGGCAGGAATTTTATGTCGTGAATTTGCCATTGGATTTGGTCCCAAAGTATTTTCTCATAAAAAGGGAGAAACAACATACACCATCCGTTTATTGCCAATCGGCGGATTTGTCCGCATGGCTGGCGAAGATCCGGAAATGATTGAAATCAAGCCCGGGCATCGGATTGGACTTTTATTTGATAAAGAGGATAAAGTAAAAAAAATTATTTTAAATAATAAAGAAAAATATCCTAATTGTCGGATTGTAGAAGTAGAGCATGCGGACATTGAGAGGGATTTGTTGATTAAAGGATTTCCCGAGGACGAAGAAGACAGCTTAAAAACTTTCTTAATCAATCCGAAAGCTGTTATTGTTGAAAATGGAATTGAATCACAAATTGCCCCAATTGATCGCCAATTTGGCTCAAAAACATTAGCACAAAGAGCGATGGCGATTTTTGCAGGTCCCATGATGAACTTTGTTCTTGCATTTGTGGTGTTTATAATTATTGCATTACTTCAAGGAGTTCAAACGAATGACCCCAAATTGGGCGAAATCACTCCTGATGGTGCTGCCAAAGCTGCAGGTCTGCAAAAAGGTGATATTGTTCAAAGTATAAATGGTTCAGAAATTTCCAGTTGGTCTGATGTAGTGGAAATCATCAGAAAAAATCCAAATCAAAAACTTAATTTTTCAATTAGCAGGGATGGAAAAGATAAAGCGATAACGGTCACCCCAATCGAAAAAACGGTGGATGGAAAAAAGATGGGGATTATTGGGGTATATAGTCCTGTCGAGAAATCACCTGTTCAAGCTATTTCTTCAGGATTTACAGAAACGTATTTTTGGACAAAGCAGATTTTTGTCATGCTTGGTAAATTGGTTACCGGTCAATTTTCTATTAATATGCTTTCTGGTCCGGTTGGAATCTATGTTTCCACAGATACAGTTGCCAAATCAGGTATTTATTATTTGATGAAATGGGCTGCGATTTTGAGCATTAACCTGGGAATTATGAATTTATTGCCGATTCCTGCACTTGACGGTGGAAGGCTAATGTTTTTTGCTGTTGAGGCTGTAAGAGGCAAACCAATTGACCGTCAAAAGGAAGGGATGGTCCACTTTATTGGATTCGCTCTCCTTATGTTGCTGATGCTTGTTGTAACCTGGAATGACATTCAAAGGTTCTTCCTTTAAGATTTTATCTTTTCGTTTTCAGTACCCCTGTTAATTTTAACAGGGGTATCTATTTGTTCAAGAAATAATCATAAATTCAAGAGGTGCCTTATATGAAACAAAGCCAAACGCTAATTCCTACTCTACGGGAAATTCCTGCAGATGCAGAAGTAAGAAGTCATCAATTATTACTAAAAGCCGGATTTATCCGGCAAAATGCCAGTGGTGTATATAGCTATATGCCGCTTGGTAAGAGGGTTCTTCAAAAGGTCGAGACAATTGTCCGTGAAGAGATGGATCAAGCGGGTGCAGTTGAACTTTTAATGCCGGCACTACAACAGGCGGAATTATGGCAGGAATCAGGCCGGTGGTATACATATGGTCCTGAATTAATGAGGGTTAAGGACCGGCATGAGCGAGACTTCGCTCTTGGTGCGACACATGAAGAGGTGATAACCAGTCTAGTACGGGATGAAGTAAAATCATATAAAAGATTACCGCTTACTTTATATCAAATTCAGACTAAATTCCGTGATGAAAAGCGACCTCGTTTTGGCTTATTACGTGGAAGGGAATTTGTTATGAAGGATGCCTACTCCTTTCATACCTCCCATGAAAGTCTTGATGAAGTGTATCAAAAGCTATTTACTGCTTACACAAATGTATTTACCCGCTGCGGATTGAATTTCCGGGCAGTAATCGCAGATTCAGGAGCGATGGGTGGGAAGGATACACATGAATTTATGGTATTATCTGATGTCGGTGAAGATACCATTGCCTATTCTGATTCCTCCAATTATGCCGCCAATATCGAAATGGCACCAGTAAATGCCGCATATTCTAAGAGTGAGGAAGCACTAAAAGAATTAGAAAAGGTAGAAACGAAGAACCAAAAAACAATTGCAGAAGTATCGGAATTTTTAAAAGTGAAAGCTGAAAAATGTATAAAAACACTTGTATTTCAAGTAGACGATAAGTTTGTGTTGGTATTGGTTCGCGGTGACCATGAAGTAAATGATATTAAACTAAAAAATCTATTTGAAGCCGGTGCAGTGGAATTGGCCAGCCCTGAAAAAACAAATGAAATATTAGGATGTTCAGTTGGGTCTCTAGGACCGATCGGTGTAAATAATATTGAAGTAGTTGCGGATTTTGCAGTTAAAGCAATTGTGAATGGTGTTTGCGGGGCAAATGAAGAGCATTACCATTATATTAATGTGAACCCCGAGCGTGATTTTACAATAAACAAATATGAGGATTTACGTTTTATCCAAGAGGGGGATTCTTCGCCGGACGGTGAGGGAACCATCAAGTTTGCAAAAGGAATTGAGGTTGGACATGTCTTCAAGCTTGGTACCCGCTATAGTGAGGCAATGAATGCCCTTTATTTAGACGAAAATGGAAAGTCACAGTCAATGATTATGGGCTGTTATGGTATTGGTGTATCAAGGACAGTCGCTGCTGTTGCGGAACAATACAACGATGAGAATGGTTTTATTTGGCCAGCTAATATTGCACCATATCATCTTCATATAATTGCCGTAAATATGAAGGATCAGGTACAGGTAGAACTTGCAGAAACGCTTTATAAAGATTTATCCAAAAATCGTTTTGAGGTGTTGTTAGATGATCGCAAGGAAAGACCGGGAGTAAAATTTGCTGACTCAGACTTAATTGGTCTTCCCTTACGGATCACCGTTGGTAAAAAAGCATCAGATGGTATTGTTGAATTGAAAATTCGTAAAACCGGTGAAATGTTCGAAGTCCATCAGAATGAACTTTTGGAGAAAATAACGTCAATCATTCAAACACTTTAATTACAAGAGGGACTGCTCATGCAGTTCCTTTTCAATTTATTAAATATAGGCTATGTTAAAGCTTATTGTTGATTTTGCTCACTATGTTGATTGAAGCGGAAGGCATAGATCCTAGATATAAATTGGTTGAAGTTTTCTGTCGAATAAACCCGAATCATCATGTATCATATGGTATAATTATTTTTTGATATAGAAGAAGATAACTGAATTAATATAGATGGGAGAGAGAACGATGAGCGAACATGCCCCAGGCAAAAAAGAGCGATTCCTACTCTTGCTCCAGCAGCTGAAACTGAACGAGGATGCTGTAGTAGCACATTTTCCAAATGCACAAATTGAAAGGCTATTGGTAGAAAAGAAAGCTCGAAAGTGGCATTTTCAATTTTTACTTGAAAAAATTCTGCCTTTCAATATTTTTATCCGTTTTACTACACAATTAGAAAGAGAATTTTCAAATATTGCTAGAATTTCATATGAAATTCAAGTGACAGAGCAAAGCTTTTCACAAGAATTATTATTAGAATACTGGAATCATTGTGTTCAGCAAATTGATGGCATCGCTCCGCCGCTCTTGAAACTGCTAAATGAACAAATTCCTGCTGTTCATGGAAATAAGCTAACCTTATCAGTTAGAAATGAAACAGAAGGGCTGGCATTAAAACGTAAATATGCAGGAACCATTGTGACTATCTATCAATCATTCGGGTTCCCTGCCTTAACAATTGAGACGGAGTTGCAAACTGAAGAAAAGAATGATGATTATCAACAATTTTTACTCGCAAAACAAAAAGAAGATCAAGAGCGCGGACTTCAAGCCATGTTGGAGATTCAGAAGAAAGAAGCCGAAAAAGACCAAGCAGCCGGGGATGTACCCCAAGGGCCTCTCTCTATTGGTCTTACAATCAAGGATGATAGTGATTTACGCAGCATGATTGATATAATAGATGAAGAAAGACGTGTTACAGTTGAGGGCTTTATCTTTGCTGCCGAAACTAGAGAATTACGCAGCGGCCGGACGCTACTAACCTTTAAAGTGACAGACTATACTAGCTCAATTATGGTAAAAATGTTCTCCAGAGATAAAGAGGATGCAGCATTGTTTCAACACGTGAAAAAAGGAATGTGGGTAAAGGTTCGCGGCAGTATCCAAAATGATACCTTCGTACGTGACTTGGTTATGATTGGAAATGATATTAATGAAATCAAACCGGCTAGTCGTAAAGATACTGCAGGAGAAAACGAAAAACGTGTTGAGCTTCATCTTCATACACCGATGAGCCAAATGGATGCCGTTACACCTGTAAGTGCATTAATCGCCCAAGCAAAAAAATGGGGCCACAAAGCGATTGCTGTAACTGACCATGCCGTAGCCCAATCATTCCCGGAAGCATATGGTGCAGGGAAAAAAAATGATATTAAAATCCTTTATGGTGTAGAAGCTAATCTTGTTGATGATGGTGTACCAATTGCATATAATGACGCACACCGGTTACTCGCAGAAGATACGTTTGTTGTGTTTGACGTGGAAACCACAGGGCTCTCAGCAGTATATGATACAATCATCGAGCTTGCGGCTGTTAAGGTGAGAGAAGGGGAAATCATTGACCGTTTTGAGTCATTCGCAAACCCGCATCACCGCTTATCGGCAACGACCATTAACCTTACGGGAATTACTGATGAAATGGTTGAAACGGCCCCCGAAGTCGAAGAAGTACTACGAAAGTTTTCTGATTGGGTCGCTGACGCAGTCCTCGTCGCCCATAACGCTTCTTTTGATATGGGTTTCCTAAATGTCGGATATAAGAAAATCGGATTTGACAAGGCGAAAAACCCTGTCATTGATACACTTGAGCTCGGGCGTTTTCTCTATCCCGAGCTGAAAAACCATCGATTGAATACTTTGGCAAAGAAGTTTGATATTGAATTAACACAACATCACCGTGCCATATATGATGCAGAGGCAACTGGATATTTATTGATGAAAATGTTAAAGGATGCCCTTGAAAAAGGAATAGAATACCATGATCAATTTAACGATAACATGGGTAAAGGCAATGCATTCCAGCGGGCAAGACCGTATCATTGTACACTCATGGCTCAAAACGAAACGGGATTAAAGAACTTATTTAAGCTTGTATCTATTGCACACATTAATTATTTTTACAGGGTACCGAGAATACCTAGAACCGTCCTCCAAAAGTACAGAGAGGGAATCCTTGTTGGATCCGCTTGTAATAAAGGTGAGGTCTTTGAAGGAATGATGCAAAAATCCCCTGAGGAAGTAGAAGCATCTGCCCGTTTTTATGATTATCTCGAGGTTATGCCAAAACAAGTGTATGCACCATTGATTGAAATGGAACTTGTAAAGAATGAAAAAGCACTGGAAGAAATTATTGGGAATATCGTTAAGCTTGGAGATAAGCTCGGTCTTCCCGTTGTGGCAACAGGAAATGTCCATTATTTAAATGAAAACGACAAAATTTACCGGAAGATTTTAATCAACTCTCAAGGCGGGGCAAATCCGCTGAACCGTCATGAATTGCCGGATGTCCATTTTCGAACAACCAATGAAATGCTTGATGCATTCGCTTTCCTTGGTGCGGAAAAAGCAAAGGAAATTGTTGTCACAAACACCAATAAAATTGCTGATATGATTGACGTCATTAAACCGATAAAAGACGATTTATATACACCGAAGATTGAAGGTGCCGAGGAAGAAATGCGTGAGATGAGTTATTCAATGGCACGCAAAATCTACGGAGATTCTCTGCCGGAAATTGTTGAGGCTCGTCTCGAAAAAGAATTGAAAAGTATTATTGGGCATGGTTTTGCTGTAATTTATTTGATTTCACATAAACTCGTGAAAAAATCATTGGATGATGGATACCTAGTTGGATCGCGGGGGTCTGTCGGCTCTTCTTTTGTTGCTACGATGACTGAGATTACAGAAGTAAATCCGTTGCCGCCTCATTATGTGTGCCCAACCTGTAAGCATTCTGAGTTTTTTAATGATGGCTCAGTTGGCTCAGGATTTGATTTACCTGATAAAGACTGTCCGCAGTGTGGCGGCAAATACAAGAAGGATGGACACGATATACCATTTGAAACCTTCCTTGGCTTTAAAGGGGATAAGGTTCCCGATATCGATTTAAACTTTTCCGGTGAATATCAGCCGCGTGCCCATAACTATACAAAGGTCCTTTTTGGTGAGGAATATGTATACCGTGCAGGAACGATTGGAACCGTTGCTGATAAGACTGCATTTGGATATGTGAAAGCCTATCAGCAGGATAATAATCTTCAATTACGCGGAGCAGAAATCGAGCGGCTTGCTTCAGGGTGTACGGGTGTAAAAAGAACAACTGGCCAGCACCCCGGTGGGATTATCGTAATTCCTGATTACATGGATGTTTATGACTTTTCACCGATTCAGTTCCCCGCCGATGATAAAAATTCTGAATGGAAGACAACCCATTTTGATTTCCATTCCATTCACGATAACGTGTTAAAGCTGGATATTCTTGGGCATGACGACCCGACCGTAATAAGGATGCTTCAGGACCTAAGCGGGATGGACCCAAAAACAATTCCAACCGATGATCCTGAAGTAATGAAAATCTTTAGTGGAACAGAATCTCTTGGTGTAACAGAACAGCAAATCATGTGTAAAACAGGAACACTCGGTATCCCTGAATTCGGTACAAGGTTTGTCCGTCAGATGCTTGAGGACACCAAACCAACAACATTTTCTGAACTTGTACAGATCTCCGGTTTGTCTCACGGTACTGACGTATGGCTTGGAAATGCGCAAGAATTAATCCACAACCAAATCTGCAACCTAAGCGAAGTAATTGGCTGTCGTGACGATATCATGGTTTACCTAATTTATCAGGGGCTGGACCCTTCCTTCGCGTTTAAAATTATGGAATCGGTCCGTAAGGGAAAAGGATTAAGTGAAGAAATGGAAGCTGAAATGAGGAAAAACGAAGTACCCGAATGGTATATTGATTCATGTAAAAAAATTAAATACATGTTCCCGAAAGCACACGCAGCCGCATATGTTTTAATGGCGGTTCGGATTGCCTATTTTAAAGTTCATTTACCGCTTTTATACTATGCAGCGTATTTTACTGTCCGTGCAGAAGATTTTGATATCGAAGCAATGTCACGCGGATCAGAGGCAATACGTGCCAAAATAGAAGAAATTAATGCCAAGGGACTCGAAGCCTCTAACAAAGAGAAAAACCTGCTAACTGTTCTCGAACTTGCCCTTGAAATGACGGAAAGAGGCTTTTCATTCAAAAAAATTGATTTATATAAATCATCTGCATCAGAGTTTATTATTGATGGTGATTCATTAATTCCGCCATTTAATTCAATTCCCGGCCTTGGAAGCAACGTTGCTTTAAGTATTGTAAAAGCAAGGGAAGAAGGGGAATTTTTGTCAAAAGAAGATCTGCAGCAGCGAGGAAAGGTATCGAAAACAATCCTTGAATATTTAGATAAACAGGGATGCCTTGAGGCACTGCCGGAGCAAAATCAGCTTTCACTTTTCTAACTCGGAAGAACGTTGATAACCCTTTACCGGGTTTGCATATAATTGTTGGTTATGGTATAGTTTTATTGGAAATACTAAGAAATACTCTCGTGATTAAGAGTGGGGAAACCCGCTCTTTCGTTTTTGTGTCCAACTTTTTTTGCAGGAGTAAACTATTTAAACTTTCCGTGAACTACATATAATATGGGTAAAAAATCGGTAAAGGAGGTTAAGTATGAGCAAAGTAACGGAAGTAGTAGAAGAGCTGGCAGCACCAATTATCCAGGAACTAGGTTTGGAATTGGTGGAAATTGAATACCTTAAAGAAGGAAAAAGCTGGTTTCTACGCGTATATATCGATAAAGACAGCGGCGTTGATATTGAGGATTGCGGACTTGTCAGTGAACGACTCAGTGAAAAACTCGATTCCGTTGACCCGATTCCCCATAATTATTTTCTAGAAGTGTCCTCTCCCGGTGCAGAGCGTCCATTAAAAAAAGACAAGGATTTTGAAAAGGCAATCGGTAAAAATGTTTTTATCAAAACCTATGAGCCAATTAATGGTGAAAAAAGTTTCGAAGGGACATTGCTGGAATTTGATGGCGGGCAGCTAAAAATTGAGGTTACGATAAAAACCCGGAAGAAAGCTATTGAGATTCCATATGAAAAGGTAGCCAATGCACGACTTGCAGTTATTTTTTCGTAATAGAAGAATAAATTGAAAAAAGATTAGGGGGATACAATCAGATGAGCAGCGAATTATTAGATGCTCTTACAATACTGGAAAGAGAAAAAGGGATATCCAGGGATGTTTTAATTGAAGCGATCGAGGCAGCACTTATTTCGGCCTATCGCCGTAATTTCAATCAGGCCCAGAATGTTCGAATTGATTTAAATTTACAATCAGGGTCAATGAGAGTATTTGCGAGAAAAGAAGTAGTAGATCAGGTTTTTGACCCACGGCTTGAAATATCTTTGGAAGATGCCAGACATATCAACCCCAACTATCAAGTAGAAGATGTAGTTGAGATGGAAGTAACCCCGAAAGACTTCGGTAGAATTGCTGCACAGACTGCTAAACAAGTGGTTACCCAAAGAGTAAGAGAAGCTGAAAGAGGAATCATTTATTCGGAATTTATCGACCGTGAAGAAGATATTATGACAGGTATTGTTCAAAGACTTGATGCGAAATTTATTTATGTAAGTCTTGGGAAAATTGAAGCCTTACTTCCTGTTAACGAGCAAATGCCCAATGAGCGATATAAGCCGCATGACCGAATCAAAGTATTTATTACAAAAGTTGAAAAAACAACTAAAGGTCCGCAAATTTTTGTATCACGTACACATCCGGGACTTTTGAAAAGGCTGTTTGAAATTGAAGTACCTGAAATTTATGATGGAACAGTTGAAATTAAATCGGTAGCCCGCGAGGCAGGTGACCGTTCAAAAATCTCTGTACATTCAGAAAACCTTGAGGTTGACCCCGTTGGATCGTGTGTTGGTCCAAAAGGAACCAGGGTACAAGCTGTAGTTAATGAATTAAAAGGGGAAAAAATTGATATTGTAAAATGGTCAGACGACCCAGTCGTGTTTGTTGCTAACTCTCTTAGTCCCTCGAAGGTTTTAGATGTAATGGTAAATGAAGCCGACAAAGCAACAACCGTTGTAGTACCTGACTATCAATTATCCCTGGCTATTGGTAAACGTGGACAAAACGCACGTCTGGCAGCTAAATTAACAGGCTGGAAAATCGATATTAAATCGGAAACGGAAGCACGTGAATTGGGAATTTATCCACGTGAAGAAACGATAAGACTTTTTGACGATCAAGTTGAAACTGATTTTGAATATGAAGAAGAATTGGATTAAAAAGTGAGGTGAATGATCGTGAACACTCGTAAAAAAGTTCCTATGCGTAAGTGTGTAGCAACCGGTGAAATGAAGCCGAAAAAAGAACTCGTTCGCATCGTTCGCTCTAAAGAGGGGGATGTATCCATCGACCTAACGGGGAAGAAATCCGGTAGAGGTGCATACCTTTCAAAGGACAAGGAAGCTGTCCTTCAAGCCAAGAAAAAAAATACCTTATCTAATCATTTACAGGTTTCTATAAATGATTCATTGTATGAAGAACTACTAGAGTTAATAGAGAAGGAGAACCGACAATCCTAATGAAATCAAATCAATGGATGTCATTGCTTGGCTTGGCCAATCGAGCACGGAAAATTATATCGGGTGAGGAGCTTACCGTAAAGCAGATTCAAAGCGGGAAAGCAAAGCTCATTTTATTATCGGCAGATGCATCTGCAAATACGACAAAAAAAATTACAGATAAATGTAAATCGTATGAAATTCCATTTAAAATTGTGGAAGACCGCCACCTTCTGGGCCAAGCAATTGGCAAAGAAGCCCGTGTTGTTGTAGCTGTATTAGATGATGGATTTGCAAAAAAACTGGTAACGTTGCTCGATTAAATTTAGCGGGGGTGAAAAAATGAGTAAAATACGTGTTTATGAATACGCAAAGAAACACAACATTTCCAGTAAGGACGTTATTACAAAATTAAAAGAAATGAATATAGAGGTTTCTAACCATATGGCAACAATCGAAGATGCAGATATCGTAAAGCTTGACGCAACCTATAATAAAAAAGAAGACAGTACACAACAGAAACAGGCAAAACCACAGCAACAGAATCGCCAAAACCAAAGTTCTTCGGTGCCAACTCAAGGCAAAAAACCACAAGTTCAGGTTAAAACGACTCCAAAAGCATTTGAGGATGACGATGATAAAATTGTTGCACCTAGCAAGGTGAAAGTAGTCTCTCCTCCAAAAACAATTGAAGGCAAAAAGCAAAATCAGGAATATCAATCAAAAGAAAATAAAGTCTTCAATTCAGGAAAAGGTAATAAAAAACCATTTAATAATAATCAAAATCGCAATAATAATAATAATAATAAAAAGAAGAATCATCATACACCGGTTCAGCAAGCACAGCCGCAGAAGAAAAAAGAACGGGAGCTTCCTGCAAAAATCACATTTAGTGAATCTTTAACAGTTGCCGAGCTTGCTAAAAAGCTTTACCGTGAACCTTCTGAAATTATCAAAAAGCTTTTCTTACTTGGTGTAATGGCTACAATTAACCAAGTATTAGATAAAGATGCGATTGAGTTGATTGCCGGTGAATACGGTGTTGAGGTTGAGGAAGAAATTAAAGTAGATACAACTGACCTTGAGGTGTATTTCACAGAAGATGAAGCTGAAAATCTTGTTGAAAGACCATCAGTAGTAACGATTATGGGACATGTTGACCACGGGAAGACAACCTTGCTCGACTCAATTCGTAATACGAAAGTAACAGAAGGTGAAGCCGGTGGTATTACACAGCATATTGGTGCCTATCAAGTAATGGAAAACGGTAAAAAAATTACTTTCCTTGATACTCCCGGACATGCTGCTTTCACGACAATGCGTGCACGAGGAGCTAAGATTACCGATATTACCATTCTTGTCGTTGCGGCTGATGACGGTGTTATGCCTCAAACCGTAGAAGCAATCAATCATGCAAAAGCTGCAGAAGTACCAATTATAGTTGCCGTTAATAAAATGGATAAAGAAGCTGCAAATGCGGATCGTGTTATGCAAGAACTTACCGAACATGGCTTGGTATCTGAAGCCTGGGGCGGGGATACAATCTTTGTTCCACTATCTGCGAAAACAGGGGAAGGAATTGACAACCTTCTTGAAATGATTCTTCTTGTCAGTGAAGTTGAAGAATATAAAGCGAACCCAAATAGAAATGCTGTAGGAACTGTTATTGAAGCACAATTAGATAAAGGCCGCGGATCTGTGGCAACTTTACTTGTTCAAAACGGTACCTTAAAAATCGGTGACCCAATTGTTGTCGGCAATACATTTGGCCGTGTCCGTGCGATGGTCAATGACAAAGGACGCCGTGTAAAAGAAGCGGGTCCATCAACTCCGGTTGAAATAACAGGTCTTAGTGATGTTCCGCAGGCCGGTGACCGATTTGTAGTATTTGAAGATGAAAAAACGGCTCGTCAAGTTGGAGAGGCCCGTGCACAACAAGCATTGGTAGCCCAACGCGGTGAAAAATCCATTGTCAGTCTGGAAACCTTATTTGATCAATTGAAGCAAGGTGAAATGAAGGACTTAAACATCATCTTAAAAGCAGATGTTCAAGGGTCAGCAGAAGCTGTTGCCGCTTCATTGCAAAAAATAGACGTTCAGGGTGTTAACATCAAAATTATTCATAGTGGTGCAGGGGCGATCAATGAATCAGATATCAGTCTTGCGGCTGCGTCTAATGCCATTGTGATCGGCTTTAACGTTCGCCCGGATGTTAATGCGAAGCGTGCTGCTGAAGCTGAAAAAGTTGATGTTCGACTACACCGAATTATTTACAAGGTAATCGAAGAAATTGAGGCGGCAATGAAAGGGATGCTTGACCCTGAATTTGAAGAGAAAATTATCGGTCAGGCTGAAATCCGTCAAACCTTCAAGGTTTCAAAAGTTGGTACCATTGCCGGTTCATATGTTACTGACGGGAAAATTACCCGTGATAGCGGCATTCGTTTAATTCGCAACGGTGTTGTTATTTTTGAAGGACAAATCGATGCCTTAAAACGTTTTAAAGATGATGCTAAAGAAGTCGCACAAGGTTATGAATGTGGAGTTACGATTAAAAACTTTAATGATGTTAAAGAAGGAGATATCATTGAGGCCTTCGTAATGGAAGAAGTGGAGCGTAAATGATCATCGGCTCGGCCGTTTGTGAATGTATTATCTATGATGCCCATTCTTTAAAAGAAAAACGTGCTGTTTTGCAGCGAATCCTAACTCGATTAAAACAAAAGTTTAACGTATCCGTGTCAGAAACAGATCACCAAGATGTGTGGCAGAGAACCACAATTGCTATTGCGGTCGTAACCTCTACCCGGGTTTCAACTGAGAAGGAATTGCAAAATGCACTTAAATTTATCGACTCGTTTCCAGAAATAGAAAGAACGATCACCGATATCGAATGGTTTTAAGTTAAGAGGTGAATGTGATGAGCCACAGAGCAAATCGTGTTGGAGAACAAATGAAAAAAGAACTAAGTGACATCATCGGTCGAAAAATAAAGGATCCTCGGATCGGCTTTGTGACGGTTACAGACGTTCAAGTAACAGGAGATCTGCAACAAGCTAAAGTTTATATTTCTGTTTTAGGTGATGATGAGCAAAAGGAGAATACATTAAAAGGTTTAGCCAAAGCTAAAGGGTTTATTAGAACCGAAATTGGCCACCGAATTCGCCTCCGCAAAACACCTGAAATTATCTTTGAATTCGATGAATCCATTGATTACGGAAATCGTATTGAAAATCTACTTCATCAATTGCATACGGATGAAAAACCAATGGAAAAAAATGATGAAGAATAAATGGATAGACATCTGTCTATCCATTTTTTTCGATATTTTGATATTTGAAAAAGATCGGAGCGAATAAGGTGGAAGGGATATTACCATTATTTAAACCTGCCGGGATGACAAGTCATGATTGTGTCTTCAAATTACGGAAAATATTAAAGACAAAAAAAGTCGGTCATACGGGGACACTTGACCCGGATGTAACTGGAGTTCTTCCTATATGTATTGGAAAAGCGACTAAGGTGGCAGAATATATTACCGATGCAGGAAAAGCGTATGAGGGTGAAGTCACAATCGGTTTCTCGACAACGACAGAAGATGCATCAGGTGAAGTTGTTGAAAAGAAAGTTGTGAATCGAACCATTACAAGAGAAGAAATCGTTCAGGTTCTTAATTCGTTTATTGGTGAAATTGAACAAACTCCCCCCATGTATTCAGCTGTTAAGGTGGGAGGAATTCGCCTTTATGAGTATGCCCGAAAAGGGATAGAAGTAGAGCGCCCAACCAGAAAGGTAACAATTTATTCCATTCAACTACTCGATGATAATAATGAATTTTCCGGTGAGTCACTTCACTTTCGATTTCGAGTCAGCTGCAGCAAGGGGACATATATTAGGACATTGGCGGTCATGATTGGCGAACGTCTCGGATATCCTGCACATATGTCAAATTTGATTAGGGTTCAATCAGCAATATTCACTTTAGAAGATTGTCTTAACTTCGAAGATATTGAAAAACTTATGGAAGCCGGGACCATTTCGAGTGCATTAAGACCATTGGAATCGGCTCTTTCTCATTTGCCGAAATATGTGATTAATGATACAGTAGCAGAGAAAGTGAAAAATGGCGCACTTTTACAAATACCCGAACATTTGAAATTTAGTAACGGACCTATTATCGCGGAAACAGAAGAAGGGCTTGCACTTGCCATTTATGCAAAGCATCCAAATAAGCCGGGTCTTCTCAAACCAGTTAAGGTATTGCGAAATGATCAAGAACAATAAAGGTACGGTATAGAAAAGGTGAGTTTCAGTTGGAAGTAAAGAAGCTTAGTTTCCCTCTTAATTTAGATAAAAATGAATTTCCGCCACTTGCCATGGCGCTTGGCTATTTTGATGGTGTACATCGAGGCCACCAAGAAGTGATTCTTGAAGCAAAAAAACAGGCAGAACAAAAAGGGCTTTATTGTGCTGTCATGACCTTTGACCCTCATCCATCTGTGGTATTAGGTAAAAACGAAAAGCATGTTCAATACATAACACCATTAGAAGAGAAAATTCAAATTATTAACGAGATGGGTATAGATTATCTTTTTATTATTCATTTCACTACAGAGTTTGCGAATCTTTTGCCGCAAGAGTTTATTGATCAGTATGTGATAGCTTTAAATGTAAAACACGTTGTTGCCGGGTTTGATTTTACCTATGGTCGAATGGGTAAGGGAAATATGGAAACAATCCCATTTCATTCACGCGAGCAATTTTCTTATACAATTGTGCCGAAATATACTAATAGCGATGAAAAAGTAAGTTCAACTCAAATTCGTAAATATTTAAAAGAAGGAAGAACCGACGAACTGCCAGCGTTACTCGGTAGATTTTATACTACTTCAGGTATCGTCATTCATGGCGATAAACGAGGGAGGACGATTGGTTTTCCAACTGCAAATGTTGATATAAATGATGATTATATCCTTCCTCCGCTTGGTGTGTATGCAGTCAGAATGGAGATAGATGGTGTCTGGTATCAGGGGGTTTGTAATATTGGTTTTAAACCAACATTTAATCAGCCGGCTTTAAGACCATCTGTTGAAGTTCACTTATTTCAATTCAATCAAGATATTTATGGAAAGAACGTTATGGTCGAATGGCATCTTTATTTACGAAGAGAACAAAAATTTTCCGGTATTGAAGAACTCGTTTCCCAAATCGAAAAGGATAAACAGAATGCAATCGATTACTTTGTTAGAAATCGCCAATTTTTTTGTTAATGATTGTAAAATAAAGTCTTTCTTCCATAAATGGTAAGGTTTTAGCTTGCATTTTGACGCAAAACATTGTATCCTTATTAACGTATTATAAATTAACCTTTGCTTGGCAAGTCGAGTCACCGACGCTTGCTCAGTAACAGGGGATTCATATTTAGGAGGTGAACCAGGATGGCAATCACACAAGAACGTAAAAACGAAATTATCAATGAGTACAAAACTCATGAAAGCGACACTGGATCTGCAGAAGTTCAAATCGCTGTCCTTACTGAATCAATCAACAATTTGAATGAGCACTTACGTACTCATAAAAAGGACCACCACTCACGTCGCGGTCTGTTGAAAATGGTTGGTAAACGTCGTAATCTTTTAACTTACCTACGTAACAAAGATGTTCAACGTTACCGTGAGTTAATCAATAAGTTAGGTCTTCGTCGATAGTCTTCAGAAGCGGGATTTTTTCCCGCTTTTTTGTTAGGTTTAAAAAAATTTGAGAATCTTCTATACATATTTTTAAGACGCAATTTTTTGTGCATACTATAAATACATTTGTATTGATAACATCAAGTCTTTTTGGCTTTTTTTATATTTGTTAAATAAAGATGATAACAGCGAAATATTTCTTTTTTCGCATCATCCTCCGAAGTGAGTTAGATTGAGAGGGGTAAAAATATGGAACAAACGAAACATGAGTATTCCATGAATTGGGCTGGCCGCAAGTTAACCGTTGAAATTGGTCAATTGGCTAAACAAGCTAACGGTGCTGCACTGGTACGATATGGAGATACGGTAGTATTAAGTACTGCGACCGCTTCTAAAGAACCTAAAAATGTGGATTTCTTCCCGTTAACGGTAAATTATGAGGAACGCTTATATGCTGTAGGAAAAATCCCCGGCGGATTTATTAAGCGTGAAGGACGACCAAGCGAAAAAGCGATTTTAGCCAGCCGCTTAATCGACCGTCCAATTCGTCCGCTTTTTGCTGACGGCTTTCGTAATGATGTACAAGTTATCAGTATTGTAATGAGCGTGGATCAGGATTGTTCTACAGAAATGGCAGCGATGTTTGGCTCGTCATTGGCACTCAGTACATCTGACATTCCGTTTGAAGGTCCGATTGCCGGAGTTGTTGTTGGCCGAATTAATGGTGAGTTTATTATTAATCCAACCGTGGATCAAGCTGAAAAGAGCGATATTCATTTGACCGTTGCCGGAACAAAAGATGCGATTAACATGGTTGAAGCAGGTGCGAATGAAGTTCCTGAGGAGACAATGTTAGAAGCAATCATGTTCGGTCATGAAGAAATTAAACGCTTAATTGAATTTCAAGAAAAAATTGTTGCTGAAATTGGCAAAGAAAAAATGGAAGTAACCTTATATGAGCTTGATAAAGAGCTTGAAGCCGAAATTAGGGGATTCTGCGAAGCTGACATGGTTAAGGCAATTCAGGTCCAAGAAAAGCATGCTCGTGAGAATGCGATAAAAGAAGTGAAAAATCAAGTATTGACTAAATTTGTTGAGCAAGAAGCGACGGATGAAGATTTAAAACAAGTAAAACAAATTTTGGACAAAATGGTTAAAGGTGAGGTTCGCCGATTAATTACTGTAGAAAAGGTTCGTCCTGATGGCCGTAAAATCGATGAGATTCGTCCATTATCTTCTATGGTTAACATTTTACCTCGGACACATGGTTCAGGATTGTTTACACGCGGTCAGACTCAAGCATTGAGTATATGTACCCTTGGTGCAATGGGTGATGTTCAAATCCTTGATGGTTTAGGAATTGAGGAAGAGAAACGGTTCATGCATCACTATAACTTCCCTTCCTTTAGCGTAGGGGAAACAGGACCAATTCGCGGACCAGGCCGCAGGGAAATTGGCCATGGCGCCTTGGGTGAAAGAGCACTTGAGCCGATTGTCCCGAATGAAAAGGACTTTCCGTATACCATTCGGCTTGTTTCAGAGGTATTGGAGTCAAATGGTTCTACCTCACAGGCAAGTATTTGTGCAAGTACACTTGCAATGATGGATGCCGGTGTACCGATTAAAGCTCCAGTAGCCGGTATTGCAATGGGACTTGTAAAATCCGGGGAACATTATACTGTATTAACGGATATTCAAGGAATGGAAGATCACCTTGGGGATATGGACTTCAAAGTAGCTGGAACCTCAAAGGGTGTAACAGCATTGCAAATGGATATTAAAATTGAAGGACTATCCCGTGATATATTGGAAGAAGCCCTTCAACAAGCAAAAATTGGGAGAATGCAAATTTTAGATTCAATGCTTGCAACCCTTTCGGACCCGAGAACAGAACTCTCCCAATTTGCTCCGAAAATTTTAACGATGTCAATCAATCCGGATAAAATTCGCGATGTTATTGGACCGAGCGGAAAACAAATCAATAAGATTATTGAAGAAACCGGAGTTAAAATTGATATCGAGCAGGATGGTACTATTTTTATTGCCTCAACCAATCAGGAAATGAATCAAAAGGCGAAGAAAATCATCGAAGATATTGTTCGGGAAGTAGAAGTAGGCCAAATCTATCTTGGTAAGGTAAAACGGATTGAAAAATTCGGTGCATTTGTTGAAATCTTTGCAGGTAAAGATGGTCTTGTTCATATTTCAGAGCTAGCCGAAGAACGCGTTGGAAAAGTGGAAGATGTAATTTCAATTGGTGATGAAATTTTAGTAAAAGTAACGGAAATTGATAAGCAAGGCCGTGTAAACCTTTCACGCAAAGCAATTTTAAAAGAACAGCGTGAAAAGGCTGAAGAAAACCGTTAAAGTACAAAACCGGACTTGTGCCGGAGAAATAGGCAAGTCAGGGGGAACCCTGACTTTTTCCATGCAATGGTTCTCTGATTCGTTCTACCTTGTCCTTCCTAAACATAATGTTTATGGAAGGGGGAACGGTCGATGAAAAAGGTAAGTTTATTTATGTTTATTTGTTTGGCTGCATGGTTCACGGTCAACAATCCCATTGTGAATCCATATGTGGAATCTTTAAAGGTTTCATCAATATCAGTGGCAAATCAGGCAGACCCTCTATATCAAAGTATTATTAAAAATGCTTCTACATACGAAATCCCGCCATCTGATGCAAAAATAGATCCGGTTTGGAAGGCTATTCCAGGATATAATGGACTTAAAGTTGATATTTCAGCCTCATTTAAAAATATGAAAAAAATTGGAAAATTTGATGAAAAAAAACTGGTTTTTACTCAAACCAAACCAAAGGTTCACCTTGAGGATTTACCGGCTTCACCAATTTACAAAGGCCATCCTGAAAAACCGATGGTCAGCTTCATTATAAATGTGGCATGGGGGAATGAGTATTTATCAGATATGCTTGCAACCCTAAAAAGGCACCACATAACAACTAGTTTTTTTCTTGAAGGGAATTGGGTCAAGAAAAACCCGGAGCTTGCGAAAATGATTGCTAGCAGCGGTCATGAGATTGGAAACCATTCATACTCACATCCGGATATGAAGAGACTAACTGCAGACCAGGCAAGAATGGAAATAATTAAAACGAATGAAGTAATCGAAGCAGCGACTAAAGTAAAATGCACATGGTTTGCTCCTCCAAGCGGCAGTTACCGTGAGGAAACAGTTAAAGTTGCTGACGAATTAAAAATGGGGACGGTTATGTGGACTGTCGATACGGTAGACTGGCAAAAACCTTCTCCGGAAACAATAATCAACCGTGTCATTTCTAAAATAGGCAATGGTTCGATGGTACTTATGCATCCTACTGCCTCAACGGCAAAAGCTCTTGACCGTTTAATCACATTGATAGAACAAAAGAATTTAAAAATAGTCACGGTTACGGAACTAATGAATGAAGAGAGAATTTTGAAATAATGGGAGAATATAATCCTAAGGTGATTAAATTATAAACTGGAACCGAAATAGTATTGTCCATCGTTAGGAGGAATTAGATGATAAATAAATATACATGCCAAAATGGAGTAAGAATTGTGCTGGAACATATCCCCACCGTTCGGTCTGTTGCGATTGGTGTTTGGATAGGCACGGGGTCTAGATATGAAGATCAACAAAATAACGGGATTTCTCATTTTCTCGAGCATATGTTTTTTAAGGGCACCACTACCAGATCGGCAAAGGAAATAGCGGAATCGTTTGATAGCATAGGTGGTCAAGTAAATGCCTTTACTTCAAAGGAGTATACATGCTATTATGCAAAGGTGCTTGATACTCATTCTCAATTTGCGTTAGATGTTTTAGCTGATATGTTCTTTAATTCAACTTTTGTCGAAGAAGAATTAAATAAGGAAAGAAATGTTGTTCTGGAAGAAATCAAAATGTATGAAGACACACCGGATGATATTGTCCATGATTTATTGAGCAGGGCTGTTTATGAGGATCATCCGCTTGGATACCCTATTCTTGGGACAGAAGAAACACTTAGCACGTTTTCAGGAGAAACGCTTAAGGAATATATTCATGAAAGATACACTCCTGAAAATGTCGTGATTTCAATTGCGGGAAATATTTCTGAATCCTTTATTCAAGAAGTTGAGAAATATTTCGGTAACTATGAGGGTGGGAATAAACAACCACTTGAAAATATTCCTGTTTTCCATTCCAACCGTATTTCACGGAAAAAGGAAACGGAGCAGGCTCATTTATGTATCGGTTTTGAAGGTTTAAAGGTTGGGCATGAAGACGTCTATAGCTTAATTACCTTAAACAATATTTTAGGCGGAAGTATGAGCAGCAGATTATTCCAAGAAGTCCGTGAACAAAGGGGCTTAGCCTATTCTGTTTTCTCCTATCATTCAGCCTATCAGGATAGTGGGATTGTTACAGTCTATGGCGGAACAGGTGCAAAGCAGCTGAATGTATTATTTGAAACGATTCAAGAAACACTCGATAAATTAAAGCAAGATGGAATAACTGAAAAAGAACTTACAAACAGTAAGGAACAATTGAAGGGAAGCTTAATGTTGAGCTTAGAAAGCACAAACAGCCGAATGAGCCGTAACGGTAAGAACGAACTTCTATTAAAACGCCACCGTTCATTGGATGAAATAATTGAACAAATAGATTTGGTTACTAAACGAAGTGTTGATGAGATGGCAAGATCAGTATTTACTGATAAATATTCAGTGACATTAATAAGCCCTGACGGAGAATTTCCTGAAAACCTGAAGTAAATAAAAAAACAGTTCGTACTCGAACTGTTTTTTTATTATGTCAGAATCCAAATACCAAATTTATTGATTGTCCATGCAAATGGGCCTGTTGATTTCCGCTCCGGGCACTCGCTTTCCGCGGGGAGGTCCTGAAGCCTCCTCGGCGCTTTGGCGCCTGCGGGGTCTCCAGTGACCTCTCTATCCCGCAGGAGTCGAGTGCCCTCCGCTCCAATCAACAGGGAGGGAAATCAACCTAAAGTATTGCAACACACGTTTTCTAACCTTGCTATGAACATATCCCTGTCAAGTAGACAGTAGTAAAATAAACACACTCTTCTTCAGCAGCTTACAGGGTAGTTAATTGAGGGGCCACTGTCAAGGAAAGCGCTTGACAGCACCCCCTCAATTAACTGAATAGGCAGTAAGCTGAAGAAGGAGACAATGTAATCCATATGTCTTCTAAGCAACCTTGGCATTTCTGTACTCAACGGGGCTAAGGTTGTTTAATTTTTTCTGATAACGCTCGTTATTATAAAAATAGATATATCTGTTGATTGCTTCAATGACCTCTTCTTCTGTTTTAAATGAATTAAGATACATTACTTCCGATTTTAAATGGCCAAAGAAATTTTCCATACTTGCGTTGTACCGGTGTTGACGATTCCAGCTAATCGTAGAGTGATGAGGTACTGGGTCCTTGAATTTCAGACCTAAAAACCAGCGGTAGGCAACGTTTGTTCTTATTTCCCTTTCTAGTTGACGTTCAGAACGAATGCCGTAAATATAACCAATAAACATCATTTTAAAAAGAATAAAGGGATCAGTAGGGCGTCCATTATCATCGCTGTAATAAGGACGGATCTTTTCAAGAAGAAACGAAAAATCAATATATTTATCAATTAAACGAAGAAGATGGTCATCAGGTACCAATTCATCAATAGATACAAATTCAAATTCACTTTGGCTAGACTCTTTTGGCTTAAATATTGATTTCACCACTTATTTTAATTATTTATTAGTTTAGTTGGAGGTCTTTATTGAAAACACTCTGTTGATTGGCGCGGAAGGCACAAGACTCCTGCGGGAGTACGGGGCAGGGGAGACCCCGCAGGAGCGAAGCGACGAGGAGGCTCCCCGGCACGCCCGCGGAAAGCGAAGTGCCTGGAGCGCCAATCAACAGACCTGTTTAAAAGCCTATATACCAATAATATTATAACAAATTAACGCGGTGAATTGTTAAAGCGAATAAATAAACAAGAGGCTGCCGAAGGTTTTTCGACAGCCTGACAGTTCGTACTCGAACTGTTTTTTTTAGTCTAATTTTGGACGTCCTTTTATAAACTAGTAGAAAAAGGGTCGGGAAGGGAGATTATGTTATGCGTCTTAGTGAATTAAGCGGGAAAGAGATTGTTGATGTGAAAAAAGCGGAACGCCTCGGAGTTCTTGGCCAAACAGATCTTGAAATAAATGAAGGGACGGGGCAAATTCAGGCATTGCTAATTCCTTCATTAAAATGGTTTGGTTTAAAGAAACAAGGAGGAGAAATCAGAGTTCCCTGGCAGCATATAAAAAAAATTGGCTCTGACATGATTATTGTTGATGTCCCTGAAGTGGAATAGAGAGTGGAAAATGAATATTTAAGAAAAGCCCAAGCAAAGGAATCCTTGCTTTGGGCTTTTTTTATAGAACTATTGGTGGAAAACTCACCGAATCATGGTTACTTACATAAGATGTTGAAGTGATAAAGAAGAAATGATTTCCTGTTTGGATTTTTTAAAAAGAAGGTGAATGTTTTCATGCTGACAGGGATGCAGATAGCCGTTATTGGTGGAGATGCCAGACAGCTGGAAATTATCCGGAAGTTAACCGAATTAGATGCCCGACTATCGCTAATTGGTTTCGAACAGCTTGACCATGCCTTCACCGGTGCTGTTAAGGAAAAGTTGGATGAGGTTGATTTTTCGAATATTGACGCTCTTATATTGCCGGTAGCTGGCACAAATTTAGAAGGTCAGGTAGAGACTATTTTCTCGAATGAGAAAGTGGTTTTATCTGCGGAAATACTTTCAAAAACCCCTGAACATTGCTCGATTTATTCAGGAATTAGCAATACATTCTTAAATGAAATTATTAAGCAGTCAAAAAGAACACTTATCCAGCTTTTTTCTAGGGATGATGTCGCTATCTATAATTCTATTCCTACAGTTGAAGGCACAATCATGATGGCCATACAGCATACAGACTTTACTATCCATGGTTCTAATATCACCGTTCTGGGATTAGGAAGGTGTGGAATGAGTACAGCGAGAGCTTTTCATGCTCTTGGTGCAAAAGTAAAAGTCGGAGCTAGGAAAAGTGAACATCTTGCAAGAATAACTGAAATGGGTGTAACTCCATTTCATCTAAGCAATATCGAGAAAGAAGTAACAGGGACGGATATTTTAATCAACACGATTCCATATCCAATTGTAAGTGCAGCAGTAATTTCAAAGTTACCGGCACATACGCTCGTTATTGATATTGCCTCAAAACCAGGCGGAACTGATTTCAGATATGCTGAAAAACGGGGCATTAAGGCTTTACTAGCTCCGAGTTTACCGGGGATTGTTGCTCCAAAAACAGCCGGGCAAATTCTAGCGGATGTTCTTACACAATTACTCCATGATGACCTGATAAACCGAAAGGGGAAAGTGAAATGAGTTTAAAAGGTAAGAGAATTGGCTTTGGATTAACAGGGTCGCATTGTACGTATGATGCTGTTTTTCCAGAGATTGAAAAACTTGTGCAAGCAGGGGCAGAGGTTATGCCTGTGGTAACTTTCACGGTAAAAAATACAGAGACCCGTTTTGGTAAAGGTGAAGATTGGATTCAAAGAATTGAGGACCTAACAGGAAATAAAGTGATTGATTCAATCGTTAAAGCAGAGCCTTTAGGTCCAAAGATTCCGCTGGATTGCATGGTAATTGCTCCACTTACGGGTGTATCAATGAGTAAATTTGCTAATGCGATGAACGATAGTCCCGTACTGATGGCGGCAAAAGCAACTTTAAGAAACTTAAAGCCGGTTGTTCTTGGAATTTCCACCAATGATGCACTAGGTTTAAACGGCGTCAATTTAATGAAGCTAATGGCCACAAAAAATATTTATTTTATTCCATATGGGCAGGACGATCCTATTAAAAAACCAAATTCAATGGTGGCAAGAATGACATTGCTTTCTGAAACCGTTGAAGCAGCAATACTTGGTAAGCAAATTCAGCCGGTGCTTGTAGAAAGGTATCGTGACGGCGACTAAATCTTTACCCTTTCGTCAAAAAAGGTTATTTCTTTCAAGTAATATGTTAAAATAAATTAATCATTCATCAGCGGGGTGCTTTATCCCGTTGATGAGATAATTTATTAAAGCATAGCTGGCACAAAAGCAAGTATCATTTGAAATGAAATGACCAGCAATGTAACTATAGATAAGGATTGAAAGGGGTACTAGAAATGAGTCAAAAAGGATTTCATGTTGCTGTTGTAGGAGCAACTGGAGCAGTCGGACAACAAATGATCCAAACTTTAGTTAAGGAAAATTTTCCAATCAAGCAATTATCCCTATTGTCGTCAGCACGTTCAGCAGGGAAAAAAATTGAAGTTAATGGTAAAGAATATACTGTTCAAGAAGCAAAACCGGAGAGCTTTGAAGGAGTCGATATTGCTTTATTCAGCGCTGGTGGCGACGTCTCTAAAGAGCTTGGTCCCGAGGCAGTTAAACGCGGTGCCATTGTTGTAGACAACACTAGTGCTTTTCGTATGGATATAAATACTCCTCTTGTTGTGCCGGAGGTTAACGAAAACGATTTACATCAGCACAATGGAATTATTGCGAATCCAAATTGCTCTACCATTCAAATGGTTGTCGCATTAGAACCGATTCGTCAAAAATTCGGATTAAAAAAGGTAATTGTCTCAACCTATCAAGCAGTTTCCGGTTCAGGTGCGGCGGCAGTACAGGAATTAAACGAACAAGCACAGGCGATTTTAAATAATGAACCATATGAGCCAAAGGTGTTACCTGTTAAATCAGACAAGAACCATTACCAAATTGCCTTTAATGCCATTCCGCAAATTGATAAGTTCCAAGAAAATGGTTTTACTTATGAAGAAATGAAAATGATCAATGAAACGAAAAAAATTATGCATTTACCCGAATTACAAGTTTCGGCAACGTGCGTTCGCCTTCCTGTTGCGGTAGGCCATTCTGAATCTGTATATTTTGAAGTGGAAGCAGAAGGAGTTAGTGCACAGGAAATTAAAGCATTATTAATGGATGCTCCAGGTGTTGTCCTTCAAGATGATCCGGAAAATCAATTGTACCCAATGCCGGCAAATTGTGTTGGCAGCAATGATGTTTTTGTTGGAAGAATTCGAAAAGATCTTGATGAAGATCACGGGTTCCATATGTGGGTGGTCTCAGACAACTTACTCAAAGGAGCAGCATGGAATTCTGTACAGATTGCTGAAAGATTAATTAGTCTTGGATTAGTTAAAGAAAAATAAAGATTCGCATCAAAAAGGCAGGTTTTGGTGTCACCATGAAAATTATTGTTCAAAAATTTGGCGGGACTTCTGTCAAAGATGAAAAAAGCAGGAAACATGCTCAAACTCATATTGAAAAAGCATTAGCTGAAGGATATAAAGTAGTTGTAGTTGTATCGGCGATGGGGAGAAAGGGCGATTCGTATGCAACTGACACCCTTCTTTCTTTAGTCGGCGGTAATTTAAGTAAAATCAGCAAAAGGGAACATGATCTTCTTTTATCATGCGGTGAAACAATTTCGAGTGTTGTATTTGCGAATATGTTATTAGATAGCGGAATTAACGCCGTTGCCTTAACAGGTGCACAAGCAGGGTTCCGGACAAATAGTGACCATACAAATGCAAAAATTATTGAAATGAAATGTGAACGTCTGCTTAGAGAACTGGAGCATGTTGATGTTGTGGTTGTTGCCGGCTTTCAGGGGGCTGCAAAAAATGGTGATATAACCACTATTGGCCGTGGTGGAAGTGATACATCTGCAGCAGCTCTTGGCGCAGCGCTTAATGCTGAATGGATTGACATATTTACCGATGTCGAAGGAATTATGACAGCTGATCCCAGAATAGCTGAAAATGCAAGACCATTATCTGTGGTTACCTATACCGAAGTCTGCAATATGGCCTATCAGGGAGCAAAAGTCATTCATCCCAGAGCGGTCGAAATTGCTATGCAGGCAAAAGTGCCGATTAGAATTCGCTCAACCTATTCAGATAATTTAGGAACGCTTGTCACAACACTTAATAAAGATAATCGCGGCAGTGATATAAAAGAACGAATTGTGACCGGTATTGCTCATGTTTCAAATGTGACACAAATTAAGGTATTTGCCAAAAAAGATCAGTACTATTTGCAGGCTGAAGTATTTAAAGCAATGGCAAATGAAAATATCAGCGTTGATTTTATTAATATTTCTCCAAATGGTGTTATTTACACTGTTACTGATGAAATGACGGACAGAGCCATTTCTGTCTTAAATGAATTGGGTCATGACCCTGTAGTCGAGCGAAATTGCGCAAAGGTTTCTGTTGTTGGTGCAGGTATTGCAGGTGTCCCGGGCGTAACATCTAAAATTGTTTCTGCATTATCGGATCAGGGAATTCGGATTCTGCAATCGGCTGACAGCCATACCACTATATGGGTACTTGTAAAACAAGAAGATTTAGTTAAATCCGTTAATGCCCTTCATGACGCCTTTCAATTAGAAGAAGAGTCGATTGATTTTAATCAGACGTTTTTTTAAGATTTGGTAAAATCGATATTGAGTCCATTAGATTGGTTAAAGGGCATTCATTATCGGTGTAAACCATAGGAACGGGAAGGAGTATTAAAATGGTTAATTTTGGTCGTGTGTCCACGGCGATGGTTACCCCTTTTGATAAAAAAGGGCATATTGATTTTGCAAAAACTACTCAATTAGTCAATTATTTAATTGAAAATGGAACGGATTCTCTTGTGATTGCAGGTACAACAGGTGAATCACCCACATTATCAAAGGAAGAAAAGCTCGCATTATTTGCTCATGTTGTAAAGGTTGTTGACAAAAGGATTCCGATAGTAGCAGGTACGGGCAGCAATAATACTTATGCATCAATTGAATTGACTAAAAAAGCGGAACAATTAGGTGTGGACGCTATCATGGTGGTAGCCCCTTATTACAATAAACCAAATCAGGAAGGTTTGTATCAACACTTTAAAGCTGTTGCGGAAGCAACTTCTCTTCCTGTAATGGTTTATAACATTCCAGGTCGGTCAGTTGTTACAATTCAACCTGAGACGGTGATTCGTCTTGCGAAGATCCCGAATATTACTGCAATAAAAGAAGCAAGTGGAGACTTAAGCGCTATGACACATATCATTGCGAATACAGACGAAGATTTTCTTTTGTACAGCGGTGATGATGGATTGACAATTCCTGTCCTATCCATTGGCGGTGCCGGGGTTGTCTCTGTTGCTTCGCATGTAATTGGAAATGAAATGCAGGAAATGGTCAAAGCTTTTTTTGAGGGTGATATTAAAAAGTCTGCAAAATTGCATCAACAGCTTTTGCCGATAATGCAAGGGTTATTTGCGGCGCCAAGTCCGGCCCCTGTTAAAACGGCATTACAAGTGAATGGCTTGGATGTTGGTTCAGTTAGGTTGCCCCTTGTTGGATTAACTGAACAAGAACGTACGACTCTCACGACTCTCCTAAATAAAAAATAAGTTGAAAAAGCCAATCGAAGCAGCTTCGGTTGGTTTTTTCTTACTCTAGTACATACCCCATGGATAATTTAACTAATATTGGTTGTAATGATTTTCAAATATCAAGTATAATAATCATAACTGATTTCGATCGGGCTATATCAACAAGGAGGATTCTAACATTGACAAAGAGAAAAAATGATTCCATTAAGGTGATTGCACTTGGTGGTATTGGAGAAATCGGAAAAAATATGTATCTTGTTGAAGTGGACAAGGATATCTTCGTTATCGATGCCGGTTTAATGTTCCCCGAGGAAGAAATGCTGGGAATTGATATCGTGATTCCTGATCTAACTTACTTAAAAGAAAACAAAGAAAGAGTAAAAGCAGTTTTCTTATCACATGGTCATGAGGACCATATTGGAGCACTATCGTATTTGTTAAGACAAGTTGATGTTCCGGTTTACGGAACAAAACTAACCCTTGCCCTTGCTCAAGCAAAACTGAGAGAACAAGATTATAATGGTAAAACGAATTTTATAGAAGTGGATTCAGAATCAATTATTGATATGGAATCTGTTGAAGTAAGCTTTTTTAGAACTAATCATAGCATTCCCGATTCAGTAGGTGTTTGTGTCCATACCTCTGAAGGAATTATTGTCTATACCGGTGACTTTAAATTTGATCAAGCCGCAACGAAACTTTATAAACCGGAAATCGGAAAAATGGCAGCAATCGGAGAAAAAGGGGTATTATGCCTCATGTCCGATAGTACAGAAGCTGAAAAGCCCGGATATACAACATCTGAAGCAATTGTCGAACGAGAAATGTCGAACGCTTTTTACAATGCATCCGGAAGAATTATTGCTGCTTGCTTTGCTTCGGATATTAACAGGATTCAGCATATTTTTGATGCCGCAAAAGAGAACGGCCGTAAAGTCGCAGTTGTTGGGAAAAGTCTTGAACGTATCTATCATATTGCTCTAGATTTAGGGTATTTGGAAGTTGAAGAAGATTTAATTATTCCGATAAAAGAGATTAAAGAGTATCAAGATAAAGAAATTTGCGTTTTAATGACAGGAAGCCAGGGAGAGCCGATTGAAGGTCTGCAGAAAATGGCTAAACAAACAGCAAAGCTTGTAAATATTCAACCGGGCGATACCGTATTAATTGCTGCTTCACCACTTAGGGGCAGTGAAGTATATTTATATAAAACAGTAGATATGTTATTTAGAGCAGGTGCAAACGTTATCTCCGGAAAAAGAACCATCCATGTATCTAGTCATGGCAGTCAAGAAGAATTAAAATTTATGATTAACTTAATGAATCCGAAGTTTTTTATTCCGGTTCATGGGGAATATCGGATGTTAAAAGCACATCGAAAATTAGCAATAGAATGTGGTCTTTCAGATGCACAGATCTATATCCCTGACCGTGGAGAAATGATTGAGTTCAAAGATGGAAAATTGACTCCAGGCAGTAAAGTTCCATCAGGAAATATCCTAATTGATGGAATTGGTGTGGGAGATGTCGGGAATATTGTTTTACGTGACCGCAGGCTTCTATCGCAGGACGGAATCCTAATCGTCGTTGTAACTTTAACAAAGCAAGAGAAAAAAATTGCAGCGGGACCGGAAATTATCTCAAGAGGGTTTGTTTATGTCCGTGAATCAGAAAAATTAATGGATGATTCAACTAAATTAGTCCGAGATATCGTTGAAAGGAATATATCAAAAGAGTCATTTGAATGGGCAAGCTTAAAGCAAGAAATAAGAGATGAATTAAATCGTAATTTATTTGAAAAGACAAAAAGAAGACCCATGATTCTTCCAATCATAATGGAAGTATAGTAATAAGTTAAAATAAAAGGCACTGATCAGTGCCTTTTTATTATGCAAAATATTCAAGCATGTTTTTATCTCATAAAGCAATACTAAAAATATCATGCTTGAAGGGAGTATTAGGATGGATAAAGATTTACAAAAAATTGAATCTGAAAATCAAGAAGGTCAAGATCCGCAAAAAGAAGAAAAACCTTCCTCCACTTTAATAGAAAAAATACAGCAGCTTGGCCAAACAAATGTGCCACAGCTTTCAGCAGATTCAAGTATACATTGTTTGACCATTATAGGCCAAATTGAAGGACATTTAGCCTTGCCGCCGCAAAATAAAACGACAAAATATGAGCATTTACTGCCACAGCTTGTTGCGATTGAACAAAATCCCAAAATTGAAGGAGTTCTTATTATATTAAATACGGTTGGAGGAGATGTCGAAGCAGGACTTGCCATTTCTGAAATGATAGCCTCAATATCAAAACCGACTGTATCGATTGTATTAGGAGGAGGCCATTCTATCGGTGTCCCTATTGCCGTGTCTTGTGATTATTCGTTTATTGCTGAAACAGCAACGATGACCATTCATCCAATTCGCTTAACAGGACTTGTGATTGGAGTTCCACAGACCTTTGAATATTTGGATAAAATGCAGGAGCGGGTTGTCAACTTTGTTACAAAGCATTCAAAAATTACAGAAGAGACGTTTAAAGACTTAATGTTTGCAAAAGGGAATTTAACCAGAGATATTGGGACGAATGTAATTGGCGTGGATGCCGTAAAAAGCGGATTAATTGATGAAGTAGGCGGGCTGGGCCCTGCGATGAAAAAATTAAATGAAATGATTGATTTACAAAAAGAAAGAAATGAGGGGCTGATTCAATGATTCTTTATACGATGATGCCGCAAGAACTTATTTTTCCTATTGAAACAGATTCGGTTACTAAACAACAAACCGTAACCTACCAAGGTATTCCGCTTTTAGTTGAGTTAATAGATCAACAAAATGTTCAAATAATCCGTGTCCTGAGTAGTGATCCTCAGCATTTTTTGGATGAGCGGGTTAGTCCGGGAACAAAAATTTCTTTTAGTGACCATGGTGGATTGTCCGCCTTCTCGTAGTAAATTATGGTATAATTAAATGAGAAAACTAAAGCAGCCATAAAGGCTGCTTTCTCCATTTTTTCAACATCCTATTTGTGAAATGAAATATTTGGATATAAAATGATAAAACATTATGCATTCAAGGTGATTACATGGCAAAAAAAAAGAGAAGACAAACAAAAAAACGAGACATTCAACTAAAACGGACTGTGCAATATGAATTAACAGCAATTGCTCTGCTAGCTTTAACGATTATTTCAATGGCAAAATTAGGTGCTGTTGGAAAAGTAACTGTATTATTTTTTCGATTTTGGATGGGCGAATGGTACATGATTAGTTTAATTGGGCTTCTTATATTAAGTATTTATTTAATGTGGAAGCGGGAAATCCCTTTTTTCTTTCATCCAAGATTAATCGGCTGTTATTTTATAATTTCATCGATGTTACTTCTCAGTCATTTAACTTTTTTTCAATTGTTAACAAACGGCGGGAAATTTAAAGATCCAAGTGTTATTCGTAATACGTGGGAAATATTTATGATGGAGGTTCGAGGTGAAACAAGCACAACTGATCTTGGCGGTGGAATGATTGGAGCAGTTTTATTTGCCCTATTCCATTATCTTTTTGCAGATACAGGAACGAAAATTATTGCTTTTATTTTCATCATAATTGGCTTTATCTTAATTACAGGGAGATCATTTGGAGATTTTATCGGAAAAATTCTGACCTCCATTTTCAGTTTTTCTAAAGATCAATGGGGAGCCTTTAAATCTGATATGGCGGATTGGAGGCAAAAACAGGAGGATCGTCGTGCTGAAAAAAGCGTACGCCAGCAGCAAGCTCGTGAGAATCGCACAACAAGAAGCCGTCCGGAAATAAATGTTCCTGAAGCCCCAATATCGGAAGCAAACAGTACACCGGAACCAATTATCTCAAGTTTTGCTGATCGTGCGTATTCAGATGAACCTTCTGTTAGTAGTCAGCAGCACGAAGAGATTAATAATCACGAAAGGGTTCCGGAAGACGACGACGAAGAAATAACTCCGCCAATTACCTTTACGGAAGTAGAAAATATCGCTTATGAATTGCCGCCATTAAAATTATTAAAGCTTCCGAAGAAAACAGATCAAAGCGGTGAATATGAACTGATTCATGCGAATGCTGCAAAGCTTGAAAGGACATTTCAAAGCTTTGGTGTGAAAGCGAGGGTTACCCAAGTACATTTAGGGCCTGCGGTTACTAAATACGAGGTTCACCCTGATGTGGGTGTAAAGGTTAGTAAGATTGTCAGCTTAAGTGATGATCTGGCTTTGGCACTTGCCGCAAAAGATATTCGAATTGAGGCACCGATCCCCGGTAAATCAGCAATTGGGATTGAAGTACCGAATTCTGAGGTTGCGATGGTTTCACTTCGTGAAGTATTAGATGCTACCCAAAATGATAAGCCGGACGCAAAGTTATTAATCGGTTTAGGAAGGGATATTACCGGCGAAGCTGTCTTGGCAGAACTGAATAAAATGCCTCACTTACTCGTTGCCGGTGCAACAGGAAGTGGAAAAAGTGTTTGTATTAATGGAATTATCACAAGCGTCCTAATGCGTGCAAAACCCCATGAAGTAAAATTAATGATGATTGATCCGAAAATGGTTGAATTAAATGTATATAATGGAATTCCTCATTTACTTGCGCCTGTAGTAACCGATGCAAAAAAAGCATCCCAGGCATTAAAGAAGGTAGTTAGTGAGATGGAAAGGAGATATGAATTATTCTCTTACACAGGAACTCGTAATATTGAAGGATATAACGATCACGTTAGACGGCATAATATGGAAGAAAATGAAAAGCAGCCGTTATTGCCATATATCGTGGTAATCGTTGATGAGTTAGCAGACTTAATGATGGTGGCTTCTTCAGATGTTGAAGATTCAATTACCAGACTTGCACAGATGGCACGTGCAGCAGGAATCCATCTAATCATTGCAACGCAGCGTCCATCAGTTGATGTAATTACAGGAGTTATTAAGGCAAATATCCCTTCAAGGATTGCCTTTGCAGTTTCCAGTGCAACAGATTCAAGGACGATTTTGGATATGGGAGGCGCTGAAAAGCTTCTTGGTAGGGGTGATATGCTATTTCTGCCTGTAGGAGAGTCAAAACCAATCCGTGTTCAAGGAGCCTTTTTGTCAGACGAAGAGGTAGAGGACACTGTAAATTTTGTTATTTCACAGCAAAAGGCACAATACCAAGAAGAAATGATCCCTGATGATATTCCTGAAGCCAAAGGTGCAGTTGATGATGATTTATATGAGGAAGCTGTTGATTTAATAGTGGACATGCAGACAGCTTCTGTTTCAATGTTACAGAGAAGATTTCGAATTGGTTATACAAGAGCTGCACGACTCATCGATGAAATGGAGGCACGGGGTGTCGTTGGCCCCTATGAAGGGAGTAAGCCTCGTGCAGTATTACAATCTAAGCCTAAAGAAGAAGCTAATTAATTATAATAAAAAAAGAGCCGAATGGCTCTTTTTTTATTATAATTTCGGGGAAATTCCATACCCTAGTATTGATGAATAAAGCTTTATGAGGATTAAAGAATACCTATATATTTTCTATATTATCCCTTCAAAGCGATTTAAATTATAAAATTATAGCAGATTTCTTGGATAAAAACATAAGAAACTATGACAATTTATATCTGTATAGCTTTTTTCGACAAAATTTTTAATTCCTATTTATTTATCCGAAAAAAAGTGTTATATTAATTTCGATTAGTAGGAATGATAATACATCAGATGTCTGATGTCTTAGAAAAAGGCTGGAGGAAACTGCATGTCAATTAAGTCAGATAACCGACATCTATATTTACAAGTAATCGATCGGTTAAAGCAAGATATTGAACAAGGGATATATAAAGAAAAAGAGAAATTACCCTCTGAATTCGATCTTGCAAAACATCTGGGTGTAAGCAGAGCTACACTTCGAGAGGCACTGCGCATTCTTGAAGAGGAAAATGTTATCATCAGGCGACATGGTGTCGGCACTTTTGTTAACTCTAAGCCACTGTTTACTTCAGGTATTGAACAACTTAATAGTGTCACTGATATGATATTGGAAGTTGGGATGCAACCAGGAACCATTTTTCTAAGTTCATCAACACATGGGCCAACCGAAGAGGATATTCGTCGTTTCTCATGTTCTATAGATGAGGAAATTGTAGTCATGGAGCGGGTTAGAACTGCAAATGGGGAACCAGTTGTTTATTGTGTCGACAAAGTTCCTAAACAAATTTTGCCTGAAACATTTTTCCACGGGGAAAAATCAATCTTCAGTATTTTAGAAGATGAGGCAAACCGACGGATTACATACGCAGTTGCTCAAATAGAACCCATTGGTTACCATGAGAAAATTTCCCCAATTCTGGAATGTGACCCGGAAACCGCATTACTTGTTTTAAAGCAAATGCATTTCGATGAAATGGATGAACCAATTCTTTTTTCGGTAAACTATTTTAAAGCAGATAAGTTTAGTTTTCGTGTTTTGCGAAAAAGAGTCTAATTTTTTTTTGTGATTATGAAAACGGAAACAATTTTGTTGAAAATTTCATTACTACTAAATCAAACAAACGATCATTAGGGGGTACAATTCCTTGAAAAAGCGTAAAATTGGTATGGTGTTATCGCTTGTCCTAGCTGCCGGAACACTTTTAGGTGCTTGTGGGAAAACTACTGACAATACTAAGAATAATACAACTGGTGGAAACAAAGGTAATACGTTTTCTGTGGGAATGGTAACGGATGTTGGCGGTATTGATGACAAATCCTTTAACCAATCTGCCTGGAAAGGACTTCAGGAATTCGGTAAAGAAAACAACATGCAAAAAGGTAAAGGCGGATTTGATTACCTTCAATCTCAATCTGATGCTGACTATGCAACTAACCTAAACACACTAGCTCGTCAAGGCTTTAATTTAGTATATGGTATTGGTTTTATGATGCAAAATGATGTTGATAAGATTGCAAAACAACAGCCGAAGAGCCATTTTGCGATTATTGACGCTGAAGTAAAAGAACCAAATGTTGCAAGTGTTCTTTTTAAAGAAAATGAAGGTTCATTCTTAGCGGGTATTGCTGCCGGAATGACGACAAAATCGAATAAAATTGGTTTTATTGGCGGAATGGAAAGTGCAGTTATTGAGCGCTTTGAGGCTGGTTTCGTGGCCGGGGTAAAAGCAGCTAATCCAAATGCAACTGTAGATATTCAATATGCTGCGAGCTTCACTGATGCTGCAAAGGGCCAAGCAATTGCTTCAAGAATGTACTCTTCCGGTGATGATGTTATTTTCGCAGCTGCCGGTGCAACTGGTAACGGTTTATTTAAAGAAGCACGTGACCGTAAGTCTAAAAACCCGGATCAAGCTATTTGGGCAATTGGAGTTGACTCCGACCAAAGCCCTGAGGGTGTTGTAACTGCTGGCGGTAAACAAACAAATGTTGTAATTACATCTTCAATGAAACGTGTGGATAACGCTGTAAAAGACCTTTCAACTAAAGCGAAAAATGGTAATTTCCCTGGTGGAAAAACAACTGTATATGGCTTAGCTGAAGATGGTGTTGGACTGGCACCAATCAATCCGGATGTTACGAATAAGGCAGATATCGAAAAAGCTGTTAGTGACTGGTCAGGAAAAATTAAATCCGGTTCATTAAAAATTCCGGCTACTCGTGCTGAATTGAAAACTTTCAGCGCAAAATAATGGTAATGACTTTTTAGAGGTTTGGTGAGGATGTGCGGGCACTTAAAGCCCGCACATCAATTAAATGATAAAATCTTAATTGAAGTGTAGAATTCTTCTACCCTTCACTTAGGACTTTAGTGGGGAGAAGATCCCTGTTTTTTAAAAATTTTTAAAGGTCTGACCTCTTACTACTAATGAATTTACTTTTTATATCTTAGTAAAGGAAGTGAGAAAAGATGGAATATGTAATTGAGATGCTTAATATCCGCAAAGAATTTGGCGGTTTTGTTGCGAATGATAACATCACTCTTCAAGTGAAAAAAGGTGAAATCCATGCTTTGCTCGGGGAAAACGGTGCAGGAAAATCTACATTGATGAATGTTCTTTTCGGATTATATCAGCCTGAGCAGGGAGAAATACGTGTTAAAGGGAAACCTGTAAAAATCTCTAACCCAAATATTGCGAATGAACTGGGAATTGGGATGGTCCATCAGCATTTTATGCTTGTAGATAAATTTACTGTTACAGAAAATATAATCCTTGGTAAAGAAATTACTTCAGGCGGACGAATCAATCTGAGAAAAGCTGAAAAAGAAGTTCGCGAAATTTCGGAACGTTATGGATTAGCTGTTGACCCGCAGGCAAAAATATCGGATATAGGCGTTGGTATGCAACAGCGTGTTGAGATCTTAAAAACACTTTACCGTGGTGCAGAAATTTTAATTTTTGACGAACCATCAGCAGTATTAACACCGCAGGAAATTATAGAGCTTATGCAAATTATGAAAACGCTTATTAAAGAAGGAAAGTCGATAATCCTTATTACCCATAAACTGAAAGAAATTATGGAAGTGGCTGACAGATGTACAGTTATTCGAAAAGGTAAAGGGATTGGAACTGTTAATATCAGCGAGACTAACCCTAATGAGCTTGCGAACTTAATGGTCGGCCGTGAAGTTGTGTTTAAGACTGAAAAAACGGCAGCAAATCCTAAACAGGATGTGCTTGAAGTAAAAGACTTGGTGGTTAAAGATTCCCGCGGTGTTACAGTGGTCGATGGGCTTGATCTATCCATTAGAGCTGGCGAGATTGTAGGGATTGCCGGTGTTGATGGAAATGGTCAATCCGAATTAATTGAAGCAATTACCGGTTTAAGGAAGGCTGAAAGCGGCAGTATAAAGGTAAATAGCAAAGAATTATTAGGATTTTCTCCACGGAAAATCACGGAATCCGGGATAGGTCATATTCCGCAAGACCGTCATAAGCATGGATTAGTTTTGAATTATCCAATTGGAGAGAACATGGTTTTACAAACCTACTATAAGAAACCGTTTTCAAAAAGTGGTATTTTAAATTTCAAAGAGATTTATAGTAAAGCGAAAAAATTAATTACAGAATTTGACGTTCGTACACCTAGTGAATATACATTAGCACGTGCATTGTCAGGGGGAAATCAACAAAAAGCTATTATCGGGCGTGAGGTTGACCGTGACCCGGACTTGCTTATTGCTGCACAGCCGACACGCGGTTTAGATGTAGGTGCTATTGAGTTTATTCACAGACGGTTGATTGAGCAGCGAGATAAAGGCAAAGCTGTTCTACTAGTGTCGTTTGAATTAGATGAGATCATGAATGTCAGTGATCGAATTGCTGTTATATATGAAGGGAAAATTGTGGCTGTTGTGAATCCAAGGGAAACGACTGAGCAGGAACTTGGATTGTTAATGGCGGGCTCGAATAGAAAAGAAGCGGGGGAAGGAACACATGTCTAAACGCTCTCGTAATATTTTAACACCTCTTATTGCCTTATTGCTCGGTATAATAGTAGGAACAATCATTATGGTAGCCACAGGCTACAATGCCGCTGATGCTTTTGGGGCATTATGGGGTGGAGCATTCGGAAGTTCCTATTATCTTGGTGAAGTAATACGCCAGGTTACTCCTTATATTTTAGCCGGTCTAGCTGTTGCCTTTGCATTTAGAGTGGGGCTGTTTAATATTGGGGTTGAAGGTCAATTTATTGTTGGCTGGCTTGCTTCGGTTTGGGTCGGACTGGCATTTCATCTTCCGAAAATAATCCACTTACCGCTAGCGATACTGGCTTCTATCGTAGCCGGTGCACTTTGGGCCTATATTCCGGGTTTATTAAAAGCACGATTCCGTGTTCATGAAGTTATTGTAACGATTATGATGAATTACATTGCTCTTCATTTTTCCAATTATATGATTCAACATGTTATTACCAATGGAAAAGAAAGAACGCCGAATATTCCTGATTCAGCATCGCTTGCTTCTCCTTGGCTTCAAAGTTTAACGCAATTTTCACGGTTACACTGGGGAATTCTTCTTGCTGTTATATGCTGTTTCATCATGTGGTTTCTTTTAGAGAAAACGACAAGAGGGTTTGAATTGCGTGCAGTAGGATATAATCAGGATGCTGCCCATTATGCCGGGATGAGCGTTAACAAGAATATCATTTTGTCTATGGTCATCTCCGGTGCGTTTGCAGGGTTGGCAGGAGCAATGGAAGGGTTAGGAACTTTTGGGTATATTGCAATGAAAAGCTCCTTTACCGGTGTTGGTTTTAACGGGATTGCTGTTGCATTACTAGGTGCAAATAGTGCTATCGGCGTATTTTTTTCAGCCATATTATTTGGTGCCTTGGAAGTAGGGGCATTAAACATGCCTCTTCAAGCAGGTGTTCCAAATGAACTTGTTGATATTATTATTGCTTTAATTGTTTTCTTTGTGGCATCAAGTTATATTATTCGCTGGTTTCTTGAGCGCATTAGTAAAAAGGAGGCGAAATAAGTGAGCTTAATGCAGGTATTAATGATCATCATTCCTTCAACTTTACTTTGGGCAGCTCCACTTGTTTTCACTGCATTAGGCGGTGTATTCTCTGAACGTTCCGGTGTTGTAAATATTGGACTGGAAGGTTTAATGTGGATTGGAGCATTTACTTCGATTGTTTTTAACTTAACATTTGTGAATACTTTTGGAGATGCAACCCCTTGGGTATCTTTGTTTGTTGCTATGTTAGCCGGGGCGATATTTTCTATTTTACATGCAGTTGCTTCGATTACTTTCCGAGCCGATCATACAGTATCAGGGGTAGCAATCAACCTCTTAGCCTCCGGATTAACCTTGTTCTTAGTGAAATTCATCTATAATAAAGGTGAAACAGATATCATCCAAAAAGGTTTCAATAAAATTGATATACCTGTTTTAAAGGATATACCTTTTTTTGGAAAGGTGTTTTTCCAAAATACGTACTGGGTTTCTTATTTAGCCATTATCGTTGCCATAATTGCATGGTATATTATTTATAAAACTCCATTTGGTCTGCGTCTTCGTTCTGTTGGTGAACATCCTATGGCAGCTGATACAATGGGAATTAACGTAACAAAGATGCGTTATTTAGGGGTTATTATTTCGGGAGCACTTGGAGGAATTGGCGGTGGAGTTTACGCGGAAGCAATCTCCTCAAACTTCAGCCATGCAACTATTAGCGGTCAGGGCTTTATGGCATTAGCCGCGATGATTTTCGGTAAATGGCATCCACTTGGAGCAATGGGTGCAGCATTATTTTTTGGTTTTGCTCAAAGTATTAGTATCATTGGATCAAGTTTACCTTTATTAAAGACCATTCCGAGTGTGTATTTGTTAATCGCACCTTATGTCTTAACGATCTTAGCGTTAACTGGATTTATCGGCCGTGCTGAAGCTCCTAAGGCAGATGGAGTACATTATATCAAGGGAAGCCGCTAAAGTAGAAAAGCGGAAGCGCCTTGGTCAGACTTCACAAACGCTGGAGCTAGACCGTAATCAAAGTAATAGAACCCTCGTATTTCAAAAATACTGGGGTTCTTTTTTGTTTTTTATTAAAAACAAGGGGTTAAAAAGGTGAAATCACTTGTATTGAACAAGCTTGGCAAATTATAGTAAGAATAGGGTTATATTACAATGGAAAAGATATAAAGAAAAATGTTTACATATTGTAGTTTAGCTTAATCCCTTATTAAATGAAGGAGGAATGCAAGTGGATTCAACCGCAGAAAAATTGACAAAAATGCAAGGATATAGCCTCCATGTTGTGGAGACAAACAAATATAAAACCAATACATTTGTATGGAAAATGAAAGCACCTTTAACCAAAGAAGATGTCACAAAAAGGGCACTTCTTCCCCAAGTATTACAAAGCAGTTCGGTCAAATACCCTTCGACAACATCACTGCGTTCATATTTAGATGAACTGTATGGGGCCACACTTTATGTGGATTTAGGGAAAAAAGGTGAATACCATGTCATTAGCTTCTCCATTGAAATAGCCAATGAAAAATTCTTGGGTGATCCAACACCATTATTAAAAAAAGGCTTTGAATTATTAGCTGAAATTTTAACTAAACCAAACCTATCAGAAAATGCATTTGACAAAGAGACTGTGGAAAAAGAAAAGCGGACCTTAAAGCAAAGAATACAATCTGTTTTCGATGATAAAATGCGATTTTCTAATGCCCGGCTAGTGGAAGAAATGTGCGAAGGGGAACCGTATGCCCTTCAAGTAAATGGCCAAATGGAGGATGTTGATTCCATCACACCAGAAAATTTATTTGCCTATTATAAAAAAGCTTTTTCAGAAGATGAAATGGATCTTTATGTTATTGGTGATGTAAAAGAGGAAGAGGTAAAGCAATATGCAACGGAACTGCTACATTTTGAAGAACGTACACCGAAAAGGCTGGAAACACGTGAAGTAAAGAAAAAGGAAAAGGTTCATGAAGTAAAAGAGGAGCAGGATGTAAAACAAGGGAAATTAAATATCGGATACCGCACAAATATCGTATATGGAGATCCTGATTATTTTGCCCTTCAAGTGTTTAACGGCATCTTTGGCGGTTTCTCACACTCTAAATTGTTTATAAATGTTCGAGAAAAAGCCAGTCTTGCCTATTATGCAGCCAGCCGCTTAGAAAGTCATAAAGGTTTGATGATTGTGGTGTCAGGAATTGACCTAAAGAACTATGACCAGGCAGTAAAGATTATCAACGAGCAAATGGATGCAATGAAAAAGGGCGATTTCACTGACCAGGAATTAGCGCAAACAAAGGCCGTTATTCAAAATCAAATACTCGAAACAATTGATACACCAAGAGGGCTAACGGAAATTTTGTACCATAACGTAGTAGCAAATGTGGATATAAGTCTTGATAATTGGATCACTGAAATGCAAAAAGCAACGAAAGATGAAATTATTCAGGTAGCGAAAAAGATTGAATTAGACACAATTTATTTCTTAACAGGAACGGGGGCGGGCAAATAATGGAGAAGATTACGTTTGACCAGCTTCAAGAAGAACTTTATCATGAAAAAATGCCGAATGGGCTGAACGTTTATATTTTGCCAAAAAAAGGCTTTAATAAAACGTTTGCTACCTTTACAACAAAGTATGGATCGGTCGATAATACCTTTGTTCCATTAGGTAAAGAGGAGTTTGTCAAGGTTCCGGACGGGATTGCCCACTTTTTAGAGCATAAGCTTTTTGAGAAGGAGGACGGCGATGTTTTTCAACAATTTAGCCGTCAAGGGGCTTCAGCGAATGCTTTTACTTCTTTTACACGAACAGCTTATTTGTTTTCGAGCACATCGGATGTCGAAAAAAACCTGGAAACATTAATTGATTTTGTCCAGGATCCATATTTTTCGGAAAAAACAGTCGAAAAAGAAAAGGGAATCATTGGTCAGGAAATCACGATGTATGATGATAATCCCGATTGGCGCTTATATTTTGGACTAATCCAAAACCTATACCAAAACCATCCGGTTAAAATCGATATTGCCGGTACCATTGAATCGATTTCCCATATTACAAAAGATTGGCTGTATGAATGTTACAACACATTTTATCATCCGAGTAACATGCTGTTGTTTATTGTAGGGCCTGTTGACCCGGATTCATTTATGAATCAAGTAAGAGAAAACCAAGCAAAAAAAGAATACAAAGACCAGCCTGAAATCAAACGTAAATTTGAGGATGAGCCAACTCAAGCAGCAGAAAAAAAACAAGTGCTCGAAATGAATGTGCAAACGTCTAAATGCTTATTTGGTATTAAGGCAATGCACGTTGATCAAACAGGTGATGAGCTATTGAAAAATGAGTTAACGATGAATGTCCTTCTCGATTTACTATTTGGTAAGAGCTCAGAAAACTATAATCAGCTTTATAATGAAGGCTTAATTGACGAAACATTTTCCTATGATTATACACAGGAACAGGGATTTGGGTTTGCCATGATTGGCGGGGATACAGGTGATGCGGATAAATTAGCAGACAAACTTGAAAAAATGCTCCTTGAAGCTAAAAAGGGAAGCGTAATTTCAGAGGAGCAATTAGAAAGAGCGAAAAAGAAAAAAATTGGTTCATTTTTAAGGGCCGTTAATTCACCTGAATATATTGCTAATCAATTTACTCGCTATGCTTTTAACGATATGAACTTGTTCGATGTTGTCCCTACACTCGAGAAAATCTCTTTAGAAGATGTCCGATTACTGGCATCAGAAGTGATCTCGGAGGAGCGGTTTTCAGTATGTCAGGTTGTACCAAAGAAAAAATAATAAAGAAAGAAGCGTCGCTGTTCGGCGCTTTTTTACATGGTAAAATGAATTGGATAATTGGGAAAGAGTGAACAAAGATGAAAAAATTCGCACTCATCACGGGGGCTAGCGGTGGAATTGGCCAAGCCATTGCCATATCATTAGCTGAAAAAGGCTATAATTTGTATTTACATTACAATAAAAATGAACAATCAATAAAAGAATTACTAACAAAGCTCCAACTTTATGGCGGAGAATATCTGCCAATACTTGCGGACTTGGCAGAGGCTGATGGATATAAAAAGATTTGTTCGCAAATATTTTCTCTTGATGCAATCATTCATTGCGGCGGTAACAGCCATTATGGTCTTCTTGTTGACTTAAAAAAAGAAGAGGCTGAATCGTTAATGAGAGTGCATGTGTTAAATCCATTAATGATCACGAAGGAATTACTTCCAAAATTTCTTACCAAAGGGTCAGGAAATATAATTGTGATTACTTCTATATGGGGACAAACAGGTGCTGCCTGTGAAGTAGCCTATTCTATGGCTAAAGGCGCACAAATTGCCTTCGTGAAGGCGTTGAGTAAGGAAGTAGCCCTTAATGGAATTCGAGTCAATGCCATTGCCCCCGGAGCGGTAGAAACCCCAATGATGGACCGTTTTACGATGGAAGAGAAAGCGTGTCTCGATGCTGAAATTCCGATGGGAAGACTCGGTCACCCTGAAGAGATTGCCAATGGAGTTTCATTTTTGTTATCTGCCGAATCGTCCTATATTACAGGACAGATTCTTTCAATAAATGGAGGCTGGTATACGTAATTTTAAAATTATAAAATGAATAATTTCCTCCTTCCTTTCACACAATAATCTTGTACTATTTTAAAGGAGGGTTAATAATATGTCTGTTTTAGATAACTGGAAGCAGTGGGAGGATTTTTTAGCTGATCGTCTTCATCATGCACAAAATGAAGGAATGAGCGAGGGGGCCGTTAATGGTCTTGCCGTTCAAATTGGTGATTACTTGTCTAAGAATGTGGATCCAAAAAATGAGCAACAGCGAGTTCTTTCAGACCTTTGGTCAGTAGCAGATAGAGATGAGCAAGAAGCCATTGCTAATGTGATGGTTAAACTTATTCAAAATAACGGTACTCGGTAAGAGAGGAATTCTCCTCTCTTCTTTTTTCGTTCTTAAAATCTTTTATAATAGTTGTTCTCCTTGTTTTTGCTTTCATCTTCTAACAAAATCATTTATTATAAGGTTTAGGTATGGTGATACGAAAATTTTGTCGTTTTATGGGCTAAACTGAGGAGGTTTTTTTTATGGAGAAAAAAGAATGGTACTTAGAATATGAGATTCAAAAAAACCGTCCTGGTTTATTGGGCGACATTTCATCCCTCTTGGGAATGCTGTCTATAAATATTGTAACGATTAATGGAGTAGATGAAGGCAGACGGGGTTTGTTGATTTTAGCAAAAGATGATGACCAAATTAAACGGCTAGAGTCAATTTTACATACAATGGACACAATAAAAGTAATCAAACTTAGGGAACCAAAACTGCGTGACAGGCTTGCTGTTCGGCATGGCCGATATATTCAAAGAGATGCGGACGATAAAAAAACTTTTCGCTTTGTAAGGGATGAGCTTGGATTATTAGTTGATTTTATGGCAGAATTGTTTAAGCAGGAAGGCCATAAATTGATAGGAATTCGGGGAATGCCGCGAGTTGGCAAAACAGAATCTCTTGTTGCAGCGAGTGTTTGTGCAAATAAACGTTGGTTATTTGTATCTTCTACCCTTTTGAAACAAACTATTCGAAATCAACTGATCGAGGACGAGTACAATGAGAATAATCTTTTCATCCTAGACGGAATTGTCTCAACCAAAAGGGCAAACGAGCGCCATTGGCAACTGGTCCGTGAGATCATGCGCATGCCTGCTATTAAAGTAGTGGAGCATCCTGATATTTTCGTTCAAAATTCGGAATACTCTTTGGAGGATTTTGATTATATTATTGAGCTCAGAAACGATGCCGATGAAGAAATTACATATGAGGTAGTTGAACAAAATGATTTGTTCTCCGGATCTGATTTCGGCAGTTTTGATTTTTAAAAAATTGGAAGGTGTTAAAAGGTGACTGAATTAGGGAATCGATTAAAAGAAGCCCGACTAGCCAAAAATTTAAGCTTGGATGATGTACAATCTATCACAAAAATTCAAAAGCGTTACTTAATTGGTATTGAAGAAGGCAATTATAGCAGTATGCCCGGAAATTTTTATGTACGTGCCTTTATTAAGCAATATTCAGAAGCGCTTCAGCTTGATCCTGATGAAATTTTTGAAACCTATAAGAGTGAAATTCCTGCAGCTATGAATGGGGATTTGCCTGAGCAGTTATCGAGAGTGAAAACGCGGAAAAGTATTGCTGATGGAAATTCGAAAATTTTTGATGTTCTTCCAAAAGTATTAATCGGAATATTTATTATTGGGGCTGCCAGTCTTTTATATTATTTCTTGACTCATCATGCGAGCAGTAATTCAAATCAATCTGCTAATCCGGGTAATGAGCAAGTGAAATTTGCTAAATCAGCAGAGCTTGAAAAAGCGAAAACAAATACAACTGATAATTCTAAAAAGAAAGACACTGCTAAAGATGAGAACTCCAGTACAAAAGATACGGGAACTACACAAGCAGCCGTCCCGCCGCAGAGTTTAACCGTTGTCCAGAGCGGCGGCAAAAATTCTATCTATGAATTAAAAAACGCTGATAAGTTTGTATTAAAATTGGTTTCTAAAGGTAATACCTGGGTAAATATTAAAAATGGTAGCGGCCGCTCTTTTTTTCAGGGGACACTAACAACAACTGGAACTTCCAGCCAGGCTGTTGATTTCACAAAGGAAGATAAAGCGGTAATTGTTGTAGGAAATGCCATCAATACGGACATTTATGTAAATGACCAAAAGCTAGAGTATGCTATTGCACCGACTTCGGTGGTGAGTCAGAACGTAACGATTCAATTTGTTCCGAAGAACAAATAGTCATCTATGGATGACTATTTTTCACTTGTATTTTTTTGAGCTTCAAGAACTGTCTAGCATCAATGAAAGCTTCTTGGTAATAAGCTGTGCTCATTCCGATGGGGCTTCTGCTTTTCTATAGGAGGAAATAGTATGAATTTGCCAAATAAAATAACAGTATCAAGAATAATATTAATCCCTTTATTCTTGATAGTTATGCTCGCTCAATTCGATTGGGGCGACATTTATGTTCTGGGAGTCTATCTGCCTGTTACCCATCTTGTCGGAGCCTTAATCTTTATTATAGCTGCTACGACTGATTGGATTGACGGCTATTATGCCCGTAAATTAAACCTTGTGACCAATATGGGGAAATTCCTAGACCCACTTGCCGATAAATTGCTTGTTTCCGCTGCTCTTATTGTTCTTGTTGAGCTTGGGTATGCTGCATCATGGATTGTTATTGTCATTATTAGCAGGGAATTTGCTGTAACAGGTCTTCGTCTTTTGCTGGCAGGGGAAGGTGAGGTTGTAGCAGCCAATATGTTAGGGAAAATTAAAACATGGACGCAAATTATCGCGATTTCCGCACTTTTATTACATAATATACTTTTTGAAATGATTTCCTTGCCATTTGCACATATAGCTTTATGGGTGGCATTAATCTTTACGATTTGGTCCGGTTGGGATTATTTTGCCAAGAATAGTCATGTATTTAAAAACTCTAAATAGTTCTTTTAATGACCTTTATTGGGTAAATTTAGGAGTGGTGGATTGTGAATGCCGAAATTATTGCCGTTGGCTCAGAGTTATTACTAGGACAAATTGTTAATTCGAACGCTCGTTTTTTATCGCAGCAATTAGCTGTTCTCGGAATAAATGTTTATTATCATACGGTTGTTGGTGACAACCCTGATCGGCTTAAATCAGCAATTGAAATTGCTGAAAAGCGTTCCAATCTTATTATTTTTACCGGTGGACTTGGGCCGACTAAAGATGATTTGACAAAGGAAACAATTGCCCGTCACATCGGAAAAAATCTTGTTATGGATCAAAAGGCTTTAGAATCGATCGAGCTCTATTTCAAAAAGGCCAATCGGATTATGACAGAAAATAATCGCAAGCAGGCGCTTGTTTTAGAAGGATCGCTAATCCTGCCTAATGATCACGGAATGGCTCCTGGAATGGTTGTTAAGGGTGATGGCCATATATATATGCTGCTGCCCGGTCCGCCAAAGGAAATGGAGCCTATGTTCAGCCAATATGGTGCTAATGCTATTAGTATTCAAACCGATTCGAATGAGAAAATTGTTTCAAGAGTGTTAAGATTTTTCGGCATCGGTGAAGCGGCATTGGAGACAGAAATTATTGATTTAATTGATAATCAAAGCAATCCAACAATTGCTCCGCTTGCCGGTGATAGTGAGGTCACATTAAGACTGACAGCGAAACATATTAACCCGGTTGTTGCAAACTCCATGCTTGATGAAGTAGAAAAGGCGATAACTAATCGTGTAGGTGAATTTCTTTACGGTTATGACAATACATCACTTATGGAAGAATTGATGAAAAGTTTAAAACACAACAAATTGACTATAGCGGCCGCTGAGAGCTTAACAGGCGGAATGTTTCAGCAAGTGTTAACCGGTAATCCCGGCGCGAGCTCTGTTTTAAAAGGCGGCGTTGTCTGCTATTCAGCTGAGGTGAAGCAGCAAGTAGTAAAGGTAAAACAAGAAACGATTGAAAAACATGGTGTTGTAAGTGAACAATGTGCGAAAGAACTAGCTGAAAATGTGTCCCGGTTGCTTTCAGCTGATGTTGGAATTAGTTTTACAGGAGTAGCAGGCCCTGAAGAGCTTGAAGGACAACCTGTCGGCACTGTTTATATTGGTATTGCTATTAAAGGAAGGCCGACGATTGTTGAAAAAATTAATCTTGGCGGCACTAGGGATGCTAATCGTATTCGTGCAGTAAAATATGGCTGCTATTTTTTACATCGAATTTTAAAAGAATCACAGAATGCTAATTAAGCGTTCTGTGATTTTTTTGTCACAGGTTATAAACCTGTGAGTTAATGTCTGACAATAAAGGAAAATGATTGTTTCAGTAAAAAAGGTTGGAGAAAAAGTACAAATAGAAGGGTATTTGAGCTATTTCTTAAAGTTTAATCGCTGGAATTAAATCGAATGAATGTTCGATTTTTTGCTCGACAAATAGCTAAAAAGAGGTTATATTATTTATAGGTTATAATTAATAGATTGTAGCAATTATTTTGTGTTTATATAAATTAAGGAGGAACTTATAAGTGAGTGATCGTAAAGCCGCCTTAGAAATGGCGTTAAAACAAATTGAAAAGCAATTTGGTAAAGGTTCCATAATGAAAATGGGAGAGCAAACGGAGACAAGAATTTCTACTGTACCGAGCGGCTCTTTAGCACTTGACTCAGCACTCGGTGTTGGCGGATATCCTAGAGGACGTATTATTGAAATCTATGGACCGGAAAGTTCCGGTAAAACAACTGTTGCCTTGCATGCTATTGCAGAAGTACAGGCAAAAGGCGGACAAGCAGCGTTTATTGACGCAGAGCACGCGCTTGATCCAACATATGCACAAAAATTAGGCGTTAATATTGATGAGTTATTATTGTCCCAACCGGACACCGGTGAACAAGGTTTGGAAATAGCAGAGGCACTGGTACGAAGCGGTGCAGTTGATATTATTGTTATCGACTCTGTAGCGGCGTTAGTTCCAAAAGCGGAAATTGAAGGTGAAATGGGAGATGCTCATGTAGGTTTACAGGCACGATTAATGTCCCAGGCACTTCGTAAGCTTTCCGGTGCGATTAACAAATCGAAAACAATCGCTGTCTTTATTAACCAAATTCGTGAAAAAGTTGGAGTTATGTTCGGGAATCCGGAGACGACACCAGGTGGACGCGCTTTAAAATTCTACTCGACGATTCGACTTGAAGTACGTCGTGCAGAAACATTAAAGCAAGGAAATGACATGGTAGGAAACAAAACAAAAATTAAAGTTGTTAAGAATAAAGTCGCTCCTCCTTTCCGGGTAGCTGAAGTGGATATAATGTATGGTGAAGGTATATCTAAGGAAGGTGAGACCATTGACCTTGGAGCTGAATTAGATATCGTTCAAAAGAGCGGTTCCTGGTATTCTTATAATGAAGAACGACTAGGTCAAGGACGCGAAAATGCGAAACAGTTTTTGAAAGAAAACCCAAGTATTCGCCTTGAAATTCAACAAAAGATTCGTGAGCATTATGGTTTAGATGGTGAAAAAACTGTCACTGAAACGGACGATGATGATCAATTTGAATTACTTGACTAAAAACCTCGAGCAAAGCCCCTTGTCGGACTTTGCTCTTTTTTGAAAATATGTATCTTTATGCATAAACTTTCATTTTTATTCATAGTAAACATCGTCAAAAATCGTGAATGTGTGAACAAATTCAAAATATTTCAAAAAGCCAACGGGACTTACCCTTGACAATGAATATACACACATTTACAATTAACATGTATATTTTACATTTTTGTTAATATTACAAAGTAAAAAGCCTTGGTGCTTGCTGTATGTTGAGTCTAAACAATGTACATGCCGACACTTAAAAAAGTAACAAAAGTTCATAGCAAGAGGAGGTGTAACGATGGAACCTATTACAATCATCTCCATTTTGCTTGGCCTTATCGTCGGTGCCGTTGTTGGCTATTTTATTCGTAAATCCATTGCTGAAGCAAAAATTGCCGGAGCAAAGAATGCTGCAGAGCAAATCCTTGAAGATGCAAAACGTGATGCTGACTCATTGAAAAAAGAAGCTTTGCTAGAGGCAAAGGATGAAATTCACAAGCTTCGTACAGAAGCTGAACGTGAGGTTCGTGAACGAAGAAATGAACTGCAAAAACAAGAAAACCGTTTACTGCAAAGAGAAGAGAATTTAGATCGAAAAGATGAAACGTTAAATAAACGTGAGATTCTTTTAGAAAAGAAGGATGATTCTCTTAACCAAAGACAACAGCATATTGAAGAGATGGAAAGCAAAGTGGACGAGTTGGTACGATTACAACAGACTGAACTCGAACGAATTTCGAGCTTGACGCGTGAAGAAGCAAAGGCGATCATTTTAGAGCGTACTGAGCAGGAACTTTCTGTTGATACAGCAATTATGATCAAAGAAAGTGAAAACCGCGCCAAAGAAGAAGCTGATAAGAAAGCGAAGGAAATTCTATCATTGGCAATCCAGCGTTGCGCTGCTGACCATGTTGCGGAGACGACTGTCTCTGTAGTAAACCTTCCAAATGATGAAATGAAAGGCCGAATTATTGGCCGTGAAGGACGAAATATCCGGACCCTTGAAACACTTACGGGAATTGATTTGATTATTGATGATACTCCAGAAGCTGTCATTCTTTCTGGCTTTGATCCAATACGTCGTGAAACAGCCCGCTTAGCGCTTGAAAAACTAGTACAGGACGGACGTATTCATCCTGCCCGTATTGAGGAAATGGTTGAAAAATCCCGTCGCGAAGTGGATGAGTATATTCGAGAAGTTGGTGAACAAACAACATTTGAAGTGGGTGTTCATGGACTTCATCCGGATTTAATCAAAATACTTGGCCGCTTAAAGTACCGTACAAGTTACGGACAAAATGTTTTAAAACACTCAATGGAGGTTGCACAGCTTTCTGGTTTGCTTGCAGCTGAGCTTGGTGAGGATGAAACATTAGCCCGTCGTGCCGGATTATTACACGACATCGGTAAAGCCATCGACCATGAGGTGGAAGGTAGCCATGTTGAGATTGGTGTTGAGCTAGCGACAAAATACAAGGAACACCCAGTGGTTATTAACAGTATTGCTTCCCACCATGGGGATACTGAACCAACATCCATAATTGCGGTTCTTGTTGCTGCTGCTGATGCTTTATCAGCCGCTAGACCGGGAGCACGTAGTGAGACTCTTGAAAACTATATCCGCCGTCTGGAAAAGCTGGAAGAGATTTCTGAGTCGTATGAGGGTGTTGAAAAATCGTTCGCAATTCAAGCTGGTCGTGAAGTACGTATTATCGTAAGACCGGATGCAATTGATGATCTTGCTGCGCATCGATTAGCTCGCGACATTCGAAAGAGAATTGAAGAAGAGTTAGATTATCCGGGACACATAAAAGTTACAGTGATCCGTGAAACACGGGCTGTAGAATATGCAAAATAAAGCGGTGCTCATGCACCGCTTTATTATTTTGGCTATGTTAAAGTTCATTGTTGATTTAACTCACTATGTTGCCTGGAGCGGAAATCAACAGGCAAGTTAAACAGAGCCATTATTTTAAAAAGTCCATTTTCGGTTAAATTACATGGTGTTGTGATACAATTTAAATAGTTAGGTCATAAGTCGAAAGGGATAAAAATGAATTTATTATTTATTGGAGATGTGGTAGGCTCTCCCGGACGTGATATGGTAAAAGAATATTTACCAAAAATAAAAGAGAAATATCGCCCGCATTTTACGATTATCAATGGTGAAAATGCAGCAGGCGGAAAAGGGATTACCGAAAAAATATACCGGGAATTTTTAATGTTTGGTGCACAAGCAGTGACACTTGGAAATCATTCGTGGGATAATAAGGAAATTTTTGAATTTATCGATCATGCAAAGAATATGGTTAGGCCGGCTAATTTTCCGGAAGGAACTCCCGGTAAAGGACTGGCGTTTTTTAAAGTGAATGATCTTGAAATAGCGGTTATTAATTTACAGGGGCGTACCTTTATGGCACCATTGGACTGCCCTTTCAGAAAAGCAGATGAATTAGTTGAAATAGCTAGAGCGAGAACACCGTTTATATTTGTTGATTTTCATGCAGAGGTAACAAGTGAAAAACAAGCAATGGGCTGGTATCTCGATGGGAGGGTTTCCGCTGTCGTCGGTACGCATACACATGTGCAAACAGCTGACAGCCGTGTCTTACCGGGGGGAACGGGTTATTTATCAGATGTAGGTATGACAGGACCATATGATGGAATTTTAGGGGTAGAAAAGGAGCTTGTCCTAAAAAGGTTTTTAACAAGCCTTCCGGTTCGCTTTGAAGTGCCAAAAGCAGGCCGCAACCAATTAAGTGCTGTATATATAGAACTTGACAGGAAAAATGGATTCAGTAAAAAATTAGAACGTATATTAATTAATGATGATCAACCATGGTATTCATAATCAGGGAAACTCTCCTTATTGGAGAGTTTTTTTTATCTTTTTTTGTCCAAGCCGGAATATGTCTATTGCCTGACGAATATAGTAGCAGTGGAATATTATACACCTGATTTATTCATGAAACTGCTCATGCGGGATCGGGATTTTATACAAGGGGGAGCTAGGAATGGAAATATTAAAAGTTTCAGCAAAATCTAATCCTAATTCTGTAGCTGGTGCACTTGCCGGAGTTCTGCGTGAAAGAGGTGCAGCGGAAATACAGGCGATTGGGGCGGGTGCATTGAATCAAGCCGTTAAGGCAGTAGCGATTGCTCGAGGATTTGTAGCACCTAGCGGAGTTGATTTGATCTGCATCCCGGCGTTTACCGATATCTTAATTGACGGGGAAGAACGCACAGCAATTAAGCTTATTGTTGAACCGAGATAAGAGAAAGAGCCTCATGTCCTGAAACGTGTACGATAAACAAAATTACAACTTCCGAATTTACCTGCTTGCCCATTGGGGCAAGCAGGTATTTTTATGCAAAAAAGGACTATAAAAATAGTTGATAAATTCCAACAGGAAAAATACTATTCTGCTATAAAAGAAGTTTGTTTTTTAAATAATTTTCATTAAAAATAAAACAGAGCTAAATAAGTAGAAATAGCTTAAGAATACGCAATTTTACTTATTTTTCTTTTCATTTTAGGAAACAGAAAACCAGTCTATTTTAAATAATAAAAAAATATTCATATTTTAGACAATTTTTCGGTTCAAAGGGTTGCAATTTTTAATACATAGGTCTAGAATTGAAAGCGTTTAGTACGTATCTAAGAAGTTACATTTCATCTTTAAAAATCTAGTGATTTACTTGGAAAAGTGCTACACTAATAAATGATTAAATCTACTTAATTTTTTACATATCCAAAGGGGTGTAAGTCATGATCAATCAACTTTCATGGAAAGTTGGCGGACAACAAGGGGAAGGTATTGAAAGTACTGGGGAAATCTTTGCTATCGCACTGAATCGCCTAGGATATTACTTGTATGGTTATCGTCACTTTTCATCTCGTATTAAAGGCGGTCATACAAATAATAAGATCCGCGTAAGCACAACAGAAGTTCGTTCAATTTCTGACGATCTTGATATTCTAGTTGCATTTGACCAAGAAACAATCGATTTAAATTACAAAGAGTTACATAGTAAAGGTGTAATCCTTGCTGATTCCAAATTTGATCCAAAGAAACCTGAAGATTCCAGTGCTTCAATGTATGCGGTACCATTTACTGAAATGGCTACACAATTAGGGACTTCTTTAATGAAAAACATGGTTGCAATCGGCGCAACTTCTGCAGTTTTAGATTTGGATATAAATGTATTTGAAGAAGTAGTTCGTGAGATTTTCGGTAGAAAAGGCGATCAGGTCGTTGCTAAAAACATGGATGCAATCAAAGCCGGCTTTGATTATATGAAAGAAAAAATGGATGGAAATGTTCCAACAATGGTGCTTGAAAAAGCTGATGGCAAAAAGCGGATGTTCATGATTGGAAATGACGCCATTGCTTTAGGAGCGCTTGCTGCCGGGTGCCGATTTATGGCTGCTTACCCAATTACTCCTGCATCTGATATCATGGAGTATTTAATTAAGAAATTACCTCCACTTGGCGGAGCTGTTATTCAAACAGAAGATGAAATTGCTGCATGTACAATGACAATTGGCGCAAGCTATGGTGGTGTTCGTGCCCTAACTGCTTCTTCCGGTCCAGGATTGTCTTTAAAAATGGAAGCAATTGGTCTAGCCGGTATTACAGAAACTCCTCTTGTTATTGTTGATACACAACGTGGAGGTCCTTCAACAGGATTACCAACAAAACAAGAACAGTCTGACTTAATGGCAATGATTTACGGAACACACGGTGAAATTCCAAAAATCGTTATGGCTCCTAGTACAGTTGAAGAGGCTTTCTATGATACTGCAGAAGCTTTCAACCTTGCTGAAGAGTATCAATGTCCTGTTATTGTATTATCTGACCTTCAATTATCATTAGGTAAACAAACAGTAGAACCGCTTGATGCTTCTAAAGTAGAAATTAGAAGAGGTAAACTTGTAACTGAAGCGCTTCCGGAGATTGAAAACAAAGGATATTTCAAACGTTATGAAGTAACAGAAGATGGTGTTTCACCACGTTCAATTCCCGGTCAGAAAAATGGTATCCACCATGTAACAGGTGTTGAGCATGCTGAGACAGGAAAACCATCTGAATCGGCGACAAACCGTATTGCCCAAATGGACAAACGTTTCCGTAAGGTTGAAAATATTCGTTTTAATAACCCTGTATATAAAAATGCACCTCACGAGGATGCCGATCTATTAATCGTTGGCTTTAACTCGACTCGTGGTGCTATTGAAGAAGCAATGGTACGTCTGGAAAATGACGGATTGAAGGTAAATCATGCACAAATTCGTTTAATTCATCCATTCCCAACAGACGAAGTTCTTCCACTTATTCGTTCGGCGAAAAAGGTAATTGTTGTGGAAAACAATGCGACTGGACAGTTAGCGAATATCATGAAAATGAATGTCGGTCATGCTGAAAAAATTACTAAATATGTTAAATATGATGGAAATCCATTTCTTCCTCACGAAGTTCATTCAAAATGTAAGGAGTTGTTCTAAATGGCCACTTTTAAAGACTTTCGTAATGATGTAAAACCGAACTGGTGCCCTGGCTGTGGTGACTTCTCCGTACAAGCGGCAATGCAACGTGCGGCAGCAAATGTGGGCCTGGAGCCGGAAAATTTAGCAGTTATTTCGGGGATTGGTTGTTCAGGTCGTATCTCCGGTTATATTAATTCATATGGCTTCCATGGTATCCATGGCCGTTCTCTTCCAATTGCGCAAGGTGTTAAGATGGCCAATCGTGACTTAACAGTTATCGCTTCAGGCGGTGACGGTGATGGCTTCGCGATCGGTATGGGACACACAATTCATGCCATTCGTCGTAATGTTGACATTACCTATATTGTCATGGATAACCAAATTTATGGTTTAACAAAAGGTCAAACCTCCCCACGATCTGCTGAAGGTTTTAAAACAAAATCTACACCAATGGGGTCAATTGAACAAGCAATTTCTCCTATGGAAATGGCTTTAACTGTAGGTGCAACATTTGTTGCACAAAGCTTCTCAACAGATTTAAAAGACCTTACGGCTTTAATTGAAGCAGGTATTAAACATAAAGGTTTTTCTTTAATAAATGTATTCAGTCCTTGTGTTACTTATAATAAAGTCAACACATACGACTGGTTTAAAGAAAATCTTACAAAGTTAAGCGATATTGAAGGCTATGATCCATCAAACCGCGAAAATGCAATGCAAACATTAATGAAGCATAATGGCCTCGTTACAGGGCTTATTTATCAAAATACTGAGCGTCCATCATACCAGGAATTAATTAAAGGTTACTCAGAGACTCCGTTAGTAAATGCGGACCTTAACCTTGATCAAGCGCATTTTGATAAGTTAGTTGCTGAATTTATGTAATTTCACTTAAAAAAATCCCGTGGGATGCAGTCCTCGGGATTTTTTATTGTTTAAAACTTCGAAGGATTGTGAACACTGCCTTTTATAGAGTGAGGGGAATCACATATTTTATTAGAAAAATAAGTTAAAATTATTAAATTGCGCAGACTTTTTTAACATTAATTCACTTTGCCAAATAAGACTTTTATAGAGGAGTTGCCGGGCAGGATTTTCTATTGTTTTAAAGCTTGGAAACCTTTATACTATAATAATGTGCGGTGATGCACGAAGCCTTTTTTTCTTATTTACAAGTAAAAAAATATCTTCATTTTAATAGAAGTAATTGAGGAAATTGACATGAAAGGGGATTTTTCCGAACATGAATGAAAACCAACGTTTAGAAAGCCAACAAGCAAATTCTACTAATTCTTCGGACAAAAAATCCGCCAAGGATTACAGCAAATATTTTGAACAAGTGATTACTGCACCTTCTTTAAAGGATGCAAAAAAACGTGGAAAGGAAGAAGTGAAGTATCACAATGACTTCGCGATTTCTGAGGAATTCCGTGGGATGGGGAATGGACGTAAGTTCTATATCCGTACCTATGGCTGCCAAATGAATGAACATGATACAGAAGTAATGGCGGGTATCTTTTTAGCACTTGGATATGAGCCAACTGACAGCACAGAGGATGCAAATGTGATTCTATTAAATACATGTGCAATCCGTGAAAACGCTGAAAATAAAGTATTTGGTGAACTTGGCCACCTGAAAGCACTGAAAATGGAAAAGCCTGACTTACTTTTAGGTGTTTGCGGCTGCATGTCCCAAGAAGAATCTGTCGTTAATAAGATTTTAAAAACCTATCAACAGGTTGATATGATTTTTGGTACTCATAATATTCACCGCCTGCCAAACATTTTGCATGAAGCATATATGTCGAAGGAAATGGTGGTTGAGGTGTGGTCCAAGGAAGGCGACGTAATCGAAAACCTTCCAAAGGTACGCCGCGGTAATATTAAAGCGTGGGTGAACATCATGTACGGCTGTGACAAATTCTGTACGTATTGTATCGTTCCTTACACTCGCGGGAAAGAACGGAGCCGCCGCCCTGAAGAGATTATCCAGGAAGTCCGTCATTTAGCAGCACAGGGCTATCAGGAAGTTACCCTATTAGGTCAAAACGTTAATGCTTATGGAAAAGACTTAGAGGGTATGAACTATGGACTTGGTGACTTAATGGATGAATTACGTAAAATTGATATCCCAAGGATTCGTTTTACAACAAGCCATCCCCGTGATTTTGATGACCATTTGATTGAAGTTCTTGCAAAAGGCGGCAATTTGATGGATCATATCCATTTGCCGGTACAATCAGGTTCAACAGAAGTGCTTAAAATAATGGCTCGTAAATATACAAGAGAACAATATTTAGAGCTTGTTAGAAAAATTAAAGCGGCCATCCCGAATGTGGCATTAACAACCGATATTATTGTTGGTTATCCAAACGAAACAGATGAGCAGTTTGAAGAAACATTATCTTTATATCGAGAAGTAGGTTATGAATTAGCTTATACATTTATTTACTCTCCTCGTGAAGGTACTCCTGCAGCAAAAATGGAGGATAACGTTCCGATGGAAGTGAAGAAAGAACGTTTGCAACGTCTAAACGCGCTTGTAAATGAGCTATCTTTAGAAGCTATGAAAAAACATGTAGGCCAAATTGTTGAGGTTTTAGTTGAAGGGGAAAGTAAGAACAATCCTGATGTTCTTGCCGGATATACAAGCAGAAACAAGCTAGTTAACTTTGTTGCCCCTAAAACAGCGATTGGTAAGATTGTGAAAGTAAAAATTACAGATGCAAAAACATGGTCATTAAACGGAGAAATGGTGGAAGAATTAGAACCGGCAGAGGTGAAGTAAAGTGGCGAAATATACAAAAGACGATATCGTCGCTCGTGCTACAGATTTAGCACGTATGATTTCAGAAACTGAAGAAGTGGACTTTTTCAAACGTGCAGAAGCCCAGATTCATGAAAACCCAAAGGTTAAGACATTAATTTCAGATATTAAAGGGTTACAAAAGCAAGCCGTAAACCTTCAACATTATGGTAAACCGGAAGCATTGAAAAAAGTTGAGGACAAGATTGCATCCATTGAACAGGAGTTGGATGAAATTCCTGTTGTTCAGGATTTCAAGCAATCTCAAGTGGAAGTAAATGAATTGCTACAGCTTATTGCCTCAACCATTTCCAATACGGTAACCGATGAAATTATTATTTCAACCGGTGGAGATGTATTAATGGGGGAAACAGGTGCAAGTATGAAAAATGGTGGGGCGTGTGATCACGGCTGCAATCATGACCACGACCACGATCATTAATTTAACTAAAACCAGGCTATTAACGGAGCCTGGTTTTTTCTTTTTCTCCCTTCCCGGTATATCATTCTAACCCTATAGGCGTCCTCATAGAATGAAAAAGGGGACCCGCATCACATTATGGTCATCCTCCTTTTTAAAGTGCAAGCTATCATGGAACATACATAAAAATCCCGCATAAAATGAACTATGACTAAACTTTTAACCAGTATTCCTAAAAATATATCGCACACTAGTCTAAAATCCCGCATAGGATGAAATGAAAATGAATGAGGAGGGTTCGCGCGAAATGGGAGAATTTAGAGAGATATTTGCCAAAGCGGTAGTAGCGAAAGGACGAAAATTTACTCAGTCCAATCATACGATTAGCCCGGCGCATAGTCCAACTAGTATTCTTGGCTGTTGGATTATCAACCATAAATACAACGCGAAAAAAGTCGGTAAGACAGTAGAGATACACGGCTCCTATGACATCAACGTTTGGTACTCATATAATGATAATACCAAAACAGAAGTAGTAACCGAACGTGTTCAATATACAGATGTCATTAAGTTAAAGTATCGTGACCACGATTGCCTCGATGACAATGAAATTGTTGCTCGAGTGCTGCAGCAGCCTAATTGCTGTGAAGCAGTCATCTCCCCTAACGGCAATCGTATCATCGTCCACGTGGAAAGGGAATTTCTTGTAGAGGTGATCGGTGAGACAAAGATTGTTGTTGTCATCAGTACTGAAGGACCTTCAGGTGACGATGATGATTGGGGAGTGGATGTAGACGACGAGGAATTCGAAGAACTCAATCCCGATTTCTTAGTCGGCTCAGAAGAGGAGTAAAAGATACTAGGAAGGTTTTACTTCCTAGTTTTTTTCTTGTTTTTCATTCCATTTAAAACACGGAATGGAAAAGATGTATTTTTCAAAAAGAAAAATCGCATTCTAAATTCAGGAGGTGTACTGATGGAACCACAACAGCCTGGAAATAAAAAATTGCCGGATTTTGACCAATTAAATGATCGTGTAATCGCTGATAGTCCTTCAACCCCATCTTTAGTCATCAAAACGAATCTGGATTCAAAGGATGCAACGGAGAATAATCCGTATTTCCATGACAAGAAAACCAAGGATTCAGAAGAGTTTAAAGCTTATTTTGAGGAGTAGGCATGCCAGGATTACTACTCCTGGCTTTGTATCCACTCTTGTTTTAATAAAGATAATACGTAGGTGTCATGAGACTGACTATTTTGATACATATAGCCCCGAAGTAAGCCTTCTACTTGGAAGCCTATAGTTTCAAGGAGTTTGAGCGAAGGAATATTTTCAGGGTAAACAACTGCTCCAATCCGATTTAGATCTAACTCTTCAAAACTATACCTTAGAATTTCTTTAATAGCCTCGGATGTATATCCCATCCGCCAATATTGAGGATGTATTTCATATCCTATTTCTGCTCGTTTATTATTTAACTGTAATCCGTTTAGACCCAGGGTGCCAATAAATTTTTGATTTTGCCTGAGGACGATACCCCAGCGAATTCCCCGTTTTTCCCGATAGTTTTTGCTGAACATGTCAATTAATTTCGTTGCCTCAGATTGAAGCATGAAGCGATTGGTTCCATAGTACCTCGTTACTTCTTCTAATGATAAAATTTCATATATGCTTTCAACATACAGATGGGTGATTTCTATTAACTTTAATCGATTTGTTTTTAGAATCGGAAAATTCATAGTAACTCCTCTCTATTAAACTCGATTTAATTGGTTAAAGCATACCTCCGAAAAACGGGCATACATTTGAAATGATACAATTCTTTTTAACTAGTGTATAATGTGTAAAGCCAAAAAGAAAGCAATAGGTTTATAGATGGCAAGAAGGTGTGAACATGCTATTAGATAGGTATATGAAATTAATTGATAAAGAATTATTGCCTAATATTCAATTAACATCTGAAAGCCCATTCGATCCCATCATTGTAAAAAATCATACAAGGTCGTGGGAAACGATTGGGAACGGCAATTATGCAGGGGTGTTTTCTCATTCTTCCCATCCTCATTTAGTTGTAAAGGTGTATGGTAGAAGTCCCGAGGAGCTAAAAAAGGAAATTGAAGTTTATAAAAAATTAGGAAACCATGAATCCTATTCTATTCTTTATGCCTATGGCGAAGATTACTTAGTGTTGAAAAAGCTAGAGGGAATTACATTGTTTGATGCGGTTGTGAACGGTGTTCCTATTCCTGAATCTGTCATTAGAGATATCGATAACGGCTTACGATATGCCAAATCAGTTGGCTTAAATCCCTATGATGTTCATGGGAAAAATGTGTTAATGAACAATGGAAAAGGCTTTATCGTAGATGTGTCGGATTTTTATAAACAAGGCTATTGTTGTAAGTGGGATGATTTGAAAAAGGCATATTACAAGATTTATAGACCGTTTTTATTAAAATATCATCCTCCGATCCCATTATTTCTTATGAACTTGGTTCGGAAAGGTTACAGATTTTATCGGAAAAAGAAAAAGGGAAAATTATGATCTATTCATAATTTCCTTTTTTTATTACCCAAGTAAGCATTGCTTTTTTAAGATCAAATCCCCATTTTTCATTTACATAAAAAATCATCCTTATCTGTTAAATTTAAGAAAAAATAAGAATTTATTGCTACTATTCTGATAATATAGTAAAAAAAAGCAAAATTTTTTTGTAGGGAGAGAGGATTTTGAAGTTTCCTTTCTATATTTTTGGCATTCACCCGCATCTTTTATTTGAATCATTAGCATATTTTATTGGCTTCAGGGTGTATTTATACACGAGGAATAAAGAACGGATTCCAATTGAAAAAGCATTATGGGTTGTAGTTGGAGCAATATTGGGTGCTGCCATCGGTGCGAAAATTCTTTATTGGTTCGAAGACCCAAAAAAGACAATAGAAAACTGGAATAACATCCTATACCTAATGGAAGGAAAAACAATCGTAGGAGGGCTATTAGGCGGATTGATTGGCGTGGAACTAGCTAAAAAGTTCATCGGCTGGGCCCGTTCAACAGGAGATGATTTTGTACTTCCTTTAGCAATTGGCATGATGATTGGAAGAATCGGCTGCTTTTTAACCGGCCTGGACGATCATACATACGGAGTGGCGACCAATTGGATAACGGGTGTGGACTTCGGTGATGGAATCAAGCGGCATCCAACCCAGCTGTACGAAATATTTTTCTTAGGTGTTCTGATTATTGTCCTTTTTCAAATAAAAAAGAAAAAGGCGGGCTGGGAAGGACTATTATTTCAATTATTTATGCTTAGTTATTTAGTTTTTCGTTTATTTATCGATTTTATCAAGCCAACGCCGCATCCGTACTGGATCTTCAATAATATCCAAATCGCTTGCTTACTGGGAATCTGGTATTATATCTGGCTTATAACGAAAAAACAAATGGAAAAAAGGAGCGAATCCTATGCCTAATCGTCCCTATTTATTTTATGAACTAACCAACAGTATTTGCTCGACTTGTTTACGGAAAGTAGAAGCAAAGGTCATTATCGAGGATGAAAAAGTGTACCTAGTAAAAAATTGCTTGCAGCACGGAAGAGAAAAGGTATTAATTTCAACGGACGTCGACTACTATAAGTGGTGCCGGGAGTTTATCAAACCATCTGAAATGCCTTATCGTTGGAACACGCCGATCAAATACGGCTGCCCTTATGATTGCGGATTATGCCCGGACCATGAACAACACAGCTGTTTAACCTTATTAGAAATTACCGAAAGATGCAATTTAAAATGTCCGATTTGTTATGCAGAGTCATCACCGCAAAAAGGGAGCTTCCGTAGTTTAGAAAAAATAGAATTTATGCTAGACAATATTATTAAAAACGAAAGGCAAGCGGATATTGTTCAAATTAGCGGCGGTGAACCAACCGTTCATCCGCAATTTTTTGAAATCCTTGATAAGGCAAAATCAAGACCGATTCGGCATATTATGGTTAATACGAATGGTCTCCGTATCGCCAATGATAAAGAATTTGTCAAACGTCTCGCTACCTATTCACCGGGCTTCGAAATTTACCTGCAATTCGATAGTTTTGAAAAAGAAGCTTTGGAAGAACTGCGAGGGGTTGACTTAAGGGAAATAAGGCAAAAAGCAATTGAAAATTTAAATGAATACAATATTTCTACTACTCTTGTGGTAACGCTGAAAAAAGGATTAAATGACCATGAGGTTGGAAAAATTATTCAATATGGATTGCAGCAAAAATGTGTTAGGGGAGTCACCTTTCAACCAATCCAAGCAGCCGGAAGATTGGAAGAATACGATCCTTCCATAAATCGTCTGACCTTAAGTGAAGTTAGACAAATGATTATCGATCAATCAAATTTGTTTGGCCCAAAGGATATCATACCGGTCCCTTGCCATCCGGATTCCCTTGCGATGGGGTATGCCTTGAAACAAAATGGTGCCGTAACACCGCTAACAGGATTAATAGATCCAAAGATATTATTAGAGGGAGAACGAAATACCATCGTATTTGAACAAGATGAAAATATTAAAAATATGATTTTTAAATTATTTTCTTTAAATCATTCACCGGATTCATCAGCACTGTCATTAAAAGATTTATTATGCTGCCTGCCAAAAGTTGCGATGCCGGGTGAAATTGGATACGACAATGTATTTCGCGTCATTATTATGCAGTTTTTAGATGCTTACAATTTCGATGTCCGCTCTGTAAAGAAATCATGTGTGCATATTGCCCATCCGGACGGCCGTATCATTCCGTTTGATACTTATAATTTATTTTACCGTGACGATAAAGAACTTGAATTAAAAATAATACAGGAAGAGCTGGAGGGGAGAACTTATATTAGATAAATGAATCTATCATTCTTTAAATGGGGTGAGTTTTTTTGGATCAAAATCAAGATGAAAATGAGCAAAACGGATCGTTAAAAGACCTTTGGCGCGGGATTGGCATAGCTATTGGAATATACCTTCTTGGACTGCTGATCATGTTTACAATGCCTCCTTTTATTTTGGTATATATATTGCTTTCACCAATCGCTCTTATTGTCATAACGATAATAAGCTTCACAAAAGGAAAAAAACAGTTAGGTCAAGGATTATTAATTGGGATAGGTATTGATATCTTGTTATTTGCTGCTTGTTTTGGGATCTTTTTCTCTCATTTAGGCGGTTAATGTATGTCTAAAAAAAGAAGGCACTGATTAGGGTAACGCGTTCACTTGTGTGGTACAAAACTGTAAATCTCAAGTAGATTCTCACAATTAAAAAGAAATTCAATAACTTGAATGAATATAAAAATTTTATATAAAATCTAAAAAAAATAAAGATTTCCAGTTGGGAATTTTAGTGGGAATATTATAAATATTTAAAATTTTAATATTATATATATATATTATCCTGTTTTACACACTCTATTTTTTATAGAATAAATTTAGGAATTGCTCATCTGATTAATCAGAGGAACTTCTACTGAAAGCGATTTCGAATAAGGAGGATTTAAAAATGAGCTAAAAAACAAATTTAAGGAGGGGTTTGGTGTGAATATCGAAAAACGAACGATCGAATTTATTCCCGAGGAAGAAAGGCATGGCAGTGTTCGCAATTTGTTTACGATTTGGTTCAGCGCCAACATGCAGGTTACTACACTCGTTACCGGAGCACTTTCGATTGAATTTGGATTAACGCTGTTTTGGAGTATTGTTGCGGTTGTTATCGGTAACTTGCTAGGTGCAATTTTTATGGCATCTCATTCCGTTCAAGGACCAAAATTGGGAATTCCTCAAATGATTCAGAGCCGTGCGCAATTTGGGGTAGTTGGGGCTGTCATTCCTCTTTGTATTGTTATTCTGATGTACATTGGTTTTTTTGCAAGTAGCGGAGTGCTCGGTGCCCAGGCAATTAGCAGTGCATTTTCAATCCCGGTTAACTGGGGAATTGTATTAATAAGTTTAATTGCATTAGTCATCACTCTTTTCGGTTATGATTTAATTCATAAAATGGAAAAGTATTTTGCTGTTATTTTCGCTATCGTATTTGTTTTTGTAACTGTAGAAGCGTTTCGTCTTCCTATGCCTGCTCATATTTGGTCACCGGGTCATTTTGATGCGGGTCCATTTTTATTATCAGTTAGTATTGCGGCGACATGGCAATTAACGTATGCACCGTATGTAGCTGACTACTCCAGATACCTGCCAATTAATACACCATCATCGAAAACCTTTGCTTATACCTATGCAGGTACTGTCATCGGTACTATTTGGATGATGACTTTAGGCGTTATTTTAACTGCACTCATTCCAAAGTTCTTGAGTAATTCCAGCTCAGGCCTGGCAACGCTTGTTGGCCCACAGTTTGCTGTTATTATGTATGTGGTGATTGTTCTCGGGGTTTTAGCGGTAAATGTGTTAAACCTTTATGGTGCATTTATGTCGATAACGACAACACTAGAAGCCTTTACAAAATTAAAAGCAACAACGAAAGTTAGATTTTGGTTGGTTTTCGCAACTGTCATTATCGGTACAGTCATCGCAATTTGGGGGAATGGAAACTTTTTAAGTAATTTTGAGAATTTTATTCTATTACTATCCTATTTTATGGTTCCATGGACTGCTATTAACTTGATCGACTATTATCTTCTACGTCGAGGGGAATACAATGTCCAGGATGTTTTTGATGTAAATGGACAGTATGGAAAATTTAATTGGATTGCCATTATTGCTTATCTGGTTTCGTTTATTCTTGAAGTTCCTTTTGTAAATACCACCATATATGTTGGTCCTGTCTCCAAAACCTTGAATGGGACAGATATTGCCTGGATTATGGGATTAGTCGCTCCATTGGTTCTTTATTATTATCCAATGAGAAAAAAAATCAATCTCTTCATTGTCGACCAAGTGATAGATAGTAAACAAAAAACTACGTAAGTGTTCAAAAATAACTTATTATAGTGTTTTCAGATGGCTGACCTTTTTCGTTTTAGGTCGGCATTTTTTTATATTTTTTGATTTAAAGCAGTACTTAGGTAAAATAAGTGAATTATTTGGCAAATTCCCTGTGAATTGTAAATGATAAAAAATTTGTAAAAGTTTGTGAAAAGAGATTAAGATTAATTAGTCCAAAACTAAATTAAAAATAAGGAGGATTTCCTTGGATACCTTAGAAATAATCAAAACACGCCGTAATATCAAACTCTTCAAATCGGATCCCGTAAATCCGGATAAGCTCCATTTATGGCTAGAGGCTGCTGCAATGGCTCCGAATCATCGAATGACAGAACCTTGGGAGGTATATATTGTCGGTCCTGAGACCAGAGCAAAATTAAACCATAAAACAAACTTCGGTGATGCTCCTGTTGTCATAGCCATTTTGTCCAAGCATGGTGCTACAGTCATTGAAACAGAGGAAAATGCACTTGCAACAGCCTGTTTCGTTCAAAACTTTAACCTCGCTGCTTGGGCAGAGGGCGTGGGAACATTCTGGTCTTCAATGGGTAATAATCCGAAAAATCGTGAAATTCTTGGTGTTCAAGATGAATATGACGTCATTGGTGTATTTGGTGTGGGCTATCCTGATGAAACCCGGGAACCAAAACAGCGCACCCCAATCCAAAATAAATTAAAGCAGCTTCCGTAGGCCAATTTATCTATTGTTCATTTAAAAAGACAAAAAGCTGATTTTCCGGCTTTTTGTCTTTTTTCTTTGGAATTTCATAGCATCATTTGTAGAAAATGGGGGAATTCTACTATTAAAAAAATGAAATTATATCACATCAATTTTTATCAAGAAAGATCTCGTTAATTGGCTGGAATGTGAATCAAATCACAATAAAGTGAATACATATTTTAGATGCAGTAATTATTAGAATGAGGTGAGAAGGAATTGGATAGTGTTATTTTGAGCCGAATGCTAACCACTTTAACATTAGCTTTTCATATTATTTTTGCCACAATTGGAGTTGGCGTACCGTTAATGATCTCGATTGCTGAGTTCGTCGGTATAAAAAAGAAAGACTCCCATTATATCTTATTAGCAAGAAGATGGGCAAGAGGGTATACAATTACGGTCGGAGTTGGAGTGGTTACGGGAACATGTATCGGATTACAGCTGTCGCTTTTATGGCCGAGTTTTATGAGGATCGCAGGTCAAGCGATTAGTTTGCCATTATTCCTGGAAACCTTTGCTTTTTTCTTTGAAGCTATTTTCTTGGGGATATATTTGTACACGTGGGATCGCTTTAAAAAGCCTCTAAATCATTGGATGTTATCGATACCGGTGGTAATTGGTGCATCATTGTCGGCTTTTTTTATAACAACTGTGAATGCATTTATGAATACGCCGCAGGGTTTTAAATTAGTAAATGGCGTGATTGTCACCTTAGATCCGCTTAAGGCGATGTTTAATCCGGCAACACCATCAAAAACCTTTCACGTCATCGTAACGGCCTATTTAAGCTCCGCCTTTCTTTTGGCGGCAATAGCAGCACTTCAACTATTAAAAGGCACAATTACAGAGTATACAAAAAAAGCTTTAAAACTTACGGTTACAGCGGCGTTTATTTTTGCTATTTTAACAGGAATTGCAGGGGACTTATCGGCAAAATTTTTAGCCAAGCATCAACCGGAAAAATTGGCGGCCATTGAATGGCATTTTGTAACCGAAAAAGGTGCCGATTTGATTCTTTTTGGTACATTAGAAAAAAATACAAACGTAATCAAATATGCCATTCATTTACCAAAAATGCTTAGCTTTTTGTCTTATGATAATTTCGAAGGGAAGGTAATCGGTTTAGATCAATTTAAACCTGATGAAATCCCTCCATTGTATATTCATTACTTATTTGATATAAAGGTATCATTTGCGATGTTTATGATCCTTGTCTCCTGTTGCTTTGTAGCTTGTTTGATATGGAAAAAACAATGGACCTATAATAAATGGCTGCTTCGCTCCATTGTTCTTTGCGGCCCAATAGGCTTTATTTCAATTGAATTAGGATGGATTTTAGCAGAGGTTGGCAGGCAGCCATGGATATTAAGAGGATATATGAAAGTATCAGAAGCGGCAACGACTTCAAAGGGAGTTGGTACAATGTTTTGGTTATTTTTTGCATTGTACGCAGTTCTTGGAGTTATTTCTACAATTGTACTTAGAAAGATGTTTCGTAATAACCCTGCTGAGGCTGAACTGGAATACCGATTTCAGGGGAATAGAAGGGAGTAGTAGTATGGACATTCAAATTTTAGGAATAACCGTTTTGTGGTTTTTTCTATATGGGTATTTAATTGTTGCCTCGATTGATTTTGGTGCAGGATTCTTTGCCTATTATGGAAAAATCACAAAACAGGATCATATCATGAACAAGCTAATTAGCCGGTATTTATCGCCTGTCTGGGAAGTAACCAATGTTTTTTTTGTTTTTTTCTTTGTCGGCATGGTCGGTTTTTTTCCTGAAACCGCCTTTTATTATGGTACCGCCTTACTTATTCCCGGAAGTATTTCTCTTGTATTGCTGGCGATTCGCGGCTCCTTTTATGCCTTCAATAATTACGGTTCAAAGGATAATAATGTTTACTTGTTTTTATACGGGGTAACAGGTTTGCTCATCCCGGCTTCACTGTCAACGGTTTTAACGATATCCGAAGGAGGCCTGATTAAAAAAAGCGGAAACAATATCGTTTTTCTCGCAAAAGAGTTATTTACAAACTTCTATTCATGGAGTGTAGTCATTTTGGCCATTGTATCTGTCTTGTTCATTAGCGCCAGTTTTCTTACCTATTATGCAGATCGGGCAGCAGATAGGAAGGCTCGGGAAATTTTACGGAGATTTGCTCTATTATGGTGTTTTCCCACCATTTTGGCCAGTCTTTTAGTGTTTATTTCGTTAAGACAACATAATATATTGCACTTTAATCGAATCATCAATCAGTATTGGTGGATGTTCGCCCTTTCCTTGCTTTGCTTTTTAGCTGCATCCTTCTTGATATGGAGACGCCGGAATTACGGAACTGCCTTTATTTTCGTTATGTTCCAGTTTTTCTTTGCTTTTTTTGGATACGGTGCATCCCACCTGCCTTACATATTGGATCCATACATTACGATTTACAGCGGCTATACCAATCCAACAATGGGTACTTCCCTGGTCATCGCATTTATTTGCGGCTTATTAATTCTGGTTCCTTCATTAATTCTCTTAATGCGATTGTTCCTTTTTGATGCGGATTATGTAAAAGGGGAAAAAAAGGTGTAAGCTTCAAAACAAAAGCCCTCGCATTTGTGAGGGCTTTTGAATGTATGTTATTGATTTTTATTTTGAAATTGAACCATGAAATCACTGAACGCTTTACATGTTTCAAACGGAACAGCATTGTAAGTCGATGCGCGGCATCCTCCGACAGAGCGATGTCCGTTTACACCAATAAATCCTTCTCTTTTTGCTTCAGCTAAGAATTTTTTCTCCAACTCTTCATTTTTTAATCGGAATGTTATATTCATAAGAGAACGGCTTCCCAGTTCAGCATGACCACTATAAAAACCATGGCTTTTGTCGATTGCATTATAAATTAACTTTGCTTTTTCTTCATTCCGTTTACTAATTTGGTAAATGCCGCCTAATTCTTTTACCCAATTCAGAACTTCACCAAGCATATAAATTCCAAAGGTTGGCGGAGTGTTATATAAGGAGTTGTTTTTTGAATGCGTGCTGTATTTAAACATAGTTGGAATGTTGGAATTTGCTTTTTCAATCATATCTTTGCGAATAATCACTACTGTTACACCGGAAGGACCAAGATTTTTTTGGGCACCGGCATAAATCAAAGCAAATTTGCTGACATCAAATGGCCTGGAAAGAATATCGCTGGACATATCTCCGATTAAAGGAGTATCACCTGTTTGAGGAAAATCCTTCCACTGGGTGCCGTATATCGTATTATTTGATGTGAGATGTACATATTCATCCGTCGGGCTGTATTGCAATTCATCAAATTGAGGGATTCCACGATATTGACTGTCTTTTGTGCTCGCAACATGATATGGATTACCGAATAATTTTGCCTCAGCAAACGCCTTTTCAGACCAAGAGCCGGTCATAATATAGCCTGCTTTTTGCTCAGGTGTCAAAAAATTCATCGGAATCATTGAAAACTGAAGACTGGCACCACCTTGCAGAAAAAGCACCTCATAATCTTCAGGAATTGAAAGTAATTCCTTTAAGAGGGAAATGGCCTGATTATGTACCTCTTCATAAGCAGCACTACGATGGCTAAGCTCCATGACAGACATACCAGTACCGCGAAAATCAATAAGTTCCTGCTGGGCTTTTTCTAGGACGGCAAGCGGAAGGGCTGACGGACCAGCGTTAAAATTATAGGCACGTTGTACAAGTTGATTCATTTTCTCACTCTCCATTTTTTATCTTATTAAAATATAACATATTTTTCGATTTTTGAGATAGGATAAATAATTGGTTTTTAAACGCCATCAAGATAATTCTTCGTATTGTAAAGGATGTGTGCGCTTCCAAAACACAAAAAATTTTTTGTGTTTTGTTTTTTAGTATTTCATGAATTGATTTATTTTAAGCATTACTGTAACCTGCCAAAACAAAAGCGATAGAAACAATCAAAAATAATAAAAGATATTAATTTTTATATTCAAAAATAAACAAAGGTATATTATAATGAAACAGAAGATAATAAACATAAATACATACAAACGGAGGAGTTCGGATGGTTAAAAATTTTTGGGATACAGAAAAAGCTACACAAGTTACAAAAGGGGTAGAGGAATTAGTTTATCGTTCAAATTTAATTGGATCAGATCGTGCCGTATGTAACTGGGGTGGCGGCAATACATCGATGAAAACAACGGAAACAGACTTCCGTGGCCGTAATATTGAAGTGATGTGGGTGAAGGGCAGCGGCTCTGATTTAGCAACCATGAAAGCACAAAACTTTACCGGTTTGAATTTAGATGACATTCGTCCATTATTCGAGCGGGATGAAATGTCAGATGAAGACATGGTTGCTTACCTATCACATTGCATGATTGACAGCAAGCATCCCAGAGCGTCGATTGAAACGCTATTACATGCTTTCTTGCCTTTTAAGCATGTTGACCATACCCATCCGGATGCTATTATTAGCCTTTGCTGTGCGGATAATGGCCGACAAATGGCCGAAGAAATTTATGGCGATCGTTTTGTGTGGGTTCCATATGTGCGCCCGGGTTTCACACTTTCAAAAATGATTGCAGAAGGGGTAAAAAATAGCCCAAATGCAGAGCTTGTATTAATGGAGAAACACGGACTTGTTACTTGGGGAGAAACTTCAGAAGAGTCCTATGCAAAAACGATCGAAATTATTAATGAAGCAGAACAATATATAAACGAAAGAATGAATGTATCATCCGTATTTGGGGGTCAAAAATATGATTCACTATCTGAGGAAGAAGCAACTGGCATTTTAGCTAAAGTAATGCCAATTATCCGCGGAGCTGTAAGTGAAGACAAGAAAATGCTGTTAACCTATGACCGTGGTGATGATGTGCTTCAATTTGTAAATAGCCATCAAGCACGAGAGCTTTCACAAATTGGGGCTGCCTGCCCGGACCATCTTGTTCATACAAAAATGGTACCACTTTATATTAGTTGGGATCCGCAAACAAGGGATGTAGAATCCCTAATTGCCAGTGTAAAAGATGGAATTGCCGGCTTCAAAGCGGAGTACAAAGAATACTTTGACCGCAACAAGCATGCAGGCGATAAAATGTTTGAACCTGCACCAAGGGTTATCCTTATTCCAGGAGTAGGTATGGTAAATACAGGTAAGGATGTAGCGGATTCAAGAGTAAGCGGCGCCTTATATCATCGTGCCATTGCTGTTATGAAAGGTTCTACTACACTAGGAAACTTTGTCTCTTTAAGTGAAAACGAATCCTACAATGTCGAATACTGGCCATTAGAATTATATAAATTGACTCTTGCTCCGGCTGAAGCAGAATTTTCAAGAAAAGTAGCCTTTATAACCGGGGGGGCAGGTGGTATTGGCAGTGCAACAGCACGCCGCCTCGTTTCTGAAGGTGCCCATGTCGTTCTGGCAGACCTAAATCTGGAAGGAGCAGAAAAAGTCGCGGCTGAAATTAACGGAAAATTTGGTGCCGGCCGTGCTTTAGCTGTAAAAATGGACGTAACAAAGGAAGAGCAGGTTCAGGCTGCCTTCGATCAATTGGCACTTACTTTCGGCGGTGTAGATATTATTGTCAATAATGCCGGCCTTGCAACCTCAAGTCCTATTGATGAAACGACTCTCCAAGAATGGAATTTGAATATGAATGTTTTAGGTACAGGTTATTTCTTAGTCGCCCGTGAAGCATTCAAACAAATGAAGAGCCAGGGCATTGGCGGTAACATGGTATTTATCGGTTCGAAAAACTCTGTTTATGCCGGAAAAAACGCAGCAGCTTATAGCTCTGTAAAAGCTTTGGAAACGCATTTAGCCAGATGTATTGCCGCTGAGGGAGGAGAGTTTGGAATTCGTGTGAACTCAGTTCTTCCGGATGCGGTTCTTCAAGGCTCTGCGATCTGGGGTTCAAGATGGCGTGAAGAGCGTGCAGCAGCGTACGGTATCGACCCTGATCAATTAGAAGAACACTATCGTAAACGCACGACGCTGTTAGTAAATATTTATCCTGCAGATATAGCAGAATCAATCGCTTTCTTTGCATCATCTAAATCAGACAGAACAACCGGATGTATGTTAACTGTTGATGGCGGTGTTCCGGCTGCGTTTACGAGGTAAAAAGAATTAAATTTGCTTAAAGGGGCCATTGGGCCTCTTTTTCGGTTTTTGTTAATGACTTTGAGAAGTATGCTATATTTAAACAAATCGAATCTAAAAAGTGAGTGCAAGTAAAGATGAATCTACTTAGTGAACTTATGCAAATTTCAGAGGAAGAAAAAGCAATTCTGGAGCAAAATAAAGAAATCACCAAAGATCTTTACACAAGCCAAACAAATTTCGTCATAGAAAGCGAGAAGTTCCTCGGGCACGACCGTATGATAATGGTCCGCAAGCATACCCGTTTTGTTGATTTTCCAAAACACAAGCATAATTATATTGAGATAAACTATGTTTTTAACGGTAAGCTCACACAAAAAGTTGGTAACCAAAAAATTGCATTAAAAAAGGGCGAGTTGTTGTTTTTAAACCAACATATTGAGCATGAGATTGAAGCCTGTGCAAAAGAGGATATTATCATCAACTTTATTATTCAGCCGCAATTTTTTGAGTTTATTTTTTCCTTCCTTTCATCCGGTAATAGGATTAGTAACTTTATTATTAATAGCCTTTACAATAACACGCAAAGCGGGCAATTCCTTTACTTTACTGTTGCTGAAGTAGACAGTATTCAGGATTTAATTAAGACGATAATCATGGAAATTATGAACCCTTCGCTATTATCTGATTCAACCATAAAGCTCTATATGGGGCTCTTAATCATTGAGTTAATTAAGCATTCTGATAAAGTTGAACATAAAGAAGAAAGTTCTTCGCTGCAATATTTGCTGGTTGAGTCTTTAAAGTACATTGACGAACACTTTCAAACTGCTTCCTTATATGAATTAGCGGAAAAATTAAACCAAACTCACTATTCGTTAAGTAAACATATTAAAAAGGCGACCAAATTTACCTTTAAAGAGCTTTTACAGGAAAAACGCTTAAGTAAAGCAAAAGAATTATTAGATAGTACGCAAATGACCATTACGGAAATCATTGAAGAAGTTGGTTACGATAATATCAGTTATTTTTATCGGATTTTTAAAAATAAATATGGGAAAACACCCAAGCAGTTTCGAGAGCAATTAGGAAATTAAACTTTTTCCGATTGCTCTTTCTTATTTGTAAAGGAATGCAAATAAGGACAATAAAATAACCGAATCGCGTTATATGAATTTATTTTTCTTTTAGTATGATAGAGATATATCTGTAAGCGTTTACAACTAAAGGGTGATGTTAATGACAAAATACAGTGTAGCCGTCGATATCGGTGCCTCAACTGGCCGTCTTATTTTAGGATATCTTGAGGAGGGATTATTAAAGCTAAATGAAATTCACCGCTTCGAAAACAAAATTGTCAAAAAAGGTGAGTCATTTTGTTGGGAAGCAGATAAACTCTTTCAGGAAATTAAAAACGGTCTTCATAAATGCAGGCAAATGGGGATACAGCCGGACAGCATCGGGATTGATACGTGGGCAGTTGATTTTGTGTTATTGGATGAAAATAATCAACCCTTAACCGAAGCGGTTGCTTATCGTGACCCAAGGACCGATGGGATGATGGAAGAAGTGTTCAAGCTTTTTTCGAAGGAAAGACTCTACCTGGAAACAGGCATTCAATTCCAAAAATTTAATACGATTTATCAATTATGTTCCATCAAAAAAAATAATCCTGAAATTCTTGAAAAAGCGAAATCCTTTTTAATGATTCCGGATTATTTCAATTATTTACTTACAGGGAAGAAAGCAAATGAATACACCAATGCTACATCCACACAGCTAGTAAATGCATTTACAAAGAAGTGGGATGGGCAGCTATTAGATGTGCTTGAAATTAACAAAGAGATGTTCCAGGAGATTAAAACACCAAAAACAGTTCTTGGGACACTGTCAGGTGAACTGGTTTCAGAGCTTGGTTTTGATATGAAGGTAATTCTCCCTGCAACACACGATACAGGCTCAGCTGTGATATCTGTTCCTGAGAAGGAGGATACCATTTACATTAGTTCTGGTACATGGTCATTGATTGGAACAGAAAATTACTTTCCAATTTGTATAACAAAGGCATTGGACTATAATTTCACAAATGAAGGCGGAATGGATTATCAATACCGATTCCTAAAAAATATCATGGGTCTTTGGATGATCCAGGAAGTAAAACGAAACTATAATGATGAATATTCCTTTGCTAAGCTCGTAGATTTAGCGAGAGAAGCGAAAGATTTTAGGTCTATTGTTAATGTGAATGATGACCGCTTCTTAAAGCCTGATAACATGATTCAGGAAATCATGAACTATTGTATTGAAACAAATCAGCCTATACCGAGCAATCCTGGTGAAATAGCTAAATGTGTATTTGAAAGTTTAGCAGAAAGTTATCAGGAAGCTGTTAGGGAAATTGAAGAAATTTTTGAAAAAAACTTTGAAAAAATTAATGTTATAGGCGGTGGCTGTCAAAATGAAATGCTTAACCAGCTAATTGCTGACGTAACACATAAAGAGGTTTATGCAGGACCAGTTGAAGCAACTGCTATTGGGAACATCGCGGCCCAGTTAATGGCTCTTGGTGAAATAGATGATATTAAAGAGGCACGTTCCATCATCAAAGATTCATTTGAAGTTAAAAAATATATACCAACTCAGCACGTAATCAGTTAAATACAGGAAGGAAGAATGAAAATGTCAATTAAAGAAAACTATGAACTTGCAAAACAAGCCTATGCAAAATGGGGAGTAGACGTTGATGAAGTAGTAGAAAAGCTGAAAAATGTACCGATTTCCATTCATTGCTGGCAAGGCGATGATGTTGGCGGTTTTGAAGTAAACCGAAGTGAATTATCCGGTGGAATTGACGTAACTGGAAACTATCCGGGCAAAGCGACTACACCTGAAGAATTAAGAAGTGATTTAGAAAAAGCTCTTTCATTAATTCCAGGGAAACACCGCGTGAATCTACATGCGATTTATGCCGAAACAAATGGAGAAGTGGTCGAAAGAGATCAACTTGAACCAAAGCATTTTGAAAACTGGGTTAAATGGGCAAAAGAAAATGGACTGGGCTTGGATTTCAATCCAACATTATTCTCACATCCTAAGGCAACTGAGGGCCTAACACTCTCACATCCAAACGAAGAAATTCGTGAATTCTGGATTAATCACTGTATCGCCAGCCGTAAAATTGGTGAATACTTTGGCAGGGAACTTGGAACACCGGCGTTAACAAATATTTGGATACCGGATGGTTATAAGGATGTTCCAAGCGACCGTTTGACTCCAAGACAAAGATTAAAAGATTCATTGGATAAAATTTTTGCTGTTGATGTAGATGAAAAGTATAATCTGGATGCGGTTGAAAGCAAGGTTTTTGGGATCGGCTCTGAGTCATATGTTGTCGGTTCACATGAGTTTTATCTTGGCTATGCGTTAAAAAATAATAAACTTTGCCTTTTAGATACAGGACATTACCATCCAACAGAAACGGTTTCTAACAAAATTTCTTCGATGCTGCTATACAGCGAAAAGCTTGCCTTGCATGTATCAAGACCAGTCCGTTGGGACAGTGACCATGTGGTGATTTTAGATGATGAGTTAAAGGAAATTGCCCTTGAAATTGTTCGTAATGATGCATTAAATCGGGTCATTATCGGACTTGATTTCTTTGATGCCAGCATCAACCGAGTGGCAGCATGGACAATTGGAACACGAAATATGATTAAGGCTCTGCTTTATGCGATGCTTGTTCCAAATGAACATTTGAAACAGCTGCAGGACGAAGGTAATTTTACTGAAAGGCTTGCACTCATGGAAGAATTTAAAACCTATCCATTTGGTGCGGTTTGGGATTACTATTGCGAAAAAATGGGTGTACCGGTAAAAGAATCTTGGTTAGAAGAAGTAAAAGCATATGAAAATGAAGTTTTATCCAAGCGCTAATGGAATGAAGGAAAAAAACAGACTCGAACATCTTTCTTACTAGTCCGAAACCTTTTAAATTATTAAATAAAGAAAATTGATAAAATAATTTAAGATTAGTTGGCAAATAACCTACTAAACGGTTGTTTCAGAAGCGGAATAATAATTAAATATTAACAAGTAAAAGGGCCATCTATTCGGTCCTTTTTTCTTTGAATTATTAAAATTGACTTTTGTTTTTCAAAAATTATGTTATATTTGATATGCAAACAAACAATTAAATAAAAGTAAACAAACATAAAACAAAATCGGATGGTATGAAAGTCAGGAAGGGGCAGTTGTTGTGCTGGTAGCAGAAAGACAAAGGAAGATTGTGGAATTAGTAAATGAGAGATTAAGTGTTCGAGTAACTGAGTTGAGCAAAATTTTTTCTGTTACAGAGGAAACGATTCGACGCGACCTTGAAAAGCTGGAAAAAGAGAATTTATTAATGAGAAGCCATGGCGGGGCTGTAAGCATTGAGGAAGATCAGGCGGAGACCTCCTATTCGGAAAGGGAGATTACGAACGCAGCTGAAAAAAGAGGTATATCAAAAGAAGCAGTAAAATACATTGTGCCAGGCGATCAAATTGTATTGGATGCCAGTACAACGGCATGGTATATGGCAAAGGAATTACCTGATATGCCTTTGACGGTCCTTACGAATTCAATCAAAGTAGCCATTGAACTGAGCAAAAAAGAACAAATTAAAGTAATTTCTACAGGCGGAATCCTATTGGCGCAATCGCTTTCTTATGTTGGCCCCCTTGCGGAACGATCGCTTAACATGTATCACGTTAATAAAGTATTCCTCTCCTGTAAAGGAGTCCATTTGGAAAAGGGCCTCAGCGATTTTAATGAAATGCAAGCGTTATTAAAGAAACAAATGATGGATATGGCAGATGAAACGATTTTAATGGTTGATTCGAGTAAATTTGGGACACGTGCCTTTTCACATATCGCTTCATTATCCCAAATTGACACTATTATTACAGATTCAAAAATTGACGAACAAGTAAGAAGACAGTTAGAAGAAAAAAATATTAAGGTAGCAATTGTAGAATAAGGAATAGTTCCCGGCAGACCACATATTGGTCTGTTTTTGTTTGCGAACGAAAACAAATAAATAAAAATATAATGGGAACGTGTAAAATCTCACAGTTAAAAAAATGTGAAAAATATATAGTTGAATTGGAAAATAAAAAATTTAACGTCTGATGAACTAAACTGGGTGTTGTAATAATGTAAATTCCCTGAAAGGTTGAGTGATATGAAAAAATTTGCAATTTTCATTCCGGTTTTATTAATGATATTACTTGCAGGGTGTGGAGGAGCGAATAACTATCAGGTGAAGCTCTCAACACCAAAAACCTTTACTCCCGGGAAACCCTTCCCAATGCAAATAAAAATTCTTGACGAGCAGGGTAAGCTTGTTAAAGGTGCTAAAATTAGCGCAGAATTAAATATGAAAAACATGGACCATGGAATGATACCAGTTACAATTGAAGAAACTGGTGATGGGAAGTATGTTGGTATCGCTAATTTATCCATGAATGGTGACTGGGTGGCAGAAATTAAAGTAGACAATAACGGAAAAACAGTGGAGGAAGAAAAACAATTCACTGTCGAGGCATTAACGAAGGAAAATGCCCACAGGGTGACAAAACAGGTAGCACTGCCTGATTTTAAGCTAATTGACGAAAATGGAAAGCCGGTAACGAAACAAGATCTTTTGGGGAAAACGGTTGCCATGACCTTCACTTATGTAAATTGTGATGATCCGAATGCCTGCCCTATTTTATTAGGGAATTTTAGTAACCTCCAGCAGGATATTAAATCAAAAGGGGTTAATCCTAATAATATTTTGCTTGTTTCTGTTTCAATCGACCCTGAAAATGACACTCCGGCAGCATTAAAGGAACACGCCAAGAAAATGAACTTTGATACGTCTTATTTAAAAATGCTAACTGGAAATAAGACGGAAATAAAAAAATTAGCCGATATATTAGGTGAACATTTTGAAAAGAACGGTTCAGAAGTTGTCCATGATAACAAAACCTTTATTTTCAATTCCGACGGAAAATTGACACATGAATTTTCAGGAAGCTATATTGATCGGGATGAGTTGTTTCAAGTTGTAACTGGTAAGCGAGAGATAAACCAACCATAAAATATTAAAATAAGCCAAGGTCATATAAAAATGCCCTTGGCTTATTTTCATTTATTTATCTTAAATATGGGTGATATACCAGCCCAATCCACAAAAAGCACATTTGCCCATGAAAAAACTGAGTTCATTCATGCGGGAATTGGAAGATTTGCACAAGCTTTAGAACGGTTAGAATCCGTAAAAAAATATTGATTTTTTAAATCTTAAATCTATTTTAAATCGAAACCTTTTTTGTATTTTGTATTATAATAGTAGTGTTTCAGTTAGAAAGGAGTTTTGATTTTGAAAAAATTAATTTTGGTATTCTTGCTCATGTTTACGCTTGTTTTGCCAAGCTTTGCGGAAGCCAGAGGATTTAGTGGCGGTCATAGTACAACTATTCACAGTTCTCTGTCAGGATCTCATTCCAGTAGCAGCAAAACCTACCGTTCCGGATATAAGTCGCCATCAAGCAGTGTTTCAAGAACACCGTCTTCTTCTCAGTATAGCCGATCTCAATCTTCACGGTCCGGCAGCTTTTGGTCTCACGCTGCTGCCTTTGGAGCAGGAACGTTTTTTGGTCATATGTTCCATCCTTTTGGCGGTCATTATTACGGAGCAAATGGTTATTTCGGTTCGTACGGATTTTCCTTTTTGGGACTTCTAGTAGATATCATTGTCATTTTAATTATTATCAAGTTAATTAAAAGCATTTTCAGAAGAAGAAGATACTAAGGAGAATAGCGATGGAGCTAATATTTAATGAACAAGACCTTGTCGATAGTGTTTGTGTATACACATCGGTAAGAGAAAAGGTAAAACCTGAACAGGTAGAAGTTGATTTGGAGTTTAATCCGGATTATGGATTTGCGGCCACAGCTTTAGTTTATGGACGCCAAGTGCGATTAAATGAACAGGACGTAATCGATGCTGTTGCCATCTATTTGCGTGATTACCATCAATTTCATCCGGATAGATTACTAGTTAATTTGTCCTTTACTGAAGCGGAAGGATTTGCAGCATCCATTCAAATTCGAAATAATTATTAAAAGCAATATAAAAGGGGCTGGAACTACCAGTCCCTTTTCGTTAAACGTAAAGTTCTTCCTAAATGATTTACATATGAATGAAATTTAAGGAGCTTGGTACTTAAAACCCTAAAATTTCACATTTTTTGCAGGATTTCTTTTTTTTCGTTATAATTTTCATATAATCGAGTTTTTACTTTTCTGAAAATTACTCCTTTCTTCCTGTTTTTTACTAATCAAAATAATACTTTTGACTGAATGATTCGAAATTATCAAGAGTTACCATTAATATATATCTATTAAAAAATGTTAAACTACCAATATTCAGATTTATACATTATAAGAAAGAAGGTATATGTTATGAATGAAAATTTTTTTGCTGACTATAAAAATTTTGTTGTGATCCCATTGGAAAAACAAAAAGTTGGCAATGAAAGATTTGACCCAAAAGATTATTCCTCCTATTACATCCTAACAGTGTCTCTTTATGATTCCTTATTATCAAACTGGAAGGATGCAAATAAATATGAAATAGATGTAAAAAAATGTATTGATATGGTACTGGATGAGTTCAATAAAAAACAGAAAGGTACGAATCACCTTCAATTACTTGAGTTTGAAAATGATAAATCATATTTTGTCATGGCGCTGTCTTGTAAAAATAAATTTGAAAAACAGGAAGAAAATAACCGTATTTCAAACTACATAGAAAAGTTGATTTCAAACCCTTTTTATATTGGGCAAAACTGGTACAAGTTAATTGGTCATAAAGGAAGAAATGAGCGTAAACTGTTTAGTTTTTCAATCAAGGAATATACCAATGAAATGGAGCTTGAGCTTACATAAATGTATGGGCTTACAAAAGGGTTTAATCCTAAATAGCTAGTTATTCTTAATACCTTGATAATATTGATATATGAATATTTTTACATAGAATGGTAGAGGGTGGAAGGAAGATGGTTTTACATCTGGAAGACGTCTCTGTAAGACGGGAAGCTAATTGGATTCTACAGAATATTAATTGGGATGTTAAAAAAGGAGAGCACTGGGTATTATTTGGATTAAACGGAGCAGGAAAAACGGCTATCTTAAATATGTTAAATGCATACTATTTCCCAACAAAAGGGAAAGTTACCGTTCTCGAAAAGGAATTCGGGAAAACTTATTTAGGAGAGAAACTTCGCCAGCAGATAGGGTTCGTTTCATCCTCGCTACAAGAAAAATTTCATAAAGGTGACAATGCATTTGAAGTCGTATTAAGCGGAGCATTTGCTTCTATAGGTCTTTATGAATCACCGACAGATGAAATGAGAAAAAAAGCAGTCTGCCTCTTAGAAGATCTCGGATGCATTGAGTATGCTAACCGAAACTACGAAACACTATCACAAGGGGAGAAGCAACGTGTGCTAATAGCCCGTGCATTGATAGCTGAACCCGCTTTACTTATTTTTGATGAACCAACTAACGGCTTAGACTTTATTGCGAGAGAGCAGTTGTTGGAAACGATAGAAAGGATTTCAAAAAATACGGATGCTCCAACCATGATTTACGTAACCCACCATGTAGAAGAGATTTTACCTGTTTTCAATAAAACATTGTTATTAAAAGAAGGTCAAGTTTTTGCATCCGGAGATACACCTGAGATGATTTCGAGTGAACAGCTATCCCAATTTTTCAATCTCCCGGTCAGTGTTTATTGGAAAAACAATCGGCCTTTACTTTCTAAGGTACAAAGAAATGAAAAATAGAACGAGTCATCTAAAAGAAGGGGTTCCGATAAATTGGGTGAACCCTTTTTATTTTATAGTCTGCATACCATATTAAGCTATATTAGTATAATATTATTTTTGAATGCGTTTTCAAAATAATATATCTAAATTTAAATTTTACATAATAATAAATAGAAAAAGCCGCTCATATGAAGAAAACACTATTTGTAACGATTTTTCAAAATGGTTCATAGATTGTTCAATATTTCACATTTTATTTTTCGAATTTTATGATATGATGAAATCACAAAGGAAACAAGGAGTGATAACAAATGATGATATGTGAATGGAAGAACTTCTCAACAGACTCAGAAACATATTCTATAGAAGCTTTTGAAGCAGCTGTAGGAGACGAATTTGAAGCGATGTTGTTCAAAGAAAACGAAGAGATTCCATCGTACATTTGGACAGTAAATTATGTAATCATTGTTAAAAGATGCTCAAAGCTTTTTACCGACATTTCATTTGAAAAGATTCCGAGAAATCCAGTTTGTGAGTAAAATTAAATCCATGTTAAATGAAACCTTTTTTTTAAAATAATTATGTGAAGAATTTCACAATATTAAAACCAATGGAGGGATTTTCAATGGCAGTAGAAGAAAAAGTTGCAAAACAAAAACAAGATGTAACAAAAATGATTGATCAATTGGTAGAAAATGGTTTGAAAGCATTACAGGAGTTCCGGGAATTTAATCAAGAGCAAATTGACGAAATAGTAAAGGAAATGGCTTTAGCAGGTCTGGATCAACATATGCCGCTTGCAAAACTAGCAGTAGAAGAAACAAAAAGAGGCGTTTACGAAGATAAAATCATCAAAAACATGTTTGCTACTGAATATGTCTATCACAATATCAAATACGATAAAACAGTAGGCATCATTAATGAAAACGAACATGAGGGTATGATTGAAATTGCTGAACCAGTGGGTGTGGTTGCAGGTGTAACACCGGTTACAAATCCAACTTCAACTACAATGTTTAAATCTTTAATTTCAATTAAAACAAGAAATCCAATTGTATTTGCTTTCCATCCATCTGCGCAAAAATGTAGCAGTGAAGCTGCACGAGTCCTTAGAGATGCAGCAATTAAAGCAGGGGCTCCTGAAAATTGTATTCAATGGATTGAAACCCCATCTATTGAAGCAACCCAAACCTTGATGAAACATCCGAAAATCTCGGTGATTCTTGCAACCGGCGGCCCTGGCATGGTTAAATCCGCATACAGCTCCGGTAAACCGGCTCTTGGTGTTGGTGCAGGTAACGTTCCTTGCTATATTGAGAAAACAGCTAATTTACATCAAGCGGTTAATGATTTGATTTTATCAAAAACGTTTGACAACGGTATGATTTGTGCATCTGAACAGGCTGTCATCATCGATAAAGAAATTTATAATGAAGTTAAGAAAGAGATGATTGCCAACAATTGCTATTTCTTAAATGAAGAAGAAAAACAAAAGGTCGAAAAATTAGTCATTAATGAACAATCCTGTGCTGTTAATGCAGATATTGTGGGTATGCCTGCATACAAAATTGCTGAAATGGCCGGAGTAGCTGTTCCGGAAGGAACCAAAATTCTTGTTGCAGAATTAAAAGGTGTCGGACCGCAATATCCGCTATCAAGAGAAAAATTAAGTCCGGTGTTAGCTTGCTTCAAGGTGAGCAGCCTAGAAGAAGGATTAAAAAGAGCAGAAGAAATGCTTGAGTTTGGCGGTTTGGGTCACTCTGCAGCCATTCACACAACGAACCAAGCTGCTATAAAAGAATTTGGCTTGCGAATGAAAGCAGGAAGGATCATTGTAAATGCTCCAACTTCTCAAGGTGCGATTGGAGACATTTATAATGCCTATATGCCATCCTTGACACTTGGCTGCGGTACGTATGGAGGAAACTCTGTTTCTACTAACGTGGGTGCTATTAACTTGATTAATATTAAAAAAGTAGCGAAGAGGAACGTAAATATGCAATGGTTCAAAGTCCCTTCAAAAATATATTTTGAAAAGAATTCAACTCAATATTTAGCAAAAATGCCGAATATCTCTAAAGCATTCATTGTAACCGACCCCGGTATGGTGAAATTGGGCTATGTCGATAAGGTGCTTTACTATTTGAGAAAGCGTCCTGATTATGTCCATTGCGAAATTTTCTCCGAAGTGGAACCTGATCCATCAATCGAAACTGTTATGAAAGGCGCAGAAATGATGGCGAAATTCCAACCGGATGTAATCATTGCTCTTGGCGGTGGCTCTGCAATGGATGCGGCGAAAGGTATGTGGTTGTTCTATGAGTATCCGGATTCTGAATTCTTTGGATTAAAACAGAAATTTTTAGATATCCGTAAGCGGATTGTGAAATTCCCTAATTTAGGCGGAAAATCACAATTCGTGGCGATTCCAACAACTTCCGGAACAGGATCTGAAGTAACGTCATTCTCTGTTATTACCGATAAAGAAGCAAATGAAAAATATCCGCTCGCTGATTATGAATTGACACCGGATGTAGCGATTATTGACCTGCAGTTTGTTATGACGGTACCAAAACATATCACAGCTGATACTGGTATGGACGTTTTGACTCATGCGATTGAAGCATATGTTTCTTGTATGGCAAATGACTTTACGGACGGTCTTGCAATGAAAGCAATCCAGTTAGTATTTGAATATCTGCCAAGAGCTTACAAAAATGGCAGTGATGAAGTGGCTCGTGAAAAAGTTCATAATGGTTCAACGATTGCCGGTATGGCCTTTGCCAATGCATTCCTAGGAATTAACCATAGCCTTGCGCATAAGTTAGGGGCAGAATTCCATATTGCTCACGGACGTGCCAATACGGTCCTTTTACCGCATGTCATTCGCTATAATGCAACAAAACCGAAAAAATTTACTGCATTTCCGAAGTATAATCATTTCGTTGCCGACAAACGGTATGCTGAAATTGCAAGAACACTAGGCCTTCCTGCACGTACAACCGAAGAAGGCGTTGAAAGTCTTGTTCAGGCCATTATAAAATTGGCTAAAGAACTCGACATTCCTATGAGCCTTGAAGCAAATAACGTTGATAAAGCAGAATTCGAAAGCAAGGTGGATGTCTTAGCAGAACGCGCATTCGAAGACCAATGTACTACTGCCAATCCAAAGCTTCCTTTAGTAACCGAATTGGCTGAGATTTACCGTCTGTCATATAAAGGTGTTTAATTAATTTAAATAATAGTTTAATAACCAATAAAAGCCATCTCGTTGAGGATGGCTTTTATTGCTATTGCGGTCATATAACAGTATAGGCACTACTTTTATATTGACTGGAACTATGTTTTTAGCATTCCCCAAACAAATAAATAATAAAAACAAAAAACAATGATGATAAGAATTAAGGCAACGGATAAGAAATATACCAAGGATTTTGAATAGCGAAAGGATTGTTGGTTTATATCTTTTCCTTTTTTAAAATAGCTAAAAGTCGCTATTGACAATGTCAGGATACCAACAATAATAGAGGCCAATCCAATGATTTTTGCTAAAATATCTCCTAATGCGATTTTCTCCGAAAGGGTTGAAAAGTGAAGATTGGTTATCAGAAAACCTACTCCCATTAAGGTAATACACGTTCTTATCCATGCCAAAAACGTTCGTTCATTGGCTAAATGCTGCTGAATGTATTTCGAATCAATTGTTTTTCCCTTACTTGTTTCTTCCATGTATATTACCTCATTCTTATGCTAATTTGCGGTCAGAGGAAATTTTTTTTCTTCTTATTGTTATCAAAACTATCCTCACTATTATAAGCCGAACAAAATTACCGAAGCTTTAAATAATCCTCTAAGAGTATATCATTTAATAATAAAAAAGTTGGTTACATTATTGTAAAAATCGTTATGAACAAGTATGAAAGACCAAGGCCCATCCCCTATAGGGGATGGGCTTTGGTTTTGGATAGCATAAATAAAACATCCTTGGCTTGTATTACTTCATTGTTCCCATCCCGGCAATGGTTACACTTACCTTTACGTTTACATCACATACAGGGGCTTTTCTAATTTTATAACCCGAAGATTTACAAGTTTGTTTTCGCCCCCTTATACATCTTCGGATTATTTTCATTCGTATAAATATCACCAGCATTTTTTAATCGCCAAATAATAAATATTAAGCTGATTGCTTTTGGTTTCTTCTTGCTCGATTTTCCTTTTTATTTGATTTTGATTTTGCTCTTAATTTAGACACTCTAAATAATAGGACCAATCCCGCACTCATCATTAAAGCCCATACAAGTGCGAATTTATTACCGCTTAAATATATTCCTATAATAGGTATCAACAGAAGTACGATGCTTTTTAGGTAATAATTTACTTTAGGATTAATGACCATCAAAACTGAAATAACAACAAGCAAAGAAGTTATCATATTATTCCCCAAAAAGGAGTGATTAGTGTAATTTACGTAGAAGTAATACCCAAATGATCCCAAAATTGCAAATAAGGAAAGATAAAATCTCATAAACGGCCTTTTATAAAACAGAATCCATACAGCCAAAAAATTAATGCCCGCACATATGCCAAGTACAACTAATGTATGGTAAAACGTAAAATTACCAATAGGATCTTTCATAAAGTTCCAAATGAATTTGAAGTTGAAACAAACAGCTGCTACTACAAATATCTTAAAGACTAGTTTTACTGAGAACATTTCCCTTTTCTTTTTCTTATTTGACGATCTGGATCTGGATGGCAAATATACTCCCGTTTGGCCGTTCTCATCTCCTTTTTTCTTTTTCTTACCTATAATCCATTGTTTATATCCTCTTTCTTCTGGTTCGCTTTCTACTTCTTGTCTAGTAGCATAATCTTTTTCTTTATATTCTTCGTCATCAACTTTTTTTACTTGTTGGTCTGAATTTGAATAAAAATCCAATGCCTATTCACCTCAAAAATCTTTTTTTATTATTATAACTTAATTAGTTATAAGTAGTGATTTCCAAGCTTCTATTTTAATAGAATCTCACAAAATTGAAGCTTAAAAATAGATAGTTCTTACTCAGTTAAAACAGAAAAACCCTTGCCATGGCAAGGGTTTTTGTACGTCCCAGAGAGGATTCGAACCTCCGACCTACAGTCTAGGAAACTAAACGGTATGTCAACGATATGTCAATGTATTGTCATTACGGTGATTGGACGGTATTAATGACTCATAGTGTAACCTTAGTCCTACGACCTTTAGTTTATGAACCTTTGCAGAATAGTTTCGTGATTGTCAATAATTTCAGTTTACAACGATTTATTGTCGTTTGCAGAAGCGGTACTAGACGGAACTAGACTGTGTGACTCGGACTAGACTGTATCCCTAAAGTGTTGTAAAAGTTTGCTTACTTACTGAAACGATTAAAGCATATTGAATAAAATAATCCGAGAATCAGAAGCGTCAAGATAAGTTATTAGACTCGACATAGAATTGGATACATTTGAAACGGGTTCTATCGAAGAGAAGATCGAGCCTTGAAGCAGTAAGCGGATTACCTACAGTAGGAACATTTCCGAAAAATTACGGAAACTATCAGCACGTAACCCAATACGAAAGGAATACCCTTTTGACTTTACAGTTGAATATTACGCTTAGTAGACGTTGCCGTACGAATCGGTGAAGTTATTATGTGTGCTTTTTTGACAAATATGTTTGAAACGATATTAGATTTGAAATTTATTTTTACAATTGAAAGGGTTAACATCAGTTCTGTCGAATAAATCATTAAGGAGGTGAGAGGATGTTGTATACTTATACTCCTGAGACTATTGGCGGAAGAATTAAAGGGACAGCACACTGTGGTAGAAAGAATTTGTATTTTGGAAAAAGCAATGTTGTTATAAGTGAAAGAGACGATGGAAAAATCTTCATTGAAGTTCAAGAGGGTTTTAAAACTACGAAAATCATTAGTAATGTTGAACTGGAATTTCAAAAACATCCAACAGATGACTACTACTATCCTGTTTTAAATCGAGCCTAATAAAATTTTAAATTGTCAACGACTCGTAATTTGGGTCGTTTTTTTTGTTGTATCAAACTACAAAGGGGATCAGTGCCCCATCGCCAAGAAAGACGGGGGTTATCATATCGGATACGCCTAAATGTAAGAGCATATTAAACAGAAAGTGGAAAAATGTACTGATTTGTAGTCCTATAGCGTAAAAAAACACGTCCTAAAGTTACATGAAAAAACGCTATGTCACGTCATTGTCACCGTCTGATTGAACGAGTAACAAATCGCATAACATAGCGTTTTTAAATGTATAGCGTCCCAGAGAGGATTCGAACCTCCGACCTACAGTTTAGGAAACTGTTGCTCTATCCTGCTGAGCTACTGGGACATTAAAATAAGGAACGTTATTAATTATAATAAGTTAATCGAAAAAGGTCAATAAATAAATAAGTTGGTATTGAATAATATATTTATCCCAATCGTATGAATAAAAATTACGGTATAATAGAATCAGTTTTGCAGAAATAAGAAATAGAGGTAAATACATGAAAAAAAGGCTATACATATTTGGAATTTTATTGCTGGCACTTCTCATACTTTTATTTGGCACTTATAAATTAATGAATTCACGAACATATCAGTTATTTGGCGGGCTAACCGGTCATGTTGAAACAAATAAAAAGGTTGTTGCGTTAACCTTTGATGATGGGCCGACAAAAAATGTGGACCAAATTTTGCCCCTTTTAAACAAATACCATGCGAAGGCAACCTTTTTCCTTATTGGAAATGAGCTAAAGAAAAATCCCGAAGAAGGAAAGAAAATAGCGGAAGCAGGGAATCAAATTGGCAATCATACCTACTCCCATCAACGGATGGTTTTCAAAAGTCAATCCTTCATAAAAGAAGAAATTGAAAAAACCGATCAATTAATTCGCCAAACGGGATATAAGGGAGAAATCGATTTTCGGCCGCCTAATGGCAAAAAGCTAATCGGTCTGCCCTATTATTTAATGAAACATCACAGAGATACCATTACATGGAGTCTTGAACCGGACACTTATTATACCTTGGCTTCTGACAAAGTAAATTACGTAAGCAAAAGTGTGAAACCAGGTTCTATTATTTTACTTCATCCTATGTATGATAAAACCGGCAACGAACTCAAAACGATAGAAGGAATACTAAAGAGTTTAACAAAAGAAGGTTATCGTTTTGTCACTGTAAATGAGCTTCAAAAATCATAATGTTTTCGAAAAAATATAGGAGTCCTCCAAATTTTGGAGGACTCCCTTTTTTTATTAAAATTAGAACTTAGCTTGGTAGTTTTGAAGTTCCCAAGTATGAACAGCTGTACGGTAGCTATCCCATTCAGACTTTTTCAAAGCAACATATTCGTTAAAGACATGCTCTCCAAGAACTTCCCGACCGATATGACCGTCTTCCAAAGCTTCTACAGCAGTCTCAAGGCTTCCTGGCAAGCTGTCGATTCCGCGTTCTTCACGCTCTTCGACTGACATATGGAAGATATCTTCATTTACAGAGCTAACAGGAGTTAATTCTCTGTCAACACCGTCAAGGCCAGCTGCTGCAATAACAGCAAACGTCAAATATGGGTTAGCAGATGGATCCGGACAACGAAGTTCTACGCGAGTTGCCATTCCTTTTTTGGCTGGGATACGGATCAAGGCAGAACGATTGGAAGCAGACCAAGCGATATAGCAAGGAGCTTCATATCCCGGAACCAAACGCTTGTATGAGTTAACTAGCGGATTCGTAACCGCAGCAAAGTTCTTTACATTCTCTAATAAACCGGCGATAAATTGGTAAGCAGTTTCTGATAATTGAAGACCATCGTTTTCATCGAAGAAAACGTTTTGACCATCTTTGAAGAAAGACATATTTACGTGCATTCCGGAGCCATTGATACCAAATACCGGTTTTGGCATGAAAGAAGCATGTAATCCGAATTGCTTAGCAACAGTTTTAACAACCCACTTATACGTTGTAGCGTTGTCAGCAGCTGTTAAAGCATCTGCGTACTTAAAGTTAATTTCATGTTGTCCCTCTGCTACTTCGTGGTGAGAAGCTTCGATTGTAAAGCCCATCGCTTTCAAAGCGCGGTAAATTTCCAAGCGAACGCGTTCGCCAATGTCGTGAGGTGATGGCTCAAAGTAGCCGCCCACATCATGCGTTTTTACAGTAGGCCTTCCATCTTCATCGGTTTTGAACAAGAAAAATTCCAATTCAGGTCCGACGGAAATGCTATAACCTTTTTTAGCAGCTTTTTCAACAGTCTTTTTTAATACGTTACGTGTATCACCCTCGAATAAAGTTCCATCAGGATTCGTTACGCTGCAAAGGAAGCGTGCTTCGGAATATCCTTCTTCAACAGACCAAGGAAGAACAGCAAAAGTGTTAAGGTCCGGTTGGAGGTAAAGGTCAGATTTGTTAATAGGAGAGAATCCAACGATAGAAGAACCGTCAAACATGATTTTTCCTTCAACAGCATCTTCAAGTTGTTGTGCTGTGATTGTAACATTCTTTAAAGTTCCTTCAAGATCTACAAATTGCATATGTAGAAGCTCGACATTTTTCTTCTCGATAATTTCTTTAATTTCGCTTAACTTGTTTTCGATTTCTAGTGCTAATACCATATGTTAATATTCCTCCTATTTTCATGTTAGGTTTTGTAACGTGGCTATGAATCTATTATATTCATATACACAAACATGTCAATAATTTTTGTAAAATTTAAATTTATCATGCGAATAAACAAAAGTTTTGTTACCTTTTAAAACTGTCAATCGTAAAAAGATGGTTTTTAACTTCCTAATAATGAAGCACCTATTTGTGTTATAATAGTTTGTCGAAGAAACTCGAAATGATTAAAAACGTGGAGGTCATTATGGCTGCTTATACGCCGATGATACAACAATACTTACAAGTCAAGGCAGACTATCAAGATGCCTTTTTATTTTTTCGCTTAGGCGATTTTTATGAAATGTTTTTCGAAGATGCCATCAATGCATCACAAGAATTAGAGATAACACTAACAAGCCGTGAAGGCGGTTCTGAGGAACGGATTCCAATGTGTGGTGTTCCGTACCATTCGGCTCCTAACTATATCGAGCAGCTTATTTCAAAAGGGTACAAAGTGGCGATTTGTGAACAAACCGAAGATCCCAAACAGGCAAAGGGTGTGGTTAGACGGGAAGTCGTCCAGCTGATTACTCCGGGGACTGTGATGGAGGGCAAAGGGCTTTCCGATAAAGAGAATAATTACATTGCTTCTATTACTTCATTTGATGACCGAACATATGGTTTTGCCTATAATGATATCTCGACAGGTGAAAGCCGTGTCACCTTGCTTTCGAATAATTTTGAAGAAGTCTTAAATGAATTGGCGGTATTGAGTGCCAAGGAAGTTGTAGTGGCAACTAACTTTGATGGAGAACTGCAAAAGAAAATGCGCGAACGAGATGTTCTAGCCATTTCGTTTGAAGATAATAGTTCAATAGAAATGAATTTTTCCCATTTGCTTGAAGATCTAAATCAGGATAAATTGAAGCAAACCGCTGCAAGATTATTTCACTATTTGTACCGTTCCCAAAAAAGAAGTCTTGACCATCTTCAGCCTGTAACAACCTATCAAATTCATGAATATATGAAAATTGATTACTATTCAAAACGCAACCTCGAATTAACCGAAACCATCCGTTCGAAGGGAAAGAAAGGTTCGTTATTATGGCTTTTGGATGAGACAATGACTTCGATGGGCGGCCGGATGCTCAAACACTGGATTGACCGTCCGTTAATCACTCAGGGGGAAATTGAGCACCGTCACAATTTGGTAGAGATCTTGATGAACCATTATTTTGAACGACAGGAGCTTCGTGAAAAATTAAAGGAAGTATACGATTTAGAGCGATTAGCAGGAAGGGTAGCCTTTGGCAATGTAAATGCCCGCGATTTGGTGCAATTAAAGCGATCCCTTTTGCAAATTCCGCTTTTAAAACAAACACTCCTCGGTATGCAAATAGAAGAAGTGGATAAAATCGCCGACCTCCTTGATCCGTGCGAAGAGATCACTGATTTGTTGGAACAAGCAATTGTAGAGAATCCGCCGCTATCATTAAAAGAGGGAAATATGATCCGGGATGGATATAACTCACAGTTAGATCAATATCGGGATGCCAGTCGGAACGGAAAAACTTGGATCGCTCAGCTCGAGCGAGCGGAACGGGAAAAAACCGGCATTAAATCGTTAAAGGTTGGATATAATCGTGTCTTTGGTTATTATATCGAGATAACAAGAGCCAACTTGCACCTTTTAGAAGAAGGGCAGTATGAGCGTAAGCAAACTTTAACCAATGCCGAGCGCTTTATTACTCCGGAGCTAAAAGAAAAAGAAGCGTTAATTTTACAAGCGGAAGAAAAATGCGGGGAACTTGAATATGAGCTGTTTACCGAAATCCGTGAGATTGTAAAAGAACATATTCCCCGCTTGCAAGCATTAGCTAAAACGGTTAGTGAACTTGATGTCCTCCAGTGCTTTGCACAGTTGAGTGAAGAGCGGCGATATGTGAAACCGCAATTTTCATCTGACCGTCGGGTTGCCATAAAGGACGGCCGACACCCTGTCGTGGAAAAAGTGCTGAACTCTCAAGAATATGTTCCAAATGACTGCTTTATGGATAACGATCGTGAAGTTCTTTTAATCACGGGGCCAAACATGTCGGGTAAAAGTACGTACATGCGCCAAATAGCCTTGACTGCAATCTTAGCGCAAATCGGCTGTTATGTTCCCGCAGCTGAAGCAGTATTGCCAATTTTTGACCAAGTATTTACCCGGATCGGTGCTGCCGATGATTTGATCTCCGGTCAAAGTACTTTTATGGTTGAAATGCTGGAAGCGAAGAATGCGATAGCCAATGCAACACAAAACAGTTTGATTTTGTTTGATGAAATTGGCCGAGGTACTTCCACCTACGATGGGATGGCTCTGGCCCAAGCCATTATTGAATATATCCATAATCGAATAGGTGCAAAAACACTTTTTTCAACCCATTATCATGAGCTGACAGTTTTGGATGAAGAGCTATCAAAGCTTAAGAATATTCACGTTAGTGCCATCGAACATAATGGAAAGGTTGTTTTTCTTCATAAAATAAAAGAAGGACCGGCCGACAAGAGCTACGGGATTCATGTCGCACAGCTAGCGGAGCTGCCTCCGGAGTTAATCAGACGGGCAAATGATATTTTAACAGCATTAGAACAAAAAGATGTTCAGTTTGACCTCTTGACTAAGGAGCGGAAAATCCCGAAAAAACATGTTGGTAAAATGGTTCCGGCAAAAGAAGAAATAATTATAGAAAAAACATTTCCGGAACAACCTGCACAGCTATCATTTTTTGATGAACCAAAAGAGCCGAAAAAACAGGAACACTCTTCTAAAGAAAAACGGGTTTTAGAGAAAATAAAAGAACTTGATTTATTAGATATTACGCCGCTTCAGGCTATTAATTTATTATACGAGCTGCACAAAAAGTTAAAGGGCTAGGTGTTTAGGAGGTGACTATAGCATGGGCAAGATTATCCAATTAGATGATGCTTTGTCTAACAAGATAGCAGCGGGTGAGGTAGTTGAACGACCTGCCTCTGTTGTGAAGGAACTTGTTGAAAATGCGATTGATGCCGGCAGTACCGTAATCGAGATTGAGGTAGAAGAAGCAGGACTTGCGAAAATTCGCATTACCGATAATGGTAACGGAATCGACGAAGAGGATGTCCTCATTGCCTTTCAGCGACATGCAACGAGTAAAATCAAAGATGAAAATGATTTGTTCCGTATTCGGACACTGGGCTTCCGTGGAGAAGCCCTGCCAAGTATCGCCTCTGTCTCCAGGCTTGAGATGAAGACCTCTACCGGGGAAGGTGCAGGAAATCGAGTGATCATTGAAGGCGGAAAAGTTGAATCGTTTGAAAAAGCTTCGAGTAGACGAGGAACGGATATCACGATTACCGATTTATTTTTCAATACACCAGCGCGGTTGAAATATATGAAGACAATTCACACAGAATTAGGGAATATAACGGATGTTGTCAATCGCTTGGCTCTTTCCCATCCCGAGGTGGCCTTTCGATTGATCCATAACGAGCGAAAGCTGCTGCAAACGAACGGAAACGGCGATGTCCGCCAGGTTCTGGCGGCTATTTATGGAATGGGAATTGCTAAGCAGCTTGTCCCTATTTCCGGAGATTCGCTTGATTATCGGGTCTTCGGCTTTGCGTCCCTGCCTGAGGTAACAAGAGCATCAAGAAATTATATTTCGACGATGATTAATGGAAGATTTATTAAAAACTATCCGTTGGCCAAAGCGATCCAGGAAGGATACCATACGTTGCTGCCAATCGGAAGATTCCCGATTGTTCTTCTTAATATCGAAATGGACCCATTATTGGTTGATGTGAATGTCCATCCATCAAAAATGGAAGTCCGTATCAGTAAAGAAGCGGAACTAAATGAACTTGTTACGACTATCATTAAAAATGCCTTTAAGTCAAAGATCCTAATCCCGACTGCTTATCATGCAGTGAAAAAAGAAACTCCTAAGTCGGAACAAACAACGCTCGTACTGGATGAAGGAACGACGAACACGAGTGATCCAAAGGAAATTAAAATCGATCGTCCAATTTTCGGGACAATGCAGGAATCCCATCCGTGGATCGAACCATCTTTTATGATCCAAAGGGAAATTAAAGATGAAAACAATAAGGAATGTTATCAGACATTAAGTCAAACCGTTGAATCGAAAGTGGCTTTTATCGAAGAAAATGACGAAGAACTAAATGACACATTTGTGGATTCAATAGACGATGTCGGTTTTGTGGAAACGAATGAGCATCAGCCGCAAAGTGAAAATAGAGTACCGAGATTATACCCGATCGGTCAAATGCATGGAACCTATATATTTGCTCAGAATGAAAATGGTTTATATATTATTGATCAGCATGCTGCGCAGGAAAGACTCAAGTATGAATATTTCCGTGAAAAAGTGGGGCAAGTCCAATCTGAGCTTCAGGAAATGCTTGTACCGTTAACCTTTGAGTATTCAACGGATGAGTATGTAAAAATAACAGAACATCAAAACGAACTGGAGAAGGTTGGAGTTTTTCTTGAGGAATTCGGCCTAAATAGCTTTATTGTTCGCTCACATCCGCAATGGTTTCCACAAGGGGAAGAAAAGGAAATCATTGAGGAAATGATTGAACAGCTCCTCTCAATGAAAAAGGTGGATATTAAAAAACTTCGTGAGGAAGCTGCGATCATGATGAGCTGTAAGGCATCGATTAAAGCTAATCGTCATTTGCGCAATGATGAAATTCAGGCACTGCTGGATGATTTGCGTAAAGCTTCTGATCCGTTTACCTGTCCGCATGGACGACCGATTATCGTGCACTACTCTTCATATGACATGGAGAAGATGTTTAAACGAGTAATGTAATTTCAAAAACAAAAAGCATTGGTTTTTAACAAACCAATGCTCAGATTGTCGAGAAAGGGTATTTTTCTCGGCAATTTTTTATTTTGTCAGAATCTAAATACCAAATTTATTGATTCTCCCTGCTAATGTGCCAGTTGATTTCCGCTCCGGGCACTCGCTTTCCGCGGGGAGGTCCTGGAGCCTCCTCGGCGCTTTTGGCACCTGCGGGGTCTCCAGTGACCTCTCTATCCCGCAGGAGTCGAGTGCCCTCCGCTCCAATCAACAGGGAGGCAAATCAACCTAAAGTATTGCAAAACACTTTTTCTAACTATGCTAAGTGTATTGCAATCTTTTTTATATTTTGGCAGGCTGCCGTTAGAAGAGCCTGTTCAATTGCTTCTTCAATCCCCGTAACCGGCAGTAGCGAAGCCCGTGCAGCTCTTTTGAGTCTGCGAAGCTTCGCTCAATTTTTTCCTTTCTAAATTTATAAAGCATTTTACATTTAGATAAGCAATTTAACCTTACCTTTTCCTTGTGCTCCTCCCATACATGTCGTGTTACCACTTTTACCTTATTTTTTGATTGTGTACATTGGGATAAAAGTGGGCAGTTCTGACATTTCTTTGAATAAGACTTGTATTCTCTATAACCTTCACGGGTTGTTGTTCTGTATGTTAATTCTTGATTATTAGGGCAAGTTTTAGTTGAAATGAAGGTCTGTATTGAAAACACTCTGTTAATTGGAGCGGAAGGCACGAAGACTCCTGCGGGAGTACGGGGCAGGGGAGACCCCGCAGGAGCGAAGCGACGAGGAGGCTTCCCGGCATGCCCGCGGAAAGCGAAGTGCCTGGAGCGCCAATCAACAGACATGTTGAAACCGATATACTAATAACAAATTTGCGGTGAATTGTTAAAGTGATTGAATAAAATAATTGGCTGCCGAGGGTTTTTCGACAGCCTGAGCATTGGTTTTTAAACCGATGCTTTTTGTTTTTTGATAATATTCAACAAATAATTAATGAATTTAACTATTGTATTTCACGTTTGTTTTAGATTTTATAATATTGTTTTCCACAATGTGTTGATACCAATAAATTAGGATGGCTAAAAAAACACTAAAATAGAAAAAATGTTTTGGTCGCATCTTCTTGAATTCAAAAATGCCTACTTTTGTAAAAAATTTAACGATTGGAAAGGAAAGAAGATAATCTAAAACGATATTTAGTCCTAAATACTTTGTGAAATTTCCGTATGTTAATTTGAACACCCAAATAGTTGTAATGAAGAATAATCCCAGTAGATAGGAAAAATCTAGAGCGGAATAGGGGAAAATAGGGTTTTTAACTTTCCACATTTTTTTCTTATCAGCTATTACGCTTAATAAGCTTATAATTAGATTTACAAATGTAGTAGCGGGTAGGAATCGAATAAATGATCCTTTTCCAATTAACGGAACGGTTAACCAAGGCCCAAATAATATAAATAAAGATAAGGCTTTCTTTTTATTCATTAAAACTGACCACCTAACACGTTTTTTAGTTAGGTTTATTATTTGTAAAAAAAAGAAATAAATCCAAAATTATATAAATCAAAATCCTTTTTTTTCTCAATCAGCTTCGAAACGAATGGCTTGGATAAAATTACAATCGACAACAATAATCGAACCGGGCTCTGTCGTAGGATCATTAAAGAAAGCACAACAATTATTGGGATCGAAGCTAACAAAAACAACATCCTCTAGAATGATTCCGCTAGCTAAAAATACATCCACTTCTGTATTTGTTTGTAATCTTCTGAGTTGGTCACAAGCACATCCTCTGCAGCTGCTTGAACTGCTCACATTTCCGCTGCAATTTACACAATCATCATTATTACTGTTAATTAACATCATTAGCCCTCCTTGAATTAAAAAACTACTGATAGCAGTCTATTAAGAATTACAAGAAAGGATTGGACAAACAGTCTAATTTTAAAAAAACTTTTGCAAAATTGGTCATGATGATTAAAAGCAAGGTAGTTAATTGCCAAAATCCAATAAATTACTTCTATATTTGCTCTGTAAGGTTTTTCTGATAAAATGGATAGGAATAGGAATATTTCCTGGTATTGGTATGAATGGACAAAATTGAAATATTAATATAAATAGAGAATGTTTGAAGAGTAGGAATTCAAAAGGGGGTGAACCAATGGTCGCTTTTACCCTGTTAAGTTTATTTCTACCGATTGTGATTATTATTTTTGTGATTGTTTATGCGGTGAAAAACAAAGAAAAGGGGGAAGAAGCTGTGATACGCCATCTTTATACCTATTTAGTCTTGTTTGCAACGCTTATGATGGTAATTGGAGGCGGGATTTCGATTTTTATGGCAGCAGCAGATTTAATTAGTCCGCCAAGTTATAATCAAAATTTTCAAGATTATAAGCAGATGTATGACCAAGGAAAAACGGAAAATAAAAATATTAGTGAAACTGAAATGCGAGCTAATTACGAACAGACAGTAAAAGATGAAAAAAATCGGATGAAAGAAAGTGCAAAAAATCAAATTATCAAAAGTCTTGGTTTTATCGTGATCCCACTTCCGATTTTCCTTTACTTCAACCGTTTGAGAAAACGACAAAGTGATTAAACGAAATCATGAAAGCGATACGTAAGAGGTATCGCTTTTCTTTTGGGTTAAATAGTTTTATTTAAAAATGATATAATCAAATCAATATTGAATCAAAATAGGAAGTGAAAAAATGATAAATCAGCAGCAAATTGAAGAAATTCAATATATTCCACCCAAAGGGGGGTTCGAGACCTTCCGAGATGAAGAGCATTATCGAGAAAAAATGAAGGAATGGGGATTATCTGCTACAAAAGAAGTGAAAAAGGAATTCTGGTACAAGGACAAGACGATTCAACAACTTGTCACGATAAAAGGCTATGAAATTTTTGGTGTAAAGACAGAATTCAATACGCTCGTTATTGAATTTCAAGATGGAAATTTAAGCTGCATTCATCCTGCCTATTTAAAGGAAATGCAACAATCAAGTTTTGGGAAAGAAAGCATCTGGCAGGAAGAGAATAAAGGAGTAGAAAAAGCTGAACCGATTATAGAGGTTTCTAAAAACGAATCCAATGAGGAAGCTCCTCCTAAACCAAAGAAAGCAAATGAGCCAAAACCAAAGAAAGAGAAAGCTGCTAAAGTGGTGCTGCCTGATGAGAAAGTTCATTTTACAGCCAAAGTAAAACAGTTTGCCATGACCTATAACCCTTTTAACGAGGAAAATGATGAAGTGGTTGTTCTTGAGAATGTGGAAATCTTATGCGAACCGCCTTTGAATCTTGAATACGCCTGGTGCAGTCACAGTAAAACATTAAAAAAGTTTGAACTGGCAGCAGGTGATTTATTAGAGTTTGACGGAAAGGTGACAGCGAAGAAATTGACCAAAGGGAAGGATGTTCCGGAAGAATATACATTAGATGTGGCAGTAGCATATAAAATTAATAATCCCTCAAAAATTGTGAAACAGTAAAGAGAACTTTCGATAGTTCTTTTTATTTTGGTTTGGACTTGTCTTTATTGAATTTTTCTGGTATAGTTATACCTTGTGAGTAATATAAATTGCTCCTTGCCTATTTACAGGCCGCATAGACCAAAAGGAGGTGACTGTGATGAGAAAGTACGAAATTATGTACATCATCCGCCCAAATATTGAAGATGAAGCAAAAAAAGCTCTTGTTGAGCGTTTTACTACGATTCTAAGCGATAATGGTGCTGAGAATGCAGAAGTAAAAGATTGGGGTAAACGCCGTCTTGCATATGAAATCAATGATTTCCGCGATGGTTACTACCAAATCGTAAAAACAAATGCTCCTGCTGCAGCGGTAGAAGAATTCTCCCGTCTTGCAAAAATCAGCGAAGACATTATTCGCCATATTGTTGTTAAAGAAGCAGAATAATTGACAATTTGACCATACAAAAACATTAAAAGGAGGGAAATAATCATGGCAATGGGAGAACGCAGAGGCGGCGGCAGACGCGCAAAACGCCGTAAAGTGTGCTACTTCACAGCACATGGTATTACCAACATCGATTATAAAGATGTTGATTTACTAAAAAAATTCATCTCTGAACGCGGTAAAATTTTACCTCGTCGTGTAACTGGTACACACGCTAAGTACCAACGCAAACTATCAGTTGCGATTAAACGTGCACGTACGATGGCATTATTACCATACGTAGCAGGTGAATAAAAAACGGTAAAAAAGGCAGCCTTGGGCTGTCTTTTTTTTAGTGAATTTTGTAGTAAATTTTAAAATTTGTAAATATCTTAATTTTAAATCGATATTCCTGGATAAATTCACCTAAGTCTTACTATTTTAATCGCACGAATTGGAAGAATCCTCCGAAATTGCAAAATGGGCACATCCATTGTCGAAATCAGAAATGGATGTGCCCGTCATAAAAAATATTCCTTATTTGGTAGAAGCCATCATTAGCTTACTAATGTATTGAAGTGCTTTTCCTGTACCAATTGCTACTGATTCAAGAGGATTTGGTGCAAGCTGAACGGGCACAAAGATTTCCTGACTCAGCCATTGCTCCATACCATTCATTAATGCCCCGCCGCCGGTAAGGATGACACCGCGGTCTACGATATCACCGCTAAGTTCCGCAGGACAGTCTTCCAGCGTAGCTCTTATAGCTTCTAAAATATGCAGTAATGATTCTTTCGTTGCATTCCTAACTTCATAGGATGAAAGGTTAATAGTTTTTGGTAATCCCGTCACCAGGTCGCGACCGCGGACATCCATAAACATTTCCTCGTGATCTATCAACGCATAACCGATTTCCATTTTAATTTTTTCGGCCGTTCTCTCACCGATCAACACATTGTATTCTTTACGGACATGCTGGATAATTTCTTCGTCAAGACGGTCACCGCCGATTCGAATTGAATGGCAGGCAACAACACCGCCGAAGGAAATGATCGCAACTTCCGTTGTGCCGCCGCCAATGTCCACGACGACATTCGCGACCGGTTCATCAACCGGGAGTCCGGCACCAATTGCTGCAGCTACCGGTTCCTCGATTAAATGAATTTTTTTCGCACCTGCATTTCGAACTGCATCTTGAATGGCTCTTCGCTCAACACTCGTGGAGCCGGATGGTGTACAAACGACAACATTTGGTTTGCGAATCGCAAACCCCATTTTCTTAGACGCTTTTCGCATAATATGCTTCAGCATATCGGTTGTAACGTCATAATCAGCGATAACGCCGTCTTTTAATGGGCGGATAGCCACAATTTTTTCCGGTGTTTTCCCAATCATTTCTTTAGCCTCAATCCCAACCGCGACAACACTTTTTGTTTCAGTATCAATCGCTACAACGGAGGGTTCGTTGAGTGCAATCCCTTTATTCTTACTATAAACTAATATATTAGCAGTACCTAAATCAATTCCAATATCAAATGTAGATAACATATTTTTCACCTATTTCCCCTATTTTTCTACAAGATAAGCTACGGTTAAGCCTAACATGAATAAGGGGGTAGGAGGGTGTTTGTAAATGAAACGTTATCTTATTGTAATGATGTTGGTAAATTTTTTCCGGATTGTAATGAAACGTTATCGTTTTGTAAAGTAGTAAGAAAAATTTTGCTTATTTGGGTTTAAAATGGATTATGGAAATACATCCTACTAAAATGCATAGAAAAGATATTTTTTGTATATACTTGTTTGATGTTCTACTGCTTTTTAAATTTGTGTTAGGATGAAAGTGTGAGAGCGTAAATAGCTTTTGCTTGAAAATGGAATAAGGCAGTGTGAAAATATTGGATTCAAAACAAAAGGTATTAGTTATAATTGGACCAACAGCAGTTGGAAAAACAAAGTTAAGTATCAATTTGGCAAAGCGATTTAATGGTGAAATTATCAGTGGGGACTCCATGCAGATTTATCGTAAAATGGATATCGGGACAGCGAAAATAAAAGAAAATGAGATGGAAGGTATCCCTCACCATTTGATTGATATTAAAGAACCTGACGAAAGCTTCTCCGTAGCTGAGTTTCAACATCTTGTACGAGCCAAAATAAGTGAGATTGCCGGGAAAGGAAAACTGCCGATCATTGCAGGTGGAACAGGTCTTTACATCCAGTCGGTCATATATGATTATCAATTTTCAGATGCTCCTGCAGATGAAGCCTTTCGATCCATGCTTGAAGAAAAAGTAAAGGGTATCGGGGGTGATGCCTTGTATCAGGAGTTAGTGGTCATTGATCCGGAAAGTGCCTCCCAAATCCATCCGAACAATGTAAGAAGAGTCATTCGTGCACTTGAAATTTTTCATTGTACAGGTAAAACCATGAGTGAATTTCAAAAAGAGCAGCAGCCTGATCTACTGTACCAAACCGCACTCGTTGGTTTAACGATGGAAAGAGAAAAGCTTTATGAGCGGATTAATTACAGGGTCAATTTGATGTTGGAAGAAGGACTTTTAGAGGAAGTGAAAGCCTTATATCAGCATGGATTGCGTGATTGCCAATCCATCCAGGCGATCGGCTACAAGGAAATTTATGAATTTCTTGAGGGTAAGGTTTCCATGAACGAGGCTATCGAAAATTTAAAACAAAATTCAAGACGATATGCCAAAAGACAATTAACTTGGTTTCGTAACAAAATGGATGTAGAATGGTTTGATATGACAGATGCTTGGAATTTCGAAAAAAAAATCGCCGAAATTTCACATTATGTTGAAGGAAAGCTTCAAGTAAAATCGAATACATATTAGTAGAGATAAAAGAGGAGGATATACAAATGAAAACCACAATTAATATTCAGGATCAATTTTTAAATCAATGTAGGAAAGACAACACGCACGTAACCGTATTTTTGCTTAACGGATTCCAATTAAGAGGCCAGATCAAAGGCTTTGATAATTTTACCGTGCTTTTTGAATCAGAAGGGAAACAACAACTGGTTTATAAGCATGCGATTTCAACGTTTGCGCCGCAAAGAAATGTTCAACTTGACTTGGATGGTCAATAAAACATTTTTTATAAATCCGAGCCCATTACTCAATGGGCTTTTTTTATTGTAAGGCTATATTAAAGCTCATTGATGATTATTAAGCTTCTATGTTAATTGGAGCGGAAAATCAACAGACAAGTTTAACCGTGCCTATTATCAATAAATTCTTTTAATGATTTGCTTATCTCTTGAATACAAATAGAATGAAGGATTATTTCTTGGGAAAGCGCACAATTTGACATAATGGCGTACTTTTTGTGATTTGCCTAAGTAATATGTCGATTGGTGTTGTATTGACAGATGAAACATAGGCGATTCGTCAATTTTTGTCGGAAAAAGAGTTTTCCGTAAATAGAGATAATGGAAATAATTCAGGGATTTGAAACATAAATAGCTACTTAACGGAACCTGTTTGCAGAAATGAGAGGTGAAAGCTTTGGATCAACCAATTCGAATGAAAAGTAACGGCCAAATAAGCATCGTCCTCAACTCGCAAAAAAGAAAAACCCTCACAAAAGAGTTGCCTGAGTTTCAAGTTGTTCCAAAGGATATTCCCCCGGAACATTCGGCGTTAAAGGAAATCGAAACGGATCTAGGGGCATTGGTTGGCATGGAAGAAATGAAACGAATGATAAAAGAAATTTATGCATGGATTTATGTTAATAAAAAACGGGAAGAAGTCGGTCTGAAGGCAAGGAAACAAGCTCTGCATATGATGTTTAAAGGCAATCCCGGAACTGGAAAAACAACAGTGGCACGATTAATCGGAAAGCTTTTTCAAAAAATGAATGTATTAACCAAGGGCCACTTAATTGAAGCGGAACGGGCGGACCTCGTAGGTGAATATATTGGTCATACGGCTCAAAAAACAAGGGACTTAATAAAAAAGGCGCAGGGTGGGATTTTGTTCATTGATGAAGCATACTCATTAGGCCGTGGCGGAGAAAAGGATTTTGGCAAAGAAGCAATTGATACCCTTGTGAAGCATATGGAGGATAAGCAGCACGAGTTTATTCTTATACTTGCGGGGTATTCCCGAGAAATGGACTTTTTTCTGACATTGAACCCCGGACTGCATTCCAGATTTCCATTAGTGATTGATTTTCCTGATTACAATATTGATCAATTAATGGAAATCGCAAGCAGGATGTTGGTTGAGAGGGAATACTCCTTCAGTCATGAAGCTGAAAAAAAGTTAAGGGAGCATTTGATTTGGGTCAAAGCAGTGTTAAGTCCTACGACCTTTTCAAACGGGAGATATGTCCGAAATATTATTGAAAAATCTATCCGTTCACAGGCGATGCGCTTACTTATGCTAAATAGCTATGACCGGCATGAATTAATGACACTTCGAAGCAATGATTTGGTGTTTGAGGAAGATGAAGTTTAGCGGAAAATAAAAAATCGACGGATGCTATACATCCGTCGATTTTTTAATAATAATATAATTTATATCGTTGAACTTCGATAACTGTCCAGCTCCAGCGCCCAGCGGCTAGTGTACTTCGCTCTTCTCCCTACGATAAGTCAACATCGGATCGCTCCCCGCTCTCCGTGTTTCCTTTATCTCAGTCGAAGCGCTCCAGTCCATACGCCGCTAAACGGGCGCTTTCGCTTTTCTTAATTCTCATTCAAACGCCTTATTGGTAATTTCCAATCAAAAGTGTATGAAAGGACGCGTAAAATAGTAACAATACCAAACAAAATATACATTTCCCAAGAATTTGTTGTGATTTTAAGGCCGATCATAAGTCCCGCTAGAATCGCCCAAACGGCATAAATTTCTGATCGTAATACAATTGGTTTTCTGCCTGCTAATAAATCACGAATTATACCGCCGCCGATTCCCGTTAAAACTGCTGCAACAATGACAGCGCTTATTGGGTGATTCATGTTCGAGGCGTAAATCGCACCCTGTATCGCAAAAGCAGAAAGACCGATGGCATCAAATAGGTTACCCCATTTTTGCCAATGCTTTAAAAGATTTGTTGGAAATATGAATACAGCTGTAATCGATAACAAAGCTATTTGAAAAAATAAACCCTGATCCCAAAGGGCTGAAACGGGGACGCCGATCAAAAGGTTTCGAATCGCTCCTCCGCCGAAGGCAGTAACAATTCCTAAAATATACACGCCTAAAATATCATATTCCTCTTCCATCGCAACAATTGCACCACTTACGGCAAAAGCGATCGTCCCGATCATACTTAGTACTTCCCATGTCATGTAACTGATTTCCCCTCAATCTTTATCTTGGTTTACACCGTGTAAAGGTATTTATTTTTCTGGCAAACAATATGATTTTACCATGGAAGTGCAAAATTTCAACTTATTTTTTTAAAAGTAAAAAATAGTGGGAAAATTAGAGTATAGAATCTTTTTTTGATATGATGGAATAAGAGGAAAAAGGAAGGAAGGATACCTTTTGGAACAAAAAGAAACAACAGAAAAAGCAATCCTTGTCGGCTGTCAAACAACAGGTGAAGATGATTTGCGTTTTCACTATTCGATGGAGGAGCTTGTTTCGTTAACGGAAACTGCACAGGGTGAAGTACTGGCCTCTGTTATTCAAAAACGAGACCGACGCCACCCTGCTACCTACATAGGGAAAGGTAAAGTTGAAGAGTTAAATGCGCTGGTAGAAGAGCTGGAAGCAGAAATAGTCATATTTAATGATGAGCTTTCCCCAAGCCAAAAGCGAAATCTTGCTTCTGAAATAAATGCTAGAATTATTGACAGAACTCAACTTATATTAGATATATTCGCACAAAGGGCCCGTTCAAAGGAAGGTAAGCTGCAGGTTGAACTAGCCCAGCTTCAATATTTATTGCCGCGTCTTGCCGGTCAAGGTATAGCATTATCCCGCCTGGGGGCGGGGATTGGTACAAGAGGACCGGGGGAAACAAAATTGGAATCCGACCGACGCCATATTCGCCGAAGAATTGATGATATTAAGGGTCAACTTTCTGTGATTGTTCAGCATCGGGACCGATACAGGGAACGGAGAAAGAAGAATAAAACATTCCAGGTGGCAATCGTGGGCTACACAAATGCAGGAAAGTCCACGCTGTTTAATCGGCTATCCGAAGCGGATTCGTATGAAGAAAATCAATTGTTCGCAACACTTGACCCAATGACACGAAAATTAATTTTGCCAAGTGGTTTTCTTGCGTTGCTTACCGATACAGTAGGCTTTATTCAAGACCTACCTACAACCCTTATTGCAGCCTTCCGCTCGACACTGGAAGAAGTAAAGGAAGCAGACCTGCTTCTCCATGTTGTGGATATGTCGAACCCGGATTATTTCCAACATGAAAAGACGGTCAATAAGCTGCTCGAGGATCTTGATATTAAGGAAATTCCGCAGTTAACGGTTTATAATAAAAGAGATCTTCAGCATCCCGACTTTGTTCCGACTGCTAATACGCCTACAATGTTTATTAGTGCTTTTGACAAAGTAGACCGTCAAGCATTAAAGAAAAAAATTGAGGATGTTGCTATTGAAATGATGGTTCCTTACCAAGTACGGGTTCCATCAACAGAAGGAAAACTGCTTTCACAATTAAAAAATGGTACAGTTTTAAGGGAGCTGTCCTTTGATGAAGAAAATCAGCTCTATCTATGTAGGGGATACTCTCTTCAAGATCATCAAATAACAGGACAATTAAATAAATTTAACGTCTAGAATGGAGCGCATCATGTTTCAACAGTTAAAAAATGGGGGAAAACTTCAGCCAATCGTTAAAGAAGTAGAAAAGCAAATTACTGAAGTACATAAAAAAATCGATGAAAGAGTAGAAACCAATCAATTCAGGGTATTGCGAAGTTTTCAAAACAAAAGGGTAAGTGACTCACATTTTATTCCTAGCACGGGCTATGGATATGATGATAACGGAAGGGATACGCTCGAATTAATTTATGCCGATGTTTTTGGCGGTGAAGCTGGACTCGTCCGCCCTCAAATCATTTCAGGGACACATGCGATTTCAATTGCTTTATTTGGAGTCCTTCGTCCGGGAGATGAACTCCTATATATTACGGGAAAGCCATATGATACACTTGAAGAAATCGTCGGGATTCGGGGAAATGGTGTCGGTTCTTTAAAAGAATTCGGCATTTCGTATGATAGTGTCTCACTATCGAATGAAGGTACAATTGATTGGGATACTGTTTCAAAGAAAATGAAGCCGAACACGAAAATGATTGGAATCCAGCGTTCGAAAGGCTATGCAACCAGACCATCCTTTACGATTGCTGAAATTAAGCAAATGATCTCCTATGTGAAAGAAATCAAAAAAGATGTCGTTGTATTTGTTGATAACTGTTACGGGGAATTTGTGGAGGAACTGGAGCCTTGTCATGTTGGAGCGGATTTAATGGCAGGATCACTGATTAAAAATCCGGGCGGAGGCATTGCGAAAACGGGCGGATATATTGTCGGTAAGAAACAATGGGTAGAGGCCTGCTCCTATCGGATGACATCACCGGGTATCGGTGCTGAAGCAGGTGCTTCGCTTTATAGCCTTCAAGAAATGTACCAGGGCTTCTTTCTCGCACCGCATGTGGTGGGTCAGGCGTTGAAAGGTGCCGTTTTTACAGCTGCAATGCTTGAAAAACTGCGAATGAACTCACTTCCTAAGTGGGATGCGGAGCGTACGGACTTAATTCAAGCCGTTCAGTTCGGTGACCGTGATAAAATGATTGCTTTCTGCCAGGCAATACAATTTGCATCCCCAATTAATTCGTATGTGACACCGTATCCCAGCTATATGCCCGGTTATGAAGACGATGTGATAATGGCAGCGGGGACGTTTATTCAAGGTGCAAGTATTGAACTAACTGCGGATGGTCCTATTAGACCACCTTATGTTGCCTATGTTCAAGGCGGTTTAACGTATGCGCATGTAAAAATGGCTATATGTATCGCCTTAGACAGTTTAGTCGAAAAAGGATTAATTGAATTAAATTAGGTAAAAATACTATGAGTAATCGTTATTGCTAAAAAACATGTCAGAAAATCTTCCATTCAATTGACAACTTTTCTGACAGCTAATATAATAGCAATATGAATGAACCTAAAGGAGGAGAAATCGGTGAGTGGACAGGAAATTCGCCGCTCTATGCCACTGTTTCCCATTGGAACTGTCATGCAGCTAACTGAGTTAACCGCAAGGCAAATACGCTATTATGAAGAACACCAATTGATTTCTCCGGCAAGAACCGATGGAAACAGGCGATTATTTAGTTTGAACGATATTGATAGACTGTTAGAAATCAAGGACTTAATTGATCAAGGAATCAATATGGCTGGGGTAAAACAGCTATTCTTGGTAAAAGAGCAACAAACACATGTTTTTGAGCAGCAGACGGAAAAAGCGAAACGTGAGTTAACGGATGACCAGTTAAGAAATCTACTACGTAATGAATTAATGCATTCTGGAAGATTAAATCGTTCGACATTGCGGCAAGGAGATATGTCACGATTTTTCCATTAAAAATAATTTTTTCTAAAGTAGGAGGAAGTAAAATGGCTAAATACACTAGGGAAGATATCCAACGATTAGCAAAAGAAGAAAATGTTAAATTTATCCGTTTACAATTCACTGACATTTTAGGAACAATCAAAAATGTTGAAATTCCTATCAGCCAATTAGAAAAAGCTCTAGATAACAAAATGATGTTTGACGGTTCTTCTATCGAAGGTTTTGTTAGAATCGAAGAGTCAGATATGTTACTATATCCGGATCTTAGTACATGGGTTGTTTTCCCTTGGACAGCTGAAAAAGGAAAAGTAGCTCGCTTAATTTGTGATATTTACACTCCGGAAGGAAAACCTTTCGAAGGTGATCCGCGTAATAACTTAAGAAGAGTATTGAAAGAAATGGAAGACCTTGGTTTTACAAACTTTAACCTAGGACCTGAGCCTGAATTCTTCTTATTTAAATTAGATCAAAAAGGTGAACCAACATTAGAATTAAACGACCAAGGCGGTTATTTTGACTTAGCACCAACAGATTTAGGTGAAAACTGCCGTCGTGATATCGTTCTTGAGCTAGAAGAAATGGGCTTTGAAATTGAGGCTTCTCACCATGAAGTAGCTCCCGGCCAACACGAAATCGACTTCAAATATGCAGATGCCTTAACAGCTTGTGACCAAATTCAAACATTCAAGCTTGTTGTAAAAACGATTGCCCGTAAGCATGGCTTACATGCAACCTTTATGCCAAAACCACTATTTGGTGTAAATGGATCCGGAATGCACTGTAACCTTTCTTTATTCAAAAATGGTAAAAATGCATTCTACGAGCCAACTAGCGATCTTGAGTTAAGCGATACAGCCCGTCAATTCATTGCTGGTATTCTAAAGCACGCTCCAAGCTTTACAGCGGTAACAAACCCAACTGTGAATTCTTATAAGCGTTTAGTCCCTGGCTATGAAGCGCCTTGCTACGTAGCATGGTCTGCAAGAAACCGTTCACCACTAATTCGTATTCCGGCATCACGCGGATTAAGCACACGTGTAGAAGTGCGTAGCGTTGACCCTTCAGCAAATCCGTACCTTGCAATGGCTGTGCTTTTAAAAGCTGGTTTAGACGGCATTAAAAACCAATTAACTCCACCGGCACCAGTTGACCGTAACATCTATGTGATGAGCAAGGATGAAAGATTAGAAGAAGGCATTATTGATCTTCCGGCTACACTCGCTCAAGCCTTAGATCAATTAAAATCTAATGAAGTAATCGTTTCGGGTCTTGGAGAGCACATCTTCGAACACTTCGTAGAAGCGAAAGAAATCGAGTGGGATATGTTCCGTACAGTCGTTCACCCTTGGGAACGCGAACAATATTTGAGCATGTATTAATAAAAAAAGTCTTGAGGCTCTATGCTTCAAGGCTTTTTTTGTATATGGGCAATCCGGATTTTTTTTTAATTAGTTAAAGATGATCCCCGCAAAATGAAGGATGAGGTCAATGATAGCGGGTGCCCTTATTTCTCCGACTTAGGTGAGAGTATCGCCAGTGTTTAGGAGGATACTTTCTGTTTTCCCTAATTACAACTTTATTCAATTTAAAAAAAATTATTGATAAAAAATTTTAAGGATAGAAAATCTCCAATAGAGCATCTGGGCCTTAAGAGGTCTATTAATTAAAATTGGAGGTAATTATGGATAATAACACTAAGAAAAAAATTGAAGATGAAGTGAAAAAAAGGTTGATGTTGAAATTGCCCAAGAATTTAGTGACGTTAGACAGCAATTAACGCATCTGCAAAGTACACTTAGTAGTTTACAGCAAGGACAGCAACAATCTAATCAGCAAATGGGGATGGGACAAATGGGCCAACAAAATCAATTACAATAATTTAATTCATTAGTTATTCTTACTTGATGTCATCGAGGGTTCAAGTTGTAAGGACTGAATCCTCGATATTGAACAATAACCTTCCCCAAACCGCTAACATTTATGCTTTTAATATGCCCCTATAATTTAAAAATGAATTATCAACGAAAAATTGTATTTTTATCCTCGATCCAAACAATAAGGGCCAAAGTCAGCGATCGTAAAAAATTGTCCAAAGAAAATGAGCCGGCACACTTTTGTGCCGGCTCGTTTTCTTTTAATGAATATGTCTATATACACCAATAACTTTGCCTAAAATAGAAACATTCCTCAAAATAATCGGTTCCATTGTAGAATTTTCCGGCTGCAAACGAATATAATCTTTTTCTTTAAAGAATCGCTTACAGGTGGCTTCATCTTCTTCCGTCATTGCAACAACAATATCACCGTTATTTGCCGTTGGCTGCTGTTTGACAATCACGTAATCTCCGTCAAGAATTCCTGCTTCTATCATACTTTCACCCATGATTTCCAGCATAAATACCTGCTCATCTGCAGGTGCCAGCCTTTCAGGAAGAGGAAAATATTCTTCAACGTTTTCAATTGCCGTTATAGGAAGACCGGCAGTAACTTTACCCACCACAGGAACATTTACAACATGGTTTCTTGGGATGTGTGCACTTTCATCGACTTCCAGTATTTCGATTGCTCTTGGTTTGGTAGGGTCGCGTCTAATAAGCCCCTTGCTTTCCAATCGTGCTAAATGTCCATGAACAGTTGAACTGGATGCCAGTCCAACAGCTTCGCCAATTTCACGTACAGAAGGAGGATATCCCTTACTCTTTACTTCTCCTTTTATAAAATCAAGAATATCCTGTTGCCGTTTTGATATTTTTGCCATGAAAAGTTACACCTCGCTCTGGTTAATGTTGTCTTAATTATAACATGTTCTCCAATTTTATACAAACATAAGTTCGAATTTTTATTGACATCAAACGGATGTTCGTATTATAATTAATTCAACAAAAGCGAACATATATTCCTTTACGAGGTGTTAATTATGAGAAAATTGTGGAACCAATACTCTTATGCTATTATACTTTTCGTTTTAAGCTGTTCAGTTGCAATGATGATATCCTGCCATTTTAAATCCGATGACCAAGATAAGTTTGTAAAGCTTACCGTTTCGGAAGGAGATTCGCTCTGGAAAATTTCTGATCAATTTTCCGGGCAGCATTCTCTATCAAACGAAGAATTCGTTAATTGGGTTAAAAGTCATAATAAAATAGAAGATGATCATATTTTTCCAGGTGAAGAAATAGTCATCCCAGTGCCAAAAAAAGCATCAACTGCTACGGAGTTTGCCAGTGCCGCTGGGGAATAGAAAGTGAGATTGATTTTTTATGAAGGCAATTATATACTGCCGGGTCAGTACAACGAAAGAAACTCAGGAAACTTCTTTAAATCGTCAAGAGGAAGAACTGACCCAGCTGGCAAAACAATATCAATTCGAAGTCACTTCGATTATAAAGGAGCAAGCTAGCGGGTATGATCTCGAACGGGATGGAATACTTCAATTATTAGAGGAAATAAAAAATCGGCACATACAAACTGTTTTAATTCAGGATGAAACCAGGCTCGGAAGAGGAAATGCAAAGATTGCTCTTTTGCACGTCATATTAAAAGAGGGAATAAAGCTTTATAGTATTTCACATAATGGTGAATTGCAGTTATCTGAATCTGATTCAATGGTTTTACAAATTGTAGGTATGGTCGAAGAATATCAGCGCAAACTCCATAATATAAAAATTAAGCGCGGAATGAAACGGGCGGTTAATCAAGGATATAAGCCTGAGAAAAATTTAAAAAATCTTGGTGAGAGTTCCGGTCGAGAAAAAATTGAAGTCCCAATTGAAGAGATTGTCCGTTTAAGAAAAAATAAGTTGACCTTTTCTGAAATTGCAGCTATTTTAAGAGGTTTTGGCTATAGCATATCGAAAGCAACTGTACATAGAAGATACCAGGATTATATTGATTCACAAGAAGTGTAGGCCTTTTACCTTGTCAGAAGGCCTTTTATTTAGTAAAATCAGATGTCATGAACTGATATTTTACCGAAGGGAAGATCCTTGAATGCTCTCAAAAGAAAAAATGGCTCGTATCAATGAGCTGGCAAAAAAAGCAAAAGCATCTGGATTATCAGAATCTGAGGCGAAAGAACAAACAAAATTAAGAAGTGAGTATTTAACAACATTCCGTTCTGCTATGCTGGATACATTAACACATACAAAGATTATTGACCCTGAAGGAAATGATGTAACACCGGAAAAAATAAAAGCAAGGAAAAAAAATACTCTTCATTAATTGCAAAGGAATACAATTTTTGTATTCCTTTTTTACATAAAGAGGTCGTTTCTATGTAAAAATATAAAACAAACTGAATTTTGTTACATATTTTAGTCCAATTTCTTGAATAAAAATCCAGAGCACTATAATATTAAGGATGTACTTATTATCCTAGTGAAACAAGAAAGGATGTAACTAATGTTTAATACTGTTGATGATTTATGCGTAACCTCCATTAGAACGCTTTCCATTGATGCAATCGAAAAAGCAAATTCCGGGCATCCGGGTATGCCGATGGGTGCAGCACCAATGACGTATACGTTATGGACTCGTTTTATGAATCAAAATCCAAAAAATCCCCATTGGTTTAACCGTGACCGTTTTGTCTTATCTGCAGGGCATGGTTCTGCGTTGCTATACAGCATGCTTCATTTATCCGGCTACAATGTAACAATGGAAGATTTAAAGCAATTCCGTCAATGGGGAAGTAAAACACCGGGACATCCAGAGTATGGACATACTGAAGGTGTTGAAGCGACAACAGGTCCTCTTGGTCAAGGAATCGCAATGGCCGTTGGTATGGCAATGGCAGAACGCCATGTGGCATCAGTTTATAATAAAGATAAATTTGAACTTGTGAACCATTATACATATAGTATTTGTGGTGATGGCGATTTAATGGAAGGTGTTTCTGCTGAAGCTGCTTCTCTTGCAGGACACTTGAAATTAGGACGTTTAGTTGTATTATACGATTCAAATGATATTTCTCTTGATGGTGATTTAAATAAATCTTTTTCTGAAAGTGTTAAAGATCGTTTTACAGCATATGGTTGGCAATATCTTCGTGTTGAGGATGGGAATAACCTTGAGGAAATTGCAAAAGCACTTGAAGAAGCTCGAAATGATTTAAACAGACCGACCATGATTGAAGTTCGTACAATCATTGGTTACGGTTCACCAAATCGTGCCGGTACATCCGGTGTTCATGGCTCTCCGCTTGGAGCAAAAGAGTTAAAACTTACTAAAGAAGCGTATAAATGGACATTTGAAGAAGATTTCTATGTACCGCAAGAAGTTTATGAAAACTTCCAAAAACTTATTGTAGAAAATGGCGAGAAAAAGGAAAAAGAATGGAACGACCTGTTTGCACAGTATAAAAAAGAGTATCCTGAATTAGCCACTCAGCTTGAACAGGCATTGAATAAAGAATTGCCAAAGGGATGGGACAAAGATATTCCTGTTTACAGTGAAGGAAAGAGTCTTGCAAGCCGTGCATCTTCAGGAGAAGTACTAAATGCAATTGCGAAGAATTTACCAACCTTTATTGGTGGATCTGCGGACCTTGCAGGTTCGAATAAAACCATGATCAAAGGCTCAGAAGACTATATGCCAGGTGCATACGAAGGTCGTAACTTTTGGTTTGGTGTCCGTGAATTTGCGATGGGTGCTGCTTTGAATGGTATGGCACTTCACGGTGGAGTACAGGTTTTTGGAGGAACATTCTTTGTTTTCTCTGATTATTTACGCCCGGCAATCCGTCTTGCAGCATTAATGGGATTACCTGTAACCTATGTATTTACCCATGATAGTATTGCAGTTGGTGAAGATGGACCAACACATGAACCAATCGAACAGCTTGCTGCATTAAGAGCAATGCCGAATCTATCTATTATCCGTCCGGCAGATGGAAATGAAACAGCAGCTGCTTGGAAGCTTGCTGTAGAGTCAAAAAACAAGCCAACAGCTCTCGTGTTGACTCGTCAAGATTTACCGACAATTAAAGGAACTGATACAAATGCTTACGAAGGGGTTTCAAAAGGAGCCTATGTCATTTCTGCTGCTGAAAAAGAAACTCCTGATGCATTAATCCTTGCCACTGGTTCAGAAGTAGGTCTTGCGGTTGAAGCACAAAAAGCACTGGCAAGCGAAGGCATTGAAGTTTCTGTTGTCAGTATGCCTTCATGGGATCGCTTCGAGGCACAAGCAAAAGAGTATAAAGATTCTGTTCTTCCTAAAAATGTGAAGAAACGCCTTGGTATTGAAGTAGGTTCTTCCTTTGGCTGGCATAAATATACCGGCGATGAAGGTGACGTATTGGCCATAGACAAATTCGGAGCCTCTGCACCAGGTGAGAAGATTATGGAAGAATACGGCTTTAGCGTTGCTAACGTTGTTGATCGCGTAAAAGCTCTTTTATAATATAAATAAAGTTAAACGGGGGAACGGCTAATGAGTCGTTCTCTTTTTTTGGCTAATAGGAAGGTATAAACTTTCACAAGTTTATACTTTTTTTATCGTTATAATTTAATTGGTTTTTTTGCTTTAAATAGCTATTAAGTATTGACAAGGATAAATACTTTTTAATAGTTACCGTACTATCGACAAAAATAGTGAAAGTTTTTGCCGCCGAAAGACAAATGTTTTGAATATGTTTTTTTATAATAGGAAAAAGGGTTTCAACGAAGGAGAGAACGGTGTGAGAAAATATCAGCTATATTTAATAGAAGATGAATTTGCCGCCCATTACTTCGGAAGAGAGCGCATGTTTTTTCGACTTTTTCAGGAACATGAAAAAGCAAACGGCGAGCTTAAATTTATAACGAAAAAACAAATTAACTATATAACAAAAACCCTGGAAGTTTTAAAAATCCATCAGCTTATTCAAAAGCAACTGGGAAAAATTAAAGGCTATCGTGCTGAGCATGGTTCCTACTCAATAGAATTAAGCGGAAAGCTAAGTACAGCAAAGCTGGAAGTTTATCAAGAATTAATTACAGTAGACGCAAGCGGAAGCTACGAAGCAGAAACGGCATTTTTTGAAGTATTGAGAAAGTGCGAATCTTCTTTTTTAGCCATAGATTTCGAACATCAGCGGTTTGGGTGGTTAAAGCCAATAAAAGAACGTAAATTTGTCTAATTTAAAGCTGAGTAGATATTGTGTATTCCCATTTTATTTAGTACACTGTATGGTAGACAACATGAAGGAGGAAGTTTAATGGGAATGTACATTCTAGTAGGTATACTATGCTTAGCAGCTGGTGTAGCACTAGGATTTTTCATTGCTCGTAAATATATGATGAGCTATTTAAAGAAAAATCCACCAATCAATGAACAAATGTTAAAAATGATGATGATGCAAATGGGTATGAAGCCTTCTCAGAAGAAGATTAACCAAATGATGAACGCCATGAATAAACAAGGCGGTAAGTAAAACCCTTGATATGTAAGGGCTAACAGATGGTAATGGCTATTAATAGATGAAGGAGGAAAGGTAAAAAGCTTATTGACTTAATCCTTCCTCAAAATTTATTCAATAATTGCTAATCTTCTAATTAACTTATAAAACCACTTTTTCCGTTGAAAGATAAATCGGAAGGAGTGGTTTTTTGTATTTAAATGAAACTTTGCAAGAGTATCTATATTATTGTCTAACCAGAGGATACTCACCTAAGACCATGAAAGAAAATAAAATTGCAGGAATTTAAGAATTCCGTGAAGAATGAATATTAAAAATCTACTAATTTAAGGAGTGATTATTTTTGATTCGAAGAAAAAAGGAAATACCGGAATTTATCAACGGCTTTGAAACCTACACCAATTGGGACGGAAAAAAGTATTATCTAACTCTTGATACAATTAATCCAAAGGGAACCTTGACATTAATGAAGTATCCTAATGGGGAATTTACTTATCACAGAAAAAATGAAAATTATTGGGATATTAAAGAAATTAAAATGGACAATGATATATTGATGGAGATTATTTGGGTATTTAGAAAAACGATAAATAATCTAATTAAAATAAAAGTTTGTTAAAGATAGGGTTCATTCTGAGCCTTATCTTTTTTGTTCCTTAAATATTTACAATTTATCCTATTATAGGAATATTTAAATGATTATCAAAAGATAAGACTTTAGACTTCAAGCTGTGGCTGTATTTTTAAATTAAATGGTGTTTCAAAATATTTATTATTTTAAGAATTTTTGTTAAAATAAAACCTCTACGCTGATTTGGTTTTTTTTAGAAAAATTAGATAATGGTAGCATTCGGGGGTGTGACATGAAGGTTTTTTTAGAATTAGGCTGGTTTTTTAAACAAGAGAGAAAAGCATACATATCCGGAATTCTTCTTCTGTTGTTTGTGGCACTGCTGCAGCTGGTGCCGCCTAAAGTAATTGGTATCATTGCGGATCATATAAAAAATGGAACGATGACAAAAGGGATCATTGTGAAATGGGTAATTGTCCTTGCAGTTGTGGGTCTAGTCACCTATATCCTAAGATATTATTGGCGAATCATGATTTTTGGTTCTTCGGTAAAGCTTAGTAAGATATTAAGAAATCGTTTATACCGGCATTTCACAAATATGTCACCGGCATTCTACCAAAAACGACGCATTGGCGACCTCATGGCCCATGCAACAAATGACATACAGGCCATCCAGCAAACTGCCGGGGCAGGGGTGTTAACCTTTGTGGATTCTCTCTCCACTGGAGGCTTTGTCATACTCACAATGGCGTTCACAATCAGCTGGAAATTGACCCTAATATGTTTGATTCCGATGCCATTTATGGCATTATTGACAAGTTGGTTTGGGACAATGCTGCATCGAACCTTCCATAAGGCACAGGAAGCATTTTCTTCTTTAAATGATAAAACACAAGAAAGTATAACTGGTATAAAAGTCATCAAAACGTTCGGCCAGGAACAGGAAGATATTGAAGACTTCCGAAAGCAATCAGAGGATGTTGTTCGAAAAAATATCACAGTGGCCAAAATTGATTCTCTTTATGACCCGACCATTTCTATCATTGTTGGAATTTCCTTTTTCTTATCAATCGTATTCGGAGCAAAATATGTGTTGTCAGGCGAATTAACGATTGGCCAATTAATCTCATTTACCACTTATTTAGGATTACTGATTTGGCCGATGCTGGCATTTGGCTGGTTGTTTAACATTGTCGAGCGCGGCCGCGCTTCCTATGAACGAGTTACCTCTCTACTAGGCGAAGCAATTGCAATAACCGACGATGAAAAGGCATTAGATATCGTACCAAGCGGTGATATCGAATTTAAGATTACTGAATTTACCTACCCTGGAGAAACAGAGCCGATTTTGAAGGATATATCATTTTCATTAAAATCAGGAGAAACACTTGGCATCGTAGGCAAAACCGGAGCAGGTAAGACTACTCTTTTAAAACTTCTTATTCGTGAGTATGAAAGCTATAAAGGGGAAATCATTTTTGGCGGGAAAGCCATTCAGGAATACAAGCTTGAAAAATTACGTGAAGCCATTGGCTATGTTCCACAGGATCATTTTTTATTCTCAGCAACGGTAGCTGAGAATATTGCGTTTACAAATCCGCAGGCAAAACCGGAGGAAATTGAAGGTGCTGCCAAATTGGCAAGTATCCATCAGGATATACTTCAATTTACTGACGGCTATCAGACGATGGTTGGCGAACGGGGTGTCTCATTATCGGGTGGACAGAAACAACGAATTTCAATTTCCCGTGCCTTACTGATGACTCCGGAAGTTTTGGTCCTTGATGATTCCTTATCCGCAGTAGATGCCAAAACGGAAGAAGCGATCCTTTCGTCCCTCAGGCAGGAACGGGAAGGGAAGACAACGATTATTACTTCGCACCGATTAAGTGCCATTCAACACGCGACACTGATTCTTGTGATAGATGACGGGAACATTATCGAAAGAGGTACACATGAAGTTCTGATGGATCGTGACGGGTGGTACAAGGAGATGTATTTGCGACAGCAGTTAGAAGAGTTGGTAGAGCATGGAGGACGTTAACATGGAAAAGACTGAATTGTTGACAGAGAAGGAGCAACGAAGGGTTTTATATCGCCTTCTTTCATATACAAAGCCATATAAAAATTCATTAACCTTGGCCTTCAGTCTGCTGCTTTTGACAACGGTGGGAGACATCGTTGGGCCGCTTTTAGTCAAAAACTTTATCGATGATTATTTAACACCCGGGAAGATTGCATTTCAGCCTTTGCTAATCTTGGGATCCGTTTATATGGGGATTCAAATTGCTAAATCCGTCATCATGTTTTTTCAGTTGGTGAAATTTCAGGAGATTGCCTTAAAGATCATTCAACAGCTTCGTATTGATGTTTTTTCAAAGGTTCAGTCATTAGGTCTTAAGTATTTTGACACTACACCTGCCGGGAGCATTGTTTCCAGGGTTACGAATGATACTGAAGCCATTAAAGAAATGTTTGTAACCGTTTTAGCGACATTTATCCAAAGTGGTTTTTTACTAACAGGGATATTCATCGCTATGTTTATTTTGAATGTGAAACTTGCGTTGTTATGCGTGATTATCATTCCGATTCTATTGTTTGTTATAAACTTGTACAGAAAATTAAGTTCGCGCTTTTATTCTGATATGCGTGAAAGATTAAGCCAGTTAAATGCAAAGTTAAGTGAATCCTTGCAGGGGATGGCAATCATCCAGGTGTTTCGTCAGGAAAAACGCCTGTGCAGCGAGTTCGGTGAGATCAATGATCAGCATTTTAAAGCAGGAATGAGAAATATTAAAATCGATAGCCTGTTATTAAGGCCTGCGATTGATTTAATTTATCTTATCGGTTTAATCATCGTTATCAGCTATTTCGGAATTACTTCATTTCAGCACACAGTCCAAATTGGAGTATTATACGCCTTTTTCAATTATTTAGATCGCTTTTTTGAACCTGTTAATCAGATGATGATGAGGTTATCTTTGTACCAACAAGCCATTGTTGCAGGATCAAGAGTTTTTAAACTGTTAGATGAGCGAGAATTGGAACCATCGCAAAATGCAGAAAAAACGAAATCAATCGAAAAAGGAAAAATTGTTTTTAAGAATTTAAGCTTTTCTTACGATGGAAAGCGTGATGTTCTAAAACATATATCCTTTACAGCCAACCCTGGGGAAACGGTGGCACTAGTAGGCCATACCGGCAGTGGAAAAAGCTCGATTATTAATTTATTGATGCGGTTTTATGAATTTGAGCGCGGGGAAATATTAATTGACGGTGAATCGATTCGGAGCTACTCTAAAAATGAGCTTAGAGACAAGATGGGTCTCGTTTTACAGGATCCTTTTTTGTTCTATGGTACGGTGAAGGAGAATATTCGTCTCCATAATTTAGGGTTAACGGACGAAGAGGTAGAAAAAGCAGCTGCGTTTGTTCAAGCCCATTCCTTTATTGAAAAATTGGAAGATCGGTATCAGCATCGGGTAGTGGAAAGGGGGGCATCGTTTTCAAGCGGACAAAGGCAATTAATCGCTTTTGCAAGGACGATTGCAGCCAAACCGAAAATCCTTGTTCTTGATGAAGCAACAGCCAATATTGACACCGAAACAGAAGAAGCTATCCAAATCGCATTAGCCAAGATGCGTAAAGGACGGACGACAATTGCGATTGCCCATCGATTATCAACGATACAGGATGCCGATTTAATTCTCGTTCTTCACGATGGTGAAATTGTCGAACGAGGAACACATCAAGAACTTCTCACACTTGGCGGGTTATATCATAAAATGTTCCTTTTGCAGAATGGTGCCGTTGAACGATTAGAGGACGTTTTGAATTAAAAAGAAAGAGCCCGGTTTTTAACCGGGCTTTTAATAGCTAGCAGTATGAATTTTTTTTTATGTAAATTCGATTATATTCATTTAATAGATTGTCAAGCTCCTGACTGTGGCGTATCGCAACGGAGGAACTTAAGCCGTTAGTGATCGCGACTTGAATTAATTCAGCCCGCTTTTTTTCAATTAATGTGATTAAATCTTGTTTGATCACGGCTGATGTCCTTTCCGGAGAATCTCCTAAAATTGGCGGCAAAATATAATTTACAGAAACTATCATTTCGTTTTACTAGTATAACCTATGATGGGAATAAATTCAAAGGTGATATGTAAAATAATATCCATTAATCAAGGTGAATCTTTGAAATCTTAATATATTTATGAAATGGATATGAAATATAGATGGAGACACAAAATATTCATGATAACCATTATCTTTTGTTTAAAAGTTTTGTTAGAATGAATGAGTATCGACTATAGTGGGAGTGTTAATATGCATGACGTAAATCTATTTTTAGCAGTAGGAGCAGGATTTTTAAGTTTCATCTCACCATGCTGCCTGCCTCTATATCCTGCCTTTTTATCCTATATCACTGGAATGTCAGTAGGGGAATTAAAAAGTGAAAATGCGATGCTGCAAAAGAGGAGCCTTTTTCATACCTTATTTTTCCTATTAGGGTTTTCCATCATTTTTATTGCAATCGGTTTTGGCACTTCCTTTATTGGACGCTTTTTCCTTGAATATCAAACATTGATTCGTCAGCTTGGCGGAATATTTATCGTTTTCTTTGGTCTAATGATTGTAGGGATATTAAATCCGGAATTTATGATGAAGGACCGTCGTTTCGAATTTAAAAATCGCCCTTCCGGCTATGTTGGTTCAATCCTTATCGGGATGGCATTTGCTGCCGGCTGGACACCCTGTACTGGTCCGATTCTTTCTTCTGTTATTCTACTTGCAGCATCAAATCCCGGTTCAGGCGTTTTATACATGATTGCTTATTCGCTTGGCTTTGCTGTGCCATTTCTTATCTTATCTTTCTTTGTTGGGCGGATGAAATGGATTCGGAAGCATAGCGGAAAGATTGTAAAAATTGGCGGATACATTATGATTGTAATGGGGATTGTGCTCTTTTTCGATTGGATGACCAAAATAATAACCATTTTCCAAGGATTGTTTGGTAACTTCTCAGGATTTTAATTTCTTCTGGAAATGATTTGATAATCTTGCTAAGATTTTTTATATTTTATTTGAATAGTCTAATATGGATTCTTTGATTTCGAGGATGCTAGATTCAGATGGCTTGGTATCTTTGGTGGTTCCTGGGGGAGATGTGTTGGCAAGAATATTAATTGTTGATGATAAAAAATTAATGAGAGTAACATTGAACAGTATTTTAAATAAAGCTGACCATGTGGTCGTAGGGGAAGCGGAAAACGGGAAATTGGCCATTCAGCTTTATCGGGAATTAAAGCCTGACCTTGTGACCATGGATATTACAATGCCGGAAATGGGCGGTCTTGAAGCGGTAAGGATCATTCGCAATGAATTTCCGAATGCGAAAATTATTATGTGCTCGGCCATGGGACAGCAAAAAATTATCGTTGAAGCGATTGAATCCGGTGCTAAAGACTTTATTGTGAAACCCTTTGATGATTGCCGGGTTCTTGATGCCATCAATAGAGCGTTAAAATAGTAACCATTTACGGGACTCCTGAAATGGTTTTTGTTTTTACCTTTTTTTGGTTGTATTGCTTTTAGTTATTCATTTTTGGTAACAAAATTAAGATAAATAATATGTAGATATTTTTTTCTTATTTCTATGGTTTGATATATAATGAGTATGAAAATAATTAGATAAGGAATGAGTACCAATGAACATGGTTGTTGCTTCTTCGATTGGCGCGGCTTTCATGGCCGTTTTCGTCTTGTTCATCCGTTTAAAAGCGGCAAAAAAACCTACTAATGCGAGAAAAATCATTTTACCGCCGTTTTTCATGAGTACAGGTGCCTTAATGTATATATGGCCGCAATTTCGCCTAACGACATTGGAAACTGTCGAAGCTATAATAGTTGGGATGCTTTTTTCCATTTTACTTATTAAAACTTCAAAGTTTGAGATTCGCGATAATGATATTTATTTGAAGCGTTCCAAGGCTTTTATCTTTATCCTAATTGGACTATTGATTGTCAGGATCATTATGAAGGCAGTTTTAAGTACAACGATCGTCTACACCCAATTAGGCGGAATGTTCTTCCTGCTTGCCTTCAGCATGATCGTGCCATGGCGCGTGGCGATGTTTAGAGATTACAAAAGGCTCTTTAATCAGCTGCATGGGGTGAAACATTAAAATGGTTTGGCCGGTAACACTGGTTCTCCTCTGAGGACCAGTGTTTTTTATAATTTTTTTGAAAAATAAAACCGTCCATGATACCGGACGGTTTTAGAAAAGGTGTTCATAGGGTGCGACGTCAATTCTATTTTCAAACAGCTTTTTACGTAAAAATTTATGATCTCTTTTTGGTGTTGCCTGAATATAACCGCGAATCACCAATTCTTCGGTTATTTTTGGAGCATTTTCTTTAAGCGCAATCTCACCAATTTTCCCGGCAATCTTATGCCTGGCAACATCACGGAAAAGTTCCGGAACGGGGCTGACTAAATCTTCCAGTAGAGCTTTTTCCTGATCGCTCCACAGATGTCGTGATTCATTCACATAATGTTCTTCCCAATCCATTACCGATTTGCCGTCGGCTTTTGGCATTTTTTTCAAAAACTTTCGGAACATAAAGTACCCGCCAACCGCGAAAGAATAAACCAATATTAAAATCCAAAATAGGATAAACCACAAAAACCAACCATGAAGCATTCACATTCACCTACAAAAACATTTTTTCATCTTATTATAGTCTGTTTTTGGCAAATAAAACAAGCAATAGAAAGTAAAATTACAATTATGTGAAAAGTATTGTAACCACGTTGCTTTTATTAGTATAATAATCTTGCTGTCAAAATGGGGCTGAATGGGGTACTGGTGTCCTCCACAGTCTTCAAAACTGCTTGAGCGGCTCGTGTAGTCGCTGCTGGGTTCGATTCCCAGGCGGTCCCGCCAAAATAAGATTCCTGAAACAATATCGAATAAGTGTTTGCACTTATTCCCAAACGGATTTCGACCAGTACATCTCTGAAATGGAATAAGAATATCCTCCAACATTGACTGATTTCGTTTCACGTTTAACACGTCTCATTTGACCTTGACGCAAAATAAAAAACCCCTTCCTTAATAATAATTACGTAAGAGGTCGAACGGTTTTATGTATCAGTCTAAAACGGTTTTTCATTTCAGTCTAACACAGTCTTTCGTGAGTGAAAATTAGGGTGGAACCTACTTATAGTCGTACAATCCCACCTCAACTCTCTTTCTTAATCCTTCTAAAAGGTTATTGAAATTTTTGCAAATTTTTGCCTTATAAGATCTTTAGCATCTATTTTATATTATCGTACTCTTTTAAAAAGTCGACAAATGCGTGAACAGCCGACAGTGAAAGTGACCTTTCCCGGTACAGCAGCCATGTATTTCTTTTTAAAGGCTCTCTATTCTTCTTGGTTAATATTATTTTGTGAACATCGTCTTCTTTTTTTAAGCAAATTGATGGAAGAATGGCATACCCTAAACCCATAAGAACCATTTCTTTACAAGTATCGATGCGGTCTACCTCCATTGTGACGGTAGGAGGCTGGTCAAATGTCTCCTGCCACCAATTATCAATTAATGTTTTTTGGGTTTGGTCCGTTTCATAATTAACTCTGGGCAGGCTAGGTAATTCCTTTATATTTTTTATTTGTTTTTGCGATACTATTAACATAGGCTCTTCACGAAATAAATATTTTTCTTCCTGCCAGATATAATTTCCGCGGACAATACCAACATGAACCTCTTCTTTATGAAGCAGATGGTTTATTTCAGCACTCCAACCAGTTTTAACGTTAACTTCAACATTTGGATAATGATTAATGAATTCTTTTAATATGGCTGGAAGTTCGTATCTTGCAAAAATACCGGAAACTCCAATTCTTAATACCCCTCTGATTTCCTTATCCATGTTCTGTACAAATTCTTTCGTGTTTCGAAGCTGCAAAATCATATTTCTTGCATATTGGGCTATATATTCACCTTGTGCCGTGAATTCTACACCTCTTTTTCCTCTCGCAACAATCATTGTATCAAATTCTCTTTCTAATTGCTGTAAGCGATAGGTTAATGCCGGTTGAGAAATATACAGTTTTTCTGCGGCTTTAGAAATATTTCTCTCCTGAAAGATGGTTTGGAGAATAACCCAATCTTTTTCATCCATTGCAGCACTTACCTCCTTAACCATAAATTATATTTTGTAAATATACAAATTATTTCAATGATTAATACTATACTAAAAATATAAATATGAAAATATAAAATTACATTTTACTTTTTTATACATAAACAATTAGTAGTATACTGTTTATTCCTCTAAAATAAATAAAAAGCGATAAAATAATTTTTAAATTTCTCCAATCTTTCTTTATCATAAAGAGATTTTATGGATGTTAATAAATAATCGATATTTTTTTTATTTTTTGAATTATGATAATTTTTATTTAACAACTTTGATAGACATGTCAATGACAATGACAGAAAGGGGAGGAATGAAAAAAACATGAGACAAAAGGGGAGGAATTGTCATGTATAAATCGGGACTTAATATAGCAAATCGAATGGATCGGTTACCTATTTCTTCTGTTCACAAGAAAATAATTATTGCTTTAGCTGTTGCATACTTTTTTGAATTCGCAGATTTGAATACGTTTTCATACGCTGCACCTGCATTAGTGAGAAAATGGCATTTACCTTTAAATACTATCGCAATTATTAACTCCAGTGCCTTTCTCGGAATGTTTATAGGAGCCACTGCAGGGGGATGGCTTGGCGATAAGGCAGGAAGAAAGAAATCGATAATTATTTCACTTGTACTGTTATCTTTATTCTCTGCTTTGAATGCGCTTTCGTGGGATATTTGGTCACTTGCAATCTTCCGATTTGTAACAGGGATGGCATCTTCGTCTTTATTAGTTAATGCGAATACGTATATTATCGAATTCTTTCCAAAAGCTGTTCGCGGTAAATATCAAGGCCTGGCTGTTGCGATTGGAATTACGGGTATTCCGATCACTGGTTATGTTTCCACTTGGATAATACCTATCGCAGATTATGGATGGAGACTCGTGTTTGTATGGGGAGCACTGGGGATCTTTGCGTTATTCGGAATTGTTAAATTGTTTGAATTACCTCGTTGGTATGAAATGAAAGGACAAGTAAGTAAAGCAAAAGAAACCTTGGAACAAATAGAAAAAATCGTGGCATATGAAAAAGGGCCCCTTGCTAAACCGGAGCCTGAAGTAATGATTGCTCCAGTAACTACAGGGAGAATGTCAGATATTTTCAAAGGGATTTACCTTAAACGTACGATTATTCTTATTTGCGTCTGGATCCTTCAAACCATAGCCTTTTATGGCTTTGGGTCCTGGGTTCCTACATTATTAGTAAAACAAGGTATTGGAATTTCCCACTCTTTACTTTACAGTACTTTAATTACTTTAGGCGCTCCATTAGGCTCCTTAACCGGTGCAATGATTTCAGACCGATTCGAGAGAAAAACAAATATTATTGTCTCCTGTTTCTTCATTGCAATTGCAGTATTTTTATTCGGAGCAACACTAAATCCGACGATGATTGTTGTATTCGGCTTCCTTATTAATTATATCGAAAGAACCTTCTCATCTAATCTTTATACGTATACATCAGAACTTTATGGAACAGAAGTACGTTCCTTTGGACAAGGTTTAACTTACGGAATCGGTCGAGCTTCCAATGTAATCGGGCCATTTATTATTAGTTTTGTTTACACAGGATTCGGATACTTTAATGTATTTATTCTAATTTCAGTTGTTTGGGCTGCAACAGCAGTAGCAATCTTCTTTGGACCACGTACTTCCAAGCGAAGCCTGGAAGAAATCAATGGAACTCAGCCTTTGAATACCTACTCAGCATCATCCAATCTCTAATATTAATATTTTACTAATATGGAACTCTAAGAAAAGAAGCTAATTAGTTTTTAGTCTTCTTTTCTTTTTTTTCTAGCCGACCAAATTGATAGATTCCCATATTATCATAAAAATTTTCAATAGACTTTTATAAATTATTGATATTTTTTTTATTACAAAAATTATAATATGCTTATATTAAAGATTTTCATCATAAAAGGACCGATTTCATGGAGGGGATTTCAATGTGGATTATAACTGTTTATTCAAACGAAAAAGGCATTACAATGTATGAGTTTGATAGCGAAAAGGAAGCAAGAGAAGCATTACAGGATGTTAAGGGTTTTAAAATTCTTTCAGAGATTATTTATTTAAATGAACAATCTCCTGCTTTAGTAGCAGTTTAATATTAATGAAAAATATATTCAAACTAATAGGTGCCTAGAAAGCTTTAGGGGGAATCCCTAAAGTTTTTTTGTCTTTTATAAAGATTAAAAAAGGTATTTACCATAAATTTTTTTAATGAACTTATATAAATTTCCAATATTTTTTTTATTACAAAAATTATAATATGATCATTTTGTAGCCGGCAGCGGAAAGGCTGTTCTGAATGCCGATATGTCAAAAGATAACTCAAAATTAATCTACAAAACTTTAGATGGAGGTAAGTATATTGAATCTTAAAGAAAAGTCCTTGCAATTGCATAGGGAATATAACGGAAAATTAGAGATTAACGCAAAAATAGAGTTAAAAAGTAAGGAAGACTTATCTCTCATTTATACTCCAGGAGTAGCCGAAGCTTGCAAAGAGATTAATAAAGATAAGAATAACGCTTATGATTATACCATCAAAGGAACAACCATTGCTATGATCACCAATGGTACGGCTGTTTTAGGTCTGGGAAGTATCAGTCCGCTTGCAGGCTTACCCGTACTGGAAGGGAAAGCATTGCTCCTCAAGGAATTTGGTAATGTGAATGCCTTTCCAATCTGTTTAGACAGTAATGATCCTGATGAAATTGTTAAAACCATCCAAATGATTGCTTCAGGGTTCGGCGGAATCCATCTTGAGGATATTAAAGCACCGGAATGTTTTTATATTGAAAAACAATTAAAAGAAACATTGGATATCCCCGTTTACCATGATGACCAGCATGGAACAGCAGTTGCTGTGTTAGCAGGATTATATAATGCCGTTAAATTTCTTAATAAGACTTTAAAAGAACTTAAGATTGTGATAAACGGCGCAGGCGCCTCAGGCATTGCGATTGCCAGAATCCTTTTGGCTGCAGGGGCAGAGCATATCGTATTATGTGATATCAACGGAGCTATTGTTGCAGGAGATCCAACGATTAATGATGCCCAAAAGGAAATAGCTAAATTGACTAATCAGGAATTTGAAACAGGCAACCTTCAAGACATTATCAAAAATAAAGATGTGTTTATCGGTGTTTCGGTAGAAAATGTTTTAACTAAAGAAATGGTACATACGATGAATCAAAATAATATTATTTTTGCGCTGGCAAACCCAGCTCCAGAGATAATGCCGGATGATGCGAAAGCTGGCAGCGCAAGAATCATTGCAACCGGTCGTTCGGATTTCCCTAATCAAATCAATAATTTGTTGGTTTTTCCAGGGATCTTTAAAGGTGCGTTGGAAGTGAGAGCCCAAGATATTACGGATGAAATGAAGTTAGCGGCGGCAAGAGCAATTGCTGATCTTGTTACCGATAAAGAACTTAACGAAAACTATATTATACCGGATGCTTTTGATAAGAGAGTGAGCCAGGTTGTCGCTAATGCTGTGAAAATGGTAGCCGAGTCGACTGGAATTGCGAAGTTAGTTGCAATCTAACATAAAAAAGGTGAACATGCAATGTGTTATGTCAAATTGACTGAAAAGATTCTAACCCTTAAATCAAACGCAGAAAGGGGTCAGTTGAAGGGATTTCTCAAAAAGCAGAATTTATCTCTGGATGCGGATGTTGAATATACAATTGCTATATTTGATGGTCAAAAGATCGTGGCTACAGGTTCCCTTGGCGGTAGAATTCTAAAATGCATTGCTGTGGATGAGGAATATCAGAACATGGGGCTGTCAGCAAAACTTGTCACCCATCTTGTCCATGAGGCCTATTCAAGAGGAAACACGCATCTTTTTATCTATACAAAGCCGAAAAACAAGAGCATATTCTCTGACTTGGGGTTTTATCCAGTCGCCGAAGTTCCTTCAAAGGTCGTTCTAATGGAAAACCGCCCGGCGGGGATTAAAAACTACCTGAAACAAATCATCCAAGAGAAAGAAGAAGTTATCCCTGATACAGGGGGCAAGAAAGCAGGAGCTGTCATAGTAAATTGCAATCCGTTTACTTTTGGGCATCAGTACCTAATCGAGTTTGCAGCGTCGAAATGCGAAACGCTCCATATTTTTTTTCTCCAGGAGGACAAGTCAAGTTTTCCTTCTGCAGTCAGATACAGGCTTGTAAAAGAAGGAGTTAAACACTTGGATAATGTTGTTGTTCATTCTGGAAAGGATTATATCATATCGGATGCAACTTTCCCATCCTATTTTATCAAAGAGTTCCATGATGTGGTCGAAACCCATGCTAGGCTGGACATAGACATATTTGCACGCTGTATTGCTCCGACACTTGGAATTCAAAAAAGATTTGTTGGTGAGGAACCCTTCTGCAAGGTTACATCAATGTATAACTCGATTATGCAAGAAATTCTCCCTGCCCATGATATTGAGGTTCAGGTTATTCCAAGGATGTTGTATGAAAAGGAACCGATTAGCGCTTCAAGAGTACGGGAACTGATCAATGCAGGTAAGCTTGACGAAGTGAAGAAGCTGGTTCCCGAAACAACGTATCAATTTCTTTTATCCCCTGACGCAGAGGAGATTATCAAGCAGATTATGAAAGGCCATAAACGGCATTAATGGAGGTTGAAGAAAAATGTTGATGTTGCCAGAAAGAATAAAAATTTTGGATATAGGAATTGCAGGGACGCTTGAGTCAAGCGATATCACCATTCAGATTGAAAAGAATGAAGGTAAAGGAATCGAACTTGAACTCAAAAGCACTGTCGCTAATCAGTTTGGTAAACAAATCAAAAAGGTGATTTTAGAGACATTACTAGAGTTAGGGGTAGAGAATGCGTTAGTCCTGGCGAATGATAAAGGGGCTTTAGATTGCACCATCCGGGCTAGAGTTAGGTCGGCAGTAAGCAGGGCTGCCCATCAAAATTGTTTTCCCTGGGGGGTGAAATAAGTGGACCAACTGAGAAGGAGTATGTTGTATGTACCAGGAAACAATCCAGGGATGATTAGGGACGCTCATATCTATGGGTCGGACGCCATCATGTTTGACTTGGAAGATTCAGTTTGCCTTAATGAAAAAGACGCGGCGAGACTTTTAGTCTATGAAGCGCTGAGAACTTGTGATTATGGACGAACGGAAGTTGTTGTCCGTGTAAATGGTTTAAATACACCTTATGGCAGAGATGATTTTGAAGCTATGGTCAGAGCAATGCCAGACGCGATCCGGCTGCCCAAAACCGAGACACCAGAAGATGTAGTGGAAGCTGATCAATTAATTACACAGATTGAAAAGGAAAATGGCATCGAACTGGGGACCATCAAACTTATGGCGGCTGTTGAAAGCGCTTTGGGAGTTATTAATGCTTATAAAATTGCAATGGCAAGTTCGCGGCTTATTGGTATTGCGCTTGGAGCGGAGGATTTTGTAACTGACCTTAAAACCACAAGGTCCCCAGATGGGATTGAATTACTCGCTGCAAGGAGTCAAATCCTCTTTGCGGCACGGGCAGCCGGGATTGATGCTTTGGATACTGTTTTTTCTGATGTTAATGATGAAGAAGGATTTATCCGCGAAGCTAAACTTATCAAACAATTAGGGTTTGATGGAAAATCCCTTATTAATCCACGCCAAATTAATATTTTGCATCATATCTTTACGCCAACAGAAGATGAAATTCAGAAATCCATTCGGGTTATCGAAGCAGCGAAGGAAGCGGAGAAAAGAGGGTCGGGTGTTATAAGCATGGACGGTAAAATGGTTGACAAACCGATCATCGAAAGAGCATATCGTGTCCTTGAACTGGCTGATGTTGTATATAGAGAAAGTATGGAGGAGGTGTGGCAATAATGTTTAATAGAGTTGGACGAAATATTCCGGAAGTGATTTTTGGACTCGGAGCATTACCACTGTTTGATTCAAATGGATTGGTAAAAAATACACAGCGTTCTAAAGACCGCCTTAAGAATTCTGATCGAAATAAAATCCTTGATTCTATTGAAACAGCGATTCGTGAAACAGGCTTAAAAGATGGGATGACGATTTCCTTCCATCATCATTTTCGAAATGGTGATTATATCATTAATATGGTTCTGAATGCCATTTCACGTATGGGAATTAAGGATCTTGTTTTAGCACCAAGCTCTCTTTCGGGCATCCATGCACCATTGATTAATCATATCAAAAGAGGAGTCATTCGGAGGATTGAGACAAGCGGACTGCGAGGTGAATTGGCTGATGCTATTTCAAACGGCTTGATGGACATACCCGTTGTGATCAATTCTCATGGCGGCAGAGCCAGAGCGATCGCCTCAGGAGAATTGCCCATTGATGTTGCCTTTTTAGGTGTGCCATCCTGTGACCCTGCCGGCAATGCCAATGGATATGCAAGGGACAATACAGCGGCATCAGAGTGCGGTTCATTGGGATATGCCAAGGTTGATGCCCAACATGCCAAAAAAGTGGTTTTAATCACGGATCATTTGGTGGAATATCCTAATACACCGTTCGCTATACCTGAGTCTCAGGTCGATTATATCGTGGTTGTGGATGCAATCGGTGATCCAAAAGGAATTATGTCGGGAGCGACTCGGTTTACCAAGAATCCCAAAGATTTGCTAATCGCTCAGAATGTAGCTGAAGTTATAGCTGCTTCAGGCTATTTCATAGACGGGTTTTCACTGCAAACAGGATCTGGCGGGGCTTCCCTGGCGGCAACAAGGTTTTTAAGAGAAAAGATGATTGAGGGAAATATCAAAGCGAGCTTTGCGTTGGGCGGGATTACAGGTCAGCTGGTTGCTCTCCATGAAGAAGGGCTAATTAATAGATTACTAGATGTACAAGGCTTTGACCTTCAAGCAGACGAATCACTTAAAAATAACCGGTTTCACCAACAGATTGATGCTGAGTATTATGCAAGTCCGGATAATCCGGGAAGTGCAGTAAATCAATTGGATGTAACAGTATTAAGCACATTGGAAATCGATCTTGATTTTAATGTGAACGTCATTACCGGATCTGATGGAGTCATTCGCGGCGCTTCAGGGGGACACTGTGATTCAGCAGCAGGTGCAGCTTGCGCAATTATTGTCGCTCCACTCATTAGGGGCAGGATGCCAACTATTCTCGACAGGGTGCATACGGTAGTCACTCCGGGCTGCTCTATTGATGTATTGGTTACTGACCAAGGGATTGCTGTGAATCCTCGAAGGCAGGATTTGTATCATAACCTAAAAAATGCAAATCTGCCGGTTATGTCCATTGAAGCACTCAAGGCAAAAGCCAATCAAATAGTCGGAATTCCGGAACCAATCAAGGTAGAAGATAAGATTGTCGGTGTGGTTAAGTACCGGGATGGATCAGTGATTGATGTAATTCACCAGATAAAGAAGGAGTCTTGAAGATGACTGCAACTTTACAAATAACCCTTGAGCAATTATTAGAGGCTCGTGAGCTTAGGGCAGCCCATCAGAAGGAATTAATCGAGAAATACAGATTGCCATTGGTATCATTCACTGTGAATATGCCAGGTGCGAGCAAGAAAACGGCAGACAGCTCCATCATTTTTCATGAGGGCTGCAATGCACTGGTTAAAAAACTCAAGGAGACCGATTGTCGATTGGAGTATTATGATTCCAAAGATTTAGATACTGGACATGAGGCGTTCTTTGTGGTGAAAACCGCTGAACGGTCTTTAAAAGCACTTATGCTTGGGATTGAGAATGAGCATCCACTTGGCCGGCTGTTTGATTTAGATGTCCTTGGGATTGATGGAAAGCCTATTTCTAGAGAAACCTTAGGTAGTTTAAAACGTAAATGCCTGCTCTGTGAACAGGATGCCCATATTTGCGTGCGGAACAGAGGACATACAACAGAAGCACTTATTGAGAAGATCCATAGTATGGTTGATTCTTATATAAAAAATTATACCTTAAATTAGATATGAAGGCCAAACTCCGATAATCCTCTAAGGAAATTATGGGGTTTGGTCATATTAATAATATGTTTGCAAGCTTGAAAGGAGAAAAAGATCAAACATGGAGGAATCCTGGATGCAAACCATTTCGCAAAAAGCGCTGCGTGCTTTACTTTATGAGGTTTCCGCTAGCCCCAAACCTGGGCTTGTTGACAGATTCAACAAAGGGGCACATACCGATATGGATTTCTTTACGTTTATAGACAGCAGCTTTGCACTGAGTAACTATTTCTCTTACTGTGTTGTTGAAGGCGTAAAGTACTCAGGGAAAAATCCTGAAGAACTGTTTCAAGCCTTAAGAGGCCTTGGGATTAATGCTGAAAAAGTGATGTTTGAGGCAACGGACGGTGTAAATACTCATAAAGGTCTAATTTTTTCCTTAGGTGTCATTTGTGCGGCAGCTTCTTGCAGTATGGTGGAAAATAAATCCAAAAATATGGATATCGAGATAATCTGTGAGAAGGTTTCTCTAATGACTAAGGGTTTATGTTTAAGGGAACTAACTTTCTTGAACAAGTCCGAAGGTCTTACTTACGGGGAAAAACTTTTTCTGAAATATGGTCTGAGGGGTATACGTGGAGAAGTAGAAAGCGGCTTTGCTACCGTGCGCAATTACTCTCTTCCTGTAATAAGGAAATTAAAATCTTTAAAATCCTTCCATATCAACGATATTCTAGTGCAGGTACTCCTTCATTTAATGGCGGTAAACGAGGATACCAATATCGTTGCAAGACATGATTTAAAAACTTTGGAATATGTTCAACGTTATGCCCAACAGGTACTGGATTTAGGAGGTATGTTAACACCAAAAGGTATGGAGATAGTGTTTGAAATGGACAAGGAATTCATTGGAAGAAACATCAGTCCGGGAGGGTCAGCAGACCTTCTGGCAGTAACCGTTATGTTGGACCTTCTGTTAGAGGGATTACCTTTTTCTGGTTCAAGTATCCGGCGAAATTGTGTGGTATAAATAAAAAAGTACTATATAACTGCCCCCGAAAAACTTGTACATATCCATGTAAATTCTTCAGTCTTCCAAATTTGATTTACACTTAATTTTATTTAAAAATCAAGAATCCTTTTATTTGAAACAAATATAAACTTTTTCTCTCCATCATAAAAGGTATTTATGATAGTTAATAAACAATCAATATTTTTTTTATTCTTTACATTATGATAACTTTTAATTACCAATTGATCCAGTGGGCTTAATATAGTAAATCGGATGGATCGGTTGCCTTTTTCTTCGATTCACAGAATGGTTCGTATTGCTTTGTCTATTGCCTATTTTTTTTGAGTACGCCGATTTAAATACGTTTTCATAGGCATCTCCGGCTTCGGTAAAATATTGGCACTTGCCATTAAGTGTTATAGCAACAATCAACTCCATTGCCTTCTTTGGAATGTTTTTAGGAATCTTTGCAGGGGATGGCTCGGTGATAGAGTAGGAAGAAAGAAATCTATAATTATTTCTCTTCAATATTTCACTTGTTTGGATTGTATCAGGATTAGCCATATTCTTTGGACCTCGAACCTCTAAAAGAAGCTTGGAAGAAATCAATTGAACCAAGTCAGATAATCCTTATTCAGCAGCACAAAATCTCTAATACTTAAAAACAGTATTAGGTTGCCAGAATCATTTCATCCTTTGAGTCGTTTGAGATGAATTAGTCGAAACTTAAACATAATATTTTTCTATATTATAGTTTAAAAAAAGAAAGACAATGGAGGTTAAAGTATGTTTGATTATGGTCAATTACACAAGATACCAACTGTTATTATGAGAGGGGGGACAAGTAAGGGGCTCATACTAAGAAGATCAGACCTCCCTGCAGACGAAACATTAAGGGATGGGGTCATCTTAAGGATTTATGGCAGTCCTGACAACAGCCAAATTGATGGTTTGGGAGGAGGAACCTCAACAACTAGTAAATTAGCAATTGTCGGTCCATCCTCTCTTCCTGATGCGCATATTGATTATACTTTTGGCCAGGTGAGCCTAGATCGCCAAGTGGTTGACTATAATGTAACCTGCGGAAATTTTGTCACTGCAGTAGGTTTGTATGCCGTCGAAGAAGGATATGTTCCATTAACTGAACCCATTACTTCCGTAAAAATATACAACACAAATACAAAAAAAATTATTGTTGCAGAAATACCTGTAAAAAATGGGCAAATTCAATATGAGGGGGGATTTTCAATTGCCGGTGTTCCTGGTTCATCGTCCAGAATCATGCTTAACTTTTTAGATGCGGGCGGAACCTTTACAGGAAAAACACTCCCTACCAATAGCCCAACAGATATCATCAAGTTGGAGAATGGCCAGGAGTATGAGGTAAGTATTGTTGATTGTGTTAATACGCTGGTGTTTGTTCGGGCAGAAGATGTCGGGCAAACAGGAACAGAGCTTCCCAATGAAGTTAACGGGAATACTGTATTGCTTAATACCTTAGAGAAAATTCGTGTTAAAGCCGGGATTAAGATCGGCCTGATTAAAGAAGGCGAACGTGTCTCTCCTTCAACCCATGCATTGCCGAAAATTGCCATGATTTCGAAGCCAAAAGAATATAAAACAGTCAATCAACAGCTTGTTAAACAAGAAGATGTTGATGTTCTTTCACGCTATATTACGATGGGATCTCTTCATAGCGCACATGCAGTGAGTGGGGCGATGGCTCTTGCAGCAGCTGCAAAAATTAATGGAACGATCCCTAATCAAATTGTTCTAAATACCCATACCGGTATTAGTGTAGGGCATCCTTCGGGAACTTTATATGCTGATGCATCCGTAGAAAAAATGGGAGAAGAATGGTTAGTGGCACAGGCTGGCAATGGCCGGACTGCAAGAAGGCTAATGGAAGGCTACGCCTATGTACCTACCTCCATTTTTGTTGGTAAGAAGGATGCCATGATGGCTTGATCAGTTTTCATATTAAGAAAAGGAGTATCCCTTCTTTTCTTTTTTGACATGTAAATTAGTAATCTCTTTTTCTCTTGTAATCGCTTAACCAATTAGTTAGCTAAAAGGTTAATTTGAAAGGAGTTTTAAAATATGGAGACTGATGTTTTAGTAGTCGGCGGCGGGAACGCTGCCCTAAGTGCTGCACTGTCAGCTCGTGATCGAGGGGTAAAGGTGCTGGTCATTGAACGGGCTCCTAAATTTTATCGCGGCGGAAATAGCCGACTCACCCGGGATTATAGGGTGATGAATACACGTGAGAACAAGTATATGACAGGCACTTATCCTGAGGAAGAATTTATGGAGGATTTAAGGCGAGTTGCAGGAGGGGAAATAAATGAATTAATTGCAAGATTAGTTGTGCGTAAATCCGAAGAACTCCCGGACTGGCTTAACAAGCAGGGGATTCAATGGCAGCCGGCACTATCCGGAACCCTTCATTTAGGAAGAACGAATATTTTTCAACTTGGCGGCGGCAAGGCTGTGATAAATTCATACTATCAAACCGCTAAGGTAAAAGGGGTAGAAGTCTGGTACGATTCAATGCTAGAAGATATAGAAATGAATGGCACTGAGTTCAAGGCTGCTAAAGTTCGCAGGAATAACGGGATCGAGACGATCAAAGCGAAAGCTATAATATTTGCTTCGGGCGGTTTTGAAGCAAATATAGAATGGCACAAACGTTACTGGGGAGAGGCTGCTGAGAATTTTATCATTCGTGGTACCCCATATAATCAAGGTAATGTTCTTGAAATGCTTCTTAATAAAGGTGCAGCCCAGGTAGGAGAACCAGACGCGTTTCACGCCGTTGCGGTTGATGGCAGGGCACCAAAGTTTGACGGAGGAATTGTTACCCGTCTTGACAGTGTACCATTTGGGATTGTGGTAAATAAGAATGGTCAGCGGTTCTACGACGAGGGAGAAGATTTTTGGCCAAAACGATATGCTATTTGGGGTGGACTCATTGCCCGGCAGCCCAATCAAGTTGCATACTCGATTATTGACAGTAAGGCACTTGGAAAATTCATGCCTTCGGTATTCGGACCAATTTCTGCCGGATCAATCGAGGAATTGGCCGAAAAACTTGGTCTTAATCCTAAAGTAGTTGCTAAGACCGTTAATGACTTTAACAAGGCCGTTCGCCCAGGAACATTTAATCCAGCTGAGCTAGACAACTGTAAAACAGAAGGATTAACACCTGTAAAAAGCCATTGGGCGGTACGGATTGATAAGCCTCCATTTTATGCATATCCACTGAAGACTGGCATTACATTTACCTACCTTGCGGTAGAAGTAAACGAACAGGCAAGGATCAAGTGGAAGGATAGACGCCTCTGTAACAATATGTTTGCAGCAGGAGAAATGGCAGCAGGTAATGTACTGCGCCGTGGGTATCTGGCTGGTTTTGGACTCACGATGGGCACAGTTTTAGGGAGAATTGCAGGGGAGGAAGCAGCAAATGCAGTCAAAAGAGCTACTAGATGATGGAAAACGTCAAATGAAATTATGTAATGCCTGCCGTTATTGCGAAGGATACTGTGCTGTATGGCAATCGATAGAGTTGCGCCGGGATTTTACTGATAATGACATGACTTATTTGGCTAATTTGTGCCATGATTGCCGGGACTGCTATTATGCATGTCCATTTACGACACCGCACGAGTTTGGCATTAACCCGCCAAAGTTGTTTGCTCAATTGCGCGAAGAAACATACCGAAAATATGCAAGCCCAAGAGTATTTGCCAAAGCACTCGGAGAAAAGCGCAGCGGCTTTTGGATCACATTTTTCTTTGGAATCATTTTAATGGTCGCATTAATTATAGGAACCAACGGAACTTCAGGACTTTTGAAGACGCATCTAGGAACAGGTGCATTCTATGAGTCTCTTTCTGAAGTTGTAATGATTGTTGTTTTCTTGGCATTAGGAATTTGGATGGTTGGTGGCTGGATTATAGGAATGAGCAGATTCTGGCAAGATATTAAGTCACCAAAATCAGAGAAAGTTATCGGAAAAGATTTTGTTACTGGTACAAAATATGCGTTAAGCCTTCGCTATCTTGGCGGAGAAGGATCAGGCTGTACGTATCCAACTGATGAACCTTCGACTACTCGCCGTAAGTTTCACCATTTTGTATCTTATGGATTTATGCTAGATTTAGCTTCAACAGCATTAGGCGCATTTTACGCACACGTTTTACACATTCCGGCTCCATATCCTCTGTACCATCCAGTAGTAATCCTAGGGATCCTGGGTGGACTAGGAATCATTATTGGGGTTGTCGGATTATTGGCTCTTAAAGCCAAAAGTGACTCTGAAGTCCATGATAAAGGTGCTCAACAGTCAGGAACTTCTTTTGCAGTTATATTAGTGACTGTTGCGGTAACTGGGATGATCTTGTTACTGGCTCGTGATACTGCTGCAATGGGAATTTTATTGGCAATCCATTTAGGAAGTGTTGCAGCTCTATTCTTTACAGCTCCATATACTAAATTTGCTCATTTCGTTTATCGTTATTTGGCACTTATTCGTTATGCACAAGAAGAAAGAATAGCAGCGGGTGCAGCACAAGAAGTAAAAACACAAAAACAACCTATTAAGCCTGGTGCAACAGTTATGAGTAAGCATTAATTAAAGGTTATATCTTTCAACGCAAGACATACCACAACTAGGCTTTAAAAAATAAACAAGTTATTTTTAAAATATAAAAATGAGAGGTTTCGCGTAATAAATAGCGAAGCCTTTTTGTGCGCTAAGCAAATCGCTACATCGAAACAAATGACCAGACGGAAAAGAGAGTATCAGAATTTTTACCACCGGAAAATAACCGTAAAAAATTGATTAGGTAAATATTAACGTTATCGAATAGTACTATCGACGCTCTAGCAGCCATCTAGCCGTGAAAATGCCAAGGGTTCGGGTTGGTGTCATTTGGTGGCAACAAAACCAATCATATTGCCACCAAAAACATCTGTTTATATCATTTGAGTCTGTAAGAAGCCTATTTAATCAACAACTTCAAATTAAAACTGTTATAATCGAATGCACCTGACGACCTTGAGAGGGTTGTGGTCACTTGGATCAATAAGCTCATTGTCCCTTTGGATGACAAATGGAAGAAGATGAGGTATGTTTAAACCTCCTCAATTACTTATTTTATCCCATTAATAAAATAAGAAAACTGATCACACTTTTGGTCACAACTTGGTCACAGAGTAGATGTTTTTATAATTAATTATATAAAATTAAATGATATATGACTTGATAAAAAGTGCATTAAATCAAGACTTTACGGTATTATATAAAACTAAATGTAATCAAACATGATACCTTCCCTCTAACTTCAAAACTGCTTGAGACCTGCGTGCCAGGTCAGGTGGGTTCGATTCCCACGCGGTCCCGCCAAAATAAGATTTTCAATCATTTACATAATTTATCACCTCCACAGTCTTTTGTTGATTTTGAACGACACAGTGTGAGTACGGAAGTATGAAACTGTGTGTGTTCAGAGCCTTCAAATATTATATTTGGAGGTTTTTTATTTGCGTAAAAGTGTTAGGAAACATGGAAGAGTTGTAGCAACGAAACAGGTCACTAAAAGCTTTACTACTACTAGTTCTGTATATAAGAAAAGGGCATTTACATTGGTTTAATCTCACTTATTATTGTTTCTTATGGAGCAATTTCCCGAATAAAGCAATTCTTAAAGAACCTACAATGCACTCCCGGGCTGTGTGACGGATATTCGGCTATTTGTATTGCGTACCGGAAAGGTACGCTTCTTTTTTATTTTTCGGGCTTACGCTGAGTTGAAGGACACGAAACTTTAAGCTTCAGGCACCATAAATGGACAAAGGTCTTTCTATAGTGCCTGACGCTTTTATTTTTTGAGCATAGCTCTTCTTTTTCAAAGCAAATTTCCCACAAGCAATATATGGGAACCAGACAAGTAATTCCAACCATATAATATAGTGATCGGTGCCATCACTTTATGGAAGGAGAGAGTCTATGTTAACCGCATCTCATTGGATTTTCTTGATTGTGGTGATTTTAGTTATTATAGGGATGGCAATGCGGCGAGGTGTCATACCGCTTTGTATTTTGGGGACCTTTCTTTTAGGCTGGGTGTTCACTGGGAATTTCGTAAAAGGAATTCAGGTTGTGTATAACGCCAACCTACAAAGTGCGTCAGAATTGTTAGGGATTATCATTATTATAGGACTCATGATTGCATTACTGAGACTACTTGAACAAATTGGAGCCGATCAGCTCGTGTTAAAACCATTTCGACATTTATTTAAAGGCCCAGGTAGTGCCTTTTGGGGAACGGGTTTGATAAAAGGTATCATCTCTGCTTTTGTCTGGCCAACACCAGCCACAATGATGGTTGGGCCCATGATGATTCCCATTGCTCTACGTGCTGGATTGCCGATCATTGGTGTCGCCATGGCGATGAACCTTTTCGGACATGGAATCGCGTTATCAGGGGATTTCATCATTCAAGGTGCTCCGAAGCTCACAAGCTCCGCAGCTGGAGTGGGGATTATGGATCTGATTAAAGCAAGTGTCCCTTTGGTAATCGTTACTGGATTAGTTAGTCTTATTCTTTCTTATTGGTTTTTACGGCGAGATATGAAGAACGGATTGATTGTAAATGATCAATTAGTGGAAGAAAAAAGTCAGACCGAGTTTAGTTTTGCCTCTAAGTTTGCTGCTATTGTCGTTCCTCTCGCTTTCCTAATTTCCATTATTCTAACCATCACCTTATCCCTTAAGGGAGGAGATGCGAGTGCTCTCATTGGTGGGGTAAGCTTACTCCTCTTCACCATTATTGCTCTCATCGAACATGGTAGAAAAGCCTATGAAGTCGTAATGAAGAATCTTCAGGAAGGTTTCATTTTCTCCATAAAAATTTTTGCTCCTGTTATTCCTATAGCCGGATTCTTCTTTATGGGATCACCTGATATTTCACCGCTGATACTAGGGAAAGGTGCCCCAGGTTATTTGTTTGATCTTGGAACTGCACTAGCCCACCATGTTCCTTTATCGGCTATCCCTGTTGCCATTATTGTTGTTTTAGTAGGAATTATTGCTGGCCTTGATGGATCTGGATTCTCTGGTCTCGTACTTGTAGGTACATTAGCTCAAGCACTCGGCCATCCTATCGGCGCGAATGTTGCCGTACTGGCTGCATTGGGTCAAATGGGCTCTGTTTGGAGCGGTGGTGGAACTCTTGTTCCGTGGGGTGTTCTGGATATTGCCGGTGTAACGGGAGTTGATCCAGAAGCACTAACGAGGCGGAATTTCCTTCCTGTTATCATTGGTTTAGCTGCTGCAACAATCGTGGCAATTATTATGATGTAAGGATGAAAAGAGGAATTATCCAAAAGGTTGGTACAAAAGTGAGTACCCATTGCTGAAGTGGGCTCTACAATTTATACATCCATTTAGCGGGTATCGATTGGTAGAATGCTACAGATGTTCGTGCATCTGTAGCTCTTTCTTTTTATTGTCCTGAAAAATGAAATATCAGTGTCTGACACCATAAAAAGACATTTTTTCATATTTGTCTGGGGATATTGTTGAACAGACAAATCAATGTTTTAAGAATTTTTTCAATGTATTGGAAGCAGCAGGTTTAACTCCTGATAATGTTGAAAAAGTGAATGTATTCTTAACTGATATGAATAATTTCACAGCAATGAACGAGGTTTATTCTAAACAATTTTCTGAGCCATATCCTGCTCGTACAACTATAGGTGTGTCATCCCTACCTCTTGGTGCACAGGTTGAAATCGGGATGATAGCTAGAAGATATAATTCAGGTAAAAAGGGCTCTATCAAAATAGATAGAGCCTTCTAAAATCCTTCCTGCAGTATCATAGCTTCGCTTGTTTTACGAGATCCAAGTCCCAACCAGCCTCAAACATGCTTCTTCAAGTAGGGGGCGAACTGTTTAGCTGACGGTATTGTGTCCCACGGGTGCTTACGTTCTACCCCGGCTACCGTTATAATAAATCCGTATGAAAAATGGTCAACCAGAAATATCTGGCTGACCTTATAATACGAACAGGTGCTTGAGCTCAAGAATGATCGTTACGGCGTTCTTTTTTCTTCTTCCAGTCACCGGGCAGGTTTGTTTAACAAGAAAAATAATAAACATCCTATATTGAATGGTTTTTATCTTTATCATAAATTGGTGATGTACTAGTATTTGTTAATATGCGGTCTATTACTTTTTTAGTGAGTGGCATGAAGGAGTTGAGTATTAGCCCTCCTAAACAAACGGTTAATAAAGTTCCAATGCCAACGGCTCCGTTGAATATTATTGCCATCATCCAAAATACCAGGTAAATGAATGTTCTCGATAACAGTATATTTGTTCTAGTTAATTCTTGTATGATTAAGGTTAAACGGTCAATTGGAATCGGGGCAAAATTTGTGTGTAAATAAATGGCTGTTCCCAATCCTATAACCATTAAGCCGATTCCAAAACAAACAACTTTGCTGTACCATAGTTCAGGTGTTATCAAATTGTGCAATAAAAAAAGCCACATATCAATACCAATACCTGTTATAAATGATGTTAACAACCCCAAAACTTCTGGTCTTTGTCTTTTTAAAAATGAATTACAACAGATCAATAGTAAAGCTATTATTATTTCCCAACTTCCCACAGTAAGCCCCACATTTTTGGACAGCCCTACCAAAAGTGCATCAAAAGGTGAAGTTCCAAGATCTGATTGTATAGTAAAAGAAATACCAAGGGTTAATATTAAAATTCCTAATACATAAAAAACATAATTCACTTTTACTCGACCCCTCTTTCATTGTTTTTTTTGTTGCAAATGCAACAAAATTAGGTTAAATTTAATATATGCCAGATTTATTGCATTTGCAACAAAAAAGGAGGTAATTATGAAGGAAATTCTTCGTGAAATTGGAATGATAGCAAGGGCATTAGATTCTATAAGTAATATAGAATTTAAAGAATATGACCTTACAAAAGGGCAGTATTTGTACCTTGTGCGAATATGTGAAAACCCGGGAATCATTCAAGAAAAGTTAGCTGAGATGATAAAAGTAGATCGAACAACAGCTGCTCGTGCTATACAAAAACTTGAAATGAATGATTTTATTGAAAAGAAAGACGATCAACATAACAAAAAAATAAAAAAGCTCTTTCCGACAGAGAAAGGGAAAAAAGTTTATCCTTTTATAAAAAGTGAAAATGATTATTCCAATAAAGTTGCACTTGAGGGATTTTCCGAAATAGAAGTAGAAACCATTTTTAATCTTCTTCAAAGAGTTCGAAAAAATATTGAAATAGACTGGGAATTTGTAAAAAAGGGAAACAAGAGAATTTATTGATTATATAAAAGGGGCGATATATAAAAATGACTATAGATATAAAAAAATGCACCCTTGAAGATTTAAGCATACTTCAAGAAATTAGTTATGAAACATTTAATGAAACATTTAAGCATCAGAACTCACCCGAAAATATGAATGCCTATTTGGAAAGGGCATTTAACTTAAAACAATTAGAAAAAGAATTATCCAATATTTCTTCGCAATTCTGTTTTGTTTATTTTAATAATGAGGTCGCTGGATATTTAAAGGTCAATACCAATAATGCTCAGTCTGAAGAAATGGGTGATGAATCACTTGAAATCGAGAGGATTTATATAAAGAACAAATTTCAAAAACACGGGCTTGGTAAATATCTGCTAAACGAAGCTATAGAAATTGCGATGGAACGTAATAAAAAGAAAATCTGGCTAGGCGTATGGGAAAAAAATGAAAATGCTATTGCCTTTTATAAGAAAATGGGGTTTGTTCAAACTGGAGCCCACTCTTTTTATATGGGTGATGAAGAACAAATAGACTTTATAATGACCAAAACACTCATATAACTTTTTTGAAAGGTGGATTATTATGTATATTCCAAAATATTTTAAGGTCACAAATGTTGATGAAATTTGGGATTTTGTTCAAAAAAACTCTTTTGGCACGATTGTCACAACAGAACGAGGGAAACCAATTGCCACTCATTTGCCTTTGGGGTTAAATAAAAAAGGTGATGATTACTATATTACTGGGCATGTGGCTTATGGAAATCCTCAGTGGCGAACATTTGAAACCTGTGAAGAAGTGCTTGTTATGTTTCAGGGACCGAACGCTTACATTTCTTCTTCTTGGTATGGGCATGAAGAAGTTCCAACATGGAATTATCAAGCCGTCCATGTATATGGTAAAGCAAGCTTTTTAAAGAGAGATGAATTAATAGAAGAATTAACAGTAATGCTGGAAAAATATGAAGAAAATAGTGAAAATCCTGTTTTATGGGATAAACTTTCTCCTCATCTCTTAGAAAGTGAACTGAAAGGTATAGTTGGATTTAAGATTAAGGTGGGAGAAATTCAGGCTGCATATAAATTAAGTCAGAACCGAAATGAAACGGATTATATGAATATCATTGATCAATTACAAAATGAAGGAAATCCAAATTCAAAACAAATGGCAGAACTGATGGAGAAGAGATTAAAAAATCACATATAAGTTCACTTTTTTCAACCTTCAGATGCAAGAATTTAAGAACGGAACGGAGCTGTCATATTGACAGCTGCTTTTCAGATTGTGAAAAATTGTACTGAGATGAACGAAACTGTCAATGCCCCTACACAATCTGACTTGGTTTGGTTTTTTGGGCAACTCTAAGAAGAGAAGCGTTTTTCAGCTTCTTTGATTTTTTGGTTCAGCCTTTTTCAAGGCTAGGGAATCTCCTTCTCAGCTTACTGGCTGCTCCTCAATCTTCAAAATGGCTGTCACCTAACTTTCTAATTGATTCTACCGTGTTAGGAATCATTCCCCAATACCTTGGCTCATCTCGATCTTTATCTATATTTAGAAATGATAAAAAGCTCTTATAAAAGATCTGAATCATTGTTTACATATAAACAAAGAAAAGCGAATGGGTTGATGTGAAGTAGGATTTCCTGCTTCTTTTTTTGTTCCTCTTGATGGTTGTTGGGCAAAAGCCTCCATACCTGCCATGCCAAACAACCGCTGTATAAACCTCGCATTGAATTCCCGGATTCGAATTTACGATGGATGTGTGAAAAAATGTTCTTAAACAAACGTGCAGATAGTGGGAGGAGGAAAATAATAGGAAAAATTGTATATCGTCTCGTATAAACACAGGGTTTTAGGGAACTTTAACTAAGGTTCATTTTTACATAAAGTGGAAATAACTACTGAGATTAATGGTTATAAGGTATGTAAAATATGATTTTCATTGTACTCGCAACTGTTTTCGTTCTTACTGAGTTAAAATGAGGAGATTGGGAAATTGGTCAAAAATGGATTCATTAAGAAGAGTAGAGATGCCAATCGGGATGATATGGATAGAACATACTTTCACTTAACCTATGACGGATTGGATTCTGTGAATTCGGCACTGATCCGGTAATACTTTATTTTTTAATATTCCTTGACGGGAATATTCCTCGTAGGGTATAATCAATTCGACAGGACAATAATACTAGTGATGATGTAGATGTGCTTTAACCGGAGACCATCACTTGACGAGGTGAGCAACATGTCAGGGAAAATTCCGGGCGTAAACATGACGACGCTGAGCGCTTTGTCTGAACCAAATCGTATGAATATCGTCGAACTCTTGCGTGACGGTCCCCTGACCGTTGGGGAAATCGCCGACCAGCTGGAATTGAGGCAGCCCCAAACTTCGAAGCATCTAAAAGTACTAAGCGACAACGGGATTGTGGAAGTGCAGGCCGAAGCTAACCGCCGTATCTACAAGCTCCGGCCTGAGCCCTTCCAAGCGCTGGATTCTTGGATACAGTCCTTCCGGCGCGTGATGCAAGAAAGATTCGACAATCTAGATGATTATTTGAAGGAATTGCAAAACAAGGAAAAATCATAAAATCATTTCATGTTCAAGGAGGAATAACGATGTCAAACAACGCATTGGTATCGAGAGTAGAGAACGATCGGGTATTGGTACTGGAGCGCGTTTTCGATGCGCCACGCGATCTCGTATTCAGGATGTTTAAAGAGCCGGAGCATCTGAAACGCTGGTGGGGGCCGAGGGGCTGGGAGATTCCGGTCTGCACCGTCGATTTCCGTCCAGGAGGCGTTTGGCACTACTGTATGAAGTGTGTCGATCAGAATCAGGGTCAATTTTTTGGTATGGAATCCTGGGGCAAAGGGATTTATAAGGAGATTATCGAGCCGGAGGAGATCGTCTACACCGATTACTTTTCGGATGCCGAGGGTAATTTGAATGACTCCATGCCGTCGACCGAGATCACATTGGAATTCATAGAATTGGGTGGAAAGACAAAGCTAATAAACCGTGCTGAATATGTTTCCGAAGAGGCCCTTAAGACTGTCATGGACATGGGCATGCTGCAGGGCATCACCGAAACTTGGGACCGTTTGAACGAGCTAGTGGAGTCGCTAAAGTAGAGTTATCCTAACGCTGTTTTCAGTGTAGTAAGGTTTAGGAGCATTGAGTTTTGTAATTACTTTTATAAGGGAGTGTAATAATTAATGATTAGTCAAGTTGGTCAAATCATGTTGTATGTTAATAACCAAGATGAAGCAAAGGAGTTTTGGACAGAAAAAGTAGGGTTTAGTGTAATTTCAGAGGAAGACAATGGTCAAGGTATGAGATGGATTGAAATTGCTCCAACTAAAGAAGCTGAAACAAGCATTATTCTCCATAATAAGGAATTTATTGCGAAAATGTCGCCTGAATTAAATCTTGGGACACCTTCTTTAATGTTCTTCTCGAAAAATTTCGATAATTTATATAGTGACTTATCAAACAAAAACGTTACAGTCGGGGAAATTGTAAACATGCCATCAGGTAGAGTATTTAATTTTGCAGATAGTGAAAATAATTACTTTGCAGTAATGGAAAAAAAGTGAATTTCTATTCGACTTACGAGTGCGATGCTTGAATAAAGGCATCGCATTTTTGCTTGTTAGATTTACGAAACAGATTTTGATGATTTACACTTTAAAGTAACGGGGGCGTTTGTTAAATAATAATAATTATAAAGAGAAAAGCCATTTAACATTTTAGATATGTCTATTATATTGAATGGCTTATTTTTATTGTATTTTGTTATTTTTAGTCTTGATAAATAAAATTCAATTGTATCCACGTTTTTTATCCATAGTTTTGCTTGTGTCCCATTCGTCTTTGACTTCAAAAGGTTTCTGTTGTTATCTGTAATCGAGGATCCTCTAAACCAAACAATCTTATCAATCGATTTAATGTATAAAGGATTGTAATCACCATATCCTTTTGGCGGTGTTGTTATCTTTTGTTGCTTATTTGCTTTAATATTAATGAAATAAAGAGACGGTAACGGATGTTTCCTAAAATCATTTGACCATTCTGCTTCTTTGCTTCTAGATGAAACAATTGCGTTGTCAGAGATCCAATCAAAATCAAGATCGACGTAGTTTTCGGGTGTATATTTTGTTGATGCAGGCATTACCTCTATTTTTAAATCCTTATTCTTAAAGCCAAAAACAATTCTTCCCCCACCGGCAATAAAGGCAATAGTATCTTTTGAAGGCGCCCATTTTGGTTTACCAACGTGAAGAATAAGTTCATCTAATACTTTAAAATCCTTGCCTACGCTTGAAATGACACACAGCATGTTACTATCCATTGACCAGGAGGCGGTTGGTGAGACGATAAATGAAATCCATTTTTTACTTGGTGAATAATTAAAATCTCCTGCATGAACTGCAATGATTTTGTTATCCTTATTTGTTCCAATCTCTCTTGGAAGGGTAAATTAATGATCGACACCGCCAAATAAGACTACATCTTTATAATTATCTCCTACTTTTTTAGTAAAAAGAATCGCACTTGTCCAACCATCCGGTTGAAGAGTGCCGGCAGACGAGAGCAGGAACCCGCTCCCATCCGGCAGCCAAGTATATCCGTGAACACCCACTGCAATGTTAAAGAACCGTGATAAATCCGATATATTAATTGTACCTACTTGATTGAATGCGATGACATTTTTCTTTGGCGACCATGATGGGGCATAGCCATCATAAAATATTTTCTTTTTTTCGCTTGTTGGAACATGATAAGCCTAGATCTCTTGCTGTAAGTCCTTATCCTTATGTTCTGCGGTAGCTTCATTTTGATAGAGCAGCCATTGTCCGTCTTTTGACCATTTGGGTTGACCGAAGACTTTCCCTGTGCTTGTTATTTGCTTTTCCTCGTTGTTCTGGGATAGGTAAAGCTATTACGATTCTTTTTGCGAAAGAAGGAGCAAAAGTAGTAGTGTCTGATATGACTTTATAAACAGTGCAATAAATCAAGACTTTACAGCATTAAATAAAACTAAATGGAATCCAAAAAGATTGTTTCCCCCTAACTTCAAAACTGCTTGAGAGGCGCGTGACGTCTCTGCTGGGTTCGAGCAGAGTCCTTTTAACTCCAATTGTTTCGGATAATGGTGGGAAAAGAACAGTGGCGTAATGGCCTATGATTGGGCTGCGGTATGCGGTCTTTACCTTATATCGTAATGAACCGGAGAAGCACTAAGCCCCGGAAGCCCCGGCTGAAGGGCTACTTTGATGAAGGTTTAAAAAAGAATCCCCTAGATTTATCTATGGGGAGAAGACAACTGGTATTAAGTCGAATTTATGGATCTTGGCACAATTTCAAAAACAGTACCTTGGTTAAACTCAGTCATTTTCATCGAACCATAAACCCCTAAATAAAGTCTGGTTTGATCCAGATTCGTTCCTAAACTAACATAATAAGCTGATTGAGACCCAAAATTATAATCGGTTTCGATCACACTAAAATCATTTAGTTTACCATTTGTTCTTACCCTGGTATAAGCTAAAACTCCTCTAACAGGAGGCCGGGATTCTTCTTTCCGGGCAAGATCGATAAACACGACGCTCTCCGTTAAATCGGGGATTCCATTCCCCATATAGGCTTGCACTCCTGTAAGTGCAGTTCCTCCAAACTTTTCGGGTCGGGGGTCTTTATGAAAATAACTAGTTAGAGGCTGAAGACGCTCCACTGAAGTTTTTACTGCTTCATTGTAATAAGCAATTGTTTTCTCATCCAAAGTGGGATTTTTAGTGCAGCCTCTTATAATCGAAGTAGGAAAAGCGCCTTCCCACCCCCGCCAGCCAAAGTTAATAAATCCCTCTTGGTCAGGTTCTGTTTTTCTTAAAGAAGCTTGAACTAGCTGAGTAACCGGTATTGGTTTATAATGAACGAATGAAAAAATCGACTCTACCAGATCCTGTCCGACATTTCCCACATATTTGATATATTGATTAGAAAACCTTTGATATGAAATGCCTGGTATATTGCGGACCCCTTTGGCAATTACCGTAAGCTTTTCCTGAATAGGTGCGGGAAGTTCATTAAAACGTGTGACTATAGGAGGATTATTGATAACTGTATTCTTAACTACGTCAATTTCAATTATTTTACCGGCTATTTCCATATTATCCTGACTTAAATTAAATGGATCATAGCCTGCTCCACCATCTCCTGTAGTTAAAACAAGTTTTCCCGTTTCAGGTGAAAAGTTTAAGCTATTGACACCATTATGATTTAAAAATGGTCTTCGTAAGTTAAGTATTGTCCGTCGTTTTTGAGTTTGACCATTCGATTGTAAAATCCATTCTTCAACTGTATCAATATGATCATAGTGAGTTTCTCTATTTGTCCACCTTTGGTTTAGAGTTCCGGGCTCACACGGGTCAGGCTTAAAATGTTCAGAAAGGGCACCCAGACCTTGTGTTCCAGCGACTGAATAATGAAGATAAAACAGACCATTATAATAAAATTCGGGATGAAACGCTAGTCCTAGCAATCCCCTCTCATCAGAACTACCACTAGAGCCACCTAGTTTTATGATTCGCGGGCGAATATCTAAAAAAGTCCTTATAGCTCCGTTTCTTATGTAAAAGATCTCTCCTACCTGGGTTGCTATAAATAAGCTTTCCATTGAGTCACCCGGAAGAACAGTTGTTTTCACGACAGTGGGTAAATTTATCTTACTAACAATGGGCCGTAAACTGACCTTAACTTTTTTCACCTAACTTAACACTCCTTCTTATTGTTTTCTTCAATAAGAATATGATTAGAACTGTTCTAATAGTACTAAATCAAGGCTGGGGAATCTGATAGGCATAGCACCCTTTTCCGCACCAGCATTTATAGTTGGATGTTCATGGTTAGGTAAATTTAAATAAGGAGAGTGGACTATTCCCATTGGAGTCAACTCTCCTTATTTAAGATGTTCTATGAACTGGAAAAAGAATCATAATATCACGGGAATTGTTCAATTCATTGCGACACTATGATGGTAATATCCCTATCAATTTAGTATTTTTCCCTGACAATCCCAGCTGAAATCCAGCCTTCGATCCCGTTTGCGGTTTGAACCTTTAGCCACTTAATTCCTTTGGAATCTACTTGTTCTTCATTCAGAAAGTGCATTATTTCTCCATTTGTAATCGTGTATAGACGAGGCGCGGTTAGTGTGGGAGCTTCACGAATATTTCCTCCATCTTCATATTTCTTATTTAAAATTAATTCTTTTTGAACAGGAGAAGCAGCCCCGGTTGCTTGTATGTGTACATGTTCTTGGTTTAACCATACCTCAGCTTTCTTCCATTTCTGTGTATACCACTCATTTGGATTGTTCATGATTGCTGTAGAAAGCAAAATCGCTAAAGCTGTGGCGGAATAGAAGGTCCCTCTTGTAATCCTTGTCTTATTCCTTTTCCGTTTCATGAACAGCTGAATTATTTTGTTGAAAAAGCTTTCGAACAAGGCAAACATTCCTTCAATGATATCTGTCCAAACAGGTATGCCCGTTTTTCCTGCTTCTCTCCGGCTTCTTTGCATCGTGCAAATTAAAGCCATGATTGGATAAGAAATGAGATAAAGCATTTTTTTCAACAAAAAGCACAACAAGTTTAAGAAGGGCGGAACAATGTACAACAAAATCAGCCTTGCGAGCTGTAGGAGCACAAAGAGAGCCAAAAAAATACGCAACCATTCCGGCAGGACAGAAATAGGTGACCAGATCCAAAACAGCTGATTTAAAATGGATTCCACAATCGCTAATCTCCTTTATTTAAATAGGATGGAAGTTCTCTCCTTGGACCGGCTATCTGTTTTTTTCTATTTATTTTTTCCGGATTAACGGGGAGATAGGGGAATAATTTCTTTAGCTTGGCTAATCTTTGTTCTGCCTCAAACTGGTCAATAGAGTGATCGTTGATCAAATTTAAAAGTTGTTTGTTTACCTCATATTTGAAGGTTTGATTTTGGCTAAACTCCGATTCCACTAACCGCTTTGCCATTTCATTCTTTTCTCCAAGCTTCCCTGCAGTGATAAAATCACCTGCTTCAAGAGCTTCTTTAATCAAGGCCGAAATCCGGCGCGCTTCCTCCAAGTCCAGAGCCTCTTGATAGGCAGATAGTTCTGCATTTCGGTCTAAATCGGCGATTACCTCATCATGGCGCTGGTCCCTAAAACCTTGCCGGATCAAAACACGAACATTTCGAACAACAATTCCAGCATCTCTTAACACCTTAACTAATGGCGAGGTTTGAAAAAATTCTTCAATATGCCGGGCAAATCTCAGTTCCTCCTCAATAGGAAAAAATCTTGCTTCTGATTCCACCCAGAAGGGCAGATTATTGTTTATAATGGTGCCAAATTCTCCAGCATTTTGTTGAACTAATCGTTCCGGGTGTTCGACGGCGATATCGATATATAAATTGACAGAAAACCTTCTTCCTCTTGTTGCCGAAGGGACCTCCTCATTGTAGGTGATGGTTTGCTGCTGCATATTGACGGAATAAACCCTTTTATATTTACCAATCCGCAATTCACTGCGTGACAAACGCTCTCCATTTTTAACTGCATAGTATTCGTTGTCATTATTAACATAAACAAAAGCATAATTCATAGACGACGCCGGCGGTTTTTCCAAAAAACTAAATTTCACGTTTTTAACATCTTCAATAAATTGCATTAGGTTATTCCCTCCAAGTTAATTATTTTCATTGAGAGATCACTTACCCTTGTCTACATACTATGCAGACAATCGGAAGAAAAGCCCGATATCTTTGCAGAAATTGGAGATTGAGGGAGTTGAAGTAACATAATTTAAAAGGCGTGGGGTCTTCAAAACTGCTTGAGACCACCATGTGTGGTCTGGTGGGTTCGATTCCCACCGGGTCCCGCCAATCCCCAATGGTAACGATGGTTACTGAACTCTTCGATACATGAATCCACTAACTGTTTAAGTTCACTTAAAATATTTCACCATCCAATTACAGGTATTTCTTTATTTTTCAAAAAAGTAGGAAAAGTGAAAATAATATGTCGTTTTAGCGGTAGGAAAGGGCTTTCAATTATTCTATCATTAATATAATAATGAAATTTTGGGTTTTCATTATCTTAAAATCTTACAAAAATACAAGATAGGATGAGGGAGTAATGGTGAACTTCAGCATGGGTGCCTTTACTGAAGAAATGCTAACAAATATGATCGATCAGGTAAATCAATTTTCGGGTAGTAATGAACTTAAAATTGTAAATAAATAAGTAAAATTATGATTTCCATTTGCCCTCCTTCTGGCAACAATAGTAGGGGGGCAATAAAATATGATTCATTTTCGGAAGGGTATTTTTCATGGACCAGCTTTTATTAATTATTCCGAAACGGAGAAACGGTAGAATTAACACCTTGGAGATTTAGGATTATGGAAGAAATATAAGCTATCCGGGAATTTAATTTAGTAGCTAACAATAAGCGAATTCATTTTACGTCACCTTAATCATGTGACGTTTTTTTGCACTGTAAAAGTACTTTAATGCTTTATGTGGTTACATGTTAGAATTATACAAACTAAAAGATAAATCCATTCAATTAGGAATCAAAGACAATAATTTACTAATATCTTATTATTCTAAATTTATTGACTTACATCTAATTTTAGGTAACGATAGTACTACATTTAATTTTTTAACTTGGAGGATTCTATGAACTTTATTAGTACTCGCAGAAATGAAAGTAAACTTGGTTTTATTGATACTGTCTTGATGGGATTGGCAAATGATGGAGGCCTTTTAATCCCGGAAAAAATCCCGCAAATTCCTGAAGAAAAGCTCCGGACAATGTCCCAACTTACTTATCAGGAATTAGCCTACGAAATCTTTTCCTATTATGTTGATGGGGAAATTCCGGAAAATGAGCTAAAGGAATTAATCGAGAAAAGCTATGCAACCTTCCGCCACCCGGAAGTAACTCCTGTCCAAAAGGTGAAGGAAAATATGTATGTGTTAGAACTGTTCCATGGTCCGACATTTGCTTTTAAAGATATTGCTTTGCAATTCTTAGGAAATTTATATTCGTATGTATCAAAGAAGACAGGTGAAATCATTCATATTCTTGGCGCAACCTCCGGCGATACAGGTGCTTCAGCCATTGAGGGAGTTAGAGGAAAAGAAGGCATTCGCATTTGTATTTTGCACCCTTATGGAAAAGTAAGTAAGGTACAAGAATTGCAAATGACCACTGTTGATGATAAAAGTGTGTTGAATTTGGCGATAAGAGGAACGTTTGACGATGGTCAAAGAATCATAAAGGAATTGTTCGCGGATGTCGATTTCAAAAACAAATATCACCTGCGTGCGATTAATTCCATTAACTTTGTTCGGATTTTAGCGCAAACGGTTTATTATTTCTATGCATATTTCCAAGTGGCAAAAGAGACAGACGTAAAGAGCGTTAACTTCAGTGTACCGACTGGGAATTTCGGAGATATCTTTGCCGGTTATCTTGCAAAGAAAATGGGTCTTCCAGTTGGAAAGCTCATTGTGGCAACGAACGAAAATAATATTTTAGAACGTTTTATCCATGATGGAGTCTACATGCCAGGGGAGTTCCGCAGCACATATAGCCCTTCTATGGATATCCAAGTCGCAAGCAATTTCGAGCGTTATCTGTACTACTTGCTGGGGGAAAATCCAAACGCAGTGTCTGACTTAATGGATAAATTCAAATCAGAAGGCAAAATTGTCGTGAACGAGGAGCATCTCCGTCAGGTGAAAGAGGATTTTGCGGCTCATGGAGTAATAGGAGAAGAATGCTTACAAACAATTAACAAATATTATTCACAAACCAATTATTTACTAGATCCCCATACTGCTTGTGGGGTCGCTGCATACGAAACATGTAATGAACCTAATGAGGTTTGTGTCACACTTGCCACAGCTCATCCGGCAAAATTTAATGAATCGATTGAACGTTGTAATATTAAGCAAACATTTCCTGAACAAATAAGTCAATTGTTTGATAAACCGCAATATCAGGAAGTTGTCGAGGCTGATAAGGACGAAATCGTTCGTAAATTAGAGAAACTTTTTAGTCCCTCCGCTCAGGTAAAACCTAATATATAGAATGCTGAAAAGGGGTAAATATTCTACCCCTTTTGTCTTGCTAATCAAAGCTCCTCGGCATTATTTGCCATTGAATTCAACTTTGTGTGGATTCCAATTATTTGTTATATTTTTGAAATTGTTGCAGTACTTTTTCATAGATTAGTGAAAGTAGAAGCTAAAATGACGGTTGATCTAATTGAGAAGAAAAAAACTGCAGTTTAATAAATAGATTCATCTTCATTTTAAGTATGCTTTGCACAAAATAGAGGAAAAAGGTGAAACAAATGTCTAATGAAAAGAAAACCTCATGTTGTTGTGCAAGCAGACCAAAATCGCTGAACAAAATGGAGGTTACACAACAACATGAAATGATGGCAAAGCGTGATAGGTCTGTAACGGAAGGAATGATTTACCTTTCCGGCGGGGAATTCTTAATGGGAACAAATAGTAATGAAGGATTTCCCGGAGATGGAGAAGGTCCTGTTCGAAACGTAAAGGTCAATCCATTTTATATTGACCCATGCACAGTTAAAAATTCTGAATTTTTAAAATTTGTTACAGATACAGGATACATGACTGAAGCTGAACAATACGGATGGTCGTTTGTATTTTCCGGTTTTGTTTCAGAACAAGTGGCGAAAACCGTGACGGAAGTTGTACATAATGCCCCCTGGTGGTGGGCTGTAAAAGGAGCTTATTGGAAAGAGCCGGAAGGCCCGGATTCAACTATTATGGATCGAATGGATCACCCGGTAGTCCATGTGTCCTGGAATGACGCGCTTGCCTACTGCCGTTGGTCGGGGAAACGATTACCCACTGAGGCGGAATGGGAGTACGCTGCCCGTGGGGGACTCGTTCAAAAGAGATATCCTTGGGGGGATCGGCTGCATCCTGACGGTAAACATATGTGTAATATTTGGCAAGGGATGTTTCCAGAAAAAAACACAGGGAAGGACGGATACCTGGGTACTGCTCCGGCAAAATCTTTCCCTGCCAATGGATATGGGTTATACAATGTATCCGGGAATGTATGGGAATGGTGCTCAGATTGGTTTAGTCCAACATTTTATATCGATGGTACATGTGAGAATCCAAAGGGACCAATCAACGGTAAAGCAAAAGTTACTCGCGGGGGCTCTTATCTCTGCCACAACTCTTACTGCAATCGTTACCGAGTTGCTGCCCGCAGCTCCAATACTCCGGATAGTTCAACCGGAAATATTGGATTTCGCTGCGCGGCTGATGTATATATACAAACAAATAGTAAAGAGACTTAACACCTTGGTTAAGTCCCTTTAATGTATTTATTAGCGTAGGTCTCCTTTAAGGGAAATACTAGCAGCCTCTTTTATTATTCCTTTCCTTAGTATTTTCAAATTTATTCAATCGAGAAGGATTATCCTTTTAATCCTTTTGTTTCGATTATTTTACTTGTATGAAGTTGTGAATTCCTTTTATGGGAAAGCCCCTTCACCCTCCTCCCATGATAAAAATGGTTTGGTTATGATCACCTGGACCAATAAAATCTAATGCGGCAGGAGAAAATACGGTAACTTTTCTTTTAACGCCCTCCAAAAGAATTCGGATGGGCTCAAAAACTTCCTTATCCTGAAAGACATAGCCTCCCAAGAACAACTTCTTTTTGGCTCTCCTTCCGAGGACAGCCATCTTTTTCTTACTTACAGTGTTAACTGCGACATGCTCTTTCGCATCCTCTTTAAGCTGCAATGATACTTTCTCAGTTTGTAAAACTTCTTCTTCAATCGAAGCGACAATACCGATTTCACGATTATTTAACAACAAGACGAAGTTATATCCTGTTTCCGTTTTCTTTTGGACAACAGCCACTTCATCTGTTATAAACGTGACGAAATCTTCGGATTCATTCGTGGGTGAGTTATGAGAGGTTTCTTTTTTCTTGATGACTCGAAAAAATGCTTTTGCTCCAATTTCTTCATCTGTGAAGTCAAAGGGTTTTATACTCTGTGTGCGTACAAGGTACAAATTATTAACCTTTTCTTTGCTGTTTAATTGGACACATAAAGCAACATCTTCTTTCACCGCCTTTCCCTCAACCTGAGAGAGCATTGGGACATTCATTTTCATTCCTGGAAATTGAACGAAGATGTAGCTGAAGTTTTTCTTAGGTTGTACATCCAGAAGTCTCATAAACTCACAACCTTTCCGGTTTGTTACAAGGTATTTTCCTTGTAGGAGTATAATTCAATATCGTTTCTTTTCTTTCCTGTACAAGTATGAAGTGTTTTCATCGTCACTTTCTTATGAAATGCGATGGTTCCTCCCTTTTGTTGAGTAATTATGAGCAAATCTATTATCGAAAAACATAGAATGAACAGTTTTTTGTCGTTTCATTCAACGATTCCCCTTTTACTTTTCAAAAGGATAAGGCCATTATTCCAAATAGAAAACAGTGAAGTTTAGCTTGAATTCAAATTGCATAATAATCTACTATTTTCTCCTTCCCCTTTTCGCGAAAATCTGTTAGAATCACTCAAACAGGAGGTGTTACGATGGCTAATAACTTAACAGAATTGCTTGGTGCTTCATACGATAATCTAATTGAAGCGAAAGTAGATAAAAGTCCGAGTGAAATCGTGATCACAGATAACGGTGGCGAAACATATTACATTGTTACGCCTGAAGTATACGAAAATGGTCCAAAACAACTTGGTTATGAAATCGTAGTATCGGAAGGAGAGTAATTTTTCTCTCCTTTTTTTATTTTAAAGTGAGAACCTACTTAAAATCTTGGCATCTTTTTTAATGTAAAGCCGTATGAATATTTTAAAAAGATATGCATCTATTGGATTAATTTTACAATTGACACAAAAAATGTAATGAAACTTTACGATCCCTTTATACGGATATAAAATTCCGGAGTTATCCTATATTTACATCTGGAGGGAGGGATCGGAAGTTGTCAAAATTTCAGATCGTAGCTTCTTTGTTCATCTTGGCATTTATCATTTTCGTAACGTATGAAAGAACAGCATTCTCATCCAATCATTCCACTACGACTCATTCCACTTCAAACCGCTACATTCAAGTCCAATTGTTAGGCGTTAATGATTTTCACGGTCAACTAGACAAGTATCAAAGGGTTTCGGGAACCATGGCAGGGGGTGCTGAATACCTGGCTGCCTATTTAAAAAAATATAAACAAGAAAACCCACATACATTACTTGTTCATGCCGGTGATATGGTAGGAGGAAGTCCGCCAATCTCTTCTCAATTTCACGACGAGCCTACGATTGAATTTTTAAACCTCCTGCACTTTGATGTCGGGACACCGGGAAATCATGAATTAGACCAAGGTGTAAATGAAATGAAACGTCTTATTTATGGGGGATTCAATAATAAAACAGGTTATTTTCAAGGTTCTGATACCTCTTACATTTCTGCAAATATCATCGATAAAAAAACAGGTACCCCATTGTTACCACCGTATATTATTAAACAAATTGATGGAATTAATATTGGATTTATCGGTGTGGTCACAACCGATACTGATCTGTATGTGGCCCCTGAAAATCGAAAAGAAGTAGAAATTGCGGATGAAGTTTCAGCAATTAACCGAACCGTTAAGCTTTTAAAGGAAAAAGGAATCAAAGCGATTGTTGTATTGGCACATGAGTCGGCTAAATCGGATCAGACAGGAGCAAATCCACAAGAAGCTATAGTGGAGATGGCTCCAAAAATCGATGATGAGGTCGATATCATCTTTGCCGGTCACAGCCATGATTATGCCAATACCGTTGTAGCCGGTAAACTTATCGTTCAAGCTTATTCTTATGGGAAAGCTTTTTCTCAAGTAAATCTTGAAATAGACCCAAATACTAAAGATATCGTTAAGAAACAGGCAAAGATTATTGTCACTTCACATGATCATATAAAACCGGATAAAGAAACCATTTCCCTTCTAAATAATTATAGAAAAAGATTGGGTAGCTATTTTTATCAGATCGTAGGAAAACTGCCTGAAGAAATCACACGGAATCAAGATGCAAACGGTGAATCCCCTTTAGCAAAAATGATTGGAGAATCTGAGCGGGAAGCCATGGAGGTAAATATAGCTTTTGTCCATCAAGGCGAAATGAGGAATAATTTAAAAAAAGGAGATATCACTATTGAAGACCTTTATACAGACTTGCCTTTTGGTCATAGTGTCAATAAATTAATCTTAACAGGAGACCAAATAAAACTTGCTTTAGAACAGCAGTGGACGAAAGATTATGAAAATAGATTACAGACGGTTGGTCTAACGTATAGTTGGAACCCGAATGCCCCAATTGGCAGCCGTATTGTTGCCATAAAAGACACAATGGGTCAAGCGATTCAGCCAAACAAGGAATATGAAGTTGCGGTAAGTAATTATTTAGCTTCAGGCGGTGATGGCTTCACTGCATTTGAACAAGGTAGACTCGTAGAAACCGGTCCACAAGTTGTCACTGCACTTATACACTATATCCAACAGAAGTATCCTCACGAAATGGTTCTCCGTTAATTGAAAGTACTATACTGGATGAAGGGAAAATACAAGAACTTGCAATTCGGGTATTCACCTTAGTGGTATGAATGACGAATTGGTAAACAATTCTACGAAAGATATAAATGTGTTTAGCCTTTCATTTTCAATTTACCTAAGAAAGCCTGGTTTTATCAGGCTTTCTTAGAATGTTTTTCACAGCCAAAAAGAATTGTTAGTAAAACCCTACTCTATTTTAACACCTACATCAAACACATAAGGCTGCTTTGGAGCTGAAATTTTTTTCATCTGTTTTATCTTTATGATTGGGATGGTAGAGCCATCATATTGGGTTTTCTCAATCGTACCGGTCACCTTTACCCATTTATCTTTTTGCAAGGCTGCGACTTCTCCTTTTGCCATAAATCCAAAAACCGAAGCATCAGCCACACAACAAGTAATTCCAAATCGAGCCACGATCATTTGGTTTTGCATGAAATTCTTTTCTCGATAGACAAACCCTATTGTGGTAACGGTTTTTCCAATCATATCCTTTAGATTTACTTGAATGATATCCATCATGGGTACATATTGGTCATCATTAATGTTTATAATTTTTGCCTTTAACAGTTGCGCCTTTAATGCGCCGTATTCTGATTCAGTTAAAGGTTCCGGTTGATTACTGATTTGATTATTGGCTGTTGAAGCAGTATTGGCAGAAGGATTTATTGTTTGTGAATTTGAGATGTTATTAACATTATTGCTTTTGTTCGTATCTAGTGAATTTGCTCCCAGTTTAATCGTTCGGTTCATTGCCACTGAGCTATTAAGAACGTTATTTGAAAAAAGAAATCCGGTGATAATAGGGATTATAAACAATAAATAAAGAAATAGACTTTTAATGAATGTTGTCGGGTAGGAATGTTCTCCATCACAATCACAATGGTAATGATGTTTTTGATCCGAAGTTCCTCTAATTATTAACAGAACGCCTAAGATTAGAAAAATAAAAAGAGTAAAATAAATGAAATGAACCATTTTGGGTGCAATTAAAAGTGTAATATTGTTTGTTAGGAGTGATTTAAATAAAAACAGCATAAACCCTATAAGAATAATTCCTCTTATCAGATGATGAAAGGAAGGTGCTTCATCATAATTGTTCCTCATCTTGTACCTCCTATAAAAAGATCAATTGAAAAACAGAAACCGTTATATAGACGACGATTGGCGTTACCATTAATAGTGAAAGAACAAATCTTTTCTTAAAATAGCCGAATAACATCAGGGTGTTTTTTATGTCAATCATAGGTCCAAATACTAGAAAAGCAAGCAGTGCTCCTTCCGTAAAAGTTGAACCAAATGAAGATGCAACAAAGGCATCTGCTGAAGAACAAACGGAAAGAACATAGGCAAAACCCATCATAACTCCCGGTGCTAAGGCAGTGTTTGTCCCTAATGATAAAAGTGCATTTCGGTCAAAGAATGCCTGAAACATACTTGCTAGGAACGCTCCGATAAATAAATATTTTCCCGTATCAAATAGTTCATCACTTGCATGATATAAGGTTTCTAAAAATTTATTTCCTTGTATATGGTGATGATGGTGTGGATTACGGTGTTCATCCAATCGATCTTTTAAAATATTTTTCCCTTTATATATTCGGAAAATGATCAGTCCAATGATTATTGAACTAATAAAACCAACAAGCATTCTAGCATTTGCCATGTAGGATGTGCTTTTAAAAGCAAAGTAGGTAGAAGCATAGACAACAGGATTGATAATTGGAGCACTAAGCATAAAGACAACTCCAACATGTGAAGGCAAGCCCTTTTTTATTAACCTGCGAATGACAGGAACAATGGCACACTCACAAATTGGAAAAATAATTCCTAGAAGTGCAGCGGGTATAATCGCTAAATAAGCATTACGCGGCAGTAGTTTTTGGATGGTATTCTCCGAAACAAAAGATTGGATAATTGCTGATACAAATACACCTAATAAAATAAATGGTATGGCTTCTAAAATGATACTTAGAAAAATGGTATTAACATTAAAAAAAGAACTTGGGATTCTATTAAAAATAGAGTTAGTTTTAATCTCTTCTGCAAAAAGAAAGAGAAACACAAATACACAAAACAGAAGAAAAATCGTCCAATCTCTAATCATCCTTGTTAATACTTTCACCGTACATTTACCTCCTTAATCTAGTAGCTCTATCATATTGTTATGCACTACGAAGGAGTTAATTCATTAAAAATTATTAATTCTCTAAATAGATTACTTGGGAAAGATGATCAAGGGTTGTTTTAATAATCGATGGATGAATTTAATATAGTTAATATAAGTGACTTTTTATTAAAAACCATTAAAAGGCCCCTTTACTAAGTAATTGGTGAGACTTCCACTTTCACTCATGAATAGCACATCGGTCATTGTATGAAAATCCAATAGTGTAGTACACTATTAATCTAAACTATTATTGCTAAACTATTTTTTAAAGTTTACGGCCGCTACGAGAGGAGTACCAAATTGATAGAATCTTTACTTTTAAATTTCCTTTTCCTACTTTTTCCGGTTTTAATTTTTCTAATATTCTTTGAAAACAGACTCCATACATATAACAATTACATTCTAATACTCCTTTCATCAATTTCAATGGTTCTATGTATGAGATTTCCGATAAAATTAGAAATCGGCTTTATTTTTGATTTACGCTACGTTCCTTTTATAATTGTTGCACTTTTCGGGGGATACAAATATACCTTCCCAATTTATCTGGTTTTAAATGCCTATCGGTTTCTTATCGGTGGGGCAGGCAGTTTTCAATCGCTTATTTTTTCTACCGTTATTTTCATTATAGTGCCTTTATTAAATAAACTATTTATGAAACAGAACTCTCAGAAACGTATCTCAGGTGCGGCAATCGTTTCTTTTCTTACAATGGTACTCTACCTTTCAACCCTCAGTTTACAATTACCGGCATTGAATAGAGAATTCTGGATCTTAACCATTAACGCTTTGACCACTTATGTTGTAGTAATGATCATCATCATGATTTTAATCGAAAAAATTATTGCGAATAAAAAAAATCGTGAATCTTTTTTGCAGTCTGAAAGATTAAATGTGATGAGTGATTTATCGGCCAGTGTCTCACATGAAATCAGAAATCCGCTTACCGTAACGAACGGATTTCTACAGCTCTTAAATAACTCTAAGACGATAACGGAGGAAGATAAAAGATATATTGAGTTTTCATTATTAGAATTAAAACGCGCTGAAAAAATAGTTAGTGATTTTCTAGCTTTCGCTAAGCCTCAATCTGAAAACATGATTTATTCCAATCTTAAAGATGAAACAGAGTATGTAAATAACATTATGACTCCGTATGCAAACATGCATCAAGTCGATGTAAAATTTAGTTTTCATAACACTTTACATATTAGATATGATAAAAACCAAATTCAGCAGTGTTTAATCAATTTATATAAAAACGCAATCGAAGCGATGAAAGAAAAAGGCGGGATTCTTTCCATCGATGTTTCGGAACATAAGAAAAACATTATCATTAAAATAGGTGATACAGGTGTCGGAATGACTAAAGAAGAAGTCTTACGTTTAGGGAGGCCTTATTATTCTACGAAAAAAGAAGGAACGGGTCTTGGAATGCTAATGGTATATAGTACGATTAATAAGGTGAATGGCAAAATTGATGTAGATAGTGAAAAAGGGAAAGGAACAACTTTTCATATATCCATTCCTGTTTAGAAAAAAGAGGTGACTCCAAAAAAACGGTAAATACCGATTTTGGGAGTCACCCAAGGATAGCGCTCTTACTTCTAAAAATGTTTATTATTTATTTGAACAACTATCGGATTCTTCTTCATAAGATTCATTTGACTGGTCTCTGCAATTCCAACATTCACATCTAATTCTCTCCATTTTTGACAACTCGTTTCCACAGGAAATACACACATCCATTTGCAAAATCCCCCTTTCAAGAGAAGAACTTTTATTGATCGCTTATAAAAAATGTATGGTTTAAGTAATTTAATTATGATTATCCAAGCTTTTTCATAAATTTTTCAACAATCTGCGTTCCAACTGACGGCCAATTTTGGTAGAGGTGACATATAGGAAGATTTCTTAATGTAGAAATTACATTCGATTGTGATAAAATTTTTGAAATAATTTACTATAATAAATCGAATTTTGGAAAAATAGATTGACACCTTCGAACGAACCATGATATAAACACAATAAGAATTTTAGTACATAAAAGCTTTAAAGTTAAAAAATAATATTGATAAAAGCAGGATAAACAGGGGGAGATTACTAAAATGGAACATCGTAGCAAAATTTTAGACTGTACGATTCGTGATGGAGGCTTGGTTAACAATTGGGATTTCAGTATTGAATTTGTTCAAGACTTGTATAACGGGCTGAGTGCAGCGGGTGTTGAATACATGGAGATCGGCTACAAAAATTCCCCTAAGCTTCTTAAAGCGACTGAACCCAACCCTTGGAGATTTCTTGATGATAACTTCCTGAAAGAAATTATCCCTGAGAAAAAGTTCACGAAGCTATCTGCTCTAGTAGATATTGGGCGTGTAGATCCAAATGACATTCTACCACGTGAGCAAAGTGTTTTAGATATGATTCGAGTAGCTTGCTATATCCGCGAAGTAGATAAAGGAATAGAGCTTGTACAAATGTTTCATGATTTAGGTTATGAGACATCAATTAACATTATGGCTTTATCCAGTGTACCTGAACATCAGCTTATTGAAGCGTTTGAAATGGTGAAGGAAAGTCCTGTTGATGTTGTATATATCGTCGACTCCTTTGGAAGCTTAGATCCTGCGGATATTGAGCATCAAGTGAAAAAGTTCAAAGCGATGCTTCCTAATAAACAGCTTGGGATCCACACGCATAACAACATGCAGTTAGCATTCGCTAATACCTTGACTGCGATGCGAAATGGGGCAACATTTCTTGATTCATCTGTTTATGGTATGGGCCGTGCTGCCGGTAACTGTAACACAGAGCTTCTCGTTAGCTACATACAAAAAGCAAGCTATGAGATTAAACCGGTTCTAAAGGTAATTGAAACGCACATGTTAGAAATGCGTGAAAAGTGGGAGTGGGGCTATATCATTCCATATATGATCTCCGGTGTACTTAATGAACATCCGCGTGTCGCAATGGCTTACCGGGGCAGTAACGATCGTGATAAATTCGTAGATTTTTATGACAAGGTAACATCACCCGAAGTCGCTCTCGCTCCAGCGTCAAAATAGGTTAAATTGCTAAAAAAGATTTGTCGAGAAAAGGTATTTTTCTCGGCAATTTTTTTATTTTGTCCTGAATCTAAATTACCGATTTTTATTAATTGATTGTCTCTGTTAATTGGCCTGTTGATTGGAGCGGAAGGCGCGTAGACTCCTGCGGGAGTACGGTGCAGGGGAGGCCACGCAGGAGCGTAAGTGACGAGGAGGCTCCCCTGCACGCCCGCGGAAAGCGAAGCGCCTGGAACGGAAATCAACAGACAAGGTTCAGAGAGATACACAAAAAAGGGGTGCCCCTAAAAGTTATACTTTTGGGACACTCTCTTTTTAGTGTCAAAAAGATATGTAGATGCCTTGAATGCATCCAGTGGTGAGCTGTATGCCTCAATTGCTCTTCACACTTTCCTTATAGTCTTTTTTATCCATTCACTTTATTCATTAACTCATATATTATAAATAATAAAAAATTATCCCCGTAAGCCGATATTTAGAGGGAAAGGAGGAGCATTGTGAACACAGAACAGGCTTTTGTATTGTTAATGGAAGCTGGACTTACTGAAGATAGTAGTATTCAAACAGTTAGACGTTGGCTGCGAGAAAGAAAGATTAACTATGAGGGAACAGGACTTCGGAAAACAGGATACATACTTGATGATACAGATCAAGCTTTAAATATGTTAAAGGATGCAGGTGTAGCTGAAAGTTTTAGTGTTCAAATTGTCCAACGCTGGCTGAGTGAAGGTAAGATTAAAACCATAGGGACTGGGAATCGGAAAACCGAATATAGACCGGCTGAAGCAACCTCTAAGCGGTTTTTAAATAATCCTACCGATGAGGATAAGATCATTCGTCAATTAAAAGTAAGAATAAAAGCACAGGATGAGCATATAAAAGGGATCGAACAGCTTCATAGGACTTCAATAAATACCTTAACCCAGCAAAAAGATAAATTAAATAGAGAAATCTTCATCCTGGAAAATGAGATAAGTGAATTACAAAGGGAAACTAAGAAGTTACTGAAAGAGAATATTGATTTACACAATGCATTATTAAAATTAAAAGAAGAACTTTCTAAAGGAAATACAAGCAACCCTGAAAAGAATCAGGCCTCATATCCACCTAAAAAGATTGATTATCGACAAAAATTAGGACTTTCAAAAGCGGCGAGCCCTAAAGAAGTTTTAGCAGGCTATAAAAAATTATTAAAAATGACACACCCCGATCAAGGCGGCAACGCAACAGCCTTTCATTACATTAAAACCGACTATGATCATTTTAGAAATAGTATCAAGGAATAATAGATTCATCGACCTCAAGACACTGTAATATTTTTAATAAATTGTAATTTGGACAATCCCCTCCGACATAGGATACACGGTCAGTGATTTATATGTCACATTGGAGGGATTAGATTGGCGAAAAGATGGTTTATTATTTTTATTTTTGCTTTTCTTTTGTTTTCGGGTTTTAGTGTAGGTGTTCCCTCTGGTTCAGCGGCTACTATCGGAAAATTTATTATCATTAACAAGGAAAACAACAGACTGGCTTATTATGAAAACGGACAGTTGAAAAGAGAGTTTAAAGTCGGAACAGGGAGAAGTCAATCGTTAACACCTGAAGGCAAGTTTAAGATTGTGAATAAAATTGTAAATAGGCCTTACTATACGGGACACATCCCGGGAGGAGACCCTCGGAATCCTCTTGGTAACCGATGGCTTGGTTTGAATGCCCGTGGAACATGGGGGACAACATATGCGATTCATGGAAACAACAACCCCGGCTCTATTGGCGGGTATGTGAGCAGCGGCTGTATTCGGATGTATGATAATGAGGTAGAGTGGCTATTTAATCAAGTGCCAATTAATACCCCGGTTATAATCACTTCTTCGGGGAAATCCTTCAACTCGATTGCAACAGCCTATGGATTTAAAGTAACAGGTGGGCCTGGTACACCTTCAGTTCCTGTTGCTACAAGTGAAGGAGTCCTTAAAAGAGGAAGCCGTGGTTCTGCTGTACAAGAGCTTCAGCGCAAACTGACCTCTCTTGGCTACAATACAAGAGGGATAGATGGGATTTTTGGGATAACCACAGAAAATGCAGTCCGTAATTTTCAAAAATCCCGTAAATTAGCCGTAGATGGTATTGTTGGACCTGCAACGAAAAAAGCGCTGGGAATATAATAGTAAAGAATACTTTTAACAATTTAGTTGCTCAAATTAATGAGCAGCTTTTTTTGTTTATACGGTAAATCACATTTGTATGAGTTCTAATGATAGGTCTATCCCTATTCCATTCAAGAATATATATATGGTAGAAAAGTCTGGATTTTCAAATAAAGCTTTGTTAAATTTGAATATCCGGATATCTTTCTATAGTTGGCTGATCTCTAAACTCTATAGGCAGAAAACAAATAGAGGGGAGTTAGATCAATATGTGGCCTTTTGGAAACAAAAAAAAGATTAAAGAAAAGGGTGAAAGGTCAGATTATATAAACGTACATGAAACAACTGAAGTAATTGAAATTGAAAAAATGGCAAATAAACTTAATGCGGTACTTAACAATCCTTCTAAGGAGATTATCTTTTTATGTATTGGTTCAGATCGGTCAACAGGAGATTCACTCGGACCATTGGTTGGAACGATGTTAAAAGAAAAGAATATACCATTTCCTGTTTATGGAACATTGCAAGCGCCGGTACATGCGTTAAATCTTAAAAGGGTTTTGAAGGATATACAAGATTCGTATGAAGACCCTTTTATTTTTGGGATCGATGCCTGCTTGGGGGATGAAAGACAAATAGGCTTTATCTTTATAAAGGAAGGAGCATTTATTCCAGGGAATGCTCTAAATAAAGAATTACCTAGTGTAGGTGATTACCATATGAAGGGAATTGTAAATTATCTCGATCCGTTGTCTCCCATGCAGTCTTTAAATAGTACTCGATTGTATACTGTATTAAAAATAGCGGAAATAATGACAAAGATTATTATTCAAGGTGTATTTTGGACCGGGGGAAATGACCAAGTGAAATAGATGTCACTTATAAAAACGTTGCAAAAGTCAATCAGAGACATTTCAATCCAGCTTATTGGTCTCTTACTATGGATATATATTCCAAAATAATTGATGTTAGCAAAGAAATTAAGTTATAATTACTACATTGTATACCAAGTAGAAAGAGGAGAAAAAAATGAGCAATAATTGGACGGAGGAAAATCTAATCTCGATACGAGAAAGGGTTTATCTTCACATTAAAGATCTAATTTTAGATGGTGAATTTAAAACAGGTGACCGTCTTGTGGAGCGGGAACTTGCAGAAAGATTGAATATCAGCAGAACGCCTATTCGTGAAGCTTTATTTAGATTAGAATCACAAGGGTTTGTAAAAACAGTCCCAAGAAAAGGTGTTATTGTCTCTGATATTTCGGAGAAGGAAATTATTGAAGTGTTTACCATTCTTTCATCTCTTGAGGTCTTAGCTGCAAAATTAGCTGTTCAAAAGTTAGATGAAGAAACAAAAAGTAACTTTATTGCTTGTATTAAAAAGGTGGAAGAATGCCTTCGGGATAAAAAAGAAGCTGAATACTCTGATTTACATGCTGAAATGAATTATCTTTTATACAGTTCTGCAAAGAATTCAAAACTGTTTGAAATGCTAAGTGGATTAGCGGATTATATACGAGCATTTGCAAAGGTTGGTTTTAAAAAACCAGGAAGAGCAGAACAGTCAATGGAAGAACATGTAAGAATTATGGAGGCAATCATTAATCAAGAAATGGAAATGGCAGAGTATTTGACTAAGATCCATATTGAAAATTCTAGAAAGACTTACATGGAGGCTGTCAAGCAAGGAAAAGATAAGGAAAAACAATAATATGAACAAGAAAGAGCTAGTAATAGCCCTTTCTCCATAACAATTTATACCCCTATAACAACAGGTGAGGTTAAGCTTTTTAACACCTTTGCCACACTCATCGCTACAATTGGACTGGATTTAGGATTTTGAGTAAACGGTATATTTTGAACAGATACTTCAACTTTACCAAAAAAGCCCCTTGCCTGTATGGTATGTGTATTACACTGAATTGTGGGATCAACATAAACTTGAACTTTCGTTTTTTCGAATCCTATTCCAGCAAGACTTAATGTAGCGGACACATTTACATTTTCGGGAAATAATTTCGAAGCTTCTCTCGCATTACCATCAAATATACAATATGGTTCGGCAATCGTTTTTAAATCAACTTTTTCCTCAGCGATTGTCCCATACCAGCTTTTGGCAGGTTTCCTAGTAATAAGTGTAATTTCTTCGATTTCTCCTAATACCCCGGCGGCAATTCTATCTAAACCAGCGATAGCAGCAGAAGGAATAAGTATTTGCTTATTATTTTCTTTCGCTGCCTTTTGTAATTTTTCATAAAAGTCCATATTTGCTAGAGCACCTACCGAAAGGATCATCAAATTACTTCCGTTTGCTAAGGCTTTTTCACCGTAAAGCTGTAAAGCATGATGACCGGCCGCTTCAATGATGATATCCAAATCTTGATTAAAAAACACATCTTCATCGGTAGTAATCGTAAAATTATGCAGGGAAGACTCCATTGAACTTCGCTGGTTTCTAACTAGAATAGCCTTTAAATCAATATTTCCTGCCTGTTTTGTTTGAATTAAATCGCCAATACTCTTTCCTAGCGTTCCATAACCAATGATCCCGGCTTTTAGCATTTCTAATTCACCTCATAATTATTTTGTAAATTTAGAATCATATAATTGAATCTCTAATCTAATGGGTAAAAAGTAATATGTAAAATTGGTATACTATATACTGATTTTTCTCTATTTTACTGAACTACTTGTTCAAAGACAATAATAATATTTTGAATATAAAAAAATATCTAAATTTTTAAAATTGTTTTGCAAGTTTAACACTTTTAATATATTATAAATTATAAGCTACCTACATTGGGAAAAGGGGGGTGTTGATTTTCTAAACAAATAAACAAGAATATGATGTTTATCTCGGATATTAATAGGGACATGCTTTTGGTATAACTAACAATTTGTTTGACTGATGTAGGAAAGATTCATTTTAGCAAGAATCATAAGATGTGCATAACTTTATTTTATTTTGGTATACAATCCACAAAATACAAAATTCGCAATATTAATTAAAAATTAATTTGGTGAAATGATCTCCTATTTTCCTAATTTACCATTAAATGGACTAAATGATTGTGAATGGGTAAATACATAGTCTTCGACGATAAATATCACAAAAATTACCTCATCCTACAATCCTTTTCAAAAAACCTAAATGAAAAGAGCTTTAGATTTTATCAAATGATGGAGGTAATATATGGAATTAACAGTAGCTCATTGGATGTATCTAATTGTCACTGTAGCTGTAATTGTTATCATGCTTTTTAGAAAAGGTATCGTTTTACCTCTTATAATTGGTACCTTTTTAGTAGCAGCAGTGTATAAAGGAAGTCTTATTGCAGGGTTTCAAGCAGTCTTTAACGCTAACCTCGTTGCCGCAAAGGAGCTATTCAGTATTTTCCTAATAATTTCTATCATGATAGGTCTCCTTAATTCTTTGAGGGATTTAGGGGCGGATAAAAGGATGGTCGTACCAATACAAAAAATAATGGTAAACGGTCATGTCTCTTATCTCGTTTTAATGGTCACAACCTATGTGATTTCGCTCTTTTTCTGGCCAACCCCGGCTGTTCCGCTAATTTGTGCATTGTTAGTTCCTGCTGCAGTGAGTGCAGGATTGCCGGTCATGACATCAGCAATGGTTATTGTCATTGCAGGTCAAGGGATGGCACTTTCATCAGACTATATAATGCAAGTAGCTCCTATGCTAAGTGCGAAAGCTGCAGGTATTGATAAATCCTTAGTTTCGGATAAGGCATTCATTCTTTCTCTTATTACTGGTTTAAGTTCTTTAGCCATTGTGTATGTGTCACATCGAAAAGCTATTTCTAAAAAATCCGGATCTGTAAGTGACTTAAATAAAGAAGCAACAGCATTCTTTGAAGTAGCTGATGAGCTGGCTGCTACGGTAGAAGAAAGTGCTGAAATTATCCAAAGAAAAGCTACGTGGGGAAAAATATTTGCTATCATTGTGCCTTTAGCGATGTTAGGTGTAATGATTTTCATGTTCCAAACCAAGATTGGCGGCGGTTCCGGCTTTGAGGGAGGGGACGGTGCAGCCTTTATTGGTGGAGTTGCAACCATCCTATTAATTTTGGCGACTATTGCCTTTAACCGAATTCATGCACTTGATAAAATAAGCGATCATATTACCGAGGGTTTTGTTTTCGCATTTAGAGCAATGGCTCCTGTAATTCCAATTGCAGGCTTCTTCTTTATGGGAAGCGGGGACTTTTCAGCTTCTATCCTTTCTTTAGGTGACAAAGCAGCTAAACCGGCCTTTCTATTTGATTTGATCCAAGCAGGTCAACATTATATTCCGCATAACCCAATATTTGCAGCAATTGGTATATTGATTGTTGGAATGATTACCGGATTAGATGGTTCCGGATTTGCAGGTCTTCCTTTAACGGGCGCTTTGTCCGGAGCATTAGCGCATGGAAGTAACCTGGATCCTTCAGTTATGGCAGCAATTGGGCAGATGGGGGCGGTTTGGAGCGGTGGAGGGACTCTTATTGCATGGTCTTCTCTTGTAGCTGTAGCAGGCTTCTTACAAGTATCACCTTTAGAATTGGCCAGAAAAAACTTTATTCCCGTCATTTCTGGACTTCTGCTTGCAACTATCTTAGCAGTAATAATTTGGTGAATTTTATCATACAAAATAAAGCGTTTATGTTTTGTTAGAAATATGGGGTTTTCCAAAAGTTGTTAATCCATAACTTTTGGAAAGCCCCTATTTTTTAGAAAAATTATTAAAGCAGTTGTGGCAAGGTTTTTAATGAAAGGTAAAGAGGGAGAAAAGATGAGACAAAATAAAATCGGATTGGTGGGTATTGGTAAATTGGGGTACCGCAATGATGGCACACTGGAATAAAAATAACATCGCTATAGGGGTTTTTCACCCTTTCAGAACAAAAGCAGAACAGTCTGTTCAACCATTTAACAATGGGGGAACTCTATCATTATCTTGGGATGATAAAAATTGATAGTGAAGATTGTTTAACTCAAGTAAACAAATTGGCAATCTTTTTAGCAGTAAAAACAGCTATTGAGATAGAGGATGACTTTGCAAAAAAAGGATTTTCTCCACACTATGTTAAACGAGCGTTGACATCCATTGCTTCTGAAGTGATACGTGCCTATAGTGGAGGGAGCCTAGGACACTTTGCAATGGAAATTGTTACGGAAATTAAAAAGAATTATAATTAACTATTTCAAATATAAGAGGCTGTCCAAGATTGATATATTTTGAGCAGTCTTTTCTATTAGGTGTTATTAAGAGGAATTCGGTATATATAGATGTAAAAAAGCAAAGCTAACTCATAAACCAATCAACCAACGACCTTACAAGTTAGCTGCCCACTTTTCCTAAATCCAAACTTTACGCAAATATCAATTGTAATACTAGTAAATACACCATGACGCAGCCGATATAAAGTCCTGTGAAAATTAAATTCCAATTCGACACTTTATATGAACTTTCCTTTACTATGCTTGACATTAGTCCTAATGTGGCATTATAAGGGCCTACCAGAAATGCAGACACAGCCCCTGCTAACATAGCAACTGTCAAAATATGCGGTGAAATACCTATAACTTTTGGATCTAATCCTTCAGTCATTAGTGCCAGTGACACAGCGGGATGAAGACCTAGGAATGCAAAAGCCAAAGGAATTAAGGGTAACAAAATCAAAAAGATGTCTACACCTGCCACATGAATAAACTTTGTAATCCAGCCTGATAACGATTCATTAGCATGAGAGACGTTAATGGTTGAGATAAAAAAACCTGCAGATAAATAAATGAAGAATTGATCTTTCATACTATAAGAGAACGACTGAAAATGCTTAAGTAAATGAACAGCAAACTCTTTTCCTTGTTTTAAAAATATCGACCAAGTAAAGGCAAATGGGATGACCAGTAAGGATACAAGAATTAAGAAGGGATAAGGAAATATTTTCTCTACTAGTGAAATGGCAACGTTGAAGATAATGATGGCCAGCAAAATTTGATAGACTCTGCCGGAGCGGTCGTTTTGACCGGGTTCTATTGTTGCTGCAGTTTCATGGACGGATCCACTCTTATGGTTTTTATTGATTAATTTTGAATTGCGTGATCCTATATACCAATCCAATCCCATTCCCACTAAGCTTAAGGGCACAACATAAGGTAGAATGGATACCCAGCTGACTCCTGTCATTGTAATGACAATTCCAACAATTGGGGTAACAGGTGCCCATAATAAAGGCATTGCAAACCCTCTGGTAATGGCTCTGCTCATGAATCGTTCTTTATTCTGTACAGGAATGATATTTAAAGCAGGCCTTATGGAGAAGTAAGTCATGGGTAAGGTTGCAAGATTCATAAAAATACTAAAAAAATACGATATTGCGGAAGTAATCATATAAAGATGCCCGGAGGTCTTTACTCTTTTTTGAATAACCGTTTGAATACCTCCGCTGTAGCCGCCTAATTTAATGGGTATACCTAAAATCGGTATTAACGTAAACATTGTAAGCAAGTCAAGCATGGGACCAAAGGAAAGAATGTATTGATGTAATGGAGCACCGCTTGTCCATAGTAATAGCAAACCAAGAACTAAGAAGGTACTTCCCAATAATTTAACAAATCGTTTTGCTTCGAACCATGTACATAATACAATAAAGAAACTTAAAATCGATAAAAGTACGCCAATATCCAGTTGAGGCAAAAGCACAGAAAATAAATAAAATAAAATCACTAAAAAAAACATTAACCTCAGCATATCATCACCTAACACTTTCTAACCCGGTATACCAAACGTGGATTTTTATAATGAAATAGTCACAAATCCGTCATATTTACTTAAAAATTTGGTATTTGGTATACAATTTTGTTGTAAAATTTTTTTCCTCATAATACAATAAGAGTAACAAATAAACTCATTAATTAGGGGGAATTAAAATGTTTAACTTTTTATTTGGATCTAAAAAAGCTGCTACAAAGGCTGAGAGAAAATTAGCTTCGTTGAGAAAAACACTTAAATTTTAATATTTCTTCTTTTATTATTTAAACCGTCACTTTAAGTGGCGGTTATTTATGTTTTTTAAATATAAAAATACTTATAATACAAAAACCGGAGAGATGCCGATGCTCTCCGGACTTTTAAATTGAACACCTTTTTTAATCCCTATACACCTACTTCATCGGACTTTATTAGGCTGGAGTTAACAGAATCCTCGTTGTTACCCGACGCCTTCACGATCTCATTCAATTCCTCCCGTGCGGCTTCAATGGTCTCAAACTTTTCGAAGAATTTCACAGCAATATGGTTCACATATTCTTTTCCTTCAAATACTTCGAATAATTGAATTTTAATGTTTTCATCTAATACTTTAGCAATGGTGTATTTCGCTTTTAGTTTTTCAAAAAAATAGAAGTGATAGGTTTCTACCGGCTCTAAACCGTTATTGTTAAGTATGGTTTGAAAAGTATCCTTATTCGTTAACACGATATATTTTTCCAATCTGAACACTCCTTCTTATATTTGATAGTTTTTAGGTCGTTATCTGCATTAGCTGCCGTAAGCGTTTATCGTATATCCAGGAAGCTAAATATAGTTTTGCATTGTTAAACAAGATCACCTCTTCTTGTGGGACATTGTATACCAAATTACTTATCTGTAGTTTATCTCATGCTGTTAAAATGTTCAATATTATATTCTAATTTTTTAGAAAATTATTACTATTTCCTTTAAGAGGCAATTAAAGGAATTAAAACTGCATTTAATTAAGGTGAAGAATTTTTAGTTGTATTTAGGTCAAATCAAAAAAATGTTAGGAAATCAAAAAATCTAGTTTACTTCTCCAGTAAAAAGATTGTATACTTCAGGAAAGTATCGAAATTTTCTGAATAAACAAGGAGGGATATATTTTGCCAAAAGTTATTCTTCATGTTGATGGAACTGTAGTGGAACAAGAAGTGAAGGAAACTGCTAACTTAGTGGTACTGGCGGCCACTCGTCAATTTCCTATGTTGAAGTATGGATGCGGAATGGGTAGATGTACAAAATGCACCTGTCAAGTGATAAACGGCGCAGAAGCATTAACTCCGCCGAATTGGAAAGAAGTAAAAATGCTGGGTGAAAAGGTGAATGACGGTTACCGTTTAACTTGCCAGTTAACGATTCAACAGGATATTGAGATTTCCCAAGAAAACATTACGATCGAAGCCCCTAAGAAGCAATCAGCTATCCAAACTTCATAGGGATATATTTTTTAAGTTTTAATTGGTATACGAAATACAATATGAAAAAAGGAGAGTTCTGATGGATTGTTATAATCTTACCGGTATGACATGGAAGGAAGTTGAAGAATCGCTAAATACGGTTCAGCTTGCTATTGTACCAATTGGGGCCCACGAACAGCATGGTCCACATATGGTAGAAAGCTGTGATGCCGTACTTGCTGAGAAAATGGCGCAAAAGCTAGGTCAAAGAATGTTTCCGTTTGCTTGGGTTACTCCAACTATTAATATGGGGGTTTCGCCGCACCACTTGAATTTTCCGGGAACCATTTCATTGCAGCCAACGACGCTGATCGCGATTCTTAAGGATGTAATCTCATCTTTGAAACAGCATGGTATAAGTAAGTTTTTACTTTTAAATTCACACGGCGGCAACCAATCTACTTTAAATGTTGCATCTATGATACTAACAAAGGAATTGGAGGTAGAAATTTACTATGCTAAAACCACCGCATCTGCTAAGAAATCTATCGGGAACTTTATTCAATCACCATTATTTGGCCACAGCTGTGAACGTGAAGTTTCAGAAGCATTGTATTTAGCACCGGAACTTGTCAGGCCGCAGAACCTGGAAAAAGGTGATATTCAGGAAGACGGAAGATGGAAGCAGCTAAGGCCGGGTAAAGCTATCCAAGGATTCTATTACTATGAAGAAATGACCAATAATGGATGTATCGGGGATGCTACAAAAGCAAGTAGGGATATAGGCCGGCAAATTGTTGAGGAATCGCTGGAGAACCTTACTGAAGAGCTCCGCAAACTCTTAAACTTAAAAATAGATGTACATTTTTAAGATAGTCTGCTAAAAGGTAGGATACTATGAATTTGTTATTTTTAAAACAAAATTATTAATCTTTTAAAAATTCTAAAAATTTTGTTTACAAACAAAATAAAATAAGATAATATTTCATTAAAGGTATACCAAATAGAAAAAAAGTTAGCTTTAAAAGGTGTTGAAGTGCAACATTTTTTTATTTTTAAACTATTATGGTATACAAAATATCAAATACCAGCAAACAAGAGAACCTACATAACAAATAGAGGAGGAGAATAAAAAATGCAAGAATTATTATCTAAAGATGAGTTTCGTAAAGAATTAGAGGAAGCAATTAAAGGAAACCATAGCCAAAAGGCCCCTTTTACAGTAGCTTGGGCTGAAGGTAAGCTTGAAAGAAAACACTTTGCAAGATGGGCAGAAAATCATTACCACTATGTTGGGCCATTCGCTGACTACTTAGCATATATCTACCACAATACTCCAAGCGATCCAAAATTTGAAGCTGCAAAAGATTTCACATTGCAAAACATGTACGAAGAAGAAATTGCTGCAGACCGTCATACTGATTTACTGATTCGTTTTGCAGAAGCGTGCGGTACTACCCGTGAACGAGTGATGAATCCGGCTAATATGGCTCCAACTACGTTAGGGCTTCAAAGCTGGTGTTTTGCTGTTGCAGCCCGCGAGCATTTCGTTGTTGCTACAGCAGCATTAGTTGTAGGGTTAGAATCTCAAGTTCCTGATATTTACCGGAAGCAGACTCCTGCTTTAAGGTCACAATACGAATTTACTGATGAAGAGATTGAATTCTTCGATTTACACATCGTCTCCGATGAAATTCATGGTGAACGCGGTTTCAAAATTGTTCTTGACCATGCAGATACTCCTGAATTACAGCAGCGCTGTCTGGAAATTGTCCGAGTGGGTGCTAAAATGCGCCGTATGTACATGGATGGTCTATGGAGAGAGTATCTTGAACAGGACCTTGGGTCTTTAGTCCAAACTCAATAAAACTCAAGTTATAAAATTATATACTATTGATTGATGAGGGGTAACTTCCTTTTGAAATCGTCTCTTTTCCAGGCCGTCATATAAATCTTGTCAATTCGAGGTTCTAAGTGACGGCTCATTTTTTATTTAAACAGGGTAGGCGTTTCAGTGATTTGTATAACTGTAAAATTTTTGAACGAAATAAAGGAAAAAAGGTGATCGTTTGTTAACTACAAAAGTTGAGACTTTCAATAACTTTATCGATGGTGAATGGCGGGAATCAGTGAGCAACAAACTGTTTTATAGTGTAAACCCTGCTAATACTGAAGATATTGTCGGGGCATTCCAGGCTTCAAATCAAAAAGATGTAGAAATAGCGATTGAAGCTGCTTATAATGCATTTCCGGATTGGGCTAATACAGCCCCTTCTAAACGTGCTTCCATCTTAAATAAAGCAGCCGGTATTTTGGAACAAAATGCTGATAAATTCGCCGGGGAATTAACGAGGGAAGAAGGAAAGCATGTAACGGATGCCAAGAATGAAGTAATTCGATCAGCTCAAACTCTTCGGTATTATGCAGTAGAGGGACAAAGCATCACAGGTGAAACCTTTCCAAATGATGATCCTGCCATGAAGGTTTCTACGGAGAGAGAACCGATTGGAGTTGTAAGTGTTATTACTCCTTGGAACTTTCCGCTTTCTATTCCTGCCAGAAAAATCGCTCCGGCTTTAATCACTGGAAACACTGTTGTTTTTAAGCCTTCATCAGATACTCCATTAATCGCTTTACGTCTTGTTGAAGCATTACATCAGGCAGGTATTCCTAAAGGCGTCATTAATTTTGTGACGGGAAAGGCTTCCGATGTCGGGAATCTTTTGGTAACCCATCCTGCTGTTAGGGCTGTTACGTTTACAGGATCAACAGCTGCAGGTGAAGATATTCACAAAAAATCGTCTTTTACAACCCGAACGCAGATGGAGCTTGGAGGAAAAAATCCGTTAATTGTCATGGATGATGCTGATATCGATTTGGCTGTTGACTTAACGGTAAACGGGGGCTTTTCCTTAACAGGGCAGGCATGCACTGGAACAAGTCGAGTAATTGTTATCGAAAAAGTGAAAGAACAGTTTGTCCAAAAACTAATTGAAAAAACCAGTGCGCTTAAAATAGGAAATGGTTTTGAAGCGGGTGTAAAAATCGGCCCTCTGGCAAATGAAAAACAAATGAAAAATGTCTTGAAGTATATTGAGTTCGGCAAAGAAGATGGAGCAACGTTGATTTATGGCGGTGAGCGACTAACAAAAGAGGAATTTCAACAGGGATTTTATGTACAGCCGGCGATCTTTACGAATGTAAAACCTGATCATCGAATTGCAAAGGAAGAGATTTTTGGTCCTGTTGTGGCTGTGATAGAAGTAGGTACATATGAAGAAGCCATAAAGGTTGCCAACGATGTGGAGTATGGATTATCTGCTTCTATCGTTACCAATAATCTGAAAATTGCAAACAAATTTACGAAAGAAATACAGGCCGGGACTGTAAAGGTTAATCGCACAACAACCGGTAACCTAATCAATGCACCTTTTGGAGGCCTCAAAAAATCAAGTACATCTACATTTCGTGAATCCGGAAGAGTTGGTTTGGAGTTTTTCACTCAATTGAAAACCGTATATATTGGCTATTAAACTAACAAAACTTCGAGGAGAATAGATATGAAAACAGCCTTAAAATTAGAATTAGAGGAAGCAAAATTAATGATTGAAGCAGCAAAGAAAAAATCAGAAGAAATTAAAGTGCTTGAAACGATTGCAATTGTGGATGAGGGAGGAAACCTGATTGCACTTGAAAGGATGAATGGGGCGCGAATAACCGGACCTGAAATTGCCATTGCCAAAGCTTACACAGCTTCCGGCCATAAACGATCTACCCATTTATTTAATAAAGAACCAAACGGACCTGCACTTCCGGGAAATGAAGCATTTGGCATTCAACAGATGCTCCCGGGCAAATTCGCTGTTTTTGTTGGAGGGTTCCCAGTCGTTGTTAATGGTGAAGTGGTTGGTGGAATTGGTGTAAGCGGCGGTAATGGTGAACAGGATACAGCCGTAGGAACGGAAGCACTAAAAGCTTTGCAGAAGCATTTGGAAAAAGTTGGACTGGAAGTCATCACAGAAGCAGATATAAAAAAATAAGAATTACCGGACCTAATTCATTAGATTAAGGATCAGTAGGAGGGGGTCCGGTTTAAGAATTTTTATCTCTTACTGATGATTAAATCTAGTTAGATGTAATGGCTGGTTGGAATTAGAAAGGGGAGACTCGGATTGAAACCCTATGTTGAATTATCAATTGGATTTGCCCGCACGGGTGTTACAGGTTATGGGGGAGGTCCTTCTACCATACCGTTGATTGAATTCGAGGCTGTTCAAAAATATAAATGGATGACGGAGGAGGAATTTGGGGAAGTTTTGGCACTAGCAAATACAATGCCAGGCCCGATTGCCACAAAAATGGCGGCGTATATCGGCTTTAAGGTAAAAGGAAGCCTGGGTGCTGCTGTGGCGATCTTGGCCCACATACTTCCGTCTATTATTGCCATGATTGGATTGTTAGGAGTGCTTTATTCGTTCCGTAACTCACCGATTGTAAGTGGTATGGTTCAAGGTGTGACTCCTGTAATTGGGTTTATGCTAGCGGAGATGGCCTATCGTTTCTACCAAAATGGCCGTAAAGGGCTGGGTTTATCGAAAATGCTTTTATTATCTGCCGTTTCTTTATTATTTATCCAATTTCTTGGGGTGAATCCGGGTATTTTAATTGCCATTTTTCTCATATCTGCCTTTTTCATTGCCTATCGTAAAGAAAAGTCGTCTCTCACTAGCTCTAAAAAAGTGATTCAAATAAAGGAGAAAAGCTCATGATTTATTGGCATATATTTTGGTCCTTTTTTATTGCTAATTTATTGGGGTATGGAGGCGGTCCTGCAACCATTCCATTAATTCAAAATGAGGTAGTTAATCATTATAACTGGATGACTTTATCGGAGTTTAGTAATGTATTAGCGATTGCGAACGCTTTACCTGGACCCATTGCAACCAAAATGGGAGGCTTTATCGGGTATCAAATGGGCGGGATTCCAGGTTCGATCGTGGCATTGGCCGCTACCATTTTTCCATCAGCCATTGCCGTTATTTTATTGTTTAAGTTTGTGAATTTATTTAAAGATTCACCAAAAGTAAAGTTAATGACAAAATCAGTGCAGCCGATTATTGCTGTATTACTCGGAGTAATGGCTTACCAATTCTTTTTATCAGCCTTTGAAAAAAGTGGCGCACTTCACCTTGTCCTGTTGACTGTACTCAGCTATTTCACCTTAAGTAAGATGAAGGTTCATCCTTCTCTTGTCATTATTTTTGCGTTATTTTATGGCGGGATCCTTTTATCCAAATCTCAGTAACTCTTACAGTATTCAATCAAACAAATATCCTATAAATAGCGGGTGTAATTATGGAAACAATGTGGGAGGAAAACAATCTATTATCAATTAGGGAACATGCTTATCTATATTTAAAGAAGACCATTCTTGAAGGTGAATTTCAGGCCGGTGACCGTCTAATAGAAAGAGAGCTTGCAGCAAAATTGAAAATTAGCCGTACCCCGATACGGGAGGCTTTGTTCCGGCTTGAATCTCAAGGATTTGTAAAAACCTTACCCAGGAAAGGTGTTGTCGTCACTAATATTTCCAAAAATGAAGTAATTGAGGTATTTACGATTCTTGCCTCTTTAGAAGTGCTTGCGGTAAGGTTAGCAGCGCAAAGGATGGATAACGAAACGCAAAAAGAATTGGATCAAAAAATAAAAGAACTGAAGGAATTGGAAGAACAAGGTGAAGAAAACTTTAATTTTGAACACATTCAAATGAATCGTCTAATTAATAAAGCATCTAAAAGCCCAAAATTATTTGAAATTCTTTCCGGGCTAATCGACTATATTCATATGGCTGCAAATATGGGATACGAGACACCGGGAAGAAGGAAAGTATCATTAAAGGAACATATTGATATCATGAAGGCACTTCGTGATAAGGATGTGGAAATAGCTGAGTATTTAATGAGAATTCATATTGAAAACTCAAAAAAGGCCTATATCAATTATATAGAGACTTTAAAAGATAAACATAATAAAAAGAATAAATAAAGCAGGCCACTGGTTTACAAGTAGCCTGTTTTATTTATTTATTTTTATTCCTGAAGGGATACATCTACTAAAGGTATAACATTGAATGTTTATTACTTTTTTTGCTATGGACCGCGAAATTTGACTCTTAAACTAAAAATTAAACTTGTAATAATTTCAATAGAATAAAATAGTTATAATATTTTAAATATTATATATTGTCCAAAAAATAAAAATATGGTATATTGTATACCAAATAGATAAATTGACGGGAGGAATTAACACATGCCAAATATACGGTTCATAAATAGCAAAAAACAGTTTGAGGTACCTGAGGATTCAAACATTTTGAGAATGTCACTTCGTTATGATGGAGAGCTTCCGAACCGATGTGGAGGAGGAATATGCGGAACTTGTGTTTTTAAGACAGAAGAAGGTGCGGAATATTTAGATAAAGTAAAAATACAGGAAAAAAGAAAATTAGGTGAGGAGTGGTTGGAAAAAGGTTATCGTCTCGGATGCCAGACGTTTGTGACTAATGGGGATATTGCGATTTCATGGGATATGGAGATTACTGAGCAAGTGAAGAAAAGAAAGCCGGATCATCTTAAGAAGGAAGTGTCTTCCACTTAGAAAAGACTTTTTCTTTTTTGATTTTGAAAGTAAGTGTTTCGGTTAAATATTAATTTAGGGGTGAGATTATGTGGGTCTGTACCACACATATGAGAGAAGCACTGACATTGTTAGAAACTCCCCATATTAGCAAAGCTTCCTATCAAATTAAGTGTTCCCTTTGTAATAATCGTGCGTTTGCAAAAGTTTATTATACTCACCAAACTTACCAATTTACTAAAAAAAATTCATGTTTTCTTCATCAAGAACATCCTGAAAAAAAGATGTGAAAACGCCTCCTGAGGATTCTTTGGAAAGGTATAAAAAAACGAGACTCCTTTCTTAAGGAGTCTCGTTTTGAGTTTAGTTTCTCAAAAGTAAATTAGGCTTTTTCTATGATTGTTGCTACACCTTGGCCTCCGCCAACACATAAGGTAGCTAAACCATAGCGATTTTCTCTTTTCTTCATTTCATGAATTAATGTTACCAAAATTCTGGCTCCGCTAGCACCAATTGGATGACCTAGTGCAATCGCACCGCCATTTACATTTAATTTTTCCTTATTAAAATGCAATTCACGGTCAACTGCAATGGATTGGGCAGCAAAGGCTTCATTTGCTTCAATTAAATCAATCTCTTCCAGTGATAAAGAAGCTGCTTTAAGAGCTTTTTTGACAGCAGGGACAGGACCGATTCCCATAATGCTTGGATCAACACCTGCAGTTGCATTTGCTTTGATGATGACTAATGGTTTAACGCCTAATTCTTCTGCCTTTTTACGGCTCATAACGACGAATGCAGCGGCACCATCGTTTATCCCTGAAGCATTACCGGCTGTAACAGATCCATCTTTTTTAAATGCAGGACGAAGCTTTCCTAAGCTTTCTGCTGTTGTTCCAAAACGCGGGAACTCATCTTGGCTGAATACAGTTACTTGACCTTTTCGTCCAGGGATCTCAATAGGAACAATTTCATCAGCGAAACGATTTGATTCAATCGCTGCTTGAGCTTTTTGCTGGCTCCAAGCGGAAAATTCATCTTGTTCTTCACGGGAAATTTCATATTTTTCAGCAAGGTTTTCAGCTGTTATTCCCATATGATAGTTATTTTCAGCACACCATAATCCGTCCTGGATCATGCTGTCTACTACCTTCTGATCGCCCATCTTATATCCATTACGGCTGCCGATTAACAAGTGTGGAGCTTGACTCATATTCTCCATTCCACCTGCAACAACTACTTCTGCCTCACCTGCAAGGATAGCTTGTGTCGCTAAGTGAACGGCTTTTAAGCCTGATCCACATACCTTATTTATGGTCAGGGCCGGTGCTTCTTGTGGCACGCCGGCAGCTAGGGAAGCTTGTCTTGCCGGATTTTGTCCTGCTCCTGCTTGTAAAACATTCCCCATAATGACTTCATCTACATTATTAGGAGTAATTCCAGCTCTTTGAATGGCCTCTTTTATTACAGTTGCCCCTAGTTGAGTTGCAGAAACATTTTGCAATCCCCCTAGAAAACTTCCGATTGGTGTTCTAACCGCACTCACAATTACAACTTCGTTCAATGTCATTTGAATCTCCCCCATGATGATTATTATCTTGGCAATAATTCCTCCCATATAATACTACATTTGGTGGATTATTTATTACTAATTATTCGACAAATTCAGAGTGTTTGTTTTATTGCTTCAATAGCCAATTGTGTTTTAAGACACATTATTTTGTCTAAATAAAAGAGGCAGGAATACATTTATCCGCTGTACTTTTGAGTTGGAAAAGCTAGATTTGAAAAGGAAATAAGGTGATTTTGAATAATGTTACTTACAAAAATTGATAACATAATATTATCCACTATATGTAAATTTTTACTATGCAGAACTTTATAATATTTTAGCAAAATTTGTAGAAAAATAATTAGGGAATGAGTTTCTTTTCTATAAGATACATTACGCAGCTGTCCATAAAAGGTATTCAACAGATGAAATTAGTAATATAGGAATATAATAGTAAAATAGTAATGGGTTTTGAAAAAAGCAAAAAGGGAGTAAATCATCTTCGATTGATGTTTTCTCCCTAACAGTTAAACTTGGCTGAAACTAAAGTGGTTTATTCTAACTGGAAGTATCCGGAGGAATCACACGGACACTTTGGGATAAGGAACAATCCAGTCTAAATAACTAAACCACCATCAACGCTTAAAACAGTTCCGTTTATATAATTTGCATCATCAGAAGCTAAAAATAGGTAGGCAGAAGCAATATCTTCCGGTTTTCCCAGTTTCTTAAGAGGAGTTTTTTCCTTCATCAAAGTTAGAACCTTTTGCGGTACCGCTGCAGTCATTCCTGTTTCAATGAACCCCGGGGCAACTGCATTGACTCTAATCCCCTTAGGTCCAAATTCTTTTGCCCAGCTTTTTGTCAGTCCGATAACTCCGGCCTTCGTCGCAGCATAATTTGTTTGCCCAATATTCCCATATATACCGATTACGGAAGATGCGTTAAGAATGACGCCCGAACCCTGTTTCAACATGATAGGGGCTACGGCCTTTGTACATTTAAAAACACCTGAAAGGTTTACGGAAATGACTTTTTCCCAATCAGATTCCTGCATCTTTGTTAGAAATCCATCAAGTGTTATACCGGCATTGTTTATTAATATATCAATTCTGCCATGCTTTTCGACAATGGATTGAACCATTTCATCTATCTGGGAGCTTTCCGTTACATTAACTTTAAAAAAGTCTACCTTTTCATCGTTCAATTCTTCTAAAGCAGCCTTACCGGCAGATTCATCATAATCACATATAACGACATTTGCACCTTCCAATAGAAATTTTTTAGCAGTCTCTTTTCCAATCCCTTGTGCTCCGCCAGTAATTAAAACGACCTTTTCAGTAAACTTCAAATTTCCCACCTCTTTTTGAATTCTATTAATCCGGAAGACATAAGAGCATCAGCCAACAGTTAGGAAAATCTTTACTTTTCGGTGAAAGGTAGAACCGTCCTAGGGTACAAATAATCAAAAATTACCTACAGACAGTAATCAACCAATCATCCTTTAAAACAAGTATTATCCATTTGCTACCTAATACTATTCTTTCAATAACAAAAAAAGAACTGTGGAAAAATCGTCTATTTTAACATATAGCTTTTCAATCCTGATAGAAATCTTACAATCATTGAATTTGACCAATTTCTTTGTAGAAAGTCTATATATGTAAATGACATAGAAGGGAGACTTTTGTCGAAATATGCAATAATATTTTTTGATAATTTTTAATGTTTCTTCTTTAAATGTTCCGAGGATGTTAGTATGATAAAAAAGTCGAGAAAATAATCAAGGAGGAAAAAAAGTGAGCCAAGACTATAAAGTATTTGAAATTTGGAAAGATTTTTATTCCCAGTCCACCAATTTATTTGATGAGAAAGTGAAGGAGTCATTCCCTTCCGAAGGACTTGGACAAATTTTAGACATGAATCTACAAGTTAAAAAACTGATGGATGAAACTACAGAACGTTATTTGCAATTTGTGAATGTACCATCTCGAAATGACATCGCAAACCTTTCATCCCAGATTGTCAATGTAGATGCAAAAGTTGATAGTTTAGAAGAACTATTAGAAGAAACATCGGATACACAAGGAAGTAAAGTGTCATTTCAACGTGAATTGACCGACTTAAAAAAGGATATGAAAAGTTTAGATAATAAGATGAATCAGATCCTTACATTGTTAAAATCTTCAGAGACAACAAAATAAAAATTGTTTTACATAAAAAGTTGGATTAACAACAAAAAACGAGCATTCTTTGAATTATTACTACAAACTAAACTAGATGAGGTGTGCACAAATGACAGAACTAAAGAACAAAGTAGCAATTGTGACAGGTGGAAGCAGAGGAATTGGTGCAGCTATAGCATTAGAATTGGCTAAAAACGGCGTGAATATCGTGATTAACTATAATAGCCGTAAAGAACTAGCAGATAAAATGGTTGCAGAAATTAATGAGTTTGGCGTGGAAGCTCTAGCTGTACAAGCTGATGTTTCAAATAGTAAGGAAGCAGCTAACCTTGTAAATGAAGCAGTTAATCATTTCGGCAAAGTAGATATTCTAATTAATAATGCAGGAATTACAAGAGACAGTACATTCAAAAAGCTAAGCGAAGAAGACTGGAGAAAAGTAATCGATGTCAATTTAAACAGTGTGTTTAATACTACTTCTGTTGCTTTACCTAGCCTTCTTGAATCAGATGCAGGCCGTATCATCAATATTTCGTCTATTATTGGGCAAGCCGGCGGGTTTGGCCAAACGAACTATGCAGCAGCAAAAGCGGGACTGATTGGTTACACAAAATCACTTGCTTTAGAGCTAGCTAAAAGCAATGTAACAGTTAATGCAATTTGCCCAGGATTTATTGGAACCGAAATGGTTCAAGCTATTCCTGAAAAAGTCCTTGAAGGAATTGTAGCTAAGGTTCCACAAAAACGTCTAGGAAAACCGGAAGAAATTGCACGCGGTGTAGTTTTCTTATGTAAAGATGGTGCCTATATCACTGGTCAGCAATTAAATATTAACGGCGGACTTTACATGTAATTGTCATGATGGAGCAAGTCTCTCAATATAGTAAAGAATAACTAAATAATGTAAGGAGTGAGCAGTCATTAGCGTTCTTGTTGATAAAGAATGGGAAGAGTTTGCCGAATTTGTCCCACAGGAGTATAAACAGCTATTTAATCGTGTAAAAAGAGCTACTGAAGTGTTAACGACCGATGCCGAGCCGGAAATAGGACCAACACCGAAAGAAGTAGTTTGGACAAAAAATAAAACAAAGTTATATCGGTATATATCGGAACAACCGAAAAAACATAAAATTCCACTTCTCTTGGTTTACGCTCTAATTAATAAACCCTATATATTAGATTTAACTAAGGGTGGGAGCTTAATAGAGTATTTGGTTAATCAGGGTTTTGACGTCTATCTCCTTGATTGGGGTACACCGGGTTACGAAGATAGGAATATGAAACTAGATGATTTTATTATGGACTATATCCCACGGGCGGTTCAAAAAGTAATGAAAAAATCTAATGCTGACGAAGTTTCCATTCTTGGTTATTGCATGGGTGGTACAATGACGTCTGTATTTGCTGCATTACACCCGGAACTTCCGATCCGCAACCTTGTCTTTATGACTAGTCCGTTTGATTTTGAAGATACTGGCTTATATGGTGAAATGCTGGATGAGCGATACTTTAATATTGATAAAGTAGTAGAAACTCTTGGTGTAATTCCACCTGAAATGATTGACTTTGGAAACAAAATGATTAAACCGATGGCAAACTTCTATGGGCCATTTGTTAGTCTTGTTGATCGTGCTGATAATGAAAATTTCGTAAAAAGCTTTAAATTGCTGCAAAAATGGTTAAATGACGGTATTCCATTCCCTGGTGAAGCCTATCGTCAGTGGATCAGAGATTTTTATCAAAAAAATAAGCTAATTAATGGGGAACTAGTTGTTCGCGGTCAAAAGGTTAAACTAGAGAATATTACTGCTAATGTGCTCAACTTAGCAGGCCAAAATGACCTTATAGCCCAACCCCATATGGTAGAAGCATTGATGAATGCTATATCCAGTAAAGATAAGCAATTCAAAAATTTACCGGTTGGTCATACGTCGATTACATTTGGAAGTAAAGCTTCAAAAATAACGTATCCAACCATATCCGACTGGTTGGCTGAACGGTCTAACTAATAAAATAATAGCATAATTCTCGATGATTTCTTTCAACATGTGTGGGTGCTCCAATACTATTACTATTGGAGCACTTATTTTTATTTTATGTGAATTTATTTTACCTTTCAATACGTACAACCTGCAGATTTTTTCCAGGAATAGAAGATAATAGTCGTTGTAATGTTAATTATATTTAATTTTCTGATAATTATCAAGAAGGAAAAACTATTTTTATGTAGAAAGCAGATAGTATTAAATTGAATGGGGGTATTTTTATGTTTTCTCCTAAATCAAGATTTGAAACAATTCATGGAATGGAAGTTCATTTTACAGAATGGGGAGATCCGGAGAAACCTAAGGTGATTTGTTGGCACGGTTTAACTCGAAATGGGCGGGACTTTGATATACTAGCTCGCCATTTAGCCCCAAAATATCATATTATTTGCCCTGATACGATTGGCAGGGGATTAAGCCAATGGAGTTCTTCCCCTGAAAAGGAATATTGTTTTGAAAATTACAGTAACCTAGCCATTGGATTATTAGACCATTTAGGAATTGAACAAGTCCGTTGGGTTGGAACCTCAATGGGAGGCGCCATTGGAATACGTATTGCCGGAACACCACTACACCAAAATCGCATTACCCATTTAATTTTAAATGACATTGGAGCAGGTGCTTCTGACAACGCTGTTCAAAATATTGAAGGCATTAAACGAATTATAAGTTATGTTGGGAATCCTCCACAATTTAAAACTTTTACTGACTTAAAAAATTATTATAAAAACATTTATGCCACATTTGGTCTCACGAATGAGGATGAATGGAATGATTTTACCCGGTTTTCTTGCAGAAGAAGAGATGAGGGTGGTATTAGTCCTGATTATGACCCGAAAATTGCTTTGCAATTTCAGCACACGGAAGATTTAAACTTATGGAATCATTGGGAAACGAGTCAATCGAAAATACTACTCATCCGAGGGGAAGTATCTGACGTTCTGCCCCTTGATGTAGCAAAAAAAATGGAGCAAAAATCAAACTGTCAAATGGTAACGATTCCAAAATTAGGCCATGCCCCGGCTTTAAATACAAAAGAACAAATCTCCATCATTGAGAATTTTCTGCAGCAAATTTAAATATAAAAGGAAGCAAAACAAGACCAAAATGGTCTTGTCAGATTGTCGAGAAAGGGTATTTTTCTCTGCAATTTTTTATTTTGTCAGAATCTAAATACCAAATTTATTGATTCTCCCTGCTAAAGTGCCTGTTGATTTCCGCTCCGGGCACTCGCTTTCCGCGGCCTCCTCGGCGCTTTTGGCGCCTGCGGGGTCTCCAGTGACCTCTCTATCCCGCAGGAGTCGAGTGCCCTCCGCTCCAATCAACAGGGAGGCAAATCAACCTAAAGTATTGCAACACACTTTTTCTAACCTTGATAAGTGTATTGCAATCTTTTTTATATTTTGGCAGGCTGCAGTTAGAAGAGCCTGCTCACTTGCATTCCTCAATCCCCGTAACCGGCAGTAGCGAAGCCCGTGCAGCTCTTTTGAGTCTGCGAAGCTTCGCTCAATTTTTCCTTTCTAAATTTATAAAGCATTTTTCCCGATTTAGATAAGCGATTTAACCTTACCTTTTCCTTGTTCTCCTCCCATACATGTCGTGTTACATTGTGATAGTTGGGCGCCCATTATCATCGCTGTAATAAGGACGGACCTTTTAAGAAGAAACGAAAACTAATATATTTATCAATCAAACGAAGAAGATGGTCATTAGGTACCAATTCATCAATAGAAACAAATTCATATTCACTTTGGCTAGACTCTTTTGGCTTAAACATTGAATTCTCCACTTATTTTTTTATTTATAAGTTGAACTGAAGGTATGTATTGAAAACACTCTGTTGATTGGAGCGGAAGGCACGAAGACTCCTGCGGGAGTACGGGGCAGGGGAGACCCCGCAGGAGCGAAGCGAGGCCACTGAAAAAGTCCAAGATATTTTGCAATAGGTGATTCCCTGAAAAAACCATCCCCACTATTGACTGAAAAATCGATGAAAACCATTTTCCTCTCCCTACTTTGATGGTGAAAAACGCAATTTTTTGGGATTTTAGTTGGCAGGAAATCTCATTATTAGCAGAAAAGGACTTTTTCAGTGGCGTCAGCGAAGCGACGAGGAGGCTTCCCTGCACGCCCGCGGAAAGCGAAGTGCCTGGAGCGCCAATCAACAGACATATTGATATACTAATAATATTATAACAAATTAACGCGGTGAATTATTAAAGTAATTGAATAAAATAATTGGCTACCGAGGGTTTTTCGACAGCCTGACAAGACCAAAATGGTCTTGTTTATTTTTGTTTTTTGGGAGATTACGCTTTATAGGATTTGAGGTAATGCACATAGTATGACATAAAATTTTAAATTTGTTATTATATCAAAGTGTATCGTATTGCGAAATATTTTTTACGATAAAAAACAAATCAACCAGAAAAAGAGATCCTATAAGGTATCTTAAACAAAGGAGAAGTCTTATGAAAGAAAAATATTATCCTTGGCTCCTCCTCTCTGTAACGAGTCTTGGAGTTCTTCTTGCTACTTTAAACTTAAGCACTTTAAATGTTGCATTACCTGAGGTAGTGACCCATTTTCATGCCAGTGAACTGGCTTCCAATTGGATATTGCTATCTTACATGTTGGTTAATACCATATTTATTTTGGTATTCGGAAAGATTGCAGACATCTTTGGCAGGCGCAAGATGTATCTGTTTGGCCTGATAGAGTTCACCATTGTCAGCTTTTTGTGTGGATTTGCGCCTAATGTTTGGGTACTCATCCTTTTACGTGCTTTACAAGCGCTCGGGGGAGCACTTATTATTACGAACACAACCCCATTGATTACGGATGCATTTCCAGCAAAGAAACTTGGTACGGGATTAAGTATTAATATTTTGGTTGCTTCCATTGCTTCGTTGATTGGTCCGGTAGTAGGCGGATTTTTGGTTTTTCATTTAGGCTGGCGCTGGGTTTTTTGGTTCAATGTTCCAGTCGGTATTATTGGAGTCATCTGGGGGTTTTTCACACTAAGGGCTGTACCTGGAGAAGCAAAAGGAGAAAAAGTGGATTGGCTAGGAAATATCATAGCATTTTTTGGACTTGGCGGGTTAATACTTGCTCTGTCTGAAGTAGGGATTGCCGGTTGGTTGAGCATTCCGGTGATTGCCGGTGTCACTTTATTTGTTGTTCTGGCAATCTTTTTTTTCCGGATAGAGCGCGAAGTAAAGTTTCCCATGATTGATTTTTCGCTTTTTTATGATCGACCGTACGCAATGGCCAATTTGGCCACGTTTTTTAATTCACTGGCTCGTTCCTCTGTGGTATTGTTAATCGCACTTTTTTATCAGGTGGTTGACCTTGAAAACCCATTTAATGCCGGTCTTAAGGTAGTACCTATGACAATCGGGATAATGATTGGTTCCCTAATTGTTGGCACGTTAACCGCTAAATACAGTGCACGGTTTTTGTCAACTTTAGGTCTTTTCGGTACTTGTATTGGAATGCTCATACTTACATGGAAAATTGGAATTCATGCTTCATTATTTTGGATAAGTCTTGGACAATTACTAATCGGTATAGGAACCGGAGTGTTCCAGACGCCAAATACACAGTCCATTATGTTGACAGTTCCGCATGAACGACGCGGGGTAGCCAATGGCATTCGTTCTATGCTGCAAAATATGGGCGCTGTCATTAGTACTGCACTATCATTAATGATTGTTACAAGTGTATTGCCCTTGCAATTAAAAAAGGCCATTTATTCAGGGGCAGGTGCACATCTTGTTCAAGAAGATACCCACCTCATTGTCAATGGGTATCGTATTGCGTTTTTGGTTATGTTGTTCCTTACCTTATTTGCAATTGCAGCATCATTTTTGAGAAATACAAAAAAAGAGGGTGCCCACCATCCTATTTGAGTTAGGCATTCCCTAAAATTTTCGGAGAAAGTTCGATAATAAAATCGGATCATAATTTAAAAACAAACTTCGTATAAAATTACCTAAATTAATCCATTTGTTCACTAAAGTAATGAATAAATGGATTAGTTATTAGCCTCTGAATGTACCCGCTTCGCCTCAAAATAGAGAACTTGAATAAATTTTTTCGTATTGATACGAGCAAGAGAGGTGGAAGGTGTGGAGCCATTCCTTATTTCTGTCATCATTTTCCTTACAGATGCAAAATCAAAAAACTTTGAAGCGTAAGTTTCAAACTTCCAATTTGAAAAATCTTCAAGACCAATGGATGCCAAATGACTCAATGATTGATAAATAGCTCGGCGCACCCGTTGTTCAGTAGCTTTTATTTCCTTTTTTAACTCCGACTCAGTTGCGGATTTTCCAAGTCGTTTTTGAGCCAGATAGACAAAAATTTCTTTAAGGGTGGGAAAACCTTTAGTTAATGCCTGAACTGGTTCATTTTGATATAAATAATCCAACATATCTAATAAATCTTTACTCCCGTTTTCACCGGCTATCCCTAATTCCGATAATAAAACATGAGCGGAAATTCTTATATCTTCCCCTTTGAAAGATTTTTGTTGTATATCTTTCGGGCTATCCAAGTTAAGAACGGTATTGAGTGATTTGTGAATATCTTGGATTGATTTTTCTAATCGGATACGTTCAATGACTTTCTGGATAACAGCCATCACTTCGATCCTGTTGATCGGTTTTGATATATAGTATTCACTGCCGAGCGAATAGGCTTCAGCTATCAACTCTTTCGATTCTACTTGAGATATCATAATGATTTTCCCTTTAAATAACGGTTTAATTAGACGAATTGTTTCAAGCCCGTCTTGAATCGGCATTAACAAATCAATTAATAAAATATCTATGTTTAGCATATTTAGCATGTTTCCATCTAATAATGAGCCATCTTCTGCTTCCCCGGCCACTTCTCCTAAACCACCGTCCTCGACGATTTGGGCCAACATCGAACGAACTGCTTCATCATCGTCAGTTATATAAAAAAGCATCAAATCACCCTTTCTCAATTAAATGATCAACCGGCAATCGAATCATGAAAATTGATCCTGTTCCGCCTATTCTATCCTCTACGGAAATATCACCTTTAAGTTGCTCTACTATATCTTTTACAAAGGATAACCCCATACCTGTGGATGGGTTTCCCGAATGATCATATTTAGAAGTAAACCCGGGCTTGAAAATTAAATTTTTTTGCTTCGGCGCAATCCCGGGGCCGTTATCTTCAATCCGGAATTCAATTAAATTCTGTTTCCTTTCAATGTTAATCGTAATGGATCCCACATCATTTATTGCTTCTACAGCGTTTGTGACAATGTTATTTATGATCGAGAGAAGGGTAAATACATGGTAATGAGGATGATCTCCTTTAATTGAATACACAATTTGAATATCTTTTCTTATTAAACCGGCATATTTTTCGTTTGTTCGTTTAATGATGGAAACAAGTTCGTGCAGGTTCATATAATCTGTAAAACTTTCAACAGATATGAGTTTAGAAAGTCCCGCAAAAATGCGTTGGTTATCTTTTTTTATCTCATGGACTTCGCCTGCGATTTTCAATGCCTTTCTCCGGAGCTCCTCGACAGAATCGGCAGTTGTCCATTTATTTTTCAAACCGTTTAAGCTTTTGTATAGATCGTATGATTTTTTTGTGATGTTTTCAGCATTTACCAATGTTTTTTTTAAATGGATGGATTCTTCATATAAATTGGAAATTAACAAAAGCATGTGTTCATTTTGCTTTCTAGTATGCCGTTCTCTTGCCTGGGCTTCATACAGTTTCATCATAGTGAAAAAGCTAAGAACAATAAAACTGTGAGAAATTGCTATAATCAGTATTTCGCTCAGTGATGCTAACTTAATAGTTGTTCCTAATACGAAATATTGCATTGTTAGCTCTACCATATCACTCAATATTTCAATTGTGATGCCAATAAATCCAATTATAATAAGTCGGTTAGTAAAACGGTAGACTTTTGCAAAATAAAAGAAACAAGAATAGGCGAAATAAAAGAAAAAACTAGAAAAATTGGAATTAAAAGAGGTGGTCCAATTAAAATTCTCCTGTTTAATCCATTCAATTAGAATTCGAAATCCCACTATCAATATAGCTGTCAATAAACCGGGCAAAACTACGGGGATTTTTCGGAATAATAACAAAAAGAATAGAAATGTCGGTACAGCAAAACTAATCCGAAAGGTTTCATTAATCGGATAAAAGTTTAATTCCCCTGCTAATGGCACCGTTACCATCATCAAAACAAGTATGAAGATGTCTTTTTTTAATAAAAGGCTGATGTTCATGAATCTCACTTCCTAATTTGTCTGAAAATCAGTATACAGATAGATTCGTCGCAACACAAATCTTACTTCCTTTTTAAATAATCCAGCCTTGTTTGAAAAAAATTATTTAAAAAGTAAAAAAAGTTTATGTAGTTTTTTGTTTTCTTCTGTAGGTTGAAATATAGAATCAATTTTAGTGTTCTATTTAAAAAAGAAAGCGTTTTCTCAATTCTTTTTGAAATAGGTAAAGGAGGATTTGAAGAGTTTGGTTCTAGGGATTAAAAAAAGGGAAAAAAATCAACTTCACTATCAAGGGATGGATTGCATTGATGAATGGGTGAGACATTACCGTTCCTACGCCCATGAAGGACGTTGTGCAAGCTATATCCCTGCTTTGGGAAAGGCTGACCCCTCACAGTTAGGTATTTGTATAGTAACACCAACAGGATCAGTAATAAAGTCAGGTGATTGGCAAGCCGCCTTTACTTTGCAAAGTATTTCAAAGGTGATCAGCTTTATAGCTGCTTGTGTCAGTCGCGGGATTCCCTATGTGCTAGATCGGGTCGATGTGGAGCCAACCGGGGATGCCTTTAATTCAATTATCCGCTTAGAAATGCATAAACCGGGCAAGCCGTTTAACCCCATGATCAATGCCGGAGCCATTACCATCGCTTCACTGCTCCCGGGAGAATCATCACAGACTAAATTAGAGTTTCTTTACGAATTAATCGAAAAAATGATAGGGAAACGCCCAAGAATCAATGAGGAGGTGTTCCAATCAGAATGGAAGACAGCTCATCGAAATAGAGCGATAGCCTACTATCTAAAAGAGACGGGTTTTTTGGAATCTGAGGTGGAAGAAGCTTTAGAGGTTTACCTAAAGCTATGTTCTATAGAAGTAAACACAGAAGATATAGCCATGATTGGAATGATTCTTGCGTCTGATGGATATCATCCGATTCAAAATGAACAAGTTCTACCTAAAAAAGTGGCTAGACTTACCAAAGCCTTAATGCTTACTTGTGGAATGTACAATGCTTCAGGTAAATTTGCAGCCTTTGTCGGGGTTCCGGCCAAAAGTGGAGTTTCTGGTGGGATTTTAACATTAGTTCCCCCGGGAATTAAAAGAGAACTGCCTTTTCAAGATGGATGTGGAATTGGTATTTATGGCCCGGCTATTGATGAATATGGTAATAGCCTGACGGGTGTTATGTTATTGAAACATATAGCACAGGAATGGGATCTAAGTATTTTCTAAAACATCTTACATGAAAGAAGTTGAATAGATGAATAAATTGCAAAGACGGATGGGTACGTTTTCATTAACAATGGTAGGAATGGGGTCTATTATTGGATCAGGATGGTTATTCGGAGCATGGAGAGCTGCACAAATTGCAGGACCTGCTGCTATTTTCTCCTGGATTATCGGTATGATTGTCATTTTATTTATTGCACTTTCTTATAGTGAATTAGGCTCTATGTTCCCTGAAGCCGGTGGGATGGTTAAATATACACAGTACTCCCATGGTTCTTTTATCGGGTTTCTTGCAGGATGGGCAAACTGGATTGCTATTGTCTCCGTAATTCCAGTTGAGGCAGTCGCTTCTGTTCAATATATGAGTTCACTTCCTTGGAAATGGGCCCAGTGGACACATGGTTTAGTGTTAAACGGAAGTCTAACAGGAAAAGGCTTAGGTATTGCTTCTTTATTACTACTTATTTATTTTTTCATCAATTACTGGACCGTTAGCTTTTTTTCAAAAGCGAACTCTTTCATTACCATATTCAAGATTATTATCCCTGGACTTACGATTGGCGCACTTCTATTTGCCGGTTTCCATAGTGGGAACTTTACGTACCATCATAGTGTAGCACCCAATGGTTGGGCGAGTGTATTTACTGCTGTAGCAACTTCAGGTATTATTTTCGCATTTAACGGTTTTCAAAGTCCGATAAATATGGCCGGTGAAGTAAAGAATCCAAGTCGTTCTATCCCTATTGCCGTAATCGGATCCGTTCTGATTGCAACCGTTATTTACGTTTTATTGCAGGTTGCTTTTATTGGATCTGTGGATTCTTCACTGCTTGTTCATGGCTGGCATCAGTTAAATTTCAATTCCCCGTTTGCTGACTTGGCAATCGCTCTAAATCTAAATTGGCTGGTTATTATATTATATTCGGATGCTTTTATTTCTCCTTCCGGTACAGCAATAACCTATACAGCTACAACATCACGGATGATATATGGGATGCAAAAAAATGAATATTTGCCAAAAGTGTTTGGAAAACTTCATCCTATTTATGGTATCCCGCGTCCTGCCATGTTTCTAAACTTAGCTGTATCATTACTATTTTTGTTCTTATTTAGAGGATGGGGAACATTGGCTGAGGTTATTTCAGTTGCTACCCTAATATCCTACATTACCGGTCCTGTTACTGTTATGACATTAAGACGTACCGGTAAGCTTTTGTACCGGCCTTTACGTTTAAAAGGATTGAGTATTATTGCCCCATGCGGATTTGTCTTTGCATCTTTAACTCTATATTGGGCGCGATGGCCTCTAACCGGACAAGTGTTATTCATTATTATGGGCGGTCTACCTATCTACTTTTATTATCAAGCAAAAATGAAATGGAAGGGATTCAGAAAGAACTTCCGAGCAGGGCTTTGGATGGTTATTTACTTATTATGTATGATACTTGTTTCGTATTTAGGAAGTGAAAAGTTTGGCGGAAAAAACATCATTCCATATGGTTGGGATATGCTTATCATTGCAGGTATTTCACTTGTTTTTTATGTCTGGGGTTTAAAAAGCGGGTTTGAAACAGAATATTTGCAAGAAGCCTGCAAGGTAAATGAAGAAATGAGAGTAAGAGAGGAAGAGATTACATCAGAATCATATCAAGAAACAGCTGTATAAAAATCAGATTGGATGTAATTTCGATTTCTGTATAAATATTATTTAATTATGGGGTGGTATAAATGTCATTGACAAAGACTATTGAGAGCTTATCCGAGAAACAGAAAAAAGAAAAGGAATCCCTGGATTTATTTCTTTCAACACAAACAGTTATAAAAGAGGCGTTGAATAAATTAGATTTTTCAAATGAATTTTTTGAATTATTAAAAGAGCCTCTCCGAATGCTGACTGTTCGTATACCAGTTAAAATGGATGACGGTACGGTCAAAGTATTTACCGGTTTTCGTTCCCAACATAATGATGCGGTTGGTCCGACAAAAGGAGGCGTACGCTTCCATCCTGATGTGGATGAGGAAGAGGTAAAAGCCTTGTCAGTTTGGATGAGTTTAAAGTGCGGAATTGCAAATCTTCCCTTCGGCGGTGGTAAAGGCGGCATAAAATGTGACCCAAGAAACATGTCGTTTGGAGAATTGGAAAGATTAAGTCGCGGTTATGTTCGTGCCATCAGCCAAATTGTCGGCCCTACAAAAGATATACCGGCACCTGATGTGTATACAAACTCTCAAATCATGGCTTGGATGATGGATGAATACAGCCGCCTACGTGAATTCGATTCTCCCGGTTTCATCACGGGTAAACCCCTTATGTTAGGAGGGTCACAAGGCCGTGAAACGGCAACAGCTCGCGGTGTAACAATATGTATTGAAGAAGCGGTAAAGAAAAAAAACATTAACTTACAAGATGCTCGCATTGTGATTCAAGGTTTTGGGAATGCAGGAAGCTTTTTGGCCAAATTCATGCATGATGCCGGAGCGAAAGTGGTTGGTATTTCGGATGCTCATGGTGCTCTTTATGATCCGGAAGGGCTTGATATTGATTATTTGCTAGATCGACGTGATAGTTTTGGCACAGTGACACCTTTATTTAAGAATGTTATCACGAATCAAGAATTACTCGAAAAAGAATGTGACATTCTTGTACCTGCTGCCATTTCAAACCAAATTACGGCACAAAACGCCGACCGAATTAAAGCTTCGATTATAGTGGAGGCAGCAAATGGGCCTACAACTCTGGAAGCAACAAAAATTTTGGATGAAAAAGGCGTCCTCCTTGTTCCGGATATATTGGCAAGTGCCGGTGGTGTCACAGTATCTTATTTTGAATGGGTTCAAAATAATCAAGGATATTATTGGTCTGAGGAAGAGGTTGCTGAAAAATTACAAAAAGTAATGGTCGGTTCTTTTGAAAATATTTATCAAACAGCACAGGCCCATCGGGTTAATATGCGTTTAGCAGCATATATGGTTGGAATAAGAAAAGTGGCAGAGGCTTCTCATTTCCGTGGATGGGTATAAAATATAAGATGTTTATTACTTTCTGGAAGGAGTGAATTTACGTGTGGGTCATCACTGTCCATTCAAAAAACAACCTTAACATGTTTGAGTTTGACACTGAAAAAGAAGCAAAAGAAGCTTTCAAAAAAATTCAAGGCTGTAAAATCCTTACTGAGATCATTTACTTTAATGAATTTTGTTTAGTTTAATTATGTTCGTTATGAACAATAGAATGAACCCGAATAAAGGATTCCTTTATTCGGGTTCATTCTTTTTGAAAGATTTTCTCCAGTAATTTTGGATTAGTTTTTTGTCTAATTCATATCCTATTAGGATTAGAGATGTTTCAGTATTCCGATCAGATTCTATTTTATTCAAAATTAATTGGTTGGGAGAATACTGAAAATTATAAAATAAACCATCATCCTCAATATGAACTATTCCTTTACCTCTTACAATATTCTTAGGCATTCCTTTCAACCAATCTTCAAACATTCTTTGATCTACCATTGGTATGTTTTTCAATCTTATAGCTTGAATTTGATCATGATGTTCATGTTGATGATCATGGTTTTTAGAGAATATTTCTATATTTGATTTTTCTTGTAAGTTATTATTATCAATTAAAAAATCGACCGGTATATCACAAAATACTGTTTTATAGATGGGAATATCTTTATTAAGAGTCCGAGTGAGCTTTTCATCAATTTTTTTAAGCCTTTTCTGATTTACTAAGTCTACTTTGTTTAAAATGACAATAGAAGAACAAGTAATTTGTTGTTTCAATAGAGCACGAATTTCACTGGAACTAGAGAAAATACTTTGATATTCTAAATAGTTACTAGCATCCACCACGCCAATAATCGAATGGAGAGAAAGATAGTCAGTGTATTTCGGATCCTGCAAAGCATGCTCTATTTCTAAGGGATTGGCAACGCCGGTTCCTTCAATAAGAAGTATATCAACTTGATCTAATGATTGATTTAGAAAATAGTCAAAAGTAGATTTTAAATCCGTTTGAATGGAACAACAAATACAGCCATTTAATAATTCCACCATGTTTTCTTTAGCAAATAAATGACTTTCAACATTTATATCACCCAGCTCGTTCAAAATAATTCCCGGAACTAAGCCTCTCATTCTGAATTCTTCTATTAATTTAAGTAATATCGTTGTTTTTCCACTACCGAGAAAGCCACTAATTACATATACGGGGATCTTTTTGTTCTCTTTCAAGACTATTCCTCCCTAAAGCTATCTAAAACTACTTTTTAAAATATAAAATAAAACAATCAATTAGACAAGGCTAAAACCGATGTGGACTAAAAGAGAGGTATTTACAAAATAATATTGAATTTCCAATTTTACCTTTCCGCTAGGAATGATTAATAAAACGAATAAAATATGATATTATTTAAAGTATTGTTTTGAAAATGTACAGAAATAAAAAAGCAGGTGTATAGATGAGAGCATTACATCATTTTATGAAAGAATTAATGTGGTTCGCAATTGGTTTAGTTTTATTGGTATTATTATTCCAATTCTTTATATTTATTAATTCCCATAATTTCACTTTCCATATTCCCAAAATGATAAGTAACTTAAATACGATCTTTATTAGTATTTTACTAGAGGCAATTCCATTTGTGTTAATAGGTGTCTTCGTTTCATCTCTTATACAAATGTATGTATCGGAAGAAAGAATTCAGAAATTGATCCCGAAGAATCCGTTCCTTGCGCTTATTCCGACTGCCCTTTTGGGTGTTATATTCCCAGTTTGTGAATGTGCAATTGTCCCGGTTGTAAGAAGATTGATTAAAAAAGGAATGCCATTGCATGTTGGAATGGTTTTACTTGTAGGTGCCCCGATTTTAAATCCAATCGTGTTTTTATCTACTTATGTTGCTTTTCGCTTGGATGTTCAAATGGCTTATGCAAGACTTGGACTGGCTTTTTTGATCATCATAATTATTGGATTAGTAATCTATTTATTGTTTGAAAATAAGGATCAACTAAAATGGACAAAAGAAGACCTTGTCGTTTCGAACAAAAAAGAACCAACTGTTCAATCTAAAAGTCTAAAAATGGTTCTTTATCATGCAAGTGATGAGTTTTTTCAAATGGGGAAGTACTTAATTTTTGGTGCCTTTATCGCCAGTTTATTTCAAACCTATTTTGATCGTAGTATTCTTCTTCATTTAGGCTCGAACAATTTGTCATCCCCGCCTGTAATGATGGGATTCGCCTATGCCTTATCATTGTGTTCGGAAGCAGATGCTTTTGTTGCTGCTTCATTTCTTCACACCTTTTCAAAAGGATCTATTTTGGCCTTTCTTCTATTTGGTCCAATGGTGGACTTTAAAAATACATTGATGCTTTTTGGCTATTTTAAAACAAAGTTTGTCCTTGTTTTTATGCTAATTACTACGATTGTGGTTTTAAGTTCCGTTTATATTTTTCAATCTTTCGTTTGGAGGTGATAGGATGCAACAAGAAAAGGGTAGGATCAACCATGTCTTCATTAGAGGGGTAATTTTAATAGGTTTTACCCTATTATTAGTGAGGCTGATTATTGCCGGAGATTTAAAATTTTTTATTGCTCCTAAAATGGCCCCTTTATCTTATTTTTCGATGGTTTCATTTTTATTAATGGGTATTGGCCAATTTTGGAGAAGTAGAAATAAGAATGATGACATTGATTGTGATTGTGGGAGTGATCATGGGACTTCCTCTTCCAAAAAGAAGTCAATTTTAACTTATTCAATGTTTATTATCCCTATTTTAACAGGAATGTTTTTTTCGACTAATACGCTTGATAGTGCCGTAGCGGCGAAAAGAGGGGTGAATTTTGGAGAAATGACTAGCAGTGCAACTCCAATTAATTCATCGAATAATCAAGGCAATACGAATGAGCCAAATCAAAATGGAATCCAACAAAATTCAAGTAATCTAAATGGTAATCAAACACCAAAGAATGTGAACCCTTCGATAAATACAGATAATTCACTAAGTAAATATGATTTATTAGAGAAAGAACTGCTATCTAGTAAAAAAATTATTGTTAATGATGATAATTTCATCTTTACGATGAACACAATCGAGCAAAAATTGGATAAGTTTATTGGGAAAGAAATTGAGTTAAAAGGGTTTGTGTATAAACAAGGGGTACCTAAAAATCAAATTGTCGTCGCAAGATTCGGTGTTACATGCTGCATAGCGGATTCAGATATTGTAGGAATGCTTTCTTCCGGAAATGTAAGTAATGTTATTGAGGATGAATGGGTAAAAGTAGACGGTACGATTGAAAAATCAACCTATCAAGGCACTGTGCTACCTTCCTTAAAAATAATAAAGATTGAAAAGGTTCCAAGACTCCGGGATCCGTATGTTTATTTTAAGTAATAACATTTCATGGGTATCCTCCTTTATTTTTCCAATGGAATATGGTAAGGTAATATAAAAGCGAGGTGTCACTTTGACCAATTACAAAGCAAAAAAAAGTAATCTTGAAATTCTCCTATCAAAAAATAACACTGAGCTTGATGTGTTAGCTGTTAACACCGGAATCGAAAAATCTACATTAAATGACTATTTAAGTAAGAAGGTTATGACTTTAAATAATGCAATGACCATATCTAAAGAACTAAATTGTACTATTGAAGATCTTTATGAATGGAACGTGATTAAAGGGTGAATTAATCATCCTTTTTTCTTTATTAAAATTTTTTTAATGAAAGAAATATCCGTTCAATCCCTTCCGTAAGCTTAATATGGAAGGGGTTTTTTGTTTTTGCGGCAAAGCTCAATTGAAACATTTTTCAGATTTAATGTTTTTTTAAGAAATAAAAGTAACAGAAAGTTTAGAAGTTATTCCATAAATAGAATATAATTATAATATCTGTTGTTATTATGAGGTGCAAAATGAGTATCAAACACAAAAAGTATAATTTTTTTCAGAAAATCGGCCGTACTTTTAAGTTTAATTTTGTTAAACTTCTTCGTTCTCCAGGGGGAGCAAAAAAGGTATCATTGGGTTTTGCAATTGGATTCGGCTTAGAAATGTTAGTAATTTCAACAGCCTCTCTAATTTATATACTGTTTGTCCCGATAGTGCGCTTAGCTAAAGGCTCATTACCTGCTTCAATAATTGGGAACGTTATTGGAAAACTAACCTTTCTCCCGGTAATTCTTTTGCCGTTTGCAAGAAAAATTGGGAAAATAATTTTTCCCATGAAAGTTAAAGTAGGACATAATACACCTTTTTCTTTTCAAAATCTAATGCACGGTGATTTCCGTAGTTTGTTGGGTATCCTGCATGGGGGTGTGCATGTTTTAATTGGAATGACTATTTTCGGAATTGTATTCGGAATTATTGCATACTTTATTGTTCACTATTTATATGAAAAAGAAAAAACTAGAAGATTAAATAAAAGACGAAATAAAGAATTCATACGAAGAAATATGACTATAAAATAATTTTAACCCGCATGTGTGTGAATTGCACCCCAATTGTTAGACTCACTTCTAACAATTGGAGGTGTAGTTATTTTTAAATCAGCTTAACAAAGGACTAAGCTTTAATAATTTTATAAAAAGCCTGCTGCTTATAGAAGAGCCTCAATATCTTTGACAATATCATATGGTTTCGTAGTAGGATTATATCGCTTCACGACATTTCCCTTTGAATCAACTAGGAATTTTGTGAAATTCCACTTTATCGTATTGAATCCCAGTAATCCGGGCGCTTGCTTCCTTAAATAGACAAATAAAGGATGAGCAAAGACCCCATTAACATCCACTTTGGCAAACATCGGGAAGGTTACACCATAATTTAATTGACAAAACGCTTTAATATCTTCTTCATTTCCCGGTTCTTGACTCATAAATTGGTTGCAAGGAAATCCAAGAATCTCAAGACCTCTTTCCTTATAGGATTCATAAAGTCCTTGAAGGTCCTGAAATTGGGGTGTAAAGCCACATTTGCTAGCGGTATTAACAATGAGCAGCACTTTTCCCTCGAATTTTTTGACGGAAATTTCCTCTCCATCTATCGATTTTACTCGAAACGGATAAACTGACATAGCTCAATCTCCTTTAGTAATGAAGCTCTATATTAAAGAGCCACATTTTATTAATCTTGTTTTATATCGAATATTGTACAAAGTCAAATACTTTTTTAGATTTAGGGAAAACACCATAAAGTAAAATTCAACTTACGATATAGCATCCTTGCAAACACTTTCAAATAATGCTATTCTAATAAAGAATTATTTTTGTTCGGTGTAAAGGATAGTATAAGTATCAACTTTTCGTCTTGATGATCACTGAGAGCAAGGATAGAAATATATGTGTGTTCACACATTAGGAGGCAACAAACATGGAAAAAGGTAAAGTAAAATGGTTTAATGGCGAAAAAGGCTTCGGATTCATCGAACGTGAAGGCGGAGAAGACGTATTCGTTCATTTCTCAGCGATTCAAGGCGAAGGGTACAAAACATTAGAAGAAGGCCAAGAAGTAACTTTTGACGTTGAGCAAGGTCAACGTGGAGCACAAGCAGCTAACGTACGTAAAGCTTAAACTATATGTACGAATTTGACAGACTCTTTTTATGGAGTCTGTTTTTTATTTTATAAATAGGCTATATTAAAACTCATTGTTGATTTAGCTCACTTAGTTGATTGGAGCGGAAATCGACAGGCAGGTTTAACAGAGCCTATAAATAACCAAAAAAACCCTACTCACGAATGAGTAGGGAACATGAAAACAGTAAATCAAATGGTAAACTAAGTGTAGCATAAAATTTGTGAATCTCCTAATTTCCCACGAACAAATTTTTAAGGCTAGAGCAAGTAACATAAAAAAAGTGAAGGTATTGACGAAAACGACGTTATATGTTATTAAAAATATTGTTAGCACTCAAATCTATAGAGTGCTAATCGCAGTTTGTATTAAATGTAAATCCGAAAAAATGTTGTTTTAGATTGAAAGGAGAGATATTAATGGAAACAAAACAGTTTAAAGCAGAATCAAAGAGATTATTAGACATGATGATTAACTCTATTTATACACATCGGGAAATATTTTTAAGAGAGTTAATTTCCAATGCCAGTGATGCAATTGACAAATTATACTATAAAGCATTATCTGATGACACTTTAAGTTTTGATAAAGACAGTTACTACATAAAAGTGGAAGCTAGCAAAGAAAACAGAACATTAAAAATCTCCGATACCGGGATTGGTATGACTAAAGAAGAACTTGAAAATAATCTTGGAACGATTGCCAAAAGTGGTTCATTAGCATTTAAGAATGAAAATGAGCTAAAGGATGGGCATGAAATCATCGGTCAATTTGGAGTTGGATTTTATGCAGCTTTTATGGTAGCTGATGTTGTGACTGTCATCAGTAAGGCATTAGGCAGTGAAGAGGCTTACAAATGGGAATCCATGGGTGCGGATGGTTACACAATCGTGCCATGTGAGAAAGATTCAGTAGGAACCGAAATTATTCTGAAAATTAAAGAGAACTCGGAAGATGAGAATTATGATGAATATCTAGAGGAGTATCGTTTAAAGGGGATTATCAAAAAATACTCTGACTTCATTCGCTACCCTATTAAAATGGATGTTGCTGAAAGAAAACTTAAAGAAGGCAGCGAAAACGAATACGAAGATTATCAGGAAGAGCAGATAATCAATAGCATGGTTCCAATTTGGAGAAAGAATAAAAGTGAACTTACTACTGAAGATTACAACAATTTCTATGAAGAAAAACATTACGGTTTTGACGAACCGATAAAACATATCCATATTAGTGTCGATGGTGCTGTAAGATATAATGCAATTCTTTATATCCCTGAGAAAACACCTTTTGACTATTATTCACAGGAATATGAAAAGGGTCTAGAGCTATATTCCAATGGTGTATTAATCATGAACAAATGTTCAGACCTACTGCCTGATTATTTTAGCTTTGTTAAAGGTATGGTTGATTCGGAAGATTTATCGCTTAACATTTCAAGAGAAATGCTGCAGCATGATCGACAATTAAAGCTGATTGCGAAAAACATTAACAAAAAAATCAAAAGCGAATTACAAAACATCTTAAAAAATGAACGGGAAAAGTATGAAGAATTTTATAAGTCCTTTGGCAAACAATTAAAATATGGCGTTTATAGCGACTACGGTATGCATAAAGAAGAATTGCAGGACCTGTTAATGTTCTACTCCTCTAAGGAGAAGAAAATGGTCAGCTTAGATGAATATGTATCCAGGATGCCTGAGGAACAAAAATATATATATTATGCTTCCGGAGATTCATATGACAGAATTGATAAGCTGCCGCAAACAGAGTTAGTGTCTGAAAAAGGCTATGAAATTTTATATTTCATAGATGAAATTGATGAGTTTGCCATCAGAATGTTAATGTCGTACAAGGATAAAGAATTCAAATCTGTTTCAAGCGGTGATTTAGGTATTGAAGCAGATGAAAAGCAAAATGATACTGCTTCTGAAGAGACCGAAAACAAAGACCTCTTTGAATATATGAAAGGAATCCTTTCAGAAAAAGTTAAAGATGTCAGAGTGTCAAAAAGATTAAAATCTCATCCTGTATGTTTAACAACTGATGGCGAAGTCACGATAGAAATGGAAAAAATATTGAAAGCAATGCCGGGTAACCAAAATATTAAGGCGGATAAAGTCTTAGAAATTAATATCAATCATGAAGTATTCCAATCATTAAAAGATTCTTTTGAGAACGATAAAGAAAAATTAAATCTATATACAAACCTACTGTACAATCAAGCACTTCTGATTGAAGGTTTACCAATCCAAGATCCGGTAGAGTTTACGAATAACATCTGTAAAATAATGGTATAAAGTATAGTGAAATAGTGTAATAAATTGGAGCTGTCGTATGACAGCTCCTTTCGTATTTCTAAATGGTATAGTTTAATGTCCTTCCGAGAAAGGAGGTTGTTAGACCTATAATAACAATAGCTAAACAAGAATAAAGAAAGCTTTCTAGCTCGAGTACAGCAAATCCGGCTACAACGATAAGTCCGTCAATAATTATGATGACAATTGCTATATCTAAAGAAGTGGCCTTTGAAATAATTTTAGCAAGTAAGTCGGTTCCTCCGGTGCTTGTCTCATATTGCAGCATAAGCGCTACTCCTGTGCCGATTAATATTCCTCCAATTAAAGCCCCCATTAAGTGGGAAACTGAAAATTGTGTGCTTAGTGGAGAAAGCAAGTCAATAATTAATGAAGAAATTAAGAGTCCCTGAATGCTGCTAAAAAAATACCCTCTTTTATTTATGGAGGCGAAGATGCAAATTGGTAAACTTAATATCAACATAATCATTCCTGTTTGAAATTCGAAGTAATAGTGAAAAATTAGGGCTATTCCAATTATACCGCCGTCTATCAAATGGTTCGGTACTAAAAATCCATTAATTCCGATTCCTAATAATAAGCTGCCAATGAGAGTTGCGATTAATTTCTGAAAAATAACAATCACCTTGTTTGTCTTTTTCAATTATTATATGTCTCTCTCATTTAATTAAGAAGTATCTTTATCACAGTCGAGAAAGGGGTTAGTCTTCTATTTGTCCCCTCTAATTGAAATACCCGTTAGATACCAAATCGAACTTTCAGTAAATAGAATATTGCCGGGACAGTATATCTGCCCCAGCGTCCTTTATTGTTGTACTGCTAAATTAAGCATGTGATAAGCCCTATTGGAAACCGAATGTTTGACTTTTTAATTTGACTTAGAAACAAATGACCGAGCCGATAATGATCAATAGAATGAAAAGTACAATGATTAAAGCGAAACCGCCAATTCCGTAGCCATAACCGCCGTAGCCGTAGCCGCAACAACCTCCAAAACCACCATAACCGTACATAAATACACCGCCTTTCAAATGGGTTAGTTTACCTTATGCCAAGTGTACCTAGTCGGTCTAGGCTAGTGCGGAGATAATCAAGGCTAAAAATGTATTTGATAAATTTTATTATTAAAGAAAAAATTTTTCAAAATGAAACAGCTTAACCTTTGGAAACAAATCCAATCTTTGTTACAAACAACCTATTTTCTTACAATTCTTAACAAATGTTCATTGAAACTTTTCGTTTGTGTTATTCTTTTAAACCTCTGCATAGGATATATTGTGGGCATTAAAAAATTGTATACAGGAAATATGGTAGTTAATTATTTCCTGAAAATACAAGGAGGTGTTCAATGAATTTTAAATTCCCAAATATCAATTTTTATTATAGTAGTAGGGGTATTTTGATTCTGGAGGTTTCGGTGCAGTTTCTAATCTGATTAATAAGGAGCTGTTAAGAATGAGCGATATGACAGGTAAGGTACTTGGCTGGTTAGGCATCGTTGTAGGCGTAATTGGATTTTTCTTTGCCCCAATTTGGCTTGGTATTATTGCTGTGGTTTTAGGGTTAATAACCTTTGCAAGTCCTCAAAAGGTATTAGCATGGCTGGCAATTATTATTGGCGTAATTGTATTACTTATTCAAATTTTTAGTTAGGTAAAGTTTCAATATATGAGTATAGCAATCACTTAAAATGCTTCTTAAGGTTTAATAAAGCCACGCCCTAAGTTAGGGCGTGGCTTTTGAATGGACACCGGATTTCTTCTAGTAAAATCAATGACCGTTACCTGCATGGTCTACATGATTTACATGTTTGTAATTGAACCGGATGAACAAAACTGAAACGAGTACGAATCCGGCTCCGACAATAAATGGAACTTGTGGATTATACCATTCTGCCAATTTTCCTGCAAGATAGGGAGCAATTGCACCACCGATAAACCGAAGAAAGCTATATGCAGCAGATGCAGTTGAGCGTTCGACAGGGGCTGCATTCATGACAGCTGTTGTAATTAATGTGTTATTATTACCTAACATTGCACCGGCTAAAATAACAGCAGCAATCAGCACCCATTGCGTTGATGTCCAGATACCCATTACAAGTAAAAGGAGAGCAAATAAGAGTAACATAACAGACATCGATTTAATGGTTCCAAACCTTTGTTGAAGTTTGGGAGCCATAAAAACAGATGTGATGGCAAGCAGTATACCCCAACCGAGAAAGACAAAGCCCAATCCATGCTCATCTAATCCCATCACAAATGGAGCGTAAGCTAACAAGGTGAAGAATCCAAAATTGTACAGTGCAGCCGTAATCCCGAAAACTAGCAGGGAACGGTGCTTTAAAGCACGGAAGGGATCAAGTAAAGATGTTTTTGATTTTACAGTATTTTGATTAGCGGCTTTTGGCATTAATGTAATAAGACCAATAAAAGCAACTACCATTAAGGTAGCCACGCCAAGGAAAGGGCCTCTCCAAGAAATACCGCCTAACCAGCCGCCAAGCAATGGTCCGACTGAAATCCCCATGCCGATTGCTGCTTCATAAAGAATGATAGCTTGAGCAGTACCGCTTGTTGAGAGGGAAACGATTGCGGCTAACGACGTAGCAACGAACAAGGCGTTTCCAAGACCCCAGCCGCCGCGAAGGCCAACGAGTGCCCAAATATTGTTTGATAATCCGCCTAACGCTGAAAATAATGCAATGATAATAATACCGGTAAGCAATGTCCATTTGATGCCGAGCCTTGACGAAATCGCCCCCGTAATAAGCATGGCAACTGCCATAACAGCATTGTAGCTTGTGAAAAGCAGGGTTACTTGACTAGGTGTGGCTTTCAATTGTTTGGCTATAGCAGGCAATATAGGGTCAACAAGACCGAGTCCCATGAAGGCGATGATACAAGCAAAAAAGACAGCCCAGACAGACCTAGGTTGACTTAATAATCCTTTTTTTTCTTCTGACGAAGCTGTTTTTGATGACGGTGTTGCTACAGATTGTGGTGTCGATGACATTCTAATACCCCTTTGTTGTTTTGTAAAAATTTTTATAGTATCCCTTTAAATGAGTGCCTAATCACATCACCTCGGCTGATGATTCCAACCAATACACCATTACGTTCAACCGGAACTTTTTTAATTTGTTTTTTTCCTAAAATAGCAGCAATGTCCTCCATTTCTTCGTCCCATGAAACTTTATATACCTTTTTCTTGGCGATTTCGAGAACATTTAAATCCAGAAGTCTTTTTTCCCTTTCTTCAAATTCCTCATTATCACCTTTGATTACAAATGCAAAGTAAAATGAATCAACGATACGATCCTCATGCTTGCCGATAAAACGTAAAATATCCCCATCACTAACAAAACCGACAATTTCATTCCTGTCATTGACAACAGGCAGGCCGCTAATCCGATAATTGATAAATTTTTCAATAATAGACCGTACGGTGTCAGTTTCTTTAACTTTATGAACTTGGCTAATCATAACTTCATGTGCTTGCATAATTACCCTCCTGAGTTTCCTAAAGTTGTATTATAAAAGTATATAATTGTATTATACAACCATAATAGAATGTGTCAATAGTGATTTTAGTAATATTTACAGCAGCCATCACACCATTGTCTCTAAAGGAATCAAAGATTTTAAAAATGGATGCGTTGTGATACGATTAGACATAGAATGTACAAAAAAGTGGGGTAGAAAAAAATGGATGAAAATTCTCTAGAAACGATTGATCTTGAACTGGCAATTCTACTTCGCCGTATCACATCAATGTCAACTAAAAAATTTGGCAATCTTGATCGGTCTGCATATCTTTTACTACATCAAATTACCTCTCATGGGCCTGCAGGTGTTAAGGCTCTTGCAGATGAATTTCACTTAGACATTTCTACAGTAAGCAGACAAGTAGCCTCATTGGAGCAAAAAGGATATGTTTATAGAATTCCCGATCCTTTGGACGGAAGGGCATATTCGCTGCAAATAACAGAATTGGGGACAAAAGAATTTAATGATTACCAACAAATACGATTTGAAAAAATAGAGGATATTTTGAAAAACTGGACCGCTGAAGAACGGGAACTATTCGGACAACTACTGAGGAAATATAACCGTTCCTCCCAGGAAAGATGAAAAAAATTTGAAAGTTAAGCCAGTCCACAGACTGGCTTTTCATTTGTTACGTATATGTGTTCTTATCTGGATGTTTGTTTTTTCTCACTTAATGACCGATAAATTTGGGTATTCATACTACCTTGGACAATATTTTGTAAAAAGAGATCCCCGATCAATTTCAAGTAATCCTCATCATCAAACATTTTTTTATTCTGTAATTCCATTTCTGCTAATCCTTCATATGTTGAAAGAAGTGCATATCTGTGGTCTTCTCCGGATATAGGTGTGAGTATTTCAATCTGATGGTCATAATTTTCGTTTCTAAATTTCTTAATTTCTCTTAAATTTTCAATACCTTCTTTAAATTTATCTTGTCGTACCTCAAAGGTTTGATAAACAATAACTGACATCCGTTCCACCTCCATAAAAAATAAAAACATTCCCGGTTTATCCTTTTTATTATTTCCCAAAAATAAGAAATCTTTTATCATCTATTTGAAAATCTTTGCATCCCTATTGGTTTCATGGTAAACAATACAATTAGATCTTATGTATCAGCGCCAGTGAACTTCAACGGGTTGTAAATAAAATTCAGAGCAAGATTGGATGGTGAAGGAAAAATGAATACGTATTTATTGTTGATGACCTTGATTGCCATCGTGATAGTTGTTTTGGGTGTATCTTGGTTAAAGTGGCATGCATTTATCAGCTTACTTGTAGCTAGTTTATTTTTAGCTATCGTGTCAGGATTATCATTAGAAAAAATCGTAGTTGCATATGAAACAGGGGTTGGAGGTGTTTTAGGGCATTTAATTGGGATTTTGGCCTTGGGTACGATTTTAGGTAAAATGATGGCCGACTCAGGAGCGGGGATGCAGATTGCAGAATTCTTTATGAGGTCCTTTGGTGTTAAAAATTTACCTTGGGCAATGTTACTATCCGGATTTATCGTCGGTATTCCCGTATTCTTTGAAGTTGGAATTTTAATTTTATTACCACTGGTGATTTCCGTTCACAAATCATCAAAACAAAATATTTTATTAATTGCACTACCCCTTATTGCCGGTTTGTCCATCGTTCATGGTCTTGTACCCCCACACCCGGGGGCATTAGCTGCAATCAGCATTTACAAGGCCAACCTTGGAAAAGTTCTATTATATTCACTTATTATTGCCATACCTGCATCGATTATCGCGGGTCCTTTGTTTGCCATGTGGGTTCATAAAAGAGTCATTCCTAAAGGTGAACCGGAATTAATCCGAATAACTACAAAGGCAAAATCATTGCCGGGGACAGGTGTTTCATTTTTTGTTATATTACTCCCTGTATTACTCATGATTTTATCTGCTGTTGCACCATATCTTTCGCTTTCAAAGGGTTTATTGAAATTACTTATATTAATTGGAAGTCCTTTGATTGCACTACTTATCTCCGTTTTCGTTGCCTATTACCTTCTTGGTTTCCGAAAAGGGATGGATAGAGGCGCTATTAAAAAATTAACTGAAGAATGTTTGCTTCCGGTAGGTTCTATTGCATTAATCATAGGTGCCGGCGGTGGATTCAAGCAAATCTTAATTGAAAGTGGAGTTGGGAATACCATTGCGCAAATGGCCCAGAATTTATCGCTTTCTCCTCTTGTTTTGGCTTTTTTAATCGCAGGTCTAATCCGAATTGCAACAGGCTCAGCAACAGTTGCTTTAACAACTGCAGCCGGTATTGTGTCACCGGTTATTCAACACATGTCAGGAGTCAATTTGGAATTGCTTGTCATCGCTACGGGTGCCGGATCCTTGATGTTTTCCCATGTTAACGATGCCGGTTTCTGGATGGTAAAGGAATATTTAGGGCTTTCCGTTCCTGAAACATTTAAAACCTGGACGGTATTAGAAACGCTTCTCTCCTTCATCGCTTTTGGTGGCGCATTATTACTAAATACGCTCTTTTCATAATTAACGACAAAATCGAATAAACAAAACAAAAAAGGATTCATCTTTCAAGGTGAATTCTTTTTATGTGTATAAATTTGTAAAAATTTATTAATTTTTTAGAGGAATATGAAATAAGAAATGGAATAGAATAGGAGAATGATAATGATTCCTTAGGTATGAGTGGCATGAATCTTTAGTTTTAAGGACAATATTTAGAAAATTACATAGAAAAGTTGGGGAAAATTGCTATGCGAACCGGATTAATTTCAATTTTATTAGTAGGTAGTTTAATAGGCTTAGTTGGGTGTGCAGCAAAAACAACGAAGGAAGTACCTTTCGAGAAGAAAGTAACAACTCACCAAATTGACAAGAAAGCACAAGAAGAGGCCAAGAAGGCGGCAGAACAAAAGAAAGCAGAAGAACAAAAGCCGATTGTGGTAAATGTGGTTGATCCGAACACAAAGACCGTTATAAAAACCTTTACCCCGAAGGATATGGGATATGGAACCAATGATGCAAAATATAAAGAAGAGATTGAGAAATGGGCAAAGGATCTTGCAAGAGGTACACAATCCACTCCGGGATATGACAAAAGAATGAATCCTGATAGGATCGCTGCCAATGGACAGGTCGTAAAGGGAACTCCCAGAATTATATTAGACGAGACCCAGTTATCTCAAAAAGTAATCCTGGCTTCTGCAAAAGGTGGAGATGTGGTGTTACCTTTACAAGCTACACCAAGTGGATATAAGCCTGAGGACGTTCCACATTTAGCGGAAGTGGTTGTCGCTACCTATTCGACTCACTTTAATAGTGGAGTGGTCGGGAGATCAAAAAATATTGAGCTATCTGCTCAAGCCATTAATAATATCATAATCGGAGCCGGGGATATATTCTCCTTTAATACTACAGTCGGGCCGAGTGACGCAGCTCATGGATATCAATCTGCACCGGAAGCGGTGGAAGGAAAGCTGGTCCCCGGGATTGGCGGAGGTATTTGTCAAACGTCTTCAACATTATATAATGCGATTGATCAATTAGGAGTTGCATATGTAGAGAAGCATCATCATTCCATCCATGTAGGATATGTTCCAACAGGAAGAGATGCAACAGTATCATATGGAGGGGTTGACTTTAGATTTCAAAATACAACGGGTGTTCCTTTACTCCTTAAAGCAATAGTAGTAAAAGGGACAATCACAATAGAAGTAAGAACATCGGCGGCATATCAAAGTCTTATTAAAAAAAGGCATTAATACCGGAATTATTTCATATCATTAGTTGGGGCACCCTTATGCTTTAGTTAATTAAAGCCAGGGGTGTCCCTTGTCTATAAAATGACTAATGATGATAAGAAAAACTCCCCTGTTTATTAAACAGAGGAGCGTGTTTACCATTCATATTCGCCAGCTTTATGTTTATCCGTTTTAGCAAAGTAAGCAGGATGATAACTGCGAACAAAATTATTAGTGTTAAGATTTATGAATCCTGAACCATATGTGGGATCTTCTGATTGCCAGACACCGTTTAGTTTAATTTCATTCCACGCATGATTTTCCCCATAATCCACTTTGGCTTCTATCCCTACGGCACGGTGAAGGGCAGCACTTAAATCTGCATAACCCGAACATAATACGACACGAGTTTGATAGGTTTGTAGTGCAGAATACAAAGGTGGATTTGTACTATTTACCAAAGGCGCATTGTAGGCAATGTTTTTTGCAACCCATTCAAAAATGGCCCGGGATTTCTCTACATCTGAATGCTTCCCATTCGTTATTTTTTGAGCAAGGACCTTAAGGTTCGGGTTATCGCTTTGGACCATAAAACTTGGAAGTAAATAAGGATCTCCATCTGTTAAGTGATATTGTGCATAGCCTAATACCGTATTTGGGTCATTGGCTTTCCCGTTGTAATATTCATCAAGGTTGAGAATTACGTCACCCACTGTATAATGGAGGGGATACATATAATGAATGCTGTCATTTGTAAAAGGAACCTTTATGGTTATATTCTTATTGGCTCTTGGTTCTTGAATATATAAAATTACACCGTTGGCATTATTGTATTTTCCATAGGGTGTTGGCTTTCCCGTTACCACTAATTTCCCATTTTCCACAGTGACCCGATAGGTTTGGATGTCTGTTGGGGCATATTTTTCCTTGGATTGAGTTGGTATGCTAGCTGCGTTCGTAGTTTGATTTGACTTGATTTGTGCATTTGGTTGAGACGAAGGAACCTGTTGTGCCGGAGAAGCTACTTGCCCCGTTCCTTGGTCCCCATTTAAATTTAGATAACTTTTTAGTTGTTCTATAGAAGGAAGCATGTTTTGCTTGGAAAGGTAAGAAAATCCAACAAAAAATAAAAAGAGAAAGACGAGCTTCTTCAAGTCAAGTCACCCCTACTTTCTTAGTTTACTAATACTATAAACGGTTAAAACGGGAAGCACAACAAAAACCCCTTCAGATTGGATGTTTTGTAGCTGGCTGAAGAGGTTGTATAAAAATATATGATTAAATTTTTGAGCGAAGATAACTGTCTAACCCCACAAGCAAAAACCTCGATTCGTGTTTCCTTTATCTCGTTTCTTCCCAATCAGTATAGGAGCCGCTGCCTTGACAGCCTGGACATTCAAACGAATTAAAATAGGCAAATTCATTGTAGGGATAAACCGTGTAACCACGTCCTTGGCAATCTGGGCATTTGCCTTGATCTTTCATATTGGAGACATGATTTTGATATTTTGACTCTCTCCATTGATTATAAGTGTTGAGTAATCCCATTTCAATCACCTCATCTTTTCTTCTTAGTATGGAGAAAAAATGGAATTTTTATGCTGGTATCTTTCTTTTTAAAAAAGGGAATTTATAAGTAAATCCAGTCCCATTCATTCACTATATTACTTTTTTAAGATAATGTTTTTCGTTAAGAGCTAAAACCATCTTTTTACTATTTTATGTAAATAATCTATAGTTTGTGAAAAGAATTTTGGGCTTTTTTTCAAAACGATATTATTATAACAATAAAAAATCCGGCACAAATTTGTTATGCCGGAGGTTGAATAGCGTTTATAAAACCTACAAAAGAAATGCTAGATTCCAAAGGGTAGAAAGACTTATTCTAATAACCTATTACTTTAAATCAATATTTAACTTTTTCATTCGATATTGTAAACTTTGGCGGCTTAAACCAAGTAATTTCGCAGTTCGGGAAATATTAGAATCGTTCTTTTTCAAGACATGCTCGATATAGGATTTTTCAAATATCTCCAATTGATCCTTAAGCGGAACAGCGACCTCAACACTCTCATTAATGAACGATTCAACAGTCGAAATAGGAATCATCCGCTCCTTTAATTGCATTTTATTTCGGTATTGGAAGGGCAGATGTGTGTACAAAATCACATCTTCATCTAACATATTGTTCATTGCGGCTTCAATAATGTGTTCAAGCTCACGAACATTCCCATGCCAATCATATTCAAGAAAGGATTGTTTGACCTCATCACTCAATCCCTTTACCTGCATATGGAACCGTTCATTATACTTTTTAATAAAATCCCGGACTAAAAGCGGAATATCCTGTTTACGCTCCCTTAATGGAGGAATAAAAACAGTGACAACCCCAAGGCGGTAATAAAGATCTTTGCGCAAGTGATTATTAGCAATCGCATCAATGGGATCTTCATTCATATTGGCAATGACCCTAACATCTATAGGTGTATCCTTCGTATCACCAATCCGTCTGATTGTTTTTTCTTGAAGAACCCGGAGTAGCTTGGCTTGTAGATTTAAATTTAAAGAGTTTATCTCATCCAGTAATAAGGTCCCGCCTTCCGCCTGTTCAAATAACCCCGGGTGATCAACTGCCCCGGTAAAAGCTCCGCGTTTTGTCCCGAAAAGTAAACTCTCAATCAAATTATCCGGCAGGGCGGCACAGTTCTGTGAAATAAACGGACCGGAAAGACGAGTACTGGCGTTATGAATGCTTTGAGCAAAAAGCTCTTTCCCGGTGCCTGTTTCCCCGACGATTAATACATAAGAGGAGGTTCTTGTTGCACGTTTGGCCGCCTCAATCACTTCCTTTATAGCAGGACTGTTTCCGGTAATGTTGTCAAATGTAAATCTTGTTGTCCCCTTTTGGGTAATATTGCCTTTCATCAGACGTTCAAGTTTCGTAACATCTTTGGCAATTTCCACGGCACCATGAATTTTGTTTTCTTCAAAAATAGGAAAGGTATTATTTATCGTCGTAATTTCCCGACCTTTATTATTAAAGTAAGTTTGTTTAACATTTTTGGTTTCTTTACCATCCTGTAACGCTTTTACTAACGTACTAGTTTGATCGTCTTTAAACATAAATACTTCCAGGAGGTTTTTATAAAGTACATCCTGAATATCCATGGATTCCATTTGCATCATTTTTTTATTGTAAATAATCGTTTTCCCTGTTACGTCAACGGCATGGACTCCAATATCCACCTCGTCTAAAATCCGTTCATATATTCGGTTTATATATTGTAAATAGTGAACTTCTTTGGTTTGTTCCATAAGTCTTCCTTCTTCCTTGCTCAAAATGGATTCCCTATTATTTAAACATTAAAATTAACATACCGCAAAATATTTTTGCGTTAAATGAAAAAAATAAAAATTTTGCGCAAAATTTTTATGCTTTGAAACCGTTAACATCATGAAAAACCGCAAAATATTCATACATTTAAGGTTGGCACGGTAATTGCATAGTAAATAGTGTATACAAATTTAGGAGGTAACCAAATTGCTAACCTATACACATGAACCATTTACTAATTTTGCAGATGAAAAAAACAAAAAAGCTTTTCAAGATTCATTAGCATTCGTTCAATCACAGCTTGGAAAAGATTACCCGGTAGTGATTGGCGGAGAAGAGATTTCAACGGATAAAAAAATCGTTTCGATTAACCCTGCCAATAAAGAGGAAGTAATTGGAACCGTTTCAATGGCAAGTCAAGAATTAGCCGAAAAAGCAATGCAGGCGGCACTAGCTACGTTTGAAACATGGAAAAATTGGAAACCGGAACACCGGGCAAACATTTTATTCCGTGCTGCTGCTATCCTGCGCCGTCGTAAACATGAATTTTCCAGCTACCTCGTAAAAGAGGCCGGAAAGCCTTGGAAAGAGGCTGATGCAGATACAGCGGAAGCAATCGACTTTATCGAGTATTATGGCCGACAAATGATGAAAATCAAAGATGGTATGCCAGTCCAAAGCAGAGTTGGGGAATTCAATCAATTCCACTATATCCCACTTGGGGTAGGGATCATTATTTCGCCATTTAACTTCCCATTAGCGATTATGGCCGGAACGACAGTTGCAGCAATCGTTTCAGGTAATACTGTCCTTCTAAAACCTGCAAACTCAACACCAATTATTGCAGCGAAGTTTGTTGAGCTTATGCATGAAGCCGGTCTTCCAAATGGTGTATTAAACTTTGTTCCGGGCAGCGGTGCAGAAATCGGTGACTATTTAGTAGATCATCCGAAAACTCGGTTTGTATCCTTTACAGGCTCACGTGAAGTCGGCTGTAGAATCTATGAACGCGCAGCAAAAGTTCAGCCTGGCCAAATTTGGTTAAAACGCGTAATCGCTGAAATGGGCGGAAAGGATACAATGGTTGTGGATAAGGATGCTGATTTAGATTTAGCTGCATCATCTATCGTGTATTCAGCCTTTGGATTCTCGGGCCAAAAGTGTTCAGCAGGTTCCCGTGCAGTTGTCCATCAGGATGTTTATGAGGAAGTTCTTGAAAAAGCAGCAGAATTAACGAAAACACTTACACTTGGTAACCCTGAAGAAGTAGATACGTACATGGGTCCGGTGATTGATGAAAAATCTTTCAAAAAAATCATGAATTATATTGAGATCGGCAAACAAGAAGGCCGACTTGTCACAGGCGGAGAAGGTGACGAATCGAAGGGATACTTTATCCAACCAACGATTTTCGCTGATTTAGATGAAAAATCCCGCTTGATGCAGGAAGAGATTTTTGGACCGGTTGTTGCATTCTGTAAAGCACGTGATTTTGACCATATGATGGAAATCGCGAATAACACTGATTATGGTTTGACTGGAGCGCTGATCTCCAATAGCCGTGAGCATATTGAGCGTGCCCGCCAAGAATTCCATGTAGGAAATCTTTATTTTAACCGAACATGTACGGGTGCAATCGTGGGTTACCAGCCATTTGGCGGCTTTAATATGTCCGGTACTGATTCAAAAGCAGGGGGCCCTGATTATTTATTACTGCATATGCAGGCTAAAACAACATCAGAAATGCTCTAATTTCCAAAAAAACATGTATTCATTAAAGGAGGAAACAACCTATGAATGGAACAACAACAAAATCAACCACTATTATTGAGCAAACACATAAATTTGGTGCAAATAACTACCATCCACTGCCAATCGTTATTGCAAAGGCAGAAGGAGTTTGGGTAGAAAGTCCGGAAGGTAATCGTTTTATGGATATGCTTAGTGCCTATTCAGCTGTTAACCAAGGGCACCGTCATCCAAAAATTATTCAGGCACTAAAAGATCAAGCCGATAAAGTAACATTAACATCGCGTGCTTTTCATAGTGATCAACTAGGTCCTTGGTATGAGAAAGTTAGTAAGTTAACAAATAAAAACATGGTGCTTCCAATGAATACGGGTGCAGAAGCCGTTGAAACAGCACTTAAAGCGGCTCGTCGCTGGGGCTATGATGTAAAAGGAATTGAAGAAAATCAAGCCGAAATTATCGCATGCATAGGTAACTTCCATGGCCGTACAATGGGTGCTGTTTCCTTATCTTCTGATCCGGAATATAAACGTGGCTTTGGACCGATGTTACCGGGAATTAAATTAATACCTTACGGTGACCTTGAAGCGTTAAAAGCAGCTATTACTCCGAATACGGCAGCGTTTTTAATCGAACCTATACAAGGTGAAGCAGGAATTATTATTCCACCGGAAGGATTCTTAAAGGCAGCTTCTGATTTGTGTAAAGAAAACAATGTCTTATTTATAGCTGATGAAATTCAAGCCGGCTTAGCACGTACAGGTAAAATGTTTGCTTGTGACTGGGAAGAAGTAACACCTGATATGCTTATTTTGGGTAAAGCACTTGGCGGAGGAGTATTCCCAATTTCATGTGTTGTCGCCAACTCTGATGTTTTAGGAGTATTTAATCCGGGATCCCACGGTTCAACTTTCGGAGGAAATCCACTTGCTTGTGCCGTATCTCTTGCGGCTTTAGAAGTAATCGAGGAAGAAAAACTAGCGGAGCGCTCTTTTGAGTTAGGTAAGTATTTCATCGATCAATTAAAAACAATTGATAATCCAATGATTAAAGAAGTAAGAGGCAGGGGCTTGTTTATCGGGGTTGAATTGACGGAAGCAGCAAGACCTTATTGCGAACAACTAAAAGAAGAAGGCTTATTATGTAAAGAAACTCATGATACCGTTATTCGATTTGCACCGCCGCTCATTATTTCAAAAGAAGAAATCGATTGGGCCTTTGAAAAAATTCAAAAAGTTTTATCTTAAGAATTTATTAAATACAAATAATCTACTAATTTGACGAGGTGTCTGTCATGTCCGTTAAAAATGTGCTTGATAATTTGACAAAAGAACAGCAAGAAGAGAATGAGTCATTAAATCTGTTTTATTCCACTCAAACGGTCATCCAAAGGGCGTTATCTAAATTAGGATATACAAACGAAATGTATGAACTTTTAAAGGACCCGATCAGGCTGCTAACTGTTCGTATCCCTGTAAGAATGGACGATGGTACTGTACAAGTTTTTACCGGCTACCGTTCCCAGCACAATGATGCGGTTGGTCCAACAAAAGGCGGAGTCCGTTTTCATCCTGAAGTAAATGAAGAAGAAGTAAAAGCACTTTCTATTTGGATGAGTTTAAAGTGCGGAATTACCAATCTTCCGTATGGCGGAGGAAAGGGTGGCATCATCTGTGACCCTAAAAAAATGTCCTTTAGAGAACTGGAACGTTTAAGCCGCGGTTATGTTCGTGCTATCAGTCAAATTGTCGGCCCATCAAAGGATATTCCGGCACCTGATGTCTATACTAATTCGCAAATAATGGCCTGGATGATGGATGAGTACAGCCGTTTACGTGAATTCGATTCACCGGGATTTATTACAGGGAAACCACTTGTTCTTGGAGGCTCTCAGGGACGTGAAACAGCAACTGCACGAGGAGTTACAATTTGTATAGAAGAAGCTGTAAAGAAAAAAGGAATTGATTTACAAGGTGCTCGAGTTGTCATACAGGGCTTTGGAAATGCCGGCAGCTACTTAGCTAAATTTATGCATGATGCTGGAGCAAGGGTTGTCGCAGTTTCTGATGTTTACGGCGGTGTTTATGATCCAAACGGACTGGATATTGACCACTTATTAGATAGAAGAGATAGTTTCGGAACATTTTCGAAAACTTATAAAAATACGATTACGAATGAAGAACTTCTTGAATTGGAATGTGACATTCTTGTTCCCGCAGCTATTTCTAACCAAATTACTGCTGGAAATGCGGCTAATATTAAGGCTGCGATTGTCGTCGAAGCTGCCAATGGACCAACAACACTTGAAGCAACTAGCATTTTAACAGAGCGGGGAGTTCTTCTTGTTCCTGATATTCTTGCCAGTGCCGGTGGTGTAACGGTTTCTTATTTTGAGTGGGTGCAAAATAATCAAGGGTATTATTGGTCTGAAGAAGAAGTTGAGGAAAAATTAGCGAAGGTTATGGTTCAATCATTTGAAAACATTTATCAAACTGCTGCGGCACACCATGTGGATATGCGCTTAGCAGCTTATATGGTTGGAATCAGGAAAGTCGCGGAAGCTTCTCGTTTCCGCGGTTGGGTATAAAGCGCACTAAGGATGGTAGTATGGAATAAAAGGAAAGTTTCAATCCCATTTAGAGTCAACCGTTTTATGACTGTTTGGAATCATATTAAGGAGTGGAGAACTTGTTTGTAAAGGAAGAAACGATTTACAGTCCTTGGTCCGGCACCGTAGAAGTAGTTTTAACGAGGGAAAACAACCATGTATATGAATGGGAGAAATTGTTTTTAATTAAAACAAATAGCGGTAGGATTGAAGAGATTTCGATCGGCATAAGCGGATATATTACGTCTTTACGTGTAGAAACAGGTCAAAAAGTAAATTCCGAGACCATATTAGCTACCATCCAGGATGATTTATTGATAACTGGAAGCGATTAAAAAAATATTTCTAAAAGGGTCTGACCCTCTTGATTTAAACTTTAAGTTTCTCTCGAGGGCAGGCCCTTTTCTAATAGGATAGCTTTAAATTTTGCACATCTTGTGCAAAAAAATCAGCATTGTGCAAATTTTTTTTGCAGTTGTTATTCACTAAATGTTCACAAATAGCACTTTTCGTGTTGGCATGATAATTGCATATTAAATAAGTGAAAATAGTGATAATTCTGGAGGAGGATCTTTCGGCATTATTTGGCATAGGCTATTGACTTTCTTTTTGCTGTAGGTCAGTATAAACTATGCCCTTTAGAAAAAGAATTATCATAATAATGTTATTTTCAACTTTTTGGAAGCGTATTCAATTTAAAGGGGTATGGAGGGGAAAGTAAATGCAGTTACCAGGAAATAACAATGAATTACAACGAACGATGAAGGCCAGGCATTTATTTATGATTTCGCTAGGAGGGGTAATTGGATCGGGCCTATTTTTAGGTTCCGGATATACCATTCACCAGGCGGGACCGGCCGGTGCAATTCTTTCCTATATTGTCGGCGGCTTTATCATGTTTTTAACAATGCTTTGCCTTGGGGAATTGTCAGTAGCCATGCCGATATCCGGCTCATTTCAAACGTATACAACCAAATTTATTGGTCCCGGAACGGGATTTGCACTAGGCTGGCTTTATTGGTTAGGTTGGGCCGTAACGGTTGCCTTGGAGCTCTTGTCTGCAGGTCAGTCCATGCAAAGATGGTTTCCGCATTCACCGGTTTGGATGTGGTGTCTGATTTTCGCAGTTGTTTTGTTTTCGCTCAATGCCCTATCTGCAAGAGCGTTTGGGGAGACTGAATTTTGGTTTTCCAGTATTAAAATTTTTGCAATCTTAGCATTCATTTTACTTGGTGGAGCCGCTATGTTTGGAATGATTCACATGAAGGGCGGACAATCAGCACCGTTTTTCTCGAATTTTACGGCACACGGCCTTTTTCCAAACGGCATTACAGCGTTGCTAATGACAATGATTACCGTAAATTTCTCATTCCAAGGGACAGAATTAATCGGGATTGCTGCAGGTGAAAGTGAAGATCCTGAAAAGACGATTCCAAAATCAATTCGACAAACGGTATGGCGTACGCTTTTCTTCTTTGTTTTAGCAATCTTTGTTTTATCCGGTTTAATTCCTATGTCGAAAGCAGGAGTAATTGAAAGTCCGTTTGTTGTCGTATTTGATAGCATCGGAATTCCTTACGCAGCTGATATTATGAACTTTGTAGTTCTTACCGCATTACTTTCCGTTGCAAATTCAGGGCTTTATGCTGCAACGCGGATGTTATACGCAATGTCAAAAGAGAAAATGGCCAGTCCGATGTTAACAAAAGTAACAAAAAGAGGTGTTCCGTTTAATGCCCTTGTGTTAACAATCGGAATTGCCTTGTTATCACTATTATCAAGTGTTGTAGCAGCTAAAACTGTTTTTGTATGGCTGATTTCAGTTGCAGGATTAGGTGCTCAAGTTGGCTGGATTTCGATAACAGCATCACAGATTGCTTTCCGTAGAAAATTCATCCGTGAGGGCGGAAAAGTAAGCGAACTTAAATTTAAAACACCACTTTTTCCATTCCTGCCAATCCTAGGCTTAGTATTAAACTGCATTGTTCTCATTAGTTTAGCCTTTGATCCGGATCAGAGAATTGCAATTTATTGCGGAGTTCCATTTGTTGCTGCCTGCTACCTTATTTATCACTTCAGAATCAAAAAGAATCGTGTGCAGGATGGAATGAACGAACAAGAACTTCAATTACAATCAGATAAGAAAATGATCATCTAATAAAAAACGCTTGGTTTTACCAGGCGTTTTTTCTGCATTTATTGAAACTTTAAAGGAAACCATAATAGTGAGAAATCCAGGAGGTGTCTTAAATGGGAAAATGGAACGAGCAGGCTGCAGCTAACAATAATTTACCTTCGAACACAATCGGTTCATCCGAGATGTTAGTAGGAAAGAACGCTAGCCATGAATTTTCAGAAGAGCTTGCAGATGGAGGAGAAAGAGATCGTATAATTCAGCGGCAAACGAACAATTCGAAAAATAAATAAGTGTTATTTCTAGGTGACGAAAAAAATTCGTCACTATTTTTTTACTAATTGTTTACAATGAAATTCAAATGTTATAGAATTTCTATATACCTAATAAAACTAGGTAGGTGATAAAATGTTTAATCGTGAATTGGTAAAAGGCAGTACGTCGCTAATCTTGCTTCAATTATTAAACGAGAGAGATATGTACGGCTATGAGTTGGTAAAAGAGTTAGAGAAACGCAGTGACAATGGCTTAAGTGTCAAAGAAGGGACATTGTACCCGGCACTCCACAAGCTTGAAAAGCAGGAGTACATTGAATGTTATTGGCAGGAGCAGGAAAAGGGCCCGGCACGGAAGTATTATCGGATTACCCAAGCAGGGAAAGAAGTGTTAGAGGAAAAAGTGAGTGAGTGGCAGGATTTTGTTCAAGTGATGAACAAAGTAATAGGGAGATCGAAGCATGGAACGGCCAAAGAATAGGTTTCTAAAAGAATTGTCCCAAGGTCTTGGAAGCCATCAAGATAAAGAGAATATATTAGCCGAATATGAGACGCATATCGATGAAATCCTGATCGAATCCTTTGATTGTCATCATGAGGATGAGCTAATGGAACGCATCGTTTCCAGGCTTGGCACTCCTAATGAAATCGCTTTGATGTGGAGGGATGAATTATCGGTAACGCCGAGTAACATGAAGTGGATGTTTATCCTCATGAATATCCTATTTTTTAGCGGCGGCAGCTTGTTAACCTTGGCACATAATTTGTATCAATGGGATTGGCTATCGGCCATTTGGAGTCACTTAACTGCTATTCCAACCTTAATTGCCATTTTATATTTGTTCTTCTGGGCTTTGCTTGGATATGAAATTGGCAAAGGCTTTGGACATAGCGGCAGAAGACTTTTAAAAAATACATTTCTACTTTCGCTTATACCCAATATCCTGTTAATGGTCCTAACTGTTTTTCGGATTATTCCGCACGCTTGGTTTGACCCGTTATTAACAAACCAGTTTATTATCGCTTGTATCATTTTTACCATCATTCTTTATCCCGTAAGTTGGCTTGGATATCGGTGGGGGAAAAAAGCTTCGATATAAGCACTTTTTTTTGTTTTTTTACCTAGTATAACTATGTATATAGAAAATCTGTGCAAAAGAGGGATGAATATGGAAACGAAAATTGGTAAATCAGATTGGATCTTTTTTTTCTTATGTCTACTATTAGGAATAGTAGCAGAAAAAGCCTTTTTCTTCGGCGGTTATATCGGTATTTCCTATTTTTTATTTATTGCAGCATTTTATTCGGTGTTTTTTTGGCGATATCGTCACTATTCTTTTTCTCATCAAAGAATAGGATACCTAGTTTTAATTTGCATTTGGCTACTTTCAGGCAGCTATTATATCAATAATAGCCAGCTATTTTACATCCTTAATTTACTAGTGATTCCAAGCTTGGTCATTTTCCACCTTGTTTTGATAACAAGTCCAAAAAGTTGGCAGTGGAATCGCCCGGTCTTTGCAGCATATATGCTCTCAAGGCTTTTGGAGTCGATGAAATATAATGCAGTCTTCGCCTCTTTTTTAGGAAAAGGGATAAGGCAGGGGGTTGAACAAAGCAAGTACTTAGTATGGAAAAAGGTTCTCATTGGGATTTTGATTTCCGTTCCAGTCCTTGCAGTTGTTCTCAATTTGCTCATGTCCGCAGACAGTCAATTTGACCGATTAATTGGCGGGGTTCCCCAATGGTTCCACTTGATTGATACTGCGAGTGTTTTCAGAATGGTTATCATTTTAATCTATACTTTTGCTTTTTTCGGATTGATGCAGACACTTATGAAAAAACAATTAAAGGCCGTTCAAGCGGAGTTAAAGTTAATCATCCCGCAAATTGATTCGATTATTGCCGTAACTGTTCTTGTCATTATCAATGCAGTATATATTCTATTTACAATCGTACAATTTAAATATTTCTTTAGCGGCACATTGCAAGGAGATTTTACCTATGCTCAGTATGCAAGAAAAGGATTTTTTGAGCTTTTGTTTGTTACATTAATCAATCTATCGATGACAGTTTTTGTCTTAACTCTAGTTGACTCCGTAACAGGTGTTTTAAAACGATTCAAGCAAATCATGTTGACTATCCTTGTTCTTTCAAGCTGCGTGATGTTGAGTTCCGCATTTTTGCGCATGGGAATGTATGAGGAAGCCTACGGGTTTACATTCCTACGTGTGCTTGTGCATTCGTTTATGATCTTTCTAGTTATTATCTTTACCTATACATTGGTGAAAATCTGGGTTGAAAAGCTGTCATTATTCCACTTTTATTTTATTGCTTCCTTAATTTATTACACGGCAATTACCGTAATAGATTTAGATAAAATTGTAGTAAAGGAAAATTTGGCCCGATACGAAACAAGCGGTAAAATTGACTTACATTACCTTGATGAGTTGTCTTACACAGGCGTTCTAGGGCTGATAGACCTCTATGAAAAAAATCCGCATGTAATGGATTTGAAGGCCATTTTAATTGAACGAAAAAATGAAACGATGAAAATACACCAACCGTGGCAGTCATCCAATTTGAAAAAAACTCAGGCTTATGAAAAATTAAAGCAAATTAATTTTTAATTTGTTGAAATTAAGGGGTACTCAAAATGAGTAGCCCTTTTTGGTTGGAAATAAGCAATAGTCCATTTGACGAAAGCAGGCCTCTTTTTTATACTTGAAAAAGTTGATTTTAAGAAAACAGGTGAAAATAATGGATTTTCAAATACAATACTTATCCTTTTTTCTAATCCAAGTGGAGGGAAAAGGGGAACAGGCTGATAAACACTACAAGCATTTTCAAACGATGGATGAACAGGAATATGAAAATAGTTCTTTGAAAGATTTCCTCGATGGTGAATTTGCCAAGATCGTTAAAAGAAAGGTAGAACGACATCCGAAGGCAGAAGAAGTTCCGACTAAGATTGGCTACTTTGTCGTAGAGGAAGGACATGATGTAACATCGAATCCAAATTATAATCTGTTTTATCGCACTCGTTTTGCAGAGTCTAAGGAAGACTTCCAAGTAGAATCAGAAAAATTTGTAAATACTTATTTGAACACAAGTGCGGTTCGTGGAGGGGTATTTTTGGTTGCTTCAGCAAAACTTGCACGCTATTTTGATGATCCTTTTGTTTTTATTTTAAAATGTGATTTCGAGCCGAAGGTTGCTTCCATTTCAGATGAATCAACACTTATTCGTCACGTGGAGATGGCGATCACAACGAAAAATATGAAATCAATTCAATATCCTTATATGCCCGAGGAAGGAATTTTAGAGGAAAATGAATTGAAAATAAATCAATCCTCTCATGCCCGATATTTTGAAGATTTCCTTAAATATGTTGAATATTCCCAATCAATGCCCGAAATTGTTAAGACGCAGGTATTAGAGATGGTCAGAGGGCATGTGGAAGAAGCATTCGAACCGGAGAGTGAAGAGCGGCAGCAATTTGAAGGTGCGATGGAAATTTGGGCTGCAAGCGAAAAGCGGGAGTTACAAGAACATTTTGAAACTGAACAAGTCATCGAAGCAGCTGCGCAAATTATCGAGCACAGCCCTGAGCTGGAATTGAAAATGAAGTTAGACCATGTTTCTGTAAAAGGGTTGCTTGTTGATTTTGGTGATACCATTCATTTAGCGAAGGTGAATGGGAAATATTTACTGATGGTAGAGGCAGACTCAGTCGTTTTTGAAAAAGGATTTTCTCCAATTGAGTTTTTACGACCGGATGATGTTGAAAATGTGATTGAAAAAATTCGCAGGAAACATGGATAACGAGTTGAGGCTAAACTAAGTGAAAACCGGGCTGAAGCTAACGGGTTAACTTGTGAGGTGCAAAACTGTATATCGAAGGTAGATTCTCACTACTAATCACAAACTTTAAATTAAAACGCAGTATAAAACACAAACAGAATGGCTCGAAGTCTTCTCCGGGCCATTTTTTCCTTTTTGGATAGCTTGTTCATTTTAAGAAGTGCCTTAATCTTTACTTTAGAACGCTTTAGTAAATTAAAGAGAGCAAGATCACAGTGATCCCGCTCGCTAAAATTAGTCCAATTCCCAAAAACACCTACTTAATCCCCACTAAAAATATCAAAAATTCCTTTTGCAATACTGCCTTCATCCTTGGCTCCTCCGCGAGATGGTGCGGCGGCAAATACCCGGCTTGCAAGTCTGCTAAATGGCAGTGATTGAATCCAAACAGTACCCGGTCCTCTTAGTGTGGCAAAGAATAAGCCTTCACCGCCAAAGAGCGCTGTTTTAACCCCTTTTACAAATTCAATATCATAGCTGACATTACTGGTCATGGCTACCAAACAGCCGGTATCCACTCGTAGTGTTTGCCCTGGAAGAAGTTCTTTTTTTGTAATCGTGCCACCTGCATGAACAAAAGTAAGACCGTCACCTTCAAGTTTTTGCATGATAAAGCCTTCACCGCCAAAGAATCCTGCACCGATTTTTCTTTGGAATTCAATCCCGACGGAAACCCCTTTTGCTGCAGCAAGAAAAGCATCCTTTTGACAGATTATTTTTCCGCCTAATTCACTTAAATCCAATGGAATGATTTTCCCAGGGTAAGGTGCTGCAAATGAAACCCGTCTTTTGCCTGCCCCAAGATTTGTAAAGGTGGTCATGAATAAGCTTTCTCCAGTAAGCATGCGCTTTCCGGCACTAAACAATTTGCCCATTAGACCGCCGCCGCCGCCAGATCCGTCGCCGAAGATGGTTTCCATATGTATGTCATCTTCCATCATCATAAAACCGCCGGCTTCTGCAACAACCGTTTCCTGAGGATCAAGCTCTACCTCAACGAACTGCATATCATCGCCATAAATTTTATAATCGATATCGTGGTTATTCATTTCAGACCCTCCACTTTTTTGAAATCAAAGCCTCAAACTTCATTTTAAAAGATTACTTTGAAAAGCGCTATTATAAACTGGAGAAGTTTTCAAAAAATAAAAAAGACGCCTGTATTCACAGACGTCTTTGCGTATTGAGGCGAGAAACCACACTCCACATAGTGTGTTCCGATAAGGAATGCTTCTCGGCTTACACAACTCAGCTCATCGCTTAATAATTATATCACTTTATATTAAATGAAACAAGTGTATTTTTTTTGAAAAAAAGTCTTGATTATTACATGCTATTATTTTATATTCAAATAATCAGATATACAAAAATATAAAGTGAGAAGGGTTCATATGTTTATTGACCAGAGATTTCATCATTATTCCTTAAAAAACGTACCAAAGGATCTGCTTTCAGGATTAATTGTTGGTGTCATCGCGATTCCGCTTGGGATGGCATTCGCAATTGCTTCAGGAGTTAAACCGGAGTATGGGATTTACACAACCATTGTTGCAGGAATTCTCATCTCTCTATGTGGCGGGTCAAAATATCAAATTGGGGGTCCAACAGGGGCATTTATCCCAATTTTGTTTGGAATCGTGATGACATATGGCTATGAAAACCTCCTCATAGCAGGATTTTTAGCAGGTGTTATCCTTTTGCTAATGGGAGTTTTTAAACTGGGCTCATTGATTAAGTATATTCCACGACCTGTAACAATTGGATTTACCACGGGAATTGCAATCACGATTTTCGCAGGTCAAATGGCTAGTTTCTTAGGATTGGATGGTTTAAAAAAGCATGAGGAGTTCATATTAAACCTTAAAGAAATCTTCGTACATCTTGGTTCAGTAAATATTTTTAGCCTATTCACAGCGGTAATTTGTTTAGTAACGGTAATCCTGACTCCTAAAGTGGCACCGAGAGTACCCGGTCCATTAATTGGTTTAGTCGTATCAACACTCATTGCCACATTATTTTATCCAACTCATGTGGCGACAATCGGAAGCAGCTATGGGCAGATTCCGAGCTCATTACCTCAGCTTCATATACCAAGTGTGAATTTTGATGTGATTGTTAAGTTGTTGAGACCGGCATTTGTCATTGCTATGCTTGGTGGAATTGAATCACTTCTTTCCGCAGTGGTGGCAGATGGGATGACGAATAGCCGTCATAATAGTAACAAAGAACTAATCGGGCAGGGGATTGCCAATATGATTACCCCATTGTTTGGAGGGATTCCGGCAACAGGTGCTATTGCCCGGACAGCGACGAATATAAAAAATGGTGCCGTTTCTCCTTTTTCAGGGATTATTCATGGTATTGTCGTTCTGCTCGTTTTACTGTTTTTTGCTCCATATGCATCGTATATACCGCTCGCAAGTATGGCACCAATCTTGATGGTGGTTGCGTGGAATATGAGTGAAAGAAAAGTATTTTCCCATATATTAAAAACAAAATCGACGGATTCTCTTGTCCTTTTAGTTACGTTTTTATTAACGGTTTTTGTGAATTTAACAACAGCTGTTGAAGTCGGTTTAGTAATGTCGGCCATTCTATTTACCAAACGGATGAGTGATGTCATGGTTACGGCGAAGGCACTACCAAATAGAGGACATATACATGAAAAAGTGGAAACGCAGATGGTAACGGATACGCATGACTGTCCGCAAATAAGTATTTATAATGTGGAAGGTCCACTATTTTTCGGAGCCGCACAAACCTTTGAGAAAACCATTATGAATATTATTAACTATCGGCCTAAGATTCTGTTATTGCGTATGAGTAAGGTTCCTTTAATGGACACGACAGGAGAAGCTAATTTAGCCAGTATTGTACGCCATTTTTCGAAAAATGGTATAGTGATTATATCGGGTCTTAATATACAACCAGAGAATGTTTTGAAGAAAACAGGCTTGTATCAAATTATCGGCGATGAACATTTTTTTGAACACACAGGTGAAGCCATTCAATATGCCCTTACCCAGCTTGATAAAAATAAGTGCTTGGGGTGCAAGCATTTTGCCTTTAGAGAATGTCAAAAGCTTTCGGTTTCGGAGACGGTGGACAACAAACCAAAGCTTTCGCCTAGTTTTTAGTAGTAAAGGAGAGACCAAATTGAATCTTGAAATGCAGCAATTTAAAGCGGAATTTTTCAAAGCTCTTGCACATCCTTTGAGAATCCGCATTCTAGAACTATTAGCAGAAGGGGATAAAAATGTAAATGAAATTCAAACCCTCGTTGGTAGTGAAGGGTCTGCCGTTTCACAGCAGCTAACGGTGTTACGTGCCAAGAATATAGTTTCCGGTACAAAGGATGGGAATAAGGTCGTTTACACATTAAAGGATCCAATGATTATTGAACTATTAGCAGTTGCCCGGCAAATCTTTAATAATCATCTCGTTGATACGATAACAATATTGGATAAGTTTAAAGATGAAGAAGATGAAATAATAACACTGTCGAAGAATTAATATCTTCGACTTTTTTTATTTTAATAGAAATTTTTTTCTACAAATTAATACAAATCCCGATGAATGTATGATTTTTTTCTTGCTGATTTTTAAAGAAGTCTTTAATCTCCGCTCAAGGTGCTAGAGTTGTAGAACGAAGTAGAACCAGTATGAACTTGCATAATTAATAGAGAAAAGGCTGGATTCATATGGTCTTTCTTTATCCTCTAATTAAAAAATAGAAGAAAGGAGATAGAATCGTTGATGAGCTTACACCCATCATTAGTCAGGTAGGATCCCCAATATAGTTATGTCATTATACTTACTTTATCGGATAGAAACAAAGCTTGATATGATGGTCCAATCGATACAAAATCTGCCCGAACGAATAAAGGAAAGAACATGAATGTTGTCGTTTTCTGTCGCCCTCCCTTTCTTGACAGAATTAATATAAAATGTTAAATTTTAAACAGCCGTTGCACGTGATTAGATTTATGTTACACGCTTTGTTCAAAGTTTTAACCGAAGTTTGGATGAGGAAATGAAAGTAAAGCTATCTACGTTGTGATTTGGTGAATTTTACACATGGCTTATTGCTAAGCCAATAGGAGGATTTTTTTACATGAAAAACGGTAAAGTTAAATGGTTTAACTCAGAAAAAGGTTTCGGATTCATCGAAGCTGAAGACGGTAACGACGTATTCGTTCATTATTCTGCTATCCAAACAGAAGGTTTCAAAACTTTAGAAGAAGGTCAAGAAGTATCTTTCGAAGTAGTTGAAGGAGCTCGTGGACCACAAGCTGCTAACGTAACTAAAAAGTAATTTGACATAACTATTGATAACAGTCCGGTTAATTGCCGGGCTGTTTTTTGTTGTTTAAAGTGTTTAATAGATCCTCACGCCGGGATAAAACCACCCGTGTTCCCTGTAATTTCTTGGTTTTCCAAGGTCTTAATCAATAGTATTTTGCTATAATAGTATTATTGCAAAACATGGTTTATAAATAATGAGGTGAAGAATATGAAGTTTATCCATACAGCAGATTGGCATTTAGGCAAATTGGTACATGGTGTTTATATGACGGAGAACCAACGGGAAGCACTCGAGCAATTTGTTGCCATTGTCGGTGAAGAAAAGCCGGATGCGGTTGTCATTGCCGGAGACCTTTATGACCGTTCCGTTCCGCCAACGGATGCAGTGGAGCTCTTAGATGAAATACTGTTTAAAATCAATGTTGAGCTGAAAACACCGATTGTTGCCATTGCCGGGAACCATGATAGTGCAGAGCGCCTTTCGTTCGGCAGCTCGTGGTATAAGCACAGTCAATTCTATCTTACAGGGAAGCTTGATAATTGCTTCAAACCAACACAGATCAACGGAGTAAATTTTTATCTTGTACCGTATGCAGAGCCGGGGGTCGTTCGCCAACTACTTGAGGATGATTCGATTCATTCCCATCAGGATGCTATGAAAGCATTGATTGGAAAAATGGAAGAAACTTTAAATCCGAGTGAGCCGAACATATTGGTGGGACATGCCTTTGTGCTTGGTGGACAAACTTCAGATTCTGAACGCATACTCTCTGTAGGAGGATCCGGATGTGTCGGAGCAGAGCTTTTTAATCCCTTCTCCTATACAGCACTAGGACATCTTCATAGTCCGGATGCCATCAAACATGAAAAGGTTAAATACGCAGGTTCGCTATTGAAATATTCTTTTTCTGAAGCAAAGCAAAAAAAATCAATTTCTATCATTGAAATGGATGAGAAAGGTCAGTTTACCCATCGTTATCGATCTCTAAACCCCACTCATGATATGCGCGAGTTAGAAGGACATCTGGAGGAATTACTGGATCCGGCATTTTATGAAAAAGAAAGATTACATGATTATTTGAAAATTACTTTGCTTGATGAAGGGGCATTAATTGATCCTATCAATAAGTTGCGCCAGGTATATCCGAATGTATTGCATCTTGAGCGGAAAATCGATGTAACCGACATGAAGAAAAAGCAGTCCTTTAACGCTGCTCAAAGTGAGAAAAAGTCGGAAATTGAACTGTTTGAACAATTTTACACAGAAATGACTACTTCAGAATTTACCATTGAGAAAAAAGATGCGATGGCAGATGTGATCGGAAAAGTGCTGAAAGAGGAGGTTATTAAATGAAGCCGTTGAAATTAACGATGCAAGCATTTGGACCATACGCCGGCGTAGAGACAATTGACTTTACTATCCTTGGCAACCGCACGATGTTTGTGATTTCCGGAAAAACAGGTTCCGGAAAGACTACGATTTTCGATGCCATCAGCTATGCTATATATGGAAAAGCGAGCGGTGAGGATCGCAATGGGCCCGAACTTCGAAGCCAATTTGCCAAAGAGGAATTGTTAACAGAGGTTTCGCTTGATTTTTCCCTTCGAAATAAAGGTTATTCCATCACAAGGTCACCTCAACAGCAGAAAAAGAAAGAAAAGGGTGACGGTTATACCCAAATTGGGGCCAAAGCTGAATTATATAAATGGGATGAAAATGGAGAAAAAAAACTCATTGCCTCTAAGGTTAATGAAGTTGAAGAAAAAATTAAAGAAATCATGCTCATCGATAGCAATCAATTCCGGCAAATATTAATGATTCCTCAAGGTGAATTCCGCAAGCTATTAACTTCTGATAGCAAAGATAAGGAAGTCATTTTACAGCGACTGTTTCATACACAAATCTATAAATTAGTAGAAGATAAACTAAAAGCCGAAGCATCAGAATTAAAAAAATCAGTTGAGGATCAAGTGCAAGCAAGAAGTGAAGCCATACGCCGCATACAGGCGACAACGAATGAAGAACTTGCGAACTACCTCAATGCCGGCAGCGTCAATGATACAATTATTATACCGTTATTATCAGCAGAAATAACCGGGATGTCGGAATTACTTGATCAGTTGAACAGCCAAATAAAAGAAAAGGAACTGGAGCAGGATCAAGTGAAGGGGCAGCTTTTTGAGGCTGAGGCAATTTTCAAGCAGCTTCAATTAAAAGAAGAGCTGAAGTTGCAAAAAGCTGGTCTTGATCAAGAGAAGGATGTGTTTACGGAAAAAGAAAAGCAGGTGCAAATGGCGCATAAGGCAGCTCTCCTCGCGAAACAAGAGGAGCTCTGCCACCGCTTAAAGCGGGAAGCAGACCAATTACAAGCAAATGTTTCTGCGATTAAAGCGGAAATAGAAAAATTGCACGGGATTTCGCACCAGCTTGAACAGAAGCTGCAAAGTGAACTTGAGCGAGAAGGAGAGCGGGAAGCAGCTCTTGAGTATATCAATCGTCTTTCCAATATGAAAGAAGATGTCTATTCATTTGCAGCCCTGGTAAAAGAAGCTGCATTGGTTGAATCTTCACTAAATACTGCCAAGGAAAAACATCACTATTCCGAAAAAAATCTATTATTAATAGATGAAAAACAAAAAAATCTTCTTCAACAAAAGGCGGAAATTGAACAGGGGCAACTAACCTTCTTAGAAAATGAGCGACAAGTGGAAAAGCTGCAGGCTGAGTTTGATCGGTTTCAAAAATTTGAAACATTGCTTGAGCAGCATCAAAAAGCGAAGGAGAATCTCAAATTAATAACAGACCGCTACGAAAATACGGTTGCAAGATACTTGGATATGAAGGCGATAAACGAAGATTTTGAAAAGAAATGGCTCCATGGACAGGCATCACTTCTAGCGAAAAGGCTTCAAACAGGAGAGGCTTGCCCGGTTTGCGGTTCCGAACACCATCCTTCTCCGGCGCCATTTAATGATGGTATTATTCCAAAAGAGGAGCACTTAAAGGCCGCCAAGGAGCAACTTGAACAGCTGGAAAAAGAAAAGTCCAAAGCGGAATCCGCTTATTACGACAGTCAATCTGTTGAGAAACGGCAGCAGGAAGCGATGGAAGAAGTGTTAAACGAAATTCGGACTTATCGAGAAGATTTTAGTGTAACGGACTTGCATGATTTAAAATCAGCGGTGTCAATTACTAAAAATCGTCTTATGCATACACAGCGTAAACTTTTTGAGCAAAATAAACAGTTTGATTCATTAAAACGACAATTAGAGAAAATAGAAACTGAAAAAGAGTCGCTACAAAAAGCCATTCAACTGTATTTGGGTGAAGTAAACGAATTAATGGTTCATTTTACCGAAAAGAAAACGAATTTGACGAGAATGACCAATATGATTCCGGAAAATCTCCGTTCCGAATCGGAATACGAAAAAGCTTTGGCGGCTGCAAAAAATGATTATGAAATCTTAGTTAAACAGCTGGAGGAAGCACAGCAGCGTTTTCAGGCTGTAAAAGAAAAGCTTTCAGCGGAAGCAGCTAGATTAATAGATGCAGAGAAACACCATAGGGATAAACACAGTGAACTAGATACAGAGCGGAAAATTTTTAAACAGCAGCTTTCTGAAAAAGGCTTTGAAAACTATGGAGTGTATCATGCTTCGAAGCAGCCGGAAGGGGAAATCCGCGCGCTAGAAAATGAAATCCGCAAATATCATGAGGATTTACGCTCTGTTTCGGATCGCCTTAAAGAATTAACGGAACGATTAGCAAATGTGAAAAAGCCCGATGTGGATGGATTGAAAGCTTTACTTGGTAAACTGGCTGCAGAAATTGAGTCATTAAATCATAAACGCACGGATTTGTTTGTGAAAAAGCGGGACAATGAAGAAATATATAATCTAGTGGAACGATTAAATGAACAGATGAAGGTTCTGGAGGAAAGATACAAGCTTATCGGTCATCTATATGATATTGCGAGAGGTCAGAATACGTATCGGATTACTTTTGAGCGTTTTGTGCTTGCTGCGTTTTTGGACGATATTTTACGAGAAGCCAATAGCCGTTTGAGGAAAATGACCGCGGGCCGATTTCAGCTTCTTCGAAAAACTGACCGTTCAAAAGGAAATGTCCAAAGTGGTTTGGAGCTGCTTGTTTTTGACCAGTATACCGGTCAGGAGCGTCATGTCAAAACGTTATCGGGCGGAGAAAGCTTTAAGGCAGCATTGTCTCTAGCCTTAGGGTTGGCTGATGTGGTGCAGAATTATGCTGGCGGCGTATCTTTGGAAACGATGTTCATCGATGAAGGCTTTGGAACGCTTGATCCAGAATCTCTGGACCAGGCCATTGAAGCGTTAATGGACATTCAAAGCAGCGGCCGCTTAGTTGGAATAATCTCACATGTTCCTGAACTTAAAGAACGAATTGATGTGAGACTTGAAGTTATCGCGGGTCAAACGGGAAGCAGGACGGAGTTCATTTTTACAAATTAAAACTAAGAAAAGTGCAAGAGCTGTTGAAAGGGAAGTGGTATTGTTTAAACACCACTTTCCTTTTTTAATGGCTTTAATAAGAAGGTGTAAATAGTCGAAAAGCTTTATTTAGCTGTCTCCGTAAAAGTAACTTTAATGACTTTTTCAGTTTCTTTGTTAAATTCAATATTTACGAATACACCGAATTCTTTTCTGTTATCTTTTAACCATAATTTAAATCTTTCTGTTGAAGAATTTGGGCCGCTTATTCTTCCGATATGAAGGTAATCAATGATTCGGGCATTCGGATATTTTTCTTGAGTCATCTTCGTTGCTAAAGTACCCCACTTTGCATAGGAAGGTATCGGTTTCTGTTGAGCATATGCCGTCTTTAATAGAATTATTGAATTAAAACAATTTAAGCAAAGAACAAATAGTACAGATAAACTAATTAATCGCTTTCTCACATTAGAACCCTCTTTGTTTTTGTTATTATCATGACATTGCAAGCAATAACTTATGTATAAATGTAATTTATCTAAATAAAAGTCTGGAGGTTTTTGGTGTGTATTAATTGAATTTTCAGGAAATTATGTTAGTCTGATTATAAATTTTTATAATATTCTATATATTACGAGTATTCATTCTTAACATTAATTACGATTATCCTCAACTTATTTGTATTATGAATTCATTATTTCTTGCGTTGTATTTCGCTGGGAAAATAAATGTGATTGGAGGGGATTTTAATTTTTTAAAAACCTCTTGACAACACTTCATGTTGATTTTATTACTTTCAGTTTTTATTGAAATGAAAATAAAATGGAGGGGATGAAATGGACAATTCTCAAAGTGGATCTTACGAAGTAGCAAAATCTAATATTTGTCAAAGCTGTGGAAGTGTTACCGGGATATATGAAGAAACAGCTTCAAACAAAAAGAATGGAATTATCTATGTTGTTTTAGGGTGGTTTTTCAGCATTATTTCCTTTCTATTTATGCCGATTTTATTCGGGGGAATAGCCTTCTTAATGGGCTTTATGACATATAGTGAGAAAAGTCAGGTCCACGGCGTAATATTAATGTTTTTTGCTGCTTCGGGTTTAATACTTGGCTCACTTTTTAGCTTTTTTGTTGCAGGAACCATGTTTATTTAGGGCTATAAGTTAGGAAGACCCCTTGTAGGAGAAAAACTTGTTTTTCTGCCATAAGGGTTATTTTTATTTTAGGGAAAAAAATGCCTTGTAGTTTTTGGGTGATAATTTTTCTCAGTTTAAAATAAAAGGATTTTGGGTTTCATTTGGTATTTTGTAATATATTTCGTATCTTATCCTTATAAATTTTACCTAAGGTATTGTACTCGAAATTAGCTATACTTGCCTTCTTAGGTATACCCATATTGACAAATTGTTTATCAAGTTTCTCAATGATAAAACGTTCGTCGATATCATTTTTTGCTCCGCCCATTTCTGTTAAATCAATTATAGTTCCGTCATTTAATTCGATAACGTAAAAAAAATCACCTTTGGAGTGTGTAAAGGGTAAGTATAGTTTCTTCCCATACACCCCTGTGTTAATCCTTACGACATCATGGTAACTGTGTTTCTTGCCCTGGGGCGAAAGAAATGAATAGTCGATTATCTTTTTATTTGTGATAACAGTAACATCAGTGAATAAAGTATATAAAAGAAGTATATTTAATATTACAAAAGCGGTAAGGCTTGATATTCGATGTCGCTTGAAAATAACAGCCTCCCTAAAGCCCTTATTAAATAGGTAGAAAAACCCCAATGCTATAAACAATTCATATATAAATACCAACCTCGAAACAGGATATTTAAAAATCCATATTAAATATTCTTTTGGTACAAAGAGCTTTTCTTGAACAACCCCTATTAATACATAAAAGGCTAGTGTTATGATTACAATGGCAATTAATGACAGTATCCTTAAAACAAATGATAACAGCTTTTTCAAATTAACAACTCCAGTTCTCCTAAACCTGTGCTTCATATTAGCATTTATTATGTTCTTATTGAAAAAGACTGATTCAAATGTTTGTAATTATCAAAGGGGAATATTGAACATGATTAACATAATAGATTTTCAAAATAAACGGTTAGTTCAAGTATTGTATGAGCTGCAAAAGGCATCCTATCTCGTTGAAGCAAGTTTAATTGGTTTTTTTGGTATTCCGCCACTTAAAGAGTCCTTGGAGGAACTAATGGAGTGCGATGAAACCTTTCTGGGCTATTTTGAAGGGAAAGAACTAACAGGTGCACTTGCCTATACAATCGATGAAGAGGAGCTCACGATTTGCCGCATGTTCGTTCACCCCAACCATTTTCGCAAAGGAATCGCAAAAAAATTGTTGAGTGTATTGGAAGAAATTCATCCTGAATTGCCGGTTCTAAAAGTATCAACAGGAAAGGACAATCTTCCCGCCAAGAGGCTATACTTCAAAAATGGCTTTCAATTAGTTCGTGACATGGAGGTCGTGCCGGGCTTATTTATTAGTCTTTTTGAAAAAAGAAGATAAAAATAATACCCAAAAATTGAATCAAATTCCTCAAAAAAAATTCCACAGTCCGATACAAAAACTGTGGTTAGGGGTCTATTATCCAAAGAACGTTTGGATAATTAACCAGATATTTAAACCTAGTATTAAGATGGCAAATAGGGTGGAGGTAACAGTTGTCATCCGCTTATTGACCAGTACACCCATTAAGTCTCTTTTTTGGGTGAAATAGATTAACGCTATGACCGGGAAGGGTAACACGATACTGAGAACCACTTGGCTGATAACCAGTGTCCGGGTTGGGTCGACACCCATTGCGACGATGATAACAGTAGGAAGCATCGTAACCAAGCGGCGAATCCATAATGGAATCGTGAAACCGACAAATCCTTGCATAATAACTTGCCCCGCCATCGTTCCTACTACTGAGCTTGAAACTCCTGATGCAAGCAGGGAAATCAAGAATACACTAGCTGCGGCAGAGCCAAGCAGCGGTGTTAGTGTATGATAGGCAGATGTAATATCTGCAATTTGACTGTGACCTGATGAGTTGAAAACTGATGCAGCCATATACATCATCGATAAATTGACGAAACCGGCGAGTGTCATGGCAATCAGAATCTCTTTTGTACTAAATTTTTGAATTTTGATTTTTTCCATATCATTACGTGGAATGATCCGCCCTTGAGTTAAGCTTGAGTGCAAATAGATGGCATGTGGCATAACAGTTGCTCCGATAACGCCGACTGCCAGCAAAATGCTTTCACTATTTCCAAGCCATGGTACGACACTGTGATATGCGACTAATGAAAAATTTGGCTTTGAAAGGACTGTTTCGACCAAATAACATAAGCCGATTAGTATTGCGAATGCCGCAATGAATTTTTCTAACGGCCGGAATCCGAATTTTTCTAACATTAAAATCAGATAGGTAACGATGCCGGTAATAATTGTGGCATACAACATCGGTATGCCGGCAAGTAAATTTAAGGCGAGTGTTGCCCCTAAAAATTCGGCTAGATCAGTGGCCATCGCCGCCAGCTCTGATACCACCCACATCGTGATAGTGAGCCCTTTCGGCATATTATCTCTGCATACCTCCGGTAGGCTTTTTCCTGTTGCAATTCCGAGTTTAGCAGACATGTTTTGAAGAAGCATTGCCATCAAATTGGCTAAAACGATCACCCAAAGCATTTTATAGCCGAAACGGGCTCCACTTTGAATGTTAGTTGCAAAATTTCCAGGATCTATATATGCAATTGAGGCAATAAATGCAGGTCCGAGAAACGGAAGTAGCGCACGGATGCCTTTAACTTTCCCATTAATGGCATCTCTTGCCGCCGAAACTGTCCGGTGTTCTGTTGCTCTAGACCTTTCAACAGCCATTGAATTCGCTTGGCTCATAAGACACCATCCTTTTTTGCTGTTATTTTCGTATAAGCAAGCTTTGTTCGTTCGTCAATAAATGTTTCCTTAATGCAAATTTATAAGATTATTATATTAAATTTTTGAATATTTGTGTACATTTTTGCTTAAAAAATTTGGAATTTATTTTTTAAAATAAGAATGAATGTGTAATTTATTTCATAAAAAGGAGATGATAAAGCTTAGGATGAGTTTCATGAGAGGGGATTCCATGGTAATTACCTTTTATTTCATCATTAGCTGGACGATGATGGGATTATTTATTTTTAATCGAAAAAAATCCTGGGGTTCCATTCGCGAAGTTTCTTTTTTAATCCTATTATCCTGTCTCATTAATACCCACACCTATCTGGGTCTGTTTGAAACCTTCAAATGGATCAAAACAACAACAAATCCTAAATTATATGTTGCCTTCCTTTTTTTTCGCAGTGTCTTTATTCCATTTTTTATTTCATATTTTACCTTGCTGATTTTTAACCAGCCTTTGAAAAAGAAAGTATTTTCTATTTTCATTTACAGTGTTATCATCCTAATTCTTGATAAAATCGGATTGACCTCAAATATGTTTGTTTTTCAAAAATGGAACCTTTTCTTTACAATTTTATACTATCTTATCTTTTTGGGCTTTGCCATGGTTGCGTTGAGGTGGTTTAGGAGTTTGGAAAGGGTAGGTCCAGAGGTGAAAACAGCGGATGATGTGGACTGAAAAAGGCTTTGGCTTGAATGATTTTTTTGTCATTGGTGCCGTACTTGCATCCTGGACTTTATATTTCTTTTTGCCTAAAATTTTTTCAAAGCAAGTTACTGTACTCATCTTCCTTTTTAGTTTGACGGCTGCGGGTTTATTAGATAACTCCTTTGGGGTAGCGCCATTTGATTTTTATGATATCATGGACGGTCCTGCCTATACTGTAATGGATGTTGTCGTTTATTTCTTATATCCGCCATTTGGCTACATTTTCTTATTACTCTATCAAAAGCTAAAAATAAGTAATCGTTTTCTCATCTTGTTTATTTCCTTATTCACTCTTTTTTCCGTTATCATTGAATGGGTGAACAATAAAATGGGCGTGTTTCATTATAAAAACGGCTATAGCATTATTTACTCAGTTTGTGTGTATCTTGTTGTTCAAAGCACATTTATCTTATTTTTTAAATTGATAAAAAAGAATTTGCCGCAAACAAAAAAAACAGAAGGATAATTTTAACGGGTACACTTGTGAGGAAAAAAAATTCATTTTTAAGAGGAAAAAAATATGTAAGCATTATAAATTTTCTCACAAATAACAATTAAATCAGCAGATAGTAACACTGAAAAAATTTACCCCATTTCTTTTCGACGAAATGGGGTTTTTTATGTTTATTCTAAATATACTCCGTGGCAAATAAGTGAATTTCTGATTATTTAGCAGGATAAACGTAATCTTATGTAGTATTTTTGTACTTGAAAAAGGGGAATATTTGCAGAAAAAATAATTATTATATTGTTTAATATGTAATGGAGGCGATTAATGTGTTGGTAGTTACCACAGAAAAAATTGAAGGTTACAAAATAGTAAAAATAAAAGGACCTGTATTTGGTCTAATTGTAAGAAGCAGAGGGCTTGGCGGCGATATTATGGCAGGGTTAAAGTCCCTTGTAGGCGGAGAAATCAAGCAATATACAGCTATGCTTGAAGATTCAAGAAAAGAAGCTTTGGACCGTATGATTAAAAATGCCAATCAAATGGGTGCAAACGCAATTGTAATGATGAGATATGATTCTGGTGAAATCGGTAAAAATATGAGTGAAATTGTAGCATATGGAACTGCTGTTGTTGTGGAGACAATATAATGAATTTCGTCATAGGTTTTTATGTCTTAGAAATTTTTATAATTATCTTATGCATTTTACTTGGATACTTTATCTATGACAAACGGTTTAATCGTAATCACGGTGTAAAAGTGCCCGATGGATTTCAATCGACAGAGGAAATAAATATTGACCCTGTGACTGGCGAAAAAACAAGGGTGTATTATAATCCTGATACGGGTGAACGCTTTTATAGAAAAGAAAAATAATTACAAATGCAGAGAAATTAAAATACTTTAGAAAGCCGCGATTTTTATACAAAAACGCGGCTTTTTTATCTTTTAGGAAACTATAAAATAATTTGGTGTGGATAACTTGAAAAAGTTATCTGAATCCAGCTCCATAAGGAAAGCTTCGGCAGCATTTGCATCGCACGAAGAAAAAGCGATAGCTTTTTCGAGGAGCGCCCAGCGGCTAGTGGACTTCGGTAAACTCCCTGTACGTTGCGAATGTGGAGGAATCGTGAAAAGATAGGCAGGAAAAAATAGCTGTCTGTCAAATACATAAGGAAACCCGGATTTTAAATGAAGGAGTGTAATTAATGAAAGCTGGAATTGATGCTGGGGGTTCTTTAATAAAGATTGTTTATCAGGAAAACCATCAGATGCATTATAAAAAATTTTCGATTGAAGAGTTGGATAGCGCTATTTCGTGGTTCAAACTAGTTGCCCCTAATGTAACCGTTGCTTTAACAGGAGGGAAGTCTCATTTCATTCAGAAAAAATATTTTCCAGAGGGCATCATCATTCCTGAATTCAAAGCAACTTGTGAAGGTGCACGTTTATTCTTACTCGAGGAAAACAATAAATTTGATCATCCATTTTTACTTGTAAACATTGGAACTGGTACGTCATGGCATGTGGTTAATGATGATAAGTATGAACGGATTCTTGGCAGCGGGGTAGGCGGAGGAACATTCACCGGACTGGGTGCCTTATTAACGGATGAAGATGAGTATCATCAGCTGACATTCCTCGCGAATGAAGGGGAAAAAGGGAACATTGATTTACTTGTTCGCGATATTTATGAATCTGACGAACCGCCAATTGATGGAAATTTAACCGCAGCCAATTTTGCCAAAGGAACAAAAGTGAAGCATATGGATTCCGACCGGATGGCGTCTCTTTCGAATATGATTGCTGAGACGGTAGTATTACTTACATTACAGGCAGGAGCTATCCACAAAATAAATAAGGTGGTTTATATTGGAAGTACATTGGTTGACAATCCTTCATTAAGGAAAAACCTTGAGTTATATACCGGAATGTTCGGCTTATCTTCTTTGTTTTTACATAATGGTGAATACTGCGGCGCTGCCGGTGCCTATTTTTCTGTCTAAAAATGTTAGCTTGAACATTCAAGCCATTCAAGCTACAGTTAAATGGAAAACCGATAAAGCAGGTGGCAAACTTGGAAAAAAGATATTTTACCATAGGAATGGCAGGACATATCGATCATGGGAAAACGTCCTTAACAAAAGCGCTAACCAATGTTGATACTGACCGTTTAAAGGAAGAAAAAGAACGACAAATCTCGATTGAGCTCGGGTTTGCTCCTTTATATGAAGATCATGAAATTCAAATTTCTGTTATTGATGTACCAGGGCATGAACGCTTTATCAGGCAAATGATTGCCGGTGTAGCCGGAATTGACTTGGTTGTATTGGTCGTTGCAGCGGATGAAGGTGTTATGCCGCAAACAAGGGAGCACTTGGATATCCTTAAATTTTTAGGGGTAAAAAACGGTTTGATTGGCATAACAAAAATTGACCGAGTGGATGAGGAATTTATTGAACTGGTCAAGGGTGATATTTTAGAAGAGTTAACTGGGACTGTCTTTGAGAATGCTCCTTTTGTGCCGGTTGATAGCCTTTCACATAAAGGAATTGATGAAATCAAAAATTTAATCATTAAGACCTTGAAAGAACAAGAGATGCGGGATGCCAAAGGTGCTTTTCGTTTGCCGATTGATCAGGTATTTACGGTGAAGGGGCAGGGTACAGTAGTTCGCGGTACCGTTTATGAGGGAACGGTTGAAGAAGGACAATTACTTAAAATAATGCCAAATGGTCTCGAAGTTCGTGCCCGGCAAATTCAGGTTCATCAAAAATCTGCACAAAAAGCCTATGCAGGACAGCGAACGGCAATTAATCTTTCAGGGGTTTCAAAAGAGGACTTGGAACGGGGGGATGTTCTTGTTTCGTCGGAGCATTTTATCGTAACAAAGACTTTGGATGTATCCCTTCGTGTTGTGGGGGATTTAGATCATATGGTCAAACAGCGGACGCCAATAAAACTCCATATCGGAACAGCAGAGGTAATGGGGCGTATCGTTTTCTTTGACCGCAATGAACTTAAAGAAGAAAATGGCGAAATTCTTTGTCAGCTTAGACTTGAGGAAGAAATCCTCACGAAACGCGGCGACCGTTTTATTTTAAGGCGACCAAGTCCGCAAGAAACGATTGGCGGCGGCTGGGTGATAGATCCACGCGGGAATAAATATCGCTTTGGCCAACAGACGATTGAAGAACTCGAGAAGAAGAAGGCAGGGGCACCGAAGGAACGTCTTACTGCCGCGTTAATTGAAGCTAAAAGCCTGCCGCTTAATGAGTTGATTAAGCGGACAGCACTTGATGAAGTTACCTTAAAAGAGCATTTAGTGGAAGATGATTTTGTTTTATATAATACTAAAGAATATACACTGCAAGTGCTGATTCAGTCGATTGAAGAAGACATTTATGACCGTTTGCAGGGATTTCATCAATTGTATCCGATGAAAACGGGAATTAATAAAGCAGAACTTTTACAAACAATGCAAAAGAGATTTCCTAAACCACTGCTTGATTATGTGGTTGAAAACGGAATTTCTTTAGGAACTTTTAAACGAAAAGAGCAATTTGTTTCTTTGGCGGACTTTTTTCCTCATGTTCCGAAAAACTGGCAAAAGCGGACTGAAAATATGCTTGAAAATATCAACGCGGACGCCCTGAAAGTTCGATATTTAAAGGATTATTTTTCTCTAGCGGGCATTCCCGGAAATCTTGAGGCCGACTTAAAACGGTTTCTCGAAGACCAAAAGCTAATCGTGATGTTAGACGAACAGTTTGCCTATCATGGCGAGGTATTTAAGGCAGCAGTCGAAAAACTCCGTCGTTATACGGAAGCAGAGTTTGAAGTCGGAGCAGCAAAAGTAACCCTTGACCTCTCGCGAAAATACATGATACCATTTTTAGAACGATTGGATGAACTTGGCCTTACAAAACGTGTGGAAAATAAACGTGTTTGGCAATAATAGAAAAACCTCAATCCTTGGTTCGGATTGAGGTTTTATTTTGTTAAGAAAGAAATTCAGCCGGGTTCAAGCCAAGTTCACGACAAATATCGCTAACCATTTGCTTTTCACCCGGGTCGAAATTGCCATCAGCATAACCGATTGCAACGCAATAACGGGCAATTAATCTTGCCATCTCAGGCTTAGTTCTCATTTTTCCAAGAGCTCTAAAGGCTTCGGCACGGCCCGTCATCGGATCATGTTCAATTCGGGATACAAACATATTAAATTTCTGGATCACTTTTTGAGAGTCAAATACCCGCAATTCTTCACTATGGTTAACAAATTCAAGCATCTTTTGGTGTTCAGATGCATCCAAATAGCCATCAGCCATTGAAACTAAGGCACAGCCGGCCACCACTGCCTCTAATGTATCTTGGCCTTTATATCGGTGAAATAATTCTTGTGCTCTCCTTTTTTGATTGTTTGCCCATTCAGCATAATCCGTTTGCGATGGAGACCAGGAATTTCCACAACTGTTACAGGTAAACTTTAGTTGATTTTTTCCAATAAAACCGCCCAGTAACCCAACCGGCCCCAGAATCAAGCCGCCAATGGCTGCTTTTCCGAGACCAAAGCCCTTTTGACCTGTTCGGACATTAGAAGAATGGCAGCGTGGACAAATAATGTCTTCCCCTCCATATGTACGTGTTGCGTTCGGTGTGGATGGATAGGTTTGTGATGGATAACCATAGGCAGGCTGCTGATAAGTTGTGACAGGCGGCTGCGAATATGGTTGGTCTTGTGGGTATGGATTATAGGTAGTTTGTGATTGCTGCTGATGCATAGGCGTGTTTGTTGAACCATTGGCAGGGACATCATCCACTGTTACCCCGAAGTTACGGCATAGAGCTGCTAATCCACCCTGGAAGCCGCTGGCAATCGCATTAAATTTCCATTCCCCATTATGCCGATAAAGTTCTGCTGCCACGATTGCTGTTTCAATCGTAAAATCTCTTCCAAGGTTGAATCTTATCAGCTCTTCATTGGTCCCTTCATTGAAAATACGCACATAGGAATCAGATACTTGTCCGAAATTTTGCCGTTTCAGTTGCGCCTCATGAATCGTAATCGTAAAGGCAATCCTGTGGATATGAGAAGGAACTCGATTTAAGTCAATTCTAATTTGTTCATCATCACGGACTCCTGAACCGACACGATTGTCACCGCTGTATAAAATAGAGCCATTTCCCCCTGAAGGGTTGTTATAAAAGACAAAATCCAAATCACTTTGAACCTTCCCGGTCTCACCTAAAAGAAAGGCGGAGGCATCTAAATCAAAATTAGAACCAAGATTACTCACATTCCATCCTAATCCGACCACGACGTTTTTCAGGCCGGGGTGGGATTTGGTTAAATCCACTTTTTGCCCTTTACTAAGTGTTACACCCACGTTTTTTCACTCCTCATTTTTTTCTGCGTATACTTATTATAAATCTATTTTATAAAAGGGAAAAATTTCTAGATGGTTTAAGAAGTATATCAACTAGTAAACAGTACGGATATCCAGATGAAAAGTTTCATTAAAGCATATATATTTAAATCAATATATTATTTAAAAAATTAAAAATTTAATGAGACCGTATCTTTTTATCCTTCTTAAACGTTTAAAGGGTAGAGAGTTGCTAAAGGAGTGAACATAATGTCTTACAAACTTAGCCGGCAAACCACAGATAGCATTCAGCAGGAAGAAAGGTCTGAGGATTCCTTATGGATGGAATATTATCCAAAGTTACAGCGATATTGTCACTTTCTTACCCAAAATAAATGGGATGGAGACGATATTGCACAAGAAGCATTTCTTAAAGCAAAAAAATATGATCTTCATCAGCAAAAATTGACCTCAGCTTTATTGAATAAGATTGCCTACAATCATTGGATCGATATCCTTCGTAAAAGAAAAAATGAACGAATTGAAACAGATTTTGAATTAGCAAGTAATATGTCAATTAATCAGCTTGATGGAATTAAAAATACCGTTGAGCTATTACTAAAGAATCTAACACCAAAGCAAGCTGTCATTTTCTTGCTAAAAGAAGCGTTTCAATATCAGACGAAGGAAATTGCAGACATTTTAGGCAATACAGAAATGGCTGTCAAATCGAATTTACATCGTGCAAAAAAACGCCTGGAAAAAAATAATCGAGAGGAGAAAACCGTTTCTGTTGAGTATTTCCGGGATGATGAAGAACGAGAGCAGCTAACGGCACTTTTTTATGATGTGTTAAAAGACCAAGACCCGACTGTGCTGATTGATTGTATTCCTTCATTAAAAAGCGTTGCTGTGGGTCCAAAGCTTGTCATTGGGAATTTACCATCAATTAAAACTCACTCTCCTTCAAGCACTCTCTGTATGGCAGCATAGCCAAATATCGCTATTTAGGAGGATTTTTGAATGAGTACAATTCCGTATGTTATTGAACAATCAAATCGCGGTGAACGTTCGTATGATATTTATTCCCGGCTTTTAAAAGACCGAATTATTATTATTGGTGATGAAATCAATGATCATGTGGCAAACAGCGTTGTTGCCCAATTACTATTTTTAGCAGCGGATGCACCGGATAAAGAAATTTCTCTCTATATTAATAGCCCGGGAGGATCTACTTCTGCAGGATTTGCTATTTTTGATACGATGCAATACATTAAGCCTGATATTAGAACCATTTGCACTGGAATGGCTGCATCATTCGGGGCCATGTTACTGTTAGCAGGAACAAAAGGAAAAAGGTATGCCCTGCCGAATAGTGAAATCATGATTCATCAACCATTGGGCGGAGCACGGGGACAGGCGACTGAAATCGAAATATCCGCACGAAGAATTCTAAAATTAAGGGAGCATATTAATCAAATCATTGCCGATCGAACAGGGCAGGCTTTTGATAAAGTTGCGAAGGATACAGATCGGGATTATTTTATGAGCGCAGAAGAAGCAAAGGATTACGGGATCATAGATGAGATTCTTTATCCGAAACTTAGTAAATGAACTTTATTAAGCTTCAAAAGCAACAAAGTTTACGAAAAGAGCCTTAATAAAAAGAGTACTAATTCAAAAAAGAAGCTTGATCACATGGTCCGGCTTCTTTTTTTATGGAGGTTTAATTGATTGAACATTACTATTGTCCAACAAACATAGAGTGGTAATAGGAGATTATTTTGGAGGGGAATTTATGAGGATAATTAAACCGAAGCGTCTGCAACCGGGGGATACTGTTGGTGTGATCTCTCCGGCCAGTCCGCCAAATCAAGAAAATCTTGAACGCGGGATTGTTTTTTTACAAGGATTAGATCTAAACGTTAAAATGGGCAAAAATGTCGCCGGAGCAAATGGCTATTTAGCTGGATCTGATCATGAGAGACTCGAAGATTTACATGAAATGTTCGAAGACCCGGAGGTAAAAGCTATCATCTGTGCATGCGGAGGATACGGAACAGGTAGGATAGCAGCGAATATTGACTATGAAATAATCAAATCCAACCCAAAAATTTTTTGGGGCTACAGTGATATTACTTTTTTACATACCTCAATCCGCCAAAAGACCGGCCTCGTGACTTTCCACGGTCCAATGCTTGGATCAGATATTGGTCAAGTAGATACACACCCTTTATCAAAAGAGGGGTTTAAACAATTATTCGAACAAACCATTTTGACTTATTCAGAGGAAATTGCAGCGCTGGAAACATTGGTGGAGGGTGTGGCAACCGGTCCTCTTGTTGGAGGTAACTTGTCTCTTTTAGTTAGCACGCTTGGCACCCCATATGAAATCGATACAAAAGGAAAGCTGTTATTGATTGAGGACATCGGCGAAGAACCTCGAGCTGTGGATCGGATGCTGAATCAGCTTTATATGGCAGGGAAGCTTGATGAGGTAAATGGAATTCTAGTTGGAGACTTTTGTGATTGCACGCCAAAAAAAGGTTTATCTTTATCATTAGAGGAAATAATCCTCCATTATGTTAAGCTCGCCAATAAACCTGCATTAAAAGGATTTTTGATCGGCCACAGTAATCCGCATTTTTCAGTACCGCTTGGTGTACCTGCGACAATGAATACTTTTGAAAAAAAAATGGTTGTCGAGAATGGGATTATTTAAAAATCACCTTAGAAGCACTTGGTTTTCGGGGAAATTTTGAGGGGGGAATTTTTATTGGATAGATGGCTTGTAAATGTCCCGGTTGCGACTGTTTGGACTTCGTATAATTCGGCACGAGATATAGACATGGATGCCGTTTCCAATCCAGCCCATATTGAGTCTTGGTTAGCGGGGTTGAACTATCAAACCAGACTTGACCTATTTGAACAAAACCTTGTTCAAACTCAAGTGTTATTCGGACAAGAAGTTTTGCTCATCGAAGAAAAGGATAATTGGGCCCAAATCATTATTCCTGATCAACCGACTTCAAAGGACGAACGCGGCTATCCCGGTTGGGTACCTAAATCCCAATTGGTTTGTTGTGCTGAAGAGTGGAGATTTCAAAAACGGCCAATAGCTGTCGTTACAAGTCCAAAAGCAAATTTATTCACTGAATCACTTCAGTTTCTGATGGAATTATCCTTTCAGACTAACTTGCCATTTTTAAATGAACATGATGGGAAAGTGTACGTTAAAACACCAACGGGCACTGGCGTGTTGGATTTAGTTGATGTGGTTGTATTTAATTCAACTGGAGAAATTTTAAGAGGAAATGGGATTAACCTTGTATCCACAGGAGAACAATTTCTTCATTTACCATACTTATGGGGAGGGGTAAGCAGCTACGGTTTTGATTGTTCAGGCTTCTGCTACATGGTGTACAAAGCTAATGGTTATCTGATTCCACGGGATGCCAGGGATCAAGCCAATTCAGGCTTCAAGGTTAACTTGTCAGATATTATGCCAGGAGATTTGATATTTTTCGCCCATGAAGAGGGGAAAGGAAGGGTTCACCACGTCGGAATTTATTATGGGAATGGGCGAATGTTGCATGCACCGAAAACAGGCAAGTCGATTGAGATTATTCCATTAGCAGGGACAGTTTATGAACGTGAAATTTGTTCTGTCAGGCGTTATTGGGTAGAGAGTGAAGGGAGAAATTATTGATAATTCGAATATTAACAAGAAAAGGGCTGATTAGGGCGGAATTTCCCAAAGTTAGTCCTTTTAATTTTTCGAAAAAAATATTAGTGAACACGGTGATTTTTAAGGTGCCTTAATTTTATTAAGGAAAAGTTAAGGAAAGAAAATAATAATACTCTTGTTGCACAAAAATTTTTAATGGATGGCCAATTTACTGAAAAGCCAGAGTCAGAAAGGGAGAAAGTGCAGATGAAGAAATGGATTTTTACTATCATTATTGTCATTGTAGTAGGTTTTGTCGGCTATCAATGGTATGGATCGAAAACGAGTGCTGCGCAACAGGGAGCAACAACGCAAGCTCGAACTGCGGTTGTTCAAAAAGGTAAATTTGAAGTAAAAGTTAGTGGATCTGGTACGGTTCAACCAGTTACCACAGAGGATATTAAGTCTACAATCAATAATAACAGTATTTCAGAAGTTTTAGTTTCTGCCGGTGAGACAGTTAAAAAAGGAGAAAGCCTAATTACATTTACCGATGGCAGTGATCCGATTACGGCACCTGCAGATGGTGTTATTACCACAATTGCTGTTCAAGCAGGAGAAAGGGTTTCGATCGGACAAGCAGTCGCTCATTTAACCAATTACAATGATTTACAGACAGTGGCTCAAGTCGATGAACTCGATATTCCAAAAATTAGTATTGGACAAACAGTCAGCATCAAGGTAAATGCTCTTCCTGACCAAACATTCACTGGAGCAGTAACTGCAATTGCAAATGAAGGTACATCTACAAACGGTGTTTCGACTTTTGATGTTACCATTCATATTGACAAACCTACAGGCTTGAAAGTAGGAATGAGTACGGAATCTAGTATTTTAACAGCAAGTAAGGATAATGCTCTATTTGTACCGGTGGATGCAGTCCACACGATGAATGGTCAAAAATTTGTTATGGTCACTAATGCAGACCAGAATAACCAAACCAGCCAAAACAATCAAAACAATCAAAATAACAAAGGTAATAAATGGGGTGCAAATTCACGTAAGTTTGTAAAAACAGGGCTTGCCAATGAAGATTATGTAGAAATTACGGAAGGCTTAACAGAAGGAGAAACTGTTCGCTTACCTAATCTTGTCATCGGAAATTCCTCAACAAATGCCAAAATGATGCAAGGTGGATTTGGTGGCTTTGGAGGTTTGGGCGGTGGCATGAACCGACAGTTCCGAAATGGAGGTGGAAATAGTTCATCTAGCGCCTCAGCTAGTAGAAGGAGTGGAAACTAATGAGAACACCAATTATACAAATCAAAAACCTTATGAAAACCTATAAGCTGGGCGGTGAAACCGTTCATGCATTAAATAATGTTTCTCTTGAAATAAAAAAAGGCGAATTTTTAGCAATTATCGGTCCTTCAGGGTCGGGGAAATCGACATTAATGAACATGATTGGCTGCCTTGATCGGCCAGAATCAGGTGAGTATCTGCTAGATGGGAAAGACATTGGAAAAATGAGTGATAACCAATTAGCAACAATTCGAAATCAAAAAATAGGATTTATTTTTCAAAATTTTAACCTATTAACAAAATTAACCGCACTTGAGAATGTGGAGCTACCACTTTTATATGGTGGGGTATCAGCCAAAGCCCGTAGGGAAATGGCTCTGGAAGGTCTTAAAAAAGTTGGCTTGGCGGAACGTGCCGGTCACTTGCCTTCCCAGCTTTCAGGGGGTCAGCAGCAACGGGTAGCAATCGCAAGAGCACTTGTTGGTAATCCCGCGATTCTCCTGGCTGACGAACCTACCGGTGCTTTAGACAGCAAAACTAGCAAGGAAATCCTTGAGGTTATGAAAGAGCTAAATGAATTAGGTCATACCATCATCTTAATTACTCATGATTTAGCGATTGCGAAGCAAGCAACGCGAATGGTCAGCATCCAGGACGGTCAATTGTTAGAGAATGGGGGTGAGCTGATTGGGCATTTTTCAATCTATTAAAATGGCGCTCCGCAGTATTAAAAGCAATAAGCTTCGTTCAGTCTTAACGATGCTGGGGATTATTATCGGTGTATCCTCGGTTATTGTTTTGGTATCGATGGCCCAGGGTTCTGCCTCGAATGTAACAAGCCAAATCAATCAATTAGGGACAAACCTATTAACGGTGAATACCTTTGGGACCGACTTAGCGTTAACAGAAGATAAGATTGCTAAGCTAAGCAAATTAAATGGCGTGAAAGCCATTTCCCCGGTCGTCTCAGGTCGTGTTAATGTCAAAAAGGATCGGACATCTTCTCAAGTTTCCTTAACTGCTACGAATGCGGCTTATTCATCTGTTCGGGATACCAAGGTTAGTCAAGGGCGTTTTTTAACGGACCTTGATATCGAATACCGACAGAAGATAGCTGTTCTCGGTGCCAATACAGCTGAAACGTTTTTTGGAACCGATAACCCTGTCGGCCAATATATCCAGGTTAATGGTACTTCTTTCAAAGTAGTTGGTGTTTTGGCATCGAAAGGAAGCTCGCTTGGTTCAAGTGGTGATGATGTGGTTATCGTCCCACTGAGTACAGGAGAACGCTTAGTAAAAACAACCAATATTAATCAAGTGTACCTTCAGGGTAAAAGTGAACAACAAATGGATTTCGTCATGACCGAGGTTGAAATGGAAATGGCGTCCTTGTTTCCAAACAAAAGTGATTCCTATACGGTTGTTAATCAGAAAGATTTAATGGATACGTTGAGTTCCGTTTCCAATACGATGACAATGATGCTTGGGGGAATCGCAGGTATTTCATTACTTGTTGGCGGAATCGGAATTATGAATATCATGCTCGTTTCCGTTTCAGAAAGAACAAAAGAAATTGGGATTAGAAAGGCAATTGGTGCTAAAAGGCGAGATGTTCTGCTGCAATTTTTAATTGAAGCTGCCGTTTTGAGCTCGATGGGTGGAATTATCGGGATTCTATTAGGAATTGGTCTAGGAAAAGTTTTATCCTCAGCATTAAGCTTAACGGTAACCTACTCAACATCTGTGATCGTCATGTCGTTTTTATTTTCAGTTGTTGTAGGTGTTGTTTTTGGGGTATTCCCGGCTAATAAAGCTTCGAAATTAAACCCTATTCAAGCACTTCGCTATGAATAGTTAGCTGTAGCGTTTTGTTCAAGGGAGAAGGGGTTTCCAAGCGAAACATCATGTGCTTGGAAACCGTGATCTCCTGAATGATGTTATCATTAACATGTATTTCAACCAAGTTTGCATGATAAAAATGTTAATGAGAAAGGAAGTGTTTTAATGGATGTTTCAGTCATTATTCCAACCTATAATAGAGCTAATCTTTTATATAAATCGATAAAAAGCGTCCTTGATCAGACTGTTTCTCCAAAGGAAATTATTATTGTTGATGATTTTTCAACAGATAATACACAGGAAGTTGTCGAGTCATTTCATAGTGACAGATTAAAATATATACGCAATGAACGTCTTAAAGGGGCAAATGGGGCAAGAAATACAGGGATTTTAATGGCAAAAGGAAACTACATTGCTTTTCAGGACAGCGATGATCTTTGGTTACCCACTAAGCTGGAAAAACAGCTTCAATATATGGTGGAAAACCCTGAAGTGGATATGTGTTTTTGCAGCCTTAACCTCATAAATAATTCCCGTGGTTTTGTACCTAATCGTAAAATTGAACCTGAAGAAATGCACCACCTGCTGGGGCGGGGGAATTTTATTAGCACACAAACCATTTTTATGAAAAAGGAAGTAGCAGAAAATAATTTATTTGATGAAAATTTAAAGAGGTATCAGGACTGGGATTTCTGCTTAAGGGTTTCTAAAAAATATCTCGTACATCATCTTGACGAGGTACTGGTAAAGGTTGAAATTCAAACGGACAGCATTAGCAGTAAAGTTAGTGAAATAGAAGCTCTTAAGCAGTTTTTTAAGAAGTATCCGGAATTAAAAGAATCCCATTTGATAAATAAATCCCTCTACAATAAGGTTTTATATCACTCAGATAGTCAAAAAGGCATAAGATTCAATTCAACAAAACATTACTCAAAATATTTATTTTATAAAGTGGTTGATAAAGTTTTTAATGAGAGGGATAGGGTATGAAGATAGGCGTAGTTGGAACAGGATATGTTGGTCTTGTACAGGGTGTCATCCTTGTTGAGTTTGGTCAGCAGGTCATTTGTATGGATGTTGCGAAAGATAAAATAGATTTATTAAATAATGGAATCGTCCCCATTTATGAACCGGGATTAAAAGAATTCATGGATCGGAATGTTAAGGAAGGACGATTAACGTTTACAGCTGATATAGAGTATACCGTCCGGAATTGTGATGTTATTTTTATTGCGGTCGGCACACCGCCGAAAGAGGATGGAAGTGCTGATTTATCTTATGTAATTGATGTCGCGAAGAATATCGGAAAGTTTATGGATGGCTATAAAGTAGTTGTAAATAAATCAACCGTACCAATAGGAACAGGAGAGCTGGTAAGAGAAACGATTCAAACTGTTTTTAATGAGAGAAACCAAGAATATTCTTTTGATGTTGTTTCCAACCCGGAATTTTTACGCGAAGGGAAAGCTGTTTCTGACTGTTTAAGCCCTGATCGCGTCGTAATTGGCTGTGAAAGTGAACGTGCAGCCGGAATCATGAAACAAGTGTATGAAGTCCTATATCAAAATGAAACTCCTTTTGTCTTCACAGATATCCCCACTGCCGAGATGATTAAATATGCGGCAAACTCCTTTTTGGCAGTGAAAATCTCCTTTATTAATGAAATCGCACTTTTAGCTGAAAAAGTGGATGCCAATGTCCAGAAAATTGCTCTTGCAATGGGAATGGATGAGCGTATTTCTCCGAGATTTTTACAAGCCGGTCCAGGCTATGGGGGATCCTGTTTTCCGAAGGATACAAATGCCATCGTCGAGATTGCCAAAAAGTATGGGGAAGAATTAAAGGTGATTCAAGGGGCAATTGAGGCCAATCAGAAACAAAAGTCACGTATGGTTGAAAAAATGGTAAGAACAATGGACGGTGTGAATGGCAAAACCGTTGCGATTTTGGGATTATCCTTTAAACCGGAAACGGACGATATGCGTGATGCTCCGAGTATTGATATTATTAGGGGCTTAGTCGAAAGCGGAGCCAAAATAAAGGCATATTGTCCTCAAGGTATGAAAGAAGCAAAGTGGCGTCTAAAAGGATTTGCTCAATCCTTAACATACTGTGAAGATGAATATGAAGCAATTAAAAATGCGGATGCTGCAGTTTTTGTAACCGAGTGGCATCAATTTCGTGACATATCCCTTACGAAGGTGAAAAGCTTAATGAAAGATAATTACATTTTTGATTTACGAAATTTACATGCTGATAATAAAATTGTTCGACAGTTGTTCAATTATTTTCCAGTCGGGAGACGGTAGTATGGGAAAAGTAGATATTTTGTTACCTATTTATAATTCATATGAAGAAACACGAAATTGTATTGTAAGTATCTTACAAAATACAGACAAGGATTCATTTAATTTATTTCTCCTTGATGATTGTAGTCCGGACTATCGAATACAAGAATTAATAAATTTCTATGCTAATAAATATTCCAATATTATCATGATTCAAAATGAAAAAAATCTAGGATTCCCCGGTAATGTGAATAATGGTTTTTCTGTAAGCGAAAATGACGTAATTGTTATCAACAGTGATACATTAGTGACAAAATCGTGGTTAACTATCTTAAAGGATGTTGCTTACCGGGATGAAACAATCGCTGCTGTGAATCCTATGAGTAATTACGGGATTATTTCAGGAACTCCAACAAGCAATTCGCTAATTAATGATTTATTTACTTTTGAAGAATTATCGGAAGCATTTACTAAATCTAACCATCAGGGTTATGTTGAAGCCCCGCTTTTAATCGGCTTTTGTCTATATATTAAGAGGAAAGCATTAAATTCAGTAGGGCTATTCGATGCAGCGGTCTTTAAAAGAGGATACGGTGAGGAAACTGACTGGTGCATGAGAGCCAGACAAAAAGGTTTTAAGCTTGTTGTTGCAAAGGAAGCGTATATCCACCATATTGGCGGTACCTCCTTTGGACCGGAAAAAGAGCAGCTGAGAAATACATCTAAACAAATTCTTCTTGAAAGATATCCTGACATTGATCGTATTCTAAAAAGATTTGTAAAAGCAAATCTTCTGAAGGATGTTAGGAAACAAATGATGAAAAATCTTGATTTTTTAGGGCAAAAAACACCAAAAACACTCAAACTAAAAATGTTGAAGCACTATATCTCAAATATGTTGTAGTTGACTGGTTCTATGTAACCATTATTCTGCAAAAAGGGTTTGAAAAAAATGAATAAACTAATTTCAAATTATCTTTTTACTGTTTTGTATCAACTATTGTTGATGATGACACCTTTTATTACGACTCCATATGTCTCACGAATTCTAAAGGCACAAGGAATTGGAATTGATGCCTATGTTTCATCGATTGTACAATTATTTATTGTATTTATCGTCTTAAGTTTGCCGATGTACGGAAGTAAACAAATTGCCATTAAAACAGATCAAAAGGAATTATCGAAGGAATTCTGGTCTATCTTTACATGTCAACTGATTGTTTCCTTATTAAATTTACTCGTGTATTTTCTTTTTGTTGGAACAGTTTCAGTGCATAAAGAATTGTTCCTCATTAATGCTGCAACGCTGCTGGCATATAGTATTGATATTTCATGGTTCTTTATCGGGAAAGAGCAAATGAAACGAATCGCGATTCGAAACATGCTCGTTAAAGTGGCTGGAATCATCTTCATTTTTGCCTTTGTAAAAACGGCTAACGATTTACCATTATACACTGCCATCAATGGAGGAACCTTATTTCTCGGTCAAATTATTATGTGGATCCCGTTAAAAAAGGAAATCTCATTTACTAAGGTAACAATAGAGGATATGAAGGTACATGTTCTTCCCATTCTTGCGCTTTTTTTACCACAGTTAATGATCCAAGTGTATGTTCTTGTGAATCGGATCGTTTTAGGGAATATTTCCGGTGAAATTGAAGTTGGTTATTACAATCAGGCAAATAAGGTCATTCGAATCGCCTTAGGAGTTATTTCTTCCTTAGGAACGGTTTTACTTCCAAGGATGGCTTCTGAGTTTTCTAAAGGGAATCAGGTACAATTTCATAAATATATTGATAGTACATTGCAGTTCGTCCTTTTTATAACCATTCCGATGACCTTTGGACTGATCGCAATTGCTCCAAATTTTGTTGTTTGGTTTTTAGGCGGCGAATTTCTTAAGGTTTCGCCACTATTGATGATTATGAGCCCTGTCCTATTTTTCGTGGGGCTTGCCAATGTTTTTGGAATTCAAATTTTAATTTCCTCTAACCAGCAAAATAAATATTCGGTGGCAATTACAATCGGAGCGATCGTAAGTTTAATTACCAATTTACTCCTAGTGCATGAAATGGGCAGTGTCGCAACGACAATAGCTTTATTAGTGGCAGAAGCTCTTGGTGCTATCATTCAAATGTTTTTTGCCAGAAAGTATTTCTCGTTCACCTTCTTTGGAAAATTATTTTTAAGATATTCAATTTTAGGTCTGCTTATTTTTCTCTCAGCTCGTATGGTTGGTTATGTGGTTACTGTCTCACCTGTTTTACTGACAATGCTTCAATTAGGAATTGGAGGAACGGTTTATTTAATTGGGCTTATTTTGATAAAGGATTCATTAATTTTTAAATTATTAGGCATCATGAATCAAAAAAAAATGGTATATTCAGCTAAACGATAAATTTACAGAAAGTGTTTTTAGGGTTTTCATTACGATCGTATATTACGACCGCTTTGTTTGCCGGAGAATATTGATATGAACCTAATAGTTGTATTTTTTTAGAAAAAGGAGCGGATGTAGTTGCGGTTGTTAGTTGTAGAAGATAATATTTCTTTGCTGGAGTCAATTGTACAGCTTTTATCGGATGAATTTGAAGTCGATCAAGCAACAAATGGTGAGGATGCTTTGTTTTTAGGATTACAAAATATTCATGATGCCATTGTGCTTGATGTAATGATTCCCGAAATTGATGGATTTGAAGTACTTAAGACACTCAGAAAGGAAGGTTCTAAAACACCTGTTCTATTTCTAACCGCAAGAGATTCATTAGAAGATCGCGTAAAGGGATTGGACAGCGGCGGCGATGATTATTTGGTCAAACCCTTTCAAGCGGCTGAATTAAAGGCAAGGATTCGTGCATTACTCCGCAGAAGTGGAAGCTTAACCACCAATCAAACGATTCAATATCGAGGTATCGAGTTGTTAGGTAAAGAACGGGAAATCAACGTAGACGGAGAACATGTCAAGATGACATCAAAACAATATGAACTCTTGGAATATATGATTCAAAACAAGGGCGCTATTTTAACAAAAGAACAAATCTATGACCGTGTATGGGGGTTTGATTCTGACACAACAATTGCGATTGTTGAGGTTTTTATGCACCATCTTCGAAAAAAACTGGAACCGTTCGGCTATCATTCGGATATCAAAACCATTCGTGGTGTCGGCTACATGCTAAATGATGAATAGAGGGGTCAGCTAATGTTTCGGCAAACGCATATTCGGCTTACTGTCTTGAATTCATTGGTATTTATCATTTTGATAAGTATTCTTGGAAGCATCATTTATTTTTATACGGAAAATCAATTATATAAGGATGTCAATCAGTCCTTACTTGAAGCCGTTAATCATTTTGAAAATCAACCGCAACAGCAGCTGCAACAAAATCCCGGGCCCGGAGATATTACTACCGGCCCTAGATTTATGCACCGGGACCCACGGATTTTAACATTAGTTTGGGATAAGAAGAATAATTTATTGGCAGCGCAAAATCGAGAGTCCGAACTGTTTAAAGGGAATGAAAAGCTAATTCGTCCTAAAAAACTGGATACCTTACAAGATGTTGATGTTGAACACTTTTCATTTCGCTATATTGCTACACATGTTTATACTGATTTTGGCCAAGTAACTATTCAAGTCATCCGAAATGTAAATTCGGAAAAAGAATTGCTGAACAGGCTCTTATTAATCATAGCAATTGGCTGTGGAATTGGCGTCATTTGTGCGATTGCCTCAGGGTATTTCCTTGCAGGAAGGTCCCTTGTTCCGATTAAAAAAGCCTGGCAAAAGCAGCAGCAGTTTGTCTCGGATGCTTCACACGAGCTAAGAACCCCTTTAGCAGTCATTCAAGCAAAAACAGATTTACTTTTTCGGGCACCATCGGCAACAATAAAAGATAAGATTCATGACGTTTCCACGATTTCAACGGAATCAAGACGACTTTCGAAATTAGTTGCTAATTTACTAACTCTGGCAAGGTCGGATTCCGATCAAATAGAAATGAAAAAGCAAGCATTCCGATTAGATGAGCTTTTAAAGGAAATAACCCAGCATTATGAGGAGATTGTTTCATACCAAGGAAAATCAATTCATTTGGATGCGCCCGAGTCAGTTAAATTTATGGCAGATAAGGAAAGAATCCATCAGCTCATCATCATTTTATTGGACAATGCGATGAAATATACGAATGAAGGCGGCAAAATATGGCTTTGCTGCCAAAAGACAAGCTCCTCCATTATCCTTCGTGTAAAGGATAATGGGATTGGAATCGCTGAACAGGATATTCCAAAAATCTTTGATCGTTTTTACCAAAGCGATAAGGCCCGTACAGAAGCTGAAGGCATGGGATTAGGTTTGTCGATCGCTAAATGGATTATTGAAAAGCATCACGGGAAAACAAAGGTTGAGAGCATTTTAGGTAAAGGGACGATGATTGAAATTATTTTTCCACGGGCACAAAAGAGTTAAAAAATTCTACTTAAATCTGAAAGAAAAAGAACTAAACGTAAAGCGGAAGCATCAAAGTCAAAATAGAAAAAAAGAGACCAAATGGTCTCTCAGGCTGTCGAAAAACCCTCGGCAGCCTCTTATTTTTTTCATTTACTTCAACAATTCACCGCGTTAATTTGTTATAATATTATTGATATATAGGCTATTAAACAGGTCTGTTGATTGGCGCTCCAGGCACTTCGCTTTCCGCGGGCGTGCCGGGAAGCCTCCTCGTCGCTTCGCGGAGGCCACTGAAAAAGGTCTTTTTTATTATTAGACAGTTAAAGGTTTGATTTAATCAAACCTTTAACTGTCTTTTTGCCTTATAATAATGACATTAAATTATGTAGGTGGTATCAAAATGATTTCCAATCAAGACTCTCTCAATTTTAGTCCATATATTGCTATTTATGATCTTGTTGTTCCAAAAGATAATATGCTTCGCCAAATCAATGAACTAGTGGACTTTTCTTTCATTATCGAGGAATTAAAAGCGAAATATTGCCTTAATAACGGCCGAAATGCAGTGTCACCAATTCGTATGTTTAAATATCTATTGCTCAAATCGATTCATGATTTGTCAGATGTAGATGTAGTCGAACGTTCTAAATATGATATGTCGTTTAAGTATTTCCTCGACATGGCACCGGAAGATCCTGTAATTGACCCTAGCTCTTTAACGAAATTCCGTAGGCTCCGTCTCCAAGATGTGGGTTTATTAGATATGCTTATTGGGAAAACAGTTGAGATTGCACTTGAAAAAGAAATCATTAAAAGTAAAACAATTATTATGGATGCCACACATACAAAAGCGCGTTATAACCAAAAGGCACCGAAGGAATTTCTACAAGAGAAATCAAAAAATGTTAGAAAAGCCGTCTATCAAATTGATGAATCAATGAAAGAGAAATTTCCACCGAAAACAACTTCTAACGAAGTAACAGATGAACTAAATTATTGTCGTGAAGTAATTTCTGTGGTTGAATCAGAACCTTAAATCGCTACAATTCCAGCCGTTAAGGAAAAATTAAATATGCTAAAAGAAGTAGTGGAAGATTATACAGAACAACTAAACTTTTCAGCTGATCCAGATGCACGTGTAGGACATAAAACAGCAGACTCCTCCTTTTTTGGCTATAAAACACATATCGCAATGAGTGACGAACGGATAATAACTGCAGCTGTTGTGACAACAGGTGAAAAAAGTGATGGAAAATACATGCAGGAGTTAATTGAAAAAAGCCAAGCCACTGGAATGGAAATTGATACGATCATTGGGGATACAGCCTACTCCGAGAAAAATAATATTCTCTATACAAAAGAGCATGAGCTAACACTGGTTTCAAAGTTACATCCGCATATTACACATGGTACTCGCGCAAAAGAGGATAAGTTTGAATTTAACAAAGATGCAGGAATGTATGTTTGTAAAGCAGGACATATGGCGATTCGAAAAAAATTTGAAGCAAGAAAGGGTCAAGATAAAAACCCTAGGATCAAGTACCTTTTTGACATTAAAAAATGTCAAGTTTGTCCTTTCAGTGAAGGATGTTATAAAGATGGAGCGAAAAGTAAGACCTATTCAGTAACCATCAAATCAACAGAACATCTAGATCAATTTTGTATTTAGATTCTGACAAAATAAAAAATTGCCGAGAAAATACCCCTTTCTCGACAATCTGAGAGACCGAATAGTCTCTTTTTTTAGCTGAATTATTAAAAATTGGATTTCATTATATTATTCAACAATTACCGTACCTTTAAACATCCCCATCCCGCAGCTAAACGTGTATTCACCTGTTTTGTCAGGAGTGAAGGATAAATTTGTTATTCCTACTTTTAGATTGACGTTCTTTATGTTGAATTCCGGCATGGTAAAAGTGGATAAACAACTATTTTCAATTGGATTTTCGATTTCAAGCTGAATAGGCACCCCTTTTTTTACGCGAATAACATTCGGTGTGTATCCCGTTTGGGTTACTTCCAACTTAATTTTGGGAGCACTTTCCTTTGTAACATCAATCTCAGTTTGTGTGGAACTGGGATTACTTGTATTTTGATTTACTTGTGCCTGGGCAGAAGTTGTATTTCCAGGTATTTTTACAATATCGCTGCTGTACAAAAATAAAAACAATGTCACGAGGACGATACCGGCCGATAAAATCGCAAATGGAGAAATGGTCTGTGTATCAAGGTTGAATTTTTCGCTTGTTTCAACTTTAATAAACATAATAACTAGACCAAGAATAATGATAAATAATCCCAGTAAAATTCCAAGCATGATGGCTGGATTTTCAATTTGGAGCATAACGCCGAGCATCGCTCCCATAATGCTGCTCATTAAACCGGCTAGGGCACCGTCCAGAATCGCCATAATGCCGATTGGCTGACCTGCTAAGAATCCGATTATAAAACCAATAATCATACTGAGTCCGCAGGAAAGGAACATATCACCGGAAGTTACCCCGATTACATATCCTAAAAGAAGACCTGCCATCATTGCAACGGCCATAGCAATCATCATTCCTGACATGCAGGCTAATTTATTTTTCTCACGGTTAACAAGGTAAATGGAATAGCCGCTCATAATAACAACAATAGCGATTGTAATAATAGATAAAAAATTCATTTCATGTCTCCTTAATCGTGTTTTTAGGAACAGGATGTGATCAAAAATACTAAACAATATATAGATATTATAAATGGAAAAATTGCATGCCATTGGAAATTTTGGGTTGTTTTTATGAACGTTTCATGAATATTGACGAGAAAGAGGATACAATAAAAAAGACGTTGGGAACGTCCGAATGGGAGAAAAAAAGAAGCGGAGATTTTAATCTTCTGTTTCTTTATTAATCGTATTTTTATAAAGTCTTTTTAATGCTTCATTTTGCATTTTAATGAGTTCAAGCAACATTCTTTTTTCATCTTCCTCTTTAGCTAAATCATTCTTTTCCTCATTTTTCATAGCTTTCACCTCAATTTATTGTTTAATTGATTTTAACTGATTTACAAAAGAGTATAAAGAGGGTAAAACTTTTGGTGATAAAAATTCCTTCATTACATAATATTGACTTTTATTGTCGAGAAATATATAATTTTAAAAAATACATTTGAAACGATGATGAGGATTAGTAAAATGAAGTGGTCTTACCAAGAGAGGAAACCGGCTGGTGGAAGGTTTCTTAAGACGGTCATTTGAACCTGCCTCTGAGTTCTGTATCGGATCTTTTGAAGATACAAGCGGATTAATTCCGTTATCATGGTAAGTGTAAAAGCATAAGCTTTTAAATTTAGGGTGGTACCGCCAGGCCTTGGTCCCTTTTTGGGATTAAGGCCTTTTTATATTTAAAAAAATAATGAGGTGTCAAAAATGGCAAAGGAATTTGTAAAAGATATCACCGCTATGGACGTGGATTTCGCCCAGTGGTATACAGATGTAGTAACGAAAGCAGATTTAATCGATTATTCAAGTGTTCGCGGTTCAATGATCATTCGACCTTACGGGTATGCCCTTTGGGATAACATAAAAAATGAACTAGATCGCCGCATTAAAGAAACCGGGCATGAAAATGTATATATGCCGTTATTTATTCCTGAAAGCTTGCTTCAAAAAGAAAAAGATCATATTGAGGGATTTGCACCTGAAGTGGCATGGGTAACACACGGTGGTTCCGAGGAACTGACAGAAAGATTAGTGGTCCGTCCTACATCAGAAGTGTTGTTTTGCGAGCATTATAAAAATATTATTCACTCATATAGGGATCTTCCAAAATTATATAATCAATGGGCAAATGTAGTTCGTTGGGAAAAAACAACCCGTCCATTTTTAAGAACGTTAGAGTTTTTATGGCAGGAGGGTCATACCGCACACGCAACTGATGAAGACGCTCTTGAAGAGACCATTAAAATGCTCAATGTGTATGCTGCTATTTGTGAAGAGATTCTTGCCATTCCGGTTGTAAAAGGACAAAAAACAGAAAAGGAAAAATTTGCAGGCGCCAAATTAACCTATACAATTGAAAGCTTGATGCATGATGGAAAAGCGTTACAGTCCGGAACTTCCCACCACTTTGGTACCGGCTTTGCCGAAGCGTTTGGAATTCAATATACCGACCAGGAAGGAAAGCTTCAATATGTTCACCAAACATCATGGGGCTTCACTACGAGAATAATCGGTGCTTTAATCATGGTCCACGGTGATGACCGCGGACTTGTCATTCCGCCAAATGCTGCACCAACCCAGGTAATGATTGTGCCAATTGCCCAGCATAAAGAAGGCGTTCTCGATTTTGCCTATGACCTGAAAAAATCACTTTCGAATGTAGCCCGTGTTGATATTGATGCAAGCGATAAAAAGCCTGGCTGGAAATTTAATGAATATGAAATGAAAGGTATTCCGGTTCGCCTTGAAGTGGGGCCAAAGGATATTGAAAACAAACAAGTCGTATTGGTAAGAAGGGATACGTTGGAAAAAGTAATTGTTCCAATGGATCAACTGGAATCAAAGCTTGTTGAATTACTTGATGAAATTCAAGCAAATTTATATACGAAAGCATTAAACCATCGAGAAGAGAGAACATCAGTAGCCAAAACATTTGATGAATTTAAACAAACTCTTGAAGCGAAGTCCGGCTTTATTAAAGCCATGTGGTGCGGAGATTTAGCTTGTGAAGAAAAAATTAAGGAAGAAACCGGGGCATCTTCAAGGTGTATCCCATTCGAACAAGAACAGTTTTCGAACCAATGCGTTTGCTGCGGAAAAGATGCAAAACAGATGGTTTATTGGGCAAAAGCTTACTAAAAATTTCATCTTTAAGGGACTCTTCCGATTTGGGAGGGTCTTTTTTGGAAAATACCCTGGATTTTAAAAATAAAACTAACTAATTATTCTGATTTTTGCAAATGAAAATAAGTGTGATTTGAATCACAAACTCCATGTGTGTTTTTTTATATAATCACTATGTAGATGTTGAAAATGTATAGGGAGTGTTTATGTTGTTAAATCAGAAAACTATTGACATTATTAAATCAACTGTACCGGTATTAGAAAAACACGGGGAAACCATTACTACACGTTTTTACCAATTAATGTTTGGAAACCATCCTGAATTATTGAATGTTTTTAATCACGCAAACCAAAAACAAGGCAGACAGCAAAAAGCGCTTGCGGGAACGGTATACGCTGCAGCGATGTATATTGATAATTTAGAAGCTATTCTTCCGGTAGTAAACCAAATTGCCCACAAACATAGAAGCCTTGGCATCAAACCCGAGCATTATCCGATTGTTGGAAAACACCTTTTACTAGCGATTAAAGATGTATTAGGCGAAGCGGCAACTGATGAAATTATTGATGCATGGGCACAGGCTTATGGCGTAATTGCTGATGCCTTTATCGGTGTTGAAGCCGAAATGTATAAAGATGCAGCTAACCAAAAAGGCGGTTGGGATGGATTCCGCAGCTTTATTGTGGACCGAAAGGTAGTCGAAAGTGATGTCATTACATCCTTCTACTTAAAACCTGTAGATAATAGAGGGATTGCTGAGTTTATTCCAGGTCAGTATATTAGTATTCAACTGGAAATTGAAGGTGAACAATATACACATATTCGCCAATACAGTCTTTCCGATGCAGTAGGCAAGGATTATTACCGTATTAGTGTTAAACGTGAAGCAGGAGCCCAAAGTCCGGACGGTATGGTATCCAATTACCTGCATGATGATGTGAAAGAAGGAGACATTCTTAAAGTGAGTGCACCTGCAGGTGATTTTGTTCTGGATACGAAAAAAGAAACAACGGTTGTACTTTTAAGTGGTGGTGTTGGATTAACCCCAATGATAAGTATGTTAAAAACAGTTGTTGAAATACAGCCGGAACGTAAAGTAACCTTCATACATGCGGCTCAAAATGGCAATGTCCATGCGTTAAGAGAAGAAGTGGAAGAGCTTGCAGTACTTGAAAACGTAAATACCTATTTCTTTTATGATTCACCAACTGAAGAAGACCGTTTAAATCAAAACTTTGACGTTGAAGGCTATGTTACTGATGAATGGCTGAAAGAAAATGTTTCGACTATTGATACCGATTTCTATTTCTGTGGTCCTGTTCCTTTTATGAGAGCAATCCACCGTTCATTAAAAGAATTAGGTATAAATGAAGAAAGAATTCACTTTGAATTCTTTGGTCCTAAAGCATCTATTGAAGCATAAGGTCATCTTTAAAGACCGATTTCCACACTGGGAGTCGGTTTTTTTCTATCTTATAAAGAATATATAAAAACTTCACGATTGAATAAAATTAAAAGGATTACGATAGTTAAGATAAATGGATAAATATCACTACGACAATATACCCTATAAATAGTAATAAAGTCACCGAATAAGTCTTTAACAACATCGTTAAAAGTGCATCGAGGTAGAGAGGTGAAATACATTGCATTATTTAACAGCTTTTATGAATGAATACGGATACCTAGTTTTATTTCTTTCGTTAACTTTAGGGATCATGGCAATACCAATTCCGGTAGAAGCTTTATTGGGTTATGCAGGATTAATGTCATTTCAAGGTAACATTAGTTGGGTTGGCAGTATCCTTTCTGCTGCTGCGGGCTGTACATTGGGGATGATAATTGCTTATGGAATTGGATTCAGGCTTGGTATGCCCTTTTTTGAAAAATATGGATCGCGTTTTCATTTAGGGCCGGAACGTCTGAACTCTACCTCATTGTGGTTTAAAAAATATGGGAACAAGCTGTTAATAGTGGCCTTTTTCATACCGGGAGTCAGACATATCACCGGTTATTTTTCAGGTGTTACCCGATTGCCTATTAAAATTTTTTCTTTGTATTCAAGTATTGGGTCAATAATTTGGGTCTCTACGTTTATTCTATTAGGAAAAATGCTAGGACCTAGGTGGAATGTTTTTCAAGAACTCATCAAAAAATATTTAGTTATTGGAAGTATTATACTTGCAACTGTGCTGATTGTTGTATTTCTATTGAAAAAATATAAGAATGAAATCATACAATTAGGAACAAAATTCGGTAAAAAAATTCTCGGGATTTTCCGATCCCGTGGAAGGGTTGAAATCTTCCTCGGAACTCTTTCACTTGTGACATTGTGCTTTATTATTTTGATGTTTGGTTTCATTCAAGATTATCTTTCACATGAAATTCAGGATTTTGATGAAGTAACCAATCTATTGGTATCAGTTGTATTTAAAGGCCGAGTTGATTTATTGATGCATTTCTTTTTAAACCTTGGAACTGCAGGATTTCTTCTTGGTATTATTTTTTACACACTTATTTGGATTTTATGGAAAGGGAGGGATAAATTGCTTGAACTATCCTTTCTTTTCCTCGCAGTTGGGGGAGGAGAAGTGTATGAAGAGTTGTTAAGGAACATTTTTCACAGACTTTCTCCAAATGAACCTTCTATATTGGAACGTTTTCCATACAGCTTTCCAAGTGAACAATCATTAATGGCATTTGTCATTTATGGATTTTTCTTTTTTATTCTGATGCGTCATAGCAAATACCTCAGAGTACATACAATGTTAATTTTTAGTTGGGTAATTATTCTCTTGTTTATAGGTACAAGCCGATTTTATTTCCATATCCAGGACCCTAGCCAAGTAGCAGCAGGCTATGTTTTTGGCGGTGTTTGGTTGGGTCTTATAACGCTATTACTGGAAATATTCCGTATGTTAACCAAAATGGATGCTCCAAAAAGGAAATCGCATGTTCGAGCTGAATAATAGGAATGTTAAGGGCTAGTTCAATGATTGAACTAGCCTCTTTTTTTTCCCTTAATAATAAATGTTAAGAATTATCGAACCTTTCTTTGCTCACCTTATTTTGTAAACAGGGAAGGTTTGAATCCATTTGTAATTGTGATTAAATGGAAAGAGAGAAAGATGGAAAGGATGAGGTTTTTGAATAAAAAAGTCATACGCTTTATTACTGCTACTGCAGTTCTATTTTGCCTTCTCTGGTTGATAGGGCTCGGTTGGACTGTGAAAGAATATTATGCAGGAAAACCAGAAAAAATACCGCAAAAAACCACTTTATCAACAAAGGTAGAAAATAAAAAAGGATTAACGATTGTTGCTTTAGGTGATTCCTTAACTAGGGGAACGGGAGATGAGACGGGAAAAGGGTATGTCGGTGATTTAATTGATGAAATTAAAACAAAAACAAAGCGTCAGGTTCAACTTACGAATCTTGGCATTAATGGCCAACGCTCAGACCAATTACGTCTGCAGGTGCGCCAAAGCGAAGTCCGGCGGCAAATTCAAAATGCCGATATGGTGCTGGTAACAATTGGTGGAAACGATTTGTTTCGGGGTGGCCAAGGATTAGAAGATTTTCAAACAAGAGACATTCCTGTAATCGAGAAAAAATACTTAGATAATTTAAAAGACGTCTTTCAACAAATTCGTCAGGTAAATGGTAGTGCAACCGTATTTTTCATTGGCTTATATAATCCTTTTATTGATTTAAATCAGGGAAAGGAGCTTTCCAAATTGATCCGCCACTGGAATTATGACAGTGCGGAAATTAGTGCAGAATTCCCGAAAATTGTCTTTGTTCCAACGTTCGATTTGTTTGAATTAAAGATAAACGATTACCTGTATTCAGACAAATTTCATCCAAATACAAAAGGGTATCATTTAATCGCGGAACGAGTTGCCTCATTGCTTACCTGGTAAGGAGAAGGATTAATGGAAAAAATAACTTTATCTGTTCAAAACCTAAAAAAGATTATCGGGAAACGAGAAATTATAAAGGGATTAAGCTTTGAATTAAAAGAAGGAGAAGTATTCGGTTTCCTCGGACCAAATGGTGCAGGGAAAACCACAACCATCCGAATGCTCGTAGGCTTAATTAAGCCTACGTCAGGTACGATTCAGATTTGCGGTTTCAATATTTACGATCATTTTCAGGCCGCGATGAAAAATTTGGGCTGTATCGTAGAAAATCCTGAATTATATCCTTATTTGACAGGCTATGACAACTTGCATCATTTCGCCGGTATGCTCGAAGGAATTGGTGAGGAACGGATTCGCTATGTCACGGAGCTAGTCGGGTTATCAGAAAGAATTCATGATAAAGTAAAAACGTATTCCCTTGGGATGAGGCAGCGTCTCGGGATTGCACAGGCCTTGCTGGGAAAACCAAAAGTACTGATCCTTGATGAACCAACGAATGGATTAGATCCTGCAGGAATTCGTGAGATGCGTCAGTTTATTCGATATCTAGCAGTTGAAGAGGGATTAAGTGTCCTTGTATCAAGTCATTTATTAAGCGAAATTCAGCTTCTATGTGACCGGGTGGCGATTATTTCAAAAGGGACAATCATTCGAATCGATACGGTTCATCAGTTGTTATCCAATCGTGAAAGAGTAGTTTGGCATTTTCAACCATTGGATAAGGGTAAAGAAATCTTAAATTCGTTTACTGCAATTGAAGAAAAAGAGGACGGTAGCATTTTGACGGAATTTGATGAAACGAAAACGGCCGAATGGAATAAACGGCTGGTGGAAGCTGGTGTTTCGGTTACAGAGATGAATCGCAAATTGCCCGCATTAGAAGATTTGTTCCTCGAATTGACCGGGGGTGACACAATTGAATAAACTGATCCAAAATGAAATGATGAAGCTAATAGCCAAAAAACGCCTTTTTGTTATTGCTATCATCATAGGTGTTCTCGTTGTCTTATTTACATATGCGCAGTATAAAACCGTACAAACACAAAGAGAAAAATTAGGTACGAGTGACTGGAGAACGATTTTACAACAGCAAATTATTGATACGCAAAATCGCCTTAGCAGCAGTAGAATGCAGGAAGAGTGGAAAAAGCAGCTGCAAATCACCCTGCAGCAGGAGCAATATTACCTTGATCATGATATTAATCCGTCAGAACCCGGTGCACCAACATTTATAAGAGTATTTTTAGAAAACTCAATTGATTTATTTATCCCTCTAATGGTTATGGTGATCGCAAGTGATTTGGTTTCATCTGAGCACAGTCTCGGTTCAATAAAACTGCTTTTAACGAGACCGGTGAAAAGGTGGAAAGTTCTGTTGAGTAAATATATTACTCTTTGCTTAGCAATTTCATTAATTATAGCGATTGCGGGGATCCTTTCATACATCATTTCAGGAATTGTTTTTGGCTACAAAGGCTGGGGTACACCGATTCTAACAGGATTTAATGTTACGGAAACAGGATTAAATACTTCCGGTGTAAAACTCATTAAGCTGTGGCAGTATTTATTAATGGATTTTGGACTTGTTTGGTTTGTTGCAGTTGTTGTCGGAACGTTATCGTTTATGCTTTCAGTTTTGATTCGAAGTACTGCCGCAGGTATGGGTGTTATGCTCGCGGCTTTAATATCCGGAGCAATTTTAAATAATATGGTATCATCTTGGGAGTCAGCAAAATACTTTTTTATGGTAAATTTGACGTTAACCGACTATATAAGAGGAAATGCACCGCCTATACAAGGAATGACCCTGTCATTTTCATTGATGGTTCTATTTGTTTGGTGGGCTGCTGCTTTATTCGTTTCCTTTTTTGTTTTTACTAAAAAAGATGTGTTCTAAAAAGTTTTGCCACCCATCTTTCTCGATATTTCCCATCTATACTTTCATTTTTAACGGAGAAGATAATAAACGTATCTTCTAAAAAAAGAGGGGGTATGACAAGATGGGCTTCAAAAAAACAAAAATTGCTGTAGCATCGCTTATGTTAGCTTCGTTAACAGCATGTGCCACAAACAAAAACAATGTTGATAATACAGCTACTGGACCTAGAAATGTGTCCACAGGGGATTTAAGAACTCCGGACTATCGTAACGTTTCCTATCGTGATATGAATCGCTTGAACAACGTTTCCTACCGTGATACTAATCGTTTAAATAATCTTAATGTTTCGACAGGTGACGTTGGTACGAGAGATAATTTGAGTCTATACGATGGCGACATTGGGACGAATAGAAACAATACATCAGGCCACTTAGGTTCTATGAATAATCAGAACATTTCTAATGGCAGGGTAAACACCAGAAATGTCTCAAATGACTTTGATTTTTCAACATCAGAAATTACACCGATGAATTATGGGTTTATTACGATTGACCCGAATTCATACAGTACGGCAACACCAAGTCATATGTATCCTCATAGCAAGAGGGTACAGCAGGGTAATTACTGGTATTACACCTTTGGTCCGGCAACTGGACAGACAGGGGCCAAAATGCCACAGCAATCGACCACACCACTAACCGGTCAACAGGCAGCACCTGTCAATCCGGCAGTACCAAAGGCTACGGCACCAGTTCCAAAAGCAACTCAACCTTCGGCACCCGCTGCCCCATCGACAGCCGGGATAAGTCAGATGGCTTTACAGGTGATTGAGCTAACGAATAATGAAAGACGAAAAAATGGTCTGCCGGCATTAAAAGCAGATACCTCTTTAAGTAAAGTGGCACAGGTGAAATCAAACGACATGCAAGCGAAACATTATTTCTCTCATACAAGCCCAACATATGGTTCACCATTTGACATGATGAGAGACTTCGGTGTTACTTATAAATCAGCCGGTGAAAATATTGCAATGGGGCAAACTACCGCCCAGCAAGTAGTAACGGCATGGATGAACAGCGAAGGACATCGAAGAAACATTTTAAGTCCTAACTATACCAATATTGGTGTTGGTTTTACACAAAGTGGAAATTACTGGTCGCAAATGTTTATAGGTAAATGATGTCTTGAGCTATTTCCTAAATTTTTTAGGGAATAGCTCTTTTTTTTCTTGAAGAATTAAATTTGATTGAAAATTATAATTTTTATAAAATAAAAATATAATTAGTTTTTTAAAAAAACGGGGGGATTTAGATGACATTTACTTTTAGAAAAATAGACCATATTCAACTTGCTGCACCAAAGGGATGCGAGGAGGCTGCAAGGGAATTTTTTAGTGGAATCCTAGGGTTAGCGGAAGTTGAGAAGCCTGAGGAATTAAAGAAACGAGGCGGGGTATGGTTTGAATTTAGTACCTTTCAACTTCATATTGGAGTAGAAGATCCGTTTACTCCAGCTAAAAAAGCACATCCTGCTTTTGTGGTTGAAAATCTTGAAGAATTAAAATTACATTTAAAAGAAAAAAATATTGCCTATAAAGAAGATGATAATCTGCCGGGGGCAAACCGAATTTTTTTGGAGGATCCCTTTGGAAATCGTCTAGAATTACTGGAGTGGCTGTAAAAGTAAATGCTCTTAATAAAAATAAGCCCCCTTGCATTATGGAAGAGGGCATTCGCCTTAAAATTGGGGGAATTAAGGCTTGTACTTTTTTGGGATATTCTAATCAATAGGCGGTTAGGGGAGGGGAAAACCAACCGCCCAGGGATTACCGCAATAAATATTTTATTTAAACTAATTTGTGAAAAATTTCACAAATTAATTATACTCTTAGTTTACGACATATAGACTTGCTTCTCAAGTATTTTATAATTTAATTTTTGACAAATTGGTAAATTTTTTTTGAGAAACCGGGCATGATAAATGCGTGTCAGTTAGTTTAACAAAATATTCAAGGTAAAATTTTGAAAGGAGAAATGGAATATGAAAATGAAATTAATGATTTTAGCCTTAGGGTTGTTATTATCAATACCTGGCTTTGCTTCTGCAACGGGTACTACACCGGAACCAAAGGATGGGCATGCTGAAAAAGCTCCTTGCGATTGTCATGATGGAAAAGGTCATCATGATATGCATCGCGATTGGCAGGCAAAAATGGCTGAGAGAGAGCAAAAATTGCTTACATGGGTAGATCAATACACCCCGGAGAAAAAGGTTGAGTGGACGAAAGTATTGGCGGAAAAAAAGGCACTTCAAGCAAAATGGCATAGCCCTGAATTTGCTAAAAAACATGAGGAATGGAAAAAACAAAAATTGGCAAAAATGCAGGAGCTAAAAAAGCTATTTGAGGAAGGCAAATTAACGAAAGAGGAATTTTTTAAAAAGATTCATGGCGATAAAGATTTTGGTCACTGGAAAACTTTCCATGACTTAAAAACAGCAGTTGATTCAGGAGATAAAAAGAAAGCAGCAGAAAATTTAAATCTTCTCTTAGGCCAGTACAAACAACATAACCAAATGATGAAAGAAATGATGAAAAAGTAAATAAAAAACGCCAATTCAAGCAGAATTGGCGTTTTTTTAATACCCTTTAAAATTTTTAACAAAGGTGTAAACAAATAACAGAATTTACCTACTTTAGTACCTTTAAGTGGAGGAAATACTTTTAAGTGAATGCGAAGAGGAGGTAGCTCTAAAAATGTCTGTAACTAAAAGTGACCAAAATACCTGGCATGAGGTACTGGAAAAAGTAAAAGCACTGGATCCGAAAAAATTAGAAATCATTAAAGCCACATTACCAGTCGTGAAAGAACATGGGGAAGCCATTACTAAACATTTTTATAAGCGAATGTTTAAGGAACATCCGGAATTGTTAAATATCTTTAATCAGACTCACCAAATAACAGGCCACCAACCAAAAGCATTAGCTGATGCCGTGTATGGTGCGGCAGCCAATATTGAGGATTTCACCCAAATTATGCCTGTATTAGAGAGAATCGGTGAAAAGCATCGAAGTCTCCAAATTAAACCTGAGCACTATCCGATAGTTGGTGAAAATTTGTTAGCCGCCATTAAAGAAGTGTTAGGGGATGCTGCAACTAGTGAAATCATTGATGCATGGGCAGATGCTTATGGAGTAATTTCTGATGTATTTATTAGAATGGAAGACCGTATGTATAAAACGACCGAGTCAAAACCGGGCGGGTGGGCAGGTTTTCGAGATTTTGTTGTGGATAAAAAGGTAAAAGAAAGTGATGTTATTACATCCTTTTACCTAAAGTCCAAAGATGGTAAGCAAATTGCGGATTTTATTCCAGGTCAATATATTACAGTGAAAATGGATATTGGCAGTGAAAAGTACACTCATTTAAGACAATATAGTTTATCTGACAGCCCGGGTTTGGACTATTATCGTATTAGTGTAAAACGTGAGGATCAGAAGGACGGAGAAATTCCTGCAGGGATTGTATCTTCTTATTTACACTCTGATATAAAGGAAGGAGATATGATTCAGATTACTGCACCTGCAGGCGATTTTTATTTGAATAGGGATTCCGATCTTCCATTAGTTTTGATTAGCGGTGGGGTCGGACTTACTCCAATGATGTGTATGCTTAATACAACTGTTAAAGAAAATCCGGATCGAACGGTTTACTATATTCATGCTGCGGTTAATAGTAAACTGCATGCCTTTAAAAAGCATGTCAATGACCTTGCTGCGAATCATAAAAACGTGAAATCCTTCGTAATTTATGAAAAGCCATTGGAAGAAGATATAGAAATGAAAAACTACGACAAGGATGGATTTATTAATTTGGAGTGGCTTCAAGAGATTTTAGCAACAAAAGAGGCTGATTTCTATTTCTGTGGACCGGAGCCGTTCATGAAAGTGATCAATAAAGCATTAAAACAATGGGGAATTCCGGATGAGAACATCCATTTCGAATTTTTTGGTTCCTTTGGAAGCCTGGAGTAATGGTCAAAACAAAATATCTAAAAAAAGTGCAAGATGAATGAAATTCATCTTGCACTTTTTTTTTACAGGAGAATTATTTTTTTAAGTCGATTTTTTCTTGTTTTGCCTCACTGATATCTTCCTTAATTTCTTGCTTTATATCATCTGCTATACCTTCAGTTGCTTTCTTAAATTCACGAAGTGATTTGCCAAATGCCCGGCCAATTTCAGGGAGTTTATTTGGACCAAAGATCACTAAGGCAACAATGAGAATCAATATTAACCCTGGAAATCCAATATTTGAAAACATAATTTCATCTCCTAGCGATGAGTGTTTATTTCATGGCACATCTATTATAACTTTTTCTCTAAAATTGTTCTAGTTTTTTTCGGCAATGATATTCCTACATATCCCGGAAGAAGGATAGAATAGTAACGGTTCCAACATTTCATACTGTATAATGAACTTGCTAGTCGGAGGAATGCGAATGGTAGAAAAGAATCGTTTTAAAATTCATATTAGCATCTTTGGAATTGTCATTTTAGTATTTATATGGTCGTCAATTAAACCTGCAGAGCCATTTACATGGATATTAGAAGTCACACCGGTTTTTATCGGTCTTCTAATCCTTATTTTTTCCTATCGTAAATTTGCTTTTTCTACATTATCCTATCTTATCATAATGGTTTTAATGATCCTAATGTTGATTGGCGGTCACTATACCTACGAAAGAGTGCCCCTTTTTACTGACATTAAACATTATTTAAATCTAAAAAGAAATGAATATGATCGCGTTGGTCATTTTGCAAAAGGATTTTTCGCTTTGGTAATTCGGGAAATCCTAATTCGGAAGTCATACTTAATGCCTTCTAAGTTGCTTATTTTTCTAATCCTATCTGTAGTTTTAGCCTTAGCAGCCGGCTATGAAATCATTGAGTAGATTGCAGCTGAAATTTTGGGTCAATCAGCAAAGGATTTTCTTGGAACCCAGGGTGACATATGGGACTCTGAATGGGACATGGCTTTGGCGGTTCTTGGAAGTATCCTAAGTTTACTCTTCCTTTCGAAATTACAAAATAAAATGCTAAAATAATTCGGTTGTTAAGGATAACTTAAGATTCGTCTCTTATTCTACTCTAAAGAAATAGTTTAACGTAAGAAAAGGACTGCTACAAACGGGGAGGATATTTAATGAAAAATAATATAAGAAAGTATTTACCGGCGATAGGAATAATCGTAATTGGAATCTTGTTAATAGGCTATTCTTATTTTACGAAGTCAGCTATGCCTCATCAAGGTCCTCCGCCGGGCGGAAGCCGCCCGCTGAAACATGAAGATGAGGGACTTGGAATTTTTAAATTACTAGGTAACATTGCCATTCTTTTAGGAGCATTAAGTTTTTCTTGGTTTTTATTAAAGAAAAAATTAAAAAGTCCAACGAAGTTTATTAAAACGATAGCAAAAAAATCCTACAGCTTTCATACCGTTTTTGGATTTAGTGGATTAATTCTTGTCGCTATTCATGGAGGCTACTATTTGATAACTGATTTTTCTAACCATAACACCTTAACCGGTATTGCTGCTTTTCTAATCATGGCTTGCCTTGGGGCATATGGTTATTACTTTAAGCGCTCAAAAAATAAAGTCCTAAAAAAGATCCACTATGTATTGAGCTATGTCTGGATTATAGCGATATTGATTCATGGCGGAGGCTTTGTGATTGCAACAGCAGCAGGGTTAATATTCTTAATTTTCCTTCTGTCCTATATTGAAAGGAAACCAAAATTAAAATTAAAAGGAACTCTTGAATGAGTTCCTTTTATTTTAGTTTACATTTTCATCTTCTGTATATAAAAGCTGTTCGTTTCTTTGTTTCTTTTTATAAACGATTTTTGATAATAAGACACTAACTTCAAAAATAAGAATCAGGGGAATGGCTACAGAAATATGGGACATTAATTCCGGAGGTGAGATCATTGAAGCAATTATCACCAGAAGTAAATAGGCATATTTTCTAAGCTTAACAATTTTAAATGGATTAACAATCCCTAAAGTTGTTAAAAACATCATCACAAGAGGTAATTCGAAAGCGAATCCAAATGGTAAGGTCATATTAATTAAAAAACTAAAATATTTATCTGCGGTAAAAGAGGTTGTCATTAGATCCTTACCGAGGTTTACAAGAAACCTCATGATATTTGGAAAAATGAAAAAATATCCGAACGCCAATCCGCCGATAAAAAGGAAAAACAACGCCGGAATATAGGCCAGGGTTACTTTTTGTTCTATTGGCTTTAAGGCAGGTTTCACAAATAACCATAATTGCCACGCCGCTACCGGAATCGTCGCAGCTGCCGCAAAAATAGTAGCAATATGAAAATAAATCCAGATGATATCACTTGGTCCTAAAACCATTAGTTTATAACCAAGACCGCCCATAAAATAGTTATATATATCTTTTACATAAATAAGTCCAACTGCAAGGAAGACAATGAAAGCGACTGCAGTAATGATAAGTCTCTTTCTTAGTTCATCCATGTGTTCAATTAAATTAAGTTCTTTTTCAGCCAAGTTGCACACCTCATTGACAACGAATATGAATCCTGTAATGGTACCTTATTGATTATATAACATCTATTGTGTTTCTTCTATGTAAATCTATTGCCTATATATTAACAAATTCGCAAAAACAAGAGAAAAACTATGGTCATACCAAAACAGTATAATAGAATGAACCCTTCAGATTGAATTTAAGAAAAACTTAAGGAAAATTTAAGGGAAGCACTTTAGAATAATAAATCACAGGGAACAGACGGGAAAGCCAACAAAAGAATCTTTGAATAAAACAAAAGTCGTTCGGATTATTTAGCCCGAACGACTTCATCTTTTATTGTATTTCCCTTATAAAAATCTTCTATCGCTTTATCAGTGTAAACCCAGCCTTTCCACCCAATATGGATGGTATCCTTCATGAAATATGGATCATATTCATGATTAGAGAAATCAGCAACCTGAAAGCCTTCAGATTCAATTTGGTTTTTTATCTTTTTATAATAAACCATTCGGCCAGATCTAGGAAAGCCTGTAAAATCATAGAATTTTCCGTTTACTGGAACCGAAATAAATAATGGTTTAGCCCCAGACTGTTTAAGAACATCAAGAACCAGTTGAAAATCTTGATATTCCGGGGAATTTTTATATGTGGCATGAGGTCGATAATTTCTTAAGGAAGGCAGTTTTTTCTTAAATTTATTGTACTGTGAATTGATTACATAAAACTGATTGTTGGTAGCACTTTTAGCGCCCACTTGATCAGCCTGTTTAGCTAATTGATCCCATGATTGATGCTTTACTTGGGGGCTAATCTCCCGGCTGCGCGGCACACCGCCGGCAAAAGTGTAAAAAAGATCCTTTTTTTCTAATAAATTTCGATAGGCAAATGCAAAAGGACGAACCAGGGATGCTTTTTGTTTAGTCCAAGCATCGCTGGAAATCTCAGCTTTATAAAGTGTTGATAAAATTGGATCATCTTTTACAGGTGTAAACAATAATAACCGTTTTATAGCCAGTTTCTTTACTTCCGGATTAACCTTATTGTTAAAAGCGAGATCATAACCTTGTAAAGACGAATAATTCGGGACAAAATGTGATTCATCGGTCCCTCTAGGTTGAAACCATTGAGGGGACAAAACAAATACTATTTTTTTCCCTTTTAGCGAATCAATATGCTCCGAAAAATTCATAAAATGAATCAAGGATTCCGTTCCGCCGCGACCAACAAGAAACGGTGTAAATCCTGCTTTTGTCACCTGAAAATAATTGGAAGGATGAAAACGGTCAAGTCTTGCTAGTTCCGACGAACCATACATCGGTAAGTAATGACTATCTTCAAGCATTTTTTCTTGTACATATTTACCTTGAAACATGAATGGATTTAATTCGGTTGCAGCCTGACTGATTCTGCTTTTTGGAATAAAACTTTCAATCCATTTATTCGGAATAATCGCCAGAATAAAAAGAACGACAAAGGCCATTATTATCGGCGAAAATAAAGGTTTTTTCATTTCATATCAGCCAACTGTAAAGCGATATTATTTGGAGTATTCCATACATCGCGGTCAAACTCGGTAATAGGAACCGTAATGCCAAAGCGTTCTTCTGCTTGAACAAGTAGTTCTACTGTTCCAAAAGAATCTAATAGACCTGAATCAAATAGATCGATATCGGGATTTTCCTTTACTACATCATCCTGGCAAATTTCTGCTAATAAATTGATTACTTCATTTTTAAATTCCATTGTGATTTAAACTCCTTTAATGAATAAATTGTCCTGAAAAAATATAAAACCCAAAGCAAATAAAGTGGAACGTAATAATAATCGCTGCAACATGTGTATATTTATTTTGCGGCCACCATTTATGTTTCTTATTAAAACGTTCAAAGGAATTGTAAGCTACCATTAACAGAGCATGATAGACACCATAAATTATATACTGAATTTCTAATCCATGCCATAGTCCCATTAATAAAAATAGTAAAATATAACCAAGATTAGAAACAATATTGCGGTTTTTAATATATTTTTTCTTTGTCATCCAAAATACAAAACGCATGTATACATAATCCCTAAACCAGAAGGAGAGACTCATGTGCCAGCGATTCCAGAAGTCTTTGATATTTCGGCTGATAAAAGGCTTGTTAAAGTTTTCCGGTGATTTGACTCCCATGATGTAACTAACGCCAATCGCAAAATTACTGTATCCTGCAAAATCGAAAAATAAGTATAGACTATAGGCATACATGTAATAAAGATGATTTTCGAAATAACTATTGGCAATAAACCCTATATTGGCAATGAAAAAATGATTGATCGAATAGCCAATAATATATTTGTATAAAAAACCGAGAAAGATTTTATTAATCCCATCATAAAGGAATAGTTTGTATTGTTCCGGTGTTAATTCAGCTTGTAAATCTTTATCAAACCGGCGATAGCGATCGATTGGACCGGATGAAATCGTCGGGAAAAACAGGATAAAATAGAGTAATCTTGCCAGTGGAATATCCTGTTTAATTAATCCATCCCTTGTTTCCATGATTAATTGCGTTCCTTTAAAGGTTAAATAGGAAATTCCTAAAAATCCGACAAAGTTTATTTGATGAAAATAAGGCAACAGCTTGGAAATAACCAAGGGAAGGATAGATGCAATGACTGCTACATAAAAAACCAAATCCTGGTTTGCTTTTTTCCGATAAGCAAGATAGCCCTTAATTAAAAGGACTTGCCAAATCGTGAAAAGAATAAGGGCGATAGCCCCATTTAATTTGGTCGAAAAAATAATCGCAAGCGCAATGACCGTTACAATCATGTTATAGGTATGGAATCTTTTCCCTCGCAGACCTAGGATTACAGTTGGTGCTAATAAAACGGCTATTATAAAAAAGAACGTAAAAGAACCATATGGTGTCATAGCAATACCTTATCTCTAATTTGTTTTCGGTCAACCTTACCGTTTGGTGTCATTGGCAGTTCCTCATGATAAGTGAATTTTCTTGGAATCATGTAAGCTGGAAGCACCTCACCAAGCTCATTCCTAATTGCACTTGTTAATTGATATTCTTTTTCGAATGTATGTTCTGTTGGGACGATGGATGCAGATAAATATTCAATTTTATCATTTTGATATATCGGAATCACGACAACAGCTTTTACATATTTCGATTTAGCAATATGATGTTCAATCTCCTCTAATTCCATTCGGTAGCCATGTAACTTGATTTGAAAGTCAATCCTGCCTTTATAAAAGAGGAACCCTTTCTCCATATATCCCGCATCACCGGTTCTATAAGCCTGCTGTCCGTTAAATTGGAAAAAGGCTTTATCCGTCAGCACCGGTTCTCCTAAATACCCTTTACTTACACTGGGGCCAACAATAATAATTTCTCCTTTTTCTCCCTCCGGCACTTCATTTCCATCTTCATCAACCAGTAAAAGTTTGGTGTCTTCCTTCGGCATTCCAACAGGAAGGCTTGAATAGGTATCGATTATCTCCGGAGTAACTTCAACGATTGTAATAGCCACCGTTGCTTCAGTTGGACCATAAGTGTTAAAAATAGATGCCTTTGGAAATCTTTCCATTAACTGCCGGGAAATTGATACGGGTAAAATCTCACCGCAAAAAAGGAAAACGGTAACCTCCGGAAGCAATTCTTCATTAAATGATGGATCCATTAAACACATTTGTACAAAAGATGGAGTAGAGGTCCACACTTGTGTATTTGAGCTTTTTAATGCTTCAAATAAAATTTTTGGTCGGGCAATCATTTCTTTCGTAATCGCAAAAACATTCCCACCGCTTGCAAGGGCAGGATAAAGGTCCATAACCGAAAGATCGAATGAGTAGGGAGCTTGATTTAAAAAGCGCAATTGACCCGTAATCGGAAAGTCCTTAACCATCCAATCGACAAAGCTTTGCAAATTATTTGCAGAAATTTGCACACCTTTAGGATTACCTGTGCTGCCTGACGTATATATGATATAGAAATTATCATCATCGTCAACCCAGTTGAAAGAGTCCACTATTACATCGACTGATGGAGATAGTAAGATTTCATCCGGTGACATCACAGGAATCGCTTGATTGTCGAGCAATAAAGGTTTATCAGTCACATTTATTACTAATTCAGTTTTAGCACTATCGATGATTTTTGCTATTCTTTCCATCGGAATAGACGTATCTACTGGTATATAGGGATGCCCGGACTTCACACACCCTAAGAAGGAAATAAGCATCTCGGGCTCCATGTGACCGTAAACCAAAATCGGTGATTTAGCTTGAAAGCTTTGGTTTAAGAGATAGGAAGCGATGCGCTCTGAATGTTTCCATAATTCCCCGTAAGTGATTTCTTTTTCCGGAGAAATATAGGCTAAAGTTTCCGGTTTTGTATTTGCTATGTCTTGAATAGCAGATATCAATTTCATAAGATGCTACCTCCGTCATTAAAAATCATTATAAATATAGGTACCTGCACTTGCATCATTGAATCCATACATAAAAAATAAAAAAAGGAGGATTAACAAATAATACAAAAATCTGCTAAGCCATTTAACCCTTTGGTTAGAATAAAAAGCCTTTATTTTTTCAATCATGGTTTTTAACCCCGCAAAATATTTTTGTCTAAATTATGAACTTTTCGATTAGAAATTAAGTATCTTGAAAAAGTAATAAAATAATCAACCCATATAGAAGGGTGGCTAAGTGTATTGGATTCCTTATTGTTCACACTTATTGTTTCCCTTGTTAAACTGACTTAATTATCATAATGCCGTTTACCATTCTTTGCATTAAAAATTGATGAGAAAATTATTAAATTTTATTATTGGCTTTCTTTCTCTTAATAGGATAATAGAGGAATATAACAAGGGCAAGAAATATTTTAAGCCATTGAATAAAATTCAACAGAATTTTCTATGAAAAAACCAGGCACTGCCTGGTTTTAACGTGTGATGTCTGATTGTACATAATAATATAAAAGCTTTGCAGTGTTTTCAATGGATGATTGATGTGTTCGTTCAAAAGCATGGGAAGAATCAATTCCCGGGCCGATTAAACCATGGACTATGTCGTGACCTGAGCGAATTGCAGCGGAAGCATCTGAACCATAGTACGGATAAATATCCAATTTATAATCAATTTTATTTTCCTCAGCAAGGTGTACTAATTTTTTCCTCAATTCATAATGATAGGGTCCGCTTGCATCCTTTACGCAAATGGAGACCGTATATTCGTCTGTTGATTGTCCGTCTCCGATTGCCCCCATGTCTACTGCCAAATATTCGACTGTTTCCGGTGTAATATTTGAGTTTCCTCCATATCCGATTTCTTCGTTGTTTGAAATCAAAAAGTGGGTCGTATACGGTAAAAGAATATTTTCAGTTTTTAATTGTTTAATTAATTGAAGGAGAATGGCAACACTTGCTTTGTCATCTAAATGGCGGGATTTAATATATCCACTCGGCGTTAATTCAACCCGTGGGTTAAACGATACAAAATCTCCTACTTCAATTCCCAGTGCTCTAATATCTTCTGCGTTATGTACTTTTTCATCTAAGCGGATTTCCATGTTCTCCTGATTTCGTTCCGCTTTTCCTGCATCCTTATAAACATGAACGGATGTTTGGTGCATAAGAATCGTTCCTGTATATTTTTTTCCGCTGCTCGTTTCAATTTGGCAATATTCACCCTCAATAGAATTGTATTTAAAACCTCCAATTAGGTCTATTTTGAGCCTGCCATTTGCTTTAATTTCCTTCACCATTGCCCCTAATGTGTCTACATGTGCGGTAAGCATCCTATGGCTGGTATAATCTTTCCCTTTCAAAGTTATGAGTAAGCCGCCTTTCCGGTTTCTCCTTGATTCAATTTGAAGTTCGGCAAGAAATTTTTCTACAAAGGAAATCACTTCATTTGTATTACCTGACGGACTCGGAATGGACACTAAATCAGTGATTAATTTAAAAGTTTCAGCAGTATTTGGGTAAGTCAATATGAATTCTCCTCTCCTATTTAATCTTTTTTTATTATACATCTTATTTTAAATACCATGTGTTTTAACATACAGCTTTCCTAGTCAACTTTTGCAATAGTGCTGCATAGTCTTACTAATGATCAAATTTTAGTAAGTTCCAAGGATAATTTGCGAATAGTTGGGCATAAATGGAATTATTCTAACTATTTAAAAAATAGTGAGGGGAAATGAACAATCAGTAAATTACAAACAAATGGGAGGAGAAAAATGACCAGATTAGAACTATATCATGACAAACCAAAGCAATTTTTCTGGAAGGGTCCATTTTTTTTCATATTGACAAGCATCTTGCTAACAGTTGGTTTCTTTGTGTTTCGATATTATTACCAAAATACAATAAGGATTGAGGCTCCTTCGGAAAATTTAGGTCGTAAAGTGGTAATTGGACTTCCAAGTGGGCAAAAGGTTTTCACGTATGAAAATCTGCTTTATGAAAAAGATGGCAAAACCTATTATAAAGGGGACCGTAATACAATTGATTTAACAGGCGGAACAGTTGAATATAAAAATTGGAAATAAATAAAGACTAGCCGGTGCTAGTCTTTATTTATTTCATAGATATAATTTAATAAATTTCGAACATTGAGAATTATCCGGCACAGCTGCTTGCGCTTTTCTTATTTAAACCATCCCTTTTTCTTAAACCACAGTGTCATCCACAGCGCAATGACAAACATGATAAAGAGTGCTCCGAAATAGCCGTATTTCCATGTCAGCTCAGGCATATAATGAAAATTCATTCCATAAACCCCAACGATGAATGTAAGGGGCATGAAGATGGTTGTGATGACTGTTAACACCTTCATGACATGATTTGACTCATTGGAATTGATGGAAATATAACTATCACGAATATCGGTGGTCAGCTCTCTGTTGGCCTCAATCATTTCCGTTAATTTCAGTAAATGGTCATATATATCTGAAAAGTAGGCGATTTTTCCTTCAAGACTTGTCAGTCGTTGAGAATTAAGAATCCTATACAAGAGATCTCTCATCGGTGTAATCGTATGCCTTAATGATAAAAGATCATGCCTGGTATCAAATAAATCTTTAAGCAAAGCCTCCATCGATCTACCCTTGGAGTTGGTATCAATTTCATCTAACGTATCTTCGATTTGATAAACAAGCGGAAAATAATTGTCCACCATTTTGTCCATACAATGGTATAACACATGAGAAGGATCCCATTTATTAACTTTTTCAGCAAGGTTAAATCGTTTCCAAACTTCATCAATTTCTGTTGAGGATTGATGATGGAAGGTAACAATAAAGTTTCGACTAAGGAAAAAATCAACTTCCTCTCGTGTAATGGTTTTTGGATTCAAAGCTTGGGTAACTAAAAAAGCATATCCTTCATAGTAATCAAGTTTTGGCCGTTGTAAATGATGGATACAATCCTCAATCGCTAAAGGGTGAAAATGGAGCGGTTCTTTTAAAAATTCAATTTCGCTTTCATCAGGTTGATAGAAATCAATCCAGTACCATCGATAGTCTCCACCGACCAATTCAGTAATATTGAGGTCTCTTATTATTTGATAATCTTTGTTTACTGCAATCGTTCGAATCATAGTTTCTCCTTAATTTACAGATCATTCATAAGATAAAATATAAACGAAATGGACGAGAAAGCACAATTTAAACACACTTTATTTTTTTTTGATGATAAAACGGTTTGATGAACCCATTTTTTCTTGTTTTTTCGATCTTTCACTCCCTGGATTAAACTCTGAATCCCGAGGATAATTGATACAATTAATCCGCTAAATGCAACAAAAACGGCAAAGTATTCAAATGGATTGTAAGCCATCATATGGTGCCATTTAATTTTCCCTTTTAAATCATCAGTAAACAAGTTCATACTAAAAATTCCGCAGATGACTGTGTACATGGTCAAAATAAGTAATAAAAAGCTGTCTCTTTTGGTTACCGTGTTTTCTTCATATTTAAATAAACTAAAAAGTGTTTCCTTTGTTTCATTATATAAGAAGTCAATCGAAAAGGAATTTCTAAATAGGTTTAAAAAATCTTTGCCTTGTGATTGAGCAGGAAAGATAAAAAACAAATAATTGGAGGTAAAGGAATTGATTTTATAAATCAAGTTCTCAATTTCCGTAGAATCCTGTTCGATATTTATCTTCGAATAGTCATTGGCAATTTTATAAAACACGAATTTTTGAAAGAGAGTTAATAGGAGTAAATAATAAAATTCCCCGAATAATTGCTTTGCTAACTCATTTTTTATATCCGTATGCTCATTGGTTATACAGGAAAAACAATTCTCTTCAACGTAATAGTATGTATTCGGTGTTAAGCGGTCATAGCCGTGCTGCTTAAAACATTGTTGAATATAACCAAGATTATTGGCTGTTACATATGGCTTTCCAGCTTGAGTTAGTCCGCATAGGTTTGCTGAACGATAAACATCAACAATCTCAATGGGTTCTTCCTCCTTAAAAGCTAACAGGGATTGAACATACATCCTTTCTTGTTCAATAAATGGAATCGATTTAAAACATGCTCCTTGCAAATGCTCCTTGTCTATGAAATCAGTCAAATCAGGAACAAGATCTTCAAACAATAATTTCTCTAATTGTGTGGTAATTCTTCCATCCATTTCAATTTGTAGCTTCTTTTGTTTCGATTTTTTGGAACCAAGTTCACGAAAACATGCAGCAAACTCAAGTGCATGGGAAAAAGAAAGGTTTTCCGAGCATGTTATTTCGGTACGGATGGTTAGAAAACCGAGTTGGAAAGGACATAAAGTAATATCAATAGAATGAATTAGGAAAAGCTGATGGAGATGCTCCGTTGTGAGTATTCCATTTAGTTTAAGTGCTTTCGAAAACCTTTGAAAACCTTTTTGCTGATCGGAAAGCGGGAAAAGGATTTTATTTGTTAAAGGAGGAAAAAAGGCTTCCAGGTCACGATGGGAAACTTGATACTTTCCGTAGTAGGCTGTTTCATCTTCTATATGACCTAATCGAAAAGCGGTAAAATGATTCTTTTTTAAAAAGGAAAATATATTTTGGTCGCAAGCATCCTTAATAAAAAAAGGAAAAAGAAATTGAAAAATGGCTGTAGATACTGTTTTTTCTTTTAGCTCAATTCGCTCCATAAAAAATTTTCCTTTCATAGATAAATGATATCTAAAAACAAGATTCCCGTTTTGCTTCATACTTAAACGGAAAACTAAGAATGAAGTAAATTCTCCTGTGAAAACGAAGTTTTTTTGCCGTGGGAATAAAATACAATTAACAAGGGAAATTATGAGCAAAGAAGTTTAAGAGAGGCAGATACATGGCATAAAAAAGATTAAGACTAATAAATAAGAAGGTGTCAACACTTAATGAATATTGTCGAAGTATTTAGTAGGGCAGCAGCGGCATTTTTTGTCCTATTGCTATTAACCAGGTTAATGGGAAGAAAGCAGATTTCACAGCTGACATTTTTTAATTATATTACAGGGATTTCAATAGGGGCTGTCGCCGGTGCAGTGTCAGTAGATTCAAACATAAAACTATCAACAGGGATAGGAAGTCTTATAACATGGTGTGGATTAACTTTGATTGTAGGGTTTATCGATATCAAATCAAGAAAGTTCCGCTTTTTTCTTGATGGGCAGCCTAGCATCATTATTAAGCAAGGAAAAATTATGGAACATGAGTTGAAAAAAATGAGGCTGGATATGGATGAGCTAAACCTGCTGCTCCGAACAAAAGATGTTTTCTCAATTACAGATGTAAATTATGCTATTTTCGAAAAAAATGGTGAGTTATCTGTCCTTTTAAAAGATACAAAACAACCCTTGAAGCAAGAGGATATTCCCATTCAACAGGCAAAAAAACAGCACACTCCGATTCCAATCCAACTCATTGCGGACGGAAAAGTAATTGAGGATAATTTAATACAATTAAACTTAAACAGAAACTGGTTAGATGAGCAGTTAATCCAATCAGGTACCACTCTTTCGGAAGTTTTTTATGCTGAACTTCAAAAGGATGGTTCATTGTATATTGATAAACGATCGGATCAATTCATTCATTAAAAAGAGGCTGAGAAAAGTCAGCCTCTTTCATTTTTATAGAATGGGCATTTTTAAACTTGCCTGTTGATTTAAGCTCCAATCAGCATAGGGAGTAAAATCGACAATGAGCTTTAACATAGCCATAAAATTAAGAACAAATGAGGTTTACAAACTTGGCGCAGTTTCTTTATTTCTCATCGATTGTGGAATATAAACGCAGAAAGGTTCGCTTTCCATATAATCGCCCGTAACAGCGTAGGTCCGTGATCGGGAACCGCCACACATTTTGTTATATTCACAGACGCCGCATTTGCCTTTATAGTTGTCAGGCTGTCGTAAATCCTTAAAAACTTTTGCTTCACGATATATCTCTGCCAGCGGGGTATCACGCACGTTTCCGCCGACAATAGGAAGCAAACCGCTTGGCATAACATCGCCAATATGGGAAACAAACGCAAAGCCATTACCATCATTCACACCTTTTGGAGCACGTTTTAGGCCGTCATGCATGGAAGCAAAATCAGTTGTAATGGAATCTTCGTAACGAATTTCGCCTTTTTTAATTAAATGATCACGTGTTTTCTGTTGCAGGACAACACGGCGATAATGCTGTGCTGCGGTAGTTTTTATGTCATACGGTGCAGTTTTGCTTAGATCATACAACCAGCGGAACACCTTTTCATGATCTGCAGGGCTAATACAAGCATCTAATTGGCCTCTACCTGTTGGTACAAGCAAGAAAATGTACCACATGACTGCTTTCAGTTCTCCTACCAATTTCGCCATTTCTTCAAGATGATCAAAGTTATAACGGGAAATAACTGTATTGATTTGAAGCGGCATATCTAATTCGTTTAAGTATTTAATTTTTTCAAGGGTCAGATCAAATGAACCGGGTGTTCCACGGAAATGGTCATGAATTTCCGGAATTGGACCGTCTAAACTAAAGCCCCAACGAGAAAGCCCCACTTCCTTGGCACGTTCCATTCTTTCCTTTGTTACATTTGCAGTTGCACTCGGTGTCATTGAAACCCGCATGCCTTTTTTTACAGCATAGTCTGCAAGCTCAAAAAGGTCCTCTCTCATCATGCAGTCACCGCCGGCAAGCATCGGATTATCCATTGCATAGATTTGATCAATTAAATTAATACCTTCCTCATGAGATAATTCCCTTGGATCAGGTGTGATTTGTGCATCTGCCCGGCAGTGTACACATTTTAATTGACAGGCTCTTGTAACCTCCCAAATAACAATAAATGGGTTTACATCATAATTAATAACTTTTCCATGTCTATGAGGGTGGCTCATTCCGTGTAGATGTCCTTTACTTATTCCTTGCATCTTCATCACCATGATTCGTTGTTATTTTTAAAACCATTAAAATTGTTACTCTAGGTTTATTATAAATTTGTCAGCCAACCGTGCATGGCTGGTTTGTTACAATATTTCTACATTCCATTCAAGTGCTTTTAATCACTTGGTAAAAACTACTATACGATAAACTGTTACAATTACATTACAACAGTATTACAATCTATCAATAATTTTTCGGAAAAATTATTAGTTTTCCCTTTCATTACAAGGGCTGGGTGCTTTTCTATTGTTTGTTACATAAAGGGCTTTCATTACCAGGCGAGGGATGTAATTCCACTACCACCACATTTTAGAGGTTTTGTCAGACATCTGACTCTATTATGATGAAAATACAACCACGAGAATAAAGGAGTTCTTTTATGAAAAAACATCTACTAACAGCTGTCGCAACTGCCGGTATCTTGTTTTCTGCATTTGGTGCACAAGCAAGTGCACAGGGAACTGTTTACACCGTCCAATCCGGGGATACACTTTGGAAAATCTCGCAAACAACCAACGTTTCCATTTCCAATTTAAAGCTATGGAATCATCTAACAAGTGATACAATCTATGTAAATCAGAATCTATCATTGGTAGCACCAATTGCTGCAAAAAGGCAGGCAATCATCACTGAGGCAAAAAAATACATAGGTACACCGTATTTATGGGGAGGAAGCACCCCGGCTGGTTTTGATTGCAGCGGCTTTGCCCAATACGTGTATGCAAAAGTAGGTTTGTCCATTCCAAGGACAACAGCTACTCAATGGGCAGGAATGACTTCTATTTCCAGCCCGAATATCGGCGATCTTGTATTTTTTCATACAAGTGGAACGGGAGTATCGCATGTCGGAATCTATTTAGGCAATAACCAAATGATTCATTCCGGTTCTAAAGGAGTTACAATTGCTGACATATCAACAACGTACTGGAAACCAATTTATTTAGGTGTAAGAACAGCTTTTTAAGAAAAGGCCCTTTATCAACGATAGAGGGCCTTTCTTTTTAAAAAAATTGGATTTTTAGGTTTGAGAATAAAAACTTTAGCATTATACTTAAATTGGTTTCTTTTAAAGTAATTCAATAGTTTCTGTTTCGTTTCCAACAACAAACTAACTAAAAAAGTAATGGACGGAGAGAACCATGGTTAAAAGAATAACTAGTATAGGGATTATAGTATTAATCATTGCAATCGGCTTCAGTCAGAAAGATGTATTATTACACATTATTAAAGAAGGAGGAACCATTTCAGTTTTTATTAGTATGCTTCTTGTTGCTATCTGTGTTTTTTTTCCAATCATTCCGTTTACGGTTTTAGCCGGAATCATTGGAGCAGTATTTGGTACAACCCAGGGGGCGGTTGTATCATTAGCAGGAGCGATGGTCGGTACAATGGGTTTTTTCTTTTTAAGCAGGTATGGTTTTCGGGATTTTGCCCGGGAAAAACTATTGAGATACCCAAAGGTTCAGGAGTACGAAGGTTTTTTTAACAGAAATTCCTTTATAGCAATTTTAACATCTCGATTAATTCCTGTGATTCCGGCACCTGTTGTTAATACCATCTGTGGTTTAAGTAAGGTCAGGTGGTTGACATTCTTTACAGCATCTTCCATAGGGAAAATTCCGAATATTCTCCTATTATCCTATGTTGGTGCATCGTTTAGCAGCAACAAGCTTTATTCTGTTGGTTTATACGGTCTTTATTTAGTAATTGTCTTCCTGATTAATTTTGTCATCGTTTATCGGAAAATGTCAAAAACAAGTTAGACCACTTTCCTAACAGGATGATCATTAAGTGAAACTACATCTGTAAAAAAGCTTTTTAATATGAGCCACTTTGCCGGATAGGAATAGATAAAATCCTCCATAACCTCGAAAGAATGGAACAGAAAACAATCAAGTTGCATTTTAGCCTTTTTTAAATCGTACAAAAGTGCATGTGGGATGGTGTAATAGTCTTTTAACTGATATGGATTAAGTTTTACGACTTGAATATTTTGATCTTGAATATATTTTAGAATTGATTGTTCTTGGATGGAAAAACTTTCTTCTTTTGATAAACCGTTTAAGCAAATCCGTTCATTAATAAAATAAATACTCCTCATGAAAATACACCCTACCTTATTCGTAATTTGCTATTGTTATTGACAGGGTTGAGAAATAGTATACCTATGCATAGGAAAGGTGATGGAAGCATGTCTTTTTGGGAGAAGGATGGTTTTACAATTAATACTGATAAACAGCACCTTGATATTGATGTCATTCATCATTTTCTGAGTGTGGATTCATACTGGGCCAAAGGGATTTCAGTAGAGTCTGTCCGAAAATCAATTGATCATTCATCCATCTGTTTTGGAGTTTACGAAGGGAATCCGGTAAGAGGGGAAGCAAGGCAGGTGGGTTTTGTTCGTGCTACCAGTGACTTTGTTAGATTTGCTTATATTATGGATGTTTTTATTCTTGATGAATATCGTGGTAGAGGATTATCAAAATGGTTGATGGGCATTGTGACAGAACAATCTGAGCTTAAAGATGTCGGGAAACTGCTGTTATGTACAAATGATGCCCATGGACTTTATGCTCAGTTCGGTTTTAAAGTGATCAATAATCCTGAAATATATATGGAGAGAAAAGTTTAGAAGATCCTGCTAATACGAGAGTTGGATCCGCTAATAGTCAAAAAAATTACCCGGCCATATGCCGGGTAACAAACAAAATCTATATTAAAAGGGGGTGGAAGTGAGGCTCGTTGCTGAACCTGTTTTTATCTTAACGAAAAAATATGAACAATCTATGAAAGAATATTTAATAGTTTAAGAAAATAGAAATGGGGATTACAATGAAAAATTTCCATTGCTGTGCAACATGCAAGCACATTACCTTTAAGAAAAAGCCGAATGGAATGGCATATTTTTGTAGCCGTTTAGGCTACGAAACCAAAACCGACTACAAATTCAATTGTTGGGACCCAAAAGATAACATTAAAAAACTAATGCGGTGTCAGGCACCGTAGGAGGACATTTCTGAATAAATGTCCTTGTGGTATGGACATAATTTTCAATAAAAAGAGTGATAATGATGTTTAACGCAATTCTATTATTTATTTTGGCCGGTATTGCTGAAATTGGCGGCGGGTATTTGGTGTGGCTTTGGCTTCGTGACGGTAGGCCTTTATGGTACGGCATTCTGGGAAGCATCATCTTAATAATTTATGGGATTATCCCGACATTACAAACCTTTCCATCGTTCGGAAGAGTATATGCTGCATATGGCGGCGTATTTATTATTTTAGCGGTTCTTTGGGGCTGGGGAGTTGATAAAAAAACCCCTGACCAATATGATTGGATAGGTGCTTTCATTTGCCTAGTAGGTGTTGCCGTTATGTTATGGGCACCCAGGCACCCATAACAATAAAAAAATTTTGGAGCGCGGTTCTACCCACGCTCTGTTTTTAGAAATTTTAATCCTGAAAAAGAAAATCGCAAGCCCATTTCCCAATAAGGCGCCCCTAGAAAAATAGCCTTAAAACAACTACCCCGACATCGATAAAAACGAACCTGCCATAAGAGGCTGTTTCACTCCTTTTTTATCAATCCATTTTCCTGTAATCGGAGAAATAATAATACTCAGCATGCTTTTTCCAACCTTTTAAATGTCCGGTCAAAGATGGTTATATGGAGTTCTCTCGTCCGCTTCGGATAAACCTGTTGTAAGTGGTAAAGCTAGGTGAAAGTACTGATTTTTTATCATGGGGATGGTAGTTAGTGAAAAAAAGTAAACAACTAGAAAAACAAATGGAAAATAAAACAACTTTAATATGGAAAATGGCAATTGCCTCTGCCCTCTCATGGGAAATAGCGAAGTTGGCTGGGTCCCACCATCCGTATTTAGCTCCAATTTCCGTTATCCTTTGCTTACAAACAACCGTAAATCGATCCATTCGGTTCTCCTATCACCGGATGGTTGGGACCATTATAGGCATTTCCGTGGTCGTTCTTTTTACTCCATATTTAAACGTAAATGGTTGGTCGCTTGGAGTCTTAATTCTAATAGGAAGTTTTATCGCAAAATGGCTCAAACGGGATGAAACAGCGATCCATCAGGTTGCATTGACCGTTTTGCTTGTGTTTGTCATGGGTCATAAGTCAGGTGAATACCCATTCGACCGCTTTCGTGATACCTTAATTGGTGCTATTATAGCTGTACTCCTTCATATGCTCATCTCGCCACCCAATTTTACAGAGCAGGCTTCAAAAAGCATTCAACAGATCTGTGCTCATTTAACAACAACCTTCAATCAAATTTCAGACTGGGTCCAAACTAGTCTTGAAATAAACGAAGGTTACAATCTTCAACTGAAAACGAAGAAGCTGCTTAAGGAACTTCATCAAGTGAAAAATTATATCCAGGATGCAACAGATAGTCTAAAATATAACCCTAAAGCAAAAAAGAGCGAAAAAGAGCTGCAGGAATGCGAACAACGAATTTATTACTTAACACAGGGGTATACATACGTATCTGCGATTGTTGGAATCTTAATGGCTTGGTCTAAGGCCGGGACAATGACACCGTTTCAGCAAACACTTTGGGCAAAGCAGTTTAAAGCATTGAGTCCATTTTTTCAAACAAAAGAAAACCCGGCGGAATTAGATCCTTCATATGAGACATTACTGGTTTCCCTAGAACCGGAACTCGAGAAACAACAATTTCACGTCGCTTTATATCATGAAACCATTAGTTTATTGAAAAAAATGGATGAACTTCCGAGAAACAAAGTTTAGCTTGGAGGCAGTACCCGATAAGGGCGCATCATTTCATAATCCTCATGTTCAAGCATATGACAATGCCAAACATACTGTCCGGTAAAGGGGGAAAACGGAATAATGATTCTTGTCACATGGGCTGGGGGACATTTAACTGTATCCTTCCAGCCGCGTTCACCAAAATCAGGATGTATGGGCGGCCCGGTGTATTTGATTTGTCTTGTCTTTTTATAATGGTTCACATCAAACGGCTGTCTTAAGAGAATTTGGAATTGGACAAGGTGAACATGTATCGGATGATCATCCCTATTTGTATTAACAAAATTCCAGATCTCGGTTGAGCCAAGACGTGGGTTTTCTGTTATCGGATCATCCCACTTTTTTTTATCTAAGAGAAAAAAGGATCTTCCGTACGAGTCCTTCTCCTCGCTTAATTCTAAATATCTATTTTGAATGGCTGATTGTTCGGGGAGCCGATATATGGTTCCCATATTGGCCGGAATCACACTCGTATCAATACTGGAAAGCGGCTTTGTAACGCGAAACTGCATGACAATCCCCGTAGTTTGAGGATCAACAGGGTCACCAATCGGAAAATGTGTTGGCGCATCATTTTTTAATGTGACGGATTTTCCTCCAAGATTAGAAAAATCAATAATTACATCTGCACGCTCAGCAGGTGCAAGCAGCACCGATTTTACGCCCACAGGGTGTTCAAGAAAACCACTATCACTCCCAATCTGAAAAAACAGCTGCCCCGAATCCAGGGTTAACCGAAAAAAGCGGGCATTTGCACCATTTAACATGCGGAAACGGTATTTTCTTGGTTCGACTTCAAGATATGGCCAAACCTTTCCATTCACAACAATCTTGTCACCAAAAAAGGAGCTAATGATTGAAGGGATTATTCCGGATTTATTATCCTTAGGCTGCTCCGGATAAAACAAAGAACCATCCTCATGGAAGGAACGATCCTGAATCAATAACGGAATTTCAAACCTGCCTGAAGGAAGATTTAAGGAACGTTCATGAGAATCCCTAATAAAGTAAAATCCTGCCAATCCGGCATAAATATTCAGCCGCGTCACCCCAATGGCATGGTCATGGTACCAAAGCGTACGAGAACTTTGTCCATTTTGATATTCATAAATCGTTTTTTCGTAAAAGGGTCCTCGACTGGCAAAACCTTTTGAGAACCAGGCATCAGGATGGCCATCACTGGCTGGTTCCGTTCGGCCGCCATGCAGATGGACAACGGTTCTGACATCAGGCTTTTCCTTTTCAGCACCATGAACGGTATGGTCTATCGGAAAAAGATGCCTTTCCGGCAGATCATTCATCCACTTGACATAAACCCTTTCTCCCTTCTCTGCTTCAATCGTGGGGCCGGGATAAATCCCTTCATATCCCCAAATGGTTGTATTCGGCAATTCACTATGCAAAGACTGCTTTGATTCCTGCATTAGAACTTCATAATAGGTGTATGCCCCTGTACGCCTATTCGGCTTTAAAAAAGGAGGAATAGGCAGCGGGTCTTTAAATTTTGTCAACTTCATGTAACCGCCCCTTACAACATTCATTTTCCATATAAATATGTTTGGATGTTAAAAATAATTATCCCTTCTAGGAATAGCCTCTTCATCAATATAAATAGAGTAGGAATTTTTGTGTCTAAGGTGGGGATTGGAATAGAGGATATATATCGAATTCTTGACTGTCTTGAACAACCGGGGAAAAAAGTATTAGCAACGATTATTGCTGTTTTGGGATCAGCATATAAAAAAGAAGGGTCCGCGATGCTATTTTTCGAGAATGGGGCACGAATAGGGGTGTTAAGTGCAGGTTGCTTGGAAACAGATCTGGCAATGCAAGCTCAGGAAGTTTTTCAAAAATGGAAGGTTAAAACACTGCAATATGATATGAGCGAAGAAACAGACTTAGCATGGGGGCAAGGTGCGGGATGCAATGGGACGATAGATATTTTGCTCGAGCCCGTTACAGAAAATCTTCAGGAGGATTTATTTAAAGTTAAGAGGTTACTAGAATTAAATATCCAAATATTAGCATTAAAAAAACTTGGAGATACGGGGGAGTATCTTTTTATCCCAAGTGAAGGCAGACCATTTGGGCAGTGGAATGGAGAAGTGCCATCACATGATTCCAATGTGAAAAACGGAAGAAGGGCGAGTCAGCCTATTTTCCAACAACTAATCAAACCGAAACCAATCTTGATTGTCTTTGGTGCCGGGCCCGATGCAGTACCATTTGTCTCATTGGCAGCAAATATTGGATTCTCGGTCACTGTGTGTGATTGGCGTGAAGAGTTTTGCCGGAAAAAGAATTTCCCTTCAGCTGAACGGCTTATTATCGGCTTTCCAGATGAGCTTTTGGAAAAAATCCCGTTTTCTGCCAATGATTTTGTGGTTATTATGTCCCATCATTTTCAGCGAGATCAAGAAATCCTCCTGTCATTGCTTCAGAAAGAGCTAAAGTATATAGGTGTTTTAGGTCCACGGGAAAGAACCAAACGGTTGCTTAAGATTGAAAGCATTCCAGATCGGATTTCTTCTCCAATTGGAGCATCAATTGGTGCTAAAGGACCTGAGGAAATCGCTGTTAGCATCGTGGCTGAAATGATCAAAGTTTGGCGAAGCCCTTCTTGTAAAAGCATGGAGAATTTATGGACCGTTCCAGATTAATTGGTAAATATCCGACGATAAAAAAACAGGTGAATGAGAAGGGATAATTAAAAACGGAAGAAATTCTCCTAAAAAACTCTTTAGCCAATGGGAGGGATGAACTTGGAGATAATCGGGAAAAGCATTATTCGCAAAGATGCGTTAGAAAAGGTTACAGGCAGAGCGAAATATACGCATGACCATCAGTCTGTGGGGATGCTATCGGGCAAAGTGGTCATTAGTCCATACGGTCACGCACGAATTGTAGCGATTGACACAAAGGAAGCAGCGAAAATGCCTGGTGTAAAAGCTATCCTTGCTGGTGAGCATTTTCCGTTGACAGGGGAAGCGATCCGAGACCGCCCGCCCATTGCAGTGGATAAAGTTCGCCACCATGGTGAAGCTGTTGCCCTTGTTGTTGCGGAAACACCGGCACAGGCCAAAAAAGCCGCAGACAAAATCAAGGTCCAATATGAATTGCTGCCAACAGTCAACTCACCTACACAGGCGTTTCAAAAAGGGGCAACGTTAGTGCACGAGCGGTTGGGAGAATATAAGAAAGAATCCCATGTTTATCCGGTTCCAGGCACAAATATTGCTACTCATGTGAAAATCCGGAAAGGCAATATGGAAAAAGGCTGGGCTGAAAGTAATACGGTTGTAGAAGCAAGTTTTTCTTTGGCACCATCCGATCATGCGGCGATGGAGACAAGATGTTCAATCGCTGAGATTTTGCCGGATGGCACAATTAAAATAACCACATCATCTCAAGCGCCTTTCATGGCTAAAAAGCTTATCTCCGATTACTTTAATGAAGATCTAGGAAAAATCATTGTCGAGACGCCGCTCGTTGGCGGTGCATATGGTGGCAAGGCAGCGGTACAACTCGAAATTCTTGCTTATTTGGGGTCAAAGGCAGTTGGCGGATTACCTGTGAAGGTTTTAAATACTAGAGAAGAAGATATGTTGATGTCGCCCTGTCATATCGGTTTGGATGCCAAAATTAAATTCGGTGCCGACCGCAGCGGCAAAATCCATGTAGCGGAAATTCAATATTTATGGGATGGCGGCGCTTATTCGGATAAGGCAATTGATTTGACAAGAGCTGGGGCAACTGACTGTACGGGACCCTATAATATTGAAAATCTCTGGTGTGATTCGTACTGCATGTATACCAATCACCCCTATGCTTCACCGTTTAGGGGTTTTAGTCATTCCGAACTGTCATTTGCTATTGAAAGAACGATGGATTTGTTGGCTGAGAAATTAGCCATGGACCCACTGGAGTTGCGCTATCGAAATGCCATCATGCCAGGTCATACCACGCCAACACGGGTACTTTTAAATAATAGCAATGTCGGAAACTTAAAAAAATGTATTGAGAAATTAAGAGGATTAATCCGTTGGGACGAGGGCCAAATTAAAGAACTGAATGAACGTTACATTCTGGTGAAAGGAATTTGCTGCAGCTGGAAAACGTCGACGATTGACCCGAACGCGCCCTCGGGAGTGATTTTAACTTTTAATCGCGATGGAAGTATTAATTTAATGTCCGGGGTCATTGAAATAGGAACAGGGACAAAAACTGCGCTTGCGCAAATCCTCGCTGAACGGCTAAAGATGGATGTTGATAAAATTCATGTACGGATGGATGTTGACACCCAAACAACACCGGAACATTGGAAGACCGTAGCGAGCAGGGGAGTTTATATGGCCGGAAGAGCATTACTGGAAGCTGCAGAGGATGTCATCAATCAACTGAAGGAGATTGCCTCAACTGTATTAAGGGCTCCAAAGGGAGATCTGATCGTTGCCCATAGCCGGGTATTTCTACGTGATAATCCCTCCTTTGGGATTGATATTAAAGATATTTGTTATGGCTATCAGTATCCGAATGGGAACGCGATTGGCGGCCAAATTATTGGCAGAGGAAACTTTATTTTACGTCATCTAACACCGTTGGACCCGGAAACAGGGGAAGGGAATCCCGGGCCGGAATGGACAGTTGCAGCCTATGGAGTTGAGGTTGAATTTGACCGGCGCGATTATACGTATCGAATAGTGAAGGCGGCAACAGTCGTTGATATCGGTACTGTTATAAATGAAAAAGCGGCACGCGGACAGGTAATGGGGGCAATGAGTATGGGAATTGCATTCGCGGGACGAGAAACGTTTTATTTTGATGAGCTTGGAAGGGTGTTAAATCCGCAACTAAGAATCTATCGACCCCTTCATTATGGTGAAAACCCCGAATACCTCGTCGACTTTGTTCATACACCCGATCTTGAAGCAGCATATGGCGCTCGAGGGGTAGGTGAACATGGGCTGCTGGGAATGCCTGGCGCCTTAGGAAATGCATTGTCAGTTGCGGCAGGTGTTTCGCTCCACCATCTACCTCTAATTCCGGAGTTAATTTGGAAAACAAAGGAGGGGAAAGGGAATGCTTCCATTTGATTTTGATTATTATAAGCCGGTAACACTGAAGGAGGCTGTGGAACTATATCAAACTCTGGACCGTCAACGGACACAGCCGATGTTTATTTCCGGTGGAACAGAATTAATCACGCTTGGACGGATTAATCTTGCCTATACTGAAGCAGTGATTGATTTGAAGGATATTGCCGAATGCAAGGTTATGCAAATGAGTGGCGAGTATCTTGTACTTGGAAGTACATTAACTCTTACAAAAATCGAAGAAGCGAACCTTTTCCCATTATTAACACAAACAGCAAGTGAAGTAGCGGATCATACATCACGTGGGAAAATTACCCTCGGCGGAAATATTTGCGCACAAATTTTTTACCGGGAAACGGTTTTACCGTTTTTATTAGCAGACAGCCAAGTAGTGATTATCGGGCCGGAAGGAATAAAGGTAGTATTGATTAATGACATTTTTCGCGAACAACTTCTACTTAAAAGAGGCGAGTTTCTCATTCAAATTGCAACGGAAAGGCAATATCTTGAAGCCCCATTTGTTAGCATAAAGCGCCGCCAACAATGGGATACAGGTTATCCATTGATCACGGTTGCTGCACTAAAAAAAGATAATGAAATACGTCTTGCCCTTAGTGGGCTTTGTCCATTTCCTTTCAGGTCAAAAAGCATTGAGAAGGCATTGAATAATCGGGACATACCTGTTTCGGAACGAGTGAGCCGTGCTCTTGTGGAATTGCCCGGTCCTATTTTAGATGATGTGGAAGGATCGGCTGATTATCGAAGATTTGTATTACGGAATTTATTGTTAGATGTTGTGGAGGTATTAGATGGAGCGGCGGCTTAATATATTAGGAATTTGAAAGGGGGAACAGAAGCTTGAAATCCCGGATAATTGAATTAAATGTTAATGGTGATAATCGGATGATAACGGTAAGGTCGGCAGATACACTTTTATATGCTTTAAGAGGCAAGCTTGGTTTAACAGGTGCAAAGCCGGGATGTTTGAACGGGGACTGTGGTGCCTGTACCGTGAATGTTGATGGCAGGCCGATGAAATCCTGTTTAATGCTTGCCGTTGAAGCCATTGAAAAAAAAATCACGACTATTGAGGGCTTGAAGGGTACCCCTATTCAAACAGCATTTGTCGAAAACTTTGCCTTTCAATGCGGCTACTGCACACCTGGTTTTATCATGAATTGCCATTCCCTTATTGAGCAGCATCCTGATGCCGATGATGAAACCATAAGAGAGTGGCTCTCATCGAATATATGCCGTTGCACAGGGTATGCCGAAATAGAGAGGGCAGTAAAATCAGTGTTAGAGAAAAAATGAGCAGACCTGGGAGGATTAGAAAAGGCATTTTTTATTTTAAGCAAAAAAAGGGTTCCGCATAGTGCAGCGTGAGCCCTTTTTCAATCTAATGGTGTTAATTACACAAATTCAGTGTCTTTTCATTGCAAAATAAGTATCCAAAACCCGGCGTCCGATTTTAAGGTTTGCTTTGTTGTCTTCTTTTCCTTGATAAGCCCATGGAACGACCACAGCCATGGCAATTTCCGGATTCGAGCTTGGTGCATAACTAACCAAGCTTAAATTCATAACAGGTGGAGGTTCATTACCATATTTGCTGCGATAAGGTCCGTCATAAAAGGCCTCGGCTGTTCCTGTTTTTCCTGCAGGGGAATAAGGGGCATCCCCAAAAAACTTATAAGCCGTTCCGCCCTCTTCCTGCATGACCTTCCGGAAGCCTATATGTACCCGATGCATCCATTCTTTTTTTACATCGATGGTATTAAGGACAGTTGGCTTTATCGTTTTAAAAACGGGGCCTATCTCAGATATTTCTTTTATTGGTTCACGAATTTCTTTTACCAAATGGGGCTGCATACGGTAACCGCCATTTGCGATGGTTGAAACATATTGGACTAACTGCATAGGGGAGTAGGTATCGTATTGCCCGATAGCAAGGTCGAGTAAAAATCCTGGCAGCTTGCTCTGTCCTTTAAATCCTGTTTGTTCGTTAGGGAGATCAATACCCGTTCTAGTCCCGAGACCGAAGGCGGCAAATGAATTTCTGATTGTTTCAAATGCATGCTGGTTAAAGTTTAATGGCTGATCGTATTCATAATGCCCTTTCCCAATTCTTATCGCCGTATGAAACATATAGACATTTGAGGATTTTTTTAACGCATTTATTTCATTTAATTTCCCCATGTACGTATAAGATTTTTTTAGAGGCGTTCCTTTAATTTTAATTCCTGTATCATCAAAAACCGTACCCGCAGTAATGGCTCCTGTTTTATAACCGGTCAGTACGGTGGCTCCTTTAACTGTAGATCCAACATTGTACGAAGTGGTAAAAGTTCCGAGAGCATCATCTTCCATTTCCTTTTTACCGGTTTCATTGTTTCGAACTATTCGCTTTCCTGCCATAGTTAATACTTCGCCGGTGTGAGGATCCATTAAAACAACATAAGCACGGTCCAATAGTGACGTTCCAGGAGATCGTTTTGCAGCCCATAGCTCTTCTTCAATGATTTTTTCAACGGCCATTTGTAAATCCATTTTCACACTTAATACAAGATCCTTGCCTCTTTGCCCATTTGAAATCACTTGGGTATCTAGAACACTGCCGGTTTTATCAGTGGCATTTTGGATTTTTGATTTTTTGCCTTGCAGGATGTCTTCATATTGCCATTCCAGATAGCTTTTGCCAACTCGATCGTTTCGGCTGTAACCCCTTGACAAAAAATAATTGAGATGATCTGCCGGTAGCCCCTCGTCAGAGTTCGTCACATTACCTAAAACTGACTTTAATGTTTTATTAAAAGCGTACCAACGTTCCCAATCGGTTGTAGTATCTACACCTGGAAGGGACTGAAGATTTTCACTGACAATGGCAAATTCCTCTTGTGAAACGTTGTCATTCTTGACGATTTCCGGTTCGTGTTTATAACCGCTAATAAATTCCCGGTAGATTGCAATCACTTCGAGGTCATTATTAGTTAGTTGTTTTAATTCTTCATTCGAGATCCGATCTAGTTTTAGGCTGTATAAATCCTTGTCCGATAATTTTTTTGTATTGTATAATGCTTTTTCTTTTTCAGTGATTTTGCGATCAGCTACCTTAGGATATTTGATGAGCCAATAATCCTTCTTGTCCCTTTCTGTTACGTTGTCAGGCTTCTTATCAATTAATTTGGCCAATTTTATAGCAGTTTCCAGCATCTCTTTTTGACTGGCCCCTGAATTCATATATGTTATGGCACTTTTCGGTATATTGTCCACGATGATTTTTAAATCACGGTCGAGAATTTTCCCCCTTGGAACAGGATTATTGAAGGTAATATTTTCTTTTCTTTCTAATTCCCGTTTGAAATTCTCACCATAGACAATCTGTACAAAGCCTAATCTTAAAATAAGCAGAGAAAATAACAAAAAAATACTAAAAAAAAGTAAATTTAGGCGGATGGGGAAATGAGAATTTTTCTTCTTTTTCAAACGTTACACATCCTTTTCACCAAACCAATTGCTATTTTTTTATTATGTCCCTTTAATAAACTGGAAATTTAGTTATTATTTTTATTTTTACGTTTGGAATTACATAAATGTAAATATTTACCTTAAAAAGTTCTAGCATTTAAAAAGCTGTATATATCGACATCTTTTTTTATTCCTGAGAATTTTGTCAATCGAAAAATTTTTGAATTATTTCAATAATTGAATTTCTTACTCTATAATAAGTGATGGGATAGGGTAGTTTTATAACCAACTATCTTTATAGAAAAAGAATTAGGAGGTCTACATAAATATGGAGCAAAAAGTATTGGATTCAACCGTTCAAAAGGCATTGGGACAGTTTAAAGAATTAGATAAAAAGATCACTCATTATTCAAGTGTAATCGGTTTAGTCGATTGGGATCAAAAGGTCATGGCACCGAAAAAAGGGCGAAGTGTATTTGCCAAGGCTTCAGGTACATTACGTACCGAATTGTTTAAGCTTTCGGTATCGCAGGAAATGGGTGACCTATTAGCAGTACTGACATCACCGGAAAATTATTTAGCATTGGATGTTGCCACGAAAGCGAAGGTTCGGGAGTATAAAGCATATTATCAAAAATCAAAAAGCATCCCTGCAGATCTTTTTCAGGAATATTCCATCTTAACGGCACAAGCAAATGATGCATGGGAAGAAGCAAGAGCAAACAATGACTTTGCGCGTTTTCTTCCATATCTAGAAAAAATCGTTGATTTCAAACGGAAATTTGCTGACATTTATGGCTATCAGGACCATCCATATGATGCCTTGTTGGACGAATTTGAGCCGGGTCTAACGGTCAAAAAACTAGATCCCTTATTTGCAAAATTAAGAGAAGCAAGTGTGAATCTTTTAGAAAGAATTCAGCAAGCGGGTAAACGAACCCCTGATGAGATTCTTACCCAAACATTTGAAATTGAGAAGCAAAAGGAATTTAATCGCTATATTCTACCGATCATCGGCTTTGATATGGAAGCAGGTCGATTGGATGAAACGGTACATCCTTTTGCCCAATCGGTAAATACCGGGGATGTTCGGTTAACCACTCGATATATAGAAAATAATGTCCGGTCGGCGATGTTTGGAACTATTCATGAAGCAGGTCATGGAATTTATGAACAACATGTTAATCCTGAATTTGAGGAATCTGTATTGCAAAGCGGTGCTTCATTTGGGATTCATGAATCGCAATCAAGATTTTTAGAAAATATGGTCGGCCGCAGCAAGGAATTTTGGCATTATTTTTATCCTCATTTGAAAACATATTTTCCAAATCAGCTTGAAAATGTAACAGTAGAGGAGTTTTACCGCGCTGTTAATACGGTAAAACCGTCGTTTATCCGCGTGGAAGCGGATGAATTGACCTATAATTTGCACATCATGATTCGTTATGAAATTGAAAAAGGGTTAATTGCCGGTGATTTTGAAGCGAAGGATCTTCCGGCTATTTGGAATCAGAAAATGCAAGATTATCTTGGAATAACCCCAAACACTAATACTGAAGGAGTATTACAGGATGTGCACTGGTCCTTTGGCGGTATTGGGTATTTTCCTTCCTATTCTTTAGGTAATCTTTATGCAGCTCAAATATTGCGTACCATCCAAAAGGAGATCCCTGATTTCTTTACTCACATCGAAAATGGTAGGTTTGATCTAATTCAAGCTTGGTTAAAGGAAAATATTCATCAATATGGAAAGCTTTATACACCGAATGAATTAATTGTTAAAGTAACCGGTGAAGAATTAAATGCAGAATACCTTGTAGAATATCTGGAGAAAAAATATTCCGAGGTATATGGTCTATAAGCTTGCTTATGGGAAGGGCGATGCCTTTTCCTTTTTTTATTTATAATGAATCCAAGTATCCAAAACCGAGCCGTAAAAAATTTAATAAATAATTAATAATTCATTAAGAGAATGTTTAGGCTGGTTGTCTATTCTTATTTAGTATCCGATCTAGACGATCTGAAATTAAAGGAAGAACGAAGAATCATGTCGATTTTTGTGTAATGTTATTTACTTTAGGCTACGATAGTTTTAGCTGGAAAGTATATGAAAATGGAAAGTAGTGAAAAGATGTCAATTCGTCTAAGACTTTTAATATCGTATCTAGCAATGGTCTTAGTACCGATAGTTTTCGTTGTTGTTTCTGCCCTTTTAGTGGCGTTGTTATATAGAGGAGATATAAAAGAACTGCTAAACATTTATTTGCCTTCGGAGCACCAACAAAATCTATCCGAGAAGGATCAATTATTTATTGACTTGCAGAGGCAATCACTTAAAAATCCAGGACAGTTTGCAAATCGGACATTTTTAATAAATCTTGACAGTCAATTAAAAAAGTCGAATACTGCACTTATAGTTCGAAAAGGAAAAAAAATCCTTTATCGCTCATCCTCAGTTAAAGGATTGGATGCTGAGGACCTTCCTGCCTTTGGATTTTACAGTGAAGTGGATCCTTTAGAACGAGATCACAATCAATTTATTTCGATAAAAAAACTGGATTTCTTTTATCCTGATAATTCAAAGGGTTCATTGTTTTTTGTTACAGATGCAAGCAGCCTAGCAAAATTTGTCCGTTCTTCCTACCCGATTTTATTTATTGGCTTGATTCTCATATTAATTGTAACAAATGGATTGCTGACGTATTTTGTATCAAAGAGTATTATCCGTCCGATTAGAGAATTGCAAAAGGCTGCAAATCAAATGAAGGAAGGAAACTTAAATATCCCTATTGAAGCAATGTCCAAGGATGAATTGGGTCAATTAGCTCAAGGGTTTGATGAAATGCGAATACGGTTAAAAGAATCAATCGAAACACAATTAGCCTATGAAGAAAATCGTAAGGAATTAATTGCGAATATTTCGCATGATTTAAAGACACCGATTACGACAATCAAAGGCTATGTGGAAGGAATTCGCGATGGTGTAGCAAATAGTCCTGAAAAAATGGATCGATATATTCAAACCATTTATACAAAATCAATCAATTTAGACCGGATGATTGATGAACTCTTTTTATATTCAAAATTAGATCTACAACGTCTTCCTTTTTATTTTGAACGGATTAATTTTGAACATTACCTCCAGGATTTTGTCGAAGAACTACGTTTTGATTTAGAGGAAATGAAGGTTGAAATAAGCCTAAATATTGAAAATGACGAGGATTATGTGATAACAGGTGACCGTGAACATCTGAAACGAGTTATTACTAATATTGTTGATAATTCCTTGAAATATATTGATAAAGAAAATAAAAAACTCTCATTTCATTTATCATCATTAGATTCGTATGTTCTCTTTAAAATGAGGGATAACGGCCCGGGCATTGATGAAGAAAATCTCCCGTTAATTTTTGATCGTTTTTACCGTGCTGATTTAGCAAGAGGAACAGAAAAAGGCGGCAGTGGACTTGGGTTGTCTATTGCTAAAAGAATTATTGAAGGACACCATGGAACGATTTGGGCAGAAAGCAAAAAAGGTCAAGGAACAACCATCCTATTTACGATAAAGAAAACTCGTTAATTTGCGAAAAAAGCAGGTGAGGAATCATGAAAAGAATATTAATCATTGAAGATGATAAAAGTATTGCCGAACTTGAACGTGATTATTTAGAAATTGAAGGTTTTTCGGTGGTAATTGCTTTATCAGGGAATGATGGTTTAAACAAAGCATTAAAGGAAGAAGTAGATTTAGTGTTACTTGATCTGATGCTTCCAGGAATAGATGGTTTTCAAATATGCAAAGCAATTCGAACCGAAAAAGATATCCCGATTCTAATGGTCTCCGCCAAAAAAGAGGATATTGACAAAATTCGCGGCTTGGGACTGGGTGCAGATGATTATATCGTGAAACCATTCAGCCCAAGCGAATTAGTAGCAAGAGTGAAAGCACACATTTCTCGTTATCAGCGTTTAATCGGGAAAGAAACCCAAAGCGACGGGATTATGGTTCGGGGGTTGCGAATAGACAAAGGCTCAAGACGGGTTTTTGTTAACAACCATGAAGTAACCTTTACTGCAAAGGAGTTTGACCTTTTAACCTTTTTTGCCCTTCATCCGAACCATGTTTTCAGTAAAGAACAGTTGTTTGAACGCTTATGGGGTTTAGATTCTCTAGGAGATATTTCAACAGTAACCGTCCACATCCGAAAAATAAGAGAAAAGATTGAAATGGATCCATCCAATCCACAATATATCGAGACAGTTTGGGGTGCCGGTTACCGATTTAAAGGGTAGATTCTATTTTTAAAATACGCTTAAGGTAGGATAGTAGATGTCACATTTTGTTCAGTCGATTTTCACATTTCTTTCAAGTCTTGGTTACCTGGGGATAACCCTAGGGTTAATGGTCGAGGTTATCCCTAGTGAAATTGTGTTAGCCTATGGCGGGTATTTAATTTCAATAGGGAAGATTTCATTCGTTGGAGCAATTATTGCTGGGACTATCGGGGGAATTATTTCTCAATGGATTCTCTATTGGTTGGGTCGCTATGGCGGCAGACCGTTATTAAATAAATACGGGAAATATATACTGATTCGTCCGCATCATATTGATGTTGCCCAACAATGGTTTAATAAATATGGAACAGGAGTCATTTTTACGGCTCGTTTTATTCCTGTTGTCAGGCATGCAATTTCGATTCCTGCCGGAATTACCAGAATGTCATTTTTAAAATTTACCACATACACGATTCTGGCGATTATTCCTTGGTCAATACTCTTTCTATACCTCGGAATGTCCCTAGGAGCAAAGTGGGAGCTAATAAACCAAGCAGCCAAACCATATGTCAGTCCTGCTATCTTTATTGCTATCATTTTACTAATTGGCTATTTCATATTTAAATGGAAAAATAAAAAAAGTGAAAAAAACGAAAAATAATTCACTAAAAACTTTTGGAGGTTAATGATGTCTAACTTTGATTATTCACTATTTCAAACAATCAATCACTTGGCAGTGAGTGACAGCTTTCTAAATTCTTTTATGGAAATAATTGCTCAAAGGGCAGAATATCTATTCTTTGCTGCCATCATTTTTTATTGGTTTTATAAGAAGCCTAATAATCGACAAATGGTTGTTGAAGCGGTTTTAGCTGCTTGTGTCGCAATGTTGATCAATATGGTAATTGGTCTGGTATTTTATCGCGACCGTCCATTCGTCGCCCATCATGTCCATTTGTTAATTTCACATGCAAAGAACGCATCCTTCCCAAGTGACCATGCAACAGCAGCATTTGTCATCGCAACTACAATTTGGATCTGGAGAAAGCGTGATGGCTGGCTTTGGTTAATTTTAGCCGCAGGGGTTGCATTCTCACGTGTATGGACTGGGGTCCATTACCCATTAGACGTAACTGGCGGGATGATAATTGGAGTAACGATCGCATTTGCTACTCATAAATTTTTACCGCGTTTAAACATTATCAATCGGCCAATAAATTATCTAATTGAACAGTATGAAATAGCAGAAAATAAAATATTGAATAAAACGAATACAATGTAATAAAAGGGAAATGGATAATTTACATTTTTATGATAGGCTATGTTAAAGCTCATTGTTGATTTTGCTCACTATGTTGATTGGAGCGGAAGGCGAGACTCCTCGAAAATGCTATCGCATTTTCTTCGTGCGGTAAGTATTCGCGGAAGCTTATTCAATGTCCTGCGGGAAAAGCAGGTCAAGGGAGACCCCACAGGCGCAAATCGCCGAGGAGGCTCCCGACCGCCCGCGGAAAGCGAGTGCCTGGAGCGGAAATCAACAGCAAGTTTTACAGAGCCTTATGATCAAATAATGAAGGTGAAGGTCAAAAACATAAAACTACAAATGAGGAGTTAATGAAGGTATGAACTTTAAAGAAAAGGATAAAATTCTTATTCTTTCAGCCACATATGGGGATGGACATAAACAAGTGGCAAAAGCAATAAGTGAAGCCGTTGATTATACTCTTCCAGACGCAGAACCCATTATTGTAGATATTATGGAATGGATCCATCCATATCTATATCCGATTAGCAATTATGTATATAAACGAAGCCTTAAAAAGTTTCCGCAGCTGTATAGCTATATATATAAGAAAACACGTGAAAAGAGCTCCTTTTCAATCAAATTAAATGCTCTTTTTTCACTTGGTATGCGCTCATTGCTTGAGATTTTACAAGAGTTGAAACCATCGGTTGTTGTTAGTACTTATCCCTTTGCAGCAGGAATTATCTCACAATTGAAAGAGCAAGGGTTAGTTGATATCCCTGCTGTTACGATTATTACCGATTATACCGATCATTCTTATTGGATTCATCCATATACTGACCAATACGTTGTGGGTTCTAAACAAGTACGCGACCGACTAATTGCGCTCGGTATCGAGAGTTTTAAAATTAAATATACCGGAATTCCCATTCGCAGAAAATTCATGCAGCATCATTCTCGCGAGATGTTAGCGAAAAAATATGGACTTGATTCAAAAAAATTCACGATATTAATTATGGGTGGGGGAGACGGTTTTTTCGGGAAAGGATTATCGACCTTTCGAGCCCTGGAATCCATTTCAACATCCATGCAATTAATTATCATTTGCGGACGGAATAAGAAATTACACAAACAATTAGAGGAGGAGCTTAAGGGCTCGAAACATGAAATTCTCCTTCTTGGATATTGCGAAAATGTCCATGAATTAATGGCAATTTCCGATCTAATGATTTCAAAGCCGGGAGGGGTAACGACTTCGGAAGCATTAGCTATGGAACTGCCAATATTTATTTTCAATCCACTTCCAGGACAAGAAGAGGATAATGCAAATTATTTGTTGGAAACCGGTTTAGCTGTCTTGGCTGAAAATGATCGTGATTTAATTAATAAAATTCAAAGTGTCATGAAAGACTCAAAACTTTTAGGTTTCATGAAACAAAGATCCAGGCAATATCAGGCCAAGACGTCATCAATTGATGCTCTTGATGTAATTATTCGTACATTCGACCCGAAGAAAGAACAAAACCATGAGTTTTTACCAATGAAAATGAAACAAAGTATGTAAGTAATGTAAATGTTTTGTTAATCCTTTGTTAAGGTTGGACGGATATTATTGAGGTGGATATAAATAATGTTTAAAATTATAGAAGGACTTGTTTTATTGTATATAATTTATACGATTATACCTTATCTCCTTTCGTTTGTATTTACGAAGAGGATATTTCGACGCAGTGACGATCCTTCAAAAATTGCCTTTACCTTTGATGATGGACCGGATCCGAAGTATACCCCTCCACTTTTAGATTTATTGAAGAAACACAATATTAAAGCTTCTTTTTTTGTCTTGGGGTCAAAGGCAGAAAAAAATCCTGAATTGATCCTTCGAATGCATAATGAAGGACATTTAATCGGACTTCACAATTATATCCATCGATCCAATTGGACGATGTTTCCTTGGACCATTCGACGTGAATTGGATCATAGCGCTTCTATCGTAGAAGAAATTACCGGTGTTAGACCAATTTATTACAGGCCGCCATGGGGATTATTAAATCTATTTGATTTTTTCGTGATTAAACCTTATAATATTATTCTTTGGTCGGTAATGGCAGAGGACTGGAAAAGTAAAGGCGGAAGTGAAAAAGTAAGGAAGAGACTTCTCAATAAAATCAAAAATGGTGATGTCATTCTCTTGCATGATAGCGGAGATACATTGGGAGCGGATAAAGATGCTCCAATGAATACAATCAACGCCCTGCATGATGTAATAAAAGAAATGACTGCGAAAAGCTATACATGTGTAAGAATTGATGAAATGTCGGTTTAAAATTACATCAGATTTTGAAAAAATCCATCATCCACCCTTATAAAAAGGTTTTAAGGTACCAATAATGTATTGGTACCATTCAATTTTATGGGGAAAATTTTTTTAGTTAATTTAACGAATATCGAGTGGTGTACAAATGAAAATTATCTGGAAATCTTGGAATAATGAAAAAAGGCATTTATGGTTAGCCTCCATTTTATTGGTTATTTTTGTTTCTCCACTTTTTATCCTTGGGGAAAATGCTCATATTCGGGTACACGATAATCTGGATTCAAACATCGCTTGGTATAAAGTGTTAAAGGATAGCGGTCAATTATTTGGCAGCGTAAATTCTGTAATCCCGCAAATCATCAATGGCCAGCTGGCACGAAATACATTTGGAACAGAATTCAGCGGGATAGAGTGGTTACATACCTTGTTGCCATCCATGCTTGCCTTTTCAATAAGTCAAACAATAACAAGAATATTTGCCTTTATAGGAATGTACTTGCTGCTAAAGAATCACTTTGTCAAATCTGAAGATGCTTACCCAATCAGAGTATGGGTTTCATTAGCGTTTGCCTTAACTCCATTTTGGCCGTCAGGGATGTTAAGTACTTTGGGAATGCCACTTGCACTGTGGGCTTTCTTGAATATTAGGGAAGGAAAATATAAATGGAAAGAGTGGGTAACACTCATTTTACTTCCCCTTTATTCAAGCTTTGTATTAGGATTTTTCTTCTTTTTAGTCGCAATGGGACTATTATGGTTAAGAGACTTACTGGTTAAAAAGAAATATAATTGGGTTTTTTTTGGCAGCATTTCTTTAATGACCTTCATTTTCCTTTTAATAGAGTATCGATTAGTTTACTCTTTAGTATTCCCTGAAGCACCAACAAATAGGAATGAATTTTTTGAATCTACTCTTAGGCTTTGGGGAACGGTTAAATTAGTGTTTAAAAATTACTTTTTTGGACATACACATGTAATGACCCTTCATACACTGATCATTGTCCCACTATCCTTTATCGCCATTTTTGCATTAAAGTATAGGAAGAAAGGGTGGATAGAAAAAAGATATCTTTCTTTATTTATCCTGAATTTTGTGCTATCTGTTTGGTATGCTTTTTGGTTCTATAAAGGATGGGCGCCAATAAAAGAACGATTTCCTTTTTTAAATACATTCAATTTTGCCAGGTTTCATTTTCTAAGGCCGATGATCATTTATTTGATGTTTGCTGTTGGCTCTTATATTCTATGGCGAATTGGTAAGGGCTGGAAAAATTTCGTTAAAGTTTGCTTAATTCTTCAACTTATTGTACTTGTTTTTGCTAATAATGAGATTTATTATCGGGATGCAAAATCACCCACATTTAAACAATTTTATGCAACAAAGCAATTTAGTGATATTGCAAACTATATCGGTAAACCAAAAAACAGCTATCGGGTGGCAAGTATTGGATTGCATCCGGCAATTGCCCAATACAATGGGTTTTACACATTGGATACGTATAATAATTTCTATCCCTTATCATATAAACATGAATTTAGAAAAATCATTGCAAAAGAATTAGATAAAAGTCCCACATTGAAGAAGTATTTTGATCAATGGGGCGGACGATGTTACATTTTTGTCGCAGAACTTGGTAAAAATTATGAGATTAAAAAGACATCAAAGGTAAAGATTCACCATTTACAACTTAATACAAAGGTATTTAAAAGCATGGGAGGACAATATATCTTCTCAGCAGTTCCTATAATCAATGCCGAGGAAAATGGTCTGGAATTTAAAAAGGCATTCGACCAAAAAGATTCTGCCTGGAGAATTTACCTTTACCAAGTAAAATAAACCTGTTAAAGGAGTCGTTCCATATGAATAGACCTGTGTTAACAATTGTAGTTCCATGTTTTAATGAAGAAGAGGTTCTACAAGAGACCACTTCACAATTATCCAACTTACTTAAAGATATAATGAATGAAGCACTCATCTCGAAGGAAAGTTCCATCCTTTTTGTGGACGATGGCAGTAAAGATCGGACCTGGGATTTAATCGAAATGGAAAGTGAAAAAAGCTCTTTTGTAAAAGGGCTAAAATTAGCTAAAAATGTAGGACATCAAAATGCTCTCATAGCAGGTCTTGAAGTTGCGGCAAAGCAATCCGATTGTGTGATCTCGATTGATGCTGATTTGCAGGATGATATCCGCGTTATTCCAACCTTTGTAGAAAAATACTGGGAAGGCTTCGATATTGTCTACGGCGTAAGGGGCAGCAGGGAAACAGACACATATTTTAAGAGGACGACTGCTTCAGGCTTTTATAGCTTTATGGGGAAAATAGGAATCAAATTAGTACCAAATCATGCTGACTTCCGCTTAATGAGTAAACGGGCACTTGAAGAATTATTTAAATACAAAGAGACAAATTTGTTTTTGCGCGGTCTTGTTCCTTTAGTAGGATTTCGTTCAACAGAAGTGTATTATAACCGAAAAGAAAGGCTGGCAGGGGAATCTAAATACCCTTTAAAGAAAATGCTTGAGTTTGCTTTTGATGGAATTACATCTTTTAGTGTTGCACCGATTCGCTTGGTTACTTTGATAGGGTTCCTTTCTTTAGTAGTCAGCCTCATTGCCGGTGGATACGCCCTTACTGAGGAAATATTAGGGCATACAGCCTCCGGCTGGACCTCATTGATCATTTCCATTTGGTTTGTGGGCGGGCTACAACTAATGGGCATTGGTATTATTGGAGAGTATATAGGGAAAATCTATCAAGAAGTAAAAAGACGTCCAAGATATGCAATTGAAAAAGATTTATATTCATTTCAATACAAAGAACAGCCTCAAAAGAATGCTGTCCATCAGTAGGTGTCGGTATGAAAAATTCGTTTGTTCGTTTTATTATTGTCGGGATTGCCAATACCATCGTTGGGTTGTCGGTGATGTATCTTCTTTTGCATGCTGTTCACTTTTCCTATTGGCTGTCCACATTTCTGGGAAATTCCGTTGGTGCGATTGTAAGTTTCTTTTTAAACCGAAGCTTCACGTTTAAAAGCCAAGGCTCGATGGCTAAAAGTGCGGTTCGCTTTATCACAGTCATCTTATGCTGTTACTTTATTTCCTATGATCTTGCAAAAAATATTGTGATAGGGGTGCTGAAAGGTAGCAATTTTATCGATGCCAATCTGAAAACTGATCTTTCTGTACTCGTAGGAACCGGGCTTTATACTATTTTGAATTATTTAGGACAAAAATGGTTTGTCTTTTCTAAAAAAGAATCTGTCGTATTAAACACCGATTCAAACTAGCTATAGAATGGAATAAATAGTAAGCGGCTGACTCTTTTATTTACAGTCAACCGCTTTTTTTTGAAAAAAAGTTTGTCTTCTAAATGATTTTTCGTTTTTTTTGTCATATGATTCGATTTTATGGTAAGTTTTATAGTGGATAAGTTTTCAGCTTGAAAGGATTTTGATTATGAATTTAAAAATGAACCTTTTTAGTGCATTCATGATAACTCTTGTATGCATAATAGGTTTTAGTTTTATTTCGCTGTTAATCAGTGACCATAGAATTATCACTTTTGATAGCAGCGTAATAGCAAGTATTCAAGGCCGTGAATCTCCGATGCTAACTAGTTTGATGAAATTTTTTACCTTTATTGGCTCTGCACCTTTTGTCATCATTCTTAGCGTATTACTTTTAGTTTTCCTTTATAAAGTATTACATCATCGCTTAGAACTCATTTTATTTATTGCTGCAGTAGCCGGCTCTGCTGTTATCAATCAAGTGTTAAAAAGTATTTTTCATAGGGTACGTCCTAATTTACATAGGCTGATCGATGTATCAGGATACAGCTTTCCGAGCGGTCATGCTATGAATGCATTTACTGTATATGTTATTATTTCTTTTTTACTTTGGCGGCATATTCCTAGTAAATTGGGTAGAAGCATATTACTATTCTTGAGCATCTTAATGATTTTAGCGATTGGAATTAGCAGGATTTATCTTGGAGTTCATTATCCAAGCGATATTATTGGCGGTTATTTTGCAAGTGGATTTTGGCTGGCAATAGCTATTTGGGTTTTCCAGTTTTATAAAGAAAAACGATATAATAAGAAATAAAAACATGGTGAATGATGGTTGGTTACATAAAAGAACTGAACGATCCGCCCTTATGAAAATTGGAGTGATACATATTATAAAGAAAAGTATTCCTAACCTTTTTACGCTTTTAAATTTATTTTTTGGGTTTTTGTCTGTGATGTATTCTGCTTTAGGGGATTACAAGAATGCGGCCATTCTAATATTAATTGGGATGATGCTTGATAGTATGGATGGTCGGATTGCCAGGATGCTTCATGTGGAAAGTGAGCTTGGTAAAGAACTGGATTCGCTTGCGGATATTGTTACCTTTGGGGTTGCACCTGCTATGATGGCTTATTACTCCTATTTTTCAAAATTCGGTGTAGCTGGAATGGCCATTGCCGGACTCTTTCCCTTATTCGGTGCTTATCGTTTAGCACGATTTAACATTAATGCAGTGAAATCTTCTCTTCATTATTTTACTGGAGTTCCCATCACTGCCGGTGGAGGCTTATTAACTTTTTTAACATTTTTTCATGGCAGAATGCCGCATATCATACTCCCGATAGCCTTTTTTGTTATCTGCTTTTTAATGGTCAGTAAAGTGAAAATTCCAAGCATGAAGGAAATTCCGCTTCCGAAATATGGAATTCTTATAACCGCCTTTTTAGGTTATGCGATTTATATTGTCTTTCGTAAAGAGCACCATAGATTTCCTTATTTTATTTATGTGGCGATCCCATTATATGTATCTTTTATTGGGTATCAATTAGTGAGGAGCAAAAAGAAAAACAATAAATAACTGATATCCATTTGCAGTGTATATTTAAAAAAAGAAAGAGATTTCACTCTATTTCTTTTTTATCTTTTAGGAAACTACAAAATAATTTGGTGTGGATAACTTGAAAAAGTTATCTGAATCCAGCTCCAGCGCCTAGCGGCTAGTGGACTTCGCTAACGGGGCGCTTTCGCCTTTTGTTCTTACTTTCTGAATTGTATTGAATGAATCGGTTCGTGGTTGTTGATGAAGCGGAATAATGGTGGCAATAGGATAATGATAGTAATTAATCTTAATGATTGAACAGCTACCACAAAGGTAGAATCTGCATGAAGGGCAATCGCAGCCGTGGCCATTTCAGCCACCCCTCCCGGTGCGAAGGCGAGAATGCAAGTTACAAGCGGAATATGGGTTATATCTGCGATTAGGAAGGAGAAAAGAAGCATAGAGATTACCAGGCAAAGGGAACTTACTAATCCAACTCCAATAATTCTGCCTAATCCTTTAAACATATTCTTATTTATACGTGAACCAATACTCGTTCCAATTAATATTTGCGCAAGAAAAATGAATTCATGAGGCCAAAAAGCTGTGTCGGTTTGTCCAAATAGAAGAGGGAAGAGCAATTGAACAATTGCTGCCCCAAGCATACTTCCCACAAGCCATGGAACAGGCATCTTGAATCTTTTGCTTACAAGCGCTCCACTTAATGCGCCAATGATCAGTAGTTCTGTAAAGCGTAATGACTGATGTGCTAAAGGCATCGGATGGTTTTCTAACGCATTACCTCCAGTTGCAGAATTAAAGGCACCGGCAACGAATGGTATTACCCCAATAACTAGTAAAATACGAAGAGTTTGAATAATATTTACGATAAAGGCATTTGCACCCACTTCCTCAGCAATGGATGGCATTGCAGAAATACCTCCGGGCGTTGTTCCTAAAAGGCTGGTTATCATATTTACTTTACTAAAACGCCATAAAAGGATTCCTGAAAGAAATGCAATCGTAATTGAGGAAATCACCATGACAATAATAATGAGAAAGTAATCCTCAAAAGTATCAATGATTGAACCACTGAAATTCCTCCCTAACTCAATTCCTAAAAGAGTTTGTCCAATTTGCCTCCAATACGGATGAATGCCATTAATCTTCATTTGAACAGTTATCCATTTTGGAGGCAGTGAGGATAATAGTCCGGCAAATAATAAGCTACCCATCATCCACGCAATGGGAATTCCCGAAAATGAAAGAATCAGACCTCCAATCATGCTAAAAAGAAGATACGAAGTATCATTGAGTAAAGAGTTTATTTTTGTCATCATTTATATTCTACATCCTTTATGTTTTCGTCAATTAATTAATGTCCCCAAAAAGATGTAGGATTAGTCATGAATAATAAAAAAATCCGGTCCGCCTCAAAAGAGGGGACCGGATTTTTTTAAAGTATAAGAAAGTATAAATTTTTGACTTTGAGAATTGTCTAGCTCCAGCGCCCAGTGGACTTCGCTCTTCTCCCTACGATAAGTCAACATCGAATCGACTTGAGCTCCGTGTTTCCTTTATCTCAGTCGAAGCGCTCCAGTCCATACGCCGCTAAACGGGGCGCTTGGGCTTTTCTTATTACATACCGCCAAACGACATAACCCAAATGGAGCCTGCAACCGTTACGACTGCGATGAATACTCCGTATAAAACGTTAATGGTTTGGGCTTTACTGTCTTCACCGTCTCTTAAATGCATGAACATAAAGAGCTGAAGACCGGCTTGAACGACTGCAAGGATACCAATGATCCACATAATCACGTTAAATGACATTGATGTCTTTAATGCAACGAATAGAGCTGCGAAGGTTAATACTAATGATAAAACAAATCCGAATACCTGTGTCATTGGTGTACCGTGTGAATGTTTATCCATATCAAGACACCATCCCTTTTAAATAGACAAATGTGAAGATAAAGATCCAAACAACATCAAGGAAGTGCCAGTATAAACCGATAATAAAAGCTTTTCGAGCAGTAACGGGATTCAATCCTCTTTTAGCAATCTGGATCATCACCATAATCGCCCAGCCAATCCCCATGCTAACATGCAAGCCATGTGTTCCTAACAGGACAAAGAAGCCTGAAAGGAATGCACTTGTTTGCATCGTTGCACCGTCATGAACATAGTTGATAAATTCGCTAATTTCCATTCCGACAAAGCCTGCACCAAGTAAAAGAGTAATAACCATCCAGGCTAATAGGCCTTTTTTGTTATGGCGGTGCATTTCAAAAATAGCTAACCCACAGGTAAAACTACTTGTTAACAAAAGGATTGTCTCAATCATTACACCTTTAATTTCAAATAAATCATGTGGAGTAGGGCCGCCGGCGAATCGATGATTTAACACCGCATACGTAGCAAAGAGTGTTGCAAAAAGAATAATCTCCGCACCTAAGAAAACCCAAAAACCAAAGATATTCATCCGACTTTGCTCGGTTTGATATTCGAGTGGCAATGCTGTATTCACATTAGCTGACATGATTTTTCACCTCTTTATCTACTTGTCTCCATGCTTTCTCAGTTCGTTGAATTTCATCTATATGCACATGGAATCCATCCTTAGAATCGAAGGAACGGGCAATCAAGCACGCGAAGATGCCAAGAAGGGCAACAAGAGCGGCAATTTTCCATTCGAATATTAAGAAGAAACCGGCAATGCCCATTACTACAGCCATAACAAATGGAAGTCCGGAATTGTTAGGCATGTGAATTTCTTCAAGCTCATCTTCGTTTAATTCTAATCCTTCATTATGCTTCTTCATATACCAGAAAGCATCAATTGATTTCACTTCAGGTACTTTGGCAAAATTGTAGAATTGCACCGGTGAAGCAGTTGCCCATTCAAGTGTTCTTGCATCCCATGGATCGCTTGAAATATTACGGTCTGCATAACGAGCGCTCCAATAAATGTTATAACACAAGAAACCAAAGCCAATAGCCAGAATTCCGGCACCAATAGCAGATAAAAGCATTAATGGACCAAATCCGGTTTCAGCGGAGTAGGTATAAGAACGTCGTATCGCTCCGTTTAAACCAAGGAAGAACATTGGTAAGAACGTCATGTTGAAACCAATTACAAAGAACCAGAAATGAAGTTTTCCAAGTTTTTCATTAAGCATATGTCCAAACATTTTTGGCCACCAGTAGTAAAGTCCTGCGAATACAGCGAAAACAACACCTGGTATTAATACATAGTGGAAGTGAGCAACTAGGAATAGGGAGTTATGATATTGATAATCCGCTGCACCCATAGCCAACATTACCCCTGTAACACCACCGATGATAAAGCAAGGGACAAAGGCAAGTGCCCACAGCATCGCTGTTGTAAATTGTATTCGTCCTTTACGCATTGTAAATAGCCAGTTGAATATTTTTACACCCGTAGGTATTGCAATCATCATGGTTGTAATTGAGAAAATAGAGTTTACTGCAGGTCCGGCACCCATTGTAAAGAAGTGGTGAACCCAGACAAGCATACTTAAAAACGCAATTCCAACAATGGAGAATACCATTGATTTGTATCCGTAAAGCATTTTACGGGAGAAGGTAGAAATAACCTCAGAAAACATTCCAAACGCCGGGAGAACAACGATATAAACTTCCGGATGGCCCCATAGCCAGAACAGGTTTGCCCACATCATAGGGTTACCGTCGCCGCCGACAGTAAAGAAGTGTGTTCCAAAAATACGGTCAAAAGTCATTAGAGCAAGGGCGACCGTAAAGATAGGGAATGATGCCCAAATAATGACTGATGCAATAAAAGAAGTCCAAGTGAACATTGGCATTTTCATCAATGTCATGCCTGGTGCTCTCATTTTTAAAACCGTTACGATAAAGTTGATCCCAGTCATTAAAGTACCAATCCCGGCTATCTGAATCGCGACAGCGTAAAAGTTATTCCCAATCCCCGGTGTAAATTCCTTTCCGGCAAGAGGGAAGTATGCAGTCCAACCCGCATCAGGCGAACCACCGATGACAAATGAAATATTAAACAGCATAGCCCCTGCAAATGTTAGCCAAAAGCTAACAGCATTTAATTGTGGAAAGGCTACATCTCGTGCACCAATTTGTAATGGTACGACTACGTTCATTAAACCAATTAAGAATGGCATCGCCATGAACAAAATCATAATGACACCATGTGTCGTAAATACTTCGTTATAATGCTGTGCATCTAAGAACTTTTCATTCGGCGTTGCCGTTTGAGCTTTCATCAATAGCCCGTCGATTCCACCGCGGAAAAACATTAATACACCAACGAGAATATACATAATACCAATTCGTTTATGATCAACGGTTGTAAACCATTCTGTCCAAAGATACTTCCATTTTTTTAAAACAGTTACCCCAACAACGACACCAATCATCGTTAAAAGAATAGCAATTTGTGATCCTAAGATTAGAGGGTCGCCAGTAATTAAAATCTTATCCCATTTAATTCCCATTGTTTTCACCTCCAGTTGATTTTCCGCTCATATCCATGTTTTTCATATTCATTTTGCTCATATCCATAGATTTACCTTCAGCCTGACCGTCCATCTTCATGCTATGATTTTGGTTATCCGGCTCTTTAAAAATTTGACCGGGATAGTCATGGTTTTTGTACAATTCAGGGAATGTATAGGTTTTCGAATTCATGTCAGCATGGTTTACAAACGCTAGATGAGTATTTGAAAATGTTTCCCTGCCAAGATTTGAAGGCTTCAAAAGGTTGATATAGCTCTTTTCTGTTAGCTTTGGTGCCTTGCCCTTTACATCTTTAACCCATTTCGAAAATGCTTGCGGTGATTGAGCTTCAACCGTGAATTCCATTCCGGCATAGCCTTTTCCGTTAAAGTTAGTATTTCTGCCGATATACTCACCGGTTTGATCGGCAACAAGATATAATTGTGTTTCCATTTTCGCCATTGTATATTTTTGACCGCCTAATGCAGGGATCCAAAATGAATTCATTGTTCCGGCAGAGGTTAACTTGAATTTAACCGGGGTGCCGACAGGTATATTAAGATAGTTAACTGTTTCAATTCCTTGCTCCGGATAACTGAAAATCCATTTCCAATCCGCGGAAGTAACATTAATGGTTATCGGTTTCTTATTTTCATAACCTGCAGGAACCTTTTCTAAATTGTAAATCGATTTAACTGTCGGAATGGTTAAGGCAATAACAATAATAATTGGAATGACAGTCCAGATGATTTCCAATTTGGTGCTGCCATGCTCTTCAGGCGGCTCATAATTTTTATTTTCCGGTGTCGCGCGGTATTTCCATACAATATAACCAAATAGACCAAATACCACTACAACAACAAGTGCCATGAAGACTAATGACCAGTTAATCAAATGAAGTATTTCTCTTGCAGCAGGTCCTTTCGGTTCAAATACGACCATATGGGTATCGCAGCCGCTTAAAAGTAAAACAGGTAATAATGCTAATAGTGGAATTAAAAAGCCCTTTTTGGACATTTCTCCTGCTCCTCTCCTTTAAAAATGTTTGTTTTTTACCATAATTGTTCGTGAATTCGTTCACAAATTCGACCAGACTATAATACTATAATTCTTAAAACATGTGAACAATTTTTATATGGATGTTCACAATTAAAATTAGAATTTTTCTTCCCAAAACCTATATTAACAACATGTAGATGATGATAATATAGGTTTTTGAAAATAATTGTGACAAATTTGTTAAGGTTTTATAATCCTAAAAAAGGAAAACGATGGAAATTCAGTCCTATGAAAGTATTAAATAATGGAAATGGAACGAATTTATTACACGGAATGGTTATATTTGTCTGATTTTGAATAAAAATGGGATAATGAAAAGGAATTCAAAAGGAAAACCATGGTCACCGTTTATTAATATTATGTAAAAATAAGCCATCTTTTTTGATTAGTTAATATAGGAAATGTTAATCTTAAAAGAAAAATGATGGGAGTTAGTAAATACTCATGGACAATTTTCTAAACGATAATGTAATCAAATTAATTGCGCTGGATATGGACGGGACATTATTTACTGACGATCACCGGATTTCGGACGGTAATCGTAAGGCTATTAAAGAAGCACAGGAAAGAGGAATATATGTAGTTCTTAGCACGGGGCGTTCCATAATGAGCTGCGGTGAACATGCCGAATCACTAGAGTTAACTTCTTATTTAGTAACGGTTAATGGGAGTGAGATATGGGATGAAAAAAGGGAGCTTGTTGAAAGAAATGTGATGAAATCTGAGTTTATTCAATGGATGTGGGAGTTATCCCAGCAGCATAAAACAAAATTTTGGGCAATCAGCACTGACAAAATGTGGTTTGATGAAATGCCAGAGGATATCCATGACCGGGAATGGCTGAAATTTGGGTTTGATATTGATGATGATGATGTCAGAGAGCTTATTTTGATGGAGCTTCAGGGAAAAGGAGAATTTGAACTTAGCAATTCCACTTTAAAAAATATTGAAGTAAACCCAATTGGAATCAACAAAGCAAATGGACTTAAAATCGTTTGCAGCAGGCTTGGCATTGATATGAAAAATGTTATGGCAGTTGGGGACAGTCTAAATGATATGGCGATGATTAAGGAAGCGGGATTAGGTGTAGCCATGGGTAATGCCCAGGAAGTTGTCAAGGAAGAGGCAAACTGGGTAACTGCAACGAATAATGAGGACGGGGTTGCAAAAGCAATCCGTAAGTGGGTATTAAAAAACTGAGTAACTTCAAATTAGTAAAGTACATTCGTAAAAATTCAGATACATAATAAGAAATTTTATATTTACTTAAAAAAGAAGATATGATTTTTATGATATTAGGTATTAAAAAAATATTTCTTGGTAAAAATAATTGGGCAAGTATAAATTGCAATTTCATGTATAGTTACATGCTAGGAGGATTTCAAATTGGAACATGGTAAAGTAAAATGGTTTAACAGTGAAAAAGGCTTTGGGTTTATTGAGCGTGAAGGTGGCGAAGATGTATTCGTTCACTTCTCTGCCATTCAGAGCGAAGGGTACAAAACTTTAGATGAAGGTCAAGAAGTAACGTTTGAAATCGAAAATGGTCAACGTGGACCACAAGCGGTTAACGTTCGTAAAGCATAATTTACCTTCGAGATAAAACAGGCTCCAATTCAAGGAGTCTGTTTTTTTGTACCAAAAAAAAGGCAAACTATATATAAAGTCTGCCTTCTAAATATGTGAAAAGTAAAATGGTTACTAATAGTATGGTGTGAATTCTGAAAATAAATACCTTTTTGGAATTATTTCTTTTCTACGTTGTTCACTTTTTATACACCCATTTTTCGACGGGAATTACTTACCTTTTTCGTTTGCTGACTTTTCATTTTTTTCGATGAATGGGCATTATTTGATATCGAATTACCGGAAGCATTTTGCTTTTTTTTATTTTCAAGCTGCTTTTTAATTGCATCTTGGAGATTCATTTTCTTTTTGGCTACTTCTTCATTTGCTTCTGTCATAAAAATCCTCCTAACAATTTGATAACATATCTACAGTATAAGCTATTTTTCTGCAGAATACTAATAGGCCAAGGCTCAGAGTGAGTAGATTTATTGAGGAAATTAAATGAAAATTGTCGGAAAATGTATATAAATTCCGATTTTTCCGAATCTTTTAAATTTCCTATCAATAATGAAAGGTGTTAGTATAAATATAGATAATTCTTCTTAAACATTTCTAAATAAGTGCATCCATTTTTGAAATAGGAAGAAATAGTTATCTAAAATCAATATTTATTTAAAATAATTCTAAATAAGTATTGATTTTAAATATATTTATATTATAATTTACTTAATGTTAGAAAAATAGTTTAAGAGGTGATCAAATGACAAATGAAAACAAGCATTTAACAACCAGTCACGGAGCTCCTGTCGGAGACAATCAAAATTCCATGACTGCCGGTTCCCGTGGACCAACATTACTTCAAGACTTCCATTTAATTGAAAAATTGGCTCATTTTAATCGTGAACGTGTACCTGAACGTGTTGTTCATGCTAAAGGTGCGGGTGCTCATGGCTATTTTGAAGTAACAAATGATTTATCAAAATACACAAAGGCAAAAGTCTTTAACGGTGTTGGCAAGCGGACTCCGCTGTTCATCCGCTTCTCTACTGTTGCCGGTGAGTTGGGATCAGCCGATACTGTACGTGACCCGCGCGGCTTTGCTGTTAAGTTTTATACCGAAGAAGGAAACTATGATATCGTAGGAAACAATACACCAATCTTCTTTATTCGTGATGCAATCAAATTTCCTGATTTCATTCATACTCAAAAAAGAGACCCGAAAACACATTTGAAGAATCCTACTGCAATTTGGGATTTCTGGTCATTATCACCTGAATCCTTGCACCAAGTTACATACTTAATGGGAGACCGTGGTATTCCGGCGACACTGCGTCATATGAACGGTTATGGCAGCCATACTTTCAAGTGGGTTAACGCTGAAGGAGAGGCAGTTTGGGTGAAATATCACTTTAAAACGGAACAAGGCGTTAAAAATATGACAAATGATGTTGCTGCAAAAATTGCCGGTGAAAACCCGGATTATCACACAGAAGATTTATTTAATGCAATTGAAGAAGGCGACTTCCCTAAATGGAAGCTATTCGTACAAATCATGCCATTAGAAGATGCCAATACCTATCGCTTTGATCCATTTGATGTTACTAAAGTTTGGTCACATAAAGATTATCCATTAATAGAAGTAGGTCAAATGGTTTTAAACCGTAATCCTGAAAACTATTTTGCTGAAGTGGAGCAAGCAACCTTCTCCCCTGGAACAATGGTACCGGGTGTCGAAGCTTCACCGGATAAAATGCTTCAAGGACGAATATTCGCCTATTCTGATGCTCATCGCTATCGTGTTGGTGCAAACCATGCTGCCTTGCCAATTAACCGTCCAAAAGTAGAAGTAAATAACTATCAACGTGATGGTCAATTGCGTTTTGACAATAATGGCGGCGGTTCTGTTTATTACGAGCCAAACAGCTTTGGCGGGCCAAAGGAAACACCTGAATATAAACAAACACCTTTCCAAGTTTCCGGAGTAGCTGAACAGGTTTCATATGATCAAGAAGATCATTATACACAAGCCGGAGATCTATATCGTTTAATGGACGAGGGTGAAAAGTCCCGTACAGTTGAAAATATCGTCGGAGCGATGAAGCCTGTGGAAAGAGAAGATATTAAGATGCGTGCAACACTAAATTTCTATAAGGCTGATGCAGAGTTTGGTGAGCGTATTGCCAAAGGCTTAGGTTTAGCACTTCCGCAAGAAGTCAAATAATTATGTAAACTATTTGAAGGCCGTTCATTTTGAACGGTCTTTTTAAAATTATTTTAATCATTTAGATATGCAAGACGAGTACTTCCGCATTTCTTGATAAATCTATTTTTTACAGGAATTTAAGGGATAAAACCAGAATAATAGAAATAAGATGGTTGTAAAAGGGGGAATATGAATGGATGTTCAAGTGGTTGAAAAGAATGAGCTAAAGGTAGTTGGAATTTCATGGAATGGTACCTATTCAGAGACGACCATCATTCCTAGTCTATTTACAAAAATGAAAGAACGTCTTTATGAAGTTGCAAATCAAACAAATGAATCTGTATTGATTGCTCCCTTTCATAGCAGGGAAACAGAGTTCACTTATTATGTGACAACACCTGTTGAAAAAATTGAAGAAGTTCCGGAAGGAATGGTGGGTTTCACGATTCCTCGAAAAAATTATGTTTTTGCTACTCATAAAGGACGGCCTGAGGAAGTTGAAAATACATATCTTCAAATGTTCAACTGGATGAAAGAGTATGGTTATGAGCTGGATCAACATGCTTTAAGCTTGGAAATATATAAAGAAGAACATAAATATCTTAATTCTACCGGGGATTTACATTATGATATATACTTGCCAGTAAAGGAATATACGGTATTATAAGGTTGATACCTTAAATAATTTTTTAGAAATAGGATATAAAATATAAAATGAAGTGAGAATTGATAAATAAAAGCATTTCCCTTTACTGTTTGCATTTAGTATTATATTATCAAAATAATAAATAAAATAAATAATTCCTTCGGGGTCAGGTGAAATTCCTAACCGGCGGTGATGAAGCCAATCGCTTCTTAGTCCGTGACCCGTTTAACCTATTCGTTAAGTTAAACGGTGGATCTGGTGAAATTCCAGGGCCGACAGTTAAAGTCTGGATGGGAGAAGGAAAAAAACAGGATTAGAGATAGGTGAAAAATACACCTATTTGTAAGCCTTAGTTTCTCATTGCCTTTTAAAGGACCCTGAAGTGTACACCGTCTTCAGGGTCCTTTTTATTACCTTAAAAAGGTGGAAAGAATATGAATGACACATTTTATATGAATTTAGCAATAAATCTCGCAAAGGGAGCACTTGGCCAGACTTCACCCAATCCTGTAGTGGGTGCTGTACTGGTGAAGGAAAATCAAATTGTAGGCATGGGAGCCCATTTGAAAGCCGGCGAACCGCATGCCGAGGTTCATGCCATTCAAATGGCAGGGGAAAAAGCAAAAGATGCAACTCTTTATGTAACACTCGAACCCTGCAGCCATTTTGGTAAAACACCTCCCTGCTCGGACTTGGTTATAAGAACAGGGATAAAAAAAGTTTTTATCGCAACAACTGATCCGAACCCTCAAGTAGCCGGAAGAGGTATTGAACGATTGAAAAATTCGGGTGTCGAGGTAGAAGTAGGATTACTCCAACATGAAGCACTTGAGCTAAACAAAGTCTTTTTTTACAACATACGAACAGGCTTGCCATATGTCACATTAAAAACAGCAATAAGCTTAGATGGGAAAATCGCAACTGTCACAGGTGAAAGTAAATGGATAACCGGAGAGTCCGCCAGAAACGATGTTCATCAGTTCCGTCACTGGCATGACGCAATTTTGGTTGGTGCAAATACAGTAATTAAGGATGATCCTACATTGACAACCAGGCTCACATCAGGTGGGAAAAATCCAATTAGAATCATCCTTGACACCCATTTAAAAATACCCATCGATGCAAACGTAATAACAGATCAACAATCGCCAACATGGATTGTAACAGGTTCAGAAGTGAATCCTAAACTTGAATCAGAGTTTAGAAATTTAGGAATTGAAATAGTAAAAATGGCAAGTCCGAATATTAGCATTCCGGAAATGTTAAAGGTATTTGGAGAAAAAGGTATTACCTCGTTATTTGTTGAAGGCGGCTCAGAAGTCCATGGAAGTTTTCTAAAGGATCGGGCTTTTCAACAAGTCATTGCCTACATTGCACCGAAATTAATTGGCGGCAAACTCGCTCCTGCATCCTTCGGCGGAGAAGGGATTGAAAAAATAGCTGACACAGTGCAGCTAACTTTTAAAGAAGTAGAGCTGGTTGGTAATGATATCAGAATCATTGCTGAACCTATTTAAGGAGAAGAACAATATCATGTTCACAGGAATTATTGAAGAAATAGGATTGGTTTCAACTATCTCGCGGACCGGTGAATCTTTTGTGCTCACTATTGAAGCTAAGAAAATTCTCAGTGATGTCCATCTCGGGGATAGTATTGCCGTTAATGGTGTTTGCCTAACAGTTACTTCATTTTCAACGACCCATTTTACAGTGGATGTCATGCCGGAGACTGTTAAAGCTACAAGTTTAAATGATGTTAAACGCGGCTCTAAAGTAAATCTGGAAAGAGCTATGGCTGCCGGCGGCAGATTTGGCGGCCATTTTGTATCCGGACACATTGATGGGACAGGGGTCATAAAAAGTAAAAAGCAATTTGAAAATGCGATTTATTATGAAATAGAAGCTGATCAGGAAATAGTAAAATACGTCATTTTAAAGGGATCGATTGCCGTAGACGGGACAAGCCTCACTGTTTTTGGAGTGACAGAAAATAGTCTCACTTTATCTCTTATTCCCCACACATTGACTGAATCGATTTTAGGATTAAAAGGACAAGGTGATATTGTCAATTTAGAATGCGATATGATAGGAAAATATGTCGGCCATTTTCTAACTGGTGTTTTAGGAAAAACTAACAAAAAGAATGCATCGGGGATCACTGCACAATTTTTACAAGATAATGGGTTTGCCTAAAATTGATACATTGCCTAAGGACTGAGTCTTAAAAAAGTTGTCCAAATTGGAAGGAGAGATGTGGCGTGTTTAATACAATTGAAGAAGCACTTAATGATTTAAAGGAAGGGAAAGTTGTAATCGTTTGTGATGACGAAGACCGGGAAAACGAAGGTGACTTTATTGCTTTAGCGGAAAAGTCTACGCCGGATGTGATTAATTTGATGGCGACCCACGGCAGAGGTTTAATATGCATTCCCATTGAGGAAGAATTGGCTCAAAAGCTTGATTTATTCCCGATGGTATCGAAAAACACTGATCCGCATGGTACAGCTTTTACCGTAAGCATTGATCATAAGTATTCTACAACGGGAATATCTGCTTTTGAACGTTCGGCAACAGTATTAAGCTTACTCGATCCCGAGTCAAAGCCGGATGATTTTAAAAGACCTGGTCATATTTTTCCGTTAGTTGCGAAAAAAGGAGGAGTACTAAGAAGAACAGGACATACAGAAGCAGCGGTAGATTTAGCCAGATTATGTGGAGCGAAGCCGGCAGGAGTTATTTGCGAGATCATGAACGAAGACGGGACGATGGCCCGTGTCCCGCAATTGCGTAAAATCGCCGATGATTTAAATGTAAAAATGATCACAATTAAAGACCTAATTGAATATCGCAACAGAAAAGACAAACTAGTCAAACGTGAAGTGGAAATTAACTTGCCAACAGAATTCGGAACCTTCAAAGCGGTAGGATATTCGAATCTTGTCGATCTTAAAGAGCATGTGGCATTAGTAAAAGGTGAAATTGATCCTGAAAAACCTGTTCTTGTCCGGGTTCATTCTGAATGTTTAACAGGGGATGTCTTCGGTTCATACCGTTGTGATTGCGGACCGCAATTGCATGCAGCTTTGGCTCAGATCAATCAAGAGGGCAATGGCGTCCTATTATACATGCGCCAGGAAGGCCGCGGAATAGGACTCTTAAACAAATTGAAAGCCTATAAGCTCCAAGAAGAAGGATATGATACAGTTGAGGCAAATGAAAAGCTTGGTTTTGGAGCAGATTTAAGAGAATATGGAATTGGGGCACAAATATTAAAAGATTTGGGCATTAAACAAATGAAGTTATTAACGAATAACCCTCGAAAAATTAAAGGACTTAAAGGTTATGATCTGGAAGTCGTCGAAAGGGTACCGCTTCAAATGGAAATGCGAACCGAAAACGAAAATTACTTGCGAACAAAGCATGACAAGCTGGGGCATCTTTTACATTATTAATATTTTTATTCAACGAACAATGATATAAATTATACATTATACATTATACATTATGGAGGATTTATCATGGGACATATTTTTGAAGGTAATTTAGTTGGTTCAGGGCTAAAAATTGGAATTGTTGTCGGACGATTTAATGAGTTTATAACAAGTAAATTATTAGGCGGAGCACAGGATGCTCTTAAAAGACATGGAGTTAGTGAGGGTGATGTTGATATAGCCTGGGTTCCCGGTGCGTTTGAAATCTCTTTAGTTGCCCAAAAAATGGCTAACAGTAAAAAATATGATGCAGTTATTACACTGGGTACCGTTATCCGCGGTTCTACGCCACATTTTGATTATGTGTGTAATGAAGCAGCAAAGGGAGTTTCTGCAACTGCTTTGAATAGTGGAATTCCTGTTATTTTCGGAGTGTTAACAACTGATTCTATTGAACAGGCGATCGAACGGGCCGGAACAAAAGCGGGAAATAAAGGCTGGGATGCAGCAACTGCGGCAATAGAAATGGCTAATTTATGCAGAACATTAGAGTTATAATAAAAACATATACAAACTCTTTTGTAATCCTATATAATGAATCTAACATAAATAAATATTGAAGAATTAGGTGCTAAAATCTTTCTAAGATTTTAAGCTTAAAAGGGAAGTTGGTGAAAAGCCAACGCGGTCCCGCCACTGTAAATGGGAGCAACCTATAAAATGTCACTGTCAATTTGATGGGAAGACATAGGAAGTGATGATCATGAGCCAGGAAACCTGCCTATTTCACGCGCGCCAAAAAAACCTACGAGGATAGGGAGGTGTGGAGGGCTAGACTCTTTTTACTTTATTTAGTAACAGTTTCTAATTCATACCAACATCTCCATGATACCGTGGAGATGTTTTTTGTCGTTGCGAGGATTATTTATTTTGTTATTACTCATCACTAACAGTCAGAAAACAGGGGGAAGAAAGATGAAGAAATTGTATCCGCTATTGTTAGTACTATTGTTAACAATAAGCGCTTTAGCAGGTTGTGCAGAAAAGAAAGATCAAGGTAACGGGAATAATGCGAATGTTGAAAAGAAAACAGAACAAACGGCGTTTCCAATTACCATTAAAGATGCATTAGGGAATAAGGTTGTTATCGGGAAAAAACCCGAAAAGATAGTGTCACTGCTTCCAAGTAATACCGAAATTGCTTTTGCTTTAGGTCTTGGAAAAGAAATAGTCGGGGTATCAGATTTTGATAATTATCCGAAAGAAGCTGCAAACAAAGAAAAAATTGGCGGGCAGGACATGAATGTTGAAAAGATCATCTCTTTAAAACCAAATTTAGTGCTGGCACATGCTTCATCAGCCCATAATTCGACGGAAGGGATCAAGCAGTTAAAAGATGCCGGAGTAACCGTTCTTATTGTTAATGATGCTAAAAATTTTGACCAGGTGTATGATTCGATTGAAATGGTTGGAAAAGCTACCGGTGAAACAAAGAAAGCGGAAGAAATCGTCAAAGGTATGAAGGACAAATTAGCAGATATAAAAGCAAAGGCAGCAAAAATAAAAAACAGGAAAAAGGTGTTTGTTGAAGTATCGCCGGCACCGGAAATTTATACACCTGGAAAAAATACCTTTATGGATGAAATGATTTCTTCTATTAACGCTGTAAATATTGCAAACGATCAAGAGGGTTGGGTTAAGATTGATCAAGAAGCAATGATAAAACGAAATCCGGATGTTATCGTTACTACATATGGTTACTATGTGAAAAACCCGGCTGAGCAAGTGTTAAGCAGAAAAGGCTGGGAAAATGTTATCGCTGTAAAAAATAAGCAAGTTATCGATATAAATTCAGATCGTGTAACTCGCTCAGGTCCTAGGATTGTTGAAGGAGTAGAAGATCTTGCGAAGGCTGTTTATCCGGAAGTTTTTAAATAATAAGTATTTTGCCTATATTCTAGCAGGAATATTTCTTGTCCTTTCTCTTTTATTAGGTATTTCCATTGGTACAGTTTCTGTTCCAATGCTTACAATCATTCAATTAATAGGTGCTAAACTAGCTGGTATAACAAGCGGGTCTACCGATCCCATGTATTCGAGTATTGTGATGGACATCCGCTTACCTCGAGTAATTTTATCAGGTCTTGTAGGGGCGGCTCTTGCTATTGCAGGGGCGGCCTTTCAAGGTCTATTACGAAATCCGTTAGCAGATCCATACACTTTAGGGGTATCATCAGGAGCATCAATCGGTGCGGTGATTACACTATTTTTTCACTTATCTCTCCCTATTATTGGGTCCTTCACATTACCATCACTGAGTATCCTATTTTCATTTATTACCATCTTTTTAGTGCTTTCCTTTGCTCGAAAAATGGAGCGGTCGATGAGAGTGGAAACGATTATTTTAACAGGAATTATTTTTAGTTCCTTTTTGGGAGCACTCATTTCTCTTATGATTGCCTTGACAGGCGATGAATTAAGACAGCTTATTGGCTGGCTCTTAGGTAGTGTCTCATTGAGAGGCTGGGAATACATAAAAATTATCTTGCCATTTTTTATTATTGGAGCTGCTATTCTTATTTTTAATGCGAAAGAATTAAACGCCATGTCATTTGGGGAAGAGAGAGCACACCATTTAGGGGTGAACGTTCAAAGAAGAAAATTAATCATCTTAACTGCCGGTTCTATTTTAACAGGTGCTGCAGTTGCCGTTTCCGGCACGATAGGTTTTGTCGGACTGGTGATTCCGCATTTATCGAGATTATTATGGGGACCTGATCATAAACATCTTCTCCCTTTATCGATGTTAACCGGAAGCGGATTTTTAATTCTAGCTGATCTTGTTTCTAGAACAATTATTTCACCGACCGAATTACCGATCGGTGTCATTACCGCTTTAATTGGTGCACCTGTGTTTGCAATAATCCTGCTGCAAAGAAAAAGGATGGAAAGAAGTGGTTAACGAATGCTTAGCGTTCAAAAAGTTTCAGGTGGTTATTCAGGTGAATCCGTTCTGACAGACATTTCCTTTGAAGTTGAACGAGGGGAATTATTCGGCATTTTGGGACCGAATGGAAGCGGAAAGACAACCCTTTTAAAAATGCTAAGCGGAATCCTGACCATTCAACAAGGGGAAATTTTGATTAGTGGAAAAAGGCTTCAGGAATACGGAGTAAAACAGCTTGCCCAAATTGTTGCCGTCCTTTCGCAGCAATCTTCGCAATCTTTTTCTTACACCGTTAAAGAAACAGTCTCGTTAGGACGGTATGCTCATCAAAAGGGCTTGTTTCAGGCATGGTCTAAAGAAGATGAGGAGATCGTCCAACGAGTAATGAACCGGACCGGTGTCTCCTCCTTTCAAAATAAAAATATTCAGGAGTTATCCGGCGGGGAGAAACAAAGAGTATTTCTTGCCCAAGCATTGGCGCAAGAGCCTGATATTCTTCTTTTAGATGAGCCGACCAACCACTTAGATTTATCGTATCAAAAAGAATTATTGGATTTATTAAAACAATGGACCTCAGAAAAAGGTTTGACTGTAATTTCTATTTTTCATGATTTAAACCTAGCAGGGCTCTATTGCGATCGCTTGCTTCTGCTTGAAAAAGGAACGATTAATATTAATGATATTCCGAATGAGGTACTGAGGGAAGAAAGAATAAGGGATGTGTATCATACAGACATTCAGAAACACCCCCATCCGAAAGTCGCAGCACCGCAAATGGTTTTGCTTCCGGAAGTGAATAGGGAAGTAAATCATTATGTGATTAATGAAACGATGTTAACTGTTTCAAATGAGATTATTGAGGTAAGAACACCCGCTCCATTACGGACCATGTCTTCCGGTGTGATTGGTTCAGGAACCGGCTGGCATCATACATTTGTTAATCGGCATGTTCATAAGAATTATAATTGTAGTGATCATCGATTAGAAATGGCTTCATTTTTACGTTCAAAGGGATTCGAACCCTCAGAGACCGTCGGAATGATGACAGCTGTCATACTTGAGGATGTGGTGTATCAAAGAATTGACCGGAGTGGCTTTTCTCTATTTGTTGTCGTAACAGCAGGAGTTGGAAATGCCATTGATGCTTCAAAAAGTGAACAGCATTCCTACGAAATGACACCCGGCACAATCAATATTTGGGTTTTCATTAGTGGTGAACTCACGGAGGAGTCTTTTATTCAAAGTATCATAACTGCCACTGAAGCAAAGGTAAAGGCATTACATGATCTGGAGGTAATGGATCCCGTAACAGGAACCATGGCTACGGGTACCTCGACCGATAGTATATTAATTGCTGCTACACAATCAGGAAAAGTATTGGAATATGCGGGAACCATTACTCCTTTAGGAAAACTTATTAGTAAAGCCGTTTATCAGTGCACGACAGAAGCCATTAAAAAATCGCAAAAGAGGAAACAACCGTGATTGTTTATCACTTGATTTCGATAACACTTGCATATATCATTGATCTGCTTATAGGAGACCCACCTAATTGGCCCCATCCTGTTAGATGGGTGGGTGCGATGATTTCATTTTTGGAAAAACGGTGGAATAATGGGGAGTCTAAAAGAAATAAAGGAGTCGTCATGCTCCTTTTTGTTTTATTCATCGTCTTTTCCATTAGTTTAATCGTCGTATTAATAGGATATAAGATTCATCCTTCTGTCGGAATTTTACTGGAAAGTATCTTGATTTCTTCAACAATCGCACAAAGAAGCTTGAAGGAAGCAGCCCTTGAGGTATATCAACCATTAAGAGCCGGACAACTGAAATATTCAAGAGAAAAATTGTCCTATATTGTCGGCCGGGATACTGATTTTTTGGATGAAGGAGAAATTGCCAGGGGAGCAATAGAAACAGTGGCAGAAAATACGAGTGACGGGGTAACCGCTCCATTATTTTGGGCACTTATTGGCGGTGCGCCCTTGGCAATGGTGTACAGGGCAGCGAATACATGTGATTCGATGGTGGGGCATTTAAATGATCGGTTTAAAGAGTTCGGCTGGGCATCTGCAAAATGGGATGATGTCACGAACTGGATTCCGAGCCGGCTGACGGGAATGATCATGCTTTTAGGAAACAGACCGGAAAAAATGAGTTACCGAAAGGCATGGACGATTTTATTCCGTGATGCTAAAAAGCATCCAAGTCCAAACAGCGGCTGGGGTGAAGCGGCTGTTGCCGCGATTATAGGGATCCAGCTTGGCGGGATTAATTACTACAAAGGAGTAGTTTCGAACCGGGCAAAGATGGGTGACCCTCTTCATCCTATCGAAGCAGAACATATAAAAAAGGTGAATTCCATTTTAGCAAGAACAGTCTTTTTATTTTTACTATTTTTATGGATAGGAGGAATGATCATTGATTTGGCCTTCACATGGATCCAATCCGCGTTATTTATATGAGGCAATGGGGCTAACACTCCCACGGGAGTATGTGGATTTTAGTGCGAATATTAATCCGCTGGGTCCCCCGCAGGATTTAAAAGAAAAGTGGGCTGATTTTTATAATGAAATCAGTGTTTATCCCGACCCATATGCTGCAAAGCTCAAGGAAAGGATTGCAAAAAAGGAACAAATCTCAATTGAGTCGATTTTGATAGGAAATGGCGGCGCGGAGCTGATTACATTGGCAGCACGTATGCTCTCAGGTAAAAAAGTCGTCATCGTCCAGCCGTCCTTTTCAGAATATGAAGAAACCTGTCGAGCTACCAAATGCAAAATACACTATCATCAATTACACGGGCCGGACTTTGAATTAAATACCGGGGAATTACGATCTAGTTTAGTTGCGGCGGATGCCTTGTTTTTATGTAATCCTAACAATCCAACAGGTATACATTATCCTGCTGAAACGGTCATTTCTATCATTGAGGAATGTGAACGGCAAAATTGCTTAGTCATCTTGGATGAAGCTTTTTATGATTTTTTAGTAGAATATGATTCTTTTATTCCTTACATTAATAGATTTTCAAATTTACTCATTATTCGATCGATGACCAAAATGTTTGCAATACCCGGAATTCGCTTAGGCTATTTAGTTGCTCAGCCTGAGATTATTGCTGAGCTCAGCCAACTGCAATCACATTGGAGTACGAACACCATTGCCTTATTAGCCGGAGAGTTATGCTTACAAGGGGAAGCTTTTATAAAAGAGACTCAGAATTTTATCTTTAATGAACGAATAAGGCTTTTTGAGTTTTATAAAAAAGAAGACTTTGCTGTTACGTCTTCGAAGGCAAATTTCTATTTATTGCGGGATCCTTATTTGGAAAATCAGTTTGTGTTATTTGAGTTTCTTCTGCATAACGGAATCATTCCTCGCCATACGTTTAATTTTCCGGGCTTGGAGGGAAGATGGCTCCGCTTTGCCATTAAGGCCAATGAAGAAAACAATCAATTAATGGAGGTGTTGGCCCTGTGGAGGCAGCAGCATCACTCATTTTCATAACCGGCGGTGTTAGAAGCGGGAAAAGCAACTTTGCTGAAAAGAAAGCAGAACAGATTGCAATCGAAACAGGGGGACAGCTTCACTACCTTGCAACCGGCGTTTCATCCGATGGTGAGATGCAGGAACGAATTAATAAACACAAGCGTGATCGGGAAGCAGGGGTGTACCATTGGAAAACCGTAGAGAAGCCGGCACAAATAGAGGAGCTTGCCGGTACATTTAACAACCGGGATATTCTTCTGCTTGATTGTGTCACAACGCTATTAAATAATGAACTGTTTTCTTCTGAACATGAATGGGATCAGCCTTTTTTAGAAAAAATTAGAGATGGTATTGTGACAGGTATATCCGAGATAAAAAATCGGGTTGGGGTTATGATTGTTGTAAGTAACGAAGTTTTACTCGAGCCATTACATGGAAATCATCTGGTTTTTACTTACGGAAGATTATTAGGACAAATCCATCAAAAATTGGTGAAAGAAGCGGACCTGGCATTTTTAGTAGAATCCGGAATTCCGATCATCATGAAGGGAGTAATTCGATGAAGGAATTGATAAAGCAATGGAGTTCAAAATAATGAAGTTCATCAAAGGTTTCCTGATTAATTTGCAATTTTTTACGGTAATCCCAATTGCGTTAGAGATACCGATGGATAAGGATCATCTTCGAAAGGCAGTTCAAACCTTTCCGCTATTGGGATTATTTCAAGGGATTATCTATTCAGCCTTATTTTATATTCTACGTGATTGGACTCCTTTATCCCATCTTGCTGTTTCTTTTATTCTATGGCTGGCTCCGATTCTTCTAACCGGTGGAATCCATCTGGATGGGTGGATGGATTCAAGTGATGCTTACTTTTCGTATCGGGATCAAGAAAAACGACTTGAAATTATGAAGGATCCCCGAACAGGAGCGTTTGGCGTTCTATCCATCATCGTTTTATTAAGCTGTCGATTTCTTTTTATATTTGAAAGCACACAGAAGGTTGCAGCTTTATCCTACATCTTTATTGCAGCGATTCCATATTTGAGTAAAAGTGTGATGGGCGTCTTACTGTTAACCGTTAAGTCAGCTAAAAATGAAGGGCTCGGTTCATTGTTTCAACGTACGGCATCTCCAAGAGTATTATGGGTCTATTCAGTGTACATCGTTGGTTTTCTAATTCTATTAAATAAAGCTATGTTACTAGGGGGAACATTGATTATCGTTGCTGCCGGTTGTTTGCTTTTTTGCCGTCGTAAAGCCGTGAAATGGTTTGGCGGAATAACCGGAGACGTCTTAGGAGCTACAGTAGAAGGGACTGAGTTAATTCTATGGATGACCGTGTGGTTATTGCATTATTTCGCCATGGCTTAACAGTAGAAAATAAACGAAAAGCATATTTAGGGTGGAATGATTCTCCCCTATGTCCTGAAACAAAAGAGCTTTTCATAACTAGGAGGTACGAATGCTATTTTTCAAGTGATTTACAAAGATGTATTTCTACAGTCCAACTCCTATTCCCAAATACTAACCCATTCCTTTTAGAAGAATTAAGAGAATTGCATTTCGGTAAATGGGAAGGAAAAACATATGACGAGCTAAAAAATGATCTTCTATATCAACGCTGGTTATCAGATCCTTTTCATATTTGCCCTCCAAAGGGAGAAGCTTTTCACCAATTCACAAAAAGAGTACAAGCCGGATGGCAAAGAGTAATTCAGGAAATTCTTTCTCATAGTCTTCAGCGTTGTGCGGTAATGACACATGGCGGGGTAATCAGATATTTATTATCGGAATTTGCACCGGAACAGAAAGATTTTTGGAGCTGGCCGACCCCTCAGGATCAAGGGATTGAACTTATATTTGATAAAGAAGCGTTAAGGAGGGGTAAACGGTGCACTTTATTATTGGAGGTGCCTTTAACGGGAAAAGAGCATGGGTAAAGAACACATACACGGGGACAAAGGATTACTGTTGGCTATCAGCTTATGATAACTGTCCCCTCCCAACTAATTTTAAAAAAATGGACCAAAAATTGATCATCCTTGAAGGAGTAGAATTATGGTTGAAAGGTTTAACGGAGGAATTTAATTCGGACAAATGCCGCGGTATCTGGAATAACTGCCTGGATAATTGGCTTAGTTGGGAAAAAGAAAAAGTAATGAGAAATGTAGTGGTAATTGGAACGGATATTACAAAAGGGATTGTTCCAATGGATAAAGCTAATAGATTGTGGCGGGATGTTACCGGATGGGCCTATCAGGATAGTGCTGCAAAAGCAGAAAAAGTAGACCTAATATGGTATGGAATCAATCAAACGATTAAGGACATTCTACCTACTGATTGAAAAAGTATATACAAAATTTCCTGTTTATATAATAATAGTAATATCATAAAAAAATAGATTGCAAATAGGTGCTGGAGTCTTTATAGAAGACTCTTAGCTTAATAGGGAAGTTTGGTACAAGCCAACGCGGTCCCGCCACTGTAAATGGGAGCAACCTATAAAATGTCACTGTCTAATCGATGGGAAGACATAGGGAGCCATGATCATGAGCCAGGAAACCTGCCTGTTCTTTGCACACCAAACCTACGCGGATAGGAGAGTGTTAAGCAACCGGAGCGTTTTCGTACGTTCGAATCTTAACCTACATAACACCTCCTCCTTATAGGAGGATTTTTTTATGCAAATTTTTCAGAGAAAAAAGGGGAGAACAAACATGATAGTCAAAAGCAAAAAATTGTGGATGGCACTGATTCTCGTTTTTACTTTAATGGCGAGCGGTTTCCAACCATCTGCATTTGCTGCCGTACAAAGTAAGCAAGGAACGATTTCTGTTATCAGGGATGAAAATAATCCATTGATGTCGGAAAAGTCTGTACAATATGGAGATAAAGATACAGCATTTGATGTCTTAGTTAATGCTGCAGGTGATAAGAATGTAGAGTATACCACCGGTACTTACGGTAAAATGATAACTTCGATAGAAGGCGTTAAGGCAGAAGGTACTCATTACTGGGCATTCTACATTAACGGGGTCGCTGCACAGGTAGGTGCCGATTCATATATTGTACAGGACGGAGACAAATTAAGCTTCCGCTATATCGATTGGACCAAACCGCCACAAAATACCGTTTCGCTCAAGGTAGTGGATGGCGCAAAAAAGACAACGAACGATTTATCAGGAGTTGAAATCATTGGGCAGCCAACAGCGCTTCAGTTTTTACAAGTAGGCCTTGGTCCGGACAAGGTTGGCTTGACTGACACCCAATACGGCAAAATGATTACCTCGATTAATGGCATTACAGCGGAAGGAACAAATTATTGGGCCTTTTATGTAAATGGGAAAATGGCTTCAGTAGGAGCTGGCAGCTATCAGCTCCAGCCTGGAGACCAAATTAGTTTTCAACTTGAATCCTGGCAAACTTCACCCGGTACCACTGACAATGGAACTATATCACCATCAAATTCAACTGTTTCAAAAGCTGCCCTCCAAAAGGCGGTAGATTCTGCCAGTCAATATGTCCTTAAGAACCAGGTAAGCGAATGGGAGGCTGTTGCTTTAAAACAAGCCGGTAAATCAATCCCTTCAAGCTATCTTGAAAATGTGAAAAATCTGGTGAAAGAAAAACAAGGTAAATTTTCAAGAATTACCGATACGGAAAGATATGTTCTGGGTATTTTAGCTGCCGGAGGAGATCCAACAAATATTAGCGGCTATAATCTTGTTGAATCCATCTATAATGGTAATGTGACCAAGCAAGGATTAAATGGTGTAGCTTATGCTCTGATTGCTTTAGATAGTGCAAATTTTAACATCCCTGATTCCGCCGCTTGGACAAAGGAAAAGCTTGTTTCTGAATTGGCAGGGAAACAAAATCCTGATGGCGGCTGGGCTTGGGATGAAAGCTCAAAAAGTGACATTGATACGACCGCAATGATCTTAACAGCACTTGCCCCATATAAAAACCAAACAGGAGTAAAGGAAAAGGTCGATACAGCTGTTCAATATGTATCCACACAATACCAAAACGCTAAAATCGATAACAGTTCCACTGCGGCGCAAGCGGTCATTGCCTTATCTTCTTTAGGCATTGATGCCAATGGTTCTCCTTTTGCCAAGGATAATAGCAGCTTAGTACAATATTTGCTATCCTTCCAAAATGCTGACGGAGGCTTTGACTGGCAGGGAGGAGATGTAAGTGATGTCTTTTCAACTGCTCAGGGTATTCAAGGTTTAGCGGCCTACCAGCTGTTTTCAAATGGAAAAGGCTCACTCTATCACTTGCCTTTAGCTGCCCAGGCACCTGAAAAAGAAACACCAACAACAATTGAAAAGCCTGTAACCCAATCTCCTGTAACGGAGAGTAATCCTGAAAGTGCCAAGGGTCATCCGCTGCCGAATACGGCAAGCAATTCGTATAACCTGTTTATTTTAGGACTTTTCCTCATGATGATTGGTTATTTATTTTATCTGAGAGAAAAGAAAAGGAACGCCTAAATCAAATCCATTCCCTCTTGTTCATGTGGCAAGAGGGAATTGGTTTTAAGACAACATGGGAGGGAAAAGCCATGCAACGATTTTTAAAAGTAACTGCCCTTTTATTTTCATTGATGCTGATTTTTAGTTTGATGGGCTGTGGTACATCTACAAATACTTCAATGGGAATGCAAGAGAAAAAATCAGAATCGACTCATGCAGCTGCAGGTCAGGAATCGGGCCCTAAAACAGATCAGAAAATGAAGCAGGATCAGCCAAAAGAAACAACAACTTCTTCAACAGAAGTGAAGGATAAGGTTATATCACAGGCACAAACAACAAACACGCAAGATATGAAAAAGGCTGTGGTGAATTCTACTAACAATCAAACAAATTCAAAGGTTTCTTCAGGCAATAAACCGGCTGCCGCTGAAAAAAAACCAACGGCTGCACCAAGTAAACCAACAACGACAAGCACTCCGCCAAAAACATCGCCTACAACAGTAAGTCCAAAACCGGCAGCAACCGTGACTTTGTCAATTGTTGGGCCAAAGGGTACAATTATGGCAGCCTCTAAAGTTATCATTAATACCGGTGAAACGATTCTTGATGTTCTGTTGCAAGCAACAAAAAAACAGAATATTCAAGTTGATTATCGAGGAAGCGGGGCTACCGCTTATGTTGAAGGAATTGATAATATTTATGAATTTGACTATGGTGCAAAGAGCGGCTGGACTGTTAAACAGAATGGAAGTACAATTCCTAAAAGTGCCGGCGTTATAACAGTCAAAAGCGGTGACAGTATTCAATGGATTTATACACAATAATGTTTGGAGAATAAAGTAATGGAGAACCGTTTTTCCCAATTCCACCCGCTTGTTTCATTCCTGTTTTATGCAGGAGCGATATCCCTTTTTATTCTCATGCTTCATCCAGTCTTTTTATGTATCGGTTTTGTATTTGTACTAACCATTAATTTTGTCCATGATCGGTTCAACGGACTAAGGCACTGGTCAATTTTTATCGTCACAAGTTTTCTGCTGATGGTGTTACTTAATCCCCTTTTTAATGAAAGGGGGCGTCATGTTTTGTTTGAAGTTGCAGATCATCGGTTTACGTTCGAAGCAGTTATGTATGGCGGAATGAATGCATTATCACTCATTGGAGTGCTTGCCATTTTTAGTTCTTATAATGTAATCATGACTCCGAATAAGCTATTATTCTTGTTCTCCAAGCTTTTGCCGCAATTTGCTGTTTTGCTCATGTTGACCTTAAGATTTATTCCGTTAATGAGAAGGAGAATGGAAGAAATCTCGATAATCCAAAAGAGCAAAGGAATTTCTGTTACACACGGAAAGTGGAGGGAGAAAGTAAAAACAGGGATGCTGTTTGTTCAAGCGTTGCTTACATTTTCTTTAGAGGAAGCCATTCAAACAGCTGATTCGATGAAAGCAAGAGGTTTTGGTCAAGGGAGGCGATCAACGTACGAATACTTTCGCTTCAATAATGCAGATGTGTTCGCAATTGCCTATCTCCTCATGATTTTTTCGGTTATTCTTTATGGCCGAATTGGAGGATATGGATTTTTAAAGGTGTATCCTCTAATGGGATCGTGGAAATTGACCATGATGGATTCCACGACCCTGGTTTTTTTCTTGCTATTTTTAAGTTTTCCATTATTAGTTGAAGCAGGTGGATCATTCCGATGGCACTTATCGAAATAAATCATGTATCTTTTACCTATCCGGACTGCCCGCAGCCAGCCATTAGGAATCTTTCCCTTAAGATTGAAAAAGGTCAATTTGTTGTCCTTTTTGGTTCATCAGGATCAGGTAAAAGTACACTTTTAAGATTGCTAAAAAAAGAAATACAGCCGCATGGTAAGCTTTTAGGTAGTATTTTTATCAATGGGGTTCAAGTCCAAGAAACCGCAGGTCGATCGAAAGAAATTGGTTTTGTTTTTCAAGATCCGGAAAATCAGGTGGTAGCGGATGATGTCTTGCATGAAATTGTTTTCGGACTGGAAAATAGCGGGCTTTCAACGAATGAAATGAGAAGCAGGGTCGCAGAAATGGTCCACTTTTTCGGTGCGGAATCCTTGTTGCCGCGAAAAACACACGAGCTCTCCGGTGGGAAAAAACAACAGATCAATCTTGCGTCTGTACTGCTTATGCAGCCGGACATTTTAATTTTGGATGAACCAACTGCCCAGCTTGACCCAGTCAGTTCCCGTGAATTATTGGATATGCTAAAAAGGCTTAATGACGAATTCGGCATGACCATTATTCTTGCTGAACACCGTCTGGAAGAAGTATTTACATTGGCAGACAAAATTTTCATGATGGATAAGGGAGAAATTCTGATAGAAGGTGACCCTAAAACGGTTGTGACACAAGTATGGGACACTCCAAATCAAGCATATGTTCCAAGTATACCCGGATTATTTTTTAAGATGAAGGGTAAAGGAATTGTTCCTTTGACCGTTAAAGAGGGAAGGAACTGGGTTCATAATTCAGCTTTGGAGGTAAAGTGTGAAGAACGGGGAATTACCAGGGAGACACAAGGGGAAATTGGAATCCGAGCAAAAAATATTGTATTTCGCTATGATAAAAAATCTGATGCCATTTTGAAAGACCTTAATTTTTCACTTGAAAAAGCGGAATTTTACGCTCTTTTGGGTGGAAACGGGTCCGGGAAATCGACATTTTTAAAAGTAATCGCCGGCTTGTTTAAACCGGACGCTGGCAAAGTACTTCTAGCTGAAAAGCCGTTGAATAAGTATAAAAGTGATGAGATTGCCCGAAAAATTGGCTATTTGCCACAAAATCCAAAGTTATTTTTTATTCAGGATACGATTGAAAAAGAAATCCATGATATTGCGCTTAAGTGGAAAATATCGAACAAAGAATCGATAGTCGACTTAATAACGGATTTGGGCATTGCCCATCTAACATCCAGCCATCCCTACGATCTAAGTGGCGGTGAACTCCAGAAAGCCGCATTAGCGTGTTTATTATTACGGAAGCCTGAAATTCTCCTGTTGGATGAACCAACCAAAGGTTTGGATCCGATTTCAAAAGAAAATTTAGCAAAAATTTTACTCAAACTCAAATCTGCAGGGATTACCATTCTAATTTCTACCCATGATATTGAATTTGCCGCGCAATATGCAACCAAATGCGGGATGATGTTTCAAGGAACGATTACCTCTGAAGATGTACCAAGAAACTTCTTTAAGGGGAATTTCTTTTACACGACAATGATTCAAAGGGTTTTTCGAGATGTGTCGGATGGTTCGGTGATTTCGTTGGAGGAGGCTTCGGAACAATGCGTTTCAATCAGCCCCTAAAGCCCGTTTTACTATGCCTCGTCATTATTGGGGTATTAGTTTTAACGTGTATTTGGCAGGATGCCTATTTAATTTTGAGCTTCGGGCTTGTGGTGATCGCGATTTTGTTGTTTTTTATCCGCTTTGAAACCAGAAAAGTGGAGGCGAGGGAATTAGTCCTTCTAGCTGTGTTAGCTTCCATCGCTGCCGTAGGCCGTATTCCATTTGCGAGTATCCCCAGTGTTCAACCGACTACCTTTGTGATTATGATATCGGGGTATGTTTTTGGAGCTGAAAGTGGTTTTATCATCGGTGCAGTTGCTGCACTTGCTTCCAATATGGTATTGGGTCAAGGACCTTGGACCCCATGGCAAATGGTTGCTTGGGGTTTAGTCGGTTTAACAGCGGGATTGCTTCGAAATACAAGGTTTCTAAATTGGAAATGGGGGAGAATCGTTTTTGGGGCGGTGTGGGGCTTTTTATTCGGCTGGATTATGAACGTGTGGGGGTTTTTGGCCTATACTCAAACCGGGGGTCCTCCAACATTTCCGGCTGTTTTGACCTATTTTGCTGCAAGTGCAAGTTTTGATTTAATGCATGCTGTGTCGAATGTATTCTTTTTAATCCTATTTGGAAACACTTGGATTAAAATTTTAAACAGGTTTAAAAAGAAATATGGATTGCTTGAATAAAAAACTCCTGCTAAGAACACAAGCAGGAGTTTTTTTGATATTAATGTTGTAAGCTTTGAAGCTTTTCTACAAGAGAATTTACTGCTCCTCCAATGCCACGTACAGCTTGTTCAAAGCCTTTCTTCCAAACAGGCGCATTCTCTTTAATACTGGCTCCGATTTTCTGCGCATTAGCATTTAATTCCTTGGTTATTTCCTTTGCCTTTTCTTGAATATTTTTCTGAAACTGCCCTTTTTGAGCCAGCTGCGTGTTAATAGAATCTACACTAAAATTCGCGTGCTTCGTGTATGGCAGGGAAGCTTTCATTATTTCTTTAAAAAGCGGGACAACATTGGTTGAACTGCTGCTTGGTAAGTAATGCTGCTGATCGGTTTGATCATAGCCAATCCAAATGGCGCCAACCAAATCCGTTGTATAACCTACCATCCATTGGTCCTTGGTTCCGTTTACTGTAAATGGCAGCTGGGTTGAACCGGTTTTTCCCGCAATCTCAACACCGGGAATGCGCGCTAGCTTTCCCGTTCCCGATTCGACTACATTTAACAGCATGGATGTCATCTCGTTTGTTACCTTTGTGGAAGTAACCTTTGTCGTCACTGGTTTCCGCTCGGCAATAATTTTGCCTGTTGGTCCAACAATTTTTGTAATCAAATGGCTGTCTTCTCGCTTTCCGCCATTTGGAAAAGCAGTATAGGCTTCTGCTAATTGTAACGGGGAAATCCCTTTGCTCATTCCTCCTAAGGCAATCGCCAGGTTCTTATCGGTTTTTTCAACAGGAATCCCAAAGCGCTTTAATGATGCGATTCCAGTATCTAAACCAATTTTGTTCAACAGCCAAACAGCCGGAATATTTAACGATTCTTCCACCGCTTTATACATAGGGACTTTTCCGGAATAGGTTTTAGAGAAGTTTTCCGGTTTGTAATTTCCAAAGGAAACAGGTTGATCAACAAGCTCAGACGAATAATCATAGCCTTTTTCAAGTGCGGGTGTATAGACCGCAAGCGGCTTCATCGTTGAGCCTGGCTGTGCCTGAAGCTGGGTAGCCCGATTAAAGCCGCGGAAAACATGTTCTCCCCGACCGCCAACAAGGGCACGTACCCCACCTGAAGCAGGGTCCATTAAAACCGCTCCACTTTGAACAAGCGTATTACTCATGCCTCTTGGGAAAAGGTAGTTTCGGCTATATACCTTTTCAAGCCCGGTTTGTATGTTTTGATCCATTTCTGTATAAATCTTATAGCCTCTTGTCATAATTTCATCTTGTGTTAATCCATATTTGGAAATAGCTTCATTTAATACTGCATCAACATAATAGGGATATTTCCGATCTACATAGCTGCCTCCGCCATCGTGAAGTCGTATTTTTTCTTTGATTGCTGTATTATATTGAGCGGAAGTAATCATCCCCAGCTCTTTCATCTTAGCTAAAACAACGTTCCTGCGCTTCATCGCTAAATCGTAGTTTTTATAAGGGTCCAGGTAATCGGGAGCATGCAAGAGGCCCGCAAGCATTGCCGCCTCACTTATAGAAACATTATTTATATTCGTATTAAAATATTTCTTCGCGGCATTGCCGATTCCCCATGCACCGCTTCCGAAATAAACTTGATTCAAATACATTTGTAGAATTTCGTTTTTCGTATAAACCTTTTCCATTTTTACGGCAAGGAATAATTCCTCTGCCTTTCGAGTATAAGTTCTTTCGGGAGAGAGCAATGCATTTTTTGCCAGCTGCTGGGTCAGTGTACTTCCTCCCGCGGTGATGTGTCCTGTAAACAAGTTACCGAAGAAAGCACGGGCAATCCCTCTAATATCAAAGCCGCCATGCTCATAAAAACGCTCGTCCTCAATGGCTACTACTGCATTCGGTACATATTTCGGTATTTTCTTTATTTGAATGCCATTCATACGATTGGTCGAGACATTGCTGGCAATTTTTCCTTCTTTATCATAGATTACGGTTGGCTGGCTTAGGCCTTCCTTTAATGACTGAACATTTGCCCTTGCTGCCAGCCAGGCAAAATATAGAATGGTGCCGAGAACAAATACAAGAATAATTAATAAGATAATTTGTGTTAGATGTTTCTTTTTCCAAAATCGGACAAACATTGCCCAAATCGGATTCAACTTTTCCAAAATCGGTTTCAATCTTTCCATTTTCTCTCCTTACTTTCAAAAGGAATTTTATTTCATCCATTATAAATATTCTTCCTGAAAAAGACCAATAATAGCTCTTTTTCATACTAATATCCCCAATAATCACAAAAATTACTAAATTGCAAAAATACCTATGATATTCGTGGACAATCATTTCTAACCTCAAGCATATGTTAATAAAAAACACAAAGAACATATGAAAGGAATGGGATTATGATTAACTGGAAGGTCCGCTTAAAAAATAAGCCTTGGGTTTTTTCGTTTTTATCACAAATTATGATAATCGCTGAAATGGTATTAGCCGGGTTAAATACATTGGGAGTAAGTCATTTTCACCTTACGGGAGCAATCCAGAACTCGATATTAACTTTTGTAAATGCAATTTTTGTTATCCTTTCCCTGCTTGGTATTGTTCAAGATCCAACCACGAAGGGATACGGTGACAGTGATAACGCATTAAATTACAAAGAACCGAAATAGGGGAACTCATATACTTTCATTTTTATTTACGAAATTGTACAAAAGAGATATTATTAGTTTAGTAGAATAAGATTGATAACTACTAGGGGTGCCCGGGAGAGGGCTGAGAGAAAAGCATTTCCGTTTTCGACCCTTTGGACCTGATCTGGATCATACCAGCGTAGGAAAGTAGCGGAAACATAATCATTTCTCGTCACTTACCGCTTAGTCAGGTCCTTATTGGATCTGACTTTTTATTTTATTAAAAGGATAGTCGCAACTGAGGGCTTAATAAAAGGAGGAAATGGAATGAATCAAGAATTCATTAGTACATTGTTAAATAAAGTTAGAGAGGTAAATCCACTTATACATAATATTACGAATGTTGTGGTGACAAATTTTACAGCCAATGGGTTACTTGCACTTGGCGCATCGCCGGTAATGGCTTATGCGGCCGAAGAAGTCGCAGATATGGCAAAAATCGCAGGAGCACTTGTTTTAAACATTGGTACATTAAACTCGACCGTAATTGAATCAATGATCATTGCCGGAAAATCTGCCAACGAGCACGGGGTACCGGTCATTTTTGATCCCGTGGGTGCAGGTGCAACTCTCTTTCGTACTGAAACAGCAAAGAGAATAATGAAGGAAGTAAATATTTCCGTAATAAGAGGGAACGCAGCAGAAATCGCTAATGTCGCAGGATATCAATGGGATATAAAAGGTGTGGATGCAGGGCACACAAGCGGCAACACTGTTGAACTGGCAATCCTGACGGCAAAAAAATTTAAAACCGTGGTTGTGATAACGGGTAAGGACGATGTAATTTCAGATGGACAAACTACTTATGTTGTTCATAATGGTCATCCAATTCTGACAAAGGTTACGGGTACAGGATGCTTATTGACTTCTATTATTGGCGCTTTTGCTGCAGTAGAAAGTGACTTTGTTACAGCATCTACAGCAGCGTTAGTATTCTACGGTGTCACTGCCGAAATCGCGGCCGGCAAAACAGCAAAACAAGGACCGGGAAGTTTCCAAATCGAGCTGCTCAATCAACTTGCGCTAGTTTCGAATAATGAAATAGTACAATACAGTAAGGTGAAAAAAATCGAGCAATTGTAAGGAGTGTTATTAAATGAATATTGGAAAAGCATTAACGATTGCCGGTTCTGATTCAGGGGGAGGAGCGGGAATTCAGGCTGATTTAAAGACATTTCAAGAGTTGGGTGTCTTCGGAATGTCAGCAATCACGGCCATTACCGCACAAAATACTTTGGGTGTACAGGCTGTATATCCAATGGAGCCTGAAGCAGTTACAAGGCAAATGGAATCTATTGGAGAGGATATTGGCCCGGATGCCTTAAAGACAGGGATGCTTTTTAATGCAGAAATCATTCAGGCCGTTTCTGAGAAAATAAAATATTATAATTGGCAGAAAGTAATTGTCGACCCGGTAATGATTGCAAAAGGAGGAGCTTCATTATTGCAAAAGGAAGCCATTTCCGCTTTGAAGCAATTCCTTTTACCTATTTCAATGGTGGTTACCCCCAATATTCCTGAAGCAGAGGTGTTAACCGGCATGTCAATTATAACCATGGATGATAAACAGGATGCTGCTAAAAGACTGCATGATTTAGGTGTAGAAAATGTTGTGATAAAGGGCGGGCATGATGAAGAAACAAATGACGCTCTTGACCTTCTCTACGATGGAAAAGAATTTTATTATTTCAATAGTAAACGGATTTTGACAAAAAACACCCATGGGACAGGCTGTACGTTCTCGGCTGCAATTACTGCTGAAATAGCGAAAGGGTCCACTATTTATGATGCAGTTTCAATAGCAAAAAGCTTCATTCAGGCTGCAATTGAAGATGAATTAGCCATCGGAGCGGGCCACGGACCGACAAATCACTGGGCGTTTAACCGAAAAAGGAGCCGTCATTAAATGGGAAGAATTGATCAGGAAAAATTAAGAGCTGCGTTAAAGGTTTATTTTATTGTCGGAAGCAACAATTGTAGCAAAAATCCCATTCAGGTTGTGGAAGAAGCAATCGAAGGCGGTATATCGATATTCCAGTTTAGGGAAAAAGGAAAAGATGCCTTAACGGGTCATGAGAAATACCAACTGGCAAAAGAACTGCAAACTGTTTGCAAAGCGAAGGGGATTCCGTTCATTGTAAACGATGATATTGAGTTGGCCTTGGAACTGGATGCGGATGGAATTCACATTGGCCAAGAGGATGAGCCTGTAAAAAACATCCGCAAAAAAATCGGTGATAAAATTCTCGGTGTTTCCGCTCACTCTCTTGAAGAGGCTCACATCGCAATCGAAAATGGTGCAGACTATCTTGGTTTAGGGCCTATTTTTCCAACGAAAACAAAGGATGATGCAAAAGAGGTTAGCGGAACGACACTCATTGAGAAGCTAAGAACCAATGGATTGACCATCCCGATTGTTGGAATTGGCGGTATAACGGTTGAGAATGCCCGAACAGTCATGAATGCAGGAGCAGATGGAGTAGCGGTCATTTCTGCAATCAGCCACTCTAGTAAAATTTCGGATACAACCCGTGAATTAAAAGAAAATGTTTTCTGAATGAAACAATCCTGTCCTTATTGGCAGGATTGTTTGTCTTTATAGTCTTATTTTCCGAGTTAATAATTCCCGTTTTTTTAAAAATGGAGTATAATTTTACTATTAAGGGTATTAATTCCATTTTTAACAAGAGAAGGTGTGTATCTTGTTGCGGTTAGACCATTTTGTGATGCATATTGACCATGATCAGGAAAAGATGAAGTTTTTAAAAGAGAAATTTGATGAATACGGAATCCCATTTGAACCTGGAAGGCGAAAAGCGACGGAGGGATTTAAAGTGGAAATCTTTGGGTTGGCGATCAATACTTAGAGCTTCCCTATTTAAAAAAGAAAGATGGCGGCGGAAGGAAAAAAGAGTGGGTTCAAAAGTATAATAATGGAAAACGCGGGATTTTTGGATTATGTTTATTCACCGACTGTCTTGATGAAATGAAACATGGTCTAATTGAAAGTGGAGTGGAGATACAAAGCTCAATTTTGTTCAAGACCCACACCAAGATTTATCTGTTGAATTACGTGCAAAAACAAATCAAAGTCAATATGAAAATACTGAAATTGAAATAGAAAATGTTCGTTTGTTAATAGGGTAATGAGACTCAGAATTTGAGTCTCTCTTTTTTTGATAAACAGATTCTAGAAGAATAGGAAAATTCTTTACATTCCCTTAACAAATTGGTTTACAATTTAAAATAACGGGTTTACTTTTGAGGTGCAAAACTGTAAATCACAGGTGAAATCTTACCATTAATCATAAGCTTTTCACCAATGAAACCGCAGTATAATACACTTAAAGAATGGGTCGAAGTTTTCTCCAATCCTTTCATTAGAATGCAAATATCTTAAGCCGCTTCCTGCTGAAAACAAGGATCATTGAAGTATACAACTTCAGAAAGAATTTTACAGCCCTTCATGTTTTTGAGAGCCTCTCTTGCTTCTTCTTCAGTTTCGAATTCAAACATAGAAATATTTGAATCTAAAAAACGAGTTATAATCCACATGAAAATTCCTCCAAATTTAAGTTATTTCTGTCCAGCAGACAGGACATCTAAAAATTCGCCTAAAAATAACATATGATGTGTTTAAACCTTAAGGATGATTTAGGTTAATGAAGTCCCAATCCAAGCTTTGAAGAATTAATTATTAATTGCTACAGACAATGATAATGCAAAAATGGAAATAAATAAAATGCTAAAAGATTATAATGGTATATAAAAAACTTTTATATGGAAGAATTAGGGAGGTGATAGGGGATTACTATGATTAGGAAATACTGGAGGTCCTCTAAAGTCAGAAGAATCTAACGAAAGCAGCACTGCATTTGACGGAGGGCAATACTCAGAATGATTAGTTTTTTCTAAACAGTATTGACAGTTTTTCAACATAATTATAGAATAGCACTGAAATATATGAATCTATATATTCCGAATATGGTTGAGAGAAGGATCAACTAAACCAGCGTATTATTACACTTCCAATTCCATAGCATAACATCATGCGTTCAAAAGTAGGATTGAAAAATTTCGGAGTAATTATTTATCGAGATATAATTGCTTTTTTTTTGGCACTAATTTGAAATCGCTTTCAAATCGGTTGATTTTAAAATAAATTTCCCGATGAAAAAACACGAGTAGGTGTTATGTGAAGAAACTGAGTGAAGTAATTTAAAAGGAGGAATTATTTTGGCAAAAAAGGTTTTAAAGGACTTCTTAACACCCCAACTGAACGAGTTGCGGGAAAACGGCCTCTACAATGTCATTGACACTGTAGAAGGACCAAACGGCCCTATAGTTACCATCAATGGCAAATCATTAATCAATATGTCATCCAATAACTATCTTGGCCTTGCCAATAATGAAAGAATGAAGCAAAAAGCGTATGAAGCAATCGAAGAGTATGGGTTGGGGGCCGGTGCGGTCCGTACAATCAATGGTACATTGGCAATCCATAATCAATTGGAGAAAACCATTGCCAAGTTCAAGCATACCGAAGCTGCGATTGCCTTCCAATCCGGGTTCAATTGTAACATGGGTGCCATTTCAGCCCTGATGACAAAGAAGGATGCAATTCTCTCCGATGAATTGAACCATGCATCGATTATTGATGGGTGCAGATTGTCAGGAGCGAAAATTATCCGCATCAAGCACCAGGACATGGACGATTTGCGTCGAGTAGCGAAAGAGACAGTTGAAAGCGGTTTATACGAAAAAGTCATGTACATCACAGACGGAGTTTTTTCAATGGACGGTGATGTAGCAAAGCTTCCTGAAATCGTCGAAATTGCTGATGAGTTTGGGTTAATCACGTATGTAGATGATGCTCATGGCTCCGGTGTAATGGGTAACGGTGCTGGTACGGTTAAGCATTTTGGCCTCTCAGACCGAATTGACTTACAGATTGGGACCCTTTCAAAAGCGATTGGTGTCGTAGGCGGATATGTCGCAGGTACAGAGCAGCTGATTGACTGGCTGAAAGTCCGTGCACGTCCTTTCCTGTTTTCAACCTCATTGACTCCGGGAGATGCGGCGGCATGTATCGAAGCTATCAATATCATGACCGAATCGACAGAAAAAGTTGAAAAGCTTTGGGAAAACGGAAGGTATCTAAAAGAAGGATTAAAGAACCTTGGCTTCGATATTGGCCATTCCGAAACACCAATTACCCCATGCATCATCGGAAAAGAAGATCTGACACAATTATTTTCGCGCAGGCTGATGGAAGAAGGCGTTTACGCAAAATCGATTACCTTCCCAACAGTTCCTAGAGGTACAGGCAGGGTAAGGAATATGCCTACTGCAGCGCATACCAAGGAAATGCTGGATGAGGTTCTGGCAGTCTATGAAAAAATAGGCAAAGAATTGTCTATTATCTAATCGTTTAAAATTTTACAAAGAATAACAGAATACTTCCATCAGTTGAAAAATGATAGAAGAAACCTCAGGAGGTCCCGTCATATGAAAAAAATTCTTATTACTGGCAGTCTAGGCCAAATCGGTTCTGAATTGACACACCGTCTCAGGGAAGTGTACGGAACAGAAAACGTTGTTGCAACAGACATCCGCCGTATTGAAGGCAATCCAGTCATCGAAGGAGGTACATTTGAAATCCTTGATGTGATGGATTACGAAGCAATGCTTGGCCTTTGCCAAGAATATAAAGTCGACACCCTTATCCATCTTGCGGCCCTACTGTCGGCAGTGGGAGAAACAAAACCAAAATTCGCATGGGACCTGAATATGGGCGGTCTTATGAACGCACTTGAAGTTTCCCGTGAGCTAAACCTAAAACTCTTTACACCGAGCTCCATCGCTGCTTTCGGACCGGAAACACCGGCAGAAATGACACCTCAGGATACGGTTCAAAGGCCAACCACTATGTATGGTGTTACTAAGGTTGCCGGAGAATTACTTTGCGACTACTATTTCACTAAATTCGGTGTAGACGCACGCGGAGTAAGGTTCCCTGGTCTGATTTCGTACAAGACTCTTCCAGGTGGGGGAACAACCGACTATGCAGTAGATATTTACTATGAAGCTCTTAAAAACAAGAAATATACATCTTTCATTGGCAAAGGAACCTATATGGACATGATGTATATGCCAGATGCAATCGAAGCAATCATTCAATTGATGGAGGCTGACCCTTCACGATTGAAGCACCGCAATGCATTTAACATCACTGCGATGAGCTTTGATCCGGAACAAATTGCTGCATCGATTAGGAAATTCATTCCTGAATTTGAAATCTCATACCATGTTGACTCTGTACGACAAGGTATTGCAAACTCATGGCCAAATAGCATTGATGCCTCTGCCGCACGTGAAGAATGGGATTTCAATCCAAAATACGACCTGGATCGTATGACAAAAGATATGCTGGAAAATTTATCAGAGAAATTAGGCATTCCTTTTAGAGAGCTTGCATTAGCCTTTTAATTTCTGAAAACCGGGTAAAGGGAATAAGCTTCCGTCTACCAAACTATTATAATCTATCTATTTAAAAAAGACAATTGTATTTTTCGGGTGGACTACTTCGTGGGAATTATGTTATTGTAGGTTGTCCTTGCACTAACATAAGTATGTGCAAAGGATGTATATGTATCTTGCTTTAAATTTGACAATAAGCAGTGCAAAGGAGGAAATAAAATGGCAAACAAGGAATTGAGTAGGGGCTTAAGTTCACGCCATATTCAGATGATTGCTTTGGGCGGAACGATTGGTGTAGGTCTATTTATGGGATCTTCCAGCACGATAGGCTGGACGGGTCCATCCGTAATGCTCGCTTATGCAATTACAGGGGTTTTTCTATATTTGATTATGCGCGCCATGGGTGAAATGCTTTATTTGGAACCAAGTACAGGTTCATTCGCAACATTTGGCTATAAGTATATCCATCCAATAGCGGGATATATGACTGCCTGGAGCAACTGGTTCCAGTGGGTAGTTGTCGGCATGGCGGAAGTTATCGCGATCGGCACATATATGCATTATTGGTATCCGGATCTTCCTGCATGGATTCCAGGCCTTATCGCAATGGTTATCCTTGGGACAGCAAACTTTATTTCTGTTAAATCATTTGGTGAATTCGAATTTTGGTTTGCTTTGATAAAAGTAGTTACAATTGTATTGATGATTGTTGCAGGTTTCGGCCTTATTTTCTTCGGCATTGGCAACGGAGGAGAAGCGATCGGCCTATCAAACCTCTGGAAAAATGGCGGCTTCTTTACTGGAGGAGTGAAAGGATTCCTCTTTGCCCTATCACTCGTTGTTGGTGCTTATCAAGGTGTGGAGCTTATCGGAATTACGGCTGGTGAAGCGAAAGATCCTCAGAAAACAATAAGGAACGCGATTCAAAGTACAATTTGGCGTATCCTCGTTTTCTATATTGGCGCAATTTTTGTTATTGTCACAGTTTATCCTTGGGATCAATTGACTTCTCTCGGAAGCCCGTTCGTAGCAACTTTTGCAAAAATCGGTATTACAGCTGCAGCCGGAATCATTAACTTTGTTGTTATCACTGCAGCGATGTCTGGCTGCAACAGCGGTATCTACAGCGCAGGGCGCATGCTTTATACTCTTGGAGTCAATGGACAGGCTCCCAAAGCGTTTGCGAAGGTTTCGAGTAACGGGGTGCCTCTATTCGGTACAATTGGCGTACTATTCGGCCTTGGCGTTGGAGTAGTTTTAAGTTATATTGCACCGGAAAAACTGTTTGTGTACGTCTATGCTTCAAGTGTTCTTCCTGGGATGGTTCCTTGGTTTGTCATCTTGATCAGCCAAACCAAGTTCAGGAAAGTCCATGCTGCAAAAATGGCCAGCCATCCATTCAAAATGCCTTTTGCACCGGTTACTAATTACCTGACAATTGGCTATCTGGTAGCGGTGCTTATCGGTATGTGGTTCAATGACGACACTCGTGTATCACTGATTGCGGGTATTGTGTTCCTGGCTATTGTGGCAATCAGCTATTATGCTTTCGGAATAAACAAGCGTGTAACTAAGGAGCTTCAAGCAGAGGATCTAACCGAAAGGAAAGCGCTCTAAACTCCTGATCTGTGTGGGAGAAACGAAAGGTATAAGGAAACTATTAATATAAGAAACAATTAATAGGGACAGTTTTCATCAGTTGTCCCTATTTTTATTTCCTAATGCATAAGTGCAACTACGCCTCTGTCTTTGCCCTAAGGGGCTCGCCAATCGGCGAGTTTTTTTAAAAGGCTGCATGCTAAGAATGAAACGTAACAACTATGCAGAGAATCTTAATTATAGAACTCAGGTGAAAACAATGAAGTATCGATCAGCATTTGAAATCATTGGTCCGATTATGATTGGGCCATCCAGTTCACATACAGCCGGTGCAGTCCGGATTGGCCGCGTTGCCCGAACCCTGTTCGAGAGCCAGCCAAAAAAAGCTGTCCTCTCGCTTTACGGCTCATTTGCAAAAACTTATAAAGGACATGGAACAGACTTGGCTCTTGTTGCGGGCTTATTGGATTTTGATACGTTCGACGAGCGGATACCCGACGCATTGGAAATAGCGGAACAATTGGGTATGGAGGTTATCTTTCATGAGGAGGAAGCCGTTACAGAACATCCAAACACAGTAAAGATTAATCTTTTTGATGAAGAAAAAGAATTGGAGATTATCGGTATCTCCATTGGCGGAGGAGCCATTGAAATAACTGAAATCAATTCGTTCAAACTAAAATTATCGGGTGACCCCGCCATACTGGTTATTCATAATGACCGTTTTGGAGTAATCAGCTCTGTATCAACCATTCTTTCGCAAAATGAAATAAACATCAGCCATATGGAAGTGTCCAGGAAAGATAAAGGCGACATGGCAATTATGGTCATTGAGGCCGATGAAAAGATAGATGACCGGGTGATAGGCGAGCTGCAAAAGCTTGATAACGTTTTAAGTGTAATTCGTATGGCTGAATAATAGGTGTTTTCGGGAACGAACATAAAATTAATAGAAAACAGCAGGGGGAAATGCTATGTTTCGTAATGTAGCTGAACTTGTTTCGCTGGCGGAACAACATCAGGTTAAAATTGCCGAAATCATGATTCGGCAGGAAATGGAAGTTACTGGCCTTTTCCGTGAAGAAGTGATGGCCAAAATGGATCAAAACCTGACGGTAATGGAACGGGCTATCGAACGGGGCTTAAATGGAGTAAAATCACGCACAGGACTCACTGGCGGGGATGCAGTATTGCTGCAAAACTATATTCAGAGCGGAAAGTCCCTTTCGGGCACATTGCTGTTGGATGCGGTGAGCAAAGCGGTTGCCACGAATGAAGTCAATGCCGCAATGGGCATCATTTGTGCCACGCCAACTGCCGGTTCAGCTGGAGTTGTCCCGGGTACATTATTTGCGGTAAAGGAAAAACTCAATCCAACTAGGCAGGAAATGATTGAATTTTTATTTACGGCAGCGGCGTATGGATTTGTCGTTGCAAACAATGCATCCATTTCAGGGGCTGCAGGGGGTTGCCAGGCAGAGGTAGGTTCGGCTTCAGGTATGGCAGCAGCCGCAATCGTCGAAATGGCTGGCGGTACGCCTAAGCAATCAGCAGAAGCAATGGCCATCACCTTGAAAAATATGCTGGGTCTTGTTTGCGACCCGGTTGCCGGCCTGGTTGAGGTACCTTGCGTGAAACGGAATGCAATGGGTGCATCGAATGCTTTGACAGCAGCCGATATGGCCCTTGCAGGGATAACCAGCAGGATTCCATGTGACGAAGTCATTGGAGCCATGTATGCCATCGGACAGACAATGCCGGCTCCTTTAAGGGAAACAGCTGAAGGCGGACTTGCGGCTACCCCGACCGGACGGAGGCTTGCAGCGGAAATTTTTGGTCAGCCTAAGCAAAGATTGATTGATTATTTAGTATAACTACTTCAAAAAGCTGCCGGTCATTCCAGGCAGCTTAATTTATTGGTGTGCGGCGAAAGACCAAACAATTTGACCGATCCCAGTTCAATTAGAAGAATTATTTCCCTTCTTTTTATTAAGATAGGCACCAATGGATTCAAGGATGAAAAAAAGGAGAAATAGAAATAAAATAATGTATTCTGATGGTTCCATAACTTGGAAAGGATTTACTGCTTTCCGAATGATACTGTGTAGGCTTAATCCGCTAATTCCCATTATAAGGTCAAGACCAATGATCAGGGAAAATAGAATAGAAGCTAATAAAATCGTTATTAAAAATATTTTCAATCGCGTCACCCTCGAATCAACATTATCTATAGTGTTCTATTCTTAAAAATCTTTATTCATATTCCTTTTTACCAGTTTGTTTTGATTTTTTAAGTAATGTTGACGTATACAATTCATAAACTTGGTTGAATTTGGATAAGTTTTAATCCCTTGGGTATTCTAACCATTATTGGGTGAAATTTAAATTCTTTTCGAAGTGAGGCGGAAATTGTGTCGATTTTGTCTAATATATTGAAAAAGAAACAAAAACAAAAAAAAGGACAGAACGATAATGTTAGGCAGCAGCAAGATCCGCAAAAACCCGAGGATTTGCCAATACTTAGGGATTATAAAGATAATATCTCTCGAATAAAAGAAGAATTCGGAAACAGTACTGATATATCTTTTCGTGAAATCTCATTTTGCCAGTTTAACGGAACGATTGTTTATGTTGATGGATTAGCTGATAATCATATGATTTCCGATTTTTTTCTGGAAACGATTACGGAAAATGATCGAAATCATCAAATAGACTCCTTCCAATTGATGGCTGAGTTAGCAACCGGTTTAGGGAATGTTGAGCCTATTCATAATTGGAATCAGGTATATGATGGGTTGCTCTCAGGAAATACGGTTATTTTTTTAGATGGATATAATAAAGCACTTGGGGTAGAAACAAAGGGGTGGGAAAAGCGGGCGATTACCGAACCATCCACCCAATTAGCAATACGCGGTCCAAAGGACTCGTTTACGGAAACCCTCCGTACAAATACGGCATTAATACGGCGGCGCATAAAAAGCCCCAATCTTTGGCTTGAATCGATGAAAATCGGTACTGTGTCACAAACCGATATTGCCATCATGTATATCAAAGGAATCGCCAATGATAAAATCGTAACGGAAATCAAAGAGCGATTAAACCGAATTGAAATTGATTCCATACTTGGTTCCGGATATATTGAGCAATTGATTGAAGACCAAACATGGACAACATTTCCCACTACCTATCATTCAGAACGGCCTGATATCGTAACTTCTCATTTATTGGAGGGGAGAATTGCCATTATCGTGGATGGGACACCGTTTGTATTAACAGCACCGGCTCTTTTTATCCAGTTTTTCCAGGCCCCGGATGATTACTATTCCCGTTTTGATATTTCAACGGGAATTCGCTTATTAAGGATTCTATCGTTTTTTATCGCTTTGATTGGTCCAGCTGTATATATCGCGGCTACGACTTTCCATCAGGAGATGATTCCGACAACGATGGCGATAGCGATTGCGGCACAACGTGAAAATGTTCCGTTTCCTGCTTTTATCGAGGCGTTAATTATGGAGGTTACATTTGAAATTTTAAGGGAGGCCGGGTTAAGACTTCCGCGGGCAGTGGGCCAGGCCGTTTCCATCGTCGGGGCACTCGTAATCGGGCAGGCTGCGGTCCAGGCCGGTTTTGTCTCACCCGTAATGGTTATCGTTGTTTCAATCACGGCGATTGCGAATTTTTCAACGCCCGTTTTTGCCATGGCCATTGCGGCGAGATTGCTTCGCTTTGTGCTGATGGGATTGTCTACGATTTTAGGCTTTTATGGAGTTATGTTAGGCCTTATGTTTATGACTATCCATTTATGTTCCTTACGTTCATTTGGGATTCCATACATGATGCCTTTAGCTCCATTTAATATTAAAAGCCAACAAGATATTTTTGTTCGCTTTCCAATATGGTCGATGAAAAATCGGCCCATGTTTATAAGTAAAGGAAATTTAGCAAGAACAGGGGATAATCAAAAGCCGGGTCCGCCTGACCAAACGGATGATCAGCAAACAAAAGGTGAAAAGTGATGAAAAAATGTTTAGTAACGCTTTTACTCATTTTACTAACCTTACCTATCTTAAGCTCCTGCTGGAATCAAAAGGAATTAACTGACTTGGCATTTGTTACAGCAATGGGAATTGATAAAGGCAAAAACAAGAAGTTTGATGTTTCGTTTCAAATTGTTATCCCTGGAAATGTTTCATCGGCACAAGGTGTGGGAGGCCAGGGACTGCCGATTGGAGTCTATAAAAGCTCCGGTGATACATTGACGGAGGCTGCCAGAAATGCAACAAAAAATGTTTCACGCCGCTTATATTATGCGCATACCAATTTGCTGGTTATAAATGAAAAAGTTGCAAAAAGTAGTGATATGTTGAATATCTTTGATGCCTTAGAGCGGGATCCGGAATTTAGAACGACTACCGTGATTGTAATTAGTAGGAAGTCTTCTGCAGAGGATATTGTAACGGCCCTCACTATCTTAGATAAAATACCGGTTAATAAGATTACTAAAGAGCTCAAAACAACAGAAAGCATGCTCGGAGAAAATATGGTGGTAAATATAGATGATTTTCTAAACGGAGTATTAAGTAAAGGGAAACAACCGGCGATAAGCGGATATAGCCTTTCAGGTAAAAAATCGGAAGCAAGGAAATCAGATAATCTACAAAAAACAACGACTGATGCAGTTCTTGAAGCAAGCGGCATTGCCATTTTCAATGGCGGAAAATTAAAAGGCTGGATTGATAATAAGAAGGCACGTGGAGTTGTTTGGATTTTGGATAAGGTGAAGAGCACCAATATAAGCATAATGTGGAATAAGAAAAAAAATGCTCTCAGCTTCGTTACCATTAGAACGAAAACCAATGTCTCAGCCAGCACGAAAAATGGAAAACCAAGTATTCAGGTAGCCATCGAAGACGAAGGCTGGATTGATGAAGCAAATACAGCAATCGATTTGACTGACCCAAGCGTAATCGGAAAAATAGATAAACTCGTCGAAAAAGAAATTAAGAAGGAAATTCTTGCAACAGTAAATTCAGCCAAAAGATTTAAGAGTGATATTTTTGGATTTGGTGAAAAGGTTCATCGTGCGGATCCAAAGCTTTGGAAGAAGATTAAAGGGAATTGGAATGAACAATTTGCGGACCTTGAAGTAAACGTTAAGGTAAACTCCTATATTCGCAGGGAAGGAGTACGGACTAAGCCGTTTTGGTCTGATATTAATAAATAACCCTCGTTGAAGGTGGAAGTGTAGTGTATGGAAAAAGCAAAAATAAATCCATCCCAGTTGTTTGTCTTAGTAGTCCTGTTTGAAATGGGCAGTGCCATACTGGTAGGGCTCGGAGCAGGAGCGAAACAGGACGCTTGGATAGCAATTTTATTGGGGATGACGGCAGGAGTATGTATCTTCCTCGTTTACTACCGACTGTTTAAATATTATCCGGATATCCCCTTAACCGGTTATTTGCAAAAAATAACCGGGAAATGGGTCGGAAGTTTTATCGGGATATTATATATCATCTATTTTATTTACTGTGCATCCAGAGTATTGCGTGATTTTGGTGAACTATTAACAACGACTATCTACTCCAGTACGCCGATTTTTATTATCGATACCCTGATGATTCTGACAATTATTTATGGTGTTCATAAAGGCTTTGAAGTAATTGCAAGAATGGGAGAGCTTTATTTCGGGATTGTCTATTTTATGGCAATATTAGGAATGCTCTTAATCGTTTTTTCAGGTTTAATCCATTTTGAAAATCTTCAGCCGGTACTGGAAAATGGATGGAAACCAGTGATGAAAACGTTTCTTACCGAAACGTTTACTTTTCCATTTGGAGAAATGATAGTCTTTACGATGCTGTTCCCGTATGTTAACGATCCTAAAAAAGTAAAACTCGTTTGTGTTGGAGGGATAATATTAAGTGGCATTAATATCAGTATTACAGCCGTGGTAAATATTACAGCATTAGGGGTTGATCTTTTTGTCCGATCTAATTTTCCGCTTTTAAGCACCATAGGCAAAATTCAATTGGCCGATTTTATTGAACGTCTTGATGTCTTTTTTATGCTTTATTTAGTGATTGGCGGATTTTTTAAAGTTTCGCTCTTCTATTATGCTGCGCTAGCCGGTTCTGCTGATATCTTCAAGTTAAAAAACCAGAGAACGCTCGGTTTTCCTATTGGTCTGCTCATTTTAATTTCATCGATGACAATTGCTTCAAACTATGCTGAACACATTAAAGAAGGGCTGGAAATTGTTACAATTTATTTGCATTGGCCTTTTCAAATCATCCTCCCATGCTTTTTACTGATTATTGCTTTTTTTCGTAATAGAAAAAAACAAACAAGCTCGTCATGAGACGAGTTTTCTTTATGAAAAAGCATCGAAAGTATTTGAATAATCTAATAATTAATCATATAATCATTACATACTAACCAGTCAGTATTTGTGGCTGTAAAAAGGAGTGGAGAATGAATGAAAGCAATTCAATTTACTGAATATGGAAAACCTGAAGTGTTACAATTTGTAGACGTCCAAATACCCCCCATTAAGCCAGGGGGTGTATTGGTGAAAGTGAAGACTGCCGGTGTAAATTTTGCAGATACGGCTCGCAGATATGGTCAGTATCTGACGAAAACTTCTCTTCCCTATATTCCGGGTGCTGAAGTAGCCGGCATAATTTCTGGAAGCGCGTAAGACGACTGGGAAATTGGTACTTATTCCGTAAAAATATCATGAGTTATGATAAGGGGAGAGTGATTTTTTTGATTAAAAACGAGACAAACATGAATTCATCCAAAAATATAAGCTATCGTACTTGCCCATTGTGCGAGGCAACCTGTGGTTTAGAAATTCATACACAAGAGCGGGAAGTTGTTAACATAAAAGGGGATAAACTTGATCCGTTTAGCAAGGGCTATTTGTGTCCGAAAGGATATAGTTTAAAAGAACTGCATTCAGAACCTGACCGAATTCGAAAACCGATGATTCGACGTGGAGCTGAATGGCAGGAAGTATCATGGGATGAAGCCTTCGCTGCGGTTAGGAAAGGACTAATGCCGATTATCGAAGAGTTTGGCAGGAATGCGGTAGGGGTTTATTTAGGAAACCCCAGCGTCCATAATTTAGGCGGGATGTTATATGGACCTATTTTTTTGCGGGCGTTAGGAAGTAAAAGCATCTTCTCTGCCAGTACATTGGATCAGATTCCAAAACAGCTCTCCTCCGAAATTATGTTTGGAAGCGAGGCAAATCTTCCAATCCCGGATATTGATCATACCGATTATTTTCTAATGATTGGTGCCAATCCTTTGGCCTCTAATGGCAGTCTAATGACGGGGCCAAATATGAGAGGACGGATAAAAGCTCTTCAAGATCGCGGAGGGAAGCTTGTTATTATTGATCCCGTTCGTACCGTTACAGCGCATCTTGCGGATGAACATCATTTTATTCGACCTGGAACAGATGCTTTGTTTCTTTTTGGACTCATCCATACTCTTTTTGAGGAACATTTGGTGCACCTTGGAAAGTTGAACGGAATGATTAATGGTGTTGAAGAAATGAAAACCCTTTCCCGCGATTTTGCACCTGAAGTTGTAACCTCAAAATGTGGAATTACTGCAGGAGAAATCCGGCGATTGGCACGAGAATTAGCCGAGACCCCTAGGGCGATTGTATATGGGCGGATGGGCACTTGTACACAGCCATTTGGTACGATGAATAGTTGGTTAGTGGATGTATTAAATGTCTTAACCGGCAATTTGGATTGTCAAGGCGGTGTCATGTTTCCAAATCCTGCGACTAGACGGGCACTTTTTAGAAAAACCCGTAACATAAAATATAACCGCTTTCAAAGCAGAGTAAGAGAATTACCGGAGGTATTAGGGGAATTACCGGCAGCCTGTCTGGCAGAAGAAATACAAACCCCGGGTCGTGGACAAATAAAGGCCTTTATAACAATAGCAGGAAATCCGGCATTATCTGTACCCAATAGCAACCGTCTTCAAGAAGCTCTAGAAAAAGTGGATTTTATGGTCAGCATCGATTGTTATCAAAATGAAACAACACGCCACGCCCATGTCATACTTCCTGTTCCCTCACCATTAGAAAGATCACACTATGATATTACTTTTTATAGTCTTGCTATTCGAAATATTGCTCATTATTCTCCTCCGGTTTTTAGTTTGCCGCCTGAGCAAATGGATGAATCGGATATTTTCCTTCATTTATCTGCAGCTGTCAGTGATAAAATAACCGAAGGAAAACCCGGGAGGGAATTGGACGAATTAGCGATAGCAGAACTTATAAAACATGAGATTAAGAACCCTGATTCTCCTATCTATGAACAAGATGTCAAAGTGGTTTTGGCAATGTTAAATGATCGAAAAGGCCCGGAGCGTTTCCTTGATTTTTACCTTCGGGTGGGACCGTATGGTGATCATTTCGGACTTAATCCTAAAGGATTAAGTCTTTCTGTCCTCGAGTCTAATCCACATGGAATAGATCTGGGGGCTCTTCAACCAAGAATTCAGGACATTCTGCAAACTCCCTCGGGAAAAATCGAATTGGCTTCCCCTTTATTAGTAAAAGACGTTGTTCGTCTACGTCAAACGTTGAAATCGAACACTGAAACATTCCTTTTAGTCGGGAGAAGAGACCTGCGAAGTAATAATTCCTGGCTTCACAATCTTCCTGTATTGGTTAAGGGTGAAAACCGCTGTACCCTATGGATCCATCCAATCGATGCTGAAAGACTTGGACTGTTAAATAGTGATAAAGCAATGGTACAATCCCGCACGGGTAAGATTGAAGTATCCGTACAGGTCACGGATGATATCATGCCCGGTACGGTTAGTCTGCCGCATGGATGGGGCCACAGCCTTCCAGGTACTCGTCTCCAGGTAGCAAACGAGCATTCCGGTGTAAATGTCAATCTTTTAACAGATGAACAAGTGATAGATGCTTTATCAGGCAATGCGGTACTTAATGGGGTGCCGGTAGAGATTAAAAAGGTAATATAAAATAAAGTAAAAAACCTGCATTTTTGAAAATAAATGCAGGTTTTTCTTTATACAGCATATTTTGAATGAACATTAGCACCGGAACGGCCTTGTTGTACAGGCAATTCAATCTGAACAGATGTTCCTTGATTTATTTCACTGTCAAATTGGATTGTTCCGTTATGGGATTCGACAATTTTAAAACTGACCGTTAAACCTAAGCCGGTACCTTTTTCTTTTGAAGAGTAAAAAGGTTCGCCGATTCTGGTTAATCGTTCTTTGGAAATTCCACAGCCATTGTCCTTAACGGTAATCGAAATACGATCATTTTCTAATGGATCAAGAGTAATCCAAATGGACCCGGCGCTTTTGGCCGCTTCAATGGCATTTTTAATTACATTAATAAATAATTGTTTCAACTGATTCGGTTCACATTCAATCAAAATTTCCTTATTCGGAGAAAAGAATTCAATTTGAACATTATAAAGGCTTGCTTCCGTGCTTAACAATGAGATGACATCGAACAATAATTTTTGTATATCCGCTTTTGTATATTTCAAATGTTGTGGTTTAGCTAAAAGTAATAGTTCGCCAACAATGTGATTAATTCGATTTAATTCATCTAACATGATTTGATAATAATATTGGTGCTTTTCATCTTCTACTTGCAATATCTGTACAAATCCCTTTAATGAGGTAAGGGGATTTCGTATTTCATGAGCTACACTAGCTGAAAGTTCTCCGACGACAGAGAGTTTTTCAGTCCTTCTTAGACGCTCCTCCGTTTGCCTTAATGTTGTTATATCTCTTCCATAGCCAATAATTCCGGCAATTTGTTCATCAACAACAATTGGGAGGGATGTACAATGAATAGTAATGTAACTTCCATTTGCGTGCATTAAATCGATTTCATAAATGCACGATTTTTTATCAGTAAGAACCGTTGAAATTAATTTTAGAACTTCTTTTTTTTGGTCTTCCGGAACAAATCCGGCAATGTTTTTACCAATAAACTCATCCGGATTATACCCTGTAGTCAATTTAAATTGCGGGTTCAAATTGGTTATTACACCATTTAAATCGAGCATATAGACGATATCCGGATTGAATTCAAATAATGACTTGTATTGCTGCTGGCTTTCCGCTAGTTGCCTTGCCATATTTTTTCTGTAAGTAATATCCCTGCCAATAATGACTAAACCTTGACGGCTGCCATCATCATGAAAAAGAGGCACTTTAATAGTATCAAAAATCTTGGTTGATCCATCGGGCACGGGAAGAATTTCTTCACAGTGTGTGACCTTACCATTTTTCCATGTTTCTTCATCTGAAATTTCGCAGTAGCGAAGCGCATCAGCATAAAAATCGGTATACTCCGCTAATTCCGAGTCTTTTTTTCCTCTGAAATCAACGCCTTCAAGCTGAAATAATTGTAACCCGAACTCATTGGCTTCAATCCATCTGCCTTCACCATCTTTGAAGTTAACAAAATCAACCATAGAATTGATTAAAGTTGAAAGCCGTTTTTCATCTTTTTGAGAAGCGTGTAATTCTTCCGTTTTGTTAATGGAAAAATATATGACTCCACCGGTAACTAACACATAGAATATCTCCTTCGATCGCTCAACAATGTAAACAAGTGATGAAGGGATAAACTGCTCAATCAAAAAATTTGTTCCATATATCCAAAAAATACTAGCTATAAAGTACAGGAATACTAGCTTTTTTTTCTTCATAAGTTATCTCCTGTTCTTTTAAGAAATTTATCTTTCCATAATAATTAGAGTGAAAAAACATTTCAATACATATAGTACAAGATTTTGCCTCCTTTTGGAATAATGCTTTACTGGAAATCTTAAATTCCTATGAATTTAAGAAAGAATTAAGTTTAATATGATAGAAAATAGGAGTAAATGCCTTTCGTGTCATCGCGTGATGAATTTTTAAGAGGTGAAATAATCAGTGGAACAGATGTTTAATGACTTATATAAAAAATATCATCAGGATCTATTTAATTTTATCTACTTTATGATTCATAACCGAGAACATGCAGAGGACCTTGTACAGGAGGTATATATCCGGGTTTTAAAATCTTATCAGCAATTTAAAGGTGAAAGCAGTGAGAAAACATGGCTATTTGCCATTGCCAGAAATGTTGCCATTGATTTTTTTCGAAAACAAAAAGGGTGGAAACAGCGGATAGTCGATACATTTGAACATCCTGCCTTACAAATGAAGGATGAGTCACCTTTGCCTGATGAAATCACTTTTCAGAGGGAAGAGATTAAATTGATGGTCCGATGCCTTGAAAAATGCACAATGGACCAAAGATGTGTGATTAACCTTCGTTTTATTCAGGAACTTTCCATTATTGAAGCGGCAAAGGTATTAGGATGGAAGGAAAGTAAAGTTAAAACAACACAGCATCGTGCAATCAAACATTTAAGGATTCTTATGGAATCTGCCGAGAGAAATGAAAGGGCTGTGTAAAAATAAATTTGTCATTTATAATCATTAAAAATATAAACTATTCTAAATATTATATTAAATCGAAAAATCCGGTAAAATAAAATTGGCATCAGGACTTTCATCCAAAGTTAGAAGTTATCTTTTGGAGGGAAATAAATGTTACCAATTTCATTCAGAACTTTCGGTGGCTGGTCATGCATTCTTTCAGGTCTTTTACTTTTTATTGCCCATTTTGTAAACCTTTTCGGAGAATCCAACGAAGGTACCATTTTAGGAAGTAGTTTTGTTTTGGCAGCTCATTTAATCGTAATATTTGCCCTATTCGCTATATATATAGAACAGGCAACAGAATCAAAATCTCTCGGATTGATCGGACTGGTTCTGAGCATTTTAGGAACTTCATTTGTTTCCGGAATCGTTTTCGTTGAGATTGCCGGTTTTTCAGGGGTAAATACTGACCTGGTTTTCCAAGCACCTATCTCCAATCTAATTTTTTCAATTGGGCCGCTTCTCTTTGTTATAGGCATGATTCTTATTGGTATTACAACCGTTTTAACGAAAAAATTATCAAGACGTGCCGGTTTATTTTTAATTTTAGGAACCTTAATATTTGTAATTGCCAGTTTTGTAAGTGCTGCGCATTTGTGGATAGAAGCAATTGGCGCTGCCTTTACCGGGCTTGGGTTTGTTTTTTGCGGATTACCGATGGTTCAGGCAAAGAACAACAGCAGAAATGCGAGTTTGTCCATGTAGCCTTGCCGGCTTTCTTTGAATAGAAAGCCTATTTGAGAACGCTCATTTTGATTTATGAGACGTTCTTTTTTTTACAAAATAATAAAACTTAAATTTCTTTACAATTACTTTTGATGAGTATATATTACATGGTATAAATCAGGTAAAGCATGGTGGTTTTTATTTAAGGCTCTTTTCGTAAACTTTGTTGCTTTTGAAGCTTAATAAAGTTCATTTACTAAGTTTCTAGGCAATTTTCGCAAATGTTCTTACGAAAAGATGCCACGAAGCTTCTAATTATACGGGTTGATAAACTTATACGAAAAACAACAATCTATGCGAAAATAGCCTTATTTAAAAAAAGAAGGGATTTATTATGAAACACCCATCTGACCTACTTGAAATAATTTTATTTATTGTGTCTTTAATCGCTATTTGGTATTCAATATCAAATTTTAATAGTGTTAAACGAATCCTGATTGGGAGACCTATGAGGACAGCAGAATTGAATGCAAAACACAATAAATTGCTATGGTTTATTGCTTTACCGATACTCGCGGCGGATTTATACTCTTCTGTATCCTATGGACCTGAATCAGGGATAACTGAACTGATCGGACTTGGATCGGGAGCCAAATGGTTTATCATTCCGATAACCATTTCAACAATTATTCTTCTCTTTATTTTAATTGTTTCATATATTATGGGAATCATAGCTTATCCGAATGGCGGCGGTGCCTATGCGATTGCAAAAGATAATTATAATCAGAAATGGGTTTCATTAATTGCTTCAAGTTCTTTATTAGTTGATTACATTTTAACCGTGGCGGTTTCCGTTTCGGCTGCATTAGAAGCGGTGACTTCCGCTTATCCGGTCGTTGGACCCTATGAAACAGTTCTAGCTATCCTTTGTGTGTTTATTTTATTAGTTGTCAATTTAAGGGGGGTTGCCGAATCTGCCAAAATATTTGCCTGGCCGACAATTGGATTTATGTTCTGTATGCTTCTCTTAATTGTTACAGGGTTTTTTCATGAGTTTAAACATGGATTTGCACAGGCTTCTACTCCTCCATTTGGAACAGTCCCAAAAGGATTGACTACTTTACTTTTATTAAAGGCATTTAGTTCAGCCTGTTCTGCATTAACAGGAATTGAAACGATTTCTAATTCTGTACCGATTTTCAGGGAGCCCCAGCAGAAAAACGCCATTAAAACGTATATTGCATTAGGTGCAGTTACTTCTATAACCTTATTAGGATTTTCTTATCATCTCTACGTGCAGGGTATTTCACCGAATTTACATAATACGATGCTTTCGCAAATTACCGCTATTTATTTTGGTCATGGAATTTTATATCAACTCATCATTTGGTTTACGTTTATTGTCCTCATTTTGGCGGCAAATTCCACTTTTACAGGTTTTTCACAGTTAGCAGCAATTGTAGCGGCAGATGGCTTTTTGCCGCGAGGATTTACGAACCGTGGGGACCGCCTGGGATATTCGAATGGAATTATTTCACTTGCGGCATCAGCAAGCTTACTTATTATCGCCTTTAAAGCACATACCAATGCGTTGATACCTTTATATGCCATCGGAGTTTTCCTATCATTCTCAATTGCTCAATTCGGGCTAATGAAACGGTGGAAACGGGAAAAAGGACCGCATTGGAAAGTGAAATTAGGAGTCAATACGGCCGGAGGCGTTATTACTACAATCGTTGCGATTATTTTTGCCGTTACGAAATTTACAAGCGGTGCCTGGATTGTGATCATTGTTATTCCGACGATCATTATGTTATCGATATCGATCCAAAAACATTATCGAACCATTTCAAATGAGTTGAAAATTGATGTGAATAAAACTCATCCTGAAACAAATAAGGTCATGACAATGGTTTTAGTTTCGGGTGTTCATAGAGTAGTAAATAATACTCTTTCTTTTGCAAAAAGTATTTCACAGGATGAACTAATTGCTGTATATGTTGGATTTGATGATGATGCCATTCATAATATGGAGGAAAAATGGGCAGAGTGGGGGACACCGTGCCGATTAGTGACATTGAAAAGCAAGTATCGGTCGGTTTTAGAACCTCTTTCAAGGTTAATCCATGTCATCGAGGAAAAAGAAGGGTTCAATGGACTTATCCAGATAGTCATTCCGCAATTTATCCCGAAAAAGTGGTGGCATAATTTATTACACAACCAAACAGCATTATTACTACGTTTTTGGTTGTTTAGACATAAGGATGTTGTGATAACAACAGTTCCCTATCATTTGAAAAAATAAGGAAAAAGCAGCGGGAATCCGCTGCTCAGATTGTCGAGAAAGGGTATTTTTCTCTGCAATTTTTTATTTTGTCAGAATCTAATTTTGTCAGAATCTAAATACCAAATTTATTGATTCTCCCTGCTAATGTGCCTGTTGATTACCGCTCCGGGCACTCGCTTTCCGCGGGGAGGTCCTGGAGCCTCCTCGGCGCTTTTGGCGCCTGCGGGGTCTCCAGTGACCTCTGTATCCCGCAGGAGTCGAGTGCCCTCCGCTCCAATCAACAGGGAGGCAAATCAACCTAAAGTATTGCAACACACTTTTTCTAACCTTGCTAAGTGTATTGCAATCTTTTTTATATTTTGGCAGGCTGCAGTTAGAAGAGCCTGTTCACTTGCATTCTTCAATCCCCGTAACCGGCAGTAGCGAAGCCCGTGCAGCTCTTTTGAGTCTGCGAAGCTTCGCTCAATTTTTTCCTTTCTAAATTTATAAAGCATTTTTCCCGATTTAGATAAGCGATTTAACCTTACCTTTTCCTTGTGCTCCTCCCATACATGTCGTGTTACAACTTTTACTTTATTTTTTGAGCGTGTGCATTTCCAGGAGTAACGAATACATCAGTAATAATGTTAAATTTCATATCAGTAGTCCGGTGATCGAGATAACAGAACATTTCCTGCTTATTTTCACGGGACATAAAACCACATTCAGGGTCTGTTGTACTGACTCTAATTTCCTTAATCTCTTTTACTTCCTCCTTTTCTTTTAATGGCTTTTTTCCGTATTTAATTCTATCCTCTTCTATTGCCTTGTTTAAGTCTTCAAAATATTCTCGAGTATCCGCTTCCACTTCTTGTTTTGTATACTTATTTTTATTTGCATTTGCCTTTAAATGAGTTGAATCCGTAAATAAAACACGACCGACCACCATCTTGTGACTCATTGCAAGAAGAACAATCTCATCAAAAATCTCCTAAAAAATATTTGTATCCTTATAACGGTGTTGACGATTCCAGCTAATCGTAGAGTGATGAGGTACTGGGTCCTTGAATTTCAGACCTAAAAACCAGCGGTAGGCAACGTTTGTTCTTATTTCCCTTTCTAGTTGACGTTCAGAACAAATGCCGTAAATATAACCAATAAACATCATTTTAAAAAGAATAAAGGGATCAGTAGGGCGTCCATTATCATCGCTGTAATAAGGACGGATCTTTTCAAGAAGAAACGAAAAATCAATATATTTATCAATCAAACGAAGAAGATGGTCATCAGGTACCAATTCATCAATAGATACAAATTCAAATTCACTTTGGCTAGACTCTTTTGGCTTAAACATTGATTTCACCACTTATTTTAATTATTTATTAGATTAGTTGGAGGTCTTTATTGAAAACACTCTGTTGATTGGCGCGGAAGGCACGCCCGCGGAAAGCGAAGTGCCTGGAGCGCCAATCAACAGACCTGTTTAAAAGCCTATATACCAATAATATTATAACGAATTAACGCGGTGAATTGTTAATGCAAATAAATAAACAAGAGGCTGCCGAAGGTTTTTCGACAGCCTGAGCAGCGGGAATCCGCTGCTCTTTTTTGTTTTAGTTAGATTCCTTTAATTTAGAGGCATATTCTTGGATCATCTCATTGGTCACTTGCTTTCGAGAGGGGATAATTCCTTGTTTTGCAAGCTCATTGATTTGATTGGTAACTTCATTAATTTTCGCTGTTGAAAATGCTTTTCCTTGCCTGCATAATTCTAATGCTTCTTCAATATAATATTCTCTTTGTTGATCCAGTGCTAAAAAGTCGTTGATTCTATGGTTTTGTTTATTAACATGCCGGGTAATAGCTTTATGTACACTCATAGTCAGTTCTCCTTTTCATTGTTGCATATTTTCCTACTATCTTATCATATATTTATGAATTTCTTTATCATGATGATTACCAAATTCTTTTTCCAAGAATCAGTAAATCTCTTTCGATTCCATCTAATTCTGCTACATTTGGAAGGCGTGCCCATTCTTCAAATCCAAAACTATTGAATAGCTTAATGCTGGGCTCATTATGACCAAAAATAAATCCAAGCAATGATTTTATTCCAAGCTTTGGACAGGCATCAATCGCTTTTTGAATGAGATATTTACCAAGATTCTTCCCTCGATATTCCCGGTGAATATAAATACTGATTTCGGCTGTTGCATGATACGCCGGTCTTCCATAGAAAGATTGAAAACTTACCCAAGCGCAAATTTCCACCTGATTTTCTACCACCCATAATGGTCGGTCAGCGGGTGAATGGACGTTAAACCATTGTTCACGGCTTTTAACGGAAACAGGCTCTGTATCGGCAGTCACCATCCTGCTGGGAATTGTCGAATTGTAAATATCAACGATAGTTGGTAAATCATTTAACACTGCATCCCTAATTGTAATATCCTCATACATGTTTGTTCGACATCCTTTTTGTTCGTTATTCTGCTAGTTTTCATCTTAACTTTCAATTCAAATAATTTCAATAAGAGTTTGAATCATTATTTCCTATTTGTAGATTCTAAGAATGCATGTTTAAAATAAGGAATAGAATTTCATTTTAAGGATAGGAGGAAATCTTATGAAAATGTCAGGAAACACAATATTAATTACCGGTGGTGCTTCTGGGATTGGTTTGGCCTTTGCTGAGCGCTTTTTAGACAGGGGCAATGAAGTAATCGTTGTGGGCCGCCGTGAAGAAAAATTAAAAGAAGCGAAGGAAAAGTTTCCGAACCTCCATATCAGGGTTTGTGATGTTGCGAATGAAAACGAACGTAAATCGCTTTTTGACTGGGTAACAAATAAATTTCCACAATTAAATATGCTGGTGAATAATGCAGGCATTCAACAAAGAGTAAACCTGCAAAATGCAAGTAGTGACTGGGATTATTACCGAAATGAAATCTCGATTAATGTCGACGGCCCGATACATTTATCCATGCTATTTATTCCACACCTAAAGAAACAAAAGGATGGGGCGATCATCAATGTTTCTTCAGGCCTGGCAATCATGCCGGGTGTATGGGTACCTGTTTATAGCGCAACAAAAGCAGCACTACATTCCTTTACAATATCGTTACGACACCAATTAGCAAACACAAGCATTAAGGTTGTCGAGGTCTTGCCGCCGGCGGTGAACACAGATTTAGGCGGTATCGGATTACATACTTTTGGGGCACCATTGAATGACTTTGCCGATACGATTTTTCTAGGCTTTGAAAAGGGAGACCTTGAAATTGGCTATGGCGATACGGAAAAACGGTTAAATGCACCAAGGGAGGAAAATTTGCAAGATGTCAAGATGGCTTGGGAGGGTTTTATAAAAAGGAATCCGGATTTTTTGAGTTAATTTGAAAAAACTCGCCAATTTGGTAACAGGATGTGAATTTGAAGTGATTTAAGGTATGAATTCAACCGAGGATTTGAACATATTGATGATTTTTTTTAAGCAAATGCGAGGGTCATTCGGACAGGGCAAGTAGGAAATTGCCAGTGATAGTCCGAATCCGAGGCTAATTCAGACAGGACAAAAGCTCCCAGTCACATTACGGGCTTGCCCATTATAAGACTGTTCAAAAGTAAAGCGGTTAAGATTAGGGCAGTTCTTAAAAACAACAATCTATCTAAAAATAGCATAATAGAAAGAATGGCTCGGAGAAGTTAGAGTCATTCTTTTTGCGTATAATAATGCGTTTTCCTTGGTGAAAAGTTTGTGATTAGTTCTGAGAATCTACTTGAGATTTACAGTTTTGTACCACACAAGTGAACACGTTACCAATTTGGTGAGTTTTTTTATGAAACCGTTTCAAAAACATTAATAAAAAGTTCACAGGCGTTCCATTCTATTTGAGGTAAAATAGCTATATAAAAATAGTTTGTGAAAAAGAGCACAAACATAAAAAAAGAGGCGAACTAACTATGCATTTATCTTTAAGTGCCCTAATCATTCGATTCCTAATGGGAGGCTCTGCAGTACTTGCTTGTACATTGGTTGCTAGGAATCTGGGTGAAAGGGTAGGGGGAATATTTGCTGCATTTCCAGCTGTATATCTAGCAGCCCTGTTAACAATCGGTCTCGATTTCCACGGCGGTGAACTTATTTCACATTCTATCATCATTTCAAAAGGGGCAATCTTTGGAATGGCAATTAATATTCTGGTTGCAATACTAGCCGGATACCTGCTTCCAAAGATAGGCTGGAAACGTGGAATTATCCACTCAATGGCCTGCTGGTTTGTCGTATCAATTGTGGTCGTATATATTACATCTCATTAAGGAAAAAGGTGATCGACATGAATAAACAGGACTTATTTATTCGTTTTTTACTTGGAGGGACAGCTGTCTCACTAAGCTATCTCATAACAGTCATTTCTCCATGGAAGATTCTAGCCGGTATATTTGCTGCATTCCCGGCCGTTATGCTAACGGCAGTCATTATGGTCGGTATTGCTGCAGGTACAAAAAAAGCAACGAATATTGCTAAGGGCTCAGTGTATGGGATGATCGGCGGAATGGTTTGTGTAACTACCGTATTACTTGTATTAGAAACAACTAATAATTGGAGCTTTAGTATTATAATAGGCCTTCTTGCTTGGCTTGGCAGTTCAATTGCCATTTCTACTTTAAAAGAACGCGCATTAAACAAAGCAATTCGTCAAATTTAAAAAAAAATCCTTTGGTATGAACCAAAGGATTTTTTTTATAATCATGTTGTAAATTAAAACTTGTTTTATCTGAAAGTTCAGAATAAAATAGAATTAACGTACCTACCGGTTGGTATGTTAACTGGGATAGTTACATATTATTTTTGTAGCGGAAAAAATAACTAGTTTACAAGAATAAGATTGGAGTGAAAGGTATGTATTTGCGTTTAACAGATGAACAAAAAATGGTGCAGAAAACAATTAGAAGGTTTGTAGAAAAAGAATTGATTCCATTAGAAAATGATTGTTTAAGAAATGAAAGAGAAGGCAAGCCAAGTTTACCCGAGGGTAAGCTTAAAGAGCTTCAATTAAAAGCAAAGGAAGCCGGTTTCTGGGGAATTAACACACCGGAGGAATACGGTGGTGCCGACCTAGGGCAAATGATGATGGCGATTGTGTTAATGGAAGTTTCCAAGACATTTGTCCCATTTTCGTTTGGAGGAGGGGCTGATAATATTCTTTATTATGGGAACGAAGAGCAGAAGAAAAAATATCTCATTCCAACTATTAATGGCGAGAAGAAATCTTGCTTTGCGATGACTGAGCCCGGGGCAGGTTCTGATACAAGAAATATTAAAATGACGGCTATAAAAGATGGTAGTGAGTGGGTCTTAAATGGCGAAAAAACATTTATCACCGGAGGAAACGAAGCGGACTTTGTTATGGCCATTGCAATCACTGATAAGGAAAGACATCAATCTACACAAGGTCGCGAAGGAGTAACCTGTTTTATTGTTGACCGTGATATGGGCTGGAAATCTGAGTATATACATACAATGGGAGAATGGGGTCCAGCCGGATTAGTGTTTGATAATGTCCGAGTTCCTGAGGAAAATATTCTTGGAGAATTACACAAGGGTTACAATCTTGGTCTGGAATGGATCGGCTTCGCAAGATGGGTGGTTGGTGCCAGAGCCGTCGGAGCAGCGGAACGCTTGTTGCAGATGGCGATTGATTATTCCAAAGAACGGATTACCTTTGGAAAACCAATTGCTGAAAGACAAGCAATCCAATGGCAAATTGCTGACTCTGCTGTAGAAATCGAAGCAGCAAGATGGTTAGTATTAAATGCTGCCTTTACTCTTGATAACGGTGAAGATAATCGCCAACTGGCCTCCATGGCAAAATTATATGGTGCAAATATGGGAAATCGGGTCGTTGATCGTGTTATGCAGATTCATGGAGGTATGGGCTATACAAGAGAACTTCCAATTGAACGCTGGTACCGTGAAGCAAGACTTTGGAGAATATATGATGGTACAGATGAAATTCAGCGTATGATTATTTCTCGAAACCTAATTAAAGGGCATGTAAAGGTTGGCCAATACGTATAAATTTATTTGTAAGCGCTAACTGGATTGCTAAATTACTATAAAATGTTTGGAGGAAATAGAATGGCAGGGAGATTTGAAGGAAGAGTAGCGTTTGTTACCGGCGGAAGCCGTGGAATTGGAAAGGGTATAGTAGAGCTTTTTGCTCAAGAAGGTGCTAAAGTCGCATTAATTGACTTAAACGAAGAAGCATTGAGTGAAACTACAAGCGAATTAAAAGAAAAAAGCTATGAGGTATTTTCTAAGGTTGCCAGTGTTACAGATGCCGAGCAAGTTGAAGCCGCTGTAAAAGAGGTATATGAAACGTTTGGTTCAGTGGATATTCTTGTCAATAATGCGGGTGTTATCCGTGATAATCTATTATTCAAAATGACCGATTCAGATTGGCAAACGGTAATGGATGTCCATTTAAAAGGCTCTTTTAATTCCGCCCGTGCTGTTCAAAAATACATGGTAGAAAATAAATATGGTCGCATTATCAACATTTCATCTACTTCAGCCCTTGGAAATCGCGGTCAGGCTAACTATGCTGCGGCGAAAGCAGGCCTGCAGGGCTTCACGAAAACACTTGCCATTGAGCTTGGCAGGTATGGGATTACTGCTAATTCGGTAGCCCCCGGTTTTATTGAGACCGAAATGACGAAAGAAACGGCTGCCAGACTCGGCATTTCTTTCGAACAATTAATTCAAGCAAGCGTAGCGAACATCCCGGTCGGAAGAAGCGGTAAGCCTGCTGATATCGCCAATGCTGTTGCCTTTTTTGCTGATGAAAAATCATCATACGTGAATGGTCAAGTCATTTATGTTGCAGGTGGACCAAAAAATTAATCCTAATGAGGTGAAGAGGAATTGTTCAAAGAACAAATCGGCAAACAATCGGAAAAGGTAAAAAATGTCGTAGAACGGGGTGCGGTAAAGAAATTTGCTGAAGCGATCGGGGATCCTCATCCTATATATTTTGATGAGGAAACAGGGCGCCTTTCCAGATATAAGAACAATATTGCCCCGCCAACATTTCCAAGGACTTTTGATTATGGTGTGATTGAAGGATTCAACCTGCCTAATAAGGGCTTGATCCACGGTGAACAAACATTTCACTACGAGCGGCCATTGTTGGTGGGGGAAGAAATTTACTGCTATACCAAAGTGAAGAATTACTTTGAGAAAAAAGGAAACTTTGGTGAAATGGGCTTCTTGTTGATTGAGAATTATGGAGAGGATATGACAGGAAATATAATCTTCAGTTCAACATCAACTGTTGTTATCTCGGAAGCAGTAAGGAAGGTGTTGTCACGATGAATGCAATTATAGAGTTGCAAGAAGGGGAATCGCTAAAGGAAATTCAGCTAGAGCCGGTTTCAAGACTTGACTTAATCAAGTATGCAGGTGCATCAGGTGATTTTAATCCTATTCACACGATCGATGAGGAAGCAACGAAAGCGGGCTTGCCCGGGATTATTGCCCATGGTATGTGGACGATGGGCAATCTGGCAAAACTGTTTACTCCTTATTATGAAGAAGGCTTTATTCAGGATTACTCCATTCGCTTTAAAGGAATGGTATTTTTGAATGATGTAATTACACTGAAGGGAACATTGATTGAAAAAAAGGATCAAAACCTCCGTTTCAAGGTTAAGGCAGTGAATCAGCAGGGCATTGAAGTTTTAAAGGGTGAGGTTTTGTATCATCAATACTAATTGTTATTTACCCGGCACCAGAGAAGCTTCCGTTTCTGGGGCTGGGTTTATTACTATCTTTTTTGAAAAAAGTGGAAATTTATAATTTTTAGTTACATACCAACTAGTTAGTATGTAAATTAAGCTATTAAAAGGAGGAAGCGCTCATGCATATTAAAGAATTATTCGATTTAACAGGTAAGGTTGCAATTGTTACTGGCGGTGGAAGAGGACTTGGACAGCAAATTGCTGAAGGGTTTGCTGAGGCAGGCGCCAATGTAGTGGTATGTTCCAGAAGACTGGAAGCATGTATGGAGGTAAGTGAAGAGCTTAAGAAGCTTGGTGTCGATTCACTGGCACTTAAATGTGATGTAACCAATCCTGAGGATGTAAAAAATATCGTTGAACGAACGATCGAAAGGTTTGGACGAATTGATATTCTTGTCAATAATAGTGGTGCCTCATGGGGTGCTCCGGTAGAGGATATGCCTCTGGAAGCATGGCAAAAAGTAATGAATGTCAATGTGACAGGCACCTTTTTAATGTCACAGGCAGTGGGCAAAGTGATGCTTGAGCAAAAATCAGGAAAAATCATTAATATTGCCTCTGTTGCCGGTTTAAAAGGTTCAAATCCAAAATACATGAATGCGATTGGATACAATTCGAGTAAGGGTGCAGTTATTACCTTTACAAAGGATTTAGCCGTAAAATGGGGACCGCATGGAATCTATGTTAATGCGATTGCACCGGGGTTTTTTCCGACAAAAATGTCAAAAGGCTTACTGGACCATGGCGGTGAAGGAATTTTAGAAGGAACTCCGTTACGTAAATTTGGTTCTGAGAATGACCTTAAAGGGGTTGCCTTATTCTTAGCGGCACCTGCTTCTGATTTTGTAACAGGTGATGTTGTCATTGTTGATGGCGGGGCACATGCAATGTAGATTTCACGATAACCGAAATTAATATGGGGATGAGCAAATGAAAAGAGATGCAGTCATTGTTTCTGCGGTACGGACAGCGATTGGCAGGCAGGGTAGTGCTCTTGCAACTGTTCCTGCACATGTATTGGGAGCAGAGGTTATTAAGGAAGCCGTTAAGCGGGCAAAAATTACACCGTAGATGATTGATGATGTCATTTTTGGCAACGTTTTATCAGGTGGCGGAAATATTGCCAGATTAACAGCCTTACAAACGGGTTTATCACTTGATTTACCGGGGTTAACCGTTGACCGGCAGTGCGGTTCAGGAATCAATGCAATTAATCTAGCCCCACAGGCAATCCGGGCCGGTGATGGAGATGTTTACATAGCAGGTGGTACTGAAAGCATGAGCCGTGCTCCTTATTTAATGGACCGGCCGGAAAAACCGTTTAGTCCAACACCTCCAAGTTTTAGAAAATCGCAGTTATCTCCTAAAGAAATCGGTGATCCGCCTATGGGAATTACCGCAGAAAATCTCGTAGAAAAATATAAGATTACTAGAGAAGAGCAGGACGCCTTTGCTTTTCGCAGTCAGCAGAGAATGGCGGCTGCTATGGAAGAGGGCCGCTTTGTTGAACAAATTGTCCCCATTACGATTCCGGTTAAAAAAGGGGAACCAATTATTTTTAAAACAGATGAGCACCCACGTCCACAAACGACTATCGAAGCATTATCAAAGCTTCAGCCGGCATTTCTTAAGGGTGGAACTGTTACCGCCGGAAACAGTTCCGGTTTAAATGATGCGGCATCAGCAGTTGTTGTAATGTCCCGTGAAAAAGCAGAGGAACTAAATCTAACCCCGCTGGCAGTAATTCGAGCTTATGCTGTGGCTGGTGTCGATCCGAACATTATGGGTATTGGACCTGTATCTGCAGTAAGGAAGGTGCTGGACAAGTCAGGCCTTTCATTGGAAGAAATGGATCTTATTGAAATCAATGAGGCATTTGCCGCTCAGGTGCTAGCTTGTAATCGAGAGCTTGAAATTGATCCGGAAAAAGTAAATGTAAACGGCGGTGCGATTGCCCATGGGCATCCTCTTGGTGCAACAGGTGCCATTCTTGTGACGAAGGCTGCCTATGAATTAAAACGTTTAGGCGGCAGATTTGCACTTATTACAGCCTGTATTGGCGGAGGCCAAGGAATCACTACCATTATTGAACGTGAATAGAGGAAAGTACTTAATCATACTAAATTATGATAGCGGTTACATTAAAAATTAAACTTTAGGAGAGATAAACGATGTTAACTCTTCATTATCCATATTGGCCGAAAATATCAAAATCACTAAAGGTTCCCTCCACCTCGCTATATGACAACCTGAAGGTTAGTGCCGGCCGTTATCCGGATCAAGATGCGATTTACTATTATGGAAATAAAATCTCCTACCAACAATTAGACCGTGAGGTAATTGCTTTGGCGGGATATTTAAAACAAAAGCTAATGGTGTCCACTGGCGAGAAAGTTTTGTTGTTTATGCAGAATTCGCCGCAATTTATCATTGGATATTATGCAATATTAAGGGCGAATGCTGTTGTCGTACCAATCAATCCGATGCTTACTGCGAATGAGTTGGAATTTTACATTCGCGATTGTGAAATTAAGACTGCTCTGGTAGGTCAGGAATTATATGAAAGAGTTCAGCCCTTGATTGGAATAACGACACTTGAGAATCTCGTTATTGCAGCCTATTCCGACTATATAAGCAGTGAGTTTGAAGGGACTATTCCTGAAGAAGCACAAGCTCCGAGAGTTGTCTTATCCGATTCCGGCCATTACCTCTGGAGTGAGGCGTTACAGGCAAATTATCCTCCAAGTGAACACACCGCAAAGGTCGATGATCTTGCCGTTTTACCATATACTTCAGGGACAACAGGACTTCCAAAAGGCTGTATGCATACCAATCGGACCGTCAATGCGAATACCGTTGGCTGCTATCATTGGTCAAATTCAACTCCAAATGCGGTCCATTTGATGACATTGCCGCTGTTCCATGTAACGGGTATGGTTCACAGTATGCATATGCCTATATATAGCGGTAGTACCATTGTCGTCATGACACGATGGAATCGTGAAGCGGCAGTAGAACTCATTAAAAATCAAGGCTGTACCCATTGGGTCACTATAGCTACAATGATTATCGATTTCTTAGCCAATCCTGCTTTAAGAGCTGAGGATATTTCATCCCTAACTTCAATTTCAGGTGGTGGAGCGGCACTGCCTGAAGCAATTGGCGAAAAATTATATAAAATTTCCGGCTTGCGCTTTGTGGAAGGCTACGGACTATCGGAGACTATTGCCCAGACTCATTTTAACCCGGCAGAACGCCCGAAAATGCAATGCCTTGGTGTTCCTTCCTTTGATGTCGATGCAAGGATTATTGAACCTGCAACGGGAAAAGAACTTGGTGTCGGTGAAGTCGGAGAAATTATTGTAAATGGTCCGCAAGTCATGGTTGGTTATTATAACCGTGATGATGAAAACCGAAGTTCTTTCATTAAAGTGGAAGGTAAAAAGTTTTTTAGAACAGGTGATATCGGCCGATATGATGAAGAAGGCTATTTCTTTATGGTCGACCGTGTGAAACGAATGATTAATGCATCAGGATTTAAAGTGTGGCCGACAGAGATAGAATCTTATCTTTATAAGCATCCTGCTATTCAACAAGCCTGTGTTGTCGGGGTACCTGATTCAAGACGAGGGGAAACCGTTAAAGCATTTGTTATTTTAAACGAAGGCTACGAAGGCAAGGTAAGTAAGGAAGAGATTATCGAGTGGTCAAAAGAGCATATGGCTGCCTATAAATACCCTCGTTTCATTGAGTTCCGTAAGCAATTCCCAATGACAAGCAGCGGGAAGATCCTCTGGCGTAAATTGCAGGAAGAGGAAAACGAAAAAGCTGAAAATAAGGTTAGATAGAGATTAGTAGAAGCGGCGTCATTTTAATGGGCAGTTCCTCTTGTTTTTGAAAGAACTGATTAAAACCACAAGAGGGATCTTTTTTTGTAATTTATTTGTCAGAAATTTTTAACAGGTATTTTCAATTTTTGGAAAGAACTTATACATATTCAATGTTTTATTAAAATATAGTTTTGTTAGCAGTTTGTCAAACCTGCTTTCGAAGTATAAAAGTTTTGAAGGGAGTGGTCGGATATGGTTAGAATTGTACCGCTTGAACTGGAAACACATTTTGCAGAAGGGACAGTTAACGCTTTTTTGGCGATCGGTGAAACCATCACCCTAATTGATACAGGAAATCCCGACAAAGAGTCGTTTCAACAACTCAAAACAAAACTACATAAGAATAATATTGACATTAAAGATATTGATCAAATTGTTCTTACCCATATCCATATTGATCATGCCGGCGGTGTTCCTCTTATTCAGAACGAGGCGGAAGTCCCTATTTATGTTCATGAGATGGCAAAAAGCTCATTAAACGCTTGTTTCGACGATTTTGAACGCGACATGCTTTTCTTTTATCAATTCATGGAACATTGTGGAGCAGACCCATTGAATCATATCATAAAGCGGAGCTTTAAAGAGGAAAAGTGGAGGAATGTCTCCTATTTAAAAGAGGGGGATGTGATTCCATTAGGGGGACAAAATTTTGAGGTTGTTTATGTTCCAGGGCACAGCCAGACAGATATTTTGCTTTGGGATAAGCAAACAGGGGATACATTTTCCGGTGACCATTTGGTGAAGGCTTTTTCCGTAAACGCTTTTATCGAACCGCCAATTCCAGGTAATTTGTCCCGTCCTAAGCCATTGTTACAGTACCGCCGGTCACTTGATAAAATTAGCCGCCTCCCGCTGAAAACGGTTTATCCCGGTCATGGAGAATCTTTTAGCGACCATCAATCATTAATTCAACAAAGATTAATAGAACAGGAGAATCGCTGTGAGCAGATTGTAAGAATCTTATCCGGCGGTCCAAAAAGCATTTTTGAGATTTGCACGGAGATGTACCCCCGTTTAAAGGATAGGATGATATTTTTAGGGTTATCGCAAATACAAGGCCATATCGATTTGCTGGAAACAAGAAATCGGTTGGCTGTTGAAAAACGGGATTCGATTTCGATGTATCGTTTGATGAATTAATGAAAAAGGGGTGGTTTATTTGAAGCTTAAGGAGCCGCTTGAATCTAATATTGACCGGTATGGTGAATAGCCTTTTTTATTTTTCAAAGAAAAACAATATACCAATGTTGAGACGTAGGAGAATGCAGATAAATTTGCCAATGGGCTTCGCCGCCTTAGAATATCGCAAGGTGATCGCATTATTGTTTGTATGCTTAATTGTCCGGAGGTCATCTATATCTATCTTGGAATACGGGGCCAAAGCGGGTGATTACCTCTTCTCATGTTTTCCGAAGATTCGTTAACATAATGAAAAATGGAAGGGAGAATGTTTATGGAAACAAGAAGAAGGATATTAACGACAAGCACTAGAGGTCTACTCGAAGATTCGTTTCCGTATCGCTTATACCAAAAGGCAAAACGAATAGGAACTTGGAATCCTGCAGATATCGATTTCAGTCAGGACCAAAGGGATTGGAAAACACTAAATTTAGAGCAGCAAGCCGATATTTTGCGTTTGATCTCTCAATTCCAGGCAGGTGAAGAAGCGGTAACGCTTGATTTACTTCCCCTTATTATGGCGATTGCTAAAGAAGGCCGTTTAGAAGAAGAAATGTTTTTAACAACGTTCTTATACGAAGAAGCCAAACATACAGAATTTTTCCGACTTGTATTAAATGCGATTGGCGAGAAAGGAGATTTATCCTACTGCCATACCCCGACATATAAGAAGATATTCTATGAAATTTTGCCAACAACGATGGAGTGCCTTATCACTGACCAATCCCCGGAGGCAATTACTGACGCATCAGTAGTTTACAACATGTTTGTTGAAGGAGTATTAGCGGAAACCGGCTATTTTTCATTCTATCAGGCATTAGAAAAAGCAGGAATTATGCCAGGTCTTTTAGAAGGCGTCGGTAATTTAAAAAAGGATGAATCACGGCATATTGGCTATGGAACATTCCTGCTTCAACGATTAATCTGCGAACATCCGCATCTCTTTGATTTTGTTGCCGAAAGAATGGCTGAATTAACTCCATTAGCCCTTAGGTTAAATGAAGAAGGCATAGCAGGGAGAGAGGTAAGCTCATTCGGTGGAAACCCTGAGGATATTAGGAATTTTACTATGAAGCAGCTTTCTGTCCGGATGGAAATTTTAGCGCGGGCAAAAGGGAAAAAAATTGAAGAGATTTATAGATTTACAGAAAGTGACTTAGGTGTTTTATAAATAGCTTGAGAGACGGAACTGGTATGGAATTCTGGTTGGCCAAACTAATAAAGAGGTGAAGATGATGAAAACTTCATTATCACAGTTTATGTTTCGTACGGGAATCTACAGTGGTTCGAACTACGGCATTGGTGCCAAACGAGTTGTCCTTTTTAGTGACAGAGGGTTAGAAAAAGCAGGTGTGGTTGAAAAAATTGCCGAGATTTTTGCATTAACAGGACATGGAAGCGGACCTGAACTTGTCAGAACATTTTTGGATATTGCTCAAGATGCTGAAGGCAGATGCATTAATGTTGCGGTCCGTTATGCAAGAGAGGTTAGAGCAGATGCCCTTTTGGCAGTAGGGGGAGGAAGCGTTCTTGATACGGTTAAAGGGGTGAAATACGCACTTCCCAGCCGGTTCATTATTGGCCGGTTGGGTTTGAAATGGCAAAAATTATCGAATTGTTTGATTCGCAAATAAAAACGGCATTCTTAATAAGGGAGTAATCGGAATTGAACTTAAAAATAAAAAAATTAATAGATTGTACAATTCACGAGCCAGTTACAGCCTGGAATAGAGGGTTTGAGGGCTATTTTGTAAAATTGGAAATGACACCTGAAATGTTTTTCAACCGGTTGGTAAACGAGGGTTTATCGATGGAACATTCCATTGTTGCCTTTGACAATGAGAATCCGGTTGGGATTGTCTTAAACGGATTTCGGAGTGTTAACGGCAAAAAAATCTCTTGGAATGGCGGTACTGGGGTTGCCACTGAATATCGTGGAAAGGGAGTTTCTAAACTTCTTATGGAGGAGATTTTAAAAATTTATCAAGTAGAGGGAGTGGAGATCGCTACACTGGAAGCCATTAAAGAAAATGAACGAGCGATCCGACTATATGAACAGTTTGGCTATCAAGTCGTCGACTCACTCGTATATTTGAATGGAGTTCCGGAGTTTCATTTTGCCGCCGGGAATTTGCTACAATCCAAAGCAATCCGGCCTGAACAGCTTCAAGCTTTGTCATTTTATAAGGAAAATGTGGCATGGCAATGTCAATGGCCAAGCGTGAAATCAGGTGAAGCCCAGGTTTACTTTGATAAAAAACAGAATCCGGTAGGCTATACGCTGTTTAAACGAGTTTGGAATCAGGAAGGCTTAGATAAAGTATTTTTATATCAATTTGAACTACTTCAAGATTTAGATGAAGAAACAATGCAAGCCATTATCGCAAAAATTACTGAAGGGGAAAACAATCCTGTAAACTTTGTCATTATCAATGCTTCGATGACAAATCCGGTTACCCAATATTTAATAGATAATGGCTTTAAGATAACAACGGAACAGGTGCAAATGGTAAAAAGATGATAATTGATAAGTTTTTTTTGAAACCTTCATCGGATTAATATATAATTTGCCATAGGGTCATTCACATTTCTTGGGTAGGTCCGTATATTTTATTCGATTAAGGAGTAATTCAAATGGAAAAAGTACTTATTTTTGGTCATAAGAATCCCGACACAGATACGATTTGTTCTGCCATTGCCTATGCAGACCTGAAAAAACAATTAGGAATGGATGTTGAACCGGTTCGTCTTGGAGAAATTAATGGCGAAACGGAATATGCTCTTAACCATTTCAATTCAGAAGTTCCACGTTTGGTTGAAGCAGTTGCCTGTGAAGTAAAATCCGTCATTTTAGTTGACCACAATGAACGCCAGCAAAGTGCAACGGACATTGCCGATGTCCGTGTTTTAGAGGTAATCGATCATCACCGGATTGCTAATTTCGAAACAAGCGATCCATTATATTATCGTTGCGAACCTGTTGGATGTACGGCAACAATTTTAAATAAAATGTATAAAGAAAATGGTAAAGAAATTAAGAAAGAAATTGCCGGTCTTATGCTATCAGCAATCATTTCTGATTCCTTACTATTCAAATCCCCAACATGTACAGCTGAAGATGTGGCGGCTGCACGTGAATTAGCAGCCATTGCCGGTGTTGATGCAGATACATACGGTTTGGAAATGCTCAAAGCCGGTGCGGATTTAAGTGATAAAACAGTAGAACAGCTTATATCCCTCGATGCAAAAGAATTTGAAATGGGTTCAAGCAAAGTTGAAATTGCACAGGTGAATGCAGTTGATACAAATGACGTGCTTTCCCTTAAAGAAGAATTGGAAACAACGATTTCTAAAGTGATTGCTGATAAGAACTTAGACTTATTCTTATTTGTCGTAACTGATATTCTAACAAATGATTCCATCGCTTTGGCACTAGGAAATAAAACCATTGCTGTAGAAAAAGCTTATAATGTTACACTTACTAACAATACTGCTACCTTAAAGGGTGTTGTATCACGCAAAAAACAAATTGTCCCTGTGTTAACGGACATTTTTAACAAAGGACTATAATAAAGAAAGAAAACTCGCCAAGCGGCGAGTTTTCTTATTAAATAAGGACCTTTGATTTCAACACAAATTTTTCAACTACTTTTGCTACTCCATCATTCATATTCGTGTCAGTTACGTAATCTGCTTTTTGCTTAATGTCATCCGGTGCATTACCCATTGCGACGCCAAGGCCTGCAAACTCAATCATCGCTAGATCATTGTAGCTATCACCGATGGCAATAACTTCTTCACGCTTAATTCCAAGCTTCCCGATCAAATGGTTTAGGCTTGACCCCTTAGTTACACCGCTCTCCAAAAATTCCAAGAAAAAAGGTTTTGAACGCATCACACTTAATTCTCCCGCAAATTCTTGATGAAGCTTCTTTTCAACAGCATTAAGCTTTGCCGGATCCTCAACCATTAAAACTTTGATTACTGGTTTTGTTACTGAATCTATGAAACTATTAACCACGACAACTTCCAGTCCCGTAATTTCCCCTTCAATCGTTGTATATTGGTTGGCAGCTTCTGTGACAATGACATCCCCTACATAGGTATGGATCCAAACACCCTCCTGTTGACTAATATCATATAATCTGTGAACTGTTTCCGGTGGCATAGTGCTGCTAAAAAGCTCTTCGCCTGTCCGCCAGTTTATAATTTTTGCCCCATTATAGGAAAGGATAAAGCTTCCGTAATCTTTTAGACTCAATTCTTCAGCTATTGTCTTCATACCGTAGGTTGGGCGTCCAGACGCTAAAACCACCTTAACTCCCGAAGCTTGTGCATCCATTAATGCTTGCTTCGTACGTGGTGATATCGTAAGGTCGTCAGTTAATAATGTATCATCTAAATCTAGGACAATCATTTTATACGTCATCTCTGATGATTCCTTTCATTTCAAATTTCTAAATACCATCATACTATAAAACTTACAAAAAAACTTCCTACAATTGAATCCCAATTTGCACATATAGATTAACATGGAGGTCTTTTATGTTAAAATATTGTCAGAAAAATCTTTATATTAGAATTTCCAATAAAACAAATCCTTAAGAATAAACGTTGTTCATAAAGTAGCAAAATATTTATTTTTTCTCTTGCGATAAGGAGGATGGCAGTTGGCAAACCGCAATGGGCAAATCAATGGTCAAAGAATTTCAAGGAGAATTGAGGAGCTTGCAAGTTGTTCCGAGCCTTCAAATGGGGTGACACGGTTATCATTTACAAAAGAATTTCAATCAGCTCAAAAATTGGTTGAAAAATGGATGATTGAAGCGGGAATGACAGTAAGAATAGATAACCTCAATAATATTATTGGCCGTTATGAAGGTTCAAAACCCGTTGCACCCGTATTATTAATAGGATCACACCTTGATACAGTGATTGATGGCGGAAAATATGATGGGATGTTAGGCGTAATTTCCGGAATCGAAATCATAAGGGTACTTTTTGAAAATGATACCAGATTGGAAAATCCTCTCGAGATTATCGGATTCAGCGATGAAGAGGGAGTAAGATTTCACTCAACCTTTTTAGGAAGTAAGGCGATAGCCGGTACTTTTTCCGAAGAAACCTTACAGTTAAAGGATGAAAAAGGCATATCTTTGGCCGGAGCTCTTCAACAATTAGGATTAGGACCACATAACTATCAATCAGCAGCACTGGACCCCCAAAAAGTACTTGGGTATTTAGAGCTTCATATTGAACAAGGACCTGTTCTCGAAGCAGAAGGTCTTCCTTGCGGGGTTGTATCGGGTATATCCGGAGCTTCAAGGTATTCATTTAAAATTACAGGATTTGCAGGTCATGCCGGTACTGTTCCCGTTCGGCATCGCAAGGATGCGCTTGCAGGAACGGCTGAATGGATCATTGAAGTGGAAAGATTAGCAAAAGAAAACGCACCGATTGTAGCCACGGTTGGAAAGTTACAGGTTCATCCCGGGGCAAGCAATGTTATACCGGGCGAAGTGTCAGGGACTTTAGATATTCGCGATACAGATGTAAAAAGGAAAAATGACATAATTAAATTAATACTCCAAGCAGGGGAAGAAATTTGTAAAAAACGCGATTTAACGTTTCAGGTTGAAAAAATGATGGAAACAGCTCCAACATTTTGTGATGATGGAATTACGTCTGCAATAGAATCTGCAATACTATCAAATGGAATAAAACCAATCTCTTTAGTTAGCGGTGCTGGACATGATGCGATGGCAATGGCTGATTTAACGAGAGTGGGAATGATTTTTGTCCGTTGTAAAGCGGGAATTAGTCATAACCCCGAGGAATATGTCACCGTTAAAGATATGGAAATAGGCGCCAAAGTCTTACTGGATACAGTTATTCAAATAATCGTTAATGATAAAAACATATTGAAGGAGAGAGTAATTTGATGGCGAAAACACTAAGTCATGAAAAACAACAATTAATCAACTATATTGAACAGCAACAGGAGCATATGATTACATTCTTAAAAGAGCTTGTGTCGATCCCATCTGATAATCCGCCGGGTGATTGCCAAAAAATTGCTGAACATATTTACAAACGCCTTGACGGATTTGGATTAGAAAACGTTTCAATTAATGAAGTCGAAAAAGAAAAAGTGAAAGCAGTTGGCATGATCAAAGCTTCAAACGTTGTTGGCTTCTCTACTTTTGGCAATGGGGAAGGACCTGAAATTACCTTGAATTCCCATGGGGATGTTGTCCCTCCCGGGCTTGGCTGGACACAGGATCCTTATGGTGGAAATGTTGTCGATGGAAAATTATATGGCCGGGGTGCTGCCGTATCAAAATCAGATATTGCTTCCTATACATTCGCAGTATTGGCTTTAAGACAGCTTCAGGCAAAATTAAGCGGGAAAATTTCATTAGCCTTTACCTTTGATGAAGAAACCGGTGGTAACATTGGTCCAAAATGGCTGCTTGAAAAGGGTATAATTAATCCGGATATGGCAATCTGCCCAGGCTTTACCTATTCCCTTGTCAATGCCCATAACGGCTGTCTGCATTTGGAAGTAAAACTGAAAGGAAAGTCTGCACATGCCGCTGAACCACAATATGGACATGATGCCCTGGAAGCTATGACCGGTGTTTTGAGTGCTCTCTATGAATACAGAAAAGGTTTTTCAAAAGTGAAATCAAATGTGCCTGGAATTGATTCTCCTAATTTAGTAGTAGGATTAATTTCCGGAGGGATAAATACAAATGTGGTCCCGGATACAGCGGTTATCAGACTTGACAGACGTTTAATTCCCGAAGAAAATCCTCAGGCTGCAGAAGCAGAAATCAGAAATTTGATTGCTTCAACACTTGAAAATCATCCAGGTGTTGAAGCAGAAATCAAACAAGTTTTATTAGCCCGCAGCTTCGGACCGGTACCTGTTGACTCTCCATTGGTACAATCGATTTCAACCAACTGGACTGAAATAATGGGCGGAGAGTTGCCTGTTGGCGGGTCACCATTGTATACAGATGCACGTCATTTTGCCGAGGCTGGAATTCCTGTTGTCTTATTTGGAGCCGGTCCGCGGACATTATTAGAAGCAAATGGACACCGTGCGGATGAGCATGTAAAAATTGCTGATTTAGTAAAATCTACAAAAATTGTTGCTTTAGCACTTTACGATCTTTTGGAACAGCAAAACGAATAAATAACTGAAAAGTATGTTAGTTGAGGTAAATTAAGGCTGGCCATACCTGAAGGAAAGGATAGAAATCCATGAACATAAATCTTGATAATCTAAATGATTGGGATCAAAAGGCTTTTACTGAAGCACTTGGTTGGGTGTTTGAACATTCGCCCTGGGTTGCAGAAAGGGCATGGTTCAAACGGCCATTTCTCACTGTTAACGATATTCATCATGTCATGAAGAATGTGGTCCATGAATCTGAAATAGAAGAAAAGCTTTCGTTACTAAGGGCACATCCCGACTTGGCAAGCCGTGTCCAAATGGCTGATGCCTCCGTGAAGGAACAGTCAGGTGCAGGGCTTGATAAACTCTCGAAAGAAGAAGAAGAAGAATTCTTATCACTCAACAAGACATACACAACCAGATTCGGTTTCCCTTTTATCATGGCTGTAAAAGGTCAAAATAAAGAATCCATTCGAGCAAGTATGAAGAAGCGAGTGAACAATTCACCGGATGACGAAATTAGAGAAGCACTTGAACAAATTTATAAAATAGCCCTCTTCCGTTTGGAGGGTTTTATTACCAGTTAAGTGCAGACAATCGTAACCCCGATTGCTTGGACCTCGAAAGTAAATCCTTAACTTTGATCGAGGTCCTTTCTTTCATGTTTTGAAAAAATCAATTTAATTTAATCCCTATAAGAAATAATACATATTATACTTGTAAAAAGAATGGAATATTTAAGAGCTTAATAGAATTTATTAAGGTTTTGAGGGTGAGTTGTCAATTTATAATTTTTTCATTCAAAAATGTGCGATTTGCAAACGAAAGGTTAAACCGTTTCGAAAAAATATCAATGATAAAGGGGTGACAGTAAAAATTTGTATCCCCTGCTCGCAAAATGCAGAAAGAAGGGCTTTTAGGCTGAAAGAATAATTATTAAAATTTCCGACAACTATGTTCCCAAAAGCCAGAAACCCATAATCTTTTTTGAGGTGATCAATGGTATGGAAAGCGGTAAAAATGGCGATGAAAGGGGGAAAACATGGATATCAGGCTTTTAAAACCAGAAGATGCTGAAGAATATCGGAAAATTAGATTAGAAGCTTTAAAAAACAATCCCGAATCATTCACTTCAAGTTTTGAAGAGGAAAAAGAGGTTCCTGTTGAAAATTATGAGGCTCGATTCCGATTAGATGTATCGTTCACGTTTGGTGCTTTTGAAAATGAACAATTGATTGGTGTCTGTACTTTGCTAAAAGAACAGAAATCAAAACTTAAGCATCGGGCAAATATTGTCGCAATGTATGTGTCTCCTCAAAAACGGGGAATGGGTATCGGAAAGTTATTGATGCTAACCGCCATTCAAAAGGCAATAGAACTTGATGAAATTGAGCAGGTTAACCTTTGTGTGGTGTCATCGAATGCATCAGCGAAAAAATTATATACATCTATGGGCTTTAAAACATTTGGGATTGAAAGAAAAGCACTGAAAATAGAAGGACGCTACTTTGATGACGAATATATGGTATTGTTTCTTTAATTGTGTAACCAGCCCGCCCCTACGTTAATACGTTACATGCAGTATGGGAATAAGTATTTACCCCTATCATGGTATCAATTATTTAAACAAAATTACTCGTTTTAAGGCCTTTAAAAAAATAAGAAGGCCTTTTTAATTGAAAAAATAGCCTTATGAAAGGATCTTTCATAAGGCTTAACTATTTCGTAAAATGACGATTGTCACCCTACGATTTGCTTGTCGGTGGACATCGTTATCATTTGGAAAGAGCGGCTTGTACTCTCCATATCCAGTAAATTGCATCCGGCTTGGGGCAATATTTTTGGTTTGGAAATAGTGAAGAACGCTAGCAGCCCTTGCAGATGACAACTCCCAGTTAGAAGGGTATGTAGAGGATATAATTGGCACATTATCAGTATGGCCTTCAATGCTGATCGGATTTGTAACAGTATTGATTAGACCCACTAAACCGTCCAATGTTTGAAAAGAGCGTTCCTTTAAGTCAGCTTTTCCGGAATCAAATAAGATGACTTCCTTAAGGGTGACTTCAATTCCTCGTTTCGATTCCTGAAGTGTAACAACCGCTTGTAAGTGGTTGTCCAAGATGTATTTCTGTAATTTTTGCTTCAGTTGATTAAATTCGGCGTCTGCAGGGTTTTGTACTATTTTCGGACTTTTATTTGGCTGAGTTTGCGGCGGCATCAGCTTTTGAACCTTCTGTGAAGAGGGTGTTGGATTGAGTCCTTTTCGATTGTCTTCTATTTTTGTTCCCGTTAATTCCGACTTAAATGATGCCATGATTGTTTCATATTTCGACTTATTGATACTGCTTGCCGCAAATAAAACGATAAATAATGCGAGCAAGAGAGTAAGTAAGTCTGCATAAGGAATCAGCCAGGTTTCATCAATATGCTCCTCATGCTCATCATCAAAGCTTCTACGCGATTTTCTCATTTGCTTTTTCCTCTACTTTCTTCTCAAAGCGCATGCGTTCCTTTGGCGGAATGTAAACTGTTAGTTTCTTTTCTAACGCACTCGGTGAGACGCCTTGGTAGACAGCAAGTAATCCTTCAATCGTAAGCAGCTTTAACTCTTGTTCTTTTTTTGAAATACGTTTTAATTTATTTGCTAACGGGTGCCACATAACATATCCGGAAAAAATCCCCAGCAAGGTGGCAATAAAGGCAGCAGAAATGGAATGGCCAATCTTTTCTGTATTGCTTAAATTACCTAATGCGGCAATAAGACCGATTACGGCTCCAAGTACACCAAGTGTGGGAGCATAGGTTCCTGCCTGTGTGAAAATCAGCGCTCCAGTTTTATGCCGTTTGTCAATCGCAGAAACTTCATCTAATAATACTTCTTCTATGAATCCTGCATCATTTCCGTCAATAATCATTTCCAATCCTTTTTTAAAAAACGGGTCCTTCGTCGTAGAGGCCATTTCTTCTAAAGCTAAAAATCCTTCTCTTTTTGCAATTTCTGCACATGAAACTAAATTGGAAACTTGCTCTGACTTTGAAGGAAGTTTCGGTTCGAGCAGCGCAATCTTTAGCAAAATAGGAAACTTTTTAATTTCACTAAAAGGAAAAGCCACTAACAGTGCTGCTGCTGTTCCACCGAAAATAATTAAGTATGCGGCTGGGTTGTTTAATGCGGTTAAAGAAGCCCCCTTTAACATCATCCCAATACCAATAGCTAACAGTGCAAGCAAAAGTCCAACAATACTCGACATCATTTTCTCCTTTAAATGTATAAAAAATAGTTTTATAATGTCATTGTACGTGAATCGGTAAAATTCGACAATTATGTTTTTAAATTATTATTTACAAAATTGAGGAGGGCGTTCTCATTGAAGATTCAACAGAATCCCGGGTTAAGCCAGAACCGATTTTTTTCCGCCCGCGAGAGAGGAAATGATTCTCCGTCCTTTCAACAAATTTTCCAAGATAACCAATTAAACCAATCGCAGGATCGCGTGCAATCATTAATAAAGGATTTGGAACAGCAGGGAACTCGTTTGAGCCACTCCCGCTCGATTAAAGATTTAATGGAATATAAACAAACAATCCGAAACTTTTTAAACGAAGTGGTCCAGAACGGTTTATCAGTAGAGGATCACACGAGTCATCTGCCGAACGGCCGTGAAAAGCGCCTGAAGATGATTAAACGGGTGGATCAACACCTTCTCAAGCTATCGGAACAGGTAATCGAAAAACAAGCACCAAAAGTAGACCTGCTGCAGAAAATCGGAGAAATTAAAGGATTAATAGTTAATTTATATTTGTAATGGAAGGGAGCAAATACATGCTTCGAGGAATTGATACCGCAGCATCGGGAATGATCGCTCTGCAACGAAGACAGGATGCTCTGACGAACAATTTGGCAAATGTCGAAACACCCGGTTTCAAGCAGGATGCAGCTCCATTACGGGCGTTTCCTGAGATGCTGCTCGAGCGTATTCATGATCAGTCAACAAATGGAAAGCCTTCGCAAATCGGTTCCTTAACCACGGGGGTCTATAACCAGGAAACCTTGCCGCTTTTTTCTCAGGGTAGTCTTGTTTCCACAAGCCAACCATTTGATGTTGGAATTGAGGACCGGCAGCTTTCACCGATTTTAAAAAATAACCAATACATACAACCTTCAGCATTTTTTGCTGTTCAAACAGCAGACGGAGGCTTTCACTTAACGCGGAATGGACAGTTTACGGTTAATGGGAATGGCCAGCTGACAACTTCCACAGGTGACATTGTCCTAGGGCAAAATGGCTCCCCTATTGCAGATCCCGAGTTGTCCTCAGGAGATGTGGCCATCCGTGAAAATGGTGAAATTATTTTACATCCTGATAATGCAGGTCTTGCAAAAAAAGTGGGCGCTATTGGGATTGTGATCATAAAGGATACGAATCAATTAGTGAAAGAGGGAAACGGGCTGTTTCAACTCCAGGGGACAAGTCCTTCAATGATAGAAAAAACCCTTCCATCGGGGGTGAATTTACACCAAAAAATGGTAGAACAATCTAACGTCGATATGTCTCAGACCCTTACTCAAATGATGGCAAACATCCGCCTGTATGAAGCCAATCAAAAGGTGCTGCAAACCTACGATAAAACACTTGAACAGTTGAATACAGTGGGAAGGGTATAAATTATGAATATGTCTTTATATATAGCATCGACAGGATTACAAGCATACCAAGGAAAACTTGATACAATTGCCAATAATATTGCAAATGTTGATACGACCGGCTTTAAACGAAGGGAAGCAACATTTGAAGACAATCTTGCTGTTTCCATTCAAAATCAAGCCCAGCAACCAAAAGAAATAGGACGCTTGTCTCCTTCCGGACTTCGGACAACATTTGGATCACGGATCGGAGCAACCCTGATGGATTATACTCAAGGTGCACCAAAGGAAACGGACAATCCATTTGATATGATGGTGGAAGGGAACGGGTATTTTCAGGTGCAAAGGACTTCAGGTAATGCTAAGGAAACGTTGTATACCAGAAGTGGAGCTTTTCAACAAACTCCTATTGGGAATGGACGGTTTGAGCTTGTTAATCCGCAAGGTGATGTGCTTTTGGATCAAAGCGGTAAGCCGATTGAACTAACTAATGGAATAGATTTTCGTGTTCAAGCTGATGGAACGATAGACGGGACAAGCCGAAAAATCGGTGTCGTTAAGATTCAAAATCCTCAAGCTTTAACAGATGCAGGCGGGGGCTACCGGTTAAACGGCGGTCAAGTAAAAGCGGCAAACTCCTACACGATTAAACAAGGATTCTTAGAATCATCTAATGTGGATATCAGTCAGGAAATGACCGATATGCTTAAAGCGCAAAGAGGGTACCAGGCCAATTCCTGTGCCATAAGCTACGCAGATCAGATGTTAGGCATCGCAAATGGGATTATAAGATCGTAATAAAAAAAGGAGGATGACCAATGAGAGTCATCCTCTATCTTACTTATAACGATTTTGTCTATTGAGCGCGCTGCCGCTCGATTGCCCATAATTTTTTATATAAATTTTCACGTATGTATGCAGTAGAATTAATGAATTGAATTCCATACCTTACTAGACCGTTATCCAGAATTTGCTTTCTTTTCACAATTCCTTCGAATATAAATGATTCCTCATCAAGATCAAAATATAACATTAAAAATGAACCTTCAAATAGGGTAGGCAAGGTCGTCTCGATGCCGATTCCTTCAGCACTTATGTCCCGCATGATACCGGGCAGCTTTGAAGACGCAGCGATTGGTTGAAAATCACAAAAGGAATTTTCGAATTTAATACGGAAGGACCTCCTACGATTCTTATTATCGACTTTTGGTAAATGGTCTGATTTCTTTCTTTTTCTAAGGAAGTCCATGATAGATAGAATAATAATGACAATGAATAGTGCGAGTAGGCCGTAAGTCATAGGTTTCAACTCCTGATGGGATTATTCTAGGAAATAATATCATTATATAAAAAGCTTGAACAGGGGGAAATTTCCACTATCCAAATGAATCTATCTTGCCGATAAAATAAGTAGAGGAATGATGGAAGGAGCGGACATATGAAAATTAATCAAATCAATCAAATTAATCAGGTCGGGAAAGCTTATCAGGCCTATCAAAAAAATAGCGGGCAGCCGAAGAAGACAAGCGGAGTGAAGAAAGTTCAATTTGACCAAGTAGAATTATCCACTGAAGCCCAAAAGCAACTTCAAGTCGAAAAAGATGCCAGGATTGAGCAATTGAAAAAGCAAATTGAGAGCGGTACATATCGGGTTGACGGTGAGAAGATTGCTGAAAAATTAGTCGCATTCTGGAAGTCCGGGGCCAAAATCGATGAATAGTCTTACCGGTGTTTTACAGTCTCTTGTTGAACTACACGCAAACTTATTAACAACTGCCCGGAAAAAACAACAAATCTTAATTCGTGCGGAAATGAACCCACTGCTAGCGATTTTATCTGAAGAATCGAAGCTGATTAAAAAAATTAAAGAAGCGGATCAAAAGAGAATGGCTAGTTTAGGTGAAGAAGCCTATCAATCTTCTCTTTCGGCACTAATTGAAAAACAAACGGACGGAGCCGAAAGGGAAGAATGGATTCATTTACATCAACAACTGCAGCGGCTGTTTCAAGAAATCGAACGGGTGAATCAATCCAATCAACAGCTGCTTAAGCAATCTTTATCTTTTACAAAATTTATGATCGAACAGATGCTGCCGCAATCGGAGGGCTCCGGTGCATACAGTCCTATGGCTGCTTCCAAGGAAATGCGCGATTCTGTTCGTTTATTCGATGCAAAAGCATAGAGGAGACCGTTATGACTTCAACTTTTCATGGATTAGAAATAGGAAAAAGATCGATTTTAGCACAGCAATCCGCTCTTAACACGACTGGACAGAATATTGCCAATGCCAATACCATAGGGTATACCAGGCAGGAAGCAGTGGTACAGCCTTCACGGTCATTAGCCAATCCAAGCGTAACCAACGGAACGGGACCGATGACAATCGGTACGGGTGTAGAAGTTTCAGAGATTCGCAGAATTCGTGATGATTATTTGGATGTCCAGTACCGCAGCCAGCAGCAGAATGCCGGCTATTGGGAATCAAAGGCAACGGCACTCTCGAATCTCGAAAATGTGTTTAATGAGCCTTCCGATTCGGGGTTAAGTATGACGCTGGACCGTTTTTCCCAAAGCATACAGGAGCTATCCAAACAACCGGATAGTTTTGCGATCCGCTCGGTTGTTTTAGCAAATGGACAGGCTGTAGCGGCCAGTTTCAATTCGATTTCTTCAGGAATCGATCAAAATGAAAAGGATTTACAGAACCTGCTTTCCGGTAAGGTAAATGAAATCAACTCTTCCCTCAAGCAGGTATCAGAGCTTAACAGTCAGATAGCCCTCATGACAGCCAGCGGAGCGCAGCCCAATGATTTGGTGGACCAAAGGGATTTGGCGCTTGATAAGCTGTCAAAACTTATCAGTGTACATACCACACCGGGCGAGAATGGGGTAGTGATTCTTTCCGTCGGCGGTGTGGCCCTGTTTAATGGCATGACTGCAGGCACGTTTGCAGTTGATCCGCAAACAGGAGCGACAATGGCGGACGGCAAACCCGTTGAATTAGACGGCGGTGAGGTCAAGGGATTGATTGATACGTTAACCGGTTCGGATTCAGGGAGTATCGCTTCCTTAAGAAGCAATGTGAACTTAGTAGCGAAGGCGTTTACTGATAGTATAAATGCAGTTCAGGCAGGGAATGATGCCAGGAATTTAGATGATATTCAAGCGAGAAGCACCAATTCTTCCGCACCATTAGATCAGCTTATATTTTTTGTCGATAAAGATGATCCAACCCAGCCGCCAAAAGATGCTGTCAATATGATTGTCAATCCGAAATTGGTCGACTCACCCGCAAAAATTGCTGCTGCCAAATCCGATTCAATCGGTGATGGCTCAAATGCTTCGGCGATGGCTAATATTCAACATCAAAAAATGGGTATAGGTGGAACTACAACGACGATTGGCGATTTTTATCAGCTGATCGTCGGTAAGTTGGGAACAGACATCCAGGATGCCCAGCGCAAGAGTGACACTGCTGATGCGGCGGTTCAACAGGTGGACAATCGCAGACAATCGATTTCCGGGGTTTCGATTGATGAGGAAATGACGAATATGGTCCGGTTTCAACAAGCGTATAATGCCGCTGCCAAATATGTGTCGGCAATTGATGAAATGCTGGATAAATTAATTAACGGGATGAAGTAGACACCGAAGGTGGGAATAACATGCGTGTAACACAACAAATGGTCAGTCGTCGGTTTATCCAAAATTTGAATAAAAACAATGAATCTCTGGATAAGATCCGTCAGCAAATTTCTTCCGGCAAACAGTATGACAAGGTTTCTGATAATCCAATGGCTGTGATGCAGGGAATGGCAAAGCGTTCTTCGGGGATGCAGATTGAACAATATCAAAAAAATGCACAGGACGGTTTGGACAGGTTGACGGCAGCTGATGACGCTCTTGGAAATGTTTCGGACGTTTTGCAAAGGGTTCGGGAATTAACCGTTCAGGCGAGCAGTGATACGAGTAACGCAGATGATCGGAAAAGCATTGCAGTTGAAATTCACTCACTGAAAGAACAACTGGGGACAATCGCGAATACCACCTATAATGGTCAGTATCTTTTTTCAGGAACAGATATAAATACACCGCCATATAGCAATGGTACGCTGCAAAACACATCGCAATCAGGGACGAAATGGGACGTAGGCAAGGGTGTGTCTGTAAATGTCAATGTAAGTGCCGGTTCGGTATTTGGTCTATCTGTTGACGGAAAAAACTTATTGGAAACGATTGATAATCTTGCACAAACATTAGATAGCGGACAAAATCCCAGTATTCTTTTAACATCACTTGATAAGCAAATTGATAATGTATCGGCCCTGCATACCATTGTTGGTGCGAATCAGAATCTATTACAATTAGCATCTAATCGACTGGACCAAACTAATAATTGGAATCAGAAAATATTGTCGAATATTGAAGATACAGACATCGCCAAAGCCTATACCGAGCTTTCGGCACAACAAGCAACGATCAATGCGTCACTGGCGGTCGGGGCTAAGATTATCCAGCCGACATTAGCTGATTTTTTAAAGTAGAATAATTGTTTCATTAAACTCGCCGCTTGGCGAGTTTTTGTGTTTTCCTAAAAAACTACAAAAAAATATAAATTTTTTCAAGTTTCCCCTCTACACTTTTAAAATCACTGTCGATACATAGTAATAGAGAGGAAAATTCCTTATCTTACATAGGAGGTACAAAAAAATGAGAATTAACCACAATCTTTCAGCAATGAACACGTATAGCCAACTATCTAAAAATGAGGCAGCACAAAGTAATACAATGGAACAGTTGTCTTCTGGTAAAAGAATCAACCATGCAGCTGATGATGCAGCTGGATTAGCAATTTCAGAAAGAATGAAAAACCAAATCCGCGGTTTAGATCAAGCATCTCGAAATTCCCAAGATGCAGTTTCTTTAATTCAGACTGCTGAAGGCGGGATGAATCAAGTTCATGATATACTTTCACGCATGCGCGAATTAGCTGTACAATCATCGTCTGATACAAATATCTCTAGTGATAGAACAAGTATTAATAATGAATTCACACAATTAAAATCTGCAATAGATGACATTGGGAATCAGACTAAATTCAACTCCCAAAGCTTGTTAGACGGTTCCTTAGGTTCAAAGGTTGATCAAAATGCTGCGAATTCTACAGCTTTGTCTATTGCTGGAATTAATAGTATTCAGACAACAGGTGGAATGGGTGCTGCAACATGGACTTTATCAAAAGGTGATGGGACAAAGGTTGCTACAAATGCATATTCCATTACTGACGGTACTCATACATATGTTTCGAATACACAGGCTACCGGTTCAGGTTCTATTACTTTTCAGGGAATTGGCTTAACGATTCAAACGGGTGCTGGATATGCAGCTGATTCATTAGATGGTAAAACGATAAAAACAACAGGTACTTCAAACTCGATTCAGGTTGGAGCAAATGCAAATGAAACACTAAGTTTAAGTGTTGCAGATGTTAGATCTTCAGCATTAGGACTTGATAATACAGTTTCAGTTGATTCACAGACTAATGCTTCAGCTGCAATCGCAAAAATTGATACAGCTATTAATACAGTATCATCTCAATTATCAAATCTTGGGGCGTCACAAAATCGTCTTGAGTATACAATGAATAACCTAAATACTGAATCACAAAACGTATCTGCGTCTCAATCTCGTATTACTGATGTAGACATGGCTAAAGCAGTCATGGAAAACAGCAAAAACGGTATTCTTGCTCAAGCAGCGCAAGCAATGCTTTCACAAGCAAACCAGCAGCCACAATCTGTTCTTCAATTACTTCGTGGATAATTGGCAAGTTAAAAAGAGATCTTGGTTTGATCAAGATCTCTTTTTCTATATTTATACTATCTTTTTTCACGAATACAGCCGATACTAATACATAGAAATTACAATAATGCGAGGTGAATACCATGGATACTTCCTCCATAACAAGAATAACGGGTATGGCCACCGGATTGGATACTGATTCGATTGTCAAAAAGTTGATGAATGTGGAGCAAATTCCGCTTAACCAACTGAAACAAAAGCAACAAAAGGAATTATGGCAAAGTGATGCATATCGCCAATGGAATAAGGATTTGTTTTCATTTCAAACAAGTACATTATTTAATATGAAACTCTCAAGTTCATATATTACATACGATGTGACATCAAGTTTACAAAACTCTGTTACAGGTACAGGTACTTCAGGTGCGATTGAGGGGAATTATACAGTTGCCGTGAAACAATTAGCGCAATCGGCAACCTTTACGGGAAAAATTGTTCAATTGGATACAACAAAGACAATAGGTGATGCTGCCCAAGGTACACGCCAACTTTTAGCGGATACCTCCATTACCATTAATGTAAATAATGATCCAAAAAATCCATCTGCCACTCAAGCTGCTGATATCTCAATTAAAACAACCGATACAATTAATGATGTGGTCGCAAAAATAAATAGTGCAACCGATACATCAGGGAAAAGTTTAGGGTTGCAAGCAATCTATGACACAAATCTTCAGCAATTTATTGTGAAAACCAAAGCAACAGGTGCAGCGACACAAATTGATTTCTCAAAGACAAGTACTGATGGCCAAGCTTTTTTAACAAATACCCTTGGCATTGACACTACAACACCTACCGCAACAGGACAAAACGCCGATATTATTTTTAATGGCAATGAAATTACGACACTTTCATCTAACAATGCAACGATTATGGGGATCAGCATCACATTAAAAAGCCCAACCATAGATGCAAACGGTAACGGAACAACTAGCAATATAACGGTCTCACAAAATATTGACAACGAAGTAAAAAACATCGAAGACTTCGTTAATAAATACAATGATCTTTTAGACAAGTTAAATACTGCTAACGATGAACCGGTCTATAAGGATTATCAGCCGCTTACTGATGACCAGCGAAGTGCGATGTCAGAGACGCAAATTACACAATGGGAAACAAAAGCGAAGAGCGGTTTGCTTCACGGGGACAGTATCATTAAGAATGTCATCAACCAAATGCGAAACACGATGTCTACGATCGTAAGTAATGGCAGTACATATAATTCACTTTCAACCATCGGGATTTCCTCAAAAAGCTATCAGGACAAGGGAAAACTTTATGTTGATGAAACAAAATTACGGGCAGCCATTCAAGCGGATCCCGTTGGCGTTCGGAATTTACTTTCCCAAATCGGCGATACTAGTAATGGGACCAATGGCATCATTAACCGACTTTCTGATGCGATGTCCCAAGGGGTTAAAGATTTAACCAATAAAGCAGGGATGACCGGAAATTCTCAGTATGACCAAAGCGTCATAGGAAAGCTGCTGTTAAGTATTCAAACAGATATTACAACTCAAACTGATCGCTTAAATAAGACAGAAGATCAATACTATAAGCAATTTGCCGCCATGGAAGAGGCGGTCCAAAAATATAATTCCCAAGGCTCGTGGTTATCCTCGCAGCTGGGAAGCAGTTAATAGAAAAAGAGGTCGATTTCTTAAGCGAAATCGGCCTTTTTTGTGAGGGTATCAAAGTAATGCTGCACTCCATTTACCCAATTATTATTTAATTGATTGGGGTCATTTGCGGCCCCAATCGGAGCATATTTGGAGCCAATTTGCGCAATCGTTGTTTTTCCTTCGTTTAAATAATTGTTTCGGAGATTACGAGCCATGTCATAAACGCTTTCTTGAATCGAAGCATATGTTTTTAAGCCGTTTTTCCCCATCATCCCCGCAATATTATTTTTATAAAGTGCGGCATAGGAAGTACCGTTTCCAGTTTCGTGGATGGCGATGGAGGCTAGAAGAGCAGGATTAATCTGATACATTTTTCCAGCCTCGACAAATAAATGACCGGCATTTTGTAAGGCGCTTTTTAAATGTGGATTAAGATCTGATGGAGTGACATCATTATCTTGAAGGGTATTTCCACTTAAGGTAGTACCTCCATTTCCAATAGATGAAAGTGAGTTTGTTATTGAAGTAGAATCATTACTCGGATCAATTTCTAAAAGGTTCCCTAATAGGTTAAGCCCATTAAGAAGGCCGGCTGAACCATCCTGCCGGCTGCTAGTTATTGTCGAGAGCTCTGCTTGCAATAGTGCTTCTGTTAATAGTGAAGCAAAAGAATTGCTTGCTAAATTGGAAGAGTTAGTATCGTTAGTTTGAATACTATTCATAAGTGTTGTATTAACTAAACTACCAGTTGCCAGGGAACGAATATTCATGTCCATTTTTCCTTTCAACGTCCATTTGAGATTATTTTATCGTTTTTCGTCGAAAAAGTAACGAACAAATAAAAAAGATTGTCAAACTTTGCTTTTTCTTGTTGTTTGATGACTAAAAAACTATTATTCTAATGTTAGAAAGTTTTGGAATAGTAGGTGGAAATTATTGATTCAACTCCCAACTTTAGGAAACAAAGGAATGAATAATTTAAATAAACCGAAATCACATACAGGGGAACCCGTTCCTGTTTTTGATGAATTATTTCAACAAACAAATGGAACAGGAAAGGAAAAAGAAAAGGCTGAAGGGTTATTGGGTATGTTAAACCAATGTATTCAGATTTTTCCGATGGTACAGAAACCGATTGAACAGCCGGCTCCGTCAGTCATCGAAGAAAATTTTTCGCCTTTACATAATCAAACCCCTTTATCTGTCATACAAGTGAAGGAGAATCCTTTATTTTCTAAACAAAATGACCGGAAAGTGCCGGAACAGACAGCTTTGGTTGAGCAATTTTTACAAGAGCAATTCAAAAACTTACCAATCACTGAGGGTCAGAGTCAGACGGTAGAGAAAACTTTCGTATCCGGTAATCTTCTTACAAAAAATGAAAAAGAATCGAATCAAAAGAAAGAGCCACAGGCTCCGCCATTAATTTCTTTTATTTCAGCAGATCCGAATGCATCCTTAACTACTGCAGTGAATAAAAGTGATGCCGGTGAAAAGCCTGTATTTTCAGTTCCTATAAGGGCGGAGCATATCGAAAAGGATGTGGCCAAGGTACTTCAATCTGCTATCCATGTCCGGAATGCTGAGGATGGAATGGAAACAACCTTCTCGCTTCATCCGAACCATTTAGGAACGGTGGATGTAAAGTTGTCGATTAAGGATGGGATTGTCAAGGCCGAATTTCTTGCAAGCACTTCTCAAGGAAAAGATTTACTGCAATCCCATGTACAGGCACTGCACACAGCACTGGAGCAGCAGGGATTCCAAGTGGATAAAATAGACATCTCCCGGCAAAATAATGCGGCTTTTACCGGCATGTTTTCACAAAAAGGCGATTCCCATGGAAGGCAAGGGCAACCTGACTCAAGAAAACAAACGGCAAAATACATACATAATCAAGATGAAGAGTACCCGGATTTTGCAATAGAAACAGGATGGGGTTCACAAATCAATACAACAGCGTAAAGAGGGGGAAGAAATTTTGACGACCATCAATTCCATTCATTCATATTCGACGCAAACTACTAGCTCACTGCCAAATAAAGAAATGGGAAAAGAGCAGTTTCTTAAAATACTGGTGGCCCAGCTGCAAAACCAGGATCCAACCCAGCCGATGCAGGATGGAGAAATGGTTTCCCAAATGGCACAGCTTAGTGTATTGGAGCAATTATCGAATCTAAACCAATCGCTTTCATCTTATCTCTCTTCTAACCAAACTAATTTAAGTCAGTATTCCAGTATGTTGGATAAAAAAGTCACCTGGACAAACCCGGATACAAATCAGCAAAAAAGCGGAGTTGTTTCGGGAATGCAGTATAAAGATAATCTTGTTTATTTTAAAATCGGGGATCAAGAAATTCCCTCGAGTTCCATTCTTTCAGTTGAAGTGAATAAGTAAAAGGAGGAACGTTCATGTTACGTTCATTAAATTCAGGGGTATCCGGCCTTAAAGCTTTTCAAACAAAGCTTGATGTCATTGGAAATAATATCGCAAATGTAAATACAGTCGGATATAAAAAGGGCCGCGTTGAATTTGAAGATTTGTTTAGTCAAAGCATGAAGGGAGCTACGGCACCTTCTAGTACATCAGGAGGTATCAATCCGTTACAGGTGGGGTTAGGAACAAGAGTCGCAAGCGTGGATAACCTCTATACACCCGGCAGTCCGACAATGACAAATAATCCGAATGATTTATATATTGATGGAAACGGGTTTTTTGTTGTTCAAAAGGGAACAGAGAGATTTTTAACAAGAGCAGGGAATTTTACGTTGGATCGAGATAATCAATTGGTAAATCCCGACGGTATGACTGTTCTGGATAAAACCGGCACTCCTATTACCATTCCATCTACTGCTGTCTCATATTCCATTGATGCAAACGGGACCATAAACGGTGTCGATAAGGATGGTAATCCGGTAACCGGACAAACCATTGCAACGGTCGCAGTAGCCAATCCAGGCGGAATGAAGAAAGAGGGAGGCTCCGTGTATTCCCTTACAACCAATGCAGATCCGAGTACAATTGATGCCCTAATAAGCAAGGGGAGTAACGGCCAAATTATCTCAGGTCAGCTGGAAATGTCCAATGTCGATTTATCTGAAGAGTTAACCGATATGATCACGGCACAGCGTGGTTTTCAGGCAAATGCCAAAATTATTACGACCTCAGACACGATCTTGGATGAATTAATTAATTTAAAGCGATAGGCAGTTGGTGATTTAATAGGTTCGAAATAGGATAGGGGGAGAAGTTGTTTCCCCCTTTTCTTGTCTTTTAGGAAACTATAAAATAATTTGGTGCGGATAACTTGAAAAAGTTATCTGAATCCAGCTCCAGCGCCTTTTGTTCATGATTTTTTTATTGAAAGGATTTTTTAAATGGTTTATCCGGATTCAATGACTCAAAACGGCGTAGCTGAAGGTGACGGTACCTCTTCAGTGAAAATTTATGACTTTAAAAAAGCATTGCGCCTTTCGATAGAACAGGTACGGGCGCTAACGAAAATACATGAAGCCTTTGCCTATCATCTATCCTCTACCATTTCTGCACAGTTACGCTCAATCGTCCAGGTTGAAGTAACAGGTACGAAACAAATGGTTTATGAAGATTTTATTACGCAACTTCCGAAGAACACGGTATTATCTGTACTCGAAAATGGTGGACAAGAAAGTAGAATCGTATTGGAATTAAATCCGACATTGGCTTTTTCGATGATTGACCGTCTTATGGGTGGTAAAGGTATCATAGGGGTGTGGGAACGGTCTAGTTTAACACCGGTTGAAACAACTATATTAAAGCGCCTTTTGGAAGGTTTTATTCAAAACCTGCAGAAGGCATGGGGGGACATAGCCGGCTTTAAGTTTAAGGTTTTGGATTTTGAATCAAATCCGCAATTTTTACAGCTAACAGCACCGACAGAAACGGTTATTGTTGTTGGTTTTCAGGTACACATTGGACAAAACGCGGAACAAATGCAGCTTTGTTTGCCTTACATTCTTTTAGAGCCATTTATTCAGAAGTTATCATCACACAATAGACATGGACACGCAGGAAAGAATAACGGCGAAAGCGGCTTGCTGCAAGAGCGGATTGGGCATTTAACAGTGCCGGTTTGTGCTGAATTAGGGAGAGCTTCGATCACAATCGAAGAGTTTCTTGGCTTAGCCGTGAATGATGTCATTCAATTGGATCAGCTGGTAGATGAACCGCTAAAAGTAAAGATAAATGAACAAATAAAATATTTGGCCTATCCAGGCACAAAAAAGTCCAGGATGGCTGTCAAGATTGAGCAAGTAATAGAAGGGGAAGACAGCAATGAATGATAAAGGGAAACTCACGCAAGAGGAAATGGATGCACTTCTCGGGGACGGCGGGCAAACAACCGGAAATGATACCTTCCGCTTTACGGAACTTTCGGCAAATGAAGCAGTAAAAACCGGGGAAGAACAAATGAATTTGGAGCTCCTGCTTGATATCCCAATGGAAGTTGTGGTTGAGCTTGGCAGAACGAAGAAGAAAATCAGCGAAGTTCTCGAATTATCAGGAGGTTCCATTGTTGAGCTGGATAAAATGGCAGGGGAACCGGTAGATGTTTATGTGAATAGCAAACTTGTTGCGAAGGGCGAAGTTGTCGTGATTGATGAACATTTTGGTGTTAGAATTACGGAAATTTCACAATCGCTTTCCTAATTTTACGACAGGGTAAAGGATGTACCAATGATAAACGAAAAAGAAAAGCTCCTGAACCAGTACTATCAGTTTACAATAGCATTATTGGATGCCTTAGTTCATGGCAGGGTGGATGATGTTAATAGCCTGTTAGAGCATCGGGAAAACTGTATACTAGCCATCGGCAAAATAGACGAAGCAGCCGGAACAATCTTAATGAATGATCGAATCCGTCAACTGCTTCAAGAGCAATTGTCTCTTGAACAGGACGTGCGTAAAGAATTTCAACTAACATTAAGTAAACTATCGGGACGCATTCGTATTATTGAAAATAAAAGGTTTCTTACCAAACATTACGAAGATTCGATTCCTGTCTCGAAGGGTGTCTTTTATGATATAAAAAAATAACGAAGGAGAACTCCTCTATGATAAACCCAAATGAAGTGTATCTAAGAAATCAAGTAACAACTGCTAAACCTGAAGAGTTAACGCTCATGCTTTACAATGGCGGAATAAAGTTTCTCCATCAGGCAAAACTGGCCATTGAGAAAAAGGAGCATCCTAAGGCGCATTCTGTTATCATGAAAACCCAGGATATCATTTCGGAATTGATGTCTACCCTAGATATGAAATATGAAATTTCCAATTCGCTTCTATCCCTTTATGACTATATGATGCGCCGATTAATTGAAGCCAACTTATCAAAGGACATCTCCATTATTGACGAAATTGAAAACATGCTAATTGAACTAAAAAACACTTGGGCACAAGCGATGAAAGTAGTCAAAACCTCCTAATCTTGATTTTTAGGGGGTATTTTTTATTTTTGTACAAAAATTTGATTTCCAACTCAGGAAGATTAATGTAGAATATTATCGAATGCTGTCAAATTAAATGGATTATTGTAGGTGAAGGTGAAGAATATGAATCAGGTACTAGGAATTATGTCCCGCGCTTTGGATGCAGCAGCATTAAGGCATAAAGTTATATCGAACAATATCGCAAATGTCGATACTCCTAATTTTCAACCTACAAAGGTATCGTTTGAAGATCTTTTCCGGCAAGAGTTAACTAGTACATTTAATGGAACTCGCACAAATGAAAAGCATATCGCTATTGGAGGCTCGGATCATATACCTGCTCCTCAGCTTATTAAGGAAAATACGGTTATGAATAATAACGGAAACGGTGTCGATTTAGATGGTGAAATGACAGAAATGACTAATAATTCGCTTTGGTATCAATCCTTAACATATGGTGTGAATGAAGAATTTAATTTATTAAAAATGTCAATTAAAGGGAATGGGTAATCGATATGTCAATCTTCCAGCCACTTTCGATTAGCGGCTCCGCCTTAACGGCACAGCGGGTAAATTTAGATGTAATTTCCGCTAATATTGCCAATGCCAATACGACAAGAGGAGAATTTGTAAAAGGAAAATGGGTTCCTTATCAAAGAAAAATGGTTGAACTTTCAACCAATCAAGCCCCTTCTTTTGAAGGATATTTAAATCAGGAGCTCAATCTTACCGGTGTAAAGGTGGATAAAATCGTAAATGATACAAGTCCGTTTAAAGCCGTATATGATCCAACAAACCCGGATAGCAGCGCGCAGGGTTATGTGATGATGCCAAATGTAGATGTCACCAAGGAAATGGTCGATTTAATGTCGGCTTCCCGTTCGTACGAAGCCAATGTAACAGCATTTAATGCCGGGAAATCGATGTTAGAAAAAGCACTGGATATTGGAAAATAGGAGAATAATAACAGATGAATATTACAAGTATCCTGCCGGTAAATAGTAGTTTACAAACTATAAATAATACACAAAATACAACCAATTCTTCTTCCTTTGAATCGATATTCAATCAATATATTCAGGACGCAGATGGTGCAGTGAAAGATTTTGAGAATAAGTCTATTTCCTTAGCAAAAGGAGAAAATATCAATTTACATGATGTGACAATTGCAGCCCAAAAGGCGAGTATTGCGGTGCAATTGACAACGCAAATTCGTGATAAAGCGGTTGAAGCCTATCAGGAAATGATGAGAATGCAAGTCTAGTGATAAGTCTACAGAAGAAGTAGTGGAGAGAGCATGAATCAACAGATACGTGAATTTAGTGACAAACTTAGTGGATTTTGGAATTCAGTCAGCAAAAAAAACAAGATTCTTTATATTGGATTATTTTTATTGGTCATCGCAGCCCTGTCGCTCACCATTTATTTTACTACCAAACCAACTTACATACCGCTTTATAGCAATGAAATGAGTCAATCGGAGATAGGGGATATTAAAGCCGAGCTGGATCGTGAAGGGTATTCGAAGTACCGCTTAGAAAATAATGGGACGAGCATTTCCGTTCCTGAAAAAGATGCCTCTAATTTATTGGTGTCACTTGCTTCCAAGGGACTTCCGAAAACAGGGACGATCAGTTTTTCGGATATGACAAAAAATTTGCAGTTCGGGGCCACAGACAGGCAGCTCAATGCCATGGAGAGGGAAGCGCTTCAAGGACAAGTGGCAGACCTGTTAACCCATGTGAACGGTGTTAAAAGTGCGCAAGTGGTTATTTCTGAGCCGGAGGAAAGCTTGTTTGCCCGACAAGACGATAACGGAAAGGCGACAGCTTCTGTAGTGCTTCAGCTACAGCCTGGCTATGAACTCGACCCGAAACAAATTCAAACACTATACCACCTGGTGTCCAAGAGTATACCGAATTTACCGAAAGAAAACATTGTGATGACGGACCAGGATGGAACCGGGTTGGATGATGCTTCGCAACAATCAACTTCGGCTACTGATAACTTTGAGCAGCAGCGTAAGATTCAGCATGATGTGGAAGCTGATATCCAAAAAAGTCTTCAGCAGATGCTCGGCACTATTATTGGGCCAAATAAAGTAATCGTTCAGACCTATGTTAGATTGAATTTTGATCAGGTTCAAGAAAAGGATAGTCTCGTTGAACCAGTTAAAAAAGATACAAACGAGGGAATCGCCGTCAGTGCAGAAAAAATTAATAAGACGTATAGCGGTAATGATACTCCTTCGGGCACAAGCGGAACAGGACAAACAGATGTGACCGGATATGCTGCATCAGGTTCCTCTTCTCAAAATAACAAGTCATCCGACATTGAGAGTCGTGTGAACTATGAAGTGAATCGAATCTCCAAGGATATTGTGCAAAGTCCATATAAGATTGACGATATGACAATCAATGTCGGCGTAGAACCGCCGAATCCCAAGAATCCAAATTCCTTAACAGCAGCTACCAAATCAAATATTCAACAAATTCTTTCCAATGTAGTTGCAACAGCATTAAGTGGCAATCCAAACCTGACAAGTCAAAATGTAAATTCCCGTATAACAGTGTTCCCGCGTGAATTTAGCGGAAATGCATTACAGTCAAATTCGCAGCAAAAGGCAGGTATATTACCAAGTTGGTTATTGTATACCTTGATAGGTGCCGGTGTACTTCTTATTGTTCTTTTCCTATTCCTTGTTGTCCGTCGTAAAAAGAGAGACAAAGAAGAAGAACTGGATCCTTTCCCTGTGTTTCAGGAAGCAGCGGTATCAGTCGCAAATGTAGAAAATACTGTAGAAGAAAAAGTGGCAATTAAAGAACAAATTGAGGAAATGGCACGGCAACAGCCGGAGCAATTTGTTGGTTTATTAAGAAATTGGCTTAACAAGGAATAGAGAAGGGTGCATTAAGATGGAAAGATATACGAACATTCAGAAGGCAGCCATCTTACTGCTTTCCGTCGGACCGGATGTTACGGTTGAAGTAATGAAGCATTTGGATGAACAAGAAATTGAAAGTATTACCACAGAAATCACCAATTTACGCAGAGTGACTCCGGATGTGAAAGAGAAAATCATGAAGGAGTTCCATGGCTTAATTGTTGCGTCACATGTTGTTTCCTATGGCGGCATTAATGTAGCGAAGGATTTATTGCTTCGAACCTTCGGAGAAGAAAAAGCAGCAGGGTTTCTAAATCGTTTGGAGCCTGCTGCACGGACGACAGAGAAACCATTTGAATTTGTAAAACAGGTTGAAACGGTACAAATAGTAAACCTGCTCCAAAATGAAAACGCCCAAACGATCGCTCTCGTTTTATCCTATTTAGACCCGGAAAAAGCTGCGTCAATTCTTTCGTCATTCTCACCTGAGCGTCAAATTGAAATTGCCAAACGGATAGCGGTGATGGAAAAGGCCTCGCCGGAAATTGTCTTCCAGGTTGAAAGTGTCTTACAGGAAAAGCTTGCGGCAACTAGCTCCTTCGAAAGTGATATTCATAATGGAGTTGAATCCATTGTGAACATACTCAATAGTGTTGACCGCGGTACTGAAAAAAATATTCTTGAAACATTGAAAAACGCTGAACCTGAGTTGGCAAATGAAATTAAACAACGAATGTTTGTTTTTGATGACATTGCCTTCTTAGACAACCGGTCCATTCAGAGGATTTTAATGGATGTTCAAAATCAGGACCTTTCGCTTGCACTTCGAGCCTCAAATGAGGGGATAAAGGAAGCAATATTCCGCAATATTTCAAAACGCCGCCTGGAAGGTTTAGAGGAAGAGCTTTCTTCAGGAGAACAACCGCAACCGAAGGATATTGAAGAGGCTCAGAGCCGGGTTGTAAGTGTAATCCGTAAATTAGAGCGAGAAGGTGTGATTATCATTTCTCGAAGCGGGGAAGAAAATCTTGGCAACTAAAATAGTAAAAGCACAAAACGTAGTAGCAAAAAAAATTCCCAAAGTCGTTATGTACCCTCTTTACGATGAAATCCAGGAAGAAAGCGAATCGTTCATTGAGGAGGATTTGCAACAAGCGAGAGTAGCTCTCGAATTGGAACTTCAACAATATCGTGTTCAGGTACAAGCAGAATTAGCGGAATGGCAGAAAAGTGAGGAAGAACGCTTTCGCATTCAATTTGAGGAAGAGAAAAAGCGCGGGTACAATGAAGGCTACGAAAAAGGGATTGAGGAAGGTAGGCATTTTGGGCTAGGGCAATTCAAAGAAATGCTGGAAAAAGCCAATGGTATTTTAGAACATGCCTATCAGGATAAACAGGCTGTCATTCAGGAAGCAGAGCCCTTTGTGATTGAGTTGAGTCTGGAAATCGCGAAAAAGGTTTTACAGCAGGAATTGACAAGTAATCAAGAAGCTCTAATCCAGATGATTAAAGTATCACTTTCAGGAGTCTATGAATCTGATTCTCTTTCAATTTGTGTCGCACCGGAGGATTTTGCTTTTGTACAAAAACAAAGAGAGCAATTATTGGCGGTTGTAAACGGTCAAGTAGAGGTAAAGGTTTTTCCTGATTATTCGATTCAGCATGGAGGGTGCATCATCCGTACCTCCTCGGGAAGTGTCGATGCGAGAATCGATGTTCAATTAAGTGAAATCAAAAAAGCCTTACTTGCTTATCAACAGGAGGAACCACGTGAGTAAATGGAATCTGCAACCTTATCTCGATCTGCTGGAGAGCGTAAACCCGATCAAAATGAACGGGAAAGTTACCCAGGTTATCGGTCTTACGATTGAGTCACAGGGACCGGATGTTAAATTAGGAGATATCTGTTATATCTTTTCTTCTCAACAACAAAAACCAATAAAAGCGGAAGTAGTCGGATTTCGCAACCATAAAGTCTTGCTCATGCCTCTCGGGGAACTTAATTCAATTGCTCCTGGATGTGATGTTGTTTCTACCGGGAAACCGTTAACGGTTAAAGTAGGAATGGACCTTTTAGGGAAAGTGTTGGATGGTCTTGGTAATCCAATGGACGGAAGTAATCATCCTGTTGGACTTCTTGAATCAAAAGCCGATAATCTCCCGCCCAATCCCTTAATGAGGCCGAGAATTACAGCCCCGTTAAGTGTTGGAATCCGGACAATTGATGGCCTTTTAACGGTTGGAAAAGGGCAAAGAGTTGGCGTTTTTGCCGGCAGCGGTGTAGGAAAAAGTACGCTTCTTGGGATGATTGCCCGAAATACAGAGGCTGATGTGAATGTGATCGGGTTAATCGGAGAGCGGGGAAGAGAAGTGCTGGATTTCATTGAACGCGATTTGGGTGAGGAAGGATTAAAGAAATCGGTTGTAGTGGTTGCAACGTCAGACCAGCCGGCCCTTATTCGCATTAAGGGAGCGATGATTGCAACCGCCATCGCAGAATTTTTTCGCGATCAAGGGATGAATGTGAATTTAATGCTTGATTCCGTCACTCGCTTTGCTATGGCCCAAAGGGAAATTGGCTTAGCCATCGGTGAACCGCCTGCGACAAAGGGGTACACACCATCCGTCTTCGCACTACTGCCTCGTTTATTGGAGAGAGCGGGAACCAATTCAAATGGGAGTATTACTGCTTTTTATACGGTGCTTGTTGACGGCGATGATATGAATGAACCGATTGCTGACACGGTAAGAGGAATATTGGATGGTCATATTGTTTTAGATCGAAATCTTGCCCGGAAAGGTGTATATCCGGCAATTGATTTTTTGTCGAGCGTCAGCCGGGTAATGAAGGATATAGTAGCGCCTGAGCACTTAATGGCTGCGGAAAAGCTGAAAAAGCATGCGAGCATTTATCAAAAGGCCGAGGATTTAATTCAAATCGGGGCATACAAGCGGGGAACAGACCTGGAAATCGATCATGCGGTCGAGGTAAAGGGATGGATTGATCAGTTTGTAAAACAAAGCACAGTTGAATCCCCTTCGCTTGCCACTACCATTGATCTGTTACTTTCACAATTTGGAGTGAATAATGTATGACTTTTCGTTTTCCATATCTGCATATTTTAAACCTAAAAGAAAAGGAAAAAGAACAGGCATTTTCTGAATTTGGGCTGTTAGTAAAGAAAAAGGGACTCATGGCAGAAGAGCTTAACGCTCTTTTCCAAGAGAAAGAGGAGCGGCTCGATAACTGGGAGCAGGCGGGCAGTTTGATCTCTATTTCTGAAATTCAGCAGCGGACACATTACTTGGAACATTTAGATCGAAAAATTAATAACGCTGAAGAAGGCTTAATGAAACTGGAGCAGGAGCTTTCAGCAAAACAAGAAGAATTTTTAGTAAAGAAAAAAGATGTTCGGATGTGGCATCACCTGAGGGAGAAATCACTTGAGACTTATCTCCAAAAAGAAAAAAAGGCAGAACAAGATATGTTGGATGAAATAGCGACCATAAGGCACTATCATCAACGCCTCTCACATCAGGCATAGTGAAGGGCGTTATTTTTTGGATAATATTAACTAATTTCGATTTTTACGGAAGGAAGGGAGCAGGATCGTGAAGGAAAAAAAGACCGAATCGTATGGGGCTGTTCAATCAGTGCAGTTTTCTCCAATTTTGGAACAGCAAACCGTTGCTCCGGAAAAAAGACAAATCCAATTATTAACAGATGTATCGTTAAATATTTCATTCGAGCTAGGTAGAACCAAAAAAACGGTTCGAGAGATTCTGGACATGCAAAAAGGATCCTTTTTTAGTCTCAATAAATTGGCTGGAGAGAATATTGATGTCTTAGTCAATAATATATCAATCGCTGCCGGAGAACTTGTTGTGATCGATGAAAAATTTTCAGTACGTATTACAGAAATTGTTTCCAAACAAGAACGGGAGAAAAAAATTAGATGAGAGGGGAAGGATTCGTGACTTCATGGAAAAAATGGATCGTCTTGTTTACAGTTTTACTAATCGTTTTCAAAATGCCGATAACAGTGGTACATGCGAGCGAAAAGACTGTTTATGATAATTTCCACAAAAACAAGCAGCAAGATAACAATCTTACCCAAAAACAGGCACAATCCACTCCATCAATGGGACTGTATGTATTTCAATTTATCGGTTCTTTTCTATTAATTATAGGCCTGTTATTTTTCGTTCTAAAATATGTCTCACGAAAATCAAAAATTCTCCAAGGGGGCGGGGTTTTTCATGCTATAGGCGGACATTCATTCGGAAACCATCGCTCTCTACAGATGCTTATGATTGGAGATACCTTATATATTCTCGGGGTCGGGGATAGCGTAAACCTGATTCGAACGATTCCACCCGGTGAAGAACAAACAAAGCTGTTGGAATCTGTTGCCGTCACGCCATTGGATGTTTCCGGAAAATGGGAATGGGAGTGGAAATGGAAATTTCCCGCAAGAAAGACAACAGAGGAGAAATGGAACACTCATCTCATCGAGCAATTAAAAGAAGTGCAATCGAACCAAACTCACAACCATGACCAATCATGAAAGGGGGCGATGGATCTGAAAAAAGTTATCCTTCTAACGCCATTTATCTTTTTTTTCATTCATTATACAGCATTTGCAGCATCGCCCGGCTCGACCATTCCCGGTGTACAGCTTAATATTGGCGGAACTGGCAGTGTCAATGATACATCGATGTCGATAAAATTGCTCATTCTTCTGACAGTATTATCCGTTGCACCTAGTATTCTATTATTAATGACTTCTTTTACAAGGATTGCGATTGTCCTCTCATTTGTCCGCAATGCCCTTGGTACGCAGCAAATGCCGCCAAACCAAGTCATTATGGGGTTAAGTCTTTTATTAACTTTTTTTATTATGGGTCCAACCTTTCAGACGGTGAATAATCGGGCACTGCAGCCTTTTATGGATGGAAAGATTAGCCAATCAGAGGCGATGACGAAGGCGAGTGTCCCGATGAAGGAGTTCATGGCAAAGCAAACGCGTGAGAGTGATTTAAAATTATTTTTGGATTATAGTCATGTGAAAAACATCAAAACAATCAACGATATCCCGATGACATCATTAGTTCCCGCCTTTGCGATCAGCGAGTTGAAAACGGCGTTTCAAATGGGGTTTTTAATTTTTATCCCATTTGTCATTATTGATATGATCGTTTCAAGTATCCTAATGGCAATGGGGATGATGATGGTTCCGCCTTCACTCATCTCTTTACCGTTTAAAATATTGTTGTTTATTTTAGTAGATGGCTGGCATCTTGTGATTCAATCATTGTTCGTAAGCTTTAAATAAGGAAGTGTTCGGTTATGACGCCTGAAAGTATTATGGGACTTGCGCAAAACTCCATCTATTTGACATTACTGGTTTTAGCTCCTGTTTTGGGAATTGCATTAGTGGTCGGGTTAATTGTTAGTATTTTACAAACCGTTACTCAAATACAAGAACAGACATTATCCTTTGCGCCAAAGATTATCGCTGTTTTTGTCGGGCTCCTAATCTTTGGTCCCTGGATGCTGACACATTTAATCGATTTTACCCATAATATACTTGCGAATCTTACAAGTTATATAGGATAGAAGAATGCAAATCATCGCGTATATTCCATTATTTATGTTGATATTTGTACGGTTATCATGTTTTTTTATTACAGCACCATTATGGATGGATCGGCAAATTCCTGCCCTCTTTAAATGGGGTTTTGCATTTTTTACTTCAATTCTGGTTTTTGGAGTCATCAATTCCCACCATGCCCTTGAACTAAATGGAAGCTATATTTTGCTTATTTTAAAAGAAGCAATGGTAGGACTTGGCATCGGGTTTTTTGCAGCACTTTTATTGTATGCGGTTCAATTGGCCGGGAGTTTTATTGATTTACAGAGCGGCTTTGCGATGGCATCGATTTTTAATCCGCAATCCGGTGTGCAGGAACCGATCACAGGCCGCCTTTTTTATATCATTGCGATTGTCTTTTTTTTATCAGTAAATGGACATCACATCCTTATACAAGGGGTGCTGGCCAGTTTTCAGTGGATTCCCGTGGATTCCTTGCTGCCGACCGGCGTATCTGAAAATTTGGTTCTGCTCTCCTTGGATGTGACGAAAAATATGTTTTGGCTGGCATTTCTCCTTGCAGCTCCACTGGTAGGGACGTTATTTTTGGTGGATATTGCTTTAGGAATTTTAGCAAAAACGGTTCCGCAAATGAATCTTTTTGTTGTTGGAGTTCCAGTTAAAATGATTGTCCATTTCATCGTTCTCTATGTATCGTTACCTGGCTTTTTTTATGTAATGGGAAAACTGGTTAGTTTGATGGTCCAATCGTTTGAACAAATTTTGAAGATATTAGGTACATGAAGGAAGAAAAATCCATGCTGCTTTCGTTAGACTTACAGTTATTTGCCGAAAAATCCGAAAAAGCAACTCCCAAAAAAAAGCAGGAAGCGAGAAAAAAAGGCCAGGTGGCCAAGAGTACCGATTTAACCAATGCCGTTGTCTTATTAGCTTCGTTTTCTGTTCTATTGATTTATGGGGGGCAGGCTGCGACACGGTTAATGGATTTATTTCGTTACGGTTTATCGGATATGCTGCTTATAAATCTAACGAGAGATTCACTGCCGTCACTGTTTTTAAATTTAGTAAAAACCGGTGCGATGATTGCAGCCCCGATTATTGTCGTTACCTGGCTTGCTTCATTAGTTGCTACGATATCACAGGTTGGTTTTCTCATTTCCTTAGAATCTTTGAAATGGGATTTAAATAAACTGATCCCGATTGAAGGGGCAAAACGTTTTTTTTCGGCTAGGACGGCCGTAGAATTAGTCAAATCTCTGGTGAAGGTCATTGTTATTTCGAACGTGGCAGGAATGCAAATATGGTCGCATAAGAGCGAATTAATAAATCTTCCGGAAAAACAGCCGATTGATATTGTTTCTTTTCTCACTTCTCTTTTGATTAAATTGGGTTTCACCATATCCGCAGTCTATCTTGTTATAGCTGCAGCTGACCTGTTCTATCAACGGTTTGACCTTGCAAAAAAATTAAGGATGTCCAAACAAGATATTAAAGATGAATTCAAAAAAACGGAAGGGGACCCGTTAATCAAACATAAGGTGAAGGAAAAACAACGTCAGATTGCGCGGGCACGGATGATGCAGGAGGTTCCAAACGCACAGGTAGTGGTAACAAATCCAACACACTATGCAGTCGCCATTTCCTACGAAGCGGGTAAAATGAAGGTTCCTGTTGTCGTTGCAAAGGGTGCCGATTTTCTCGCTCTCAAAATAAAAGAAGTAGCGAAGGAACATCGTGTCGTTATCATGGAAAATAAGCCATTAGCAAGAACTTTATATGCCGGTGTTGAAATCGGACAGGAAATCCCTGAAGAACTATTTAAAGCAGTTGCAGAAATTTTAGCCTATGTTTATAGGGTTAAAGGAACATTAAGCAAGTAGCGGAGGTATAGGTATGAAACTAAAAAATCTAGTCGTTTTAATGGCCGTTATTATGATTGTGGTCATGATGGTCATTCCCTTACCGACCTTCATGCTGGATATTCTACTTATTTTGAATCTATCAACCTCTATTTTGATCTTATTAATTGCCATGAATACAAAAGAACCGCTGGATTTTTCGATCTTCCCGTCGCTGCTATTATTAACGACGCTTTTTCGGTTGGCTTTGAACGTTTCAAGTACTAGGTCAATTTTATCAAAAGCCAAAGCCGGTAATGTTATCGAGGCATTTGGCCAGTTTGTTATTAGTGGAAATGCCGTTGTCGGGTTCATCGTGTTTTTTATATTGGTCATTATTCAATTTTTAGTAATAACAAAGGGTGCGGAGCGAGTTGCAGAAGTGGCGGCCCGCTTTACATTAGATGCCATGCCCGGAAAACAAATGAGTATTGATGCAGACCTAAATGCGGGGATGATTAATGAGCAGGAGGCACGCCTCAGAAGAAGAAAAGTAGAGCAGGAAGCCGATTTTTACGGCTCTATGGACGGGGCCAGTAAATTCGTAAAAGGGGATGCCATTGCCGGGATTATTATTCTGATCATCAATGTGATCGGCGGCTTCATAATCGGAATGACGATGCACGGAATGGATTTTTCGCAATCGTTAAGCACGTTTACACTCTTGTCTGTAGGTGACGGACTTGTCAGTCAAATCCCTGCACTGTTAATTTCTACAGCTACAGGAATTATGGTAACAAGGGCGGCCTCTGAAGGGAATCTCGGTGATGACCTTACAAAACAAATGCTTGCTTATCCGACTCTTTTGTATATTGTAGCAAGTGTAATTGCTCTGCTTGGAATTGTCACACCCATTGGCCTCGTTCTCACTTGGTCGATTGCCGGTTTGCTCGCATTTGGCGGCTATCAGATTCAAAAGAAACGGACAAAGCTTGAAACGGATCAGGAAAATAGCCAATCAGAACAAGAACTGGAAGAAGTTCGAAAACCTGAAAATGTATTTTCGTTACTCCGTGAAGATCCAATTGAATTTGAATTTGGCATTGGACTCATCACCCTGGCAGATGTTAACCAGGGGGGAGATTTATTAGACAGGGTTGTGGCTATTCGCAGACAAATCGCCATGGAATTAGGTTTAGTCGTTCCGGTAATTCGTATTCGTGATAATATTCAGCTTCACCCAAATGAATATTGCATCAAAATCAAAGGGAATGAAGTGGCGAAGGGTGAGATCCTTTTGGATCATTTTCTCATGCTAAACCCGGGTGATGAGGAGCATGGAATTGAAGGAATCGAAACGACAGAGCCAACCTTTGGACTCCCTGCATTATGGGTGAATGAAGAGATGAAAGAACAGGCGGAATTGTTTGGCTATACGGTCGTTGATCCTTCTTCTGTCATTAGCACGCATCTTTCAGAAACAATCCGTAAATATGCCTATGAAATTTTAGGCAGAGAAGAAACAAAACAATTAATTGATCATATTAAAGAAAGCTATCCTTCGTTAGTGGAGGAGTTAGTGCCGCAAAAATTATCGATTGGTGAGATTCAAAAGGTACTGCAAAAGCTGCTTAAAGAGCATGTGTCCATCCGCAGTCTTTCCGCTATTTTTGAAGCGTTAGCAGATTATGCAGTATACACGAAAAACACCGAGATACTGACGGAATATGTTCGGCAGGCACTCGCACGACAATTAACGTCACAGTACGCACAAAATGGGATTATCCATGCAATTCGGTTAGGGGCCGGTGTTGAAAAGAAATTAGTTGAGTCGATTCAACGGACAGAGCAAGGGGACATCCTTGCCATTGACCCGGAATCAAGTCAGCAAATGATTCATTCCTTTACGGAAACCATTCAGAGAACGTCGCCAATGGGAATTCGCCCGATTATCCTTACTTCAGCAGGAATACGGATGTATGTCCGGCAAATAACCGAGAGGAATTTGGCAGATATACCCATTCTTTCTTATAATGAGCTGGAACCAAATATTGATGTACAAAGTGTTGGAGTAGTGAATCTATGAAAATTAAAACCTATGTTGTTGGCACTCTTTCAGAAGCTTATCCGATGATTTTAAAGGACCTTGGTAAAGAGGCCATTATTATAAAAACAAAGCAGGTAAGGGCACCGGGACTTTTTTGGTTTCTCCGGAAAAAAAAGCTAGAGGTTGTTGCTGCATCCGATCTTGCAGGGGAAACTAAACAAGGGCAAGGTGAGAGGGTGCAGGAACAAGCTGATCCTATAAAGATGACGCCACAGCTGGAAGTGCTAAAGGAGCTTTCTGAAGTAAAAGGGTTAATCCGATCAATGGTAAGAGGGACTAACACTGCTAAGGTTTTTTCAAAGCCATTAGAGCAATTGGTTGAAAGATTGCGGGATCAAGAAGTGGATGAAGAAGTCGTACAGTTCATCTTGAAAAGATTGAATCTAAAATATGAGAACATAGAGGAACTAAAAAGGGAAGAAATCGAAAAAAATCTCCTCGCAATATTGGAACAATTATTTGACGAGGGGATAGCGAAAGATACTGAAGAAAGCCCCTTATTGATAACATTAGTTGGACCGACGGGGGTTGGCAAAACGACTACCATTGCAAAGCTGGCGGCAGCAAGAGTGATACATCATGGCCAGCGGGTAGGGCTTTTAACTACTGATACCTATCGAATTGCGGCGGTTGATCAGCTCAAAACGTATGCTACTATTTTAAATGCTTTTATTAAAGTGGTCAAAAGTCCGGATGAATTGAAACCGGCCATAGATGGATTAAAGGGATGTCAACTCATTCTAATGGATAGTGCAGGCAGAAATTATCTTGAGGATGAGTATATCGAGGATATCAATCAATATTTATCCTCAGATGCTCCTCAAGAGAATTATCTCGTTCTAAGTATGACGACTCGCTGGCGGGATATGAAAACAATTGTTGAAAAGATGAAATCAGTTCCAATCGATAAGCTGATTTTAACAAAATGGGATGAGACGACTTGTTACGGTGCGGCGCTTAACTTGGTGTATCACTTTCCGTTTCCGTTATCTTTTCTAAGTATGGGACAGAGAGTGCCACAGGATATTATGATTGCAGATGCAAGCTATATGGCGAAAAAGGTGTTAGGAGTGGGTGAGCATGCAGCAGGACCAAGCACAACTCTTGAGACAGTTAGCTAAATCCCTTTCCACTAGCGAGCGGACTTCACGGGTTGTTACGATTGCAAGCGGAAAGGGCGGTGTGGGGAAATCCAACTTTGCTTTAAATTTCGCACTTAGCTTAATGGTATTGGGAAAGAAAGTAGTTTTAGTAGATCTTGATATTGGGATGGCGAATTTAGATATATTAATGGGGATGGCGCCCACCTATCATTTAATGGACATGATTAAGCAAAGGAAGAGTATCTGGGATGTGCTGGAGGAGGGGCCAAATGGGCTGGAATACCTTGCGGGAGGCACAGGATTTACCCATCTTCACCAGTTTGATGAGGATGAAAGGAGCTACTTTTTTGATGAATTAGAAAAGCTTCATGGGTATGCGGATATTATTCTGATTGATACAGGTGCGGGTCTAAACTTAGAGGCTCAAGCATGCCATCTTTCAGCAGATGAGATCATTCTCCTTACAACTCCGGAGCCTACTGCTATTGCTGATGCTTATTCCGTGTTGAAAATTTTGCATAGCCAACAGCCTTCGCTATCATTTCAGCTGGTGATCAATCGTGTCTCAAATCCTAAAGAGGGCTTAGAGATTGCCGGTAAATTTAAAACGGCTGTTCATTCTTTTTTAAATAAAGAAATAAAAGTATTTGGAGCAATCCCTGAAGATCCAAGTGTAATAAAAGCAGTCTTAAAACAGATACCTTTATATCTTGCTTCACCCCGTTCGTCTGCTTCGGTAATGATTAAAAGACTTGCTGAACGGTTTGTAACCGGTAAATCAGAATTACACGAAATGGCTGGAATCAAAGGTTTTATTCGAAAGCTTTCTAGAATGTTAGATTCTTAACGATGTAGGTTTGCGGTTAATTAAGGTTATCGTGAAATAAAGCTATAGGGAGGAGGAGTGGCGGGATGGAACTGAATATGGAAGAGAAGCTGGAACAATTTATACCACTGGTTCAGCTGGTTATAGCACAGATGAAAAAGACCTTATCCAATCAGGTAGATGAAAGTGAGCTTTACTCCTCCGGAATGACGGGATTGTGGGATGCAGCACAGAAATTCGACCCAAGCCAGGGTGTTAAGTTTGAAACATATGCCGTTCAGCGAATTCGCGGCGCAATCCTGGATGGGATCCGACAAACGGACCATGTCCCGCGAACATTAAGAAGAAAAGAAAAAACATTACGCGAGGCTCGTGAAACATTAGAACAATTCTATTTGCGCAAACCGACACCTAAAGAAATGACCGAACATCTTGGAATTAATCCGGAAGAGTATGAACGAACTCTTATGCAGCTATCATTTATTAAGCAAGAATCTTTAGATGAACCGCTAGATGACGAGGGAAAAGAACGCGCCGTATTTAACCGGATAGAGGATTATTATTTTCCGAGACAAGAGGAGTATGTAGAGGCCAAAGAAAAGAAAAAAAGACTTGCAGGCCTAATCGACACTTTACCGGAAAGAGAAAAACTTATTCTAGCTCTAGTATATTATGAAAACTTAAGCTTAACAGACGTCAGCAAAATACTGGAACTTCACAAATCCCGCATCTCCCAGCTCCACAACCAAGCCATTAAAAGACTCCGTACTGCTGCAACGGAACAAGGCTGGGAACGATAAAGCCAGGCTCCTAAAAGGAAACCTGGCTTTTATTATAGGTTAAAAGATTTACTGGATACCGTATACTTTTTGATTTTTTCTAAACTAGGTTCATAGCCCATTCCCGGTGAGGTAGGAACAGTAATTAACCCTTTTTCGACTGTTACTTCAGGTTCTATAATATCCTCTGCCCAATAAAGAGCGGAGCCCGCAGTATCACCCGGGAGAGTAAAGTTAGGAAGGGTAGTGATTGCAATGTTATGGGCTCTGCCAATGCCTGACTCAAGCATACCGCCGCACCATAGCGGTATGTCCCGTTCCTGACAAAAATCATGGATTTTCTTAGCTTCTGTCAAACCGCCTACACGCCCAACTTTAATATTAATAATTTTACAGCTTCCTAACTTTAGAGCTTTTCTTGCATCTGCTAAGGAATGAATACTCTCATCCAGACAAATCGATGTTTTCAATCTAGCCTGGAGCTCTGCGTGATCAATAATATCGTTGTATGCGAGCGGCTGTTCAATCATCATTAAGTTATAATCGTCGAGAGCCGTCAACATATCGATGTCTTTTAACGTGTAAGCGGAATTGGCATCGGCCATGAGCGGGATATCCGGATACACTTTACGGACCTTGTCGATTAATTCAACATCCCAGCCGGGCCTGATTTTTAATTTAAAGCGCTTATACCCTTCATCAAGGCGCTCTTCAATGGTTTCCAACGTCTCATCGATTGAGTCTTTAATTCCAATACTGACGCCGACATCAATGGTCTTCTTTGTACCCCCAAGCACGCTTGAAAGAGATGCTTCATGCTCTCTGGCATACAAGTCCCAAACCGCCATTTCTAAAGAAGCCTTTGCCATATAATTGCCGCGAATATGAGCGAAGTACTTTTCAGAAAGCTCATCAGGATGCTTAATCTCATTGTTTAATAGTATCGGAATTAAGTAATCTTCAAGCATATGCCAATTGGATTTAACCGTTTCTTCATTATAATAGGGGGTAGGCATAGCAACATTTTCCGCCCAACCGGAAACACCATCTTCGTTAATCACCTCAACTAGAATAAAATCCCGATCATATTCCGTGCCAAAGCTTGTCGTAAATGGGTGAAGCAGATCCATCTTCATATGCCGTAAAACTACTTGTTTAATTTTCATGTAACAACACTCCTTTTCCACGGTGTTAAGCTTATTTTTTTGTCAGTATGTAAAAATGGACAGGACATTCAGGCAGCGTATTTTTTATAAACCCGGAAACCTGCCATCCTTGTTGAAAAACTTGCCTAAAAACTTCTCTTGTTTTCATTCGCCAATCAGTAGCAGCTCCCAAATTCGTTTCTCTAATTGCTCGGAAGTCCTTTGGAACTGCCACAAAGGCTGTATCAGCATTTTGATTAGGAAAGAGAAGGGTGGATGTAGGAATTGGCAAACCTTCTTTGTTCAAATTCCACTGTACGAGTGAGTTTGCAATCGCAAAGTCAAGCTCGAAATCTTGATAACTTTCAGCTTTTTCCTGAGCAATATGCCATTCGACTAGGAAGCGGTCGGAAGGGATCCCGCTGTTCAACAGATCTTCCATCTCTCCATAGCAATTGGCAATATAGGTAGAACTTACGCCGCCGAGCTTAGCAATATTCAAATATCCATTGACACTTTCTAACGGATCATATGTCCACGTAATTAAGGAGTAACCAAGCTTCAGAGCTTCCTCCCGCTGGGCGAGCTTAAGTTTTTCACCAATTCCTTTATTACGAAAATCAGGATCAGTTGCTAAAACATGGGAACATAGATATACTGATCTTCCGTTGAATCCGGGGAAGCTGTATTGGAAGCCAACTAATTTTCCCTCGGAATATGCACCCAAAACCAAACCGCCGTTTTTAACGGCGGTAATCGTTTGATGGGTAGGAATTGAGTCGTTTTCACCCCAAATTTTACATTCGAGCTTTCGTACAGCCTCTAGCTCTTCGATATTCTGAAGGGAACGAATTTCCATCTCTTGTACATTCGTCATCTTCAATTCCCCCTTTAAAAAATAACTTTATTCCCGGCTGAAATCAGCTTCTTGGATGGATACCATTTTTGTTTTCTTTACAAACTTATGGCCTAAATAACCGATAATGAATAAAGGCAGTCCAATGTAGGATACGGCGATTCCATACCAATCAATCTTTGATCCAATAAATGCTCCATAATTTGTTCCAAGTGTGGCGACCAAACATAGCACAGTTGCTAAAATAGGACCTAATGGGAACCATTTTGCTACATATGGCAAATCGTTAAAATCTCTGCCTTGGGCAACATAAGCCTTACGGAAACGATAATGAGTGACCGAAATACTTAGCCAGGAGATATAACCGGCTAAACCAGCCGCATTTAATAACCACGAATAAACCGCTCCGTCACCGAAAAGTGAGGTAAGGAAGCAAAACATTCCAATAATGGTAGTTAAGTACACTGCATTAACAGGTACTCCGCCTTTGCTAACCTTTTTCAGAAAAGCGGGAGCTTTACCTTCTTCTGCCAATGTCCAAAGGACACGCGAACCAACGTATAAAGATGAGTTTCCTGCAGATAAAACAGATGTAAGAATAACAGCATTCATTGCAGCAGCTGCAAAAGCAAAACCTGCATGTTTAAAAACTAAGGTAAAAGGACTCACCGCAACATTCGAAACATCGGAGCTTAGTAAATTCGGATCTTTATAGCTGATTAAACAACCAATGACGAAAATCGCTAAAACATAAAATAAAAGAATTCGCCAGAAGATTTGTCTAATCGATCTAGGCATATCTTTACTTGGATTTTCACTTTCACCGGCAGCGACCCCAACCATTTCCGTTCCTTGGAAGGCAAAACCGACCACCATAAAGACACTGAAAATGGATAATAGGCCGCCTTTAAATGGCGCTTCCCCTTTTGTCAGATTCGCAAACCCGCCGGAATGACCGCTCATAATCCCGAAGATCATTAATAATCCGACCACGATGAAAGCAACAATCGTCACGACTTTGATAAGCGAAAACCAGAATTCTGCTTCCCCATATCCTTTAACGGATAAAATATTTAAGGCAAAAATGATTACCAGAAAGCTCGCACTCCAAACGATACCTGGAACATGTGGGAGCCAGTATTTCATAATTAGCGATGATGCCGAAAGTTCCAGGGCAAGGATAATCGCATTATTGTACCAATAGTTCCAACCGACAGCAAAGCCTAAGGAAGGATCAACGAACCTTGATGTATAAGTGCTGAAAGAACCGGAAATTGGGATAAACGCAGCCATTTCTGCAAGACTTGTCATCAGGAAATACACCATGATGCCAGCAATTAGATAGGCAACAAGCGCACCACCGGGACCGGCATCATGAATGGTGGTTCCACTAGCCAAAAAAAGCCCTGTCCCAATCGTCCCGCCGATGGCAATCATCGTTAAATGTCTGGTTTTAAGCTTACGTTCTAAATGTTCTTCAGTAGAAGCATTTGCTTTTAATGTAACTTCGGATTTTTGAGCAGTATTTTGCATAAAACACCTCTTTAAATTATTTTTTTAAATTCTACTCCTTTGATGCCAGCAATACAGCGCGGGTTAAAATTTTTGATCCATAGATAAGTGCATCCAAATTAAATTTCATTTGCGGATGATGCAAACCGGGGGATAGACCGCAGCCTAATCCAACCATTGTTGCGGCAATTCCGGGATTTTTCGCAGTGTAAAAATGAAAATCTTCACCCCCTTGAGAAACACAGGTAGAAATAACATTATTTTCACCAAGAATATCTTTGATAGCGCTTTCAACTAGTTCCATTGCATGTTTATGTAAGGTAGCAGCAGGTACAAGCTCTTCCACGGACCAGTCTATGGATGCTCCTGTCTCTTCCATTGTTTCATCCGCGATTTTCTGTGTTAATTTCCGAAGGTCATCCATGACTTCATTTGACTGGGCTCTAGCATCGATCGCAAAATTTGCGGTTTCCGGGATCACATTTGTAGCTCCATTTTCTGTTTGCAGCTGGGTCATTTTAATCGAAAAGGGTGTCTCTGTTTCTAACCGAATCTGTTTTAATTTTTGAACAAGTAATGCCGCAGACTCAATCGCATTAACACCATCTTGAGGACGGGAAGCATGGGCTTGTACACCTTTAATCGTTCCTCTAAACGTTCCTGCTGATCCGTGGACAATAACAGGGGAGGCCTTCATATAAGGGACCTCGATAGCCGGTCTTAGATGTACACCAAATAAATAAGAAACATTGTCAAGTGCGCCATCTTCCATCATTTGCAATGCGCCTTCGCCTTTTTCTTCAGCAGGCTGAAAAATAAAGCGCAATGTTTGTTTCGGCCGGATTCCACTGGATGCTAGCGCCAGTGCTGAAAATAATACCATTGTGCTATGGGCATCATGTCCACAGGAATGATTAGGCCTAACAAATCCATCTACTTCTTGGACAAGTGCATCCATATCGGCTCTCAAGGCCACAACCTTATCGGATTTGCCGGGAATTTCTGCAATGATTCCATAATGGCCCGGAAAGGTTGTAACCGTTAAACCGGCATTTTTAAGTCGCTCTGCAAGAAAACGAGATGTTTTCTTCTCTTCCCAGCTTGGCTCGGCAATCGCGTGGAGGTCATGATAGGTGTTTAACACCATTTCTTTGTTTTGATCAATAAATTGAAGTGGATTCATAACGGTACACCCTCTTTTTATTCATTAAAAACTTCAAAGCTTGAATACAGCTTTTCTAATTTTTGTTGATGGGACTGGATGCGCTTTTGGTCCTTTTCATGGATCCCTTCAATAATCAAATCTACTAAACTTATAACAGATGCAATGGAATTGGATCCGGTTTGGGCATTTTCTTCAGTTGTCAGAACAATATCTGCAATCCTTCCTACAGGTGAAAGGAGCCGATCGGTGACGGTAATTAAACAAATCCCATGTTCTGCCACACACTCCGCCAATTTAATTGTCTCGTTTGAATAGCGCGGAAAGGAAAAAACGACGACAACAGAGTTTTTTGTAAGATTGCAAAATTTTTCGAAAAATTCTCCGGTAGGGGAACACAGCGTTACATTATCTCTAATCGAACTAAGCATATAAGAAAACCAGTAAGCGGCTGCGTGGGAAAGCATATGCCCGGCAATTAAAATTTGGTCTGCCTGGATAATCGCATCTACTGCTTTCCAAATTTCCCTGACGTTAGTTTGGTTAATTAATTGTTTTAATAAATGAATTTCGTTTAATATAACTCTCTTAAATGGATCGGCAGAGTGGTATTGCTTCATGTTGAAATTTCTGTTCTCCGGCTGGCTTTGCTGGAGCAGATCTTCTTGAATAATGGTTTGCATTTCACTAAAGCTTTCAAATCCTAAGGCATACGAAAGTCGAATTACGGTGGTTTCACTAACAGCTGCTTGCCGTCCAATTTGAAAGGCCGTTTTAAAGGCAGCCTGATTGAGATTTTCAATCAGATAATTTGCCACTTTCTTTTGGCCTGCTGATAAATCGGGGAATTTTTCTTTTACCAACTGTTGAAAAGGAAGTTGTTCCATTCCATCATCCTTTCCCGGAGAAGTAAATCCTTCAATTATTCATTCTGGTGCAGTAAAAACTTCTTTACTAGTTTAACATTATCATAAATTAAAATGTAATAAAAGAGTATATTTTAAATTTTGTGATTATTTAAGTGGTATAGGATTTTTTTTGATGATGGATGGATTTGCATATGAATAGAAGAATTACATATTAATTTAAGAGGAGAAACAACAAGTTTAATATTGATTAATTAATTTCTACTAAGGAAAACAACAGAACCCGATACTATTTCATCGTTAATGTTCGTAACTAAAGGGGGTTGATTATAGTGAATATCGGAATTAAACCATATTTGGGCGTGAGTTTTGCAAGAAACCCCGTTTATCAGCCTGATGGCCATAAATTAAGCTTTATTGCGGACTATTCCGGCTTGCCTCAGGTCTGGGAGTTTGATCTTGGAGGTGGTAGGTCTGCCCTCCAAGCCTCCTTTACAAATGAAAGTATAAAAATTGTTAAATATATAAACGGAACCTCGACGCGGATAATAGGCATGGATGTTGCCGGAAATGAAAGGCAGCAACTATTTTTATTAAAGCGAGACCATAAACTAATTCCGCTGACAGATTCACTAAACCATATCCATCATTATGGCGGCAGTTCTCCGGACGGGAAGTGGATTGCCTGGTCAAGTAATCGGCGTAATCCTGCCTATTTTGATATTTATATCCAAAACTTAGAAACACTTGAAATACGCCGTGTATTTTCAGATGATGGTATCTATTCTTCGATAAAGTGGTCTCCTGATGGGAGGTCATTATTGATAAGAAAAACAAATACACATCAGGATAATGATTTAGGGCTGCTGTTGCTTAGCACAGGAGAAGTGAATTGGCTAACTGCACATGTTGGCGAAGCCAGCTTTAAGGATCCTTACTTCAATAAGGATGGGGACCATCTCTTTTTATTAACAAACAAAGGTAGAGAATACTTTGGATTAGCAATGATAAATCTTCATTCAAAAGAGCACACTTGGTTGGAAGTGGGAGATTGGGATTTTGAAGAACTCACAATGAACAAGGACAAAAATAAGTTAGCCTTTTCAATGAACGAGGGAGGGATATCAAGAGGAATTATTGTTGACTTGAATACAAGTAATCTTTATACATGGAAAACACCGATGGGAGTGATCTCTGATCTTACTTTTTCACCCGATAACCAAAAATTAGCCTATGTTTTTAATGGGCCTGAACATCCTTCTGATATTTGGGAGCTTGAGATTAAGCCAATTTACACAAAACGACTTACCTCCTCCATCCGGTCACAGGGTTTGGAAAATAAATTGGTTACCCCGGAGCTAATAACCTATAAATCTTTTGACAATCTTCATGTTCCAGCCTTTTTTTACAAGCCGAAAAATACTTCAAAAAAACACCCGGTTGTCATCTATGTACATGGTGGTCCTGAAAGCCAAATTCGTGCCGTTTATAATCCTGTCCTGCAATACTTCCTGAGCATTGGCTTTGCAGTTTGTACTCCGAATGTTCGTGGCAGTACCGGGTACGGAAAGACGTATACCCACCTTGATGATGTTAGAAAAAGAATGGATTCCGTTAAAGATTTGGTATCGTTAGTAGATTGGCTAAAAGCAGAGGGGAGCGTTGACCAACGTAAAATAGCGATCATGGGGGGCAGTTATGGAGGATTTATGGTTCTGGCAGCTATCAGCCATTTTCCTCAATTATGGTCCGCAGCGATTGATATTGTGGGGATTTCAAGTTTTAGAACCTTTCTTAAAAATACAAATCCATGGCGTCAAAAACTTCGGGAGTTTGAATATGGAACGATTGAAAAGGATGGAGCGTTTTTTGATCAAATTGACCCATTAAACCATACCGATAAAATTATATGCCCTCTTATGGTTTTTCATGGTGCAAACGATCCGCGTGTCCCAATTGAAGAATCCGAACAAATAGTAAATAAATTAAAGGAAAGAAACCATGCAGTAAAGTACTTCCGTTTTGAAGATGAAGGCCATTCCTTCGAAAAACTAAAAAATAAAATTTTTACGTACACGAAGGTGGCCGATTTCCTCGAACAATATATCGGAAATTAATTTTAGCAATCAATGAAATATAGAGGGCTTTATTAAACTAAAGGAAACCCGCCACTTTAGTAAGTGGCGGGTTTTAGTAACGCGTAAATATAAGATTAGGCCCTTTCTTGCAGCCATTCAAATTAATTCATTGAATTATCTAACAAAAAATCCCCTTTTGGCAAGGTAATAATCTTTCCACCAATTTGCACATGAATGGTATCGTTAAATATGGCCTTCACGATTCCTTTTAATGAAATGGTTGAATTAACATCAATTTTTTTCGTTTCAGAATTGGTTGTCAAATTATTCACACCTTCCAAAGTTAGATATGACAATATAATAAAGGATGAAAAACAAATAATTCGAGAAATAGAAATACGCAAAAAATAGTAATAATTCATCTTATGATACTAACTTGTGAATGTTTCTTTTTTATGAAACAATTAATGACTGCTTCACCTTCCTTTTTACACAATATAATTCGGAAAAATGATCTTAAATTCCTGCCTATCCCTCTTGAAACTTAGAAAAATATTTTTTGAATTCTGCACTGGGCTGGCATCTTTAAATGCTTCCGGTATAATAGTGAGGGAAATAAAATGGATACAATGAAATGTAGGGGGACCGGTGTTGCCGGTTGAGATATCGTTCTTAAGACGTAGACCCTTGGAACCTGATCTGGTTGATACCGGCGGAGGGAACATATTCTTAAACAATTGATTGTTTGTTAATATGCACTCAGGTTGCTAAAACCTGGGTGCATTATTTGTTTAGGTCTTGTTTTATTCAAAAATGTTAACAACATTACGTCTATCAGGTTGTTTCTTGTTTACGTTTTGTTTCTGTTACATCCGGATGTTATCCGGAAGAGATATTATTTTTTAACATATGGGGGCTTTAAAAATGAAAAAGTGGTTCGTTCTATTATTATCTGTTTTTCTTATTGCCGGTTGCAGCAGTAAAAAGGAGACAAATACTTCGAAGGGGAATACTAAACAACTGAAAAAGATTTCTGTTGTTCTGGATTGGACCCCGAACACCAATCATACTGGATTATATGTAGCGAAAGAAAAAGGTTATTTTAAAGATCAAGGGTTAGATGTAGATATTATCATGCCTGGTCAAGCCGGTACGGATCAGCTGGTGGCTTCGGGAAAGGCCAATTTTGGGGTTGGCTATCAGGAAGCGATCACTCAGGCCCGCATCCAGGGTGTACCACTGGTATCGATTGCGGCTGTCATTCAGCATAATACATCCGGCTTTGCATCACCTGCTGCCAAAAATATCAAATCTCCAAAGGATTTTGTAGGAAAAACCTATGGCGGCTGGGGCTCACCGGTTGAAAAATCTGTTATTGATTCTTTAATGAAAAAAGAAAATGCCGATGTCAATAAGGTAACAATTATTAATACGGGAGACACCGACTTTTTTACCGCGATTAAAAAGAATGTTGACTTTGCCTGGATTTATTACGGCTGGACAGGTGTAGAAGCTGAGCTTCGCAATGAAAAAATTAACATGATTTACTTAACGGATTATTCCGATAAGCTCGACTATTACACGCCTGTTTTGGAAACAAATGAAAATATGATTGCAAAAGACCCCGGAACAGTAAAAGCGTTCTTAAAGGCAGTAACAAAGGGCTATCAGTATGCGATTAAAAATCCTGACCAAGCGGCTGATATCCTTATTAAAGCGGCCCCGGATTTAGATCCAAAGCTTGTGAAAGCGAGCCAAAAATGGTTATCACCGAAATATCAGGACGATGCGAAGCAATGGGGGATCCAAAAGAAGATGGTTTGGGAAAACTACGCTTCTTGGATGTATGACCATAAACTTCTTGATAAAAAATTAGATGCGAATAAAGCATTTACGAATGAATTTTTACCAAAATAGGAGGTTATCAAAATGGCCAATGCATTGATCAGCATTCAAATATTACCGAAAACAAAAGACGGAGAAGATGTTATCCCGTATGTGGATGAAGCAATTCGCGTAATCGATGAATCGGGAGTGAAATATGAAGTCCATCCATTAGAAACGACGATGGAGGGCGAGCTTGAGCACTTATTTCGTATTATCGCTGCAATGAATGAACGAATGATTGAAATCGGAAGCCGTAATGTGATTTCCCAAGTGAAAATACTGTACCAACCAAGCGGAATTACTATGGACCAATTGACGGAGAAATATCGATAATGAAGAAAATACTTTTAAAAGGGTGGAGACCGTTATTGGTTCTCCTCCTTTTGTTCGTAATTTGGGAAATTGTTGTAAGGGTTTTGAATGTACCGGAATGGCTGCTTCCTCCACCATCAAACGTATTTAGAGAAGCATTCGCAGGCTGGTCAGGTTTTTATCTTGATTTAATTTCGACCATTAAAATTTCCTTGTTTGGTTTTGCAGTCGGGACGGCAATTGGATTGGCAGTAGCAGTCTTTCTGTATTTGGTTCCAATTTTAAGAGAATCGCTCTATCCATTGCTTATTTTATCGCAAAATGTACCGATTATCGTTCTTGCACCGCTATTGGTAATTTGGTTCGGATTCGGTTTATTGCCAAAAATCATTGTGATTACGCTCGTTTGCTTTTTTCCGATTACGGTTGCCGCATTGGACGGTTTTAGGCAAACTCCTGCAGAGCTAAAACATTATATGATGATGGCAGGCGCATCGAAAAAACAGCTATTTTGGAAATTGGAGTTCCCATTTGCGTTACCTTCTATTTTTTCCGGCTTAAAGATTTCCGCTACTTACAGCGTCATGGGGGCTGTCATCTCAGAATGGCTTGGGTCTAAACAGGGCATTGGGGTCTATATGACATTAGCCTCTTCTTCGTTTCGTACAGACAGGGTGTTTGTCGCTATTTTTGCCATTATGGTATTAAGCTTATTATTTTTTCTGATGATTGTTTTGGTCGAACGGCGAGTTGTTCGCTGGCAGTTGAAAGGAGAGGAGAGAAAGTGAGCCATCTTATCGTGAAGGATGTTTCAAAAAGCTTCGGGCCAAATGAAGTTACGAAGGAGATGAACTTCTCGATTCAAAAAGATGAATTTGTTTCCATCATTGGGCCTTCCGGAAGCGGAAAAAGTACGATCTTTAACATAATTGGCGGGATTTTGTCACCGGACAGCGGGGAGATAACGTTGGAAAATGAGAGGATTAACGGAAAACGTGGATTCATCAGCTATATGCCTCAGACGCCATCACTTTTGCCTTGGAGAACAGTCCTCGATAATGTTCTTCTGGGGCAGGAGCTTCAAGGAAAAAAGGAAGTTGGGATGGCAAGAGAAATGCTTGGAATAGCAGGACTGACTGATTATGAAAATGCGTATCCTCATGAGTTATCGGGAGGAATGAAACAGCGGGCAGCATTTATACGTGCGATGTTAAGTCCGCAAGGGGTTATTTGTCTGGACGAGCCATTTTCGGCATTGGATGAACTCACACGCTTTGAGATGCAAAAATGGTTGTTATCGGTTTGGGAAGCACATAAGCGCACCATTTTGTTCATCACCCATAATATTGAGGAAGCCTTATATTTATCTGATCGGATTATTGTTCTATCTCAAAAGCCTTCTAGAGTTGTTGACGAAATTGCGGTGCCTTTTAAGCGGCCGCGACATGAAAGTATTTTACTGGATGATCATTTTTTACAATGGAAAAGAAGAGTCCATTATTCATTAGTCGGGTCGGCCTCAGGGAAGGCGGGAGTTTTTTGAAAATGATTGATGCTCATATTCATTTAGATCATTATAAAGATGAAGAAATTAATAGTCTGATGGGTAGTTCAACTCGAATTGATGCAATGGTGTCAGTTTCTTTTGATCTTGAATCGTGTAAAAGAAATCTTTATTTATCGGAAAGATTTTCTAAGGTGAAACCGGCTTTCGGTTTCCATCCGGAGCAGCCGCTGCCTACGGTGGAAGAGCTGAATGAACTGCTAGAATGGATGGAGAAGCATCGTGAAGAGATGATTGCGATTGGAGAGGTTGGCCTCCCATACTACCTGAGACTTGAACAAAAAGTGTCTAAGCAGGATTTTGGTCAATATATGAAGCTGTTAGAGAGTTTTATTATTAAAGCTAAAATTTGGGCGAAACCGATAGTTCTCCATGCTGTATATGATGATGCTCCTTTCGTTTGTGACCTCTTAGAAAAATATTCTGTAAGGAAGGCGCATTTTCACTGGTTTAAAGGTGATGAAAATATAGTGGAGAGAATGGCAGGAAATGGATACTTTATTTCGATTACCCCTGACGTGGTTTATGAAGAAGAAATCCAACAATTAGTACAGAGATATCCATTAGAGCAAATGATGATTGAAACAGACGGCCCATGGCCCTTTGAAGGACCATTTCAAGGACAAATGACACATCCAAACATGATGATGGAATCTATAAAAATGATCGCAAAACTAAAAAAACGCTCTAAGGAGGAAGTGGCTGGAATTTTAATTCGAAATACAAAATTCTTTTACAGTTTAACGTAAAGAAGTTCAGTTCAGGTAACACTTTAAGGGGGTGAGGGACTGACCTCAGAGGCGTGATTCCGTTAAACCCCTTATTATTGTTTTAACATGGAGGTTATTTAAGATGAATAGATGCGGTTGGGTAAATCAGGATCCGTTGTATATAAGCTATCATGATGAAGAATGGGGTGTGCCTGTCCATGATGATCGCTTGCTGTTTGAATATTTAAATCTCGAAGGGGCCCAGGCAGGTTTAAGCTGGTATACGATTCTTAAGAAAAGGGAGAACTACCGGGCTGCCTTTGATAATTTTGACCCTGAAAAAATTATTACCTATGATGAAAAAAAGATTGAAGAACTGTTACATAATGAGGGAATTGTTCGAAATAAGCTTAAAATTAATGCAGTCATAAGCAATGCAAAAGCGTATTTTAAAGTAGTGGAGGAATTCGGCTCCTTTGAAAAATATCTATGGTCATTTGTCGGTGGACAGCCGATTCAAAATCACTTTAAAGTGCTGGAGGATGTGCCTGCGACAACAGAAATAAGTGACAAATTAAGTAAGGATTTAAAGAAACGCGGCTTCAAATTTGTCGGTTCTACCGTTTGTTATGCCTTTATGCAAGCTACCGGTATGGTGAATGACCATATCATGACTTGTGATTGCTATAAAAACACATTTAATGAAGTGAAATAAAAAAGAAAAGGTCCCATGCTATAAAAATGCTTGTGAACTTTTTTTAACAAACGGATTTGACAGTCGCATTACGATACGGGGGTATATTATAATAATCAAAAAGGAGGTGTTGACATGTCTTTTGATCAAAAACCTAAGCAAGATTTAATCGATGAATTATGTTGTTCAGATGACGTTAGCCAGCGAAAGAGCCATCATTCGGATAAAGTCAAAAGCAATCTGATCACTAGACTAAATCGGATTGAGGGGCAGGTTCGCGGATTAAAAGGGTTAATCGAAAAAGATACATATTGTGACGATGTTATCACTCAAATTTCAGCTACTCAATCGGCATTAAATAGTGTAGCGAAAGTTTTGTTAGAAGGCCATATGAAGACCTGTGTAGTAGATCGCATTCAAGAAGGCGATTTTGAAGTTTTGGATGAGGTGCTTGTCACCATACAAAAATTAATGAAAATGTAACGGGGGTTTTATTATGGAAAAAGTAACATTAAATGTTGGCGGAATGTCATGCGGCCATTGTGTGAAAGCTGTTGAAGGCAGCGTTGGCGGACTCCCAGGAGTAAAAAAGGTATCGGTAGATCTTTCTAAGGGTAAAGTTGATGTAGAATTCGACGCTAAATTGGTCTCATTAAGTACAATTATAGAAACCATTGATGATCAGGGCTATGATGTAAAATAATTTTCAGCAGCACTGAACGTACTTGATTGTACGTTCTTATTTTGGTATTTGGAGGTAACTGATAATTTAAGGCGTATTCCTTATAAGGGACAATTGAAGTTTCCTCTACCTAATGGTGCGGCCATTTTCGTATGAAATATGCCAACAAAAAGCTCTATAAAAGGTTTAATAACCATGAAAATGTATCCTTGATTTACAACTGGTTAAATGGTCTAATATTATCTGAGAGTTAACAAAACTAAGTTAGAAATTGAGGGACAGCAAGTTGAAAAGTAAATTTCAATACTGGTTAGTCCAGATACTGTTGATTTTATCTATTATTTTTGTTTCTTCAAAGGTCTCTTTCTTATTCCAGCCAATAGGTATCTTTATTTCAACATTATTCTTTCCGATCCTCATCGCAGGATTTCTGTTTTTCCTGTTAAATCCAGTGGTTAATTTTCTCCATCGTAAAAGAGTTCCAAGATTCATAGCGATTCTAATTATTTATGTAGTGGTTGTTGGAATGGTGGTTTTAATAATTGGGAACATTGTTCCATCTATAAGTAAGCAGTTTACTGCACTAGCCATGGCACTCCCTGAATATGCTAATAAAACCATTGATTATTTTAACAAGGTAGCTCAAACATCGGAATTTAAATGGGCCATAAACGCACAAAATAATCTTTTTCAATCTTTTGAACAAAAGCTTATTAGCTTCGCCAATACAATGCCGGAGAGGATTACTTATAGTATTACAAATATAATTGGTGTGATTGCAAATATAGCAGTTATTCTTGCCACTGTGCCTTTTTTGCTGTTTTACATGTTAAAGGACGGTTATAAATTTCCAAAAGCACTGTCTAAATTATTCCCAGCTGCTTTCAGGGATGAGGGTATGACAATAATAAAAGAGACAGGTGAAACTCTTTCGACCTATATTCATGGACAAATAGCTGTTGCCATTTCGGTTGGAACTATGACACTAATTGGATACCTTATAATCAACTTACCATTTGCACTTGTAATGGCTTTAACCGTGGCAGTTACTTACTTTATTCCTTATATTGGTCTAATTCTTGGAGCTATACCTGCAATAATCGTAGCTTTTTTCGATTCACCAACTAAGGTCCTGTTAGTAATACTCGTGCTTATACTTTCACAACAAGTGGAATCGAATGTAGTATCGCCCCTTATTCTCGGTAAAAGTCTTGATATCCATCCTGCAACAATCATCATAATACTTCTTGCTGCCGGAAATCTTGCAGGTGTCTTAGGAATGGTTTTAGCCGTACCAACTTATGCTGTTGGTAAAACAATTGTCTTAAATACAATTAAATTTATTAAGGCTAGGAAAAAAGCATCTATCAAGTCCTGATAGTATATAAAAATAGTTAAATAATCGAGTATAAACAAGAACAAAATTTTTGCTACAGTCGTTGAGTTCAAACCAATACTTAGTACACTAAATACAAAAAGCTACCGTAGAGGAGCTCAGATTGTCGAGAAAGGTTATTTTTCTCGGCAATTTTTTATTCTGTCAGAATGTAAATACCAAATTTATTGACTGTCCCTGCAAATGGGCCTGTTGATTTACGCTCCGGGCACTCGCTTTCCGCGGGGAGGTCCTGGAGCCTCCTCGGCGCTTTGCGGAGGCCACTGAAAAAGTCCTTTTTTATTATTAGACAGTTAAAGGTTTGATTTAATCAAACCTTTAACTGTCTTTTTGCCTTATAATAATGACATTAAATTATGTAGGTGGTATCAAAATGATTTCCAATCAAGACTCTCTCAATTTTAGTCCATATATTGCTATTTATGATCTTGTTGTTCCAAAAGATAATATGCTTCGCCAAATCAATGAACTAGTGGACTTTTCTTTCATTATCGAGGAATTAAAAGCGAAATATTGCCTTAATAACGGCCGAAATGCAGTGTCACCAATTCGTATGTTTAAATATCTATTGCTCAAATCGATTCATGATTTGTCAGATGTAGATGTAGTCGAACGTTCTAAATATGATATGTCGTTTAAGTATTTCCTCGACATGGCACCGGAAGATCCTGTAATTGACCCTAGCTCTTTAACGAAATTCCGTAGGCTCCGTCTCCAAGATGTGGGTTTATTAGATATGCTTATTGGAAAAACAGTTGAGATTGCACTTGAAAAAGAAATCATTAAAAGTAAAACAATTATTATGGATGCCACACATACAAAAGCGCGTTATAACCAAAAGGCACCGAAGGAATTTCTACAAGAGAAATCAAAAAATGTTAGAAAAGCCGTCTATCAAATTGATGAATCAATGAAAGAGAAATTTCCACCGAAAACAACTTCTAACGAAGTAACAGATGAACTAAATTATTGTCGTGAAGTAATTTCTGTGGTTGAATCAGAACCTCAAATCGCTACAATTCCAGTCGTTAAGGAAAAATTAAATGTGCTAAAAGAAGTAGTGGAAGATTATACAGAACAACTAAACTTTTCAGCTGATCCAGATGCACGTGTAGGACATAAAACAGCAGATTCCTCCTTTTTTGGCTATAAAACACATATCGCAATGAGTGACGAACGAATAATAACTGCAGCTGTTGTGACAACAGGTGAAAAAAGTGATGGAAAATACATGCAGGAGTTAATTGAAAAAAGCCAAGCCACTGGAATGGAAATTGATACGATCATTGGGGATACAGCCTACTCCGAGAAAAATAATATTCTCTATACAAAAGAGCATGAGCTAACACTGGTTTCAAAGTTACATCCGCATATTACACATGGTACTCGCGCAAAAGAGGATAAGTTTGAATTTAACAAAGATGCAGGAATGTATGTTTGTAAAGCAGGACATATGGCGATTCGAAAAAAATTTGAAGCAAGAAAGGGTCAAGATAAAAACCCTAGGATCAAGTACCTTTTTGACATTAAAAAATGTCAAGTTTGTCTTTCAGTGAAGGATGTTATAAAGATGGAGCGAAAAGTAAGACCTATTCAGTAACCATCAAATCAACAGAACATCTAGATCAAGAAGAGTTCCAAAATACGGAAGCATTTAAAGAACTAGCGAAAACTCGCTATAAAATTGAAGCAAAAAATAGTGAACTGAAACACAGACACGGGTATGATATAGCGTCATCCGCGGGTCTATTAGGTATGGAGATTCAAGGAGCAACAGCGATATTCGCAGTCAATATTAAGCGGATTCTGAAGCTCCTTGAGGAGAAAAAATCAGGACAAATTAACAAGGAAAAAGGCAGTTTGTTGTCTGAATCTGGACAACAAACTGCCTTTTTTGTACCAACTTCCAATATTAAAAATAAAAAACGTAAGATTTTCAGTGGCCTCAGCGAAGCGACGAGGAGGCTCCCCGGCACGCCCGCGGAAAAGCGAAGTGCCTGGAGCGCCAATCAACAGACCTGTTTAAAAGCCTATATAACAAATTAACGCGGTGAACTATTGAAGTGATTGAATAAAATAAAAGGCTGCCGAGGGTTTTTCGACAGCCTGAGCTACCGTAGGGAAGCTTTTGTTTTTCATAATTTTTATTCTTGAGCAAGCTTTTGCCTATGTAGTGGAACAGGAGGTTCTTGTACTAATAGTAAAGGTGTGCTTTAATGCCAAAAGCATCAAACACTAATTCTACCATTTTTTCTTATAGTAGCTAAAGGAATACAAAGGGAAACTGTCGAATAAAATAGTATAAAATATTCAGAAATTAGTAGTAGAAATTGCATGCTTTGAATAAAAGTTTAATCTAAATACAAAATTTTTTTATTAAAGAGGATAGAACGATTGTAGATAAATAAACCTTAAATTTCCATTTTAGGGGGGTGAGGGAGTATTAAAGCAACGAAAGTGATTTTATGGTTGTTAGCTGTACTCATTCTATTTATTTGCTTTTACGTTTATGCTAGTCTATTTGGAACACCCTGGGGAAAAGCAAAACAGGAAGCTAGTATGCAGTCCTACGTAACAAAAAAGTATAATAAGGATTTTGTTATAAAGAAAACGAGTTATAATCATTTAACTGAAACGTATCAATCCTATGCTTATCCAAAGGAGAATCCCGACTTATTATTTAGTGTGGAACAGGACCCGGATGCGGTAGCGGGTTATTCCGACACCTACCCGAAAGTCATGTGGGATAGTGATTTATCAAGTAAAATGAAAGCGAAAATCAAAGCGATTTTTCCCAACTTGGATGGACCGACATTCAAGGCAATGCGAATTGTTGAAAGGGGAGAATTCTTTGGCCCACATATTCCTACCTACGAAGAGGTCCATGCTTCCCAACTTGGATGCTCCTTAACGATCAATATGAAAGCCAATTGGGAAAAAATGAACATGAAAAGTGAAAAACAAAAGATGTACGAACTAAGCAGCTATTTAAAAAAGCAACATTTTCCGATTTTGGTTGAAATCAGATATTTTGAAAAAGAATTGCACCATAATGAGAAGGTTTTTTTTATATCGGAAGTTGGCAAAATTATAGAAAAATAATAGGTATTGTTGTGAAAAAAAGGCTCTCTACTTTTTTAGTGGAGTGCTTTTTTTTAATTAGCTTCAAGGATTAAGTTTGTCTCATTTCAAAAATAGTAGTAATTGAAAAAGGTGGAGAATATTTTTTAATAACTCAGAAAAAAATATTGTCGAATTTTCTTATTTCCTAGTAGACACTTTTGGATAAGTAATAATATACTTACAAAGAAATAGAAAAGTTATAGGGAAAATAGCCTATAAATAAATATAATTGGTAATTTTTTCCTTAATCTTAAAGAAAAAATTAATTGTTTAGAAATGAGTGGTGTAGTGAGAGTTCTAGTAACAGGCGGTGGAGGATTTATTGGGTCTTTTATAATTGAGGAAGTGTTAAAAAAAGGCTGGGAAGCCATTGTTGTAGATAACTTAAGCACCGGGAGCATTACCAATGTCCCTGAAGGGCTTCCATTTTATCAAATAGATATTAATTCACAGTCAATCGAAGAAATTTTTATAACTCATAAACCAGACATCGTCATACATCAGGCTGCTCAAGTATCGGTTGAATATTCAAAACATCATCCATTAATTGATAGTGAGATTAATATTTTAGGAACTTTAAATCTATTGCAACTTTGTACAAAATATAAGGTATCTAAATTCATTTATGCTTCATCGGCAGCTGTTTATGGATTTGCAAAGAATGTTCCTATTTTAGAGACAGATGCTTTAAACCCGATTTCCTTTTACGGGCTATCTAAACAAACTGCTGAACAATACATCAGACTTTACCATAGCCTGCATGGATTAAATTACACGATTCTTCGCTATAGTAACGTTTATGGTATGAGACAAAATCACTCAGGTGAAGCCGGCGTTATAAGTATTTTTATTAATAAGCTGATGAATGACCAATCATTAACTGTATATGGTGATGGAAGACAAACAAGAGATTTTATCTTTGTACGTGATGTTGCAAAAGCAAATGTACGAGCAATTACATATGGTAATAATATGACATTTAATATCAGTACTTGTAATCCAGTCTCTTTAAATATGTTAATAGAACGTTTAAAAGAATTCTCAAAAAAGCCACTTGAAATCAGTTATCAATCAGCCAGAACGGGTGATATAAAAGATAGCTATTTATCATTAGAAAGGGCAAAGCAATTCTTGAAATGGGAACCGGAGACATTATTTGAAACAGGATTAAAGGAAACCGTTGCTTTTTTTAAAAATAAGATAATGTTTAAAAATTGATTTTTATAATGGGTGAAGGTAATGACAAAATTAAAGGTAATGCTCACAACAGAGGGTACCTACCCTTTCCATCAGGGGGGGGTTAGCACGTGGTGTGACACGCTTGTTAAGGAATTGGATATGGTCGATTATATTCTATATAGCGTAATGACTGATCCATTTATTACGCAAAAATTCAAACTTCCAAAGTCGACAGGCTTACTAAAAGTACCTTTATGGGGAACGGAAGAGCCGTGTGAACATTTACCTACTCCTTTTTCACTCGTCTATTTACAAAAGAAGCGAACAACCAAAAAGGTGATAAAAGGGTTGTTTATTCCATTATTTAAAGAGTTAATTTTAGAGATCATTAATCCCGATAAGGACTCTGGAAATTTTGGGTTGATTCTTCATCAACTCTATAAGTATTTTCAGGAATATGAATATAAAGAAACATTTAAATCTGAACTTGTGTGGAATCACTATAAAGCACTTATTTTAGAGTTGGTATCGGATCAGAAACTTAAACTTTCTCAGCCTGATATTTATGGACTTATTCAAAGCCTGGGCTGGGTGTACCGTTTTTTAAATATTATTAATACAACGGTTCCAAAGGCACATGTCAGCCATTCATCTGCATCAGCCTTTTGTGGAATTCCGTGTGTAATTGGGAAAATTGAACATAAAACCCCATTCCTTTTAACAGAACACGGAGTTTACTTACGGGAGCAATATTTATCACTTTCTAAAAGAAATCTATCAGTCTTTTTAAATACTTTTCTTATACGCTTTATACATTCGATTAATGCGTTAAATTTTCACTATGCTGATCAGGTTTCACCGGTATGTCATTACAATACAAGATGGGAAACGAAATTTGGCGTACCAAAGGAAAATATTGAGGTTATATACAACGGTGTGGACACAAATGTTTTTGTTGAGGGAGAAAAAGTGGAGCGATTGACCCCGACTGTTGTATCGGTCGCACGTATTGATCCCATTAAAGACATTCTTTCATTAATTAAATCGGCTGCGATTGTAAAAAAACAGATAACAAATGTTAAGTTTATCGTTTATGGATCTGTTTCAGTCCAGGGCTATTATGAAGAATGCCTTTCCTTGGTAAAAACATTAGGACTTGAAGAAACATTTATTTTTGCGGGGCATTCGACGAATATGGTTTCAGCTTATCATTCTGGAGATATTATTGCATTATCATCTATATCAGAAGCGTTCCCCTATTCAGTCGTCGAAGCAATGATGACAGGTAAGCCTGTAGTTGCAACAGATGTAGGTGGAATTAGAGAAGCCCTTGGAAATACAGGTTTTCTTGTAACGCCAAGGAATCCAGAAGAATTTGCTAATGCGATTACCTTGTTATTGAAGAATTTGAGCCTAAGACAGTCCCTTGGCAGAGATGCCAGGGAGCGGGCATTAAACTACTTTACCTTAAATAAAGTACTCGATCATCATTTAAAAAGCTATATTAAGCTTGCTACACATTCATTTGAGCAGGTTGCTCATATTCAAAAAGATCAATTGTTAGATTCAAGTACAATTGTGAAGCTACAAAAACATTATAGTGAAAAAGCGTATGCGTTTTTATTAAACGGCTTTTATAATGAGGCGATAGAGCACTTTCGTCTTGCAATCAATGTGGACCCCGGTACGCCGGCAACCTTTGTTTACAGAACTGAAATTGCTAAAGCTTATTATCATTTAGGTGAATCTAAAAAAGCCACTATTGAATTAGAGAAAATGGAACAATCAATAAAAGAACAACGCTTCAGAAAAGCAAAATGATTGGAGGTGGGCGTGTTGAACATAGAAAGAACACTCTATAAGGAACGTGCTATTATCGGCTATAATGCAAAGGATGTGAGTGAGCAAATACATTCTTTACAGAATCAACATCAGAAGGAACTTGGGCTTCTTCACCAGGAAATACTGAAAGAAAAAGAGAAGAATACAATTCTTAAAGCTGAATTAAAAGAAAGGAAGCAGCCGCTTCCGAAAAACACTTTTGCCGAAGAACTTAATTCAATATTTATGGAACACTTTATCCAGCAAACCAAAGAAATTTTAGAGTTTAAATATGAGTTGCAAGAGATGGACAGAAAGCAAGTAGAAAAATTAGAGCAAAAGAAGCAGCAACTGGAGTTGGCTCAAAAGCGTGTTCAAGATGCCATCCAATATTTAAAGACATTGTCCGGCCAAAAAATTGAACTTAAGAAAGAACTGAGTAAGTAGATGAAACAACAAATATTTGGTTTACGAAAAGCTCCTATAGATAAGTTATTAAAACAAATTAATATCGATTTCACATCTGAGTCTACGAAATTGCAGTTGGAATTAGATAGCATTAAAGCCGACAATAAAAACCTAGAATTAGAAATAAATGTAATAATCGAAGAAAATCAGAACCAAACTCAAGATCATGAATTTATGACTCTTGGAAAAGAACGGATAAAAAAGGTAATCCATCACTTAAACGAACAAAAAGAAATAGAGATGGAAACATTACGAAAGAATTTTACCGAGAATACTAATAGTATTAATCGACAAATTAGAGATTTAAACCTAGAAATAAAATCAATAGAAAAGTTATTTTCTGTTTTGTTGAACCAATTTACGCTTTGGGAAAATCTCTCAAAATCCAATATTTTGACTTCCGAGTTAAGAGGTCTGGCTAAAAATAAACAAAAAGTTAGAAAGGAACAAATGGAAATAGATTCTGATCAAATGCTGTCAGTTAGTCAGGTCGCCGCAAGTGTTGAAATGACATTTGATGATGATATTGAACTGACACAATCTTTTGGAGATGAATCAGAATTTGAGAATCTAAAGCCCGGTGCAAAGGCCCTTATGGATAATGCTGAAGCACCTTCAAAAACTGAAGTCCATCATAATCCTGGAAACTTTTGGGGAGAAGTCGAGGAGTGGGCGAATACTAGCCTCACTTTCCTTCAAGAAGATCAAACCTACATTGAAAATGGATTTATTACCATAGATAAAGAATCTGAGGAAAATTTTATTGAGAAAAAGGATGACATATCATCTCAATCTAATGGTAATGAAAAAAAGAAAGCTAAGAAAACAATGGGAACTGTCAAAATACCTGAAATGGTATCTGAAAACAAAAACGATGCTTTACTAGAGCAAATAGATTCCATAAAAACACAATACATTGTCGGGAAGGTTGCCGGGGAGGACTTATATGATCTTCATGGTAATATTATCGTTGCCCGGAACTCGTTAATTACCCGTGAGGCTGTTGAAAGAGCAAATCGTGAAGGCAGATTAGCTGAGTTAATTGTGAACATGAAATTAACGGGAGCAGGAGTGGATTAATGTGAAGGAAACTTTACCTCCATCTTTTGGCGTCATGTTAGATTCGAGTACCTTTAATCAGCTCTTAAATGAAGTTTTAGAAAAACAACTACAACCTCAAGATAAATTTGAAATTGCCGCACTACTTGAATCAATGGGGTGGAATGACATCCGGGTCTCAAAGGAATTTGGAGTAGAGGATATTTTCGAATTAGCAGAGTATATGTGGGAAGCAATTCAGTCAAACATTAACTATCAACCTTTTTCCAATGTCCAAAAACCAAGGGGCACTTCGTTGGTTGTAGAAATGGTGCGAAGTTTCCTACGGGGGTTAATTTTTGCCTTCCCCATGGCCGTTTCCGTGGCAGCGATGCTTACGATGAAATTCTCGCTTTGGTCATATCAATTTCTATCATTAAAGAATGCTACGAGTATCGCAATTGGAACCATTCTTAGCTTTGTTATAGTAGGTGGATTTACACAAGCCATTGCAAGGCGGGGTTTTTTCTACATAACTCAAGGGTATTATAATCTAGCACGTAAGACTACGTTCCTGTTTATTGGGATTGGATTTGGAGTATGTATTGTCATTTCATGCTTATTAATTTGCCTGAGCCTTATTTTTAACATGTTTACTTTTGACATGCTTTTCTTGATTGTTTTATTCTTTTTTTTCCTTACCACAATTTGGCTCTCAGTTACAGTAATGTACATTTTAAAAAAAGAACTTATTTTTACTGGTCTAATTGTATTCGGTATTTTTCTGGTGTACCTCCTTTTTGAAATTTTTAAACTGGATATCATTATCTCTCAATTAATTTCGCTTTTAATTGTTTCAGTTTGCAGTATTCTGCTAGTTTTATATTTTTTTATGGCTGCAGAAAGAAAAGGTGAAAAGGGGATTGCGATAAAATTACCGAGATTTTCCATTACGCTTTATTCCATCTGGCCATATTTCTTTTATGGGTTTTTATATTTTAGCTTTTTGTTTATCGATAGAATTAATGCTTGGTCAAAACATGAAGAATTTATGCCCTTCCTCATCATATTTAGAGGTCAGTATGAACTTGGATTAGACTTTGCCTTACTCACAATTATTATTCCAATGGGAGTTAGCGAAGTTGTTTTATCAAAACTTATGTTAGATATTGAGTCAAGTCAGAAGAGTTATCTAGCAGCCGAGGCAGACAAGATGTACAAAAGATTTCTTAAAACCTATCGAAAAATGGCTATATATATAGTCATTAGTTCAGTTCTCAGTTCTGTTGCCATTTATAGATTTATTCTTTGGTATAATCAAATTTCAATAAAAGTAAACGGCGAGAATCTTTTGTCAAGTCATATTACGTTATTTGTGTTGTGGTGGGGAGTAGTTTCATATATTATTTTGGCCTTTTGTTTAATGAATTCTGTTATTTTATTTGCACTTTCACAGGCAAAGATGGTGGTTAAAGCCATAATTCCGTCTTTAATAACTAATTTAACTATAGGTTTTTTATTAAGCAGATGGATTGCATATGAATATGCTATTTTAGGTTTATTTATTGGAACCATCCTAATGGCTTTTTTAACAACAAAATCAATGATTAAAGTTTTTAAAAATCTCGATTATTATTTATATGCTGCTTCATAAGGGTGAACGAATAAAATGTATTCATCTATTTACACTCATTTATTGCCATTATTGCACTATTCATTTTCGTTTTTCTTTTTATTTATCTTTTTGCCCGGATTCCTATTTAAATCCCAATACGAAGATAGGATCGAAAGCTGGTTTTCAGGTTATGTAAAAATGATCCTGTTACTTATTTTTATTGGCTACACCTTGGTTATTACTAAACTCTTTGAGGTACTTTCGTTATTAATGGTTTTCCTAGCTATTAATGGATTTCGATACCTGAAACAAAAAGATAAATCGAAAACAGATACTACTATGCATTATCTACTCAAAGGGTTATTTGATCTACTCGATGGATTAACCAAAACCAATCATCAGATGATAAAAACGAGGTTGGTGCGTTGGCTAAAAGATCAAAGCATAAAAATACGAAAAAACTTTACCTGGTTTTTGGTTATTGAAGGAATAGGTTTTGGCATTATTATTTCTCTTTCTTTCTATCTTCGGATCTATGATGCCTTTGTCAATGCAGCACTTCCATTGTCAGATAGTTACGTTACACTTGCGTGGATGAAATATATTGATAGCCGTGATTTATTCCATGATGGTATTTACCCGCAAGGATTTCATATTTACTTGGACTCACTTTTCAAATTTGCAGCGGTGGACCCGCTTTTTATTTTACGGTATACAGGACCATTAAATACGGTTATGATTGCCACCGGGCTATATTTTGTGGTCCGTAAATTATCAACTAACGGCATTGGAGCATTAATGGCGTCGTGGATTTATGGAATTTTTTGGGTAATAACTCCTTTTTTCCCAATTGACCGCCAAGCAGCAACGAACTCACAAGAGTTTGCCTTTGTTTTTATCTTTCCTGCTGTATATTATTTACTAAACTATTTTATTAGAGAGAAAAAGGAAGATTTTTATGTAGGCCTAATATGTACAGCTATAGTTGGATTGGTACATTCATTTGCATTTGCACTGATTGGATTATTAGTAATATTAATCGTTTTAAGTGCAGCATTGACGTTAAAAAAGCAGATGAAACCGATCTTACAAATTTGTATTGGGGCGATTCTTACAGTTATACTCTCCATGCTGCCACTTGGGACAGGTTATATATTAGGGAAAAATTTGAACTCCTCATCGGCTGACTATTTAGTTAGCCGAAATACCTATCATTTCACTAAGCTAGGCACATTGAACTATGTTGCTTTAGGATTTATTGTCCTTTTATTCTTACTTCAATTTCGGAAAAAGATAACAAGGGAAGAACGATTTATAGCTGTATTTACCATATTGGCAGGCGGGAGTGTATTTGCCCTTTATTATGCCGGAGGGGTACTGACACAAAGCACCTTAATTGCCTCACGATCTGTAGATTTATGGGGAATGACTATACCATTTTGTACCGGAATAACGGTATCCTATTTATTTAATGGTTTGAAATTAAAATCGAATGTATTTCTAAATCTAACCGCCGTTATAGGTATTGTTATCACGATAATCAGCTGTAAGCCAGCACCGATTATTCCATATAAGCTTGAGTATAATGAAAATATCGAAGAATATTTAAAGATAAGTCAGAAGTTTCTACCAAAGACATGGATGATTGTCTCACAGGATGAGGGTTATTCCGTTTCTCTAGGTGCCGGTTATCACATGCACCTTGGCGATTTTCTAAAGAACTATAATCCAAAAGGGAAAAACTTGACTAAGGTTAATCAAATTGTCACAGATAGAAATTTACCTCCGCATATTTTTATTTTTCAGGAGAAAAAAGTCTTTGAAGTATCTAAGACTAATAGTATTTATCAACGGGCAGAACCAAAATACAAACAGAGAGCTAAAGAATATCAACAATTAACAAGGTGGATAAGCACTCATAAAGCAGCAGGCAATAAAGTTGAAATTTATTTTGAAAACAAAAACATTATTGTCTATCGTCTTGATATCCCTGAGAACAATTAACTAATAAATCATTACGTCATATCGAGAAAAGCGGTGAATAAATGCAAACAGTACTGATTACGGATGGCTTGTTGAGAAAATCTTTGTCCGCAACAAGGTCACTCGGATGTAAAGGGATTAAAACAGTTGTAGGAGAAAAGTCTTGGTTTTCACCGAGCGGGTTCTCGAAATTTTGCAATAAAAGAATGAAATACCCTGATCCAATAGAGAAACGTGAACTCTTCTTAAACTGGCTCATTCATAGGCTTAAACAAAGTAATTTTCCTGTTCTTATGCCAATGGATGACGCAGTTATGGATGTTGTGATGGATAATATCGGGGATATAAAAAATTTATGCAGATGTATCTTACCAACGAAGACTTCCTATGCTGTGGCTTCAGATAAATATGAAACGATGAAGCTGGCAAAAGACCAAATGGTAGGATGTCCTGAGACCTTTCTGCCAAAGAATGAAAAGGAATTACGTGAAATCGCTGACGCTGCCATCTTCCCTTTAATCATCAAACCACGTAAAAGCAGTGGATCAAGAGGGATCCGCAAAGTAGATAATAAGGAAGCATTACTTGAAGTTTTTCCTGAAATGAAGCGAGAATATCCAGAGCTAATGATACAGGAATATATTCCGCTTGGAGAACGATACGACGTTTGTCTACTTTATAATAATAACCATGAAATAAAGGCATCCTTTGTTCAAAAAGAGATTCGGCATTTTCCCATTCAAATAGGTCCTAGTACTGTTCAGGAAAGTGTTGCTTTTGATGCTTTAATTGAGCGCAGCATCCACCTATTGAAACCGTTAAACTGGAGTGGAATTGTCGAAGTAGAATATATGATTGATCATCGGACGGGTCAGCCGACATTAATGGAAATTAACCCTCGTTTCTGGAATTCATTAGATTTGGCGGTTCAGTGTGGTATTGATTTTCCCTATTTGTTATTTCAATTATGCATGGACGTAGAGGTAAGCAATCAAAATCAATACCAGGCAGGGAGAAAAAGCAGATGGCTGTTTCCTGGAGATATACTGCACTTTCTATTGAATCCAAAGAGATTTTCGATGAATCCATCGCTATTTTCCGGAAAAAAACATAGTGTCTATGATGATACTTTTTGTTTTTCAGATCCAATGCCTGGGATTATGTTAATACTTACCTGTTTTCGTATGGCTTTTAGTATGAAGTCATGGAAAATGTTTTTTAAGCGATAGGAGAAATGAATGATGTTGAATGCATTAACAGTAGATGTTGAGGATTGGTATCATACCAATGGGCTTAATATCCCCAAAAGTGAATGGGACAGGCTCCCTTCGACAGTTTATCAAAATACAATGAAACTTTTAGATCTCTTTGATGAATTCGGAGTAAAAGCTACAATTTTTATTTTGGGGGATGTGGCGAAAAAATACCCTAAACTTGTGAATGAGATTGCAGGTCGTGGTCATGAGATCGGGACACATGGGATGAATCACCAACTAGTCTATAAACAATCAATGGAAGAGTTTAAAACCGATGTTCTTCAATCAATTGAAACACTCGAAAAACTAACCGGACAAAAAATCAAGCTGTATCGGGCGCCCTCCTGGTCTATTTCACATGATAAACTAGAGGTCCTGCATTTTTTAGAGCAGAATGGAATCATAATTGATTCAAGTTTACAGCCATTTAAAACACCATTATCCGGGTTGAGTGGTATACCGACACATCCATTTAAGCCTGTACTAGATGGAAAACATCTTGATTTAGTTGAGTTCCCACCCACAGTTATGCAAGTGAGTAAAAATTTAACCTTTCCATTTGCTGGAGGATTTTATTTGCGATTTTTTCCTTATCAAGTGATTGCTAAGTTGCTAAAAAAAATTAACAAAACAAGATCTGGACTAGTTTATGTCCACCCTTGGGAAATAGATCCCCACATTCCTAAATGGAAAACAAGCTGGTTCATTTTTATCATTCAATATTATCGTTTGCATTCAACCGAACGTAAATTGAGAAAATTATTAGCGAATTTTGACTTTGCTCCAATTGGAAAAGTCTTGCAACAGCAAAAAATCTTGCATAAAGAAATTTAGAAAGTGGGAATGTAGGTTGATTGAAACAAAACCCTCCAATACAGTACAATTACTTATTTTCTCAAACCTACTACTAGCCCTTATTGCGTTTTTAAAAGATGTACTCTTAGCCGCATATTTTGGAACAAGTAATGTAGCTGATGCAATTAATCTAGCGTTTTTTTTACCTGATACGATCGGAAATAATCTCGTTGGAGCTGCAATCGCGGTTTCTAGTATTCCTGTATTAACGAGGTTGGCATTACAAGATGACGTCTCAATATATATAGGTACAATTCAAAAGTTAGTTGCACTAGTTATTATTGGGTCGTTACTAATATGGGGAGGTATTATTTTTTCTGAATCATCTTTGTTTCAATTATTTCATTTAACGAATAAGGGGAATTCACAAACAGTACTCAATTATTTTATGATTTTGTCTCCTATTATCGGAATTGCCCCGATATGGCTTTTGGGCTCGTCTGTATTACAAGCATCCAGACGTTTCAATTTACCAGCGGTCACACCGATTATCTATAATCTTTTTCTTTTGGTATGTTTATCTTATTGTCAATGGGCGGGAATACCACAATTGAAGGGTGGTAGGCTATTTTCAATCGTGATGACGATTTCGACCCTATTTGTTGGTTGTTTGACTTGGTACTATGTATTAAGGAAGCAGAAAATAAAATGGACCTTTATTGCTTGTTCCTTAAAAAGTGATCTTTTAGAAATAAGGAAAATATTTTCTACATTTCTAGCTTATTTAATTATTTTATTATTCAGCCAAGCTGCTCTTTTTTCTGAGAGACTTATAGCTAGTACCCTTGAGACCGGAACCATTGCTGCATTATCCTATGCCTATCGAATTTCACAATTTCCACTATGGGTTTTTATTGCGGCAATTAATACATTTATTTTGCCAACGATAAGCTTACATGTTGAAAAAAATGATACCTTTTCGTTAAAACGTGATCTAACAAAATCATTTTTGTTTGTTATTTTGGTTTCTGCCAGTCTATCAATTCTTTTGGTAATTTTTTCGGAGCCATTATTAAAAATTGTCTTAGCACGAGGTTCCTTTAATTTACAGTCTGTTAAATTAACCAGTACGATTTTAAAGGGGTATGGGTTATCAATCGTAGGGCAGAGCTTATTTGTTTTTTGTACTCGATATTATTTAGCGGAAGGAAAAATGAGAGTGCCATTGATTATCGGTTTGAGCGGAAGCAGTTTAAATATTGTTCTATTGAATTATTTGGTACCATCAATGGGAGCTGCGGGAATAGGTTATGCAGCAGCGATATCCTCTTCATTTAGCGGTATTATAATTCTCGCTTATTTCATTAAAAGCTTATTTTCAGTAGAACAGAAGGGAGGAGTTTCATATGAATGATTTCTTAGTTGTAGTCCCTGCTTACAATGAAGAAAAGAATGTGGGAAATGTTTTTCATTCATTAAATCAACTGAACTTACCGATTGATATTGTTATTATTGACGATGGTTCCACAGATAATACAGCCGGAAAAGCATGGCAATGTGGTGCCCAAGTCTTAAGTCACCCTACAAATCTCGGATACTTGTCTGCACTTCAAACAGGATTTAAATATGCAGAAAAAAATAATTATTCCTATGTCATTTTTTTTGATGGAGACGGTCAACATGATCCCGGGTGTATTAAGGATATGATGGAAGCAATTAAACGAAATGAAGTAGATGTTGTCATTGGTTCAAGATTTCTTAATAATAGTAATATGAAAATCGGTTTTTCAAAAATGGCGGCCGTAAAATTTTTCCGTTCCATCATTTATAGGATTACAAAGAAACGGATTACTGATCCTACTTCGGGATTTAAAGCATTTAAAGCAAATGTTTACAAACGATTTACAAATTCACGGAATTTTTACTATGATTTGCCTGATAGCAACTTTATTATAGATATTTTACTTCAGAAACTTACGATTTTGGAGATACCGGTTAATATGTTTGATCGGGAACATGGAGAGAGCAAAATTCATCATTCCGGCTTGAAGCCTTTCATCTACATGGCCCAAACTTTGTTAAGTATTTTAATTGTTATAATGAAAAATAAAATGCATCTTACGGGTGGGAAAACATCATGAATAGCTATCTACAATTTTTTTTAATAGTCTGTGCATTATTATTTTCATTTGTGGTTGTTAGTTTATTATTGAAGAATAAAATTAGTGAGAGAAACTCTGTTATATGGCTCGCAGGTACGTTACTCATTTTTCTAATTGCCGGTAACCCTGCATTGCTGGATAAATCAGCGAAGTGGTTAGGGATTGCTTATCCTCCCTCGCTATTATTCTTGCTATCAACGCTGGTCTTATTATTATTTAGTCTTTATCAAACGATACAAATTACAAAGCTGTCTAGTAAAGTTAAAGATATATCTCAATATTTAGCGCTTAGTCATATACATGATCAGCATGTAAACAGCGGGGTAACAGAGGTGGGAATTGAATATGATGGAGAAAATCATGAATGATATTGGACTCTTACTTTTAATTTTGGCTATTATCATATTATTTGCTGTTTCTATCCTATTAATTTTTATTACGCTTTCAAAGAAGAAGCATCAAAATGTCGGGATGAATTTTCTACAATCATTTATTGACAATTATAAACCAACACTTGGTATTGAGAAAAACTTAGATTTGATTCTTTTGAAAACACAAGAGCTAGTTATGGCTCCTAATTATTGTTTTTATATTTATAATCCTGCTAATCAAAAATATACATTAAAGGCTGTTCGTCAATTGACAACTGACACAAACATTGCTCCATCGTATAGCGGATTAGTACCTTACGAGAAAGAAAAATTTGATCCATCTATTTCCCTTCCAGCGGATAGTGTAACTTCATTGACAACCATTGTAAAAGAAGGAGAAGTTCCCTTATTGACTATTCCGATAAAAGGTGGAAAAGGCATTATTCAAATTGGACCAGTCAATAAAGTCCCAAATAAAGTTCTAAGGAATTTTGATCAAATAGGAAAGCTGTTAGAGGTCCCTCTTAAAAACCTAATTGAAGAGGAAGATCAAAAAAGAAATTACGACGTGCTTACAACATCTGCTAAAGCAGTCAAATATATTCATAACTTATTTATCCATGAAGTAGAATTTATCAAGTTAATTATTCAAACCTGTATTAAAAACACTCAACCATTGACATGTACGATGTTAGAGGCAAGTTCCTCTTTCCAAAGAGTAGCGTATTCTTTTGGGGTAAGTAAGCAAATAGTGCAAAACCTAAATAATAATTCTGAACTTTTTCTAAAAATTAAGAGTTTAATAGATGACAAGTCATTTTCGATTATTTCAAACACTTCAACACGCCATGCAAAACTGAGTGAACTCTTAATGATCAATGGTGCCGACTATTTGGTCATGACACAATTTACTTTAATAGGAAAGCAGTATATCATGCTATTTTCATTTGAGGGTGAGTCTAAAGAAGTAGAGAATACTAGAATACAGTCAATAAAAACGCTTTGGACACAAATTCAGCATTTTGTTCAAATAAAACATGGGACTAAACAGGTTTCTGTTGCCTATATTGATTTCTTAAAAATGATTGCAGATTTAATTGACCAAATGTCGCCATTTACAATCGGAGCTTCGATGCTTATGTCGAAGTATTCTATGGCCATTGCAAGGAAGATGGGATTGAGTGAATTTCAAATTCATAGCATAGGACTAGCAGCGTATTTAAGTAATATTGGAATTATTGGATTATCCGATGGTTTATTAAATAAAGAAGGAATATATTCTGATAAGGAATATGAACAAATGAAGCTCCATTCCGAAATCGGTGCAACCATCATCGAAAACACTATTGCTCAAGAGGATGTTGCACTATATATAAGACATCACCATGAACGGATGGATGGAAACGGTTATCCATCTAGACTAGTAGGTGAAAATATCCCTGTTGGAGCAAGAATTATTTCAGTAGTTCAAACCTTTCTTGCCAAAATCAACGGTCGTTCCTATCGTGATCCCTTACCATTTGATGATGCACTTAAACTAATAAATGACTCATCAGATTCTCAATTGGATGCAAAAATTGTTGCAATTTTTCTTAACTGGTATGAAGAAAAAAGGGCTGTTGCTGAAGGAAATAGGGCTATAGGAAATTGCTGGGAAGTATGCTGTACACCTTCATCTATTTGTTCACAATGCCCTGCATTCGGCCAAATGAATCAGAATTGCTGGGAGTTTGAGCGAAATAATTGTCTTGCCCACGGCAAAATGTGCCAAACCTGCCTTGTTTACACTGAAGCAATGTCAAGGATAGATCGATCGAAAGAGGCTGTGATATAGAGATGTCAGACATGCTAACCAGTTTCCGTAAGGATCGATTGTTACTTGCAAAAAATTATGCTTTGTACTACGGCTATGGAAAAGGAAAGGAATTGTCACTATTTGATATTGCCATTGTTGATCCAAAGGGGTTAAAGATTCAAGAGCTTGGGCGCTTAAAATTAAATAATACGTTGATCATTACTTATTTAAGCTTACTAGAAGTTCATCCCACTGAGCCTATTTTTCAGGAGTTGTCTAGTGAGGATTTCTTACTTATTGATGGAAAACCATTAAAGAATGACGCGTTTGGAACCTACCTTGTAAACCTGCAATCAAAAAAATGGATCAATTATTTATTAACAAAAATAAACTACCATTTTAATGTTTTAGAATCAGATGGACTTTTTATCGATACAATTGGGGATCTAGAACTCAATTTGATACCATACCCGTTAAAAGAGCAGCAATTAAATGCAGCGTTAAATTTTCTATCTGTTGTGAGATTAGTATATCCTCATCATTTGTTGATTCAAAACAACGGGTTAGAATTTGTTTCAAGTAAGACGGTTTCATTAATTGATGGTATTTTCTGGGAAAATCCACCTTTTACCTTACCGGAAAGTCAGGAATGGGTAGAAGTGATTATTCGCCAACTTTCCATGTATAAAGATCAACACAATTTAAAGATTTTCCTACTGCTTGAAGAGACTATTGAAAAAGAGAGAAAAAGTTACCTACAGGCAAGGAAAATTGCCAAAAAGCATGATTTTCTTTTATACTATGCATCAGAAAATTATGTAGAAGGCGTTAATATGATAAAAGGGTAGATATTCAGGTTTATTATCTCTTTATTTAAGGAAATAGGAGTTCACTAGTATAAAGTGAACTCCTATTTTGTTTATAAATATACCGTCCGGCAGTAAATTATACTTCCTGTGTTTTGTTTGCACTTTCCGGGACTCTGTAAAGAATGAAACCACCAATACCAAATAAGATGATTAAGGAAAATACACCGCTATTGGTGTTTTTTGTAATGTATGCGGTAAGACCGACTAAGGAAGGTCCTAAGATCGCTGCAAATTTATAAAAGATATTATAAAAGCCAAAGAACTCGTTCGCATTTTCCTTCGGGACAAGTCTCGCAAAGTAGGCACGGCTTAATGCTTGAATCCCTCCTTGAGAGGAAGCAACCAGCATGGCCAAGATCCAGAAATCCAAAGTGGTTTTCATAAAATAGGCATAGGTACATATGACGATATAAACGAAAATACCAACGATCAACATGGTTTTTCCTTTGAATTTTTCTGCAAGCTTGCCATATAAAATGGAGAATGGAGCGGCCACCACTTGTGTGGCAAATAAAATAATGAGAAGGTTGGTGGAACTGATTCCTAAATCTGTCCCATACGTGGTGGACATTGTAATAATCGTATCAACCCCATCGATGTAGAAGAAATAAGCGAGCAGAAAAAGAAATAGCGGACGGTAGGACTTAATATGTTTAAAGGTTGCGTACATTCGCTTGAAGCTGCTCGATATAGGATTCGCCACCCGTTCAATATAATAAACCTGTTGGACATTTTTAAGCATCGGGATCGTGAACAGCCCCCACCAAAGTGCTGTAATAACAAAAGCAGCTTGACTCGCTACTGTTACAGATAGCGGGATAACCTTTTGTTGGGATAGAATAATGAGTGCTATACTTATGATGAAAGGAATGGTACTGCCAATATAGCCCATGGCAAATCCTCTAGAAGAAATTCGATTCATACGATCTTCAGTGGTCACATCAACAAGGAAGGCATCATAAAAGATATTGGCCCCCGCAAAACCGATGACGGTGAACATATAACAAATAAGCAAAATAAACCATTGACTATTAGGCACAACTGCCAGAAAGGTTGTAAATACAATACCTAACGTGAAGAAAAAAGTGAAGAATTTTTTCTTAAACCCTTGATAATCTGCAATCGTACCGAGTATTGGCGCACAAACGGAAACGAGAAGTGTGGCAATTGAATTGGCATAACCCCAATAGGCAGTGGATGTAGTCGCGGCAAGTCCGGCATTATTTGCAGCCGCTTTAAAGTACAATGGAAAGATGGCTGTAGTGATCAGTAAGGAGTATGCCGAGTTAGCCCAATCATAAAAGACCCAGCTTTTTTCCGGTTTAGACAATTTGCTCATCTGTTTTTCCCCCATTTCTTTTTTAGATTTTTAACATCTCCTCCAAAACCCTTCCATCAGTTTCTCCAAGGCTAACCCCTAAAAGCCTCGCCAACGTCGGCCCCTCGTCTATTAGTCTGATTGAAGGCAGGGTGATGGGGTGAACCCCTTTGCCACATGCGATAAAAATCGTTGAATACGCTCCTTTTTTGGGTGAATAACCATGTGTTGCCAGCGTATATTTTTTATCTGCAGTAACATCCTCCCTGGTTATCGTTTTAAGATATTCCCCTTGAAAATCCTCTAAAAAGTAAAAGCCTTTTTGCGCTTCCACCATAAAAGCACAGGTCCCGTCAGCGCCTTTTTCAGCAGCCTGTTCACCGGTTAGCACCTGTTCGATCCCTGATTCGGGATCAGCTTTTAATGAATGTAATAGTAGGGAAACTTCATCAAATGTCTTAGTATCTTGAATGTCATTTAGATAAATATATGCGGACCCATCACAACTTTTACTATAGGCTTTCCAATTTATCAGCTTTCCTTTGGAGTTAGTTAGTATTAGCTTTTGCTTATGTAGAAGAACATTTAGATGTAAGGCTTTGTTTTCATCTAATGCACTATGATCGCCTAAGGCCACAATGGTTGAATTTTCATAGATACCACTATCCTTAAGGGCTTCAATAATCCTGCCAAGCCGTTCATTGTGACGGTGGATCGCAGCGGTTGCTTCCTCGGAAGAAAACCCGTGATAATGCCTCTGTGTATCTAAGTCTGTAAAGTGAACTAATAATAAATTCGGTTTCTTTGTTTTTATCGTATCGACCGTTGACTCCAGGACAAAGTCATCCAATTCAGGCTGATTTAGACCCTTTCGAATATGACCAAATCGTTTATTCAGGTCCCATTGGTAAAGAGGGCTTCCACTTAAAAGGGAAACAAGAATTTGATTTTGCCAGGGCCGATTCGCAAAAATTTCCGGCATATTGTAGTCGATATTCGCTTTTCCTGTTACCGGCCAAAGTAATGCTGCTGTCGTCATACCAGCCTTCTTTACTTCATCATAGATAGTGGTTCCCCTGATAGAGTTACGAAACCAGTGCCAATCAGGAGAAAGCCAGCCTGGTTGCAATAGAGTATTATTGATCACCCCATGCCGATTGGGATAATTTCCCGTAACAATTGTAGCATGACAAGGATAGGTAATCGAAGGATAAATAGACTCGACAATTGGGGCAATTGCACCATGTTGAAGGAGTGTCTGAAAATGGGGGAGTGTTTGCAGTAATGGGAAATCTAAAGCAGAAAGGCAATCAAATGAAATGACAATTAAATGGTCTGTGAGACGTTCCATAGTTAAAGACCTCCTATCGCAATGCCTGCTCATTTTCATTGTACTATAAAAACTTTCCTGTTATAAAAAAAATCACATGGAAATTTCCCTTATTTGAAAAATTCCCATGTGAAATCCATAGTTACTATAGAAATCAGGCTTGTTGAAATTTTTATCTATTTTATCCCTTATTTTTATGAAAGGGGCAATTAGAAATAGAGGTGTTGTCATCATGTAAAAAATATTGTTTCCACTCGAAGTTATCCTCTTTTCCATAGCTATTCAAGTCCGGGTGAATTCCAATAGAATCGTAGTCCGTCAATCGTTTGCGGATTTTTGATTTTACTTTTGAGGCATGGGCTTCATATGAGTGGAATTCCACTAATACAGTTCTGGGGGTAATTGCCAGCATAAAATAAGGAAAATGTCTGCTGACTCTATTTTTATGAGAAGGGGTCGCACAATACATAAAATATTGTTCCCCGTGAAAACAAAATTCCCATAGCGGATTATGCGGGTCTGTTGGTATATGTCGCGGCCATTCTTTACAATCGATCTCAGCTAAGCGATTGAGTTGTTTCCAAAACAACTGTTCAAAGGGCTCTACACGGGTACTATCTTTTAATTCTTGGGATGTTTCATAAAAGATAATCAAGGATGTGTAATTTCCGAAGTTTCGAAAGCATTTTGAATACGCTTCTAATAGTTTGGCAAGTTCATCTGCAGAGGAGATATTTCTCGGATCAGAAACAAATCCATAACGGAAATGATTTAGTCGATACCCAAGAGTTGCAGGTATACAGGGAAATAAGGAGTTTTTATCGTCCAGTTTTGCCGAGAATTCTTCTACTGCAGCCCTCTTCCATTTTTCAAGACCGCTCTTATATATGGATTCTTTTGTAAACAACATCTTAAACGCTCCTCCCATCGCAATAGGATATGAAGGAAAATCTTTATAGGTGAATGTCCATAGCAGCTTCCAAGCCATTTTTGCATGCCGGGAATATAACTTTTACGACTATAAGTAAATGATTTTACCGAAGTAGTTTGTTTGAATTAACCAAAATAAGCTGTTATAAATTTTTATAACATAAGAAAAAAGATAGAGGTGTTTTATGAAAAAAGCGAATGCAAAGATGAATGCGATCCTAATAGCCGATACACCCGAAACATTTGTAACAAGAAGAATTCCCGAAGTGTGTCTTGAATTTGGCGGAATTAAAGGAGATCGACACTTTGGTGTGACCTATCCTTCTGATTCCCGGCAACCGATGTATCCAAAAGGAACAGAGATTTTAAATCGCCGTCAAATTACGATTGTTTCGGAGGAAGAATGTCAAAAAATTGCGGAAGAGCTGGGGGTAGAATATGTTTTACCGGAATGGCTTGGGGCAAATCTATTACTGAACGGTTATCCTGAACTTACAAAGCTGCCGATGGGTTCCCGTATCCTTTTTCCAAACGGTACGGGATTAATCTGTATGGGGGAAAATCAACCCTGTATTTTTCCGGGTGAGGAAATCCAGCGACATTACGAAACGAAACCGAAACTTGCCGCTAACTTTGTCCGAGCGGGGTATAAACGGCGGGGGATTGTATGCGCAGTTGAACGGCCAGGGGAAATTTTTGAAGGTGATGAAGTCCGTATTTTGATTAATGATTTAAAAAATCCGATGCAATAAATCCGTATGGAATTACATAAAAATAAGAAAGCAGAAGGTAAGATACCGGTGCGAGATACTAAAAAAGGACAAGAGGGATATATCCTTCTTGTCCTTTTTTTCGTCCCTGGCAACTAAACTGAACTCTATCAAATTAATATATTAAAATGTTATTTAACTTGCTTCTGATAGTAAGTCCCGTTTTTTGTTTGAGTTAAGTTTTGCGTAAACAGGTATACCAATTATAGTTAAACCGATAGAAAGTAAAGCATCAAGTGGAGAATTGATTACAGTACTTCCAATAATATAGACCGCCCCAATAAAAGCAACAATCGGTGTTATCGGATATAAAGGCACCCGATACATATTTTTACTAACAGATGTTTTTTTACGAAGTAAGAATACGGCTAAAAAGGATAAACCATAAAACGTGAAAACTGTAAAAATAGCAATATCTGAAAGTCTGTCAGGATTGGCAACAATCATCATGATGATGGCGATTGCAAGCTGAACCACAGTTGCCCCGACAGGTGTTTTATACTTTGGATGGATGCTAGATAATGCCTTTGCTCCCGGCAGGAATCCGTCCTTTGCCATCGCGTAAGGAATTCTAGGGAAAGTCAATACTTTTCCATTTAAACAGCCAAAAATCGAAACGAGAATTCCAATGGTGATTAGTTTTCCGCCCATGCTTCCAAATAGGTGGGCAGCAGCTGTACTGGCGGCATTTGGTCCTAATTCAACAATTTTACTTGCAGGTAAGACATGGAGCATGGCAATATTTACGGTTAGATAGGCAACAATGACAATAAGAATTCCGAAAATAATCGCTCTCGGAAGAGTTTTGCCGGGATTTTTCATTTCTCCGGCCATAAATCCGACGTTCATAAAACCATCATAAGCCCATAGCGTTGCTAATACAGCAGCGCCCATGCTAAAAGAGTGAGTAACCCCACTGCCCATATTAAGAACGGTAACATCACCTCTAAAAATTCCAAAAAAAGCAATAAGGATAATAGGAATCAATTTTCCGATTGTAGAGATGTTTTGAATGAAGCCGCCATACTGCGTTCCTAATAAATTCATAAAACCGAGAAAGATAATCGTTACGATTCCTATAATAATCTTATTACTATCCGGTATTCCAAAGAGTCCGGCTACGAGCGAGCCGAAATATAAACCAAGGGCACCCATAATAGCAGGGCCATAAATAAGTGTTTGAAGCCAGCCACACAAAAATCCCCAAAAATTTCCATATACTTCTTCGATATATGCATACAAACCACCTGTTTTTGGGATTTTTACACTAACCTCTGCAATGGTTAACCCGCTTGCCAGTGTGATAATTCCGCCGATAATCCACGCCCAAAGTGCAAGTGTGGAATTTCCTGTGTCTGAAATTACGATTCCGGGTTTCATAAAAATTCCCGAACCAATCACTGTACCAACGACTAAAGATGTGGCAACTCCAAAGCCGATATTTTTCTTCAAGTGAGCTTCGTTTTTCATGTCCATCCCCCGTGTACAAATGTTTTTGTCTTGCTTAACCGGATTATAACATGAAAATTTTAAAGTAATATTTTTTTAGAATATTTAAATTAGTATTATTTGTATAATTATTTATTCATCTTTCTTTAATAATTCCTTAAAGGGAAAGAAATAATCAGTATTGTAAACAAGCTTATCTGATGTTCTAAGTTATTCTTAAAAATAAAAAGAGTTCTCATTTTTTCTGAGAACTCTTGATAATTTAATACTATACACTCTTATTTGCTCCAGTTGATATTATTGGTTTTGCCGTTGGCATATTGGCAATAAATACGCCAAGTAATACGAGCATTCCACCGATTATTTGAGTCAACATAATTTGATTTCCTAATATAAAATGAGAAGCAAGAATGGCAACAAACGGTTGGATATTCATGAACATGGAAGCCGTTCCTGCACCAACTTTTGCGACACCGCCATTCCACCAAAAGCCGGCCACTCCCTGTGCGAGTACGCCTGCGCATATTAACAAAATCCACATCAAAAGAGAATGGCTTACAACCGAACCGCTAATTATTCTTTCCACTCCTGCAGCGGGAATCATAAGGACGCTTCCCAGGACCGTTGCATAAACCGTAATCACAAAAGAAGGCATGGTTTTAGCTAAACCACGGATAAATAAAAGACTAATAGATAGACAAAGCATCGCGATTAGGATATTAAAATCCCCCCAGGAGATTCCAAAGGAACCATTCCCCACACCAATAATCGAAAACACACCGATTAAGCTGATAATTGCTCCGGAAGCTTTTTTCGTCGTAAATTTCACTTTGAAAATAATCCGTTCCAATAGAATAGTAGCGATGGGTGACATCGAAATAATCAATGATGCATTAGCAGGTGTGGTATGGTGCAAACCGGTAAAATAAAAAGTTTGGTTCAAAAGTGTACCAAAGATACCAACACCCACAAGGTATTTCCATTCCGATGTCGAAGGCCGCTGCATTCCCTTATGGACAATTGCAACTATGATAAGAAAGAGTGAAGTAAAACAAATCCTGACCGTTGATAAAAAAACAGGGGAGAAGCTTTGAAGCAAATAAGAACTTACGGGATAATTACAGCCCCATAATACCGAAACCAAAAATAAGCTAATTAAAGCTTTATTATTACTTCCTGACATAAGGATAAACACAAACCTTTCCGACAACTTAAAATTTTAATTTAATAATCCATTTTTTATTATAACATGGTATTTCGGGGTGCGAAAGAACTAATGGTGACAGGCACCATTAAAAGACACTTTGAAGGTTTGTCCACTGTGAGTGTACAGTTTAACGCAAGTTTCCTTAGATAATGTAATATATATTACGATTAGAGTGGTTTTACCAGGAGTGTTTTTTTGGGTTTAATTAGGTTATTCATTTCAAAAAAGGGGAGATTTTCTTGAACATAGAAGAAGGAACGTTTAATGGCCTGGATGGCCGTGAATTGTTTTACCGGGTATTAAAACCAAAATCAGAACCGAAAGCAGCAGTTATTTTAGTACACGGCCATGGAGACCATAGCGGAGGGCTTCAACATATTTCTGAACGCTTGATTGAAGGTGGTTATCTTATATACGCCTTTGATTTACGCGGTCATGGCAAAAGTTCAGGTGTAAGGGGTTATATACGGAAATGGGAGGAATATCGGGGAGATTTACATGCGTTTCGAGAATTAGTCAGTACTGAGCATCCCGGGCAGCCATTATATATTGTCGGTCATAGCCTTGGCGGGGCTATCAGCCTTGATTATACCTTATTCCATGGGAGTGGTATTTCAGGAATCGTGTCCATAGCTCCTGCTATTTCATATGAAGTAACCGCTTCAGATAAAGTGCTGATTGCATTAATGGGTAAAATAAAGCCGGATTACACCATTAATAAACCTGATAATCCAGATTTACTAACCCAGGACCCTGAAATGGTAAAGAAACTGTATTCAGATCCGTTGCGTCATAATACGGTAACTCCCGGTTTAGGCAGGGGATTAATGCAAGTAGTACCAAGTATAATGAACCAGTCTCAATCAATCAGGCTGCCCTTTCTGTTACAGTATGGGCTAGCGGATGAAATTACACCACCGGAGAAGCTTCGAGAATTCTTTCATACTGTTGGCTCAGAAGAAAAACAGAAGTTTGAATACGAATCAGCAAGACATCGTCCATTTGATGACTTGGGCCGTGAACAATTTTTAGAAGACTTATTAAATTGGCTGGACCAACAAACACAAAAGCAAGTATAAATCTCCTGTAACGCACAAAAACGTATTACCCTAATTGAGGTAATACGTTTTCTCGTTAAATTGAAGTGGCCCCAATGCGATCAATAATGTACTGTAATCTTACGCTCCATCTTACATACCTTATAACACTCAGATTTGTTAAAACCAAACTTTCTCAAATTTCCCTTTGAATCATTAACGAGAAAATTGATTTATAATTAGGCCTGGATACAAGTCTCATTAGATAGGCTGATTCACTGGGTTTTTGTTTTCTTTTCGTGTTAAGAAATTTAATAATTGTACTCGCATTTCTTATGCCTACACCGTGGCCATAGTACTTGTCATTTCCAAAATAGATGACGTTCTCTGCCCGCCAATGAGGCTGTTTAGGGTCAAAATCAGGATTATTGAAATGTAAAACATCACCGGGTAAAAAATCAATCGTTTCTTTTTGATAAACAGGGAGATTCTCGTCAAATTGCCAATCCATTAAATAAAGCCTATCGAAGTAAGCATCAAATAGTCTTGACCCGATGGAATAAAGAGTCGAAATATATAAAACTATGGCTACAGCCGTGGAACATTCAAATGCATATAGTGGTCCATTCTTAATGATGTCTAAAATCGCAGCAGAAGGATTCGCATTATTTTTAAGCAGAAATCCACCATTACTTAAACGATCCCAATACTTGGGATTACAAAAAGCATATTGAAATGTTGTAAATTTAGCACGGCTTTTGTTAAGTTCGGTTGCAGCTTTTAATGTGTTGGCCCTAAACAAAAGTTCAAATTTCAATTGATTTAAAGTTTCATACCGGTAAATGACTTTAAAGGCAGCCATCTGTTTAATGATGGTTTTTTGTTCGGTTTTTTTAAAATCATGAAAGAGTTCCTCAGGTTTGAAAATCCGATCATTAATTTTAATCATTTTCTGCCTCCTGAATGAATCATAAACACCTCCTAAAAAATATGAAACTCCTTTAATTTATATGCAATACCTATTAAATCGTTTATTAAATGTATTTTAAAATTTATAAGATCTAGTTATATGATGAGAAGGTAGGATCAAATCCGGCAAGTTTCTTAGCATAAAGCATATTCGTTTTTAGGATTTCATAATAAAGATCAGGAAAACCCGCTACTAAAGCAAGCTCATGGGAGGGATTACAGTGCTGAATACCAATAATCCATATATCCCTATTCGCATCAATCTTAATATCAACACCGGTATTTGCAAAGTGTACTCCGCTTTGCTCGATAACTTTAACAGCTTTTACGGCTATGTCATATATTTGCTTGATTAACAAGGTAGTGCTCAATTCGCTAAGATCCCAAACCTCTTTTAATGTTACTTCACCCAATTCAATTAGAGGGTAAATATTACTTAAATTGGTACCGGGTTTTCCTTGCCTTGCAAACATGCCCATTACTTGCCAATCACCTTGGGGATTTTTTAATAAAATGACACGAAAATCGATGGTTCGATTATGAGTAGTGAGCAATTCTATTGATTCCTGAATCATATACTTTCCTTTTCTAAAATACTTATTAAATAATGAGTAGGCTTGGTCCTTATCGTGATAACTGACTACCTTGGTTTCTCCTTTTTTAGGGTAGGTGAGAATGATATTGGACTGTTCTTTTGAAATAGTGTAAACTGATGCCCCATTCGTAGCACTGATAGATTTGACAATGGCTTTAGGGTATTTTGATAAAAAGGAGTATAAATCTTGAGGGGACTCATAAAGAATCGAGTATGGCAAATAATCATTTACTTCGCCGGCGGCAGCTAATTTTTCGTGTATACTCCATTTATTCAAATAAAAGTCATTAAAAACCGAATCGCCAATGACCGATTGAAAATGTTTAATCCATGCAGAACTTACCTCACTACTCATAATGAAAATAGATGAAGGATAAGGAAATGTATTTACATCCCACCTTTTTTTCACGGGGTTATAAAGATAGCCTTTGATAGACTTGTTAATTTTGTCTACTTTCTCAAGCGAAAAAACTATGATTGCACCTTTGATATCATTGTAATGAAATAAATAGTCTACTAAATCATCAAGATATTTTTTTATCGATGAATCATAATACCCCGCGAGTAAACCAATAAGAGGGCCGAGCTGGATTTCGTTTTCCTTTAATTGAATCTCAAAGCTGCAGGTAAGAGGAATTTTTAACTGTTCTATTAAATCCGAAGATAGGCTTGTTTCATTTTTTTGAAGATGATTAGAAAGTTCAACATTAATCGGGATTGAGCGGGTACCGAATCTGAGAAGTCTCTTTGTTGGGTATAAGATTCCTAATGTTTTTGCCATATCGGGATGAATAGAAAAACACTCCGTGCTATTAGTGTCAGAGGTTAATTGAATACTATAATCCATGTTTTTAATCCCCCAATCATATTTTGTGGATAAGTTATTTTATGAAAAATTTATCATAATGTTATAGGTGAATAATAAAATGGGGGATAATGTATGAAATTTTTCTTGGGGTCATGCACCTGAGAAGACAAGTCAGGTACAAGTCACCAATTAAATGGGTATAAATACAAAAAACGCCTTTTAAGGAGGCGTTTTTTAAATAGCACGAATATAGAAATCAATTAAATACGAAGGAAATTTCTTTTTTATTTATAGAAAACTTTGTCAATATTATATTTTGCCTGAAGTTTATTAACAATAAATGTTTCATAAATTTCTCTTTCCATTGGATCTTCAACAACGCAAACAGCGATTTTATATACTTCGTTACGATGCATTTTGATTGGTGATACGTTGTCTTCAAAATGCTTTTTGATTCTCGGTCTTAATTTTCTTGCTTTGCCAACGTATAAAAGTTCATCATTAGCATCAAAAAAAAGGATCAGACCGCCCTTATCTCTTGGAATTCGGTGGTAATCAGTAAATCCATAAACACTGCTTAATTCTGATTCAACAGGCTCTCCTAATTTCTTCTGCTTGGTAATAACAATATCTGGTGAAGGTATTTCAATATTAATCACTACGAATCGCTCCTTGATCTCAGTAACTTGTTACCGGTCTTATACTAATGTTCCATTATAACACAATGTTTATAAATAAGTTTGTTTCTATCAATAGTGTTATATTTTAAATTTTTCAAAAAATTTATAGACTTCACATTTGACAAGTGTTTTACCTGTATTGAATATCTTTGAAATAATACAGCCATATTATTTCAAATACAATTTTGTCGGATAAGCTCCGCTAAAACAAGCTATACAGCGACTGCTGGTTTCTGCAAGGTCTACATCTACTGCCTCCAATAACCCATCAGTACTTAAAAAGGCTAATGAATCTGCACCGATGACCTGCCCCATTGCTCGTTCATGTTCGTGTTTGTTGGCAAATAGTTCTTCTTTTGTTGGCATATCGACACCATAAAAACATGGATTTCTTACCATTGGTGAGCTAATTCTTACGTGAACTTCCTTAGCACCTGCTTGTCGGATTAATTGGACAATACGTTTGCTTGTTGTTCCCCGGACAATCGAGTCATCCACTAATACTACTCTTTTTCCTTCCAAAATTTCTTGAACGGCGCTCAATTTTAAACGAACGGCTAAGTCGCGTAATTCCTGAGTAGGCTCGATAAATGAACGACCGGCATATGGGTTTTTGATGATCCCCATTTCATACGGAATTCCTGATTCATTGGAAAAACCAATAGCAGCAGGGACGCTCGATTCCGGAACGGCAACGACAACATCTGCATGTGTTGGATGCTCCCTCGCAAGAATTTGGCCAAGCTCTTTCCGGATCGCGAGTACACTTCTTCCTTGAATAACACTATCAGGACGTGCAAAGTAAACAAATTCAAAGGAGCAAAGAGAACTTTCTCCTTTTGCTGCAAATCTTCCAGTCTGAATTCCCTTCTCATCAACAAGAAGCCATTCACCCGGTTCAACGTCTCGCCAGAACTTTGCATCAACTGCATTTAAAGCACAAGTTTCCGAAGCGGCGATAACGGATTCACCTATTTTCCCGAGACTAAGCGGACGTAACCCATGACGATCCAGGGCGATTAGCATTTGTTTTTCCGTCATAATGAGTAAGGCAAATGAACCGTCAATACGCGTAAGAACATCAGGTGCTGCTTCAGCAAAATGCTTTTTACTTGACCGAGCTATTAGGTGGGCAATAATTTCCGTATCGGTCGTTGTTTGAAATATGCTTCCTTGCTGCTGCAGGACATCCCGTTCGATCCTTGCATTTACGAGGTTGCCATTATGAGCTACGGCCAGGTCACCCTCGCTGTATTTAAAAACAAGAGGCTGTGCGTTTTGCAATAAACTTGCACCGGACGTAGAATATCGGACATGACCAATGGCCATATTTCCGTTTAGTCCATCTAGGATTTTACGTGAAAATACCTGAGTAACTAGACCCATTCCCCTATGATGTCTGAATGATTTCCCATCACTTGCAACGATTCCTGCACTTTCCTGACCGCGATGCTGAAGCGCATGAAGTCCGTAATAAGTTAAATCAGCTGCTTTTGTGTGATTAAAGACTCCAAATACTCCGCATTTTTCCTGCATCTCTGAATCCATCTTTGTCTGCCTCCCGTAAATTTCATTTTATTATTTTTGGCGAAAGAAAAATTTCTATCCTTTTTAAATGGAGTCATCAATTATTTCGTAGGTGTGTATTCGACAAAAGATTATCAGTTTCTTTAAGTAAAAGAATAGAATAAGGGTTAACCTATAATCGTTTGAAATCTTTTTGTCAGTTTGAAGGAGGAAAACAAAGTGAAAGTAATTAAACCTGGATCAACAATTGGTATTTTGGGAGGAGGGCAGCTGGGAAGAATGATTTCAATTGCCGGGAGAAATATGGGATACCGTTTTATTACTTTGGATCCGACACCCGACTCTCCATGCGGACAAGTAGCGGATTGTCAAATTATGGCTCCCTTTTCCGAGCTTAATGCTGCTAAGGAATTAGCAGAATCCTCAGACGTCATTACGTATGAATTTGAAAATGTTGATTCCAATGTAGCGTCCATCTTGGAATCAACATCCTTCGTACCCCAAGGAAGCAAACTCCTTAAAATCACACAAAATCGAATTCTTGAAAAGACCACGTTACAGTCTTCTAATGTCCCTGTTGCTCCCTTCACGGTCATTCAAACTCTTAATGATATTCATACGGCTATTGAACGTTTTGGTTTGCCGTGTGTAATGAAAACAGCGACAGGGGGGTACGATGGAAAAGGTCAGTGGGTAATACGGAGTATGGATCAATTACCAACTGTTATTGAAGCTTTGGAGAATTCAGGTGTGGAAATGATTATCGAACAATTTATATCCTTCAGCAAAGAATTATCCGTCATTGTTGCACGGAATATACTAGGGCAAACAAAGACTTTCCCAATTGCTGAAAATATACACGTCAATAATATCCTTCATCAGTCCATCGTCCCTGCAAACATCACCGCTGAACAATCCAAACAAGCAGAAATCGTTGCATTGAAGATTGCAGATTCATTACAAGCAGTTGGATTAATCGCAATAGAAATGTTCCTTACGAATGATGGCGGAATTTTGGTGAACGAGTTAGCACCTAGACCTCATAATTCCGGTCATTATTCCATGGATGCATGTATTACATCCCAATTTGAACAACATATTCGGGCCATATGCGGCTTGCCATTAGGAGATACAACCCTTTTAAGCCCGGTTATAATGGTAAATATTTTAGGTCAACATTTGAGCATAGTGTTAGATAAAATGGTGCAACTTCCTTCAACAGCTAAGCTTCATTTATACGGAAAAAAAGAAAGTATAGAAAATAGGAAAATGGGTCATATTAATTTTTTGGGTACTACTCCTGAGCAGATAATCCAACAAATTAATAATCTTCAAATATGGAAATAAGAAGAAGTTATTGCTGATAAATATGAAATACCCTCAACTTGAAGATTCCATGTTCAGGATAAAATGTTGTGAAGGAGAAAAAATATGGAGAAATTAGATCAACTATATGAAGGTAAGGCTAAAAAGGTTTTCAGAACATCCGATCCTGAAAAATATTGGATTGAGTATAAGGATGATGCCACTGCATTCAATGGAGAGAAGAAAGGACAAATTACTGGAAAAGGAACTTTAAATAATGAGATTAGTGCCATTTTCCTTAGAATGTTGAAGGAAAAAGGGGTGGACAACCATTTTATTAAAAAAATTTCCTCAACTGAACAAATTGTACAAAAAGTGGAAATAATCCCCATTGAGGTGGTTGTTCGTAATATTACAGCAGGTTCACTAGCTAAAAGGTTAGGATGGGGGGAAGGGAAGGAGCTATCGCACTCGGTAGTGGAATTCTATTACAAAAATGATGAGCTAGGTGACCCTTTTATTAACAATGATCATATTGCCCTACTTGGGCTCGCGGCAGAATCCGAATTAGTCAACATTCGGAAACAAGGCCTGAAAACTAATGAGATCCTAAAGGAATTTCTTTTTAGCAAAGATATTATATTAGTTGATTTTAAATTGGAATTTGGTAAAACGTCAGATGGCAAAATAATTCTAGCGGATGAGATTTCACCCGATACTTGTCGGTTCTGGGATGTAAATACAAAAGAAAAGTTAGATAAAGATCGGTTCAGACGCGATTTAGGAAACGTGGAACAAGCCTATCAAGAAATTTTGCAGAGAATTGGAGGCAGAGTCGATGTTTAAAGCAACCGTATATGTAACATTAAAAGAGAGTGTTTTAGACCCACAAGGGAATGCTGTTCAAGAGTCGCTTCATTCACTGGGATACGACGAGGTTGGAGAAGTACGAATCGGCAAATACATGGAGCTTGCAATCAATGGTGATGATCAAAAGAAGGCAGAGGAACAGGTAAAGGATATGTGTGTGAAACTGCTGGCCAACACAGTAATTGAAGACTTTAGGTTTGATCTTAATATATGTTAGAAGGATAGGAGGGGAATAAGATGAATTTTGCTGTCCTTGTTTTTCCAGGCTCAAACTGTGATGTAGATATGTATAAAGCTGTTTTAGATACAATTGAACAGCCTGTCGATTATGTATGGCATTTAGAATCTGACCTCACAAAATATGATGCAATTCTGGTCCCGGGAGGCTTTTCCTATGGCGATTATTTACGGCCGGGTGCGGTTGCGGGTTTATCCCCTGTCATGGAGCAAGTGAAAATAGCGGCAGAAGCAGGGAAATTGATTCTTGGTGTCTGCAATGGATTTCAAATACTGACAGAAACAGGCCTTTTGCCGGGTGCTTTACGAAGAAATCAACGTTTAAAATTCCATTGTGAAATGATCAGTTTAAAGGTAGAAAACAACCAAACACCATTCACTTCAGAATACAGGGAGGGCGAGACGATTCGTATTCCTATCGCCCATGGAGACGGAAACTATTATTGTGATCAAGAAACATTGAATCGCTTAGAAAAGGACAACCGGATTATTTTCAGGTATAAAGGAACAAATCCAAATGGTTCAATTTCTGAAATTGCAGGGGTGATCAATGAGAGAGGAAATGTTTTAGGGTTAATGCCCCATCCGGAACGTGCGGTTCACAAATGGCTTGGATCAGATGACGGTAAACGGATGTTTTCATCTATTTTAAGCTACTGGAGGAAACAACATGGCACAGCATAACCAACCAAGCCCTGAGCAAATTTATGATCAAAAGATCTATCGGGAAATGGGTTTAACCGACGAAGAGTTTAATAAAGTAATCGAAATCCTTGGGCGAAAACCTAATTATACGGAAACGGGAATTTTTAGTGTGATGTGGTCCGAACATTGCAGCTATAAAAATTCGAAGGTAGTTCTTAAGCGTTTTCCTACTTCAGGTCCCCGCGTTCTTCAAGGCCCCGGAGAGGGGGCAGGTATTGTAGATATCGGGGATAATCAAGCGGTTGTTTTTAAAATTGAAAGTCATAATCATCCATCAGCCATTGAACCCTACCAAGGAGCGGCTACCGGTGTAGGCGGAATCATCCGTGATGTCTTCTCGATGGGTGCCAGGCCGATTGCTTTAATGAATTCATTGCGTTTTGGAGAATTAAATAACCCTAAAACCAAATACATATTTGAAAATGTCGTGGCAGGTATAGCAGGTTATGGGAATTGTATGGGAATTCCTACTGTTGGCGGGGAAATCTATTTTGATTCATCCTATGAAGGGAATCCCTTGGTAAATGCCATGTGTGTCGGACTAATTAATCATGATGAAATTCAAAAAGGCTTAGCAAAAGGGATTGATAATCCAGTTATCTATGTCGGTGCAGCGACTGGAAGAGACGGTATTCATGGTGCGACGTTCGCATCAGAAGAGTTGAGTGAAAACTCGGAAACTAAACGTCCGGCTGTTCAAGTTGGGGATCCGTTTATGGAAAAATTGTTACTGGAAGCAACTCTTGAATTGATTGCATCCGGTCATGTTGTAGGAATTCAAGATATGGGAGCAGCAGGATTAACCAGCTCCAGCTCTGAAATGGCAAGTAAAGCAGGAAATGGTATTGAATTGAATCTTGACCTCGTTCCACAACGTGAAAAAGGTATGAATGCTTACGAGATGATGCTCTCAGAATCCCAAGAGCGAATGCTGGTGGTAGCAAAAAAAGGTAAAGAAGAGGAAGTAAAAAAGATTTTTGACAAATGGGGCCTCCATTCTGCTGTAATTGGACGGGTTACAAATGATAATCAACTCCGCTTGCTCCATGAAGGCGAAGTAGTTGCTGAAATTCCTGCAGACAAGCTGGCAGATGATGCGCCAGTTTATTGTAAGCCATCTAAAGTGGCTCCTTATTATGAGCAATATTCATTACTCGATACGAATGCAACAATTGAAGAACCAATAGACTTTAATTCTGTTTTGAAGAGATTGTTAGCATCGCCAACTGTAGCAAGCAAAGAATGGGTTTATCAGCAATATGACTATATGGTTAGAACAAATACCGCTGTCATACCGGGATCGGATGCCGCTGTGATTGCCATCCGCGGAACAAGGAAAGCATTGGCGATGACTACGGATTGTAATGGAAGATATGTTTATCTTGATCCGTTCACAGGAGGAGCCATTGCTGTAGCAGAAGCAGCCCGTAACGTTATTTGTTCAGGAGCCGAGCCGCTGGCCATTACGGATAATTTAAATTTTGGAAGTCCTGAAAAACCGGAAATCTTCTGGCAGTTTGAAAAGGCTGCAGATGGCATAAGTGAAGCTTGCCTTCAGCTGAACACTCCGGTCATTGGCGGAAACGTCAGTCTTTATAACGAGACAAAAGGGGAAGCCATTTTTCCAACTCCAACAATCGGGATGGTTGGTTTAATTAAAGATATTGATCACATCACTACTCAAGAATTTAAAAAAGAGGGAGATTTAATCTTTTTAATAGGGGAAACAAAAGCTGAAATTGGCGGTTCTGAGTACCAAAAATTAATGACGGGCCGAGTGGAAGGACGCCCCCCTCAGTTACATCTTGATTTAGAAAAGAAAATCCAGGATTTTACACTCGAGGTGATTCAAAAAGGATTTGTGCAGTCAGCCCATGATACTGCGGAAGGCGGTTTAGCAGTTGCCTTAGCAGAAAGCTGCATTGGAGGGAATGTGGGAGCGGACATAGTATTAACAGATGAACTTCGTGCAGACTTTAGCCTGTTTAGTGAATCTCAATCAAGAATTATTCTTTCTGTTTCCTCGGAACACGCTAAGAATGTAAAGGAAATCGCGAACCGGCTGCAGGTGCCAATAAAAGAGATTGGCATCGTGAAAGGAAATGAAATGCAAATTGAACATAATGGATTGACTGTCATCTCTCAATCAGTTTCAACACTCGAAGAAGTCTGGCGAAATGCCATTCCTGAAATTATGAGTTCCGAGCTATTAAAAAAGATCAACACTCAAGAAATATCTTCAAGTTTACCGTAAAGGAGTGAAAACGAATGAGCGATGCATACCGCCAAGCCGGGGTCGATATTGATGCGGGAAATGAAGCTGTTGAACGAATGAAAAAACATGTGACAAAAACCTTCCGTCCTGAGGTTTTAACAGGGTTAGGGGGATTTGGAGCACTTTTTAAACCAAATTTAACGGAAATGGAAGAACCGGTTTTTGTTTCGGGTACAGATGGCGTTGGCACCAAATTAAAAATTGCTTTTGCCATGAATAAGCATGATACTATTGGAATCGATGCAGTTGCCATGTGTGTGAATGATGTAATCGTTCAAGGTGCAGAGCCTCTTTTTTTTCTAGACTATCTTGCCTGCGGCAGGATCATTCCTGAGAAAATTGAAGCCATTGTGAAAGGGATTTCAGATGGCTGTATTCAGGCAGGATGTGCGCTAATTGGCGGCGAAACTGCTGAGATGCCGGGGATGTACCAAGAAGGTGAATATGATATTGCAGGATTTACGGTAGGCATTGTAGATCAGAAACACCTTATTGATGGAACGAAAGTAAAAGAAGGTCATACACTAATTGGTTTAGCTTCAAGTGGTGTACATAGCAACGGGTTTTCTCTAGTCAGAAAAGTTCTATTGGAGGATGCCGGACTCTCCTTAGAGGACTATGTCGCTGAATTGGGATTGGAACTCGGGGCTGTGTTACTAGAACCAACAAAAATTTATGTTAAATCCGTCCTTTCTGTTTTAAAGAAATTTGCGGTCTATGGGCTTGTACATGTGACAGGCGGAGGTTTCTATGATAACATTCCACGGATTCTCCCTGAAGATTTACAAGCTGAAATAAAGGATGGATCTTGGGAAGTACCAAAGATTTTTTCGTTTATCCAAAAAGTAGGTAAGATCTCAGATTATGATATGTTCCGTACATTTAATATGGGAATCGGTATGATTTTAGTCGTCGAAACAAAGGATTCCAGGGACATTTTAGAGCATCTTCAAGTGTTGGGTGAAAAGGCGTACGTGATTGGAACGGTGCAAAAAGGTACCGATGACGTCGTGTTTAAGAAGGAGTAAACATGAAAATTGCCGTTTTTGCTTCGGGAACCGGTACTAATTTTTCAGCAATTCTGGAATCCATCAAATCAAAACAAATCACAAACGTGGAAGTGGTTTTATTAGTTAGTGACAACCCTGAAGCCCTTGCAGTCAGCAAAGCAAAGGATGAATCAATCCCGGTATTTACTTTTAAGGCAAAGGAGTATCCCCACAAACAAGCCTACGAGGAAGAGATTCTTGAAAAATTAACCCAAGGGCATGTAGATTTAATTGTATTAGCCGGATATATGAGACTGCTGGGTCACGTGTTACTGAAGGCATATGATGGAAAAATCATTAATGTTCATCCATCTTTGTTACCGGCTTTTAAAGGAAAAGATGCGATTGGTCAAGCGCTTGATTATGGGGTAAAGGTGACCGGTGTCACGGTACATTATGTTGATGAAGGAATGGATACGGGTCCAATCATCGCCCAGCATACCGTTAAAATTGATTCGAATGAGACGAGAAAAACATTAATAAAAAAGATTCAAGAACAGGAACACAGATTATTGCCGGAAGTGATACAAAGTCTTGCGAATAAGGAGGAAGCAAAATGAAGGTGCTAGTCATAGGAGGAGGGACCGAGAGCATTCCATTGTTTGGAAAGTGGTTCAAAGTCCAGTAGTATATCCGGCTATAACCTAAAACGACGAAACAAGAAGATACTTATATCATTTAATTAGTAAACAAATTAATCACAAGTAGAAGAGCGAGAATCAACTGATTCTTGCTCTTTTTTATTTGGCTATGTTAAAGCTCATAGTTGATGTATCTCATTATGTTGATTGGAGCGGAAATCAACAGGCAAGTTTAACAGAGCCTTTTATTTTTATCGTATCAGAATTTATACACTTAAAGTTTGTGTGATGTCCAGCTTTCAATAATATCATCTTGTTCTAGCTAATCGGTTCCTAGGAGGGCGCACACCGTTTTCTTTAAGTATAAAAATATAAATCTATTAATCAGCTTCATGCCTATAGCAAATAAAGTAGTCTTACATATTTTATTAATAGATTTAATTAGTTTCGAAGGATAGTTAATAGAAAATATCCAGCAAAATTAGAATGAATAAAGGGGATGGCTATTCATTGGCACATACACCATTAGCAAGAATACTGCAAAAAGCCTATGCAGTGGTACATGCGGATATGGAGAATCGAATAAGTAATGGACATGCTATGATGCCGGAAAATAATTTTACGAAAAAAACTTCTATCCCTCCAAAAAGCGAATATAAAGATTTTTTTATGATTAAACGGGAAAGGAAAAATGCTCCAAGGATTGTTATCGTGGGAGCTGGTTTGGCGGGTCTCACTTGTGCCTATCGCCTTAAGCAAGCGGGGATATCAGCTACTATTTATGAGGCGACGGATCGGGTTGGGGGACGTTGCTGGACAAGGAGAGGTGATTTCAAAGAAGCTCAAATTGCCGAGCGTGGCGGAGAATTAATAGATACTGGTCATGGGGAGATTCAGGGGCTGGCAAAAGAGCTTGGTTTAGTTCTGGATAATTTGATTAAGGAAGAATCCATAGGTACAGAACCAGTATACTTTTTTGATGGATGCCCTTATACCTTTAAGGACGCGACAAAGGATTTCTTAGAAATCTATCCTAAACTGCAGAGTGATTTAATAGAAGCAGGAGAAACTACACTTTATAATCGCTTTACAGAACGCGGCTTTGAACTCGATCATATGTCCATTATCGATTATATTAATGAAACAGTGCCAGGAGGCATTAATTCAAAATTTGGTCAATTATTAGCAGTGGCATATACAGTTGAAAACGGAGCAGAGGCACATCAGCAGAGTTCATTAAATCTACTCTATATGTTAGGATCCGTTCAAAAAGATTTGTTTCAAATTTATGGAGATTCGGATGAGAGGTACCATATAAAAGGAGGTAACGATCAGCTTCCTGCGTTATTAGCAGAGAAATTAAATGGACAAATTAACTTTAATTATGAGCTGATTAAGATTGAACAAAAGGACCAAAATGAAATAAGGCTTGTCTTTCGAAAGGAAGAAAAAGAATGGGAGGTTTGGGCGGATAAAGTTGTTCTTACCCTTCCATTTAAGATTTTAAAAACAATAGGCTATGAGAGTGCCGGATTTCGTCCATTAAAAAAAATGGCTATTGAAGAGCTGGGAATGGGAATGAACACAAAGCTTCATGCACAATTTTTGAATCGGTTCTGGCGTAAGCTTGGAAATAACGGTGAAACATTTGCGGATACAGGCTATCAGCAGACGTTTGAGGCATCACGTGCTCAACAAGGTCATTCAGGAATTCTTGTAGGCTATTCGGGTGGAGAAACAGCTGCCAAACAGTTTGCCTTAGCAGATGAGCAAGTTAAAGAAATCACAAAAGATTTCTTGGACAAGCTGGAACCTGTATTGCCGGGAAGTAAACGTAACTGGAATGGTTTATCCAAGGTTGACCATTGGCCTAGTAATAAATGGACGCAAGGAGCATATTCGTATTTTAAAATTGGTCAATATACGAAATTTGCCGGTATTGAAGGAGAACGGGAAGGCAACACCTTCTTTGCGGGTGAGCACACATCGATTGATTATAAAGGTTATTTAAATGGAGCTGTTGAAACCGGAGAAAGGGCTGCACAAGAGATAATCAATGATTTAAATTAATAGAAATACTTTAAGGTAACCCGCATTGGGGTTATTTTTTTATTTTGATAAGCCCGGTTAGGTTGATGAGGTAAAAATAACTGCATTTAGATTTAAAACATAGAACCTTGTCACAAATACCGAATATTTTATAGGGGCATTTATTTTACTAAAGAACACTTTCAAAGGAGTTTTTGAAGCGAGCGGGCAGTTGGACTACTTTTTAGGTCTTTGTCCATCGTTTAAGTAATTCAGATATTGGTTCGCTTGCAGGTGGAATGATAGAATATACATTTTTTTTTATTAGTAGACGCTTGCCTTTACATTTTATTGCATGTTGGAATTAAATACATTAGGAAATTCTTAAGAGTCTATTGAGGATGGTTGTTAAAAGAAGATTAAGTAAGACAAGCACTTATAAAAAATCAGGAAGCATGATCCGTGGTTTTATTGTCTTACAGTACCGATATAGGAAAAATAGTAGACTAATATAGCTTTTCCTATACTATATGTAAAAAAGGAGGGAATATATGGATACTAAATTTCTGGATAAAATGATAAAAGACATCAAAGTTCGAAACTTGGTCAATGCTGACGTTGAAGTGGTCAATAATACACCGTTGGAAATGCTGGGGAAAGGGCGTCAAGGTGCGGTATTTCAACTTTCGGAAGACGTTTGTGTGAAAGTGTTTGGCAATTCGGAGGATTGCGAACGAGAATACTATGCTTTATCTCTTGGACAACAAACTAATCTATTTCCTCGAGTCTATGGTAAGGGACCGCTCTATATAGCGATGGAAATCGTTAAAGGAGTAGATTTACGGGAATACCTGCAATCACAACCTCTTACCCCTGTACTATCCTCAAAATTGATTGAGATGTTAATCACGTTTAAACAAATCGGCTTTGAACGGATTGACCATCATAAAAGGCAAATATTTCTGCAACCGGATGGGAATTTGAAAGTAATCGATGTGGCAAGGACAGTTTGGCGTGACCGTGTCTATCCCTATCCGCGTAAATTATTGACTTCCTTAGGTGAAGAAAATAAGGCGTTATTTTTATCTCATGTACAAGCAATGGCTCCGGAGTTGTATTTGGAATGGAAGCACTATATTCGTATGGAAGAGATTTCTCGGCAAATTTACCAAGTGCTAATTACAAATTCCCCTAAAATTGATACGGTGAAAGTGCTAAGCAAAAAGTTGTTAACAACAAACGATGAGAAAAACTATGTTGTTCAGCTCGAAGGGTTAGTACACAAAGTATTTAAAGAAGAATGGATCAAAACGATGCTCGCACAGGGAAAAGACCCCGAAAAAGTAATGGATAAAATCGATAAGTATTGGGAAACCCGTGAACAAGGTAGACAAAGTTATCATGAAAGACACAATGATCGGGATAAATACCGTGAAAAGAATAAATCCCATGAGCATAATCGGGATAGACACCGTGAAAAGAATAAATCCGATGATCGGGATAAATACCGTGAAAAGAATAAATCCCATGAGCATGATCGGGATAGACACCGTGAAAAGAATAAATCCGATGATCGGGATAGACACCGTGAAAAGAATAAATCCGATGATCGGGATAGACACCGTGAATGGGATAGACACCGTCATAATAGATAACTGTGACAAATTTGATTATGCTGAGCGTTAAATAAGAAAAAACCCTATTCTTAAATCCCAAGCTAAACGAGGGGGAGCCAAAATGCAAGCATGGAGGTACCAAAATGAAAGTACTTGTAATCTGGCGCCTGCTCACAGTTGGCGGTGTAAATGCCGGTTGGCGGAATCGCGCGATTTATTTTAAAAAATATGGAATTCAGACAGAATTTCTGTATACGACTGACCACGGAGGGCTGCACATTATGCAGGATGTAGCTCCCGTTTATTTAACGAAAGACGAAAAAAAAATAATTAAATTAATTAAAAAAAATGCCTATGATGCCATCATTGTTGTGGACACAGGAGCTGCCTTTAAATGGATACGAAAAGCAAAATATAAAGGTCCAGTAATTGTAGAAGCCCGGACACCTGAGCTCATTAAGCTCAAACCCCACTTACTAAAAATCAAAGGAATCCGGCCAGAATCAATAATTGTTCCTTCACAATTTCAAAAACGGTTGGTTTCAATATTGACTAATGACATCCCTATCAATGTGATTTACAACGGGGTGGATACATCATTCTTTCGCCCTCTAACGAGTGAGGAAATTGATTTTAACACTATTCCCACACTGCCAACTGATAAAAAGATTATCGGTTGGATAGGCCGTGTGGACAAACGTAAAAACTGGCCGATGTTGATAGAGGTAGCCAAATTAATTAAAAGTGAGCGTGATGATATTGAAATTTGGCTTATTGGGGGCGCGCAAAGTGTGCAACGTGAAGAATTCGCTGCCAAATGGGAAGAGGAACAGCTTACTGATATTATCAAATGGTTTCCTGTCATTCCCTATCAACAGATGCCACAAACCTATGCGAAAATTCGTCAATCAGGCGGCTGCACCCTCGCTACCACCAAATCAGAATCGTTTGGCAACACTTTTATTGAATCCATGGCTTGCGGTGTACCTGTTGTAGCTTCTAATATTATGCCAATCTCTGAATTGGTTGTTCAAGGAGAGACGGGATTGCTCTTTAACGGACATAATGTCCAAGATGCAGTCAAGCAATTGTACGGAATCTTAGATAATCCGGATCTCCATTCTCACATGTCGGAAGCAGCCATTGATCATGTACAACATAAATTTGCAATCCATGAGGTGGCCAATCATTATATTGACTTATTGAAAACAATTGTCGAACATGCGAAAGGTGGATTTGGGGAGGTGAATTTTCCATGATCGAACCCGTCTCTTATCGTAAGAAGCTGGAAGGGAAATCGAATTCTCACTTAATTACTTTTAATGATGGCAGAGACTATGTTGTGAAATATTTCCAACCTGGATTTGAAAAAACCTTACCTAATGAATGGGTCGCCTATTGTTTGGCCCGTTACCTCGGACTTCCTATTCCTTTTAGTCGAATTGTGGACATACCAAAAGAATTTTCTTCCCAAGTGCCCGAACTTGCACATATGAGCAATATCAAATATCAGTTTGCATCGCTGTATGTGAATGATTGTTTCGATGGTCATCAAGTTTCTGTTGTTCCCCAAATCATTAATCATCACTCTCTAGCCGGTATCATTTTATTTGATTACTGGCTATATAATAAAGATCGAACCCGAAAGAATGTTCTCTTTCGTGAGGAAACCCCAAATTCATTCCATTTGTGGATCATTGACCATGCAGAAGTTTTTGGATCTTACTGTTGGGAGCTTTTGGATTTAGAAATGCTTCCAGTCGAAATCATGAAAAGTGGAACACATGAATTATTGGCGGCCTTTATCGAAGACGAGGAAAATTTCGTTGAGCAACTGGAACTCATTCAGACAATACCTACCTTTTTATTAGAAGAAATTGTTGAATTAATCCCTGAGGAATGGAGCGTTTCAAAGGACGAAAAAAAGGCAATCGTTAGCGCACTGGTAAAACGCAGGAAGAAGATTCTTTCAGAACTAATACGAAAATTTGTCAAAAATGTTTATCGGCCATTACACCAGAATCAGGCATAACTCCTTGCTCAATTGAGTATGGAGTTTTTTTATATGAAAATATGTGTTTATTAATAGGATGTTGGTCGAAACAGACAGCGAAATCGCTTAAACGAAAGAGAAATTTGTGAATGCTAGGCTGCTGACTAAGAACTAGTACAATTGACCGTTAGGTTCACGAAGAATGGAACTTCATTTACATATTAATGGGTTTCTATCGTGACAAGAAGTTGTACCTTTGCATATAAAAGATTAAGGAATGAAATTAGGAGGGCAGTTTAGATGAAAATCCGAAAGGCTATTATTCCCGCAGGCGGCCTCGGGACTCGTTTTTTGCCGGCAACAAAAGCTCAGCCAAAGGAAATGCTGCCTATTGTTGATAAACCAACGATCCAATATATTGTGGAAGAAGCAGTAGCTTCAGGAATTGAGGAAATTATCATCATAAGCGGCAGAGGAAAAAAGTCAATAGAGGATCACTTTGATAAATCCTATGAGTTGGAAGATTCACTATTAAGAAAAAATCAGCTATCCGTTTTAAAGGAAGTTCAAAAAATATCCAATTTGGTAAATATCTTTTATGTCCGCCAAAAGGAACCGAAAGGGTTAGGACATGCTATTCTTTGTGCTAAAAGCTTTATTGGAAATGAACCATTTGCTGTTTTGTTAGGAGATGATATTGTTTTGTCTGAAACGCCTTGTTTGAAGCAAATAATCAATGTTTTCGAGAAATACAACAGCCCGGTTATCGCCGTTCAAAGCGTTTCAGAAAATGAAGTAAGTAAATATGGAATTATTAAGCCCAAAGGGATGGTGATCGAACCAAACCTTGTCCAAATCGATTCTTTGGTAGAAAAGCCGAAAAAAGAAGAGGCTCCCTCTAACTATGCTATCATGGGTCGTTATGTTTTAAACCCTGAGGTATTTGATATTCTGGAAAGGCTTCCATTTGGACATGGTAATGAATTACAGCTTACCGATGCCATCAATGAGCTAAATAAACAACAGTCCATTTTAGCCTATAATTTTGAGGGAAGCCGATATGACATAGGCGATAAAATTGGCTTTATAAAAGCAACAATTGATTTTGCCCTGAAAAGGGAAGATATAAGAGAAGAGGTCCTTTCTTATTTACAGGATTTAAATAAGAAAGGAAGCAAAAAGATTATTAAGAGGGAGCCAGGATGAAATGAGAATAGCTGTTATAGGAACCGGCTATGTCGGGCTATCTACTGGTGTTTGCTTATCAGAAATAGGGCATCAAGTCACTTGTATTGATATTAATGAACAGAAGATTAATCTTCTTCGTCAAGGAATTTCTCCTATCTATGAACCCGGTTTAGAAAATCTTCTTATTAAAAATATTGCAGCTGGAAGACTTCTATTTACAACCTCCCATAAAGAAGGATTAGATGGTACCAAAATTATCATTATTGCTGTAGGAACACCGGAAAGGGTTGATGGAGGAGCGGATTTATCGTATCTTGAGCAAGCAGCTAAGGATATTTCTGCCCACATAGAACAAAACACAATAGTGGTTATAAAGAGTACAGTGCCTATTGGTACGAATGAATATATTAAGAATTTAATAGAAAATGAAACTAGCAAAGGGGTTAGATTTGAAGTCGTTTCAAACCCTGAATTTCTAAGACAGGGTTCGGCAATTAAGGATACTATACAAGCTGAAAGAATCATTATCGGTTCTGAAAATAAAGAGGCGGCTGGTAAAATTCAAGAAATGTATAGTCCGTTAGATGTACCGATTATTTTAACAAGCATTCGAAGTGCGGAAATGATTAAGTATGCATCCAACGCTTTTTTGGCGACTAAAATAAGTTTTATCAATGAAATTGCCAATCTATGTGAAGCTTTAGGAGCAGATGTAGAAGATGTAGCAAGAGGTATGGGGAAAGATAAAAGAATTGGGGAATCTTTTCTTAATTCAGGAATTGGCTATGGCGGATCATGCTTTCCTAAAGATGTTAAAGCATTGCTTCATACTGCTAAATTAAATGGGATAAATTTCTCCATGTTAAATGCAACTATCGCTATTAATAATTATCAGCAAGAACTATTGGTAACAAAAGCGTTAAACCGTTTTGGGGAATTTATCGGAAAGAAAATTGCGATGCTTGGCCTTGCTTTTAAGCCTGAGACCGATGATATAAGGGAAGCACCTTCAATAAAAATTGCACGTTCATTAACCAATCTGGGAGCAGAAGTGGTAGCTTATGATCCCGTTGCAATCGATAATGCACGAAAGGTAATCGGGGATACAATCATGTATGCCAGCTCAGTCGATGAAGCTGTTATGGATGCTGACGCAGTGTTTTTTGTCACAGAATGGAATGAGTTTAAACAGCTGGACCTTGCAAAATTAATCAAAACAATGAAACATCCGATCATTTTTGACGGTAGAAATTGTATTGAAGAAGCTAGGATTAGAGAGTGCGGAACAGTAGAATATTATCCAGTTGGAAGACCGGCAATTATTATTAAATAGGCTTAACAATCTAATTGTAGTAAAAGCAGCAGGTACAAAGGTAAGAGTGAAGGAAGCGTCCTTCACTCTTTAATTGTGGTGTCCACTGGAAAAAGACAAAATGGTACTAATGTCCACGAACGGTACCTGTCACCTAAATGGTTTAAGATTTTCAATGAAAGACAGGGAATAATTAACCCTATTTTGAATAAAAATATCACACTTCAAGAATTTTTATCTAAGTGAAGATCAGTCACTTAAGAATCGGTTTCGGGATCATTAATTCAATGGATATGGTCAACAAATCGGAGTTGAAAATATGAGCAAACGTGAGGAATTTATAAAAGAGGAAGGTACGGCTTTTCCAGGAAAAACCTATGTGGAAGAGCTGTTGAAGCCTGTTTTTAATGATCAAAGGGATTACTTATTTGCTGTTATGTTTGATATACATCGTGCCCATGTCATAATGCTCGAAGAACAGCAAATTATCATCCTTGATGAAGCGAAAGTGATGCTGGAGGGTATTAATAAAGTGGCGAAAACAGATATTTCCACTATTTCCTACGACCCGTTATTCGAAGATCTATTCTTCATGCTGGAGGCGAAAATTGGAGAGGAAATAGGTGATGATCTCGCCGGGAAAATCCATATTGGCCGGAGCCGAAATGACATAGGGGTGGCCATGTATCGTCTGGTCCTGAGGCAACATCTATTAGATCTTCTCAAAAGTACTTATCAATTAAGTGAAGCATTATTAGATCAGGCTGAAAAACATACGAAAACCTATATTACTGGCTATACCCATACCCAACCGGCGCAACCAACAACGTTAGGTCATTATTTTCTGGCAATCTACGATGTCCTGCAAAGGGACATTAATAGGTTATGGTCAGCCTATGAAACAGTCAACCAATCGCCACTTGGGGCAGCAGCGTTGACAACAACGGGGTTTCCAATTAACAGAAATCGTACCTGCGAGCTTTTAGGTTTTGATAAAGTAATTGAAAACTCCTATGATTCTATTGGGGGAGCCGATTATATACTGGAAACTTCCACAGCTCTGATGACCTGTATGGTGAATACAGGTAGATGGATTCAGGATTTTCTCTTGCATGTGACAAGAGAATTCGGCTCTTTTTATGTTGCTGACCCATATGTTCAAGTAAGCAGCATTATGCCTCAAAAGAGAAATCCGGTCTCGATTGAACATTCACGATCGATTGCAAGCAGTGCCTATGGAGATGCATTAGCAGCGGTAAATATGATCCATAATACTCCATTCGGCGATATCGTGGATACTGAGGATGATCTGCAGCCACATTTATATCGCGCCTTTACGAAGGCAAACCGCGTAATGAAACTAATGAATGCAGTAATCGTCACTTTAAAAGTAAATAAGGAGCATACGAAAGAAATGGCGAAAAAATCGAGCATTACAATAACCGAACTGGCAGACACCTTAACCAGGAATTATAACATTTCCTTTCGTAAAGCTCATACCATTGCAAGTTATATTTCAAAGGCAACAATAAAAGCGGAAAAAGAATTATATGATTGGGAAATAGCTGAAATTAACAGCATGATTCATGAATTCGTCAACGAGTCACTGTCAGAAGAAGAGTGGAGAAAAATTATTTCCCCCGAGTACTTTGTCGAAATCAGGAGTCTCCAAGGAGGACCCAATCCGAAAGAAGTTATGAGAATGATCAAGGAAAGAAAACAAAATCTTGAATCAAACAAACAAAATTACGAGCAAATTATCGAAAAACTAACAATAACAAGGAAACAACTAGTAGAATATTCATTTTAAAGGTAAAATTAAAGAATGCTGTCCGCCTGGTAAAGGCAATTTGATCGTTTTGCCCACGAATGGTGCCTGTCACCGTAGTGGGCACTACATAAAAATTTCTTGGGAAAGCGCAAAATCAGTCATTTCCCGCGGCTATGTCGGAAGGTGGATATCTACTTTAGATTTTTTAAAACGAAGGATGTCACGGTCTTTCATTTTGTCGGTAAAAATTTTTATGAGGAGAAATCGTGAATGTCTAAACAAGTTATTGTCTATACCACAAATGATTGCATAGAATGCACGCTAGTCAAAAAAGTATTAACTGAGGAGGGAATTTCATTTGAAGTCAGAGATGTGTCAACAAACCTGGATTATCTAAAGGAACTGGAGAAGTTTGGCTTTTTGGGCCTCCCGGTAACTGTTGTAGAAAATTATGCGGTAAAGGGATTTACAAATGAATTGAAAGAGCTAATGGAAATGGCCAGAAATAAAAAGTAAGCTAATTTTTCCCCTTTATTAAAGCAACATTAAAATTAGATTTTTTTCGGTTGCTTGCTTTTCCAAAATCTTTCTGTTATAGTTAAGAAGAATTATTTTTGTTTGTTCGGTAAGGATGTTAAAAGTGAATCTGCTTTTTGTCTTGAAGATTTGAGCAAGGATAGTAACACAATGTGTGCACAGCACACAACAGGAGGAAACACAAATGGAACAAGGTAAAGTAAAATGGTTTAATGCAGAAAAAGGTTTTGGATTCATCGAGCGCGAAGCTGGAGACGACGTATTCGTACATTTCTCAGCTATCCAAAGCGAAGGCTTCAAATCTTTAGACGAAGGTCAAGCAGTTACTTTTGAAGTAGAACAAGGTCAACGCGGACCACAAGCTACTAACGTTCGTAAAGCTTAATTATAAACCTACGTTAATCAAAAGACTCTCTCGAAGAGTCTTTTTTTATTGAAAAAAAGGGGCTGACTTCCATTAACGCATCGGGAGTCAGCCCCATATTGTTTACAACAGATAAATTCTTTATTATCATAAAAAAAGCCTGAATGGTAATAATTTATGGTATACACCTAATAATTTATATACGGGAAAATCCTTTTAGCTGAAATCTGCTGTAAAATTCGGAGGAATGTTATGGTTGATGTTTTTACAGAAATAAAAATTAAGTGTCCGATTGACAAGGTTTCTACTTATGCAGCAAACCCTGACAATGCTCCTAAATGGTATGTAAATATTAGTTCAGCAGATTGGAAAACGGATAAACCGTTGACCATTGGTTCGCAAATCGCCTTTAAAGCAAAATTTCTGGGAAGAGAATTTGCGTATGTATACGAAATTGTAGAATTTATTCCGGGTCAAAAAATGGTAATGAGAACTGCTGATGGGCCATTTCCAATGGAGACAACCTACACCTGGAAAGCCATTAACGAATATAATACGAAAATGACGTTACGTAATAAGGGTAACCCGACAGGTTTTTCAAAGCTATTTACTCCGTTTATTTCAACTATGATGAAAAAAGCAAACTATAAAGACCTTAAGAAAATAAAGGACATACTTGAAAAATAGATTCCTTCATAATACATATCAATACCAAGGTTGGTTCGATCGACAACGGACCGGCTTTTTTATTTTCTAAAGGATATTTTGGTTATGATTAAGTCGAAGAATGTAATAATATTTGCGAATTCACCCAAATTAATCTAACAAAAACAATTATCCGACAATTTGTAACGAAACTTGCAATCTTCTGAAATACTCCTGTAATATTTCTATGATATTTTAAATATATCGATAGAGGGGAGTTTTGTATTTTGAAGAAATTATTGATAACTTTTAGTACAGCCGCTGCCTTGCTATTTGGTAGTTCCAGTGGAGTGTTTGCAGCATCCAATACATATACGGTTAAAAGTGGCGATTCACTGTCTCGTATCGCGAAAACATACCATATTACAGTAAATGACTTAAAACAATGGAATAATCTTAAATCTGATATCATTCATCCGAACCAAGCTTTAACTATTTCAAAACCGGCAGTTGCTGCAGTAGCAAAAAATTCTACTGTCGTAAAGGAATTCACGGTAAGTGCTTCTGCCTATACCATGAATTGCACAAAATGTTCCGGCATAACAGCAACAGGTATTAACCTAAAGAAAAACCCGAATCAAAAAGTAATCTCAGTTGATCCGAAAGTAATCCCGTTAGGTACAAAGGTTTATGTAGAGGGCTATGGTTATGCGATTGCAGCCGATACTGGCGGCGCAATGAAAGGAAATAAAATTGATGTATTTTTCCCTACACAAAAGCAAGCGATTAATTGGGGAAGAAAAACAGTTAAAATACAAATCATTAAATAATATCAAGGCCCGCCTCAATCGAGACGGGCTTTTCTTATTGTTTAGGAAATTATAAAATAATTTGGTGTGGATAACTTAAAAAAGTTATCTGAATCCAGCTCCAGCGCCCAGTGGACTTCGCTCTTCCCCCTACGATAAGTCAACATCGGATCGCTTACGTTCTCCGTGTTTCCTTTATCTCAGTCGAAGCGCTCCAGTCCTGTCGTGCGCTAACCGGGCGCTTGCGCCTTTTGTTCTTTTTACTGATACTTTAAATGCTGATTGCCATGAAAGATTTTCAAAATATATTCTGAATCAGGTACATTAAGTTTTTTGTACCCTAATAAAAACTCTTTATTATCATACGGTATTTCTTTGAAAGTGACATTTATTTCTCCACACTCACCAATGGTCAAAATCGCGAACGGGGCAAGAGGCTTGTGGTTACATCCTAAAGAGCCCGGATTTAGATAAAGCCGTTCCTTTGTTTTAAAGTGATGAATGACATGATGATGGCCAAAACAAACAATATCTGATGTAGATGTTTGATAAAACTCATCAAGTTTCACGTTTGTTGGTTCTTTATCTAATCCAATAAATTCATTTTGTCCGTTTAAATGATAGTGTGTAAAATGCAATTCTTTTCCGTTATATTTGGCATTCAAGGTTGTAGGAATTTCAGCTAGCTTAGTGATAAATTTAGGGTTTAAATGTGATGCAATCCACTCATGATGTGCTCTTTCTTTCCCCTTGCTGTAAGGTTCCCGACCCGCGGTGATATCCAGGATTGCTTCATCGTGGTTCCCCATAACAAAAGAAATATTGTCACGGGAAAATAGCAGCTCAAGAACTGCATTTGATTCATACCCAATTCCTATTAAATCACCTAAACAATAAATGTGTTCTATTTCCTTAACGTTATCAATCTGCTCCAAAACCGCTTCTAATGCAGAATGATTCCCATGAATATCCGTTAATATGGCTATTTTTTTCTCCATCCTCATACGCTCCAGTTTTTTTTATATAGTTTAACTACTTCTATATAAATAAATTCACATAACAGAAGATGAAATTAGATTGAGTGTCCATAGAGAAAGGACATTTAGAAGCATTTGTCCACGAACGGTGACAGGCACCAATTAAAGCAATATTTGTAATATTATGATAAAATGATTAAGAGAAGGGATCATTTTATTTACAATAATTTGAGTAAATGGGAGCGACGAGAATGGTGGCATTTATATTAGTGGTATTGGTTTTATTTCTGATTCCGGGACCAGCTGTTTTATTAACAATATCTCAAACTGTAAAAGGCGGAAGGAAAGGCGGGATTATTACAGGTGTAGGAATTGCTGTAGGTGACTTAATTCATACTGTGGCAGCTGTTCTGGGACTTTCCGCTATTTTAATGACATCAGCACTTGCTTTTGAAATCGTTAAATATTTAGGAGCAGCCTATCTAATTTTTTTAGGCATTAAATCCCTCCTTGAAAAATCTAAAAAACAAGAAAAACCTGTTGAGAGAAATGCAAAACCTGTTGTGTCATTTCGCCAGGCGTTATTAATTGAATTGCTCAATCCTAAAACTGCTTTATTTTTCTTGGCATTTTTACCGCAATTCGTTCACAACGGCGGGACTCCCGTAGTATTTCAGCTCCTGACCCTTGGCCTGACATTCGTGTTAATGAGTATCTTATACACAACCTTTCTGGCAGTTATCGTATGCTCAATAGGGAATCGATTCAAACCAAAGAACGGCCAACTATCACGTTGGCAAGGAAAGGTAGTTGGGACGATCTATATTGGCTTAGGTCTCCAATTGGCTCTTCAAGGCCAAAAATAAATCCAATATATTGCTTACAGGATAGCCCGTTTAGCTTGTTTTAGAAGCTGAGCGGGTTCTTTTATTTGGTGAAATTTATTTCTTTTTATTTTGTATTTGTTAAGAATGTGTCCAATTGGAAAGGAGAAAATTGTAGAATGCCCACTAACGATGTTTGGCACCAAATTTATGCAGGAATTTTACGTTTCATCACGAATGATGTTATTATGGTTTTTGGTATGAATAATGTGAATGTGATGGAAAGGTGATGAGTATGGCGGAGTTCCGAACGGATGAATTGAATACGCGAACGAAAGTGTCGCCGAAAAGGAAGTTAAAACGTTCTATAAAGCGATTTTTACTTTTATTTATTTCCGCTGCAACGATCACTTTTATTTCGAATATTATCCACCATTCTTTACAGGCTCCTAAGTCTGCTAAGACCAACAATTTTGTTCATCGTGTTTTGAAAAAAGATCCATATCCGGAAAAGGGTGTGGTCCCCAAGGTGGTAGATGTGAACAATGACCCAGCAATTGACAGATATTTAAAGGGTTTAAACTTTAATGGCACCGCGTTGGTCGTAAAGGATAATAAAGTAGTTCTTAATAAGGGATACGGGTATGCTGACTTTGAAAATAAACTTGCTAATAATTCGGAAACAGTCTTTTATATAGGATCGATTACAAAAGTATTTATTTCTACTGCTATCATGCAGCTGCAAGAACAAGGGAAGCTAAATATCAATGATTTTTTATCCCAATATATTCCTGATTTCCCAAATGGGAAGCAAATCAAGCTTTATCATTTATTAACGCACACTTCGGGTATACCGGAACATTCAGAGACAATAGAGAAAATTTCCCACGACGATTTAATCAAGAAGATTGAAAAAGGGAAATTAAAATTTCAACCTGGAACAAACTGGTATTATAGTGATTCTAACTATTCCATCCTTGCTTATATCGTTGAAAAAATAACGAAGGAACCCCTCGAAAGCTATGTAAAGGGACATATTTTTACGAAAGCAGGTATGAAACATACAGGGTTCGGAGATGCATATTATAACCAAACGTTTCCTTCAAAAGGATACAAGCAAAAAGAAAATGAAATGATTTCACCCGCACTTCCCGATATGTCTGAGCTATTTGGCTGCGGTGATATCTATACAACTCCATACGATATGTATTTATTCGATAAAGCTTTATATGGAGGGAAATTCCTAACTCAGGAAAGCTTAAAGCAGTTTTTCACGCCATTTAAACACAATTATGCCCTTGGTTTATATCGGGATCCCGGGAGCTATTCTGATCACGGTGTACTTCCAGGTTGGAACACGCTCAATAGCTTCAGTAGAAATGGAAATGAATTCGTCGTGTTGCTTTCCAATGTCCAAAACGGGGTGAAATCACTGGGGGTAGTGAATAATCAAATTTATGGCATGTTAAGAAATAAAAACTAATAATGTTTTCAGCTAAATCTAATAAAATATAGTTTAAAAATTGAGTAAATTCGAAACATCTATGATATAATAATTTAAAAATAATCTCGGCAACGAAGCCCATTTCCTTTTGGAAGTGGGCTTTATTTTTTAGGAGGTATTGTACATGTCTGATGAAAAAAAGCGATTTATTCAAGAATTTGTCCCCGGAAAACAAGTTACCCTAAGCCATTTGATTGCCAATCCGGATGAAGAATTATTTGATAAGTTAGGGATACAAAGATCGGGGTCTATCGGGATATTAACGTTGACCCCAAGTGAAACCGTCATTATAGCTGGTGATTTAGCCACCAAGGCTGCCAATGTTTCGCTTGGATTCCTGGATCGTTTTACTGGAAGTTTAGTATTAGTAGGCAGCGTATCAGAAGTAGATATGGCAATGCAAAGGATTAATACTTTTTTAGCTGAAAATCTTGGCTATACCCCTGCTGCTATTACAAAATCATAGGAAGGAGGATTCTAATGTTTACCACATCGAATCGGGCAATGCTCATTGGATCAATTGGAGCAGGGAAATCGACGTTGACTAATGCATTATTAGGGCGCAATGTTGAGGCCGTGAAAACACAATCTCTTCATTTTTATGACTGGATTGTCGATACACCAGGTGAGTACGTAGAAAATCCCTACTTTTATAAGTCGATCATGGCTACAGCATTAGAGGTAACGCATGTCTTGTTTATTCAAGACGCCACCAATCGAAAAATTACGTTTCCTCCCAGCTTTTCTTCGGGAATTCCTAAGCTGACAATTGGAGTGGTCACCAAAGCGGATGCTGAGCAAGCAGATATTGAACATGCCATCTCTCAATTAAAGAGGGCAATCGTTCAGGGGCCTATCATTGTCACATCATCTATTAAAAACAATGGTATTGAAGAGTTAAGGGAATTGGTTTCCTGTTCGAACTATAATGGAATGAAGGAATATTTGGAATTAAAAAAAAATTCTAAACTTTTTTACCATGAAAGCCTTTTCAAATAATAGATTTTTTTATATAATTATTTTAACAAATTAATAGGAATATAGGCAAAGGCGCCTATCCACATAGATGGTCTATGTAGATTGGTGCTTTTTTTATCTTAAAGGGGCACCAGAAATGACCGATGTTAAACAACAGATTAACAGACTTTGCAAGCTGCATACTTCATTAACTGAGAATGATATCGAGATTTTAGTGGAAAAAAGCAAGTCGCTGCAGATGATTGCAGATCTCGCCCAAGGGAATGTGTTTATCGACTGTGTAACAGAAGATCCGCAAACAGCTGTAGTTATAGCGGAGGCAGTACCATCTACGGTTCCGTCGCTATACAGATATCGGGTGGTGGAGAAGAAGATCCTAGCATCCTATGAACCTGCCGTTTTCCAAGCCTATCGAACAGGTAGACCTGTTATGATGAACCGGGCTTTAACGCACGAAGGGTCACATGTTTGTCAGAATGTAACACCGATTCAAAATCAAGAAGGGCTTACGATTGGACTATTGATTTTGGAAACAGACATTACCCCCCAAGTGGAGCAGGAACAGGAGCTTGCCATCTTGTCTGAAACAACCGCAGAATTTGGGCGAACATGGGATATCGTTCTAAAGGACCCAATGATACCTGATTACCTTGAAGAAGCTTTGATTCTTTTGGGGGAAGGCGGTACCATTCAGTATGCGAATAACTTTGCGATTAGACTAATAAAAGAACACAGCCCGAATCAAACAAAAAATTTAACGAATCGAGACATTCTGCAGGTCCTGCCGTTTGTAGTCGAAACAGATTTTTCACATCGAGGGATTTCCCAACGTGAAGTGAGAAGTATGGATAAGGTTTTTATTCTTAGGTCTATCTGTTTACTCGATAAGAAGGCGGATTCCAAACGTATGCTGCTCTATATCCGCGATATAACAGATTTAAGGGATAAGGAGCGTCAGCTGATGGTAAATCAGGTCGTAATTAAGGAGATTCACCACCGGGTCAAAAACAATCTGCAAACAGTAGCTAGTCTGCTTCGGATGCAGATGAGACGGGGTGTGCCTGAGGAAACAAAACAATTATATCAAGAAAGCCTCAATCGAATAGCAAGTATTGCTGCAGTTCATGATGTGCTTTCTAGCAGCGGGATTGAAAAGGTAAACATGGTCAATATTATCAAGAAAATTACGACTGGGCAGGTTTTTTATCCCTATCAACCGGATTGTTCAGTGGCGATTCATTTACATACGGAAGAGGATATCGAGCTAAACTCTGCACAAGCAGTGTCATTAGCCTTAATCGTGACAGAATTGATACAAAATTGTATGAAACATGCCTTTATTGGGCGTTCTAAAGGGAATATAACGATTCATTTCAAGCGAAATGGTCAAATGATTGAACTAGGTGTCTTTGATGATGGAAATGGGTTGGATGATTACATCGATACGAATCACTTAGGGATTGAGATTGTAAAAAATCTCTCGAGTTATGACCTAAATGGGAAATTTGGATATTTGCCAAAAAACGGGCAAGGGACAATGGCTTGGGTAACGTTCCCGGACAGAGAGGAATGATTGGACATGGGTAAATCCAGAATTATGGTTGTGGAAGATGAATCTATTCTACGCATGGACATCAAAGAAATGTTAAAAGAAGCAGGATTTGATGTTGTTGCGGAGGCAAATTCAGGCGATACTGCGATAGAGTTAGCCGCTCTACATAAACCTGATTTGATTGTTATGGATGTCAAAATGCCGAAGATGAATGGAATTAAGGCGGGCCGAATCATCTATCAAGCTTACCAAATTCCAGTCCTCCTTTTGACCGCATATAGTGAGCGTGATTTGGTAGAAGAAGCAAAGAATGCTCATATTCTCAGTTATCTGGTAAAACCTATTTCTGAGAGGGATCTAATTCCTGCGGTAGAGATTGCGATGGCACAAGCGAATCGCTTGAAAGCTTTGACAAATGATATAAAAAAAATGGAAGAAAAAATAGAAGACCAGAAAACGATCCAACGGGCAAAAGGAATCCTAATGGAAGTATACCAGGTTAGTGAAGAGCAAGCATTTAAAATGTTGAGATCCTATAGTATGAACCATGGAAAGACCCTGAAATCAGTGGCTGATTACATTATTCTCCACAGAGAATTAGACTCTAATGCTTCAGTCGGCTAACTAATAAAAGAATAAAATAGGGCAACGGCGCCTAAATAACGATTATATCAATCGTTGTTTAAGCGCCGTTTTGTTTTTTTGGGGGGGTGAAACTGTTGCAAAGGAAGGAACACATTCTAAGTGCTGGAATCGATATAGGCACAAGTACCACCAAATTAATTTTGAGCCGATTTACGCTGGTGAATACAGCTGGTTCAACCCATGTACCGCGAATTGAGATTACTGAAAAAGAAATTCTCTATAAAAGTTCCATATATCGGACTCCACTTCATGGTGAGACGTTGATTGATATGGAATCCGTTCTCGCTCTGGTGGAGCAAGAGTACAAAAAAGCAGGTGTCCGTCCCAAGGATATTCAAACGGGTGCAATCATCATAACAGGTGAAACAGCAACCAAGCGGAATGCTGAAGAAATGCTGCATCTCTTATCGAATCAAGCGGGTGAATTTTTAGTCGCAACTGCTGGTCCTGATTTAGAAGGAATCATTGCAGCTAAAGGCTCAGGGGCGTACCAGCGTTCCAAGGAGACAGGGAAAACAATCGCCAATATCGATATTGGCGGAGGAACAGCGAATATCGCAGTTTATCAAGAAGGTCATTTGAAGGGAACTTGCACCCTCCATATCGGTGGTCGGCTAATCGAATTTGAGAAAGACAGGGTAAAACATGTTTCTCCTCCTGTCCGTGAATTATTGAAACAATTAGGTGTGTCATTATCTGTTGGGGACCCGGTAGATGACGGCTGGATACGGCTTGTAACACAGACGATGGCAAACGTTTTAGTTCATGTATTACAGCGTAAAGTCATTGCTGAAGACGAGGTTTTGCTACTTGGACATCTGCCTGATTGGAATAGTCCAATTGATCAAATCATGTTTTCAGGCGGGGTGAGCGAATGCATATATGGACAGGAATCCTCCTCCGATTATTACTCTGATATTGGAGTGTATTTGGCAAGAGAGCTGCAGAGGAATTCCGAACTGAAAAGCTGGGAATGGATTCCACCTGCTGAAACAGTCCGAGCAACGGTCCTTGGAGCTGGTACACAAACCACACATATAAGCGGAGCAACCATCCAGGTTAATCCTGCTCTTCTGCCGTTGAAAAATTTACCGGTTTATCAATTCAGACTAAATGGAAATCTCAAGGACGGAGCCCAAAAAGTGAAAGACACCGTCCAACAAGCGATCCAAGTATATGACCCGGCGCTAGAAGGAAGGAATTTCGCTCTTTATCTGACAGACCTGCCATTTCTGCGCTTCAGAGATGTCCAGCTATTGGGGCAATGGCTTCTTGATGCCTATAGACTTCAGCCAAACCAAAGTGATCCGATCGTGATCGTACTTGCTGATGACCTGGCCAAAGTCCTTGGGCAAACTCTCCAGACTTTACAGGCTGAGCGGGATGTTATCTGTATCGATCAGATACTTGTCGAACAAGGTGATTACTTGGATATCGGCAATAAGCTGAAATCGGAGGTAGTACCAGTAGTGATCAAAACACTCGCGTTTCATTCGTAGGAAAGGGGAAGAGACTTTGTGATAATGAAGACCCGTTTGTTAGGGCAGGTATACCAGTTTAAACAGTTGAAAGAACTATTTGCTAAAGCCAATGAAGAAAAGTCCGGGGACCGATTGGCAGGAATCTCAGCAGAATCAGTACAAGAAAGAATTGCCGCCAAACAAGTATTAGCTTCCCTCACAGTCAGTGATATCCGCAATCATCCCTTAATACCAGCGGAGGAAGATGAGGTCTCCAGGATCATTGAAGAACAAATAAATGAACAAGCGTATCGGAGGATCCAAAACTGGACGATTGCAGAATTAAGGGAATACATCCTTGATGACAATACGACTGGAGAAGACCTTCTACGGTTAAGCCGGGCACTTACCAGTGAAATGATTGCGGCCATTACAAAGCTTATGTCTAATTTGGATTTGGTTCACGCTGCTAACAAATTGGAGATTGTTACGAAATGTAATATTGCCATCGGCCACAAGGGTACGCTTGCTTCCCGTCTTCAGCCCAATCACCCAACAGACAGTGTAGATGGGATGCTAGCCTCTTTAAAAGAGGGACTCTCTTACGGAATTGGTGATGCTGTGATTGGAATTAATCCGGTTGATGACTCGGTTGAAAGTGTGAAACGCCTGCTCCATGCAACACATGATTTCATCCGGGAATGGAAAATCCCAACACAAAATTGTGTGCTCGCACATGTCACGACGCAAATGAAGGCGATTGAGCAAGGAGCACCAGCGGATATGATTTTTCAAAGTATTGCTGGAACTGAGGCGGCCAATAAATCATTCGGCATCAATGCTTCATTATTAGATGAGGCGAACGTGATGATTCGTGAACTGGGAACATCTGCGGGTCCGCAGCGTTTGTATTTTGAAACAGGCCAGGGCTCAGAACTATCTGCTGAAGCGCATTTCGGAATCGATCAATTAACGCTGGAATCTAGAAATTACGGTTTTGCCAGGCGCTATGATCCATATATCTTGAATACGGTCGTCGGGTTTATCGGACCGGAGTATTTATATGACTGTAAGCAGGTGGTTCGCGCCGGGTTGGAAGACCACTTTATGGGCAAGCTGCATGGCATCCCAATGGGGGTCGATATCTGTTATACAAATCATATCAAGGCAGATCAGAATGATATTGAAGATTTGGGAGTGCTGTTGACCGCCGCTGGAGTAAACTTTATCATTGCTGCTCCGATGGGGGATGACTGTATGTTAAATTATCAATCATTGAGTTACCACGATGTTGCAACATTACGGCAAACGTTGAACCGCAGGCCGGCTCCTCTGTTTGAAGAATGGCTTGAAGATGTTGGGATAATGCAAAACGGTAAACTTACTGCCCTTGCCGGCGACTTAACCGTGTTCCATAAGTAAGGAGGTGAGAGGATGAACAAAGAGCTCATTGAGACAATAACCAAACTGATTTTAGAACAGATTCGGGAGCCTTCGGTCAAAAAAGCAACAATAACTAAACCAATAGCATCAAGCAGCGGAATGGTCAAGCTATGGGACCATTTATCAACCATCCCGCAGTTTACGGTAGCAGGTTCGGAACAGCAGGCAGATTCGGTTCATGCACTGGATGATGAAAAGCCGGTGAAATTATGGGACCATGTAGGGAATTCAAAGGAATCCATTCCATGCATTCCTATGAATTACGAGGATTCAATTCTTCCAGAACTACAAACGAGGATTGGTGTCACCTCCCCGAATCATCCGGATGCATTACAGGAGTGGGCAAACAAAACTCCTGCAAGAGTTGGAGTAGGAAGAGCTGGTCTTCGTCCTAAAACGGAAACATGGCTAAGATTTCGGCTGGATCACGGAGCAGCTGTAGATGCCGTATATGGAACGGTTCCTGAAAAGCTCCTTGACACTCTTAAACTTTTTTCCGTTAGTACAATGGTTGAACATAAAGAGGAATATATCCGCCGGCCTGACCTAGGAAGAAAATTAAGTGAGGAAGCGAAAATCAAGATCCGTGAAAAATGTCACCTTAAACCAAGGGTGCAAATTATTGCCTCAGATGGTCTCAGCTCGCAAGCTATTGAAAAAAATTTGGAAGATGTTTATCTATCGTTCTTACAATCTCTTGACCATTTAGGGATTGAGTATGGGAATCCTTTTTACATAGAGAAGGGACGGGTCGCATCGATGGATGAAGTCGGAGAGATTTTACAGCCTGAAGTGGTGGTTTTTTTTATCGGCGAACGTCCCGGACTCGTCAGCTCCGAATCTCTTAGCGCCTATCTATGCTATAAACCGAGAAAAGGGACAATTGAAGCGGATCGCATGGTTATTTCCAACATTCATACTGGCGGGATACCACCAGTGGAAGCAGGAGCCTACCTTGGCAGTGTTGTCCAAAAGATTCTAAAGTACCAAGCGAGCGGTGTCTCGCTGGTCAGCAAAGAAAGTTAGGAGGATGGAACCTATGGAGTTTCGGCCCGTTAAGGCGGAGATACTAGCCGTTCGAATCATCCCGAATACTGACCCGGCACTCGCACAGCAGTTTCAACTAAAGTTTCATCAGCGCAGCCTGGCAATCATCACCTGTACCATCGATGACGTAGGCTATACAGCAATAGATGAAGCGACCAAAAGAGCTGATATAGAGGTTGTATATGCAAAGTCATTTTATGCAGGAGCAAGTCATGCCTCAGGTCCATTGTCAGGAGAGTTTATCGGTATTATTGCCGGACCTTCTCCTGATGAGGTGATCAGCGGTGTTGATGCTGTAAGAAATGTCATCGAAAATGAAGCCTATTTTGAAGCGATTAATCCAGAGGCGACACATACTATGTACGCCCATGTCGTTGCCAGAACAGGAAGTTATTTATCAAAACTTGCAAAAATCGACGAAGGTGCCCCCTTAGCTTACTTAATTGCACCTCCATTAGAAGCGATGTATGGCCTAGATGCAGCGTTAAAAGCAGCAGATGTTCAATTAGCTGCTTTTTATGGTCCGCCATCTGAAACTAACTTCGGCGGCGGACTAGTTACAGGAACCCAGTCCGCCTGTCGTGCGGCAGCTGATGCTTTTCGTAAAAGCATTCTCGAAATCGCCCGGAATCCAATCGCATATTAACTCAGAAAGGAGCGACACAAATGCAGTTCGATCAGGACTTACTCTCACTTCAAGAGATGAGAGATGCAGTCAAAAAAGCAAAAGAAGCACAAAAACAATATGAAGAATTTTCTCAGGAATCTGTCGATCGAATCGTGCAAGCCGCAGCTAAAGCAGCCTTTAGCAGAAAGGATGAGCTTGCTCAAATGGCTGTAGATGAAACCGGAATGGGAGTCTTTGAGCATAAGGCCATTAAAAACGAAGTAGCCTCCATAGGTGTGTATGATTCAATCCGCGACTTGAAAACGGTTGGAGTTATTCGGGAAAACAAAAAAGAAAAGGTCGTAGAAGTGGCCAGTCCTTTCGGAATCATTGCAGGGATTGTGCCGACGACCAATCCGACTTCAACGGCAATTTTTAAAAGTTTAATTTCTCTTAAAACAAGAAATGCGATTGTTTTCAGCCCCCATCCATCTGCTGCCAAATGCACAGTGGAAGCCGCAAGAATCTGTCTGGAAGCTGCTATTCGTGCAGGTGCACCTGAGGGAATCATTGGGTGGATCAAGAAGCCGACAATGACCGCAACACAAGAACTGATGCATCACCGCGATGTGAACTTAATCCTGGCAACCGGGGGAGGAGCTTTAGTCCGGGCCGCATATTCTTCTGGTAAACCTGCGTATGGAGTAGGTCCTGGAAACGTCCCTTGCTATATCGAGAAGTCAGCTGATATTACTAAAGCGGTTAAACGGATCGTCGATAGTAAAACCTTCGATAATGGAACAATTTGTGCGACGGAACAAGCATTGGTGGTCGATCGAAGCATTCGGGAGAACGTAATCCGTGAATTCAAGAAAAATGGCGCATATTTCCTTAATGAAGAGGAAAAACGAAAGCTTGAACAGGTTGTATCACCGGCGCCGGGAAAATTAAACTCGAAAATTGTCGGCAGGCATGCACAAATAATTGCAAAAATGGCTGAAATTGTTGTTCCGGCGGATACCCGGATTCTGATTGCGGAAGAAACAAAGGTTGGAAAAGAAGTTTCGCTCTCGATTGAAAAGCTAGCACCCGTGTTTCCATTCTATACCGTTGATGGGGCAGGCCAAGCTTTATCGATTTGCGAGCAGTTATTGGCAATCGGCGGTCGAGGGCATACCTTAGCGCTTCATTCGGAAGATGAACAAGTAATTCGTACCTTTTCACTCAAAATGCCGGTTTCAAGATTACTGATAAACACACCATCTTCTATCGGTGCGGTGGGCGGAACAACGGCGTTAAAGCCTTCATTAACGCTTGGATGCGGTTCCTTTGGCGGAAATATCACGAGCGATAACATTAGTGCCGAACACTTAATGAATATCAAACGCGTCGCACATGGGATAAAAGACATTGAAGTTCCGATGAAACGAAAGACTGAACAATTGGAAAACACTTCTTTTTCCCCGGACCAAATCCAAGTGGTAGTAGAAAAGGTTCTTGCCGGGGTCAGCAGTGGAGCTACGGTAAATCAACAGACCATTACGCAAATGGTCAGCAAGGTATTAGCTCAGCTTTAAAAGCTAAATAAAAATATATATTTCTAAATTAAAATATTGGGAGGAATAAAACATGTCAAGAGAACTTACAGCATTAGGAATGATCGAAACAAAAGGGTTGGTAGCATCCGTTGAGGCTGCAGACGCAATGGTGAAGGCAGCAAATGTACACTTAGTTGGGAAAGTTCATGTCGGAGGCGGTCTGGTAACAGTCCTTGTAAGAGGAGATGTTGGAGCTGTAAAAGCTGCTGTCGACGCCGGTGCAGCTGCTGCTGAACGAATTGGAGAGCTATTATCCACTCATGTCATCCCACGTCCACATAACGAATTGGAAAGCATTTTGCCGAAAATTCAAGCAGAGTAAGGAAGTGAGGGGTAAGGGATGAATTCCCAAGCTATTCAATCAATTGTTGAAAAAGTGCTTAGACAATTACAACAGGAAGTGGAAACGCCATCGATTCCGATCGGCGTTTCCGCCAGGCACATCCATTTAAGTAAAGAGCATCTCGAGATGTTGTTTGGAAAAAATTATCAGCTAACAAAAAAAGCAAACCTTTCTCAGCCTGGTCAATTTGCTGCTAACGAAACGGTAACTGTAGTTAGTTCGAAAGGAAGTCTCGAAAGAGTCCGCATTCTTGGACCAGTTAGGGGGGCAACACAGATCGAAATTAGTAAAACCGATTCAGTAAAATTAGGATTAAACCCACCCTTACGTGAATCTGGCGATATTAAAGGATCATCACCTGCAACGATTATTGGTCCGCACGGTAGCGTTTATCTATCAGAAGGACTGATTATTGCTCAAAATCACATTCATATGGCACCGAAGGATGCCGAGCAATTTAATGTAGAAAATGGCCAATATGTAAAAGTCAAAATACAAGGACAGCGTCCGGTTCTGTTTGACCGGGTTCTCATCCGAGTTTCTCCACGTTATCAATTAGAAATGCACATTGACACCGATGAGGCCAATGCTTCATTGTCCATGACAGGTGACAAGGCGATTCTTCTTAATTCGAGTGTACCAGTATGAAAATTGATCAACATCTGTTAGAACAAATCATTCTCGAAGTGGCTGGCAGGTTAACTGAAAAACCAAAACTTTTATTAGTCTGCGAAACTACTACAACGACAGAAAAAATCGAGTATCTCACCTCGAAGTTTAAGGAACATTGGCGGGTAGAGGTATTTAACGCTGACGATGCCCGCCTCAAAGAGCAATCCGACTATCAGCAGCTTGTTTTTTTAGATGCAAACCAGGATTTACTTGCCAGGGGTGCAATGGGATTAACAGATACTACGGCAAGCTGGCTGCTCGCGAAAGCCTTGCTAATGGGGCATTCAGTTTTTTTTGAGCCTTCGAAAGATATGAGATGGCTGCTTGAAAAGAGAGACCAGCATTCGATACCGGAACGAGTCACTCGTTACCGTGCTCATTTACTGAAATATAAGAAAAAATTGAGGGAATATGGGGTTTTGTTTGGATTTATAGAATCCTTGCAACCGTCTCAGCACGTTTATGATCGAAGGCTGCTAACGGAAAATGATATCCGGACAATAAATGCAACTGAAATTTGGGTAGCATCAACTACCATTATTACTAATTTAGCTCGGGATGCCGCAAAGGAAAAAGGAATCCAATTTCGAGTCGATCACGAGGAGCAAATATAATGCAAATCGGTAAAGTTACTGGAAATGTTTGGGCCACACGTAAAGAGGATGGCTTGACTGGACTTAAATTTTTATTTGTACAGCTAGAAGATCCACAAGGAGTGCCTGTGGAAACTCCTTTAATTGCTGCTGACCGCATCGGTGCGGGGATTGGGGACCGAGTAATGGTTACAAGAGGAAGTGCAGCCCGTTTTATTTTTAAAAGTGAGGATTTGCCGATTGATGCAGTGATAATCGGGATTATAGATTCAATTGATGTGGAAGGTAGGCGATAAGGATGGGAAAAGCGCTAGGCATGATTGAAACAAGAGGATTAATCGGTTCCATCGAAGCAGCCGATGCGATGATAAAGGCCGCAGACGTCCAATTAGTGAATCAAGAAAAAATTGATGGGGGATTGGTAACAGTCCTCGTCGAGGGCGATGTTGGTGCTGTTCAAGCAGCTGTTGATGCTGGAAAAGCAGCGGCGCGGCGTGTTGGGCAGTTGATATCAGCCCACGTAATTCCCCGGCCTTATGATGAGGTTAGTACCGTGTTTAAAAAAAAGAACCAAGAGTCAATAGCAGAAAAAAAAGCTGAAATACATGTTCAAAACGTTGTAGGTGTTCATCCTCTAATCCAAGAGGGAGAGGGAATAACAGAAGCTACAGGGGAGGAATAATCGATGAATTGGTCCTTAACCCTTAAAAATCGACATTTTCAATTTTCTTCATTAAATGAAGTGCTTGCTAAATCGAGTGAGGAAAAATCCGGGGACATAATGGCCGGAATCTCAGCAGAATCTTCCTTGGAACGAATGGCAGCAAAAGTTGTTCTGAGTGAAATCCAGTTAAAAACAATCTATGAAAATCCTATTATCCCTTATGAAAAAGATGAAGTCACTCGTGTCATATACGATGACCTGAATCAGTCCATATATCGGGAAATCTGTGAATGGACGGTTGGCGAACTTCGTGAGTATATTCTCTCAAATCAGAATGGTCTTCATGAACTATCAAGGATTTCTCAGGGATTGACGAGTGAAATGATTTCAGGTGCCGCAAAGTTGATGTCCAGCATCGACCTTGTTATGGCAGCACAAAAAATAAGATATCAAGCCCGATGCAATACTGTGATCGGTGAGGTGGGAAGGTTGGCTTTTCGCTGTCAGCCAAACCATCCGACCGACAACCCTGAAGGGATTCTATATTCTTTGAAAGAGGGATTATCGTATGGATCGGGGGATGCAGTGATTGGTATCAATCCGAATGTCGATACCGTTGAATCGGTAACGCGTCTGCTTCATATGACACATGATTTTATGGAAAAATGGAAGATTCCCACGCAAAACTGTGTTTTAGCGCATATTACAACTCAAATTGAAGCTTTAAATCAAGGGGCCCCACTAGCGTTAATGTTTCAAAGCTTAGCAGGTACGCAAAAAGGAAATGAGGCGTTTGGCGTATCAAAAAGCTTATTGGATGAAGGACACGAGTTAATGAAACGATATGGAACCGCAGCTGGACCGAATCGTTTGTACTTTGAAACAGGACAGGGGTCCGAGGTTTCGTTGAATGCGCATCTCAGGGTTGATATGCAGACACTTGAAGCCCGCACATACGGGTTCGCCAGGCATTGGAAACCGTTCATGGTCAACAACGTATCAGGATTTATTGGTCCTGAAACGTTATACGATGGCAGGCAAATGATTCGGGCGGACTTAGAGGATTTATTTATGGGGAAAATGCATGGTTTACCAATGGGAATTGCTCCTACCTATACAAATCATATGCATGCAGATCAAAACGATCAAGAAATCGCAGGAATGCTTACCACAATAGCTGGTGCGAACTTTTACATGGGTGTTCCCGGAGGGGATGACGTGATGTTAAATTATCAGGACACTAGCTTCCATGACGATGCAAGTTTGCGTGAATTATTCGGATTAAGGCCTTTACGTGAATTTGAACAGTGGCTGGAACGCATGGGAATCATGGAAAACGGCAAACTCACTGACATTGCCGGTGATCTTAGTATTTTCGATTAAGAGGGTGAACGGATGGAATCGCTTTCTACAGATGAAATCGCTGCGCTTGTCATCAAAGCTATAGGTGCACGGAACTCTTCGTTTACAGATGAAAAAAGGGTCACTCCTTCAGATAAAAAAATCATTACGTTCTCTGAAAATCAAGGTATTGGTGTATTCAATCCTCGTAACCGTGTTTCTATAGAACGGGCACAAGCAGCTACTCCAGCTCGAATTGGGATTGGAAGAGCAGGCACACGGATGCTTACATCCAGCTATCTCCGCTTTCGGATTGATCATGCTGCTGCACAGGATGCCGTTAGAAAAGATGTGAGCGGGGAAATTTTAAATCAATTAAATCTACCAATCTTGGAAACAGCTGCAGATGATATGAATACGTACCTAATGAGTCTGAATGCCGGAAGAAGGCTTAGCCCTTCTTCAATTGACTGGCTAGAACGGAATGGAGAAAAAGAGAATCAGGTTCAGATTCTTGTATGTGATGGGTTAAGTTCTTCCGCTATAGAAGCTAATCTGCCCGACCTTTTACCGGCATTGATGCAGGGACTTCAGCTCAAAAATATTCGCGTCGGTTCACCTTTATTCGTTAAACGGGCACGCGTCTGGGTTCAGGATCATGTCGCTTCTATTCTAAACTGCGATCTGGTTATTTCACTTATTGGTGAGCGGCCTGGTTTAGCTACAGATGAAAGCCTAAGCGCGTACATGGTATATCGTCCAAATGAAAAAACCGTTGAAGCCGATCGAACCGTTATCTCTAATATTCATAGAGGCGGGCTGTCTTCTGTTGAAGCGGGAGCCTATCTATCAGACCTACTAGAGGACATGTTAAAATTGAAGTGTAGTGGAGTTCAATTTTCTCAAAAACGAAATCGTGAGAAAGATTAAGCAGTTCGGATGAAATGAATGCGTTTTCAAAATATTTACCATAGGGGGCAGGGATGAATGGCAATCGGGATTATATTAATTATCGTTACCTTGTTGTTTATGTTTGGAATCTTTATGAAAGCCAATCAGGGAATCAAGAAAGCTCGTAAAAAGGGGAATACCGGGGACGATTTAAATGCGTTTGGGTATAAGCAAGAATTATTACGCGATATGGGTGGTTTTTCAAACTTCGCTGTTTCGTTTTCTGTAATCTCAATTCTTACCGGCGGGGTCACTCTTTATGGTTTAGGTTTTAATAATGGTGGGCCGGCAATAATCGGAATTGGATGGGTGCTGGTAACTTTATTCTGTTTGTTTATGTCTGCATCGTTAGCGGAATTAACTTCTGCGATTCCGACATCCGGCGGTGTCTATCATTGGGCATCTATCCTTGGTAATCGTACAACTGGCTGGTTTTCTGCCGTACTTAATACGATTGGACAAATTGCAACATTAGCTGGAATCGACTATGGTTTGGCCGGGTTTGTAGCTGCATTAATTTGGTCGAATCCTACACCTACAGAGGTAAATCTTCTATGTGCAGGTATCCTGTTAAGTCATGCACTACTTAATCATTTTGGCATTCATCTAGTGGCAAAGCTAAACGATGTTTCAGCTATTTATCATATGGTCGGTGTTGCCATAATTGTCGCGGCATTAGCTTTCTTTGCACCTAGCCATCATTCTATTTCGTACCTATTTGATACAACCTTCTCTACCCAAACCAATAGTCTTCATATCCCATACGGGGTTGCTTTTATGTTTGGGCTTCTACAAGCGCAATGGACCCTTACGGGGTATGATGCTTCCGCACATATTAGTGAGGAAACCCTCGATCCCCGTATAAGAGCTCCTTGGGGTGTTTATATGTCCGTTGTGGTTTCAGGAATTTTTGGATTCTTAATGCTTTCTATGGTTACGGTTTCAATCACAAATCAAACTGCTGTTGCTGCTGCCCCTAATGCGTTCCTCGCAGCCGTTCAACAAGGGTTGGGAACCAAATTTGGATCTTTCCTCTCCTGGATGGTTTCTGTAGCAATGTGGTTCTGCGGTCTCGCATCTGCGACATCAACATCGCGGATGATTTACGCTTTTTCGCGTGATAATGGACTTCCTTTTTCAAAAATATGGGGAAAAGTATCACCGAAATTCCGGACACCGGCTCCGGCAATCTATCTTTCAGTAGTAGTGGCGCTTTTGTTAGGACTTCAACCTGGTGTTTATGCAGCTGTAACGGCAATTTCCGTAATGGGCTTGCATACTTCCTACTTATTACCGATTTTCTATAAGTTGCGTGCAATCTCTCGAAAAGTTTGGACAGAAGAAGATAACGGACCTTGGCATTTAGGAAAGTGGAGTGTTTCTGTTAACGTCATCGCACTATTGTGGATTGTCTTTTTCGATATTTTGTTTGTCGTCGCTCCAAATGACGTGACTTTTGGTAGTTATACAATGCATTACACAACCGGGAAAGCATTTTTAATAATTATAGTGTTAATTGTCTTATTGTATTATTCCTTTGCACGGCGTTCTTACCAAGGTCCTCATTTAGGAACGTATGCGCATGTAAACAACCGGCTTAATAATAGAGAAGTTCAAATAGAAGCAAATGAAACTGTATAGGAGAGAATATCTATGGGCTTTAAGAGGAGAAAAATTGCTGTCATCGGTGCCGGTTTTACCGGTGCTACCACTGCCTTAATGCTGGCACAGAAAGAAATAGGGGATGTCATCCTGCTTGATATTCCGAGTCAAAAAAACCCAACCTTAGGAAAAGCTTTAGACCTGCTCGAAACAGGGCCGGTGCAAAAATTTGATGTCAACATATCGGGAACGTCGGATTACGAAGATATACAGAATGCCGACTTGGTGATCATCACAGCAGGTGTAGCTAGGAAACCAGGGATGAGCCGTGATGATCTGGTAAGTATTAATGCAGGCATTATCAAGGAAATATCAGAAAATATTAAGAGATATGCACCAAACAGTTATATTATTGTCCTCAGCAATCCAGTGGATGCCATGACCTATGTATGTTTTACTACAACTGGTTTCCCTAAACATCGTATATTGGGACAATCGGGTGTATTGGATACAGCACGTTTTAATACGTTTGTTGCCCAAGAATTAAACATTTCCGTTGAAGATGTGTCCGGATTCGTGCTAGGTGGTCATGGTGATGATATGGTCCCATTGGTTCAATACTCATATGCAGGAGGCATACCGCTTGAAAAGTTGATTCCTAAAGAACGGCTGGATGCAATAGTGGAACGAACTCGAAAAGGGGGGGGAGAGATTGTCAGTCTTCTTGGAAATGGCAGTGCCTATTATGCTCCTGCTGCTTCTCTTGTTCAGATGGCCGAAGCTCTATTAAAGGATAAAAAGAGGATTCTGCCGGCCATTGCCTACCTGGAAGGAGAATATGGATATAGAAATTTATATTTGGGCGTTCCTACCGTTATCGGGGGAGAAGGAATTGAAAAAATAATCGAGATTCCTTTGACCGATCAAGAAAAAAAGGCATTGGACAGGTCAGTTGAGTCTGTTCAGAATGTAATGTCGCTGCTAAAGCAATTGTAAATTTAAATATTAATCCAATGGGGCTAACACAAATGGTGATAAAAAGACCTTTTGAGTCTTTTTTTAATAATTACTAGTTAAGGAAGTAAAATGTCGAAAGAGGAATCTAAAGTAAAAATGAATAGGATAAAAAAAGAAAAGGGCTGTCCGAATCGGATTTCACAGATTTCGGACCAGCCCTTTTTGCTATTGGCTATGTTAAAGCACATTGTTGATTTTGGCACTATGTTGATTGGAGCGGAAGGCGCGAGACTCCTCGAAAATGCTATCGCATTTTCTTCGTGCGGTGAGTATTCGTGGAAGCTTATTCAAAGTCCTGCGGGAAAAGCGGGTCAAGCGAGACCCCGCAGGCGCAGAATGCGCCGAGGAGGCTTCCGGACCGCCCGCGGAAAGCGAACGCCTGGAGCGGAAATCAACAGGCAAATTTAACATAGCCTTGCTATTAAAAACCTTTTCCAGGACCAAGCAGAGAAAAGCTTCTTTAAAAAAATAAATATCAATACCGCTTTGTTTGTTTACTTATAAACTTATTGGTAGAAAATATTAACATGCATACCAAAGGTACTTACAAAAGGACGTAATAATATGTTCAGAAAGCCTAAATTTAAACAAAAAATGATCATACCCCAGAAAGAAACTGAATTAACTTCAATTAATAATGTTTTTGAATTAATAAAGAAATCAATGAATTCGGATGACTTTATTCACTACTGTTATCCTAAATTTGAGCATGAGTATTGGATTTCGTACAATCAGTCCCTTGTAGATGCTGATATTTTACATAAGGACATAATGTGTCATTTAGATAAAGCTCGAGGTACGACCTTAGAGAACATTAAATCAGTTTTACCAATTGAAAATATTATTATTACAAGTGATGTAACTATTATTAATTCAAAAATTCATACAGGTTATGTCGTTATTCAATTACATGAATTCGATGAATTATGTTTATTAGTGCAGGCAGAATCCCATCAATCGCGCGCTATTTCACTGCCTGAAGTTGAATTTTCAGTAGTAGGACCTAAAGAATCCTTCGTGGAGTCTATGTCGATTAATTTAAATTTAATCCGAAAAAGGGTGCCCATTCCTGAGTTAACTGTAAAACAATTTGAAATCGGCACTGTATCAAAAACGAATATATCTGTTGTTTTTATTGAAGGTATCGCAAATGAAGAAAATGTAAACACGGTTTTACAACGTGTGAAAGATATTGAATTCGACCAAATCATTGATAGCTCATATATTACACAAATGATTTCTGATAATCATTTATCCTTATTCCCGCAGCTAGTGGATACAGAAAGACCTGATCGTGTTGCTGCCGTTCTTTCTGAAGGCAAGGTAGTGGTATTGGTAAATGGTTCGCCACATGCATTAATTGGTCCAACGTCACTGATTGAATTTTTTGCAGCCTTTGAAGACTATTTTTTAAACCCGATTATCGCTTCAGCTTTTCGAATTATTCGTTTATTTGCCGTAAGTTTTTCGATCCTGGTAACTCCTATTTACGTTGCCACTTTAACCTTTCATTATGAATTAATTCCAAAGGACTTGATGGGAACTCTTATAACATCCAGACGTGAGGTCCCGCTACCACCGATATTAGAAGCGATTTTTCTTGAATTAACAATTGAGCTATTAAGAGAAGCCGGTGCCAGACTGCCGACAAAGGTAGGCCAAACAATCGGTATCGTAGGAGGTATCGTTATAGGAACGGCGTCAGTTGAAGCAGGTCTAACAAGTAATGTGTTATTGATTATTGTTGCATTGGCGGCGTTGGCTTCGTTTACAACGCCTGTTTATCAAATGGGTAACACGATTCGTTTATTACGTTTTCCATTTCTTTTATTTGCAAACTTTTACGGCATGTTAGGGGTCGTTGTTTGTTTTTGTTATATGATTGCTCATTTACTGCGGTTGACCTCTTTAGGAAGACCATTTTTAGAACCGATTTATCCAACTCGTATGCAAGATTTAAAAGACGCATTTTTTAGGTTTCCGTTTTCAGCTAACCCCAATAGACCGATCAAACTGCAAACGGGAAATTCATTGCGTTTTAATTCTAAAAAAGCAAAGGAAAAAAAAGATGTTGATGAGTGAGTGGTGTGAGAAGTAATGCAAACAACAGTTGAAGATAGGTATAAAGTCTCTCCTTATCTAGCTTTATTCTTAATAAATTCCATCCAAATTGGAGTTGGTGTTCTTAATTTTCAAGCTGAAATCGTCAAATGGGCGGGAAATGATGCGTGGATTTCGATCATCCTATCAGGACTGTATATTAATATTTTAATTTGGATGATGTACCGTGTGTTAAACAAAGAAAAGACAGATATCATAGCGATCAATAAAAACATATTTGGGAAGTGGCTGGGGAACATTTTTAATATTTTCCTTATAGTGTATTTCCTATTAATAGCAATTGTTGACGTACGATCCTATTTTGAAGTGATTCAGGTATGGATGTTTCCGAAAATCAGTCAACTCTCGTTATGTATAATATTTTTTCCTTTGTTTTATTATATCGTGGAAGGTGGATTCAGAATTGTAACGGGTATTTGCTTTTTTGGAGTTGTGCTTCCGCTTTATTTAATTCTTACTTTAATTTATCCGCTGGAATTTGCTCACTATAACAATTTACTACCGATTTTTCACCATTCAATAAATGACATCATGATGTCGGCTAAACGAATGTCCCTTAGTTATATTGGATTTTCTACTCTGTTTATCTATTATCCATTTATTAAAAATCCGGAGAAATCACAAAAATGGGCGCAATTTGGAAATGTATTTAGTATTTTAATTTATCTCATCACTTATATGGTAACCATCGTATTCTATAGTGAGGAGCAGCTAAAAACAAATCTTTATCCAACATTAGATTTATGGAAAATTATCGAAATGCCTTTTGTTGAAAGATTTGAATATATCGGGATTAGCTCCTGGGCTTTAGTGATCCTTCCGAACATTACATTAGCTTATTGGGCATTTATGAGAGGGGCAAAACAAATTTTAGGAGTAAAGCAGCGAAAAGCCCTGTTGTTTTCGCTTTTAGTTACATTAATTGTTGTTCCGTTTTTTAAAACACACAGCCAAATACAACTATTAAAAGATTCACTTTCTTATTCAGGATATTTTGTCTTTTTCGGTTACATTCCGTTTATCTTTATCAGCCAATTTATTTACAGCAAGGTGAAAAAAAATAAATGAAAAAACTTCCATTAAGATTTTTTACTATTGTTTTCATGCTTTTATTAGCAGGATGTACATCTGAAGAAAAAATCATTGATGATATCGATCTCGTTACGGCTGTTGGTTATGATTACGTAGATGACCTTTATGTCAGGGGAACGGTTTCAATACCTGTATTTAAACCGGATAAAACGATCTCAACTCAAACGTTTTCAGACGTTTCCAGTCTAATTCGGGAGAATCGGGCAAAACTTGATTCCGAAGCAGATAAACCATTATTTAGCGGAAAGTTGGAAGTTGCATTGTACAGTAAAGAGCTGGCGGAGCATGGAATTTATAATTTTATTGATTATCTCAATCGAGAACCAAGTGTAGGTTCCCGGGTGCTCCTTGCTGTAGTTGAAGGCAATGCAAAAGATTTTATCACTAAAAAATTTCAAACAACAGACACCGGTCTCTACTATTCAAGTTTATTGGAGAAATCCATCAAAATAGGAACGATTCCTAAGACAAATCTTCATCAAATGATGTATATGTATTTTTCAAAAGGGGGAGATCCGTTTCTCCCCTTATTAAAGATGAAAAATAAAAAAGTGAAAATAGACGGGATTGCCTTATTTAAGGACGATAAATACGTTGGAAAAATTCCTTTTAAGCAAACCTTTGCGTTTAAAACGCTCGTAGAAAACTTTGATTCTGGTATTTTTCCAATCCATAATGGTCATCATTCAGCAGTGGTTGAGAATGTGAGCTCTAAAAGGCATTATACGGTGGACACCTCAAGATCTGTCCCCGAAGTTAACATAGATATCTCCATCGATGGGGTGGTAAGAGAATATAAAGGAACGATAAATAATCAAAAAGTAGTCCAAAGCCTTGAAATGGAGATGAAAAAGCAAATCACGAAAGATTACAAAAAAATTATCGCTACAATCCAAGAACAAAATGTAGACCCAATTGGGTTGGGGGATATCATAAAAAGCCAAGACCGATCATTTACTGTCAATAAATATAAAGCTTATTTTCGTGAAATGCCAATTAAAACGAATGTGAAAATAAAGATTACTGAGTATGGAGTGACTAAATAATCACTATCTTAAAACTAATAAGTAAGAAAGCCGAAGAATAATCTTCGGCTTTCAGATTGTCGAGAAAGGGTATTTTTCTCTGCAATTTTTTATTTTGTCAGAATCTAAATACCAAATTTATTGATTCTCCCTGCTAATGTGCCTGTTGATTTCCGCTCCGGGCACTCGCTTTCCGCGGGGAGGTCCTGGAGCCTCCTCGGCACTTTTGGCGCCTGCGGGGTCTCCAGTGACCTCTCTATCCCGCAGGAGTCGAGTGCCCTCCGCTCCAATCAACAGGGAGGCAAATCAACCTAAAGTATTGCAACACACTTTTTCTAACCTTGCTAAGTGTATTGCAATCTTTTTTATATTTTGGCAGGCTGCAGTTAGAAGAGCCTGTTCACTTGCATTCTTCAATCCCCGTAACCGGCAGTAGCGAAGCCCGTGCAGCTCTTTTGAGTCTGCGAAGCTTCGCTCAATTTTTTCCTTTCTAAATTTATAAAGCATTTTTGCCGATTTAGATAAGCGATTTAACTTACCTTTTTCTCGTGCTCCTCCCCTACATTTCGTGTTACCACTTTTACCTTATTTTTTGACCGTGTACATTAGGATAGAAGTGGGCAGTTCTGACATTTCTTCGAATCAGACTTTTATTCTCTATTACCTTCACGGGTTGTTGTTCTGTATGTTAATTCTTGATTATTAGGGCAAATGTATATATCTCGTTCTTTTATCATATGTAAATTTCCATTTAGGGAATAAGCCATTAGTAGGGTGAAACCTTCTATGAGCAATAACTCCAAAAATGTTACGATCAGATAGTCCCTTACAAATAGGGTTAGCGAGATAGCCTGAATCAAGTGCTACAGATTCTACATTAAATCCAAATCGACTTATTTTTTTATTTATTAGTTGAACTGAAGGTCTTTATTGAAAACACTCTGTTGATTGGCGCGGAAGGCACGAAGACTCCTGCGGGAGTACGGGGCAGGGGAGACCCCGCAGGAGCGAAGCGACGAGGAGGCTTCCCGTCACGCCTGCGGAAAGCGAAGTGCCTGGAGCGCCAATCAACAGACAGGTTGTAACCGATATACTAATATATTATAACGAATTAACGCGGTTGATTGTTAAAGTGAACGAATAAAATAAGAGGCTGCCGAGGGTTTTTCGACAGCCTGAAAGCCGAAGAATAATCTTCGGCTTTGATATAAAACGGGGGTTATTCATAAGCCTCTTTCGTTTCAGCAGCACTTTTTCTTTTTCGCCAAAAAACAAAAACACCAACAATAACAGCAAGAGCAACCAAGGGAATAATAAACAGTCTATACCTTTCAATATAATAGATGACGTTACTCCATTTATCCCCAAGTGCCTTTCCTAAGGTAATAAAAGCTGAGCTCCATATTAGGGCTCCGGTGTAGGCAAATAAAGCAAATTTTTTATAGGAATAATTGTTGATCCCGGCCAGATAAGCTGTTATATGCCGGACTCCGGGGATAAAGTACCCGATTATAAGTAAAAAAGGTCCTATTTTACTAAATAGGTTTTTGGTTCTATTGATTTTTGCTTCATTAATATGCAATTTTGGACCATATTTCTTTAAAAATGGTAACCCTAATTTAATTCCCAAAAAATAACTAAGCGAAATGCCCCCAATCGCTCCCGTAAAAGCACTGACTAAAGATGGGATATACGCCATTTTTCCGATGTAAACGTTAAACCCGACATATGTAAGAAGAACCTCATCAGGTATCGGGAGTCCAATAATTCCCCCTATTAAGGCCAAAATGATTCCAAAGTATCCGAACCGTCCTAGAAGATAATCAATTTGCTGTCCCAATATAACCATCCCATCTAAAAAAATAATTGATATCATATTTTTCTTTTTACCCGATATATATCATTTGTAGTAATCTATTTTTTATTCAAATACATTACATGCACATGAAAAAGTAACTTGTACTTTTCGGTCCATTGTATTAGTTTAAAATAAAAAGAACTTCTTCATACATAAGGTTGACAATATTATTTTCTAAAGAGGGATTAATGTGCTGCATAAACGGACATTCATGTATTTAAGTATTTTTCTTTTTTTCTTTCAATCATCAGGAACGGTTATATCTACTTTTCTACCAATATATTTTCAAGGGCATAACCTATCCGGAACAAAAATCGGCTGGTTAATGGCAGTAGGACCATTTTCTTCGCTGTTGTCACAACCTTTTTGGGGTTATATCAGCGATAAGTATAAAACGATAAAAAAAGTGATGATTATCTGTTTAATAGGTGTAATGATTAGCAGCATTCTATTGTTTCAAGTGAATTCATTTTGGATGCTCTTACTACTGTGCGCGATCTTTTTTTCGTTTATGTCGCCAGTCGGGGCATTGGGGGACAGCTTAGCGTTAAACACATCACAACTGGTCGGAACTTCGTTTGGCAGAATAAGAATGTGGGGGTCAATTGGTTTTGCACTAACATCATTAATAGGCGGACAAATCCTGTTACGGATTGGAGTTAACCATTTGATTTATCCATATTTGGTAGTTTCATTGATCGCTTTTGTGTTTTGTTTTAAAGTCGCAGATGTAAACGCAACCAAAGATCCAATCAATATAAAGGGAGCCCTTCAAGTTATTTTTCAACCTAGATTTATTTTATTCTTAGTCATGATTATGTTTGTAACGATTACACATCGGGCAAATGATATTTTTTCGGGAATTTATATAAAGCAGCTGGGTGGGAATGAATCATTAATAGGTTTATCATGGTTTGTTGCTGTTGCAGCAGAAGCCGTTGTCTTTTTGTTTAGTTCATTTTGGCTCCGATTTTTTAACGAAATGACCTATATTGTAATTGCTTCAGGATTATACGGCTTTAGATGGTTGTTATTTTCATTTGCGGATACTCCCTCTGAAGTCATCCTTCTTCAGGCGATACATGGGATTACATTTGGTGTTTTTTATTTATGTACGTTCCAGTATGCCACTGGCTTATTTCCTGCTGAATTTCGTGCCACCGGTCAGTTGTTTTTCATATCTGCATTCTTCGGCCTTTCAGGGATTATCGGATCATTAGGCGGTGGGATGATTCTTGATCAATTTGGCGGAGTTGTGTTATATAGACTATTAAGTTATTTTTCATTTGCCGGATGTTTAGGTTTATTTGTATATAAAACCTATTCAAACAAAAAAGTGATTGTTGCCTAACCTTAAATCTTTGTGAAAAAATTTATTAAATGGAAATGGGAAGGTAATTTTCACCTTCCCATTTCCATTTTACTAATTCAAGATTTAAGATCGCTGAATCGCAGAGGAAGAGAAGTTTTTAACCATTTTTTGTAAATTTCTATGAGCTTCCCGTAATTTAATTGTTTCTTCGAGGATTTTTTGGAATCCTTCCAAATCTCTATCAGATGCATTTAATAAGGACTTAGGTATACCTTCGACGATTTGTTGTAGGGTTAATTCCATGCTCACGGACAATGACCACCTTTCAACTTATTCGTTAGACATCTGTTAGCGTCTCCTTTAATATTTTTAGTAAGAGTTGATTTTTTCCTGCCAGCACCGTAAAAAACTTATCTACATTTCTCTCCAGATTATTTTAGGAATAGCAATATCTATCCTTTTTACTGCAAATAACGACGGGAAACCGGCAGAGGATTGAATTATTTGTAGAAAGAATGGTCCCAAAGCATTAGCAGCAGCTTCTCAAGTAAGATCACCAAAAGAACTCAATCCTCTTGTTACCTTAATTTGACATTTTGTAATGCTCATAAAACACTTTAAAAAGTCGTTCATCTCCACCCCGATCAGGATGAAGGGCTTTAAGTAGTTTTTTAAACTCTTTCTTTATCAATTCTTGGTCCGCTGAAGCCTCTAACCCTAATAAAGAATTATAAGTAATAGGGTTTGGATTTGCGAGAGCATATTCTGCTTGAAGCATTCTTTTTAATGAACGGACTTTGGCCTGTTCAATCCGAATCGAACTTTTTAATTCTTCGATTTCTTCTTTTAATTTTTGATTGTCATCGAACGTTTTTTCCCATTGTTGAAAATCAACACCGAATTGTTTGCTCTTTTTCTCAATCTTCTTTTCTACTATAAACGTCGCTAAATCTCCAGGATTGATTATGTAGTCAATATTTAAATGCTTGGTCCTTTTAGCTTTTATTTTTCCTTCCAAAATCCAACGTATGACTGTATTTTCGCTATCTGTTATACCCTCTATTCGAAGTTGTTCCGTGACTTCTTTAACATTTAACATATGCTCAACTCACTCTGTATTTCGTGGTTTCCTAATTTTAAACAATACTAAATTCAATGTATCATAGATAAAACTTTACAGTTTTACTAGATTATTTAATTTTTATTAAAAATTATTTTCAAACATAACGAATTTAACGTTTTGATTAAAATTGTTGGAATATGTTGAGATTTGTCCTTCAGCATTTTATTATCATCTTGACTACGTGTAAAAAGCATCTTTGTTAATAAAGAAGTTCTGGGAAAATACTACGTTAGGTTGATCGAAGGGACGAGGATTAGTGACTTTTTTGTATGGAACTGTCGAATACTATGAAAGACAAATATCAGACTATCTAGCGAAGAATCAAAAGAAAAAATTAGAGGAAGATATTTCGAACATATACTCCATTCTCGAGAATGAAATTTTTTATGATCATTTTCTGTATGACGAAAAAATACGAATACAATTTCTAACTAACCTGGCTTATGCAGTTGGTCAGTTAACGGGTGAGGCCATTTAGGTTGGATAAAAACAATAAAAAAAGCATCCAATGGACGCTGAAAGGACAAAAAAGATTCTTTTAAATGTTTAAGGACATAGTAGAGTGCACAGGGTTGTCATAATAACTAAACGAGTTAACCACTCTAGCATGAATACAACTCCTTCTGGAATTGATTTAATAACATTATAATATAAGTTTAGTATTTAGTCTGTATAAGGTAATTGTAAATTTATTGTAAATGTTTAATAGCTGATACATAGCTTTCGCGCCATTATCTCGACCGGAGACTACCATTTACTAAGAACAGATATGGTGGCATTAACACTTTATTTAGTGTCAGCGATTATCTTAACGCTCCTGATGCTTTCACTTTTGCTTAAAAAAAGAGAAAGGCTAGAGAAGGCTTAGGATTAGACTGGTGCTTCATAACTTCCGATTTATTTAATAATTTTTATTCCTGCATTTACAATAAAATAATTGCAAAAATCAAAGAAAAACACCTTCACTTGATTCTTTTAATAAGGATGAATCAAAGAAGGTGTTTTTCTTGTTACATGATTGAAAAGTTAAAGATTTTTCGGGAGCTACTGTCGAATGAAATTTTCATATTTCATACAATAATGCTGTTTACAGTTTTCGCCATTCTCGATTAATATATTAAATATAGTAACATATACAAGATTCCAAATAGAAAAGGCAAAGCCATTGAAAAATGGTGACGCAAAGCTACGAGCCTAACGAATGACTGAAAACAGTCAATTTCATGGCAGTCGAGCCGCCACTTTAGGTTGCCTAAGTCTGCCGCTGTGGCAGATTTTTTGTTTGGAATAATAGAGGGGTGAAGGGATGAAGAGGAGAAAATTATTCATTACTACTGTGGTATCCATGATGAGTTTAATGCTGTACATATCGGGAAGTACAAGCTATGCTGATACGCCCAAAACCGTTAAATTATCAGGGGCCGCTCCAATGGCTGCGAAACACGGAAAAAAGATTGGTCATACCAAACGCAATACCGGTGTAACAGTAACGGTCGGCCTGCAATTAAGAGATAATGATAAATTAGATGCCTTTATCTCTAGTCTGAATGACCCATCTTCCCCCAACTACAAACATTTTCTTTCAACCGAGGAATTCAAAACGCAATATGGACCGACAGACACCACGGTTAACAATGTAAAAAGTTTTCTAACAAGTAAAGGGTTAAAAGTTGAAAGTGTAGCAGCCAATAATGCGTTTGTTACAGCAAGCGGTACAACGGGACAATTGGAAGATGCGTTTGCGGTAACGATTAATGACTACCAAAACCCACAAGGCCAAATCTATTTTTCAAATGAACAGACTCCTACAATCCCGACCGAATTATCAGGTATTATTACGGATATTGCAGGTTTGAATAATGAAGCACACTACACACATCCAAAAGTCAGACAAATTTCGGCCATCGACAAACAAAAGCATTCGAGTGTTACACCTAAAGTCGGCAGCGGCCCGGCCGGTGGGTATACACCTAATGAATTAAAAGGTGCATATGATGCCAGCCCTTTGGCAAGCGCCGGATACACAGGATCAGGGCAAACCGTAGCGTTGATGGAACTTGACGGTTACAAGGCTTCAAATATCAGCACCTACGACAATTACTACGGACTCGGAAGTCCGACACCAACAACCGTGTATGTAGACGGTTATAATGGAGCTGCCGGGCAAGGTGAGATCGAGGTTGAACTGGATATTGAAGTTATTCATGCCGTTGCTCCGAAAGCGCAAGTTAAGGTATATGAAGGGCCAAATACGGATCGAGGCTTAATTGATACGTATCAAAAAATTGCTTCTGATAACATAGCGAAATCGATCTCAGTCAGCTGGGGGATCAGCGAGCAGCAAGCTTCGAGTACCACGATGAATAGCTTACACACCATTTTCCAGCAAAACGCAGCACAGGGGCAAAGTATATTTGCTGCTTCCGGTGATAACGGTGCTTACGACTCGGGTAATTCTACCTTGTCTGTCGATAGCCCTGCGAACGATCCGTATGTTACAGGTGTGGGCGGTACTCACCTTAACCTTAGCGGCTCCTCCTACAGCTCCGAATCGGTTTGGAGCAACAGCACTAACCGAACAGGCGGTGGCGGTGGTATCTCTACAGTCTACACCATGCCTTCATTCCAAGCAGGTCCGGGTGTACAAAATAGCTATTCAAACGGGAAGCGCCAAGTCCCGGATGTTTCGGCAGATGCAGATCCAAACACAGGATACTCAATCTACAGCTCAGGATCCTGGACAACAGTCGGCGGAACATCAGCTGCCGCTCCCTTGTGGGCTGCCCTGACCGCTTTAAATAATCAATATGCACAAGCGTTTGGTAAAGGGGTTCTCGGACAGGCTAACCTAACATTGTATAAAGCATTTAACACTACGCAGGTCTATCCGGCGTACCACGATATTACAAGTGGAAGCAATCTTTACTATCCTGCGACGTCCGGTTATGATATGGCATCCGGTATCGGTACACCGGATGCGTATAACTTAATTCGTGATATTAACGGTTCTTCCGGCGGAACAGGGGGTGGGGGCAACATTATCCAGCTGATTCAAAACGGTGGTTTTGAAAACGGTCAATCGCCATGGACCGAATCGAGCTCAGGAGGGTACCAGCTGATTGATACGACCAGACCGCATACAGGGAGCTCCTCAGCGTATCTGGGCGGTTACAACAATGCCGTCGATCTAATCTATCAGACTGTGACGATTCCCTCAACTGCAACCAATGCGACACTTACATTCTGGACCTATGTATCCACCACAGAAACGAGTCATCCTTACGATTACTTATATTCGCAAATTCGTAACACGAGTGGTTCAGTATTGGCAACCTTGTTAACTCTAAACGACGGTACGGCAACCGGTTGGGTGCAGCGCAGCTTCAATTTGCTGAATTACAAGGGCCAAACCATCCAAATTGCTTTTAAAGGCACGAACGATTCCAGTAATCCAACTGATTTTTTTGTCGATGATGTAAGCTTACAGATTCAATAATTGCCATCCGACGGTTATGTTGTTGAGCAGTCTCCATTTAGGAGTTGCTCACTTTTTATTTTTGGCTTTGGGAACGCTCATGGCGGAGATCTCTTGCGGGTGATAACAGGCATGATTGTTGAAAAAACAGGTTCTTATTCACTAGCTTTTATATCAGGCGGGATTATTTCGGACTCCGCAGTAATCTTAAATAGGAAGAATTTCAATTTCTGAATGGAGTGATCAGGATGCACAAAATGCATTACGTGTTTGTTTACGGAACCTTAAGAAAACATGAAAAATATCATGGGCTGTTACAGGATGCAACACGGGTGGCTGAGCAAGCCTGGACAAACGGAAGCCTTTTTGATACGGGACTCGGCTATCCGGCTATGAAGGGATCAACAACAAACATGGTTTACGGTGAATTGTACCTTGTAACGGATGAGCAGCTTCAAAAACTTGACGAGTTAGAAGAATATGAGGAACATGGTAAAAACAACCTTTATGATCGGAAGAAACAAATCATTTTTTATGATACAGGAAAAAAAGATGCTTATCTTTATACTATAACGGAACATAATGAAAATTTACTAGAGACACCAATCCAATCGTGTGATTGGAAGCTACATCGGCTCTTAGAGCAAGAAACCATTCTTTATTTTGCCTATGGCAGCTGTTTGGATGATGCCGGGTTTAGACTAGCGAATGTGAATCAGCTTTTTCAAAAAATAGCAGGCCGTGGCATTCTAAATGGCTATACACTAAGATATTCCATAAGGTTTCATGATGGCGGCCGGGCGGATATTGTGGAAGATGGCGGAATGGTCGAAGGTAAGTTGTATGAAATAAACCGGAAATGTCTTTCATATTTGTTTAAACGGGAAGGAGTCCAGGAGGGCTGGTATCGGCCGACGTTTGTCGATGTAACGCTAAATGGAAAATTAATAAAGGATGTTTTAACCATTACCGTTGTGAAGAAAGAATCCGAAACAGCACCGCCGGACCACTAAATTGAAGAAATTCTCCGGTTTTCAAAGTAACGCTAGAAAGAAGAATTCAAAGGTTGAAAAAATACATACTAATAATGAAATCTTTCAAAGTGATTCATAGACAAAAAATGTGTTGATATTTGAGGTGATAGGAAACGTGCCCATGTTGGACGTAGACGGTATCAATCTGTACTATACTGTTATGGGGGAAGGGCTTCCGATTGTTTTTATTCACCCCCCATTAATAACCAGTGAGGTTTTCAGGTATCAAATAGAACAATTATCACAAAAATTTAAAGTGATTGCCTTTGATATTAGAGGTCTCGGAAGAAGTCAGTACTCTAATCAACCGGTGACGTATCGGCTTATTGCTGAGGACATTAGAAAACTGTTAGATCATATTAATGTCAAGAAATCCTTCATTTGCGGATATTCATCCGGCGGCTCTGTAGTATTAGAATTTTTGCTGCATTATGCGGATAGTGCTTTAGGAGGTATTGTCATAAGCGGAATGTCCGAAGTAAGTGATTGGTATCAAAAACAAAGGATTTCTTTGGGATTAAGACTTGCGAAAGCAAGAACACTGGCACTATTGTCCTTATCTATTTCATGGGGCAATTCGGATAGACATGAGACCTTCAAGAAGCTACACCAAGAAGCACTAAAAGGAGATGCAAGGAATATCAAGCAGTATTTTCGTTATAGTTTGCAATATTGTTGTACCGATCAGCTCGAAAAGATTGATCTCCCTATTTTGCTGGTTTACGGTACAAAAGATAAATCCTTTCATCGTTATGCTAACCTTTTACACAAAAAACTACCGGATAATGAATTGAGGTTTTTGGAAGTAAAGCATCAGATTCCTACAAGAGCAGCAGTGGGATTAAACCAAATGATGGATCAGTTTATCATATCCCATTCAGATGGGTGTGAAAAATAAAGGGCGACCAATGTTGGATTATAAGTCAAAAAAACAGGGAATTCCCTAAAACTTAAGGAATTCCCCTGAAAGTTTATTTTTTAGCATAGAACAGTAACGATGGTAGATTTGAATAACTTTTTCAATGTATGGATTCCATACCCATTCAGAAATTTTAACCATTATGCCACTTAAACTCCCAAGCAAAGCGCTGCCTGCTATATCAGATGGATAATGTTGTCCCACCCAAATACGTGAGAGTCCTGCGAGAAATGCTAAAATGTACATAATATAACCTAATCCACGTTTATAAAATATCACAGTTGTTGCTGCTGCAAATGCCAGAGCAGTGTGTTTACTTGGAAATGAAGAGTTCTTTTTTGATGGGGCCGGGGGTAATAAATGGACCAAAAGCTTCACAAACGGACGTGGTTTAAAATAAAACCGTTTCAAAATTATATTTAGAAGTATCGAAATCCCCACCGAAATGGATGTATATAACGTAATTTTTTTATGAAAGCGATCGCGAAACCACATAATGAGTAAAATAAGGACAAACACGTAACGAGCTTTTTGAGAAATTGTGATCATGAATCTATCTAACAGACGATAACGGCCGGCAAATTGGTTTATTACTCTAAATATTCTGTAGTCCATAAGAATCTCTCCTTTAATTTACTCAAAAAATTCAAGAGTAGTTTTTCCATTAAAAATGGAAATTATGTATGAATTGCCTAAACCGATAAGGATCATTCCTTTAAAAAAGAAATAGACCCTTGCTAACGATTCAGCTAGGGTCTTAATTTTTAAGGCAGTTGTTAAATTTTAACGGAGGCTTCCTTTGAAGACCATGCTTTTCGCCATGACATTTGTGCGATCATTAACACTATAAGTGCTGCTGCTCCTATTCCTGCATAAACGAAAAAGCCAGCTGCATATGTTCCGGTAACTTGTTTAAGTGTTCCGAGTATATTTGGTACAAAAAATCCGCCTACCCCGCCGGCAGCTCCGACAATCCCGGTAATCATCCCAATTTCCTCTCGGAATCGCTGAGGAACCAATTGAAAGACCGCTCCATTTCCCATCCCAAGGAAAAGCATTCCGAGAAACAATAAAATAGTTACAACCGGTAAAGTTGGAAGTTGGCTAACGCCGAACATGCTGAGTGCAACCCCGATGAATAAAAAGGTAAGAAGACGAACCCCGCCAATTTTGTCAGCTATGAATCCGCCGACAGGACGGAAAAAGCTTCCCGCTGCCACACATAATGTAACAAAATCACCTGCTCTTACTTTTGTTAAATCATATTGATCCACAAAAAAGATACTTAAAAAGCTTGATAAACCGACGAATCCGCCGAAGGTAACGCTGTAAAGTAAACAGAAATACCATGTATCCTTTTGTTTAAATACATTGAAATATTCAATTACCGGTTTTGCCGTTGGTTGTGAAGGTGCATCTTTTGCAATCATGACATAAATGATAAAAACAATCGAAAGAGGAATAAGAGCAAGTCCTATTACATTATGCCAGCCGATTTGTTCTGCAATCCGAGGACCGAATAAAGTAGCAAAAAGCGTTCCACTGTTACCTGCACCTGCAATTCCCATTGCCAATCCCTGTAAATGCGGAGGATACCAACGGCTTGCCATTGGGATGGCTGCCGCAAAGCTTGCACCTGCAACGCCAAGAAGGATGCCTATAAAGTAAAGTTCGGTTAACGTCTTTCCGAATAACCATCCCCATACAAGGGGGAGCATCGTAACCAACATGCCGATGATGGCTGTTTTTCGAGGACCGATCCGATCAGTTAAAACTCCGAGGATGAGACGGAAAAACGAACCACTGAGTATGGGAACAGCGACTATGAAACCTTTTTGAGAGGGGGAAAGACCGAAATCCTTTGTAATATATACCCCAAGAGCCCCCAACATAACCCAAATCATGAAACTAACATCAAAGTATAAAAATGACGCGAATAATGACGGTGCATGACCGCTTTTTCGTAAATTTGATAACTTCATAATGTTACTTCTCCTTCCTGGAAACCAATTCCTACATAATGTGTTAGTACTGCTCTAGTGCTTGACAGTATTTGGGGCTGCTTCCCCCGGACTAAGTTTAATTGTTTGTTAGTACCAGCCGATATTTGCAGATTTTGAAAAGACTACTTTTCCAAGTAACACCAAAAATGAAAATAGATTGATATTTTTTACCATCACCATACCTCCAATACGTTTAGGATCTTTGGAATTCCTTTGCTATGTCTAAGAATAGTTTGTCGTCCATCATTTTGTCACAAATCATGTTAGGTGTTCTAACAAAGAAAATTATAAATCCTTACAGTTCATTGGATAAAGAGCGTATTAATAGCTAAATAGGGTGGCGTTCTGAAATTGTCGAAAAAAATAAAAAGATCCTAATAGTTTCAAAACAGATACTATGTAAATTTCCTATGTTAGAAAACATGACACGATTCATTTCTTTTTAGAAGTCTTATGGAATAATTGATGTTATTCATGGTTGAGCTATCATCTTTTATAACTAGCTGGAGGTTTTAGAATGGAGAAGCAAAAACTAGTATTAATAGGGAACGGTATGGCAGGCGTACGCTGCATTGAGGAAATATTAAAATGTGATCCCGATACTTTTGAGATTACGATTTTCGGCAGTGAACCACACGTTAACTATAATCGAATTCTTTTGTCGACTGTGCTGCAGGGCGGTACAAAGATTGAAGATATTACAATAAATGATCGTGACTGGTATGACCAACAAAATATTCAACTGTTTACAGGGGAAACGGTTACCACAATCGATAAAGAGAGCCGGGTTGTAAAAACAGATAAAAATCGAGAAGTTTCATATGATCAACTTATTTTAGCTACGGGTTCAGTTCCGTTTCTGCTTCCGCTACCGGGGGCTGATAAGGAAGGAGTAATCACATTTCGGACAATAGAAGATTGTCAGAAAATGATTGAAACCTCGAGGCACTATAAGAAAGCAGCAGTGATTGGCGGCGGTTTATTAGGTTTAGAAGCGGCTAGGGGGCTTCTAAATCTTGGGATGGAAGTGAGCGTTGTTCATATTGCGAGTTTCCTAATGGAAAGACAACTTGATGAAACAGCAGCGAAAATGCTGCAAAAAGAGTTGGAAAATCAAGGTATGAAGTTTCTTTTGGAAAAAGGGACACAAGAGATTATCGGACACAATCGGGTAGAAGGTTTACGTTTTAACGACGGAACAGAAGTAGAAGCTGATTTGGTTGTCATGGCGGTAGGAGTTAGGCCGAATGTCCAGCTAGCCAAGGAAAGTGGAATCGAAACAAACCGTGCGATTCTCGTTAATGACTATATGGAAACAAACATACCGAACATTTACGCTGTTGGAGAATGTGTTGAACATCGGGGATCTGTATATGGGTTGGTAAAGCCTCTTTATGAACAAGGGAAGGTGCTGGCTAAACGGATTTGCGGCTTGGACTGTAAAGGTTATGAGGGATCTGTTCTTTCGACCCAATTAAAAATATCAGGTGTTGATGTATTTTCAGTCGGCAGGTTCGATGATGCTGAAACTGTGAAGTCCATTAAAATCTATGATGAGGTTGATGGCGTTTATAAAAAGATAGTCTTTCAAGATAATAAAATGATTGGTGCCGTATTGTTTGGTGATACGAGAGAAGGTACAAGATTGCTAGATATGATTTTGAAGCAACAAGATTTGTCGGACGTGGAAAAAGTTACGCTATTTCAATCTGAAAATAAGAACGGACATTCAGTAGCATCCATGGCTTATGGTGAGATAATATGCAACTGTAATGGAGTAACAAAAGGGGCCATCATCGAGGCGGTTCAAAAACAAGGACTAACGACCATTGAACAAGTAAAAAAATGCACAAAAGCTTCAGGTTCTTGCGGAGGCTGTAAGCCGTTAGTGGAAGATCTTCTATTATATGTACAGAGCAATGAATTTGATGAAGTGATTGAACAAAAGTCAATGTGCTCCTGTACAACGTTAACGGAAGATGAAGTGGTTAATAAGATGCAGCAGTATGGCTTGACCACTACACAAGGCGTAATGGAAATGCTTAATTGGCAGAACAAGCAAGGCTGTTCAACCTGTCGTCCTGCGATCAATTACTATTTAGGTATGATCTATCCGGAATATGAAAGTAAGCAAGAAACTCTTTTCGTAAGCGAACAAATGAATGCGACGGTTCAAAATGACGGGACGTACACTGTTATTCCGCAAATGTACGGCGGCAAAACAACTGCAGATCAGTTACGGAAAATCGCCGATGTGGCCGAGAAATACGGGATAGCAGATGTGGCTGTAACAAGTGAACAAAGAATTCATTTAATGGGTGTAAAAAAAGAAGACCTCTCAGGCGTTTGGGCGGATTTGAACATGCCATTAAGTTCTACGTATGGAAATATGGTTCAAAACGTCAAAACATGTATGGGGGAACATATCTGTCAATGTGATAAACAACCATCATTAAAGCTCGCTGTCAGTCTCGAAAAAAGATTAGAATTTCTCACAACACCTTATCGTATAAAAATGGGTGTATCCGCCTGTATACATAACGGTGCAGGCTCAACAACAAAAGATATTGGAGTCATTGGTATGGAAAGAGGCTGGGAAATTTATGTCGGCGGCAGCAGCGGACGTAATGCGCGCGCAGGGGAGTTATTATGTATAGCGGCAACAGATGAAGAAGCAATCCAGTTCATCAGCGGTTTTATCCAATATTATCGCGAGACAGCCAATTACATGGAGCGGACTTGGCAATGGATGGAACGGGTTGGCTTAGTTCACGTTAGAGAAGTTGTGTTTGATCAAGAACTTCGCCAGCAATTATTGGAGCGTTTAGATGAGGATGTGTCATTAAGCATGAATTTTTTGGAGAGTAGCTACTCGAAATGAATCGCTGATAAGCATTTTTGTTACAAAAATTTATGAGAATAGGTGAGGAACCTTGACTGAATTGTTTTTAAAGTATTACCGTACACAGCAACAAAAAGTGCAATCGGAAAAAACGTATGATACCCAATGTCCATATTGCAGCATGCAATGTAAAATGCAATTGATTGAACAGTCTTTTGTATCAAGAAAAAAATATCTGACAATCGGGAAAGATAATCCAACTTCCGAAGGCCGTTTATGCATTAAAGGTATGAATGCACATCAGCATGCCTTTAGCAGGGAGCGATTGAAATATCCGTTGTTAAAGGTAAATGGGGAATTTGTTCGTATTTCCTGGGAGGAAGCGTTAAACCGCATTAAAGAAAACTTTACCAGAATCCAAACGGAAAACGGGCAGAATGCATTAGCTGTATATGGGAGCGCGTCCATCACGAATGAAGAAGCGTATTTACTGGGGAAATTTGCCCGGGTAGCATTAAAAACCAAATACATTGATTATAATGGCCGATTATGTATGTCTGCAGCCGCTTCAGCCGCCAGCCAAACATTTGGAATGGATAGAGGATTCACAAACAGCTTGTCGGAAATTCCATTTACACGGTGTATCATTTTAGCAGGAACCAATATCGCAGAATGCCAGCCGACAATCATGCCATACTTTGAGAAAGCTAAAAATAATGGGGCTTATATTATAGCCATTGACCCACGGGAAACAGCTACAACGAAAATAGCGGATTTGCATTTAAAACTTAAACCGGGAACGGATGCAGCTTTAGCAAACGGGCTATTGAAGGTAATTATAGAAGAAAACCTTATTGATGATACGTTTATTCAGGATCATGTTAATGGGTTTGAAGGTGTTAAAGAGTATGTATCGTCTCTAAAGTTAGAAGAAATTGAAGAAATGACAGGTGTACCGGTAGAGCAAATTCGTAAAGCGGCGATTAGGTTTGGAAAAGAAGAATCGGGAATGATTTTTACGGCAAGAGGAGTGGAACAGCAAACAGATGGTTCAATATCCGTCCGTAATTTCCTAAATATTCTTGTTTCCACAGGAAAAATTGGAAGGCTGAATTGCGGCTTTGGAGCGATTACCGGACAGGGAAATGGTCAGGGTGCAAGGGAGCACGGGCAAAAAGCAGACCAGCTTCCCGGATACCGTTCAATTGAAAACGAAGAACATCGGGCGTATGTAGCAAGTGTTTGGGGAGTCAATAAGGACGAATTGCCGGGAAAAGGTGTGTCGGCTTATGAACTGATGGAGAAAATCCATGAGGGTGAAATCACCGGCATGTTTTTAATGTGTTCGAATCCGATTGTCTCCAATCCGAACGCTCATTTTGTTAAAGAAGCATTAAAAAAATTAAAATTCTTTGTGGCAGTCGATCTATTTGTCTCAGAGACTGCGAGCTTAGCAGATTTAATTTTGCCTACATCCGCTTATTTAGAGGATGAAGGGACAATGACGAATGTCGAGGGACGGGTAACGTTAAGGGAAGCGAGCTACCCATGTCCGGGAGAAGTGAAACATGACTGGCAAATTATTTGTGAAATCGCCCGTGTTCTTGGCAAGGGAGAGTACTTTTCCTTTTCATCTGCTGAAGAAATTTTTAATGAACTTCGAATCGCAAGCCGCGGAGGAATCGCTGATTATTACGGTATTACGTATGATCGTTTGAGAAAAGAGGGAGGGATATTATGGCCGTGCCCGGACTTAAACCATAAGGGCACCACAAGACTTTTTGAAGCCTCTTTTCCTCATCCTGATGGAAAAGCAGCAATGGTTGCTGTTCCAAATAAACCGGTTGTTCCAAAGGAGCAAGTGTGCGAAGAGTTTCCGCTGTACCTAACAACAGGAAGAGTCATGTCACATTATCTAACGGGAGTGCAAACGAGAAAAAGCCCGGCATTAGCTGCGAGAAATGTTGAATCGTATATGGAAATTCATCCAACAACCGCGATGAAATACCGAATTCAAGATAATACTCTGGTGAAAATTGTATCCAGAAGAGGAAATATTACGGTCAGAAGCAAATGGTCGGAAACCATTCGCCAAGATACGGTTTTTGTTCCGTTTCATTGGGCAGACTCGCAAAATGTCAATTTTCTTGTTTCAAATGAATTGGATCCTACTTGTAGAATGCCTGGATTTAAAGTGAGTGCAGTAAAAGTAAGTCCTGCTATGGATTTATCTTCGAATTAAAAATGACAAGTAAAAAAGATTTTCTAACCTGCCTGAGTCCAATAACTAATTGGACTCAGGCTTTTTAAATTCTTGGTTATGTTAAAGCTCATTGTTATTTTGCTCACAATGTTGATTGGAGCGGAAATCAACAGTCAAGTTTAACAGAGCCAAATTCTTACCAATGTTAGGAGATAACCCAATTAAAAAAGGAACAAATCCTTAACTCTAAAAAATTCACTATTAAATTATCGAAACATTATAAAGATAGTGAAAATAGTATGTTAGGAAACCTAACACGATCGGTAATGTTTTAGAAAAGCTGTGATATAGTTTCTTCATGAACTTTCTAAGGGAGGAACGACAAGTGGAAAAGAAAAAGTTGGTTCTTATAGGAAATGGAATGGCCGGCGTCAGAGCCGTAGAAGAGGTATTAAACATATCAAAAGAGTTATTTGAGATTACTATCTTCGGTAGTGAGCCGCATCCGAATTATAATAGAATTTTGCTTTCAAAAGTATTGCAAGGTGATACTGATGTTAAGGATATTACGTTAAATGACTGGGATTGGTACAAAGAAAACAATATACAATTGTATACCGGAGAGTCGGTAAACAAAATAGATTCGGGAAAAAAAGTGGTTATAACCGACTTAGGGAGGGTAGAACCATTTGATGAGTTAATTATAGCCACCGGGTCTCTTCCATTTATTCTTCCGATTCCGGGAGCGGATAAAAAAGGGGTAACCGCTTTTCGGGATATACAAGATACCGAAGTGATGCTGGAAGCTTCGAAGAACTATAAAAAAGCTGCCGTTATTGGCGGGGGATTACTCGGACTGGAAGCAGCAAGAGGTCTATTAAACTTAGGCATGGAGGTTACGGTTATCCATCTCGCTCCATACTTAATGGAACGTCAATTAGACCCAACTGCAGGTAAACTATTACAAACAGAATTAGAAAAACAAGGAATGTCATTTTTATTAGAAAAACAAACGAAGGAAATTTTTGGTACTGATCGTGTAGAAGGACTAAGATTTAGCGACGGAAGCGAATTAGAGGCGGACTTAGTAGTAATGGCTGTCGGGATCAAGCCGAACATAGAATTGGCAAAGGAAAGCGGAATTTCGGTTAATCGCGGGATTGTTGTAAATGACTATTTGCAAACCAATATACCTGATATTTACGCCGTCGGAGAGTGTGCTGAGCACAACGGAATACCTTACGGGTTAGTAGCGCCGTTGTATGAGCAAGGAAAAGTGTTAGCGAAACACATCTGTGGTGTTGCGACGAATCCATATCAAGGCTCCATTTTATCCACTCAATTGAAGGTTTCCGGGGTTGAGGTGTTTTCAGCAGGAGACTTTATGGAGGCTGAAGACAAAAAATCCATTAAAGTCTTTGATGATCAGGAAGGAATTTACAAAAAAATTGTTTTACGCGGCAACAAACTAGTCGGTGCTGTCCTCTTTGGAGATAGCGGCGATGGGAATCGTTTGTTTTCAATGATTCAAAAGCAAGCAGACATTTCCGATACGATGAAAGTATCCATTCTTCAGCCGCTCGGGCAAGAAACAGGTGGAAGCTTAGTTGCAGCCATGGGCGATGAGGAAATTATCTGCGGGTGTAATGGTGTATCAAAGGGAGGAATTATCCAGGCGATCCAGCAAAAAGGCTGTTCATCGGTTGATGAAATTAAGGCATGTACAAGTGCTTCCAGGTCTTGCGGAGGATGTAAGCCGCTAGTAGCTGAAGTATTGCAGCTGACACTCGGGTCATCGTTTGATGCCAGTGTTCAAAAAGAAGCAATTTGCGGCTGTACTACATTATCAAGGGATGAAGTAGTGGAAGAAATTAAAGCAAAAGGTTTGACCCATATAAAAGAAGTGATGTATGTCCTCGGATGGGGTACGGAGGAAGGCTGTTCAAAATGCCGCCCGGCTCTGAATTACTATTTAGGAATGGTCAATCCAACTAAATATGAGGATGAAAGAGAATCCCGATTTGTCAATGAGCGTATGCACGCAAATATTCAAAAAGACGGTACCTATTCTGTTGTACCAAGGATGTACGGCGGTGTGACCAATTCACAGGATTTACGGCGCATAGCAGATGTTGTCGATAAATATGAAATTCCGTTAGTCAAATTAACGGGCGGACAACGGATTGACTTATTGGGGGTTAAAAAGGATGACTTGCCGAAAGTGTGGGAGGATTTGGACATGCCGTCAGGGTTTGCTTACGGAAAATCGCTTCGTACTGTCAAAACCTGTGTCGGTGAACAGTTCTGCCGGTTCGGAACCCAGGATTCAATGGGACTTGGAATAGATTTGGAAAAGAAATTTGAAGGACTGCAAACCCCGCATAAAGTAAAAATGGCTGTATCCGCTTGTCCGAGAAGCTGTGCTGAATCAGGCTTTAAGGATATTGGTTTTATTGGGATTGACGGCGGCTGGGAAATCTATGTCGGCGGAAACGGAGGAACCCACGTCCGTGGCGGAGATCTATTATACAAAGTGAAAACTTCAGAAGAAGCGATGGAGATTACATCAGCGTACCTGCAATATTATCGTGAAACGGCCAACTATTTAGAGCGTACATCGGCATGGATTGAGCGTGTAGGATTAGAACATGTCCGTTCTGTACTGGATGACAAGGAAAAACGCAAAGAATTGAGTGTTCGGATGGATAAAGCTTTATCGGTTCTTAGCGATCCGTGGAAGGAAATTGTAGAGGATGGCAAAGTGAAAAAAGAGTTATTTGAGAGTCTTGTTATTTCATAATGTACACAATTTAAAGGAGGAAATCTGCAGATGATAAACAAAAGCTTAACAAAATTATCTATTGGTTCAGTCAGTGAGCTCCAAGAACGTATCGGAAAGACCGTTCTGGTTGGAGATAAAGAAGTGGCAGTTTTTAAATTATCAAACGGTAGCGTTCGGGCAGTTGAAAACCGCTGTCCTCATAAAGGCGGGGTCTTAAGCGAAGGAATTGTAAGCGGCGAATTTGTCTTTTGTCCCATGCACGATTGGAAGATATGTCTCGATGACGGAAAGGTTCAAGAACCTGATACAGGCTGTGTGAAAACCTATCAAACAATAATAGATGGAGATGAAGTTTACCTTCTTATTGAAGAGTTGTAAGAAAAGAGGATGTCCGAGAAACAGATACTTGGGCATCCTCCTGTAAAGGAATTTTCGTTTTTATTGTCGGCACTGACATGGATTAAACCGAAAATTCCTTTGCAGATTTTTTTATCAGTTTTAAGCTTTTGTACCAGGTCAGTTAGATAGTGAAAAGTCTACCCAAGTATCGTCAGCGAGGAGCGAAAATAGAAATGGAAAAAAATAAGGGAAAAGTATATATAGTTGGTGCCGGTCCCGGTGATCCGGAGTTAATTACAGTTAAAGCGATGAAATGTCTTGCCATGGCCGACGTGATTTTATACGATCGACTCGTTAATCCGGTTCTGCTGGAATACGGGAGGTCGGAGACCGAAATCATCTATTGCGGTAAAGCTCCCGGAGACCATTGTTTCTCCCAAGATGCTATCCATCAATTATTAGTGGAAAAAGCATTGGAAGGGAAAACAATCGTACGTTTAAAAGGAGGGGACCCGTTTATTTTTGGTCGTGGCGGTGAAGAAGCGGAGGTGCTGGTAAGACATGGAATTGAATTTGAAGTCGTTCCAGGTATAACCTCGGGAATTGCGGCTCCGGCTTACGCGGGGATTCCTGTCACTCACCGTGAATTAAGCCGTTCATTTGCGGTGGTCACTGGTCACTGTATGAACGGTAAACCGAATAACATTCGTTGGGATTATTTAGCGGGTGGCGTGGATACACTAGCTATTTACATGGGAATCAAACATCTTCCTTTTATTTGTAACCAATTGCAATCCTATGGAAAGGCTTCTCACACTCCAATTGCTGTTATTGAACAGGGAACAACAGAACATCAACGGACGGTGGTTGGGACACTTGAAACGATCGTAGAAGTGGTAGAACGAAATCAGATTTCGAATCCGGCAATGATTGTCATTGGGGAAGTCGTAAAACTGTCAGAAAAAATATCATGGTTTCCCGAAAAAGTAACGGAAAAGCTGATTTTCTAAAGGGAATTAATTGTTTTCGCTAGCGCCTGAGTTGAAAATAAGGAATAAACAATGACGGGCAGTCTCCCTTTTCGAGCTGCTCAATTTTTTCGTTTACTAGCCTAAATGAAATAAAAATGCAAAGAAATTTTGAAAATGCATTGACAAGACAGAAAATTTAAACTATTTTAATAGTAATCATAAATTTTGTGTTATAAATAATAATCGTTGTTATGAACTTCTATCCTGAAAACTTTTGAAAGCGTTTTAATTTTAGTGGAGCGCCATATCTTTCCTACATATATCTTCGTGATTTACATACCTTCATTGCAGTTTTCATTAAAAATAAACAAAATGGTATATACCATTAACTGTAAAATGATCATACAATTTACCACAGGAAACATTATTTTCATATATAATTAAGCTTGTATCCCAGTTTGAAATAGGAGACGTATATGAAATGAGTAAAATGTTTAGAGATGAAGAAGCACCCCCATTTTATAAACAGTTAAAGGACAAAATTTTAGAAGACGTTGAAAGTGGTAAATTAAACCATGGGGATAAGCTCCCATCAGAACGGGAACTGGCCGTTCAGTTTGGAATAAGCCGAATGACAGCGAGACATACGTTGTCCATTTTAGAGCGGGAAGGAGTAGTGGAGCGGCGGGTAGGTGCCGGAACCTTTATTTCTAATAATAAAATTGAAATGGATTTTATAACATTTAATAGTTTTACAAACTCCATGTTGGGAAAAGGGTTAAAACCAAGTACACAGGTTCTTTCAATCAGAAAGATTGAAGCAAAAGCTATTTTAGCTGATAAATTGAAGGTTGCGGTAGGGGAAAAAATGGTTGCCATTAAACGTTTGCGGCTGGTGAATGAGATGCCAATCTCCATTGAAGAATCCTTTATTCCGGAACGGTATTGTCCAAATATCGACAATTTAATAACCAATTTCAATTCATTATACCAAATTTTGGAGAGTGAATATGGAATTAGTCTTGTAAAAGCAAAGGAGTATATGCAAGTCACAGTTTCAGAAGAAAGTGAAAGCAAGCTCTTAAGAATTCGCTCTGAAAGTCCGGTTATTTTTCGGGAAGCTGTTGCTTTTGATCCCAATGATCAAGAAATTGAATTTTCTACTTCATTAACAAGAAGTGATATTGTTAAGTTTTATTCCGAGTTGTTTCTGAAATGATTACATTCATTTCAGGTTTAGTATAAATGGTATATACCGATAAAAGTTAAAGATTTTTTTAGGAGGAATGAACCATGAAGGTAATCGGTGTTGGCGATAATGTAGTCGATAAATATCTATTTAAGAAAATGATGTACCCGGGTGGAAATGCTTTAAATTTTAGTGTCTATGCCAAGCAGCTTGGAATAGATTCTGCTTATCTGGGCGTTTTTGGAAATGATCGGGCTGCAGAACATATTAAGAAGACATTGAGAGGCATGAACGTGGAAATTTCTCATTGCAGACAGTATCCCGGGGAAAATGCCTTCGCAGCTGTTGATTTAGTGGAAGGTGACCGTGTATTTATCGGCGGGAATGCTGGCGTGCAAAAGGATCATCCAATCATCCTAACTGCTGAAGATCTGGAATATATTAAAACCTTTGAAATTGCTCATAGCAGCATCTACAGCGGGATGGCAACAGAATTACATAAATTAAAAGAAACAGGGATACTGGTATCATTTGATTTTTCGAATGAGTATAATGACCACATTTTAGAAAGCGTTTGCAAACATGTGGATGTAAGTCTTTTATCATGTGGCCAACTGGAAATGACCGAAATAGAGTCTCTATTAAAACGCGTAAATTCCTATGGCAGTAAGTTTTCAATCGGTACGATGGGCTCACGTGGATCAATGGTTTATGATGGAAAAATTTTTTACCTCCAGGAGCCGCACTTTGTAAAACCGGTTGATACATTGGGGGCCGGTGACTCCTTTTTCACTGCGTTTATAATCCATTATCTCCTTGGAAAAAAGGCGAATCAAAATGAAAGTGACGCTCTTCTTATTAAAAGAAGCTTGGAAGAAGGCGCGAAATTTGCTGCAAAAACATGCCTGGTCGATGGTGCGTTTGGTTATGGGATTTCATTCTAAGCCCTATTTTGGGGGAGTGAATTTTACTATAAAAATATTTTCAATTGGTAGAAACATAGGAGGTGGATCGATTTTATTTTTGAGAAAGAAACGTTAAGAAAATAAGGAGGGTTAATGAATGAGAATGAAAACAAAGGTTTTGTTAGCGGTAATGTTGGTAATCGCACTTGTAGTTACCGGATGTTCCAGCTCTTCCTCAACCAAAGAAGATACTTCCGGTAAAGTCGTATTAAAGTTTTTGCAAAAGTGGCCTCAGCCGGAAAACGCCCCCTATTTTGAAGAAGTAGTAAAAGAGTTTGAGCAGAAAAACCCAAATATCAAGATTAATATGGAAGCTATTGCTGATGAACCAATCAAAGATAAGCTTCGCGTAATCCTTGGCGGAAACGACGTTCCTGATATCATGTTTTCGTGGTCAGGGGAGTTTGCGAGAAAATTCGTTCGCGCAGGCGCCGCTTTGGATTTGACCCCTTACTTAAATGAAGATGCAGCTTGGAAGAATAGCTTTATCCCGGCATCACTGCAGCCTTTCACCTCCGATGGGAAAAATTACGGAATACCTCTTCGCTTTAACGGCAAATTCTTTGTCTACAACAAGAAAATCTTTGATAAATATCACCTGCAAGCACCAAAAACATGGGATGAATTCACCCGGGTTCTCGACACATTGAAACAGGATGGAGAAACTCCTATTGTACTTGGGAATCAAAGTCCTTGGGCGGCAATCCATTACTTAACAGGATTAAACCAGAAAATGGTAGCTCAGGATGTGAGGATGAAAGATTACAATCCAAAGTCAGGAGAATTTACGGATCCGGGCTATGTAAAGGCGTTGCAAATGTTATTGGATTTGAATAAAAAAGGTTATTTTATGAAGGATGTTAACTCTACAACACATGATATGGCAAAGCAATTGTTCTTTGCCGGAAAAGGTGCCATCATGTATGTCGAATTAGAGGAATTTCCTGACGTTGAAAAAGCAATGAGCGGGAACTGGGGATTCTTCCCGATGCCTTCCATTGCGGATGGTAAAGGAAATCAGAATTACATTACAGGTGCGCCGGATGGATTTATCGTTTCATCAAAAACAAAGCACCCAAAAGAAGCATTGGCGTTCTTAAAATTCTTAACCAGTAAAGAAAATGCTCTGAAGCTTGTAAAAAAACTTGGCTGGCCAAGTCCTATTAATGGAGCAACAAATCCCGATACAGCACTTAAACAAGTGGCTGAAGGTGTGGATTACATGAAGAAGGCCGAAGGGATGGCAGAATGGCTGGATACGGATGTCAACGCTAAAGTAGCGGATGTTTATTTATCCAATCTCCAATTGCTTCTGGATGGCTCGAAAACCCCTGAACAAATCATGAAAGAAGTTCAAAAAGTAGCGAAACAAGTACAAAGTGAAGTGGACTAAAAGAGTAAGGGTGGGCAGGAGCACCTGCTTACCCCCTCCTTGGAGGGAGAAAGATGACGAAAACATTTCGAAATAGAAGTACCGCAATACTCTATATTTTACCGGCACTCCTTCTGATCCTGTCACTTGTATTTCTGCCGATTGCATTAAATCTTTATAACAGTTTTTTTCGGTGGAATTCTTTTGAGGCGGGGAAAACTTTTGTTGGATTGGAGTATTATCGCAGACTTTTTAAGGATCCCGTTTTTTTTACCGCACTGAAAAATAATTCACTGTATGCCGTTATTTCCCTAGTGTTTCAGGTTGGCGGCGGCTTAATTATTGCCGCGATTTTAGAAGATAAATTAATTAGAAGGTTTCAACCATTTTTCCGGACCGTGTTTTTTATCCCTTCCGTTATTTCGATAGCGGTAGTCGGCTTATTATGGCAGCTGATCTATAATCCGGAAGTGGGTCTAGTGAATGGGGCATTAAAAGCCATCGGCCAATCCGGCTGGACTCATTCATGGCTCGGTGAAAGTAAGATCGCGATTTACGCAGTAGTCGCTGTATCCCAATGGCAATATACAGGATACATGGCGATGCTCTTCTTAATTGCCATGCAAAAAATACCATATGAATATTATGAAGCTGCCATGCTTGATGGAGCTTCTAAGATAAAAACATTTTTTAACATCACGCTGCCACAAATTAAAGAAATGACTCTTGTTGGTACTGTTATTACGGTAATTGGTGCGTTTAAAGTATTCGATGAAGTTTATATCATGACTAATGGAGGACCGGGCCGCTCAACTGAAGTACTAGGTACGATGCTTTACCGTGCAGCCTTTCGGAATGATGAAATGGGGTACGCCTCCACAATTGGTACCGTTATTTTTGTTATTACACTTACTCTATCCTTACTTCAAATAAAATTAGGAAAATCAGGACAGGAGGTGTAAAGATTCGATGACAATCAAGCATGATCCGATTTTACAGACAAACGAAATAAAGGAAATTCGCACAGGAAGGGTAAGCATTTCGACGACGATAAAAAATCGAATCTTCCAATTTGTCATCCTTTTAGTATTTGGTATTTTTTCATTGGTTATTATTTATCCGATCATCTGGCTTGCCTTGAGTGGACTAAAATCGAATAGTGATTTCTTTTTGAATACATGGTCACTTCCTAAAGAATGGCTATGGGGGAATTATAAGGCAGCATGGGATGCGGGAATCGGCCAGTTTTTCCTGAATAGTGTTTTGGTTACGGTTACATCCGTTATAATTGTTCTACTGTTCGGGTCAATGGCCGCTTTTGGACTAAGCCGTTTTCACTTTAAAGGGCAGAACCTTCTGCTTATCATCGTCCTTTGCGGTTTAATGCTGGCTCCTCAGGTAAGCTTGATCCCACTTTACAAAATACTTCAAGCGATAGGACTCTACAATACATATGGAGCGTTAATCCTTCCGTATGTAGCGTTTCAATTGCCCTTTGCGATTTTCTTAATGAGATCCTATTTTCTTTCCATTCCGGGGGAGCTTGAGGAGTCGGCGATTATTGATGGGTGTAATAGTTGGAAAGTTTATTGGCATATTATTGTACCAATGGGAAAGCCGATCATTGCTTCCTGTGCATTATTAACAGCTATGAGTGTATGGAACGAATTCATGTTCGCGCTGGTTTTTGTCGAGGATAATAACCTAAGAACGATTCCTGTTGGTCTTATGAACCTCCGGAGTCAGTTGAACACAAACTTTGGGATCCAATTGGCCGGTTTGGCGATTGCCGCACTTCCAATGATTATGGCCTATATCCTTTTCCAAAAACAATTTGTTCGCGGTTTATCGGCAGGGAGTGTAAAAGGATAAAAGTAGGGATTCGAATCGAATAGGGAAAGGGTGCTTGAAATTCCTATTCGATTCTTTCAATACCATTTAAAGATACTGCTGTTAAAATGGTATATACCAAATTGATTCAAAGGAGGAATAAAAATGTTAACAGACGTACAGAAGGTTTTGGATGTAATAAAGGAAAGGGAAATTGATCGTGTCTTTTTCGTTGCTTGCGGCGGTTCTTCCTCACTCATGTATGCAAGTAAATATGTGCTGGACCGTGAGAGCGAAACGATAGATTCTGATCTTTATAGCTCAAATGAATTCGTGCATCGGGATCCAAGAAAACTTAATGAAAAATCGCTTGTTATTCTTTGTTCACACTATGGGAAGACGCCTGAAACTGTAGAGGCAGCCAGCTTTGCTCGGGAAAAAGGGGCATTAGCTGTCTCCTTAACCTTTGATGCCGACTCTTCACTTGCAAAAACTTCTGAACATGTCATTGTCTATGAAGATGGGAAAGGCACGAGTTACGTAAATGAGGCACCCGGCATTATGCTGGAACTTGTTTTTGGTCTTCTTTCTTTAAAGGAAGGGAATCAAAAATTTAATGATGTCATTTCTTCATTAGACAACCTTAGACCGATTTTAAAAAAGGAAGTGGAAAAGTCTTTAGTGAGTGCAAAGGAATTTGGCCAATCCTATAAGGATGAAAAAGTGATCTATACGATGGGGAGCGGAGCCAACTTTGGAATTGCCTATTGGTTTGCCATTTGCCTGCTGATGGAAATGCAATGGATTCATTCCCATGCCATCCATGCAGGAGAATATTTCCATGGACCATTTGAAATTTTGGACAAAGACGTACCGATGATTCTTCTTTTAGGTTTAGACGAGACCCGTCCATTAGAAGAACGTTCATTGGAGTTTACCCAAAAATATGGGGACCGGATTATTGTCCTTGATGCGAAGGAATTTGACCTAAAAGGTATCGCAGAAAGTGTAAAAGGCTATATTGCTCCACTCGTAATACAAGCTGTGTTGCGTCAATATGCGGAGGAATTAGCGAAGGTGCGCAACCATCCGTTAAGTACAAGAAGGTATATGTGGAAGGTGCCTTATTAAACAGTGGTGAGAAGGATCTTGATCCCGGCAATTGTGAACGTTGCGGGATAAATGGTGAACCCGGCGGAAATGCGCTTATAATCGGCGGAATTACGGCTAATTTAACCGGAATAAAAGAAAAACCCGGCGGAATTTTCTCCAAAGTCCGCGGAATTGTCTAATAGAAACCCAATTAACTGTGTTCAAAGCAATAATGTTTATAAATAAAACCTATTAAATTAAAAATTCGGAGGTATAATCATGTTAAAATTTGATCCTGATTTATTTTTACAATTAGTTGGAAATGAAGCGATGGCGAAGAGAGAGGAAATTGAAAAGGTAGTGGATAAAATATCTGCAAAAGGATTCAAAAACATTTTCCTGATTGGCTCCGGCGGCACGATTGCGATGATGTATCCATTTGAATATATTCTTAAGTCAAATTCTTCATTAGAAGTACATGCCGAGATAGCGGCTGAATTACTTGTCATGAACAATCGACACCTAACAAAGGATTCTGTTTGTATCTTTGCTTCTGTAACAGGTACAACAAAAGAAACGGTCGCTGCCGCGCAATTTTGTAAAGACAAGGGTGCAACAACTATTGGGTTAGTGGCTGTTCCCGGCACGCCATTAGCCGAAACCGTTGATTATTGCGTTTCAACCGGTCACGAAAAACATTCGTTCGACACTTTCTTTATCCATTTACAGCTGCTTACGTTCCGCTTTATTCATAATCATGATGAGTTTCCGCAATATGATCAGTTTGCAAAGGAAATAGCTGACCTGCCAAAAGGAATGCTAAATGCGATGGAAGCATTCGATACACGCGCTGAACAATTTGCTATTAAGCACAAGGATACAGGATATCACATGTTAGTAGGGGCAGGGAACCTCTGGGGGAACACTTACTCCTATGCGATGTGTATTTTAGAGGAAATGCAATGGATTAAGTCAAAATCCATTCATGCCGCTGAATTTTTCCATGGGACCCTTGAGCTTGTCGAGGAGGATACAAGTGTTATCCTCTTTAAAGGAGAAGATGAAACACGTCCTTTAGTGGAGCGTGTGGAAAGATTCGCGGAAAAAATGACAAGGGAACTCTTCATTATTGATACAAAGGACTATGCATTAGAAGGAATTAGCGAAGAATTCAGAAAGCACCTCGCTATCAATGTAAACTGGGCATTAACCGGCCGAATCAGTATTTACCTAGAACGTGAAAGAAACCATCCGTTAGAGACCAGAAGATACTATCGTAAAATGGACTATTAAAGAGGTGGAATGGTTGTTTAACTTAATAAAAAAATGCATTGAGGGACATGTCTCTCAATGTATTTTTTTTTAATATGAACAGTTTGAAAACAATACAGTTTTTTTTCGTTTATTAAGGGAAGTTAACAATTCATTTAAGAGTAGGTAAATCCTCGATAAATCGACAGATTCTTAAAAATAGCATGTTAAAATGGTATTTGTAGGAATATAGGTGAAAATTTTCCATTACTAAAAACCTTAAAGGATGGCTTTTAAAAATAGGCTTTGTTAAAGATCTTTGTTGAAATCAACAGGCAAATTTAACAAAGCCTAAAAATAAAGGAGGAGAAATGGAAATGGTATGTCAAACACTTTGGAATCGGCAGGCTCCTATACTTGCCGAGATCCTAGATGAGTCTTACAGCAATGGTAAAGACACGAAAGAAAAAATATCTATTTTGGCTTTCGGTAGGACAAATACAGAGGAACCTGTAAAGCCGATCCGTATGATGAAAAAATCTCATAAAAGACAAAAAAGGATAAATGATTTTTTAAAGGATTTCTTGAAAAAAAGGTTGAAAAACTGGCGGTCTAAACCTGGCAATAGGCCTGCACTTAACTTTAAAACGGTCGCATAGATTTTTTATTTCCGAAGGTTCCGAGTGTATCTGGGAGGTATCTGTAAATGGAAAATTTACTTCGAAATGCTGTCCGAAAAAAAAGGCAACTTCTCATTGATAAGCTAATTAAATCGGGTGTTTATAAAAAAAATAATAAACATCTATATGAATGGACATTGAGTGATTTAGAGGAAGAGATTAAATATATAGAAGCAAATGAATTGGATTGCGATTTAAAAACAAATCATGATGGGCTTTAGTATTATACATAATGTCTAAAGTCCAATAAACCATACAGAAATGGATGTCATAATTAAAGAGACCATTCAGGAATAAGGTTGAAAAATCGTTCTTTAGAATTATTTTTTAAATTGGGAGAAATTTTTTGCTGATTGAATTAAAAATGACAAACTATTGGTCATATATTCTAATGGGATCACATTTTTAATGGAAGGAAGTGTTGAATAATGGTTTTCCTTATCCTTATTCTTGCGGTCTTATTGGCGGGTATCATTTATTTTACGGTAAAAAAAGCAAAAGTAAAAGTGGAAAACGAGCAAGCTGTAGTGGAGGATGAAGGTTTACCAAGATTTAAATTTGATGACTGACCAACTGAAAGCTGAAAGAAGCGGTTTCCAAAAGGAGGCAGCTTTTTTTCGCTGACTTAGAGGGAGTATATTTTTCTAATTTCATTAAGATAATAAATGTTGAATGAAAATAATTGGAGGTTTTTACCATGACAGAAAATGATCAACATCCGAACAACGTAGTTGAAAACAAAATGCAACTATTCAAAAATGGGGAACAATCAGCTTTAAATTATGTGCAAACGGCGATAGAAAAAGGCCATCTGTCGACTCAAGATGCCACTCAAAATTTGGTGAATGAAATAATCAATAGACGAAAATAAAATAAGATAAAAAAAGACGATCAATTTTTTTTGATCGTCTTTTCTTTCGGACTGTATTTAGGAATACAGGCTAATTTGGAATAGTGGAATATAGGTTTAAACTATCTTCTCTTTTTTTTTACCCACGTTATGATCGATAAAAGAATAGACAGGGAAAATAGGAATGCGTAAAATACCCAAGGATAATCAATGATGACGTTTGACTGCCAAGGCCAAAGAAATTTCTCCATTGTCAAATTCAACTCCAATTGATACGATCATCCACTTTTAGTCATTGGGCTGTTGGCTATTTTCTTGCGAATACATACCACGATTAATAGTAGACTCGGGAAAACAAAATAAATTAATAATCCGAAGGAACCAAGGTTTTTGAAAGTGGACATATGTTCTGCAGTGCTACTGGATAAGCTCATTCCTAAATAAAGGACAACAGCCGCTATAGGCAAAACGAGTAACCTGCTGTCTCGAAGGTACAACAATTGCTGAATTCCCCGAATGACTCCGTACATTTGTATCGTTATTTTAAAAAAGGCGGTTCCCATAAAATACAAAATTCCCACTGCATCCAGGTTTTCGAGAAAGTCCGCAACTGAAATGACTTTGACTAATCTGTATAAGGGATAGGTACTGGTTGAAAAGGTTCCTTCGCCAAAGGTAAGAATAGCCAGTGCGTCAAAAATGGAAAGGAGAATTCCGTAAATAACCGATGCAAAGAGAGTGGTTTTCATAATGCGTTTAGGATTTAACACTAATGTCCAGATCATTGCAAACTCAAGGGTTTCCGCAAATGATTGTTGGATACCGCTCGGCCATACCGCTTTCCAAATACGCCCCCATCCTCCTCCCAAAATCGGCTGCAAATGCTTGATATCGGTTATGTTCGAGGCGAAAATTAAGATGATCTCAATTAAAAATAAAACTAAGATGACGGGTAAAATCATTTCTGCAAGACGGGCTATTACCTCAATACCGCTATATAACGCATAAACGATGGCAATCATAAATACGCCAAGGATGATCCAATTAGGCGTACCGGGCAAAATGGTCGTCGGAATGAGGTCCTTAATATCCCCAAGTGTCCTCCCTGAGTTATATATAAAATGAAGCATATAAACCCAAGCAATGGGAGTACCGAGCCAACGGCCAAACTGGGCAGGAAACCATTCAACAAGAGTCAGTCCCGGCTGAAACCGCATTAAGATGAGATACATCATGATAAGGCATGACCCTAAGCCGGTACTAATTAAAGTAGATAGCCAAGCATCACTCCCGGCTGCAGCAGCAAATCCGAATATTACCGATGAACCGATTTGAAATAATAAGGTAAGCATAAATAGTTGAATATTCGAAATCCTCTCCATGGTTTTTCTCCCTCCCAACCCATTTATTGTTATCCCATTTAGTATTAGCATAAACAAAATTTTTTCAGTATAACCTTGAAAGTTATTTTTGCAACTGGTTAAAATAAGAAAAAATTTTTAGGAATAGAAGGGGTGAGGAATTGAAGATATGGCGCCGGATAAAAAAGAAGAGCGTAAAACTCAATCAAAACGATAATCACCCGTTATTTCACCAGAAGGATGATCTACTATACAGCGAGCTAAAAGGTCATTTACAGGATGAATTAAAGCAGTTGAAAACAATTTTTAATCGATCCTCCGATATTATGTTCCGTGAATTTCTGTTAGGCGGGATACAGAAAGGAGTGATCATTTTTTTAGATGGCATGGTGGATACCCAGGTGATTGATTCTGATGTGTTAAAACCCCTAATGGATTTTAGAAAAGGGACAACGCATTCCGTAACAATACCTTTGAAAGAAATGGAGACGTTTCTTCAAGAGCAAGTCATCTATGTTTCACAGGTGGGTATAGGTGAGACGATGAAGGAAGTCGTTGATCATATTTTGAACGGAGAAACCGTTTTATTATTGGAGGGAGTAAAACGAGCCCTTTTTATCAGCGCCCAAGCATCGGAAATGAGATCAGTCGAGGAACCCGCTACGGAAGCGGTGATTCGTGGCCCCAGAGAAGGTTTTACAGAAAATCTGAGAACCAATACCAGTCTTATTCGCAGAAAATTAAAAACCCCACAGCTTAAAATGGAAGCCATGAAAGTGGGGCGGCTATCCAATACGAATATTGTCATTACCTATCTGGAGGGAATTGCGGAGCCGGCTCTTGTTGCAGAGGTACAGGAAAGAATCGGCCGAATCGACATCGATGCTATCTTAGAAAGCGGGTATATCGAAGAACTTATTGAAGACAACCCTTTCTCTGTTTTCCCCCAAGTGAACAATACTGAACGCCCTGATAAAGTAGCGGCTTATTTATTGGAAGGAAAAATTGGGATCCTCATTGATAATACGCCGTTTGCTCTGCTCGTACCGGTTACTTTTTATGAAATGCTCCAAGCTAGTGAGGATTACTATCAGCATTTTATGGTTTCAACGGTAATTCGGTGGCTTCGCTATATTATGTTGGTAAGCGCCCTCCTCTTACCTTCTCTTTATATTGCGATTACGACCTATCACCAAGAAATGCTTCCTACAACCCTTTTGCTTACAATCGCATCCGGAAGGGAAAGCGTTCCCTTTCCTGCCTTTGTCGAAGCCTTGATAATGGAAATTTCCTTTGAAGGATTGCGGGAGGCAGGTGTACGTCTGCCGCGGACTGTTGGCCAGGCAGTTAGTATTGTTGGGGCTCTTGTTATTGGCCAGGCGGCTGTTCAGGCAGGAATTGTATCGGCTACGATGGTCATAATTGTTTCCCTTACAGGTATATCCTCTTTTATTTTTCCTGTCTTCAGTCAAGGAATCGCCATTCGTATGCTTCGTTTTCCCATGATGGTCTGTGCAGCAGTATTGGGGTTATATGGAATCTTAGTGGCAAGTTTGATTCTTTTGACCCATATGGCAAGGCTTCGCTCTTTTGGTGTTCCATATTTGTCTCCTGTGGCACCTTTGAATTTCAATAGTCTGAAGGATATTTATGTGCGTGCACCATGGTGGGGAATGATGAATCGTTCCGATCAAACCGGGAAAAAGAATCAAAACCGGATGAATCCTTCATTACGTCCACGTCCGAACCGTCGGAGGAATTAACCAGAGTCATGGGAAGGAAAGGTAACTATATGAGAAAAAAAGGAATTTTAGTAATCCATTGCCTATTAATTCTCTTACTGACAGGCTGTTGGAGCCGGGAGGAGATCAATGATATAGCAATTGTAACCACTACAGCTATCGATAAGATGAGTGACGGGAAATTCCGGGTCTCGCTTCAGGTAGCGATTCCAAAGCTGCTTGGAGCTGTTGGGGCCGGAGGATCCAGCAGTGATAAGGAACCGACTGTTGTTATTTCAGATACTGGCGAAAACGTGATGGACACTTACCGGAAAATTCAAGAAAAATTTCCACGCCGCCTTTTCTTCTCACATAGCCGGAATTTGATCATTGGGGAAAAGGCAGCAAGAGAGGGTGTCTTTCCGGTTATGGATTTCTTTTCGAGAGTAAGGGATGCTCGTTTGCGTGGCTTTATATTGTTTTCCAAGGGAGAAGCTGCCCCCCTTTTGAAATTAAGTCCTGTCATCGAGCGATACACTTCAGAAACCATTCGGGAGGAGATGAACACGGGAGTAGGGATAAAGACCAGACAAAAGGATTTTATCAGTATGCTTACAACAGAAGGCGTCTCCCCTGTAGCGGCTCAAGTAGGGGTCAGACGAGAAGAAAAGGGAAGGAAGAATTCTAAGTTGGTTCCCGCGATTATTGGAACGGCTGTTTTTCGTCAGGATAAATTGATAGGGTGGATTAATGACAATGAGACACGGGGAGTGCTATGGCTTCTCAATGAGATTGAGCAAGGGAACATTACAGTTACGGTCCCGAAGGAAAAAGGAGGGGGGAAAATCAGCGTCAAGTTAATGAAAGGACGGACAAAGGTTATACCTGTTCTGGAGCAAGGCAAGGTAAAGATGAAAGTGAATATTCATTCGGATGTTGATCTCTTTGAAAATGGTACGAATTTAGATTTGGGTAACCCTAAAGTTTTAAAATATATACAAACACTGGTGGAATTAGATGTGAAGAAAAGGATTGTATTGGCTCTCAATAGGGCACAAAAACAGTTTCATTCTGATATATTTGGATTTGGCAATGCCCTATACCGCACCAATCCGAAAGTATGGAAAGAACAGTACAAAAAACAGTGGGCTGAGGTATTTCCTAAACTCGAGGTCAGCGTTAACCCTCATGTTTCCATCGTTCGGACAGGGCTTTCCATCAAGTCACCGGAAATGAAGAATTAAATTGAATCGGAATGATTCTTTTAAAAATACTACATTACAAATTGAACAAAGTTGTTTAAATGATTAAATATAAATTTATCTAATTGACAAACGTGAACAAAAATGAGTAAACTATGTATATACTATTATGAATTTTGTATATATATTAAATTTTTAGAATTATTGTTTGGTAACGCTGCATTTCCAAAAAATCAATCAGATAAAGGAAGTGATAGACTTTCATTTTCTAGTTGTAATTGAAAACGTTTTCATATGTTATGTTCTAAAGGTAAAAAAATTTTAAAGTTATTTCTGGATTCTATGTATTTTAAGAGGAGGAGTAGGATTTGAATCATCATCCAACGGAGTTAAAGAAAGAATTGAAAATTCGTCATATTACCATGATTTCTCTGGGAGGAATCATTGGCGCAGGATTATTTATTGGGAGCGGTTCCCTAATTAACACTGCAGGACCGGCTTCGGTCTTCGCCTATGTGATGGCGGGTCTACTTGTGGTTTTGGTCATGCGGATGCTGGGAGAAATGTCAATCGTCAATCCATCAAGCGGTTCTTTTGCCACGTATGCCCGGGAAGCCCTTGGTCCATGGGCCGGATACACAATCGGCTGGCTATACTGGTTTTTTTGGGTAATAGTTATTGCTGTTGAAGCAATTGCAGGTTCGAACATTATTCAATTCTGGTTCCCTTCTTTGCCTTCTTGGTCGGTCAGCCTTATCCTTACCTTTTTATTAACTCTAACTAACTTGTATTCTGTTAAATCTTTTGGCGAGTTCGAGTATTGGTTCTCTCTTATCAAAGTAGTAAGTATTGTCCTATTTTTGATTCTTGGCGGGGCCATAATATTCGGCTTGATACCGGGGATACACTCACCAGGGACTTCAAATCTTTTACATAGGGGAGGATTCATGCCCAATGGAATAAGTTCTATATTTTTGGGAATTGCTCTCGTTATGTTCTCATTTATGGGGAGTGAAATTGTAGCAACTGCAGCAGGAGAAACACCACATCCTGAAAAAGCCATTACTATTGCAACAAACAGCGTTATTTATCGAATCCTACTTTTTTATATAGGTTCCATTTTAGTGCTAGTTACAATTCTCCCATGGGATTCTCATACTCTATTGAAAAATCCCTTTGTTTCCGTACTTGAGCTTGTTAAAATACCGGCTGCGGCTCAAATCATGAACTTTATTGTTCTGACAGCTGTCCTTTCCTGCTTGAATTCAGGTCTTTATACGAGCTCGCGTATGTTGTTCGCTATGTCCCAAAGTGGTGACGCTCCCCGTTTGTTTTTAAAGGTAAGCAAGAAGGGAGTACCAATTTATGCTATCTTAGGATGTACGGTTATTTCTTATATTAGTGTTGGTTTTAATTACCTATCTCCTGATAAGATATTTCTCTTTTTAGTTAATGCTTCCGGAGGTGTAGCACTTCTTGTTTATCTAGTGATTGCCTTCTCCCAACTGCGTCTGAGAAGAAAATATGAAAAAGAAAAACCTGAAGCACTGAAAATAAAAATGTGGTTATTTCCTTATTTGACATACGCTACTATACTTGCAATCACTACTGTTTTTATTATGATGGCATTTATTGATTCACTACGTTCACAATTCTATTTAACGGTACTCATTGCTGTGTTTGTTGTTGGTTCATTCTTTGCTTTCAGGAATAAAAGATCAACTAATGTATTTCCAGAGAAAAAGAAACAAATGAATCTTCATTACAACGAAAAGGTGAAAAAAATCTAGTATATTGTTAAAAAAACCTCGAATTTTAATAGAATTCGAGGTTTTTTTATGCACACCTCAAAAAGAGGGAACCTACCAAGTTCTAACGATCCATCGGGTTTTAGATCTCAAAATTATAAAATCGACTTGTTTCATGAACAAAAATGTCCATTTATTAATTACGTTGAACAAATTTGTTGTAGAAAATAAAATTTTTTTAAATATATATATACAAAAGTGTTAAAAATCATTTATAATACATTTATAGCAAATCCGAAAATTACATATATTAAAAATTTTCGGATAATAGAAAAAGAGGGAGATATTTTAGGAACGCAATTTATTCAAAGAAAAAAATTATTATTTTTCAAAAGGGAGAGAATCGCATGATCACAGAATATAAGAACACAATTAAACCATACAAACATGAACCATTTACCAATTTTACAATAGATGAAAATAAACATGCATTTGAAGAAGCTTTAAAATTAGTCCAGTCACAATTAGGCCAAGAGTATCCACTTGTTATCGGAGGGGACCGCATTAAAACCGATAAACAGACTATCTCGATTAACCCGAGTGATAAGGCAGAAGTCATTGGTTTTGTTTCTAAAGCTAATAAAGAATTAGCTGAAAAAGCGATGCAAGTCGCACTTTCTACCTTCGAAATATGGAAAAAGCAAGATCCGGAAGAACGGGCAAGCATTTTATTCCGTGCAGCGGCAATCATTCGCCGTCGCAAACATGAATTCTCCGGTTACCTTGTCAAAGAGGCCGGGAAACCTTGGAAAGAAGCTGATGCGGATACAGCAGAAGCCATTGACTTTCTTGAATTCTATGCCCGTCAGATGATGCAATTAAAGGATGGAGTACCGGTAAAAAGCCGGGAGGGGGAAAGTAACAAGTATTCATACATACCACTTGGCGTAGGCGTTATTATTTCACCGTTTAACTTCCCGTTAGCCATCATGGCAGGAACGGTAACGGCAGCTATAGTAGCGGGAAACACCGTCCTTCTTAAACCATCAGACAATACACCGGTAGTGGCGGCAAAGTTCGTGGAAGTCATGGAAGAAGCAGGTCTTCCTCAAGGTGTGCTTAACTATATTCCGGGAGAAGGTGCGGAAATAGGTGATTACCTTGTTGACCATCCGAAAACCCGCTTCATTTCCTTCACAGGTTCCCGTGAGATTGGCTGCCGCATTTATGAAAGAGCAGCAAAAGTACATCCGGGTCAAATTTGGTTAAAGCGTGTGATCGCCGAAATGGGTGGAAAAGATACAGTTGTTGTCGATAAAGACGCGGATTTGGATTTAGCGGCATCTTCGATTGTTTACTCTGCTTTTGGATTCTCCGGACAAAAATGTTCGGCCGGTTCCCGTGCAGTGATACACCAAGATGTTTATGATGAAGTTTTAGAAAAGGCAGTAGCATTAACCAAAACATTAACCGTTGGCAGTCCAGAAGATGTAAATACCTATATGGGACCGGTGATTAGCCAGTCGTCTTTCAATAAAATCATGAACTATATCGAAATTGGTAAAGAAGAAGGCAAATTAATGACGGGCGGAGAAGGGGACGACTCCAAAGGGTACTTTATACAACCAACCATCATTGCTGATGTGGACGAAAAAGCACGTCTCATGCAGGAAGAAATCTTTGGGCCGGTTCTCGCTGTTTGTAAGGCGCGTAATTTTGATCATATGCTGGAAATTGCAAACAACACGGATTATGGCTTAACCGGTGCTTTAATTACAAACAATAATGACCATATTGAGCGTGCACAAGAAGAATTCCATGTAGGAAATCTTTATTTCAATCGCGGTTGTACGGGAGCAATTGTTGGGTACCAACCGTTTGGAGGGTTTAATATGTCAGGAACGGACTCGAAGGCAGGAGGGCCTGATTACCTTATTCTTCACATGCAAGCGAAAACAACTAGCAAAACACTTTAAGAATTTAATGGGCAACTTTTTCAAGTTGCCCATTAAATTCAGGTTCAAGAACATAAATCTAGGAGGGGATCATCCATGTTAGCAGAGGTTTCAAAAAATGTTTTTCTTTTCGCTTCCCAAAGTAAAGGATTAAATAAGGCTGCGAAAAAATGGGGCCTTCGATTTGGAGCTTCTCAAGTTGTAGCGGGAGATACGATCGAGAGTGCCGTAAAAAAAGTTCAAGAATTAAATAAAAAAGGTTTGATTTGTACACTGGATCATTTAGGGGAATTTGTTTCAAGTAGAGAAGAAGCAACGGAAGCGACAGAATATAATGTGAAAACGTTAGAAGCCATTGCAAAAGCCGGAGTAAATAGTAATTTATCTGTTAAAATGACCCAACTGGGGCTGGATATTGACCGGGATTTTTGCGTGGGAAACATGTGTCGAATTCTTGATACAGCAAAAAAACACAATAATTTTGTCCGAATCGATATGGAAGATCATGCCCATTGTCAAATCACGTTAGATATCCTGAGAGAATTACGCCAAACCTATGATAATGTAGGAACCGTTATTCAGGCCTATTTATTTCGGGCTCACCAGGACGTGAAAGAGTTAAAAGGGATTCCTCTTCGTCTAGTCAAAGGTGCTTATAAAGAATCTTCTGATGTCGCTTTTCAAGAGAAAGAAAAGGTAGATGAAAATTATATAAGAATCATTGAAGAGCATCTGTTGAGCGGAAGCTACACGGCAATTGCTTCCCATGATCACCATATTATTGCCAGAGTAAAAGAATTTACCCGAAAAAATAATATATCAAGAGATCAATTTGAATTTCAGATGTTATATGGATTTAGAACAGACATACAACTTAGTTTGGTTCAGGAGGGGTACAAAATGCGCGTTTACATTCCTTTTGGCAATGATTGGTTTGGCTATTTTATGCGCCGGTTGGCAGAAAGACCACAGAATGTAGCTTTTGCTCTTAAGGGACTCTTCTCCAAGTAAGTGATGGAACGATAATAAAAAGAGAAAAAGACAATGTCTATGCTAAATTGTTTTTTTCTCTTTTATTTTATTGGATTAAAAACAGTTGATTATATGCTTGAAAGAGAGGTTTGAATATTGAAAGAAGTTATAGAAGCAATTTATAGTCCTTGTTGCGGAAAAATCGAAACCCTATTTGTTAGCCGGGATTCTTATGTGTATGAGTGGGAAAAGTTAATGTTAATTCATACAACGGATAACGATTTAGTAGAAGTCAGAGCAGGTGTAAGTGGCCATGTTGTTTCACTAGAAGTAATAGAAAAGCAAAGTATTACCAATGAAACTTTATTGATAAAGGTAAAAGATGACCTGTTAATCACAGGAAGTGAATGATGAAAGTATTTTGAATGGTGGAAATTTCATTTTTATGTAGGAGAAAACAATCACTTTTTGAATTGTATTAAAACTGTTTATTTATTATTTAAACACATTTGTATATTACCCCTTTTCACTAGAGGATACTGTATAAATTATGATACAATAAAGAAAAAGTGTGAAAGGGGGTTATTTTATTCAACATGAGCAGATCCATTTGGATAACTCCTTTATTTTAGTTGACCCACATACACCTTTAATCCATATAAACAACAAACTCACAGAATATGATTTTGTTGTTGTTTCAGGGAGCGCATACTATATTATTACAAAAAGTGAATGTTACTTGACAGCATTAGATGATGGTTCACTACCTGTAATCAATTGGATTAAAAAAGTAAATTGGCTACCTTCAACTGTTTCTACAATTGTTGAACTCACTGCAATAAAAACAGATTGGATTCGGCCGGTCTTGATTAAGGGTATAGAAAAAGAAGAAATTATCGGGATTATAACAGCTAATCAATGGATTCAGCAGCTTGATACGGAAAATAAAAAGTTATCCGCTTACTTTTACACATTGGCAGAAACAATTAATGATGCAGTCACAGCTGTAGATCAAGAAGGTAATGTTATTTGCTGGAATACTGTAGCTGAGGGAACATATAAGATTCCACGCGAAAATATCCTCGGGCAAAAGATTGGTGAGCATTTTCATGCGGACTCTGTTTTATTGCACCGTATTTTAAATGAGGGACGCAGTGTTCGCGGGGCTTATCATCGCCCCAATAACGAGACTCACGTACTGATAAATGCTTCTCCAATTATAAAAGATAATAAAATTATTGGGGGTATCGCTACTGAACGCGATATTACCGGGATTGTCCGCTTAAATGAAGAACTTGACTCATCGGTACCGTTGCTTATTCATCAAGAAAAACCTTTTGCTTCAATCATTGGGGTTAATTCAGAAATTCAACAAGCAGTTCAAATTGCACAAAAAGTCGCTTATGCGGATATCCCCGTTCTTTTAACCGGAGAACCCGGTTCAGGAAAAGAGATGTTGGCACAAGCTATCCATTACGGCGGTTCAAAAAACTCCGGACCTTTTGTCTCTATTAATTGTTCAGCAATTCCTTCAGGCCTTTTAGAGGCTGAATTATTCGGATACCAAGAAGGGGTTTTTACATCCGATAAGAAGATTGGACAAGCCGGGAAAATTGAACAGGCGTGTAATGGAACGTTGTTTGTCGAAGAAATTGACAAAATGGCACTCGATATACAAGAAAAATTCCTAAACTTCTTGGTACACCATTCATTTTATCGTGTAGGCGGAACTGAATTGATTACAACACAGGTACGTGTTATTGCCTCTACTTCCCGTTCATTAGAAGAATTAGTTAAGGAAGGGAAATTTAACGAAAATCTTTATTACCATATAACTGTAATAAATATCGATATTCCCCCTTTACACAAAAGAACAGAGGATATTATTAAACTCGTTCAACAATTTGTGCAAGAATTCAGTTCTAAGTATAAGAAACCGATTCCAAAAATTGATTCGAGTGCTATGAATGCATTAATGAACTATAATTGGCCGGGAAATGTCCGTGAGCTCCGAAATATCGTAGAACGTTTTATCCTTCTTAATAATGAAATTTGTATTACACTCAATCATCTTCCCAAAAATATAATTGACGCTTATTCCCTTAATCCTGGCGAAGACCAAAGCGGAGACGGAACCGCACAAAAGGAACCGGGTCCTAAAAAAGAAGAGTTAGTGATGATTGAAGAAGCTTTACGTAAAACGTATGGAAACAAGAGTGCTGCAGCCAATTTACTCGGTATATCAAGAGGAACACTATACAATAAGATTAAAGAGTATGGGTTAAGCTAAAATTTTATTTAATTGAAAAAGGGTAGAAATCTTTTCTTGAGATTTCTACCCTTTTTTGAGCAAATAGAGGCTCGCCAATCGGCGAGTCTGTCGAAAAACCCTCGGCAGCCTCTTATTTTATTTCAATCACTTTAATGATTCACTGCGTTAATTTGTTACAATATTATTAGTATATCGGTTTCAACCTGTCTGTTGATTGGCGCTCCCGGCACTTCGCTTTCCGCGGGCGTGCCGGGAAGCCTCCTCGTCGCTTCGCTCCTGCGGGGTCTCCCCTGCCCCGTACTCCCGCAGGAGTCTTCGTGCCTTCCGCGCCAATCAACAGAGTGTTTTCAATAAAGACCTTCAGTTCAACTAATAAATAAAAAAATTAGTGGTGAATTCAATGTAAAATTCAAGGATCTAGTACCTCATCACTCTACGATTAGCTGGAATCGTCAACACCGTTATAAGGATACAAATATTTTTTAGGAGATTTTTGATGAGATTGTTCTTCTTGCAATGAGTCACAAGATGGTGGTCGGTCGTGTTTTATTTACGGATTCAACTCATTTAAAGGCAAATGCAAATAAAAATAAGTATACAAAACAAGAAGTGGAAGCTGATACTCGGGAATATTTTGAAGACTTAAACAAGGCAATAGAAGAGGATAGAATTAAACACGGAAAAAAGCCATTAAAAGAAGAGGAGGAAGTAAAAGAGATTAAGGAAATTAGAGTCAGTACAACAGACCCTTAATGTGGTTTTATGTCCCGTGAAAATAAGCAGGAAATGTTCTGTTATCTCGATCACCGGACTACTGATATGAAATTTAACATTATTACTGATGTATTTGTTACTCCTGGAAATGTACACGGTCAAAAAATAAGGTAAAAGTGGTAACACGACATGAATGGGAGGAGCACAAGGAAAAGGTAAGGTTAAATCGCTTATCTAAATCGGGAAAAATGCTTTATAAATTTAGAAAGGAAAAAATTGAGCGAAGCTTCGCAGACTCAAAAGAGCTGCACGGGCTTCGCTACTGCCGGTTACGGGGATTGAAGAATGCAAGTGAACAGGCTCTTCTAACTGCAGCCTGCCAAAATATAAAAAAGATTGCAATACACTTAGCAAGGTTAGAAAAAGTGTGTTGCAATACTTTAGGTTGATTTGCCTCCCTGTTGATTGGAGCGGAGGGCACTCGACTCCTGCGGGATAAAGAGGTCACTGGAGACCCCACAGGCGCCAAAAGCGCCGAGGAGGCTCCAGGACCTCCCCGCGGAAAGCGAGTGCCCGGAGCGGTAATCAACAGGCACATTAGCAGGGAGAATCAATAAATTTGGTATTTAGATTCTGACAAAATTAGATTCTGACAAAATAAAAAATTGCAGAGAAAAATACCCTTTCTCTCGACAATCTGAGTTTTCTTTATTTGGAACTATCATTTTGCTTTTTGTTATAAAGTTCGAAATAAAATGAAAATTGAATTAAAAAGAACAAGCAAAATGGTCAACAGCCGCATAAAATAAAGTACAAAAAGAAAGGGGGGGAACAACATAGACGGTTGGATTCTCTACACGATGTGGGCTGTTTTGGGGCTCATGATGCTGGATTTTATTGTAGGTCTCTTTAAATCGCTGGTGACAAAGTCATTTTCACCGAGCATGGTCTTAGATTACCTGAAAGATATATTATATTATGTATTCCCATTATTATTCTTATTGAACATCATGGCAATTGATCCTACAGGCTGGATATTATTAGTATTTTACTATATTGGTGGTTTAGCTGTAATTTGGAATTATATAGTTGGAATCATAACTAAATGGAGAGCCTAAGCTCTCTTTTTTTGTTGTTTAGGAAATTATAAAATAATTTGGTGTGGATAACTTGAAAAAGTTATCTGAATCCAGCTCCAGCGCCCAGCGGCTAGTGGACTTCGCTCTTCTCCCTACGATAAGTCAACATCGGATCGCTAACGCTCTCCGTGTTTTCTTTATCTCAGTCGAAGCGCTCCAGTCCATACGCCGCTAACCGGGCGCTTGCGCCTTTTGTTCTTTTAAGTTCATCCTTTTGATAAAAAGGTTGATTCGGTTTTGATTGACGAAGGTTAAATTAAAAATAGGTTAGATCTACTATACATCAGTTCTAAAATAAGAAACCGGGAATAAAAATTGGGAAAAGGCAATTTTATACGTTTTTTCGATAAGAAAAGGCACTAAATTATTTGCAAATCAGGTAAAGCCAAATACAGATTATGACATCAACAAGGGTAGTCTGTACCTAAGTTGACTCAATTATAACCGGTATCATTTACACTGCCTCTTTTGGTCTCCTCTTCGTCAGAAAAAAATCTTCTATTTTATTATCAAAAGGCTTTTCCTCTCCATTTAAAGAGTAATACTTACAATGTTTAAATTCGTGAAATTCATTCGAATAGTCAAAATCTGTATAGGGAGTGAGTCCATGAGGGCATATCATTGGATCAAGTGGCGTAAATTCCTGCTCTGGTCAGCAATCCTCGTCTTTATCGGCGTGCTGTTGTGGACTGGAGGACCGACAGCTTGGAATATTGCGTTGAGTATTGCCAGTCTTTTGCTGCAGCTGCTATTCGCCATGTTGTTCATGATTATTCAATTTGTTGCTCTTTTTTGGTTCCTGGCCCGTGGGCGCACATATTGGATTTTACCGGGTGAAACCGGCTCCACCTGGGATGATTACAGGGGGAATCCCGAGATCGTTGAAAATGCCGAACGAATCGTCATCCTACTTAAGGGCGTTAAAGAGTTTAAGGAGATGGGGGGCGAGGCAATACGGGGATTGTTACTCTGTGGACCTCCCGGCACCGGCAAGTCCTATCTGGCCCAGGTAATTGCCAATGAAGCACAGGTGCCCTTTGCATATGCCTCTGCACCAAGCTTTCAAAACATGTTCTTCGGTGTCGGCAATCTTAAAGTGATGGGTATCTATAAGAAGGCAAGGAAGCTGGCGAAAGTGTACGGCGCCTGCATCATTTTCATTGACGAAATCGATGCCATCGGTATGAGTCGGCAGGCAGGAGGCGCAGGAGGAGGTATGATGGGGGGCTTAATGGGCATGGGCGGCTCAGGTCTCCTCAACGAGCTGCTCCTGCAAATGGATCCGCCGAACATTGACAACAACTGGTTTGCCAAGCTGCTACGATCGCTCGGACTGCGGAAAAAGAAGGCAGAGCGGCCTGCTGTCCTGACAATTGGCGCGACCAACCTTCCGGACGTACTTGATCAGGCTCTGCTCCGACCCGGCCGTTTCGACCGCAAGCTATGGGTTGATACGCCGGATTATGATGGCCGGGTGGACGTTTTCCAATACTACCTTAAGAAAGTGAAGCGGGATGCAACTTTAACTCCCGAGAAAGCGGCACTCGACACGATTGGCTACAGTCCTGCGCAGATTAAACATATCGTAAATGAGTCGGTTGTCATTGCTCATCAGCGGGGCGCTCAGGTTTCCAACTACGAGGACTTCCGAGCCGCTATGGAAACCTATGAGTGGGGACTTAAACAGCCGCTTCGCTCCATGAGTGAGGATGAGAAGCGGAACGTCGCATACCATGAAGCCGGCCATGCGGTGGCACAGTACCTGTTGAAGCCGCACGAACGTGTTTGGAAGGTAACAATTATTCGCCGGGGAGGTGCTCTTGGTCTCGCTGCCACAAAGCCAACACACGAGAGATACAATCGGAGCGACAGTGAAATTTTGGCGGAGATTCAAGTCTGTCTGGCTGCCCGGGCAGTGGAGGAAGAGTTCCTTGGGAAGAAATTAAACGGGGTCACTTCTGACCTGAGGCAGGCAACGCTGTTAGCAGGTGCTTACCTTGGTGCGGTCGGAATGGGTGATGAGCTATTTAGCTGGCTTTCAGTTGGCTCTCAATCTGAAGGACTCAGATCACTCCGTTCAAAGATTAACGTCCTGCTAAAGGATGAGATGACGAAAGTAAAGAAGCTTGTACTCGACAACGCAGACTTCGTCCACTCAATTGCGAAGGAATTGTTGAAGCGGGGCGATCTAACAGGCGAGGAGATTGAAGAAATTTATGAACAGCTGTATGGCCAAAATCAACCTGAATGATCATGATGATTTTCAATTTTAGAAAAGAACCTGATAAAAAAACAAACCACTAACCATTTCCGTAACTAAATGGTTGGTGGTTTTTATTTTACGGTCAATTGATTTTTGAAACTTGAGGATTTTACTGAATATTTTTGTAATCTTTAAACCATTTAACAAACTTTGAGATCCCTTCTTCAATGGATGTAATAGGTTTATAGTTAATATCATTTACTAATTCTCCTATATCCGCATAGGTTTCCAGAACTTCCCCGGGCTGCAATGGTAATAATTTCAACACAGCCTTTTTACCAAATTCCTTTTCGAGCAGCTGGATGAAATAATGTAAGTCAACAGGGTAATGATTACCTATATTATAGATTTTATAAAAAGAAACTGATTCTTCAGGCGGCCCTTTTTTTATTAACCGAAAAACGGATTCGATTACATCATCAATATAAGTAAAGTCCCTTTTCATATTTCCATAATTATATATCTCTATAGGCTGCTGATTTAAAAGGGCATTTGAGAATTTCATCATTGCCATATCCGGTCTGCCCCATGGGCCGTAAACGGTAAAAAATCGCAAACCGGTTGTAGGCAGTTCATATATGTGGCTATACGTATACGCCATTAACTCATTGGCTTTTTTTGTAGCAGCATATAAACTAATCGGATGATCTACCCGGTCATTAACTGAAGATGGAATTTGTTCATTATTTCCATAAACTGAACTGGATGAGGCATATAGAAGGTGTTTGATTTGATGTTTTTTACAACACTCTAAAATATTTGCAAATCCAACAAGATTTGATTTTATATACGTTTGGGGATTCTTCAAACTGTATCGTACACCGGGCTGAGCTGCTAAATTAACAACAATGTCTATCGTAAATTGTTCAAAGAGACTTTCTACTAATTCAAGGTTGTCGATAGAACCTCTTACAAAACTAAAATTCGGGTACTTCTTTAGAATACTTAATCTATCAAATTTTAAGTTCTTATCATAGTAGTCATTGATATTATCAATGCCAAGTACTTGGATGCCTTCATCTAACAAACGCCGGGAAAGATGGAATCCGATAAAGCCTGCACAGCCGGTTACGAAAATACAACTAGCAATTTTATTAATTTTCTAGCACTCCTTTCCTTACAATCGTTGAAATATCATATGTAATTAGGAACAACAAAGTTCAACAACAGGGCTAAATTATGCAAATAACTATTTTGATTCCTCTATTACTTCACCAAAATCCTTTCACTTCTTTAATTTATTAGGTAAAAAATAACTTTTTTAAAGGTATGGAAAAAAATTTGTTGAAATAAGTATATAAAGATAAAACTTATTTCTTTGGGTGAGGTGGGAGTATTGAACGAAATACAATATGCTTTTATTGATGAGTATGGGAATTATGGTTTTGATTTTGACAAACAGGATGTATCAACCCACTTTATAATCGTTTCTATTCTCGTAAAAGAGTCGAATAAAGAGTTTTTAGAGCAAAAATTAGAAATCATTAGAGAAAAATTCTTTCACACCGAAGAAATGAAATCCAGAGAAATCGAAAATAATCATCATCTGAAAATACAACTATTAAATGAGCTTAAGGATTTACCTTTTACGGTATACGCGTATGTCATTGATAAAAGAAAAATAAGAGAAGATAGCGGCATAACGTTTAAAAAAACATTTTTTAAATATGTAAATCGATTAGTCTATGATGATTTATACCGTACATTTGATCAACTTGATCTAGTCGCAGACGAACATGAAACAAAAGAGTTTATGCACGAATTTAAAAATTATGTAATGACAACGAGTATACCGGATTTATTTAATTATTCATTATTTGGATTCAATCAAAGTCAATCCACTATCATTCTCCAATTGGCTGAGCTTATGGCCGGTACAATTGCTCAAGGTTATGATCGAACATTTTATTCGGAACATTATCGCTCTTTTTATCAAATCATAAAAGATAAAATAATCGGCATCCATCAATGGCCATATGACTATAAACAATTTTTATATGAATACAAATCAGAGAAGTCTGACTCTAAGTACGACGGGATTATTATCAAACAAGCTGTAAATTTGACCTATCAATATATTGATAAAAACAGAAAAAGTGAAGATGATGAAGACAAAATTCGAATTGATTTTCTAAAGTTTCTTTTATTTAATCTGAAAGAAAATCCGGATGAATATGTTTACACGCAAGAAATTTTAGATAATCTTAATGCTATTCGCGATATCAAAATCAATCAACATTATTTTCGATCCACGATTGTTTCCAAGCTGCGTGATCAGGGGTTATTAATTGCAAGCAGCAATAAGGGCTATAAATTACCTGCTTGTTTAACAGACTTGTATGACTTTGTAAATCTATCAAGCCTCACTATCCATCCGATGATCCAAAGAATCTCCAAGTGCAGAGATCAAATTTTACTTGCAACAAACAATGAAATAGATATTCTTGATCAGAAAGAATATAAATATATAAAAAGAATGATTGAAACGGAAAAATTAGAGGTTAAATACTAGTTTCCATAATAAGATAGCGAAATTCAATTTTGGTTTATGAAAGTGATTTTTTACTATTGAGTGAATAGAATTATAATAGTAAATTTTTAAGAAAGGGGTCTTATATGAAAAAAATTGTGCGTAATCTTTCAATAATGTGTTCTGCTGTTCTCTGCCTTTTACCTACGGCTGGTTTTTCACCGCAGGAAAAGCTTAAAGATGCAAATCCACCTATTCATATTAAGAATAACGGCGCCACACCAACCTATCAAAACGGTTACACACCATCAATGATTAAAAAAGCATACGGGTTGGATCGATTGGCTGCCACCGGCTCCGGACAAACAATTGCGATTGTCGATGCCTATGGAAGCCCGACAATTGCCAACGATCTCCAAGTGTTTAATAATCAGTTCGGTCTACCTGCGGCAAGCTTAACGGTCGCCTATCCGAACGGCAAACCTGGCAGAACGGATGGCGGCTGGGCGCTCGAGACTGCGCTGGATGTGGAGTGGGCACATGCGGTTGCACCGCAGGCAAAAATCCTGCTGGTTGTCGCAAAATCAGCATCGATTTCCAATTTGCTTGCAGCGGAAGATTACGCAACCTCTCATGGAGCCCAGGTCATTTCAAACAGCTGGGGCGGGTCTGAGTTCTCTAGCGAGGCTAGTTATGATTCACATTTTCAACATAACGGTATCGTATACGTCGCTTCCTCCGGAGATAATGGTGCCGGAATGTCCTGGCCGGCATCGTCTCCATATGTGTTGTCTGTAGGCGGAACAAATCTCCAGCTTGATTCGACGGGGACCTACCTTGGCGAGAGTGCCTGGTCAGGTTCGGGCGGCGGCACAAGCTCCTATGAATCGAGACCAATTTACGAAGATATTTGGCAAAGTGTTGTGGGTACACATCTCGGTGCACCTGATGTAGCGTGGAATGCTGATCCAAATACCGGAGTAGCCGTTTATGACAGCACACTCGAAAGCGGACAAAAAGGTTGGTTTCAAGTGGGCGGAACGAGCTTTGGGTCTCCATGCTGGGCGGCTTTAATAGCCCTGGCAGATCAAGGGCGTACGACTCCTTTGACGAGCTATAATACAATTGCCCAGCTGTTCACGATTGCAGGAACAACAAACTCAAGCGGATACGTCAATAATTATCACGATATTATTACAGGAAACAACGGGGGATTTTTCTCGCAAGCAGGTTATGATTTAGTCACCGGTATCGGTTCCCCGAAAGCGGATGTCTTAATACCGGCATTAAAATAGCAATATGAAAAAGCTTGTAGAAGAAGTCCGTCAAGGATAAATCTACAAGCTTTTTTTAGCGAAGAAGGTAGTCCTTGAAGAGCTCATGGAGCCCAAAGTCCAATAGGAAAGACAAAAACGGTCATCATGAAAAGCTTATGGAGCCCAAAATATAATAGGAAAGACCAAAACGGTCATCATGAAGCGCTCATGGAGCCCAAAATCCAAAAGGAAAGACCAAAACGGTCATCATGAAGCGCTCATGGAGCCCAAAATCCAAAAGGAAAGACCAAAACGGTCATCATGAAGAGCTCATGAAGTCCAAAATCCAAAAGGAAAGACCAAAACGGTCATCATGAAGCGCTCATGAAATCCAAAATCCAAAAGGAAAGACCAAAACGGTCATCATGAAGCGCTCATGGATCCCGAAATCTAATCGAAAAGACAAAAAAGGGCCTCATGAAGCGTTTCATGAGGGATTAGTTGGGATCCTTACTTTAAAAATTTTCATCATATTTATTGAGGATTTAGCGATTTCCTTGGTACTTTTCTTTTCCCTTGTTCTCCTCCTGATAGCCGGTCATTTGTTAAACCGAATACAAAAATAAGAACGAGTGTGGCCGGAATGAGAGCCCATGTAAAGGTATAGCCAATGGAACTCGCAAGGTCATCAATAATTCTATCAAGAATAGGCTTTGGTATATGGGCCCGCGCCTGTTCGGACAACAGTGCACGCGGGTCACTTTGGGGGCCGCCATGAAACATTTGACCGGCACCTTTAAAGGTTTCCTTTAATTTATCGGAAAAAACATTGCGCTGAATGATTCCGTAAATCGTGATCCCGATGGTCATACCAAGCTGGCGAACGAACGAAACAGTTGAATTGGCGGATCCCCGGCGTTCCGGTCCAATGTTGTGAATGGCAGACATATTGAGAACTGAAAATGAGGCGCCGGTACCTAAACCGACAATAATCATATACAACGTAACAGTAGTCCTGGTTGTTTCTGCTGTGATGGTACTTAACAAGTAAATCCCAATCAGGAAAATAACGGCAAACACAAGCATAACCTTTCGGTAGCCCAACTTGGAAGCGCTTATGGCACCCGTCTGCGCCGATACCACGACACCGAGCATCATCGGGAGCAAAATCATTCCCGAGTTAGTTGCCGTTCCGCCCGTAACTCCCTGAATGAAAATCGGAATATAAACGGAACCGACAATAAAGGCAATTCCGTAAAGCAGACCTACTATCGTGCTCGAAGCGAACAAACGGTCTTTAAACATCGGAAACGAAATAACAGGATCCTTTGCTTTTCTTTCCGCAAAAATAAACGCTAAAAATAAGACGGCAAATCCGGCGAACAAACTAAGGATGATCCCGGAATTCCAATTGTATTTATTTCCCCCCAGCTCAAGAGCGAACATCAGGCAGACAACTGCTCCCACCAGTGTTACAGCCCCGAGCCAATCGATTTTCTGCTTCCGATGTTCAAGGGACTCTTTGTAAAAGAGTGCAATGAGAATAAGAGAGATAATCCCTAATGGAAGATTGATATAGAAGATCCAGTGCCAGCTGATATTATCAGTGATGTAGGCGCCGAGCAGCGGTCCGAAGATGCTGGATAACCCGAAAACAGCTCCAAACAATCCGGTCATTTTACCGCGCTTTTCCGGCGAAAAGCTATCAAATATGATGGTGAACGTTATCGGTACGAGTGCGCCACCGCCAATTCCCTGTATCGCCCTATATACACTAAGCTGTTCGATGCTTTGCGCCGTTCCGCATAATATGGAGCCGAACATGAAAAGGATGATGCCAAAAATAAAAAAACGTTTCCGTCCAAACATATCAGAGAGCTTCCCAAAAATAGGCATCCCGGCCATTTCTGCCACCATGTAAGCAGATGTTACCCAAATAAACTTATCAAGTCCGCCAAGATCTCCGATTATCGTCCCCATCGCCGTCGCCACAATCGTATTATCCATTGAAGCCATCAAGATGGAAAGCAGCAATCCTGCAACTACAAATCCTTGTTTTCTTTTTACTTGTTCCATAAACATCCCCTTTTGCCTTTTTTGATGGTAATAATTCCAAGATAAACCATACATATACAAGAAATCAATTGAATAAGACTCTATAAACTGAAATTTACATTAAATAAATAGTACGCTGCTTTACGATCAGGGTTTACCCAGGTAGTGATTTTGAAAATTTCTGAATAATAAGTGGGCACCATTATTTGTAAAAATGAATATGAATATGTCATAAAACCATTTTCTATAAAGGGAAACCAGAGGAGGGACAGCGTTGAAAATCGAATATAACTATACTTTCGGTTTACCAAGGAACATTGTTTGGAGATACATAAAGGATGAAAAGATCCTTAAAAACTCACTCCCCGGTTGCAGGACATTCATTGAAAGTCTAAATGGAATTTACCAAGCCGAAATCGAAATGAGTCTAGGTCCAATAAAAGATTTGATTGTACTTGAAGTGCAACGGGAAATAGAGAAGCCGCCCTCCTATTATCGCTTGGTGATGAAGGGAAAAGGAAAGTTTGGTGAGATGTCCGGTAAAGCAGACCTGTATATAAATGATGTACAGGGAACTTCCGAGGTAAATTTTTTAGGTGAGGTGGAGGTAACCGGTAAAATTGCTTTGGTCGGCAAGCGTTTATTAGAGGGTGGGGCAAACAAAAGTTTGGAGAAATTTTTTGAAACAGTGGAAAAAGAAATGAAAAGAAAAATTTATCAAGTTAAAAAGGGAAAATAATTGACCAATAAATACCGAGGAGGAGCCTTTATTATAGGTTTCCTTCTTTCGGCACAAAAAAGGACAAGGCTTAAGCGCTTTGTCCTTAAACTATTATTTAAATGTCTTTCCAATTCAAACTTTTGATAAATTGTACGAATGCTCTCACGACATTCAATTCCAAAGATTCCTCATGATAATAAATCCACGTTTTTCGTAATATTGGGTTCCCTTGGTCATCAATTAAATCAATTTTATATAAATCCTCAATTCCTGTAAGTGTCCTGCTGGACAAGATACCATAGCCTAAACCATTTTTAACCATTTCCTTACACGTATCAACTTGATCGACTTCTATACTGATAAAAGGTGGTTGTGTATAGTTTTCGGTCCACCAACCATCGATTACAGATTTTAATAAGTAATCCCCTCTATAGTCGATTCTTGGAAGATGAGGAAGATCAGTGATGTCAATTTCTTTTTTGGACGTGACACATATGGTTTCTTCAAATAAGAGATGTTTCAATAATCCCCGCCAACTATAATCTCCCCGAACAAAGCTGATATGAACATCTTTGTTGTGAATAAGCTGCGAAACATCTTTGCTCCATCCTGTGATCACTTTGAATTCGACATGAGGATACTGCATTTTAAATAATTTTAAAATTGGAGCAAGTTTATAATTCGCGAAAAAATTGGATACGCCCAACTTCAATGTACCAACCACTTCATTATCTTTGTTATGACTCATATTGAAAATATTCTCTTTTATTTTTTGATAATGCGCAAGGGCCTCTTCCGCACAATGGACAAGATATTCTCCTTGCGGGGTAAAATGGATTCCCCGGCTTTCACGGGTAACAATTGCTGCACCTAATTCCTCTTGTATATGCTTTATCCGATTGGTTAATGCGGGTTGTGTAATAAACAAAAGCTTAGCTGCTTTTGTTAAATTTTTTTGACTATGAAGGACTTTTAATATTTCCCAATCACGGTAATCCATTATTTTCTCCCTATTTTTTCCATATAAAAATTTCTTATAAGTAAATATAACTTTTTAGCATTTTATTTATTTCAATTATTACATTATCCTTATCCGTAAGCAACCTATAAATTTATAAAAGGTTCTGTTAAACTGCCTGCTGATTTCCGCTCCAATCATCATAGTGAGCAAAATCAACAATGAGCTTATAAAAGAAACACAAGACATAGGATGAAACACAATCATGGAGGTATTGTGAATGGGAAATCAAAATAACCGACAAAAGCCTTGGGAAAATTTCATTGGTCCAAACCTTGGCTATGTGATGGAACAATATGAACGGTACTTGAATGGTATAGATCCAATTGATTTAGAATTAAAAGAGCTTTTTGTAAAATGGGGCTCACCACTTTCGTTCGAAATCAATCACTCGGAAGAAACGAGTGATTCGTCACAAACGGTTCCTATTAATATGCTAAATATGGAAAAAGTCCTTAAAACAGCTGAACTGCTGGGCGACTTGCGCTCATACGGACACTTATCAGCTAAAATCACTCCTTTAGCGGAGAATGAAAAAGATTACGATTTACTAAACTTAGAGAAATATGGATTAAACGAGGATGATTTAAAAGAAATTCCCGCTAAGCTAGTTTGGGAAGGGGCACCAACAGAAATCCAAACTGCATGGGATGCGGTAAATCAATTAAATGCAATGTATACCTCTTCTTTAGCCTATGAATTTGACCATGTTCATCATAATGAGGAACGATCATGGTTACGTCAGATGGTAGAAACGGGTTCTTTACATCGTGTCCTTTCAAAGGAAGAGCGGTCCACTCTTTTAAAAAGGTTGACAGAGGTCGAAGGGTTTGAACAGTTTTTGCATAAAACATTTGTTGGTCAAAAACGGTTCTCCATTGAAGGAGTCGATATGCTTGTCCCAATGCTCGATGAAGCAGTCCGTGAAAGTGCCCGGGACGGTGCACACAATGTAGTGATTGGAATGGCCCATCGAGGGCGCTTAAGTGTGCTGGCACATGTTTTAGAAAAACCATATTACAAGATTTTCTCTGAGTTTCTACACGCTTCTACTAAACAGCCGGGTATACCCCGTGATCAGGTAGATTTAGCTGAAGGCTGGTCAGGAGATGTGAAATATCACTTAGGCTACGATCGGTTCATGGAAACCTCCGGGAAACATCGTACACGTATAACCCTGGCAAATAACCCAAGCCATCTTGAATTTGTGGACCCGGTAGTTGAAGGATTTACAAGAGCCGCTCAGGAAAATCGAAATAAACCCGGTTTCCCTGAAAGAGATGCTTCGAAAGCGTTTGCGATTTTAATCCATGGTGATGCTGCATTTCCCGGCCAAGGCATTGTCTCCGAAACCTTGAATTTAGGGGGATTAAAAGGATACCAAACAGGGGGAACGATTCATATTATTACAAATAATATGGTCGGTTTTACAACGGACAGTCATGATTCCCGTTCCACGAGATATGCGAGTGACTTGGCGAAAGGATACGAAATACCGATTATTCACGTGAATGCAGACGATCCGGAAGCCTGCCTGGCAGCTGTTAACCTTGCTTACCAATACCGGGTTCGTTTCCAAAAGGATTTTTTAATTGACTTAGTCGGTTACAGACGCTTTGGACATAATGAAATGGATGATCCTGCGGTAACTCAGCCAAAAATGTATAAAAAGGTGGCACAGCATCCAACTGTGAGAGCTCTGTATGCGGATCATTTACAAGTGAGAGGTATTCTTAGTCAAGAAGAAATCGAACAAATCTCTGATAGTGTCCAAATGACATTACAATCCGAGTATGACAGTGTATCCAATAAGAAGGATGCTCCGGCCCATGAGGTAGAAGTACCGGAAGTTATTGCCAAAGGTATTCCGACTATAGACACAAGCGTAGCACTAGATACACTTCGTGAAATAAACGACGAATTACTTAAATGGCCGGAAGGTTTTCATGTCTATCCAAAATTAAAGCGCATTCTTGAACGCCGGAAAAATGCATTGGATGAAAACGGAAAAGTAGAATGGGCGTTAGCTGAAAGTTTAGCCTTCGCCACGCTGTTAAAAGAAGGCACACCGATTCGGCTTACAGGCCAAGATTCGGAGCGTGGAACGTTTGCGCATCGTCACATTGTTCTTCATGATGCGGAAACGAATGATACCTTTTCACCTTTGCAATCGCTTCCACAAGCCCGTGCTTCGTTTGCGGTTCATAATAGCCCGCTTTCAGAAGCAGCGGTAGTCGGTTTTGAATACGGCTATAATGTCTTTGCTCCTGAATCACTTGTGATATGGGAAGCGCAATACGGTGACTTTGCCAATACCGCTCAAGCGCTTTTTGATCAATTTGTTTCAGCCGGAAGAGCTAAATGGGGGCAAAAGTCCGGGCTTGTACTCCTATTGCCTCACGGCTATGAAGGACAAGGTCCTGAGCACTCAAGTGCCCGACCTGAACGCTTTTTACAATTGGCAGCAGAAAACAATTGGACGGTGGCAAACTTAACAAGTGCAGCCCAATATTTTCATATATTACGCCGTCAAGCTGCCGCTCTGGGAACAGAGTTTATACGGCCTTTAGTCATTATGACGCCAAAAAGTCTGTTACGTCATCCGTTGACCGCTTCTAATAGCCAAGATTTAAGCGAGGGTCATTTCCATACAGTTGTGGAACAGCCAATGGTCAGAAAAGCAGCAGACAAAGTGAAGCGTTTAGTCTTAACCACAGGTAAAATGGCAATTGATATTGCAACAGAAATTGAATCAAGAAAAGAACATCAAAACTTAGATGAGATACATGTTATTCGCATTGAACAATTGTATCCATTCCCGAAGGAAAAAGTAGAAGTGATTGTTCAGCGATATCCGAACTTAGAAGAGATTGTTTGGGTACAAGAAGAACCGAAGAATATGGGAGCATGGCATTTTGTCTTGCCTATCCTTTCTGAACTCACAGCCGGAAGTCTAAAAGTCTCCTATATTGGGCGTCCGGATCGTTCCAGTCCCGCAGGCGGTGAACCTGCTGTTCATAAGAAAGAACAGGAACTAATTGTTCAACAAGCGTTGAATTTTAATCAATTACTAGATAAAGAAAAATATGAGAAAGTTTTAGTGCATAACTAATAAAAGTGCAAGCGCCCGGTTAGCGCTGGGCGCTTAAACTGGACAATTCTCAAAGTCAAAATCATACCGTTAAGACAAAAACTATTTAATAGAAAGTTTTAATAGATTAGGGAGGATATCAATCATGATTGAACTTAAAGTACCGGAACTGGCAGAATCAATTTCAGAAGGAACTGTTTTACAATGGCTCGTAAATATTGGTGATAAAGTAAACAAAGGTGAAGGCGTAGTTGAACTAGAAACAGATAAGGTTAACTTAGAGGTTGGTGCTGAATACACAGGTGTGTTAACAAAGGTTTTAAAAGAACCGGGTGATACGGTCGAAGTAGGTGAAGTAATCGCTATACTGGAAGAAAATGAGACAGCGGCTACAGCCACAGCTGTTTCAACAGAAGTTCCCGAAAGAAAGGCAGAAGAAACGTCTAATGAACTAAACATCCAATCAGCATCAGAGCTTCCAAAAGCCGAACGTCCGATTGCCTCTCCTGCAGCAAGAAAACTAGCAAGAGAACTGGGAATCGATTTACAACAAGTAGGCAGCAGCGATCCGCTTGGTAGAATTAGACCACATGATGTAATAGCACACACTCAGGCACCTGCGAAAAAGGAAGAGCCAAAAATTGAAAAGGCGGTTTCAAGTACGGCTTCAGCTCAAGTTCAATCAGAGTTCGACAAGCCTGTAGAACGCGTAAAATTGTCCAGACGCCGTCAAACCATTGCAAAACGCCTTGTGGAAGTCCAGCAAACAGCGGCTATGTTAACGACGTTTAATGAGGTTGATATGTCAGCTGTTATGAACTTACGGAAAAAACGGAAAGATGCGTTTTTTGAAAAACATGAGGTTCGTCTTGGGTTTATGTCCTTCTTTACAAAAGCAGTGGTAGCAGCTTTAAAACAATTCCCGCTGTTAAATGCGGAAATTCAAAATGATGAAGTGCTTGTTAAAAAGTTTTATGATATCGGAATCGCGGTTGCGGCTCCAGGCGGGTTAGTTGTACCGGTTGTGCGCGATGCGAATCAGAAGAGTTTTGCTGAAATTGAAGGGGAAATAAGCGACCTAGGCAAAAAAGCACGTGACAATGCCCTTACGCTAAATGAACTTCAAGGTGGAACATTTACAATTACAAACGGCGGTGTCTTTGGTTCTCTTATGTCAACGCCAATCCTGAATGGTCCTCAAGTTGGTATACTTGGTATGCATAAAATTCAAACAAGACCAATAGCCATTGATCAAGAACGAATGGAAAACCGTCCAATGATGTATATCGCTTTGTCTTATGACCATCGAATCGTTGATGGAAAAGAGGCAGTAAGCTTTCTGGCTACAGTAAAAGAACTTCTAGAAGACCCTGAAACCTTATTATTGGAAGGCTAATTAGCATTACCCGGATGGAAATAAAAATAGAACGGATTCATTTGTTTTGAGGAGATGTTTTTATGGAGGCAAAATTTTGCAAAGAATCACGCGTAGTACGAACAAGTCGTGTATTCCCGAACGATGTTAATAATCATAATACGTTATTTGGCGGCCGGTTAATGGATCATCTGGATCAAGTTGCTTCAACTTCTGCTGCACGCCATAGCCGGAGTGAATGTGTAACAGCTTCAACTGATTCTGTTGACTTTTTACATCCTATTCGAACAACTGATTCCGTCCATTTTGATTCCTATGTAACATGGACAGGTACGTCATCAATGGAAGTGTTCGTAAAGATTATTGCTGAAAATTTAAAAAGCGGTGAACGTAAGGTGGCAGCAACTGCTCTATTAACATTTGTCGCACTTGATGAAAATAAACGCCCGGCGCGTGTTCCACAAGTCATTCCGGAAACAGCGGAAGAGAAAAAATTACATGAAACAGCACCTGACCGAGCAAAAATGCGTAAAGAAAGAAAACAAAAAAGTAAAGAACTGGCAGAGTTTTTAACAACGAATTATCCATGGGACGAAAATGCTTTAAAGGAATTCGTTTAGCGGACTGTCCGCAATGAAACTTTCTGATAGGAATTTAATCAGAGTTGAGCAAAATACTATTTAAAAACACATGGTGCTTTTGACTTACCTGGCGAAATGTGAATTATAGATAGCAAAAAATAGGCTGCCTTCATTCCAAATCATTTTGGAGTGATGCAGCCTATTTTTTCTTGTATTCCTTAAGGAATACAAAAAGCAATTTTAATCGAATTAGATAAGTACTTCTGTTTTGTCAGCTGCAAGAATACTTTCCAGCGCCTTTTTTTCTGCATCATTTATTGGAACCAATGGTAAGCGGACACCGCCAACATTGATTCCGGTCATATTTAATGCTGCTTTTACAGGTGTTGGATTTGGTGCGGAAAATAATGCTTTCATTATTGGAAGCAGTCTGCGATGCGCTGAAGCAGCATCCTGGAGATTGCCGTTTTTAAAATTACTAATCATTTCTTGCATTTCATTCCCAATGATATGGGAAGCAACGGAAATAATTCCGGTTCCGCCGATCGCTAATACCGGTAAAGTTAAACCATCATCACCACTGTACAATGTAAAGTCATTTGGGGTTTGGCTAATGATGTCTGACATGGCATCCAAGTTACCGCTTGCTTCTTTTATGGAAACAATATTGTCAATCTTCGAAAGACGGACAATGGTCTCTACAGACATGTTAACAACGCTTCGTCCCGGGATATTGTAAAGCATAACCGGTAATCGTGTTGATTCGGCAATCGCTTTAAAATGTTGATATAATCCTTCTTGAGACGGTTTGTTGTAGTATGGAACGACGAGCATAATCCCATCCACTCCTGCTTCCTCAGCAAGACTTGTTAAGCTGATGGAGGCTTTCGTGTTATTTGATCCAGTCCCGGCAATAACCGGAATTCTACCATCGACAACCTCTACAACAAATTTAAACAACGCTACTTTTTCTTCTGTTGTTAAGGTAGGGGACTCGCCGGTGGTACCGGCAATAACTAATCCATCCGTTCCATTAGCAATTAAATAATTGACTAAAGCTCTCGTCGCGTTAAAATCAACCTCGCCATTTTGATCAAATGGCGTAACCATTGCAGTTAAAATCTGGCCAAAATTCATAATTTCTCACCCTTTTAATAGATTTTTAAAATTAGAGGTGGTGGTTAAGGCCGTTCAAAATCAACGCAAAAAAGCAACAACGAGGGTTCGCTGTTGCAGTAGAAACATTCAATAAAAACAAGTTCCCATGCGTGAGATAGCCCTCCATATAGTTTCCTATATGACAGTTCAGTATTTCTTCAATAGCTGAACCAGCTTCAAGAATAATGAGAATCTTTTAGCTTCGGCAAATTCCCCTTTCCACAATCGTCAATGGATCTCATTATCCTCACATTGCGTACTAATGGTCTTTGCGCCTCTATCCTCACTTCAAAAGGTTTGAAGTAAGAAAAATATTTAATTGTATGTAATATAACAGGAAATTCCTTTTAATACAAGGGTATTTGGATATCTTTTATCTAACTTTATTTTTTGGGTTTTTATATAATGAAGAAATTAGTCACTCGTGTAAAATAAAATAGAGGTGGGAAAAGAATGATAGTAAATAATATCCTAGTGGTTAGCCCAATGTACAAAGAACTAAAGACTTTAATAGAAAAGGAAGACTTCCGTCAAAATTTTCGCTATAAGCCTGAGGATGGGCTTACCCAGGCTGATTTAGGGTGGGCCGACGCTTTAGTTTCTTTCAATTTAAAATCTAATTATGATTATAGTCATGTAAAATGGGTACACTCCCTGGGTGCGGGCGTTGACCGTTTTTTATTTAAAAAAGACTGGAAGGAAGCTGTTTTACTAACAAGAACCATTTGTTCCTTTGGACAAAGAATTGCAGAGTATTGTTTAAGCTACATCCTGAAAGATTTACAGTTTCACGACCAATTTCATGAAATAAAGCGCCAAAATAAATGGCAGCCCATAACTCCGAAGTTATTGAATGAACAAAAGGTCATGATCTATGGAACCGGTGAGATTGGACAAAAAACGGCTAAGATTTTGGCTGGACTTGGAGTAGAAGTATACGGTGTATCTTTAAGCGGGAAGGAAAAAGATTATTTTCACGAGGTTATGCCGGCTTGTTCCCATTTTTCACGATTAAGTGAAATGAATTACATCATTAATACCTTGCCATTAACCGAACAAACAGCAAATTTATTCGATGAGAATCTCTTTTCACATTTATCAAATGCAGGACTTATTAATGTGGGAAGGGGTGCATCCCTTGATGAGGAAGCCTTACTAAATGCTTTAAATGATAATCATGTCAGATTTGCCGTTCTCGATGTATTTTCACAAGAGCCGCTTCCCGAGAATCATCCATTTTGGAATCATCCAAATATACATATCACCCCACATATTTCTGCTGTAACAACACCTAATGAGGGTGCTGCATGTTTTATCGAAACACTGAAAAACATTGAAGAAAATAAGCCCCTTCATAATAAGGTGGATACAAAAAAAGGCTATTAAATTGTTTTTTGTAAAAATGAAGAAGAGAGTACTCATTCGTTGGTGAGTGCTCTTTTTGGATTTTCAAAACGAATTTAATAAAGTTTATTTATCAGAAACCATGTTTGTCTTCCTAACAAGATGATTGAATGGAAAGGGTATTCTTGCCATAATCAAAAAACATACTAATATATTCGATTGGAGGTACTGATTTTCAAAAGCCAATCATACACTTTATACACTTATTAATGAGAGGAGGAAATACGTTGATTAGCAGCAAATGGGAGGTAGCGGATTTTCTTACAAACTTCGAGACATTTGCCTATTGGAATGGAGAAAAATTTTATCTTACCCTGGAAACTGAAAATCCAAAGGGGACACTAACGATTATGAAGTCGCAAGACGGAAATTTTTTTTACCATCGAAAAAATGAACTTTATTGGGATCTGAAAGAAATTATTGTTGATACTGACATTTTGTCAGATATCATCTGGGTATTCAGGACGGCTATTTCTAAATCGATTAAAGAAATCGTTGTTTAATTTTACTTTCCTGCAAAAAAGTCTGTTAACCTACAATGTTACTTCAGTTATTTTTCATTTAAAGCTTACTTTCCCCATATCAAATAAAATTCCATTGCCGCATTTTTAAATAAATGCTCGTTCGTTTTGTACGTTTTTCAACCCATTGGCAGAAATCCTGTAATATGGTGCTCGTATCGGTTAAGCAAATTCTTAAAAAGCTATTCGGTGTATAGGCTCCTTTTGCGACGAAAACGCTAGGAGCTTTTTATTTTTTGGCTATGTTAAAGGTTATTTTTGATTTAGCTCACTATGTTGATTGGAGCGGAAATCAAAAGGCAAATTTAACAGAGCCTATTTTTTTTAAACAACAAAAACCCATATTTTGGTTGTATAATTTGATTAGAAAATAAAGAATAGTTTTACAAAATAATTATAAATCGGAGGTAGTTATGCTAAATGAGGAACTGAAACAATTAATAAAAAATGCAGACAATGCAATAAATCGTGAAGATTTTGATAAATTAATGGATTTCTATTCAGAGGATGCTGTCCTTGTTGTAAAACCGGGACTGTTAGCTAAAGGAAAAGAAGAAATCCGCCGGGCATTTGAGGCTATTGCTGATTATTTTAATCATAGTTTACTGGTTAATCAGGAGAAGATGGCATTTATTGAAGCGGGTGATACAGTATTAGTTATAGCAAATGCAATACTTAGTGCCAATCAAAAGACTGATTCGGAATTTTCTATGGAAAGAATTGCAACTTATGTCTTCAAAAAAGATTCTAAGGGAACTTGGCGTTGTATAATTGACAATTCTTATGGGGCGGAATTACTTGAATAATCCGGTTCCCGCCTTAAAAAATTGCCCGAAATTAGAACAATATTTACTTCAACCATATAGAGTCTTGTTTAGAAGGGAGAAAAGTTTAACAATAAAAAGCAAAATTTCGGTTGACTAGGAAGGGAAATCACCCTATAATAAGTGAAAATTCTTAAAATACGTTAGACACAATGATTGGGAGTATTAAGGAACATTTATTGTTTTAGAGAGCTGTCGGTTGGTGAAAGACAGACAATAAATCCCCCAACTCGCCCAGGAGTGGTAAGACTGATAATGTAGGTCTTAACGGTTGACTTCCGTAATCAAGTCCTTAAGCGGGTTTGTTTCGTAGAACAAACAAATCAAAAAGAGTGGTACCACGTAGGCAAAGCCTGTCGTCTCTTATGAGATGACGGGCTTTTTTTATTTTATTAAACGTTATTTCCAATGAAAGGTGGAGGTCAGAGTGAAAAATATCGAAAAATATTCAAGAAGTTATTTTATGCCCCCTGTCAAAAGTATGAAATGGATGGAGAAGGAGTATATTACGGAAGCTCCTTTATGGTGCAGTGTCGATCTTCGGGATGGAAATCAAGCTTTGGTTGTTCCACTAACTTTGGAGGAAAAGCTTGAATATTTTCAGCTGCTTGTCAAAATTGGTTTTAAGGAAATTGAAGTAGGTTTTCCTGCCGCTTCGGATACAGAATATACGTTTTTGCGTACATTGATTGAACAGGATTTGATACCGGATGATGTGATGATTCAGGTGTTGACCCAGTCAAGAGAACATATTATTGAAAAAACATTTGAATCCCTTAAAGGTGTAAACAAAGCAGTAGTGCACTTATATAATTCAACATCCTTGGCACAGCGTGAGCAGGTATTTAAGAAATCGAAAGAAGAGATTATCGATATTGCGGTAAGCGGCGCAAAACTGCTTCAAAAATATGCAGCTGAAACAGAAGGGAATTTTATTTTTCAGTACTCGCCGGAAAGTTTTACAGGTACAGAAATTGATTTTGCACTTGAAATATGCAACAGGGTGATCGATGTTTGGAAGCCGAGCGTTGATAATAAGGTGATTATTAATCTGCCGGCAACGGTCTCTCTATCAATGCCGCACGTATATGCCAGCCAAATTGAATACATGAGCGATCATCTAAACGATCGGGAGAATGTGATTTTATCGATACACCCTCATAATGACAGAGGAACCGGTGTGGCAGATGCAGAGCTGGCAATGTTGGCTGGAGGGCAAAGAATTGAGGGAACATTATTTGGAAATGGCGAAAGAACAGGTAACGTGGATATTGTTACACTTGCTCTAAATATGTATACTCACGGAGTAAATCCTCAGCTTAATTTTGAAAATATTCCTGAAATATTGGCAATGTATGAACGCCTGACAAACATGAAGGTTCATGAAAGACATCCCTACGTAGGTAAATTGGTTTATACAGCATTTTCAGGTTCACATCAAGATGCGATTACGAAGGGCTTCAAATGGCGTGAGGAAAGAGAAAATGAGCACTGGAAGGTACCTTATTTGGTCATTGATCCTAAAGATATTGGCAGAGAATATGAAGGGGACATTATTCGTATTAATAGCCAATCAGGTAAGGGAGGAATCGGTTATCTGCTTGAACAGCAATATAGCCTTGATCTGCCGCCAAAAATGCGTGAAAGCTTCGGATACAATGTGAAAAATGTATCGGATCAGCTAAATAAAGAGCTTATGCCTCAAGAAATATATGAGATATTTATTAATGGATATGTAAATATTAAAAATCCTATTGAATTTATCGACTATAAATTTACCAAGCATGATGACTTCCAAACGGTCCTAACGATTCAGATCAATAATGACGTTCAAGAAATTACAGGTGCAGGAAACGGAAGACTTGACGCCATCAGTAATGCTCTTCAAACAAAACTAGATATCCGTTATACAGATTTGGTTTATAAGGAGCACGCACTGGAAATAGGGTCAAGATCGAACGCGGTCTCTTATATTGGCGTAACCGATAGCAATGGTACGGTACATTGGGGCTGCGGAATTGACGCGGATATTATGAATTCATCTGTAAAAGCGCTATTTAGTGCAGTTAATAATATGGTGACAACTATCGGGCATCCCATTCAAATCGACTCATCCTTAACAGTCAAATAATGAACGGATTAAATGTTAATTACAACCTAAGTTTCATTTTTTAAATCATTTTGCGATGAATAAATTAAATGAAGACGATCATATTTTGATCGTCTTTATTTTTGCTTCATAATTTACCTAATTTATGCCTTTAAGGACAGTTGATTTTTCCGGTAAAGCTCTTCTACAAAGGCACGTGTTTTTTCAAATGCCTCTTGCGGACCATCTGCCACTTCGGCAATATATGCTTCATCCGGTAATTGATCATCTACACCGGGTATTTTAATACGGTCGCCATAGCAATTAATCGCACCATGCTCACACATATTGTCGATACATTTAAAAAAAGGCTCCCAATATTCAGGATGGACAAAGATGGCCTTGGTCCGATGTCTACGCAAGTGGTTGGTTTGAATTTTCGAAAGGGTTTCGTAAACTTCCCAGGCTGTACCAAATCCTCCCGGCCAGAACAGGATGACATGAGAATAATTAATGAGAACCCCCTCCCGGATCGAGAAATTATTCATCCGTAACCGCTGATTTGAGTAGGTAGAGTAAGTGTCCTTCAGATTGAAAAAATTATCGACGCCAAATTGACAGTCAATCCCAATTACATGGGCATGCCGGCTTCTTGCCCCTTGTGCCGCTGCCCGCATGATCCCGGGACCTCCACCGGTGCAAAGAGGTACATAACAGCCACCTAGTGCCTTTTCCTGTTCATTTGCAGAATAATGTCCCCACAACTCCCCGAACTTTAAGGCTGAATCCCAATACTTTGCACTTTTTTCGATGATTTTTTTTTGGCGATCCATCTTGATCTTTATCATTTCCAATTTGTCCTGAAGCAAATTCCTGCAGAAGGGGTCCTTTTCTTTCTCAATATCGGCCTTCATTTTCTTTGCTTGGGTATCCAGAATCTCTACCTTTTCCTCTGCGATTTCTTTGCACGAAATCGTGCCCGAACCCATCAGGGAAATAACTCCATACTTTGCTTCATAACTAAATAAAAGCTCTGCCGCATAGATATCTGCCACGCTTTCTTCCGTACCGAGAGCCCTGTCATTGGGTACGAAACAAACTTTAGTCCCTACGACATGAAAGGAAGCCATACACGTTTCATTCGCGTAATCCTTCCAGCTGATTATAAAGCCGTCTTTGTCTACGTTATAGGTATCTACATGACCGTTTTGGTTGATGTTACTGATGGAAAGACTATAGTTTTTTGTTTTGGATGGTTGCCGCGGATCAAACGTAATCGGTTCCTCAAATGTAATCTTGGCCAAATGATCCTCCGTTTTTTCGATCCACCAACCCGTACCCGAACCGGCCCATTTGTTTGTTGCCGGTTCATAAAAAATAGTACCATACAGTTCAATTTGCATCATCTGGAACAACCCTTCTTTTCTCGTGTTACTTTCTATTCGAAGTCAACGCATTTGCAGGCTAATTCGGAATATGTCCATTATTTACCTTTTGTTAGTTTGATTTACCTTTTTAATTTTATTCACTACAATTTTTTCAAACATACGGCCGTTAGGTTTGGGGTTGGAAATATTTTCTATCATTTGTGGTATTATGAGCCATCGGACGATAATGGTTAAAGGCCATCAAACCCCAAAAACCAACAACCCAATGGCATTCACCATTGGGTTGTTCACATATAGGAGCGTGAATTCTCATGAGGAATGTAAGCTCTTAATTGCGTTTAGCAAATTGGTCCCATTTGGACTACCAAGACCCGTACATGGATCCCATCCTTTATGAGCAATATAAGCGCCTCTTTCACTACTTGATACATTGTTTCCAATTGTAATATCTTGAAAGGCTTTGCTAGTAGAAGATAAATGATAAAGAGTCGGGTTTATAAATCCGACAGGCTTACCGAGCTGTTGATTTAGTAGAGCAATCAATCCTGCCCAGAGAGGGGCTACTGCGCTTGTCCCGCCAATAACAGCTTGCTGTCCATCCACTAGAACTTGATAACCGGAAGCGGGGTCAGCGTCTCCTGCAACGTCGGGAACTCCGCGGCCCTTTTTGCCTCCCGGATTTGCTGAAGGAGGGACATGGGCAGAGGTCTGCCAGGTTGGCAGTTTAAAAATGGCACTTACTCCGCCGCCGGTGCTGCTGTCAGTTCCCTCGTTCCAAACAACCTCTCGTGTTATTTTATCACCGGAACTAGTAAGCTTTGTTCCTCCGCATCCAAGGACATGGGGGCTGGAAGCAGGGAAATCTGCATGAACGAGTCCGTCATTAACCCCATCGGCGGAACCACGGTCACCTGCAGCACAACAGATGGTTACACCAAGTGCGGCAGCATCTTGAAAAGCGCGATCCATCGCTAACATTGCCTGGCGGGTCCATTGATTCTCCGGGGCACCCCAGCTAATGGAAAGAACAGAAGGATTGTTTTGGGTGTCGTGGATAGCAGTTGTAATGGCGTTAAGAAATCCCGCATCAGTGTTCGGGGCAAAGTAAACGGCAATTTTCACTCCCGGTGCAACAGCACCCGCCACTTCAATATCTAGCGCTACTTCACCGTCAGGACCGCTTGGGTCCCCTGTCGGCTGATTGGTTGCTCCATTAACCGATACATCTGTGATTAGTGGTTCTGTAACTCCAAGAGAGGAGAAGTATTGCTTTATCTCAGCAGGGTTATAACCGCCGCCTAACTCAATAATGCCAATACACTGTTCTCTGACATTAGTATTCTGTGGAAAATGATAAAGACGTGCAATTTGAGATGGAGTGTAGGAGCTTCTTGAAGTTTGAGCACTATGGGACTCGATCTTTTCCTCAAAAATCTGAAAATGCGGTCGAAGCTGCGGCCGGTTGTCCAAACCTAGCACCGCTTCAACAATTTCGGCAAGTTCACATGGGATACAAATATGTCCGGAACGACCTCGATAGTTAAAGCTTGGATGCTCGTAGTTTGAAAGCTGCACTTTAAAGGCATGACTAAAAGCTGGTGCAGGGCCTGTAAGCTGTATAGTTCCGGCCGCTGCGTTAACTTCCTTAATGGATAGGCCATGGATATGGGCGAATTCCTTCACTTTTTCCAGGTCTTCTTGAAGGGCACTATGTGAGGCAGCAAATTCTTTACGGCTAAGATGTTGGACGATAGAAGAGGGGGAGGTACTTGCTTTTTCTAGCAAATTGGTAACAGACGGACGCCGAACGAGTATTGTTACCGATATTTCCTCATCGGGATGGACCGGAGCTGATTTAATGGCACCGGGTATCCGGTTTCGTTCACTTCCGGATACCTGCACGAAACCGGATTGTTCTTTGCTGTTTAACGAACGATTTTTATTTTCCATTTTTTCATCCTCCTTGCTTTACTTAGAATACTAGTATATTCGGTTAAATCTTAACACGAAAGGAACAAAAGTTTGCTATTTAAGTATTATTAAAAAAAATTTAAGAGATAGAAGTGACTATAGAACTAGAATTAAAAATGACTTGAAGGAGGGCAGTTGATAAGGGGGGATGCAGTAAAATTTCCATCTGAATAGTAACCTGAAAACAAGACCACTGCATTTGCCTGGATTTATTTTGTGAATTTAGATAACCTGCCCAAGCAAAGGGACATGCTCTCAAATAGGATAATATGGGATTATCGTGATGATTAAATTAATACGAAAAACCCAATTTATGACCGATGAAATCTAATTTTCAATTCGGTTAATTGTTGTAAAAGCTTCTAATTCCTTTGATCTTATGATTTTTGACATCGAAAATTAATCTTAAAGGAGAAAATCCGACAATGACTAATACTCAATTTAAAATTATGATAAGAAGCCAGTTTAGTTTTAATGTTGATGATCTTACCCTGAGCTGTATTTTAAATGAAATGGCGAATCAAGGACTAAATATTGATGCTTTCCAACAAAACAAATTCAAAAATAATCATAAGTACAAAAATATGGTAAGGCTTATAGTGGGGAGTGTTAATTCAGAGAGTAAAAAAGATCTTATGGCAGTAAAAGAAATTCTGAGAACCTTAGAAGTTGAATTTCATCATAAAATGGTCCTTCAAATTGAGCTAATCCCCGGGGTTTCCGGTCAAATAAACACTATTTTTGGTGCACTCTGGTGTGAATTAAAAGTTTATGCCATCTATGCAGGCGAAGAGAATCGATTATTTCTTGATGTATCTGATACCAAAAAGGCGATAGAAGTTCTATCACAACCACAGATTAACCCATGTCCAAAAAATTGTTAAGGAAGCAGTTTTGGTTTGGTCCGGAGGGCAAGTTGAATGGATAATTAAAATGGAATGGATTTGAAAGTATGATTAGAAAAGAGTTCGCCTAATAAAGACAAAAAACCCACAGCACCTTATCCAAAGGTTGTCGTGAGTTTTGGTATAATAAATGCCATTTTCTATAGCCACTCATCAGGTATTGAGCTATTATCGGCGATTGAGTAGGCTGCATTTGTGATTGCCTGTGCTATCGTATCGCCAGTTTCACTTACATCATTAAAGCAAACCTCGGAAACCCCATTTGTTGCATATGTAAACCCGAACTTTTCTAATCTTTCAACGATTAGCATAGCATGGTCAAGATTTTGCTCGGGTTGAAACTCATATATAAAAATACCCTTTTCATCATCATACCATCGATCCCATCTATTTAATTTCCAACCTAGTATTCTACGGGCTATAATTTCAATTTTGTTCATATTCTTATGACTCCTTTCTCCGGATTTTTTAATTTTACCATTTTCATCGTTCCGAGCGTATATTAATCAATGTCAATTTTTCGAAATGACGCTAACCAAAATATTGCTCGAAAAATAATAAGCTCCAAACCTTTTTTAAATGGTTTGGAGCTTATTACTTTATCCTCAATTAAAACGTTTGATTTTATTTTAAAGTTGGAGTTTTTTGGAAAATTTAATCCATGATTTTATCCCACAGAAATAAATTAAAATCCCTTGTTTCCTCCAACAACGGAACAAACAAGGGATGATTAAAGAAGATAAAGACTCATTCGATTTACCTGCCATTTCTAAAGGTTAGTTAAGTTAGGACATTTTCTCTATTTTCTTGTAAAATTTCTTTCTCGGCAAGCTCCCACCAATGATTCGAATGTGTTAAAAGCGAATTCGTAACCGAATCCCTTGATAAGGAATCAATTCCTAATTTTAACATATCTTCAGATCGCCCAGCTTTGTCAAAATCACAACATATCCGATAGATATCATCAAAATCAGCGAGTGACATGGATATCGACCTCCCCTCAGATTGTTAAGGGATTCAGAATATTACTTCCTCCCTTTAATTTTATTATAAGCCCGGTAATTTTAAATAGAAGAAAAAGAAGTGAATTTTTTTTGAATTTTTAAAAAATGTTAAATTAGTGATTAATTGTTAGGGTAAAGAAAGCCGTTTCAAAAGGAAAATTTCAAGACTTATGTGTTGAGGCATATGGCTATAATTGGGGCTTCATTTGGGACTGGTGGTATTAAGAGAGTTTACATAATTATATTATGTAAACTTAAAATGTTGACTCTCCATGATGGACATCTGAGCAACTTAAGTTACAAGGAAAATAAAAACGAGGAATAATAAATTATTATTCCATGAATAGATGCAAAATATTGAAACCCAAGTAGATATGCTCTATAAAGGTATAAACCACGGTAAAAGGTATACGCTATACATAAAAAATGAATGACTGAAGGAGAAATACTGTGAAATTATATGAAATTAATAACATGATTATCGATGATGATTTTGCTAGTGAAGAATATGTAACGGTTGATTTTACCCATGATCATAAAGTGTATAGTATTACCTTTAAAAAAGCAGACCTTGAAATAATGAATAGCTGGGTTTTCGAAGATGGCACATCTTTTCCGGCAGCTTTATCAGATGATTTGATTGAATCAATTCGAGAAGATGTAAAAAAGAGAATTTGACAATTCGAGCAATATAACCTGAAAAAGTAGTCCAAGAGCTTACAGATAATGGTTGAGAGAAAAACTGTCCTTCAAAATGGATTTCAAGAACAAACCTCAAGAGAGAAGCAGTCCTTGAAAATTGGTTTGAAGGACAAACTATAGCATAAGAGCTCAATTTTTCGTCCTCACAATAAACCACTTGAAGAAGGGAGCAAAAAGTCAAAGTTTAATTACGAGCATTATTCTTTTCACATGTAAAAGGCATAATGACGAACCCCAACAATATTCTTCATGTTCACAATTCTCACATGCGCATTTATTTCCTCTTACTGAAACCAAAAATAATTCGCTTCGTTTTAATTCGTAAAAAAGTGAAGATTTTGTTAATGTGCTAAAAATATTTTTAGCACATATATTACAGAGCTTTTCATACATTTAGATAAAGAGACAATGGACAATCTTTAACGTGCATTACAACCAACGAAAAAGGGGATATAAATCCAAATGGAGTTCCTACAAGGAATCATGAATAGTTATAGTACTTTTTTTTCACTAGAGTCTTTTAAAAATGTCGTTTTTGATCCTGCTAGCTGGGGAGTCATTGGTACGCTTATTATTCTTGAAGGATTATTATCGGCTGATAACGCCTTGGTTTTAGCAGTGATGGTGAAGCATCTGCCAAAGGATCAACGAAAGAAAGCACTATTTTACGGGATTTTTGGTGCCTATTTTTTTCGTTTGATCGTAATTGGTTTAGGAGTTTCGTTAATTCATATTGCATGGATAAAAATCGTCTGCGGTCACTATCTGCTTTTGATTGTCTTTCAAAACTTATTTCAGAAAAAGAATGAAGAAGATGAAGTTCAAAATAAAAAGATGGGTTTCTGGAGGACAGTCTTAACCGTGGAGCTAATGGACATTTCGTTTAGCTTTGACAGTGTAATGGCGGCATTTGGTGTTTCTAATCAAGAATGGGTCTTATTTTTAGGAGGAATACTAGGGATTTTAATGATGCGAGGGGTGGCACAATTATTTCTGGCACTGATTGAAAAAGTGCCGGAATTCGAAACCACTGCATTTGTCCTAATTGCCATTATTGGAGTAAAAATGATTGTTTCCGCATTCGGTTTTCATATGGATGAAATGGTATTCTTTAGTGTAATAATCGCGATCTTCTTTGGAACCTTCATCGTTCACTTATTTAAAAAAAATTCCGAAAGAACTATTTAAGCGGAAGGACAAAGTTGTCCTTCCGCTTTTAATTTTAAGCAAAAGTTAAGAAACGTAGCCGATAATGGGTTTCTGAAAAACCAAAAATAAGAGGAGTAATGAAAATGAAAAAGAAACGTTTATTTACAACTTTAGTCTCAATCTTGATGATTTTCGTTATTGCGGGTTGTTCAAATTCTGGAGATTCTAACCAAACTTCTGCAGCGTCCAATGGAAATGGAAACACAGGAAACACGAATCGGCCTGGTTTTCAAAAACCAGATTTATACGGTGAGGTCTCTGCCATTGATGGAAACAAAGTTACCTTAAAACTTCTGGAAATGCCACAAATGACTAGACGGAATGGGCAAAATGGGCAGAACGGAAGCAATGGTTCAGGAAATGGTACAGGAAACAACGGCAGTAATGGAGGGTATACCGGTCGCGGTAATGGCGGTGCCGGAAGAGGCGGAATGAGAGTAAAAAAATATACCGGTGAAGTAAAAACCATTGAAATCCCTAATGGTGTCTCTCTTGTGACAATGACGAGGGGAACAAATGGAATGAGTGAAAGTACTATTAGCTTGAATGACTTAACAACAGGAAGTACGTTATCAATCTATTATAATAGCGATGGAAAAACAATCGGGAAAATAAGAGTGCAAAAACCGTGGACAGGTAATGGACAAGCGGGAACCACCGGTAATTAATCTGACAAATAACTTATTGCCGTAAGGAAGACGTCAATGTAATACAAGAAAGTTCTTAAAATCAAAAAAGTGCCGGGAACGATCCGATTTGGATAGTCCCGGCACTTTTTTGTTTTATATAACCTGGTTTAAATGCAGCTTTATTATTGAAGATAGGGGTTTTTTGTAAAAGTTGAGGCTGGTTACGATCGTATAAAAAATGAAATCAACATTGGTTCAATTACTTTTGGAACTTTTCCTAAAATTCTCCTTTAGTTTTATTACACGTATATTTTCGGCAATATCTTTGCTTAAAGGGGTTGTTTTTCCATTTTGTTCTTGACGATCGGTTTGTTGTGGAGAATGGAATGCAGTCTGTTTTTGAATCTTTTTATTGAGTAAATCTTGAATGGTTTTCGCTTTCATAATGAAATCCTTTACATACATGATGTGTTAATCCAACTTCACCGTTATTTTTTCCTCTTATTACCAATCGATACATACTTTGTATATAATTTTCAACGAGAGAACCAAACCCCCTATGAATGAGAAATACTTCACTTTTTTTTGGAAAGTGAAATGATATGTTACGATAAAAATGATGATACAATGGTAAAAAAATGAAACGGGGGCTAACAAATGTACAGCTTTAAGAACGATTACAGCGAAGGAGCACATCCTAGAATATTGACTGCTTTAGTAGAGTCCAACTTCGAGCAGGAGGAGGGGTATGGGGAGGATCTATATTCCCGAAAAGCGATTGATTTGTTAAAAGAAAGAATGGGGCGGACTGACGTTGATATTCATCTGTTATCAGGCGGAACACAAACGAATCTTACCGCCCTTGGAGCTTTCTTAAGACCGCATGAGGCCGCAATCGCTGCCAGCACCGGCCATATTTCTACCCATGAAACGGGTGCCATCGAAGCTACAGGTCATAAAATCATCTCCGTTGAGGCTGAAGATGGGAAACTAACCCCTTCGCACCTGAGGGCAGTACTCGACGGGCATCCGGATGAGCACATGGTCAAGCCTAAGCTGGTTTACATATCTAATTCAACAGAAATAGGTTCTATTTATAAGAAGAACGAATTGGTGCAATTAAAAGAGTATTGCCACGAGAACAATCTTATTTTGTATATGGATGGTGCGAGACTGGGTTCAGCATTATGTTCTGTAGAAAATGATCTACAGTTAAGCGATCTCCCTGCACTTGTTGATGCTTTTTATATTGGCGGAACTAAAAATGGAGCACTCTTAGGAGAGGCTTTGGTTATTTGCCGTGATTCTCTTAAAGAGGATTTTCGCTACCATTTGAAGCAAAGAGGCGCGCTGCTTGCAAAAGGGAGACTTTTAGGTATACAGTTTCTTGAACTTTTCCGGGACAATTTATTCTTTGATTTGGCCCTACATGCAAATAAGATGGCAGAAATACTTAGAGCTGAAATTGGCAAAGCAAATATTACGTTTCTGACTCAGTCTCCATCAAATCAAATCTTTCCGATTCTACCTAATGGACTCATTTCTGAACTTCAAAGTAAGTATTCTTTTCATATTTGGGAAAAGATTGATTCGGATCACTCTGCCATCCGCCTCGTAACCTCCTGGGCAACAAAAGAGGACGAGGTAGCAGCATTTATTAAGGATTTGAAAAAGGGCACCATCCGTTAATTGGTATGAAAATATTTAATTAACCGGATCAGAAAATTGTGAGGAGCCTGTAAAAAATGCAGGTTTCTTTTTTTCCTTTGTAACTAATTACTAGTATTCAGAATATTTTTTATAGGAGAATTATCCTAAAAAAATAATAGAGATATTTATCTTTATTCTATTTATAGATTGAGTGATTACTTTAGAGTGTGACCTCGCTATTTTATTATATTAAAATAAATTATTGTTTTATTCGAGTAAAGCGCTCTTATTTTAATTAATACCCCATTACCTTTAGAAATGAAGGCGTTTTCAACTTGACCCTTTGGTAAAATCAACTTATCATCGAGTGGTAGTAAGTGAAATATACTACTCCTGGCTTCTTTCTTCTTCAAAAGAAATATTTTGTAGACGATAATAATGAAATTAAAGTATGATAAGAAATAAAAATATATGTAAGAATGCCTGACAAATTGAAAGATTTATGTTTTGAATATTCAGGCTTTTGAGATAAATGGAATTTAACTTTAATACTTTAAACAGCTAAAAAGCAGACAGGTACTATGGAGGTTCTATGAAATTTAAAACAAAGCTCTACACAAGCATTGGGTCATTACTGCTGTTATTTTTTATTATCGCTGTCATTTTAATGAATATGCTCCAACAAACGACAGTGAATATGAACGTTGTGGTGAATGATTTAAATGAGAGAATTGAAATGGCTTCCGAAATAAAATATGAGACTTCTAGATTAGGTCTAGAATTAAGCTCAATTGTAACTAGTCCTAGAGAAGCAATGGAATTAATGGCATCAAACTCTTGGGAAGAATCCCAAACAAATTTACAGGCTGCAGTCGAGTCACTTGAAAAAACGGATCCAGAAGAAAAATCTAAAGAACTAATGGCAAAGTTTAAAACATTGCATGACTCCTATCTAAATATGGGTCAGAATGCTTTGGCATCTAAAAAACTAAATAATGAAATGGAAATTCCTGCATCCTTTTGGACTGATTCTGAGCTTATTAGGCAAAGAATGATGCAAATAGCCGATCTTCTCTATGGATTGCAAAAACAAGAGTTGAATAATGAACTTTTACGGTCAAAAGATACCTACACTTGGGCAGTCTCAATCATTTACATGTATCTTGCCATTGCCTTATGTATTGGAATTGGTTTCACGGTATGGATTATTAGAAGCATGACAAATAATCTTAACAAGGTAACGGCTGTCATGAAAAGTGCGACCACCAGTGATTTTGATACATTGCCTCGTATTGAGATTTCTTCTAGAGGTGAGCTGGGTGAAATAGCTGTTGCATTTAATAAAATGGCAAATTCACTGGAGAAGCATAGTAAGCGAGAGAAACAATTAAAAGAAGAAGCGGAAGAGCAAAGCTGGCTAAATACAAAAATTGCCGAAATCGTGACCATTTACCCTGAAGTTGAAAATGTTTCTATGCTGGCAGAAATGTTAATTACGAAGCTTGTACCGATGGTAGGAGCAAGTTTCGGTGTTTTCTATGTTAAGGAAGTAGAAGAGTGTCAACAGTATTTAAAAAAGATTTCTGCCTATGCCTCTTTAGATGGTAATAAGGATTATATGCGTTTTCGTTTTGGAGAAAGCCTCGTCGGACAATGCGCACTTGAAAAGCGTTCCATTTTACTAAACGATGTTCCTGAACACTACATAAAAATAGGTTCAGGCATAGGTGAGGGTTCACCGAAAAATATCATTATTTTACCGGTACAATTTGAAGATGAAGTTCTTGCTGTCATTGAAATTGCCTCCTTTGAATCATTTAGCCCTTTACAGGTAAAGCTCCTTGAGGCAGTAAATAATAATATTGGAATCAAGATAAATAGTATTATTAGCCATATGAACGCAGAAAGATTATTGCAGGAATCACAAGCATTGACAGAAGAACTCCAAGCCCAATCAGAAGAATTGCAGGTACAACAAGAGGAGTTACGTACAACCAATGAAAAACTGGAGGAGCAGTATGAAGCATCTGAACAAAAGAACAATGAAATAGAAAAGGTTAGAGAGGCGCTTGAAGAGAAAGCTCAACAACTGGAGCTTAGCTCTCATTATAAATCTGAGTTCCTGGCTAATATGTCCCATGAGCTAAGAACGCCGCTTAATAGTTTGCTAATTTTAGCACAAATACTTTCTGAAAACGGGGAAGGTAATCTTACTGCTAAACAGGAGGAGTATATTCGGACGATCTACTCATCCGGTAATGATTTACTTCATTTAATAAACGATGTTTTAGATTTAGCGAAGGTTGAGTCAGGTAAATTAGATGTTTATCCTAAAGAGGTGGACCTTCATGATGTGCTGGATTTTATCGATCGTCAATTTTATCCTCTTGCGAGCCGGAAAAATGTGCAGTTTACTATTGATATGGAAGCAAGTATATCGGAGACTTTCTTTACAGATGAACAACGTTTGCAGCAAATTTTAAAAAATCTCCTTTCCAATGCTTTTAAGTTTACTGAAAGCGGGAGTGTGTCATTGGTTGTTCAGAAGGTTATAAAAGACCTCAGTGACAAAGGTTTAGAAGGAGGCGCTCAACTGAAATTGATGCTTGCTTTCTCTGTTATCGATACGGGAATTGGTATTGATCAAGATAAACAAGAGACGATTTTTGACGCCTTTAAACAAGCAGACGGAACCACAAGCCGTCAATATGGAGGCACTGGTTTAGGACTTTCCATTAGCCGGGAAATGGCACACTTATTAGGTGGATTTATAGAGGTATCGAGTAAGAAAGGAAGAGGAAGCACCTTTACTTTATATTTGCCATACTTTCAAACGAGTAGCAAAATAGTGGAAAATATTGCTATGGAAGAAGTGGCCATCAGTCTTTATGAGAATGATCCACTAAACGATGAAATAGATCAAATCAATCAAAACGGAAAATCTATTTTGAAAAACAAGAAAATTCTCATCGTAGATGATGATATCCGGAATGTATATGCCTTAACAGTCGCGCTTGAAAAATATGAAATGGATATTATTGTAGCAGAAAATGGCCGTGAAGGAATTGAGGTATTACAGAACAACCCTGATACGGACCTGATATTAATGGATATAATGATGCCTGAGATGGATGGGTTCGAGGCAATGCGACAAATTCGTCAACTGCTGGAATTTAAAACATTGCCAATCATTGCCCTGACAGCAAAGGCGATGAAACGGAGCAGAGAAGAATGTTTAGATGCCGGGGCAACGGATTATATCTGTAAACCGATTAACTTAGATCAGTTATTCTCGTTAATGCAAGTATGGCTGTATAGCAAGGAGGGCTAGAAAATAACTACCGAAAAATTGATAGAAACCCATAATAAATTACAGGTAGAAGAGATTGAAAAAATTGAAATAGAATTACTTCTTGAGGCCGTTTTTCGTTATTATGGTTATGATTTTAGAAATTATGCCTTTCCTTTTATCCAAAGGAGAATTAGTCATCGTGTGAATAAGGAGAAGCTTACAAGTATTTCGGCTTTACAGGAAAAGGTACTACGTGATCCTGATGTTATGGGTGCCTTTCTTACTGACTTTTCGATAAATGTGACAGAAATGTTCCGTGATCCTACATTCTTTCAGTCATTCCGAACCAAGGTTATACCTTTAGTAAAAGATTATCCTGAGATTCGAATTTGGCATGTTGGCTGCTCTTCCGGTGAAGAAGTTTATTCTATGGCCATTCTCTTGCATGAAGAAGGGATTTACGAAAAAACGAGAATCTATGCAACCGATTTAAACAAAGGTATTCTAGAAAGGGCGAAGCAAGGTACCTTTCCTTTAGATGTGATGCAGCTCTACACCAAAAATTACTTTGAGGCAGGCGGGAAAAGGGCCTTTTCAGAATATTATAAGGCTGTGGATGATAAGGTTTTTTTCCATCCCTTCCTAAGAAAAAATGTTGTGTTTGCACACCATAATTTAGTAACTGATCAGTCCTTTAACGAGTTTGATATAATTATCTGCCGAAATGTCTTAATCTATTTTAATAAGGTTCTTCAAAATCATGTCCATAAATTATTACATAATAGCCTTAGCCAATCAGGTTTTCTTGGGCTGGGTAAAAGAGAGGGGATAAAGTTTACTAGTTATGAAAACTGTTACGGAGAATTTGATGCCTCAGAAAAACTCTATCGAAAAGTTAAATAGTCCCCCTTCTAAAAAGGTAAATATTTTAATGGTCGATGATCATCCGGAAAATCTATTAGCACTAGAAGCAGTACTTATATCTCCCAATTATCACTTGGTTAGTGCCAACTCTGGTAAAGAAGCGTTAAAATGTATGCTAAAACAGGATTTTGCGGTTATTTTGCTGGACGTACAGATGCCTGGACTAAATGGATTTGAAACCGCGAAGCTCATTAAGGCGAGAGAAAAAACAAGACATGTTCCGATCATTTTTATCACGGCAATTAGTCAAGATATGGAACATGTTCATCAAGGATACGAAGCAGGGGCGATTGATTATATCTTTAAACCGTTCCATCCGGAAACATTGAAACAAAAGATTGAACAATTTGTAAAAATTCACCAAATCCATAAAGAAAATATGGTTCAGACAGATCGAAAACGTAAAGTTGAACTTGATGAGGTGAATAAAAAGTTAGATAGAACTACGTTAAATTTACGTCGGACAGAGGCATTATCGAAAGTCATAGGTGAAACTATAATCGACACGATTCTTACTTTTGACGATCAAGGTTTTATTTTATCGGCGAATCCTGCAATAAAAAGCATGTTTGGTTACAAGGCTGAGGAAATAATCGGACAACATGTTGTGATGCTTTTTTTAAAATGGATGGGAGAGAATGTAAAGGACTCTTCATTATCTTTCTTACCCACTATTAAACAATCGGTAGGAAAAGTGATAGAATCAGTTGCCTTTAGGAAAGATGGAAGTTACTTCCATACTGACATTCTAGTTGGTGAAACAACCGTTGAAAATCAACCGATTTTTGTTTGTACGATTCGTGATGTCACAGAAAGAAAGCAGATTGAGGAAGTTAAAAAGCTAAAATTTAATAATTTGGAACATATAGTTGAGGAACGAACGCAGGAACTTATAAGGGCAAATGAGAAACTGCAAAAAGAGATAGAGGAACGAAAAAGAATAGCCGAGCATCTGTACCGTTCCCAAGAAAGATTTCGAAAAATCTTTGAATCCAGTCCTTGTTTAATGGCGATTTTTTCTCAGAAGGATTTTACATTTGTTGAAGTCAATACTAGTTGGTTAGACGTTACCGGTTATAGCTATGATGAGTTGAAAAAACAAAAAATTAATTTGAAAAATTTTGTTGATGAAACAACAAGGAAACCTATTTCTCTAGATCAGACGATTCGTAATAAGAAAATTAGCTATATGACAAAGAACGGGGATATACGCGATGGATTATTATCTACTGAAATGATTTATATCGATCCTGAACCATGTACGCTAATGGTTTTAACAGATATTACGGAAAGGGTCCACTTAGAAAAGGAATTATCACGATTAGATCGTTTGAATTTAATCGGTGAGATGGCAGCTGGTATTGCCCATGAAATCAGAAACCCAATGACGACGGTTCAAGGATTTTTACAATTATCAAGGAATAACAGAGATAATTTATCAACAGATATTATTGATTTAATGTTAGAAGAACTGAGTAGGGCCAACTCGATCATTACAGAATTTCTTAATTTAGCCAAAAATAAAATCAGTTTAAAGAAAAAACAAAATTTAAATACGATACTTAAAGCATTATCGCCACTAATTCAAGCGGAAGCATTACGTTCCAGTAAACATGTAAAGCTTGATTTAAATAAGTGTCCTGATATATTCCTGGATCAGAAAGAAATTCGTCAGCTTATTTTAAATATTGCCCTAAACGGACTTGATGCTATGTCGGCGAATGGAAAACTTACGATAAGAACATACACAGAAGAACAGCAAGTTATTTTGGAAATAAAAGATCAAGGTCAAGGCATTAGCCCGGAAGTTTTAAAAAAATTAGGGACACCTTTTTTTACTACAAAGGAAAAGGGAACCGGATTAGGGTTAGCGATCTGCTACAGTGTAGCAAAACGGCACCAAGCTGAAATTGATATAGCAACCGGGGATACGGGGACCATTTTCTCGATTCGCTTCCAGTTAAATCCTGTCTAACGAACACATAGGTTTTATTTTTAAACCTGGAGAGAGGGGAGGATGTAGTGTTAAAAAAAAGAAAATTCGTTATTCTTGTGGTAGCAATTATTTCTTTCATTATGATAGGTTTTATTTCGAAATCATTTGCAGATGGAAAGCCGAAAGTGGTCATTGTTTTAAAAGGATTAGACTCACAATATTGGAAAATTGTGAAAGCAGGTGCTGAAAAGGGGTTTAAAGACCTTGGTATCGATGGGAAAGTGATCGCACCGGCTGAAGATACAGCTAAAGAACAAGCTAAATTATTAGCGATTACCTATAAAGAAAAACCGGATGTATTAATTGTCGCACCGGTTGATTCATCTGTTATCCCATTATTAGATAAGTTTACAAAAAAGAAAATTCCTGTATTGTTAGTCGATCAAAATGAGCCTTGGCCAAATAAAACTTCTTATATCGGTACCAATAATCTGGATTTAGGCAAAAAGGCAGGCTCACTTTTAGCCTCGCAGCTACAACCTGGAAATAAGGTCGCCATTATTGGTGGCGATTTGTCAATCTCCGTTTTCAGAGAACGGATAAATGGAGCTAAAATAGCTTTAAAAAATGCAGGGATCATCATTGCGGCAGAAAAAGTTGGGATACCGGACAATGATACTAAAACTGTAAAAAAAGAAACGGAAAAAATTTTGAATGATCATCCTGACATTAAAGGGATCATTACAACCCATGACCTTGTTGCTATACCTGTTATAAAAGTATTGGAGGAACAAGGTCTTACGATACCAGTCATAGGAGCAGACGGAATACCGGATATGGTGAAGTTAATTGTGGATGGAACGATATCTGATACAGTCGCACAAAATCCTTATGATATGGGATATATAAGCGTTGAAACAGCATTGAAAGTTATAAAGGGAGAACATGTTGAAAAATTCGTTGATACGGGTGTAGATATCATCATTAAAGAGAATGCGAAGGAGCGATTAGACTTCCATAAAAATTTACTTAAGTGAAATACCTGTAGGACAAACCATTCCCCCTTCTTCAGTAAAAGTCCGCATTTAATGCTGGCTTTTTTTTTGCTTATATCCGGCATGGGATTTCCACCTTTCATTCATATATCTATCCTAATAGTTACATGGTAATAGGAATCAACCATATTGAAGAATCAGTTGTGGTGCGTGAATGTCTTACAGAACGAAGACTCAAAATAAAAATATTCTCAGTGGTCAGAAAAAACGGAAGTTATATTTGGAGGAATTGGCAATGGAGATAGGGGTAAGCACATTTGTAGAAACAACACCGGACGTTCAAACAGGTGAATTGATTAGTCATGCACAGCGATTGCGTGAAGTGGTGGAGGAAATTGTCCTTGCCGATCAGGTAGGGTTGGATGTTTTTGGTGTCGGGGAGCATCATCGCAAAGATTATGCGTCGTCTTCTCCTGTGGTCGTTCTGGCTGCTGCAGCGTCACAGACGAAGCGAATACGGCTGACAAGTGCTGTTACGGTACTATCATCAGCCGATCCAGTAGCTGGGTGTGTACCCAAGACCTGTGCAGAATCCTTTGCCGGTGTGGATTGGCAGCGGTGGTAATACGGAATCTGTTATTCGCGCAGGCCTACTAGGACTGCCGCTGGTTCTAGCAATCATAGGTGGAAGTCCGATGCGGTTTGCACCTCTTGTCCAGCTCTATAAAAGAGCGGCAGCTCAGGCAGGTCATGATATATCAAAGCTGCCCGTTGCATCACATTCTCACGGTTTTGTTGCGGAGGACACCGAGGCTGCGGCCGACAAATTTTTCCCTCCCACCCAGCAAGCCATGAATGTGCTTGGGCGGGAACGAGGTTGGGGGAGTTATGACAGATCTAGCTTTGATGCGGCACGAAGCTTTGAAGGAGCGCTTTACGTAGGTGATCCGGAAACAGTCGCCAAAAAGATTATTCATCTCCGAAAACACGTAGGAATCACACGCTTTATGCTGCACGTACCGGTTGGCACTATGCCTCATGAAGAGGTAATGAAAGCCATTGAGCTGTTGGGTAAAGAGGTGGCTCCTCGGGTTCGGGACGAAATTTACAAATGGGAAACAATGCAGTAAACATGGGGTTTTATTTTGTGGGCGTTTCGAGGGTCAAAATTGATTTGGTTGCGATGCTTCTTGTGGTAGGGCCAGGAGAAACAAGAAAATGTCTATGTCAGTCCGAATGAGGGGGAAAGTCGGACGGGACCTACAGGAAAATTCCTTATGATAGTCCGAATGCGGGGGTGGTATTCGGACAGGTCAAGCAGAAAATCGCTTAGGAAAGTCCGAATGAGGGTGGTATTCGGACAGGTCAAGCAGAAAATCGCTTAAAGTAGTCCGAATGAGGGTGGTATTCGGACAGGTCAAGCAAAAAATTGCTTAGGAAAGTCCGAATGCGGGTGGTATTCGGACAGGTCAAGCAGAAAATCGCTTAGGATAGTCCGAATGCGGGGGTTATTCGGACAGGTCAAGCAGAAAATCGCTTAGAGTAGTCCGAATGCGGGTGGTATTCGGACAGGTCAAGCAGAAAATCGCTTAAAGTAGTCCGAATGAGGGTGGTATTCGGACAGGCCAAGCAGAAAATCGCTTAAAGTAGTCCGAATGAGGGTGGTATTCGGACAGGCCAAGCAGAAAATCGCTTAGGATAGTCCGAATGCGATAGTATTTCGGACAGGCCAAGCAGAAAATCGAATAGTGTAGTCCGAATGCGGGTGGTATTCGGACAGGCCAAGCAGAAAATCGCTTAAAGTAGTCCGAATGAGGGTGGTATTCGGACAGGCCAAGCAGAAAATCGAATAGTGTAGTCCGAATGCGGGTGGTATTCGGACAGGCCAAGCAAAAAATCGCTTAGAGTAGTCCGAATGAGGGGGGTATTCGCACAGGCCAAGCAGAAAATCGCTTAAAGTAGTCCGAATGCGGGTGGTATTCGGACAGGCCAAGCAAAAAATCGCTTAGAATAGTCCGAATGCGAGGGGAATTCGGACAGGCCAAGCAAAAAATCGCTTAGGATAGTCCGAATGCGAGCGTAATTCGGACAGGCCAAGAGAAAATCGAATAGTGTAGTCCGAATGCGGGTGGTATTCGGACAGGCCAAGCAAAAAATCGCTTAGGATAGTCCGAATGCGAGGGTAATTCGGACAGGACCATCAGAAAATCGCTTAGGATAGTCCGAATGCGAGGGTAATTCGGACAGGACCATCAGAAAATCGCTTAGGATAGTCCAAATCCGAAGTTAATTCGGACAGACTAAACAGGAAATTGTCTATAGTAGTCCGAATATACCAACACTAACTCAACTTGCGAGACCATCTTTAGCCATCTATAACAAGAGAAAAAAATAAAGAAAATGGCACTCAAAAATCAATGAGTGCCAAAATTATTGCTATTTATCGACTATACGCAGTATATTCCACTTCAAGATAGAGATACTTGGAAAATGACCGTTAGGGGCGGACAAAACGATTAGATTAAACCGAGGCGCTCTAAACCGTATCGTACCCCGTCTTCTTCCGCCGAGAGTGTTACCATATTGGCAGCTTGCTTCACTTCATCACGCGCAGACCCCATGGCGACTCCCATTCCGACCAATGAAAGCATTTCAATATCATTTAATCCATCCCCAAAGGCGACTGCTTCATCGGGAGCAATACCGAGCTTTTCTAACAATTTCGATAGACCCACGGCTTTGTTTGAATTGGACAAATTCACATCACATGTTCTTGCTCCTGAAGTCCACCTTCTGAAATCTAATTCCGGAACCTTTGTTTGATAGGATAACTCTTCCTCCATATCACAGTGAAGGAACAATTGATAAATATCCTGGTCCATCCAAAATTGAGGAGGCGCAAGTTCAGGCTTCCACGGATCATGCCGGTACGCTTCCACTACGAATGGATGGCTTATATCGGTAGCTTTAAAGCTCGTACCTCCTAAAAAAGTAAGAGGATGTTGATAATCATTAGACAAGAGATGAACTTGCTTTAATATATTTTTCTCAATCGCATTCCGGTATATTTCTTTTCCTTCATGATAGACAGATGAACCATTAAAAAAGACCATAGAGTCAACCCCTGTTTCCTCTATAATGGAATCTGAAAAATAAGGAGCTCTCCCCGTAGCAATTACAACTTCCATATTGTTCTCTCTTAACTGTAGGATCGCATCCTTTGTGGCATGACTAAGTGTTTTTCCATGCGGGAGGATGGTCCCGTCTATATCTAAAATGACAATCTTGTAATTCATTTAATAATCTCCTAACAATGACTAATCTTCTTAAATTGTTCAAAAATCCTTAATACAGTATACCATGTTTGATTAAAAAGCTAATAAAACCAACATCCTGACTGTTTCAATGTTAATAACTTTTTCTTTTTACATAAAATTGTTCCTCAAAAAGCTAGGACTTTTTATTCGTGAATCGAGGTTAATATTACCACTATTAACAAATTGTATATAATTTCATCATATTTTTGACACTTTTTGGTCAGTTTCATTCGTTTTTTCCGTGATATTATTTTAATCACAACGAAGCAAGGAGTGAAACGAGATGATGGTTTGTGAATGGCAGGACTTCTCAACAGATGCTGAGACTTTTACCTTAGAAGTCTTTGAAGAAACGGTTGGAGATGAATTTGAAGCGATGATGTTTAAGGAAAATGAGGACATTCCTTCCTATATTTGGACAGTGAATTTTGTCGTTATGGTTAAAAAGTCTTCGAGGATCCTTACCGATATTACATTTGAAAAGATTCCTAGAAATCCTGTTTGTGAATAATTGGAATACCACAAATTAGTTATTCGCTTTACTAATATTGAATCCGATGGAGGGCTTAAAAATGACAGTTCAAGTTAAACAAAATGTAACAGAAACCATTGATAGGTTAGTAGAAAATGGTTTGAAAGCATTACAGGAGTTCCGGGAATTTAATCAAGAGCAAATTGACGAAATTGTAAAGGAAATGGCTTTAGCAGGTCTGGATCAACATATGCCGCTTGCAAAACTAGCAGTAGAAGAAACAAAAAGAGGCGTTTACGAAGATAAAATCATCAAAAACATGTTTGCTACTGAATACGTCTATCACAATATTAAATACGATAAAACAGTAGGCATCATTAATGAAAACGAACATGAGGGTATGATTGAAATTGCTGAACCAGTGGGTGTGGTTGCAGGTGTAACCCCGGTTACAAATCCAACTTCAACTACAATGTTTAAATCTTTAATTTCAATTAAAACAAGAAATCCAATTGTATTTGCTTTCCATCCATCTGCGCAAAAATGTAGCAGTGAAGCTGCACGAGTCCTTAGAGATGCAGCAATTAAAGCAGGGGCTCCTGAAAATTGTATTCAATGGATTGAAACCCCATCTATTGAAGCAACCCAAACCTTGATGAAACATCCGAAAATCTCGGTGATTCTTGCAACCGGCGGCCCTGGCATGGTTAAATCCGCATATAGCTCCGGTAAACCGGCTCTTGGTGTTGGTGCAGGTAACGTTCCTTGTTATATTGAGAAAACAGCTAATTTACATCAAGCGGTTAATGATTTGATTTTATCAAAAACGTTTGACAACGGTATGATTTGTGCATCTGAACAGGCTGTCATCATCGATAAAGAAATTTATAATGAAGTTAAGAAAGAGATGATTGCCAACAATTGCTATTTCTTAAATGAAGAAGAAAAACAAAAGGTCGAAAAATTAGTCATTAATGAACAATCCTGTGCTGTTAATGCAGATATTGTGGGTATGCCCGCATACAAAATTGCTGAAATGGCCGGAGTAGCTGTTCCGGAAGGAACCAAAATTCTTGTTGCAGAATTAAAAGGTGTCGGACCGCAATATCCGCTATCAAGAGAAAAATTAAGTCCGGTGTTAGCTTGCTTCAAGGTGAGCAGCCTAGAAGAAGGATTAAAAAGAGCAGAAGAAATGCTTGAGTTTGGCGGTTTGGGTCACTCTGCAGCCATTCACACAACGAACCAAGCTGCTATAAAAGAATTTGGCTTGCGAATGAAAGCAGGAAGGATCATTGTAAATGCTCCAACTTCTCAAGGTGCGATTGGAGACATTTATAATGCCTATATGCCATCTTTGACACTTGGCTGCGGTACGTATGGAGGAAACTCTGTTTCTACTAACGTTGGTGCTATTAACTTGATTAATATTAAAAAAGTAGCGAAGAGGAACGTAAATATGCAATGGTTCAAAGTCCCTTCAAAAATATATTTTGAAAAGAATTCAACTCAATATTTAGCAAAAATGCCGAATATCTCTAAAGCATTCATTGTAACCGACCCCGGTATGGTGAAATTGGGCTATGTCGATAAGGTGCTTTACTATTTGAGAAAGCGTCCTGATTATGTCCATTGCGAAATTTTCTCCGAAGTGGAACCTGATCCATCAATCGAAACTGTTATGAAAGGCGCAGAAATGATGGCGAAATTCCAACCGGATGTAATCATTGCTCTTGGCGGTGGCTCTGCAATGGATGCAGCCAAAGGAATGTGGATGTTCTATGAACATCCGGATGCGGAGTTCTTCGGCCTGAAGCAGAAATTCCTGGATATTCGTAAGCGAATTGTGAAATATCCTCATTTAGGTGAAAGAGCACAATTTGTGGCGATTCCAACAACTTCCGGAACAGGATCTGAAGTAACGTCATTCTCTGTTATTACCGATAAAGAAGCAAATGAAAAATATCCGCTCGCTGATTATGAATTGACACCGGATGTAGCGATTATTGACCCGCAGTTTGTTATGACGGTGCCAAAACATATCACAGCTGATACTGGTATGGACGTTTTGACTCATGCGATTGAAGCATTTGTTTCCTGCATGGCGAACGACTTTACTGATGGTCTGGCAATGAAAGCGATCCAGTTGGTATTTGAGTATCTGCCAAGAGCTTACAGAAATGGCAGTGACGAAGTGGCTCGTGAAAAAGTGCATAATGCTTCAACGATTGCCGGTATGGCCTTTGCCAATGCATTCCTTGGTATTAACCATAGTCTTGCACATAAGCTTGGGGCTGAATTCCATATTGCCCACGGACGTGCCAATACTATTCTTTTGCCACATGTCATTCGCTATAATGCAACCAAACCGAAAAAGTTTACGGCGTTCCCGAAATATGATCACTTCGTCGCTGACAAGCGCTATGCGGAGATCGCGAGAACACTGGGACTGCCTGCACGTACAACGGAAGAAGGCGTGGAAAGCCTTGTTCAAGCCATTATTAGGCTGGCTACAGAGCTTGATATTCCGATGAGCATTGAAGCCAATCAAATAGAGAAATCCCTATTCGAAAGCAAAGTGGATTATCTCGCTGAGCGGGCATTTGAAGATCAATGTACAACAGCCAATCCTAAGCTTCCATTAGTCACAGAACTAGCGGAAATTTATCGTCTGGCATATAAAGGGATTTAACAAAAACCTTATCTAAAGGTGATCTCATCAAGATAAAGAAGCGGACAAAACATAGTCTCGTAAATTCGGATGGAAACCTTTTAAAAAAATGCTCTAAAGAAGAGGATGTATTCAAAATGATATAAAAGCAATGCTTATACCCTTATTGGGTTATAAGCATTGCTTTTTATTTGTTAGGCGACAATTTTATTGACTAACATCGAAAGCGTCAAAGCAGCACGTTCAAAACGCCGTATTATCCCCTAAAGTGTTTTCGGCAGGTTAGTCACTTCATGGGCAACCCTTATGCCGGATTGGATGGCACCTTCAATCCAAGCAGGGATTGTGGAGGTATGCTCCCCGGCAAAATGTACTCTTCCCTCCGGAACAGGGATAAAAGGAGATAATTCTGTTTCCTGACTGGGCTTATACATCGAGAAAGCCCCGCCGGAAAAGGGATCCTGGGACCAGCTATGAGAGGCACCTGTTAGAAAATCATCATAAACTTGTTTCCCATGGACAGTTGCCATGTTATCAAGTGCATTTCGAATACGATCTCCTTCAGGTAAATTATCCCATGACAAGGTATCATCTTCCCAAGTATAACTGGCCAAAATAATCCCGAACCCCGTTGAGCTAATTAAATGGCTTGGGTAGTAAGCAAATCTGATGGGTAAATCGGTCATCATTTTACCGCCGCGAAGCCCTTCCTTTTCCCAAAATCTGCTTTTAAATTGAAGACCAATTTTGGTAGAGGCGACATAGTGAAGTTCACGAATGGCTTGCCTTTTGTGATGGGAAAAAGAATCGCGGGGTTCAATATCCACAAATGTCAGCAGGGAAAAAGGAATGGTTATAATGGCGAGGTCACCGGTAACGATTAGCGGTCTATGGCTCTGTGTATTTCTGGAATGAATGGTAACTTGATGATTGTGCTGGACTATTTTTGTCATTTGATATCCGAAATTGAGGTTTTCCCTCAATTTCGGAAGAAAAGCTTTGGGCAGCCGGTCATTACCACCTTCTACTTCGTAAAAATGAATGTCCCGGCTAAATAGTGGTATTAACTCCCGTAGGATGGAAGGAAAAGAAAGCTCAGGGAATCCCTCTAAACCCAGTAATACTTCAATGTATTCAATTGCACCGGGTGATAAACTCATCCCAACAGGATTGTACCTTAAAAAAAAACTCATTGGGTATCTATCAAATTCTTTTACGACGATGTTCCAATTCCGTCCGGGATTTTGATTGATAAAATCAGCAACTGGTTTAATGGCTAATGTGAGCAGCTCTAAAGCCGTTTTTCCCTTTTCATGAGGTGCTACGGGGTAGTTTAACATATCGGGATTACGTATATAAGTGGAGAGGTTCGTTTTAATACCGTTTGCATAAATGAGATCATTGGGTGTAGTGTTCAAAAATGCATTCGTACGCAAATGGAATTTTTTAATGTATTCTAATGCTAAGTAATGATTATTAGGAATACGCATGGCACCAACATCAAGGTACAGATCGTCCATAAAGGGGGCTCTTAATGTATAAATGCGGCCTCCTACTCTTTGGGTTGCTTCCAAAATGGTCACTTCGTGTCCTGCGTCCTTCAGCAGTGATGCGGCAACTAATCCCGACATACCTGCTCCGACAATGATAATTTTTTTTGGAATCTGCGATAATCCAAGTCCATTTCGAATCGTCGACAGCATTTGTTCTGTTGATAACTGTGGAAATCTATAAATGGACATGATTTTCTCCTCTCCGGTTACCACAATCACTTTGTGGTGTTACCCCTGTATAATGGATTAAGATAATTATCGGTTTATACTATTTGAAGCTTCCAGTAATTGGAGTTTCTTGATTTTCTGTTCAATTATTTTAAGATATAAGATTATTTAACGGGTTATTACATAAATAAAGATATTATCCCAAGTAGCGGGTATTTCTCAATTTAACCTTTTTTACAAGACCTTCTCACCATACAAAAAAAGGCGGTTTAGTACCGCCTTTTTGACGTCTTATTTTGTGAATTTTAACCTATTGTGAATAAGCTATATTAAGATACAAGTGCAATACATTCTATTAACAAGAGGGTGATGAATATGGCAAAAAAATCAAACAACAACAAAAAGCAAAACACTGCAGCCTCGAAGAATAACAAAAACAATAATTCGAAAACTGCTAACCAAAAGAATAAGAAAAAATAGACTGAATGATGGTCTCATTTTTAAAAGAAAGTCTATGTTAAAGCTCATTGTTGATTTAGCTCACTATGTTGATTGGAGCGGAAGGCGCGAGACTCCTGCGGGAAAAGCAGGTCAAGGGAGACCCCGCAGGCGCAAAGCACCGAGGAGGCTCCCGACCGCCCGCGGAAAGCGAGTGCCTGGAGCGGAAATCAACAGGCAAGTTTAACAGAGCCAAAAGAAAAGAAGAGTCGAATCTCTCCTTTTCTTTTTTTATTCACCATCATTACTTATACAGAAAAGCGTGAGTTTCAGAAAATGTTTTAATATCTAAGGTGGTATGTGATGTAACATTAAAATATAAATAAGCATACAAGACCGAAGCAATAGATAAATAGACGGATAGTAAGCCAAACCCACGTTTGTTTTTTCTTTTTTTAAATTTTTTATAGGTTTTTAATTTAACTATGTTATTTTTCTTGTTCATATTCCTTACCACCTCGTTTTTTTATACATACGAACTTATAAATAATTATAACTGAATATTTAGATTTTTTAAAATCATAAATTTATAGGCATTTGAAGCTAGCTGTCATAAAAGGGCCTCAAAAAATTCTTGATAAATTATTATTGTTAGATTAGTATTTAAATTAAAAGGTGTATTAAAAATTTAATCGGTTTTTGTTAACAAAATTGTTAAGATGCCCATGGGCTTAATAGGGAATCCGGTGAAAGACCGGAACTGCCCCCGCAACTGTAAGTGTGGACGAAATAGGCAAACCACTGTATCTGTATATCTTTAAACGATGTACGAATACGGGAAGGGTCTAAAGTAGGAAGATGCACAAGTCAGGAGACCTGTCTTAATTTTTAAAGTTTCGATTTCTTCGGGGGTTGAGAAGATGGAACGTTTGCGGCAAAAAGTAGGGCTTCTTTTACTTTTCATTACGCTAACGTTTTATCCGTTCAACTCTCGTTGAACGGATTTTTATTTTAGATTAAAATGTGTCATTCAATGGATATGCATTAAAAAGATTTTTAAGATTCTAAATGATTTTTTTAGAATATAACATGGTTAAGGAAATAAAGCTTGTCATTATAATTTAATATCGTTTAGGAAAAGGTGCGCATTAAAAAATTGCGCTTAAAAGGGAAGACGGTTAGAATCCGTCACGGTACCCGCCACTGTATTGGGGAGTTTCATTGCAAATGTCACTGAATTTTTTCGGGAAGACGCAATGAAACGATGAACCTTAGTCAGGAGACCTGCCTTGACCTAAATACTTCATTTAACCTACGGGACTATAGGTAGAAGTGCTAAAGCATGCAATCATAGCATTATTGTGTGTATTTACACTGCACCCCTATTTTGTAGGGGTGTTTTTTTTGCATAAACAGAATGGGAGAGTGTTTTTATGACTACTTGGAATTTAAAAGGGACGAAACACCATGTGTTAATTTGTAACGGAAGCAGCTGTATGAGAAAAGGAGGGGAAGAGGCGACGCAGGCAATTCGAAATGAGATCGCTAATCTGGATTTAGATTCAGTCATACATACAACAAGAACCCGATGTAATGGAAGATGTAAGGATGCTCCTGTCGCCATTGTTTATCCGGATGGAACCTGGTACAAGAACGTTACCCCTGATGTGGGATGTAATATTGTTCGACAACATCTAAAAGGCGGGTCTTTTCTACAAGATCATGTCATTTACAAATATGATCATGAAGGCTTTATCCCGCCGGAGAAAACTGAATGTATTGAAGGGGTTTCAAAGACTGTAACAAGGAGTGTTTAACATCGGGCTTTTTCGTATGTATGGTTAGCTAGATTAATAGGTTTCTTTGTAATTGGGTTTTGGAAAGGAGCAGCAAAATGATAAAAGGTAAACTGTTGGTTATCGGTTTTGGTCCGGGAGGATACAAACATATTACCGAAAGAGCTAGAGAAGCAATACAGGAAAGCGACCTGATCATTGGGTATAAAACATATGTTGATTTGGTTGAGGGATTAATCACTGGGAAGCAAATTATCAGCACGGGAATGACAGAAGAAGTGAGCCGGGCCCAAGAGGCTGTGAAGCAGGCCGAACTGGGTAAGAAGGTAGCAGTGATTTCAAGCGGTGATGCCGGTGTGTACGGAATGGCAGGCCTCGTTTACGAGGTTTTAATTGAAAAAGGGTGGAAAAAAGATTCAGGGGTGGAAGTCGAGGTTATACCGGGAATTTCCGCGATCAACTCCTGTGCAGCATTATTGGGAGCGCCGGTCATGCATGATGCATGTACGATTAGTTTAAGTGACCATTTAACACCGTGGAAATTAATCGAGAAAAGAATTGAAGCAGCAGCTCAGGCTGATTTTGTTATTGCTCTATACAATCCAAAAAGCGGGAGAAGAACAAGACAAATTCTGGAAGCGCAAAAAATACTGTTAAAATATCGGTCGCCCGAAACTCCTGTAGGATTAGTGAAAAGTGCGTACCGTGATAGCCAAAATGTAGTCATAACCAATTTACAAGACATGCTTGATCATGAAATTGGGATGTTAACGACCGTTTTAATTGGAAACTCTTCGACATTTTTCTATGATGACTTGATGATTACACCGCGCGGCTATCAACGGAAGTATACATTAAATCAGGATTTACAGCCATTAAAACCGCATCAGCGTTTACAAAAGGAAGCTGAACCATGGGCGTTGGAGCAAACATACGAATTAAAGCCAATGAAGAATAATGCAGTTGCGGCACCAGTGAACGCATCAGGAGCAGCAGAAAAGGAATCTCCGAGAGAACTGGCAGAGGAAGCATTACAACTAATTCTTGGTGAAAGTGAAGGATTCTCTCAAAATTTGATTGTTAACCAGCCTATTGAATCTATTTTTGAACTTGCGGTAAGTCCCGGTGTCGCGAATAAAAAATTTACACCAAAACAAATGGTTACTCTTTCGGAAATAGTAGGAGAAGAAGGAGCTATTGAATACACACAGGATCATTATATTAAACTGCAGATTTTAACCTCTAATCCAAGTGAAATAGTAAAAAAATTAGAAGATGCAAACTTTTTGATTTCTCCGATTGGAGATGTCTTAACGGTAAAAGCCTGCGATTTTTGTGATGGAGAGAAGAAGGATGCCATTTCCTATGCAGAGGAGCTGCAAGAAAGTCTTGGAGGAATGGAACTTCCTAAGGAATTAAAGCTGGGCGTTAATGGCTGCGGCATGGCCTGCTACGGAGCGGTAAAAGAAGATATTGGCATCGTGTACCGAAAAGGAGCGTTTGATTTATTTTTAGGGGCAAAGACAGCCGGAAGAAATGCACATCCGGGTCAAATCGTTGCTGAAGGAATTGCACCTGATCAAATTATCGGGGTTGTGGAGCAGATTGTCCTAGAATATAAAAAGAAGGCCTATCCTAATGAGCGCTTCTACAAATTCTTTAAACGTGTAAAGCAGGTTCAAGGATTTAAGTATCAAGATATTACACCGACTATAAAAATGGAAGAAGCGGTGTGCGGGGATTAAGTTTGCAGGGAAACAGGAGAATGATAAAGGCCAATCTATAAACAAGATTGGTGCTTAAAAACAAAGGGGAGGAATCATTTTGAAAGCAATTTTATTTGTTGGACATGGAAGTAAAGATCGGGAAGGTAATGATCAAGTCCGTCAATTTATAAAATCTATGAGCAGTAATTGGGACGATAACGTACTAGTTGAGACGTGTTTTTTAGAATTTGAAAGACCAACCGTAAATCAAGGAATTGATGTATGTGTTGAGAAGGGGGCCGATCATATTGTTGTTATTCCAATTATGCTCCTGCAAGCCGGACATTCAAAAATTCATATTCCCGGAGCCATCGATGAGGCAAAGAAAAAATATCCGCTTGTACAGTTTACCTATGGCAGACCGATTGGCGTTCATGAGGAAACGTTTGAAATCCTAAAAACGAGATTAGCAGAAATCGAGGAGAACATAGAGCATCCGGATCCCGATACTGCGGTCCTTCTGTTAGGGCGCGGCGGAAGCGATCCGGATGCTAATAGTGATTTATATAAGATTGCAAGATTACTTTGGGAAAAAACAAACTACCAAATAGTAGAACCTGCTTTTATGGGGGTAACCAATCCCCTTGTGAACGAAGGAATCGAGCGATGTTTAAAGCTCGGAGCAAAGAAGGTCATTATCTTACCTTATTTCTTGTTCACCGGAATTTTGATGAAACGGTTAGAAAAGATGATGGTTCAATTCCAAAATCAATTTACTAACATGGAATTTAAATTGGCCGGCTATTTTGGCTATCATCCTAAATTGCAATCGATTTTAAAAGAACGTGTGGAAGAAGCGTTTCGTGATGAGGTAAAGATGAATTGTGATACTTGTCAATATCGTCTGAATGTAATGGAACATGTTCATCATCACCACCACGATCATGATCATCACGACCATGACCATGACCATGACCATGACCATGACTACCATCATCATCATCATCATGAACACGAAGGGCAGAAGGTAGGGGATGGAAGATGATTTTAGTATTAGCCGGAACAAGCGATGCCCGGGCACTGGCTTTAGATATCAAGAAAGCCGGCTACAGTATTTTGGCTACCGTTGTAACGGAAAATGCCGCGGATGAAATGAAGCTGGCAGGTATTAATGTACGTGCAGGAAGATTAACGAATGAAGAAATGGTGAGTTTGATCGAAACAAAGGGAATTCAAGCGATTGTGGATGCGAGTCATCCATTTGCGGAAGAAGCATCTAAAAATGCGATAAGTGCTGCAAAAACAGCGAAGGTTCCCTATATTCGTTACGAGCGGGAGTCCCAATCCTTCCAATATGAAAAGATGATCGCGGCAGAAAGCTACGAGGAAGCAGCGGAGATTGCGGCAGCGAAAAAAGGGGTTGTGATGCTGACAACAGGCAGCAAAACACTTCAGGTATTTACCGAGAAATTAGTAGGGAACCCGGACATCCGGCTGATCGCTCGTATGCTGCCTCGCACCGATAATATGGAAAAATGCGAACAGCTTGGTTTTCCGCAAAAAAATATTGTCGCGATTCAAGGCCCTTTTACAAAGGAGTTCGACCAAGCTCTTTATAAGCAATACGGTGTGACATTAATGATCACAAAAGAGAGCGGTAAGGCCGGTTCTGTTGATGAAAAAGTTGAAGCAGCGAAGGAACTTGGCATTGAGATCATCATGATTGGACGTCCAAAAATAAATTATGGAACGGTATATTCAAATTTTAACGACGTGCTTCGTGAATTACATAATAATGTACCTTCCACATTTGACCATTTTGAAAAAGAACATATAGTTAAATAAGGAGTGAGGAAAATGGATTTTCGTACTGAGTTTAAACCGTTAACGGTTCAGCCCGAACAAATTGAAGGAAAAAGCTTTGAAATGATAAATGAAGAAATTGGTGAGCATTCCTATACGGATGAGCAATATCCCATTGTACAGCGGATCATTCATGCATCAGCTGACTTTGAATTGGGAAAAAGCGTACTCTTTCATCCTGATGCAGTCCAGGCAGGAATTCGTGCCATTCGCAGCGGAAAAAAAGTAGTAGCGGATGTACAAATGGTTCAGGTTGGCGCAAATAAGGCACGAATTGAAAAATACGGGGGAGAAATTAGCGTTTACATTTCGGATCCGGATGTGATGCAGGAGGCAAAACGATTAAATACAACCAGGGCCATCATCTCGATGAGAAAAGCGGTAAAGGAAGCGGACGGCGGTATTTTTGCTATTGGGAATGCCCCGACTGCGTTACTCGAACTCATCCGTCTGATTAAAGAAGGTGAGGCCAAACCGGGCCTTGTAATCGGCCTGCCGGTAGGTTTTGTTTCAGCGGCTGAATCAAAAGAAGAATTAGCCAAGCTCGATATTCCGTTTATCACAAATATTGGCAGAAAAGGCGGCAGTACCGTTACCGTTGCGGCATTAAATGCCATTTCCATTCTTGCAGACCGGGTGTAGGACATGCAGGAAGTACCAAAAGGAAAGCTGCGTGAAGGATATACGACAGGGGCCTGTGCTACGGCAACGACAAAGGCCGCGCTGACGGCGTTAATTACCGGTGAATCGCAAACAGAATCTACCATTTATTTACCAGTAAAAAGGTTTGCTACCTTTCATATCGAAAGCTGCGAGATTACGGAAGAGATGGCGATAGCAAGTACCATTAAAGACGCAGGAGACGATCCGGACGCGACCCACAGGGCATTGATTGTTTCAACGGTTTCCTGGTCGGATGAACCAGGGATTATCCTTGACGGGGGTGTCGGGGTTGGCCGCGTAACCAAGGAAGGATTGCCGGTGCCCGTCGGGGAAGCGGCAATCAACCCCGTGCCTCGCAGGATGATCCGCGAGACTGCAGAAGGGGTCTTAAAAGAATACCGGATCGAAAAAGGAATAAAGATCGTGATTTCGGTACCCGATGGGGAGGAAATAGCGAAAAAAACGCTAAACGGACGTTTAGGGATTATTGGGGGAATTTCGATCCTGGGTACCCGCGGGATCGTCGTTCCGTTTTCCACAGCTGCCTATAAGGCCAGTATTATTCAGGCCATCAGTGTGGCACGGGCAAGCGGGTGCGAGCATCTTGTCATTACCACTGGCGGACGAAGTGAAAAATGCGCGATGAAGCAATTTCCGGAGCTCTCTGAGGATGCGTTTGTGGAGATGGGAGACTTTGTCGGTTTTACGCTTAAACAATGCAAGAAGCAAGGGGTAAAAAGAGTTTCAATGGTTGGAATGATGGGGAAATTTTCAAAAGTTGCCATGGGGATTATGATGGTTCACTCGAAAAGCGCCCCTGTTGATTTTCAGTTTTTAGCCGATGTTGCCGGAGATTCCGGTGCAGATTTTGCCCTTATCGAGGAAATTAAAAATGCCAATACCGCTTCGCAGGTTGGTGACATGATGGTCGCGCACGGCCACCTCCCATTTTTTGAACGGCTATGCGATTATTGCTGCCTCGCTGCGTTAAAGGAAGTGGATGGCGGTATCGCGGTAGACACCTCTTTATATACGATGAAGGGGGAATTTTTAGGAAAGGCGGTGCGGGATAATGGCATCGATTAAAATGATTGGCATCGGGGATGAAGGGAAAGTAAGCCTGCTTCCCATGTATGAAAAGTGGATCGATGAAAGTGAATTATTAATAGGAGGAAAGCGTCACCTTTCCTTTTTTCCTGAATACCAGGGAGAAAAAATCGTCATTGAGGGCGGTCTTTCTTCGCTTGTTGACCGCTTGCGGACGGAAACGAAAAACGTTGTGATTTTGGCATCCGGAGACCCGTTGTTTTTTGGAATTGGCGGCTACTTATCTTCTAAAATTGATTTGGACATTTATCCTTATTTAAGCTCTATCCAGCTGGCATTTGCCAAAATGGGAGAACGATGGCAGGATGCTTACTTTACAAGCGTTCATGGAAGAAGTATGAAAGGGCTGGCACAGCGTATTGATGGGAAAGAGAAAGTCGCGATTTTAACAGATATGGAAAATTCGCCGAACAAAATTGCTCAGTATTTGCTCAGCTTTGGTATAACCGAATATCAGGCGTTTGTCGGCGAGAACCTTGGCAATGAAAACGAAAGATGCCGCCGGTTTCGCCTTGATGAAATGAAGGATGCTGAGTTTTCACCGCTTAATGTCGTGATTTTGAAGAGAGTAGGAGAAAATCCTTCATGGTCCATCGGAATTGAAGATGAGGAGTTTTTTCAGCGAAAGCCCGATAAAGGTTTAATCACGAAAAAGGAAATTCGAACATTAAGCATCAGTGCAATGCGTTTAAAAGAAGACAGCATCGTTTGGGATATCGGTACCTGTACAGGTTCAGTAGCGATTGAAGCCGCAAAATTGGCCCGGGAAGGGCAGGTCTTTGCGATTGAGAAGAACGAGGGAGATCTGGAAAACTGCAAACAAAATTTAGCAAAGTTCCGTGTCGATGCGACGCTCATTCACGGGAAAGCACCGGAAGGATTAGAAACGTTCCCGGATCCGGATGCTGTTTTTATCGGGGGAACGGCCGGCGGGATGGGAGAAATTTTGGATATCTGTTGCAGCCGCTTGAATGCTGGAGGTCGAATCGTTTTAAATGCCGTGACAATCGAAAATCTGTCAGAAGCGATGACGGCCTTTAAGGAACGGGGATTTCATACGAAGATTACACTTGCCCAAATTTCAAGAAGTAAACCAATCTTGAATCTAACAAGATTTGATGCATTAAATCCTATTTACATAATTGAAGCATGGCGTCAGGAAGGGGAGTAAGTATGTTTGGTACATTATACGGCTTAGGGGTTGGCCCGGGAGACCCGGAGCTTATAACGGTGAAGGCATTTCGAAAATTAAAAGAGTCACCGGTAATTGCCTATCCAAAGAAACAAAAAGGCAGTAAAAGCTATGCACAGCGAATTATTGATGTTTATATTCAGCCGAACGAAAAGGAAATGCTTGGACTTGTGTTTCCGATGACAAAAGATCCCGCTACATTGGAAAGAAAATGGAGTGAAACAGTAGAAAGTGTCTGGGGGAAGCTGCAGGAAGGGAAGGATGTTGCCTTTGTAACAGAAGGAGATCCGCTTCTTTACAGTACCTTTATTCATATGATGCGCTTAATGCAAGAGAAACACCCGGATGTACCGATTGAAGTCGTCCCAGGCATTTCTTCTATCAATGGAGCAGCTTCAAGGCTCGGGATTCCTCTGGCAGACGGTAATGAGCATGTGGCGATTGTTCCGGCGCGGGATGACTATGAAACAATGAAAAAAGTATTGGAAGACAATGATTGCGTCATTTTTATCAAAGTAGCGAAAGTGATTGATTTGATGCTGGACGTTTTACGTGAGTTGGATTTGCTTCATAAGGCCTCCGTCGTCACAAAGGTAACATCGGATGAGGAGATTATTTGGAGGGCTGACGAGCTTGAAGGAGCTGAGCTTGAATACTTAACTTTAATGGTGGTGCGAAAATGAAGCTATACATTATCGGTGCAGGTCCCGGAGATCCGGATTTAATCACAGTAAAAGGACTTAAACATTTGCGGGAAGCAGACGTTGTCCTTTATGCCGATTCTCTTGTCAATGAAGAATTAATTGCAAAGGCAAAGCCGTCAGCGGAAGTAATGAAGACAGCAGGCATGCATTTAGAGGAGATGGTTGACATTATGGTTGACCGAATCCGGCAAGGCAAAAAGGTTGTTCGTGTCCACACCGGAGATCCGGCTGTATATGGTGCCATCATGGAGCAAATCGTTCTTTTAAAACAGAAAGAAATTGACGTGGAGATTGTACCGGGAGTCAGCTCCGTGTTTGCAGCAGCAGCGGCGGCACAAGCTGAGCTGACAATTCCCGATTTAACGCAAACCGTTATTCTCACAAGAGCCGAGGGCAGAACGCCGGTACCGGAATTTGAAAAGCTATCGGATTTAGCGAAACATCAATGTACGATTGCTCTGTTCTTAAGTGCGACGTTAACGAAAAAGCTTGTCAAGGAATTGACCGGGGCAGGTTGGAGCAAAGATACTCCGGTTGCAGTCGTCTATAAAGCATCGTGGCCGGATCAAAAAATTGTCCGGACAACATTAGAACGGTTAGACGAAGATATGCGCGTAAACGGCATTCGGAAACAAGCGATGATTTTGGCGGGATGGGCACTCGATGAAAACATCCACAATCAACAGTACCGCTCAAAGCTGTACGATAAAACCTTTACGCACGGATTCCGCCGGGGGGAGGAGGCTTGATGATCGAGCTTAAGGAGGAGCAAAAGGCGGTTATCCGGAAGCAAGGTGACTACGCAATTGTTGCGATTACAAAACATGGCGTAGAACTTGCACGAAAGCTGGGCCATTCTTTTCAACATGCAGATGTGTACTATATGAGTAAATTTGAAAAAGGTGATGAAGGGCTGAAGGACATTCAGCTGTTCACCGGCAGCGTCCGCCTTCTTCTGCCATCGCTATTCGAAGCGTACAAGGGTCTTATCATTATTATTTCCCTTGGAGCTGTTGTTCGAATGATTGCGCCATTGTTAAAGGATAAAAAAACAGATCCCGCCGTTGTTGTCATCGATGATAAAGGGGAACATGTAATCAGCGTATTGTCAGGGCATATCGGGGGAGCCAATGAATTAACGAAAGAAGTAGCTGCCGCCCTTAAGGCACGTCCAATTATTACAACCGCTTCGGATGTACAGGAAACCATTCCTGTTGATTTATTTGGCAAGCGGTTTGGCTGGGTATGGGACTCCGCAGAAAAGCTGACACCTGTTAGCGCAGCTGTTGTGAATGAAGAAAAGATTGCTGTCGTACAGGAGTCAGGGGAAAAGGAATGGTGGCATTTTGGACGTCCGCTTCCGGAAAATATTAAGGTATACCAATCGGTTGCAGAAGCACTTTCAGAAAAGCCGGCCGCAGCTCTTGTGATTACTCATCGGAATTTAACGGAAGAAGAAAATCGGATTTTAGAAAATGGGGTTTTATACAGGCCGAAGGTCATTGTGCTTGGAATGGGCTGCAACCGCGGAACATCCTCCGAGGAAATTGAAGCGGTTATAAACGAAACGCTGGAGGAGTTACATTTTTCCCGCAAAAGTGTTAAGGCGCTGTGCACGATTGAGTTAAAAAAGGACGAAGCCGGATTGATTGAAGTTGCCAATAAACACGCTTGGGAGTTTATCTATTTTACATCGGATGAACTGAATTCCATAAAAATCGAAGAGCCTTCGGAGACGGTTTTTAACTTTACAGGCGCATACGGCGTCAGTGAGCCTGCTGCTAGGTTGTACAGCGGTGCGGAAAAAATGGAGCTGATCAAAAAAAAATCAGGAAATGTGACCATTTCAGTTGCGATTATTCCATATTGATGGAATATAGAGGGGGAAATAGCATGTCAGTTCGCAGACTTGTAATTGCAGGAACCGGAAGCGGTGTAGGAAAAACAACCTTGACGATCGGGCTAATGTCTGCCTTAAAGAAAAAGGGATATACCGTTCAGGGATTTAAATGCGGTCCGGATTATATTGACCCGACATACCATACAGCGGTTACCGGCAGGATTTCCAGAAATATTGACAGCTGGATGCTGAATCACGAGATGGTCAAAGAGATTGTAAACCGTGGCAGTGAAGGAGCCGATATTTCCATCATTGAAGGTGTAATGGGATTCTTTGACGGAAAAAATCCGACGAATAACAATGGCTCAACAGCAGAAATCAGTATCATCACGAAAAGTCCGGTGGTTCTTGTCGTGAATTGTGCCAGTATGGCACGGAGTGCAGCCGCGATTGTAATGGGATTTCAAGCGTTTCTAAAAGAAACAAATATTGTCGGTGTGATCGCAAACCGGGTTGGCAGTGAAGGACATTTTAAAATCGTTAAAAAAGCCATTGAACAAGAGTGCGGTATTCCTGTTCTTGGGTATTTGAAAAAGGACCATGAAATTGCCATCCCGGAACGGCACTTAGGGTTGATTCCATCCGTAGAACGGGGAGAACTTAATCCATTTTTTGAATCTCTCGGTGAGTTAGTGCTTGAAACGGTAGATGTGGAAGCCTTATATGAGCTGGCGAAAGCTGCTCCGCTGGAGATAAAAGAATCCCAGTTTAAGAGAAAGGAAAAGGAAGCGGTGCGAATTGCGGTTGCAAGAGATGCTGCCTTTAACTTTTATTATCAGGAAAATCTGGAAATGTTAGAAGCGTCCGGCGCTGAGCTCATCGAGTTCTCCCCATTAAAGGGTGAAAGATTACCTGATGATGTGGATGGTTTCTATATCGGCGGGGGATTCCCGGAAGAATTTGCAGAAGAGCTTGCAGAGCAGAAAGAAGTAAAACGCTCGATTCGGGCGGCGATTGAAAAAGGGCTGCCAACATTGGCAGAATGCGGTGGGTTTATGTTTTTAACCGAATTTCTTGAAACCACAGACGAAAGAAACTATGAAATGGTCGGGATCATTCCCGGTAAGGTTAAAATGCAAACCAAGCTGGCTGCATTAGGATATCGCGAAATAACCGCAGAGGAAGGGAATTTCTTATTAAATGGGGATCTGAATGCAAGGGGCCATGAATTCCATTATTCTACCTTTCATCCAAATACAGAAATTCAGCACGCCTATCAAACAAAAGGCATGCGCGGGTTCAAGCAAGAGGGTTATAGAAAAGGAAATTTAATAGCAGGTTATACTCATTTTCACTTTGGTTCGTGCCCTGGAATGGTTGAAAATTGGATTAACAAATGTAAGGAGTACCAAGCAAATGACTAAGGTGCTCCCAATCATGTTTCAAGGTACTAATTCTGATGTCGGCAAAAGTGTCCTTGTAACGGCATTTTGCCGTATTTTCGTGCAGGATGGACATAAAACGGCTCCATTTAAATCACAAAATATGGCTTTGAATTCTTATATCACAGTGGACGGAAAAGAAATAGGAAGAGCCCAAGGAGTACAGGCGGAGGCAGCCGGCATTCAGGCAACCACCGATATGAATCCGATTTTAATCAAGCCGAACCGTGATAACGAAGCTCAAATTGTTGTACATGGTAAACCGTATAAAAATATGGAAGCCGGTGTTTATAGGAAGGAATTTTTTCAAACAGGTTTAGAGCTTATTAAAGAATCCCTTACCGTTCTCTCAGAAAACTATGAACGGATTGTCATTGAAGGGGCAGGCAGTCCTGCCGAGATTAATCTGAATGATCGCGAATTAGTCAATATGCGCGTTGCCAGAATGGCCAATGCACCCGTCATTTTGATTGGGGATATTGAAAAAGGTGGGGTTTTTGCCAGTTTAGTAGGGACACTTCAGCTAATGGAACCGGAGGACAGGGATCGGGTGATTGGTGTCATCATCAACAAATTCCGGGGAGATGTTCGTCTACTGGAATCAGGATTGACGTGGTTTGAAGAATATACAGGAAAACCGGTACTCGGTGTGATCCCATATATAAACCAGTTAAATATAGATGCTGAGGATTCTGTTTGTTTAAATCAATATACAGCTATTACTAATACAGAAAAAGAACTGGATATTGCGGTCATCCAGTATCCGAAAATCTCCAATTTTACGGATGTCGATCCATTTTTTGCCGAGCCTGATTGTCATGTCCGTTTTATCACGAGTGCTGAACAATTGCAGGAACCCGATTTAGTTATTCTGCCCGGGAGCAAGAATACAATCGAAGATTTCCTTTTTTTAAGAAAAAGCGGTATAGGGCAAAGAATAATGGAATTACAACGAAAGAAAAAGTCAGTGATATTCGGGATATGCGGCGGGTATCAAATGCTCGGTGAAGAAATTCGGGATCCGCATGCAATTGAGTCCCCTCATCAAGCAACCGACGGGCTTTGCTTGCTGCCAATCCGTTCGACCATCACAAACGAAAAGACGACAGTGTTATCAAACGGGATTCTAGTGCTTTACGGTAAAAGCTTTAGCGTGACAGGTTATGAGATACATATGGGAGAAACAGAGACGACAGGAGATTTTCAAGGACTTATTAAAACAAACGGCCGAACAGACGGCTACAAAACGGAAGATAATAGCGTAATAGGCACCTATTTTCATGGAATTTTTCATAATGATCCATTTCGCGAGGAACTGCTTAATCAGATTCGGCAAACAAAGGGATTGGCTCCGATTAACAATCGTGTTTCGTTTAACCAATTGCGTGAAGACGCCTTTGATCGTTTAGCAGACCATGTTAGAGGAAATGTGAACCTCGATTTCATTGAAGATAAAATGAAGGAATTTCAAAATAGGAGGATGCATAATGAGTTATCAAGTAGCTGAGATTCAGCCGTTAGATCAACAAATAGGTCAAAAGGCAAGAGAGTATATCGATACATTAACGAAACCTCCCGGGAGCTTAGGAAGATTAGAGGAAATGGCCATTCAGCTGGCTGAAATAACTTCAGAAACATTTCCGGTCGTAACACCGCCGGGGGTTATTGTGTTTGCCGCTGACCATGGTGCGGTCGAAGAGGGTGTATCGGCTTTCCCGCAGGAAGTTACGGTGCAAATGGTTTTGAATTTTTTAAACGGTGGTGCAGCCATTAATGTCTTCAGCAGGCAAATTGGTGCGGCGTTTGAGGTGGTTGATATCGGTGTTGCGGCTGATATTGAAGCTGCCGGCGTGGTAAAACGAAAAATTCGCTATGGCACGGCCAATTTTTGTAAACAAGATGCATTAACAAAAGAAGAAGTGGAAAAAGCGATTGCGGTTGGATATGAGCGTGGAGAAAATATGATCCTTAATGGAAGCAAATGCCTTATTCTTGGCGAAATGGGAATTGGCAATACCACTTCCAGCAGTGCCATACTAGCTGTATTAAGCGGCCGTGATGTCAGTGCTCTTGTCGGTCGGGGAACAGGGATTGCTACTGAAAAAATAATTCATAAACAAGAGGTCATCGTACGTGCACTAAAGGAAAGAAAGCCTGATCGAAACGATCCAATTGATATCTTGGCGAAAGTGGGCGGATTGGAAATTGCAGGAATGACCGGAGCGATGTTAGCAGGAGCTGCGAATCGGGTTCCAATTCTTGTTGACGGCTTTATTTGTACAATAGCTGCTCTACTGGCAAAGGAAATTTGCAGCTCGGTAAGTGATTATATGATCGCCTGCCATCGTTCAGTTGAACCGGGCCACGAGATTGCCCTTCAGCTATTAGGAAAAAAGCCGATCCTTGATTTAGATTTGCGTTTAGGTGAAGGAAGCGGTGCGGCAGTTGCCTTTCCAATTTTACAATCAGCCACTTTAATGTTAAAGGAAATGGCAACTTTTACATCTGCGGGTGTTTCAAAAGAGTAACGGTAAAAGGAGATAGATGATGACAAAAGGAAGAGTGTATCTTGTCGGAGCGGGACCCGGAGATCCAAAGCTAATTACCGTTTATGGGATGGAGTGCATCCAAAAAGCGGATGTTATTTTATATGACCGTTTAGTGAATGATGCGTTACTGGAGCATGCAAAGGACGATGCGGAGCTGATTTTTTGCGGGAAGCTCCCGGGAAAACATCAAATTATTCAGGATCAAATTCATGAGCTCTTAATCGAAAAAGCATCCATGGGGAAGACCGTTACCAGATTAAAAGGGGGCGATCCTTGTATATTCGGACGTGTTGGTGAGGAAGCGGAAGTCTTGGCTGAGTACGGCATACCATATGAAATCGTACCGGGTATTACATCCGGAATTGCTGCGCCTGCTTATGCGGGAATCCCTGTTACCCATCGCGATTATGCTTCTTCCTTCGCGATCGTAACCGGCCATGGCCGAGCTGAAAAGGAAGAAGATCATATAAATTGGTCAGCGCTGGCGCAGGGAATTGACACGATTGCGTTTTATATGGGGATTGGGAATTTAAACCATATATGTACCAGGTTAATAGAGCATGGAAAAAACCCCAATACGAAAGCAGCTATCATTCAATGGGGAACAACAGAAAGGCAGAAGACCGTTACAGGAACCTTATTAACGATAGAAGATCTTGCTGCCAACGCCGGTATTACCCATCCTGCCATTGTCCTCGTTGGTGATGTCGTCGGGGTACGGGAAAAAATCAGGTGGTTTCAAGAAGAAGAAGAAAAAAAAGCAGTGAGCATAGGGAGAGAGTAAATGTCGATTATAGCTGAAATCAAAAATCGGAGAGCGATTCGGGATTATGCCGAAAGAGATGTTGAGGATGAAAAAATTAAAACATTATTAGAAGCCGCGACATGGGCACCAAATGATCGAATGAGGGAACCATGGGGCTTTTATGTGATAAAAGGTGAAGCCAAAAAGCGCTACGAGATTTTGGCATTTGACTATTTGCAGGAGCGTTTTCCAACGAAACCCCATCTGGTAGAGAGCTCACTAAAGGTACTAAAAACCACACCGGTTCACATTGTTGTAACAGCCGACATCGTCCCCGGTGATGACGAGGCTTCTCGGGATAATGAATACGCTGTCTGTTGTGCGATCCATTCGATGTGGCTTGCCGCAAAAGAATTGGGCATAGGGCTGGTTTGGCGGACAAGGGGTGTGGGACTTGTTGGTGATGCGCGGATGTATGAGTTTATCGGTTCACCGGAAAACAAAAAAATAATCGGAAATCTTTTTATCGGTTATCCGGATAATGAAGCATTAAAAAAAATCAAAGCGCCGGCTCGAACACCATTTGAAGAAAAAACAGTCTGGCTATAAGAAGGAGGTAATGGAATGGAACAGTTAGTGGAAAACAAAAAACAACGCGGACTAACGTTAGTCTATACAGGCGATGGAAAAGGGAAAACAACTGCCGCCCTTGGTCTTGCCATCCGTGCCGCCGGACGAGGGAAACGGGTACTGGTGATCCAATATATTAAATCTCCCGAAAGAACATATGGGGAAAAAATCACGTTTGAAAAATTGGGTATTGAAATCTTCCAAATGGGCGTCGGTTTTACCTGGACAAAAACACCTGAGGAGCATCGGGAGGCATTAAAAACAGCATGGGCTTTTACGAAAGAAAAGGTGCTTTTGGGCGGATATGATGTAGTCATTTTGGATGAACTTAATAATGCCCTGGCGATAGAAACGTTTCCGATTGATGATGTCCTTCCTCTGAAGGAGGTTCTCGATTTAATACAAAATCGTCCCGATCGGATTCATCTTGTGATTACGGGACGGTCCGCAAAGGAAGAGCTAATGGCCTGCGCTGATTTAGTGACGGAAATGAAGCCGGTGAAGCATTACTATAATGAAGGAATTTCTGCAGTAAAGGGAATTGAATTTTAATCGAGGAATTCAATAGTAGGATAGTGTGCAAATTTGGTGAACGTCAAGGTTGAACAATGTATGAAATAGTGGAATGGGAGCTTTCACGATGAGACTAGGCACAGGAAGTTGTAATGGTACATTTGGAGAACTGGTGCAAGGGGTTATAGGTGAACGGCCTTTTTTAATCACGTTGCCAATCGCAAGTTTGAGAAGTGAGGCCATCTTTATCCCTGATCCAACCGTCTCTGAAATGACGGTTTTGAATTCAAAGGTAAAAGCATTGGAAGCCGGAGAATTGTTAGTTCAACAGTTTGGTTTGAATGGTGGCGGCCTTCTTGACATTCGTACCAATATTCCGGTTGGCAAGGGGATGGCAAGCAGTTCCGCTGATATTACAGCGGCTATGAAGGCCATTGCTCAAAGTTACTCACTCCCTTTAACGAAAGAAATGATCTCGACAATAGCAGCAAAAATCGAGCCGACAGATGGAGTGATGTACGATGAGGTTGTTGCTTATGATTATATTCACGGCGAACTTATTGAAAGCTTTGGGACTTTCCCTCCGTTTATCTTAGTTGGAATCGATCTTGGCGGAACAGTAGATACGATTGAATTTAATCAATTTGAAAAAGCTTATGATCGGCACGATCAAAATCATTTTTTAGAAGCATATGAATGGGTCAGAGCAGGGTTCCGGAAAAAGAATATATCCTTCATCATTAAGGCGGCAACGATTAGTGCACGAATAAATCAAAAAATAGTACCCAGACCATTTTTTAATGAATTTGAAAAATTAGCTCATGCATGTCAGGGCGGTATTGTTGTCGCCCACAGTGGAACTGTGATGGGAATTTTAATAGATTGGAATATTCCTAATCGAAACGAGGTTGTTTTACATTTATCAAAACAAATGTCTATTTTGATAAAAAACCCTGCAATAAAACCTTTTTATTTTGTAAGCAATGAAAAAATGAATGGTCAAAAAATAACGGAGGGGAGGATTATAAATGTTTAGTAATGAAGAAAAAGAAGCGATTTACAAGGTGATTTATAACAGGAGGGATGTTCGCAGTTTTCTTCCTGCCCCTATTTCTCAAGAGATCATTGATCGGGTCCTTCAAGCGGCACATCATGCCCCATCAGTAGGATTTATGCAGCCATGGAATTTTATCTTAGTAAGCTCAACTGAAATGAAGGAACGTCTTGCCTGGGCAGCAGAAAAAGAACAAAAAGCATTGGCCATTCATTATGAGGAAGACCGTGCTGCACGTTTTTTAAGTTTAAAAGTCGAGGGGATAAAACAAGCCCCATTAACCATTTGTGTTACATGTGATCCTACACGCGGAGGCTCTCATGTATTAGGAAGGAATTCCATTCCCGAAACGGATATTCTTTCGGTAGCGTGTGCAATACAAAATATGTGGCTGGCGACATGCGCGGAAGGATTAGCTATGGGCTGGGTCAGTTTTTATAAGAAAAATGATGTACGAGATATATTACAAATTCCTCCACATATTGATCCTGTTGCCTTAATTTCTATCGGATATACAGCTGAATATCCCTCATCCCCGATACTGGAGCAAGTTAATTGGGAAAAAAGAAGATCTCTTCAAAATTTACTATTCTATGAGACATGGGGCAATCAATGAAACAGGAACAAGATTGACAGCACGGCTGATGATCATGTTTGGAACATCCTTGAGAAAGAAGAATAACAGTTTTTTGGAGAGAGGGGAAAACATTATTGGAATCGATTTCTTTAATTTTACTCGTATTTGTGTTGGGGCTTCGGCATGGATTGGATGCTGACCATCTGGCATGTATCGATGGTTTAACACGTTATAATTCGCGTATGAATAGTCCAATCGCCCGCTGGGTGGGCACGCTATTTTCCTTTGGACACGGATTGGTTGTAGCAAGTATAGCGATTATTCTCGGTGTTTTTATTAAGGACTTTAAGATCCCTCTTTACGTTGATACACTTGTAACCTGGATATCTGTTTTATCACTTTTTAGTATCGGTACATTAAATATCTATAATCTTTTGCGGACAAAATCAGCATCGAACGAAAATTTCCAGATTAGTGGAATCAAAGGAAAGTTTCTACCACGTATTGTTCAAGAAACTACGAATCCCTTTTTAGTCATTCTGATTGGCGGATTATTCGCAATGGCTGCTGATACGGTTAGTCAAACGTCAATGTGGGCAATCGCAGCAGGAAATTCGAAAAGTTATATGCCATTCATTTTGGGAATCATCTTCATGTTTGGGATGATTTTAACAGATACGTTTGATTCATTGGTTGCATTTCGCATGATTAACCAATCGAATCGATTAGGACAATCAGCCTCAAGAGTTATGGGATGGGTAATTGTCGCTTTGGCATATGGGGTTTCCTTTTATGAAGCATTTACGTTTTTCTTCCCTTGGGCTGAACTGGATTTCGAAATGCTAGGCATCATTATTTTTGTATTATTGGTTCTTTGTTTTGGATTCGTAAGCTTTCGATCAAAAAAACAGACTGGTATGGCATTAAAAAATCAATAGATTTTTCTATTTTATAGGTTCGGGGCTCTAAATTTAAACCTCGTCATAAAAGTAATTAACAGCAGCATCTAAAACTATCAGGTTCACGTCAGAGGTGGAAACATTAAAATCAGAAAGAGAAACACACGGTAAATTTCGTGTGTTTTTTGTTGTTATAGCAAGGTTTCTATACACTTATACACCCTTTTCGCATATGAATTCATAGTGTAATTCCAAAATAATTGGACAAGATGTGAATTTGGCGTGATTTAAGGTGATAATTCAAGCGAGTATTTGAACATATAGCTGATATTTACAATGCGAAAGCGGGTGGTCTGAATGCCAGGTTAATTCGGACAGGGCAATAAGGAAATCGCTTATGACAGTCCGAATGAGGGTGGTATTCGGACAGTCCGAGCAGAAATTTGCCTGTGATAGTCCGAAAGCGGGTGGTATTCGGACAGTCCGAGCAGAAAATAGCCTGTGATTGTCCGAATGAGGGTGGTATTCGGACAGACCAAGCGGAAAATAGCCTGTGATAGTCCGAATGCGGGTGGTATTCGGACAGACCGAGCAGAAATTTGCCTGTGATAGTCCAATGCGGGTGGTATTCGGACAGACCAAGCGGAAAATAGCCTGTGATAGTCTGAATGCGGGTGGTATTCGGACAGACCGAGCAGAAATTTGCCTGTGATAGTCCGAATACGGGTGGTATTCGGACAGTCCGAGTAGAAATTTGCCTGTAACAGTCCGAATGCGGGTGGTATTCGGACAGACCGAGCAGAAATTTGCCTGTGATAGTCCGAATACGGGTGGTATTCGGACAGTCCGAGCAGAAACTTGCCTGTGATAGTCCGAATGCGGGTGGTATTCGGACAGACCAAGCGGAAAATAGACTGTGACAGTCCGAATGCGGGTGGTATTCGGACAGACCAAGCGGAAAATAGCCTGTGATAGTCCGAATGAGGGTGGTATTCGGACAGTCCGAGCAGAAAATAGCCTTTGATAATCCGAATGAGGCTGGTATTCGGACAGTCCGAGCAGAAATTTGCCTGTGATAGTCCGAATGCGGGTGGTATTCGGACAGACCGAGCAAAAATAGCCTGTGATAGTCCGAATGTGAGGCTAATTCGGACAGGCCAATCAAAAACTTGCGTATACCATTTTTCATAATATCAAAATTGAAAGCTGATTGATTCAATTCGAATCAATCAGCTTTTTTATTTATGGCATGAAAGAACCGGGCTCAAACCTTTGAAGAGTAAGAATTACAAAAAAATACAGATTTATTTCGGTATCCGTGATATAATAACCCATATTATTTTGTCAATTTGAATTACAATACATTCGACGAAGAAGTGATGAGTAGTGAATAAAGCAGAACTGAAAATAAAGCATAAAACCGTTTTTTTCTTAGATAAATATTTTACGGGAGAATCGATCGACTATAAGCAAATGATTGCGATCATCATTCCCATATTTGTCGACCAGGCATTTTTAGTATTAATGAGTTTTTTAAATACCGCGATGATCAGTTCTGCAGGAGTTGCTGCCGTCAGTGCGGTAAGTATGGTAGATTCATTGAATATTTTCCTGGTCAATGTTTTTATTGCTGTGGCAACAGGCGGGACCGTTATTGTTGCGCAATATAAAGGCAACGGAAACACAGCGATGGTATCCAAAACTGCCACACAAGCAATAACTGCAGTGACAATATTTTCGTTATTCATCAGTGCACTCGTCATCCTTTTTCATATGCCAACCTTGAACCTCCTCTTTGGAAAAGCGGAAGCTGATGTCTTTCAAAACGCAAAAATGTATCTCATCGGCAGCTGTATTTCCTATCCGTTCATTGCCATATTTGAAGCTGTATGTGGCTCATTGAGAGGTGTGGGAGAAACGAAACCATGCTTAAAATTATCTTTAATAATGAATGTAACGAACACTTGTCTTAATGTTTTGTTCATTACGATGTTTCATATGGGTATTAAAGGGCTCGTGATGTCTATCATTCTAGCCAGAATTTTGGGAATGGCTGTTTCATTGCTCTATATTATAAAGTACAATAAGGCCTTTCGTTTCCAACTTAAAAAGGCCTTGCACTTTGATTTTTCCATTCTAAAGAAGGTTATGTTTATCGGTCTTCCCTTTGCTGCAGAACAAATATTTTTCAATGGCGGAAAGCTGTTGACACAAACATTTATCGTCCAATTAGGGACACTGGCGATGACATCCTATGCCATCGGTAATTCAATTGCCGTGTTATATCAAATTGGTCCCAATGCTCTCGGTATTTCTGCCGTAACAGTAGTGGGTCAGTGTATCGGTCGAAGGAACGTTGAGGACGCAAGGAAATTTATTATTTCGTTGATTGGCCTTGCCTCGATCCTGTTTGTACTTGCAGATGTACTGTTTTTGCCACTTTTTCCGTTCATGATAAAAATGTTCCATCCATCTGATAAAATAATTCCAACCGTCTTTACGATGATTTTGATATCTGCCATTACACAACCGATTTTTTGGTCACCTAGCTTTATTATGCCATCCGCATTACGGGCAGCCGGAGATTCGAACTTTACTTCGATCGCATCTTTATTGTCTATGTGGCTTTTGCGGGTAGTACTTGGTTATATTTTAGGAATTACCTTAGGATTTGGAATTATAGGTGTTTGGGCGGCCATGACTGTTGAGTGGGGCGTTCGAGGTATTATTTTTGGATGGAGATTCAAAGGGAAGAAGTGGTATGCTCATAAGCTCGTTTAAACGTAAACATTACAGAGAAGATTAATAGAAGAGTAACCATGGTAAAGACATACCTTCAGGACATGATGAGTGCTGTTCAATACTTTATAAGGAAAATAAACAATAAAAGTAAAGAGCCTATTCCATAAGGAAAGGCTCTTGATTTTATAAATTGTAATTTTAAACCCTGGACGCGGTTTTGGTGAAGGTTTAAAAAAGAATTTATATATATGAAGAAGTAATAATTTACAAAACAGATACAATTATCTTTTTTTCTTTTTGGTATCTATTGCTGCTTTTGCTGCCGGTTGATTTTTATTTACTTGTTCAAACATTACCTCTACATGAATGACGTTTTCCTCAATGTTCTTAACATTTAAAACTTTTCCTTTGCGACCTTTAATTTTTATAGCTTCATCGACAGAAGGAATTTGGTTTAGCAGCTGAGTTAATACAATCGTCTTTTTTTCCAAAAAATGAACGACAACCATATTTAGTCACTCCCTTTATTCAAAGTTAGTTACAAAAAAGAGAATAAGATATTTTATTATAAAGACATTCATCATCTTTTTATAAATATTGTTTAAAACTCAGATTTAGACCCAACTCATTAATAAATGGTTATTAAGATTTTAATAGCTTTCGTTCTTCTTACTATTTTTTTATGCTATATTTTTGAATAATGCAATCATTTGAAAATATTACTATTGTTATGAAAGAAACGTTTACAGGGGGATCAAAGATGAGTGAAAAACCAATTATTGGGATAACGGGTGCCTATGTCCATCATAACGAATTCATGGAAGGTGTCTATATACATCATGATTATCATAAAAGTGTTGCCGCCAATGGAGGAATACCGATAATTCTTCCTTTTATTAACGCTGAGATAGCACTTGAAACGCTACCTCTATGTGACGGAATTATCCTCAGTGGGGGAGAGGACGTTGACCCAAAATTTTATGGTCAGGATCCACATCATAATTTAGGGCCTACGATAGCAGAGCGGGATTTGGCAGAGATCGCAATTGTGAAATACGCTATTGAGAAAAATATTCCACTTCTTGCGATTTGCAGAGGGGTACAAATTTTGAATGTCGCACTTGGCGGAACATTAATACAGGATATCCCGAGTCAAGTCAAGGAACCGATTCAACACTCACAGAGGATTGATAGAAGTCGGGATACCCATTGGGTGACCATCTCCAAAGACAGTAAGGTATTTCAAATAATCGGTTCTGATAGAGTAAGAGTAAATAGTCTTCATCATCAAGCAATTGATAGGGTGGCGAACGATTTGCGTGTAGTCGCCAAAGCCTCTGATGGAATCATCGAAGCTGTAGAGTATTCACACCCAACTACCTTAACGATTGGTGTTCAGTGGCATCCTGAATCAATGGCAAGTATAGACGAATCAATGAATAATTTGTTCGCAGAATTTATTAAAAGCAGCTCGAAGATTCCGGGTATGTAAGATATTCGGTATGTTAACTCTAGTTGAATAAGATTTTAAATTTAATTAAAGAAAGAGACAGTATGATTGTCTCTTTCAAAAAAATTAAATTATTTATGTCTTACTGTATTCCAGTCAATTTTATTTATTGTTAGAGTTTTCGTACATTTATAATCACTGTTATACTTTTTAATCAATGAAACTATTTGAGCCTTAGTCTTACCCGTTACAGCAGAAGTTGGATGATGAAACATATAAGTGCAATTTGCCCGGTAAAAATGTCCACCAAGTCTGTCAGTTCTTCCACTATGAGCAGAAGCATTATTGATCCCTACATTTGCTACTAATAATACAGATAATAAGAATCCAATTAAGTATTTCTTCAAAGTTGTCACCTCCTTATAAAAACAATATAGCATATTTTGGTAAGTTATATATAGTAATTAAAAGGATAATAGAATAAATTGCATATTATTCTGGTTTAATGTCAAATGATGTAATAAAAAGGTTATATAATCCATCTAATCTAATAGGCTTTAAATAGGTAAGCTATATCATAGGAATATAGCTTACCTTATTTTCATAATTTCGGAGCTGTCAGAAAGAGGGCCGGATTCAGTGTATGAATCCGGCCATTTGGTTATTTATTCATTTCATTAAGAATCGTATCCAGATTCTGCTTAGTGAAATTGATCATTTTTCCGTAGAGGCTCAAAATGGTTTGCCCGTAGCTTGTACCTGGAAGGGCCCATTTTCCGTTTAAGGCGGTCCACGTTGGAGCAGATCCTCTTTTAACTAGATCAAATCGGGGATCAATCAGCGGATATTGATTTGGTAATGGCTGGGTGGAAGCATAACCATACAGGTGCTGAAGGTGAGCAATTACCCCTTCCGCCGGAGTTTTAAAGCTTGCACTTGGATTGTTAGGTCCTGTTGCTCCTAACCCGGCATAATTATTTTGCTCAGGCTTAGCGACTCCGGTAAAACGGAAATAGTCGGTTTCTATCAAGGCCTGTGCAAAGGCGATGTCGCCTCGGATTCCATAATATTCCCCGAAGGTTAAATAATAGCTACCTAATTCGATGGCGTTTGGATTGACTGTTTTGACAAAAAGATTCATGTGTTCCGGGGACAAATAAGTCGGCCCGAGGATAGAATATCCGGTTGGTGTGGGTTCTGGCGGCGGCGGGACAGGACTTGGGTTGGGAGCTTCCGCAACAATGAAGGCGTCCGTCATTCCAATGTTTTGAAGTTCTTGCAAACGAGCTTCGGCATTAGTAAGGCTTGAAAAAGCGCCGGCTTGTGCGCGGTACCAAGTTTCACCGGAAATTGTCGTCGTCACTACAATAGCTTCGATACTCTTTGAGTGAAGAAACGCGACACGCTTGTCCGCATTTTCTTTTTGCTTGAATGATCCGGCAATTACTTTGTAAATGGTTCCGGCAGCATCTGATTTAGGCTTTAGGTTAAATGCTTTTGCAATACCATTTGCATGTCCCTGGGCAACATTTTGGCGCCAGGATGTTTGTTTCATTAGGGCGGCATCGTGTTCATTATCGATAAAACCGTTTTCGGATAGTAAGGCTGGCATGGACGATTCACGGAGAACATGGAAATCGGCCTTTTTCTTTCCGCGGTCATTTAGCTGATTCAATTTGATTACCTCAGCATGAATAATATCCTGATATTTTGCGGTCGTAGAAGTGTCTGATAAGTTGCTGTAGATATAGTCCTCGTATCCTTGGGCAGTGCCATCGGAGGCATTGATGTGTATAGCCATAAAAAAGTTGGCGCCCCAGGAATTAGCTTCATTTGTCCGCTGGCTTAGGTCTTTTGTGATATCGCTTGTCCGGCTCATCATAACTTCAATATTTTCATAACTAGTTAATAGGATCGTACGTATTTTCAATGCAATATCCAGGGTAATATCTTTTTCAACTAATCCATTACCTTGGGCACCCGGATCATTGCCGCCATGACCTGGATCTAAATAAAGTTTCATTTTAATCACCTCACTTTTTATTAAAAAAGTTATACCTTATATGGTATGGGGGAAAATGATATTCGTTCGAATGCCTGCCCTGTATTTGCTGTGGATTTTTATGTTAAAAGGCAGAGAGATGTTCCATTCCACAAAATTGTTAACTCATTTAGATTGAAGAAGATGAATGGTTATTTTATAAAAGTTCAAAACCAAACTTTAGTATGAATTTAATCACAGTATAGTAGAATTAAAGTATGTAACTACATATTTTTGAAGAGGGGTATTGAAATGCTAAAGGATTTTTATGTGGAAAATCGTAATCGTTTATATGAGAAGCTGGAAGACGGTTCATTGCTTGTTTTGTTTGCCGGAAAAGCACCGCAGAAATCTGCCGATGAGTCCTACCCGTTTGTGCCAAACCGTAACTTTTATTACGTAACAGGTATTGACGAACCGAATATTATCTTTATCGCCCTTAAATTAAATAAAAAAGTAGAAGAATATCTATTTATTGAAAAATCAGATCCAATACTGGAAAAATGGGTAGGAAAGACGATCTCAAAAGAAGAAGCAGAGGAAGTCTCCAGAATAAAGAATATACTATTTATCGAACAATTTGAATCTCTATTGACCCGGACGCTCTTTACAAACCCACTAACGAATGTATATCTGGATTTGGAAAGAAGAGAGTTAGATACAGTAACGACAAAATCACAACAATTCGCAGCTAAACTACAGACAAATTATCCTTTCCTGCAAATTAAAAATGTGTATCCGGAAATTTGTGAGTTACGCGTCTTGAAAACACCTGAAGAAATCGAGGAAATCAAGAAGGCCATTGCGATTACGTATGAAGGAATTAAAAACGTATTGAGCCATGCCAAAGCGGGAATAAAGGAATATCAGCTTGAAGCTTATTTAGATTTTACGCTTAAGTCAAATGGGGTAAAACATTATGCTTTTCCTACGATTGTAGCAGCCGGTAAAAATGGGACGGTTCTTCATTATGAAAAAAATAATACAACCATTGAAGAGGGAAGCCTGGTCCTTCTTGATTTAGGGGCACAATATCACTATTACAATGCCGATTTAAGTTACACCTTTCCAGTGAATGGCAAGTTTACCGAAAAACAAAAAACGTTTTACAATATTGTTTTAAAAGCGTTGAGAGAAACCACAGAACTAATTAAGCCTGGTGTCCCTTTTGCCAAACTGAATGAGCATACGAAGAAAATCCTAGCTGAAGAGTGCATAAATGTCGGATTGATTAAGGAAGAAAGTGAAATAAGCAAATATTACTATCATGGTGTAAGTCATTTTCTTGGGCTGGATACTCATGATGTTGGTGATTATAAAGATATGGTCTTACAGCCGGGAATGGTGATTACTGTTGAGCCTGGTCTATATATCGAAGAAGAAGGAATCGGTATACGGATTGAAGATGATGTTTTAGTGACGGTAGAAGGTCATGAGGTTCTTTCAAAAGATATATTCCGGTCTGTTGAAGAAATTGAAGAATTTATGAATAAATAAATTAGTGATTCTTTTACTTTTCTTAGGACTACTCAGTATTTTATCAAAAAGAACTGTAGGAAAAACGCAACAGTTCTTTTTGATAGTGACTCCTAATAGTTCTTCCTATCACCATTTGGCCAAAAATAGCCGATGATAGTTCCAATTAAAGCGGGTATAATCCAGCCAAGACCAATGCCGTAAAGTGGCAGGTAATCCATGTAGAATGCTTTAATTGAATCAAATAATGAGACGGTCGCATTTGGTAAATTAGCGACTAATGTGCTGTAGCCGTCGAAAAAACTGACAAAGAAAGTTAGTAACATGGAGGCTGCATAAACGCTTTGTTTATTACTAAATAATGGCGAGCTTAGGGTCAATAGAATAAGAACAATAGCTAGCGGATAAAGGATCATTAATACCGGCACCGCGAATTGAATGATATTGTTTAAGCCGAAGTTTGCGATTATAAATGAAACGATACATAGTATTAGTACAAACCTTCTATAACTAACTTTAGGAAATACATTATGGAAAAATTCACTACAGGATGTAATTAGTCCAATGCTTGTTTTTAGACAAGCAAGTACAATAATAATTGCCAGTAAAATCGTGCCGAACGATCCATAATAGTGCTGAGCAACTGCTGCAAAAATCTGACCGCCATTCTCAAATGATCCAATAGCGAATATGCTCGATGCCCCCATATACGTAATAAGTCCGTAAATCAGCATCATTAAAGCCATCGCGAAAATGCCGGATTTCCATGTTGCTTTGGCTATATCCTTCGTGTTAGTGATGCCTTGTCCCTTAATGGCATTGATGACAACAATACCAAATGCGAGTGATGCGAGGGCATCCATTGTATTATAGCCCTCTTTAAAACCTGTTATGAAAGCCAGCTTAATATAGTCCCCTGAAGGTTTTCCGAAATGACCCATTGGCTTGACGATGGCAGTAACAATTAAAACAAATAAAAAGACTAGAAATGCAGGTGTTAAATATTTTCCAATATAGTCCATAACTTTTGCAGGATTAAGTGAGAAATAGTAAACAATGGCAAAGAATACGAGGCTAAAGAGACCGAGCCATAAGCTAGCATTTCCATGATTTATGTACGGTTCAAAACCGACTACAAATGGTACGGTTGCTGTTCGTGGAATGGCGAAAAAGGGTCCAATTGTTAAGTAAAGTGCAATGGCAAAGACCACACTAAACAGCGGATGTACTCTACTGGCTAAATCACGAAGACCGTTACTTCCGGAAAGTCCAATCGCTAATATACCCAAAAAAGGTAGACCAATGGCTGTTACTAAAAAGCCTATTAATGCTGGCCAAAAGTTTGTTCCGGCAAGTTGTCCTAATTGGATAGGAAAAATCAAATTTCCAGCACCAAAGTACATTCCGAAAAGCATTGTTCCGATGACTACATAGGTTGAAAACGATATTTTTTGTTGCATATAAATTGCTCCTTCTAGTTGTAATAATCACAATTTTTCTCCTGTTTTATAGGAATTATTTCTCTAACTACTATAAAATAATGAAAGAAAATACAGCTCCTTATTCGAACCGTTTTCCTGTAACCACATAATACAAATCTGGATTATTTTTCCAAAATGATTGAACTTTATCTTCTCCTACTATCTTAGTTAGCTCCCCAAAAGCAATATCATGTCGAATATATTCAATGGCTACTAAAACGAGAGCGGGGTCTTTGGTCTTGACTGCCCAAGCTGTTGTATGAGGGGCAAATTGAGCAATTAAAACTTCTTCATTATCCCTAACAACTATTGTTAAACGACCACCCATACGTTTTTCAGTGATATCCGGTGCCATGTAATTGTGATGAAAGGTAACCCCAAGTTGCATGTCAGGTTCTGAAAAAAGCATGGAAAAAACTTTGATTCCCTCTTGAACTCGTTTTTCGATTAAATCCTTAACTGAGGATGACTGTGGGTTCCAAATTGACATCCACACTTCTTCTTTTGCCTTATTAATTATATCCAGGATTTCAGTCATTACATGCTCGTCGCTTTTTAAACGCCAAATTACATCGGTATCCCTTTCATTTTCTAATTTCTTTAAGCTATTCTCTAAAAAATGAAAGGATTCATCGAAATTTTTACGTAATCGCTGGATTAACTCTTCTGCAGGAAGAGGAACGTATTTCGCGGGTTCAGAAGGGACTGTATAAATGGCTCCTTTATCCAAAAGTTTCCCTAGAACTTCATAGATCATTGAACGTGGTACACCCGATCGCTTACTAACCTCATACCCTGTCACAGGTGAATTTTTCAACAAATTTATATATGCCTTACATTCATATTGCGAGAAACCTAATTTTTGTAGTTCTTTAATAATCTCATCCATTTTGACTCCTTTGGTAATTCTTTTATTAGTAGTTAGAATAATAATCACTATATATTTTTGCTTATAACAAGTCAACTGTAATTATAATTCTAAAATCCCAGTTATGGTAAAAAAGAGGTATGATTATAAAAAATAGCACGCTAATGCGTGCTCGGGCTGTCGAAAAACCTTCGGCAGCCTCTTGTTTATTTATTTGCTTTAACAATTCACCGCGTTAATTTGTTATAATATTATTGGTATATAGGCTTTTAAACAGGTCTGTTGATTGGCGCTCCAGGCACTTCGCTTTCCGCGGGCGTGCAGGGGAGCCTCCTCGTCGCTTCGCTCCTGCGGGGTCTCCCCTGCCCCGTACTCCCGCAGGAGTCTTCGTGCCTTCCGCGCCAATCAACAGAGTGTTTTCAATAAAGACCTCCAACTAAACTAATAAATAATTAAAATAAGTGGTGAAATCAATGTTTAAGCCAAAAGAGTCTAGCCAAAGTGAATTTGAATTTGTATCTATTGATGAATTGGTACATGATGACCATCTTCCTCGTTTGATTGATAAATATATTGATTTTTCGTTTCTTCTTGAAAAGATCCGTCCTTATTACAGCGATGATAATGGACGCCCTACTGATCCCTTTATTCTTTTTAAAATGATGTTTATTGGTTATATTTACGGCATTCGTTCTGAACGTCAACTAGAAAGGGAAATAAGAACAAACGTTGCCTACCGCTGGTTTTTAGGTCTGAAATTCAAGGACCCAGTACATCATCACTCTACGATTAGCTGGAATCGTCAACACCGGTTTAAGGATACAAATATTTTTCAGGAGACTTTTGATGAGATTGTTCTTCTTGCAATGAATCACAAGATGGTCGGCGGTCGTGTTTTATTTACAGATTCAACTCATTTAAAGGCAAATGCTAATAAACACAAGTTTACAAAACAAGAAGTGGAAGTGGATACTCGAGAATATTTTTATGACTTAAACAAGGCGATAGAAGAGGATAGAATTAAACACGGAAAAAAGCCATTAAAAGAAAAGGAGGAAGTGAAAGAGACTAAGGAAATTAGAGTAAGTACAACAGACCCTGAATGTGGTTTTATGTCGCGTGAAAATTAGAAAAAGTGTGTTGCAATACTTTAGGTTGATTTCCCTCCCTGTTGATTGGAGCGGAGGGCACTCGACTCCTGCGGGATAGAGAGGTCACTGGAGACCCCGCAGGCGCCAAAGCGAGGCCACTGAAAATCTTACGTTTTTTATTTTTAATATTGGAAGTTGGTACAAAAAAGGCAGTTTGTTGTCCAGATTCAGACAACAAACTGCCTTTTTCCTTGTTAATTTGTCCTTATTTTTTCTCCTGAAGGAGCTTCAGAATCCGCTTAATATTGACTGCGAATATCGCTGTTGCTCCTTGAATCTCCATACCTAATAGACCCGCGGATGACGCTATATCATACCCGTGTCTGTGTTTCAGTTCACTATTTTTTGCTTCAATTTTATAGCGAGTTTTCGCTAGTTCTTTAAATGCTTCCGTATTTTGGAACTCTTCTTGATCTAGATGTTCTGTTGATTTGATGGTTACTGAATAGGTCTTACTTTTCGCTCCATCTTTATAACATCCTTCACTGAAAGGACAAACTTGACATTTTTTAATGTCAAAAAGGTACTTAATCCTAGGGTTTTTATCTTGACCCTTTCTTGCTTCAAATTTTTTTCGAATCGCCATATGTCCTGCTTTACAAACATACATTCCTGCATTTTTGTTAAATTCAAACTTATCCTCTTTTGCGCGAGTACCATGTGTAATATGCGGATGTAATTTTGAAACCAGTGTTAGCTCATGCTCTTTTGTATAGAGAATATTATTTTTCTCGGAGTAGGCTGTATCCCCAATGATCGTATCAATTTCCATTCCAGTGGCTTGGCTTTTTTCAATTAACTCCTGCATGTTTTTTCCATCACTTTTTTCACCTGTTGTCACAACAGCTGCAGTTATTATCCGTTCGTCACTCATTGCGATATGTGTTTTATAGCCAAAAAAGGAGGAGTCTGCTGTTTTATGTCCTACACGTGCATCTGGATCAGCTGAAAAGTTTAGTTGTTCTGTATAATCTTCCACTACTTCTTTTAGCACATTTAATTTTTCCTTAACGACTGGAATTGTAGCGATTTGAGGTTCTGATTCAACCACAGAAATTACTTCACGACAATAATTTAGTTCATCTGTTACTTCGTTAGAAGTTGTTTTCGGTGGAAATTTCTCTTTCATTGATTCATCAATTTGATAGACGGCTTTTCTAACATTTTTTGATTTCTCTTGTAGAAATTCCTTCGGTGCCTTTTGGTTATAACGCGCTTTTGTATGTGTGGCATCCATAATAATTGTTTTACTTTTAATGATTTCTTTTTCAAGTGCAATCTCAACTGTTTTTCCAATAAGCATATCTAATAAACCCACATCTTGGAGACGGAGCCTACGGAATTTCGTTAAAGAGCTAGGGTCAATTACAGGATCTTCCGGTGCCATGTCGAGGAAATACTTAAACGACATATCATATTTAGAACGTTCGACTACATCTACATCTGACAAATCATGAATCGATTTGAGCAATAGATATTTAAACATACGAATTGGTGACACTGCATTTCGGCCGTTATTAAGGCAATATTTCGCTTTTAATTCCTCGATAATGAAAGAAAAGTCCACTAGTTCATTGATTTGGCGAAGCATATTATCTTTTGGAACAACAAGATCATAAATAGCAATATATGGACTAAAATTGAGAGAGTCTTGATTGGAAATCATTTTGATACCACCTACATAATTTAATGTCATTATTATAAGGCAAAAAGACAGTTAAAGGTTTGATTAAATCAAACCTTTAACTGTCTAATAATAAAAAAGGACTTTTTCAGTGGCCTCCGCCAAAGCGCCGAGGAGGCTTCAGGACCTCCCCGCGCGGAAAGCGAGTGCCCAGAGCGAAAATCAACAGGCCCATTTGCATGGACAATCAATAAATTTGGTATTTGGATTCTGACATAATAAAAAATTGCCGAGAAAAATACCCTTTCTCGACAATCTGAGCACGCTAATGCGTGCTGTTTTTTTGTTAAATTATAAAAAAACGCAGCAGGTTATCTGCGTTTTCGCCTCGAACGCACTTAAGGGATTGCGGTCACATGTACGGTGAAGCTTTTTCCTCCGGTATTGGTTGGGTTGGCGATGTATAAACCATCACTCTTTTTAAGATCGGTAATTGATCCGTCATGAAGGTCTGAAAAAATCGTTTCATCGATTCCGAAGCTGTCGTCATGCATGACATCAAAATGGGCATCCGCCGGTCCATCTGTAATGGTCCATTTTAGCTTGGTTGCATAGGGCGGAATATTGTCGATTTTAAAGTTGCCGCTTGAACGATGGTCTTGGCCCTCTTGAGGTGCTCCTTCTGAACGAATCGATGCAACTTCAGCCGGTGCTTCAACTTGAACGTAGAACGGATCTTCATCGAGAATCCGGTCGTAGGCATACCATGATCCCAGCCAAGATCCTGCTGCCTGATTGGATTGTGAGGAAATGAGACGAATCGAGAACCAGTCCTGTCCACTCATCGCTGATCCTTCCCATGTTGAAGCAAAAGGAAATTCATCGCATTGCTTGCCTGTCCGGTCTTCATTCTTAAACTCCCGATCGCACGTAGCCCTTGTTTTATTCCTGTTTTTCGCATACTCTTCAGGATGTCTTCTCGGATACATGCGTGTCAGCGGCCTGTCACCTAAAGCACCGGGAATTTTTTTCCCAAGAACAGTAGGTATCGTTTGTTCCGGATGCTCCATCGCAAACTTCCAATGCTCACCTGCTTCCTGCAGAATCGAAAAATCTGGATTCGTAATGGGAACATCTAATACAGCATCTGTTCTGCTGAATATCGCTCCATTGCGAAAATACTGGTCAGGAAAGGCAAACATGTATTTAGCTGAATCGAATCGGACTGTTTGTTTAATGCCATCGATTGTTTTCATGAATTTTCTTGGTGCATGCGTAACGGTGAGTTTTGGCCAGAATTCCATATATCCAATTTGATCAGGATTGATATCATCTGCCGGGGGTGCATCTGAAAGAAAGTTCTTTACACCATAGTTGTTATTTTTCCATTGCGCAATCGTTCGTTCAACAGCCGGCGTTTCCGGATCTGATTTGCAGTCGCCCGCACTAATTTTGGGATCACAGCTAAAATCGATTTTTAGCTTAGCTCCATTTAATGCCGGGTTAGTGACCATAATGTCGTCAATGTAGTAGACGACGCGCATTTTTCGGTCATGATTGGAACCATATCCGATTTCGGTAAATTGGAATTGAACTCCATCGTAGAAACAAAAGCCGAACTGGCATTTCCTCGGTACTTGATAGGTGGCGACATGAGACCAGCAGAATGCATAATGGTTTTTTATCCATCCTTTTTCAGATCCGCTAGTATTATTTTGGCGGCACTCATCGGAAGTAGTAATATAATCATACTCGAATTTTGGCGGGAGCCATCCCTCTGCTGTCAGCTGTGGTACACCTGGCTGTGATTGGTACGATGCAGAACTCTTTTGATCTGCTTGTCTCATTTCTTTTAACGTCTTAAGTCCTTGACTGGCTTGTGGCTGTGCAGGTTTTATACCTGCTTCTTCTACTGATTTCCCTTGTTCCAGAAACTGGGTAGCCTGCTTAACATTAGCGTCCTGGAGCCAATAACCGCCGCCCTGTGGATTGGATTGAGCTTGAGCTGGAGTTAAAATTCCCATCGTCAGGAAAATGGTAAAGACGATGGATAGAACATACTTGCTAAATTTAGACATAAAATTCCTCCTTTGTATTTTTTTACCATTTGAATATACACCACTTTCTAAAATAGAAATAATGTCTTATGAACTAACTTCATTCTCCTTTATATTGATGCTTTTTCGAAATGGAAGCGGATTGGAAAAGATATAGGACTAACATAAAAAAACGGTTTTTTCCTTATCGTTAGTAGGGGTAACCGGTTTCAAAACAGTTGAAGTTTCGAGATGCTATCAGGACAATTTTCATACATAAAAAATTAGGCGATGTTTCAATCGGGAATTTCTTAACATGTAAAAACACATACTTATTTAAGAAATTTTTAACGAAGTCATTGATGGAAAACATCATCAACAGAAATTGGTATTAAGTCGGAGGGCATAAAGGTAATGGTGAATGGAAGAAGATTGCGGATGTGAGAGTCGATGTCCCAAATTTATGAACCTAACACTCTATAAAACAGAAGGAGATTAAGCCTTAAAAAGTACAGTTTATATAGGGGGGATAGTATATAGGTACTTCGATTATAAGCAGTATAAAAGGATCTTCCAGTCGAAGATCCTTTTATACTGTTTATAAGAACGATTACATACAATATTAAGAAACTTTCTTTAATTCCTCTGTTAATCGTAGGAATTCTGCTTTATTATTGTCTCGTAAGGACAGGTCGATTTTCTTTTGAATTTTCTCTTTTCGAAAATCACGCAGGGCTTTGTCTAACACCATTTCAGCAAGTAGAGAATCCATGATATTAACTTCCGGTTGTGGAGAATTTAGCAAATTCTTTTCCATAAGAAATCAGCTCCTTGACCTTTTTTCTATTATACTAAATATTTTCGGACTATTCAAATATTTAAAATTTAGTAGAGTAACAAAATGATTACAAAGTTTATATTTAATATCGTTACTTCATTTGTTCGATTCCCAAATTGTAGTGCTACTTAATAAAAGCATTTTAAGGGGTTTTTTGATCGTAATTCGATAACATTTTCACAGCTGGAACCGTGTCACGACAGGGCCATTCCGAAAAAAAAATGATTCCATTTATTTCAATCTGCTCCTCCTATTTTTCTTAACTGTGGAAGAAGGGTTATCAAGATGTTCATAATTTTTTCTTTACCTTCTTCACAATCAATATCAGAAAAAAAAGTAAAGGAATGTACCCATAATTTATGAAAATGGCTATTTTCCCCGCATAATCCATCAGTGAGTGAATTTGCTGACGTGTCTTAAGAAAATTAGTGGTGATTATTACGACCATTGATAATAAAAGGATACCATATTTTTGCTGTAGATTGGCCACCCTTCTTACAATGCGGCTGGCACACCATAGGTCAATACAAAAAGTGGGTAGAACAATGAGATTCCAATTAGCGATACCGATGTATTCAAATCTCTCGACAAAAGGCATTTTCACTATTTTCCACATCGTCAAAGTTGCCCAGATGTTCTTTTGCAGCTGTCCCTCTGAAAAATAAGCAAAGGTTACAATAGTAAGAATCGTATAGAGAATAGTAGTAGAAAGGACACTCAGATGGGCCCATTTCTTAGATTTTTGCGGTTCTTTGATAAACGGATAAACAATTAATAGTACCTCGTAGCCAAGATAAGTGAATGACATTTGATAAGATGCCCTTATCAAATCCATGATCGAGTGGTCAAAGATCGGAAGTAAGTTTCTGACATCGGCATAAGGTATGGTAAACAAAAAAGTGAATATTAAATAGGCCGGAAGAACAGATCCAAAGAATGCCACACCTGTTACGGTTCTAAACCCTCCGAAAATAATGTAGATGGCTAAACCACAAAAACCCAGGGAATACCAAAAGGTACCCATATCCTGAAACATCCATGATTGAATGACCTCAATATAAGTCCTAAGAGTTGTGATAGCGATAAGGGTAAAATAGATAACGAATGGCAGAGACATCAATTTGCCCATTTTCTTTCCAAATACGAAAGTATGAGCTGTCATTATATCCCCATTAGCCGTTTCTGCAATTTTGTAAATCATCCCTAGAATGACATGGATACTTAAACCGGCAATAATAACTGCTATCCATGCATCATATCCTGCGGTTTGGGCGATTTTGCGCTGGAAGCCAAGGACTCCTACGGCAAACTGCATTGCATGGACTATAAAAAAAACTAAAAAAGGTGATATTTTTGCTTTTTCAGGCACTAATTGTTCCATAGCGCTTCCTCCGGTTCCTATTCGTCAATATCTCTTTTTTTCTGTTCTTACATGGGGTAAAACGAATAGGGGGTAGTGTCCTTAAAGCTTGTATCCGTTTTGATTGTTTGCTGAACGGGAGCATGCTAAGAGAATCTTAAGGTCCAAAAAAAATGGAAAGAGTAAACGAATGGAGTTGTCCATTTTATAAACCGGCGTGGTAAGGATGTAAGCACAGCTAGTGCCACGATGGGTAAAATTTAAACCAGCCCATCCTGTCTTCTCATCGCCGTCAACCATTTTGTATTTAACATTTCCACGTTTGGAAAAATTATGAATCAATCTGCTGTAAAAAATGTTGAAAAGGTTATAGTTCGGAGTAAGGGAAAATGGGTCATTATTTTATAAAGTAAATGGAAAAGGAGCATAACGAAGTCATTTATGAGAAAATTAGGGTTTTTATATTTAATTTTCATAAATCAGCACTTGTCCACTCAGTTTTTTTTCAAGTGAATATGATATTACTACCACCAAAAGCAGTATCATCAGCATTAATACATTACCTCTAATGAGCGTTTGCTATAATAGCAGACGTTTCTTTGCATTTGTAGGAAAATCGATGTTTTTATCCAACTATATGATGATTGTCCAATCAAATCTTGTCTAAAAAAATATAAATAAATAGTAACAGTGTTTATCTTTGAATCCAATAGGTGGTGAAAATTATGGGTTTTGGATACGGTTGGGGCTATGGTGGTTATGGCTACGGCGGTGCCTTCTATGGAGGTAGTACTTTTGTTTTAATCGTAGTATTGTTCATCCTTTTAATTATTGTACTTTCCAGTTGGTGTTAATTCTACCTATAACAAACGGTAGGATTTGGGCCAGTAAACTCATTAACTAACAAGTGCTGGAGGTGTTGTATATGAGCCACGGATCAGGTAGTTCATTTGCGTTAGTCGTTGTATTGTTCATTCTTCTTATCATCATCGGAGCTTCTTTCATGTTCTATTAACTATAGAGGGTAATATGAAATGGATTAGGAAAAAGGCTCTGGTAAAGGGTCTTTTTTTATTTACCTACGCAAATCAATTCTTCCCGAATCTTATCAAGAATTTTAAATGAGTCTTAATAGAAAAAATCCAAAAATGTGCGGTAAATTATTTTCCTAAAACTAATGAAAGTTAAAACATTTGTTTGAGTATTATAAATATTCAGTTAAATATAGAGACATTTTATAATCGCTTATTTATAATGGTGTTAAGGTGATTCTTTTGACCAAAAAAAGGTTTTTCCATAAGGAGAGATGTAAGTAATGGATTTTTATGAAAAGTTACCTACTGATTTTTTAATTGCTTTTTATGACGAAATGATGAAAAACATTGAAAAAGGATTATTAACGAAAAAAATGTATTATGAGTTAGGTCTAATCATTTCAGTTGCTCGTCATAGGGGTATTACATTAGAGCAACCATACGACTTTGAACAGATAGTCGATCAAAAGAATCTCGATGATTTCATTCAATTAGCACAAAATATAACGTAAAAAAGGATGTTTCACAACAATCTTTGGACTTCACCTATGTACCATCAAAAGAAAATCAAAAAATCCCCATATTCATAATGGGATAATACGGGACTTTTAATCAAACTTCTGTATTTTGTTGATTTTTACTTTTTTGATACATTGTAATAAGCTCGTCTAATTTCCGACTGCAACAAAGGGTGTCAGCACTATTTAATCCGGTTTTGTCAGCAATTAGGATCAAATTCTTTCTCATCTGATTGATCCGGTTCTCTAGTTCCTCGATCTCGTTAACCATCATACATTCCCCTGATTCTCTTTAACTGTTTAATTCGATAAATTAATTTTCCGCGCAATTATTATTATGCGAAAAATTTTATATAAATGGAATACATCTGACAAAACCCCTTAAAAAATTACAAAAAATTCTGTTGATTAACGAACCAAGGGCTATAAGAAAGAAGTGAGAGCATTTAAGTTTTCTCTATTAACATCTTGTTTAATCCAATAGTTGGAAATGATTTTATGAATTATGCTTTGTCACCTATAACGCCTTCATTTAAACTGATAATTTCGTAGAAAAACCAAAAGTTAAATATAACAGCAAGATATCAAAAAGTGTTTTAGAGGTTCAATTGAAAGTAATGTGATTAGTCAAGAATTGAAAGGAGGAAAGATGATGAATACGTAAGTGGATTATTATGGATTATCCTTTTTAAAATAATTCAAATGTTTAAATAGATGGATAAAATATGCAAAAAAAAAGAGCTAATTGCTCTTAGCTTAGTATCAGCCCCACCTACGCTGAATACCTTGATGGCCACTGTTGCCATCCGACCCAATTTAAATTATATATGAAATCGCTTACAAAATCAATAAATATGCAAAGTTAATTATATTTATTATTTAACAACCATCAACTCTCGGATAAGCAGATCCAACTCAACTGGTGCTTTTTTTATGAACAAAACTAAGTGGATTACAGCATTTATTATTTAATGACTTTACTCGCCTAAACCCCGTCGTTTAAATTATTACGCAGAGAAAAACCTGTTTTTCCTAAAAATGCAAGAAACGTCTGCTGTTCAAGCAAACGTTCTTTAGAAGGAAATGTTTATGCAGATGTTAATGGCTTTGGTGTAGTAATAATATATGTACAAGATAATAAATTGAATGGACAAGTGCTGAATTAAAAATAAAAATTTTCTTAAAATAAGGCTTAACCCCAATGGTTATTCTCTTGAACTGATGCATAAGCTAAAGTAGCCGAAAACCCATAGCCCAGTCGAACCACCATAGCTTTCCATTCCACATAAACCCTAATGGGAATAGTCTCAAACACAAAAAAGCCCCACTCATTAAATTTAGATATTAAAACATGGGATAGGTAGTCCAATATGAGAGCTAACTATCCTTTTTATTTTTATAATTAATTACATAATGATGATTGATAACTTGGGCGTCCTTCCTGAATTGGGCAGATTACTGGAATAACGGTAATACTTTTTCTTATTCAAGAAATAGGAGGTTAGTTCAACAAGAGGTAGCTAATATATGATTGTTTTGAACTTAATTTTTTTGTGAATAAAAAGGAAAATTTCAGGGGATTCAGAATATATTTGTGAAGTATTTAAATAAGGAGGCAGAAATAATGACAATTGAAAAATTAAACATTGGGATTATCTTAGGAAGCACTCGTCAAGGTCGAGTCAGTCCTCAAGTAGGGGAATGGGTAAAAGGGGTTGCTGACAAACGTGGAGATGCTAATTACGAAATTGTAGATATTGCTGGTTACCATTTGCCGTTTTTTGGGACAACTGATGCGACAGACCCAGCAATTGCAGCTTGGAATGAAAAGCTTTCCAACTTGGATGGATTCGTATTCATTGTTCAAGAATACAATCACAGTATCACAGGGGCCTTGAAAAATGCACTCGATTTAGCTCGTGTGGCATGGAACAACAAGGCTGCAGGTATCGTAAGTTATGGTTCAACCGGTGGCGCTCGTGCAGCTGAGCATTTACGTGGAATCTGTGCAGAATTACTAATAGCGGATGTGAAGACTCATCCTACATTATCTTTATTTACAGATTTTGAAAACTTTACTACATTTAAACCAGCTCAATTGCATCTTAATAATGTCAATTTAATGCTTGACCAAGTTATAGCCTGGAGTGGTGCATTAAAAAACTTGAGAAAATAGTGATAATTGTTAAGTCATCTGTGACCCGAATATCAAACGCGTAATTGTTAAGTAATTTAATCCCAATTTCTCATTTATATCGCTGAGAAATTGGGATTTTTAATATTGGAATATCCTTAACTTTGTAAATATGTGCTGGCGGTGGACAAACAAAGTGGAAAAGATTTCAAGCGAGTTCAATACCAATTACTAAAGCGGATATTACAGTGAAGGATTTGAAACAAATGGAACCTATACTTTTAACAGTTTAATGCTGCTCTATTTCTTAGGCTCAGGCTTGAAATTAGATGTAAATTACACTACAATATGTAGTGTGTGATATTGAAAGGAGAAATATTAATGAGAAATAGTAAAGAAATTGGTTCAACATTATTAAGGATTGTATTAGGGATTATTTTCTTTGTACATGGTCTGTCAAAATTCCAAGGTGGTATTAATAATGTTGCAGGATGGTTCCATACTTTAGGTATTCCTAGTTTCATGGCTTATCTAGTTGGAACTTTAGAATTAGTTGGGGGAATCGCACTAATATTGGGGTTGGGTACAAGAGTCATATCGGCATTACTTGTGTTTAATATGGCGGGTGCTATATTGTTTGTAAAATTACCCGCGGGTTTTTCAGGTAATGGAAAGATGGCAGGTTATGAATTTGAGTTATTATTAATGATTGTAGCTCTTAATTTAGCACTAAGTGGTAGCCGGTTTTTGTCAATAGATTGGATTATTTCCAAGTCAAAAGGTACCGATAAAATTGTAAAAGATCAAAAGGTAAAACGGGTTATTTAATTTTATGAAATTGGATTATTGGACTAGCTTTTAGTTGTCTCATGCTCTATCCATGATGAAAAATTTACAGGAGTTTAAATTCGGTGATTACATATTATTGATTTGTAACAATGATGCAGTTTACCCAGCGATCTCTACTCAAAAATTTCTTGGAAAATACGCAGTGGGATGGTAAATGTATGCTACTAACACATTCGATGTGCGGATTTTCACATAATCCTTGTGTTGACAAGTCTATTCGGATATATAGCCCCCATTAGGGGGTTTTATTTATATAACGTTAATAGCTTAAATAAAGCTTAGGAACCTATACAGTTAGGTTAAAGTTGAACAGTTATCAGTGTTTAAACTTTTTTGGAAATTGTTTAATTATACCTTTAGTTAGTGTGTCTGCCAATTTAATAATATGGTCTTCACCAGCATCATAAGCAAATATTTCAGCATGCCAATCTTTTTTAATTCTTGCTACAACTTGATCGGTAATCAATTTCAAATGCATATATAACAATTCCTTTTTGTCAATAACTAATCCCTAAGGAATGCCTTATTGACGTTTGATCTGAAATCAGCTTTAACATAAAGTCAGCTACATCTGCACGGGAAATCTTTGGTATGACACCTACGTCAATAAGTTCCCCGGTTTTGTAGTTACCCGACTTTGGTCCATTTGTGAGAGTTACTGGTTGCACCAAAGTCCAATCTAAATCACTCTGTTTTATGTACTTTTCCCCTATAGTTTTATCATCGAACGTATTCTTCAAAAGTGTGTTATAGATTAGTTTAAGTAATATGGGTACATCTTTTGAACTGCTACCAACACCAAATGCAGACATAATAATAATTCGTTTGCTATCGCTCTTTTTCATTGCATCCACAATGTTTTTCGTGCCCACGGAAAAGACATTTCCTTTGAGCGATTTTCCATTACCAAGAGCACTCATAATCACGTCATGCCCTTGTACTGCATCTAATACCGTTGTCGGATATAATACATTACCTGTGATTACAGTTAAATTAGGATGCCTTATTGCTAACCTCCCTGAATTTCGTACGAACGCAGTGATTTCATATCCCAATTCGAGACCCTGACCAACAATTTGTTGACCGGTAGGTCCTGTTGCCCCGAAAACCAATATTTTCATTGTGTACCACTCCTACAGCATATTGATTAGTTTCGCATTATTCATATAGTAACAGAAGGTGTCGGATAAATTAATTAATTTATAGTTAGTGTCATTAAAATAGCGGCAACTGCGTCTGCCATTTATTTTGAACCATTTTTGCTAATTCTTTTCAATCATTTATTTTTACACTACAATGGGTAATGGAGGTGAAGAAATATGAGTATTAATAACTTTCGTTACGATCAGGTTGGTCTGAACCGTTTCTTTGGACCGTTGGAATCGAAAATCATGGAGATTTTATGGAATGGAAATGAAAAGAGTATCAAAGAGGTTCAACAAATAATAGAAAATGAGAAATCCATTAACTTTAATACAGTAATGACAGTCATGAATCGTCTAGTAGAAAAAAAAATACTTGAAAAGAGAGTGGAAGGAAGAACTTCACTTTTTAAGCCTATCAAAACAAAAGAGGAATTTATTGATGAACAGTCCAAGAAACTTACGGAAAACCTTTTAGACGAGTTTGGGGGAGTGGTTGTAAATCACATGCTTGATTCCCTGCAAGATATTGATCAAGACCTGCTCGAGAGACTTGAAGAAAAACTTGATCAATTAAAAAAAGGAAGGAAGTAAAATGTGGAAAAATAAGGCGATGGTGGTTTTTGGATGGGGTCTATGCTTTGCATTGATTTTGTGTATCCAAATGGGTTTGTATCTTGTCAATATTTTCTTTGGTCCTGCTGTATTTGATAATATTTTTCAGTTTTGTATTAGGATCTTTAAAAAAAATACCATTGAATACTTTACTGTATTACTACTGGTAAATAGCTATGTTGCCTATACTCTATTATTTATCTGTAGAAAGGTAATTCAGCAAGGTGTATATACCAGTAGATTGAAGAAAAAAATTGAATTTATTACCGATAAGAAGTTAACTGATGAAATGAATAAGAGGTTTAATCGAAGTAATGAGGATATTGTCGTCATTAATAGTATGAACCCAGTTGCGCTCACTTTGGGACTTAGGAAACCTATTATTGTCCTTTCTTCGAAAATAATAGATATATTAGACACTACGGAGCTGGAAGCAGTCATTCATCATGAGACAGCTCATCAAAATTATTATGATCCTTTAAAGGTCTTTGTTTTACAAACAATTTCGGAGGTAATGTGGTATATTCCTCTCACCAAGTGGGCTTATAAGAATTATAAAATTATAATTGAATTAGTCGCAGATGAATACGCGATTATGAGAATGGGAACTGAACTCGGATTAGGCAGTGCATTGTTAAAGCTGATTAAATCTAACTTGAATAGTAAAACTACACCTTTGTTTGTACCTTTTGCGGATGGGACAGTGGATTATCGACTTAAACAATTACTTGAACCACAATACTCACTTCCGATTAAGTTACAAACCACTTCCATCGTTCATTCGGCTAATGTGGTAATTTTGATCATGATTTTGATGGTAATTGTGTAACTGGGTGGGAGGAAACCAATGAAAAAACGACGCTTAGTCATAGCAGTCAATCAGCTAGGAAAGTTAATAGTGGATGTCGATAAGAAAAGGGATCAATGCCTTAAAACTTTGCATTGCTCCCTTTTCTTATGTTTATTTATATTGATTGCGATTTTAACTAATAATCATGAATATACGTAGATTACTTTATTTTTAAACGTTTAACCTCTTCGACCTAAATATAACTCTCAGGGCTTTTTTTATTCTTAAGATAAGCGTAATTGTTTTTTGCTTAGAAACAGATAACTGCTCCGACGATGATTAACAAGATAAATAATACAACGATTAAAGCAAAACCACCGCCGTAGCCAAAACCGCCGTAGCCAAAGCCACCGCAACCGTAGCCACCAAATCCACCAAAACCATATCCATCCATTTTATAGCCCTCCTTTTACTTATTCCTTACAAAATATGCTGAAAAATTAAGGAGGGAAGGGCTCTTTCACTAGAATTTTATGAGGACAGCCCAAAACCTTGTTACAAAATCCGCGTTATGTAGCGAATCAGATGAAAAAATTGGGTTCTAAAGCTTAACAATTTTGTGAGCTTAAATGATTGTCCTTCTTTTTTTGATATGGTGAAGAAAAGAAAGGTATGAAAAAACGCTTGGATATGAAGTGAACCACAAAAGTTAGAAATTTATTTTATTATTAGACAGCTTCTAGGGCTTGAGATCGGTATTGTACCTGACTCAAGCCTTTTAATTTTGACTTAATTCGTTTGAGATTCTAATAATGGTTACTTAAATGGGATTTACTGGTGATACCAAAAAGCTAAGGCAGGTTACTTCTGTACAATTTTATTTACAAAAAGGATGACTAAAACTTTGTGGTTTAGTCATCCTTTTTAACTATTATTTTAGTTTTTGTTCATTGTATCGTAACCTAATAATAAATGCCGAGTATCTTTTTTGTATTTTCCTTAGCTTTGTTTTTGGAAGATCCAGAAATGAGAAAGAGAAATTTTTTGTGTATTTGTCCCAATAAGCCAGTAATATAATTGTTAGTAAGGCAATTTGTGGTGAAAAAATCGGTTCATCTAAAATTCCTGTAAAAACAATTATTGGCAAACTGAGGAGGAAATAATCCAGTAATCCGTTTTTATTTTCTTTATAAAAGAATAAGCTTACTGATTTATACATAGTTGTGAAAAGAAGAATTAAAAATGCCATTCCGCCTAATATACCGTATTCTGCGAAAAATCCAATAAATATATTGTGAGAGTGTACAATTTCTATATTAAAAAACTTTATATATTGATCTCTAAATCCTAGTGGAGTCATACCAAAAATGGGATGTTGTTTCCACAATTCAATAGAATTTGTCCAAATTTTTTCTCTAACTTGAGTGGAGTAATTGATTAATTCCTTTCTCGGCATGAGTTCAAACACCTTTTTCATTTGAACAAGGAAAAATATTAAAATGGTAAAAAAGAAGATTTTATTTAAGCGTAAAAAGAATAACAAATAAATAAAAACCATTGTCATAAAACCTGCACGAGAACCAGTAGCAATTACTCCATTACTTAAAATCAGTAATAGTGGGATTTGCCAACTAAGAAAAACAAATTTTTTCTTACGAATGGTAGAATGCATTTCAGCAAAAATAAAAGCTATAGCTAATAAGAGCAGATACATCGCAAAGTTAGAATTATATGAACTTCCAAATAGACGTGTATAATCTGTATCACCCAATAGCTTTGTTCCCGTTACTATTCCCAACGCGGGATTCATTGAAGTCCATTTCGGAGCCCATCCAATCAAACAGTTATAAATTCCACCAAATATCATTATCCATTTATAATCTCGAAAATTATCTTTTGAGCCATTTGACATAATGCTAATATAAAGTCCCCAATAGCCGAGAATCATGATGCTTGCAACTAACAGAAAAACATTCCTCATTTGAATTACTGCACCAACCGTTGATATAAAAAGGCAGAGGAAAAAAAGAGAGATTAAGGAAAAGAATAAATCTTTATTATCCCTCCAAGTTTTCTGAAATGTAACAAAACTAAATATGAACAAGAAAAGGATTCCGACAGGTGGTAATAAAAAACATAAGATGGTACTAATTTGAAGCTTTTTAGTTTCTAATAGTTTAAGAATAGAACGCATTAATTTACCTCATTTTCCTAGATTTCTTGCATTCTTTTTCCTACACGAATTAACGAATCAATGGGGAATTTCTGTACACATAATAAAAGTATACATTGAAAATATTAATTTTCTATGAACAAAGCAAACTGTCTGCGATTTCCGTTAGTATGTAATTAGTCTATATAGTCAGATGAATGGGTGATTGGAGGAAATTGGTTTGAAGAGAGACAACAGGTTAGTCAAAACTAATAAATTCTGAATTGGTAATAAAAACTGTAGGAATATAAAAAACTTTTTATTTAGTAGGAATTTATTGAAAACGCATACATCATATAATAAAATAAAATTAAATTTCACCCTTTTAGTTCTTTTCTGGACATCATTTTTAGATCGATCTAATAAAAAGTAAGATTGATTTAAACCTAAAATTACAAGGAGGATAAATAATGAAAAAACAATTTTCTTTAGCGAATCTTACAGTACTTGGTTGTCCGCCCCCGGAGATGACATACATCGCTGCACGGGCAGGCTATGATTTTGTCAGCTTGAGGCCAATCTACATGGGGCTACCAGGGGAGCCGGACTTTTCATTTGCCAAAAACAAGGAGCTGATGCGGCAAACGAAAACGGCACTTTCTGAGACCGGCGTCAGGCTTCTGGACATTGAACTGGCAAAGATCTTTGATGGCCTCGATCCGAAAAACTATTTATCTGCTATGGAATCGGCTGCCGAGCTTGGTGGAAAACATGTTCTCAGCAGTATTTGGACCGACGATCGTAATTTTGCTATCGAATGTTTTTCGGAACTTGGTGAGCTGGCTAAACCATTCGGCCTTACAGTGGAATTAGAGTTTGTTCCGATTGCCAGCGTCAAAAACCTTGAAGGCGCACTAGATGTTCTTCGTAATGCAAAGCAGGATAATGCTGGTTTGATGATCGATATTCATCATTTTCACCGTTCAGGGGATAAAGTGGAAGATTTGGATGCAGTACCACGTGAATGGTTTCGCTTTTTACATCTTTGCGATACGATGAAAGAAATACCTAGTTCGATGGAAGAAATGACTAGAACCCTTCGGGAAAAACGCTTGTATATAGGCGAGGGCGGCATTGATATTGCAAGTATTGTTAATCGAATTCCTGAAATCCCATATTCAATTGAATTGCCAAATATCAAGCGTGTTAAGGAATACGGGTTTGAAGAGCATGCACGTCGCTGCTTGCAATCAGCGAAGAACTATTTTGAATTACACCAGCGTAATGAAAGAAACTACTTTTTTATTAACTAAAAATTAGATCGATCTAATTTCAGAAGAAGCTTAATTGGAAAAATATCTTCTTATTCATTTACTCAGGGGGGATTACAGGATGTTTTTTTATGATAAAATGTTTAGTATTATAAATGGAATTAGTAGGTACGAATAATGTATTTTCCTAGTGCATGGATCGTTACCTCTTTTAATAATAACAATTAATTAAAGATGGTGAAAATGTGGCCAAACAAAAGCGTGTCACTTTATTAGATGTTGCCAAGCATGCCGGTGTATCTCGTGCGACAGCTTCATTAATTGTGCGTGGAAGTCCTAATATTGCTGAAAAAACACGAAAAAAAGTACTGGAATCTATGCGTGAACTTGGATACGTTTATGATCGGGTTGCGGCAAATATGCGTTCTCAAAGCTCTTCTACCGTAGGGCTTATTATAACCGATATTGGAAATCCGTTTTATTCAGAGTTACTTAGAGGTGTCCATAATACATTGGAAGATGCCGGATATACAATTTTTCTTGGAACAACGTATGATTCAGATACCAAGCAGGAACAACTGATTTCAAGAATGCTTGAACATAGAGTGGGGGGAATCATTTTGTGTCCCGTCTCTGATAGTTCAAATGAAACCATAGAGCGAATCAAAAAACTGGAGGTTCCGCTAGTTCAAGCCGTAAGGGAAATAGAGGATATAAATTCTGATTATGTTGGGATTGATTATACGGCTGGAGCACAGATGGCTATAAACTACTTAATCCAAAAAGGGCATCGGAGGATTGCATTTCTTGGGGGGGCTGGCGGATCATCTGCGTGGAAAAAAAGGAAGCAAGGATATTGCAAGGCTTTAATTCAGGCTGGCATAGAAGTAGATGAAGCATTTATTATAGAAAGCCCTGTTACTAGAGAAGGGGGAGAGGCTGCCATTCGCAAACTCCTTCTTCATCGTAAACCCCCAACAGCCGCTTTATGTTTTAATGATTTAGTTGCTCACGGAGTGATGCTTGGTTTAAACGATGCAGGAATTACTCCCGGACAAGAAATGGCCATTGTGGGGTTTGATAATGTTCCCGAAGCCTCGCTATATAATCCTCCGTTAACAACTGTCTCCTCGTTTGCGAGATTAATCGGCTCTCAAGCGGGTAGTCTTTTACATCAAAGGATATTAGATCACGATCGGAAACAGCAGCGAATTATTTTACAACCCGAGCTTGTTATTCGAAAATCTTCATAGGAAAAGTGTCAAGTGTCAAAGGAGAGGGGACATATCCTTCTCCTTTAGGATATGATTATTTTTTTCTTGATTATTATCGAGAATTCATTAATTATTAAGAAAATTTAAAAATATGATTGCGGTTTCAAAAGAAATAGTTTAATATAATGATAACGCTTTCCTATTAGATCGATCTAATTCATTTGTCCAATTAGTTATCGAAGGAGTATTCAAAAAAATTAGATCGATCTAACTAATTATTGAAGGGAGTGAACTTGTTAGATTTTCCTAAGAAAAAAGAGGTTAGAAGAAATGGCGGCGAAGAAAATGTTGGGACTATATATTAAAAACCCGGGAGAATTAGAATTAAAAGAATTTATTTCAAAATCTTCTCTAAAGGAGAACGAAGTTAAAATCAAATTAATCTATGGAGGGATTTGTGGATCAGACATTAGTGTATTTAAAGGGAAATTGACTCATGCCAAATATCCGGTTATTCCAGGACATGAAATTGTTGGAGAAATTACGGAAGTCGGTAGGAATGTAAACCTTGAGGTTGGCAGCAGAGTAGTAGTTGCCCCTAACTCTTTCTGTGGTGAATGCGAGTACTGTTTAAAAGGAAAAACAAATATTTGTAAACATAAGCAATCATTAGGTGTAAATGTTGATGGAGGGTTTTCAAAAGAATTTACGATTTCATCCAAATATGTCTTACCAATACCTGACAAATTGTCAGATGAAAAAGCTGTATTAATTGAACCTTTTGCTGTTATTGTTCATGCCTTTAAAAAAGTCAGCATTACTAAAGATACAACGATTGCAGTTATTGGTTGCGGTACTGAAGGGATGTTGGCTTTAACTTTAGCTAAATATTTAGGGGCAAAAATTACGGCAATCGACATTAATCCGAAAAAACTGGAAAAGGTACGTAATAGTTTTCAAGGAATTACAACAGCACTTCCTCAAGATATGACTAACATGGATTTTGATGTCGTAATCGAAGCTGCCGGTTCCATTTCCTCAGTTGAACAAGGGGTTAATCTTCTTAAACCGGGGGGCTCAATGGTGCTGATAGGGATAACACCGGAAGCAAATTTTCCAGTTATCAAAATTGTACGAAATGAATTAAATTTACACGGTTCGATTATTTATAATTTTCCTGAGGATTTTTTAAGATGCGTGGATTTGTTGCTACAAGACGATTTCAATGTAGAGCCGATTATCTCGAAAGTATACAACTTTATCGATTACCAAAAAGCTTATGATGACGCGGTTTCAGGTCAATACGGAAAAATAATTTTAAATTTTAAGGAGGATAATGTGAATGAAAAAATTAGTATCACACCAGTTGGTTAACTATCTGGAAGAACGAGGAATTGAACATATCTTTGGATTATGCGGACATACGAACATAGCAGTTTTAACTGCATTGGAAACGAGTACAATCAAATTTGTCAATGTTCGCCATGAACAGATTGCTGCTCATATGGCTGATGGCTATGCAAGAGTAAAAAAACAAGCAGCGGTTTTACTCAGCCATCTAGGTCCCGGTTTAACCAATGCTGCGACAGGGGTTGCCAATGCAGCGTTGGATTCGATTCCCATGGTCGTGATTGCCGGTGATGTACCAACACATTACTATGGAAAGCATCCACATCAAGAGGTTAATTTACATGCTGATGCAACTCAATATGAAATTTACCGGCCATTTGTTAAACGGGCTTGGAGAGTTGACAGCCCACATCTATTCCCAGAGATTTTAGAGAAAGCATTTCGCTTAGCGGAAAGCGGAAATCCCGGTCCGGTTCTAATTTCCGTTCCTATGGATATTTTTTCAATTGAAATGGATACAAGTCATTTTGAACGAGTTACGCACAATACAAAAAAATTGCATAAACCTTCTATTGATAAAGAGACTGCACAAAAAATTATGCAGACATTAACAAGTGCGAAAAACCCTCTATTCTATGTGGGAGGGGGGATTATGCTAGCCGATGCTGCACAAGAGCTAAGACAGCTTGTTGATCACTTAAATATACCAGTTGCTTATTCTCTGATGGGGAAAGGGGCTGTTTCTGATGAACATCCGCTTACACTGGGGATGACGGGGTTTTGGGGAACAAAGTTTATTAACGATAAATGTAAGAAAGCAGATTACATTTTAGCATTAGGTACACGATTTGGCGAAGCAGATAGCAGTTCTTGGGAGTCAGAATATACATTCAATTTTCCACCAACGAAATTGATCCAAATCGATATTGATCCAATTGAAATAGGTCGAAATTACCCGGTAGAAATCGGAGTTGTGGCTGATTTAAAACAAGCCTTGACCGTTTTAAATGATGTTGCTGAGGAAATGCTGCCAAATGGTTTACAACCTGTTTCTTTAAACTCGCTAAAAGAAGAGATTGCTAGAAATCGTAAAGTTTTTAAAGAAAGCAATAAACCGTTTATTCAAGACAATTGTTTTCCGATGATGCCACAACGAATTTTAGAAGAAGTTCGTCAGGTGCTTCCGAAAGATGCACTTATCACAACAGATGTAGGTTGGAATAAAAATGGGGTTGGACAGCAATTCCCTATCTATGAAGCCGGATCTATACTTACTCCAGGGGGTTACTGCACGATGGGATTTGGCGCACCAGCCGCTTTAGGAGCCAAGATTGCTAAACCGGATCGAGTGGTTGTCTCTTTAGTTGGAGATGGAGGGTTTGGTCAAAATCCGGCAGTGCTTGCAACTGCTTGCGAAGAGAATATCCCAGTTGTATGGATCATCATGAATAACTTTGCTTTTGGTACAATCGCAGGATTACAAAAGGCTCATTTCGGCACAACTCTCGGTACTGTTTTCGAGAAGGATGGGGAGCCATATTCCCCTGATTTTGCTGCAATTGCCAGAGCATATGGTATTGAAGGAATAAAAATACAAGCGGCCGAAGAATTCAAACCGGCATTAGAAAGAGCAATTAGAATGAATAAGCCTGTAGTCATTGATGTTGCCATGCTCAATAATCCGGTTCCAACAGATGGCCATTGGAATATCATGGATATTTATTCCCCAAATAAAAAGGTTCATCATGCATCAGTTTAATAGATTAATTTAAATGGATGTTATTAAAAAGTAATTTGACAAGGAAGAGGGATCGGATGAGTACATTATCGAGTATGAATCTGCCAACAAAGGTTGTAATTTGTGAGGTAGCTCCACGTGATGGATTCCAAGCGGAGAAAGTATGGATTCCAACAGAAGTTAAAATGGCACTAATTAAAAATTTAGCTCAAACAGGGATTCAATCGATGGAAATTACTTCATTCGTCCATCCAAAAGCAATCCCGCAATTGAAAGATGCAGAGGATGTTGTGAGACAGGCACAAGAATTCACAGGTATTAAATTCCGGGCACTTGTGCCGAATGTAAGAGGGGCACAACGTGCGATTGATGCAGGAATTAAAAAGTTAAAACTAATGCTTTCTGCGACAGATTCCCACAGTATTTCTAATGCTAATTGTTTAACAGAGGAAGCGATGAATGGCTTTGGGCCTATTATTGAATTAGCAGGAAAACATGGAGTCAAAGTGGGAGGTTCGATTTCGGTGGCTTTCGGGTGCCCGTTTGAGGGGATCGTTCCATTGGAGCGTATAGGTCAAATTGTGGAACGCTATATATCAATGGGGATTGAAGAAATATCCTTAGCTGATTCAACCGGAATGGCAAATCCTAGACAAGTGTATGAAACATTAGGTCATCTAAAAAACCTTTTTCCTACTATTATTTTTTCGATGCATCTTCATAACACGAGGGGGTTGGCACTTGCAAACGTTTTTGCCGCTTTGCAACAGGGCATTACTCATTTTGATAGTTCGATAGCAGGATTAGGCGGTTGTCCATATTTACCAGGTGCATCCGGAAATATTGCATCAGAGGATCTTGTTCATGCATTGCATGAAATGGGTATGGAGACAGGAATCAATTTAGATTTGCTTATTCATACAGCAAAAGAGGTAAAGCAACGAATTGGACATGATGGGGGAAGTTATATGCTCCAGGCTGGCCCATTTTCGCAAATACATGAAAAACCAAAATCTCAAGAAAAATTAGGGACTATTTAGCAATTAAAATTAGATCGATCTAATTCATATTGGAGGTAACCATATGTCAAATACTGTTACAAAGCAAAAGGAACTAACATACGAACAGCAGGAAGAATTAGAATTAGCGTTTGAACGTGCAAAAAAAGCATTGGCGATTATTGCCACTTACGATCAGGAAAAGGTGGATCGTCTATGTCAGGCTGTCGCTTGGGCAGTATCAAACAAAAAAACATTTACACGGTTGGTTAAGATGGGGATCGAAGAAAGTGGTCTTGGCGATCCGGTAAGCCGGATGGGTAAACGTTTAAAAATCCGTGGGATCCTTAGAGATGCGCTGCGCCAAAAAAGTGTTGGAATTATTGAGGAAAATCAAGAAAAAGGAATTGTGAAATTTGCAAAACCTGTTGGGATTATCGCATCTATCGTACCAACAACCAATCCCGATCTAACGCCGGCCGGTACTGCCATTTATGCGATCAAAGCAAGGGATGTAGTGATTTTTTCTCCCCATCCACGTTCCAAAAAGACTTCTTTTGAGACGGTTCAGTTAATGAGAGAAGCACTTGAGCGAGAAGGAGCACCTGCTGATATTTTACAATGTTTACAGAATGTCAATATCCCTATGACCAAAGGACTTATGGAGCGTGCAGATCTTGTCTTAGCAACAGGTGGCAAAGACATGGTAAAAAGTGCGTATAGCTCCGGAACCCCAGCTTATGGTGTAGGAGCGGGTAACTCGACCATGATTATTGATGAAACGGCCAATACAGCAGAAGCTGCCCGTAACACAATGTTGAGTAAAACATCTGACTTTGGATCAGGCTGTTCAGCCGATGGAAACCTAATCATTAGCGAAAAGGTATACGATGAAATGGTAGAAAAACTAGTTTTAGAGGGCGGCTATTTGGCGAACGATAAAGAAAAAGCAATGCTGCGTGCAGTTATGTGGGACGAAGAAGGGCATCGTTTACCTACAACTGTAGCCATTGCTCCACAAAAATTAGCTGAAATTGCCGGATTTCAGATCCCGGACGACCGTAAGTTTTTGATCGTTAAAGGAGATGGGATAGGTAAAAACTATCCATTTTCCGGCGAGAAATTAACTACTCTTCTTGCGGTTTACAAATATGAGGGCGAATTTGAGAATGCACTGGACATGATGCGTGCAATCTACGAAGTGGGAGGAAAGGGCCATTCTTGCGGAATCTATTCTTTTAACGACGATCATATCCATCGTCTTGGCTTAGCAGCACCTGTTAGCCGGATCATGGTTCGTCAGCCTCAGTCAAAAGCAAACGCAGGAGCTTTTAACAATGGAATGCCAATGACCTCAAGTCTTGGCTGCGGTACTTGGGGAGGAAATGTGGTTTCAGAGAATGTGCATCTTAAACATTATTTGAACACAACTTGGGTATCCTATCCGATTCCTGAAGATAAACCGTCAGATGAGGAACTTTTTGGAGAATTCTACGACCCTGAATTAGAAAAATAATGGAAGAATAAAAAAGGCTTCTCTTGTTCTGTTTTTATATTAGACCTGTTCTTACTATTTTGTTTAAAATAGTAAGAACAAGGTTAAATGGATTAGGGTAGTAGGACCTCAGAAGGCGGAAATAAAGGGATGTTACCTGCAGCATTGGCCTATTATTCGGGAGCGAATGAAACCGCTTTCGATGTACGATACGCCTATAACAGGCTTTGGAAGGAATTTTCTGAATTTTAAGGATAAACAGATTTTTAAAATCTAAGAAAAAATTATTCTTTATTTTTGAAAAGGGGGTTATTCAGTGGCAAATCAACCACTGCAAAAAACTGTTGGTCAACCTATATCAAAACCATTAAACACTAAACCATCACGTGCTCGTTATCTTATTTTATTTTTACTATTTATCGGTACAGCTATTAATTATCTTGACCGTACCAATATTTCAGTAGCAGCCCCATTTATTAAGACAGACCTTCACTTAAATCCAGCTATGTTAGGTTTGATTTTTTCAGCATTTGGTTGGTCCTATGCTTTCATGCAAATTCCGGGCGGGTGGTTTTTAGATCGTTTTGGACCAAGGTTGGCCTATGGTACCTCGCTCATTTTATGGTCTTTGTTTACACTCTTCCAAGGATTTGCCAGAAATTTCGGTCTATTATTTGGTTTACGCGTCGGTTTGGGTCTTTCTGAGGCTCCAGCCTTTCCGACGAATAGCCGGGTTGTTGCCGCATGGTTTCCACAGCAAGAACGTGCTTTTGCGACAGGGGTTTATACGGCAGGAGAGTATATTGGCTTAGCTTTTCTTACCCCTTTTCTATTTTGGATTCTGGACAAGTTTGGTTGGTCTTCCATCTTTTTCGTTACAGGTTTAATAGGATTAGTTTGGTCCATCATGTGGTTTAAACTTTACCGTGATCCTAAGGAAAGTAAGCGGGTTAATCAGCTGGAGATGGATTATATTCGAGAAGGTGGGGGATTGGCAGAGAAGGCTGGCGAAAAGATAAAATTGAATTGGTCCCACTTAGGTCATTTGTTTAAGTTTAGACAATTCTGGGGAATTTATATCGGTCAGTTTGCCATCGCGTCCACACTTTACTTTTTCTTAACATGGTTCCCTTCCTATCTTGTCACGGCAAAACATATGACCATGCTAAAAGCTGGATTTGTTGCATCTGTTCCTTACATTGCTGCATTTATTGGAGTCCTTTTCGGTGGTTTTTGGTCCGACAGAATGGTGAAAAGCGGCAGGTCCACTGGAGCAGCGCGTAAAATTCCGATCATAACAGGGTTATCTTTGGCCTGTCTTATTATATTGGCAAACTATACCTCATCAACAAGTTTGGTTATCCTTATTATGTCGGTTGCTTTTTTCGGGCAAGGGATGTCAGCGATCGGTTGGACTCTCGTTTCAGATATTGCCCCTCGGGAATTAGTTGGCTTAGCGGGCGGCGTATTTAACTTTGCTGCCAATTTATCAGGGATCATAACCCCCATTGTAATCGGATTCATTGTCAATTCAACTAATTCATTTAATGGAGCTTTATGGTTCGTTGGTGCAGTGGCTCTTCTGGGAGTGATTGCTTACACCTTTATAGTGGGAGAAGTTCGTCGTATTGATTTAAAAAGTAACCAATAGACATATGTTTATGTTTTGATGTTAATACAACTTTACGGACGTTCCTATTAAATCACACATCATAACGGGCATCTAAAACATGACAAAAGGCTTCCCTAAGAGGGAAGCCTTTTGTTTAACAGCGTTCATGTTATTCTAATGTCTTGATGTATATGTTGTATCTAACCTACGTTACTTTCTTCGAGAGCATGTTGCCAACTTGGGTAGTAATACAAAGCACTCCGCATTAAATCAGGATAAAGTTGTTTTACCTCTTTTTTACGTAGAGATTTACCTTCGTGCTGTAACTTCTGGATCTGAGTAATGACTTCCTTTGATGTAAATTTGACATCCAATATTCATTCCTCCCTTTCCAAGTTATCGTTACCATCTTTCCCATTGGCTTACCAATTAAAACTAGGAACATTGATGCATATTTGTCGCACCCATGTTTCCACAAAGTCTAGCAAATAGAAAAAGTATTGTAAAGAAATCTGTTTTATAGAGAGGATTTCCGCCAAGAATGGATGTTGACATAATCCGAATGAACGAAAGTCAATTCAATAAAAAATATAGGTAGTTTAATTATTTAAATCTCTGATATAAAACTGTTATTCTTTATTAACTAAACTGTAAACAAGCTATGATATGGTAGTTACGCTAAGGTATTTCCTAAATGCATAACCTTAAGATTGTTTAAGAGTAGTAACGCTGATATATATTGTTAAAAGAATGGGGGATAGAGATGGGCGAAAAAAGTAGTTGTAAAATAGATGGAATTGATAAGGATATTTTGAAGCAAATGGAACTAAAAAGAAGGGAAATCATTTCAAACATTTCGGATTTGCCTCCATCGAAAAAAGAAATCGCGATTAAAAACCTTGATAAATTAATTATATTATCAAATAAGAAATAATGAGAAAAACTAAGCACAGGAAAACTATCCGTGCTCAGTCCGGCTTGTTTTGCGAATATCCGATAACGAAAAAGGCTGATTGGAGTTAATTCCGAATCAGCCTTTTTTATAATCGAATTATAGCTTTGCTCATTTCCACCATTTCCACCATTTCCACCATTTCTTTTGATTGGCGGCTGCAATCTGCATTCTTGTTTCTTGCTCAATCTTACTTCGTTCAGCCTCCAATTGCTCCGTACGTTCTACATATTTCAAGATTTGATTAATCTTCTCTTCTTGCTTAGCTTCCCGTACAGCCTTTTCCTTTAAATGTTTGATCAACTCTAAGTTTATTTGCTCCAAATGTTCTATACGTTCCAATAGTTTATCATAGTTGGTATCATGCTCACTATTCCGATCATTAGTAGTCTGTATCGGCTCTACTTCCGTAACGGTGACCGTTTTATATTCTTCAGAAAACCACGTCAACACTGCTTCGGCTGAACGTTCCATCGTCATTCCATCTTGCTTACTGAATTCGATTAATTTGCGGAGCACGATAACATCTTTTTCAAAATAGCCTCTGTGTCCTCTATTATTTCGGTGAACGTCATACCCATGCCCCTCCAAGAGAGTGGCATACTTTCGTAATGTATTGCTATCTATTCCAAGCAATTCCTGTACGTCCCTAGGTGAATGTATTACCGTCATAACATAACACCTCCGCTATAACACTTCTCTATAACGCAGCGAATCCCTCTTTTTTTTTAGAAAATATTCTGAAAATTCGCAGGCATGCTCATGTTGAGTTGATACTAAGTTGCCCCGTCCTCCCGCAGGATTCCCGCACCTTCCGCTCCAAATTGCTATACTCTATTAAAAGGTTATTTTTGAATATAGAGTATTATTGATTAGCGTCCGTGGAAAAATAAGCAGAGTCTAAAGATAGCGAGAGAAGGAGTAAAAATGCAGAAACAAAACATCATATTTAATCTTGACGATACGCTAGTATATTGTAATCGATATTTTAACCAAGTTATCGAAATGTTTGCCGGTCAAATGACCAAATGGTTTGCCACTCTAACCAAAGAGGAAATAAAACTGAAACAACTAGAAATTGATTTAGAATCGATTAATAAATACGGTTTAACATCAACCCGATTTCCTGAGTCCTTTGTTGGTACATATAATTATCTTTGTGACTTAACGGGAAAAGAAAAGGAAAAGTCCGATATTGAATTTTTAAGGGAGTTGGGGTTTAAGGTATTTAAAATTCCTGTCGAGCCGATCCCATTTATGAATGAAACATTGCAACAATTAAAAGAAGCAGGGCACGAATTGTATTTGCACACGGGTGGTGATGAGGCTAATCAACGCAGGAAAATCACTCAGTTAGAACTAACGACCTTTTTTGAACATCGAATCTTTATATCAGAGCATAAAGATACAACAGCTTTATCGGATATATTAAAAACAATAGATGCGGATCCTAAAATAACGTGGATGATTGGAGATTCATTAAGAACAGATATAGTGCCGGCGCTGGAGATGAACATCAATACCATTTACATACCTGCAGAAACAGAATGGAAATATAATGTTGTTGAAGTTAAGGTGGAGCCAAAAGGGGCTTTTTTTACCTTAAATTCACTAAATGAAGTACCTGATGCCATTCATAAACATATTCTAGAGGAAGGTCAATTGAGGAATAATCTTTCTTCAAGTTATGATTTTCATAATCGAAAAGGGGAAGAAGGATCTTTACACATAAATGGTTAAGCTTTAATTCAGAGAATGTATTTAAAGCAGCCCAAAGGTACCGGTTTAATATGTAAAAAAGGCATCATCCAAATACTGGATGATGTCTTTTTTTCGTAAATAAAGAAATGGAGGTCATGATCAGATAATGAAACATATACTTTTATATAATGATATGGTTTTTCGATAGGAGGAGCATAATTTGAGTTCCAAGACTAAAATTGAGGTTTTAATGAATGACATACATAGTAATCTTTCCTTTTTTGAAAAAAGGAAAGATAAAAATAAAAAAAGGGCGTATAAGCTAAAGTTAGCTTCGATAACATCATCTGCACTGGTTACTCTATTATTAGGGTTCAGAGGTGTTAATGTAAACCTGTTCTCAAATATTGCCTTATTTTTTGCAGCACTAATTACTATTTTTAATGGGATTGAAGGTTTCTATAATCATAAGGAGTTGTGGTTTAAGGATGTAAAAACATTATCTGATTTAAAGGCATTAAAAAGAGAGGTTGAATTCAGCATAGCGGGAGAGCCCGAAGAACCAATTTCACCAGAACTACTTACACATTATAAAAACAAACTTCAACATATTTTAAACGAAGACGTAAATACCTGGTCCAAAATGAAAGAAAGCCAGGAGCAACAAGCTACAGACAGTTAACGATGTCTTTATATATGGCGAAGCCGCAATTTTTTAAGGATAACATATTTAAGAAATAAACAAAGCCCCTACAATATATAAAACGACGGCAATCGCACCGCCAATCGAAGCAATCTTCAATTTATAACGGGCATAATCGACAAGAGTCATATCGAGTATGGATGCTGTGGTAATGGTAGTATCGCCCAATGGTGAACATAATGCGCCAAATGCTCCACTTGCAAATACTGCCCCAACGGTTATCGGGATGGATGCCCCGGTAGAAACAGCCAATGACATTCCTAAGGGCATGAACAATCCCCATGTTCCCCAAGAGGAACCAATAAAATAGCCGATAACGGAACCGAGCACGAAGATAGTTACCGGGGTCAGAAAGGCAGGTAAGAAGGAACCTAAGGTGGAACTAATAAATTTTGAAAAACCGAGATCCTCTGCCGATAGGGTCAAGGACCAGATGAGGACAAGCAGTATGATGGCCTCCATCATTTGGTTTCCTCCATCAAAAAAATGGTACAGGATTTCAGCTAATTTCTGCCGTCTTATAATGTAAAAAACAAAGGATAATACAAGGGTTATAAAAACAGCCAATAGCATGACAAAGGTGGCATCCGCCATCGAAAATGCCTCGAATATGCTATGTGCTCCTTTAGCTGTACCATCTTGCCACAAAAGAAATAAGGATAATCCCAGCAGCAAGAAAACAGGGAAAATCAAATTCCACGGTTGGGCTCTAACCAATGACAATTCTTTTGTAATTCCAGCCCGGTGAAATTCATTTACTTCCTCCTCTTCCTGTTTTTGATCTTGTTTTAGGATGGATTTCTTATTAGCAGGGTTCCAAAAGGTTTGGACAATCCCAATCACCAACATCACAATGGCAAAAAAATCAAACAAAATACTCAGCAAAAAAACATGGTAGGCTGACATCCCTAAATGAAGCTTTCGAATGTTTCCTTCCACTAAAGAGACCATGAATCCTACAAATGCGGTAGCTACTGGTAAAAGAACTATGACTGACTCTGTTGAAACATCCATCGTTAGCCCGACTCTTTGCTTCGACAAGTCCATTTTTTTAATCAGGGATTTAACAATTGGGCCAATCATCATGATCCGAAACATGGGCATCATAAACGTAAAAGGGAGAGTAAGCCAAATAAGCCCAAGCAGACCGCGCTCTGTTCGAATCCTATTCCCAACCCATTCGGAAAAGCCTTTAATCCCTCCTGAAATGTTCATCATCCCAACCAGACCGCCAAATAAATAAAGAAACCCGATGATTTTAATATTGTTACCGGTGGACAAGGTTGTCACGATATAGGATACCGTTTGATAGGTCCCATTTAATAAATTGGCTTTAAAAATCAAAGAACCCACCAGCAATCCCAGGACAAGACCGGGTAAGATGTTTTTTAGCCAGATGGACATGGAAATCACAATAATAAAAGGTAACAATGAAAGCCAAGTATGTTGCAAAGTATCTCCCCCCTAAAACTGATAACGTAATCCTAAGAATTCTTTCAATTAGTATTGCCTAAATTCAACCATTTAAAAGAAATATGAAGTGGGTAAAACATAGATATGATTTCCTGAATAAGTTTCAACTTTTCTCATCAACTTAAGAAATATACAAAATTAGAGAAGTAGGTGTATTATATCGCGAAACTTTATCGGGCATTCACCATCATTTCATTAAGCATCGCTTTTTTACTTATATCATCCTGCAGTCAGTCACAAAGGAAGGAATCCGGCCCTAAAATTAATCAGGAAAATAAATACGGTATTGGAAAGCCATCGCAAAATAAAACGCCTCGTGAAGTTTTAGGTTTCTACACAGAACAGGAAGGTACGTTACCGGGGTCTCAATTTACAGTTAACGAGCAATTCACCAATTTAAGTATCATTGCACCCTTTTGGTACAAGCTTGATGATAAACATCCCGGCAGTCTTATTGATTCCGTTACAGACGACCATAAGAGAAAGGTTATTCAGAGTGCTCATGAAAAACGCCTGAAGGTATATTTGCTTGTACACAACCTTTTATATGAAACCGTTGAGAAAGGTAAGCAAGTAGCAAGTAATGTACTCGATAACGATAAAAACCGCAATGTTTTCATTCAGAACTTACGAAATGAAATGAATCAGTTCAACTATGACGGAGTTAATATTGACATGGAAAATTTGTATTTGACTGACCGGAATTCCTTTAGTCTGATGATAAAAAAATTGTCTGATATGCTGCATCGAGATGGAAAAGCAGTGACGGTTTCAGTCCCGGCAAATACAGGTGATTCCCGTGCTAATCCCTGGTCAGCGTGGTTTGATTACGCAAAAATTGGCCGATTTGCAGATAGGTTAATGATTATGACATACGATGAACACAACCCAAGAACAACACCCGGGTCAACGGCATCAGTCGATTGGACAGAAGCAACGATCCGTTATGCTTTGAAACATGGTGTTCCACCTTCAAAAATTTTACTCGGTATCGCCGGTTATGGATGGGACTGGGACACAACAGCAAACAAAGCCATTTATAGCTCCTATGCACAGATAATGGAGCTGAAAACAAAATATCAAGCTAAAATTATCTGGGACACCCGTACGCAAACACCACATTTCGGTTATGTAGACGAAAAACATCATAGCCACCAGGTCTGGTTTGAAAATAGCTACAGTCTGAGGTTTAAACTAAACCTTATGGAAAAATATAATTTACAAGGAATCGGGATTTGGCGGCTCGGTTTAGAAGACCCTAAATTCTGGACGGCCATACCCGAGAAAATAAGAGTGAAAAAATGATGAATAGGGTTTCCCAAAATCCTAAGCTTTTTGGGGACACCCTCTTTTTTTTTGCATAAAAAATAAGAAAACGGTTCTCTTAGTGTTTTTTGGGAAGTTCTGTACAATTATTGCTAGGGTGGTAGAAAGATTAATACTTGCCGGGATAATTTGGTCTGATAAGATCTTCAGCCAACGGGTTCGTTTATTGAAAATGGCATTACTTTTTAATGATTTCGTTTGATGTGATATTAATTTTAGATTACAAGGGTGATTAAAAGTTTGAGATTTTCAAGTATTGTACTATGATAAATTTAATTCCATTATTTGAGTTGGACAATGGTATGGGACAGTGACCCATACTCTTACACAATTTAGAGAATATCTTTACCTAAGGAGTGGTAGTAATGGCACGTGTTTTATTTATTAATGCTGGATCAGAAGGACATATTAATCCAACTATTGGCGTTGTGCAAGAGCTTATTTCCCGCGGAGACGAGATCGTCTACTTTACGATAGAAGATTTTCGAGAGAGTATTGAGAAGACGGGAGCTACCGTACGAACATTTGACGGTCAAAAATTTTTAAACGCCTTTATCTCAGGTGGAAGAAATTATTTACACGAAAGAATCAACGGACTTTTACGTACGGCTGATATCGTTATACCTAGCGTTCTTGAACAGATCAAAGGAGAGCACTTTGATTACATCATCCACGATTCTATGTTTGGCTGTGGACGTTTACTTGCCCAAATCCTTAAGCTTCCCGCAATCAGTTCATGTACATCTTTTGCCCAGACTAAAATATCATTCGATAGAATATTAGAACATCTTTCACAAAATATCCCAACGGAAATTGTTAAAAGGATAAATGATGATTTTCAAAACCTAATAACAATAATTAAGGAAAAATATCATGTTGAAATCAGTTCTCCTTATGAAGTTTTTTGTAACCCTGCACCATTGACAATCGTCTATACAACTAAGGAGTTTCAACCTTTTGGAGAAGCATTTGACCAAACTTACAAATTTGTAGGTCCATCCATCTCTTCACGATTAAAGCAGAATAACTTTGATCTTGCTGCCATCAAAGGAAAAAACCCCATTTACATTTCGCTCGGTACAGTTTTTAATCGTGCTGTTGATTTTTATAAGCTTTGTTTTGAAGCATTTGCCGACAGCAATCACACCGTTGTCATGGCGATCGGGAAACAAACCCGACTAGATGATTTGGGAGCGATCCCCCCAAATTTCATTGTGAAAAATTATGTTCCACAAACCGAAGTGCTTAAATACACTAAATTATTTATCACACATGGTGGAATGAATAGTACCAATGAGGGTCTCTATTACGGGGTACCGCTAATTGTCATTCCACAAAGTGCGGATCAGCCGATGGTTGCTCAACAAGTTGCCAATATTGGAGCCGGTATCAAATTACAAATGCAAAGCTTGACTGCAAATCAACTACGTGAAGCCGCAGATCACGTGCTGAACCATCCAAATTTCCTTGAAGCTGTTTCAATTATTAGCAAATCATTTCAAAGCTCAGGTGGGTATCGCAAAGCTGTTGATGAGATTTTCAATTTTAAAAGTCAATATGATATCTTATAAAAATTTTCTCAGCTGCCATTCTATTGGTAGCTTTTTCTTAGTGTTTACAGTAACTACTGTTTTAATTAAGTATGGAACAGGAGATATTATAAAAGCTAGATTGTGAAGTTTTGTACTTAAAGAAACGTGGGAGGTTAGTTCAAGTGCAAACTTCATAAAGTGATAGAAAAAAGCCAATTTTACTTAGGTGAAATTGGCTTTTTTCTATCTCCTGTAATAACTTTACGTAAGGGAACAATTCGGATGACCTGCAGGAGGAAGGCTACACAACAATGCTCCGAGGGTTTTAACGGAAATGTTTTTCAATGGAATGTTGGTAATAATTTGGTACAAACGAGGCTTTATCATAATCAAGGCTATCGATATATTGTTTCTATAAGTGTATAGATTATTTCTATAATTCATCAATTAGTATAAAAATTATAATATAGGAAAGCTTTCCAAAAACTATAAGGTTAAAAATTTATTATTAAGTGGTGAAGAAAATGCAAAAAGTAGTTGGGATTATTGGTGGAATGGGACCATTAGCAACTGTCGATTTAATGAATAAAATTATTTTCTATACACCTGCAAAGAAGGACCAGGATCATATCCATATTATCGTGGACAATTATTCACAAATACCTGATCGAACAACAGCTATTTTGGAAAAAGGTACAGATCCTGCCCCATTTATTATACAATCAGCACAAAGACTAGAAAGTGCCGGTGCGGATTTTCTTGTAATTGCATGCAATACCGCTCACTTTTACTTTAATTCAATAGAAAATTCCGTCAGTATCCCAGTATTAAATATGCCATTAGAAACAGCTCGCTTTTTACATGAAAAAAGCTTTAGAAGAGTTGGATTGTTAGCTACTGATGGAACAATAAATACAAAACTGTATCAACATAGTTGTCAAGCCTATGATATTAATGTCATTGAACCTGATTTACAAATGCAGAAAGAAGTGATGGAAGGAATATATGCTATTAAAGGGAGTGATTTAGAGAAAGGGCTTTTATACCTTTCAACAGTAGCTAATACATTAATAAATCGAGGGGTAGAAGCTATAATAGCGGGTTGTACAGAGATTCCTCTTGTACTTAAATCTTCGCAAGATATATGTGTTATTGACCCAACAGAAATTTTAGCCAAAACCGTAATTAAAACAGCTATTGGGAAAGTATCAGCAAATGCAATTGGTGTAAATTAATAAATGAAAGAAGATGTAATGAGGTAGCGATATTTTTTTCTTTTTAATAAAGTTAAATTTATTGATTTGTTATAGTAGATAAATGAAATGGTGAACTAAAATAAGGAGCAGTAAGAAATGAATATTGAAAATATTGAAGCCTTCATCTATGTTTGTCAATTAGGTAGTTTCAATAAAGCAGCAGAGGCTCTTTATTTAACTCAACCTTCTGTAACAGCTCGTATTCAATCCCTTGAACGTGAAATTAATTTAAAGCTTTTTCATCGAAATGGGAACAAAATTTCTTTAACTGAAAAGGGAGAATATTTCTTTCCACATGCACAAAAAATTCTTCAATCTTATCAGGAAGCAAAGTACGGATTACAACAGGTAACTGTACCTTATGAGCTAGTCCTTGGGAGTGCTTTGTCTATTTCAAATAACGTTCTCCCTGATATTTTGCCGGCTTTTAAATCAAAGTTTAATGACGTTAGAATAAAAATTATAACGGGGCATTCTAAAGACATTTTGCACAAGGTCATTAACAAAGAGGTGGACTTTGGTATTATACGAACAGAAACTCACCCTCAAGTAGAATCAATTCGTCTTTACAATGATCCTATTAGCCTCTTTGTCCCTGCAAATCATTCTTTTTTAAAAGAAGAAGGAGTAACAGTAGAGGATGTAGCTAAACAGCCTCTTATCTTTTTTGATTATGGATCTATCGATTGGCTTATTATTCATCGTCTCTTTATAAGTAATGGTGTAAATCCGAATATATATTTAGAAGTTGATAATATGGAAACTGCTAAAAATTTAGTATTGCAAGGTCTAGGCATTAGCTTTTTACCTGAGCATTGTGTAAGAAAAGAACTAGAAAATGAAGAGTTATTTAGAGTAGAAATGACTCCTCCAGTAAAAACGAATATTAGTATTGACTTTATTTATTTAAAAGGTAAACCTAAATCTGTTTTTATGGATTTTTTAAAAAATAAAATGTTTGAAAAACAATAAACTGAATGACGTTATCAATCGGTTTATTGTTTTTTTGTTTTAAAGACTAATTTATCTAATTGATTACTTCTTTAACCATATAGTTTTCCTTTATAACTTAACTTTAAATAACATCTGCATATAGATAGCTCTTACGATTAAATCGAAACCTCCCCCAATCTTAGCTCAAAAGTTCACTTGCTGAGGACCTGTCGTATATAGTAGATAGCCAATTTGCAAATTTCTTTACTCCAATTGTTCACGATTCCTTTTTGCTTTTCACAATTTTAGGAAAAAAGGAAATTTAGCATCCTTTTGATTCAAGTCCCTCACTTGTGCGGGTCTGTGCCTCTTCGTGACGAGTTTCTACTATTAAATAGTGTCCTTTTTTCGATACCGGTTTGGCGATCCAAGTGGAAAGGTGAGCTTTATAAAATTGTGTCTCATATCCAAAGTCCAATAGCCTTCTGAAAAACTCCAATTTTCTTTTCTTATGGCAGATTTAGCAGCATACTTTTCTTTCATGAATTTGTTATATGCCTTTACTTTCGGAAAACCAATTGACCGAAAAGAATTAAGAGAAAACACCGCCATCAATAAGCGATGTTTTCAGAAAGAATATTTTCTTGCATGAATGTGTTTAATAACTGCACTTTACATATAGGATCGGCGAATCCGGTTTGTTATTGTTTTGACTGCAGCGCCAACCATTGGAGAAGCGTTACATCTTTGCCGTTTACTTTTACGGGAGAACCATCGTAATCAAGTATACATTCGTCTTTGAGCATGTAGATCCAGGTACCATGGCCGAAGAATTCAAAGGGGTTGCCTTCAGTATCCATGAAAATGCCTGAGGTATCTACGACCTTATCAAAGAATGAAAAGTGAACATTGGGTGCACCGACTCTGAGTAGACGCTCGTATGTTGGAATTACTGTGATCTCAGGATTTACAATTGTATCATTTTTGGCATGTGTGAACCAGATAGGAGTATTCTTGATAGCTTCAATAGTTTGATCTGTGATCTCCGTGTCATAGAGGGCTTCGCATACAGGATATGCAGCAGCGAAGAAACCGGGGTAATCGATTATCATGCGCATCGTCATGAAGCCGCCGTTGGAACAGCCACCGATGTAGATGCGATTTGTATCTATGTCTGAATGAATATCAACAAGCTCATCAATGAGCGCTTTCAATGCCGTCACGTACTTTGATTTTCCGTTCTGAGTATACTCGCCGCTACCGTCGTCCATCCACATTGTGGGTACTTGGGGAGCAAGGACATAAGCGCCGCCGAATATTCTCTGTACTTTATCGCTCGACAAGTTTACAACCTTATTTCCGGTATAAGCGATCGCAGTGTCATATCCGCCTTCGCCTGCACCATGCAGCCAAATAATCAAAGGAAGTTTTCCAATGCTCATATTGGGTGAATAATAGCCGAAACGCAGGGGCATTTCAGCATATGATGATTTGCTGTTTACCCAGCCTTTGACTTGCTCCATGCTGCCGCCGCTGAAATGATCATAGACAAGCCCTGAAATGGGATCATTATCGGTTTGTATTTCTTTCACCTGCGTTATGCGAAAATCGCAGAAAACATATACATTATGTCTCTGTTCCAGAAACGCAGTTTCTGAGTTTAAACGGTTGTTCGGTTCACATTCGAGTTCCAGCGTGCCATTACGGCCGATTTCGGTTTTGTTCCCATATCCGTCTGATGTATACGCTTTTGTGACACGACAATATCCTTTTGACGGACGGGTCTCTTTCGAATTCCATTCTTTTCTGAGTTGAAGCACTTCGCCGGTTTTTTTGCTTCGTCTCTCAACATAAACGTTGAAAGTATGTTCCGATAGCACCTCTGATTTAACAGATTGGGAAAGCGGAAGAATGATTTTCGTTATGTAGGGGCCATAGTCAGTTACTTCAGTCACAGTCATATAAGAACGATTCATTTTTATATCTCCTTTTGTAAAATCACTTAATCAAAGAACATTACCAAAACCAATCTTCGGTACTGAAAACGAAACGTCGTGTGGGTGCGTAAACCAGTTTTAATTTTTTCATGGCGGTTTCGGTTTGTTTACTAAAATTGTTTACAAAAAGTTTAGAAAATTCTTATTATTTACAATCGTATCACTCAAAAAAAGTGGATGTCAACGCTTAATTGACTAAACAAAGCTAAACTGGTTGAAAAAGTTTAGGGAAAATGTAAAACGTAACATATGATACAAAACCATGTTTGTCACTTTAGACGGATTATCAAAAACCAGACTTTATTGAAGGGTTGATTGAGTCTGCAAAAAATAGGTTGGAGATGCTTTTCTCCTTGATTCCCAACAACGATTATTTAAGGCTTAATTCGATTTATTTTTAGTAACCTTGCAAAAACTTTCAAACAATGCTATTCTAAAGAGGAATTATTTTTGTTCGGTGTTAAGGATAGTATAAGTACTGACTTTTCGTCTTGAAGATTTGAGCAAGGATAGTAACACATTGTGTGCACTGCACACAACAGGAGGAAATACAAATGGAACAAGGTAAAGTGAAATGGTTTAATGCAGAAAAAGGTTTTGGATTCATCGAACGTGAAGCAGGAGACGACGTATTCGTACATTTCTCAGCTATCCAAAGCGAAGGTTTCAAATCTTTAGACGAAGGTCAAGCAGTTACTTTTGATGTAGAACAAGGTCAACGTGGACCCCAAGCTACTAACGTTCGTAAAGCTTAATTCTAAGAACGAATATAGGCAGGCTCTAATTTAGAGTCTGTTTTTTATTTGTCTAAAACAAAAACCCCACTCACGAATGAGTAGGGTAGAGGAAACAGCGAACATGAAACAGTAAATCAAATGGTATAAACAGTGTAACATATAATTTGTGAATCTCCTAATTTAATTGGATTGGAAAAAAATACTGCTTGAAATATAGTAACAGATAAGAGTGGCTGAGAAGCTACTCTTTTTTTATTTTAATTAGTTGATAATTTTCTAATGCAATAATCGGGCGCAATTCTGCAGAAAGAATTGTGCTTTTTCTTTATGTTTAGGGCCAGATCATTGAATAACGATCTCAAATAAAATTGTTAGATAATTCTGAGTAATAAAAATCGATTTAAAGTCATCCATTAAATTCATCCTTTCACAAAAGTTCATCCATATGATTTGAAAATAACAAAAACTGACTAGACGTCAGTCTACATAAAAAAATGAATATGATTTTTCCATGAATTAACTAATACAAGCCGTTCCAAAGTTATTCTAAAATGCATATTTTAGAAAATGACCCAAAGTTAATATATGAAAGAGGTGATTTTATTTGACACTACAGGCAACTAAATATATTGGGGAGATTGGAAGGGGTAGAACAAATCCGAAATTAATTAAATGTAATGATGGGAATATATATGTTGTTAAATTTATGAATGCAGAATTTAAAAGGTCTATTATAAATGAGTGGATGGCCTATCAATTAGGAAAATTAATTAATTTCCCTATGCCCGATTGCGAATTAATTAGTATCCCCGACGCCCTTATTCAATCTACTGAAAGCTTAAAAACAGGTGTTTCACCGGGACTTGCCTTTGGGAGTTTCTTCAAAAAAAATATCAGTGTTAATGATATAAGCCTAGCTTATTGTAAAAATATTAATAATTTAGCAGATATGCTCATATTCGATATGTGGATTCATAACAGAGACCGAAACAAGAACAACATGATAATAGTAAATGACCCTCAACCTAAATTGCTATTTATTGACCATGAAAAAGCTTTTTGTGGACGAACTTGGGAAGAAAGCGATTTGATCAGATTTAGCAAGAAAATAAATCCAAAATGGAGTAAAAATCAAATCTATTTTATGAAACATTTAAAAAATAAAGATTTATTTCAAAACACTCTCCAGTTAATTCAATCTTTAACGATAGCTCAAATTAGGGAGGCAGTCTATTCGATTCCCGGGGAATGGAATCTTAAAGAATCAGAACAAGAATATTTAATCGTTTTTCTTTTACAAAGAAGAAAGCTATTAAAGGAACAAATCCAACAAATAACAAAAACATATTTTTAAATGTGAATCCTGTCGGATAAACAATAAACGCAAGGAGTGAATAGTATGGTAAGGGTAAGTGTTGTTATTCCTACGTTTAATCGTGAAAACTTTATAGGCCGAGCGATTGAAAGTGTGTTAAATCAAACATATTCGGATTATGAGATTCTTGTTGTAGATGATGGCTCAACAGACCGGACAAAGCAAAAGGTCCTAGAATATGGTGATTCTATTCATTATATTTACCAAGAAAATCAAGGCCCGTCGGCTGCAAGAAATAAAGGAATTCAACTATCTCAAGGAGAATATATCGCTTTCCTTGATTCAGATGATTGTTTTCTTCCTCATAAGTTAGAAAGGCAACTAGCATTTATTGACGAGCATCCAGATTGTAAATTCCAATATAGCTGGTACAACCAAATTAAAGTTGTAAAAAAAAAGAAAATAATACGGACCGCTTTGACATGTAATAACCTGGAACATTTTCAATTTGCTTTGTATAAACGTCAGTTTACAATCAGAACATCCACAGTACTTGTTGCAAAAGAATGCTTTACAAATGGGCTCCTTTTTAATGAAAAATACTTATATTCGCAAGACTGGGATATGTGGTTACGTCTCGCAAATTCCTATTATGGCTATTGTATTGAAGATCCTTTAGCAGAATATTATAGTGGTCACGGTGACAATCGTAGCAGTCTCAAAGTAACTATCTATCATCCGGAAATTATAGAATCGATACTTCAGTTATATGGTTGGGATGATCAAAAGCTAAAAATGCTTGAAGATAAATACAATTTATAAAGTTTAAAATAAGTTGAGAAATATGTTTAATGGAATATAGCTTAAATAACTAATAGAAAGGATTGATAAAAATTAATACAATTGCACACCTTAAATATAAATTAGAATACAGTCATTCCACTCCTCACACACAAATTGTACCAGGTTACCGAAATATTCAGCTACTTCGTTCAATGAGAAATGTTCGTGATGATTCCCTTTTAAATGAAGATGTACATTTTTTACAGTCTATTAAAGACCCTAAAAGCTTTGTAATGTCTCAAAATATTAAAATTCTCCATGCCCATCATGGAAATCTCGGAGTATTATTACTTCCATTTGCTCAAGAGGCTAGTGTACCGCTTGTGTGTAGTTTTCGTGGAAAAGATACAGTTGTGCAATCCAAAGAGGCACATAAAAATGATTTATTAAAATTATTTGAAGGTGGGACAAACTTCTTTCCCGTTTGTAAGTACTTAGCTGATAAAATTGTTGATTTAGGGTGTCCACCTGAAAAAGTAAAGGTTTTATATGGCGGGATCGATTTAGGGAAATTCCAATATATAGCACCGCAAGAATCCAAAGAGCATATTAATATTTTATCAATAGGACGTTTAGTAGAAAAAAAGGGGCATGATATCTTGCTTCAAGCTTACGCAAAGATTAGAGAAAAATATCCAAATACATCTATAACTGTTATCGGAGGAGGAATTTATAGAGAATATTTAGAGAATCTTGCTCAACAGTTAAAGTTAGGAAATTCTTTCACATTATATAATCATATACAGTATGACCAAGTTGCAGAACACATGAAAAAAGCAGATCTTTTTGTTGCGGCAAGTTTAACTGGTAAAGATGGAGACGTTGAAGGAATTCCAAATACACTTAAAGAGGCAATGGCGACTGGTCGCCCGGTTATCTCGACTTACCATGCCGGGATACCTGAATTGGTAACGAATGAACACAATGGCCTACTAGTTCAAGAAAACAATGTCGATGAATTGGCTCAAGCATTAGAATACATGCTTGAAAAAAGAGAGAATTGGAAAAAATATAGTGAGAATGCCCGTAATACAATTGAAACTAAATTTAATTTACAAACCCAACTGATGACTCAATCGATGTTCTATAATCAAATTTTAGAATCTTAGTTAACAAGAAAGTATAGTTAAAAATAGGACCACTGTATCAAAAATACTTTGTGGATAGGGCTTCACTTTGTTGGAAAGAAAAGTTTAACAGAAGCAGTCGTAAAAGGGCTTTATTCACGATCCTTTTTGGAACTGCCTCTTTTTTTAAGTAAAGTGGGTGGATACTGATATAAAGTGTTGAGTGGATAAGATACTTGTTAATTCAGGTGTCTTTTTAATTTAAGAATAAATTAATATTGGTAGTTTAAAATAATGCTGTTAATTCTTATAATTATTCCGGTTTTGAAAATGAATTTGGGTGATAGTTAATATTTAAAAACAAAAGGGGATGTGTAATGAGAGGTTAAACATTAAAGAATGGTGTTTTGTGAGGTTTTAAATGGGTTAAATAAAAACATAGATTGAGATAATTTTAATTTTTATACAAATTATGACAAATTTCATGCTTACCATTCTACTATAATAATGTTAATTTTAAAAAAGACAAAAAAATCCAAATTTGAAAAACAAACCAGAGGTAACGTCGAAAACAAGCCTAGGTTACCAGGTAAACGGGGGAAAGGTTATGGAAAATGCAACACGAGAAGTAGTCGAAGAAATGGGGAATAAAAGGACTGACCTAAACAAATGGCCGGTAAAATGGAAAATTGGAATTGGCGGTGCAATTGTGGCAGGTGCACTCGTATTGTCAGGCATCTCCTATTATCAATCAACCCGATTCAATTCTCATATCACAATTAATGGCACGGACGTAGGTGGAATGATGGCTAACCAAGCATTACAAATGTTAGGATCATCTGTATTAAAAAACGAAATCTATATTGGTCAAGACAAAATTTTCGATGGAAAAGATACAAAAACGGGATTTACAAATAATGATTTGTCTAGCATCAAGAAAGTATTAAAAAGCCAAGAAACGTTTTGGCCTTCCTCAAAGGCAAGAAATTATTCGTTGGCACCAAGCAAAGTGGATACATATCGAAGCGAAATGAAAAATGAAATAGAAAAAAAACTCCAACTTATGAATAAGAATTTAAAAGCACCCCAAGATGCAGAGGCCCATTTGGAACAGGGCAATATGGTGGTTTCTAAAAGCATTAATGGAAATCAATATGATATCCCTGGAATGTTAAAAGATTATCAAAAACAGGCATATAAAAGTGTTATTTATCTGAATGCCGAATACATACAGCCTGTCAAGGAAAACAGTCCGATTGTACAAAAAGAAAAGAAAACACTGCAAGAACTCCTTCAACGAACCGTTAGTTATTCGGTACAGAACCAAGTGTATTCCTTAAAAGCCAGTGATTTAATTAAAAATGCCTCCTTGTCGAAGGATGGGCAGTATACTGTTGATCCAAGCGATATTAAAAACGAGATTGCTAAGATCAATGCTACACAATCAACTTTAAATAAAAATTTCCTATTTAAGACGCATTCCGGTTCGGTCATAACGGTAAAAGGGCAAACCTATGGATGGGCTCTTGATGCGAGTAAAGAAACAAATCGGATTCAGGAAGCCTTTGAAAAAGGAGAAAATTCAGTCGTTGCTTCCAGCGTTTATGGGAATGGCTGGGACCATGATGCCATCGGCTTTAACAACACGACGAACAATGGAATCGGCAACACATATGCGGAAGTTTCCATTCAAGAACAACGGATTTGGCTTTATAAAAATGGACAATTAGTACTCACAACCAATGTAGTGACAGGTAGACATGACGTTAATGAAGATACACATCCGGGAGTATGGTATATTTTGTATAAACGATCACCTGCCATACTTGTGGGCAGCGAAGTTGGAATGGCACACTATAGAGTTCCAGTAAATTATTGGGCACCTTTTACAAATGATGGAGAAGGGTTTCATGATGCAAGTTGGCGGACAAACTGGGCTAATAATGCCTACCTTACGCAAGGTTCAGGAGGATGTGTCAACACTCCGCCAAATGTGATGAAATCTGTATATGATAATCTCAGTACGTATGAACCCGTTATTGTTTATTGAGGTAAAGCAATATATTCACTTTCGCAATGCGTTCTTCTAAAATAGCTGTAAGCAGGGAATTGTTAATGATTTCCTGCTTTTTCTTTTGGCTCTGTTACATTGATGGCCCTTCTTTACGGGATTATCTTCAGGAACAAGGAACGATAGCCGAATCGATTACCCGGCAGATTGTTATTATGAAAGGCTATGTTAAAGTTCTTGGTTGATTTCGAATAAATCGTAATCATTTGTGGTATCCTGATTGTAATTAATGACAAAAGGGGTAATTCAAATGACTGTGGCGAACATATTAGCTGACATTGCTTCATTAAGCGACAAGGACAAAGAAAATATCTTAGATTTCCTTACCCGCCATTTCACTCCTTCTGCTTCTCAACAAGGAGTTTTAATCGGTGAATTAAGGGAGTGGAAATTTTCTCACGGTTTTCATTGTCGTCATTGTGGAAGTATGTCGGTTGTTCGCTATGGTAAGCGAGATGGTCGCCAGCGTTATAAGTGCAAAAATTGTCTTAAATTGAGCTGCGATTTAACGAATACCCCTATGTATCGTTCAAAAAAGGCAGACAAATGGATTTCCTTTATTGAATGTATGTTGAAAGGGTTATCTCTTCGTAAGACAGCCGAAATAGTTGGCATCACTCACGTAACTGCTTTTTACTGGAGACATAAAGTGTTGTCTGCTCTTGCGAAAGAAAGTGTCGGTACACTTGAAGGAATAGTAGAAGTAGATGAAACCTATTTCTTAGAAAGTTATAAAGGTTGAAAAGTTATCACAACTCGTAAATCAAGAAAACGTGGTGGTTCGGCTTCAAAGAGAGGCATCTCAAATGAACAAGTTTGTGTATTGGTCGCAAGAGACCGAAACAAAACAACCCTTTCAAAGCGTGTCGGTTCAGGTAGAATTCTAACCGAACAAATTGATACAACCCTTACATCACATTTCCAACGTGATACGGTGCTTATTTCAGATGCTCATAATTCTTATAAATCTTATTCGGCTAATAACAACGTGGAACACATTATCATAAATGGCAGTAAGAAAGAATATGTAAAGAAAGGCATCTATCATCTTAACAATATTAATAATTACCATTCCCGATTAAAGAAATGGATAAGTAGATTTAATGGCGTTTCTACGAAGTATTTACAGTTATATTTAGTTTGGTTTCAGTTCCTGGACATTAGGAAAATGGAAAGCGATTTAAGCAAGAAAAAGCTGATGCTTATTTTATCAAGTATTCTCGGAACCTGGGAAACCTCAGATACATTAAGATTTAGAAACACCGCCTTCTAAAATTACAGATTATCTCTAAAAGGAAATTACAAATATTCACCAATGGTTTCACATTAAAATGAGCTAAGAAATTTATCTCCAAGCTCATTTTTCGCTAAATTACCCGTTAGCTGAATAACTTATTTTTTAAGTAATGAATAGACATAGGTATCGTGTGCTTCACCATTTTGATACATATATTTCTTCAAAATTCCCTCATTTTGAAAACCAATTTTAGTTAGTAAATTATTAGATGCTTCATTGTCAATAAATACAACAGCACCTATACGAGTTAAATCCATAACATCAAAGCCATATGAAAGAACTTTATATATAGCTTCTGAAGTATATCCTTTTCTCCACTGCTCTGGATGGATTTCGTACCCTATTTCTGCTCTTTTATGTTTAGGCAACCAAGCATTAAAGCCAATTGTTCCAATTATACCTTTGGTCTCTTTTCTTTCAATCCCCCAGCGTATGCCTCTTTTTTCATCGTAGTTTTTTGAAAAGAAATCAACGAACTTATCTGCTTGTTCTATACTCTGTAATGTTTCTTGACCATAATAACGTGTTACATTGTCATTAGAAAAATAAGCAAAAATACCTTCTGCATCCTCTTTTGTTAATTCTCTTAGTATTAGTCTTTCTGTCTCTAATATTGGAAACATTTTATCTCTCCCTATTTTTAATTCAATAATTAACTATTCTTTTTAAACGGTAAAATCCATCTATAAATTGAATTCCTTATTTCAGAACCTGCTTCATTAGTTTAAGTAGAAATCTTCACTATTTAATATTTATTTTAACATAAATATCCAATAACAGGTTTTTATATTGTCTTTAAATCAACCTTTACCTTTAACATAGCCTTATGAAAAGAGAAATGAAGCGTTTGGGATTTACCAATTTGGACCGCTGTGTCATTCGTCACATTTTTGTTGATAAAAATCAGGTACTGAAAGCCGTAGATCATGCGAGTTCTTATGATCGGAAACCCATACCGATTCGGCTGTTAGATACCTTATCCGAACTAGGATTAATTGAACGCTTTTTGCAGCAGGTCAAAGGTATGGACAAGAAGCTTTATACCGAATGGAAGGAGTACCTTCCATAATGATATAGTTGGGACAAGATTCGAAAAACTTCGGCATGAAAGGTAAACCTTGCCCTTTTAGCATCGCTTTTTTTTCCTTTTTCATCGTTTTCGGTTTTAAAAATATTTTTACACAGCGATCTTCTGAGAGCTTGAATACTGCCCCCTGAACCCCTTTCCCTATAAACAGGTATGAAGTCGGATTATGGACAACCAATTCTTTTTGTTTTCCTATACGTGTGACTGTAATGGAACTAAAGTCATTCATGCCGTTCTTTTCCTTTTCTTTAATAGTTTAGTAAATTAAGATAATTCATTATATAGGGACAAGAGGATATAAGGAACTGCGTGTAACTAGAGCAAGTTCAAATCCTTTACATAAAATATATAAAGCTATGAACCACGGGTCATAGAGTCAAATAACAATATTTCAAGGAGTTAAAGAAAAATGGAGGATTTTAAATCTATTCGTGTTTCCAAGAAAGGCGAAAATAAAGTAGAAGTTGTTCATAATCCAACCTCGTATCCGCTAATCGGAACGGGGAAGCAAGGGGCTGTTTTTAAAATTTCTTCGGATCGATGCGTAAAAATTTACGCAAACCCAAACAACGTCTTCAAAGAGAGTAAAGCTTATAAAGCAACACAGGGATCACCAATTATTCCAAAACTCTATGAGGTTGGAGAAAACTATATTGTTTTGAAGTACATTGAGGGTTCTACTTTAAAGCAATATCTTAAATCAAAAGGTAACATAACAGAAGATATCACCCAAAAAATCCTAATCATGCTGGAAGAAATGAAGCGATTAAAATTTGCCCAGTTGGATTCGAGGTTAAGTAATATTATTATATCCGAGCATGAGGTACTAAAAGTAATAGATCTTGTGGATGCATTCAAATTAAGCGATGATCAGTCTAACCGGCCAGAGTCGCTCATGAGAGGTCTAAACAGATTAGGTTTATTACCGTCATTTTTGGAACAGGTAAAAAAGTTCGATCAGCAATCCTATGACCGATGGAAAGATTTCAATTCTTTGAAAAAAAGAAAGATTAGGTAAAGCAGCCAAAGCTGTGAACTTAGGAGTTGAAGAAAGTGGAGGATTTTAAATCCATTCGTGTTTTCAGGAAAGGGGATAATGAAGTAGAAATTGTTCATAATCCAACATCATTACCGTTGATTGGAAAAGGGAAGCAAGGTGCCGTTTTTAAACTCTCTTCAGATCAATGCGTAAAAGTTTACGCAAATCAAGCGAACGTCTTGAAAGAGAGCCAAGTTTTAAAGATTGCACAGGCGGGGTTTGCTCCCAAACTTTATGAGGTTGGAGAAAACTATATCATTATGGAGTACATTGAGGGTTCTACAAAAAAGGAATATCTTGAAACAAAAGGCAATCTAACAGAAGATTTCACAAAAAAAATCCTATCCTTGCTACAAGAAATGAAGCGATTAAAATTTACCCGGTTGGACGTGAGGTTTGACCACCTCATCGTAACCAAACAAGGAGAACTTAAGGTAATTGATCATGTGAACTCATTTTCATTGGAAAAACAGTCCACCCGGCCCGTTAGACTCTTAAAATGCATGAGAAAATTAGGTTTACTATCGGAGTTTTTGGAACAAGTAAAAAAGTTCGATCAGCAATCCTATCTGGAATGGAAAGATTCGAAAAGAAAATAAACTCCCTGCTTAAAGGGAGTTATGTTTTATTCGTGTCCATGTATCCATTCTCTTATTTGTTGAGCTACTTTCGTTACATCGGTTTTGGAAGTATCAATAATTGGCATCGGCGGGTTATATTTATCAGCAATCTCAATAAGCCATTTTGCAAAGTCATTATTCCTTTGAAGCTTTTTTTCAGTCATCCTTTTTCTTTTTTGCAATCGTATCTCTCGGGTTTGGTCATCGCAATGTAAAGCCAGGTAGTAAACGTGCTTAAAATTATCGAAGTCGATACATTTTTCAACATCGTCCGGCCTTATGATGCCGCATATGATGGTTTTTCGGCCGCTTTCGGCAATATTTCGTGCGACGCGCAGCCAAATATTCAACAATTTGTGTTTGTCAAATTTGCGAAGGTCGTCATTTATAAACTCAATAATATCATCATAATCAAAAACTGCATATTCCGGCATTAGTTTCCTCAGTTCCTTAATAATCGTTGTTTTACCCGTACCTTTCGCACCTGTAACAATATATAAGGGCACTTTAGACATAGCAATTCTCCTTTGTTTATCAGATATTAATATGATATGAATTAAAATGCTGTGTGGTAGATATATTTGTCCGACCATTTAGCAACTTTATTCAGCGGCCGATGGGGAAACGGTTATACGACTAGAGCATTTTCAATCCTTCATCATAAAATATATAAAGCTATCAACCCACTCCCAAAAGGTAATAAATATACACTCAAGGAGTTGAAGAAAATTGGAGGATTTTGAATCTATTAGAGTTGTTTCTCGTAGGAAGGGGGATAAAGTAGAAGTTGTTCATAATCCGACCTCATATCCGCTAATCGGAAGGGGGAATCAAGGCGCCGTTTTTAAAATCTCCTCGGATCAATGCGTAAAAATTTTCCCCAAACCCATGCACGCTCAGAGCGAAAGCGAAGCTTTAAAAGCAGCACAGGGATCGCCCATTGTTGCAAAACTTTATGAGGTTGGAGAAAACTATATCATTATGGAGTTTATTGAGGGTCCTTCTTTAAAGGAATATCTTAAATCAAAAGGAAATATTACAGAAGATGTTACAAAAAAAATACTATTCTTGATAGAAGAAATGAAGCGGATAAAATTTACCCGGTTAGATTCAAGGTTAAAGGAGATTATCGTAACCAAACAAGGTGAACTTAAAATGGTAGACCTTGTGAGCCATTTTACAAAAAAGTACGAAATACCTCAGTTACTCTTGGCGAATCTAAAAAAGTTGGGCTTATTATCGTCGTTTTTGGAACAGGTAAAAAAGTTCGATCCGCAATCTTATCTGGAATGGAAAGATTTTTTATGTTAACACCTGTTAAAAATATATTTATGTACCGCGAACGTTATTTGCCCATAAGCGAAACGTTTATTTATGAGCAAATTCGTAATTTGGCCCAATATTTCCCGCATGTTTTTTATCGTGAACTCCTCGCTGAGTCTACTTTATTTCCGTTTTCAAATCTCTATCCATATCAGGATCTTAAAACAACGATTGAGCATTTCCATAATCATAACATCAGATTGATTTATGCGCGGTTCGGCACCGGCGGGGTGCAAATGCTTCCATTGAAACAAGAGACGAATCTGCCGATGCTTACCTCGTTCCATGGTTCCGATGTTTCCAAACAGTTAGTAAAAAACAAATACTATGCAGCGAAGTTACCGGAACTCTTCCAGAAAGGCGATATGTTTACCGTAGTTTGTGAGTACATGAGAGACAGGTTAATCAACCTTGGCTGCCCCGACCATAAAATTACGGTGCTTAAATCGGGTATCGATTTGGACAAATTCCCCTTACATCCCAAAGTATCCGCAAATAAAGATGAGCTTCGCCTCTTAAGTGTCGGGCGTTTAACTGAAAAGAAAGGAATGGACATACTCATTCAAGCATTTGCCCAAATTGCAGAGAAATATCCAAGGCCAAAGCTGACAATTATTGGGGAAGGAAAAGAAAGGGAATACCTTGAGAGCTTAATCGAAAAACTTCATTTAGATGGACGAGTAGAGCTAAAAGGAAAAAGGAGCCATCCGGAAGTGAGGGAACAATTAATGAACAGTGATATGTTCTGTCTCGCTTCCCTTACTGCGTCGGACGGGAATGAAGAAGGGATCCCAAACGTGATTATGGAAGCTCTGGCAATTGGAAGGGTTGTTGTAAGTACCGCACACGCGGGTATCCCGGAACTGATTCGCCACGGCGAAACAGGATATTTGGTTCCGGAAAAAGATGTTGGCGCGCTATCCGCAATGTTAATCCATGCTATTGAGCATCAGAGTGAATGGAGTCAACTAGCTGAGAATGGTCGCAGGAAGGTACAACAGGAACATGACATTCGGAAACAAATACTGAAATTGGAACAGTTATTTACAAATCTCATTATAACTCCACAAAAGGATGGTGAAATATGATCTCATATGTGGTTGGAAGAGGTATGGGGCATCTCGGCAGATGCATTAACATATCGAAAAAATTACATCAGCAACATATCCCGATTCAAGTGTATGCCTTTCAAGAAACACATGGTTATTTAATGGAAAATCTACAGAACCAGGTCCCTTTGAAAACCTATTTATCCAGACAATTCGAGGATGGAAAACAAACCGAACTATTAATAAATGATTGGCGCTCCGAAGTGGCGGGATTTCGCAATGAGGGGAAGGTTGATTTAAACACGAAGCTCATTACAATCTATCACAGTGACTTTTCCATGCGTGAAAATGATTCCACTCCAATGCGGGAATATAAAAATCGCATCCGGGATATCGCCAATCAATCCGATATCTTTCTGCACATGAATCTTCTCCCACCTAAGCAGTCCAATCCAAGATTAAACTGCATTTATATCCCTATTCCTTTAATCACCAGAGATGTCAGCCAGTCACCTGAAGAAGTTAAGCGCATGCTAGGTCTTCGGGCTGACGAGTCGTTTATTCTGGTTCACATGGGGGGCGGGCTCGGTATACACCGGTATCAACAAATCGTGAAATGGTATGAACAAATAAACACTCTTGCAGGCCGCTATCGATTTGTTGTGGCAGGGCAATTACAAGAAGAAGATTATCAATTCGATAAAAGGATCATCAAAGCCCCTCTATTTCCAAACGGCAAAAATCTTGTACAAGCTGCCAGTCTGGTCATTAGTAAACCGGGCATGGGCATCCTAGGAGATTGTATGTCTACTGGAACCCCATTACTTTTCCTTCCAGCTGATGATGCGGAACGCGAGCAAAAAATAAATATGCTTAGACAAATATTAAATAGTGATATGGGAACGATAAATGAACCGGAAGAGATCGTAACAAAGATCGAGCAAGCTTTAGAAAATAAACATGTATTTCAAAAAAAATTTTTTCAAATCCCTACCAATGGCGCTGAGGTGGCTAGCAAAATTCTCGAAATGGCCTATCGGATCCCGCTTTCGGAATTGCCAAAAAAACGCGAGGATCTCTTACGCTTGAGTCCGTTTAGTTCCAATGATAATGAGGACTGATATAAATGACAATCCCCTTTATATAATCATTATCCTTATAACCAAAAAAGGAGGCCTCCCTTAAGTTGAAGGTATACTTCTATTTAAGGGAGGCCTCTTTTTATAGAACCCGAAACGGAGAGTATTGTCCAATACCTGAATACAATCCTGTTTTCAATAAATAAACAGATATCGGCATCGGGAACCGAATTTGTATTTTTTGGATATTTTTGCAGCATGTTCCAAATGCCAATTACCTCCAAACTCTTTTCTATTAAACCATTAGACTTTAAGGTTCACCGATGTAAAAATCGATGGTTTTCAGAATCTCCTTCACTTCACCCGCTCACTGGAATCTTTTTTACTATTTCATTCTCTTTGCATGAAAATATTCTAGTATTTCTTGATCTCTAGCACTTAATCCCATCGGAAGAACCGACGGTTTAAAAAATTGGACCTTTTGTGTTTCGATACCATCAGGCCTTAATTCTCCGCTGCGTATGTCTTTAGTCACGTAAGCAATGGTAACATGATAGTATTCATCCCCATTAGGCAGCTTCGTAAAAAAGTTTTTCCCTGAAATCACTCCAATTAAATGAAGCTTCTCGATGTTTAGTCCCGTTTCTTCCCATATTTCACGTCTGGCGGCCTCTTCCGCGGATTCCCCCAATTCGATAAAGCCGCCCGGCAGTTTCCACATTTCATCAGCTTGTACGAGCAAAAAGCGGTCATGCTTATCGATAACCAATACGGCGACCCCTGTGAGAACCAAAGGTCTTGTTCCCACCAGAGAGCGTAATTCTTCAATGTATCCCAACTTCATACAACCTCCTTGGGATCAATTTATCCCGATTTGACCACTATCCTATTTAAGGAACTCTTCTATAAATGATTTTGCATTAATATATTAAATGCAAAATGATAACGATCCGAAATGGACAACCACATAATATATTTACACTATTTTAACAAAATGACCGAGACATTTGCCGGAGGTATTAAAACCTTCAAAACAAAGTTCCTTGATAAAGCCTTAACCCATGAAGCGGCAAAAGAGGCAATTGAAAGAGGAACAATAGGCAACTTTATCAAACTTTATGAGCCCGATGTCTATCAATTTTATCAATTAGCCAAATAAAGCAGTAGGCGGAAATGATCCCTGTTCATGTGGAAGCGGAAAAAATATAAAAATTGCTGCGGAAAATGAACTTATTTGGAAAATTATTGATGCGTTATCGCCTTATAAGGTTGTATTAGCGGTTGAAACTCCAAGAGTTTAGAACCATTGCCAGAGAGAAATGTGAAAGAGTCTCCCCATACACAGGGAGACTCTAATTTAATATCTGTTTTCGTAAACATTGTTGTATATAACTCACAAATGAGTCATTTTAAAGTATACAATTCCACTTTACCATTGATTTAAAACGATTTATCAGCGAATACTCAGCTTTTATCGGCGGATTCAAATGATTTATCAGCGAATCCAGCTATTTATCAGCGAATTTTAAGAGTTTATCAGCAAATTAAAAAAAGCAACAATCCTTGAGAAATGAGCCAATTTATTCTATGAATTGATTATCAAAGAAGGGAAGAAAGTAATCTGCTTTTACCTAGAAGACTGCAATGCCGCAGACAAAGATTCAGGTCGCTCACAAGTACTTTCCATTATATAGTGTTTTCCACGATCCGAGGAATCATGGAAGCCGTGCATCGCTTCTAGAACATGATACCCTAATTCGCCCTTTGCCCGATAGTTTCCTCCTTCGAGGATAGCAGTGGCCATATCTGCAACACCAAGTCCTCTGCTATTTTGGGCGTAGCCATATGCTAAAGGGACCTCAGTAAAATCATTTTCGTCACGTTTTCTGATCTGAACAGGACCGCCGAACGTATTTGGATCAGGCACTAGTAAAGTACCTTCACTGCCGTATATTTCAATAGGAGGAAGCGAAGTCCCGCCAAAAGCATCAAAGCTTGTAGTAATGGTTCCGATCACACCCGTTTCAAAATCAAGGACACCGGATATATGTGTCGGGGTAGTGACTTGAATTTTAGTGCCTGCTTTTGGTTTACTCTCTACCGTTCTTTCGGGATAGCTGATACGGGTTGAACCGGAAATTCGTTTAATCGGTCCTAAAAGAGCTACCATGGCCGTTAAATAATACGGTCCCATGTCAAACATTGGTCCTCCACCGTGATCATAATAGAAGGAAGGATCCGGATGCCAATGTTCATGCCCTCGGCAAATCATGAAAGCTGATGCTCCAACAGGTACACCGATTTCACCCTGTTCAATTAAATGGATGGCTGTTTGAATGCCTGCACCCAAGAAGGTGTCGGGTGCACTTCCAACAAGGAGATTACGTTTCTTGGCTGTTTCTAAAATTTGTCTTCCTTCATCAAGTGTAACAGCAAGTGGTTTTTCCGTATAAACATGCTTCCCTGCCTCAAGTACCTGGATACAAACAGCTGCATGGGCTTTTGGAATCGTTAAATTAATAACGAGTTCAATTTCAGGGTCTGATAACAGCTCTTGGACGGAGCAAGCTTTAGGAACACCGAATTTGTCGGCTTGAGATTGTGCACGTTGTTCATCTAAGTCCGCACAGGCAACAAGTTCGAGGTGGGGGAACTTTTGGCAATTTTTCAGATAAATAGAACTAATATTTCCGCATCCAATGATACCGATTTTAAGTTTTCTCATACTTGAGTCCTCCAAGTTCTGTATTTTTAGTCACCGACAAACGGGGCGCCTGCGCTTTTCTTATTGGCTGTCACCCATACCGGTATAGACACGGCCATTTCTATTACAAGAGGATGGGTCCAATCCTTCAGCACGTTTTTTTCCTTCAGCGGCCCACAAAAATCCGCGCCGCATAATAAGAGAAACTTCCGGCATCGCGATGATATTCGCTTGATGGCCTAAGGAATTATAAAAAACATTTCCCAGGCCCCATCGTTTTGTCCATACGACAGGCATATCAACGGCTTTATTGGCTGCATGCGGACCATTAGCCACCGGGAAGCGGGTGGTGGCTAACACTTCAACCGCCGGATCGTAATGTAGATAATATTGCTCGCTGACGACTTTAAAATCAGAGAGGCCTTCTACTAATGGACTTGTGGTAGACTTGATGTTGACCATGTATTCCACTCCATCATTACCGGGATGCGCGACCCAATTACCGCCAGTCATAAATTGCCAGTCCACATTGGTACGGAAAGAGTCACACATTCCTCCGTGACAGCCGGCTAACCCCACACCTTGCATCACAGCTTCAGAGATATTGAGTACATATTTATGCTCGATCTCACCCATGGTCCAGTGGGGGATAATTAAATCTAAGGATTTCAGCTTTTCCGTATCTGCATAAGCCTCAAGTGTATTTAAAACCTCTACCTGGAAGTTTTCTTCCTCAAGGATTCCTTTAAAGATTTCTGCTACTTGCTCCGGTTGATGGCCATCCCATCCGCCCCAAACGATCATTGCACTTTTTTTCATGGTTCAAGCACTCCTTTTTTTAAAAAATTTATATTTCAGAGATTCGGATCCATTGGCGTTTTTCAATCGATAAATCAACAGCTTCCAATACTTCTTGACACTTAACACCATCACGGAAATTCGGAACAGGCTGACGATCCTCACGGAAGGCCTGCATTAGTTCAACCATTTCATGAATAAACGTATGCTCATACCCGATCGTATGTCCCGGGGGCCACCAGTTTTGAGCAAACGCATGTGCAGGGTCAGTTGCCAATACGCGGCGAAAACCTTGTACATCCTCGCGATCATCTGCAAAATAGGCCAGAAGCTCATTCATCCGTTCAAAGTCGAAAATAACGCTGCCTTTACTGCCATTGATTTCAAAGGAATTCGTGCAGCGATGACCTGTAGCATAACGGGTAGCTTCAAAGCTTCCTAAAGCGCCGTTAGCAAATCGCGCTAAAAATAGGGTAGCATCATCAACGGTAACCTTGCCTTTCTCAGCATGATTGCTGACGGTTGCAGTTAACCCTGTCATTTGAGATGGAAGCGGTCTTTCTTTAATAAACGTATCGTTCATGCCGATAACCTCAGTCATATCCCCAATTAAATAGTGAGCCAGATCGATTAGATGGGCCCCGAGATCTCCATGTGACCCAGAGCCTGCAATATCTTTCTGAAGTCTCCAGACACGCGGGAAGTTCGGATCAACAAGCCAATCCTGTAAAAACCAGGCACGGAAATGATAGATTTTCCCTAACCTGCCTTCGTCGATAAGCTTTTTAGCCAGCATCACTGCAGGGGCGAATCGGTAATTAAAACCAACCATATGCTTAACCCCGGCAGCCTCAACGGCTTCAAGCATTTCTCTGGAATCCTTTAATGTAAGCGCTATTGGTTTTTCGCAAAAAACATGTTTGCCTGCTTGTGCAGCAGCAATTGTTATTTCTTTATGTACGTCGCTAGGTGCATTGATATCGATTAAATCAATATCCTCCCGTTGTAAAAGACTTTTCCAGTCCGTTGTATATTCCTCCCAACCGAACTGCTTAGCTGCAGAAGTAACCGCATTAAGATCACGGCCACAAATAACCTTCATTTCAGGATGAATCGATTTTGGGAAGAAAAGCGGAAGATCGCGATAAGCATGACTGTGGGCTTTTCCCATAAATTTATAGCCGACCATTCCGATTTTAACTGTTTCCATAGCTTATCTCCTTTGCCTATTTTTAGTTTAAGAGAATTTAAAGGTAATAGATTTAGAACAGACTCCCGGTATTTCTGGCATTAGCCACTACAGGAGAGTGTGGCTAATGCTAAAACTTAGATGGTTGGGTGTAAGTAGACTTTAGCTGTGAAGATGCCCGTTCAATAAAGGTAACTGGCAATCGTTCATTGATTTCTTCTTTGATATCTTGTGAGATAAATTGGAGCACCTTTTCAGCTGCCAACTGTCCCATCTCAAAAAGAGGTACTTTAACTGTGCTAAGTGGTGGATTTGTCATTCTTGAAATTTCAGAGTCATCATAACCAATGAGTACGTAATCGCAGCCTACCTGATAGCCATGGTCACTTAAACCCTGCATAAGACCAATCGCCATCCGATCATTTGCGGCAAAAATAGCATTTATCTCCGGCAGTAAAGGTGCGATTTCGGCAGCTGCCTGATAGCCGCTTTTACGGCTGTAATTCCCTTGAAAAACCAATTTGGAATTATAAGGAATGCCTGCGTTGTTAAGCGCAGTTTCATACCCCTTTAACCGTTCAGCACTATTTGAAAATTCCACCGGTCCATTTAAAAAGATAATTTGTTCATATCCTTTCCTTAACAGGGAGGAAACTGCCTGAAAACTGCCATTTACATGATCGGCATCAATGGAGTGGAAGGAATGGCCTGAAAAAGTTTGGTTCACCAGGCAGTAGGGGAGATTTAAGTGATGCAGTTGTTCAAGAGCTTCCACTTCACCGGGAATATCCTTTGAACCGAGAATAATACAGCCATCTACCCGCTGCGTACGAAAAAGCTGCAGATAATCTTTCGGCTCATCTGGCGATTGAAATAAAAGGAGCAAACCGTATCCCAATTCACCAAGCTTTGAACCAATACCACTTAAAAGCTCCGAGAAATAATGTGTGGTCAGCAAATTTACCCTTAGGAAATAAGGAACAATGACGCCAATATTATTACTTTTACCCCGGGCAAAGCTTTGCGCTATCGCATTCGGGTGGTAGCCCAGTTGATCGGCTGCCTGCAAAACCTTCTGCTTTGTTTCTTCACGCAACGGACCAATATTATTAAAAACACGTGAAATTGTGGCTTCAGATACACCCGCTAATTTGGCAACATCTTTCCTGTTAGCCAAGATGTTCACCTCCAAGAAGAAAAATGTACACGCGTTCATTGTCTCTATTTTTCTAACAAATGTCAATATTCAAAAAATTTTTTTCTTTGAACCTTTTTAAGAATGATAGATTTCAGTCCTCACTCCTCAATGCGGGAAGATCCGGTACCACTAAAAAAATTCAAAATTTGTTCAATTGTAATGGCGATTATTGAATTTCTGTATGATAGGATAAAAATGGCTGATTTGCTAATTAGCAGCAGCTAAAATAATTTGAAAAGGAGTTAAAAGTTGTGACTGGATATGTATTTATTTTCTGCACCAAAAATTGAAGGGATGGACTTAGAAGAAATCTCATTAGCCAATGCACGATTAAGTAAGTATCAAGCTGAACAGGATGAAATTTATGAAAGGATAAAACCGCACATTAAACAGTGAGCACTTTAATTTTGAAACCCGCCATTTAGTGTACCAATATTCGTGGTAAAGCCCCTGCTAACCTTAACCTTTAACTTACTACTTACAAAATCCCTTTTTTATTTAGAGCAAAATCTTAATCTCCAATTAGGAATATGTTATGTCCATTTTATTAATGTAAAAAAGAATTTCCATTCATTTTTTGTTGAAAAGGAGGGTCCTGAATGCCATGTATTTGCCAATTCGGAGGGATGACAATTTATATTTATTTCGATGATCGTGAACCTCCGCATTTTCATGTAAAAGGTCAGGAAAAAACTAGAATTCACATCATAACGGGTGAGTATCTTAAAGGGGATAACCCTCTTTCAAATAATAAAGAACGTACGATACAAATTTGGCTTGAGAAGAATAGAAATGATATTAAGAAGGCATGGGATGATTGTAGAAAGGGAATTATGCCTCAAAACATCCCACCGCTTTATTAGGAGGTGTACGATATTGCGTGAAATTATTAAGGCAAGACCGCACCCAATTCTTTATGGTTGGCTTGTTTGCGAATTTGATAACGGTGAAATGCGACTTGTAGATATTAAGCCTTCCATGAAAGGGATTCTAGAGATCTTGCATAATCCTGAAGAATTTCGAAAGGTATATATTGATGAAGAGGCAGGTACTGTTGCATGGCCTGAAGATCTTCATATTGCCCCTGATACCTTATATAATCGTGGCATTGAAATAAAAGAGGTTGAAAACCTTAGTAAAGCGTATTATGATTTTCAAAAAAGTGGAGAATGGAAAGATATTGTATAATGGCAAACATTGTATACCTTGGATTGTGCCAGGCTGTGGATAAAAAGGTTCAAATCGTTGAATTACTACTTAACTATTGATCAGTTTTAAAAGAGTTCGCACACGTTTCCGAACTCTTTTTCTTTATTTTTAGGACTGGAAAAAATCAGCTTGAAGTGGAAGTGCACTCATAGATTTGATGATAAAATAAGGTTATCTTTACCTTTGGAGTGAGTTGGATGAAGCTATCAGAATTGGGAGGAAGAGTTAAACAAGATTGTAAAAGAGTTTCAAAAACAGCCTCACCAATCCTATGCATACCTTTCAATGTGGTTAAATGATCGTTTCTGATTTTTTAATCCAAAACGTCCAAGGGCTGATTTAAAAATTTTAAAAAATAAGGCTTAACCCATTGGTTTTTCACTTGAAATGCCGCATAAGCTAATGTGTAGCCGAAAACCCACAGCCTTGCTAACCTCCATAGACTCAGGCAACACATTCACAAAAAGAGTCTCAAACACACAAAAAAGCCCCTAGTGGGCTTTTTTGTATTTTTACTTAAAAGCAGATAACTGCTCCAACAATAATTAACAAGATAAATAATACTACGATTAAAGCAAAACCGCCGCCGTAACCGATGCCTCCGTAGCCAAATCCACCACAACCATAACCACCAAATCCACCATATCCAAACATTTCATAGCCCTCCTTTATACATATTCTTTATATCATATGTTTAGAAATTTTAAAGGGAAGGGCTATTTCACTAAAACTGCTACTCCAACATGTATGAAGTTACCAATCAAATGCAACTGAGTTCGAATCCTTCAAAGCGTGGTTTAATTTTTCGTTATACCGTTTCAGGTCTTCCTGTAGGTTTGCTTTAAAAGAAAATAAGGCCTTTTCGATAATTCCATTGTGGTTCCAGGAGCTTTTAAGCTCCTGTTCACATTCTTCAAGATCCCTTTGTTTATTCGAAATAATTTTATTTAAAACCTCAATATTAAGTTCTTTTAACTTATCAATAGTAAGTTCATTTAACTGCTCTATGTCCATGGTTTACCCTCCTGCATATCAAAGAAATCATCCGCTCTTGCAGCTGGATCAATCTTGCTAATGCTTTTAGAATTAACTTTAAAAGTCTATGCTTCAGCCCCAAAATAATGCTTTTTATCAACATTTTGGACAATTTCCATAAAAAATACTCATCGTTAAAAGTCAGGTTGCCGGTACTGAGTGGAAATCTTAGAATATGAATTGAGGGATTTGGTAAAAACGTATTTGCTGGAGCTGATTAATTACTCACCATAATGATCGACTTTTCAGGGATGCAAAAAAATAGCTGTTAGTTTCCATTTGAACTAACAGCTATTTTTATTCACTATTAATGTAAAAGAAAGAGTAAACAGATAATGTCGATTTTTTTACAATTTAACATCATTATGAAAGGGCGGCTGATGTAACCATGCCGGAAAGGAGATTTTTTCCTCTTCCGGGAATTTGGTTGGATAAAGCGGAACCACATGAATCATCCGACACGCATGTTTTGCAAGACGTGCATTGAATCCGTTATCCCTGCTTCCTAAATCTTGATGGCTCCACATATCGTGCACCAATGCTGAACCATGAATGCCTAAATCCTCCCAATTCACACTCACGTTTTGTGTGGATGAGCCAGTATTAAAAAGAGCTACGTTGTATGAACTGTCCGGTAGTTTTTGATAGAATACCTGAGAGGTGGGTGTACTGGATAATCGTAAACCTGCGACTCCGCTTTGGTCTGCGCCAATGATTTCGTCATTCGTAAGAAGGTTGATCCCGTAATCATCCAGTTTTGTCAGATCGCTTCCAATGACAAAATGGGATGCCGCGATCGCCCAAAGGGTTACATACGATCGTTTTTCATCATCTGTGAGTCCGTCCAACCTTCCGTTTGCAACATCCAGTGAGTCGTAGTCATTCCAACCCCCCGGTCCCGCAAAAGGAGCCCAACTCGCTGCTTGAGCAAACCTTTTAGATACATGGTTCCAGTCGGTAATCACCTCGCTATAGTTTTCAACGTCGTAGCCTGTCCGCCAGCCGTTGGATAAATTCTTCCAGGTAGATACGGATTTGATATCCAGGTTGTTGGATAACTCCAAATGAATCGGTCTGCCTGTTTTCTTCAGCGCCTTTGCCCAAGCCTTAATATCCGGAACATCCCATTTGCCAACACCGTCAATTTTAATGTAATCCACGCCATAGGAAGCAAACAATTTTGCCCAAGAATCGATAAACTCCTGTGCACCTGGCTGAGAATAGTCGATATAATGCATATTTTTGAAATTGTAATTCTTTTCCTGGCCCTTGCTTAAGTCCGCGATATCTTGTGCGTGATAGGGGGTCCCTTCAATCGGCGTGTTTTGATTCACCGCACCCTTAGGAATACCCGGAGTGACGTACAGACCAAACTTCAATCCTTTGCTGTGGATATAGTCCCCAACAGCTTTCATACCGTGTGGGAATTTAGCTGGATCTACCGCCCACCTGCCGTATTGATCAACGGTAGTAGTCCAATCCAGTTGATAAAAATCATCGATATTTACATACTTGTACCCGTGTGATTTAAATTTCTCTGCCAGCACATCGGCGGCAGCTTCGATGTTTTGCTCTGTGGGGTTCTGGCGAATGGAACTCCAGCTGCTCCAGCCCATAAATGGAAGTTGGGCCAAATGATTGTTTTTAATCGTTTTTGATTCTTCTGGAGGTAATAAAGAAATAGAAAATAGCCCTGAAAGTGCGAGTGTGGTCGATAACAAAGATGAGGATATTTTTTTAAGCATAAACATCTCCCTAAAAATCTGATTTTTTGCAAAATAGAATAATGGCGCTTACATAAATAATTGGTGTTAAGGTGAAAAAGGATTTAATTAATGGCTGACTAGTTTTTATTCGAGAGTAAGCCGGACTGGAACTTATCAGAGAGTAAGCGAGGCCTATCCGAGAAGAATCGAGGCTTATCCGAGAGTGAGCGAGGCTTATCCGAGAGTAAGTGAAGCTTATCCGAGAGTAAGTGAAGCTTATCCGAGAGTGAGCAAGGCATATCCGAGAGTAAGCGAGACCTATCCGAGAGTAAGCCGGACTTATCCGAGAGAAAGCGAGGCTTATCCGAGAATGAGCGAGGCCTATCCGAGAGTAGGCGAGGCCCAACCGATAGTAAAACTCATAATCCGAGTGTAAACTGATCCAAGGAAACCAATAGCGAGGCATTTTGCAGAGGATGGGAATAGAACTCACCAAACTCTTTCTATAGTTGGAGAATCAATCCTTACTCAACATGGCAAACTACTATTATTTTATTGTATATTGAAAAAAATTTTTTTACTATAATCCTTTTTTATCCATTTTCGATAGAGTCTCCATTTAGTAACTGGTTCCTTTTAGAAGCAGACTTAAAATAATTGGTTCTTTTAACTGAAAATTGGCATCATTTTACTTATACTAATAGCATATTAATTAATAAATAAAGGAAGGAAGTCCGTCCCTTTAATTATGAAATTTGTAGTTTACTATTTGAAGTTAGGAGAATGAGAAATGAATCGTCTGTCAGGTAGGATAGGGAATGCGAGTACGATAGATGAAGTCATTTGGCAATTGGACGAAATTATTGACATGAGCATCAATATTAAAAGCAAACTCGGCTATTTTGCTTCACTGTATCGAATGGTGACAGTAAGAGTGAAAGAAGGTATTTTGAATAACCAATTTGATAACGGAGACAGAATGGAACGTCTGGATGTATGTTTTGCCAATTTCTATCTGAATGCGCTAAACGACTATTTAAACGGTAAACCGACTAGCCTTAGCTGGCAAGTCGCCTTTCGTTGTACTCGAAGACGTAGACCTATTGTTCTACAGCATTTATTACTTGGCATGAATGTACATATCAATCATGATTTAGGCATTGCTGCTGCAAAGATCTGCAAAAATTGCGATATTTTATCCTTGCACAATGATTTCATGAAAATAAACAGTATTTTGGCTTCGCTAGTTGATGAAGTACGAAGTGAACTGGATCAGATTTCGCCATGGATCGGTTTTTTAGACCGAATAGATCCGAATGCTTCTAAAGCGATCATAAACTTCAGTTTGGAGAAAGCCCGCAATTATGCATGGAACTTTGCGCAAACGCTTGCTACTGCTGTAAAAACGGATTGGGAGCAGCTAATTAAAGACAGGGACAAAGAGATTGCAACAATTGGAAACATGGTAGCTCACCCTGGGAATTGGTTGTTAAAGGCTGGGTTATGGGCGATTCGGCTTCGAGAATCCAATAATATTGAACGAAACTTGGATCTCTTAAACCATTTTAAATTTGAACCTAAAACAGAAGGCGGAATTCATTTGCTATAGGCCAAGGAGGGGGTTAGAACGTATTAATTATGATGATGGAATGTGATTCTCACGAAATTGGCTTCAGAGTACCAAGGATCCTCTAGAGATTTGTACTTTGTTAAAAAATCATAAGAACAATAGAAACCGAATAAATTATATGGTTACATAAAAACACAACGATTCATTGACTGGATGAATGGCCAGGGAGTTACACTTAAAGGAGCGAATGAAGATGGAGGAACAACGAACGAGCTATGGTCTGCTAGTACGCCCAAGAGGGCTGGATGAAACAAACTCACCACACGATTGGTTTAAAAAGATGCGTAAAAACGCTCCGGTTTCTTTTGATCCGGAACGGAATTGCTGGGACGTATTTTGCTATGAGGATGTCCAAAAGGTCTTACAAAATTACAAGCAATTTAGTTCAAAACGAAATGGAAATGTTCAAACCTTGCTGGATTTGGATCCTCCAACCCACAGAAGATACCGCAATATTGTAAGTCAGGCATTTACCCCAAGAGCCATTCAAGAACTTGCACCGAGGATTCAGGCTCTTACAAAGGAATTATTAGCATCGCTACAAGGAAAACGCAAGATCGATATTGTCACGGATATCGCTAATCCCCTTCCAGTTATCGTGATTGCAGAAATGCTCGGAGTACCGAGCCAAGACCGGGACATGTTTAAAAAATGGTCTAATATTGTCGTATTGGGAACACGATCCCTATCTCCAAATGTAATGAACAAGTTACTTGCTAACCAAGGAAAAGCAATACTTGACCTACAAACATATTTTCAGCAAATCGTTACAAAACGGCGGCTGGAGCCCAAAAACGATATCATATCCACTTTAATTACTGCAGAAGTGGATGGCGAGAAATTAAGTTTGGATGAGTTATTAAGCTTTTGCTTTCTTCTTCTTGTTGCAGGGAATGAAACAACTACAAATCTGATTACAAATACAATGCTTACTCTGTTTGAACATCCGGATATACTTAACCAATTATATAAAGACCATTCCCTAATCCCCGTAGCCATTGAAGAAGCCCTGCGCTATCGTTCTCCTGTTCACAGCATGAATCGCTTCGTTACTGAGGATCTGAATTTAAAAGGGATGAATCTGAAAAAAGGCCAAGAAGTTATGGCCTGGATCGGTTCTGCAAATCGGGACGAAAGCGTTTTTGACGAACCGGATGTTTTTGACATCCATCGCACTCCAAACAATCATCTATCTTTTGGAGCCGGTGTTCACTTTTGTCTTGGATCACAGCTAGCAAAATTAGAAGCGAAAATAGGCATTACAGAAATGCTAAAGGCGTTACCGGATATGAAATTGGATACAACCCAAAAGCTTCGTATTATTCCAAGTACGTTTGTGTACGGATATAAAGAGCTTCCGGTCATTGTAAAATAAAAAAACAGTATCTATTATATGTAAGCGCTGTTTAAAAAAGAGTGTCCCAAAAATAACTTTTGGGACACTCTTTTTTTCTATCATTCTATAAAATATCTCTTGTATAAGTATAGGTTATGTACTATATGGAGGGATATCGCCAAAATAGTAAGGATGTCGGAGGTATATTCATGAGTTTGGATGATATTCCCTAATATAGTGAAATATGGCGTTTTTTCGACTTTGTCTGACCTGGAATTCAATGTTAAGATGAAAACTGTGTAAAAGAACATTCGCCCTGTGAAAAGAACCGAAAGGAATGATTCGTTATCAATCATTTACAATTAAGTTACACAAGCGAAATGGAAAAAGCAATGCTTAGAGCCCATGGTGTAGGTTATGAAGTATACAGAAGACATCATTCAGTGAGAACGAGTATTGAAAGACGCCGTGAAAAGGATTATGTTACATGTCGTAGAGTGGTTGCAGATTTAGACCGACTTGTTCATTTTAATAACACTTAAACATATGAATAAAAAGGGAAACCGATGTGACTGGTTTCCCTTTTTAATTGTTTAGGAAATTATAAAATAATTTGGTGTGGATAACTTGAAAAAGTTATCTGAATCCAGCTCCAGCGCCCAGTGGACTTCGCGCTTCTCCCTACGATAAGTCAACATCGGATCGCTAACGCTCTCCGTGTTTCCTTTATCTCAGTCGAAGCGCTCCAGTCCATACGCCGCTAACCGGGCGCTTGCGCCTTTTGTTCTTTGAACTTACTTTTCCCAAAACTCTTATGTTTGGTTTCTTTTAAAATTTATTATATAGCTTATAAAAATGTTGGTCATTATTAGATAAGGGCACACATATTTTTATATTGATATTGTTTTTATAGGTTAAGGACTCATAATTTGTTTAATTGTATAAATGGAAGGAGGAACAAAATTTAGTTCCAAGAGTAAAATGCCCGGTTAAAATTAAAGAATCTTTAAGTAAATAAGTTATATTACTCACCAATAACGAGAAACTTTTATCAGTTACTCGTTTTTATATTATTTTACAGTGATTACGATATATCCTTCTTGTCAGTATGTTAAATGCGAGAATAGGTAATACTTTTTCCTATTCAAGGCTGTAGAAGTGAAATTTTAAAAAACAGGTTGGAGTACAATTATTTTAATATGTTAAAAAAATTTAACCTAGATTTAACTTTTTTTTAATCTATGATTTAAATATAAATTATATAGTTATTATTTAGAGGATAAAAATAGATGAAGCAACTTTTTAAATTTCATTCGATTCGCTAGGCCAAGCTGCATGGATTTGACGTTTAAATACTTTCATCGGTCGAGGTGTTAAATGGGCTCAACTATATCAACTTTAATTAAGGATTTTAATTTTTTCATTTTTTTATTATTTGCATTGATGTATTCGTATAAGTTTGTATACATGTTTGTTGCATTTAAGGCAAAAAAGGACAATCATCCTGGTGGGCAGAATGATCATCCTCGCAAATACGCAGTCATCATCGCAGCTCGAAATGAAGAACTCGTCATCGGGCAGCTGATCAAAAGCATAAAAAACCAGAAATATCCCGAGGAATTGATTGATATTTTCGTTATAGCTGACAACTGTACCGACAATACTGCCCGGATTGCAGAGGAAGCAGGGGCTTTTGTTAAGGAGCGCTTCAATAGGGAGCAGGTTGGAAAGGGGTATGCACTCGACTATATGATAAAAACCATCGAAAGGGAATATTCATCCGGAAAGTATGATGGATACTTTGTGTTTGATGCCGACAATCTCCTTGACGAGAATTATATTGCAGAGATGAACAAAACCTTCAATCAAGGATACAGGGTCATTACAAGTTATCGAAACTCCAAGAACTATGACCAGAATTGGATTTCGGCAGGGTATGCACTCTGGTTCCTGCATGAAGCTGAATATATCAACCGTCCAAGAATGATCCTAAACTCCAGTTGTGCCATTTCCGGGACAGGATTTCTGGTACATGCCGATTTGATCAAAGAGAATGGTGGCTGGAATTACCATCTTCTTACTGAAGACATCGAGTTTTCCGTTTCTCAGGTCCTTAAAGGTGAAAAGATTGGATACTGCAGAAATGCGATATTCTATGACGAGCAGCCAATCACCTTCAGCCAGTCCTGGCATCAAAGATTACGTTGGGCAAAGGGTTTTTACCAGGTCTTTGCTAATTATGGCAGGGAATTGATTAGTGGTATTTTCCAAGGAAAGCATAACAGCTTTTCATGTTACGATATGACCATGACGATTATGCCTGCCATACTAGTTTCTAGTATTAGCTTTATAGGGAATGGAATATTTTACTTAATAGGTTCATTTGAATTATTTGATGAAAATTGGATTAAACAAACAATCACTACAGGAGTGTTAACTTCGATTGGGTGGTCGTATGTTTTACAGTTTATACTTGGCTTCCTTACAACCTTGACGGAATGGAAAAAAATTCATTGTTCCGGATGGAAAAAAATCGCTTTTACCATCACTTTTCCGTTTTTTATGTTTACTTACGTACCTATTTCTTTGGTAGCCCTGTTTAAGGAAATTGAATGGAAACCAATTGCTCATACAGTAGTTAAATCTGTTGATGATTTCCGATAATGCATGAATTAAAGTCGCCGATACAACTTTTTACATCAAGGACGACTAAAGCCATTCGGATATGGAATTTTTGCTGACGGAGAGTAGACTGCTCTTCGTTTTTTTTGTAGGTTACCAGGAAACTATTATTTCAGGACTTATGGATAGCGGTTCATTTCGAATGAATGATTATTAATTTTCATTTAAGCCAAGCTATCATTTTTTGATAAAGGCTCTTTTCGTAAACTTTGTTGCTTTTAAGCTTAATAAAGTTCATTTACTAAGTTTCTAGGCAATTTTCGCAAATGTTCTTACGAAAAGATGCCACGAAGCTTCTAATAATACGGGGTGATAAACTTATACGAAAAACAACAATCTATGCGAAAATAGCCTTGATAAAAGAAGATATCGAATGATAATCGTATTTTTTTGAAAACTACCATGATGTGGTTACGGTGTCAGCAAGAGAGGAGAAAAATATGAAAAAAACAGCTCATAACCATCTCGTTTTTTTTGTCATTGCTGTTGTGTTGTTCTGGATAAAAACGTATATTGCATATAAACTTGATTTTAGACTGGGAACCGACAATAATCTTCAAAAGTTTTTATTATTTATTAATCCTTTAAGCTCTGCTCTTTTCTTTTTAGGTACAGCTTTTCTTTCCAAAAAGTATTTTAAGCATGTACTGATTGGAAGCCAATTTTTCTTGTCTTTTTTGTTGTATGCCAATATTGTCTATTATCGTTTCTTTAACGATTTTATTACTGTCCCTGTATTGTTACAGGCAAAATCCAACGCCGGGCAATTAGGGGATAGTGCTGCAGGTTTGATGTCACTCACTGATATATTTTATTTTACTGATACCATCCTCTTGATCGTTCTTGCCTGCACCTTTTTTAAACAGGCGAAAGTCCAAAACCGGAAAACGTACAAAATCGTGTTTTTGTTTTCAATCACCGTTTTTTGCTTAAATTTAGGACTCGCCGAAAAAGACCGGCCGCAACTTTTATCCCTTTCCTTTGACCGGAATTATATTGTTAAATATTTGGGCGCATACAATTATACAGTCTTTGACATCTTTCAAAATATTGAAACAGCCAGCCAGCGTGCTTTCGCATCCAGCAGCAATCTTACAAATGTGGAGAATTACCGAAAAGCAACCTATACTCCTCCGAATCAGGCTCTCTTTGGGAAAGCGAAGGGGATGAACGTCATATTTGTTTCAATGGAATCATTCCAAAATTTCATGATTGATTTTAAAATGCCGAACGGACAACTTGTCACACCTTTTTTGGATTCATTGGCTCATGATGGCAATACCTTTTATTTTGATCATTTTTATCATCAAACAGGACAAGGGAAAACGTCCGACGCGGAGTTTTTAATGGAAAATTCGCTTTATCCTTTGAATCAGGGCGCTGTGTTTATCAACAAAGCGCAAAACACCTATCAGGCGACTCCTGCGATTTTAAAAGGATACGGATACAATTCGGCGGTTTTCCATGGAAACTATAAGACCTTCTGGAACCGGAATGTCATGTATAAGGCATTAGGATACGACCAGTTTTTTGACGCTTCCTATTACAGCATGACGCCGCCGAATATGAAGAATTTCGGAATGAAGGACAAGCCATTTTTTGCTGAAAGCATGCCGATGCTCGAAAATTTAAAACAACCATTTTATACGAAATTCATCACCTTATCAAACCATTTTCCTTTTGAAATCGATCCGGGTGATACTAATTTTCCACAAGGAGATTATGGGGACTGGGCTGTGAATCAATATGTCCAATCTGCAAACTATATGGATCAGGCACTGCAACAATTCTTTAATGCCCTTAAAAAAGATGGATTGTACGATAAGACGGTGATTATTCTTTATGGAGACCATTACGGACTTTCGAGTAACAACTATACTGCTATGGCAAAAGCGTTCGGAGTGGACAAAATTACACCGGTAATGGACTCTAATCTTCAGCAGGTTCCATTGTTCATCCATGTTCCAGGCGTAAAAGGCGGAGTGCAGCATCAAGTGGGGGGGGAAGTTGACGTTCGTCCGACTCTTCTTCATCTTCTGGGAATTGATACAAAAGATTATATAGAATTTGGTTCCGATCTCTTATCGCCACAGCACCGGAATTGGGTTGCATTTAGAAATGGAGATTTTGTCTCAACGGATGTGATTCAATCGGGGGACAAATGCTACAGTGTAGCAACAGGGGCTCTCGCTACTGATCAAAAAACTTGCAATAGCTTTAGCGACAAAGTGAAAAATGAACTGAAAATGTCTGATATGATCGTGAATCAAGATTTACTTCGCTTTTACCATCCGAAGGGTTTTAAACCGATTATTCCAAGTGATTATCAATATTTAGGACCTACTAAAAAAAAGGGAACTTAGACCCGTTCCTAAAAATATAGCTATATATATATCAATAGGTCTATATGTCCCAAACGCACGTTGGATAACAAAAAAATTATACAAATTGGAGCAATACTTCCTATTCTTCCTTGCTGGTAAATAGGAAGTATTGCTCCAATTTTTTTAAAAGTTTTTTAACGGTCTGCTTTTAAAGATTTTCCCATTAACCTGTATTATGGTATCATATTTAGTTTTATATGCCCGTGAAAGTTCACATTTTGTTCATATTCACTTCATATTCACGCAATATTCCTTTCGTATGTTTAGATTAAACTAATGATGAATAAATGAAGTGTATGAGGATTCTATGGAACAAGGAAAATTAAAATTCAAGTGGCAATATCTTGGGTTGGCAGCAATTCTATTGTTATCTATCATTCTTAATTTTTATAAGTTAGGGCAGGAGGGATATGGAAATACCTATTATTCTGCCGCAGTAAAAAGTATGCTGAATAGCTGGCACAACTTTTTCTATAATTCATTTGACCCCAAAGGATTTATAACCATTGATAAACCACCAGTTGGTTTTTGGTTTCAAACATTAAGTGCATATATATTCGGATTTAAAGGATGGAGCTTATTTCTGCCTCAAGCATTGGCCGGTGTGTTCTCGGTCGCTTTACTTTACCATCTTGTAGCACGAGTGTTTGGACGTGGAGCCGGGCTTTTGGCGGCGTTATTTTTGGCACTAACCCCGATTGTTGTGGCGGCGGACCGGACGAATGAAGTGGATAGTATGCTCATGTTCGTTACTTTGATTGCGACTTGGGCGATTAGCAAAGCGGTAGAGCAAAGTCATTTAAAATGGTTGGTGCTCGCCTTTATTCTAGTTGGAGTCGGATTTAACATTAAGATGATGGAGGCGTTCCTCGTCCTACCGGCTTTTTATCTTTTTTATTTGATCTCCCCCAAATTAACTTGGACTAAAAAACTGGTTCACTTATTGGCAGCTACAATCGTTCTTACGGTTGTTTCCTTATCTTGGTCGATTATTGTTGATTCGGTGCCATCAGATCAGCGCCCATATGTTGGAAGTACACAAAATAATTCGATGGTCACATTAGCGATTGGTTATAACGGGATCAATCGGTTGGTTGGTCAACAGCGAGGACAACAAGGAAATTTCCATATGAGCCAACTGCAATGCCGGCAGTTCAGTAATTGGAACGGGAGTAAAGGGGCACATCGAAATGCAGGCCCGAATGTCCAATCATCAACGAGGCAGCCTATGAACAGTCATAACCCTCAGTTCATGAGAAATGCATCACGGAATCAAGGGAACTTTTTTTCCGGATTTGGACAAACAGGTAACTCGGGCATTTTCAGACTGTTTACAACTCCCGAATTGGATAGTCAACTTAGTTGGCTTTTGCCGGGTGTCTTAATTAGTGTTATTTCACTCTTGTGGGGGATACGATTTCGAGTTCCTCTTGAACGTAAGCGCCGAACGGTTGTTTTATGGACAGTATGGGTTTTAACCATGCTTGTCTTCTTCAGTATTGCAAAAAGGTTCAGCAGTTATTATATGGTAATGATGGCTCCGGGGATTGCAGCTTTGGCTGGAGCCGGTTTTATAGAGATGTGGAAACAATGGTGTGCAAAAGAAAAAAAAGAAAGCTGGTTTTTACCTCTTGCATTGGTATGCACCGTTGTCTTTGAAATTTCCGTAGTATGGAAATATCCAACATTACGGGACCCGCTTACGATTACAATCGGGGTTCTGACATTCATTGCTTTGATTTGTTTGATGTTTGTCAAAAAAATAAATGCTCCTGGTAAGAAGGGCATTTCTATCATAGTAATGCTGGCTGGTGTTCTGGCTTTAATAACTGCTCCAACAGCCTGGGCGATGACTCCGATTGAATATGGCGGAAACGTAACCAAACCGTTTGCAGGTCCGGAGCTAAAAACTCAACATGGACGAGATGGAATGACATCCAATCCTAAACTTGAAAACTATTTAAAATCGAATTATCGAGAAGGAACCTACCTGGTGGCAACATTAAATGCCACGTCGGCTGCACCTATTATTCTTGATACCGGCCTTCCTGTTATGGCAATGGGGGGATTTATGGGTAATGATCCGGCACTCACAGTGGAAAAGCTGCAAAAGTTGATCAATGAAGGACAAATCCGCTATTTCCTTCTGCAAGAAAGGTCATTTGGTAATCAACAATCAGCAGTCCTCAATTGGATCAAAACCAACTGTCTAGTCGTACCCGCTTACAAGTGGCAGGACTCACAATCTAAGCCAAGTCAAGACCGGAGTTGGACGGGATTTGGAAATTCTTCAATGACGCTTTATGAGTACGTGAAAAAATAAGAAAAAAAAATTCTTCAGTCCGTTTTTAAAAAGGTATACTCTCTTTGGAATCAATTCGAGTCAATTGGAGAATGGAATGAAAACCATGGGTATGTTCTCATGGTTTTTTTCTATTTTTTTAGCATTTTTTTGTCCAACGTCCTCCGTTTATAATAATTCGCTTGCATAGCAGAAACTGCTATTTTTGACTTAAATTGTTTATTTGGAACCCCTTTAATTACTAATTTTCACTTTAAATGGAAGAACTAAATGGAAAAGATCAATATTTTGGCACAATTTAAATCATATTCCATGTTTTGGTATTATGCCATAGGAGTTGGGTTACCATATTTACTACTACTAACAAATTGTTTTTATTAAAAACTACAACTTGGATTGAAGGGGAAATGAAAGTGAGAAAATGGATTCGATATAGTAAAATTACTATCTTGGGTTTGTTGGGCACCGTGCTTTTGGCTGGTTGTGACAGTAGTAAATATATTGTTCTTGACCCAAAAGGACCTGTTGGTCAACAAGAGTTACATTTGATTATTATATCTGCCGTTTTATGTGCAGTTGTTATCATTCCTGTCTTGGCTATCTTTGTTTATATTTTAATTCGGTATAGAGATAGGCCTGGAAACACTGCACCCTATCAACCTGAATGGGATGATAGCAAAGTATTGGAAGTTGTTTGGTGGACCATTCCGGTTGTGATTGTTGCGATTCTTGGAGTGTATACTGCTAAAACCGCCATTAATGTATCAAAGCCGCCTGTTAAGGATGTGAAACCGGTTGTTGTTCAAGTAACATCATTGGATTGGAAATGGTTGTTCACGTATCCTGATCAAAAGGTCGCGACGGTAAACTATGCGGAAATTCCTGCAGGGGTTCCCATTCAATTCGTTTTAACCTCTGATGCGCCGATGAATTCATTCTGGGTTCCGCAGCTTGGGGGCATGGAATATACGATGCCTGGAATGTCAATGGGATTGTGGCTACAGGCAGATAAACCAGGGAATTATTTCGGTTCCGGTGCAAACTTTACCGGATCAGGATTTGCCCATATGCAATTTAGGGTAAGAGCTGTCAGCCAGGCTGAATTCAATAGATGGGCCTCTGCTTTGAAGAAAGATTCACCTGCTCTTACAGACGCAGGGTACAAAGAATTGTCGAAACCAAACAATGTGAAGGAATTGAGCTTTTCTTCCTATCCTAAGAATTTATATGAAAACATCGTGAATAAAAATGGCGGAACCTATTTCCACCATATGCACCATATGGGTGAAGACATGTCGACAATGTCGATGCACAGCAAATGATTAAACAGGAGGTAATGATTCCATGAATACATCGAATTTTTTTGTAACCGGAGATCCCATGATTTATGGTGCAGATGTTTCCATTGTTTTAGCTACGGTGGCTATCATCGTGTCCCTCACCTTATTAAAAAAATGGGGATGGCTTTGGAGAGAATGGATTACAACAGTTGACCATAAGAAAATCGGGATTATGTACCTTTTAGCTGCATTACTTATGCTCTTCCGCGGCGGGGTGGATGCGATTTTAATGCGTATCCAGCTGGCGGTGCCAAATAGTCATTTTTTGGCTTCTGACCACTATAATGAAATTTTTACAACGCACGGAACGATCATGATTTTATTTATGGCAATGCCTTTTATGTTTGCGTTATTTAATATCGTCGTTCCTCTGCAAATCGGAGCACGTGACGTTGCCTATCCATTTTTAAATGCTGTCAGTTTTTGGCTGTTCTTTATTGGGGCCATGCTGTTTAATATCTCGTTCGTTATTGGCGGATCTGCAGCCTCAGGCTGGTTATCTTATCCGCCTTTATCGGAAAAAATGTTTAGCCCGGGTCCGGGGCAAAATTTTTGGATTTGGGGTATCCAAATTTCCGGTATCGGAAGTTTGGCAACAGGCCTTAATTTTGTGGTAACCATTTTAAAAATGCGTGCCCCATCCATGCGTTTAAGGGATATGCCGTTATTTACATGGTCAGTTTTATCATCATCGATTGCCATTTTAGGTGCATTCCCTATTCTTACAGTAGCTTTAGTCATGTTAACAATCGACCGTTTACTTGGCGGACACTTCTTTAGCATGACTGCGGGCGGTAACCCGATGATGTATGTCAACTTAATTTGGATGTGGGGTCACCCTGAAGTGTATATTGTTGTCTTACCTGCTTTCGGAGTATTCTCTGAGGTGGTTGCAGTATTCTCTAAAAAACGGATTTTTGGATACAGTTCCATGGTATATTCCATGATTGCAATCGCCGTAGTTTCTTACTATACATGGGTTCACCACTTCTTTACCATGGGCGCTGGTGTTGACGTGAATATTGTCTTTGCCATTTGTACGATGATTATCGCGATTCCGACTGGTGTTAAAGTATTCAACTGGCTGTTTACCATGTACCGCGGCCGTGTTATGTTTTCGCAGCCAATGCTTTGGATGTTTGCGTTTGTTCCCACGTTCCTACTCGGCGGGGCGACAGGTGTCATGCTTGCTGCTGCACCTGCAGACTATCAATATCACAATAGTTATTTCCTCATTGCCCACTTCCACCAAGTGTTAATCGGTGGTGTTGTGTTCGGTTATCTGGCAGGAATGTACTATTGGTTCCCCAAAATTTTTGGTTTTGAATTAAATGAAACGCTAGGAAAATGGGGTTTCTGGTTATGGCAAATCGGTTTCTATGTCTGCTTCATGCCTCAATATGCACTTGGCTTTATGGGGATGACCCGGCGCATTTATACGTACAACCAATCTGCCGGATGGGATATGGGGTGGGCTCCGCTTAACTTCATTTCTTCGATTGGTGCGTTCGTGATGGGGATCGCATTCATCATTCAGGTGTGGCAAATTCTTTATAGCATTAAATATGGAAAACGTGATCTAACAGGTGACGCCTGGGATGGTCGTACTTTAGAATGGTCCATTCCATCTCCGGCGCCACTGTATAACTTTGCCATTGTACCTGAAGTAAAAGGCCGCGATGCTTGGTGGTACAAAAAAGAAGAAATGCGGCAAGCTGGGTACAAAGAAGAACCGCCAAAATATGAACCGATTCATATGCCGAAAAATTCAGGTATTCCGTTTATCATGTCATGCTTTTTCTTTGTTGCCGGATTTGGCTTTACATTCGAATGGAATTGGATGGGATTTGCGGGATTAATCGGTGTAGCTGTCACTTTATTCGTACGATCATTCCAATATGATACGGATTATTACATTCCAGTTGATGAAATTGAATGGACGGAAAAAGCTTTAAGGAATCGGGCGCCATCAGTTGATAAACCAATTGGTGAAACGATAGGGAGGATGTAGGTATGTCACAAAGCGTTTCTGCAAAGCTTTCAGGCCATGGTCACGACCATGGCCATGCAGACCAGGAGGAATTAAAGGTTTTAGGCTTTTGGATTTTCCTTGTAACTGACTGTCTCTTATTTGCTACATTTTTCTCTGCTTATGCTGTTTTGCATACCCATACAAATGGTGGATTTACCTCCAAGGAATTTGATGTTCCCGGGTTTATCATGGAAACATTCATTTTATTAATTAGTTCGTTTACGAGTGGAATAGCGGTTTTAGCCATGCACAGAGGGAACAAAAAAGCCCTGATTGGGTGGTTAATGGTTACGGCCCTTTTAGGTGCAGTGTTCGTTGGGCTTGAGCTCAATGAGTTTACCAGTATGGTTCGGGAAGGGGCTGCTATTTCCGGAAGTGCCTTCCTTACTTCCTTCTTCTGCCTTGTGGGTACACACGGGGCGCACGTTTCATTTGGTATTCTGTGGATGATTGGATTGATGATTCAACTTTCCCGCAAAGGGATTACAACAGTTACCAAACGGAAAATCTCTATTATTAGTTTGTACTGGCACTTTTTAGATGCCGTTTGGATCTTTATCTTTACCGTTGTGTATTTAATGGGGGTGATGTAAATGTCAAATCACGAACACGCTGAACACATCGGATCCTTCAAATCGTACATCATTGGTTTTATTTTATCGATTATTTTAACGATCATCCCGCTTGTTTTTGTCTTAAATCATATGATGGGAAAAACTGCACTTACAGTTAGTATTTTGATTGCAGCAGTTTTGCAATTTGTCATTCAGCTGTTTTTCTTCATGCATATTCGTGATGGGGAGGGACCGAGATACAATGCAGTAGCATTAATTTTAGGTATCGTATTCGTTCTTACGATCGTGATCGGAGCGATTTGGATCATGTCATTTAACTATGTGGTTCAATAATGTAAGGAAAAATTTCATCGCCCTGCGTGGAGTTTACTCAAGGGGCGATGAAAACTAAACATAATGGAGTGAGGAGTCCTTGGCAGTTGTTCATGAAATTCATCAGGATACGCAATCATGGTTTAATCGGTTGACTCAAACAATTTCTAGTTATAAAGAAGTAACGAAACCCAAAATATTAATTATGCTTTGTTTTACTTCCATATGTTCTGCATTTGTTGCCCAAAGAGGAATACCCTCTTTGTTTGTAATTTTCGCCATGCTTTTGAGTGCTTCGCTGTCGGCCGGTGGATCAGCGGCCATAAATATGTGGTATGACCGGGATATTGATGTTTTGATGGAGCGGACAGCCAAGCGTCCCATTCCAGCGGGGGTGATCAATCCCTCATCTGTTTTGAGGTTTGGTATTTTATTAGGTGTTCTTTCAGTTGTCATCGCTTTTTTCTTTGTAAATCCTCTCACAGCTTTTTTAAATGCTGCAGGGTATTTTTATTATGCTGTTGTTTATACGATGTGGTTAAAACGCCGTACGCCTCAAAATATTGTCATTGGTGGAGGGGCCGGCGCGTTCCCGGTTTTAATTGGATGGGCTTCCGTCACCAATGGTTTAAATGTTACGGCATTGTTAATATTTATGGTGATTTTTCTATGGACTCCCCCTCATTCCTGGGCCCTTGCCTTATACAAGAATGACGAATACACAAAGGCAGGGATTCCGATGATGCCTGTGGTAAAAGGGCCTCGTTCGACAAAAATTCAAAGTCTTATTTATATGGCTCTTTTATTTCTATGTTCCATAGCCCTATACATAAGCGGGAATTTTAATACCTTTTATCTTGCCGGTTCCATCATTTTTAACAGTGCTCTTCTTTATTGCACATGGAGAATGTGGAAAGAGGAAGACCATTTATTTATTTGGGCAAAACGGACGTTTATTTGCTCTTTGTTCTATATTTTAGGAATGTTTTCGGCGATGGTAATTGGAATCAAATAAAGGATTTTGGTATGAAGGGGTGAAAAAATGGATTATGGACTTTTTCTTATATGCGGATTGTTTGGTTTGACTTTGATTATAACGACCATTATGTTTAATAAATCGATGAAAGACTAGGTTCAGTTAAGCGGAGATCATACATAAAATAGATCAACATTTCAATTATAATTCAGTTACTGATAACCAACATGGAAAATGACTATCAAATTGTTATATTGATAGTCATTTTTTTGTTGTTACCCCAATGGAGTTATTATTCATGCATCATTTTATAATACATAAATGAGGATATTCCCATCGCTGCTGCAAATAACCCAATATAAACAACAGTATAATAATACTCCTCCATTTTTATCCCCCTTTAAGGAAAGACATCATTTTTTGTAGGAATGATCTCTACTTTGGATGGACCCAATAATGGCTCCTATTATAAATGTGAATCCTGCGCCGGTAAAAAATCCAAGGGCAAGGTTGAGGTGGAAATTTCCATCCATTGTCCATGGTACTCCGTCAACTGTCCAAGGATGTCCTGTTACAAATTCATAAATTAGGATAAGAACTCCGATGGCCAGTTCCAAAATCGTCAATTTTACGCTTAAGCTCCCCATGCGATTTCCTCCTTTAGTAGGGTCAGAGTATGTATGCCCGAACTGTTTTTTTCTCATTTTTGTTGCTTAACTGCTTCAAGGCTGAGTAATCATTATTCTGATGAAATGACTGAAACACCCAAAATGGGAGCAATGGTTTTGAGATTACTTCGATTTTTCTTGATGAGTTCTGTAATTTTTGATTTATTCTTGTTAGAAAGGGCCTCATCGAGCTCATCGTATTTTCGATCAATCTGTTCTGCATATGATTTACCCTTTTTCGCCGTTAATGAAGGCAGAATGGCGTCGTGAAATTCATCATAAAGGTTACGTGAAAGAGTTTTTGCAGAATTATAATCCCCATTTGCTACATATTTCTCCATTGCTGCAAATCCATAAAGCAAATCTGAGAAGGGTGCTGTTAAAGAACGTGAAGCATACGTAATTTTTTGGGCTTGAATATTGTTTTGACTGTTGTTGTTCAGTGAATCGCCACAGCCTGCAGAAATAAGTACTAATAGTGTTCCCATAATGGCGATTAATATTTTTTTGCTCATTTTTTTACTCCTTCATTGATAGTAAATGGCCGAAAGAAGACAAATCTCTGCAAATTGATTTATCCAGTCCTTTTCATTATTATCCCCATTAAATATCTTTTTTAATAAACGGATTACAAGTTGTACCACATTTTATTTAAGAAAGGACAGAATAAGAGCAGAAAAAACTTTGGGAGAGAGCTAAATTTTGAACAGATGAAGAAACGTATTTTTCACCTGTTTTTGGATATTATAAATTCGAGGTGATGGAGAATGGCCACGGCAAAAATTGGTGATGTTATTTCCTTTAATCGTGATGGAAAAAACTTTGAAGGGGAGGTTTCAGCCATAAGGGAAAATTCCGTTATGGTCCAATATGGTTATTCAAAAGATAAAAATGAACCTCTTATCACCATTGTTAATCATAAAAATTACAAAATTAAAAATTCAAAAAAATAACCTTAATGAATCTGAAGTTTAATAATGATAAACACAAACCCTGGTCATTTACTGAAAGCTATCATCCATAAAAATTGGATGGTGCTTTCTTTTTTGATTATTCAATTCTCTTATTAGAAAACGAATACCTATAGTCAAGTTCATTTAATGAATAAATCGGTACACAGAAAATTTATTTCAATTTGGTTGAACTTTAAAGAGATGGAAGAGCCGTTCAATGATCCTATAAATCAAGCAATAGTAAATATGATTGAAACATTAGCAAAAATGAACTAATGTTACTTTATAAGTTGTATAAACAGTCGTTTTTAACATGAATTTCGAGTATGAAAGGAGTACAGGAATGCAATCCACCATTGAAAAATTACAAAAGCTTCACACTTCTGCGCAAAAATTAGAGACGGTACTGCAAGAGGTTTGGAGCCTGATTGACGAAATAGAAGAAGATAATGAATTCAGCGACCTTTTGAATAAAGCTAAAAATTATCAATCAAAGAAGCAGGAGTCTGATGAAAACTTGGAGAAGCTTTCAATTCGGTTGACCGAATTCGAAAACAGTATGGGGCAAATTCCAGAAGACGGAACGGCAGCAGTAGATTTTGAAGATGCAGTATCAGAACTAATAGAATGGATAAAAAATAATAAATAGGCAGCCAATTTAGGAATCAACATTAAGTTTAATAAAGGACTAACCATTCACGGTTAGTCCCTATTCTTATATTCTATGTAAAATGGGATTAATAAATCTCTAATGAAACACAAAATACAAAAAGGTGTTGGCAGCAAAAGCATTCATTCTGGTTCGAGAATACAGATCTGATCGCATGAGGATCAGTCTTCATAATTATTTGAAAAAGCATACCAAATTATTGCTGGTGAAATAGAAAACGTGAAGAGCATAACAGGAATAATGGACCTTGACTAGAATAAAAGTTTTCGTTAATCTTAATATCCCATGTTTCCATAGTTGAATAGTGAGGTGACTAGTTAAAAGGATGAGTGCCAAAGATCAAGTGTCTGTCCGTGACCATAAAGATTATCAACGAGAAGTGGAGCGTTTAGAGTTTACCAAGGAATATATACGGACCGTTTTAGAGATTTCTAAGGGGAATAAAGAATTTTTTGTTGAAAATATGAAACAAGCGTTTGCTGACTTAGACAATCAGGATAGTAGTGCAAGTTACACGGATCTCCTCGCGAATGCAAGCTTTCTTGAATTAGCTGAAAGTGAACTGAAAAGGTTAGAAAGCGTGATTGGCAAACCATATTTTTCAAGAATCGATTTTACAAACGATAGTAGTAAAAGTGAAGAAATTTTGTACATAGGCAAGGTATCACTGTTTGACCGTGTGACCCAACAGCCCATTATCGTGGATTGGAGGTCACCGATTGCCAATGTGTACTATGACGGCAGACTAGGAAATGTTTCTTATGAAGCATATGGGGAGACTCAAACCGGGTTCTTATCGTTAAAGAGGCAGTATGAAATCGTCGATGGCTTATTAAAAGAAATCAGAGACATCGATTTGACCACACACGACGAACTTTTGCAAAAATCATTGTCAGGAAAAGCTGACAATCGCTTAACAGAAATCGTTGCGACCATTCAAAATGAGCAAAATGAAGTGATCCGAGCATCACTGAAACACCCCATCATCGTTCAAGGGGCCGCGGGAAGCGGGAAGACAACAATCGCACTCCATAGAATATCCTACTTTCTCTATTCCTTAGGGTTTAAATTTCCTTCAGAAAAATTAATGATACTCGCACCAAACCGACTTTTTATTGATTATATATCTGCCGTATTACCTGAACTAGGGGTCAACAAAATTAATCAAACCACCTTTATTGATTTTATGAGAACTTGCTTAGGGCAGAAAATAAAACTATTTTCCGCTAATTCTAAGCTAATGAAGCTCCTTGAAGGAAACGGAAAATCCAATTCGATGAAATGGGTCTCAAGTTTTAAGGGTTCACTCGAATTTAAGGAAGTAATCTATAGTTATATAAAAGAATTGGAATTAAAACTCGCCCCTGAAGAGGATTTTATTGTAGAAAAATCTATTCTCATGAAGGGAAAAAAGCTCAAAAAGCTATTTTTACAAGAATATACCTACTTACCAATCTATAAAAGGATCGGAAAAATAAAAACCTTATTAGAAGATGATTTGAAAAAGAAGAAATCCATCATGCTATCAAAACTCAATACTAAATATGATGATGCTTTAGAAAAGATTCTTTTTAGCAGGAGGCTGCAACCGGAAAAAAGACAGCATAAAGTGGTTGACCTCATGGACATGAAAGAACAAAGAAAAGCGAAGGTGGAGAAGGAATCGAAGACAGCGGTAAAAAAATATATGGAACCGTTTGTCATGAAAGATGTTTTTACCTTATACAAGGAATTGATGTCCTCTCCTGAAAGGATAAAAGAGCATTCAACTACACTCTCTGATCAGGAATGCAGAGTTCTAAGTAAGTATTGTCAGCGGATTTTTGCTAGAGGTGCATACGAGCTGGAGGATTTAGCTCCGTTATTTTATATGAAGGCCAAATTAGAAGGCATTGATGAAAAATATAAAATGCGTAGTATCTTCATTGATGAAGCGCAGGATTACAGCTATTTTCAATTTGCCGCATTAAAGGAAGGCTGCGAAACAGACTTGTTTACCATTGTCGGAGATTTAGCACAAGGCATTCATTCCTATCGCGGCTTGAATAGTTGGGGACCTGTATTGAAAGATATTTTCCCAAATGCGAATTATCAAGCCTTGCAAAAAAGCTACAGAACAACCGTTGAAATCATGAATTTGGCAAATGATATCCTGAAGCTGATCGACCAAGACTTGCCAAAGGTCGAACCCGTCATTCGGCATGGTCAAAAACCATTGTTTAAAACGATTGACCCTGCTAATCTGGAATATATTAAGCTTCAGCTAGAACAAGATATTGCCTCACTGAAAGAGGAAGAGCTTCACTCCATTGCGATCATTGGACGAACCGACAGAGAATGTCAAAGAATCCATCAAATCCTAGAAAAAAGTCATCTTCCCATTCAATTAGTAGAAGAAAAACAGGATATGAAGAAGGGACATGTGGTGATTGTACCTTCTTATTTATCAAAAGGGTTAGAGTTTGATGCCGTTTTGATAGTATGCTTGGAAGAACCATACGGGGAAGTAGACTTGGACATCAAATTGTTGTACGTCTCTATGACAAGACCGATGCATCGATTGTATTTATATGGAAGAGACTCTTCAGATTTTTTACTAAATAGGGCGGATTCAACCCATTTTGATACTTGAAGTGAGGAAGCTTTCGGCCAATCAGATAAAAAACAGCTTGACTACGATGCCAGGCTGTCGTTTAATCAGTTGGCGCAAATCGTTTACACGAAAAATTTTTTTATGAACCAACAATTAACAATTAACCAAGTTTTTATATAATAGACGCCATTTTCTTGATTTAGAAATGGGTATACTCGCTTCTTGGTCTGCATTGATGCATTCTGACATTGAGTACAAATTTGAAAATTAACGCACTGATCCGCATTTACAGTACGAGTGCGATAAAGCTATTCTGCTAACTTCCGGAAATAGATACGATCACCATACGAACCAAAAGACATGACGTCACCTTACATGGTGGCTTTTTTTTATTTTTCAAGGTTTGTCCAAGAACTCTATTAATTCCAGAATAATAGTACTAGCTATAAAGTGAGGTGATATGTAAATGTTAGATAGAAGAAATGAACCTGGTTGGGCAGATCAAAGAGATCGTATTTGTAACTGTAATGGAGTAGGTCAACCGAATGAAGGATGTTGCTCGGGATCACGTCTAAGAGACGAAGGTATAAAAAGAACAAACGCTCCCGGAGTATATTTTGCTGATGCTGACCTCCAGTGCGCTACCATTTTCTGTACTGGTAGGGACCGAAATATTATTTATGAATGGAGTTTGACTCCGATTTCGGGAAATCCAAGAATAGTAGGAAATCCAAGAATTGTAGATGATAACAGAATAGAAATCGCTGGAACAGGAACTTTTGATTTGCATGTAAGAGTTACGTTTCGTTGTAATGTTCCTGGGATTGAAGCTTTTGTAAGCTGTGTCAGAACAGCTACCGTAAGATTCACTCAGTAATTCCCTTAAATTATGCAGTTGTAATGAGAGTGGCTGAAAAGTCGCTCTTTTTTTATTTTCATTCATACGGAACATTCGTTCGCGTATAATAAGAACGAAGGAGATGAACGTTATGGCTAATCGCGATCGAGGCGTTAAGAAATGGCAGACCGCCTTTTTTATGCCTGAACAATTCAAGATGATGCGAGAGTATTGGAAGGATGAAGAGCGGCAGCCTAAACCGTTAATTGACGAATATAAAATGGAGGTGTTTGACCAACGGATATGGTGTACGATGGAATGTAATCTGGAGGTAAAGATAACAGTGTGGGACGATGGGTTTACGTTGGATATATCGGGCCACGTACACTATATCGATCCTATTACGCATCAGCTTCGTATTGAAGTTAAGCCTGGCGTGTTTGAGCGGGTGTCATTCGAGGATGTAGCCGGAGTTGTTGTCTTAGATTAACGTAGTATTACACGTATCCGAAACTCAGGGAGTATGCCTATTCTATACATAAACGGTCGAGCTGGCGATGGGAATAGTTCGAGTCAAAACCAATGGATTTGGTCTCTTTTAAAAATGATCCAATCAAATTATCCGAAAAATTAACCTCATTTTCAAAAAAATTCAAATGTAACTTACCATTTTCATGGTTCTAATCTTATAATAATCCCTTGATTTTTCGACATGAACCTTGCTTATTCATTGCCTAAATCAAGATATTATACAAATTCATGTCAATAAATTAGGATGAACTTATATAGTTTTAGGTGTAGGGTTCAATTTGGAGGAATGATGGAAATGTTGAAAATACGAAATGTAAAAATGGAAGATTTACGTGAACTTGTAGTCATCGAACAGCTTTGTTTTACGAAAGAAGAAGCTGCGACGAGAGAAGCATTTGAAAAGCGAATTAAATTTATTCCGGATAGTTTTTTTGTAGCAGAAAAAGATGGTGTGATTGTGGGTTTAGTCAATGGACCAGTTATTGATAAATCATTCATTACAGATGATTTATTTAGCGATCTAAAAGCAAATCCCGGCGACTGGAGGTCATCAAAGCGTTTTAGGATTAGCAGTGTCTCCACATTTTCAAAAACGAGGTGTGGCAACAGCGTTACTTGCTCATCTTGAAAAAGAAGCAAGAGAGAAAAAACGTGAAACGATTACACTCACTTGTAAACAGAACCTCATTCACTTCTATGAAAAACATGGATACCTCAACATCGGTGTTTCAAGTTCAAAGCATGGTGGAGCCATTTGGTATAACATGAGTAAAATTACAGTGAAAGTTTTACCGTCCCTAAATAGAGAAATATAGTAAGTTATTTCGAAAAATATTTTTAGAAGTACTTAAAAACTTGGTTGATAACACCAAGTTTTTTATCGTTTTGGAAACTTCCTCACATTCATGCTTATTCACGGAAGGTTCGGACTAAAGTGCCTTTGGATTTGCCAAACTTGTCCGAAGTAACCACAGGTTCGGACTCGATTTTCATTGATTTCACCACGCCTGTCCTAAGTCGCCTCTTAGTGAGGACAAATTAGTACGGATAGAGCAACAAAGTTTGCGAAAAAAGCCTTTTATTAAAAACATTGATTACCACTTTGGTTCAGGGTATGTAAAGTACGTTTGTACCGTAAGTATAATGATGAGATTATCGATAAATAATGGATGCTGCTAATCGAGATAAGGAGGTTATTGGGTGAAAAATGAGCATATACAATTCATACAGAAGCTTTCCAATCCAAGCCTTAACGGGAGAGTTCCCGGAACAAAAGGCCATGATGCTGCTCGAAGACTTATCGTAGAACAATTTGAAAGATTGTCGCTAACACCATTAGTCGATAAGGAATGGGAACAAACCTACACAGCTTTTAATGGACAGATTGGCCGAAACCTGATTGCCGGAAAAAAGGGGATCGGCGAAAAATGGTTACTTTTAGGTGCACACTATGATCATGTACAGGGCTGTCCAGGAGCAAATGATAACGCCGCTTCCATTGGTATTTTAATGTCTGTACTTGATTCATTAAAAACAACTAAATTAACTATTACGATTGTTTTAGCCATCTTTGATATGGAAGAGCCAAGATACTTCATGACCAATAGCATGGGGAGTATTCAATTTTATCATCAGTCTCAAAAAATATTGGACTATGATAAATTTCTTGGAGCATTCATTTTAGATTTATGTGGTCATAATGTCCCTGTAAAAGACCGTGAAAACGCCTTGTTTGTAATTGGAGCCAATACTTGCCCAATTCTTTCAAATTCCATTAAATTTGCGCAAAGAAATGTAAAGGATCTACAAGTCTATCGCTTGAGAAACCGAGAATTATTTTATTTATCCGATAATTACATCTTTGATAGACGCAAAATTCCTAACTTATTTTTTACTTGTGGTCATTATGCCTACATGCATACTCCTGAAGATTCATTTGAAAAACTGAATCTAGGTAAAATCTCGAAAATCGTTTCCCTCATTATACACAGCGTTCTAAAGATCAACTCACAATTTGATAACAAGAGTGGTCAGTCATTACTCCCATCCGGTGACGTTCCTCTATTTAATCGTCAATCTGAAGCAGCTGAGCTAGGACGATTTTTGAAAGTCGAACTCGATTCCCATCATAATCTTGATCGTATTTGTGAAGTGTTAATGAGAGAAATCTCGAAAGGTCAGATGATTAACCCGGAAAAAATCAAATTAACGTTGAAAGCTATAAAGTTACTATAACAGTTCAACGAGGCGAAAATGGAACGAAATGAGTAGAAGCCTGTCCCTCTGGAACTTGGAACTTGACTAGGATAAACGTATTGATTAATCTTAATATCTTTATTAGAGAAGTGCATGATCAGGGTCTTATCGTTTAACCAAACGATAAGACCCTTTTTTGCATGGTTTGTGGTGGCATAAGGATTAAGAATAAAATGTTTGTATTTTCATATTTTGTATAGGGACATCTTAAGCACTACTTAATAATGAAAAATGGAGTGATGATTGCCATGAATAAGAGGTATGATGTGATTATTACAGGAGCGCGGTGTGCCGGGTCAAGTTTGGCGATTTATCTTGCCAAAGCAGGTTTTCAAGTACTGCTCGTGGACCGGGCAATATTTCCATGCGACACGTTATCGACTAATACGTTTTTCAATAACACAGTGGCCCTACTTCGGGAAATCGGTGTTATGGATCAATTACTTGAGACAAATGTTACACCTGTTCGCACAATCAAATTTCAGTTTGAGGATACAGTGATTGAAGGTCCCATTCCAGTGGTCGTTGGTGAGGATACGGGATATTGCATTAGAAGAACTTATCTTGATCATATACTTCTTAAACAGGCAAAATCCTATAAAAATATTACCGTAATAGAGGGATTTCGTGTCACAGATGTGGTTTATGATGGTGAAACCGTGGCGGGAGTGAGAGGGGAAGATGGAAATAAAAGGGAACATGAGTTTCTTGCTCGACTGGTAGTCGGGGCAGACGGAAGAAACTCGACAATTCGTAAACTAGTAAATAGTCGACTCAAAATCAGCAGCCCTTCCACTGTGGCGGTCTATTTCGGGTACTTCGCCGGTTTTCCTCAGGATTCTGCTCCGAAATTTGAGGTGTATAAAAGAAAGGATACGATGGCGATTCTTTTTCCAACGAATGATGATTTATATGTCGTGGTTGCGAATTTCCCATTAGAAAATAAGAGTTTACTAGCCAGCTTCAAAGAAAACCCTGAAACCAGTTTGCGTCAACTTTTAACCGTAGATTTTCCAAACACCACGATAGGGGCGCGTTTAAAGGATGCGAAACTGGCTGAACCAATCAAAGGACTGATCGGCTATGATAATTACTGGTACCAGGGGATGGACAAAGGCTGGGCTTTGGTAGGGGATGCACTTTGCTTTAAGGACCCTGCCATGGCCCAGGGGATCCATGATGCGATCAGGGGAGCTCAGATATTGGCAGATATCTTAATCAAAAATGATGGTCAAACCAACCAAGAAAAAATGGCTGAGGACTATCAAAAATCGATGGAAGCCGAGTTTATGGTTCGTTTCTATATGGGCTGCGAGCTATCCAAGAATGAACCAATCACAGAACAACAAGATGTGGTAAACAAGCTCATCAGTGTCCATCCTTCAGCAATCGAGAAGTTTTTGGGAATCTATAACTATGCAAACGAACCAGCTGATTTTGAAAAAGAGCTTGTAAAGATTATGGGGTCGATTTAACGATATCTGAATGGGGTCCTAGAAAGACTAAAGAACTATCAACTTATATTTTCGGGCTGTCGACAAGTTGCCGGTCGTTTTTTGTTGGTTTTCCAACCTAAAATCTTAATATATGATTACTTTTAAAAAATGCCCGGGCACATATTTTAACATCCGTCATATAGTTACTTTTGTGAAGTTCGTTAGGAAGGAAGAAAGAACAATGAATAACTCTCAATTAATAACATCAAGGAAAAACGAATGCAAAAATGGAGGCGATGGATATAAAATTATTGAATTCAATGTATCTGATCCAGCCGAAAGTTTATTTGCAGTGGTCATTCCTATTAAAAAGCAATAAGAGAAAAAATCACAACTAGTAATCGTTTTTATTTTGATTTTCATGTTCTCTGACGGAGCAAAAAAACATTCCACCATAAACAGCATTTTAACTGCCAAATACAGTTGTCAATGATGTATGTACGACTTTCCATATTTTAATATTTTGATTGATCCTAAAAAAAGCGCTCTAAATTGTTAGGGATTCCTACGGCAGGTTGCTTGCCTATGTATTTGTTGATGGAAAATCTGTTCAAGAAATGCTGTTAAAAGAAGGGCTTGCACGAGTAGCGTATATTATCAATCCTCCATTTAAATATCTGACAATCTATAGGGAAGATGAAAGTCTAGCCAAAAGGAGTAAAATAACTATTTGGAGCAGGAAGGGCTATGTTTCGAATTGGGGATTTAATGGATGTACCATAGATCATTAAAACAGAATGAGAGATTAATTTATTCATATTGGGTATGTCATGACTGTCATAGTATGATAACAAAAGGACCGAGATTCGGTCCTTTAATTGTTTAGCTATTAATTTATAACTCGTACTACCACGCCTTTGAAATGCTGCGACCAATATACATTGGACAAGCTTGCAACTGCTACACCTGTCGAGCTTTGTGAACCAATGAAGTTTCCTCCGCCAATATAAATGCCGACATGGCTATTTGATGCATAAGTATCAAAGAACACAAGGTCACCAGGCCTCATTTGACTTGCAGGTACACGTACTCCATCTCCAAGCATTGCGCCTGTATTCCAACCTAAATTTATACCTGCTTGAGAGTAAGCCCAATGCACAAAGCCAGAACAATCGAACATGCCGTTTGCAATATCGGATGCTGTTCTACCTCCGCCAAACACGTAGACAGATCTGCCAATATATTTATACCCTGCTTGAATTACAGTGCTGATACTGCCGCTTGATGGAGTGCTTGTAGACGAACTTAAAGCTGCAGCTGCAGAATGTTGTTCTTGATCCATCAAATTTGCTAGCTGATTATAGCCATCCTGTTGCTGTTGTTGAAGAGTTGCCTGTTTAGCCTCCTGTTGGGCTTTTTGGTCAGCAAGCACTGCCTTCATTCCATCCAAATTTGCTTTCAACGAAGTAAGATCTGCAAGCACTTTTTGCACAGATGCCTGTTTTTGTTCTAAAGCTTGTTTATCTGTTTCCTGTTGGGTTAACAGGTTATTATCAGCTTCTACCAACTGTGCGACAGCCCCAACCCGGTCAACAAAATCTCTAAAGCTAGAAGCACCCAATAAGACATCAATATAACTGATATTGCCGCCAGTCTCTTGTATGGACCGAGCCCTCTTTTTTAACACATCATTTCGTTGTTCAATTTTTACTTGAAGAGCGGAAATTTGTGTCTGAAGCTGGTTGGCTTCATTACTTTTATCACTTATTTCCTTCTCTGAGGCAGCTATTTTGTTATTATTTTCAGTAATAGCCTGATTAACACGATCCATTTGTTGTTTAACAGCAGCAAGTCCGACTTTAGCTTGTGAAATATTTAAATCGGCTTGAGAAGTACTTTGTTGAGTATCAGCTTTTACCGTTGGAATTGAAATTGCGCCACCTAAGCCTAGCATGATGGTCGTACTTAAAATTGTAAGCTTCTTTTTCAAAAATTTCCCCTGCTTTCTCCTTGCCAAACTACTAATCTTATAAAGATAATATTTAATATTATTTAACATTCTTTTATGTATTCTAGCTGAATTAGCATCGAACCGTAAATTTCATGCGAAATTTGTTCTGTTTTTCAAAAGTATAACATCATCATTTGTCAAATAAATAATAGGAATATTTCATTTGAATTACACTCATTAAATCAAGACTTTACGGCATTCTATAAAACTGAATGTTCGACAATTTCCTTCCCCACCATCTTATTTTCTAGATATTTCCAATTTTTTGGACAAAAAAATGCAAAGGACTTCCATTGGTAGTCCTTTGCATGTAGGAATGATTTTCTAAGGGGGTCACTTAGAAAGTTAATGATAATAACAATTTCTTTTGTTAATAAGAGGAGAATGAACCATATCATTCCATATTAAAAGACACTCATTAGGTGTCTTTTAGAAGCATGTTGGTTGAAGGTGATTTAATCCATATTATGCCTTGAAACATAAAAAGAGCAAGTCATAGTTGTAAAATTTCTGTGAAGGTGTCAAGACTTGCTCTTTTTATTTAAATTGTTCAAATTGTGGCTTTTTTATGTATTTTGGGAACTTTTATGAAAATGCCAAACCATTGGGGCGTACTATTTCGACTGATATAGAGTGGTTCTCAGTCAGAATGCTGCTGACCATTCAATCGTGAAAAAACTAATGATGAAAATAGGAAGATTTTCATATTAAAAGGATGAATTCCTTCACTGATGGTGTGGATGTTGTGGCGGACGTTAGGTTGATACGGGACCTAATGGAAAAAATCAATGAGAAGTTCGAATTATCACGTTAAAAGGTTATATCGGCTTATTCATTGACACAGATTATATGATGAATAGTTTTATTCTTTTGAAAAGCTTCGCTATAAGTCCACGAAAAAAGTTCTTTTTAGGTGTTTCGACCAGATTTTCAAGATTTTCAACAGGGCGCTGATGATGTTTGGTTAAGAAATTCCAGATAATTTCTGTTGCATTTGGGCCTAATGGATCTGTATGTGATCCATTCGAACTCCCACCAGGCCATGCGTGTCCCATTTGATCGATTATCCAAAGTTCCATTAAACGTTCACCGTCCCCATCACTGTATACAGATTGAGTACAACTTTTTCCGTTGATAAGATCTGATTTTACCTGGAGAGGTGTAATATCAGCTCTTCCTGTACCACCTTCTATAAGAAAATTAGTTTGGGCCCACTGAATGATCACTTGCTGTCCATTTATGGGATGTACAATTGTATCGCAGATACCATGGAAAACAATGACAGGCATTTTCTTCTTGAACTTTCCCATTTCCTGAAAGGCGCTATTACCGCATGCATAGGGGTCCGAAACGCCTTTTTGCATGCTTTCTTTAGCTGCTTTAGCCATTGGATCAGTTAGAAAAAATACATTAGCAGCATCATAGGGAAGTCCCGAACACACTCCGATACCACTGAATACATCTGGATAAGTAACTCCAAGAATGCAAGCAAGTGCCGCACCTGCAGATAAGCCAGCTGCATACACCTTTCTTGAATCAATGCGGTGCTTACTTTTAACTTCATTAATGATCGCATTAATTAACTTGGGATGTCCCTCTCCACGGTGCTGATTTTTATCTAAAAACCAGTTCCAGCAGCCAAAAGGGTTATAACCAGCCGGATTCAAAGGATTCAACAGGTGATTCATATCAGGATAGAGGACGAGAAAGTTTTCCTTTTCAGCAAGCTCGTTCATATTTGTTCCAGCAGCAAAATCATCCGGATTTTGTTGACATCCATGAAGCATCACCATCAAAGGAGTCTCTTTTTCTGCTTGATATTCACTCGGAACATAAAGTTTGTACCTAAAATCCTGATATGAAAAATCTAGAAATTCTCCCAACTCAATCAACCTCCTTAACGTAAACTACCTTTTCCCTAATACATCTACTGGTTCCTACATGTACCCAAATATATCATTTTTAATTTACATCAATTAGTAGACTCGTAAGTTATAGAGGCATAGAATTCGCCTGAGATTATATTCTTTTTAAAGCCAATAAAGAAGTTATGTGATCTATTGCTTGTTCAGCATCATTACCCTCCGCATAAATATTCAGCTTTTCTCCTTTTGAAATCATTAATATCCTAATACTGAGAGAACTTTTTACATTTATTTGAAGATTTTTGTATTTAAAGAGGATATAACTATTGAATCGATTTGCTTCTTGAACCAATTGTATTAATTGATCATGATGATAAAAATCCTGTGTCAGTTTAACAGGAACCTCTTTTTTCATTTTTATCACGACCTAAAACATAGATTTATTATTATTTTAAATTCGATTCAAATACTGTTATAGAAAGTTTATAGGTGATTTTTACATATATATGTATTACTATAAATTGGTAAGTAATTTAATACAATAGGGTTTTTTTGTAGAAAAATGCTTTTTATACTGTATTTTCTTTATGAAGACCGTTTTGGAATATCTTTTAATGATCTTTATCTACACTATTATTGTGTAATTGGTATAAACTTTTATCGGAGTTCTTATGCGAATAGAACACAACTGGTATAAGATGAAAGAAGCCTTTAGCAATGGTTAAAAGCAACCAATGAGAAATAATCGTAAGATTCACCCGGTCAGGTTGTATTTGTTTATCAGAGTGGCTAAAAAAAGTCGCTCTTTTATATTTTTACTCATACAGAACATTTGTTCGTGTATAATAATAACGAGGTGATCGTTATGGCAAATCGTGATCGAGGCATGAAGAAGTGGCAGTTCGCCTTTGGAATGCCGGAGCAAATAAAGATGATACGGGATTATTGGAAGGATCAGGAGCGCCAACCTAAACCGTTAATTGATGTTTATGAATTCGAAGAGTTTGATCAGCGGATATGTTATGCGATGGAGTACCATCTTCCGGTAAAGATAACGGTCTGGGAAGATGGTTTTACGTATGAAATTACAGGCCATATTCACTACGTTGATCCGATTACGCACCAGCTGAGAATGGAAGGTAGACCTGGTGAATTTGATCGGATTCATTTCGAGGATGTGGTCGGAGTAGTGGTATTAGATTAACCGTGCTTTAGTTTATTTTGATTTAAACAAAAGGCTCTGTTAAAGCTAATGCCGATTAGTAAAAAAATATAAAACTGAATTAAGACAATTTAATAAAACAATCACCAAAAATGTTGTTATCCCATTTTAATGACAAATGATCTCCGTCAAAAACCTGTCCAACGCCTTCTGGAAGGGCATGAGTAGGCTTCGAAAGTAGAAAAGGGGTAGTTGGAACCTCATTGTTTAATTCTTTTGCATGAGCTAGATAATTTCGGCCAACACAATAAATATTTCTGATTTCACTCATATTCAATCCCTCTTTCAATAGATTTGGTTTCATACACTTCACATTCTAAAGAATATTATCACCACTAGCCAATAAGATGTTTATGAAAGGGGTGATGGGATGGCTGTTCATGTCGTTGGTACTGGTGAAAATCTGTGGTCTATATCCAAGCTGTATAATGTTTCAATTCATTCAATTGTTAGTGTAAACGGGTTATCATCTACCACAGCAATTGTTCCTGGTCTTGCCCTTTATATTCCAGACAATTCGCTGCCAATCCGTGCTTATCGGATAAAAACGGGTGATCACGTTTGGAAATTAGCCCAACAATTTAACTCTAATCTTTCCTTGATAAGTGCTGCTAATCCGGGAATAGATATCAATCACCTTCGTATTGGCCAGGTCATTTACATTCCATCATCCATTAAGTTGGAAATTACGACTCTCGGGTTTATTGTTCCTTCAGAAGAGACGACAACACTTTCTATAATAGATTCATTATCCAGTCAGTTAACCTATTTAGCGATCGTAAATTATTCATTTACTGATAAGGGTTACGCTTTTAGAGTAATAGATGATTCCGCCATTATTACGAAGTGCAAACAAGTAAACATTACACCATTATTAATGATCCGAAACTTTACGACCGAAGGGTTTAGTTCTGAGCTGGCAGGAAAGGTTCTGGGAAATTCAACCTATCAAGAGAATTTAGTAGCAAGCATCGTCAATCTGACGACACAGGGAGGGTTTGGCGGTGTAAGCCTTGACCTTGAATTTATTCCTCCGGCAAACCGTAACGATTTTAGTTTGTTCTTAGAAAAATTAAAGGAACAATTAGGCGGACTCCTATTACATGTTAACGTTCACGCCAAAGCAGCTGATTTACCGACGAATCGGATTGTCGGGGCTTATGATTATACGGCAATTGGAAATGCGGTTGATCTTATGGCGGTAATGACGATCGATTATGGCTATCCGGGTGGCCCGCCCGATCCGATCTCACCAATTGGCTGGGTAGAACAAGTGATTAACTACGCGCTAACTCAAGTTAATCGACAAAAACTGTTAATGGCTATGGCGTTGTATGGATATGATAAAGTGGTCACGACGAATGAAACTCAGGCATTATCAGTGCTCGCTGTACAAAATCAAGCAATAGTAAAGGGAGCACCGATTCAATTTGATAATACAGCTAAATCACCATGGTATCGTTATTGGAGCGGCACAAACCAGCATATTGTCTGGTTTGAAGACATTCGAAGCTATATTGAAAAGTATTATCTTATTGATATTTACAAATTAGTTGGGACAACTTTTTGGCAAATCAGTTTGCCGGCACCACAGAATTGGGCGTATTTAAGTAAAAATATAACTGTTCTAAAAATATAGAGATTGAAAATATTTAAGGAAAAACAGTTGACCAATCCGAAAAACGGAATTAGTCTACTGTTTTTTGTTTGTTCAGCGTTTTCGGTTGTAAAAAACCAAGTGGAAAGGCTCCAATTCTCTCCTGAGTGCCGAAGCAGCAGCGATACACTACTTCAACAGGAAGATCAATTTTCTGAATTGCGTCCTCCAGACGCTTTTTGCCAACATCCCTAACAAAGCTCATGCACGAATTCAAGGTACTTTCAGCAATAGACTCCTCATATAATTATTTTGAAGATTAAAATAATTAAAGGGTTGAAGTGGACAATGGATGCTAAAGAATTAACTAGTAAAGAACAAACTATTTTTAATCACAATGGAAATAAAATTAAAACAGAAGATAGAGAAATTAACATCATTGCTAGATTAGAAGAACCACTAATCGTAGTTTTAGGAAATGTTTTAAGTGATGAAGAGTGTGATGCATTAATTACGTTGTCAAAAGATAGACTTCAGCGTTCAAAAATTGGGGATACACGTGAAGTAAATGAACTCAGGACAAGTAGCAGTACGTTTTTTCAAGAAGGCGAAAATGATCTTGTTGCTAGAATTGAAAAAAGAATATCCTCTATCATGAATATCCCTGTAGAACATGGAGAAGGGCTTCAAGTCCTTCATTATCAAATTGGTCAAGAGTATAAAGCTCATGTTGATTTTTTTTCACCTTCAAATAATGCAGTTAACAATCCCAGAATTAGCACACTCGTCATGTACCTAAATGATGTAGAGCATGGAGGAGAAACTTATTTTCCAAAACTTAATTTTTCAGTCTCTCCACAAAAGGGTATGGCGGTTTATTTCGAATATTTCTATAATAATCATACTCTAAACGAGTTAACTTTACATGGTGGTGCACCAGTGATCCTTGGGGATAAGTGGGCGGCAACACAATGGATGAGAAGAAAAAGAGTAAATGATAAATAAGCGGGGATAGATCCGTTGACAAACCTTATGTCAACAGACCTGTTCACCCGCTTTTTCCTATCTTCTATTAGTTTTATTTAATCGTAGCATTTAGATGGGAACAGGGAGTTTTTGTATAGGCTGATATTAGCCCGTTCGCCTTTATATCCTCTTTTTTAACTTCCTTAAATCGTAACTGCACATGGACTTCTTTCTCCAAAGGAGATACTGAGAGCGAGACCGTTTCTTGATCAGCCCATTGTACCTGGATTGGTTTATGATTGGCAAATGTGAATGAGGGGGAGATGCCGTCCTGATACCAGCGATGCTCTTTTTCTTTTTTAACTCCCGGTTCGTTTAAGCAAATATAGAGGGAGAGGTTGTCACAGAATTTTAATATGCTTTGATGATACAGTAACTGCTTTTCCTTCCCCATCTTACCTAATATCCCACACTGTTTTAACAGGTGCAGCCTTCTTGTGATTTCTTCCTCCACAAATTTCGTTCCGACTGGATTCTCTTCGTATTGAAGAAAGGAAGCATAATGTGAACTGCAAAGAAGACATGCATAGTGGCTCATTTTTTCTACTTCATCGATTCCCTTTTTGTAAGAAGCCACCTTTAAATCAAGGGGAAAATCCACAAAGGAGTACGGTTTTTCCTGGTTGCTATTCCATAAAGGAGCGGCATCCGGTTCGATCCATGCTCGATCATGTTCATAAATGCCAAGAACCACTTCTTCTTTTCTTTCCAATCCTAAAAAATATTCATCTTTCCAATTTTGGGCAATTCCCCCTGATATTTTGGCATGATCATGTTGAGTGATCATAATAAAGCTATGCTCACGTTCACGAATAATCATTTTCTCATCCCTTTCTGCAGATCTATATTTGGGAAATAAATCTATGAAGGTTCGGGAATCTTTTCGCAGGACTCATCAATGTAGTGTTCGCCGGCATCGATTTGATAATTATATATACGATCAAGCCACATGAGTAATGCTTTTAGGTTTTGAGTTGTTTTTTTGTACTTTTTCATTTTTTTTTGTATTATATCATCATTTTTAATTTGTAAAATAGTATTCTTATTAGTAAAAGGCAGACAAGATCTACCCTTGGAGGTGACTAACTTGGAAGCAATCATCTTAGCAGCAGGATATTCCAGCCGAGCGAATGCATTTAAAATGACGTTGCCATTAGGGCAAATGACCGTGTTGGAGCAAACGATATCTAAATTTGAAGGATTATGCAGAAGGGTAATCATCGTAGCTGGGTTTCAAGCGGAAATCATCCAAGAGGAAATGGCAAAAATCAGCAGTAAAAATACCGATTCATTTCAGCTAAAGTTTGTTTATAATGAAAACTTTAACCAGGGAATGTTTAGTTCCATTCAAAAGGGCTGCAATGAAGTAAATGCCCCAACCTTCTTTATAACACCCGGAGATTGTCCGCTTGTTAAAAAAGAGACCGTTCAGCTACTAGCAGAACAAAAAGGGAACGTAGTGATTCCCAGCTTCAATTATAAAGGTGGTCACCCCATCAAATTATCAAGCGAAGTAAAACAGAAAATCCTTGAAACCAATCCAAAAAGTAATTTGCGTGCGGTCCTTAACGGTTTCGAAAAGAAATATATCAATGTAGATGATCCGGGTGTATTAATGGATGTTGATACGCCGGAGGATTATCAAAAAGCCATGGATTATTATAAAACGTAAATTTCTCGATAGTTTTCAACGCAGCTTGATTCGATCAGCTTTCCAGGTCGAATCAAGCTGCATTTTTATTGTAGTTATTTTTTTACAGGTTGATTGAAGCGCGTAGCGCGAGCTTCGACAGAAATAAACAAGTTAAATTAAAATACATAGTCAAAAATTCTTACATAAATAGCTAAAGTTTCCCCAAATAAAAATATAATTAAAAACAACCAGTTCAAACATAAAAAATTGTTCATAAAATATCTTTCTTATTTATAAAATCGTAGGAAGAGGTTTCTATTAATAATATGTCCCCATTAAAAAAATGAGTCGAAGGGTGTTGTAGCAATGAGTCTCAAAGAGATAAGCACCTCAGTGCCCAAAAAGGACCATAAAGGTAAAGTATCGGGCCAGTTGCCCTATATTAGTGACGTGAAAGTGGAAAATATGGTTTATGGTGTCTTGGTTCGGTCGCCAATCGCTTATGGAAAAATTAAATCCATTCAATTGCCAAAACTTCCGGAAGGCTATGAAGCGGTTGGAGCAGAGCATATCCCCGGCCCGAATTATGTCAAAATTATCAAAGAAGATCAGCCCATTTTTGCCAATGAGTGGGTCAATTATATTGGTGAGCCGATTCTTATGCTCGTTGGAGAAGACCTGGATACCCTGTATAGTTTGCTCAATGATGTGAAGGTTGAATTGGAAGAGCATCAGGCTGTCTATACTTTGGACGAAGCGATTAAACAAAAATCCACATCCGGGGTAATGGCAAGCTATGAATTTGGGGAAAGCTTAGAGATCATTTCAGCAATCGAGCAGGGAGCCCACAAAATAATCGAAGAAGAATATGATACGGGTTATCAGGAGCATGTCTACCTTGAGCCACAAGGAATGCTCGGCATTTATAAGGATGATGAAATCGTCGTACAGGGATCGATGCAATGTCTTTATTATATAAAAAATGCGTTGCTAAGCGCTTTAGCCTGTGGCGACGATGAAGTCAGAGTGGTTCAAAGCCCTACCGGCGGAGGTTTTGGCGGTAAAGAAGATTATCCTTCGATGATGGCGTGTCACGTAGCGGTTGCTGCAAAAGCAGTCAAAAAATCGGTGATGCTCGTGTTTGACCGTTCTGAGGATATGGTCGTTACGACGAAAAGGCATCCGGCCAAACTCAACTATCGAACGGCCCTTGATAAGGATGGAAATATTTTGAGCATGTGTGTTGACGTTTTTCTTGATGGCGGAGCGAATGCGGGGTTGAGTTCTGTCGTGCTGCAGCGCGCCTTAATAAACAGTGCCGGTGTTTATAAAATTCCGCATTTTCATGCAAAAGGCTATGTTTTAAAAACCAATACCGTTCCGAACGGAGCCTTCAGAGGCTTTGGTGCTCCACAAAGCTTTGCCGGAATCGAAAGTCATATAGGACATCTTAGTAAACTGGCAAACATCGACTCACTTGAATATAAACGAAAATACCTCGTCAGACAAGGAGACCCCACCATCACAAAAGGTATATTCCGCGACCCAATATTAATGGAAGATATGATTGAGGATTTACTCAACGCGTCACAATACAAATCGAAAAAAGGGGAGATTCAACGTTTCAATCAACAAAGTCAGCGCTATAAAAAAGGCATAGGCACTTCGCTATTCCTCCACGGTTGTGGCTTTACAGGCAGTGGCGAAAGAGATCATATTAAAGCAACGGTGAAGCTGGTTAAATCAAAGGACGGCAAAGTAATGTTAAAAATCTCAAATTCTGATATGGGACAAGGAATTTATACGACGCTGAGTAAAATTGTTGCCAAAGAACTCGACCTCCCGTTTGACAGAGTTTTGTACCCTAATCCCGATACAAAAGAGGTTCCTGACTCCGGTCCGACCGTAGCCTCCAGGACGACGATGATTGTGGGAAAATTGCTTGAACGGGCTGCAAAAAAACTGAAGGCTCAGTGGCAACCAGGGATGGAACAGGAAGTAATAGAGAATTATGTTCACCGTGAAATGATTCCATGGAATGAGTTGACCTTCACTGGCGATGCCTACCCGGCTTATTCATGGGGTGTTAATATCGTGGAAGTAGAAGTGGATACGTTAACAGGGATTGTAAAGTTAGAAAAAGTATACGGCAATTATGAAGTGGGGAAGGTCATCGATGAACGGATTTTGAAAGGTCAAATTGACGGTGGTTTAGCTCAAGGATTAGCGTACGGTTATCTAGAAAAGATGACGTCAAAGCAAGGCAAGATCCAACAAAAAAGCATCTCGGATTATGGACCGCCGACTTCATTGGACGTTGTTCCAATTGCAAGCAGTGTCTTTGATAATCCCTATGCTGATGGTCCATACGGGGCGAAGGGCGCGGGTGAACTGACGTTAATCGGCGGCGCTCCAGCAGTCCAAGCTGCGATCGAGGATGCACTGCAAACGTCTTTTCAGCAAATTCCGATTACACCGGAAGTCATTATTGACAGTCTTTGGATGAAAGAAGGTGAAGAGGGATGATTAAATTTACGCTTAATGGAAGAACGGTAGAAACGGATGCCCCTGCCACTGTAAGATTACTAGATTTAATAAGAGATGAGTTTAAATTAATCGGAACAAAGGAAGGCTGCGGTGAAGGAGAATGTGGAGCCTGCAGTGTGTTTGTGAATAACCAACTGCAAAACAGCTGCCTGATTCCCATTGGCTCGATTGAGGTAGCCGATATTCAAACGATAGAAGGGATCATGGAAACGGAACAATTTAAGATTTTAGATGAGTGCTATTCCAGTGCCGGAGGAGTGCAATGCGGTTACTGCATTCCCGGGATGGTCATGGCAAGTGCAGCTTTGTTATCTAACAATCCTCATCCTTCAGAGGCTGAAATTCGTGAAGGTATTTCCGGAAATCTGTGCCGATGTACGGGCTACAATATGATTGTGGATGCGATAAATCAGGCAGCTAAAAAAGGGGACGGCTTATGGCAGAGAAAATAACCTCCTATCGCTTCGATCGTTTAGACCAAACGTTGAGCCAATTGAATAGAGAAGACTGTGCAATCATAGCCGGCGGCACCGATGTCATGGTCCTTCACAAAAGTCGAAGGGGAGTTCCACCGAAATTCCCTAAACCGATTGTTTTTATTGATCATCTTTCTGAGCTAAAGCAGGTGTATCAAAAACATAAGGATCTCCACATCGGAGCCTGCTGTACCTATAGCGAATTACTGGAAGATCCATTCATTCCACTACCATTAAAGGACGCAATCAAAACGATTGCGGCACCGGCCATTCGAAACAGAGGGACATTGGGAGGAAATATTTGCAACGCTTCTCCGGCTGGTGACACACTGCCATTATTATATGTATACAACGCAAAGCTTTTGCTGCGTTCTGTTAATGGTGAACGTGTAGTAGCGATTAGCAATTTTATTCAAGGTCCACGAAGGGTCGGGCGGGATCATAATGAAATTTTGGCTGAAATTATCTTGCCCTCCATAGTAGAAGAAGGTTCTCATGTCGTTTTTGAGAAAGTCGGCAACCGCAACGCAGATGCCATTGCCAAAGTATCGTTTGCAGGCTATATAAGGATAAATGGTGCTCTAATCGATGATGTTCGCTTTGCATTCGGAGCGGTCGGACCTACGATGGTTCGTTCCATTGATATTGAGAAGAAGTTGCTTGGGCATACCATACCATTAGCAGATGCAGACATCGCTCAGGTTGTGGCAGCCTTCGATCAGATCATTCGGCCAATTGACGATCAGCGCTCCACTGCTTTATACAGAAAAACAGTCGCCTTAAATCTTTTACGTTATTTTCTGAGCACGTCGCACTATCAACCGATTTAATGTTTAAAAAAGGGGGGAGCGATTCATGCTGCTGATGGAAAAAGTGGCCATGCTGACGCGTCAAAACGAAACCTTTGCTTTAGCCATGATTATTGAATCAAAAGGCTCGACTCCCAGGCATGTTGGAAAAATGATTGTCTATCGTGATGGTACGATTGAAGGGACTGTCGGCGGGGGATTGGCTGAACACTATATCATCGAAGAGAGTGTACAGGCGCTTCAAAAGGGACAATCGAAAATCGTTGAATACAAATTGAATAAACATGCAAAAGACGGAATTCAAATGAATTGTGGCGGAACGTTGCGGGTGTTTATTGAAGTCTATACAAGCAGGCCTGAACTTGTTCTGGCCGGAGCCGGTCATTTAGGCTATGCGCTCTCAAAGCTCGCCGATTTTCTGGAAATACCATATTGCGTTGTAGATGACCGGGTGGGTTATTGTACGAAGGAACGCTTTCCGAATGCAACCAACCTTTTTGTGAATGAGGATATTGGAAAGGCAATGCTTGCAGCTAACCTAAATGAAAAGTCTTACGTAGTGATTGTTACAAAAGATCGTGATGATATGGTATTAAAAACGGCACTGCAATTTCCGATTGCCTATGTTGGGATGGTCGCCAGCAAGCGCAAGGTCATAACCATATTTGAAAAATTAAAAAGTGAAGGCGTTTCACTAGAACAGTTGGAGCAGGTTCATTCTCCCATCGGATTGGAAATTGGCTCGGAAACAACACAAGAAATTGCAGTCAGTATTATCGGAGAAATCATCAAAGTAAGCAAGGAAACGAAGCCTATTAAAGAGAAACAATTAAATAGATAATTAAAATAGAAGAAAAAAAAGGTAGACGTCTTCACACAAAAAAGGTTTCTACCTTTATTATGATTTTTTTGATCTTTTGCTGATCGAATTGGAGTTGGTACATTAAGATATTAGTGCCAGGCACCATAAAAAGACATTTTAACATATTTGTCTTTTTATGGTGCCTGGCACTTTATATGAGTGGCTCATATAGCCACTGCTAGGTGCGATTCCCCCGCAGTCCCGCCAAACTTAAATTCCAGTTACAAGAAAAACCAATGGTCAAGTACCAATAAATCCTTAATAAAATTAAATAGAGAAACGTTTCCACATATGATATGCTTGTACCTGAGGTGATAGCATGGCAACCATAAAAGATGTCGCAAAGTTGGCAGGGGTAGGGCTGGGAACTGCTTCTCGCGTAATCAATAATTCCGGATATGTTAGTGAAGTAACGAAAAAAAAGGTACTTAAAGCAATTGAACAATTAGGATATGTTCCAAACGAAACGGCAAGAGCATTTGTGACACAAGATAGTAAGATCGTAGCACTATTTTTACCTTCAATACATCACCCGTTTTTCTCAGAGCTTGCCTTTTATATTGAAGATGAGCTAAATAAAAATGGTTACAATATGATGCTTTGTAACTCTAACGGACAAATCGAAAAAGAACTTAACTATATCAACATGCTCAAACAAAACAAAGTATCAGGTATTATTGGAATCACCTATAATTCGATTGAAAATGAAATCAATAATTCTATGCCAATTGTTTTAGTGGACCGTCATATGGGAGAAAATATACCTTATGTTTCAAGTGATAATTATGATGGTGGTCAATTAGCCTATCAAGTGTTGAAAGATACCGGATGCACAAATGTCGCTTATATTGGAACTTTTTCGAAAACGATCATTACGGAAGTAGAAAAAAGAAGAAAAGGCTTTGAAGATGCAGCAAAACAGAATGGAACCCAATGTACTCTCTATATTGAAGAGGATCCCATTAAAGATGAAATTGCATTTTTAACCAATTTTTTAAAAAATTATAAGGATGTAAATGGGGTATTTGTGGAGAATGATGTCATGGCACTGAAATTCGTACAGCTTGCCCTTGAACTTAATATAAATATACCTGAACAGCTTTCTATTATTGGATATGATGGAATAGAGACCTATTCTGCACTTAGACCCAGACTCTCAACTATTAGACAACCAATTGAACGAATGGGGAGAAGTTTGGTTGAATTAGTCATTAAAAGAATAAATGGGATCCCTGTCGAACCTGCTATTCACCCGGTAGTTTTTTTACAGGGTGATACAACATTATCGTAAGCAAAAAAGAAAAGTAATAAAATGCTGATTGACAAAAATGGATATTTGTACTATATTAAAAGTAAAGATGGAAGCGTTTCCATATCTTAAATTAGGGGCTTAGCCCTATTAATTTAAAGTTTTATGGAAACATTTCCACAAAACACAGGAGGGGGAAAACGTTTGAAAAAATTATCTAGTTTTTTTATGATTCCAGCTCTTATATTGGGTTTAACTGCGTGTTCTGATTCTACAAGTAAAAGTGCAGTTTCATCAAGCAATGATAAGCCAAAAGAATTAACAGTATGGGTACATGTTCCTGCAGAAGATCCAGAAGGTAAAAATTATGATTTAAGGGCTAAAGAATTTGAACAACAACATAAAAATGTAAAGGTAACCGTTGAACACATCGCAAAAACGGGTGAGGGAAGTGGTTACAATGATAGACTTAATGCTGCCATTACAACTGGTGATTTACCAGATGTAATCACTCTTGAAAGCGTTCACACTGCATCATATGTTGATTCCGATATTCTTTTACCTTTAAATAAGTATTTAGGAAAAGATGTAATTAATTCTTATTTAGATACAATCGTAAAGTCCGGTAGTGTTGGAAATAATCTATATGCGTTGCAATCCTTTGAATTATCAGCACCTGTATTCTACAATGTAGATTTATTTAAAGCTGCAGGTATAGAGATTCCGGCAGATAAAAATGGAAATTGGACATTAGATTTAGCTTGGAGTTATGATGACTTCTTGAAAAATACTAGAATTCTTAAAAAGTTCATGGGGCAAGCACCAGTGCATATGTTCACTGACAAAAATGGATGGCAAATGTATGCGCACTCCCCAATCATTTTTTCCAATGATGCGCAATTAGTTGGAAAAAATGGCTTAGACACAGACGGTTATTTAAATAGTAAAAATACGATAGAAGCTTTTAATTTTATCAATACTCTATTTAGAGAAGGAATTGTTTCACCAACTGCCAAGGAGAATGCTTTTGCTACAGGTAAAGCAGCAATAAGTTTTGAAGGACCTTGGTTAATTGACGCACTTAAAAAAGATTATCCGAATTTGCATTGGTCATTAATGCCATATCCATATGGGAAAAAGGGACATAACTCAGCACCGCATGGCACTTGGTATGTTGCTGCCACGAAACATACAAAATACCCTGAACTTGCAGCGGAGCTAGTGGCTCACTTAACAAATAAGGATAGTGCCAAGGCAATGGAAGATGCTGCTGGTCTAATTCCCGGTCATAAAGAATTATTAGCTTCCTCAAAATTATATAGTGAGTATCCTAGAAAACTAATGTTAGATCAATTAGTACAAACAGCACATCTTAAACCTAAATCACCTATTTTCCCAGTACTTGAAGATGTATTTGGAGATATTATGGAAGGGATTACTTTAAACAGAGATTCTGTCGGGAATTTAGTTCAGGCTGCAGTAGATAAATCTGAACGGGAAGCTTCAAGATTTAAGAAAAAATAATTTTGATAGATAAATAGTAAGTATACGACTAGTCGTATACTTACTATTATTAAGGGGTTTTTTATATGGATAAAGTAAGAAAAAACATAAATAAATCCGGAGTATTAAATTTCTTCTTTAGCAGTAAATTTTTATTTTTACTACCAGCATTTGCTTTAATAGCTGTGTTTGTCGTCTATCCATTAATTCTTGCAGTGGGCTATTCATTTACAGACTATTACCTGCTGAAACCAAATGATGTCTCATGGATTGGATTTGATAATTACATTGAAATAGTAAAAGACAAATATGCACGTTCCGCTTTTTTTAACTCTGCCAAATATGCCATTTATATCGTTCCTCTTCAAGTCGTTTTATCATTGTTTTTGGCCATCTTAATTTCCAAAAAATCAAAAGTGAATACCTTTTTTAGAACGGCATTCTTTTCACCATATATATTATCCATTATCGTTGTTTCTTTACTATGGAAAAACATTCTAGATCCAAATGCAGGAATTTTTAACGTCTTCTTGGCTGATTTAGGCTTTTCCAAGCAAGGCTTTTTTACCGATCCTGATCTGGCACTCCCAACAATTTCCTTTATTATTCTTTGGCAAGGTATAAGTTTCCAAATGTTAATCCTAATGGCTGCACTGCAGGATATTCCAACAACACTTTACGAAGCAGCGGATATAGAAGGTGCAAATGGTTGGCAAAAGTTTAAATATATTACACTGCCCAGTATAAAGGGGCAGCTCGTTTTTGTCCTCATTGTTGTAACAACAGGAACATTTAAAATTATTATTGAACCGTTAGTATTGACGAATGGAGGACCGGATGGCAGTACAGCCAGTATCCTGTTATACATGTTTGATCAGGGAACAAGATATCGTCAAATCGGCTATTCAAGTGCCATAACAGTTGTATTTGCATTGATATTAATCATCATTGTAATTGCACAAAGAAAATTATTTAAGGAGGAATAGAAATTGAAGAAATATAATGTGATTTCAGCTTTAAAAATTTTTGTGTTAATGACATTTGCTTTCTTGTTTTTATTCCCAACTGTTTGGATGTTTGTGAGCAGCACAAAAACGGTTGCCGAAATTTCTGCAGAAATCGGTACAATGAAAAGTTTTGTCCCTAATTTTAATCATATAAATAGTTGGCTCGAACCTTATAAAGAAATTTTTAATAGGTTTAATTTTTCTCTTCATTTTTTTAACAGTGTTTTTTATAGTTTTGTGATTGTTGCAGGAAGTTTATTTGTCAATTCGTTAGCGGGGTATGCATTAGCGACATTTGATATGCCATTTAAAAAGTATATTAATGGAGCTTTGCTTATTTTAATTATTTTTCCTTTTCAATCCGTTCTAATCCAAATATTCATCATCATAAAAGAAATGAATCTGACGAATACCGTTTGGGGGCTGGCATTACCCCATATTGGCAGTGCATTTAACATTTATTTATTTATGGTATTTTTTAAGAAAATTCCTAAAGAATTAAGAGAATCAGCATACATCGATGGGGCGTCGGACTGGAAAATATTCACGAAAATTGCGATTCCAAACTCCAAACCAATTTTCCTGACGATTGGGATTTTAGTGTTTGTGGGATCCTGGAATGATTATGTTTGGCCTCTTATGATTTTCACTGAAACTTCAAAATATCCATTATCAGTTGCAATCAATATTATGAATGAGACAAAGCCAGTATACTTAAATCTGGTAATGGCAGGATTAACCATAACAACGATTCCCATTTTATTGGTTTATATTTTCGGACAAAAATACATCATGCCACAAAATACATCTTCTGGAATTAAATAAGATTGATTGGAGGCGGCGTATGAGTTTACTATATTTCATTAATTTTAATGAAGGGAATGGTAATCAAACAAAAGAACTGATCCGCGGAAATCTATTAAAAATCGAATATGTTTTTAATGATGCCAAGTATAAAAAAAACTGTTCACCAAGATGGATTAAGTCCCCCATATCGGGGTACGCGCTGGATTTTGATGGGTATTCTACCTTTATCATCGATAAACCATTGGAGCTGGTGGGATCATTTGCGATATCCGCATTAATTGCACCTCGATGTTTCGAAGCTTGTCATGGAGAAGTTTCAACCACGATCATTGACCAATTGGATAAAAAGGGTAAAAAAGGATTTGCTTTGAGTCTATATCGACATGGTGAAATACAATTTGAAATAGGGGACGGAAAACAAATACACCTGCTAAGAAGTGAAAAACAAATTGAACTTTATAAAAAATCACTCATCACGGTTACATATAACCAAGAAACTGCCGAGATGCTACTATATCTGAATTCAGAACTTCAATTAAGGTGTGATTCCATTACTGGATGGAAACCTTCAACCATCCCATTATCGATCGGATTAAATAATAGCCCATTTAAAATAAGTGAAATTTTTAAAGGTGGGATGTTTTCCGGATTGATTGATTATCTCCAAATATTTGATCAAGTTTTGTCCGCTGAAACGATCCAAAATGTTTTTCAAGGTTTGTTTGATAAGCTGTCACTTGATTTAAAAGAAATAGACCTTGATGAATGTAAACTATTGGACGACGAACATCGTCCACAATACCATGCCATCCCACCACAGCATTGGATGAATGAACCTCATGCCCCCTTTTACTACAAGGAGAAATACCACTTATTTTATCAAAAAAATGCATCTGGACCCTATTTCTCAAATTTACATTGGGGACATTGGACAAGTGATGATCTAGTTTTTTGGGAAAATAATAAAATTGCATTGTTCCCACAAAAGGGTGACCTAACGCCTTCGGGTGTCTGGTCTGGTTCTGCAACAATTGGTCCGGATGATATCCCATATCTTTTTTATACATTTGCCAATTTGGATAAGGAATGTAATCAAGGTGTAGCCATCGCTCGCCCTAAAAATTTAGAAGATCCACACTTGGTTGATTGGGAAATGTTCCCTCATCCGGCAATAACTCAAACGGATAAGCAAGGAATACCTTCACAATTTAGAGATCCCTTTGTCTGGAAAGACGAACAAGAAGAGGTATGGTATTTAATCATTGGAGGAGGCATAGATGGTAAAGGACCTACAGCCTGGATCTATTCATCGGATGATTGTATAAAATGGACATTTAAAGGGGAGTTTTTCACGATAGGCAATAAAAAATACCCTTTACTCGGAACGAATTGGGAGCTTCCCGTTTTTTTACCAGTGTCTGACGATAAAGGAAATACAAAATATATTTTTATATTTATGAGTCATTTTCATTCAGAACCAAGAGGTCAAGTGGATACCTATTACTTTCTGGGGAATTTTGATAAAAACAACTTTACATTTATCCCTGATTCCCAAGAACCACGAAAGATCGATTATGGCAGCTTTAAATTTAGTGGGCCAAGCGGTTTTGTGGATCCACAGACAAAGAAATCTATTCTTTTTTCAATCCTTCAAGGGGATCGGAATGAGAGGGAAGAGCATGATGCCGGATGGGCACATAATGCGGGACTTCCCATTGAACTTTACCTGGAAAACAATGAACTTAGAATGAAACCATTGGAAAATCTGGCAGCTTTGAGAGATAAAACGTTAGTGAATGAAAAAAATAGGTTAATAGTTGATATCAATGAAATACTTAAAGAAGTAAATCATAAAATGCTCGAAATAATAGTGGAATTTGAGGATACGAACAAAGTAGTTGGCTTGGAATTAAAAAAGCATTATACGAACCGGGAAAAAACTAGTCTAATCTTTGATAAAGAACAAAAACAAGTTTGGTTGGATCGAAGCAAGAGCTGTATAGAATGCAAAGGAGATATACAAGGTGGTTCACTTGATATTGATAAGGGATTAACCGCACATATTTATATTGATCATTCTACTATTGAATGTTACTTGAATAACAAAAAAATGATTACTAGCAGATCTTATCCTTCTCTAAAAAACAGCGATTATTTATCTCTTATTGGTGATGAAACAATCTTTATCAGATCAATTCAAGTCTATAAATTAAAACCAATTTGGAAAAATAGGGGAAGCGAGTGAACGTAATGACAATAGGAGGTAAAAAAATAAACACAAAATACAGACATAAGTATCACCTAATGCCAGAATATGGCTGGATGAACGATCCAAATGGTTTTTCATTTTTTAATAATGAGTACCATCTATTTTATCAACATTATCCGTATGATACTGTTTGGGGACCTATGCATTGGGCACATACGGTAAGTTCTGACCTTATTAAATGGACTCACAAAGAAATTGCCTTAAAACCAGATAAGGAATATGACCGAAATGGCGTTTTTTCCGGATCAGCCATTCAAGTAGGTGATGAACATTGGTTATATTATACCGGCCATGTTGATCTGTTTCTTGACAAATTATATGATAAAGATTTTATAAAGAAACCAATTTCTGATAGTCAGGAAACGGATTCCTATATTAGACAAGTTCAATGCCTTGCAAAATCAGCGGATGGTTTGAATTATATAAAATATGAAAATAATCCAGTCATATCAACCGAGCAGATTCCAAAAGGAATTAGAATGGAAGATTTCAGGGACCCAAAAGTGTGGAGGTACAAAAAAAATTTTTATCTTGTAGTCGGAGCAAGGAGTATTGACGGTATTGGAAATATTATATTCTATGTATCTAACGACGGAATAAAATGGGAATTCTTAAATCAATTCACTCTGGGTAAGGATTATGGTACTGTATGGGAATGTCCGGACTTATTTGAACTCGATGGAAAATATGTATTGATTTTTTCACCTCAGGATAAACCTCGAGTAGGAAATAGTTATGAAAATGTACATTCATCAATGGCGTTAATTGGTTCGTTTAATCATGGAACGGGTGAGTTTATCATTGAGCATAAGCAAGAACTTGACCAGGGATTTGACTTTTACGCTCCTCAATCCATTATGACTAATGAAGGGAAGAGAGTCATAATTGCTTGGATGAATATGTGGGAAAGAAATTATCCATTGCATGAGTTAGGCCATGGCTGGAATGGTTCTATGACTCTTCCTAGAGAATTATCATTAGAAAATGGGAAGCTTGTCCAAAAGCCTTATCAAAAAATTGAAAAGTATCAACAAAATAAAGTTGAATTTAATTATTTTGAGATAAATGGAAAATACGAAGATAGGAGTCTTTATGGGATATGTCAGCAAATTGAAGTAGAATTTGAGATGAAAGATAGCAATGAACTTATTATTGAATTTTTTAAAGGTACAAATGAAAAATTATCATTAACCTTTATGAAAGATCGTAATGAAATAATTTTAAATCGTAGAGATTCAGACTATCCTATTGTCAGTCTTGGAACTAAAAATGACTACTTAAGAAGTCAAACGATTGATTTATTAAAACCAATTAGCCTCAATATTTTTTTAGATGTTTCATCTATTGAAATCTTTGTAAACAATGGAGAGCATGTATTTACATCTTTGTTTTTTTCAAAAGAGCTAGGTGAAAGAGTGTTATTTTATTCTGAAGGGATAACTGTGGTTCATAGACTACTAAAATGGGAGATTGTTTAGGCGGTCAAATATGGGTTAAGAAATAACGATATGCAACGAAGAGCAGCTTTCCAAATAAATACAACATAAATTTTTCGAGATCATGTCCTTTTTGAGCTTTTGTCTGTATAAAGAAAATGGGGAGTATGAAGGAGGAAGTAACGGGCTGCGGCACCACACGAAGCCCGTTACTTAATTCCCCAATCAATCATTGTCTACACTCATTCAAATGAATAACCTCCGAACAGATATTTTGCACACTTTCACAAATTATGCCCTTTGTCGATGTATTCATTTGAATTTAGGGAGTAGGGGTAGTCCGAGATAAGTCCAAAAACGGCATGATAGATGTTAAATGAATTTAAATTTCTGTGTTCAGAAAGATACCACTTGTTGATAAGTTAAAATAAAGATCTTAAATTTAAAATTAAGTGGTTTACAGTTTAAAACCATAATCATTACATTAAAGGGCCTCATTGTTGAATAACACATTTAACGGAAATTGGTAAGGATAGGATATTGTGAAGGATTGCACTTTACTGGAGTTCGAAAAGGAAAGAAACAAAATTTATATTTAACCTAAAATAAAAAGGTTATTGACAAAAAAATTTATAAGTATTATTATTATCTCAGATTCAAGATAATTTAATTCAAGATTTTTTAAGGGGGTGAACTAAATGGAGAGGAAATGCACGAATTTGCCCTTTCTAATATTAATGCAAACATCTAAAGCAATTCATGAACGAATAAAGGAAGAAATGGCAAAAAACAAGCTGGGTATTACGGAATTTTCTGTTTTAGAGGTACTTTATCAAAAAGGGAAACAAACGATTCAACAAATTGGAAATTGCATATTGATCTCAAGTGGTTCTATGACCTATGTTATTGATAAGCTAGAACAAAGAGGTTTATTAAGCCGAAATGCCTGTCCAGATGACCGCCGAGTGATACATGTGACCTTAACTGATGATGGAAATCAATTGATGAACGAAATCATGCCGAAATATCATGAGTTCATTTATCATATGTTTGACTCATTAGATTCCGATGAGACCAAGACATTGGTGCTGCTTTTGAAAAAAGTAAGGAATAAAGTTTAAACTTGCATTTTTTTAAAATAATATCTCGAATTCGAGATAAGAATATTTAGGAGGATTTTAAGATGATAAATATTGGTTTATTAATAATTCGTTTAGTAATTGGAGTATTGTTTATCGGGCACGGTGCTCAAAAATTGTTTGGTTGGTTCGGTGGCTACGGATTAAAAGGAACTGGTGGATGGTTCGAATCCATTGGCATGAAACCAGGAGTAACTATGGCTCTTTTCGCAGGGTTAGCAGAACTTATTGGCGGAATATTGTTTGCTTTTGGACTTTTAACACCACTTGCAGGTATTTTAATTGCAGGGACTATGGCAATGGCGATTGTAAAGGTTCATGCTCCAAACGGATTATGGGCAACAGCAAATGGATACGAATATAACTTAACTTTGCTTGCTGTTGCTATTGGTATAGCTTTGATTGGTCCTGGTCAATATGCTTTAGATTCATTTTTATTCTAAAATATCTCGAATTAAGTATTCTCGAATTAAAAGTAGCGTCGTTTGATTTTAATTAATGGACTAGAACAAAATAAAGTATTGAGTTCTTTTATATAACTGGATTTTAAAATAAAGGCTATGTTAAAGCACATTGTTGATTTTGGCACTATGTTGATTGGAGTGGAAGGCGCGAGACTCCTCGAAAATGCTATCGCATTTTCTTCGTGCGGTGAGTATTCGTGGAAGTATATTCAAAGTCCTGCGGGAAAAGCGGGTCAAGGGAGACCCCGCAGGCGCAGCATGCGCCGAGGAGGCTTCCGGACCGCCCGCGGAAAGCGAGCGCCTGGAGCGGAAATCAACAGGCAAATTTAACATAGCCAAAATAAAAAGGAGTGTGTAAAAATGAGTAAGAAAATAATGGGTATTCACCATATAACAGCAATCGTAGGACATCCTCAAGAAAATGTAGATTTTTATGCAGGAGTTTTGGGATTACGTTTGGTTAAGCAAACAGTCAATTTTGATGATCCTGGCACCTATCACCTTTATTTCGGTAATGAAGGTGGAAAACCAGGAACCATTATTACATTCTTTCCATGGGCAGGAGCCCGCTCGGGAATCATTGGAGATGGTCAAGTAGGGGTTACTTCTTATGTAGTTCCGAAAGGTGCCAGGGAATTCTGGGAAAAAAGGTTAGAAAAATTCAATGTTCCTTTTAGTAAAATGGAACGCTTTGGAGAGCAATATTTGGAATTTGATGATCCTCATGGGCTCCACCTTGAAATCGTAGAAAGAGAAGAAGGGGAAAAGAATACGTGGACTTTGGGTGAGGTAACATCTGAAGTTGCTATCAAAGGTTTTGGCGGAGCAACTCTATTATCAGCCCAGCCTAATAAGACAGCTGAGTTGTTAGAAAAAGTAATGGGACTTGAATTTGTCGGCAAGGAAGGAGATTTCGCTCGTTATCGTTCCACTGCTGATATTGGAAATATTATCGATGTTAAATTAACTCCTATTGGACGTGGACAAATGGGGGTAGGTACTGTACACCATATTGCATGGCGTGCTAAAGATGATGAAGATCAACTAGATTGGAAGCGGTTTGTAGAACGAAATGGATATGGTGTCACTCCTGTTAAGGATAGAAACTACTTTAATGCTATTTACTTTAGAGAGCATGGAGAAATCCTATTTGAAATTGCTACTGATCCTCCAGGATTCGCTCATGATGAATCCGTAGCGACAATGGGTGATAAGTTAATGTTGCCTTCACAGTATGAACCTCATAGAGAGAAGATTGTAGAAGTTTTGCTACCGTTTGAAGTAAGAGAATTAGATTGACAAGAAGAAAGGAATGGTTTCTTTGCTTTCAATCGATCCAGCATCATTGTCTGAAAGAGAAAATTATAAATTTCTAATTGGTAGCATTATACCTAGACCTATTGCTTTTGTCACAACCATTTCAAATGACGGCGTTTTAAATGGGGCACCATTTAGCTATTTTAATATCGTGTCATCCAATCCTCCGATGATTTCTTTATCTATCCAACGTTCATCGGGGAGACAAAAGGATACAGAAAGAAACATCATCGAGTCAAAAGAATTTGTTGTTCATATCGTGGATGAACAAAATGTTGAAAAGATAAATAAGACTGCAGTAAACCTTCCCCCTGATCAAAGTGAAATTAAGTTAGCTAACTTAACTCCAGTAGAAAGTGTCAAAATTTCAGTTCCTGGAGTTAAAGAAGCAAAAATCAGAATGGAATGTTCGTTAGAGCATTCCTTGGAATTAGGAGGCTCGGATACGCCAGGGTGTGATCTGATAATAGGAAAAGTTGTTCAATTTCATATCGAAAGCGACATTTATGAAAATGGAAGAATCGATCCAAGGGGCTTAGCTGCTGTAAGTCGATTGGCCGGAAATAATTACGCCAAAATTGGTGAGATTTTTGAAATAGAAAGACCTAAATAATTCCACAATCCCATTAATGATATGGAGAGGAAACTATGCAAAAAACAGCTGGTATTCATCATATTTCAGCGATGGTAAACGATGCACAAAGAAATATTGATTTTTATGCAGGTGTACTTGGGTTAAGGCTCGTCAAAAAAACAATAAATTTTGATCGTCCAGAAGTGTACCATCTTTATTTTGGGAATGAAACAGGTCAACCTGGTACTGTTATTACTTTTTTTCCATGGGCAAAACAGCTAAAAGGTCGAATTGGAACGGGTCAGGTTGGTGTGACCAGTTATGTTATACCGAAGGGTTCGGCTCCCTTTTGGGAGAATCGATTGCGAAATTTTGGAGTTGAGTTTACTTTATCCGTTCGCTTTGGTGAAAAAAATTTAAAATTTAACGATCCTGATGGACTCCAACTAGAACTGATTGAACGTGATGAAGGGCCAATGAATACTTGGAACTTTGGAGGTGTTCAAGGAGAAAATGCCATTAAAGGATTTGGTGGTGCTGTTCTGTTTTCTGCACAACCACACAAAACAACGGACGTACTAGAAAATGTTTTGGGATTAGAATGCATTGGTAAAGAAAAGGAATTTTTAAGATTTAAATCTGAAGGAAATATTGGAAACACCATTGATATTCAGCTTAACCCTACAGTTCGAGGACTAATGGGAGCAGGAACCGTTCACCATATTGCATGGAGAGCTAAGGATGAAGAAGATCATCAAAGGTGGAGATCCCTTCTCCTTGAAAAAGACTATTTTCCGACAGAGATTCTTGACCGAAACTACTTCAAAGCTCTTTATTTTCATGAAGAAGGTGGTATCCTCTTCGAAATAGCGACTGATCCACCAGGTTTTACGGTAGATGAACCTGTTCAAGAACTTGGAAAAAAACTTATGTTACCATCTTGGTTAGAATCAAAACGAGAACAATTGGAAACAACCTTGCCTCCTGTAGAGGTTCGTGTTCTGGAGGGAGATAAGTAATGAAACATCTATACAATAAAGGGCAAGATCCTACAAAACCAACATTATTATTGCTTCATGGTACTGGTGGCAATGAATTAGACCTATTACCTCTTGCGGGAAGAATGGATGATGAAGCTTCTGTCTTAAGCGTCCGTGGAAATGTATTAGAAAATGGAATGCCTCGATTCTTCAGAAGATTAGCTGAAGGAGTATTTGATGAAGAAGACCTTATTTTTCGAACCAAAGAATTAAATGGGTTTTTTGACGAAGCAGCAGAAAAGTATGGTTTCGACCGAGATAATATTATCTCCATTGGATACTCAAATGGGGCGAATATAGCAGCGAGTCTATTATTTCACTATCAAAATGCTTTAAAGGGTGCGATACTTCATCACCCGATGGTGCCCAGAAAAGGAATTGATCTTCCAGACTTATCTGGTAAGTCAGTATTTATTGCGGCTGGAACAAATGATCCAATCTGCTCGCCAATGGAATCTGCTGAATTACAATCATTATTAGAAAATGCTCATGCGAAAGTAGAAATTCATTGGGAGAATCGTGGCCACCATTTAACACTAGAGGAAGTAGAAGCTGCGGCTGAATGGTATCGTAAGGAAATTATCAAATAAAAATTAGATTTACAGAAAGTGAATATATGGTGCTACTGAAAGAAAAAATAGGTGGTGTGTGAAAATGGGTTTCTTATCCAAATTATTTGGAAATTCATCTGATAAGGAGACAGAAAAAATGACAAATGTAAAACTGGCAGTGATTTATTACAGCATGGGGGGAACAAATTATCAATTATCACAATGGGCTGCTGAAGGAGCAAAAGAAGCAGGTGCTGAAGTAAAGATTCTAAAAGTTCCTGAACTTGCTCCACAATCAGTTATCGAAGGAAATCCAGGATGGAAAGCACATGTTGAAGCTACTAGAGATGTGCCAGAGGTAAAATTAGATGACCTTGAATGGGCCGATGCCATTATTTTCAGTGTACCTACTCGATTTGGTAACATGCCTGCACAAATGAAACAATTCCTAGATACAACAGGAGGACTTTGGTTTAATGGGAAACTTGTAAATAAAGTTGTAAGTGCCATGTCTTCAGCTCAAAACCCGCACGGTGGTCAAGAGGCAACTATTCTATCGCTATACACAACCATGTATCATTGGGGGGCAATCGTTGCTGCTCCTGGTTATACTGACCCAGTTACATTTGGAGCTGGCGGTAATCCGTATGGAACAAGCGTTACTGTTGGTCAAGATGGAAAAATGATTGAAGATGTCCAAGCGGCTGTTAAACATCAAGCAAAGCGTACAGTTACAGTTGCAGAATTGGTTAAGAAAACAAATCAATAATAAACAATTGACTAATCGGAAATTCCGATTAGTTTTTTGTCGGTAAATAATAGTGGTGGAGAGAAATATAGGGAATTTAATATTAATGCTCGGGCATATTAATTATTGTGAAATTCATAAAAAGGTGTGATATTTTATTTTTTAAAGTGTTCATGGTTTCTCACACGACGATTTTAAAAAATATATAAAAATCCATTTAGGTGATGTAAATGTCTTTCAAGTTTTTAGAAAGATTTAAAAATAGTCAGAAGTCAGAGAACGGGACAAAATCAATAAAAACGATTTTTCAACAAGCTGCTAAATCAAGTGATTTCCATCAATTTTCACCATTTGATGAACAGGATATTATTATTAGTTACTATAAAAGTATGGTGGACCCAAAGAAAATAAATAACCTTCTTCTTCCTTCAATTCAAGAACATTTTAGGGAAATTAGTAAATTTAATGATATAAAAAAGTTTATTCCGTTTGAAGAAGTCCTTGTTACAAGTAACCCTTTAGAAGTTGAAAAAAGGTTAATCAAAGGATATGTTATTGTCCAATTAAAGGATTTCAACGAACATTTTTTGACCATAAATATTGAAAATACGAATCTTGGTTATCGAGAAAACAATGATACAGAGAATGAATTTAGTGTTATTGGCCCAAAAGTTGGTTTTGTAGAAAACATTAGTACGAATCTTCATCTATTAAGAAAGCAAATGGCCGTTACAGAATTAGTTTTTGAGGAAATAAAAATTGGTTCAATGTCTAAAACGGAAGTAGTTATTGCTTATTTAGATGGAATAACCAATCCCCAATATGTTCAAACAGTTCGACAGCGATTCAAAAATATTGATTTTGATGTTATTTTTGATAATTCTCAAATCGATCAACTTATTTCAGATGACTCTAATACCCCCTTTCCTATTTTTTTATCTACTGAACGGATTGACAGGGTTGTATATGCGATGGTATCAGGGCAAGTTGCTATTTTATCGAATGGATCCCCCTACATCATTACAGGGCCAACAACAATATTAGATTTTTTCATTTCTCCAGAAGATTATTATCTTAATTGGGTACTAGGGTCGTTTTTTCGAATTATTCGCATTTTTGGTGTTATATTCTCGTTGTTTTCCACGCCTATTTATGTAGCAATTTTAACCTTTCATTATGAAGTTGTACCTGATGATTTATTGCAACCCCTGATAAGCTCAAGAGCTCATGTTCCGTTTCCTCCGGTATGGGAGGTTATTTTTTTGGAAATTACTATTGAATTGTTGAGAGAGGCGGGGGCACGCTTGCCAACAAAAATTGGACAAACCCTGGGAATTGTGGGTGGTATTGTTATCGGGCAGGCATCTGTCCAAGCTGCTCTAACAAGTAATGTTTTACTTATTATTGTTTCATTATCTGCACTTGCTTCTTTCACAACTCCTATCTTTAAAATGTCAAATGCAATTCGTCTTATACGGTTTCCGCTTATTTTACTTGCAGCATTTTTAGGCGGTTTTGGAATAGTAATAGGATTTGTTCTTCTGTTAGGTCATTTATTAAAGCTTAAATCCTTAGGCAATCCATATATGGTCCCTCTATTTCCTTTTAGAATAAAGAACTTTCGAGACAGTTTTATTCGGTCATCATATCGGTATACGAGTACACGAAGTAGATTTTTAAGACCTCTTTCACTAAAAAGATATACGCCAAATCAAGATAAGGATGATATTAATAATGAATAGTCAAAAGCGAAAAAATAAATGGTATTTTTGTGCTCTTTTGCCTCTCATTTTGTTTATTCCTGGTTGCTCTTTTCCACGGCAAAAAATTATAGATGATGTGCAACTCCAAACAGTATTAGGTTTTGACAAAGCTGATAATGAGTATATCGGAACTGCTCTTTATTCTGATTATACTGGTGAAGAAAAAAAAGGTGGGAGCTCTATTTTACAGGGAAAAGGAAAGGAAGCCCGTATGATAAAACAATCTATAAATTCACAATCTCCAAAACCGATAGAAATTGGAAAGTTGAACCTTTTAATATTTGGCAAAGATCTAGCGGAATATGGGGTGTCTTATTTTGTTAAGACCATTTGCAGGGATCCTTTGATTGGAAGCAATATGTTTTTGGCTGTTTCAGAAGAACCAGCAGGAGAATTATTAATTAAAACAAAAGATAAAAACAGCGACTTTCTTTATAAATTGATTGAACAAAATTATAGAAATCAAAATGTACCAATTCCAACTTTGCATAGTTTTTTATTTGATTACTATGGAGAGGGAAGAGACCAATCCATACCTTATTTAAGGATAAATCAAAAGGGTAACATTGAGGTAAACGGGCTGGCAGTGTTTAAAAAAGACAGACTTGGACTTATCTTAAATCAAAAAGAAACCTTTTTATATAAAATATTAAGAGGAAGAGTTATTAGAGGGGAAACAGCATTTAAAATAGATAAGGGGCAGTTAGAGGATTCAGCATTATTAACTATTTTATATGGAAAAAATAAAAAATCAATTATTAACAAAGATTCGAAATCAAAGGTGACATTTAACATAACACTTAAGGGGATAGTAAAGGATTATCCAGATTGGCTAGATTTAAGGAAAGAACAAAATAACACATTATTAAAAAAGCAATTGGAAAAACAAATGAAAAATGATTTTGAAAAACTATTGGAAAAATTCAAAAAACACCAAGTCGATCCTTTAGGAATAGGCGATTTAGCAAGAGCCAATTCAAAAAAATGGAACGAAAAGGAGTTTTATGAAAAGGTGTACCCCTTTATTGCATCCGATATAAATCTAAAAATAGAATTATTTCAAGCAGGGATTGGCGAATAAAAAAGAAAAGGTGATTGACAATGGGTAAACAATTAAATGAAAGTTTAACAGTGTCTCCTTTTTTTTTATTTTTTCTTATTCACAGTACCCAAACGGGTGTAGGCTTGTTGAATTTTCAAAGTAAAATAATAAAGGGAGCAGAACAGGATGCATGGGTTTCAGTTGTATTGGTTGGTATCAGTTTTCATCTTATTATTTGGATAATGTATTCATTATTAAATAAATCAAATAATGGAGATATTATGTCCTTACATCAACAATTATTTGGGAAATGGCTAGGAAATGTATTAAATATTTTTTTTTATGGATATATGCTTTTAATTGTTTCAACGATAATTAGGTCCTATTTAGCAGTTCTGGTTTCTTGGGTTTTTCCTTATAACCCTGTTTGGATTTTATCACTTATTATGATTTTTGTGATTTCATATTTAGTTATTGGAGGCTTCAGGGTTGTTACTGGTATTTGTTTTTGGGGGGTGCTAATCCCTTCTCTTCTCCTGTTCACATTATATTTCCCATTCCAATATGCTTACTGGACGAATTTATTACCCGTTTTTAATCACAGCTTAAGTGACTTTTTTATTTCAGCTAAAAATTGTGTCCTTATGTACTCAGGACCTGAATTTTTACTTATTTATTTTCCTTTTATTAAAAATAATCAAATTTCTCAGAAATGGGCACACATTTCACAAGCCTATACAACCATTTTATATTTATTTATTACAATCATATCATTTGTTTATTTTAGTCATGGGCAGCTTCAACATACGGTCTGGCCAACCCTTATCATGTCAAAAATTATTCGCTTTCCATTTGCCGAAAGATTTGAATATATCTATATTTTTTTATGGCTCTTAGTGATCCTACCCCCTTGTTGTATGGCATTGTGGGGGGGGATTCGAATTTTGAAAGAATCGTTTAAATTTAAGTCTAGAATGTCATTATGGGTGTCAATTAGTATTGTTCATTTCATTGTTATTAATGTCAAAAGTAAAATGGATGTGGAGGAAATGGGGACTTTCTTAACTTTTGTAACCTCCAGCTTTCTATATATTTATATACCAATATTGTTTATGTTTTTTCTCATCTTACAAACCTTTAAAAAAGCCAAGAGTGGAAAGATAAATCCTTAGTTTCAATTTATTAAAATTAACTAAAACAAAAGTGGAATTAAAAAGAAGTTTTAGGTAATGGTATTAGTATCACTTATATATATGAAGGGATGTTAATACATGGAAAAAAAGTTGCTAAATTTGGTTTTTGCAATGAGTGTTGCTTCTCTTCCATTCTTATTTAGGGGATCAAAAATGAGAGAAAATCTGGTTATTTTTTTCTCAAAAGGAGTTTTAGCAACTTTGATTGATGCTTATGTTGTTGGAACTAAAAAAGTTGCATATCCAGTTCGTCCTTTTCCTAAAATTTTCAAAACTAATATTATTTATGACATATTGTTTTTCCCGATTTTAAGTGTTATCTGGGTTAAACTTTCGTATAACGATAATTTGAGAAAAATCCTATTGAAAAGTTTGATTTTTAGTGTTCCCATGAGTATCGCTCAATGGTATTTTGAAAAGAATTCCAGATTATTCAAATGGAAAAATTGGACAGCCTTCCATACCTTTGGAAGCGTAAGTTTTACTTTGTTTACTATTAGAGGTTTTGTTGGATTAATAAAAACATTGGATAATTTAAAGGGTAATCAAAAAATAACCGAATAATAAAGGTTGATATTTAATGAAAAAGACAACTAAGTTGGAAGCAATACTTTGGAGCGTTGCTTTTCCTGGTTTTGGCCAACTTTTAAATGGTCACCTTTTAAAAGGAATGATTTTTATCATTTTAGAATTCACCATTAATGTAAACAGTTCATTTAACCAAGCTATTATGTATAGTTTTCTTGGGAAGATTACGGAGGCTTATGAAGTAGTTAATTACCAGTGGCTTATGTTTTATCCTTGTGTATACATGTATTCCATGTATGATGCATATAAATTTGCGGAAGGGGAAAATCCACGGTTATCATTTGTCCCTTTTGCTTTTGGAGCTTATTTTGTTACTATTGGCCTTATGTATTCACCTAATGAATTTTTCGGTATATTATTTGGTCCCATTTGGCTTCCAATGTTGTCATTGATTCCTGGATTATTAATTGGGTTTATTATTCGTTATATGTTAATAAAAATTTCTTCTAAACCTAATTATAATGGGAGACCTTCCTAGTATCAAAAAGGACAAGGGTCAGGTAATCTTTCGGAAATGGGACCCAAAGATAATTTAATGTAATTTTTAACGTTAACTTAATCGCTAATGCAGCTACGGTAACCTTTTTTTATTATAAAAGTGAAGATTGTGAAATAATGTACTTACCATGAAAATAAAATTCTGCAACTTAAAGAAAATGGCAGTACTAAAGAAGATGCAGCTCATTCATTTTTTAAAAAAGGGGAGAGCGCCAAATTCATTGTTCTATTAAAGTTAAGTTGACTAGATCAAGAAGCTTCAAGTTCTTGTAGCAAAACGGTGTATCCTAAATTTTCAAGTCTTCGTAGTGAATGTCGAACTATAGATTGATGTTTTTGCTTATCGAAGTAGTCGGCGCCTAAATCTACATACGTTATAAATCTCAAAAACGATTGTTTTTGAGATTTTTTGTTTTTCTATTCTAAACGGGCATTAGATCGTGACATATGGCTTTTTTATACAGAAAACAATACCTTTTATCTCTATCTATATAGTAGATTAAACTCATTTCTTTTTTACATATATGACTTATAATGAATGGAAAATGCATATAATGCATACTTAAAACACGAATATTTTATAAAGATCCAGAATACTATTTTGGAAGGATTAAAACGGGAAAGCAGGAGCTATTTTAACCAAAAGAGGGTGGAAAATACATGGGATCCATTGGAAATTACTATCGTATTTTAGACGTACCCTATGATGCAACTTTAAGTGAAATTAAAGAAGCTTATCGAAAAAAAGTAAAAGAAGTACATCCAGATAAAGAAAAAGGGAACACAGAACAGTTTAAAAGAGTTAAAGAAGCATATGAAATTCTTAAAAATGTTGAAAAAAGAAAGAGGTATAACGATCTCCTTTTCAAAAAAGCTCATAACGTCACACATAATCTAAATCAGGAAGCTCCTGCTAAAACGAATCCTTCGATAAATATACTAACTATACAGAGAAAAAATCGAAAACAGGTTACCCTTACACCTGTATTCATAAATGCAGCTCTTATTTTAATTGGAGTTTTGGGAAATACGTATTTAAATAAAAAGAAATAGTATAAAATAATAACGGGTTCCCTTTTGAGGTGCAAACATTGCAAATCACATCATATTTTTTGTCACTAAAATCAATGCAATTCTCAATGAAATTCTCTGAGTAAATAACATCAATAAACGCAAAGAAGGGATAGCTTAATGGCTATCCCTTCAATTCTCTAACGACTCCCGTTAAATAAATTTGTTGTCTGTTTTTATTGAGTATCTTCGTCGCTTTTGTACTCCAAAATATCACCTGGCTGACAATCCAAAGTCTTACATATCGCTTCTAATGTTGAAAAACGAACCGCTTTTGCTTTCCCATTTTTCAGAATGGAAAGATTCGCCATAGTAATTCCAACCCTCTCCGAAAGCTCCGTTACGCTCATTTTTCGTTTTGCTAACATCACATCAATATTAATAATAATTGCCATTTCCTCCACCTCAGACCGTCAAATCATTTTCTGATTTTATGTTAATCGCTTCTTGTAGAAGCCGTTGGAGGATAGCAGCAAAAACAGCTATAACCAACGAAGAAAAAATGATGATGAGTGCTATTAATCCAATAGGAGGGTCAACTTTCTTCGCTATAAAACGAAAGAGTGGCAAACCTAATACATACAAACCACTGATTGTAATCGCACAGCACTTTATGTTCTTTAACGCCTTTACAGATAATTCCGAGAACGCTGTGTTCTCGTCAATATACCGTAAAAGATTGATAGCCTGATAGAGAGCAAAGTAAAAAGGCACAGCCGCTCCATACATCACGATGAAAACGAGATATTTCATTGGGGCAATATTTGGATACATTTTTGCTGCGAAATTCGCCATATGGGGCACTAAAAATATACATAAAGCAAGCACTGCAATTCCAGCCAGAAAAATAATTACCTTTAAGAAAGTGGTTGAGCCTCGTTTACCATTCATTTAAAACACCTCACTTATTTAATGATAACATGATTTTATCATATTATTTATCGTTTCTCAATAAATTAATATCGTATTTTATTATATTATTATCGTTATTTAAATATCCTTTTAATTTTGACAAAAATAAAAAGCATTTCTCATTATAAAGAAATGCTCTTACTTTAAAATGTTAAATTTACAACTTGTTCTACAAAACTTCCAAATAGTTTCTTCTGCGAATTTCCACTACTTTGGGTTTTCTTGGGTTTAAAAAACTCCATATCTGTTCCTCCTTCATAATTCACAGTTAAATTCACACTGTACAATAATTATTTCCATATTCGAGAATTGGTGTGCGAAATCCTGCTTGAATTTTAATAAAAACATCAAAGAGTGTAGTAATTTTAAGGAAAGAAAAAACGTGAATTCATGTGTGAATTCACGTTAAAAATGTATTGTGAAATTGATTTTTGCACCCCAAAAGAGAATCCGTTAATAAAATAAAAAAACCTCATTTAGATGCGTTCCGTTGAACCGTATCATAAATAGAGGAATTTTTGCGGAAAAAATGGTATGGAATTCTTAAACCATTATGTTAGCAGATCCAAAGTATCAGAAATTAATTGATATAGAGATCGAAATTTTAAAAGGTGTTCATATTCTTAAAGCAATTGAACAAAATTCCACTCAACCTGCGAGTCCTACTATTAATAGGTTAGGAAGAACTCCTTCATAAAAAAATAAACAATGAATAAGGCTATTACAAGTCCTACCGCAGATAATAGTGCCCCTGTAAAAGCTTTTTTGAAGATATTTTCGTTTTGATCCATTAACAGTACCTCCAATTTAATTTCATTTACATCAATTATACATTAAATGACCCAATTTTCTGTGTTTTTCGATAATTTTTTTGGCTAATAGCCACTATATTATTCGACAACTAGGAATTTTAGCAGGGGAAATTAAAATTATTTTAGAGATATTCACTTTTTTCCTTCATCCATGAGTGAATAAGTAAATAAATCTTTAGAAAACAAAAGGGATCAAAGACACTATATTAATGATTCGTGTCTTTGATCTTTGTTTGTTGGTTTGTCGTTGTAAAATAATCAAGTAATCCTAGGTAAACCCCTTGAGCTACGTTATCATTGTAAGAAGAGCTTTCCACAACCGAATCATCTTGTTTATTTGAAAGGAAGCCAAGTTCAATGAGTGTACTTGGTTGTGAATTGTTTCGTAAAACATCCAAGTTATCGAATTTTGTTCCATCATTATTTAATCCCGTTGTTTTAACAACCTCATTTAAAATATCCGAAGCTAGAAGGTAATTTTTTGATTTTTGATAGTAAAAATCAGTCACTCCATTTATCGCTGGATCATTAATCCAATTGTAATGAAAACTAATAAAAGCATCCGCATGATTTTTGTTTGAGACATCTGCACGGTGTTGTAACGGAACATAAGTATCGTTTGTCCGAGTCATAATGACTTTGGCTCCTGCATTTTCAAGCTTTTGGTCAACAATTTTAGCTGTCGCTAACGTCAATGTCTTTTCGTAAGTTCCAACAATGCTTGTTGTCCCATCATCACTTCCTCCATGACCTGGATCAAGCACAATGGTTTTCCCTTTAAGCCACTCCTGAGAATTTTGTATGCTCCCTGTTGATAGTGTGGGTCCAGTAACAGGTTGTATATTATTACTAGCTGCGTCTTTAGAAATGTAATTTGCGTAAACCCACCCATGGACACCAGAAGAATTTTCAACTTTCGCCCATCCGGATTGTTCATCATTGACGGTTACTTTTGTTCCCAAATTTAATTTTCCTACAACCAAGCTAGACAAACTTGGATGTTCTCGAACGTTTAAACCATTAACTCCTACGGTTGCTTCTATATTTTCATTTGGAGTAACTCGTTTGTGAGTTTTCGTTTTAAATTTCACCTTCGTCTGTTCAATGTTAACATTGGTAATCCATCCAGTTTGGTTGATTGAGAATTTAATTTGATACTTTTGAGAAAGAACAACGAGGAACGGTAATACAATAACACTAAGAATTGCTAGTACCTTAATTAGTTTTAATTTCTTCATTTTGATTTCGATGTAACCTCCATGATTCTTTAAAACTAATATGGACAAGAATTTATCTGAATATAATTATTTTTTGAAAGTGAATAAAAAATTCGATAAATATTTCATGATGACAAATTAGAAAGGCTAGTTGACAAATATCACTATTTATTTTAGTCTGAATGTAATAAAAACAGCTAAAATTCTTTTTGTAAGTGGATTTTTCTAGAGGTTTCTCTATTTTCGCCACACAACTGTCAATCGACAGTTGTGTGGCTTTTTTATTTTTATCAAAGGGAGCTAAAATGATGAAATCTTGGAAATATGTATTACCTGTATTTTTAGGTGGTTGTTGTTTTGGAGTATTGTCTACTTTCGTAAAGCTAGCGTATGGAGCAGGCTTTTCGGCGCGTGAAGTTACAGGAGGACAATTTTTGTTTGGCACCTTACTGATATGGTCTGCCGTAGTTTTTACAAAAAATAATAAGTTAAACCTAATTAAAACTTTTAAACTACTATTATCGGGGATACCTCTTGGTTTAACCGGTGTGTTTTATTATCAATCTCTGCAAACACTTCAGGCATCCATGGCCATTGTTTTTTTGTTTCAATTTGTTTGGATGGGCACGATTTTGGAGTGGATCATTTATAAAAATAAACCTAGTAAAGGAAAGGTTGCTTCAATTGGAATTCTAGCTATAGGATCGATTCTTGCAGCCGGAACGTTTTTAAAAGGAGGAGAGATCCTACTCTGGAAGGGGATAATTTGGGGGATGCTTTCGGCTTTGTCTTATACAGCTTTTATCTTTGTTAGCAGCACAGTCGAAAAAGGTACCCCACCAGTATTAAAAAGTGCGCTTCTTTCTACTGGTGGTTTAATTGTTGTCATGGTTCTTTATTCGCCCATTTATCTATTTAAGTCACCTGTTTTAATTGGGGTGGCACCGTATGGGTTGTTTCTTGGTTTATTTGGGGTAGCTTTACCGCCTCTTTTATTTTCTGTTGGAATGCCATTTATCGGACCAGGGCTTGGTACCATTTTAACCTCTTCAGAGCTACCTGTTGCAGTTATTTTGTCTTCCTTAATCTTAGGTGAACATATAAGCAAATACCAATGGTTAGGTGTTGTTTTAATATTTTGTGGTATTGTAATCGGCAATAGTAAAACTTCTAGCGGAACGATGCAGAATGTGAAGAGTTTTACTTAATTGTCGGGTGATTATATGAATTAAGGAAGGGTTTTTGAAAATGAAAAATTGGATTTCGCAATCTGATGGGGACATGAGGTTGTCAGGGCAGGCCCATTTCTTTACTGAACTTCCTATCATACCCCTCACAATCGATTACAATTTGAAAAGATTATTTGCGAAGGTGAAGATATTACCGAAAATGTGAAGGCATTAGAAAAAGCTCCTCTCGACTGAGAGAAGCTTTTTTTTTGCTTTATTTGAAAAAAGATATGCATAGGTGCAATTTACAACTATATCTCCATTACACGAAAGAGTTTCTGATTTCGCGTATGACGTCGCTAGCAACACTGCTTAGGGCATTGTAAACCAAAAATTCCTATAGGTAACAGCTGCAGGTGGTGGAGGGATTATGATTGGAACCATCATTGGTCCATGCCACGGATGGTAGTGATGCCAAAATATGTAGTGATACATAAATATCATCCCATTTCATTTATAGTCAAAATAGACTATGAATGTTTTTTTCGGTTTGTTCCAGTAGAGTACACCTTTTGGAACAAGGCGCGTTAACCGACAAATACAGTGCTAAACATCCTCTCCCAAGTGGCACCAGAAGAGGCGAGGCATTTAACGCAAATGTGCTTTCAAAGCTCGAAGCCTTAATCAAAGTAATGAGAGATATCGGCAGAAAATACAATGCGTCCACTGCACAAATTGCAACGGCTTGGTCCATTGCGAAAGGCACGGTGCCGATTATCAGCGTGACGAAAACATCCCATATTGAGGATGCTATAAAAGCGACCGAGGTCAGTCTGACAGCGCAGGAAATCCGTGATCTTGAAGCTGCGGCAAAAGAAACCGGTGTTGAGGTCAGAGGCGCTTGGGAAAAACCAATGCATTAAGATAATATGAATCGACCGAGATAAAAAACCTGAGTCCTGTATAGATGGACTCAGGTTTTTTAATTCTATTTGAACCTTGATGAATTATTCAAAATTCCTATCTAACAATGCCCCCGTTTGTTCTGCCATGACTTTACAAGGAGGACCCATGGACAAGAATAACACAAAAACTTAGAGATTCGGGAGGTGATTTGTAAGCCCCCATTCAAACAACGCATACAAACCTGCAGCACCTCCTGGTACGATCAAGGTATCAATTTTAGGAGGTGCTTTCTTATGCCAAAACAAAAACTAAAAATTGTCCCCGTTACACTTCACGTCGAAAATAAAGATTTAGGTTCATCAGTCTCCCCAACCTCTCCTTCAAGTAGTATTTGCATGATCAAAACGGCAAATGCTGAGATCTCCTTTTTCAATGGTGTAGATGAACGCACTATCCAAACCGTTATAAGGGAGTTGAAACATCTATGAGACACGATTATACTAGCGTGAAAAATATCTACATCATTTGTGGAAAGACCGATATGCGAAAAGGCATTGATGGATTAGCCACTTTGATTCAGGATTCTTTTGAACTCGATCCCTATAGCGATTCAATTTTCTTATTTGCTGGATGGAGTAAGGATCGTTATAAATGTTTGCACTTCGACGGTGATGGCTTCGCCATGCTTTATAAGCGTTTGGATAACGGCAAACTGCAATGGCCTAAAGATGAACAAGCAGTACGTAATCTGTCCCAGCAGGAACTTCGATGGTTACTTGAAGGATTATCCATTCAGCAGCCAAAGGCGATTCAACCATCGGCAAAAGGAACTTTTTAAATTTGTCATTTTTTCTTTATCTCACTGATTGAACTCGTTATCATAGGAAGAGCGAAATCGAACGGAAAGTGGTGAATGTTGTGGGAAAAGATTCTTCTTCAAATGAAAAATTAATTCGACTACTCGAAGAACAACTGGCTCACTCAAATCAACAAAATCAAGAATTGATGAAACAGATTGAGTCTTTATCACAACAAGTTCGCCAATTAACGAAACTTTTATATGGATCTAAAACGGAGAAATCTAGATACAATTCGCCCAATGGGCAAGGTTCATTATTTGAAGATGACCCGTCTTTTAACGATTCTGAGCACACAGTAGAACAAAGCCAACAGACTATTTCTTATACTGTTGTTCGTAAAATACAGAAGAAAAAAAGAAACGATTCATTGCGTGATGATATAGCAGTAGAAGCAGTCCATCATTATCCGGCCAATATAACCTGTGAATGTTGCCAACATCAAATGGTTGAGATAGGTGGTACGGTTGTCCGTGAGGAGGCTAAATTTATTCCTGCAAAAATGATGAAAGTGCAGCATATCGAACATGCCTATGAATGTAAAAATTGCAAAAGTGATGCCTCACAACCAGCAAAAATTAAACGTGGAAAAGCACCGCAACCAGCCATTCAGCGTAGCAGATACAGATGTTAAAAGACAACATAACACCTTTTCACCGTGGGATAGGGTGTTTAAAAAGAAAGCATAGGGGGAATGAAAGGATGGAACACCAATTTCCAAACATTAATGAAATGACAACTATTGAAGCAATCAGTTGGTATACAAAGCAAGTTGTAGAAGTTACCAGTGTTAAAAATAGAGTTGCTGGAACTTATTTAGACGAATATAAACAGGCTTTATTACAGTGTGCAAGTTGAATTTCATCTTCACCTTTTATCTTTTTGGTTAATAAAAAAGCTGGTAGGCATAGTCCTGTTAGGATTTTGTCTACCAGCTAAGAAATTTTAAATTAAAGGAACTTTGAATTCAGTTATTTAAATTTCTTTCCATTCTAACAGGTCTTCTAATACTTCTCTAAAATCTTTATTAGTTAATGGAAATACAAATTTAAATTCCTAGTTGACACATTGGATTAATATGCTTATCATAATGTAATAGATACATAATATTCCAAAAATGTATATAAACTTTTGAGCTTAGCTTATCAGTCAACTGAAGGCTGCTTCCATTCTAAATGGGAGCAGTCTTTTTTATTAAGTGTTAGGAGGGAGCAAAGAGCATGCAGGACTTATTTGTAAAAAATAGCAAGCAGCGTAAGTGGCTTGAACGGCTGTACCCATTAGAAGCGGACTTTAAAGCACAAGCCTCGCAAATCGACAAGGAGGGCAGCTTTCCTAGAGAGAATATCCAGGCGTTAAGAAAAATCGGTTATACCAAATTGACCTTACCAGAGGAATTTGGCGGGGCAGGATTTTCTCTATACGATACCATTCTCTTACAAGAAAAACTGGGAAGCTATGATGGCAGCACCGCGTTATCGATTGGATGGACATTAATGACCGTTGGAGAATTATTTGAAAATCGGTATTGGAATCCAGAAAAGTTAGCCTTTTTTGCTGAAGAAGTGAACGATGGGGCCATCATTAACCGAGCAGTAAGCGAAATGGCTACAGGCAGTCCCATTCGCGGGGGCCGGCCCGAAACAAGTGCTAAGCGTGTAGCTGGCAAATGGGTGATTAATGGGCGGAAGAGCTATACAACCTGCTCACCGGAACTGGATTATTTTTTAACTTCTGCTTGGATCGAAGAAAAAGGGACGGTAGGTTTTTTGCTGATTCCAAAAGAAGCGGAAGGACTAACCATCGAGGAAAATTGGAATGTGATCGCGATGCGTGGTACCGGCAGCCATGATCTAGTATTAGAAAACGTGGTAGTGGATGAGTCGGACTTAGTCGAAATGCCCAGTTATCATACGGGGTTTAAACTGAATGGCTGGGGTCTGCTGATTCCTGCCACCTATTTAGGGATCGCGCAGGCGGCCAGGGACTATGCACTCGAATTTGCCAATACCCATTCGCCCAATAGTATTAAGGGGCCAATCGCTCAGCTGCCGAACGTGCAGGCGTTATTAGGCGAGATGGACTTGGAATTATACAAAGCAAGATTTGCCCTATATGGTACGGCAGAGGCTTACATTGATGATGATCGTCAACGGGATATCACAAATGAAGCACTTGTAGCCAAACATATTGTGACCAACTCCGCGATTACCGTGGTCGACAAAGCTATGCGATTAGTCGGAGCAAAAAGCTTACAGCTGACCAATCCACTGCAGCGTTATTACCGAGATGTCCGGGCAGGACTGCATAATCCGCCAATGGATGATCTAACTATTTTAAAATTAGCTCAAACAGCTATTCAACAATATGAATCTAAGGGAGGAAAAGACAATGAAAATGAATAAGTTTTTTAAAATCGCCGCTTCAGGAATTGCTTTAGTAACCCTCATCGCAGGCTGCGGCTCAACGGCAACAACTGGGGCAAAATCGGATGCGGGAGCTGCTAAGAAAGAAGTCAGAAAAGTAAAGGTAGCGTTTGATCAAGGCGGTAAACCAATCGGATACCTAGATGAAAAGGGCAACCCAACCGGATATGAAATTGAAGTCATGAAATTAGTGGATAAGGCATTGCCAGAATATGAATTCGAATATGTGCCAACATCCAGTGAAGACTTATTGGTAGGGGTGCAGCAAGGCAAATATCAAGTAGGGGTAAAAAATGCCTGGTTCACAGAGGAAAGAACAAAGAGTTATATTTTTCCGAAAGAATTCCTCGGACTCAGTGGCGTTGGCATTTTGTTAAAAAAGAAAAACGAAAATATAAAAGACTTATCAGACTTTGCTAAAGCTAAGCTTTCGTTAGCACCTATTGCGGCAAGTAATGCTCAATATACCATTGTGGATGAATATAACCAAGCCAATCCAGACAATAAAGTTAAACTGAAAGCCGGAGATGCATTCTCAGTGGATGTCGTTCAATGGGTAAATGAAGGACGTGTAGATGGAGGCATTTATTTGGGAGCAACGTATGAAAAGCAAGTTCTTGCAAAGGATGGCCCTTACCATAATTTAGCAAATGACCTTGTTTATAATGAGTTTGCAGTTGTCAAAACGTGGCCATTATTCAACAAAAAAGAACAAGAATTTGCAGATGCCTATGATCAAGCCATCAAGAAAATAAAAGAGGAAAAGAAGACAAACAAACTGATGGTTAAGTTCTATAATACTGATTTATTTAAACTATTGGATACTGTAAAAAGGTAACCATCTAAAAAGAGGTGGAATATGCAAACGTATTTTGATAGTACCTACATTTGGGGAGCATTGCCACAACTTCTTTCGTTTTTACACGTAACCTTTATGGTTGCAGGTCTATCGGTTTTGTTCGGTACGATTCTAGGATTTATCTTAGCCGTAATGAAACTCGGAACGAGTACGGCTGCCAGAAAAATCGCTAATGGGTATACCACCATTTTAAGGTGTACACCCTCTATTGTTCTTTTATTTTTAGTGTATTACGGGCTTCCGGCAATAGCCAGTAACTTTGGTACAGAACTGAATCATCTTCACACTTCGATTTATGTTGTGATTACCTTTTCGCTGCAATTTGGGGCCTTCATGTCTGAGGTAATGAGGACGGCCTATGAAGCGATCGACCGGGGACAATATGAGGCAGCAGTTAGTGTCGGGCTTAGTCCTGCCCAGGCATTTCGGAGAATTGTGTTGCCGCAAGCATTTGTTGTCGCATTGCCCAATTTCGGCAACAGCCTCCTTGAATTAATGAAAGAAGGATCATTAGCGTATACCATTGGTTTGGTTGATATTATGGGGAAAGCAAGCCTTATTATTTCAAATAACTATAATTCTCATTCGTTAGAAATTTATCTTGCCCTATCTCTTATATACTGGGTTTTATCCATTTTGATTGAACAGTTCTTTTCAAAGTTAGAAAAGATTTTTAGTAAAGGTAAACTGGTTATAAAAACGACATAGGGGGTGACAGCATGTCGGTCGGATTGGATGTTTCATTTTTAGTAAAAACCTTTTTTGTTGCATTATCTGGAGTGCCTATAGCCTTACTCATTACGATTGTCTCCTTACTCATTGCTCTGCCTTCAGGATTTTTGCTCGCCTTATCGCGGATTAATCGAATTCCAGTGATAAGCCAGTTGGCACGTGTCTATGTTTCGTTTGTGAGAGGGACTCCTGTCATTGTTCAAATTTTTATTATTTTTACAAGTGTTCCTTTGCTATTGGCTCCCATATTCGAGAAGTATCATGTTAAAACGAGTATCTACGATATCAATCCGATTTGGTACGCATTTATTGTTTTCTCGTTGAATACAACGGCTATTTTAATAGAAGTATTTCGTTCTGCTATTAGCACGGTCAGTAAGGGGCAGCTGGAAGCAGCTTATTCCGTTGGGTTGAACAATGTGCAAGCGTTTAGAAGAATACTCATTCCACAAATATTAGTGGTGGCATTGCCCAATATTTGTACAGCAACGGTCAATCTTATTAAAGCTACCTCTTTGGGTTATGCTTTGTCATTGAGAGAGATTACGTTAAAAGCTCAAGTGGCAGCCAATGTTGGCTACAATTTTATTGAAGCGTACATCGATATCTTTCTTGTCTATCTCATTTTATGCAGCTTAGTGGAAACCTTATTTAAGCTGTATGAAAAACGGTTAAGGAAGTATAAAGCAGCCGCTGCCTAAGATCATGATTGGAGGCAAAGTCATGTTAGAGATTAAAAATATCCACAAGTCCTTTGGTATGAATGAGATTTTAAAAGGAGTAGATTTACAGATTGATAGGGGTGATGTGGTTGTCATTCTTGGCCCGAGTGGCTCTGGTAAGACCACATTGCTTCGGTGCATTAACTTTCTTGAACGAGCCGATCAGGGGAAAGCCATTTTTGGTGATATTCATGTAAACCTTAAATCAGCAACCAAAAAACAAATACATCAAATCAGGCAAAAGATTGCTTTTGTGTTTCAGAATTATAATCTATTTACGAATAAAACAGTATTAGAGAATGTGACAGAAGGTCTTATCATTGGAAGAAAGGTTCCGAAAGCAGAAGCCAATGAGCTGGGGCAACAGGCCTTGGCGAAGGTCGGATTGGCAGATAAATTGAATTCCTACCCTAGTGAACTGTCTGGCGGGCAGCAGCAGCGGGTTGGCATTGCAAGAGCGATTGCGTTAAATCCAGATATTATTTTATTTGATGAACCAACGTCTGCACTGGATCCAGAATTAGTCGGTGAAGTCTTAACCGTCATGAAAAATATTGCAAAAGAAGGAACAACCATGTTAGTGGTGACCCATGAAATGTCTTTTGCCAAGGATGTAGCCAACCGAGTCATCTTTATGGATGGCGGTGTGATCGTAGAAGAGAATTCTCCAAAGGAGATTTTCTCAAGACCAAAAGAAGAAAGAACGCAGCATTTCTTAAGACGGGTCATACCTGAGGATTTTATTTATAATATTTAATAAATGAGAAACCGAAACCTCTAGAAATGGAGGTTTTTCTTCATTGCTCCCATCAAAATGACATGTAACGAATACTTTAATCTGATTTGGTATAAAAAGATTAATGTTTAATGATTTAGTTATAATTATATTTATTGGTTAAAATTAGCTTTCATGTAAACGTGGATTAGAAAAAACAAATTAGATGAATGGGTCTGGTTACGAAAGAAGAGGCTGCGACGAGAGAAGCATTTGAAAAACGGATTCAATTTATTCCGGATAGTTTTTTTGTAGCAGAAGAGGATAGTATGATTGTGGGTTTAGTCAATGGACCAGATATTGAAAAAGCATTCATTACAGATGATTTATATAGTGATCTAAAAGCAAATCCGGCGTCTGGAGGTCATCAAAGCGTTTTAGGATTAGCAGTGTTCCCATATTTTCAAAAACGAGGTGTGGCAACAGCAAGAATAAAAGCTTGAAACGTTTATGTATAACGTTTCAAGCTTTTTTGAATTATCGAGGGGTGTGACAGGCACCCCTCATTAAAAAAATTTCATTTGTTCATTGTTGATATTTTCTTTTTTTCCTTCCATGATATAGCCCATTGACTTATATCCACTAAGACGCTTTTCAAACATTGTTTTTAAAACAGGGACGTGCTCATCAACATTATCAAACACTTTAACCTCCTCCTTGTTTGAATGAATACGGTGTAAACGACCTACATATTGCTGAAGGGTGCCCTTCCATGATATTGGTATGGCTAAAAACAAGGTATCTAAACGAGGATCGTCAAATCCTTCGCCAATGTATTTTCCTGTAGCAATTACTAGCCGTTCTTCGTTATCAGGTATTTTTTCCAGACGTTCCATTTCTAACTTTCGCTCTTTTTTACTCATATTCCCTGTTAGAATAATAATGTTTTTTGCAAAACCTTTAAATTGGTTACGAAGATGATCTAGATGTTCAATTCTTTCTGTCAAAATAATAGGGGAGCGGCCCTTTTCTAATTCATTCAATACATCATCAAACAGTAATTGATTTCGTTGTTCATCTTTAGAGATTGACTGATAGACATTTTGAATATCAGGTGAACTGGATCTGAAATTCGTATATCTGGGTATTAATTTATGCGAAAATGGTCGAATTTTCGCTTGGGTTTTTGCATCCGTTTTATAGCGTATTGGCCCGCACTGCATAAAAATAATTGGATGCAGCCCATCCTTCCGAATAGGTGTAGCAGTAAGGCCATACACATACTTAGCACGAACTTTTTTTAACACTTTCTCAAAACTATAAGCAGAGATATGATGACATTCGTCAACAATTATCTGACCATACTGAGTGATAAAGGATTTTAACTCACCTTTAGAATTTAGACTTTGTCTGGTTGCTACATCAATCTGTCCTGTTATTTTCTTTTTACCACCACCAATTTGTCCTATTTCTTGAGGTTGCTTTTGGAGAAAAACAGATAAACTTTCCACCCATTGTTGAAGGAGTTGGGTTCGATCGACAATAATTAAGGTATTTGTTTTTCTTTTGGCTAAAAGTGCCGATGCTGTAACCGTTTTTCCAAAACCAGTAGATGCTGCTAATGTACCATTTTCATACTTTAATAACGCTAAAAGAGCTTCTTCTTGCTGGGATGTCAATTGTCCATTAAAGTTTGCTTGGATGGTTTCTCCTTCAAATGAATCACAAACTATTTCCGGTTCAATCAAGTTTTCTTTTAATAGCTTTTCTAATTCTTCATAACAGCCACGGGGAAGTATTAGATGTTCAGAATCTTCGTCATAGCAACTAATTACTCTTTGCATCCCATAGGTTGACAATCTCTTGGACTGTGCTTTATAGAATTCAGGATTTTTAAACGTAGCAAGTAAAATCATCTTGGAAAAAATAGAGGAAGGAATTCCGTCTTTTTTTATAAATAGTCCGTTTTTTATAAATACCTTGATTTTCTTTGGAGTAGTTTCCGTAATTCCAGTATCTTTCACTTTCGTTTGTTTCAGTTTATTTAGAGCTGATAAAACATCCTGTTTACTTATTTTTTCAATAGAAGATAAGTAAAGCCACTGATCTTCAAATGGAAGAAAGTTTTCATCAACAAATACACTTTTTCCTTCGTTCTTGGAATGAAGCTGAAGCGGCAAAGCGATTAGGTTTCCGAATCCTCCTTTCGGAAGAGTATCCTGATTGGGAAACATTCGATCAAAGGAGTCAATCCCAATTTGATGCCGTTTTTCAAGCGTTTTCGTTAGAAGCTGCATCCCGAGTTTTCTTGCTAAAGCTGCTGGGATTTTCTCGGAAAAGAATATCCATACATGTGCACCATTGCCGGACCTTGAGCGTTCAATATAAACGGGTATTTTTACATTTTTGCATTCACTGACAAATGCTAAAACGTCCTGTTGCCAGTTTTGTTTATCGAAATCGAACGCAAGGAAAAAACACGTTTCATCCTGAAGTAAAGGGTATAGTCCTACTGTTTTTTCTCCACTAAGATGATTAAACAGTACTTGATTGGTAAGAGATGATAATTTACGATGTTGGCAAGCGGAACATTTAATCAATGGTTTCTGACAAAGCGGCTTTTGCCATTCCAAATCACATGCCGGGGTGTAACCGCTTCTCCCATCCTTAGACTCCCATCGATAAGCAAATACATCCATTCGACCTTTAAATAAACTTCTAAAAAGGTTGATTTTTTCTTCAGGTAACGATCTATTACTAATTATTTTTTCTCCATTGGAGATTTCCGTTGTTTCCTCTCGCTGATGCATCATATTGGATAACAGCTTTTTTAAATACTTATTTTCTTTTTTTAAAAGCTCTAATTCTTTTAACAATAGATTATAATCCAATTTAATAACCTCTAAATAATTTTGTATAATTCAATTGTACCGTAAATTCGATGGTAAATTCAAAGAGTATAATATAGGAGGACTCCTGTGAAAATCAAAATTACCGATTTAAAAAAACAGTTAAAGGAATATGAGCAAAAGGACTTGATCGAGCTGGTTGTAGAAATGTTCAAGGCAAACAAAGAGGTTCAAAACTACTTATCCAGTAAATTTCTAGGTGACGAAGCCATTGAAGTTCTTTTTAAACAGGCACGAAAAAAAATAGAAAATGAATTTTTTCCTGATCGGGGACACGGGAAGCTTCGATTAGCAGAAGCAAAAAAAGAGATTACTGCTTTCAAAAAGGCAACAAATGATGAGAAACGAACGGTTGACCTTATGCTTTTCTACGTCGAACAGGGTGTCAAATTTACTTGTTCATATGGCGATATAGATGAAGGTTTTTACTCCAGTATGGTGAAAATGTTTGATCAAGTAGCCATTGAATGTGATAAGAAGGAAGAATTATACAAAGAGTTTTCTAGTAGATTAAGTAGCGTTCTGTCCAATGCAGACGGAACAGGCTGGGGGTTTTATGAAGCGTTAGTGGATTCTTATTACACAATTGAATGGGTCCACGATGAAGACGAAGATGAATAAGCTTTTGGTCTAGAATAAATAGTAAAATAACTTTAGAATGAAAATATCAAATTTGAGTAAAAGAGCGGAATAATGATGGCAAAAAGTAAGAATAAGTCGAGCAGTACACCTAGACGAAAACGATATAATCGGAATGCGCGGCTTCAAAATGCCAAGAAATGGGCCGAGCAGTACAATGGAAAAAATATCGCAAAAGGTTATAGTAATTGGTTTGGTGTAGACCTACAGTGTGCAATTAATGAGTTGGAGCTGCTTGGATACAAATTTAAACAGTCTTATAAAGAACAGGTGCATCAATCACTGATAGCTAGGCAAAAACAAAAAGAAAGAAGAAAACGCGAAAAAGTACAAGAAGAAATTTTTGATGATGATGGAACCTTTTATTTTGTTGCGGGTTATACTTCAAATGGTTTTCCATATGGAATTACCAGAGAGCAAATGGAAGAGAAAAATGAGGAGAAAACAAGGCAATTGAAAAACCAAAACAATATGCGTTCCTTTTTAGATGATGAAGATTTACCTTTTTAATTCATCGGTTCCAAGTGATTATACTCCGCTTGGGACTTTTTTTATATAGAATAAACTTCGCGAACAAATTGAGACAATTCATGTGGAAATTATTAAAGGATTTTTCCCTTAATTTATAGAAACTATCGCACTTTGAAGGTGGGAGGTAAAATTGATCATCCATCAAGTGTTTTCCAAACAACAAACCATAGCTACCATGGCGATTAGGAAAAAACGAAACGCGTTAGAGAAGGAACGCTGATTACAAGAGAAGTAAGCCAATCACAAATGGACATACTATATTAATAGAAATGAAAGAAAGTGCATTTCAAAATAAATGACGAAATGCCGAAAAAATACAGGGAAAAAATTCAAATAATACAAATAACTCTTTAAACATATCTAAAAAAGGATTTTTTATAACAGAGGATTCAGGTGTAAATAAATATACTTTTGTAAAAAATGAAGAATAACTAATGTTAGTTTTAGCACTGATAATAGATGAGAAAAACAAAACAATTATAAACAAATGGACTGTTGAGAAATTCTTGACAGTCTTTTTTAGATAACTAACAGCAAATACATGAGCTTAATAATTGATTAAGCTTTTAAATTAAAGTATTTATATTGGATAATAGGTGGGTGAAGAGGAATTCTCAAATAAAAAGTCACGTGTGGTGTTCCGCAGTCTTCAAAACTGCTTGAGACCTGCGTGCCAGGTCTGTTGGGTTCGATTCCCACGCAGTCCCGCCAACCGTAATCATTACTTACCGCACGGTGAATTTTTTCACTGATGCGGTTTTTTTGTTTATGTATAGTGCAATTTCAAACTTCCGTGACGATCGTGTTGGTTCATTTGCATTCTACAATTCTTTTAAGAAAAATTCATTTACCAACAATAACACAACTAGTTTATAATATAAGGATGCCCAAAATGGGTATTAGGAGTCTATTCATGATACTAAGAAGATTTAAGTAGGTGAGTACAATCGATGTCATTGAAACACGGGTGAGAGGTTTTATTGGAGATATTCAACACCCTAAACAGAAAAAGAAAATAAATATTAATGATTTAGAACTTCAGTTACGCAAGTTATTGGATGATTATTTTGAAATGGACGGTTATTCTTTGTTTTTTCGTGCAATAGAAACATTGCAAGCTGAAGGACAACTTATCCCTATTCAAAATAATCAATACAATGGTAGAACACCAGCGCTTGCCTTATATTACTGGGTAAATATAAAAGTTCAGGCTGACAAATGGGATCGTCTCGAGATGATGAAATTAAGTGATCAGTTTGATTTTTCCTATTATGAACGGCATCCCGAATGGCAAACGAAAGACGAATGGAATCGAATCCAGAATTTATATAATTTTCTCCAATCCAGTCAGGAACGGGAAATCGTATCAATAGAAGAAAGAAGCCTGGAGCTCTTTGGCCATGAAAAATTTTTAATTGATAGTGATAGCTTTCCTGATGGAAAAAGCTTTTTAGCTAGAATTGGAATAGTAGAAGACCAACTAAAAATGGTGAACTATGGGGAGCCTTTTGTATTTTGGATGAAACAAGGGAAAGAAATGAAAGATATTCAGAGAGTACTAATCGTCGAAAATCTATCTTTCTTTCATACTTCCATTAAATTATTGGAAGCGAATAAACTCGATTATGAACCTGAACTAATCATTTATGGTGAAGGCACAAAAATTGAACGGAGCTTTTCCTTTTTCTTTCGGATGTTTCCGCCAAAATCCTATCTTTTCTACTACGCAGGAGATATTGATGCCGCAGGATACGGTATCATCATACGGCTTATAGAAAAATATCCGGATTGCTGTATTCAGCCTGCCTTAAAAATTTATCGAAAAATGCTCGAATGTCTAGAGCAAAGGAATGACCAGAAAATGGGTCAAACACAAAACCTCAAATACCGTGATTTATTCTTGCAATGGTTTACTGAAGATGAGAAAGCGTTATTAGAGCAATTATGGCAGGAAAATAAACGAATCCCTCAAGAAGTCTTAACAATCGAAACATGGAGGAGATGGATGTGAACGAATCATGGGAAGGTTTCGCCCAGCGAATGCAAAGATTAAATCCATTGTTTGAACTTGGCAGGGGAATGGAAGTAGGAGAGCTGAAGCCTCATATCCAAACGATTCTCATGCAAGTGCTCTTGACAATCTTTTATAGAGAATTAAATGATGATGATACTAGACGCAAATCAGATATCAAGTATATGGTAGAGGATTCCATTAAGCAAATGAAGCTTTTAGCAGACGATAAGCAAATTGAACGGATTACAAGCGGGCTTTTATATCAGGGAAAAGAAGAGTATAGTAAACCGTTTGAAGCCTTATATTACGATGAAATAAGACAATCATGGGAAACGCAAACATTCCGATATGTCATGATGGATGAATTATATACGAATTTAGAGATGGGTGGATCGATTGTTTATAAACTCACAGATGTCTCTCAGGAAATGATTTTTATGAGCAGGGAAATGGCTGAGGAATTCTCAATAACGATAGAACAACTCTATAGTATGCAGCTGATTAAAAATGGTAATTTTAGAAAAGCTACTCGAAACCTCGATCACCTCATTTCACGCGTAAACCGCTTAATGGCAAAAGAATTCACCTTTCAAAAGGAAATGATTAACAATCCTAAAATCTTATTAATTGAAGAAGAATGGCAAAGGGCCGACAATCGTGTTGAAATTGAAAAGCAATTTGAAGAAGAAAAAAACCACTTCCGGACTATTACTAGCATGATAGAAAAAACGAAACGTAGAAATGAAGAAGATGATTATATTCAGAAAGAATTGATTCTTCTCCAAGAAAAAATTGGCCATACAAGGCAATTGCATGACCGTTTTGCCAAGCTTGTTATTCAAAATATCTCATATGAGATGAAATTAAAAGCGGAAAACCCTTCGTTATTTTGGGAAACCAGCCTGGTTTCATTTCGAGAACATCTTTATGAAAATTGGTTAATGAAGGAAGGATTTCATCGTTTCGATTCTATAGAAAGAGTACTTTCTCCTTTATTTTCACCGGAAAATGAATTTATTTTACCGCTGGATTGGATTTGGGGTGAACAAGAATTTGATGAAAAACAACTAACAGATGCTGTAATCGAAGAAGAGGCAGAAGAAAGCATTACTCGTCTGCGAGTGACGAACTGGGACTCTGTAATTAAGGCATGGAGTTATGTTTTTCAATATTTACAAACATATGGAGAGTTTTCGTTAGCTGATTTAACGACGCTTCCATTAGATGTGCAGGATTTATGGTTTGAAGAATCTGAAACGATTGATTTATGGATGATGTTTGATAAAAAGCCGCTGAAGGTTCAAGTGCTGCATCGGAAGGAAGAAACATTAAGTGACGAGAGGGAAATCCTTCTTTATAAACTAATGAAGGAATATCCGCAATTTCAAGAGTTTGAAGGATTGAAAATCTTTACCATGTTTGATCATCGAGCGGAGCCATTCCTATGGTATCAAATGAAAATTACCCCTTTTAAGATATGTGTACAGGAGGAGAAATGATGAATGCAGAATCAATCAAAAAAGCATCAGCTGTCTATTTTTCGTTATTAAAAGATAAAGTAATCGACGAAAATAGCGAACACTTCCAAACGTATTTTGATCCGGAAGTAAGACAGACTGTCCTATTATTAGCAGACGAATCAGGTACATATATCATTGAATCGCCAAAGCGGATCCATTTAGTTGTCCAGCCAACCGGCTCGGTCTTTGCTACAAATTTTACACATTTGAAGGAGAAGCATAAGCAAATCGAAACGAAAAAGCACTTTCATCTTATTAGCGTTGTCATTATGTCTTTTTTAGCAGCAATAGACCGCAACCAGGCTGCAAAAATCCGAACGAAACGGGAAGGGATTAGCTACTACGCATTAGAACGGCAAGTCAACGATCTCATGATGAATTGGGATAGCTTACTTAAAGCTAAACCCGCCTTCGGAGAAGAAGAACGAATCGATATGAAGGAAGTTGTGACAACATGGAAATACATGGAGGTAGACACGGAAGATTATGGGTTTAAAAAAGCCAATAGACGAACCAGAATCGGTTTAATTGCCAGTGCTATGCGCTTATTAGAGACTGAGGGCTTGATCGTTATTCTTGATCGGGATGATATTCCAAAGGTGATTCCCAAAACTGAGCTTTTTGAGCGAATTGAATACCTGTATCACGATTATGATCGTTATGAATTATTTAAAAAATTAATGACTACAGAGGAGGATGAGCATGCCGAAAATCCATCGAATTAGAATTGTTGGCCTAAAGTATGATGGCATGCAAAAGCAATATAAAGATACCACTTTTAACTTCCATAATGAGGAGACATCAACAAATGGTCTCATTGCGATGATGAATGGGGGTGGGAAAGGTGTATTCCTTCAAACAATCTTTCAAATACTTAAACCTGGTACCTCATGGGGAAAACAAAACAATCGTTATTATCAGCAGTTCTTTTTTAATAATAAAGAGCAATTTATTCCATATACCTTTCATGTTCTCATTCAATGGGAATTGGACGGTTCTGACCGCCGGCATCTGGTGACTGGTGGAATGTTTTCAGCCGAACAGCGAATTTCAATGAGTGAAGAAAGTGGAAATGAAAGCAAAACTTTGGAACAGGAAGCGAAGATTCTCCCTAATATTACCTTTTATACAAGAGAGTTTGAACGAAAGGAAGAGGCATCGCTTGAGCATATTCCACTCTATGAAAATGATGAGGTTGCTGACACCGAAAGCTTGAAGGACTATTTAAAATGGAATGGATATGACGTTTACCGAGATACGAAGAAGCACTATCGCATTCTTGATACATACGGAATTAACCGTAAAGACTGGGATATTATGAAGGACATTAACAAGGATGAAGGCGGCGTTGGGAAATTCTTTGAGGGAGCTGAGGATGATCATTCCCTGTTCCAAAAACGAATCATTCCTACTGTTAGCCAAGTCTTGAATCGGACGGAACATCAAAAGAACGATCTTGTGGAGATTTTCAAGAGTCAGGCAAGTATCGCGAAGGATTTGCCTGTTCTCTTAAAAAGAGAGCAAGCACATAAGGAATTTTTAGAAGACATTGTCCCTTTTGAAGAGAATCTAGCAAAAGGTATAGAGCATAAAGAAATTGTTAATGGCAGTATTAAGGTTGGAAGACAACTGCTTGGAGCTTTAGAGCATTTGAAGCAATCGGAAATGGAAAGGCTGCTTACTTTAGAGAAAGACATTGAAAAATTAAAGATTATACAAGCAGATTTACGCTTTCAAAAAGACAACTTAGACTACGCCATAGCTCATAGAGAGGTACTAGATTGGGAGAAGAAATTAGTAGAAGAAAGGAATAAGCATACTTCCTTTCAAGCAATCGTTCAGGAGAAACAGGAAAGAAAAGAACAGCTAGCCTTTCAGACTTTATTGAAAGAGTGGAGTGAAAACGAACAAAGTATTAACACTCTTGCACAGCAGATAGCGACATTAGAACAAAATAGTGGCTTAGAGCAAGTGAATCAAAGAATGGATGAAATCAAAAAAGAAGCTAAAATGCAATGGGAGCATTCTTATCTATCCATACAAGAAGCTGTAAAGCAGTATTTGGGATATCAAAAGTTTTTAAAGAAAAAAGGAAACGAACTGTCGCAACATGATAAACAAAAGACAAAAGAGATTGCTCAGCTTAGTACTGAAATTGATTTTTTATATACTCAAATCCATACATTTGACTCTAAGGAAGAAGCGCTCATCAAAGAGTTTGGCGACCGTATAACCTATGACTTAAAGGGCTTTATTGACTTTCTTTCTAAGCAAATTGATGATAAAAAGGCCTTGTTTGAAGAGCTTCAAGCAAAAGAGAAAGAATCTAATGGTCGGCAAAATCAACTTGCCACGTCACATGGTACGCTCGGTCAATCGATTCAGTTTTCAGAAGAAAAATGCGAAGAGTTAAAGGCTGCAATTGAAGAGCAAAAGCCAAAAGAAACAAAACTATTAGATAGGCTCCATGGATTATTAGATAATGTCACTGCACCGTTCACACACGCACTACTTTCGAAATATGCCATACAGATTGAAGAGATACTAGTAAGTAATAGAGAACAAGGTGAACAAATTAAAAAAGACCTTTGGGAAATACAACTGGATCATTCCTTAAATGATGAGCACTTCTGGATTCCTAATAAAGATGTGAAAGAATTAAAGCAATGGATCGATGAAAAGACAGGCATTGATGTGTTTTATGGAACTCAATTTCTCCAATCTCTACGTGCAGAGGAAATGGCGAACCACCTTATGGCAAATCCACTTCTCCCATATGGGGTGGTCGTTAGCGGGCAGCAATGGCAAAAAATTAATCAGCAGGTTCTTTCAGGAAGAATGTTTAAAAGTCCTGTTCCGATTTTCATGCGTGAAGAAATGAACAGCGAAAATCAATTGCCATCCTTTGTAATCATTAATGGAACGGAGAAAGAGCTATTAAGTGATAAAAATCTATTTACCGACTGGAAAATAAAGATTGCTAAACAAATAGAAGAAAAGAAAGATACTCTTTTTGAAATTGAAAAAACAGAAACTTCCTTACGCCTTATTTTAAAAGAAATTGATCGGTTTATATCAAGTGAGCTTTGTATTGATCTCGAGAAAGCTTTGATTCAGGAACAGAAGGCTCTTATTTCTAAGAAAACCGAATTACAAGAAATCACCATACAACAGGAAAAAGAGAAAGAATTGGAGCTTCAGCTAAAAGAGCAGCGGCAAAAGGCAATTCGAAAGATAGAAAAGCTTACTAGAGATGTGGAAACCTTAGAGGAATTTGACCAAGGAAAAACACTATATCTAGAGAATAAACGGGTGAAACTAGAAAAAGAGAAACAAAAGGAAGCTTTGGTCAATAAACAGTTAGAAATAGAAAAAGAGCACAAAAATATTGTTGAACTACAAAACCAATGGAATCAAACATATTTAGAATGGAAGCTTACAAACGAACAAAATATAAAGGAGATCGCCGTCTTTATTGAAACAGCGGCATTTCCTACTGATGAAAAAGCGGAGCAATGTGAAGAAATACCACGTTTATCACCACATTTATTAGAAGAGATAAATGGAAGCATTATAGAGTTAGTACAGCTTCAAAAATCAAAAGAAGAACAGGCTAGAGAATTACTGGTTATCCAAGCAAGAAAAGAAACAGAACAAAAGCAGCAAAGGAAATTACAGAAAAAACTTGATACGCATAACAACGAATGGAATAAAGCTCCGGTACCAGATGAACCAATTAGTATATTAGAAAATATGCTGCAAACGGCACAGAAGGAAGCGAAAGCAGCGGAAAAAGAAGAACGGGAACAAGGAACGGCTGTAACAGTGGCAGAAACGTCACTAAAGCATGCGACCGACCAACGTGACAAGTCAGGTAAAAAAGTAGCAAAACATGAAAAACAGCCTGAAGAATGGGAAGACTTTGACTTAGAAGTAAAGGAAGTCGAAATAAAAGACCGAACGAAAAAAACGATAGAGGAAATAAAGCAGGCTGAAAAGCGCCAAAAAGAAACAGAATCGAACATTACTGGTTATGAAGGGGATTTGTTAACACTATCCGTTATCCTTAAGGAGGAAGCGGCAGTATTTACGGATACGGATTTAGAAAAAGTTAAGAGTCAAGGAAAAGCTTGTATCTTATCCTGGTGTGAAGAGCATCAAGCGATACAGGAAGATGGCCAAGAGAAACATGCAAAAATCGAGCAATGCTTGCGTAATTTAAAGCTAACAATTGAAGGAAAAGATTGGGAGATTCGTTTTAAAAATGAAGTATTAACAACATTAGATCATATGGATACAAGGCATTATTCGCATATTCAAAGCATCGTTCAAAATATGAAGCGTTTTTCTCAAAGTGGATTGGAACAATTAGAACGTGACAAGGAAAGGGCAGAAAAGGCTCAAAACTTTTGGGCAAGCCGTGCCAGCATGAAGGTCATGAGTATTTCAGAGGCGATTCGTTCCATGATTGCAAAAATGAAGCTAAAAAATGAACGAGGAAACTTTCCCCTTGTCCAGCTAAAAGAAGACATTTTGCCTAAAAAGGCTGAAGATATCGAGCCGCTGCTGAAGCAGCATTTTGTCGCTGCCATTAACAAAATTACCAAACAATTTGATGTGATTGATAGTAGTAATCAAGCCGTAGACCAAGAAATAAAACAACTCATTAGTGATGAGCAAATTTTGTTTGTATCGCTACGAAATCGGTATCCTGAGTTGCTCGTCTATAATATGCGAACGGATAATGCCTTTATGTACGGGAAACCGCAAAGAGAACATTATTCAACCTGGCAGACAATTAATCAAGGTTCAAAGACAAAATCCGATGGAAGCGGAGGACAAAAGCTATCAGCCCGAATGGTTATGATGATGATGTTATTATCAGTTAAAAACGAAACAGATCAAAGCTGGGTTCCTTTAGTCTGTGATAATCCGTTCGGACAAGCTGCGTCGGCACACGTCCTCGACCCGATATTCTCTGTTGCCGAAAAACTGAAGTTCCAATTCATCGTCGTCACTCCGCCCGAACTTGTGAAAACGGAAATTAGCCAAAGATTTGATGCCTATTATAAATTGGACTTCATTCGCGAAAAAGGAAAAGAAATTGTTTCGGACACAATTGTTCCAGCATTTCGAATTTACCAGGGAACTGAAGTAGTTCAGGTATGATGAAACAATGATAAAATCAAGGATTGTAAAAAGCTCACTTTCTATATGGAAGGTGGGATTTTTTTTGTATTAAAAAAAGTAGTGGTGAAACATTTGATATCACGAATAATTATGTTTATGAACTACCGTTACCAAATTTTTCTTACATTTATAAAGGTGCCATGCTTGGTGCCCACATTTTAAAAATTACAAATCACAAGAAAACACTAGGAAGCAAGAAAGCTTGATTTATCAGTACTTGAGGATACATGAAGATACTATAAAAACAGGTGCAAGCAAACTTTAAAACTGTTTGAGTACCTTGTTCCAGGTTATTGTTATCGATTCCTTCTTACATCCAGTAAATGTTATTAGATAAAACCGCATAACACCGTTTAATCAACGTTTGTGAGTGTTTTTTGTTTTGCAGGTGAAAGGTTGAAACCGGTAGGATTTGAATTCATTTTACACATTAAAGGAAAGTGATTAACACTGCTTAATTAATAAATTAAAGATATGTTCTGAAATAAATAAATGAACTAGCCAAAGCTAAGCAATAAACTGAACAAGATGCTAAGAAGGATGTGTTTCCTTGTAAGTAGGAAGCGAAATCCAAAATAAACCATCATAGCCCACAGCGCATCACTGGCATTCTTTGCTAGAAATGAAGGGAGAACGTGACTGTATTTTCGTGAGGCAAGCCCTAAAAAAAATTACAACTACAGCACATATGACATAGGTTTTCCGCAAGGTACGGTTAACTTCGTTACAAATAAAGACTATAAAAATATGTATTAAGATATAAAAAAATTTTATTTATCCCTTATAATAGATGAATGAAATTGGTTAAAAGGAGAATACACAGTCAATTTTGAAAGGGGATACATATCTTTGAACGCAAAATATCTAGATTTATTGGCCCAAAAATATGATAGTGCAGAAAAAGTAGTAACAGAAATTATTAATCTCGAAGCTATACTAAATCTACCAAAGGGGACTGAACATTTTGTCAGTGATTTACATGGTGAGTATCAAGCCTTTCAACATGTATTAAGAAATGGTTCAGGGAAGGTAAAAGAGAAAATCAATGACCTGTTTCAACATAGCTTATCTGAAAACGAAAGGAATGAATTTGCAACATTAATTTACTATCCAGAGGAAAAACTGCAGTTAATAAAAAATCATATCGGTAATGAACGAGAATTAAACCAATGGTATGCAGAAATCATTGAGCGAATGATTAAGCTCATTTCTTTTGCCTCCTCCAAATACACACGTTCTAAGTTACGTAAAGCTTTGCCGAATCAGTTTATGTATATAATTGAAGAGCTACTCTACAAAAAAGATGATTCCACAAATAAGGACGATTATTATTCAAAAATTGTCCAGCAGATTATCTCCTTAGCTCAGGCTGATAAACTCATCATTGGTCTTGCCTATACAACACAGAGATTAGTTGTCGACCATCTTCACGTAGTTGGTGATATTTATGATCGTGGACCCGAACCCGATAAAATTATGGATACACTGATCGGTTACCATTCGGTTGATATACAGTGGGGAAACCACGACGTCCTATGGCTAGGTGCCTTCGCTGGATCAAAGGTATGTCTGGCTAATATTATTCGTATTTGTGCTAGATACGACAATTTGGAAATTATTGAAGACGTATATGGAATCAATCTTAGACCATTACTGAATCTAGCGGAAAAGTACTATGAAGACAATCCAGCTTTTAGACCTAAGGTCCATTCCGATAAAAAACTATCTGATCATGAACAACTGCAAATTACGAAAATTCATCAAGCGATTGCCATGATTCAATTCAAACTGGAAATCCCTATTATAAACAGGCGCCCGTATTTTAATATGTCAGAAAGGCGATTACTTGAGAAAATTGATTATGAAAAGAACGAAATAAGGCTACATAGGAAAACCTACCATCTAGAAAATAGCTGCTTTTCAACGGTGAATCCAAACCAGCCGGATCAATTATTAGATGAGGAAAAACAAGTGATAGAAAAATTGTTATTTTCAGTTCAGCATTCCGAAAAGCTGGCTAGACATATGAAATTCCTCATGAAAAAAGGCAGCCTTTATTTGAAATATAACGGTAACTTGTTAATTCATGGTTGTATTCCTTTAGATGAAGAAGGAAGTATGGATAAAATGACGATTGGAAATAAAACGTGTGCAGGCCGTGAATTACTTGATACGTTTGAATATTATTTACGACATGCTTTTGAACACCCGGAAATGACAGATGACCTAGCGACAGATATGGTTTGGTATTTATGGGCCGGAGAATACTCATCCCTCTTTGGGAAAAGAGAGATGACCACCTTTGAAAGGTACTTTATTAAGGAGAAGGAAACGCATAAGGAGAGAAAGAACCCTTACTATTATTTACGTGAGAAGGTAGAAATTTGCAAAAAAATCCTTGCTGAATTTGATCTCGACCCTGAGCAGGGTCATATTATAAACGGCCATACTCCAGTGAAAGAAATTGAGGGAGAGAATCCTATTAAAGCGAATGGAAGAATGATTGTAATCGATGGTGGTTTCTCAAAACCCTATCAATCTGTAACAGGTATTGCAGGATACACTTTACTATATAATTCCTACGGTATGCAATTGGTTGCTCATAAACATTTTCGTTCAAAAGAAGATGTATTATGTAACGGTACGGATGTATTAACTGTAAAAAGATTAGTGGATAAAGAACTCGTGAGAAAAAAGGTAAGAGAAACGAATATTGGTGAAGAACTATTACAGGAAATATCTATTTTGAATAGTTTGAGGGAATATCGTTATATGAATTAACAAAAAGGTAATAAAAGGAAAGCGTATAAAAAATCCATCCTTGCGATTTAAAGGATGGATTTTATCATAGTGTTAAACTTGACGGGTATAAAATAATTGTTTAATCAATTATCCCACGCTTGCAAAATTGCATATAAAGGTGACAAGGATGAGTGCTAAAGATCAAGTGTCTGTCCGTGGCCATAAAGACTATCAATCAGAAGTGAAGCGCTTAGAGTTTACAAAGGAATATATACGTACCGTTTTAGACATTTCGAAGGGGAATAAAGAATTTTTCGTTAAAAATATGAAACAATCTTTTGCCGACCTGAATTATAAGGATAGTAGTACGAGCTACACGGATCTGAAACCGCCTCTGATGGAAAGTAAAAAAGGGAAAGTCCTGCTGGGAACTGACCCTTTTTTCGATTAAAGCTCAATGCTTTTAATTAATTTTGTTTTCCCGTAATTTTCGTCGAATCCGTAGCAGTTTACTTGAACTTTACCATTTTTATAAACCTTTACAGTTGCCCATGCATACATACGGTCTGTTGGGTTATCGGTAGGGGTGGTTACCTCAAATGGACTGCCGCCGGAACCAACCAATACTTGATAGGCGCTTCCATGCCGGCTTACATTGAAAACATGTTCGTGACCACAGAAATAGGTAGCATTGTTATCTTCAATGACTTTCCAGAATTCATCCCTACTTGTTGGATCAGCATCTAGTCCGTCTGCAGAAGGAGGGGTATTAGTGTCAGCTACATAGGGGAATGCATCCTTATGACCAAAAACGAAGATATGCTTAGCACCATTTTTCTTCGCATTTGCCATGTCCTGCTTCAACCATTCAATTGGTGCATGGCTGTCGTTTCCAACTGGGTCAGTATTGATAATCACAAAGTGAGATCCTTTCAAATCAAAGGAATAGGACAATTGCTTTTGGTCGGTTGAGATATTGTTGGCACCCATTTGAGGGTGATTATTCATATCCCAGTTTTGGATATCCACGCGTTCAATTTGCTTAAAGCGAAGTGTATCCATAATGATATCGCCCATATTGGCTCTCCAAGTATCTTCATTCGCTTGGGTCGCCTTTTTAACTGTATTCCCATTCGCATCTTTGTATTTGTCCTGGACCTCGTGATTTCCTGGAACAGGAACCACATATGTACCAGTTTCAAACATATTAGCAACTAATCCTCGCCAGTAAGCATATTGCCGATTTAATACATTTGCATCTGAATTCTTGGTATAACCCATAATCATATCTCCATTGAAAATAAACAGGTTCGATTTTTGCGCTTGAACTTCCCTTGTGATACGAGAAAGGGCCTTCGTGTTTTGCAGCCAAAGTTTATCTTGGGCTGTTAGGTTAGGTTGCGCAGCATCCGCACGTGAATCACCAACTGTAGAAAAAGTCAACAATACATTTTCATCCTTACCTTCATCTTTTCCAATACCTTCATCAGCATTTGCCTTCTGCGGTACTGCGTTTAATATAGAGGTTAACCCAATAATAGAACCTAGAATTACTGTACTTACGGCTGTTAGAATTTTTGCCTTTTTATCCAACTTGTTCATCTCCTATTAAATTATTATAGTAACTACCGATTTATAGTCTAATAGGGTGATGTAAATCCAATATGGAAGTAGAGTAAATAATTTGTAAAAACTTACAAATATAGATAAAATTACTCGTATTATTTTTAAAAAAAGTAAAAGAGCAAAATGAAATTTATGCCAATAATCGTTATGGAATCATATTCATTGGAGCTGGTAAAATCAATCAAGACATTCCATAAATCCCTGTAAGCTCATCCAACTCTCTTTTCGATTTCAGCTTGTATATTCATTGCCTAAATCAAGATATTATACAAATTCATGTCAATAAATTAGGATGAACTTATATAGGTTTAGGTGTAGGGTACAATTTGGAGGAATGATGGAAATGGTGAAAATTCGAAACGTAAAAATGGAAGATTTACTTGAGCTTGTAGCCATCGAACAGCTTTGTTTTACGAAAGAAGAGGCTGCGACGAGAGAAGCATTTGAAAAGCGAATTCAAGTTATACCTGATAGTTTTTTTGTAGCAGAAGAGGATGGTATGATTGTGGGTTTAGTCAATGGACCAGTTATTGAAAAAGCATTCATTACAGATGATTTATTTAGCGATCTCAAAGCAAATCCAGCGTCTGGAGGTCATCAAAGCGTTTTAGGATTAGCAGTGTCCCCGTATTTTCAAAAACGAGGTGTTGCAACAGCGTTACTTGCTCATCTTGAAAAAGAAGCAAGAAAGAAAAACCGTGAAACGATTACACTCACTTGTAAAGAGAACCTTATTCGCTTCTATGAAAAACATGGATACCTCAACATCGGTGTTTCAAGTTCAAAGCATGGTGGAGCCATTTGGTATAACATGAGTAAAAAATTACAGTGAAAGATTTATCGTAACTAAATAGAGAATATAGTAAGTTTTTTTCGAAAAATATTTTATTTAGAAGTACTCAAAACTTGGTTGCTGACACCAAGTTTTTTTATGGATCAGTCTTAAATACGTTTGGTATATGGAAGTTTGTGTTAGGCGTGATTTTACCGCTCCTAATTACTGCCCCATCATTTATAAAAGCCAAAGTAGTTCCTTTTGTATTTATGGTCCTTGAAATTATGTATTCCTGATCGTCCAAAAGAAGATTCACTTGAACCTTCATCGAGGTTTTTTCTTCTTGCAAATAATCCTTTACGTACCCTTTATATCCATGCTTCGTCATACCAAATAAGCAAAAGACAATAGCCTCCCCAAAGATGATTTTCCTGCAAAGTTATCGCCAAGAAAATGAATGGTTTTGCCGAATTGATAGTGGGCACTAGTATGACACTTAAAATTAGTAAGCTCCATTTTCTCAATGAACATACCATCATCCACAGAATTCCTAAATTAAAAAAATCTTTTATTTGAATATCCATATTATTACATGAATTCTGTATAATAGAAATGTCGATTTTAGTAAAATATTAGTTCCAGATAGTTAACATCATTAACCTCTCTAAGGAGTATTTAGATGAATCAAAAGGAAGATTTTTTACGATAGAATGGGATTGTTAGAGCTGGTTAGCGGAGCAATATTAAATTAGTAAATTGTCGAAATGCGGAACAAGTCAAAATGAGATCCACAAGTGAATCTAATTGAAATTATTTAGATTGATAGGAAGAATTAGCTCTAAAGTTAACATTATAAAAAAGAAAACCGGAGGAACAAAAATGGATAACCATACATACTTCTATCAATTTCTCAAACCTATTTCAAAAGAACTAGCGCTGGTCGCAAAGGAACTGGAAAATAGTATTTTCACTAGCCCACGTACGATGCTGACACATTCTAGAGTCTTTGTTGAAAACATCTTGCAGCAGGTTATACAAGCTGAACAGTTATTTGATGACCCACGGACAAATTTAAAAGAACGACTCGACATGCTTAACGAAAAAGGTTATTTGATCCCTGAAATCCGTGACGCATTGCATTATGTTCGGCAAATAGGTAACCAAGCAGCACATAATGCACGAGCCTTCCGCTATTCCGAAGCGTTATTGTCATGGGAATCATTGTACAAAATTGTTAAATGGTTTGTCGAGGTGTACGGTCCCGTAGATGTAAATGTTCCCGATTATCAAGATCCATCACTTGGTGTGGAACAATCCTATGATATGACCGAACTTGAATTGAGGTTAAAATCATTGGAGGAACTTTTAAGAAATCCTGTTCAAAAGACAACAGATGATTCTGCCTATATGGAAGTTGCGGCGACGACTGAACATTACAATGAAGTAAAGGAAATTCCAGGGTTCACCACGATTCGTACACTTTCATATAAAGGCCGAAAGTTAGAAGTTCCATACTTTCTTCGCGATGCTTTCCTTTTACCTCAGCGTTTCCTTAAATCAGAAACCTATTTGATTCGATTAGGAGCGGAGCAGCAAGCACGAATCATGAGTGAATTACCGAATAACTTAGAAGGATTGCACAAACATGTTAAACGCTATAGTGAAAAGAATGATGAACTATTCTTTGAGGAATTAAAAATATTTATAGAAGAGGAAAAGGTCCGTAGACAGCTTACATTTGAACGGCCAGGTGAACTGTTCCTTTTTTATAAAGCGGAACACATAGTGGTAACGGAATCACTTTCAAAAGTTTCACTTACTTCCGATGAATTCTCCGGAATTCCAAGCCTGTTAAGACAGCTAAACCAAGATGAAATGGAAACAGTAGGGAAGTTGCCAAAAGAACTTGTAATCCTTGCAAAATATGAAAATGTTGGGATCGGCACTATGGAAAAGTTATTTGAACAATTGAAGACAAAAGCAGCTGAAAATAATGTATCGGCTGAAAAAGGGGATTCTGCTCAAGAAAGTAGAAGTTATAAAAAATGGGAATCACTATATATAAACGTGAAGCTAGGAGAGAGTAAAACAGTCATTCGTGGCGAGAGTGTTTCTTCGCTTTGGAAAGAAGGCATAAAATGGATTGAAGAACACAAGTTGCCGCTTTATCAACTGGTGAGAGAAGGTGTTATACTCGGCTCTACAGACGCAGGAAAACGCTACGCAATTGCACTAAAGCCAATTCATAAGGATAATAGAAACTTTACGCAAACACATACCTATGAATCTACGACAACGGGTGAGACCTATTATCTTGAAACCAAAATCAATCCTAAATCAGGACTTGAAACACTAGGAAAACTACTTACTCGATTAGGGGTGGAAGTGAAGATTCCTTTATTGGAGTCTGACGTTCAATAAAGGTAAAAAGGGAAAGCCGTTTTCTTAAGAAGGAAAACGGCTTTTTGTGTAGGGAGTGTTCAGACTGGATTATTCAAAAACTGGTCATTACTAATCAAACTTAAAAGGAATTACTTACTTCAAATAAGTATTCCTGTCATTCTAAAGTGTTGGATTAACCAAATGAGGTTAATCCTTTTTATTTGATTTAACATTTTCAAGAAGTATTAAAATGGCAAATTATTTACTAAAATCCAAGGGGTTGACCATTTTTGGGCAAGCTAAATTGATCAAATAGTTTATAATTTACTATATTCTAAATTTATTAGTGAAAGTGGGGAACCGGGAATTGGAAAGAATACAGCAGATCATTGACAAGTATAAAGGGATTTCTTTTGAGAAAATCATCGAAGAGCACAAAGATATGTATGACCAACAATATAAAAAAATCACCAGTTGGTACAAAGATTATGACCAAAGAGTAAATGATGCCCCTTGGGATGATGATAAAAAAAATGCCATTCGAAGAGTAATAGATAAGATACGAAGCTCTGATTCCTCTTTTTCGAATGAAGACACGAAAGATTTGGATTCGTTTACTTGAGTGATTAACAATAATGTAAGAACGAACAATCGGATTAACAACATAAAGTCGAAAAAATTGGATATCGTTTCCTTATTTAATCTAATGAAAAACCAAACCGATTATCGAGTTGTTCTGGAAAACATTAGTATGCCACAGAATTTAAAAGGTCATTTTGTCCACCTCTACTCCATCGTCAAAACAATGCAGTTTCCAAATGAGTATTTAATAGCCTATAATTTTGAGCGGAGTATCAATAAACTCATTTTTGAGAAAACAGATGACTATAACGATTTATTAGATACATATAGAAGCTTCCCTAATGAAGAAAACAGGGAATTAAAATTTTATGTCTTTACGGCCACTGTTCTAAACTTAATTGTAAAAGACATAAATGCGTTAAATCCACCATTACAACAAAAGGAATATAAAAAGCTTGATAAACAAGTTGCTGAACAATTAGCAAAGTATATCGATACTTTGAAACTCGATTGCTCACTGTTATGTTTTCAATCAACCGATTCCATCAAACAATTGGAAGAGAAATTAATAGGCAATCCATTTGTCGTTGGGGGAATCGAAACCGCTGAAAATAGCAAAAAGATCCTGCCAACCTTACATCATGCAAAACTATTTATTTGTGATCACTCCAAAAAAGAGATTGAATGGCAAGCGACAATTGAAGAGGTTTACTTGAACGAAAATGAACTACCATACACAACAGAAATCATTGAACTTCAATCGGTTCGATCTAAAGGTGAAAAAATTTGGCTTAAGATCACTAGCCTGACGAAATTACCATTAAGAATGATGCTGGATCAGCTGTTGCCGGTATTTGAAACAAAAACATCAGAATTGCCGCAGCAGGATATTCACCTAGTGTTTACGAAAACGGAAAGTGTACCAAGGGAGATTGTGACGAACGAAACAAAGGTTGAAGAGATTTTACCAAACTATGAAAATGAAGAATTAGCTTTCAATCCCAATTTGATTCTATATGGACCACTGGGAACAGGGAAGACCTATCAATTGGCTACGAAGTCGCTGGAAATAATCTATAATATGACAGCTGACGATTTGGAAGAGAAAATAAATTTGAAAGATTATTATAAGAAGCTTCAGCAAAAAGGGCAAATTCGCTTTGTTACTTTCCACCAATCCTATTCCTATGAAGACTTTATAGAAGGGTTGCGCTCAGACGGAAATGGGTTCGTTCCAAAAGATGGTATTTTTAAGCAAATTGTAATCGATGCACTCTATGCAGGTCTGCCACAACCTCTAAATAAACTGGATTATGAAGAACGAAAAAGCAGAGTATTGGAAGCGCTGGAGCAAAATCATAAATTTAATTTCAACCAAGCCGATCGATTTGTCATGATTATTGATGAAATTAACCGTGCCAATATTTCTAAGGTGTTTGGGGAATTGATTACGTTATTGGAAGAGGATAAGCGGTTGACGACGGATAATGAGACACACGTCAAATTACCTTATTCCGGTGATATTTTTGTTCTGCCACCAAATCTTTTTATCATTGGAACCATGAATACGGCTGACCGTTCTATTGCACTCCTTGATACTGCTTTACGGAGAAGGTTTGGATTTGAGGAAATCGTACCACAACCTTCCCTTTTAACACCGATTGAAGATATAAGTATTTTTATAGATATTATATTTGTATTTTTCGTAGAAAAATTTCTTGGTGGAATCCATAATCTTTTTAATTGTAGTTTCGTTATGTAACTCCCAGGTCTGGGAGGAGGCCTTCCAGTTTAATTGAGCTGTTTGGCACTTTTTATTATGCTTCAGCCAAGAGACCATTAATGATTCACCTATTTCAATCTTCACGCAATCATCTCCTCGTTATGTCTATCATTAATTTACCATAATTTAGAGAATAATAGGCGTTTCAGAAGATAAAAATAGAGTTTTTGTCGGATTTACAAATGGTTTTTATTGATTTATTGTAGTCATTTTGTCATTTAATTTTCAAAGACATAATAATTATTTTATTACCATCAAACAATTGAAGGTCATAAAGATAACTATTTTAAGATTATCAATAATGCTGCAAAGAGGGCTGGATAACTGGTACCAACATATTTCCTCAAAGGATACAGCTCCATTTTTTCATTAATACCTAATGGGGAAAGAGCATCGAAAACGGATTGATTTTTCGGAGAAAGGTGCAAGAAAACTTTGGGACTACGATGAAAAGGGTGTTAGTAAATTAATTGCAACGATGCCAATGACTAAATGGAGCGGCAGTTCTAAAGGGCTAATTTCCTATGATAATGATCTTTTTATCTTAAATTTTGATGTGGTAAAGGAAGATGAAGATATCCTTTTCGATTGGACAAATTAAATAGCTGAATACCGCCTTCATTATCACTTTGAAAGAAAGGCTAAAAATTACCAGGTTCATTAAATCTTGGGATTCTTTTTTTATGCTGGGTGGCCTAACAATAAGAAGCTTATATTCCAATAAATTTCTAGTGTTTTACTGCTATTCAGACTGATTCTATATAAACTTAAATCTGTTTTGGTAATGTATCAAAAAAGCCATTCGTTTCTCTATAAGAGGCGAATAGCTTTTAAATGATATTTGCGTGTTTTCTGATAATAGAACAATCTCTTCAAAATTGTAACTCTTCCGTGTCTATATCTTTGTTCACATCGTAAGCTTGATCAGTACAACGGCATATGGTTATACCTTAATAAATTTTAAAAATAATTTTAACAAGTTTGTCAATATCATATCTTATCATATGAGTTATCTTTAATTTCGTTTGCATATCATGATTACTATTAAATTATATATATAAATATTTGGTTCCCTTTATAGCTGTTTTATATTGAATAATTCCTTCTTCTTTGAGTTTTTTTAATTAAGGGTAAATTTAACGTCCTTTCCGCTCCAAAAGTGGCCAATTATTTTTCTCTAAAAGGTCTATATTTGACAAAAATCTCTCTCCCTCATTCAAATGTTCCTTTTATCAGCGGTACACCCTTTTCTACCATTACTTGTCCTCTCGCTATTACGGTGGAAATGGCCAGTGTTTCTTTTTGCAACAATACGATATCAGCATCCTTCCCTGATTGGATACTGCCCTTGTTTGAAAGCTTAAGCACTTGTGAGGGATTCGAGGTGATGACCTCCAATGCCGTTTCCAGCGGGATGCCTTCCTCTAAAACAGAATCGCGCACTTCGTGAAATAGCGACGATACTTTTCCAACTTGAAGGCCTGCAAACTCCCCATTGCTGTCAAAGAAGGGGAGGCTGGCCTGTCCGTCTGAAGAGAATGTAATGTGTCCAACTGGAACTCCTTCGTCAAGCATCGTGCGTAATGCCTTACTGCACTTCACTTCGCCTTCCGCCAAAAACTGAGGGATGGTACTTGTAGTAAAGTCCACGTATCCGCCTCGTTTCGCGTAATCTATACCCGCCCTAAATAATTCTTCATTTCGGTTGATATGCGTTGGATGAAGATGTCGAATTGGAATGTTGGTTTTATCTGCAATTTCATGAAGCAATGAAAGCTTTCCATCTCCGTCCCCAACATGAACTTCTAATAGGCCGGCTTTTCCTGAAAGGATCCCTCCATTGCGTGCCGCAGCGGCGACTTTAGCCAATTCCTCAAATGTGGGTTCTGATGATCTATGGTCGGAGATGGCAATCTCTCCAACACCGATAATTTTGTCGATTAAAATAATATCGTCTTCAATTTTTCCTGTCAGTGTTTTTACTGGAACTTGATAGGAGCCTGTATGAATGAAGCAGGAAACACCCTCTTCTTCAAGCACCCGTGCCTTGGCAAGCAGACTTTCCATTTTACGAGTTGTCCCGTCCGTACCAAGTAAACCGACCAGTGTTGTAATACCTGCAGTTGTAATATCAGTGAGCATCAGCTCGGGAGTGCGGGTTTTGAATCCGCCCTCACCGCCTCCGCCAATAATATGAACATGTGAATCTATAAATCCCGGAACAACCAAAAGATTTTCTGCATCAATGATTTGAATAGGGGAGAAATTTTCAGGAACTGCGATTCTGTCATCGATGAAAACAATTTTATCATCAGCAATCAATATGTCTTTCCTTCCTATGTAATGGGGTGCGTATACTTCGCCATTTTTGATTAACGTAAACATTTCATTTCTCCTCCTGTCAATACTGCCTGTCCTAAATTAGAATGGACCATACCCAATGAAGTGTGCTGTGATGACAGCTATTAATCCGATGAGGTATTGAATGAGCACCAGCGGCAGAATCCACTTCGCCCACTTTGTCCAAGGAATGCCTGCGATTGCTAAGCTCGCCATTAAGGTGGTGGCAGTAGGGAAAATCATATTTCCGATTCCGTCCGCAAAAGAAAAAGACAACACTGCAGTTTGGCGCGTTATATGCAATAAGTCTGCGAGCGGCGCCATAATGGGCATGGTCAGCATCGCATGTCCGCTGCCGGACGCTAGAACAAAATGAATCAGAGTTTGGAAGTTGTACATGCCGACAACGCTTAAATAGGCCGGAATATGCTTAAGCGATTCAGATACAAAATGCAACATAGGGTCGACGATATGTCCCGCATTCAATACAACAAGAATGGCACGTGATACGCCGATTACCAAAGCGCCGCCAATCAAAGATGCAGAGCCTTTTGTAAAGGAGTTGACAATGTGATCTGCAGACAGTTTTCCGATGATTCCAATTACGACTGTCAATATAACGAATAAGGCTGCGATTTCTGTAATGTACCATTTGAACTTGATGACACCAAATGCTAAGACGATATAGTTAATTAAAAATGCACCTAATATGAACTTATGTCTCGCTGTTAACCTCGCACTTGATTGCAGCAGATGGTTCGCTTCTTCTTTTGTGTATTTTCCATAGATTCCTATAGAAGGGTTTTTCTTAACTTTTATTGCGTGACGATAAATATAAAGAACAGAAACAGGATAGACGATCACAAATAAAACAAGGCGGAATCCCATGCCTGAGAACATCGGCAATTCTGCGATTCCTTGTGCAATTCCTACTGTGAATGGATTCATGATGGCTGTGGTAAACCCTGATAATGCCCCTACTATGACGATCGCGGTTCCTGTAATCGTATCAAATCCAAGAGCCAACGCCAGTGGAATGACAAGAGGAACATAAGCCAGTGTTTCTTCCGCCATTCCCATTAAGGAGCCGCCTACAGCGAAAACAAGCATCACAACAGGAATCAATAGCTTTTCACGCTTCGACAACTTCCGGGCCATGGTAGCAATAAGGGCGTCAATCGTACCTGTTGCTCGTAAGACACCGAAAAATCCTCCGATAATCAATATAAAAAAGATAATATTGCCGGCTTCTACCATTCCTGTATGAACAGCCTTTATCATTTCGAACAATCCGACCGGAGCCGATTTTATCCATTTAAATGAATCGGGGTTGATAGTGGTCCGTCCATCCGCTTGAATTTGTGTATATTCCCCAGCCGGTAAAATATAAGTTAATAGAGTTGCAATTGCGAGAATGCAGAATAGCAATACAAAAATATTGACTTTTCTCTCTCTTTTTCCCGCTGTTCCAAACGAAACAGCCTTTTCTTGTGGTTGACACATACACGCATCTCCTTTGTGTTTAAAATAAATGCACTAGACTAAAACGCTTACAAAATAATACCCGCTATAGACTCTCTTTTTTTCAGTATTCTGTTATTTCCCTCCTTTTCCAATCCACAGGCACTTCACTGATTTATATATGCAAAATTTGTGCCAATATAGGTAGATTGATTTTTAAGGGAATTTTATACGTAGATTAAATCTTTTGGTCTTTATTGTTCTTTTTTGGTGATATAATAGAACCAATAAAAAGACAGGAAGGTATTTTTATGTCAAAATCCTCACTTACACTTATAGCGGGAAGCGAAAAAACAAAGTATGCCTTGCAGGAACAGCTAGAACAATTGCTTGGCGACTTTGTCCATATTAAAAGTCATGCTGCAGATGAGGGAATCCCACAGACTCTAGAAGATACAATTATCTTGTATTCATCAGATACTGCTTTTACGAGAACAAAGGGTATGTATAGCCTAAATGCCAAGAAAATAATTGTCGGAAAGAGAACCGTTCATCATGAATACATTGACAAACTTTTAAGAATACCTGAAGGTTCAGCCGTTCTGCTGGTGAATGATGATGATGATGCAACGAACAGGCTTATTGAATCCTTCTATCAGCTTGGTATCGATCATGTTCAATTTATCCCTTTTCGGAAGGGTAACTTGTTTTATGAGGATGTTCAAATTGCTGTTTCACCAGGAGAAACACATCTTTGTCCCTCTTACATAAAAGAAGTAATTGACATAGGTGTGCGGCTTTTTGATATGACAACAATCCTGGAGGTTGTAGAATGCTGCGGGTTGAACAAGGATATATCCTCGAAGATTTCAGAAAGGTATATTAGCAATATCATTGAATTACAACGTAAACTGCTAGATGCGGAGCGGGATGCAAAGCAGATGAGTGAGCACATCCAAAATGTGGTGGGAACTGTCGATGATGGAATATTGGTCGTCAACCAGGAAAGACGAATTACGGTATTTAATCCTCGGCTTGCCGCTTTGTTTCATGTTGTTGTTCAAGATGTAGTTAATAAGGATATAGAACATGTGATTAATTGCCGGGATATTACCGATTTCATCCTGAACGGCAAGGATGAAAGCAAGTTCTTTGAGATAGACGGCGTGGGTGTCGTCATTTTTCGATTGCAAATGACGAAAGAAAATACAATTGTCGCAACTTTCAAGAGTGTGCATCAAGCCTTTGAAATTGAAAAGACAGCGCAAAGAGAAATGCGTAATAAAGGATTTCATACAAAATATGGATTTAATGATATTATCGGTGAGCATGCTGTAATGAAAGAGCGCAAGCGGATTGCCAAGAAGCTTGCTTTATCGGAACATCCGATTTTGATTCAGGGCGAGACAGGAACAGGAAAAGAGCTGTTTGCGCATGCTATTCATCAGCATTCATTACGGAAAAATCGGCCATTTCTGGCTGTAAACTGTAGCGCACTAACAGAAAGCCTGCTTGAAAGTGAATTGTTCGGTTATGAAGAAGGGACATTTACCGGAGCACAAAAAGGAGGCAAGAAAGGTCTGTTTGAATTGGCGGATAACGGGACTATCTTTTTGGATGAAATTGGCGACATAAGTCTCACAGTTCAATCACATCTGCTGCGCGTTCTACAAGAAGGCGAAATTCGCAGAATCGGCGGTGGAAGAATTATACCTATTAATGTACGAGTGATTACCGCAACGAATAAAGACCTTCAAGGAAAGATGCGTGACGGCTCATTCAGATCTGACTTGTTTTACCGGCTGAACGTCCTTAATCTTTGCATTCCACCGCTCATTGAGAGAAGAGGGGATATTCCACTTTTGATTAAGCATTTCATTACAAAGAGCGGGAAGTGGGTAAAGGTAGAGCAAGACGTGTTGGAGTATTTCATGCAATATGAATGGCCCGGAAATATACGGGAATTAAAAAGCACCATTGATTACATGCTGACGGTTTGTGAGGGAAATGTTGTGACAAAAAGAGACCTTCCTTCCATGCTTGGACAAGTCGGAGACAGCGTGGCGTCCGAATATACCGAATGTGAAAGCATGCTCGAAATCCGGGAGCGCGCTTTCATCTTGGAAATAATCTTGCAATGTAACGAAAAAGGAAAAGCTGCAAGCAGAGAACTGATTTCAAGTCAAAGCAAAGAATCGGACTTTGTTTTGTCCCCTCAGCAGATCCGTCGCCGCTTGGATATTTTAGAAAGTGAAGGATATGTCGTCAAAGGTAGAGGACGGGCAGGCACGAAAATAACCGCTGCGGGAATGGAGTATTTATACTTTCTTAAGTCAAAGCGGGCAGTGTATAACTAAAGAAATTTTTAAATAAAAAAAGAAGTGCTCAGAAACACTAAGATGTTCTGACACTTCTTTTTATTATGGAATGTTACTAATCTTAGATTTGATCTATAACGAAGGCAATATAAAAAAGAGTAACTAATTAGCCACTCCAAGCAAAATTTATCTAATCCAAGCACCATCATGACCTAATCTATAAGAACCAATCTTCGTGTCATGCGCCATGATACCACTGCTATATAGGTAATACCACTTTAAAAAATTAATGGTTTCATTATGGTGGTCCATTAGCGGAAATTTTTGAACTGGGACCCGTTTGTTCGTTCCGTTTCATAGACTGTGATCATTCCTAATTCTCTTGCCTTGATCATCATCCGTTAAAAGTGGAACGGGGAATGCCGTTATTGTTGTATTCTTCATTAATCGCTTATAATATAGTGCCTATTTTGGCATTGCAGTCTCCGGGAACTTTTGCAGAAAAGCAGATTAAACGTTTTAATCCATCCAATTCTCCCTTTGAAAAATCATACTTGTGTTCTAGTAACCACATTTCCATATGGCTATTAAACTCAAACAAACTTGTGAATTACGAAAATTTTCATGGTATTGCGTCTCTCAAGAAAATTATCCTTTTCCTCAACGAAAAAAGACCCCCACCATTAGGCAGGGATTCACGCGTTTATCGTTTCGTCATAGTTCTTTTTTAAGCGCTTTATATCTTCTTTAGGTGGTAAACCAAAGATGCGCGAATATTCACGGCTAAATTGTGATGGACTTTCATAGCCAACCCGGAATGCAACATCTGCTGCATCCGCTGATTCGGATAATAACAAACTCCGAGCTTCTTGTAGTCTCAGTTGTTTTTGGAATTGAATAGGGCTCATTGCTGTTACCTCTTTAAAGTGCCGATGTAGTGAAGAAACACTCATATTTGCTATTTCCGCAAGTTCCTCAATCTTAAAAGACTTTACAAAGTTATTCATGATATGTTCAATCACGTCACTGATTTGATTGGTAGAACTTCCTTCTATTGCTATTTGTTTTAGCATTCCTCCATGTTCTCCTTGCAGAACTCTATAGATGATTTCTTTCCTAATTAAAGGAGCAAGTACAGGGATATCTTTAGGATTATCTAGGAGTCGAGCTAATCTGGTTACCGCGTCTAACAAAGATGGCTCTATTTTGCTGACATACAAACCTCGTTTAGCATTTTCCTTCTTTTCAACTCCCATTTGGAATTCACGTAACACCTCTAATATTTCACTCGGTGTAAATTCAAGTTTTAGTGCCAGATAAGGAACTTCGGAAGAGGCTTCCGTGACTTGTCCGGTAATTGGCAGGTTAACGGATGCTACAAGGTAATCAGCAGGACCGTACTGAAAACGTTCCTGTGACAACAAAACCTCCTTCATCCCTTGAACGACAATGCATAAAGAAGGCTTGTAAACTCCGTAGTTTGGTCCAGTATCATTAGAGAAACGGGAGAAAAATAAAGACGGAATATTAGTGGTATAAGTGTCTTCCCGTCCTGTGTATCGCTCTATGATTTTGGTGAGCTCAACTCTTTGTCTATATAATTGTTCAAACATAAAATTCTCCTTTGTTTTCTTCATCCGTGATGGTCCCATTATAAGGCTAATTTACTTTCTGCGTAAATGGCTGTGAGAGGATTGTGCAATCATTTGACAGGATTGTGATACCAGTCATGATTTCATTTGTTGCATAATGAGGAAGTCGGAAGAGTGTTAATGATTTATTATTATGTTCGCGAAACTTTCAAATTATCCGATAAAGGAGTAGCAGGTCTTGGTCGAATCGATAAAGAAAATTGCAATAGGGAAAAATAATTTGAACGATGCGCTCTCAAAGATCAAGATTTCGGGAGATGATCGCTATCTGCAGGTTCAGATTTCTCAAAAAGAGCGTGCAAATAGCTAACATTTAATATTAAAAAACAGGAGGAATTTTTTATGCAAAAAGTTATTTTAAACAATGGTGTTGAAATGCCGATACTCGGTTTTGGTGTCTTTCAAATTCAAGATGTAAAAGAATGTGAACAAGCTGTTTATGACGCTATTATGGCAGGCTATCGTCTGATTGATACCGCTGCCTCTTATCTAAATGAAGAAGCGGTCGGCAGAGCTATTAAGCGGAGCGGTGTGCCAAGAGAGGAATTGTTTATCACTACGAAATTATGGGTTCAGGATACAGGCTATGAACGCACAAAGAAAGCATTTGAAAAATCGCTGGAAAGACTGCAACTGGATTATTTGGATTTGTACTTAATTCATCAGCCATTTGGCGATGTTTACGGTTCATGGCGTGCGATGGAGGAATTGTACCGCGAGGGTAAGATTAGAGCAATTGGAGTTAGCAACTTCTATCCGGATCGTCTGACCGATTTAATCATTCATAATGAAGTTGTTCCTGCCGTAAACCAGGTTGAAACACATGTTTTCAATCAACAAATCGAAAGTCATGCCTTTATGAAAGAGAACAATGTTCAAATCGAGTCCTGGGGACCGTTTGCTGAAGGAAAAAATAACATGTTCCAAAATGAAATTTTAGTATCAATAGCCGAAAAACATAATAAATCCGTTGCCCAGGTGGTTTTACGTTGGTTAACACAAAGAGGCGTCGTTGCGATTCCAAAGTCTGTCCGTAAGGAAAGAATTATCGAAAACTTCAATATCTTTGATTTTGAATTAAGTCAAGAGGATATGGAAAGAATTGCTACCTTAGATACGAAACAAAGCTTGTTCTTTTCACATCAAGACCCTGAAATGGTGAAATGGATAGGGACCCGTAAACTTGATATTTAATGTTCTTTCTTATCAACACAATCAAAATGATATTCCGGTGTGAGTCTACCTACCTAAATACTGTTGTGTATTAAGGTGTTGAATCCATAAAAAAGCGTGTGAATTCTACACACGCTTTTTCCATTATAGTTTGTGGGGTAAGGACTAGCAGTTTCTGCTATCAGACTCGGTTGCATGGGAGTAATTTGAACGAAGCACTCTTGAAAATCGAGATTTCGGGAGATCGCAATCGGCAGAATACGAAAATAGAATCGACAAATAGGAAAGGATGTTCTCTAGTATGTCTAATATTCAAGATAAAAGCGAAAGTGGAATCTTCCTGAAAGGTGTAAAAGTTCCGAATGATCATTTCATAGGGGCAGCATATCTTGAAATGCTAGTTTCTCGTGACAATACCTTTAATTGTCCCATAGGTAATGTGACTTTTGAACCAAGGGCTAGAAATAATTGGCATAAGCATCCAGGCGGGCAGATTCTGCTTGTTACCGGAGGCATGGGATATTATCAGGAAGAGGACAAACCCGTACAAGTGCTTCACGAAGGGGATGTAGTAAAGATTCTTCCGGATGTGAAACATTGGCATGGCTCTACACCGGATAGCTGGTTTACACATATCGCAATAAGTACGAATGTTCAAAAGGGAGACACCGAATGGTTGGAGCCTGTAACAGATGAAGAATATAACAATTTAAAATAACATGAACTTTTTCCTGAGGGATCACTGAAAGTTTTTAATTTTTTACGTGCATCAAACTTAGCTAAATCCAAAGTAAGTAAAACGAGAGAAGGAATATAAAATGTCTAATTCTAAAGAACCTACTGTTGCACAGAAAAAGTTAGGAAATTTTGCGCCAAAGCTTGTGCAATTAACTGATGATGTTTTGTTTTGAGATGTATGGGCGCGCAAGGAGCTTTCCCCGCGTGACCGCAGTTTAATTACCGTTGCTTCTTTATTAACTGGGGGAAATACAGAACAACTGAAATCCCATTTAAATTTAGCAAAACAAAACGGTCTTTCAGAAGAAGAACTTATTGAAGCAATGACTCATCTTGCTTTTTACGCCGGTTGGCCGAAGGTGATGTCTGCCATGATGATTGCAAAAGAAGTGTTTTCGAAAAAGGTTGAATTTTAAACTTTATATTAAGAAAGGGTGTTATTTAGTATGTCCAATATTCAAGATAAAGTTGTCATTATTACGGGTGCCTCTAGTGGGATTGGAGAAGCAACTGCAAAAGAACTTGCCTCCAAAGGCGCAAAACTTGTTCTTGCAGCGCGCCGTGAAGACCGTTTAAAAAAATTACAACAAGACATTCAAAATAAAGGCGGGCAAGCTATTTATAAAGTCACGGATGTGACTTCCCATGAACAAATGGAAGAGCTAGCTGGGGTTGCGCTTAAAGAGTTTGGACAAATCGATATATTAGTCAATAATGCCGGAGTCATGCCACATTCATTTCTTTATAAGAAAAAGATAGATGATTGGAACAAGATGATTGATGTCAATATTAAAGGAGTGCTTTATGGCATTGCTGCTGTTCTTCCAACAATGAGAGAACGTAAATCCGGTCATATTATTAATCTATCTTCAGTAGCAGGACACTTTGTCGGTCCAGGGAGCACCGTTTATGCTGGAACTAAGTTCGCCGTGCGTGCTATCTCCGAAGGACTACGTAAAGAAGAGGCTGGGAACAATATTCGTTCAACCATTATCTCACCAGGCGCCGTTCAGTCTGAATTAATTAATTTGATCACCGATATGGATTTAAAACCTGGAATTGAGAAACTTTATGAAGATGTTGCCATTGACGCTGAAAGCATTGCCCGTGCCATTGCTTTTGCAATTGAACAACCTTCTGATGTAGCCATAAATGAGATGATTATTCGTCCTACAGGTCAAGAAAGGTAATGTTAAGTTGAAGGGTAGGCAGTTAACCGTCAACTAAAAAACTTGCTGCCGTTTTGGTAGCGGGTTTTTCTGCATTTCTTAGAATTTTTTCTATTATTCTTAACCTTAGTTCCACTATATTCCAATTCATCTGTTTTGGAGGAATGGGCAATGATGTGGTAGGAATGTGCAATGATGTGGTAGGAATGTGCAATGATGTGGTAGGAATGTGCAATGATGTGGTAGGAATGTGATATCTACCACCTATTGATTTGAGGCATAATTATAAAGGTCAAGTAAACATAATACTGATTTTTATATTAATTAAGGAGTTGATACACAACGTTATGAAAAATACTTGGAAAATTTACATGCTGACGCTCATCAGCTTCTTTGTTGGCACTTCACAATTTGGAATAGTCGGAATGTTGGATAAAATTGCTAATTCAGTCGGCGTATCGGTACCCACTGCTGGACAGTTAGTTACTGCATTCGCTCTCGCTAACGCAATTGGAACACCTATTATCATGATTGCTATTGCAAAAATGAATTAACGCAAGCAATTGTTACTAGCTCTTACCATCATAATAATTGGCATCATTTTCACAATCACTCTTCCAGGATTCGGCTTATTAATGGCAGCACGGGTTGTAATGGGGGTCGGAACAGGAATGTTTATCGTAACAGCTTATGACATTGCAGCGAAGCTAGCTGCCCCTGGGAAGAAAGGCGGGGCGATGTCCAACATCTCGATGGGTTTTAGCTCATCTCTTGTATTTGGAGTTCCCATCGGACGTATTATTGCAGCGTCTTATGATTGGAAGACAATCTTCTGGATTATCGGCATCTTCTGTTTACTTGCAACGCTGTCGCGCGAACGATTCCGGACATGGAAGGCGGAGGAGCCATATCTCTAGGTAAGAGACTTGCCCTCTTGAAGAATTCGCGGCTCGCAGTCACTCTATGTGTAACTTTGTTTATTTTTATTGGATTTTCGATTATCGATACGTATATCACCCCCTATCTGACTGCCGTTATTCCACCGAAGATTGAAATAAGTTTCATCCTCCTCGCAATGGGCATTGCAAGTGTGGTTGGCTCCAAAACAGGCGGGCTTTTTGCTGATCGAATTGGCGCATTCCGCACACTTATGGGATCTATGTTCATACAAGTTCTTGCTATGGTATTGTTGTCCTTTGGTTCTGGATCGGTAGTTGTCACCATCATCCTGTTAATGCTATGGGAGATAGCTTGTTGGACGTTTGGGGCGGTTCAGAACTTCAATCTAGTATCGCTAGCTACAGAATCATCTGGAATTGCGCTCAGTCTGAACAGTTCATTCGTGCAGCTTGGCTTTGCTGCGGGAGCCGGTATCGGAGGAATTGCTGTAGGAGGTTTCTCGATAATGGCAATCACTTGGATTAGTGCAGCATCTGTCGTGTGTGCTGCTGTCCTCTTTATTCTTGCTCGTTCGTTATCACATGCCAAGAGATTAATTGTAAATTGATAATTTGATTCGCCGCTGCTATCCCCACCGTTGTAGTGGGGGAAGCATTCTGTCTGCAAACTGTTCAAATTTATTATTAGTTTTATAAATATTGATAAAGTGGAAGGAATAGAAATAAGCTAATCTATCCCTTCTTTTCATGGAGAATGATAATCATATAATAAATTGTGAAATAGTTCGCTTAAAGGGGCTTTTGTAAAATAATTATAATTATTTTACAGCAGAAAATATGCAAGTTTTTATTCATTTCATGCATGTATTCTGCTTCTTTATTTTTTAAAAAAAATCTGTAAAACATCATTAAAACATTCTCGATTCTGCAAAAAAACTATGTATTTTCTTTGATTATTTAAGGACGAGCACCTTGTTGAAAGTCGATTATTAATGTCCAAATCATTCAGTAAAACACCCAAATTTGGTCAACTAAAATGTCAACGCTATTTTTCAAGTTAAAAAGTAACAAAATCGGACATTCTAAACTGTCAAAAAAATTATCCAAAATGATATTAAAACAGTAATTGGGCATGGTTGCCGTCAACACAAGGACATCTTGTACCGTCAACTCTTGGACAAAATAGCTTGGTAGTAACAGAGAAGTTTTAAAAGAAAAAAGTATTTTAGTCCCTAAAATGTTTTAAAGTATTCTACTAAGTCAAAATGAAAAAATTTAAGCTGAAGGCATTTATGATGTAGAAGTTCTTTTAATAGACAATTTTATAAGGCTGGCGGGAGCGCCAAAAAGTGACTATTAAAGATTGCTATCAATATTGAGTTGGACTCTAGTCAAATTTGTGAAAACGATTTGGATTAGTGGTGTTTTTTATGAAATAAATGCTAAAATTAGCTTATGGTAATTATTTTCTCCTTGTTTGTTTATTAATCAATTCCTACCTCACCTATCTATCTTATCTCCTACCATAAATTCTTTCGTTAAAAGTTTCTTTTGCTCTCACTCTCATTCTTTTTCTACCTTTATTCTTATTTTTATAGCAGTCTTCAGTGTCTATCAGACTTTACTTATAAATTTCTCGAAGAGAAGGTGTATCTTTTCGTTCAGACAATAAATAAAACATCATTGTTTTCATTTTATTGAGGAGGTATAGATGATGGCATCTTTTTTTCTTCCTGTAGCTTGCCCCGATTGTGGAAGAATTGCTGTTGAAGATCATTATTATAGAACTGGTGCAGGCTATATCATCTGCCAGTGCTGTGGTTGTGAAGTTGATCACGAAGCAAAATATGATAGAGAAAAAAATACTTCTTATTTTGAGGAAGAAAAAAGACAGGGGTATGGAAAATCCTTTTTGAAAATGAAGGATGGAACCTTCAGTAGTAAACGATTAATGAGTCCATTGACCGATGAGCAATTTGAAAATTTTAAAGTGAAATTATCTAATGTTGATGTGGATAAAGAGAAGAGTTACTTAGTTTCTTATCAGAATGGTGAATTCAAAATATGGTTTGGTAAAGTCCTTGATTATTTTCATTTGTCTTTTGAAGAGTATGTTGAAAAATATGGATATGATTATGTATAATATCTAAAATCCATTTTTCATTTAATTAGAGATCAAGTAATGTTTTGGTAATCAAAGAGCGGAGGGCGTTTATGGAAGAAACATTAAATAAAATTCTTTCAGAACTGCAGCATTTAGGTACTGGTCAAAAGGAATTACTAAGCCGCACAAGTAATTTAGAAAAGGGCCAGAAGGAGTTAATAGGTCGCACAGATAATTTTGAAAAAGGACAAGAAGAATTAATTATAAGTCACAAACAATTATTGATTCGAATGGAAAATGTTGAGAATGGGCAGCAAGAATTAATAGTCCGTACAGATAATTTGGAAAAAGGGCAAAAAGAATTAAATACAGGTCAGAAACAATTAATGGTTCGGATGGAAAATGTTGAGAAGGGACAACAAGAATTAATAAGTCGTACAGATAATTTGGAAAAGGGACAAGAACAATTAATATCGGGACAACAAGAGATAAAAGATATTATTAAACACACTGCTACACTCATGACTGAAAATTTCACAACCATCAGAAGAGACATGAAAGCATTGGCATTTGATGTTAATTCAGATGTAGAGCTTTTATTTAAAGAAATGGCAGAAGTAAAAAGAAAGGTGAATAAATTGGAACAGAAATAAGTACTAATGATGAAAACGGCAATGCAGCATGGAAAGTATAAAAAACTCTATTCGGAAAATCAAAGTCGTGAATTATATATTTTTCACACTATTAATGAGGAAATTAAGGCAATTGAGCACCTGTATATTGTTGTGCGGAGAAGAGTATGAAATTTGCTATGGATGTCCAATTGCATCTAGTTTTCTGTTCATATTGCATACAATGGATTGAAAAAGACATTTAGCAATGTGATGATTGATACTTGCTGCTCTTCAACCTAGTTCAATTCACTTTTTACGATGTCATTTTTATTTAAACTCCTCAGAATTCCTCCAACAGAACGGAAATTGTCATTTCGTATTTAGATTCCCTAATTTTAAACGGTCCGAATATATCTTAAATTGAGGTGGTAAAAAATAGACAAATTATTCTATAAAGAATTTGAATTAAGCGGAAGTGAAAAAGAAAAATGGGATCGCCATATATTTCTAGTAGAACTATTCGAAAAAGGAGTAGAAATTGAAGAAATAGCGAAAATTGCAGGTTTATCTGAAAAGGAAATGGATGAACTCTTTCCTAGACTTTATTAAACGATAGGATACAAATGTATGATTTCACCATATAGCTCGGTGATGTAGAACATAATTGATGATATTAAACCAGCGTGGAATCCTAGTATTTTAAGAAGTGTAAAGTATGTAAAGGGAGCCTTGAGTTTTTTTGAAGATATTTTTAGCCATTTGCAATTAAAGTGGAGAAATCTATCAAGTGGCTATCTTATGCAAGTGGAACATCCCTATAGTGCCTTAGTTAAATTTTTCGAAGAATTAAAAGAGCAATAACTAATTAGAAAGTGCTAGGACTTACTAATTCTTTGGATAATCCCAACAGAGGGGTGTGACCGTCAAGTGGAATGACACAATTTCCGGTTCGTATTTAAGCATTTCCCTCCCCCTAACTACTTATCTGTCTTTATTAATAAATAAATATGGATTATTGTTTTTAAAGACTAAAGACGTGTAGTGAGGATTAGGACTATATTTACGGCATAATCACAAAGTACTAACATAGTTTTAATTGGGACCTATTATGAATAAATATTAACGAATTTATCTCATTGGGCCAATATTTAGCTTGATTTAAACATTCATTTACGTGTAATCAAGGGGGAAAACAGTATACCAATTTTAAAAGGCTTTCTGCCCAGCTCATCCTGTTTTAAATTTGGAAACAGCTTTCCACATGTTCCATTGAAGAAAATGGAAATTTTGGGTCGGCAGATTACAATCGGTGATGCATCGTATGGTCTTTGTGGCGGAATGATTTATGCTGTCATGGATTACTTTGAAGCAAAAATGCCGATCCCGTCCAATCCGACAGCTCCTTCCTTTGGTCCATTGTTCGAATATATCGTTAATCGGCAGATTGAAAGCTTTCATTTGCCCTTAGGTCTTATTAAATATATGGTTTTGATGAATCCTGTCCTCCCGGAATATGAAACAACGGCTAGTAAAATCGGAGCTGCACCGCACGGAAGGACGTGGAGAATGATTAATGAGGAATGGCCGAAAATAAAAAATGATCTTGATAACGGAAAGCTATCACCGCTTGGTTTAGTCAGAGTAAAATCCCTTAATCCTTTTCAGATCAGAAGAAATCATCAAGTTCTTGCATATGGGTATGACTTAAATGAAAACAATCTGTCCATTCATATCTATGACCCTAATTTTCCAAACGATAACCAAGTAACTATATCTTTAAATATTGGAAAGCCCGAGTCTACAACAAGTGTTTTTCATTCAAAATCATCTGAACCGATTTATAGTATCTTTAGAACTGATTACAAGTTTAAAAGACCGGTAGATTTTAACTAGATTTCAAGCTGCTAGTTAGTTCCAGGTGACGATATTGAGCCTGGTGAAGAGACTAATGATTGTTCAGTACATTCACTCGAAAAACGGTAAATATGTTTTTGTTTGTCAAGGTGATGGAAATCTCGTACTCTTAAAAAACTTCGCAGATCGGCCAAATAAATATTAAATGATAAACCCTTATGATCGCAAAATTTTGAATTCAGGTGTTAGAAAAGTTTCTAACGACCGGGGCTCTAATATATGCGCTGCCACGTATAGCATAGAGGAGAAATTTTTTGAAAGATTAGCAAATACCTATTATAATAAAACTAACCATTTTTTAAGACCAAGTACTAATATGTAGTAATAATTTTAACTAAACTGGAGATAAAGCATGCCAATCGAGACGGAGCAAAGGAAACCAAGTATTTCAGCCTATTTTAAGACCCTGGGAATCGAGGACTGTAAAAGCAAGCGGGACTTTTGGAAGCACGTTACTGCTGTAGATTCAGTCTTGGCAGAGGAACTTGAACCACTTATATGCCGTAAAAAGCAGGGGAATCTTTATGAGGTGAAGAATGCTACATTGCCTTTCAGCTTGGCAGTGGAATCATGGACGATGTCCTTTCATCAGTCATTCCTGACCTGGATCAACCGGCAAAAACAACTAAAGCCAAAGCGAATTTTGGAAATCGGATGTGATAATGGATTGTTGGCATGCTGGTACGCCACTCGGTTTCCAGATGCGGAAGTAGTTGGAATCGATCAGTCGGGGAACGGAATCCGGTGTGCCAAAGAGTTGGCTAAGCAGCTGGGGCTTGCTAACGTGAGCTTTTATCGAATCGATTTTATGGATTTAAGAGAACGTTTTTTAATGAACTCTTTTGATCTCATTATTTCTGTGCGTACCTTTCATGAGATTATGGGACCTCTTTTCATCCCAAAGTACTGGTCATTGCCTGATTACTTGAAGGAAAATCCAACGTATGGAGACCGTTTGTATTTAAAAATAGTCAATGATTTGATAACCGAGGATGGAACCTATCTCTCTTGTGAGCGATTGGAAACCCCAGCAGATGTCGGGAAGTGGGCAAATTCGCTGAAAAAAGCAAATCTCCATGTTCAATGGGACGACTGCGACATCATCGATTATCATGAGTTAGGAGCAAATAAGCGCTCTCCTATGATTGTAGCGACAAAAAGGGAGACAGGGATAACAACCTTAGAAGGTATGGAACATCTTTATACGAAAGATCATCCATTAGTATTAGAGGCCGGGAAATCTTACAGCGGGGCGAAAGCCGAGTTTGCATACCACCGCTTTGGGGAGAAAACATTCAAATCAGGCCACTATCTGGCTGTGCCTAGCCACTGGCATATGTTTCGATTTGAAATTTGGGAGACGGGCGATTTTCTGCTTGTCTATTGCTATGGTAATATGGGGCATCGTCATTTGGACATTCTTCCTGCCGGTGCATATTTGGATGCCCAACTGCTGATAGAGGAGGCAACGGGACAGTTCAGTCATCTCGGACCAATTGTGCAGTACGACAGCCTGAAAGAACGTCCAGAAAGCTACTTTATGCCTAATGGTGATGGTAATTAATATAATAACGAACCTTATTTTTGATCTTATGGCTCAACAAATGGCCAAATTTGCTTGTAATTTTTATCGAAAGCATTCCATTTTAAAAATAAGGTGTGAATCGAGATTTCGAAGGAGAAATCATCAATAGGAGTGATGAAAATGGAGAGTTATAGCTATTATTGTAATACTAGAATTGAGATGGGGTTGGGTAAAGCAGACCAATTGCCAATGCTGTTGAAAACTCTTCAGGTCGGACGTTCTGTATTATTAGTCAGTGATCCTGGTGTCGTTAAAGCAGGACTAGTCTCACCCATTAAAACAAATTTGGAAGAGTCAGGTTTTCGAGTGGTTTTATTTGATTCCGTCTCGCAAAACCCGAGGGATACAGAGTGTTTGGCTGGAGCAAAACTATTTAATGACCAGGGCATTGAGACGGTTGTCGCAATTGGAGGCGGAAGCGCGATGGATACGGGGAAGGCGATTGCTCTTCTTGGTTCGAATGGCGGTACACCAGTTGAGTACGTGGAAGGAAAGAGGGAATATGCAAATATTGCCCCGATTATTTGTGTGCCAACCACTGCAGGGACTGGCTCTGAAGTCACTCGTTCCTCCGTTATTACAGAGTCTGTCACACATCGTAAGCTGACACTAAAAGATGCTTTATTAAGGCCCATGATGGCAGTTCTTGATCCAAAATTAACGTTTACGGTTCCGCAGGCCGTTACCGCAGCTACTGGTGTGGATGCATTGGTTCATGCGATTGAAGGCTATACTTGTAAAGTAACCAATCCAATCTCCCAGGCATTTGGAGCCAGAGCGATGAACAAGATTGTTTCTTCCTTGCCGATCGCTTTCAAGAATGGAGAAGATCAACAGGCTCGCTATGATATGTTAGAAGGCAGTCTTTTAGCTGGTTTATGTTTTGGTTCTACGGATGTAGCAGCCGTCCATTGCTTAGCGGAAGCACTTGGAGGCCTGTATGATACACCACATGGAGTGGCAAATGCTGTATTTTTACCATTTGTATTAAAATTTAATGCAGAAGAAGAGAAGGGCATTCATGCTGATCTAGCAAGATATATGAAGTTTGCTACTGAATATGATTCAGATGAAAGTGCCGTTGAAAAATTGATAACCGGAATTCGTGAATTTACTACTAAATTGGAGATTCCTAAATTAAAAGACTTACCAGGAGTCCGAAAAGAAGATTTTTCACGAATTGTCGAGTTAGCCGTACAAAATAATTCCACACCTAGTAACATACGAACTATTGGTCCAGAGGATTACCGGCAGATTCTTGAGCAAGCCTATGAGCATATTTTTTAGACAAGATTGATCAATAAGCTAATCCTAACCTCTTGATTTGACAAGGGGTTTTTCATTTGTTTAGGGGAGTGAGGATAACATTAGGTTATTAAATCAGCATAGCGTTCATTCAACTTTATTTTACGTATTTAAATAACAATAATATAGCGTCACCTTAACCGGTGGCTTTTTTAATTTCATAGTTTGTCCAAGAATACGATTAACTCAAGAATATATTGATAGTACAAGCTATAAAGTGAGGTGATAGATAATTGTTAGATAGAAGAAATGAACCCGGTTGGGCAGACCAAAGTGATTTTAACTGTAATGGTGTTGTTCAAATTTGTTTCTTGCAATTAATTGCTGTATGTTTTGGCAGTATGTTTATTAATTTTTATGAATCATTACTCAAGGAAAAACGGTATAAATGCTAATATTTATACATATTTGTGAAGTTATGCTAACTGCACTAACTGGCAGGATACTTGAATAAGCACAATATCCCCGCATTGCGTGCATCATAGCCAAAGAAATTCTGATATTGTTTTAACTCGAAGATACGATTGATTTCTTACTTTGATAATTGGAAGGGGCAATCCAATGTTGCATGGATTGCCCCTCCGTTTAGTTTTAGTTTTTCCTGGTGGAATCGAACTATCTTTCTTGCTTAGTTCGGGATGGAAAGAATTTTGTTTAGATATTACCTTTTCCAATACGATCTTTAATTTAAAAGATTGCTATAACTACTTTAGTAGGGTAGAGGAACTAATTCTAATCTGATATTGTTATCTTTTTATTGTTAATTGTGTCGAGTTTCATCCCTTCGCTGAATTGTAAAATGTCTAACCTACCGTTGTAGTAGTTGATGCCGAAACAGGAGCTACCCCATCTGCACTAGCAGTAGCTGTATTAGTAATAAGTCCCGTTGGTAATGCGACAGCAACTTGAACCTGTATAGTGGCGGAACTTGAAGGAGCAAGTGGAGAATTTGCTGTGAAGGTTACAGTTCCTACTCCTACAGTAGTTGTAAATCCTGGAGCATTCGTTACCGTAAGAATGGTACCTGGTGGTATTGTCTCGGTTACTGTCAAATTGTTTAACGGTGTGGTTCCAGTATTGGTCACAGTGATGGTGTAGGTTAGCATGCCCCCTTTCGGTACAGGATTTGGCGAAGCAGTTTTCGTAATTGTAAGGGGAGCCGCCAGTGGTGTTGTAGAAGTAGCAGTGATCAATTCCAGTACATTTTCAAACTTAAATTCTAGTAGCATTTCCTTCTTTATCACATCTCGAAGAGTTCTTTGAACACTAGTGTCGAGAGCAATAAGATTGGACAATGAAGACCATAGCCAGTTGGTCCAGCTTCATAACACACTCGAAGGTTATCTTTTTCTCCAAGCTTTTTTACTAACTTTCTAATTGACTCCACTGTATTAGTGATCATTCCCCAATACCTTGGCTCATCTCGACCTTCATCTGCAATGGCAACGGCAATTTTTTCTTTTGAAACGTCTAAACCTACATATTTTATGGTATCTTCATAATAACTAGCTCCTTCCGTAATGTAGCTCTGATTTGGTTTGTTTTTTTCCAGTAAACAGTGTAACCAAATTAACCTACGGTGTTACGAGTAAGGAGCTAGTTTCGTTCATGATAACTTAAAGTAACTGGCAGGTGTGCGGCCGAGCCTAGGTCGTATCATATAGCGGGTGGGATTCCCGTCGAGTAAGAACTAGCCATTCGCTCGTAGCGAGTCTTGGAGGGCTAAAGGTAACTTTAGTCTTTAAGCGTAGACAGTTAGGTTGCGGGCCGAAAGCCAAATGGTTGAAGGGATTGAGCTCCAAAATGTTAGTAAATCGAGAGGGCTGATGCCTTAACTGCGCGCAGAAAGCTACATTTTATCCTTCGTTAAGGGCAAGAAGGATAAAACCTCTCTGGAGTCAAAGACCTTGGCACGTTACACATTGATATGATACGGCAACTCGGGAAACCCTACCGGTCTTTTCTTATAGAAGAGTATGGTGTACAAGCGTTAATAAGCAAGGAAACCAAATGCCGATGTAGGGAGTCGGATAGCAGAATTAGCAAAATCTGATCCTAAATTGAAATTTACATCTCTTGTACATCTATTAAATAAGGAAGCATTAGTTCAATGTCATCTTGAACTACCCAATAAAAAGGCAACTGGGATTAACGGTACAACTAAAGAGCAATACGGTGAAAATTTAGAAGAAAACATAGAGGATTTAGTAATTAGGCTTAAAAGCAAAAGCTATCGTCCTGTTCCAGTAAGGAGAATGTATATTCCAAAGCTCAATTCAAACAAGAAAAGGCCATTGGGAATACTGGAACATGAAGATAAAATTGTTCAAAAAGGCATTACAAAGATACTAAATACCATTTATGAAAATGACTTTTTAGACTGTTCCTTTGGATTCCGCCCAAATCGCAACTGCCACGATGCTTTGAAAATACTGAACTACTATATTGAGAAGAGGTCAGTAATTTATGTAGTAGATGTAGATATAAAAGATTCTTTGACAACGTTGACCACACATGGATAATGGAGTTCTTAAAACTGCGAATCGCGGACCCTAACCTATTAAGAGTAATTGGTAGGTTTCTTAAAGGTGGATACATGGAGGAAGGGAAGAAATACAAGACGGACAATGGCACACCGCAAGGTGGAGTAATATCTTCGATATTAGCCAATGTATACCTCCATTATGTCCTCGACCTATGGTTTGAGAAAAGGGTTAGGAAACAGTGCTAGGGACAAGCATAATGTTAACAACTTCAAAGACAAAATTGAAAAGTTATTGTATAAATGGCTCAATAGAAGAAGCCAAAGGAAATCCTTTACATGGGATAAATTCAGTCTATTTCTTAATAAATATCCACTTCCATCACCAAGAATTAAAGTGAATATATATGATTTAAGAAAAGAGATTAGCTACATTCTGTAAATGATAGCTAGGAGGAGCCGTGTGCATTGGAGCAGCCGTCAAGGCTGAAAATCTTATGGAGTGAAAGTCTCCTGTTGTCAATTGACCGATTCGGACAACTAGCATATCCGATGCGTGAGGAGGTAACAAATCACGTTCTGCTCGGACGTAAAAGCCGTAGCTGCCTATATTACTCGGAGAATATAAGGTAGGAACAGTCAGTACGGCAAGCAAACCTAGAGGCCAGAAGGATTTAACGAATACTGCAGTCTCGAAATGGCTCCCCTTCAGAAGCTGTTGAAGGGAATGTTGCATTCGCCGACCCATTGGTGCACTGGGGAAGGCCGAAGCCCTATAGGAAGAAACGGTTCTATGCACTATAGGGGAAGCCGGGATATGGGCTCTAGCATCTAGGGAAAGATTTTCAGAGATAACGACGGGAAGGTCCTACTTCCAGCTGGGACGACAACAACCAGCAAAGACCCTTCATATAAGGTACCACCGAAATTGACAGGAGGATTTAGGACTGACGGATGAGGTCGTAGTAGCTAAGAGGAAAAGGTAATGCTTTTCTAAATATGTAGAAACATATTTCAACAATGGTAACACCAAAGTTGAGCAAAGGACCTCTGGGCACTTGGATGCCAAGGGATTGTGATATAGGACACAGAGCCTTATTAATAACAGTTATTTGTCCCAAATTTGGCTAATAATGTAGTAAACCTTGTTATTGATGGGGGAATATGGGTGTCGCCATTTAATCCTAGGATAATTAAGGAAGGCTCATTTAGTAGAAATCTAAGGTCAGAACCGGACTCGGGAAATCCGACCGTCCGGGATCGCAAGGGGGCTTCAGGAAACGTGACTTTAATTGGTGCGCTCGCCTGAATTCTATCCAGACAATAGTGCAAGCACGGTTCTGTGAGGGGGGAGGAGTACAATTTACCGCAAGGTAGAAAGGCTCCCTTCTACTCGACTAGTGCAAGAAAGAATGGTCTATGTAGGTAGAGAATACCGCCTATATAAAACTTAGGATATTCTCATTCAACTACTCTGCGAACCGCTGTTCGTCAGGATCTTAAAAAAACTTAATTTTGGTTGGTTTTAGAATATTTTCGTAAAAATTTTTCCATCGAGGATAAGAGATCTGTTAGATTGACGTCTTCAACCTCCGTATTATCCCAAACTTCCTCCGTATTATCCCAAACCTCCTCTGTATTATCCCAAACTTCCTCTGTGTTATCCCAAACTTCCTCTGTGTTATCCCAAACTTCCTCTGTGATATCGCTTGATTGAACAATTTGTTGACGGGACTGCTGTTCTTTAGAGCTTGATTGAACAATTTGTTGACGGGACTGCTGTTCTTTAGAGCTTGATTTAACGACTTGTTGACGTGATTGTTGTTTTTCAGATTGTTTTGATTGATAATCTGCTTGTTTATTAGATTGGTTATTTGAGTTTGCATCTTCCGCTTTTTCAATTTTTAATCCATAGCTAATACTTCTGATGTGGAACATAGCAAGGCGGACAATTTCCTCTTTATTTATCAAAGAAACATAATCCTCATGTACATCACTTAATACGCCCTCTAACTTTTCAGGACCACCGCGATTAATACTTACCCATTGGAATTTCAAGGAATCAAGCAGGTTTTGGAAATTATCCGCTTGTTTATATTTTAAATCTTTAGGAACATTTATGTTAAATTCCGCCTGGCCCTTCATGTAATCTGTAAAACTTTTAATATGCTGCGTTTTGTAGTAAACGACACCATCATCTTCTGTGAGAAGGACGAGATGATCATCACATGCCTCTAATAACTTCCCGATTCTGGATTCTGGGCCGCCCCTATCAACCTTGATTACCTTACCAATAAAATATTTCATGATGTCTATACTCATAAAAAAATCCTCCTCCTTAAATTAAATAAATATATTTACTGCATGTATATGTATCACGGGATGATGATGTCCTAATAAAATAGCCTGTTTATTCAGAACTTAAGAGAAAAAATAGGCAATTAAAATGATATGATACAAGACCATCTACCTAGTAATAGTATTGGGAACAAATGTTGTGCTGGTATTCATTTTTACATATTCCGTTCCTTTAAAGATTTAAATCTGAATTTTCCAATAAAAATAGAGAGATATTTTTGATAGAAAGTGAAGAAGAACAAGATGCACCGTGGTTTTAATAGAACTATTTTCCTTAATTGGTAAAAATCAGATACCGTTGTTCAATAGAAACAATTCTATGAGAAAGGGAATATCTTTATGGTAAAAAAGAGACTGAGTATTTACATTTTATCGACTATTTAAAAATAGCTTTAATTATCCTTGCAAGGCATATGGTCCTGGGGGATGGTGGTATCTTCAGGAGGGGGAATCCATATGTAAAGATTGTGAAAAAAATGTACTTAAAGTAACGGGTGCTCTAACACAATAAGGAATAAAATTAAAGAGCCTAAAATATCCAAGTTTTTATGCACTACTTGTGTATTTTTGCTTTTTTACATTCATAAAAGATACTGCCATTAAAAGCATTTTTTAATTGCCAAATACATTCAAATAAATGAATTGGAATATTGTCAGAGGTCTCATCTAAGAGACGAAGGGATTAAAAGAACAAGCACTCCCGGTGTATACTTTGCAGATGCTGATCTACAATGCACAGGTGAATGTACCGGTCATGACCAAGATATTATTTATGAATTGAGTTTATTTCGGTGGTCGGGAGACGCACGTATTTTAGGAAATCCAGTTAAGGTTGGTAATGACAGGGTGGAAGTCGTTGGAACTGGTACTTTTTATTTAAATGTAAAAGTTGCATTTAGGTGTCGTGGTTTTTTTTGGCGAATTTTTTGAATGTGTTAGAGAAGCTATCTTAAGAATCACCAATAAAACACCCATTCTTTTAAATCCAGGGAAATACAAGCTATAAAGTGAGGTGATAGTTAATTGTTAGATAGAAGAAATGAACCAGGTTGGTCGGATCAAAGAGATCATAATTGTAACTGTAATGGAGTATTTCAAATTGAAGAAAGCTGCTGTGCGGGCTCTCGTCTAAGAGACCAAGGCATTAAAAGAATTACCCCAGGCCTTATACTTTGCAGATGCTGATCTACGATGCTGGAATTCAGTGTACGGGTCATGACCAGGATATTATTTATGAATGGAGCTTATTAACGTGTTCAGGAGATGCACGTATTTTAGGGAATCCAGTTAAAATAGGTAAAGACAGGGTCGAAATCGCTGGAACTGGTAGGTTTTTTTTACATGTAAAAGTTACATTTAGGTGTCGTGCCGGTGGTGAGTTTCTAGATTGTTTCAGATTTGCTACCGTAGATTTCATCCAGTAGTACCCCTAAATTATGTAGTAGTAATGAGAGTGGCTGAAAAGTCACTCTTTTTGTCAAACGGAATCTATATACATAGGCTTGGTCCTGTTTTATTTAATGTTATTGTAAAAGTAGTAAAGTTTTTTTTTACATTTTTACCTTAGTCTAAATCCAAGTAAGACAAAAATTCACAAAAATTGATTGGATTGAAGGTAAAAATGCGGATGTGTCGAAAATATATATTTAAATTGAAGATAGAGAGCATTAGCTCTTTCTTTTTTGTCAATAAGAATAACAGTAAAATCCTGTAGTATATTGGTTATGGATGGATTTAGGTTAATGAAAAGAGGTCTTTGAAATGAAAGATCAATTAATACATATGCGTGATAAACTCAATGATATTAGTCGACGGAATCGTTCCATACGATTAGTAAAGCTATATAATAAATGGAGTTTTGACTTGACGGAATTGGATAAATTATCAGATTCACCAGTAAGTGAAACCATTGTTGAGAAAATTATCAACCAGACAAAAAATGAAGATACAAATTTAAACAGTCTTATAAAGGACAAGGTGCATCAATCACATATAGCTAGGCAAAAACAAAAAGAAAGTAGAAAACGCGAAAAAGAACAGGAAGAAATTTTTGGTTATGATGGAACCTTTTATTTTGTTACGGCTTATACTTCAAATGGTTTTCCATATGGAATTACCAGAGAGCAAATGGAAGAAATATATGAGGAGAAAACAAGGCAATTGAAAAATCAAGTCAATAAAATGTCCGTTTTAGATGATGAAGATTTACCATTTTAATTCATCGGTTCCAAGTGATTATATTACACTTGGGATTTTTTTTATAACCGTTAAGAAGAATCATTGAAGGTTTAGGTGAAATTGATGGTGCTATAAACCTAAAAATCCAACGAAGACCAAAAGAATCAGAAATAAAGGTACAATTCTATTAATTAAATGAAATAGAAAAAATTAGTTCAATCATTAAGGCACAAATTTCTAAATGACCCTGCTGATAAATTAAAGATTCTCTCAAACATGATTAATACTAAAACTAAAAATAAACTTGGTCACATGTATCCTAGTTAAGCCAAATAACCCTAAAAGTTATTTTTGAGATAATAGATAGGTTCTAAAGAGTGATATAATCTCAACTAAAAATAAAATATTCTTATTAAAATTGAATTTATTTCCATACCCATTATAATAATAAATAGGCAATTGTAAGCGAACACACTGAATATCTTGTGAAAAATAGGAGGAAAAAAATGGGGAGATTAGTTCATTTTGAAATTCATGTGAATGATATGGATCGGGCAAAGAAGTTTTATGGAGAAGTATTCGGATGGTCATTTCAAGATTGGAGTGATTATGCAGGAATGCCTTACTTCGGAGCAGTAACTGGCAGTGAGAATGAACCGGGGATTAATGGTGCTTTGATGCAGCGTCAAAGTGCTCCGCCGGAAGCAAACCAAGCTTTAAATGCATTTTCTTGTACGATGGGCGTGGAAAATTACGATTTAACGGAAGCTAAAATTATGGAGAATGGCGGTAAGGTCGCAATGCCCAAATATGCCCTGCCTGGAATGGCGTGGCAAGGATACTATATGGATACCGAAGGCAATATATTCGGAATTCATCAACCCGATGTGAATGCAAAATAGAATCGATGATAGGTGATTAAAACCATGAAAGCACAAGACACGGCAGGCATGCTTGAAAATGTGCGCAAAATCTGTCTTGCACTGCCCGAAGCTGTTGAAGTTATTGACGGTTTCGGTCACAATACATTTAAAATCAATAAAAAATCCTTCGTGATTTCAGGTGATAGCGAGAAAGGGTTTAGCTTGTCGTTTAAGTCAGATCGGGAAACTCAAGAATTATTGCTACAGAAAGAGCATTTTTTCAAAACCCCGTATATAGGACATCACGGCTGGGTATCGATTCAAAATCCGGATAGGGAAGACTGGGATGAATTGACCGATCTCATTCAAGAAGCCTATTTACGTGCGGCACCGAAGCGTTTGATTAAGAAATGGAATGAGTTGCATAAAAAGTGAAGTAAGGCGGATAATCTGCCTTTCTTTTTTTTACGTTCTTTTAGCAGCTTTACAGATACTGGTCGGCAAAAATAACGGCCTTATCTATATACACACACATAGTAGTTATAATTCACCAGTATCTAATGTTGAATGGTATTGTTGGTGTTATAAATTCATCTCAAAACATACACTCTTCATAGTAATGGATTAGATTTTAGACATTGAGGAGATGGAAATATGAACTTCGAGATGCAAAAAGCGAATATGTTGGCGGAAAATATAAATGGTTTTATAAAATATGTTCATAAAAGTTATGAAAATAAAATCGGCTTTCGTTTAAATACGGATAAAGTGTATCAATTAAAACTTCTTATGGAGGAGTTTACGTTTCAAATAATTGCAGATGAACTTGTGAGAATAAATCAGTTTACTTGGGATGAAACGTACACTCATTTATTAGTTGATCGATTTAAAAAAGGGATGGACGTTATTGATGAATACGTAGAAAATAACTACGATGATTTATTCATTTTTTCGGCTAGACTGTACACATTAAAGAACCTTAGTCAATCATTTACCATAAGGGAATAAAGGTAGGGATTATTAAAATTAGGGAAGGATGATTAATCCCTCCCTTTTTATCTTGACGTATTGTGCAATATACGACATATTGCTTAAATGATTTTAATTGTTGTATTTAAAACGATTGACTGTAAGTTTTGTCATATCCTCTAGTTTTTAACTCCATTACAATCGGTTTGGCACTATCTAATGTTGTATCAATTTCAAATTGGTAAGGGTCATTGTCTTTTGGGCCTTCATTTTTACCATATGTTTTAAGATTAACCCCTCGGCATGTAAATCCACGCTTTTCAAATTCACTAATTAAACTTTTTGCTTGCCAAAATTTTGTATTTGGAATAATCACATGTACATGTTGCGGCATTTCATTCCAAACCAATTTTGATAGGGTATTGATCGTATCTATACCATAGGATTTTGTTTTATTATTGATTGTCAGAACTGTAATAACATAATTTTTACCTTGCCCATTTATGTATCCCACACTGTTGATTCTCCAATTATATGTCTGATTGGTATTGGACCATCCATTTTTTAAGGCAATACTTAGCCCGGATGGAATCCCATAACCTGTACCCCAACGTTGATCCCATTCTACGTTTCGCATGAGATTAAGACCATACGCTCTCTGAGAAGCATTTAAAATTGTATTCGGAAAGGCAAAGTATTTCATCATGGTGAGTTGATCTAAAACGGTTGTAGTGGTAAATCCCCACATCCCACCTGAACCGGCGACCGTATTCGTCATACCCGCTTTGCGAAAAAATGACTGTACATTTTTATCACTGCCAAGCTGCCTCCATATAGTACTTGCAGCTTGGTTATCGCTATTTTCTATCATTCTCGTTAGTAATGAATTTTCATTGCTTGTAAGAGGTATTCGTTGATAAAGTACATCTGCTAACAGCGACATTTTCACAATACTTGCAGTTTGATAGGTTTTTGAAGGATTGTATGTATACGTTTTCCCCGTGTATGCATCGTAAACACCAATGGATACCGTGTTACTTCTAGAAGCAATATAGTTGGTTACATCCGATCCCAAAATCGGTTGGGTAGATGCATATGCCGGAATTTGTCCGTTCAACAGCATTGAAATTGCTACCAACGCCATCGTGAATGTTTTTTTATACCATTTCATTCTCTTATCACCCTTGCTAAATATTCTATTTCTATTATTCTACTTTAATAATACTGATTTTTCCTTTAAAAACCATATAAAAAATGGCAAAGTCGGAATTAGGGTCTATTTCTGTGATTTTTTTTATTTACAAAATACCAAATTTTAAAAAATTTATCCTATAATAATTTTGATGTTTATTTACAAAATTTTGTTAGGAGTTATCGGTATTATGACATGTTTAAATGAAATATTACTTTTAAAACTTATCGAGCAAACGAAGAAGAAAATGGTTGATACTGCATCTAAAACAGGTTTCATCAGTCAAGAGACCGTAAAATGCAGTCAGGAGTTAGATATTTTACTAAACCTGCATATGAAATCTTTTTCAAATAAACAAATTAACGTTTCATGAATCAAAAAAAATTAGTCAAGAGGTTCTTGGCTTTTATTTTTTAAATCGCTAGGTTGATACATATTACTATTATAGTTTTAAAGTTTTTACATTAAATCTATAGGAAGTGGGATAAAACATGAATGAGATTAGAAATATTTATTGCGTTGGGCGAAATTATGTAGCACATGCAAAGGAATTAAACAATGAGGTTCCTATTTCCCCATTTCTATTTTCGAAGCCTACTCATGCCTTCGTAGAAGCTAATAGTCAGGAGATCCATCTGCCTGGCAATCGAGGTTCAGTCCATTTTGAAACTGAACTCGTCATAGGGATTGGAAGACATTATGAAGCAGGCATGAAAGCAGATGAAGTTATCGAGAGTATCGGAATTGGGATCGATTTTACTTTACGGGATGTTCAAAGTGAACTTAAGAAAAAAGGGTATCCATGGTTACTTGCAAAAGGTTTCCCTAATTCTGCTGTTGTGAGTAAGTTTATTGCTTCTCCCGGTATAGAAGAAATAAAAAAAATGGACTTCATGCTAATGAAAAATGGAGAGATCGTACAGCAAGGAAATAGTAAAAATATGATTTTTGATTTGCAGACAATCGTTGAATTTACCTCACTTCACTTTGGATTGGGAAAAGGTGATATCATCTTTACCGGAACGCCAGAAGGAGTGGGGCAAATTTTTGACGGGGATCATTTGTCATTAATATGGGATCATAACGTTCTCGGTGAATGTTTTATTAAATTGTCGTAGCATTGAACAAATTCTTTATGGTCGTCATTGTTCTACTAACTTAATAAATACAAAATTAGCACGGTCATTGGACTGTGCTAATTAATTTCATACAAAAAACACCGTACTAAATACTTGGTATAGTCAGTTAAAAAAATAAAAGCCTTTGTATCTATTAATCTAAATCAAAGTTAATGTCATTTTTAAATTCTAAAACTACTCCAAAATGATTCAACGTTAATCGTAGGTCCTTTTCCATCATTCTAATAAATTCGCATTTTTTAAATTGTTTCACTAATTCCGGTGAAACATCAATTTTACAAAATATCTTAACTTTTTTCTCCAAAATGTTATGGTAAAATAAAGGAAACGAAGGGTAGGAGAGGGTTGGGATGAATATTTACTAAAATAACCCAATGTCTGTTCGTGATTATTTCATCATTCGAGAGAAGTCTGAGGAACTATTAGAATATATTGATGGAATGGTCTATATGACGCCTTCTCCATCAACAGAACATCAACGAATATCAAAAAAACTTCTCATTCAATTTGATCAATTTCTAAATGAAAAGTCTTCTGAAGTATTTCATGCACCGTTTGATATTGAACTAAAAACTGAAAACATGGAAGAGTCGAAAATTGTCATTCCAGATCTTAGTGTCATCTGTGATAAAAGTGGTTTTACAGAATCTCGTTATATTGGTGTGCCAACCCTTATTGTAGAAATCCTAAGTCCATCTAATCAATCTCATGATTTAATCACAAAATTAAATCTTTATATGAATTTTGGTGTCAATGAATATTGGATTGTTAACCCAATGCTCCATTCCGTGACAGTTTATTCCCTTAATAAAGAAAGATTGTATGAACAGCATGATATAAAAACAGCAGGCGGAATCATTACATCGAAATTCCTGCAGGGATTCTCTGTTGATTTAAAAGAAATTTTTTAAATAAGTAATTGATAACTTTAGGGGAATCGATAGACTGCGTGGCGGATAAAAGAATAAGGAGTACACATAAGAATGTGATAAAAAGGAGTAAATTTTAAATGGAAAATAAGGGACTTAAGATATTGATTCATGCTAGTACTTGGTTTGCACCTATAGTTGTTCCTCTTATTGTATTTCTCATCATTTCAAATCGGGAAATTAAAAGCCTATCGTTACAAGCATTAATATTTCACTTTGTGATGGGGATCATAATTGCAGTTTCTGCTTTCTTCTCTTGGATATTAATAGGACTACCGTTCCTGATTATTTTTGGATTAATTGCTATAATAGCTCCAATTGTAGGAATTTTGTATGCCATTAAAAATCGTCCTTTTAAATATCCTATTGTTGGATCGTGGTTTAAGAAGTTCTACTAGTAAGGGAAAATAATACAAATTGTAATTATTATTAAAGAGCAATCAATAAAAAAGCCGATTACTTAATCTCTTAGGAAATCGGCTTTTTTTTGTGTGATATAGAAACCTTTTCTGTAAGGAATTATTGCTACTTCCTATAACTATGTAGAATTGCTCGTATGAAAACTATGTTCTTTTCATACGAGCAATTCCAAGGGATTTTTTTTCTTTCAATTTACAATAATGATGATCCCTTAAAGCGGCGGTCGTGATAAATACATTGATAAAACTAAAAAACTATGATAAAGTAGTATAGAAACACAATTTATTATTTCATGATATAGTATCCTAATTATATTATACGACATAAATACTCTTCAGTCAACCCCCATTTTCATTTTTTTAAAGGAGTGCTTGATATGAATACAGAACTTCGGCAGGAGCAAGAACGAGTGGATAGCGTAATGGAGATAATTACGGAGCAAATCGGCAAGCTGGAAGACGAAACCGTCCGGCGTCGGAAAGAAGTGGTTGATTTCCGCAAACACTTTTGGGATGACGTCAAGGTTAACACAGATACTTTCGACGATTATCTGGAGACAATTATCAGCATGAGACAATATGCTCAGGACCTGTCCGTAAGCCAAAGCACCCACAGCCAAGCCTCCAAGAGGTTGTCCGCGCTGCGTCGCATACAGGAGGTACCGTATTTCGGCCGAATCGATTTCACTGAAGAAGGAACTTCAGGTGCGGAACGAATCTATATCGGAGTCTCCACGCTTGCGGATTCAAGCGGAGAGAACTTCCTTATTTACGACTGGCGGGCGCCGGTCTCGAGTGTCTACTATGATTACCCGCCCGGTCCGGCCGAATACGCTACGCCAGGAGGCGCAATCCGCGGTATGCTGGAGAAAAAGTGGCAATATATCATCCGCGGCGGCGTTATCAAATCGATGTTCGATACCAGTCTCACCATTGGAGACGAGATTTTACAGAAGGCTCTTGGCAAAGGTACAGACAAACATATGCACAGCATCGTGGCCACCATTCAGCGGGAGCAAAATCGGATTATTCGGCACGATCGCGGGAGGCTGCTCATTGTTCAAGGCGCCGCCGGCAGCGGCAAGACATCGGCCGCCCTGCAGCGGATCGCTTACTTGCTCTACAAGGATCGAGATAGGCTGAAAGCCGATCAAATCATTCTATTTTCGCCTAACTCGATGTTTAATAGTTACGTATCCAATGTGTTGCCTGAACTCGGCGAAGAGAATATGCAGCAGGTCACCTTCCAGGAATACTTGGACCATCGGCTGAGCCACGCATTTCAAGTCGAGGGACCTTACGAGCAATTGGAATATGTGTTAACAGCAGCAGATGATCCTTCCTACCGGACTAGGACAGCGAGTATCCGATTCAAGGCATCAACCCGTTTTTTCGAGACAATCAAAACATACAGGCAGTCGCTAGAACGATCCGGCATGATATTCAAAGGAATTATATTCAGAGGTAAACCGATCGTCACCGCCAAACAAATCGCGGAAAGGTTTTATAGCAACGACACCTCGCTCCGCTTTCACAATAGGCTTGAAAAGTTGGCAGAATGGCTAAACGAGCGAATAGATGAAACCGAAAAGCTCGAGCTGACCAAGCCATGGGTACAGGAAGAAATTGAACTGCTTAGCAATGAGGAATATCATAAGATTTATACCCACTTACGGAAAAAACACGGCTTTAGGGGAGAATCGTTTGATGATTATGAGTTGAATCTCAACGAACTTAGCCGATTGATCGTTCGCAGGAAGCTGAAGCCGTTGCGCAAACGGATCCGGACGCTTCGTTTCGTCGACATGAAGGGAATATACAAGCAACTTTTCGCCGATCCAACGCAGATCCAACCGTGGATGGAAGGGGAAACCCCCGATGAGTGGGCGGATATTTGCCGATTGACTGTGAAAATGCTTGATGAAGGCGAACTGTTTTACGAAGATGCTACTCCGTTTTTACTTTTGAAAGAGCTGATTCAAGGTTTTCAGACGAACATCTCGATCAAACACGTTCTTGTAGACGAAGCGCAAGATTATTCTCCGTTTCAATTTGAGTTTTTGAAACGTTTGTTTCCTTCAGCAAGGATGACCGTGCTCGGCGACTTTAACCAGGCGATATTCGCCCATGCCAGCGAAAGGGTCGATTTCCATACACTTACCGGCTTATATGGGCCGGATGAGACGGATGCGATCAACTTGACCCGAAGCTACAGATCCACAAAACCGATCGTCGAATTTACAAGTGGTCTCGTGCCCGGGGGAGAACGTATTATCGCTTTTGAACGCGACGGAGAGAAGCCTGTGCTGACGCGATTGTCCGATCGCGCCGAGCTGCACCGCTGCATCGCTTCTAAAGTTGCAGACTTGCGTAATCACAAGTATCATACGATCGCGATTATATGCAAATCCGCAGCGGAAAGCAGCACGGCATTTGAGGCCCTAAGCAGTGTCGAAGAAATCAAGCTCGTCAAAAGCGGCTCGATTGAATACGAGCAAGGCGTTGTCGTCATCCCAGCTTATTTGGCTAAAGGCATCGAATTCGACGCCGTTATTATTTATGACGCATCGGTGCAAGGATACGGCGATGAGAGCCTGCGCAGATTATTCTACACCGCCTGCACCAGGGCTATGCATTACTTGCAGCTATACAGTGTAGGCAAACCGAGCCCATTTTTGAGTGACGTTGCGCCGGAGAGTTTACTTTTGACCTAGCTTTTTCAGGGCGGTATAAAGCGCTGCAGCCTAATAAGCTGCAGCGTTTTATCTGAAATTTTATTCTGGAGTCCATTTACAGTAATGGAATAGATTTGAGAATAAGCAATTCCAAAAGATAATGCACTCTTGCCATTAGACCGTTATCGGTTGAATTTACTAACAAATATATATTAAAACCATAGATTTACAGTTGACTTTTTAAACTGTAACGATTAAATTTACAGTATACCCCTTAAGAAATGAGTTGGGGGAGATGAAAGTATATTGTCAAGCTTGGCTAAGACAATATGAGTTTTTGGTGCTAAACTGTAAGTTTTTTAATTACAATTGATAATTTTGAACTGTTAAGAATTGAATGGACAATTAGTAAGGAAATAATAAATGACTACGTGTTTACGATTGAGTTCCCACATGTATGTCAAAATATCTTTAAGGAGCGTGTAAAACGATGGTAAATCTGTATACAACACCAAGCTGTACTTCTTGCCGGAAAGCAAAAGCTTGGTTTGAGGAACATCATATTGACTATATTGAAAGAAACATTTTATCTGAACCCCTTACAGTCGATGAGATTAAATCTATCCTACGCTTGACTGAAGACGGAACAAGCGAGATTATTTCAACTAATTCAAAAACTTTTAAGGAATTAAATATAAATATTGAATCACTTCCGCTTAATGAATTCTATCAATTAATAATGGAGCACCCTAAAATGCTGCGCATGCCAATTATCCATGATGAAAAAAGATTACAGGTTGGATATAACGAGGAAGATATTCGTAGTTTTCTGCCGCGCAGGCTTCGTACATTTTTGAACACCGAATTGCAAAAAGTGGCCAATTAAAGTTGTTATAATGAAGGTAACATCCAAAATCTTTACGGTTAAAACTGATTCTTGGAACTGATAGCCGGCTTGCCATCTTTTGTTGTTTATCTTGAATAGGTTTTTTTGAATGGAGGAAGAAAAAGATGATTGAAGTATTTGTCACCGTTAATTATAAAAATAGAATTTATCAAACCAATGTGATTGTGGAAAAAGAAACGACTTGGGAAAAAATTAAACGGTTAGCAGAAGATCAAGTCCAAAAACAATGGAATGTTTAACTTTTTAGCTTACTATAGTGAACATTATACTTTTTGATTAAAATGTAATAAAAAAAATTACAGATTGATAAAATTTCTTATTTTAAACTAAAATAATTTAAAAAGGTGAGAAAGCATGTTGTCCGATTTTCATGTCATTTTAATTACAGGTGATTGGTTTAACCAAGATCCTGTTACATAACAATAATGCGCATCGCAAAAACAACCCGGAAATGAGTAGCCAGCAGAGGCTACTCATTTCTTAGGAATCTTGGAAAATTCAAAAAGTAGACAATTTTTGTTTCGTTTAAGAAATCTTACTTATCCAACAATGGCGTAAAACCTCCTTTCTTTAGAAATGGGGATATAACCCATTCTTTTTTTTCTTTTTACTACCACCCTTCATGCAAAAAGTGGTAGAATATAAATATAGAACAAATGTTCCTATTCGAGGTGAGAATGGGAATGGAATAGAACAAAAAGAACATGAAAGAGCAGAAGAAAAAAGAAGTAAAAGGTGATATCGTTATTCGGAAATTTCCGTTGCGTTTGACAGAGGAGGAGAGAAGCTTAGTCGATACTCTTCGCACGGAAGCTGCGAATCTTTGGAATGATGTTTTAGACCTTCATTGGTGGTTATATGATGTGTATAAGATTTGGACCGGTGCTTCGGAAAAGAAGAAATGGTACAACGCAACCACACATACCTTGCACTCTCAAACGATTCAATCCATTATCGAATTACACGAAGAAACATGTAAAAGAACAAGGGAGCTACGGGCTAAAGGTGAAAAGCAGTGGCGTTACCCTTGGAAATATAAGAAATTTTTCATCGTTAAATATAAAAAAGCGGCTATTAAAGTAAAGGAAGAAAAGCTTGTCTTTAGCAACGGCAAAAATCAACGCCCCTTAGTGATTCCTCAACCAAAGCATATTCATTTCCATACGATAAAAAGTGCTGAAATTGTTTGGCATAAAAATCAATACTGGTTGCATCTGGCAGTGGAAGTGCCTAAACAAATGCCTGTCCGCGGTGACACTGAAGCGGGATGTGATTTAGGATTAATTCACGCAGCTGTTTTAAGTAACGGAAAAAATCACCTCATTGTAACCGGCAGGGAGCTCCGATCATTGCAACGCTATAGAAATAAAAGATTGAAGACGTTTCAAAAACGAATTAGCCGGAAAAAACCAGGTTCGAATAAAAGACATAAACTCATTTTACGTAAACGCCGTTTTTTGGAAAAAATGGAACGGAGAATCGAGTATCTAGTGCATTCTATATCGAAAATGGTTACCGATTGGTGTGTTGATAACCAAATTAAAACGCTCTTTATTGGAACACCGGATGGAGTTCAAAAGAATACAAAAAGGAAAAAGAAAACACGTAAAGAGATTCGCCAACAGCTGTCCAATTGGAATTTCGGCCAATTAATCGAGAAAATAAAATATAAATTGAAACTCCGGGATGTGACGGTGCAACTAGTGGAAGAGTCATATACTTCCGGAACATGTCCTTCTTGCGGTGAGTTCCGTAAACAATGGAATCGAAACTTCCACTGTAAGTGTGGGGCGAAAGGACATCGTGATCTAGTTGGTGCACTGAATATTTTGGACAAGTCTAAAAATAAACAACTTACCCCAAACCGTGAATTACCTAGGATTCAAGATACAAAGTATCACCGAGTCCTTTTAACTCCCATTGTTTCGCAAAATGGAGTGAAAAGGACAGTGGCGTAGTGCCTATGATTGGGCTGCGGTATGTGGTCTTTGCCTCATGTCGTAATGAACCGGAGAAGCAGTAAGACCCGGAAGCCCCGGCTGAAGGGCGACTTTGATGAAGGTTTAAAAAAGAATCCCCTAGATTTATCTATGGGGAGAAGTCAACTTTACCTAAGATCGAAGGGATGGACTATGACGAAATCCATTTAGCCAATTGTCGATTAAGAAAACTTGAAGCAGAACAAAATGAAATCTACAAAAAGGTAAAACCCTACATTAAGTACTCTGGGGAAACTGGTAGTACACGGTACAGTTTGATAGAAGATGTTGCTTACTGGCGTAAGGCAAATCAAATTCACAATTGGTTTGTTGAAATTCTCCGTAACGGGATTGATGAACCTCTTTTTACAATCGAAGTAACCAAAGATAATCTCCACAACCTTTACAATCTTTGTTTAAAAACCCTTTCAATAAACGCAGACCCAAGAGAAACATTGCCGACAAGACCTGGATGCTATTTTGGGAATCTCGCTTATAATGATTGGTATTACAGGGAAGTTTACGAGACCAAATCATTACTGGAATACTTCCTTCGCCACTTTAATTTTGAAACCCACTACTTAATTTATCAATGTTCCTGGTAAGACCCTCAACATGTACTTTATTTCATAATTCCTATATTTCATCAATGCTATTTTCGCATAAATTGTTGTTTTTCGTATAAATTTATCAACCCCTATAATTAGAAGCTTCGTGGCATCTTTTCGTAAGAACATTTGCGAAAATTGCCTAGAAACTTAGTAAATGAACTTTATTAAGCTTCAAAAGCAACAAAGTTTACGAAAAGAGCCTTTATCAAAAATACTACGAAATCTCTCTTAACTTTGTAAGTAGTGTCAAGAATAATAATTAATTCAAAATAATTCAGGTGTAGACATGGAAATCTGTCAAAGAGTTAGTTTTAATAGTACATTTACAATTAAAACGGATTAAGTTATTGTTTTTAATAATTGGAAATCGGAGGGATACTGTGGAAGAAAAAATAAACAAAATTCTTTCTGTATTGCAAACAACTAATGATCGTTTAGGAAAAATGGAAACAGGACAATCACAATTAATAACAGGGCATAAAGAATTGATTAACCAAATAGAAAATGTCGAAAAAGGGCAAACGGAATTGGTTAGCCGAATGGGAAATGTAGAAAAAGGGCAAACAGAATTAGTTAGCCATATGGGAAATGTAGAAAAAGGGCAAACGGAATTGGTTGGCCGAATGGAAAATGTAGAAAAAGGGCAAACAGAATTAGTTAGCCGAATGGGAAATGTGGAAAAAGGGCAAACGGAATTGGTTGGCCGAATGGAAAATGTAGAAAAAGGGAAAACAGAATTAGTTAGCCGAATGGGAAATGTGGAAAAAGGGCAAACGGAATTGGTTAGCCGAATGGAAAATGTAGAAAAAGGGCAAACGGAATTAGTTAGCCAAATGGGAAATGTGGAAAAAGGGCAAACGGAATTGGTTATTCGAATGGAAAGTGTAGAAAATGGCCAAGTGGAATTAACGAAGGGCCAAAAAGAATTAACCGGCAATATGGAAAAGAATCATAATGAATTAAAAGAGCTGATTAAACATACTACAACGTTGATGACTGAAAATTTCACCAATATCCGAAAAGATATGAAATCCTTTGAAAGAGATGTATCAGCAGATATTGAACTTTTATTTCAAGAATCAGCTTTACAGAAGAGAAAAATTAATAAGCTTGAACAATCTAAAAATTAATTAAACGCTGCAGCTTACTATATGCTGCAGCGTTTTATCTAAAATGGATCATTTTCTTTTTCATTATATTCATTGTTTTGAACGCCCTGGCTGTACTGAATGGTTAGGTTTGGAATACTCTTTTTATGAAAAACTGAGACAACGTACAGGTATTCGGCTTTTTTCGTGTCGGATTTTGCTTAGCGTAAAATTTCCGAAATGTTGGCTGTACCTCTACTTGTTACTTGCACTAGTATTTTTTTGGGATTATTGAATAATTTTCAAAAAGGTGTGAGACACTTTAACGACGGAATATTGGAGTTTTTTCTTAAGTTAGATTTTATAAATCATATATTATTGGGGGGATTATGATGAAAAAAATTCGGAAGATGAAGCCTTTAAAAAAAGCCATTCAGGAACTGGAGAGTACCGGCGTATTGCCCCCCAATGTTCAAGATGAAGTACTCGTACCGGATATATCCTTGAATGAACAGGTTTTGAAACAAGTTTTTGAAAATTGTTCCGATATTGTCTTTCGCCCCATTTCCTTAAATCGGAAGGCCAAAATGCTTCTGATTTATATCGATGGATTAGTGGATACGAAAATAATGGAACAGGTTGTTTTGAAACCAATGATGTTCGAAGGTATGCCTGATGGATTAAAGAATGTGACCTCAATAGGGGAAATCATCCAGGATCAGCTTATCGCTTTTTCTCAAGTTAAGGCGGTTTCTAAGGTTCGTGAGGTCATTGAAGGAGTATTGAAATCTAATCTTGCCGTTCTAACAGATGGGGAGAGCCAAGCACTGCTTGCTGATTTAAAAGGGTTTGAGAAACGTAGTATTGAAGAACCTGGTGCAGAGCTTTCTGTTCGTGGTCCTCGAGACGGATTTACGGAAACACTCAGGGTCAATACGAGCCTTGTGCGTCGAAGAATTCGGAGCCCGAGACTAAAAATGGAACCCTATTCGATTGGGGAGTTATCGCAGACAGATATAGCGATTGCCTATATTGATGGGATTGCTCCCAATACGGTTTTGGAGGAAGTTCGCCAAAGGATTCAGCGAATTCAAATTGATGGGGTTTTAGAGTCAGCTTTCATTGAAGAATTTATCGAGGATCTGCCTTTTTCTCCCTTCCCTCAAATACAGAATACTGAGCGGCCGGATGTTGTGTGTGCAAGCCTATTAGAAGGGAAAGTTGCCATTTTTGTGGATAACACACCTTTCGTTCTTATTGTTCCCATGACATTCTGGACAGGACTGCAAGCAGCAGAGGATTATTATGAACGCTCTATCTATACAACCTTTATTCGATTCATACGTTATATATTAATAAATATTTCATTATTTCTCCCTTCTCTTTATGTTGCGGTGACAACATTTCATCCGCAATTGATCCCGACAAGCTTGCTTATCAGTATTGCTGCGGCAAGAGAAGGAATTCCTTTCCCGGCGGCCGTAGAAGCACTTATGATGGAATTTTTGTTTGAAGGTTTGCGGGAAGCGGGCATTCGCTTGCCAAAATCAGTTGGATCTGCCGTCAGTATCGTGGGAGCGCTCGTAATCGGACAAGCTGCCGTGCAGGCAGGCATTATATCAGCACCCATGGTAATTATTGTGGCTACCACCGGTATCGCCTCGTTTTCTTTTCCACGATACAACCTGGGAACACCCTATCGTATGCTGCGCTTCCCAATGCTGCTATTGGCGGGAATGTTGGGGTTGTATGGGGTTGCTTTTGGAGCCCTTGCTATTATCATCCATCTAACGAACATTCGCTCTTTTGGCATTCCTTATTTAAGCCCAGTTGCTCCTCAGATTCCTCGTAATTTGAAGGACGTATTGATCCGAACACACCGGTGGAACATGACAAACCGTCCCGTGCTGATATCTGGTGAGGAAAAAATGCGGATTCCGGAAGGCCAACAACCCGGTCCGAAACGAGGGGACCAGACAGAATGATCCGGCTAAGGGCACTTTGTCTTATACTGGTCATTTCTTTATTTTTCTTGACGGGCTGCTGGGATCGAACGGAGTTAAACGATCTGGCAATAGAGTTGGGCTGGGGACTTGATCAAGCGAAGAATAACAGGGTTCAAATCAGCGCTCAATTTATCATCCCTTCGAAAATTGGAATGGGACAGAGTGGAAGAAATGAAGCAGGAAAAACTGTTTTTATAGAATCGGGAACTGGAAGGGACACACTTGATGCTGTCCAAAAGATGCAAACAAAATTGTCAAGAGAAGTTTTTCGAGGGCACCGGCGTGTTATTGTGATTGGGGAAAAATTAGCTAGACGCGGTCTCGCTCCTTTATTGGATACCTATAGCCGCGACCCCGATATTCGCTTGCGAGCTGATGCACTCATAGTAAAGGGAAATACAGCAAAGCAGTTTCTTGAAGCATCCTACCCTTTAGAAAATATCGCGGCACTCGGGGCACTGAAAGAACATATACAAGTAGGTGGTATGGGAGACACGTCTTTATTAAATTTCCTTATTGCCATCATGAGTGATGGAATCACCCCAACCCTGCCCGTTATTGAACTAATCCATAGCTCTAAAAAACAAGATCAAACGAGTTTCAAAGGATTTCAAATTGTAGGCATGGCGGTTTTTAACAAAGACCTTAAATTGATGGGGTTCTTAAATATCCAGGAAGATAAAGTCTATCTTTGGCTAGTCAATCGATTAACCAAACATACGATTACGGTAACTGTACCTCAAGGCAATGGAACTTCCAGTTTCTATATGACAAAAGCAAACAGCAAAATCATACCCATTATTCAAGGGAACACCATCAAGTGCGACATTGTTCTTTCCGGTGAGGGAATCATTCGAGAAAACAATACGAATTTGGATCTTACTCAATCGGAAAATCTTACTCTTTTAGAACATGTATTGGAGAAAAGGGTTGAAAAAGAAGCTTCTCAAACCATTGAAAAGGTTCAAAAACAATATGGAACCGATATCTTTGGCTTCGGTGAAGCCATTCATAAAAAATATCCATCTCAATGGAAGGTATTAAAGAAAAATTGGGGCAATCAGTTCAAAAAGGTAGAGGTCTCAGTCCATTCAAATCTGACCATTCGGCGAGTAGGTCTGACCGGACCATCGTTGCAGTTAAAGAAAAATGAAATAAAAGAATAAGGAGATAGTAGGATTGTGCCAAAATCAATGAAAATCTCTGGCTCGCAAATCTTTTGGATCATGTTCACATTTGAAGTGGGAAATTCACTTCTTCTGACCATATCATCTACGATCCGTATTGCAAAACAAGATGCATGGATCTCGATGGTAATTGCAGGGCTTGTTGGCATTGCCATTACCTTTCTGGCAACCACACTTAGTTCGCAGTATCCGAACCAAACAATGATTGAATTTAGTCAAACCATTCTCGGTAAATGGCTTGGAAAGCTGATGATGATTCCCTTTTTCCTTCTATGGTACTCGGCGATGGGGGTAATCGTCCGTGAATTTGGTGATTTCATTATAACTGCGTTGTTTCATAAGACACCTTTGTGGGTTATTGTATTTGCCACCATGTTACTGCTCATTTTTATCATATACCAAGGCGGGATAGAAGGCATTGGACGTTTAAGTGAAATCGTTGGTCCAATGGTTCTTTTGATGATTACTGTCTTATTAATTTTAGACCTTAGCAATATGAATTGGCATTATATGCTTCCCCTTTATCAAGATTCCGGATGGCTTCCGATCCTTAAAGGTTCCTATACCCCCATGGCCTCCTTTTTTGGAGAGTCTGTCATGATGACCATGTTCGTCTTTTTTATGGAAAAACCCGACCAAGCGTCATCACGGGCGATATGGGGAATTGGAATAGCAGTTTTGATGGTAAGCATAGGAACTCTGGCCGTGATTTTCACATTCGGTCCAAGTTTGCCTTCAAGGCTTTTGTATCCTTTTTACGATATGAGTCGGTTCATATCCGTAATGGAATTCATTCAAAATGTGGATATTTTGATTGTCATTATTTGGTTTTTTAGTATTTTTATTAAGCTGGCGTTATATATGTTTATTGCCTGTTATGGAACGGCTCAATGGTTTCACCTGAAGGATTGGCGAAAAGTAGTTTGGCTTCTTGCCCCTATTTCGTTTGTTATGGCTGTGTCGATTAAAAATATCCAGATATTCGCCCAGGATTATGACAAGTTCTTCGTCCTTCCGTTTGTGTTTCCTATCAACATGATTGGGATTCCCTTACTTTTGTTGGTTGTTGGCTGGATTCGAAGAAAATATGCATAAATCCAGTAACATTATAAAAAAAGCCTAATTTCTCAGTATTTTTATGGAGAAATTAGGCTTTTTATTTTCGGATATCTTTAACGTTGTAAACACTACCCCATTTTTGGGATATGGATTTACTTTACTTTATCTTATCTAAATTGATAGAAGATAACCTATTAAATCCTTTTTACTTTTGTTTTTGTGACACTGCGGCGACCATCTATACTAGTAGGTACGTCTCCATCAATGGTAACTCTTCGGACAACTCTTTGTGCATTACCATAGTCATTCACTGCATAATGTTGGGTGGCGCGGTTATCCCAAATGACGACATCCCCCGCTCTCCATTTCCAGCGGACCGTATTTTCGAGTTGTGTTACATGTCCTTGCAAGATCGAGAATAGATGTGCCGAATCGGTGGAAGAAAGCCCGATAAAGTTTTTCACAAAATGACCGAGTAGAAGATGGCGCTCACCTGTTTCTGGATGTACATGGACAACTGGATGTTCGGTTTCATATAGGGTAGAAGTAAAGATTTCTTCATGGCGTTTTTTCGCTTCAGCAGAAACACCATTGTGTTTTGCTGCATAATCATAAGCATTGGTATGGACTGCCCATAATTGATCCGCCAAATTTTGTAATTCAGTTGGAAGATGTTCATAGGCAGTTGCAGTGTTTGCCCAAACGGTATCACCTCCTGCCTCTGGTACCACCACTCCTCGTAAAATAGAGAATTTCGGGTACGCAGCTTCAAAGGTTACATCTGTATGCCATGAATTAGCACGCCCGCCATGGTCAGAATGAAGTTCTAATATATAGTTTGTGCCATCTTTTGCTGGGACAGTTGGATGAACAACTGGATTACCAAGTAGTTGTGCAAATGCTTCTTGTCCTTGATCGTCCAGGTGATTCTGATCACGGAAGAAAACAACCTTATACTTTAACAGTGCTTCACGGATAGATTTAACCGTATTGGAGTCTAGTTCTCCGGAAAGTTTCGCACCTGATATTTCTGCTCCAATACGTCCAGCCACTGGTTTTACTACAATTACTGCTCCACTTTGAACTTCTTTGACATTACTCATTTTTATTTCCTCCTTGTTTAGCCGCAAAAGCGAGCTTTAATAATGGGCCGATAAGACGAAAGAAAGCCAGAGCATAATAGCTCTGGCTTCCAGGTGACTGGTCAGCAATTCATTTGAATTTAAAGTATGTAATTCCCATCGGCTTAATGTGATTTTAAAATGCAGGAAAACATCTGTCAATCATTAATTTTTAGTTTTTTAAAAAGATTAAATCTATTTTTTGTCCTTTATATTAATTTGGAAAATTTTTAATTTTATGTTGACGACTGAAAATAGAATTGGTAGTATAAGTAAAAAACCAAGTAGACCAATAGGAAATATAGATTTTTATCGGCCGGACAACCGGAGACTTTTCTTGTTAAAGAGATGTCTCCGGTTTTTTTATCGATAAATAAGCCGGCAAGTAGGAAAATGCCCTTTGCTAGGAATATTTCACGAAGCCTGTAAAGGATATTTCGATTTGATGAATTGGTTTTAAGCTTAAGTGAAGGAAGGGACAATTATGAAAATTTGGAGAACCAAAGCACTATTAGTGTTAGTTGTGTTATCAGCCGTTATCTCCTCTGGATGTCAGGTGAAAAAGACAGGAGCCACAGGAGCGAAAGGAGATGGCGAGTTTGAAACGCAGAAAATAAGATATGAAGGATCAGTTGGTACAGTTACTTTTCCAGAATTAGCAGAGGATTTAGGCTATCTTAGTCCGATAAAACTTGAATGGATCGGAAATCAAACAAGCGGGCCTGCGTCTATTCAAAACGCGGCCACCGGTCAAACGGATTTTGGCGGTGCTTTTAATGGTGCCATTGCCAAGCTGATAGGTAGCGGAGCACCTATAAAGTCGGTCATTGGCTATTACGGCAGTGATAAGGATACATATACTGGCTACTATGTATTAACTGACAGCCCGATAAAAAGTGCCCGCGATTTAATTGGAAAAAAGGTTGGAATGAATACAATGGGAGCACATGCTGAATTTGTTTTAAAAGAATATTTAAAACAAAATGGATTAACTGATGACGAAATTAAGAAAGTAACTTTAGTTGTTCTTCCACCGGTAAGTACAGAGCAGTCACTGCGCCAAAAACAAATTGATGTGGCTGTTTTGTCCGGGATGTTTGGGGACCTTGCTGTAAAAAAAGGCGGGGTCAGAAAGCTTTTTAGTGACTATGATTTGTTGGGGTCCTTTACAGCTGGAAGTTATGTCTTTACTGACAAATTTATCAAACAAAATCCACATACGGTTAGAAAGTTTGTTGAGGCTACAGCGAAAGCCATTGAATGGGCACGAACGACTCCACGGGACCAAGTGATTGCCCGTTTTGAATCTATTATTAAGAAACGAGGGAGGAAGGAGGATACAAACCTGTTGCAATATTGGAAGAGTACAGGTATAGCCGCGAAAGGGGGTGTTATTCAGGAAAAGGAGTTTAAAGTATGGGTTGACTGGCTGAAGAAAAACGGTGAGTTACATGATGGTCAATTGAAACTGGATGATTTATATACGGATGAATTTAATCCTTTTAAAGGTGATTATGAAAAAAGTAATGAGGTGAGACAATGACGGAAAAAATTCAGTTTGAACATGTCAGTAAGGTCTTTAAAGTAAGGGATTCTGAGCAAGGAAAGGGAGCCTTTAAAGAATTTACAGCCATTAAAAATGTTCATTTTTCAGTTAACAGTGGAGAGTTTCTTTCATTGGTAGGCCCTTCTGGATGCGGAAAATCAACTTTGCTTGATCTTTTAGGCGGTTTAACGAAGCCAACCTCAGGAAGGATTTTATTGGATGGAAAACCGATTGAGGGTCCGGGTTTAGATCGGGGGATTGTCTTTCAGCAGTATGCGTTATTGCCTTGGAAAACAGCGAAAGGAAACATTGAATTTGGCTTAGAGTCAAAAGGTGTTCCCAAAAAGGAGCGGGCTGAAATTTCCCGGTACTTTTTGTCACTGGTTGGATTATCGGGCTTTGCAGACCGTTATCCGCACGAACTTTCAGGCGGAATGAAGCAGCGTGTTGCTATTGCCCGAAGTTTAGCGTTTGACCCGGAAGTACTGTTAATGGATGAACCTTTCGCTGCACTAGATGCGCAAACGCGTGAAACCTTACAAACAGAATTGCTTCGAATCTGGGAACATACCAAAAAAACGATTGTTTTCATTACCCATGGAATTGATGAGGCGGTTTATTTAGGACAGCGGGTGGCGGTAATGACTTCCCGACCGGGAACGATTAAACAAATTATTGATAATCCTCTTCATTCAACTAGCCAAGAAGAAGATTTACGTTCGACAAATGAATTTGCAATGGCACGTCACCAAATTTGGGATTTACTTCGTGAAGAGGTAGGCAAGGCACAAACAGTTGAGAAAAGAGACCAATCAGCTTAACAACGTTTGAATTATTTTATAGAAGAGGTGAAAAAAATGCCTGATTTCGGTAAATCGATCATAGCACCTATGCAAACATCACAACGCATTCGTTTTTCTTTTCATTGGGTGCAAAAGCTTGTAAAACAATCAATAATCATTTTGCTTTTACTGATCCTTTGGGAGATTGCTCCCCGAATTGGGTTGGCGGATCGTACTTTCTTTCCGCCTTTTTCCAAAGTTGCAGAGAGCTGGTGGGGGTTAGTAATTTCGGGTGACCTGTATGCCCACTTTCAGGCTAGTATACTCCGGTCGCTTGTAGGATTTGGATTGGCGATTGTCATTGCCATTCCTTTAGGGCTTGTAATCGGATGGTATCCGCTGGCAAATGAATTGTTAAACCCGGTGTTGGAGCTGTTTCGTAATACGGCTGCCTTAGCGTTATTACCAGTCTTTATTTTGCTGCTTGGGATTGGTGAAACATCTAAAGTTTCGATCGTCTTGTTTGCTTGTATTTTTCCGATTCTTTTAAATACGATTAATGCTGTTCGAAATGTTGATCCGTTACTTATTAAGTCAGCCAAATCAATGGGGCTGACCTCCTACAGACTGTTTTATAAAGTGATTTTGCCTGCATCCATTCCGACTATTTTTACCGGAATACGTATGTCCGGATCATCTTCGATCCTTGTGTTGATTGCGGCCGAAATGGTTGGAGCAAAGGAAGGTTTGGGATATCTCATTAATTATACGCAACAGAACTTCCAAATTCCGCAAATGTATGCCGGTATTATCACGATTGCTCTGCTCGGTGTGGCTATAAATTATCTTTTAGTCTCCTTAGAGAGAAAATTCTCTAGCTGGAAAACAAATCCAAATGAATAATAAAAGAAAGTGGGATGAACATGACTCATAATCATCGGGAAATGAAATTAGGCGCGTTTTTTATGATCCCTGGACATCATGTCGCTGCTTGGCGGCATCCAAAGGCAGAAGCCCATCAAATTATGAGCTTTGATTTTATCAAAAGGCTTGCCCAAACAGCGGAGCGTGGAAAGTTTGATATGGTTTTTCTTGCGGATAGCTATGCGGTGAGAGGGAAAAATCAAAAGGTACTGGGCCAAACCGTGAATACGTTATTTGAACCCTTTACCCTTTTGTCAGCCCTTTCTGCTGTAACAAATCATATCGGATTTGTGGGAACGGTATCAACAACCTTTAATGAACCATTTAATGTAGCCCGCAGGTTCGCTTCTCTTGATCATTTGAGTGGCGGCCGTGCCGGGTGGAATGTTGTCACATCAAGCACTGACGTAGAAGCCCAAAATTTTAATTTAGATCAGCAGCTCCTTCATGAAAAGCGGTATGAACGTGCTGAAGAGTTTGTCGATGTGGTCACGAAGCTATGGGATAGTTGGGAGGATGATGCGTTAATAATTGATAAAGAGTCAGCCCGATTTGCGGATTCTTCCAAAATACACTCCATTAATCATAAAGGAGAATGGTTTTCCGTTGCAGGTCCGTTAAATATCTCCCGGCCGGTGCAAGGGCATCCTGTTGTCATCCAGGCCGGTTCTTCTGAAGCGGGGAAGGAGCTTGCGGCGCGGACAGCCGAGGTGATTTTCACTGCTTGGCAAACGCTTGAAGAAGCTCAAAGCTTTTATGCTGATGTGAAAGGAAGAATGGTAAAATACGGTCGCTCACCGGAGGAATTGAAAATTATGCCTGGTGTTTTCCCTGTTATTGGGAGAACGGAGGAAGAAGCGGAAGAAAATAAGGTACTGTTCGAGGAACTTATACCTGAAGAAGCAGGGATATCTCTTTTGTCTGGTATGATAAGTGTTGATTTATCAGGATATCCGGTGGATGGACCACTCCCTGATTTGCCTGAATTAAATCAGATTAATGGCGGGAAAAGTCGTTTCCAATTATTAAAGGATCTTGCCGATCGTGAAGGTTTGACGATTCGCAAACTGTATCAACGGATAGCCGGTGCCCGCGGACATCGGGAGATCAAGGGTACACCTGAGCAAATTGCGGATCAAATGCAAGAATGGTTTGAAAATGGGGCAGCGGACGGCTTCAATGTCATGCCTCCTTATTTACCTGGTAGTCTAGATGATTTCGTTGATCTGGTTATTCCAGTACTGCAACAACGCGGGTTGTTCCGTAAAGAATATACAGGCAACACATTACGTGAGAATTTAGGATTAAAGCGGCCAGTTAATACTCTTATTGAGCCAAAAAAGAAACAATATAACCTCGGTTAGTGGTACCAGTTTGTTTCCCGAAAAATAACCTATCTAAAAAGCCGGTTTCCTATAAAATCAGGAAAGCCGGCTTTTATAGGAATACGCCCGCAGCCAAATCGTTGATACCTATGCTCTTCAACCCGACAACCCCCGCCAAATTCAAATTATCTACTATTATTAAGATATTTATCTTAAAAATCCGAATGTAAGTACAACTCCTTTAATATAGTAAATGTAAATAGACTTTAAACCAGTATCAACTTAGGGTCTCTAAATCGGTACAAGTTTTCTAGTTAAATAAGAAAAGAAAAACTTTTTAGGTGAGAAATGGTCTAGCTCCAGGCACCTGGCAACTTGAGTTTGTTTTATTGTGAGCAAGGCGCCTTGTGCTTTTCTTATGATAAGGAGGGGGTTTAATGCTACATATTGTGGCCTGTATTAAACAAGTACCTGACACGAAAATTATTAAGATGAATCCAAAAACAAACACGATGGATCGGAGGACGGCACCTGCCATATTAAATCCATATGATACCCATGCTGTAGAAGAGGCGGTACGTCTAAAGAAAAGGTATGGAGGGACTGTATCCGTCGTAACGATGGGCCCGCCTCCAGCTGTGAAGGCGATTAAAAAGTGCATCGAAATTGGGGCAGATGAAGGTTATTTGATCACAGACCGGAGATTTGCTGGAGCGGATACATTAGCAACCAGTTATGCCCTTACGAAGGCTCTGGAAAAAATTTCAAAAACCAATCCTGTTGATCTCGTCATCTGTGGGAAAATGACCATTGATGGAGATACAGGGCAAGTCGGTCCCGGAATTGCGAGAAGGCTTGATATTCCACCGCTAACTTCGGTTAATAAAGTAGCAGAAATTAATAAAGACGAGGGATATGCCATTGTCCATCGGAAATTAGAAGACGGGTATGAAGTGATTAAATCCACGTTACCTTGTTTATTTTCAGTTGAAAAAACAATCAATGAAGTGCCGTATTCTCCATTTCCAAACATGTTAAAAGCTGCAAAATATCAGCCTATCATTTGGTCTGTAGATGATTTGGAGGATATAGACATTAAACAGCTTGGTTTGAAAGGCTCACCAACGATTGTTTCGAAAGTATGGGCCCCTCCTCCACCTGAAGGGGGAACGATTATGGAAGGCAAACCACTGGAGCAAGTTGAACAATTACTTTCCGTCATCCTTGAAAAGAAAGAATTGTTTACGGTAAAGGAGGGAAATTGATGGATTTTAAAGATTATAAGGGTGTTTGGGTATTTATTGAAGAAAAGAACGGGGAAATTGCTCCTGTTTCACTAGAGTTATTAGGAGCAGGGAGAAAATTAGCCGATAAACGAGGTGTGGAATTGGCGGGGGTTTTAATAGGGGAAAATATTAAACCTTTAACCAAAACCGTTTTTGAGTACGGAGCGGATACCACCTATGTATATGACCAGCCCATTTTTAAACATTATCGAACAGAATCCTTTATGAAGGCACTTCTTGAGTGTTCCAATAAATATAAACCTGAAATTATCCTTTTCGGTGCTACTTCAACCGGAAAAGACCTGGCTAGTGCAGTTGCCACTGATATGCCCACCGGATTAACGGCAGATACGACCGAGTTAGATGTCGAAGAGGAAACCGGTCTGTTATTGGCCAGCCGCCCGGCATTTGGGGGGAATATTATGGCGACGATTCTTTGTAAAAAATATCGGCCGCAAATGGCAACCGTACGTGCAAAAGTCATGAAAGCGTTGCCGCCAAAACCAGGCAGAACAGGAAAGGTGATCGAAGAAACGATTGCATTAAAAGAAGAAGATATCCGGACAAAAGTATTAGAAATTGTGAAGGAAACTACAAAAAAAGTCCGAATCGACGAAGCGGACATCATTGTTGCCGGTGGAAAAGGGTTAGGGAGTCCTGAGGGCTTTCAGTTAATTCACCATTTAGCAGAAACTCTTGGCGGAGCAGTGGGTGCCAGCCGGGATGTAGTAGAAGCGGGCTGGATTAATCATGCTCACCAAGTAGGTCAAACCGGTGTAACGGTAACGCCAAAAATTTATTTTGCGATCGGAATTTCCGGTGCGATTCAACATGTAGTAGGGATGAAAAATTCCGGCTTAATCATTGCCATTAATAAAGACAGGGAAGCCCCTATTTTCCAAGCTTGTCATTATGGAATTGTTGGGGATGCATTTGAAATCGTGCCATTATTAATTGAACAGTTTAAAAAGGCATTATCTAAAGAGGAGGTGAGCGTAAGTTATGCCAGAGAAGTTTGATTGTATTGTTGTCGGGGCAGGTCCAGCTGGAATTTCCTGTGCGCATGACTTAGCAAAAGGCGGCGCAAACGTATTGCTTTTGGAAAGAGGAGAGTATCCGGGTTCAAAAAATGTCATGGGAGGTGTCCTTTATCGAAAAATGATGGAGGACATAATCCCGGGCTTTTATAAGGAAGCTCCCCTCGAGCGCCCGATCGTTGAACAACGATTTATGATGATGGATAAAGAGTCTGCCGTCACCTTTAGTTATAAGGGAATGGAGTGGGGAAAGGAACCCTACAATAACTTTACTGTATTAAGGGCTAATTTTGATCAGTGGTTTGCCGAAAAAGCGGTAGAACAAGGTGCGATCTTAGTAACGGAAACCGTCGTATTAGAATGTATTGTTGAAAATGGGAAGGTTGTCGGCGTCAGAACCGACCGACCGGATGGAGATATCTATGCCGATGTCGTTGTTTTAGCAGACGGTGTAAACTCGTTATTGGCACAAAAGCTTGGGTTTCATAAGGAGTATAAACCGGATGAAGTAGCCTTAGCGACGATGGAAATTTTGAAGCTTGATAAAAAAGTGATTGAAGACCGCTTCAACCTCGAAGAAAATCAGGGCTGCACCATTGAATTATTTGGAGATGCCACAAAAGGAATTTTGGGCACAGGGTTTCTTTATACCAATAAAGATACGTTAAGCATTGGTGTGGGTACCCTTTTGTCCGGGCTGATCAAACATAAAATTAAACCATATGACTTACTTGAATATGTGAAAAACCATCCGATGATCCGCCCGTATATTCAAGGAAGCGAGCCGCAAGAGTATTTAGCCCACCTGATCCCAGAGGGTGGCTATAATTCAATGGGGAAAATTGTCGGGAACGGTGTTATCGTGATTGGGGATGCCTCCCAATTAGTCAATGCCATCCATCGTGAGGGTTCTAACTTGGCGATGACTTCCGGAAGGTTAGCAGCGGAAACGGTTCTATTAGCGAAGGAAGCAGGAGATTTTTCTGTTGGTATGCTCGACCATTACCGTGTTAAGTTAATGAATGGGTTTGTCGGCCAGGATATGAAAAAATATAAGGATTCTACCCATCATTTTAATAAATTTCCGCAATATTTTGATGCCTATATTCCAATGGTGAACAAAGCAGCGAGTCAATTTTTTACCGTTGATGGTTCGTCCAAATGGGAAAAACAAAAGAAAATATGGAGTGGTTTTGGCTCAGGTAAAGAAAAATTCAAACTCGCTCGAGATGTGTATCGAGCTTGGAAGGTGATGAAATAATGAGTGAACAGAAAAAATATCAGTCTATCGAAGAAAAGCAATACCTTGTTCGCTTCAATGCCGATACAAAATCTCATCTTCATGTCAAAGATAATGATATTTGTTTAACACAATGTCCTGATAAAATATGTACGATCTTTTGCCCGGCAGAGATTTATAAATGGGAAGACATACGCATGCATGTTGGTTACGAAGGCTGTCATGAATGCGGCAGTTGCCGCATTGGCTGCCCGCATCAAAATATTAAATGGGAGTATCCGAAGGGCGGTCACGGAATTGTGTTCAGGCTTGCATAATTTAATTTGTTCACGAATGCGACCACGAGTGACCACAAAATTAAAGGATTGGAATTTAGAATAGATAATGAGAAAAAAAACAAAGGACTTCCATTAGGGAGTCCTTTGTAGTGTGTAGATTTTCCGTGGGGGAAAAGGTATATATCCATTTTATTCAATTGTATTTCACCTTAAAAGAGGAAATAAAACCAAAATTTACCATAAAATAGATTGTATACAAATTATTCTGTATTTTTTTATTACAAAATAAATGTATGTCCGTTTCAAATCTATTCATTTATTCATATCCTAAATATATTAGAAAGGAGATGTATAGTTGGTGTCTAATGATGAACTAATTTGTCAAGAGTTTGCTAGAATTATCGGCGGACAAGAGGGATTTGCAGGAGGAAAATGCGTTGCTACTATAAATCGAAATGAAATACAAACAATAATTTTAGGAAAACGTTTCAGAGTTACTTCTTCTTTCTCATTTGAATCAAGAGATAATCAGACCGGACGAGCATTGTGCCTAGGGAGGGTAGCACTCCTGCAAAAAGAAGTCGAGAATTTTGTTGCTTCCATTCTTAAACAAGGAATAATAGTTTCATCTATACACAATGAGTGGCTATTTGATAATCCAAATTTGATTTACGTTAATATTGAAGCTGTTGATGATCCATTAGATTTTGCAAGGAATGTCAGAAGGGCGCTAAGGTACTAACGATGCTTTCCTTCCAAAAAGATTGCGCTTAAAAATACTATGGGTAAGGCACTTTTTAGGTTCTTTTTTCTAAGTAAGAAAACTGGAATAGAAAAAGTCAATTAGTAGTAAATATTAAAAGGTACTAATAACTCTTGTTATTTACAACATTGATAAATCTATCTAGCTATCTCAAACCTGTCAAATTTTAATCCCAATAAAAACTTTAAAAAGGGGTTTTAAAAATTGAATCGACCGAATCTACGTATTATTGATTTAAGTGTACCATTAGACAATAATGCAAAAGAGCCTTTTCCACCAGAGATTATCTATGGAACACATGAACAAGGAGCACAACAAGCTGCTCGGGTTTTGGGCCTGAAACCTAGTGATTTTCCAGACAGTGCAGCATGGGCAGTAGAAACAGTTACCTTAACCACACATACCGGTACTCATGTGGATGCACCATGGCACTATGCTGCTACTACTGCGGGTAAAGCCTCCAGAACCATTGATGAACTTCCTCTTGAATGGTTCTACGGCAACGGGGTTCTGTTTAATTTTAGCGATAAACAACCAGGCTATGAGATTGAGGTTAGAGAATTTGAAAAACAATTAAAAGAAATGGACTATCAATTGCAGCCATACGATATTATCCTTGTCCGAACGGATGCGGATAAAAAATATTATCAGGAAAACTATGCAGCTGTCCATGCAGGAGTTTCTGCGGAGGCGACACGATGGCTGATTAATAAGGGGATTAAGGTAATGGGAACGGACGGATGGGGATGGGATACACCACTTTATAAACAAGCAGAGGATTTTAAAAAGAACCCGCGCGATGGTGTCCTTTGGGCCGCTCATTATGTTGGAAAAGAAGCAGAGTATTGTCAAATTGAAAAGCTAGCAAACTTAGACTTATTACCTAAAAGATTTGGTTTTAAAATAGCTGTTTTTCCAATAAAGATAAAAGACGCCAGTGCAGGTTGGGCACGCCCTGTTGCTATTTTTGAGTAAGAAAAAGAATGGTCTACGTTCATCTGACTATGTCAGCCAATTTTCTACCTGTCTCCCTATATAACAACAAAAAGACACACGTTACTTCCTATGTGAAATGACGTGTGTCTCTCTATGAGATTTAAAGTTTACCTATTGAAGTAAACCCATTTTGAAAAAATCTATTATTTTTAGTTTTTTCGTATATAAAAAATAAAATCAGTTCATGAAATGGCTGTAAGCCAGGTTTTGTTCTTCCGTACTGCAATCGGCTCTTGCCTTGTACCGGAAGTAGTAGTCATCTATCTATCGACCGATGGCCGATTCATCCGTTAGGTTCATTTCCCGCAGGATGATGCCCCTACCTTAGTTTGGGTTGCTCGCTCGTGGGGTTTACCCGTTCCACCTTTTCCGTTTCCGGAAAAGCTCCGTCACTGTGGCACTTTCAGGTTATTCTCAGCATATCCCGAGGGACTTAGCATGATTTCACCGCCGTCAGTCGATCCTATCATCAACTGCCCAACCTTGCGGATGGCACGAACACTACAGGCATCTCAGCACTGTGCGAGCCTGGACTTTCCTCAGCTCCATTAAGGAACCGCGACTACTCACCATTTCATGTTCATTCGTCCAAAAGCGACATTAAATACTATATCATGGTCAACAGGATAAATCTTTAGTAGGTTAATTCCAGTGTTTCCATCATGTTCTGTGAACATCTAAAAACTTAGTAACTATTTGTATGACAGTGTCAACTTCACAATCCCTACAAATGTGGTGCTTTGAATGAGGAAGATAATGTAACTCTTTTTCTTTTGATGAAACTAAACGATAAATGAATTCCGAACTTTTTGGGTCTATTGTCTCATCCTTTTGACCATGAATAATACAAATTGGGATGGTAATATGCTGAAAAATCACTTTCGCCTCTCGGACGATTTTTTGAAATTGGAACACATTATAAAGAGGAGTAGAACGAATGAATGACGGATTTTTAAGAATCCTTTGACCGAATAATAAACCATTTTCTTTCGTTCTAGTACGGCGAAAAAATTGGTCTAGCTTCATTTTTAATAAGTGTGGTGTCAGCACGTAAACTGCTGGAGAAAGCAATATCAGGGTTGATATTTGATAACGATACGCCATAATAGAAGCGATCATTGCCCCCATCGAAAAACCAATCAAATGAATCTCTTTGTTTTCTTCAATTGCCTTTTTAACGATTTTCTCCATCATTTGCAACCAATCCATCGCAGTAGCTTTTTGCATCCGCTCTTTATTCATACTATGACCAGGTAACAATGGGGTCATTACTTCGTAACCCATTCCTTCTAAGGCATGTGCCAATGGTTCTATTTCCCAAGGGTTTCCTGCGAATCCATGAATAATGATACATAAATCCATGAAAAATCCCTCCACGACAGTTGATTGGAAAAGGCTCGTTTGGGGAAAAATGCTAAGCTGAAACATCCGATTCAGTTCCACAATCAACACTGAATTTGTTTGTTTGAATATTTTTAATGATCGTTCAGATGGATGGGTTAATTAAGAATTACGTTCATAGTCTTCCAGGGTAGTCTTTGACTAATACACAGATTTAAAAAGGATTTCTTTGGATTAATAAGATTTTTATCGTCTTCAATGATAAAAGTGAAAAATTTTGGAATCATAAAAATAACTTTTAAAAAATTTAAAGCATATATAATTTGTCTTGTCCTAGTTAGAAACTCTTTTAAAACTGAGGTGTTCAGATACATGCCCTTCATGATGGCGAACGGCTGCAGAATCTATTTTACGGTTCAAGGTCAAGGGATACCTATACTCTTTATTCATCCTCCGGTACTTACTCATTTAAATTTTGAGAACCAAATGAAGGAATTATCAAAGGATTTCCTGGTTATTACCTTCGATATTAGAGGACATGGAAGAAGTTCATTTTCAAAACAGCCTTTAACTTATCATTTGATTGCAGAAGATTTGAAGCTTTTATTAGATCATCTAAAAATTCAAAAGGCCTTTATTTGCGGCTATTCAACAGGAGGGACAATCGCCCTTGAATTTCTACTATCTTATCCGGATCGAGCTTCAGGTGGGATCGTCATTAGCGGTATGTCTGAAGTAAGCGATAGGGTCTTAAAAAATAAAATTAAAGCAGCGATTACCTTTACAAAATTAAAGGCCCTTTCAGCATTAGCATTGTATGTAACCTGGTCGAATTCAACCAAATCTTCATATTGGAAAATGGTAAAGGAAGAGCAAAAGGGAACTGCCCAAAATATTAAAGAATATTATCAGTATAGCTTGTCCTATAATTGTACAAATAAATTAAAAAATATAAAAAGCCCCATTTTATTAATCTATGGACAAAAAGATCAAGGTTTTCATCGATATGCCAAAATATTGCATGAAAAATTACCGCATAATGAATTGATGTGGATCCAGGATGTGAAGCACCAAATTCCAACAAAGGCAGCCTTTCAATTAAATAGTTTAATCAAGCAATTTATCAAGAAATATAAGGAACCGGGTGGAAAATGAATGACCTCCTGAGTGTATAATCAGGACTTTTGAACTACCAAAATTTACAGCTATCTTCCAATTTGAATAGATGATATATTTTTCTTGTAAGTTCTTAACGGAACTTTGCGATATGGTTTTTATTATAGAGAAGTACTCAAGAGGCTGAAGAGGCGCCCCTGCTAAGGGTGTAGGTCGGGTAACCGGCGCGAGGGTTCAAATCCCTTCTTCTCTGCCATTATAATATGGGAATGTCTTGGTATCGACAGGGATAGTTTGAGCTTATATTGCGAGTCGTGGGGATCGGCCACGTAAAAACGTCAAAGCCTATAACTGGCAAACAAAACAACAACTTCGCTTTCGCTGCTTAATAACAGTCGTTAGCGGTTCCTCCCTCCATCGTCCATGTGGTAGGGTAAGGGACTCATTCTAAGTGGACTACGCCGAATTCCGCCGTCTGAGGATGAAGGAAGAGAATAACCGGACTAGCCGCTTCAATGCCTGTCAGTAGGCTAAAGAAGTGGGCGAAACTAATTTTACTGACTACACTCGTAGATGTATAAGTACCAATATCTTTGCACACGGGTTCGACTCCCGTCATTTCCACTTAACTATGCCGGTTTAGCTCAATTGGTAGAGCAACTGACTTGTAATCAGTAGGTTGGGGGTTCAAGTCCTCTAGCCGGCACCATTAACTCACTAAAATTTGCGGGTGTGGCGGAATTGGCAGACGCACCAGACTTAGGATCTGGCGCCGCAAGGCGTGGGGGTTCGACTCCCTTCACCCGCACCAAAGTTTTTTACGTTAGCAAACTAACTTGCCATTATTCCGCAGTAGCTCAGTGGTAGAGCTATCGGCTGTTAACCGATCGGTCGTAGGTTCGAGTCCTACCTGCGGAGTCATAGTCCAACAAAGACACTAAGAACGGGTCAGGGCGGGAACGCAGCAGCCATAACTAGTGAAATTGTGTGGGCTATTACATAAACCGGAAAGCTAAAAACACTAAACTCATTTTTGAGTTTAGTGTTTTTTCATTTGTTCAAACAAGTTGATACAGAAAGATGTTGTTGAAGTGAAATTAGATCAAAAAAGCAGACACAAAAAAAGTCTAATTCGACTCATATATGTCATATATTCATAGTAACTTAGAGCTCTAAGATAAAAACCAATTGGTGAGAACTTACCGTCTAGTCATTTGCCAACGGATCCGGTACAGCTAAATCTAAAAATCCTACAAAATTACCCTATTCAATGCAAAATTGCGTTTTAACTACGTGTAAGGAGGAGTTATTATGCTAAAGAAGGGATTTGCTGAATTTATCGGTACATTTATACTGGTATTGTTCGGAACTGGAACAGTTGTTTTAGGTGGCGGAATTCATGGAATTGGTATTTTAGGAATTGCTCTGGCATTTGGATTATCCCTTGTTGCAATGGCCTATAGTATTGGAACCATTTCCGGATGCCACATAAACCCGGCAGTGTCAATTGCCATGTTTGTAAACAAACGAATAAATGCTTCTGAACTTCTTTGTTATTTAGTAGCACAGGTTTTAGGTGCTTTTTTAGGAACTGCAATATTAGTTGCCTTTTTAAAATTATCTAACATGACGATAGAAAATGTAGGACAAAATGGCTTTGAACATCTTGGATATTCGGGTGCATTCTTAGTTGAAGCTGTATTAACATTCGTCTTTATTTTAGTCATTATGGTCGTAACCGGTAAAAATGGTAATACCCCTTTTGCTGGACTTGTCATTGGTTTAACGTTAGTGTTAGTTCACATATTTGGTATTCCATTGACAGGATCTTCAGTTAACCCTGCACGAAGCCTTGCACCAGCAGTATTTGCCGGCGGTGAAGCTGTTTCTCAATTATGGGTATATATCGTTGCTCCAATCATAGGTGGTATCATTGCAGCCCTTGTGGGAAAATTTGTATTCGATACTGAAGAATAAAGTGAGGTTCATCGAAAAGATATGTTTAGTTTTAAAGATTGCTGGTCTAAAAAACAAATAGGCGGAATCGATGCTGATGATTTATCACGCACTGCTGACACCGCCATTTAACCGCCTTCCTGCTTTTAACTAAAAAGTGGATTAAAAAATAACCTCAGTCAATTGACTGAGGTTATTTTTTAATAAAGTCTATTTGAAAGAATTTCATGCAAGATCGTTAATGTGACTCCACCTTCTGCGAATAATGCGCTATCAATATATTTCAAGAGGGTTATGAGTGGATTAAGATGATACTGCTACATAGTTTTGTGGGTGTTATTAGAGAATTTATTTTTGAAAGAGTAGTAAATTTCCTACATTTTTGTTTGAGGCTTTAATACGTATCTACCATAACATGATAAAATAGGGAGAAATGAATATAGTAGGTGTGTTTTTATGGGTAAATGGGTGTCACCGATTGAAAAACGGAATTTCCTTAAATGGTTTTTAGAACATCAGCAGCTGAAACGTTCAGAGGCACGTAAGGTAATAGAATATATAATCAATAATTTTCACATACTTGAAAATGTTTCTTTTACTGAGAAAATCATGCTAAGTAGGAAAACGATTGTGATTTCAAGCATGAATTCGGATGAACCCGGATTTTCGTTTTACTATAATCAACGCAAAACAGATGAAGTATCAAAGGCATTGGGCGATCTAATGATGAATCCATGTGAAAAAGTTAATATCATCATTCATTTTAGTGGAAAAATGCTCAATCATCGGTACCTGCAACTTATTGAAAGCCCGGTATTAGAAAATATTAAACAGTATAACCAAGTTCAGAAGGACGAAAAAATAGTAGATGATATTCTGGACGAAATTTTGCTGGAAAAAGAGATAGAGATAGTAAAAAAACAGATTGATGTGGCACTGGATCAGAAAGATGAAGAGTTATTTAAAAGTTTAACTGCAAGGCTGAAGGAGCAATATGCAAAGAAACACAATGGATAGATGGCGATGAATGCTTTGAAAATGATCCGGTTTGACGATAAAAGATTTGGCCTTTACTATAAAAATCAGGACCTTTGCAGTGACACATAAACATTTATAATGCATAATAAGTACGGATGTTTCTTGCAGTTGGAAAAATAGTAGAACCTGGAGTAGGTGTACGAATGGAATCAAATCAAAAAAATCAGCTGATCACGAGTTGGTTATCTCTAACAAACATACAAATGAAAATTACCAATGAATTAGAAAATAACCTCCAACAGAGTCATCAATTATCTTTAAATGAGTTTTACGTGCTTTTATTTTTATCCAAAGCCCCCGGGAAAAAATTAAAATTACAACAACTTCAGAGTATGGTGGGTTTAAGTCAAAGCGCTATATCGAGACTTGTAAGCAGATTTGAAGCAAAGGGCTGTGGAACCTTAAAAAGGCATATTTGCGTCGATGACCGAAGAGCCATTTTCACTTCCTTAACAACGGAAGGAGAAGAGATGCTTAAAGAGGCTTTTGTTACGTTTTATAAGACCCTTGCAAATGCATTTCCTAAAGAAACGATTATAGATGAGCTGCAAGGCTTACTTGAACAAATTAAGTCTTGAAATGACTAATGGTACGATTGATTATTGGACTCGATTAACGGGTGTCCTCTTCTAGATATAGAACTTTCTTTTTTTGGTCCGAGGTACTATTTGGTGCGTATAGTGCCGATTGGGATGTGTCTGTTTTTTCTGAATCTTTAAATTTGACGGATTGTTTTGTAACATGGTAATTTGTATGCATGCACATACATTTAAAAATAATTGTGAAAATAAAAACAGGTACCATCGGAAGATGACTGTTTTTATAGAAAGGCGATGAAAAATTGAATAAATTAAGTGGAAAGAAACGATTACAGCTTGCGTTACTTTTAGGATCACTTGGACTTTTAGGACCTTTTACAATCGATATGTATTTGCCTTCATTTCCCACGATTGTAAAAGAATATCATACAACGGCTTCTTTAGTACAAATTAGTTTAACTACATGCCTATTAGGCCTTGGTTTGGGGCAATTGATTATTGGTCCTTTGAGCGATGTTCAAGGTCGCCGTAAACCATTGCTTATCTTTCTCGGCTTGTACTTACTAGCTTCATTAACTTGCTCGTTTGCACCCAATATTTATTTCTTTATCGGTTCTCGTTTTATACAAGGCTTTTCAGCAGCAGGTGGACTCGTGATCTCTAGGGCCATTGTACGTGATGTCTATAGCGGAAGGGAACTAACCAAATTTTTTGCTTTATTGATGTTAGTAGGTAACCTCGGCCCAATCGTTGCGCCGATTGCCGGAGGCAGTATACTCGCTTTTACTGATTGGAAGGGGGTTTTTCTTGTTTTGGCTTGTATTGGCGGGGTGTTACTCTTCACTGCTTCAGTGAAACTAAAAGAGACATTACCAAAGGAAAACCGCGTCCCAAGTAACTTATCTCAACTATTGAAGAATTTCGGCTCTTTAGTAAAAGATCGCCAATTTGCCGGGTTCGCCCTCACTCAAGGTTTTATCATTGCAGGAATCTTTGCCTACGTATCCGGAATTCCTTTTGTCTATCAAAATATTTACGGTGTATCTCCTCAAGAATTCAGTCTATTATTTGGAACGAATGGGATTGCTTTAATTATTGGAAGCCAGACGGTTGGCCGCTTTACAGACATCATTTCGGAGAGAACGTTTTTAAAGATCGGGTTACTTATTTCTAACTTTTCGGGTGCCGTATTACTCGTCGCTCTCCTTTTAAAAGCACCACTTTTCGCAGTCGCCGTTCCCATATTCTTTTTAGTAGCTTCTATCGGAATTATTGCAACAACGTCTTTTGCATTAGCCATGGAAACACAAGGACATATTGCGGGAAGTGCCTCAGCGCTATTAGGTTTATTGCCATTTGTACTTGGTTCATTAACAGCTCCGCTTGTAGGAATTGCAGGAGAGTATACAGCCATTCCAATGGGCGTCGTGATCTTTTTTGCAAGCTTTATGGCCTTCCTATCGTATTTTGTTTTAGTTCGAAAACCATCGCTTGGGGTGCAAGCTTCAAGATCATAGAAGGAATCTCTTAATCTTTCACATAGATTAGATTCATTAAAATAATGCTAAAAGGAGAAATGCAAAATGAATTTCGTTACCTTAAACAATGGTGTAAAAATGCCGCAACTTGGATTTGGTGTTTGGCAAGTGGAAGATGATCAAGCATCCAATGTAGTTGCGAAAGCACTTGAAGTAGGATATACATCCATTGATACAGCGATGATCTATAAGAATGAAAAAGGTGTTGGGAAAGCTTTAAAAGAATCTTCTGTTCCTCGTGAAGAATTATTTATTACCACAAAAGTTTGGAATAGTGATCAGGGCTATGAAAATACATTACGAGCCTTTGATGAAAGCTTAGAAAGATTAGGTCTGGATTATGTTGATTTGTATTTGATTCACTGGCCAACTCCTCAATTTGATGAGTATGTTGATACATATAAAGCATTAGAAAAGCTTTATCATGATGGCCGAGTGAAGGCGATAGGAGTTTGTAACTTTGAAATTGAACATTTAGAACGTATTTTAAATGAGTGTGAGGTAAAGCCTGTTGTAAACCAAATTGAGTGTCATCCATACCTTGCACAAAATGTTTTAAAAGAGTTTTGTGCAAAGCATGATATTTTTATCGAAGCATGGAGTCCTCTTGATCAGGGAGGAGAAGTTTTACAAGACGAAGCGATTAAAAGGATTGCTTCGTTACATCGCAAAACTCCGGCACAAGTTGTCTTACGCTGGCACTTACAAAATAATACGATCGTTATTCCAAAGTCTGTGACCCCATCGAGAATAGAAGAAAACTTTAATGTGTTTGATTTCGACCTAACTGTGGATGAAATGACTGCAATTAATGAATTAAATCGCGATAGGCGTAAAGGTCCACATCCAAATGAAATGAATAATCGCTAGGATTTTAATCACAGGAGACAGTGTGTTTTTACTCTGTTCAATGACAAAGCCCATTCCAGCTGCAGTTGGAGTGGGCTTTCGTGATATAAATCACATAGATATTTTTTGTTTATACTATAATTGTAGTAGAAAATACTACTTTCATGAAAAAGAGGGGTTAACCGATGACTATTACATTAGGACAGGAAAAAGTTGATGAGCTAGTAGAACGCTTTTACGATAAGCTACTAAAGGATTCCTACTATATTTCGATGTTTGAAAAAAGAAACGTGGATATTGAACTGCTCAAAAGTAGACAAAGATCGTTTATAAACCGCTTAATTTCTGAAGAATCATCTCAAGATCACGACAATCAAGTATCACAGGTTAAAGAAAGACATTCATTTCATATGGCTCCGGAAAGAGCTGAACTATGGATGGGCAAAATGAAAGAGACCATGGACGAAATGAAACTGGATGATTCCATTAAGGTAAAATTATTAGGGAAAATAGAATTTTTATTGAATAAACTTATGTAAACCCTATATCGATTGGCTAGCAGTTAGGCGAAGTAAAAATATATTTTTACTTAATACGTTCGGAATTCATGATAATAAGTGTTGATTAGCAAAAAAAGGCAGGGCCTGGATTCGGACTATGTAAGAGAAAAATAAACAGTTGATGTCCGAATGAGGACTGGATTCGGACTAAGCTAGTGAAAAGCAAGCGGTTCCTGTCCGAATGAGGTCTGGATTCGGACAGAGCAAGAGAAAAATATACGGTTGCAGTCCGAATGATGTCTGGATTCGGACAAGTTAAGCTAAAAGCAAACGGCTCCTGTCCGAATAAGGTGTGGATTCGGACTGAGCAAGTAAAAAATAAACGGTTCCTGTCCGAATAAGGTGTGGATTCGGACTGAGCAAGTAAAAAATAAACGGTTCCTGTCCGAATAAGGTGTGGATTCGGACAAGGTAAGTAAAAAGCAAGCGGCTCCTGTCCGAATAAGGTGTGGATTCGGACTAAGCAAGTAAAAAATAAACGGTTCCTGTCCGAATAAGGTGTGGATTCGGACTAAGCAAGTAAAAAATAAACGGTTCCTGTCCGAATAAGGTGTGGATTCGGACAAGGTAAGTAAAAAACAAACGGCTCCTGTCCGAATGAGGTCTGGATTCGGACAGAGCAAGAGAAAAACAAACGGTTGCAGTCCGAATGATTGCCGGTTTTGGTTGCCGAGTTGGACGGATATGCATACCATGCAACTAATCCTGCCCAGCTTAAGCGTGACAAAATGAAGGATGAGATATTGCAGAAGTACAATATTCCAATCATAAGAATGAAAACGAAAGGGAGTGGAGAAGAAGAAAGACTCCACCAAAAATTAGCGGACATTTTAAAGCTGGATACTAACGTATCAGAGTCAATAATTTCTACTCAATTAAAAACGGGTGCATAATCACGACCATACCTCAACGATGTTTTCCCTTAAATGGAGTATGATGATAGAAGAACCAATACGAGGAGCTTTCAAATGGACACTAGGATGAAATGGAATACGAAACATAAAGAACGTATTGATCAGCTACAGGAACCTGTGCCGAATTCCAGATTAAAGAATCTAGCTGCTTATCTTAAAGGAGGCACTGCCCTAGATCTTGCTTGTGGCCTTGGTGGAAACAGTTTGTTCCTTGCGCGTATGAACTATCAAGTCCAAGCGAAGGACATTTCTGAAGTTGCTATCAGCTATATCCAAGAACAGGCTGCAAAATATAATCTCAAAATCGACCCTCGGGTATGCGATTTGACGGAATGGAAAAATATTCATTGGCAAAACCATTCTTTTCACTTAGTTGTAATTACCTACTACCTTGATCGCTCACTTTTTCCCATTGTTAAGAGTATCCTAAAAGAGGATGGTTATTTATTCATGGAAACTTTCTATCAGTCACCGCATAACGGGAATCACGGAGTATCTAATCAATATAAACTGCAGCCAAAAGAGTTGTTAGCTGAATTTGGCGGTTGGAAAGTGCTCTTTTTTGAAGAAAATGAACAAGAGGGACGGCAAACGATATTTTGTCAGAAACGATAATTTTGGTTCCAGTGCATCATAAATTTTTTTAACTACAATCATGTTATGTTATCAAATGAGATGATCATAATGAAAAATAAAAACCTCGATTTAATCGAGGTTTTTTATAATGAGTTCGTTTAAGAATCGAATCGTAATTATATTTGTTGAAAATTATTCTTTTTTGCAGCGAATAATAGAATGTGTGATTGCTATTCAGGTAGATAGGAGCAGCAATAATCAACAATAGAATGAACCTTTAATAAAAAGCTTTCATTAGCAGGCACATAAAAAACACCTTGATTTTGAATTAGCTTCCAATCCTGACCGTTTAATTTATATTCCAGCTTTCCAGCTTGAATTTCCATCTCTTCTTTTTGTGATGTAGAGAATTCATATTCGCCCGGAAGCATAACGCCTAAAGTCTTTCGGGTCCCGTCCTGAAATTCGACCGTTCTGCTTGTGACATTCCCGTCAAAATATATATTTGCTTTTTTGATGATTGTTGCATTTGTAAAGTGTGACATTAAATTCATCCTCTCATTTTACTGCTCCTATTTAAACATAAAAGCCTCCCGATGGGAATAAAAAATAGATAGTTTTTTAAAAATATTTTAAAAAATGAAATAATGACTACGCAACTTACCTTAAGGCGTGAATTTCTTCAGATTCAAGATACAAAATACGGCCGAGTCCTTTTAACTTACAAAAGTAGCTCTAAGTATGTATTTTTCTTTTAAGAACAAAAATTTACAAAAACTAATTTAAGGCAGGAGAAAAATGAATGTATCATACCCCAAGTTTGCTTCACTCAGGTGTTATTTAGAGTAATGCGCTAAATGCCTTATTATCCTTGAGTCGAAATGCCTGTCATAAGGATATGACAAATGGGCTTAACTTAACTGGACAATAGAATTAGGGTTAAGTAGACTAAAAACTAAATCATGTTTAACAACTATTTAATCGTAAGAGATCCGTTCTATCAACTACTTGGAGGGGTGGGTTAGGAGGCCTGTTTGGCCATCCGGATATATTAAATAGCTAGCTTCCTTGTTGGAAAGCTTACCCACAGAGGACTCCGGGTCAAATTGCGATATTTTCCCACTTTATTTTTTCTTCGGAATGCTTCAGGCTTACGTTTTGGTTTGAGATAAAGAGAATGCAACTGAAAAATTTTCTGCCTCCTAATCTACTAACTTATAAAAAATGGAAAATTCGAATAATATGAAGAAGTTCTTCGGGTAACCATGATTAGTGTAAATCAAGGAAATTTGGATGAATGAGGAGGAATAATAATGATGGATTTTGATACAAATATAGACCAGTTTGCTACGATTAAAGTCATCGGTGTTGGCGGCGGGGGAAACAACGCCGTGAACCGAATGATCGAGGCAGGAGTTGAGGGTGTAGAATTTATTGCCGTTAATACAGATGCACAAGCTCTTAATCAATCAAAAGCAGAGATCACAATGCAAATCGGTGCATCATTGACAAGAGGTTTAGGAGCGGGTGCAAATCCGGAAATAGGAATGAGATCTGCGGAAGAAAACAAACAACAGCTCGAAGAAGTGTTAGCAGGTACAGACATGGTTTTCGTTACGGCCGGAATGGGCGGTGGTACAGGCACAGGGGCAGCGCCTGCAATTGCTAAAATTGCCCGTAATCTTGGTGCCTTGACAATTGGGGTTGTAACACGTCCTTTCAAATTTGAGGGACACAAGCGTACAGCAAACGCGGAAATTGGAATTAACGCAATGAGGGATTCAGTGGACACCTTAATTATTATTCCAAACGATCGATTATTGGAGATTGTAGATAAAAAAACACCCATGATAGAAGCTTTCCGTGAAGCGGATAATGTACTCAGGCAGGGTGTTCAAGGAATTTCCGATTTAATTGCTGTGCCGGGTTTAATCAACCTTGATTTTGCTGACGTGAAAACGGTTATGTCCCATAAAGGAACTGCCTTAATGGGAATTGGTATTGCCACAGGTAAAGATCGTGCTGCTGAAGCTGCGCAGAAAGCCTTAAATAGTCCGTTACTGGAAACTTCCATCAATGGAGCTCATGGTGTGATCATGAACATAACAGGCGGTCTCAATTTAAGTCTTTATGAAGTACAAGAGGCAGCCGATATAGTTGCTGCTGCTTCAAACGAGGAATTAAATATGATTTTTGGTTCGGTCATTAATGAAAACTTAAAAGAAGAAATTATCGTAACTGTCATTGCGACAGGATTCAATGAGCAAGACGTTGTATTATTGCAAACGTCTTCCCAGCCATCCATGGAAGGAATGGCTGATCCAGATCGAAGGGAACGACGTATACAACATATACAAAGTGATCCGATAAACCGACGCGAATCGATTCAAGATTATGACCGACACTCAGAACTTCCCGAAAAATCTCTTGATATTCCAACGTTCTTACGCAATCGAAAAAAACGATTTTAATAAATTTAAAATTTGCTTCTCCCAAAACACTAAACTCATTCATTTGAGTTTAGTGTTTTTTTCATTTATTTCAACAATTTGAAACAGTACTTAAGACCTAAAGAGACTTTCTTCCATAATATGAATTCCATTTTTCGAAAAAGGATAATAATCTTTATAAACTGGCAGTAAAACAAGTTGTGTTCTTTCTGATTTGTCAAATTAAATGATAATCAACGAAACAATGTTTCTTGAACTTGTTATTTAAGATATTTAAACCACTTATGATACATATATTTAAAGGAATGCAAAAAAAGATATTGAATCACCAACGTAACAATGTTACCTTAGTATGAGGAGGATGTAAACGGGTAATTAACAGAAAGTTTATATTCTATTCCGGAAAATTTCAGTAATTTTTAGTTCATATTTACCTTTAAAATTGAGGTTAAAGGGGGTTACACAAGTGAAACAAAATAATAAAGCACTTATTCTAATTGGGCTCATGATTGGGGTCATTTTCTCGGAGCTTGATGAAACAGCAGTTTCCACTGCGATGCCTACCATTATTCGCGATTTGGGCGGATTGGCCCTGTATGGCTGGGTTGGCGGAGTCTATATGCTGGCCATGACATCGTTCATGGCGATTCTTGGTAAACTTGCTGATTTGTACGGGCGCAAGCGAATTTACTTAGTTAGTATGGGCTTGTTTATCGCTGGTTCAATAGTCAGCGGGTCGGCTCATTCGATGGAAATGCTACTTGTTGGCCGTGGAATTCAAGGGATTGGTGCAGGTGGTCTTATGCCACTGGCAATGGTCATTTTTGGTGACTCGTTCCCAGTTGAACAGAGGGCGAAAATTCAAGGTATTTTCGGTGCGGTTATGTTTATTCCTCAGCTTGTTGGACCACTAATTGGAGGCTATTTCGTCCAACATATTTCATGGCATTGGATTTTCCTTGTTAATATTCCAGTGGGTGTGCTCGCGGCTGTTATACTATCTATCGGTTTGAATGAATCGAAAGGTGAAAGGCAAGTTAGCATTGACTGGGCAGGTGCGATTCTACTTGTAATGTCACTGATCAGTTTACTTCTAACACCGGTTCTTCACCAGACAGAAGGCTATGCTTGGAGTAATCCAAAAATGATTAGCCTTTATATAATTGGAACAGCTCTTCTTTCATTATTTGTATGGGTTGAAGCAAAATCGAAAGAACCGATTCTACCATTACATTTATTTAAGAATCGAAATTTCGTCGTCATTTCTGCGTTAGTATTCGTTTTTATACTCGCCATTATGGGATCTCTATCGTCGTTTCCATTTTTCGCTCAAAATGTACTCGGCCTTACCCCTACAGAAGCTGGTTATCTAACCATACCAATGATGGTCGGAGCCGTTGGTGCTAGTGTGATAGCTGGACGTTTGATGCCAAAAATCCCTTACCGAAACCTATATGGGATTTCGTTCATCATTCCAATCATCGGATTTTATTTACTTTCAGGCATAGACGCACATACTTCGATTCCTACATTCATCCTGTATTTTATTATTTTAGGATTTGGTTTTGGAGCTTTGTTCAATAACTCTCTCATTGTGCAAGAGTCAGTTGAAAAAGAACATGTTGGAATTGCTCAGTCGTCCGTTAATTTATTTCAATCGATTGGTATGACTATTGGTTTCAGTCTATTCGGTTCTTTGCTCGCTTCCAAAATCTCTTCTGGAATGAAATCACTGGCGGGTAACTTATCGATGGAACAAGCACTTTCATTAAAAACCATGGAAAACGGAACAATTCCAAAAAATCTAGATCCGGTCTTTTTAGAAAATATAAAAATTGTCTTCTCTCAAGCCTTTCAGCATTTGTACTGGGTATCATTTTTTCTCGCAATTGTCTCCTTTTTCATTTGTTGGGGATTGAAAAAAGAAGTTTTGATTGTGAAGAAGGAAGAGAAAGAAAATGTAGAATCCTCAGAAAAGGTGCCAGGAATCATCCAATAAATTGGCAAAAATATTGACAAAGTAATTTTTCAACAATCTTAAAAAACCATTCTCCCCGGAATGGTTTTTATTTGTATAACTATTTGATGATGTACTAGAGTTATTTATTTTGAGGAAGTTCAATACCTTTTCTATTAAGGGCAGAGATAGCCCAACCAAAAAGGGGATGTTCCAAGGTCTGATTGTATTGTGAAAGAAATGCCGAGGGTTGAAATCAAGATTCCTAATCCATAAAAAGAATATTTCGTTTTACGCGTGCTTTTCATCATTATTTAGTAGATAATTCTTTTATCATTAAAATATGCGGAATCCCATCTTCCATAAATATACTTGATGAAGTCTGATAGCCAAGTTTTTGATAAAAACCCTCTGCCTGTGTTTGCCCGTGTAATTTAACCCGGGATACTTCTTTTTCAACTGCGATTTCTTCTAACGCTTCAATCAATACTTTTCCAAGACCAAATTTACGGTAAGGCTCTAAGATACAGATTCTCTCCAATTTACCAAAGCCATCAACCCATCTTACACGTCCAGTTCCGACAGGTTGCTCATGATAATATACCAAAATGTGTTCAGAAAGCTCATTTAGGGTATCGAATTCATCAAACTCATCTTCCAATGGTACACCTTGTTCTTCAACGAATACTAGTCTTCTAATATGGAAAGCTTTTTTTAAATCATGATCAATTGTTATTCTTTTTGTATTCATTTTTTTCAGTCCTTTTCTGGATTTATTTAAAACTTGACTATATATAAAGCGTTTTTTTGCAAATACAACAAAAGTAACTAAAATTAATTTAAATTATTTTTGTTGCAAATGCAATAAAAAAATACATTAAGGAGTTTTATACTTGGTATTATTATGGTTAAAACACTGTATACTAGTAGCCCATCATTGGGTTCAAGAGTGAGGTCCAACCTGCCGTAATCTATCTTGGTTAGAGATGAATTTTAGCATAGGATTTTCTTGCGGGTTGTAAAGTGGCGGACAATATACCACTTTACAATTTGGAGTTTACATAATCTTATTATTGAAAACACTATTCGTGTACAGAAATATGATATTCGAAAATTACGGAGGAACAAGGTGATAAAATGAAATATTAATAAGTGCCAAATAACTGTAATAAATAGGTATTCATTGGCACTTATTTTGTTACAAATGAAATCCTATTTAAAAACCCTGTAACATCAATCTATTTTTATAAATGTTATAATTTGAATCAAGAAAAACGGCAAACAGCTTCATTGTATCCTTAAGTTTAAATTAAGAAGGGTATTATATTCTTTCGTTATGTGTTTTTATTCACATATCAATCTCGGATTAAAATTTTTATCTCCTTTACAAGCCAACATCCGTGATACTAACTAGGATAGAGGAGGAGTACGATGTATAAAAGAATTGATTGGTTAGATGTCGGAAAGGGTTTGGGAATCCTTTTAGTCATGCTGGGGCATGCGGATATTCCGGCTCCTATTAAAACGTATATCTATACATTTCATATGCCATTGTTCTTTTTCCTATCAGGATACTTATTCACACAAAAAAAATTTCCCAATGTAAGAGTCTTTTTATCCAAAAGGACAAAGTCATTGATCTTACCCTATTTGTGTTTTTCCTTTGTTGCCTATATTTGGTTTGTTCTCTTATTTAACTTTGGACAAGTCGATTATCAACATAATTTATTCATGCCATTATTAGGTTCTTTCATTGCGACAAGAAAATCTTTTTGGACCGTTCAGTGCGGACCTCTATGGTTTGTGAATTGTATACTTTGTACAGAAATGCTTTTTTACTTCATCTCGAAAATAGGGCGAAATAAAAAGGGAATGGGGATCGCTTTGATTTTCATTTCTGCTCTTGGATGTTTTTATAACAAAATGGTAGGAAAACCACTTCCATGGAGTATTGATGTTGCCATGATCAGCGTTGGATTTTATGGACTTGGATTTTTATATAAAGAATACCGGGAGAAATTTGAGCGTTATATTAATTACAAAGCTTTTCTTCTATTACTTATCATAAATATTGTAACCGGATATCTAAATTTTGTTCTTTCGGGGGAAAGGGTAGATTTCTATAATAGTAGTTTAGGTAATATCTTCCTTTTCTATCTATCCGCACTTTCCGGAATAGGAGCATTTGTCATCCTCATCAAACGAATGAAAAAAAATAAAAGTCTCCAGTTTATTGGTGAAAATTCACTTATATATTTAGCTTTGCACCAAAAAATTGTCTTTGTTTTATTTAACCTGGTTATACAAAATTCCTTATTAAATTCTGAAAAATTATTAGGAATTCCAATGATAAAAGGCTCTCTTTATACACTTATGGCCGCACTTATTATCGTACCGGCAGTTTATTCCATCAATCATTATTTTCCTTTCATGCTGGGAAAATCAAAGAAGCGAAACACAAGGCAGATGTTAGATATGAAAATTTCTTAGATTTATCCTTCCTTTTTTACTTGATGTTTTCACATTGCTTGACCAAAAGAGGGCCCGCAGGCGTGCAACGGACCGGCATTATTTGAAACTAATTTAGATATTGATAATAATCCTGTGAATGGAAGCTTCTAAATCCGCATGATTCATAGAGCCTCAAAGCATGGGCATTTCTGGCTTCTACCTCCAGAAAAATAGGCAATCCTTTTTGATCTTCCATTTTTACCACTTTTGTTAAGGCCTTTCTCCCGATCCCGTTTCCCTGGAGTTCAGGAAATACTGCGAATCCATAAATCCACGCTTCGCCTTTTGATTCGGAAACGCGCATTTTCCCGGCCGTTTTTCCTTCTGCTTCGATAATTAAATTTAGTTCACTGCTGTTCTTCCTGAGCGTCTGATTAAACTCCCGTGCTTCCTTTTCAGTAAATCCAAAGCATAAGACTTCGAGCTTTATTTCTGCTTCCAAATCCTCATTTGAAAAAGACGGTCTAAGGGTAACAGCCGGATCCTCAGATAGTTCCGTTTTCTGCCATTTCATTTGATATTCTGCAACGGAAAATGTACACGGAATGGTTTTTAAAAACTCCTTTGCAGATTGGGATTCTGTTGGAGCATTTAACAAAATGGTCCTTGTATCTCGTTTCCTCGCCTCTTCAAGCCCCATTTCAAGTAGCCTGGAAAAAATCCCTTTACTTCGGTAATCCGGGTGTACCATTCCGCAAAGCTCTACCTTATTTCCAAAACGATAGCTTCCAAGGAAACCGACAAGCTTGCCGTCCTCATAATGGAAGAAGTCTTCCTTACGGTTGTCGGTTCGATTTTTAAGCATATCAAAATTAAGCTTCAGCTGAAATCCTCCCGTTTTCTCACAAACCTCCTGAAGTGCTTTTATTTCAACTAATTGTTCCTCTTTAAGCATTCTTTTCACCCCTGTTCATCGTCAACTTTACCTATTCTTATCGAACCTAAGTTATTCCTGCATTTCAAAAAAATTCTTATCTATTTCATCAGGTTTAGTTGTTAAAAAAATTCCTTGGTTTGAAATGTTTTAGTATTTAGTGAGTTGAAAAAATATTGACTTTTTAAAATTTTCAGAATAGAATTGACCTATCAGATAGGTAGACAGTCGTAAAGCTGTAAAAATAAGACTATTAGAAGGTGGCCGTCTATGAAAAGCATTAAAAAAGTGTCTTTACATGAAATGATTGCAGAAGAAATTAAGAGATACATAAACGAGCATCAATTAAAAAAGGGCAATAAACTCCCTTCTGTGGCTGAATTAACAACCATTTTAAATGTTAGCAGATCAAGTATTCGCGAGGCCCTGCGATATCTTGAAGGGATAGATGTCCTTGAGGTGCAAAATGGAAAAGGGATTTTTGTTAAAGATGGGGATGCATTAAAAATAGAAGCTAAGATTGCTGTCGAACAGGAAAAAAATTATTTACTGCATATTAGCGAGCTGAGAAGAGCTCTTGAGGGAAAAGCAGTGGAGCTAGCCTCAATAAGGGCGACCGATCAGGAAATTAAAGAAATGGAAAGACTGTTAGCAGAAGTAATCTCCCTAAAAAATTCAGGGATTGATTCCTCTAAAGAAGACTGGGCTTTCCACAAAGCTATTTATAAAGCTTCCCATAACCCTCTTTTAGAAAGTGTTGCTGAATCAGTCTCAGAAACATTTAACAAGCTTTGGAGCAAGCCTTTTGGAATCGAGCATATTTTTGAAGATACTTTGCCATTTCATTTTACGATGATGGATGGCATTAAGCAGCGTGATTCAGTCTATGCTACACAAGAGTTTAATAAAATTATAGACACCGTAGAAAATACTGTTCGAAAAATAGAGGAAAGAAGGAATGAGAATGACGAACCATCTGTTTTCAGCTGAACATATTTGTACACACCTAGGTGATGAAAATGAACGGTTTCATGGAGCAGTTGTTCCTCCTATTTATCAGAATTCGCTTTTTGTATTTAAGGACTTTGACCAACTAGCGGAAGCGATGAAAGATGAGCAAAATAGCTATCTATACTGGCGCGGAACGAATCCAACTGTTGAAATAGTGGAGAAAAAAATTGCCGCCCTTGAAAAAGGGGAGAAGTGTAAATTATTCTCCTCTGGAATGGCTGCGATCTCATCAGCTATCTTAACGTTCTTAAAGGCAGGAGATCATGTTTTAAGCATCAGCAATATTTACGGGCCGACGACGAAATTTTTAAACTACATAGAAAAATTTGGAATCTCCCATACCAATACTCTTAACACTGAATTGGATATCATTGAGTCACTGATTCAACCAAACACAAAGGTTATTTATCTAGAAAGCCCTACCACCATGAACTTTAAACTCGTAGATTTGAAAGCGATTTCAATTATAGCCAAACAGCGCGGGATTAAAACCATCATCGATAACACATGGGCCACTCCTATATACCAGAATCCAATTACATATGGAATTGATATCATCATTCATTCTGTTTCCAAGTATTTAGGAGGACATAGTGATCTTGTAGGGGGTGCCTTAATCACAAGTAAAGAAATCATGGATCATCTATTCTACCATGAATATCAATTATTGGGCGGAGTAATGCCACCCTATGAAGCATGGTTATTAATGCGAGGACTTCGAACGCTTCCTATCCGCATGAAAGCACATCAAGAAAGCGGATTGAGAATAGCTTCCTTTTTAGAAAATCATCCTTCTGTAAAAAAAGTCAATTACCCAGGCTTAAAAAGCTCAACTGACTATGAACTTGGTAAACAGCAATTAACAGGTTATTCAGGTTTGATGAGCTTTGAACTTGAAAACAATTCTTTTGAGTCTGTTCGAAATGTCATCAACCGTTTGAAACAATTTCAAATTGGAGTTTCCTGGGGCGGCTTTGAAAGTTTAGTAATATCACCGAATTATGGCTATAACATAGAGCAATTATTGAATAGCGGGATGGATCCCGGTTTGATTCGTATTTCCGTAGGCTTAGAAAATGTGGATGAACTAATAGCAGACTTACATGCGGCATTGCAGGCAACATAACGAACGGTATAAAAGGAGCTGGTACCTTTTATATATAAAAAAACATATTTCAGAGGGGGTTAAAATTTTATGCTTCATCTCAAAAAAGGATTTCTGATTTTTGTGACGTTAATGGTATGTTTAGGCATCATCGCAGGCTGCAGCAGCTCAGCATCTGAGAAAACAGGCGGAACAGACGGAAAAGTTACGTTAAGGATGGTTGAAAGTATCACAAGTCCTGCAAGAACAAAGCTGTTAAGAGAAATGCTAAATAAATTTGAAGCTGCAAATCCAACTATTAAAGTTGATTTGATTTCTCCTCCACTACAAAGTGCAGATCAAAAAATAACACAAATGCTTATGGCGAAGGAGGATATTGATGTATTAGAAGTTCGCGAACAAACGGTAAAAAATTGGGCAAATGACAAGTTTATCGAAGATCTATCTCCGTACACAAGCAAATGGGAGAACTGGAATCAGTTATCGGAAACCATTAAGCATGGAGCTACAGCTGTTGCTGATAAGCCTTACTATATACCGTATGGTGTTTATGAAAAAACGCTTTTCTATAGAAAAGATTGGTTTAAAGCGGCAGGTTTGGAAGTTCCGAAAACGTGGGATGATTTAGTGAAGGATGCTATTAAACTTACTGACCCTTCCAAAAATCGATATGGCTATAGCTTCAGAGGCGGTGCGGGTGTATCTGACTATATCGAATTTATGACATGGTCCAGTCTTGGTAAGCAAATTAATCAAAAGGACTCTTATTTCACGAAAGACGGCCATGTGATGTTTGAAACACCTGAAGCCAAACAGGTGCTGGATACATTAGTGAATTTATATAAGAAAGCATCCCCTCCTGACTCAATTAGCTGGAGCTATCCGGAAATGGTTCAAGGCTTCACGTCTGGGGCGACAGCCATGTTAATCCAAGACCCGGAGGTCATAGTTACAGCAGAAAAAAACATGGAAAAAGGTACTTGGGATACGGCGCCTATTCCTAAAGGAACGCCATCAAATGTTGCCCAACAACCTGCAGGAACAGCGGGCTGGGGAATCGGTGCGTTTTCTAAACATAAAGAGGCAGCCTGGAAGCTCGTATCTTTCTTATCAAGTCCTGAACAAAACTTATACTTTGCGAAAAATAATTCTTTAATCCCAATCTATTTAAGTGCAGGAAATGATCCATACTTCAAGGAAGGCTATTATAACTCCTATATCCAAATGAATGCCAAACCGGAAGAATTCTTAATTGCTGACCGTCCTGTTCAGTATCAGGGATATGCTGAATACAGAGCAATGGTTGACAAAGATGTTCAAGCCCTGCTATTAGGTAAGTTATCGAAAGAAGCTGCTTTATCCAAATGGACTGATTTTTGGAAAAAGCAAAAAGAAAATAACAAATAGAAAATAACAAATAGAGTATATTGAGGGCAGTCCTATCCTGCTGCCCTCATTTCTTTTTTTAGAATGGAGGAAATGAATCTTGAAAACGCAAACTGAAACAATTGTAGAGCGAGGCTTGCCAGCGTTTCGTGTAGCCAAACATGGACTTTTCATCTTCCTTTGCTTGCTCCCGGCTTTATTACTCGTAACTGTTTTTATCTACTATCCCTTGTTCAAAGGGGTGATCATGGCCTTTCAAAATTATTCGTTATTTAATTTAAACAACATCGATTTTATAGGTCTAGGAAACTTCAAAACCATTTTAGCTGATACTGCCTTTAAACAATCACTACTAAATAGTTTCTATTGGGTCTTTTTTTCTTTGATTCCCCAATTAATGATTGGTTTCATTGTTGCATTAATATTAAAGAAGAAATTCCGAGGGAGAGGAATTTATCAGGCTTTCATCTTTTTCCCATGGGCGATGTCCGGATTCTTAATCGGTTTAATTTGGCGTTGGATGTTAAATGGCCAAGGTGGTGTGATTAACGACCTATTGATGAAGCTGAAGATCATTCATTCAGCTATTCCCTTTTTAGCCGATCCGACCTGGGCAATGGTTTCTGTCATTGTGGCGAATGTTTGGTATGGCATTACTTTCTTTTCCATCATGATAATAGCCGCTTTGCAATCGATCCCAGACGAATTGTTTGAAGCTGCGAAGATTGACGGGGCTAACTATATGCAGCAGCTTTTCAAAATTACGATTCCCTATATCTTGCCAACCCTTATTGTTACAACATTACTTCGAGTGATTTGGATCTTAAACTTTCCCGATTTAATTTATTCTCTTACAAATGGAGGACCTGCTGGTTCTACCCATATTCTTTCGACCTATATGATTGATAAACTTATTAATGGACAAAATTACGGTCAAGCAGCTGCGGTTGGTGTCATTATGATGATCATCCTACTCTTTTTTTCCGTTTTTTATTTACTTGCAACGAAATTTAATAAAGCGGGTGATTTTTAATGGCGAAACAACTAAACTGGCAACAGTTGTTTAAAGGCATTTTTTTATCGTTATTTCTTGTCTTTACTGTGTTTCCTCTATATTGGATTTTCATTACGTCATTAAAACCTAGTAATGATATGTTTACGATCCCTATTCATTACTGGCCGAAAACGATTACGTTCGATAATTATATTAATATTTTTAAAATTTCTAACTTTGGTGTTTATATTTTCAATAGTTTAATTTTATCCGTCGTAGCAGGTTTTTGCTCCCTTATCATTGCATCATTAAGCGGATATGTACTTGCACGCTTTGAGTTTAAGGTTAAATCCCAAGTAATATTTGCCTTTTTTATTACTCAAATGATCCCATTATTTATTGGCCTGGCTCCTTTGTATTTATTAATGTCTAAGCTTCAACTACTTAATCGTTTACCATCGCTTATGCTTATGTATACGGTAATGATGGTTCCATTTTGTACCGTTATTATGAAAGGTTTCTTTGAACGGATTCCATCCAGCCTTGAAGAAGCTGCGATGATTGATGGTTGTTCAAGATTTACCGCCTTATTTAAAGTCATTGTCCCAGTCATGCTGCCTGGTATCGCTGCTACATTTATCTTTGCCTTTGTCCAGTGCTGGAATGAATTATTTTTAGCCATAATGTTCATCGATAAGGAAGAAGCAAAAACGATTCCAGTAGCCATGAATGCGTTTATCACGAAATATGATATTGATTGGGGATCCATGTCAGCAGCTACTGTAATATCCGTTATTCCAACGCTGCTTTTGTTCGCATTTGCACAAAGATACATTGTAGAAGGTATGACACAAGGCTCTGTTAAAGGGTAAAAAGTAGGGACTCCGTGACGTCCCTCTTATTTTTATTAGTATTTTGTGAATGCTATTTTTTAAGGAGTGGTTTATGTGTCGATATTTTCCCCAATTAAACAGTCCAAACGAGCGAGAGTTGGAATTTATACAATTGGCTTGAAAGCATACTGGAATCAGTTTAGGGGTTTGAAAGAGCGACTTGTAGAGTATGGAAGATTCATAGAAACTAATATGTCAGAATTTGCGGAAGTATTTAATTACGGTCTTGTTGATGAGGAGAGTGAGGGTAGGAAAGCAGGGGAGTGGTTTAACGAAAAAAATGTAGATATCATTTTTTGTCATGCAGCGACATACTCCACGAGTTCAACCGTACTGCCTGTACATCTAATTTGTAAAGCACCTTTAGTCGTTCTCAACCTTCAACCGACAGAACGTATTAATTATGAACAAACAACTACAGGAGAATGGCTTGCTCATTGTTGTGCATGTCCAGTACCTGAGATCTCAAATGCTTTAAATCGTAGTGGAATAGAATTTCGTGTGATAAATGGATTACTTGGTATGAACAATACACCAATTATTTCATTAACGAATGAAACGACAAGTGAAAGAAAAGAAGCCATCAGAGCTTGGAAACAAATTGAAGAATGGATTCGTGCGGCGTCTGTTCCAAGAACTCTTCGACACAGTCGGTTTGGTTTCTTAGGAAATACCTACAGTGGAATGCTCGACATGTATAGTGATTTTACAATGCTCCAAGCTCAAACAGGCATCCATTTAGAAGTTTTAGAAATGTGTGATTTGGATCGATTGCTAAAAGAAGTGACTCCCCGTGATGTCAAAGAAAAGTTAGAAGAAGTTCATAAAATGTTTAAAATTAGCGGAGATTCAGCATCGGATCCTATAGCAAAAAAACCAACAGAAGAACAATTAGCTTGGTCCTGCAAAGTGGCAGCAGCGCAAGAAAAATTGGTGCGAGAATATAATCTGGATGCCCTAACTTATTACTATCACGGTGCTCCAGGCAGTCATTATGAGAAATTACAAGGCGGATTTATCGTGGGCCATTCCCTGTTGACTGCAAGTGGGATTCCTTGTTCAGGTGAAGGTGATTTAAAGACGGCTGTAGCAATGAAAATATGCGATATTCTAGGTACGGGTGGAAGTTTCTCGGAAATTGTTGTCGTTGATTATGATGATGAAACCATTTTACTTGGTCATGATGGTCCGTTCCATATGGCTATTTCTGATGGTAAGCCACTTCTTCGGGGAATGGGTTTGTATCATGGAAAGCAGGGTACCGGAGTTTCTGTTGAAGCAAAGGTAAGAACAGGTCCTGTGACAACCTTGAATGTAACGCAAACAGAAGATGGGAAACTCAAGTTCATTATCAGTGAAGGAGAATCCACAAACGGCCCGATTATGAGAATTGGAAATACCCAAACACCGGTTAAGTTCCGACTTCATCCTGATGAATATATGGAAAAGTGGTTTATGGAAGCTCCAACTCATCATTGTGCAATGTCTATTGGCCATAATGCAACTTTGTTTCAAAAGGTCGGACAATTAATGAATATAAGGCAAGTAACCCTATAATCCTATAAGTCAATCAAAAAGTGGATGCGCTTCAACCAACTCTTCAAAAGTAGAAGAAAGTCTATTAAAGATTAAAATCAATCGTTTATCAAATATATTATTAATGAGCCTCCTACTAACGGTATGTTTGAGGGAGGTTTTCATCAGGGAGGAAATCTATGACTAACAGTAATAAAATGGCATGGACTTGGACCATCAAGGATGAATGCCTGGATGAATACTTGAAAATGCATATCGATCCATGGCCGGAAATAATGGAAGAACATCGGAAAGCGGGAATCAAAAACTACTCAATCTTTCAAAATGGAAACCAGTTTTTTTATTGCTTTGAATGTGAGGATGTAGAAATCGCCTTTGCCTACATAGCAAAGAGCGACGTGTGTAATCGATGGAATGCGATCACTTCAAAAATGGTTATGGGGTCGTTTGATTTCAATGAAGCGAAGCCAATCAACCCTATGCGGGAAGTCTTTTATCTGAAATAATTGATTAAAAAAATGGGCGACGCCAATATCTTAGTTTTGGACAAAAAGACTAGAAAAGCGTGAAATGGTGGCAAGACAGTTATCGAGTGGAGGCGGTACGCTTTTTAGTAAACATGAAGATGCACGAGTTAAGATTGCTGGAAATCAGTATTATATTCTATAGCAGATATTTTTGAAGAGGGTTACTATCCTGTGAATGGTAGCTTCTAAATCCACATGCTTCATAGAGCCTCAGTGCATGGGCATTTTTGGCTTCTACTTCAAGAAGAATAGCAACCCTTTTTGATGCGCCTTTTTTACCACTTTTGCTAAGCATATTAAAATTAAGCTTCAGCTGAAATCCTCCCCCTTTCTCACAAACCTCCTGAAGTGCTTTTATTTCAACTAATTGTTCCTCTTTAAGCATTCTTTTCACCCCTGTTCATCGTCAACTTTACCTATTCTTTTCAAACCTAAGTTATTTCTGCATTTCAAAAAAATTCATAATCTTTTTCATACCTAAAGGATGCTATTCAAATGTTATGAGTTCTCCATCCACATAACCCTGAAACATTGGTTTTTCAGTATTAGCACCAAACCCCAATTCATATAGATCCTCATAATAGAGAGTTTCCAGTTTCTTATCTACAATCCCATAAAAATAGGCAATCGGATTTTTTACAAGATTGGTCAACTTTAATTTTCGAATTAGCTGTTTAAAGGCATGGATTGCTGTATTCAAGACGCGATTGGTCTCTTTCTCGCTGTTATTTCGGTATGCAGCGATATAAGCCATATGCCAATATTCTTCAATCGTTTTTGCTTCAGAGAAGAAGCACTTTACGATCTGGACAAATGGCTGTGGTACGCGATTACTTACAAATGTGTGGTCTAATTCGAGCGTTTTTTCTTTGCATTTATTTGGTTGTTTTATTTCGGGCGTTTCTTCTTTACGTTTATTATTCTTTTGATTATTGGTTTCTAAAAGATCAATGGTTTCATTATGGTAGTTCATTATTTTTTCTTTGGGTGGTTCATCAGCCGGAAACCGATTAAACACGTATAAATTACTGGACTGGGAACCGTTTTTTCGTTCCGTTTCATAGACCGTGATCATTCCAAATTCTCTTGCCTTGATGATCATCCGTTTAAAAGTAGAACGAGAAATGCCGTTATTGTTGTATTCTTCATTAATAGCTTTTAATACAGTGCCTATTTTGGCATTGCAGACTCCCGGGACCTTTGCCGCAAAGCGGGCCAAACGTTTTAGGCCAACTAATTCTCCCTTAGAAAACTCATGCTTAAGCTCTACTAACCACAATTCGAAATGATTATTAAAATCCTTAAGATTATTAAATTGTGAATACTGCTCAAATCCTTCAATTTTGCCTGATTTTATATTCATTTTAACGCACCACCCTTTTACCTTCTATATAGAAATTCGGGAGGGAAAAGGACAGGGTAAAGGGCGGGAAAAAATGACGATTTTGTGACTAAAAGTTATCTGTTTATTAAAAAAGGCTGTTTTCGTAAACAGTGTTGTTATTTGAAATCTAATTCCTTTTAAATTGAAGGATAGCCGTCTCAACTGTCGAATAGCCATATCTAATTGCCAATTGTAACACTGATCCTGATAAAATTTTCCATTTATGATTGTTGCGAATTTGAGATGGGAAAACATTTGTATTTTCAGACATCCCCATATGAAACATGAGCCCATATCATACATATAATGCTTAGAGGGATGCAATCTAGGGATCTTTTGACAACGTTGCTATTTTAAGCTTAGAGGGCACCTGTAAATGACCATTCCTCTTACTGCAATACCTGCTGAGAAACAGAAGCTGCTGTCAAATAGAAGGAGGGAAGGGATCCATCAAAAAAATAGGAGGGGATAAAGATGAAATTCACGATACAATATATACCACTTAATAAAATCAAACCCGATTTATCGCTGAAAATTACGGAGCACATTAAGAAGCTTCAGAGATTAATGTGGGACTGTATGTTTGTTTTGGTTGTCAGAAAAAATAGGAAGGACGACAGCTATAGCATTGTTAGCGGACATGATCGATACGAAAACCTTCGAAAACATACAAAAAGTATTTATGCGCCATGTATTGTTGATAAAAGCACTTCCCCCGGTATTCCTTCGTGGTTTCGGCGTTTCCGGAACAAACAACCCCTGGATGATTTTCCTTTATTGCCGAAAAGCTGGTCCATCGTTCGTTCCTTTTTGAAGCAAGAGCCCCGTTTTAGGAATTTATCACGATCCCAACAAATTAGAGTACTTATTTTAGCAGCGAAATACAAGAAAACGGTTATTTACTCAATGAAAACGATGGTAAATGAACTACTTAGAAATAATGAGTAGTCGATTCTCTTTAAAAGCCAGGCAGGTGGATGCTAACTGGTTCCTTCGGGGTGCAAACTATAAATTCACACGGAAAAATTTCGTGTGTTTTTTGTTGTTATAGCAAGGTTTTATACACTTATTGAACAATTCACATTTGAATTCACGGTGTCATTTTAAAGGCTAGAAATAATAATTGGACAGGTTGTGAATTTATTGGAATTTATGGGATTTTAAACATTTTTCAGATATTTACGAAGCAATTGCGAGGCTTATTCGGATAGGACCAATGCTTAGCCAATACATAAATAAAAATGGATTAACAAACACTACCTTACAAAAGGTGGTGGATAAATGCAAAAAGGTAATCAAAATTCTCCTCAGGAATTTCAAAATATGGGGAAGTCAAATGAAAAAATGAATAAAAACATTGAAGTGGACTTAGATAATAATGATATTCAGGCAGATAGTGCTAATATTATCGGTGGCGACGATCCAAACCTTTCTCCTGATGAAGGAAACCTTTAATTTAGAATGTCAAAAGTACCGAAACGAACATTACAGAGGAGGGTATTGATTATGGACAAAGAAAATCATTATGTTGCAGCTTCACTTTCGACGAATTTGATAAATGAAATTCAATCACTTGAAGAAAAATTAAGTGAGCAAACACATAAAAAAGTAGTGGTTATCGCTTACGAAAATGATGAAAATTTGATATAAAATCAGATCCTCGAGGAAAACGAAACCTTTTTTCCTTTAATGAATCCAAACCTTCATAATTATGAAGGTTTTTCTTTATTATGGGCCGGTAAAAGTAAGCGTTTCTTGGTTTTATAAGATTTCCGATAGCTTCTGTTGGATCAACTATCTATTGGCAGAAGAATGTCGAATAACAATTTAAAAAAATCTAAATTATTAACATTTTTAGACAAAAAGCAGAGAAAGTTATATACTTATATCAGGAAAATGCATGAAAAGAGGAGAAATAATGGAAATAAAACGTCAGAATGTCGATTTTGGTAATTCTATCTTTCAAACCCTTGTGGACGGTTATTATTTTGAGATTCCTACAAATGTAGTAGAAATATCGAAGGATAAGGCTGAAGGCCACTTTCCGTCTACTTTAAATGATCCCCAATTCCTTCTTCAAAGTTTGCTTATCTCAACTACGATAGACGGTGTAGAGAAATATTTTCTAGTGGGTGATTCGGCGGAAAAACAGGTGTTGGGAAACATTCATATCAACAAGCTTCATGATAAAACGGAATCTGAGATACCCTATGTGATGTTCCTTGCATCAGTTGCTTATTACAATGTATTAAAAGGAAACGGCAAAGAAGATAACCGAGTGAACATTAATTATTTTTCAACCATGCTTCCAATTTGGTTACTTAAAAAAACGAACAAGTTCAGTGAAATGCAAAATAAAATGGCCAGCCGATTTGAAGGGGAGCACAAAGTAACCATTTTAACTCCAGGATTGGAAAGAGTTGTAACCATTCACGTCGAAACAAGTAAATGCCGGATTGAAAGTGAAGTTGCTCGTTGGGCAATTAAAAAAGATTTTGATTTACAAGATCGTGAGGAAGCAAATTCATTTCAAAACTTTGAAACCCTAATTGTGGATTTAGGGGGAGGAACCGTTGATCTTGCATTGCTTCAAGCAGGACTTCAATCTCCTAAGAGCAGAGAATCTTTGAACTGTTTCGCTGACATTTCGTACTTAAAACACATCGAAAAACTAAGAAGTGAAAAGTTACTCGAGTATTTTGAAGATGTTCGTTCACTGGAAGAATTCATTATCAATAACATTGAAAAAACAAAAATGGAACAAAGAGATGGAAATAGCGGTAAAAAAGTTGATCTCACAGAGCAGATCCATGAGTCATTAAGGGATTACACACAAATTTTACTAACGAAAATTGAAAACACCTTTCCATCTCCTAAAGATAAGGTCTATAAATATGTTTATATTGGCGGAATTGCGAGGATCCTAAAACGATTCATCCAAGAACTGATCGATACTAGGTATGGAACTGAAATTAGAGAGGAAAATCATCTATTCCTTCTTGATACAAGAAAGTTAAATTTATATGGCCTGGAAATTTTAAGCAGGCATGAAACAAACTTAGTTTTCGCTTAAGAAGAGGAGGAGAACGTATGAGAAACCAAGATCATCTTCTTTGTGAAAAGTCCGCATTCGGATTAAACAGTATGTATTCACATCTAGGTGCTCAGATGGCTGCACCATTTTACGTTCTATCGAACTTTTTTCTAACAGCTGGTAATCTCCATACGGATGTGGTTAGAGTAATGAATAGGAAATCAGGAAGTAAATACGAACGTGAAATGTTTACTTTAGGCACTTCGAATATCTCTCCAAAGGTGTATTCTATTCTTGAGCAAAAAGCACAAGCAAATGAATTGGAGGATTATATAACGAAGCTTGTTGAGCAGGATTTAGATAAAGTGGACAAAGTAGAAAAGAAACCCGGTGAGCAAAAATTAGATAAGGAAGAAGTCCATACTTTGTTAAACGCCCTTCGCAGCGAGTTTTTAGATGAGATTAACTTACTTAAATCTGAACTTGCCTTCCGTCCGGTTGTTTCGGCCAATCAAACTAAGTCAAAACCCGCTATGGAACATGAGGAAGATGTGAATGATTTTAAAGAAGGACAATTACTCAAAAGTGATCAAGTAACTGGGACTATTAAAGAAGTTATCGATATGGATTTTTAAATATGAAGCAGCATGTACTCCCTATCAAGGGCTTAATGGTCAATCTGATAGATTAATAAAATGAGCCGAAAAAAAGTGCCTGAACCCTTTAATATTATTGGGTCCGGCACTTTTTGGTATAAAGGTGTTAAATTAGGATTATACATAATTATATTTTGTTAGTTTTAAAGCGAAATTTTGTATTAAATATATTGCCAATCTTAAAACCAATAAGTAGGGGTATTTTATGAATAGTCTGAATGAGGAATTAACTAAAAAGGCCGATGCATGCTATCAGCTGGCTGAGAAGAAGGCTGCTCATTATTTTAAAACACTATATCTCCAGGTCCTGCAAAAGACTTATATTCCATCTCTAACAAAAGACATCCAATCGTGGAAAACCAATCATATTCATCCTCATCCATTATTATCCTTTTTTTCGCGCAGAAAGGGAAAAGCCGATTCCCAGGGGTATTACAATTATATCCAATGGCTGAATTATAGAGGCAAACTAGATCATTATCTGGATCGCAGCATCTCCTATATTTTCATGCGGGACTTGGGCAAAGCCCTGGACTCACCGGACGTCCAGATCAGGGTTCGACGTGTAGTCGACAGTTTAAAAAATCACCTAACTGATTCCACCGCAACAGACCGAGAAGATAAGGCTGAGACGATGAGCATGGCCCGGTTGTACCGCTGGGCCCAGAAGGAAGGCATTGAATCCACCATGATCTGGGTGGTTAACAAACTTAAGACTGTATCCGCCAATATTCCAACAGGGATGGATGCTGAGCATGCCCAGCGAAAACTGATCAAAATCATTGCCGGGGTATTGATGCATGTGATCGAAGAGATGGACGATGAGATAGCGCCGGCAGAGCGTACTCAGAAACTTGATAGAGCGATTAGACTAGGTTATTCCTATGGTCTGACCTATCCCTTCATTGACGATCTTCTGGATGCAAACGTCCTATCCGAAAACGAGAAAAAACAATATTCCGATTTGATACGGACCACGCTTATCACAGGAGCAGTGCCGGAATTAGGCGAGTGGTCCGGAAATAATATTGACCTGATCCGATATATTCATTCGGAACTCCGTGAGGCTTTTGAGTATATTAAGGCCCATCAGCGGCCGGAGACTTTGAATTCATTTTTCGAGCATTCCTATGTGTTTTTTCATTCTCAGGAAGTAGACCGTGTAAAGGATCTATCCAATGCAAATTACACCAATGAAGAGCTATATATCCCGATCATTTTAAAATCCTCTTATTCCCGATTGATTGTCCGTACAGTCATCAGTGCTCCTCTTGATGAGGGTTTTGACAACCGAACATTCTTTTATGGCATATACAACCAGCTGGCGGATGATTTTGCCGATATGTTTGATGACATGAAGGATGGTGCCGTAACCCCCTATACCTATTATATGAAATATCATGATAAGCGTAGGGATCTTATCAACCCTTTTGAATTATACTGGGCGGTTATCTCCAATTTGATCCATCATGTGTATCGTTCTGATACCAAAACCTGTGAGGTGATTTTGGATCGTGCCATAAACGGTCTTAAACGATTTAAAAAACGAATGGGAACTGAAACATACAATGAAGTGATGGAGCTATTTGCTTCCGGAAATCCGAAATTCAATCAGGTAATCCAAACGATGGTTCGAAAAGCAGATGATGTGGATTTTTTTGATAAACTCCTTCGCGATCATATGATTACCCTTCTGAAAAATGAACGGAAGGAGCAGGAAGACTTTTTAGATACGATCGAAACCGTACGCAATCAGATCAACAGCATCTTGCCTATCCCTAAAATCGAGAATGGTTCGCTGATGAAAGAGCCAATCATTGATGCGGCAAATTACAGTCTGGCAGGTGACGGGAAGAGATTAAGGCCCATCGTGACTTGGGTCATGGGCGTTAACGAATATGGATTAAATAAGTCTGCAATTGAGCCGCTTCTGAAATCATTGGAATATATGCATACGGCATCCCTAATCTTTGATGACCTGCCATCCCAGGATAATGCGTCCACACGTCGGGGGCGTCCAACCCTGCATCAGGTATATAACATTGCCATAGCGGAATTAACCGGTCTCTTTCTGACTCAGAAGGCGATTGAGGAACAAGCATCTCTTGAGCAGTTCGATACAAAAACGGTGCTTAACCTGATTCACTATTCGGCACAAATGACAGAGGTAATGTGTATGGGACAGGCGATGGACTTGGATTCCAAAGGGAAACAATTAACCTTGGAACAATTGAATAGGATGTGCTTTTACAAAACCGGGATCGCATTCGAAGCTTCCCTGATCATGCCTGCGATTCTCGCCAATGCAGAAGTGTACGAAATGGAAGCGTTGAAAAAATTCGCTCATCATGCGGGAATTGCGTTTCAGATTAAGGATGACCTGCTTGATGTGGAAGGAGATCAGATCTTACTCGGAAAACCCATTGGAAAAGATGTTGAAAACAAGAATTCGACTTTTGTGTCCATCCTCGGTCCGGAAGGTGCGAGAAAAGAGATGTGGGAACATTATTGTCTGGCGATGGAAGCATTGCAAGAGGTGCCGCGCAATACCGCTTTTCTGAAGCATTTAATGAATTATATCGTAAACCGCGACCATTAGGAGTTTGTCATAGTAAATAAATTTAATTGTTAATATAAGTTCATTAGAAAATGAAAGAACTTTGAAAAGTGAAGTTATTCGGGAAAAAGGTATAAAAAGAGAAGGGTGCAGGGTGATCCCATTAATGGGAAATTACCTTGGTACTCTTTTTTTATCAAATTAAGAATTTGTAATTCATTGATTTCGGTGCCTGGCACCTTCTGTTATTGGCGTATTTTGTCAAATCTAGTAGAATAGTATGAGAAGTCTGTAAGGTAGAAACCCTGATGAAGGATAAAATGATACTTTGGTCACGTTTGTTAAGAAAAGTCTAAATAGCTGTAAAGTGACGGGGGACATGCAATACTTTCCAACATTCAATTCCTACTATTTTCAATTTCTGTAATTGTATATTTTTTTAATATCAATCCTAAATCAAAATTAAACAATAGTAATAATAGACAAAAATAAGGATGATGCCTTTTGGATTCAACGATGAAAAAAATAGTTGAAGCGAGCTATTTAACAGCTGACTCTGCAGCACATTATCGAACAATTCTCCGCTATTTTTACCATCAACACGAGAGAATGAGAGATTTTATTGCACCGGAAGAGTTACTAAGGAACTAACTTTATTAAAATTTTGTTCCTTCCAAATGTCAACATGACATGTTTTCGGTATACAACCTCCGAAAAGAAACATCTGTAAAAAACAAAAAGAAAGGGAAAATTCCCTTTCGTAAAATGGATAAAGACTTATTCAAATTGCAAAAGAGATTAGTAAATTTGGATGTTAAGAGTGATCGTTTTAATTAATTTAAATTGTCTGATTACTCCATTTTAGATTTACGAAATTGTCTTAAGGCAAAGACTACGGTTAAATATCCAGCATAGCAAATTAGTTGTAAGCTTGTTGGGCTATCGGTATATCCGATGAATGAGTGTAGCAAATCCCCAAGTTCACTTTTTTCACTCAATATGGATGCTGTAGTCCATAACTGTTCACTGCCGAATGGCAGCCATCCTAGTCCTTGAAAAATCTCGATTCCATTTACCAACAAACTGGCGCCCAAAAACATAAACAAAATAGATATTATGCGGTTAAACTTTTTTAAGTTAATAGTTTTCTCCAATCTATAAATAATATAGCCTAAACTAATTCCGCTAATGACTCCTAAAACTGCTCCTAATACATTTATAATAGGCTTTGAAATTAAGGCAATTGGTAGCGTGAACACTATAATTTCCAATCCCTCCCGACCTATTGTTAAAAAGACAAAGAAGTAAACGGCAAACATGGAATTCTTATCGAGAGTAGATTTCATTTTGGAATCCAGTTCATTTTTCAAATTTTCGTGGTTTTTTATCCATATTGTCATGTACGTCAACACACCACATGCTAGCAAATAGGATATAGCTTCAATTATATTTTGCAAGTCAGAATGAAGATTATTTGCAATGGTTAAATAAATCAAGGAACCTCCAACGAGCGATACGAAAACGCCACTTAAAATACCTAGCCAAATATCTTTGAAATGCTCATTTCGTCCTACCATACTTAGATAGCCAAACATAATAGAACAGACCAGAGCGGCTTCTAAAGATTCACGAAAGAATATCAGAAAGAATACCATTTTGTTATTTATCACCACACTTCCATATAATTTCAATATAATATTCGGATAAGCATAGATTTGATTGTATGTTCGTCCACGCTTTTCATAATAATATTTTGATATGAACTATACTTAATTCTAGAAACCTCTTGTTATCAAAATATGTGTGATGGTATCGAAATAAAATGGACAAATAATCTAGTCTATTAGCCTTTTTTGTTTTCATAGTTTGTAAATCGCATAGAATCCAAGGATGACAACAAAATGAAAACCGAAAGTAACATAATAGAGGTTATGTTACATTGGGTGAATTTCAGATCTTTTGCTTATTAATCTAAATAATTTAGATTAATACCCCGTGATATGATTAAAATGAGTGTGTTGTAAACGTTAATTTATCAACGATGTATAAAACCCTGTATAAAGAATAAATTGTGACAAGTTGAATTCTTTTGGCACCCAAGGGGTTATTTTGATGGGGAACTTCTAGTAGGATATGTTAGCCAACTTCACATTTATAGAATATACAAATAGGAATACCCTCCTCCTAATGTGAATTTATTATAAAATAGACAACAATAAATTCAATCTAGCTTGCTATATAGGGAGGAAAATTGTATATGTCGAATTTGCAAAAAACTACAAACCACATGGATTCACTTATCCAATCAACAGTTATCTCAAGGGATGGCACAGTAATTGGTTATCAAAGTATTGGTCAAGGTCCAAGTCTTATTGTAATCCATGGTGCACTAAGCAGTTCGAATGACCTTACTAAATTTGCCCAAGAATTATCAGATTCATTTACAGTGCATATTATAGATCGGCGGGGACGAGGAATAAGTGGACCACAAGGAATTGAATACTCTATTATCAAAGAGACCGAAGATATTCAAGTAGTACAAGAAGCAACACGTGCAACTTATGTGTTCGGTCACAGCTATGGTGGACTCGTAGCTTTAGAGACTGCACATATGTTTCAATCCTTTACTAAAATAGCCTTATACGAACCTGGAGTTTCTATAAATTCATTACCAACAGATTGGGACTGGATATCACAATATGAAGAGGCAATGGATCGAAAGGATTTTAGGGAAGCATTTACCAGGTTCGTAAGAGGAGCTGGTCATAGCCCTTTAACACGGATGCCAAACTGGTATGCAAAATTCATCTTACTTATGGTAATACGCGGAAATAGTTGGCTCAAAATAAAAGAATTATTGCCAACAAATTTATATGAACATAAAGAAGTTCAACGTTTAGAGTCCACTTACAACAATTATCAGATAATCAATGCAAATGTATTATTAATTTCTGGAGAGAAAAGTCCGGAAACAGTACACCAAATGATTGAAGTATTAAATCAAACAATTCCACAAACACAAACATTAATACTACCAAAATTACATCATCTTGCTCCTTGTAATGAGCATGCACCAATTGAAGTTGCAAAGCACGTAAAACGGTATTTTCTTAGTTAAAACTCTAATCAATTTATTGAAAAATTAACACACTATAATCATTCAAAATTACTGTTTTATAACTGCTAATAATGGTGATTTTGTGAAATAGACAAACAAAGAAATGTGCTTTTCTTATTCCACAATATCAGCTAATAGAAGTATTGTTAATTATTCAAGAATCGGGCGCGATCCTGGAACAAGGATAAGCGCCCATTATTCCTTTTAGGGGCATATTATAAAGTAATATCGTTTCTAATTTTTTATATTTTGGTCCCAATACTTTGGCGACGCTTTTGTCTATTTCTTTGTAATTCGCTTTGTTTCCATGTGTATTTTGCATATATAACCTAAGCACATCTTTCATTGACTTTCCATTTCTTTCAACCGCATCTCGAAAATCATCTCTTATCTGTTCTGGAATTTCAATACTTACTTGAACGATTTTTGGATCAATTTTAATTCCTATTCTTTCTTTCATTTTTTTTTGTGTGCCTGACACATTAATTAACCTCCCATTATAGTCATTATCAATACATTTAAAATAATAATTAATAATTATGCAATTTTACAAATAATTATACAAATAGATATTCAACGGTAAAATAAGTATATTCTTAAACTGAAAACCTGACGGTTAGTACAATAAACACAGTTTCTCAAATATGCATAAATATTAGAATCTATACAATTTCTCTTTGAGTAATGATTCAAACATACTGCAAAATCATACATCAATTAATTTAAAAGCCCCCTCGTTATTTGATGAGTAGGCTTCGATTGTTTTAATACATCTATTCTTTTCGATTGGTCCAGCGACCAAAGAAGGGAATTTTATCGCCATCTAGTACAGCTTCAATATCATCATAATGAAAGAGTTCTTCTACTTTAGGGTTATCGTCTAACCTCGCCTAAAAGTCTTCCCTTTCCTCATCAAATTCCGTTATTTAGCCATGATAATAAATATCCTCGTCATCCTCTTTGCTAGTCTAGTAACGAACAACGATCGTCACATAGTCGCCTTCCTTATACCGAAAATCAGTTAAACCTGGTCCATATATGCTGCCTCTTTGGTTAATTCAAGAAAGACAGGCTATCTGAATAGGGGTCCTGATGTCAAAACGCGAACTTTACATTAAGAGAAATAATGTAAATAACCAAAACCAAAAACGTCCTTGAAATGTTGTTTTGGTTATTTAAGCTTGAATAATTGAAAGTAAAATCAGGGTCTAGAATCACCAAAATCGCAAATTAAAAAAGTCCTTAGCGCAGTGAATTTTCGTCTTTTTAAGTTTCTGTTGTTGTTTAATAAGGAGGGGTGTATAATACCTGTATTTTAAAAATGAAAAAGAGGATAAACCATATGTTGAACCATGATTCAGGTGAAGATGTAAATGTATTACATGCTGAACTTATTGACAAAGAGTGTATTCAGGTACAAGTTCAAATTAATGATAAGGTAGGAACCGTTTGGCTTAATTATTGGGAACCGGTAATTGTTCCTAAATCATACAGTCCTTATCGATTAGAAATTCTTGTTGAACTCAGTAATTACATAGAGATGAAAGAAAAACCGTTTCGTAATGAATTTGAATTTATGAGGATGAGAGTGTTAACTTTTGGCTAATTAGGGGTCCGACTAAGTTTTAGATGGTTGCCCATACGATATAATACAGTGTAAATGATTTGAGTATGTGAAATTTTCCACTTAAATTATCGGGTTGCTTTTGTTCAATAAGACTTTCAACGATCTTCAACAGTATCTAAACTTTCGAACGTCCACTTTTATTTCCTCACTTTAAGTCTCGTTTCTCTTATTCCACTATACGAACGTTTATATTCCAATTCTACAAAGTGTTTTCAAAACGGGAGTTTTTGTAAATCTAAGGGTTCATAAAAACTATTTAAAGAGGTTACCTTAACTGGTAGCAAAAATGAAAAGGAGGCCTTTATGTGCTACGCATGTTTTCAATCATTATCTGTCTTACTGTTCTATCCTTATTGATGGCTGGGAATAAAACTCAGGCCTATACTCTTACACACAGAGGAGGAAATGGTTCTAATTTAAACAGTAGTGTTATTGAAATCATACCGACAGCTCAAAAGCAGATCGCTCTTACCTTCGATGACGGACCGACCCTTGATGAAACGTCCCAAATTCTATATGTGCTCAAGGAATACGAGGCTAAAGCTACTTTTTTCCTAGTGGGTTCCCGAGTAGAAAGTTATCCAGACATCGTACGCAGAGAAGTAAAAGAAGGCCATGAAATTGCTAATCATACGTATCATCACCTGATTTGTCAGCCAGGGGTTTCAATGGATCAATTACGGAAGGATATTAAGTTGGCCCAGAATTCCATCATCCGTGTATCCGGGTCTAAGCCACATCTGTTTAGACCTGTGCAAGGCTTTTATAACAAGCAGCTATTAAAGGTTCTGGAAGATGAAGGACTTCAAATGGTCCTGTGGTCCCCAGAACAAGATTCTTGGGATTGGGATAGACCAGGTGTGTCTCATATTGTTAAAACGGTCTTAAATCATGTGAATAGCGGTGATATTATCCTTCTACATGACCATGTGAATGGAAAGAGTGACACTATATCTGCTCTAAAGATTATCTTACCAGAACTAAAAAGACAGGGATTTGAATTTGTTACCGTATCAGAGTTATTAAAGAATCAGGAATCGAAGGATTAAAGTCAGATTAGGCTATCTTCCAACTCTTTTCGTAATCATCTTCTAGTTACTCAGATAGATTCTATTACCAATCTCGAATGTTGGCAAAATGGGGTACGACCGTCGTACCCCTATAAGAGTAGCTTTTTCAAGAATAGGGCGCATTTCTTGAGCAAGAAATGCGCTCTTCTTAATGAATTGGGTTATATTCTTGAATAAGAGTAGGAGTTGTTAGAAAGTGAATCGAAGCTCTAAGTTATTCAATTAAAGGGGAAGGTTGAAGAAAAGCTATTAATTAATTATCCAAAGTGGTAAAATTAAAATACTTAAAATTATGAATATTTAATTATTGGTCCTTGGCATAGTGCCTAGGACTTTTTTATGTTTAACAGTTAAATAAATGGGAGGATTGGAAAATGAAATGGTCTAATTATGGCACAGAAATGGAAGTCCTTCTTGAACTAAACCAGCTAATAGATGTTCGGTGTTATTTCGTTAAAGGGTGCGATTGTAGAGCAACACAGGTAGAAAATGATCTAACTTTTTTATAAAACCGAAATTTAAATATGCTAGATAAGAATCCATTTTGATCAATCTTTTTTCAAAATGGATTCTTTTTATTTATTGTAAAATGCTGATTTATGGGGTGTTTGTGATCAAACTCTATTTCAAAGCAACATTTGATGAATTTTACAAAAGTAATATTTTAGCAAACTCATAAAAAGCGAGGAATTTCAATGAAAAACGTTGAGATTCCTCGCTTTTTTATGTGATTTTCGAAGAAAAAGAACGGATGAATTATACATATTAAAGTTATAATATAATTAAATTCTACATATTTTTAATGTTGCTTTAAAATAAAGTTATACCGTTTTACCCCTATAGATATGCTTATCTAAAGGGGTGTTTTTATAGTAAAAAGGAAAAGAACATCTGAGGATTTGAGATATATTGATGAAATTATAAAATCACTCTCTCCATAGCCTTTAAAAAGGAGGTGAAGAACAGTGGAGAAGTTCATTCCGCGATCATCAGTGAGGTAGGATTTTCGATTGTGGTGACACTTTATTTGCTTTACCGAATTGAGGCAAAGATGATTTAGTCGTTCAATCCATTCAGAGTCATCCTGACCGATTGAAGGAAAGAACCTAGGAAAAACAAACCATCGTTTTCAGTTCCAAGACATGGAATAAAAACGAAGGCTTTTACTCTTTTTTAAAGAACTCCTTACTGTTCGGTCTTTCACGAGGAGTTAAATTAATGATGAAATACCCAATAATTAGAACCAGAATTGCAAGTGAATAAAATAATGTATATACTGGGTGATCGTGATCAACAATAATGATTCTTACTAATGCTGTTATGCCGATATAAATAAAATATCTAATCGGGAAATGGTATTCTTCTTTAAAGTATTTAACAATCATCGTAATAAACTCAAAATATAAAAAGAAGATAAGGATATTGGCAAGAAAAAGCTTATAGTCCTCGCTGCCTTTTTCCTGCAAAATTTGACTGAAAATGATTAATTCCTTTATTAATAAAAAAGAAAGGATAATGGCTAATAATACGAGAGAAATGTTCAATAACAATTGGAAAACCTTAGAGATAAGGTGCCAGTGAACTGTCCCTACAGTTTTCTTTTCTACAATATGCGGCTCCCATGTGTTTATATAGGCTAGGGGTGAGAGCTCCTCTAAATTTTGTTTATCATCAATAGTCATTTGATAATGTTTCATTTCATTCCTCCTCTCAAAAATTTTTAGTGGATCCACATTTATGATTATGATTGGAATCAATTGTCTTGCCAACTAATTTGTAACATATTCTAACAAATAATTTAGAATATTCGGATTATATATTTTTTTTTAAAAATACCATGTTAGACAATCTACCATTTTCTGTACAATCCATTAGCGTATGTTTTCCACTAAATGTTGGCATTCCCCATATAAGGTTAGGACCTTCCGTATATCGGATAGGTCTATGCAATATATAATCTAAAACACCCAATATCCTTATCTTGCTTTTCTAAAGGACCTATATTCCTTTTCAAGTTCACTTAAAGTCAACTCAAAAAGGTGTTTGTCATCTTTTTTATAAGTACCCAAGGTAATCACTTACCCATTAAATATTGTATTTTCTTCTCAACAGCATCCCGAAGAATATTATTCATTCGAAAGTAATGACTGAAAATTTCACCTATATCCGGAAAGATTTGAGAGCCTTTGAAAGAGATGTAAATGCAAGCATTGAGCTTTTATTTAAAGAGAGAGTCGACATAAAGTGAAAAGTTAATAAGCTTGAACAGTCAAAAAATTAAAAACAAAAGGGAATAGGTGCTCTGTCCGCAAATTCGCCAGCGATAAATGGAATAAAGTTGATGGGAGATAAATTTATTAGTCAAATGAATAGGTGTTCTAATGACTCCCTTTCATGTAAAATAAAAATGGACAAGATTAAAAAAATGAATAAACAAGGCATGGAGGATAAAAGGTGACTTATCAACTTAACAAGTGTTTTAAAATGTTTACATTAAATTCAAATCGCGAGCTGGCGCAAGAGATGGCAAGACTTCTGGGCTGTGAGCTGGGGAAAAGCTCAGTCACTCAATTTAGTGATGGTGAAATCCAGATTAATATCGAAGAAAGTGTCCGAGGAAGTGAAGTGTTTTTAGTTCAATCCACTTCAGAACCAAATAATGAACATATCATGGAGCTTCTCATCATGATTGATGCCCTGAAAAGAGCTTCAGCCAAAATGATCAACGTTGTGATCCCTTACTATAGCTATGCACGTCAAGACCGAAAAGCCAGATCCCGGGAGCCGATTACAGCGAAATTAATCGCCAATCTTTTGGAAACAGCAGGTGCAACCAGGGTGCTGACCATGGACTTTCATGCACCGCAAACTCAGGGCTTTTTTGACATACCGGTGGATCATCTAACTGGTATTCCAATCCTTACAGATTATTTTGAGAAAAAAGGATTAGAAGATATCGTCATTGTTGCACCACATAATGGCGGTGTTGTCAGAGCAAGAAAAATGGCAGGCCTATTAAATGCTCCAATTGCCTTAATTGATCGCCGTCGCCCTGAACACAGTGTGACTGAAATCAGGAACATTATTGGAAATATTGAAGGGAAAAATGCCATTATTATTGATGATTTAATTGATACCGCCGGAACCATTACTTCCGGTGCTAATACTTTAGCGGAGAAAGGGGCTAAAGCGGTATACGCATGTTGTACCCATGCTGTTCTCTCCGGTCCGGCCATTAGCAGAATCGAATCATCCGCCATTAAAGAATTAGTGGTGACAAACACCATTAAGCTGCCGGAAGAAAAGCTGATCAATAAAATTACCAGTTTATCCGTTGCACCATTGCTTGTAGAGGCGATTGACCGTATTCACAATGAAAAAGCAGTAAGTCCTTTATTTGAATAACCAAAAATGATTGAAAAAAGGGTATCCCATATGGGACACCCTTTTTCTATAGATTGATTCGTTCGTTTAATATTAATTTTTAAAAGGTATGAATCTATACAGCTTTTTCCTTCATTTTTTCAACAACGTCTTTTTGAATGGTTTGGTTATCTCCAATTAAGGTAATTTCACCAAACGGATGTTTTTCTCCCACTTTAATATTCGCTTCAATTACCGTTCCGCTGCCGATAACAGCCCGGTTAATCACCGCATTTTCACCGATTGTGGTACCCGGCAAAATCACGGAATCTTTAATGACAGCTCCGTTACCAACGGTCACGCCATAAAAAAGAACGGAATTTTCTACCTTCCCAAACACCTTACTGCCTTCACTAACTAACGATCCCTGTATACTAGCCTTTTCGTCCAAATACAAGGGCGGCTGGGAAGTTTCATGCGTATAAATGGACCAGTCTTCATTTTGTAAAATTGGATTGCTTTTAATTGAAAGTAGATCCATATTCGCTTCCCATAAGCTATGAATGGTTCCGACATCCTTCCAATATCCTTGGAAACGATAAGCATATAAATTGCGACGATCATTTATCATCGAAGGGATAATATCCTTCCCAAAATCCTTTGATGAAAATGGGTTTTTTTCTTCTTTTTCTAAATATTTTTTTAATAGTTTCCAATTAAAAATGTAAATGCCCATCGATGCGAGGTTTGATTTAGGCTGTTCCGGTTTTTCTTCAAAATCTACTATTTCATTCGATTCAGGATCGATATTCATTATTCCAAACCGATTGGCCTCATTCCATGGTACGTTGATGACAGAAATGGTGGCATCCGCTGAAGTTTCAATATGCTGCTTTAACATTTTACTGTAATCCATTTTATAAATGTGATCACCTGAAATAATGAGAACATACTCAGGGTTGTAACTTTCAATATATCGAAGGTTTTGATAAATAGCATGGGCGGTGCCTTCATACCATCTTTCCCCCGCTTCACATTGATAGGGTGGAAGAATGGTGACACCTCCGTTTCTTCGGTTTAAGTCCCAATGCTTACCATCGCCAATGTAATTTTGAAGTGTATGAGGTTGATACTGTGTCAAAACACCAACAGTATCAATCCCGGAATTACGGCAATTGCTTAATGTAAAGTCAATAATTCGATACTTTCCGCCAAAAGGAACGGCAGGTTTTGCTATGTATTGGGTTAATTCTTTTAATCGAGTACCTCTTCCCCCTGCTAGTAGCATGGCTATACATTGTTTTTTAGTCATCGTTGCCTCCATGTTAAAAAATTTGTGTTTTTATTCGAGTTATAATCGATCATCTTCCCATAATTTGTAATAAAACTCTTCTAATTCTAAATCTTCTTCTTCATTTATCGTAAAAGTTTCTTCCAACTTTTTTGTATCTAATAGATTTTGCATCAAATAGTGTCTCCTTTCATGTTGTAGCGTTACAATCTGTGTTTCATTTTAACAAACATGGTAATAAGACAAAAACAAATAATTCCGACTTTTACAAACATTATTCGACAGAAATTAAATAAAGTGATGAGTAGTCGTTATTATATTAAAAATTTTAATGAGAATCTTCCCTTTTCCTGTCGAATTATATCGACGAAAAATTATAGTAATCATTTGGAAGCGTATTTCATTTGCTTGGTACAAGTTAGTGTGAATGGAAAGAAAATGCGGAAAATGGACAGGAGGGATTCCGAACTGGCCAAAATGAATTAACCATACGACTACTCAATTTACGAAAATTTTACTTTCGATAGTATCATTCCTATCTGTTATTTGATGTTAAAATAAGATTATTATTACCATTGGAGTTTCGATCAAAATCAGGGCAATAAAAATGGTGACGAGAATAAAAAATACATAAAACAGGTGATAAATAGTGAATGATGACAACAATTATGTTTGGTATGCAAGCTATGGTTCAAATATTAATTCGGAGCGATTTTTATGTTATATAAAAGGTGGACAAGCAGAGGGTTCAGCCCAAGTTGAGCCAGGGTGTAAAGATGCATCCCTTCCGATCAATGAATCACCTTTCACTATTGGCCTCCCCCTATACTTTGCAAAAGAGGCAGCAAAATGGGAATCTCAAGGGGTTGCCTTTTTAGGATTAAACGAAAACACAGGCAGTACTACATATAGTAAGAAATATTTAATCACTGTCGGACAGTTTCTGGATGTGGTCAAACAGGAAAATGATGGTGTGGATGTTGAGATTAACTTAAATGAGGTCAAAGAGAAGGGTTCAATCATTTTTCGACGCCATTCCTGGTATGGAAATATTCTGTACTTGGGGGAGGATAAAGGTTATCCGATTTTTACATTTACTGCCCCGTGGGATATAAATGACAAAGAATGGAAGAAGCCTTCCAAAGCATACTTAAAAACAATTAGTAAGGGATTAAAAGAGTATTATTCGGATGATGAACTCTATCATTATTTTCAAACTAGACCGGGCATAAAAGGTAACTATTCTGATGAGGAATTAGCGAGAGTTATTTTAGAATAATATACTATGTTTTGTCGGGATGCAGAAGCCGTTTTTCTTTTTTGAAAAACGGCTTTTCGTGTTAGTGGTGCTGAAGAAAAATCATCTGTTTATAGCAATCATTTTTTGTTATAAAATAAATGAAAAGAAAGTGACCGATTTATATAATAGAAAATCGTAGGGTGTATATAAATCCTTTGGAACAGTGTCTTTTTGGTATAGGGACACGACTGTATGGGGGAATGATTTATGGCTGTTGTAAAATCAGTGAAAATCGATGGTGAGAGTATCCATGTATTTAAAAGCGCGACATATATTTTAGAATCAAGTACAGGTTTTACTTTTGTATTAGATATGATTGTTAGTGAGGTTACTGTAAAAAAATATAAAAATGAGGAAACCCTCATTATTGAGATAGAATTGGAAGATGGCAGAATTATAAATTCAATCATGTTTTTGAAAATCCTTACAGGAGGATTGCCGCAGCTTAATTTATTCTGTCAACTGGAGGACATTCATGAATATGAAGATTTCGATCTGGTGAACGAAAATGATTCATGGTTTCCTAATATCGAAGAAGGTATCACATTAGAAGAAATAAGAAAAGTGGAAATGCCTAATGAAGACGTTAGTTTAAAATTAAAGCTGCCGATTGACCAGGTCGAATGGTTAAAAAAGCAAAAAAAGGGACATGTAAATGAAATGTTCAAAGAATTCATTTATGATTATTGGGAAAAAAAGAATTTCAAATGAGTACCAGCTCTTTTTAATTTAATAGGTTAACTTCCAGTTGGCTATTTCTTCGTATGTGTAGAGATCAGCCATTTAATTACCATAGAATCATTGGTTCCCCTTATTAATATAGTGTAATAAAGTCTAAACCGAGGAGGATCCAATGTATTTATTAAAATCAATTTCGGATGACGTCAAGACTGCCCAATTAGACTTTCAGAAAAAATCAAAATCGAAACGGGTGGTATTAGGTGCCCTTTTCGCCAGTTTCGCAGCTGTTCTCCAAGCAGCAGGAGGTTTTTTACCAGGAGTAGGATATTTTATCAGCCCATTATCGACAGGACCAATTCTTTTCTGTTCAATGCTTTCCGTTCCGCTTGGATTTATAACCTATATACTAACGAATCTATTGCTGCTTATCCTACAGCCTAGTGAACTGATTGTGTTCCCGTTTACGACAGGGCTGCTAGGACTTGGAACCGGGGCGGCATTTTACTTTTTCAAAAAGAGGTTGACAATCATTGGCAGTGGTGGTGTAATATTATCCCTTGGAGTAATTAGCTTATTATATGGTTTCAAATTTCCAGTCCTAGGTCCAGCAGCTTCTGATTCCTTTTCTTTTCTTACAACCGGTTTCATTTTTTTATTTGCTCTCATTTATAATTGGATTTGGGTCGACATCGGCTTACTTTTCTTTAAAAGATTAAAAAAATTATATCTTAGTAATCAACCACGCCGGAATTCATAACCGTACCCTGGCCAAAATACATTTTTCCATCAGGTCCAAAAATGACACGGTTGTTATGGTGGTCACCGAAGCTCGGTAACCCCGTTAAAACATCCTGCTTTGACACATCCGGTTTTACCATAGTAATTGAGCCGCGATGGGCAACATAGATATTCCCCTTATAAAAAGTAATCCCTGTCAATGGCGGTTTAAATCAGTCATAAAACGGCCATTAAAGCCATGAAGAAAGTTTTGATAGAAAGCCGGGGAATTCTGTCCTTCAAAAGGGCCAGTCGTGCCTTACACCACTTTGTATCCTAAGGGAGGAATTAATAAATGCCACAGTTAATTTTTAAAGGAATTTCAGTTGATCAAGTGAAAAAAATTAGTACTCCATTGGTACAGGAACTAGCAAATCTATGTGTTTGTGAAACAGACAATTTTACATTAGAAGTAATCCAATCTACTTTTGTTTTTAATCAAAAGGACGTCCCGGGATTTCCTTTTATAGAAGTGAAATGGTTTGATCGTGGCCTGGAAATCCAAGATCAATTTGCAAAAATCACCACAAAATACATTCATTCCCTAGACATTCCTGAAGTGGAAATTGCCTTTAGTGTATTTTTAGAATCTGCGTATTATTTAAACGGTACTAGTTTCGAATGATTGATTGATATGGTAAACCACCCGCCGGCAAAACTATGCTGGCCAGGATTATCTTACATTGAGTTACATAGAGTAAAAAAGATAATTAATTTTATAAAATTAGGAGAATAAAAGCTTATGAATGTTTTAATGATCCACTTTCCGGCAGAAGGCCATATTAATCCGACAATTGGCATCGTAAAGGCATTAATAAATCGCGGAGATTCTGTGTTCATTTTATAACCACTGAAGAATATTCCAGAACCAACAAAAAGATGTTCAGACCGCGTACTGTGTCTGAACATCTTTTTGTTTTATTAAATAGCTTCTTCCCTTTTTGAAGTTGAAGCAGCTTGAGAATGCTCCCAACATTCAATGCCTTCAGGATTTTCAATACAATCTTTATAAAAGACAGGATCTTGACCAGCTTTTTTCTGTTTCATGTAATCCGTTAAAGCAGCAAAAGCCATTTTTGATAGTAATGTAATAGCAATCAAGTTGATGATGACCATAAAGCCCATAAATAAATCCGCTAAATCCCATACAAGTTGGACCTTTGCAACGGAACCGAATAGAATCATGGCTACCACGCTTATGCGATATACCATCAACCATACTTTACTTGTGTGTAAGAATCGAATATTTGTTTCTCCATAATAATAGTTCCCAATTAACGCACCGAATCCAAATAGGAAAATAAAGATCGCAAGACTACCTGATGCCCAGGAACCGACGTGTTCACTTAATGCAGCTTGTGTAAGGGCAATTCCCTCTAACCCTGGTTGTTTCCAAGCATCAGAAAGTAAAATAATAAATGCAGTGCTTGTACAAACAATCAGTGTATCCGTTAATACACCAAATGCTTGAATAAGTCCTTGTTTAACCGGATGACTGGTTGTTGCTGTTGCGGCCACGTTTGGCGCACTTCCCATACCCGCTTCATTTGAGAATAAGCCACGTTTCACTCCATTCATGAGCGCAGCACCGATTGTACCGCCTGCCATTTGTTGAAGTCCAAACGCGTTTTTAACAATAAGAGAAAGAATTTCCGGCATTTTAGTAATGTTCGTAGCTATGATAAATAAGGCAATACCAATGTATAACACAGAAAGAATCATAACCTTATATTCCGCCATTTTGGCAATACGTGTTACACCGCCAAAGATAATCACAGAGAAAACAAGTGCCATGATAATCCCTAACGTTAAACGATGTGTACCAAATGAGTTCTCAAACGCAATAGAAACGGTATTTGATTGTACAGAATTGAATACAAGACCGAAAGAAATCGTAATTAAAATGGAGAATATTACGCCCATCCAACGTTTGTTTAATCCTTTTTCCATATAATAGGATGGGCCGCCGCGGAAACCATTTGTATCTTTTACTTTATATACTTGCGCTAACGTACTTTCAATAAAGCTGGATGCTGAGCTAATAATCGCAATAATCCACATCCAGAATACCGCTCCAGGACCGCCTAACGCAATCGCAATCGCGATTCCTGTGATATTACCTGTCCCAACGCGGGCGGCCATACCAACACAGAACGCTTGAAATGGGGAAATTTCGTCTTTGGAACCCTTTTTCCCTTCCATTAAAACACGGACCATTTCCTTTAACATTCGAAACTGTACAAACTTCGTTTTAAATGTGAAATAAATCCCGCAAGCCACAAGCATAATAATTAGTAATTTTGACCAAAGGAAATCATTTGTTACACCAACCATATTTTGTAGTAATTGTTGCATTTTACCACTCCTTGTTAAGATTTAGTAGTTTATAATGAAGCAGTTAGGACATCAGTTAGAAAGACGATGGTTTAAGTCGAAGTAGTCAGTGCCGGCGATGGTGCCGCCTACTGCTGGAATTTTAATGTAGGATCATCTGTTAACAGGGTTTAATACATCAGCCTCATTTGAAGAGTTAGCTAATCATCCGTAGAGACATGGGTGCTAATACAGCGGAAGATCATGTTTTCTTTGTCGCTCTGGTAAGAAACACCATTGAAATGTAATTTTATTATGTTATGTATTGATGTTGTACCACTCCTTTCATGGCCATATACGTATTTGTTAAAGCAGTAGATGTATAAATTTCATCAGAAAGCAATTCTTGAAAGGGCCTTGATGGGCACCCCCATGGTTGACGAAACAAGACTGTAATCCCTTCTACTTCTTACCTCGTCACTGGGATGTTTCGAAATTGAAAACTTACAAATATTGTAAAGCGCTTTCATGTTTCTTCTCTCTAACAAAAACGTATTTTTAATTTATAATAGAAACTATATAAACACACAGGAAACTACAAAAATCTACAAAAATAATTTTAAAAGTTCAAAAAAGTGAGTCTATTTTACAAATTTTGGTGTAAATAGTGTAAAAGAAATGCTAAGAAGTAAAAAGTAGGGCTAAACTTGCTTAGTGTCGACAATCTGAAGTTTGATTCCATTAAACTTTTTACTATAAAAAAATGTAATGATGCTATAATGATTTGAAAGTTTCAAGTCAAGTTATCCAATGAGGAGGGAGTTATTTGGTCGGTGTTCAAAGCCTGCTCCTAAATATATTTTTGATTTTATGCTCAATTTCTTTGAGCTTTATGATTATTTTAAATCAAAGACAGAAGAACAATAAGCTTGAAATGAAAAGGAAGCTCGTTATTCTTTTCTTAGCAGCATTTACTATTATATTGTGTATGTCATTTCCATTTTCGATGGTTCCGGGATATCTATATGACTTAAGAATTATTCCATTGCTTTTAGGAATGCTGTATGGAGGATATCGGGTAGGGGGAATATTAACCGCTGTCTTATTTGTATATAGATATTATTTGGGTGGAGATGGGTTTTATACAACGATCTATGCTTATTCAATCATCGTTTCTATTACGTTTTTTTGCATGGCTAAATATAAAACTTCTACCATTCAAAAGAAATTTTTTATTGGATTAAGCCTGGCCTTTTTCGCCTCATTCTTGGTCACACTTATTAGTTATATAAGGATGGCCGGTTCGGCGAAACTTTTGGACCATCAAATTGGTACGTTTTTTGTAATCTACTGTTTGCTACATGTTGTAGCTATGTGGATGGCAATCTATATTATTGAAATGATGCAGGAAAATCTTATTCTTTGGAAGGAAATTGAACGGGCTGAAAAAATGTATGTTTTAGGAGAGCTTGCGGCATCAATAGCCCATGAAATCCGAAATCCAATGACTGTCATTCGGGGATTCGTTCAACTTATGGGCAGTCAAGAAATCTCTAACAAAAATAAAGATTATATGAAGTTAGTCATTAGTGAAGTAGATAGAGCTGAGTCTATTATTGAAGATTATTTGTCATATGCGAGGCCTCAAATCGATCAAAAAGCAGCAATTGAAATCGGGGAAATAATGAACCGGATTATTCGTATTCTTGAAGGCTTTGCCATAATGCAAAATGTGCAAATCTCGTATAACATACATGGATCATTATCGGTAATGGGTGACTCCAAAAAACTTAGCCAAGCCTTAATTAATTTCTTGAAAAATGGAATAGAAGCAATGCCGGACGGAGGTAAGCTTCAAATTCTTTGCTATAAAAAAGAACATAACGTCATCATTGATATCACTGATAATGGTGTTGGAATGGAAAGAGCAGAAGTAGAAAGACTAGGGAACCCGTTTTATTCAACTAAAGAAAAGGGAACTGGCTTAGGATTAATGGTTAGTTATAAAATTATCGAGGCGATTGAAGGTAAGATACAAGTTAACAGCAGGAAGGGAATGGGAACGACATTTTCTATTATTTTGCCGGGCATTAAAGAAAGTAACTCTGTTTTAAAAAACAACTCGTTTTAAAATGCCTTACTCTCGGATAGAGTGCCATCACTCTCGGATAAAGCACCTAACTCTCGGATAGAGTGACTTTGCACCTGGTAAGCTACATTCTTCCAGACAAGAACCTCCAGATAAAACGATATGGTCCTATCAGTTTAACAAAACTGCTTGGGCTTTTTTTCTGCTAAAAACCAACGAATAGAGTCGAGGAAAACGGAGTACTGTAAGTTATTTGCATAAGCGGACGCTTATTTTATGAAGGAAAACTTAAGGAATGAGAGATAAATATATAGATTGAAAGATTTTTATCAAAAATAATGTTAAAATACGTTCTTTTAAAACAAGTAGAACAATTGAACTTCTGCCTTTTTTGAAAGTTTTGAATTGGGATGGTGATTACATATGAAGGAAATCAATAAACTGCAAGAACTAGATTTATATAAACCAATTCAGAGGTGTTTTTTACGTGAAGGTTATGAGGTTTACGGTGAAGTGAAAGATTGTGATATGGCTGCCGTAAAGGGTGATGATTTAGTTATCATCGAATTAAAGCTCACGTTAAGTGTGGATTTACTGATACAGGCAGCAAAAAGGCAGCGGTTAACGGATATAGTTTACGTGGCGATCCCAAAACCAAAATACCGCTTGAATTCAAAGCGTTGGGCAGATAAATGCCATTTAATTCGAAGGCTTGAGCTGGGTTTAATTGTTGTCTCTACCTCAGGGAAAGGGTTAAAAGCAGAAATACTCTTTCATCCAACGCCATTTAACCGTAAAAAAAGCAGGGGGCAAAACAGGCTTAAGAGGGAAGCGGTTTTGAAAGAAATCAGCGGCCGGAGCGCAGACTTCAATGTAGGGGGAAGTAATCGAACCAAAATTATGACTGCCTATAAAGAAAATTGTATTCAAATCGCTTGTTACCTTGATCATTTTGGTCCATTATCACCGAAGGAGCTCTTTCAAATGGGAACCGGGGATAAAACTTCCTCTATTTTAACGAAAAATTTTTATGGTTGGTTTGAAAAAATTAAGAGGGGTACCTATGTCATTAGTGAGAAGGGGAGAGAAGAAGTAAAAGAATATCAGGAACTTTTGAACTATTATTTAAAAGATAAGTGTTTGAAATCGGATTGAAAGCGAAATTGGGTCACTGACATCCCCTTTGTGAAAGATCTCCATGAATGGATTGAAATAATTCACCAGTTTAAAACAAAAATTAATATTTGTGAAAAAAACAAATTGACTTTTCTGAATAATCTATATTATACTAAAGTTGTTCAAAATGGTAAAAATTAGTTTTATATTATAAAACAAAAAAATAAAATTTCATGCCCATTATTCATTCTGTAGATCGACCTCTTAGAATTCCGGACTTACTCGACGTACTCTTACAAAAGAGCTAAAGAAAGCAGAAATATGTAAGCAGATGATTTTGAACAAAAGCACTTTTCATTTTTTATTGAAAACTCACTCAGACAAAATTTAACTGAACAACTGGGATATGGGACTCCTAATAAATAAACGGGTCCCATATCTAATGTTTATATTTAAGAACCGAGTTTTATAATATAAAACTTTTTTCGAAGGAGGAAACTATATGCGTATAATATAGATGAAATTCTGTTCCCGTTTAAAAAAGAAGGAGCTCATCTATTCGTTTCCACCTCGGAGTTAGACCACCAAGCCCAAGACCAAAATACTTCTCTTGAAAGAGCTACCTCCAATTCCATAATCTCTAAAAAAACTATCATTGCTAGTCCTATTCACTTACCTGAAGTGTGGGCTGGCATGTCATCAATAGGTCTAAAAAGTATCCAGTTAACCCTAATGATGAGCATTAAAATATAAAGGAGAAATAGTATGCAAACAATAACAAAATTTCATGGAATTATTCCACCAGTAAGTACAATATTACATAAAGACGGACGTATTGATGAAAAGGGTATGGGAAATCTGATAGATTTCCTAATCAATTCAAAGGTAGATGGGCTTTTCTTTCTAGGTACCGGAGGTGAGTTCAGCCAAATGTCTGTGGAATTAAGAAAAGAAGTGGCTGAATTTGCGGCCCAGTATGTAGATGGGCGTGTGCCTGTTTTAATTGGAACAGGCAGCACAAGTACAAAGGAGACCATTTCACTAAGCTTACATGCAAAAGAGATAGGGGCAGATGGCATTGTTGTCATTAATCCTTATTTCTGGCCTCTATCTGAAGATCATCTTTTTCAACATTATGGTGATATTACTAAAAGTGTTGATTTACCGATTCTTTTATATAACTTTCCGCAATTGACTGGTCAAGATTTATCGCCTGAATTTGTCCTTAAGCTAGCGGAGGCGTATCCAAATATCATCGGTATTAAGGAAACCGTTGAGGCTGTGGGACATATAAGGGAAATGATTCTAAAGGTAAAGCAAAGAAAACCCGATTTCGCTGTGTTTTCTGGATATGATGATCACCTCTTAAATACATTATCCCTTGGAGGAGATGGTTCGATTCCTGCAACAGCGAATTTCGCGCCGGAACTCTCAATCGGTATCTATCAAGCTTTTAAGCAAGAAAACTATGGCAAAGCAATTGAATTGCATCGCAAGTTGGCTCTTTTACCGCTTTTATATAAACTTGATTCACCTTTTGTAAGCGTTGTTAAAGAGGCGCTTTGTCTAAGGGGAATAGAAGTTTCCACAGATGTTTTGGCGCCGGCCCGTCCGCTTAGCGATGATAAGAAGGAACAAGTAAAAATCATGTTAAATCAAGTTTTAGATAAAGCTAGTATTCCTTTATAGAGGGATGAATAGTATTCCTCTGAAAAAATATCACTTTTCGTTTTTGCAATCGTTTTATTTCGTTCGCTTGGTGGCGATGGAGCACTCCTGAATAAAAATAGAATCGATAAAGGAAAACACACCGATGATCATAATTTGTTTTATGTAGCTTCATGTTTGGGATAATTTGTTGCTCTGCTAAAGCAGACGTCATCTGAATGATAAAAACAAATGGGACCCAAATTTACTATTTGTCTATCAAAACTGTGTTATATAATGTAAAACAAATACTTGCATGCGTACGATTCTTTTTTTACAACAATGAAATTTCATTCCGGCTGCTGTTGAACATGAAGAAACATGGAAAGGGAATGGTTGGTTTAAAGAATCTGAACGGTGATGTTTTCAGTTCTAACAATGTGGATTGCATTTTTGAGGAGAACATTGAAGTAATTAAAAACAGCCAATAAGCTAGTCAAATATCTAAATAAAGGAGATTGAAAATGAAACCAAAAGTATTTATCGCGTTGCCGATTCCTCCGCAGGCAGAGGCTTTTATCGCTGAGCATTGCGAGTACCGAAAATGGGATTTTAATGAACCGATTCCGCGTGAAATCTTGTTAAAGGAGATTGTAGATATAGACGGATTGCTCATGGTCGGGGGGAAAATAGATCAGGAGCTGCTCAACTGTGCTCCCAGATTAAAAGTGGTCAGTAATATTTCCGTTGGATACAACAACTTTGATTTAGAGGCCATGAAGAAAAAAGCAGTTTTAGGAACAAATACTCCTTCTGTGTTGGATGAAACGGTTGCGGATTTGGTACTGGCGTTGGTGTTGGCGTCGGCAAGAAGAATTCCGGAGTTGGACAGGTACGTGAAAGATGGAAAGTGGAAAAAAGGATATGATGGAATGTTGTATGGAGTAGATGTCCATCATGCCACGATAGGGATTATTGGAATGGGCCGAATTGGTGAGGCAATCGCCAAAAGAGCTAAATATGGATTTGATATGGATGTTCTTTATTATAGCCGGACAAGAAAAATCAAAGCTGAGGAAAACCTTGGTGCCCATTACTGTGCCATGGAGGAACTCTTACAAAAATCCGATTTTGTTGTGCTGATGACCCCTTTAACCCCTGAAACAACACGTATAATGGGACATCAGGAATTTTCACTCATGAAGGATACCGCCTTTTTTATTAATGCTTCCCGAGGTCAGACCGTCGATGAACAGGCTTTGCTGGAGGCCCTTGTGAATGGAAAGATACGCGGGGCTGGAATGGATGTGTATGAACAGGAACCAATCGATCCAGAACACCCTTTATTAAAAATGCCGAATGTCGTGACACTGCCGCACATCGGTTCAGCTACGGAAAAGACCCGTTTAGATATGGCGATGCTTGCTGCAAAGAACCTGGTTCAGGCTTTAAAGGGAGAACAGCCGCCAAATATTGTCGATGAACTAAGAGGTGTGAGCTTATGAAGACTGTTTCTTTTCTGAAGGATAAAATTTTTTCTTTAGGTGTTAAAACAAAAAAGGGAATTTTAGATGTTCCTGCTGCACTTGCTGTCTATCCGGAAATGCATGCACCTGCTACAGTCATGAAATTGATTGCTCAGGGAGAGAAGGGGAAAGAAAAGTTGGCTGCTCTTGTAGATAGAGCCTATGGAGATGACGATTTGTTTCTTGCCGAAGAAACAGTATGTTTTGGTGCTTGTGTCCCGGAACCCCGGAAGATTATCTGTGCAGGGCTGAATTACAAAAAGCATGCAATTGAATGCGGTATGGCTTACCCTCCAGCCCCGCTTCTTTTCAGCAAATTTGAAAATGCACTGGCCGCACACGGCGAGGATGTTCCGCTTCCGGCTAAGTCAAAGGAGGTAGATTATGAGGCGGAATTAGCCATCGTAATAGGTAAGGAAGCAAAGTGTGTAAAAAGGGAAGCAGCACTATCCTACGTTTATGGCTATTGTAATGCAAATGATTTATCTGCCCGCGATCTGCAGTTTCAATCATCGCAGTGGCTTCTCGGGAAAACTTGCGATAAGTTTTGCCCGATTGGTCCATATTTGGTGAGCAGTGATGAGATAGACGACCCTAACCAATTAAGAATTCGTACGATTGTCAATGGCGAAGTGCGGCAGGATTCTACTACTTCGGATATGATTTTTACCTGCGAGGAAATCATTAGCTACATTTCAGAACATATGACCCTTTATCCAGGGGATATCATTCTGACAGGCACACCAGAAGGAGTGATTATGGGCTATTCAGAAGAAAAGCGTGTTTGGTTAAAAGATGGAGACGTAGTAACCATCGAAATTGAAAAAATGGGCCGCTTGACCAATACTTTAAAACAACTCTAGATCACCTTATAGTTGTTTTTCCCCATGGGGGAGTTACCTATTATAAAAACTTCTTTTATAAAGGCTATTTTCGCATAGATTGTTGTTTTTCGTATAAGTTTATCAACCCGTATAATTAGAAGCTTCGTGGCATCTTTTCGTAAGAACATTTGCGAAAATTGCCTAGAAACTTAGTAAATGAACTTTATAAAGTTTCAAAAGCAACAAAGTTTACGAAAAAAGCCTTTATAAAATAGAAAGACAATCAATATTTTTATAAGTATTTAAATTAACAGAGTAAATGTACCTTCATTGAAAATCAATTTCATATTACAACCAAATTGAAAGCGTTATTAAAATGGAATCCTTTTTCAATAATGATTATTCTACCTTTTGTAAGAGGGGCAGCAGAACCGAGTAAGCCTGGCAAAAGTCACAATAAAGAAATAGTTTGGATAATCCAAATATTGAGATTATCTCCGGGCCGGAGAATCTTTCTTTTAAAAATGGCGAACCTTTACAGATTGAAAAATTTGCAAAAAATAGATAAAAATCCTAAAAAATAAATTGACTCTTCTGAATAATTTATACTATACTAAAATTGTTCATAATAGTAAAAAAGGGTTTTATAATATAAAACAAAAAAGGTGAAACCACATGCCCATTATTCAATCAGTAGAACGAGCTCTTCGAATTCTAGACTTATTCGACGAACATGCAACAGAGCTAAAGATAACAGAAATAAGTGAGCGGATGGGTCTAAACAAAAGCACCGTTCATTCTTTGTTAAAAACTCTCCAAACACATGGCTATATCAGACAAAATTCAGAAAATGGAAAGTATGAATTGGGAATGAAGCTGTTTGAACGAGGAAATTATGTGATTCATTCTTTGGATATCAGACATTTGGCTAAAAAATACTTACTGGATTTATCTGTAAAAACAGGGCAGACCACTCATCTGGTCATCTTGGATGGCAAAGAAGGCGTATATGTTGATAAAGTGGAAGGATCCATGGCTACGATCCGTTATTCCCGAATAGGGAGACGAATCCCCCTACATTGTTCAGCTGTTGGTAAGGCGTTGATCGCTTTTAGGAAACAAGCAGAATTAAAAAAGATTTTAAGTGAATATGTCTATACAAAGCAAACAGAATATACTATTTCAAATGAAGCAGACTTTTTACGTGAGCTAGAAAAGGTTCGCCTACAAGAATACGCAATAGACAACCAAGAAAACGAACCGGGCGTTCGCTGTATTGCTGTACCAATTCGAAATCATGAAAATCAGGTGATTGCCGCGATCAGCCTTTCAACTCTTATCGCTCGTATAGATGAGACTCAGTTAAAGGAGTTTGTTGCTCTACTTAAGCAAATAGGCTCCGAATTATCTGAACAAATGGGATATGGGACACCAATTAGATAAAAGGGTCCCATCCCTAATGTTCAAATATAAGAACTGAGTTTTATAATATAAAACTTTTTTTGGGAGGATTACTATATGCGTATTATTCGTTACTTAAATGAAAAGTCAGTACCCGTTCTAGCTGCTTTAACAAAGGAGGGGCTCATTTATTCGCTCCCGCAAAAAGACTTCTTGGAGTTAGCTCAGCAAGCCCAAGAACAAAATACTTCTCTTCTTCTCTTTGTTGAAAGCGCTATCGATGCTTTAGATCCAAATCCCCAACCTCTAGAAAAACTATCCTTGCTAGTCCCAATTGAAGCTCCTGAAGTGTGGGCATCGGGTGTTACTTATGAAAGGAGCAGAGATGCCAGAAACTTCGAGTCTGCAGACGGAAAAATTGGTGCAACTACTTTCTATGACAAAGTCTATGATGCAGAACGCCCCGAACTTTTTCTTAAATCTACTGCAGCAAGAACCGTTGGCCCAAATGATAAAGTATATCTTCGAAACGATTCCCATTGGCAAATCCCTGAGCCGGAATTAGGGCTTGTCATCAATAGCAGGGGAGAAATTTTAGGATATACCATTGGAAATGACATGAGCTGCCGTGATATTGAGGGGGAAAATCCGCTTTATTTGCCTCAAGCAAAAATCTGGAGAAATTCCTGCTCTATTGGTCCTGCCATTCTTCTATCAGAAGCAGTTAAAGACCCTTATCAGTTTGATATCACATGTAGAATCTACCGAAACGGCGAGAAGGTGGTGGAAGGAAATGCCAATACCCGCCAATTAAAGCGGAGATTTGATGAGCTTGTTTCTTACCTCCTTAAAGACAATCAGATTTTTAATGGTACTGTTTTATTGACAGGCACATGTATTGTTCCCCCAAATGAATTTACCTTGGCGGAAGGAGACCAAATAGAGATTGAAATTTCTGATATTGGGGTTTTACAGAATACAGTACGTCTGGCAAATACAGTTGTCCCCAGTTTGTAAGCTGCTATCTAAAAATTTTTATAAAAAAAACAATAAAAAGTAGGGGAGATTTTTGATGAGTATCGCTTTTAAAACGGTGATGATGAAACCGAACGATAAAGTGGCTGTTGCTTTAATGAATATCCCGGCAGGGAGTCATGTCCAGGTCACATGCCAGGGGAAGAGCTTTGACGTGGAACTAAAAGAAACCATTGAATTCGGGCATAAATTCGCTGTCAAGCCAATCTCCAAAGGGGAGGATATTCTTAAATATGGCGAAGTGATAGGTTCAGCTACTGCTGATATAGATTCAGGTGAACACGTTCATATTCATAATCTAGAAGGAAAACGAGGGCGAGGGGATCGAATTGAATAATGAAATGAAGTTTTGGGGATATAGGCGCGCAGGCGGTCAAGTTGGTGTAAGAAACCATGTGTTGATTTTGCCCACGATTACCTGTGCAACCCAGGCAGCTAAAAAAATTACGGAATTAGTGCAAGGCACGGTCTCATTCATTCATCAGCATGGATGTGCACAAGTAGGGGTCGATTATGAACAAACATTCCGGACTTATGTAGGAATGGGCGCCAATCCGAATGTTTATGGAGTCGTTGTTTTAGGACTTGGCTGTGAAACTCATCAAGCACGAAGTGTAGCTGGAGAGATTGCCAAGACAGGAAAGCCTGTAGAAGTGGTTTCCATACAGGACCATGGCGGAACACTTGGCGCCATTGCAGAAGGAGCTAAAATCGCAGCGAAAATGGTACAGGATGCTTCCGCTCAAATGAAGGTACTCTGTGATTTCAGTGAGCTTATTATCGGAACAGAATGCGGCGGTTCGGATGCATGTTCCGGTTTATCCGCCAATCCTGCCGTAGGTGTCGTTAGCGACATGCTTGTCGATCGCGGAGGTACGGCCATTTTAGCAGAAACGACAGAACTAATTGGTGCAGAACATCTATTGGCAGAGCGGGCCGTGGATGACCGGACAGCCCAGCGTGTATATGAGGTCATCGGTGCCATGGAAAACCGGGCCATTAAGATGGGAGTAGATATTCGTACTGGGAACCCAAGTCCTGGAAATATCAAGGGAGGCTTGAGTTCTCTTGAAGAAAAATCGTTAGGCGCTTCGAATAAGTCCGGGAGCAGACCCTTGCAGGAAGTGATCGATTATGCTCAGGTCCCATCCAAAAAAGGACTGGTATGGATGGATACACCGGGACATGATATTGAGCAGCTAACGGGGATGGTTGCCGGAGGAGCTCAAATTGTATTGTTTACCACAGGAAGAGGCACTCCTACCGGATCTCCAATCGCACCAGTCATCAAGATTGCGACAAATACAGGATTATTTGAAAGAATGGGAGATAACATCGATTTGAACGCCGGAACCATTATCGAAGGAAAAGAGTCGATTGAATCTGTCGGTCAGCAAATTTTTGATGAAATCGGGCTTGTTGCTTCCGGAAAGCTTACGAAAGCTGAAATTCTTAAGCAGCATGATTTCGGTATCTGGCGCATCGGCCCGACATTTTAAGGATATGGAAAGGAGTATTGATCATGACCACTACAACGCAGGTAAAAACATATTTTAACTATATTAACGGAGAATGGGTATCATCTCGCAGAAAAAAAGTCGAAGCAAGAATTAATCCAGCTAATAAAAACGAAATTGTCGGCTACATTCAGAGCTCGACAGATGAAGATGTTGACAAGGCTGTGGCAGCAGCTAAAAGGGCGCAAAAAGAATGGCGCAGCCTCTCGGGAGCTGAACGCGGTGACTATCTCTATAAAATCGCTAACAATCTGGAACGGCGTCTGAATGAGGTTGCAGAAACGATGACAAAGGAGATGGGGAAAACGTTCGCTGAAGCCAAAGGGGAGACGATGCGCGGTGTCGCTATTCTACGTTACTATGCGGGTGAGGGCTTGCGCAAAATAGGTGATGTTATTCCGTCCACTGACAGTCAGGCGTTAATGTTTACGACACGCGTTCCGCTTGGAGTCGTCGGGGTCATTTCCCCGTGGAACTTTCCGGTAGCCATCCCGATCTGGAAGATGGCACCTGCATTGATTTATGGAAATACAGTCGTTATTAAACCTGCACAGGAAGCGGCTGTTACAGCGGCAAAGATCATTGAGTGTATGGATGAGTCCGGCATTCCCGCCGGTGTAGTAAATATGGTAACAGGGGCCGGATCTGAAGTTGGCACGGCAATCGTCCACCATTCAGACGTTAATGGTATTACGTTCACAGGCTCAAACGCCACCGGGAAACGAATCGGGCAGGCCGCACTGGCCCGTGGGGCGAAATATCAGTTGGAGATGGGCGGAAAGAACCCTGTCATCATTGCAGCGGATGCTGATTTGGACCTCGCGGTGGAAGGAACGATCGGCGGCGGTCTTCGTTCGACAGGTCAAAAATGTACAGCTACAAGCCGGGTATTCGTCCAGGCAGAGGTTTATGATACCTTTAAACGGAAACTGCTTGAAAAAGTAAAAGAAATTACAATCGGAAACGGCATGGAAGGCGGCACATGGATGGGACCGTGCGCCAGTGAGAGTCAGCTCAATACTGTCCTTTCTTATATTGAAAAAGGAAAAGCAGAAGGTGCTACATTACTATACGGCGGCGAACGTTATGCTGAGAACGGAACCGAAGACGGCTTTTATGTCCAACCGACTATTTTTGAGGATGTAACGAATGGGATGGCCATCGCCCAGGAGGAAATCTTCGGTCCGGTACTGGCCCTCATTAAAGTGGATACGTTCGAAGAAGCATTGGCGCTTGCTAATGATGTCGAATTTGGGCTTAGTGCCTCCATTTATACGAAAGACATAAGTAAAATGATGTCTTTCATCAATGAAACAGAGGCTGGACTTGTGCGCATCAACGCTGAAACCGCCGGTGTTGAATTACAAGCACCATTCGGCGGTATGAAACAGTCAAGCTCACACTCCCGGGAACAGGGGCAGGCAGCGATCGAATTCTTTACCGCTATTAAAACCGTATTTGTAAAAGCATAGACAGAATAGATGCAGATCGATCGTTCCCTAAAAATTTTTCTACGATTTTTAGGGGACGGTAAACTTCTGAATATATAGTTTAAAAATCCTATAATCATACACGATCAGTTTTAAAGGATTGGCATTGAAACTGAAAATTTTAAAACTTCGAACTTTTTCCACTACAGACCATGCATAATGATGTCCCTAAACGATGAAAAGGATTTATGAATAATCATTTCATTAATTGGAAGCGGTTTCATATTATAAAATTCTATTTTTGGAGGTTTTTAAATGAGAGAAATAAGTGATAAGAGAACGAAGGTTCGGTGGAAAATAGCATTTTTCATGTGGGCAGCGATAGCCATTAATTATTTGGACCGAACAGTACTCTCTGCCACGACTCCCACTATAATGAAGGAATTTGGAATAAATGCAGCACAAATGGGGATTGTCATGTCAGCTTTCTTTTGGACCTATGCGTTATTTCAGATTCCTGCCGGATGGCTGGCTGACAAGGTTGGCCAGCGATTCTCTCTTGCTTTAAGCGTTGCTTGGTGGTCAATCGCCACTGCATTAACAGCTGCTAGTCAAGGTTTAAGATCCCTTGTATTATTTCGTACCCTATTAGGAATTGGTGAGGCAGGAGCATATCCAAGCAATGCCGGTGTGACAGCAAAATGGTTCCCTGATCAAGAACGTACAAGAGTGTCTGCTATTTTTGACAGCGGTTCCAAAGTTGGTACAGCGATAGCCATGCCGTTTGTTGTTTGGTTAATGACTGCCTTTGGATGGGAAGTTCCGTTTATTGTATCCGGTCTGTTAGGATTAATTTGGGTAGCCATTTGGTGGGCCTATTATCGTGATCCGGAAAAGCATATGTATGTAAACAAGGAAGAACTAACCTATATTCGTGACGGGCAGATCAAAAAGGATGGTCTTGATAAAGAACAGCCGATGAAATGGTATCAACTTCTTAAATATCGTAATATTTTAGCGATGTGTGTTGGGTTTTTCATGTTAAACTATGCTATTTATTTCTTTATCACTTGGTTTCCGACCTATCTTGTACAAGCACGCGGCTTCCAATTGATGAAAATGGGTTGGGTATCAATGATTCCTCCTCTATTTGGTTTAGTAGCTGAACTCTTGGCGGGGTGGTTTTCCGACCGTCTTTACACAAAGGGCTACTCCTTAACCTTTGTTCGTAAATTGAACCTTGGGGGAGGTATGTTATTGGCAACCTCGATTGCATTTGCGGGGCTGGTTAATTCAGCGGTTCTCTCAATAGCCTTATTATCTATTTCCTATGCAGGGTTAACGACTGCTGCATGTGCTATTTGGTCACTTCCCGGAGACGTAGCACCTGTAAATATGACTTCAGTGGTTGGCGGACTTCAAAACTGTGTTTCAAATATGGGAGGTATTTTAGGACCAATTGTAACTGGTTTTATCATTGCTACTACTCACTCATTTACGCCGGCACTCATAGTGTCAGGAGTGGCTACCTTAATCGGTGCTTTAACCTATCTTTTTTGGCTTGGAAAAGTTGAACCGATTGTTCCTAAAACAACTGGTAATCTAGGAAAAGTAGATAAGGAACCTGTAAACATTTGAGAATCCGGCAAGCCCATTAAATACCATTAAAGGCATAATAATACCCGATTTCTTACAGGATATCGGGTATTTTATTATTTAACCTAATTTGATTAAAACTGAACCATAAAAGAGGGGCTTGTCATCGTTTAAATAAGGAAGCCGTTTTTCTTTTTGAAAAACGGCTTTTACTGCTGGTATTGTTTGGAATGATTACTGGAGAGAAGCTGCAACTGTTTATAGCAAACATGTTTTGTTATAAAATTAGACTAATTAGGTATCTATGAATAGTGAAAAGCCAGTGACCGATTTTTAAAATTTATAGTATTTTTAGTAAATGTAGGGTGAACGAAAATGATTCATGGTTTCCGAATATAGAAGAAGGCATCACATTAGTGGAAAAAAGAAAAGCGGAAATGCCAAATAAGATGTAAGTTTAAAATTAAAACTGCCAATCGACCAGGTGGAATGGTTAAAAAATTAAAAAAAGCAGGATTAAATGAATTGTTTAAAGAATTTATTTATGAATATGGAAAAGACGGGATTCCAACTGAATTTAGAGCTTTTTCCTCACTATTATCAGAGGTTTTCCCTGGATGCAAGAACGAAACAATGTAAATCCATTGTTAAAATTATATTTTAACTTCATCATGGCGATACTTTGAATTAATTTTATTAATCTGTTTTAGTGATATTTTTAAAAATGAGGGAAACAAATGGGCAAAAAAGTAAACAGAATTCGTTATGAACTTGATGCAAACGGAATAAAGTCATTGCCGAATCATGAAATTAAAACGATCTTGCGTGGTGCAGATGATTTAATTATGAGTGGCGGCCGTGCGATGCTTGCCAAAATTCTTGCCGGGTCAAAAGAAAAAAAGTTGTTAGAGCTTGGATTGGACCGAAGCCCTGTTTATGGCGCATTTAAGGGGACATCCCAAACAGAGATTCTCGCAAAGATTGATTGGATGATTTTAAAGCATTATTTAGCAATCGAATATGATTACAGATTGCCACTACTTGTCTTTACGGATAAAGGGTGGGAAATTGAACGGGAAACCTATACGGACGAACTTTTGGAAAAGCTTATTGATGCTGCTCAAGATGGAGAATATGAATTTGTCGAAACATTAAAAGATAGAAACCGCGGTATGATTCTTCTCTTATTAGATAAGATCGCTGAATCTGGTAATAGAGAGTTAATCCTCATCCTTAAAGCCTGGCAAATGATTGAATATAAAAAAGTAAAAACAAGAATTCAAGAAGTGATTGATGTGCTGGAAAAATTCGAAGGAGGAATCGAGATGAAAAATGATCATGAGGTTATCTCTTTTACCGCTACTAAAAAGTGGCTTTCCATTCCTGAGGAGACCCGTAGAAAACTAGAACGAAATGTCTGGTGTGCTACTTGTCTTGATGTCGTTCAAATCGAAAAATATATTGTCAAAGAATCAAAGGCTGGAATTGTTTTACATGGCAACTGCAAAAAATGCGGTCAAGAAGTGGCCAGGGTGATTGACTAGCAAAGTTGTGATTGTAATAGAAAACGGAAGCGGAGATAGTAGAAAAGGGAAAAAAGAGTTAAAACGGTCTGCTCAGGTTTGTAGCGGACAGCCGTCTACTATTACGATTACACTACCCATAACTTAAATTTAGGCACTTTTCATAAAGCGAAATCCCGCCAATATGTATTAGCGGGATTGTTCTATTTTTTTAAATTGTGTTCGATCCGAATTTTCTCAAGCAATGCTCTGGAGCCTTCTGTAATAAGGTCATAGGTTTCCTGAAAATCACCTGTGTAATAGGGGTCCGGCACATCCTTTTTATGATTGGTTAAGTCGAGCAAACGAAGGATTTTCGGATGATTAGGCTTGCCGGTCATTTCGTAAATGTTCCTTATGTTGCTTTCATCCATGCCGACAATGTAGTCAAACTGCTCGAAGTCTTCTTTCGTCAGTTGGCGTCCGACAAGACCGTTTGAGGTGATATTGTATTTTTTTAATATGGCAAGTGTCCCTTTATGCGGTGGGGATCCAATGTGCCAAGAACTGGTTGCAGCTGAATCGGTACTAACTTTATCACTCATCTTTTCTTTTTCGAGTAAGTCGCGGAATAATGCTTCAGCCATCGGTGAACGGCAAATATTTCCGAGACAAACAAATAAAACATTAATCATCATATAAGCTCCTTTTTTAGCCTAATTATAAATAACTTGTACTACTTTGAGCAATATAGAGTTCACTTAAAGTGGCCACAGTCTTTTTTATCTATAAATTTTATGATTCAAAAAAAGGTTGCTTTACTTTACTAAGGAGTAAAGCTTTTTTTATTATACAAAAAAAGGAAGTTAAATTGCTTTTTCATATTTATGTCGTTATAATTAGTACCAGGTGCTAATAATAACTACTAAAAATGAGGGGTGAAATAGATGTCAGGGGCAAGAATAACTGCTATTGGGACATTTGTGCCCGAAAAGAAATTAACAAATTTTGATCTTGAGAGAATGGTAGAAACTACTAATGAGTGGATTGTTCAAAGAACAGGAATCCATGAACGTAGAATTTGCCGGTCTGATGAATTTACCAGCGATTTATGTGTAGCTGCTATAAGAGATTTAATGCAAAGATACAATAAAAAGGTTGATGATGTAGATTTGATTTTAGTGGCGACAAGCACACCGGATTTTCCCTTCCCATCTGTTGCGAGTCACATACAGCATCGTTTAAATATACCTCGGTCAGGTGCCATTGATTTAAGTGCAGCGTGTGCAGGATTTGTTTATGCTTTGCATACTGCACATAGTTTTATTTCTTCGGGGCTTCACAAAAAGATATTAGTTATTGGAGCTGATACCATCTCAAAAATTACGGATTATACTGATAGAAGCACATGTATATTATTTGGTGATGGTGCCGGTGCCGTATTGGTCGAAAGGGATGACCAATTCGAAAACTTCCTTGGATTTCAGCTTGGATGTGATGGGCATGGCGGACAACATGTATACCGCACCGGCCTATCAAAAAAGATAAATGGTATTGAGTTAATCGATACTCAATGTCTAGTACAGAACGGTAGAGAGGTTTTTCGATGGGTTGTAAGAAATGTACCAACTAATATCAAACAGATTTTAAATAAAACGGAAACGGTTTTAGATCAAGTGGATTGGTTTATACCGCATAGTGCCAACCTACGGTTAATAGAGCCAATTTGCGAAAAATTAGAATACCCAATGGAAAAAACTCTTTATAGCTTGGTCAACTTTGGAAATACCTCTGCTGCTACAATTCCTTTAGCACTTGACCTTGGGATCCGTGAGGGAAAAGTCAAGAATAGAGACCGGGTCCTTATGTATGGTTTTGGAGCTGGTATGGTTCATGCAGGACAACTTTTAGAACTAAATTTTGATGAACAGGTCAAGACACCGACACCATTGTAAAGAAATTAGTGAATATTTTTCTTACTTATTAGGGCTGTGCAGCTCTGCTGCATGAATAGCTAACGTTTTATGGAAACTGCACCATTTAATTGTATGGATGTAATATAATGGAGATGTAACTTTATTTTTATTACAATGGAGAAAGGGTGGAAAAATGAAACTCAATCACCTTAATCTAACTGTTACGGATGTCATAGCTGCTCGGAATTTTTTAGAGAAATATTTCGGTCTAACGTGTGGAGCAAGCCGTGGGAACGGATTTGCTGTAATGGTTGATGATGATGGTTTCGTATTTACTTTAATGAGGGGGAGCGAAGTTCATTATCCAAAAACGTTTCATATTGGATTCACCCAGGAAAATAAAGAAAAAGTGGACAAAATCAATCAACGTTTAAAAGAGGATGGATTTGATGTACAGCCTCCTCAACAGTTGCATGGTTATACTTTTTATGTTGAGGCACCCGGAGGGTTTACAGTCGAAGTGCTCTGCCAATAGAAGTTCAAAAAGGTCAAATATAAACAAAAAAAGGAAATCATTTTGATTTCCTCAGATTGTCGAGAAAGGGTATTTTTCTCGGCAATTTTTTATTATGTCAGAATCCAAATACCAAATTTATTGATTGTCCATGCAAATGGGCCTGTTGATTTCCGCTCCGGGCACTCGCTTTCCGCGGGGAGGTCCTGGAGCCTCCTCGGCGCTCCCATACATGTCGTGTTACATATACGTCCGTAATTATATTAAACTTCCTGTCTGTAGTTCGGTGGTCAAGATAACAGAACATTTCCTGTTTATTTTCACGCGACATAAAACCACATTCAGGGTATGTTGTACATACTCTAATTTCCTTAGTCTCTTTCACTTCCTCCTTTTCTTTTAATGGCTTTTTTCCGTGTTTAATTCTATCCTCTTCTATCGCCTTGTTTAAGTCATCAAAATATTCTCGAGTATCCACTTCCACTTCTTGTTTTGTAAACTTGTGTTTATTAGCATTTGCCTTTAAATGAGTTGAATCTGTAAATAAAACACGACCGTCGACCATCTTGTGATTCATTGCAAGAAGAACAATCTCATCAAAAATCTCCTGAAAAATATTTGTATCCCTAAACCGGTGTTGACGATTCCAGCTAATCGTAGAGTGATGAGGTACTGGGTCCTTGAATTTCAGACCTTAAAACCAGCGGTAGGCAACGTTTGTTCTTATTTCCCTTTCTAGTTGACGTTCAGACGAATACCGTAAATATAACCAATAAACATCATTTTAAAAAGAATAAAGGGATCAGTAGGACGTCCATTATCATCGCTGTAATAAGGACGGATCTTTTCAAGAAGAAACGAAAAATCAAAATATTCATCAATCAAACGAAGAAGATGGTCATCAGGTACCAATTCATCAATAGATACAAATTCAAATTCACTTTGGCTAGACTCTTTTGGCTAAAACATTGATTTCACCACTTATTTTAAATATTTATTAGTCTAGTTGGAGGTCTTTATTGAAAACACTCTGTTGATTGGAGCGAAGCGACGAGGAGGCTTCCCGGCACGCCCGCGGAAAGCGAAGTGCCTGGAGCGCCAATCAACAGCCCTGTTTAAAAGCCTATATACCAATAATATTATAACAAATTAACGCGGTGAATTGTTGAAGTAGATAAATAAACAAGAGGTTGCCGAAGGTTTTTCGACATCCTGAGGAAATCATTTTGATTTCCTTTTTTCAATTGAAGTTTTCATTCATTGAAAGTTTATTGTAAAAGTGAAAAGCAAATATAGACAGCTGTGCTCCACATGACAATAGCGGAAATTTTATTTAATACCGCCAGATAACCTCCTGATTTATCCATTTTTCCGATCATTCTTCCTGTTATGCCCAATCCTGCAAACCATACCCATGAAACAACTATACATGCAACAGCAAATGCAACCTTATCATTTCCGATATATTTTACGGAACTTGTACCGATTACACCAACTGTATCCAAAATGGCATGCGGGTTTAATAAAGACACAGACAATGCAAAAGATATTTGTTTTTTTGGAGGCATAGATAATCCCGCTTCTTTTTCATTACGAGGTTTCGTCCTCCATACGACAAAACCCATGTAAAGTAAAAATAAAATACCAATGACAAACAGAAATGTTTTTATCCAATAAGAACCAAGTACAACGACTGACACTCCTAAGACTGCGATTGAAATAAGCAAGGTATCACAAATGGATGCGGTAATAATTACCGGCAGTGCTCTTACAAATTTGGGCTGACTTGCACCTTGATTGAACACAAAAACATTTTGAACCCCTAAGGGCAGGATTAAGCCGAATGCTAAGATAATGCCGTGTATGATTGTTTCTAACATTTTACTCCCCCTGAAAGATAATAACTGTATTGTATTAGAGTTGATTGAGTTCGTCTCCAACCAATTGGATGGAATTCCACCCAACCAATCATTTATAATGAATCTAAAAATGATAGGGGTGTTCCTTTTGCCGGAAAAAGACTGGATCCTAAACAAATCCTCCTTGATTCCACTCCATCAACAAATCTATGAATTTATGAAGAAAAAAATAATGAACGGTGAATGGACGGTTGGAACGAAAATTCCTACTCAACGAGATTTAGCAAAGAATTTTAATGTAAATCGGAGTACAATTGTTTATGCTCTTGATGAGTTAGCAGCCGATGGGTTAATCGAATCAAAAGTGGGAAAAGGTACATTTGTTGTCAATAATACTTGGAGTTTACTTGCATCAATCCCGCCGCCTGATTGGAACAGCTACGTTAAGTCGGGATCTTACCAACCCAATAAAAAAACCATTCAAGAAATTAATAGAGCTGAAACGGATCCAACAATCATTCGCCTTGGAACTGGAGAACTTTCACCGGAGTTGCTTCCTGTCAAAGAAATGCAACAAATGTTCAAGCGGAATTCTCCCCATACGTTTTCGTTAGGATACTCTGAACCAAAGGGGAGTATCTATCTACGGGAAATGATAAGCAACTATTTAAAAACGAAGAAAATAGAAGTTTCTCCTGCATCCATCCTGATTGTTTCAGGAGGACTGCAAGCATTACAATTGATTTCTTTAGGATTATTGCACCGTGGTTCAACGATTTTTCTTGAAACACCTTCATATCTGAATTCTGTCCAAGTATTTCAATCCGCAGGAATGAACTTACATGGAATTCCTATGGATGATGAAGGGGTTCGATCCGAGTCGATTGGGAGGTTAAAAAAGCAACATAATGGTGCCTTGCTTTACACGATCCCTACTTTCCACAATCCAACGGGTATCCTCATGTCTGAAAATAGAAGAAATGAATTGTTGGATGTTTGTAAGAATGAAAAGCTGCCAATTATTGAAGATGATGTCTATGGAGATTTATGGTTTGAAAGTCCGCCGCCGAATCCAGTAAAATCCATTGATAGTCAAGGACTTATTTTATACATAGGGAGTATGTCTAAAACGCTGGGTCCCGGTTTACGAATTGGCTGGATCGTTGGACCGGAACCGGTAATCGATCGGTTAGCAGATATTAAAATGCAAACGGATTATGGGTCAAGTTCTCTATCTCAATTCATTGTTGCCGAGTGGCTATCAAGCGGTTTATATGATGAACATGTTAAGAAGATAAGGACAGAACTAAAATTCCGGAGAGATTTTACGCTTGAAATACTAAATGCATATTTTAGGCAATTAGCAACATGGAATATCCCACAGGGTGGTTTTTATATTTGGTTACATATCAAAAAACAAATTTCAGTTAGTAAATTATTTGAAAAAGCGTTAAAAGAGGGGATTTTACTAAACCCGGGAAATATTTACGATCAAAATAACCAATTTCATCTTCGTTTGTCATTTGCCTATGCATCTCTTCACGATTTAAAAAAGGGGTTAATAAGACTTTCAGAACTAATTAAAGAAATCACCTATTAGGTTAGTTTTCAGATTTCGTTTAGTTAAAGAAAGGGGAGGAGAAAATGTAGCTCCTGTTGTAAGATTTTTACCCACACAGCTTGTCTTATTGATTAATAAACTGTATTAGTAGTGGATCTGAAGGTGTTAAAAGGAGTTATGTGAATTGGCTACCTATACAGTTGATGTGTATGCTTTTTTGATCAATGGTACTGATCCAAGTACAAACATTAGCAGAGTAAAACAAGATGTTAATAAAGCTAATAGTGTATGGAGGGGTTGTATTAAATTCGTATTAAAAGGTATTTATTTTAGTAAAAGTAATCTAATAGTAAATGCCGGTACAATTCCTGCAGATAAGGTTTTTAAAAATAATCGTATTCATTCTTTAACCAAGACTGCTAAAAATACTACTGGTCATAAAATAGGAATATACGTCTTTTATTTGGAAGGGGATTATTTGGCTGAAGGAAGAGGTAGAAACGTTATAGGGGTCAGTGGGACAGAAATAGTAAATTTTGAAAGCAGAACGGAGTATGAATTTCTCGGGCAAATTTTACTAACTGACATGGCTGCCGGACGTTATACTTTGGCACACGAATTTGGACACATATTATTTAAACGATTCGATTTAACACAGAATACGTTTATTAATGATGACCCTTCCGGTCCTTATATTTATCCTCAAATGAGAAGAAAAGATCCTGCTCATAATAATAATCAAAAAAACTTAATGTTTCCTATATCACCTTCAGTTAATCCAATTGTTACATTACAGCAATGCCAAATAGCTAAGCAGAGTAAAATAGTGAGAAAAGATAGATGGAAATGATGATTTGAATAAAATAATCCTTTTAAATTTTTCTCCTCTTAATCAGCACTTGTCCAATCAGTTTTTTTGATTGTACATATGTTATTACTACCACCAAAACCATTAACATCTGCATAAATCATTACCTTCTAAAGGACGTTTGCTTATACAGTAGACGTTCTTTTCATTTTTAGGCAAAATGATGATTTTGTCTTAATTAGTGATGATTGTCCAAACCATTTTTGTCTTAAGTAATATATATAAGGAGAATAGTCATTCGGATCTTTCAATAGGTGGTGAAAAATATGGGTTTTGGATATGGCTTCGGATGTGGAGGTTATGGGTACGGTGGCTTTTATGGCGGTAGTACTTTTGTTTTAATCGTAGTTCTATTCATTCTTTTAATTATCGTCCTTTCCAGCTGGTGTTAATTTATTCATACAAACGGTAGGATTTAGGCGTGTAAAGTCATTAAATAAAAAGTGCCGGAGGTGTTATTTATGGGCCACAGAACAGGCAGTTCATTTGCGTTAATCGTAGTATTGTTTATTCTTCTTATCATCATCGGAGCTTCTTTCATGTTCTATTAAAATACAGGTTAAGATGAATTGTATCAGGAAGAAAGCTCCTATTTGGGGCTTTCTTTGTTTTTTTTTCTGCTCATAAAAGAAGCCGAGTAAATTCTTAGCTTCAAAGTCAATTTATAGAGACAACTTAAAAAAAGAATAAGAAGAGTTGACCCAGCAAGAAGCTGGGCCACAAAAATATGTTAATAAAAGGGGGTATTAATTTAGACTGCTTGTCCTACAAAAAAGTTTCAAAATAAAATAAAATAAAATAGCAAGTTTCTTGTATAAGAAAAAGGAATGGGTTTGATTCGTTTACTACTTTTAAGCTAAAAGGCCTTTTAAAAGGGAAGGAGTTTTTGCTGTTGGTCTATGGGAAGTGCTAATTTTCGAAAAAGTCTAATTATATTTTAATACAAATCTCATATTGTTGAATTATTATATCCACCAAGGAGTGGTATTAAGTATGAAAACAGTTGTACTAGTCTCTATTGATTTTGACGATTTACCTATTCCATTTAAAATGGCCTCAGAAAATGAACCTAATAAAAATCAGATACTTAAAAAAATTATAGAAATTGTAAACCAGGTTGATTTATCTAAAGAAGTTAAATATAAAAGTTTTCAGCAAGAAAAGGCTCAAAAATTGTATGTATACCAAATAGGTGAACAGGATTGTTATGTGTTTGTTGAACGAATCGAAATAATGGAATTTTCTTAGTAAAGGCATCCAATGGCTTCTTTTTATTTTTGCATAGTAGGTTATGTATTTTGATAAACTTGTCCATAGGAAAGAAAAAACAGCAACTCATGATAGTTTAAAATTTTCGTTTTATGCAAATAGAATAAATGGTAACAAGAAGAGCACTTGCTGTACTAGAGATTAAGTCTATCATGGTATCCTTATTACCACCTTTTTGCATAATATTTGTAAAAGTCTGATCACATACAAACTCAAAGATTTCCCAAAGTACACTCACCATTACTGGAAGTGACAGAACAAAAAGAAAAATAAACCATCGAGAAATATCTTTTTGTATACCACTAGGAATAAAATGCTTATAAATAGCATTACTTACAAAAGCCATATACATCCCCTTGTAGGCATGGAGAGATGTGTCCCACCAAGTGAAGCGATCGTAAAAATGTGCGATGGTCCCTAAAATTGCAGAATAGATAAGGGTAAAATAATATCCGATAATCATAGGTAAGTTAAAAGGATTGTTCTTGAAAAATAATAATGACATCGGGATTGGACTAACTATCATTCCTCCTAGCGCTGCTAGCCAACGAGTTGAATCACCCTTTAGTAAGAAATAGATGAAAAGTCCTGTGAATAATATAACAAAAACAATACTTAAAATTATAATGGTTTTCTTTATCAAAATAACCAGCTCACCCAAAATTCATTTTGGTATTTAGTATGAGCCTTATAATAGAATTTATGTGTTAGTTCCATTTTAGAGCAACCTTCGGGGTGCTTTTTCTTATGCTCCAAAACAAATAAAAGCCCTGACCATAATTTATAATAAGGGTCTGGTATATTAATTGAAATTTAAAAATACAATTGTCTCCTTTGTAGATGTCTTTTACACCTATTAGTATACTAAAATAAGGTGACAACAATTGGCACCTATAAAGAAAGTTATATGAAAAAAGTTGAGCGCTTAAATCAGATCCTACGCTTTATCAATCAGAAACAATTGTTCACGTTGAAAGAATACTATTTGGATTTTTGAAATCATTTGGAAAGTGACTGTGAGCAAACGTGAGAAAATTGGTTAAGTAAGGAAATAAGATACTATTTGATTGAGGTGTTATAAATGATATTAGTGAGCTCTTGTTTAGCAGGGTTAGAAGTAAGATATAATGGTACGCATTGTTTAGATCAAAAGATTCGTCAACTTTTAGAAGAAAACCAAGCAATAACTGTATGCCCGGAATTGCTTGGCGGCTTTTCAACTCCAAGAGAACCAGCTGAAATTGTTGGTGGCAATGGGGAAGATGTTCTTGATGGTAAGGCTAAAGTGATCGAGAAATCGGGTAAAGACGTTACAGAACTGTATATAAAAGGAGCTTATGCTACTCTGAGAAAAGCTCAAGAGGTCGAAGCAACAGTAGTTATTCTTAAAGAATTTAGCCCCTCCTGCGGAAGTTCGATGATTTATAATGGTGAATTTAAAGGTGAGAGAATTGTTGGAAATGGAGTGACAACTGCTCTTCTTAGAAGAAGCGGATTTAAAGTAGTTTCAGAAGAGAGTTTTAAAGAATAGGGTTTCTACGGTAATCCTTTTTTGCTTATTGAACTTACGGTTGTATATAGTAGAAGAATAGGCTGAAAATTAAAATGTTTTAATATCAGATTTGACTTATATTGTGAGGGATTGAGGAGGAGTTTGTAAGTGACGAATAAATATTGTCCTATATGTGGAGAAGAAAACGAATGTATGACAGGTGCCGGTGAACAAGGAAATTGCTGGTGTGACATGGAAAAATTTCCAAATGAAATCTTTGAATTAGTACCTGTTGAAAGTCGAAGAAAACATTGTATATGTAAAAAATGTTTAAATAAATATAGAGAAGAGCAGGAAATAAACAAAAATGGGTAGTTAATTATACCACCATAATTACTTTAAAGGATAAGGGCAAGTTACTCTTATCCTTTTTCCCGTATATTGATATTTTTTATCGAATTTTCATCATTAAAATTCACAATGTGTTTAATTTTTGGCACATTGATTTAACTGTTTCTATGCTATTCTTAATTTACTTTATTTTAATAAACTATAAATTCCTTGGAGGGTTATTAATGAACTGCGGTTGTACAATAAATTTAAAAGATGGGAAAGATATTGTGGATCATGTTAAAAATAAAGGGAAAGAAAACTTTGCACCAACTGTGGCGCACGAGATTAGATGTAAGTGTGGAGAAACCTTTATACTAGAAACAGTTATTATGAACTGCCCAAAATGTGAAATGACCTATGCAGTAACGCCTTGCGGGTCAGATGATATAAACAATATAAAGCTTGCAGGAATTAAATACGCATAATAAAAAATTGTTTATAAAAACAATGATATAAAGTAAATAAAGATTTATTATCAATAAATCCCCCCGAAAAGTTTGATTATCTTGCAAATATCTAAAGGTCAGACAGAGAAATTCAATTTTTCTTCTGACTTTTTTATTTCCAGTAAAAACCACAGGACAAATGAAACCGCTTCCATTAATATAGATAGTAAGAAACAGGAGAGGGGATACAAGCAATGGAACTTTTATTAGAACAATGTGAACATAACCCGTCGGGAGAACCGTGTGAAGAGTGTACCCCAAAAAAAGAAAGTGAAGAGAATTTCGATATCTATGAATATGATTATAATAAAAGATTGTGGTTTTAATATAAAGAGAGCAACCTAAGGAGAATATCCGAATATGTTTCCTCTAAATTCGTATTTACTCGTTAGTCGATTTAACTCGATGTTAAAAATTAAAAGGTAACAAAAAAGGACAACGTTCATCGTTGTCTCTTTCTTTTATATAATCCTTTTTCAATTAAAGGGCTGCCTATTGGGATTATTTTTTATATGTTAATCCTTCTTATTTTGTACCTTTTTATTGTCTGTACCATTATCTAGTATATTTTGCGGCTTATTATCCTCAAGCTTGTTTCGGAAGATAAAGTTTTTGGATGAGGTAAAAGTAAGCTCAATTCCATTGTTCTCATATTGAAATAAAAAAAACACCCTTGACTAGTATACAAGTATACCAGTATAATCAACATAAAGCGGTTACATTAAGGTTAGGTGGCAATATGAAATTACCGAATATTTCAACAAATAGGGAATCATTATCCGATCATGCCTATCAGGTGATTAGAGATGCAATAGTCACTTTGCGTTTTGAACCTGGACAACAGGTGTTTGAGGCAGAATTAGGTAATATATTAGGAGTAAGTCGTACTCCAATACGAGAAGCTTTTAGACGGTTATTGGCTGAAGAGTTAATTGAAGTCCAACCACAACGAGGTGGCCGGATTGCTTACTTATCAAAAAGAAAAATTGATGAGGCTCGTTTTGTAAGGGTAAGCTTGGAAGTAAGCGCGTTTAAGGAAGTGGCGAAAAAATGGGATAAGGATGACCCCATTTTTCAAAACCTAAATGAACAAATTATACGTATATTGAAAGACCAAATGAAAATGGCTGAAGAACAAGATTTCGATATCTTTCTCAAATTAGACGAAAAATTTCACTATTCCATACTTGAGACAACTGGCAATTCTACTCTAATTTCTATTATCAATCAAATGAGGGGCCATTTGAATCGCATTAGATATTTGGAACTACAAGAGACAAAGCACATGCGGCAACTGGTCAATGAGCATGAGGCTATTTTTCAAGCTATTATATCGAACAATGTCGGGAAGACGGAAGAATTGTTAAGCCAGCATATACTTTGGCTAGAAGCTAGTACGCAAGAACTAAGTGAAAAATTCCCTCATTTTTTCAATGAGTGATCTATTTTTACATCCAATGGAAATGAAAACAGGCCAAAATTAAATAAATGTAGTGCGTTCGAACAATAAAATGGTGGGAAGTGTTAAATTCCTATTGAACGCACGTATTTTTTTAGTTTATCTTGTATACTAGTATACAAGAGCGGGTGCTGAAGTCTTAAAAAACTGTTAAGAAAACAAAAGTTACTGGACTTGAAGCGATCAAGATGATTATCGGATCAGGCAGGGAAAAGAAATTAAAGCAAAAAAATCCTATATGGGGGGTGATCATCCCGATAAAAAAAGAAGTTATGTACCTATTGCAGGGCAGTTAATACAGACACCAATGTGTTATTGGATCTAATGGGCAGGATGATGGAAGCGCTTCAGGTCCCGCCAATCCTCGGGTTTGACGTATTATGTGACAAATTACATTGAATAGCTGTATGAAGAGAGAAATCTTAAACAAGGATTCACTATTGCAACTAGTGTCTATTAAATTCTAATTAAGTAGGTGTAGAAATGAAAGCCGTACAAGTATGTAAAGCACATGATCTTAGAATTCAAGAAGTTGAAAAACCGCAGATTGTAAATCCTACGGATGTTTTGGTTAAAGTAAAAAGAGTCGGTATTTGCGGCTCTGATCTTCATATTTATCACGGTACAAATCCGTTGGCCACATTACCGAGAGTAGTAGGGCATGAAGTGGCTGGAGAAGTGGTTGAAATTGGATCAGAGGTTACGAATGTAAGAATTGGCGATCATGTCGTAGTTGAACCAATCCGTTATTGTGGAAAATGCTATGCATGTCGTAAGGGCCAGCCTAATGTTTGTCAATCCCTATCTGTATTCGGGGTCCATGAAGATGGAGGAATGCGTGAATGGTTAGTCCTCCCTGAAAAACAACTACATAAGGTGAATTCAGATATTCCATGGGAAGAAATAGTTTTAGCTGAACCATACACAATCGGTGCACAGGCAGTTTATCGAGGCCAAGTGGAAGAAAATGATACCGTTCTCATTCAGGGAGCAGGGCCAATCGGGATTTGTATTTTAAAAATGGCCAAATTTCTTGGTGCAACTGTAATGATAACCGATTTAAGCGATGAGCGATTATCATTTGCGAAAGAGAATGGCGCAGATGTTATCGTTAATGCTGGACGGGAAGATGTCCTAAAGGCTGTTCAAGAATGGACAAATGGTGAAGGGGCAAATAAAGTAATTGATGCTGTTTGTCTGCCAAGTACGTTTGAATTGTCAATTGAAGCTGTTTCTGTTGCCGGAAATGTAGTGGTTCTTGGTTTCGATGAAAAAACAGCTGCTATTTCTCAACTTCCCATTACCAAGAAACAAGTGACAATTACCGGCTCAAGATTACAAACCTATCAATTTCCGAAAGTCATAAATCTACTAAATGAAGGAAAGCTTCGTCATAATGGGCTGGTTACACATACCTTCCCTCTCGCTAAAGTACAGGAGGCTTTTACGTTTATCGAAGATCATCCTGATCAGGTTAGGAAAGCAGTTATTACGTTTGATTAAGGAGGCCCTACATTGATACCCATGGTTTCTATTCTTAAGCAACTAACTGAGGCAAAGGTTGTAGCCGTAATCAGAGGAGAAAATATACAAGAAGCAGCAGAGATTTCAAAGGCAGCCATTGAAGGCGGGGTCAAGGCAATCGAACTAACTTACACTACGCCGCAAATAGAAGATGTATTTCGGGAATTGCAAAACACTAGTGCTCTCATCGGTGCTGGAACGGTATTAGATCCGGAAACTGCACGTCATGCTATTTTAGCCGGTGCAAAATTCATCGTAAGTCCTCATTTCAACAAAGAAATTGCACCAATTTGCAACCGTTATGGGATACCCTATTTACCGGGCTGTATGACGATAAGGGAAATGGTTGAGGCTCTTGAAGCGGGATGTGAAGTATTGAAATTGTTCCCGGCAAACCATTTCAAGCCCTCCTTTATCAAATCAGTAAACGGTCCGCTGCCTAATGTTCGGATCATGCCAACTGGCGGAATCTCACTAGAAAACATAAATGAATGGTTAAATGCCAGTGCTGTAGCTGTTGGAATTGGCAGCGACTTAACGAAAGCCTTTCAAAGCGACGGATATAAATCAGTTGTCGCACTAAGTCAAGAATATATGAGAAAAATAAACCAATAGGCGGAGGTGTGTTATGAATATTACCTTTCGATGGTATGGACGGGATAATGATACGATTTCATTGGAACATGTGAAACAAATTCCCGGAGTTAAAGGAATTGTTTGGGGATTACATCAAAAACCGGCAGGGGATGTATGGGGGAAAGAAGAGATTCAAGAGGAAATAAACTATATTCAATCCTTTGGTTTTCATACAGAGGTTGTTGAAAGTGTAAATGTACATGAATCAATTAAATTAGGTAACGAAGACCGTATGAAGTATATTGAAAATTATAAGCAGACCATCCGTAATCTTGGTGAATTTGGAGTTAAGGTAATCTGTTATAACTTCATGCCGATATTTGACTGGACCCGTACGGAAATGTTTCACCCTTTGGAAGATGGTTCCACGGCATTGTTTTATGAAAAAGAAAAAGTCGAAAATTTAGATCCTCAGGAGCTTATTCGTATAGTATCAGAGTCCTGTGACCTGACTCTTCCAGGTTGGGAACCGGAAAGATTAGCACGAATTTCTGAATTGTTCGAGGCTTATAAAGAAGTAGATGAAGAAAGGCTATGGGGGAATTTAACCGTTTTTCTTAAGGAAATACTCCCTGTTGCTGAGGAAGCCGGCATTAAAATGGCGATCCATCCGGATGATCCACCATGGTCCATTTTCGGTTTATCAAGAATCATTACAGGCGGATCAAGCTATGAAAAACTTATTGCCATTTCCGATTCCCCGGCGAACGGTTTTACCATTTGTACAGGGTCGATGGGAGCAAATCCTGCAAATGATATGGTTGAAATTGCAAAGAAATATGCCTATCGCTCACCGTTCTCCCATATTCGCAATGTAAGAATTGATGAGAATGGTAACTTTGTAGAAACCTCCCATTATACACAAGATGGATCCATAAATGTCCAAGGTGTTGTTGAAGAATTGAACAAACAGGATTACACGGGCTATGTAAGACCGGACCATGGGCGTCATATTTGGGGTGAAGTTTGCCGCCCGGGATACGGGCTGTATGACCGTGCCATGGGCATCATGTATTTACTTGGTTTATGGGATGCATACGAATCTAAAAAAGGAATAGGTGAGTCCCGATGATTCCAATTCATGAAAATTTACATGGCCGAGTGGCAGTAATCACCGGTGGAAGTGGTGTATTGTGCTCTCAGATGGCACGTGAACTTGCGCGCCATGGAGTAAAAGTAGCCATTCTGAATAGAACGGCTGAAAAGGGACAAAAAGTAGTGGACGAAATTGTTACGTTAGGGGGCACTGCCATAGCCATTGCAGCTGACGTTTTGGAAAAGGCTTCTTTGGAGAATGCTAGAGAAGTAATCATGGAATCCTTTGGTAATATAGATATTTTGATAAATGGTGCAGGAGGCAATCATCCTGACGCCATTACAGGCCCTGAAATTTATGAGGAAGACGGAACTGGGAAGTCCTTTTTTGAATTAGATAAAAGTGGTTTTTCAAAAGTGTTCGATAGTAATTTTATTGGAACTTTTCTTGCTAGTCAGGTATTTGGAAAATCCATGCTGCAGGCAAAGGCACCGGTTATCCTAAATTTTTCATCCATGAGTGCTTTTGCTCCAATGACAAAAGTACCTGCTTACAGTGCTGCTAAAGCATCCATTAATAACTTTACAATGTGGATGGCAGTTCATTTTGCTCAAAATGGTTTAAGGGTGAATGCCATTGCACCGGGATTTTTCCTGACAGCACAAAATCATAACCTTCTGCTCAACCAAGATGGAAGCTATACAGCACGTTCGAACAAAATCATTAACGGAACACCTATGAAACGCTTTGGAACACCTGAAGATTTAATCGGGACCATGCTCTGGCTTTTAGATGAAGATTATTCAGGATTTGTTACAGGAATTACTGTTCCGGTGGATGGCGGCTTTTTAGCTTACTCTGGTGTATAAGTGGAATTAGTTTGGATAGCGAATGGTTCCCTTAAAGAATCATTCGCACGTTATGAAGTAAGTGTAGTTCGTTTTAATGTATAAGATAATGGTTTCGATTGTTGATATATGCTCACGAGTATAGTTGTCAGAAATTTTTGTTAATGATAAATTTTAAGAAAATGGGAGAGCTGTCACTTACTCCTTATAAAAGGAAAAAGTGAAATGAATAAGAAATTTTGAAAGCGTTGACAAAATTTGAGGGGGTATATGAATGTTATCAAAAATGTTCTCAAGAGATAAACTACCTGTACTGATTTTATTATTCTTAGCTGGCGTTATCAATTATTTGGACCGTTCTGCATTGTCTATAGGTGCTCCTTTTATTAAGGAAGACCTATCATTATCAGCAACACAGTTAGGAATTATTTTTAGTAGTTTTTCTATTGGATATTCGATTTTCAACTTTATAGGCGGAATGGCTTCTGATAAATATGGTGCGAAACTTACTTTGTTCGTTGCCATGATTGTTTGGTCATTATTTAGTGGTGCTGTTGCATTAGCCGTTGGTTTTGTAAGCTTAATTGTCATTCGGGTTTTATTCGGAATGGGGGAAGGCCCTCTTTCGACAACAATCAGTAAAATGGTAAATAACTGGTTCCCTGCTGACCAACGTGCATCAGCTGTTGGTTTAGCGAATAGTGGAACACCTCTTGGTGGGGCCATTTCAGGTCCGATTGTAGGATTTATCGCAATTTCATTCAGTTGGAAGATATCATTTCTTCTTATTATGGTCGTTGGTCTTGTTTGGTCAGTTTTATGGTGGAAATTTGTTAAAGAAAACCCTGCCGCATCTGTAAAAACAACAACTGTTGTAAAAACCAACCATGTTTTACAGGAAAAACGACCATTGAGCTTTTATTTGAAACAAAAAACTGTCTTATTTACAGCATTTGCATTCTTTTCCTATAACTATATTTTATTCTTCTTCTTAACCTGGTTCCCAAGTTATTTGGTAGATGCTCGTCACATGAATGTTAAGGATATGAGTGTAATTACAATTATTCCATGGATTGTAGGATTCATCGGACTTGCCTCTGGCGGATTTGTTTCAGATTTCGTTTTCAAGAAATTTGCCAGCAAAGGTGTTTTATTCTCACGAAAAGTTGTGTTAGTAACTTGTTTATTTATTTCAGCTGTTTGTATCGGATGTGCCGGCCTTGTAACATCAACAGTCAGTGCCGTAACATTGGTTGCACTTTCAGTATTTTTCCTTTACTTGACTGGGGCAATTTACTGGGCAATCGTCCAGGATGTTGTTGAGCAAAGCAGTGTTGGATCGGTAGGTGGATTTATGCACTTTTTAGCAAATACAGCTGGTATTATTGGACCAACTTTAACAGGGTACCTTGTTGATAAATCCGGTTCATTTACATCAGCGTTTTTATTAGCCGGCGGGTTGGCAGTCTTTGCTTCCTTATCTGTAATCCGTTTTGTTCGTCCCATTAAGCATCCAAGCACTAACAAGGAAACCTTAAATATGACAGTTTAATTCTAAAAGTTTTAGAGGATGACTCAACACTGATGATATAGTGGTCTGAGTCATCTCTTTTTTATTTAGTGTTAAATCCGGTTCTGGTTGTAAAAATAATAGTGAAATAGGGCAAACCCAAAAATGATTATGCCCCATTAGATTTTCTTTTAATAGTTGTTAATTCTTAATTTAAAAGTCGCCATTTAAGTTAACCCGAGCTCCCGTTTTCTTTTTCGTTTCAGAACAATTGGATTTGCGTCTTGTTCCGAGAGTGTTAAACATTCATTAAAAGAAAACTGTTTGCATCCCTTACAACGCGTAATATCTAGTTTTAAAAGAGATTTATTTATAGCATCGCCTGTATGAGAAAAGAAATTTTCCTCACCTACTAAATGATAAAAACCAGTTTTCTTGAATAAATCTTTAGGCTGTGGTTGGACACCTGAAATGATCACTTGTTGATTATTTGCTTTGAATTTTTTCACAATATCCGTCAGGAGTACCTCACCCGATATATCGACAAATGGAACTTTACTCATTCTTAATAGGAGAACCTTTGGTTTAGAATTAAGAATTCCTTCTATTTTCTCTTCAAGCCGTTCCGTAGAACCAAAGAATAAAGGACCCTCTATCGTATAAATGTTAATTTGTGGACAGTTTGAATCTTGCTGTACCATTTCCGGTTTTACTTGTTTATCCAAGGGATCCGGTAAAACCTTGGATACTTTTAACGTATTGCTCATTTTTTTAACAAAAGATAATAGAGCTGCAAGCAAACCAACCCCAACCCCTGTTGTAAGATCCAGAAAGACGGTTAACAAGAAGGTAATCATTAAAACCAGTGAATCCATTGTTTTGGTTTTCAAGATATGTGCAAATTCTTTGCGTTCGCTCATGTTCCAGGCTACGAACATAAGAATAGGGGCCATACTTGCTAAAGGAATGGCAGATGCATAAGGTGCTAAAATTACAACCACTAATAATACGACAACACCATGTATCACACCGGATAAAGGAGAGATTGCACCGTTTTTAATATTCGTTGCTGTTCGCGCGATAGCACCTGTAGCAGGAATTCCTCCGAATAAAGGAGCGACTATATTGGCCAATCCCTGTGCTATGAGTTCCTTATTACTGTTATGCTTACTATTTGTCATCCCATCTGCTACTAAAGCAGATAATAATGATTCAATTCCGCCAAGCATAGCAATCACTAACGCAGCTGGAAGGAGTTCAATCATCACACTACCCGTTATCTGAGGAAACTCTAAGTTCGGTAATTCATTTGGAATAGCTCCGTAGGTTGATCCAATGGTTGCAACTCTATTAGGAAAGAATATTGTAGCGACTAGGGTAGAAACCATTAAACCTAACAGTGCCCCAGGGACTTTAGGTAGATATTTTGGTGTCAAAATAACGATAGCTAAACTTATAACAGCTACCAAAACACTGAACATATTTAGTGTATCTAAATTTAATAAGATTTCTTTCATATTTAAATGAAAGAATTCTTCTTTTTTTAAGTTACGGAGTCCTAAGAAATTAGAAATCTGGCCGGAAAAAATAATCACTGCAATTCCAGCAGTAAAGCCTATCGTTACCGGACGCGGAATAAATTTGATAAACCTTCCTAATTTTAAAACACCCATCAGTAAAATCATGATACCTGCCAAGAAGCCGGCGATCAACAATTTTTCATACCCGAACTGCATGACCACTCCCAATAAGACCGGGACAAATGCTCCGGTTGGTCCTGCAATTTGATATCTAGAGCCTCCAAAAAGAGAAATAATAATCCCGGCAATTGCCGACGTATAGAGTCCATACTCCGGTCTTACTCCTGAAGCAATAGCAAAAGCCATTGCTAAAGGGATGGCGACTATCCCAACTACTAATCCAGCAACCAGATCTTTTTTTAAATGGCCAAAGTTGTATCCTTGAAACCTGTTATCGGAAATCATTTATTACATCCTTCCTTTTGTCAAATTCATCATTTTTGGAAATAATTTTTATTGCTAAAGTGTCTTTCATATTAATTACACTTACGAAAGTAATGTATATCCAAAAGCCTCCTTTGTATAATCTTTTTAATCCTTATAACTTTTTTGTTACTTTAATTTGTTATCCTCCCAAAAGTAGATACGTGTTCAAAAATAGAGAGTTTCATTTTTTTGAAATTTGAAACATTTTTACCAATTAATTCTTATTGTATTGGTAGATAAGGTCCATAAATTTGTGGATTGGTAAGAGCAGATAGGTTTATTGGGATGGGCGGAATGGGTTATCGTTTCTTTTAAAAAAGCCTTTTTCAATTAAGGGGTGCAATATTCACTCTTTAATTTGAGTAAATATGAATGACTATATTAAAATTTGGAAATAAACAACTAGGATAGTTTCTTTGTTTTTCCTAAAAATAATAAGGTGACTTTTATAATGTCTTAATGCTTTGATACTAAAGAAAGGAAATTTTTATATGAACAAAAAAGTTGTTCTTGTTTTAAGTTTATTTTTAATGATGTTCCTAAATATTTCTCCAGTCTTTGCAGCTAATAATCCTAGGAATACTTATGAAGTAAAATCAGGAGATACATTATGGAAAATTGCCAGTACCTATCGGACCACTGTAAATGATCTCAAGTTGATAAATGGATTACAACAAACTGATTTGCTGCTAGTTGGTCAGAAATTGCGGGTACCGATTATGTATGAAGTTGTGGCAGGGGATACACTATGGAAGCTCTCACAAGCATTTAATTCGTCGATTCCATTAATTAAATCGACAAATGGACTTACCTCTGATGTTATAGCTGTGGGGCAAAAATTAAAGATTATTCCTATAAAACTGACAATGAGTGGACAGTTTGTACTAATGACGAGGGAGCAATTTAGGGATTGGTTATTTAACCAAAAAATTACAAGAAAAATAACGTTTTTCCAAGAACATCATACATATTCTCCCTCATACAAGAACTTTAATGGTTCCAATTATTTTTCCTTGATGAATGCTATGAAGGATTATCATGTTAAAGAGATGGGCTGGTCAGATATAAGCCAACATTTAACGACATTCTCTGATGGAAAAGTAGTAGTGGGCAGACCATTTAACACACCTCCTCAAGGTTCGTTTGGGTTACTAAATAAATCTGTAACTCCAACAATTGAAGCAACTGCAATCGCTATTGAAAATCTTGGGAACTTTGATGTGGGGAATGATCAAATGACTGCAGAACAAAGAGAAACCATCATAACAGTTGCTGCGTTACTTTGTATCAAATTTGGATTAACCCCTTCCGTTGACAGCATCACGTACCATCATTGGTGGGATATGAATACTGGTGAAAGAGTGTTAGATAACAGTAAAGGACATGTTGTTAAAACTTGCCCGGGTACTGGATTTTTCGGAGGTAATAGCACAACGGATGCAAAAAATAATTTTTATCCTCTCGTGAGAAATAAAATGCAGGAAATTTTAGCTACTATGTAGATGCTTAAAAAACCCGCATGAATTTGTAACGGGTTCACTTGTGAGGTGGAAAACTGTAAATTGCAGGTGAAATATCACCATTAATCACAAGCTTTTCACCAATGAAACCGCAGTATAATACCCTTAAAGAATGGCTCGAAGATTTCTCCAAGCCATTCTTTCTTTTTTGTTATTTTGGATGGATTGTTGATTTTAAGAAGTACCCTAATCTAAACCGTTTTAGTTTAAACGGTCTTATAATATACAATCCAGTTATGACCGGGAGCTTTTGTCCTTCCCGATTAAAGCCGCATTCGGACTATCAAAAGCGATATTCTGCATATCCTGTCTGAAAAAGCCTCGCATTCGGACTATTACAGGCGATTTTCTGCATATCCTGTCTGAATAAGCCTCGCATTCGGACTATCAAAAGCGATTTCCTCCATTTCCTGTCCGAAAAAGCCTCGCATTCGGACTATCAAAAGCGATATTCTGCATATCCTGTCTGAAAAAGCTTCGCATTCGGACTATCAAAAGCGATATTCTGCATATCCTGTCCGAATAAGCCTAGTATTCAGACTATCAAAAGCGATATTTTGCATATCCTGTCCGAATACCACCCGCATTCGGACTATTACAGGCGATTTCCTGCATTTCCTGTCCGAAAAAGCCTCGCATTCGGACTATCAATAGCGATATTCTGCATTTCCTGTCTGAATAAGCCTCGCATTCGGACTATCAAAAGCGATATTCTGCATATTCTGTCCGAATAAGCCTAGAATTCAGACTATCAAAAGCGATATTTTGCATTTCCTGTCCGAATACCCCCGCATTCGGACTATCATAAGTAATTTTCTGTTTTTCCTGTCCGAAAAAGCCTCGCATTCGGACTATCAAAAGCGATATTCTGCATATCCTGTCCGAAAAAGCCTCATATTCGGACTATTAAAAGCGATTTCCTGCATATCCTGTCCGAATAAGCCTAGTATTCGGACTATCAAAAGCGATATTCTGCATATCCTGTCCGAATACCACCCGCATTTGGACTATCATAAGCAATTTTCTACCTGTCCTATTCGAATAAGCCTTGTATTCGCTTTGTGAATATCTGCATATGTTCAAATACTTATTCTAACGGGTACTTGAGAATGGAGTTGCGACGGCAGCTCTATTTTTTATTAAATGGGAAGGAAAACGGATTTAAGTTCAAGAATTAATGAAGATGGAATTGTATAAACGAGGTAGTAAAATATGGGATAACCTTTCTGTTTTCTTGGATCAAATAGAGAATAAAGAGTCGTTCTAATTAATGAATATTATTTATTCTTTAAAAACCTCAATAAGTCATAAGGTTCAGATTTAATTGTAACAAAAGTACACAAGGAAAATGCACTTGATCTAATTTCTCTGGAATGGCAAGAGCTTTTGATCTTTTACATCAAGTAAATGCATTGCTTGATAAAGAATTTATGCTAGATGGTTACAATGAAATGTATATGTTTATAAAGGAAGGAAGTGCACACTGATGGATTTCGAAATGGTTATGCAGGAATTGGAAGCGCTCGGCAAGGAACGAATTAAAAAGACTTACTTAAGCAATGGTGCACACGAGCCGCTTTTTGGGGTGGCTACAGGCGCAATGAAGCCACTCGCAAAGAAAATCAAGAAAAATCAACCTTTAGCAGAGCAGCTTTATGCCACCGGGAACTACGATGCCATGTATTTTGCCGGCATTATCGCTGACCCAATGACAATGACGGAGGCGGATTTTGAGGGTTGGATAGATGCGGCGTATTTTTATATGCTTTCTGATTATGTGGTTGCAGTAACTTTGGCTGAAACCGATATTGCGCAAGCAGTTGCTGATAAATGGTTCGCAAGCGGGGAAGAACTTAGAATGTCGGCAGGCTGGAGCTGCTACTGCTGGCTTTTGGGTAATCGCCCGGACAGCGAATTTAGTGCAAACAAGATTGCCGGTATGCTTGATCTGGTAGAAAATACGATTCATGATTCTCCTGATCGTACAAAATCCGCTATGAATAATTTTATTTACACAGTCGGGATTTCGTATTTGCCGCTCCATGAAAAGGCGGTTGAAACCGCAAAAGCAGTAGGACCAGTCGAAATCAGGCGGGACAAGAAAAAAAGAAGTATTCTGCTTGCTTCCGAAAATATCCAAAAGGAAATAGATAGAGGGAAGCTTGGTTTCAAACGCAAATATGTCAGGTGTTAGAATCGTTGGAAGTTTACCTACACTAATAAAACGAGAGCTCATAGATCATTTGAAGGTGGCTGACAAGCAAGGATCGACTCGACGTGAACTATTTAGTCTATTGGCAGACGTAGAAGAATTATCTCTTCACGTCCGACTTAACCGATTCAAGCAAGCTTGCCAAGTGGGTCATGGAAAATGATTCAAGGTTGATGAATATTCAAGTAAAGCCAAAAAGTTACAGAAAGTATTGGAGAAATTGAGAATGTTCATTCTTGAATGTCAGCTATCGAAAAATTGAATAGGGGTGTTCCTTGATGACAATTAGTAGAATGAATCCTAAGGTTGATGAATTTTTAATTAAAGCTAAAAAGTGGAAGGAAGAATATGAGAAGTTGAGAAATATCGTTCTTGACTGTGAGCTGACCGAAGAATTTAAGTGGATGCATCCTTGTTACACATTTGAGAAAAAAAACATAGTTTTAATACATGGATTTAAAGAATATTGTGCGCTTCTGTTTCACAAAGGTGCCTTGTTACAGGATCCCCATGGGATTCTAATCCAACAAACGGAGAATGTACAGGCGGCGCGCCAGATTCGGTTCACCAATGTTCAAGAAATAGTTGAAATGGAAACCATCTTGAAAGCCTATATTTATGAAGCCATTGAAGTTGAAAAAGCCGGTTTGGAAGTGAATTTTAAAAAGAATACTGAATTCATAATTCCTGAAGAACTTCAAAATAAATTCGATGAAATCCCTGCCTTGAAAACTGCTTTTGAAGCATTGACGCCGGGACGGCAAAGAGCATACATTCTTTATTTTTCTCAACCCAAACAATCCAAAACACGACAGGCAAGGGTTGAAAAATGTATGCAGCAAATTCTCAATGGAAAGGGATTAAATGATTAGAGGGCATTTATATACTTGATGATAGGAGAATAAAACTAATGCTATTATAGAAAATAAAAAATTGACAGGACACCAATAAGTGTCAAGTAATAAAGACACAATTAGTGTCCTAATTAAAAGGGGGGGTATTTTGAACGATAAAAATCACGAGCGTGATGTTTATATAGCCATCGCTGACCCAACAAGACGTAAATTGCTACGTTTGTTGGCGGATGCAGTAGAGTTACCTCTTCACGAATTAACCGCTCAATTTCAAATGGGTCGTACTGCTGTTTCTAAACATTTGGCTATCCTTAAAGAAGCTGGTCTAGTTGCCGACCGTAAAGTTGGTAGAGAAACAAGGTATCGGCTGAATGCTGTCCCGTTAAGAGAAATTGAGGATTGGGTATCGTTATACAGCAAATTCTGAAAGAGTATTAAATGGGCGAAGAAATTAAAAATATGTTAGAGGAAATGTACGACCAAACCTCTGAACCTGTTTTTTTAGTATTCTAACAGTACTGGTTTAACAAAAAAGACTGTCCACTTGAAGACAGTCTTTTTTTACGATTTTGTCTAGCAAATCTTACGGATTTACTTTTGAGTTAAACGTTTGTTTGCCGTTTTTGTATTCCAGAATAACCGCCGATTTGATCGGGTCATGGTTTTGGTCAAGTGTTACGTTTCCGGAAACGAGCGCAAGATTTTTCGTTTCAGAAAGTGCCTTTTGAATTTTCTGCGGATCGCTTGAGCCGGCACGTTTGATGGCATCCGCGATAAAATAACCGGAATCATATCCGAGTGCGGCAAAAGCGTCAGGCGACTTTCCGCCGTATTTTGCCTGGAAGGCTTTCACAAAGCTTTGAACCTTCGGATCGGAGTCACCGGAAGAGTAGTGATTGGTGATATAGGTGTTATTTAAAGGAGCGGCACCGGCAATATCAACAAGCTTAGGTGAATCCCAGCCATCTCCGCCCATAAATGGAACATTCAAGCCAATTTCACGAGCCTGCTTTAAAATTAGTCCCACTTCTTCATAATATCCAGGCAGGAAAACAAAATCAGGATGCTGGGATTTTATACGGGTAAGCGTAGCATGGAAATCAGTGTCTTTTGCCACATACGCTTCTTCAGAAACAATCGTTCCGCCGTTTTTCTTAAAGGCAGTTTTAAAAGCCTCCGAAAGACCTTTTGAATAGTCACTCGAGCTGTCAATCAGAACAGCGGCATTTTTTACTTTCAAGCTCTTATAAGCAAAGTTGGCAGCAACGGTACCTTGGAATGGGTCAATAAAACACGCACGGAACACATAATCGTTTACTTTGCCACCCTTGACCGTCACAGAAGGATTGGTTGCCGTCGGTGACAATAACGGAATTTTATTATCATCCGCAATTTGAACTTGCGCCAGCGTGTTGGTACTGGTAGCGGAACCGATGATGGCAGATACCTTATCCTGGCTTACCAATTTGATCGTACCGTTTGTGGCTTCAGCCGCATCCGATTTATTGTCGACTTTTACTAACTCCAATTTCTTTCCGTTTACCCCATTTTTATTGATTTCTTCTAATGCCAATTGAAGACCTTCTTCAACTGATTGACCAAACGAAGCCGTTCCGCCAGATAATTCAAGGTTCGCTCCAATTTTAATAGTGGATGAATCGGTGCTATCATTGCCTCTGGCGCTGCTACTCGATGAAGAACTACAGCCAGCCATGACGCCTGCGGCAATCAATAACGATGCCATTATACCTGACATTTTTTTCTTGTTCATGTGTTACCCCCTAGTTTTCTGTTTTTTTTGATTCTTCTGTAAATATTTTATACAATTTAATAGGGGTATGTCTACAAGAAATGGAAACTCTCAAAAATTCCGAGAAACAAATCGAAAACTATTTTATGGGTGCCAAATTGTTTTTAATACATGCATAATATAATTGGAGTCATGAAAGAGTCACAAATTAGTCGATATATTGATGTTACAGGTGATTCTCTAACTATAAAAGGAGATAAAAAGAGTGTTTTAAATAGATTAGGTGCTAAGTTGTTTGAAATTTTCTTTTCTAAAATGATGGTGATAATATACCAGTAAGGAGAGATTAAAAAAGCGCCCCCTAATTGGCGCTTCGGATTGGGACTACCGTATCCCTAATTTCTTATTCATTTTCCTGTTTTGATTCATAATAATCAAGCTATAAAACGTTGTTAACACCACGCTTATTATACCGGTTATTAAGATTATGTTTATTTTATTGGTACTTTCTTTAAACAACATCATCATCCTTTGCCTTTTTATCGTTATTATGCGGTAAAAAAGTTTTTCTATGTAGAAAATAAAGTGAAAAAGATAGATTCTAATTAAACAAAAAACTGAGGGGGATAGTTAATGAATTGGAAATTAAAGAAGTTTAATGAGTTAACAAATACCGAACTTTATAATATTTTGAAAGAAAGGACCTTCGTTTTTGTAGTTGAGCAAAACTGTCCGTATCTGGAGGTTGATGGGAAAGACACACAAGCATATCATCTATTTAAAGAAAATGAGGGGGAAATTCTAGGATATTTAAGAATTTTGCCTTCAGGTGTTTCCTATCCAGAAGCTTCGCTTGGTAGAGTCTTTGTAAAGAAAGAATATAGAGGAGTAGGGTTAGCTGAAGAGCTTTTAAAGAGAGGTATAGATTTTATCCAAAATGAATTAAAAGAGACAACTATTAAGATACAAGCTCAGAACTATTTACAGAGGTTTTATAGCTCCTTTGGTTTCCAAACCGTTTCTAACGTATATTTAGAGGATGATATTCCTCATATCGATATGAGATTACAAATAAAGCATATCGATACCAAGTAATTTCTTTTAATCGCTCATTGTAACAAACCAACAAAAATTAAAAAAGCGATACCATTGATAGTGATTTTCCATGCATAGTTGGAAGCTGGTAAGACTTGGGCACTGTTTAAAAATTGCTCCTCAAAACGGAATATTAATACAAAGGGGATGGCTTATTTAACTTTCCTTAAGCCCATCCCATTATGAATCTCTTGAATACCTTCTTCACAAACTCCATATAAAAGTCAGGAACAAGATTCACACACAATTTGAATATCGGACGGGACGACAAACTTTCGGATGCACAACTCAATGTCCTCCCAATTCAGAATTTGTTCGATTTTAATCCCCATTTTCTTTAAAATTTAAAAAAGGGGTCGATTTTTGAGAAGTTATTGATAATCAGATAAAACTCTCCCTTCCATATATACAACTGGGAGGGAGAGTTTCTACAGTCTATTTGTTACCCCATACACTTTCAGCAATTTTTATCATGTGACTTATTTTATTCCATTGCTCCTCTTCTGTTAATATATTTCCTTCTTCCGTACTGGAGAATCCGCATTGAGGACTTAATGCTAGGTTTTCTAAAGGAATATATTGACTTGCTTCATTTATTCTATCTTTAATCGCGTCCGGATCTTCTAGTTCCGGGAATTTAGATGTAATCAGTCCTAGTACGACTGTTTGGTCATCACGTTTAAAGCTTTTTAATGGTCCAAAATCACCTGAACGTTTATCATCATATTCTAGGAAGAGCCCATCTACATTTAAATTAGCAAATATGGCATCAGATATATAATCGTACCCACCACTTGTAATATAGGTAGACCTGAAGTTTCCACGGCAAATATGCATCGTGATGATCATATCATCGGGTTTCTTAGAAAGGGCATCATTTAAACAACGTACTCTAGTATCGATAATGTCCTGTACTTCCATGTTGAGTCTATCTACAACTGCTTTAATACGTTCTTCCGAAACAAAATCAATCCAGGAAGTATCGTCTAGTTGTAAATAGCGACATCCCGCATTATAGAAAGCTTGAATGGCTTTTTGGTATGCTGTTACTGTATCATTATAGAACTGCTCTCTGTTCCCGTTATAATATTCATCACCCTGAATTCTAGTGAATAACATATTAGGACTTGGAATGGAGAATTTAGCAACTTGACTTCCATCACCATACTTGTCTACTGCCTCTTTTAAGAACTTAAAATGTTCTACCATATAATGATTATCGAAGTCTACTTTATCAACCACTTTAATGGCATTATTTCTTGTTTTAGCACCCTTGAAGTTACTTACATATTCCGTTTCAAATAATTCAACACCTTCTAAACCTGATAAGAAATCTAAGTGCCACCAAGAACGTCTAAACTCGCCATCCGTTATTGATTTAAGTCCCACTTTAATTTGCTTTTGTACAAGCTTCTCAATTTCTTTATCCTCTGTAGACTTGAGGGCATCTTTATCAATTTCCCCATTCACATAAGCCTTTCTTGCTTCTTTAATCGGTTCCGTTCTTAGAAAACTACCTACATGATCGGCCTTAAATGGAGATTTAACGAGTGTTTTTGACATAAATTATTTCCTTCTTTCTTTACTATTTAAAAAACCCTCTTCTCAAATATAAGAAAAGGGGAAGTTATCGTAACTGATTCTCTTCTTATCTTTAAGCAAATCGCTGCTGGAATTGGCATACTAAAATAAGTCTGCTGCCGAGGCTTCAAAGGGCCAGTCCCTCCACCTCTCTGGATAAGATTATTCAAAATATTAAAATTAAACATAATGTATCCCTGTTTTGCTAGTCTGTCAACAGGAATCGAATAAAATGTGAGAATTTTCATAGAAGTGCTTATATTTTTACTTTCAGTATGTAGGACAAATCATATTTTTTCATAAGAAAAAAGTGTATTCCTTGTTATTGTCGAATTATGTCTAATTAAGAAGATTAGATTGGCAAAAGAGAAAATAAAAGAACAGTTTATTGTATATAATCTATTGTGTTATTCCACTAATGGGTGCTTAGATTCAACAGGTAAGATGTTCCGACAGCCTTTTTTTTCTTCCACTAACGACTTGGGAACAATTACTAGAGGATTATTTAGATTTATATTTGATTCATCAACCATTTGGTTATGTATATGGTTCATGGCGTGCTATCATAAGTAGAGTCGAAAAATAGAGGGTGGCGGTTCATTGGAAGGGGCAAACCAAATGTGTGTACCTGGGCCTTGTGGACGGACTTCTCACTTTTTACCTACTTTTAAATAATTTAAAATTATCATATAATAGTAGATATCTTTATCTGTAAATAATTGTATACACTATGATTTGGTTATATTGAGACAGAAAAGGTGTGTATGTTGGTTGCGCCTTAGCTTGGTGTGATGCCTACAACTTTTCTGCAAATTTTAGGGGAAAAGGTTGATAAAAATGAGCAACAGGGAAACTAAAACAGACGTAATTTTAATTGGCGCCGGAATCATGAGTGCGACTTTAGGGACACTCTTGAAAGAATTAGTACCAGAATGGGAAATTACAGTGTTTGAGAAGCTCGCAAACGCAGGAGAGGAAAGCTCTAACGAATGGAATAATGCGGGAACGGGGCATGCGGCACTGTGTGAGCTTAACTACACGGTCGAAAAACCGGATGGAACTGTAGATATTAGTAAAGCGATAAAAATTAATGAACAGTTTCAAGTTTCAATGCAGTTTTGGTCTTATCTTGTAAACAGCAGGATGATACAAAATCCACAGGACTTTATCATGCCATTGCCACATATGAGTTTAGTACAAGGAGAACAAAATGTAACGTTTTTAAAGAAACGTTTTGAAGCGCTGTCGAACAATCCTCTATTCCAAGGGATGGATTTTTCCGACGACCATGATAAACTGACGCAATGGATTCCTCTTATCATGGAAGGCCGTACATTGAATGAACCGATTGCGGCTACAAAGATCGACTCTGGAACGGATGTCAACTTTGGTGCTTTAACACGCATGTTGTTTGACCACTTAAAGTGTAAAAACGTCGAGATAAAATACCAGCATAGTGTTATGAATATGAAACGTACTAGCGACGGCTTGTGGGAATTGAAAGTGCGAAATCTCGATAGCGGTACTGTCGAACGTCATACTGCAAAATTCGTCTTTATCGGAGGCGGGGGAGGTAGCCTGCATTTACTGCAAAAATCCGGTATTCCTGAAGGAAAACATATTGGGGGATTCCCTGTAAGCGGAATATTTATGGTGTGTAATAATCAGGATGTTGTAGCGCAGCACCATGCAAAAGTGTATGGTAAAGCTAAGGTTGGTGCTCCGCCGATGTCTGTTCCGCATCTTGACACAAGATTTATTGAAAATAAAAAATCGTTGCTATTTGGACCATTTGCCGGCTTCTCACCAAAGTTCCTAAAAACTGGTTCTATGTTTGATTTAGTTACTTCCGTAAAACCGAATAATGTCTTAACTATGTTGGCGGCAGGCGCAAAAGAGATGTCACTGACAAAATACCTGATTCAGCAAGTGATGTTATCGAAAGAACAACGCATGGAAGAGTTACGTGAGTTTATCCCGAACGCCAAAAGCGAGGATTGGGATATAGTAGTAGCGGGCCAACGTGTGCAAGTTATCAAAGATACGGAAGCTGGCGGCAAAGGAACGCTTCAATTTGGTACGGAAGTGATTACTGCCGCTGATGGCTCGATTGCAGCATTACTAGGAGCTTCTCCGGGTGCTTCTACTGCCGTTCACGTTATGCTTGAGGTAATCAAAAAATGCTTCCCGCAACAAATGAAAGAGTGGGAACGGAAAATCAAAGAAATGATTCCTTCTTATGGCGTGTCACTAATGGAAAACCCTGAGCTTCTGACCGAAATTCATACTTCAACAGCCGAGACGCTTGGTCTAAGCGAAAAAGAGCCGGTCTTTAGTTAATTCTTTGGATGTAAAAACCAAAGTTTAAGAAATTGAGTAAATAATAGAATATCATTGGAAATAAAACACAGAACCTTTGATCTTTCTTTGGAATGAAGGTTCTCTTTTTTTAAAATTCGCAATAACAAAGGACGCTTTTTTCTTATTGAAAAAACAGAGAATTTTAAGATAAAAAACGCCTTCCTTTTCTAGGATGCTAGAAAAGGATAGCGTTATTCATGTGTTTAGTAATATGATTTTTGCTCAACTACCCGAACGCAATGGAGTAAAAAGCCCTCAACCGTTATTTATAATATCAGCTTATTTTTTCTTCAAATGGCATGTCAACGCTCTTATTTAGATAGCTATGCTTCCTTGAATATATTAGATACACGATTGTTCCCACGGTTATCCAAATTGCAAAGCAAATCCATGTAATACGAGGCAAGTTCAATGATAAATAGATACATAAAAGGGCGCTGATAGCCGGAAGAACAGGTACAAAAGGCACCCGGAATGCGGCTTTTAAATTTGGTTGTTTTTTTCGTAATACAATAACAGCGATAGAAATAAGGGTGAAAGCTGCTAATGTTCCTATGTTTACAAGATGAGCAAGGGTTGTTAAGTCAACAAATCCAGCAATGCCTGCAGCGATAAACCCGGTAAGCCATGTGTTTTTAAACGGCGTATGAAACTTGGGGTGAACACTAGCAAAAACTTTTGGTAATAAACCGTCTCTGCTCATTGCGTAGGTTAACCGGATTTGAGAATACAATAACGCAAGCAGGACAGTCGTTATCCCTAAAATAGCACCAACTGAAATAATACCGGCTATACTATTTTGGCCGACAAAGTTAAGAGCAAACGAAACAGGGTCTCCGACATTCAGTTTAGTATATGGAACCATACCTGTAAGCACAAATGAAACCACAACATACAAGAGGGTACAAATAGCTAATGAAGCAACAATTCCAATCGGCATATTCCGTTGTGGGTGCTTCACTTCTTCTGATGCATTAGCAATGACATCAAAGCCGATATAAGCGAAGAAAACAGTAGCAGCACTAGTAACAACACCATTGAAACCAAACGGCATAAATGGACTCCAGTTTGCCGGCTTTACATATTTAATCCCTACAAAAATAAATAATAAAACGATTCCGATTTTAAGGAAAACAATTACGTTATTAAAACGTGTACTTTCTTTTACACCTTTACTTACAAGAGCTGTGATTAATAAAATAATAATCATAGCAGGTAAGTTAACTGCTCCTCCATGGCCGCTACCCGGTGCAGAGGCGAGGTATGCAGGAACATGAAGATTAAATCCGGCAATTAATGATTGAAAATAAGCTGACCAGCCTGTTGCAACAGCAGCAAGGGCAATGACATATTCAAGCATTAAATCCCAGCCGATTAAAAAGGCTATAAGTTCTCCCAGTGTAGCATACGTATACGTATATACACTCCCCGATACCGGTATGGAAGATGAAAATTCAGCATAACAAAAAGCGGCCAAAGCACAAGCAATACCTGCCAGAATAAATGAAAGAATAATAGCCGGGCCTGCGCTTTGGGCAGCAATTACGCCTGTTATAACGAAAATACCAGTTCCAATGATACAGCCTACTCCAAGAAGGATTAAATCCAGCAGGCTTAGCGCCCGTTTAAGCTCTTTATTTTGGCTTTGAGCTATTAAATCGGTTATAGGCTTTTTTCTAAAGATTTTGTCCATTTGATGTCCTCCTGTTTCTAAGTTGAGATTCTAATTTATATCTAAATAAAATCAATTTCATAATAGAAATCAGTGCAATAAAAGAATGTAAATAATTTCACATATTTAGCAGGCTTGATTTTGACTGTATTTACTTTTATTTCTAAACAAATTACTTATGAAATGAAATTGACTGCTATAAGGTTGATCCTGCTACTTCTATAAAGTACGCTCCTTAATTTATTTACCTTATCAAGTACAGGTTCAAATAAGGATACAGAATACAAAGAAAAAATTAAGTTGATGGTATTTGGTGAATTTTCCGACTATTTAAATCTTAATTTTATTCCGAAACTCATTATAGCATGGTTAAATAAATTAAAAAAGAAAAATGTTCGCGAATCGAACACAAAAAAATTTTTTTATATAAATTTATCTTGTAAACGTTTAACTAAATACGCGATTTGCGCATTAATGGTGTATTTTCAATAAGATATCCCTTCAGGACAAGAGGATTACAGCGGTGGTCCTTTTTTTGCTGTACTACCGAAACAATTTAGTTAAAGAAAATGAAATAGCATAGCAGATGAAAAAGAAAGCAAACTAAAATCGTGGGTGCCGATAACGAATAAACATGAATAATACTGCTCCGATATCTAAATATGGAGTATTTATAATAGTGGGCATCCTTGATGGAATGACTAAATGAAACGACAAGGGTGGTGAAAAAATGGGTAAAAGTAAGAATAACCAATTGAAGAATAATAAAAATGCACTACCAACAAAAGGGGATGCAGAAATCGCGGGAGAAAATGGACTTGAAAAAGTAGCATTAAGAGCTCAAAAAAGTCAAAATAAGTAATTAAAATGGGACAGTAATCTGTCCTCAGGCTGTCGAAAAACCCTCGGCAGCCAATTATTTTATTCAATTACTTTAACAATCCACCGCGTTAAATTGTTATAATATTATTAGTATATATAATATTATTAGTATATCAGTTTCAACATGTCTGTTGATTGGCGCTCAGGCACATCGCTTTCCGCGGGCGTGACGGGAAGCCTCCTCGTCGCTTCGATCTTGCGGGGTCTCCCCTGCCCCGTACTCCCGCAGGAGTCTTCGTGCCTTCCGCGCCAATCAACAGAGTGTTTTCAATACAGACCTTCAGTTCAACTAATAAATAAAAAAATAAGTGGAGAATTCAATGTTTAAGCCAAAAAAGTCTAGCCAAAGTGAATATGAATTTGTTTCTATTGATGAATTGGTACCTGATGACCATCTTCTCCGTTTGATTGATAAATATATTAATTTTTCGTTTCTTCTTGAAAAGGTCCGTCCTTATTACAGCGATGATAATGGGCGCCCTACTGATCCTCTTATTCTTTTTAAAATGATGTTTATTGGTTATATTTACGGCATTCGTTCTGAACGTCAACTAGAAAGGGAAATTAGAACAAACGTTGCCTACCGCTGGTTTTTAGGTCTAAAATTCAAGGATCCAGTACCTCATCACTCTACGATTAGCTGGAATCGTCAACACCGTTTTAAGGAAACAAATATTTTTCAGGAGATTTTTGATGAGATTGTTCTTCTTGCAATGAATCACAAGATGGTGGTCGGTCGTGTTTTAGTTAGAAAAAGTGTGTTGCAATACTTTAGGTTGATTTGCCTCCCTGTTGATTGGAGCGGAGGGCACTCGACTCCTGCGGGATAGAGAGGTCACTGGAGACCCCGCAGGCGCCAAAAGCGCCGAGGAGGCTCCAGGACCTCCCCGCGGAAAGCGAGTGTCCGGAGCGGAAATCAACAGGCACATTAACAGGGAGAATCAATAAATTTGGTATTTAGATTCTGACAAAATAAAAAATTGCAGAGAAAAATACCCTTTCTCGACAATCTGGGGACAGTAATCTGTCCTCTTTTCCCTCAAAATTAAGCTGATGTTTTTTTAGGGTTATTCAAGTAGATCGTCTTTAGGCGGTCTATTTATTTTGCGTGCCAAGTAAGCGGTTCTGCTAATTGGTGAAAGTCCAATCTGAGTAAGTGCCAAGACGCTCAGTAGGACAGTCGATTTTGCCGTTATATAAGAACTATCATTCTATATGTGTTTTGGGAAAAATAACAAAGCAGTCATCAAAAAAGATGAAGGAGTGATGTTTATCTTATTTACAGTGTACTTTAAAGAAAAAACAAAAGTCGACAAATTTATGATAACTTTAAAGTATAATATGGAATAAGTACTAATATAATTAGGTTCTTTCTTAAAGTATAGATGTTTGAATGGTACAGTCATGAACATGATTATCGTCCTTATATTGCAGGATTCGGATTTAGAACAGAATATGAAAGGTAACGAAGATGAGTATAATAAAGGATTTTTTGCTGCAACTAACGCTTATGGTAATACCCATATTTATTTACTTTACATTTATTACGGAGAGGGTAAAGAGTGATAAAAATAGAGACGTAATAATGTCCATTTTGTGGGGAATATCAATCTTATTTTGCATGTCCTTTCCAGTGAGTTTTGGTCAAAATGCTCGTTTGGAGTTAAGAATTATTCCTCTATTATTGGGGAGCTTATACGGCGGATTTTGGCCTAGCATCTTCCTATCAGCCCTTATCATACTTTATCGACTTTATTTTGGAATCAGTATAGGATTTTATAATACTGTTCTTGTCTTATTTTTATCACTTCCTGCTATATTGTTTTTTCAAAAATCGTTTGCAAGTTCGAAAAAAGATAAAAGGGTTAAAATTGCGGTGGGTCTTTCCTTTTACTACTGTTTTATTGGTCTTACTTTATTTGGTATTCTAAGAGGTTTTTCCATAGAGTATCTTAAAGTACAGATTATTCATCTTATCTTTGTAGTGGTAGTTACTTGGTTCTTCATTATGTTAAATGAAACGATCAGGGAGATTCACCAGCTACGATCAGAGATGCAAAACTCAGAGAAATTACGAGTTATAAGTGAGTTAACAAGTGTTTTCGCTCATGAAATTAGAAATCCGATGCAAGTTACTCGTGGCTTTCTGCAACTTCTAGATGAGCCTGATTTGCCTAATAAGAAGAAGGAATATATCCAAATATCCATTGAAGAATTAGATCGTGCAAATGAAATTATTAATGATTTTTTATCTTTTGGAAAACCTTCAATAAATAACAACGAAAGAATCGACATAGGTTATCAATTACAACGTGTAGTAAATATCATTCAAAGTTACACCCTGAACCATAATGTTGAGATTAAAACTGATATTCTTGATAACTGTTGGATTTATGCTAATTCTCAAAAATTAAACCAGTCTTTGATTAATATTTTGAAAAATGCGATAGAGTCTATGCCGAACGGTGGAATTGTTTGGATTACATGTACTTCAACTGATGATGGATATATAAAGATTAACATTAAGGACCAAGGAATTGGTATGACAAAAAAGCAAATTGACAGGCTTGGATCTCCGTTTTATTCTTTAAAGGAAAGTGGAACAGGACTAGGAATGATGGTAAGTTTTCAAATTGTCCGTTCTTTCAAAGGGAAAATACAAGTGAACAGTGAAAAAGATGTGGGGACAGAATTTATTATTTTTTTACCCCAGATAACCTAAAGCGAAAGAGCATATGCCTAACATCCAAATAATGATATCTTTGATATATTTACTTAAAACATTACTGTAATACTGCAAAAAGCAGGACAGGAAGAAACTTCTTAGGACTAAAACGGGTGCGATTCTTCATTAACGAAGGATCGCTTTTTCCTTATTTTTCTGGGTTTCCTTAAAAATGGACGATTCTTTTTTAACGTGAAATTGCTCTTTTAAAAAGTGCCCTAAATTTCTCCCTAGCTTCTGCTGTAAATGGTTTTGGCCCCTTTGTACGCTTTCCGCTTTTTCGAGCCATTGCACTCAAATAACGTGTTTGTAATAATTGGTCAATGTTTTCATTTGTATAGCTGTACCCGGTATGGTGAAGAACCGTACATCCTTTTGCTAATCCTAGCGAAGCAAGACCATAATCTTGGGTAACGATTATATCTCCTTTTTCAGCTAACTTCATAATCCGATAATCCGCAGCATCTGCTCCGGAATCAACATATATCGTTTCCACTCCTGATGGTTGTTCCGCATTAGAAAAATGAGAAAAGCTAGTAACAAGGATAACCGGAATTTCAGCATTCGTACCTTCAGAGATAATAATATCTTTTACCGGACAAGCATCTGCATCAACATAAATTTTCATCTTTATCACTCCCGTAAATAAGTTCGAGTTGATGATAATAGCAGATTTAGCTTTTGTCAAACGAAGCTGTTTTACCTAAAATCATAAAAAAAACAGTTAATCTATTTAAGAGCGCTTTTCTTTAATAAGAAGGCATCTTATCTTTATAATCCGGATTCTGGAACCATCACATTTAAGGGATTGGATTAATGGTAAATATTATTGCCTAGAAGGTATCTGCTCCCTTTGTAAAGAATTATTAGATAAGATCAAAATTTTTTTAATTGGGAGTGGTTCACTATGTTAGCTTTAGCTCTACAAGGTATTGGGGGAATGAACTCATTTGCGGCCGGGGCACTTCAAACGCTTCGAAAAGAGGGGGTTAAGCCAGATTTGATTTCAGCTACCAGCGGTGCTATATTGTCAGCTTATTATTTTTTGCAAAAAGACCCTAATGCTATTGAAAAACATTATGAAGAGTATTTTAGATCCGAAGAAAATGGAATCCCCACTTTTTTCAAATTCATGCAATACGCATACTTGGGCATTCCGAATAAATTTTCTCCTAATTACCTAAACATTTTTGAAAGATTGCGTGACAATTGGCCTTTCTTGAAATTGGAGGAATGGATTAACTTCTGCTTCCCAAACAAAATTTACAAATCTGAATTTCCTCAACAATTTTTTGATGATATCGCCAATTTTTTTTCCACCAATGATGAAGTGGGAATTATTATGAATGCCTATAATGTTAATAACGATCAGGCCGTTTTGTATGTGAATGAACGTGCTCTAAATACAGTGGAATTAAAGAAGAGGGGAAATTATGAGGTTAAACCTATAACTCCGGATGGTGTGAGAGCATGTTTGCAGCTGCTGCAATATGGAGACTTTAAAGGGGAATATGATGGAGCATATCAATATAATCCGGTTTTGTTTCCGTTGGTAGTAGCCGACGAGATTATTTTGGTGACAGTAGCGCCACTGGGTAAATCTTTGGACCCAATCGATAACTTCTTTGATATCGAAGACTTTAAATTGAAGATGTTATTTAAAAATGCCCTTTTTGCAGAGCTTAATGATATTTCTCGGATTAATAAACTTATTGGACACGGAAATAAGCTGGTTCGTCCAGAATCAGAAAATAAACCGTATAAAGAGTACAAGCCGATTAAAGTGCAAACCATTCAGCCTACAATTCATCGTGGGTTCTTTGAATATTTTGTGGAAACCCGTGAATTTTACCAGAATGGTGTGTCTCAAGCGAAAAAGTTTATTGATGATAGTCTAATAAGTAGACACAGATAGAACGTGGAAAAATCCCTACTATCAATGTTTTAAAGGGCGATACTTTTGTCCTTGAGTTCCCGTTTATAAACGGGGGCTTGAATTAATTTTGGGTTTACAGGAGCAACTCTCTTTTTACATAAAATTTTGGGGGGCTAATAAATTGTTTATAAGGACATTTATTTAAGCCAAGACGAGAAAAGAAGCAGAAGACCACCTAAATAATGTTTTTGAATTGACATTAACTGTAAACTGTTGTATATTAATTTTAATAAAATATTTCCTTTTAAAGGGGAGTAGCTGCTACAATAAAGTCGTCATTCCGAGGATGTATTTCTCCGGCTTTATTGGCAACACTTATGTTGTTAGCAAGACCTTTACTGAACGGTAATGGTCTATTTATATTTTTATGGGCCTTTACCGCTATCGGTAAAGGCCTTTTTTGTTGTCCAAAGGGTCATGGTTTTTAAAAAAATAACTATTTTAGAGGAGGAATTGAAATGGAATTTACTGTTTTGCTGGAGTATGGATGGGTTTTAGTGCTCCTGGTGTTATTAGAAGGACTTTTAGCAGCCGATAATGCCTTAGTACTGGCAATTATGGTAAAACATCTTCCTGAGGAAGATAGAAAAAAGGCATTATTTTATGGATTAGCCGGTGCATTTGTGTTTCGCTTTGCTTCCTTGTTTGTAATTTCATTCCTTGTAGATGTGTGGCAGGTACAAGCGATAGGAGCCATTTATCTCCTGTTTATGGCAGGGAATCATATTTTCCGGAAAGTAGTTAAAGGAAATGTTAAGGAAAACGTGAAAAAAGAAGTTTGTAAAAGCGGCTTTTGGACGACAGTCTTGAAGGTAGAATTAGCTGATATTGCATTTGCAGTAGACTCAATCCTTGCTGCTGTAGCAATGGCAGTTGTACTCCCAGATACCTCACTTCCTAATGTTGGTGGTCTAGATGGGGGAAAATTCCTAGTTATTTTTGCCGGTGGATTAATTGGATTAGTAATTATGCGATTTGCTGCAAACAAGTTTGTACAGCTTTTAGAGAGAAGACCCGGCTTGGAGATTGCAGCATTTATCATCGTAGGATGGGTTGGCGTAAAACTTGTTGTTTACACTCTGTCACATTCAGCACTTTCCGTTTTAAGTGATGGGTTTGCTAAATCGACTGAGTGGAAAGTTGGTTTCTATGTTGTATTAGTTGCAATTGCAACAGCCGGATGGTTTTTCTCAAAAGATAAAGAAGAAGATATTGCGAAAAAAGAGCACGAGGTGTCATAACCACACTTCAGCAAATTGTACTTCAGGGGAAATTCAATAGAAAAAGCATATTTATTGGGAAACTGACCTTAAATATTCAAAATCTAGTATTCCTATTCATCGAGTTTTACTTACTAAACCTAAACAAGGGGTTGCAGTGCAATCCCTTGTTTATATTCACTAACTACAGGTTAGTTTAATATGTAATTGATATGTTTAGGTTGTTGAATAAGTCTGTGACTTCCTTAAAAAGGAGTTTTTTTATTATATTTGGATACTTTAAAAAAGTATGTACTAATTCAAGTCGAGGTGAAATTCACATATGGCTTCAACGAGGCACTAAGTTTTAAATTTATTTATAATACTGATACCCTGGTTCTCGTTGTTATTTATAGGTAAGCGTAATATCAAACGTTATTCTTTAGCGGGTGTTTTTATAGTTATTTTTGAAATTATAAATCATTTGAATGGACATAAGAGGAAGTGGTGGAAGTTTTACGATAAACCAAAATCATTTATAAGAGATGAACTTCCTTTTGATATTGGTCCTTACATGCCTCTTTCTCTGTGGATACTTAAATTTTCGTATGGAAACTTTAAAAAGTTTGTGTTACTTAATGTTTTTGCTAATGGATTCTTTGCTTTTCTCTTTATTCCTGTTCTTAAAAAATTTAAAATTGTTCGTTTAAATCGGTTAAACTATTTTCAATTCTTTATATATATACACTACAAAGCGTATATATTGTATGGATTCCAGTATTTTTTTGAAAAAGTGAAAGGTTATAACGGTGTACTTGATAAGTGAAGTTAAAAAGTTATCCAACTACTGAGTGCATTACGGTTACTGTTAAAGAAGTTTTAGAAGAAAGACGAAATGTAGGAGCGAAAGTATGGATAAAAACAAAGGGAAAACACCAAATGTATCAGGAAGTTTTCAAATCATTGAAGATAACCGAAAAGAAACTATTGAGGAATTGAGAAAAGAGAACAAATTAGATGAAGAAACGGAATACTATGCACGAATTTTTATGGAAGATTAGGCGTTTCTTTCAACTAATAATGTGTAATATTTGAAGAGCTGGCTGTAATGCCGGCTTTTTGTTTATATAACTCCCTCATTCTAATACGATTTTCTCCCGTATACTCGCTTCTGTTATTTATTTAGTGAATAACCTAAATATGTAAAACAGATAATATGTTATAAAAACGATGAGTAGGAGTATTCAAATGGTATGAAATTTTTGCGGAATAAAAATAAGCAACCTAAGGCAGAGCAAAAAAATAGACTGGAATTTGATACAGAAGGATACTCACTAGAACCTAATTTAGAAAATATGCTACATAAAATAAAACAGGAAATTGGTGATAGCCCTGATCTCGTTATTCGTTCGTTTCAGATTGGAGGCACACTAAACGTCTCAGTTGGAGCTGTTTATATAACCGGGTTAACGGATGAGCAATCTGTTAACGAATATGTAATACGATCGTTAATGGTAGATACGGCAGACAGCAAATTAGAATTGGATTCTAACCATTTATTCGATCTTATCTTAAATAATGCTTTAACAATTGGAAAAGTAAATATTCTAAAAGATTGGAATGAACTTATTTTTTCTATTTTGTCAGGTGATACAATCATTTTGATAGATGGCTATGCTGGAGCTATATCGGGCAGTACAAGAGGTGGTCAGTGGAGGGCAATTACAGAATCGACCTCGCAAGTTAATATCCGGGGACCTAAGGACAGTTTTAACGAATCCATTACAACCAATATTGCTCTTATCCGCAGACACCTTAAAAGTCCACAGCTGCGATTAGAAAAGATAAGAATTGGAAATGTGTCGCAGACTAATGTAGCAATTATGTATATCAAGGGAATTGTTGGTGAAGAGCTTGTACAAGAGGTTCGACAGAGGCTAACAGATATCCAAATTGATGCCGTTCTAGAGTCAGGGTATCTTGAAGAATTTATTCAAGATCGAACCTTTACTCCTTTTCCAACTATATATAATACAGAACGGCCTGATGCAGTTTCCGGGAACTTATTGGAAGGAAGAATAGCCGTATTAGTGGACGGTACTCCATTCGTTCTCATCGTCCCAACTGTTTTTTCGCAGTTCTTTCAAGCAACGGAAGATTATTATCAGCGAGCTGATATTACTTTCTTAATGAGAGTTATTAGATATTCAAGTTTTTTTATTTTATTGCTGGGACCAGCCATTTACATTGCAGTCACTACCTATCACCCGGAAATGCTTCCAACCTCTCTTCTCATTAATATTATGGCTCAACGGGAAGGTGTTCCGTTCCCTGCCTTGATCGAGGCTGTGATCATGGAAGTTACATTTGAAGTACTACGTGAGGCTGGTATTCGAATGCCTCGGGCAGTCGGACAAGCGGTTTCTATTGTGGGAGCGATTGTATTAGGACAGGCCGCTGTGGAAGCAGGCATTGTCACAGGATTAATGGTAATCGTTGTTGCGATAACAGGGATTGCGAGTTTCGCGATACCTGCATACAATTTAACCATTGCTGCAAGAATGATTCGTTTTCCTTTAATGATTATATCAGCGCTTCTTGGTTTTTACGGAATAACATTAGCGATGATTTTATTAGTCGCTCATATGAATAGTTTGCGTTCCTTCGGTATCCCCTATTTAGCCCCTTTCACCCCTTTTTCTTTGAAAGGCCAAAAGGATACACTTATTCGTGCTCCTTTTAAGTCTTATGTAACACACTCTCGTTCGACTAGTCAAACAAATGCAGGGAATACACAAACAGATAAGTTCAAATCGCCGGCTAGGGAACCAAGGAAATAAAGCAAGGGGGAATGCAGATGAAACGTAGGTTTTTCAGTCTTTTCTGCTTGTTATCTGTATGTACAGCATTGCTTACGGGCTGTTGGGATCAACGTGAGTTAAATAGAATAGCTCTTGTAATGGCCATAGGGTTAGATAAAACAAAGGGAAAGGAGGAATATCATGTCTCGTATGAAGTGGTGAATCCAACAGAAGTTTCGGGAAAAACAGGGACTGGAAGAACAACACCTATAACGGTTTACAGTAGTTCTGGCTCTACGATATTCGAAGCACTCCGCAATGCGGCGGAAGAATCACCCCGACAGTTAATGATTTCTCATATAAACATTATTATAGTCGGAGAAGAGTTAGCAAAAGAAGGTATAGACGGTATTTTAGATTTTTTTGAAAGAGATGATGAAGGACGTTTAACATCAAATTTACTTATAGCTAGAAGTACCAAAGCGGAAGAAGTCCTTAAAACACTTACACCTATAGAAAAAGTCCCGGCACTTGCAATAAAAGGGAAGCTCGATACAATGATCAATAAATTGTCTAAAAGCTACAGTGTTGAACTTGATGAGGTAATACGGGGAGTATTAAGAAAAGGGGGCGGGCCTGTAATTAGTGGAGTTCAGCTGATAAAGGGTGCTCAATCAGGATCAAAGGAATCAGCTATAAAAACAGTGACACCGGGCACAGTTATAAAAATTAGCGGTCTAGGTATGCTTAAAGGCGGCAAGCTAGTTGGATGGTTGAATGATGAGGCAGCTCGAGGTGCTGCAGTGATTAATAATAAGTTGAAAGGATCTGCTGTTAGTATCGACTGTAAACAGAACAAAAAGGGACTTAGTATTGAAGTCAGTCGGTCAAAAGCTAAAATTAAGACTAGGATAGGAAATCATCTTCCTACCATTCAGCTATTTGTCAAACAGGAGGGAAGTATAGGACAAATATTTTGTGCCATTGATCTCAAAAAATCTAAAGAAATTAGAAAGTTAGAAAAAAAATGGGCGCAAGAAACGCGAAAGGAAGTACAAAAAGCAATAGTACAAGCACAAAGAAATCACACAGATATTTTTAGCTTTGGGGAAGCATTAGAACGAACAAACAAACAAAAATGGAAAAAAATCGAAAAGGACTGGGGCGACATATTTGCAGAATCCAAAGTAGAAGTCCATGTCGAAACAAGAATCAGACGCCCAGGGATGAGATCTATCCCATATCTTTTCAGTGAAACGGAATAGATAAAAGTGAAATGGAGATATGTAAAAGATGGAAAAAGCAAAAATTAGTGCCGGTCAATTTTTTTCTCTCATTGTTTTGTTTAACTTTGGTACGGCTCTTGTCGTCAGTTTAGGGCTACAGGCTAAGAAGGATGCTTGGCTGGCCATTCTTTTTGGGGCAGCAGGCGGGGTAATCCTTTTTTTTATATACTGTTCTCTTTTTCGTATCTATCCACAGCAGCCGCTTATCAGCTTTATCCAAACTATTTTAGGGAAATATATAGGATGGCCGTTAAGTTTACTGTATATCCTTTTTTTTATCTATGGTGGAGCTAGAGATGTGAGAGATGGGGGGGAAATTCTCACGAGCGCCATATTAGATCAAACACCATTGCTGATTATTAACCTCTCGATAATTGTAACAATCGCGTATGTTCTTTATAGGGGAATTGAAGTTTTAGTCAGAACAGCTCAAATCTATTTGGTACTGGTTGTATGTCTTGGGCTTATAAGCAATCTCCTTCTCATGTATGCTGGAGTTATTAATATAAATAACTTATTACCTATACTCCGCGATGGATGGAAACCGGTTTTCACAACATTTTATAGTCAAACATTATCTTTCCCCTTTGGAGAAATGGTTTGCTTTGCTATGCTATTTCCAATGTTACAGAATGACAATAAAGCTGTGAAAACGGGATGTTGGGCAGTAGTTTTTAGCGGATTGGTATTAAGCTATACGATCGCACTTGATATAGCAGTACTCGGTGCTGACATTGCAGGCCGGGCATCCTTTCCGTTGTTAACAATGATTAGCAAAATAAATATTGGGGAGTTTATCCAACATCTGGATTTAATTGTTATTTTAACCTTAATTATTTGCAACTTTTTCAAAATCGCTGTTTTTTATTATGCAGCCGTTATGGGGACAACCGTTTTATTTAACCTACAAGATTATAGGAAAATGGTAGCCCCCATCGGTATTATCATTCTCTATTCCTCTAGTATGATTGCATTTGATTTTTCAGGACATCTGGAGGAGGGAAATTTCTCACTCAAAACCATATTTCCTCTTTTTGGAGAAATCATACCCGCATTCCTTCTGCTTATAGCTGTGATTCGGAAAAAATTTAGTCAACGATTACGAAATATTTAATAAATTTTCTTTTTCACAAACATAATCATAGGCTTTAAAAGCCATATTGAAATTATTATTAAAGTGGTGGATAATTCCGTTGAATCCATCAACCAAAACGGGTTATTTAAGTTCTGCCAACATTGAGAAATGGTCTGACCTAAAAACAAGTCCATAGCAACAGCAAAACTAATACTCAGTATAAGAATAGAAATAAAAATGAAGAATGATTTCATGCAAAAGAAACCTCCTGTTTGTCATAGTATAACTTATTGAGGATGTTTTCATTATTGCTGTTAACAGGAACGATATGTAAAGCTTCCATGTTTTTTTGAATCAACCTTCCTTTCCTAGGAGGACAAACCCTTATCTATCTGTATAAAGTAAGCCCCTCTAATCAACTAACTCTAAGGGGCTCTTCATTTTTAGGAGGTTGGTTAGTCTTTGAAGAAGACTTTTTATTCAAAGCCAACAATAATATCATTACAATGATACAGGCTGTACCCACCCATTGGAAAAATCCAAAGGGTTCTTTTAACCAAAAGACCGTTGTTAAAACAGCAGCCAGTGGCTCTATGCTACCTAGAAGACTTGATTCTTTAGGTGATAGACTTTGTAAACTTTCTATATAAAACCAAAATGCAATCATTGTACCAAATATGACAACAAAGCCTAAGTAGAAATAGGCTTCTGGTGTTAAGCTAGTAAAGTCGATTTGCCATGGTGGATGGATAAAACTTAATGCAAAGCCACCGATAATCATCGCCCAGCCAACAATGACAAGGGAATTGTATTGCTTCAGTAATGGAACTGCATATAAAGTATAAAATGCTAGCGCTAGTCCGGATAAAATACCCCAAACGATTGCAATTGTCGGCACAGAAAGTTGAGAGATGGAAGCGTTTGTTAATAAGAAAAAGCAACCAACTAAAGCAAGAGAAACTGTTAACAAATCTTGCCGTGTTAGGACAGATTGTTTGCGTATAATTAAGTAAATGATAATGATGACAGGTGCTAAGTATTGTAATAGCGTTGCAACAGCAGCATTCCCATGTTTAATGGATACCATATAAGTGTATTGAACCGTAAGCATACCGATCAACCCAAAAATAATAAGTTGAACAGCTGTCCTTCTATTTTTCCAGACACCGAATATCTGAGAACGGTCTTTTCCAAATAATTGAACTGCTAAGAGGGAAATACCAGCTATAAGTAATCGTGTCGTAACAAGCCAATTTACATCGATCCCATATTGTTGAAAAAGCTTTTTTGCAACCGTGCCACCAATACCCCAAAACATTGCTCCCGATATAACGAGAAATAATCCTTTTCTTCTGTTCATAATTAATTTTCCACCTTTAAATATATAAATAGTGTTATATTATTGTAATAATAAGAGGAAAATCCCTGAAAAAATACCTAAATTGGATGAAAAAATATAAATATATTGAGGTGGTAATTTGCAAATAAAAAATTTTATGGTTGACCAAAGTTTAAAAGAGCTAACAGAGCATCGTACATTAGTATTACCGATTGCTTGTTACGAAACAACAATCAACCAAAATATAAATGGATATATACCACTTCATTGGCATGATGAAATTCAATTTGTCCTGATAATCAAAGGAGAAGCACTCTTCCAAATAAATGAAGAAAAAATAGAAGTTCGAGAACGCGAGGGGCTTTTTATAAATAGTGGCTGCCTGCACATGGCGGTAGAAAAGAGTCAGTCGGGTTGTGCCTATATCTGTTTAAATGTTTTGCCTCATTTCGTCTTATCACAAGAACTCTATACAACCTATGTAAATCCCTATATTCAAGCGACTAATTTGCCTTACTTACACTTAGATCCCAAGGAGCTTTGGGGGAAAAACATTTTAGATGCCATTATAAAAACTAATCAATTGATTCAACAAAAGTCACCATACTATGAAATTAACATCACTGTGCAGTTAACGTTAATTTGGCAAAACTTAATTTTAAATGGTTTTCAATTAGAGTACGAACAGACAGAAATGTTAAAGAGCAAGAGAATGAAGCAAATGTTAAATTGGATTCATCTACATTATGCGGAGAAAATCATGTTAGACGATATTGCACGAGCTGGGCAATTGAGCCGTTCCGAATGCTGTCGATATTTTAAACGAATTTTAAAGAAAACACCGTTAAATTACGTAACGGATTATCGAATTCAAAAAAGCCTAGTTCTACTACAACAACCAGATTCTAATGTCACAGATGTTGCTTATCAAGTAGGATTTAATAGTACAAGCTATTTTATCGATAAATTCCGAAAGTCGATGAACATGACACCTTTAGCATACAAAAAATATAAAAATGGCTGATCTAATAGCACAATTAAAAAAGAGAAAATGGATCAAAATTATATAAAAAAGTCTATATATTGCTTTTTTATATAAAAAATTATACAATCATATGGACTTTTAAAAAAATTGAGGTAGTTAGACATGGAAGAAAGTAAGAAAGTATTAGAGAGTTTTATCCCTTTAGCCAAATCTACTGCAAAAATGTTTGGACGAAACTGTGAAGTCGTTATTCATGATTTGACGAACCCTCAAAGCTCAGTAATGTTTACAGTAAATAACCATGTTACAGGAAGAAAAATCGGTCAATCATTTGATCACCTAGTGAAGACTGTATTACGATCAGAAGATTTTAAAGAAGATTACCTAGCAGGTTATACATTTGTAACAGAAGACAAGCGTACGATTCGTTCTTCCACTTCATTAATTCGTGATTCCAAGCAAAATGTTATTGGCGCTTTCTGCATCAATTTTGATGTTGAAGCACTAAATCAAATGCAACAATTTATGAATATCTTTCTTTCAACACAAGTTGAGGTTCATGAGAGTGTAGAAAAAGCAGATGCTGCTATTGAAAATGTTGAAGAAATAGTCGATCAGCTGATTCAACAAATCATTCAAAACAGTGTACATCCAGTCATGAAACGCCATGAAAAGATTGAATTAATTCGATTTATGGACGAAAAAGGCATTTTTTTAATGAGAGGTTCTGTTGAGAAGGTTGCTTCTTTATTAGGCATATCCAAAGTGACAGTTTATAGTTATTTGGATGAAATAAAAAATAATTCGAATTAAGGGGAATTCAATGAAAAGCATTTTTGAGGTAGGAAATTTAAAATCAAATGGACATTACGCTCTAGCAACAGTTCATAACGATATAGTCTATGTATCAGGTCAATTCGCAATCGATCCAATAACACGCCAAAAGAAATTTGGCACCATTGAAGAAGAAACATTACAAGCACTTAAAAATGTGGAAATGATAGTAGAAGCAGCCGGAAGTAAAAAAGAGCAAATATTACGGATGACATTATACATTCCAAATGTGAAATTATGGGACAAAGTAGATGCTGTCTATAAAGAATTCTTCGGTGAGCATAAACCAGCACGTACTGTGGTCCCAACTAATGAATTACATTTTGGTTTTAAAATTGAAATTGAGGCAATTGGCTATATTTAGTTATATTTTTTTACCCTTTTCGTATAAAAAAATCTATTTTATATAAAAAAATATTTGAAGGGGACGATAAAAGATGGAACAGTATATTTGTAACAGTTGTAGAAAAAAGCATGATATTACACCAACTTTATGGAAATGTGAATGTGGCGGCGTATTAGATATAGGAAAAGAGACACCCAAAATTGATGTGACAGCATGGAATAACTATCCGAACTCGTTATGGCGTTATTTTGAAACCATGCCATTCGCAAAAGATTCTAAGACGTGGGAATCAATTACAATGGGGGAGGGTCAATCTCCTTTAATCGTTTTAGATCCTCTAGAGCCAAATACGTATGTGAAAGTTGAATATATGATGCCTACATTATCATTTAAAGATCGAGGAGCCGCTGTTTTAATGACGAAGGCGAAAGAATTAGGGGTATCAAAAGTTATTGCTGATAGTAGTGGGAATGCAGGAACGGCGATTGCAGCATATGCAGCACGTTGTAAAATTGCATGCGATATTTATCTAAGTGATGAAACATCACCGAAAAAAATTGCTCAAGTAAAAGCACATGGTGCAACGATTAAAGAAATTCATGGGACACGAGAGGAGATTGCAGCTGCGGCACAAAAAGCAGTAGCCGAAGAAAAAATTTTTTACGCAAGTCATGTGTATAATCCTTATTTTTATGAAGGAACGAAAACGTACGCTTATGAAATTTACGAGCAATTAAAAGGAGTGCCAGATGCATTAATCATCCCAGTTGGTAATGGTACACTTGTCCTTGGTGCGTACTATGGTTTTAAAGAGTTATTCGAAAACAAATTAATTGAAAAAATGCCGAAGATTGTTGCAATCCAAGCCGCAAACTGTGCACCTCTTATGAGTGCTTACGAAAATGGGCTAGAAACAGCTGAACCTGTTATCAATAAAGGTACTTTAGCAGAAGGTATTGCCATTGCAGCCCCAGCACGTTCAAGACAAATTTTAGAAGCTGTACGTGAAACAAATGGTTTATTTATTGACATTAAAGAGGATGAAATACTGAGTGCACGGGCAATGCTAGCTGATAAAGGTTTCTATGTTGAAGTAACAACAGCTGCCAACTATGCAGGTTATTTAAAATATAAGAAGGTACCGGAAGAAAAAATTATAATACCCCTTTGTGGTGCAGGAATTAAATCAAAATAACGGTGAAAATAAGCTAGCGGCAGGATTCCAATTGCTTGTTACTACGTTTAGAAGTGACTTTGGAAAGGTTGATTGAATACATTTTTCGACAAACAAGATAAAAAGAAGCCGCTATTCCTTAGTGTAGGAGAAAACGGCTTTTTGTTTTCAAAAAATGTATTACATGGTTTTTATGTTAAAATGTTTGCGATCCCATGTAAAGTACCACTTTTGCACATAGTGCGCTTAGTGGTGAAAACCATTGTCATATTTCGTATCATGTGGTATGGGCCCGTCCAAGGAATCCAGAAATGCAACGGCCTGTTTGAGATTCATCAAGAACAAATGAGCCAGATCCATGGAAAATCCGTTTCGAACCACAACTCGCATAATCGTCACATCTTCCATATCAGGGGGCAAGGGATAAGCGGGCACTTGCCAGCCAAACGTCCGCAATTGTCGAGACAAGTCATAAAGATTCCAGTTTAATGTGTACCCATCTTTCAGTCGCCAAGCGAATATCGGAATATCCGAACCATCGGAAAATAGTTCAAACGGTTCCATCTCCTGAATCGCCTTGCTAAGAAAATGTGCTATTGCCTGAGATGCCTTTTGCACCTTATAGTAACCGTCTTTGCCTAAACGCAGAAAATTGTAATATTGCAGGAGTACTTGTGCGCCGGGACGAGAGAAATTCAAGGCAAAAGTCGGCATGTTCCCGCCTAAATAGGACACGCGGAAGATGAGATCCTCAGGGAGATCTTCAGCTTCCCGCCATATCACCCATCCCAGACCAGGGTAGACTAATCCATATTTATGCCCGGAAACATTGATGGACTTCACCCTCGGTAATTGAAAATCCCAGACCAAATCCGGTTGAAGAAAAGGAGCAATAAATCCCCCCGAAGCAGCATCCACATGCATCGGAATGTCGAGTCCTGTTCTCTCCTGTAAATCGTCCAAAGCTTTCGCAATTTCTGCGACCGGTTCGTAAACCCCGGTATAGGTCTCACCAAGAATCGGCACCACACCAATCGTATTTTCGTCCACGGCAGCTAGAACACCTTCGGGATCTAAATAAGGATGATCCAGGGTAATATTCACATAACGTGGTTCAACATCCCAATAGTTCGCGAATTTTTCCCAAACGACTTGGACAGCTGAACTAAACACGATATTTGGTCGTTCAGTCGGCTTCCCTTGGCTCTTGCGTGCTTTTTGCCAACGTCGCTTTAACGCAAGCCCACCGAGCATACACGCTTCCGACGATCCTGTCGTTGAAACCCCCATCGTAGTAAGTGGGTCGGGCGAATGCCAAAGATCGGCTAAAATACGGACACATCGGTCCTCTATCGCCGCTGTCTGCGGATACTCGTCCTTGTCAATCATGTTCTTGTCGAATGATTCGGCATATAAGCGCTCTGCAGCAGGCTCCATCCATGTGCTAACGAATGTTGCGAGATTCAGACGGGCATTGCCATCTAGAGAAACTTCATCATGGACTATTTGATACGCTGTTTCGGGTAACATGCCATTATCAGGCATGCGAAAGCGTGGAACGACCATTTCTCCTTCGCGAGCAAACAGCGGATTCACAGAAAATTCGTGTGGCAACATCATATGATCGCGACTCGGGTGCCATTGTGGCATATAGTATCCTCTCCTCCAACGTGTGTAACACGTCCGTTAATTCTGATGCTAGTTATTCAGCTAAATACTATTAAATCATGTAAAAATTTGCTGAGCCTTCTGAGTGTTCATTATTGAGTTGACAGATAATCAAGTACCATCCTTCTATAAAAAATATAGAATTGGCTGACGCAACGACCAGAAAAAGGATTAATCTCCCATGAGTGCTACCGGTATAAGGGCGACAGTCGATGTACACCGTGGGTCGTCGGAGTCAGACTAACGGATAGGCTAAGAGGCACAATAGTTCAACGACCTTCTTCGTCAGCCATTAAACATTATGGACTAGGAACCCCATTTTCATTCTCTGTGGGGAAGCGCTGATTTTAGCGCTTCATGAATGGCTAACGGGTACAAGAGTTGATGAAAATGGGGGTAAGGCGGCGAACCCTCTTTAATTGCACTAAAGGTCAAGTTGAAGGGTAAAATTATTTTATCCATTAAAAAGATGAATGGCATTTTTAAAAAAGAGGAAGAGTTAACTTTTAGTAGAATGTTAGTACTTTAAAAGGAGGATGAATAATTGAATAAAAAATCTTTACTTGTATCTTCATTAATAGGATATGAAACAGAAATTGGCCGGTGGTTATGGTGTTTAGAAGATGTTCGTCGTACTCTTATAACTGAATTAACAGGAATCAGCCAAAGCTTACTAGACAGAAAAATTGGTGAAAGACAATCAATTGGGACTCTTTTGTATCATATTGCATTGGTCGAGGCAGATTGGTTATACGTGGAAGTGCTTGGAACCGATTGGGATCCTGAAATTAGCTTGTTATTTCCGTTAGAAAGTCGAACTGACGGCAATTTAACTCACTTTGAGGGAGAAAGTTTAGAACAACATTTTTACCGCCTAAAGAAAGTTCGTGAAGTATTTCTTACCTATTTTCGTTCAATGGACTTAAACGATTGGCGAAAACCTCGGGTACTTGAACAATATGAAGTAACCCCTGAATGGGTTGTTTATCATTTGATAGAGCACGAATCACATCATAGGGGACAGATTTTCCAATTACTTAGGGAATTACGGGATAATTTCTTTCGTCCGTCAAAGTAATCTGTGCCCAATTCAATATCTGGAACTCTTTTGTTTAACATGTGATAAGCAAGGGTTAAAATGGTAGGTCCAACCGCAACTGCTACCAGTTTTTTCCTAACTCTTGCTGATAAACGTTGGTATTGGGATGAAAGATAGGCATTTTTTGTTCTTGCTGCTGAATGTGCTGCTTCAACAAGTGCTGCTCGTAATTTTTTATTACCTTTTCTCTTTTTTCCGGACTTTTTTTCCAGCACTTTCATTGTTACCTGAAACCGTTCCAGCCCAGGAACATAAATACGGAGCTGAAGGAAATTGCTTTGAAATATCATGCCAATACCAATCTCAGCCAAGAGCAGTTCAGCGTGACCTCGACCTATTCCAAGAATAGAATCAAGTAGTTCAATAGGTTGATTTTGTTTCGTTACTTCTTCGCTCAACAATTCAATATAATGGCTAATCCCATATACGAATTCTTGGAACCCCTGCTGTTCTTAAATAATCCAATAATTGACCAGTATGAACTGATTCATGATAGGCAACACGTAACAGCATGTCACCTAAATCTCTTATGTACCCTGAATCGGATCGGTCAATCATTATATTTGCCAAGTCTTCTTCAGTAAAGGACTTGACTGTTTCTATGAATTCATTTCGATATGGTTCAGCAAATTCCAATTCTGCTTTTACAGAAGTGAATGGCCTATTTTCGAAGGGGGAGTTGAAAATGGATAAACTCCCTCTATTTTTAATTGCAAGGTGGTAATAATGTTCGCTTTCCAGTACATGTCTAATCATTTCTATGCAATTCATAGCTTCGTCATCTGGCTTCCATTGGAGTTTTTCTTTAGGAATAGATGTCCAAACCTTTAAGCTTCTTCTTCTAACTTCATTAAAGTTTAAAATAATTAAATCAATTGAGTTCAAAAATAATTCCTCCTTCGATAGGCATATCATAATTATACACGAATGAATATTCGTTCCAATATAAAGGAGGAAAATTTTACATATATCTAAAAAGACTGCATTTACGTTACATACTCAACTCGTGTGCTTTAATAAAACCTAAGCTATAAGACTGAACGTGGCAGGATAGTTTTAGCAAGTCGTGAATTCGGAATCTTAATTGGAAATTAAGAATATATTAGATAAAAAGATGGAGGTGAAACATTCAATGTCTAATGATAATGAGGTTTTATTAGAAAAAGGTAAACAAAATGATTCAAAAATGAAAGTAGAAAGGAAAGAGGGAGAACCGACTCCAGCTTTCCAAGGGGCTTCTTGGGCAGCGCTGTTAGTAGGTGTTACTGCCTATCTTATAGGTTTGTATAACGCAACGATGCAACTGAATGAAAAAGGATATTACTTTGCAATTTTAGTATTCGGACTCTATTCAGCGGTATCTTTACAAAAAACAGTTAGAGATAAGAATGAAGGAATACCAGTTACTAATATTTATTATGGAATTAGTTGGATTGCACTTATTGTATCTATTTCATTAATGAGCATCGGTTTGTACAATGCAAGAAGTATTGTTTTAAGCGAAAAGGGATTTTATGGTATGGCATTTGTTCTTAGTTTATTTGCAGCCATAACGGTTCAGAAGAATATTAGAGATGTACAGAGGGCAAGAGCAAGAGATTGACTAAAAGTATTACTCCATCAAGGGTAATACTCTTTTCTTATTGAATGATTTTTAAAGTTTGTGAAGGTTTGTACTTATACTAACGGGTGCAAGAGTTGAAGATCAAGCTGTTAATTTGGCAGCTTTTCTTGTTGCACTACCATGAAAATAAACTTCTGTAACTTTGAGAAAATGGCAATACTAAAGAAGACGCAGCTCATTCGTTTTTTAAAAAAGGGGAGAGCGCCAATTTCATAGATTTATGGTAATTAAGTGAACTGGATTAAGAGGCTTTAGGTTCTTCCAGCGTAACGATGTATCCTAAACTTTCAAGTCGTCTTAATGAATGCCGAACAATTGATTGTTGTCTCTGCTTATCAAAGTAGTCTTCACCTAAGTCTACATACATTTCTTTTCGGGTTAATAGATAATAAGAGATACGTAACATTGCGTGAGCGACTACAATTCCAGCACGTTTTTTACCCTTTCGGGATGCTGTACGCCTATACAGTGCACCAAGATAGTTTTTGGATCCCCTTACTGAATGAGCTGCTTCGGTTAACCCCGATCTTAAATACTTATTTCCTTTTTTAGTTTTGGCTGATTTTCTTTTTCCAGCACTTTCATTTTGCCCAGGAACTAATCCTGCCCAAGAACACATATGAGCTGCAGTGGGGAATTGTTTCTTCACATCAGTCCCAATTTCAGATAGGATTTGTTCGGCCATTCTGGTTGCTATACCAGGAATGGAATCCAATCGTGCCACATCTTCTTGATGAGAGCTGACTCTGTCGGAAACTTCCTTATCCAGCATCTCGATTTGCTCAGTCAGAAAATCAATATGACCTAAAATGGTTTTTAACATAAGGCGTTGATGTGAATTGATATAGCCTTTTAGGGCGAGTTCCAGTTCTTCTTTCTTCTTTTTCATAGTGCGCCGGGCAAAGTTTGCTAGTTTTTCAGGATCCTCCTCACCATCGGCAATGGCATCAAGCATATCCCGAGCCGAAACACCCAAAACATCTGAAACAACAGATCCCAATTTAATGTTCGCTCCTTCTAACACCTTTTGGATTCGGTTATGTTGCCTGGCTCGCTCTTCGATTATACTTCGACGATAGCGAACTAGCTCACGCAGTTCACGTTGATTTCTATCTGGAATATAACTTGCTTTGAGCAGCCCGTGCCGAAGAAGCTTGGCAATCCATTCTGCATCCTTTACATCCGTTTTGCGTCCTGGAACTGCCTTCATATGTTGGGCATTCACAACTAAAAACTCAATATCCTCAGCTTCAAGTAAATTCACAATCGGCTTCCAATAAACACTCGTGCTCTCCATGGCGACATGGGTACAATTATGATGTTTAATCCAGTCAACCAACTGTAATAGAAATACAGTTTTAGTAGAGAACGTTTGAATCTCCTTTCCTTCAGGTGTCAAAATACAGGCAGTAATATTGTCCTTATGGACATCCATACCGCATGCTCTTTCAATGACTACATCCATTGAAAACATCCTTTCTACGGCGATCATTATGATTAGAGGCTGGTGCAACAACCAGAATAGGATTAATCTACCATGTGTGCTTCCCGTAAGGGAGCGACAGTCAGTGGTGCACCGTGGTCGGTGGAGTCAGACTAAAGGATGGGCTCTCACGCACCATAGTTCAGCGACCTTCCTCTCCCAGCCGTAGAATCAGTATTGACGGTTCGTGACCATTTTCATTCTCTGTGGTGAAGCGTTGATTTTTGCGCTTCATGGATGGCTAAAGGGCAGGATTGTTTAAGAAGAGTATGAAAGGATATTAAGTGTGCAAAGTAGAATATTATTTATACTTAATATTGTATTGAAAGGTTAATTGGGATGAAAAATAAAGAATTAAAAATAGTGGAAATACCAAAGTGGGGACACTATTTACGTCAAAAATGGCGTGAAAGTTTTGCAAGTCATCTATCAAAAGAGGAACAAAAAACGATAGATATGGATTCATTTTTATGGCACCTTTGTAGTTGGGAAAAGGTAATATGTATTGAAAAAGAAAAAGCCATAAAAGCATTTGAAAACCAAATAAAGAATAAATCTACAATTTAGTGATTTTAAGATTGAGAATTATCTTTGTTATTACATTAAAGGACACAATTCTGCAGCAAGAATTGCGCTCTTTCTATATGTTAGTACCAGATTGTTTGAGAAAAGAAGGGATAATTGTAAGCAACTCGAAGTTGTTTTATATCGGAGACTTCTTTAAAGGAGGAACTAATATGAGTGGAATTGCAAAAACGCCTGAGCCACCTTATTACGCAGTGATTTTTGCATCACAGCGAACCGAGGGTGATAGGGGATATGGGAAAATGGCTGAAGAAATGGAAAAGTTAGCTTCCCAGCAGAAAGGATTCTTAGGTATGGAAGGTGCTCGAGATGAGGGCTGTGGAATTACAGTTTCATATTGGGATTCTTTAGATGCGATAAAAGGTTGGAAGGAAAATTCAGCACATAGAGTAGCACAAGATAGAGGGAAAACGGAATGGTACAAAAATTTTTCTCTTAGAGTTTGCATAGTGGAGAGACACAAATTCTTTGAAATGTAACCAAAAAATATAAGAGGTACTAGATATGAAAATTCGTTCAGTGGAAAGTTCGGACTATTACATAATCTCACCATTACTAAACGATTGGTGGGGTGGTAGGAAAATGACTGATATGCTGCCAAAGTTATTTTTCGATCATTTTTCAGATACTAGTTTTATTGCAGAAAAGGATGGACAAATCATAGGGTTTCTAATTGGTTTTTTATCTCAATCCAAGTCTGAAGAGGCATATATTCATTTTGTTGGAGTTCATCCAGAATATAGAAAGCACAAAATAGGAAAACAACTCTACAACGAATTTTTAAATACCATAAAACAAAAAGGTTGCAGTATGGTCCGTTGTGTAACGTCTCCTGCTAATAAAGTTTCGATTGCCTATCATTCCAAAATGGGATTTGAAATTGAAGAGGGAGATTCAATTATAGATGGTGTTAATGTTCATACGAACTATGACGGACCAAATCAAGATAGAGTTTTATTTAAAAAATATTTGTTATAAATTAACGTCTTATTCAATTAAAGGGAGCGATTCTTCAATAATGAAGGTAGCTTATTTTTTTCTTTAAGCAACGAAACAGCTTAGCTAAAAAAGGAATTGATAACCCGAAATAGAATTTATATGTTAAATAGAAAATAATGGGATCTCACTCCTTCTACATCGATCTCAAATGTTGGGTAGTGGGCATGCAATATAGTTTTATTAAATACTTTTATACCTATAAAGGAGTTCCGGCAGAAAAAAGCGAAAGACATACACCAGAGTCTGTTTCAGAAAGTCATACGATTGTAACAATCGAAAGGAGGACTCATCCCGTCTCAACAATATCGACCGGTCTATATAGCCAAATCCGTTTTAAAATTTTTTAGTAAACGGGAAACCCTGGGGGTTTTTTTCAAGGATCGACTAACCCCATTTAAATGGTAGTCTTTTTGGTAAGTAAGATTTGCAGAAAGGATTTTATCAAAGAATTAACTTGCCTCGGAGAGGAAACAATACATTCCATCGGATAGGTGACTTTATGAATCGACGTAAAATAACATTGTTATCTTGTTTGCTCTTAATTATGGCTGCTCTCTTCGGCTGTGCACCGGCACAGAAAAAGGAGAGTGCTAACGATTTAAATGTAGTAGATAAAAAGGGAAGTGCAAACGATTTAAATGTAGCACAGAAAAAGGAAAGTCCAAACGAAGGAAAAGAAACACAGAAAAACTGGAACGAGGGAAATTACAGATTACCAATAGCACAGCACCGTAAGCAGGTACAAATCCTTTCTCAGCAGTTTCCGGGTGTCGTTATTTATAAGGGAAAGCCTAACCTAAAACGGATTGCTCTCACATTCGATGACGGTCCGGATAATTACTATACTCCAAGGATTCTAGATATTTTGCATGCAAAAGGAGTCCATGGAACTTTTTTTATAGTTGGAAAACAAGCTAAACTTTTTCCAGACATGGTGAGACGGATTGTAGGGGAAGGCAATGCTATTGGAAATCACTCTTGGGATCACCCGAAACTATGGACACTTAATAACAATCAGGTTAAGCAAGAGATTGTCTCTACAGAAAACGAGATCCAGCAAATTACGGGTCGTAAGACCAACTTGTTCAGACCACCTTATGGCAGGGTGACTCCAGCAGACGTGGTTCTGCTCCATAATCTTGGGTATCGTATTATTGATTGGTCCGTTGACACATTAGATTGGAAAGGTACTCCAGCTACCACCATATTACAGTATGTAAAAAAAGAGGTTACACCAGGGGGGATCATTCTCGAACACTGCCTTGCTGGACGTCCGAGAGAATTAAATGGGACCGTGCAAGCCCTGCCACAAATCATTGATAATTTGAAGGCACAAGGCTACGAATTTGTAACGATACCAACATTACTTGGTCAATGATTTAGGCCATACATGTGAATACTGACCAATGACTACGAATGGGTGAGTTTAAAAAAGAAAAGGAAGGTCGTCACAATGACGATCTTTTTTCGTCCACTCTGGGGCAACAACACATGCTCATCAGGGCTAAGGCAAATCATTACCTCCATAACGAAAAAAACGCTATATTATGGGGGCTTATACGGATTTTCCTTTTTAGGACTTCTCGTAAATATCTTTATTATAGCTTTCATCTTTAAATTCATTAAAAGTATTTTCAGAAGAAATTATTAAGGAGTAACACCATGGAGCTATTGTTTAATGAACAAGAACTTGTAGATAGTGTTTGTGTTTACGTTTCAGGAAGAGAAAATCTAAAACCAGAACAAGTTGCAGTGGACTTAGAGTTTAATCCTTCATTTGGATTTACCGTTACCGCTTTTAGTTTATGGGCGTACCATACGATTAAATGAACAAGATCTAATTGATTCGGTTACAGTATATTTACGAGACTATCATCAATTCATTCCAGAAAGGTTACTAGTTGAACTATGCTTTTCTGAAAAAGCTTTTGCTTTTGATAAAAATAATCACTTGAAACTCCATATCTTTGAATAGCCATTGCCATGCTTGCACTATAAACCATAATTAACCCAAACAAAGAAATACATATTACAGCAAACATCAAAGTATAGTCATATGATTTAAGCATTTTTCTAAACATAATCTATTCCTTTTGACAAATGATAATCCCTCTTCATTTAACAATTCTTAGGCTGCCGTTATGAAGAGGGATTATTAAATCATTGTTTTGTTTTATTGTCTTATCTTGGAAAAACAACCCAAGCATTAGGCAAGTAACGCATACCTATAGGTGTTTCCGTAGCCGGTTTTAATAAGAGTTGGCCATCTTTGATCATGGTAGTTGAACCACCTCCATCCATGGCTATTGCATTAGTTACATTGTACCGTTTAAACAATTTTTCCATGTCATTCATTGAAGCGCCTCGGTGGGTTTTATCCCAATAAAAACGCCCATCGGTAATAATCATTACAATACTTCCATTTTTTTCTTGACCGATCGCTGTTCTTGGTGCCCATCCCCAAGCACCACTGATAGTAGGAGTAACTCGGTTTACTCCATCAACGATTAGCTGAGGTCCAAAGCTAACAGCGTCCTTTACACCAATATTTAATAATTGATTAGCTGAGTAATTTCCCGTAATAAATTCGCCATCTTTTAGAATAGCGCCTACAAGCGCTCGGACATTTCTATTTCCAGATGGAACGTTTAGGATCTTACCGTTACTAATGACAATTCCAGTCATTTCACCGCCGTTGCCTTGTCCGCGTGGATCATAAAATCCGCCCGCGTTTATTCCTGCGACCCCATTATTCTCCTTAATTAAATCAGATAGAGATTGTCCGTAATTATTTAACCTTGTAGCTACAATGTGAACTGTTTTAGGATCAGGAATAATCATAATTTTTGCCGTAAAATTTGGAGTATTTACTGTATCCACTTGAATTTTTTCTGTTAATCCCGCATTAGAATTCTGATTAATATGTTTAATCGTTGATTGCACTGATTGTGGATGATTCCTTGCATTATATAAGGAATCAATTTCCGATTGTGGAAGCAATAGCCTCTTAAAAACCTCGTATTGTGGATGATAGGTAGAAAAAACGGTCCCTAAGAGCATTCGCCGCATTTGAAGCCCCTGGTCTGTACCATATAAAAATCCTCCAGCGCCAATTAGAATTATTAATAAAAAAGTAAAGAATACTCGCCAAATACGGATTCTTTTACGTTTTGGTTTTAAAGAGATTCGAGAATTATTTATTGGATTAGGTGTTTGAAGTTCCATGTTGTTTCTCCTTTCAATCTTTTCTAGGAAAATATAAATCTTATAAGCTATAGTTGATTTCTAATAGCATTGAAAAAGATAAAGGTTTCTTCCTCAACTCTAAAAAATATATGTATTTATTGTCAAAATGTCAACAAAAATATGAAACTGATAGACAAATAACAAATAAAAATTAACTGTAAATTAACAATTTCTTTTAGATTTGTTGACGAATAGTCAACAGTCATATATATTTTTAAGTGCCATATATTCGGATTTAAAAACAAGATTAATAGAGTGGAGAGGAGAGAAGAGATTGTCTGAAGTCAAAATTGGTTTACTTTTAAAAGAAATGTTGAAGAAACGTTCATTATCCATGAGAAAACTCAGCGAGCTTACGGAAATTGATACAGCTACAATCTCACGGATCATAAACGGGAAACGGAAAGCAACTCCAGAACATTTGCAAAAATTTTCTAGCAGTCTTGGAATACCGATCGCTCAACTATTTGAGGCTGCGGGTTTTCCTATTGAACAGAATAAAGAAAAGCCAGAATCTGATGATATTCATTCCTCTATTGATAGCATTCAACGAATACTCGAATCTTCAAATATGTATGATAAAAAGTTTTCGATTGAAAGCGTCGAACAACAATTAGCTAATTATAATCAATATTCACAAACTGAAGATGGGAAAAAAACAATAATAAAGAACTTTGAAGAAAAGCTCCAAAAAGTGGGTAGTATCGGTCCATTTATTAACAATTTAAAAGAAATGTTTATGAAATTTACCTTAAGAAATGGTACCCCGCAGCAGCTAGCGTTAATGGGAAGTGCACTTTTATATTTCATTTTACCCGTTGATGTTATTCCTGATTACATTTTTCCAATTGGTTATTTAGATGATGCGATCGCGGTACAACTTGTTTTAGGTTGGTTACCATTAAAAGGATAAAATATTTGATAAACAACATGAGTTAATTACAAAATGTGTAATAGGGGAAAGTCATGAATAACACAAATTTCTATAAAAGATTAGATGGTACGATTCTACTAATCTTATTCGCATTTTTTATTATAAGTGTAATTTTTATTTATAGCAGTCAGCAAACCGGTGAATATGGATCTCAGAATTTGGCGATAAAGCAGGGGATTAATTACATTATTGGCTTTGTCCTATTAATAGCTGTTGCCAAGCTTGATGTCAATCAAATTGAAAGATTAGCTTGGCCCTCCTATATTGCTTTATTTAAAACCTCACCTAATTTCAATGCAGAAATTTCAAAGGAAGCTTCGACAACTGACAAAGCGAAACTGGAGTGTTCCGATAGACTACCGAATATTGAAACTAAAACAAGTCATATTTGGATGGATAAACTACTACAGAATCACAAATATGACGGAAGCGACGAAACGAATTGATAAGAAGCTACGCTCCAGAATTAGGGTAATCATCTGGAAGCAATGGAAGGTACCGAAGAAACAAATCAAATCGTTAATTCAGCTAGGGATTCCGGAGGAAGAAGGGAAAGGACTAACCTACTGTCGGAAAGGATATAGGAGTATCGAAGGTCGTTCAAAGAGCAATCTCAAACAAAAGACTAAAGCAAATGGATTAAAAAAGCTTTTAAAACTTGCAACAAGCACAGCTGCTGGCACGCGTTATCTGCCAAACGCTGGGGTTGTCATTCCGCATTAAACAAAAAACATTTTTCATTTGTACATATACCTTGAAAAAAGGGGTAGTTCAATTATGAAAGGATAAAAAAATATGGAGAATTTTCGTACGGATTCATTAAATCGTACAAATAAAAGGAAACAAAAAAGGAAGTTTAAGCGTATTTTTAAGCGATGCATTATATTATTTTTTTCAGCAGCAATTTTCATTACTATTACTATTCTCATTTATCATTCTTTTAATAATACAAAGATTGAAACCAACAAAACTACTAAAGAGATGTCCAACAAAGTCTCACATCCAGTTTTGAAAAAAAATCCCCAACCTCAAAAAGTTACACCAATTGAGGCAGTAGGTATTAACAACGACACTACGATTGACGAATATTTAAAAAGTTTAAACTTTAACGGAACTGCGTTGGTTGTTAAGGATAATCAGGTTTTGATAAATAAAGGATACGGTTATTCTGACTTTGAAAAGAAACTCCCAAATAATTCGGAAACCGTTTTCTATATAGGTTCGATTACAAAAGTGTTTATATCTGCTTCAATCATGCAGCTGCAAGAACAAGGGAAGTTGAATATAAATGATTATTTATCAAAATATATCTATGATTTTCCTAATGGAAATCAAATAAAGCTATATCATTTATTAACTCATACTTCTGGTATCCCGGAACACTCGGAAACCAATCAGGAAATTTCCCACGTAGATTTAATCAAGAAAATTGGACAAGGTCATTTGAAATTTCCACCTGGAACAAACTGGAATTACAGTGATTCAAACTATTCTATACTCGCGTACATTTTAGAAAAAGTAACAAAAGAACCACTCGATGTTTATGTAAAAGAACATATTTTTAATAAAGCAGGGATGAAACATACTGGGTTCGGTGATGAATTTTACAATGAACCGTATACCTCAACGGGATATAAGCTAAAGGATAACGCGATGGTCTCACCATCTCTTCCTGATATGTCCGAGCTGTTTGGGTGCGGAGATATTTTTACCACTCCATATGATATGTATTTGTTTGATAAAGCTCTTTATAATGGAGAATTGTTCTCAAAAAGAAATTTACAGCAGTTTTTCACCCCATTTAAAAAAAATTATGCTTTTGGTATGTATAAGGATCCTGGAAGTTATTCTGACCACGGCGTACTCCCGGGATTCAACAGCTTGAATAGCTTTAGTAGAAATGGAAATGAATTCGTTGTGTTATTGTCCAATGTACAAAACGGTGTGAAATCATTGGGGATTGTAAATGATCAGATTTACCTGATGTTAAGGAATAAACATTGAAAATAAACATTCGAGGGTTAAGGAATTTAATGGAGAACAAATTTTATTTTGACGGTATTATCATCTTTTTAAAAACTACATTTTTAAAGAAATTTTCACTAGTATCGCATAAATATTAACGGAATTTTCAGTGAAAATATCATTTCTGTATAGAGTCAAAAAAGGAAATACCTAATCAAAGGTGGCTCTATCCATTTGGATTCGGAAGTAAATAAACTATCCTGAAAACTAACTTCTGAAATGCTGAAAAATGGCCATACTAAAGAAGACGCAGCTCATTCTTTTTTAAAAAAGTGGTACCGCCTGTTTCCTCTGATATTTAATGAGAGTGGATGGATTAAGAAGCTTCTGTAATTGTCACGGTATATCCTAGACTTTCCAGTCTTCGAACTGAATGTCGTACAATAGATACTTGCATTTGTTTTTCGAAGTAGTCTTCGCCTAAGTCTACATACATTTCTTTTCTCGTCAAAAAGTAAAAAGCGATTTTTAACATGGCATGAGCGACGACAATGGCTGATCTTTTTCTAAATTTCCGTGCTAGAGTCCGTCTATATAAGGCACCAAGGTAGTTTTTAGAGGCAACTACTGAATGAGCTGCTTCCGTTAAAGCAGATTTTAAAACTTGTTCAGGGTCGTCTTCGCCTTCTGCGATAGCGAGAAGCATATCCTTGGATGAGACACCCATAATATCTGAAACCACAGAACCAAGTTTAATGTTTGCACCTTCTAGTACCTTTTGAATCCGATTATGTTGTCTTGCTCGTTCTTCAAGCCGGAAAGAAACTGACTGCGTTGTTGAAGAAGCATATTTTGATTGCAGGAAAAATAATTGATGCTAATGACAAGGCGGCAGTTGACCAATTCAATAAAGATTGGCATCGGAACGCAGATGAAATAGTCTCATTTTTAACAAGTGCGAATCCTTATTGGTCTAAAAAAGTCCTAACAGAAATGTTTTACAAACATTTGAAGCTGACAACTGATGAAGTGGAAGACCGTTTACAAGGAAAATGGATGGAAGACATTCATACAGCTGATACTAATGAAACCCATCTCATCCATATGGGAGATTTTTTAACAGACGGTATCGTTAAACAATTTCCAAATAAATTTAAATAAGGTGAAAGCCTTCACTAATGAATTGGTGAAGGCTTTTTATGTATTTTAGCTTTTAAACACTTGATTTCCAATTATTACAGTTGTCAATTTTGAATCGTGTCAGTGCTTTGTCGCGATGGCACTTAGACAAGTTTGTGAAGCATTACACTTAAACTATCGGGTGCTTGTGCGGCCGAGCCTAGGTCGTATCATATAGCGGATGGGATTCCCGTCGAGTAAGAACTAGCCATTCGCTCGTAGCGAGTCTTGGAGGACTAAAGGTAACTTTAGTCTTTAAGCGTAGACAGTTAGGTAGCGGGCCGAAAGCCAAATGGTTGAAGGGATTGAGCTCCATAATGTTAGTAAATCGAGAGGGCTGATGCCTTAAGCACAGCAGAAAGCTACATTTTATCTTTCGTTAAAGGCAAGAACGATAAAACCTCTCTGGAGTCCGAGACCTTGGCACGTTATACATTGATATGATATGGCAACTCGGGAGACCCTACCGGTCTTTTCTATTATAGAAGAGTATGGTCTACAAGCGATAACAAGCAAGGAAACCAAATGCCGATGCTAGGGAGTCGGATAGCAGCGTAGTACCAATGAAGTTGGGTAATGCCGATGGAGGAAAGGCTAGCTACCAGTTTATCACCCTTACTAGGGACACATTTACTACACACTGAGGTAGAAATAATAAATGGAGACAAAACTACTAAGGATAGCTGAATTAGCAAAATCTGAATCTAAGAAAAGAGATTAGCTACATTCTGTAAACGATAACTAGGAGGAGCCGTGTGCATTAATAGTGCAAGCACGGTTCTGTGAGGGGGGAGGAGTACAATTTACCGCAAGGTAGAAAGGCTCCCTTCTACTCGACGAGCGAAACAAGAGTCGTAGCTGCGGCTCTTTTTCTTGTTGCACTAACGGTCAGCTTAGTTGAATATGGATTATGATATAAGTAGTATGTTTAAATGGTGACCAAAAATGGAAAATTATAGAAATGGAGTTGCTTGGTGTCCGATTATTACTACAGTATTAAAGGTATCGTCGGCATCGCTGGATATTTGACCAGAGGTAGCCAGAGGGACCGTTCCCATGGCTTTTTGTCAAATAACAGAAAGATCAAAGGCACATATGTAAAACTAGTGCCTTTGATCGGATATATGAAGGATTTAACTGAAATGCTTAAGAGAGTTCTCGAAGGAGTAGTCCTTCAAAAGATTCAAACAGGTGAAACCTATGGGTATGAAATAACTAGGTATCTAAATGAGTTAGGTTTTGATGATATTGTGGAAGGAACTGTCTATACCATTCCTTTTATTATATCAATTGGACAAGCAAGAAAAAAGGATTATCCCAAAGGTAATTATGTAAAATTGACAGTCAAAGAAATGTGCTGTTCTTACTCAGCAATCAGTCTCTATTGTAGAAGAGGTATTAATAAAAAGCCGATTCCTTATCGTCTTAGGAAATCGGCTTAGGACTAATTTTATACTATAGCAGGTTGTTTTTCTTCTGCTAACGCTAATAAGTGCTCTTTCACATTTTCCGTATGAACAAACTTTTGAGCAACACCTGTTTCGATTGCAGCATGAGCAACGGCTGCCGCTACATGAGCTGCCACTCTGCGGTCAAATGGATCCGGAATTACATAATCAGCGTGAAGGTCTTCATCTGCAATTAATCCGGCAATCGCATAAACGGCTGCCAGTTTCATTTTTTCGTTGATTTCTTTCGCGCAAACGTCCAAAGCACCACGGAAAATTCCCGGGAATGCCAGTACGTTATTGACCTGATTTGGAAAATCAGAACGGCCAGTCCCGACCACGAGTGCTCCCGCTTCCTTTGCCTCCTCCGGCATGATTTCCGGCACCGGATTGGCCATGGCAAAAATGATTGATTGAGGATTCATAGAACGAACCATTTCTTTCGTGACGGCACCTGCAGCTGATACTCCAACAAACACATCCGCTCCCACGAGGGCATCTGCCAATGATCCCTGTTTTTGTTCATTATTGGTGATGCGAGCCAATTCCTCTTTAAATCGATTCATTCCCAACGGACGTCCTTCATATATGATTCCTTTTGTATCACATAAAATGACGTCTTTTACACCCATATTGAGTAGCAACTTGACAATCGCCACGCCGGCAGCTCCAGCACCGTTAGCTACAACGCGAATTTCTTCTATTTTTTTATCAACTAGTTTCAAAGCATTGAGTAACCCAGCAGCGGTTACAATCGCTGTACCGTGCTGATCATCATGGAAAATCGGAATATTACAAGCCTTTCGCAGACGATCTTCAATTTCAAAGCATTGCGGTGCTGCGATGTCTTCTAAGTTCACTCCGCCAAAGGTCGGTTCCAATAATTTAACAACCTCCACAATCTTATCCGGATCTGTTGTATCTAAGCAAATCGGAAAGGCATCCACATCTGCAAACGATTTGAATAACAATGCTTTCCCTTCCATAACCGGCATGGCAGCTTTAGGGCCTATATTTCCAAGACCGAGTACGGCTGTTCCATTTGAAACAACAGCAACAAGATTCCCCTTCATAGTGTAATCGTACACTTTACTCTCATCTTCATAAATATCCATGCATGGTTCCGCTACACCAGGAGAATATGCTAGACTTAAATCTTTCGCATTTCGTACCGGAACTTTTGAATGAACTCCTAGCTTTCCTCGATTTTCCTTGTGCATTTGTAATGCTTCTTCACGTAATGTTGACATGCAATGTTCTCCTTATGTTTACTCTCTTTTTTGTTACCGCCTAGTCAAAAAATACTCAGTTGTCCTGGGAAAAATCTTTAACAGCGGCTTAAGCAACATCATGATCATTAAAGTAAGCGATTTCTGAAAGAATCTTACAACCTTGAATGTTCTTGAATGCTTCTCGTGCTTCGTTTTCTGTGTGAAATTCAAACATCGTAATGTTTTCTTTTAAATAGACGGTGATTACCCACATTATAATGCTTACCTCCAATTAGTAGATATTTTTCCCCTTTTTCCTAGAACGTCCAAGGATAAACCATAGTAATTATGAACAATAAAAGTCAAAATGAAAATACATTCTACAAAAGATGTCAAAACATTACAAAACATTACAAAATATTTACTAAAATGAGCACTTCAAATAGATTGTATCTATATAAAAAGAGCAATGAAAAAAGCCTAATTTCTCAATTTTACTGAGAAATTGGGCTTTTTATTATAAGAATCTCCTTACCGTTGTAAATCCGCATTTTCCTGACGCTACCCCTTATTAACGGGTGCAAGTGTTGAAGAAGAATGGATTCCAGAAGATGTCATTAGAGTCGATCTTTTTCTTTTCACTGTTCCAGATAAAAGAGTTGCTATTTGGAAGCAGGTTGGAACCCAATTTAAAGTGATAATATTTTATGAAATAGAGAAAAATAGTGTTAAGGAAAGGAGGGATTGCGAATGTCTGTGAAAAAGTGGTTAACAGGATTAGTCGTTTTGCTTGCAATGATTGTGGTTATAACAACTCTAGGCTCATTCGGCGTATTTGCCGAATCCGGTGTCACAACTCAGCCTTTGGAGACGGAGAAAGCGATTGAGGTCAAGTTGAACGATGATTACTTTAATCCGAAAGTCATTACTATTCTCAATGGAAAAACGACACCGTTGATATTGAAAAACGAAGGTAGGAAAGAACACACCTTCACAGTGGAAAAGCTCGGAATTGACGTCGAAGTCCAGCCAGGAAAAGAAAAAACCATTACTGTGAAACCGAAAAATCCCGGTACATATGAACTGATATGTCAGTACCATTTCAAGGAAGGTATGGTTGGAAAAGTAATAGTCAAATAACAAGCAGGGCCAATCGGGCCTTGCTTTTTTAATAGGAAACGGTAACTTGCTTATTATTAAAACCCCGAAATCATTTAAAAGCTAACATTCCTCCACAAAAGGAAGTTCCTTTAAGAAGTCAAATGCTCACAGTCTTATGGAGTTAAAGAAGAGAGTAAAAAAGAGGATACAAAAGCGGTTGTGTTTTTGAATGAATTGAAAACAGTTATTAATAGATTGATTGAAATATTTGCTTTCTTAGCAGTTGGCTTGGCTTGATATTTACAGTAAATATATTGAAAGGTACTTATGAAAGTTTTGGAATTCAACGATATTGAAAATTGAGAGATAATTTGAGGCGCTTTGCCTTTTTTTATTGGAGAAATCAGCTATCTTAAATATTTTCGATGTATTTATTGTTTGAAATTAGAGAAATCGATTATCATGATCAAAATATTCATAAAGAATAAGCCCTTCCTAATGTTGGAAGGGCGAATTAAGCTATTAGTGAATTTGTTCAGAAATATGACTTAATGCTTCTCCTGCTTCGTTAACATGAATGTTTACTGTAGCAAGATCGCCAATGGCACAAATGCCAATTATTTCTCCATTTTCAACAACAGGAATACGTCGAATTTGATGATCAGACATCATACGGGAACATTCCTGTACATCTGTATCAGGTGAGCATGTAATTACGTCCTTTGTCATAATATCATGGCAATGAATGGACTTATAATCCTTTTCTTCAGCAACACAATTTAATACAATATCACGGTCTGTAATCATCCCAACAACTTTTTTACCTTCACACACAGGAACTGATCCACAGTTAATATCACGCATAATTTTTGCTGCTGCTGTAACTGTGTCATGTAATGAACACACCTGAACATCTTTTGTCATAATATCGCGTACTATAGTCATCGTTTCTTTCACCTCTTGGATTAATTTAACCTTAGTAGTTTGCCTTTTTTTATCTCTATTATTACAGATAGGTCAAAGTAGCAACAATTTTTTTTCGTATAAACTTGTTCGTATTTAACTCGTTCGGTTATCCTTGAAAAGTCTAATCATCGAGGCAAGCTTGAAGGCAGGAGGGGATTATGTGTTTCAGATTTCGTATTTTGATGTGGCAGAAAGTATAAAATTATTATTGAAGGTGTGATGGATTTATAAAGTTCACAAGCTATATTCACTATAATATACAGCGATATAACCGTAGTTGTATGAAATGGTTCATCTCCGTAGCTCTTTTACCGATTTTTTCATAGGGACGGTTTATTTTCTTTTTTCTTCATTTAACTTCATTGATCTTAAGACCTCTTTGTATTGCTTCTAACCTTTTACTCTCGTACCATTCAACAATTATACGCTCTTTTGCTGTAAAGCAGGACACATAAGTTCTTGGTGCATTATTGCGCTTATTTTTTTATTCAAACTATATCCCTGCTTTTTGTATTGTTTAGTTTCACTAAGCTGGTACGAGAGGCACATAACTTATTCGTGGTAACTTTATTTCATTTAAATTTATGTTTTGTGAAGAAATTGTAAATTCAATATTTTGCAAAAATAATTATTCACCTCTTTTTCCAACTAGTTCTTTTGACTTATTTTCTTTTACGTTAATTTTACAAAAAATAATATATATCGGGAGATTAATTCTAATAACGCTTTTTACACCTATTTGGTGTAAAGGTTTCCAGATAGAAATAAATATTAATTAGGAAAGGGTATACATATGTTCTTCAATGCCGGTTTAGATACTTTTAAACTTTGATAATAAACTAGATACTTAAAACTATATTTTCTCCTTATTTTAAAAATCTAAAAATGTAAATGAAAAAGAATAAAGAGCGACTATCATCCTAGTTGAATTTCCAATTACCGTAAATTAGTACATTACACCTGTTTGACGAGAACAGATTATCAAAGTAATCTTTTATTGGAACCGGTTCTTTTTTTTCGAATTCTTATTTTGTTTCATTCAACGCTATATCAACATAGAAATAGTTTAAAATTCAATCCTTAGCAGATTGGAAAGAAAAAGAGGAGGAACGAATGTATGGATAACAAAAAAATAAATTTCAAAAAGGTTTTAAAACAAACAACAGCGTTAACTTTAACTACAGCATTTCTAATAGGTGGGGGAATTACAACTTTTGCTGCAGAAAACAACAGTCAGAATTACAATGACAACTATGGAATTTCTCATATCACACGAGATAACATGCTAAAAATCCCGGGACAACAAAACAGTCCACAATTTAAAGTGCCTCAATTTGATGCGTCAGCAATCAAAAACATTGCTTCGGCAAAAGGGTATGATAAGTCAGGAAACTTAATAGATTTAGATGTATGGGATAGCTGGCCGCTGCAAAACGCTGATGGTACTGCCGCAAATTATCAGGGTTATCATATTGTTTTCGCTTTAGCAGGTGACCCAAAAAACAGTAATGATACTTCCATTTATTTATTCTATCAAAAGGTCGGTGATACATCGATTGATAGCTGGAAAAATGCCGGAAGAGCATTTAAAGATAGTGATAAATTTGTTCCAAATGACCCGTATCTTAAATATCAAACACAGGAGTGGTCAGGTTCTGCTACTTTAACCAAAGATGGCAAAGTCCGTTTATTCTATACAGATTACTCAGGTACTCCTGAAGATGGTGGAACCGGTGCCGGTAACCAAATTATATCCACTGCTCAAGTCAACTTATCCCAGCCGGATGCAGCTACACTTAAAGTTGATGGAGTATCTGATCACAAATCTGTCTTTGATGGCGGAGACGGTACGCTTTATCAAAATATTCAGCAATTTATCGATGAAGGCAAATGGAATTCAGGGGATAACCATACTTTAAGAGACCCTCACTATGTTGAAGATAAGGGTCATAAATATCTTGTCTTTGAAGCCAATACTGGAACCTCAGATGGTTATCAAGGCGATCAATCTTTCAATAATAAAGCATATTATGGCGGAAGTGACGTCTTCTTCCAAAATGAAAAAAATAAACTGTTACAAAGTCCTAAAAAACAAATTGCTTCTTTAGCGAATGGTGCATTGGGCATTGTTGAATTAAACGATGACTATACAGTGAAAAGTGTTATGAAACCATTAATTGCATCAAACACCGTAACAGATGAAATTGAACGTGCCAATATATTTAAAATGAATAATAAATGGTATCTATTCACGGATTCAAGAGGATCCAAAATGACGATTGATGGCATTGGTGACAAAGATGTTTACATGTTAGGTTTCGTAGCCGATTCCTTAAATGGTCCATTCAAACCGTTAAATGAAACCGGCCTAGTATTAAACATGAATCTTGATCCTGCAGACCATACATTTACTTACTCTCACTTTGCTGTACCGCAAGCTGAAGGTAATAATGTGGTAATCACAAGTTATATGACGAATAGAGGTTTCTATACAGACCATCAATCTACTTTTGCGCCAAGCTTTTTGCTTAATATTCAAGGATCAAAAACATCTGTTGTACCAAACAGCATCCTTGAGCAAGGACAATTAACAGTTGGCAATAACAACAAATAATTTTTCACGTTAAGATTGTCCCGTAAAAAGCAAATTCGGGTGAAAGAAAATGTCGACAAAATATCGGCATTTTCTTTATTTTTTAGCGAGATTTTTTGAAAAGTAGTTTAATTTATCCATTCCTAAATCGCGGAAAAACTACTCCCACCAAAATTAAAAAGGGATGAATCTAATTTGAAAAATAGAGTATTTAATAAAAAAGTCTATAAATGGATAAGTGTTTTTTTCATTATCTGCTTGGGAAGTATATTTTTTATACGATTATTGTTCCTTCCAACAGATAAGAAGATAAACCAAGCTGCTAATAAATCCACTTTAACCTACCGACCCGTCTATCATTTTAGTTCACCTGACAAATGGATAAACGATCCTCAAAGACCTGTCTTTTTCGATGGTAAGTACCATTATTATTACTTATATAATAAGGATTATCCAAACGGTAACGGTACAGAATGGAGGCATGCAACATCTACAGATTTAGTTCATTGGACAGATGAAGGTGTGGCAATTCCTAAATACACTACAAAAAATGGTGATCCATGGACTGGATCATTTGTTGTAGATGATCAAAATTCTGCCGGATTTGGAAAGGGTGCTGTTGTAGCGATTCTAACACAACCATCTGCTGATGGTGGAAAACAAGAACAGTATTTATGGTACAGTACAGATCGTGGTAAAACTTTCAAGTCATATAGTGATACTCCTGTTTTGAAAAACTGGGGAACGGATTTTAGAGATCCTAAAATTATTTGGGATAGTCAAGCTAATAAGTGGGTAATGGTTTTGGCTGAGGGAACGAAGATTGGTTTTTATGAATCCCGTAATCTAAAGGAGTGGCATTATACAGGGGGGTTCTTCACACAAGATATAGGTATTATAGAATGTCCGGATCTTTTCAAGATACAGGCAAATGACGGATCATATAAATGGGTTCTCGGTACTAGCGCGAATGGAAAATCTATAGGTAAACCCAATACCTATGCCTATTGGATTGGTAACTATAATGGAAAGGAATTTTTCGCAGATAACAGTGAACCAAAATGGTTAGATTATGGCTTCGATTGGTATGCAGGCGTTACTTTTCAAGATGGTAAAAGTAATAAGAAACGTTATGCTTTAGCTTGGATGAATAATTGGGATTATCCGAACAGTACCCCCACATTAAAAGACGGTTTCAACGGTGTTGATTCTATTGTTCGTCAAATTCAACTAAAAAAGCAAGATAACAATGAATATATTCTTACTTCACAACCTATTGAAGCATTAAACCAATTAACTCTTTCAACCAATTATTTTAAAGAAATAAAGGTAAATGGGTCTAAAACCCTTAAGGTAAAGGGGGACGCTTTTCAATTAGATACTGAAATATCTTGGTCACATGTCAAGAATGTAGGATTAAGAATTCGTGAGTCAACGGACAAACAACGCTATATTGATGTCGGTCTTTATGTACAGAATAACTTTTCTTATGTCAATAGAGGTTTTACAGACCAACCCGATAAAACTAAAAAATATGTTGAGAGTAAGGCTCCATTTGATGCAAGCAAAAAGAAGGTTCATTTAAAAGTGCTAGTTGATAAAACAAGTATCGAAGTATTTATTGAAGATGGAGATGTAACCTATTCAAGTGAAGTATTTCCTCATTCAAATGATAATGGAATTACGCTTTTTTCTGATGGCGGTACATCTATCTTTAAAAATGTTACAATCAAACATTTTCGTTCCATTTATAGGTAAAAACAGACGGTAAAGGATATCTAAACCAGGTATATGTTATGCTAGTATCATTTGGTCAATCTGTTCAATTTCATATTGAAGATTTGAATTATTACAATCCTAGTTTAATTGCTTTTATCGGGAGACTAAACAATGGATCAAAATTGTAACTTTCATTCCTAATAGAGGGGTCCTTACTCCTCCACATGCTCTTTCTTGTTTGACATTTCTGCTCTGAAAATTAACCAGTCGTACAGAGAGAAGTGATCCCGAAGAAAAATACCGCCTGGGATCGAGCCATTATTTATTTATTGACTTATGCTGGTTTGAGGGTGGATGAACTAGCAAACTTAAAGTTAACCGATCTTAACTTGGAGTTTAGACTATTCGAATTTTAGGGAAAGGAAGGAAGCTTCTGACGGTGCCTATTTCTACTATCTTGTGGCAGGACATAATGAATATTATAAGAAGCAAAGAAGCCTTATCCTAATTGGATACAGGCTTTCTACTTGTTCGTCAAGATAAATACTTTAATGAATAATATTAGACCTCAGTTTATCGTAAGTTAGGACTGGATTTATACTAAACAAGTTGTTTTTCTTCAGTCAACTCTAATAAGCGCTCTTTCACTTTTTTCACATTAACAAGCTTTTGCGAAACACCCGTTTCCATTGCAGCATTAGCAACGGCTGCCGCTACATGAGCCGCTACTCTACGGTCAAATGGATCTGGAATTACATAATCAGCGTGAAGGTCTTCATCTGCAATTAATCCGGCAATCGCATAAACGGCTGCCAATTTCATTTTTTCGTTGATTTCTTTCGCGCAAACGTCCAAAGCACCACGGAAAATTCCCGGGAATGCCAGTACGTTATTGACCTGATTTGGAAAATCAGAACGGCCAGTCCCGACAACGAGTGCTCCCGCTTCCTTTGCCTCCTCCGGCATGATTTCCGGCACCGGATTGGCCATGGCAAAAATGATTGATTGAGGATTCATAGAACGAACCATTTCTTTCGTGACGGCACCTGCAGCTGATACTCCAACAAACACATCCGCTCCCACGAGGGCATCTGCCAATGATCCCTTTTTTTGTTCATTATTGGTGATGCGAGCCAATTCCTCTTTGAATCGATTCATTCCCAACGGACGTCCTTCATATATGATTCCTTTTGTATCACATAAAATGACGTCTTTTACACCCATATTGAGTAGCAACTTGACAATCGCCACGCCGGCAGCTCCAGCACCGTTAGCTACAACGCGAATTTCTTCTATTTTTTTATCAACTAGTTTTAATGCATTGAGTAACCCAGCAGCGGTTACAATGGCAGTACCGTGCTGATCATCATGGAAAATCGGAATATTACAAGCCTTTCGCAGACGATCTTCAATTTCAAAGCAATGCGGTGCTGCGATGTCTTCTAAGTTCACTCCGCCAAAGGTCGGTTCCAATAATTTAACAACCTCCACAATCTTGTCCGGATCTGTTGTATCTAAGCAAATCGGAAAGGCATCCACATCTGCAAACGATTTGAATAACAATGCTTTCCCTTCCATAACCGGCATGGCAGCTTTAGGGCCTATATTTCCAAGACCGAGTACGGCTGTTCCATTTGAAACAACAGCAACAAGATTCCCCTTCATGGTGTAATCATACACTTTACTTTCATCTTCATAAATATCCATGCATGGTTCCGCTACACCTGGAGAATATGCTAGACTTAAATCTTTCGCATTTCGTACTGGAACTTTTGAATGAACTCCTAGCTTTCCTCGATTTTCCTTGTGCATCTTTAATGCTTCTTCACGTAAAGTTGACATACAATGTCTCTCCTTAATTTAATGATGACATGCAAAAAGTATTTTTTTATATTGAGTAATCCTAAGGAACAATCAATCGAAGGAGAGTAGCCATGGAAAAGTAATTGGCAACCTGGGATTGCAACCTTCAATCCCTTCATTAGAATTCAAATATATTAAGCTGCTTCCTGCTGAAAACAAGGATCATTGAAGTATACAACTTCAGAAAGAATTTTACAGCCCTTCATGTTTTTGAGAGCTTCTTTTGCTTCTTCTTCAGTTTCGAATTCGAACATGGAAATATTTGAATCTAAAAAACGAGTTATAATCCACATAATAATTCCTCCTATTTTTTAAGGTTATTTCTGTCCTGTAGACAGGACGTATATAAATTTACCTAAAGATAACATATGTTGTATTAAACCTTAAGGATGATTTAGCTTTAATGAAGTCTCAATTCAGTGTTCAAAGAACTAATTATTAATTGCTACGGACCAATGATAATGCAAAAATGGAAATAAATAAAATGTTAAAAAATTATAATGATATATAAATAATTTTTATATGGAAAAAATTAGGTAAAAATATGAATTGAAAGCAATTTATTTCTATTTGCCTTCAGAGAAATTGAATTTGTTAAAATTAACCTACATCAGTCATTAGAACAAGTAGCTGTATTCATCGGTGAGCATTTTGATAAATATCAGGTACAGCAATCTATACAGGAACTTACAATTATTTAGATGATTTTAATGCGAGATAATAGATATTATCTCGCATTCTTTTTGCTTCCTTATGCCTGTTCGAAAAAGTACACCTTTTACGAACGAATTTATAGAAGGAACTCGTTAACAGTGAAGCTATCAAAGACGATGGGGAATTGTCGAAAATAGTTTGTAATTAAAAATATTGACAAAATGGGTGCAAAATTTTAACATTTTATATGTTAACCTATTTGTTTTTTAAGTTAACATATAGAGTGATAGGGTTGAAATAGAAAGGGTACTAGAAAACATTGTTAGAAAGTTTGCTCATGATGGCAGCTGAACCAATGAAATGATTTTTAAAAAGAAATCCCCTAATTAAACTAATAAGGCTGCCGCAGCAAATACCAAGGTTGGGAGGTTAGAGCAATTGTTCGAGGAAACCTTTTTTAGTGTTAGAATGAGAGCTTCCAAGAATGGAGCCCATGAACATGGTGGAAAGCATATATCCGGTGGTGAACAAATTTCAACTTACGGCAATTTGAAAAATGCAGTCAATGTCCTGCTAGAAAAAGCGTTAACACATACAAGAGGCAACCCGGATTTTATGCAGATTCAGTTTGAATTAATGGATGAACCGATTACAAGATTGAAGCCATTACATATTGGGACAAATGAAGTGGAATCGGTAGAAGAAGGACATTCAATCGCTCGGAATCTTTTAGAGAAAGCTGGGGTCTCAAGAGAGAACATTGAAAATGCTTCCAAACAAATAACGGAATATTCAGATCTCAGAGGGGCGATTTTGTTTGATATTCGGTCTGGTCTACGAATTGATGATCGAAACAAAAAAGGCGTTCGGGTTTCCAGAATGGACTGGTTGCCCGAAAACTTTGAAAAATGGGCTGATTATTACAAAATACCTCGAAGTCAAAGGATGAAGGAAGCGCTTGTTCTTGCAACAAAGGTGAGTATGCATTCAGCTACTGTCGCAGAATTATGCTGGTCAGATGATCCCGAATATATAACAGGTTATGTTTCAAGTAAAAAGCTGGGCTATCAGCGGATTACAAAGCTAAAAGAATATGGCGATGAATGCGGCTGCCGAATCTTCTTTGTGGATGGCTTAAGCGATATTCAATCGTACATAAACTACTTAGAAAAACAGCCAATATTTGTTCAATGGGAGGAAGAAAATGCCACACGAATTAATTGAAAAAAGTAAAAAATATCTTTGGTTACCTTTCACGCAAATGAAAGATTATGACGAAAATCCTTTCATCATCGAAAGTGGCAATGGAATTAAAGTAAAAGACATTTATGGGAATGAATATTATGATGGATTTTCTGCACTTTGGCTTAATGTTCACGGCCATAGAAAAAAAGAGCTGGATCAAGCGATTAAGAAACAGCTTGATAAAATTGCTCATTCTACCTTGTTAGGGATGACAAATGTTCCAGCAACAGAACTTGCTGAAAAACTAATTGAAATAAGTCCCGAAAAGCTGACCCGCGTCTTTTATTCAGATAGTGGTGCGGAAGCGATGGAAATTGCTCTTAAGATGGCGTTTCAATATTGGATGAATATCGGCAGGCCGGAGAAGCAAAAATTTATCGCGATGCAAAATGGCTATCATGGCGATACGATTGGCGCCGTTAGTGTTGGTTCCATCAACCTTTACCATCAAGTGTACGGCCCGTTAATGTTTGAGAGTTTTAAAGCACCCATTCCATATGTCTATCACTCTAAGAGCGGCGACCCTGTAAAGTGCCGGGATGAATGTCTGGATATACTTGAAAAGTTGCTGATTGAAAATCATCAAGAAATCGCTGCGCTTACAATCGAATCAATGGTCCAGGGGGCCGGGGGTATGATTGTAATGCCAGAGGGATTTTTGTCTGGTGTACGTAAGCTTTGTACAAAATATGATGTCTTAATGATTGTGGATGAAGTTGCAACCGGCTTCGGTCGCACGGGGAAAATGTTTGCCTGTGAACACGAAGGTGTTCAGCCTGATTTAATGGCAGTTGGGAAAGGAATTACAGGAGGCTACTTGCCAATTGCGGCAACTTTAACAACAGAGGGAATTTACACAGCATTCTATGATGACTACGATAAACTAAAAACGTTATTTCATGGTCATTCCTATACAGGAAATCAGCTTGGATGTGCAGTTGCAATGGAAAATTTACGATTATTTAAATCGGAAAACATTGTAGAAGAGGTAGCTGAAAAGGCCGAATATCTCGATTTACTACTTCAAGAGCTGCAATCGCTTCCGTCCGTTGGTGATATTAGACAGCTTGGTTTTATGTGTGGAATCGAGCTAGTTTACTCAAAGGAAGCAAAGGAGCCTTTCCCTGCTGAAAAACGAATAGGATATCACGTTACGTTGAAAATGAGGGAACTCGGTATGCTAACGAGACCATTGGGTGATGTTATCGTCTTTATGCCTCCGCATGTAAGCACAAGGGAAGAATTAAAAGCTATGGTTGCAATTATGAAAGAAGCCATTACCGAGGTCACAAATGGGGTGACCAATGTTTGAGCTTGATGAATGGATAAGCGGGCGGATAGACAAGACAAAAAAGGCAGGTTTATATCGAAAAGTGCGAACGATGAATTCGGCTCCTCTTCCGAAAATGTTGATTGATGGTCAAAGACAGATTGTCTTTTCATCTAATAATTATTTAGGACTGGCGAATGATCAACGCTTGATTTATTCTGCAAAAACGGCTCTGCATGAATTTGGAGTAGGAAGCAGCGGATCGAGATTAACGACTGGCCATACGGATTGGCATCAAAAGATTGAGGAGAGAATCGCTCGTTTTAAGCAAACGGAGGCGGCCCTCCTTTTTTCTAGCGGCTATTTGGCAAATGTCGGCGTGTTATCTTCATTACCTGAAAAAGGGGATGTCATTTTAAGCGATCAATTAAACCATGCAAGTATTATCGACGGATGCCGTCTTTCAAAAGCGGCGACAGTTGTTTATAACCATATTGATATGTATGATCTTGAAGAAAAATTGAAAGAAACAGCTTTATATCAGCGGCGTTTTATCGTAACAGATGGCGTTTTTAGTATGGATGGGACAATTGCCCCTCTTGATCAGATGATCTCACTTGCGAAACGATATCATGCCTACGTTATTGTTGATGATGCACACGCAACAGGTGTTTTAGGGAAAAATGGCAGGGGCACGAGTGAATATTTCGGTGCCCATCCTGATGTGATCATTGGAACCTTAAGTAAAGCCATTGGGACGGAAGGTGGTTTTGTTGCTGGTTCGAAAGTTTTAATTGACTTTCTGCTAAACCATGCGAGAACCTTTATTTTTCAAACAGCTATGCCGCCGGCAATTTGTGCTGCTTCATATGCCGCATTGGAAATCATTGAAGAAAGTAATAAAAAGCGCCAGCTGTTATTTTCCAATGTAAAAAAAATAAAAACTAGTTTAAAAGAAATGGGTTATATCGTGAAGGGAGATCTTACCCCGATTATTCCTGTGATCATTGGAAATCCCAAAGAGGCGGTCATTTTTGCGGAAAAGCTACAGGAAAATGGAATATACGCACCTGCGATCCGTCCGCCAACTGTACCGGATGGGGAAAGTCGTATCCGGCTAACTGTAACCTCCGACCATTCTTCGAAAGAAATAGATTACTTGTTGGAGTGCTTTCATTTCATCGGAAAAGAGTTGAACATGATTATATGAACGGTTTTTTTGTAACAGGAACAGATACAGATGTTGGAAAAACGATTATATCGGGCGGACTTGCAGCGGTATTAAAAGAGAAAAAGATAGATGTTGGCGTGTTTAAGCCATTGTTAAGCGGTATTTCGCGTGAAGATCCAGCAAGTGATACAAGCTTACTAAAACAACTGTCCCAAACGTCTTTATCTTTTGAAGAGATTACTCCCTTTGAATTTAAAGAGCCACTTGCTCCGTATGTTGCAGGGAAGCTGGAGGGGAAGATCGTAGGGATTGAAGAGGTATTAAGGCATTGGGAAGAGATTAAAAGAAAACACGAATTTTTCATCGTAGAAGGTGCTGGCGGTATTTCAGTCCCACTTGGTGAACATTTCTTAGTTAGTGACTTAATGAAAGCTTTACAGCTGCCAATTGTGATCGTAGCTCGACCGAATCTTGGGACGGTCAACCATATTTTTCTAACAGTCCATTACGCAAAAAGTCTGGGTCTTACCGTTGCCGGGATCGTGATCAACGGGATAAGTGATCATCCGGATCTTGCGGAAAAAACAAACCCAAAATTAATTGAAGAGTTATGTGGTGTACCTATATTAGGAATTACTCCAAAACTGAAAGAAATCACAAAAGAAAACATAAAAAAAATGGTAAAAGAACACATAGATGTGAAATTACTAATTAATGAAATGGAGCTAAGAAAATGAATAAATGGATGGAGCTTGCAGATCGGGTATTAGAGGGAAAGGAAGTAACAAATGAGGAGGCTCTTTCAATCTTAGAGTGTCCAGATGATGATGTATTATTGCTCATGCATGCGGCATTTCAAATTAGAAAGAGCTATTATGGGAAAAAGGTAAAGCTTAATATGATTATGAATGTAAAATCTGGACTTTGTCCGGAAAACTGCGGCTATTGCTCTCAATCTTCTATTTCAACAGCTCCCATTAATACTTACAGGATGGTAGATAAGGATACGATCTTTGAAGGAGCGAAGCGTGCCCATGATTTAAATGTAGGGACATACTGTATTGTGGCTAGCGGCAGGGGGCCATCAAATAAAGAGATTGATCACGTAGTGGAAGCAGTAAAGGAAATAAAAGAAACATACGGATTAAAAATCTGTGCATGTCTAGGGCTGTTGAAGCCAGAACAAGCGAAGCGCCTAAAAGAAGCCGGGGTAGACCGTTACAACCATAATATCAATACATCGGCAAGCAACCATGCTAACATTACCACTTCCCATACGTATGATGATCGCGTCAATACGGTTGAGACGGTAAAAGATTCTGGAATGTCACCATGTTCAGGTGTCATTGTCGGCATGAGAGAAACAAAGCAGGATGTGGTTGATATGGCTAACAGCTTAAAAGCCGTTGATGCGGATTCGATTCCGGTTAATTTCCTGCATGCCATTGATGGTACTCCACTACAAGGAGTAAAAGAATTAAATCCAATTTATTGTTTAAAAGTGTTGGCCTTATTTCGGTTTATCAATCCAACAAAGGAAATCCGCATTTCAGGTGGACGTGAAGTCAACCTTCGTTCCTTACAGCCGTTAGGGCTATATGCAGCCAACTCGGTTTTCGTTGGCGATTATTTAACAACATCCGGGCAAGAAGAAATTGAAGATTATAAGATGTTACGTGACTTAGGATTTGAGGTTGAATCAGTAGAAGAAATGAAAGCTGGCTTAGTAGCAGAAAAATAAAAGAGTTTAAAAGTTTTACATAGATGTGAGTGATGCATCTTTGTAAGACGATTGTGATTATAGTAAAGGAGGCTGACATGAAAACGGATTTAAATCAAACAGTACCACTTTCATTTACTACTACTGAGTTTTTTCAAAATCCTTATCCATTTTATGAAAAGCTTCGATCCATACATTCAATCTATTGGGGAAATCTGTTAAAGTATCCAGGATGGTATGTGACAGGATATGAAGAAGCAATAACCATTCTCAAAGATACTCGATTTAAAAATCGCATCCCGATGCCCCAGACATCGAAAAAATATGAGTCGCTTAAAAACATCCAAAATGACATGATGGTTTTTAAAAATCAACCAGACCATAAGCGATTGCGTTTCCTGGTTAGTAACGTATTTACTCCTAGAATGGTGGAACATCTTCGTCCTTATATCCAAGAAACGGTAAACGATTTACTGTCACAGTTCCAAAATAAGAAAACAATGGATGTGGTTTCCGATTTAGCGTTTCCTTTAGCAAGTCTCATCATCGCGAAAATTTTAGGAGTACCTGAGGAAGAGCGATATCAATTTAGAGAATGGGCGGCAAGCTTAATTCAAACCATTGATTTTACCCGTTCGAAAAAGGCGTTAGACAATGGGGTTGCAATTACTATAATCTTAAGGAATTATTTTAAAGAGCTAATTAAAAAACGGAAACAAAGACCTGCAGAGGACCTTATCAGCTTGTTAATAAAAGAGGAACAGCAAGGGGACAGATTAACAGACGAGGAATTATTGGCTACCTGCATTTTACTTGTGATTGCCGGTCATGAGACAACAGTGAATCTTATCAGCAATTCAATTCTTATTTTATTGAAACATCCTCATCAACTGATGGAGCTAAAGGAAAAACCATTGCTTATTGAAGGGGCGGTCGAGGAGTTTTTGCGCTATGAGAGCCCAACACAGATGACCGCTCGGATTGCTTCAGAGGATATCGAGATCCTTCAAACAACCATAAAAAAAGGCGACCAGGTATATATCCTTTTGGGAGCTGCCAATCGAGATCCGAATATATTTCATAATCCTCATTTACTCGACATAACGAGGAATCCAAATCCCCATCTTGCATTTGGATATGGCACGCATTTTTGTTTAGGTGCCCCGTTGGCACGTTTAGAAACACAAATTGCGATTAAATCGCTCCTGTGTCAGAAAGACAACCTTCAATTAGCGGCTCCTGACTTGCAATGGAGAAATCTGATTGGGTTTAGATCGTTAAACGAACTGCAAATTACATTTGACTGAGTTAGGATATAAAGATTGTATATTTGAAATGGTGAATACGATAGGTAAAAGAAAACGGACACAATATAAATCTTTGATTCTGAAAGAGTGTGGAAGGAAAAGAGTGAATGGGAAGCAACGTTTAGATATATGAAACTTGGAACAGTTGCTTCCTGTTTTGAATCACAAAGAGGAATTCAATTCGAAGGAAGGGTATGTACAGTAAGTTAATTATGTATGTACATTGAACAAAATTATGTGAAATCTATGATATAAAAGAGCAAGGATGTAAATTGTCAATATTGTATATTTTCTTTTAGTTTAAAATCCAAATATAGGCATTACTTTACTCAACCCAAGGGGTTAGTGGAAAAGTAAGAGTGATCCTTGTTCCTTTCCCTAATTCACTTTCAATTTTAATTGATCCATTCATGCTTTCAACAATACGAAATACAACCATCATTCCAAGCCCTGTACCTCTTATTTCTTTTGTAGAAAAGTAAGGCTCTCCAAGACGATTTCTTTGCAATTCATTCATCCCTACCCCATTATCAGTTATGGTGACTTTAGCAAGAGTTTTCTCTACAGTCACTATAATTGAAAGAGTACCGCCTGAAGGCATTGCTTCAATACCATTTTTCAAAAGGTTTACAAGCACTTGTTGAAACAATCCTGCATTTCCTTTAATGTAGCAAGATTCTAACTCTGACGATAATTCCACAATGTTCATGTTGGCTAAAGGTAAAATGATATTTATTGCTCTTTCGATTTCCTTTTTTAAATTTAGGCTTTCAATTTCTTCTAGTACAGGTTTTGCAAAAGTAAGGTAATCCCGTATGATCCTTTCCGCCTGATCCAGTTCCTGCATGGCGACTGTTAAGTAACCTTTCTCAACTTCAGGAATTGCTTTGGATTCATTTATTAACTGTAAAAATCCACGTGTAGTAGTCAATGGATTTCGGACTTCATGAGAAATACTTGCAGCCAAATGACTAACTACTTCTACTTTCTCCATTCGGATAAGTTTGTAGAGAAGCGATTGTTTTTCCTTATTAGATTCCATAATATAAACAATTAAAAGTATGCCAAATGATTGAATTAAAATATAAGAAAAAAATAACTCAATTGTAATCGGGACATTAAATAAAAATTTAACCCCCACAATTATCCAAATAGACATAAATAACATTAAAACACCTGATATGATCATCTTTTTTACCGTAGGGAAATTAGTATAAAAAGGTTTAAGTTTAGTAGTAATTAGAAAAAAAATAAGAAGGCTTATACAGGAAAACCACGAAGCCTCTAATCCATGCATAAGTCGTAAACAGATAATCAAAAAGGTAAGCCACATGCTGGTTATTTTATGTGAATACAAGCAACCTAGTACAAATGGAATAAAGCGTAAGTTAAAAATTACACCACCATTAGTCTGAAATGGATACAGCATACAGAGTACAACGGTTGCAGAAAGAGATAAACCCATAACTATTTCAGTTACTATTGGATTCTGGTGATGTCTGTTCAACCAAAATTGGAAAATAAGTAGTAAAACTAGAATGCCTATGAGATTTATAAGAAAATGTGAAGTACTTGTCATTTAAAATCCTCTACAATGCATTATTTTCTAAATGATTAATAAGTAACATAGAAACAACTAATTTTGAATGTAGAAAGGTAGTATTAACGTCAGAATATCGTTAATTATAACAATATTACCACAAAATAAGAAGTCTATAATTGACGAAAATTGTCAAAAAAAGAGTAAGCTAATTGCCCACTCCTCCCTGATAACTATTAAAGCACCTCCCAAATTTAACCACAACATTAAACTAGCAGTATAGTAGAGTAAGAATTTAATTATTCAATCTGATAATATTAGAACATATAAATCCAAAAAGGGAGATATACATATGGGAACAGAAAAAGAGAAAATGTTGGCTGGGGAGATGTATAATCCTGCTGACCCTGAATTAGTGAAGGACCGAGAAAATGCAAGACGACTCGTTAGAATTTTTAATCAAACTTTAGAAAACGAAGGCAACAAACGAATTAAACTATTAAAAGAGTTATTAGGTTCTACCGGAGAAAATGTATATATGGAGCCAAGTATAAGATTTGATTATGGCTATAATACATACGTAGGAGAAAACTTTTTTGCCAACTTCGATTGTACCATTTTAGATGTTTGTGAAGTGCGATTTGGTGATAATTGTTTGCTTGCACCAGGAGTACAAATCTATACGGCAACACATCCACTTAATCCAACTGAACGTAATTCAGGTAAAGAGTATGCAAAACCGATTACTATTGGAAATAATGTATGGATTGGTGGTAGTGCAATAATAAATCCGGGAGTAACAATAGGTAACAATGTTGTTATTGCTTCAGGTGCTGTAGTAACTAAAGATGTACCTGATAATGTTATAGTTGGTGGTAATCCAGCAAGAGTGATTAAACAAATTGAAATATAAACAATTTCCTTCTTAGCGAAAATGAGTTTGGTGAAAAAAAGAGTTGTTCCTGTAACTCTTTTTTTATGGAAAAGTTTTTGTACATAAACCAACGGTTATGGCAGCTATTTTCTTATTCACTAAAAAGCAGGTTATACGGGGAGGTAAAAAATGCTTCAAATACAGAAAAAGTCCGGCACTGTAATCATTGTAATACACGAAATTTATGGAATAAATCAACATATGCAGAGTTTTTGTGAATTATTATCAAAACAGAGTTTTGATGTCATTTGTCCCAATTTATTAGAACGACAGACACCTTATGAATATTCTCAAGAGGAAGTTGCTTACCGTAATTTTATGGAGAACATAGGATTTGCTAATGCTATGCATAAAATAAAAGATATATTATCAGATGTTAAAGAAGAATATGAAAAAATATTTATCATTGGATTTAGTGTAGGGGCAACTGTTGCTTGGTTGTGCAGTGATGAAGAATGTGTCGATGGAATAGTTGGATACTATGGTTCACGTATTAGGAATTATGTGAAATTAACACCACAATGTCCTACAATGTTATTTTTTCCGCAAGAAGAACAATCATTTAATGTGGACGAGTTAATTTCAACTTTAGAAAAAATGAATATCGAAATACATAAATTTATCGGAAAACACGGATTCAGTGACCCTTACTCTCCACAATATAATGTAAATTCAGCTCAAGAAGCATTTAGCAAAATGGTTAATTTTTTTATGAAACATTAATTAAATTAACTGAGGTGTTATTAAGATAATGGGGTACAAGAGTAATGAGTCACATGGATTTATTACAAGGATAGAATCAAACCGCATGAATTCACGTCAATCAGGTATCCATAGAAACACGATTTCCGGATTCATGCATACCTATATAAGTGTGGGTTTAACGATTGAATTCAATATATCCAATTAAGGAAGGAGTGAGTATCCCGATGTATACCACCAGTGAGATATTAAGCTCCTCTTCATTAAATTTATCTTATGACTTAAAAAGTACTCCATACTTCCAGAAAAACAATCAAAACTTTATTCTTCAGCAAACCGCTAAACAGTTTCCCGTCTTGGAAAACTTAAGCATCTTTGACGTCTATTTGAGTAGTGGACATAGCATAGAGGCTCATTGGCACCCAAACGCGAATGAACTTGCCTATATGATACAAGGTGAAGCTGTGGTTTCTATTCTCAATCCATTTACCCTGAATGTACTCAGTTACCGTGTTAAGTCTCCTCAAACGGTGTATATCCCAAAGGGTTGGTGGCATTGGGCACTTGCGGTAACGGATCACACCCACTTGTTAGCTATTTTCGACAATAATTCCACGCAAATCATATATGGATCCGATATCTTGAGAAAGACACCTCCTGAGGTGTTCCAGGCAATTTATGGTGTTCATACAGCCCAGTTAGCTGAAGTTCTCAAGCCAATTGATCAAACAGTTATCATCGGTCCTCCTAGTTCTAGCGATATACGATGGCGTATTGGAGAGAGAGGCAATTATTGAACTTTGCCAAGTGAAAAGAAAAGCGTAATCCTTAATCGTTCGTGCGTTAACATAAAATAGAAAAGGCCATTCCCCGAAATGAATGGCCTTTTAATTTGCCGTTTTAAGCAGAAAGGTTTGGTGGAGATTAATCAGCATAACATCCATGTATGTATCGTTGTGCATATTGGAAATAATTATAAAAATGGCTATAATAACCCGGGAAGTTCATGAATGCTGTATTCCCATTCCCGGTAGGGACCGTATTTACAGGAGGAGGCGAACTATGCCAAATATATACTGGTACTACGGGTTAATCGTTATCGGGGCGGTCATTACCGGCTATACAATGTATAAAAAGAGAAACGTAGCTGATATGTTTTCCTATTTTGTATTCGCAACTGCTTGGACATGGATTGGTGAAGCTGTTGTACTCTTTGTACTAAATGCTTACGCATATAAACCGGGACTTTATTCAGATCCCTTTGCGGAAAATATCATTGGGCATATTATAGCCAATACAGCATTATGGTCTTCTGCAGCGATTAGTGTCATGTATTTTCAGCTCTCATACTGCTGGATTGCACTAATATCCATCGTTTTCATGCTGATCGAGGTTGTGTTTCTTAAAGCCGGTGTCTACACTCACCATTGGTGGCACACATATATGACCGGCATTGCAACATTTATCTTTATGATGGCTATGAAAAAGTGGTATTCCATCGTAAATGGAAAAAGATATAAATCCCCGCGAATCATAACATTCTGGACGATCGCATGGATCAGTCTGCAAACTCCATCAAGCGTACTAATGCTTTTTGGAAAACAGTTCTTTCATGTAAATTGGGTTGAAAACATTTACCGGGACAGCACATTATTTAGTGGTTTTTTGTATCACGTATGTATGGCCGTAATTGTTATTTTTTGTATTTACATACCAAAAAAGAGATATTGGAATGTGATTCCTTTTTTTATTTTACTATTAGGCGATGTTATCCTTTTGAACATGAAAATATTAGTTTTTCATGACGATTGGAAATTGAGTTACCTGTTCTGCATCCGCGCAGCAAGTTTACTTTTTTTTATACTAATTGAAAAATACACGTTGAGACTGGTTAAGGTTGAAAATTCGACTTAATCGGACTGCAATCCAGCGAATTGCCAGTAATCCACCATACTTTTGATTAGTATTATCGAGGAGGAAGGTCATATAATTCGTGAAAATAGACCAAGGGGGATCAGTCCTTTTTTTAAAGCTATTGTGCTTACGTGGCAGTTTAGCTTAAATACACTTTATATTCATTACATGGATGAATACTTTTTTAATAGGGAAGAAATTCTAAATAAAAAAAGTAAAAAGGAAGTTTAAATATGTCAATGAAAAATAAGTGGTTATTTAATATTACGATGGTATTACTCTCGTGGGTATCATTAGCTTTTTTGGATCAGCGCAGTATTAAGAGATTTTTCCCGGCCTTTATCTTTGTGTTTTTAATAAATTGTATTGATGTTCCAATTGGAAAGAAACGATCATGGTGGTATTTCTATAATAAACCAAATTCTTTTTTTCACAATGAATTTCCTTTTTTAATAGGTCCAATGTTGGCTGTAGCTTTATGGTCATTAAAATGGACATACGGAAATTTCAAAAAGTTTATCATGCTTAATACTCTTTGCCATTTATTTTTTACATTACTAGCTAAAACTTTATTTGCAAAAATAAAATTATTTAAATTAGTTCGACTTAATGGATTTCAATTCTTCCTATACTTCTTTTACAAGGCTTTTTTCTTATATGGATTTCAAACCATTTTTGAAAATAAAAAAAGTTTATAAATACCTGGATAATTTAAAATACGTAAAAAGACATTCTGTTTTCAAGAATGTCTTTTATCAATTTTTGCGGCTGAGTATACTTTCTAACCATTACTATTTAAATAAATTGACAAAAAGACTAAATGTAACTAATATTATTACATGTAATAAATTAGGTTACAACATCAACGAAACATTTATTGGAGGAATTAGACAATGAAAATGTTAGTAACAGGAGCAACGGGGAAATTAGGTACCAAAGCTGTAGAGACGTTATTAAAGAATGTACCGGCCAATCAATTGGCTGTAAGTGTTCGTAATCCAGAGAAAGCGGAAGGATTACAGGCTCGTGGAGTAGAAGTTCGACACGGAGATTTTAATCATCCTGAAACACTAGATTCTGCTTTTGCAGGTATTGATCGCTTATTAATTATTTCTGCGGATGGAGACAATGAAACAAGAATTCGTCAGCATACAAATGCTGTAGCTGCGGCAGAGCGTGCAGGAGTTAAATTCATTGCGTATACCAGTATAGTGAATGCAAAGGAAAGTAGAAACCTATTCGCTCCAACACATCAGGCAACAGAAAAAGCGATTTTGAAAACAGGCATTCCTTATTCCTTCTTACGTAACAACTGGTATTTAGAGAATGAAACGTCAAGCATTCAAGGTGTCCTAGCAGGAGCTCCTTGGGTGACATCAGCAGAAAACGGCAAGGTTGGCTGGGCACTACAACAAGATTATGCAGAAGCTGCGGCAGCGGTACTATCTGGTAACGGGCACGATAATACAATTTACGAGCTTTCTGGTAAGCTATTGACTCAAGAAGAACTAGCATCTGCTCTTGGCATTGTCCTGGGTAAAGAAGTACCTGTGCAACAGGTTGATGATGCTACTTATGCCGATATTATGAAAGGTGTTGGCGTACCGGACTTTCTTATTCCTATGATTGTTGACATCCAAAAAAGCATCCGAGAAGGTACATTGGATATTAAGAGCAATGATTTCGAAAAACTTCTTGGTCGTCCAGTTACCCCAATCAGCGAAGCTTTGAGGCAAATGGTTAGTCACATCACTCAAAAAGAGAATTAAATTTAATCAAAAACGACTTTTTCTTCAAATTTTGAAACGAAGTAATACAAATAAGGTATGTTAAAAAGAGCTGAATGCAGCTCTTTTTTAACTTTCATTGCTCTGCTTTTTTTCCCCGAAAAGCTTTAGATTTTTTATTTCCTAAGGATTAAGTCCCCCTATAAAAACCTTTTTTTAGTAAATCAATCTCCAAAGAAAAGATTTTCATCGCTTCATTAATCGGTAATTCCTTCGCGAAAACATGAACGAGATTTTGTAAGGACACCGCCATAATAATTTTAAAAATGTAGTATATTTCTTCTTCATTCGTTATGTTCAAATTTTCGGAATTTATGAAGCCAATTATTCCTAAAAATCTACTTTTAGCTTTTTCCTCATTCATATTCAGAGTAAATATTTTTTCTGTTTTATAATTCATATTTAAAAAGGCATTTTTTAAATATTGCCGATTTTCGGGTTCTTCAAAGATGATAAGAAGGGATTTAAACCAATCAATAAAGGACTGAAATAAATCTCCATTGTTAATTTTTATGATCGATATAAATCGCTCATGATTCCGTTTGGAATACTCATCTAATAAAAAAAAGAAGACATCTTCTTTATCCTCAAAATATTGATAAAAACTTCCTCTAGGTATACCAGCATCTTGGATAATATTTGAAATGGATGCCTCATATAAAGGAACCCTTGAAAATTCCTTCTTAGCGGCATTTATTAATAATTTTTGTTTTTCATTAGATAAATTAAAAAAGGTTTGTTTAGGCATTGATTTTACTCCTTTTATCAAACAACATATTGTCACAAATAACATAAACTTATGATAATCGCCCTAGGAATAGTTGTCAACATCCATATGACAACGTGTCATTTTATTTATTGACACTAAAATGTTCACTGTTTATAATTTTTTCTGAAAGTGTTATTTCTTATACGAAATAAGAAAACGCAGGAAAAAACAAAAGAAAGGAGAGAGTAGCTAATGAGCACTAAACGTTTACTATTATTGAACATTATTATTCTACTAATATTAGTCGGTGGAGGTTTCGGGGGTTATGCCTATTATAATGGAGCGGTTAACTATTTAACGACGGATAATGCCCAAATAGCCGGACAACAAGTGACAATAGCAGCTCCTGCCAACGGGAAACTAATCGAATGGAAAGGCAATGTTGGTGACAATTTTTCGAAGGATTCTACAGTTGGAACCATTACAGCAACTGATGTAAATGGAAAACCCATAAATATAAACGTGACTTTTCCAACCCAGGGAACCATTGTACAAAATAATGCAGTTCAAAATTCATTTGTTGCTGCAGGAACACAACTGGCGAAGGTATATGATTTTAATAACTTATGGGTTACAGCAAATATAGATGAAACAAATATTGATGAAGTGGCAATTGGACAGGATGTCGATATCTATGTTGATGCTTTCCCAAATACCACATTAAAAGGTAAAGTACAACAAATCGGCTTAGCAACGGCTGGAACATTTTCACTATTACCTAGTTCAAATAATACAGGAAACTACACAAAAGTGACTCAAGTCATCCCAGTAAAAATATCCATTGATGATAATAAAGGTATTGCAATCGTGCCGGGTATGAACGTAACCGTGCGAATTCATAAGTAGGTGATAATATGTCAATATATATCACGGTTTATGTTATTTTAGGTATTTTGCTGTTACTATTAATAAATTTTAGGGTAATAAATCATAAGAAACCTAGTAAATCTCTAACGAAAATGATTAATGAAGAGGAAAAAGAGAAATTTGCTTATTCTGAACCGGTATTGGAATATGTCGAAGCTGATGTTCAGCCGCAAGAAAGCTTGAACAAGCGGAAAAAACAATCTGCTGCAGAAACTGAAAAAGATTCAGGAACAGGAAAAATTCTAGTGGCTTTAATGCTTGGAGCGTTTGTTGCCATTCTTAATCAAACCTTACTGAATGTGGCCATTCCACATATTATGAATGATTTAGGTGTTTCAGCCAATACAGTACAATGGCTCACCACAGGTTATATGTTAGTAAACGGGATCGCTATTCCTGTAACGGCATTTCTTATTGAAAAGTTTGGAACAAGGAAACTATTCATTACCGCTATTTTATTATTCACATTAGGTTCGTTAGTTTGTTCATTATCAACTAACTTTAGTATGCTAATGATCGGAAGGGTCATCCAGGCTTGCGGTGCCGGAATTATAATGCCCCTTTTGATGACCGTTTTTTTCGCGTTGTTTCCACCTGAAAAGCGTGGAAAGGCAATGGGGATCATGGGGATTGTCATCATATTTGCTCCTGCAATCGGTCCAACATTATCCGGGTGGCTTATTGGACATTATTCATGGAGATTATTGTTTGACATTGTCATTCCAATCGGAGTACTTGATTTAATTCTTAGCTTCCTATGGATGAAGGACGTAACCAAAGTAACCAATCCTAAATTTGATTTTCCAGGATTTTTATTTTCAACCTTAGGGTTCGGTTTCTTGTTATATGGATTCAGCGAAGCAGGAAATGATGGCTGGACCAGTCCAACAGTTATAACTTCTTTAATCATAGGTATTATTTCTTTAATCGCTTTTGTCTGGCGTGAATTAACTACCGATAAGCCAATGCTTGATTTACGGGTCTTTAAATATGATATTTTCACTTTAACCACTATTATTAGTATGATTGTTAATATGGCTATGTTTGGTGCAATGATTTTGCTTCCAATCTATTTGCAAAATATTCGCGGATATACTGCATTACAATCAGGACTATTGATGCTTCCCGGTGCCATTGTGATGGGGATTATGTCCCCAATTTCAGGGGCACTTTTTGATAAAATCGGTGCAAGATGGCTTGCGGTAATTGGCTTAACCATTACTGTACTGACCACATGGCAATTTACTAGTCTGAGTATGACAACCAGCTATGGACATATCCTTCTTTTATATGTCATGCGGATGTTTGGTATGTCATTTATCATGATGACTGTCATGACGGAAGGTCTTAATCAATTACCCCGTCAACTTGGTGCACACGGGACTGCTGCCTCCAATACGGCAAGGCAAGTTGCCGGCAGTATTGGTACGGCATTCCTGGTTACTGTAATGACTACAAGGCAAGGGGGACATTATAGTGAGTATGGGAGTACCATCACAAGTTCCAATCCTTTTATAGCCAGTAGTTTCTCGCAGCTTGGTCAAGGCCTATCAGCTTTAACACACTTGCCGGATTCAGCAGGAAGAGAGCTTACAGCCTATTGGATTTACGGTCAAACAATGCAACAAGCAACAATTGATGGGATTAATGATGCCTTTATTGTTGCAACTGGAATCGCATTTGTATCTTTAGTTCTATCGTTCTTTATTAAAAGGGCGCGCGTAAATGAACAGTAAATTTAAGGGATAGGATAACTCAAAAGGTTCATTAAATATGGACCTTCTTGAGTTAGCTTGTCCTTCTTCACTTTTTTGCTTACTTTTGGATAATATTGAGGAATCTTGGTTAAGCTCTTCCAAGTTATTCCTTTATCTCGATTTTGTGGAAAATTCACATTTTCGCAAAATATAGTCACAACTTAAGGCCATAACTAACTTGCTAAGAAGTTATAGCAATTGGAATACTTATAAAGCAACCCGCATACTTCAGCAGGTATAAAAGAATACAATTACTTTATTTAAAGCTTATTAGAGGGTTTAACTTTCTTGAAAGAAGGGGTAGAAATGGTAGATTTAGGACTTCTGATTATTCGGTTGGCTGTTGGCCTGACGTTCGTAGGGCATGGGGCGCAAAAATTATTTGGCTGGTTTGGTGGACCCGGTCCAGTCAAGTTTGGAGAATATTTAGGGACGATTGGAATCAAGACTGGCGGAAAAACATGGGCCGTTTTAGCAGGAGTATTTGAACTTATAGGCGGCATCCTATTTTCAGCCGGTATACTCACCTGGTTTGGGGCAATCCTGATCATTATCGTGATGATTGACGCTATTTTTACCGTCCATGGTAAAAATGGCTTCTGGCTAACCGAAGGAGGATTTGAATATAACTTTATTTTGATTGCTGTAGTCCTTGGAGTGGCCCTAATTGGACCCGGTAATTATGTATTAATTTATAAGTTGTAATTGGACTATTGATATTGATTCATCTTCCGAAGCGGAAGAACTTTATCAACTGCTTACAATGAGTTGCTGCGGCAGCTCTTTTTCTTTGGTTCGAATATAGTTGGGAGAGTGAAAACGAAAATACAAAAGTTCATCGATAAAATGGATGAACTTTTCTTACTCTTGGAAAACTATTTTAAAGCAGACAAGTTTAGTTTCCATGAAATAATTTTAAAAACGGAAATAATCTTGTTTCTTATTATACAAATTTAGGAGGGACATATCTTGAAAAAGCGTAAATTTGGTGTGGCATTATCGCTTTTCCTAGCAACCGGAACATTATTAAGTGCATGTGGAAAGACTACTGATAATAATAATGCCGGTGGAAACAAAACAAAAGGGTTCACAGTTGGTATGGTTACGGATATTGGTGGTATTGATGACAAATCCTTTAACCAATCATCTTGGAAAGGGCTTCAGGACTTTGGTAAAGCAAACAATTTGCAAAAAGGCAAGAACGGATATGATTATCTTCAATCCCAATCTGATGCGGACTATGCAACTAACTTAAACACACTTGCCCGACAAGGTTTTGACCTAGTTTATGGTATTGGCTTCTTAATGCAAAATGATGTTGATAAAATTGCTAAGCAACAGCCAAAAGCTCATTTTGCAATCGTTGATGCTGAAGTGAAGGAACCAAACGTTGCAAGTATTCTATTTAAGGAAAATGAGGGTTCATTCTTAGCGGGGATTGTTGCCGGAATGACCACCAAATCAAATAAAATTGGTTTTATTGGCGGTATGGAAAGTGCGGTTATTGAACGTTTTGAATCAGGCTTTGTTGCTGGTGTTAAAGCAGTAAATCCCAATGCTACTGTAGATATTCAATACGCTGCAACCTTCACTGATGCAGCAAAAGGGCAAGCAATTGCTTCTAGAATGTACCAATCAGGTGATGATGTTGTATTTGCCGCTGCAGGTGCAACAGGTAACGGATTATTTAAGGAAGCTCGTGATCGGAAAGCCAAAAATCCAAGCCAAGCAATTTGGGCAATCGGTGTAGACAGTGACCAAAGCGCTGAAGGTGTTGTAACTGCAGGAGGAAAACAAGTAAATGTTGTTATTACTTCTGCTATGAAACGGGTTGACCATGCAGTAACAGACCTTACCACTAAAACGAAAAATGGTAATTTCCCCGGCGGAAAAACAACAGTTTATGGTTTAAATGAAGCTGGTGTTGGTTTAGCGCCAATTAACCCGGATGTTCCAAATAAAGCAGCCATTGAAAAAGCTGTAAGTGACTGGACAAATAAAATTAAGTCTGGAGCTGTAAAAGTACCTGGCACACATGCTGAATTAAAAACATTTCGTACTAAATAATAATTCTTTTGCCGGTCAAAACAAGCATGCAGCAATCCTTAATGTAAATGATCATTGTAAAGATTTCTATTTTTAATGGTGATAAAGGGTTTTAAAGTTTGTTGCATCGTTGTAATTTAGCGAATGTTTTATCGTATAACTACCTGGTGAGCAAGATTCTTAAGACTTGCTCGCCTTTTTGTTTGAAAAAGGTTTTTTAAACACAGCGATCAGGGAATTCAGTTTACCTCCCACTCATTTCAAACAATAGCAAAAGAAAAAGGCATTACCACAAGCATGTCCCCGGAAAGGCAATTGCTTGGATAATGCCGTTAACAGCAGTTCACGTGAATTTGTTTGCGTTATTTTTCAAGACTCATTATTTATACTGATCCAACATCTTGAAATATTGGATAAGAAATTCATAGAAATTCTTTTCGGATGGTGCAAGGTCTCTATGTTTTGGAATAATGACGCCAACTGTACGCATCGCCTTTGGTGTTTCAATCGGTACTTTGACTGTGAATCGGGGAATAGAGTCATAGAAAGTGCTCTCTGGTAATAGGCTAACGCCGATTCCTGCGGAAACGAGTCCCTTTAAAGCATCCATATCCTCTCCTTCGGACGTAATGTTGGGCTTAAAGCCAGCCTCATGACAGGCCTCTACAGCAATTTTTCGAAGGACGTACCCCTTTGGAAATAAAACGAATGGATCTGTACGCAACTCACTTAGAGACAGACTTTTTCGATCAGCCAAGGGGTGATGACTTGGAAGCAAGGTAACGATATTTTCCATAAATAAGATTTTCGCCTCTAGGTCCGAATCCTTCATGGGGACAGGGCCGAGAAAAGCTAAATCGATTTCACCGTTTTTCACCGCATCGATTAAGTAGGCATAGGAGCCTTGACGCAAATGGAAGTTAACATTTGGTACATCTTTCTTATAAGCTGATATAACAGTTGGAAGCCAATATCTGGCGAGACTTGTCGGATAACCGATTTTAATCGTTCCTGCTTGGGGATCGAGGTATTCGTCTATTTTTTCCTTTGCTTCTTCCATCGTTTTTAAGGCACTTTTTACATATTGTAAAAAAATAGATCCGATCTGTGTAACCTTAATATTTCTTCCGACCCGTTCTAATAGGTTAACGCCTAGCTCCTCTTCTAGTTTTGTAATTTGATAGCTTACGGCTGATTGTGCAACGTTTAGATTTTCAGCCGCCTCTGTCACATGTTGCCGTTCGGCAACTTCAACAAAGTAACGTAATTGACGAAGCTCCATTTTTGATCCTCCTTTTATTCATATAAAAATTAGATTAATTTAATATAAATTATATATTGTTTGTATCATTAAGGTAACCTAAAATGAGTTTATATGCAATATTTCGACAATAATCAACAGGGAGAGATTTTATATGACGTATCATCAACTACCTAAAGCACAAGGTCTCTACCGTCCTGAATTTGAACATGATGCCTGTGGAATTGGTTTATATGCGCACATCAAAGGGAATGCCACGCATGATATTGTGGCAAAAGGACTAAAAATGCTTTGTCAATTGGACCATCGCGGCGGACAGGGGAGTGATCCGCTTACAGGCGATGGCGCGGGACTTATGGTTCAAATCCCGGATTTATTTTTCCGCCAAGAATGTTCAACTATGAACTTACCTGAACAAGGGAAATACGGCGTAGGGATGTTGTTCTTCTCACAGGATGATGCGGAACGGGGAAAAATAGAAACCTATATTAATAAATTGGTCGAAAAAGAGGGGCAAACAGTGCTTGGCTGGAGAACAGTTCCTGTCAATGCCGAAAATATCGGGGTAACAGCACAGGAAAGCTGTCCTGTCGTTCGCCAGTTGTTTGTTGGTACCAACGAAAATAGTACGGATTCACTAGCATTTGAACGAAAGTTGTACGTGATTCGGAAGCAATCAGAAAATTGGGCAAAGGAATCCGAATACCGGTTTTATTTTGCAAGTTTTTCGAGCAGGACCATCGTTTACAAAGGGCTATTAACACCTGAACAAGTCGATCAATTCTATTTGGATTTACAGGATGAGAATTTTGTCTCTGCGTTTGCTTTAGTTCATTCACGCTTTAGTACGAACACATTTCCGAGCTGGGAAAGAGCACATCCAAACCGTTATTTAATTCACAACGGCGAAATTAATACCCTTCAAGGGAATATTCACTGGATGAAGGCGCGTGAAAGTCAATTCGTTTCTGAGGCGTTTGGATCCGATTTGGAAAAAGTACTGCCAATCCTTGACACCGATGGAAGTGATTCCTCCATTTTAGATAATGCACTTGAATTCTTGGTTCTTGCTGGAAGAAAACCAGCGCACGCAGCGATGATGCTTGTTCCTGAGCCATGGTCTGAAAATCCTCATATCACAGAGGAAAAGAGAGCTTTCTATGAATATCACAGTTCCTTAATGGAGCCTTGGGATGGACCGTCTGCAATTTCTTTTACCGACGGAAAACAAATTGGGGCTATTTTGGATCGGAACGGTCTTCGTCCGGCCCGTTATTACGTTACAGACGATGATTATATTATTTTTTCATCAGAGGTTGGCGTCATTGATGTTGAACCAGAGAAGGTGTTATACAAAGAGCGCCTGAGCCCAGGAAAAATGCTATTGATTGATTTAGAAGAGGGAAGAATTATTTCTGACGAGGAAATTAAATCCCAGTTGGCAATGGAACAGCCGTATCAGCAATGGCTGGATGAACAGCTTCTTCGCTTGGAAGAAAAAATAGAATCCAAAGGAGAAGTTCCTGCAGATTTACTTACTCGCCAAAAAGCTTTCGGCTATACGTATGAGGATATTCAAAAATATATCCTTCCTGCTGTTAGTGAAGGCAAGGATCCGCTTGGTGCGATGGGAAATGATATGCCGCTTGCGGTATTGTCAGATCGTCCGCAGAATTTATTTAACTACTTTAAGCAATTATTTGCCCAAGTAACTAATCCGCCGGTTGACTCTATTCGTGAAGAAATCGTTACTTCAACGATTTCTTATCTAGGAGCGGAAGGAAATCTACTTCATCCATCAGCAGAAAATTGCCGTCGGATTCAGTTGGAGACACCTATCCTAACAAACAGCCAGCTTGAAGAATTAAAGAGTAGCAAAGCATTTAAGAGTAAAGTGATCGACATCTTGTTCACTGAGAATTTAGAGAACAGCTTGAACGAAGTTTGCCGTCAAGCAGACGAAGCGATTGCGGAAGGTACTAGTTTGATTATCCTGTCTGACCGTAACCTGAATGAAAATGAAGCGGCCATTCCTAGCGTTTTGGCAGCGAGCGCCCTTCATCAGCACTTGATTCGTGAAGGATTAAGAACGATGGCCAGCATTATTGTTGAAACAGGGGAAGTAAGAGAAGTACATCATTTCTCCGTGCTGCTTGGATATGGCGTTGATGCGATTAACCCTTATCTTGTATTCGCTACTTATCAGGAAGCGGTTCAGGAAGGAACTTTACCGTTCACCTATCAAGAAGCGGTTGAAAAATACGTGTACGCGATGACCGAGGGTGTTGTTAAGGTCATGTCGAAAATGGGTATTTCAACGGTTCAAAGTTACCGTGGGGCGCAAATTTTTGAAGCAGTTGGGATCAGCTCAGATGTGATTGACCGTTACTTCACTGGAACAGTCTCTCAGCTTGGCGGAATTGGTTTAGAAACTATCGCAGAAGAAGCGAAGCAGCGCCATACGGAAGCATATGAATCGACTGACAAGACATTAGATTCAGGAAGTAACTTCCAATGGAGACATGATGGTGAACACCATGCGTTCAATCCAGGCACGATCCATACTTTACAATGGGCTTGCCGCAACGGTGATTATGACTTATTTAAAAAATATTCGGATCTTGCGAATGAAGAAAGACTGGGCTTTTTACGCAACCTATTCTCCTTTAATGGTTCCAGACAAGCTTTGCCAATTGAAGAAGTAGAATCAGTTGATTCGATAGTCCGCCGATTTAAAACAGGTGCGATGTCCTTTGGATCAATTAGTAAGGAAGCGCATGAAACATTAGCGATTGCCATGAACCGTTTAGGCGGAAAAAGCAACTCGGGTGAAGGCGGGGAAGATGCAAGCCGCTTTGTATTAGATGAAAATGGCGACAACAGAGGAAGTAAGATTAAACAAATTGCTTCCGGCCGTTTTGGTGTAAAGAGTCATTATCTAGTGAATGCCGAAGAGCTACAAATTAAAATGGCACAAGGTGCAAAGCCTGGGGAAGGCGGTCAATTAATGGGTAAAAAGGTTTATCCATGGGTTGCCGACGTGCGTGGGGCAACACCTGGTGTCAGCTTAATTTCACCGCCGCCGCACCATGACATTTATTCCATCGAGGATTTGGCTCAGCTGATCCATGATTTGAAAAATGCTAATCGTGATGCACGAATCAGCGTTAAGCTTGTTTCAAAAGGTGGCGTAGGAACCATCGCTGCCGGCGTAGCTAAAGCGGTAGCCGATGTAATTGTCATCAGTGGATACGATGGTGGAACTGGTGCATCACCGAAAACGAGCATTCAGCATGCCGGATTGCCTTGGGAGCTTGGATTAGCAGAGGCACACCAAACGCTTATGTTAAATGGTTTGCGTGACCGCGTAGTACTTGAAACAGACGGTAAATTAATGACAGGTAAGGATGTTGTCATGGCAGCCTTACTAGGAGCAGAAGAATATGGCTTTGCGACTGCACCGCTTGTGGTCCTTGGCTGTGTCATGATGCGTGTTTGTCATTTGGATACATGTCCGGTTGGAATTGCCACTCAAAACCCTGAGCTTCGCAAAAAGTTCACCGGTGAAGCTGATTATATCGTTAACTTTATGCGCTTTGTTGCACAAGAAGTACGAGAGATCATGGCGGAGCTTGGTTTTAGAACAGTTGAGGAAATGGTTGGCCGCACGGATGTTCTAGCTGTAAGTGAACGAGCAAAAGCCCATTGGAAGGCTCAGCATTTAGATTTAACTGCTTTACTTCACAAGCCTGAAGGAGTGCGCACCTTTAAACGTCCGCAAAATCATCGAATTGATGAAACTCTTGATATCAAACACATTCTGCCGGCTGTTCAACCGGCATTAGAGCAGGGAACACCTGTCGATGTCAGCTTCCCAATTACGAACGTTAACCGCGTAACAGGTACGATTGTCGGAAGTGAAATTTCCAAACGCTACGGTGAAGAAGGACTTCCGGAGGATACGATTACTTTAAGGTTTACCGGTTCTGCGGGACAAAGCTTTGGAGCCTTTGTACCGAAAGGAATGACTCTTGATCTTACTGGAGACGTGAACGATTATGTTGGTAAAGGTCTGTCAGGCGGAAAAATCATCGTTAGAGCAGATGAACATACGAAGATCGCTTCAGGTGAAAATGTGATCGCCGGAAATGTCGCCTTTATCGGGGCAACTAGCGGTGAAGCCTATATTAACGGACGTGCCGGAGAACGTTTTGCCGTTCGTAACAGTGGCGTAAATGTAGTTGTTGAAGGAATTGGAGACCATGGCTGTGAGTATATGACAGGTGGACGTGTGGTTATCTTAGGGGATGTTGGTAAAAACTTCGGAGCTGGAATGTCCGGCGGGATTGCCTACGTGCTTTCGGAAGACAAGGATGCATTCAAGCATTTATGTAACCAAGAATTAATTGAATTTGAATCGGTATCAAGTCCTTCCGATCAGGATGAGCTAAAAACATTAATCGAAAACCATTTCCGTTATACTGAAAGTAACAAGGCAAGCTGTGTTCTCGAAAACTGGGAAGAGTGTGTCAGAAAATTTGTCAAAGTCATTCCAAAGGATTATAAACGGATGATCCAATTGATCGAGGAGCAAAAACTAGCAGGCTTATCGGAAGAAGATGCCGTTATGAGCGCCTTTTTAGCGAATTCCGGAGCATTACCAAAACCATCTAAACAGCAGGAAGCTGCAATCCGCTAAGAAAGGGGAAAAGCAAAATGGGGAAAACAACTGGATTTATGGAATATGCTCGTGAAAAAGTCGGAGAAAGAGATCCTCTAACACGCCTAAACGACTGGAAAGAGCATAAAGTTCCTTTTTCTGATGAAAAGTTAAGTATACAGGGGGCGCGGTGCATGGACTGCGCCACTCCTTTCTGCCATATCGGCATGGAGATTCAAGGGGCCACATCTGGCTGTCCGATTCACAACCTGATTCCGGAGTGGAATGATCTGGTTTATCGCGGTCGCTGGAAGGAAGCACTTGATCGCCTGATGAAAACGAATAATTTCCCTGAGTTTACAGGAAGGGTTTGTCCGGCTCCGTGTGAAGGTTCATGTACGGTGGCAATTTCCGACCCGGCGGTAACTATCAAGAATATTGAACAAGCGATTATTGATAAAGGTTTTGAAAACGGATGGATCACACCAAGGATTCCAGCTTCACGGACTGGGAAAAAAGTAGCGATTATCGGTTCCGGCCCTGCAGGAATGGCTGCTGCTGATCAGCTTAATCAAGCAGGTCACTCAGTAACTGTTTTTGAGCGGGCAGACCGTCCTGGCGGCTTGTTGATGTATGGAATTCCGAACATGAAGCTTGAGAAAGAAGTCGTAGAACGCCGGATTCGTTTATTGACTCAAGAAGGTATCGACTTCGTTACAAATACAGAAGTGGGCAAAGATATCACAGCTGCAGAACTTCAAGAACAATTCGATGCCGTTATCCTTTGCACAGGTGCTCAAAAGCAGCGTGATTTAGTGATTGAAGGCCGTGAAGCAAAGGGCATTCACTTTGCGATGGACTATTTGACGCTAGCGACTAAAAGTCTACTAGATCCAAATTTTGAAGATGGCCAATTTATCGATGTAGAAGGGAAAGACGTCATCGTAATTGGTGGTGGAGATACAGGTGCCGACTGTGTGGCAACAGCGCTTCGTCAAAAATGTAACAGTGTTGTTCAATTTGGTAAGCATCCGCAATTACCTGTGGAACGGACTTCTAATAATTTATGGCCAGCATATCCGAACGTTTTTACAATGGACTATGCATATAAGGAAGCTGAAGCGAAATTTGGGGAAGATCCTCGTCAATATTCGATTCAAACGAAGAAAATCATTGCTGATGATAATGGGAATCTGAAAGAGCTTCACACCATCCAAATGGAGAAACTTAAGGATGAAAATGGCCGTTTTTATTTTAAAGAAATCCCAGGCACTGAAAAAGTATGGCCAGCCCAGTTTGTGTTTATTGCAATTGGTTTTGAGGGAACAGAGCAGCCATTGTTAACCCAATTCGGTGTAAAAGCAGTCAACCAAAAGGTTCAAGCTGCCTACGGTGAGTTCAAAACAAACGTTGAAGGAGTGTTCGCTGCAGGCGATGCCAGAAGAGGACAAAGCCTCATCGTTTGGGCGATCAACGAAGGCCGTGAAGTCGCACGTGAAGTCGACAAATACTTAATGGTGTAAAAAATTCTTCTATCCTAATAGATTGTTTAAATTGAATAATTCCGTTACGTAACAAACGAAACAGCAGCAGGTACCATCATTTTTGGATGGTGCCTGTTTTATTCTGTACCCTATAAGGATTTCGAGAATGTTTAAAAAGTTTATAACATATTAAAATCCTAAATTAATATAAGCGCTTTTATATGCCAAAAACGAAGGCAAAACAACTATCATTTTGGTTTATAATTTCGGAAAAGCATCTACACATTGGTAGGACATCATGCGTTTATCGTTTCGTCATAGTCCTTCTTCAGGCGCTTTATATCTTCTTTAGGTGGTAAACCAAACCTGCGCGAATATTCACGACTGAATTGTGATGGACTTTCTTAGCCAACCCGGAATGCAACATCAGCAGCATCAGCTGATTCCGATAACAACAGGCTCCGGGCTTCTTGAAGTCTAAGTTGTTTTGGAATTGAATTGGGCTCATCGCGGTAACTTCTTTAAAGTGCCGATGAAGTGAAGAAACACTCATATTTGCTTTTTCCGCAAGTTCCTCAATCTTAAAAGACTTTTCATAGTTATTCATGATATGTTCAATTACGTCACTGATTTGATTGGTAGAACTTCCTTCTATTGCTTTTTGTTTCAACATCCCCCCATGTTCTCCTTGCAAAACCCTGTAGATGATTTCCTTCTTGATTAGTGGAGCGAGTACCGGGATATTCTTGGGATTTTCCAGCATACGAGCCAATCTGGTTACAGCGTCCAATAGAGATGGCTCTATTTTGCTGACCAACATACCTCGTTTTGCATTTTTTTCTTGTCAACTGCCATTTGAGATTCACGTAAAACGTTTAAGATCTGGGTCGCCGTAAATTCAAGTTTGAGAGCTAAATACGGAACTTGGGAGTTAGCCTCCGTGACGATTCCAGTAATGGGCAAGTTCACGGATGCAACAAGGTAATCGGCAGGACCGTACTGAAAACGCTCCTCTGACAGTAATACCTCCTTCATCCCCTGAACGACAATACATAAGAAAGGCTTGTGTACTCCGTAATTTGGTCCAGTTTCATTAGAGTAGCGGGAGAAAAATAAAGACGGTACCGCAGTCATGTGAGAACCGTCCTGTCCTATGTGACCCTCTATGATTTTGGCGAGTTCAACTCTTTGTCTATATAATTCTTCAAACATAAAATCCTCCTTTGTTTTCTACATCCGTGATGGTCCCATTATAATGTTTTTCACATTTTGCGTTAATGGCTGTGAGAGGATTATGCAATCATTTGACACTTGTGATACCAGTGGTGATTTCATCTGTTGCATAATAAGGATGCAAGTTATGGCATGTTGGATTGGGGTTGTTTCGGTCGCGGTGGCGATTGCTGTCATCTCAAGCATGGGAAATGGCTCAAAAACCATTATTATTCCAATACCAGGCACAACAAAGTTACAAAGATTAGAGGAAAACGTAGGCGGGGCAGATATAGAATTAACAAAAGAAGAATTATATAGCCTAAATAAATCTTTATCTAAAATCGATATTCTAATAAAAAGCTCCTGCAGTGGAAAAAAACGGTGATGGAACAAATGCCTTAGCTGTACAGAAATGGAAATAAGAAACAGGAACAGCGCAAATAGTTAATAAAAGTAGGAGGAAGAAAAATAATGCAAAAACGTAAATTGCGGAAAAGTGGTTTAGAAGTTTCTGCAGTTGGGTTAGGTTGTATGGGGATGAGCCAGAGTTTTGGACCGCTACCAGAAAAGAAAGATGCGATTTCTTTAATCCATGCTGCGGTTGAACGCGGTGTTAATTTCTTCGACACTGCTGAAGTTTATGGGAAGAATCATCACAATGAGGAGTTGGTAGGTGAAGCACTTGCTCCATTTAAAGGAAAGGTGCTCATCGCAACTAAATTTGGCATTAAAATGGAAGATGGAAAACAAGTGCTTGATAGCAAACCGGAGACCATTAGTAAATCAGTTGAAGGCTCGCTTAAACGACTTCGAATTGAAACAATTGACATCTATTATCAGCATCGTGTTGACCCAAATGTGCCAATAGAAGAAGTGGCTGGAGTCGTACAAGACCTAATCAAGGAAGGTAAAATCAGACATTGGGGAATTTCTGAAGCAGGGGTGGAAGCGATTCGTCGTGCACATGCGGTTCAGCCACTTACTGCAGTTCAAAGTGAATACTCCATGATGTGGAGAAATCCTAAAAATGAACTACTACCTACTCTTGAAGAACTCGAAATTGGGTTTGTTCCATTTGCACCACTGGGCAAAGGATTCCTTACTGGAACCATTGATAAGAATACCACATTCGGTAGCGACGACTTTCGTAGCAAGCAGCCTCGCTTTCAATCAGAAAATCTTGAGGCAAATCAGATTCTTGTGGAATTAATAAAGAAGGTTGCTGCAGAGAAGAACGCAAGACCGGCTCAAATCTCTCTTGCATGGGTACTTGCCCAGAGGTCATGGATTGTTCCGATTCCTGGGACTTGTAAATTGGAGAGATTGGAAGAAAATATTGGCGCAATAGACGTTATGGGTTCAGGATACAGGCTATGAACGCACAAAGAAAGCATTTGAAAAATCTCTGGAAAGACTGCAACTGGATTATTTGGATTTGTATTTAATTCATCAGCCATTTGGCGATGTGTATGGTTCTTGGCGTGCGATGGAGGAATTGTATCATGATGGGAAAATTAGGGCAATCGGGGGTGAGTAACTTTCAAAACGATCGTCTGATTGATTTGATTATTCATTATGAAGTAACTCCTACCGTAAACCAGGTTGAAACACATCCTTTCTGCCAGCAAATTGAAAGTGCGAAATTTATGAAAGAAAACAATGTTCAGATTGAATCCTGGGGTCCCTTTACCGAAGGGAGAAACAACATGTTCCAGAATGAAACTTTATTATTAATAGCCGAGAAATATAATAAATCCGTTGCCCAGGTGGTTTTACGTTGGTTAACGCAAAGAGGAGTCGTTATGATTCCGAAGACTGTTCGCAAAGAAAGAATGATTGAAAACTTCAATATCTTTGACTTTGAATTAAATCATAACGATATGGATAAAATTGCTACGTTAGACACGAAAGAAAGCCTATTCTTTTCACATAGGGATCCTGAAATGGTGAAATCGCTTGGTACACGTAAACTGGATATTTAATGCGCTTATAAAAATATTTCAAGAGGTTAAGATGCCGCGTTACAGTTGCTTATTAGAAGTTCCTTAACTTGTTAATGGGTGCATTCCCTTATCATCTATCTTCCGAAAACGGGCGTAAGAATTGAACAACGATGGACTGTTTCAGCAGTCCATTTTTTCTTGGTCTTTAATCCAGTTAAATGGTAGGTTTGTTCAATAGGAATGTAGGATATTATGGGTTGAATTGCGGGTGTATTATACACTCAACTTTAATTTATATAATTAAGCTTGTCGGTAATTAATTAGCAAAAATATTATTCAAAATAATTTTTCTATTATTTTTAACTAACAGAATTATTTTATTATTCAGATATGTTATAATAGACCCATCTAAAAAAGAAAAGAGTGTTATAATGCGTAAGTATAAAAAATCATTTGAAGAGTTAATAAAAGAGAATAAGCAAGAATTACTTAAAGATAAACAAGCAATCGAAAAAATTGAAAAGCGTATAGAAAAACGCCATGAGGTTAAAAAGCTAGCTTAATATAGCTAGCCTTTTTATGGTATATAGAACTATTTTACATAATCAGTGAATTTTAGGAGCCGGATAGATTTAAAAAAAGTTAATAAACCAACCTTTCGTTCGCTTCACAATCTTCTCTATTATGCATGATTTTATACATCGTTAATAAATCAACGTTGTTTTTCTTTCTTCAGCAATCCGGCGCAATCCCGGAACATGAATAAGCGCTCATTTTTCATTTTAGTTCGCTTTTATTTTGGAAATTTCTTAACGTTGTAAATTGGCGTATTGCTGGTGTTACCTTTATTGTTCATTTGTAACGATGAAGTCTTCCAAGTAGATCATTTTAATTAGAAGAAACATAAACAAAAAAACCTATTCACAATGATGAATAGGTTTTTTGTGAATACATGGTTTCCTAATGGTTGATTTCATCAACCAAAATAAAGTATAACTCCATTGGAATTGTCGGTAAAATACATTTTAATAGTAATAAAGGGAGTGAAAATGATGAGAGAAATAAATATTGCAAAAGTTATTACAGCAAAAAGAAAAGAAAAAGGCATCACACAGGATAAACTTGCTGAGTATATCGGTGTATCGAAGGCTTCCGTATCTAAATGGGAAACGGCTCAGAGCTATCCGGATATAACCCTGCTTCCACAATTAGCAACCTATTTTAACACTAGTATTGATGAACTCATTGGTTATCTACCTCAAATGTCGAAGGAAGATATAAATAAAACATATCACCAACTGGCCGCGGAATTTAGTCGTAAGCCTTTTGATGAAGTTCTTTATGAATGCCGTGGGGTTATAAAGAAGTATTTTGCCTGTTTCCCCCTTTTGCTGCGAATGGCTGTATTATTGTTAAATCACTACATGCTTGAAAAGGAAAAAGAAAAACAGGAAGCACTATTACATGAAATTGCTGACTTGTGTGTTCGTATTAAAACGGAAAGCGATGATGTTTGGATAGCTAAACAGGCAAACTCCATAGAAGCATTATGTCGTATATCTATGAATCAACCGCTGGAAGCTTTGGAATTACTTGACGAAACAATGAAACCACCCATAAGTGATAACATTTTGCTCGCCAATGCTTATCAAATGATCAGAAATATGGAGAAAGCAAAATCTGTTTTACAGATTAGTCTTTATCAGAATCTGCGTGGTCTTCTTGGACCAGCACAGTCATATTTGATATGGATTGCCGATCAACCTGAAAAGTTTGAGCAGGCACTTAACCGTTTTATACAAATTTCTAAAATCTTTGAAGTTGAAAAATTAGACCCTAATTTGATGTGCCTGCTTTATTTAGCAGCCGCACAAGGTTATACGATGCAAAACAATTTGGAAAATGCACTTAAAATGCTCGAAAATTACTCGTACATTTGCACGACATCACTTTTACCCTACAAATTGAAAGGTGATACCTTTTTTGACAGCATAGATGACTGGCTCAAGGATTATGATATTGAAGCGCCCAGAGACGAAAAGATAATAAAGGAAAGCATATTACAAAGTGTTGCAGAGAATCCTGCTTTTTCCCTTTTGCACAATGAACCAAAATACAAAAGCATCGTTGATAAACTTAAGGAAAATTTAGGAGGTAATTACAGTGGCCGATGAAAAAATTACTATAGGTGCTGAAACAAAGTTCCCTCTTAATGGAATATTGACCATTCCTAATAAAACGAATGGATTGTTTCCTTCGGTTGTATTGGTTCATGGCTCTGGTCCAAGTAACATGGATGAAAAAGTCGGAAACATTTATCCTTTTAAGGACCTTGCCGAAGGCTTGTCGGAAAAAGGAATTGCAGTACTACGATATGACAAGAGAACATTAGTATACGGTAAAGAAATGAGAAATGATCCTACGTTATCAGTTAAAGAAGAAACTATTGAAGATGCCATTCTTGCAGCTGATTTTTTACGAAAAGATTCACGTATGGATTTAAACAAAATATTTGTTGTTGGTCATAGTTTAGGCGGGATGTTAGCTCCGCGAATTGATGCAGAAGGTGGAATTTTACTGGAATCATTATTATGGGTGGTTCTCCACGTGAATTTGAAGAAATTATAATGGATCAAAATAACGATATTTTAAACTCATTGAATAAGCTTTTAAAAGTGATTGCTAAGAAACAAATAGCATCACTATCATCAAAACTTGACAACATCTATAATCTAAGTGATGAAGAAGCAAAATCAACCGTAGTTTTAGGAAAACATGTTAGAGCCTACTACTTCAAAGAAATGGGCGAGCATCCATCAGCCAAATATCTAAAGGTATTGAATAAGCCAGTATTAATTTTGCAAGGAGAGAAAGATTTTCATGTATCAGTGGAAAAAGATTTTAATGGATACAAAAAATTATTAGGGGATATGCCAAATGTAACCTTTAAACTTTATCCGAACCTGAATCATGCTTTTATGCCTTCTATTTATGGAGAGATACGAAAAGCGAAAAAAGAGTATAAGGTTGCACAACATGTCGATAAACATGTTATAAGTGACATTTCCGATTGGATTCATTCGGTATAGGATATAGTCATGCTGTGGTAATAACTTTTACAAACTAACTTCATTATGTATCAATGTTAGTTTAGGAGATGAATGTTTAATTAATGCAAATATTATCAAGTGTTTTTCCTTTTATCGCCCTTATTGTTGACATAGTAATTATGATTACATGTTTAAGAAAAATTTCTACTCAAATCTATTTTAACTATTTCAACAGGACTATATGGATGTTCATTGTTGTTTTTGGTAGCTTTTTTGGACAATTGATGTATTTTATAATGGAACGCAATGAAAATAATAAACAACTTAGATGAACATCATGATGTAGTTAGAAAAAGGACGTTCTATGTGGGGTCTCGTGGGCTCGATTCCAGTCGGTCCCGAATAAAATATGTTTTCAATCTTTTAAACTTCCACCCTCAACAGTTTTTTTCCAATTTAACGAATCTCTTTGAAACCAATAAGATGAAATTGTGTTTGTTAATGGAATCATCTATTAACGGACTCTGGAATAACAGGATGTTTTAATCATCCTTGTTACTTGCTGCTCTTTTGTTATTGGCAGATACTTTGTTCTTTGATGTTCTCCTGTTTTTTGCGGCCGGAGTGATCTTTGTCACTTCTTTGTTATTGGCAGCCGTGGTAATATTTGCGACTCCTTTGTTATCGTCAGCCGCTATGACCTCTGTAGCTTCGTTGGTTTCTGCAGCATTTTTATTATTAACTTCGATTAGATAATTTACTTGAGTAAGGATTTGATTAAGTTTAGCGTCTACACTTTCTAGTTTTTTTTCAAAATTTTCAATTTTGAATTGCAGTTCTGCAGAGTTTATTTGTTTAGCTCCCACTTCTTCCAAAAGATTTTCTATGTCATCAACTTTTGTGTCCACATTGACGATAAGGGAAAAGATTTTTGAAATGTCTTTACGGGTTGGGACACTCATCTGCTCCAAATAACGTTCTGTTGTTTCATTTAGCATTTTATGGTACAGAAGATACATATCTAAGAGCTGCCCTATGACCTGGGGTGGAATTTGTTCTTTCATTTTTTCATCAATTAGGGTACTAGACTGGTTAAAATAATTTTTCCACATTGCAAACATGTCAAAGTTTTGAGTCATTTATTGGTCTCCTCTATTAATTCCATTTTGCAAACACTTAGGCTACCCAATTAATTATAAATAAAGATAACGTAAAATTATAAAGAAGAAGTAACAAATACATTAAAAAATTATTATTTGACAAACTCCTCATATAGGTGTAATTTACATATATGGTTATATATGAATTGGAGGTTTTTTATAATGGAATTAAACAATGACTTCGTTTCTAATTTTGGTGAATCTCTATTAAACATTTGGACAAACAGTTTGGACAAGGTGACCGCTTCTCAAAAAGAAGTAGAAAATCTTTTGCTTCAAGCATTTAAAAGTCAAAAAGAATCATTGGAGAAAATTGCTGGTGAATTGGGGTCAATCCAAGCAGAACAGAAAAAAATAATTGGAGAAGTTCGCGACTGCGTAAAGCAAAACATTCAAAATGTTTACGGTGAAGAAACAAGCGAATCTTTCGAAAAATGGAATGCACAACTGGATGATATCAACGACCGCATTCAACAGATAACCTTCACTCCATATAAAGAAAGTTTAAATTTAAATCAGTTACAAGAGCAGTTCCTACAATCAATTAAAAATACTACAGAACAGCAAAAAAAGATTCGTGAAGAGGCTTTAAATCAATTTAAAACTTCACAAAAAGGATTCATGGACTTAATTGATTCCAATACAAAAATGGCATTTAATTTTTTTAAGTAGAACAGCGGATTTTCGCTGTTCTTTTTTACAATGTACAAATAATATTTAAAAAAAGCTGTAAGTAAAAAAAGAAATAAACGTTTCTTATAAGGTTTGTTTGTTATTCACTTAAATGGTTAAAGGTGCCTAGCTTAGTGCCCAAATTTTTAAAATTACAAATTACAAGAAAACACTAGGAAGCAAGAAAGCTTGATTTATCATTACATAAGAGTACATGCGGATACTAGAAAAACAGGTGCCAGCAAACTTCAAAACTGCTTGAGGGCGGTCTTATGATATTATTTCATGGTCTTTATAAAGAACTTCTCCAATTTTTACAGAGGGCATAAAAAAGTGTGTTTAAAAAGAATTTAATAAAAAATGCTCTGCTGGATAGTAAAGATGCATTGATATCTAAGAGGAAAATATACTTACTGCAAGTCATCATTTACAGATAGACCAATCCAATCTTTTCACTTTTTTAAAGATCAATGGTTGAAAAGAATGAAAGAATTCTAATTATAAAAGATTAACCAAATATTTGAAAGAATCCATATTTTTGCTCCTTTAAGGAGCTTTAATAAATCTACACTTCAAGGCTTCATAAAATCCAAACTGAAAAACGTTAAAAAGAATCGTAATAGCAGTAGCAAATATATATGGTTGAAGATAGTATAAATATATTAAACAAGAAAATAAAGTATCTTGGAGGAAACAATTTTGCAATATTAAAACCCAATTATCCCGGGAATGTGGGGTAGCCCTCAATCCAATAAGGCCAAATTCTTGTTCATTAATAGGTACACATCTATGATTTCGATGAGCAAATGGATAGAAGTAAAGATTGCTTTTTGGTCAGAGAAGCAAATATCTTTTGCTGGTTAAGAAGAGATGATCTCAAGGATCAAGATGGATGTGGAAATCGTTAAACGTAAAATTGAGTTCATTTTTTGATAGCTTCCTATCAATGGAGGGAGGAGTATGACAAAAGTGAAGAAAACTTCACTTACCAGATCTGGTATTCATATGCCTGTGCGAATTTCGGTTTGGCATTAATCAGGGGTTAAAACACACTTGATTTGTGATATAACGAACAGGGATTGTATAAAAGTACGCCGTAAAACAATTCTATCCTTTTTGGATACAACCGCTAATCAACAACCTTTTGGACCTAACAATCGAGTTGAACTAGCTGATATAGTTTTTTTCTAAAATTTAAGAAGAGCTTAGAGCATCCTATATGCAACAATTAATTTTTAATTAATTGAACACCTTATGACTGTGAATAAAAATAGGAAGGAAGATTGTTATGAATGAAGTGATTTCAACTATACTCAACCACCGCTCCATCCGCCAATTTGAGGATAAGCCGCTAAACGACGAACAAATTAATACCATTGTTTCTTGTGCACAAGCGGCCGCAACATCGAGTTTTATTCAAGCTTACTCGATTATTGGCATTAAAGATAAGGAAATCAAGAAAAAGCTGGCAGAGCTTGCAGGTAACCAACATTACGTTGAAAATAATGGTCATTTTTTTGTATTTTGCGCAGATCTATACCGTCATGAGTTAATTGGAAAACAAGAAAACAAAAATGTGATACCTGCAATTGAAAGTACCGAAAAGTTTATGGTAGCTCTCATTGATGCATCGCTTGCGGCACAAAATGCCGCGATTGCCGCTGAATCAATGGGATTGGGAATTTGCTATATTGGCGGTATTCGGAATAATCTCGAAGAAGTAAAAAAATTATTGAAAACACCTCAAAGGGTAATGCCTTTGTTTGGAATGGCTATTGGTTACCCTGCACAAGTACCGGACCCAAAACCGCGGCTGTCTATTGAACACATTTACCATAAAGATGTATATGAACAAGATATTGGATTATATTTAGGACAACTTAAGGAGTATGATGAACTGATTTCAAACTACTATGAAAGAAGAACAAGCGGTAAACGTAAGGATCGCTGGACGGAACAAATATCAGGAATGCTTGAAAAACAAAATAGAATGTACATGAAGGAGTTTGTTCAAAAAAATAAACTTGATCTGCATTAAGAAAAGTATAAGCCCCTTTAGCGGCGTATGGGCGGGGCCCGGAGCGTTTTGTATGATGAGCAGTCACATCAATTGTGGAATCGGTTCTGGTGCAAAAACCTCGAACATTTTGCAATTAATCTCCAAACTGATACTACTATTCTTAAAAAATGGGCATAATCAGTATGGAAAACCAAAATTTGTTCAAATGGAAACATTATCAGCCTGAAATCACCCTTCTTACAGTGAGATGGTACCTACGATACAACCTAAGTTTTCGTGATATGGTGGAAATGATGGAAGAGCGTGGCCTGTCGATGGCTCACACAACGATTATGCGTTGGGTCTATCAATATGGTCCTGAGTTGAATAAGAAAATACGGTGTCATCTCAAGCAGACCAATGACTCATGGAGAGTAGATGAAACATACATAAAAGTAAAAGGACAATGGATGTATTTGTATCGTGCAGTTGATTCAGAAGGGAATACCATTGATTTTTACTTAAGTAAAAATAGAAATTCCAAATCAGCCAAGCGCTTTTTCAAAAAAGCCTTGGCTTTTTCGCATGTATCCACTCCTCGTGTCATTACTTTAGATAAGAATCCAGCTTATCCAGTAGCAGTTGAGGAGTTAAAAGAAGAAAAAAAGGTGCCAGAAGGCATCCAAATAAGGCAAGTGAAATATCCTAACAACATCGTGGAACAGGATCATCGGTTCATTAAGAGACGGGATCTTCCTATGTTAGGGTACAAGTCTTTTGATACAGCTATATCCATTCTTTCGGGAGAAGAAGCCATACATATGATCAAAAAAGAACAGATTGATTTACGGGATCAGTCTATCCAAAATCAGAAAGAATTCATCCATCAATTGTTAGGGCTTGCAGATTAAGATACGATTCGCTAAGAATATATGCGCTTTATTCTCTTTTATTTTATCTTTGCACCGGAACCCTAAAAAACAGTCATTTTTAAATTTCTAATTTTTTTGTAAGTTTTTTAGTTTTTTTGTTAGATTCTGTAGTTCTTATTATATATTAAAATCCATGTAAGCGTTCACTAAGATTTAACCTGCATTAATGGGCAGTAAGACCTAACTGAAGGAGGTTTCACTTTATATTTTTGTTAATCACACGTTATTTGGAGGAATTTGGAATGAAGAAACTAACTACAAAGAAAAAAGTTGCTCTAACCGTACTAACATTAATGGCTCCCGGGATTATCATCATCTCTTCAAGTTACACGGATGCATCACATCATGTTGAGGCAAAACAGATTATAACATCTAATACAACCAATCCAGTTAAGAAAAAATTACCTAACATTAAAATTCTGGCAACGGGCGGCACCATTGCTGGAACGGGTTCTACTTCGGTTCAAACCACCGGCTATCAGGCAGGTGTCCTAACTCCAGACCAACTAATAGAAGCGGTTCCCGGGCTAAAAGATGTTGCTAATATTTCCACTGAGCAGGTGGCACACATTGATTCTGGTACGTCTAATACTGATGCTTTAATGGTCAAACTGGCGAAGGGGGTTCAAAAAGCATTGGACGACCCAGAGTGTGACGGTGTTGTTATCACCCACGGTACCGACACAATGGAGGAAACGGCTTACTTTCTCAACCTGACTGTTCATTCTGACAAACCAATCGTCTTCGTTGGCTCAATGCGTCCTTCTACGTCACTCTCTGCTGACGGTCCGTTGAACCTGTACAACGCTGTAATACTGGCTGGTTCCAAGGAAGCTCGAAACAAGGGCGTCCTGATTTCCATGAATGGCAAGATCGGAAGCGCTCGTGACACATTTAAAACGAATACCACCGACGTTGATGCCTTCGATAATCCGGAGCTCGGCTCCCTCGGCTATATACAAGGCGGTAAACCTTACTTCTATAACGTGCCAACTAAAAAGCACACCACTGAGTCCGATTTTGACATTCGCAAGATCACTGAAGACAATATGCATCGTATTGATATTGTTTATTCCCATGCCGATGATGACCGTGTAATGGTTGACGCTGCGGTTGCTGCCGGTGCGAAGGGAATTATACATGCTGGAACAGGTAACGGTTCTATCAATGAAAAAACGCTTCCAGGTCTGCAGGATGCTGTGAAGAAGGGTGTTGTCGTCGTTCGTGACACTCGTGTACCAGAAGGCATGGTTACTCGCGAACAAATCGACGAAGACAACCACTTCGTCAATTCTGGCAACATCAACCCTCAAAAAGCTCGTATCCTATTGATGCTGGCGCTCACCAAAACCGAAGATCCTAACAAGATCCAAGAGTATTTCAATGAATACTAAGGCTAGTTTAGCATAGCCACTCCTTTGAAGATATGTTCAAGTTTGATAGATCTCTTGCAGCAACACCAAAAAACCTTTTCTTGTCAACAAGATAAAGAGAAACAAGAGGTTGGATTCTAAAAGGTACCCAACCTCTTTAATTGCCGATAATTTGCTCTCTTGTTTCAAGAGAGGTTTTTTACATAGAAAAATTTATTAGTGATGATAACTTCTATGACGTTCGGGAGTTAAAGGTATTGTTTATAATTTTTTCGAGGTATTTATTGTTTGAAATTTTGGAGAAAGACAGCATGAAGTAGTCCTTATGCATGACCATGGTTATACTGTAAAATCGTTACCTGGTATTATCAAATTGTTTAAAGATAGAGGCTATACCTTCAAAGCCTATAATCCAGATTTAGATTTCATGGTTAATTTTTGGAAGGATCCTAGCTTATAAATGATAGATAAAGAAGCCGTTTCTAACGGTTCTTTAAGGGAAAAACACCTTTATCAGGAGCATGACGTTTTATTTAGCATACATACCTTTTTGAACCATTATTATTAAAAATGTTAAAACATATTTTAATATATGTGTTATTTTTATCTTATTTAACATTATATAACTTATCTTTAATTTTGTTGATAATGTTATTACTGTATTAAATTATATTTGTAACAACAAAATTAATTATAAAAAAGTTAAAGTACTTTTCTTCAATCTAAACTCTGTTTTGGTACAATCACACTAAGGATTTGCAGTACTTTAATAAGCTTAAGCTCTTTATTTGGGTTATTATCATATTAGTAACCTCCATATTTTTTAAACTATAAAACTAGTATGGGCAGATTTTTATCAAAAATAATAGAAAGAACTCATAAAAAAAGCCTTTACTCAACACGAGCAAAGGCTATATGAATAGGGAATACTTTATTATTATCACCAGTTTTATATTTTTATATACATCTATTTTTAAAAAATTATAGCTTTACGATGAATAAATAGTATAGAGTGTAGTTCATTTTCTCATAATATATATTTAATGAAAGGAAGTCAGCTATGTCCAGCTTAGTTGACTAAAGGGAGTGAGCAACAACTTTTAAAGAAAATTGGTAAAGGTGAAGAGATTGTTAAGGTTTTCACTTCAACTATCGGGCAGAGATTGTTCAATAAGGAATTTAAATTAAGGATTCTATTTCCATTTGTAAAAACCATTGGTAATGTAAAATTCAATCATTAACAACAGTAAAAAGTGTAATTAAATGTAGGATAGCAATGTTTGTAAGGGGACTAATGTTTGTTAAAATTATAAAAAATTTGGTGATACAAATGAAAATAATAGAACTAAAAGAATAACTTTTTCTGTTTTGGTACCAATAGTAAGGATATTAACCGTTTTTTTACGGTTAACGCATAGAATCGGTAATAATACTTTTTGGTTAATTGGTTTGATTTTTGCTATCTTAGGATTTGTACGTTATGTAATCTGAAAATAAAAGAACAGCCAATCACAGACTTAAAAGAACATTTTAATCCGTTTAAAAAACGAAAAGACTTTGTTGTTGGATTTTTAATATTTCTGGGGATTTTTTACTTGATTATTCTGATTTTTAGCATTCTTGGATCGAGCCGCTTCTAGTGCGGCTCTTTTTTGAACACAAGGGGGATGAAAGGCTTCTTCAGAAGCCGAAAACGTTGATGGATCAACGATGTATAAAATCATTCATAATAGAGAAATTGGTAAGTGAAATAAGGTTGAACTATTAACGTTTTTGAACTCGATCAAGTTCAAAAAATGATAGGTTATGTGAACAGCAAAGCCGCCCATCAGGACGGCTTTTTTGGTTATTGTTTTGTGCTTAACATATACATTGCGCATACCGGTCAATTTGGAGGACACTAGTGCGTAGGGTGCTAATCTCAATTACTTCTTGTGCATTCCCATACAACGTTCACATTCATATAAATAAGACTCATGTTGTTCTTGAATTTCACATCCGCACTCACGACATTCCTTTTTAGGTATATTACGGTAAAACTCTAAATCCATCATAATATTTCCTCCTATATATCGTTTATTTACTTTATTGTACTACAACAGAAAAAATAAATCGATAACTGTTATATAAAATATAATACACAAAAAAGAAACCCTTATGCAATTAAACGTAAGGGCTTTTGCACATTAAGCTACTTTTAATATTGATTAAGTGAACAAAAAATCCCTTTCAGAATAAGACTTGAAGGGACTTTTATAGTGTCTGAGGCACATTGACTAGCGATAACTAGATTTACGTAAACAAATTATAAAAAATAAATTAAAAAAAGTGACAGTTACTGTCATTTTTTTTATCTGCTGGAGTTCTTCCTAATTGGGATACGGAAACGATTCGAAGATTGAGGGGCCACCATGGAAAATAACGTAATTTTAGCTAAACCAATCAATATTTTGTTGTTCAGCAATCGGGCCATTTAATTGAATAAGACTTTCAAACAAATACTTGATATTTATGCAGATATGGGTATTGTCCAGGATTGTACTTAAAGTAACGAGGCAGTTTTATTAAAGGAGGAAAATATTGGTTATACATAGAAATTAGGTATATGTCTATTTTTATAAAGGAGATAACAAATTGATGGAATATAAAGTGAAAACATATGAGGAAGCCATAGATGTAATAGAAGAGATTGGTTTACTTCCTCTAGCCCCATTAATACCTGATTTCCCTTCTTTAAATACCATTACTTTATCAGAGTATTGGCATTCAGAAACAGAGTTTGATCCTTGGATTTGGAGGACAAAATTTTCAACTGACGGGGTTGCGGGATACGGTAAATTCATTAAGAAAAAATCGGTATTGGTTTCCCGTCAGCTTCTTCCATATGTAAAAAGGGTTTTAGGCTATGCTGAGTCCGTTGAGGAACGCTATTTTAATGGAAACATATCGAAAGAAGCATTTGATATATACAAAATAATTAGCCAAGAGGAAGGGATAGACACAAGGGCATTAAGAATAAAAGCAGGACTAAAGGAAAGTGATAAAAAAAGGATATTTGAGAACGCATTATTAGAATTACAAGGATCAATGGATATTGTAATTTCAGGCATACAGGAGAAAAAAAATGACGACGGTGAAAAGAACGGTTGGAGCAGTACAGCTTTTGAGACTTATGATTCTTGGGCAAGGAGGAATAAAATTGACACTTTTAAGACAGATAAAGAAGAAGCAAAGAAATTCCTTATAGCTCATTTTTCAAATTTATGCAGTAATGAATCGGTAAAGAAACTTGAAAAAATATTCAAGTAATGAGATGAAATGGAGTGAATTCGTTTGGAGCTAACACACACACGTTTATTAGTAGACAATTATAAAGAATGTTTCTTATTTTATAGAGATGTTTTAGGTTTCGAAGTAACGTGGGGAGACGAAGAAACTTTATATGCAGATTTCAAGTTCAGTGGTTGTACTTTAGGACTATTTGAACGAAAACAAATGCTTGAAGCTATAGGTGCAGAGAGTGTATCTTATATTCATAAGTCTGATAGAATTGCTTTAATTTTCAAGGTCGATAATGTTGAAGAGAAATATAAGGAATTAAAAGAAAAGGTGGAATTCATAACCAAGCCTACTGCACAAGAAGGATGGGGAATTAAAGTAGCTCATTTTAGAGATCCTGATGGTTCACTAATTGAAATCTATGAGAGTATTGGATAATTTTAAAACGATGCGATTCTTTTAGAAGGTATCGTCTTTTTCTTGATCTATAATTCAGGCAGTTTTTGAAAAAATACACTTCAACTAACAAGGTGCTTTAATCCAAAAACGATCTTCAGCAATCGGGCGCTATTCTTTAATAAGAAGGCGTCCTTTTTGAATTGGGCCAGATTGTGTAGCAACACAGTTATGGTATTGTTTAGGAAGATATTGTGAAGATTTGTACTTAAATGTAACGGGAGCTTTACTTCTAAGAAGATTTTTATAAAGTGATACCGTTCCACATGACCATTGATTATTCAACTATCGGGCGCATTTCCACAAAAGGGAATGCGCCTTTACAAAGGTTTGGCTAGATTGTCGAGTACTATCTGTCCATTTGAATATTTATGTTAAAATCGAATTAATTAGACTCATACACTGGGGAGATAACAATTGATAGAGAAAATAAAGGACATTAACCTTGCTCTTACTAATAAAAGTTATTTATCAGCACTTGCACTTTCCTTAACTCTACCTGATATTTGTGGAAAAATTGAATACCCATATTTTAAAAACAAAAGAGGAAATCGTAACGTAGGAAAGCAATATGCAGCATGGTTTGATGATTGGGTCAACCAATATTATGCAGATAACACAGGTTGGACAGATGATTACACTAAAGCAAAAAACCCATATTTTACAAGACAAATGTGTTATTCTTTACGTTGTTCTTTCTTACATGATGGAAATTCGGAAATAAAAAACTGGGGCGACAAAGAAGATGCAGACTTTTATTATTCTTATGAATTTAGATTAGCAGTAAGTGGAGCAGACTCAACTGGGTTATCTTGGGTAAACCAAACTAATAATGATGCAAAAATAATAAAAACAAAAATTGTTACAGTAAATATAGATAAATTGTGTGAGAGTATTTGTCTTGCAGCTGAAAGGTTTTATAAAGAAAAAGACTCTATTCTATTCAAAGACCATAAAATCAACTTTATTGACTTTAATTCTTTTAAAAACCAAGTAAAAGATTTTGATAATTGATATTCTGAAAATTGGGCGCTTTTCCAAAGATGGAAGCGTCTTTTTTGGTTTCGTCCTTGTAAATTCTACTTTGAAGCTAGTTGAATAAGTATTTGAGTTGAAAGAAACATAAACATACTAATAAATACTAATTAGTACAAAATAACTAAATTAGTATTTATTAGTAAAAAACTAATGGAATGGAGGATGATGATGAGTATAACCTTTAAATGTAGTATCAAAGAAGATGTTGTGGAAAAATTCAATCTTGCCTTAATGCTTAATAAGGAAGAAGCAGACGATATAATTGAAAAATATATGATGCAGTATATATCAAGCAGTTTTTCGAAGGCTTCACAAACATATAAAGCACTACCGACATCAAAAATTCCTAGTGTAATTGATGTTATGAATGTTGATACAGGCAAGGCAAAAAATAGAATTCCTAAATGGGCTTTAAAGCCAGAGCAGTATAATCATAAAATCGTGAGAGCATATTTTCAAGTGGAACGTGAATTTGGTCATGTACCTTTGGATGAACTAGAGAAAAGATGCAGTGATGAAGTAACTTTTCCCACTACTTACGTTAGGGATTTCCGTGGAAACTTTAATCAAATGAAGATTGATGCACCAAAATCGCATGGTAAGGTCGTCGAGATTGATAATGGAAATGTTGTAATTTGGGATTATGTTAAAGAAACCTTGATGGAATTCAAAGAGTATTTTTGTAGATAAAATGGAATCTCAACAATTAATGAAAATAATTAATAATCTTCCGCAATCGGGCGCTTTCCTTGAACAAGGATTAGCGCTTATTTTCATTTTAGGGCCAGATTGTAGAACAACACGTTTAAAGAAAATTGGTAAAGACGAAGAGGATGTGAAGGTTTATACAAGGCCAAAGGAATGACGGAGAAGGCTTTGGCAACCATAAGCCTAGCTACAAAATAAAAGGTCGGTTAATGACTAACCGGCCTTTTATGTACATATTCAATTAGGGTTTAGGTTTTTTGGATTTTGTTTGCGGAATGTTTACTTAATTATTGCGAAAGAAGAACCAGTGGATACATTACCACCGTAATACTCAAAACTATCAGTTTGCTTACCATCGACGGTTCCTGAAACCGAGACATTATTGTAATCTTTGAAAGTACCCTTAGAAAGTTTGATGTACTCGTCGAAACCGATCTGGACATTTTTCTCAGTGTATTTTGAGGTAGAATAACTCTTTGGATTGAATGCCCAGGTAAGATTGATAGACTTAGTACCGGCAGGAGTTTCATCGCCATTTGCCATGCTGGTAGCATTGATTCCACCATCATGAACACAACGATGCCTATTATCGCGAAGGAGTTAATGAGATTTGATTTGTATGCATGGGCTTTTGCGTCTTATATGATATCAAGCACGATCCTTTCTCCCGTTGCCGGTCGATTATCGGATCTATTTGGGCGAAAAAGAGTGTTTGGATTCGGGATCTTGTTATTTTTAGTTGGATCCTTATTGTACGGCTTGCCTACCAATAGGGGTAAGTCCGCATGCTCTTCAAGCTAAGCATAAAAAGGGGGAGCCAAATGGAAATTCGTCAGTTGCAAACTCTTAAAACCATTGTAGAGCTCGGAGGCTTTGCGAAAGCAGCAGAACATCTTGGTTATGCCCAATCGACTGTCACTGGTCACATTCAAGCGTTAGAAACAGAATTGGAAGGACCATTATTTGACCGTTTAGGAAAAAGGATTTCATTAACTGCCTTAGGACTGGGTTTCTGTTTTTTCCTTCTGCGGCATCAAGTTAAGAATTACGATATTTAATGGGCGAATATCTTGAGAAATAGCCCGCTGGTCATCCATCAAAAAGATCTGTTCTTTTTCTAAAATTGCTTTGGCAGCTCTCAATGTGACAAGTAGTCTTGACACTCGTAGGGAAACCATGGTCTCCTGGTTGATAAGCAAGGGCGCTAAATCTTCGAAAAATCTTTCTCTTGACATGGGATTTTTATTTAAATACAATATTTCTATAAATACCGAAATAAGTTATTTACATTTTTCGGAAGGAGGCCATCCTTGGTGAATGATGATATTGCAGTAAAAGTCTATAAGGCACTGGGTGAAACAACACGTTTACAAATTGTTAAGATTTTAGCAAAACAACCGGAATTAGCTTGCCTTGAAATGAAAAATCAAATAAAAGTGTCGGCCAATTCAACTTTGACACATCATTTAAAACCATTACTCGATTGCGGATTGCTTTCCGTTCGCAAAGAGGGTACCTTCCGATATTATAGTTTACAACGAGAAGTCCTCGAACAATACGCTCCCGCTTTACTTTAAACAGAAAGCGGAATATTTTTAATCTCTATTTCGGTATTTATAGAAATACCGAATAATTGAATTGAATGGGGGAAAATCATATGAGTCAACTTAGCAAAGATCAAAATGGGAATCTGAAAAATGGTTTAGAAAGTAAACTTTTTGAACCTGTAAAAATGGGAGCATGGAATTTACGCTCTCGTACGGCGATGGCTCCTTTAACAAGATGTTTTGCTGATGATCAAACTGGCGTAGTTGGAGATGATGTGGTGGAATATTATCGAAAACGTGCTGCTGACGGAATCGGATTAATTATTTCAGAAGGAACAGTAATTAGTCCTAGAGGAAAAGGCTATCCTGGAATTCCTGGAATTTATTCTGAGGAACAAATTAAAGGGTGGAAAAAAGTAACTGATGCTGTTCATAAAGAAGGCGGTACGATGATTGCACAAATTTGGCATGTAGGACGCTTATCTCATCATGAACTTGCAGGAAACTTGCCACCGCAAGCACCATCGGCCATTCCTGCTGAAGGATTAGTTTCTCGTTTTCGTAAGCCATATGATATCCCTGAAGAGATGACAATTGCGGATATAAGGGAAGTTGTAAGTCAATATGCGCAGGGGGCAAAAAATGCAATCGAAGCTGGATTTGATGGGGTAGAAATTCATGCTGCACACGGTTATTTAATCGATCAATTTAATTCAGATATAACGAATCATCGCACTGATCAATATGGAGGTAATCTAGCACAAAGATTAACATTCATGAAAGAAGTAATAAGAGCAGTTATAGATGCCATTGGTACTGAGAGAACGATGATTCGATTTTCTGCTCATAAAGCTGATGTGCCAAACTATATGTGGGAAGATCCAGAAACGGCCATTCGTACATTTGTTGAAGCATTTAAAGAAGTTGGCGCTATTTTACTACATCCATCAATCATGCAATTTAATAGAGTTCTTGCTGATGGAAAAACATTGCATCAATTAGTACGAAAATATTGGGATGGATTGATTGTTGGGGTAGGCAGTTTAGATCCAGAAATGGCTGAACAAGCTTTAGAAGAAGGGACGATTGACGTTGCAGCATTTGGACGTCCATTAATTTCAAATCCGAACTTTCTTAATCGTTTGAAAAATGGTGAAGAATTAGAAGAATATGATGCAAAGAAACATCTAAATATTTTAGTATAAATAGTTAGTCCGTATGAAAATGGAAAAATAGAGGAAGCTTTTGATTGAGCTTCCTTTTATCAATTTTGGTGTTTCGGTATTTATAGAAATATTAAATTAATGTGAGAAAAATGGAGAGGGAAATTATACATGTCAAATAACGGGAAGATTTATATTTTAGCAATGATCAGTTTTTTAGTCGGTACATCCCAATATATCATTTCAGGTATTTTGGATAAAATGGCAGATGCTTTAAGTATTTCAATTGAAGCTGCTGGACAGCTTATTACCGTTTATTCGCTAGCTTATGCCATAGGTACACCTATTCTAATGGCATTATTGGCTAAAATGGAAAGACGTAGGTTACTTATTTATTCTTTGAGTTTCTTTATACTTGGGAATATACTCTCAGTATTCATGCCTGGTTATGGCTTGTTTATGATTGCACGAATTATTATGGCTTTAAGTACAGGGGTAACAGTTGTTACAGTTTTAAGTTTAGCATCAAAAATTGCACCTGCAGATAAAAAAGCGAGTTCAATTGCAACTGTTGTTATGGGATTTACAGCTTCGTTAATAATTGGTGTACCTATTGGTAGATTTATTACATCTGCTTATGGGTGGAAATTTGTCTTTCTTGGTGTTGCTCTATTAGTGTTTATTGCAATATTTATCATTTTAAATTCAATCCCACGAATAATGGGGGATGAACCAATTCCTTTAACTAAACAAATTGCAATGTTGAAAATACCAAAAATATCTCTAGGTTTATCAATAACGTTCTTCTTAATGGCAGGTTATGGAGTAGTATTTACTTATTTATCTCCTTATCTTATCAATACTGTTGGAATGAGTGATCACCTTTTAAGTATAGCTTTATTTGCTCTTGGAATTGCTAGCTTATTTGGATCTAAATTCGGAGGCTTCAGTGCAGATAGATGGGGTATAGCGATTACCTTAAAAAGAGGATTAATACTTAATATCGTATCGATGATCTTGCTTTCATTCGTATCAAGTTCTTTAATCGCAGTTTTTATGATTCTTATCATTTGGTCATTTGCAGGGTGGTCTTCAGGTGCTACACAACAATATAATTTAGCAACAATTCATCCAGAATCTTCTGATGTCTTACTAGGTCTGAATCAGTCAATGATGCAATTAGGATTCGCAGTTGGGGCAGGTCTAGGAGGGCTAGTAGTAGGGCAATTATCAGTATCATCGATCACTTGGTTTGGAGCTTTAGGAGTTGTGTTTGCTCTAGTTTCAACATTTGGCTTATCACGTTTCTTGATTCGTGAAAATGTAGTTGATCAAAGTTTTGGTGCTCATAAAAGAGCGTAATCTAATTCCGAAAAATGAACTTACTCCTGCACATGTCAGCGATGGAATATAAATATAGGTAGCTATTTCCAGACGGAGGCGTGCAAAAATGAATAATGGGAAACGACTGAATACCAATGTACCAGGAAACTTATATGTCACTTCAGCGTGCATCAATTACGATCAATGCCATCAAATTGCACCTCATACTTTTTCTGAAGTTGCCTTATCTTTAGCAAAAGGCGTTTTATCAATTAAGGGGTTTATTTTCTTTTTAAACAAACGGGCGCGATTAAGTAATAACTCTTAGATTTAAAAAACTTTATTGTTATATTTTTAAGTGCAGTGAAGTATTTTATATCAAAAATTAAACAACTTTTTAACCCCGTCTAATCAGAACGGGGTTATGCATGTTTTGAGGCTTTGTAACATTTCGCGACTAAAAAATCTCTCTTTTTAATGAATGGCCCAAAAAAGAACGAATTCTTGTCGTACCCCCTATAGGGTAGCTTTACCTATAGGGTAGCTTTAGTTGAAGATAATAAGCTTATTTGCATCTGTGTTGCTTTTTTTGTTCATTACTTGACATAAGCGGTACCAATGGTATTAAATGAAAAAGAGACCGATTGTTCTCTTTTGATAAGGAGGTACGAAAATATGAATAAAGGAGAACGAACGAAAAAGTTTATTATTGAGCAATCATCATCCTTATTTAACACAAATGGTTATAAATCAACTTCTATCTCTAAAATAATGGAGGCAACAGGATTAAAAAAAGGAGGAATATATAGACATTTTGATAGTAAGGACGAATTAGCCAAAGCTTCGTTTTCATACTATTTAATCACTCTAAAAGAAAATTATTTACAAGCTATCAAATCCAAGGAAACTGCAAACGAACAATTTCAGGCTTTTGCTTCTATTTTTATGACTTTGCACAACAATGACATCTTAGTGGGGGGCTGTCCCTTAATGAATGCAGCCATTGAAGCAGATGATTCAGAAATTTTGATTGAAGATGCAATTAAGGAAGGTTTTGATGGCTTAATAAAGATGATCAAGAATTTGATTGAATTTGGCCAGGATCAAAATGAAATTACCATTAATGTTGATTCTGAACAGATGGCTGTATTCATTCTCTCTTCCATGGAAGGTGCATTAGCCCTCAGCAGATTGTATAAGGATAAGCGATATTTAGACATGGCCATCATGCAGATAAATGCTATTCTTTTCTAATTCTATTTTTTATTCTTTTTTTTGAACAAAAAGAGACCGATTGGTTTTTTATTCAGAGGGGATTTATATTCTAAAGGCGATACTACGAAATCTGACAAGGAAGCTGTCATAGTAGATGTCGTCCGATCATCGATGAGCAAGAAGAAAGAAACTTTAAGTCTTGACCGTTCCGATAAGCTTTCCGTACAAGTTCTGTGATCCTTGGAAGAAATCTTCACGGCGGCGTATTTTGCGATGTTACCGATACAGCGATGAGAATGGCCTACGCATCTACCCTTAGCGAAGGGGAGACATTCACAACGCTAGAACTAAAAATCAATTTTACGAAGTCTGTAAGGAATGCACGACTTCGAGCGTTTTGTTAGGCCATCAAGCAGGGTAGTACTGACGGATTGGCGTTATATTGAACGACTAAGGAGTTGAGTGCCATGAAAAAGGTGACAATAAATGATCATCCTACCGTAAAACAATATTACAAGAAAAAGGAAATTACGCAGGGAACCGAAGGCAGGCGCATAGATACACAGTGGTTGCGGAATTTATGTCTACATGCAGGAGCCGACGATGTTGGATTCGTCTCTATTGACCGAAACGAACTTGAGGACCAACGAAAAGAAATTTTGAATCTGTTTCCCGAAGCCAGGACGCTTATTAGTTTCGTCTGTAAAATGAACCGCGAGCCCTTGCGTTCGACAGCCCGATCTATTGCAAATACGGAATTTCATCATGTTGTCGATAACGTAACGCATATCGGACATGAAATCGTGAAAGAACTTGAAGAGCAAGGAATAAAAGCATTGAACCCGCCAGCAGGATTCCCGATGGAGCAGGAAAGTACCGGAAAAGCATGGGTCATCTCACATAAACCGATTGCGGTTGCGGCTGGACTCGGACAAATCGGCATCCATAGAAATGTCATTCATCCCAAGTTCGGCAACTTTATTTTGTTAGGTACGATTCTTACAAATGTAGATATGACTTCGGAAAGTAAGCCCATTGATTATAATCCGTGTTTGGAGTGCAAGTTGTGTGTGGCCGCCTGCCCGGTAGGAGCCATCGGCGCCGACGGTCATTTTAATTTCTCTGCCTGCTATACGCACAACTATAGAGAATTTTCCGGTGGCTTCATCGATTGGGTGGAGAAGATTACCGACAGCAAAAATTCTAAAGCATACAGGGACAAAGTAAATGATGTAGAAACAGCGTCTATGTGGCAGAGCCTTTCTTTTGGGGCTAGCTATAAAGCGGCCTACTGTTTGTCCGTTTGTCCTGCTGGAGAAGATGTGATTGGTGAGTTTCTTGACGATCGTAAGAAATTTTTGAAGGACGTTGTCAAACCACTGCAGGATAAAAGCGAAATGGTTTATGTAGTGCCGAATTCCGACGCTGAGGATCATGTCAAAAAGCGTTTTCCCCATAAACAAGTGCGGCCAGTGAGCAACGGCTTACGATCGAAATCAATCCGGGCGTTTTTGCAAGTGCTTCCTCATATGTTTCAAAGAAATCAAGCAAAAGATTTAGCGGCTATCTATCATTTTACATTTACTGGAGAAGAGAATGCTCAAGCAACGGTTATTATTAAGAACAAGACCCTTTCTGTGAAAAAGGGACATATCGGGGATGCAGATTTCCACCTTATTGCAGACAGTCAAACATGGATTCGGCTGATGGCCAAAGAAACAGGGATATTATCAGCCGTCATGTCAGGTAAAATTCGCACAAAAGGCCATTTAAAGTTGCTCAAGGCTTTCAGCAGGTGCTTTCCGTCATAAAAGAAGGGAAGATTTCAACAAAAAGTGGGAAAAAGCACAATTGTTTTGTTAGGTTCGATACATTTTGTATCAAACTTGTGAATTAGGCGGTAGAATTGGCAGTACGCGATATATATGTTGACACTAAGACCACTGAAGGTTTCACAAAAGAAGAACTGGAAATTATTCTCTGGGGGCAGCAGAACGGTGAATTCACCCCTGATTACGATACCGAAGAGCTAGCGGAATATCTTCATAATGAATTGGTAGGACTAAGGGGAATGGCGAGAACCTCGACTGCTAAAGAAAAACTTCACCGCATAGCCAAATTATCGATGAAATTTTTAGAAAGATGATTCGATTTTTTTGATTTTATTAGAATGAACATTCCCGTATACACGGATTTTCTCATTCATCCCATGCTATTCCTCCCTAAACCAAAATTACTTGCTTGTAACGTATAGACCGCAATTTTAAGGAAGCATTATTGAGCATGAACAACGGCTCGTGGACAACCATGATCATATTATTTTTCAATACCCATTATAACGGCAGATATTTTTTCATTAAGGAGTGAGATTAAATGATTCGAGCTGGAATCTATGGAGCATCTGGTTACATAGGTGCAGAAGCACTCCGTGTGTTATTAAGACATCCAAATGTAAGCGTGGAGTGGGCGACAAGTAGAGGGGATATCTCTCGAATACTCACTTATTCACAGGATTTCAAGGGACCATGAAGAATTGGGAAGAGGAAATTACAAACTACCATTTGTGCCGCTATACCAATGCCGCAGTAGAAGGGAGAAACAATCAAATCAAGGCCTTTCAGAAGTAAGTATTTCCATTGGAACCGTGAGTACTATGTAAGAGGATTGCTTGTGCATTGTAACAAGTAAGTGCTGACTGCCTAAAGGCAGTCAGCACTTACTTTGAGATTGAGCCAGAAAAAATAAGAGGATTTTCCTGAAAAAAAGACTGAAAGGTACGGAATAATTCCCGATTCCCTTTCAATCATCAGCTTATATTTCAGATAATTTTCTTAAATGTTTTTCCGTTATTTCGTTTACCTTTTTTACACGTCTTTCATATTTTTCAATCCCACTAAGGAAATCTGTTTTCATCCATACATCTATAGTTTCAATAGCTATTCCTGAAGCAATTATTTTTCCTCCAATACATAGAACATTACTATCCGTATGCTCGCGTGCTAATCTCGCGCAAAATGGATCCTGACAAACAACTGCGTTTACACCATATATTCTATTTGCAATAAGAGCACTACCATAACCAACGCCATCGATGAAGATTCCACGGTCAGCCTCTCCTTTTGCAACAGCTAATGATGCAGGATAAATATAATCCGGTAAATCACAGGCTTCTATGCTATTCGTTCCGAAATCTAACACTTCATGTCCTTGTTGTTCTAGTAATTCCTTTACTTCTTCCTTCAAGCCAAATCCAGCATGATCGCTCGCCATTGCAATTTTCATGTTATGTATCCTCCGATATCGTTTTAAGATTCTATATAGATTATCGTATCATCTATTATTGATGTTTTAAAACAAAAATATTTTAGTTTCCTTATTACGGGTGCGTTAGTAAATTAACTGAGGATCCCACTAAAGCAGCTCCTTCGCGTTTTCAATCTTCAACAATCGTGCGCTTTAATTGAATGAAATAAGAACACATATTATACATGACTAATATGTGCTCTTATTTATTTTTAAGGATTTTTTTAATTTAGGTCTTGATAACAATGGGCTCTTTTTATTTTGTCTTTTTTTAAGCCTAGGTGAATAACTACTACATCGGGTCTTTTTAAATGAGAATTATCAAAAGGTTGCCGTTATCATAGGATTAGATTTAAGGTCGATTCAACCTTAAGCCATTTTATATTGCTTTTTTTTTTAGTTTGGGGGGACTCACGTCGCCTCCCTTTTTTAATTGGCTCTGTTAAACTTGCCTGTTGATTTCCGCTCCAGGCACTCGCTTTCCGCGGGCGGTCGGGAGCCTCCTCGGCGCTTTGCGGAGGCCACTGAAAAAGTCCTTTTTTATTATTAGACAGTTAAAGGTTTGATTTAATCAAACCTTTAACTGTCTTTTTGCCTTATAATAATGACATTAAATTATGTAGGTGGTATCAAAATGATTTCCAATCAAGACTCTCTCAATTTTAGTCCATATATTGCTATTTATGATCTTGTTGTTCCAAAAGATAATATGCTTCGCCAAATCAATGAACTAGTGGACTTTTCTTTCATTATCGAGGAATTAAAAGCGAAATATTGCCTTAATAACGGCCGAAATGCAGTGTCACCAATTCGTATGTTTAAATATCTATTGCTCAAATCGATTCATGATTTGTCAGATGTAGATGTAGTCGAACGTTCTAAATATGATATGTCGTTTAAGTATTTCCTCGACATGGCACCGGAAGATCCTGTAATTGACCCTAGCTCTTTAACGAAATTCCGTAGGCTCCGTCTCCAAGATGTGGGTTTATTAGATATGCTTATTGGAAAAACAGTTGAGATTGCACTTGAAAAAGAAATCATTAAAAGTAAAACAATTATTATGGATGCCACACATACAAAAGCGCGTTATAACCAAAAGGCACCGAAGGAATTTCTACAAGAGAAATCAAAAAATGTTAGAAAAGCCGTCTATCAAATTGATGAATCAATGAAAGAGAAATTTCCACCGAAAACAACTTCTAACGAAGTAACAGATGAACTAAATTATTGTCGTGAAGTAATTTCTGTGGTTGAATCAGAACCTCAAATCGCTACAATTCCAGTCGTTAAGGAAAAATTAAATGTGCTAAAAGAAGTAGTGGAAGATTATACAGAACAACTAAACTTTTCAGCTGATCCAGATGCACGTGTAGGACATAAAACAGCAGACTCCTCCTTTTTTGGCTATAAAACACATATCGCAATGAGTGACGAACGGATAATAACTGCAGCTGTTGTGACAACAGGTGAAAAAAGTGATGGAAAATACATGCAGGAGTTAATTGAAAAAAGCCAAGCCACTGGAATGGAAATTGATACGATCATTGGGGATACAGCCTACTCCGAGAAAAATAATATTCTCTATACAAAAGAGCATGAGCTAACACTGGTTTCAAAGTTACATCCGCATATTACACATGGTACTCGCGCAAAAGAGGATAAGTTTGAATTTAACAAAGATGAAGGAATGTATGTTTGTAAAGCAGGACATATGGCGATTCGAAAAAAATTTGAAGCAAGAAAGGGTCAAGATAAAAACCCTAGGATTAAGTACCTTTTTGACATTAAAAAATGTCAAGTTTGTCCTTTCAGTGAAGGATGTTATAAAGATGGAGCGAAAAGTAAGACCTATTCAGTAACCATCAAATCAACAGAACATCTAGATCAAGAAGAGTTCCAAAATACGGAAGCATTTAAAGAACTAGCGAAAACTCGCTATAAAATTGAAGCAAAAAATAGTGAACTGAAACACAGACACGGGTATGATATAGCGTCATCCGCGGGTCTATTAGGTATGGAGATTCAAGGAGCAACAGCGATATTCGCAGTCAATATTAAGCGGATTCTGAAGCTCCTTCAGGAGAAAAAATAAGGACAAATTAACAAGGAAAAAGGCAGTTTGTTGTCTGAATCTGGACAACAAACTGCCTTTTTTGTACCAACTTCCAATATTAAAAATAAAAAACGTAAGATTTTCAGTGGCCTCGCTTTGCGCCTGTGGGGTCTCCCTTGACCTGCTTTTCCAGCAGGAGTCTCGCGCCTTCCGCTCCAATCAACATAGTGAGCTAAATCAATAATGAGCTTTAACAGAGCCTTTTAATTAAAAAAACATTTATTCCACTATCGCCCAAAGTACTGGCATTTTTGATATTTGGGTTATGATTGACCCAAAATAATAGTTTATATTTTTGGTTAGTTAACATAGCAATAAATTTGAGGAATATAGGAACCTCAGAATTCAACCTTCACCTCTTCACACCAAACTTTTAAAGTCACTGCGGTCCATAATATTCTAATTAATTTTAACTATCAACTCATTTGAATTTCATAATACTCTCACTGTATTTAGAGTTTTAGTTTACATAAAAGTCGTCTGTTCCCGAAACACAATTTATCATATAAAAGCAATAAATTCGTATTTGTGAATTTTTGGGTTAAGCTTATTTTTCTATCTTGGGGTAGTGCCCCATGCCCATCAAGCTAAGACAAATCATTACCCCCATAACGAAAAAAACGCTATTCTTTCTGTAATATCATGGAAAGGATGGTGTTTTTTATGTGTAGCGAGGTTTTAAATGAATTGACTTTGTTTTCTCAGGAATTGCAACGATCTTTGTCCCCACAATCTCTGCAACAGCTGGCTAGAAAAGTGGGCTTTGTTCAAAGGACAAGTAAGTATCAAGCTAAAGATTTAATAGCGTTATGCGTGTGGCTAAGTCAAAAAGTAGCGAGCACTTCCTTGACTCAGTTATGTAGTTCTTTAGAATCTTCAACGGGTGTCTTGATCAGTCCTGAAGGACTCAACCAACGATTTAATCCATCGGCTGTTAGGCTTCTACAACATGTATTCACTTCCTTGCTTACTCAAAAGCTATATACCTCTCAGGCTATACCTCATCGTTATGTTGCTCAGTTTCAACGTATACGAATCTTGGATTCTACTACCTTTCAACTTCCAGATATGTTTGCCTCAACTTATCAAGGATCTGGAGGGAGTAGTCATACAGCTGGCGTAAAGATTCAATTAGAATATGATCTTCTCAGTGGTCAATTCATGCATGTTCACTCGGGACCAGGTAAACAAAATGATCGAACCTACGGTTCTACTTGCTTACAAACCGTACAAACTGGTGATTTATGCATACGTGATTTAGGTTACTTTGACCTGAAAGATCTCCATCAAATGGATGAGAATGGAGCTTATTATATCTCTCGCTTAAAATTAAACAATCGGATTTATTTAAGGAATCCTGAACCGGAATACTTTAAAAACGGAACAATCAAAAAGCAAACTGAATATATTCAACTGGATTTAGAAGAGATCATGAGTCAATTAAAACCGGGGCAAACCTTTGAAATCACTGACGTTTACATTGGCCAGTATCAAAAGTTGACGGCTCGAGTTATTTTCCACCGACTGACCGAAGAACAAACCAGAAAACGATGGAAAAATCAAGCGTTAAAGGAGAAAAAGAAAGGGATTGTCATGAAGGAACGGAGTAAACGATTGAGTGCGATGAATGTATACATCACCAATGCACCACCCAAAGATGTTCCAACGGAACACGTTCACGATCTTTACTCATTACGTTGGCAAATCGAATTACTCTTTAAAACATGGAAATCCTTCTTTGAAATCGATCATTGTAAAGAGATCAAAAAAGAGCGATTAGAATGTCATCTCTATGGTCAACTAATTGCTATCCTCCTTTGTTCATCTACCATGTTTCAAATGCGGCAGCTACTCCTCACCAAGAAAAAACAAGAAATTAGCGAATATAAAACCATTTATATCATCAAAGATTATTTTTTATTACTGTTTCAATCGATACAAAAAAGCACCCAAGAGCTATCAAAGGTCCTGTTTCGCCTGTTTGCCCTCCTACAGAAAAACGGGCGAAAGTCTCATCGATACGAGAAAAAGACAGTCTTTGATATTTTGGGTGTTGTCTATCAGTATACCATGGGTCAAAAGAAAGCAGCATAATTTAAAAAAATAGCCTGTTCCAGGCTTATTTTGGCATGTCTCTCTTTAGAAGTATAGACATCACTTTACAGAAACGTCTCTATTCTACGCATTTATTAATATTAGCTTGATGGGCATGGGGTAGTGCCCGTAAAACATTTATACGCAAAGACAATAGTTAATAAATATGTTTAATTCCAGATAAACGGATTGAGAATAGCTTTTGTTTTTCATCCTTTAAAGATAGGATTTGTTCATTTAGATTAAGACTATATACACGCCCTTTAATTTTTTGTAAGATACCATTTTTATAATAATCAATAGTAATTAGTTTTTTCGTAGTTAATTTTTTCAAAAACATACAATTCCTCCTGTTATAAGTGAAAAATTTCACAATATATTATATGTTAATAAGTTTAAGATAGGATGACGAAAATGTTAAATAAAAATTAAAGAGATCCTGGGCATCCAATCAGGATAAGTACCGCAGACTATTTTCTTCTTTATCACAACATCAATAAAGAAGTTCCAATCTATATTAAACTTTGACCGTTTTGTAAGAACTAACACCTTTGAAATCTATTCAGCATAATGACACTATAAAAAGTCTTGTAATCATCTTTAATTTTGGGAATTATTTTACTTAATATTTTTTTAAAATATATGACAACATATATGTCACTTATATATTATTTGGCATTATATGTATTGTCTTTAAATTTATTATCTATATCAACATTGTTGTTATATTTTAAAAAATAACCTTCATTTTCCTCCATTAGAAGCGAATAATACATTTATCATCGTAGATTTTTTGTCCACAACAGGCTTGCTATGAAGATTAAATATAGCCAGCAACAAACAAGCGACTTATTGAATTATATTTTTCCTGAAATATTACAATTATAGTGAATGGTAAAAATAAATTTTACGAAAAAAATAATTTCTGAATATTTATTTAATATATAATAGAATTATATGAATAATTGTATGAATATGGCATTTCGAGGGATAGGAAAAGAACAAATTTTGATTTACTTTTATTTAAGCTATTGAAAATAAATATCATTACAAGAGAGGAGAATACTATTGACAATTTATTAGAAAAACAAAGGGGCGGGGGATGAACATGCTAAAAACAATATGGTTTGTATTGTTAGGCATTGTATCACTAATTTTTAGTTCTTCTTTTGACATTCAAAAAACGAATCCTCATCATTCTCATCATTTTTTGATAAATCATCACATAAAAGAGAAAGTTCAGCAAAAACAGCTTTTTAATGCGAAGAAGTTACAAGCGCTAGAAACAAAGAAAAAGATAATAGAACAAGAAAAGGCTCAATGGGCTAAACAAAAAATAGTGTATTTAACTTTTGATGATGGACCAACGAAATATACGCCTCAAATCTTGGATATTCTAAAACAAAATGACATTAAGGCAACTTTCTTTTTAGTAGGAAACTATATAAAAGGGAAAGAAACGACAGTTAAAAGAATAAAGGATGACGGAGATGAAATCGGGCTTCACTCCATGACACATAACGAAAAACTTTTATTTCTTAGTCCGGAGAGTTATATAAACGAGTATAAACAAGAACAAAGTTTGCTTAAGACGTTAGGTGTTCAAACCTATATAAGTCGAACTCCATACGGAAGTAAACCTCTTTTGACTCAACCTTTTCGTGATCAAATTTTTTACGCTCATATGAAAGTTTGGGACTGGACTATTGACTCTAATGACTGGCGGTATAAGGATCAGACCAATCTTATTATTAATCAAGTAAGAAGACAAATTAAAAGACAGCATGAAGTAGTCCTTATGCATGACCATGGGTATACTGTAAAATCATTACCTGGTATTATCAAATTGTTTAAAGATAGAGGCTATACCTTCCAAGCCTATAATCCAGATTTGGATTTTATGGTTAATTTTTGGAAGGATTCTAGGTTATAAATTTTGAAATAAAGAAGCCATTCTAACTGTTCCTTAAGGAGAAAAACACCTCTATCAGGAGCATGACTTTTTATTTTGTGTATATGCCTTTTAGAACCATTATTATTTTTGATAAAACATATTTTAATATATATGTTATTTTTGTCTTATTTATCATTATATAACTTATCTTTAATTTTGTTGATAATGTTATTACTGTATTAAATTATATTTGTAACAACAAAATTAATTATAAAAAAGTTAACGTACTTTTCTTAAATCTAAACAATGTTTTGTAATAAACCAAAAAATACCATTCATTTCTTTATAAGAAGCAAATGGCATTAAATTTTAATTGTGTGTTCTCTAATGATAAAGGAGTGACCTACGGGAGTTGTTAATAGGGAATAAAAAGGATTAAAATAGTTTGATTTTGTTAAAGATAGTTTTTTCTACATATAACCCATATTAAAAATTGATAATATATTTCATTGTGTTCTTATGTAAATAAGCAGCGGGCCTACAAATAACATATTATGTATATTTTTTTGGTTAGCATGCACACAATGCTTTTTACACAAATTCGTAGATCTTTTCGAATATATTCCATAATGGGCAAAAGGACCGGGCGGCTTTTGCCCGGTTTTTCAAGCTATTTATTTTTTGATTAAAAAATAATCAAGTAATCCGAAATAAACCCCTTGAGCTTCGTTATAGCGGTAAGCAGAGCTTTCCACAACCGAATCGTCATGTTTATTTGAAAGAAAGCCAAGTTCAATCAGTGTACTTGGTTGTGAATTGTTTCGTAAAACATTGAAGTCATTTGAATCTTGTTCCGTCATTATTTAACCCTGTTGTTATAAACGATCTCGTTTAAAATATCCGAGGATAGAGGATAAAGGGTTATCTTTTGATTTTTGATAGTAAAAATCAGTCAATCCATTTGCCGATGGGTCATTTGACCAATTGTAATGAAATGGTTTTGGTATGAGAGATCTGCACGTTGTTGTAAGAAAATATGAGTATCGTTGGTCCGAGTCATAATGACATTGGCACCTGCATTTTCAAGCTTTTATTCAACAACTTTAGCTGTTGCTAAGGACATTTAAGTGATTATAACATATAAAAAAATAGTGGATAGTCTATGTTATATTAAACATAGTATCCACTATTAATAATAGTACAGTAAAGGGCGTTTACTTCTCTTTTTTAAAAATTAAAGTGGTACCCACGTGCCCACCATAGAAAAAACGTCAGTCCACCATTGGACGTAAAGCGGACATAATAGGTCTAATGATAGAGCCACAAAGTGGACACACACGGATTTTAGTGTACCTATAAAACACTAGGCTTTGCCCAATTTTCCCTTATGCCCCTTCTCACTTTCAAGCAAAGGAAAGCCTGAACACCATTTTTTATACAGCGCTCTTTTTATCCGATTGTGATGACATTTTGTTCTCTATCGATCTCAAGTCGTCGTTTACTTTCTGTCCCTGTTCCAAATATTCAGTTTGGAATCCACTCTTTATTGCCCAACTATAAAACACAAGAGATAAACATGTAATTATGACCATATCCCAACCAAATGGAATAACGTTTATTCCACCAAACTTATCACTTCCTAAGTATGAAATAGTCATCATACATAATAAGTAAACAACCATCCATAGCCCTGCTGAAAAGTTTTGACGGAATCCCTTCCATTTTATTTTTGATTGATAATAGAAATAAACAGGAAGACCAAGCATAATGATAAATAATACTTGTCCTGTCAGTGGCCATCTTGCCCAATATAGGACTAAAGATGCCATAACAAATCCAAGCGGTGCAATAATACTTAATCCTTTTAGACGTAACGGTCTGAACAAGTTATGACCTGTGCGTCTTAATGTCATAACAGTAACTGGACCTGTAATATAAGAGATTAAAGTTGCAACTGAAATAACCTCTGCTAGTACTCCCCAGCCTCTAAACATGAATAAAAATAAGAAAGATACACCTAGATTTAAAAACATAGCTTGACGCGGGATACCATAAAGAGGATGTAGTTTCCCAAACACGCTTGGTAAATAGTTATTCTTTTCCATTCCATAAAGCATTCGTGACGTTGTCGCCGTGTATGTTATGCCTGTCCCGGAAGGAGAAATAAAAGCATCAGCGTATAGTAAAATAACTAACCAGTTTATGCCCAAAACAATTGCTAAGTCAGCAAACGGTGAATTGAAATTTAAATGATGCCATCCCTTCACAATCATGGACGGTTCAACGGCTCCAATAAACGCAATCTGTAATAGAACGTAGATAACCGTTGCAATTAAAATTGAACCGATTACTGCAATTGGGATCGAACGTCCGGGATTCTTGGCCTCACCCGCCATATTAATCGGACTTTGAAAACCGTTAAATGCAAAGATAATACCAGAAGTTGCTACTGCAGTAAGTACACTTGCCCAACCATTTGGTACTATACTTCCTGTAGATGTAAAATTGGATGCATGAAAACCAGCAAATAAAAGGGATCCAATCGTAAGTCCCGGTATAATAACTTTAAAGACAGTAATAAATGAGTTAGCTTTTGAAAACAAACCAACTGTCCAGTAATTTAATAAAAAGTAGACGATCAGTAATGCAGAGGCAATTGCTAAGCCTCCCCCGGTAAGACTTCCATTTACTACTAAACCATGTGTCCACTGCGCCCATTTCCATGGCCATGAACTCATATATTGAACAGAAGCAATTGCCTCTACTGGAATCACGGAAACGATTGCAATCCAGTTTGCCCAAGCTGCAAGAAATCCCACAAAAGAACCATGGGAGTACTGCGTATATTTTACCATTCCCCCAGCTTCAGGAAACATGGAGCCTAATTCACTATAAGAAAGTGCAATAAATAAGATGACAATCATACCGATAATCCAAGAGAAAATAGCTGCTGGACCAGCAATTTGTGCAGCTCTCCAAGCTCCGAATAACCAACCGGATCCAATAATAGATCCGAGCCCAACCATAGTCAACGAAAAAGTCCCCATCCTTCGATGCAAATTACTCATTTGTTTTACTCCTTTTCTATTTTGTATTTATTTAGACAGACAATTACACCATTCAATACGTTCCTACTAAAATAGGGATTTGTTTAGAAACGTAATTCCTCCGTTTAAAGTGTAATGATCTGGATTAAAACAATATAAAGCGTTTTCAAAAAACTCTTTGATAAGAACAACCATTTTTTTCATAGATTAATAGTATCTATATATAAAAGCATTATTTCCCTTTGGGAAAGCAATGGTGTTACATAAGTAACTTTCCTGCGTAAAACCTCCGTAAAAGGTAAAAACATCATCAATACGCTATATGCGTCCATTTATAATGTATTTTATACTGAATATAATAAAAAGTCAATAAATCGTGTTCGTTTCGCGAACCTTTTAGGAGGAAGAGCAATAAAAAATGGCTGGTTTCATTCAAACTGAACCAGCTTTTTTTTAAAATTGCCATTTCTATTTCTTAACCGAAGTACTTCGGTGTATTGAGTTGGTTCATTTGCTGAAGCCAATTTTATTTGAAAGAATGTAGCAAAAACAAGGGATAGTATAAAAGCGATTAGCATCTTTTTAAAAATTCTAATAATACACCTCTTTACGATTTACCTATTAATTGTATTATTACCTGTTCTGAATAAGGGTATGTGCTTCCATGAAAATAAACTTCTGTAACTTAGAGAAAATGGCAATACTAAAGACGCAGCTCATTCGTTTTTAAAAAAGGGGGAGAGCGCCAATTTCATTGATCTATGGTAATTAAGTGAACTGGATTAAGGGGCTTTAGTTTCTTCCAGAGTAACGATGTATCCTAAACTTTCGAGTCGTCTTAGAGAATGCCGAACAATTGATTGTTGTCTCTGCTTATCAAAGTAGTCTTCACCTAAGTCTACATACATTTCTTTTCGGGTTAATAGATAATAAGAGATACGTAACATTGCGTGAGCGACTACAATACCAGCATGTTTCTTACCCTTTCCGTAGCTTTATCTTACTCTTGCCTTTACCTTGCAGTCTATAGTACGAACCCTGTCACTACCCCTTAAGGGAATAAAGTAAGTAAATCAGGTTAAATATGAATCAATAAATTTACGTAATTTTTACATATTCACAAGTAGTTACATGTTAAAATAGGTAAAAGTTTCGAAGTGACAAGAAGAGACAAGAGGTGACAAGATATGACAAAAGAAACAGTTATGTATAAAGGAACACAATATATAATTTTATATAAATACGAATCAGGTTATTATGAAATAAAAGAGTTAGACAGTAATTACGAAGTTAAACTAGTGCATAAATCAGATTTGGAATATCAATAACACCTATACATTTCTTTAATGGACCTGCCACGTTAGTTCAACAAGATCTCAAAGTATCGCATGAATACTTTATACAAATCTAGTTCATGGTACCTTTTTTGTTGACATAAGTAAGGATAATAAGTATTAAAAACCCTTGGATTAAACGAGATATCCAAGGGTTTATAACATAATAAACATTATATTTCATTAGGATTGTCTTTCTTAAGAATTTACAAAATTTTTTTTTAAAACATGTAAAATTTGTAGAATAGGAGAGAAAGAAAGAGAAAAACACCGAAAATGAATGTAAATCCGATTTTTTTGAATATTTACAATAAAAAGATTATTGTGTATGATATGGACAAGCAATCCACAATACACAGAAAGGAGAGAATAGATTAGACCGAGAAGAAAGAAGGTGAGTCCAATGAAGTGAGTTAGGCGAAAGCGTGGTATACATACGCTGGGTATTAAAACGATTACGTTTTTCTTAAGAGATCACACTTTTTTCTAAATCGAGCGTTAATCTCCTGTTAAAATAAGCTGAAAGGGTTTGTAAAAGATAATGAATCAAGAAATAGTGTAAGCGACCTTGTGCATCCTTTTGGGAGTCACAAGGTCGCTTACTATTGTTTTACAGACAGTTTTTGGTTCTGGTGCAAAAATCTCGAACATTTTGCAATTAATCTCCATACTGATACTACTATTCTTAAAAAAGGGGCATAATCAGTATGGAAAACCAAAATTTGTTCAAATGGAAACATTATCAGCCTGAGATCATCCTTCTTAAAGTGAGATGGTACCTAAGGTACAACCTAAGTTTTCGTGATTTGGTGGAAATGATGGAAGAGCGTGGCCTGTCGATAGCTCACACAACGATTATGCGTTGGGTCCATCAATATGGTCCTAAGTTGAATAAGAAAATACGGTGACATCTCAAGCAGAACAATGACTCATGGAGAGTAGATGAAACATACATAAAAGTAAAAGGACAATGGATGTATTTGTATCGTGCAGTTGATTCAGAAGAGAATACCATTGATTTTTGCTTAAGTAAAAATAGAAATTCCAAATCAGCCAAGCGCTTTTTCAAAAAAGCCTTGTCATTTTTGCATGTATCCTCTCCTCGTGTCATTACTGTATATATGCGTTTTATTCTCTTTTATTTTATCTTTGCACCAGAACCTATCCAGACATGTTCATCAACTAGACAAATAATTACGTGCTCGTTGTTATTTGAAACCTATCAAACACTAATTTTTGAAACTGGCCATTTTTGGAGGCCATCGGAAACTATGCTGTACACGACTATTTTCTTTTTGTACTGCTTGACTATATCAACACGAGTGTTGTATGTGTGCAGAAATAATCTAATATCTTCTTTTCCCTTTTTAGCATCAATGACTATTGGAGTCTCGCTGTTCTCTGGATGTAAAAATGATTCTTCGGTCCCTGGATATACATATTGTTGTTTTAAAAAAATAGCTTCATTAAAATACTGAACTACACGAACTTTGTCCTCATTTTTCAAAAGTTTTCCATCGATTGTTACTGTGACATTCTCTATGCTTAGTTTTGAATGAATTTCAAATTTGCGGATTAGCCATTCCACGGGACCGGTTGGAAGGCAGGTCATTAATATTTTTACAAGACTTAAAAGTATTATTGAAATTACTGCCCAAATCATATTTTTATCATCTCCATTACTCCTTTATAAAATAAATCTATATCTTTAAATTTAGAAGGGTAAATTGTAAGTTAAGATTTCACATTATTCACAATTGATTTTTATCATAGCTACTAAAATTAAATAAGGCAAGAAAATGTGAATAATGTCACAAAATGTTCAAAAAGATAAATTATTTATATGGCTCAGTTTTATTACGTAAATTAAATGTAAATATTGCAATATGATCAGTTATTTTAATTTCAATACCCATCTATTACATTTACGAACCAGGTAATATAGGTAATTTATAATTCTTAATAAAAGTGGATGGTAATATTTAAAGAATATTGGATGGTGATTAAAGATGATCCATATAATATAATGATTTCCTAGAAATATTGAATAGGTTAAACTTGTTTTATCTCAATTCTATAAAATATAAAGAGGTGCAACATGAAGATCCTAACGTTCTTGGTCATCATTGTTATAATTATAGCAATTGTTTCAACATTATTAGTGGTTGGAAAAGGGGACGAAAACTATAGTAGCTCCACAAAAAAATATACAACAAATTTGACGTTGATTTATGCTATTACTATTCCGCTAATTTTAGTTGCTCTTGGAATTTTTATTGTGTTTTTTACCTAATCGAAGTCTATCAGGCCTATCGTCGTAATGAAGATAGGTTTTTTTAAATGAAATGTTACACCTGATAATAAAAAAAAAAGCTAATAATTAAAATACGATCAAATAAGAAAAAAGGAATGTAGGAAATGGATTGGAAACCAAATCGCACAGCAAAAAAAGCTATATATAAGCAACTCGCAGAATATATCGAAAATGGAATTGCAGACGGTACTTTTCCTCCTGATAATCCATTACCATCTGAAAGAAAATTAGCTATGGAACTAAATGTAAACAGAAGTACAGTGGTTGCTGCATATGACGAGTTGGAATCAAACGGACTGATTCAAAGGAACAGGGGAAGTGGGACAACCATTAGCAAAGACATATGGGGTATTACCAAAAAACGTATTCCGAGCTGGAACAGGTATGTGGAAGCAGGCTCATTTTTACCTAATTTACCTGTAATACAAAGGATACGAAAAGAATCAGTTGAACATAAGTTGATCAATCTGGCAAGTGGGGAACTATCAGAAGATCTCTTTCCACAGCAATTCTTACGCGAGATTACTTCGACTAGAGCTTTTATTGGAAGTTTAGGATATGATCATCCCCAAGGGAACGAGATATTAAGGAATACCATTACAGAGCATGTTAAGCAATTTCGTAAAATTGAAACAAACCCCTCATCTATATTAATTACTTCTGGGGCACAACAAGCATTGCATTTGGTTGTTCAATGTCTGTTAAAACCAGGAGATTCTGTTGCTTTGGAAGATCCCTCTTACAATTATAATCTGCAGATATTTAAATCAGCAGGAATCAAAACGCACTTTTTACCAGTATTTAAAGATGGAGTAAACCCAGATGAGTTGCTGTCATTACATAAAAAGCATCGAATTAGAATGATTTTTTTAAATCCGGCATTTCAAAATCCAACAGGAACATTACTTTCAAAAGAAAGACGTGAAGCTATTTTAGACATATCTTCTGAACATGGGATTCCCGTGGTAGAAGACGATCCATATAGTCTAACATCTTTTACGGGTGAAGCTATTTCTACATTAAAGTCGATCGATGTCAACGGCAATGTCTTATATATTAGCTCTTTATCGAAAATCGTTGCTTCCGGATTAAGAATTGGTTGGATTATTGGGCCAAAACCAGTAATTGAAAGATTATCTGATGCAAAACAACAAATTGATTTTGGTCATGCCAGTTTTACTCAATGGATTGCAAATGATTTTTTAGACTCAGAAAATTTCCGTTTTCATATCAATAAGTTGGTAAAGGAATTAGAAAAACGAAGAAATCAAATTGTCACAAGCCTTAAGTTTTATTTAAAGGATATAGTCGAATTTTCTATTCCTCAAGGAGGAATTCATATATGGTGCAGGATAAAAAAAGACTATAATGAAATGAACTTGCTGGAGGAATCAATCAGAAGGGGAGTTATTTATGTTCCAGGTTCAACAATGGGATCTAAAAAGGGATTTGTTCGTTTTACTTTTGCAAGGGAAGATGAGGAATCGATTAATGAAGGTATCAAAAGGTTTTCAGACGCCCTTAATTCTGTATCTCTCTAAGTAATTTGGCAGTCTTTTTTCAGAATCATGATAAAATCATGATTCTTTTTTTAAGAGTAATTGGATAGTTAAAAAAGTGTGTAATTGGATGATTAAAAATCTTTTAAATCCTATATGATTGAAGAGTGGATTTGAATTCGCTAACCATTTGTATGATTTAAATAATAATAATATTATGGGTTAATGTGAAATGATTCACAATTATTATTTTATATTATTACTATTATTTTTTAAGTCTTTTTATCGTTTTGATAGAAAATACTAAATAGATTGAGGGTATAGGCTATGAATAAAATCAATTACATTAAGCGACGTAGAGCATTAGATTATATTAAGCCTTATATATCAGGTAAGCCACTATGGGAAGTACAAAAAGAATTGGGAATAAAAAATGTTATTAAATTAGAATCAAATGAGAATCCCCTTGGGCCATCACCCAAATCCCTAAGAGCAATCACTAATAGTCTTGCAGAGCTTAATCGTTATCCGGATGCACATGCCATTGAGTTAAAAACAGCTATTGCATCAAGTCTAGACTTGTCCACTAAGCAATTGATTATTACAAACGGGCGGATGTATTGATTACCTTAATTTCAGAAACTTATCTGGAACCTCAGTGGTGGCCAAAAGCGTCAACAACCCCAAATTATACGGATGATTCCGATAATAGTCGATTAATGCTTTTACTTCCTCATAAGACAGGTCCCGTTCCAGCCGATGCTGTACCGGATTTTCCCGTTCCTTAGGGGAGCCTGCTTTTTCAGTCATTCCTGATATTTCCTTACATGACGCCGATCCAGATTCTTTAGTAAGGAACCTTCAGTAAAATCCACTACATCCTCTTTTAAAAATGCTTCATGAGACACCAATATTCCATAAAACTGAAGAAGATCCCGGATGTACTCCTTTTTTGTTTCTTCCTTTTTATTGTATTCCTCTTGGATATGGGACGGTTTGTGAATGAAAGTATACATCATCATTTCATCCGTAAAGTTTTCATATAGATATTGTTTTTCGTTGTCATCGATGAATGATTCCAAATCAGAAACATAAGAAGGAGTGTTTAAAAACTGTTGTACTAAATTAATCTTATCTTCTTGTTGTGTATCCAAATCATTGATGGTCTTGTTTACAGGTAAAAAACGATCATTTCGAAAAGAATGCTGATTAATTACAGCATTCTTTTTTAAATCGTAGTATTGTTCACTTTGCTCCATTTATTTTTCTTAAATAAAAAAAGTTTACCCTTCCGGGGGGAACTTTTCATGCATATTTTATTGTAGTCGAATCGTATATGACTGAGCTAATTATTTACCTCCAATAAGAGGGATGAAACCAGAATTTTCCACTTATTACATAGTTCAAAATAATGCAAAAGCGTCTAAATGGCTTAGGAGGTAGGGAGATGAAATTTATGATATTACCATCAAAAAATGCAGAAGCCTACGAATTGTTAAACATGCAAAGAGAAGCGTTTTATTCCGATTTAATGAAATATAAGGATTACGATACAAATCCAGCAACTGAATCATTGGATTATTTTTTATTTAGAATGCAAAACTCTTTGCATTATTCTATTTTTGTTGATGGTAAGCTTGCAGGCGGAATCTGCATTGTCATACAGACCAATACTCATTATTATTTATATTCGATTTTCCTTAGCCCTCGATTTCAAAACAAAGGATTGGGTTGTAAAATAGTACAGGAGCTAGAAAGACGATTCCCTCATGTACGAAAGTGGTCGCTTCATACCCCAAAAGATGATCATCGAAATCGCCATTTTTATGAAAAACTCGGGTTTAAAAAAACAGGAGAGGAACCAATAAACCAGAACTTGACACTTATAAATTATGAAAAGTATATGCGGTAAATTTAGCCGTATTAATAATACTCCCGGTTTCAACACGACCAAAGAATTATGTTAAGGGCATTCCCATATATTTTTCTTACAAAGTTGAATTAATTAGAATAGATAAGCTTATCAATGATTTTATTGTGTTAAATAATTTACTTGAATACATTGGCTTGCAGGAAGGACTTGATGAGCTTGAAAATGAAATTTTTGATGATTCAAAATCTGAGAAAAAAACTAGAAAATATACTGGAATAGGCGTAGAAAAGTATAGAAACCTTCGAAAAAAGCGGTAACTTCAAAATGAGAGGGTCGGTAAAGCAGCAGAAGAATTTGTATATGAAACTGAAAAGCAATCGCTTAGAGCTATGGGGAAGAATGATTTAGCAGACGATGTTCAATTGCTTTCTCGTGAAGGTGATGGATATGGATATGACATCTTATCATTTGATGTAAACGGGGTGGAGAAATACATTGAAGTTAAAGGGTCAATTACCAATAGTAATAATTTTAATTTTTATATGTCCTCAAGGGAGTTTGGGGTAGCAAAAAAATGTAAAAAACAATACGAGCTCGTTTTAGTAAAAAGTGCTTTAACTGAAGGCATAGAGATAGTGAAAAGGGTGGTAAGTCCTACCACGGCTGATGTAATTCAGTTTGTCCCAACTGTTTATTGTGCTTCATTAAAAGAGAGTTAAAAAGGCGGAATAACCACCATATTTTAATATTATCAAGCAACGTTAAGGCATCGAAGTTCAGTGGATGTCTATACAAAATTATTATTACAGGACGGAATTGTAAAAAGGTTCCGTCTTGTAATATCTATAAAGTCAATAATTCGTATAATATCAATTTTACGAATTACAGGAAATGCTGCATGCTGCAATCGTTATATCATTCATACAGAAGTTTACGAAACAATTTGAACTGATGACGGTTACCAAAATGTTTAATTACAAATAAAATGGTACATTTACAAAAAAATATGTTTAAAAATTCTAGTTATTAAATTCCATTAAAGGGCCAGATTGTTGAACATCAGGTTTAAAGAAAATTGGTATGAATGAAGAGATTGTGAATGTTTACACTTAAATTAACGTGGCAGTTCAATAAGAGATGCCTGCTTTAAGTCACTTTTGACCCATATTGTGTATAAGCTAACATAGTCAAAAGAAGGACACAAGCTAAACTGATGCCAAAATTCAAGAAAATATATTCACGCAGGATTTTATAATGCACCAATTCCTAAAGACATAATTAATAAGCCAACTAACCAAAAGAGTAATGCTACTGTTTTAGGACCTGGAGTCAATAGCAATATATCTACAAGTTCCTCTAATAAATCCTCCAGAAAAGATCCATTAGACTCTTCCATGGACCAAGCCAAAAAAACCAGCCGACAAGTAAAAAAAGGATTCCAACTATGATAAGAATTACATTCATAGATTTCACCAACCTTTTTCTTATTTTATTATTTTACTGCTTGTTAGATGAATAAGAAAAAGCACTTAAAATTGGAAATCTAAGTATGGAACATTACGAACAAAAGGTGTAATAAAAGCGAGTTGCTTCTTCAAGTAACGTGGAGTTTAGTTGAATAACAAATATAGGCCTAAAGGATTTAAAGGGAAAGATGGAGAATTATATATTTTTAGACCATTAATTTAGTTAGCTAAAAAGATTACAAGTGACTTAAGGGAGGAATAATAGATGGATATAAAATACCCAATTGGAAAATTTGAATTCAAAGGTGAGATTACAAACAGCGTTACAAAGGATTGGATAAATGAGATAGAAGATTTACCAAGATTATTACAAGATGCTGTAAAAGACTTAGATAATGAACAGCTTGATACACCTTATCGTTCAGGAGGGTGGACTGTTCGACAAGTAATTCATCACCTTGCGGATAGTCATATGAATGCATACGTTCGCTTTAAATTGGCTCTAACAGAAGAAAAACCTGTAATAAAGCCATATGACGAAAAGAAGTGGGCGGAACTTTCTGATTGTAAATTACCAATTGATATTTCACTATCTCTGCTCGAATCATTGCACAAACGCTGGACAAACCTTTTACGAAGTCTAAGTAGGGCTGATTTAGAAAAGACATTTATCCACCCAGAATCAGGTGAAGTTTCAGTAGGTGAAAACATAGGTATTTACGCTTGGCACGGGCGTCATCATCTTGCACATATTACTTCTTTGTGTAATCGTAAGGGCTGGTAAGATACTTTGTGAAAGATTACACTTAAAGTAACGGGGGCGTTAACGTAATAGCACTACTCTTGACCATCATTGGATTAATAACGAGGAAAATAACAGACTTCCAGTATCACAAATAAACGTGGATAAGGGAAGCCTATATGGAATTGCTTACGGACAACTGCAAATCAACTTAACTACAACTGTCCCTTTACTTCTTCAATTTGTCTGATGTGTCGTTGTTCGTGGAACGGTACTGCTGTAATCCATTGGTTTGTACTCAGGTGCCCAAAGATTGGGTGAGATATGGGTGGAGCGGTTTTATCAAGCAAGGAAACGTCCTCTATGCTGTTGAGCGCACCGAGAAATTGTGCCTGGCTATTATGTAAAATTTCTTTTAACTCCTCCAGCGTTTTCGGTTCTGCTGAAGGATGTAGATGTTCCGGCGCGTTAGCTTTCTTCGAACGGTCCAGAATCATCTTACCAAGCGGAATGTCTCTAGGTACAAAGTTTGGTTCCTGGGCAAGTCCAAGTTGAATGATTTTCGCTGCGCCGACTTCCACAGTTGCTATATGCTGTACAATTTGCGCAACATTCCAAGTGTGTTCATCGGGTTTCCAGTTCAATTGAATATCGCTGAGTCCTTCTAGTACAGACAATAGGTACTTCCGAGTGGTATTTAACTGTTCTTGAATCGCCAACATGGGTGTTGATTTTCCCACCTTCCATATCGAGTGTATCACCAACTCTACTATACTACATTTTTTCAAAATGAAAACAGTCCTCTGAAAAAGCGTTACCTTAAACGGTGTTATTGGGGTACCGCCACATGCCCATCAAGCTAAGACAAATCATTACCCCCATAACGAAAAAAACGCTATTCTTTCTGTAATATCATGGAAAGGATGGTGTTTTTTATGTGTAGCGAGGTTTTAAATGAATTGACTTTGTTTTCTCAGGAATTGCAACGATCTTTGTCCCCACAATCTCTGCAACAGCTGGCTAGAAAAGTGGGCTTTGTTCAAAGGACAAGTAAGTATCAAGCTAAAGATTTAATAGCGTTATGCGTGTGGCTAAGTCAAAAAGTAGCGAGCACTTCCTTGACTCAGTTATGTAGTTCTTTAGAATCTTCAACGGGTGTCTTGATCAGTCCTGAAGGACTCAACCAACGATTTAATCCATCGGCTGTTAGGCTTCTACAACATGTATTCACTTCCTTGCTTACTCAAAAGCTATATACCTCTCAGGCTATACCTCATCGTTATGTTGCTCAGTTTCAACGTATACGAATCTTGGATTCTACTACCTTTCAACTTCCAGATATGTTTGCCTCAACTTATCAAGGATCTGGAGGGAGTAGTCATACAGTTGCGTAAAGATTCAATTAGAATATGATCTTCTCAGTGGTCAATTCATGCATGTTCACTCGGGACCAGGTAAACAAAATGATCGAACCTACGGTTCTACTTGCTTACAAACCGTACAAACTGGTGATTTATGCATACGTGATTTAGGTTACTTTGACCTGAAAGATCTCCATCAAATGGATGAGAATGGAGCTTATTATATCTCTCGCTTAAAATTAAACAATCGGATTTATTTAAGGAATCCTGAACCGGAATACTTTAAAAACGGAACAATCAAAAAGCAAACTGAATATATTCAACTGGATTTAGAAGAGATCATGAGTCAATTAAAACCGGGGCAAACCTTTGAAATCACTGACGTTTACATTGGCCAGTATCAAAAGTTGACGGCTCGAGTTATTTTCCACCGACTGACCGAAGAACAAACCCGAAAACGATGGAAAAATCAAGCGTTAAAGGAGAAAAAGAAAGGGATTGTCATGAAGGAACGGAGTAAACGATTGAGTGCGATGAATGTATACATCACCAATGCACCACCCAAAGATGTTCCAACGGAACACGTTCACGATCTTTACTCATTACGTTGGCAAATCGAATTACTCTTTAAAACATGGAAATCCTTCTTTGAAATCGATCATTGTAAAGAGATCAAAAAAGAGCGATTAGAATGTCATCTCTATGGTCAACTAATTGCTATCCTCCTTTGTTCATCTACCATGTTTCAAATGCGGCAGCTACTCCTCACCAAGAAAAAACAAGAAATTAGCGAATATAAAACCATTTATATCATCAAAGATTATTTTTTATTACTGTTTCAATCGATACAAAAAAGCACCCAAGAGCTATCAAAGGTCCTGTTTCGCCTGTTTGCCCTCCTACAGAAAAACGGGCGAAAGTCTCATCGATACGAGAAAAAGACAGTCTTTGATATTTTGGGTGTTGTCTATCAGTATACCATGGGTCAAAAGAAAGCAGCATAATTTAAAAAAATAGCCTGTTCCAGGCTTATTTTGGCATGTCTCTCTTTAGAAGTATAGACATCACTTTACAGAAACGTCTCTATTCTACGCATTTATTAATATTAGCTTGATGGGCATGGGGTACCGCCACATGCCCATCAAGCTAAGACAAATCATTACCCCCATAACGAAAAAAACGCTATTCTTTCTGTAATATCATGGAAAGGATGGTGTTTTTTATGTGTAGCGAGGTTTTAAATGAATTGACTTTGTTTTCTCAGGAATTGCAACGATCTTTGTCCCCACAATCTCTGCAACAGCTGGCTAGAAAAGTGGGCTTTGTTCAAAGGACAAGTAAGTATCAAGCTAAAGATTTAATAGCGTTATGCGTGTGGCTAAGTCAAAAAGTAGCGAGCACTTCCTTGACTCAGTTATGTAGTTCTTTAGAATCTTCAACGGGTGTCTTGATCAGTCCTGAAGGACTCAACCAACGATTTAATCCATCGGCTGTTAGGCTTCTACAACATGTATTCACTTCCTTGCTTACTCAAAAGCTATATACCTCTCAGGCTATACCTCATCGTTATGTTGCTCAGTTTCAACGTATACGAATCTTGGATTCTACTACCTTTCAACTTCCAGATATGTTTGCCTCAACTTATCAAGGATCTGGAGGGAGTAGTCATACAGCTGGCGTAAAGATTCAATTAGAATATGATCTTCTCAGTGGTCAATTCATGCATGTTCACTCGGGACCAGGTAAACAAAATGATCGAACCTACGGTTCTACTTGCTTACAAACCGTACAAACTGGTGATTTATGCATACGTGATTTAGGTTACTTTGACCTGAAAGATCTCCATCAAATGGATGAGAATGGAGCTTATTATATCTCTCGCTTAAAATTAAACAATCGGATTTATTTAAGGAATCCTGAACCGGAATACTTTAAAAACGGAACAATCAAAAAGCAAACTGAATATATTCAACTGGATTTAGAAGAGATCATGAGTCAATTAAAACCGGGGCAAACCTTTGAAATCACTGACGTTTACATTGGCCAGTATCAAAAGTTGACGGCTCGAGTTATTTTCCACCGACTGACCGAAGAACAAACCCGAAAACGATGGAAAAATCAAGCGTTAAAGGAGAAAAAGAAAGGGATTGTCATGAAGGAACGGAGTAAACGATTGAGTGCGATGAATGTATACATCACCAATGCACCACCCAAAGATGTTCCAACGGAACACGTTCACGATCTTTACTCATTACGTTGGCAAATCGAATTACTCTTTAAAACATGGAAATCCTTCTTTGAAATCGATCATTGTAAAGAGATCAAAAAAGAGCGATTAGAATGTCATCTCTATGGTCAACTAATTGCTATCCTCCTTTGTTCATCTACCATGTTTCAAATGCGGCAGCTACTCCTCACCAAGAAAAAACAAGAAATTAGCGAATATAAAACCATTTATATCATCAAAGATTATTTTTTATTACTGTTTCAATCGATACAAAAAAGCACCCAAGAGCTATCAAAGGTCCTGTTTCGCCTGTTTGCCCTCCTACAGAAAAACGGGCGAAAGTCTCATCGATACGAGAAAAAGACAGTCTTTGATATTTTGGGTGTTGTCTATCAGTATACCATGGGTCAAAAGAAAGCAGCATAATTTAAAAAAATAGCCTGTTCCAGGCTTATTTTGGCATGTCTCTCTTTAGAAGTATAGACATCACTTTACAGAAACGTCTCTATTCTACGCATTTATTAATATTAGCTTGATGGGCATGGGGTACCGCCAACAAAACGCGGAAAACGTACGCTAAGTGAAAATTTATTCAAACAAGCCGGTTAATCCGTAACGTCGAATAACTCATCGGACAATAGATTTATCTCTTCGTAAGTGCATGACTCCAGAAAGGCCATTGTCTCACTCATATCCCTCGTTAATGCTTTGCAGATGTCATTCGAGTCATCCTGAAAAAAGCGACAGGGCGGGCCGGAGTTCCGCTGTTGAGGGCATCTGAGCCGCCGATCAACGTACTCAGTGCCTCCGCCATGAACTTCTTGGCGTCAAGAAAATCCACGAATAGCAGCAGCCATTCGCGGAGCGCCGCCACCGGCTCCCGCTCCATCATCAGTTGTACGGCCGCCTCGATCAGTGCGTCGCGCGTCGGGAAGTGACGGTAGAGTGCCGATGCCGACCTCCGCTACGCGTGCGACCTGCTCTAGGGTTGCGGCTGGCCCTGAAAATCGCTGCTCTCTCGATTCGTCAAGATCGCACTCGCGATAATACTGAAGAGATGCTCAGATCGTGGCGCGGACGAGGGCTGGTTGCTGAGCCACGCAAGCGCAGCAGCTAGCGAGAACAGGTCATCCCCATCCATGTCGGTACGCGCCAGACCCTCGGCCTGGGCGCGAGCGAGAAGTCGCGTGCCTGCCGTGCGCATCGTGACGCATGAAGCGTGGAGTGCGGACTCCGTGTCCTCCTTGGCTGCCATCATCGCGTCCACAACACCTTGATAGTTGCCCGTGAATGCAACGACGTCGCGTAGCCACGACACGAGTGCATCATCGGGTGAACTCGCAGTTTCGAGCTCACGTGCCTTTGTCGTAAACTCGTCGAAGCTTCCGCGGAGCAAAGCTTCGAGCAGCGCCTCTCTCGTCGGGAAATGACGATACAGTGTGCCGAGCCCGACACCAGCTCTGCGAGCGATATCGCGCAGCGATGCATCGACGCCATGCTCGGTTACAACGACTCTCGCGACTGCGAGTATGTGCTCATAGTTTTTCTTCGCATCGGCTCGCATATGATTCCTCCTTGACAATCGGAGCAGTGCTCCGCATATTAATAAACGGAACAGTGACCCGTTTAAGTGGAGCACTGCTCTCATAAGGATAACACATTTGTGTGAAAGGAGAAAGCGATGTCTACAAACACAATGAAGGCGATTCGGCTGCACGAATTCGGCGGCCCTGAGGTACTGCGTTACGAGGAGGCCCCGCTTCCCGAACTGAAACCGGGTGAGGTGCTTGTCCGCGTTCACGCTGTTGGCATCAACCCCCCCGACTGGTACCTGCGCGAGGGGTATAAGGATCTTCCTCCTGAGTGGCAGCCGGCAGTGTCCTTTCCCTTCATTCTGGGGTCGGACATGTCGGGCGTCGTCGAGGCGGTAGCCACGGATGTGCAAGGCTTCTCCATCGACGATGAAGTTTTCGGCATGGTTCGCTTTCCTAGCATGGGGGAGAGCGCTGCTTATGCCGAGTACGTCGCTGCGCCAGCGTCGGATCTTGCACTCAAACCGGCTGGCATCGATCACGTGCACGCCGCAGGGGCGCCGATGGCAGGTCTCACCGGATGGCAGTTCCTGATCGATTTGGGGCACAATGAAGCGAATCCGTTTCAACCGGAGTCGCATCGCCCGCTTCCGCTCAACGGCAAGACGGTACTCGTCAATGGTGCCGCGGGCGGCGTGGGGCACTTAGCGGTGCAACTGTCTAAATGGAAGGGTGCGCATGTCATCGAAGTGGCATCGGGCAAGCATGAGTCGTTCCTGAGCGAGCTCGGTGCCGACGAATTCATCGACTACACCAAGAGCCCTCCCGAGGACATCGCCCATGACGTTGATCTCGTCCTCGATACCCTCGGCGGTCCAACAACCGGTCGTTTCTTGCGTACGCTCAAACGTGGCGGCGATTTGTTCCCAGTGTTCATAGGCTTCCCCGACGCCGAGGATGCCGCAAAGCTGGGCGTCACGGTATCGATGACCCAAGTGCGCTCAAACGGCCCGCAGCTAGCGGAATTAGGGCGCTTGCTCGATGCCGGGACGGTTCGCGTCGCCATCGACAGCACGTTTCCACTTGCCGATGCTCGCAAGGCGCACGAACGAGCCGCCTGTCGGCACATCCAAGGCAAGATCGTGCTCACGGTTGTGTAAGGACGACAGCTCGAATGATTATCGCACTCCTAGTGGAACGCCGCAAAACTTTGCGGCGTTCCACTATCGAGGACCTCGAATGAGCTTTGAAAAAATTTGCTAACTTAAATTTAGAAAAAAAGGATGAACAACAATGATTATACTCATGGGTTACGTTCACCTAAATCCGTCTGATGGGAATGAGTTCACTGCAGACGTTCAGGCCGTCGTTTCCAGCACGAGAGCTGAAAATGGATGCCTCTTTTATGCCTTTACTTTGGAAGATGCGCGCGCCGGACGCATGCTGACTGTCCAGCGGTGGCAAGATCAAGAATCGCTGACAGCCCATGTTGAAAGACATGAGTCGGCGCCGTTTTTAAAAAAGTGGGGAAACAGGATGAGAATGGACATTCTAAAATACGATGCCTCGAACGAACGCTCGTTCATGGAGTAAAAGAGTGATGGGAATGACAATAACCATGTTTCTCGAAACCCATTCCGCCAATACTCATGCATGCGTCAGCTGACAGGCTATGGGGTATGAAGCCAGGTGGAGTCGGCAGAACGAAGGCTAAAGCCATTTTTAAAGAAGGTATGCCAACGGATATGCCGTGCGGCTGAAAAACTAGATAAGGTGAGAATAGTTCTACTATGCATGGAACTGACGATATTCGGGTAAAGTTGAAAAAAAAACGACTCCACATTCAAAAATCTGAATGAGAGTCGTCTTTTTTTATGAGGCTGGCTAGTTACTAAGAAAAAACGTCAGTTTTTCAGCGGCCTCCTTTTGGCTGGGGGGTTTTTTTATGCTTAAAAAATGCTTTTGTCCACGCATCACAGCACTATAAAACTTTTGAAATTAGAAACGGTTTGATCTTTAAGGGTATTAGTCATCGATCATGAAGCAGATTGGACGATGTAAAAAAACGTCTCTCTCACATTTCAATCAAAAGGGAAGGGTGGATTGTTCACAATTTGTATAATTTAAGAGGTTTTAGATAATTATACCATTGATCTTATTAAAATAAAATTGTCTTCAGGAGGGGATAAGGCACAAAGCGGAACAGTTCATATCAGAAATTCACTACATATTAAGATTTCACAGTGTGAGGAGGTATTTTCGTGAAGAGTTATTTAAAGGCAACAGGTTCGGTCTTGTTAGCCAGTATGGTTCTTGTTGGCTGTCAATCGAATAATAACCAGAACCATTCGAATAACGGGACTAAGAAATCATCTGACAACAACCAGGCGAATCAGGTAAAGGGGACAGGATTCCCAAATTGGGGTTATGACCTTCAACATACCCGACATGTGCCCTATAAAGAGATTACAAAAGATAATGTAAAAAAATTGGGGATTGTCTGGCAGCAGGATATCATGGAATGGAATCAGGATGTTCCTAATTTACAAGAGGATTTCCCTGTCGTGCAAAACGGAATTATGTATGTGACGAGTGCAAAAAATCATGTGTTTGCAATCGACGCCGAAAGCGGGAAGAAACTTTGGGCTTGGACACCTCCTAAGGAGGTACTTGATCATCTTGATAGTTTACCATGGCAATCCAATGTGGCAAGTAGAGGTGTCGCTGTGGCCAATGGAAAGGTATATGTCTTGATGATTGACAATCGGCTGGCCAAACTTGATGCGAAAACTGGAAAACTGGAAAAAATGGTCAACTTTTGGGATTATGTTCCCTCCATCAAGTTAGAAAACCGATACTATGAATCTTCGGCTCCGATGTATTATGATGGCAACATTTACGTTGGAAGCAGCGGTGGTGATAATGGCACCCGAGGCTTCGTTATGGCATTTAAAGCGGATAGCCTCGAACCACTTTGGAAAGAACCGTTTTGGACCGTTCCTGAAAGAGGAAAGGGCTGGGTGAAGGGTAAATATACGGGCGGAGGCTCCGTATGGACCCCGATGTCGTTTGATCCAGATACCGATATGATGTATTTTGCAGTAGGGAATCCAGCCCCTGACTTTTACGATGAGGATCGAAAAGGAAAAAATCCATATACGGATTCCATCGTTGCTTTGGACAGTAAAACAGGGGAATTTAAGTGGGCATCCTCCGAAGTCAATCACGATGTATGGGATTATGACGCTGCCGCGACACCGATGGTTCTCAATACCAAGGTCAGCGGGAAAAAGCAGAAGATTGTGGTTGAAGGAGGAAAGAATGGGAAATGGTATGCATGGGATGCCAAAACGGGAAAAACCATTTATGATGGTGTACCATTTGTCAAAATACAACATTCAAAACCACCAAGCGATCAGAGTAAGGTTAAACTTCAATGGCCGGGTACGCCAGGTGGCGAAAGCTATGCACCAGAGACTTATGATCCCGAAACCAACTATGTGCTTATTCCAGGTATTAATAGCCCGAATTTAATGTTAGCAGCAAAAGATCGGAATGAGATTGCAAAAGATAACAATACCTTCCCTGGTACGAAGATGCTTCCTTTACCAGAAAATGTTGATCCTACTGGTAACATTACAGCTATTGACGTTAATACAGGTAAAAAAGTTTATCAAATCAATACCGACGATCCGATGTATGGAGGATTCACAAGTACTGCTTCCGGTCTTGCTTTTTACGGGGAAGTGGACGGAACGGTGAATGCTCTCGATATTAAAAAAGGAAAAGTATTATGGAGTATGAAAAGTGGAGGAAAGCAAATCAAAATGGCGCCTTCCATTTATATGGTTGATGGCAAACAATATATTGCGGTGATTACTGGCGGAACGAGGGTTGTGGTTTATGGACTCGGGGGTAAGGAAAAGATCGCTGCCCCTAATCAAAATGCTAAATTACAAGGCCAAGCCGACGTCGTTATCGATCCGGAAAAGGTTTACAAAAGAAGTTGTGTTTCTTGTCACGGAGATAATCTTCAGGGCGCAACTGCTCCAAACCTTCAACACATCGGTAAATCGATGTCCAAAGAAGCCATATTGAATCAAATCTTAAACGGCGGCGACCGCATGCCGGGAGGCCTAGCTAAAGGTGCAGAAGCTGAAGCACTAGCGGATTGGCTATCCAAAATGAAATAAGAAATGAAGCACTCTAAAACAGCGCTCCCTTTTACAAAGCAATCCGAGTCCGATCCATTCATTCGGACTTAGGTTGCTTCATGATAAAGAGTAGAATGCCTTAAAGTGGAGAAAACCTTAAAACAAAAAATAAGGATGGTGATACATTTGAGAGATTTTTCGAAATTTACCGTACCTATCAGTAGGGTTGCCTTATTATTTTCCTTACTCGGTGGCTTGGCCTCCCACCCTCTTGCCAGTACCGAAACCGTATCAAATCAAGGCTTAGGTTCAGCTGAGGATAACGGAATCAAACTAACAATCAATGGCTATTCCATCATAAACCACGGTCAAAACATTAGACTGGATTATACGATACTTTCAAATTCGGATATTCAAGTAAATCCGCATGCCAAGAGCCTGATGGAAAGTCCGCATATTTGGATTGAACACACGTTAGTTCGTGAAAATTCCGATTTGTTTAAAAAAGTAGGTCAAAACGAATATAAAGGAACGATAGAAGCACAACTGCATCAATACAGACCTGAAAATCCTCATATGACCTTTAAAACTCATGGGATTTTCAATCGAAAGGGCCAATGGACAATTAGATTTATCCTTAATAACGCTGACTAATATAGGTGTTGAAACCCTAAAAGCATCCCGTATCATAAAATCTTGAGGGGGGAGCCAGCCCGAATCTCCAGCATGTCGGTCCATGTCTGAACAGGATATAGTAAATCAAATCATTAACGGAGGCGGACGTATGCCTGGTGGTCTTGTTAATAATGATCAAGTGAAAGCATTAGCAAAATGGCTGGCTTCAATAGAAGTAACATTTCCTAGTCTAATGGACAACCTTTTAATGAAAGTAATCTAAATTTAAAAAAACTGAGTCCAACAACATTTGGACTCAGTTTTTTTTTAAAAGAAAATATAAATTATTCGACTTTGAGAATTGTCCAGCTCCAGCGCCTAGCCCCTCGAGGTCTTAAGCGCTTGTCGGGGCTGAACAAGGCGTTTGCGCTTTTCTTAGTGTATGCCTCCATAAGTCTTGTCCCTTTTTGCTATATATCGTAAAACTTCGTAACAATTTAGGACAGCTTCAAGTCGAAATTCTAGTTATTTTGAGGTTTCCACCGACATAAGATAAATTTGAAAGGGGTGGATAACATGTGGGTGAAGCCTGAGTACAAAGTGATCAATACATCTTCTGAGGTGACGATGTATTCCTACGTCGGTAAGTGTAAGTAGCACAAAACACTACTTGCCTCTTGTGCATGATTTAGACGGTTTACCAAATCAACGAAGGATGTGCAAATGAGAATGAACCATTACTTAAAATCATTGATAGGCGCGATAATCGGGTGTGCAGCTGCTGGAGGGTGGTTGGTCGTTGATCTACTAACCCCTGAACCGATCGGAGACTATCTGCTATATTCCCTCATGGCTCTGACCAATATTGCGATTGGGTGGCAGGTTGGAAAATTCTTTGGAAAACGGCGGGATAATGGTAACAACGATGTTCAAATCTCCGGTGAAAGGACTGAAGCCAAATTCGAATTAGAGTCTTAGGAACAGCGGCAGGAGGGGGATTCCCACAGTGGAATTGCGCTTGTCCAAACTGTCATGATGTTCGGAAAGGAAACAAGGCACTAGGGCCGTTGTTACAATCCTCTCTTGCGGTAAGTGCCAATGAAAAGGATTGGTACCTCATCAATGCGGGGCCGGATGTTCCGAAACAGATTGAATCATTTGCCTCGCTGCATCCGGGTCCTGGAATAAGAGAAACACCTCTAGCCGGAGTTATTTTAACTGATGCCGAGCTCGACCATACGATTGGGTTGTTATCACTGCGGGAGGGCTCTTGTTTAACTATCTATGGAACCGAAATTGTAAAAAAGTGTATGCAATCATCTTTTCCGGTGTTACCGATGCTAAAAAACTATTGCTCATGGGAATGGCAGCCTCTTAACCCTGATTTCAGGCAGCGGGTAGGACCTTTAGGTGAAGAGGCAATAATCGTAGAGACGATCCCCGTTTCAAGAAAACCGCCGCTTTATACTCAAGCGGACAAGGAGGATGATTCCTCAGAGGATTTTTGGGAGGTCGGGCTGGTTCTTCATAATGAAAGTTCCGGCAGATGTCTCGCTTACTTTCCTACATTAGAAAGTATTTCTCCAACTATAGAAGCCTGCTTGCAGAAAGCTGATATTTTGATGGTCGACGGAACCTTTTGGTCGGAAGATGAATTGGTCGAAATGGGGGCAACGGAACGAAGCGCAAGAAGTATGGGACATTTACCAATTAGTGGCCAATCAGGAATCGCGGAAAAATTAGCATTATACCCAGCTGAGCGAAAAATCCTAATCCACATTAATAACAGCAACCCTATTTTAAGGAAGGGCTCTATGGAAAGGGATACATTGGAACGACTTGGTTTTGAGATTGCCTATGACGGAATGGAAGTGGAGGTGTGATCATGCTGGAACAAGGTGGGGCAGTAAGCCAAGAAAAAATACTGTATAAAAAAGGGGAAAGGCTTTGGACGAAGGAAGAATTCACAGAGCGATTAAAGGAAGTCGGGCATTCTTTCTATCATGATAAACATCCTTTTCATATGGCGATGCACCAAGGGAAATTAAGCCGAGAACAAATCCGCGGCTGGGTGGCCAACCGATACTACTATCAGAAATCTGTTCCGATTAAAGATGCAGCCATCTTGTCGAACCTTCCGTCAAGGGAGCTGCGGCGTGAATGGATTGGGCGAATCATTGACCATGACGGTACACAGGGGGAAGATGGAGGGATTGAAGCCTGGCTGCAATTGGGAGAAGCTGTGGGCTTGTCGCGGGAAGAAGTAGTACGGGAAGACAGAGTCGCGCCGGGCGTTCGTTTTTCCGTAGATGCCTATGTTCACTTCGCGCGGACAAAACCGTGGATTGAAGCTGTTGCCTCCTCGTTAACCGAATTGTTTTCACCCGATCTAATTTCAAAGCGGATTAAGGTAATTGAGCGGCTGTATCCGTGGATAGACAGTGCAGGCATGGACTATTTTCAAAGTCGCTTGACGCAAGCACCGCGTGACTCGGATATTGCCCTTAAGCTTGTTTTGACCTATTGCCAAACACCGGAAGACCAACGGCGGGCTGTCGAAGCTTTACGATTCAAATGTGATGTGTTATGGGTGCAGCTTGATGCAATTGAAAAAGCTTTTCCCCTTAAAGAGTGATTGATAGTTTTGGCTTTAGCCAGGAGAATAAAATGATTGGTGGTGGAGCCAATTTTAGCTAGCAGCGTTCCAAACCTTGCAGTAAAAGCGCGACTAAAATTTGATAAAGTAAGAGAGAAGCATCTCCTATTGTTACCGGAAAAGGTTTTGGTCTTGAACGAAACCGCCGCATCTATCCTTACTCTATGTGATGGGTGCCGAACGATACACACTATCACCGAAAAGATAAGGACTTCACTGCAGGCAGGCACAGAAGCAATAAGTACAGGTTCGTTGCCCGATTTGAAAATGATGGAGGCAGACATTTCTGAGTTTCTTCGGGAGATGGAGGATCAAGGATGGGTGGTGATCCATAAGCATGACACAGATGATAGCAAGAAGCGAGTATAGGGTTGAACCCCCATACTCGCTTCTTGCAGAGTTAACTCATCGCTGTCCTTTACATTGTCCATATTGTTCAAATCCGATAGAAATGGCTTCGAAAGCAATGGAACTTACAACCGAGGACTGGTACCGTGTCTTATCGGAGGCTGCCGATTTAGGAGTGGTGGAAATTCACTTTTCCGGTGGGGAACCACTCATACGCGACGACTTAGAGGCCCTAATCCGCCACGCTAATTCATTAGAAATGTACACCAATCTCATTACAAGTGGCATAGGATTAACAACCGAAAAGGCAGCCCGGATAAAAAAGGCTGGTATAGAAAATGTGCAGGTGAGCTTTCAGGCTGGGGAAGCGAAGCTTTCGGACTTCATCGGCGGGTACAAAGCCTTTGAGAAGAAACGGGAAGCTGTCAATGCGGTAAAAAAGGCCGAATTGCATTTGTCATTAAATGTTGTGTTACACCGGATGAATCTTGACTATTTAAATGAGATCATTCAACTCGCTGAGGAAATGGGAGCAGAACGTTTGGAGCTGGCGAACACGCAGTATTATAATTGGGCTTTGCTCAATCGGGAGCGGCTGCTGCCAAGCTGGGATCAGATTGAGCGTGCCCGTGAAATCTATGAATCTGCTAAAACTCGGCTTGAGAAAAAAATGGAAATCATTTGGGTCATCCCTGATTATTACGCATCGGCACCTAAGCCATGTATGGGGGGATGGGGCGCAATCGGTCTTACGGTAGCACCGAATGGGGCTGTCCTTCCTTGCCCCACCGCTGGGATAATTGAAGGATTATATTTTGAAAATGTCCGTGAGGCGTCTTTAAGGCATATTTGGTATGAATCGGAGTCCTTTAGCCGTTTCCGCGGTGATGCATGGATGCCCGAACCTTGTCTTTCCTGTGAACTAAAACACCAGGACGGTGGTGGCTGCCGTTGTCAGGCTTTTGCATTAACTGGGGATGCATATGCGACGGATCCAGTCTGCCAATGGGCGCCAAAACATCATCTGATTGAAAAGGCTATACAAGAGGCCAATAGCAACCCCATGATACAATCATCACCAATGATCTATCGAAGGCTCTTACAGAAAAACCCGTATCAAAAAGGCAGATAAAAAAATAAGCAATGAAAATTTGGTGCTATGGGGAGACCCATACATAACCTTTGGCACCTTTTTTATCGATTCTTTTCAAATAACCCATTTGAAAAGAATCGATGTCGCGAGACTAATCCAAATGAGAAGGATGATAATCGCCGCAGTCCAATTTTTCCGCAACCTTTTAGGGGCTTGGCTTGCTGTCAACCGACATTCTTGCAATACATGATTCGGTATTAGAGTGAACGCTCCTAAAATCCCCAAGGGGAGCAGAATTACTTCGTCCAAATAACCTAATACGGGAATTACATCTGGGATAAAATCAATCGGGCTTAATGCATAGGCAACTATTAAAAGTGAAAATACTTTAGCATACCATGGTGTTTTCGGATGACGGTATGCCAGATACAGGATATAGATATTTTGTTTTAGATTTTGTATGAATTCCTTCCATTTGTTTGATTGCTTAACCATGTCGTTTCCTTCCCTTACTAATAAACTATCCTCGTTTTTAATCGGGCAGTCCATCTCCTTTCGCATTATTTTGCTTCCAACACCACCATTTTAAACATCTTTTGCTGTATCCGCATTTGTGTTTTCTAAAGACATTATGCACACACATTGTGATGTTTCCTTTATAGGTAACCGTAATGGCTGTGAATAAATGACAGGATGATTTGGAACTCTTTTAAGTAGAGTAACAATAACCCACGGATTACCGATATCACCCATATTTATTAAAATTGCATGTAAGAAAAATAGAAAAGAAGTGATAAAGTTGAAGTTTATGTTTGGTAAGAAAGATGATGAAGGAGCCGAAAAAATTCATCCGGCTGCCAGAAAACTAATGCTGGTCAATGCCATACGAAGTATTGGACAAGGCATGCTGGTTGTTGATTTGTCTCTATACCTCGCTGCACTGGGTTGGAGCACGGCGGCGATTGGAAGTGTGCTTGCTGCCGGAGGTTTGCTTGGTGTGGGACTAGCCCCCGTCATAGGTATTTATAGCGATCGATTGGGGAGAAAACCCTTTATCCTTTTTTCTGAACTATTAACAGCTGGATGTGCGTTGATTGGGATTTTATCTACAGATACTATTTTATTATTTATTGCAATCACACTTTCAGGTTTTGGGAAAGCGGACGCCGGTTCTCCCAGTCTGTGTGCCCCGGCGGAGCAGTCTTGGCTGGCGGCCTTTATCCCAAAAATAGAGAGGGGAAAGGTATACAGTCTGAATAATGCTCTTAGCTTTTTCGGAATGGCGGCGGGTGCCGTGCTGGCGGGGATCACGGCCTTATGGAATCATAACCTTCCGGGAGTCTCATCCTATCGCCCTATATTCTTCTTTATCTTCGTTTTATCGCTTGTTACCGCGTCAATCATTTTAACCATTCGGGAAGGAAAGATTGATAAACAACCAGGATATATAAAAGAGAAGTCAGGGAATCAGGAAAAGAGAATCCTGCGCGAAGAAAATTCTGCGGTCTTAAAGCTGGCTGCGATTAACATCCTTAACGGGATTGCCATTGGGCTTACGGGACCGATGATGTCTTATTGGTTTTCGGCTAAATTCGGAGTAAGCAGTATACAGATTGGAGGCACATTGGCTGTCACTTTTTTTGCGACGGGTGTTACCTCGGTTTTACAAGCAAGATTATCCCACAAACACGGGACAATAAGGTCCATTGTGCTAGTTCGTTTCATTGCAAGCCTGCTTTTGATTTTGATGCCCTTACTATCGTCATATACACTTGTTTCTGTCTTGTATATCATTCGAACGGCTTTAAACAGAGGTACACAAGGCGCACAGCAAGCGTTGAGTGTGAGTTTGACTCGTGACATGCGCCGTGGTTTCGCATCAAGCATCAATATCTTTTCAATAAGGCTGCCCATTTCGATTGGACCGTATTTCACCGGCTATCTTTTTGGATTGGGTTCACTGGCCCTGCCTTTTTACATAGCTTCCGGTTTACAATTCAGTTTTACTTATTTATATGGAAAAGTCTTCAGCATCTACGAAATTCGAATGAAATCCCATGCTTCATCGGGATGATGTTAGGGTTTTAGGATTGAGGAATTTTAAACTATACATTTTCAACAAAAAGGAGCCAGGTTAATGGATAAAATGAACCTAGCTCTTTTGGTAGAGAAAATTGTGGTTACCAAGCAGAAATTCCATAAAAGGGAGAATGTACAATATCATGGTAACCCTTTATTCCTATATCGGCGGGCGCCTTCTGCTTTAGACGAATTTGTTGCCAATATAGATAGGATCGGCAATAAAAGTCTGATTGTACGTACCAACATCCAGCACGACTGGCAGAACACGGCTTGGATCAATACCAGCTGCCGCTGTGTATACGGCAAGTTTACCAATCGCAATATTAATACAGCCTTCCCCTTGGTCCCCAATACCCAAAATGCTTTCAGAGTCGGTAACGACGATTAAATCAATGCCTTTTTTCGGCTGTCCAAGATTCTGGGGCCTTGTTTCGTTCGATTGATCGGCATGGAAATATCAAAGAACGTTTAAGTTATAAATCCATAGCACTTATTATAAAGAAATACATCGGAAAGCTGGGTATGGAAGTAAACGACTTTGCAGCACATAGTTTGAGAAGTGGACTTTCTACAAGTGCAGCTATGATGGGTATGACGGAAATATATGACGTTTTGTATCCTATATTTAGTTTCTGGTTTCATACTTTCATGTTTTTTAAATGCCAAAACCTTAAATGGGGAATTTGGTCGATGGTTCGTTAACGGAGTGCTACTAACATTCAGTTTAACCTTTTCGATAATTGCACCAAAAGTTATTATTAATAATGGTCGGTTTAAGGATTCTGATTGTAAAATTTTTAGGTGAATAAGAAAAACGTTTGAGATGAAAGGATTTACTTTGATTTTCAATTACAACTGTTTCTAAGTTTTTTAGTATACACTTTTTTATTAGGAAGGTCTGAGCTCCATCTCTTTTATGCTCAAAATAAGTATTATATTATGTTATGTTATTTTTTTACTTGTTTTTTGCTTTATATCTATCGGACTTATTTAAAAAAGAAACATGTATGAATACTTTTGTCAGGTAATATTCAATGCAGCCAAACCTATTCTATTATATTCTTTAAATCATGATAAAACTGTTTTTAGTTCACTGGGAGATGATGAACTAATTCTTTATGATAAGAGTTGTAATATGTACTTTAAGTTTGAAAAGATAGATAAAGAAAGCACATGATAATTTCTAAACTTCTTGATGTAAGATCGCTGTCCGAGCGGTCTTTTCTTTTTAATACATATATGTATATGTTTATATTAATAATGATTTTATTATTAACACTAAAATTATTATTAATATTAATTTAAATTTTTATATATTCTTCACAACAAGGAATTGTTTGTGATACTTTTCACTTAAACTAAAGGGGTTAGTGGAACAAGAAAGATGAAAATCCATCTCTCAATTATTTCGCATTTGACAAAAAAAGCGACACAAAAAAATGGAATAGTAAACGCAAAAAATATCAAAGAAATTGCTTTGATATTTTAAAAACCTTTTCCATTAACAAATAGATATTTTATTAGATATTTTTATTATAAATCGTTTCTTGCCATCTGTGATAACCATAAATAATTATCGATAAAGAGACAAAGAGAACAAATCTGCCCCAAGGAGTAATGTTTATTAGTTGGTAAATTTTTAATTTATCTTGAAACAAATAATGAATGGGGAAAATCGCAAACATAAAGTCTAATATTACATTTGTTATTAAATACACCCAAAATTTCCTATATGTATAATAAAAAATCCAAAGAGTTATTATCAAAAAAGCTCCTAAAATCCCAGGCATAAAAAAATGTTTGAACCATGGTATTATTGTGACTTTTACAATCCAATGCTTTTGATTGTAAGCTATAACATTATAAAGAAGCATTAAAAAAGACGCAAAAATAGATACAGGCATAAATCGCTTTATATCGTCCTTCTTTAGAAAAAATAAAGAGAACCAAGGAGCAATAAGAATAGTCCATAATACAATTTTATTTATCATATTGTTCATTGCAGCTCCTTCTAAAAGTATGAAGCTAATATTTGTTTTTTTAGGAGTGTATATTCAATAAATTTCTTAAGTTATGAAAAGAATGCTTAACGTCACACTTCGAGGAAAATATGAAGTATAAGAGAATGTGCTTGTTTAACTAACGGGTGCTTAAGTTTAGGGAGGATTGTAGCTGCCATCCTTTTTTCTTATTCGTCTAACGGTTCAGTATCTAACATCTTAATCTCCGAAATCGGAAAGGAGGACATCACTCAATTTCGACAGAATCATAGCTCCGATACCAGTGACTACTAACGTTATAATGATCGCAACACTTGAACATTCACAACAATATTCGGCACGAAGCAGGTGTTGTGTTGAAATTTTGTTTAGTAACCGGATTTTACAATTTCAAAAAATGGGTTCAGTGAAATAGAAACTGTTTTGATTGTCGGATTAAGATGGATGCCTTGTTGTTAGAAGTTTTGTTCGCTGCGTATTTTCTTGAATAATGCCCTGCAGCCAGCTGAAACAAGACGATAGGTTTCATCAAAATCACCTGTGTAAAATGGATCGGGGACATCTTTCCTGTTTTTGGTCAGGTCGAGTAGCCTAATGATCTTTGGATGATTAGGCTTGCCGATTATTCTGTAAATATTTTTTATGTTAGTTTCGTCCATACCGATAATATAGTCGAACTTCCAAAAGTCTTCTTTCTTTAGTTGGCGTCCAACAAGCCCATCAGAAGAGATATTGTATTTCTTTAGAATATCAAGAGTTCCTTCGTGCGGAGGGAAGCCGATTTGCCATGAACTGGTTGCTGCGGAATCAACTGCGATTTTTTTATTCAAATTTTCTTTTTTGACTAAGTCACGAAACAAAGCTTCTGCCATCGGTGAACGGCAAATATTCCCCAGGCATACAAATAAAACGTTAATCATGTACTTACCTCCTTATAATTTATCTTATTATTAGAGTACGGTGTTAATAAAAAATTGTGTAACAACCATGGAGTTTCCCCGTCCCACTTACAAAAACAATTGGTAAAAGTTGTACTTACATTAACGGGTGCAAGAATAAAAGAAAAGCAATGTTTTTCGGCATTGCTTTTCTTACGTCCCTTTTTAAAAATACTTCCTATAAAGCTCTTGCCTTAAACTCCCACTTAACTGTGCATATATCCTCGTAGTCTCACTTTTTTCATGACCTAGTAAACTCTGAATGACTTCAAGAGGGGCACCATTATTTAACATGAGAGTAGCATAGCTGTGCCTCAGCTGGTGTGGATGTATCGTTTTATTAATGCCTGCCCTTTTTGAAATCCGCTTAATGATGTATCTCATTTGGGCAATATTCATTCGATGAGGATACCGTTCGGTGACAAAAATGGCTGCATCGTCATCCTGGCGTTGTTCAAGGTATCGTTTAAGCCAAATTTCGCAGCGGATATTAAAATAAACTTCTCTTTCTTTATCTCCTTTTCCCCTTACAATGGCGGAACGGTTTAACCAATTTATTCGACTCCTTTGTAATGTAACAATTTCTCCTATGCGGCATCCAGTAGAAAACATGAATTCAAACAATGCCTTTTCCAATGGGCTAGTACACGCTTCACGTAAATGTTCAATTTCTGTTAAAAACTTAGGAATTCGTTTCCCTGCTTTAGGTTCCTTTATTTTAGCAGCAGGATTTTTTGAAACATGTCCTTCCTCATGTGACCAACGAAAAAATGATTTCATAAAACGTATTCGGTGAGATAAACTTGAAGGTTTTAGGGTTTCGCTCGACTTTGCCAGGTATTCTTTTAGTTGAACAGTGGATATGGTATCAACTTTAACATCCTTTAAATATCGAATAAGTAATGTGGCTTGTAGTTTATATGCTTTTAATGTTTGTGATGAGAACCCTTCAATTCTTTTATCCGATTCATACGTTTCCCAAGCCTTTGACAATAACAAAATACATCTCTCCCTAAAATTTCTTTTTTAGAGGAATTATTGACTTGATTCTCGAAATTGAAACTGGTGAGACTATTCAACTAGCGGGGCAGGAGTTGAAGAAGGATAGGGCATTTTTATATTGAATATTTATTATATATACCCATTTTTATAAAGATTTTGGAGGGTTATATGGACGATTTAAAGCAAAAAGTTCAAGCGATTATAAATAAAAAACAATTATCTTCGATAATGAACAATATAAAATGGGAATTACTGCAAAAGACTATTAAGGCTACTTTACAATTTCCTCCTTTATTTCAAGTTAAGTATGTCTTAGAAGATACCCCTTTTCCAGAAAACTTTGAAGATGATGTGTGGTATTGGGGTGAGTGGAATGAACAGTGGAATCAGGGTCTACGTCCGTTTTATAAAGTTGAATGGATAAGAGTCAGACCAAGATATGTAAATCATCGAGGTAGCCTCATTGAACCTGAAATAATTGATTTTACAAATGAATTTGTAGCGATGTTGCAAAAAATAAGAATCCCTTTTGTTAAAGAAGATGGTAAAATTTGCATTTGTGGTTATGTGAAAAGCACAGAAGTTTTCAGCTGAGAAGAGAACAGTGAGTATTATTGATTAACCTTATTCAACTATCGGGTGCAAGAGTTAAAGATCAGCCATCTTTACGGCAGCTTTTCTTATTGAAGTAACGCGGCAGGATAGTTCAACAAGGATAATGGTTGTTTGTGGTAAAATTTAAAAGGACTGGTTGCTTAATTAGGGGGTGTTCAAATGGGGGAAGATAAAGAAACAGAAGAGTGATACAAAAATAAAGCCGATTATGATTACAAGAATAAGAATTCCCGTACATTCCAACCTAAGCTACCAACTAAATCAGCAAGACCTCCACCGTGAAAGCTGCTAGAAGGATTTCCTTTTAATTCTTCTTGTCTTAATTTTTCTCTTCTTCTTTCAGGTTCTTATGCAACTAAAGGGGAGTTTGGTTGAGTAAGGGCTCAGATGGTTTTTTCTAATTGCTGTTTCTTGTTTATTTGGTATGAGTGCATCTGTAGAAGAGTTTGATCCATTAATTGAAATAGTGGAAGAAAACAATCCTGAAGAAACCAAACTAATAGAAGAAATGTTTGGCGGTACCCCTAAGTGAACGTTAATGGATAACATTGTGATATGTAGCAAATGTGTTGGGAATTATTGGTTAGTTATGATTCTTTACTAATCGTTCTAAAAAGGGTATTATTTAATCATGGTTTGAAATTCATGTGTTTATTTTAGAACGTTCATTCTATAATAGATTATGACGTTTGTTTTTGTTAGTATTGGTTCATGGATTTTTTTAAGGAGAAATAAAATGGCTAGAAGTAAAGAGTTTGACGAAAAAGCAGTATTAAGAAAAGCAATGGAGCTTTTCTGGGAACAGGGTTATGAAAAAACATCCATGCAAGATTTGGTGGATCATATGGGGATACACCGCAGGAGTATATATGACACATTTGGTGACAAGCGTTCATTGTTCTTAGCTTCCCTTAATCACTATGAAGAGCTCATCGTCAATGAGATGGAAAGCATAATTAGTAGCACTTCATCCATTAAACAGGCGATACGTGATGTTTTTATTTTCATACTGAATTCCATTGAACAATACCCAAAAGGTTGTCTAACAGTAAATGCAGCCATTGAATTATCTTTGTTGGACAAAGAAATTGGACGCATAGTTACAAAAATGTTTAACCGTACTGAAGATATGTTTAATAACCTTATAAAACGGGGCCAAACTAGTGGAGAGCTATCAAAAGAAATCGATTCTGATAACACATCTCGTTTCTTACACAACAATTTGGTAGGTATAAGAGTACTAATAAAAACTAATTACAATAAAAAAGAATTAGAAGGCATCATCACTCTAGCACTTTCAGTGTTGGACTAGCTTTCTTTTTTTACCCTTTTTAGAACGCTCATTCTAAAATCAGCATGAAACAAACCATCATAATGCATACTTATAAAATCGTTTTTTAATTTCTAAGGAGGAACACAAAAATGACAAACTTTAAAATACCAACAGAATCAGAATTTATTGAAGCAGATGGAACTCGTTACGCATATAGAAAATTTGGTACACAAGATGGTATACCAGTAGTATTTCTTGTTCACTTTAGAGGAACGATGGAAAACTGGGATCCAAACATGCTTGAACCTATTGCAAATACACGCCCAGTAATCTTATTTGACAATAAAGGGGTTGGTGAGACCGATGGACTAACGCCTACTACAATTGCTGATATGGCAAAAGATACAGCAACATTTATAAAAACTCTTGGATTAGAACAAGTTGACATTCTTGGTTTTTCCATTGGTGGCATGGTTGCACAAGAGCTAGCTTTACAAGAAGGAGATTTAGTAAGAAAAATTATTATGGCAGGTACTTCGCCTGAATCTGGTATTAATCCAAATCCAGAGATTTTTGAAAGAATGAATCGTCACGGCGGAACGGAAGAAGATGGAATAAATGATTTTATGTTCTTTTTCTACGAACAAACCGAAACAAGTAAATCTGCAGGAATGGCTTCACTACAAAGAATTTTTAATCAGAAAAAAGTAAACAGTTCAGAACAAGTAAAAGAGGCACAATTACAAGCCATTGCAAAATGGGCTAAACAAAAATCTAATCATGATTATGAATGGTTACAAAACATCAAACACCCTGTACTTGTTACTAATGGTGTTAATGATGTGATGGTACCGACTAAAAACAGTTATATCTTAACAGAGAAATTACCCAAAGCACAGCTGATTATATATCCTGATTCTGGTCACGGGCATCTGTTTCAATTTCCAGAACTATTTGCAGAACACGTAAATTCATTTCTTGATTCTAATTCTTATTAAAAAGGAGTATTCATATGAGCAGATTATTTGAAAAAGTTCGTATCGGAAACATTGACTTAAAAAATCGTATAGGTATGGCTCCGATGACTAGAAGTAGAGCTTTACCAGATGGTACACCGAGCGATTTAGTAGCAGAGTACTATGGTCAGCGTGCTTCAGTAGGTTTAATTATAAGCGAAGGAACCCAACCTTCAGATGATGGGCAAGGTTACACTAATACACCTGGTATTTATACAGAAAATCATATTAAAGGGTGGAAAAAAGTAACTTCTAAAGTTCATAGTGAAGGCGGTCATATTTTTGTTCAGCTTATGCATGTGGGACGTGTATCACACCCTGATAACACACCTCACCACCGCCAAGCAGTTGCACCGTCAGCTATTGCACCTGGTGTAGAAATTTTCACGGCAGAAGGAATGAAAGAAATTCCAACACCAAGAGAATTGAGTGAGCTTGAGATAAAAGATGTTATCAATGAGTTTCGTTTAGCAGCACGTTCAGCAATTGAAGCTGGTGCAGACGGAGTTGAAATTCACGGAGCGAATGGTTATCTGATCCAACAATTCCTTAGTGAAAACTCCAATCATCGTCAAGATGCATACGGTGGTACGATTGAGGGTCGTTCTCGATTCGCTATTGAAGTAGCTAAAGCAGTTGTTGATGAAATAGGAGCAGAAAGAACAGGCATCCGTTTTTCTCCTCAAGGAACACTGCAAGGCATTGATGAGGGGGAAAATAGCCTTGAGATGTATCGCTATTTAATAAGTGAATTAAATAAGCTTAACCTTGCATATCTGCATTTAATGCACTTTGGAAACGAGCAATTCCTAAAAGATGTGCGTCAACTTTGGGATCAATCACTTCTTGTTAACCGTCCAGGTCGTCCTCTAGATCAACTTTCGTCTGATGTAGATAATAATCTTGCAGATGTTGTCACAGTAGGCACTTGGGTACTAGCTAATCCAGACTTTGTAGAACGGATTCAATCAGGTGCTCCCCTAAACGAACCTGATAAAAACACGCTCTATGCAGGAGGAAAAGAAGGTTATACAGATTATCCTTTCTTAAAATAGTTTATTTAATATGAATATCCCATCTAGGGATATTCATAATCTTTTTTCTTATGTTCGTTATGAAAAGATACATGTGCGTTAAATAAAAATGTGGAGGATTGTAATGAAAGCTTTAGCAATTGAAAACTACGGTAAAAAACCAAATTTTTTAGACTTCCCTATGCCCAAAATAAATAATGACGAGGTCTTAGTTGAGATATATGCGGCAAGTATAAATCCTCTTGATACAAAAATTCGAAAAGGTGAATTAAAATTATTATTGAAATACAAGATGCCGTTAATTTTAGGAAATGATTTTTCTGGAAAAATTGTTGAAGTAGGTACTAGTGTCACGAAGTTTAAAGTCGGTGATGAGGTATATGGTCGACCTAGAGCAAATAAAATGGGAACTTTTACTGAATATCTCTCTGTTAACCAAGAAGATATTGCATTAAAACCTAAAAATTTAAGTTTTGAAGAAGCCGCCTCCATCCCTCTAGTCGGATTGACATCCTACCAAGCTTTACATGATATTCTGCGAATTGAAAAAGGACATAAAATATTAATACATGCAGGATCAGGGGGAGTAGGAACATTTGCTATCCAACTTGCAAAACATATGGGTGCTTTTGTCGCAACTACAGCTAGTGATGGTAGTGATTTAGTAAAATCTCTTGGCGCTGACGAAGTTATTAATTACAAGACAGAAAAGTTCGAACATTCGATTCGTGACTACAACGCAGTTCTTGATACCATTGGGGGGGCGACGTTAGAGAGATCATTTGTAACATTAAAAAAAGGAGGAAAGATTGTTTCTATATCTGGAATCCCGAATGGTCGCTTTGCTAAAGAAAATGGATTTAGCTCATTTAAAATAACCTTATTTTCAATTGCAAGTTATAAACTTACGAAGCTAGAAAAAAAACATAATGTCCAATACACGTTTCTTTTTATGAAGCATAGTGGAGAGCAGTTGAAAATTTTAACAAAAATGTTAGAGTCAGAAGTGATTAAGCCTACACTTGATAAAGTTTTTATTTTCGAAGATGCCCAAAAAGCATTGGAGTATGCAGAGGCGGGAAGAGCAAAAGGAAAAATAGTACTTAAATTAAAATAATTAGTCTTATCTAACAAACCTTTCCTTAGGTAGAAAGTGTTTGTTTTTTTAACTTATCGAGGTTGCTTATAGAACTAACGGGTGCTTGTGCGGCCGAGCCTAGGTCGTATCATATAGCGGGTGGGATTCCCGTCGAGTAAGAACTAGCCATTCGCTCGTAGCGAGTCTTGGAGGACTAAAGGTAACTTTAGTCTTTAAGCGTAGACAGTTAGGTACCGGGCCGAAAGCCAAATGGTTGAAGGGATTGAGCTCCATAATGTTAGTAAATCGAGAGGGCTGATGCCTTAAGCACAGCAGAAAGCTACATTTTATCTTTCGTTAAAGGCAAGAACGATAAAACCTCTCTGGAGTCCGAGACCTTGGCACGTTATACATTGATATGATATGGCAACTCGGGAGACCCTACCGGTCTTTTCTATTATAGAAGAGTATGGTCTACAAGCGATAACAAGCAAGGAAACCAAATGCCGATGCTAGGGAGTCGGATAGCAGCGTAGTACCAATGAAGTTGGGTAATGCCGATGGAGGAAAGGCTAGCTACCAGTTTATCACCCTTACTAGGGACACATTTACTACACACTGAGGTAGAAATAATAAATGGAGACAAAACTACTAAGGATAGCTGAATTAGCAAAATCTGAATCTAAGAAAAGAGATTAGCTACATTCTGTAAACGATAACTAGGAGGAGCCGTGTGCATTGGAGCAGCCGTCAAGGCTGAAAATCTTATGGAGTGAAAGTCTCCTGTTGTCAATTGACCGATTCGGACAACTAGCATATCCGATGCGTGAGGAGGTAACAAATCACGTTCTGCTCGGACGTAAAAGCCGTAGCTGCCTATATTACTCGGAGAATATAAGGTAGGAACAGTCAGTACGGCAAGCAAACCTAGAGGCCAGAAGGATTTAACGAATACTGCAGTCTCGAAATGGCTCCCCCTTCAGAAGCTGTTGAAGGGAATGTTGCATTCGCCGACCCATTGGTGCACTGGGGAAGGCCGAAGCCCTATAGGAAGAAACGGTTATATGCACTATAGGGGAAGCCGGGATATGGGCTCTAGCATCTAGGGAAAGATTTTCAGAGATAACGACGGGAAGGTCCTACTTCCAGCTGGGACGACAACAACCAGCAAAGACCCTTCATATAAGGTACCACCGAAATTGACAGGAGGATTTAAGGCTGACGGATGAGGTCGTAGTAGCTAAGAGGAAAAGGTAATGCTTTTCTAAATATGTAGAAACATATTTCAACAATGGTAACACCAAAGTTGAGCAAAGGACCTCTGGGCACTTGGATGCCAAGGGATTGTGATATAGGACACAGAGCCTTATTAATAACAGTTATTTGTCCCAAATTTGGCTAATAATGTAGTAAACCTTGTTATTGATGGGGGAATATGGGTGTCGCCATTTAATCCTAGGATAATTAGGGAAGGCTCATTTAGTAGAAATCCAAGGTCAGAACCGGCCTCGGGAAATCCGACCGTCCGGGATCGCAAGGGGGCTTCAGGAAACGTGACTTTAATTGGTGCGCGCGCCTGAATTCTATCCAGACAATAGTGCAAGCACGGTTCTGTGAGGGGGGAGGAGTACAATTTACCGCAAGGTAGAAAGGCTCCCTTCTACTCGACTAGTCGAATTATATGTTATGATGGAAAAAAATAGATTTTTTTGGGGGGATTAAAATGGTTACATGCTATCTGAAATATGTTATTGACCCTTATAAATTAAATGAGTTCGAGGAATACGGTAAGATGTGGATTCGATTAGTTAATAAATTAGGCGGTACACATCAGGGTTATTTCCTTCCACATGAGGGTGCTAATAATATTGCTTATGCATTATTCACTTTCCCAAGTTTAGCAACATATGAAGAGTACCGAGTAAAAATGGCATTGGATGCAGAATGTCAAGAAGCATATAAATTTGCAGAAGAGACTAAATGTATTTTAAGTTATGAGAGAAGCTTTATGCGTCCTATATTCGAATGAACATACATTAAAGTTGAAAAATAATCTATACATACCTTGTTAACGGCTGCAAGAGTTAAAGACGGGGAATCGCTGTGGCGGTCCCTTTTTCTTATTGAAGTAAAGTGGCAGGTTAGTTCAATAAGGATTCCACCAATTATCCCTTGAATATATAATTTAAATTAGACTTAACAGTTGAAATCTGGTGGTGAAAGAATTTATGTTATCTAAAATTTCAAAGTTTTTACACGAAGGCAAATTTTCAGGTGATGTATATCTAAGTTTAGATGGAATACAAATTAATGAGGATGAACTAATACTAACTATTCAAGCAACATATGAAGATGAAGATGAAAAACTACACGTATGGAAAGTTACCTGCACTGATTTTAGAGACCATAAATTAAATATAAATTACTTTGAGGAATTTGAAGTATTAGATAATCACGTTTTTCTATGGGAGTACAACAATAACTCAGCGGATTTGTTTTTTAAGGGGCATTGTAAAGATATTAACCAAGTTATCGGGGAATTGTTTTTAACTCATTCAAACATTGTGAACGGTCAATTACCTCTTGAAACTTATTTAAATATCAATTATCACAATGTAGATTTAAGGCATTTATTAAACCAAGGAGATGGGTTATTTTGTAAAGGACCAGTTAATTTAATTAAGGTGTATGAAAAGGTACTGTCAGGTAATGGTTATAAAACATCCATTATTGAATTTCCTACCAAAGAAAGTACACTATATAAAATATTTATTTTTGGAGATTCTTATGTTGTAGCTAAAGATTTTCAGGCTTTTCAAGTTTTATAAACTTCTTTCTTCAACTAACAAATCCTTTAATTTCACAACAAATCGGCTGCTGCGGCAGCCTTTTTCTTATTGTACTAATTGGCAGCATTCCTGTAATGAAGAAATATGAGGTTTGAATATAAAAAAGCCCCTTGGTAAGATATGAGTGTCCAAAGCTTGGCGGCAAAAAGGACACAAACAAATTACCAGGAGGCTATTTAAATGAATTATAACCAAAATGAAAAGATTGCTCAAATTACTTCTCAAACATTAATTATAGGTGTTGATATTGCTAAATACAAGCATGTGGCAAGAGCTCAAGACTTTAGAGGTTTAGAATTTTCGGCACCCTATTACTTTGAAAATTCAAATTCTAGCTTTAACTGTTTCATAGAATGGATTAAAAATTTAATGGATCAAAACAAAATGGAAAAAGTGATTGTAGGAATGGAGCCGACAGGTCACTATTGGCTTAATTTAGCTCACTTTCTTAAAGAAAAAAATATTAAATTTGTAGTTGTAAATCCTATGCATGTAAAGAAGAGTAAAGAGCTGGATGATAATTCTCCAACGAAAAATGATGTAAAGGATGCAAGAGTTATTGCACAGTTGGTCAAAGACGGGAGATATGCTGAACCGAATATTCCGCATGGAGTTTATGCAGAACTTCGAGTGGCTCGAAAAATACGTAATCTCCTAGCTGTTGATCTTCAAGCAGTTCAGGGGCAAGTCCATAATTGGATAGACCGCTACTTTCCAGAATTCCTTACGGTATTTAAAGATTGGGAAGGTAAGTCGGCGATCCAATTATTAAAACTAAATTTATTGCCTCATGAGTTAGTGAACCTTTCGGAACAAGAAATATTAATACATCTTCGAAAAGCTGTTAAACGTGCAGTTGGAATCGGTAGAATAAAAGAACTAAAGCAGGTTGCCACTGATTCTATCGGCATTCGTGAAGGTTCGGGTATGGCTAAATTAGAGCTAAGCACGTTAATAGACAAATATGAGCTTATAAAGGAAAAGTTCGAAGAACTGGAATCTAAAATAGATAAACTTCTTGAACAAATTCCTGGTGTTGAACAAATGTTGGCGATTAAGGGAATAGGGAAAGACACGGTTGCAGGCTTTTATGCGGAGGTTGGAGACTTAGGCAACTACACCCACCCTAGACAGATTATCAAATTGGCTGGGCTGAGCCTGAAGGAAAATACATCTGGAAAGCACAAAGGACAAACCAAAATTACCAAGAGAGGAAGGAAGACTTTAAGAGCACTCCTCTTTCGGGTGGCAATGCCTTTGGTCGCTAAAAATAAAGCTTTTAAAGCATTACATGAGTATTTTACAAAACGCCCAAATAATCCATTAAAAAAGATGCAATCGTTGATTGCAATATGTAACAAGCTTATACGAATTCTGTTTACCATCGGTAAAAAGCAGTGTGAATTTAGTGAAGAACGTATGTTAAGGGACATTCCTCATATGGCGGAATTACAGATAGCAGCTTAAATTTCTTTTAGTGAAATTCATTAAGTAGTAGTTTTATTGTTTTAGACATTTGAAGCACGGATTAGTCAGTAAATCAACTAAAATACGGGCAAGGACCCTGTCTGGCAGCATGACTGACATCCACCTCATGGAAAGGTTGGACGAAGGAATTTTGGAGCTTGGACTCTGTGAGAAATGGGAGGGTTGACCTCCATGAGAAATGTGGAGATCTACCAGTGCGACCATACTTTATCTAGTTATCCAACTTTTGGATAAGGTTGGTTTGGTTAACTATAAGTTTCTTTTTCACTTTGTCCCCAAAATTATCCTTTAGTACACTATAATTCCAATATTCAAATGGACTTTAAAACAAACTACTACGAAATTTGGAGAAAACAAGAGAAATCGTGAGATTTTCCTTTCTATATAGAGGGAGGTTACTTGAAGAAGGTTAATAGTAATTTTTGGTCGAAAATAATAAGGGTAAAATCGAAAAGTTAAATGAAGGGAATTAAATTTATGAAAAAGCTAAACTGGGAAAGACATCAGCTTTGGGAAGGCAGCATACTTACTTCAATAGCCCACGCAATTATGGTGGCACACTATCCTGAATTGTCAAATGAACATTCCTGGGATGACAATAATTATAATGTACAAGATAGTTCAGGTGCTCGTGGAACAATAACCTTTCATCCCAACTATGTGATCGGTGCTTTTCGAAATGATTATAGTGAGCGAGTATCCGAACATATAGTTGCACTTGATTACTTTAAAGATGTACCCGAAGAAGTAAATGATGTTGCAATTAACGAAACTCTTCAATATTTGTTAGATGAAATTGATGGGAAGACGGTCCCAGTCGTTACTACTGCTTTTTGGGGAGATAATAATGGGACCTATTCAAACGATAACTTTGAGGACTTTATAGAAAACGGAGGTTTCCTAATTGAAAGGCAAGCTTCGGATATTGAAACAGCAATAAATGAATTGAGAGAGGATTACGAAATGTCCAAATCTCAAATAAATCTGCTTCGCTCGATCTATGAAAGAAAAATAAGTAACCCTAATGGTGACATTATTTTGACTGAGAGTGAAATTAGAATGATCGAATCAGACGATGAAGATGGTCTTAACGAAAGCAGAATATCGTTTGAAGAACTCGGCATCGTGTGGGAGATATAGAGCAGCCCTTTATTGAGCTAACGGGTGCTTTAACACAATAAGAAATAAAATTAAAGAGCCTAAAATATGCAAGTTTTTATGCAATATTTGCGTATTTTAGCTCTTTTTACGCTGCCATAAACAGGATTTTTTAATTGCCAAATACACACGTATTAAAATCTACTTTGCGGTCTAGAACAGCAACCCTGTGATTAGGCCATTTAGGTAAAATGTATTCTAAATATTTGATTACCTTTTCATCAGGAGACGCATAGCCAACATTCAACTTACTAATTAAATATGGACCGAAATCGGGAAGTAAAGCATCTGCCCATTCCTCCGCTTGTCTTTTCGAATCAAAAATACGAATATCTTCCTCATAATTACCATTTATCCATACGATGTTCTCCATAAAGTCACCCACTTTTTTTGGATTTAAGAGAAATAAAAGTAATCACATCATAAATTACCTTTAAGATAACTCAATTTAATCGCCCAAAAGGGGCGGTAGCAATTTATAAGTTGCTTATTTAAATATTGCCATTCTTTTATGGAGCAATAAAGAAAACAAGGATATTAAAATCCCAGCAAGCAAAATCCATCCTTTTATCTCATATGAAATCATTACAATAAGTTCCCAAAAATTTGTGGGACCAGAATTTGAAGAATTACTGTACGGATAACCGAAAATAAAAGGAATAAGCCCAAAAATAGTAAGTATGATGCCAACTATCAATAAAAACAAAGATATTTGTTTCATTAGACACCCCCTTGTTTATATTATATATAATTTCACTGAAAATTCAGTCATATGGAAGTTTATTTTTTTCTTGTTCAACTCCTGCTAGTTAGTTCAATAAGAAAAAGGGCTGCCACAGCAACCCAATTGTTCAACAAACAGGTACACGTAACTTTAAGTACATTTTCAATTTTAGCAAATTGAAAAGAGCTGTGTTAAAATTCTCCTATTGAATTTTAGGCTGACTCAACATCAATCCAATTAATATTTAAGTGTTTAAAGGTGCCATGCTCGGTGCCCAAATTTTTAAAATTACAAATCACAAGAAAACATTAGGAAGCAAGAAAGCTTGATTTATCAATACTTTAGGGCACATTAAGGTACTAGAAAAACAGGTGTCAGCAAACTTCAAAACTGCTTGAGACCTGCGTGCCAGGTCTGGTGGGTTCGATTCCCACGCAGTCCCGCCAAATAAACCCAGTGATATCAAGGACTTCCGACTGTTTTTAAGCTCTGTTTTTCTGGCTGTTTGAACAGTGAGTTGGAGTTAAAAAGTCACCAGTATTTTTTCTGAAAATTACTTAGTTCTAGTGCGACTGACTATAGGTGTACTAGTGTGTCAAATCCACCAAATTTGTATGAAGGGTGGATTTTTTTATGCAAACGGATAGGAAAACCCAACGTAAAGGTTCGAGAACTTCACATAGTAATAACTGCTTTAAACAAACTGAACAAAAGATGACTCTGTTTGAAATGTTTGAGCGATTTATGGCCTTCAAACAAACTGAGGGTTTGGCAAAGCCTACAATCCAAGGCTATTATGAACATTTTCATTATCTCAATGATTACTTGGGAGGAGATGTTCCTAATGAAGAAGTTACTGTTGAATTGTTTCGAAATTATATTGGCTATATGCTTAATGACCAAGGTTTAAAACCCACTACTGTTAATGTACGTATCAGAACAAATCGTGCTTTCTTAAGACACTGTTATCAAGAAGAATGGATTAAAATACCTATACACGAAAAATTTAAGCCAATTAAAACTCCCGAAGATGAAATACAATCTTTTACACCAGCAGAAATAAAAGCGTTATTAAACCAAGTTGATGATTCAAGATTCGTAGGATTCCGTGATAAAGTTATGATCTATGTCTTATTGGATACTATGGTCGGTATATTGGAACTCCTTAATATGAGGAGAAGTAACGTGGATTTAAAGAGTGGGTACATCAAACTTGAACCGCATGAAACCAAGACAAAGCGTAGTAGGAGTGTTCCAATATCAACAAAAACAATTAAACTTCTCGAAGAATACATGAGGGAGTCAGACGATTTCGGTAGCGAATTCTTATTTGTTTCCTATGACGGTAGAAGAATTCTTAGTAATACATGGAGGAGAAGGCTAACAGAATTAGGTGAAATGGCTGGTATCTCTAATAAAAGAGTATCGCCTCACACTTTTAGACATACAGGTGCACTATTCTATACTATGAATGGCGGTGATCCATTTTCTTTACAAAAAATACTGGGTCATTCTGACATGAGCATGGTTCGAAAATATAGAATGGGAAAAGAAAGGAATTATCCAGGCTATTATCACCCAAAATACAGATGGCTTTCATTCTGGAAATTTGAAAGTTTCTGAGCTTCATGGCACACTCAGCCATTGTCATTGTAATACCTGTGGAAAAATATATGACAATCAACTTTTCTTAGAAAATCAAACACATTGTAACTGTGGAGGATTTATAAGACCATCTGTTATTCTTTTTGGAGAGTCACTATCAGAAGAGGCTATAGCAATGGCTGAGGAAGAGACAATAAAAGCCGATTTATTTATTGTTCTTGGCTCTTCGTTACAAGTTTCACCAGCGAATTATTTTCCAACTTTAGCAAAACGAAATGGAGCAAAGGTGGTGATTGTGAATGGCGAAAAAACACCTTTAGATCCAATAGCAGACCTAGTAATTAATGATAAAAAGATTGGCAATGTCTTAGAAGAAGTGAATAATCTTTTTATAATAAAATCAAAAGTTGAAATGATTCTAGAAGTTGGCTGGAAAGGAGGAAGTATTTCATTGGTTAGGCATATTATAAATAATTCAGTTAGGTATTGTGTTACAACAAATGAAGGTGCCTTATATGATGAAGCAGATGATTTACCTATAGAAGCATATTTTCAAAAATCAGGTCTTGTATCAGAAATTTTTCAAGCAATGAAAGTTCTGACCGATACCCATGGGCACAATTGGTTCCAATAAAAGTTCATGATGATTATAAGGAATATATATTTAATCAAGTTATGAAAAGAAAACCAAGAGATATTGATAGGTGGAAAAGGGTATGTAATTGAAAGTAAGTTAGAAAATGGAATCTTTGGGACTCACACAAAATGTATGATTACTGAGTTATAAAAAAAGTACGATATAATTAATATTAGTGAATTTGGCAAAGATACTAGTGATATAAATAGAAAAATATTAGTGATAAACTCATTTGAAGTTTATTTGGTTGGGTTTCTTCCTAATGTAGCAAATTACAAAAATACATAATTAGTACGGGGAGTCTTTAAAACTGTTCGTGCGGTGCGTGCCACCGTAGCTGGGTTCTTTCTCAGGTAATCCCGCCAAATTTTGGGACATGGGGTCCTATGGTAGAGGGCTTTTCGTTAGTGCCAGCACTGATTGGTGCCATTATTGTCATCATTATTGCTGGAATCATTGCAAAGCATTAGATTTTGTTGAAATGGGAGTAGAAGTTTTGCCTTTTGCACGAGGGGCGGGTTCTGTATAGAACCTGCCTTTTTGATTTTTTAGTAAGACTATGTAACAAAATACCCAAAAGGTTGCCAATAAAAAGCTGTTTTTTCCCTTGTCCACAACTTCATATCATATTTACTTGAAAAATCTAATAGAAATGTTAAGTAAAGAGTTGGATTAATTAATCTACTAATTGGACAAGGGGATGAATGGTGTATGAATCGAACGGATCAATTGATTGCGATACTGGGAATAGGAACGGCTGTACCAGAATTTTGTTTAGATCAAACAGATACTTCACAAAGATTGGCTGAAGCATTAAAAGAGTACCCGGACTCTATGCGATGGGCAAAAAGAATATTTAAGCAATGCGGAGTGGCAACTCGGTACACGTGTGAACCGAATCTGTTGGAATCCGCCGAAGATTGCCGTTATTTTTCACAAAATTCCAATCGACGATTTCCTTCAACCGCTGAACGAATGGAGATCTATAAAAAAGCGTCTGTACCGCTTGGATTGAACGTTGCGAGAAAGGCACTTGAAGATGCGAAAGTGGATGTGTCTGACATAACGCATTTAATCACGGTTAGTTGTACAGGACAGTTTCTTCCGGGATTGGATACAGAATTGGTCAAAGGTTTGGGACTAGCTGAAACGATTAATCGGATTCCGCTTAACTTTATCGGATGCGCAGCGGGCTTAAAAGCTGTTTGTATGTCACGGCAAATCGTGTCGAATAATCCTACCTCAAAAGTATTAATCGTGTGTGTGGAATTATGTACGCTTCACATTCAACCGTCTACCCAACGTGAGGCTTTATATGGAACCAGCTTTTTTGGGGATGGAGCTTCTGCATGTATTGTAGGTTCTGCAGGAGCTGAGCATACTGCGATTTTTCAATTAGGAAAGGAGCATTCCGTTCTCCTGCAAGACGCTGCAGGGGATATGGTGTGGGAAGTAGGCGATTATGGTTTTGATCTTTATCTGTCACCGAATATTCCTAAACTGATTGGCCAATTTGTTCCGGAACAGGTAAAACACCTATTACGTGATGATCAAAAGCCTGATATTTGGGCTATACATCCCGGAGGTAAAGGGATTATCGACAAGTTAGAAGAAATATTCGAACTTACGGAAGAACAGACCAGACCTAGCCGTAACGTGTTGCGCAATTTTGGAAATATGTCTTCTGCTACCATACTATTTGTGCTCAATGAAATGAGACAAGAGTTACAAGCTCTTCATTCTAAGTCAGCCAGCGGTTTAGCCTTAGCATTTGGGCCGGGTATTACCTGTGAGATGATCCAGATCACCTATCTCCCATCCGTTACTTTACAAGCACAGCAGTACGTTCACGATCATGTTTAGAGGGTTTAAGGAACGTGCGATCGAACCAGAGATGATGGATGATTTTTCAAAAGGAGGAATAGAGCTTCAGAAGGCATTGCAACATCTTCGTATCATTAATCGGATTTTTGGCGCCTCCGCCCCAACACTTTATGGCGTACAACGATTATGGAACGAAGCGAACAAGCCAAGGCATTTATCAATCCTGGATATTGGATCAGGCTCCGGAGATGTGAATCGGCGCATTCTGAAATGGGCGGATAAGAACCAGATTGATTTAAAGATCACTTTAGTAGATATCACAGAAGAAGCCTGTGAAGAGGCAAGGCAATTTTTTCACAATGAACCGCGGGTAGAGGTAATCCGAAGCGATTTATTTGAGCTTTCTAAAAACTGTGCGGATTTGGTAACGGGAACGCAGTTTGTTCATCACTTTGCTGCAGATGATCTTCAAAAAGTAATCGTAAGGATGTTAAAGGCTTCGAGGATCGGCATAGTGGTCAATGACATCCATCGGCATTGGATTCCTTGGACCGCGGTGTGGCTGACATCAAGAATAATCTCTAATAACCAATATATCTTAAATGACGCACCGTTGTCTGTGGCAAAAGGGTTTCGTTTGGAGGATTGGAAGAATCTCGAAAAAGCATTGGGGGAATTAAACATGTTCTATTCCTGGAGACCTTTGTTTCGATATGTAGTGATAATCGGGAAACACAAGATCTAATCCATATTTTCGGAGTTGATTGTAATGAATCGTATCCAAGATGTAGCGGTACTTGGAGCTGGGATTGCTGGCAGCAGCTTGGCCAAATCTTTAGCAGACCGGGGGTGGGAGGCTGTTTTAATCGACCGTAAGCAATTCCCGAGACATAAAGTCTGTGGAGAATTTTTTTCCCCTGAATCTCGTAGTATGTTGAGACATTTTGGTCTGCTTGATGATGTGGAAGCTTTACAGCCAAGTATGATCAATAAGATAAGGCTAATTTTCAATTATGGCGATCCTTTAGAAATCCCTTTACCTGATAATGCAATTGGGATAAGCCGATATTCACTGGATTCCACTCTGCACAGCGCGGCGCTTAGATCCGGTGTCCATGTAAAGACCTCTACTACGGTTGAATCTGTGACTCCCCATCAAAGTGGATTCAGAATTGAGACAAAACATAGTGGGGAGAGAAAAACCTATTATGCGCGGGCCGTTATCGCAGCATGGGGTGCTAATGCTCGCTCAGGGCTCCCCGGGTTTAAACCGAATAGAACTGAAAAAAACACGTATATCGGCGTGAAATCCCATTTTAAGGTAACTGAAATGGAGCCGATTGTAGAGCTTTATTTTTTTGATGGCGGATATTTGGGTATTGCCCCAATCGAAGACGGATTGATCAATGTTGCGGCATTGTTGAAAAGGAACGATTTCCGGCACAATGAAAAGACGGTTTTAGGACTAATTGATTCTGCTTGCCGCAGGAACTCGAAGTTGTATCAAAAGCTATCGAATGCCGTTCCAATCTCAAGTTCACAGGCTGCTATTGCTCCGGTAGTTCTAAACCGTAAACCACTTGCATGGGAGATGATTCCCCATGTAGGAGACGCCTCACTCATGCTTCCGCCACTCTGCGGGGACGGGATGTCGATGGCTCTACGCTCGGCCCAATTGTGTGCACCTTTGGCAGACGGTTATTTGTCAGGAGACCTAACATTTGATAAGTGGAAGGATGAGTATTCACATTCTATTCAGCGGGAATTCAAGGGTCCCTTAAAATGGGGAAGACTTCTCCAATGGCTATTGGATGTACCTGCTATGCCCCGGCTATTATTAGGGACAGCGCATCTCACACCAGGTTTGGTAGATAGATTGGTTCAAGCAACCAGGTTAAAAGAAAGCAACTTGTAGTTAGCATCCCAACTCATTTGGCAACACCCTTCACATACCTTTCGTGAAGGGTGTTCTTCGGTAAATAAAGAAAAGGAGCATAGTCATGAACCTTCGTAAGCTTGCCAATATCTCCATTAAATATCCAAAAGTAATCATCCTAATTTGGTTATTATTTTTTATCATTTTCGGATTTTCTGCCCCAAAGCTACCTACTGTTCTAAAGGATCACGGCTTAATACCGGATGGTGAAAGTACCATTGTTCAGCACACCATGTCAACTGACTTCCACATTCCCGAGGATCCCGTCATTCTCGTTTTTGAAAAAAAAGAATCTGTATCCGATGAAAATTTTCGATGGTTTATTCAGAAAACATTATTTCAATTAAAAGGAATCGACGGACTAATCCAAATGGTATCACCGCTCCAAAGAGAGGGGATGACCAATGGGAATTTCGCTTATGCTCTGTTGGCTTTTAAACAAAAAACCTACGAGATGACGCCTGTACTTGATGAAATCCAAAGACGTCTGCCAATGAATACAGAAATCTCGGTGAAATTGACAGGAAAATCTGTCGTCCAAACTGATGTGAATCGAGCGAGCCAAACTGATTTAATAAAAGCAGAACGGATAGGAATTATAGCTGCTTTTATCATACTATGGCTGGCTTTTGGAGGAGCTATTTCCGCTATGATTCCCATTATTATTGGGGTGATCGGTGTTACAGGTACCATGGGAATCATGTACTGGATGAACACCGAGGTCGAATGGTCCAATTTTGTATTGAATGTGATTCCGATGGTGGGACTTGCTCTTAGTATTGATTTTGCTTTAATGCTAGTTAGTCGGTTTCGTGAAGAATTAGAAAGAAAGCCTGCTGAAAAAGCACTGGTTATAACGATGGAGACAGCTGGTAGAGCTGTTTTATTTTCAGCACTCAGCGTCCTTTTGGGATTAATGGGGATTTTATTTATTCCTTTACCTATGTTTTTTACCATTACTTTAGGAGCTATGATGGTGTTAACAGTTTCCGTACTGTTAAGTTTAACATTGGTTCCGGCACTTTTGTATGTATTGAGGCCTGTAATATTAGCAGAAAACAAGTCATTTTATAGACTCAAAAAATGGAATTTTTGGTCCGTCATATCACTTTACGTTATGAGAAGACCAGTTCATTTGGGTTTATTGGCTGCCTTCCTCATAAGCATTTGTATCCTGCCTTTGAACAAAATGGAATTGGTTATTCCAGATGCAACATCCTTACCGAAAGACTATAATTCTAGACTCGCTTTCGAGACCTATCAGACTCATTTTGTTTCTCCAACTAATTCAGAGGTTTATATCGTAGCGCATGGGAAAACAGATAGCTTGAAAAAAGATGATTGGTTGAACGCTTATGCACTAATTCAAAGATTAGAATCCGATCCTGAAGTACAAAAAGTGGATTCTGTTTTTTCGAACCTGCGAATGCCGCCCGAGCAGCTGGCCTCCATATTTCAAAAACCAATATTAAAAGCGAAATACAAACCCTTCCTTCAACATTTTGTTAAGGGAAATAAAATACTCATACATGTTACAGTAAAGGGTGAGCCTTCATCTTATAACGTTATGAGTTGGCTCAGACATTGGGAGCAGGAAGGAGAACTCTCAACTATACCTTTCATGTTGGGAGGCGAACCAAAATACCAACAAGAGGTTTTTGATGATGTATTTCAAAACATCAAGTACGTGCTCTTCTTTATTATCGTTTCCAATTATGTAGTCTTGTTTATTGCATTCCGATCCGTTCTCGTTCCGTTAAAAACGATTGTTATGAATCTCTTAAGTCTAGGAGCATCGTTCGGTATCCTAGTATGGGTATTTAAGGAGGGGAATTTTGGAATTGAGCCGAACAAGATTGCGATCATGATTCCTGTATTTATTTTCGGAATAGTGTTTGGGATCAGTATGGATTACGGGGTATTCCTGGTATCGAGGATCTTTGAAGAATACAAAAAAACACGAGATAATAATCAAGCAGTACTGGTAGGACTATCCTCTATTAGCAGGATTATAAATTCAGCTGCTGCCATTATGATATCCGTTACATTGCCGTTTGCATTCGGAGATGTAATAGGGATTAAACAATTAGGGATCGGTATTGCAGCAGCGATTTTCATTGATGCTACTGTAATAAGGATGGTATTAGTTCCATCTTTAATGAAAATGATGGGAAAATGGAACTGGTGGGCACCAGGTTGGTTGAAATGATGAAGAAAATGGTCTATCTAACGATAAAACACTCACAAATGCTGTTAAAACAGCATTTGTAAGTGTTTTTTGTAGGTAAAAATAGTAATTGAAATTCAAGGTAAATTTCTTCAAAAATTAAAATTGCACATTTTCCGGATGGCATTTCCAATTATACATTGAAACCATCGTTTCAATAAATTCATTATATTCTCTACACTTGATCAGTTTATTTATATTATTGATATCACTCAATATTATGGTAATAGGATCAAAAATTTCATTGAAAATTTGTCGTTCATTGGCTTTGAAACATAACATAATAACTAATTGAATGGGCTTGTTGCTCCAAACAATATCGTTTTCACTGATTAATACACTTAAACCAGTTTTTTTAGCATGCATTTCCATAGAATGAGGAATGGCAAATAAGTTGAATGCTGTTGAAGACATTTTTTCTCTTTCCAAAATTTCCGCCTCAAAGTTTTCCCAAACATAATGTTGAGCCTCAAGTTTTTTCACCATATGATGAATGGCATCAACCTCATTTTTTATATCATTATTAATTTCAAAAAGCTCTGGAACGATAAGTTTTCTTAGATTTTCTTCAAAATGCCTTTGCTTCTTTTGGATTTTGATTTGGACCATTTTTTCACGGATAGAATTTATGTCTATTCCATTTAGAAAAAGTCCAATTTGCACGATTGGGATATTTAATAACTCAGCAATTGGTAAAGTTGAAATGATGAAATCAACGGGAGAAATTTTTTTAATTCGCTTTCATCCGTCAAAATATTTGTAATTAGGATATCTGAAGAAAAGTGTCTGTTTATAGAATCGGCTAATCGCAAATTAATATCGTAATAATTTGGGCAAAAAATAACCGCTGTAATTTTAGTGCTAAATATTTTATGAGATCCAATTGCGCTGCCTAAATGGAAGGCTATATAAGCAATTTCATCATCGTTAATCGTTACTTCTGTCTTTTGCTTGATGACCTTGGCCAGTGAAACGGAAATGTCATAAATTAAAGGGCAAGCAGTTTTAATGCCATCTTTGAGTGGGTTTTTACTGAAATAATTATTGCGTGCTCGAACTAAAAGGTTTCGTAAATGTAAAACAAATCTAATAAAAAAGTCCTGTTCATCGAGCTGAATATAATAAAACATTTTCATGTATTTAATCAGCTCTTTAACCAGATCTAAATTTTCTTTTCCAACATAATCGATCAGATTTGAATGATCGATTAATTTATAATCAATTGAAGTGGCCCGAGAAGCGAGAAGAAGAGCAAATTCATAGGTTTCTTCATCGGAATAAAGAATATTAAAATGATTTTCAAGTATTTTTATTACGTTCTTTGCAAACTCTAAATCACGTTTTTTAATAGGTGGCAGGACCTCATCCTTCAAATCGGTTCCGTACCCCAAGAGTACATGCACTTTGCTCCTGTGTTCCCTATCATCTCTCCATTTATCTGCTACTTTGCGGTCTATGACAGCAACCCTGTGACTAGGCCTATATGGAGGCTTTTATCATATTGTTGGCAGGATAATCAATGGACCTGATTTATGGATACCAACCGAGGAAGGGGAACAGTTTTCTTCTCTAGGTCATAATGATATTGAGATAGGGTTTAATAAAGATTTAGCATTAGTACCAACTGAATTCCCTAGACCAGTAATTCAGTTTGAATTTCAAATGAATGTTCCGTGGTTGTTAAGCTAACGGGTGCGTTAGTTGAAGAAGACATAATCTATTCTAATAACGATTTTGTAGTTCTGATCTTCAACAATCGGGCGCGATTGTGGAACAAGAAGTAAAAAGGTGGTACATATTATACATGACTAATATGTATCACCCTTTATTTTTTATGACTTTTTACGATTTAGGTCTTGATAAGTTTTAAAGATACAACAGTAACTAAGCAAAAAAGCCAAACCCTTGATACTTATGGGTTTGGCTCTTTGTCTTTCTTCCTAAAATTGCAATTATGTAAACTAACTTTGTATAAAGTATACATAGAATAAAAAGAGAACGGTAGCCATCCAATGTGGTCCCCGTCCTTCTACTCATTACTAATAGTTATTAAAGTCAATAAGACCACAGTTGTATTGGAAATTACTTCCTGAGACTATGTTAACAAATGATATGTTTATATAAACTTTAACTTAGAAGTAAAGGAATTTGGTAAAAGCAAAAGATTGATAACAGTCTTGAAAGATAAAATGAGGTGTTTCATTAATGATTAATTCGAATATTAAAGCGTGGACTGCAATTGGAGCGTGTTCTATCACACTATTCTCAATTATATTGAAATCCTTTTATCCTGAAGCACCGGATTACACAATAGGATTTGCTCCAGTAGAAATTACGGTATTTGCTTCAATCTTGGGAATGATTACAATGGCACTATCTATTTACTGGCAGCGTGAAAGTTTAATGCCACGTATTCTTTTGCTAATTAGCACATGGGGAACTTGTTTTTTATTAGTCTGGTCTTCAGGCGGTATTGTGTTTGACACTTTTCGAACAGCTGCTGTACTTGGAATACCAGGCTTGCCACCTGTCGTAGATTGGCCAGGGTTCGCAACCAGAACGATTAGCCTCATAGCTGCCATACTGCTTGCTACAGCGACCATCTCTTTTCAACGTATATCCCGAGGGGCATGTATTGTATGTGGTCAAGGTCCTTCGGTGAAAATCAAACCTGACCATAAATGGTTCGGCTATGCTGCATTTGTACTAACTTTTCCATATCCATTATTGAAACTTTATTGGTCCTTCGGTGGAACCCTAGGAGGTGGCCAAAATTTCAATCAACATTCTGCTTATGGAGAAATAATAGTATTTGGCGTTTGTGCACTACTTTGTCTTGCTCTTGTACAAAAATGGGGGCGTATTTTTCCTAGCTGGGTACCATTTATTGCTGGGAAAAAAGTTCCTCGATTCATTCTAATCACCGGAGGTTGGGTTGCTGCATCCATGACAGTTTCAATGGGATTTTTGGCAATATTGGGATCTCTTATGGAGGTAGTAGGTCTTGCCGATGGGCCAATGAATTTCGATGACACAGGTTTGTTAGTATCTATGGTATATGGAGGATGGTTATTGCTGGGGATAGCGATTACTGGAGCTACTTGGAATTATCAAAAGCAAACCAGGGGTAAATGTTCAAAGTGTGGAAAAGTTTAAATAATCTTTATAGACACATTATAAAAGGATCTTTAATCGAAGATCCTTTTTTATATGCCGATAACATCGCTTATGTGAACTAGTTTGTGTAGGATCTTGTTCAGCAATCAGTCCAGATTGTGGAGGAAACAGTAAGAGTAAGAGTAAGAATACTGATCCAAGACTATTTGAGAAGTGTTTCACTTAAACTATCCTGAAAATAAAAAATGGGAAAAGAGTGTTTTAGACAATAGGAAACTAGACCCCAGTAAAATCCAATTTTTTTAAAAGATCTGGATGGGGTAACTAACTATATTTTTCAACTATAATTACGCAATAGCTTCAATTGTAACCTTACAGCCAAGAGTCTCTAATCGCCTTATTGATTGTTTAATCACGATTTCTTTCTTTCGTCTGTCGAAGTAATCCGCTCCCAACTCAATATATGGAACTCTTTTGTTTAACATGTGATAAGCAATGGTTAAAATGGTATGTCCAACCGCAACTGCTGCCCGTTTTTTCCCAACTCTTGCTGATAAACGTTGGTATTGGGATGAAAGATAGGTATTTTTTGTCCTTGCAGCTGAATGTGCTGCTTCAACAAGTGCTGCTCGTAATTTTTTATTTCCTTTTCTCGTTTTTCCAGCACTTTCATTGTTACCTGGAACCATTCCAGCCCATGAACATAAATGAGGAGCTGAAGGAAATTGCTTTGAAATATCTATGCCAATACCAATCTCAGCCATGAGCTGTTCAGCGTGACCTCGACCTATTCCAGGAATAGAATCAAGTAGTTCAATATCTTCTTCATAAGGTTGCATACGTTGCTAGACTTCTTCACTTAACATTATGATTTGTTGATCCAAAAAGTCGATATGTGAAAGCTGAGTTTTTAACATCATCTTTTGATGAAGTCCGAGGGATCCGAATAAGGCACGTTCCAAATCATCCTTTTTCTTTTTCATGCTTCTTTTTGCCATTCTAGCTAATACTTGTGGATCATGGATTCCATTGATGAGTCCCTCAATCATTGATCGTCCGGACACACCCATAATGTCTGTTGCAACAGAGGAAAGTTTGATATTAGCACCTACCAACACTTTCTGCATTCTACTTATTTCTCTTGATCTTTCTTCAATAAGACTTCGACGGAATCGAACAAGTTCTAGTAATTCTCTTTGATCTCGATTTGGAATATAACTGTGTAGAAGAAGACCGTGACGAAGAAATTTTTCGATCCATTCAGCATCTTTAACATCGGTTTTGCGTCCTGGGACAGCCTTGATGTGAGCGGCGTTGACAACCAATGGTTGAATGTCTTCTAATTCAAGAAGGTTGTATTAGTTTCCAATAAACACCGGTACTTTCCATAGCAGCGTGAGAACAAGATTTACTTTTAATCCAATCTATTAATTTAATCAGATCGTGCGTCATCGTACCAAATGTTTGAATTTCCTTTCCTTTTGAAGTAATGGCACAAGCCGTAATGTTCTTTTTGTGAATATCTAATCCACAACACCGTTCATTAACAACATCCATTTTTATTTTCCTTCCTACGGGCTGAAGTAAATTAAGGCTGGTGCAACAACCATATAAGATTAATCTATCCTGCGTGCTTCCCGTGAGGGAGCGACAATTTGTGGTGCACCTGGTCGTTAAAAATCAGTCTACCATGCGGGCTCGAGGCACCATAGTTGAACGACCTTCCTTCGCCAGCCTATAAAAAGGATTGACAGGTATAATGAAAACTAGACGGGATTAAGAACCATTTTCATTCATTTGATGGTGCCGCAACGCGGCATGAGAGTCTACCATGAAAATAAACTTCTGTAACTTTGAGAAAATGGCAATATTAAAGAAGACGCAGCTCATTCGTTTTTTAAAAAAGGGGAGAGCGCCAATTTCATAGATCTATGGTAATTAAGTGAACTGGATTAAGAGGCTTTAGGTTCTTCCAGCGTAACGATGTATCCTAAACTTTCAAGTCGTCTTAATGAATGCCGAACAATTGATTGTTGTCTCTGCTTATCAAAGTAGTCTTCACCTAAGTCTACATACATTTCTTTTCGGGTTAATAGATAATAAGAGATACGTAACATTGCGTGAGCGACTACAATTCCAGCACGTTTTTTACCCTTTCGGGATGCTGTACGCCTATACAGTGCACCAAGATAGTTTTTGAATCCCCTTACTGAATGAGCTGCTTCGGTTAACCCCGATCTTAAATACTTATTTCCTTTTTTAGTTTTGGCTGATTTTCTTTTTCCAGCACTTTCATTTTGCCCAGGAACTAATCCTGCCCAAGAACACATATGAGCTGCAGTGGGGAATTGTTTCTTCACATCAGTCCCAATTTCAGATAGGATTTGTTCGGCCATTCTGGTTGCTATACCAGGAATGGAATCCAATCGTGCCACATCTTCTTGATGAGAGCTGACTCTGTCGGAAACTTCCTTATCCAGCATCTCGATTTGCTCAGTCAGAAAATCAATATGACCTAAAATGGTTTTTAACATAAGGCGTTGATGTGAATTGATATAGCCTTTTAGGGCGAGTTCCAGTTCTTCTTTCTTCTTTTTCATAGTGCGCCGGGCAAAGTTTGCTAGTTTTTCAGGATCCTCCTCACCATCGGCAATGGCATCAAGCATATCCCGAGCCGAAACACCCAAAACATCTGAAACAACAGATCCCAATTTAATGTTCGTTCCTTCTAACACCTTTTGGATTCGGTTATGTTGCCTGGCTCGCTCTTCGATTATACTTCGACGATAGCGAACTAGCTCACGCAGTTCACGTTGATTTCTATCTGGAATATAACTTGCTTTGAGCAGCCCGTGCCGAAGAAGCTTGGCAATCCATTCTGCATCCTTTACATCCGTTTTGCGTCCTGGAACTGCCTTCATATGTTGGGCATTCACAACTAAAAACTCAATATCCTCAGCTTCAAGTAAATTCACAATCGGCTTCCAATAAACACTCGTGCTCTCCATGGCGACATGGGTACAATTATGATGTTTAATCCAGTCAACCAACTGTAATAGAAATACAGTTTTAGTAGAGAACGTTTGAATCTCCTTTCCTTCAGGTGTCAAAATACAGGCAGTAATATTGTCCTTATGGACATCCATACCGCATGCTCTTTCAATGACTACATCCATTGAAAACATCCTTTCTACGGCGATCATTATGATTAGAGGCTGGTGCAACAACCAGAATAGGATTAATCTACCATGTGTGCTTCCCGTAAGGGAGCGACAGTCAGTGGTGCACCGTGGTCGGTGGAGTCAGACTAAAGGATGGGCTCTCACGCACCATAGTTCAGCGACCTTCCTCTCCCAGCCGTAGAATCAGTATTGACGGTTCCAACCCATTTTCATTCTCTGTGGTGAAGCGCTGGGTTTTTGCGCTTCATGGATGGCTAACGGGTGCGATAGTTCAAGAAAATCTCATAAATCCTTCTTTTTATTTTTTAGAGAGGAGTTGCAAAATGTCACTTTTTTTTCATAATTATATTAATACAACATTTTCTAAATTAGTTATGATTTGTATGTAATTAATTTAGGAGGTGCTGTTTTTGTACATTTTGCAATTTTGTAATGCCTACACCCAAGAAGTTCTTAGAGAAGTGGAGTATGAAAATATTGAAATGATTTATTCTATTTTAAATTCTTTTCAAGATGAAATGAATCAATTTTGTTATCTTCTAGACAGTCGGCAAAGGTTATTCAAGGCAGACTATGTTTCTAATACAGTTACTTATCAAGGAAATGATACAGTTTATCGAGTCTTCTTTAAAGTGAGGTTAAATGATCTACAACCATTGGTTAAAAATTGATTAATGAAGAGTGGCCTAATTTAGTCGCTCATTTTCTTTTGTTCTTCAGTGAACTGCTGAAACACTTCAAGTTATAGCTGCTAGACTTTTTTAAGCTTATTGAACTATTGGGGCAGTTCAATTGAATTGAAATTTATAGTACAAAATTCTACTAGGAAACCATTATTTGGATTATAATTACTATGGAAATTCAAATGAAACGAGGGATATGATTGGAACTTCTATCGATTGAAAAACAATTTGCAGATGCTTTAAAATCCGTTGCTCGCAATTTAGAAATAAAGGAGTATATTCAGCAATCTTCTGAACTTTATCCGTTATTTCAAAGTGCTGCTAAAAGATTTGTAACAGGTGAATCAAGAGAAGAGGGATTATCAATTGGTGATTTACTTATCAATAAGGGTTACCGCATTTCGCTAGAATTTATCGGGGAGAATACTATAAACAAAGAGGAGTGCGTTCGTGCTAAAGATGAGTTTATAGCGTTGATGAAGGAATGTGGGTATCGTGGAATAAGTTCTCGTATTTCTTTTGATTTATCTCATATAGGTTTATCCGTTGATTTTGAACTTGCCTATCAAAACTTATTAGAAATGGCAAAAGAAGCACAATCCTATAATCTTTCTCTTATGATTAGTATGGAGGAATCGGCTAAAACGGATCAGATACTTTCTATATACAAAAGAGTTGTTGCCGAATATCCTAACGTTGGGGTTACACTACAAGCCCAACTACATCGAACACTAGATGACCTTGATGAATTGCTTAATTATTCTGGGGCAATTCGTATTGTTAAAGGAGCATATCAAGAACCATCAGATATTTGTATCCCTCGCTCAGATGAGTTGGACCAACGTTATTTAGAATTAGTGGATTTATGTGTTAAAGCTGGTCATCAGGTTTCAATTGCTTCTCACGATGAAGCTATCTATAAACAGATTATGGAGCGTGGTTATTTACAAAATCCATATGTGGAAGCAGAAATGTTATACGGAATTCGTCCTGAACTTTGTAAACAACTTAAAGACAAGGGGTTGCCTGTTCGGGTTTATTTAACTTATGGTTTGGAGTGGTATCTTTACCTTACTCATAGAATAGCAGAATATCCACCAAACATTTATGTTGCAATTACGGATATGATTCGTGGAGAAGGAAACTCTTCTCAATTTTACTAAATTAGAATGTAGAAAAATCTAATTCAACTAAAGCGTACGATTCTTCAATAACGAAGGGTCGTTTTTCTTCTTCAGCTACCATGAAAATAAGTTTCCTCAAGATTAGTAAAATGACAATACTTAAGAAGACCCTGCTCAATCGTAAAAAAAAAAGAGGAGAGCGTTAATTAATAAGTCTATGAATTGGTTGACTGGATTAAGGTCAGTATCAGTATTGACACTTCCTTACCATTTTCATTCTCTGTGGTGAAGCACTGATTTTGCGCTTCATGGATGGCTAACGGGTGCAAGAGTTAAAGAACGGTGGATTGCTGCGGCGATCCTTTTTTCTTGTTAAGCTAACGGGCAGAATAGTTGAACAAAAGACCTTATCTCCAACGCAAAAACGGAACCGCGATTTGCGATTCCTAAGATTAAAAGGTGCCCTTTAAAGACGATCCTCTCTCGCCTTTATGAGCTTTACATTCTCTTTTTCTACTTCATTTAAAGAGCTATTATAGGAAGGGTCTGCATTATACCATGATTTACTTGAAAAATATTTTTGCAAATCCGCCGATTTAAATACATACCCATGACGTGCGTAGATCTCATTTCTAGCTAAATGCAGTTGCCCTTTTGTAAGAGTAGCAATGTCTTCTTCACTCAGAACCCTCTTATCACTATCAGGCAAAATATTATCTGAAGAGGAAAGATTTGAACTTTCCCTGATATTTTTTTCTGTTGAATTTTTACCATTATTTGGATCGATATTATTTTTAGATTGATCCATCGTTTTTGTAGCAGCTACATCTGTTTTAGGTTCATGCTTATTAAAATCTTTAATGATTAAGTAAGCAACACTTAAAACGAACAACAAACCAATAATTGATCCAACCCCTACCACTAATCTCTTATTCCTTAATACTATTGTTTTCGAACGAACTTTCCTTTTTTCAATGCGCGTTTTTGGAGCCGAGGTAATGTTTTTCTTAGCTAGTGCCACCATTGAATCGCAATTATTACAGAATCGACTAGATTCATTTAACTTTTCACCACAATTTGTGCAAAAATCCATTTTACATATTCCTCTTTCTATTGATATTTTCCTTTACTATTCAAATTGGCATCTAGTAAAGGTCATCAGTAGGGGTGCTGTTCTGTCTGACCGTTTAAAAAAGCCCGGCTTTCCTATTAATAAGGAGCCGGTCTTCTACTAGGGATACAGCTATACTATATCATGGCTTGTTTACAGTTTAGTTAATAGAAAAGAACAGTTTGATAACAGAGACCAGCAGCACCTCCAAAAAACCACCTAAACCTTGGCCACCTAGAAGGTAAATAAATAAGAAAGTTAAGAGGTTCGAAACCAAAAAATAAGTGCAGGAAAAAGGTAACAGTATATCCTTTGATTCACCATCACAAACTAACGCCTTCTTACAGAAGGCTTTTTATTTTCAAGAGGAGTCATATCTAATAAGGTGTGTGAAATATAGGTACCTAACATAACGGTATATCTTCGGATTAAGTCATTTGTAGAGAGTTAAGTATTAAAAGGGCTAAATCGCAAAGGTCTAATGATCTAAAGATTGTGAAGGATTATACTTAAACTAACGAAGTTTAGTTTAATAAGATACCTTCCATTTGTTTAATTTTGTACCTGCTCATGTTATAATGAGGAACTTAGGATAATTACGATTTTACTCATAATTGAACGGATGCCAAGAAAAGCCTCCGACTAGCGATAAAAAATGGGGGTGTAAGAGAATGAATAAACGATGGACGATTGGTAAAATTAAAGAATTTGTTGAGAACAATTCGGAAAGTAAGTTGCTAACGACGGAATACCAAGGTTTTTCTCAAAAGTTACTGTTTAAATGTGCATGTGGTAGCAACTTTGAAAAAACATTTACGAAATTTAAAAATAATAACCAACGTAAATGTGACGTGTGCCAACCGCCAAAAGCGTCACGCTAAATGTATATAACGGGTGCGTTGATCCAATTAGGATTAACGCACTTTTTATTTAACTTCTTATTGAACAAACGGGCAGCATAGTTTAATATGGCTGGTAAAAAATAAGTATTTGGATGTGAAAACAGTTATGGATTTATTTGAATGGATTTTTCCCTTTATCGGAATAATCGTAATTCTAATTTATGTTATGTTTTCTAAAAATAATAAGTGGTTAAAAATACTTGTTTTAATTGTAATCATCGGTGTTTACTATTTTATTGGTTACCTGTTTAATACTAATATTTTAAATGCTATAACTTTTCATAGACACGGTTTCACAATCAATATTATTGGCTTTGTTGTATTAGTTGCTACATCTGTTTTAGTTCTTTATTTTATCCAAAAATATATGGATAAAAGAAAAAAATAAGTAGACCTTGTTCAACTATCCTGAAAATAAACTTCTGTAACTTTTGGAAAATGGCAATACTAAAGAAGACGCAGCTCATTCGTTTTTTAAAAAAGGGGGAGAGCGCCAATTTCATTGATCTATGGTAATTAAGTGAACTGGATTAAGAGGCTTTAGGTTCTTCCAGCGTAGCGATGTATCCTAAACTTTCGAGTCGTCTTAGTGAATGCCGAACAATTGATTGTTGTCTCTGCTTATCAAAGTAGTCTTCACCTAAGTCTACATACATTTCTTTTCGGGTTAATAGATAATAAGAGATACGTAACATTGCGTGAGCGACTACAATACCAGCACGTTTCTTACCCTTTCGGGATGCTGTACGCCTATACAGTGCACCGAGATAGTTTTTGGATCCTCTTACTGAATGAGCTGCTTCAGTTAACGCCGATCTTAAATACTTATTTCCTTTTTTAGTTTTGGCTGATTTTCTTTTTCCAGCACTTTCATTTTGCCCAGGAACCAATCCTGCCCAGGAACACATATGAGCTGCAGTGGGGAATTGTTTCTTCACATCAGTTCCAATTTCAGATAGGATTTGCTCAGCCATTCTGGTCGCTATACCAGGAATCGAATCCAATCGTGATACATCTTCTTGATGAGAGCTGACTCTGTCCGCAACTTCCTTATCAAGCATCTCGATTTGCTCAGTCAAAAAATCAATATGACCTAAAATAGTTTTTAACATGAGGCGTTGATGTGAATTGATATAGCCTTTTAGGGCAAGTTCCAGTTCTTCTTTCTTCTTTTTCATAGTGCGCCGGGCAAAGTTTGCTAGTTTTTCAGGATCCTCCTCACCATCGGCAATGGCATCAAGCATATCCCGAGCCGAAACACCCAAAACATCTGAAACAACAGATCCCAATTTAATGTTCGTTCCTTCTAACACCTTTTGGATTCGGTTATGTTGCCTGGCTCGCTCTTCGATTATACTTCGACGATAGCGAACTAGCTCACGCAGTTCACGTTGATTTCTATCTGGAATATAACTTGCTTTGAGCAGCCCGTGCCGAAGAAGCTTGGCAATCCATTCTGCATCCTTTACATCCGTTTTGCGTCCTGGAACTGTCTTCATGTGTTGAGCATTCACAACCAAAAACTCAATATCTTCAGCCTCAAGCAAATTAACAATTGGCTTCCAATATACACTCGTACTTTCCATGGCAACATGGGTACAATTATGCTGTTTAATCCAGTCGACCAACTGTAATAGAAAAACAGTCTTTGTAGAAAACGTTTGAATCTCCTTTCTTCTGGTGTCATAATACAGGCAGTAATATTGTCCTTATGGACATCCATACCGCATGCTCTTTCAATGACTACATCCATTGAAATCATCCTTTCTACGGCAATCGTTATAATTAGAGGCTGGTGCAGCAACCAGAATAGGATTAATCTACCATGTGTGCTTCCCGTAAGGGAGCGACAGTCAGTGGTGCACCGTGGTCGGTGGAGTCAGACTAACGGATGGGCTCTAACGCACCATAGTTGATCGACCTTCCTCTCCCAGCCGTAGAATCAGTATTGACGGTTCCAACCCATTTTCATTCTCTGTGGTGAAGCGCTGGGTTTTTGCGCTTCATGGATGGCTAACGGGTGCTTGTGCGGCCGAGCATAGGTCGTATCATATAGCGGGTGGGATTCCCGCCGAGAAAGAACTAGCCATTCACTCGTAGCGAGTCTTGGAGGACTATAGGTAACTTTAGTCTTTAAGCGTAGACAGATAGGTTGCGGGCCGAAAGCCAAATGGTTGAAGGGATTGAGCTCCATAAGGTTAGTAATTCGAGAGGGCTGATGCTTTAAGCACAGCAGAAAGCAACATTTTATCTTTCGTAATTGGCAAGAAGGGTAAAACCTCTCTGGAGTCAGAGACCTTGGCACGTTACACATTGATATGATACGGCAACTCGGGAGACCCTACCGGTCTTTTCTTTTTTTTTTAGAAGAGTATGGTCTACAAGCGATACAAAGCAAGGAAACCAAATGCCGATGTAGGGAGTCGGATAGCAGCGTAGTACCAATGAAGTTGGGTAATGCCGATGGAGGAAAGGCTGCTACCAGTGATCACCCTTATTAGGGGACACATTTACTACACACAGAGGTAGGAATAATAAATGGAAACAAAACTACTAAGGATAGCAGAATTAGCAAAAGCTGACCCTAAAATGAAATTTACATCTCTTGCACATTTACTAAATGAGCATTCACTCGCTCAAAGTCATATTGAGCTACCCAATAAGAAGGCAACTGGGATTAACGGTACAACTAAAGAACAATACAGTGAAAATCTAAAAGAGAATATAGAAGATTTAGTAAGTAGGCTTAAAAGCAAAAGTTATCGCCCTGTTCCAGTAAGGAGAATGTATATTCCAAAGCTCAATTCAAACAAGAAAAGACCACTGGGAATACCGGAACACGAAGATAAGATTGTTCAAAGAGGCATTACAAAGATATTAAATACTGTCTATGAAAATGATTTTCTAGACTGCTCTTTTGGATTCCGTCCAAATCGTAACTGCCACGATGCTCTGAAAATACTGAACTATTATATTGAAAAGAGGTCAGTAAATTATGTAGTAGATGTAGATATTAAGGGTTTCTTTGACAACGTTGACCACTTATGGATGATGAAGTTCTTAAACCTGCGAATCGCTGACCCTAACTTATTAAGAATAATTGGTAGGTTTCTTAAAGGTGGATATATGGAGGAAGGTAAGAAGTACAAAACAGATACTGGGACACCGCAAGGTGGAGTAATATCTCCGATATTAGCCAATGTATATCTGCATTATGTCCTCGACCTTTGGTTTGAGAAAAAGGGTCAGAAAACAGTGCAAAGGACAAGCATATATAGTGAGATACGCAGATGATTGTGTGCCACGAAAGCAAGCGAAGTGTGCCTGAAGGCACATCCAGTAAGCTGTGCTGCACTCAAGATGAGAGTAGGCCTCTCGCAATCGCTATACAGGTAGAGATTGCAAACCACCCTAAGGTGCTATAGTCAAAAGCTATGGTATTGAGCGTTAGGGAAAAGGCAGAGCGATACTCTGTCAGGTACATATTAAGGAGACGAAAACCATTGAACCGCTGAAGAAGTATCGAAAGCGTAGAGGTGTCATCAAAACTGAGAGGGAGTCGTTAACTCAGGATAAGTTCGGAGGAAACCTGTTAACTGTCCGTTCGGTGACCGGTATAAAGGCGGCGTGAACTTAATGTAGGCTTGGGTGTGGAACGTGGGAACCTACGACATGGATGCCAAGGGAGAGATTTCAAGTGGAAGCCCCACAAGAATCAGAGTACCAATGCCATGTATAGGGGCGGAATAACTCGTAGTAGCTATGAAACCTCCTAACGGAGATGGAGCAAAGGGGTTATGTTATTCAGTTTTATTTACAGGTCAACCATTAAAGTGGGAGGAACTCATGAATAAAACAAAGCCGTATCATATATCTAAAAAGGCAGTCTATGAAGCCTTTCTTAGAGTAAAAGCAAATAAGGGGTCAGCAGGAATTGATGAAGAGTCAATAGCGGAATTCGAAATGAACCTAAAGGATAATCTCTATAAGCTATGGAATAGGATGTCATCAGGAAGTTATTTTCCACCAGCAGTTAAGGCAGTGGATATACCAAAGAAAGCTGGGGGTACTAGAACACTAGGAATCCCGACAGTAACGGATAGAATTGCACAGATGGTTGTGAAATTGTACTTCGAGCCATCAGTAGAACCCTTCTTTCATGAAGATTCTTATGGATATAGACCTAAGAAAAGTGCCATCCAAGCAATAGAGATTACTCGTAAAAGATGTTGGAGATATAATTGGGTTCTTGAGTTCGATATTAAAGGCTTATTCGATAATATTGATCATGACTTACTAATGAGAGCAGTTGAAAAGCATACTCAAATTAATTGGGTAAAGTTATACATCAAGAGATGGTTGAAGGCACCTTTTCAAATGAAAGATGGAATAAAGGAACGTACATCTGGTACACCGCAAGGTGGGGTCATAAGTCCAGTTTTGGCAAATGTATTTCTACATTACACATTTGATAAATGGATGTCTATTAAACACCCAAACAATCCGTTCGCAAGATATGCAGATGACGCAGTCATCCATTGCAAGACAGAAGTTGAAGCAGAGGGTCTGCTTAAATCTCTAAACAAGAGAATGAACGACTGTAAACTTGAACTACATCCAACAAAAACAAGAATTGTATACTGTCAGGATGCAGATAGGAAAGAGAAGCATGAAAACATCGCATTTGATTTTCTAGGATACACGTTCAGACCAAGGCTGTCAAAGAACAGATGGGGAAAACATTTTGTAAACTTTACACCCGCCATTAGTAACAAAGCAAAGAAATCAATTCGGCAAAAAGTAAGGGACTGGAAACTTCAGCTGAAAGCGGAAAAGGACCTTACGGACCTATCAAATATGTTTAACTCAAAAATCATAGGCTGGATTAACTTCTATGGCAAGTTCTACAAATCCGAAATGTAAGGCATATTAACAAAGCCTTAATAATGTGGGCGAGGAAGAAATACAAAAGGTTGGCTCGTCATAAGAAAAGAGCAGAATATTTCTTAGGTAGAATTGCAAATCAGAATCCCAAGCTCTTTAAACATTGGGAAATGGGTATTAAGCCTACGGCTGAATAATGGGAGCCGGATGAGCTGAGAGGTTCACGTCCGGTTCTGAGAGGGGCTACTGGGGAGGTTCCAGTGGTCTACTTGCCTTGTTTGTTGTTTTCAGTATAAGAGTGAGGCTCTAGATTTCTTTCAATCATTAAAATTGAGACTGAAGAAGTTTAACTTAGAAATAGCTGAAGATAAAACGAAAATTATTTCCTTTGGAAAATTTGCGGATAAAGGTGCAAAACAGAAGGGGAATAGTAAACCTGAAACCTTTGATTTCCTTGGTTTTACACACTATTGTGGGAAAAGTAAACAAGAAAACTTTCGGGTAAAACGGAAATCAAGCAGGAAGAAAGTCCAAGGTAAACTCAAAGAATCCAAAGAATGGTTAAAGAAAAATAGAAATAAAGATATTCATATAATTATGGATAGATTCAAACGTTCACTTATAGGTTACTACAACTATTACTGCATCACAGATAATACTCCAAATGTAAACAACTTTAGAGACAAAATCGGGTACTTACTGTTTAAATGGCTCAATAGAAGAAGTCAAAGGAAATCATTTACCTGGGATAAATTCAGACTCTTTCTTAATAAATATCCACTACCTTCACCCAGGGTTAAGGTTAATATATATGATTTAAGAAAAGAGATCAGCTACATTCTGTGAATGATTACTGGAGGAGCCGTCAAGGCTGAAAATCTTATGGAGTGAAAGTCTCCTGTTGTCAATTGACCGATTCGGACAACTAGCATATCCGATGCGTGAGGAGGTAACAAATCACGTTCTGCTCGGACGTAAAAGCCGTAGCTGCCTATATTACTCGGAGAATATAAGGTAGGAACAGTCAGTACGGCAAGCAAACCTAGAGGCCAGAAGGATTTAACGAATACTGCAGTCTCGAAATGGCTCCCCCTTCAGAAGCTGTTGAAGGGAATGTTGCATTCGCCGACCCATTGGTGCACTGGGGAAGGCCGAAGCCCTATAGGAAGAAACGGTTATATGCACTATAGGGGAAGCCGGGATATGGGCTCTAGCATCTAGGGAAAGATTTTCAGAGATAACGACGGGAAGGTCCTACTTCCAGCTGGGACGACAACAACCAGCAAAAACCCTTCATATAAGGTACCACCGAAATTGACAGGAGGATTTAGGGCTGACGGATGAGGTCGTAGTAGCTAAGAGGAAAAGGTAATGCTTTTCTAAATATGTAGAAACATATTTCAACAATGGTAACACCAAAGTTGAGCAAAGGACCTCTGGGCACTTGGATGCCAAGGGATTGTGATATAGGACACAGAGCCTTATTAATAACAGTTATTTGTCCCAAATTTGGCTAATAATGTAGTAAACCTTGTTATTGATGGGGGAATATGGGTGTCGCCATTTAATCCTAGGATAATTAGGGAAGGCTCATTTAGTAGAAATCCAAGGTCAGAACCGGACTCGGGAAATCCGACTGTCCGGGATCGCAAGGGGGCTTCAGGAAACGTGACTTTAATTGGTGCGCGCGCCTGAATTCTATCCAGACAATAGTGCAAGCACGGTTCTGTGAGGGGGTGGAGTACAATCTACCGTAAGGTAGAAAGGCTCCATTCTACTCGACTACTTAAAGAGTGGTTGCGAACAAACTAACGGGTTCGGTTTTGGAGTAGAAAAACCGAATTCGCACACTATTTTGCATCATAATTAGCAATTGAAGTCCAAGTAAATTCACACTCGAAAACGTACAGAGTTTAGTTCACTGTGCGTTTTTTGTTTTTTGCGTGAATTTTCCGAATGATTTATGGGATTTTATGTTAATCTAAAATTAAGGAGTTAGTGAAGGTTTACAATTAAACTAAGGGTTCAGGATAGTTCAAGAAGGAGTTTTTCAATAGTATAAAATAAATATAGAGAAAAGAGGTGTAAAGTTATGCTAGAACTAATAAGTAACGTGCTAGAGGATATGGATAAGCAACTTCACCGCATCATTAAGAGTTTGACTCATCTCGATGATGAAATGATTTGGAAAAGATTGAAGGTATCCACAAACAGTGTCGGGAATCTTTGCTTACATTTAGCAGGAAACGAATATCAAAATTTCGCAAGTGCAATCGGTAATAAACCATTTATTAGAAAACGCTCTGAAGGGGAATTTAATACCGAAGGAGGTATGACCAGAGATGAATTGATAAATTTGCTTCTAAGAACACGGGCTGAATCAACTTTGATATTATCAAACTTGTCAGAAGTTGATTTAAAAAGGGAAGTAGTAATACGATATGAACTTAATGATTGGAATAGGATGCATCGACTTAACGCTTCGGAAGATGAAACATATGATGTAAGAGTAATTAGCCGTTTGCTTATACAGGTCGGGGCACACTATGGTTATCACGCAGGGCAAATTGTACTACTCTCAAAATTAATGATGGATATTGATGAAAACATAACTGACCAGTACCATTGAACGTCATAGTCAATTTTACTTAAATTTATTCAATTGCATTAGTATACCAATTTCGCAATGGTTTTAACATATCAATTAGCGAGTGTCTACTAGCCAGCAGACTGCTGTGAATTGCTATATAAATTACCGTGCAATTTAATGTGCTAAAATAACTAAATCATTGATATACCAATAAAAATAAGGATGCCAATTATTATGCGAATTGGCATCCCTTTTAGTTTACTTTTTAATTTTTTCTACCTTAAAACCGAACCCGTTACGAACAAACGGCTGCTTTTTTTCTTTAGCTAAAGAACCAGGTTAGACTGAATAACTTGTTGGAGAAATATTTTCGGGAGTTGACTTTTTGATGTTAAAAGATGTTTGTAAATGCGAATTTACTAATTTATTTAAACTAGAAGCGGATTTTATGGCTGACCCTATTTGGTGTAATGTATGTGGCTGGAATCTTGAAATAGAGGATTTCCCAATATCAGATAAATTACGTGAAAAACTATTGGAATGGGTGTCGCAATATGGTAATTGGATTGATTTAGAAACCGATTCATTAAAAGAAAATGGATTAAAGATAGTGGAAAAATACAATGAAAAAGGATTGTAACTATTTCAAGAGGTAAAGAAACACTTAGGGGAACAATATCCAATCGTATTTGTTCCATCCCATGAATATGCCCCTTTTTTAAGAGTAGTAGTATCAGTATGGAGATTAATTGCATAATGTTTGAGGATTTTGCACCAGAACCATGAACAGTATGACATTATGAAGCAAGCTATCCAAAAAATCATACTTACTTTATTGACTGCATTCGCTGAAAAGGAACGTGAAGAAATTAAAACAAGGCAAGCTGAGGGAATTGCAGTAGCGAAATTAGATTAAGTTTTCTGTTATCATGTAAGTATTAATCACACACTTCAAGATAAAAATAAATGATGAAATTTAAAAGGAGATACCATAAATTTGAACACAAAATATTTAGATTTACTGGCTCATAAATATGATAGTGAAGAAAAAGTGGTAACTAAGATTATTAATCTTGAAGCCATCCTCAATCTGCCAAAAGGGACAGAGCATTTTGGCAGTGATTTACACGGGGAGTATCAAGCTTTTCAACATGTGTTAAGAAATGGTTCGGGTAGAGTAAAAGAGAAAATAAAAGAACTTTTTCAAGATGAACTATCTGATACAGAACTTAATGAATTTGTGATATTAGTTTATTATCCTGAAGAAAAATTAAAGTTAATTAGAGATAAGTTTGGCAATAAACATGAATTACACCAATGGTACACAAAAATCACCGACCATATGATTAAGCTTATTTCTTATGCCTCTTCTAAATATACACGCTCAAAATTACGTAAAGCATTGCCTGAACAGTTTGTTTATATTATAGAAGAGCTACTATACAAAACGGATGAATCCACAAATAAGAAACAATATTATACAAAAATTGTCCAGCAAATTATTTCTCTTGGTCAGGCAGATAAGCTCATTACAGGTCTTGCGTATACGACTCAGAGGTTGGTTGTTGACCATCTTCATGTCGTGGGTGATATTTATGATCGTGGACCTGAACCTGATAAAATTATGGATACTCTAATTAATTATCATTCTGTTGATATTCAATGGGGAAATCATGATGTCCTATGGATCGGTGCCTTTGCTGGATCAAAGGTTTGTCTAGCTAATATTATTCGTATCTGTGCTCGATACAACAATTTAAATATTATTGAAGATGTGTATGGAATAAATCTTATACCACTTCTTAATCTTGCGGATAAGTACTATGAGGACAATCCAGCATTTAGACCCAAGAACCATTCGGATAAAAAACAATCTGATCATGAACTTTTACAAATTACAAAAATGCATCAAGCGATTGCAATGATTCAGTTTAAGCTTGAAATGCCGATCATAAAGAGACGCCCGTATTTTAATATGTCAGAAAGGCTTTTGCTTGAGAAAATTAATTATGACAAAAACGAAATAACAATTAATGGGAAAACTTACCCACTAGAAAATACTTGCTTTGCAACCATTAATCCAGAACAACCTGGTGAATTATTAGAGGAAGAAGAGCAAGTTATGGACAGACTATTGTTTTTTGTCCAGCATTCGGAAAAGTTGGCCAGACATATGAATTTTCTTATGAAGAAAGGCAGTCTTTATTTGAAATATAATGGGAACTTATTAATACATGGCTGCATTCCAGTTGATGAAAAAGGAAATATGGAAAAAATGGTTATTGAAAATCATACCTATGCAGGTCGTGATTTACTTGATATTTTTGAACATTATTTACGACATGCTTTTGCACATCCTGAAGAGACAGATGATCTCGCGACAGATATAGTCTGGTATTTATGGACAGGAGAATATTCATCATTATTTGGGAAAAGAGCAATGACGACCTTTGAAAGGTATTTCATTAAGGACAAAGAAACCCATAAGGAGAGTAAAAACCCATACTACCATTTACGTGAAAAAGAGGAAATCTGCCGTAAAATTTTAGCAGAATTTAATCTTAATCCTGATGAAGGTCATATCATAAATGGTCATACGCCCGTTAAGAAATTAAAGGAGAGAATCCAATTAAAGCAAACGGAAAGATGATTGTTATTGATGGAGGATTTTCCAAGGCTTATCAATCAACAACTGGTATTGCTGGATACACTTTATTATATAATTCCTACGGTATGCAACTTGTCGCCCATGAAAAGTTTAATTCAAAAGAAGATGTTCTACTAAAAGGGTCAGATGTTTTATCAGTAAAGAGATTGGTGGATAAAGAACTCGAGAGAAAAATGGTTCTAGAAACTAATGAGGGAGAGCGTTTATTACAGCAAATATCTGTTTTAAAAAGTCTGATGGAATATCGTTATATGAGTTTAGACCAATCATTACAATCTAATGATTAAAGACTCTATTTAAACATAAATGCTTAATGCCATGACCTTGTTCAAATCATGGTTAAGCAGTTGCGAATACTGAATGCGGAAAGTAAATGCAATCTCAATGTTAAACTTACTTTAGTAAGAAGATCATTTTATTGATGGTCTTCTTTTTTATTTGGTGAAGAGTTTCTTTTAGGCCCAATCACAGGGTTGCTGCTGTAGTCCGTCAGATCATTTACATAAAATTCCTATCCTGCTCTGGATCTACCTTGTCTGCTCCTTATATTTAGTACTAAAAACGATGATTGGTAGTAAAATTATTACTTTGTTTTAGGGAATGAGTTTTGGTACTGCCAATTATCATGAATAGGATGCTTGCTAATTAAGTTATGGTAATGCCCATAAACGGACGTTTATGGGGCGACTTTTATTGAACGTCAGAAAAGCTGAAGAAAGCTCTTTTATTTTTGTTCCGCAATCGGGCCAAATAGTTGAATAAATTAACCATTTACCAACCACACAAGAAGTAGACACAGAACAAAATAATTGCTTAACTCAGAAACTACCAATAAGGTGATTGCTTTAGTTAGCTATCTGTTTATATGACATTGATTCATAAAACAAATAACTCTTGATTCTTTTTCCATATTGATCTATTATTTATTTATCAATAAATAATAAGGAGAGGGAAGTATTGGCTGGCCGTGAAGATCGCAAAGAACAAATCATCGATAAAGCCGTAGGACTATTTGCGGAACTTGGATATTATAAAACAACTACAGCTATGGTGGCTAAAGCCGTAGGAGTTACACAACCGTATGTGTTTCACTTTTTTAAAAATAAAGAAGAACTTTTTAAAGCAGTTAATGACAGGGCAATGAATCGAATATATGAAACCTTCACCCAAGTTGAAGCACCTCCTGATCGATTAATGGAGACGATGGGACACGCTTTTATTCAAATCATGGAAGTCCATAGAGATGAGATTATTATGGTCATGCAAGCTCATGCCATTTCTGAACCAGTGATTCGGGATTATGTGAGAGAGCAGTTTCAAATCATATATGAAGCTATTGTCGTGAAGTTTAAATCAGCAGGAATTTTGAACGCTGAAGAAGCAGCTTCACAATTTATCGGAACAGGTCTCTTAATTACTGTCTCAGAAGTTTTAGATTTACCACAATTAATCTGTTTTAAATCAAAGTAACCATTCAAACTATGAAAACGAAACAAGGCAGTAGAAAAGCTGCCTCTTTTATTCTAATTTTATTTATTTATTGATAAATAAAATTCGTTGTCTAGTTCCACTTAAAAACGAGAGAAAGGAATGATTTATTGATGAAAGCGAGTAATGGAAAGGTTGACAATTCGGATTTGAAGCTATTTAGAGGAGAAAAGCTGCTCGTAATGATTAGTTTACTCGGGTTTGTGCTTGCAATTGGGGTTGCTCTTTATATCGGAATATTTGGGAATGTGGTTTTACCAGAAGGAAAATTAGATCGTGCGTTTTCCTTTGACGCAGCAATCGCATTGTTTCTTTTGTCCATAGCAGCCATTTTACCAATATCGGGTCTAAGTCTACGCAAACGTGCTGCTGCTCGTTGGTTTTTTATCCCTGCAATACTCTATGCCTATGCAATCGAAACAATTCAGCAATTTCGCGGGATTAATCCACGATTTTCAAAAGCTGGTTCTAACATAGCCGATTCAATTGCTGGTGCATTATTCGGGCTTGATTCGCTATTAATCATCATTGTAGTTGTGCTGATTGGCATCTCGTTTTATCGCAAAAGACAGACGAATGAACGTCCGCTTGTAGTTCTAGGCATCCGGTATGCATTTCTATCCATCATGTTTGCCTTTGCCTCTGGATTATGGATGATCGCTCTGCGAAGTCGATATACAGGGGATTCAGGAAACCTAATTGTTCTTCATGGTCTTAGTTTTCATGCTTTGCAGGCATTACCGTTGTTAGGATGGTTATCCGAGAAGGCACGTATTGAAAACAAGCAAGCGAGACGGCTCATCCATTTTGGGAGTTTAGCTTGGACTATTTCTATCCTGATGATTAGTGTACAAACAGTCTTAGGACGTTCCGTTTTTGAATGGACAGCACTTCCTATCCTTTCTGGCATTATGCTGTTTATCTGGTTTGCATCAGTTGTTACAGCTGTATTTAATCTTTTTTGGCCGAAGACGGTGATTCTCGATACATCATCGCATAGTGACTAACCAATTATCTTATTAAGGAGGGGATTTTAAAGATGTATGAAAAGTTATTTTCTCTTGCAAGCATAGTTATGCCATTTTGGCTTGTCTTAATAGTGGTTCCGAAGTGGCGAGTTACACGATTTCTAGCGAATATAGCTGTTTTTCCTATCTATCTTGCCGCACTTTATGTTATTGGAATAATCATAACGATTGCAGGATCTGGCTTTGGATTCGTTCATAATTTTGGTTCTGTTGAAGGTGTCACTAAATTGTTGTCCCAACCGAACTTCGATATACTTGTCTGGCTTCATATACTTTGTTTCGATCAGACTATCGGCCATTATGTTTTTAAAGATAACATGGAACACCGATATTTACCCATTCCGGTCCAATCAATTATCTTATTCCTTATCGTAATGTTCGGCCCTCTTGGATTTTTATGTTATCTAATACTGCGAAAAATACTGAAAAAAGAGAAGAAGATTTTTCATGTCTAGACCAGTCGCGAAAGCCACACTATTCAACCTTACTTTATTCAACAAAAGGGCGCGATTCTGCAACAAGAATTGTGCTCTTTCTTTATGTATAGGGCCAGATTGTTTAGGAACGTTTTCAATAAAATTGGATATTTATGTTGAAATATAGAGTGAAGATTGTGAAGGTTTTCACTTAAACGGCAGTTTAATTCAATAAGAAATTGGAAAGATAACAATAAGTAAAGTGAAAAGGTGTGTCCAAATGCTTAGAATATTGTTATCTTCTGTAATGATAATTTTATTATCTTTTCATTCTCACAATGTTTTGGCTAATTCAGAAGCACTTGATAATTGTAGGGAACTTTTAAACAAAAAAGTTCAAGAAGATATTTTGTCAAGTTTTCCAGAAATAAAAGGCCTAGTGGAAACGGGCGAAGGCTTTAATTATAAATATCTTGATTTAATTAAAATGAAGGTCCCAATTGGAAAGGATGACTCTCATTTAAATTCATTGATTGAGTTATTTAGTGGAACTTCAATTGGGGAAAGACATTTATTGATAATAGGTGATAATTATAGCGAAAAATGGAATAATTCTATAACGGGTTATTTATTTTATAAAGAAACAGATGGAACAAATGTACTTCTAAAATTAAAACTAGGAACATTTAAATGGGTAGTAGTAGAACAAAGTAAAAAAAGAGGAAAATATATAACACTTCCCCAAATTAATAAAGATTGCGCATGAAATCATTAATATTGTGAAATATCGCACTTAAAGTAACGGGTGCGTTTGTTTAAAAAATGTTCAGGACCGATAAGGTTCTTTTTTTGTTATTTGATTAATACAATATTGATTTTATGATATGAAGGCACAAAATAAGCCCTGGGAGGACCCAGAGCCTATCTGTATGGTTATTGCCAATCTCTTTTATTAATTTGTAATCCCTCGTCGCCAAAGAAGTGCTCGATGTATTTCTGTTCCTCTTCAGCAGTTCTTACTTTCAATACTGGACTTTCACTCGGTGGTACTGCACCTTTTAGGTTCCTAATTGTCAGAAAATCACCATTGAAATTAGAAAAGTCTCCTTTTAACCATTTATCTAAGATGCTTGGATAAGGTTCGGATGCTTTTAGTTCAACTGCCTTGTTTTTCAAATATTGAAGGTTAGCACGATCAAACTGGATTCTTTTGATACTATCAGGAGTATTTGGGATACTGTAGTTTTCTTCTCCCTTGAACTCTAACTTCTGAAGAGCCATCGTTATCATTCCGTAGTAAAAGATGTCATCACCCTTCACATTACTCTCAATTTCATAAAAGTCTTTTGCTGCTTTATCTAGTTCAGTTTGGCTTACTTTATGTACTGGTTGAGTGGCTACTTGTTTGGTAGTTGTAGCTGCCTCCACCTTCAAATCCTGCTTGTTATTTGAAAAATTGCTAACATACGCAAATGAAAATGCCGAAAGCGCAATAACAGAAGCTACTCCTAATACAGACCATCGATACGATTTTTTTTGGAATTTTTTAATCATAAGAATTCTCCTTTTAATTGCCCGTTTTCCTCCAGCCATGTTAGCTACACTAGAAATCGGATGCTGTTTTGCAAATACGTCTAATAATTGAATAATCGTGTGACCATATTCCACTTTTTGTCCTGCATCAACATAAGAAAGAGCGAGCGCATCACATCCAATTTCTTGGTCCTGACGCATGCGAGAATAAGCAAACCAAAGGATAGGATTAAACCAATGTAGGATCAGTAGTCCATTCATTACACAATTCACAACAACATCTTTCCGCTTCATATGGGCAAGCTCGTGATAGAAAATAAACTTTAATTGATGATCCGTTAATATCTCAATTTGGGTTTGAGACAATAAAATACGTGGTCGGATAAGCCCCAAAACGGTGGGACTTGAAAGTTTCCCAGATACGACTAAGGGAATGCGCGTTTTGACAGACATCCTTTTTTTACAATATTCAAAAACATCGTTGACTTTTGAATCCAAAACAAGTGGCTGACGTTTAATGTAGAGATACACCCGTGCATTTGCAATCACTGTCAACAAACCAATAAAAATTGCTCCTTGCAGCCAAACAAATAAAGCAATTTGATCAAACGAAAAAGAATGGGTTATCGGCTCCTTTTTTTGTATCGAAACTTCATGCGCAACAACTTGGGATGAAGCTGAGGAATTGATAAATTCTTGATGAATCGGTATTGGCTGTGTAAAAATAGCAGTTAGATGATTTGTATGTAGGACATTATGTTTGTTGTACCAACCTTCAGGCAGCGGTGGCAGCATCAATCTAAACAATAGCGTTAGCCATAGGATATAATGCCACCTTGCAGGTAACTTGCCCTGAATTATTATCTTGATGAGCAAAATCAATCCCACTAACACGCTACACACAAGAGATGTCTCAATCACCCAATGAAAAAAAAGCTGAAGATAATTGTATATGTTAATCATCATCATGTTTCCTTTCATTTGCTGGTATCCTGATCATCAAGAATCCGTTTCAGCTCATCAATTTCCTCACGGGACAATTTTTTTCCCGCAAAAAATTCACCAACAACGGTTTGAATGCGCCGCCGTATAGACGCTGTAAGAAGGATTTTGTTTCTACTTGTAGTTATGCGTCCCGTAAGACAATCGGATAGTATGCATAGACTTTACCTTCCTCTTGTTGAATTGCGATAGCCTCTTTCTGAACCAGTCTGTTAAGTAATGTTCGAACGGTTTTGGGTTTCCAATTTGTCTGTTTCTCAAGTTCTTGAATAACTTTATTTGCTGTTAGAGGCGATCTAGTCCACAAGATTTTCATAACCTCTAACTCTGCTTCCGAAATTTTAGGCAGGTCATTCATACTTTTTTATCCCTCCTTAATATTACGTTTGTAATCACATTTGGGTATTACAGTTGTAATCTCTCACTTCAATTTTGTCCATAGATAATTTTATAAATATTGGCTAAATTTGGGTTTACTTAATAATTAATTTTACACCACTAACTAAACCAAAAAAGGTTTCGTACCGATTGTTTCCAAAAGGGATGCTACTATAACTGTAACAGCAGAAGACCAAAAAATGGTGGAGGAATCACCAATTCCATTTGGTTTTTTACAACAACAAAATGGACAAGGTGTCTTTTTTGTAAAGACTAAATATCTAAATTTACTTCAATAAGAATCGTCTTAAGGCGTTGCTGCGGCAGCGTTTTTTTATTGAGCTAACAGGGTGTTTATCTTGAACAAGATTTAAACAATGATCTTCCACAATCGGGCGCTTATCCGTAGCAAGGATTGCGCCTTTTTTTGTGTATCGGGCCAGATAGTGGAACAAGACATGGTAAAATAAAGGTGTGAAAATTAATAAAAGTGAAATAGCTTGGCAATTTTTTGCCAAGCTTTTTAATGAAAATGAACCTATTGATACAATTGTGGTAATAAATAGTAAGGAATTTAAGGAGGGATAATATTTGTGTGAGAGCGATTTGATTGAACAGGCTATAAGGGGGATAACAGAGCATTCAGATAAACTATGGTCTCTAGTTTTGGGGGTGTCACAATAAAAAAGCCCTAGTCAAAGGCTAGAGTGGGATATCCAAGGTTCTTTTTTTATGTCATAATTAAACATAAGACAAACTCTAGTTTAATCAGAAGGTTACATCTGTTTTATTTTTTATGATTGAAGTTCCTGCTAGTTTATTCATAATGTGAAGATATTTATATGCTTGTTTCTTACTAAATCATTAAATAGAGGTGAAAAATTTGTATAAAGTAGGTCAAAAATTTGTGTACGCTAAAGATAACGACAAGCCTATTTTAAATGGTGCCAAAGTCATTGAGATCACTGGTAGATTCGAAAACGGTTTTTCGGCAAAATCAGATCTGAATTCAACCATATTTATACCAATCGAATATTTAGACCATTTGGTAAGAACACACACATTCACTTTATCTGTGTAATGTTAAACTGACCTGTTCGCTACGGTGGATAGGTATTTTTGTACACCTTTGCTACCCCGTTGTGATATAACGATTCTTAACTATCGTGTTCTGTTAGTTAAATCGTATTTTATTTACACACAAACTATCAATACATTATTAGTTCTGAAGTTAAGAACGGTTTTTCCTCGATATTGCTATTTGACTAATATCTTTTCACTAACTATCCGTACATAACGTACTAAATATGAATTTATCATAAAATTACCTTGTTCATTGTTCACAATAAAGTATTTGTTACGATCCATCTTTTCAAATACTTCTTGTTCAACATCTTCTTTTTTAACATCTAATTCTTTTATCATTTTTTCGGTTACTATATCATTATCAAATGTATAGCAAACTGTAAATTCCTTCACATTAATTTTCCTTTCTATTATTAATTGAAAGAGGAAAGTAAATTACTTTTTAGTTTTTATGTTACAATTATGTAATAATTTTGTAACAATTGATATAGTTTTGACGAAAATTTTTAAAATAGGTTCGAAAGTAACGTTTTTTTACATATTTTGCTATGTAATAGTTCGAAGATGATAGTCAAATGTAGATCGGTGCTTGTTCAACTAACCGTTAGTATAAGCAGAATTGATAATTGAGTGATCTTAGGACTGATTCCATATTTTACTTATTCCATTAAAGGGCGCTTTTCTGGAGTAACGAAAAAAGTCCAATTTCTCAATTTTAATGCTGAGAAATTGGGCTTTTTATTTTGGAATTTCCTTAACATTGTAAATTCGCGTTTTGCTGGTGGTACCCCATTTTGTGCATATGCCTTTTATACCATTATTATTATTGATAAAACATATTTTAATATATATGTTATTTTTGTCTTATTTATCATTATATAACTTATCTTTAATTTTGTTGTTCATGTTATTATTGTATTAAATTATATATGTAACAACAAAATATATTATTAAAAAGTTAACGTACTTTTCTTCAATCTTAATTCTGTTTTGATAGGAACTAAAAAATGCCATTCGTTTCTCTATAAGAAGCGAATGGCATTAAATTTTTTAATTGTGTGTCCTCTAGTGATAAAGACAATCTCTTTAAAAGAATATTTATGGTTTACTAAATCCACTTTAAAATCGTGTTCTTCTTCAATCCCCATTGTCCAACTATATTAGGCTTGGCCATTATGATCAGCAGTAAAAAAATTGGCCTGATCCCTGGAACAGTCCAGCTTTGAAAGTATTGAGAAAGAATTGCTTAATAAAAAAAGGGGACTCCAAAGTTTGAACTGTAACCTAAAATATGGACAGTTTAATCATCGACACCATATACAAGGTGTGGACCAGCATGCACCGGTAAATAAATAAGAACGTGTATTTAATTTTTAACAAGAAAAACGAGAGTTATTAATACAATAAGTTCGGACCGTCATAGGTCCTTTTCTTTATTCAGCTAATGAAGCAGATTAGTAAGGGAAAGTCGCATTTTGACCGAAAATGTACAAAAAAATATCCAGCGGAATGCCGGATAAAAAATTTATATTTAAAAGGGGGTTATGAAAAAGATCATGTCCATTTCATGTGTTAATCTTAACCTCTAAAAATGAACAAAGTATGAATAAAACATTAAGGTTGTCTTAAATGACTTGGACATTTTCAAGATTTAGAGATGGGGATCAATTATGAAACAGCTAGATTTTTTACTAACGACACAAACTATGTAGCATGATTGCATTGAAAATACCACCTATTTTGAACTGTAACCTAAAATATGGACAGTTTAAACAAAGAGCCAATGATGCTAGAAGGTGATCTCGGTACTAAACTGGGGTCTTATTTTTCAATCCCCACTGGTATAGTAACGTTTTCAAAGCTGTGGCTGACCCAACCGGACGTGTTTTGTTGGACTACTTTTCCAATCCGACGGCCAATCTTTAAGGGACTTAACGATGAACTTGGTTCTTATAAAAAAACAAGTCGACTGTCCAAGTATGGCTTCGAACGGTTAGGAGCCGCAGTCAGATGTGGAAAGTTCTTCTTGGTCTTTTTACTCCCCTTTTAAGCGGTATAAAAATACTCCTATAGGATGAAAGAAAGAACCAAAAATTAAACATTGATAATTATTTTTTTCAATTATTCTGATTTTCTAACATAACGAAATGTTATAAAAAACAATCATTGTGTTATATTTGTTCACGCTCATCATTTTATATCCACATTAATGATTAGAAATTCAATATTTATACTAAAACCGGGTTAATAAAACAGATAAGTGTACATTGTTAAGGCCAGTAAATGGTTCGATTTATTATTTGAAGAAAATAAGTTTTTCATAGTTTGCTATTGTTTTAGATAAAAAATGACAATTTAACTATATTAATTAAATAATATACATAGGTTTTAAAAAAATAAATGAAATATCTGAATATATTTACAACAGTTTTGATATGTGATACGTTAGAAATATAAAGTGTAACAAATATCACACTATAAACAATATTTAGTTATAAATGATTTTACGAAGATATTTTTGTAAGCGTTTAACATGGATTGAATCTAACAAAGGAGATGGAGCAATGATAATTCATGAGGTTGAAACGTATTCGCGAGAGAAAATGAAAGCGCTACAACTCGACCGCTTAAAGGAAACATTAGGCCGAGTCTATACTAAAGTACCTTTTTATCAAGAAAAGTTTAATGAACTTGATATAAAAGTGGCGGATATTCAGTCTTTAGAAGACATACGTAATTTGCCATTTACGAAGAAAACCGATCTGCGTGACAACTATCCGTTCAATCTATTTGCAGCTGAAATGAAAGAGGTAATTCGTATCCATGCCTCTTCCGGTACAAGTGGAAAACCGACTGTTGTTGGCTATACGAAGAATGACATTGAAAATTGGGCCGATATGGTTGCACGTGCAATTGCCCTTGCAGGAGGAGAGCCCGGTGGGGTATTCCACAATGCTTACGGATATGGATTATTTACAGGTGGCTTAGGTCTTCATTATGGAGGGGAAAGACTTGGCATGGCGACTGTTCCTATCTCAGGAGGAAATACAGACCGTCAAATTACCATCATTGAAGACTTTAAGCCAACCGTAATTGCGGGAACACCTTCATATATATTAAAAGTGGCTGAAGAATTGGAAGCGATGGGTAAAAATCCGAGAAACAGCTCTGTAAAGTTCGGTATTTTTGGCGCGGAGCCTTGGTCCGAAGAAATGCGTAAGGTGCTAGAAGACAAGTTTGATATTAAAGCCTGTGATATATATGGGTTGAGTGAAGTCATGGGGCCTGGGGTATCCATGGAGTGTCACGAAGCTCAAGATGGATTGCATATTGCAGATGATCATTTTATCGTGGAAGTAATTAATCCGAAAACACTTGAACCAGTAGCCGATGGTGAAGAAGGTGAATTGGTGTTTACTAGCTTAACGAAAGAAGCATTCCCAGTTATCCGTTATCGCACAGGTGATATTTCTTCTATTACCAGAGAGACATGTAAATGCGGCAGGACAACGACAAGAATGTCACGTGTGAAGGGACGTATCGATGACATGCTCATTATACGGGGAGTAAACGTGTTCCCGTCTGAGATTGAGCATTACTTAATTCAAATCGAAGAGATTGCACCACATTATCAAGTTCGGCTACGTCGTGACGGTTCATTGGATGTTGTTGAATTGCATGTTGAAATAAATGAGGAAGTTCATCAATTGGTGAACGGCAACATGGAGCATGAGGATATACATTTCATAATGAAAAAAGTCCAACACTCTATGAAAAATAACTGTCTAGTAAGCATGAAGGTAAAAGTGTTGTCTCCAAGAAGTATTCCTAGGTCCGAAGGGAAAGCAATCAGGATTTTTGACGAAAGAGGGGCATTTGCAACAATCTAACAAAATATAATTTTTAGAATATATTTGATTTTTAATATAACAGTATTTTATAATATCGTTATAAAAGTGTTATAAAGAGAGGGAGGGGATAGACAATGTCTAATCTCACGGAACCATTAACCGAGGCAGAAAAGTTAGAACGGTTTATGCAACGTATCGAAGAGGGTGAGAAAATCGAAGCAGATGATTGGATGCCCGAAGAATATAGAACAGCTCTTATTAAGCTAATTTCCATGCACGGCATTAGTGAAATAATGGGTGCGCTTCCAGAAAAAGAGTGGGTACCGAAAGCTCCTTCCCTTCACCGGAAACTGGGTATTATGGCAAAAGTACAGGATGAAATGGGACACGGTCAAATATTGCTCCGTGTAGCAGAGGATTTGTTAAAGCCTTACGGGAAAAACAGAGGCGATTTGATGGAAGACTTATTTAAAGGTGATCTTAAGTTTCATAATGTGTTTCATATGGAAACAAAAACGTGGGGAGATGCAGGGTTAATTGGTTGGCTTGTGGACGGTGCAGCTATTATTACACAAACCAACATGCTAAATGCTTCTTATGGACCATATGCAAGAGCACTACATCGCATTTGTGCCGAAGAAGTGTTCCATGCCCAGCATGGTGAAGCGATTATAATGGCCTTGACTGAAGGGACAGAAGAGCAAAAAGCGATGATTCAAGATGCTTTAAATCGTTGGTGGGATGCCTTGCTTATGTTCTTTGGTCCTGCCAGCAGCGATACGATGGGTACATCTAAACAAGACGTTACCATTAAGTACAAAATTCGCCCGAAAACAAATGAAGAACTGCGTCAGGACTTCTTTAGTAAATATATTCCTCGTATCTTATCACTCGGGCTAACAATCCCGGATCCTACTCTCCGTTATGATGAGGAGCAACAGCAATGGGTGTATAGGCAACCGGATTGGAATGAGTTCAAAAAAATTATTAAAAACCAAGGTCCGCGTTCTCAAGCCCGCCTAAACCTTCGGAGAAAATCTTATGAAAATAATGCATGGGTTCGAGAAGCGTTAAGTGCAGCGATAAGATGAAAAGAAGGGGGGAACTAAAAAATGGAAAATAACAATACAACATTTTATCAAGAGTATGAGGTGTTTAGCAAGCGTACACCTAGCTCTTCGTTTCAGCATCAGTTCAGTCTGCTCGCTCCGAATGCGGATATGGCCATGATCATGGCGCAAGAGAATTTCATGCGACGTGAACCGGTTGCAGACATTTGGGTTGTGAACCGGTTAGATATACGGGCGCTTGCACCTGAGGAGAAACAAACGTTAAACCGCTTGGATAATAAAGAGTACCGTACAACAAAAGGGTACGGCTATTTAAAGAAAAAATGGCGTCATTATGAACAGCAAATGCTGGATGAGAAAGAAATTTTGTCATGGGCAGGAGGAAAAAGCAAATGAGTGAACCGGCAAAAACGTTAAGCCCGGAATATAAAGAAGCATTGGTTGAGCTGTTGCTGCAGCTGGCAGATGATGATTTCCTATTTGCATACCGCGGTTCCGAATGGCTGGGGCTTGCTCCGCATATTGAAGAGGATGTGGCTTCCTCTTCCATTAGCCAGGACAGCATGGGGCATGCAGCGATGTTCTATAACCTTTTAGAAGATTTAGGATTGGGTAAAGGAGATGATTTAGCTCATAGCCGTCCAGCTCATGAAAGAAAGAACAGTATTTTAGTAGAACGTGTTAACGGCCCTGGACGCTATATGGAAGATGCGAAGTATGATTGGGCCTATGCGGTAGTACGAAATTACTTCTATGTACAGGCTAAGAAAGTCAAAATGGATTCTTTAAAACAAAGTACGTACAGACCGCTCGCAGAAGTTGCCGTTAAAATTAATATGGAATTGTATTATCATCTTCTTCATTGGAAAACTTGGTTTGTACAGCTTTTAAGTACAACGGAAGAAGCAAAGCAACGGATGCTCCAAGCAATTGACAAAGTAATGAACGATTTCGGAGATGTATTCTCTCAAGGGGCACATGTACAGCAAATAATTCAGTTTGGCTTAATGGAAGAAAAAAGCGTTTTAGAAGACAAATGGGTTGCTGCTTTGTCTCCTGTAATGGAATCACTAGGTTTAGAGATTCCTAGAAAAGCAAGGTCTCAAATCCAAGACGGGAGAATTGGAGAACACACGGAAGAATTACATGATGCTCTTTCAACCCTGGCGGAAGTATACAACCTTGATCCTGCTGCTACTTGGTAATCAATTAGAAAAAGAGGTGTGAACAATGATAGCACCCTTGCAGTTAACACAGGAAGAAGTGTTACTACTATTAGAGGATGTGAAAGATCCCGAGATTGATACGGTAAGTATTATTGATTTAGGGATGGTAGAAGCAGTTACAGTCAAGAATCATCATGTATCTATTAAAATCTTGCCCACATTTTTGGGATGTCCGGCTTTAGAGATTATCAGAAATAATATCATTCGGGCCGTAAAGGAACATCCTGATGTAGCAGAAGTTTCGGTCGAGTTTATTCAATCCCCGCCATGGACATCTGATCGCATTAAAGAAAACGGACTGCAAGGTTTAAAAGCATTTGGCATAGCCCCTCCTCCAAAGCATATGAAGGAAGACGGATCTTGGCATATTGACTGTCCGTACTGCGGTTCTGCTTATGTGACAATGGAAAATATTTTCGGACCGACAGCATGCAGAAGCATCTTGTACTGTAAAAGCTGCAAAAATCCCTTTGAAGCAATGAAACCTATTTCAAATCTAATGTAAAGTGAGGATAAAAACATGGTAAAAATGATTGCATTATATAAGCATCCTGAAAATAAAGAGGCGTTTGATGAGCATTACTTCAATGTGCATGGCCCAATTACAGAAAAAATTCCCGGCCTTCGCAAAATGGAAGTAACAAAAATTATTGGATCTCCAATGGGTGGAGAGGGAGAGTATTACATAATGTGTGAAATGTTTTACGACGACCATGAGGCTCTTAAACAAGGCATGCGTTCTGCAGAGGGCAAAGCGTCCGGTAAAGATTTAATGGGCTTTGCTGGTGAGCTTGTAACATTAATGATTGGTGAAGAAGTAAAATGAGTAACTTCCAATTCATCGAAACTTCTGTTGTAGATGGGGTAGGATTAATTGAGTTAAACCGACCTAAGCAATACAATGCGTTAAATCGCACAATGGTAAGAGAAATTGTAGAAGCGATGGAATCATTTGATAAACAGGACCAAATAATCACGATATTGGTTACCGGAAGAGGCAACGCTTTTTCAGCCGGTGCTGATATTGACGAAATGGCCAATGATGATTCGATTCATCTGGAATTATTAAATCAGTTTGCGGATTGGGATCGACTCTCATCGATCAAAAAGCCTATTATAGGTGCTGTAAAAGGGTTTGTATTTGGCGGAGGATTTGAGTTAGCACTATGCTGCGATATTTTAATTGCAGCAAGCGGCACTGAATTTTCATTTCCTGAAGTAAACATCGGGGTTATGCCGGGAGCGGGCGGAACACAGCGCCTGACGAAGCTCGTTGGAAGAACAAAAGCATTGGAATGGCTGTGGACCGGAGACAGAATTCCAGTTGAAAAAGCACAGGAGCAAGGAATCGTCAATCGGATTGTCTCCCATGAATTGTTAATGGAAGAAGCAATGAAGTTTGCTCAAAAGTTGGCTAAACAACCTCCTTTATCTCTGCGCTTCATTAAAGATTCAGTGAATAAAGCAGTGGATTATTCTTTATATGAAGGAATGCAATACGAGCGCAAGAATTTTTATCTGCTGTTTTCTTCAGAAGATCAAAAAGAAGGAATGCAGGCTTTCATGGAAAGAAGGAAACCAGAGTTCAAAGGAAGATAAGGGGGCTTTAGAAAAAATGTTTGAAACCATTCGTTACAATGTTCAAGATGGCGTAGCGTGGCTGCGATTAAATAGGCCCGACAAGCTAAACGCTTTTATCGCTCAGATGAATCGTGAAATTAAAGAAGCGGTAAAAGAGGCTTCTTTTGATGAAAATGTTCGCTGTATTGTGATTACTGGAGAGGGCCGTGCTTTTTGTTCTGGTCAGGATTTATCGGAAGTTAATGAGGACATGGATCATGGACATGTTCTTAGAGCTCATTACGGACCGATGATGAAACAAATTATGAAATGCGAAAAACCGATTATAGCTGCAGTAAATGGTGTAGCGGCAGGGGCTGGATTTAGCCTGGCACTCGCTTGTGACTTTAGATTAGCCTCAGAAAAAGCCAGTTTTGTAAACGCTTTTATTCATGTGGGGTTAATTCCGGACTCAGGCAACCTTTACTTTCTTCCTAAAGTGGTCGGTCATGCAAAAGCAGCAGAGATTTCTATTTTAGGGGATAAGGTTTCAGCCGAGCAAGCTCTCCAAATGGGGCTAGTGACGAAAGTGATTTCATTTGAATCATGGGAAACAGAAATCGAAAAATTTGCTGTACATCTGGCTAACATGCCGACAAAAGCAATCGGTTTAATTAAACGTTATTTAACTCTAGCCAACGACCTTCCTTTTGAATCATTTCTTGAAAGAGAAGCGGAAGGTCAGCGTATTGCAGGATTAACATCAGACCACAGAGAAGGCGTAACTTCTTTTTTAGAGAAAAGAAAACCAACTTTTACAGGAAAATAAAGGAGTGGGATACATGTCAACAGTTCAAGAAGTCAAAACAGAAAAACTTTCAATGAAACGTGAATACTATCATCTAATCATCAATGGAGAAAAAGTAGAAAGCAGTAACGGTATTACATTCAAAACATATAATCCTGCTACTGGTGAAGTAATTGCTGAAGTGGCAAAAGCGACAAAAGAAGATACAGAAAAAGCGATTCAAGCTGCCCGTAATGCATTTGATCACGGCAAATGGAAAAAGCAACCAATTAATAAGCGATCTCGTGTATTAAATAAGATTGCTTCTATTATGCGCTCTAGGTTCAATGAATTAGTAGAATTGGAGATTTTGGATACAGGAAAATCTCTTCATGCAGCACAAGGTCAAGTGATGCAGGCGATTGAAGACTTTGAATTTTATGCAGGTGCAATTGTAGGCCACCGCGGGGATGTAAACCCGGTTCCAGGTCAATTCCATAACTATACAGAGAAAGAACCGGTAGGAGTTTGTGCGCAAATTATTCCATGGAATTACCCATTAATGATGGCTGCATGGAAAATCGCTCCTGCTATTGCTACAGGATGCTCAGTTGTTGTAAAACCTGCTACATTAACACCGCTTACAGCTATCATTCTTGGAGAAATCTGCCTTGAAGCAGGAGTACCTGAAGGTGTGGTAAACATTGTTCCAGGTTCAGGTTCAGAAGTTGGAAACTACTTGGTAGAACATAAGCAAGTAGATAAAGTAGCTTTCACCGGTTCTACTCCAATCGGGAAAAATATCATGGAAAAAGCATCTCAAACATTAAAGCGTGTAACGTTAGAACTGGGCGGTAAATCTCCTAACATCGTGTTTGACGATGCTGATCTTGATGCGGCAGTGGATGGTTCTTTATTCGGTATTTTTTATAACACAGGTCAGTCTTGTGAGGCGCGTTCCCGCTTATATGTGCATGAAGATATTTATGAAGAATTTGTAAGCAAATTTGTTGAAAAAACAAAGAAATTAAAATTAGGAAATCCTTTTGATAAAGAAACACACGTTGGTGCTATTATTGATCAAAACCAATTGGATGTGATTGACAGCTACGTGAAATCTGCCATTGAGGATGGCGCTGACATCTTAGCCGGCGGTAAACCAGCAAAGATAGAAGGATTTGAAAATGGCTTCTGGTATGAACCAACCGTCATCGCAAATGTTAACCATGACATGAAAGTAGTCAATGAAGAAATCTTTGGTCCGGTTGTTGTCATTATGAAGTTTAAAGATGAAAAAGAAGCGGTTAAGCTTGCGAATAATACTGAATTTGGATTAGGTTCCGCTGTGTGGACGAAAGATGGAGCTCGTGCTACTCGTATTGCTAATCAAATCCAAGCGGGTATTGTGATGGTAAACTGCCCGTTCTCGGCGTTCCCTGGTACACCATTTGGCGGCTATAAACAATCTGGCTATGGCCGTGAACTTTGCATTGAAACACTTGATTTATATACTGAAACAAAAAGTATCATTTCTTACTATGGCAGCCGTCCATTAAATCCATTTGGCTTGTAATGTAATTCAATGATGAGTACGAGTACAGCTCCTTATGAGTTTTATTCGTACTTATTTGCATAAGTGAAAAAGGGGAGAAGATCCATGATAAATAATCTTGTGGTAGTAGGTTCAGGTGTAATGGGAAGAGGCATTGCATACGTAGGAGCTGTTGGAGGATACGATGTTACATTAGTCGATGTGACTGAATCGGCTTTAGAAAATGCCCGCAAGGAAATTAACAGTATCTTTGAAAAAGGATTGACACGCGGTAAAATATCTGCCGAAACAGTAGAATCTTCGAAAAATAACCTTTACTATTCTACTAATTTACAAGAAGCAGCGAGTGGAGCAGACTTGGTGATTGAGGCTGTTCCTGAGAAAGCAGAGATTAAAAAGCAAGTTTTTGAAATACTTGAGGAATATGCACCCGAGCATTGTTACTTTGCTACAAATACTTCAACTATGAGTCCGACGGAAATTGCGGCGTACGCAAAACGCCCGGAAAAAACAATTGCGATGCATTTTTTTAACCCTGTACATAAAATGCCGCTTGTTGAAATCGTTCTTGGTTTGGAAACAAGTGATGAAACAGCGCAAGTTATTAAGGAAGTTGCGGAACAAATGGGGAAAGAAACGGTTTTGATTAATGAATTTCCAGGGTTTGTAACAAGCCGCATTAGCGCATTAGTCGGTAACGAAGCTTTTTATATGCTGCAAGAAGGACTGGGTTCGCCAGAGGATATAGATAAAGCGATTAAATTAGGGCTTAATTATCCAATGGGACCATTTGAACTTGTTGATCTCGTCGGATTGGATGCACGTTTAAATAACTTAAAGTATTTACATGAAAAGCTAGGTGAAAAATATCGTCCTGCTCCATTATTAGAGCAATATGTAAAGGCAGGGCGTTTAGGACGTAAGTCAGGCAAAGGAGTATATGATTATACTAACAAAGAAAAAGAGGCGGTTAAAAAATGAGAGAAGTTGTCATTGTAGATGCTGTTCGAACACCGATAGGCCGGTATATGGGAACTTTAAAAAATGTACGCCCCGATGATTTAGGAGCGGTCGTCATAAAGGCACTTGTGGATCGCAACCCGAATCTTCCTGTAGATCAAATTGAAGAAGTAATTTTAGGCAATGCTAACCAGGCTGGTGAAGATAATCGTAACGTGGCAAGAATGTCCACCTTATTAGCAGGTCTCCCTGTTAGTGTCGCAGGTACAACGATCAACCGATTATGCGGGTCCGGACTGGATGCTGTGATGTATGCAGCCAGAGCCATTGCGATCGGCGAAGGTGATATTTATATCGCAGGTGGTACTGAAAGTATGACACGTGCGCCTTTTGTTATGGCCAAACCTGATAAGGAATTCCCACGCGGCACCATGGAACTGCAGGATACAACGATCGGCTGGCGCTTCACTAATAAGAAATTAGAGGAAATGTATGGAGTAGATTCTATGCCTCAAACTGCTGAAAACGTGGCACAGCGCTTTAACGTTTCACGCAACGATCAGGATCAGTTTTCCTTTGAGAGCCAGCAGAAGGCTAAAAAAGCGATTGAAGAGAATCGTTTTGCAGAAGAGATTGTGCCGGTCGTATATAAAGACCGCAAGGGAAATGAAATTGTTGTAGATACTGATGAGCACCCGCGTCCAGATACAACGTTAGAAAAGTTAGGAAAGTTAAAACCTCTTTTTGAGGGTGGTACTGTTACAGCGGGTAATGCTTCAGGCGTCAACGATGGAGCTTCAGTATTATTAATTATGAGTTCCGAAAAAGCAAAGGAATTAGGATTGAAGCCTCTTGTGAAATATGTAGTTGGAGCAACGGCTGGATTAGAGCCTGCCATAATGGGACTTGGACCGATTTTTGCCACAAGAAAAGCATTGCAACGAGCGAATTTGACAGTGGAAGATATCGGGTTAATCGAGTTAAATGAAGCGTTTGCTTCCCAATCATTGGAGTGTATTCGTCAATTAGAATTGGATCAAGAGAAAGTAAACGTTAATGGGGGAGCTATTGCGTTTGGGCATCCGCTGGGAGCGAGCGGGGCGCGGATTTTAACGACCTTGATTTACGAAATGAAAAAGCGTAATGTTCAATATGGCCTAGCTACCATGTGTATTGGTGTTGGTCAAGGTATAGCAGCCATTGTAGAAAACGTAAAAGAATAAAATGAATGCCCTTATTTGGCAAAATGCCGGGTAAGGGTTTCTTATTCATAAAAAGGAGTGTAGAAAGTGTCCCGTATTTTATATAAAATAGAAAATAATATAGCGTATGTAACAATCAATCGGCCTGATGTATTAAATTGTTTCGATTTTGAAACATTAAAGCAGCTGCAGGAAGTGATAGATTCTATTGAATTAGACCCGGAAGTGAGAGTAGTAATTTTTACAGGCGCGGGTGAGAAAGCTTTTAGTGCAGGTGCTGATTTAAAAGAACGTAAAACTCTAACAGAAACTCAAGTAAGAAGAAACGTAAAGGCGATACGAGATGTATTTAACAGTATTGCCTCACTTCCACAGCCAACGATTGCAGCGGTAAACGGTTATGCATTTGGTGGAGGTTTTGAGCTCATGCTGGCATGTGATTTTTCTGTTGCTGTAGAGGAAGCGATGTTGGGCCTTACAGAGACAAGCTGGGCCATAATTCCGGGGGCAGGCGGTACGCAGCGCTTACCGCGACTAATTGGTGAAGCAAAAGCTAAAGAACTAATTTTTACAGCAAGAAAGATCTCTACTACAATAGCTTATGAATGGGGAATACTTACAAGAGTTGTAAAGAAAGAAGAGTTAATGAGGTCTTGTGAACAGTTTGCGACAGAAATGATGAACAATGGCCCTGTTGCTTTAAGGCAAGCGAAGTATGCTATTAATCAAGGAATGAACGCAGATTTGCAAACCGGCCTAGCTATCGAGTCAAAGGCCTATGAGTTAACGATACCTACAGAAGACCGTCTAGAGGCTTTAAGGGCTTTTAGTGAGCGTAGGACTCCTAATTTTACGGGGAAATAGTGATGCAAAAATTAAGAAATATCAGATATGATAGTAATAAGTTCCTTAGTGCTTCACAGTAAAACATTAACGGGCTGTGTAAAAAGAAAGAGTGAGATATCAATGAGCACCAACACGCAATCAATGATTTTTACTATTTATGGCGATTATATACGTCATTATGGGAATAAAATTTGGATTGGAAGTCTAATACGTCTGTTAAAAGAGTTTGGGCATAACGAACAGGCTGTTCGTGTAGCTGTTTCGCGAATGCTGAAACAAGGGTGGATTCAGTCAGAGAAAAAAGGAAATAAAAGCTATTATTTCCTGACCACCCGCGGTGTCAATCGCATGGAAGAGGCGGCCCGAAGAATTTTTAAATTGAATCCACATGAATGGGATGGAAAGTGGAGAATTTTAATGTACACCATTCCGGAAGAAAAGAGACAAATTCGTGATGAATTTAGAAAAGAGTTGCATTGGAGCGGTTTTGGAAGTTTTACTAGCGGCTGCTGGATATCTCCTAACAACTTAGAAAAGGAAGTTGAACTCCTAATCGACAAGTACGATATTAAGCCATATGTCGATTTCTTTCTATCGGAATATAAGGGCCCAAAAGAAAGTCAATCACTTGTAGAGAAAAGCTGGTCATTAACGGATATTAAAGAAAAGTACGAGCAATTTATCTCGATTTACAGCCAGAAATATATCGTAAATCAAAGCATTATGCAAAGAGGAGAGATGACCGATGCGGAATGTTTTGTGGAAAGAACCATTATCGTCCATGAGTATCGGAAATTTTTATTCATCGATCCCGGATTGCCGAAAGAGTTGCTGCCTTCACGCTGGAGCGGCAATCATGCGGCTTTGTTATTCAATCAATATTACAAAATGTTAGCTGAGCCGGCTAATCGTTTCTTTGAGGACGTCTTTCAGGAAGATAATGATCTGCGGAATAAAGACCAATCCTATAATGCTTCCGACCATCCTTTAATCAGTGAAAATTCCTAGGAGATATGCTCCTAGGAATCTTTTTATTTACTAATGATATCTTTAAATTCATATCCTTTCTGTACGTAAGTATCAATGGAAAGTTGAATTAGATCCAAGTCTTTGTCGTTGATTTCCCGTACTACTTTACCAGGGGATCCCATAACGAGAGAACGAGGAGGAATCTTCTTTCCGGAAGGAATAAGTGTATTGGCGCCTATGATACATTCTTCACCGATTTCGACCCCGTCTAAAATAGTGGAGCCCATTCCAATAATTGATCGTTTTCCAATTTCACAACCATGCAGGATAACATTGTGGCCTACTGTCACCTCATCTTTAATAACAACCGGGCAGCCTTCGTATAAGTGGACAGTAGAGTTATCTTGAATGCTGCATCTTTCTCCAATTGTGATAGCGCCTTCATCTGCGCGCAGAACAGCATTAAACCAAATGGTCGAGTTCTTTCCTACTGTTACATCCCCAATTAAAAAGGCACCAGGTGCGATAAAAACAGTCTCGTGAATACGAGGCTGATTTCCTTTGTGAGAAATAAGCATTTAAATCCCCCTTTTCATTTTCATAATTGTTTTTATTTTAATTCTATTATAACATTATTTATAAGGGGAGGCGAAAAAATGAAACATGTATCTAAACAATTACATATTAAATATCCCATTATTCAGGGAGGTATGGGAAACATCAGCAATGCGGCTCTTACAGCGGCTGTATCAGAAGCTGGAGGCTTGGGAACGGTTGGATGTGGTACCATGACACCGGATGAAGTAGAGAAAATTATTCTAGAAACTAAAAAGAGAACCAACAAGCCATTTGCTATAAACATTCCTATTAATGTAACACCTTTTTTAACGGGTATGATCAATCTTGTTATAAAATATAAGATTCCGATCGTATCATTATCTGCGGGGAATCCTGCTCCCCTTATTCCGATGCTTCATGAACATGGTATAACAGTGATTGCAGTAATAGCTTCTGTAAAACATGCCATAAAAGCAGAAGAAGCAGGGGCTGATCTATTGGTGGCAGAAGGATTTGAGGCAGCAGGGATTAATTCCAGCCTCGAACTTACCACTTTCACGCTCATTCCACAAATTGTAAAGAGAGTAAAAGTGCCGGTGATTGCTGCAGGGGGAGTTGGTGATGGAAAAGGGCTGGCAGCCGCATTGATGCTGGGAGCCAGTGGTGTACAAATAGGTACACGCCTGATTGCTACAAAGGAAGCCCCATTTCATGACACATATAAACAAAATTTGATTCATGCAAGTGATACCGATACGGTTATTGTCGGGCGTTCTGTCGGGCGTGTTCGAAGGGTGTTTAAGACCCCATACGCGCAGAAACTGCTTAAAATAGAAGGCCGCGGGATGACTTTAGATGAATATAATGAGATGACTTCTGAAAAGCAGCACGTAATGGGAGCTGTTTTAGGGGACCTAGAAAATGGATTTATTAATAGTGGGCAGGTAGCAGGATTGATTTCGTGTGTTCCCAGTGTGAAAGAGCTGTTGGACAGTATGATTGAGGAAGCCAAAATACAAATGAGTAGATCGACAAAAGATTTTGAAGCTTTCACATCTTAATAAAAAGCAGGAGGGTTCGACATGAAATCAAATATGACTGAACAGGGAGTCCATCAAAGGTATTACAAGGAAATCTTTGATAAGTTCGAACAAGAGCCTTTTGCCCAATTTCTTGGTATGAAATTAATTGAGATGGGAGAAGGTACTGCAACTGCGGAATTAGATATAAAGGATCATATGTTAAACTCACATGGTACTGTCCATGGAGCAATCATCTTTTCTTTAGCTGATTATGTCTTTGCAGCAGCCAGTAATTCCTATGGAAAAACTTCTGTCGGATTATCAACAAATATTAATTTTATGGCTCCAGGCCGAAACGGATCACGTTTAAAGGCCATAGCTGTAGAAGAGAAACGCAATAATCGTACGGCATGGTATAAAATTCGAGTGGAAAGTGAAGGCGAACTTTTAGCTTCAATGGAAGCATTGGTTTATCGTAAAAACCATTATTTTGTTCCTGTTGAATAAAAGTGACAGGAGCATTGGATGTACTTATAGGGGTACCGCCACATCCCCATCAAGCTAACAACCTAAATTACTATGTATGAAATAATCTTTGTTATAAAACTAGCAAGTGATAGAAAAGTAGCATGCTAAAGAAGCCTATTAAAACGCCATTTTTAGCGGATCCGAATGTAGCATAATATACATTATAAGAGGTAAAAACCCTTGGATTTAACGAGAAATCCAAGGGTTTTATAACATAATAGGCATTATATTTTATTAGCATTGTCTTTCTTAATTTTACAAAGTTTTTTTAAAATATGTGAAATTTGAAGAAAAAGAGAGAAAGAAAGAGAAAAACACCGAAAATAAATATAAAATTGAATTTTTAGAATATTTACAATAAAGAGATTATTATGTATGATAATGACAAGCAATCCCACAATACAAAGAAAGGAGATAACAGATTAGACCAGAAGAAAGAAGGTGATTCCAATGAAGTGAGTTAGGCGAAAGCGTGTTATACATACGCTGGGTATTAACACGATTACGTTTTTCCAAGAGATCACACTTTTCCAATGTAAACCTTTTTTTCTAAATCGAGCGTTAATCTCCTGTTAAAATAAGCTGAAAGGGTTTGTAAAAGATAATGAATGAAGAAATAGTGTAAGCGACCTTGTGATTCCTAAGTGGATGATCGAGGTCGCTTACTGTTGTTTTGTGCGCTTTTTTCAATCAGGTTGACATAAAATTCCTTTGAGGCAGTATATTGTTTTCACATTCTTATGCTATTGTTTGATTAAAAGTTTGTAATTCTTTTAAGTTAACTAGTTCGACCTTTTTTGAGTCCTGGTTTACAATTTCACAGTAACCTGAGCTATATATGTACATTATTTTATATAGTTTTCCTTCATATAATACAACGGATCCTTTTTCTAATTTCTCTAACAAGCAGATACTCCCCCTTTTAAATCCTCTCTCTTTAATAATTAATTATAGGAATATCTCTTATATATGTAAACTTTATTTTATTTTTAGTTAACAAATCACTTTATTGTATATCTATACAAACCTAATTTACATAAAACAACCTTTCGGAAGTTGGAAGACGAAGCATAAAAAAACGAATCCCTTGGGGCAAAAGGGATTCGCTTTTTTTTTAGTGGTCATTCTTATTTTTATTGTTTATGCAGGATTTTATACAGCGTGGATAAATCAACGTTTTCTGCTTCTGAAGAAGCCCGGAATGTTACTCTTTATGTATTTTGATACATTAGTAATTCGTATAAAAGTTTTGGTTATATTCATGAAATCATTCTATCGGCTATGATGTAGAAAACGAGGAAAGAAGATGGATATGTATGCCAAATTGTTCCATCAACATTAAGCCATCAAAGGTTAGGACTTTTTTGGAGGAGTTGGAAGTGAATAGACAAGTGTGTAGTGAACTGACCCTACAAATGTTCCACTGTTTTTAATCTCTATTTCAATTGCTTTACCCTTAGGAATACTTATTGTATCGCCTGCTTCTACTTGTTCATTAAGTTTGCCTTTTCTTGTTCTAAAGTAACCAACAAAAAAGTACCTGAAGGTCCAGTATTTGTTATCGTTAATGATACTGTTTTCCCCTCATCTTTTGGTTCTAAAAATAGTCTTTGTTGCTCCTCCTGGAATGTCTTGGTCTCCAGTAATTTGAATAGTACTATCTGAAATTGTTACAACGGGTACTGACATATTATTTCACCCCTTTCAAATTTGGTACTATATTCTATGAAAAATGGGGACATGCTGAAACGACAAAAAATAGACGAATAAAATAATTGATATAAAAGTTTTTTTAATATAGTGGTACCCCCAATGTAACAAAACCTCTATTAAGTTACATTCAGTTTGTTGAAAATACTGATCTTATCTGACGGACTAGAGCAGTAACCCTGTGACTAGGCCTATGAAGCCCGTAATAACGTGCCTTCTTGTCGAAAAGTTTTATTGACAAATGATGCTATTTGGTAATACTATATACTAGTAGTCAGTATTACTAAATATCAGTAACACAAAATACCTGTGATACAGTGTATGGAAAAAAATAAGTGAAATACAAATGGAGGAAAGAATTTGGAAAATATCACAGAAATGCTGAAAGGGGTGCTTGAGGGTTGTGTACTTGAGATCATCAGCCGTGGAGAAACTTACGGCTATGAAATCACGCAACAGCTGCGAGAACTTGGCTTCACTGATGTGGTTGAAGGCACAGTTTATACGATTACCATGCGGCTTGAGAAAAATAATCTGGTGGACATCGAGAAAAAGCCATCCACTATAGGACCGCCGAGAAAATTTTACACACTCAACGTAGCAGGTCAAGAACAACTTGAAATTTTTTGGAAAAAGTGGGATTTTGTCTCAAGCAAAATTAACGAACTAAAAACTAATAAAATCAAAAGGAGAGAAGTAAAATGAATATTTTTGAAAAAATTATCGGAAGTCTGGATGACAAGCGGGAATGGAAGGCGATGGAGGCGCGTGCGAAGGCACTTCCAAGTGAGTACCGCAACGCTTACAAAGCTATCCAAAAATATATGTGGACAGCTGGTGGTCCCTCAGACTGGAAGGACTGCAGCCGTATCTTTGGCGGCATTCTCGACCTCCTCGAGGAAGGTGCAGCGGAAGGCAAGAAAGTCACCGACCTCACCGGCGAGGACGTGGCCGCTTTCTGCGACGATCTAGTGAAGGATGAGAAAACTTGGAGGGACAAATATCGCACGAAGTTGAACGATACGATTGGTCGTGGCTAACGGAGAAATCCTAGTGGATTTTCGCCTAGCATCGACACTAACGACGCAAACCGTCTCTGGGAACGACTTGGCTTCCTTTGCCGATGAACTAGTGGCAAACGCTAAAATCTATGTCGACAAGTTTCGTGAAGATTTGAATCAGAGTATCATGAAGCGATTGGGAAAAAAGTAAATTCAATAGATAATTCCTACTGAATAGCTGGTTACAAATGTAATGTGTCACCTTCACTATTCAGTTATATTTTTAACCAGGTAGTAAGTAATACAGAATATCAGTCAGACTGAGTAGAGAAGTATAGGCAATTTAGCGCCTTGCTGCGCTTTTTATAAGGAGGAAAAAAGTATGAGCAATGCAGCGATTTCTGTAAAAGGGTTAAAAAAATCCTTTAAAGACAAGGAAGTCTTAAAGGGGGTGGATTTTGAGGTGCGGCGTGGCGAAATTTTCGCACTGCTGGGCTCAAATGGAGCGGGCAAGACGACGATGGTCAACATCCTCTCGACGCTGATGAAGCCCGATGACGGCGAAGTAGGGATTTGCGGCTTTGACGTCCAGCGTCAACCGGATCATGTTCGCCAGAGCATCAGCCTGACAGGACAGTTCGCAGCTTTAGACGGCATGCTCACCGGGCGGGAAAACCTGATGATGATCGCCAAGTTACGGGGAGTTTCCAATCCCGCTCAAGTCGCCGACAATCTGCTTGCAAGATTCAGCCTGACCGATGCGGCCAACCGCCGGGCGGACAAATATTCCGGCGGGATGAAGCGCCGGCTTGACATCGCCATGAGCCTGAGCGGGACGCCAGCAGTCATTTTTCTCGACGAACCGACGACAGGGCTTGACCCCGAAGCCCGGATTGAAGTCTGGGATACCGTCAAGGAGCTTGCTGGCGGCGGCACGACCATCTTGCTGACGACCCAGTACCTGGAGGAAGCCGAACAACTGGCGGACCGTATCGCCATCCTGCATGGCGGAAAAATCATCACCACCGGTACCCTTACCGAACTCAAAGAGATGTTCCCGCCAGCGAAAGTGGAGTACATCGAGAAGCAGCCGACATTGGAGGAAATTTTCCTCGCGATCATCGGCAAAAAGGAGGAGATGTAAATGAAAAGCAAAACAGGGGTATTACTAGGGCGTTTAATGCGCAACATCATGCGCAGCCCTGATACGATTATCACGGTGGCGATTATGCCGATTATGATGATGCTGCTGTTTGTCTACGTATTTGGCGGCGCCATAGAGACAGGCACGGACAACTACGTCAATTATTTATTGCCGGGAATCTTGCTGATGGCTATCGCATCCGGCGTCGCTTACACTTCCGTGCGGCTGTTTACGGATGTAAAGAGCGGGCTGATGGCGCGTTTCATTACCATGCCCATCAAGCGCTCGTCGGTATTGTGGGCTCACGTGTTGACCTCGCTTGTTTCCAATGCGCTTACTGTCGTGGTGGTTATCCTCGTCGCGCTCTTGATGGGCTTCCGTTCCAGCGCTGATATCCTGGATTGGCTCGCGGTAGCTGGGATACTAGGGCTGTTTACGCTGGCGCTGACATGGCTGGCGGTCATTCCCGGATTGACAGCGGGGTCTATGGAAGGGGCAACAGCCTACTCGTACCCGCTGATTTTCCTGCCTTTTATCAGTTCGGCCTTTGTCCCCACCGAAACCATGCCTAAAATTGTCCGTGCGTTCGCTGAGAACCAGCCCGTGACTTCAATCGTGAATGCGATTCGTGCCCTCTTATATGAAGGGGCTGTTGGCAACGATATCTGGTTCGCGCTTGCCTGGTGCGTCGGCATCATGGTCATCGCTTACTTCTTCGCCAGTAAAGCATTTAAACGCCAGTTAGGGTAAGCACACCATTATGGGATTAGCCATATCAATAGTTAGCCGATCTTAACACGTTTACCAATGAATCATTAAGCGTAACAAATATATACGAACAAATAAAGCATAAATATTTTGAAATTTATTGCTAACTCTGGTCTTGCTTCTTTACTTAATTACCGTTGGAAGTCGGTTGGTAATTACTCTGAACAAATAATGAATACTACCGAGATAGGCAATATAGAATATGCAATAAAATTTATGGGTAAGTTCTTTAAAAGTGTCGGGAATAGTAATTTAGAAATTGGAGATTACGAAGAAATCCGTGAAGAAGACTTCAAGAAAATCCCTAACCCACTTGGAATAATTGGAGACTATTGAAAACCGATTAATTAATCTTGCAAAGACCCAATTATAAGGTTTACTTCTTCAGCTAACGGGTGCAAGAGCATTAGAAAAGCAACGCCTTAAACGCATATCCGGATTGCTGTTCATTCAGAAAATGAAGTTCGAAGAGAAATGACTAAACGCGCCCTAGTGACTGCATACGACCAATTATCTGATAATAACTCCTTACAAGCCAATCCTCTAACGAAGAAAGAACAAATCGAAAGCCTAAAAGAAATCAATTCATTCACTCTCCGACCCTATAGCAAAAGCGATTTAGACGCGAATATCTTCTCTCATTATGAAATGAGCAAACTTACGCAGCTTCCAACAGCAGATGTTCAACGGGAATTTTCTGAAGAGCTGGAAACAAATCGCAATGTCGAGGTTACGATTCCGAAAGTCTTCACCAAAGGTGGATTTTTGATTGGTCATGCAGAAGACAAAGGAGAACAAATCCCGATTTTAATTCCAACCGACAACCCGGATGAGCTATTTAAAGGGTACATCTATCAGGGATCCATGAGAAAAGGAAAAGGCACAGTCGTTAAAAATTTCGTCGTAGAAGGCTGCTTACATCATAACCTTAGTTTTATCGTCCCTGATGCCATTTGTGAGAGTGGTCATCGAGGGATGGCAGATGGAATCCGGGATAGTCTTCCACCGGAAAAAATCATTGATCTTGATTTAACAAGCGAATATCGGATTCCCCTTGATCTAAGTGAAGTTGTAAAAAAATTAGGTAAAGACGGAAGCAACCGTTTTGCAAGCGAAATGATCAGCATTTTCGGTGACCTGGAAAACATGGCCAGGAGCCGAAAATATCTGCGTGAAGCTGCAAAAGCAAGTGGTGGAAGTTTATTTTTAACGAAAATGATGATTGAAGATGAGGAATTCTGTGAAATTCGTATCCATGAATTAAAAGCAGAAGGGCAATTACGGTTAGCTGGAGAACTTGAAAAATGGGGAACCAATGCTGATCTAGGGAATAAGGTAGATAGCATTATCAACAGATTGGATGAATTCTTTGGTGATGATAATCTGTTTGATATTTTCGGGTCAGCCTCCGATCCCAGAATTGAATTTTGAAAAATGGATGGAAGAAGGAAAGGTTGTTATAGTTCGGGTTCCAAACAGAAAATTATCCGAGATTGCCGTCAAGACTTTGATGCACTGGATCACACTGAAAACATTCATGACCTGCCAGTTGATGGAGAAAGAAAATCGAGGAGCAGGTACGTTTATTGTCTTTAAGCCGTATGATAATTCGTTTCTAACCAAACGGCATGCACAAATATATGGTCGACATTGGAGTGATGTCGAGAAAATGACTTCCAAAGAGATAGGGTAAAAATTTCATATTCTTTTGATAAAAGAAGATGTTTTCAGGTGTCTTCTTTTATTTTGCCTAAATTTCTTTTTCTTTTAAATTGGTCCTTGCGATGACTTTAAGGGATGAAGGAGAAACAACATTCATTCTTTGCTGTTTTGGACGAACCTCACCAATTTTAAAGAGCGCAAAATTTAAGTGGTTGTTACTGTTTATACTGTGGCGTTGTTTCAAAAGAGAATTCCATTGATTTTTATTCCGGTAAATCTAAGGAAAAAAAGCAGCCAAGAGCTAATTTAAAAAGCTTTGGCTGCTATTCATGTTTCGAAACTTCCGGTGAAAACAATCGATAAAATTAAATTTATTGTGCTTGGATAAATATATTATTTTAAACTCTTTTAGCGCGTCTTTACTTTTATTTTTCTTTAATGGCATGGGGAGTAATGCAACGAAAAGAGACCGGTGATGATAAAACAATAGATGTATTAAGATTTCCATAAGGGGTTAACCGATCTATAAGTTTACTTAGATGATCCATCCCGGTAACCGCAGCCTTAAGCAAATAGCTAACAGAACCGGTTAACCGATGACACTCGATGATATCTGGGTCTCCCATAATCCATTTCTCGAATTCTACATAAGAAAATATCTTGATTTCACTTACCTGAATATAAACAATTACATCCAGTCCAATTGCTTTGGGAGATACACGTGCATTGAATCCTTCTATAATCCCCTTCTCTTGCAGACGTTTTAAACGCTCCGTAATACTGGGACGACTAAGGGATAATTTCTTCGATAAATCACTTATTGAAATACGTCCGTCCATTTGAAGAATTTCAAGAAGACGAATATCTAATTGATCCATATAATGCTCTCCTTTTAAAATGAAGTTAAAACACAAAAAACTTATGCAAAATATAATGCTTAGTGCTTGAAATTTATGCAATTTGATATATTAATAGATTTAATTATACCTTATCATTATTAATGCAGACAAAATTTTCCCAATAATTAAATAAGAGAAAGATCATGTTGACAAACAAAGATTAAGATAACTGGCACATTATGAATTTATATGAAAACTTTATTACTATCTTTTTTTATCTTTTCAAAGGAGGAAGGAAATGAAAAGTGGGATGCAAGTGGGAGATACTGCAGCTGTAATGATAGTGGTAACACCTGAAATGTTTGCCCGGTTTGAGGGGAAAGTCGTCCATCCAGCTTATTCAACAGTTTCCATGGTTTATCATATGGAATGGGCATCCAGGAAAATTATTTTACCGTATTTAGAGGAAGAGGAAGAAGGAATCGGTGGAGCCGTATCCGTCAAACATGTCGCACCGACCGCAGAAGGTTCAATCGTAACTGTTACTGCTACTGTATCGAACATTCAAAATAATGTAATCGTTACCAAAGTGGAGTCGCGAAACGAAGAGATGGTCATTGGAGTGGGAGAAGTCAAACAAGTCATTTTACCGAAAAGGGAAATCGAAAAGAAACTTCGTCAGTCGATCCATTAACAGTAGAAAGACTTTGTTTTTTCTCTTTTTTTGTAAGCGTTTTCTAATATATTCATAGTGATAATGGGGGAAAAGTAGATGAATGTGATGAAACAAGCTCCACAAACAACGGAAACAGTTATTGAAAAAATGCATGAACATGAGCAAATCGTATTTTGCAATGACCCGTCAACAGGTCTAAAAGCAATTATCGCCATCCACAATACAACACTCGGCCCTGCATTGGGAGGCTGCCGAATGCGCCCGTATCGTACGATGGATGAAGCATTGGAAGATGTATTACGATTATCAAAAGGGATGACATATAAATGTGCAGCTGCCGATGTAGACTTCGGAGGAGGAAAAGCGGTGATCATCGGTGATCCAGCAACGGATAAAACACCGGCTTTGTTTAGAGCCTTCGGTCAGTTTGTCGATTCTTTAAACGGCCGTTTTTATACAGGCACTGATATGGGGACTTCAACTGATGATTTCATCCATGCTTCAAAAGAAACGAACTGCATCGTAGGAATCCCTGAAGCGTACGGAGGGGGCGGTGATTCATCTGTTCCGACTGCTCTAGGAGTCATTTATGGCTTAAAAGCAACGAATAAAGTCGTTTTTGGTACAGAAGATCTTTCTGGTAAAACATACATAATCCAAGGTCTTGGGAAAGTAGGTTACAAAGTAGCAGAACAATTGCTTGAAGCTGGCGCCGATTTATATGTAAGCGATATTAATGAAGATGCACTTAAGGACATTCAAGTACGTGCGAAACAATTAGGAAGCATCGCACGCCATATAAGTAAAGATGAGGTGTATTCTGCAGATGCGGATGTATTTGTTCCATGTGCTTTCGGCGGAATTATTAACGATGAAACAATCGAACAGTTAAAAGTAAAAGCAGTGGTTGGATCAGCTAACAATCAACTTCTTTTGGAAAAACACGGAGAAGTTCTGAAACAAAAAGGAATTTTATATGCTCCCGATTACATCGTAAATGCTGGAGGTTTAATTCAAGTAGCAGATGAACTATACAGCTACAATAAAGAGCGAGTGTTAACGAAAACAAGATCTATTTACACATCGTTATTGGAAGTGTACAGACAAGCAGGGCTAGATGATATCACGACACTTCAAGCGGCTAACCGTCTTTGTGAAAAACGTATGGAAGACCGCAAAAAGCAAAATAGCTTTTTCACACATACAAAGCGTCCTAAATGGGATATTCGTAAATAATAATGAAATTTCTACTAATGAGGTGATGAAATGACTTCAAAATTTCCAATATTTCAAATCGTCGATGAAAGCGGACAATTAATAAATGAACAGTACAAGGATGTAATAACAGAAGAACTTGTCAAAAAATTCTACTATAATATGGTGCGCATTCGTACCTTTGATCGAAAAGCTATTAGTTTGCAGCGTCAAGGAAGACTTGGGACATACGCACCGTTTGAGGGTCAGGAAGCTTCTCAAGTCGGAAGTGCACTGGCTCTTCAAAAAGATGACTGGGTGTTCCCAACGTATCGTGACCACGGTGCCACTTTAACATTTGGTGCCAGCATGGATCGTACGTATTTATATTGGAAAGGCCGTGTTGAGGGATGTGTTCCTGAAAAGGGGAAAAAGATATTTCCTCCTGCAGTTCCAATTGCTACTCAAATCCCGCATGCCGCAGGGGCTGCGATGGCGGAAAAAAGAAAGGGAACGAAAAATGCAGCGATTGCTTATTTTGGCGATGGAGCCACTTCAGAGGGCGATTTCCATGAAGGGTTGAACTTTGCCAGTGTGTTTCAAGCTCCTGTTATCTTCTTTAATCAAAATAACGGGTTCGCCATTTCTGTGCCGATTGAAAAGCAAATGAATTCCGAAACGATTGCACAAAAAGCACTCGCCTATGATATGCCAGGTGTCCGTGTTGATGGAAACGATATATTTGCCGTGTATTTTCAAACAAAGGAAAGGCTTGACCGCGCTCGTAAAGGAGAAGGCCCAACTTTAATTGAAGCAATAACATGGAGATATGGTGCCCATACGACGGCGGATGACCCGACTAAATATCGCAATCAGTCAGACAGCGACACAATTCGGGAATTTCGGGATCCTCTTCTTCGAGTGGAGCGCTATATGAAGTCAAACGGCTTATGGGACGAAGAATGGGTGACAAAAATCAAAGAAGAAACCGCAAGCGAAGTGGAACAGGCGGTAAAAGACATGGAGAGCTTTCCAAAACCGAATGTCAATGATTTATTCGATTATGTATTTGAAAAGCCGACCTGGACCATTGCCAAACAAAAAGAACAATATCTTCAATTAATCGGGAGGGAATCTTGATGATTGTAACTATGGAGAGACCGTTAGAAAATCATAACGCAAAAACGAATCAGCTAACACTTGTCCAGGCTGTAACAGATGGGTTGCGTACGATGTTAAAAGAGGATGAGCAAGTCCTTTTGCTTGGAGAAGATATCGGTAAAAACGGGGGAGTATTCCGGGCTACAGAGGGCTTGCAAGAACAATTTGGGGAAGATCGTGTTATTGATACGCCGCTGAGTGAAGCAGGGATTATCGGAGCTTCTATCGGAATGGCGGTCAATGGATTCAAACCTGTAGCGGAAATGCAGTTTTTTGGATTTATCTATCCTGCGTATGAGCAGATCATGACACACGTATCACGCATTCGTATGCGTACGATGGGGACCTACACAGTTCCAATGGTTATACGCGCTCCATACGGTGCAGGCATCAGTGCTCCGGAAGTTCACTCAGACAGTGTGGAAGCATTGTTCACTCATATGCCCGGAATTAAAGTTGTATGCCCGTCTTCTGCTTATGATGCAAAAGGTCTGCTAATCGCAGCAATTGAAGATCCGGATCCAGTCTTATTTTTAGAGTCCATGAGAATCTACCGTGCCAACCGTGAAGAGGTCCCGGAAGGCAAATACCTGGTAGAAATCGGAAAAGGGAAAAGGCTCAAAGACGGAGATGACGTTACGGTTATCGCTTGGGGAGCGATGGTACCAGTAGCAATGAAAGCAGCTGAACAGGCTGAAAAAAACGGCATAACATGTGATGTCATTGATTTACGTACCCTTTATCCAATTGATAAGGACATCATTGCAGAATCCTTTCAAAAAACAGGACGTGCTGTTATTGTTCATGAAGCCCATGAAACAGGCGGAGTTGGTAATGATATTGTTTCGATTATTAATGATACATCATTTCTGTACATGAAAGCTCCGATTGAGCGTGTAACTGGTTTTGATGTTCCGGTTCCATTGTTTGCACTGGAAGAACATTATTTACCAACACCTCAGCGAGTATTAAAGGCAATCGAAAAAGTTGTTCATTTCTAGGAGGGGAAAACATTGGTTGAAGTAAAACTTCATGATATCGGTGAAGGAATGACAGAGGGAGAAATTATTCATTATTTCGTCAAGGTGGGGGATGCGGTTAAGGTGGACCAGCCTCTTGTAGAAGTACAAACAGATAAAATGGTGGCGGAGCTTCCTTCTCCAGCCTCAGGAAAAGTTAAGAACATTATTGTTGATAGTGGTACCACGGTATCCGTCGGTACTACGCTCCTTGTGCTGGAAACAGAAGCGGGAAAATTGGTAGAAGCAGCAATGGAAATGAATCTCGAAGAAGCCGCTCCTAAAAAGTCCGAGGCCTTAACAATACAACCGCAGCAAACAGCTCCAGTTGAAGAAAAAGGTGAAAAAAGATTCATCATTGCTGCGCCTTATACGAGAAAAATAGCGCGCGAGTTTCGTGTAGATATTAACGAAGTAACAGGTACAGGCGCATTTGGGCGCATCACAGTAGAAGATTTATATAACTTTGTTAAAAAACGAGATAAGTTCCAGTCTTCTGAAGAAATGAAAGCGGTTTCCGTTGAAGTGACCGAAGAAAAAACAGAACCAAAACAAGAGATTCAAAAGCAGAAGGTACAGAATGTAAAAGAAACAAATGAAGAAGCAGTAGTGATTCCTTTTAGAGGACGCCGCAAGCAAATTGCGAAGAAAATGGCCCAATCACTATATACGATTCCTCATGTGACACATTTTGAAGAGGCGGATTTAACCGAGCTGCTTACATATCGAAATGATTTAAAAGAAATGAATATTAATGTTTCGGCTGTTGCCTTCTTTATTAAAGCGATCGTGGTGGCATTAAAACAATTCCCTGTATTCAACGCGAAACTTGATGAAGAAAACGAAGTGATTCGGCTAGAAAAAGAATATAACATTGGAATAGCTACTGATACAGAAGACGGCCTAATTGTGCCTGTCATTCATCATGCTGATAAATTGTCCGTTCGCCAAATTCATGAAAAACTTAAAGAGTTAACTAAAAAAGCGCAAGAGGACAAATTAACACCGACTGATATGAGAGGCAGCACATTTACAATCAGCAACGTTGGTCCTTTAGGAAGCATCGGCGCAACTCCGATTATTAATCATCCGGAAACCGGGTTAATTGCGTTTCATAAGACGAAGAAAATGCCTGTTGTTATGGAAAACGATGAGATTGCTATTCGCTCCATAATGACAATGTCGATGGCGTTTGACCACCGTGTTGCAGACGGTGCTACAGCCGTTGCCTTTACTAATCGATTTAAACAATTGATTGAAAACCCAAAGTTATGGCCTATTGAACTAACATAGTAATATATAAATCAACGTAATTCAAATACATGACCATTTCTAATTCATGATATAAAAGTATGTTTATGTAAATACCTGCTATTCAGTTTTTAATATTAAGCAGCAGATTGTTTCTGCTCTAACTTCCGCTTTGTGCAATCTGCTGCCTACTTTATGCTATTATTAATACCTTGGAATCAATTACAAAAATTAAATCCCTTGCAGACTTATTGCCCCAGAACATCCAAAAAAGAAAATCGAATTTTGTAAGTAGCACACTTATAAAGAAATTGGTGAATGACTCCCTATGGTTATTTTCGTAAGTAAATCATTTGGATCTGAAACTAAACCTCGTTTCCTCGCAAATACGACAGATTAGATACTTGAAAAAGCAACAATTTTTACGAAAAAAGCCATAAAAAAAGAGCATCAGTAAATGTGTATGTTCAGGATTAGAGGAATTTTCCAGGTGGGCAATGTTCGTTATTGCACAGGTAGCCCAGGGAAAGTTCATTTTGATCTCGAAAATCTTGTGTATTTATTAATAGAGTTTAGGAGGAATAAGTAATGAAATCTGCACCACTGCAAAAGAAGTTGTTGCCTCGACATATAAGTTTGATGGCAATGGGAGGAGCAATAGGTACCGGGATTTTTAAAGGAAGTGCTGAAACCGTATCATTAGCAGGACCGGGGGTTATCTTTTCTTATGTGTTTGCAGGGCTATTGCTTCTTGTTGTTATGGGAGCTATTGCTGAAATGGCAATCGTCTATCCGAACACAAACATGAAGGGATTTGTTCAGAAAGCATTCGGCAAGCGCGCCTCCTTTGTTATGGGCTGGATGTATTGTTTCATGTGGTTGGCGGTAAGTGTCATTGAGGTAGTCGTTGCGGGAAGCTTCTTGCAATATTGGTTTCCATCCATTCCGCTATGGGAATTAAGTTTAGGCTGTGCAGCTTTAGTCATTGGAATTAACATGATGAATGTTAAAAATTATGGGGAATTTGAATTTTGGTTCGCCGGCATTAAAATCGCAATGATTATGGTATTTATCGTCTTAGGAGCTAGTATATTATTTGGTTTCATCCCAAGCCATGAATCCAACTATCTGCAAAATTTTACTCATCATGGAGGGTTTTTCCCAAATGGGTGGATGTCGATATTTACAGCGCTTTTAATTGTTATGTTTTCTTATGGAGGTTCTGAACTAATTGGACTAACAGTACCGGAAGTAAAAGGTGCAGAACGTATTTTACCCAAGGTTATTAAAAGTTTTATTTGGAGAATTATTTTGTTTTACACGCTGCCAATTCTTGTAATCTGCGGTTTAATTCCTTGGAATGAACTTAGCCACCAGGCAAGTCCGTTTGTCCAGGTGTTATCGATGGCCGGCTTGCAAGGATCAGCTCACATTATGAATTTTATTTTAATTACAGCTGTCTTATCAGCAGCTAACTCTGGTATATATGGTTGTACGCGGATGCTGCATTCTTTATCGGTGGAAGGGGAAGCTCCAAAGTCTTTCTCTTATGTATCAAAAAACGGTGTTCCATTGTATAGTTTAATGTTAACTGCAGTTGTATTAATCGGAGGTTCTATGATTGCATTTATTGCACAGGATAAGGTATTTATGTTATTAATGGCGGTTCCTGGGTTTGTCGTATCATTGGTATGGATCAGCATTTGTTTAGCACAGTTAAAACTTCGTAATTCCTATCCAAAAGATCCGAGCTTTAAATTATGGGGGTTCCCATATGTAACAGCTTTTACAGTAGTTACGTTATGTATTATTTCCGTCATATTTGTGCTAAATGAACAGAATCGAGTAAGTATTATTACTTGTCTCGTTGTTTTAGCTGTGTTGGTCGCGATTTCCATCTTTAAATTTAAAAATGTAGATAAACAGATTACAAATTTAAAAGAAGAAAATATAGTATAGCCTTATCTAAAGATATATGAGAATATGTAATCCGAATTATTAATATGATATGGGTAAAAATTGCCCATATCATTTTTTTACATCTAAGCATTGATTGAGAATGATTCAATGGAAAGAATGGAAGAATCCTCGTATGAGGGTTCGAACATAGAGAATTTAGGTGCGGGGAAATTATCGTAAAGGATCTTGGTGAATCGCAAAAAATCCTATTCAACACTCAACCCTTGGTACCGCGTTCTAGCGTAACTAAGGGTTAAAGGGTATATTAAAAGTCCCTCTTTCGTTTGATTATTGAAAATCTACTTTTCTCGGTTTGTGGCGTTATTGATGGCAACATTAGCACTTCGCCCACTTTGTTGCCCACTGCACCTTCATCAATGGCACCAGCAACTGTGCCAACTGGACCCACGGCAGCACCCGCAACAGCACCGACTCCGGTTCCTACAGCCTCACTAGCGTTGTTATCAGCACGATTAGTTTCTTTGTTATCAGTCATCGATCTCACTCTTTGGATTGTTATGGGAAGCGGTAATTCATGACTCCACATTCCCATAACATATTTTGCCCAACCGAGGACGATTTACGCAGAGAGTTAAAATGAGTTGTACACCAGAAGAATGTTAAAAGTAAGTGAAAAGAAAACAACAGTTCATAGGTGAATAGAAAATACAAAGGACTCCCTTTTGGGAGTCCGATGCATGTAGTAATTATTCTAAGGGGGTCACTTAGAAATTTTAAAGAGGAAAAATAGATAATATCACACCTTAGTTCTTTACGAATTAAAAGACACTGATTAGGTGTCTTTTAGAAGCATGTTGTTTGAAGATGATTTAATCCATTTTATGCCTTGATTAATAAAAAGAGCAAGGCAAAATTGTGAAATTTCTATATGAAGGGTGTCGAGCCTTGCTCTTTATTATTTAAATTGTTCAAATTGGGAAATAAAATACAATTTTTGAAATTTAATAAAATCTACCGTTAAGGGAAAGTAACTATTTTAGAATTATAATGGATGCTTTTATAACAAAAAAAAGGCGTCAGATTGACGCATCAATTTGAAACAAAACATGTTGAAGAGTTTATGAAAGATTACTTTATGATTATGAGAAAAATGTTGAAATATGACAGACAAGCGGGATTGTAAACAACGATCATGTGCAACAAAAGTGAAGGTGCTTGTGCGGCCGAGCTTAGGTAGTATCATATAGCGGGTGGGATTCCCGTCGAGTAAGAACTAGCCATTCGCTCGTAGAGAGTCTTGGAGGGCTAAAGGTAACTTTAGCCTTTAATAATTAACAGAATATAATGATACTTTATAATATAAAACTCAGATTTAAGCAGGGTTTTAGTTTTACGGACAGACTAACACTTAAAAATACTGCTGTCCTTCCTTGACAGGGAAGGGGGCAATATAACTTTTTTTAAATGTTGTGTGATAAATACCTCGACTATTATGACTTGCATGTATTCTTATTCCCAATATTAATGTTATTTTTTGATATATACTTTAATATATATGTTAATTTTATCTTATATCTAATTGTATAAGTTATCTTTAATTTCAGTGATATATCAAATTTAAAATTAACAAAAGCATATTTACATATTAAATGTTGAGAAAAATAAAAAGACCGCAAAGCTTTCTTTAAGAAACGCTTTACAGCCTTTTGATCCCTTAATTTTTTTAGAAAATAATCAAAGGTACTACCTTCGGAATCAAATGCGCGATATAAATACACTCATAGACCTTTCACCTTATATACCTTTTATACACCCTCCTACGGAATGGCGAGGCCGATTGACCTGAAGAGCCTTGATTAAGGTGGAATCATCATTCAGAGATAACAAATATATACAATTGATATATAGGCACTAGTAGGGATAAAGTCTCCCAAGTTTATTCGGAGTGTGACATCGTCTTGAAAGATCATATTGATTTTTAAAAATATTTAATTTATTCTATTAAAATAAATTAATATGTTAGAAAATTGAATAATTAGTTTTATTTGGGGGTTTTATTTTGAGGATTATCGAGAAAATCAGCAACTTTGCTGGGAAAACATTTACGTTATGGGTTTTGATCTTTGCGGTTATTGCTTATCTTTCGCCTGATCACTTTAAGTGGTTGGGAGGCTATATTGTTCCTCTATTAGGGATTGTTATGTTTGGAATGGGCCTGACACTCGAGTTATCGGATTTTAAAGAAGTGCTCAGAAGACCAAAAGAAGTGTCGCTTGGGGTCATCGGTCACTTTATCATCATGCCTCTGATCGCCTTTTTACTGGCTGTCGGACTGCATTTACCTAAGGATGTAGCAGTCGGCGTAATTTTAGTAGGATGCTGCCCAAGCGGAACAGCTTCCAATGTCATGGTATTTCTAGCAAGAGGAAATGTGGCGCTGGCAGTTGCGATTGCTTCTGTTTCGACGATTCTTGCACCGATTGTCACACCGCTGCTCATTCTGCTGTTTGCAAGCAAGTGGGTCAATATAAGCGTTTTGTCCTTATTCCTTTCGATTGCACAAGTAATCATTATTCCATTAGTAGTTGGCTTTATCATTAAAAAGCTTTTTGGAAAGCAGGCAAGGGCTAGTGCAAAAGCCTTACCACTCGTTTCAGTTATTGCCATTGTGTTAATCGTATCGGCTGTCGTAGCGGGTAGCGCAGCCAAAATTGCGCAAACAGGTCTGCTTATTTTTGGAGTCGTGATCCTTCATAATCTGCTTGGATTTTTGCTTGGATTTTTCTTTGCTCGTTTATGTGGAATGGACCTGGCAAAACAGAAGGCTGTATCGATGGAAGTTGGCATGCAGAATTCTGGTTTGGGAGTGGCTATCGCCACCGCCCATTTCTCGCCTTTAGCGGCTGTACCAAGTGCTATTTTCAGCGTCTGGCATAATCTATCCGGTTCCGTTCTCGCTAATATTTACAGCCGGATGAAAGACAAAAACCAAAAGGATCAAGGCATCAACCATGACATGCAGCTGTAGATAAAGGAGGCTGCCCCTGGAAACCACCCCGCTTAATCGTGCAGGGTGGTTTTCGCTTTATTTAGAACGAATTTACAGTTTTATCCCCCTTTCAGCTCTGCACGATCATTTTATATATTTTCTTGAATAAGTAGGTTGGCGTTCACCTTGATAAGTAGAAGGTATGTAAGTAGATACCCAGTAGGGAATATAAACTTATTCAAAGAAACGCTTCTTACGTTTATGTAAGAGACTAGTTTAGGAACAAATTGAAGTTTGGACAAATAGTATTTCTAGTTAGAATTGTGGGAAAAGCGTATAGTAGATAGTTTCCATTGAATTTCGAAAAAAGAAGGCACCCAGCTTTCCTTGTTCGAATGCTAGAGCCTTCAACGGACCGTTATCAGCCGTATGATAATTCGTTTCTAACCATAGGGCATGCACAAATGTATGGTCGACATTGGAGAGAGGTCGAGAAAATGACTTCCAAAGAGATAGGGTGAAAATTTCATATTCTTTTGATAAATGAAGACATTTTTCAGATGTCTTCTTTTTATTTTGCCTAAATTTCTTTTCCTTTTAAATTGGACCTTCCGATGACTTCAAGGGGTACGGAAACGATCCAATATTTCAGGGGCCTCTATGGAAAATAAAACCAAAATCCAAAAATTAGAGATGTATAATGTCAATAAAATTGTTCCAGAAAAGGGCCAGATTGTGGAGGAAACAGAAAAAGTAAGTATACTAATTAAAGAACCTATGTGAAGTGTTTTGAAAGAAATCTTTTCGATATCAATATGATAAGTTTATGTCTCATATCGGAAAGACGGACAGATAAAAGTTCATCATAATATAGGACAAAATCAACGATTTGCCCAAAAACGCAAAGAAACGTTTGCAATTATGCAAACGTCTCGTGGAGGTGAAATCTATAAAGGTTGGATGCTGGTGTAGTAATAACATATGACCTAAAAATAAAATTGAGTGGACAAGTGCTGATTTAAAGTGAATTAAGCAAGGGAATAAATAAATAACAATAGGACAGATTAACTAAACCTGCCTTTTGTGCCGTACGATTTATTAGCCTATAAAAGAAGTTCCTACAATGATAAGAAGAATGAACAATACCACGATTAATACAAAAACACTGCCACCATAGAAGCCACCACCATATCCATAACCGCCGCATCCAAATCCATATCCAAAGCCCATATTTATCACCACCTATTAGATTATCCGAAGAGAACACACTCTCTATTTATAATATTTTTTTAGACAAGGTTCGATTGGACAATCATCATAGTGTTAGGGCAAAATCAGCTATTTGCTTAAACAATTTCTAAAAATAGAAAGAGCGTCTGCAATGTATACAAACGTCTCATCGTTGGTAACTATCTATAACAGGAAGTTTAGTATTAATCCCAAATATTAGGGCGATCAACTTCCATTGTTCTTAAATAATCTAAGAGTTGCCCTGTATGCACTGCTTCATGATATGCGATACGCATTAACATATCTCCTAATGAACGAATATACCCTACATCAGAGCGATTAATTTTAATTGTATTAAGATCTCCATTAGAAAAGGAATGAACGGTTCGTAAAAATTGTTTGTGATAAATCTCTGCAAAATCTAATTCATCTTCAATTGATATATACGGTCTTTTTTCAAATGGAGAATGGAAATCCTTCACACTTCCCCTATTTTCAATAGCTAGATAATAATAATACTCAGATTCTAATACGTGACGAACCATTTCTAAACATGTCATAGCCTTCTCATCTGGTTTCCAATTTAATTTGTCACTAGGAATTACTTGCCATACAGTGATACTACGTCTTCTAGTTTCTTTTAGGTTTAATACTAAGAAATCAATAGTGTTCAATTATATTTCCTCCTCCTATTCAACCATATAATTTAAGTTTACTAGAGTCTTTGAATAAAATGCAAAGGTTCTCGTTCTTTTATTTGGATATATTGACAAATATTCGTTTTATAAGAGGGTGGTTGGAACAAATGTTTCATTTCACAATAAATATTTTTGTATAAATTAAAACAAAATCCACTCATTTTTGCTAATAAGGTCTTATGACATAAAGATGAGTTAATCTTACCCATAAATCGTTTCGATATTTAGTATTTTTTCCCTGTTTTACCATAAATTATAATAATTTTATTGAATTTTTGTCTTATTGGTAATATTATGAAAACTATCTAAAAGGATTGGAGGTGTTAAGTATGATTGTTAAAGTTCAAAAAACTAGTAAAAAAGCTGCAGTTTTATACAGTTTCCCAGGTTAATAATTATTAATCTAATATTACATAAACGGGGGTGTTAAACATGACAGTTAAAGTTCAAAAAATTAGCAAAAAAGCTGCAGTTTTATATAGCTTCCCAGGTTAAAAATTGATAAATGTTTAAACTTTGAGAGTTTAGAATAGGGAACTATCGTCAGATAGTTCCCTATTTAAGTAAATTGTAAAAAAGGAGGGTTTTTAATGATCAAACCTAAATTTAAAGAAACAATCCCTGTGTTTTTTGTAAATAATGAAATACATATAGGTGAAGAGGATGGAGTGGCAGGAATCATTGAAGATCCTAATGGTAGTATTAAGTATTTAATTTCGTTAATCGATGGGGAAAATACTATTGATGATATTACCGAGAAAGTAATACTAAAATATCCAAATATTACTTCTCAAGAAGTACGTCAAGCCATTAAATCATTAGATGAAGAAAAATATTTAGAAGACAGCTCTATCAGTCCTAAAGTAATGGGTGAATATGAGAAAGAACGATATAAGGCAAATTTAAACTTTTTTTCACTTTTTACATCTTTAGAAGAAAGTAAGTTTGAGATTCAAGAAAAAATTATGAATACTAATATTGCGTTATTAGGTATTGGAGGTTTAGGTAGCCAGATACTATACCATCTAGCAGCATTAGGATTTCATAACATAAATGCATTAGATTTTGATACTTTAGAGTTAAGTAATTTTAATCGACAGTTGTTATATTCTGAAGAGAACATCAATGAATTAAAGACGGAACTTGCTAAAAAGAGAATTTCAAAGTTTAATCCTAATGTAAACCTAAATATTACAAACAAACGGATAGAATGTTCAGAAGATGTAATGAACCATATTCAAAATAGTGAATATGTCATCTGTGTAGCTGATAAACCAACATTGTATATTCAAGACTGGGTAAATGAGGCTGTTGTTAAGTTAAGAAAACCTTTAGTTTCTGGTGGAGTATTAAATACAAGGGGGCGTTTTTATTCTATAATACCTGGGGAAACTGGTTGTGTAGAATGCCATAAACAGACTGTAATAGACAGTGATGCAGCTATTGACGATCAACTTAATAGTATGAATCATGTAAACTTCCAGAGAAATAATGCCGCAATTAGTCCTAATGTAGCTATGTTAGCTGGAGCTATTGTTAATGAATTTTTAGGATTAGTTACTGGTATTAGTGAACCAAAGTCATTAGGTAAGATGATGGAATTAAACTTTTCGACATATCAAACATATTCTATTTCAGAATGGGAAAGACAAGAAAAATGCCCGGTTTGTAATTCAATACCTGTTACATTAACTCAATAAATATATTATAAAAAGGGGTAAGTATGAAATCTTATCAAGTATTAAGAAACAAAGACTTTTTATTTTTATTTCTTAGTGCTACAACTAGTAAATTGGGCACTTCTTTTTTTCAAGTTGCATTACCTTTATTAGTTTATGAACTAACAAAATCACCAAGTTTAATGGCTTTTACTTTTGTGTTAGAAATAACTCCTCAAGTTTTATTTAGTTTGATAGGAGGAGCATTTGCAGATAGAATCAGCAAAAAGAACATCTTACTGATAGGAGATATTATCTCGGCGATTTTAGTTATTGTTATTCCTATCTCAGCACTAATGAATCATTTAGAAGTTTGGGTTATTTATGTTATAGCATTCTTACTATCTTCTGTTAGTGCATTTTATCATCCTAGCTTTGAATCTATAGTTCCAGAAACCATGCAAGGAAAAAACCTAATTCAAGGAAATTCTTTATTAAAATTATCTGAAACTATAACTATGTTTATAGGGCCATCTATAGCGGGTATTTTAATAGCTGTAATTGGAACATATAACCTTTTATATCTTAATTTTGTCACTTATTTTTTTTCAGCGATGTTTATTGGTTTTATAGCTAATAAATATCAAAATAAAAATAACGTCAATACATCAATTATTGTTTCTATTAAAGAAGGTATTAATTACGTTGTTAAGACTAAAAAAATATTAATAGGTACTATTTTTATATTTTTAGTTAATTTAGGATATGGAGCAATGGAATCTTTATTCATGTTTTACCTAAAAGATACGTTAAATCTATCTTCTCAATATATAGGAATAGTATTTTCTTTACAGACACTAGGATCATTTTTGGCAATTTATTTCGCCAATAAGTTAAACAAATTACCTAGAGGGAATGTAATCATTTTAGCTGGAATCTTAATAGGGTTAGGGCAAACAGCATTAACAATGTCTCAAGGACTGTTAATAATATTAGTAGCATGTAGAATAATAATTGTAGGTTCAGTTACTTTATTAGCAATTAATTGGTTTACTTTACGACAAGAAGTAGTTCCATCTGCTTTACTTGGACGTGTTATTAGCTCAACGCGCATGTTAGCTTTTTTAGCTTTACCTTTCGGTGGAATGCTATCAGGTATATTTGCAGAATATGTAAATGTAGAAGTAATATTCATTTTAGCTGGCCTTCTTACGGTCATAGTATCTCTAATTGGAATTAAAACGACATTATTTCAAAAAAATCAACAAGTTAATAATGAAGTAACTAGTGGAACTGATTGAATATATTACACATTTTCACATACTTAGTTCTTTTGTATTATTGGCTAGTAATATCTCTTGAAGCTTGAAGATTAAGCAAACAAAGCCACATTGCATATGCAATGTGGCTTTGTTTGTTCTGGTATAAAAAACTTCAACAAATTTGCAAGTAATCTATAAATTTTCGACATGTTGATGCTACTATTCTAAAAAAGGTGTGTGATCAGTATGAAAAACCAATTTATAAAAAAAGGAAGCATTATCAGCCTGATATTATTTTACTGATGGTAAGAAGATACCTATGTACAACATCGGCTTCTTAGTACTGAGGGTTTGTTACTTTGCTAAATAAGAGAACGTCGCATCTCGACAGCTTAAGAATAAGGATTGTGCCTAAAAAATAAGCTTTAAATGCTATGCAAGGATTTTTTCTTCGATTTGGGAGTTTAAGAAATTTTAAATTTGATGGGCATGTGGTTAGATCCCTAATCTAAAAATATCCATTCTGCTAACTTTTTATTTTTCTTTTACATATCTGTGCTTGGCTTTATCAATTCAGCCACATCCTTATAAGTGATAACATTGTCAATCATTCGCTGAAAATTTCCATGATTGATAATATCTTCACTAATTTTTCTTAATAATGTTATCGTGGCTCTAAAAGGTGCAGACCCACAGCTAACTCTCTCAATTCCAGTTTCAGAAAGCTGATTCAGAGAAGGCGTATCTGACCCAGTTAACAAGTTAATTGGACAAGAAATTTCCTGTCTCAGCTTTTCAATGGTATCAATATTTTTTACACCAGGAATAAAAATACAGTCTGCCCCTGCTTTTTGATAAGCTTTTGCCCGATTAATGGCAGACTGAAGCCGAAACACAGAGTCACCAATATTTAGCCAATACAGATCAGTACGTGCATTGATAAATAAAGGCATATTCAACGATTGAGACAGTTCTTTGATTGCAGTTATTTTTTCGGCTTGTAATGAAACATCAAAAATCGGATCCTCCGGATTTCCTGTCCCATCTTCAAGGTTAATTCCAACTGCTCCAGTTAAAATAATCTGTCTAACGTTTTCTACGACTTCTTCAATAGACGTTCCATAGCCAGCTTCAATATCGGCGCTTATAGGAACATTCACAGAATTGACAATCATTTTAAGAGCCTCCACCAATTTTTCAAATGGAAGGTTTTCACCATCTGAATATCCTAACGAAATTGCCATACCTGCACTGGTTGTACCAATCGCTTTAAATCCACTTTCTTGAAAAATTCTGGCACTACTGACATCCCAAGCATTTGGCAGTACAAAAGTAGTTGATTGGCTATGAAGCTGCTGAAATGTATGGAATTTTATAGATCGATTTAGGTCACTCATAAAGTATCTCTCCTTTTCCAAGTAACTTTCACCACTTTTCATTCCTGTATAAGTTTATTGTAAGACATAATCATATCAAGTATCATCGAAATATGGAATTTAAGGAGTGAATGAACTATGGACGAGAACCCTCATATTACCGAAATAGCCTTTCTTTTAGCCAACTCGTCTCGGACAGAAATTTTAATAAGTCTCATGGATGGTCGTTTTCATATTGCAGGTGAATTAGCTTATATGGCAATTCAGATATTTATGCAATAAGAATATCCTGTTCAAAAAAGTACACTTTTCCGAACGGTTTTTTTTTGATCAAAAACAGCCATTTTTCACGTCCGTAAAACATAAAAATTAATTTATAAACGTTCTCTGTTTTTAACACACATTTATGTTAAACGAGTTCAATATCAATTACTCAAGCGTATTTTACGAAAAGGGGACGTTCTCTTTATTCATTCTCTCGATCGCTTTGGACGAAACAAAGAAGAGATTTTACAGGAGTGGAATGACATTACGAAAAACATCCAGGCCGACATTGTGGTATTAGATATGCCCTTATTGGATACCACGCAATTTAAAGATAGTCCAGGTACTTTTATTGCCGATCTGATTCTACAAATTCTTTCTTGGATGGCAGAAGACGAACGCAATCGAATTCGAAAAAGACAGCGTGAAGGTATAGATGTGGCTTTGAAAAACGGTGTAGCTTTAGGCAGGCCGAAATCTATTATTACGGAAGAATTTAAACAAGCTTATCATCGATGGAAATCAGGAGAAATGACGGCTGTGAAAGCGATGAAAGAAACAGGTGTTAAAAAGACAACTTTTTATAAATTAATTAAGGAATACGAAATTAAATTGAAAAGTACCAATATATAATAGAAGAAACTCGTCAAAATAGCCTTTACTCACCAGGAATAAAGGCTATTTATCAATGGAAAGAAATATTTTTACGCACTGAATCTAGCTTTGTGAGGATTAGTTGGTTAAGTCTTTGTTATCTTCAACAAACGGGCCCGATTGTGAAAGAACTCTTTTTAAAGGAATTGGATATTTATGTTAAAGGTATTGAGAAGTTAGAATTGTATTTAAACCAGATCTGAAGTGTTCATGAAGGAAAACAGATTTTCAATGCTCGTCGATTCCCTCTCTAAAGTTTTATATCAGTAAAAGTCCCTTGGACGTTTTTGACAGCTAAGGGACAGCTATTTTAACCCAGTTAAGTCCAAAAGCAGAACAATAGATATATTTCCTATATGGCCCCTCATTTTTTAAATCAGTACCATACCTCTACCCCATTATGAAAGGGGAGCTTTTTTAGGCTATTTTTATTGGTTACTTAAGAAACCTCAATTAAAAACGATGTATACACGTTGACCCTATCTATCTAATGTGGTCATTACATCATTAGTCATTCGCCTTCTTCAAATGTCTCCGAAATTTTTCGCTGTCAATATGACGACCACCATGTGCTACATTTTTTGGACTAACAGATTCTATACGAGCTAAATCATCAGGTGTTAGTTCAACATTAACAGAAGCTGCATTCTCCTCCAAATATTTGATCCGTTTGGTTCCCGGTATTGGCAAAGCGCCTTTTTCCATCGTCCATGCTAATGCCAATTGGGAAGGAGTACAGCTCTTTTCTTCCGCGATTTCTTTAATTTTGTCCACAAGGTCCACATTTTTTTGGAAGTTCTCCTTTTGGAAACGTGAAATATACCTACGTACATCATTCTCTTCCAGATCTTCAAATTTGCGAAGTTCACCAGATATAAATCCCCTGCTTAGTGGACTGTAGGCTACATGAGTAATTCCCAATTCCCTTACAGTTGGCAGTATTTCATCTTCGATTTCCCGACTCCAAAGGGAATATTCGGTTTGCAAAGCTGATATGGGATGTACCGTATGTGCACGACGAATGTCAGATGCAGAGGCTTCTGAAAGGCCAAGATAACGAACTTTTCCTGCTTGAACTAGATCAGCCATTGCTCCTACTGTTTCTTCAATGGGAACATTCGGATCTACCCGATGTTGGTAATACAGATCAATATATTCAATCCCTAATCGACGAAGGCTTTCATCCACTGCTTTCTTTACATAATCTGGATGACCATTAATTCCTTCAAAATTAGGAAGGAAAGCAAACTTTGTAGCAATGATCGCTTGACTCCTACGGCCTTTGAGAGCTTTCCCAAGCAATTCCTCATTATGACCATTGCCATAAATATCGGCGGTATCAAGTAACGTAATGCCTAATTCCAGAGCACGATGTATGGTTTTAATAGACTGTTCGTCATCCGTTTGACCATAACTCCCTGACATTCCCATCAAACCTAAACCATATAGAAGAAACAACTAAATCACTATTTCCTAGTTTCCTCGTTTTCATCATAAGGCACAACCCCTTTGCATTAATATAATTTTATTATAAAGGTAGATGAATATTTTCACTAATATTTTACATTTAGGGAATTTATAATTAGGAGAAATTTTAGCTGAAATAGTACATTTAGTTGATTCGTAGTACGAGAAGAATATGCAGTACTTTACTCAAGAATCGGGCCAGATTGTTTAACATCACTTTTAAAGAAAAATTGGAAAGAAGGAAGAGATTGTGAAGATTTTCACTTAAACTAACGTAAGCAGGTTAGTGAAAAAAGGAAATGTTAATAATTTGAAATAAAATGTATATTGAAAAATATAATAAATGATAAAATAGTTACAGATTCAAATATAAGGATTTTCGATTGTAAACCTTTTGTCCTATTTAAAGAAAATAAAGGAGAGAGGATTATGAAGTTTAAAAGACTATTTTGGTTACGTCTTTTTATTGCAGTAGTTTGTTTTATCATTTCAATATTCAGCTTTTTCATTAGTACAAATTTACTCCCATTAGTTTTTACATTAATGTCAGTTTTATTTATTCTTAATGGTTGGGAAATTTCTAAATTTAGAAACCAACCCAAGGAAATGGGCTACCTCTATACCGGCGTGGGAAGTTTTATACTTATATTAACTTTTATTAAAGCCCTCTTAAGCTAAAGTGGCAGGTTAATTCAATAAAGATAGCATCTTTGTTAAAATATTAGGGAACATATATTCTTATATTGATTATAAATAGGAGGCGTATGATGAAGAACCAACGGAAGATAGTATTGTTTATTGCTCAAAGCTTGGATGGGTATATCGCAACAAAAGGAGACTCTTTAGATTGGTTATTTAAGGTTGAGGGTGAAGGAGATAATGGCTATTCGGAATTTTTTGAAACGATAGACACAATCTTAATTGGCAAAAGAACATATGATTGGATAATGAAACACGAAAAAGGTCAATTCCCGTATCAAAATAAAGATTGTTACGTTTTTTCTAGGTCACAATTAGACGATACGAACGATGTTAAATTTGTAAGTGAAGACATTGTTAACTTTACTCATAACTTGAAAAAAGAAGAAGGAAAAAATATTTGGATAGTTGGCGGTGGAGACTTATTACATACGTTTTTAAAAGAAAAATTAGTCGATGAACTGATTTTGACAGTTGCACCAACTATCATCGGAGAGGGAATTCCTTTATTTAAAGTAGGAGATTATCAGCTAGACCTTTCTCTAAAAGGTACTAGAGCCTTTAATCAATTTGTTGAATTACATTACATAGTAAAAAAATGAACACAAATACTCTTCAACTAAATGGGTGCTTTAGTTTCACAACAAATGGACTGTTTCGGCAGTCCTTTTTCATTATCGTTATTTAACTAAAGAAGCAGGTTAGTTGAACATTAAATTGGTTTATTAATGCTCATTTGAACATGCGAAACAGCTTAGTTTGGAGATGTGGGTTGGTTGTGGTGGATAATATTAATTGAAGATGCAAAATCTATCTGTAAAAATTTATTGGAGTGAGCATCGTGAAGAAAATGATTGTCCTCTTAATATTTTTATTAATGTTTGCCACAGATAACTTGGTTAATGCTAAACCTCCAGAGCCAAAGGAAATTAAACCGTATGCAGAAGACTGGTATGTTACACCAGAAGATATTGTCCGAGATATTATATTTCCAGTTATTGATAAAAGGATAATAAAAGAGTATGGAGGAAAAGAAGCTTCTGGTTTTGGCTGGCAGCAACGGAGGATTGTTAATATTGTTTATAACAACAATCATTCTTATGATATTTCCTTAAGAATTCAAGTTCCCGACAGTAACAATAATCCATTTGAATATGCAGAAGACTTGGTTAAAGTAAGGGTATCTCCATCTTGTGATAGTCCTAAGATTGGATGTAGTCATGGCTTTAAGGTAGAAGTATTAGATTACGAACATAAGTAAAGGGAAAAGGTGTTGCCTTTAATTGGTAGCACCTTGTTTGAATCGACCCTGTTCAACTAACAGGTGCATTACTGGAACAACCGTAATGCTTTTTCTTATTGAAGTAACGAAGCAGGTTAGTGAAAGAAGAAGAATGAAAATTCCTTGTCAACAACAGTGCAACAAATAAAAAAAGCTAGGAATTATCTATCTAGCGATTATTTAGCTTATTAACTTTTTTGTCAATTTTGTAAACATAATAAAAAAGTACTGTAAATGGTGGTGAGTAAACCAGCTTAAATAGCAATAAAAAAGATTATTCCAAGTTTTTTCTTCAATCCTAGAAAAATAAAGTAGACCCCTTTATCAAAGTAATCATCTTATTTGTAACCAACATTTGGAAAATTATGAATTAAGTATCTTACGCATTTCGAAGATACTATGCATTATAAGAAAAAGTACTTGTTGCAATAAAAGGTGGAAGAGTTAAACAAAGGAATTGTAAGGGAACCTCATTTTTCTTATATGATAAGAGGCAGTAATGTTTGAATAGAGACAATGGAAATGTCAGAACTAATAGATTAGGTGTTTATTTCATATTACTGATTGGTACTTTGAACAGCCACAACAATATCACTGGTGCTACTACAGATAGGGCAAAACATAATAATGGCTTTTTGTAGTGGAGGCGTGCCATAGAAAAGAATGTAATATCAAATAATACAGACCACATAAAGTTCCATCCATTATAGTAAGAAAATTGCCCTAGACTTAGACTTACAAACTCGAGTGCAGACCATAAGAACACCCAGAAGCCGATCCAAAGAATCTGTTTAATCCAACCAAAGGGATAACGCCCTAAATAAACGAGCAATACGCTTGGATAAGCAACAAACATTACCAACAAGCTCATTGTAGTGTGGTTTGGGAATAGTGTTGTAGGCTCGTACTTCCATAGAGAGTGGTTGTATGTAAGAAAGTTATATAGTAAATCAAATACAATCGTATATAAAATGGTTGCTTGATATTTCGTCCAGTTACGCCAATCACCCCAACGCCAAGCTACAAAAACATCTATTACTGTCACTAGAATATTGAACATTCAAATCAGCCTTTTTCTTTTTTGCTTTTTATTATTCTCGTCCAGCTCCTAATTCATCCGTAAACATCGTCCTAGAATTATTACTGATGAATTTACCTGCTAGCCTTACTTCAGGTAACCAATGGGGGCATTGCTTTAATAAAAGACGATGCCTTTTGGTGAGTTTGAGTCCCAGAAAGTAAGGTTGGGCTGTTGCGGCAGCCTTTTTCTTTTTCGACTAACTGGCAGCATTCCTGTAATGAAGAAATATGAGGTTTGAATATAAAAAAGCCCCTTGGTAAGATATGAGTGTCCAAAGCTTGGCGGCAAAAAGGACACAAACAAATTACCAGGAGGCTATTTAAATGAATTATAACCAAAATGAAAAGATTGCTCAAATTACTTCTCAAACATTAATTATAGGTGTTGATATTGCTAAATACAAGCATGTGGCAAGAGCTCAAGACTTTAGAGGTTTAGAATTTTCGGCACCCTATTACTTTGAAAATTCAAATTCTAGCTTTAACTGTTTCATAGAATGGATTAAAAATTTAATGGATCAAAACAAAATGGAAAAAGTGATTGTAGGAATGGAGCCGACAGGTCACTATTGGCTTAATTTAGCTCACTTTCTTAAAGAAAAAAATATTAAATTTGTAGTTGTAAATCCTATGCATGTAAAGAAGAGTAAAGAGCTGGATGATAATTCTCCAACGAAAAATGATGTAAAGGATGCAAGAGTTATTGCACAGTTGGTCAAAGACGGGAGATATGCTGAACCGAATATTCCGCATGGAGTTTATGCAGAACTTCGAGTGGCTCGAAAAATACGTAATCTCCTAGCTGTTGATCTTCAAGCAGTTCAGGGGCAAGTCCATAATTGGATAGACCGCTACTTTCCAGAATTCCTTACGGTATTTAAAGATTGGGAAGGTAAGTCGGCGATCCAATTATTAAAACTAAATTTATTGCCTCATGAGTTAGTGAACCTTTCGGAACAAGAAATATTAATACATCTTCGAAAAGCTGTTAAACGTGCAGTTGGAATCGGTAGAATAAAAGAACTAAAGCAGGTTGCCACTGATTCTATCGGCATTCGTGAAGGTTCGGGTATGGCTAAATTAGAGCTAAGCACGTTAATAGACAAATATGAGCTTATAAAGGAAAAGTTCGAAGAACTGGAATCTAAAATAGATAAACTTCTTGAACAAATTCCTGGTGTTGAACAAATGTTGGCGATTAAGGGAATAGGGAAAGACACGGTTGCAGGCTTTTATGCGGAGGTTGGAGACTTAGGCAACTACACCCACCCTAGACAGATTATCAAATTGGCTGGGCTGAGCCTGAAGGAAAATACATCTGGAAAGCACAAAGGACAAACCAAAATTACCAAGAGAGGAAGGAAGACTTTAAGAGCACTCCTCTTTCGGGTGGCAATGCCTTTGGTCGCTAAAAATAAAGCTTTTAAAGCATTACATGAGTATTTTACAAAACGCCCAAATAATCCATTAAAAAAGATGCAATCGTTGATTGCAATATGTAACAAGCTTATACGAATTCTGTTTACCATCGGTAAAAAGCAGTGTGAATTTAGTGAAGAACGTATGTTAAGGGACATTCCTCATATGGCGGAATTACAGATAGCAGCTTAAATTTCTTTTAGTGAAATTCATTAAGTAGTAGTTTTATTGTTTTAGACATTTGAAGCACGGATTAGTCAGTAAATCAACTAAAATACGGGCAAGGACCCTGTCTGGCAGCATGACTGACATCCACCTCATGGAAAGGTTGGACGAAGGAATTTTGGAGCCTGGACTCTGTGAGAAATGGGAGGGTTGACCTCCATGAGAAATGTGGAGATCTACCAGTGCGACCATACTTTATCTAGTTATCCAACTTTTGGATAAGGTTGGTTTGGTTAACTATAAGTTTCTTTTTCACTTTGTCCCCAAAATTATCCTTTAGTACACTATAATTCCAATATTCAAATGGACTTTAAAACAAACTACTACGAAATTTGGAGAAAACAAGAGAAATCGTGAGATTTTCCTTTCTATATAGAGGGAGGTTAGTTGAACAATTTGTATCATTAAATAAAGGAATTTAGTTTTCAATAAAGAAAGAGTAAATAAAGAAAATGTGAGGGGATGAAAAAGATTTTAGAACGTAGCAACCAAATCATTCAGATTAAGCATTGGGAAGATAAGGACCTTGACTTACTTTTTCGTATAAACGCTCCAGAGATGATGCAGCATCTTGGAGGTCCAGAGAGTAAAGAGCAGATTTTGAAACGACACAAACGATATCTTGAGCTTGGTAGTAGGGGATGTATGTTCAGCATTATATTGTTACCAGAGTTAGAACCAGTCGGTTCTGTTGGTTACTGGCAAACTACTTGGAACGATGAAAGTGTATACGAAACTGGATGGAGCATCCTACCCTCTTATCAAGGGAAAGGAATAGCTACAATTGCAGTGAAGTTAGCAATAGAAGAAGCATCTGCCGAGAACAAATATAAATACATTCACGCTTTCCCTTCAATTGATAATCCTGCTTCAAATGCAATTTGTCGGAAGATTGACTTCCAACTTATCTCTGAATGCGAATTCGAATACCCTCCAGGGAGTTTTATGCGATGTAATAATTGGCGTTTAAACTTAATTCCAAGCAAATAGTTTGCTTAAAATTAATTCAAAATCCATTGGCTTAATTCAAAAGCTTATTAAATTATAGGGTGCTTTAGTTTCACAACAAATGGACTGTTTCGGCAGTCCTTTTTCATTTATCGTTATTTATCAAAAGGCAGTTTAGTTGAACAAGAAATGTTTATTACGCAATTTTCAAGTGGGTTAATCAGCAAATGAAGAACTTTATCAAAGAAGAGAAAATGTTAGAAGAATTACGGAAAAAGCACTCATAATTTGGGTGCTTTTTTATGCTTGAAAAAACCGCCACAAGTGCGGTTCAATAGAGATTCATAGAGGTTCAGATATTGACTAATACCCACTAAAATATTATGCACCTTCAGTTTTTATTGATTGGGCTAATTTCACGTTGTTTTTTAAAAATATATCCGTAGATGATTGTTCGAACTACGGATGTATTTCAACGAGGAAGGAGGGAGTCCCTAAATATTAATTTATGCAAGTTAGCTGAAAAATATTTTTACACTTTGGGATAAAGAAAAAAAGCCTTTTTAAGGGCAAATTTTAATGCACAATATTAAATACAAATCTCCATAAATGCTTACAAATGTTGTTATATCAACGTTTATGGATACCTTGAACACGAGGGATATATTGCGACATAATGTACTTCTTCAACCTGTGATGCAACTCACAAGTAAACCTGTTAATTTAACTATGCACTAGGTTTAATAATCGAACGTACGCGTTTAGTTCGAGGCAGTTCCGTGACGGATAGGTTTGAAAGCATATCAGACTGTAAACCACCGTCAGTGTATTTGTCGCTATTCCCCTCCTTATAAACTATGTTGAATTAGGTTTTCAACCTTTCCTATACACTGAGTTGAAATAGAATAAAAATTGTTGTAATCTTTAAAGGAGGTTTTATTTTTTAAAATTCACCTTTACTAAGTAATTCCATCATAGAGCTACAAGAAAGTTGTGTTAGTATGCGTCGCAATACTTAATCACTTGAAGAACTAATGAAAGAAAACAAAAAGGAAATAATTAATGTTAAGCAAGCAATAGAACAAATTGAAAAGCGGATAGAAAAGCGAAATGAATATAAAAATCAGGACTAACACTACTTCTTTTTTAATATCGGTAAACAAACCCCTTTCTCTTAAATCTGAGGGGTTTTCAAATAGAAAAACACCCACTGAATCATATTGTTTAAATACGATTCAGTGGGTGTTTTTTCCTTATTCTTATTAAGCTAACGGGGCAGCATTCCTGTAATGAAGGAAAATGGAGTTTGAACAAAAAAATAACCTCTTGGTAGAATGAGAGAGTCCCGAAGCTGGCCAGCGAAAAGGACAACACTCAAATACCAGGAGGCCTAAAATGAATTATAACCAAAATAAGAAAATTGCTCAAATTACTTCTCAAACACTTATTATAGGAGTCGACATCGCTAAATTCAAGCATGTGGCACGTGCCCAGGACTTTAGAGGAATTGAGTTCGGATCCCCTTGTTATTTTGAAAACACAAAAGACGGATTCTGTCATTTTCTTAAGTGGATTTCAGAAACAAAGAAAGAACAATGCATGGATAAAGTGGTGGTTGGGATGGAGCCGACAGGCCATTATTGGTTCAACCTGGCTCACATTTTGAAAGAAAATGAGATTAAGTTCGTAGTGGTAAATCCCTTGCACGTTAAGAAAAGCAAGGAACTTGATGATAATTCACCAACTAAAAATGATGTGAAAGATGCCAAAGTAATTGCCCAGCTGGTCAAAGACGGAAGATACGCCGAACCTACAATACCACAAGGAGTTTATGCCGAACTCCGGGTGGCTAAGAAAATACGTGATCTTTTAACGGATGACCTCCAGACGGTTCAAGGCCAAGTTCATAACTGGATTGATCGGTACTTTCCAGAATTTCTTACAGTCTTTAAGAAGTGGGAAGGCAAGACGGCAATACAATTCTTGAAACTATATGCCTTACCGCATGAAATAATAAATTTTTCTGAACAAGAACTGCTCACCCACCTGAGAAAAGCCGATACCCGGAGTGTGGGGCTTAATAAGATTCGAGAGTTAAAGCAAGCAGCCAGTAAGTCCATCGGACTTCGGCAGGGCTCTGATATGGCTAAATTGGAGCTGAAAACATTACTTGATAAATATGAATTAATCCAGATTAAATTCGAAGAATTAGATGCAAAAATAGATATTTTACTTGATGAAATACCAGGTGTACCACAAATGTTGGCCATTAAAGGGGTTGGAAGGGATACGGTCGCCGGTTTCTTTGCGGAAGTAGGTGATCTAAATGATTATTTTCATCCCCGACAAATTATTAAGCTGGCTGGCTTAAGTTTAAAAGAAAATACATCCGGTAAGCACAAAGGAAAAACGACAATTACAAAGAGGGGCCGGAAGAAACTAAGGGCTCTGTTGTTTAGAGTTTGTATGATTCTAGTCGCAAAAAATTCAGCTTTTAAAGCATTACACGCTTACTATACACAACGTTCTGATAATCCATTAAAGAAAATGCAGTCTATTATTGCTTTATGTAATAAACTGATCCGTATTTTCTTTAGCATAGGTAAAAAGCAATTTGAATTTAGTGAAGAAAAGATGTTAAAGGATATTCCTCATTTGTCAGTATCAAAGAAGGTAGAAATGGTCGCTTGATTCTGTTTTAGATTTGATTCAATAGTAGCTACGACGAGTTTTATAGCTTTGGGTATATTTGAAGCACGGATTAGTCGGCAAAGCAACTAAATTACGGGCAAAGGACCCTGTGGGGCAGCATGGCTGACATCCACCTCATGGAAAGGTTGGACGAAGGAATTTGAGAGCGAAGACTCTGTGAGGCATGGGAGGAAATGTGGACATCCACCAGTGCGATCATATTTTAACTCATCCACCAATTACTGTAAGTTATTGGTTAGTGGGCTATAAGTCTTTTTTCTCAAAGGGTCCAGATTTATCCTTTTCAGTAATTTACACCCTACTATTAAGCGATTAACCCAATGTAAACCACTATGAAAATCTAAGAAAAACGGAGAAATCGGGAGATTTCGCTTTCTTTATTGAGGGAGTTTAGTTTAAGTGCATTTCTTCACAAAGTTAAAGAATAGTGGTCTGTTAAAATTGGACAAAATGGACTTGAGGACGCATGCGCATGGTAACTTGGGAACGTTGGAAAAGGGTTCGTACACGACTTTATTGGCTCAAGAAATGGTCAAAGAAGGCATGGGAATGAGCAAACACAAGAAAAGGCTACTGGCGAGCTGCATGTAGCCATATCCTGGATAAAGCCCTAACTATCGAGCTCTCGTCAATTAAAAGAAAATATTGTGGAAGAAGATTAAGAAAAATCTTGTAGGATCACTTAAATAAAGTTAATTTGTCCAAGCCTTACAGATCACGCCCTCATACATATATACAGAATAACTTGTTGAGTTATATCTTCATATATGGAGTGAAGAAGATGTCTATGACACTTCATGAACGTTCGATGCAACTATTGAAAAAAAGAATTCAGCGCCAAAGGTTTAAAGATAAATTTAACTTTGTATTCCTGGGGGACAGCAGAGGGTTGGGGAAAAAAGATGGATGTTTTACCATGAGTGGGGAATTTGAACTGGTTTTAAAACAGGCGGTTGAATTAGACCCGTTGTTTATTGTTCATGGTGGGGACACTGTTTTTACAGGTGAGATTTCCTACTTGCAGGACTTTGTCCGCGTGGTCGAAAAAATTGCACGAGACATACCAGTATTTGTTTGTGTTGGAAATCATGATGTACCAAATTCTAATCCAATCAACCTTGAAAATTTCAAGTCCATCATCGGAGAGGTGCATTGGGTGATTAATATCCCTAATGAAAATTTTCGATGCATAGCAGTGAATAATGTATTAAGTCTAACAGGTCCACAAAAATATGGATTTACGGACCAAGAACTCTTTATTTTACAGAAACATTTGCAAAATAATCCCCGAAACACTGTTGTAGCTATGCATGCAGAACCTGAAGTTGGTAGGTGGACAGGTCTGGATGGGTTTCCAGTAAATACACCTGACAGTCAAAGATTTTTTGACTTAATTCAGCAGCACCACGTAAAAAAAGTTCTGGTTAGCCATGTCCATGCATATGACGAACAATATATTATGAAAGACAGCAATGGGACGGTTACTACTGGAAAAGGCATCGATTTTGTTTTGTCAGGTGGCGCTGGAGCAGAGCTTGAAAATGACAAGGATTTGATTTTAATTGATTTTCACTTTGTTGAATTTTTTGTAGATAAATCTCAAATTCTAGGACCACTCCTTTGGAGAGTTTTCGGTACTCCTAGAAAGCCTTGTATATAAAAAATTTGGAATATGACTATTCTGAATGTATATAATGGCTACTCTTAAGTCGGTGATAGCAAACGGAGGTTTTATTTAAAAAAGGCAACGTTTAGCAGCAAATTTCCAAGAATATTGGGACCATTAACAACCAAACAGGTACCATTGAAGGTAAGAAAAAAATGAGTATGAAGGTGAGAAATTACCAAAGCAATAATAAAACAATTATAATGTTCGTGAAAAATAAAGTCGTATACTAAAAAATAAAGTTCTATACTGGAAAATAAAATTAGTAACTAAAAAGAGTGCTGGCATAGCTTGTGCCAACACTCTTTATTATATCTGTTCAAAATACATAGTATCTACATATTTACCGGATGGATAATATTTTCCCATGTCTTGAGGTGTAACTATTTCGTTTTTAGGAACATCCGCCGCTGTATGATGCAGAAAGTTCTGGGATATTTGATTATTTCTGTAAAAAAGGAAAAGAGGGACTAAAGGAAGTTGGCTAGCGTCAACCCAAGTAAATCCATTTTCGGAGGTGACAGATGATGGACGTGGGGCTCCAAAGCTTATAACAAGATTTACATAACCCTTTTTATCAATAATTGCCTGATAATCTGAGATTGTATAGAGTCCCAATAGACCAATTGGTGTTATAAAACTCATACTCCAATATTGCATATCTTCATCGCCTACGATTCCGAAATTATGATACGTATCCGGGAACGTAGGAGCTTTCCAGCGAATAAACAACAACTTACCAGGGTCCCTGTCAATTAGATTGGAAATGGTATAGACCGTATTGCCTTCAGGTTGAAGAAATCCTGGTGCAAATCGCTTCCAAGTTAAATCGAAACTCTGTCTAAAATCCATCTTTATGTTATTTTTTTTATTACTATTGGCAAAATAATTTAAATTAATATAGTCATCAAAATCCATCTGATTCTGTTCATTGTTGTTCTGCTGGTTTGTGTTTTGAAATGCTGCAGAAAAAAGACTACTACTTTCAAACTTGCAATGGCTTCGAGGTCCTTTATCATTTTTTGCTGGACAATAAGTGATAAAGGGAAGATCGACACCTCCTGTTTTATCATAGCCTATACTCGGAACGTAAATTCTTAATATAATCATCCCAAATCTATTTGGTTCCCCATTTTCAAAAGTTCCCGCGTAAATCACATTATTACCCGCTCCAGGAACAAAATGATTAGATCCCTCTGGAGGGGCAGTAAAACGGATTTTCAAGGTATAGTTGCGGTTTGTTGCATCCCAATTAGCACCAGGCAAAAAGGGGTTCGTACTTCCTGGATCAGGAATTAACTCACGCCCCACTACTGCATTAACTAAACGATGAGATGGAATACTAGCTATATTATAGGTAAAATATCTTGCATAGGGATATCGCCCTCTTATCACAATTTCGGTTTTGGGATCAACCTCATACGGAAAAATGTAGTAGCTGGCGTTTTGGTCTCCCAGGAAAAAATAAGTATTGCTTGGTGTATAAATCCAATTTTGATGAGGACCCGGATTTGGATCATAAGGAGAGGTTTGGTAAGTTTGACTTGGCGATAATGATGGGCTTCGAACAATATTTGGGTTAAACTGAGTTGGAACATAAGGATAGACTGGGTAAGTAGGATTCTGCGATAAAGGTGAGTTAGGACCAATATTATGATTAGGTTGGGATGTATAAAATGGATTAAAGTAATAAGGTTGTGGTTGTGTAATAAAATTAGGACCAGTTTGTCTAAAATAAAAACTTCCCACGATAACATTCACACCTCTCTTATTATTCCTTATTAATGTATGCTGCCATTTTAAACATGTGTATAATGCCTATGTATTTTTCACCTTAGCGAAAGGGGGCTTATGTTTAAGAAGAATATCTAACAAAACAAAGTGATTTGCTGCATAGTACAACGATACTGCGCATTTAAACGACATCTATTTGTATCTTGCTTTGTGAAGAAATGTACTTAAACTATAGGGTGCAAGAGCATAAGAAGAGCAACGCCTATTGCGTTGCTTTTTGTCGTTGTCGTTAATCATTATCAAAAATACTTACGGTATAGTTCTTGCCTTAAACTGCCACTTAACTGTGCATAATCCTAGTCGTCTCACTTTTTTCATGACCTAATAAACTCTGAATCACTTCAAGAGGGGCACCATTATTCAATAAGTGAGTGGCATAGCTATGCCTTAGTTGGTGTGGATGAATCGTTTTATTAATCTGTGCTCGGTTTGAAATACGTTTTATTATGTATCTCATTTGAGCAATACTCATTCGATGGGGATACCTTTCGGTAACAAAAATGGCTGGGTCTGCATCCAGGCGGTGATCGAGGTATCGTTTAAGCCATATTTCGCAGCGGATATTAAAATAAACTTCCCTTTCTTTATCCCCTTTCCCTCTTACAATGGCGGATCGGTTTGACCAATTAATACGATTTTTTTCTAAAGAAACAATTTCCCCAATACGACATCCAGTGGAAAACATGAATTCAAACAAAGACTTTTCCATTGGGGTGGAGCATGCTTCCCGTAAATGTTCGATTTCAAATTCTGTTAAAAATTTTGGAATTCGTTTTCCTGCTTTAGGTTCCTTTATTTTGGCGGCGGAATTTTTTGAAATATGAGCTTCCTCATGTGACCAGCGAAAAAATGATTTCATAAAACGTATTCGGTGAGCTAAACTTGAAGGTTTTAAGGTTTCGCTTGACTTTGCAAGGTATTCTTTAAGTTGACCAGTGGAAATTGTATCAAGTTTAACATCTTTAAAATATCTAATAAGTAATGTGGCTTGGAGTTTATATGCTTTTAATGTTTGTGGCGAAAATCCTTCTATGCGTTTATCCGATTCATACATATCCCATGCTTTTGATAATAACAATTTACTTCTCTCCCTAAAATTTTCTTTTTAGAGGAATTATAGACTTGTTTCTCGAAATTGAAACGGAATAGACTTTTCAACTATTTGGGCAGATTACTTCAATAAGAATTATCTCAAAATCTCACAATTCCCTTATAATATAAATAAAAAAGCAGGAGTGTAACTAATGTTGTTTTTACGTAGAATTGCTCTTTTGAGAGAAGAAGTTAACGATTTTAATACGTACCCATTCACTGTTCCTGCTATAAGAGGAATGGATACATTGGACTTAGATAGTGAAGTAACATTTTTTGTAGGGGAAAATGGTTCTGGAAAATCTACTTTGCTTGAGGCTATTGCGGACAAGTGTGGGTTTAATACCGCAGGTGGAGGAAGAAACAATATATATGACGTAGATTCATCCCACGCTGATTTAGGAAATTACATTCGTTTGTCTTGGTTACCAAAAATCAGTCAAGGCTTCTTTTTAAGGGCTGAAAGTTTTTATCATTTTGCTTCTCATTTGGACCAACTAGCCAAGGAAGATCCGACTTTTAAATATCAAGGATATGGAGGCAGGTCATTTCACCACCAGTCTCACGGAGAATCCTTTTTATCATTATTTTTTAATCGTTTTTCGGATAAGGGTATTTATATATTAGATGAACCCGAGGCAGCATTATCGCCAGCTCGCCTATTAGCATTTATGAGGGTTATTTATCAATTGGTGAGTAGTGGAAGTTCTCAATTTATCATCGCCACACATTCGCCTATTTTGCTGGGGTATCCAAACGCAAAGATCTTTAGTTTTGATTCCAATGTAATTGAAAGCGTCAGATATGAAGACACAGAACATTATCAAATAACAAAGGGATTTCTAAATAGAAAGGAAAGGTACTTAGAAGAGTTGTTTTTAAATGACGAGGATTAATAAAAATATAATGGGATGCTTATGTAAAAGATGGGTTGTTTCGGTGGCACTTTTTTTTTGTTGAATAAAGAGGCGTTGGTTTAAAATTTGTAGAAATAAAATAGAAAAAAACAGGTGGAGATAAAATGACAAATCAAGGAATAAACGAGTTTTATCAATCCGCTGTCTCATATTGCAGCCTAATTGAGAACTTCGACAATAAGAAATTAAAGATTCTTCTTCTTTCACTATTAGATTTATATTCGAAAGCTCTACACTTGCCCGATGTTGAGATAGAACAGGATGGAGTAACAGACATTGACGTTCTTACACCACAAATTAATATTGGTCAATACGATCATTATTGGGAGGTTTTCAATCCTTACGACTTAGAGGAACCTGTAGGGGCAAGTTTATCTGATGACATATTAGATATTTATAAAGATGTTAAAAAAGGGATACTTTTATTCGAGAAATATGATCATTTAGAGGCTATTTGGGAATGGAAATTTGGTTTTGAAATACATTGGGGCAGTCACGCTGTTGATGCAATACGTGCTCTACATTCGGCAGTTGTTAAGTGATTCTTATTCATCTAATTGGTGCTGAGTTGACCATCCACCCAAACCTAAATAACTGAGGTGATTATGTTGAAGTTTCATCTTTTGGGAGAGGAAACAAAAATAGAAATCGATGTATTGTATCGAAATTATCCTAATAGTTCAGATTATTGGGATCGTAATTGGGTAACATCTAAAGTAAATATCAAAATCCCAGGTTTCCTTGTTAATTTTAACGCAGATTTAAGAACAGATGAAATAAGGGACTTTACTAATCAGATAAAAATAATGAGTAAACTTTTAAAAGGAAAAGCGTGCTTAAAAAATTTAGATGGTTATTTACAATTTGATTGTGAAATGGACAAATTAGGTAAAATTATGTGGACTGCTGAAACGTGCTATCCTGCGGGTTATGGGGCTGTTCTTAAATTTGAATTTGAATCAGACCAATCGTTTTTAAATGAGTTAATAAAAGAATTGGATGATATTTTAGCTGCTTTTCCTGTTATCGGGAAGCCTTAGTTAAAATGTAACGAAATACGTATGTAAAGCTAATGATCGCTATGGCGGTCTTTTTTTCTTATTGAAGTAACGGGGGGAGATTTGTTGAAGAAGGATATTTTCCCGTTTTAAGCGAATTAGAATTTCAAACAAACCTTACACGAATACAGGTATTGAAAATAACAGGAACATAGGAGGTATGAGATTTGAAGATCAATAGAATAGATCATGTGAGTATAAACGTAAATGATCTTTCAGAGGCTAAAGCGTTTTTTCTTGATTTAGGACTTGAAGTGCAAGCGGAATGGGAATTGGATGGAGAACAGTTGGACAGAATAGTTGGGCTTACTGATGTTAAAACGGCATGTGTAGGATTGGGGATGCCAGATGGTCAGGCATGGATAGAGCTAGTCAAATTTTATACGCCGTCAGATGAAAAAGATATTCAACAACCTTTTGCAAATACGCTGGGTATCCGACATATTTGCTTTGCTGTTGAAGATATTGAAGCTATTGTTGCAAAATTGAAAAAGAAGGGAACGGAAATCTTTAGTGAGATACAGCAATATGAAGAAAGTTATAAGTTATGCTACGTTCGTGGTCCAGAGGGAATTATTTTAGAGTTGGCGGAGAAAATCAGATAAATATTGAAAGGGACTTTAAATAATTTAGATCTCCAACGTTAAAGATTTCTTCTTAAACTATCGGGTGCTTTACTTCAAGAAGGATTATAGTTATACAATGGCGAAGAATACTTAAAAAGCTCAAACAAACGGAGGTTGTAGTCGACAATGGACCCAAGAAAAATATTTTTAATTGAACTACACGAGATAATTAAAAATAGTTCAGAAGAGATACGAAATCATTTAGTGAGCCCATCCGAAGATAACGTTGTATGGGATGAGTTTAAATTGAGCGAAGTAGAAGTAGCTGCATTAAAAAAATATAAATTTGATGATGTAGCCTTATCAGCTATTGAAAAAACAGTTAGAGATACTATTCTTGGGGCATTTCACGATGCTTTTTCCTTATTGGACGCTGTAAGAGACCCAGAAGTTGTTGAGTTTGATGATACTTGGCTTGGATTAACACTTAGCGAGCCTAATGAAGAAGAAGAAGAAGAGAACGAGGGATTTCTCCACGATGAGGTTTATGATGCCTATTGGGATTGGTCGGAACAAAGAAATAAAGATGAAGATTAATAATAAATAAACAGCTTTAGTTCACAATAGTTTGTCATATTTTGTTCTTACGCTAACAGAGGCAAGAGTTGAAGATGGGTTGCTGCGACGATCCTTTTTTTGTTGTATTAACGGTAGCAGTTTACTTCAATAAGAAGAAAAAAAGCATAAAGAATTATTTCCCTATTTGTAGTCTAAACTAAGATGTAATTATACCATTTAAATTGGGGAATCTATGTATGGTCTTATTTTGTTGCTTCCACCGTAATTTACAATTTTGTTGCTTTAAAGATGAGAAAACAACTTACTAAAAATCAAATTGTTCACATTTGGACATTTACAATGATATTACAAATTATCTTTGATATTTTTATCGATGAAAAAACAAATGGGTATTGGTATTTTTGGAAAGGAATTGATTGGACTAATGTATTGGTGTATACGGTACTAATTCCACCTGTATGTGTTATATTTTTAAACTGGTTTCCCTTCAATCAGGCTTGGTTAAGTAAATTTTGTTATATCGTTATTTGGGTTATTTTTATTTCGGCATATGAAATATTAACATTACAACAACCTTGGGAATTCTTTCACTACGATTGGTGGAAATTTATTTATTCAGTAATACTTGACCCTGTTTTGCTATTAATTTTGTTGGTTTATTATAAATGGATACGCAGAATTGAAATAATTAATTAAGATTAAGGAATGATGATATGATCCAAGATAGGATGTTAAGAATAGGTATATTAGGTGTACTTTCAACAATACCAGGAGAGATTGCTTCGAGGATATTTGCACATTTTGGCTTTGGAAAGTTTGGTATTTATGAATTAGCAAGTCTTATTATTACATTTAACAGACCTGTATTTATCATAGGATTAATTGTAGATTTTTTAGTTAGCAGTGTTTATGCAGTCTTACTTTACTTTATATTTGAAAAGTTTGGTTCATGCCATTTAGTTATAAAAACGACCGTGGGCAGTTTATTTGCCTGGTTAGTATGTGAACTATTTTTCACATCATTAATAGAAGGTAAGTATATCGATATTAGACCCATCAATGATTATTATTCTCATATTTTCAGTGCCATCATTTTTGGTATTACATTAGGATTGTTGCTAAAAAAATTTATATTCAAGAGTTAACCCTATATTTGGAGTCATTTTAAATGTAAAAGAAATTGTGAACAATTGCACTTAAACTATCGGGTGCGTTTCTCCAAGAAGTGGAAGTGCTTCTTTTTGTTGAATTAAAGAACAAAATATTTTACCAAATAATAAATATCAGGAGACATACCTTAATGGAATTAAGAAAAGTGATCGACTCAGTGATTCAAAAGCTATACGATCTTCAATCTGTAAAAATTTCGGAAATTAAAATCGACGACCCAATTAGCGAAGAATCTTTGTTAAATGTTGAAACAAAATTGTCTTTTAGATTTCCCGACACTCTGCGTCAATTTTTTTTAAATCAATCCTCTTCCCTTCAATTCTACTGGGAAATACTTAGTGATAGAGAGTTTCCTCTTGGCGAAGAATGCAAATACGGTGGTATAAATTTAATTTCTCCTTTTCAAATAGTAGAGTTATATATTGATATGAAAGAAATGGTTGATGATGGCAGAACACGATTAAACGATTGCTTAGACGAGGGTTGGGAAGCTTTAGTGAATGATTGGAGTTTTTGGATACCCATTATAACCTTTCGTAATGGAGATGCCTTTTGTATCGATAAGAGAAATGAAACCATCATTTTTCTTGAACACGATGTAGTTGATGGGGGTCCAAATGTTCACGGTCTATTAGTGGCTATAAATTTTGACGATTTAATAAGAAAGTGGTCTAAGGTTGGCTTTGTGGAAGTTTTTGATTGGACGGATGGTATTAATGAAGATGGAATCAATGTTGAAAGTATTATTTCCAGTCAATTATTACCTTTAATTAATAACTCCTAACCTGTCTTAAGAATTTGTGAAGAAATGTACTTACGGTAACGGGTGCTTTAGTTAAGGAAAGTCGGGTGGATGTAAAATGAATCAACCAACTGTAAGCGATATAATAGATAGATTGAAATCCGTTCTAAATGGCGAAATGACAAGGGAAGAAGTATCTGATTGGGCTTCGTACTACGTGATGGCTGATGCCCCCACTATTAATGACGAAATTGTTTGGGATTTGTTAAAAATAATTAGTGGTATAGATATATTAGATTCGCCCACTTCGTATTTACACAATGAAGAGGATATAAAAGATTGGATAAAGCAAGCAACAAAATCCTTATTGAAGTAACGGGTGCTTTAATTCAACAACAAATGGACTGTTTCGGCAGTCCTTTTTTCATTAATCGTTATTGAACTAAAGAAGCAGTTTAGTGGTAGAGGGATTTTAAACACAAACATACTTAGATTCTGTTTTTTGAAAAAATTGAGATCGTCCTGGAAGGACCTTTGTAAGCTCTCAGAATTACTAACATTATTTAGGATTGTTTGGCTGCAAAAGGTAAGACATACCTTTACAACTTTATGGGGATATATTGATATACAAACAGGTGCCTCTAACGAGTGCACCTTTTGTTTTATGAATTGTATATTTCTCTGTTTAAATTCACAATATCTTTATGTGAAATTTCAACTTCTTTTTTTTCAGCAAGGAGCTCTGCGAACCTTTCCATCACTTTGTCCCGTAGTAATGGTGCTTTTTCTTTATTTGCCTTTTTCAACGCTTTCATGAGCTCATCTTTTGTTAGCTCTGTGCAGTAAGCAGGAGTTCCTGGCTGTTGTCTCCAAGAGTCACTTAAAGAACCACTATCTACTGCGTCGAAGCCTAGCTCGTTTACTACGTCCATGACTACTTGTTTTTGTGATGGGTCATTACCAGCAACTGCCATCGCAATTCGTCCATTAGAAACCTCGGATGTTCCTTCATTTTCTAAAGTATAGGCTAATAAGTTGTTGAAAGATTTAATGATAGGTCTGCCTAATTGATTTGAAACCCAAACACTTTCAACCATCCCGTTCTCGATTTCTTCAATTTTGCCGTCTCTATAAGGATAATAATTTGAAGTATCTACAATGATTACTTCCTCCCCGACTTGATTGATAATGTCCCGAATGCTGGGCAGTGCTTTTATAGGGAGAGATATTATAAGAACTTCAATATTTTTAATTGCATCCTCTACACGCACGGGTGTTCCAGCAAACTCTTTTCCTTCCAAACGTTCAATTCCTCGTGCATCTGCAATTTTGACATCATATCCAATCTTAACTAATTTTTTAGAAATAATTGACCCAATTGGTCCTGCACCTATAATTCCAAATCTCATTATTGTTCCTCCTAAAGAATTTGTATATAAAAGAATTATTCTGTTTAAAGTTACACAATCATATGTTTATCAAACGGTAAACATATACTCATTAGTTATTAAAAACGTATTGAGTATTTCTGTTACATATACTAGAATAAAATGATTTCTCATCTTTTTGAAGTAGGCAATAAAAATTGACGTAGTACATTTTTTTGTACTTAACAGTAGAAAGCAGGTGAAAAGGTGTCTAGGATATGTAAGGATGGATTTGACAAAGAGTGTATAAAGGAACAAAGAGAAGTTTATGGCATTGCCTATACCCAAAACATACTCTCAGGGCGTTGGAAATATCTCATTCTTTGGTTTTTAAAGTCCAAAGAACGTCGTTATAGTGAAATCAAAGCTTTTTTATGGGATATTTCACAAGGTTCTCTTACAAAGCAACTTCGAGAACTAGAAAGAGATGGCTTAATTAATCGCAATGTTTATCCAGAGGTTCCTCCTCGTGTAGAGTATTCATTAACCTCAAAAGGGAAAGAATTCATTCCTATTATTGATCTGATGGAAGCGTTCGGAAAGAAGTTTGGGGAGCAAGCAGACTAAACAAAAGTGGTCACATCCATCGTTAGCTCACAGAAATGAAAAATTAAATGTGGATAAAGCAAAAGTTGTGGGACGAGAAATCGTTCTAAAGGCAACTTTTTCTTTTAAGATAAAAGTTTGTGAAGAAATGTACTTAAAGTAACGGGTGCGATAGTTGAAGAAAGCCACTAATAAAATCAGTGGCTTTTTATATTGGTTTAATGGAGGACCCTTACGATTAACTATTTATCCAATGACGGCAGAGTATTATAGTTACTTAATTCCAGTAATAATTCGTGGACAATGTTTTGTTCAAAATCATTTGGCTTGTCCAATAGTATCCCTCTATTTGATGCAACTGCAATCATTAATCCTAACTCATAGTACATATGTTTAGAAACTAAACCTTTTGAAATCATTTTCTTTACTTCATTATAAAATTCAATTAAAAAATCACTTGGTAATCTTTCATACAAAGACATTATAAAAAACACCTACTATTCCTACCTTAATAATAGGAATTATATCAATTAAAACTGAAAATAAAAAGAGTTTTTCGCCAAATTCACAAATTTGTCATTTAAATTATAGATGCGTTTGACGAAATAGCCTAAATCTTATTCAGCTAACGGGGCAGGTTAATTCAATAAAAATAAACGCCAAAGGGTTCCAGTGGCGTTTATTTTTATTGAAGACTCACTAATTTCTTTGAGCTAGTGTACCTAAGTTTCCTCGGCACCATATATAAATTGCAAAAGCATATATCTCAAAAAAATCCCAATCAGTATTCCGATGGGTAATGACAACATTGGTAACCACATAGGTCCGAGTAACATTCCGTTTACTTCAAATGTTGCTGAGTAAATAAGCCCTACTGTAACTAAATAAGCTGAAAACACAAACGGAAGAAACGCTAATGCTGCCTTTTTACCGTTTGCATCACTGTAAGCATCCCAAATCGCAAAAAAATAAAGACAAGGATAAAACATCAACCATTGATAATTCGTTTGTTCAATGGCTTTTTCAATTTCCCAATGAAAGCTCAGAATAATTACATTATTAAAATTGGATTGAACATTAATCAATATTTCTAATCCAATTAGAAGTAATCCCTTGAGAAATTTCCCGTTCAGAATTTGGGCAAACCCAGGCAAAGCAATACTCCAAAGGATTTTCTCAAGCTCATCTTTTGTCATCATTAGTATTCACTTCTATCAATTTTCTTCATCTAATTTTTCAGATAAGTTTAGTTTCCTTAATACAGAATTGAAATATTCTAGCTAAAGGAAAAAATATTATTTTCTATCATTCATTAACGAGGTAAAATACGGAAATTTTTTTAGGATATTGTATTATTTTTAGAGCAAAATAAAGAAGAAAAACAGTAGGAGGAATGCATTATGCCTGAGAGACCTGCTATAACTTCATCCGAGCTTGGTGTTCTATGGCTTACATACCAAGAGAAAACGATGATTTTGCGAATGTTAGAATACTTTATTGAAAAAGCTGACGACGAAAAAGCAAAAAAAATCATGACTGATTTATACACTGAAATAGACATTTATGTTGGCAAAATTACAAACATTTTCAAAAGTGAAGGGGCTGTAATCCCAATCGGGTTTACTTCTGAAGATGTAAATAAAGATGTTCCAAAGCTATATGATAATGGTTTTGACATCATGTTTGTTCGCTTGCTAAAAGAAATTAGTATGGGATTACATACGCTAAATATAAATATGACATATCGTGAAGATATTGTCATGCTTTTCAAAGAACTTACCGCCATTACCCAAGCATATTACAATGCTTGCACACAGTATTTGATAGAAAAAGGGATGATTGCTCGCTCTCCTTATGTTTCTATGCCCAAATCGACTGAATTTGTAAAAAACACAGACTATTTAGCTGGAATGAATCCATTTACTAAAATAGGTAACAAAAGAACATTAAATACAATAGAAGTTGCTTATGTTTACCATGGAATCGAAGTAAATTTTATTGGGTTACAAATGATTACTGGTTTTGCCCAATGTGCCAATAATTCTGAAGTAAAGAAATTTTTTGCAGAAGGAGTAGAACTCTCCAAAAGTATTATTAAAGAGATGAGTGAAACATTTATCGAAGATGGTATTCAAGTACCTGCTTCTTCGGGCGGAAATGCGACGCGTTCAACAGTTGCTCCGTTTTCTGATAAGCTCATGATGTATTGTACCAGTATGCTTTGCAGTTTTTCTATGGGGGGCAATGCCGTAGGAACTGCTTTTAGTTTACGGAATGACTTGGCAGCAAAAATGACTGTTTTCACGAAAGATATTTTCGAATATGCCCATAAAGGTGCAAAGATAATGATTAAGAATGGATGGATGGAAGAACCGCCTCAGATGGAAGAACGAAAGGCAATAATTAAAGAATAAAAAGTCCTAAGCACTTGTGTTCGAAATTTTTCACAAGTGCTTTTCCATTAACTTTTACGCTAATGAGTAAGTTTAGTTTGATAAAACCATTCATTTGATGGTGCTGCACTATGGGTCTCATATGAAAAGACAGAATTTCTTCCATAATTTGTGGTCCCGCAAAATACGAATGGATGGAAAAGCCACGAATTGCTCATGACCGTCATCCAAATAGTTAGTAAGAATAACATCTGAATTTCTTCTTCAACTACCATGAAAATAAACTTCTGTAACTTTGAGAAAATGGCAATACTAAAGAAGACGCAGCTCATTCGTTTTTTAAAAAAGGGGAGAGCGCCAATTTCATAGATCTATGGTAATTAAGTGAACTGGATTAAGAGGCTTTAGGTTCTTCCAGCGTAACGATGTATCCTAAACTTTCAAGTCGTCTTAATGAATGCCGAACAATTGATTGTTGTCTCTGCTTATCAAAGTAGTCTTCACCTAAGTCTACATACATTTCTTTTCGGGTTAATAGATAATAAGAGATACGTAACATTGCGTGAGCGACTACAATTCCAGCACGTTTTTTACCCTTTCGGGATGCTGTACGCCTATACAGTGCACCAAGATAGTTTTTGGATCCCCTTACTGAATGAGCTGCTTCGGTTAACCCCGATCTTAAATACTTATTTCCTTTTTTAGTTTTGGCTGATTTTCTTTTTCCAGCACTTTCATTTTGCCCAGGAACTAATCCTGCCCAAGAACACATATGAGCTGCAGTGGGGAATTGTTTCTTCACATCAGTCCCACTTTCAGATAGGATTTGTTCGGCCATTCTGGTTGCTATACCAGGAATGGAATCCAATCGTGCCACATCTTCTTGATGAGAGCTGACTCTGTCGGAAACTTCCTTATCCAGCATCTCGATTTGCTCAGTCAGAAAATCAATATGACCTAAAATGGTTTTTAACATAAGGCGTTGATGTGAATTGATATAGCCTTTTAGGGCGAGTTCCAGTTCTTCTTTCTTCTTTTTCATAGTGCGCCGGGCAAAGTTTGCTAGTTTTTCAGGATCCTCCTCACCATCGGCAATGGCATCAAGCATATCCCGAGCCGAAACACCCAAAACATCTGAAACAACAGATCCCAATTTAATGTTCGCTCCTTCTAACACCTTTTGGATTCGGTTATGTTGCCTGGCTCGCTCTTCGATTATACTTCGACGATAGCGAACTAGCTCACGCAGTTCACGTTGATTTCTATCTGGAATATAACTTGCTTTGAGCAGCCCGTGCCGAAGAAGCTTGGCAATCCATTCTGCATCCTTTACATCCGTTTTGCGTCCTGGAACTGCCTTCATATGTTGGGCATTCACAACTAAAAACTCAATATCCTCAGCTTCAAGTAAATTCACAATCGGCTTCCAATAAACACTCGTGCTCTCCATGTCGACATGGGTACAATTATGATGTTTAATCCAGTCAACCAACTGTAATAGAAATACAGTTTTAGTAGAGAACGTTTGAATCTCCTTTCCTTCAGGTGTCAAAATACAGGCAGTAATATTGTCCTTATGGACATCCATACCGCATGCTCTTTCAATGACTACATCCATTGAAAACATCCTTTCTACGGCGATCATTATGATTAGAGGCTGGTGCAACAACCAGAATAGGATTAATCTACCATGTGTGCTTCCCGTAAGGGAGCGACAGTCAGTGGTGCACCGTGGTCGGTGGAGTCAGACTAAAGGATGGGCTCTCACGCACCATAGTTCAGCGACCTTCCTCTCCCAGCCGTAGAATCAGTATTGACGGTTCGTGACCATTTTCATTCTCTGTGGTGAAGCGTTGATTTTTGCGCTTCATGGATGGCTAAAGGGTGCAATAGTTGAAGTATGAGGATTGCTGTGGCGATCCTAATAGGGATATTGTAGCTATTTCTCAACCTTACGGCTAATTTAATGTATATTTTTTATAATGTATCTAAACCTATAAGGAATTCTCTTGGATTGAAGCGGGTGATAATTTGGCAAGTAAAGAAAGTCTCATCTCGATGCAGGATAAAAATTTTTATAAGACTGAAGAATTAATTGACCAAAAGATAGAAATTTGGCAGGAATATGTTCTTTTTTCTGGCTTATGGTGGCTTGGAGTTGCCCTCTCAATCATCCCGTGGATTATCTGGTTTCTTATTAGAAAAAAACAAAGTACAGATCGAATGATGTACGTGGGCTTTTATGTTATGGCAATTTCAACCCTACTTGATATTTTAGGAGACCAAATAGGCATTTGGCATTATCGGTTTCATGTAATCCCAACACTTCCTACCTATTTCCCGTGGGATGTCACGCTAATGCCTGTATCGGTAATGATTCTCCTACAATTCTTCCCAAAAATAAATCCGTGGTTAAAAGCGATATTTTTCGCTCTTTTAACTTCCTATATTGGAGAGCCATTTTTTGACTGTCTGGGCATTTATGAGCCGAATGCCTGGCGTTATAGTTATTCGGTCCCAATTCAGTTTCTTCTTTTTATGAGTGCATATTGGCTTAGCCAACGGTCTAAGTTTTCTCCATTGTAAGAAAATACATGAATCTTTTTCCATTTGAAAATAGTTTGCTTACACTGATAAGTTTGTGAATAAATATACTTAAAGTAATGGGGGCGGTTAGTTCAACAACGGGAACAAAACGGCGAACCGTTTTTGTGCTAATAAATCAAAATAGTTGTTCTCTATGATTTAGGTATTACTTCTGACAGAGATAATACAAAAAGTGCCAGGCATACCCTTTGGTGGAAGGTACCTGGCACTTTTATTTAAAAGGGGGGTTGATTAGGCTTTTGCTTTGTCCTAGTAATTCTATTTTAGATAAAACTGATTAACAAAATATGAACAAAACATTATATTCGAATTAATTTTAAATTTTTTAAGTGTACGGTTAAGATTGAGGACCGATGCCACGGTTCCTTTTTGTTGTTGAGCAAACTGGCAGGTTATCATAAGAAAGAAAACTTAATTATTGATATTATTTTTATTTAAAAAATTTTTTGGAGAGATTAAGGAAAAAGGATTATATAACTGAATTTAACCTGTACACAGAAATTACAAACTTGGATCAAAGGAGCATTTTATATGAGTAGGGTTATGAGAAGAGAAAGTCTTCCTAGAAACGTTTTAGGAATTTTTGATACAACCATACTTCATTTAAGAAAACCTTCAATAATTGCCTGGTGGTCAGTAGCTTTCCCTGGACTTGGTCATATTCTACTAGGACATTTTTTTCGTGGTACTGGTCTAATTATTTGGGAAATTTGTATTAATTCATATTCAAATCTAAACGCTGCTATGGTGTATTCTTTTATAGGCGATATACCATCAGCTAAAGGTATATTAAATACCAGATTATTGCTTTTATATATACCTATATATTTATTCGGTATATGGGACAGTTACCGTGGAGCAGTTGATTTGAACAAAGAGTATAAACTTAGCGAAAGTGCCAACTCTCCCATCAAGAAATATGCTATGAACGCAGCGGGTGTTAATTATCTGGATAAGAGAAATCCTATCCTAGCTCTTATTTGGGCAATTTTCATTCCAAGTCTAGGTCAATTTTATCAACAAAGAATCTTAGCAAGTTTTTTTACACTTTTTTGGGCAGCTATCTTTGTATTTTACTCGCACTTCGCTGAAGCAATAATTTATTTAATACAGGGAGATATACAAAAATCCACACAAGTATTAAATATGCAATGGTTGCTATTTATACCGTCTTTTTATTTCTTCACATTGTATCAATCTTATACAGATACTATTGAACTAAATAAATTGTTTGCAAAAGAACAAGCACGCTTTTTAGAGGAAAATTTCCAGCCTTCGAATTTCCACATTCATAAGGGAGGACTGGTGGAATAAATGCAAATTTTTGCGACCTTTGAACATACAAAGTATCTTGAGCTTGGGATAACAGAGTTACAGGAGAATGGCATAACGGATATTTTTGCAGTTCCATTAAAGAAAGTAAATGTTAGAGCTTCAATCATTGACTCCCTTAATCATTCTGACGGTCGTTCGTTTTTAGATAAGGGTTTTGCTTTAGCAGTTGTATTATCAACTATTTTAGCCAGCAAGGGATTTGAATTAGAATGGGGACCTATATACTGGGGACTAATTGGTGCAGTCAGCGGCATTATTATTGGTTTAGTAATCGAAATAATATTGTATAAATGGAAGAATAAAAAAAAGCAAATTAAACTGGTACGGAATGAAAAACATGGAGAAGTTATACTAATTATTAATTGTCAGCTGAAGGATGAAAAATTAGTTTCAGATATACTCACACGGAATTTAGCGTTAGGGTTGGCGAAAGTTATTAATTCTAAAGAATAACAACAAAATTTTTTATTATCGGTGTGATGCTATAAAAAGCATCGCCCATTAACGAAGGAGATTGTGAAGAATTGTACTTAAAGTAACGGGTGCATTACTGGAACAACGGTAATGCTTTTTCTTATTGAAGTAACTGGGCAGATTAGTTTAAGGAGCATCCCAAAGTATTTTCTAAAATAAAAATATTTTGAAATATTAATGTTGACTTCAGGAAAAATATTGAATAAACTATTGGTAATTATGAAACAAAAGCAATGAAGAGAAAAAGTAAAATGATATTGTTTTTCACCAGAGAGCTTCGGTAGCTGAAAAGAAGCAAAAACATTCATTTGAACAATGGTCTCTGAGCTTCGTACTGAACGTACTTTTTGTATTAGTAGGATACGACGAGTTTTGGCACTCGTTATCAATGTCACAGTATAAGAGTATCAATTTTAACTCCGTACTTGCTGAGGCAGATGGTGTGAACCATTTGCGAAATAAGGTGGTATCACGTGGAATTCAAACCTCGTCCTTAACTATTACAGTTAGGGCGGGGTTTTTTGTTTTTAAAATTAATTTTAATATTAGGAGGTATTATCTATGAGTATTTTTATTGGAGGAGCATGGGCTTACGCTAACGGCTCATTACATTTAGGGCATATTTCAAGTTTATTACCTGGGGACATTCTTGCAAGATATTATCGTTTAACAGGTGAAAAAGTTTTATATGTTTCAGGAAGTGATTGTAATGGAACACCTATTACGATTCGGGCAAAACAAGAGGGTGTATCGCCAAAAGAGATTGCGGACCGTTATCACCAGGAATTTGCAAATTGTTTTTCTAGATTAGGATTCACATACGATACATATACAAGAACGGATATGCCACATCACCATAAAATCGTTCAAGAGATATTTTTAGAGTTGCTTGAAAAAGGATACATCTATAAAAAGGAAATCGAACAAACGTATTGTGAACATGATCAGCAATTTTTACCTGATCGTTATGTTGAGGGTATTTGTCCTCATTGTGGTGCAAATGCTCGTGGAGACCAATGCGATGCTTGTTCAAGCGTGTTAGAACCACTTGAATTACTTGATAGAAAATGTAAAATATGCGGAAACGAACCTACTACAAGGTTCACAGAGCATTTTTACTTTTCCTTAAGCTCATTCCAAAAATTTTTGGAAAACTATACACAGGAAGCTGAAGACAAAAATCTGTGGAGGGAAAATGCCATTTCTCTAACGAAACGGTACTTAAAGGAAGGTTTGCAAGATAGGGCAGTTTCGAGAGATTTGCCTATTGGGGTAAGTGTTCCTGTTCCTGGATATGAAGATAAAAAAATCTATGTTTGGATTGAGGCTGTCTCAGGATACTACACAGCAAGTAAGCTCTGGGCGAAGGAGACAAATAATGATGATTCAACGTTCTGGAGTTCTTCAGCTAAATCTTTTTACGTTCACGGGAAAGATAATATCCCATTCCATTCGATTATTTGGGCAGGAATTCTTGCTGGTCTTGAAAAAGAGCCACTTCCAACGCATATTGTATCAAACGAGTATTTGACCTTAGAAAAGAAAAAATTATCTACAAGTAAAAATTGGGCTGTTTGGGTCCCAGATATTTTAGAAAGGTACGAACCAGATTCCATCCGATATTTTTTAACAATCAATGCACCAGAGAACCGAGATGCTGATTTTTCTTGGAAAGAGTTCATTTATAGCCATAATAGTGAGTTATTGGGGGCTTATGGAAATTTAGTTAATCGGACTTTAAAATTTATTGAAAAGTCATTTGATGGTGTTATTCCTGAAAAGGACATAACTTCGAATATTCAGGATAAAGTTAATCACTTATACAACGAAGTAGGTAGTTGCATTGAAACTGCTGTCTTCAAACAAGGACTGGAAAAAGTATTTGAACTTGTTAGATTTTCGAACAAATACTTTGATGAACAACAACCTTGGAAACAAGTAAAGGATGATACCGAGTCTTGCAAACAAACTCTGGCGGATTGCGTTTATCTAATTGCGAATTTAGCCCATATCCTTACTCCGTTCCTTCCTTTTTCAAGCGGAAAAGTCAAGGAGATGATAAACACAACAGCAACTGGATGGAGAGCATTTTTGGTTAAATCGCAGCGTTTGTCAAAAGTGGAACCATTGTTTGAACGAATTGACCCAGTAAGGATTGAAGAGGAGCTTGAGAGATTAAACAACCAAACTGTTTAAACTAAAAGGATTAAATTTATTTTTATATTAAAATAACAACCTTTATAAAAAATGTGAAGGATTTCACTTCAAGTAACGGGTGCAATAGTTAAAGATTGGGATGGCTGCGGCGATCCCTTTCTTATTGCACTAACGTGGCAGTTTAGTTGAATAAGAAAACATCTTAGGGAACACTAAAATGAGGTGTGAACTAATGAAAATATACATTATTTTTATAATGGCATTTCTGCTTGTTATTGTCCCTAATAAAGCAGGAGCAGTAATTGTAGGATATAATATTGTTGCAAAGTCAAGTAAAGAGAATATAACCTTATATGCTAAAGAAATGAATGGTTTATATTATAATTTCAAACTTGATTTCAAGGGGACAAGTTACTCAAGACCTTTTTGGATAAGTGTTGCTAATAACCCTACTTATGCTCCAAAAATTATCTGCGAAGACATCAACAGAGATGAAAAGAAAGAATTAATCATAATTTTAAACAAAGGTTATGGTACAGGTGTTGCATTAGAAGATGTTTATGTTTTTGATACAGATTATAATCAATTTGGCGAGGTACTTGTTGATAATCCTATTGCAATAATATATAAAAACGTAAAAACAAAGTTATCGACTGAAAAGCCGAAGTCAGTGTTGGTGACAAGGTATACACCGTCGATATAACCCCTTTAGAAATAAAACCTACAAACTTATTTAATGATATAGCCTTTGGCAGTATTACTAAATACGAAGTAGAAGACAATCAACTGATCGTGAGAGTCAGTGGACAAATATCTCCTGCAAGTTTTGTTGGTGAAATTGTTATTGTGTATGAATATCGTGACAAAATGTATCAAGCAAAATCAATTGAATTTCAACCATATGAATAATGTGTTGTTCAACGGGTGCGTTAGTTCATTAAGGAACATAAAAATGTTCAATCTTTTTTATAAAAGAATAATCCAATTAAATAGTATAAGGGCATGTTTTGATTAATCTTTTTCAAAACATGCCCTTTCTATTTATTCATTTATCAAGGTTGCTTGTATTAAAAAAATACCCTCGTGTCGTTTTGAAATAAAGTTGCGACGTTTTAAAAAAATAAAGAAAAGACACCATAAGGTGCTTTTTTTCCTCTCCAGAAGCCTCAACTCGAAAATAACGAACCGACAACCAAAGACAACGTTTGCTTGTAAACGGCATGTGCGGACTGCACATCTCCAAAATGTCCGCACATGTAAAGATGGATAACACCGTGGAGCGACGCCCAGAAGATACGGACGACGGTTTCCGTGTCATACTGACCGGTAATCAGTCCCTGCTCTTGCGCATTACCAATTACCGTCAACAATTGCCGCATAGCTGTTACGGTGCCGTGTATGCTCTCCTCGTCTGGTTTGAAATCCGCGAAGGCTCCTCCGAACATCAGCTTGTAATAACCGGAGTAACGCTGTCCGAATTGCCAGAAGGTTTCGCCTAAATTAAACAGCTGCTGCATCGGATCGTCAGCGCGCGGCGTTCCTTCGAATTCGTTGGCGAGAAGCTTGCAGCCGTCGAGATAAAGCTGCTGAGCCAGTCCATCTTTATTGACAAACAGGTTGTATATGATTTTGGTAGAGCAATTCATCTTCTGCGCAACTTTACGCACCGTCACAGCTTCAGGACCCTCATCGTACAAAATCATTGCCGCAGCATCGACGACGAGCTTTCGAAGATTTTCAATATTTTTCAAGCGAGCTTCCTGATACGTTTCCAACTTTTGCGTATTTGCATCGAAGGAATTATTTTGGTCTGTCATCGCTATCACCCTCAATTAATACATTTTTGATAAGAAACAATGTTTCCAGCTCTTAACAGGAATTTTAATATAATTGTCGGACCGTTGTCAATGTTGCGAGGGATGCCAAAAACCAACGATTCAAAAAACGATGTTGACTTTCTTAAAAAGCTTAGTTACAATGATTTCAATTAGAAACATTGTTACCGGAACACATCACAATTCTTGACTCTTATGAGAGTCAGGAATTATTTTTAAGGACAAAGTAACACTGTTTCCTAATTATAAAAAATTAGATAGGAGAGTTGCACAATGAACATAAAAGGAAATTGGGCGCTTGTCACGGGAGCTTCATCCGGCATCGGAGAGCAATTCGCCCGACAATTGGCCAAAGAGGGTGGCGACCTTGTACTCGTAGCCCGATCGAAAAACAAGCTGGAGAACCTGGCATCGGAGCTTAGAAAGAAGCACGGCGTCAAGGTCGAGGTGATTCCTACCGATCTTGGCAAAGAGGGCGCGCCAGGCGAGTTATATCGGCAATGTCAACTTCTGAATTTAGAGATCGAACTGCTGGTCAACAACGCAGGCTTTGCCACGCACGGTTTGTTTGAACAAGTGTCAGGCGTGCGCCAGCATGAGGAAGTCATGCTCAATGTTGCCGCTGTTGTAGATATGACGCACTTGTTCTTGCCGGATATGTTGTGTAGAAACTCCGGGGCCGTTATCAATGTCGCATCGACCGCCGGATTTCAGCCCCTTCCCTATATGGCCGTATACGGAGCAACGAAAGCCTTCGTCTTGTCGTTTACCCAAGCCTTGTGGTGGGAAAACCGCAACAGTGGCGTCCAATTTCTCACGCTTTGTCCCGGAGCGACGGACACCGGCTTCTTCAACGTCGTAGGCACGGAAGAAGCCGCCGTCGGAAAGAAAGACACACCGGAGCGAGTCGTGGAAGTTGCGCTTCGGGCATTGAAGGACGGGAAGCTGTATGTCGTTCCGGGTACACAGAATTATATAGGTACGCAGATCGGACGATTCATGACGAGGAAACAGGGACTTCGTCTCGTCGGTGGCATGCTTCGTCCACGCGACGGCTCCGCCAACAATAAGAAGCCGTCCGGTCCGTCCGATCTTGCAGGATGGATGATCGAGGAGGCGCACTGATGGCTAATTCGGCAAATATTTCAGCTAATGCTTCTGTCCATCAACCCATCCGGGACCGAACAGGTACTGACCGATCATATGGACGGCCAGCACGCCGGTGAAGCACAGGCTTGTTTCAGAGATCAGCCCGGCCGGGAAAGTCATGGAAAGCTGGCACATTCAATTCGAGAAGGCAGAATAAACTGCTAACGGGGCAGGTTAGTCGAATTATATGTTATGATGGAAAAAAATAGATTTTTTTGGGGGATTAAAATGGTTACATGCTATTTGAAATATGTTATTGACCCATATAAATTAAATGAGTTCGAGGAATACGGTAAGATGTGGATTCGATTAGTTAATAAATTAGGCGGTACACATCAGGGTTATTTCCTTCCACATGAGGGTGCTAATAATATTGCTTATGCATTATTCACTTTCCCAAGTTTAGCAGCATATGAAGAGTACCGAGTAAAAATGGCATTGGATGCAGAATGTCAAGAAGCATATAAATTTGCAGAAGAGACTAAATGTATTTTAAGTTATGAGAGAAGCTTTATGCGTCCTATATTCGAATGAACATACATTAAAGTTGAAAAATAATCTATACATACCTTGTTAAGCTAACGGGTGCTTGAGTTTAACAAAGAGTCGTAGCTGCGGCTCTTTTTCTTGTTCCACTAAGGCAGTTTAGTTTAATAAGCCAAGTCGTATTTTTTGTGAATTCATTGTTTGTTTAGTTTTTAGGATTACTTGCTCATAAACCAGTAATTAACATATGTTATTGGTAACTACTGTTTTAGGAGTGAATTATGTGTACTACTATAATTATTTTCCGTATATGAATCACTTCATTAATTGTTCTAACTATTGTATGGATTTTACTCATTTATCAAATAGAAATTTACTTAACAAATATCCAACTAGGTTTACAACTAATAATATTGCATCGAATAGTTTAAATAGGGTCAGAAGTAGCTTTTCTAAAGAGGAAGCAGCAGCAATAGCTTTACTTTTAGGTATTGACTTTACTAAAAGTAAGTTTAATTTAGATGAGTTTTGGATGGGAGTAAATACTGAACTTGAACACGGAAAACAATCAAGCCAAACTAATGTTACTGGGGATGACCCTCTAATTACTGGGAAAATTGCATTGGCTCATCTTAACGAGTTTCCTGATTATTATAAAAGATTAAAAGTTCTTGAGGAGGAAGCAAAAGCATATTGGAACAAATAATTACCCCTCTAGAAATGTGTATCGTTTTGTAAACCTAAATAAAAATTTTTTGATATGCATAATTAATTTCATCAATACAATGGTGTTGGTTGTGAAGAATTACACTTAAACAAACGGGTGCTTTCCTTAAACAATTGGCTGCCATAAAAGGGCAGTCATTATTTATTGAGCTCCCTCAGTTAGATACGATTTTCTCTCGAATACTCACTTATTCGCAGGATTTCAAATCACTTGAAAGAATAGTAGGGGATTGATTGAATGAGTTTAGATTATTTTGGCACATGAAGGCGTACTTAAATAAAGGAGGTATTAACGACTCCAATATTTTCCATATAATGTACGTATTCTCCACGCTACCCCTGGAGGTTTTCACTCCCATGTCTCAACGGGTCAATACCCTCTCATTCCTTCGTTACACCTATCCAAGTGGTAGAGGCCGGTCTTTCTAACGGAATGGGTCTGAGCCCTTTTGCTCAACAAATCCGGTACTCGTACTTTCTTTGAAATCCTACGAATAAGCCAATACTCGAAAGGCATTAAACTTAAAGAACTTATTTTTTTATCAATATAATATTAGGCAGCTATTGAAATTATAGGTTGTACCTTCTCAGGACGATAGTAATCATTCTTTCTAGCCATTCCTACTAATACTCTTGCGAGTTTATGAATTAGTTTCATAATTGATTTCATTTTCTTCATCTTTTTAACTTTAACATTATTAGCGTGTAGCTCTTTAAAATCAGGGTTGTTCATGACAAGACTCATAGTCGCTAGATACAAGAAGCGCCGTAAACGAGATCTTCCACGTTTGGAGAGGACAATTTGACCTTTCCATTTACCTGAACTAGCCTCTGCAAGGTGCAACCCAGCATGACGCAATAATGAATTGCCGTGTGCAAATCCACTTAGATCTCCTGATTCCCCTAAAATGCCAGCGAGGGCAATTTCGCTAATCCCTTTAATTGCAAGTAACTTTCTTGCGAAAGGTATTTGTTTAAGGACTTCCGTGACTTCCTTTTCAACTCGCTCGAGTTGAGTGGTTGCTAAATCAAACTCTTCAATCAATTGTTCCAGGTGTAGTTTATAAGCACCATGTGCTTGTCGAGTTCCGACTGAATGCATAGCTAATTCAATTAAGAATTGTGCTTTTCTTAACCCTGGTTGTCTCTTCATTTGGTTTTTCCACCCTACAACGATATCTGTTGCCTTCATTGAACGAAGTTCAAGTGGTGTAGGGAATAATCGTAGAGTTGCCATTGCCCCTTTGCCTTTAACATCTTTAAATACCTGCCGAAGCTCGGGGAAAACAATATCGACCCAACGGTTGATTTGATTGACCGCACTGACAAGTCGTTTAACCGTCATGTCACGGTTAGACATTAAAACTCTTAGTTTTTCAAAGACCTCTGAAGTGGACGAATAAAGGAATAGTAACCATTCTTGACCATATCAGCGATAACAAGAGCATCTTTTTTGTCACTTTTCGAACGGCTATTATCTCGGTTTTCCTTATTCTTTTTTACGAGATGTGGGTTAACAGTTACTGCCTCAATATCTTGGTCATATAGCCATTTTGATAGATTAAGCCAGTAATGTCCTGTAGGTTCCATGCCGATTATTGTAGAAGTAAATCCTTTTAAGGTTTTTAACTGGTTAATCCATTGTAGTAATCTAACAAATCCCTCTTCGTTATTTTCAAATGTAAGAGGATCACCTATGATTATTCCACGGAAATTTACAGCTCTAGCTACGTGTAATTCTTGGGCGATATCCACACCGACCACAAGGTGTTTATCTGAAATTCTTTCAATTAGTTGATTTTGTTTGTCTTGCATCTTAAACTTCATATTAGGGTTCCTCCTTAAGGTTTTGAGTTAGAGTGGTGTCTATACTCATATCTTACTGAGGGACCTAATTTTTTTCAAAGTTGATAATTAGCTTTCTACAGGAATTCTAACGGGGCAGGTTAGTGTAAGAAGCAATAAGGAAGGATTTCATAATGATTTCTAGAATTATGAAGGAGAGATTCTAAAAGGGGCGTTTAATTGTGGCAGAAACAATAGTACCAATTACAATTGATAAAATGGAACAATGTATTGAACTCTATATTAACGTTTTTAATAGTGAACCTTGGAATGAAACTTGGACATATCAAACTGCTAAAGAAAGACTCACTGATTTACTAAATACACCTAAATTCCTTAGCTTTTTATTATACGATAATGGCAATTTAATTGGATTCATTGCAGGAAATAGTAAAAAATCGTATACAGGATTAACTTTTTATTTGGCTGAACTCTGTGTAAATAATCAAATTCAAGGCAAAGGTTATGGTTCAAAACTGCTTCTTTGTTTAGAAGATGAACTAAAGAAAAGAGATATTCAGAGTCTTTATTTATTAACTGCAAATGGAGGGCTTGCGGAAGCGTTTTATCTAAAAAATGACTACTCAATAAATGAGAATATGATCGTTATGAAGAAGAATTTATTATGACACCTTCTTGAACTAACGGGTGCAAGAGTTAAACATTAAGCTGCCAATTTGGTGGCTTTTTCTTATTCAGCTAAAGGGGCAGCATTCCTGTAATGAAGGAAAATGGAGTTTGAACAAAAAAATAACCTCTTGGTAGAATGAGAGAGTCCCGAAGCTGGCCAGCGAAAAGGACAACACTCAAATACCAGGAGGCCTAAAATGAATTATAACCAAAATAAGAGAATTGCTCAAATTACTTCTCAAACACTTATTATAGGAGTCGACATCGCTAAATTCAAGCATGTGGCACGTGCCCAGGACTTTAGAGGAATTGAGTTCGGATCCCCTTGTTATTTTGAAAACACAAAAGACGGATTCTGTCATTTTCTTAAGTGGATTTCAGAAACAAAGAAAGAACAATGCATGGATAAAGTGGTGGTTGGGATGGAGCCGACAGGCCATTATTGGTTCAACCTGGCTCACATTTTGAAAGAAAATGAGATTAAGTTTGTAGTGGTAAATCCCTTGCACGTTAAGAAAAGCAAGGAACTTGATGATAATTCACCAACTAAAAATGATGTGAAAGATGCCAAAGTAATTGCCCAGCTGGTCAAAGACGGAAGATACGCCGAACCTACAATACCACAAGGAGTTTATGCCGAACTCCGGGTGGCTAAGAAAATACGTGATCTTTTAACGGATGACCTCCAGACGGTTCAAGGCCAAGTTCATAACTGGATTGATCGGTACTTTCCAGAATTTCTTACAGTCTTTAAGAAGTGGGAAGGCAAGACGGCAATACAATTCTTGAAACTATATGCCTTACCGCATGAAATAATAAATTTTTCTGAACAAGAACTGCTCACCCACCTGAGAAAAGCCGTTACCCGGAGTGTGGGGCTTAATAAGATTCGAGAGTTAAAGCAAGCAGCCAGTAAGTCCATCGGACTTCGGCAGGGCTCTGATATGGCTAAATTGGAGCTGAAAACATTACTTGATAAATATGAATTAATCCAGATTAAATTCGAAGAATTAGATGCAAAAATAGATATTTTACTTGATGAAATACCAGGTGTACCACAAATGTTGGCCATTAAAGGGGTTGGAAGGGATACGGTCGCCGGTTTCTTTGCGGAAGTAGGTGATCTAAATGATTATTTTCATCCCCGACAAATTATTAAGCTGGCTGGCTTAAGTTTAAAAGAAAATACATCCGGTAAGCACAAAGGAAAAACGACAATTACAAAGAGGGGCCGGAAGAAACTAAGGGCTCTGTTGTTTAGAGTTTGTATGATTCTAGTCGCAAAAAATTCAGCTTTTAAAGCATTACACGCTTACTATACACAACGTTCTGATAATCCATTAAAGAAAATGCAGTCTATTATTGCTTTATGTAATAAACTGATCCGTATTTTCTTTAGCATAGGTAAAAAGCAATTTGAATTTAGTGAAGAAAAGATGTTAAAGGATATTCCTCATTTGTCAGTATCAAAGAAGGTAGAAATGGTCGCTTGATTCTGTTTTAGATTTGATTCAATAGTAGCTACGACGAGTTTTATAGCTTTGGGTATATTTGAAGCACGGATTAGTCGGCAAAGCAACTAAATTACGGGCAAAGGACCCTGTGGGGCAGCATGGCTGACATCCACCTCATGGAAAGGTTGGACGAAGGAATTTGAGAGCGAAGACTCTGTGAGGCATGGGAGGGTTGACCTCCATGAGAAATGTGGACATCCACCAGTGCGATCATATTTTAACTCATCCACCAATTTCTGTAAGTTATTGGTTAGTGGGCTATAAGTCTTTTTTCTCAAAGGGTCCAGATTTATCCTTTTCAGTAATTTACACCCTACTATTAAGCGATTAACCCAATGTAAACCACTATGAAAATCTAAGAAAAACGGAGAAATCGGGAGATTTCGCTTTCTTTATTGAGGGAGTTTAGTTTAACAATAAGTTGTTAATTAAATGAAATATTTTTTAATTCCAGAAAGGGTTATTAGCAAATTTATTGGATTAAATAGGTCTTTTGTCTTTCCATTACAAATAATAATAAGTTAAATCTTAAAAGTATGGGGGAATGCTATGGAAATGGTAATTCGTGATATGGTTATGAAAGAAGATTCGCCGTGTGTATTGCAAATAATAAATCAATTTAATATTAAACCCATAAATTTAGAGACCTTCAAACATTAATTTTAAATGTTATTATCAGAATATTTAAAATATTAAAAAGGGGAATGATTTTTGAAAAAGAATATTTTTAGTATTATACTTGTTATTATTTCAATTTTTCTGTTAAGTATTGGGATTTATCAAGGAATTAAAATTCACAAATTAGGAATTAAAAATCACAAATTAGCTTCAAGCTTAGAAGAAAAAGCAATAAAAGAAGTAAAAGCAAAAGCAGAAATAAAAGCACAAAAAAAAGAAATAGCAGAAATTAAACAAAAAGTAGAAGATATGGAATTTGGAGATAAACTTTGGGATATGGTTAATAATGCAAAAATTGATGTAATAAAAAATGAAACAACCTTCAAAAAAAGTTATACAATGATAAATACCAGTGGTAAAGCATTAAAGGATTTATATATTGATTATTTTATTTATGATAAAAATGGAGTTAAAATTGCTAAATCAACTATGGTTTATACTGAACATATTGGAATTGGTCAAAAGTTTACAATGACAGCAGATGTAAGTGCAATTCAAGGTAGAGAAATTGAATTAAATTATGTAACTTGGGATTATGCCGAAGGAACAGATAATACGAATTAAAATATAGACAAAAAAATCCAGTAAATTTTAGCTGGATTTTTTTACATATTTAAATTGATTCAAGTATTTTTTGTTGCAGAGTACCTTCAACATTCCCCTAGGTTTCCTTTTTGAAAAAATCTTTGTAGATGTGCAATATCAGAGGCAAGGGTTTGGCAGAATTATCGAATCGGTTCTTTGGAATTCAGTAATAGATGCCAAACCTAAGGGGATACAGACAATCGTAAATGAAAACAATCCTGAATCTAAAAGATGGGCAGGAAAATGCGGATTTGTTGTGAAGGAAGCCCAGTTTGAGTCGGTTCTTGATTTAACTTCTCAATCTCAAATAAGTATTGAAGATAAGTTAAAACATAGCTGCATTAGCTGGTTGGTTACTTTTTTCAATATCTACATCAACTTCTGAATTTATAGTAAGCTCTTCAAATAACCCGATTTAGAACTAATCCCTTTTGCTATAATTGATTTTTTCAGAGAAATTATTAACATATTATTGTTTTTATAAAGATTATTGGCTTAGCAACTGTGTTTATATTCGGAATACCAGTTGTTATATCATCTTGGAAAGAATTTATTAAGAAAAAATAATTGAGAAATGTTATTAGGCAACAAACTGTTAAGAATTCCAAGACCATAATAAAAAGAGAATATCTGCTCTGGACTATTAAGATTGTGAAGTTTTGTACTTAAACTATAGGGTGCGTTAGTGAAAGAACAATTAAGTGATTTTAGGATTGAGACATATTTTAGTTATTCCATTAAAGGGCGCTTTTATGTAGTTAATGAAAAAGGCCAATTTCTCAATTTTAATGAGAATTGGCCTTTTTATTTTTGGTATTTCCTTAACGTTGTAAATTCGCGTTTTGCTGGTGGTACTCCTTAGAGAGAATAGGAAAAAGGAAATAATTCGATATTTCGGTATTTTGACAACGAAAAACCCCCATCAAAAATGAAGACAATACTTCAACAGAGGTTTTAGAGATTTTTGTTAGTTAATCTACTTACATATAATCATAAACAGAATCTTCAAAATAGAGCCAGTGATAATATTCAATCTGTGAATCTGTCATCACGGCAATTTCTTTCTCATTGAATTTTTGTTTTTCTAATAAATGCTTTACTTTGAAATCTCTTTCCATTCGGCTCATCTTAAATCATCCCTTTTATATGATAAGTAGCGATGTGGCTACACTATGTAAACGCTTTCTTTGTTTTCTTGTTTTTATTATATATATAAAAATGAGATTAGACCAATATAAATTTTAGATTGATTTTTAGAGATTAATATCAACATATCAATGACAACATTCATTGAAAACTCTACATGGAAGGAAATTATCTCCTTTTGTCGATGTGAGTAAATGAAGGGAGAGGAAGAAAGTTGAATGACATAAAACGTGGTGAGATTTATTGGACGGAGTTTTCTCCGGGAATTGGTCATGAACAATTAGGGTACAGGCCATCATTAGTAATTCAAAATGATATTGGGAATAAATATTCCAGTACAGTGATTGTAGCAATAATAACATCAAAGTTTAAGAAAAAAGGATTTCCAACACATGTTTATTTAGATAAACATAAATATAATCTTGAAGATGATTCAGTTGTTATGCTTGAGCATATACGAACTATTGATAAATGGAGAATTGGGGATAAAATATCTGAATTAGACCCTGATATCATGAGAGAAATTGAAGGGAAAATAATTAATAGTTTAGGAATAGAAAATGTATTTGTGAAAGTATCTGATAAAAATGAAGTTATTTGTATTCCAAAACAAAAATTATTTGAATTAGGATTAATAAATTTTTAGCATCCTTTCGAGGGTGCTTTTTAAATAGGAAGGAAAATGCATCCTTTTGTCGAAACAAAAAAAAGGGTACATTTTGATGAAAATTGATAAAAAAACAATTTTTAAAATTATTGTATGGGCAGTTTTAACACCTATTCTCGTTAATGTATTATTGTTTTAATAGCATTCTCAGCTTGAACTCACCCGAAGTTCCAGGTATTTAATGGTCCTTCATCTTTAGTTTAAGAAGAATAGAAAAATAGGGTTCACCTATGATTGGCACCCCCCAAAAAAAACATTAATAATTTAAATAAAATCCGGTAGAATCCACCCTTTGCTTGATTCCATTCTTTGAATATTTTTAGGAGCTTGATTAGTGCATGGTAATAAAATCGTTATTACAATTACGTTAATTTATCAAATGATAATTTATGGCACTAGACCATTAGTTTCTTTGTATGCCTCAGACATGCTACCAATAATTTATAAAATAAATGATTTAGATTGTGAAAAAATGTACTTAAGCAAAATGGTGCTTTAGTGGAGTAAGATTAAGATAATCTATGCTCCTTAGGGGGTTAAAGAAAAAATTAGCCCTCAATCGAGGGCCTAAATTATATTGTGGCCCCTCCTTTTTTCGATTCCAAGGCAATTTCCAATGTTCTCTCAATACTTCTTGAAAACACTTTTTGAATTACATTTACACGACCTATCTCATTCAAATTCTTGAAAACGACTATCAAGCAGCTTTAACATTGAAATTTAAAATTCCCGAAGCATATCAGCATTTAATTGAGTCCAAATTAAAGGAATTACGAAGGCAATTGGTTGATTTAAAATCAAAAATGAAGGAATTAAGAATAAAAGTAGCAGATCCTGTTAGAGTTAATGAGGAGTTTATTGAGTACTCTTATTATCTGCACGGCTATCAAGGAAAGATGCGTTTTTGGGATGCTGCAATGGTATACGAAGGCACCAGTAGGTTAAGACAATTGTTTAATGTCCAATTATAAATAAATCAATAAAAACACCGATTTGAATGTCGGTGTTTTTATTTAATCTCTAGGCATTTTAAAAAAATGGTTGTCTCGTTATCGTAGCTTCTTCACTGGATCTCTTATACTAATTAGCAGTATGCCCTGATTTAGTGATTAGTCTAAGCTTGACCTTATTTTTTTGTCCAGTTAAGTGTAGTTGATTCAACGCATATATAATAAAATGGCATCAATTTGCTAGTACACCTTGATACTCTTCCTTACTTTCAAGAACACTTTTTGCGTAAGGACATACAGGAATAATATATAAGTTTTCATCTCTTGCATATTCAGCTATCTTGTTTACTAATTCTTTGGCTAATCCACGACCATTATGTCCCTCATATACAACTGTATGGTTTACAATAATTAAATTTCTTCCATTTACATCTTTTCCGCTTGGGATAAATTGAATTCTTGCAATAATTTCATTAGATTCCTCAATATAGAATTCATTCTTGCCCATTTTAATTTCAGTCATTTCCTCATTCTCCTAACTTTTTTAGTTCTGTTTATTTTTGCTCATAAGTAAGTGCTCTGCTTGGACAACGATCAATCACTTCCATGATTTTTTTAGCTGTTGCATTCTGTGGTGATACCCAAGGACTTTTCTGGGTATTGAATACACTTGGCAATCCCTTTACACATTCTGCTGCATGTTTGCAAATATTGGGTTTCCAAGATATTTTGATACCTTCAGCTCCATAAGTTTTAATATTTTCGCTCATAATATCCTCCTTCTAATAGATCTGTGGGAATAATAATTTTAAATTACTCTTAATTCTTCCTCTGATCTAAATTTCACAAAACTGTATGATGGGTTTTTACCAAAAAACGAGCCACTTGGTAGCAACATGATAAATTTTTGAAAAACAATATTAATTTAATAGTACTTTATTTTATGAGGAATCTCCAACATGAACTCCATATTTTCAATATGAAGATTGTACAAGACAAGAGAATTCGGATTTATGATTTAACCCTATCTCAAAGTGAGATTTCAAAAGTATTAATTCTTCATGATATTGATATAGAAGAAATACAAAAACATTCAAGCACATTGGAAGACTATTTTTATGATCAAATCCATGGAGGTGGTAAAAGTGATTAAATTGATGGAGTTGGAATGGAGAAAATTAAAACAAAAAACTGTTATTAGTGACATTATTATTTATTGTGGTATTATTATGTTTTTGCCAATGTTTTTCATCAAAATGGTAAATGTTGGTTTTGACCAGAGTTATTCCACAATCATTTAACTTATTTTATAAAACCTAAAAAACGACTAGCGGAAAGTACTTTGTGAAATGTTTCACTTGAACTAACGAAGCAGGTTAGTTGAACAAGAAATAGGGGCTTTTTTAAGATATAATATTTACTAAGTATCGTAGGAAAGGGAAGCTTATATGGTCTTTTGGGGACGTTTAAAAAAATATGATCCACAAACAACATTAGGTTACTATATTGAAAGCTTTGGACAACCAGATAAGATTTATGAATGTAATTGGTTTGGAGAAACAATACAACAGGTGCAGCCGGAGAAAATCCAGACAAAAAAGAATGGTTTTTATGTTTTGCAATTCCCACCACAGAATGAAAGACCTGTCTGGACCTATATCACTTTGGGAATGTCGAGCAAAACAATGGTTAATGGTATAAAAGTAGAACTAATATGGTTAAATGAGGAGAAAAATAAGGAAATACTAGATGTAATGGTGGGGCTAACACAATACCCTTTTATCGAAGATATTCCATATGATTATGGACATACGACTTCTAATTCTGAACCTGTTTCTGCTTTCAGAATGAACACTCTTTTAGTATGTCCTCCCATAATTGAAGCTGCCGATTCAACTCGATTGCTGGATTTTTTTGAAAAGCAAAAGACAGAGTTATTATGGTTATTACCAATTCATCCATCTGAAAAAGAATTTATTCAAAAAAATGAAAACTTTAGTTGTTTTATTGATTTATGGATGGAGTAAGATATGGGTCCTGAATTCTTATGTAACCCTAATCGCTCATCAATTATTTAACTTTAGATTGGATATAATTCTTGTTAAACTAGCGAGGGCTTGAGCTTAACATTGGAGGTAGCTGCGGTATATAAATACACAGGGAATTATTTTAACGATGAAAAAGAATAGGACATATACACCTAAAGTGTTTGAAGAAAAACCGACCTTTTGAAAATTAGAATAGATAATAATTTTAAGATGGCTTTTCACAATAGCTTGTAAACAACTATTATTGTTTACAGGCTTTTATTTCTTTATTAATAGGAAATATTAATCTTTATGTAATTTGACTGTTTTAATGGGTAGAAGTCTAATTTTTATAGATTTACAATAGGATTCCCAAAGTTCAAATTGTGAAGTCCATTGAAACTTTGAGGACCCTGTTGCTGGTTAAACATATCAAATATCTTATTATATACTTGGCAGTGAAAAAGTCTCTATAAGTACTTTTCGGGACTTAATCAATAAAATATAATAAAAAATTGATTAATATTAATATCAAAAGAATACATAACTTTCTATCTTAAAAGAGGAACTACCTCTTTTTTTACTTCTAATTTGACTCTTTTAAAGTATAAAAAGAACAGAATATTTACCTTTTTTATAAGTAGCGATGTAAATGAAAAAAATTAGCTATTTAGGGCTTTATTATTAGTTGGTATTCCTGTTCCAGTTTTTGCATCTACAGGGCCATCAAATCCATATGCAACTCAAACAATGGGGTGGATTATTCATCATATAAATGTGGTAGAGGGAATTTTATTAGCTACAGAGATTCTAGGAATCATCAATTCTGGTTATCTATATATTAAATCAAAAACGGAGCATAGTATGCGATGGACAATCCTTAAGGAAAATAGCCAACTGGACATGGTGTAGGCCAGAAATGGTATAAAAAACGACCTCGGAGAGGTCGGCTTAAAAGAAAAATAGAGTATAAAAAGATAAAAGACACCTGAATAGGCTAATTCGGAATGCCTTTTGTCAATAAACTGAATAGAGAGTTTGCTAAATCTCTATATTTTTTTACTATTTAATTTAGATAATAGTTCTATCCAATTGGAAGTTAAACCAATATGAGAAAAATCTATGCAGTCTTCATATTCCAAAATAAGTGCTTCTAGGTCGGTAATAAATCTGGTTCCTTCAGTTTTGGTTAACAATCTTTGAGTAATATAAATGGCAGCAAAAATATGCCAATTATCAAATTGATTTACTTCTTCTTTAAATAATCGAGGTTTAAACGTAAGTTTTTTGTTGTACAACCGACCATAATGGGACAAACATTTCGGACATTTGATAATGTTTGAAGCCAACTTTCTAAATAAAAATACGGTACATTATAATAAGTTTTAGCTATTTTCCTTTTAACATCCTCTTTAAGATTCCGATAAAACTTAGAAAGGAATCCAAAAGAAGTAACTTCTATTGCTGCCCATACTGGAATTTTACCACCATACTTTTGAAAATGGTGTTCGATAAACAATTCGCCTTTGCGACTTTTACTAATCAATGATTCCAGTTCATTTAGAGATTCCTGGTGAAACTTTTCATCTTTGAAATTTTCTTTATCTTTATAGCCAAGTGGCCCATATTTATGTGCTATTTCATAGGAGATATGTGTTCGGAAGGCTATTTCAATGGTCTCTAATACACCCATAAGGAGCAGTCTAAGCCGTCTGTCAAATTCATATAACGAAAGCATTTGATTAAACGATGAACCACTAATAAATTCATCTTTATTAAAATGATCTTTAAAAGTGAGGCCATAAGCAGATAAACGATAATAATTTATTCTTTGTAAAGTCTTTTCTGCATTTTCAGAATTCTCAACGTGCGATTTTCTACTTTTATATAATGCTACTTGTTCTTTAAAAGTAGTAGGAGGCTTCATATTGGGGTGATTATTTTCGGATTCCAATTTAATTTTCTCCTTGAAATAAAATGACCCCACTTGGTCCGCATTGTTAAGAGGCGTGTGGGGTTCTGTTACATTAATCTTATCTTTCAGTTCAAATATTGTCAAGAAGTTCATCCATTAGTAATCACATTAAGATGAAATCATTTGGACCTCTTGCCCCTGCTGACAAACTGCTTTCATATTTAAAAAATTAGTTCTGGAAAAATAGTTAAAAATCGAAGTTGTAATCAAGGCAACTAACGGGCCTTTGAAAAACGAACGTTTTTGTTACGATAATTGCATAGAAAAGTCTACTTTATAAAAAGTAGAGATTAATTTTTGATATTAACTGTTTTATGATAATAAAGTTAAAAACTCCAGTTATCGCATTCAACAATCGGGCGCGATTGTTGAAGATCTTGTAGGGGGGCCTTGACAGTTTCGTTCATATCAGTACTCTTTTCACCTAGGAAAGAATCGGAAGGAAAAGTAAAAGTAAGGAGATAGCACCTTACCCTTAATATACTAACATCTCTCATCATCTTCATTACCGTACCATCACTCAAATAAATTTAGATTTCCCTCATGTATTTTTTGAAATTTCTGTGCTTGGTCTTTCTCTATTTGATTTTGCCCTACAAAAAAATTGATTACCCCTAACGCAATATTCTTGAGGCACTTGAAAAATGTGCAGGATTATAATTCGCAATCTTGACCACTTCTCCCGTTTCAGGGGCTTCTATCCATTGCCCATTTCCAATGTACATACCGACATGGTAAGCAGGGTCACCCATAAATACTAAATCTCCTGCTTGTACATCGTAGGGAGAAATTCTTGTTCCAACATTTTGTTGGTCTTGTGCCAGCCTTGGAAGCTGTATTCCTGCAGAATGTAGGAATACATATTGCATTAACCCCGAGCAATCAAATCCGCTAGGGCTTGTACCACCCCAAACGTATGGAACACCTAAAAACTGTTCAGCATACGCAATAACCTGACTTGCACTAGCAGATGTTGAAAAAGATGCAGTGTTACTGTCAATCGATGAAGTTGACGTGCTATTTCCTGATGAACTATTTCCTGAAGATTGTTGAGCTTGTTGTTGAACCTTTTGTTGAACCTTTTGTTGAACCTGTTGTTGTGCCTGCTTTTGTGCTTGTTGCTGTGCTTGTTGTTGAGCCTGTTGTTGTACTTGTTGCTGTGCCTTTTGTTGAGCCAATTGTTGTGCTAGTTGCTCTGCTTGTTGTTGAGCCAATTGTTGTGCTAGTTGCTCTGCTTGTTGTTGAGCCAATTGCTGTGCTTGTTGTTGAGTCAATTGACCCTGTTGTTGCTGTAAAGTGTTTTTCGAATCTGCCAATTCTTTTTCAACTTCTTGTTTATCTGCTTCAATCTTTTTTTGTTCAGAAGCTAATTCATCCTGATTCTTTTTTAACTTGTCTAATTCGTTATGTAATTGTTGCTCTGCGTCTTTTAACGTTTGTTCTTTTTCATTTAAAGTAGTCATTATGTCTGAATCACTTTGAAGAATTTCCATAATAGCAGTAGAGCGAGTTAAAAACTCGGATATGTCTTTTGACGAAAGCAAAAGTTCCGAGTAAGTGATAATGGGCGGTTGTCCTTGTTCCTGAATACTTCTTATTCGTGAAGAATAGAACTGTTTGCGAGTTTCTAAGTCTTTTTTGGCTTTTTCAATTTCAGCCTTTGTTCCTTCAATTTGTCCTTGTTGTGCTTTAATACCATCGATTAGTTTTTGGCTTTTATCCATTCCGATGATAATTTGGTTGTCTAATTGTTGAGTCTTTGTTTCAAGGATATCAATTTGTCCTTGTGTCGCATTGATTTGTCCTTTTATGGCATTAATTTGTCCTTGTGTAACGGGTGAATCTATTGGACTTGCAAAAGTAGGGGTTGCTTGTATCATAGCGGTTAAAACGGCAACCGATACCGAATATTTTAATGTTTTCCTTTTCATAACATAATCACCTTTTCTTGCCTAAAATTATTTGGGCTTAATAATAGTTTAAATTGAAATTGACTAAAAAGAACGAAACTATGAAAAATGTAATATATTTGTAATATTATGTAGAAGATTCATATAAAGAGTCGAATGTAATAAAAAGTAATGATTCGTTTTTAATCTTTAATATAGGGAAAAGTTGGGAGAAAAAAGAAGCGGGTCGCCCCGCTTTTTTCTAGTTATATTGGTCGATTTTATAGAAAAGCGGTTGAACAAAAACTAGGTAATTACTGTATTGAATTTTTATTAAATGAAAGCAAAAAAAGAGGTTTGAGATTAGATAAACCTAGACATCTTAATCGAATTAAGTAAAAAAGGATTTCTATAATTAAAGTCTATTATGTTTTTTCCTCAACTCCTCCGTTACTTTAAGTACATCCCTTCACAATCTCCATTTTTTAACATAAACATCCAAATTAACTACCAAGTGTTATTCAACAATCGGGCCAGATTGTTGAATAAGGGTTTACAAGAATAGCAAAATACCCTTCGAATAATAAGCCTTTGAGAGAGGCGATGGTTAGCTGAACATGATACAATGAATTTGAAAACCTTGTTAAAAAAAGACAAAATTACTAATTTAAGGAGGGGATGGAATGTTTACATCAGTAAATGATTTCTTAAACGAATGGAAACAAGAAGCAGCTGTTACCCAAAAAGTGCTGGATGTGCTTACGGATGAATCGTTGAATCAGGTCGTTTCTCCAGGATTATACAGCATTGGAAGCTTGGCTTGGCACATTACTGGAGCAGCTTACTACTTTCCTTCACAGGTTGGATTAAAATTTGAGATTCCTGATCTTCAAAAAGAGGCACCGACATCAGCTGCTGAAATCAGCGAGACCTACAAAACAGTAAGTCAGCGGTTAACACAAGCATTTTCTGAACAGGTTTCAGATGAAAAAATGAACAAAATGGTCAATGTATTTGGAATGGACATGCCAGTTCAAGCTGTTTTCCGTCTGCTAATTCAACATCAGGCTCATCATCGCGGACAATTGTCTGTCCTTATGAGACAAGCCGACTTGAAAGTTCCTGGCGTATATGGTCCTAGCAAAGAAGAATGGGAAGCAATGAATGCTCAAAAGAGCTGATATCGTTGATATAAAAAAAGCCGGCGCCTGCCGGTTTTTTGTACAATAATTTCCACAGGAGGTAATAAAAAATGGCATTCACATCCAAAAATATCTTTATCAATTTATCAGTAAAAGACGTGAACAAGTCCACCAATTTTTTCAAGGAGCTAGGTTTTGAGTTCAACCCACAATTCTCCGATGAGACCACATCTTGTATGATCATCAGTGACAACATCTTTGCTATGATAATGATTGAAGAACGTTTCAAAGGATTTAGTAAGAAGGAAATTGTGGATACTACTACTTCTGCCGAAGCAATTCTCAGCTTTTCAGCTGAAAGTCGGGATCAAGTGGATGAGATAGTAAATAAGGCATTGTCATCTGGTGGTAAATCTTTTAGTGAGCCTCAAGATCATGGATTTATGTATATATGGGGATTTCAGGATTTAGACGGTCATTTATGGGAAGTTGCTTATATGGATGAAAGTGCAATTAATCAAGAATAAACTTTAAGGTTTAAAGTCGAATCAAGTTTAATATTCTAAGGGATGATGCCTTAAAAGGTATCATCTTTTTATTTATTTTTTATCAGATTAGAATATGTGAAGTAATGGATTTAAGGAAAGGGGGCTTGACTTAATAGGATTTAAGCAATAATCTTCCACAATCGGGTGCCATTGTTGAGTAAATAAATCCTAATTTCTTATTTGTCACACTGAGAGATTGGGACTTTTAATACTGTAATATCCTTAACGTTGTAATTTTTTGTATTTTCCTGACGCTGTTTCTAATTGGTGAAAATTATATTATTACATTTTTGTTAAAATCAAATGGTAACCGTTTACAATTTTGTATAATTTATTCTTAGTTGAATAACGCATTTTAATAAGTGCGTATATACAAAATTGGAAGGATCTTGGTCAAAATGATTGTTGCTTTCGGGATAATGTTTTTATTTATAGGATGGAGATTTGGAGACTGGAGAAATTTAAGAAAATACTATCCAACTATTCTATTCTTGATTATGGGAGATTTACTTTATAACGTGTTAACGTATAATCACCCAATGTGGAGCTATAACAAATATTGGATTTTCCCTAATCATACATTAGTAAATTTATGGATTATGATAACGGTATATCCTGCAACGGTTATTATATATTTGTTTCACTTTCCTAAGAAGAAAATCAAACAAATTTCTTTTATTATATTTTGGGCGATTATATATGTTCTTGCGGAGCTTCTTGGTCTTCATGTGTTCGGGCTAATAGAACACTTTAATGGTTGGAACATGTGGTGGTCATTTTTGCTTGACATCATTCTTTTTACTATGCTCCCTATTCATCATAAGCATCCATTATTAGCATGGGGATTGTCCATTATTGTTATTATTTTCTTTTTAACTACATTTAATGTAAATGTACATACGTTGAATTAATAGTTTTTCTTATTCCGCAATCGGGCGCGTTTATGGAGTAACGAAAAAAGCCCAATTTCTCAATTTTTGTGAGGAATTGGGTTTTTTAATATTGGAATTTCGCTTAACGTTGTAAAACCATATTTCCTGACGCTACCCCTATATTTAAATAGGTGGAAGCCCGGCTGTTCTGACCGGGCTTCATGTTATCGTGCTAAAGGGAAATTATGTTTGGAACTGCTAGGTACAGTTCAAGTAAACGCATTTAATATATCATTGCTTGTTTACAGTTTAGTTAATTGCAAGGAACAATTTGGTAACAGTTTTATCTCATTTTTTTAAAAAAGGGGATTGTCCATGAACCGAGATAAATGGGAACAATTAGAAGAAAAGCTCTGCTCTGGACCAATACCCTCCTGCATCTTAGGGAACACTAAAATGAGGTGTTGAACTAATGAAAAGATACATTATTATAATAATGGCATTTCTTTTTGTTATTGCCACTAATAAAGCAGGGGCAACAATTAAAGGTTATAATATTGTTGCAAAGTCAAGTAAAGAGAATATATCCTTGTATGCTAAGAAAATGGATGGGTTATATCAAGACTTCAAAATTCATTTTAAAGGAGAACTTTACTCAAGACCCTTTTGGATGAACGTTACTAACCCTTCTTACGCCCCACAAATATATTACGAAGACATCAATAAAGATGAAAAGAAAGAATTAATCATAATCTTAAACAAAGGTTATGGTACGGGTGCTAGAGATGAAGAAGTTTATGTTTATAGATATGATGGTGGATTGATTGGGGTACTTGTTGATAATCCGTTAGCAATCATTGCAAAAAATGTCCAGACTACCTTAACTCCTAAGGAAGCTATAGTAACTATTAAAGACAAGCATCATCGTGTAGATATAGGTTCAGTAAATATTAAGCCTGAAAACGTATTTGATGAAGTAGGTTTTGGCAGCATTGTTAAGTATGCAGTAGAAAACAATCAGCTTGTTGCCAGGATTGCGGGTCAGGTTTCTCCTCCACACTATATTGGGGAAATTGTGATTGTCTATGAATATCGAGACAAAATGTATCAAGCAAAATCAATTGAATTTCAACCATATGAATAATGTGTTGTTCACTAAACTAGGCTATTAGAAGTTGTTCCATTATAGGGCGCTTTAATAAAGTAACGGAAAAGCCCATTTTCTCTATTCTAATTTGCAGAGAAATTGGGCTTTTTAATTTGGAATTTCCTGAACGTTGTAAATACGCGCTTATCTATACCAAAGAGAAAAAAAACTTGATTTAATAAGGATTTTACATTGAAGACATAAACACGACGTAATTGTCTTGATAACGAACCACGCAGCTTTAAATTCTACAATCATTTGTAGACTGAAGGCAACTAAAACAACGCCTTAAGGCGTTCTCTATAAGTAGTAAATGCCTTAGTTCTACCCGGACATGCATAAAATTGTACGGTTTACCAAAGCATGGATATTCGATGTCTTCTCATTGACAAGACATCACTACATTGAATACGTTGAATACTTTGTTTACTGAATTCAGATATCAAGTATTCAAGGTAATTTTCCACTTAACTTTTCTTCTTAGAATACTTTAAATACTACTGATTTTCATAGTAAAGATTACCGCATTTTCCTGACGGTACCCCATATACTACTTATTGATTAATGATTCCCCAAATTTATAAAATTAACTCAGAATATGTTATGATCATAAATGAAATTATTTCTATAGGAAATGAGGTATATATAATGAGTTTAAATGTTAATCCTGTTGAGCAGCTAACAAGTGAGGTTAAAGAATATCGTAAAGCTGAGCATTCTGTTAATCCCTTATTTTTAAATCGTTGGTCCCCTCGTGCCTATACCGACAGAAAGATTTCCGATGAAGATTTGTATAGTGTTCTTGAAGCAGCACATTGGGCTCCTTCATCCTTCAATGATCAGCCTTGGCGCTTTATTGTAGCTAAAACAGAAGCACAATTGAAAACCTTTCATGAATTCTTAAATCCTTTCAATCGAGCTTGGGCAGAAAAGGCTCCTGTTCTTGTCCTAATAGCATCAAGTAAAAAGAGAGAAAATGGTGATCCAAATGGTGCACATACGTTTGATGCAGGCACAGCTTGGGGTCACTTAGCCATTCAGGCTACTTTACTGGGACTTAGCACACATGCAATTGGGGGATTCGATAAAGAAAAAGCCCGTAGCTTGCTAAATGTTCAACATGATTTTGATCTCCATGCGGTTATTACTATTGGCTATCGTGGCGAAAAAGAAACCCTCGATGCGAATTTGCAGGATCGTGAGATTCCGAGCACCAGAAAACCATTGAAAGAAGTTATTTTTGAAGAACAGTAAATCCGCAAATAGTAAACTAAAATATATTTCGCAATAAAGCTCTATCAAAAACAAGGAGAGCAGACCTGTTTTACAAAAGTAGGCTCTTCTTATTTGATTAGTAAAAATCTATAACATCTGGCGGTAACAAATCTGTCAGGACAGAAATTTATACTGACTGAAGGCGGATCTAACTTTAGTGGATGCTTCTCCATCCTAATGAATCTTCCCCAATCGGGCGCAATTCCGGCATAAGAATTGCGCTCTTTATTTATTTAAAGGGCCAGAATGTTGCGGAATCATGAACAGTAAACATTGTTTGTGAAAAGTTACACTTAAGTTAACGAGGCAGGATATAGATTTTCTCATGATTCAAAAAAATTTATTTTCCCTTGACTCTTACGTGACGTAACGGTTTATAGTGAAGATACCGGTAAAAATTCGCGCAAAAATAAGGGGATGGTTATTTTAGTTTCAGGTAAGAAGAAATGGAAGACAGGAGAACTTGCAAAGTTAACAGGTTTAACGATTCGGACCTTGCGCTACTATGACCAAATTGAACTATTCTCACCATCAGACTATTCAGAAGCAGGATATCGCCTATATAACGCAAAAGATCTTTCGCGATTGCAGCAAATTCTTAGTCTAAAAGATTTAGGGTTAACGCTCGAGGAAATTAAATCGATCCTGGCCGACGATACGTATAACCCTATTGAAGTGGTGACTCTTCAAATAGAACGTTTAAGAGAAAATATTAGAGTTCAACAGAAGCTGTTAAAAGATTTGCAAAATGTATCTGAAATTTTGCAAACGAAAGAGACATTAACGGTTCAAGATTTTACAAATTCAATTGGAATGATGAAAAAAAGTCATGAAAATTATTTTTACGGGCGCCAAAAGAATATGGAGCGCCAATTTGATCGACTTGGCGAATTCCTTTCTAATCATCCGTCTCACCAAAAAAGGAGGAAGTGAAAATGAAAAAACACTTTGCAACACACGATACCTTTGTTATTGAAAAGGTGTATAATTTCACACCTGAAGTGGTATTCGCTGAATGGGCGGACCCAGAGCTTAAAGCAAAATGGTTCACTGAGGCGGAAGAGTTTGATTTTCGAGTGGGTGGACAAGAGATAAATCATGGCGGCCCTCCAGGAGGTCCTGTTTACACATTTAAGGCTCACTATCAGGAGATCATTCCTGACCACCGTATTGTCTATTCTTACACCATGGATCTCGATGAAACGCGGATTTCCGTTTCTGTAGCAACGGTCGAGTTTAAACAAATTGATGAAGGAACACACCTGATTTTTACCGAGCAAGGCGCATTCCTAGACGGCCATGATACAGCTGCAGTTCGTGAGCACGGGACAAGTATTTTGCTGGATCAGCTTGGTGAACAGTTGAAAAATAATCAAGAGTTAAGAGTATCCTCTGGGGTATCGAAGATTATTAACTCTCCTGAGCCAATCTCTGATCGTGAGATTGTCAACATACGTATCTTCAATGTGCCACGTGAAATCATTTTCAAAGCATTTAGTGACCCAAATCATTTGGTAAAATGGTGGGGACCCGAGGGATTTACTAATACTTTTCATGAGTTCGATATGCGACCGAACGGTATTTGGCGTTTCATTATGCATGGACCCAATGGTGTAGATTATGAGAATAAATCCGTCTTTTCAGAAATAATGGAACCTGAAAAGATTGTTATCCACCATCTGGAGACAATACATGAATTTTTATTAACCATTACATTTGGTGAGAAAGAAGGCAAAACCGAACTTATATGGCAAATGCTCTTCAAATCAGTTAATGAATGCGAAAAAATGAGAAGTTTTTGTTACGAAGCCAATGAACAGAACTTTGATCGACTTGAGGCGGAACTGACTAAAATGGTTAGCCGCAGGCAACACTAATTTAATTTTATTAAAATAGGGGCTAACATATAAATTTTACTTATTCAGCTAAAGGGAGCACAATAAGAAATAGTGGTGAAGTATTGATTTTTTTATATTAAGATCTTCAGCAATCGGGCGCAATTCTGCAGTAGAATTGTGCTCTTTCTTTATGTTAAGGGCAAGATTGTTGAGAAGTTGAAAAATGTAAATATTTAGAAGGTACTACCACTATTTTTGCAGAATTAGTACAAAGATTCTTTTTAAAATGAAGAATTTGAAATTATGTTACCAATCATTATGAGGAGGCTGAGCAAAATATGAAGTATGTCCGATTGGGGAAATCTGGATTGATTGTATCGAAACTTGCGTTTGGGGCGATGACTTTTGGATCAGGGAATATTCCAAGTGTATACAAAGTCGGGGAAGGTCAAGCCAAGGAGCTAGTAGACAAAGCGCTGGATGCTGGCATCAATTTCTTCGATACAGCGGACGCTTACGCAGATGGGCAAAGTGAAGAAATATTGGGTCGGTTGCTGGGGACTCGCAGAAAAGAAATTATCATTGCCACTAAAGCTGGTAATAGGGTGGGTTCAGGCCTTGTCCAAACTGGACTATCCCGTAAACATTTATTCACTGCGTGCGAAGCGAGCCTAGCTCGATTAAATACCGATTATATAGATCTTTATATTGTCCATAAGACCGATCCGTTCACCCCGCTCGAAGAGACGCTTGAGGCGCTTAATGATCTGGTTCGGCAAGGCAAAGTTCGATATCTCGGCTATTCTAACTGGCCAGCTTGGATGGCTGCTCAAGCTCTTCAGATGCAACGTGAACGCGGGTGGGCCACCTTTATTAATGGGCAAATGTACTATTCATTAGTTGGTCGGGATATTGAGCACGATACAATTCCTTTCATGAAAAACAACAATGTTGGATTAACGGTGTGGAGTCCTCTAGCTGGCGGTTTCTTAAGCGGTAAGTATACCCGCAATAATCTGAATGATCCGAATAATCGGCTGAGCGGATTTGATTTCCTTCCGCATGACAAGGAATGGGGCTTTACAATCTTGGATAAGATTCGAGAATTCGCACAAGATCATGGCGCAACTCCAGCACAAGTGTCACTCGCTTGGCTACTGGCACAGACTAATGTAAATAGCGTGCTTGTAGGTTCGAGCAAAGCTTCCCAATTAGAAGCCAATTTAACCGCTGTCGAGCTGAACCTGACATCGGAAGAAATCGAGGTGCTGGAGAAATTGACACGTCCTGTACCGTTGTATCCAAACTGGTTTACGACAATGACTCTTGATTCTCAAGTTGTCGAGGCACTAGAATAATAAAAGCGATCCCGGTTTTCAGTGAAACCCGGGAAAATTTACTCAATAAATGAAGAACAGTGGTCTTAATACATCACTGTTCTTTTTTTATTTTATATCTTTGAAATAAAGTGGTTTTGGATATGAGCTCTTATTCTGCAATCGGGCGCAATTCTGTAACAAGAATTGTGCTCGTTCTTTATGTGTTGAGCCATTTAATGGAAGAAAGCTATAGCTTTTATTAGACTGTATATAGAAGGTGAAATTAGTTATGGAGGTGAATAAGAATGAATTATGTTTTTATCGTTTTAGTGGAGTTTTATCCATCTTGGCTTGCCATGACTCGTGAAGAAAGAGGAAAAAGGGCTAATGAGCTAAAAGAAGTTATCTTAAAATACCCTGAAGTACAGGTGCGTTTCTTTGATGCAGAAGCCTTACCTGGAAAAGATTACACAGATATTATTTTTTGTGAAACAAATAATGTTCAAAAGTATCATTATATGTGGGAAGAATTAAGAGATCATCCTGTATATACAGAAGGGCATATGAAGATTAAAAACGTTATTATGGGAATAGAAGAAGCCTATAAAAAGTTTGAAGAAGATTTATTTAATAATAACTAAGCATTTTCATCACTCTTTCTTACACAATGGGCGCAAAAATTGAACAACGATTGACTGTTTCAGCAGTCCACTTTTTCTTGGTCTTTAATCAGTTAAATGGCAGTTTCGTGAAATAAGGTAAAAAGGACTAAAAAGATTAAAAGGTAATTAGACGTAGTAGACTCTATTAGCGACAATGTTAAAAATTAAAGAACTAAAAATGTTAACCATAATAAAGGGCTTGGAGTCTGTCTGACGAAACAGGGATATACCCCTTTCATTGCGAATTAGTATAGTAAATCCTAGTAAACGAGCAAAGGGTGTTCGGATTTGGCAAAATTCAAAGAGCAGACTATGCTTCTAAGAATCAGCTGGATGTTCCTTCTTTTTACCGGAGTTGGGATCCTGAGCTTTGGAATATTAGTTGTCACGTATCCACGGATTATAGGTCCTTTTGATTTGGGATTGCTGCGAGCGCTTGGCGTTGCTACGACAGGAATGGGGTTTTTTGGTACCGTGATCACTCTTACGTTGTACAGAAGAAAAGAAAGATGGGCGTGGCTTACCCTCTGGTATTACCCCATCTTCTGGACATTACATTTGGTGGGCGGACTTCCGCCAGGGAAGGATCATATCCATCAAGTTGTTTTCATTGTTATATCTCTCCTGGGATTGATGCTTCCTTTTAGACAGTTCTTTCCAAGGAAAACCGTCTAACCTTGATGGAAAAGAACACCTTAAGACACGTTCTTATCACCACCCGTTAATCGATTCGAGGAGACCAAAATGCCAATGGAGGAAAAAATAATCTTAACAATCTTCAGCAATCGGGCGCAATTCTTCAATAAGAATTGTGCTCTTTTTTTATAATCGTCTGTGCAGTCGTAATAGAAATAGTGGGTGTAATATTGGGGATGTTAGGAAAAGACAAGATACATGCATCCTTTCTAGGAAACCGCCGAATTATCTTATTCCGTGCATAGATAGGTTTACTACTTTTGTGATTTAAACGTTCATAAATCGTTATCTTTGTTTTAAAAACAAGATCATGAACAAGGAATTATTCTCTCCATTTTATGTGACAAGCGTTTGGATGACTGAGTTTTTGCCTTGCTGTAGAAGTACATTCTTTGTTGAAAGAGCCCTTTTTATTTCATCTATGGAATAACTACGATATTGTAAAATTGGCAGAAAAATAAATATGCTTTCATATTCCGCAATCGGGCACGATTGTGGAATAAAACTTAGATTTTTAAACGACTTTATTGCTAAAGCATCCTTTATAAAAATTTAACAACTTTATTTTACCCCCATCCAAAACAGGACGGGGGTATGCATGTTAGAAGCATTAAACTTAAATAACTTATTATAATCTTGACATTTCCTTATTGTGGGTAGTGACAGTTTCGCTGGTACTACCCCAAAAACCTGACAATGATGCATTTAACTAGTCTTGATTTTCTAGTATTATAGGCAGTGAGTGCAAGTGTATCCATCTTTATGTTTCTGCTCGGATACCTCTTTAAAAATCGGTTCACTTGCAGTATTGACGCAAGAGATTTGATAAAAAACTCTTTTAAACGTTGTTGGTCTGCGGTGCTGAGTTTTTGAATCTCCTTTATAATGTTCGTTAATGCCATTCGAAACCACTCACTTTTGTCATTATAATATTATATTATTATAGAACATTAGTTCGTTTTGTTCAAATACCAACATAATTGTTTAACAGAGCCTATTTTTTAAAGGTCAAATTTCATTTACTAAGGAATATACGAAAAACTACCTTCATTTTCAATTACTTCAATCAATGGATAAAGTATAATAGTAATAACTCTCTCTTATAGAAAGGAGTTTTGATTATGAAAAAATTGATTTTGGTTTTATTGATTATGTTTGCATTCGTTTTGCCAAGCTTTGCTGAAGCAAAAGGATTTAGCGGAGGTCATAGTTCGTCGTTTAGTTCTCATTCTAGCAGTACTCTTTCTAGCGGAACGTATCATTCTGGATATAAATCTCCATCTAGCAGTGTCACAAAAACACCATCAAATTCTCAATTTCATACAACATATAACCAGTCGCAGCCTTCACGAACAAAAAGCTTTTTGACCCATGCTGCGGCTTTTGGAGCTGGAGCATTTTTGGGTCATATGTTCCATCCATTTGGAGGAAATTATTATGGAGCAAATGGATATAGTGGTTCATACGGTTTTTCCTTTTTGGGGTTTCTCGTTGATATACTTGTTATTGTAATCATCATTTGGGTAATTAAAATGATCTTCACCAGAAGAAGATATTAAGGAGAACGCCATGGAATTACTATTTAATGAACAAGATCTTATCGATAGTGTTTGTGTATTCACCGCAAGAGGGAAAACGTAAGACCTGAACAAGTAGAAGTGGACCTAGAGTTTAATCCTTCTTTTGGTTTTACTGCTTCCGCTTTAGTCTATGGACGCACAGTGCGATAAAATGAACAGGACGTTATTGATGCTGTTGCAGTATATTTGCAAGACTATCATCAGTTCGTTCCGGATAGTTTACTCGTTAATTTATCCTTTTCTGAAAAGGAAAGATTTATAGCATCCATCCAGGTTAGAAATGATTATTAATCATAGAAAGTATTGTCTAATACTAATCGATTCTCTTTTTATCAAAATAACAATTAAAAACAAAGACCTAATCAAATTACTGAATAGGTCTTTGTTTCTTGCTATAGAGCCTTTTGCTTCAGAACAACATTTAAATTGTTACTCTGACTTTTGAGCATAAACATACAAACTTTTATCAAACTTGTGGTTTTACCCCATGTTCAGGTGGTGTATGGAGAAAATTTAATTGAACAAACGGTGTGTTACAGTTTAAAAAGTATCAGCTGCGTATGCAGCTTTTTTTGTGTGTTCAATTGAAAAAAACGAAAGTAACATAATGGATATTATGTTACATTCGGTTTCCCTTAAAATACTAAACTTGTCTTTTGATCGTATGGTATGTTCCTTTATGAAAAATAAGTTACATACAAATTGGCTATTAGTACGTATAACATTCTACATATTGTTTTTCTTTGGGATACCGTCAGGAAAATGCAGGTGTCACAACCCAAGAGTTGTGGAACAAATTATTCTTCAACTAACCTCCATTACTTGAAGAAGGAGATTCTTATTCAATGTGGAATTTAACATGAAATAAAAATGTATACTGGGGGAGTAAAATAAAGGTGCCCCTACATAAAATTCGAAACATAGCTTTTTGTATCATTTAACCTATTGAATATTGAATTTTGATGTATTTATAATATGTATTTTGAAAGGGTTCGAGAATCAGTCTCTTAAAAAGAGGGTTTAAAAGAAAAACTTGATAGGAAGGATAAAAGGCTTTGAGAGATTGAAATGGAGCTAGATAATGATAGTTAGGTAGTATGAAGGCGAATTGATGAAATACCTCGGTTAAAAGAAATAAAGGCTCCTAAATAAAAATGAACTTTCATTCCTCGTTAAGTAAGAGGCTTTGAAAGCTCTATTTTTAACTATATTTATCTGCTAAGCACTTTTCGCCACCCTAGTTTCCGATAATATGAAACTTAATCATACATTGTTCGTATAAATATAATAATGATTAAAGGAGTTGAGAGGTATTGTTCCTAGCAGAACTTCAGCCAGAGGAGAAAATTGCGTTTCTTGAACTAGCTGCACTGATTTCCGAAATTGACGGGAATTTATCTATTTACGAAAGTTCAATACTTAACAAGTATCAAAAAGAAATGGATCTTGAGGATTATAAAATAAAGGGTCTCGCCATCGATGATATTTTAAGGATTTTCAAAAATGAACGCTCCCAAAATATTGTCTTGACTGAAATCTTTCAACTGATCTTTTCAGATGGAGTTTTTCATGATCAAGAGAGAGAATCTGTCCGCTTAATAAAGAAGTATTTTGGATTAGATTCAAGTGACTTTGGAGACTTCAAGGATTGGATTGGTAAAATAAAAGAATTATCCATTTCCTAGGTGGTTTAGATGCAGCTTTTTTGCTTTTTTGGATCTGAAAACAGGTTGGGTCCCAGTCCAAGGTTGGTTAAAAGGACTAGAGCCATTTGTTATTTTTATATAAAGCTATCATACAATGATTAAATGCACTGATCATTCCGCTGATTCCTCTTCTAGAATAATCTATTAGAAGGTTTATACACAAATTCTTTTTCAACTGAACGGGTGCATACCTCATGATCTTGCATCTAAAAAAAGTATGTTCTTTTTCCTATCCGTAGTCTACGTTACAGGTCTTATGGGTTCGATTCCCCATAAGTTCTGCTATCAAAGTTCATAACAACGAGGTTTTCTGCTGATAATCGGCCTTTGGTAACCTTTATCCTTAGTGGATCTCATTGTGGTATTCAGTCAGTTTTCCGAAAAACCATTTTGGGCTCTAATACAATAAAGTGTGGGATTTATCATTAAAATTGTCTGCTCTTAGCTCTCTTAATACTAATTAAGGGGGCTTTTGTTATTAAAACTTTAGCCCATAATATAAAAAAATACCTTCGTCTTATAAAAATGGAACTATCATTATTATCTTAATATTTTAATAATAACTTTATATTATATTTCAACATATATACCATATTTTTACATTTTATATGTCTTATCATATATGACATCTTTATTATTGTATTCTATGTTGTCATCTCTATTAAATATAAATTATATAAAAATAGAAGTTTGACGGTAGAGTTTTAAGGTAAGCGGAAAGCATCTTTAACGTTTGATTTATCTTTTTAAAAGATAAGGATCATTTTAGCATACCGACACTTTGATTTTCAGATAATTAATCTACAAGGAAATTAGATTACATGAAAGAAAAGATAAATGCGTTAGAATGTAAATTTCTGGCATCCTGAATTAAAGAAAAAATTGTTGTTCAAATTGTTGCATGTTATTGTCCTCTGATAAAGAGTTCTAGGACCCATGATTGATTAAACCTAAGTCTTTGTTTGATGAGTTTGCATTTGTTCATCAAGGATGAGCTGAAACAACAGATGACTGAGGATCACTTAATCCAGTTGTTATAAGCCTTAAGGCTTTTTGTTTCATCCTCTCAACCTTTTATAATTCTTTCCTCCTATTATTTCACCCAATTGACAGCAAATGGCAATCGGTAACATAATAGATTATAGGATAAAAGAGGGGGATTCAATAGTGGATTTCGGTATCGGAAAAGCTTTAAGATTGCCCCAGGGGTGCGATTAAATGTTGGTAGTAATAGCTCAAGCATTTCTTTCGGTGGAAGGGGTATGAGGTATACAATCAACTGCAGAGGATGGAGGACAACCAGTGTGGGAATACCAGGGACAGGAATTTCCTACGTAAGCTCTTCTTCAACTTCAAACAAAGGGTATCATCGAACGAAAGCTTATAACCAAAGACAACAACTACCATCACATGGTCATGGAAAGTTGGTACTAGAACAGCTCCTGGTACATACCCTGTGAACATTTCAGTGAATGGTTCAACAATAAAGAGACTCTGACTGTCCACTAAAATAGGGGGGAATAAAGTGAAAAGAAATATAATAAAACCAATGTTAGCACTATCTTTACCATTCTTGCTACTAGCTGGCTGTAATACTTCAGCAAATAAGGGGGAGTTGGCTCAACCAATACCAAGCCATAAAACCAACAATGCATAATAAGCAAGTGGAGGAAGGGGCCTGTAAAATTCAATGATCGGATCGAAAATAGAGCGAATAACTTTTGAATTTCCACATAATAGTCCTAACGGTACCGCTGTTATAAAAGCAAACAACAGGGCTGTGAACAGCCGATACATACTACTGGAAAAATGAGTTAGTAAAGGAATTCCTTTATACCCCTCTGTTATTAAAATAATAAATGCGGACCAAACCGCTTGCGGTTTAGGGATAAAAAAAGGATCTACCCGATCTAAATTTGAAACAGTGAACCAAATGATGAATATAATCGCAATAGTTACCAACGAAATACCTTTGACTTTCAAATTCCTACTTTTTTGAAAAAATTTATCTTGCAAATTCCCTCCTCCTTATAAATAAAAAAGGCTCCCTCATTAATGAGATAGCCTCCAGCTGCCTGGCAGGTTTTTAATCTCATTAACGATATAGGAGCCTCCAGTTGCCTGGTAGGTTAATTTTATGTAATCCGATCGAATTAGTAAGATTATAGTAGCAAACTTCAATTTAATAGTCAATAATTTTCAGAGAATAATAAACATGCAGGAATAAACATGGATAAATGAGCGAAAACCGAATTGGTCGCACAAAAAAAGGAAAGGCTGCCATTCACCTTCCAAAATAAAACAAATCCCTTAATAGTTACCTGCTGGGATTAGGTTTTACCAGAAGCATTGCTTTTGATGACTGCTATAATGTATCACTTTGAACAGTATAAATTTACATCTTACAAAGTGGCTATCTGTGCAGCTGAACCCAATACATTATATTCAGATTGGTTCTTCCTATGCAGGGAAGGAGCTTGCAGCGCGGACTGCAGAGGTTATTTTTACAGCTTGGCAAACCCTTGAGAAGAGGCACAAGTATTTTATGCCGATGTAAAAGGAAGAATGGGGAAATACGGTCGCTCACCAGAGGAACTGAAAATTATGCCTGGAATTTTCCCTGTTATTGGAAGAACGGAGGAAGAAGCAGAAGAAAATAAGATGCAGCTTGAGGATCTTATACCGGAAGAAGCGGGGATATCTATTTTGTCTGGCATGATAAGTGTTGATTTATCAGGATATCCGGTGGATGGACCACTCCCTGATTTGCCTGAATTGAATCAGATAAATGGTGGGAAAAGTCGTTTCCAATTATAAAAGGATCTTGCAGATCGTGAGGGATTGGCGATTCGCAAGTTGTATCAACGGATAGCTGATGCCCGCGGACATCGGGAGATCAAGGGTACACCTGAACAAATTGCGGATCAAATGCAAGAATGGTTTGAAAATGGAGCAGCGGACAAATTCAATGTCATGCCCCCCTTATTTGCCTGGGAGTCTGGAGGATTTCGTTAATTTGGTTATTCCAGTACTACAACAACGCGGATTGTTCCGTAAAGAATATACAGGCAACACATTAAGGGAGAATCTCGGATTAAAACGGCCAGTTAATACACTTATTGAGTCCTTAAAAGAAACAATATAGTCTCGTTTATTTTATTTTTTCAAATTCCTACTTGATTTATAGGATTAATGTGTTTTATAATATGGATAATTACTTAGAATATTCAGTAAATGCCGGCTGGTCTACTAGAGGCTCTTTATTTAGGATGATTTGTAATCCTAAATAGGGAGCCTCTTTGTTTTAGAAGGCATTCATGTAAATAAATTAAGAAAAAGGTGAGATTCTGGTGGGAATGGATTATCGGAAAGGTGTTGAAGCTAGGCGGAAGATATTAGTGGATAAACTAATTGCTTTTAATGGATATAAGAAAGTTGATAAGACATTTTTGAATGAATTAACACTAAAAGAACTGAAAAATGAATATAGAAAATTTCTTTCACAAAGTCATCCACATGATGACTTTGGGTCAATACAATGGATATATAGAAAAACGTGAATGAAAAAAAGGCGGACTTTTGGAAAGTACATTTAGTCATTAAATGGGCTTAAAAAAAGAGTATCTGAAAGGGGCATTTTTATGAACTATATTGAGGTAAAAATGTGGATAAATGATTATTTAGATTTGTATCTTTATGCAAAAAGTATAAATGATCAGTTGTGGAAACAAGAAATTATAGAAAAACTACAAAATTCTCATCACGATACCAGAAAAGAGGCAACATCCATTGAATCTAAAAATCGTTTGGAAAAGAATAAACAAAATTAATAACATATTAGTATTATTTATTAGAAATTGTAAGTTACCATTTCCAATGGCAAGTTGTTGAAATGAATTCAACTGGCTTAAAAATTTTTCAATGAACCAAATTCCTGTGAAAGTTTATTTGTAAATATTTAGGGTATAAGACCGGAAGAATTTTTTCTTTTTTTACTCCCCCATACTATTATTGCCCCCGATAAGCTGCTTAAGTTGAAATCTATGTTTATCAGTATATCCTACCAATATATTTGAAACTGTAGCGGGCGGGATGTTCCTCTGACTTTATGTGCTAATTGTTTTTTCTGCGGATTATATCTGGAGGGGAAAATCTAGCTTACACAGATTTACTACTACCATTTTTAAAACGAATCGTCACTACAACAGGTAGAAGTTACATCTTAATAAGAAGAAAAAAACCGTATTTAAGTCACGATATTAAAAGATTCCCATAGTGACTTGGCGGATGCTGTGGAAGCTATGCCGAAATTTTAATTAAGAAGATGATCTAAGTTAGTTAAGCAATACGACATTAAATTGAAAAGTACAAATATATAATAGAAGAAACTCGTAAAAAAATAGCCTATACCATCGGGAGCATAGGCTATTTGTATTCAACAATCGGGCCATATTCTTGAATAAGAGAAGGAATTATTCGTAAGTAATCGAACTATAAATTATTCAATTAACGAGAGCAATTTAGCTAAAAATATATTCATAACCCTATTGAATAAAAATACAATTTTGTTTATATTCATCTGAAAAAAGAGGGGATAAGAAATGATTCATAATATTGAAGAGTTATCGCTTAACGCCTGGACTGCATTACAGACAATGCTTTATGACGGTTGGTTGATAAGATTTTCCAATGGTTATACGAAGCGTGCCAATTCGGTCAATCCGATTTATAAGTCAACAGAGGACCTAGATAAGAAAATTCATTACTGCGAGAATATTTTTGACACTCGAAACTTGAAACCTGTTTTTAAAATGTCAGAGTCCGTATATCCAGAAACGTTGGACATAGTTCTAGAAGGTCATGGCTACATTGCAATTGACCATACAAGCGTTCAATTATTGTTGTTATCGAAGATAAGGGAGCCATTAATACATACGGTTAAAATAGACGAGAGATTAAATGACGAATGGCTAAATCAGTTCTGTAAACTCAACAATCAAAAAGAAACAAATAAAGCAACTATGAAGCAAATGCTTTCATTGATTCTTCCAAAAACATGCTTCATTTCGCTTTATGATAATGAGACTGTCGTTGCATGTGGGTTAGGGGTTTTAGAGAGAGGTTACTTGGGAATTTTCGACATTGTTACGGATGTGCATTATAGAAACCGTGGGTTTGGAGAGCAGTTAATGCTGAACTTACTGAAATGGGGAAAAGAAAACGGTGCGGAATATGCTTATCTCCAAGTGATGCTGAACAACGGACCTGCATTAAAACTCTATTCAAAATTAGGGTTTCAAGAAAGTTATCAATACTGGTACCGTGTAAAAGAGTAATTATGTAGTTCCGGGTTTTCTGACATTACTGTACTAACTGGTAGCATTACTTGAAGTAAAGTAATTAAGTTTTTATAATAAGACATTACAAAAAGATAAAGTTGGTGGTCTTTTGGTAAATTCAATACTAATTGATAAAATGCTCGTTGAAGATTGGGAGAGGGTACGGGAAATTTATTTAGAAGGTATTACTACTGGAAATGCGACCTTTCAGAAAGAGGCTCCTTCTTGGGAAGAGTGGGATAAGAATCATAATATGGACTGCCGTATTGTTGCCCGATTAGAAGATAGTATTTTAGGATGGGCTGCGTTAAGCCCTGTCTCAAGTCGAAGTGTATATGCTGGTGTTGCCGAAGTAAGTATTTATGTTAGTCAAAGCAGTAAAGGAAAAGGAATCGGAAGTAAACTGTTAAAAGTTTTAATTGAATCCAGTGAACAGAACGGTTACTGGACGCTGCAATCTGGAATATTCCCTGAAAATGTTCCAAGTCTAAATTTACATAAAAAGTATGAATTTCGAGAAGTTGGAAGGCGGGAACGAATTGGTCAAATGGATGGAATGTGGCGTGATACGATTTTGTTAGAAAGAAGAAGTAAGAAGATTGGTGTTTAAGTAAGGTTTTTCAACTAAAGGATGATTATCTCGAATAAGATTTAGGCATTAATCTTCAACAATCGGGCGCTTTAGTTGAAGAAGAAATATATAAAACCCTAAATGCAAGGGAAAAAAGTCGGTTTTACATTTATATACCATAATACCGATTATAAACAGTCAAAAACATCCGTTTATGATGGTATGATTTTGCGATAAGTTTTGATAGAAAAAAGCACACAAAAGAGGTGAATTTATACCTCTTTTTTATTTGGCCCCAAAAACCATGGTTTTTGATAGGGTTATATAGAATAGAAGTATTTTCAAGCGGTCATTGTCGCATCTACTGTAATACGTACAGTATTGCCAACTACCTGTTTCAATCGGATATGATGGATCAAATCCAGGACGTTATCTTGGTGAATTTACAGTTTGTTCTTTAATCTAGATCTACTCAAGTCTAGTTAATAATATAAGGACAAAGACAAGATGAGATTATTTATTTTACTATAAATTGTATTAATTAATATCGTATTATCGAAAGTGCGTCCATAGAGGTATACCTTTATAGATTTTGTTCCAATACGTCCAAATATTTCTGTTTAGGATGTACTTTTAAGGACGGTATTGAAGTTTCAATTGCCCCCTCTGTATCCTTTTTAGGTTCTTCACTATTGGTATCAGGCTTTATTTGTACGGGAATTAATTGGTATGAATCATATGAAATTGGAAAATATAAACATGTTAACTAGTAAGGGGGACTTATATGTGACAGAAAAGGAAAAGGTGATTCAACTGTATCGAGACATATTAGAGGGGAAAAGAACTCGATTTCCTAACCATTTTTTTGTAGGGGATCAAGGAAAGAAATACTTGGCCTACATCACACGTTACTTGATGAAGAGTATTTAGGTATCCCTACAAACAAATTCCTCATTACGTTACCGCAAAAACATTATGGGATTATCGATTACGTTTTCCGGCTCAGATGCATGGATGGAACTTTTTCGGTTCAAAACGCGTATCCTGAAACATTTCACCCTTTAGAATTTAAACAGGTTTCGTATGGTTACTGGCAGGGGGAAGAGGGAGGGAAAAGAGCGATAGAAGCCGTACGTTAAGTCATTGAAGAATAATATAACATTCCTTTTCAAGAAATTCCTCTGAAAATCAACCATCATTTTTTTAAACAGAATGGGCTTGCTAGCGTTTTTGATATATTTGAGGATTCTCCTTATCAAGTGATACAAGCTAACTATCCGAATCAATTTCAAACAAGGGAATTCTCAACTGTCCCTATGAATTTTTGGAAAAATAAAGAAAATGTGATGTGGGCGATGGAATGGTTCCTTTTTCAAAAAATAGGGTTTTCTTCATATCAAGAAGACCTTCAACGATTGTTTCGAAAACATTTTACCATCTATCGAATGACAGGATTGTATCAAATGGCGTTTGATCAACGATTATATAAGGTGAAACAATGGATAGAAAAACAGATAAAGCAGTTCTCCTCATGTACACAAGAAAACATAAAATCAACGTTATATTGAAAAGGTTGAATAAACTTCCAATTAAATAGGATTAATTTACTAGATATATCACAAGATAAAGATAAGTTTCACCACGATTTTCCATAACACATTGAACAAAAGGAAGGCGCTGTCCATGTTTTTTCGAAAAAATCGAAAAAGGTTCCATCAGCAAAAACAATTTCATACACAACAACAGGGTACCATGGAACAAGTACAGCTTTCTCCAGACTTAGATGAAAACTTACAGGTGCTTCACTCCATGTATGACGATTGCATGGATGTAGTCTTTCGGACATTTTTGATTGGTGGACGAACAAGAGCCGTTCTTATATTTATAGACGGATTATCTAATCTTGAAGAGGTTGATGATAATGTACTTGCCCCACTTGTAACAGAAACAGAAGGCAGGGTTCGTAGTCCGCGTGAATTGTTAGAGAAAAAGATACATATTTCAAAAATGAAAGAGGTCAAAACGTTCGCAGAGTGTAAAGAGTATATCTCTATCGGGTTCCCCGTGCTTTTAGTACAACAAGAAATGGTCGGACTTGCTTTGGGGCTATGCAAATGGGAAAAACGATCGATTGAAGAACCACAGGCTGAGAGTGTCGTGCGTGGGCCACGGGAAGGTTTTGTAGAAACTTTGGCAGTCAATACCTCCCTACTCCGACGTAAAATCAAAAGTCCTGACCTCAAAATGAAATCGATGAAAATTGGGCGCTATACTGATACTCATGTTGTCATTGCTTACATGAAAGGACTTGCTGATCAAACCCTCATTGAGGAAGTCGAAAACAGGTTGCAGCGTATCGACATTGACAGTGTATTGGAGAGTGGGTATATCGAGGAACTGATTGAAGACAATCCCTATTCACCTTTTCCTCAACTCATCAATACAGAGAGGCCGGATGTAGCAGCTGCGGATCTCCTGGAGGGGCGTGTGGTAATTTTAGTAGACGGTACACCGTTTGTCTTAATTGCACCGATTAGTTTTTTTTCCTTACTTCAGTCACCGGAAGACTATTATCAGCGTTACCTAATTAGTTCAGCCATCCGCTTACTGCGCTTCGTGTTTATGGTGATGTCTCTTCTTTTGCCTTCTCTCTATGTAGCTGTTCTTACCTACCATATGGAGATGGTGCCGACAGCCTTGCTGATTAGTGTAGCATCTTCACGGGAAACTGTCCCTTTTCCGGCGCTGGTGGAAGCATTAATGATGGAAATAACCTTTGAAGCCCTGCGGGAAGCAGGGGTTCGGCTTCCAAAACAGGTCGGGGCTGCTGTTAGTATTGTCGGCGCTTTAGTCATTGGTCAAGCAGCCGTTCAAGCTGGACTTGTTTCCGCTCCGATGGTCATTATTGTTGCGATTACAGGAGTTTCATCTTTTATGGTCCCGCACTATACGCAAGGGATTTCATTGCGAATGCTTCGCTTTCCGATTATCCTGCTTGCTGGATCCCTGGGCTTGCTTGGGATTATGCTTGGAGTAATAGCCATCGTCATTCACTTATGTGGGTTGCGATCTTTTGGGGTGCCATACCTTTCTCCAATCGCTCCGATGAAAGGGCATGAATTAAAAGATACCTTGATTCGAGGACCGTGGTGGATGTTGAATAAACGCCCCCATTTAACTGGTGAATTTAATCCATATCGACAGGCCCCCGGGCAAAAACCGAATCCGGGCAAAGGAGGCGAATCGTAGAGCAAAGATAAAACGAGAAGGATGTGAGTATGGATGAAACTCTTTCAGTCTCAAAACATTACAAAGTTGTTCCTCGTCCTTCTCTTGTTATCGGTTAGTTTCCTGCTTACCGGTTGCTGGGACAGAAGGGAAGTGCAAGATACGGCGCTGGTATTAGGGGCTGCCATTGACAAAGAAAAAGGGAAAAACATTAGGCTTACAATTCAAATTTTGATTCCTCGGGCTGTGAGCAGCGGGCGGCAGGGAGCGGGGGGAGGTGGAGGAGGAGGCCCTCAGGTCTTGGTGAGATCGGCGATAGGAGAAAATATGGCAGATGCTGCATCAAAGCTTCAGACAGAATTTCCGCGTAAAATCTTTTGGGGGCACTGTAAAGCGTACATTTTCGGGGAGAAGCTCGCAAAAGCAGGAGGTATTCATGAGCAAATTGACTTTTTACTTCGCCACCCAGAACCTCGGGAACGTGCTGATTTGTTTGTTAGTGTTGGGAAAGCAGCAAATATTCTAGAATTACAGCCACCTTTAGAGCTATACGTGGGAGATGCTCTCCGAAAGCTGGCTGATATGCGTGTTGGTACGCGTATTACAGTGAAAGATTTTGAACAAATGTTAACAGGTGATGCAGAGGCGGCATTCCTGCCTTTGATTAAAAAGTTACCACCATTGACTGGAAACGAACAAGAAACGATAGCTGATATCGTCGGGACTACTATTTTTAAGAAAGATAAAATGGTCGGGCAAATTGATATCAAAGTAACCAGAGGACTGTTGTGGTTACGCAATGAAGTCGAAGTGACTGCGGTGACGGTAAAACCCAAAAAAGGAGAAACGATATCGTTAGATCCCATTCGTGAAGAGACGAAGCTCATCCCTTCCATCAAGAATGAAAAGTGGAAGATCCTAGTGAAGGTAAAATCGGAAGGTACGATTGTACAAAATGGGAGCAATCTTGACATTATGAGCCCAAACATTGTGAAGAGGATAGAAAAAGACTTAGAAAAAGACATCAAACAACGCATGAACCTATCCCTAAAACAAGTGAAGAAAGAGATGAATATTGATGCGTTCGGTTTTGGAGATGCGTTTCACCGTAAATACCCTAAAGAATGGGAGAAAGTCAAAGATCATTGGGATAAGGTCCTTCCGCAGGTGGACGTAAAAATAGCTATTAAAACGCGTATAAGACGCCCTGGTTTGACTACCACACCGGCGGGTGTTCCGGAAAATGAGGTAGAAAAGAAATGATATGGACTGTTTTAGCAATAACTGTAGTTGTGGTTATTATCACATTATATGAATGGCCAAAAATGAATCAAAATCAGAAAAAGGAGAAAGCAACCTTTGTAACCATAACGGCAATGGGGTGGCTTCTTGCTATCCTCCTTCTTTTCTTTCCGGACATGCCAGGTCCTACACAGCTGATTGAAAAACTTTTCAAACCGCTTGGTAAGATGCTTGAGAAAAAATAGGATCATAGGCAATAAACAAAAAGAAGGAGAAAAGAAAATGATCGAAAAAGGGAAAATTTCTGCATTTCAGATGACGCTTATGATTGTACCAACGATTATCGCAACCGCCGTTCTAGTCGTTCCAGCCATTACGGGCAGGTACGCAGAACGTGATATGTGGATTTCGCCAATTTGGGGTGCCCTCACTGGATTTTTTACCGTGTTTATCGTGTATCAATTACATAAGCACTACCCGAAGGAATCGATTATCCAATACAGTGGACATATTATCGGCCAGATTCCAGGAAAAATCGTTGGGTTTGTCTATCTATTCTTTTTATTGCATGCATGTGGCCTAATAGCTAGGCAGTATGCAGAGTTCATTATTACTTCTTTTTTTCCTAAAACCCCGATGATCGTAATCATCGGTAGCATGGTTCTAGTCTGTACCTTTGCTGTACGAGGCGGTGTGGAAGTATTGGGAAGAGCCGCCCAACTGTTAGTTCCGATATTTATGCTTCCACCGTTCCTGTTCATTCTGCTCCTGCCTGACTTAGAACTAACGAATATGTTTCCGATTATGGGGCACGGTATGATGCCCTCAATCCTTGGATCAGCTGTACCCCAGGCTTGGTTCAGTGAAGTCTCTCTTATCTCTATGCTGCTTCCTTTTGTAACAGATCGTGAAAAAGGGAGGAAATGGGGGATGATCTCAGTGGCTGTCGCTATGGTAGCCCTAATTCTTGGCAATATAGTTGGCCTTCTCTTATTTGGAGAATCAGTAACCACTTATACCTATCCAGTGTTTATGGCTTTCCGATACATGAGCGTTGCTACTTTTTTTGAACATCTTGAGTCAGTCGTGATCACTATTTGGGTGCTGGGGTTGTTCATCAAACTTTCCGTGTTCTATTATGCACTTGTTCTAGGAACGGCCCAATGGCTGCATTTGTCTGACTACCGCTCCATTGTATTTCCACTTGGTTTTATTGTGATACTATTCGGTATATGGGCAGCTCCCAATGTACAGGAAATGGGCCAATTTTTAGGCACGATTGATCCTTTTTATATACCATCTATTATGACGTTCATTCCCATGGTACTACTAATTACCGCTATTGTGCGAAAAAAGAAGCGGATAAGAAAAAGAAATCATACGCTTATAAAGTAATAACACATACAAAGTATTTTGCCGATTTAAGAGTGTTTTCAAAATATTTCTTCGGGATAATAAAAGAAAATAGAATGAGGTAAAAAGGAAATGATTGAAAAAGGTAAAATTTCTGCATTCCAGATGGCATTTCTTATATTACCACCGATGATATCAACCGCTATTCTTACCATTCCGACTGTAACAGGCAAGCATGCCCTTCGTGATATGTGGATTTCGCCAATTTGGGCGTCCTTTAATGGATTTTTTACAGCGTTTGTTGTATATCAGTTACATAAAATGTACCCAAATGAAACTATCATTCAATACAGCCGGCACATTGCGGGGCGGATTATAGGAAAAGCACTGGGATTTGTCTTCTTGTTTTATTTCCTGTATGTTTCCAGCTTGATTGACAGGGAATATGCAGATTTCATTATGACTTCTTTTCTCCCCAAAACCCCGATGATCGTAGTCATTGGAAGCATGGTTCTTATTTGTGCCTTCGCAGTACGAGGCGGTGTGGATGTGCTGGGAAGAGCCGCCCAAATATTCGTTCCAATCTATATGTTGCTGACACTGGTACTATTTTTACTGCTCCTTCCTGACTTAAAGCTGGAGAATATGTTTCCTATCATGGAGCATGGTATAACACCTTCGATCAGAGGAGCAATTCAGCCATCGCTTTGGTTCGGCCAAGTTTTTCTTACCTCCATGCTGCTCCCTTTTTTGACAGATCGTGAAAAAGGAAGGAAATGGAGTATGATTTCGGTGTTTTTCAGTATGTTAGCTATGATTTATATCAATATCGTTAACCTTTTGTTGTTTGGAGAATCAGTAACCACTTATACCCATCCGGTGTTTACTGCTTTCCGATACATTAGCGTCGCTACTTTTTTTGAACATCTTGAGTCAGTCGTGATCGTGATTTGGGTGATGGGAGTGTTCATTAAACTTTCAATATTTTATTATGTGCTTGTTCTGGGAACGGCCCAATGGTTACATCTATCTGATTACCGCCCCCTTGTATTTCCAATCGGTTTATTGATGATTTTATTCGGCATATGGGCATCTCCCAACATGCAGGAACTGTCCAAATTTATTGAAACCATCATTCCTTTTTTGGAATCATCTATTTTTACGTTCATCCCGATAGTGCTGCTACTCATCGCAAGCATACGGAAAAAGAATCGGAAAGAAAAAAATCCTACGCCTATAAATCCATAACATATACAGCATTTTGTTGATTTAGAGTTTTTTCTAAATATTTCGTGGAATAATAACAGAAAAATGGAATGGGGTGAATAGATGCTGGAGAAAGGGAAAATTTCAGCCTTCCAGATGGGAATGATTACGTATACGGCTATAATCGCAACCGGAGCCATTACAGCGAAAGCAGCGGACCGGAATAATGTGGCTGTCGCCGATTTGGGCTTCCCTAACAGGTTTTCTAATTCTTTGTATTATATATCAATTGAGCAGGCTCTATCCGAAGGAGACGCTTATCCAGTACAGTGTACATATTCTAGGCACAATCCCGGGAAAAACGTTGGTTTTTTCTACTTATTCTATTTACTGTTTTTAATTCATCTCTCATCAGGGTTTACGGAGACTTCTTGTGCCTTCGCTGTACGAGGCGGTGTGGAAGTGCTGGGAAGAGCGAGGCCTGTCGATAGCTCACACAACGATTATGCGTTGGGTCCATCAATATGGTCCTGAGTTGGATAAGAGAATCCGGCGTCATCTTAAGCAGACCAATGACTCGTGAGAGAGTAGATGAAACTTACATAAAAGTAAAAGGACAATGGATGTATTTGTATCGTGCGGTCGATTCAGAAGGGAATACCATTGATTTTTGCTTAAGTAAAAATAAAAATTCCAAATCAGCCAAGCGCTTTTTCAAAAAAGCCTTGGCTTTTTCGCATGTATCCACTCCTCGTGTCATTACTGTAGATAAGAATCCAGCTTATCCAGTAGCAGTTGAGGAGTTAAAAAAAGAAAAAAAGATGCCAGAAGGCATCCAAATAAGGCAAGTGAAATATCTTAACAACATCGTGGAACAGGATCATCGGTTAATCAAGAGACGAGTCCTTCCTATGTTAGGGTTCAAGTCTTTTGATACAGCTATATCCATTCTTTCGGGAGTAGAAGCCATGCATATGATCAAAAAAGAACAGATTGATTTACGGGATCAGTCTATCCAAATTCAAAAAGAATTCATCCATCAATTGTTTGGGCTTACAGATTAAGATACGATTCGCTAAGAATATATGCGCTTTATTCTCTTTTATTTTATCTTTGCACCAGAACCATAAAAAGTGTCTTGTATTCGGCTTTTTTATTTCTTGCAAAAGAAATTTTTAAAAAGCTCAAAGAGTTGGAAAGGCAGGCTCTGAAGAAAAAACGGTATTAACATCATCCGAGAAATTTCATCTTATTGAGAAGACAATTCGTGAGCACCAATTAAAATAATATGCTATATATTTAAGCATATATAGCATATTATTTTTTAACATATATATATATGATTTATTTATTATTGTTTTCTATATCATCATTATTATTAAGTATAATTTTTATTATTAATGTTCACCTGTAGTGTTAAAAAGATAGAGGAAAGCATCTTTAACGAGTACTTGATCTTTATAAAAGATAAGACTAATATTTATGTTCAAATTATCAGAATTTCCCGTTAATTAATATACAACGAAATTAGATGAAAGGTTATACGTAAAAGAAAAGATAAATGCGTTAGAATGAAAATCTCAGACATCCTAAATTAAGGGAATTTTATGTTTCAATTCGCAACCATCTTAAAAACATTGGGAAAAATTTTATATTAGGACTTTTACCTTTTTTTATTAAATTATTAATTTTGCCCTAGAGTACTTTGTGTAATGTATTTTAAATAATTAGAGGCTGAATTTTCCTCTATGGTAGATAAGAATTTCAGCATACCTAAAATTCAATTCCCTGACGTGCAAACGTATTTGTTCTTCTTCGTGACGAGTTTCTTTTATAAATATTTGCTTTATTTTTAAATTTCATTATAGTCCTGGACTATTAATTAAAGTGGTCATTAGATGTTACCTTTAAAATGATTCACTGCTAGTCTGTGAATTTAATTATGGATTTTACACTATTTTGTTTACGCAAACTCTTAGTTCCGATAATATATAGTTATCGGAACTTAAAACCGGAAAAACCAGCCGTTAAGGAGGTTCGATATTATGTTAACTGAAAGTGGGAAATTTCTTCAGATTGATAAAGAAAAACTGGAAAAAATAAAATTCTACATCCAAAACTCCAAAAGTAAGAACACCCAAAGAAGTTACGCCTCGGACTGGAAGCATTTCACAGAGTGGTGTGAGTTGAATGGTCGGGATCCGTTACCGGCATCTGCTGGCACGATCTGCCTTTATTTATCGGAATTAGCAACGACACATAAATATTCAACCATTCGAAGACGAGTTTCTTCTATTAATATGGCGCATAAATACAAACATCATCTTCCACCTTCCAAACAAGTTGGAGTTCAAGCCTTATTGGAAGGAATTAAAAGAGAAATCGGTACTCGGCAAGAACCGAAAAAAGCATTGATGCTACAGGTCCTTCCGGCCTTAATCGATAAGATTGACACCTCGACTCTAATTGGTGTACGTGATAAAGCCATTCTTTTTTTGGGTTTTGCCCTGGCGAGCCGACGTTCAGAACTGGTGGCTATTAATATAGAAGATTTAGAAATTAACGACCTTGGGATGGACGTAAGGGTTCGTGAAACTAAAACGAAAAATGATGATCTTATAAAAGGTGTTGTTTATACGTACAATGAATTTTGTCCAATTAAAGCAACTAAAGAATGGATTAAAATAAGTAAAATCACTACTGGAGCGTTGTTTCGTTCAATTGATCGACATGGAAATATCAAGGAAAGGTTAAGTGATAAATCCGTAGCACTCATAATAAAGAAATATATCGGGGAACTGGGTATGGATGTAAACGACTTTGCGGCACATAGTTTAAGAAGTGGACTATCTACAAGCGCTGCCATGATGGGAATGACAGAAATAGCGATTATGAAACAAACTGGCCATAAAACCAGGGAGATGGTTGATCGTTACCTGCAAGCAGGGTTACGTTATAAAAACAATGCAAGACCATCTTGAATAATTTGTGATTACCAATTTTTAGTGTGTTGGGAATTTGAATTTAAACGAAATTATCTTTTCCTTGATGTACAATCACCCAACTAATTTTATCCTGTGATAATTGTCGAAAAATTCAACCAAGAAACATGTTTATGGAGGAAAAATGGAAAGCTTCTTAAAAATAATTGATTTAGGTAAAAAGGAGGGTACATCAGGACACTAGCAAAAAAGGACTCTTATAAAACAAATATATATTTAAAATCAATGATTATAATGTTATTAATATTAAAAATAACATATATTTAAAGTATATTTCATCATATATATTAAAATATATTTTTTAAGGGTTTTTATATACTCTGAAAATGCATAGTAAGTCTGTAATCCGCAGGAATTCAAATCTAAAAGATCTCGAAATATTATTTTCGAGACTTTTTTAATAATGTATTAGAGATTACTTTTATAAATAGATCAATTTCATTGGATTACTTTTCACAAGCTGTTTTTGAAGATTGCTGTTGCAAATAGTGAGATGAAGACAAAAGGATATTACCCCTGTGCTGCATATTTTTATAAAATTAGCCTTTAAAACAAGTTAACTTTATTTAAATAAATATATGAGTTATCTTGGTTGATGCGTTCTAGGTATATATTGGTTGTAGAAATATCCGAATGGCCAGCCCAATCCTTAACGACCGCGAGAGGAACGTCGCTCTCAAGCAAAAGAGTAACAAATGTATGACGGAACCAGTGAGGGGTTACGCTTAAATTTTTTCCTGCAAGTTGTACAGCTTCTTTCACAATTTTATACAGGGCAGGGTAGGACAACCGTTTTTTATTAACTATGGGCTCATTTTTATTGTATAAAGCGTAAAAGAGAGGGCTAGTATCCTGCATATTTATTTCAATGGTTTCTCCCATACTTTTTCGATACCTAAATAAAATATCTTTGGTTTCAGCCCTTATAGGAATTGATCGAGGTTTATTCCCTTTTCCAATGACATCTACAAATAAAAATCCTTTACGGTTATATCGAAAACTTCCCCAATTCAAGCTCAAAAGCTCATTTGCTCGAAGGCCTGTAGTATAGAGGAGGTATCCAATCAGCAAATTCCTCTTCTCCAATTGTTCTCGATTTCGTGTTGCCCTTACTATTTTAGGAAAGAAGGAAATAAGAAATTCAGCTTCTCTTTGATTCAATTCCCTGACTTGCACACGAGTTTGTGCTTCTTCATGACGAGTTTCTTCTATTATATAGTGTCCTTTTTTAGACACCGGTTTGGAGATCCAAGTGGAAAGGTGTGCTTTGTAAAATTGCGTTTCATAACCAAAGTCCAATAACCTTCTGAAAAACTCCAATTTTCGTATTGAAGATTTAGCTGCATACTTTTCATTAATAAATTGGTTATAAGCCTTTACTTCTGGGAAACCGATATTCCGAAAGGAAAGGGAATGGTACGTCAGAAAAGTAAGCAGCGTTTTCGCATCCGATCGGTAGGCTTTAATAGTGGGGGAAGAAAGTTTTTTATCTTGAGGAAACAATTTCTCTAAAAAAAACATTTCAAGAAAATCCTGTTCGGAACTATTTTCAAGTGTGAGGTTCCGATTTTCGTCAAGTAGATGGCGAGCTTTTAGATTCTCCTGTAAATGGACTAAGTACTGTTCACCATTCATATTTTGAAGAAGAGTCAAGTAATTCATTATTGACCTCCTAAGGATTTTTTATAAATAATTATATTATGTAAAGTAAAGAAGAATGCTTGTTCTATCTATGTTCTTCCGCCAAGTCTTTGATTAAAAAATACAAAAAACATATTATAAAATTAAAGTGTGGGTACTGTCTGAGATTCGCTCTCAGACGAAATTAATTTTCTTTTCTAATACAATTGCCCATTCATTTCATTACAGAGCTTCTCGCTACTACAATCAAAATTTATTTAAAAATGAAAAAAATATATTTGGCGAGATTTTTTAAACAAAAAAAGATGCCATATCTGAGTATGAAGTGGTAAACAAGTCAACAGCTGGAAAAAGTAGTAGAAAAGGGAATTGAACAACGTTTACAAAAAACGCTTAATGAAGTTCAAAAAGAAGTGATAGTAGATATTTTTGGATTTGCAGAAGACTTTGAGCAAAAATAGCAGAAAAAGTGGAATAAAGCAAAGGATAGATGAACGACATCTTTACTGAAGTTGGAGTGACCTTTCATATTCATTCTAACGTGAAGAGAACAGGAGTGGGAAGCGCACAAAAATATTTTAATTGGGTGGCCTAGGATGAACCGAATCAAAAAAAAGAGAAAGTAGTCTTTATCTTTATGGTCACAACGGGACGGGTGTTTGCTATCCTTGTTCTTTTCTATCCAAAGCTGCAAAACCAATGCAAATGATTCAAGACCTTTTTTCAACCATTTAGTAAGATTTTTCACAAATAATTCTTCGTTATCTGTAAAAAAGGGTTCTGGCTCAAATATGATTTGTTATATAGAACCTCAATATCCTTTTCCTCTATGAATTATGATGCTACTTTAACTAATTTATGGATAAATTCAATCTCACTTTGGGTAGACTTAAAAAAATCAAAATTTTTTAAAAAAGGCTATACAATTTACTTTTTTTTGTTTATACTGTTCTACAACAGGTTGATTAAAAATAAACTGTATTAAAAAAGGAGTGGTATTATGTTAATGAGTCCAGTTGAATTTTTTCGTAATCTGCCTAAAAAGGAATGTCCGGAATGTGGTCAGCATTTGGAGGAACAAGCTGAATCCTATTTAATGGAATGTGATCGGTGTCTTTCTAAAAAAAAGGAATAATAATCAAAAAAGCTGATTCAATTTTGGTAAAGGGTTCCGATTTGGGGTGCCTTTCTCAAATTACAGTGTTATAAGACAATTGATTTGGTGCATTAAAAACACAAAAAAACTCGTCTTTTGACGAGTTTTTTATATGATGTTAAAGTAAGGTTTTAATTATCTAAAATAGATGAGATCTTTCCAAACAAAGATTTTATCTATAATTCCAATTCTTTGTACCGGTGTAGCCAATTTTCCATAAGCTTTATATGGCATATAAAAGTTGTAGTACGTTCTTAAAATCGTAATAGCATATTGTTCGTATTTAGGACTAAAATTAATATAACCTTTTAGACTGAAGATAAAACTACCTTTTGATGCCAAAAGGTCCAATAAGGTACATACTTGTATATAAGCTTTAGGCTTATTGGTTGAGAAGCGGTCGTTAGATAGCTTTTCTTCTTGAATTAAAATCTCACAAATTTCGGAGGATTTCAAATATGTACGGATTACCAGATTTATTGAACAAAAGGGCAATTGACCCGTTGAGACATAGGAGGGGAAGCCTCTAGGGGGCGGCGTGGAGAACGTTCAACATATGGTAAAATATGGAGTTTGCTGTGTCTCCTTTATTTAACTGTCAATTTAAGGGAAGATGATAAAGGGAAGGGTTTAGGTATTAGAAAACAAAAAAAAGCATGTGAATTATAGATGGGGAAAGTTTTTCCCTAAAACGTTCGTTTGTGGTACTTTTTTTGTAAAAACAGAAATGGATATTTATGTTAAAATAGAGAAAAGATTGTGAAGAAATGTACTTAAGCTAACGAAGCAGTTTAGTTTAAGTGTATTTCTTCACAATATTAAGAAAAAAGTATTCTTTCTTTGTTAGTAAAATCGTTTTTTTTATATTTGTCTGGTGTCACCAAACTAAATTAAAGGCATTTCTAAAATTGTGTAAATACTAAATCAATTAAGTACCCATTATATTGAATGATTTGAACAAAGTTTATTATTTATTGCTGCGAACAAAACAGCCATGTTCATACCTGGCTGTTGAACTTCCGCGCTTTAATATTTTTTAGTAATTATAATATTCTCTCTACTAATTCTCCGACTTGCTCTGCCATAACGCGTGGCGGATAAGGTATTCCTTCTTTAAGCCACCATTCCACCAGTTCAACGTATGCAGCGGAAACAAATCGAATAATGATATCTTCGTTTAATCCTTTATTTTTGCCTACGGTAACATTAACTTCGTCTCTTAAGATGGGGATGGGGAAGCCACCTTTTTACGAGGTACCGCCAACAAAAATGATTTTTAATGTACCGTATTTATGATACGTTTCACCGTAATGAATCAATATGAAGTATAGAAATTAGAGAATCTCTAATAATAAAAAAATTAAGAGGATAAACTTTAGGAATTCTTTTAGTACCGGAGTGAACCGTGTGCATAGTAGTTATTGGTTTTTTGCATTACTCATTTCAAGCACGATACTGTTTTGTTTTATTTTATTAAAAAAAAGAAACACTCGATCCCTGTTTCTTTATTTAACAATGGTTGGATTTGGTTATATCATCGAGACCACTATATTTAATTTCTTAGGAAGCTATGATTATAACCCCAATATTATCAAGCGTAATTCATTTTATGACAGTGAATTGGGAGCGTTTTTCTCAAACGCATTATCTTTACCGGTCACAGCAACCTTGATAGCAACTTTCCACTTAAATTGGCTTTGGATCATCTTTTTTTCTGGATTCTTTGTAGGGATTGAATGGTTATTTTTAAAGCTTCATATCTATACACAGCACTGGTGGAAATTAGCATATACGGGATTGGGTCTCCCTTTATATTTTGCTTTAGCTAAGATTTTCTATAAATGGATTTTACACCCTTCAAGGGGATTCAAACACAATTTGATGCTCTATTTAATCACGGGTTCCATATCTGCAAGTGCCCATATTCTTCCGATGCTCTTTTTCTTGAATAGATTTTATCGCCCTAGATGGTTTGGGAATGTAGGGAAAGATTCCATTGCATTCTCAGCAATTTACTATTTATGCGTAAGTCTTTTTTATTGTCTTATGATTAAAATCAATTGGAAACCGAAATGGATCAAATATATTTTAACAGGTTTATTTATTTATACTGTGAATCAAGTTCTTGAAAAGATTGGAATTCTTCATAGTCTCGTGTGGTGGGACCAAATTTACTATATTTGTTTAGCATTATTTCTTATTTTCCTTGTTGGAGTTATAGATAAAAGATTATCTAAACAAATAGTAGCCGATAAAAATCCATCCTAATGAAAACAGGTGCAGTCTTCATTTAGACGAAAGCACCTGTTTTAATACTTATCATAAAACGAATGTCATTCGTGAACGTATCGGCTTAAAGAATAACTTGTGAAAATTTAGGGGATTTTCATTATTCACCTCATTTTTACTATGCCCATCGATAATTTAAATAGAACCCAACTATAAGGAAGTAACTGATTCGAAAGGGGGCTTGAGTTTAACCAAGAGTCGTAGCGGCGACTCTTTTTCTTGTTCAACTAACGGGTAGCTAGAATTGAATAAGACCAGGTTGCTGCGGCAGCATTTTTTCTTGTTCCACTACCGTGGCAGAAATCTATTTTTTCATTAATTTGACGAAGAATATGATTTGAAGGAACAAACACATTTAAATCAATAAATTCAAGTTTACTTTGATATTCATCTTTACGACCCATCATAAAAAATTCCCCCAATAAAAAACCTGTATAGAAAAAATTCTATTCAGGTTTTAGAAAATCCTATTATTTTTGTCAACAGCCCCAAAATCCGTTGCCTTTTTAAAATGCCTGCAAAGTTTTGCTTGTAAAAAGAATTCCTTCCAAATGATCAAATTCATGCTGGAATATAATCGAATCCATACCTCCCATCTCACGGAATATCCTTTCACCAAAGATTGATAAATAGGAAATCCTTATCATGAGGTAGCGCTGAACAATCCCTATAATCCCTGGGAGAGAGATACATCCTTCGCCAGATGGTAATGAGTTGGGTGTTGGATCAAGTATATCAAAACTTGGATTGATTAAAATTTCTGTTCCTGTTGTAAATCGAGCAACAAAAGCCCGTTTTGATACGCCGACTTGCGGTAATGAAATTCCTAATACATGTGGCGAATTTTCCACGAACGTTTTCATTTCATTCAAAAGTGGAGTTACACTATAAATGTGTTCAACATTCATTGCTTTTTGAAACAAAATTGGGTTTGGAAATGTAAGAATGAAAAACATATCATCACCTTTCGTCTGAGTTAAATATTTTTACAAAATTTTTTGGAATATTTTCAAAAAAAAAGTCCTTTATAAAATATATTCTAACGGAAGAAAAAAATAATAGGAAATCAAATTGACAATAAACATTATTAAAAAACCTGCATCGATTTATAAATCAATACAGGTTTTTTAATGGTTTATAGTAATTCTTTAGTGGAACAAAGGGTTGCTGCGGCAGCCTTCTTTTTTATTGAACTAAAGGATGCAGTTTAGTTGAAGAAATATTATTTTTACGTTGAATTTTGTAATTACCGAATAATAAGCGTATCCCTCAAAAAAATGGTAATTATATAAAATAGAGGTGATTACGTGATAGGACTTATTATAGCAATTATCGTTTATAATTTTATCGCCTTTAAGACAAATAAGAACCTATCAGGTAATAAAATTATACAAATTTGGACATTTACCGTTGCGTTTCAGATAATATTTGATGTTATTGTTGATTATAAATATCACGGTTACTGGTATTTTACTAAAGCCATTGATTGGCAAGGAATTATTCCACATTTACTATTAGTCCCACCAGTTAATATAATTTTTTTAAATTGGTTTCCTTTTAAAAAGAAAATTACTAAACAATTTGCGTACCTTGTAACTTTTGTATTATCAATAGTAATTTACGAAGCAATAGCTAAATTACCGAATCCTTGGGGATACTTTCATAATGGATGGTGGACGCTTGGGTACTCGGCAATCGTAGACCCGATACTTCTATTGATATTATTAGGATTTTATAAATGGATAAGCCAGCTAGAAATAAAAGCAGTAAGCAAATATAAGAAAAATGGTAATTGATTAGCGAATTTAACTTTTAATAATGACTTTACTCAACTAACGGGTGCAATAGTTAAAGTTGAGATCGCTGCGGCGGTCTTTTTGCTTGTTCAGCTAACGAAGCAGCATTCCTGTAATGAAGGAAAATGGAGTTTGAACAAAAAAATAACCTCTTGGTAGAATGAGAGAGTCCCGAAGCTGGCCAGCGAAAAGGACAACACTCAAATACCAGGAGGCCTAAAATGAATTATAACCAAAATAAGAAAATTGCTCAAATTACTTCTCAAACACTTATTATAGGAGTCGACATCGCTAAATTCAAGCATGTGGCACGTGCCCAGGACTTTAGAGGAATTGAGTTCGGATCCCCTTGTTATTTTGAAAACACAAAAGACGGATTCTGTCATTTTCTTAAGTGGATTTCAGAAACAAAGAAAGAACAATGCATGGATAAAGTGGTGGTTGGGATGGAGCCGACAGGCCATTATTGGTTCAACCTGGCTCACATTTTGAAAGAAAATGAGATTAAGTTTGTAGTGGTAAATCCCTTGCACGTTAAGAAAAGCAAGGAACTTGATGATAATTCACCAACTAAAAATGATGTGAAAGATGCCAAAGTAATTGCCCAGCTGGTCAAAGACGGAAGATACGCCGAACCTACAATACCACAAGGAGTTTATGCCGAACTCCGGGTGGCTAAGAAAATACGTGATCTTTTAACGGATGACCTCCAGACGGTTCAAGGCCAAGTTCATAACTGGATTGATCGGTACTTTCCAGAATTTCTTACAGTCTTTAAGAAGTGGGAAGGCAAGACGGCAATACAATTCTTGAAACTATATGCCTTACCGCATGAAATAATAAATTTTTCTGAACAAGAACTGCTCACCCACCTGAGAAAAGCCGTTACCCGGAGTGTGGGGCTTAATAAGATTCGAGAGTTAAAGCAAGCAGCCAGTAAGTCCATCGGACTTCGGCAGGGCTCTGATATGGCTAAATTGGAGCTGAAAACATTACTTGATAAATATGAATTAATCCAGATTAAATTCGAAGAATTAGATGCAAAAATAGATATTTTACTTGATGAAATACCAGGTGTACCACAAATGTTGGCCATTAAAGGGGTTGGAAGGGATACGGTCGCCGGTTTCTTTGCGGAAGTAGGTGATCTAAATGATTATTTTCATCCCCGACAAATTATTAAGCTGGCTGGCTTAAGTTTAAAAGAAAATACATCCGGTAAGCACAAAGGAAAAACGACAATTACAAAGAGGGGCCGGAAGAAACTAAGGGCTCTGTTGTTTAGAGTTTGTATGATTCTAGTCGCAAAAAATTCAGCTTTTAAAGCATTACACGCTTACTATACACAACGTTCTGATAATCCATTAAAGAAAATGCAGTCTATTATTGCTTTATGTAATAAACTGATCCGTATTTTCTTTAGCATAGGTAAAAAGCAATTTGAATTTAGTGAAGAAAAGATGTTAAAGGATATTCCTCATTTGTCAGTATCAAAGAAGGTAGAAATGGTCGCTTGATTCTGTTTTAGATTTGATTCAATAGTAGCTACGACGAGTTTTATAGCTTTGGGTATATTTGAAGCACGGATTAGTCGGCAAAGCAACTAAATTACGGGCAAAGGACCCTGTGGGGCAGCATGGCTGACATCCACCTCATGGAAAGGTTGGACGAAGGAATTTGAGAGCGAAGACTCTGTGAGGCATGGGAGGGTTGACCTCCATGAGAAATGTGGACATCCACCAGTGCGATCATATTTTAACTCATCCACCAATTTCTGTAAGTTATTGGTTAGTGGGCTATAAGTCTTTTTTCTCAAAGGGTCCAGATTTATCCTTTTCAGTAATTTACACCCTACTATTAAGCGATTAACCCAATGTAAACCACTATGAAAATCTAAGAAAAACGGAGAAATCGGGAGATTTCGCTTTCTTTATTGAGGGAGTATAGTTGAATAAAGGTATAAAAAGAATGCAATAGTTTTCATTTTACTTAAAAACTAAGCATTCTTATATATAAACAATCACATGAATGTAGCCTTTTTTTCATACTATATTTTGGGGGTGGAAAAATGCCTAGAGTAAGTTACCGAAGTTCAGACGTTGACTTAATGGCAAGGATGATGAGAGCAGAAGCCGAAGGTGAAGGAAAACAGGGAATGTTATATGTTGGAAATGTAATTGTGAATCGTCTTGTAGCAAATTGTACAGACTTTAAAGGTTTAAGAACAATTAACCAAGTTATTTTTCAAGTACAAGGAGGAAATTTTTCCTTTGAAGCAGTTCAAAAAGGGAATGTATTTTATCAAAGAGCAAGAACTTCTGAAAGAAGATTAGCAAAACAGAATTTGGATTATTGGAGAGACCCCCCAGCGAAATTTGCTCTTTGGTATTTTAATCCACATGCTCCATGCCCTCCAACATGGTATGGTCAACCTCAATCTGGTCAATTTAAAGAACATTGTTTTTATGAACCAAAACCTGGATTTTGTGATAGTATTTATAGCGGTTAAGCTTACTCTTTGAGTAAGCTTTTTTACATATTTAGAATATTTACACAAAATAAAACTTTTAGTAATAGTTTTTATGCAAGATTGTGAAATATTGTACTTAACCTAACGGGTGCAAGAGTTGAAGATCAGTCTCTCATTATGGCAGCTTTTTTTATTGCACTAAAGTGGTTTAGTTTAATAATAATAGGGAATTTTATAATCATCTTTTTATTATGGGTGATGTTTTTGGATAGATTACATTACGAAATGTATAAAGGAATAAATTTAATCAATCAAGGTTATGAAACAAGGTTTAAAATATGGCAAGAAGAGGTACTGTTTTCTTGGCGTTGGTGGTTTGGAATAGGTTTATCATTATTAAGTTGGATAGTTTGGTTCTTAATAAGAAGACGCAATAGTACTGATCGACTTTTTTATTCAGGTTTGTTTATTATGCTTGTTTCAGTTAGCTTTGACGCAATCGGTATGCAGTTAAAAGCGTGGCATTACATATATCCGATGTTTCCAGTTATCCCTGCTTATTTACCGTTTGATCTCTGCTTATTGCCTGTTTCTATCATGATTTTAATTCAAGTAAAACCAAAAATAAACCCTTCTTATAAGGCAGTATTTTTTGCTCTTTTTGCATCATTAGTAGCAGAACCTTTTTTTCGTTTAATGGATATTTATGACCCTGTTTTTTGGAAATATTTCTACTCTTTTCCGATTTATATTGCAATTTATTTAGTGGCTGACAAGCTGTCCAAAAGAAATGCTTTTACTACTTTAAGTTAGATAGAAGTCCTTTGATATACGTAGGTTTGAAAAACATAATAGTTGATAAAACAACAAATTTTCTTCTTCAACAAACGGGTGCGTTTACTTCAATAAGAAGAAAAAAAGCATAAAGAATTATTTCCCTATTTGTAGTCTAAACTAAGATGTAATTATACCATTTAAATTGGGGAATCTATGTATGGTCTTATTTTTTGCTTCCATCGTAATTTTCAATTTTGTTGCTTTAAAGATGAGAAAACAATATACAGCTTTTTCACATTTTCCATATTCAGCAATCGGGCGCATTTCTAGAACAAGAAATGCACTCTTCTTAATGAAATGGACCAGATTGTACAAAACCACCCTATAAAGGATGGTTCAGGAAAATGGACTAGATTTTTTCATAAAATATCATATTCTGATCGCGATAAATTATTTCTGGGATGGTTTATCATATTTAAGAATAACGGTTATAATTTTTTACTGATTGTACTGAGGTTCTTCACCTTGAATTTCTTGAAGACGAGGTTCAAGGCTGTCAAGCACGGATTTTGTTTGCTGCGCGGCTTGTTGATAAAGCTGTTTTGCATTTTGATTTTCGGTAGCTAACGCAAAAGATTCAAAGCTTGCCTAAGCACTTTTTAAACCTGCTAAAGCTTGTTTTACCTGTGTTCCAACTGTCATTTAAAAGTCCCTCTTTCGTTTGATTATTGAAATTCTACTCGTCTCGGTTCGTGGTACGACTGTTAGCAGCATCGACACTATCGCCCGCCTTATTTCCCATCGCTCCACCAGCAATAGCACCTGCAACGGTACCAATGGGACCAAGAACAGAACCCACAGCAGCACCCGCAACAGCACCGGCGCTAGTTCCTACAGCTTCACCAGCGTTGTTATCATCACGATTGCGTTCATTATTGTCAGTCATCCATCTCACTCCCTAGTTTTGTTTTGGGAAGCGCTAATTCATTGACAGCACATCCCAGAACATATTTTGCCCAACCGAGGACGATTTACGCAGATAGTTAAAATGAAGTTTGTCCACCAGAAGAAAGTTAAAAGTAAGTGAAAATAAAACAACAGTTCATAGGTGAATAGAAAATACAAAGGACTCTGATTATGAGAAATAAGTTGAAATATGGCAGGTTAGTTAAAAAAGGTGTTCTAATTCTTACTGGAGAATTAAAGTTAATTGACGTTTAAATGCGGTTAGATAGGGACGATCCATTTGGTTTAAATGAAGAAATAAAAATGTTGATTTTTAAGTGTTTAGATTGCGGTAAAGAAGACGAGGTTCCTGAATATGTGGTGGAAGAGTTTCATTTTGATTTAAAAGAAGATGAAGAAGTGGAAGTCGTCTGTCCTTTTTGCAATGAAACAATGCGACAATCGAGAAAAGACCCAGGTGAATAATCTTCACTTGGGTCGGGATTTGAGTCTCGTTAGCTTTCAATCGTTCTAGACCTCAATGATGTTCCATTTCAATGATGTTCCAACTCTTCATACAATAAAAAACCTACTTAGCTAAAACGAATTATAAAAAGTAGACAAGTTATTGTAAAGGAAATTCTGTTAATTTTACAAAACGGTATCCGCGTTGTATAAGTAAAGGGATGGCATCTTTTACGCCTTCAAAGGTTTGCCCTTCAGGATGATTCATATGCATGATGACAATGGATCCCGGCTTAGCAGATAGGAGGGCATTCTTCACTTGCTCCCGATTGTATGTTGCTCCTGCATCACCTAAAACACTATAGCCTACAGGTCTTTCGCCAATTTCATCTAAAATCTTTACTGCAACTTCATCATAATAAGCGGTTCCTGATCGAAAAAATTTTGGAGTTTTGCCGGTTAATTGTTGCAGCTTCCGATGATTAAGCAGGACTTCATCTACAACCTCACCAACATTTTGGGTTCCTTTAATACCCCATGCAGATTTACCATTTACAGAAAGTGGTTTATGAAGGTAGCCATGGTTTTCAATTTCAAATTGTGGTATTCGGTTTAATGCCCAAAATGTCCAATAGTTTGCATCGATCCATCGGCTATTGATAAAAAAGGTAGCTGGGATTTTCATTTGTCGTAAATAATTAATTAACTCCTTATCATAACCGCTTCCTTTCGGACCTCCGCATGCATCAAAGGTTAAGGCGATAACCTTATTATTTGTTTCTTCATGTCTATATACACCAGGGACCTCTTCACCCCAAAGTTTAGGTGTTTGATTTTTATATTTATTGACTAAGTAATTTTTAAAAGCATAATCATTATTTGGAGATGTTGACATATCCTTTATGGGTACATTATCAATATTGTTTGATGTGATATTTTCTTTATTGGAACATCCGCTAATCAATAAAAAAAGAAGGGGTATCACGACTAGCTTAGTTTTCATAATAAACCACACCTTATCGTTTAATTCCTCTTATTTTCTTATTGAAAACTTCGTAAAAAACGTGAAAAAACCCACCATAATTGGCGAGTGATTCCTATTGTTCTAATAATTGGCTTCCTTAATACATGCAGTATGTAAACGATGGACCTCCAAAAGTTGTTCTCAGATTTAAGAGTATGTTTTAGTATTAGGAATTTCCATTTTAGGAACAATCGTTCGCTTGTCCCTACGCTCCTTTTATAACAAATTGGACTTTAATAAGCGAAGCTCAATGGATGATTAGTTATTACATCATTAATGCTCATTGTGAATTATTTCACTTAAAGTAACGGGTGCAAGAGTTAAACAAGGGGTTGCTGACGCAACTCTTTTTTAATTTGCTTCCTCAATGGCAGTTTAGTGGAAGAGTGTGGTTATTTATGCAATATACTGTGTTAAAATTTATTATGTGTTAGGTTATAAAACCTTGAATCATTTAACGAAAGGAAGTATGAGTGATGGGGTCATTTATTTTAGTTGTCAAGGGTGTAATTAATTAGAATGACACGTTCAAATAAGGTATTTCGTAAATATCTCATACGGCTATCTTTGTCTGTGGTAATTATCTTAGTTTTTTGTGTTGGAGTTACTCTTTTTATACAATTTTATCCGTTTGGGAAGAGTCCATTATTATCAAAAATGGACTATCCTTTAAAGACTACAACCAAATCTGGAAAACCTGGTGATCCAATTAATGTCCTCATTTTGGGGTCTAAACAGAAAATCAACAAATATTTTAAAGAAGCTGGGTGGAAGATCCCAGATCCAATAACTGATAAAACGAGTGTAAAAATAGCGGTAGCTTCTTTGGGTAATTTACCGTATCCCACTGCTCCTGTAAGTAACCTTTACCTATATCATCGAAAGCAAGATTTAGCTTTTGAAAAACCAACCAATAGCGTACAAATTAGAGACCACATTCGACTTTGGAAAACCCATTCAACAATCAATGATGAGGAAGTGTGGTTGGGTTCAGCTACCTATGATCACGGGATTGAACTTAGTGGTAGGTCGCATCTGCCCACTCATCATATTTCACCTTCTGTGGACGAAGAGAGAAAAAGGGTTGTCCAAGATTTAAAACCATTTATGAAATCTACACTTGTTGTATCGTTTGATCAACCTAACCTTTTTGGATTCAATGGTGGCGGAGATTGGTATTACACGGACGGGAATATTGCAGTTTTATCTGTCCAGCCTTTGAATAAAAATGATTTTTCTACTCATTCAATGGCACTATCTTTAAAACAAATATTGTTACAAATCCTTTCCCCAATACTAAATTTACTTTGATAACGTTTAATCAAATGATTACTTATTCATTGCCATATTGAAAGTTTGTGAATTATTCTACTTATACTAACGGGTGCTAGACTTCAATAAGTGCCAGCCAGCTTCAACAGCCTTGGATCTTCAACAATCGGGCGCTTTTCTGGAGTAACGAAAAAAGTCCAATTTCTCAATTTTAATGCTGTAGAAATTGGGCTTTTTATTTTGGAATTTCCTTAACGTTGTAAATTCGCGTTTTGCTGGTGGTACCCCATGCCCATCAAGCTAATATTAATAAATGCGTAGAATAGAGACGTTTCTGTAAAGTGATGTCTATACTTCTAAAGAGAGACATGCCAAAATAAGCCTGGAACAGGCTATTTTTTTAAATTATGCTGCTTTCTTTTGACCCATGGTATACTGATAGACAACACCCAAAATATCAAAGACTGTCTTTTTCTCGTATCGATGAGACTTTCGCCCGTTTTTCTGTAGGAGGGCAAACAGGCGAAACAGGACCTTTGATAGCTCTTGGGTGCTTTTTTGTATCGATTGAAACAGTAATAAAAAATAATCTTTGATGATATAAATGGTTTTATATTCGCTAATTTCTTGTTTTTTCTTGGTGAGGAGTAGCTGCCGCATTTGAAACATGGTAGATGAACAAAGGAGGATAGCAATTAGTTGACCATAGAGATGACATTCTAATCGCTCTTTTTTGATCTCTTTACAATGATCGATTTCAAAGAAGGATTTCCATGTTTTAAAGAGTAATTCGATTTGCCAACGTAATGAGTAAAGATCGTGAACGTGTTCCGTTGGAACATCTTTGGGTGGTGCATTGGTGATGTATACATTCATCGCACTCAATCGTTTACTCCGTTCCTTCATGACAATCCCTTTCTTTTTCTCCTTTAACGCTTGATTTTTCCATCGTTTTCGGGTTTGTTCTTCGGTCAGTCGGTGGAAAATAACTCGAGCCGTCAACTTTTGATACTGGCCAATGTAAACGTCAGTGATTTCAAAGGTTTGCCCCGGTTTTAATTGACTCATGATCTCTTCTAAATCCAGTTGAATATATTCAGTTTGCTTTTTGATTGTTCCGTTTTTAAAGTATTCCGGTTCAGGATTCCTTAAATAAATCCGATTGTTTAATTTTAAGCGAGAGATATAATAAGCTCCATTCTCATCCATTTGATGGAGATCTTTCAGGTCAAAGTAACCTAAATCACGTATGCATAAATCACCAGTTTGTACGGTTTGTAAGCAAGTAGAACCGTAGGTTCGATCATTTTGTTTACCTGGTCCCGAGTGAACATGCATGAATTGACCACTGAGAAGATCATATTCTAATTGAATCTTTACGCCAGCTGTATGACTACTCCCTCCAGATCCTTGATAAGTTGAGGCAAACATATCTGGAAGTTGAAAGGTAGTAGAATCCAAGATTCGTATACGTTGAAACTGAGCAACATAACGATGAGGTATAGCCTGAGAGGTATATAGCTTTTGAGTAAGCAAGGAAGTGAATACATGTTGTAGAAGCCTAACAGCCGATGGATTAAATCGTTGGTTGAGTCCTTCAGGACTGATCAAGACACCCGTTGAAGATTCTAAAGAACTACATAACTGAGTCAAGGAAGTGCTCGCTACTTTTTGACTTAGCCACACGCATAACGCTATTAAATCTTTAGCTTGATACTTACTTGTCCTTTGAACAAAGCCCACTTTTCTAGCCAGCTGTTGCAGAGATTGTGGGGACAAAGATCGTTGCAATTCCTGAGAAAACAAAGTCAATTCATTTAAAACCTCGCTACACATAAAAAACACCATCCTTTCCATGATATTACAGAAAGAATAGCGTTTTTTTCGTTATGGGGGTAATGATTTGTCTTAGCTTGATGGGCATGTGGTGGTACCCCATTCAAGCCTTTCTGCCTGTTGTTCAATCTCATCAGAAATACTAATATCATTTTCGGCAACCATCCCCGGTTTCCTAGAAGAACATTGTCACACGTCAAACAATAAGTGATTCATTTGATTCTTGTTCAGAAAGGCATAAAAAAATGCCTACTTTTATTATTGTGACTACGGATATAGTATATACCTATACTTAATCCACCCAGATTAAATACAATTAGGGGTTCAACCATTTTCCTTTTAGGAGGTTATCCAAAAATACAACGAATGGGGATCTTATTGCTTTGCCCATAACCTAAAAGATATGGGGAAAAATTCCTCAAAAAAACTCAGTAAAAGATTAAGTTTGGATTTAAAATTTCTTCTATTATTATAGAATAAAAGTTAATTTTTGGGGAAAATAACTTAAAAGTTCCTCCCTCTGCAAATAAATCCATTTAACAATTTTGGAGATTTTAGTATGAAGAAGGGAGTATTTTTCATTTTTTATTAACATTCTTTTGAACTATATTTTTAAAAAATAATTTTACAAGAAAAAAATTGACTTTTATAACGTTGTTTTAAAATACTTTGATACATATTTTATGTAAAGGTTTCCAGATAGAAATAAATATTTTAATTAGGAAAGGGCATACATATGTTCCTCAATGCCGGATTAGGATTCTTTTAAACTTTGATAATAAACTAGAGACTTAAAAGAATGTTATCTCCTAATGTTAAAAATCTAAAAATGTAAATGAAAAAGAACGAAGCGCGGCTATTATCCTGGTTTAATATACCTATTACCGTAAATGTGATTAAAATCAGTACATTTTACCTGTTTGACGGAAACGGCTTATCAAAGTAATCTTTGTTGGAACCGGTTCTAATTTTAGCGAAACCTTATTTTGTTTTATTAAACGCTAAATCAACAGATAAATATTTCAAAATTCAAGCATTAGTAAATTGTAGAAAAAGAGGGGAAAGAATGTATGAATAACAAAAAAATAAATTTAAAAAAGGTTTTAAAACAAACAACAGCGTTAACTTTAACCACAGCATTTCTAATAGGTGGGGGAATTACAACTTTTGCTGCAGAAAACAACAGTCAGAATTACAATGACAACTATGGAATTTCTCATATCACACGAGATAACATGCTAAAAATCCCGGGACAACAAAACAGTCCTCAATTTAAAGTGCCTCAATTTGATGCATCAAAAATACAAAACATTGCTTCGGCAAAAGGGTATGATAAGTCAGGAAACTTAATAGATTTAGATGTATGGGATAGCTGGCCACTGCAAAACGCTGATGGTACTGCGGCAAATTATAAAGGATATCATATCGTTTTCGCTTTAGCAGGTGACCCAAAAAACAGTAATGATACTTCCATTTATTTATTCTATCAAAAGGTCGGTGATACATCGATTAATAGCTGGAAAAATGCCGGAAGAGTATTTAAAGATAGTGATAAATTTGTTCCCAATGACCCGTATCTTAAATATCAAACACAGGAGTGGTCAGGTTCTGCTACTTTAACCAAAGATGGCCAAGTCCGTTTATTTTACACAGATTACTCAGGTACTCCTGAAGATGGCGGAACCGGTGCCGGTAACCAAATTATAACAACTGCTCAAGCCAATTTATCTCAGACAGATGCAGCTACACTTAAAGTTGATGGAGTATCAGATCAAAAATCTGTCTTTGATGGCGGAGACGGTACACTTTATCAAAATATTCAGCAATTTATCGATGAAGGTAAATGGAATTCAGGGGATAACCATACTTTAAGAGACCCTCACTATGTTGAAGATAATGGTCATAAATATCTTGTCTTTGAAGCCAATACTGGGACTTCAGATGGTTATCAAGGCGATCAATCTTTCAATAATAAAGCATATTATGGCGGAAGTGACGTCTTCTTCCAAAATGAAAAAAATAATCTGTTACAAAGTCCTAAAAAACAAATTGCTTCTTTAGCGAATGGTGCATTGGGCATTGTTGAATTAAACGATGACTATACAGTGAAAAGTGTTATGAAACCCTTAATTGCATCAAACACCGTAACAGATGAAATCGAACGTGCCAATATATTTAAAATGAATAATAAATGGTATCTATTCACGGATTCAAGAGGATCCAAAATGACGATTGATGGCATTGGTGACAAAGATGTTTACATGTTAGGTTTCGTAGCCGATTCCTTAAATGGTCCATTCAAACCGTTAAATGGAACCGGACTTGTATTGAACATGAATCTTGATCCTGCAGACCATACATTTACTTACTCTCACTTTGCTGTACCGCAAGCTGAAGGTAATAATGTGGTAATCACAAGTTATATGACGAATAGAGGTTTCTATACAGACCATCAATCTACTTTTGCGCCAAGCTTTTTGCTTAATATTCAAGGATCAAAAACATCTGTTGTACCAAACAGCATCCTTGAGCAAGGACAATTAACAGTTGGCAATAACAACAAATAATTTTTCACGTTAAGATTGTCCCGGATACCGTAAAGCAAAATTCAGGGTGAAAGAAAATGTCGATAAAATATCGGCATTTTCTTTATATATTTACCGCGCTAATTAATTCTTTTAAAGATAACCTGCTGTTCAATTGAATGTAAGCAAGTTATGCGTGAAGGAAAGAGCATTCACATTCTTAAAGCAATTATAATTGCTTTTTTTATTTTGTCACGAATCAATATGATTTTTTTAATAAATTGAATTCGTTATCCAATCGCAACAAGATAAACCAAAAATTAAAAAATGGGGTATAAAATTTGTATACAGTTTCGTTCATTTTATTTATGTTATGTATACTATTTCCGTTGTTTCATACTTTCAATGCTTTAAAAGCTTCAAAGAAAACCCCTAGTTATTTGAAAGTAACACCTGACAAAGAAGTTGGAATGAGTATTTTGATTCCTTGTTACAATGAAGCTTCCATTTTGTCTACTACCATTCAAGGAATGAAGCAACTTCATTATCATAACTATGAACTGATTTTCATCAACGATGGTTCTACTGATGAGACCATGAAAGCATTAATCAGAGAGCTGCAATTAATTCCACAAGAATTAAAAAAGCCTGCTTACGCTTTAGACTTCATGCCCATTCGACAAATTTATCTTTCTAGTCAATATAAGAATGTGCTAGTGATTGATAAAGAAAATGGTGGAAAAGCCGATAGTTTAAATGCAGGAATAACATATGCCACAAATGACATTGTAATTACATTAGACGCAGATAGCGTTTTAGATGCAAAAGCCTTATCTATTTTAAATCAAGTTTTTGATGATTCCTCTGTGATTGCTGCAGGGGGGAATGTCCATATTTTACAAGGACTTGAACAAACTCGAAATGGTTTTGTGCCATCACTTCGCAATATGAAACAAATTGTACGCTTTCAGATTTTAGAATACTTGCGAGGATTTTACATTTTAAAAGCGTCATTAGCCAAATCCAATGCCTTGTCGATTATTTCAGGAGCCTTTGGAGCCTTCAAACGAAATGTATTATTAGAGGTTGGCGGATATCGACAAACAATTGGAGAAGATATTGATGTCACATTAAAGGTGCAGCAATATGCCATGAACCATAAAGGAACGCGCGTTTTATTTGTACCTGAAGCAATTTGTTTTACCGAAGTTCCTGAATCATGGAAAGATTTATACAATCAACGAATACGCTGGCAAAAAGCGTTCATGGATTGCTTTGTCTTGTATTTCATGACATTCATCAAGAGTATGGTTACCAATCGCATTTCCTTTTTCTTCTTAGTCGATTCTTTTTTAGTCGGTGTCGTCGCTTCGTATTTCACAGGATTTTTTCTGATAAGCTTGATGGTTTTTATCCCTGAAATCTCCTGGCAAGTGATTCAGTTTTATGTAATCGGATCACTTGTAGTTAACATGTTTTATATTCTCATTAGCTTAATTATTTCGAATCAGTATGGATTCGGATATTCAAAACGAAATTTATTCGCCATTATCGGTACGATTTTCTTAGATTTATTTATCTTCCGTTTTATCAATTTATTTTATATCTTGGTTGGAAGTGCAGCTTATTTCGTCAATAAAGAAGGGTGGAACAAAGTTGCTCGGACGGGTCGTAACTATTCCGTTGAGGAAGTGTACAAACAAAGTGCTTGAGTAGTAAAGAAGGGGAAAACACCAATATTCGGAAGCTATCCAAATATCTTCAACCGCATGCATTAAAAAATGGAAATGTGACACATCTCATTGAAGTAACATTACAAATTGGAATGTTATACTTCCTTCGATAGCAACGATGTAAAAGAAATTATAGAAAGGCACTGGTATTTCACAAAGCTCTTTATAAAGATCTATTCAAAAACGGACCCTAGGAACAACTTAAGGAGCATTCAATTTGCTCCTGTTTCCTCATATCATCTCTTTACTTATCTGCTACTTTGCGGTACATAACAGCAACCCTGTGACTAGGCCAACTAAACCTGTATGATCTATTTTAACCTTGTTTTCTGCTGGATCAATTTAACTGAAACGAAAATGAGTATGTTGTTTGTAAAACAGTAAGGAGGAAAGGACAATGAACGCTGAGGAAAAGTTAGAAGAATTATCAGACTACATTGCTGCAATGAAAGATTACTATATGAATGTTTTATTAGAAGAAAATACAGATCATAAGAGAGTGTATATTAAAGGGAAGCTAGATGCATTAAGAGATATTAAAAAAAAACGGAATAAGTTGGATAAAGTATGACTCGCCTTACGATGAAAAGTTAAAATCTTAACAGAAGATTGAAGCTTCTGATCTAATTCTTAAAAAATTACAAGTTATTAAAGATAAGTTGGAGCTACAAGAAAAGTTTAATAAAGTTTTTGAGGCGCTTAATGATCTGGTTCGGCAAGGCAAAGTTCGATATCTCGGCTATTCTAACTGGCCAGCTTGGATGGCTGCTCAAGCTCTTCAGATGCAACGTGAACGCGGGTGGGCCACCTTTATTAATGGGCAAATGTACTATTCATTAGTTGGTCGGGATATTGAGCACGATACAATTCCTTTCATGAAAAACAACAATGTTGGATTAACGGTGTGGAGTCCTCTAGCTGGCGGTTTCTTAAGCGGTAAGTATACCCGCAATAATCTGAATGATCCGAATAATCGGCTGAGCGGATTTGATTTCCTTCCGCATGACAAGGAATGGGGCTTTACAATCTTGGATAAGATTCGAGAATTCGCACAAGATCATGGCGCAACTCCGGCACAAGTGTCACTCGCTTGGCTACTGGCACAGACTAATGTAAATAGCGTGCTTGTAGGTTCGAGCAAAGCTTCCCAATTAGAAGCCAATTTAACCGCTGTCGAGCTGAACCTGACATCGGAAGAAATCGAGGTGCTGGAGAAATTGACACGTCCTGTACCGTTGTATCCAAACTGGTTTACGACAATGACTCTTGATTCTCAAGTTGTCGAGGCACTAGAATAATAAAAGCGATCCCGGTTTTCAGTGAAACCCGGGAAAATTTACTCAATAAATGAAGAACAGTGGTCCTAATACATCACTGTTCTTTTTTTATTTTATATCTTTGAAATAAAGTGGTTTTGGATATGAGCTCTTATTCTGCAATCGGGCGCATTTCTGTAACAAGAATTGTGCTCGTTCTTTATGTATTGAGCCATTTAATGGAAGAAAGCTATAGCTTTTATTAGACTGTATATAGAAGGTGAAATTAGTTATGGAGGTGAATAAGAATGAATTATGTTTTTATCGTTTTAGTGGAGTTTTATCCATCTTGGCTTGCCATGACTCGTGAAGAAAGAGGAAAAAGGGCTAATGAGCTAAAAGAAGTTATCTTAAAATACCCTGAAGTACAGGTGCGTTTCTTTGATGCAGAAGCCTTACCTGGAAAAGATTACACAGATATTATTTTTTGTGAAACAAATAATGTTCAAAAGTATCATTATATGTGGGAAGAATTAAGAGATCATCCTGTATATACAGAAGGGCATATGAAGATTAAAAACGTTATTATGGGAATAGAAGATGCCTATAAAAAGTTTGAAGAAGATTTATTTAATAATAACTAAGCATTTTCATCACTTTTTCTTACACAATGGGCGCAAAAATTGAACAACGATTGACTGTTTGAGCAGTCCATTTATCTTGGTCTTTAATCAGTTAAATGGCAGGTTAGTGAAAAAAAGAATATGAAAAATCCTTTAATATAATTTAAAGTGTAAAAGTGAAAATTTACTGAATTAAATAAATTGGGGGGTAACGAAATATGAGTGGTTATGCAAAAACTCCCGAACCACCTTATTATGCAGTGATATTTTCTTCACAGCGTACTGAAGGTGACAACGGTTATGGGGAAATGGCGGATAAAATGGTTGAGTTAGCATCTAAGCAAAAGGGGTTTTTAGGGGTGGAAAGTGCTCGTGATGAAAGATTAGGAATTACCATTTCCTACTGGGATTCTTTAGAATCCATTAAGAAGTGGAAAGAAAACGCTGCTCATAAAGTAGCACAAGAAAAAGGGAAATCAATTTGGTACCAAAATTTCGCCCTCCGAGTGAGTAAAGTCGAAAGACAAAACTTTTTTGAAATGTAATTACTTTTTTATATGTCTTATTCAATTTAAGGGCGCATATCCGGAATAAGGAATAGCGCCCTTTTTTGCATGAAAGGGCCAGATTGTCTCATAACGGATGATGAATATTTTGCTAAAGTAGAAAGGGTTTTTAAAGGCGTGTTAATAACCTTTAGGGTTGCTCAATAAAAAACAAATTAGGTGTAATGATAAAGTAAATTGGTGTATAGTAAAAAGAAAAATTTTCCTTTATATCTAAGGGGTGGGAGGATGCTATGGAAAAGATAGAATATGAATGGGTAAAACAAACACGTCAAATTTTATTAGATCAGTGTAGAGAATTGAATGAAGATGAATTTACTAAAGAGTTTGAATTTGGTTTTCAGAGCATTAGAGATTCTTTAGTCCATGTGGCAGGTTGCTATCATGCATGGTTAGGTTCTTTTGTGCTATCAGAAACATCATCTCCATTATTAACGAAGGAAGTAATTAATAATATGAAGGTAGATGATATTCAACGCTATTATAAACAAGCTGATGAATATGTAGAGAGTGTATTTGAACAATTCAAAAACAAATTTGATGAGTTTATCGAAAAAGAGCCTTCTTGGAGAGCAGGTAGTGGGTTTATAAGAAAAACGCCACATCAATTACTAATCCATTCAATTACTCATGAATCACATCATAAAGGGCAAATTGTAACTATGCTACGTTTACTTGGCCATATACCTAAAAATACAGACATATTGGGGTTGCCTGAAAAGGAATTCGCAAAATAATAATAAGGAAGTCTTCCGCAATAGGGCGCATTACTTGAACAGTCTGGCTACCTTAGCCAGCTGTTTGTTTATTCAACAAAATGGCAGTTTAAATTAATAAGATTTGACTATAAAAATAGAAAATAAATTATAATCAGGATAATTTCGAGACTTTTAGTATTTGTGACGGATTTTTACTAAACGTTGTTTTCCTTATATGTACGTACAGCTTTGACACGTGGGGACTGACTTTTTCTACTCAATATTTTAATAATAACATTAAAACATATATCAACATATATGTCATATGATTTTATATCATATTTCTTATGATATAATTTATCTTTATAATTGTTTTCTATATCATCATTGGTATTAAATAAGCATTAATAAATAGCTAAGTTCGACGGTAGAGTATAAGGTTAACGTCAAGGATCTCTAATGAGTAATTGTTTTTTTAAAAGATAAGGCTAATATTTGCATATCTACGCTCTGAATTTTCAAATAATTATTCTACAACGAAATTAGATGAATGGTTATACGCAAAGAGAAAGATAAATGCGTTACAATGCAAATCTCCAACACACAAAATAAAGGGAAATATGAATTAAATAATGAATTTGTTTATAAAAATATTGAAAATACATTCTAAACACTATTTAATTATACTCTATGAACCACTTAATATTAGGATTCTGACCCAATGTTTCCTTGTATAATGTGCTTTAAATAATTAGAAGCTGTAATTTCCTCTACCCCCATTTCCTTAGCAATTTCTTGTAGGGAATATTTTTTTAAATAAAGATTTAGGGCCATCGCTCTACGTATTGATATTAGAGTCAATCCTGGAGAGTCTTCCCCTAGATAATCTGAAGTTATCGCTCTTAAATGGTTAAGAATAGACATTACCTGAATGGGTCCTTCACATTGATCACTATGTGGTGTAGTGGTAAAAACATATTCACTTTCACTATACATAATCGTTTCACGATAGTGCTCTCGAAAGCATGCGGCTTCTTTACCTCGTAAAGAAATAGAACGACTCTTAAGTTGAATGGTAATAGAATTTTCTTCGAAAACATCTAAAACATCTTCCTTTTTAAAACGAAAATCTGCTGTCTTTAATCCCTTAACCGATAAAAGGAATACAGCTTTTCTCAATTTAGAATAATCTTGGTTGGATAACACCTTCTCCAAAATTGAAAGCATTTCATCATACGTAATGACTATTTTAAGCTCTTTTATCACTTTAAAACGTTTAATTTTTACAGTTGGATCAATGTGTACTTTGTTAATCTCCCAAAGGTAATTGAAAAATGTCTTTATGATTGCTAATTCTTTGTTAACCGTTGAAATGCTTTTATCCCTTTCAAGTTGTTCTTCCAAGTAATTTCTAATGTCAATTGGAGAAATTTGAAAAGGTTCTTTATTAAAAGGATAAGATTTTACTAAATACTTAAAAAATTGATAAACAACTTTCTCATAACTTTTTACTGTCTCTGAACTGTATCCTTTGTCCTCTATATGTCTTATAAATCCATAAGGCATCTTTTTCATCTCCATTTATTTATTAAAAAGAAGATAAACCAAAAGGAAATACCATTATTTAAGTAAAGGGGTACAAATGTACCCTAATAAATTGAAAATTGTTGAAAACCAGCAACTAAGGAATAACACACTATCTTAAATGAATACAAGCTATAAATCAATAATAAATTTAAAAAATGGCAATAAACTTTTATCGCACTTCCTACCATTTAGAGGTCAAAATCACAATATTTTCAATTGAAGGAGGTTTAAACAACAAATAATGGCCTTATATAAATAACCAGTCGATTAAAACAAGTTAACTTTATTTAAATGAAGGTAGGAATTATCTTGGTTGACTCGTTCTAAGTAAATATTCGTTGTGGATATATCCGAATGGCCTGCCCAATCTTTAACAACCGCAAGGGGAACATCATTCTCTAGTAGAAGAGTGACAAATGTATGACGGAACCAGTGAGGAGTTACTTTTAAATTTTTTCCTGCCAGATGAACCGCTTCTTTTACAATTTTATATAAGGCAGGGTATGTTAATCGTTTTTTATTTACAATAGGAACATTTTTATTATATATAGCAAAAAAAAGGGGGCTCGTATCTTCTATGTTTATCTCAACTGATTCGCCCATACTTTTTCGATAGCTAAATAGAATATTTTTGGTTTCTTCCCTTATAGGGATCGACCTCGGCTTATTTCCTTTTCCAATCACATCTGCAAATAAAAAACCTTTACGATTGTAACGAAAACTACCCCAATTTAAACTCAAAAGTTCACTTGCCCGTAGCCCAGTGGTATAGAGTAAATAGCCAATTAGCAAATTTCTCTTCTCCAATTGTTCGCGATTCCTTGCTGCTTTCACAATTTTAGGAAAGAAGGAAATAAGAAATTCCGCATCCTTTTGATTCAATTCCCTCACTTGCACTCGGGTTTGTTCCTCTTCGTGACGAGTTTCTTCTATTATATAGTGTCCTTTTTTAGATACCGGTTTGGAAATCCAAGTGGAAAGGTGAGCTTTATAAAATTGTGTCTCATAGCCAAAGTCCAATAGCCTTCTGAAAAACTCCAATTTCCGTATGGCAGATTTAGTCGCATATTTTTCTTTAATAAATTTGTTATAAGTTTTTACTTCCGGAAAACCAATATCCCGAAAAGAAAGGGAGTGATGGGTTAAAAAAGTAAGCAGCGTTTTGGCATCTGAACGATAGGCTTTAACCGTATGTGGAGAAAGCCGCTTATCTTGTGGAAATACTTTCTCGAGAAAAAACAATTCCAGAAAATCCTGTTCGGATCTATTTTCAAGAGTTAGGTTTCTATTTTTGTCAAGTAACTGTCGGTCTTTAAGGTGATCCTGTAAATATGCTAAGTATTGTTCATCCGTCACATTCTGATTAAGAAGAGTCAAGTAATTCACTTTTTTGACCTCCTAAGGATTAGTTTAAAATAATTATGTTATGTATAGTAAAGATAACACCTACTTATCTTTACTTTTATTTTAACACAGAATATTTGTTCTATCTATATTCTGCCTTCCGGATTTTATTTAAAATATATTCAAAAAGAACAGTTGTAAGAAATTGAAGTGTTGGTAATGTCTGAGATTCGCTCTCAAACGAAATTAAGTTTTATTTCTAATACAATTCCATTCATTTAATAACAGAGCATATAACAAAATAGAGTACAAAGCTGATCCCTTGGAAGGGCATCCTGTAAAGTCTTTTTCTTATTCAATTGATGTATTGATAGTATAAGGAAGGTATCGAAGAGGAGAAATATAATTTATAAACTTATTTGTTTTTTGATTTTAAACAATTTGATAAGTGAGAAAAAAATGTGAGGATGCAGAATGTAATAAGCAGTTTAATAAAGAAGCAATCACCTCTTGATTTAAAGATAAATGATTTTCTTTTTTTGTCTTTCCTGATGTGATTTCAAGAAGGGTACCCGCTGAAATCTCTGAGACCTCTTAAATAGATAAATATCTCATGAACAGTACGAGGACATGTCTTCTCCTTCCCAAAACTATTGATAATGTTTTTAAAATATATTTCAACCAATATGTTAAAACGTAATCATTCCTTATTTTAGGATGTCTGAGATACGCATTTTAACGAAATTACTTTTTCTTTTATGTATAGCTAATCATTTAAATTCGTTGTACGTAAATTATCTAAAAATTACAAGAAGTAGACAGATAATTTCCGCTTATCCTGTGACCGAATAACAATTTGGCTTAAGCCAACGATAAAGTAAATTTTTTTCAGTAGCCAATATATTTAAATGTATAATTTAATAATATTGATGATTGGATCAATAAAATTGTTGATATCCAATATGATAAGAAATAGTATATTAAATAATATGACATATATTTCGTCATATATTTTAATAACTATTGTGAGAAATCAGAAGGATCTTAGAATCTATTATGTAGGTATTTTCAAATCGTTTAGAGTATTAAAGAAATTTTCTTCCAATGAGGTTCCATTATTAGACACTACAAAAGCAGTATTCATGGATATGAAGGGAAACAATAAACAAAAGACCTTGTGATTATTGAGAAGATGTGTTTATTTCTATGTGTGTCTACAAAATATGCCTTATCTAATGTTTCCGTGTATTGCTGGCACCACCTCATCTAGATAACGGGCAATTTCCTTTTAGGCTTTGCTGTTATGAGTTGTGATGGCATTTCCTTTTTTTAACAGGAATCTTATTATCACAAATTGAAGTTTTTTCTCGATGATTAGATTTTTGAATGTTTTTTCGCTCTAGCTGGCAGTCCTTTTCTTTCACCCCCGGTAAAATAAACTAATACGATTAAAACATCTAAAGGATGAAAAAAGATAGAGCCAAATCTTTAAAAAAAGATGCCCATTAAAGACGATCCTCTCTCGCCTTTAAGAGCTTTAAATTCTCTTTTTCTATTTCATTTAAAGAGCTATTATAGGAAGGGTCTGCAACATACCATGATTTACTTGAAAAATATTTTTGCAAACCCGCAGATTTAAATACATACCCATGACGTGCGTAGATTTCATTTCTAGCTAAACGCAGCTGCCCTTTTGTAAGAGTAGCAATGTCTTCTTCACTCAGAGCCCTCTTATCACTATCAGGCAAAATATTATCTGAAGAGGAACTTTCCCTGATATTTTTTTTTGTTGGATTTTTACCATTATTTGGCTGGATATTATTTTCTAAATTATTATTTTTAGATTGATCCATCGTTTTTGTAGTTGCTACATCCATTTTAGGTTCATGCTTATTAAAATCTTTAATGGTATAATAAATCCGTTGCTCAGGTAGTCTTACGTTGGTTAACCCAAAGAGAAATCGTTGTGATTCCGAAGTCGGTTCATAAGGAAAGAATTATCGAAAACTTCAATATTTTTGACTTTGAATTAAGCCATGAGGATATGGAGACGATTGCTAAATTAGATACTAAAGAAAGCTTGTTCTTTTCGCATAGAGACCCAGAAATGGTGAAAGGGCTCAGTAGCTTTAAATTTGAACATTAATACTATTATGCAACAAACAAACCCCCGATTTCCTTATACGGAAAATCGGGGGTTTTATGTTCATATTAACATATGTTGACGGCTAAGACAGAAGGAGAAAATTATAAAATTCTTTCTACCAGTAAACCCACTTGTTCAGCCATAACACGAGGCGGATAAGGCATTTCATTCTTAAACCACCATTCCACAACTTCTACGTAAGCAGCTGCGACAAATCGACGAATTATTTCTTCACTTAATCCCTTATTTTTGCCTTCTTCTGTATTCACCTCACGCTTTAATAGTTCGACTGAAAACTCAAGGTATTGGGCACGAAAATTATTGGCTCCTCCGCCTACCAACATCGTTGAAAAGAATAAATAATTTTCTTCAAAATATTCAAATATTTCCTGTCCTGCAATGATAATGTCCATATCAGACAACTCTTCGAACATTTCTTCCAGTTTGTTAATGTGTTCTTCGATAAGTTTATCAAGCAGATCGAATTTATCCATGTAGTGAAGGTAGATTGTTCTCCTGCTCACATTGGCCTTATCTGCAATATCTTGGAGCGTAATTTGGTCGAAGTGTTTCTCATTCATTAGTTCAATAAGAGCATTTTTTATTGCTTCTTGAGATTTGGCTATTCTTCTATCCACTTTAGTCATCTTGTTGTCCTCCAGGTTTTTTTAATATTACACAGTTTCTTTGAATTCGTGTATTAATTCACGAATCATGTTGAATTGACTATTAACGCCAAAAGGAATTTGAAATATAAAAAGAAAAAAACTTCATGCTATAAAAGAATCAAATTTCTTTAAAGTTAATGAACAATTTGCGTAAATTTGTGCATTAATTCACGAAACTTGATTATTTGACAATTGAATGCAATTCATTTTCATTTTATATTATACACAGATGTGAATAACTACATCAATGCGAATATTTTAAAGGGCTACGTATTATGAAAAGGAGGTTGTAAGTACCAATATGAGTGATGATAAACAAAAAATCCTAGCAGTTTATCAACGGATTGATGATGCAATGGTTAATAAAGATACTAAAGCATTAGATAACATCTTCGATGACGATTATAAATTTGTGCACATGAGCGGTTATCAACAAAGTAAACAAGAATGGCTTAAACAAATAGAGAATAAAGAAATGCGATACTACAAAACCATGCCTCAAAAAACAACAATCACAGTAGATGGTAATACAGCTATTCTCATTCGTGAAACAAAAATTGATGCTAGAATTTATGGCACTAGAAACACTTGGAGTATGAGAGTTGAAATGCATTTTGAGAAACGTGGAGACAATTGGTATCCAGTAAATTCTTCAAAAGCAACGAGTAAATAAAAACAAATGTCGGGGGAGGAATACACATGCAAAAGGTAATTTTAAACAATGGTGTTGAAATGCCAATACTTGGCTTTGGTGTTTTTCAAATTAAAGATGCAAAAGAATGTGAACAAGCGGTTTACGACGCACTTATGGCTGGTTATCGTCTGATTGATACGGCCGCTGCTTATCAAAATGAAGAAGCGGTCGGTAGAGCAATCAAACGAAGTGGCATTCCAAGAGAAGAGATATTTGTTACTACAAAACTTTGGATTCAAGATGCTGGTTATGAAAACACTAAGAAGGCATTCGCAAAATCACTGCAAAGACTCCAATTAGATTATTTGGATTTGTATTTAATTCATCAACCGTATAACGATGTATATGGTTCTTGGCGTGCTATGGAGGAATTGTACCGTGAGGGGAAAATTAGAGCAATCGGAGTTAGCAACTTCCAGATGGATCGTCTATTAGATTTAATGATAAATAATGAAGTTGTTCCTGCTGTAAATCAGGTTGAAGTCCATCCTTTCTTCCAGCAAATCGAAAGTGCTGAATTGATGAAAGAGTACAATGTTCAAATAGAGTCCTGGGGACCTCTTGCTGAAGCCAAAAATAACATTTTCCAGAATGAGATTCTAGTGTCCCTTGCTGAAAAGCATAATAAAACGGTTGCTCAAGTAATTTTACGTTGGTTGACACAAAGAGGAGTCGTGGCAATTCCCAAGTCTATTCGAAAGGAACGAATCATCGAGAACTTCAATATCTTTGACTTTGAATTAAGCAGTGAGGATATGAAGACGATTGCTACGATAGATACGAAAAAAGGCTTGTACCATACAGTCAACGATATTGACCGAGCAAAGATGCTCAATAACATTAAATATGATATTTAATTCTTTTACTAAAACAAAACCAAATGAAAATAGGCAAATGCCTATAAATTAAGGAGGAAGAAACATGACACAAGCAAATTTAGAGAAGCGAATTGAAGAATTAGAAAACGTAAGAGCCCTTAGAGAACTTGTTGATAATTTCTCAATATTGGCGGACGTGAAAGAAGTCTGGAAGCAAACAGAACTTTTTACTAAAGATGCAACTGTAGAATCTTATGTAAACGGAAAGTTAACTTCAAGTTTAAAGGGGACCCAAGAAATAGGAAATGCTTTTGAAGCTTTCCTTGCAAATTTCGAAACCGTTTATCACAGTAATGGTCAACATGTGGTGTCGATAAACGGGAATAAAGCGGAAGGAACTCTCTATTGTCGAGTAGACCTTATTAGTTCCGAAAATGGAAAAAAAATAAATAATTCTTCGGCAGTTTCTTATAAGGATGAATACGTTTATGAAAACGGGCAATGGTTGATTGCTAAAAGAACATCCAATTTTGTATGGAATGAAAGACGGGAATTAAATCAGTAATATTTAAATATAAAAAGGAAATTAAAATAAGCTGCCTAACAAATGGCAGCTTATTACTTGGAATAAAGATGTTCCATCAATGTGCATGAAAAATGTGGAGATCTCAAAGATTACTAAAGAAGGAGATATTGATAAATGGATAATAAGATTAATAAAAATCCTCTAAGATTTGCCTTACTGTTAGCTGTTTTTTGTGCATTAGGGCCATTCACTGTTGACATGTATCTTTCATCATTCCCCCAAATTATGAGGTTTTTTGAAACAAACGCATCCATGGTACAAGCAAGTTTAACATCTGCCTTATTGGGATTAAGCTTAGGGCAGATTGTAATAGGTCCTTTAAGTGATGTTCACGGTCGACGCAAACCTTTGCTATTTTCTATGATTCTATTTCTTATTTCTTCTTTCGGCTGTGCTTCTTCCCCGAATGTAGAAATTTTTATTGGTTTACGTTTCGTACAAGGATTTTCAGCATCAGCAGGACTTGTTATAGCCCGTGCGATTATTCGTGATTTATATAATGGAGTTGAATTAACTAAGTTTTTTGCACTTCTTACGACGATTACCAGTGTTACCCCATTACTTTCACCACTTGCAGGAAGTGCCGTCATTTCTTTCACTTCATGGGTCGGTGTGTTTATCCTTACAGGGATTGTAGGAATATACTTAACCACCATGACAATCTGGAAAGTGAAAGAAACATTACCAGAAGAGCAGCGTGTCTCAAGTAATTTTAAAGAGTTATTGAAAAACTATAAAACCTTGATTCAAGATAGAAAATTCATGGGTTATGGTCTTGCATCTGGCTTTTTATTTGCTGGCTGTTTTGCTTACATTTCAGGAAGTCCTTTTATTTATCAAAAGATTTACGGTGTTTCCCCTCAAATATTTTCACTACTATTCGCTTTGAATGGAATTAGTTTAATGTTAGGAGCTCAGTTAGTAAAACGACTAGCAGGAAGGATGACTCCGCATAATATTTTTCTGATTGGACTGTCATCTTCTTTTATTTTTAGTCTTTTAGTTCTTATTGTGGTTTTGTCTCACGGACCGTTAGTGGCACTAGTTATCTCACTTTTCTTTTCCAATGTATCTTTAGGAATTGTAGGTCCGATTTCTTTTACATTAGCAATAGAATCGCAAGGGCACATTGCAGGGAGTGCTTCGGCACTGTTAGGGATTATGCCATTTTTATTAGGATCCATTACTTCGCCACTAGTTGGCATAGCTGGTGAATATTCTGCCCTACCACTAGGAATCATTATTTTTGCAACCAGTTTGTTGTCCGTTTTCATTAACTTAGTACTCATTAAAAACGGCAAAACTGTGTCTTCATCTGAAGGAATGAAGTTGGATTAATTGCTCTCAGTGTAAATGAAAAGTATTAGAAAAAGGCTAGGTATTCACATTTCCTAGCCTTTTTTGTAAAGTTTTTTATTCTTCATTGTATAAAATTTATTATAGATTCCTCTCTAGCAAAATCCCCACTTGTTCGGCCATGACTTCAGGTGGATAAGGCATCCCATTCGTGATCCACCATTCCACAATTCCAACATATGAAGTGACAATAAATTGAAGAAGAACATCTTCATTTAATTCATGGTTCTTTCCTTGTGATGTATTGACTTCATCCTTGAACTCTTCGACGAGAAACTCACGGAACTGACTACGAAAAGAAGGAGCTCCCTTACTCTTTAACATCGTTGAAAAGAATAAAAAGTGACTTTCAAGGTATTCGAACCAAGGCAGATTTGCATCTTTATATTCTGCAGCGGAGGTTGCTTCGCAGATTTCTCCCATTTCGTTAATATGTTCTTCAATCAGCTTATCCAGCAGATCAAACTTATCCACGTAATGAAGATAGATGGTTCCTCGGCTAACATTTGCTTGATCGGAAATGTCCTGAATGGTAATGTCATCGAAATTTTTTTCAGCCATTAGCTCAATCAAGGCTTTTTTTATGGCTTCTTGGCTTTTGGCTATTCTTCTATCTACTTTAGGCATTTTAAGGTTCACCAAACTTTCTTAAAAGATAATGAACAATTTTAATTGATTTGTTCAAAACTAAACAAATTGCGTTGAATTAACAATTGTAGGCATCTTATATCTGTTTATAATTATAGACAGATGTTCAATTATGTATCAATATTAATTTTTTATACTAGCATCAAAGTAAATTACCTTCGGAATGATAAAGGTAAACACTTTGTATTAAAGAAAGGATTGTCTTGGTATGTCTAATATTCAAGAAAAAGTTGTCATATTCACGGGTGCTTCTAGTGGGATTGGCGAGGCTACTGCAAAGGAACTTGCATCTAAGGTGCGAAATTGGTTTTAGCAGCTCGTCGTGAAGATAGATTAAATAAATTGCAAGAAGAGATTCAAAATAATGGCGGGCAAACAATCTATAAAGTAACCGATGTGACTTCTCATGAACAAATGGAAGAACTGGCCGAATTGGCACTTAAAGAGTTTGGGAAAATTGATGTGTTAATAAACAATGCAGGAGTCATGCCACATTCATTTCTTTATAAGAAAAAAGTGGATGATTGGAACAAGATGATAGATGTAAATATCAAGGGAGTGCTTTATGGGATTGCTGCAGTTCTTCCCACGATGAGGGAACAAAAATCAGGTCATATTATTAACGTTTCTTCTGTAGCAGGACACGCTGTAGGAGCTGGGAGTACTGTCTATGCTGGAACGAAGCATGCTGTACGTGCAATTTCGGTAGGCCTTCGTAAAGAAGAAGCTGCAAATAATATTCGTTCCACCATTATCTCACCAGGAGCAGTTGCGACTGAATTAACAAATTCAATCACAGATATGGACCTGAAACCAGTTATCGATAAAATTTATGAAGGTGCGATTGATTCTGATTCAATAGCCCGAGCCATTGCTTTTGCTATTGAACAGCCAGCTGATGTAGCGATTAATGAAATGATTATCCGTCCAACCTCACAGGAACGGTAAGACCATTATAAAGTAACTAGAATAAAAGTAAGGAGGACATACAATGAAAGAAGTTGTACTTTGGACTGGTGCTGGACAGATTGGCATGGCGATAGCTAGAAGAATCGGTTTTGGTAAGAAAATTATTGTTGGTGATAAGAACCTAGATAATGCCAAGGCTATTGCAAAAATTATGAAAGAAGCGGGATTTGATGTGGTACCTGTGGAAACGGACATTTCTTCCAGAGAATCTATTTTAAATTTAATTACAGAAGGTCAGAAGTATGGGGAAATCACTGCTCTTATCAATGCAGCTGGCGTGTCACCTAGTCAGGCACCTATTGAAACCATTTTGAAGGTGGATTTGTACGGAACTGCAGTATTGCTGGAGGAAGTAGGAAAGGTTATAGCTCCTGGAGGAGTTGGAGTAACAATATCTAGTCAGTCTGGACATAGAATGCCTCAATTGGGAGTTGAAATTGATGAACAACTAGCAACGACACCAACTGAAGAACTCCTTAGTTTGGAAATCCTTCGGCCAGAAAATATCAAGGATACGTTGCACGCTTATCAAATGGCGAAACGGTGCAATGTAAAGCGTGTTATGTTTGAATCTATACGCTGGGGAGAAAAAGACGCTCGTATCAATTCCATTTCTCCTGGGATTATCGTAACGCCACTCGCTATAGACGAGTTCAATGGTCCAAGAGGAGAGTTCTATAAGAATATGTTTGCCAAGTGCCCTGCCCGACGACCAGGAACAGCTGATGAGGTTGCAAATGTGGCTGAGCTGCTGATGATGCCGCAGGGAGCTTTCATCACAGGGGCTGATTTCCTTATTGCTGGTGGAGCGACGGCTTCCTATTTTTACGGACCACTAAAACCAGCAGAATAATGAAAGGAATCTCAAAATGCTGCCTAATTAGAAAAGTTGGAAAGCTGAAGAAGGGGTAATGACATTGGAAAGACCATATATAATCTGTCACATGCTAACTTCATTGGACGGAAAAATCATTGGTGATTACTTGAAAGTGGAACGAGCAGCATATTTTACAGACGAATACGAAAAAATTCATGGATGGTACGGATGTAAAGCATGGATGTGTGGCAGGGTTACCATGGAGGAACACTTTACTTTCGGAAATAAATTAGATTTTGAACAAGAAAACATAGAAACAATCCCTAGAATTGATTACGTAGCAAATAAAGATGCTAAAACATATGTCACAGCAGTAGATCCAACTGGGAAATTAGGATGGACAGAAAATTCACTAGCACCATGGAATGAGCACAGAACGGAGGACCACATAGTAGAAGTCCTTACAAAGCAAGTATCCGATGCATACTTGGCTCATCTGAAAAAGATAGGTATTTCTTATATTTTCGGCGGAAAAGAACGATTAAACTTTAGTCTAGTAGTAGAAAAGCTAAAAAAGTTATTTTCCATCGATAAGTTAATGTTAGAGGGCGGAGGATTTCTAAACGGCTCTTTTTTAAATGAAGGGTTAATTGATGAATTGAGCCTCGTCTTAGTTCCAATTGCAGATGGTGCATCTAATTCTGTGACGCTATTTGAAACAAGTTCTTATCTAAATAATACACAACCAGTAAATTTCTTTTTAAAGGATATAGAAAAACTAGACGATGGTGGTTTATGGATCAAGTATGTAACGAAACGGGATTAAAATCCCTTATGAGGAGGGTTGAGAGTAAAAAAAATGAGTGAAGATAAACAAAAAATTCTAGCAGTTTATCAAAGAATTGATGAAGCAATGGTTAATAAAGACACTATAGTATTGGATAACATCCTTGATGACGATTATGTATTAGTACACATGACTGGTTATCCTCAATCTAAGCAGGAATGGCTTGAACAAATAGAAAATGAACAAATGAAATACTTCAAAACCATGCCCCAAAAAACAACAATCACAATAGATGGTAATACCGCTATTCTCATTTGTCATACAAAAATTGATGCTAGAATTTATGGTTTCAGAAACACTTGGAGTATGAATATGGAAATGCATTTTGAGAAGCATGGAGACAATTGGTATCCAATAAAAGCTATAGCAACCAGTAAATAAAAACAGAAATAATAAGGATTTGGGCCAAAAAATATAAGAAAGTAGGAAAAAAATGAAAAATGAACAATTGAGTAATAGCACAATCTTTCCATTGGGGCAAAAAGTTGAAGCAAACTTTATCGGCGATGCTTACTTACAAATGGTGTTTACCGATCCAACGCCACTCAATACATCAATCGGGAATGTTACCTTTGCTCCAGGAGCCCGCAATAACTGGCACTCACACAAAGTTGGACAAGTTTTGTTAGTTACTGGTGGTGAAGGTTGGTATCAAGAAGAGGGTAAACCAGCTCAACTACTTAAAACGGGTGATGTGGTCAACATTTCGCCGAAAGTAAAACATTGGCATGGTGCCACAAAAGACAGTTTTTTTGTTCACTTAGCAATGACACCAGGTGAAACTGAATGGTTAGATCCAGTCGATGATGAATGGTATAATAATTTATAATTGAATTAGTGTATATAAAAAGCCGATTTTCCACGAGGAATTCGGCTTTTTTCTTTAACTTTGTGAAAGATTGTACTTAAACAAACGGGTGCAATAGTTGCAGATCAGGCTGTCATTTGGCAGCTTTTCTTATTGAACTAAATGGCAGGATACTTGAATAAGGAAATCATGCAAGTGGTTAATATATGCAAATTAGGGTTTTTAATGGGTTTTAACTGCACTATGCCAATTACCACATATAACCTCGATTAATCGAGTAAATTAATATAACATGATAAAGAAATGGAGGCATATAAGGTTATGAAAGGAGTATGTTTGCTAGTTACACTTATCTGTTCCTGTTTTATTACCTATATCAATGCCTCTGCTGAAATGATAAGGAGAAATGAAATTGAACCAACCGGACAAGTAGTTTGGGAAGTTCATACATCGAAAAAGGTAATCGCTTTAACGTTTGATGATGGACCTAATCCTAAATATACACCACAAGTGCTTGAACTCTTAAAGCAATATGGGCACATGCTACCTTTTTTGAAATTGGATACAGAATGGAGCAATATCCGAAAATTGTCCAACAAGTAGTGCAAGCTGGTCATGAATTAGGTAATCATTCGATGACACACCAGTATGAAAATAAAGCTGGAGTTCAATATATGGGCTTAGACATTATTAAAGCTGATAAAATTATCCAAAAATATCAGCCCAATCATCTTAAGTTATTTCGACCACCTGGTGGATATATAGACACATCCTTACTACAAGAAGCGAAACAGCTTGGATATAAAGTTGTACTTTGGTCTTATCACCAGGATACAAAAGATTATTCGTTACCAGGAGCACAAGTAATAGCTGATCATATTATTCGCCATGCAAGAAATGGGGATATTGTACTTTTCCATGATGGCGGTGGGGACCGAAGTCAAACCATTCAAGCTCTAAAATCGATTCTTCCTTCCCTTAAACAACAAGGATTTCAGTTTGTAAGTGTTTCAGAATTACTCCATTTACAATAGCCAAAACCATCAAAAATTTATTTTTTGTAAAATTTGACTATTTATAAAAAAAGGCTGTTTCGACAGCCTTTTTCTTATTGAACTAAAGTGGGAGTTAGTTGAACAAAGGAAAGAGAATAATACTTAATATCTTTCCTAATAACTATAGCGTAACAACCAAAGAAATGAGGAATTACCTTTGTTCAAAGTAATATGGCATATTGTACCTATATTATTTTGGGTAGCAATTTTTTCTCTAATAATTATTAGTGGGATTTACCACATTTATTAATTAACAGGAGCATTACTGGAAAACGGTAATGCTTTTTCTTCTTCAAGTACGTGGCAGTTTCCTTCAATAAACACAATAGTTCCGTACTGTAAAACTTGATCCTGCAGCCATTGCATAACCTGTTTCCAATAAATATTTTTAATGAAACTTCAAAAAATAAGTACATCATAAAAGAGGAGCGTATTCAATGAAAAAATTTTGTTTATTACCGTTATTTTATTGATTACTTTATTCTGTTTTCAAGTAAATTCGAATGCATCCACTAAAAGTCGAGAAGCATATGAAAAAACAGGGCGTGTTATTTGGGAAGTAAACACAAAGGAAAAGTTAGTTGCCCTTACTTTTGATGATGGGCCTCACCCTGTTTTCACACCACAAATTCTCGATATATTAGCAAAACATGATGCTAAAGCTACCTTTTTTGTAGCTGGTAATAAAGTGGTCAGATTTCCAGATCTTTTAAAAAGAGAAGTGAAAGAAGGACATGAAATTGCCAATCATACTTTCCACCATATTTATGGGAATATTACCTCCGCAAAACTTTCATCTGAATTAAAAGAAACAGATAAAATTATTAAGAAATTCACAGGTTTAAAGCCATCTCTCTATCGTCCCGTGGGAGGTTTTCATAATGATGTAATCATTAATACAGCTATAAAAAATGGGAAAGAGGTCGTATTATGGTCATGGGATCAAGATTCTCGTGATTGGGCAGATCCTCCAGCAAGTCAAATTTGCAGTTATATAAAAAAAGGAGTAAAGCCAGGCAATATCATCTTATTTCATGATTGGCATGGTAGTGAATATACTCAAACTTGTTCTACTGTTAAAGCATTAGATACCATTTTAGGTTTTTTAGACAAAAATGGTTATAAATGTGTAACAGTATCTGAATTGCTCTACCGTTCAACGCAAATAATTTCAGATTCTTTAGGAATCTATCCTTCAAAGAAAGGAAAAACTTCTCACATTGATTTAATGTTTTAAAACATTTTTCTTATGGTCTTTTTACAATTCTTATTCAAGTAACGGGTGCGCTATTAAATAAGAATCTTTATCCCGGAAGCAATGGAAATCTTTTGGAAAGTTGATAAACCCACCAACATCCATTTGGGCTTTTAATTTATCAACAAAACGTTTATTAGAAGTCGCAGTTAGGGAAATAAAAATAAAGAAAATCCATTGGTGTCCACCAATGAAACCACCCTAATCTAACCCAAGCCAGGATTCTTGCTTGTTTCATATGCAAAGTTACCTACTACTATCGAACCCAGGAAACTACCAAGCATAAAGCCGAAGATAGGAACTTGAATTCCCCCCTGCGATATGGTTCCTCCAATTAGTGCAAGAGACAATGCTATTAAATCTCGAATGCAAGCATTAATGATCAATTTCCAGATGAAAAAGTATATTGATGTAAACAATAAAAAAGATATATATTATAAAACACAAAAGAGACTGGGATATCCAAGGTTCTTTTTTTATGTCATAATTAAACATAAGACAAACTCTGGTTTGATCAGTAGGTTACATCTGCTTTATTTTTTATGATTGAAGTTAGTTTGTTCAATGAACGTTGAAGATATTTATATGCTTGTTTTCTTACTAAATTATTAAATAGAGGTGAAAAATTTGTATAAAGTAGGTCAAAAATTTGTGTACGCTAAAGATAACGACAAGCCTATTTTAAATGGTGCCAAAGTCATTGAGATCACCGGTAAATTCGAAAACGGTATTTCAGCAAAATCAGATCTGAATTCAATCATATTTATACCAATCGAATATTTAGACCATTTGGTAAGAACAAACACATTCACTTTATCTGTGTAATTTTAACTGACCTGTTCGCTACGGTGGATAGGTATTTTTGCAGTTAAAAATATTTTGAAAAATAAAGAAAATAGTTTTGAGTTGGTATGAGAATGCTGCATCTTAGATTTTAGTTTGTCATCACTTAAAAAACCGCAGATATCAATTTTACAACTTCAGAGGATCAATTACCTTAAGTGTAGCAAATATAATGTATTCCAGTCTAAGACAGCTCTCTTTTACAGTATTATTTGATTTCAATATAGGTATTTTTGTACACCTTTGCTACCCCGTTGTAATATAACGATTCTTAACTATCGTGTTCTGTTAGTTAAATCGTATTTTATTTACACTAACTATCAATACATTATTAGTTCTGAAGCATCATACTTACTTTAAAATCCACCTGCTGGTCTTACAATCATCTCACTAACATCCACGTTGCTTGGCTGCTCAATAAAAAACGCGATTGCACGAGCAATTGCATTAGGTGACATAAAACTTTGATAGCAAAACATATTTTTATCCAAATCAGAATTGGTTATATTGGTTCCCAACTCATATTGTATCTGTCCTGGACAAATAATCTTCACACGGAGGTCCCATCCGACTTCCTGACGTAGAACCTAAAAGGAAGATTGTGAAGAATTGTACTTAAGCTAACGGGTGCTTTAGTTTCACAATCAACGGGCTTTCGGCAGTCCTTTTTCATTATAATTATTTAACTAAAGTGCTGGTTAATCGAAGAAAAGAGAACGAAGGGGAAGATTGTTTATGTTAGTGTTAGTTGGTATCATTCTCATTTTAATAGGTCTGGTTTCTTCTGTAATTCTTATTAGGCATGCCTATAAAGAGTTCAAGAAAGATGAATCTAACCCATTAAAAAAATTCTTTTTTTTAATTCTGGAAATCCTTGATTTTTCATCTGGTTTGTCTAGCCCCACTAGTTTTATTAGTTTCGGTTTAATATTGTCCCTTGGGGCTGTACTTATTGGTTTTGCAATTATATGGAGTTTGTTTCACTAACGGGTGCTTTACTTCAACAGGAGTAAAGCCTTTTTCTTATTCAAGTGATTGGCAGTATAGTTGAATAAGCATAGATGATATATTTATTGTAAAAAGATAAAATAGAGGTAATTATGGAAATAGGACAAAAGAAATTATATAATGATGCATTTGCTGAAAAAGGTTTGAATAATGTAGTCCTTTGGGATGTACAAAATATCAAGGATGGGCAACTAATAAGAGTAAAATTTATTAGCAAAAGTTCGCAACATAGACAAGGATTATGGCTGCGTACAGACGAAGGAATTGTAATCCCAGAATTAAGTGATGAAATAATTCCGAGTGTCACGCTTTGGGAAGATACTGCACCGAGAGAAGTAATTTGTAAATGCTTTAGTACAGACGGTAATTTAAGCGTTTATAATATTTGGGATAAGGGCAATGGAAGCCAGTCACAAGGATATACATCGGGTATGTTAATTGATGAACAGAACGATGGTATTTTAATTTATAAATGTAATGATTATGGTTTTGAAACTGACTTTACTGATTTAGTATTTTCTCTTGAGAAATTATAACGTTCTTATTCAAGTAACGGGTGCTTTACTGAAACAAATAATAAATTAAAAAGAGCCTCAATTATGCAAGTTTTTATACACTACTTGTTATTTAGGCTCTTTTTATATTCATAAAACATACTGCCTTTTTGTTTGCTAAAAACAGTTTGACTTCATTTTATGAGAGAATCATGTTCGTAAAGGCTCCATGTCAAAGGACATTAGTTTTAATCTAATTTCCATTTAAGTGTTTCACTTAAATGAGCAAAAACTGTGTTATTTAACTAGACGGTCACAGCTGATTGACCGTTCAGCCTTTTTTTATCAATAAGGTACACACATTGGAGGATGCAGCCTCGATCAAGGGTGGTAGGATGCTACTTAGAAAGCTTTGTTTACCGAAGGAGAGCTGGAAGCGGGTCAAACTGTGCACATTCATACGCCACTGCAATTATCCGACATATTCCGACAGTTTGAGAAAGAAGTTTGACACTTATAACTATAACATTTATGATTACAGTTAATGGTTACTGATTGGGTTGCAGTTTATGATGGAGGCATTTTCCAAACAATCGACTGTTTACTCTCTCAACTCTGTAACAAACTATACTGAATCCATTTTTATATCGGAGGAAATCTGTAATGATTCAACAAACTGTACAATCAGAAGTTTTAAAAGTGTTGAGCGACCGTCGTGCTGTGAAACAATATAAAGTCAGCCACCGAATGCCGAAAGAGGATCTTGAGCAATTGCTGAAATCCGCTTCCGAAACGCCATCTTCTTGGAACCTTCAGCACTGGAAGTTCCTTGTTATCGAAGATCAAGCCCAGAAAGAAAGACTGCTTCCAATTGCTTACGGACAAAAGCAAATCGTGGAAAGCTCCGTCGTGATCGCTGTTTTGGGTGATCTTGAAGCGAACAAAAATGCAGAACTTGTTTTTGGTCCTGCTGTAGAAGGCGGATTTATGTCAAAAGAAGTGATGGACACTTTAGTTAATCAAATTAATGGAGCATACCAATATCCGCAAGTTGCACGGGATGAAGCGATCCGTAATGGCTCCTTGGCTTCTATGCAACTTATGATTGCTGCGAAAGCAATGGGTTACGATACTTGTCCGATGGGTGGTTATGACGCGGTCAAATTTGTAGAAGCGTTTAATGTTCCTGCCCGTTATGTACCCGTGATGCTAATCACCGTTGGCCTTGCTGCATCGCCGGCAAGACCGTCCGGCCGTCTTTCTCTGGATCAAATTACTATTAAGAACACATTTTAATAAAGATTGCAAAAAGGCATGGCTCTATCTTAAGAATCATGCCTTTTTTCGTACAAATATGGAAAAGGTAGGTTGTTAAATTAAATATGTGTCCTCTCGAAAGGACTGAGTCATTAATTCTAACACTAATCTAAGCTATTCATTCACTAAATGGGCTCATAGAAAAATAGTTCTATGCTAACGATAAAAATCTTTTTAAGGGGCTAAAAATTTGTTAATAAGAACTTTTATTCAAGCTGGGACGAGAAAAGAAGCTGAGGGCTGCTTAAAAAATTTATTAAGTTTGGCAGAAACATTAAATTTAAAATTTACGGTGACAAATTTTGAACCTTATTGGAAATTTGATGATAGCTTTCAAATAGAAATTAGCGGAACCGAACCAACAGATGAACAATTAAGAAAGTTTTTAGAAGGCACTGCATCAAAATGGGATAGGTTTCCAAATAGCTTTTTGGCAACCAGAACGCTTGAAGGTTGTACAATCTTCTTTGATAACATTGAATTTATTCAAATATTCGATAAAGATTTCTAAATTTCAAAATTAGTTTGTGAAATATTGTACTTACACTATCCTGAAAATAAAATATGGTAAAAGCGTGTTTTTAGGAAACTAGCCCCCAGTAAAATCCAATTTTTTTAAAGATCTGGGAGGGGTAACTAACTATATTTTTTTAACTATAATTACGCAATAGCTTCAATTGTAACCTTACAGCCAAGATTCTCTAATCGCCTTATTGATTGTTTAATCACGATTTCTTTCTTTCGTCTGTCAAAGTAATCTGCGCCCAACTCTACATAGGGTACTCTTTTGTTTAACATGTGATAAGCAATGGTTAAAATGGTATGTCCAACCGCAACTGCTGCCCGTTTTTTCCCAACTCTTGCTGATAAACGGTGGTATTGGGATGAAAGATAGGTGTTTTTTGTCTTTGCTGCTGAATGTGCTGCTTCAACAAGTGCTGCTCTTAATTTTTTATTACCTTTTCTCGTTTTTCCGGGATTTTTTTCCCAGCACTTTCATTGTTACCTGGAACCATTCCAGCCCACGAACATAAATGCGGAGCTGAAGGAAATTGTTTTGAAATATCCATGCCAATACCAATCTCAGCCAAGAGCTGTTCAGCGTGACCTCGACCTATTCCAGGAATAGAATCAAGTAGTTCAATATCTTCTTCATAAGGTTGCATACGTTGTTTGACTTCTTCGCTTAACCTTTCAATCTGTTGGTCCATAAAGTCAATGTGTGAAAGTTGAGTTTTTAACATCATTTTTTGATGGGGTCCAACGGATCCAATTAAAGCACGTTCTAAATCATCCTTTTTTTTCTTCAATCTTGCTTTAGCTAAGCTTGATAACGTCTCTGGATTGTTGACACCATTAATAATCGCTTCAATTATTGCTCGACCTGATACACCCATAATGTCAGTCGCAACCGAAGAAAGTTTGATATTGGCACCTTCTAACACCTTTTGGATTCTACTAATCTCCCTAGCCCTTTCTTCAATGAGACTTCGTCTGTATCGAACTAACTCACGCAACTCTCTTTGCTCTCGATTAGGAATATAACTGTGTTGAAGTAGACCGTGGCGCAGCAATTTCGCAATCCATTCTGCATCTTTAACATCGGTTTTACGACCAGGTACAGCTTTAATATGAGCAGCATTTACAACCATCGGTTTTATTTCCTCTAGTTCTAATAGATTGTAAATGGGTTTCCAATATACGCCTGTACTTTCCATCGCAACGTGAGTACAACGTTTACCTTTAATCCAATCTACCAATTTGAAAAGATCATGTGTCATAGTACCGAAGGTTTCGATTTCTTTTCCTTTTTGTGTAATTGCACAAGCAGTAATACTTTTTTTGTGGACATCAAGTCCACAACAGCGATTATATACAACATCCATTATAAAAATCCTTCCTAGGCTGAAGTAAATTAAGGCTGGTGCAACAACCATATAAGATTAATCTATCCTGCGTGCTTCTCAACAGAGAGCAACAATTTGTGGTGCACCTGGTCGTAGTGAATCAGTCTACCATGCGGGCTCAAAAGCACCATAGTTGATCGACCTTCCTTCGCTAGCCATATTAACAGGATTGACAGGAGGAGAGGGAACTAGACTAGCATAAAAACATTTTCATTCATTTGATGGTGCCGCGAAAGCGGCATGAGTGTCTACCATGAAAATAAGTTTCCTCAAGATTAGTAAAATGACAATACTTAAGAAGACCCTGCTCAATCGTAAAAAAAAGAGGAGAGCGTTAATTAATAAGTCTATGAATTGGTTGACTGGATTAAGGTCAGTATCAGTATTGACACTTCCTTACCATTTTCATTCTCTGTGGTGAAGCACTGATTTTGCGCTTCATGGATGGCTAACGGGTGCTATACTTCAATAACGATATTCCGCATTCGGGCGCGATTATCTAAAAATGATCGCGTCTATTTCGAGTTTAGGGTCAGTTGAATAAGGAATAGAGGTATTGAACTTTCCGTTGTAGAATACTCTAATCATTGGCATGGAGTTCGAATTGGGTTGAATAAATGAAACAACTCAGGAGGTGAATGAAGTGGTAAAAAATTCGAGTGAATACTCTATTCAGTTCTTTGAAGACCAAGAATCATGGGAGAATTGGCTTGAGAAAAATCATGAAATTTCATCGGGTATAGGCTGCAAATTGCGAAAAAGAAATCTGGAGTAGTTTCTTTATCCTATGAAGAAGCGTTAGAGAGTGCTTTATGTTACGGATGGATTGATAGCCAGAAGGAAACCTTTGATGAAAAGACTTGGCTTCAACGATTTACACCACGAGGCGCTAAGAGCATCTGGTCAAAAGTGAATAAAGAAAAAGCAGAACTTTTTATCAAAAATGGTAGAATGAAGCCTTCAGGAATGAAGGCAATTGAAATTGCTAAACAAAACGGACAATGGGATAGGGCTTATGAGCCGCAGAGCAGTGCCACCGTACCAGAGGATTTTGAAAATGAACTTATTAAGAATTCTATAGCAAAAGCATTTTTTGAAACTCTTGATAGCCGGAATCGATATGCAATATTGTTTAGAATCAAGAGTGCCAAGAAACAAGAAACTCGAATGAAACGAATTCAACAATTCATAATGATGCTTGAAAAAGGTGAAAAAATTTATCAGTAGATAATAGTTTATTTTGCTAATATCGCATAACTCTGATATCGCAGACGGGTAATGTGGAAGGTCATTGACTAGCTGGGGTTAAACATATCAGGATACGACCTATAGGAGACAAGGGACTCTAAGTTCCTGTAAGATTGTTAAGCTAGAGAGCTTAGCTGAAGAAGATGAGACAATGTAAGCTGTTTTTAAATATTTCGTTATTCCATTATCGGGCGCTATCCTGGAACAAGGAAATGCGCTCTTTTTTCATTTTAGAGCCTGATTGTGAACGATTGTACTTAACGAACGGGCAGTTTAATTGAATAAGGACCCGTTATCTACATAAATAAAGAGGCTTCTAAAATTCATAGCCTCCCTTTAATATTTATCAAAATAATATTTCCTGCCAAGTGTAGCGGTGACTAAACAACGTAAGGATTCCCCCAAGATAATGGGACAGTCCTTTTTTATAGTATTAACCAAGCTTCAGCTTCTTTTCTGCCTTACAAATCAATTTGTAATATCCTAATAAGAATAGAAAAAGTATCGGGTCAATAATAGCAGAGTAACGCAACTTCCACCAACCATAATGGAAGTAACCCCATGGTTTAGGGAGTGTAGTAATCATTTCATAAAGTAAAATCCCTATTACCCAAATGATAAGGTAAAAAGTTTGTTTTATTAATTTAGTTCTAAATGGATACCAATTTAAAAACATCATATTTACTGGTGGTATCAACACAATATAAGCAGGAAGTGATGCCCAATCAATATCTTTTGTGAAATACCAATATCCAAGATATTTGGCATCAACGAAAACATCAAAAAGCACCTGAAATGCAACTGTAAATGTCCAAATGTGATATATTTGATTAGTGGTGAGTCTTTTATTGGTTTTAAATGCAATGAAATTAAAAATGATTATTGCGGTAATTAGACCTATCATAAATTTTTCCTTTTTTTGAATTAACTTGCCCTTCAGGTAAGGTATTAATACAGCTTAACAGTGTTTATATACTTGTATATGGACTTTATTTTCGTTGATATTTGAACTCCTTTTCATATGGAACAAGACTTTTTATTATAATGGCTGGAAATTGTGGTATTCTGCATTGTGTTATCCAATCTTATTTTTAACTTTGATTTTTTTTTGACAGGTATACCGTATATTTAGAAGAAAGAGTAAAAATGGCTAAATGGCTTACGAAGTAGATTGTGAAGTATTACACTTAAAGTAAAGGGTGCTTATGTTTAAGACGGAATGGCTATGGCTATTCCTATTTTTCTGTTCTTCAACTGTTTAAAAATAATAAGTAAAATGGAATTATTTACATTTTTGGGGTATTTTGATAATGTTCGTGTAAAAAAACCATAAAACCAGCACGGAGGTAAATACCATGTCGGCATTTGAATATGTAATTGAGAGATTTGTTGATATTATTTCTTGGATGTTCAAGGCAAACAAAAATAGAAATGAAAAGCTCAAAAAAACGCCAAGAAAAAGTAAAAAAAATTAAACTTTTTAAAACAGAAATGGTTAGCAAATGAAAATTTAATTTATCAAGAAGAGAGTCGCCATTTTTCTTATTTCTAAATCAAGATTGTGAAATATTGCACTTAAACTATCGGGTGCAAGAGTTAAAGAATGTTATTTCAAAATGAAAGAATTAGGCGGTAAACGATGTTGTTACTTATGGCTATTATTGGAATTTTCATAGGGATTTTTCGTTCAATCCTCTCAATTAAAACAGGGGATAAAAAGAAACTTTATAATTCGTTACTGATGATATTAATTTGGGTAATTGTTATTTTTTTGTATTATTTTTACATATTTTAAAAGAATTAATATCAAATTTGTTCTTCAACTAACGGGTTAACGGGTGCTTGAGTTAAACAAAAGAGTCGCTGCTGTGGCTTTTTTTTCTTGTTCCACTAATGGTCAGGATAGTTTAACAAGGAATGTTATAATTTAAGGTATTAAGAGGTTAGAAAGGGACGATTTTAATGGGCGAAAAAAGCCTTGATTTTTTTGGCGAAATTTTAATGAACAAAGTGCGTGATGAAGCTATTGACGACTGGGAAAGAATTATTGATGGAAAAATGAAAGATGAAGAAAGCGAAAGAAATTATAATTCATTATCTGATAACGAAAAAGAACTGATAAGGAAGATTGTGCCTAAAATTGTTGATACCACACTACACCATTTATTGTGGACATTAGAACAAGATGAAGCATTGGAACTTATGGTATATGACGGAAACAAAAAAGAAAACATTGCCGAGATAAGTGACGGACTCACAGGTGAATTGCACACGGAGGATGGTTGGATTTATCGTTTTAGTAATAAGGAAAAATGATATTGCCTTATTCAGCTAACGGGTAGCAAGAGTTGAAGATGAAGATCGCTGCGGCGGTCTTTTTTCTACTTCAACTAAAGGGCAGGTTAGTTGAAGAAGGAAATGGTAAAATGTGCTATCATTTTTATAATGGAAATTGATAAATAAAGGGGGGGCCAAGTGGAAATTTATTCAATAACTAATTTTGAGGAATTAAAAAACCTAAATTTTCACGATGATGTACTTCAAAATATAGTCGTTAATTATAAGAATAAAGAAATACTAATACACTTAATAAAAGTAGGAACTCAAGATGCTAACCCAAAAGAAATTTGGTTGTTCTTTATTGAAGCATCTAAATTTCACGTTCCAATGGTTGAACCGTGGGGAAGAAGCCATTCTGTTTATTCAATTGAATTTAAAAAGCACTCAGATAAACAGATAAGAACTGAAATATTGTTGCAGTCTGGAGACGAAATAACTTGTATTTCTAAAGCAATAAAAATACAGTAACCTTATTCAGCTACCGGGTGCGTTTCTACAATAAGTGGAGACGCATTTTTCTTATTGAAGTAACGTTTCAGATTAGTTAAACAAGGAACATTTGGAATTGTGTTATATTTAAATTAAATGTCTAGTTATCGGGGTGTCCTTATTGATGAAGATAATTTGCCAAAAGTGTAATGTAGAAATTTCAAAACCAGTTACGGAATTGGATGACTTATCATTACTTAACAATAATGATGGTGAAGCTTATATCCCTGAAGGATTTTTTATAGTTGATGAAGGTGAAGAAGATATTGGAACAAAAGGGACCATTATTATAAATCTAAAGGATTTAATTAATTCAAACTATCACCCAGATGAAAGCAGACTAAATGGTTGTTGTGGTTATGACGGCTTAGATGGTATAAACAGGGTTTGCATCAATAACCACGAAATTGGAACAGAAAATTCAGACTGCTGGATGCCACATTTTATTGCATTAGAACCGTATTTAGTTAAATTGATTAATAACTAAAGGAAATGTCTTATTGCACTAACTGGGTGCAAGAGTTGAAGAACAGGGCTGTCGTTACGACAGCTTTTTCTTATTGTGCAAACGGAAGCAGTTCTGTGAAAAAGCTATGATAATATTAATTAACGATTAGTATTGAAGAGGTGAAGATAAATGAAAAAGTATCCCTGCCCTTGTTGCGGTTATAAGACTTTAGATGAGGAACCTCCTGGGACAGACATTATATGTAAAGTATGTTTTTGGCACGATGATTATGTTCAAGCAAAAGATGTTGATTTTTGGGGTGGTGCAAATGACTTATCATTAAGAGATAGTCAAAAGAATTTTTTGAAGTTCGGGGCAGTTGAAGAAAGATTTATAAAAAATGTAAGAAAACCTACTATGGAAGAAGCAAGAGATATAAATTGGAAACCATTAGCCGAAAAATAATTATTCCTTCTTCAACAAACGGGTGCTTGAGTTTAACAGTGGGGTTGCTGCGACAATCCCATTTCTTATTCAACAAACGTGGCAGGTTTATTAAGGGGGAAAAGAAATCCAAATGAAATATAAAAAATCCGTTATTATATATGATATTATTTTTCTTGTTTTACTTTGGGGATATGGATTGTATCGTTTGTTCATGAAAAATGATGAATTCATGGTCATAGCAATGCCGTTATTTACTTATTTGTTATTTAGAAAAACAAAGCAAAAACCATAATCCCTTATTGAACGGCTGCTTTACTTAAATATCGGGGGGCTAACTTTATGACCTTAAAAAAAACCATGATTTCTGTATTTATTGCTATGATTTTTTCTATTGTTATTCGTTCAATTCTTCGTGCCAATGGCATTTACATTCTAGATGATAATATATTTGTTGGGGCATTACCATGGCCGGTACTTTTTTTATTAATTGTCTTAATTCTTAAAAAGAAGGACTGAATGATAAAACTTATTCATTGATAATATCTTGTTGAACGTGGTGCTTGAGTTTAACAGTGGGGTTGCTGCGGCAATCCCATTTCTTATTCAACAAACGAAGCAGTTTAGCTGAAGAAGGAAAAGCGGTTTCTTCGTGGAATTATAAAGTAATTGCTTGTGCGAGGTGATTAAATTGATTAAAAATATTGAACTTATAATGGAACAAGCGAAAGATTTTACGCTTCAAGATATAAAGTTTATTGTTGGATTCTTTTTAAGTTTTAAAAGTGAATTTTTAGAAGGTACTTCCTCACTGGATATTGATTTTATTATTGAGGTTACGGAAAACAATATATTACCCGATTTCGCTTTTCTAATCCTGAGAGTATTAACTTTGAGAGTGGTGGTCGATTTCACCAAATATACCTTGATATTCACGATATTAGAGATTTAGGTTGGGAAAATAAGAATTATGAAGTAACCGATTATGAAAATAGCACACTCAATTTTTACTGTTCGGAAGTTGAAGTGATTTCTGTACAAGAAACACATTATTTGATTTAGTCATCTTCAACAAACGAGTGCTTTTGTTAAAGATGATGATCGCTGCGGCGGTCATTTTCTTGTTGAATTAACTGGCAGCATTCCTGTAATGAAGAAATATGAGGTTTGAATATAAAAAAGCCCCTTGGTAAGATATGAGTGTCCAAAGCTTGGCGGCAAAAAGGACACAAACAAATTACCAGGAGGCTATTTAAATGAATTATAACCAAAATGAAAAGATTGCTCAAATTACTTCTCAAACATTAATTATAGGTGTTGATATTGCTAAATACAAGCATGTGGCAAGAGCTCAAGACTTTAGAGGTTTAGAATTTTCGGCACCCTATTACTTTGAAAATTCAAATTCTAGCTTTAACTGTTTCATAGAATGGATTAAAAATTTAATGGATCAAAACAAAATGGAAAAAGTGATTGTAGGAATGGAGCCGACAGGTCACTATTGGCTTAATTTAGCTCACTTTCTTAAAGAAAAAAATATTAAATTTGTAGTTGTAAATCCTATGCATGTAAAGAAGAGTAAAGAGCTGGATGATAATTCTCCAACGAAAAATGATGTAAAGGATGCAAGAGTTATTGCACAGTTGGTCAAAGACGGGAGATATGCTGAACCGAATATTCCGCATGGAGTTTATGCAGAACTTCGAGTGGCTCGAAAAATACGTAATCTCCTAGCTGTTGATCTTCAAGCAGTTCAGGGGCAAGTCCATAATTGGATAGACCGCTACTTTCCAGAATTCCTTACGGTATTTAAAGATTGGGAAGGTAAGTCGGCGATCCAATTATTAAAACTAAATTTATTGCCTCATGAGTTAGTGAACCTTTCGGAACAAGAAATATTAATACATCTTCGAAAAGCTGTTAAACGTGCAGTTGGAATCGGTAGAATAAAAGAACTAAAGCAGGTTGCCACTGATTCTATCGGCATTCGTGAAGGTTCGGGTATGGCTAAATTAGAGCTAAGCACGTTAATAGACAAATATGAGCTTATAAAGGAAAAGTTCGAAGAACTGGAATCTAAAATAGATAAACTTCTTGAACAAATTCCTGGTGTTGAACAAATGTTGGCGATTAAGGGAATAGGGAAAGACACGGTTGCAGGCTTTTATGCGGAGGTTGGAGACTTAGGCAACTACACCCACCCTAGACAGATTATCAAATTGGCTGGGCTGAGCCTGAAGGAAAATACATCTGGAAAGCACAAAGGACAAACCAAAATTACCAAGAGAGGAAGGAAGACTTTAAGAGCACTCCTCTTTCGGGTGGCAATGCCTTTGGTCGCTAAAAATAAAGCTTTTAAAGCATTACATGAGTATTTTACAAAACGCCCAAATAATCCATTAAAAAAGATGCAATCGTTGATTGCAATATGTAACAAGCTTATACGAATTCTGTTTACCATCGGTAAAAAGCAGTGTGAATTTAGTGAAGAACGTATGTTAAGGGACATTCCTCATATGGCGGAATTACAGATAGCAGCTTAAATTTCTTTTAGTGAAATTCATTAAGTAGTAGTTTTATTGTTTTAGACATTTGAAGCACGGATTAGTCAGTAAATCAACTAAAATACGGGCAAGGACCCTGTCTGGCAGCATGACTGACATCCACCTCATGGAAAGGTTGGACGAAGGAATTTTGGAGCTTGGACTCTGTGAGAAATGGGAGGGTTGACCTCCATGAGAAATGTGGAGATCTACCAGTGCGACCATACTTTATCTAGTTATCCAACTTTTGGATAAGGTTGGTTTGGTTAACTATAAGTTTCTTTTTCACTTTGTCCCCAAAATTATCCTTTAGTACACTATAATTCCAATATTCAAATGGACTTTAAAACAAACTACTACGAAATTTGGAGAAAACAAGAGAAATCGTGAGATTTTCCTTTCTATATAGAGGGAGAATAGTTTAATAACCAAAACGTAAAGATATTTATTAGGTGGTTTGAAATATGATTGTAGAAATATATCAAAACCCCAAAAATGTAAAAGTAAATGGTACTTATCGTTTTGATTACATTGTTGATGATATAGGTGAGAATTTTGAAGCAATAATCTCTAACAAAAAGATTAACACTGGTGATATATTGACAGTTATTGCAAAGGTAAAAAGTAAAAAGTTTATTTCAGGATTTGGATATATCTTTTATGATTATGAAATAGAACAATGTTCTGAAATTGATGTTAGCTTTTGTGAGTAGATATAGAAAAAAGTCCTTACTCAACTAACGGGTGCAAGAGTTGCAGATCAAACTGTCATTTTTGTTGAACAAGAACCTGTTAAAATAGTGATAAAAAAGGTGATGGGAAAATGGCTATATTTCCAGAAGAAAACGACTTTCTTTCGTTATTTGAATGTGAACCAACGTTATTAGATAGCACTTCGAAAGACTTGCCATTTTATTATAATAAAGCAACATACCGATTTTCTAATGGAGAAGAAGATTTTATTGTTACACTTTCTCCCTCTTATGGTGAAGTGAAAATACAAGTAACTCAGCGTGCTTCAAATAGATTGTTATCACTTTTGGACCTAAAACGGGTTGATAAATTTGAAATTACAGCAGATAAGAAAGATCATTCAAGCGTGCTATTAACAGTTGTTAATGAGGACTCTCAACAAATGATTGAAATTGATTTTAAGCCTTATTTTAAACAGATTTTTAAAGAACATTTTACTCGGTAAGTACAAATTCTTATTAAGCTAACGGGTGCAAGAGTTGCATATAAAGCTGTCATTTTGGCAGCTTTTCTTATTGCACTAAAGGGGCAGGTTTTTTAAGAAGTACGGGGATAATAAAGTCTTATATTTCCATATGTAAGAACAGGCTATTATAGTAAAATTGTTTATATCTTCGTTGTGTTTGGAGGTTTTTATGGCTAACTTCTTCCTAAAAAATTCAAATATTAGGTTTGCCAAGTTGTTTCTTCACTTAATTCTACTTATGGTTATCCTATCGATTTTAGTAAACGTAGGTACAGATATTGTTTCTGTGATTATTGGGCACCTCATTGAGTATAAAACTACTAATGTAACTACTCTCGTTCTAATTTGGCTTTTCCTTGCATTACAAAGTAATAAATATAAAAAGAAAGAAAAATGATTCGTGATAACGGGATGGCTGCTGCTTTCCTGTTTTTTATTGTGCTAAAGTGGCAGGCAGGTTACTTGAAGAAGGATTGTTGATTCTAACTGCCGAAATATTTAACAGGAACGATGAGGACTATTAGCTTCTTATTAATGATAGTTAAGAAAGAGATGAAAATATGGAAACTCCAATTTTGTTTTATAAAATACATCAAGATGAAGTTGACCCTATTGATTATATAAATTGGGCGTTAAAGATGTTGGAAAATAATTTTGATTCGTTTTCTTTGAACATACTTTCATCTCTAAGTGAACCACTCAATATTTTTGAGGTAGAAGATTATTTTAAAAGGGCGTTAAGGGAATTAAAAATGCAAGAACCTACTTTTGAAGAGTGTGCTGAATATTACATTCAGAAGTTAGCAAAAAGGATACTTGAAGAAGAAAATAGTGCAATTGATTTAGCTTATAAGATTTATGAAATAGTTCGTGAACTTGATAATTGCGATGGTCTAGAAGAATGGTACAACATTAGTGAAATGATAGATGATTTTCGATATGGAGATAATATTTCAAACTTAAGTAAGGTTGCTTTAATTGTAACCATAGAGAAAGAAGTCAAAAAGCTATTAAATAGGAAAAGAAACTAACTTCCTTCTTGAACTAACGTGTGCTTTAGTTGAAGAAGCCATAAGGACCTAAATGGTCCTTTTTATATTTGGTAATAAAATACGAATTTCATTTATTGTATTGGAAATACTATCTGTCGAGGTGAAATAAATGAGCAGATTTAAAGTTGTGTTTGAAAATACAATCCAAAGTGGTGGGTTTTCATTGGAGCAGTATTTGATAACATTACATCAAGAAAAAGATATGTTGGATTCATTTGATGGTCATGATGATTACGAGTTGGACATGAGGTTATTTGAAGGGGAGATTCAGAAAGTTAACCGATTGTTGGAGAGCTAAGGCTCTCTTTTTTATTTATAAAATAAAGATTTTATTTTCTTCTTCAACTAACGTGGCATTTAGTGGAATAAAGGCATTACTTTTCTGACAAAAAAAGGAGCTAGAGAAATCTAAGCTCCGATTACCAATACTTTTCATCATTTAATTCTTTAAAAGTATGACTATAATGTTTTTTATCAAAAAAACCAGAGTATTCGAGTCCTATACAAGGTGAAAGGTCTCCGTCTACAATGTTAGTGTCTCTAAACATAAATTGCTTTAAATTTGGCATTTGCATAATAAAACGAATATTATCGATTTCACCACAATTAATAAACTTTAGGGTTTCTAGTTTTTGAAGACAAGATACTGCATCAGGGTTTTGTATTTTTTTACAGGTTTCAAACCTTAAATCAATAAGACAATTCTTAATGCCATCTAGTTCTTCAATACTTTCAAGCTTTGATGCTCTATATAGTTCAAGGTAGTTTAATTTTTGTAAATGCTTTATCCCGTTTAATGATACAATATTAGGCAAACATAAAATTATTTCTTCTAAAGAGGTTAGCTCACTCAGTTCAATTAGGTTCTTGGTTTTAGGTTTATATTTTGTTAAATAAAGTTTTTTTAGATTATAGCATTTGTCAACTCCGACCAAAAATTTTGAGTCGTTTACCTGTAAATCCTCCAGATTCTTAAAATAAGAAACGTCTAAAATTCCTTCTGGCTCGTCAGCATACAGATACTTTAAATTGCTTAAATGGTATAACCCAGAAAAATCACTGATTCTTGTATAAAGAAAATGAACATGCTCAAGAGATGGACAATCCTTTAAAAAGTTCACATGATTCAAGCGGTATAATTCAGAACTTATCAATATTTTGTCGATTCTATTATTATTTATATATTCTACATATTCATCTAATCTATTTTCTTCAATCTCAATACAATTTAAATTTTCATGGAATTTAAATTCACTTTTAACTGAACTCATTGTAAGTAGCCACCTTTTTGTGAGTCTTAGTAAGAACATTTTACAGTAAGTAATTGTTATTTTAAATGTTGGAGTAAAATTATTGGTAGAAAAGAAGCGTTCTTGTTCAACTAACGGGTGCAAGAGATAAAGATCAGCTGCCATTCTCGGCGGCTTTTTTTATTGAAGTAGCGTGGCAGGATTGTTCAATAAGCAATTTAAATTAAGGGTTCAATTTCCAGTTGTAAAAACCATTTGGTAATGTAAAATTCAATTATTCACTAGACTAATGTTTGTTAAAATTTATAAAAAATTTGGTGATACATAATGAAAATAAAAGAATATTTTTTTCTTGTTCTAGTACCATTAATAGCGTTGGTAGCCATTATTTTGCGTCTAACTCATACTATAAGTAGCATTACTTTAGGGACAATTGGTTTCATTTTTGCTATCTTAGGATTTGTACGTTCTGCAAGTTCAGATACTTTGAAAAAAGAAGAACACCCAATCAAGGATTTAAAAGAACATTTTAATCCAATTAAAAAGCGAAATAACTTTGTTGTTGGATGTGTAATATTTATAGGAATTTTTTACTTATTAATTCTGATTCTTAGCATTTTTGGTCAATTGTGATTTTTCATTATTACGAACAGGTACTTTACTCAAAAATCATCTGACATTTAAAGAGACGATTGGAGTTGATTTTTTGAATGCAACGCCAGCTATAATAATTGGATTAATAATGGTAGCTTTTTCTCTTTTTAGGCGAAAAAAGAAATAAGCAAGATTGTAAAGGAATGTACTTAAAGTAACGGGTGCGATTGTTCAATAAGAGCAATCGCTTTTTTCTTTTTCAAGTAACGGGGCAGCTTAGTTGAAGAAGAAATCCTTTATTTTATTGAATAAATAGAGGGTTTTTTATAATAAATATCGAAAAAATTCATAGTTAATTTAAATGTAGTATGACAAAGTAATCCGTTAGTAACATGGAGGAAGAGATGAAGAAAGTAATAAACATGATTAATCCAAGTTCGAAAGTGGCTGGCGTGTCGTTAGTTGAATTGAAAAGAACAGAAAAAGCACTTGGTGCTATTTTTCCAGATGAATACAAGGAACTTTTTTTAGAAACGAATGGAGCAAAATTTGGCGATTGGACTTTGTTCCCTATTCAAACTAATGAACAATCGGCATTAACAATTGATATAGTAAAACAAAATCAGAACAGACCCAAAAATCTACCGAGTGATTTGGTTTGTATTGGTGAAAAAATGAGTGGTGACAAACTTTGCTATCGAATTAGGAAAAGATTTATGCAGGAACTAATTTATACTTGGAATGACAAAACTGGGTTAGGCAAATATGCGTCTTTATCATTAAGTGAATTTATTGATTGGCATGTGCCGAAAGTGAATACTAATAAGCCTAATATACTTGGCACTTTTATGGTTGAAAGTGGAAAGCTAATTGTTACTGACCCGTACTATAAAGTGGATGAAGAAGCTGAATTGCAAATCGTACTTTTAAATGTGAAAAATGGTAACTGGACAGCTTCCATTTCTTATACTCCTGATGAAGTTGTTAAAAACTTATATGTATTTTATGGGGAAAAGAAACCAAGTGGAAAATGGCATGTTTGCGATAAACAGATTGGGGTTGACTCTGCACAAGCAGGAATTTTTGATTTTAAAACATTTGGTAGAAACGAAGCCATCCAGTTTGATGAGGTAGTTGCTTCAGATGCACAGAGGGGAGTTGTCTCAGATGGTGCGGTTTCAATGTCTGGTTATGGTGACGGAATGTACGAGGTGAAAGTAAAATATAACATTTCAAAAAAGGTTGTTGGAGTGATGATTGACTTTGTAGATGAGGAATAATGCTATTCTACAACGAGCAGTGAAATACACCTTTGTATATTCAGCTAACGGGTGCTTGAGTTAAACAATCAGCTGCCATTATTACTGGCGGCTTTTTCTTTATTCAACTAAATGGCAGCATTCCTGTAATGAAGAAATATGAGGTTTGAATATAAAAAAGCCCCTTGGTAAGATATGAGTGTCCAAAGCTTGGCGGCAAAAAGGACACAAACAAATTACCAGGAGGCTATTTAAATGAATTATAACCAAAATGAAAAGATTGCTCAAATTACTTCTCAAACATTAATTATAGGTGTTGATATTGCTAAATACAAGCATGTGGCAAGAGCTCAAGACTTTAGAGGTTTAGAATTTTCGGCACCCTATTACTTTGAAAATTCAAATTCTAGCTTTAACTGTTTCATAGAATGGATTAAAAATTTAATGGATCAAAACAAAATGGAAAAAGTGATTGTAGGAATGGAGCCGACAGGTCACTATTGGCTTAATTTAGCTCACTTTCTTAAAGAAAAAAATATTAAATTTGTAGTTGTAAATCCTATGCATGTAAAGAAGAGTAAAGAGCTGGATGATAATTCTCCAACGAAAAATGATGTAAAGGATGCAAGAGTTATTGCACAGTTGGTCAAAGACGGGAGATATGCTGAACCGAATATTCCGCATGGAGTTTATGCAGAACTTCGAGTGGCTCGAAAAATACGTAATCTCCTAGCTGTTGATCTTCAAGCAGTTCAGGGGCAAGTCCATAATTGGATAGACCGCTACTTTCCAGAATTCCTTACGGTATTTAAAGATTGGGAAGGTAAGTCGGCGATCCAATTATTAAAACTAAATTTATTGCCTCATGAGTTAGTGAACCTTTCGGAACAAGAAATATTAATACATCTTCGAAAAGCTGTTAAACGTGCAGTTGGAATCGGTAGAATAAAAGAACTAAAGCAGGTTGCCACTGATTCTATCGGCATTCGTGAAGGTTCGGGTATGGCTAAATTAGAGCTAAGCACGTTAATAGACAAATATGAGCTTATAAAGGAAAAGTTCGAAGAACTGGAATCTAAAATAGATAAACTTCTTGAACAAATTCCTGGTGTTGAACAAATGTTGGCGATTAAGGGAATAGGGAAAGACACGGTTGCAGGCTTTTATGCGGAGGTTGGAGACTTAGGCAACTACACCCACCCTAGACAGATTATCAAATTGGCTGGGCTGAGCCTGAAGGAAAATACATCTGGAAAGCACAAAGGACAAACCAAAATTACCAAGAGAGGAAGGAAGACTTTAAGAGCACTCCTCTTTCGGGTGGCAATGCCTTTGGTCGCTAAAAATAAAGCTTTTAAAGCATTACATGAGTATTTTACAAAACGCCCAAATAATCCATTAAAAAAGATGCAATCGTTGATTGCAATATGTAACAAGCTTATACGAATTCTGTTTACCATCGGTAAAAAGCAGTGTGAATTTAGTGAAGAACGTATGTTAAGGGACATTCCTCATATGGCGGAATTACAGATAGCAGCTTAAATTTCTTTTAGTGAAATTCATTAAGTAGTAGTTTTATTGTTTTAGACATTTGAAGCACGGATTAGTCAGTAAATCAACTAAAATACGGGCAAGGACCCTGTCTGGCAGCATGACTGACATCCACCTCATGGAAAGGTTGGACGAAGGAATTTTGGAGCTTGGACTCTGTGAGAAATGGGAGGGTTGACCTCCATGAGAAATGTGGAGATCTACCAGTGCGACCATACTTTATCTAGTTATCCAACTTTTGGATAAGGTTGGTTTGGTTAACTATAAGTTTCTTTTTCACTTTGTCCCCAAAATTATCCTTTAGTACACTATAATTCCAATATTCAAATGGACTTTAAAACAAACTACTACGAAATTTGGAGAAAACAAGAGAAATCGTGAGATTTTCCTTTCTATATAGAGGGAGGTTAGTGGAAGAAGGATTCAGTAAACCCAATAAAGAAATGTTTAATTAACAAACTTTTGAGGTGTTAAAAATGGATATTTTTATGAGTGGAGAAATTCAAGGTGATATTGATGAAATATATCGTGAGATTCGCAATGATATTGAAGAAAAGCTTAAACCCCTAAGAAATAAAGATTATGGAAGTGAATTAACCAGTATTAGTGTCATTCCAATCATTGTAACTCCAGAACTTGAGGAAGCAGGTTTTTTTAAGGAAAGAAAGCTATTCAAGAGGAAAGAAAAAGATGCGGATTATAGACTAAGAATTGATTACGAAAAATTTATCAATAGTGACAGTAATACACAGAAATTATTGGTAATTAAAAATATAATTGATTGTGTGAGGTCATTGGGAAAGAAAGCAAAAAAAGATTTTGATGCTTTGTCATTGGAGAGAGACATTCTTCAATTACTTGATATTGATGAGATGTTCTTCAACTAACGTGTTGCAATAGTTAAAGATATTACTGCTGCCATTTACAGCAGTTTTTTCTTATTTAACGTTGCAGGAGAGAAAAAATTGTATAAGAGTTTATTGAAAAAGGTGATTTCAAGAAGATGATAATGCAGGAAGTGTTAAAAGAAATAGTTACAGGAGTTATTCATAAGAAATTAAAGCTCGAAGGATTTAAAAAACAGGGTAAAAATTTTTATAAACCGCTGAATCGATTAGGATGGTGTTTAGAGGTTCAATCAGATAAATGGAATACAAAAGAGAATGTTGAATTTACCCTTAACGCAGGAATATTCATCCCACTTTCCTATGAACTGGATTGGAATAAACCCTCTCCCTCTTTCCCTAAAGAAGTGGATTGTGCTATTAGAAAAAGAATTTCAGAATTAAGAGGCTTAAGAACAGATCCCTGGTATGTTTTAAACCACCAAACATCGGTGGAACAATTAATGCTAGAAATAGACCATCATATTGAACTTTATATATTGCCGTTTTTCCATAAGTACCAAGATTTAAATTGTGTAATGTCCGAAAGGAAAAAAAATCACGAGATATTAAGTAACTTTGCTTATGCTGCTTTACTTGCTGATTCAGGGAATCTAAATAAGTCAAAGGAAGTTTTTTTGAATCTACACAACACCTCTGAGTTTGGTAGTTATAGAGCGAAAGTCAGAAGAGCAGCATCGGTGTTCGGAATAGAAATACCACGTTTAGAAAAGAAATGATTTAATCTCTCCCAATTTCTTCCTCAACGGGTGCTTTACTTCAAGAAGGGGTAAAGCCTTTTTCTTATTCAAGTAACGGATGCAGGATAGTTCAATAATCAAGATTTATTTGGTGGTGTGAAATATGATTTTAGAAATTTATCAAAACCCTAAAAATGTGAAAGTAAAAGGCACATATGGATTTGATTACATTGTTGATGATATAGGGGAGAATTTTGAGACAATAATTTCAAACAAGAAGATTAACAATGGGGATATATTGACAGTTATTGCCAAGGTTAAAAGTAACAAGTTTTTTTCAGGATTAGGATATATCTTTTATGATAACGAAATAGAACAATGTTCTGAAATAGACGTTAGCTTTTGTGATGAAATATAAAAACACGTTCTTCCACTAACGAAGCAGGTTTGTTGAAGAAGAAGCGTGACATAATGTAATAAAAATAGATATTGAAGTAAAAATATGGGAATTAAATATCCTTTTAAACCAAAGACAAATAAAAAATTGATACCTGGACAATTTTGGGCAATTCCTTTACTTAATGGCAAGTTTGCTTGTGGAAGAGTTGTTCAAGTAACTGGAAAATATATGGCAGATCCAACAAAAACTTTCCTCGCAGGTTTGATGGACTGGTCAGACAATGTACCTCCTACTTCAAAAGCAATTGCAGGAACGAAGACTTTAATTCAAGGAGTAGCACACATTAATTGAATTTACGAAACTGGGTTAGACGGAATGCTAATGGGGTACCGTCCATTGGAATTAGACTTTATTGAACCTAATTATTTTCGTTCACAAACAGGCTATCAACCTGAATATTGTAAATTAATGCAAGGGTTGGAAGAAATAAGACCTATAACAAAAGAGGAATGGGGGAAATATCCTACTTTAGGTATTTGGGGTACGGACTACATAAGACAAGTCGCAAAATCAAAGTTATTAAGCTAACGGGTGCGAGAGTTGAAAATCCAGCTGCCATTCTTGGTGGCTTTTTTCTTGTGCTAACGTGGAGTTTAATTCAATAAGGTTATTTAATTGTACTAAATATCCTGGAGATTTAAAATTTATTAAAAAGAACAAGAGGAGTTATTTTGTATGAAGATAAGTAAACAAAACGCAGAACATTACATATGGGGAGATATTTGTGATGGATGGCATCTAGTAAAAAATAAAGAATTAAGTGTCATTCACGAACGGATGCCGGTTAACACTTCAGAAGTAAGGCATTTTCACAACCAAGCGCGTCAATTTTTCTTTGTTTTATCTGGCACTGCCACGTTAGAAGTCAATGGTGAACGTGTAATTTTGAACCCTCAAGAGGGAGTTGAAATAGCACCTTTAACACCACACCAAATGATTAATGACTCAAATAAGGATGTTGAATTTTTGGTAATTTCTCAACCTACCAATAAAGGTGATAGAGTATTAACAGAAGAGTAATTTGATTGCTCTTTAACGGTCAGTTCAACAAGGATAGATTTTAAAGGAGAGCCCAAAAGGAATTTAATCCTTTTGGGCTTTTTTAATGTAATTATCTACTTAGGTTAATTTCATTAATGAAACGTTCAATAATTTCTTGTATACTCATAACTCCAATGTTTCCTTTTTTTCGCTTTCTTAATGCCAAGGATTGATTTTCTATTTCTTTATCCCCGATAACAAGCATGTAAGGAATCTTTTGTGTTTCAGCCTCTCTAATCTTCAATCCCATCTTCTCAGACCTGTAATCGACTTCTACACGAATTCCTGCTGCTTGCATCTGCGATTTCACTTCATTTGCATAAATAACATGTGATTCCGAAATAGGTATAATTTTTGCTTGAACAGGTGACAGCCATAGGGGGAATTCCCCAGCAAAATGTTCAATTAAAATTGCCATAAAACGCTCGACTGAACCAAATATGGCTCTATGAATCATAACAGGAAGATGAAGTTTATTATCTTCACCTACATAGGCACAATTAAACTTTTGTGGCATTTGAAAATCCAATTGGACAGTACCACATTGCCAGCTTCTTCCGAGTGAATCTAAAATATGAAAGTCAATTTTCGGACCATAAAAAGCCCCATCGCCAGGATTAATCTGGTAGTTAACCCCTTTATTCTTCAAAACAGATTCCAACGCTAATTCAGCCTTATCCCAGATTTCTTCTGAACCCATATATTCTTCTGGTCGAGTAGAAAGCTCTACCTTATAGTCAAAACCAAAGTGAGAGTAAAACTCATCAACTAACTCAAGAACTTTATCAATTTCTGATTCAATCTGATCGACTCGAACAAATAGATGTGCATCGTCTTGCGTAAAGGAACGAACTCTTAAAAGTCCATTTAAAGAACCAGAAAGTTCATGCCTGTGAACTAAACCAAGCTCTGCAAAACGGATAGGTAATTCTCGATAACTTCTTCGTTTACTGTTGAAAATTAATATAGCACCAGGACAATTCATTGGCTTAATCGCATAATTTTGTTCATCCACATTGGAGAAGTACATATTTTCATGATAATGATCCCAATGACCGGATTGTTCCCATAGTTCCTGTTTCATCATAATGGGTGTTTTAATTTCCTGATACCCTGCCATTTTGTGTTTTTTTCTCCATAGATTTTCAAGTTCATTGCGAATCACCATTCCATTTGGTAAGAAAAAGGGCATTCCTGGAGCCTCCTCTAATGAAGTGAACAGTTCTAATTCTTGACCTAACTTTCTATGATTTCTTTTTTCGGCTTCCAATTGATTAGACATTTTAATTCCTCCTGATTTTAATTTGTATAAAAAAAGACCGCACCCATCCCAACAAAAGGGACGAGTGCGGTCGTGGTGCCACCCTAATTCCATAAAACATACTGCCAAGCATGCTTTATGCTCAAAAAGATAACGGATTTACCGATTATAGATACTTTGATTTTCCCCATAATAGCTCCAAGGTGGTAAACCATTCACTTTTCTTCAGGGCTTTCAGCCAATGACCCTGTTCTCTGATAAGAAAAAACGAAGAATGATTCATGTCCTTTTCAACGCTTAAATATAAATTTGTATAAAATAAAAAACGCACCCATCCCAACAAAAGGGACGAGTGCGGTCGTGGTGCCACCCTAATTCCATAAAACATACTGCCAAGCATGCTTATGCTCAAAAAGATAACGGATTTACCGATTATAGATACTTTGATTTTCCCCATAATAGCTCCAAGGTGGTAAACCATTCACTTTTCTTCAGGGCTTTCAGCCAATGACCCTGTTCTCTGATAAGAAAAAACAAAGAATGATTCATGTCCTTTTCAACGCTTAAATATAAATTTGTATAAAATAAAAAACGCACCCATCCCAACAAAAGGGACGAGTGCGGTCGTGGTGCCACCCTAATTCCATAAAACATACTGCCAAGCATGCTTTATGCTCAAAAAGATAACGGATTTACCGATTATAGATACTTTGATTTTCCCTATAATAGCTCCAAGGTGGTAAACCATTCCTTTATTCTTCAGGGCTCTCAGCCAATGACCCTGTTCTCTGATAAGAAAAAACGAAGAATGATTCATGTCCTTTTCATTGCTTAAATAGATATGTGAATTATTATTGTTGAAAATTCTAATACAATTACTGGAAAAGGTCAAGTTTATTATTACTAAAATCACCGAAAAATAAGTAAAGTAACTTTTTGTAAATCAAAATGTACCTCGCAGGAATAGGTGTGTGAAGTATAAGATGCCTTGTGAACAATTTCACTTAAAGTAAAGGGTGCTTATGTTAAGGATGGGATGGCTGCGGCGGTCCCGTTTTCTTATTGTGCTAAAGGGGCAGTTTAGTGTAATAACCTTTGGGGAATTTTTCATGAAGATTACAGTTACAGTTCATGATAAGATTCTCTATAAAGAGGAATTATTAAAATTTTTTACTTATTGGAGACTACTGATATGAAATTAAGTGACCGTTTTTTTAAGAACAGAGTAAAGCCTATTGTAATTACCCAGTTAATATTGGCAATCCCAATGTTAATTATCGTATTTTTTTCTTTTACGACATATCCCGTGAATTTTTTCTACTCTGGATTTATAGGAATTATTCTTGCAATATCTATGTTTTTAAATGGAATAGAACAATATATTTTAAAAAAGAAAGTGAGGTCAATTTCTTTCTTTATCTTATTAGTATTTATAATTTTAGTTGCAGTGCAAAGTTTTTATGTTGCAACCTTAAAGAGATAGTCCGAATTTCTTTTTTTATTAGGATTGTGAAACATTACACTTAAAGTAACGGGTGCAAGAGTTGCAGATCAAGTTGTCATTTTGGTAGCTTTTCTTATTGCACTAAAGTGGGGTAGTACCAGCGAAGCTGTCACCACCCGCAATAAGGAAATGTCAAGATTACAATATTTAAGTTTAATACTTCTAACATGCATACCCCCATCCTGTTTTGGATTACTTCACATATTCTAATCTGATAAAAAATAAATAAAAAGATGATACCTTTTAAGGCATCATCCCTTAGAATATTAAACTTGATTGGACTTTAAACCTTAAAGTTTATTCTTGATTAATTGCACTTTCATCTATATAAGCAACTTCCCATAAATGACCGTCTAAATCCTGAAACCCCCATATATACATAAATCCATGATCTTGAGGCTCACTAAAAGATTTACCACCAGATGACAATGCCTTATTTACTATCTCATCCACTTGATCCCGACTTTCAGCTGAAAAGCTGAGAATTGCTTCGGCAGAAGTAGTAGTATCCACAATTTCCTTCTTACTAAATCCTTTGAAACGTTCTTCAATCATTATCATAGCAAAGATGTTGTCACTGATGATCATACAAGATGTGGTCTCATCGGAGAATTGTGGGTTGAACTCAAAACCTAGCTCCTTAAAAAAATTGGTGGACTTGTTCACGTCTTTTACTGATAAATTGATAAAGATATTTTTGGATGTGAATGCCATTTTTTATTACCTCCTGTGGAAATTATTGTACAAAAAACCGGCAGGCCCCGGCTTTTTTTATATCAACGATATCAGCTCTTTTGAGCATTCATTGCTTCCCATTCTTCTTTGCTAGGACCATATACGCCAGGAACTTTCAAGTCGGCTTGTCTCATAAGGACAGTCAATTGTCCGCGATGATGAGCCTGATGTTGAATTAGCAGACGGAAAACAGCTTGAACTGGCATGTCCATTCCAAATAAATTCACCATTTTGTTCATTTTTTCCTCTGAAACCTGTTCAGAAAATGCTTGTGTTAACCGCTGACTTACTGTTTTGTAGGTCTCGCTGATTTCAGCAGCTGATGTCGGTGCTTCTTTTTGAAGATCAGGAATCTCAAATTTTAATCCAACCTGTGAAGGAAAGTAGTAAGCTGCTCCAGTAATGTGCCAAGCCAGGCTTCCAATGCTGTATAATCCTGGAGAAACCTCCTGATTCAACGATTCATCCGTCAGCACATCCAGCACTTTTTGGGTAACAGCTGCTTCTTGTTTCCATTCGTTTAAGAAATCATTTACTGATGTAAACATTCCACCCCCTCCTTAAATTAGTAATTTTGTCTTTTTTTAACAAGGTTTTCAAATTCATTGTATCATGTTCAGCTAACCATCGCCTCTCTCAAAGGCTTATTATTCGAAGGGTATTTTGCTATTCTTGTAAACCCCTATTCAACAATCTGGCACAATTGTGGAATAGGATGATTGGAGTTTTTAACTTTATTATCATAAAACAGTTAATAACAAAAGTTTATCGCTAAACTACCGTAACAAAAACGGTCGTTTTTGTTACGGTAATTTACTTATCCAAGATTATTTGTGAAGTGCTTCACTTAAACTAAAGGGGCAGGTTACTTGAATAAGGATAGTTGTAAATGCTTCGGGTAAAATACCCTTAAATATTATTTTAGGGAGAAGTAAAAATGAACCAAAAGGTTTTCTCTTTATTGCTTATTTTCAGTATCATGATTTTTGGAACAAACAACGTAACTGTATTTGCCAATTCAAAAGGAAAAGTAAAGCCTTCTAAAAGTGTATGTATACAAGAATTTGAAAAGAAGAGTAAAGAGCTCGATAAAAAAGTGTTAAAGAATATTGTTAAGAGCTATAATCTAGATTTATCAGGTTATCAAGAATTTACGCACGATGACTTAAATTTAAAAGTAGGGGATAACCTTGACGAGCATTCTGACAAAATATCATTACAACATTTTTTTGTAGGCTCAAGTATTGGTTCAAGGAGATTATTCTTAGAAAATGGTTTAGAAGGCACAAAGGGATATTTCCTTTATAAAAGAATCGATGGAAACAATGTACTAAAGGAATTGCATAAAATGGGTAAAGTTTGGGTTGTAATGTCGGAAAATGAAAAGCAATCAGTTAGGTATCAACTAAAGCCTTTTAATTGGGATAAATGTATGGAAAATTAACAACTGGTATAATTTTTTTCTTATTCAACTAACGGGTGCGATTCTTCAATAAAAAAGGATCGATTTTTCTTATTCAAATGACGGGGCAGGATAGAGAAATAGGGAATTTTTATATTATAAAAAAGTAATAGTTTGAAGGTGAATATATGTCTTTTATTGACTTGAAAAGTTACTTGGAAAAGGAAATTGAACAAGCATACGAATTTGCTACTAGCCTTGAACTTGAAAAAGTAAATCGTGACGTTATTGATAACTGGGTGAAATCTTGGGTTGAACTTAATATAAAAATGGATATGGAGAACGAACAAATTGATGAATTTAAAATCGTGTACAAGTCCCTAAAAAAGATAATATGTAATATAGATGGAAATACTTCAAAATACCTTTTAGGTCGTATTATTAAGACGTATGACTTAATGTGGGGAGGTGTATTTTCATCAGTTACAAATGCTTCAAATATGAAGATAAAAAGTTATATTGATGAGGTATTTACTTCAAACTCCTTATTTCAACCGATAGAGTTTTTATCTTTTTTGGCATATTTGAAAGGAACATCAGTTAGTCCTAACTCCGACATCTTTGATTATATTTGGAAAATGGAAAAACAAAGCAAATTTTTTATTAAGGCTGATTCTCTAATGCGTAATAAAGTCCTTAAATATCTTCTAGAATTAAATGCTCTAAGAGGGTTTCACCATAACATAAAAGATTTCAAAAAAATTATAGCAGTTATAAAACCAGATAATTTGGATATTATAATTTACCTTTGTAATTATAAAGTAGTGAACAATCAAGGGTGTTACCAAGCTATAAATTACATCTTAAGTGACGTTAAAAACTTTAATACATTTGAATTAAAAAAAGATTGCATTAATTGGTTAGATAACGCTGTGGGTGGTTCTCCTAAAAAGTCGTGGCTAGACAAGATGGCAACGATTCAGGGAAAACTTTCAGAAGAAGAATTAATTGAGATTATTAATTGGATTTTAACCAATAATCATTTGGAGAGAGAACAAAGTACAGGATGGATAGATGATGTTTATAAAAGGTTTCAAAAATCTTCTAAATGGTATCTTGAATTCAAATAAAGGTGTTTTTCAAAAACAAAATTAAAGTGAATTGACTTAATATAAATTCAATTTGAAGATATAGATTGTGAAATACTGTACTTAAAGTAACGGGTGCGATTGTTCAATAAGAGTAGTCGCTTTTTCACAAACTGGACAGTTAAATAACCTGTTGGGGGAAATTGTATTTTTGGAAGATGACTTTTTGATGTTAAAAGATGTTTGTAAATGCGAATTTACTAATTCATTTAAACTAGAAGCGGATTTTATGGCTGACCTATTTGGTGCAACGAATGTGGCTGGAATCTTGATTTAGAGGAGTTCCCTATATCAGATAAATTACAGGAAGAACTATTGGAATGGGTATCGGAATATGGTAGATGGATTGATTTATAAACTGATTCATTAAAGGGAAATGTATTAGAACTAGTGAAAAATCACAATAAAAAAGGATTGCAATTATTATCCAATCATTTATGTTCCATCCAAATAAGCATAACAGGAATAGCATACTTGAAAAGTAATTGATTTCTTCTTATCAGCTAACGTGTGCAAAGGTTTGACAATGGGTTGCTTCGGCAGCTCTTTTTATTATTGAGCTAAAGGTTAGGTTAACAATATCTGGGAAACTAGCACTCCAATTATATTTCATTCCAATAATCCTAACAATCTATATTCATACTCACTTACAACACCAGTTACAGACAAGTGATTATTTTTTCGCAATTTTTTTACTGCAATTTCAGTGTTTAATCCGTAAATTCCATCTACTTTTCCATTATACAGCCCTGTGAATTTTAATCTCTCTTGAACAAGCTGTACTAAGTTACCCTTTGATCCCACTGACAAATATTCAAATACTCCTTTACCTTTTCCTGTTATTGGACCTTTAATATAAACAGTAGTTCCTTCTGGTATCATTTCAAACAATGCTTCTACATCTTTGTTACGCATGCGAATACATCCATGGCTTACATTTTTTCCTATAAGCATGGGTTTATTTGTTCCGTGAATACCATATTGTCCCCAAGGAACATTTAATCCTAACCATCTTGAACCAAATCCACCTCCCCATGATCAGCTTTTTTTCATTATTTTAAAGGTTCCGATAGGAGTAGGGGATTTATCAGTCCCTGGGGAAATGGTATAAGTGCATAGATTTTGTTATTCTTTATTACGCGAAGTTCGTTTGACCATAAATTTACTTGAATATAGACGAGTTCTTTACTCTCCCCATTAACATGTTTAGCGGAAAATATCATTATGGGTATCAAAAGAATTGTTACAACGAAAATTGATAATATTTTTTTCATGACTTTAAACGACTCCTTTAGAAAATATCTACTGGGATTTAACTCCTTGGTCGTTTTATAACGAAAGTATGTTTCCTATCTAATCCAACATTAATTCGTAAAGAATTGGTGCTTGAGTTGAACAATCAGCTGCTATTCTTGTTGGCTTTTCTTATTCAACTAAAGGAGCAGTTAAAAATAAATATTATATTCAATATTGGGGGCATTATAAAAAAAGAGGTGCTTTTAATGAAAGGAAATAAATTCGATAAAATGAATAATGATGATGTTTATGTTATGTTAGGAAAGATGATTAACTTTATGTTTGTATATATATCATAGAAAAATACGAATAATTAACTTTAAATACTAATAAAGGGGGTTTATATGTTTACAGTAGAAAATGCTTGTCTTGTTGTTATAGATGTACAGGGGAAGTTAGCGAAAATTGTTGATGAGAGTGAAGCATTGATTCAAAATATTGCAAAGCTCGTACAAGCAATGAAGGCACTAGAAGTACCTGTTCTATGGCTTGAACAGATTCCAAGTCTTTTAGGAGGAACATCACTGGAAATTTCCCAGCATATGCAAGGTCAGCCGATTGCCAAAAAGGCATTTAGTGCATACAATGATGAGGCATTTAAAGAGGCTGTAAAAGCAAGTGGTCGTACGCAATTTATCCTTACAGGAATTGAAACTCATATTTGTGTCTATCAAACTGCTAGACAGCTAAAGGAGCAGGGAGTTGAAGTTGAGGTCGTTGCTGATGCGGTTTCTTCACGCACAAAGGTGAATAGGGATATCGGATTAACAAAAATGCAGGCACTTGGTATATTACCAACAAGCACAGAAATGATTTTATATGAGCTACTGCAAACAGCAGACCATCCACATTTTAAAACGATATTAAAATTGGTGAAATAAATTAGAGGAAAAAGGCTGACCAAAAGTTTTATAATCTTAAAATAGTGGGTAACTTGCATTGAACAAAGGTTTGCTGCAGCAGGCTTCTTGGGATAGATTCCAATAACGTACGAAGATTAGATTGGTTCTCAATCAATGCCTATTTTAAACTAATCTATTAAAAAAGCGTGGGTGTAAACCACTCCTTTTGGTATTAAAAGTGAGTTACACCTGCAAATTTTATAAAAATCCTGCGAATTTTATCTCTTAATTCGTTTTGAGAAAAAGATAGATTTATCTATCAAAATCATGTTCATAAAATAATATAATCCTAATTTTATATCCTTTTTACACCACAAATTTTTTAGCGTCTTTAGGACGCTTTTTTTATTTTCTTATGTTTGTCCATACGGATATAAACTTTTTTCCATATACTATATCAACCTATAAATGAGGTGATAAATATAAAAATGGGTAAAGAACCAAATTGCTTTGTGTTAAATGTTGTATTTTTCATTTTGATAATAATTCTACTAGTCACCCATTTTTTCTTTGGTAGGTAGAATTTTGTTATCAATTAAAATACGTTCTGATAAAGGACGTATTTTAATTGATAACACCTATTTATCTACAGGCTACATCAGCAGTGGGGATAGAAGCTGGAAATGTGATCTGCTTTTTAACAACAAATTTAGTATTTAACTTGCCATACTATTGACATAGGTAATTTTTAATTATATTATCATTATTAAGAATGATAATATAAGGATGTTAATTATGAAAAATACAAAAGCAGATTTATTACTTCATCCCGTTCGTTTTCGTATTGTCCAAACAATAATAGGTAAGAACCATATCACTACACAGCAGATCATGGAGTTGTTACCTGATATTCCACAGGCTACGTTATATCGACAGTTAAATAAACTACTTGAGGGAGGGATTATTAAGGTTGTCGAGGAGCGACAAGTGCGTGGAACAAAAGAAAAAGTATTTACTATGGTAGAGAATGGAGCTAGCTTATCGGCAAAAGATCTAACTGACTCAAAGAAAGAGGATCATATGCAGTATTTCTTAGCTTTTTTAGCCACTATTCAATCAAGTTTTGATCGATATCTCCAACAAGAGGAATTAGATTTGGAGGCTGATGGAGTAGGCTATCGTCAGGTACCATTATTTTTAAGTGATGAGGAATTTTCAGTGTTTACTAAAAAAATGGCCTCGGTCATTTTAGAGGTTGCAAAAAATGCTCCTACTGATGAACGTCGTCGCCGGACTCTCTCAACAATTATCATTCCTGACCCAAAATAATTGCATCTATTCAAAAGGAGATCTGCTTTTATGAACCAACTTGTTCAGAATGAAAATGAAGTATCGTCGGATTTTCATCGGAAAGAAGCGCGTATGTTTTACTTTTCCATTCCTTTATATCTCGTTGTTCCACTTCTTATATGGTTTTTCTTTCAAAAAAAACTTGGAGCTGATTTTATTTGGATAGCATTTGGCCTAGGGGCCCTTGGGTGGATTGTTGCGCTAATGTTGAGAGGACCTATAAGTTTATTAGTACAAAATCTATCAAAAAAGTCTGCTATGCTTCTAGTTGGCCTATCTTCAGGGCCTCTTGAAGAAGGTGTTCGCCTAGTACTTCTTTTGCTTACTGGCACCTCTTTCTCTTGGGCTCTATCGATTGGGCAAGGATGGGCTGCAATCGAGGTGTTGTATACCATCATAAACGGTCTAATACTAGTTAAAATTTTTCGTAAAAATGATGAAAAATCCCTCGAAGTAAAAAGGATATTAGAGTCTCAAGGAACTTCTCGTTTAAGCCCTTTTTGGGGTCTTTCTGAACGGCTTTTTGCTAGCTTATTTCATATTGGCGCTACTCTGATAATAGCTTACTCACCGTCATTAACCTTCTCTATCCTTTTTGTACACAGTACCTTTAACATAGGAGCAGTTTGGTTATCACGAAGAAGTATGTTGTTTGCACAATTGTTCGTAACTATTGTAGGTTTATTAGTTTTAGTGGTTGGACTTATGATTTTTAATCAATTTCAATTTCAATTGAATTAAAAAAGAAGGAGATAATATCATGAAAGCTCGTTATTTTTGGCAGTCATTCATTATTTTTTTAGTATTAGGCATATTTGGTTTGTTTACAATGATACCTTCTGTCATTTCTATCATAGAAGTGCAATTGCAGGATATTCCAAATGTACCTGATTTACCTCCATTGATTTTGGCCATTGTCTCATTGATGTCCCCACTTTTTCTTTTAATCATTGCAATTATTGTTGGAAATTTACTAGCTCCCAGGGTGGGTTTGAAGTCTTATATTGTTCAGAGAGTAGCAGAGAATAATCCTTTCTGGTCTTCTCTCAAGCCCAATATTTTAAAGGGGATGGGTTATGGACTTCTGCTTGGATGCATTCATTATTTGCTTGAATTAGCTTTTCAACCATGGTTACCAGATAGCTTAAAGCTTGATGCAGACTCTCGCAGCTTATTAAACACTTTAGGTGGTATTTTTTATGGTGGAATCGTAGAAGAAATCTTACTTCGATGGGGGTTAATGTCCCTATTTATCTGGATAGGGTGGCGTTTATTTCAGCGAGACAAAAGTCAACCTTCACTAGGAGTCATTTGGATTTCTATCTTACTCACTTCGCTTTTGTTTGCGATGGGGCATTTGGGCACCACAGTACTTCTGGCTCCTCTTACACTTGTTGTTTTTGTTCGTATGATTATTTTAAATGGAATAGCTGGTGTTCTATTTGGTTGGCTTTTCTGGAAAAAAGGGTTAGAAGTGGCCATGATTGCCCATGCAACGGTTCATATCATTATAAGTCTTATCGTATGGACAACATTGATTTAGCTATTGCTGAGCTCATTGTTTTCAGAGCATTAACCAACCAATACATAATAGAAGTAATTTATGGGGATGGTATTTATAGTATTTCTATTTTGGAGGTAACTTGTGGAGGAAAAGGAAACCCAGATAAGGTTAACTGCGGGTGAGATTGCTCAGCTTTGGGTGCAATACTTAAATGATAGTTCAAGCAACTGTGTCCTCACATATTTCTTAGAAAAAGCGGAGGATGATGAAATTAAACCTATTATTGAATATGCTCTATAGTTATCTAAATCACATAAAAACTTATTACATAAACTGCCTTACGGAAACAATGGAATTAAATAAACGTTCAACGGAATTATTATTATCCAAAGGATTGTTTATTAGATCTCCGAACCTGCCTAATTTAGATAAGGTTGAATTTGTGAAAAAGCAATGGTTTATATTAGATGTTTTTGGAGAAAAATAGACCGTTAGTTGCTGCGGAAGTCGATAATTTATTTGCGAATCTGCAAAGAAATGCTCTCGGAGTAGCTCTTCTTACTGGATTTGGCCAAGTTGCACGATAAGGATGTAAAACAATTCTTTTTACAAGATTTAGAAATTGGAAATAAACACATTAAATTATTTAGAGGGAAGTTAGAGGAAAGTAAACTCCCTGTACCGATGGGGTGGGATGCCGAAATAACAAACAGTACCACACAAACATTTTCTGAAAAACTCATGATGTACGTTACATCTGGTTTGATTTCCATGAGTATTGGATATTATGGTACAGCTGTCAGTCAAAGTCCCAGAGGGGATCTTACTTCAATGCATAACAGGCTATCCTTAGAGGTTCAATTGTATTCTGAGGATGGAGCGAATATCATGATAAAAAATGGCTGGATGGAACAGCCCCCTATGGCAACCGATCGTGATGGATTAATAGGAAAATAGAATCAATTATAATCCATATTCAAGTCCTTCTGCATATAAACAGAAAGGGCTTATTTGATATTATTTAGGAATTATGCAACTTCCTTCCAGATATTTTGTGAAGAATTTCACTTAAACTAACGGGTGCTTGAATTCAAGAAGGAAATGTCGCTTAGGCAGCCTTTTTTTATGGAGCTAAAGGAGCAGCAGGTTAGGTGAAATTTTAACTTCATAATGATTTTATTAATGATAGAATATTACATGGAATATATATCCATATAATCATTGGACAGAATTTCCCTAAATAATATCAATAAAAGGAGTAAAGATATATATGATAACTATTGTCATACAAGTAATTTTAGCGGTATTTATTTTAGTAGGAGGATTCATAAAACTTTTACGTATGCCGTTTCAGGTTGAACATTGGCGGCATTATCAATATCCATTATGGTTCATGTCTGTAATTGGATTGTTTGAAATTATTGGAGCAATAGGTATGATTAGTGGTATCTGGATTAGCTACTTAACTGTTGGATCAAGTGCATTATTTGTACTTCTCATGTTAGGAGCCATACATTCTCATATTTTTTCGAGCCCATCAATCAATTGTAATGATCATTCCTGCGACGATCTGTTTAATATTATCTATTGTATTGATTATTAAGAACATAACGTTTGCTTAAACATGTTCACAATTTTGGGAAGTTTAAAAAAAACCTACAGTTTACTTCCCTACGCCATAAGCCTGAAGTTAAGAATTGGACCATAATCAAACCTCGAAGCCAGAAACGGTAGTTTTCGGTATAGAGCAATGTATAATCGAATGGAATGGAAAAACTCACTTATTACATCATCTCAAATTCCTTTAAAATTATTTTTCCTTATTGTGATAACTGGTACGTTAGCATTCCTGTAGATCGTTATTTTTCGACTTTGAAAAAAATAGGGCTCCTCAGTAAGATATGAGTATAGACACCACTCTAACTCACAACTTTAGGAGGAACCCTACTATGAAGTTTAAAATGCAAACCAAACAAAATCAACTGATAGAAAGAATTTCCGTTAAACATCTTGTTGTTGGTGTGGATATTGCCCAACAATTTCACGTGGCCAGAGCCGTAAATTTCCGTGGAATTGTAGTTGGCGATCCACTTACACTCAAAAATAATGAAGAAGGATTTGCTAGTTTCCTAAAATGGATTAAAAATCTTCAAAGATTAAACAACCTAGATGAAGCTATTGTTGGGATGGAGCCAACTGGACACTACTGGATCAATCTTTCAAAATTGCTTTCTAAACAAGATATTGAGGTTGTAACAGTAAACCCTCATTTAGTAAAAAGGAATAAAGAAAACCGTGATAATACCCAGTCAAAAAGCGATAAAAAGGATGCTTTAGTTATAGCTGATATGGTGAAGAACGGTTACTACTCAGAGGTTAGGTACACATCAGAACCATTCGAAAAACTTAGGGTTCTAATGTCTAACCGTGATGTAGTAGTTAAACGTCTTGTTAGTTCGATCAATCAATTAAATCGTTGGGTAGATATTGTTTTTCCTGAACTCCGACAGGTGTTCAAAGATATTAAGGCTAAGGGGGCGATAGCAACCCTCCGTTTATTTCCTTCCCCAATGGACTTAGAGACTATGCAGCCTCATGAGGTTATTGCAGGTTGGAAATCTATAATGAAGAGACAGCCTGGATTAAAAAAGGGCCTATTACTTCTTCAATTAGCTAAGAAATCTGTGGGTACTAAGCCGCACTTGATGCTTATAAATTCCATTTAGAGCAGTTATTAGAGGAATATGATTTAGCAGTAACACAACTCGAAAGAGTTGAGCAACTGGTTACCGAAGCATTAATTGAAATCCCTTTTGCCAAGAAATTGTTTACCATCAAAGGAATTAGTGAAATATCTTTGGCGGGCATATTAGGTGAGGCAGGAGATTTAAGTGGTTTCTCCCACGGTAATTCTCTACTAAGGCATGCAGGTTTGCATCTAGCTGAGGCAAGTTCAGGAAAGTGGAAAGGCCAAATTGTCATTTCTAAACGTGGAAGATCAAGACTGCGACGATTCCTTTACTTAGCAACGTTAGCCTTGTGATGAATAACCCAGAATTTCAAGCATTACATTCTTATAATGTTAAGATAAAAAAGATGAAGAAAATGAAATCAATAATGAAGTTAATTGGCAAGCTGGCTAGAATTTTTGTAGGTATATCTAGACGAAATGAATCCTATTGTCCAGATAAGGTCAAACCATTATCACAGATGGCGGCCTAATAAATTACAGAATTGAAGATTTTTCCCCTCGAACTTATTAATATTGCAGACTATCTATATTGACCGAATGTAGGCTTATTCGTAGGATTTCAAATATGTACGGAGTACCAGATTGAACAAAAGGGCACCGACCCATCAGGTTAGCATAACTGGCCTCCACCCCTTGGAAAGGCATGACGAAGGAATGATAGGGCAAATGACCCGTTGAGACATGGGAGGGAAAGCCTCCAGGGGCGGCGTGGAGCAAGTACATTATATGGTAAATTGTGGAGTTGAACATTACTCCTCTATTTAATTATGCCTTCACGTAGCCATAATAATCTGATCTCATTCCATTTATTTGTTATTCTTATATCAATGGTTATGAAATCCTGCGAATAAGCGAGTATTCGGGAGAAAATCGTATTAAACTGAGGGAGTTCAATAAGGACTGGGAATATTTTAAAACCAATATACAAAAGATAATTATGATGAAATAAAATTTATTTGGGGCAAATGGGATAAGGTGATTTTTCTATGGAATTTATGAAGTATCAAGGTGAATGGTATGTTTGGATGTTATTCCTTATTTCAATATTAATTGTGATATTTATGCCTAAAAAAAATCTAACATGGGCAGGGATATTCATTACTCTTGGTGTAGCTGGACATTTGACTTGGATTGCTGATTCTATAGCAGGGTCTATATTTGATTTATTTGACCTTGCAAAGAGTAATACTACCGAGCTTAGCGATTCCTTTTTACTTAGCTTTGTTCCTGCTTGTATATCGGTAATTTATGTTAATTTTTATAACTCTCAAAAAAGATGGATTTTTGCATTAGTCTTTACGTTATTGTCTTTTTTCTTAGAATTAGGCTTAGTTAAAGTTGGATACATGAAAAATAAAAACTGGGAAACATGGTATGGGTTACCTGTTTACTTTATAATCTATAGGTTCTTTTTTCCATGTTTTTTAAAACTAATAACTACAAAAAAACTAGTCAAAGGATCTTCTTAAAGTATGACGCTAGAGTTCAGGTACGGGGCTGCTTCCGGCAGCCTTTTCTTATTGAACTATCCTATCCTGAAAATAAAAAATGGGAAAAGAGTGTTTTAGACAATAGGAAACTAGACCCCAGTAAAATCCAATTTTTTTAAAAGATCTGGATGGGGTAACTAACTATATTTTTCAACTATAATTACGCAATAGCTTCAATTGTAACCTTACAGCCAAGAGTCTCTAATCGCCTTATTGATTGTTTAATCACGATTTCTTTCTTTCGTCTGTCGAAGTAATCCGCTCCCAACTCAATATATGGAACTCTTTTGTTTAACATGTGATAAGCAATGGTTAAAATGGTATGTCCAACCGCAACTGCTGCCCGTTTTTTCCCAACTCTTGCTGATAAACGTTGGTATTGGGATGAAAGATAGGTATTTTTTGTCCTTGCAGCTGAATGTGCTGCTTCAACAAGTGCTGCTCGTAATTTTTTATTTCCTTTTCTCGTTTTTCCAGACTTTTTTTCCAGCACTTTCATTGTTACCTGGAACCATTCCAGCCCATGAACATAAATGAGGAGCTGAAGGAAATTGCTTTGAAATATCTATGCCAATACCAATCTCAGCCATGAGCTGTTCAGCGTGCCTCGACCTATTCCAGGAATAGAATCAAGTAGTTCAATATCTTCTTCATAAGGTTGCATTCGTTTCGTTACTTCTTCGCTCAACAATTCAATTTGTTGATCCATAAAATCAATGTGTGAAAGTTGGGTTTTTAACATCATTTTTTGATGGGGTCCAACGGATCCTACTAAAGCACGTTCTAAATCATCCTTTTTTTTCTTCAATCTTGCTTTAGCTAAGTTTGATAACGTCTCTGGATTATTGACACCATTAATAATCGCTTCAATTATTGCTCGACCTGATACACCCATAATGTCAGTCGCAACCGAAGAAAGTTTGATATTGGCACCTTCTAACACCTTTTGGATTCTACTAATCTCCCTAGCCCTTTCTTCAATGAGACTTCGTCTGTATCGAACTAACTCACGCAACTCTCTTTGCTCTCGATTAGGAATATAACTGTGTTGAAGTAGACCATGGCGTAGCAATTTCGCAATCCATTCTGCATCTTTAACATCGGTTTTACGACCTGGTACAGCCTTAATATGAGCAGCATTTACAACCATCGGTTGTATTTCCTCTAGTTCTAATAGATTGTAAATGGGTTTCCAATATACGCCTGTACTTTCCATCGCAACGTGAGTACATCGTTTACTTTTAATCCAATCTACCAATTCGAAAAGATCATGTGTCATAGTGCCGAAGGTTTCGATTTCTTTCCCTTTTTGTGTAATTGCGCAAGCAGTAATACTTTTTTTGTGGACATCAAGTCCACAACAGCGATTATATACAACATCCATTATAAAAACCCTTCCTAGGCTGAAGTAAATTAGGGCTGGTGCAACAACCATATAAGATTAATCTATCCTGCGTGCTTCTCAACAGAGAGCAACAATTTGTGGTGCACCTGGTCGTAATGAATCAGTCTACCATGCGGGCTCAAAAGCACCATAGTTTAACGACCTTCCTTCGCCAGCCGTATTAACAGGATTGACAGGAGGAGAGGGAACTAGACTAGTATAAAAACATTTTCATTCATTTGATGGTGTCGCGAAAGCGACATGAGTGTCTACCATGAAAATAAACTTCTGTAACTTTGAGAAAATGGCAATACTAAAGAAGACGCAGCTCATTCGTTTTTTAAAAAAGGGGAGAGCGCCAATTTCATAGATCTATGGTAATTAAGTGAACTGGATTAAGAGGCTTTAGGTTCTTCCAGCGTAACGATGTATCCTAAACTTTCAAGTCGTCTTAATGAATGCCGAACAATTGATTGTTGTCTCTGCTTATCAAAGTAGTCTTCACCTAAGTCTACATACATTTCTTTTCGGGTTAATAGATAATAAGAGATACGTAACATTGCGTGAGCGACTACAATTCCAGCACGTTTTTTACCCTTTCGGGATGCTGTACGCCTATACAGTGCACCAAGATAGTTTTTGGATCCCCTTACTGAATGAGCTGCTTCGGTTAACCCCGATCTTAAATACTTATTTCCTTTTTTAGTTTTGGCTGATTTTCTTTTTCCAGCACTTTCATTTTGCCCAGGAACTAATCCTGCCCAAGAACACATATGAGCTGCAGTGGGGAATTGTTTCTTCACATCAGTCCCACTTTCAGATAGGATTTGTTCGGCCATTCTGGTTGCTATACCAGGAATGGAATCCAATCGTGCCACATCTTCTTGATGAGAGCTGACTCTGTCGGAAACTTCCTTATCCAGCATCTCGATTTGCTCAGTCAGAAAATCAATATGACCTAAAATGGTTTTTAACATAAGGCGTTGATGTGAATTGATATAGCCTTTTAGGGCGAGTTCCAGTTCTTCTTTCTTCTTTTTCATAGTGCGCCGGGCAAAGTTTGCTAGTTTTTCAGGATCCTCCTCACCATCGGCAATGGCATCAAGCATATCCCGAGCCGAAACACCCAAAACATCTGAAACAACAGATCCCAATTTAATGTTCGCTCCTTCTAACACCTTTTGGATTCGGTTATGTTGCCTGGCTCGCTCTTCGATTATACTTCGACGATAGCGAACTAGCTCACGCAGTTCACGTTGATTTCTATCTGGAATATAACTTGCTTTGAGCAGCCCGTGCCGAAGAAGCTTGGCAATCCATTCTGCATCCTTTACATCCGTTTTGCGTCCTGGAACTGCCTTCATATGTTGGGCATTCACAACTAAAAACTCAATATCCTCAGCTTCAAGTAAATTCACAATCGGCTTCCAATAAACACTCGTGCTCTCCATGGCGACATGGGTACAATTATGATGTTTAATCCAGTCAACCAACTGTAATAGAAATACAGTTTTAGTAGAGAACGTTTGAATCTCCTTTCCTTCAGGTGTCAAAATACAGGCAGTAATATTGTCCTTATGGACATCCATACCGCATGCTCTTTCAATGACTACATCCATTGAAAACATCCTTTCTACGGCGATCATTATGATTAGAGGCTGGTGCAACAACCAGAATAGGATTAATCTACCATGTGTGCTTCCCGTAAGGGAGCGACAGTCAGTGGTGCACCGTGGTCGGTGGAGTCAGACTAAAGGATGGGCTCTCACGCACCATAGTTCAGCGACCTTCCTCTTCCAGCCGTAGAATCAGTATTGACGGTTCGTGACCATTTTCATTCTCTGTGGTGAAGCGTTGATTTTTGCGCTTCATGGATGGCTAAAGGGGCAAGAGTTGAAGAAGGAATATGTATTTACTTACAGAATATACATAATTAGGTAATGTGAAGGTGGGAGCTTAAATGGATAAGGACAGTATTTTCACCCTGCTCGGCTCCAATGGTGCGGGCAAGACAACGGTTGTCAAAGAAGATTACTTACTGAATAAAGGTGACTTTGAATTTGATGAAACCGAGAATAAACGTCCGATGAACAATTGGCTCTATTCTAAGCGCAGGACATATCCATAGGGCTGATAAAAAAGTAAAGAGAGGGAAACCAAATGAAAAAAATTACAACGGTACAAAGCAACAGCGGCTTCTCCGAAACTGGGCTGCGCAGAATGCGCGACGTGCTGGCACGGCATGTCGAGTCCGGGAAGATTCCTGGGCTCGTCGCCCTGGTCAGCCGGTACGATGAGATGCACGTCGAAGCGATCGGGACGATGCGCCATGACGGTGGTGCGCCGATGCGCCGAGACACGATCTTCCGGATGGCCTCGACGTCCAAGCCGGTTACGATTGCGGCGGTGATGGTCCTGCTCGACGAGTGCAGGCTGCGGCTGGATGACCTGGTAGAGCAGTGGCTGCCGGAACTCGCCGACCGGCGGGTGCTGAAGCGGATCGACGGCCCGTTGGACGATACCGTGCCGGCGCGACGGCCGATCACCGTACGGGACCTGCTGACCTCCACGTTCGGGCTCGGCATGGATATGACGTCGCTGGGCACTCCGATCATGAATGCGATCTTCGAGCAGGGGCTCACGCCCAATCTACCGGAGCCGGTGCCCGAGCCGGATGAGTGGATGCGCCGCCTTGGCGCGCTTCCGCTGATGCACCATCCCGGAGAGCGCTGGCAGTACCACATCAGCAACGATCTACTCGGCGTGCTCGTCGCCAGGGTCACGGGCCAGTCGTTTGAGACGTTCCTGCGCGAACGCATCTTCGACCCCTTGGGCATGAAGGACACCGGTTTCCACGTGCCCGCCGACAAGATCGACCGGCTGCCAACCCTCTACGCCCCCGACCCGCAGACCGGAGAGTTCATAGTGTGGGACGAGGCCAAGGGGGGACGCCACAGCCAGCCTCCGGCGTTCCAGGGCGGCGGCGGCGGTCTGGTCTCCACCGTCGACGACTACCACGCCTATTTCCGGATGCTGCTGAATCACGGGATGCACGGAACCGAACGGATCCTATCCCGGCCCGCCGTCCAGCTGATGACCACTAACCGCCTCACTCCCGAGCAACAAGCCGCCCGAAACGCCATGGCCCGCAACAACGTCCATGTGTCATTCGGCCAAGGGCAGCACGGCGGCTGGGGCTTCGGGATGGCGGTGCGCACCTACCGTGGTGACTACGCGTCCATCGGCCAGTTCGGCTGGGACGGGGGAAGCGGCACCGCGACGTACGCTGACCCGGACAAACGGCTCACCGGAATCCTGCTCACCCAGGTCGGGGCGTCCACTCCGGATTCAACGCGGCTTATCCACGACTTCTGGACCATGGTCTACCAAGCAATCGAAGACTGACACCGAGCCCGCGGTTCGTCGTTCGTTTAAAAAAAGGCCGGTGAATTTCATCGACCTTATTGGGACAGAACCATGACGTGACGCGGAGTTGGTTGGAAGGAGCGGGCAGGGGCATGGCCGCAAGTCCTTGGAGGTCTATTCAAAGCTTGAAATCACCGATGCCCAGCAGGGATATAACGAGGTCAATAATTCCCCATTTAATTACATCTAGTGTCAGTTTCGCTGGTACTACCCCTTTTTAAGTTAAAAAAATAAATAAAAAAATGCTCGACTTAAGGGTGCGTTATTCCAGGAAGGATTAACGCCTTTTTTGTTGAAGTTATTAGATGAAAAAAATGATATTTCGATAAAAAATACACCGTCAGACATAGCACTCTACGATATTCTGTCACTATTTATTATAAAAGAAATTGATATTTTAATTAGTTTTGAAACTTCTTTCGATGTGTTAGTAAGAAATTAGTAAGAACTCATGTTTATGATAGAGACAAGTCCAAGAAAATTACTCGGCCAAAAAATAAAGGTGGGATTTCAAATGAATACTGTTCAACTTTTATCACAGCCATTGGAAACCAGTTATATTAACCCTGATTCTTTGCCTTGGGTTCCATTTGTAGAGGGAACGAAATTAAATTACTCAAGGCTAATCCAATCACAGGACAATTTATTGCATTATTAAAGGCAACTGCAGATACAGTTATGCCTAATCACGCTCATCATGGAACAGTATTGGTCCATACCATACAAGGATATTGGACATATGAGGGTGAAGATTGGATTGCAGGGCCAGGGGATGTGATTTATGAACCTGCCGGATCCATTCACAGACCAATCATGGTCAACAAAGATGGCAAAAATGAAGACGTTGTTGCTTTAAATATTTTGGATGGAGCTTTACAATTTTTGGATGATAATGGTAACACCCTTTTTATTCTAAACTGGCTGAGTGCCTTGGAAATGTACCAACAATATTGCCAATCAACTGGAACCAAACCGGTCGATGTAACAAAGTTTTGATATTGCAAGAATAAGTATGTAGTTTTCTATCTGAAATTGAACGTAGATTTAGTTTCGTCTTGGGAATTTCAATCTGTAGAAGAGATTTTTATGTTGAACAAATGGTAATCGGTTTTACGGATGTTCCCTATGGAGAAGCAATTGGATCAGCGATTGCCTTCTCCATTTTTTATAAAAGCTGGAACTGGTTAATACTGGTGGAGTAGAGCTCAAATATTGCTCCTGTATTGTTACAGGATTCGGCATTAAAACGTGAAAAAATTACCTTTGGAAAATTTTATTAAATTTTAAACAATTGGTAGGTGGAGGACTATCATACAGGATTTCATTCAAATATTACAATTATCAATTAAAAATTTTAAACAAGTAGAGAATGAGCTTGATAGACTAAATGAAAGAGAATTTGAACGAGTTGCAAATGCATATGCTTGCCACGCGTTTCTACATGAACTTATTGACTCCTTAGTGAGATGGAAACAACAAAATAAAAGAGACTAAAAAAAATGAGTGAGCAAAACGTGGAAGATGGCGGAATTCAACTGACTTTAAGATATTTTTATATGAAAGGGATATTTATGAGTAAGAATTCACTGATAAAGCAGGTTTTGCAAGACATTGAGAACAAGAGAAAGGAACTTTTTAATGTTTCTAAGCAATACGGATTCCCCCACTCTAAAACAATCAAATGCAGTCAAGATTTAGATAATCTACTGAATCAATTCTGTAAAGTTCATTATGAAATCAATAATAAATTTAATAGCTCAAATTAAAGAGTATTTTCATCTATCAAATTAACCGGCTTATTTTAAGCAATATGTGTGTACTATTAAAAAGAATAAGGAAACATTCGTTCAATGAGGATTGCGACGACGGCGATCCTTTTTTCTTGTTCGACTAAAGGTCAGGTTCAAGAAGAAATTAATATTATTGGTGAAGAATTATTAAAATATCTATATCACAGTTAAGGTGTGTGTCATATTAAATGAAAAAACAATTTTAAAAATCAGCATAGAATGTTAGAAAGTTTCGGTGATGAATTTCTGGTGGTTTGTCCCAATTGTAAGCGTAAAACAAAGATTATTTCATTGAGAGAACAATCCCCTTATAGAATAGGAATTACAAATAGGTGTCTCTGGTTACACTGTGGAATGACCAAAGAATTTGTACCAAAAAATAACTGCTTTAACAAATCATTAATTTCGTACGGGAGTAAGTGGAAAGAGGGCTACATAAATATAGGAGGTGCATTTGATTGGTATTTTGGCTATCCTTTATATTTGCAATTAGCCTGTTGTGGTCATACATTATGGGCATATAACCTCGAACATTTAGAGTATATAAAAAAAATTACGTTGAAGCTGAACTAAGAGAAAATAGAACTTATTATCTAAGTGTGGAAAGCAGATTGCCTTTTTGGATGAAATCTTCTAAAAATAGAGATGTGGTTTTGAAAGCTATTTCTAAATTAGAACATAAAGCAAATCAGACCTAAAAAGAAAGAACATTTTAAACATACTTAGTGAAGAATTACACTTAAACTATCGGGCGTGTTTCTCGAATAGTGCCCCTTCGTTTCCTTATTCAAATGGACATAACTGGAATTGAAGCAAAAACCCCCTTCTCATTGAGTAGAGGGTTCCGTTTTGAGGTGCTTTTCTCAAATTTAAAGCCAAAATGACACTTAGTTTGACATAGTGATTGATATACAAAAACGTACTTTGTCTCTCCATTCAAAAGACAGCAATTCAGCGGTCTTTTGCTGTTTATTCCAAATTCACTCTAATTCCTATCGCTGCCATAATTCCAATAACTGAAATAAGGATGGTTTCTATTAGATTCATATAAATTCCTCCTCTGCCTTTATGAATATCTATTATACCATTTATTGCTTGATTTTTTTTGCATCTAAAATCACACGCTATTCCAATAATTATTTCATACCTTAATAGGCTTGTTTGCCTGATGAAACCTTGGCTTCATCCTTCAAGACAAATCGTACCCACAGAGGCTCCAAGTCAAGTCCTTAACCACTTATCTATGCTTACATGTAAACAAAGATAAAAGGTGCATTCTATCAATCTTTTTAGGATGATACTGTATATAACTGCTTCTTTAGTTTAAAAAGGAAATTGGAATAAATGGGCAGCGGCAGCAGCTGCATAATAAATGGTTTGCCGGCTACTTTTCTTACCATCAACTCAAATATGCACTAGTTACGGTTAATAAGGGTGTAACTGGCAATGAAAAAGGGGCTTATCAGTTGTTTTCCGAAATGGTTAAAATGCTTTATGAAAGGTATCGTAAATAGAGATAAGGTACCAAAATGTGGAATATTGTGATAAAATACTTCAAGTTTTTCAACACACATGGTAGAATGTTGACAGCCTCAGTTTTGGGAGAGTGGTTATTTTGAATAATTTTCAAGGCAATTCACGTGCAACGTCCAGAGTAAAAAGAAAAAAAACCAATTTCATTTTAAACGGATCAATTGTAATCGTACTTATACTTATTGCATTTGTTTCGTATTCGATTTTTTCGTCGGGAGATAATAATGCAGCATCCCAAAAAAGTGTTCAAGCCTCAGCCGAAAAACAATCGGTCCACAACATAAAGAAGGATAATACAGCTGCGAAAAAGAGTTCAACAAGTAATCAAACAAATGACAACTTATCGTCCCAAGATCAAACTCAAAATGATCAAACGAATAGTGGTACAGTATCAGCAGGCAATTCATCCTCATCTTCTTCGGGTAGCCTGCAGTCAAGTTCCACAACATCACCAGCACCGGAAACACCGGCACAAACCGGTCAGCAGCATGTTACAAGCTATGATTCAAGTTCTCAAGATTGGCAGGAGATGCTACAGACAATCTCTTCTGCTGCTGGAATAGATCAAAGCAATATGACTGTATGGTTTTTAGGGAGTGACAAAAGCAACCCAGGCGGCTCAGTCGGGACTGTATCAGCAAAAGCAAAAGGCTCGCAAAAATATCGTGTGTATCTCCAATGGGATGGCTCAAGCTATAAAGCAACAAAAGTTGAACCAGCTTCATAAAAAGGAAAATAGGATGTCCTCAGGCTGTCGAGAAACACTCGACAGCCTTTTATTTCGCTTATTTTATTCAGTAATTCACCGCGTTAATTTGTTAAAATATATATCAAATACGGTCCAAAAATAAAGTAAAAGTAGTGACACGTCATGTCCCGGGTAGAGCATAAGGAAAAAGGAAGATTAAAAAGGCTTTCTAAATCAGGAAGAATGCATTATAAATTCAGAAAGGAAAAAATTGAGCAAAGCTTCGCAGATTCAAAAGTGCCGCTTGGGCTTCACTATTGACGATTAGGGGGATTAAAGAAGGCAAGTGAGCAGTTAGTGAACAACACCTTTTGTAGCAATATTGTGATTTTTCCTGTTGATTAACATTTTTCACTTCAAAACAGAACCCGTTAACATAATGGATGCTTTTTATCATACATTTAAATCGGAGGTGAAAAGTGTGCCGAGAGCAAAATATAGATCATCGGATGTTGGTCTGATGGCAAGGATGTTGAGAGCAGAAGCTGAAGGTGAAGGAAAAATGGGAATGTTGCTTGTAGGGAATGTAATAGTTAATCGTCTAAAAGCAGATTGTTTAGACTTTAAAGGACTAAGGACAATTCCACAAGTAATTTTTCAAGTACAAGGAGGAAATTATTCTTTTGAAGCTGTTCAAAAGGGTAATGTGTTTTACCAAGCTCCGAGAAGTGCAGAGAAAAGATTAGCAAAACAAAATTTGGATTACTGGAGGAATTTCCCGGCTAAACATTCTTTATGGTATTTTAATCCCCATGCTCCATGTCCACCAACATGGTACGATCAACCAATTGCAGGGCAATATAAACAGCATTGTTATTATGAGCCGAAAGAATGTCCTAGTGCATATAGTTGGTAAAAAAAAACACAATTTGTAACGGTTTCACATCAGATGTGCAAACATTAAAATCACAAGGAGAATCACACGGCATTTTCACATAGGAAATATCGTGTGATCTTTTGTTGTTATCGTAAGGTTTCTATACGCTTTTGTGCCATTTTCGCATAGGAATTCACAGTGTAATTCTAAAGGCTAAAAAAAATTATTGGACAGGATGTGAATTTGGCGTGATTTAAGGTATCAATGTAACCGAGTATTTGAACATAATGCAGATATTTACAAAGCGAATCTAAGGCTTATTCGGATAGGACAAGTAGAAAATTGCTTATGATAGTCCGAATGCGGATTTAATCGGGCAGGACAAAAGCTCCCAGTCATAACTGGCTTTTGATTAATTAAGCTAGTTCTTCTTGAACGATCAGGTAGCGTTAGTTCTATAAAAAAATCCTGTAACGATAATAAACTATTTATCATATAGTACAGGATTTTCTATAATTAGTATTTTAATAATTTGTCTTGATTGTTTCCTATTCTCCATCGTCATCACCACCATCACCTATGTCTCCATTCCCGTCATCAATAACCTCATCGTCATTATCATTGAAGAAATCATTAATTGTTTCTATTAAAGATTTCTTTTTTTCATTTTGTTCTTCATCAAATTCATAAGAACTATGTCCCATAAAATTTGGGATTGAGAAAGTTTGAATAACCTGTCGCTTATTTTTTAACCATATTATGAAGAGTAAGGTAATTATTAAAAGTATTAAGAATGCAATTAATAATAATTTCAGCAAATTACATCTCCCCTTGTCCACTCTTTATGTAAAATTATGTAATTTGTATTTTTTATTCCAAATTTAAAGGTGGGGGCTTTAGCAGAAGCGAGGAGAAAGTAAATGAAAACGTATTTTTTGAAAAGAATAAAAAACTTGTTATGGCTTTTAGTTGCTTCTTTAATCGGTGGTTTGTTCGCCTATTTGAGGAAAGGTAACTTATCCATCAATTCAGATAATATTTATATGTTTAAAGCGATGGGAATTGGGATTTTAGCAGTTGAATTAATAAATCTATTTTTTTTGGTAATATAAACAAAAAAAACAAATCAGTTAGTGAGTATTTATGCCGATAAAACTTTTCAACTAATGTTACTTCCTTGTTTAACTGGGGGCTTTAATTGAGGACGGGATTGCTGCGGTCAAAAGAGCATTTCTGTTATACGGATTAGCGGATTCCTTCTGTGATACGTTCACCCGTGTTCAAGTGTCCGCCTACATTGGGCTATCCGCCTTCCCTATTTGTTAACGGTTTTCAATATAGTTTACGACATCACCGACAGTTTGAAGCGTCGCTGCAACTTTGTCACTAATTTCGATCGCGAATTCATCTTCAATTTCCATCGTCAGGTTCACCATATCAAGCGAATCAGCTTCGAAGTCATCTTTGAATGATGCTTCCGGTTTGATATTCTCCATTTTGACACCCAGTTGGTCTGCAATAATAGGCTTTAACTTTTCAAATGTGGTCATTGCGGCATCCTCCTAACTATTTCATAACCACCATTATAACAACCTAATTCGGAACGTAAAATATAAAAGTATTGCCAATATCTGGCGAACATTTGAATAAATGAAAATTGGTTCCATTATTATTTTAGGTACTAAACAAGTCGAAGCACGTTGCATTAAGCTGAAAAGTGGGTTACGGCGAGTTTTTTGAAGAAAATATCAAATTGTTTATTAAAGCCTATAGAAAAAAAGAGATTGCACAGACGCATTTACACCTTACCATACGAAAAGAATTTTAATTTTGCGTATGTCCTCGACTGCAATACTACTTAGCGCGCTGTGTACCATAATCCATCCAACAAATTCCGGTTGATAACAGGAGGTATTGGTGGTGGAGGAATTATTGGGACTGCTATCGGTCTATTCCACGGATTGTAGTGATAAATAATTATGTAGTGATACATAAATATCATCCTTTCACTTATAGTCACAGTAGACTATGAGCGTTCACCTAAATAGGATTGGATGGAGGCCTAGCTTTATTAATTAATACCAATAGTTATGGATTTTTCTTTCGTATTTTTTCCTAGGAATATGTGTTGTTTTGTGTACTATTGGTCATTGAAAAGGTTATTTTAAGAAGCGAAATATCAAATACTTCAACTAATCAAGTTAATAAGCCTAAAAAACAGCCTCTAATAAAGAGACTGTCGGCAAGTATAGTAACTATTTGATTCCTCAACAAAATAGTTGCTGTCAATACTAAATTATCCATTAACATTTACCTACTTACAATAGCGCCACACTTTTTTGAATATACATAATCCAAAGAAAAAGAAAGCGAGAAAGCCAATTAACGCAATAAAAATGTTTAATATATTACCAAGGTCCCCCAGGCCGATTAATCCAAAGAATTTGGAAATTATTCCGAATAATGATAGTAGCAACCATATTACACCTGTTAAAAATCCAAGGAAAATTCCAAAAATGCTACAGTGACCATGACAATTACAGTGACCATGACAATTGCAATGACAATGATGACTCATAGAAATTCACCCCCTGTCAATGGTTGTTCAACATTATGGTATGCGTAAGCTTGACCTTTGTTTATAAAAAACACAAAAAGAGGCTCAAAAAAGGCACTAATTGGATAAATTTTAGAGTAGATATTGAACTACTATTTAAAACTGGTCCTTAATGGTGCAAGAGGTAATAGTACCTTTTTTAATGTTCAATAAAGAATAAAAAAATGAGTATGGGTTAGAAAATAAGATAAAATCAAGGATTTATTTGGAAATATCTTAGATTAAGAGTAGATTTAACCAAGTTTAGCCTTTTACAAGTTAGATACACAGGATTACAATTACTTCATAAATTAGTAATTTAATAGATCGGCTTAATCCTGAGGAAACTCAGGAGCGGAGGAACCAATTTTTTGGGGTTAATTCTGGATAATCAGAAGGGATGAGAGCTGCTCTTTCGCCATCCTACCCGTCAGCTAACTTCGTCGGCTAAAGCGGGGGGGGGCTATGACCACCTAATTCAGGGTGCTTTTTTGTTTATCAGCAAATTAGCAGCCTGAGCTAAAAAAGTAGGTCTTTTTATTATGCCTATTTAGAGAGAAATGGGGGATGAAATTGGTTGAAATTGTTTTTCAGCTTGTGGTAATGGCGGTTATTCTCGCGGTAATTGTATTCTGTCTTTCTTGGAAACTATTTTATAAAATTGGAAACAAAGTAGAAAAAACAAGTGAAAAAATCAAAAAGGAAAATGATAAGGGGAATGAGGAACATGAAAATAACAAAATTTAAGCTTGGGGCATTTATCTTTGCGGTAGTGCTGCTTTTAGTATTAGTTGCAAGTTTTACAGGAATCTCATGGATTAGCGTCGGAAATGTAGGGATTGTTAAGCACATGGATGGAGAAGTCACAGAACTAAACCAAGGAATCCATTGGGTTGGCTGGGGGGTTGCCGTCCAAGAGTATCCTACTTATATGCAGTCGCTAGTCCTTTCGGATAATCCAAAGGAAGGTGGAAACGATAATCAGCAATGGTCCGTGGGTACAAGTGACCAACAGGAACTGCCTGTCAATACTTCTCTTACATGGAAAATTAACACCAAAAATGCCACCGCGCTTTACCAGGCAGTTGGAGGAAAAGACATTCAATATATCTCAGATTCGATCGTGAAACCCACTATGAAAAATGTGGTCAACAAAATTACCCACAAATATACTTGGAATGATATAAAGGGTGCAGGACAAGCAGATGTGACAGCACTTATCAACAAAGACTTAGGAACGGAACTAGGTAAAATAGGGATTGAAATCGGTACCTTTGGGTTCACCCATGTAGGTTCTCCAAAAGGAATGGAGCAGTCCCAGCAATCACTTGCCACTTCCGAATTAAACGTCAAAAAGGCACAAGCGGATCAAGAAAAAGCGAAGATTGATAATCAGACCAAAATCCTAAATGCTCAAGCAGATGCACAAGCAGCCAAGATTAAAGCGGAGGGCGAAGCTGCAGCGAATGAGGCATTATCAAAATCTCTAACACCTGAGTTGGTAGAATACAATAAAGTACAGAAATGGAACGGTGTGAATCCAACAACAATTCTTGGAAATAGTACCAGCACAATGGTAAGCGTTAAATAAAAAGAATAAAAGTGTTGGTATTAAAAAAGACACTTTTTTGTAAAGTTGAAAAAAGGGTTGCTTCGGCTATCCCTTTTTCTTTTTGTGCTAACGTCAATAAGTAATAATGGTCTAACATTGTTTACATTTAAAACGCTAGATAGAGAGTTTACATATAAAAATATGAAAATGTACATTCTTTTCAGCTTGTGTATCACAATGAAGTAACAAAAATATTTTCTAATTTAATTCTAACAAGGAATTCTTAGGAATTAACGGGTTTAGTGTTTGCCGGTACTGTATTGACCATAATAACAAGACGGTTTCAGGAATATCAGCTTTCACAAAACCAATTTTTTTGAAAATAAAAAAAGCACCCATATAGAGTGCTTTCCTTATTTATCCTTTTCATTTACTGAACAAACTTTTTACTCCCTTATAAATTAAAACGAGTGAAAAGACTAGGACAGTTAGTATGCCAAGAATATTAGTAACCGGTGAAACGCTTTCAAGAAAAGAATCAGCTAAAGGAACTTTAATAAGTGCAAAACCAGATAAAATCGTAGCAAGGAATAAGAAAATCCGATTATCCATTGGTTCCTCCCCCTTTCAATGTGATTGATAAATTATATTACATCATTATTACGAATATGTCATTTGTATAAAATATTGTACTAACAGGGGCACTTTCACAACGTAAAATAAAAAACCTCCCTAATAGGGAGTATAAAATGATTATAGCTGAATTCAAAATTGATTTTCGTCGGGACACCTATAAAAAATATGAATTAGCCAGGGTAACAACAAGAAAAGGATTAATCTTCCATGAGAGGATTGTTCGTTTTTTGAAATGATCATAAGTCAACGTATTTATATGATCCGGATGTTAGATATTCTTTTGTTTTTTCTTTTGCAAATTGAAAGGCATCAATTTCAGTAATTCGTTCTAGATATGGTAATTTTTTATCAGATTCGAAATGATGTCTAAAATCAGGATTGGAGTCTTGCATTACATGACGAAATTCATGAAAAAGAGTCTCAATTAATGGGATATATTCATTAAAGCGAAAAATAAAGATAATCTCTAATTCTCTCCAATAAATACCTGATGCGAATCGTAAATATTCATCTTCTTCATCACCTAAGTCATGAATGATTTTATTCGCTTGACTAATAGAACAAAAAATAACCGGAATAGTAAAATTTGAGTCTAAGTATTTAAAAACAGTATTGGATAATGTTTTAATGTCCCAATAAAATTCATCATCCAACACATACCAATTTTTATATTGGTGAAAAATTATGTGTTTTTGTAGAACTTGATTTAAAGACATGCATAAAACCTCCTATACTTTCTTATCAGTCATTCTTATATAAATTCTCACTTCTCAAAGATTGTTGCTTTTTTGATTTGCTGATAAAACTCTTAAAATCGCTGATAAATAGTTTTGAATCAATACTAAAGTGTAATTTTTAACATGACTCTATTGTGAGTAATTAACAACAATGTTTACGAAAACAGCCTATATAAAAAACTTTTTTCCTGAGAGTAGACTAAAAACCACAATAGGATGTGGTTTTTAAGATATTTTCGTAAATTTTATCCTCATTATTCACTAAATTTATAAAAACTAAACGTATTGCCTAATAAAATCCACCAAAATTTATTTCTACGTTTAGCATTTTTTTTAAAATGTAGTTAAATTGACAGTTTTTAATGTTGACGCGTTCCAAATGTTCCGTAAGATCAGTAAACTAGTCGAACCAGGATTGGCCAATTTAGCTGTAATTCTCTATTTATATTATTTTTTTAAATATTTTTTATACCATTAATATATTGTTTTTTTTAAAGTTACAAAGAGAGGAGCGACATATATGGGGTTGAAATAAAAGTAATTTTAGCAAAGAGGGGTTGAACAATAGCTTTTTAAAAGCAAAAACCCTGATTTCCTTATATAAAAAGGGCAGTCGGGGTACTCCCTGCTCTATTTTCTTTGACAGGATTGGTAGGTGTTAGTTTGAATAAAGAAAGAAAAAAGAGGAAAGGAAACGTTTTAAGTGCTTCTTAATGCTTTTAATAATTGATAATAAAAGAAGCTAGATATACTACCTAGCTTCTTTTATACAATCCTCTCAATCAAAATACCCACTTGTTTCGCCATGACTTGAGGCGGATTAGGACATTTCATTTGTGAACCACCATTCCACAATCTCTACATAAGCCCCCGCAATAAATCGAAGAATAACCTCTTCATTTATTCCGTGATTTTTTCCTTTTGTAAAATTGACTTCACCCTTTAAATCGCACTTGAATGATTGCTCCAGAAGGAACCAGTAGCAGCTCCAGTTGTCGGTACGACTGAAATATCTCATATTGAAGATGCGGTGGCTGATGTTTCACTTAAATTGGTTGACCCTTACAACTTTTAAAGATAATGAACAATTTTAATCTTTCTGTTCAGTAATACACAAATTGCGTTATTTTAACAATTGAGAGTGTTTTTGTTCTGTTTATAATAGGAAATAGTTAATTATGTAATTTAAGAAAGCGAGGACAATCAAATGGAATATGTAAAACTTGGAAATACAGGATTGGATGTATCTCGGCTTTGCCTTGGCTGTATGGGTTTTGGTGTCGCAGACCGATGGGTCCATCCATGGGTTATTGATGAAGAGCGCAGTCGTCCAATTATTATGAAAGCCCTTAAGTTAGGCATCAATTTTTTTGACACAGCAAATGTGTATTCAGACGGAACAAGCGAAGAAATTGTTGGGCGGGCTCTAAAGGATTTTGCCAATCGGGATGAAATTGTCATCGCAACGAAGGTTTATTTCCCTATGCATGAAGGTCCAAATGGTAAAGGTCTTTCACGAAAGCATATTATGAGTGAAATTGACAAGAGTCTTAAGCGCCTCGGAACAGATTATGTTGATCTATACCAAATTCACCGTTGGGATAATAATACTCCTATCGAAGAGACAATGGAAGCATTACATGATGTTGTGAAAGCTGGCAAGGTAAGATACATTGGTGCGTCTGCAATGTTTGCATGGCAGTTCCTAAAAGCAAATCATGTTGCCGAAAAAAATGGGTGGACCCGGTTTGTATCGATGCAAAATCATTTAAACCTTTTGTATCGTGAAGAGGAACGGGAAATGCTGCCGTTATGTAAGGAAGAAAAAATTGGTGTGATTCCGTATAGTCCGCTAGCATCAGGAAGATTGACGCGTGATTGGGCTGAAACAACGCATCGTTCCGAAACCGACCAAGTGCAGAAGTCTAAATATGATGCTACTGCTGTTACGGACAGATTAATCGCGAAGCAGGTTGCTACAATTGCCGAAAAGCGCGGTGTACCCCGCGCCCAAATTGCACTCGCTTGGTTGCTGCAAAAGGAACCGGTAACAGCACCTATTATTGGAGCTACAAAAAAATTACATCTTGAGGATGCAGTACCAGCACTTTCAATCAAGTTAACACCAGAAGAAAAAACATCACTTGAGGAACCATATGTACCGCACCCCGTAGTTGGTCCCTTAGTTTAGGTCAATATTTTTAACGGAAAACGTGACTCTATTTTACTAAGGAACTACAAGTTTACTCCTACACAACAACTTTCTAGGTGAGAAATTTATGTATCAAAAATTGGCCAGGTATGCTACCTGGCCTTTTTACTTGATTAATTTTATCTAAATGGCATTTTTAGAGATACTATAAAATCCTCTCTAGCAAAATCCCCAACTCTTTTGCTATTGACTTAGGAGGACAAGGCATTCCATCCTTTAACCATGATTCCAAAACCCCTACGTAAGCATTTGCAGCAAATTTAATAATAACATCTTCGCTTAGACCTTCATTTTTTCCGATTGTTTTGTGCAACTCGTCCTTGTACCCTTCGATAACATACTCTAGGAACTTACTACGAAAAGAAGGGGCTGCTTCTTTGCTCGATAACATCGTCGAAAAGAATAAATAATTATTCTCAAAGTATTCGAAAAAGATCTGGATCGCATCTATCCATTCCTCTTGACATGCCCATTCACTTGTTTCCTTAAGCTCGTTTATATGTTCTTCTATCATCTTATCTAGTAGATCGTATTTATCCAGGTAATGAAGATATACAGTACTTCGGTTCACATTTGCCCTGTCAGAAATATCCTGAATGGTAATGTTATCAAAATTTTTTTCACTCATAAGTTCAAGAAATGCTTGTTTTATCGCTCCCTGAGTTTTGAGTACTCTTCTATCTACTTTCGGCATTGTTTCATCACCAGACTTTCTTAAAGATAATCAACAATTTTTATTTATTTGTTGAGTAATCAACGAATTGCGTTGATTTAACGATTGAAATGAAAATACATCTATTTATAATTATAAACAGATGTTGATTAATCAATCAATATTGATTTTTTATAGGGATTTAATTTAACATCTTCGGAAATTCAAGCAGGAGGTTTAATTATGGACCGTGTTGAAAAGAGCAAGGAAAAATACAAACAGCTATTTGGCGATGGAGTACCTGCGACATATTCTATTGATCCGGATTTTCAGGACATCCTGAGTCGCTTCATTTCCGGGGAAGTTTTTTATCAAGGTAATCTGGATGATAAGCAATGTGAGCTGATCACACTGGTAGTTATCAGTACCAACTAGACAATTCTAATTCCAATGCTAAACAAGTAGTTACTAATGATGAATCTAAAAATCGGAATAATTTAAATATTATGTAAGTTTAGAAAAAATTAGTGTCCTAGAAAAAGGATTATCTACTAAAGACGCAAGATCTGGCAGGGATCCTTCAGTTGGAGATTTTGCTTATTTTTCCCAATGGGGGAATATCACTGTATTTTATGGAAATCATAGGTTTTCAAAAGGATTGATCAAATTAGGTAAAATCGAATCTGGAGTAGAAAAACTTGCAAGTATGAATAGCGATTTTACAGTTAAAATTGAAAAAATAGTTTAAAAGAGACATCATTTTGAATTATTACACGTAGGAAATGGTGGAGTTGAGGTCAACATTTAAGTCTGTTAAGGGGTGAATCGTAAAAATCATGAGAAATGCTTGGAAAATTTACATGCTGGCTTTGATTACTTTCATGGTTAGTACATCTGAGTACGTTATTGCAGGTATTTTGGATAAAGTTGCTGCCTCGAATAATGTTACGGTATCGGTGGCAGGACAACTAATCACCGTATTTGCTCTTGCTAATGCGATCGGTTCTCCACTTGTGGTAATGGCGACAACAAAAATGAATCAGCGTAAGTTGTTAATGCTTTCGCTTGTTTTAATGGTGCTCGGTAGCGTTATGACTATCACCCTTCCAGGATTCGGTTTACTTATTGTCTCTCGCATCATACTTGCTCTAGGAAGTGGAGTTTTTGCCATTGCTGCCAAAACTGCCGCAGCAAAATTAGCGTCGCCCGAAAAACAAGCAGGGGCAATTGGCACAATTATAATTGGGTTTAGTGCCGCCATCATCATCGGTGTACCAATTGGTCGTGTTGTAGCCACAGCATACGAATGGAAGCTTATCTTCGTGGGGATCGGTGTTCTTAGTTTACTAGCAATCTTCTTTATCATGCGAACAATTCCTGCCGTAAATAACGAAGCAGTCGTACCTCTGGGGAAGCAGCTCTCTTATTTAAAGAATCCGAAAATCTTAATGGGTCTTGGTGTAACGTTTTTTTGGCAGTTAGGATATGGGGTGATGTATTCGTATATTGCTCCTTTCCTGCTAACCGTTACATCCATGAGCGGACGTGAAGTGAGTGGTGCCCTGTTTGCCTTCGGCGTTGCTACCTTAATAGGATCCAAGTTCGGTGGATTCATGACGGATCGGATTGGTAACCCCCGAACTCTTGTCGGCGGTTTGGTTGTCCACGTTATAGCTCTAGTGTTGTTAGCCACTATTGCCAGATCAACCTTTGTAGCAATTCCATTGCTTATGCTATGGTCCTTCTCGGCATGGTCGTCTGGCCCGGGTTTACAGTATAACCTGGTTTGGCTTGCTCCAGAAGCTACAGGAATCATGCTTAGCTTATATGGCTCCTTCATACAATTAGGCATAGCTGCGGCGGCTGGAATTGGGGGTATTGCCGTAAAAAGCACATCGGTATTAGCGGTCAGTTGGATTGGGGCTGCATCAGTTGCAATTGCTGTTATTATTGCTGCGGTCTCAATTAGTCTTAATAGTAAAGTCGCAAAGTACGAGAAAGCCATTTAATGGAGTGTGGTACTGTGTGTAGAAATACAAATGATGTCAGAATAAAATTGACTTTTAACAACAAGGAAGTAATGGTAAAAATGTATGATAATCCAACAAGCAGGGATTTTTTAACATTACTTCCATTAACATAAACTTTCAAAGATTATGCAGGAACCGAAAAAATTAGTAATCTGCCAAAGAGATTATCTAAAGAAGATGCACCATCAGCCTGTGAACCTTCAGTTGGAGATTTCACTTATTAAAAAGAAAGTTGATGAATGGGATCAGATGATTGATGTACATATCAAAGGTGCTTTGTCACTTTATGGATTAAAGGGGTAATAACATTGGAAAGACCATATATAATTTGTCACATGCTAACTTCATTGGATGGGAAAATCATTGGAGATTATTTGAAAGTAGAACGAGCAGCTTATTTTACAGACGAATACGAAAAAATTCATGGACGTTACGGATGTAAAGCATGGATGTGCGGCAGGATTACCATGGAGGAACACTTTACTTTCGGACATAAATTAGATTTAAAACAAGATAACATCCCGACTATCCCTAGAATTGATTATGTAGCAAATAAGGATGCTAAAAGTTACGTCATAGCAGTAGACCCTTCTGGAAAACTAGGATGGACAAAAAATTATATTTCAAAATGGAACGATAATAGAACGAAGGACCATATAGTAGAGGTACTTTCAGAGCAAGTATCTGATGCTTACTTAACTCATCTGAAAAAAATAGGTATATCTTATATTTTCGGTGGAAAAGAACGATTAAATTTTACTGTCGTAGTGGAAAAGCTAAAAAATCTATTTTCAATCGATGAATTAATGCTAGAAGGTGGGGGCTTTTTAAATGGCTCCTTTTTGAATGAAGGATTAATTGATGAGTTGAGCATGGTTTTAGTCCCAATTGCAGATGGTGCATCTAACTCTGTGACGCTATTTGAAACAAGTTCTTATTTTAAAAAAACACAACCAGTCAATTTCTTCTTAAAGGACATAGAAAAACTGGACGATGGCGGGCTATGGATGAGGTATGTAACAAAACGTGATTAGTCTTCATTTAACAAAAGAACGAATAAATTATGGAGGTACATTATGGAATATCGTACAGTAGGAAAAACAGGAATTCAAGTTTCAAATTTATGTTTTGGTGCAATGTCTTTTGGCGGAGACGCTGACGAAGAAACATCTAAAGCCATGTATAAACGTTGTCGGGAAGCTGGTATCAACTTCTTCGATACCGCCGATGTTTATGGGCGTTCTGAGGAAATACTAGGAGAGTGTATCGCACATGAAAGAGACGAAATCGTTTTAACGTCAAAAGTGTTCTGGAACACGGGTGCAGATGTGAATGCTAGAGGTTTGTCCCGAAAACATATGATACAAGGTATTGAAAATAGCCTACGTCGCTTAAAGACGGATTATATTGATTTTTATTTCGTCCATGATTTTGATGACCAAACTCCAATGGAGGAAACACTACGGACACTCGATGACTTACAGCGTCAAGGAAAGATTCTTTACCCAGCAGTAAGCAATTGGGCAGCATGGCAATTCACAAAAGCTTTAGGAATTTCTGCAAAAGAGCAACTTACTCGTTTTGAATTGATCCAACCTATGTATAACCTTGTTAAACGCCAAGCAGAGGTTGAAATTTTACCAATGGCCGCTTCCGAACAAATTGGAGTCATTACTTACAGCCCACTTGGTGCTGGACTCCTTTCAGGAAAATATGGAGTGAATAAACGTCCTGAGCAGGGCCGCCTTGTACAGAATGCCCGCTATGGTGACCGTTACGGTACCAATGAAGATTTTATCACGGCCGAACAGTTTACTAAATATGCACAAGAACATAATGTGAAACCTGCAACTTTAGCAGTTGCTTGGGTAAAAGCGAATCCCGCTGTTACTGCCCCAATTATTGGTGCACGAAATATAAACCAGTTGGAAGATTCCTTAGCTGCTGCCGATTTTAAAATGGCAGAAGAAATGTACGCAGAGATTACCAATTTATCAAGGACACCTTCACCTGCAACGGATCGAACAGAGGTATTAACTGGTAAATGGAAGTAAGACTTACAAACTCGTGATGAAGAAGGTTAAGAAGGATGTAGTATGTTTACACCCTTCTTTTTTAACGTTTGAGGCTGAAGGAAAATTTGTTTAGATAAGAAGTCTCTATCAGTTTTTGGCTTAAAGTTAGCTGTAAGCTTGTTTCACGTTACCGGCAGTTTAACTGTTTCAGGGGCCTATGTAAAAAGAACAGGCTTTCTTTCCTCTAGGCTTAATTCAAAGTCAAAAATGTTAAAATTTTAGATTTAGAAAAAGCAGTTCACCTTTAATTGAAGAAAAGCTGATTTTCCAAAACGGAAAATCGGCTTTTGGTTGTAGTGACTGGCTTTATTAATGACTACATACATTAGTTAATAACACCCTTTCTTAATTTTCAGGAATAACTTCATTTACGCAATTTAATGCGTTCAGTGTTCTTGGAAAGCCCATATAAGGAAGACAATGAGTGATCACGGTAATCATTGTTTCCTTGTCATTGCCCACATTTAAGTTTCCTTGTACATGTGCCTTGACTTGGCCTTCAGCACCGCCCAACGCACTTATGATGCAGAGTGTCAACATTTCCCGTGTTTTCAAATCCAGTCCGCCACGGGTATAGAAGTCTCCAAAACAAAAAGCGGAAAGATAATCCTGTATATGCTTTTGATTTGATGGGGCACCCTCCCGCATTTTTGCAATGACTTCACCGAAAATCTCTACTTGTCCTGCAAGGCCCTTTTCAAAACGATTATCTTCTTCAACCTGCTTTTGGCTTTCAATCGGTAACGTAATATTCTTGGACTTGAAAACCTCATTTATCTCTGTGATGGCATTCAGTGTTCTGGGAAATCCAATATACGGAGCACATTGGTAAACTGCCTCTTTGATTTCTAATGGTGTCAGTCCAACGTTCAATGCGGCACCAACATGTGCCTTAAGTTGAGGCAGAGTCTGATTGGTAGTAAGCACTACAATGGTGATAAGTTCACGTTGCTTGTCATCCAAATTACCTTGATAGAAAACTTCCCCAAAAATGAAGCGACTCAGAATGTCCTGAAAATCGGGATCCGTAATATATGAGGCAGGTACCCCAATGCCAAATAGCTGTTTGTGCTTTTCCTTGCTCTTTTCAACACGGTTCATACTTAAACCTCCAGCTTCAATAATGAATATTGATTGATTAATCAACATCTGTTTATAATTATAAAAAGATACAGGATTCATTCAATGGTTAAAACAACGCAATTCGTTGATTACTCAACAAATCAATTAAAATTGTTGATTATCTTTAGAAAGATTGGTGAATTAAAATGTCTAAATTAGATAGAAGAATAGCCAAAAGCCAAGTAGCTATTAAAAAAGCAGTAACTGAACTAATGTCCGAAAAAAGTTTTGATGACATTACCATTCAGGATATTGCTGACAGAGCAGATGTTAATCGAGGAACCATCTATCTTCATTACACGGATAAATATGATCTATTGGATAAGATGATTGAAGAACATATAAACAATCTCCGGGAACTTTGCCAATCGGCATCTGAGATGACTTTTCAAGAAGGTAATTATGTCTGGTTCGAATACTTTGAGCGTAATTATTTATTCTTTTCAACGATGTTAGCGAGTAAAGGTGCCCCTTATTTTCGTCATCGGTTTCTTGAGTTAGTAATCCAAGAGTATAAGCCTGAAGTGGATACAACCGAAAGAAAAAATCAGGGATTAAATGATGATGTTATTCTTCAATTTTTTGCTTCAGCGATCGTAGGTGCAGTGGAATGGTGGTTCAAGAATGGAAAGCCTTTACCGGCTCGTGTTATGGCAGAACAAACAGGGGCATTGTTAGATAGGAATTTTGAATAATTTAACAAACGTTTCTAAAAGAAATTAAATAAACTGAGTCCATATCTATTACTGGACTCAGTTCGTATATTTACTAATAAAATTAATTATGACCAACTATTCGGTGTGGTACATACGGCTCTTCTAGCAACGCAATTTCTTCAAGTGTTAACTGAATCGATAGAGCACCAACGGCATCTTCGAGATGCGATATTTCTGAGCTGATAGGAATTTGAATATAAAAATAATTACATATTTGAATTTATTCCTTATCTAGAAAGTTGTTGTGTAGGAGTAAACAAGTAGTTTCTAAGTAAAATAGTTACCAAACTTAGTAACAATGATAGGATTCCGACCAATACGACGTATTGTGTACCCATTTCTGATATAAATAACCCGCCTACAGCTGCACCCAATGTTGTTCCTACGTTACAGGATGATATAAATAATCCATTGGTAAAATCAGGCGCTTCGGGAGCTGAAGACGCAATCAAATATTGATTAATATTTGCCATTATTCCCCCAGCCAATATTCCCCAAATGAAAGTAATACTTGCCATAGGTACGGTAAACTGTCCTGTGAAGTATAAAATGATGTAAACAGCACCCAATAATAAAGGAAAAGATACGACAGATTTTGTGGCACTATGAGTAAGTAACTTTCCTGCGACAATGTTTCCAATAATATTGGCTCCACCGAAGATGAATAACGTTAAACTTATTGTATTCTGAGACATATTCGTTACTGTTTTCAGATATTCAGCAAGATAACTATAAACCCCAAATATAGCTGAGTTTAATAAAATGACCGTCACGATGGAAATCCATATAACGGGTTTTTTTAATACGGAAAGTTGTGTACCATAAGAAAGTCTTACTTCAACAGGCATAGATGGTACAAAAATCAATGTAGCAATGAATACAATAGAATTAACAATAGCAAAGAATGCCATCGCCATTTCATACGAAACGGCACTTTCAATAAAACTTGCGATCGGTACACCGGCTACCATACCAGCAGATACTCCTATAAATACTTTAGAAACAGCTTTTGGAGCTTCTTCTTTATTTACTGAGGAAGCAGCTACTGTAAATGCCAAAGAACAATAAATGGGATGAAAAAAGGCTGGAATGATACGGGAAATTAATAGAATGGTAAAGTTAGATGTAAATATGGATACAATGTTACACAAAACGAAAACTCCTAATACAAGTAACATGACCTTCTTACGATTTATCCTGGAAAACAATAACGGCATCGTTGGTCCAGATACAGCAATAGTAAGAGCAAAAAGACTCACCAGCCATCCTGCTTTTGATATGCTGACATTAAAGTGATCAGCAATGGAAGGCAATAACCCAATAACCCCCATTTCGGTATTTAAGATGCCGAAAACTCCTATGGTCAATATGAAAATCAATAAATTATTTCGTTTAGCCAAAAAAAACAACTCCTATCTTTATTTATGTGTAATCAGGCACCAGCTTTCTCCACGCTCTTTTTCAGGCGCGACATCGTACATTGCATAGATAAACGAGATTATCACGAAATTGACATTAGTAAAAAATGCCACCATACATGCTAGGGGCATTTTTTATTTTAGAATTTATAGCTATTAGCTTGTAGGACGAATAATGAAAGTAGATAGAATCAATTGCGAAATCCACAACATTTGCAATTCTATCTGGTGTGATTCCGTGTTGTTCATAAAGTGTTGTTGCACCTGTTAAAGTATCTGGATCTGTAATTGATTCAAGCAACTCTGTATTAATTGCAGCCGGATAAAGAGTTGCTGTACGGATATTAGAACCTTCTTGTGCTGATTCCATACGCAAAACTTCCATTAATTCACGGACAGCCCATTTAGTTGCACCGTAGACCCCAACACCAGGATAAGATTTAAGACCAGCAACCGAAGAAGTTGTTATCACATGTCCTGATTTTTGTTCTATAAAGGTGGGTAGTACGGCAGCAATCCCATTTAACACACCTTTGATATAAATATCAATCATGCTATTCCATTCATCAACTTTCAATGCTGAAAGTGGTGAATTTGGCATAATACCAGCATTTAAGAAAATTACATCAACCCTGCCAAATTCTGACTTTGCTGGATCCACCAAAGCTTTCACTTACTGTTCCTTACTTTTACTTTGAAGCGATTGTTACTTCAAATTCTCGGTAAAGAATGCTTCTAACTTGTCGAATGGAATCACATCCGTCTTGTCGTATAAATCAACGTGTCCTGCATTTGGAACGATGTACAGCTCTTTTGGTTCTGCCGCCAATTCGTAAGCATCTTCACTAAAGTATCGTGAGTGAGCGTGCTCGCCCATGATGAACAAAATTGGTCGCGGCGAAATCGATTTAATGTGCGTAAGCAGAGGGAAGTTCATAAATGACATGCTGCTTGTCACGGTAAATTGAGTAATTGAGTTTGGGTGGTACCCGCGAGGTGTAGAATAGAACTCGCCAAACTCGCGACCGATAGGGTCTGTTTTATGATCAAATCCAATAGGTGCTCCACGATCAGTCAGCGCTGGAGGGTTGCCATCAAACTCCGCGTAGCGTTGCTCGGCAATTGCATCGAGTATTCTGTTGCGATCTTCTTCGGTTAACGAGTCCTTAAAGCCGTTGCGTTGAGCCCGCGATATATCGTACATGCTGACCGTGGCGACAGCTTTGATGCGCCTGTCAACCTGCGCTGCACTGATCGCAAAACTACCGCTACCGCATAAACCAATTGCACCAATTTGATTCCTATCTACAAATGGACGCGTACCTACATAATCAACGGCTGCGCTGAAATCTTCAACGAATAAATCAGGCGAAGAAAGGTGACGTGGCTCTCCGCTACTGTATCCGTTGAACGATGGGTCAAATGCAAGAGCCACAAAACCACGCTCTGCCATGTTTTGAGCATAGATACCGGAACCCTGCTCTTTAACACCGCCATAGGGCGCACCTAAAATAACGGCTGCGTACTTCTTTGACGCATCAAAGTCTTTTGGCAAGTAGAGATCTGCCGCAATTTTGATTCCAAACCTGGTATTATATGAAACTGATTTTCTTGTTACCTTATCGCTTAACTCAAAAATATAGTTTGACATATTAAATAACACCCCTTCATGGTAAATATAAATTACATTTGATGTTTACTCGACATCTGTAAATAATTTATAATATAACTATAAACAAAACAAGACATGAAACTCGTTAATTTAATCGGGTTTGTTGTTTACACATCAAATCGATAAAAATTGTTGATTATTTTAAGAAAGTAGGGTGTTTTTAACATGACAAAAGTAGATAGAAGGGTTGCTAGAACTCAAGAAGCAATAAAAAAAGCATTCCTTGAATTGATGTCTGAGAAAAATTTCGATAGCATTACCATTCAGGATATTTCTGACAGGGCAAATATTAACCGTGCAACTGTTTATCTTCATTACTTGGATAAATTTGATCTGTTGGATAAGATCATGGAAGAACATATCCATAACATGGCTAATTTTTGTGAGTTGGAAGCTGAAATGGATTGGATTGAATCGACTGTACACTGCATGGAATATCTTGAAAGTAATTATTTATTTTTTTCGACGATGTTGGCGAGTGAAGGAGCTCCTTATTTTCGCAGCCGGTTTGTTCAACATAATATCGAAGAATTCAAAAAAGACGTGGATATAACAAAAGGCAAAAATCTCGGTCAAAACCAAGATGTAGTTGTTGAATTTGTTGCAAATGCTTACGTTGGTGTAGTGGAATGGTGGCTAAAAAATGGCATGCCTTATCCACCGCTGGAAATGGCAGAAAAAGTAGGGGAACTTTTAGAAAGGATTGTATAATTAAACTGTTATGAAAACACCTCTCTTAAAATTAGTGAATAAGAAAAGGAGATTTTCATTGAAAAAGTCCTGTTTCTTTAAAATTAATTATTATGTAAAAGATCCGGCTGCTGTAAAAAGGCAGCCTTTTTGTTATTGTGCTAACAGGTAGCATTCCTGTAATGAAAGAAAACGTTCGCTAACATCAGTCTGTAGCGACAAAATTTCCCAAAATAAAAAGCTTGAAGAATCAAGCTTTTTATTTTTTCGGGATTAATTGAGATACTGTTTTAATATTTTTAATCCTATTTTCAACTCATCTAATGAGTTTGTAGAAGCAAGTGCAATTCGCAAATACTTATCAGGGGTGGTTTGTCCGCTTAGAAAACGATCAGAATGAAAAACCCGAATGCCATGCCTTTTCAAATCCGTGTCCAACTGTAATGCATCGTTATGTCCTAGAATTGGAAGCCAACGATAAAAACTAAAAGGATGTCCAACATTCTTACTTAAAGGAAAATATTCCGAATAAATATCATTCGCAGACTGTGCAAGCTGTTTTTTTTGAGAAACAATTTCATGAGCCTTCCCTGATAAGATAAGCTCTGTGATAACCTCTGCAACAAAGGAAGAGGTTTTTACATTGATGTTAAAGATAGCCTGCAAAATTTTTTCACGTAATGCATCCCCTTAAACCATATAGGCAACTCTTAATCCGGAACATATTGACTTAGAGGTGCCACAAATATAAACGCTCTGTTCCGGAAGTAAATTGAACATTGGCTGCTGGTAATCGGAGATCATACCTGCCGTCAAAAATGCATGTATATCTTCCTCAATCAATATTAAACGATGCTTATGAATGACCTCCGCTAATTCTTGCTTTCGAAAATCCGGAATCATAACGGTAGTAGGATTACAGCAGGAGGGCATGAGGAAAATACCGTGAATATTTATTTGGCTGCACTGCTTTTCAAGTGCGTCTGGCAACATCCCAAACTGGTCTCCAAGAATAGGGACTAACTGAATATGGAACATTTTTGCCAACTCGATAAAATTTGAATACGTGTAAACGTCGGTTGCAATCCTATTGCCAGGCTCAAACAAAACCGCTAAGGTAATTGCCAATGCATTTTGGGCACCGTAAACGATTGCTAAATGCTCTTGGTCCGTGTGAATGCCGAAAGATTCCATCCAGTTTAAAGCTGCCGTTTTTTGATGTGGAATACCTGTCGGTTCGTTGTAATTTAAAAGAAAACTGGATATTTATGTCAAAATACAGGTGAGGTTGTGAATGGTCGAACTTAAACTGACGTGGAGTTGAAGAGTGTGTTTAACTTTTGTTCAATAGTTCCATTAAATTGACCAACTGTTTTGGGCTAAGTTCGCCCTGCACATAAGTACATTCCCATAAAATAGTGCATAAGATAATTTGTATAAATCTGTGAAGGGATTGAATAAGATGTACTATACCCCTTGGATGTATCCATACCCATATCAACCTAATGTTTATTGTGCTAATGTCCCAATGTATAATAATTATATAAGACAGCCTGATTACTGGAATATTTATGATGACGCAAGAAATAAGGTAAAAGATTATGGGCGGAAACCATTTGTAGTCAATATTAATGAGGCTGCGAGGCATAACAATACCTATCGTACAGCTTTGTGGACAGGAAATCATTTGCAAGTTACATTGATGAGTCTTACTGTTGGTGAAGACATCGGTTTAGAAATTCACCCTAACGTTGACCAATTCTTACGGATTGAACAAGGGCAAGGGGTTGTGCAAATGGGCAAGAGAAAAGATAATTTAAACTTTGTTCACAAAGTTTATGATGATTTTGCCATTATGATACCTGCTGGCACCTGGCATAATGTAACCAATACAGGTAATACCCCTTTAAAACTTTATTCTATATATGCTCCTCCACAACATCCATTTGGTACGGTTCATTTAACTAAAGCACAGGCTTTAGCGGCGGAATAATAGAATTCTAATTAATACCTTCTTTACGAAAGGGGGCTTTACTTCAAAGAGAAGTAGAGCCTGTTTGTTGTTCCACTAACGTGGCAGGTTAGATAAAGAACAATACATAAATAATCCATTTAACAAATTGGTGGTTTTTTTTATTATGATATGGAAGCTTATTAATGGAAAAAAAGGAATTACAGCACCCTATCAAAGTTGCATATTCGATTATTTTACGATATGTATGAGTGTGAAAAAATGAAAGAAAAGAGCTGTCTGATTGTTAAAAAAACTTTGTACTCAAACAGCTCATATAAATTTTAATATAAAGAAGGAAAGGAAGCACCTGCTTGTCCCCAAGAAGGATTCCCATAATAACCATGAACTGTAAATGGATGCTGAAAACTTGGCATTATATGATTGTGATTGGGATTGTGATGGTTAGAGTGATGATGGACAGAGTGGCTAAAAGTAACGTGGTTATAATGTGCAATACAAGCTCCAGGATGTCCTGGATGTTTACCAGTATGAATATATTGAGTCAATTGTCACACTTCTTTCAAATAGTTTTTATTATAAAGTATGATTTTCAGGTAATTTAGTTACTTTTTTAATATAAATAGGTTAATACAGTTTTTAAATAAATGACTTCAATAGGAAGGTGGTGGAGTTTATGGTTATTTTGCAAGTTGAGATGTTTTAATTGCATTTCACGATGATATAATTCAATAGACTAAAGGAGTTTGTTCAACGGAGTGCTTTACTTCAGGATGGGATTTCTGCAGCGATTCTTCTTTTCTTTCTTCAACTAAAGTGGCAGGTTATGTTCAAATGGTAATTTATTGAAATTGATAAAAAACCACAGAGTTTTTACCCGTGGTTCAGATTTTATATGCGTGAATAGGTAGCATTGTTTTACCCAAAAAACAAATCCACCATCGATGACGTTATTCTACTAAGTAAAAACGGATATGACGATTCCACCGAGTGCTGATATAATTACAACAATCCAAGGTGGAAGCTTCCAAATCATGAGTAAAGCAAAAGCAATAATTGCTAGGCAAAAGTCATAAGGCGTTTTAATGGAACTCGTCCAAACAGGATTGTACAAAGCAGCAATCAATATCCCAACAACAGATGCATTAATCCCAGAAAGTGCTGATTGGAATCCTGGACGAGAACGAAGGATATTCCAGAATGGGAGTGCACCTGCAACAAGAAAAAATGCAGGTAGGAAAATAGCAATCAGTGCAAGTATACTTCCGATTATCCCGTTAGGGTACGGATTTGATACAAAACCAAGGTAGGAGGAAAAGGTGAACAAAGGACCTGGAACCGCTTGTGCAGCTCCATAACCAGCTAGGAATTGTGCATTTGTCATCCATCCTGTTGGTACCACAACTCGCTGTAGCAACGGCAGAACTACGTGACCGCCACCAAAAACTAATGCTCCTGCACGATAGAAACTATCAAACATTGCGAGCCCCTGATTATGAATACCAAGCCTTAAGAGAGGTAGAACACCCAGAAAGACAAAAAATAACGTGAGAAAGGTAATGCCTGTTTTTCTGCTGATTGGTATTTGCATCGGTTGGATTTCCTGTGCAGCATTTTTTTTGAAGAATCTCCATCCAATGAGCCCTGATACAATAATTATGAGCACTTGAACCATTGATGTAGGAACCAATAGAGTCGCGACAGCAGAAATTATTGCAATTGTACCACGCATTTTCCCTGTTGCAAGCTTACTTGCCATCCCCCAGACCGCTTGAGCCACAACAGCCACAGCTACAATCATCAACCCGTGTAACCAACCCGCATGTAGGATATTTCCTTGAAGAACCCTAGCAAAGACCATGAGTGCAAAGGCAGAGGGAAGCGTAAATCCAAGCCATGCCATTAGTCCACCAATCAATCCAGCTCTTTGAATACCAATGGCAATACCGACTTGACTGCTTGCTGGTCCAGGGAGGAACTGACAAAGTGCGACTAAATCAGCATAATTTTTTTCATCTAGCCATTTTCGCCGCTTCACATATTCCTCATGAAAATATCCTAAGTGAGCAATTGGACCTCCAAATGATGTGAGTCCTAAACGGGTCGAAACCTTTAAAACCTCCAGAATGCGACTCAAACTAACTTCCCCTCCTAATCTTTAATCTCTTTGAACAGTTCGTATGCCTTTTTCTAGCTTCATCAAGGATTTTGCTCCGAGCGATGCTGTGGTGTAATATTTTCTAACTTTACCTTCCACAAGTCGAACTTCTCTATGTAAAAGATCTTCCTTTTCCATGTTATGTACCATGGGACACAGTGTACCAGCACTCATGTTGTAACTATGCTCCGCAAGTTCCTCCAACATCCACATACCATAATAGGTTCTATCTTTGCGTGATACAGGATATGGATGTGAATAAATCCAAGAAACAACTTTCTTAGGACACGTTCCTCTATATTACTCTCCTTTTTTCGTATTTTGTTATCGAATTCCGATATTAGTTTATCATGATAATTACAAATTGTTTAGTGTCTAATGGCAGTTAAGTTGAAGAAGGAATAGGACTTTATCGCATTGAAATAATAAATAAATTAAAAAAGATTAGAAGGAAAAGGAAGATATACATGGATTATAAAGCTCTAATAAACCTTTCAATATCCGGTAACGAGGTACCAGATATAAGAGAGATTGTGGGATGGGGAAGACGTGATAAAGATTATCCTGTTTCGTTTGAACGTTGTAATTTCTGGGCTGGGGTCAGGAATGAGAATAATACACTTATAGTATTTGGGTATGTTTGCGGTATGGGTTTGGAACACGGATATATAGAAGATATTATCGTTCATCCGGAGCATCAAAAACTAGGAATTGGAGTTAAATTGGTAAAAGAATTGCTGTGAGAATCTGAACGATTTGGATTGGGAATTTTAACTTTATCCTATGAGGAACGCAATACAAACTTTTACAAAACTGTACCTGGCCCAGCCGTCGAATCAGTATTGACTATAACAATTCATTTTCATTCTCTGTGGTGAAGCGCCGGTTTTTACGCTTCATGGTTGGCTATAGGAGGCGTTTGTTGAAGAAGGACTAATCCTATTTCTTATAACAATTTTGTAGTTCTGATCTTTAGTAATCGGGCGCGATTCTGCAACAAGAATTGTACTCTTTCTTTATGTTAAGGGCCATTTAATTGAGTTAGAGTTTGAAAAAAACACCAATTTTTTTATGCAACATCCAAGCTTCTTCAAAAGCAAACTTCCAAATCTAAACAATTGTTTTAATACCCCTGATGGTATATATTAAGTGTAAGATATGTATACCCATATAGGTATAGATAGATGAGCTTTGTCCATAGTTTAAATGAAAAAAAGGACGGCATAGTCTTATTAATAAGGAGGAGTTAAGGTTGGAATATACGCAAGGGACAAAAAATAGATTGAAACGGATTGAAGGTCAAATCCGCGGTGTACTCCGTATGTTGGAAGAGGATAAAGATTGTAGGGAAGTTGTAACCCAGTTGTCCGCATCACGTTCAGCGATCGACCGCACTATAGGTCTAATTGTAGCGGAGAATCTGGAACAATGTTTACGTGATCAGATAGAAACAGGGAAATACGGTGATAGGGACCTTGTGAAAGAAGCTGTTGAGCTGTTAGTGAAAAGCAGGTAATTTACAGCAAAAAGGCTTTTTTTACGATGTAATATACCCCATGGGGTAAATAAGAAGGCTTTTGCTGATTTACACGAACAACTTAAGAGTTATATAAAAACATCGATATGTAGAAAAGGCGCATATAAGATTTATGCGTTCAAGTGTCAATTCAATAACATTATTAATTCGGATTTTTTAAACTAGAGGAGAAGGATGTGCTTAAAATGGGGAAAAGCAAAAAGGTTGTTATTGTTGGAGGAGTTGCAGGGGGAGCAACAGCAGCTGCCAGATTACGCCGATTGGATGAAAACGTTGAGATTGTCATGTTTGAAAGAGGAGAATTTATTTCCTTTGCCAACTGCGGATTGCCTTATTACATTGGCGGAAGTATTGACTCACGCGAAAAGTTATTGCTGCAAACTGTAGAGGGAATGTCAAATCGGTTCAATATGGATATTCGCAACTTTAGTGAAGTGACAAAAATAAATCGCAGCAATAAGACGATTACAGTGAGAAACGTGCAGACTGGAGAAGTATATGAAGAAACTTATGATGTTTTAATTTTATCTCCTGGAGCAAAACCGATAAAACCAGAGATTCCTGGAATCCAAAATGCTGACAACTTATTTACGTTACGCAATATTCCGGATACAGATAAAATCAAAAGCTACGTTGAGTCAAACAAGGTGCATCAAGCAGTTGTTATCGGCGGAGGATTCATAGGCGTTGAGATGGCAGAAAATTTATGGGAACTTGGTATCCATGTGTCTTTGGTAGAGGCAGGAAATCAAATTATGGCTCCTGTAGATTATGAGATGGCAACTATGTTGCATAGTCATCTAAAGGAAAAGGGAGTACGTCTTATTTTAGAGGATGGGGTAAAAGCCTTTGAAAACAACGGAAAAAAAGTCGTGTTGAATAGCGGTGATATTCTGGATGCTGACATGATCATTTTCTCTATCGGGGTTGCTCCGGAAAGCATATTGGTAAAAGAAGCTGGTTTAGCGCTTGGGGTAAAGAACACGATTAAAGTCGAACCAACACTTCAAACAGAAGATCCTTCTATATATGCAATCGGGGATGCGATTGAAGTGGTGGATTTTGTGAATGGAAATCCTACAATGATCCCTCTTGCATGGCCTGCAAACCGTCAAGGACGTTTGGCTGCAGATCATATAGCAGGAATGGACGTTCGTTATAACGGCACCATGGGGACATCTATAGCCAAAGTGTTTGACCTAACAGTAGCTGCTACAGGGAATAACGAAAAGACATTGAAGCGGCTAGAATTGCCATATGAATCAATCCATATCCATCCTAACTCTCATGCGGGATATTATCCTGGCGCAGCTCCAATTTCTCTTAAATTATTGTTCCATCCAACAAACGGAATGATATATGGTGCGCAGGCAATCGGAACCGATGGCGCGGATAAACGAATTGATGTGATAGCGACTGCCATAAAAGGGAAAATGACAGTGCATGATTTACCGGATCTAGAACTTTCCTATGCTCCTCCCTATTCATCTGCGAAAGACCCTGTAAATATGGCGGGTTATGTGGCATCTAACATCATCGACGGTATGGTAGAGACAGTGCAATGGCATGAGATTGATACACTTGTACAAAATGGGGGACTTCTCATCGATGTTCGAGAACCGGTTGAAAGAGAAATGGGGTATATTCCAGGTTCCTTCAATATCCCATTAAACGATGTAAGGAAGCACCTAAACGAATTGCCGAAAGACAAAACGATATTTGTATCCTGCCAAGTCGGATTGCGCGGTTATTTGGCAGCCCGGATTTTGAAACAACACGGATTTCATGTAAAGAATTTAGATGGCGGATATAAGACATATAAAGCGGTGCAGGAAAACAGCCAGCCAGAACATCGCCTATCAGAAGATAAAGAAACCTATGCTGTGAAGGAGGCAGAGAATATGGATTCAGTAAAAACGGTAACGGTGGATGCTTGTGGCCTGCAATGCCCGGGGCCCATTCTGCGAGTGAAAGAACAACTGGAGAAGTTGAATGAGGGGGATATACTGGAGGTATCTGCTTCTGATCCCGGCTTTGCCAGCGATATAGAAGCCTGGAGCAAACGTACAGGACATACACTAGTTTCTTCTTCCTTTGAAAACAAAGTGGTAAAAGCTGTAATCCAAAAAGGAAATGCAAATAGTTACGCTGTAAGATCAGCTGCTTCTGAAACAAAAAACGGAGCTACCATGGTTGTTTTCAGCGGAGATTTAGATAAAGCGATGGCATCTTTTATCATCGCGAATGGTGCTGCAGCAATGGGAAAGAAGGTAACGATGTTCTTCACATTTTGGGGATTGAATATTCTCCGCAGAGAAGATGCGCCGCGTGTGGAAAAGGACTCTATGGAGAGAATGTTTGGGATGATGATGCCAAAGGGGCCTAGCGAACTACCACTTTCTAAAATGAATATGGGTGGTATGGGAACTAAAATGATGAAAAGCGTTATGGAAAAGAAAAACGTCGATACACTAAAATCTTTGATTCGAACCGCCCAAAAAGCAGGCGTGAAACTTGTCGCATGTACAATGAGCATGGATGTGATGGGAATCAAAAAAGAAGAATTGATTGAAGGAATAGATTTTGCAGGCGTTGCAACATACTTGAGTTACACAGAAGACGCCGGTCTTAACTTATTCATCTAGTGATGTGCAATGTGCCTATTAAATGAAATTGCTGGATCACAAAAAAAACACCAACCTTGCTGAAGTGAATCCTTAAAATGGGACACATCTATCATCAACTATGTCGATTTGCTTAAAAATTTACCGATTGAGCAGGAGCAATTTTCAGATTATGTCGGGATTTTGGAGAAAAAATCCTTGCGCCTGAAACGCTTAATTGCAGACCTATTGGAAGCTTCAAAAGTTGGGACGGGCAATGTTTCTATGCATTTGCAAACGGTCAATCTCACCGAAATGCTCGGTCAAATCTTGGGCGAATTTGACGAAGATTTCACCGCAAAAAATCTGACGTTAGTCTATCGCCAGCCTGATGAAGCCGTGAATATCCAAGCCGACGTGGAGCATCTCTACCGCGTGCTTGAAAATCTGCTCGGCAATGCACTGAAATACACGCTGATAGGGACGCGCGTGTTTGCCACACTTTCTGCCAGCTCTGACAGCGCAAAATTACAATTTGTGAACACGTCAAAAACACCGATAGAACTGACAGGTGCGCAGCTCACGGAGCAGTTTATCCGCGGAGATAAAGCGCGCCAGACCGAGGGCAGCGGGCTTGGGCTGTACATCGCAAAAAGCCTCGTTGAGCTGATGAATGCGGAGTTTGAAATTCGGATTACCGGCGATTTGTTCGAGGTGGACTTGGATTTTAAACGGGAAAAGTAGGAACACGTTTTTGTCAGTGCTGACAAAGCCTGTCAAATTTGAAAGCCATGAATTTTGTTTAAAACAAGAGGCTGTCAGCACTGACAAAACTAAAAAAACTTGAAAGTTGAGAAAAAAGATGAAAACATGGTCTAAATTCTTATTTACTGCTTATTTGCTCGTTTTGACGTGGCTGGTGTTGTTCAAATTTCACATTTATCGCACGCTATTTCTAGAGGTGCATTCGCGCAGTCTCAATCTGGTGCCTTTTGCAGCATCGAGCGGTCGAGGCGAAATTGTCCTGAATCTCTTGGTTTTCGTGCCGTTTGGTTTGCTTTTGGACATGGTGGTAAAGAAGTGGTCTTTTGGAAAAAAATTGTTGTTAATTTTCCTTTCGAGCCTTACTGCAGAGACGCTTCAGTACATTTTCGGGATTGGCGCAAGTGACATTACAGACTTGCTGACGAACACTGCAGGTGGCGCTGTGGGCTTACTGATCTACGCGCTGTTCAGTCCACTTGTGGGGACGAAATGGCTGGATCGACTGCTGGTCGGAGCTGGGACGATTTTGTTGCCGTTGCTTGTTTTTCATTTTGTGTTATTGCGGCATTTGATCCGCTAAAATTTTTTAGAAGGGTTCAGAAATGAACGTTATTATTGTCTTATTATTGGGATTTTGGGCGGACTTTCGCGCTAGAAATCAATACTTATCTGCCGAAAGTTGGGACGTTTCCGCTTTCGACACTGTTGATTAATTTGGTTGGCTGTTATTTGTTTACGTTTTTGATTAAGCATTTTTTGGTGACGAAAAATGTGCACGAAAAGCTGATTTTAGGCATCGGAACGGGATTTATCAGCGCCTTTACGACTTTTAGCTCCTTCATGCTCGATAGCGATAATCTGCTAATTGCGGGGCATTACGGGCAACTTGGCTTTTAATTTAGGGTATACTCCAAAATTGTGAAAAGGGATAAAACGTGGTGGTCCACTATACTATTGCCACCTTAGTTACACTAGGGGGAAATCAAAGAATTACTTAGCAACCAAGTGGAACGTGTGGAGACAACTGAATCGGCTACACTTAACTGACAAATAAAGTAAGGTCAAGTAGACTAACAACTCAGTTAGGGTATATTGCTTACTAACATGAGAGATCCATACAAGCAATTTTACTTGGAGAGGCGGGTATGCTAGCCTGGTTGGCAAGCCAGATGTCTTCACCATCTGGTTTCTTGGCTGGGAATGCATGCCCGTAGAGGCTCTTTGTCAAGTTGCGGTGGTTGCCCACTAAAATTTGGAAGTCTACTATATCTTATTCAGTTATGGAGGAGCGCCAATATGACAAAGGCTAGAAGGACATTTACACAAGAATTTAAAGCTCAAATGGTCAAGCTATTTGAAAATGGTAAGCCTAGAAAAGACATTATTAGCGAATACGGTCTAACCCCTTCCGAATTAGATAAATGGGTGAAACAAAGTCAACTATCAGGTTCATTTAAAGAGAAGGATAATAGAACACGAGAAGAAGCAGAGCTGATTAAACTTCGTAAAGAAAACCAACGTTTATTGATGGAGAATGATATTTTATACAAGCAGCGTTGATAATAAGACGAAAGTAAATGTGATCAATAATAATCGAAACAAATACTCGATATCAGCAATGTGCGACGTCCTACAATTCCCGAGAAGTACCTATTATTATAAAGCAAAAGAGCAATCCAAATCAGAGGATGAACTTACGACTGCCATCATCGGAATATTTCATAAAAACCGCCAGAACTATGGCACTCGTAAAATTAAACATGAGTTAAAAAAACTAGGTATGGTTGCATCTAGACGCCGTATCGGCAGAATTATAAAAGAGAATGGGCTAGTATCGAAATATACAGTTGCTCAGTTTAAGCCTCATGTGGATAAATGTAATGAATCTAAAGTTAAAAATGTGTTGAATAGGGAATTTGATCAACAAAATGAATTAACAGTTGTATTATGTGATTTAACATACGTAAGAGTCGAAAATCGTTGGCATTACATATGTTTATTTGTCGATCTTTATAATCGGGAAATTGTAGGCCATAGTGCGGGCCTTCACAAAGATGCCGGACTAGTATATAAAGCTTTATCGACTAAAGGGCAGGTTGTTAATTGAAAAACACTAAAGGCAACCCTAGAGGGCTGCCTTTAATATCGTATGCAACTTATAATACTATCTCTTCTCTAAGCCAAGTTTAAATGCAAGTGAAACTAACATAATTCCTGTTACTTTATTAAAGATATTCTGGACTTTTGGTTTCTTAAACCAAGCACGAATGAATTTCAAAATATGGACAACGATTAAAAACCACAATATTGCTTCAAAAATAAGAATAATCCCTAATATGACCAGCTGTATTAATACGTTTTGGTGTGTATTAATAAATTGGGGCATTAGTGTCATATAAACAACAACCGTTTTTGGATTAAGGGCATCACTTAAAAACCCTTGTAAAAAACATTTCTTAAATTGACCAATGGATGAGTTCCTCGATTTAACTTTATCTTCTAAGCTATTCATTTCAAACGAGAAAGTATCCTTAGCCTTAAAAGATTTAATCCCAAGGAAGATTAGATAAGCTGCTCCCATGTATTTAATTAAAGTAAATATCACTATGGATTTGGCAACAATCGCTGCAAGACCAAGCACTGCTACAATTGTCCAAATTGTAAGACCTGCTGCAATACCAAGTATAGTAAACTGACCTGCTCTTGTTCCATGAGATAATGTATTTTTCGTTACTAAAATAGTATCTACCCCTGGTAACATAACCATCATCGATGTTATTAAGATGTACATAAATAAGTTTTCCATAGATACCTCCCTTATATATATATGCAATATATTACACATAACGATAATAACGCCTTTTTGGCATAAATGCAATATATTGCATTACGCCTAACAATTGAATATACTACAATAAATAAGATTTAATATGTAAAGGTGAACGATAATGCCAATACCTAGAGATTTCTCAACTCCAAATCGATTATCTGCAAAAGAACGGGCATTTAAACAAATACAAGAGTGGATAATTGATGGTACTCTTCAACCCGAAGAAAAATTGAATGATGCTGAACTGGCAGAAGCATTGGGAGTAAGTCGAACTCCAATTCGGGAAGCTTTGCAATTACTTAATGTTCAGGGTTTTGTGGAAATGCATCCCGGAGTGTCTACACAAGTTACAGCGGTAAATAAAGAAGATATATCTAAAATTTTACCCCCATTAGCAGTATTACAGGCTTTATCCGCCGAACTTGCGACACCTGTTATTGAACAGCCGAACATCGATTCATTACGTCATATTAACACTGAATTTGCCCAAGCTGTTAAGGAAGGTAATTACTATTCAGCATTAAAGTTGGATGAACATTTCCATAAAGTTATTGTTGAATTGGCACAGAATCCATATATCAGCAACACAATCTCTATGCTTCAGGCTCATGTACGTAGACTCTTTTTCCATAAGTCCATTATTCTTACGATTGATTCAGTTAAAGAACATGAAGCTATTCTTCAAGCCTTTGAATCTCAGGATAAAGAGACTGCTTCCAGCATCGCACGAAACAATTGGCTACGTCCTATTGATGTATATTATTCGAGTTTAATGGAAGAACAGTAATAAACAAAAACACCTTAGATGGATTTAAGGTGTTTTTGTTTATTAGTTATTAATGGGAGTGGCTTCTCAATAGAAAATTTCGATTTTTTCTCCGCCCCTGATTGTGAAGTGTTGTATTAAACTATCGGGTGCAAGAGTTGAAGATCTGGCTGCCATTTGGCAGCTTTTCTTATTGAACTAAATGGAGTTTAGTTCAACAAGAATACCCTGAATATATGGTGTTTTATGGTAAAATTAAGTTAGTTATGGGAGGGGTTGGGATGAATAAAGAAATTGAAGAGATTATTATTAAATCTTTCTCTAATAAAAAGATTCAACAAAGGGTATTATTTGAATTATCTTCACCGAAAAAACGATGGAACGCATTAAGAGGATTATGTCACCATTACTATGACACTCTTCGTAATGAATATATGATTGAGATTCCTAAACCTAATTCTAACTTTGAAAAAATAGCTGAAATATTGAAAAATCACGGTGCTGGAGAGTCTTGTTACTCAATATCGGATAGTGAAGAAATTGATGGGAAAGAGCTTCCCTTATTAACCGCATTAGAAAAAGCTGTTGGATACGGAATGCCGTCAATCGTTTCTTGTATTCAAGGAAAACTTGCTTTTTTTGAAGCTGAACAGGATTATGGACCTCCACCAAGATTTATCTTGAAAAGACCTTAATGTGATGCATAGAAAATAAGTGATGATGATGAGCTTATTGGTGAACGATTGCGTGTTCTATCAAGAATCTTAAAAGAGATGGGATATTAAGCAATAGACCCCGAAGGGAGAGAGAACGGTGGATAAGAGCAGGCGTAAAGAATTAAAAGAGGAATTTAAGCAAATTAAGACCTATATGGGCATATATCAAATAAAAAACAAAGTTAACGGAAAAATTTATGTTGATAGCTGTCCTAACTTAAAAAACAAGTGGCTAACACTGAAAATGCAACTTGAAACGGGGAGATTCGCAAATTCCCAGTTGCAAAAAGATTGGAGTCAATTAGGGGCAGATGCATTCGTCTACGAGGTACTAGAGAAGAAGGAAGTTGAGGAAGATATAGACAAACGCTGGCATCTTAAGCAAATGGAAAAGCTTTGGATGGAGAAATTGCAACCTTATGGAGACAGAGGATATAATAAGCTGGCAAATTAAAGCACTGCTTCAGTGCTTTTTATTTATCTTTTTTTGTGAATGATTTCACTTAAACAATCGGGTGCAAAAGTTAAAGAAGTGACCGCTACGGTGATCCCTTTTTCTTGTTCCACGAACGGGTGCTATAGTTAAAGAATTAGGGTTCCTTGCAAATACTTACAAAAAATGTTATTATAAATATTGAATTATTTTTGTTCGGTGTAAAGGATTATAAGTTTCAACTTTTCGTCTTGATGATCACTGAGAGCAAGGATAGTAATACATTGTGTGTATTTACACACTAGGAGGCAACAAAAATGGAAAAAGGTAAAGTAAAATGGTTTAACGGCGAAAAAGGCTTCGGATTCATCGAACGTGAAGGTGGAGAAGACGTTTTCGTTCATTTCTCAGCGATTCAAGGCGAAGGGTACAAAACATTAGAAGAAGGTCAAGAAGTGACTTTTGAAGTTGAAAAGGGTCAACGTGGACCTCAAGCAACTAACGTGCACAAAGCTTAATTATAGAATCCTTTAAACAGGCCCTTATATTAGAGTCTGTTTTTTATTTTTCTTAAAAAACAAAAAACCCCACTCATAAATGAGTAGGGAATATGAAAACAGTAAATCAAATGGTAAGCAAAGTGTAGCACACAATAAGGGAATCTCCTAATTTTTTTAGATAGATTGACTTCTAATGGTCACTCTTTATTAGTTCATTTATGCCTTATTAAGCCAGTTTAGTGAAAAAGGAAATTCCGTGAAGTCGATATAGTTTATTGTTTCTACACAATTGTATGGGTGACCTTAAGGATGTTATTTATTGCAATATGCTTGGTTAATAACCCAGTAAAATGACTAAAACTAACCATATAGGTAACTCAACCTAGAATAATAATGGGGTGATTTTATGAGTAAAGCTAAAGGAAAAGGTGGAACAGGGAGAGGAGCAGACAAGAAAGGCAAGCTAGTGCAAACAAAAAAAGAGTGCAAAACCTTATATAAGTATAGGTAAAAAAAACGGATTATGAAAATGACCCCACAAGCAATAGGTAAAGTCAATTATCAATAAGATCATCCATATTCGGGCTCATTTCTGGAGAGGTGAGGGGAGCTATCCTTAAATTCACATTTCATTTTGTGCCCCTCCTATTTTCGATTCCAAGGCAATTTCCAATGTTCTCTCAACACTTCTGGAAAACACTTTTACAATACCAATTACCATACTCGCCACCTGGAAGCTGCTTCATTTCCGTTTGGGGAAACCACTTTGCTTAGTAAGCACACATTTGTTTTACTTCCGATTCTCCCAATGCTCTTCAATCTCCAATTCCTCTTCAATCATTCTTTTTAACTGTGTTTCATCCACATATTTAGGACCTTTAATTAAAACATTTAAAGCTTCTCGATAGGTATAGGCTGTTTTAAAGGATGGACAATCAGAAAGCTTTTCGTATTCATTGCTCTTCCATACCTTTTTTAGTTCCTCATATTCAATATCAAACCAAACCTTTAAACTGTTTATTGCGTGATCGTCTACTGCCATTATTTTGCCCCCTTCGCTTTTGCGTATATGGTTGAACGTAGCACGCCTTTTTGTTTAGAAATGTCATTTACGCTTAATCCATTTTTCTCTCGTTCTGCAAACAGCTTTAATGCCCTTTTGATTTCCTTTGTGTCCTGTCCTTTTCTTCCTAAGTTTTCCCTTGTGCTTTCGCCCGTTCATTGATGAGATCGTGCTCGAATTCAGCAATAGCCCCCAGCATAGTAAACATGAGCTTTCCAGCCGGAGTTGAAAAGTCGATCTGTTCCTTGATGAATACAACGCCGATGTTTTTCTCTTGTAATTCATGAACAATATTATGTAAGTCTCTTGTTGATCTGGCCAAACGGTCAATCTTATAAACGACTAATTTGTCTCCTGCTCATAATACTCCATGGCTTTGTTCGGGCCTGCCAGTGTTCTTACCACTTTTCTTTTCGTGAAAAATCTTAGTGCATCTATACTTTTCTAACTGTTCAACTTGTAAGGAATAATCCTGATCTAAGGTACTTACCTTTGCATATCCAACAAGTTCACTCAACTTTGCTCATTCCCGTCTAAAATATATATAACTTTCTGTACATTTTTTATAGACTAACTTTTAGATGGAAAACAAGAAAGAAAAAAACTTATATTTTCGTAGTGTACAAAACTTACAACTTTTAGATACATCGATTCTTAGATATAAAAGACTGGAAACGATCCTGGATTTCAAGTGCCATTATAAAAACAAAACCAATAATCAAAAATTGGAGCCTAAACTAATACAGGGGTGGCCCTCGCAGCGGGTTCGAAAATGGAAAATGATCGCAGGACAATATACAAATATGTCTATGTAGAATAATATAGAGCAAATTCAAGTGGAGGTTATCACAATGTCATTCCTTGAAGATGGCAGAATACCTTACATAGGGCATCCACTGCCTAAACTTGAAGTTCAAACATGCAACTTCCTTCCAGATATTTGTGAAGAGTTTTACTTAAACTGACTGGTGCTTGAATTCAAGAAGGAAATGTCGCTTAGTCAGCCTTTTTTTATTGAGCTAAAGGAGCAGGTTAGGTGAAATTTTAACTTCATAATGATTTTATTAATGATAGAATATTATATGGAATATATATCTATATAATCATTGGACAGAATTCCCCTAAATAATATCAATAAAAGGAGTAAAGATATATATGATAACTATTGTCATACAAGTAATTTTAGCGGTATTTATTTTAGTAGGAGGATTCATAAAACTTTTACGTATGCCGTTTCAGGTTGAACATTGGCGGCATTATCAATATCCATTATGGTTCATGTCTGTAATTGGATTGATTGAAATTATTGGAGCAATAGGTATGATTAGTGGTATCTGGATTAGCTACTTAACTGTTGGATCAAGTGCATTATTTGTACTTCTCATGTTAGGAGCCATACATTCTCATATTTTTCGAGCCCATCAATCAATTGTAATGATCATTCCTGCAACGATCTGTTTAATATTATCTATTGTGTTGATTATTAAGAACATAACGTTTGCTTAAACATGTTCACAATTTTGGGAAGTTTTAAAAAAACCTACAGTTTACTTCCCTACGCCATAAGCCTGAAGTTAAGAATTGGACCATAATCAAACCTCGAAGCCAGAAACGGTAGTTTTCGGTATAGAGCAATGTATAATCGAATGGAATGGAAAAACTCACTTATTACATCATCTCAAATTCCTTTAAAATTATTTTTCCTTATTGTGATAACTGGTACGTTAGTTCAACAAGCTATGAGCGATTTTAGGACTAAACCTATTTTAGTTATCCCATTAAAGGGCACATTTTCTTAACAAGAAAGCGTCCTTCTTTATGTATTCGGCGATATAATTGAATAAGAGGTTGCCATAAACCCTGCTTATATAAACAGTATGTTTTAGGACTCTCAGGATTAATTTATTAAAATGTTTAAATCTGTGCAAAAAACAATAAATTATGCCAGAAGAACTTATTGTAGCCTGAGGGGTTTTGTATGGGGAACTTCCGGTCCTATCTAGAATGTATACTTTATACATTTATTTTAATACAAAGAAAAATTGGGTAATATGTTAAAATTTCCTTGTACCATTTTTGAATAATAGTGAAAAGGGAGTGTGGAAATATAATATGAGGAATAAAGCTTTTATTGATTTAAGTCATACTATAGAAGATGGTCTTATAACTTATAAAGGGTTACCTGCTCCAATAATCTGTGATTATCTAAGTCGGGAAGAATCTCGAAAACATTATGAAAAAGGTACAGAATTTCAAATTGGAAAAATAGAAATGGTCTCTAATACAGGAACTTATGTTGATGTTCCATTCCATAGATATCCTGATGGGAAAGATCTTTCAGAAATGACCATTGATAAAATGGCTGGTTTAGAAGGAATTATTGTTCATGTTGATGAAAACAACAAAGAAATTGATGAAGAATTATTTAATGATCTTGATATTGAAGGAAAAGCTGTTTTAATTCATACAGGTTGGGACAAATATTGGAATACAAATCAGTATTTTGAAAACCATCCCTATTTAACCGAAAAAGCAGCCAAATATTTAGCAAATAAACAAGCTGCATTAGTTGGAATTGATTCTGTAAATATAGACGACACGTCAGGAAAAGCTCGCCCCGTACATACGGTTTTACTAAGACAAGAAATACTAATTGTTGAACACTTGTGTAATTTAAAGGGGCTCTCAAATAAGGACTTCTTATTTTATGCCATCTCTCCTAAAATTAAGGGATTTGGAACCTTTCCTGTTCGAGCTTTTGCGGAAGTATTAAATAAATAATGTTAGGTGTGTAATAGTGTTGTAGAAAATAAATCAATCGTAGTATATTTTGTTTGTTCTGCAATCGGCGATATTATAGAAAGATGATATGCATTATTAGAACAACCGTAATATTTTGTTGATGCTTCAGGTTATTTTAAGAATATTGTCATGTTTCTACTTTAACTAAATGAAATAAATGGTGGGTTATCAGCTTTTTGTTTATTAAACCAAACTAGCCAATAGAAACTACAGAATTATTCCTTTATAGGCTGCTAGAGTTGCAGATCAAGCTGTCATTTTGGCAGCTTTTCTTATTGCACTAAAGGGGTAGGTTCAAAAAAAACGTGGCTGTCAAATGAAGGACAATTTGATGAGGAATCTAAGTAGTTTGCAGCTGATATTTAGGTGATCAGTTTTGATCTAAAGGTGAAATACCTACAATACTTAAGCTTCCAAAGGTGGGTTAAAGAATCAATTATATAAAAGGTTTATAGGGGAGGCGTTGTTTATGATGCAGAAAACTATTTTACTTGTCGAAGATGATCCGGATATTAGTAATATGGTAAAAACATATTTAAATAATGAGGCCTATAATGTTAAATGTGTTTTTGATGGCGAGGAAGCAGTGAATGCATTTAAGCATGATCATTACGATCTGGTTTTGTTAGACTTAATGTTGCCAAAGTTAAATGGTATGAACTTTCTTCAAATGGTGCGGACTAGGAGTTACATTCCCGTAATTATTATCTCAGCAAAAGATAGCGAAGTGGATAAAGCATTAGGACTTGGTCTAGGAGCAGATGATTATATCACTAAACCATTTTCAATGGTTGAACTTACGGCAAGAGTGAAAGCGGCCATAAGAAGATCCACACAGTACATAGTTACTCAAATAGAACGAAATACATCAATAATCAAAGTACATGAGATTGAATTGGATACAGAGAATCTTAGTGCGACAAAGAATGGCATTCAGATTAACCTAACATCAAAGGAATGGAAGATTCTTTGTTTGTTTTTTGAAAACCAAAAGAAGGTTTTTACAAAAGAACAGATTTATCGTTCTGTCTGGGGCGAAGATTACTATGGTGATGAAAATATTATAAACGTTCACATGAGTCGACTGAGAGAAAAAATCGAGGATACTCCATCGAAACCATCCTATATCAAAACAATATGGGGGATCGGCTACAAGTTGGGAGAATTTTAAATGATTACTATATTAAGCTGTATCATAATTGTCCTTCTTATTTGTATAATCTATCAATATCAATCAAATAATAGAAGAAAAAAGAATCTTACTTATATAGCAGATAAACTAAAACAGATCAAAGCCTCACAATCAAGTGAGCGAATTCTAATCGTAACTGATGATAAGCAACTCATTGAAATGTTAGATCATTTTAATCAAATTGTCGATGACTATCAAGAAAATGTACGTCACTATAAAAAAATGAAAGCCTCGATGAAACGGATGTTGGCGAATGTCTCTCATGATCTTAAAACGCCGCTTACAGTGATCGCAGGATATATTGAAATGCTTCAAAATCAACCTAAAATTGATGAACAAGAAAGAGTGCGTTTGCTAAAACAAGTACATAGTAAAACATTAGAACTTATTACGTTAATGAATACATTTTTTGACTTGACTAAGTTAGAATCCGGTGATACGGATATTCCTCTTGAAAAAGTTAATTTAACTGAGATCTGTAAAAATAATATTCTTTTGTTCTATGAATGGATCCAAATCAAAGGGTTAGATGTGGTCATTGAGATACCAGAAAAGCCCGTTTTTGCTCTTGGTAATGAAGAAGCAATAAACCGTGTATTATATAACTTGATTTCAAATGGTCTTCGGTATGGTGCTGATGGTAAGATGATCGGTTTAAAGGTAATTTATGATGAAACGAGGGTCTATGTCGAAGTTTCCGATAAAGGAAAAGGAATTAATGAAACCGAACAGGAGCGTGTATTTGAACGTATGTTCACACTTGAAGAATCGAGAAATAAAGCCTTCCAGGGAAGTGGTCTGGGTCTAACCATTACAAAAAGACTGGTTGAAGAAATGCAAGGAGACATTTCAATACAATCCATTCCATTTGAAAAAACGTTATTTACATTTTCATTGAAACGTCTCAATAAGTAGCTCACTGTTTTCTTAAGATTTTTGTAAGAATTAAGACAGAAAAAAGCAAGGGTCGCTTGCTAGAATGAAAACAATTAGAAAACGAGGAGGGTCATCATGGACTATGTTGTACAGACAAGAAATTTAACAAAAACTTTCCAAGGGCATGATGTTGTGTCCCATGTATCAATGAACATTAAACAAGGTGAGATTTACGGATTTCTTGGACCGAATGGTGCAGGTAAGTCAACAATTATGAAGTTGCTAACCAATATGATTAAGCCTTCACATGGCGAGATCACCATTTTCGGAGAACCTCTCAAACATAATTCTTTCGATTACTTGAAGAGAATAGGCAGTATGATCGAATATCCCATTTTCTATGAGAAAATGACTACAATGGAAAATTTAGAACTGCATTGTGCTTATATGGGATACCGTAGCAAGCAGGCAATTCGTGAGGCCTTGGAGCGGGTGGGGCTTGAAAATGTTGAGAATAAGCTACCAAATGACTTTTCACTAGGGATGAGACAGCGTCTTTGTGTTGCCAGAGCGATTATCACAAAGCCGGAATTCTTGATTCTAGATGAGCCCATTAATGGACTGGATCCGGCCGGGATTAAGGCTATGAGAAAGTTATTCAAAATGCTTAATCATGAATACGGTATGACTCTTTTAATTTCTAGCCACATCATTGGTGAAATTGAGCAGATTGCAGACACAATCGGTGTTATTAAAGGCGGAAAACTGATTGAAGAGGCTTCAATGGCTGCGATAAAAGCGAGAAATACAGAGTACATAGAATTGGTAACCAGCAATCAAAGAAAAGCGGCTATGGTGCTGCATGATAAATTAGGTATTAATAACTTTAAAGTGGTCGATGATCAAACTATTCGCATCTATGCCATAGAAGTACCTCAATCGACCATTTCTAAGACATTAATATTGGAAGATATCGATATTGAGTTTATTGATAGAAAACGAACAACATTGGAAGAGTATTTTATAAAAAAAGTTGAGTTAGACCAGATCGTAAGTTAATTTTCGGACGAAGCGAATAGTGGACGGAGTAATATTTTAAAAGTCAAGGAGGCGATCATATTGTTTCATTTAATAAGACTCGAATCAAAAAAGTTTAAATTAGGTTGGTTCGTCAAAGGTGCTATTCTTGCAAATATAATCATTTTGAGTTTTTTATGTATCATTCCTGTCGTTGAAAGAAGTGAAGGTACCGAAATGTTTAAAGATGTGACAGGAATTTTTACGATAAGTGGAGCATGTGTTAGAGGTGTTTTTATCGTATTTGCCGCTGTACTTATTTCAAAAATGATTATTCAAGAGTTTAAGAATCGAACGATCCTCATCATGTTTTCCTATCCAATCAATCGTAAAAAAATCCTGAGTGCAAAATTGATTCTGATCGTTTGGATGACATTCATTGCAATGACAATTTCACATACAGTGATGATTAGTGGTTTTATTGGATTGAATAAAATATTTCATTTGACTTCTTCAATAAGTCTAACTTCAAGCGATGTTTTGGAGGCGATCATAAAAATCATCATGTTTAGCCTGACAACTGCAGTGGCAGCACTCGTACCGCTATATTTTGGAATGAGAAAATATTCGACACCAGCAACGATAATTTCTTCCCTTTTAATCGTTAGTGTGACATGCCAATCAATTGGTCCGAATTTCTCATTAGCCAGTATTATTTATATTCCGCTTTCATTTGCATTAATTGCTCTTGGTATTGTTGTGTTAGCTATTCGGAATATTGACCATATTGATTTAGATTAAGTGCGGTTGTTCAGTGGTGATGTTTATCCGTATCCTTATAAAATTAATTAACACACATGAAAAATAATTGAAGACTATCCGTAATAAAGTCCGTAAACAAACATAAGTCTTTAAGATGGATATATCAATAGGCTTTCAACGATTATTTTTTAATATTAAACAGGGACTAAAACCATTTTTATCGTATTAGCTGTGAAATTGAGTCTGTAGTATTGATTAACTATAAAGCTGTTTAAAAACGCCAGTCATGTTCCTCCATTGAAGGAGGCTTTACTGAAGTAAGATAATATTTATGGGCGGATCGGTTATTACCGTTCAGTCTATTTTTTATCAATAAGCAACACCCTATTGATAAGGTGATTTTCAAAGTCTTTAAAGCGTATCAAATATTGTTTAAATGGTATTTAATTCCATAGTAATCCCTCATCTTCGAATCGGTCGCTTTTTGTTCGTTTATCAAGGTTACTATCATTAATTTGATCAATCATTAATCCAAAGCTATAAAAGTTAATGCGCAAAATAGCACTTTTTCTTTCTTTATCTTATCAGTATTTATAATTTTAGTTGCAGTGCAAAGTTTTTATGTTGCAACCTTAAAGAGATAGTCCGATTTTCTTTTTTAAGTATGATTGTAAAACATTACACTTAAAGTAACGGGGTGCGTTGATCCAAGAAGGATTAACGCTTATTTTTGTTGAACTTATTGAATTAACGAGCAGGTTAGTTTAACAAAGTAAACATATATTTTATCGTCATAGATTACGAAGTCTGGTAAAAGAAGGTGGCATAAGATGAAACGAATTATGGTAATTGGAGTTTCGGCAGGTGTAGGGAAGTCAACTTTTGCACAAAAATTAGGGAAAGCCCTAAATATAAATGTTTATCATTTAGATTCTTTATATTGGAAGCCAAACTGGGTGGAAGCAACCTTAGAAGAGTTTTCAGAAGCACAGCAGGATATTGTAAAAAAAGGTGAATGGATAATTGAAGGAAATTATAGTAATACTTTTGAATTTCGTGCAAAACATGCAGATACAATAATCTATTTGGAACTACCACTCTATGTTTGTTTATTTCGTGTAGTTAAAAGGTGGCTAAGGAACATCGGGAAAACACGTCCTGATATGGGAGAGGGATGTAAGGAAAAATTAGATTGGGATTTCATTAAGTTTATATATACTACCTACTATCCTCGAAAAAATAAAATGAATAAACGATTTCAGTCCTTTCTAGCCTTAGACCCCCAAAATGTAGTTATTACTTTAAAGAGTAAACAAGATATTAAATCATATATAGACAATTTGATTGTGAAAGAATGTACTTAAACAAACGGGTGCAAGAGCATTAGAAAAGCAACGCCTTTGCGTTGCTTTTTGTCGTAGTCGATAATCATTTTAAAAATACTTTCGATACAGTTCTTGCCTTAGACTGCCACTTAACTGTACATAAATCCTAGTCGTCTCATTTTTTTCATGACCAAATAAACTCTGAATCACTTCAAGAGGAGCACCATTATTCAATAAGTGAGTGGCATAGCTATGCCATAGTTGGTGTGGATGTATCGTTTTATTAATCTGTGCTCGATTTGAAATCCGTTTTATAATGTGTCTCATTTGAGCAATACTCACTCGATGGGGATACCTTTCGGTAATACATCTCTCCCTAAAATCTTTTTAGAGGAATTATTGACTTGATCCACGAAATTGAAACGGAGAGATTATTCAACTATCGAAGCAGAATAGTTATGCGAAATGTTTCTAGTTAAAATTGAGGATGGTCACATCTCTCTGTTAAAGACTAGACAGTCGAAATCATGGTCTTTTTACACTGTTTACTTAAAGGGGATAATATCAGGAATAGGCCTTTTTGATTCCTCTAAATCTCCGCAATACTGGTTGATTAGTTTGACTGCCCTCGTTTGACTTATATTTAAATCCATAGAAACCTTTCTCGAGCTTTTATGTTTTTTATAGGACTGGATCACCAGCATTTTCTTCACATGTTCAATCGCATGATCAAGTTCAGAAGGGAGGGCGTACTGAGTTTGCGGTTTAATATTTTTTAAGATTAAATCAGGTAAGTCACCTTGCTGGATGATTGAATCACAGGTGACGACAAGTCTCTCCATGACATTTTCAAGCTGACGGATGTTCCCGGGCCATGAATACCAGTAAAATAAGTTGAGGCATTCTTGAGAGATAATTTTATTCATTTCATATTTTTTATTAAATTTATATAAAAAATTATAGGTTAGCGGAATGATATCTTCCCTGCGTTCCCTTAGCGCAGGCAGTTGGATATCAATAATGTTCAGGCGGTAAAATAAGTCTTCACGAAACTGATTATTTCGCACCATTTCAACCAAATCACGGTTTGTTGCTGCGATAATACGGACATCTACTTTTTTCAATTCGTGTCCACCAACCGAAAGAAACTGTTTTTCTTGAATGACTTGCAGCAGCTTTGCTTGAAGTGATAAAGGCAATTCGCCAATTTCATCTAGGAATAATGTGCCTTGGTCGGCAATTTCAAGCAATCCCTTTTTTCCATGTTTACTTGCTCCCGTAAAGGCACCTTCCATATATCCAAAAAGCTCCGATTCAAGTAAATCCCCAGGTAAGGCCGCACAGTTAATTTTTAAAAACGTTTCGTCACTTCGCTTACTAATTTGATGGATGTAATGAGCTAATACTCCTTTTCCTGTTCCCGATTCTCCTTGGATTAAAATAGTTGAATCGACCTTGGCGGTTTTTTCGCAAACCTTTAAGATGTTCTTCATTTTTTCACAATTTGTAATCGGTGTTGCACTGTTATGGTTGTCAGAAGGTAATTCTTTTTCTTTTTCGGATGTAATACTTTTATAGTTTTGCAGTTCTTGTGAGGTAGTCACAACAAATTCTATTTCATTTTTACAATTTAAAATCGGGACTGCTGTCGTTAATAACTCTGCTCCAAGATATGTGGTCTGCTTGATGGTGACTGTTTTTTTTTCTTTAAACACGATTGGTACAATCGAGGGCTTCCAATAGCCTTTTTCAAATAGGTCTGAGTTATATTTTCCCACTACATCTTCCGGTTTTAACCCGTAGTGTTTTTCACAGATGCTATTAACAAAAATGACACGCTGTTGTGCGTCGAGGACAAAAATTTCATCCGATGAATAATCAAGAATTTTTTTTAATGTTTCTACTGTAATTTCTAACGGACTTTGTGTTTCGGAAACCATTTGAAACTGCCCCCCTGCAAATTTGAGTTGATTTTAATTCACGTGAGTTGATATCAACTCAAAATTGAACGAAAATTGAACAAATTTTAAATGACAATCACCGGTTTTAAAGGAAATTTCATAATTTTTAATTTTGGCACAATAATTGCATTAATTAAAAGTGAGTGTCGGTAGTCAGACACGAGAGATCTCGTTGAATTTATTAAACAAAATTTTCAATACCTTGTAAACGCATAATTTTTTACTATTATCACTTTAAATTTAGGAATTTATGAGGTGAATTGTTTTTGACTCAATTATTAAATGGAAAGTATGACCTTATTGAAGGGGGAGATGATGTTCACAGAGAAAGCAAATGTTGAACGAGATAAGTGAATCATTGATTAAAAACATTGAAGAAAATTTAGGAGGAAATAAAAATGGCTTATAATGAAGTGGAAAATAAAACAAATCGAACATTTGAAAGAACATTAACTTATGATTTATATACAGATCCGAAAGTTTATGAGCAAGAAATGAAGGATATTTTCGCGAAATCTTGGCAAGTTGTTGGTCATGTAAGTCAGTTAGAAAAACCAGGACAATTTTTTACTATAGATGTAGCGGGTGAACCCATTATCATCACTCGTGGAATGGACGAAGTGATTCGGGCGTTTTATAATGTATGTCCGCACCGTGCGACAAAACTGGAGAAAAATGAATCAGGTCAAAAGAAAATTCTTCAATGTGGCTACCATGGCTGGACATTCCATTTAAATGGAGATTTAAATAAAGCACCTAACTTTACTGGGGAAGATGCCTCCTGTGTCAGCGACCGCTGTTTAAGACCTGTCAGAATGGAAATTTTAGAATCATTAATTTTTGTTAACCTTGATGATGATTGCAAGTCTTTAAGTGAGACATACGGTGATTTCTTTGATCGATTAGGAAAGTTTCCTTTTTTAGGAGAGCTGAAAAGAGTTAATCAGAAAACACGCGTCATTAAGGCGAACTGGAAAGCGTTCATTGATAACTATTTAGAGTGTGATCACTGTCATGTGGCACATCCTAGCTTTGTTGCCACTTTGGATATGAAAAATTATCAAATCGTTACCTGTGAAAATTATTCTGTTCAAGGATCGGTTGTAAAACCTGATAAAACAATGGGGACTACCGATTTAAATGAAGCAGAGATGCAGGGTGGAGAATTCTATTGGTTATGGCCAAACTTAATGGTAACGATTTATCCAGGGCCGGGAAATATGGCGACGATTCAAATGATCCCTATTGATCATGAAACAACATTAGGAGTTTACACCTATTATTTTAGGGATGAAAATTTATCACAAGAAGAAAAAGATTTAGTGACATTTGCTGAACAAGTAAGGCAAGAAGATGTTGAATTAGTAGAATTAGAGCAAATTGGGTTCCGTTCCCGTGCCTTTAACAAAGGGGTATATTCAAAATCTGAAAAAGCAATTGCTCAATTCCACGAAATGGTATTGGAGGCGTTAGGTCGATGACAAATGTAGGTGTTGTAGAGAAAAAACATTTATTTATTAATGGTCGAGATGTTGAGACTTTAACCTATTCAACTCTTTACTCTCCATACAAAGGGGAAGCAATTGCTGAGATTGCAGTGGCGGATGAAAAATTGACGAAAGAAGCTATTCGTTCAGCACAGGAAGCATTTCAGGTGATTTCTAAAATGCCATCATTTGAGCGCTCTGCAATTTTAGAAAAAGTGGTAGAATTATTGAAAGAAAGGGCTGACCAAGCGGCAGAAGTCATCGCACGAGAGTCAGCCAAGCCGATTTCATTTGCGAAAGGTGAAGTTTCGAGAACGATCGAAACCTATAAATTTGCTGCAGAAGAAGCAAAAAGAATCCACGGTGAAACGATTCCTCTTGATGCAGCGCCAGGCGGGGTCGGAAGAATTGGTTATACCGTCCGTAAGCCAATTGGGGTGATAGGGGCGATTACGCCGTTCAACTTTCCTATGAATCTAGTTGCACATAAGGTAGGGCCTGCAATCGCCTCAGGTAATTCAATCGTATTAAAACCTGCTTCGCAAACCCCGTTATCTGCTTTATTTATTGCAGAGCTTTTCAAAGAAGCAGGCCTGCCGGATGGTGTATTAAATGTTGTGACAGGATCAGGCTCGGTTGTAGGAGAGGCAATGATAAAAGATGATCGTGTGCAAATGATTACGTTTACTGGAAGTCCAGCTGTCGGGATTGGGATACGGAATAAAGCTGGTTTAAAGAAAACCACCTTAGAGCTTGGATCAAATGCTGCAGTGATTTTAGATAAAGGTACGAATATTGATCAAGTAATTGACCGTTGTATTTTAGGTGCTTTTTCAAATCAAGGACAAGTATGTATTTCCTTGCAGCGCATTTATGCCCACGAAGAGGTGTACGATCTATTTGTTGAGAAGTTTGTAGCTGCGGCGAAGCAGTTAAAGGTGGGAGACCCATTATCACCTGACACATATATTTCTTCTTTAATATCGGAAAAGGAAACCGAACGTGCGTTAAGCTGGATTGAAGAAGCAAAACAAAACGAAGCAGCTGTTGTAGCAGGAGGAAAATTAACGGATGGAATTTTAGAACCAACAGTGATCGTTAATGTCGATCCATTGTTAAAAGTATCCTGCCAAGAAGTATTTGCTCCTATCGTAATTATCAATAAAGTAAGTTCTGTAGAAGAAGCGATTGGATATGTAAATAATTCAAGATACGGACTGCAAGCCGGTATTTATACGAAAAATATCGATAAAGCCTTATACGCGAGTGAAGTGCTTGAAGTTGGGGCTGTTATGATTAATGATATTCCAACATTTCGCGTTGATCATATGCCTTACGGCGGTGTAAAAGAGAGCGGAACTGGCCGTGAAGGGATAAAATATGCAGTAGAAGAAATGACAGAATTAAAACTTGTTGTATGGAACAGAGGCGAAATGTAATGAGCATTTATAAAATTGCGGTGATTCCTGGTGACGGGATCGGCCCTGAAGTACTACAAGAGGGAATCAAAGTTCTAAATAAAATCTCAGAATTGGATTCTTCTCTCCAGTTTGAATACACCTATTTCCCATGGGGCTGTGAGTATTACACCAAGCATGGCGTAATGATGGATGAAGATGGAATTGAAAAATTAAAAAACTTCGATGCCATTTTACTAGGGGCTGTCGGTTATCCCGGCGTACCGGACCATATCTCATTATGGGATTTACTTTTAAAAATCAGAAAAAGTTTTGACCAATATATTAATATTCGTCCGATTAAGTTAGTGAAAGGCGCCGCGTGTCCCTTGAAAGACGTGAAAAGGGAAGATGTGGACATGCTGTTTATCCGTGAAAATAGTGAAGGTGAATATGCAGGTGCTGGAGATTGGTTATTTAAAGGTCAGGAGAACGAAGTTGTCCTGCAAACAGGTGTCTTTTCCCGAAAAGGAACGGAACGGGTCATCCGCTATGCGTTTGAAACGGCTAAAAGGGAAGGTAAATCTCTAACGAGCATCAGTAAAGGAAACGCCTTGAACTATTCAATGGTTTTCTGGGATCAAATCTTTGCTAATGTGAGCAGGGAGTACGCGGATGTGAAAACAACATCTTACCTCGTAGATGCAGCAGCGATGTTAATGATTACCAATCCGCAGCGATTTGAAGTCGTGGTTACTTCAAATTTATTTGGGGATATTTTAACCGATTTAGGTGCGGCCTTGGCCGGGGGGATTGGGCTTGCGGCGGGGGCCAATATCAATCCGGAAAAAAAATATCCGTCGATGTTTGAACCGATTCACGGATCTGCCCCTGATATTTCGGGAAAAGGCCTGGCCAATCCTTTGGCGGCGATTTGGTCTGCCAGCCAGCTTCTCGACTTTTTAGGATATGAACATTACGGGAAACTCGTGCTGGAGGCAATCGAGGAACTGCTTGTGGAAGGAAGGATTTTAACACCTGATATGAAGGGAAAAGCCACCACTTCCGAAGTCGGGGATCGTGCTGTTAAGATTATTCAATCGCTTTCGTCAGTAAAGGCTTAATGTTCTTTTTTTGGAAGAAAAATATAACACCAATTATCGATTTATCCCCTTCTTTTTGGTTGTTCAATTAAAAGAAGGGGGACTTTTCCAAGATGAATTATCAGATAATGAGGAAGCTTGACAATTAAAGGATACAATCTAAACGTTAAAATCTGAAATTTCAAAATCAAAGGAGGAAAAGCAAGTGAAAGTAGAACAACGTAGTATTGATTATATCCCAGATTCGGAACGGCATGGCAAAGCACGGGATCTATTTAATATCTGGTTTAGTGGTAACATGCAGCTTACACCGGTTATTACCGGAGCTGTTACCATATCACTTGGTCTGAACGTATTCTGGGCACTCACTGCGGTGATTCTCGGCAACTTGATTGGCGGTTTGTTTATGGCGACACACTCTGCCCAAGGCCCAAAGCTTGGCATACCTCAAATGATTCAAAGCAGAGCACAATTTGGTGTCATCGGCGCTATCTTGCCATTGATTCTCGTCATGATCATGTACATCGGATCTGTATACTACAGTGGTTTACTAGGTGCACAGGCCATCCATAGCGCTTTCCCTTCAATTCCCGTATGGCTTGCAATGGTCGTACTTAACGGTGTCACTTTGATTGTCACCACCTATGGGTATGACCTCATCCATAAAATTGAGAAATATTTTGCGGTTGTTTTTGCAATCGTTTTCATCGTGATCACGGTTGAAGCCCTTCGACTTCCATTGCCGGCACATAGTTGGGCGGTTTCAAGTTTTAAAGTTGGGCCGTTTTTGATGGCACTAAGTGTTTGCACCACTTGGCTCCTGACATACGCACCATACGTCGCCGATTACTCTCGGTACTTACCACGCAACACCTCGCCACGGGCAACGTTTGGCTGGACATATGCTGGTGGTGTTCTCGGGACAGGCTGGACAATGGCACTAGGCGTCATCCTTATCGCATCTTCCTCCAAATTCGGGAGCGATCCGACTGGATTTCTTGCAAACATGGTCGGTCACAGTTTGGCACCGATCATCTATATCGTCATCGTGCTAGGGATCCTTGGCGTTAACGTGTTGAATCTCTACTGCGCCTTCATGGCGACAGTTACGTCAATTGAACCGTTCACGAAAATAAAAGTGACACCAACCAAACGGTTTGGCATCATGGCGATTTGCACGATTATTGCAACAATCCTTGGCATCGTTGGTCAAGGCAACCTTGTGACCATCATGAATGATTTCATGTTATTGCTTCAATACATCATGGTGCCGTGGAGTGCAATCAACCTAGTCGATTACTACCTGCTTCGTCGTGGAAATTATAGTATTAAAGATATTTTTGATGTGAACGGCAAATACGGAAAATTCAACTGGACTTGTATTGGCGCATACCTTATCAGCATCGTTGCACAAATACCCTTCATGAATGTAGAGGGCATATATGAAGGCCCCATTTCAAAGACACTCGGTCACGCAGACATTTCATGGTCCGTTGCCTTAATCTTACCAGCCGTCATCTACTACTACGCGATGAAGGCAAAATTGACTGCGACAGGTGAACTTCAAGAAATTGAGAACATCCATGCCGCAAAAATTGTCAATCATTAACCTGAGTGCCTTATCTTTCTTTCTTAATTAATTCACAAAAGGTTGGTAGCCAAATTGTAATAAGAACATCATACTATCCCATGTAGTCTGTGATCGTGGGATAGTATTTTTTGAATTCTAAAACAAGAGTTGAAAATAAATTAAGCAGAAAATGTGGTGTTAAAATGAAGCAATTTCGGATTGTTGTTGAAAAAAATGTGCCTTGCGAGATGAGGGACGGCGTCATTCTTTATTCAGATGTTTATCGTCCTCATGAGAAGGGGGTATTTCCCATTCTGTTAACCAGGCTTCCATATAGTAAAGATTTGCCCCATTATTCTCATCGTTATTTAGATACCAATCAACTTGTTGAAAACGGTTTTGTTGTCATTATACAAGATGTGCGGGGAAGATTTCAGTCAGAAGGGGATTTCCGATCATTCAGACAGGAAGCGGAAGATGGTTACGATACGATTGAGTGGGCGGCCACACTCCCGTACTCAACGGGAAAAGTAGGAATGTTCGGCATGTCTTATTATGGATACACACAGCTTTTAGCCGCAACAAAAAAGCCGCCCCATTTAGCTGCAATTTTTCCAGCCATGACGTTGAATGACCAACGGAATGGTGCGGGATTTCGTAATGGAGTATACCAGCCTGGTTTTACTGAAACCTGGACACTCGAATCCATTGCGCCTAATCTATTGAAGCGAAAATATGAAAATCCGAAAGAAAGAACAGACGTATTGCGAAAACTTGCAAATCATCTTAATAAAATAGAAGAACTATACCATTTTGCCCCAATCAATCAGTGGCCACCTTTAATGGAACTGGATATTGCCGCTTATTTTTTTGAGGAGTTGTCCTATCCTATTGATGATGAGGCCTACTGGCGGGAATCAAGTATCGTGGACAAATATGAAGATTTACAGCTGCCGGCATTTCATATAGGCGGCTGGTATGATTGTTTTATTGGTCCGACATTAACAAATTATCTGGAAATGGCGAAAGCAAACGTGCACACTGATAATCATCAAAAGCTGCTTGTCGGTCCATGGGGACATGGCTATTTTTCTTCTGTACAGGGCGAATGCTCTTTTGGCGTGCATGCATCAGGAGATTGGATTGATTTAGAGGAAAACATCACAGATCTCCATATACGCTGGTTTAATCATTGGTTAAAAGGATTGGCCACCGGTTTAGAAACAGAACCGCCTGTCAAAGTTTTCGTGATGGGGATTAATGAATGGCGTGATGAATGGGAATGGCCCCTTGAACGGACGATATTTACAAATTTTTATTTGCACAGCAACGGAAAAGCAAATACGAAATTTGGCGATGGTCATCTTTCCATCCATTATCCTAATAATGAGGAAGCGGATACCTTTATATATGACCCACAAAACCCTGTGCCGACAAAAGGCGGTAGGACTTTGTTTGCAGGACCGTTAACAATGGGTCCGTTTGATCAACGGACAATCGAAGAAAGAGAAGATGTGCTGGTTTATTCAACACAGCCATTAACCGAAGCCGTCGAAGTGACGGGACCTGTGAGGGTAAAGCTGTGGGCCTCCTCTGATGCCAGGGATACGGATTTTACAGCCAAACTTGTTGATACCAATCCCGATGGGAAAGCGATCATTTTGGCAGAAGGAATTGTGAATGCAAGTTATCGGAATGACTATCAGCATGAAAAAGATTTGGATGGAGAAATCGTCGAATATGGAATTGATCTTTGGGCAACAAGCAACGTGTTTTTGCCAGGGCATCAGATCACGCTCGAAATTTCATCCAGCAGCTTTCCTCACTTTTTGCCGAATCCAAATACCGGGAAGTCATTGATTGATAGCAAACAGACTGTTAAAGCAAGACAAACGATTTTACATAATGCGCAATATCCTTCACATGTAATCTTGCCTGTTATTCCAGCTAACTCAAATTAATCATAGAGTTCACTCCAAAGCCTTCTTCATAAAGTGGAAGAGGCTTTTTTGTATGTGCTCTGCATTGGTACAGTCTATTGGGGGTTTCATAGTGTCAGCTCCTTGACCTAGTTATTTCATTTATCACTTCAAATATGGCCTCAAATATTAATGCCAATTCATATCAAATATTTCTGCAAGTAACAGATTTAATATGATTTTTAGACATAAAACTCGTCATATAAGTTAAGAGATGGAAAGAGTGCTAGTAGAATATATTACCAGTCTTGAAAAACAGGACAAGTCCCCAAAAACAATTATTTCCTATCAGAATGGTATCCTTATTTTTATGAATGATTTACATATAAAGCCAGATCATTTTGTGACGGCAACAGATGTAGCGTATCTAAGTCAGAAGGTATTTGCAGAAAAAGTTGGTGAGACTATGTCCCCTGATTCTAAGGATGTAGAAGGCTTTGAGTAATTTATGAAACGTTATACTAAAGGGCTTGCAATGGAAAGAGCGGCAATTGCAAATCTTAAAAACTGATAAGGAATTAAAAACACGACAGGGGAGGGTCTCCTGTCGTGTTTTTGTTTAACTTAGTTTTTTAGAGTATTTTCCCAATCAGCAGCAAATTTTTCGATTCCTTGATTAGTAAGTGGATGTTTAGAAATTTGCTCAATGACTGAAAACGGAATCGTTGCAATATGAGCACCTGCCATTGCTACACGGGTTACATGATCCGGATGACGAACAGATGCTGCAATAATTTGTGTCTCGAAATTATGAATACTGAACAATTCAGCTACTTTTGATACTAATTGGACTCCGTCTTCGGAAATATCATCTAAGCGACCTAAAAATGGAGATACATAAGTTGCACCTGCACGGGCTGCCAATAGTGCTTGGTTTACTGTAAAAATAAGTGTGACGTTTGTTTTAACACCTTTATCGGCAAGATAACGGCAAGCCTCTAAACCATCTAAAGTCATCGGAAGCTTGATTGTAATTTTTTCATCTCCACCGTTAATTTTAATAAGCTCTTCAGCTTGAGCAATCATTTCATCAGCTGTAATGGCATCTGGAGTTACTTCAGCGGAAACAGATTCTACCCGTGGAACTGCCTGGCAGATTTCTGCAATTCGGTCTTCGAATTTTACGCCTTCTTTCGCAACTAAGGAAGGATTCGTTGTAACACCAGATAAAACGCCGATTTTATATGCCTTTTTAATATCAACAAGATTTGCAGTATCAATAAATAATTTCATCGTATATTTCCTCCATTTTAAGATTGTAGTAGGCTTTTTGCAGTTCGAACAACATTTTCTGTGGAAAATCCGAATAGCTCCATTACTTCATCCCCTGTTCCTGAAGCACCGAATGTTTCAATAGATACTATTTTCCCTTCTGGTCCGACGAAGCGGTCCCAGCCAAGGGAGATACCCATTTCCAGTGCCACACGCTCCGTAACAGAAGCAGGCAGAACAAGCTCTTTGTACTCTTTCGGCTGGCGATCGAACAGTTCCCAGCTTGGCATGGCAACAACACGAACAGAAACATGCTCTTTTTCCAGCTCGGCTTTTGCTTTAACAGCCAAAGACACTTCTGAGCCTGTAGCGATCAAAATAACACCAGGCTTTTCATCTGTCTGTGTTAACACGTATGCTCCTTTAGAAAGTTTATCTATATTTGCTTTTGTTTCTTGGAACACAGGCAAGTTTTGACGGCTCAGCACCAAGGCAACAGGTCCATCGGTTTGTTTTAGTGCATAAGCCCAAGCACTTGCCGTTTCGTTTGCATCTGATGGGCGAATCACGGTGAGCCCTGGGATCGCACGAAGAGAAGCTAGCTGTTCAATCGGCTCATGGGTTGGACCATCTTCACCAACCGCGATCGAATCATGAGTAAATACATAAGTGACTGGAAGCTTTTGCAAGGCGGCCAGGCGAATGGACGGTCTGAGATAATCATTGAAAACAAAGAATGTACTAACAAAAGGCTTTACCCCGCCATGAAGAGCTAAACCATTGCCAGCTGCTCCCATTGCGTGTTCTCGAACACCAAAGTAGATATTTCGTCCACTAAATGAATCTACTGCGAAAGCTGCGTCTTCCTTCATATCTGTCATTGTCGAGTGAGAAAGATCCGCACTTCCTCCAAAAATAGAAGGAACTGATTTGACAAAATGGTTAATGGCTTCTCCGCTGGCTACACGAGTTGAAATTGTTTTACCTGTCTCAAATGTCAGAATGTTTTCCGCATTGATTAGAACTTCCCCCAATATGGCATCTTCCAGTTCCTTCGCTAATTCAGGATATGCCTTTTGATAAGATTGGAATAATGAATTCCATTGTTGTTCTTGACCAATGCCTCTTTGTTTTAGCTCTTCAAAATGGTCTTTAACTTCTTCCGGTACGAAGAAATCCTCTTCATAATGCCAGCCATATACCTGTTTTGTTGCACGAGCTTCTTCTGCCCCAAGGGGATTTCCATGTGCCTTGTTTGTTCCTGCAACTTTAGGACTACCATAACCGATAGTGGTTTTAATTTCGATCAAGGTTGGTTGGTTTGTATTTTGTTTTGCTAATGTAATAGCTTTTGAGATTTCTGCTACATCATTTCCATCTTCTACTCGTAAATATTGCCAATGAGCAGATTCGGTTCGTTTTTGAATGTCCTCTGAAAATGAAAGGTTTAATGCACCGTCCAAAGAAATATCATTTGAGTCATATAAAGCAATTAATTTTCCTAGTTTCATATGACCGGCCATAGACATGGCCTCATAAGAAATGCCTTCCATTAAATCTCCATCGCCAACCAAAGCAAATGTATAATGATCAATTACAGGGTATCCATCCCGATTAAATTTTGCATCTAAATGGGCTTCAGCCATTGCCATTCCTACTGCATTTGCAATTCCTTGCCCTAAAGGCCCAGTTGTAGCTTCAACACCTTCTGTGTGACCAAATTCCGGATGACCAGGTGTTTTGCTATTAAGCTTTCGAAATTTTTTCAAATCTTCTAAAGATACATTGTACCCAGCTAAATGAAGTAAACTATACAACAAACTAGAGCCATGTCCGGCAGAAAGAATGAATCGATCTCGATTAAACCATTTTGCATTTGCAGAATTATGATTTAGATGATGCGCCCAGAGTGCATATGCCATTGGAGCAGCCCCCATAGGAAGGCCAGGATGACCGGAATTAGCACTATTGATCGCGTCAATTGATAAGGTGCGAATCGTATTTACAGCTAGTGTTTCAATACTTTGTTTCATCTTTTTTTCCTCCTCTTTATTCATGTAATGTTTAAATTAGTACAAAATGTCAGTTTTAGGTTTCTTGCCTCGAAGAATTTCTTGTTTTTGCATCTTAAAGCGAGTTTTTCCGTATTTGAGAATATTTTATCTTTATAAACAAGAAAAAACAAGAAGAATATTGCAAAATTTTTCTTAAAAATTGGCGAATTCAAGTAAAAATAATATAATTAAGAATAAACATGCAAAAACACGGAGGCTGATCATTGTTATGCTAAGAAAAGAACGACAAAGCAAAATTTTACAAATACTTGAAAAAGAAGGGAAAGTCGTTGCTAAAGAATTAAGCATGAAATGGGATGTTTCCGAGGATACAATCAGAAGAGATTTAAGAGAAATGGATTCATTGGGTCTTCTCAAAAGAGTACACGGTGGGGCATTTCCCGCTTCTGCAAGCGCTTTAACCTTTTCTGAAAGAACGGAAGAAAATATAGATGCAAAAAAAGAATTGGCTTTAAAAGCTGTGAAGCTTATTAAAGATGGACAAGTTCTTTTATTAGATGGAAGTACTACAAATCTTTTTCTGACTCAAGAAATTCCTATCGAGTTTAAAGGGACCATTATTACGAATAGTCCATCTATTAGTTTGGCATTATCAAAACATCCAAATACAGATATTATCCTTCTAGGCGGAACCTTCTTCAAGGAATCTTTTGTGACTGTAGGATTTGAAGTCATTGAAGTGCTTAAAAATATTAGAGCAGATCTCTGTTTTTTAGGAGTTTATTCACTACACCCTGACTTTGGAATCAGCATCCCTCATATAGAAGAGTCTCATGTTAAACGTCAGATGATTAAAAGTTCAAATAAAATCGCAACCCTGGTAACAAGAAGTAAACTTAATACCATTTCCAATTACTTGGTTGGTCCAGTTTCAGAACTTGATTACTTAATTACGGAAGACGGTCCACTAAGTCATAATTTAAATAAGTATATGGAATTAGGTATCGAGATTATTTAATCTATAACAGTTCTTTAATGAGAATATAAAAACATTTCACTCGTGAAAAAGAATCAAAACTTCCTTTTTTCAACGATCACAAAGAAGCGAGAGAATGGTTTAAAGAAAAATTTCGGTTATAGTTTCATATTAACTTCCTATGAAATGATTGATGATCAAATTTGTTATTTTTACTACTTAATTTTAGACCGCAAAGTATTTGAAGCTGGCAAGAAAGAAATCTAGTCAAAAGGAATTATGACGGATGCCATCAAATTCATGGGCAGCTATCAAGAAAATGGAAGATGGAAGTGTTCATATCGTCTATTAATAAGTAGAAAAGAAGGGCAGGATCACGAATTGATTCTGTCTTTCTTTGGGTCTCGTGTAAATTCCACATAACTGTACTTTGATTGAATAATTGAAATAAAAACCTATGTACAATTTATACTAAAATAAATTCTCGATTGCCGAAACACATTCTTTGCAAATTATAAGGGCTCCATATAAAAGTAGTTAAAGAAGTTTTCAATTATTCGTATAATATAAATTTTAACGAAATACAGGAAATGCTGCATGCTGTAATCGTTATATCATTCATATAGAAGTTTACGAAACAATTTAAACTGATGACGATTTCCAAAATGTTTAATTACAAATAAAATCGTTACATTTACAAAAAATGATGTTCAAAAATTCTAGTTATTAAATTCCATTAAAGGGCCATATTGCGGAGGATCATTTTTAAAATTGGGTATTTATCGAGGAGATTATGAAGGATTGTACTTAAGCTAACGTAAGCAGTTTACTTTAAGAACGGTTATTTTTATTTGAAGTCGAATATTAAATAACAGCATTTAAGCTAAGTCCATCGTATTGATGGATGAACAATAATATGACACGTAATCGGGAGCTGCCGCAGTTTGAAATCCTGTAAACAAGGTTTGTAAATGGAATAACAATGTCTATACAAGGTTTAACTCCGCTAAACAAACTAAACTAAAGAGATGGAAAAAGACAATATGCGAAGGAAATACAGGTCTTTCACCTATCCTTAAAACACCCATAAACTGGAATCAGGGTGATGAATATGCAAAAACGGAACCAGATGGACATAACTTCTATTCATCAAAAATATTTTCGTCCATCTTGCTTGAAAGCTTTAAATTTAAGATTCGGTTGGGAGTTCTATTCACTTTTTTCTGAAAAGCCTCCTGACCAAATCAAATTACCTTCTGAATTGACTAGAACCCCCGAAAATACCCTTCATAACTATTTTAGCGTCCTGCGTGAAGCTGAAAATATGGGAGGGAGGAGTTGCGGTACGGTTGGTCAGGCACGTACTCCATTTCCAATTGCTTATAACTTTCTGTCTAAAGAGTATCAAAATAAATTAAGCTATGATGAATATTTTAATTCGTTTGCTGGGATAGGGCATACGAGTTTAATAAAGCTTTTTCACGTACCTGATGGAAAAAAAGGATTAAAGTTTTTTTATGAAATTGAAACGATTGAGGGGTTTAAAGGTAAGCGAGCTGAGTATTTTGGTTATTCCTATGGATTTATCCAGCTTGTTTATGAAAAAGAGGGTTATCGAATTTCAGATTTGAGTAAATTTGAAGAGGATTTTTTATGTGCACCATATCATGGTTGGGACCATGACGGGGAAGCTGTCGTAGAAGTGAAATATGGGGGATGGTGCAAATTGATACAACAAATTTACCCAACTGTGAAAAATGGATACTTTAAAAATATTTATTTTAATGGTACTGACGGAGCTGATTATTGTGTTATTTTTGTTACATTGACGAATGGAACTGATGTAAAAATTGCTCAATTTCGGAAAGTAATCAATGAAGAGTGGAAACAGGTTAACATTAAGCCGGAAGAAGAGTGCTTAACTGAGAAAAGCACTGATAATTGATTAAGGGTCCACCTTTTGGAGAGACAATTTACAATTTTGAAAAAGTAAATAATACTGGGTTGATAATACACGAAAATTAGCTTTCTTATTCAACGAAGGCTTGAGTGAATCAAAGAGTCGTAGCTGCGGCTCTTTTTCTTGTTCCACTACCATGAAAATAAGTTTCCTCAAGATTAGTAAAATGACAATACTTAAGAAGACCCTGCTCAATCGTTAAAAAAAAGAGGAGAGCGTTAATTAATAAGTCTATGAATTGGTTGACTGGATTAAGGTCAGTATCAGTATTGACACTTCCTTACCATTTTCATTCTCTGTGGTGAAGCGCTGATTTTGCGCTTCATGGATGGCTAACGGGAGTTTACTTGAAGAAGGATTCTCTAAATAAAAGGAGTACTTTGTTTGTTATATTGGAATCTAAATGGGTATAACGAAGTATTTACTCCATCCTATTAGGCACATTAATCATAGGATTAATGTGCTTATTTATTGATGGGATGGTGGTAATTTTGAGTATTTTAAAAAAAATCTCTTGTTTGTTAGTTATTTTTTTAGTTTTTGTAAATTTGATTGGTCATGAAGCAATTGCTTCAGATGGTGAAATAACGCTAAAAGAAGCGATTAACATTGGATTCCAGAGAGCAAAAGAATGGAATGTAAAAGCAACACTTTCATCATTAATCTTAGAGGGATGGCGTATCGATGAAACGTATATTGGTTATTGGAGTGTCCGCTGGTATCGGAAAATCCACTTTTGCCAGAAGGCTTGGAGAATACCTAAATATCGATGTATATCATTTGGATACGCTTTACTGGAAACCTGGGTGGGTTATAGCCTCTTCGGTGGTGAGTTTATATGACTAAACGTGATTCTTTGATAGGAATCTTTAGAGGGTTATCTAATGAGAAGTTCTTAGAGTTTGTTCTATTCCTTCAAGAACAATATAACTTTGCCTTAGAAGATGTAGAAAGTGCGGAGTGGCGTGTATCCTTTTTTACTAAGGCATTTGAGTCTTGTGATACAGGTGAGAAGTTTACATTCAAACGCCCACATACTGGAAAACCGTTTACTTTTGACCCTGAAGGCGAAGACAAAGAAGGAATGGCTCGTATGTTAGAAGAAGCTAAACGTGACTTAATTAAAGGGCATAAGTTACTCAATCTTTTGTCTATTTTTAAAGATGCTTTCGATTATAAGAATAATTAGTTTGGAAAACTGCGATTACAATCGCCTATAGTATTTGTTAATCACGAAGTAATTTGGATTAGAAATACTGACAAAAGGGCAATTGCAAAACTTGAAAGTTTAAGTCACGAATAAAATTCCTTATTCAACAAACGGGTGCCTTAGCTAAAGGTGATGATCGCTGCGGCGGTCTTTTTTTCTTATTGTCCTAACGTGGGAGTTTAGTGCAAGAAGGATTTCTCTTTAATAAAGCGAATTTAAATACTGAGTCGTCTTGTTAAGAAATTTTCTTAGTAGGTGTTAATATGTCAGAATACATTTTCGAAGAAGCAAAAGTTTGTTGAAGAAGGAATCTAATTTATTTATGTTGAATTAATTACAAATTGCATTTACAGACCGAGGTGGTAACTGGTGGGCAAGAACAAATATGTAGGCAGTTGGTCAGAATCAAAGTTTATTGAGATTGACTTAGAGTTAAATAAAGAAATTTAGTTGAATTATTGTTGGGTGTAGTAAATAGCAGTAACAAATTTTCACATCAACAAATTTGTAATTGGTGTGATAAATATTATATGAAATATATGGATGATTATAATTTTTATAACAGCGAGGTATATAAAGTTATTGAAGATATATCTGCCCAGTGGGATTTATATTTATCAAACACTTATTCATTAGAAGAACTTCAGCAGTTGGATTTTTCTAAAGTAGAACTTCCAATATTTAATGTAATATCAAAGTAGCGAGGAAGGTAAAATGAATCAATCCTATTTTTATTTAAAACTAGAAACACATCAATTACATATGTCTTATAAAAATGAAAAACGTCGAGTGCGTGTTTTATTGCCAAAAAATTATGATAAAGATGAGGCTAAAAATTATCCAGTTGTCTATATGCATGATGGACAAAATGTTTTCTACAGTAGTGAAGCTTATAGCGGGTATTCATGGAAAGTTATTCCGGCAATTAAACTAAACCCCTTTTTACCGAAGATGATTGTTGTTGGGATAGATAACGCTAAACAAGATCGAATTAATGAATATACGCCTTGGAAAATTACTGAAAGCCCACTTCCTGAAGATAATGAACTAGGCGGAAGAGGCGTGGAGTTTGCTAAGTTTGTCATGACTGTCGTGAAGCCGTTTATCGATAAGCATTACCGAACTAAATCGGATAAATATCATACAGCGATGATTGGCAGTTCACTTGGAGGAAATATTTCGGCTTTTATGGGTATTGAATATAAAAATCAAATTGGTGGTTTAGGCATTTTTTCTTTAGCCAATTGGATTACAAATAAAGCCTTTGACAGTTATATTGCTAGAGAAGAGTTGGATCCTGAACAACGCGTGTACATTCAAGTTGGGACTCAGGAAGGCGATGATGCCGATCGACAATTGATGTATGGTAATATGAAGCAGGCATATATCGATTGCTCGCTTAAGTATTATAAACAACTGATAAAAGGCTCTATTCCAATTGATAGCATTCGTTTAAATATTTTTGCGGATGAAAAACATGATGAAAAAGCTTGGGCAAAACACCTGCCAGAATGTTTACGTTTCTTAAGTGAGAAGTGGTCTTGAATGAACTGAATAATTATATTTGACTGAATTAGATCATGGGAGGAATCTATCACTTTTTTAGATATTTTTGGAAGTTTAGATTGATTTTAAATTGAAATAATTGTACCTTAGTTGTGAAAATAATGAATTTTTTGATTTTGAGAAAGGAGCTTTTTTATGAATTATATTTTGATATCACCATATTATCCAGGTAATTTTCAGTCATTTGCTCATCGTTTAAAAGACGCAGGTGTCAATGTTTTAGGAATTGGCGAAGAGCCATATGACCAATTAAGTTCCGAATTACAAAACGCTTTAACAGAATATTATCGTGTGAATAATTTAGAAGATGTAGATGAAGTGAAACGTGCTGTTGCATTTTTATTTTATAAACATGGTCCAATTGAGCGCATTGAATCCAATAACGAATACTGGTTAGAACTTGATGCGCAGTTGCGTGAGCAATTTAACGTGTACGGCAATAAAACGAATGACTTGAAAAAAGTTAAATATAAATCTGAAATGAAGAAGCTGTTTAAAAAAGCAGATGTGCCTGTTGTAGATGGAAGAATCGTTAAAACTAAAAAGGAGTTATCTAAAACCATTGATGAATTAGGACTGCCAGTTATCGCTAAACCAGATAATGGAGTGGGATCAGCTGCAACCTTTAAATTAAGTTCAGAAGAGGCTGTACGTCATTTTGAAGAAGAATGGGGAGAAGCACAAGTGTACTTCTTAGAACCATATGTCGAAGGAGGCGTGCTTTGTACATTTGATGGTTTAGTGGATCAGAAAGGGAACATTGTTTTCCAAACAAGCTTTACATATAATGTGCCGACTCTGGAACTCGTTAAGGGTCAGTTGGATTTAGCTTATGTGATTCAAAAAGAAATTGATCCAAAGCTCGAAACTTATGGAAAGGCGATTGTGAAAGTTTTTGGCATGAAAGAACGCTTTTTCCATATTGAGTTTTTTAAATTAGAAGATGGGGATTATGTTGCACTTGAATATAATAACCGCTTGGCTGGCGGATACACGATTGATATGTACAATTTCGCGTACTCCATTGATTTATTTGCTCAATATGCTTCTCTTGTGACAGGAGGAGAATTTAAGGAGTCCGATGCCGAAAACCAGTTTTGTGTTGGTGTAACACAGCGTGATGCGTATGAGTATAAACATGATACGAATGCTATTTATGAACGATTTGGCGACCGTGTGAAGTTTGAACAGCGCATGCCAGATGCGTTTGCGGAACTCCAAGGAAATCAATTTTATGCGATTAATGCAGATTCGCAGGAAGAAGTCGATGACATTATCCGTTTTGTACATGAACGAAAAAATTGCAGCATTGTAAACGTATAGGGATAGGAGATTTTTCTATGCATATAGAACATTTAAACCATTGGAGTGGCGAATTAGGGCGTGAAATGCCGTTGAACAGATATGGACACAGTGGCATGCCAATCTTAGTTTTTCCTTCATCTGGAGGGACGCATTTTGAATACTATGATTTTGGAATGATTGATGTGTGTCATGACTTTATTGAATCCGGAAAAGTTCAGTTTTTTACTTTGGCTAGTATAGATAGCGAAAGTTGGCTGCACGACTCAAAACCGGCGCATGACCGTGCATTAGCTCATGATGCATATAACCGTTATGTGATTTCAGAAGCTATTCCATTTATTAAACATAAAACAGGTTGGTTTGATCCAATGATGACAACGGGGTGTAGTATGGGGGCATATCATGCGTTGAACTTTTTCTTGAGACATCCGGATGTCTTCCAAACAACCGTTGCACTTAGCGGTGTTTACGATGTGCGTTTCTTTCTTGGGGATTACGGAAATGATCCTCTTGTATACGAAAATTCACCGAGTGATTACATATGGAATCAAAATAACGGCTGGTTTATTGATCGATATCGTTCAGCAGATATCATTATTTGTACCGGGCTGGGTGATTGGGAACAGGATGGGCTGCCTTCATACTTTACATTAAAAGAAGCCTTTGAAGAAAAACAAATTCAAGCATGGTTTGATGAGTGGGGCGAAGATGTTTCGCATGATTGGGTTTGGTGGCGATGTCAAATGCCGTATTATTTAGGAAAATTACTTTAATAAAATGTCAAAAAAACATCAGTACGGTTGAGTCGCTGGTGTTTTTTTACAGAGGATTTTTTGATTTTTAGGTAATAAATAGAAGCGTGTTTTTTGAGTAATTTTTTTCCACTTCCAAATACATGAGAAAATCATCGGCTGCTTCAGTAAAATTCATCCGTTAAAGACCTCCAAAATTTCATTTATGAGGACGTACCCGTAAATTATGGGACGTACATGGAACTTATTGAGACGTCCATAGAAGTTATCGGAACGGAACGAATAATTATATTAAAATATTAAATATTATATGAACTTGAGGGGATAAGTTATTGGTACGCTTGGATTTTTTCTCAGTTAACATAATATAAATTCTAGGAAGTTAAACGCCGGGAAACTAAAACTGTCTCATTAGGCAAGTATACTTAAGATAATGAGACAGAATTTAAATTTTGAGTTATTATAACTAAAGTTGTTTAGTTAATATTTGATGTTCTTTCATTTTGGTGATGCCAGTTGGATTTGATCAATTATGGATTAGAGAATTCCAAAATCATTAAATCACTTTACAGCAGTTTTTGCGTCGGGTTTTTGATTATTTGTTTTTAATTGTATTTTATGGTCAATAACCAAATTATTTTGCTGTTTGTTCCTGATTTTACAATTTCTTAACCTGATTAGTTTACATAACATTATTATGTTTGATAGTTCCTTTTTTTAATACTTTCGCTGCAAATTAAGCGATGTTTTAGGATTTTTTTCTTGCAGCTATTTGCAGAACCTCTCTTCACTTTTTTGGAAAAATCCGGTCAAAATCCAATCAAAATCCAATTCCCCGCTGATGATACTGCTGGGACTCATTTTAAATCAGCATGACTTGGGGTAGTACCAGCAGCTGTTACTACCCTCAATAAAGAAGAAAATTAAAAATGTAAAGGGTTCCCTATTTCTGATTACCTTTCTTCGATTGGAATTCGTTCCATCATATCCAATTTAAAGATGCCATTGGGATTTACATGGCTATAGATAAGGGGACTTAACGCTCTCAAATCTTCAGGTGTCATCATATCCAGCCACTTCTTTTCCGATAAAACAGATTGAATCATTAATGTATTAATAAACACGAGACAATGTAATAAATGCAGTGAAAGAACGGCAACCTCTTGGTCTTCCAATCTATTTGTTGAAATTTCTCCACCTTTTCCGTAAAAAATAAAGCCGTTGGCGGAGTTCCAATTCTCTACAACATTGAGGCCTTCATTAATTTCTCTTCGAATGTCTTCCGAGCCTATTCTTTTGTAACATTTCTTTACTGATTACTTCCCTCGAAGCTGTTTTTATTAGGGGATACCGCCAACATTTCGGAAACGCTTGTGTCTTAACATAAATTAATATGATTGTTAGGTGAAGTATTCCAATTTAGCATTTGGAAAAAACTTTTCCATATAAGAATAAAGGTGACTTTTTATATCCTCTTCTTCTTCCTTTTGATAAATATATTTGCCAATGCCATATTTTCCCCATTTATATCTTCTCGATGACTCATCCAGCTCTAATTTAGTCATTGGGTAGTTCTTTTCAATCACTTTCTTTGCAGGTTTAGTGAACCTATGTTGAATAAATTCAAAAGTAATATCGTCCCTTGCATCCTTCGGTAACTCGGCATCTAGCCGTTCAAACAAATGATAGTATCCATTCTCCCATCCTTCATGAAGGTAGATAGGTGCCACGATGAACCCTAATGGGTATCCGGCTCTTGCTACTTTTCCTGCTGCCTCAATCCGTTTCGCTAATGAAGAGGTGCCAGGCTCGAAATTTTTTATCACATAATCTGAGTTGACACTAAAACGAAATCTTGTTTTTCCATTATGTTTAGCATCCAGTAAATGATCAACATAATGAAACTTTGTCACAAAACGCAGCTTGCCATACTCCGATTTCCCAAAATGCTCAATAGCTCGCTTTAATGTATGTGTAAGATGATCGAGTCCAACAATGTCAGATGTACAAGATGCTTCAAATCGTGTGATTTCCGGTGCTCGTTCTTCCATATACCGATCAGCAGTATCTAAAATATCTTCCACATTTACATATGTACGAATGTAAGGCTTTGACCCCATTGTCGTTTGCAAATAACAATAATGGCAATGACCCATACATCCTGTTGCAAAAGGAATTGCATATTCTGCCGAAGGCTTAGATGTATCAAACTTAAGTGTTTTTCTTACCCCAACCACTAATGTAGATTTTGCAATCCTATACCTTTTAAAATCAGTATCACCCGGTAGGTTTCTGACTTGGTTATGTGAAGTGGTGTAGCGTATTTCCACATCCATTTTTTCAAATTTGTCCTTCAGTTTCTTACCAAGTGGATATTCCAATGCAGCTGGTTCAAAGTAAACGAGCTGTGGCGTAAATGGTTTATTCATGTGATAATCTCCATTCTATTCATATCCAAAATACTGTTCATAGGCCTGCAACGCATCATCCTCACTTGCGTAAACAGCCATTTCATTTGTTAGAGGATAATATGTTTCATACAGAAATATCGCCAATTCACCAGGATTCTCCGGATTATTCACAACTGCCGCTTCTTGAACATTTGCAACGTCCTGTGTATGCGGATTTCGATAAAAGACGTAGACAACATCTCCTGGATTATAGGAGGTATAGTCAGAATTTACTTCCATTCCTTTCACTATCCTTTAAATGTCCTTATTTTTATAACAGAAAAAACGCCGCTAAGGGCGCGAAATAATAAATTATATTGAAGGCTTATCCGCTATATTTGTAAGCCTTTCATTGTTTGTATCAGGTTGTCCGTAACCGGTAACCTTTCCTGCATGAACCTCATGGTACTTCGATCCTGACCCCGGTTGCCCTCTTTGTTTCTCGCCATTAGTACGTTGCTGGTTTGACAATATAAGCACCTCCTTTGCTCATTAGGATTTGTTACTTCCCTGAAGTTATTCGAAGCATATAAAAATAGCGAAAATAACATTTTCCAATTCCTCATTGAAAACTGGGTATTTTATTCTTTTTCTGATTAAGAATAGTATCTGACCTTTTATACAGGAGTGAAGTAAAGATGATTCAATTACAAACAGAAATTGAAGGAAAAAGAGCGTACTTTGGGGCAGTTCGAGATATCTTTCATTCTCATGGATGTAGTTTTTGCAGTAATTTTGATTATGACCAAGGGAAATTCGACGCATTGTTATGGCGTGATGAGGAGAGTCTATTTACCTGAGAGTCCCCATTTATGTTTTGGATGGGGCTTTAGATCATCCCAGTGCATTGATTCAGTTTGGAACCCCTTTTGTCATTAAGCATGTTGTTAATATTGGACTAGATCATGATGAAAACTCATTCATATCCGGTACGACAGGGCTTGATCAATTTCAAACACCATTGGATAATGACGGTTATATCTATGATAAAAGCAGATGGACGAAAGCCGGTGAAGAAGCAATCCAACAAGTCTATAGTTCAATCAATGGATTATTTCACATAAGTGGAGAAGAATTTGATGAACATTCCTCTAAAAAACGCTTCTTGATTTTCGAACGTGAAGCTAAACTTGCCTTAACAGCCATCTTTTATGGTGGCCGCAAATTTTTCGGGTGTTTTCCTCAGTTGTTGGATTCCTCCATCTTTATCAAATTCGAATCCATCTATCTACAATATAATCAAGTACTTTATTATGGTACCCCTTGTCAATATTTAGATTCCATCTTTTTTCCGGATGTTACTGAGTCATTCGTTTCACCTCAATTTTAACTATAAACCACCGTTCATGGTAACCCTGTTTTCTATTGATTTGCTTAAAGTAATTACAGCTAACCGGTTAAATCTGAAATTTGGTAAACTAAAATAAGGGGATTTAAAGGGTTTCAGCTACATTAGTATTGGCTGATTGAAAACGAATCCCAGGCTTTGCTATACATTTGAAGTAGATAAGAATGGTCAGTTGCTTTTGTGGTTATGAGTCCACTGAAGAATTTTCATTTAAAATGATATTGAATTTAAGGGGCTACTTAATTACAAATAAATCGTTACATTTACAAAAAAGATATCCATGTCAAATTCCATTAAAGGAGGCTTATATGTAGTGTACTAAGGCGTAGTTTTAACGTTAACAACTTTATGTTACCTCCATCCAAAACAGGACGGGGGAATGCGTGTGAAAGTATTAAACTTTAACAACATACTGTAATCTTGACATTTCCTTATTGCGGGTGGTGACAGCTTCGCTGGTACTACCCCTACTTGGTAGGATTTTTATTGAAAACAGATTTCAAAGATAGAATGTCCCGATCAAAAGGTTTTAAAAAAAGCGTTCAGAAAGCCTGAAGACTTTCCGAACGCCTAACCATCATTCATTAACCTGCATCTTTAACCTGGTCCCGACCAGCAAACTGACTGTTATATAAATCAGCGTAAAATCCGCCTTTTTCAAGAAGTTCAATATGATTTCCTTTTTCAATTACACTTCCATTATTCATAACGAGGATCAAATCTGCATCACGAATGGTGGAAAGCCGGTGTGCAATGATAAAGCTCGTGCGGCCATGCATTAAATGTTTCATTGCTTTCTGTATTTGCACTTCCGTACGTGTATCAACACTGCTCGTTGCTTCATCAAGGATAAGGATGGCCGGGTCAGCAAGAATAGCCCTAGCAATCGTTAATAATTGCTTTTGACCTTGCGAAATATTAGAAGCTTCTTCATTTAGAATTGTATCATACCCATCCGGAAGTGTTCGAATAAAGTGATCTGCATTTGCTGCTTGAGCCGCTTCGATGATTTCCGCTTCTGTAGATCCTTCTTTTCCATAAGCAATATTGTTGCGAATTGTGCTATTAAATAGCCATGTATCCTGTAGGACCATTCCGAATAAATTACGTAAGTGCTCCCGTTTTAAATCCCGAATATCAATCCCGTCGATAAAAATCGTCCCCGAGTTGATTTCATAAAAGCGCATCAATAAATTAATGAGCGTCGTCTTTCCGGCTCCCGTCGGTCCAACGATGGCAACGGTCTGACCTGGTTTTACATCAATATTCATGTCCTCAATTAACATTTCTTTTTCCTCATAACCGAAGGAAACATGTTTGAACATTACTTCACCGTTTGGATTAGGAATCTCTTTTGCATTAACGGCCTCGGGAACTTCCTCTAATTCGTCTAAAATCTCAAACACACGTTCTGCACTAGCTATTGTGGATTGGATTACATTTGCAATCATCGCTGTTTGTGTAATTGGCTGAGCAAATTGTCTAGCATATTGAATAAAGGCTTGAATATCCCCTATTTCAATAGACCTTTTGGTAACGAGTATACCACCTGCTACCGATACGAGCACATAGCCAATATTATTAACAAACGACATTAACGGCATGATCAATCCAGAGACGAATTGTGCTTTCCAACCTGATTGATAAAGGGTCTCGTTGATTTTTTCAAATTGTTCGATTGATTTCCTCTCATGTCCAAAAACCTTAACAACTTTGTGACCTGTATACATTTCTTCCACATGTCCGTTTAATTGGCCTAGAGCCTTTTGTTGTCCTTTAAAAAATTGTTGCGATTTTTTGGCAATACTTGCAGTAGCTACAAAGCTTAACGGCAGAGTCACCACTACAATAAGGGTCATTAATGGACTAATTGAAAGCATCATGATGATAACGCCGATAATCGTAACGACCGAAGTGATAAGCTGAGTCATGCTTTGCTGCAAAGTAGTGCTAATATTATCAACATCGTTCACGGCACGACTAAGGATTTCCCCATGCGTACGGGAATCAAAATATTTTAGAGGTAAACGGTTAAGTTTTTCATCCACTTCTTTGCGCAAATTGAATACCGTTTTTTGCGCTACCCCTGCCATTATATATTGTTGGATATAGGCAAAGATTGCACTTAATATATAGAGTCCGATTAAAAGTAGGATTATCTGCCCGATATAATCGAAGTCGATTTTTGCACCTGGTACACCTTTAAACTTCAACATTAATCCTTCAAATAGCTTGGTTGTAGCTTTCCCCATAATCTTAGGGCTGACTATGGAGAACACGGTACTGATAATTGCAGTTAATAAAACAGCTAATAGTTGTAATGAATGAGGTTTTAAGTAGCTAATTAATCTTTTTAACGTTCCTTTAAAATCTTTTGCTTTTTGGACAGGCATCATGCCTCCGCCACCAAAACCGAATCCACCACCTGGACCTCCCGGTCTTCTTTGTTCCGGTCCTTGTCTAAAACTATTGGACTCTTTGCTCATGCGATTTCCTCCTCTGAAAGCTGTGACATCACAATTTCACGATATACCGCACTTGTTTCCATAAGTTCACGATGTTTACCGATACCGGCAATTTCTCCATTGTCCAAGACAATGATTTGGTCAGCATCCATTATTGTGCTTACCCGTTGTGCCACTATTAATACGGTCGAATCAAGAGTTTCTTCTTTTAAAGCAGCACGGAGCTTGGCATCAGTTTTAAAATCCAAAGCGGAAAAGCTGTCATCAAAAATATAGATTTCCGGCCTTCTGACAAGGGCTCTCGCAATCGATAAACGCTGCTTTTGTCCGCCCGAAACATTTGTTCCCCCTTGAGCAATAACTGCATCAAATCCATCCGGCATGTTTAAAATAAATTCAGATGCTTGCGCAATTTTTGCAGCATGTAGTATTTCATCGTCGGTTGCATTTTCTTTCCCAAAGCGAATATTTTCTGAAATCGTTCCGGTAAAAAGAACCGCCATTTGCGGCACGAAGCCAATTTTTTCTCGTAAGCTCTCTTGTGTCATTACCCGAACATCGACACCGTCAACAAGAACTTTGCCACTATCAACATCATAAAAACGCGGGATTAAATTAATTAGCGTAGATTTCCCCGAGCCCGTTCCGCCAATAATGGCTGTCACTTCCCCCGGTTTCATCGAGAAAGAGATATTTGAAATCGCCGGCATCTCAGCACCTGGGTAGCTAAAAGTAACATTTTGAAATTCGACTAGCCCTTTTTTACCTTCCCCTTTGGCAGATACAGCCGGATTCTTAATATCCGCTGTTGTTTCAAGTACTTCGTTAATTCTTACCCCGGAAACGGAAGCACGCGGGATCATGACGAACATCATTGACAACATGATGAACGAGAACATGATTTGCATAGCATATTGAATAAATGCCATCATATCACCCACCTGCATGTGACCGTTGCTAATTCGAATTCCGCCAAACCAAATTATCGCTACCGTTGTAAGATTAAGGACGACCATCATGATTGGCATCATTGCGGCCATGATTTTATTTACCTTAATAGCAGTTGAAGTTAAATCAAAATTTGCTTCATTAAAGCGTTTTTTCTCATGTTCCACCCTATTAAAAGAGCGAATAACGCGAATGCCCGTTAAATTCTCCCTTAAGACACGATTCAGATTGTCAAGTTTGATTTGAATTACTTTGAAAAGAGGGATCCCGCTTCTTGCAATAATAACAATTGCTAATATTAAAATGGGGATAGCAACTGCAAGAACTAACGTTAGCTTCGCATCTTTAGAGAAAGCCATAATAATCCCGCCGATACACATCATTGGGGCCATCGCCATCATTCTTAGCATCATTACTAATACTTGCTGTACTTGAGTAATATCATTAGTGGTTCGTGTTATGAGTGATGCTGTTCCGATCTTATCGAATTCTTGTAGGGAAAAATCACCAACATGTGAAAAAATTTTAGTTCGAAGCGATTTTCCGAAACCGGAAGCAACTTTTGCTGAAAAGAAACTAGCAGTGATGGAGCACACCATTCCAACTGCTGCAACTAACAGCATAAAACCGCCAATTTTCCAAATATAATGGGTATCACCAGTGACTACACCTTTATCGACGATATCTGACATTAACGTTGGTAAATAAAGTTCAGATAAGGATTGCAAAAGGACAAGGACGAGAACAACCACAATCGATAATCCAAAGGGCTTTAAAAATTTGCTTAATTTAATCAAGTTTCTTCAACTCCATTCTTAATGGTTACTCAGTTGATTAAAATAGTGCTGAACTTTAAATAATAAATTAGCCAGCTGTTCACTTTCTTCTTCCCCCAAATAATCAATTAATCCTGAAAAGGTTTCAGAAAACGCCTTTTTTGCTTGTTCTGTGACTGCCATACCCGCTTGCGTGAGTTTAATTTTAACAGCACGTCTGTCTTCTGTATCGGTCGAACGTTCAACCAAACCATCTTTTTCTAGGACATTTATGATTTGCGTCACAGTTGGTGGAGTCACATGCAATTTTTGACTAATTTCAGAAATCTTCATATCGCTTTTTTCCTCTGTTCCATGCTTAATCGTCACAAGAACCTTAAATTCGCTCGGATTATAACCGGCTATTTTCTTTTCATGCCATCCCGTCTTTCTGAATTGCATAAACGCTTTTAAAAGTTTTTGAGCTGTGGCACTCTCCAAATCAGCCATTTTTACCACCTCGATTTTCATTTCTAATACAAATAGTTAGGTTACTAATATATTTACATACCTAAGTATATTACCCATTTTTTTATCCGTCAATTTTGAATATGTAAAGAGAAAAGTTTGTTCAAAGAGGTTTTTTAAGAGTAGAAAAACAAATAAACACAGGAAATCCTGTGTTTAAGAATTTAAATAAAGTTCTCAATAAGCAGCGGAATCTGCATATCCAAGCCTATTTTTGTGCCGCTTCTTTTTGTACATCCGCATTCACTAGTGTCCACTTGCCGTTATCGTTAGACCAAAAGGTTTCAACATAGGCAATCGTATCAGCGTTTGCAATTCCAGTTATTTTTTGGATCCCTTTTAACCCCATTTCTTCCCCTTTGATGTGAACAGGTATTAAGGTGCTGTACGGATTCACTGTTAATTCAGTCGGTTCATTTAATTTTCCATAATGGTAAACGCCGAGCTTTTCATAATATTTTTTTCGATCCATTAAGTCAAACATATACGTTTTCCCTGTTTCCGTTAAATTTATTGTTGCCTTATAGCCATCAACATATCGACTTTCCACTTCTAAGGGTTCAGGAACAGTCAAATTGGTAAGGATAAAATCCTTAAGAGAGTATACATAGTTAATGGTAATTTTACCGCTTCCTCCTGTTAGGACATTGGCAAATATATCTTTTACGCCGTCATGGTTTAGATCAACCAGCTGGAGTGAAGCTTTCGAACCACTCTCCAAAGGAAAATGAAACGTTTTACCGTTGGAAGCGGATATATCAATATAAATCTTTTTCAAAAAAGAATCTTTATCCTGATAGGGAACACCCTTTAGAGAGATAATCTCATTTTGTCCATCACCCGTAATGTCTGTTTCTTTTTTTATAATGGTGAGTGTTTTGGATTTTTCCTCAATTGCATAAACACCTGTTATCGTAGAAAGTAATGTGAGAAAGAACGAAGCAGCAATTATTAATATCTCTTTTTTCATCATGATCCCCTCCAAAATCTGATAGTTTCTATCATGCCCAATTTAGGAAAAAAAATGAAAAAAAAGGTTGACTTAATGAAGTCAACCTCAACTCAAATATTATTCTACAGGTTTTTCCTCTGCTTCTACTTTCCAAACAGTTGTAACTTTACCATGATCCCCTTCATCCAAGATAAAGGATCCATTTGAGTAGCGGTCACTAAAACGAATTTCTTCCGCTTTTATCGATTCAATGTGTCCTTTTTCTGTCTGAATAAAAATAATGTCTTGATTATGGGCAACAACAAAGCCCATTACGCGATGAGGATTTGCTTTAAGTTCGCGTAGGATAACAACCCCACGCTTCGCACGTGAAGTTTTCTCAAATTCTTTCAATTTCATTCGCTTCACGGCCCCGCGCTGTGTAGAAATAACAATGGTTTGATCGCTTTCAGGGGTAAGGATTTTGCCGCCTACCACCGTGTCCCCATCTTTTAAGTTAATTCCTTTTACACCGGCAGCACGTACACCCACGATACTAATTTCCTCTTCATGGAACCATAATGCATAACCGAATTGCGTAATGAGGAAAACTTCCTTTGACCCATCTGTAAGATGAACATCAATGACCTGATCATCATCCTTCAAATTAATACCGACAAGTGGTTTAGAGTATCGCTGCGCTTTGTATTGTTTTAATTCTGTTTTCTTGACCATTCCATTTTTTGTGATAAAAACGATGAAGGCTTCTGTCTCAAAATCTTTTACTGGAATGGCTTGGATGATTTCTTCGTCACGTTCAATTGGAATGATATTGGCGATATGTTGACCAAGATCTTTCCAACGAATATCAGGAAGTTCATGGACTGGGCAGAATAAGTAATTACCTTTATTAGTGAATAGAAGTAAAACGTCTTTTGTATTCAAATCGAGCTGTTCTAACAGACGATCTGAATCCTTCATTGCAAAATCTTGCCCGTTTGAAGCTGCATACGATCGCCCGCTTGTACGTTTTACATAACCTTGTTTAGTAACTGTGACAATTACGTCTTCACTAGGGACCATGACTTCAAGATTAATTTTAATCTCTTCGATTTCTGCTTCAATTTTGGAACGGCGCTCATCGGCAAAGCGTTTTTTCACGTCTTTTAATTCTTTTTTGATAACGGAGAATAGTTTTTTCTCACTTGCTAAAATGCCGGTAAATTCTTCGATTTTTTTCGCTAATTCTTCCGCTTCATTTCTTAACGCGGTAATGTCTGTGTTTGTTAAGCGGTAAAGCTGTAAAGAGACAATTGCTTCAGCCTGTAGTTCTGTAAAACCATATTTTGCAATTAAGTTGTCCTTCGCATCACGTTTATCCTTTGAAGCACGGATGGTGGCAATCACTTCATCGAGGATTGATAAAGCCTTCATTAATCCTTCAACAATATGCTGCCGTTCTTTTGCCTTATTCAGTTCAAATTGTGTTCTTCTTGTGACGACTTCTTTTTGATGTTCAATATAGGCGTCAAGTAATTCTCTGAGCCCCATTAATTTTGGCCGCTTTTTATGGATGGCGACCATATTAAAATTATAGGTAACTTGAAGATCACTATTTTTATATAAAAAGTTTAAAACACCTTCAGCATCGGCATCTTTTTTTAATTCAATGACAATACGGAGACCAGTACGGTCTGTTTCATCACGAATTTCAGAAATACCCTCTACTTTTCTGTCGAGGCGGAACTCATCCATTTTTTTGACGAGATTTGCTTTATTGACTTCATATGGAATCTCTGTCACAACAATTTGCTGCTTACCGCCGCGAATTTCTTCAATCTCTGCTTTTCCGCGGACAATGATTTTCCCCTTACCAGTTTCATAGGCTTTCTTAATCCCATCTAAACCTTGAATGATGCCTCCTGTCGGGAAATCAGGCCCTTTAATAATTGTCATCAGCTCATCAACAGAAACATCAGGCTGATCCATTCTCATGATCACGCCGTCAATGACTTCTCCAAGATGATGTGGAGGAATTTCAGTTGCATAACCCGCAGAAATCCCTGTAGAGCCGTTCACCAGCAGGTTTGGAAACATGGCCGGTAAGACGGTTGGTTCTTTTGAGGTATCATCAAAGTTTGGGATAAATTCAACGGTTTGTTTTTCAATATCACGTAAGAGTTCAGCAGCAATTGCTGAAAGCCGAGCCTCGGTATAACGCATCGCTGCAGGAGGGTCACCATCGACACTGCCGTTGTTTCCATGCATTTGGACCAAGACATTTCTAACTTTCCAGTCCTGGCTCATCCGTACCATTGCTTCATAAACGGAGGAATCACCATGTGGGTGGTAGTTACCGATTACGTTCCCGACTGTTTTCGCTGATTTACGGAAACCTTTATCGTAGGTATTGCCTTCCACGTGCATTGCGAACAGAATTCTTCGTTGCACGGGTTTTAAGCCATCACGTGCATCCGGCAAAGCACGTTCTTGAATAATGTACTTACTGTATCTGCCAAACCGATCGCCAAGTACATCTTCAAGAGGTAAGTCACGGAATTTTTCACTTGCACTCATTCTTCAATGTCCTCCTCAACGATCGTTATATTTTCATTTTCCAGAATGGTGTCTTCTTCTTCTAAACCAAATGCTACATTACCTTCAATCCATTTACGGCGCGGTTCTACCTTGTCGCCCATAAGCGTTGTGACACGGCGTTCTGCTCTAGCAATATCATCAATTTTTACTCGGATGAGTGTCCTGGTCTCCGGATCCATTGTTGTATCCCAAAGCTGGTCGGCATTCATTTCACCAAGACCTTTATAACGTTGAATAATATAGCCTCTGCCAACCTTTTTCAACGCATCCTGAAGCTCATCCTCATTCCAGGCATACTCTATCACTTCTTTTTTCCCTGTTCCTTTACTCACTTTATATAAAGGCGGAAGGGCGATAAATACTTTACCTGCTTCAATAAGCGGCTTCATATAACGGTAAAAGAAGGTTAGCAATAAAACTTGAATATGTGCTCCGTCCGTATCGGCATCTGTCATAATGATAATTTTATCGTAATTAATATCTTCCACATTAAAATCTGCACCTACACCGGCACCGATAGCATGAATAATCGTATTGATTTCTTCATTTTTAAAGATATCGGCCAATTTAGCTTTTTCAGTATTAATAACTTTACCCCGTAAAGGAAGAACAGCCTGAAATCGGCGGTCACGTCCTTGTTTTGCCGATCCTCCCGCGGAATCACCCTCAACCAAATAAAGCTCATTTTTTTGAGGATTACGTGATTGTGCCGGTGTCAGCTTACCTGATAATACAGCCTCTGAACGTTTGCGTTTTTTCCCGCTTCTGGCATCTTCACGGGCTTTTCTTGCCGCTTCACGGGCTTGATAGGCTTTAATCGATTTTTTTATAAGCAAGGAGCTAATATCAGGGTTTTCTTCGAGGAAATAGGAAAGATGTTCTGAAACAACTGCATCTACTGCAGATCGGGCTTCGCTTGTTCCTAATTTACCCTTTGTTTGTCCTTCAAATTGTAGCAGTTCTTCAGGAATTCTAACGGAAATGATTGCGGATAGGCCTTCGCGAATATCTGCACCATCAAGGTTTTTGTCTTTTTCTTTTAACAAAGAAACCTTTCGGGCATAATCATTGAATACTCTTGTCATTGCTGTTTTCGATCCGGCTTCATGTGTTCCGCCATCCTTTGTCCGAACATTATTGACGAAGGATAGAACATTTTCCGAATAACCATCATTAAATTGGAAAGCAAACTCCACTTCGATGCTGTTTTGTGTTCCTTCAAAGCTGACAACTGGGTGGAGGACGTCTTTTTCTTCGTTTAAATACTCAACAAAAGCTTCAATCCCATTTTCATAATGAAAGACTTCATGAAAATCATTCCGGTCATCGATAATCTCGATTTTTAATCCTTTTAACAAGAATGCTGATTCTCTTAACCTCTCACATAATGTTTCAAAATTATAAGTAGTAGTCGAAAAAATGGTTGGATCCGGCTTAAAATGTATGGTTGTTCCTGTTTGATTCGTTTTGCCGATTTTTTCTAAAGTTGTAACCGGTTTGCCGCCATTTTCAAAGCGTTGTTCATAGACGAACCCATCTCGCTTGATGGTAACAGTTAACAATTCAGACAATGCATTTACAACAGATGCACCGACTCCGTGTAAACCGCCGCTGGTTTTATAGCCGCCTTGGCCAAATTTTCCACCCGCATGGAGAACAGTTAAAATAACTTCAGGAGTTGGTTTCCCCATTTTATGCATTCCTGTTGGCATTCCGCGTCCTCTATCAACGACGCTAATGGAATTATCTTTGTGTATGCGAACAATAATGTGATCTCCAAAACCGCCAAGGGCTTCATCAACCGCATTGTCCACAATCTCATATACAAGATGGTGCAGACCGCGTGAATCGGTACTGCCAATATACATTCCCGGACGCTTTCGAACGGCCTCAAGACCTTCAAGCACCTGTATGGCATCATCATTATAATCAAAGGCTTGCTGATTTCTTGCCACTAAAATACCCCTTTCATTCCTTACAAAAAGAAAACATCCTTCTGATTGCTTAAAAAAATAGTTCATAAATCTTTCGTTTAAAAGATTCGATAATCCTTTAAGAATTTTTAATTAGAACAAATGTTTGTCGTTACTATTTTACCACATGTTCTTTACGCGTCTATGCTTAATTGTAGCGATTTATTTCGATTTGGCAAATACGTTCTTCGAAACAACATATTTTTGTAATAAAATTTATCATCTAGAATTGGTAAAAAAACGAAAAAACTGCCTTATTTTATTTCGGCAGTTTTTTGTTTTTTCTATTTTGTTAAAGCATGTTCAACTTTAATACAGCGGTCCATCACAACCGTATAGCCCTTATCTTTTAGAAATTCATATGCTTCTTCATTGAAAAGTCCAAGCTGTGCCCAAAATACATCGGCATCAATTTGAGCAAACTCTTTGGCAACATCAAACAATTCCTCTGAACGGCGGAAAACATTTACAATATCGACATGACCCTTAATATCCTTCAGAGACTTAACTGCTTTTACACCGAGCACCTCATCTACAGTAGGATTAACAGGTATAATTTCATAGCCCGCTTTTTTCATTACTTCGGTTACTTGATAGGAAGTGCGGGTAGGTTTATCACTTAAACCAACAACGGCTATTTTTTTTGCTTTTTTTAAAATAGCTCCAATTTCTTCACGGCTTGGATTTTCGAAGCCCATACTATTCACTCCTTAAAGATTTTTCTTTATTTTACCTTTTTCTTCTAAAAAAACATAATGAAACCTCTTCGAATATGAAAGGGCTGGGACGCAGCTAAGCTTTTATTGTAATATCCTATAAAGCAGATGCAAGTTCCGGTATAATTACTGAGGTCGCTTTCGGAACAAATAGACTGAAACTTGCACCATCATCCGTATTATCCACCTTGACACGACCGTTCATATTTTCTAAAATCATTTTGGTCATATAAAGCCCAAGCCCTGTTCCATGAGCTCTTGTTGTAAAGTAAGGGTCAAAAACCATGTTGATGATTTCTTTTTCAATTCCACCCGCATTATCGATAAATTCTGCAATTATATACTCTTCTGTTTCAGTGATTTTGATTCGTATTTTTCGATTTTTAATCTCACGGTTAACAAAAGCATCTCTGGCATTGGTTAGAATATTTAGAACTACCTGGCTATATTCATTTGGAAAACCATAAGCCATTTGCCTCCCCCTGTATTCAAACTCCACTTGGATATCATGGTTTTTTAAGCTTGAAGAGAAGATTGAAAGGGCATCTTCAATCGATTCAGCTAGGGGAAAGGAAGTCCTTTCTTTATTGGGGCGGTAAAATTTCCGAAAATCATTGATGGTATTTGACATATGATTAATTTGAATCATACATTCCCTAGTAAATCGGTCAATATATTGATTGTTAATCTCTCCGAATTCAGAGGTTTCTTTCACATCTTGTATTAAAATAGATAAACTCGTAAGCGGCTGGCGCCATTGGTGACCAATAGTTGCAATCATTTCTCCCATAGCAGCAAGCTTTGATTGTTTAATTAAGATTTGGTCTTTTTGCTTATTTTTGGCCATCTCTTCCTGTATTCTTTTTTCTAAAATGCAAATCACTGCCTCATACTTTTCTGCAAGAGCCCGATAGCTTTCTTCATTTTTATTCAGTTTTTCCATAGCTCACAAGCCCCCTAAAAAATCGTTACCTAAATTATAGAGTTACAAAAATACTCATTCAATGAATTATCATATGATTTGAAAATTCTCCATATTTTTGTAATAAAATAGCCTTTTATTGTTCGAACTTTTGAAACAAAAAAATAGACCGGCACTGGTCTATTTTTTTGTTATGGTTGGAACTGTATTCATAATGTCTAGGGAAATGATTAACTTGGCTTCTATCGAAAAGCAAAGATGGTGTTTTCGTAAATACATGGTAAAATAAAAGGACTGGATCTTTTTATAGAAGGAGAAATCATTAATGGTTCAAATTATTTTAGTCATGATCCTCGCATATTTGCTAGGTTCGATCCCTTCCGGATTAATTATTGGAAAAGTTTTTTACAACACAGACATACGACAGCATGGTAGCGGCAATTTAGGTGGAACCAATACCTTCCGTGTTCTTGGTATCAAGGCTGGTTTAGCCGTAACAATGGCCGACATTTTAAAGGGGACCCTTGCAGCATCTCTAACCCATTTTTTTCATTTGGATATTAACCCATTGATTGTCGGAGTGTTTGCTGTTTTAGGACATACTTACCCAATTTTTGCCGGTTTCCGCGGTGGTAAGGCGGTTGCAACCTCAGGCGGTGTGGTTTTGTATTATGCTCCCTTAATGTTTTTAACTGTTCTTTTAGTCTTTTTTATTAGTTTATACATAACAAAATTTGTTTCTCTCTCCTCCATGCTTGCAGGGATATGCGCTGTTATTTATGCAATTTTCATTGGGGACATCCCCTTATTGATTGTGGTTTCTTTTATGGCAGCATTTGTGATCTATCGACATCGTGCCAACATTAAAAGAATTATTAATAAAACTGAACCTAAAATTAAATGGCTATAAAGGACCGCTACGGTTCTTTATAGCCATTTTTTATTCATGAAATATTCAATTTCACCATCGTTCATTCATCTATTTTTCTATTACAATAAAAGTATAAAAGCCAGCTTATAAAGGAGCGGTTCAAATGTTAAGTCCTCAACAAGATTACATTTTTTCAACCCTAGTTTCCGAGAAAACCCAAGAAAATGACTTTGTAATTGAATTTTTTTCTTGTGAAATAAGTGAACAAAATGTATTTCAGCCAATTAAAATAACACATAATTTTGATGAATTAATTGATTTTTTTGAAGCGATGGAAGATTAATCTGAAAATATGGAAAAAAGCGGCTGACCAAAGTCAGCCGCTTTATATTTTAAGTAATCGAAAATACCCTCTTCCTGCTACATCTTTGACATAATCAAGATTAGTGTGGTCAAAATAGACAAAATCTCTTTCGTGGATAATTATTTTAAGTTCTTCAAACTCAAAAATTAGGTCACCTTTTATAGTCCGCTCTTCCAGAGACAGATTTAACTTTTGCCCCCCTCAGCCAATCCCCATGCTCAATCGTAAGTAAAGCTCCTCATCTTCTGTATGTTTTAGCTTATTAACTGATTCCTGTAGTAATTTGTGCACACTGCCTGTTATCTTAAACATTTATTTCCTCCCGGTTAAAAAAAGCTTGAAAAAATCGAAAAAATCACACATTAATATATTATACTATTTTTAGTATCCTAAAAAAGTATTTGTTTCACTATCGTTAATAGTTAGGAGAAGGTATGAAAAAAAAAGTTATCATTCCGTCATTATTAATTATTATGGTTTGCATTGCCTTAGCGGTTTCTCTTTTCATTCAACAGCAACAAAATAAAGAGGTATTAGAGACCTTCCCTCCAATGAAGCTGCATGCGTTAAGACAACAATCTGACATGGGAAGAGGTTTAACTGAAAAAATCACGATTGGTGCTATTGGAGATGTGCTTATACATGATGTTGTATATCAAGATGCATTTAATGGTAAACAGTTTAATTTTGATCCAATTTTTGAAAATGTGAAAAGTCTTTTGCAAAAACCGGATATTCTCACAGCCAACCAAGAAAGTCTTCTGGGAGGAATCGAACTGGGGCTTTCCACTTATCCTAAGTTTAACAGTCCCCACGAAGTCGCGGATGCTCTCGTACATTCGGGAGTTGATATCGTATCAACAGCTAATAATCATTCATTGGATAGAGGTGAAATAGGGATTGATTCCGAAAGTTCCTATCTGAATAAAATTGGCTTGCCGCATGTTGGTAGTTTTACAGATGAAAAAGATAGGCAACGATTAAGAATCATTGATAAAAATGGAATTAAAATTGCCTTTCTTTCCTACACGTATGGGACCAATGGGATCCCTATTCCAAATGGAAAAGATTTTCTTGTAAATCTGATAAATCTTGATCGAATGAAAGAAGAAATCCATAGGGCCAAAAAAGAGGCTGATGTGGTTGTTATGAGCATTCATTGGGGTGTTGAATACCAACGAATTCCGAATAATGATCAAAAAGACTTAGCTAACTTTCTTGCCGGTGAAGGGGTTGACGTCATTTTTGGATCTCATCCGCACGTTCTGGAGCCGATGGAATGGATTAAATCGAAGGATGGCAGGAAGACTTTCGTCGTCTATTCATTAGGCAATTTTATTTCAGGTCAAACCAATGACGATAAAGATATCGGTGGCTTAGCAACGGTTGACATCACTAAGCATATATCGGAAAAAGGCGATTCGGTAGAATTATCAAATCCTGCTTTTTATCCAACGTATGTTTCGAGTCAAAAGTTTAAAAATTACCGGGTTGTTCCATTAGAAAATGCCGGTGCGTTTGGTCTTCCAAATCCAGGTGCAAAATTCAAAGAAATTCAAGATCATATGTTTCAATGGCTTCGTTAATTCGGGGCTATATTAAAAATAATAAAGTTGAAACACTCGATTAAGATAGATTCTTCTTATATAATAAAAATATAGACCTCTAAGAAAGGAGATTCACATGAATATTAAAATTACTAATGAGGCAGCAGATTGGTATAAAAATGAACTTGGTCTAGTAAACGGAGATTTTGTTCGTTTCTTTGTTCGTTATGGTGGCTGCAGCACGGTACAGAGTGGTTTTTCACTCGGAATCACCAATGAAGATCCTATTGATTTAAGTGTTAAAACAGAACAGGACGGTATTACCTTTTATATTGAAGAAAAAGATGCATGGTACTTTGATGAACATGACCTAGTCATTGAATTACAGCCGGAATACGAGGAACCTGTTTTCCATTATCAAAAAAACGTATAAGCTAATGGAACACTTCAGAGTTCAAATATCTAAAAAAGCACACTCGGAACAAACTTCCCAGTGTGCTTTTATTATATTTTTTCTAAGTCGCGAACAATTTTTTCATATATTTCATGTGTGAGTAAAGAATTTCTAGTGAGATACGGATGGAAAGGTATTTTAATCAATAATTTTAAACTTGAATGGATATTAGAAAATCGGTACCTTTGGCTAATTTCTTCAAGTTTTTCTTCGTTTCTTGTAAATAGGTGTAATTCCATGTCGTTCATACTGCTAATACCGGGAAAATAGACCTTCTACGCAATATCACCCAATCCAATGATTCCAAGCTTTAAAATACACTAACCTCCATTTGAAAGCTACATCAAGTATCCAAAATATGGCCAAAAAGACCTTCCTTCACCAGAATGTCTTTTTGTCTATCTCCGATAAGATCGAAATGGGAGTATCCATCTCGTCTGATGTGAATCCATTCTTTTTTTAATCCATATTTTTTGCCCCACTCAGCTAGTTTATCAAGATCATTACATCCTACTTTCGTTACCGTTTTAGAGCCTGGAAATCTGTCATCCAGCCAATAATGGGTTAAAAAGGCAATTTCTCCACGATCAATCTTCTGTTTCCAGGCGATTAGTTCGCTTTTTTTTATTCCAAATGCCAACCAAACCACTCCGCATCACTATTTTTTCTTAATTTCTTCGTACTTTAAAAACCACTCGGGGAAAACTTTCTTAAAGGCAGCAGGTTTAAAGTTATCCTTCCTTACAATGATATGTGTTGTTGATCCTACCACACATATATCTCTATCACCATTTTCAACAGAATAGGCATAAATGGTCTTAATACCATCGCTGTAATCAATCCAAGTTTTTACAAAGGCCTTATCCCCATAACGTAAAGGTTTTTTATAGGTAACCTGAACATCGTAAACCGGTGCATAGTATCCTGCCTCTTCCATAGCAACATACGAATACCCAATGTCCTCAATCAGACCGCTTCTGCCCAGCTCAAAGTACTTTAAGTAATTCGCATGATAGATAACACCCATCATATCCGTATCTGCATAATAAAGCTGAATTTCGCGAATTGAAACAAATAAATTATCCATTTTCAACTTTTCCTTTCAAAGCCCATTTTTGTGGTAGGTTATTTCAGTTTTTTTAAAGCTTTATTGACATCTTCTTCTTCAATAAAACTTGACTTTTCAACTAGATCGTCTGTTTCTTCACCCGTCATTAACCTCATTGCTTGTGCTTGAATCATTTCATCGACCAGATTAGTGGCAAATCGGCCATTCCCATTGAACACGAATTCTTTCATTGTTCGCAGCAATAAATTGCTTGCAGCTTCTGTTAATTCATATTGATAGCTTTGTGCATATGTATCCATAATGGAAAGTAGCTCCTCTGACGAATAATCAGGGAAAAGAAAAAATTTCTTAAATCGCGATCGAAGACCTGGATTGCTTTCTAAAAGATTGTCCATCTCTTCCGGATACCCGGCTAAAACCACAACCAGGTTTTCATTATGTTTTGTCATCTCATCGACGAGGGTATCTATGACCTCTTTTCCAAAATCACCGGAGGTTTGTCCGAGAAGCGAGTAGGCTTCATCAATAAAAAGGACACCTCCTAGTGCCTCTCTAATCTTTTTCTTTGTCTTTCCTGCGGTTTGCCCTACATATCCCGCTACAAAATCGGCCCTGCTTGCCACAATTAAATGGCCTCTTTTCAAGATACCGCATTCCCGAAGCAGCTCGGCATAAATTTTAGCGACCGTCGTTTTTCCTGTACCAGGGTTTCCTGTAAAAACAGCATGTAACTGAATTGGAACAGTTGGAAGTCCTTTTTTTCTTCGAAATTGCTGCATGGTGACGAACGAAGCAAGCGACTTCATTTCTTCTTTTATTGAATCAAGTCCGATTAAACGGTTAAGTTGTTCGTTTGCCGAATCGTTTTTTTCTTTTTTTTCAATAACGAAGTCAATTTTATTTAATAAGGTAAATTGCAAAATGTCTTGGTCTTTTACCCGTATACATGAGCCTTTTTTAAAAATGGCATCCATTACAAGATTCCGAGCAGTTCTGGCGTTTCCAAAGGAATCGTCCACTCTTTCTTGATCAAGTCGATGGTTCAGCTCGATTTTAGCCTCATTAGTCAGGATATAATCATTCCCTGCTGCTATTTGTTCTGCAATCAGGATTAACTCTTCATTTGAATAGTTCGGTAAATGAATAAAATTTGACTGAGGAAAACGGCTTCTTAATCCCGGATTTGCATTAATAAAGGAGCGCATTTCTTCCGGATACCCAGCCATTATAACGGCAAATTTTCCACCGTACTCTTTCCCTGTCATTAGCGAAACAAGTGTATCGATTGCAGTTTGTCCGTAATCATTCCCTGTTTGACCCTCTCGCTTAAGACTATAAGCTTCATCAATAAATAAAACCCCGCCAATTGAGCGTTCGACGATTGCGCGAACGTTTTCTTCCGTTTGTCCGACAAACGCACCAATTAATTGGGAGCGATCTGTCTCAACCACTTCGGCACGGGGCAGCACCCCAAGCTCGTGATAGATTTTTGCTAATAACCGGGCAATGGTTGTTTTCCCGGTTCCTGGATTACCCGTTAAAATCATATTTAAGCTCAGTTCATCTTTGATATGAAAGCCCAGCTCTTTCCGCTGTTTTTGGTATTTTAAGAATCGGTAAAAATCATTTACCCGCTTCTTAACCAAATCCATTCCGATCATTTCATTCAATTGATCAAGAGCATTTTCTGTTGTTTTTTCCACCGCCTCTTCTTTTTGAAAAAGCTGCTGCCATTCCAGTTTTATTTTTTCTAAACTGGTCAAATGGTTTTTTAAATCTTCGTAATAGGTAGAGGTATGGAAAACGCCTGTAATGGACTGTTCATATTCCTCTGCTGCTTTTAAAAGGTTAACCGTTGTCTCGATAGCAGAAGCAAGAAGGTCAGTAAGCCTTTTAATTTGAGCATAAAGGTCGTTATTTACTGATGGAGATACTTGATCCAAAATAGCCGATAAATCATGTAAATGATCGTCAGCATCCGCTAAAAAAGTTTGACAAATTTCTATGTATTGTTCGGCAATTTTCTTCTTTGCTGTACGATTATCCGTTTCTCTTATCGATGGAAACGTTAAAATGCCGAGTATGTCCTGCTTCTTCTTCCAATCATCCTGTATCAAGAATTCTTTTGCTTTTTTGTTCGAGGGATCAAGTTCAATTGCTTTTTCCATCCAAACCTGTGCTAAAGAATCCCCTTTTTTTTGTCCAATCCGTGAATATGCAGCTAATACGAGTAATTGTGATAAAATCACAGGATTGGTTTCGAAAGATAAAGCATTAATTAATGTATTTTCATCTGTAATAAATCCTTTTTCGTGCAGTTCTTTTTCCCAGTTAATTAATTGATTGTTTAATACAATTTGTTGATTCATAATAATCACTTCTTTATCAAAATTTCCTTTTTATCTTACCACACCAAACGTAAACTGACTAAATAAGAGGTTTTGCAAGAACAATTGAAAAGACCTGTCTCAAAGAAACAGGTCTTTTAATTCTATTCGGTTCGATTTCGGTTTGCATGGGCTTCGTCTTGAACCTCTGAACGGAAGGAATTTAAACTTTCCTCTCTCCGTTCATTTTTCGCTTCAATTTGCTGCCGCTGCTGTTCACTGTCCGTAAACTGAAGCGATTCTTCTGCTTTTCGAATATTTTCTTCCGTGTTTTGAATCATGGACTGCAATTTTTCTACATTATCACTACGGTCATCTGGTTTTGGTTTGTTGTTATATTCCATTGTAATACCTCCATAAGATCTTGATGATACAGATATAGTTTGTTACGAAGAAGCAAAAATATCACAAAAAAAAGGATGTTTTTTTCAAACAAAAAAGACCCGCGGCACTAAGCCTACAGGTCTTTAACAGTCATAATATTATTCACCTTTAGTTTGTATTACTTGTGCTTGCTTTCCGGAAGTATCCTGCATTGATTTACCTTTATTTCCTCCAAATCCACGCGGTTGAGTTCCTATATGGTTTGGTGCAAAGTGTTTACTATCTTTTTTTGGATTTCCCATGTCATGATCCCTCCTTATTTACATTTTGTCCAAATTTGAGAAGATCATGAATGGTAATCAATGTGATTACTACTCAGCTTTACCAAGGCGTTTTTCTTCTAAGCGTTCTTCAATTTTTTCCATTGCAGCTCGATCTTTCAGTAGTTGACTTTTATTTTCTGATACAAGTTCTGCAAAGGAACGTTTTCTAGGTTTTCTCATTCGTATCACCTTCCTTAGTACCTATTGTAACAGTTATTATGCCCGCAAACGGTTGCAATTATTACAACTTTTTGAAAATTTAATCGTATTTCAATTTTGGATTTTTTATAAATAAAAAAAGATATTGGCCAAAGCCAACATCTTTTTGCTTATTTAAGATTTTCGGTAAACTGCTTCATTACAGCATGCTGCATAGCACCCGTATATTTATTTTGAATAATCCCATTACTGTCAATAAAATAAGTGGTTGGAATAGAAATGATTTGATACATTTCATTTACCTTATCATCCGTATCGAGAAGTACGGGAAAAGTGATTCCATTTTTATCTACAAATCCTTTGACATCTAGTTGTGGATCAATATTAACAGCTAGAATAACGACATCTTTTCCGATTTGTTTGGAAAATTGCTCCATCGCAGGCATTTCCGCTTTACAAGGAGGACACCATGTTGCCCAGAAGTTTAGCATGACTTTTTTACCTTTTAAAGAAGAAAGCTTTACCGTTTCACCAGTCAATGTTTTTAATTCAAAATCAGGTGCCTTTGACCCGATTTGAAGACTTTCTGTTTTGGATGTTACTTGGCTGGATGCATTCCGGGGTTCCGCCTTTTTATCCATTGCCTGTACAATTGCTACAGTAAGTAGGGTTATTAATACAACAGCAGCAATAACTTTTTTTACCATACACTGAACCCTCTTTCATTCATTTTGTGCTATATTGATTTTACACTATAAAGTCAGTTAAAATAAAGCTTGTGTAAGCCAATAATGTGAACATTTCTGGAACAGTTCTTTCAAAATAGGAAAAAAGCAAGCTGTTCCGCTTGCTTTTAACTCCTGTTATTCAAAGCATCAAGAATATTCTTTGTGACCCTCTCGACTATATTGTTTATATCTTTTTCGGATAAAGACCGTTCTAATGTAGGGGTCTTTTTCTTAGAGTGGATTCCTTCTAGCGTTTCAACCCCCAATGGTGAAGCACCGCTGATGCCCATTTTTGTTTTAATGGTTTTCAGTTCAGCAACCTTCCTTTGGGAAAGCTCTCTGTCTCCATTAATTTGTTTGGCAATCCAATTGATTTTTGCATTAAATTCTAATGATTCCATTAAATAAAAGGCATGTTCAAGACTTTTGCCCCATGTTAAGGCGCCATGATTTTCTAATAGGACCCCCTGATGGTCAAGAACATATTTTTTTACGGCATCGGGAATTTCTTCAGTTGACGGTGTCCCATATTCTGCAACCGGAATCGTTCCTAAAAAAACGACTGACTCCGGCATAATGGCTTGATCTAATGGAATTCCTGCTATCGCAAAGGCTGTTGCATATGGAGGATGAACATGAACAACTGCTTGGATATCCGGACGCTCCCTATAAACTAACAGATGCATTTTCATTTCAGAGGTTGGCTTCCATTCCCCTTCCAGTACATTGCCATGCGCATCTACCTTCAAAATCATCTCGGGGGTCATAAACCCCTTGCTTACACCGGTTGGCGTAATTAAAAATTCATTTTCCTTAAGCCGAATTGACAGATTGCCATCATTGGCAGCGACTAACCCTTTATCATAAATTCGTTTACCAATTTCACATAATTGTTTTTTTAAATTGATTTCAGTAGTCATAGCCACTCCGCTTTCCATCCCTATTATTTAAAAAGTTTAGGAAGCTCTTCCTGGAAATTACCTGATAGTATACCCTTTTCTGTAATAATAGCGGTAATGTACTCATGTGGTGTAACATCGAATGCAGGGTTAAATACTTTCACACCTTCAGGGGCCGTTCTTTTTCCAAATCCTTCGGTAATTTCAGCTGCCTCTCTTTCCTCGATGGGAATATCAGCACCCGTTTTGGTTTCTAAATCAATGGTCGACATCGGTGCTGCAACATAAAAAGGAATATTATGGGCTTTGGCGAGCAGGGCGACACCGTATGTTCCGATTTTATTGGCCACATCTCCATTTGCTGCCACGCGATCACAGCCGACAATTACTGCTTGTACCCATCCCTTTTGCATGACCATGGCAGCCATATTATCAGTGATAAGGGTAACATCAATACCTGACTGCATCAGTTCCCATGCAGTCAATCGGGCTCCTTGCAAAAGCGGTCGCGTTTCATCAGCAAATACTTTGATATCCCATCCCTTTTCCTTCGCTAAATAAAGAGGTGCTAATGCGGTACCATAACGAGCAGTAGCGATACCTCCCGCATTACAATGCGTAAGAATTCCCATGCCATCTTTTAATAACGTGAGTGCATGTTCACCTATTGTTCGGCATACTTCTTCATCTTCACTACGAATTAAGTGTGCTTCATTTTCGAGTGCTTCTTTAAGTTTTGAGACCGAAAGTTCTTTATCTCTCAACACTCGATTATCCATCCGCTTCAGTGCCCAAAATAAATTTACTGCGGTCGGGCGGGAAGTCGCTAAATAGTCTGATTGCTTTTTAAATACCGGATAAAAATCTTCAAATGAAGATTCAGGTCCATTTTTGATTCCAAGCAGCAATCCATAGGCGGCCGCAATACCAATTGCCGGTGCACCGCGAACCTTTAATTGTTTAATGGCATCCCAAGCATCTTCAATTTTGGTGATTTCAAGGAATTCGGTTACATTTGGAATTTTAGTTTGATCTAATATTTTTAAGATCCCGTTTTCGTATGAAACGGATTGCATAAATGATGTGGTCATTTTGGGTTCATCTCCTCTATCAGAACAAGTATATTGTTTTCGTTATTTTTCACATTCTACCATTGTAATTTTAACAATATTCATGGCATATGCAATACTTTTAATTTTTTGAATCCTCCTAAAAGCTTAATGGCTGAGGACGAATGGAAATCAGGTTTGCTGAAGAGGGAAACCGAACTTCTTAAGCTGTTATAGCTAAACATGAAGAGAGGAGAAAAATCCTTAGGTTTTTCTCTTTTCGTTTAGAAAAATTAAGTTACCGTCCTAGCCTAGTTTTACGAAAACGGTCATCATGGAGCTTCTATGGTTACCGTCCTAGCCTAGTTTTAGGGAAAACGGTCATCATGGAGCTCTTATGGTTACCGTCCTAGTCTAGTTTTAAGGAAAACGGTCATCATGGAGCTCTTATGGTTACCGTCCTAGTCTAGTTTTAGGGAAAACGGTCATCATGGAGCTCTTATGGTTACCGTCCTAGTCTAGTTTTAGGGAAAACGGTCATCATGGAGCTCTTATGGTTACCGTCCTAGCCTAGTTGATGGATCTTATTGAGCGATATTCTACTCTCTTCTTGTTTTAACCCATAAGCTTTCTCTTTTCTAATAGTAGCTCATGAAATTCCTTATCAAGCTGTTGATATTTACTGTCCTTCTTATCGATTAATGAAAGTTCACCAAGGACTGTGGCAATTTTATTTTCAATGACCATTAATTCCTCTTTTATAAGATTTTCAGTCTTATTATCTTTGTTAAAGTATTCTTCAGGAGTCATTTCGAAACGTTTAATGGTTTGATTTTCAAACACTAACAAACGATCGCAAAGTTTATTTACAAAATAATAGTCATGTGAAACAGTAATCAGCGTGCCAGTAAATTCGCATAATGTACGCTCTAGCTGTTCCCTGCTGGGTAAATCAAGATGATTGGTCGGTTCGTCTAAAATGAGAACGTCATATTCCTTCATTAACATATCAACTAGCTTTATTCTTGTTCTTTCTCCAAGGCTTAGTGTCCCTATCGGGTTTGTAATAAGCTGTTCTTTTAAACCAAGATTGGCAAGTAGTGTTCTTGCATGGAAAATTTCTTGGTTATCCGTTAAATTTAAAGCTTCAATCGCACTTTTCTCTTTGGGAAGATCTAGAACATCCTGGCTTAAGTAAGCAATCTTCATCGATTCACTCTTCCAAAGTTCTCCCTCTGTAACTACCTCTTTGCCGAGAATCATCTTAATTAACGTACTTTTTCCACAGCCGTTTTCACCTAACAATCCGATATGTTCACCGTGATTAATATAAAATTGTGATCGATGAAAAAGAATCCTGTCACCAAAGGATTTAGCAAGCTTATTTGCTTCAATGACACGTTTTCCTCTTTTCCCATGGCTATCAAACTGAAATTGTACTTTCACATCTTCAGTGGGTTTTTCAACTTTATTTTTTTCGAGCTCAGACTGCAGCCTTTTCATTTTAGATTTTACTTGGTTATCTAGCTTTTTGGCCTTTACGCGATGATATTCCTTAAATCCATTTTGTCTTTTTGATGGACCGCTTCCCTTTTTTGTGGAATCGCGATGGGCTTTCTCAGACCAAGTCTTTAATTGTTCCATTTGCATTTCTATTTTTTCTTTTTGTTTTTGCTGTACTTCATATTGATGAAACTGATTTGCTGATCTTTTCAGTTTCTCTGACTGATAGTCACTATAATTTCCATTAAAAAAATTGATTTTCCCATTTTCCAATTCAAATATACGCGTTACGGTTTTATCTAAGAAATGTCGGTCGTGTGAAATAATAAGAACAGGGCCTTGGAATTTATCCAACTCAGAAATGAGCCAAGTGAGTCCCTGCATATCTAAATGGTTCGTTGGTTCGTCTAGGATTAAAAAATCAGGTTTAGTCGCCCACACCATTGAAAGTGCCAGCTTTAATTTTTCACCTCCGCTTAAATGGTTTAATCGTACATCATCCCATTTGAAAACTTTATTAAGACCGAGCTGTCTTGCGTGCTTCAACAAATCATTTTCACTAGTCAGTGACTCCTGGAATTGATTGAATTCATAATCGATCGATTGTGTTAAGTAGCCAATTTTACAATTAGTTCCTTTTTCAATGATTCCCTTATCAGGGTTGAACTTGCCAAATAGTAAATTGGCAAGTGTGGTTTTACCTGTGCCATTATAGCCGACAAGGCCGATCCTTTCGCCATTTTTTATCTCAAATTGGACGTTTGTTAATATTTTTTTTAAATCAAAGCTCTTTTCTAACCCTTTTACTTTTAATACAGTTTGATTATTTGGCATAAAAAAACCCCCTTCAAACGAACCTGAAGAGAGTAATATGTAATGATCACCATTTAATTTGGTCAACAAATAAACCTATATAGGTTTGGAAATGGTTTATACGATCAGGACATAAAAAGGACAGACGAATCCTATTCTTCAGGTTCATTATTTTCGATAATTCGAATAATGAGATGAAAAATAAGATTATAACTTCATGCCTTTTTATCATTCCTTTTCGTTTATTAATTCTATTTTATTGAAAACAAGCTTAGATTGTCAATTATTTTCAAAAAAACACCATGCAAATCCGCATGGTGTTTTTCAATATAAAGATTACGCTTGTAATTTTTCACGTAATACCATTTGAAGAATACCGCCGTGACGATAGTAATCAATTTCAACTTCAGAGTCGAAACGAACAAGAACTTCAAATTCTTTCTTGCTACCGTCTTCAGCAGTAGCTGTAACTTTTAGCAAGTCACGTGGTTTTACATTTTCATCGACTTGAACATCAATTGTTTCCTTACCAGTTAAACCAAGTGTTTCAGCATTTTCGCCTTCTTTGAATTGAAGTGGGAGAACACCCATTAATACAAGGTTTGAACGGTGGATACGTTCAAAGCTTTCAGCAAGAACTGTTTTAATGCCTAAAAGGTTCGTTCCTTTAGCAGCCCAGTCACGTGAAGAGCCCATTCCGTAATCTTTACCGGCAAGTACAATGAGGCCAGTGCCGTTTTCTTTGTACTTCATGCAAGCATCGTAGATTGACGTTACTTCGCCTGTTGGCCAATAAGTAGTGAAGCCGCCTTCTGTACCAGGTGCGATTTGGTTGCGAATACGAATGTTTGCAAAAGTTCCGCGCATCATGACTTCGTGGTTACCGCGGCGGGAGCCGTAAGAGTTAAAGTCACGAGGCTGAACGCCTTTTTCTAATAGGTATTTTCCGGCCGGAGTATTTTTACCGATTGCTCCTGCTGGAGAAATATGGTCTGTTGTTACAGAGTCTCCAAACTTACCAACTACACGTAGTCCTGTTATAGGTTCAACTTCACCCGGTTCCGGTGATAAGCCCTCAAAGAACGGTGGATTTGCAATATAAGTGGAATCTTCATCCCAAGTATATAATGGCTCATTGCTTGTTTTGATTTCGTTCCAACGTTCATTGTCACCGAACACGTTCTCATATTCTCTACGGAATAGTTCAGGTGTAACAGTACGTTTAACAACATCATTTACTTCGGCAGTTGATGGCCAAATATCCTTGAAGAATACATCATTACCATCTTTATCTTTACCGATTGCTTCGTTAGCGAAATCAATGTTCACAGTTCCGGCAAGTGCATATGCCACAACTAATGGCGGTGAAGCAAGGTAGTTTGCTTTTACAAGCGGATGGATACGGCCTTCAAAGTTACGGTTACCTGAAAGAACAGATGTAACTAATAGGTCATTTTCCGCAATTGTTTTTTCAATTTCTTCTTTTAATGGACCGGAGTTCCCGATACATGTTGTACAGCCGTAGCCAACAAGGTTAAAGCCGATTTGTTCAAGGTATGGAAGCAACCCTGAATCACGAAGGTATCCGGTAACTACTTTTGAACCAGGTGCTAAAGAAGTTTTAACGAATTTCGGAACTTCCATTCCTAATTCAACAGCTTTTTTCGCAACAAGTCCGGCACCCACTAGAACATATGGGTTAGAAGTGTTCGTACAGCTTGTGATAGAGGCAATTGCAACCGCACCAGTTTTAATCGCAGTTTCGTCGCCGTTTTTGAATTTAACTGTTGCGGACTTTTCAAGTTCGTCAGCCTGTAAGCCAAAGCCTTGGTTTCCTTGTGGAGCAGAAACAGCTTTAACGAATTCTTGTTTCATTTTTGAAAGAGGAATCAAATCCTGTGGACGTTTAGGACCGGAAAGATTTGCCTCAATTACAGATAAGTCGATTTCTACTACATTAGTATAAACAGGCTCAAATGAAGGATCGAAGAATAAGCCGTTTTCTTTGCAATACTGTTCAACTACCTTGATATGCTCTTCATCACGGCCTGTTAAACGCATGTACTCAATTGATTCACCATCAATCGGGAAGAATCCGCAAGTTGCTCCATATTCAGGAGCCATGTTTGCAATCGTTGCACGGTCTGCAAGTGGAAGAACAGATACACCAGGGCCGAAGAATTCAACGAATTTACCAACAACACCTTGGCCGCGAAGAACTTGCGTTACTTTTAAAGCCAGGTCTGTTGCAGTTGCACCGTTTGGAAGCTCACCTGTTAATTTAACCCCAACAACCTCAGGAACCGGGAAGTATGATGGCTGTCCAAGCATTCCAGCTTCTGCCTCGATACCGCCTACACCCCAGCCAAGTACGCCAAGACCGTTGATCATAGTTGTATGTGAGTCGGTACCTACTAATGTATCAGGATATGCTTCAAGTTCACCGTCAGCATTTTCAGCAACGTAAACCACATCTGCCAAGTACTCAAGGTTAACTTGATGAACAATACCTGTTGCAGGCGGTACTGCACGGTAATTATTAAATGATTTTTGAGCCCAGCTCAAAAACTGATAACGTTCAGCATTTCGTTCAAATTCTAAATCCATGTTGACTCTTAAGGAATCAGCAGTTCCATAAGCATCAACCTGTACAGAGTGGTCGATAACAAGGTCTACTGTTTTCTCGGGATTGATTTTATCCGGATCCCCGCCGAGGTCAGCCATTGCTTTTCTTAATGAAGCAAGGTCAACAACTGCCGGAACACCTGTAAAGTCTTGTAGGATTACACGAGATGGCTTGAATGGTACATCAACTTCTTTAAGCTCATCAGTTCCCCATTTTGCTAAGTTTTCAACATGCTCTTTTGTGATTACACGGCCATCTAATTGGCGAAGTACGGATTCAAGTAATACTTTTACAGAGTATGGCAGTTTAGAAACTTTACCAATACCAGCCTCTTCAAGTGCATTTAAACGATAATAATGGTAGCGTTTGCCGTTTACATCAAACGAAGAATGTGCATTAAATACATCATTTTTTACCATGTGTAAAAACCCCCTCATTCGTCATAATTAACCAAAATAAATGAAAAGTCGAAAAGTTTGAATATTCCCATCCACTCTTACTTTTCTCACAATTCCAATATTAATACAACCTTCAACATAAGTAAATAACAAGAAAGTTATTGTGAATGATAAGTTTTACTTATGTTTTTAATAGAAATTGTTCGAAATATTTTGAAAATACATGAGTGCCTTACATCAATTTCATTAGTGGGAATTCGTTGTTTTCCTTATTATTATGTCAAAAAAACTTTTCTTTGTCATTTTTCAAGCTAAAGAGGAAATATTAACTGTATTAGGAGGTGAATGGATTGTCGAAACAAAAAGCAAACCATGTGATACCAGGTGCAAATGCAGCCAAAGCCCAAGGAATGGGCGCCGGCTTTAATGAAGAAATGGCGAATGAACCGTTAACAGTTAAAGAAAGAATGAACAACAAAAAACGGAAGAAAAATCAATAAGAAAACGGAAGCGCCCGTTTAGCGAAGTACACTAGCCGCTGAGCACTGGAGCTAGACAATAAAAAAAGCGGGTTCTCCCCGCTTTTTATCTATGGTTTGAAGTTTTTATTCGGTATGGTTTACTTCAGAAACCATACCTTGCAAATCCTGCTGAAAGCGCTCTAATTGAGCCTTTTGATGTTCTGATGCTACTTCCATTGCATTTGCAATTTGCTGGTAGGCTTCATTCACTTCATCCTTTAAATGCTTCAACTGATGGCCATAACTGGCGCTATCGCTGACAATGTCAAAAAAAAGCCCTTGGGCATTTTCATATCCTTGCTGTGCTGCTTGGAAAGCCTGTTGTTTGTCCTTATGATAAGGATATTTTTGCATGTCTCTAATCTCACTCCTTCATTTTGTTACAACTTAAATTGCACTTAAATTGCAGAAAATATTCAGTACATAAATATACAGCAACGCTGCATCCTATCCATTAGGAGGGATGAAAATGAACAAAAACGATGGGAAAGATATGCGTAAAAATGCTCCGAAGCAATCAGGTCAGCCGGAACCAATGAGCGGGTCTCACAAGGTGAAGAATCGCCAGCATACCCGCGCAAAACATAATTCGCACCATGATATGTAAGTAGAAAAGTACTTCTGGTTTATTTCGGGGATTTCATCATAATTACCGAGAAATTCAGGCATAACCCCGCAGAATTTTCTCATAATCCCGCGAGATTTATAATTTATCCCGCGAGCTTATCCTCAAGGTATGAAGTACCGTTATACCGGCATATTCTTATAAAAAAAGGCTGACTCTTATAAGTCAGCCTTTACCTTAACCAATGCTTCAATCAATAACTGTTCTTCTTCTGTTGAAACCGTCCTTAAATCAATAAGAACTTCATCTTTTTGGATCCGGGCAATTATTGCAGGTTTGGAACCTGTTCGCAGCTTTCTTCCAAGTTGTTCAGCAGTCAAAGTCCGATGTTTTAACGCAACAACCATCGTTGGCAACTCGACATCCGGCATTGTTCCGCCACCTACCTGACTTGTAGACCGCAAGATTTTTGACTGATAATTTCTTGTCTGTTGTAATAAGTTTGTAACAAAAAATTGGGATCTATCGTCTATTTCATTAACAGAAACAAGAAGATCACGAATTGTCGGGATATTTCGAAGCCCTTTTTCTCCCTTTGCATAATCAATTAATGTTCCCTCAAGGGCCGCTAAGGTCATTTTATCAACCCGAACAACTCTGGCTAGCTGATGTTTTTTTAAGCGATCAATGATTTCTTTTTTTCCAGCGATAATTCCAGCCTGTGGACCGCCAAGAAGCTTATCTCCACTAAAGGTAACAAGATCCACACCCATCTCAATTACCTCTTTTACAACCGGTTCATCCCCAATACCATGTTTTCTAAAGTCAAACAGTGCGCCGCTTCCAAGGTCTTCATAAAAAATAACATCTTTCAACCCTTTGGTAAAAGTAACTAAATCTGATGTCTCTACTGTCTTCGTAAAACCAACAACTTTAAAATTACTTGTATGTACCTTCATAACAATTGCCGTTTCAGAAGTCACTGCTTTTTCATAATCATAAAGGTGGGTCTTATTCGTTGTCCCTACTTCCACTAGTTTTGCACCGCTCTCCTCCATGATGGACGAAATGCGAAAAGAACCACCGATTTCAACAAGCTGTCCTCTTGAAACGATAACTTCTTTATTTTCAGCGAGTGCTCTTAAAACAAGATAAACAGCTGCAGCATTATTGTTTACCACCATAGCGGCTTCTGCACCCGTTATTTCTTTAAGGAGTGCTTCTACATGGCTGTGTCTAGAGCCGCGTTCACCTTCTAGGAGATTGTATTCAAGATTTGAATAATTGCGAGCGGTTTCAACAACATGCTCAATCGCATGATCGCTTAATCTTGCCCTTCCCAGATTTGTATGTAAAATAGTGCCGGTCGCATTGATTACTTTTTCCAATGTATAGGAAAATTGCTGCTGCATCTTGCCCTCAAGTATTCCAAATACATCTTCCATAAACAGGTTTGTTCCTGGTCTGGCACCTGACCAGTTATCGGTTATGATTGAATTTCTTATCTGATCTATTACTTCTTTTAACAGTTTGGTTAATTGGGTAATATCCAGGTGACTCTCTTCAAGGAGAGTGATAAACTTGCCATGATTTTGCAGTTCATGGACAGCCGGAATTGAGCGCAGCCATTCTTTCACCATAAAAACTCCTTTATATTCTATCTTGTCCCATTATATCATTTTTCACGTTTTCAAACTGTTTGAATAAAATAAACAAGCAAGGGAGGGTTGAAAATGAAGCCTAAGAAGGATGAGCATTATGTTGATTATGACCAGGTAGAAATGTGGCTAAAGAATTATTTCCTTGACCCACTGACTTCATACTTTGACCAGACCCAATTTCGAATCGATTTGTACGAGACGGAGAAGGAATGGATTGTCGAAGCCATTTTAAGTGATTTTGAATCATCGGAAATTACGGTTTTTATAGAAGACAAAAGGCTAATTATTTCAGCTTTAAAACATTCCTCTCCCAAAAATCAAAAACGCAGTCGTGTAATTGACTTCCCTTTTCAGATCAATAAACAGAAAGTTACTGCAGTATTTACAAATGGGATTTTAGAGGTTCAAATTTCAAAGACAGAATTGGAATCCGGAAAAAATCGATATATTGCCCTTCCTTAAGTCTTTACAAGACTTAATTTTTTTATATAGAGTTTACATAATTTTATTATTGACAATAAAACACCTCATTTCTTTTACAGAAATGAGGCTTCTTTTTAAATGGACTCCATTTTTTTAATTATTTCATCAGTATCAGGAAAAATACCTGTATCCAGTTTCGAGTAAATCTTTACCCCATTGACGGTTACTTCAAAAGCTCCACCGGAACTAGGGATTAGTTCCATTTTTTCAATGTTTCGGAAAAAATGGTTAAACAGTTCTTCCGCGAAACTCGCGGCTTTCGGTGCATAGTTTCATTGCATGCAAAATTCGACATTCACATGGTATTTTTTCATTTTTTGACCTCCTAAAAACAATCTATCTATAGTGTTAAAGCAAATTAATTTTAAAACATTCCCTATTCTTCCGCAAATGTTCCGCCTCTATTAGTGCGGTTTTAAAATGAAAGAGTTATACTAAAAAAATGGAGGTGGACCTGATGAGTGAACAAGAAAAAATTCGCCTAACCTCTTTATCAACTAAAGCTGGTTGAGGCTGCAAGATCGGTCCTGAGGACCTGGCGCAAGTTTTGCGCTTATTACCAAAACAAGACCCTGTACCGGAATTGCTGGTTGGTCATGAAACATCTGATGATGCCGGTGTGTATCGCCTTACTGACTCTATAGCGCTAATACAGACGTTAGATTATTTCACACCTATCGTGGATGATCCATATATGTTTGGACAAATTGCGGCAGCAAATGCCTTAAGTGACGTTTACGCAATGGGCGGTGTACCTAAAACCGTAATGAACATTGTCGGTTACCCGATTAAAAAGCTTGGTGCTGACATGCTTTCTGACATACTCCGCGGTGCCGCAGATAAAGTGAAAGAAGCCGGTGCGATTACAGTCGGTGGTCATTCAATTGATGATCAAGAACCAAAGTTCGGCCTTTCTGTCACGGGTATTGTACACCCAAAAAAGGTTTGGAAAAATGTTGGTGCTATGCCGGGTGATGTTCTTGTGTTGACAAAGCCAATCGGGGTCGGCATTTTGACGACCGGGATAAAAAGAAACGCCGTAACATCGCAGCAGGAACAAATCGTAACAGAAACAATGGCTATGCTGAATAAAACAGCTGCAGAGATTTTAACGGGCTTTGACCCTCATGCGGTTACGGACGTTACCGGCTTTGGACTTTTAGGCCATAGCAGTGAAATGGCACGTGGCAGTAATGTTAGTTTTGAAATATCGTTCTCACAAGTACCTTACCTTGAAGGAGCCATCGAATTAGCAAGAAGCGGCGTTGTTCCAGGGGGATCAAAATCCAATCATACATGGTTAAGTGATGATGTCAGTTACGAGGATATCCTTCCTGAAGAACAACTAGTCCTATGTGATGCTATTACCTCAGGTGGTCTTCTTGTTTCTTTAAGTGAAGAGGATGCGAACAAATGTATTGATGAACTCAAAAGCAGTGGATTAGTCCATGCATCGATTATTGGATTGGTAACGGTAAAAAAAGATAAGCTTATTTATGTAAATAGATAACAGCGAAGCATGGTTCCTTCGCTGTTTTTTTAGTTTAGGCTCTTTTCGTAAACTTTGTTGCTTTTGAAGCTTAATAAAGTTCATTTACTAAGTTTCCAGGCAATTTTCGCAAATGTTCATACGAAAAGATGCCACGAAGCTTTTAATTATACGGGTTGATAAACTTATACGAAAAACAACAATCTTTGCGAAAATAGCCTTAGTTTAAAAATCACACTAAACTCTCAAGATGATCATTAATAATGCGGCGATGACTGCAATCACACTGCTGGTACTAAATGCTGCTAATGGGCCGTATGTCTGCCATAATAATCCTGCTAAAATGCTCGCCGGCAATGCCGCCAGCCCAGTCATGGCATTGAAGGTTCCCATTGCGATTCCCCTTTGCCTCTCATCGACAATATCAGCAATATAAGCTTTTTGAATCCCTTCTGTAAAAGCATAATAAAGGCCATATAAAACAAATAAAACCCACATCCATGAGATGGTGTTGGTAATTCCGAATCCAAAATAAATGGCTGCAAAAATAAAAAATCCTGAAATGAGGACAGGACGGCGGCCAATCCGATCTGATAACACCCCGATAGGCATCGAAAAGAGACTGCTGCTTAGATTAAGTGCAAAAAATGCAAGTGGAATAAGAGCGGGGCCCATCCCAATGTTCTGTGCCCTTAAAGCTAAAAAGGCGTCAGAAAAATTGCCGATTGTAAACAGAGTAGCTATTACTGAAAATAAAATAAAGCGGCGATTTAAATTTTTAAAGCCGAGTTTCGGAAGGCTTGCCTGAAGGATAGTTTCGCTTCGATTCTTTTCTTTTAAAAAAAAGATGATGAGCAAAACAGCAAGGACCCCTGGAACCACTGACAACCAAAAAACAAGCCGGTAATTTCCTTGGTAAACCGCAAGTATTCCAAAAGCAGTTAGTGGACCAAGAGCTGCACCAAGGGCATCCATGGCCCGGCGAAACCCAAAGGCTTTGCCGCGTTCCTCTTTCGATGTGGAATTTGCAACAAGTACATCACGGGGTGAGGTCCTTATTCCTTTACCAAATCTGTCGGAAAAACGAATGATTAGAACTTGGCTCCAAGAAGCACTTAATGCGAAAAATGGCTTTGTTAAATTGGAAAGACCGTAGCCAATTAACATAAGAAGTTTATATTTCCCAAGGCGGTCCGTGATCCAGCCGGAAAATAATTTTAAAATGCTAGCTGTACTCTCTGCTATACCTTCAATGATACCGATTGAGCCCACTGATACATGTAAAACTGTCGTTAGATAGAGTGGCAGAATCGGAATGATCATATTACTTGAAAGGTCTGTAAACAAACTGACAAACCCCAGTACAAGAATAACAGGATTCAATCTAAATAAGCTTTTTTTAGACATTCCTGCAGGAGAATCCATTGTATCACCCCTTGTTTTTGATCTTTACTTTTATATATCTACAAATTTGAAAGGGAAATCCCCAATTTTTTAACTATATCAACAAATTTCAAACGGATATCAACTAATTTCAACCGAGATATCGACAAATTGCAATTAAGTGGGCGCTGCACTTAAAAAATCCGGAAGAACAAAAGGCGCTGGAGCTGGATTCAGATACTTTTTCAAGTTATCCAAACCAAATTATTTTATAGTTTCCTAAAAGATAAAAAATTCCCGAACCCAATTCCGGTCCGGGATTCACTCACTTATAGTTTATGCTGTAATTTTTTAATCATGTCCTTCGTCATTTTAGCTAGAGTATACTCTGTTTTAAAGCCCCACTCTTCTTTTGCTGCAGTAGCATCAATTGAATTTGGCCAGCTATCAGCAATTTGCTGGCGGACAGGGTCCACATCGTAAGTCATTTCAAAGCCTGGAATTTGCTTGGCGATTTCGGCAGCAATTTCTTCCGGATCAAAGCTCATTGCTGTTACATTGAAAGCATTCCTGTGAATTAATTTAGCCGGGTCTGCTTCCATTAGATCAACGATTGCATTCAAAGCATCAGGCATATACATCATGTCCATGTAAGTGCCTTTATCAATATAGGAGGTATATTTGCCATTTTTAACTGCTTCATAGTAGATTTCTACTGCATAGTCCGTTGTTCCGCCACCTGGAAGAGCTACGTATGAAATTAACCCCGGGAAACGTAAGCCGCGTGTGTCGACACCAAACTTTTGGAAATAGTAATCGGATAATAACTCGCCTGCTACCTTATTTACTCCGTACATAGTGGTTGGACGCATAATCGTATCCTGTGGTGTATGATCTTTTGGTGTTGTTGGCCCAAAAGCACCGATGGAGCTTGGCGTGAAAAATTGGGCATTAAGCTCTCTTGCGGTTTCAAGCGCATTCATCAAACCGCCCATATTTAAATTCCAGGCAAAAACGGGCTTTGCCTCCGCAGTTGCTGATAACAATGCAGCTAAATGCATTACTGTATCAACCTTATATTTTTTTGCGACTTCTATCATATTTTTTACATCAGTAACATTAACAATTTCAAAAGGGCCGCTTGTTGCTGCATCACTATCATTCATTTTAATATCAGTTGCAATGACATTATCAGAACCGTACGTTTCCCGCAATTTCATTGTTAGTTCAGATCCAATTTGCCCCAATGCTCCAGTAATTAAAATCCGTTTCATTTCTTCTCCGTCCTCTACATGTTTGCTTTTTTCTATTCTTAGATAATGCCCATTTCCTTGCCGACTTTTTCGTATATAGAAATGGCTTTATCCAGCATCTCTTTTGTATGGGCAGCTGTTGGCATATTGCGTACGCGCCCGGTACCTTGTGGAACAGTCGGGAAAACAATTGCCTTTGCATAAACGCCTTCTTCATTTAAACGTTTGCTAAATTTTTGTGTTAGGGTTTCGTCACCAATAATACAAGGAGTGATTGGTGTTTCACTGTTACCAATATTGAAGCCTAATTCTTTTAAGCCCTTTTTAAGGTAATTGCCATTTTCCCAGAGTTTTTGGTTAAGTTCCGTGCTTTCCATTAAAATTTCAATTGATTTTTTACTTGCTGCTACGTCTGCAGGTGTAAGAGAAGTGGAAAATAAGAACGGACGGCTGCGAACTTTCAACCAGTCAATTAAGTTCTTTTTCCCGGCAACATAACCGCCAACAACACCAATAGCCTTTGATAAGGTACCAATTTGGAAATCAATTTTATCGGATAGACCAAAATGCTTAACAGTCCCTGCACCATCGCCGAGAACCCCTGAGCCATGGGCATCGTCTACATATGTAATCAGATCGAATTCCTCAGCAATTTTTACGATCTCCGGTAATAAAGCAACGTCCCCATCCATTGAGAACACACCGTCGGTAATCACCATGATTTTATTATATTGACCGGATTCCTTAGCTTCTTTAGCTTTTGCACGTAGATCTTCCATATCGGAATGATTTACTCGGATAATTTTTGCTTTTGAAAGGCGGCAGCCATCGATGATCGATGCATGGTTTAATTCGTCCGATAAAATGGCATCATTTTTGTCCATAACAGCGGAAATTGCCGCCATATTACAATTAAAGCCGGATTGGTAAGCAATAGCTGCTTCAGTATGCTTAAATTCAGCTAATTTTTCTTCTAATTCAACATGGAGTTTTAATGTTCCATTGATGGTACGAACAGCACCTGCGCCAACGCCATACTTTTCAATCGCTTCTGTAGCAGCTTTTTTCAATCGTTCATCGGTTGCTAATCCTAGATAATTGTTGGAAGAAAGATTGACCAATTCTTTTCCATTAATGGTGATCATAGGACCATTCGGGCTTTCAAGCGGGTCAATGACATTATAAAGACCTTTACTTTTAAGTGTATCAAGGTTTTCATTTAAAAATTGCTCTAAAATATGACTAGACAAATCCAATTCCCCCTCATTTATCGTGAACCTCAATGTGTCACTATCTAGAAAACAATTGTCCGTTGTGAGCGGACATATAAATCCTTGTTAATTACCATTTCAAAAGGATTTCTGTATTATACTTTATCACATTTTTTGAAAATTGTTCATACCTAGAGGACATAAGTTGAAAAAATTTTTTCTGCCTTTATTAGAATAACCAAATTAAAATAAGGATATTTTCAAATTGATTTCGTGGTGTATTATCAGAAAAATTTCAAAAATAGAATAACTTATCAAAAAGGAAAAAGACGGTATAATAGATTCATTACTAATCGGATTAATAGAAAGGATGTCGCACCGTGTCATTTTTGTATTCCCTGTTATATACGGTCATTATAGGCGGCGTTTTTGTATACTTGTTTATTTTCGCTTACGATTTTTTATATGGAGAGAAAAAGGAAAAACAAGAGCGTAAAATCTATAAGCATTTTCGTAAAGAAACGATAAAAAAAATCGATTTGCTTGAGCATCAACCTCGCAAATTCACTTTATATAAAGTGGAAACAAACAATGGAACAAAAAAGGTAAAATTAAAGCCTGGTTATAAGGTTGTCAATATTGTTAAAAAGAAGAGTAAATAAAAAACCTATCCTGACATTGGATAGGTTTTTTGTATAAATTTTTCTATATTCCCTTCAGCCGTGAGGTTTGGCTGGTTGGCAATAACTCCGGTAACATGTCCGTTTAAATGAGCAACCGAAGTAATAAGAGCTTTTTCCGAACTTACTTCACATTGGAAGCCTTTTCAAAAATATATGCCTGTCTACTTCATGTTATACAAATGCTTAATTAACTTTTAACAAATTTAACTTATCCGCTTTACTATTAATAGATTGTAAAGCTTCCCGGTACTCAATTTCTAAACGGGCAACAATTTCAGCTGTTGTTTCAATTCTATCAATAGCTCCGACGCCATGACCGGCGGACCAAATATCGCGCCATGCTTTTGTCCTAGCTCCCCTTTGCATTTGATCAAAATCTACTTTGTCTTTCTTCACCAATTGATCCGGATCAAGACCGGCATTGATGATACTCGGCTTCAGCATATTTGCTTTTACACCGGAGAATGCATCCGTAAGAATGATATCCTCCTGTGTGGCCTCTACTAGCATTTTGCGATAGTCGTCATGAGCCATACTTTCCGTTGCAACTATGAATCTTGTACCCATATAGGCAAGGTCGGCACCGGCTGCTTGGGCGGCTAAAATGCCTTTCCCTGTTGAAATTGCGCCGGCAAGTATAATAATGCCATCCCAGAAAGTGCGTACCATATCGACAAAAGCGAAGCCATTAATTTGTCCTGCGTGACCACCGGCACCGCTGGCAACTAAAATTAAGCCATCAACTCCTGCTTCCGCAGCTTTCTTTGCAAATTTTAAATCGCTAACATCGGAAAAGACCAGACCGCCATATTGATGAACAATCTCTACCACTTGTTTCGGACTGCCTAATGAAGTGATTACGAGCTGCGGCTTATGCTTTTGGATCAAATCAAGTTCGTTCTGAAGGCGGCTGTAAGAGCTATGAACTACCATATTCATTGCCCAAGGAGCTATTTTTTGATTTGGTTCTTTTGAACGGGCAGCTTCTAGCTCTTCATTTAATTGCCCCATCCAACTGTCAAGTACTTCAATTGGCCGGGCATTTGGGGCTGGAAATGAACCGATTACTCCATTTAAGCAACAATTTTTTACTAACTCCGGACCGGAAACTAAGAACATTGGCGCCGAAATCACAGGTAGTTTCAATTGATTCCACCAGTGATCAGGAATCGTTTTTTTCATTTAGCTCACCCTTATTTTAGAATTTTCTGAACAAGAACTTCACTTTAATAGTACCTTAAACTGAATGGTTATTCAATCTTTGAGTAATCGCAAATAATCTATTCTTTTCAAACGCTTCCAAAACACGAACGATATAAAAATTTTTTAAATTATTATTCGTTTTTTTATGAAAAAAGGGTTGAATTCCCTTTTTACCATGCTATAATGTGAATAAATTCATAAGGTTTCACTCATATAATCGCAGGGATATGGCCTGCAAGTTTCTACCGGATTGCCGTAAACAATCTGACTATGAGTGGGTAATGAGAATAACGCTGCATTTTTCCGGCGTACTTCTTTTTATTCCTTTCGGACAAAAAAGCCCAAAGGTCATTACCTCACTCAATTTTTGACGTGAGGAATGTCTTTGGGCTTTTTACTTTTATAAGGGGGAAATACAAACATGAGATTACTAGAGGAAAAAATCAAGAAGGATGGTAAGGTCATTTCAAAGGATGTTTTAAAAGTGGATTCATTTTTGAATCACCAAATTGATCCTGAGCTAATGCTTGAGATTGGTAAAGAGTTTGCCAAATTATTTGCCTCTGAAGAAATTACAAAAATCGTCACGATTGAATCTTCAGGAATTGCTCCCGCTGTAATGGCCGGTTTGCATATGAATGTTCCGGTAATTTTTGCAAGAAAGAGAAAATCGTTAACCCTTTACGAAAGCTTACTCACAACAACCGTCCATTCATATACCAAAAAAGAGACAAACGACATTTCCATTTCAAAAAAATATTTAGATGAAAACGATAAGATCCTCATTATCGATGATTTTCTTGCTAATGGCGAGGCGGCACTTGGTTTAGTGGATTTGGTACAACAGGCAAATGCAAAGGTAGCAGGGATTGGCATTGTGATTGAAAAGTCCTTCCAGCCAGGTGCGCAGAAATTGAAAGACCTTGGTTTAAGACTTGAATCCTTAGCAAGAATTGAATCCCTATCCAATGGTGCAGTCATATTTATCAATGAAAAAGTGGAGGAATTAATTTAATGAAACGGAATCCTATTAAAGTAGCCTCTTTAGGAATTCAGCATGTGTTAGCCATGTATGCAGGTGCGGTAATTGTACCTTTAATTGTTGGCGGAGCACTTAAATTTCCCGGTCAACAATTAACTTATTTAGTGTCCATCGATATTTTAATGTGTGGAATCGCAACGATTTTACAGGTTTGGCAGAACCGCTTCTTTGGAATCGGGTTGCCAATTGTCCTAGGCTGCACCTTTACCGCTGTCGGCCCGATGATTGCCATCGGCGGACAATATGGAGTCTCAGCCATTTACGGTTCAATTCTTATCTCAGGTCTAGTTGTTATCCTTATTTCCCAATTTTTCGGTAAATTGATTAAGTTCTTCCCTCCTGTGGTTACTGGATCAGTTGTTACAATTATCGGTATTACACTTATCCCTGTTGCGATGAATAACATCGCCGGAGGACAAGGAAGCCCTGACTTCGGCAGCATTTCAAATATTAGCTTAGCATTCGGAACCTTGCTTTTTATCCTTCTTCTTTATCGTTTTACAAATGGATTTATTCGTTCAATTTCGATTCTTTTAGGATTAGTTGCGGGTACAATTGTTGCTTCTTTAATGGGCAAGGTGAATTTTACAGCTGTAACTGATGCATCATGGTTCCATATGGTTAGACCTTTTTATTTTGGCACACCTTCTTTTTCATTAACGCCTATTATTACAATGACACTTGTAGCAATTGTTAGTCTTGTGGAGTCAACAGGTGTTTATTTTGCTCTAAGTGATATCACAGGAAAAAAACTAACGGAAAAAGATTTAGCTAAAGGCTATCGTGCAGAAGGTCTTGCTAGTATTCTCGGTTCTTTGTTTAATTCTTTTCCGTATACCACATATTCTCAAAATGTTGGACTCGTCCAGCTCTCAGGTGTAAAAGATAAGAATGTGATCTATACCATGGGCGGGATTCTTGTGGCCCTTGGATTTATTCCTAAAATCGGTGCATTGACCACTGTTATTCCAACACCTGTTCTTGGTGGTGCAATGGTTGCTATGTTCGGCATGGTTATTGCGTACGGCATCAAAATGCTAAGTAAAGTAGAATTTGCTTCACAGGAAAATTTATTAATTATTGCTTGTTCAGTTGGTATGGGACTTGGAGTAACTGCTGTACCCAATTTGTTCGATCATCTTCCGGAAAGCATTAAGATTCTAACCAATAACGGCATTGTAGCTGGAAGCTTAACCGCCATTTTCTTAAATATTATCTTTAACGTTTTAAAGCCAACAGAGCAAAATCAAACGGAATCGCATACTAACAATCAGAGTGTTGTCTAAATAGAATTAGGATTTCAGACAGTTTACACACAAAAGGGACAGATCAACTTAATCTGCCCCTTTTTCCGTACAACTAATTAGATAATAGAAGTACCAACAATGATTAATAGGATGAACAATACAACGATTAAAACAAATGTAGAACCGCCGCCAAATCCGTAGCCGTAGCCTCCGTAGCCTCCATATCCCCAGCACATATTTACCACCACCTATCGGAATTACTAAAGAAAGAATACTTTCCTCTATTTATATATATTTCTTAGGACAAGAATCGATTGGACAATCATCATAGTTTTAATAAAATCAGCAATTTACTTATAAATATTGCTAAAAATAAAAGAACGTCCGCATTATATGCAAACGTCTCTTCAAACGTGACTTATCAATGTTACTGGCACGGAGGTAGTATTAACATATGCACTCAAAGTAAAAGTGTTTGGACAAGTGCTTATTAAAATTTAATTTGGCAGGAGAAGACAAACAGTCACTCTTCTTTAATCGTTACGATCCATTAAAGCACCTCCCAAGGACAAGCACAATACAAACAAACGTTCCTAAGAAGGATTATATCATTAAATTATTTTTACAATAAATAAAAGAGTAATCGCCGAAAGGACTGCTCTTGATTACTTAACTATCAATATCTAAATTTATCCAATAATCTGTCCCAGTCACTAACTGTTGCTTCTCCACTTTGACTGGAGAATATGGAGGATTCCGTTTTAAAATCTGTAAATAATTCTATTTTATGAAACTCTAATAAATGAATAGGATTATTTTCAGAATTTACTTTTGATAAATTAGTACCTGAGCAAATAATAATAGTTATTATTAATCCAAGGATTATAAAAAAATTGTTTTTATCTTTAAACATAAAATATCACCCGTCAAGTCTTTTTTCAAAAACATAATAATTATAAGACTTCAAAGGGTTTATTGCTAATCTTTTATATTAAGCTTTTCTTAAAATTTTCTTAATCTTGGTTCAATTTAATCATTTACATGAAAAGATATATTTTAATTGGTTTTTCACTCCTCTCAAGATTGTTAAATTACCTTTAAGTCCTTGTTAAGAATCCTACCAATGTATTCCATATTCACCATACCAACTGATAAGCTTAAACTGTAAATATTCTTAGGAGGTATCTTGTGATATGGCTAACCTAAAAGATAAATTTACCGTTGATGACATTTCAGAATTAACATCAAAAATTAATCACATTTTTTATCAAGCCACACATTGGGAAACTACATCAAACGCAGGTTTAACTGAACTTCAATTGCTTAATGTTATTGATCAGTTTTGCAGAATCTCATGTATGCTATGCAATATGATTGAACAACAGTTAGAAGGAAATATTGATACAAACGATCCAAAAGGGTACATTAAAGAAAAATTAAGTTCTGCCGATAACGGAATTAAAAATTTCTTAACGGTTAAAAAAATCGATTTATATTAATCTCGTAGTTTCTCAATCTTCATTATCGTTTGCTTTTTTGGTCTTGTTGTTTTTCGCTATGATTTTCACTGTCATAATGATGGACACCATACCCATAATAATGCTCATATACACTGCCATGGTGTCCGATATGACTTGCACACAATCCGATTCCAAGTCCGGCAATAAATGTAATGACTGGATAAAGAATCCTTCTGTAAAGTTTCTTGCGAAGAACAGAAGCCAATTCCCGGGCTAATTCAGCTTTTAATTCAGCTTTAATTTCTGTTTTGATATCATTTTTTAATACATCGTTTTGCTCGTCATTTGTTTGTTCTGACATTTCTCATCCTTCCTTTCATTAGTGGTTGTTCACTAAATTTTATGGACTTCCCTCGAATAATAAACATTAATTTTTTCTTAACCCCTTATAAGGGGTATCATTTTTATTCTTCCAAACAAAAAGGGCACACTAACAGTCAGAGTGTTGTTTAAATAGAATTATATCTTTGCCTTGCACTTTTTTATTGAACCAAGCAACATAAATTAAAACACTGACATAATATAGAATTAAATAAGTCCTTCCAACGACTTGCTTCTAAAAGGCACCTTATCAGTGCCTTTTATTTAATTTGGAAAAATGGTGTAATATGGTACTTTTTCCTCTTTTCGGTATTAATTTTAAAAATTATAATTAAATTTCCTAAGTGACCCCCTTAGAAAATTGCTACAGATTTGGACTTCCAATTTTTTAATGGAAGTCCTTTCATTTTCATGTAGATATTTAAACGAATTAATAGGTGGAAGAGTATCGAGCCTATTCATTTTAATCACTAAGCGTAAATCTGTCTCTATTGGGCAAAATAGATTATGGGACTGTGCTGGCAATACATAAGCGCTGTCCATAATAACTAGGGAGTGAGATGGATGACTGATAACAACGAACGCAATGTTGATCGTAGAGACGCCGGTGAAGCTGTGGGAACAGGAGTCGGTGCTGTTGCGGGTGCTGCAGTGGGTTCAGTTTTGGGTCCACTTGGCACAGTTGCAGGTGCTATTGCCGGCGGTGCAATGGGCAACAAGGTAGGCGAAGGTGCTGATGATACCAGTGATCGCGCCACGGACCGTGATGAGTAGACCTAAGTAAAGTCCGCATTTAACCGTTGCTGTTAATACATGTATCGGACTCCCGAAAAGGGAGTCCTTGTTTTTCCTTCATATGTAAATCCCCTCCCCCTCTTTCTATACAAAAAGAAAAACACTCATTTTGTTTGAGTGCTAAACGCCAAGTTATTATTTTTTAAATTTAGTCCAATCATACATTTTTTCTTTTTGCTTTCTTACCCGTTCTTCTTTTTTACTTTCCACTCGTTTTTCCTTATTAAAATTCATGATAAAGCCGCATTCTTCACACATATAAAAATAGAGATTGGATTGTTCCGGAATTTTTTGTAATGGATTTTCCTCTTCAGATTCCAAATAGAATTTTATATCTGCTCCAGCATTTTCATTAAATTTAAAAACCTCATCATATTTTTCATATTCCGCTTCAAGATACCCTTTTCGAAAATGAATTCCATTGCATACAAGACACTCGATTTCACTTACTTTCTTTTCCAATATAAACACCTCCAATAAATTTTATGAAGGTATGCAAGGATTCAAAACTAAAAATATCTTTCCCGTTTCTCAATGTATAAATATCTTACAACTGTCTTTGGTTACAATAAAAAGCACTCAAACATCCGGATGCTTTTCTTTCTTTTACTTTTCAATTACTTCTATAGATGAAATATGTGTAGGATTAACCACAATTTTTTCATCACCATCTAAATAAACAAAATTATTTTTCATTACTTTTGCACCAGTTGCTAAATCATTAAAAAAAGAACGAGTGAAGTCATTTAATGAATAATTTTTTTCACATACAACGTATTCTTTTCCACTATCCATTACAACCTTAATTTTCAACCTTCTTCACTCCTAACTAATATTGTTACTTTTCAGAATTCTACAATAATAGGTGATAATCCTTTTTAAATTTAATAAAACGATATGAAATTTACTAGGATTATTTTTTATTTTGGAAAAACTCTAGACCATGTTCTAATATAGTAAGCAAATATTGGATTACATCAGGATGTGATTTTTCCAGTTCTTTTAATTTTATTACTGCTTGTTGAAGGCGAATATCCAGTTCCTGGTCATAGAAATGGAAGTTCTCAATAGGAAGAAGTGAAAGCTCATCCTGAAGTTTTTCAAGAAGAGAAAGCTGAATCGTATCTGTTTTCCCTGTCTCTAAATTACTTAAATAGGAAGCTGAAATATTAAGTTGTGCGGCAAATACATTTAATCCGATACCTTTTTGTGTTCGTAGGATGCGAATACGTTCTCCCATGTGTTGAAGCATATAAGATTCCTCCGGAGATAGAAATAAATTATTTTCAATCCATTTTTCGAATTAGGACTTCAAACGAATATTCTTAAGAAAACGTTATGATAGAAGCGTTCAATGATTGTAATTTTGAAAGATGATGATTAGTTTTTTTATCTTTAAAGGCCCACACATGGTTAGTGCATAGCAGTTAACCCGGGTATCTTTATAGCACAGTTTCAAAATAATTTTGATAAGCATAAATCCAATTAAATGGAAGTATATTGTATAAATGGAAATAACTTATATAAAAATCATGCTTTTATTTCCAGTTGATTAGTTGGATATAGCCGTACTGTTCTTTGCAATTTCCCTTTGCATAAAAGACACACACTTTCAACTAGCCCTCCTTTATTAAATGTTAGAGTATACTGAAATGATGGTTAAATTATGATGCACAAAATATGGAAATGCCCGTAAATAAATCTGCCTGGTTTTAGTGCTACATTAAGCGAGCAAATTCAAACTTGATCTCAAAGCTAAAAAAGTTTCATAAGATTTCATGAAAAAGACGGAGCTATTCCAAGCTCCGTCTTATTAATTCGATTAAATCTTTCACACTTTGTTGGTTAATGGTATTCAAACTGGAACTTGTCGTTGTGACTTGAGCAGCCGTATTATCCCCGCCAGAACCTGAAGTTGATTTCGTAACTGAAATTGGCGAAATACATACCGCCCCACCAAAGTTTACAATACCGCCGGAAATCGTACCAATAGTAATTCCATCATGCTTAACCGCCAAAAATTCTCCTCCTTTACAAGTGTTTCTACTATAATATGTACAGGCTTGATGCTTGTTCAAGCATCTTAACTAATATGGAGAAGAATCAATTTTGTGGACTTTTAAAAAATTAAACTCTGATTCCTATTCATTTAAGGAAACTGGAATTCCTCTGCATTCATCAATTGCATGAGCTAATTTCTCTATTCCTAAATGAATATCATTTTCCTTTAGCCCGCCATATCCAAGAATTATTGGCTGAGTAGACCCTGGAGATTTATTCATCCAGTACTTATCCGTTAAATAAATTTTCACACCCAATTTTTCTGCTTGTCCCATCAATTCTCTCAAATCAATCCCTTTAATTTCAACAAGGATATGGAGTCCCGCCTTTTGTCCGATTACCCTTACGCGGTCACCCAAAAATAATTCGATCGCCTCCAGTAACGCCCTTTGTTTCCCCTGATAGATTTTCCTCATTTTCCGGATATGCCTTCCAAAATAACCTTCTTTCATAAAGCGAAACAATGCCTCTTGAATCAGTGGTGAAACCGTTTGATTATAAAAGGATAATTCTGCTTGATGGCGCTCGGCCAACAGCTCCGGTAATACCATATAACTAACTCTTGCGGCAGGAAGAAACGCCTTGGAAAACGTGCCTAAATAAATAACATTATCATGGGCATCCAGCGATTTTAATGATGGAATCGGCTGACCTTGATAACGAAACTCCCCATCATAATCATCTTCAATGATGTATTTTTGATTTCTACTTGCCCAGTGCAGCAATTTTAGCCGTTTTTGGATCGGCAGAATCATTCCCATTGGAAACTGGTGGGATGGGGTTACATACGCACATTTTGCAGAGCTGCATTCCAACTCATCAATGTTGATCCCATCCGCTTCAAGCGAAATGGGGACTAGTTGGCATTGATAACTTTCAAAAACAAAACGGACACCATCGTATCCCGGATTCTCCATTGCTACTTTTTTATTTGGTAAGGCGAGTAACTGACAAATCAAGCCAATCGCTGTTTGGGTTCCTGCACAAAGCACGATTTGGTCAGGATTACAGCGAACCCCCCTTGCTTGTTGAAGATATCCGGCAATTTCACTTCTTAGACCAAAATGGCCTTTCTTATCTCCATATGAAAATACCTCATGATCAGGATTTTCCATCGCATCAACCAAACATTTTTTCCATACTTTTTGAGGAAAACGATCAAGTTCGATATCACCATATTGAAAATCAATACCGTTTCGATGATTTGAACTTCTTGTTATTATAGGGCTCTCCTTATTAACGTTGTTTTGATCTATATGAAAATCCTCTACCTTCAAAACAAATAATCCACTTTTTACTTTACTTTCTATATACCCTTCAGCCACCAGCTGTTGAAAAGCGGATTCGACAGTATTTCTACTTACATTCAAGCTTTGGGAAAGTTGTCTTATTGAAGGTAGTTTTGTGCCTTCTTTTAATCTATGATTTTCAATTTCTTCACGAAAAAAATGATATAACTGCAAATAAATCGGAATGACTCCATCTTTTTTGATAAAAGGTGTTAGTTCCACAAAATGCTCCCATCTGTCCCTGTGAAATTATCCAATTCTGTCACTTTTAATAAGGGCAATTGATTCTTAAAATAAGTGTAACATTTCATTTTGAAGGGAGATAGTTTTATGTTACCAATCAGACAACAAAAATTAGCATGTACCGATCAATCAAAGATCAATGAATTTTTACAAACAGCGAAAACAGGATTTGTAGGGCTATCCAGTGGTTCCCTGCCCTATGTCATTCCTCTTAATTTTGTTTGGATGAATAACGCCATTTATTTTCACGGTGCATCTGAAGGAAAGAAAGTAAGGATCATTGAAGAAAACGCAAATGCCTGTTTTACGGTTAGTGAAGATCATGGAACAATAACGAACCCCGTCCCGGCTAAAACGGATACGGCCTATATGAGTGTAATGATTTTTGGTGAGGCAGAAATAGTGAATAATCTCGATGAGGCAGTTCAAGTTATGCAAAAAATGCTGGATAAATATGTGCCAGGGTATTACGATACATCACTGTCGAAGTCGCATGTTGACAAATACCGTTCTTCTCTTGGCAGCAGAACGGCAATTTATAAAATTGAGGCTAAGGAAATGACTGCTAAAGAAAACCCAATTCAATTGGATAAATTATTTTACAAAGGAAAAACAGTACAAAACGATATTTCCAATTAATATTCTTATTAAAAATCTAGTCGAATCCTCGAAAATTTAGTATCATGTAGTAATGTATTGATTCTTGAACAAAGCGAGGATTACGAAATAATGAGCTTACTTACTGTCGATAATTTATCTCATACATTTGGAGATCGTACTTTATTTAAAGATGTTTCCTTTCGTTTATTAGCTGAAGATCATGTTGGGCTCGTCGGTGCAAATGGCGTTGGTAAGTCCACTTTAATGAATATTATTACAGGTCAATTGATTCACGACAGCGGACGTGTAGAATGGACACCCGGTGTCCATTATGGCTATTTGGATCAGCATACCGTCCTAACACAGGGTAAAACAATGCGTGATGTGTTACGTGATGCCTTCCTTCCTCTTTTTGAAAAAGAAAGAGAATTGAATGAAATAACCGCAAAAATGGCGGATGCTTCACCTGAAGAACTGGAAGTTCTTTTAGAAAAAATGGGTGAAATTCAAGACGCACTTGATGCAGGCGGCTTCTATTCTTTAGATATTAAGATTGAAGAAGCTGCAAGAGGATTAGGACTTGATGCGATCGGTCTTGACCGTGATGTTTCAGCACTTAGCGGCGGACAGCGAACAAAGGTCCTTCTAGCTAAACTGCTTTTAGAACAACCGAAAGTACTATTACTTGACGAGCCGACCAACTATTTGGATGTTGAGCATATTCGCTGGTTGACTTCTTATTTAAAAGAATATCCATATGCGTTTATTTTGATCAGCCATGATACTGAATTTATGAACCCGGTATCCAATGTTATTTTTCAATTGGAATTTTCAAAACTAACACGCTACACAGCCAGCTATGAAAAGTTCCTTGAATTAGCGGAAATTAATAAGAATCAACATATTAACGCATATGAAAAGCAACAGGAATTCATCAAAAAACAAGAAGACTTTATTGCAAAGAATAAAGCGCGTTACTCCACGACCGGTCGTGCGAAGAGCCGTCAAAAGCAACTGGATCGAATCGAACGGATTGACCGCCCTGAAACCGCAATGAAGCCAACCTTCGGCTTTAAAGAATCCCGCAGCAGCAGCCGTTATGTGTTTGAAGCGAAGGATTTAGAAATTGGTTATTCGCATGCACTTTTACCAAAAATGAATGTAACCATCGAACGCGGCGAAAAAGTGGCGATCATTGGCTGCAACGGTGTTGGGAAATCAACCCTTCTTAAGACCATGCTTGGTAAAATTGATCCTTTGAAAGGAAAAGTGGAACGCGGTGACTTCCTCTTCCCATCATATTTTGAACAAGAAGTTAAAGCTGGAGGAATTACACCGATTGATGATGTTTGGAATGCCTTCCCTTCCATGGATCAGCATCAAGTCCGTGCGGCACTTGCCCGCTGCGGTTTAAAAAACGAGCACATCTCTCGTCCGATGAACCAGCTTAGCGGTGGCGAACAAGCAAAAGTTCGTCTTTGTAAGCTAATGATGAATGAAAGCAACTGGATTTTATTCGATGAGCCGACAAACCATCTTGATATCACGGCAAAAGAAGAATTAAAACGGGCATTAAAAGAGTACAAAGGTACTGTTGTCCTCGTCTGTCACGAACCAGATTTTTATGAAGATTGGGTAACAAAGGTTTGGAATGTGGAAGAATGGTCACAGCAAACAGTTTAAAATTTTTATAAAACATTCCCTGCCTTTTGGCAGGGTTTTTGTTGTTTGTTAAGGCTCTTTTCGTAAACTTTGTTGCTTTTGAAGCTTAATAAAGTTCATTTACTAAGTTTCTAGGCAATTTTCGCAAATGTTCTTACGAAAAGATGCCACGAAGCTTCTAAGTATACGTGTTGATAAACTTATACGAAAAACAACAATCTATGCGAAAATAGCCTTTGTTAAAGGAAATGTTAAGTTTTAGAGCTTTTAAGCAAAAATTTCATTAAAAATTATGTTAAAATTGTTAAGTTCGTTGAAAATAAGCACGAATCTTGTAAGATAATTCAGTAATCAAAAAAAAATGAGGTGTAGTTCGTGATAAAAAAATGGTTTTCTGTGATTATGCTTGTTGTTCTCGTATTTGCCTTAGCAGCATGCGGACAAAAGGATAATAAAGCACATAATGCAAAAAAAGAAACAACTACGAAAGAAGTATTTAAAATTGGCGCAATTCCTGACCAGAACGCAGCAGACCTAGGTAAAGGTATGGGAGCGGTCGCAAAATATCTAAGTGAAAAAACAGGCATGAAGGTTGAATTCGTTCCTTCAGTTGATTATGCTGCACTCGTAACAGCATTTCAACGCGGAGAAATTCATCTTGCCTGGTTTGGCGGTTTAACAAGCGTACAAGCTAGAGCCCTTGTTCCTGATGCCGATTCAATCGTACAAAGACCACGTGATGCCCAGTTCCATTCTGTATTTATTACCCAAAAATCTTCTGATATTAACAAATTGACAGATTTAAAAGGAAAATCATTTACCTTTGGCAGCGAAAGCTCTACTTCCGGACATTTAATGCCCCGTTATTATTTAATGGAAGCAGGTATTGATGCCAATAAGGATTTTGACGGCAAGCCGAATTTTTCCGGTTCTCATGATACAACCTACAAACTTGTTGAATCAGGAGCATTTAAAGCAGGGGCATTAAATGAGGCAGTCTGGCAGGCAGCTGTTAAGGATGGAAAAGTAGATACGAATAAAGTAAGAGTCTTCTATACTACTCCTGCTTTTTATGATTATAACTGGACAATTAATAGCAATGTTGAAGATGTATTTGGTAAAGGAACAAAGAAAAAAGTAAAAGATGCCCTTCTTTCCATCACAACACAACAAAAAGAGATTACTGACTTTTTCCAAACAGATAAGTTTGTCGAAACAAAAAATTCAAATTATGATAAGATCCAAAAGGTTGCAAAAGAATTAAAGATTATTAAGTAGTAGGTGTAGTAAAGATGTCTTCAAAGACGATGATTGAAGCAAACAGAATAACGAAACAGTATGAGCGGAAGATAGCCCTATCTTCCCTTTCTTTTACCATTAAACAAGGGGAACTCGTTGCATTGATTGGACCAAGCGGTGCCGGCAAAACCACGTTGTTAAATACGATTGCCGGGTTGGTTCCTCTCCATAAAGGTGCCCTTTTAATTGACGGGAAGCCCGTGGAAAATTATAAAAAAGGCAAAGCATTTGCAAAAAAAGTTGGCGTTATCCGCCAGCAATTTGATTTAATCGGACCGCTTGCGGTTATTCATAATGTGTTAGCGGGAAAATTGGCTGACTGGGGATTTTTGAAATCACTCCTTTCTTTGCTCATCCCTCAAGACAAAGCATTAGCGATCCAAGCACTTGAAAGGGTTGGACTGTCAGAAAAATCATATGAGCTTACATCGAACCTATCCGGCGGTGAGCAACAACGTGTTGCGATGGCACGGTTAATGGTTCAAGCACCTGAAATTATCTTAGCAGATGAACCGGTTGCGTCACTTGACCCTGCCAGAGCCAATGATGTCCTGGCGATGTTGACACAAATTGTTACCGAGGAAAAACAAACATTGATTGCAAGTCTGCATTCCGTGGAGTGTGCCCGCCAATATTTTACGAGAATCATCTCTCTGAAAAATGGAGAACTGTTCTTTGATTTGCCAACCGAGAAAGTAACAGACGCGCTCCTTGCCGAGCTCTATCAGCTAAAGGAGCAGAAATAGGATGAAAAACAGTTTGCCGTTTTTTACATTGCCGAAACGATTCGTACTGACTTTGCTGTTAATGGCTGTTTTCGTTTGGAGTTTATTTCCAATCAAATGGAACATGAGCCTATTTCATGCCGGTGGAATACCGACAATGCTGCAAATTATAAAAGGCATCCTCCATCCTGATTTGTCTCGGGAGCTATTGATTCTTGGCTTTCAATCTGTATGGATAACATTGGCATATGCGGTTGCCGGAATGTCACTGGCAATAATTTATGCTTTTGTTGTTGGGATACTGGCTTCTGGAACATTAACATCAAGCAAAACTACGTATTTAATCTCTAAAGTTTTTTTTAGAGGAGTATTGGGATTTACCCGCTCCATACATGAGCTCGTTTGGGCTTGGCTGTTTGTAGCTGCTGTTGGATTATCCCCATACGCGGCTATCCTCGCTATTGCCATTCCGTATGGCGGGATCCTCGGACGGATATTTGCGGATATGTTGAATGATGTATCGAAACAACCGATCGAAGCATTAAAATCAGCTGGAGCATCCCGCCTGCAAATTCTTTTCTATGGATACTTTCCGTTAGTTCGTGCCGACATGGTCAGTTATACAATGTACCGATTTGAGTGTGCAATCCGTTCTTCCGCGATTATGAGTTTTGTTGGACTCGGCGGCCTTGGTTACCAAATACAATTATCCCTCGCTGACTTGAAATATGATCAAGTTTGGTCCTTTGTATTTTTTCTCATTGGACTGGTACTATTTGTGGACATATGGAGTAATTTGGTCCGAAAAGGCATGTCAGACCAAAATAGAAGGAAGATACTTAGGTCCGGGTGGTACTCTTCTCTCTTTGCAATTCTTCTAATTACTTGTTCATGGGTTTATATCACTACGAGGGAGAACGCCAATTTAGTTTCATTACTTTCTGATCGAAATCTTGCCTATGCGAAAAAGTTTTTTTACGGAATGTTCGGTGTAAACGAAAAACATCCTGCCTTCCTTGATGCAAGCAGCTGGTCTTCTGCAATGAAGTTAACACTGGAAACATTAGAAATGAGTATTATGGCCATTGGTTTTGCTGTGATTGCTGCATTTATTACAGTCATTCCTGCAGCAAGAAATATTGCCAATGGCAATTTGACTTTGTCGAAGAAGTGGTATAATTGGGTTCTTTTTGGCATCGTCCGTATCCTTTATATTTTTTCCCGTTCGGTTCCGGAATTAGTTTGGGCAATGATAATTATTTTTATCTTTAAACCTGGTCTTCTGCCGGGTGCGATAGCCCTTGCCCTCCATAACTTCGGAATACTTGGTAAGCTTTGGGCTGAGGTTATTGAAAACATGGACCCGCGTCCGATCCGAAATTTAGCCACTGCAGGTGCTACCAAAGGACAGACGCTTTTTTACGGAATCCTTCCTACAGTTATGCCTAGATTTCTTACCTATATTCTTTATCGCTGGGAAGTCATCATGAGAACCACCATTGTTGTCGGTTTTGTTGGTGCCGGCGGTCTGGGCATGCAGTTTAAGCTGAGCATGAGTTATTTTCAATATACAGATATCACCCTGCTATTACTTTGCTATATAATTCTTGTCATTCTTGCCGACTTTGCATCGGAAAGTACGAGAAAAGCCGCGAAATAGAAAAAGAACACACTTCTTTTTAGAAGATGTGTTCTCAGGCTGTCGAAAAACCCTCGGCAGCCAATTATTTTATTCAATTACTTTAACGATTCACCGCGTTAATTTATTATAATATTATTAGTATATCGGTTTCAACATGTCTGTTGATTGGCGCTCCAGGCACTTCGCTTTTTGCGGGCGTGCCGGGAAGCCTCCTCGTCGCTTCGCTCCTGCGGGGTCTCCCCTGCCCCGTACTCCCGCAGGAGTCTTCGTGCCTTCCGCTCCAATCAACAGAGTGTTTTAAATAAAGACCTTCAACTCAACTAATAAAAATATGTGATGATAGCAATGTATAAGCCAAAAGAGTCTAGCCAAAGTGAATATGAATTTGTATCTATTGATGAATTGGTACCTGATAACCATCTTCTTCGTTTGATTGATAAATATATTGATTTTTCGTTTCTTCTTGAAAAGGTCCGTCCTTATTACAGCGATGATAGTGGACGCCCTACTATCACAATGTAACACGCCATGTATGGGAGGAGTACAAGGAAAAGGTAAGGTTAAATCGCTTATCTAAATCGGGAAAAATGCTTTATAAATTTAGAAAGGAAAAATTGAGCGAAGCTTCGCAGACTCAAAAGAGCTGCACGGGCTTCGCTACTGCCGGTTACGGGGATTGAAGAATGCAAGTGAACATGCTCTTCTTACTGCAGTCTGCCAAAATATAAAAAAGATTGCAACACACTTAGGTTAGAAAAAGTGTGTTGCAATATTTTAAGTTAATTTGCCTCCTGTTGATTGGAGCGAAGGGTACTCCTGCGGGATAGAGAGGTCACTGGAGACCCCACAGGCGCCAAAGCGCCGAGGAGGCTCCAGGACCTCCCCGCGGAAAGCGAGTGCCCGGAGCGGAAATCAACAGGCACTTTAGCAGGGAGAATCAATAAATTTTGTATTTAGATTCTGACAAAATAAAAAATTGCAGAGAAAAATACCCTTTCTCGACAATCTGAGAACACACTTCTTTTTAGAAGATGTGTTCTTTTTATTTAATGATTCATTTTTAATCCTAAAATTTGCATTTCCTAGAGAAAATAACACTAGAGTTATGCTGCTGCTTGATATAATATTGCTATATTTTTATATCTTTCAACTAGCATTTTGCTATAATTCTGTATCAGCTTGGCTTTTTGTTCAAATCATAAGGCTGCTGAACTTTTCTGACTACTATTTCTCCATCGGTATAATTGTTATTTTTTCCCTATATCTTTTATAATTTTCCATTTATAAAAATTCACTTGTATAATGGACTTTAAGGAAAAAAATAACATGAGGTTTGTGATACGAATATACAATATCCAGATTGAACTGATTCATATCCTTTAAGGAGTGAAATGGCGTTGAAAACAAAAAGTGCTTTGTTAATACTATTTTTAGTAATGTTTTTGGTGATGGTAGGATTCGGAATTATCATTCCCGTTCTTCCCTTTTATGCAGAACAAGTTGGGGCAAGCCCTACCGAACTTGGACTGTTAATGGCAGTATATTCGTTCATGCAGTTGATATTTGCTCCTATGTGGGGAAGGTTATCCGATCGGATTGGACGAAAGCCCGTTATGCTGATTGGAATAACAGGATTGGCGATTTCTTTTTTTATCCAAGCTATCTCAACACAGTTATGGATGCTTTTTGCAGCGAGATTTTTCGGTGGGCTTCTTTCTTCAGCAAATATGCCCGCAGTGATGGCGTATGTGGCAGATATTACAACAGAAGAAAACCGCGGGAAAGGAATGGGAATCATCGGCGCGGCAATTGGACTTGGTTTTGTTTTCGGTCCGGCGATTGGCGGTATTTTTTCAAAAATCAGCTTAAGTATGCCCTTTTATCTTGCAAGTGGTTCTTCCGTTATTACGTTGATATTAGTATTTCTGTTATTGAAAGAGTGTTCGATGAAAAAGCACAAAGCGAAAAAGCAGCCTATGTGGCAGGCGTTTACAGGTACGGGATCCGTTCTATTTTTTGTTCAATTATTAATTTCCTTGTCCCTTTCAGGATTGGAAGCAACATTTGCGTATTTTGCATCCCAAAAAGCAGGTTTGGATTCCACTCAGCTTGGATATATTTTCATGATTATGGGGTTTGCAGGGGCAATGGTTCAAGGTGGTTTAGTAGGCAGATTAACGAAGAAATATGGAGAAAGTTCGGTCATCCAAGGAGGAATCATCGTATCGGCCATCGGATTCGGCTTAATCCTGCTTGTTGATAGTTTTACAACCGTAGCCATTTATTTAACAATTTTTGGAATTGGTAATGGTGTAATCCGCCCAAGTGTTTCATCCTTGATTACCAAAACTTCCACTGCAGGTCACGGCAGTGCAACAGGAGTGCTGTCTTCGTTTGATTCGTTAGGGAGAATCATTGGACCGCCATTAGGGGGATGGTTATTTTCTTTGGCGATTGGCCTTCCCTATCTATCAGGTTCCATTATCTCGATTTTGGCATTTATCCTATTTCAAATTTATCGCCCTAAGGTAAAAACAAGCAAATCAACAAATATCCAGCATTAATCTTAATGTCATATGTTTTAAGGACATGCATAAAATGGGTTACGTAGGTATTATTGAAATAAGGAGCAGGTAATCATGAAAACGAAAACCTTCACAATGGGTTTATTCCTTTTATTCACAATAGCCTTAGTAGCCTATTTGGATTCGCCTTACTCAATTATAAATATTGATTATTCCTATTCAGCAGCAGTAAGTGAGCCGGCTGTAGCTCAGCCTGTTGATACATCCCCGCCAACAGACGTGCCTCAGTTAGTGGAAAAATTAAAAAAACGTGAAAGAATGGATGGTTATATCGTTGAAACATACCAAGAATATGAGATTTATATGGACAAAGATGGAAATGTAACAAAAAGCGTACCTACTTCGAAAACAGATACGTTAAGATATTGGGATTATAGTGATCATTAAAAAAGCTGTCGGAATTCCGACAGCTTTTTTATTATAAGGATTAATTCAATAGTTTAATTTGCTTTGATTAATTCGGGAGAAAAAATGTATCCCTTTTTACTTTTACCCGTGAGGACGAGGTCAGTTTCGTCATTCGGCTCCTCCTTATTCCAAAATTCTTTATTATTTTTGCACTATCATTTTATGTATTTTTTATTTGTCCATTATGGTATAACTAAAAAAGAAGTGCCCGTTTGGCACTTCTACTGGAGCATTTTCTTTTATATAAAACCGATACCAATTCCGAAACAACTTCCAAATCCAAATCCTCCAAAACAGCCGGCACATCCAAAGCAGCTAAAGCAGCTAAAACAGCCGAAACAACCACCACAACGGAAACCTCCGCATCGGAAACCTCCACATCGGAATCCGCCGCAACCAAACCCTCCGCAACGAAATCCGCCGCAACGCCGAGCATCTTGTTGATATAGCTGGCTTTGAGGATCCATTGGAATTACCTCACCCACATGGTAATTATCCATACCCAACATTTGCAATTCATTTTGAAAACCTTGCATACGTACCTCCCCTTTGATTTTAAAAATGAAAACTGATATATAAACAGAGAATAACTAAGGTCATGTTTTGGTCTAGATAGCTATAACCACCAGGTAACCTAAAGAACTCTCTTCAACAAAGTATGATTCAAATTAGGTCACTGTCACTGATTTAGGTGCCTATTTCTTATGGGGGCTTAAGTTTTGTTACTATGTAAATAAATTGTGAATAAGATAAAAGCATAAAAAATTAATAAATTTAAAGGATGAAATCAATACGATTTCATCCTTTAAGCGTGTATATGATTGCTTTATTAAATCACGATACTAGAAGAAAATTTTAACCTTATCTTAACTAAAATGGTATAGTCCCAACATTAGCCCCATGTTCACTTTAAACGGGAGCTTTGAACTAATTTTCTAAGTGTTGTTGACTCTTAATGATATAAGGCCAATTCCCATTTCTTATCCGCGATTTCCTTTAATCCGCTACGGATCATTCGAAATACCAAAATCCAAGAAGCGGCCATCAGAAAGATTTGGCCTACTGGAAAAATACCTTGTAAGGGTGAATCCCATAGGGCATGCATGAAAACGACAAGTACAAATATACGGGCGAATTTAGGTTTTAGTATCAAATTTATCTCAAATTTCTTGTCCCTTTGTACCATGCAGATTGCGGCCCCTGTCAAAGCCGCCCAAGCGACATGTCCGCCGGGAGCGAAAATACTGCGCAACAGGATTGTAAATAAAAGCGAGTGGAAGCTACCGGAAAGGAGTGCCCTTAAAGCATAGCCTGCGGTTTCAAAGGCTGCGAAACCGGCTCCTACTGCGGCGCCCAACAAAAGCCCATTCAGGACATACCTATATTTAAGGCTTCGCACGAAATAGACTACTGTTATTACTTTTGCAAGTTCTTCAACGATCCCAATCGTGATTGGATTAATGTTATTTCTAAGGATATCATAAAACACCAAAGCCACTAAAATTGAGAGAATCCCTCCGATAAGTACCACATAAACGATTTTGTAAATAGCAATATTCTGAGGGGCGTTCATTTCCCAGAAGAAAATCAGAGTCGTAAATGGAACGGCAAAGGCTCCAACTATGATAAGACCCGGTATAAAGTTTATATTTCCGAACAAAATTACACCCAAGTACAATCCTAAGTATGCGATTGAAGCGATGAGGAATATCCTCGCAAAAAGCCAAGGTTTCGGCCACGTTTCCTTAACTTCCTCGATTTTAGGCGTGGTAAGCGCTGTACCTACGATAAAAAGCCTTTCAGCTTCAAGATCACTATGCCTCCGGAACACTCGCGAGAATATATTTCGAAATTTAGGTTCAACTGAACGTTCGTGCCTCGGAACCATATCGACAAAATGTGCAAACTCGTAAAATAGGCTGTTTGGTTCCTGATGGATGTTATCACGAAAAAATTTATGGCCACAATTTAAGCAAAACTTTACCTCTTCAGGGTTGGAATAAACACAATGCGGGCATTTCATTTATCTTCCACCTTCACGTGTACTAAAATCTTTTAAAAAACAGGAAATCTCCAAATAAATTTATTCATAAGTGGTGTTCTTTTCTTATTTATGAGCACGTTATGATAAATATCGTAATTATTTTGTAAATTTTGAAAGCCGGATTAAATCCATTATGTATCTGCCGGTACTCCCCATAAAGTTTACCCTAAAAAACAGAAAAGACACTTAATATGCTAGTGTCTTTTTAATGGATATAACTTATGAAAGATGATTGTTCCTCGATAATTAATGGTAAGTTGAAAAAAATCGGTGAAATTAAATCCTATAAAAGTAACTAATTTTCAAAGAAGAATAGTCCTACAATACTTAGAACTAATAGTGCACCTAGAGCACTTATAACTAAGAAACCAATTCCACCGACAAAAAACAACATCTTTGGAAAAACCAGCGCGACCACAATGCCAATAAGCAAAAGCCAAAGTATTGATTTAAAGGTTATTTTCAAGAGTTTCCAAATGATAATACCAAAAATGACTCCTATAATAATATGGGTTAACATAACATCACCATTTTCTATTGTTATTTCAAACCCATTATACTTATTGGTAGTAAATTTAAGAAGTATATAACCTTACCCAAAATGTTATTCAGGGATTAAAAATTTCTTTACGAAGACGCTATCGTCTTTCTCAAAAGCGTAAAATATTCAATAAATTTCCCATTTTGCTAAAACAAAAAAATTGTTGTTGAGAGAAATTTTCTGAAGGACCAGGTGCATCTTATAGGTGAAATGAAGTCAACCGTATCAATGAAACCCCCTTTCGATTTATTTAAAAAAAGATCGCCTTCTTTTGGCGATCCTTTTTCAAAGAATTAGTTTTTTCTTTCAGTTGTTTACTTTTTTATTCTGATGGCTCGCAGCTTTTTCTTTTGCGGCTTGAGAAACTTGTTTACCGTGGTTGGTTGTCGCGGTTGTTGTTGAGGTCGTTGTTGCAGTTGTGGTAGCTGGTTTTGTGCTAGTCGTCCCCGTTGCAATGGTATTCGAATTCGTAGACGGTGCAGTCGTGGCAGCTGATTTCATACTAGTCGTTCCCGTGGCGGTGATATTCGAATTGGTCGAAGTGTTAGTAACAGGTGCGGTTTTAATGGTAGTCGTTGACGTAGCACTAATTTTCGTCGTATTCGTTTGAATCACGGCTATAACTTTATCACTCTTTTTTTCATTTATTAAAACTGCTACAGGAGGAGCAATATTATGAGAAGGCGTGCTTTGCACGTCTTTTACATTCGTTGTCGGTGTTTGATCTTTCACCGTTTTTTCTGCTTGGTTGCTGTTATCTACTTTTTTGTGGTCTCCGGAAATGGTTAAACCATTTGCTTGCGCTAATCGTTTAGAAGAATGATCGGCTAACAAGGCGTTGGTGACAGAAAACGTAACGGATCCCACTAACACCATGGCAAGGGCTCCTTTAGTTAGTTTATTCATGTTTTTCCCCTCTTATCTTTTTGTGCGCACTCGCATCAAAAGAATTCGTCCAACCCTAAATGGTTTATGGGGGTATTATGATTGGTCACTTTTTTAAACCAAAAATATGCTCCAATACCAATAAAAAATAAATAAACATTTTCAGCCTACCCCCAAAATCCTAAAATGACTACCTAACCTTTTATTATTAGTCATATTTTGTCGAAAAATCTGTCCGCTGGATGCGGACATTCTGGATATACTGTCCACAAGCGGTGCCTGTCACCAAAATGTAAGGAGGGTCATTGTGAATAGAATTTTTAGGTGGATTGTTAGATCATTGTTTTCACCTGTCACTGGAATTGGAGGTGCGGTTGCGAGTACAGTTGGTTTTTTCCTGGGGTTCCTGCCTTTATATAGTGCAAGAATTCCATTAATGATTGCTTTTTCACTCTTGTTTCGTCTTAATATTGTTGCTTTATTCCTTGGAACGTTGATTCCCATCTTTATTCCGATCATTCGTCATTTACCTTTCCTAAATTTACGTGTATTGGAGGGTTCCTTTTTAACACCGAATAGAATTAATGACTGGTTATTCGCTACCTTAAAACATAAAATACAACTTTCACAATCCATCATAACAGGGATTCTGGGAGGCTTGATTGGTCTTGTCTGCTTTTTTTTCTTCCATTGGTTTTACAATTTAGGGCTGAAAAAAAGGGTGAAAAATCAAGAACATGTTTTTCTTGATCCTGCAAAAAGACGCTGGTCGATTATTAAACGAATGAGTGTAGGCTTTACTATATTAATGGTTTTAGTTTCAGTTATTTTTATCGAAAGCCTTAATACTGACCCGTTGTTTCCTGACTTCCAATTGAAAAAACAAGCAGCAACGAGCGGGATTGAACCGATTAATCAAAGTTTCAGTGAAGAACAGCTTGCTTCACAGCTTCAAAAAACGAATCCTTCCCCTCTTATTCAAAAAAATAATTACCTAGTGAATAAGAAGCAAATGGTGAGCAAACAAGAAGTTTATGGTTTTTACGTCAATTGGGATGAAAACAGCAAAACTTCTTTTAAAAAAAATATCAATTCTATAACAACCATAATCCCGGAGTGGCTGCAGCTTACTCCCGGTCTTAGCCTTAAAACCAGTACTGATTCGTCTATTGCCGCAGAAGGACAAGCACATCATATTAAGGTTCTCCCATTAGTAAATAATTTTATTAGTAATAAATGGGATAAAGAAATTCTTCACCGGTTATTAACTACTCCCGGAGCTGAAGATCTTTTTATTAAAAATTTGTTGGCTTATGTGAGAACAAATGACTTTGCCGGTATCAATATAGATTTTGAAGAAATCAATCAAAGTGACAAAGCTCATTTAACAGAATTTATGTCTAAGGTATCAAAGCAATTTCATCAACAGGGTCTCATGGTAACAATGGATGTCCCGCCAAACAACACTAGTTATAACTATGCTTCTTTATCAGCTGACGTTGATCGAATGATTGTCATGTTATACGATCAGCACAACTCCATGAGTAAACCTGGACCTGTTGCACCATCTGATTGGGTAAAAGAGAGCTTAAACCAGCTCCCTATTCCTTCCCAAAAATTGATTGTGAGTTTGGGGAGCTACGGTTACGACTGGGAAGAAAAGTCCAATCAGCCTGCAGATATGATGACGTTCGGGGATATCATGGATCTGGGAATTGGTACGAACCTTCTAATTCAGTGGAATAATCAAGCAGGCAACCCTTATTTACGCTACAAAAAAAATGGAGAGAACCATATTGTCTGGTATTTAGATGCTGCTTCCTTTTATAACCAAATGAAGCAAGCGGCTGATAGTGGTTCAAAAGGAATAGCGGTTTGGCGTCTCGGTTCTGAAGATCCTTCTATCTGGAATTTCATTAATAAACCAAAGGATATACAAAATCCATCGAATGCCCTTAAAACCTTGGTCAGTCCTGAACCTGTTCACTATACGGGTGCTGGAGAGATTTTAAAAATTGTTTCTCAATCAGAAAATGGTAAAAGAACGATTAAAACCGATTCACATGGCATGATTCAAGAGGAAACCTATAATGCATTACCAAAGCCTTTTGAGGTAGTTCGTTACGGTAAACCCAAAACGAAAGAGGTTGTCCTTTCCTTTGATGATGGACCGGATCCGACCTATACGCCGCAATTATTGGACATTTTGGACAAGAATCATATAAAAGGGGCATTCTTTATCGTTGGAGAGAATGCTGAGCTGCATCCGGAACTGATTAACAGGATGTATAAGGAAGGCCATGAAATTGGCAGCCATACCTTTACCCACCCTGATGTTGCATCCACCACACCATTTCAAACGAAAATGGAGCTAAATGCCAATCAAAGACTTTTTGAGGAAATTACGGGTCATTCGATGAACCTTTTCCGCCCGCCCTATGTGGCCGATGCAGAACCGAGCACAAGGAGCGAACTGCTGCCTGTTTTACGGGCACAGGAAATGGGTTATACCATGGTGGGTGAATTAATTGACACGAACGATTGGCAAAGACCTTCTAGTAGTGAAATTGTAAAACGGGTAATCGACCAGCTTCCAAAAGGAAATGTGATTTTGCTGCACGATGCCGGTGGTGATCGCTCCAACACTGTAAAGGCCTTACCAATGATAATTAAAGAACTTAAAAAGCGCGGCTACACATTTACCACTATTGCGAGTCTTTTAGGAAAAAGTGATAGTCAAATTATGCCTCCTGCTTCAAGCCCTTATTTGGTCTATGACAAGGCGGTATTTAAGGTGATACAAGGATGGCGTTTAGGATTAAGTATCCTGTTCTACTCAGCTATCCTTTTAGGAATCTTACGCCTGGCTATTTTCGTTTTCCTTTCCAGGAAGCAGGTAAAGAGGTACAAAGCGACCCGGATTGATCCTGGCTTTACTCCTTTTGTAAGTGTCGTGATTGCTGCCTATAACGAGGAAAAAGTAATTTGCAAAACGATTGATTCTATATTATCCAGCGATTACCCTGCTTTTGAGGTGCTGATTGTCGACGATGGATCCAAGGACAATACTTCTAGTGTTGTTCAAGAAGTTTATGCAAATCATCCTCTCGTCAGATTAATTAAAAAAACGAATGGGGGAAAATCTTCCGCTGTTAATCTTGGTTTTCAAGAAGCAAAAGGCGAAATCGTGGTGGCTCTTGACGCTGATACACTCATTGCTGAAAATGCCATCTCACTGCTTGTCAACCATTTTAAAAATGAAAATGTGGCTGCTGTTTCAGGTAATGTTAAGGTCGGCAATAAGGGGAACCTCCTTACAAACTGGCAGCATATCGAATATGTCACAGGCTTTAACCTGGAGAGAAGGGCCTTTGCCGCTCTCAATTGCATTACGGTTGTACCGGGTGCGATCGGTGCATGGAGAAAGATAGCGGTTGAAGAAGCAGGATATTTTAAAGAGGATACACTGGCAGAGGATACTGATATTACTCTTACTCTATTACGACAGGGAAAAAAGATTGAATTTGAAGAAAAGGCTTATGCCTTTACAGAAGTGCCGGAAGATATCAAAAGTCTGGCAAAACAGCGTTACCGATGGGTTTATGGTACTTTACAATGCTTATGGAAACATCGGGAGGCTTTATTTAATAAAAAACATAACTCATTAGGATATATCGGTCTTCCAAACATGTGGCTTTTCCAATATATTTATCAAACAATATCCCCAATTGCGGATATATTGTTCATTATGGCCCTTTTTGGCGCGCACCCTGCAAAAGCAGCCATTGGATTTATCCTGTTTTACTTGCTGGATTTCGTTACTTCTTTATATGCGTTTCGATTGGAGAATGAAAGTCCTAAACCGTTGGGTTCCTTATTTCTCCAACGAATATTGTACAAGCAGCTTATGACTTATGTCGTGATAAAATCCATGTTCTCGGCAATAAAGGGAGTAACTGTTGGTTGGAATAAACTAAAACGAAAAGGTAATGTAACTCAGGAAACCTATATTGTGAAGGCTAAAGAAAATATGTAATGGAATATCCACACAGGTCTTTCCCCTTTTGGGAAGGCCTTTTTTATGTTGATTTTTAAGAGATATACCGATTGGTGATGGTTATGTTTAATGGGGACTTTTAAGCCATCTTTTAGCGATATTAATGAGGATATTCCCTTTTACTTAATCCTGGTTGCATTTCTTTCATAACTGAGTTCTCCTTTTCTATTTATTTAAATTCGGTAGATGAATGGATTAATTTAGTATTGTCTAAAATGAAGGGTGAGGAGGTAGGAACAATGAACAAAATTTTGGCTTTATTTATGAAATTTGCAATTTGTTTAGTTGCATATACAGTAGGTCTTGACCTATTTTTCAATGCTACCTGGACGGATATTGTTTTGTTCAGTGTATTGTTGACCGTTGTCTCTTATCTTGCGGGAGACAGGATTTTGCTATCACGGATTGGAAATAAGAATGCCCTTATTGCTGATTTTCTTCTATCTTATATGGTTGTTTGGATTTTTGGCAGTGTACTACTCCACAACTATTTACAAATCGCCTGGGGAAGTATTATCTCTGCGGTGTTGATAACAGTTGGGGAATATTTCGTTCACCGATTACTTCTTGGTTCCAAACTGGAAGAAAGCCGAAATAGCAGTGCAGCTCTTGATAGGCTAGCTTATGGAATGGAAATGTCCGAGGAGCACGAGCCGCTGAAGAAAAAGTGAAATCTTTTAAAACTTTAAAACAAGATGGATATGTTGCTAGGTCTTCCTAAATGAGGAGACCTATTTTTGTTTTACAAGATACCTGCAAGTTTACCTTAAAAAAACTATTATTAATGTATTTAGAAAATAGAATTTTCTGTATTTAAAACAAATCTTTTACTTGAAAGGAATTATCTTACATTCAAAAATGAACTTTTTGTGACATTTATCTAATTTATCAAAAATACCATTCTCAAATTTTATTACTTTTGATATATTTGTATAGCTTTTTACTATTATTAATGTGGTTATAATGCGAAGTACTCTAGCCGCTGGGCGTAGGAGCTAGACCGTTATTGAAGTTCAAAGATAAATTTTTGATTATACAAACAAAAGTGCAAGCGCCCAGCGAAGTAACTCAGTCGCTGGGCGCTTGAGCTAAATAAAAAGGAGTGAGAGCTCTGTGTCAGTTTTAAATGAAATTCGACAGGAATCACCCTCTCGATTGCATCAGTTTACTCAGGTTATTTCTACATATATAGAGGTAACGAAACCAAAAATATTGGTCATGCTAACTTTTACTTCGCTTTGTGCCGCATTGGTTGCACAAAGAGGTGTTCCTACAATTTCTGTCATATTTGCTATGCTTTTAAGTGCTTCTTCTTCCGCAGGTGGTTCAGCAGCAATAAATATGTGGTTTGATCGGGATATTGACGTAATGATGGAACGGACCGCTAAACGTCCCATTCCTGCTGGGTTGATCGCTCCCTCATCTGTTTTTCGCTTCGGTATATTTTTAGGTATTATATCTGTGGTTGTTGCGTTTATCTTTGTGAACCCTCTCACAGCTTTTTTAAATGCCGCAGGCTACTTCTATTACGCTGTTGTATACACGATGTGGTTAAAACGCCGCACACCTCAAAATATTGTCATTGGTGGCGGAGCTGGAGCGTTTCCTATTTTGATTGGCTGGGCTTCCGTAACAGGGAGTCTAAACATCACGGCTTGGTTAATGTTTTTGATTGTCTTCCTATGGACTCCTCCCCATTCTTGGGCGCTTGCTTTATATAAAAACGAAGAATACACTAAAGCTGGGATTCCGATGATGCCGGTGGTAAAAGGCCCAGGTTCAACCAAAATTCAAAGTCTAGTATATATGGTTCTTTTATTTATTTGTTCCTTAGTTCTGTTTGCCTATGGGAACTTTAATTATTTTTATCTCGCTGGTGCCATCATTTTTAATAGCTTTCTTCTTTATTGCACATGGAAAATGCGGAAAGAGGAAGACCATCAATTTATCTGGGCAAAACGAACGTTTATTTGCTCCATATTCTATATTTTAGCCATGTTTTCGACCATGGTAATCGGAATCTTTTAGGAGGCGGGATGATGCGATATTTTTGGCTCTCTTTTATTGCGGCTGCAACACTTTTTTTAGTGAACATTATAGGTTTTGTTGATACGATGACCCATTCTGCCATGGGGTGTGGGCATGGGTATCCTCTGTGTAACGGAAGACTCTTTCCTACCTTTTCCGACTATCATTCTGTTATTGAATACACTCACCGAGTGGTTGTTGGATTAGCGAGTATTTTATTATTCATTGTATCGGCAGTTGCTTGGTTCCGCTATAGATCTCGGAAGATTAAATGGCTAGTTCTCTTTGCCATTTTAGGAATCCTTGGGGAATCAACTCTAGGTGCCTTGACAGTAATGATTTCACTTTCTCCAATGCTTCTCGCGGCACATCTAGGCATTGCCCTTATATCGTTTTCGGCTGTAGTCAATATTGCATATGTTATTTATCTCGAAGAAAGAGACATTCACCATTTGGAAAAAATGCCTTCTTCTTTTAGATTTTTTTCTTGGTTTACTTTTGTATTTTTATATGCCGCCATTTATTTTGGAGGATATGTTGCCAAATCGGGATCGGGTGAAGCCTTTCGCGGTTTTCCATTACCAGCTGAACACCTTTCATCTGTCGGTAATGCCTTTTGGGTCGACGTCATCCATCGTTTGTTTGCACTCGGTTTAATCGTTCTTTTATTCTTATTAATTCGGATGGCCAAAAAATATCGCCATGTTCGGCCGGACATCTATCGCTTCAGTTTAATTGGTTTTATCTTCATTCTCCTTCAAGGATTAAGTGGTGCTCTTTTGATATATACTCATTTGAGTTTGGGAGCAGTTCTAGTACATGTTTCAATATTGTCCTTGCTTGTTGGAATTCAAAGTATTATATGCTTTCAAAGCAGTTAAAAAAATCCTAAATTCAAAGTTTAGGATTTTTTTAGTTCCACTTATAAAAATCCCTTACTCTTTTGAAAAATTTTAATTTGCAAATAATTTGATTTGTCAGATTTATCTTTCAAAAAAAGTTTGACAATTTTGTGACAATTGATAGAATATTCAGTAAAGGAGATGATGACAATGCATTATAAATATTTAAAAATTTTTAAAGCGTCCATTTATGGGGTAGGTATTGGTATCATTATTTTTGTTTCAAGTTTTTTTGTAAGCGCTACCAATGGAGGTTATTTTTATACCGCGACCGGTATAGGTGTTGTCATTGCTTCTTTAATTACTTTAATGTTTGGAATGTCTATTAGCTTAATGGATGAAGTTACTGATACGGAGAGTAAGAAAAAGGATACAAAATTATACTTAGTTCCAAAAAGAACCTTGCGATAAGAAGGACTTTCAGGCAATTGAACTCGCCTTTTTTAAGCGGAATATTTTATAGTTTTGAAAATAATCCGAACCAATTAACGGTGTCTGACACCTTGTTATCCATTAAAACGTGCCTGACACCGTTTATATTCCAGTAAAAAAATACTTCGAAAAGTGATTAGTTACATAAGGTACATTTAAATCAAAGACCATAATATTAAAAATATAGTAGTGTTTTTGTTTCATTACTGTAAAAAAGAATTGTACGAGAGTAATTAAAAATATTCTAATAATGTGAGGAAATAAAGAGGTCCATGATGAAATATGTTTTAGGAAGTTATTAATACTTAAAAAACGCACGGTGGTCTTTCGTGCTGAGGTCAACTTTGAAATTAAGCACTTAGCCGACCTTGTTGTTTAAAAAATCTGTTGCCTGATTTTCAGTAATCCCTCTAATTAAACCGAGTTCACTGATGAAAATTCTCCGAGCACTCTCCAGCATTTGCTTTTCAGAAGAATTTAATGCTTTATTTTTGTTTATACGCATTAAATCACGTACAACTTCAGCTCCATCTTGAATATTACCCGTTCTTAATTTTTCCGTATTTATCTTGTATCTTTCTTTCATTGAAAGGGTTGTATCAGTTTGTCCATGACGAAAAATGTGCAATGCGTTTTCAAGTGTAAGCATATCGGTTACTAAGCGAATCCGTGATTTTTTTACTTTACTAATAGGAATCATTACTTGCATTTTACTGATTGGCATTTTTATTACATAATACTGTTGTTTCTCACCAAGAATTTCTTTTTCTTCTATCGCTTCAATGACTCCGGCACCCTGCATTGGATAAACAATGTAATCACCAACTTGAAACAACTAAATCACCTCCGAATTTTAAACCTTCCTAATTGTACCACATAACTTCTAATTTAACAAAATTAATCATTTTATCATTAAATATTATTTAATGTCAATAATTTTATAATGACTTTAATTGATTTTTAATTCATTACCTGAGTTGGTTGATAATTATATGATTTTGTTAACATCTGTTATCTTCACCCACTTATCCCCCTTCTTTTTTTCATAAGATAAATAAATTGAATAAAAGGGAATGAAAATGGATATAAGTCAGTCAAAAAATCTCTTTGATTATATTGTTGTAGGGACTGGACCTGCCGGTGCAGTTATTTCTAAGACACTGACAGATGATAATAAAACTTCAGTTCTGGTATTAGAAGCAGGGGAAAATAATGACAAGGATAAGCCGATTAGAGATTCCAGATTTGCTCCTGAACTAGAAGAAAAATTTTTCCCGGAATATTTTTGGCAAGGAGAAGGCATCCCACAACCAGGTGTAGATGAAAGAACCTTTGAATGGACAACAGGTCGGCTTTCCGGAGGGGGATCTTCCATCAACGGAGAACAGTATGTTAGACCTACACCTGCTGTTTTAAAAGAATGGGAAAGGCTTTTAGGATCAATGTGGTCACCTGAACAAGCGATTCATAACTTTAAACAGTTAGAGAATTATCATGGCAAAACGAATAATCCGGAAATTCATGGCTTCAGTGGTCGCCTAAACATCAGACAAGCTCCTAACAATCCACCCAGTATGACGAAAAAATTGGTTTCAGCTATGGAACACGCAACAGGTTTTAATCAAATACTTGATTATAATGACCCCAGAACTCCCCTTGGTCCCTTTACGCGATGGCAATTATTTCAAAAACCGAATGGTGAGCGTGAAAGTTCTTCCACTGCCTTTTTGTCTTCAGACATTGTGACTCCCGATGGAATTGGGGTAAATGGCCGAAAATTAAGGGTTGTTTATAAATCAACTGCTCTTCGCATCTTATTTAAGGGAAAAATCGCGATTGGTCTTGAATTTCTTAAAGAAGGGAAAAAAGTAAAAGCATTTGCCCGAAAAAAAGTAATTATTTCAGCAGGCATAAACAGCGCCCATCTTTTAATGTTATCTGGAATCGGTTCTTCAAAAGACCTAAGCCGGGTCGGTATTCCAGTCGTTTTTGATAATCCAAATGTAGGCAAATATTTAACGAATCATACGTTAAATACTGCTACATTTACTGTTAATCAAAGGCATCTTCCTGAGCTTCAAAACGACCCATATTCTCTTTATTCAGGGGGGGCCTTTTTACCTCATCCTCTGACTGGGAATCTTGATCAACACCGTGCTGTTCAACTTGTTGGTATTGTTTCAGAGGAAAAATTAAATATTGCTATTTTATTTTTTCAACCTAAAAGTCGCGGATCAATCAAAATTCAAAGTAATGATCCCTTGAAAATTGTGCTTGCGAACGAAGGATTTCTTGATAATAGCTATGACCTGGAATCAATTAAAGAGATATATAAGACTTATATTAAAAATATTGCGGTAAAGCTTTCAAAAATTGATCCACGGTATCAGCTTATCAATCCAACAATGGAAACAATTGATAATGGGATCAACTTGAAAACTTTATTAAGGAGAATTTCGGTCATAATCACCATCAACAAAGTTCACTTCGAATGGCTCCTTTAAATAAGGGGGGCGTAGTGGATCGTTATGGAAGGGTATATGGAGTCAATAATTTAGTTGTTGCGGATGCACAAATCATACCCTTTACTGTTGATGGCAACACCTCCGCCTCTGCCTACCTAATCGGATATACCATTGCAAAACGTTTAATACAGGAAAATAGCGATGATACTCAAGCAAGTTTTTAGATATTACTTTTAAGATAATATAAAATTAGCGTTCTAAAATATAAGGGTTTTTTATCCTCGAAAATAAGATTAGTCCTGTCTAAACTCACAGAATTTAATAATATAAAAGTGCTTTCCAAACGGAAAGCACTCAGGCTGTCGAAAAACCCTCGGCAGCCTCTTATTTTATTCAATTACTTTAACAATCCACCGCGTTAACTTGCTATAATATTATTAGTATATCAGTTTCAACAGGCACATTAGCAGGGAGAATCAATAAATTTGGTATTTAGATTCTGACAAAATAAAAAATTGCAGAGAAAAATACCCTTTCTTGACAATCTAAGTGCTTTCCAAACGGAAAGCACTTTTATATTATTAATCCTTAGTTGGCATTAGAAAATAGCCCTTGGAAATTTCAGTGAACATTATTTTTAAAAGTTATTCATTCTCAATAGGAATTCTTTTCAAACTCAGATCCCTTTTGATAATATTTCGCCATGATTTCTTGAGGTACCATGCTGCCGCCAGTGCCCCAAACAATCTGCGTAGCATTTTTCATTTTTTTAGTTAAATCATGCCTCAATAAATAATCGGCCCCCTCTTTCAATAGTTTAATTGGACCAATCATACCGGCTAATGCGGAAGGTTCTAACAGAATCCCCTCTGTATCCACCAATGCTTTCAAGTGCTGATACAATTGTCCATCACCTACAGTGTAACTTCCGCTTAAAAATGGCTCAATCGTTTTCCCGACAAATCCCGATGGCCGGCCAACGGCAAGTCCATCTGCATCCGTTAGATTATCGATCCCTACATCCTGAACTGAAATTTGGTCATGAAATCCGGTCATTAATCCGAGCAGCATACATGGAGAATGAGTAGGTTCTGCAAAAAAACAGTGAACATGGTCCTTAAATATTAATTTTAAGCCAAAAGCAACTCCTCCTGGACCGCCCCCAACCCCGCATGGAAGATAAACAAATAACGGATGATTTTCATCTATGATAATACCAAGCTCTTCTAATTGTTTTTTCAACCGGTACGCTGCTACAGCGTACCCTAGAAAAAGATCGTGAGAATTTTCATCATCTACGAAATAACAGTTAGAATCTGCCGCGGCTTGTTTTCGACCCTCCTCCACGGCTTTACTGTAATCGGCCTCATATTCTATTACTTGGACATTTTTGCTCCGAAGCAGGTCTTTTTTCCATTGCTTTGCATCAGCCGACATATGAACGGTTACCTGAAAACCTAATTTTGAACTGATAATACCAATACTAAGCCCTAAATTTCCTGTTGACCCTACTGCGATGGAATAGTTTGAGAAAAAATCTTGAAACCGATCACTTGTGAAAATCGAATAGTCATCATGAAGGGATAACAATTGGTGTTGAATTGCTAACTTTTCTGCGTGTTTAAGTATTTCGTAGATTCCTCCCCTTGCCTTTATAGAACCTGAGATTGGAAGATGGCTATCACACTTTAATAATAAATCACCTAATATCGGTTGTTGTACTTGCTGTTCCAAATGTTTTTTCATCGAAGAAATTCTTACCAAGGGAGATTCGATAATCCCATTCGTGGTGTTTGTTTCAGGGAAAGCCTTGGCGATATATGGTCCAAACCGCTTTAATCTTTCCTCTGCATCCAGAACATCTTTTTCAGTAATGGTGGCTTTTTCTATTCCTCTTTCGAATTTATCCATATGAGGATTAAGCCAAAAAAGTTCTTCTAATGAAGCAAGCTTTTTAACTAACGGATATTTCTCTACCAACGCGTTTAAATTTTCAGGGTTAACCTTCCCCAATGTCCGCTCCACTCCTTGTTTTCTTTCATTCCTGAGTCCTTAAGAATCTAAAATTCCGACTTCATTTTATAATTTTACCATAAATGTTTTATATCCTTCCGTAAAATCCGTTATGTACTTGAAAACTATAAAAGCACCCGAAATTTCCTAAGTGAAATTTCGAGTGCTTTATCAAGTTATTTATAGGATGCAGATTCATTTGTAGTAATCGCTATTTTGGTCAGTACCAGCTGCAGCTTTGATCGTAATACCACCATTTATCATCATAGGAAACCTTTATACAATCTTCTTGATAATCCCATTCGACCTTTTTCACGTTTTCTAATGCATATTTCTTTTTATCTGCAGTATTCATTGATTGCATATGGAAGTTATGAGTTTCGATAAACATTTCATACTGTTCATCAGTAAGGTTGAAAATGTTTTCCTTTAGATCATCCTCTTTAATTTTTAATAAGTAATTGACTTTATCTATTTCAACACCTTCATTATCGAGCTGAGTTACAGCTGCAAAGCACACTTTATCCAAGGTTATACTATCAATTATTCTATATTTACACTCGATTGTTGCATAAAAATTGTGGTTCTTGTTGGTTACAATCCATAAATTAGGAAGCAATTCTGTTTTTTCTGTTTCTGGCTCTTCAGAAAGGTATGACTGGACGAATTCCAAATATTTTTGCTTAATCACTTCGCTCTCGTCTGCTTCACGTGATGGATTAGGTTGTTCTTTATCAATAATCCAGGTTTCTCCAATCTTTCTGCATTTGATCTTACCTTCTTCACAGAGATCCTTAATGAATCCCGGTGATAATTTCCATAGTTCAGATGCTTCATCTACTCCCATTATTTTATCAAGTTCCACTTGGTAACTCCCCTTATTACATTAGATCTTTTATATTTTTAATATGTTTAGTAAATGAAAAAGGGCTGGACCATTACCTACTTCTTCGCATTTATTTTAAAATATTCTTCAATACGGTATTGAATTGCGTTATTTTTGAAGAACTTCAATAAGTTTTCCAATTAAGGTTTCCAAACCAAAAATTAAACCATCATCGAAAATTATCTATAAATGCGATGGTGCTTGATATATGAATATAACCCTATCACGACAAAAATGATGATGGTCCCGTTAGCTACAATGTTTACAATATTAGCTTCAGGGAGACTTTTATTAATGGTGTAGATCCAGTTAGAAACCATTGGATCGTTTAATATACCAACGACAGCATGTTGAGCTATAAAGCCTCCCGCAATGATATTAATCCAGAAATAGTTTACCGCTAGCCTTACAATAAGGGGCAGAAAAAGAAGCGAGATTAAAAGACTGAAGAAAATTCCCAATGTTATGGCTTTAACATTTTGAGAAATTCCCGAAATGATAATCACACTGTCTAAACATATTAGAAAATCTGTTGCCGCAAGTATTAATAAAGCCTTTGCTTTTAATTTTGGAGAGTAATTTGAAGGTCTAAGATATTCCTCTCTTGTTGACCTTCTTACGAGTTTAAAGGCAATAAAAAATAAAATGATCCCCATCAATAAATGAAGCATTGGGACATTTGAAAGGCCATTAATTAAAACGATATAAACGGTTCTTGTAAAGGTTAGAACTATGACTGCAGGAAAAGTTAACTTCAGATAAGAATATTCCCGTAAAATGGTTCCTAAGATAAGCATGTTATCAATGTCACTCACAAGATTTATGAAGAACACTTTGAAAAAAACCAGCATTTTCATTTTCTCCTTTTTTTCCGCATCTCCTCCCTATTAGTATGCAAGACAAAAGTTAAAAATGAAACGAGCATAGGGAAGTTTTTCCAAAACTTATTTAATTTTGAAATTCAAATCAATAAAAACAAAAAGGCATAGGATTGACCTATACCTTATTAACCCGCCTAACCGAAAAACGTTCGAAATAGTAAATATATATTTAAACTTATAATAATAAACGCTACAATCCAAGCCAAAATTTTAAGCCATAAGGGATTAACGAACTCACCCATTTTCTTTTTATCGCTCGTAAATTTAATAAGCGGCACTACTGCAAATGAAAGCTGTAAAGATAGTATCACCTGACTTAATATGAGTAGTTGAGCCGTTCCATTTTCGCCATAAAGAGCCGTTACAATAACAGCAGGTACAATGGCAATTAGTCGTGTAATAAGTCTTCTTAGCCAAGCAGGAATACGGATATTTAAAAAGCCTTCCATCACTATTTGACCTGCCAATGTTCCTGTTAATGTTGAGTTTTGACCGGAAGCAAGTAAGGCAACGCCAAACAAGATGCTTCCTAGCGTAGTTCCTAGAAGTGGAGTAAGTAATTGATAAGCATCATTAATTTCTGCAACCCCTGTCATTCCTGCTTGATGGAATGTAGCAGACGAAACGATCAGGATTGCGGCATTGATAAATAGGGCAAAAAATAGGGCAATGGTTGAATCCCATGTTGCGTATTTAATCGCCTGACGTTTTCCCAAACTTGTTTGTTGATACTTTCTAGTTTGAACAATGGAAGAGTGAAGGTACAGGTTATGAGGCATGACCGTTGCACCTAAAATACCGATCGCAATATAAAGCATTGTTGGGTTACTAATAATCGTTGTACTCGGTACAAACCCTTTTAAAATCCCACCTACATCAGGCTTAGAAAGAAAGATTTCAGTTGCAAAACAACCTCCAATTGTAACAATTAGAACAATAACCAGCGTTTCAATATAACGAAAACCTTTATTTTGTAAAAGCAGTACCACTAGTACATCTAAAGCTGTAATGATAACACCATAAATCAAAGGGATTCCAAACAATAGATTTAAAGCAATTGCCGACCCGATTACTTCTGCTAAGTCACATGCAGCTATCGCTAATTCACATAAAATCCATAAACTCATTGCGACTGGTTTATTATAATGTTCACGGCAGGCTTGAGCTAAATCTCTTCCCGTAACAATTCCCAATTTACCGGCAAGTGCTTGAAGTAGGATGGCCATTAAATTAGACAATAAAATAACGGAAAGTAAAGTGTATCCAAATAACGAGCCACCTGCAATATCTGTTGCCCAATTACCCGGATCCATATAGCCAACGGCAACTAAGTAGCCCGGTCCGGCAAAAGCTAAGAATTTTTTTACCCACGAACCCGCCTTTGGAATACGAATACTTCTATAAACTTCTGGTAAGGAAGGCTGTGTTCGTTTATTTCTCCAACCCTCTTCAACTGCCATAGGCAGTTCTTTTACATTTTCGCTCATTTTAGTATCACCTCATTATTGGTACGTGCTAAATATTTTGTATTAAGGAAACTTTTTGAGTAAAAAAAATCTCTTACCCTCGTAATTTAATTATATGAAGGAGCATTGAATTGTTGCTTATTAAAATTGTATAATATAAAGTTTTTTAGTCAAGGGAAACTTTTATGGGAAATTAAGTTAAGGGGGATTTAAAGTTAGGTATTATCCCCCTTACTTTTTAAAAATAGGCTCTGTTAAACTTGCCTGTTGATTTCCGCTCCAGGCGCTCGCTTTCCGCGGGCGGTCGGAAGCCTCCTCAAGCATTAAGCCTGCGGGGTCTCCCTTGACCTGCTTTTCCCGCAGGAGTCTCGCGCCTTTCGCTCCAATCAACAGAGTGAGTTAAATCAACAATGAGCTTTAACAGCGCCAAAAAATAAAGTTTTATTTAATTTAAATAGGTCCATTCATGCATTTGAAATGGTTTCTCTATGTAGTAAACAATGTTCCATTTAATGCTTCAATATACCTTATTGCTGACTTCTGTACAGCCATTTTTGCATCTTTTTTTACGATGCGATGAAAAGCATTATACAAACGATCAAACCTCAATTCTTTTACGATATCTGCAATCTCTTGTACTTTTGATGCAGGCAGCGGGATAAGATTTGGATAACTATACATAAAGCTAACCCATTGAGTGTCGGCTACAACTTGGATAATATCACCTGTTAGCAAAATTCCTTTTTTCTCATTTACATCATTGCATTCTAAAACAGCCCCACCTTTAAAATGCCCTCCTAAACGATGAAGAACAACGTCCTTTTGTAATTCAAGGGATTCATTTGACCAAAAAACAATTTTATCACTTGGTCTCATAACCCACTCTTTATCATCTTCGTGGATATAAATTGGCACATTGAACACTTCAGCCCATTCAACTTGGCTGGAATAATAATGAGGGTGTGATAATGCAATGGCGTTAATTCCTCCCAATTCATTGATCTCTTTAATCGTCTTCTCGTCAATGTAAGTTAAACAGTCCCATAATAAATGAAAGCCTTCACTTTTGATAAGATAGGCAGTTTGACCAATTCCAAAGTCCGGAGTTGTTTTTATACTATATAAGCCTTTTTCTTCTAAATTAATGGTATTTTTGTACCCGCCTTTTTTCATTTTTTCTAATGTTGTCCAGGACTGCCCATTTGGATTTACATATTGTCTCTCTTCTGTGCAGATGGTACATTGTTCCGGTACTTCAATTGAACTTTCATACTGAACTCCACAAGTCTCACAAATATAATTAGTCAAAATTTCACAACTTCCTTTCCTAATCTAATAATATAAATGACTATAAAATTATTTTTAACTATACCATTGCTAACCATTTAATAAAGGAAAAAAGTGGGGCTTTTGGGACAAGTTTTTCGCAATGACATTAATCATTATGTATAACAAATATTCTACAAAAAACGTTTTAGTCCTTGGTAATATGCCTAGTCCTGTCTAAAATTTATGAATAAACTGTTTAGTGAGAAAATGGACAAGGAGATGATTTTAAGTGAGCAGAAGAGAATTTGATAACTTGGGAAATCAAAATTTCTTAAGAAGTTCAAATCGAAACAATCCAAATGTTGATGTAACCAATACATCAACCTGCCAACGACTAGCTGATATTATCGGTGGCATTGTTATCACAGCAACCCCTGTCTGCGTTGTTCAGCGCCTTCGAAATATTAAAGCAACTATTTTAGGTCGCCGTACCCGTTCCCCACTAGCCCTTCCATTTGCCCTTTCGTTTGAAAACAATATAAATGGAAAAACTCTTAATCTAGGTGAAACCGTTATCCTTCAAAGAGAAATTAATCCTTTCCTATCAGCATTACGAAGAAGGGGAATTACGGTTACAGCTGTCCATAACCATTGGCTTTTTGAAGAACCACGGTTAATGTATATGCATTGGGAGAATGTTGGGGATCCTTTTGAGTTTGCTAGGAACAGTATTGAAGCAGCAAGAGAAGTAGGCATTTTCTAAAGACAAGCCCTTTGTGATTTTTTTAGAATATCACAAAGGGCTTATTTTTATAATTATCATTTTGAATCTGAAAATTTAATGTAGACGTTTAATAAATCATTTTTAAGTTTATCACAAATAATTGTCTCATTTTTGTTTTTCTTAAATCGCTTTATTTCAAGAAATATTTTTCATTACTTGAAGTTATCTTTACAACTTACCCGTTCCGTTGCAAGTATTGCAAGGCTTGCTGTCAGCACCTATTATTGTGTTAAACCAAATCTCCCCTTCGCCGTTACATGCCGGACATTCTTCTTCTTGTTTTAATATTGGTTGAATCATCATAAATCGCCTCACTATATTTTGTTTTTACAGGCTAATTAATAATACCAATCTACCCTTTTTTTACATAATTCTATTCAACAGAAATCTGAATGAACTAATTTATTGACGGAAAGACTTACAGTTTAATCTTTAATTAATTTCCATGATACTTTAGAAAAATAATCTATTTACGTCCATCTTCGTTGTTGTCATACAACCACAATCTGCCCTAAGTAGCAAATTAAGTGGTTGTTAATTTAGCATAAATGATAAAAAACAGGGTTAATTCACCCATAATAACAATGTTTGAAACAACCATAATTAAATTAATAATAAAAAAGACTGATAAAATACCTAAAAATAATCCCAAATGATAGATTTTCAACCGATGGTGCTCATGTCTATATTGGTGGAAAACTAAAGTAGTTGCAAGGAAATAGAGCAAGACAGAACCAAAAACAAAATAACGAATAAATGAATAATGTACCTCATGTAAACACAACAGTTTAATCGATGCTGCGATCATACTCAAAGACATTAAAATAAACAGATGGCCGTAAATAATCGTTTGTCCGGCTGTTTGGATTAATTTGTCTACCTTCTTTTCCATATTATCGAAATACTGCCACCACATCGATATGATAAGGACAAATGAAATGATTGAAAATAATATTAGCTCCCAATCGCCTTTTTGTGGTTGTAATACAGAAAGAATGCTGACAACAGATTCTCCAAACAAGATTAATGTCAATAAGGCAAATCGTTCTAATAAATGAGCTGTATTTGTCGGAGCTTTTACCAAATACTTTCGCCCGAAAATTGGCACAAGAATATCGACAAAAATACCTGCATATAAAACTGCATATCTGATCCACGAATCAAAAAAGAGAGAGAAAGATGAGAGAATAACACCGATCCAAAAACGCGTACCCAAATAATGAGCTGTTTTTCTTCGATAACCTTCTTCTGAACGCCCGGCAACAAGATATTGGATCGCGGTCAGTATCCTTAATCCGATATAGCCAATAAAAAATGGGAGATAGTAACGATCAAAATCAACAGATAAGCTGGCAGTCATAATAAGAACAAAAAACATTTGCAGAATCGTAAATATACGTTGATACAATAAGTCTTGGCCAAATCGATTATAAAACATAGTTTGTCCAACCCATGCCCACCAAATAGGGATAAAAATTAAAACAAACTTCAACAAATATTCTAAAGGAATATACCCTTCTTCTACATGTAGTAAAATACGGGTCACAGTCGTAACAGCTGCCACAATTAGCAAATCATAAAAGAGCTCTAACCACGTTACTTTCTTTTCTTCCATCTATTCACTCCTTCCTACCTCCTAACAGAATATAGGATGATTTCCTAACAATCTAGGAATAATAGGTTCTCTAAGGCAGAATTAAATCTTTCTTTTCCAAGAACAAAAGGCGCAAGCGCCCAGTTAGCGGCGTATGGACTGGAGCGCTTCGACTGAGATAAAGGAAACACGGAGAGCGATAGCGATCCGATGTTGACTTATCGTAGGGAGAAGAGCGAAGTCCACTAGCCGCTGGGCGCTGGAGCTGGATTCAGTTAACTTTTTCAAGTTATCCATACCAAATTATTTTATAATTTCCTAACAATAAAAAAGTACCCGAAATTTCCTTAGTAAAATTTCGGGTGCTTTGCCTTGCTTTATATTAGTTATACCTCTGAAGTAAAAAGTTATCAATCTTTACTATTCGTGAATTCCATTTAGTCTTTCAGATTATTTTTACCCCCTTCTATCGCTCGATATCTTACTATAGAGACATGGACTTCCAGCCTCTTGTCTCGCCTAGCTAAGCAAAGCCCCTTTTAACCAGGCTCGGGGACGGTATGGACCGACCGGGACTTGGATCAAGCTGGTTTTTTCTTTTGAATCGAACCTGTAAAGTTCATCACATTGATTCGCATCGAATCCAAGCAGTGGATGCCCCCCCATCCCTAAGGCACACGTCACCAAGAGCAGTCGTTGAACGAGAATGCCTGCTTCCATCTGTTGAATGCGATATCCTCTGTAACCCAATTTCTCTTTGAGGTGATCTCTGTCGCCAATGACATGCAGGCAGAGAGGAACTTGCAACAGATTCACATTGTTCATTGTTAATCCATATTGTAAAAACTGCCGGTAATCCCCCTGGGTTATTCTCCGCAGTGCATGAGCACTTCTGTCATAAGAATAAGCACCATTTGGAACCCCCTCCACGTTATAAAAACTGCCGTACAAAGAAACACGGGGCTCAACATTCCCATATGTGTCCTCAAGGTCATTCTGATACGGGAAGGAAAATGTCTCTTTTAACAATGTGGATATATGTTTATGACTTACTTTTCCTATCATAAAATCGAAATCAGGTGAATACCGCTTTCTGCAAACGGCTGCAAGATCATACGTTAAGCATTCTGTATATGGGAGCATAATCGTTTCCATGCCTAAGGGCCCATCCACACTATTATCTCTCTTTAACTTCACAAATGACTGAGTTGTTTCAAACATCGATGCTTCATTAAGTGTTCTTAGCAGCGGATAATCAATGACTCTCTTTGATCGGTTATAATAAACATGCTTCAACAATGGTACTTCCCGGCACAATTCAGTCGCAGAAACAATTTCTTCTTGATTATGATCATTGTCAACACAATAGATCGATTGATTAATTGATAAGGGGATAACCGCATATACACTTTCATCTTGTTCAGATAGGCCAAGCAAATGATTAATCGAGCGATCAAGAAATTGGAAGCAAATCCTTGAGGAAAACCCCATACGGTTCGCTAATTCCACTGATTGCCCAATTAATACACCTGTATCAAGTCCTTGAAGACGGTAGGAAAAATTATTGTATTTATAGAAATTTTTCCAAAACATTGTTGAGACAAAAACGGCAGCAAAACAGTCTGAAATATCACAACCATTTCCAAGACTTCTAGATAAGTAGGAGTCGTAATTTCCTTCTCGCAGCAATATAAGGCGGTGATGTGCCACATCGTAATGGTAAATTCCCTCTGATAAGTCCTCCAGTTTTAAATACACGTATAATTCATTAGGATACAAAGCCCCGCCGGAAGGAACAAATCGCCGTAAAGACTGCGCAAAGCTCACTGTTTTTTCCGTGGTCCCTACGGGATAAGCGGATTGAGAGTATTGAGTAAGGCCATATACATACCATAGGAAATGACCTAGTTCTTCCAGGGTGGGTTTACCTTGAGCTTCCCGTCCTTTGAATGTTAACGGTACATCTGCAGGAAGCGAAATCTCCGGCAGGTCACGATACAGTTTATAGGCAAGTGGTGCATCTTCCCAATCCACTTGCCAATCAGGCGGAAAGATTTTATCCGTGTCAAAATGCAGATTGTGTAGAAATGTTTCTAACTTCAACCTTCTGCCTCCTACTATTCAATTATGGAAACGGATGGGGATGCGGATTAAGCTGCTCAAACAATATTGGCTGCTTCCTAAATCCAAGTTTCATCGGTACCGTGAGTACCCTCTCCAGCCCCCTCACACGGGTAAGGTGATGCCCAAATGTCATCGGCAGCATTCCCGGAATCAATACCTTTACACAAAATAATCCGTTCCGTTTTGTTATAGGTGTTGACTGATCCACGACAATAACCTCGAGGTTTAACCTACGAAACTTCTGAAGAATTTCCTGGAGATCATCCTTCAAGTCTTTCGTATTCGGCGGCTGTTTGAATTCCTTATCAAACGACTGTAACGGACGATGATCATCAAGTAAAAATTTCAGGCGTTCCTCCGCTTCGGGCAGACCGTACAGCATGCCATGGTCCTCCATGGTCTGTACTGCGAAAGGATCGTGTAACATCCTTTCGTATTTCTGTCGGTTTTTCTCCAATTTTTCTTCATGCCTATACATCATTCCTGCAAGCTCGTAAATCGAACTTTTTACTGCCCTAACAGGATCGGGATTTGCTCCTGCTGCACAAATGAGGTTTACTCTATTGGATCTTGTGTTTTTGGCTACGGCCCATATGCTTGGAATCTCATGTTCCATCGTCGAATTGTAAAAATAGAGGTCATATCCCGCTACCTCACGGATACGGTCGACCATTAGCTGCAATTCTTTATCGTTAGCAGAATGAATGTCAAGACGCGGAAGGGGGAGCCTGGCATACCAGGTTAACAAGAATGAATCTCGCTCGACGACCTCCATGATGGCATGGAATATAGCCTCCTCTAACCTTCCCCCTAATGCACATCCGTTGGAGGTTTCATAAACAAAGCCCTCTTCGTAGCCCAAACTGTAATAGGCGAGTAACTCCGGAACCAGAATTGGACGTTCTTGTAAAAACGAATAGCCCCAGACCCAATTCATTGGGTCATCAGGATGAAAGGGCTTAAATGGAAAATTAGGCTTTGCATATTGTTCCTTTTCATGAAAACCTACACTGGCAGGATGAAGTGCCATATTCTTCAAATTGCGATAACTATCACGAACCACCCGCCTTTTGCCCCGTGGCTCGATCCCGCAGTATCGCTCCAAACCTTCCAAAATGGCCGTTAGCTCGCTCATTTCATACGAATTAGACCTTCCTGCCACTCCCTCGTCTGCTCCAAACAGCGGCATGTTTATTAAAACATCAGCAAACGGCAGCGTAAAATCCTGCAATTTCCCGTTCATGACCCCTGTACGATAATCCAAATAATCTTTGACCAGCACTGTTTTTAATTCATCCATCGAACGGCAGCGATAACCGGAACCATTTATTTTAGGACTAGATTCTAACTTAATTTGAGCTGATTCCGAAGTGTCATCTGGTAATGGACTGCATGCCCAACACAAAGGATCAGGCAAGAAAAAGTGACTGGAGTTCGTAAAGGTTCTCAGATTCGTTATGAACACTCTTTCTTCTAAGTAGGCCCGTTCTCCTTGAAGGACCTTCTGCACTTCGTTACTTATCAACAATGCCATCTGCAATAGTCCTGTTCGTGTTGCCCATGCATCGCGCTGTATCCCTGCACTTTCTGCCATTCTCAACTGAAGTTCCCACATCTCTTGACGATCGGGGCCTGCGATCATTCGCCGTATGTCAGCACAACGAGAACATCCAGGTGTATCGGGGCGTACAAATGGACCAATGAATCCCTCCCCAAACGAAACGAAACCTCGTAGCCACGGGATACCTGCGGCCCTGAACCTTTCTTCCGCTTTTTGATGCACCGATGGATGCCAGGCATCGTGCAGTACCAGAGCTAATTCAGTTTCTTCGGGAACCTCTTCTAAAATGCTTTGACGCTTTACGAGATAGTTGCCGGACAATTGATCATAAACATAATCCGCTAATAAACCCTCTCCGTCAATTAGAATATGGGCAGCCATTACGATTCCCCCTCACGTAACTGCACACCAACCACCCCTGCCAGTTCCTGTTTTAAAAAAGGTTCGAACGCAAGATCGTAGACTGCTAGTCGTCTTTTGTTTTGATTCAAGACCTGGATGGAAGATTGTAAAAGCTCCAATTGTGTCATATCGTTACAAGAGGGGATTTCGAGTTGGGATTCCTTTTTTTCAAGAAAAACCGCTGACTCCATCTCTTGCCTCATTATGGATTTCACCTGGCTCTGAGTATCCACAATTGCTTGTTGCAATACTCTCCGTAAGGCTAAGGTTGTATTTAAACCTGTGCTAGTGTACCGACGGCCATGCGACCTTACCCATATCACGGGAAAGCCAAGAATTTCATTTTCAAAACCGATTGCCGGTGCACCATTTAAGGTAGTCAGAGCATTTAAATAATATCTGCAGCGTTGATCTTCTATCTTTCCCGGTTGTACACGAAAAATAGTATTTAGGTGATCGATCTTTCTGTTTCTCAATTCCTCCTCTAAAATGGCTTGTAAGCCCCGACAAACAGCTTCTTCGATTGTTTCCCCTGCACCGATTCCGATAAATCCTCCCGGTATGTTCACACCGGCTTTGCTTTTCTGATCTCTGAGTCCCCTGATCATTTGTGAAACATACATTTCAATACCAGTCAGTCCGGCTTCCCTTTTTGCCTCCTCATGTGTAAAACCCGAACAGACAATCTCCTGCAGAAGATCTGCCGGTCCCTCTGACACTGGATTTACTGCTTGAACATAGCATTGCGAAAGAGGAAGCTGTTTCAAGTTTCGTTCCTCCCAGGTATGGAAAATCCCTGTTATATCTGAAGTTAATAGACTAAAATATTCCAAGAGATTATCCGAAGGTTCCTTTTTACTCCTTTCTTGCTTAAGAATTACATCAAGGTCCTCCACCAGTTTAGGTGAAACACTTTTATCCGTAACCAATGGATGTGTTATAAAGGAAATCCAGTCACCTTCAAGTGTTTCAAGATCAAGTAGGTAAATTTGATTACTCTGATTTGAACCTGCAATTCCTGCAGCCCTCTTGAAAAATTCGAATACCGTGACATTCGCCAGGATTGATCCCGCTGTTGAAGAGAAAGTTTGCAGCGGACGATCTGCTTGCAACGCGGATTGATGGATACGGCGCCAAGCAGAGTCCCAGCATCCATCTGATTCCGGATGAACTAATGGACCTGCAAGCCCCACTTGGTCTAAACATATGGCGGGAAGAAATACCTTTCTATCCTCTTTACAAACCAGATTTAAATCCCTAAGTTCTTTTACATTTCCATCCTGGGAGACATAAAGTATCCAATCATAGGGCTGTAAAGCTTCCTTCCAAAAACTTCTGCCCTTCTCTCTTACAAATGGAACCTCCTTTACCTCCACCTCGGAGTCAGCCTTGTTGGCATTCTTCACCAGATCATTAATCCGGAGGCGATTTGTAGGAAGTGAATCTGTGATCATGAAATGGAATTTGGGAAGCCCTGATTCGATTAATGCAGAAGCCAAGGAAACCATGAAGGTGCCGGATCCGACAGCAAGAACTTTAGACTGACGGTATTCTTGAAAGCGGTATGCACCGGAATCCGTAAAATTCTCGATAAATTCAACTTGCGAAGCATACTTTTCAAGAACGATTGCTTTTAATTGGTGCGGATTATCTTGACTTGTATCGCGAACAAAGCCATTCTTGTACAACAATTCTCCAATCTCATATACCCTGTTCCGATAAGGGGCCGTTAATCCCTTTGTCAAATCTCCCAATGTTTGCTCCCCATTGAACATCGGCATCAGTTTTTCAATCCACTGATAGATTGTACCGCCTTCCAAACGGAATGAGCTTACGTTATTTCTAAAATACACACCACCTTGAGGATCAGGCAGATAAAATGTATCCCTTTTCACCTTGAGACGTGAGGTTGAGTTCAGTTTTGTCATTCAGCTCCTCCTTATTTCGAATCGTTCCTAATTATGCACTATCAGTTTATGTACTTTTATTTGTCCAATATGATTAAACAAAAAAGAAGTGCCCCAGCGGAAGGTGATGCACGGGCACTTCTTTTTTATAAAATGACCATATTTTTTGCGATTACCAACCGCCCCAACAGTTTGAACAGCTGAAACAGCTGAAACAACTGAAGCAGCTAAAACAACGGAAACCTCCACAATGAAAGCCCCCGCAGCGATGAAAGCCACCACAACGCATACCGCCGCACATCATACCGCCGCAACGCATACCGCCGCACATCATACCGCCACCGCAACGCATACCGCCAAACTGGCGCGGATCTTGGCTTTGAGGATCCATTGGAATAAACTCACCAACTTGGAAATTACCCATTCCCAGTGTTTGGATATCATTTTGAAAATTCTGCATTTTTTCCTCCCCTTTGTATTTAATCATCAGGTTAAACTGACACCTGAAAAGAGAGTGGAATGAAGGTGATTTTTCAGTTCTTTGTCATTGAAATCAACAGATATGACGTGTACTCTCTTCAACAAATTATGATTCCTTTTAGGTGGTTGTTACTGATTCGAGTGCCTATTTAACGTTGAGGTATATTAGAATGTTGTTTACTACTTATTTATCTTCTCTACATCGACACTCTTAAAAGAGAGGAATTTAATAGATACATATAAAATTAGCATCTATTCATTTTCTTTGGATTTAAACTTTTTACTAAATCGATCCAATAGAGGGGTGAGTTCTTTAAATAGTGGTTTTAATTGTTTCGATGAAGTAACAAGCATATCGATAGTTTCCATAAGCAATTCAAAATCTACATTATTAAGAAGGTTTTCTATCTGATTTTGAGTGATTTGAGTGCTGGTCGCAGGTTCTTTTCTCCTAAAGCCCAGAAACCAATCATCGGTCCGATTCGATCTGTTATCGAAGGATGATTGTTCTTTTTGATCGGGCAATTTTTGTGAATTATTTACGCCTTCTTTGTAGGTTTCTCTGTGCTTATTGTTTCCAAACATAAATCTTGAGAACCGGTCAGTTTCTCCATTCGGTTTCTGTTCGTTAATATTCTCCACCAATGACTTCTTCCTACTTTCTTTCTTTTTCTTTTAGATAAATTATGATTGGTTTTGTGCCGGGGTTTGGACACATGTACAAAAAATGGAAAAGAAAAAAGCCCTTGTTAGGGCTTTCATGAAATTTCTGATTTTAAAAAACATAATAATGAGGAAAAAAGCACAAAACAATAGATAAAAACGTGGTTTAATCTATGTACGAAAAAAACAATTGATGCGAAAAAAACCTTTAATAAACACTTTCTAATAGACTTCTATCAAAATAATCAGAATAATAAAAATATACTCTATTTTCTGGGAAAGCGCAAAATGCAACTAATTCTGACATTGTATTACAAAATTTTTACATTATCTTTTACCCTTGGAGAGTCTTTTTTTATCTGATTATTTTACTATACCTATGCATTCTTGAGTTTATCCAATCTTTTTAACAATGCAATAAATCCTCTTATCGTAAATAAAGTAAAACTTACACTTCCAAAAGTATGGAATGGCGACCATTTTTTCCATCTGAATAATCTGGAATTTTTTTCAAAATACCATTGACCGACACTCATGGGGATACTCCATGTCAAACTTTTCAACAGAATTTTTCCTAAATTATCATTATAGGTTTGTTTAACCCAGAGGACACTTAATAGCGGAAAAAACAACATGTCATAAATAATGTTTGTTTTGAAAATTTTAGGAAAAGGACGGGCAGGATATTCGACTCTTTTGGAACCAACAACATAAGCGTCTACTAGTGTTGCCAAAACACCTTTTGAGAAGAAAATAACTAGATTTTCTCTCATTTTTGATCCCTTAAATAAAAAGGGCAAGGAAGCAAGGCACAAAACAAAAAGGCCGTTTAACATTTTTTTCTCCATATAAAAAACATCCTTCCCAAAGGATTTATTTTTGATAATAATACAATTGCCTAATTTAATTAACATTATCCTCTTATATTTATAAAATAATTTATGTTCAATATTATTCAATGACAGGAGGAATATAGGTGAAAATAGCCAATCAAACATTTTCGATCAGCACTATAATTTTTTTTTGCTTTCACTATTTGTTTTCATTCACAAAAAAGGACAATACCCTACAAAGTAGGAGATTCTCCTCAGATTGTCGAGAAAGGGTATTTTTCTCTGCAATTTTTTATTTTGTCAGAATCTAAATACCAAATTTATTGATTCTCCCTGCTAATGTGCCTGTTGATTTCCGCTCCGGGCACTCGCTTTCCGCGGGGAGGTCCTGGAGCCTCCTCGGCGCTTTTGGCGCCTGCGGGGTCTCCAGTGACCTCTCTATCCCTCAGGAGTCGAGTGCCCTCCGCTCCAATCAACAGGAAGGCAAATCAACCTAAAGTATTGCAACACACTTTTTCTAACCTTGCTTAGTGTATTGCAATCTTTTTTCTTTTAATGGCTTTTTTCCGTGTTTAATTCTATCCTCTTCTATTGCCTTGTTTAAGTCTTCAAAATATTCTCGAGTATCCGCTTCCACTTCTTGTTTTGTATACTTATTTTTATTTGCATTTGCCTTTAAATGAGTTAAATCCGTAAATAAAACACGACCGACCACCATCTTGTGATTCATTGCAAGAAGAACAATCTCATCAAAAATCTCCTGAAAAATATTTGTATCCTTAAAACGGTGTTGACGATTCCGGCTAATCGTAGAGTGATGAGGTACTGGATCCTTGAATTTTAGACCTAAAACCAGCGGTAGCAACGTTTGTTCTAATTTCCCTTTCTAGTTGACGTTCAGAACGAATGCCGTAAATATAACCAATAAACATCATTTTAAAAAGAATAAGAGGATCGTAGGGCGCCCATTATCATCGCTGTAATAAGGACGGACCTTTTCAAGAAGAAACGAAAAATTAATATATTTATCAATCAAACGAAGAAGATGGCCATCAGGTACCAATTCATCAATAGAAACAAATTCATATTCACTTTGGCTAGACTCTTTTGGCTTAAACATTGAATTCTCCACTTATTTTTTTATTTATTAGTTGAACTGAAGGTCTTTATTGAAAACACTCGTTGATTGGCGCGGAAGGCACGAAGACTCCTGCGGGAGTACGGGGCAGGGGAGACCCCGCAGGAGCGAAGCGACGAGGAGGCTTCCCTGCACGCCCGCGGAAAGCGAAGTGCCTGGAGCGCCAATCAACAGATATGTTAAAACCAATATACTAATAATATTATAACAAATTAACGCGGTGAATTGTTAAAGTAATTGAATAAAATAAGAGGCTGCCGAGGGTTTTTCGACAGCCTGAGGACAATACCCTGCAAAGTAGGAGATTGTCCTTTTTGTGATTAAGTGGCTATTTAATTAAGGCTCTTTTCGTAAACTTTGTTGCTTTAGAAACTTAATAAAGTTCATTTACTAGGTTCTAGGCAATTTTCGCAAATGTTCTTACGAAAAGATGCCACGAAGCTTCTAATTATACCGGTTGATAAACTTATACGAAAAACAACAATCTATGCGAAAATAGCCTTAATTAATGTAAAATTTTGCTCAGAAAACTTTTGGTCCTCTCATTCTTAGGGTAATAAAATATGTCCTCTGGTTTGCCTTCTTCGATAATCGTACCCTCGTCCATAAATAACACTCGATCTCCCACTTCTTTCGCAAATCCCATTTCATGCGTAACTACAATCATGGTCATTCCTTCTTTTGCCAAATCTTTCATCACTTTCAACACTTCGCCTACCATTTCAGGATCAAGAGCTGACGTCGGTTCATCAAACAACATGACCTCCGGTTTCATCGCCAGGGCGCGAGCGATGGCGACCCGTTGTTGTTGACCTCCTGACAATTCATCGGGATAGCTGCTTTCTTTTTGAGATAATCCCACTTTTTGAAGTAGCTGCCGTGCCAGCACTTCGCTATCTTCCTTAGACATCTTTAGGACTTTCCGGGTTCCAATCGTAATATTTTCAAGGACAGTTAAATGCTGAAACAGGTTGAATCGTTGAAATACCATGCCGACTTTTTGACAAAGTTGATGGATATTTGTCTTCGGATTGGTGATTTCTGTGCCAAAAATCGAAATCGTCCCACCCGTTGCTTTCTCTAACCCATTTAAGCACCGAAGAAAAGTGCTTTTGCCACTTCCGGAGGGACCGATAACCACAACTACTTCTTTTAGATGAATCTGAACATTGATATCTTTTAATACATCCAATGAACCAAAGGATTTTTTCAAATGTTCAACGCTTATCAATTTGCAGCCTCCTCTCCAGATAACCTGCTATGCGAGTAAGAGTGAAAATGATGACGAGGTATAAAATCGCGACTTCTCCATAAATTTGAAAACCTTCAAAGTTTTCAGCTATGATGATTTGGCCTGTGTATAGGAGTTCGACGATTGCAATAGGAGCTAACAGCGACGTATCCTTAATTGTTTGTGCAAATTGGTTGACCAAAGGAGGAATCATTCGTTTAAAGGCTTGCGGTAATATTATATAGACCATCGTCTGCATTCGAGTCATCCCTATGCTATGAGCGGCTTCGCTTTGACCTCGGTCCACACCCAGAATTCCGGCACGAATAATTTCTGTAATATATGCTCCTTCGTTTAAGGCTAATCCGATTCCAGCCGCGATAAAGGGGTACACGTCTGCTCCAAACCATTTATTTAATGGAATAATCGTAGGTAAACCCAAGGCGATAAAAAGGAGTTGAACTAACAGAGGGGTTCCGCGGAACACCTCAACATATAGCCAACTTAATCCTCTTAACAATGGAAAACGGGAAAGTTTACACAACGCGGCAATTAGTCCAATGAGGCTTGCAAGAAAAATAGCGACAAGTGAAAATTCAACGGTACGCCCTAAACCATGTAGTAATTGAGGAAAGGCATGTACCATAATACTCCAAGAGTTCAAGTGAAATCCCCCCTTATGAAAACAAAGGCGTAGCAAAGAGAGCTACGCCTGATGTTTATTTTTTGGAATCATCCAAGGCAACACTAGCCGGGGCAAGCTCTTCCTGAATCGCTCCGCTTTGATCCCCGCCAAAGTAATGGTCAAACAGCTTCTTATATTCTCCATTTGCTTTGATTATTTTCAACCCATCATTGATTTTTTTCAGCAATTCCGGATTATTCTTAACTACAGCAATTCCATAATACTCGCCAGTTAACAAACCTCCGACTACATGGACATCTTTATTGCTGTTGGCATAATCCAAATTGACTGGGTTATCAAAAACAACAGCATCGGCCCCCCCGCTTGCCAGTGAACTGTATGCATCATTGATATTATCAAATTGTTTAATATTTTTTTCCGGAATCCCTTTAGATTTCAACAAATCGACAGATGACGTTCCTTTTTTTGTTGCTACGAGTTTGGTCTTGAGATCATCTATACTTTGAATCAGGGAATTGGTTTTTGTTAGAACCGATAGACCCGATTTATAGTAAGCATTGGAGAAATCGACTGCATTTAATCGGCTTTTCTTAATCGTGATTCCTGCAACAGCCACATCCACCGACTGAGCTTGAAGAGCCGGAATAAGTCCGGTAAACTGCATGGTCGAAAGCTCTACTTTAAGATTTTCCTGCTTAGCAATAGCGTTAATCATGTCAATGTCAAACCCTTGAACTTTCCCATCCTTTTCGGATTCGAATGGAGGAAAAGTTGTGTCAGCAGCCACTTTGATCGTCTGTTGCGTAGGTGACTGGGGCTTAGATGAAGAAGAACTAGTGGCACATCCGGCTAACACACTTGTAGTGAGCATCCCCGCAAGTAAGAGAGGACCAACCATTTTTTTATTTAACATCAAGAACACCTCCATGTTTTGTTTAATCTATATTCATCATATTTTTTATACTATGAGATATTCCATTTATATAAAACATGCTATACGGTTAATAAACTAAGTGTATACAAAAATAAAAGGCACCTCCTTTATGAAGGTGCCTTTACGATAGTTGCTAGAACTAGATTCTTATTTTATGATGAATAGAAACATAGACGATTCCCCTACCTTGTTAACGGCCTTTCATGGACCCAATGAACTTCTGATTCATGAACTAATACCACATTTAATTTGTTTTCCACTTCTCTTAATTCACAATAGCCTGAAGTATATTTATAAATAATGGTGTAAAGGTTTCCTTTGTACAGCACTTCTTCTGAATTCAATATCATACCATCCTATCAATTTAATTTTAATTGAGTGATACTAAATTTTTATTCACATACCTTTTAAAATATGTCAGTCAAGCCAACCCGTAGCTAATTTTTTTCGTTTAAAAATCAATTTTTTTGATTAATATATCAATTAACATTTGATTAATATAAAGCAATTAAATAAAAAAACAGCCACGGAAAATAGATATCTTGGCTGTTTTTACCTTATTGACTCGTTTCAGCAAAATGTTTTATGCGATCGCCTATTTCGTCACGGACACGCTGGAAGAATGCCCATTTTTCTTCTTCATTTCCCTCTGCTTTCGCCGGATCGTCAAATCCCCAGTGGACACGTTTCACATGTGGTGGTGTAACCGGGCAGTGATCTGCTGCATGTCCACATAATGTAACAACTAAATCTGCATTATTTAAAATTTCAGGGTCAATAACATCTGAGGTTTGTTTTGATATATCAATGCCAGCTTCCCTCATCGCTTTAACCGCATTTGGGTTAAGTCCATGTGCTTCTAAACCGGCGCTTTGGACGATCCATTCATCGCTTAAATGCTTTTTTGCCCAGCCCTCTGCCATTTGGCTGCGGCATGAGTTACCCGTACATAAGAAATAGATCCTTTTTTTAGACATGATATATTCACCTTTCTTTTTCGTGTAGTAATTTATAAATCAATGCTGCACAGCTTGCTCCTAAAATTGTTGCGGCAATATACACCCATAAATATTGAGTTGCACCTGATACGATGGCCGGGCCTATGGATCTTGCGGGATTCATCGAAGCACCACAGATTGGACCTGCAAACATGGCTTCTAACCCTACTGTTGCACCGATAGCAATTCCTGCGAAGGATTTTACAGCTTTTCCATGAACCGCAGAACCGAAAATAACCATCATCAGGAAAAACGTTAGGATAAATTCCAATACAAATGATTGTGACCATGAACCTCTTGGTAAAGTAGCCCCTAATGATGCAACGTTTCCAAATAAACAGAACAACGTCGCACTCGCTGCAATACCTGCCATGATTTGAATAACAATATAATACACTGATTCCTTTTTGTTAATGTCACCATGGATTAAAAATCCAATGGTAACAGCCGGGTTAAAGTGTGCTCCGGAGAGGTGACCAAAAGTGAAAATTAATGCCATTACGACAAGGCCAAATGTAAGGGCGATCCCTACATGGGTTAAGCTTTTAGTAATTTCATCTATTACTACTGCACCCGTCCCGGCAAAGACTAAAAAATAAGTTCCCAAAAATTCACTTATTAACTTTTTATTCATTCTTTTCTAATCCCCTTGGATGCTTATTCGCAGCAGGAAATGTGTAATCCTTGCTCTTCTAATTCCTTTAATCGAAAATCTTGAGTTGGAAGGTGTTGAATGATAAAATATATCACTTTTAGTTTAAATTCAATCGGTTTCTTGTAAAGTTAATGTAAATTAAAAAGATTGATAACCAAGGCTATCAATCTTTTCTTGAGTCTACTATGATACGATAAGTAAATGAAGTTTCAATGTTTGAAAGCAGTAGATTTACAATAAAATTCACTGCTTATAAACATAATTAAAGTGTTAAAATTATCGGCCCATTTTTAGTTATGATTATTGTATGTTCGAACTGAGCAACATAGCTGTTTTCTGTAACAAAGGTCCAACCATCCTCCAGTTCAAATACTTCCTCTTCACGGGTGGAGATAAATGGCTCGAAAGCGATAACCATCCCTTCCCTTAGCAATTTATCGTAAGAAGGCTCGTAATAATTAAAAATATACTCAGGTGCCTCGTGGATTTTTTGTCCAATCCCATGCCCTGTAAGGTTTTTGATAACCGTTAATCCATGCTGTCTTGCCGTTTGGAATACTGCTTTCCCCATACCGCTTATTTTGGAACCGGGTTTAGCTTTCTTAAGTCCTGCTTCAAATGCCTCTTTAGCAACGTCGCATATTTTAGTTAATAATTCATTTCCTTCGCCTACTACAAACGAAATTCCTGTATCAGCGAAATAACCGTTCTTGGAGCCTGAAACATCTATATTAACCAGGTCCCCTTCTTCAATAACCCGATGACCCGGAATGCCATGTGCCACTTCTTCATTAACACTAATACATGTATATCCGGGAAAATCGTATTCCCCCTTTGGAGCTGAAATTGCTCCCGCCTTCTCAAAAAGCTTTCCGGCTATATCATCAAGCTCTTTAGTCGTTATTCCGGGAACCGTTCTTTCTACCAATTCATCTCTAATGGCTGCAACAATTTTGCCAATTTCCTTCAAACCATTAAAATCCTCTTCTGTCTTTGCAATCATTGTCCCTTTCCCCAATCATTATCATTTTGTCGGAAAATCTTCCATGTCATAAATTGTACCTATTTCTTGCGAAAAATCCAAACATGATACAAATTTACCTTGGAAAAAGAAAAAGTCAACGATTTGTTGACTTTTTGAAAGTTGATTTAAATAAATACAAAAAAACTTCAACTTTTTTTACAGTGATAACTCAAAACCTTACAGTATTAAAGTAAAAGAGCAGATGGTCATTTTTTTCTTAGAATCCATCACCGATTATATTTTTTCAGAAACGTTACTATCTCATTTGTCATATTCTTTGCTTCCTCTGATGAATTGGCTGCTCCAAGAAATTTTGTAACTCCGCTATGAGAAAGAGCCTTACCTTCAAAAAAATCGACAGTATTTCCAACATTTGTTGTAGTTTGAATAAATGTGGAAATGGAATCTTTCCGTCGGGTAACTATGAACATGGGAGGAAGATTTTTATTAGCTGCATAGCTAATAGGGGATGCTTCAGCCCAGATCTTCTGATCATTTCCAAAAACTTTTTTGTAGGTATTAAATCTTTGGATAAAGTCTGTCAAATCAAGAGGGCCATCCAGGTTGACGATGGAATTCAACGATTTTTGTGATAGACCGACAATGTTTAAATACTTAGGATTAATTCCGATAAGCATCACTAAATGCCCGCCTGCAGAATGCCCCATCAGATTGATTTTGTTGTTATCGATATGATACTCGCCCGCGCTGTCATAAATCCATTTAACAGCTAAAGAAACATCCTTTGCCATTTCTTCATAGGTTACTTTTGGCGAAAGACGATAATTGAGAGAAACAAATACATACCCTTTATTTGTAAAAAAGGACGGCTTTTCTGCAACGTTATCTTTATCTCCTCCCGACCATCCCCCGCCATGTACATATATAATCACAGGCAGCTTTTCACCGCTTTTAACATTCGGAGCATAAAGATCTAATGTTTGCTTAGCGTTTTCACCATATTTGAGATTCAAATTTTTGACCCCTTGTCCATTTGCATGCTCAATAAAATAAACCTTTGAACCGATAACAAGGACGAGTAAAATCAGTATGGATATGTAGATTCTTGTTTTGTTTAATATTTTACCTATTTCCATTTTGTTCTCCTTCCTCCATTGAATATTATTAAATTTTACCATTTTTATTCAATTACATTCTATCGTAAAATGTTTAACAAATTAAATCTCACAAGCTTGATTGTAGATTAAATAAACAAAAGCTGCCAAGGCAGCTTTTGTTTAATGAAGGTATTTTACATATGTCCGTGATAGTAGCCATAACCGGGATAATAACCGCTATGTCCGTGATGGTAGCCATAACCGGGATAATAACCGCCGTGACCATGATGATAGCCATAACCGGGATAATAACCGCCGTGACCATGGTGATAGCCATGATCAGGGTAATAGCCGCCGTGACCATGGTGATAGCCATAACCGGGATAATAACCGCTGTGACCATGGTGAAAGTCCTCCCCAGAGTAGTAACTGTCTTCCCCATAGGAATAGTCAAAATCAGTGTAAGCATCAATATTTCTTAGGAATTGTCCTTCCATTCTAATCTCCTCCTCATCTAGTTGCAAAATAGTGTATGTGTCCATATTCAAAGAGGAATAGATTCTTGCCTATTATTCAGGAGATGGAATTGATTATATTTTAAGTTTTGTAATAAAAAATAATTCATTTTGAAACTTTTCTAAAAGTTCTTCGTATGAGGAATTAATTAATATTGGAAAAAGGGATTCTACTGCATCATTTGATTTCTGTCCTAATATTTCTCGCAAAATAACATATTTATGAAATAGCATCGCTTTTTCAAAATCAATACCTAAATCATATAAGCCTTGAAACAACTCATCCTTAGGAATTTGTTTAACTTTCTTATACACTCTTACATTTTTTTCAATAAATTTTTCATTTAAATAATGTGTTACATAGTCTGTATAAATCATTTGCCCAATATCAGTTGTTTCTTTTTTTGAATAATTAAAGCCAATTACATGATCCTCTTTTTTTTCACGGATAATAAACGTTTTATTACCTTGTAAATGGGTAATAAAATTTTTTACGCTTTTATCAAAAATTTTGTCAAACTGAATGATTTCTTGGAGTTTTACAGCAAAATCTTTATGTTCTTCACCAATCACAAACAACCTGTCAACTATTGGTAATAGTTTTAATACCCCTTCAGAAAGCTGACTGGATGCATCGTAGATGATAATATCGTATTCTTTCTTTAACTTTTTAACCTTTCGTTTTTGCTCTGTTAATGATAATTTGGAGAATTCATGAATGATTTCATCTGAAATCTCTTCTTTTTCTAACGTCCCATAGGAAATATAGGCAGCAGATAAGGTTGTGTTCATTTTAAGCCAATAATAAATCGACAAACACAATTCAGTTACACCTGATTTTGCTTTTGGCGAATAAAAACCAACCAAGTACATTTAACTCACCTGCCTTTTATAATAATAGTATTCGAAAAGAAATTTTTTGTTAGAGACAAACCCCCACTTCCCTACTATTCTAAAAAATAAAACAAACTGTGATTTAGTGATAAGTAAGGAAGTAATATTAATTGTAGTAATAATGGGCGAAATTTTTGTAAAATTGCAAATAATAATAGGAGGTCTTTTTAAACAAAGGAGGAAAGAAATTTGAATTTTGATGTGATTGTTGTTGGGGCGGGACTAGCTGGCCTAGTTGCAACTGCAGAACTCGCAGATGCCGGTAAGAAAGTTCTGCTTTTAGATCAAGAACCTGAATCCAATCTCGGCGGTCAGGCATGGTGGTCCTTTGGCGGACTATTTCTTGTTGATTCTCCAGAACAGCGGCGAATGGGTATTAAGGATTCCCGGGAACTTGCCTGGCAAGACTGGTTAGGTGCGGCTGGCTTCGATCGAGAAGATGATGAAGATTACTGGGGTAAGAAATGGGCTGAGGCCTACGTTGACTTCGCAGCAGGAGAAAAGCGGGAATGGCTTTATGCAATGGGTGTACGCTTTTTCCCTGTGGTGGGCTGGGCAGAGCGTGGAGGCTATCTTGCTGAAGGCCATGGCAACTCAGTGCCAAGGTTTCATATCGTATGGGGTACCGGCCCCGGTATTATAAAACCTTTTGAAGATAGAGTACGGAAAGCCATTCCAAAGGGACTTGTTAATTATCGCCCCCGTCACCGTGTTAATGAATTAATAACAGATAATGGTGCCGTTATAGGAGTACGGGGTGATATTCTTGTTCCAAGCTCTTCTTTGCGTGGGGAAGCAAGTTCACGTGAAATGATTGGAGATTTTGTGTTTCACTCGAAAGCGGTAATGGTTACCAGTGGCGGGATCGGCGGCAACCACGAATTAATTAGGAAAAATTGGCCCACTCGGCTCGGCAAGCCACCAAAAAAGATGATATCAGGTGTGCCTGAGCATGTGGATGGACGTATGCTAGCCATTACGGAGAAAGCAGGAGGTCGAATTGTCAATCGAGATCGGATGTGGCATTATACGGAAGGCATAAAAAACTGGGACCCAGTCTGGCCAAATCACGGGATCAGAATTCTCCCAGGTCCTTCTTCCCTTTGGTTAGATGCAAAAGGACAGCGTTTTCCTGCACCGAATTTCCCCGGATTTGACACTTTAGGTACTCTTGAAGCCATACAAGCTACGGGGTACGATTATTCGTGGTTTATTTTAACACAGAAAATCATTGAGAAGGAGTTTGCCTTATCGGGATCTGAGCAAAATCCTGATTTAACAGGCAAGAGTATTAGAAAAGTCCTATCTCGAGTTCTCCCCGGACCTACTGCACCGGTAAAAGCATTTATGGACAAAGGTGAGGATTTTGTTATCGCGAAAACACTTCCTGAACTGGTTGCAGGTATGAATAAGCTTACTGGTGACAATTTACTAAACATTGCTGACATTGAGAGACAAATTCAAGCAAGAGATCGGGAAATGGATAATCAATTTACCAAAGACCTACAAATCACTGCATTGCGTGGTGCTCGTAAATATCTTGGTGACAAACTTATAAGAGTCGCCCCGCCTCATAAAATTCTCGATCCAAAAAACGGACCATTAATTGCAGTCCGATTAAATATTGTCAGCCGGAAGACACTGGGCGGACTGCAAACTGATTTGTCCGGAAGGGTCCTCAAGTTTTCCGGAAGCCCTGTACCGGGTCTCTATGCTGCGGGTGAAGTTTCAGGATTTGGCGGCGGTGGAGTTCATGGCTATCGCTCATTGGAAGGAACCTTTGTCGGGGGATGCCTTTTCACAGGAAGGCAGGCAGGTCGGGCACTGGCTAAGGAGATAGAATAAAAAGACGGTCTGTGCCGTCTTTTTTCATCTATAGTAGTTAATCGTTTTCATATACCGGTTTTCAGGTCTTTCAATTCAATTCGGTATAAATCATGTCGGCGATCCTGTAATTGGCGGACCGAACCGGATTTTCGTGTACGCCTTATCTTCTCAAGGTCAACATCACCAACGACAACTGTGTCAACATTAGCATCACATTCCCCAACAATCCCATCTCTTGCAAACTCAAAATCTGAGGGGCTGAAAATACCTGACTGTGCGTATTGAATATCCATGTTCTCTACATGTGTCAAGTTGCCCACAGTGCCTGCAATACAGGTATATACTTGGTTCTCAATCGCCCGCGCCTGTGCACAATAACGAACTCTTAAATATCCTTGTCGATCTTCAGTACAGAATGGGACAAAAATCATATTTGCACCTTTATCAACGGCAATCCGGGCTAGTTCCGGAAACTCAATGTCATAACATATTAGAATTGCAATTTTTCCGCAATCTGTATCAAACACATTAAAGGCATTCCCTTCTGAAATCCCCCACCACTTTCGTTCATTTGGCGTAATATGAAGCTTAGACTGTTTTTCAATCGTACCGTCACGACGGAATAGATATGCGACATTGTATATATCCCCGTTCTCTTCCTCAAAATGTGATCCACCGACGATATTGACATTATAACGTACAGCCAGTTCTGTAAACAGTTCTATATACTGGTCTGTAAAGGTTGCTAGAAGACGGACTGCCCGGTCCGGCCGTTTTTCTTCTAGAAATGACATCAATTGGGTAGTAAATAACTCAGGAAATACTGCAAAATCTGAACCGAAATCTGCAGCGATATCTACATAGTACTCGACCTGGCGAGTAAACTCTGTGAAGCAATCAATTTTTTTCATCATATATTGGATGGCGCAAATCCTCACAGGGAATGATGCACGATAGACACGCCGCGACTTCGGACGATAATCAATGTTATTCCATTCCATCAGGGTCGCAAAAGAATCTGATGCTTTGTCATCAGGGAGGTACCTTGTATTAATCCGTTTAATGGTAAACCCTTGAAGGAGTTGGAACGACAACACCGGGTCATAAATACTGTGCTTTTCAACTGCTGTAACATATTCACGAGCTGTCATTTCCGCTTTGTATTTGTGGTAATTCGGAATCCTTCCTCCAATGATAATGCTTTGAAGGTTTAACTCACGGGCCAGTTCCTTACGCGCCTCGTAAAGACGGTGCCCGAGTTTCATCCTGCGGTATTCTGGTTCCACCATCACTTCAATTCCATATAGATTAAATCCATCAGGGTCGTGATTGGTGATATACCCGTTGTCAGTAATTGTATTCCAAGTGTGCTGATCTTCATATTCATCAAAATTAACAATTAGACTCGAGCATGAACCCACAATTTTACCCTCATATTCCACACAAAACTGACCTTCAGCGAAAATACGAATGTGACTTACCAATTGTTCCCGCTTCCAAGACTCCATGTTAGGAAAGCATTTTCTCCCTAAAGCAATTATTTCATCAATGTCTTCCATCCGTGTGTTACGAACAACAATTTTCTTCTCGTATTTTGACATATCTGTATCAGACATTTCATCACTTCCTTGCCGGCTTTTTACTTATAGTCCCCTTGAAAAGCCATTTTATAAAATGGACTACCCTTTTAACAATAATATGGAAATTTGATGATACTATTATAAATTAACTGATACTAATTTAATTTTTCACTTATTTGATGCCCTTCCTTGACTAGTAATCCTACTATCCATGTTTTTAAATTTTCGAACGTTGAAAATTCCCGGTCTCTGTATGAAAGAACAAATTCGCCGCAGGCATATGTACTTGATTTTCATGGAATATAGTCATTATTTGGTACCTAACGTTGCGCGAAGTCTCAAAATAGTATTCCGGTTTAACTAATCCAACAATACAAAGCTCGTAACCAACATATTTTAAGTTTGGATTTAAGTCCGTTATGCCAATATATCGAAAGTCTTGTTCAGGTGTCCCGTCTTCCAGTCTTAATAAACTTTGACCGTATTTTTCATTACAAACAGTACATACTGCCTCTAACAATTCTTTCATTCTATGTGGGTCCTCCCGATAGCTTACAGTAATCCGTTCGATTACACGCATTCTACCTTTGTTAAAATTTTGGATGGTCCTAACTTCCCCGTGTGGAATCGTCAGGAGTTTTCCCGACCATTCGCGAATTTGCATAAAGCGAATGCCGATTTCCTCGATTGTCCCGGAACTGGTCCCATTGAAAGTGATAAAGTTACCGACCCGGAACTCATGATCCGATAATCTGACCAACCCTAATAAAATATCTTTTAATACTTGTTGTGCCGCAAGACCGACAATAACACCGACAATCCCTGCGCCTGCAAGAATGCCCTTTATATTAATGAATTGACCTATTAGATAAATAATAAGAATCGTAGCCGTTGTATATTTTAATGCCGACCGAATGACACCTTGGATTGTTTGTTCCACTTCTTTTTCCAAAAAATGTGACTTTTTAAAGAACCAGTCCACTGTTCGATTGATAATAATGGAAATGGTCAATAACGACAAAGCCATGAGGACCATCCTTAAGAGTAAATACTCCTTTATGTATCCTAAAAAAATTTCCGTATATGATAATAAATTCATAAATTTCACTCCCTTCATTGGTAGGAAAATATACTTTATAAGTTTTCCCAAAAATATAGAAAAGACACAACCTGAGGGGTTATGTCTTTTAAGATTATAATTTTCGATATTTTTTCAAGGCAAAGATATTAAGGATAATAAAAATGGCTGCAAAAATAATTAAAGCAAAGATATCTCCGCTTATTTCGCTTAAACTAAAACCTTTATACATGACGCCCCGTAATGCGTCACCCGCATAGTACATTGGCATGATTTTTGCAAAAGCCTGCAGCCAATTAGCCATCCCTTCAAGTGGGAAAATCCCTGCAAAAAACACCTGTGGAATGACTGCGATAGGGATAAATTGCATCATTTGAAATTCAGAAGCCGCAAAAGTTGATAACAGAATTCCTAATGATAGAGCGACTAAAGCCAGCAGTAAATTGATTAAGATCACATTCCAAATGGAACCCATAAGTACCAAGTCTAATACATTTATTGAATATATCACGACGATAATCGTCTGAGTCACGGCAAATATTCCGTAACCTATCAAATACGCCGTTACAATTTCTGTTCTTCGAATAGGAGTAGACAATAACCGTTCTAACGTTCCTGTTGTTCGCTCTCGTAATAAACCAATCCCGGAAATGATAAATACAAAAAAGAAGACAAAATATCCAACTAAAATGGGACTCAATACATCAAAAAAGACAGTATCTTTATTACCATATACATAATTTGTTTCAATACTATTTTTCGTTATATTTACCGGGGCAGCGATTTTTTTCAATAGGTTGGCTTGAACCTGGGAAGCAACCGCTTGGTTTACCTTAATTTGCAGTTCTTTAGCTTTAGATGGATCGTCATTTTGGAGTGTTAATTTTATTTTTCCATTTTCTACTTGCAGCAAGCCATCGAGGTCATCATTTACAACCGTTTTATCCGTCACTTTATCATAAAGGATAACGTTTACCTTGGAATCCTTTAATACTTTATTAATACTATTGTCAATGTTTACTAAACCTATTTTTGGTTCAACTGTATTACCGTTAAACAAAAAGTACATAAGGGTTAATATTAATAATGGAGCAACAAATAACAAGGCTAATGTTCTTTTATCACGGAGCATTTGCCGACAAATTCTTTTAATTAATGCGAAGGTTCTCATGATTGCTTCACCCCCGCTTTTAAGAATACCTCATCAAAATTATCGGTATGAAATAAAGCCTTTAATTCTTTTGGGGACCCACTTGTTAAAATACGGCCATCCCGAACCATTGCAACAAAATCGCATCTTTCAGCTTCGTCCATAACATGTGTGGTCACAATAATCGTTTTATCCTCTTCGTTTTTCAACCGTAATAATTCATTCCAAATTGACAGCTTCAATTCAGGATCAATTCCTACGGTCGGTTCATCTAAAATAAGAATTTTAGGATTTTGAATTAACGCAATCGCAAGTGATAGCCGCCGTTTCATTCCTCCTGAATATGCGGATACCCGTTTCTTTAATTCAGGAGTCAAGTTCACCAAGTTTGCAGCGTATGCTATACGTCTTTTTTGTTCTTCCTTTTTTAGTTTGTAAAGAGACGCAAAAAATTTAAGATTCTCTTCACCTGTCAGTTCTACATACAAGGCATCTGATTGAGCCATATAACCAATATCCTGGAGTAACGCTAGGTTTGGCATCATTTCATTTAACACATGAATAGTTCCGGTATCAGCTTTATCCATGCCAACAATCATTTTTACCAGAGTGGTCTTTCCTGCTCCTGACGGCCCAATTAACCCGAATAATTGGCCTTTTGGTATTGTTAGGTTTACATTATTCAAAACTATTTTTTTACCAAAGCTTTTACTTACTTGCTCGACTTTAATGGTAGGATTCATCTAAAAAACCTCCTTTGAGTGTACATCTTTATAAAATGAACACTGTGTTGACCGTTGTAATAAGTTTAGATTACAATGCTAGTGTAGATATTACAATCAACAATAATATGAAAAGTGTTGATTTTTTAATGTGTAGGGGCTTTTTAATTTTGGGACGAGGAGAAAGTAATATGATTAAAACTGTTCATGATCAGAAGGTCCTTCAGACTCGAAAATTAATAAATGATGCGCTAATTGAGTTGATTGAAGAAAAAGGGTTTGATGGAATTACAATTAGAGATTTAACAGCAAAAGCAGGGATTAATCGAGGAACATTCTATCTTCATTATCGGGATAAATATGACTTAATGGAAAAGCTTCAAGGAGATATTCTTCATGGATTCCTGCAAATTATCCTTCAACTAAATCCTTTTGAGGCAATGAAATATTTCTCTCAAAACGCTCCTTACCCAATAGTAGTGCAAATTTTTGAGTATCTAAAAGGGCATGGAAGAATCCTTAAAGTATTATTAGGTCCAAAAGGAGATCCCGCCTTTCCCAAGAAAATGAAAGATTTAATAAGAAATAATATTTATGAAAAATTGGTTAAGAATCCAGTTAATATTCTTCAGAATGTTTCAATTGCACAAGAATATTTGCCTGCCATTGGAACATCTTTAAATTTTGGCATTATTGAGCAATGGTTAGAAAATGATATGAGCCATTCCCCTGAAGAAATGGCAATGATTTATTTTAAAATCATTAATTTAATTAGATCTGCAGAATTATTTAAATAATCTCAAGTAGTATGTTTAGAACCAAGCATAAAAAAAAGAAAGTCGTTTGCTTAGCATCGACTTCCCTACTGAACATTTTATCTTTATATCTTCACTGATTATTCCTTAACCCCATCCTTGTAAAATTTATCCCAGCTTTTATCTCCAAGATGTTCAAAATCTTTAGTGGTTTTTTCCAACACATCTAATAATAGTTTTTTTGTTTCCGTAATTGTATCATAATAAATTTTTTCTTCATGTCCATTAATTTTTATTCCTGCCAATGCATTGGAAGCAGCCAATCTACGGTGCTCATTTGCTTTTTGATCCAACGCGTCAAAAACGTGTTTAACAAATTTCACTAAATCTTTATGTTCTTTTTTAACTCTTTGATTGATTTCAGCTAATCGTTTCTCCATTTTCATCCCCCTTTATTGATGATAATGAAAAAAGAAAGTTTGCATAAAAACAAAATATCTTTTAAATGAATTTCCATTTTAAAGGAATCCTTGTTCTTTTGCTTCATTTATCTCTTTCTCTAATTCTGCAGATATTTGTCCGGAGTACAGAGCTTCATATATCTCCTGGCTAGTTATAGCAACTCCGCCTTCCTCCATGACAACTGAAGATAATACTTGAAAGGCATCTGGAACATCAATGCTCCATTGCAGTCCTAATTCCCTACTTAACTCCTGAAGCTGGTATTCTTCACTACTAAGCTTCTGATATGCATTTCGAATTTGTGTCAAGTTAATTAGAAATTCATATTTAGCATTCATAAATTCATATTTAGCATTCATAAATTCATATTTTGCATTCATTAACTGTAATTTTAATTTATTTATTTCCGTATTAACTTCCTCAATGTAATTTTGTTTTATATTGTTGAGCTCTCCAAAGGCCCCATTAAACTTTGCATACATGTATTGATCAAGTTCTTCAACCTTTTTACCAAGTTCTTTTACCGATTCATTCGCCAGTTTGTGGTCTTTTTTCACTTTATCATAAGCACTTTGTGCAACTTTCCCGGCAATAAAACCTTCATGAATACGTTTAAATCGTTCCTCAACCTCATTAAAAACCTTTTTCATAACTTCATATTTCACTATGATACTTTCTTTAGTATTATCATAGGTTGTTATTAATTGTGTTGCTTCTTCTAAATATTGATTGAGCATTGTATCATATTTATTGTTATCCATCACAGCATATCCCCTTTCCACCTTTTTGACAAAGGTTCACATGGCGAATTTCTTTTTGTTATTAATCAAAATATGCAGTAATAGGATTTCCGGTTTTATATTTTCAATTAAAAATACATTTCTTAATATTGATCAAACCATAAAGTAATGAATATTACCGGTTTAATAAAAGGCCCCTCATACAATTGGGAGCGTCCGTCATTTTTTAGTTTTAGACAAATACAAGCAAGAGCCATAGGTATAAGCAGAGTAAGGTAAAAATCAGCGTCAACGGAATTACGATAATTGTAACCTTTAAATATTCCGCCCAAGTAATTTTAATGTTATTTTTCTTAAGGATGTGCATCCATATTAAGGTTGCAAGTGTTCCGATGGGAAGTATGAGTGAACCAATATCACTGCCAATGATATTTGATAAGTATACTGTTTTTAACAAAAGCGGACTTAAGCCCATTTCTGTTAAAGTTAAGGTAGAAACCATTAATGCCGGGTGGTTATTGAATATGTTGGCCATCATTGCAGTTATAATTCCCATTGTTAAGCTAGCATGGAACAAACTATCATGTACCAATGCTCTAAGATGGATTAATAAAAATTTGGTTAAGCCTATATTGTGTAAGCCAAAAATGATGACATACATACTGAAAGCAAAAATTAGAATGTGCCATGGAATTTTCGTGACTACATCTTTTGGATTTTTCTTTAGGTAAATCCATCTCCATATTAATAGGATAATTGAGCCTAGTACAGCAACCAATGATACTGAAACACCTATAAATGATGCGATAAATAGGCTGACCCTCACCATAAATACAAAGATGAGCATGTAAATCATAAGTTTTTTTTGTTGATCAAATAAATTTTCGGAATCTTTCCGTAGCGGGTGGTATGGCCGGCTTTTTTGTAGTGGAATAGAGTAGGAATGGAAGTGGATTTCTTTTGGAATATCCTTTTTAAACACACGATATAGTAATAGGGATAAAAATAATAACCCAATCACCCCAGGCACAAACATCATTTCAGTTTGGAGATAAAGGTCCATCCCAATAATTTTTAAAGCAATTAGATTAACGATGTTGCTAACACCAATGGGGGCACTTGATGCAGTTGCGACTAAGGCTCCACTTAAAAGATACGGAATCTTTTGACGCTTCTTCAACCCTAAATTATTTAATATTAAAATTAATATCGGAGTTGTAATCAAAATACTTCCATCATTGTTAAAGAAGAGTGTCATTAAAAAGCAGAGTAATAGTGTATACCAAAATAAACGAATACCTGACCCTTTTGATAATTTCAACATAAGAGCTGCAGTCCAACTGAAAAACCCAAAGCTTTCCAGTACAATAGCCATTACGATTGTGGCTATGATCGTTATGGCAGCTCCCGTTACTTTTGAACTAATATCTACTATATCCCCAGTCGATACGCTACCACTTAAAAAAACGAGAATGGCACCTATTGCAGCAGGAATTGCCTCATTCATATTTTTTGGACGGATAAAGATCATGATCATCGTTAGAACAAATGCAAAGATGGTGATGATTACCGTCGATAGTTGATACATATAAATTAATTTACTCCCTTCTAAGAATACATATATGTTTCAAGTTTCGGTTTTTACTGCCCTCTTGTCCTTTGCTTTATCATACGTTTTCAAAATAAAGCTTGAACTAAACGAGTATCCCGTATCTTAATAAATCAGCAAATATCTATAAAATGTTTAAAAATATTTAATAGATTAATACCTATGATTTTGGATCTAGGCGGGTATCATTTATTGAAATTAATAGGTTAATGTACCGTATGTGACGAATATTCAGTTTAATTTATTAGGGGGATTATGTAAAAAATGAAGAAATGTAGAATTTCCACAATTTCAAAATGGATAATATCCAGCAACCCAAAACAAAAAACCGAAACTTAAAAGTTTCGGTTTTTTGTCCTGCACTTATCCTAAAGGTTGAGTATTTATAGATTTATTCTACCTGCGTCCACGGGAACCGCGGCTGCCTCTGGAACCGCGAGAACCGCGGCTGCCTCTAGATCCACGGGAACCGCGAGAACCACGGCCCCTAGATCCACGGGAACCGCGACTGCCTCTGGAACCGCGGGAACCACGCCCTCTAGATCCACGGGAACCGCGACTGCCTCTGGAACCGCGGGAACCGCGGCTGCCTCTAGATCCACGGGAACCGCGACTGCCTCTGGAACCGCGGGAACCGCGCCCTCTAGATCCACGGGAACCACGGCTGCCTCTAGATCCACGGGAACCACGGCTGCCTCTAGATCCACGGGAACCACGGCTGCCTCTAGATCCACGGGAACCACGACTGCCTCTAGATCCACGGGAACCGCGACTGCCTCTGGAACCGCGGGAACCGCGCCCTCTAGATCCACGGGAACCGCGACTGCCTCTGGAACCGCGGGAACCACGGCCTCTAGATCCACGGGAACCGCGACTGCCTCTGGAACCGCGAGAACCGCGCCCTCTAGATCCACGGGAACCGCGACTGCCTCTGGAACCGCGAGAACCACGCCCTCTAGATCCACGGGAACCGCGACTGCCTCTGGAACCGCGAGAACCGCGGCTGCCTCTAGATCCACGGGAACCGCGACTGCCTCTGGAACCGCGAGAACCGCGCCCTCTAGATCCACGGGAACCGCGACTGCCTCTGGAACCGCGAGAACCACGGCTGCCTCTAGATCCACGGGAACCGCGACTGCCTCTGGAACCGCGAGAACCACGGCTGCCTCTGCTGCCTCTCGAACCATGGGAGCCGCGGCTGCCTCTGGAACCGCGAGAACCACGGCTGCCTCTGCTGCCTCTCGAACCACGAGAACCACGGCTGCCTCTGGATCCTGGGCTGATACTTGTGTGACGACCGCGACTACCTCTAGATCCCCGAGAACCACGGGAACCGCGACTACCTCTAGATCCCCGAGAACCATGAGACCCTCGGCTGCCTCTTCTTTGAGCGCAAACTTTATCAACAGGATTATTATCCATAAATGCCATTAGACCATTTTGCTGCGCTTCAAAAAGCAAACCATCTATGTCGATCCTTTTCACCATTTTTACACCACTTTCATAATTATTTTTTTCTATACTAAGTTATGGTAAATTCGTGTACCTTGACATAGACAAATATATATTTTTAGAAAATTACCCTTAATCTATAGAAATTGCACATTAATTGACCCGTGCGCATAAAATTTAAAAAAAATCTGTTTAGGGGTATCCAAATTGCAAAAATATGAGATTATTATTAATCCAAAATTACTTAAAAAATTGGAGAAAGATAACTGGTTTGAAGACCATGTGCCAGCTGTCTTAAAGATTGATGAAAATCGCTATTCAATTGCCTTAGCCTTAAGGGGAAATGTAATTAGAGATCATAAAAAGAAATCGTATACGATTGTTTTTAAAAAACCTTCTACTGTAAATGGAGCACATGAAATTCATTTAAATGCAGAATATGCAGATGTATCGCTAATTCGGAATAAGCTTTCGCTTGACTTTTTTGATTCAATTGGTGTAATTTCCCCACACTCAAAACATGTCCTGCTTTATATCAATGGAGTATGTAAAGGGACATACTTAGAGCTTGAATCATTTGATCAATACCTTCTTCAAAAGAGAAACTTACCAAATGGCCCAATAATATATGCCACTAATTATCACGCAAATTTCTCATTATTAACCCCGGAAAACAAAGTTAAAACCCGTTTAACTGAGGGGTACACATTAAAATATGGTGATAAAAAATTTCTATCACAAATAGAAATTTTAATCGCCATGATCAATTCCCTTAGCAATGAGGAGTTTGAAAAAGAAATAGTTCAAGTTCTTGATATTGGTCAATATTTCAGGTGGCTTACTGGTGTAGTATGTACCCAGAATTTTGATGGATTTATCCATAATTACGCTCTTTACCAAAATGGAGCAACAAATTTAATTGAAATTTCGCCTTGGGATTATGACGGAACATGGGGAAGAGACCTTCATGGCCGACCGCTTGAGTACGATTTCATTCCAATTACCGGATATAACACCCTTACCGGTAGACTCCTTAATTTTTCAAATTTCAAAAAGATTTATTTGGAGATACTTTCGAATACTTTGAAAGATGAATTTACCGTCTCAGTCCAAGAGCCAATAATTGATGAGCTATTCCAATCATTAACCCCTTATATCAGTCTAGATCCTTATTTAAAATCAAGTGAAGAAGTATTTGAAAAAGAAAAAGCAGTCATTATAAAGTTTATTCAAAAAAGAAACGCTTATCTCAACCAACAATTGAACAAACTCCTTTAATAAAACGAGTATATGGATAAATCCTATGCTCGTTTTTTGCCTATTTTTCTAATTAACTAAGAAAAAAGGCTACTTTATTAGTACAACATCACACCATGATACATATAGATGCAGTGTAAATGTTTATTTAAATAAAAGGAGGAAATGGGTTTTATGGATAAAGATATTATGAAGTCTTTGGTTGGTAAAATAATTAAAATAGATCGGGGAGGTCCTGAATCAAGGATTGGAAAGTTAATGGATGTTCATGAAGATCATCTAATCCTTCTCACTGAAGATGATGGGGTCGTTTACTATAACATTCATCATATAAAAAGTGTGACGGAGAATGCCAAGGAACAGTTGGAATTTAATATTGAAATTCCTGAAGATTTCCAGTATAAAACAGCTACTAATTTCGAGAGTCTGTTAGATTCCCTAAAATTTCAATGGGTCAAAATTAATCGTGGAGGTCCGGAGAAATTAGAAGGTGTCCTCAGCGATGTCAATAAAAATTTTGTTTCATTGATTAATAAAGAAGAAATCGTTCGTCTATCCATGTTCCACATTCGCAATATTAGCTATGGATTAAAGATTGAAAAGGCTAATGATGAAAAATCTGAAGACAAAAACCAAGGTTCTCAAGAAAAAATGTCACAAAATGATAAGCAAGCCACTCGTCAACGAGTTGTTCAAATGGAAAATAATCAATATGCAAAATAAGGAAAAATAATTACTTGTCGCTTCTCGAAGGAGAAGCGACAACATTATCCCTAAAGGAGGATTACTAATGGGATTAAATAAATTCGCAACTACATTAGATTTATTAAAAGGATATATCGTAAATCTATATGTAGGTGAAGAAGAATATAAAGGCAAATTAATTGGTGTAGAGGCTGATCATATTATTCTCGAAAATGAAAATAATTACATTTTTTATTATAGCATTGATCAAATTCAAGCCATCACAAAGAATACGAAGCAGTTTCAGGGGGAGGGAACAACCTCCAGTTTCTTAAAAACTCAAAGCTTAGTAGAGGTATTAAACTCATTTAAACAATCTTGGGTAACCATTTTATGTTTAAATAAACAAAAATTTAATGGGGTTTTAAGTGAAGTCGATGAAGATTTTGCCACATTAATTAATGGGGAAGAAAGAATTTTAATCAAACTTACCCATATTTCCAATATTTTAAAAGGGTATATCAAAGAAAAAGAAAATGAAGAAGAAAGTAAGGATGACGAAAAACAAGAGGCTGCTTCAACACAAGTGCTGAGTGAAGCATATAGATACCCGGAGACTTTAATTGAAACAGTCAATAATGAAGTTGGAGAGGATTATCTTTCTGATAAACAAGTGATGAAAAACGAAACCGATGAAATTTATGAAGCTTCGAACAATGTAGTTAAAAACGAAACCGATGAAATTTATGAAGCTTCGAACAATGTGGTTAAAAACGAAACCGGTGAAATTTATGAAGCTTCGAACAATGTGGTTAAAAACGAAACCAATGAAATTTATGAAGCTCCGATCAATGTGGTTAAAAACGAAACCAATGAAATTTATGAAGCTCCGATCAATGTGGTTAAAAACGAAACCGATGAAATTTCTGAAGCTCCGACCAATGAGGTTAAAAACAAAAAAGATGAAATTTCTAAAACTTCGATCAAAGTGATTAAAAATGAAAAAGATGAAATTGTGGAGGCTTCAATCAAAGTCATTAACAATGATAATGATAAACAAACAAAAGTTTGGTCCCAATCCATCAGAGAAGGAAAAGAAAAACTAAAAGAAGCTGCTCCTCAAAAAAGTATTAATGAAATGAAAAAGCAAAATGCGAATGAATCCCAACAGCATAGCAAGAAAATTGAAAAACAAAAGGATATTTACCGTAAACAAACAACTGTAATCGAAAATAGTACCTCACGACAAGTCGGGGAAAAACAAAAAAACCAAGTGAAGGAAAATAAAGGAACAAAAGATGTTAAAGTATCTCAAAAACAAGAGGTAATTAATCCAGTTAATAAAATAAAGGATATTAAACCAACTGCCGCACCAGTGCAACAAGCAAGTGATAAAAAGACCGTCCCTCAAAATCAAAAAGAAGATGCAAGACAAAAGGAACAACCAACAAGAGCTTTCCGTTTTGCAGGTGAGCCAGTAGCTTCTCGTGAAATTGAAAAATCGTCTATCTTTTCAGGATGGCCAAATCCAAATAGACGAAATAAATCGCTATTTTAAATGAAAAAACAATGAATTATTGATAATAATCATGAATTATATCTCAAATAATAGCAATTTCACAGAGCCTATTAACATCCTAAAAACTTTTTACAAAGATGAGTTGGGTAAACAACAACTTTTACTATTGATTTTTTTATAATAAGAGATCAACTCTCCCCTTCTCTTTTTTGTAAATTGGAATCGTCAGGAAAGGATGTGATTAAATGAATTTAAAAGAACATCTCGGAAAATATATTAAACTGGAGATTGCAGGTAAGAAGTATTTAAGTGGAATATTAATTGACATTGGCAGTGATTTATGGGTCATTTTCAATGGCTATGATTATCTATACATTCCAACAATCCATATACAAAACTGGGAATTCTTAAAACAAGATGAAATTGATGAGATTATTATTACGAACGAGCCGACACCAATTTATAATCATAATGAAGAAATTTCCCTCAGGAAAACCCTTACCTCTGCCAAAGGTATTTTTACTGAGATTTTTGTAACAAATAAACAAGCATTACATGGGTATATTATTAGCATTATGAATAATTACTTTGTTTTTTACTCCCCTATTTATAAGACGATGTTTATTTCCCTAAACCACCTTAAATGGTTAATACCCTACACAAACAATCAAAGGCCGTACGGATTAAGCAACTCTAATTTACCAGTCAATCCCACTAACATAACATTTGCAAGGTCATTTGAAGTCCAAATTGAAAAATTAACCGGTGAATTGATCGTTTTTAATATCGGTGAGAATGAAAAAATGTTTGGGAAAATTCAAGGAATTAAGAACAATTTCGTTGAATTAATCGGAGCAAAAGAAAATCCGGTGTATATAAATCTTCAGCATATAAAAACCGTTCACATGACATAAATACTATTAATAATTGTTTGCTTACTAAGTAAACAAGCTTCACCACCATCAGAGTGTCTAACGGCACTCTTTTTATGAAAAGTAAGCTCGGCCATGCCCCAATACAAAAAAGGGAACGTTTGCTGTCCGCCCTCAATACTTATAGATATCAATCATTTCCAAGATACATAGTTTTGGATTTATTTGGAATACGAAATGATATAACTTCAAACCAAATTCCATATAGCAAGGTAACTAATAAAAGAGATCCCATCACATCAAAAATAACGTGCTGCTTTACAAATAGGGTAGAAATGATGACTAAGCCCCCTCCGATATGGGTACATAACGTAATAGCTAGATGTTTGTTTTTAATTTGAAGAGAGCCAAGCATTAAGGCACAGCACGTTAAAACATGAATACTCGGAAAACAATTATATGGCCGATCATAGGCATACACCATAAGGACAAATTTGTTTTAAAGCCGGTCAGCTGCAACTGTTGGTCTCGGAACGGTCGTCTGAAGCAAATAATTTCCCCCACCACAATGATCGATAATGTTTTAAGATATATTTTTGTATCCTTAAAACAAAAGTTTACTAAATAAAAAAATAAATATTCATACCAAAGTCCATATGGAATAATGAAAACGGGTAGGAAAGGAATAGTGTGGTCAAGTGACGTAGAAATATCTAGAGCATTTTGAGTATGATGATTTAATTTTTCATAGATGATCGCACATAGCGGAATGACAAAACAAAAAAAGCAAATAAGCTGCTTTTTTTATCAATTGATTTTTCAAGAATTGTTCCCTCCCCAGGTTGCCATGCACTTGTTTTTTCTCCTTGGCAAAAAATTGTCAAACTGCTGTCTTTACCATAATCCAGTTCATGCTGGTTTTTTCAATTAAGTTATTAATTTATTAAAAAAGCTGGTTCTAGGTTCGATACCTTTGAACCAGCTTTAACTTTATCCATACGGAAAAAGAAATTTGTACTAACAACCGTAATTTTTTTTCGTTACTGTTAAACTTTAACATTTTTGGGTTTTATTTTAAAGTAACTCTTTTTCCCGAATTTTTTCTGTCTCGTTTTTTATTTTATTCATAAGTTCTTGTACAGTCTGATTTTTGGCCAATCTCGGGCTCTGACCTGCCCAAAGTGATAGGTATGCCGGATTGCCTTTCGTTGCTGAAGCTTTTCTTATCCCTTTTGTTAATTCATTTTGTATTGGATAATCAGGGACTTCTTCCTCATTCACTTTCATTTTTTCTATAAAAGAATTCTTAATGCCCCTCGCCATTTTACCTGAAAACGATCTTGTCAATATGACTTGTTCTTCTGTTGCTTTGAAAATTTCGTTTTTATGTGTTGGATTAGCGCCGCTTTCTTCACAAACCAGAAAAGCTGTTCCCATTTGTACACCTGATGCGCCGAGACATTTTACTGCCATTACTCCCCTTCCGTCCATTATTCCTCCTGCGGCAATGATTGGAATCCTAATACAGTCGGCCGCTTGGGGAACAAAGGACATCAACCCAATTAAACTTTGCTCGGCATCACCATAAAATGTTCCACGATGTCCACCGGCTTCTGCACCTTGTACTACGACTGCTTCCATCCCGGCTTGTTCATTCAAGATTGCTTCCTGTACGGTTGTCGCGGTACCGATAGGTGTAATTTTATTTTCCTTTAATTTGGTTATGATTTCGGGTGAAGGAATACCAAAGGTAAACGTACAAACCGGTACTTTTTCTTCAAGTATTACATTTATCTGTTGATAGAAAACTTTCAGATCCTGTTCATAATTAGGAAGGACAGTGGGTCTGTCTACACTTAATTCTTCCATGATCGGCTCCAAAAAGGTTTTTGCAGCCGTCAACTTTTTTTCGTCAAGGGAGTATTTTACGGGAACAAATAAATTAATACCAAATGCATGATTCGTCATTTGTTTAACGTCTCTTATTTGCTCCCGTATTTGAACGGGGGTCATATAACCTGCTCCTATCATTCCGAGTCCTCCGGCATTAGAAACAGCCGCAACTAGCGCAGTTGACGTGGGTCCGCCAGCCATAGGAGCTTGAATAATTGGGTATTTAACATTTAGGAGCTTAGTTAAATATTTTTTCCACATGATTTCCACCACTTTCTTCTTATACTATTTTGACGGTTTTTGGGCATGGTTATATTTTCAATCGTTTGAGAAATACTTATCTTATAAATGGTTGAATTTCTTGGATATTTTAAACCTAAGTATTTGGTTCCAGTGTGTGTAGAGAATACATTTCTTTTTAGGAGTAGTTGCCATGAGAAAATCTTTTTTCACCACTTTTGTCTCTATAATTTGGTGTTTGTGTTCCTTTCAACCTGTTCAAGCTCTCTCAGGAAATCGAGCTGAGTACGAAAAAACAGGAAACGTGATTTGGGAAACCAGAACAAAAGAAAAAATAGTGGCAATTACATTTGATGATGGTCCAAATGAACTTTATACTACCGAAATATTAGACATATTAGCTAAATATCATGCAAAAGCAACCTTTTTTGTTGTTGGGAAACAAGCCGAAAAATGCCCTGCTATCATAAAACGAGAAGTAAAAGAAGGCCACGAAGTAGCGGCTCACTCTTATACTCATAATTACAATAAAAATATAAATGAAGAGGAATTTAAGGATGAATTAGACCATAGTTCAAATGTTATCCAACGAATTACAGGATATAAGCCAACACTTTTCCGACCTGTCGGGGGATTCTATAATGATATTATTGTTAATACGGCTATAAATAATGACTATCGTGTCATTATGTGGTCTTGGCACCAAGATACAAAAGACTGGAGCAAACCAGGAATTAATAATATAACGAACCAAGTCATTTCAAATGCGAGACCGGGAGATATAATCCTTCTCCATGATTCCGGTGGAGACCGCTCACAAACAGTTAAAGCACTAGAAAATATACTTCAATATTTTAACAAGAGCGGCTATAAATGTATAACAGTATCAGAAATGCTATATCGATCAAAACAGACAATACCCGAAGTATTCCATTTATTCCCATGAAGGTGACAGGCACCCTTTGTGGACAGATAACTCATTTTGTCCGCGTGCAGTGGACGTTATGCAGAAAGTGAAAACTAGCTAATCTCTGTTTGGTAGGGTAGTAGAATACTAAACACTATCAGATATCTCCACACCTACTGGCGATATATTACATAATAGTTAATTTTAACATAGTTGGTGGCGTATGGATGAACATTACGATAATTTATGCTATGCTAAAATCATATCGACGATTAAGTTGGTGAATACATGGAACGAATTATTTTATTTGATGGCATATGTAATTTTTGCAACCAAAGCGTGCAATTTATTTTAAAAAGAGATCCAAATGGTCTATTTAAATTTGCTTCTCTCCAAGGTGAAACTGCGAAATCACTCTTAAAAAAGTATGACTTTAATAATGAGATAAACAGTTTTGTTTTGATTGAAAATGAAAGGATTTTCATTAAATCAGATGCGGCTTTACGTGTTTGCAGAAACCTAAAAGGTCCCTGGAAGTTGTTATCCATTTTCTGTATCATCCCTCCTTTTATCAGGGACTTCCTTTATGATGTAATTGCTGCGAATCGATACAAATGGTTTGGAAAAAAAGAGAGCTGTATGCTCCCTTCACAGGTTTGGAAGAAAAGATTCTTAGAATAAAAGGAGAAATTAAGTTTAAATATGAAAAAAGACTGAGAGTAGAATAATCCCCTGTCTTCTCCACGTGGACAATATGATAGGATTGTCCACGAACGGTGCCTGTCACCAAATTATGTGTCACCAAAATATGCCTGATGGGATGCCTTGTGAAATTCCCCTATGTATTTAAACAATACCTTACCATCCATTGGCAATGAGGCATTAGGGTGAAGCTTTAAATACATGGCTTGATAAGGTTCCGGGACCCAAATGTATTGATGAATGTAATCCGTTAATGTAAACCCGCATTTTTCCCAAAAAAGAATTCTAGCTGAATTTTCCGGTAGCTTGTCTGATTCTACTTCAATGATCAAGCTGTCAAAGTTCCCTTCTATACCTGCCCAGTCTTTTAATAAGTCGATAATTTTTAGACCGAGGCCTTTATTACGCCAATCTTTGTGGACAGCCAGATAATCAATTATAACGGCACTAGAGCCTTTCAGTTTGCCTGTCAAAGCCATTCCTATTACTTGTTCACCGATTTTCGCCAAATGAAGAAAACAAATTCGCTTCCTAAACATATTACGAATGATTTTTTCCGGTTTTGCCCCCTTTTCCCCAAAAGCTTGTTGATAAACAGGGCTTGCCTTTTGCCAATTTTCTTCGTCCCATTGATCAATGGTTATAAGCTTCATTATCATTTCCTCCAAATCGACCTATTCCCCTTATTATTTTTCTATCATAAAATTTCACTTTTTCGCAATGTTTTTTGGGGTTGGACAAGCGAATTAATGGATAAGAAAATTAATCGTTTTAACAGAGGAAAATGTACAAATAGACAAAAAAATAACCTTTGATCTATAGAGTCAAAGGTTCAAAGAAAGCTTAGTGGTCTAAGCTAAGCTTTCACTTTAGGAGGTCTAAACTCAGAAGAATTTAAACATCTTTATATTACCATTTTCTAAATTTTCTTTCAATAGTTTAAAGTGCTAAAGCGAAAATTAAATCTATAGTACTAAGGGAATAATGAGTATTGAAGACTATTGACCGCATAAAGCAAGTTTTTATGGCAATCAATAAATCCTGGATTTATACAATTATTTTGAATAAGTGGACATTCAATTAATGAAGTTCTTGAATGTCAAACATAAGTTTATTATGTTCATATATTATTGTACTCTATTGATAGTATCCTTTACAATTGACATATATATAAAGTTATTGGGAGTGGTGTTTTTTTATGTGCGGCCGATTTACATTAACTGCTTCTATCGAGCAAATTATGGACCGTTTTGATATACAATCCTTCCTGGATGAAGAGAATTTTTCCCCAAGCTATAATATTGCTCCATCACATTCTGTTTTAGCAGTAATTAATGACGGGCGAGCAAATCGAATGGGCTTTTTAAAATGGGGATTTATTCCTCCGTGGGCAAAAGACATGTCGATTGGCTATAAAATGATCAATGCACGGGCCGAAACCTTATCCGAAAAACCAAGCTTTCGACAAGCATTCGAAAAGAAACGCTGCATAATCGTCGCTGATAGTTTTTTTGAATGGAAACGAGAAGATGATAAAACGAAAACACCAATGCGGATTAAACTTAAAACAGATGAACTCTTTGCCATGGCAGGAATATGGGGAAATTGGAAATCCCCTGAAGGAAACTCAGTCTATTCTTGCTCTGTTATTACAACAAAATTTAATGAATTGATGAAAGACATTCATGATCGAATGCCTGCCATTTTGAAGAAAGAAGATGAGAAAAAATGGTTAGATCCATCCATTTCTGATACAAGTTTTCTAAATCAACTTTTACATCCATTTGATGAAAAACAAATGGAAGCATACAAGGTCTCCTCACTCGTCAACTCGCCAAAGAACAACACAATCGAAATCATCGAAAAGATTTGTTAACACGTTTATCGTGGCTGGGTCTCCCCATTTCTTACTAAATAATTTTGCGTAATTATGAAAAAATTTTTTCTACTCGGGACAAGTTCACTATACGCACGTACAAGCCGCTTCATATGTTGTATTAACCCGTGAATTTTCCTTCTTTAGAAAGTGGTTGCCGCCACTTTCTTTTTCTTGTTTAGTAATTCATAACAATACAAAAAACTCCGTGATTAAATAAATCCCGAAGTTCTATTTTATTAAAATTTAATCCACACTTATACAAATAATAACCTATATATATAATTTTGAATTTGCTAAAGTCTTACTGTCCCAATAAATGACAAACAGGATACCCTTCTATGCCTTTACATACCTGGGAATCCACTCATACCTGTCATGCCGCTTTGCCCAGGGGATCCACCCGTGCTTGTCATTCCAGCTTGACCCGGGAATCCACCCATACCGGCCATACCACTTTGGCCGGGGAATCCACCCATACCGGTCATACCACTTTGGCCGGGGAATCCACCCATACCGGTCATACCACTTTGGCCGGGGAATCCACCCATGCCGCTCATGCCGCCGGGAAATCCACCCATGCCAGTCATGCCACCGGGGAATCCACCCATGCCGCTCATGCCGCCAGGGAATCCACCCATGCCGCTCATGCCGCCAGGGAATCCACCCATGCCGCTCATGCCGCCAGGGAATCCACCCATGCCGCTCATGCCGCCGGGAAATCCACCCATGCCGCTCATGCCGCCGGGAAATCCACCCATGCCGCTCATGCCGCCGGGAAATCCACCCATGCCGCTCATGCCGCCGGGAAATCCACCCATGCCGCTCATGCCGCCGGGAAATCCACCCATGCCGCTCATGCCGCCGGGGAATCCACCCATGCCGCTCATGCCGCCGGGAAATCCACCCATACCGGTCATGCCGCCGGGAAATCCACCCATACCGGTCATGCCGCCAGGGAATCCACCCATGCCTCCAAATCCACCTTGGCCTGGGAAACCTCCCATACCTCCAAATCCTCCATGAAACATATCTCTGATCTCTCCTTTGTATAGGTTTCAGTCTAGACTATGTTAATGAAGGAAAATGGCGTAGGCAGCAGCCCATCTATAATAGATAAAAAAGAAGTAACCTGCTATTTTGGGAATAAGTGAAGCAAATGGAGATGTTTTTTTCGTCACAAAGTTGAAATTGGCATTATTAGCGATAAGCTTGCAATCCTATCAAGTGCAAAGAAGAATTTAAGAATTTGTTAAGGTACGTGCTTTATAATAAGCTACATGAATGAACCCCTTTTAAAATATATTTTTTAGACCTGGAAATTTCCAGGTCTCTTTTTTTTAAAAAGGCTCTGTTAAACTTGCCTGTTGAATTCCGCCCCAATCAACATAGTGAGCAAATCAACAATGCGCTTTAACATAGCCTTTAAAAAATGCGCAGGTTTTCAAAAATGAAAACCATATGCTTCTTTGAATACCCTTTTCAAAAATTATTCAATACCAGGAAACCACCCCGGACGATTTATGATGGCTTGCCAGAGCGGATCTGGAACGACAAGCTCTGTTTGTTTATTTTTATCAATTTTAGTTACGATTTGGTCTTCTCTGCCTTGCTCCACTTTTTGTACCCAGTCAGGATCGATGATAAGCTCACGTGCTAATGCAACCAGCGGCACTCCAGTTTGAAGGGCGTTAACTGCTTCATCAGCAGTATAAATCGAACCAACGCCGATGACAGGCACATGATTCCCAACTCGTTCCTGGATAATTTCAATTCGTGGACGGGAATCCTCTACTCCCCTTCTTGGCGTTGACCAGAAATCTTGTAGTGAAACATGCAGATAATCAAGATTTTTTTCAACTAATGCGTCTATTAACACCAATGTGTCTGCCATAGTGATACCGGGAGTTTCAGGCTCCTCCGGGGAAAAACGATATCCAACAAGGAACGGAACGTTCGAATGTGCTTCAGCTACCCTCTTTACCTCATCTACAACAGCTAGCGGAAACGCCATTCGTCTTTCTAGACTGCCGCCCCAACGGTCTTCCCTGCGGTTGGAATGAGGGGAAAAGAATTGCTGAATCAAATAGCCATTCGCACCATGAATTTCCACACCGTCGTACCCCGCCTCAATCGCTCGGCGAGTTGTTTCCCCAAAATCGCGGATAATTGATTCGATTTCGGCTTCAGTTAACTCCCGTGGGACTGGCTTTCCAGGTCCTTCAGCTGGAACGGCACTCGCGCTGACCACATCTCCATTGGGCACTAATTCCGGTGGGACTTGGCGGCCGCCATGGAAAATTTGCAAGATAGCCTTAGCACCTTGAGCTTTAATTGCTGTTGCCAATTGTCGTAAACTAGGTACCATTTCATCCCGGTCTCCGGCAAATTCACCATGGAAACCTTTACCGTTTACTGTTACAAATGTACATGCAGTAATGACCATTCCGACACCACTTGAACGTCGCATATAATATTTCAGTTCTGCATCAGAAACAGTACCATCTGCATTGGATGAAAAATTTGTCATTGGTGCCATCACTATTCTATTTTTTAATTGAATTCCCTTTGAAAAGGAAAATTTTTCAAACAACGGTGCATATTTGTTGTTCATTTTTATATCCTCCTTCATTTTCCATTTACATAAGATCAGTATAGATTATCAAATTAAAACATTAAATTTAGTTAGCGGTAGCAAATTTAGAATTACAATGACATGTGCTTGGAAATTAAGTCTGTTAGGGCATCTTTAGGTTGATAACCAATAACCTTCTCCACCGGTTCCCCGTTTTTGAAAAGAATCAATGTCGGAATACTCATCACTCCGTAGCCACTTGTTGTTTCCGGGTTTTCATCTGTATCAAGCTTAATTATTTTTACTTTATTTCCAATTTCGCTATCGATTTCCTCCAACACAGGTGTGATCATTTTACACGGTCCACACCATGGTGCCCAAAAATCTACTAATACGAGCCCTTCGTTGATATTTGCCGAAAAAGTTTGATCAGTTACATGTGAAATTGCCATTTTATTTTCCTCCTAAAACTTATTTATTGGTTTCCCGTTTAATTTGAGTTCCCAATTCGATTTCCCCTAACTAAAAATTTCTGTTTTTTCTTCTTAACTTCAGGTTGTTTCTTAGCCGATATTAATTTGTCAGTCAACTCCATAAACCATTGTTCATCGTTTGTTACTAATGCTAAATCGATTAATGATAAAAGCTGACTTTCACTAATTACTGTTAAATCCGGTAATTTCTCAGTCCATTTCTTTGGAAGCCATAGTGATTTTCCAATAGCTTTTTCATTGTCACTTTCAACCACGTTTACTTTCACAATTTCTTTTGTCGAGTCAACGGTTTCAACATAGCCGTGAATTAATTCACCCTCTCTGGATCTTCCCTGAACCCAATCTCCATTTACAAATCTATAATTATTACTCATTCTAAGAACACCTCCAAAAATGTTATCAAAATAGTTACAGTTTAATACAAAAAAAGAACCTGCAGTCTATTTCTTGTTTTATCTGTAATTAAAAAAATTACAGTATGAATAGAGTGAAAAAATTAAATCCGTGTTAGGGACATAATTTAATTTTTTCTAAAACAGAACTAATAGTTATTTTTTCTAAATATTTTTCAAAATACAATTCTGCTTCATGGAATATTTCATCCATTACCACCTGGGTATTAGACGATACCACACATTTATGTTCGGGATCACCTGTACACCAATTTGGTTTTAAAGTTCCATGTGATATTGTACGGTAAATATCTGCTAAAGTTGTCTCTTGAGGATTACAGTCCAGAATATAGCCTCCGCCGATTCCCTCTTTCGTCTTAACCAGCCCTTTTTTTCGTAAGCAGCTCATGATCTTACGAATCCTAGCCGGATTTGTTGAAACATTTGCAGCAATCGTATCGCTGCTTGCCATATGTTCCGGTAAGTAAGCTAAATAAACTAAACTATGAACGGCTATTGTAAATTCACTATTCACTGCAATCACCTCCTCAAGAAGATTACTGTAATTTTATTGCTTACAGTTTGAAAAGTCAACAAAAAAGAATGGACGATATGGATTATTTTTATAAAAAGGAAGAAGGCAGTAAGAAATATGCCTGCTCCCTTGTTTATTATATGTAAAATAAAAAAATTGTTGTAGCTTACCATCATCTTTATTAAAGAAAAATAGTCTTGTCAAACCTCTCTATTCATAACTTGTTTCGATTCTCTGTTTTTTATTTTTGAAGAAACATCCTTTTTACACTTCATTAAGAATCCCGGTCATCAAATCCGGATAATTTTTCTTAATATCCTCGATCGGCATATTATTAGAACTGGCAAGCTCCTTAATACAATCCTGATCATAACGGAGCCATGAGGCGTAATTTCTTTTGAGATACAGTTCTGCTTCGTCAAACGAAGGAAAAAGCTGTGTCAGTTTTTTTCCACTATGGATAATAACATACTTTCCATCTGTCTCAGGATAAATAAAAGAAATCTCCCCTTTGCCGTTTTGAAAGGAGGTTCCGTAGCCTGCCCCTTTTATATTCAATTCATTACGGTCAGGTTCCGGTTTCAATGGAGGGATTTCAAAGACATTAATGACATATTTTTTAAATGCTTCCTCTGTCAATCCGCATCCCGATGCTTTTGGATGTCCTCCTCCTCCATACTTTTTTGCATAAGCAGAAACATCGATATCATCATGTATCGTTCGAAACCCCATTTTTTTGCTGCCTACATTTAAAAGGGCAATCATGTCCAAATGGGGATTCAGTTGATTCAAAGCATTGCCAAGCTCTGATAAATATTGTTCGGCATGAACAATTCCTACACAAAAGTCATCCACAAACGTTTGGACTAACTGCCTGTTTTTTGAATGAATATATCGATCGATTTTAGTCTCTTCAATATCAAGGATGAGGTTTTCCATTTCCGATAATGAAAATGATTCCTGATTCGAAGCCAATCTTTTTAACATTTCTTCTTCAAATTTTTCTCGCCCTAAAATATAGAATAGATCGTTTAGTCGTTTTGATGTGACATTATTATTTTCCTGCCACTCCCATGTATCGTATTGGCGAACCAAATCAACGAATTCCTCAAGCCCTTTACTCCGCTCCATCATTTTATGTTCAGTAATATAATCATAAAATAATGAGGTTGCACAGGACTTCTTGCCAGTATCATATTCAGGCTTGACTAAAGCCCATTTATAATCATTAAAATGCAATGCTGTTACATGATGGTCGAGCATCCTTACGTGTTTTCCATCACGAAAACGCTTGTCTAATTTTTTTTCAACAGAATCATTCACTGCAAGATCAGTTATATACATTTCATCCTGAACGTGATCCGGGTTTTCAATAAACGCCTCTACTCTTTGGTTTAAAATCCGATATGAACAATAATCCACACTAGCGTTCTCTCCAAAGGCTAATTTTGCAATGACCCCGCAGCCGAGACCATCTAAATCGATGTCAGTAAAAAGTTTAATCATACCTATACACCATCCCCATTTTTTCATAACTTATAGTTTGTAAATTATCCATTAAACTTATACTGAAATAAATTTTCATATTAAAGATTCAAATGCATGATGAACAATTCACCTTTAGATCCCATAGTACGAATTCCTTTATCTACGAATCCGCAAGTTGTATATACGTGCTGTGCCACAAAATTCTTATGGTTTACTGCTAATATGATTTCATTTTTATTAATGAAATGCTCAGAAATAAAGGATGGTAATAATCTTAACGACTCTTTAGCTATTCCCTTTCCTTGGTATTTAGAATCAATGGAATATGCCCGCAACAGAAGGGCTCTTTCATTATCGCTGTATTCCTGTACTCCATTCCATCCATGAAGAACGAAAAAGCCTGCAGGCACATCATTATGAAAAATCATAATTGGAATAGGATCATCCTCATCCTCACATTTCGTGATTGCATCTAAAGGATGTGAGGTAAATTTAATTTGTTCTTCTGATAGAAAATAATTTTCCAACATTGTTTATACCTTGGTTCATAAAAATCTAATCGAGTGATCCCCTTAATAATCAATCATTTTTCCTTCCTGACCCCACAGTCACTTAATCAATTATTTCCTACATTTCACTTTAGCAGATTTAAACGAAAAAATAAAAAATTTCCAATTGTTCCAAGTTTTCATGTCGGCATTATATAAATTCGCTCATTTTTCTTGATTAAACGAATAAACTTTAGGAATATAAAAGAATTGCATTAGATTGTGTTTTAGGGATTAAGAAGGGAGAAATAAACATGTTTTTTATCCCAACAGTTGTTAATATTGGCGGCATTAAGGTCAACAGTCCTGATCATGGGAGTGCAGTATCGTTTGGTTCTAATTTTTCAGTAGGTATTCGGGTTGCCGGTAAAAAGAATCAAGGCTTTGGCCAACAAATGGCTGATTTTACTGGTGCAGTTCTTCCCATTTCAATTATTTTCGATGACGATAACATTGACAGCTCTTCGAAAAAAGACACCCTTTCGTATAATAATTAGATTTTATCAAACTACTAGCATTTAGCTATCTTTATGTAGCATTATGTTATATAACTGATAGCAATTAAATTATCCGATCCAGTAACATTGAACGGTCTGATTAAAATACCATTATAAGATTAAAAAACACTATAGGAGTGATTTATTTGCTAGTGGGAGCATATGCAATCAACCTTCTGGGTTTTAAAGTAAATACAATTGATAATACCTCGAATCTTAATTTTGGCCCTAATCAATATTTAGACCAATTTCTTAGTTATAAAAGGAATCAAGGAGTCGGCGAGCAAAATGGCGATATCTCGCCAATTTACATTCCGATTTCATGGGTTGTTGATCCGGATGTGACGGATAGCAATTCGGCAAAAAACAGTATTATTTAATCATATCGACTTGAATCGTGTTGATTCCAATTTTTATTCGAGGGGGTTAGTATGATGTTCGCACCAATGGTGGTTAATTTTTTGGGTTTAAAGCTTAATGTTCTCGATCATTCTTCATTAATGAATTTTGGTCCAAACCAATGGATTGACCAGTTTATTTCCTATAAACGAAACCAAGGTTTTGGGGAACAAAACGGTGATATCGTACCGATCATTATTCCTATCTCCTACGTATTAGATGCAGATTTATGTGATAGCAATTCGGTCAAAAATAGCATTATATAAGAAAACCGAAAACGCCCTTTTAGCGAAGTACACTAGTCCCTAAGGCGCCGAAGCTAGACAATTCTCAAAGTCAAAAATTTATACATCGTATCTATAAAAATAAAAAGCTGGCTCAAACCAGCTTTTTATTTTTTTGAATTTTAATTTACAAATCGATCGGACTTCCCTTGGGCATCCCAGTATTCATCCCGAAGGTGAACTTTTTGAATTTTCCCTGATGCTGTTTTTGGAAGCTCCTCGACGAACGTGACACCTGTGATGGCTTTAAAATGGGCTAATCTCTTTCTGGAGAATGCAATGATTTCCTCTTCGCTTACCAGTTGGTTTTCTCTTAACACCACATATGCATGCGGTGTTTCTCCCCATTTTTCATGCGGAATGGCAATGACTGCAGCTTCAAGTATTGCCGGATGCTCATATAAAGCCCCTTCAACTTCAATCGAAGAAATGTTTTCTCCTCCGCTAATGATAATATCCTTTTTACGATCAACAATATCGATATGGCCATATTCGTCAACTGTTCCCATGTCACCTGTATGCAGCCAGCCGTTTCGAATTACTTCCATCGTTGCTTCTGGATTTTTCCAATATCCCATCATAACTCCATGACTTCTTGTCACAACCTCACCAATTTCTTTTCCGGTATGTGCCACTTCATCACCCTTTTCATTGATGACTCGCACATCACAGCCGATCATTGGGTACCCTGCTTTTGCTTTTATTCTCGACTTTTCTTCAGGTGAAAGGTGCTGAAGCTCGGAACGGATCGTAGAAACCAAGCTGAGAGGAGTAGATTCAGTCATACCATAAACTTGGATAAATTCCCAGCTTAGTTCCTTTTCAACCCTGCTGACAAAAGCAGGCGGTGGCGCTGAGCCTGCTATGACAACACGAACATCCTGTTCGATCTTAGGTTTATTCTTTTCATAAAACTGTAAAAGTGAATTTAACATGGTTGGTGCCATGTGAAGTACAGATACTTTATGTTTTTGTATTGCATTAAAGATGGACTCCGGTGTGGCTTTCTTGAGGCAAATATGTGTGGAACCATTCGCTGTGTAATAAAAAGGTGATCCCCAGCCATTTACATGGAACATCGGGAGGACATGGAGGTAAACGTCACGGTCGCTGACGCGCAAGTGATGCATAGTGCTTAGGGCGTGAAGATAATTATTGCGGTGTGTTAGCATGACACCCTTTGGATTACCGGTAGTGCCGCTCGTATATAACAAACTGCAAACGTCATTTTCATCAAGGTCAGCTCGCTTGAAGGAAGAGGTAGAATTTCCTGCTAACCAACGGTTGTAATCGGTTTCATTTGTTTCCTGATTTTTATAATGAACAATCCTGTGCTCGACCGTTTCAAGTTTATTTTTTATTGGCTCAATTAAATGATAAAGATCCTGGTCAACGAAAAGGACCTTTGATTCACTGTGATTCAAAATAAACAGGTAGTCTTGTGGTGTTAAACGAACGTTCAGAGGCACCATGACCGCCCCAAGCTGAAAAACCCCATAAAAGCCTTCTAGCATTTCAATCGTATTCGGCGCCAAATATGCAATTCTATCCCCTTTGACAACACCCAGGTTCCTTAGACCATCTGAAAGCTGATTGACTCTGTTGTTTAATTCTCTGTATGTATACACCCTGTCATCACAAAAAACAGCCTGTTTATCTCCGTATAATGCTACGGCTCGATCCAAAAATTCGGGCAGCACTAATGGTACATTCATTGTTATTCACCCCTGATAAAATTTTAATTTTCTAAATATAATTAAATTTTACCATATCTATACTTAAAAATACTACCTATTATCTAGATTTGTTATAGTACAGTTATCACTGTAGAAATAACAGAAATGGAAAGAATGGGACATTTAAAGGAAACAGTTATATTCCTAAATATAGATATACCGCTTAAAAAGTAATAAACCCCTAAACTTAGGGGTTTATTAAATAATCAATAATAAGTACTCTCACCGAAACCACATTTTTGGCATTTCCTCATTCCTGATGATTCTAGAAATATATGTTTACAATGATGTTGGATATTGTTAATTTTTCTTTGTAAGTGATGGATCTTCTGATGTAAGATTTCTACTTCTTCCTTTAATTTCTTTATCTCATTGAAATTACTATTATCGATAAATCTTTGATCCATCATTTACAAATTCCTCTGCCTTTTGTTTCATTCCCTCTTCAATGGCTAATTCCTCACCTGGTTGATCTCCATTTGCCATTCCGCGAATATCATGAGAAATTCTCATTGAACAAAACTTTGGTCCGCACATCGAACAAAAATGAGCAGTTTTTGCTCCTTCAGCCGGAAGAGTTTCATCATGGTATTCTCTTGCCCGTTCCGGGTCTAATGAGAGATTGAATTGGTCCTCCCATCTGAATTCGAAGCGAGCTTTCGATAAGGCATTGTCACGAACTTGTGCACCTGGGTGTCCTTTGGCTAAATCAGCTGCATGAGCGGCAATTTTATAGGCAATAACACCATCGCGGACATCATCCTTATTTGGAAGGCCTAAATGTTCTTTTGGTGTAACATAACATAGCATAGCTGTTCCGAACCAGCCGATCATTGCAGCACCAATGGCTGATGTAATATGATCATATCCTGGAGCAATATCGGTTGTTAATGGTCCTAATGTGTAAAAAGGTGCTTCTTTGCAAATCTCCATTTGCTTATCAACGTTTTCTTTAATCATATGCATCGGCACATGCCCGGGACCTTCGATCATTACTTGAACATCATGCTTCCAAGCAATTTCAGTTAATTCGCCCAATGTTTCAAGTTCAGCAAACTGCGCTTCATCATTGGCATCAGCTATGCTTCCGGGACGCAATCCATCCCCTAGTGAAACAGAAATATCATATTGCTTCAGAATTTTACAAATTTCTTCAAAGTGAGTATAAAGGAAGTTCTCTTGATGATGAGCTAAGCACCATTGTGCCAAAATCGAGCCGCCTCTGGAGACAATTCCCGTTGTTCGTTTGGCTGTTAATGGAATATATCGTAATAAAACACCGGCATGTATCGTAAAGTAATCGACCCCTTGTTCCGCCTGTTCAATTAGCGTATCACGATAAACTTCCCAGGTTAAATTCTCGGCAATTCCATTCACCTTTTCAAGTGCCTGATAGATTGGCACAGTTCCAACCGGAACAGGGGAATTGCGGATGATCCATTCTCTTGTCGTATGAATATTTTTCCCAGTTGATAAATCCATGATGTTATCGGCACCCCATCGAGTTGCCCATGTCATCTTTTCAACCTCTTGCTCAATGGAGGAAGTAACAGCTGAATTCCCAATGTTCGCATTAATTTTCACATGAAATTTGCGTCCAATTATCATTGGTTCACTTTCAGGATGGTTTATATTTGCCGGTATAATTGCTCTGCCTCGGGCAACCTCGTCACGAACAATCTCGGGATCGATATTTTCACGAATCGCGATGTACTCCATTTCAGGAGTAATAATGCCTTTTTTAGCATAGTGCATTTGCGTGACATTTTTTCCTTCTTTTGCACGTAGAGGTGTTTTATTAAGATTAGGAAACCATTCAAGGTTTGCACGTTCATCACCTTCAAGGTATCCGTTATCTTTAGGTTTTATTTCTCTGCCTTCATACGTCTCAACATCATTACGTTCGAGAATCCATTTCTTCCGTAACGCTGGAAGTCCTTTTCTAATATCGATATGGTAATTTGAATCTGTGTATGGGCCGCTTGTATCGTAGACCCGGATTGGTGCATTTTCTTCTTCTCCAAAACTAGTTTCTGTTCGACTTAACTCAATTTCTCTCATTGGAACCTTAATATCTGATCGTGATCCCTCAACATAAACTTTTTTACTTCCCGTAAATTGTGATTTTAACTCAATGTTCACTTCTGCTTGCTTTTGCATGAAACTTCCTCCTTAAAATGGGTAGATTTTTCGATCAGGAAAGTAACAGCATAGTTCATTACAAGCAGCCTTTCGGACAAACGTGTAAATGAATGACAATAAAAAAAAGGTTCTGTTTACACAGAACCTGATTAATCGTCAAAAAGTAGTGGCGTGTTCACAAAATTAAGACGACGCCTTCGAAACTACTTCCCTACGCTGGTATCATCCAGATCAGGTTCAAAGGGTCAAAGAATTTTACGCATTCTTTTCTCAGTCCGAGCCATCGGACCCCCCTAGTAGAGCTATTGAATTTAATTATGTAACTTTAGGTTTGATAATAACATAGTGTTCATTATTTTGAAAGTTTTAATTTTAAATATGGGCGTTTTTTCCTATAGAATGCTTTATTTTTTTGATTCGTCCGGTTCAAAAACACCACATTGATGTAACGAGGTTAAAAGTTGTTTTATTTGAATTAATTCCCCTTCGATTCGATGAAGGTGACTCTGCATATCATCAATTTCCTGTTCAGCTTTATAATTTATTGCAAAATCAATAATGGATTCGTGTTTATCACGGGAAGCCTGCCTATTCTGACTCATCATGATGACAGGGGCTTGAAAGGCAGCAATAAAGGATAAGCATAAATTCAATAAGATAAAGGGTGGTTCATCGAAATGAATATGCTTGGTAAACGCAATCGTATTCCAGACTATCCAAACGGTAAGAAATACTCCAAACCAAATAATAAATTTCCAACTACCGCCGAATTTAGCAATTTTGTCTGCAAGTCGGTCTGCTTTCGTTGTTCGTTTTACATATTCTTCGTCAAGATGAGTCATTATGCTGCTTTCGTAGTTATCCACTAATCGATCAATGCGTTGTGCATCATTTTTATTAATTTCAATATCAAAACCTTGAATAATTGAGGCATCGTCTTTAATTTCAGGCTTCACATAAAAAATCTTCCTTTTATCCATTGTTCTCATTCCTTCTACAAATAAAAGCTTTGTTAGGTGATTAAGTTTTAACCATATATCTTTAAATGTGAAATTAAATTCCTTTAACAGGCTTATCCCAACAGCCATCCCGATATTTTAAAAAATTGGGACTGTTAAACTAAATGCGAATCCGGCGCAAATATATGTACCCAAAAAGGGGCTCTGATGTATCCCCGATTATAATAATTCTGTCAATTAACAGGAAAAATAATGATCCAATCAGCAACCCACCTTTTCAATTGCAGATAAATATAGCATGCTCGCGATGGCAATAAAATATTGGAACACAATTCCGGTACCGGCTGCCGGTAAACAAATATTTCATATTTTCACCTTAATACATATTTTGTGATTGACTCAAGATACTATATAAATTCTACTCATCCTTTTACGGTTAATGAACCTAGTATAAGCTGTAAAGCGATTGCATCATCTAAATACCCGATTGGAAAAATGTAATCCGGAATTACATCTACAGGTAAAATGAAGTATAATAGTGCACTTCCCATAAGGGCGAGTTGAACTGGGGTCCCCTTCATCTTACTAAATTTCACAAACATTTCTTTCAAATTGTTAATAAATGGGCCTATGCTGCCTACTTTTTTAAGTTTTTCCTCAAAGCCCTTTAAAATAGTATCTTTCCCCTCATCTGTCTGTGCGTATTGTTTATAATTTTCTAATTGTTGTTCGACACTTTTAATCGAAAATTTTTTGTCATACATATTTGAGTTTTCAAGTATTTTTTGAATGTTTTCGATGGACGAATGAAAATCATCAGTTAGCTGCATTTCAGTATTCTGTTCGATCGGATAACCTGCAGCCTCAAATAAATCAGCAATAGGCACTCCAAGACATCTAGCAAATTTTTGTAAGTGTTCTGGATTTGCTTTTCGTTTACCGTTAATTATCCGTGAGATTGTAGCTGTATCAATTTCAGTAAGCTCACTAAGCTTCCTCATTGATAAAGACTGCTCCTTCAATAATTCCTTTAGTAGCAAACCAATTCTACTAAACTTATTGACTTCAGGCATAATCTTGTTTCCTTTCTTTATCTATTTTTATAGTAAATGGCTCTATATTAATTGTTGCAAGTGTTCTCTAAAAATATATATCACCGTTGACATTACGTCAATAATTCACAATTATTTTATAAATTTTCCAATATTTTTCTAACTAGAGAAATAATTATGTTGAATAATACCACATTTTTGTTGACATTTTGTCAATAAAATCATATATTTTCTCTATTCGAGCCAAAGGCTTTTTAATAGTTTTGCCTATACATTCATTCTTCTATGGACAATGAAACTGCTTCAATAGAAGCCACTCTCGCCCTTTGTTATGAATATGGATTCAAACTTGTCAGTTTAATAGGATTTATGGTGAATTCATTTACCAAATGTAAAAGGAGATGCATCATGGAATTACAAACAACAAATTCAGTCAGTGCTACGCGCACAAACCGAAATCCAAAACAAAAACGAAAATTAAAACGTATTTGGCGAGTATTTTTTACAATATGTTTAATCCTCGTATTAGGTGGAGGTGGGTTTTTATACGGAACAAACCAAGGACTGCAAATGCGTAGAATGCTATTAGGGACAGTATTTTCAACTTACCATCCACAATACGAAAAATATTTAAGACTTTTATTACCACAATCGGAAATCGATGCATTATATAATGCAAGGAATCATCCGCAAGTTATACAATCAACGATTGCAAAAGCGCAACCGGATAAGCAATCTACTTTTAAGAAAAGTTCATCCGAGAACATCCAAGTGGATACGGTAAATGCTCCCAATTACACGGCAAAAATAATGGTCATTCCCGATCCAACAACAGTTCACATTGTGGGAACAAAGTTTTCAGACAAAGGTCAACCTCTTTCTGATTTAATTAAAGAAAATAATGGAATCGCCGGGATAAACGCAGGAGGATTTTTTGACCCAAGAGGAAATGGAACCGGTGGTGAAATGATAGGAATTGTTATAAGTAACGGAAACATCCTTTCGGTTCCAAAGGGTGGCAAAAACGTACCATCACTTGTAGGTGGATTTTTAAAAGATGGTCAATTTATTACCGGAAATTATTCGACCAATCAATTATTAAATTTAGGAGTGAAAGATGCTGTAAGTTTTGGCCCCCAACTTATCGTTAATGGAGTAAATCGAGTTACTCCAACTGTTAATGGTGCATGGGGCTGGGCACCACGAACAGCTATCGGTCAAGAAAAAAATGGAAGTATTGTACTGATTATTACCGATGGTCGTTTTTATTGGGATAAAACCCATCGCGGCGCTTCAATGTCAGATATGGCTCATTTATTTGAAAAATATAATGTAACTAATGCAATTGCAATGGATGGAGGCGGTTCTACTACAATGATTAAGGATGGGACGCTCCAATTAAAACCTGCGACCAATACGGATGTTGGAATGCGTTATCTGCCGGATGCTTGGGTAGTTATCCCGCATTAACAAAAACAGCTTCCAATTCTATTTAAATTTGTAAAATAGACCAAATAAAATTAATCCCTCTTCTTCAGCGACTCACAACGTCTTTGACTGAATGAGGGATTGTATTTTTTAAAAGAGGAAAAAAATTATGTATAGAAAAATACTAAAATCCTATGATTATTCTTTAGCTATTGCTGCGGTCTTTTTAGCTGTCTTTGGTTTAATTATGGTCTATAGTGCGAGCATGGCTATGGCAATTCAAAGATACGGCGTTTCTAGTGATTATTTTTATCAAAAACAAAAGCTCTTTCTGATTGTAGCATTTTTTGTATTTCTACTTACCGCCTTATTTCCTTACAAGGCCTTAAAAAACAATAAAATACTGGGAATTATGGTTTTTGGATCATTGTTTCTTTTATTTACACTATCTCTCTTCGGCCATGTGGCAGGAGGCGCACAAAGTTGGATTAGACTTGGCCCGTTAAGTATTGAACCATCTGAATTTGTTAAGCTTTGTGTCATCATTTATTTATCTGCTGTTTACGCCAAAAAGCAAGCATATATAAATGAATTTAATAAAGGAACTTTCCCTCCCTTAATCTATTTAGGGCTGGTCTGTTTATTGATCGCAAGTCAACCTGACTTTGGTACTGTTGAGCTGATTTTATTATTTTCAAGTTCCATAATTCTCTCATCAGGTATAAGTTTTAAAAATATTTTAAAACTTATTATGATGGGTTCAGTTGTCATAATCCCCATCATTCTTATTTTTCATAATAAAGTTTTTACATCAAAGCGGATGGATCGATTTGCAGTCCTAAAGGATCCATTTGCTGCTGCGAAAACATCTGGTTATCACCTTGTAAATTCATACATAGCAATTGGTTCAGGTGGTATCAATGGCTTGGGCCTAGGTAAAGGGATTGAAAAATTAGGTTATTTACCAGAACCACATACTGATTTCATAATGGCTGTTATTGCAGAAGAGTTAGGAATATGGGGTGTTGGTTTTGTCATTATTTTGCTAGCCTTCATCGTATTAAGAGGGTTTATTATTGCAACACGATGCAAGGACCCATTTGGAAGCTTACTAGCCATTGGTATTTCAAGTATGATAGGAATTCAAGCCTTTGTTAATCTTTCCGGGGTTTCCGGTATCCTCCCGCTTGCCGGTGTGCCGTTACCATTTGTCAGTTACGGTGGATCTTCAATAATACAATTAGCAATTGCTGTGGGTATTTTAGTTAATGTATCCATGTTTGTTAATTACGAAAAAAAATATAAAACGAATTCACAACCTTTTAAGGTAGATAGTAAGGTTAAAAAGGAAAACGTATATTATTTGAAAAACTAGCAGAGACAACGTAAGTCTCTGTTTTTTTACACTATTACCCCTATTTAGATTATTTTTTCCGATTTTTAAGTATTTTTCATTTTGATTAATCTGAAAATATGCTGCATTCTAAGAATAAGTTAAAATAATAAACGAGAGTTTGAGGGAGAAAAATATGAGCAGAAAAACGGCAATTGTTACTGGATCCTCTAGTGGCTTTGGTCTATTGTGTGCGATTGAACTGGCAAAGAATGGCTTTCAGGTCATCGGCACAATGAGAAACGTGAATAAAGCTGAAACCCTCTTTAAGACGGCAAAGGAACATAATTTAATGGAATTAATAGATGTCCGGCAACTTGATGTCACTTCAACAAAATCTATCCATGACCTAAAAAAATATTTGTTTGAATTGAAATCAATCGATGTTCTGGTCAATAATGCAGGACTGGCTGTCGGAGGTTTTTGTGAGGAGCTTTCCATTGAGGAATATCGGGCACAATTTGAGACCAATTTTTTCGGAGTTATTGCCGTTACTCAGATGGTACTACCATTCATGAGGGGTTATGGCAGAGGAAAAATTATCAATATGAGCAGTATAAGCGGGCAAATGGGATTCCCCGGTTTATCTGCCTATACTTCCTCAAAATATGCTCTTGAAGGATTCAGCGAAAGCTTAAGGTTGGAGCTAAAACCATTTTGCATTGATGTCATGTTGGTGGAGCCGGGCTCTTATGCAACAAATATTTGGTCGAGCATTGACTCCTTAAATATTGATCAGGAGTCTCCTTACCGGTCCTATATGACAGCCATCTTAAATGAAATTGAATCCGGAAAAACAGCACATGGTGATCCTCTGGATGTCGCAAAATTGGTTGCTCAAATCGCTACACAAACAAAAAGCCCCGACCTAAGATATCCAATTGGTAAGGGAGTTAAAAAGAATCTTATTCTAAAAAAAATCATGCCGTGGAAAATGATTGAAAGTGTTATTTTAAAACAGATAAAAAAATAATTTATTCGTAAAGGAGCCTGATAACAAGCTCCTTTTTTTATTAACATGAATTAATCTTGCATAGTTTCTTACCTCCTTTAATCTTCTTATAAATAAATATAAAAGGATTTGTAATGATTAATAACAAAAAGCTGCCTTAACGACAGCTCCTACATTCAAAAAATAATTGTTAGTTTAACTTCATTTCATGATTAAGCAGCTTTTGTTTAAATTCTGTCAAAACGTTTATTCTTTCTTCAAATTCTTCTTGTTCAGCTTCTTCCCACAATTCAAGATCCGCTCCAAGCTTAATTAATTCGATTGCATTTGTCCGAACTTGTTCCTGGAGGCAATTCTTTTCTAGCTGTATGGCAGCCAACCCGATGAAAACTAACGATATTTCTTCCAAATCTTCCTCTAAATTTAAATCATCAATATATTCTTCTAAAATGATTTGTGTTGCATCCTCGGCTGATAAACCATCTTCCAGGTATTTAATAAAATCCTCTCGAACATCAAAAGTAGTATCATCGTCAAAAATCCCTGTACCCCAAGTTCCCATTAATACAACACTCCTTTTTCATTTTAGTTCAATTCCTACGTTTAATGCAGCAAAATAGAAAAAAGGACGAAATGGATCCTTTTTCTAACACATACATACACTAATATTCTTCGAATTTTTTAAAATACCTTTATAAAAATTTATTTAGATAGGAATTTCAATGATTAAATTCAACTTTTTTTATAATTTGAACAATAACTTTAATCCAATTGGAAATCAACTCCTAAATATTTCTTTTGTTTCGCTTGTTATAATAAGAGATTAATAGGAGTGGAAATATGAAACATATTAAATACCTTTTTATCTGTTTAATAAGCATTGCCATTGGAATTTCTGTATGGATTTACTATCCTCAATATCAAATTTATAAAATGAAAAAACGCACTGTTGAGGTAAGTACTGAAACAGCCAAAGTATCTTATATCAATTTTTTTCGAAATTCAAATGTAACACAAATTGATCTTCTGGCATTAGGGGATTCTGTCATTCGCGGGGTCGGAGCAGGGCAAAATGAAGATCTGGTACATCAGTTTTCAAACAAATTAGAAGGTCAAACACATAAAAAAGTCCTATTCCAAAATGAAGGAATAAATGGAATTACAAGCGGTGAATTAAGGGCCTTGGTTCAACAAGGTAGGTTTGATGAGGAAATCAAAAAGGCGGACATTGTAACGATTAATGTTGGCGGCAATGATATTCTTCGGGTTGCAAATGGACGGAACTTCCATAATGTTTTCCAAACATTTGATCAAGTACAAGCCGGCTTTTCAAAAAGTCTTTCAGAAATTTCGTCAAGAATAAAAGAACTAAATCCGAAAGCCACCCTCGTTTTTTTAGAATTGTATAATCCATTATCTTCATCCGATCAATTGTATTCCATAGCAAATAAATTGCTGCCAAATTGGAATCTAAAAATATATCAGGTTGCCGATCAATATTCATCCTCCATCGTAGTAGAAACTACAATGGTAATTAACGGTGACAAACCGCAAAACTTATCCCCTGATGGAGTCCATCCAAATTCGGCGGGGTATTCGGCAATTTCAGAGCAAATGATCTATCAATTTAAGCATCAATCCCGAAAAAAGTCAGTATAAAACGAAGGAGACTGATCTCCTTCGTTTTTTAGTTTTTTTTAAAGGCTATTTTCGCATAGATAGTTGTTTTTTCGTATAAGTTTATCAACCCGTATAATTAGAAGCTTCGTGGCATCTTTTCGAAAGAACATTTGCGAAAATTGCCTAGAAACTTAGTAAATGAACTTTATTAATCTTCAAAAGCAACAAAGTTTACGAAAAGAACCTTTTTAAAATACAATCGTTTTATTTCCATGAACGATTATTCGATCCTCTAGATGCCATTTTACAGCCCGGCCAAGAACGCTCCGCTCAACGGTACGGCCGATTTTCTTTAATTCCTCCACATTGTCCCGATGGTCAACACGATGAATATCCTGTTCAATAATTGGCCCCTCATCGAGATCGTTGGTTACATAATGAGAAGTGGCTCCAATTAATTTCACCCCGCGATGATAAGCGCGCTCATATGGTTTCGCTCCCACGAATGCCGGCAGGAATGAATGATGGATATTAATAATTTGATTCGGAAATTGTTTTACAAAGTTTGGCGTTAAAATCTGCATATAACGAGCTAGAACAATTAAATCGATATCGTACTCTGCTAAGAGCTGCTGATGCTTTTCTTCTGCTTCCATTCGATTATCTTTAGTTGCAGGTATGTAATAGAATGGAATCTCTAATCTTTCAGCTTCCACTCGAGCATCTTCATGGTTACTGATAATTAAAGCCACATCGGTTAATAAGTCGCCGCTTTGCCATTCCCATAAAAGCTCACGTAAACAATGGAGTTCCTTTGATACAAAGATTGCTGTCTTTTTGATTTCATATGCATAAGTAAAAGACCACTCCATAGAAAAGGACTGGGCAATTTCTTCAAACTGTCTCTCCATATCAGCTGACTTTTGTCTTAGATCAGGGCATTCAAAAACAATCCTAATAAAAAAAGTTCCTCCCTGAGGATTTGTCGAATATTGACTTGACTCAATTATATTCGCACCGTGTTCATATAAAAAACGGGAAACCGCCGCTACAATACCAGGGGCATCGGGACAATTAATTAATAGACGTCCCCTATTTTGATTTTGTTCTTGATATTTTTTAATTTGTTCTTCAATAAAACCTATCACTTTTCTTCCTCAATTCTTCAAGTTTTTTATTATTATACAGAACATTTACAAAAGGTGAAACGTTTTTTGCACTTAACCCTATCAAATTATTACAAACTTTCACTCTCTGGCAGAATTTCTTGGAGAGTACTCATCCATCCAAGCTGATTGTTTGCTGTTATTGTAAATCCTTTCTGTTTTCTCACCAGATACCATGAACCATTTTTTAAAAGATTCATTTTTATCATTGATACTTTCGGCTAGTTCTCTAAAAACTGGTGGATAGGGATTTTTCCGAATATGATTTCGGAATTTTTTCATCACTGTTTCGTATTCCAACTCGGAACAAAATTCAAACCAATTGCTTACTGTCTCATCTTTCGTCACGCAGAATGAATAAACTGTTTCAATTAACACCAATAGTTTGATAACCTCTTGCTTTGTCATTCACGAATCTCCTTCAATTTAGCTTTTCACATTTTCCGTTCATCCAATGTAAATCATCCTTACTTGTAGATGAGGTTTGATTTATCTTTTCTAGTCTTAACTGAATCGCAATTACACAATCTATTTTATATAAATCGGTAATATTTTCCTGAAGGCATCATAAAATAGAATATACGTTCGTAAAAAGGAGAGGATTTTGTTGAAAAACAATGATTCTTTGATTACAGGAGAAATGTTGAGCAGATATTACGAACTTAATAAGAAGAAAAAAGAAATTGAGCTGGAAATGAATGAATTAAAGGATGTTTTCCATCATTATTTTGAAAAATTAATTGGATCGTACGATAAAGGTGAAATTACGATCAATGGTTTTAAACTGCAAAGACAAGTGAGAAAACAGGAAAAATATAATGAAGAAATAACCATTAAGAGGTTAGAGGAACTACGAATGAATGATCTTATTCAGGTATTAAAAAAGCCGGACGATCTTAAAATCAAGTCGGCTCTTAATCTGGGATTATTAACTGATAAGCACTTGGAAGGCTGCCTAATAACAACTTACTCCCCCGCTATTTCTGTAAAATCGGTAACACCAAGATAAAACTTACCAAGGACCATTTCGGTCCTTTTTTTAAGGAAATTCACCAATATAGACCTTGATTTGAATCTGTTCCTCCAAATCCAATACAATAATGATCCTGACATCAATCGGGCAATTGGATTCGGCATTCACTTCCTAAAAGGATTGGGTAAGAGTTTAAAAGAGGAGTAACTAAATTAAGGAATAAAACAAAACGAGGAGACAATTCAACAAGATAGAGATTGTTGAATTGCTCCCCACTAGATTGGATTTGATGAATTATAGTAAATTTTCTCTGATAGTCCTAAAAATTATACTAAAAATGCGCCTAATGCTACCATCGCTTTCTTTAATGCTTGTTCATATGCTTTATCCTTGCCAATAACTGATCGGAAATCTGCCATATCTCTAACCGTTGAACGTCCTTCAATTTCATAACCATTTTCAAAAATCAGAAGACAAATGGTAGATTTATCACTCATGCGGTGAAATTTTTTTTCAACAATCATTTCCTCTAACTTTACACGTTTATCATCCTTAATTCGGCCGGTTCTGGAATAAGGGATAACGATATGGTCATACATATGGTGATTCTTACATGTTACGATAAGTATGTCTTCTCCTTTATGTTCAACGTTATTAATCTCTCCGCATTTAGGACAAATACTTTCAATAAACATTATTCCATCTCTCCCTTAAGCTCATTTCTTCCCACTTTTACCGGGTAACCTTTTATTGATAGAAGGTATAATGAAAACTATTGGTCCTTTTTCTTTGATGAATCTTTCCGTAATTGATCGCTTTCTAAAAAATAAACATCCCTTACTACTTTATTCATTTTGTTTACGCAATATTTAAAATTTTCCTTATTTTATTATTAATTCTTTATTCGGTCAACTCATTTTTTGCTATATTTATACTAAATGTAAAATTTAATGATATTTTAATAAAAATAAGAGGACGAAATCCATTTCGAATTCGTCCTTAATTTATACTATAGAAAAAGGATAGTTTCATCCTTACTTACCTGCCTTCATCTATCCTTTTTTGTACTGGAAATTTCTTTACTTCTATTGTATTACTCCATCAATAATCGTCATGTTTATATTGGTTCGTAATAATTCATCCGAGACTTCCATTTCAAAGAGATTTTTCGAAAAAACCGTCATATCCGCTAACTTACCCCTTGTTATCGTTCCTTTTATGTGCTCTTCGTTTGTGGCGTAGGCGCCACCAATTGTAAACAACTTAATGGCTTCCAGCATCGATAATTTCTCTTTTTTATTCCAGCCTTCGTGTGTTTGACCGGGAGCACTTCGCGTTACAGCTGCGTGAATTCCAAGCAGTGGATCGACGGGTTCCACCGGTGCATCGGATCCTCCCGCACATAAAACACCCGATGAAAGCAGCGTTTTCCATGCATATAAATATTGTTCCCGCTTCTCACCGAGTCTTTCTATTACCCATGGATAGTCTCCCACGAGAAATCTTGGCTGGATGTCTGCAATTCGGCTACGGGACGCTAAGCGCTTAACCAAATCCTCCCGTAGGACGGATACATGGATTAACCGATCCCGATAGTTAGAAGTTTGGAAACGGTCCAGGACATTAAGGACATTTTCCAAAGCCCTATCACCAATTGTATGTACTGCAATTGGCATCCCATGGTCTCTAACATCATTTACAATTTCTATCAGTGCTTCTTGACTGTACATTGCTTCCCCGTACTGGTTTGGTTCATCATCATACGGTTCTGATAAAAGGGCGGTTCTTCTACCTAGCGCTCCATCAGCAAAAATTTTAATCGCACCAATTTGTAATTTCTCATTCCCGTATCCTGCATACATTCCCCTTTCCCTCAATTCTTTTAGGAAAGGATAATCAATGAGGAGATTACACCGTAACCCTTTATGTTCATGATTAATTAATTCATTATACATCCTGTAGGTTTGATCCAGGCCTCCCAAATAGGCGGGATCATTGGAATGTACACTGGTTAATCCTTTTTTTACGGCAAATTTCATGGCTTTTTCTAAACCGCTCTTTAACTCTTCATACGTTTTCTCCGGTATGTACTTTGTAATAAGTTTTGAAGCCGATTCAAGAAGTAGTCCTGTAGGTTTTTTCGTCATTGAATCGAGGACAACACTGCCTCCCATCGGAACTTCAATACTAGGATGATAATTGCTTATTTCAAGCGCCTTGCTATTCACTAAAAAAGCGTGATAACAAATCCGTTTTAAATAAATGGGACAATGTGGTGCCACATGATCCAGTTCGTCGATCGTTGGAATTGTACCTTCCTCAAAAAGATTCTCATCCCAACCCATTCCAATCAGCCACTTACCTGGAGCAATCGTATCGGCTTTTACTTTTATTTTTTCAAGCATTTCATTTTTTGATTTAACACCTGTTAAATCAAGATCTAAAAAATGGAACGCAACACCTGAAAGATGCAGGTGACTATCGATTAGTCCTGGGGTTACCATCTTTCCTTGTAAATCAATAATGGCAGACCCGACTCTTCCCCATTGCAGGACCATATCATTATGTAAACCAACATCAAGAATTCTGCCGTTCTCCACCACTACGGTCTGAGCCAGCGGATAGTTTTCATCCATTGTGTAGATTAATCCGTTCGTATAAATTGTTTTTGCCACACAAATCCCTCCATAGAATTATCTCTAGTAGAATCCCATACAAAATACATCTTTCACATTCATTATATAAGACATTAGCTGAAGTGTAGATAATGAATTTTTCTTTTAATATTGCCGCAATTCCAGCATCCGTGATAATGTTCCCCGGTAGAAAGATAAAAAAAGTTGCTTTCTTCCTTATCAACTGTCATGCTTATGAAGATACTAGACTAAAAAGAAAAAACGTAAAGGTGACTAACATGATTGAGATCAAGACTTCGAAACTAAGCGATGGAGAGCTAAATAGAGGGGTATTTGCGACGTGTGATATCGCAAAAGGTGAGCTAATACATGAAGCACCTGTCCTTCCTTACCCTAACATGGAGCATGAACACATCGAAAAAACTCTGCTTGCAGATTACGCGTTTGAATACGGTAAGAACCATTCAGCTATCCTTTTAGGATATGGTATGCTATTTAATCATTCGTATAAGCCTAATGCCACTTATGATATTAATTTTAATAACCATACGTTTGAGTTCTATGCGTACACCGATATAAAGGCTGGAGAAGAAATACTAATCAACTATAATGGCGATGTTGATGACAATGAACCGCTTTGGTTCGATAAAGACAAAAAAGATAATGGTGAAGAAGAAGTGAAGAAATAACCGAAAAGCGAACAGTCCACGGGAACTGTTCGCTTGTTTTTAAAATATGAGTTAGTATCGACCATATGCAACAAAAAGGGCCAAAATTAATAAAATAAGGTTCATTATAATTGCTTTATATTCCTTCCGCTTCGCATGAAATACGGCTGCAAAAATCATTATTATGGCAATTCCCAGAGCCGCAAGTGGAATCAGTGATGTCCAAATTCCAAAAATCCCGGGTACTATTACCCCAAGTCCGCCCAGCAGCTCAGCAGTCCCTACAAATAAGGTCAATCCCTTTGAAGTATCCTTTACCCACGGCAGACTTACCATGGCCTTTTCATACTGAACTTTTGTTGACCCAAACGCAATAAAGGCCAGACCTAAAACTAATTGAACAATCCATAAGGCAATATTCATTTATAGGCACTCCTTTTAACGTGTTTTTTCTATTCCATTTGTTTAAAAAATAAATCCCGCAAAATGAAAGGAACCAATGGAATCATTGCAAACACAAAACCTTATTGCCTTCAATTAAATTGAACCCTCCCTTGTTTCAATTATGATCGTATTGTTATATATTCATCATGATTTAACTTAATTCACAGGGACTTTAAAGTTTTATAGGATCCAAAAAACACCTATATTACCCAAAACAAAAAAAGAGCTGGTACTCAGCTCTTTCTTGTTTGGAATTTTATTAGTTAAAAATGTTTTAAATAAAAAAGTAAATCTCCTAGGTCAATGTATAGTGCTCCGGACGTCTATCCTTCAGGTATAATGGAAATTTTCTAGCTTTTTGTACCAAATCAATATCAATTTCTACTATTAACTCTTCCTCTTGATTTCCTCCTTTTACGAGTAGTTCACCATATGGATTTGCTGCAGCACTTTCACCGAAAAAAAGCGTAGATTCTTCTCTACCAATTTGATTGGTTGTAGCAACAAACACTTGATTTTCCGCTGCTCGACTTTGAATAAAGAGCTGTTGAACATGTTGAAACGGTGTCATATTCGCCGTTGGAGCTAAAATAATTTCCGCACCCTTCACCGCAAGGGTGCGAGCTGATTCCGGAAACTCTGTATCGTAACAGATCATTATCCCTATTTTTCCAATTTTGGTATCCCAGACAGGAAAGGAAGATCCAGCTTCGAAATATTTTGGTTCTTCATCCCATAAGTGAACCTTTTGGTAAGTGCCAAGGATTTCCCCTTCTTCATCGATAAAACATGCGGAATTATAGAGTCGATTCTCTTTCTTTTCAGGAAACCCGAAAACTACCATTACTCTATATTTTTTAGCCATGTCTCGTATTTGGCAAATAGAAGGACCTTCTAAGTCTTCGGCCATTTCACTTGTTTGTTCTCTTGTAAAATAACCAGTTAGGAACAATTCGGGAAACATGACAAGATCAGCCCTTTGCTTATGAGCGTTTATGATAAACCGTTCCATCGTTTTTAAATTATTTTCTTTTTCAAGTAAACATGGCTTTGCTTGTGCTAATAGAATTTTAGGCATCCAATGGCTCCTCTCTGTATTCTTTTTTGATATGATCAGAATTTGATTCTTGTCCATTTAAGACCCAATGAGTTAGACTTCTGGGTTTAAGATACAAATAATAATAAAGGAGAGCAACCGCAAAGGCTACAGCACTTGTGACAAGATCCTTACCTGCCTGCTGGGACAAAGCGGCGATGGACCCAAAGATAGCAATAATAGGAATAACAGGAAATAACGGTGATTTAAATGGTCGATGAAGTTCCTTGTCACGGATCCGGCTGATAATAACACATAAAGCTACAGTTGCGTATAACAGGACGATAGTTACAGAAGTGAAGGTAACCATACTAACCAAACTGGAATCAAAACAAGCAATTGCTCCCAATGCCCCCATGAATATTGTGGCAAGCCAGGGGGTTTTAAATTTAGGATGGAGTGTTGTTAGGAATTTATTTACTTTTTTAGGAAAAGCTTTGTCACGACCGGCACTGTAGTACACCCGGGAAAATTGAAGAATTACGGCCAGGACACAGTTGATCATGGCAATCGCTGCCCCGGCATTCAAAAAGAGGGTTCCACTCTTGCCCATGTACAATTCCCCAATATCGTTAATAGGTGACGACGAAGAAAGAAATGTCTTGATGTCAGGAACGGAAATTAAGATGCAGAATATCGGAATAATTTGTGCCATTATTCCAATTAATGCTGAAGTAAATAAGGTTTTACCAATGTTAGCATTTTGGTCTGTTTCTTCCGAAAAGTTAATGGAGCTATCGTATCCATTATAGGAAAAGAGAGCAACAGTGACAGCTGCAAAGAGCGTGGACCAAGAAACCGGGATCGTAGTTGTTTTATCCGCTGATAGTGTCACAGGATGAAATAGACTGCCAACTTCCTGTGAAGGATGGAAAACAGCTGCGATCGCAATGATACCAACAACAACTAATTCAAGTACAAGAAATACTTCAACGAACTTGGCATTCCATTTCATGGAAAGGATCGTAACAATCGTACAGCCAACCATAACCCCAAAGGCCGTCCAATTTTCTGTCCACCCAGGGAAAATTTTGATTAAATAAGCAGCAGCACCAAAAGCAATGGTGGCAGGAAGGAAGATACCTTGGATAAGATAGTTTAAAAGGGCCAGAAAACCGATGGGACGCCCCAAAACGCGGTAAACAATACTGTATAACCCCCCAGCCCCGGGGTATAATGCTCCCAACTCACCCATACATAAAGCTACACATAATGCAATAACAGCCGCACCCAGGAAGGAGAGAAATGTCCCAGTTCCAGCTGTTGCCAGGACTGCAGGCACCATAAGGAAAACACCTGTTGTGGGGCTTATGTCACTTACAGAAATGGATATGTTTCCTAAAAAAGAAAGCGATCTTGATAAATCTTCTATTGGTTTCTTATCCTTTGACATAAGTTTACACTCCCTTAGGATAAAATATAATCATAGTTTACTAGAATTGATAGCGGTAATTCCATTCGTGCTGTCATCAGCGGATCCACTACCTGACAAATTCTAAGATCACCTACAAGGCTAAGCAGCATGCCGGCTTCATTGAACTCCAGGCCTAGCTCATTGGTCAGGAAGCGGTGCATTTGGTTGGTGGCTTGCTTTGCTGCCAAATCTAGAGTCTCGGCAGAAGCGATGGTCATAATGTGTTCCCCTTCTCTTAGCAAAGGTAATGGCAGTATTTTGTCTTTAATTACACTGACACGAATAGTAACCTCACCGGCAATTTCAAGTCCACAGATAATAACTTCTCCGTCTCCCATAACTGCATGAAGATCTCCCATGGATAGGAGGGCACCTGGAACATGGACAGGCAAATAGAGTGTGGCTCCTTCAACAATTCTTTTGCAATCCATATTTCCTCCATGCTGCCCGGGAGTTCCAGTAGGTATTTCTTCAATGGCTGGGGCGGTTCCGATGACACCAATCATCGGTCGAATAGGAATTTGGATCCGTTCATTAAACAGGGCCTGTCCGTTATCAATGCGAATAACCTTTGTTTTTTCTTCTTTAATAGAATCCCCTAGAACACCAAAATTTGGTGCAACCGTCATGACACCCTGATTACCAATGGAAATATTTAGGATTTCCACCTTTAATACATCTCCCTGTTCAGCCTCCTCTATGAATAAAGGTCCAGTGGCAGGGTTGATCTTGTCCCAACCAACGGAACTGAACAGTTGGTCCTCCATTTGAATAAGGTTGCTAAAACAGTCACAAGTTTCAAAAGTAATCGTTGATCCGCTAGTGGTTGCCTGTACGGGAGGGTTAGATGATGAAAACGTTAAAATGATTTTCTCTTTCGGAATCTTAACATGTGTTATTTCTGACATTTGTTTGCCTCCAATCATTCAATAGATAGTTCGAAATATTCAGATAAATAGGATTAAAAATAAATGTTAACCACCCTAGTGTTTTACAACAAGAGGTTAACATTTTTTCTATTTCGATAAAGCTCATTTACTATATTGTACATAGGTAAACAGCGCTTTACATCTTACAATCTGTGTAATATTTTAAAGTATTATGTTACGATTTGTTTGATTATTAGGATAATTTAGAGATTATTTCCATTTAAACGAGTTTTTTCTTACTGTTAGCGTCACAAAAAATCCCCGAGTCCTTATATGTCCCGAGGAGCAGTGTGCTTATTTCTTATTTAAAATTTCTTTCAGTTTATTATATTCCTCGACATCGATCCCTGGAAGCCAGTCGATAAATACTTCTTGTTAGCCGATTTTATAAGTTACTGAAACAGTTTATCTAAGATAATACTAATCTTTTCTTCCTTTAAACAATTTTCACAAAAACGAATGATTTTATTTTCAGTCATTTTTTCACTCTCTTCATCGGTGAGACCACATACCGGACAAATTTCTTCCATCCAGTCACGCTCCTATTTATCCGAGTTCCTATAATTAAATATACTCCTATTTTTGCACAATTTCTTCCTTTTTATCCAATGCTGGCGATAATAAGCAAAAAGCCCAACGTTCTCACGTTGGACTTTTTAAATAAACATTTAGTCACGTAAACGAAATGGTACGGTGGATACCACAACATCTTTACGAGCCAAGAGAAGGGAACGAATACGAAACGCGGATTGATTATGCAACAACCGATGCCACCATTTTCGAGTGATAAACTCCGGTAAAAGGACCGTTACAGTCTTTTCATTATCATAATGACGGTCTATTCGTTCAATGAATTCGACCAATGGTTTTATAAAAGCACGGTAGCGGGATACAAAAACTACTAATCTAACATCCGGATTCCATTCTTCCCATTTATCTTCCATTCTTTTAGCATCTTCTTGAGAAAATGCTACATAAAAAGCGACCACATTAGGTGTAAGAGTTTTCGCATAAGCAATTGTGGATGCAACCACTCTGTGAACACCGGCAACGGGGATAATTACTACCGTTTCTTTTTGTGGAAGTGGTTCTGATAAATCAAACCTTAATGCTTTCCCTACATTTTCGTAATGTTTGTTAATTCTTGTGATAAACCATACTAAAATTGGTGTGATGATTACTACAATCCAAGCTCCCTCTTCAAACTTTGTGAAACCAAAAATAATGACAACACAAAATGTAACAAAAGCACCAAGCCCATTAATGATAGATTTTCGCTTCCATCCTTGTGTCCTTTCACGCTTCCACTTTAATACCAAACCAATTTGAGACAACGTAAACGACAAAAATACGCCAATTGCATAAAGAGGAATCAACAATTCAGTTCTTCCACCAAAGACGATAAGCAAAATACTGGCTAAAACGCCTAACGTAATGATTCCGTTATGAAAAGCTAAACGATCCCCACGGTTGCTAAACATCCGTGGGAAATTTTTATCTTGAGCCATGATTGATCCTAAAATTGGAAACCCGTTGAAACTGGTATTCGCCGCTAATACTAAAATTAACATTGTAGCAAGCTGAGTAATATAATACATTCCGTCACGACCAAATGCACGCTCTGCCACCATAGAGAGAACTGTAGTAGTTCCGCTCGTGTCAGGTTTAATAGCATAAATTTGTGAAAGGATCGTTACTCCACCGAAAATGATCGCTAGTATTGAGCCTAAAGTTACCATAGTAAGTTTAGCATTCTTTTGTGCCGGAGTCCGAAAATGCGGTACAGCATTAGATATCGCTTCTATTCCTGTAACCGCGGAACATCCTGATGAGAATGCCTTCAATAAAACAAACAAAGTTAAACCTGTAGGTAAAGACGTTGGTACAGAGACTGCATGTTTTACTTGACTTGCCCCTGTGAACCAATCAAACATTCCCTTTCCCACAAGCATCAACATACAAAAAATAAATAAATAGGTTGGAAAAGCAAAGACTTTTCCGGATTCAGAAGTTCCACGAAGGTTCATCCATACCATAAACCAGACAAATACGAGTCCAATAGGAACAATATATGGGACAATTGGAGGGAAGGCTGATGTAATCGCCAAAACTCCGGCTGAAATGGATACAGCTACGGTTAGCGTATAGTCAATGAGTAATGATACTCCGGCCAACCGCCCCCACATCATTCCCAAATTTTCTTTGGCAACCATATATGCTCCTCCGCCTTGTGGATAGGCATCTATAACCTGCCGGTAGCTTATGATTAAGATGGATATTAACAAAATAATAGCAATGGCAATCGGTAAAGAAAACGAGAACGCTACTGCTCCAACTGTAGCTAACTCTAATAAAATCATTTCTGTTCCGTATGCTACAGAAGAAAGCGCATCGGAAGAAAGAATCGGCAATGCCTTCCACATTGGCATTTTTTCAGCCTCGGCCTCACTTGATTTCAACGGACGGCCCAGAAGTAGTTTTCTAATTGATTGAGAAGTCATAATTTCTTTCCCCCAGAATAAACAATTTACAAAAGATATTATTTCTACTAAGCAGTGGTAAACAAAAAAAGCCACGGAAGAGCGAATCTTCTCGTGGCTTTTATACATAGTTAAATAAACTATGCTTACGGCTCGATTTTCGTTCCCTCCCTCTAAACGCTGACGAGGTTAGCTGACGGATTCGGACATGAGAGTTGCCCTACCTGTACGACACAGGATTCACCCCATTAAGAAAATCTTTGGTTTTCAAATATTCCAAAGATATCTCCTCAGTTGGTTCCCCCGCTTCCTAAGCGGAACTAAGCGAATTAAGAAATTGATATTTATTTTATGAAATAAATCATAATCCTGAACAATATAATTTGCAAGATATACTTTTACATAAATTGTAGCAAATTGACATGTAAAATCCTTATGAATCCGCTCTCATAAAAGCTTATCTTTGTTTATCTCATTATTTCACTGTTTTAAAGGGTACAAGATGTATAAAAAAATCCCTGGATCCTTTATTGGATTCAGGGATTCGTTCACGATAAGCCGCATTCTTAATTTCTAAATAAATTTTATCAAAATTCTAAACCAGCATTTGAAACAACGTGCTATCCTTATTCACTTCCCGATATATAAATCCCTTCGCTTTAATTCGTTCAATTAACGGAAGATAATCTTCTTTATCCTTTAGTTCAATTCCCACCAAAGCAGGTCCTCTTTCACGATTATTTTTCTTCGTATATTCAAAATGACTAATATCATCATTTGGTCCAAGGACATTATCTAAAAATTCCCGTAATGCCCCCGGGCGCTGTGGGAATTGGACGATAAAATAATGCTGCAGTCCTTCAAAGATCATCGAGCGTTCTTTAATTTCCTGCATGCGACCGATGTCATTGTTGCCTCCGCTAACGATACAAACAACTGTTTTACCCTTAATTTCTTCGGCATATGTATCCAAAGCGGCAATGGACAGTGCCCCTGTCGGTTCAACGACGATAGCATTTTCATTGTACAAGGATAAAAGAGTAGTACAGACTTTCCCTTCAGGGACAATCACAATATCGTCGACAATGTTTTTACAAATGTTAAATGTCTTGGTCCCAACCGTTTTAACGGCAGCACCATCCACAAACGAATCAATTTCTTCAAGTGAGGTCACTTCCCCTTTTGAAATTGATTCTTTCATCCCTGGTGCCCCCAGCGGTTCCACACCGATTAACTTGGTTTGCGGGGAAACATGTTTCATATAGGTACCTACACCGGAAACAAGTCCGCCGCCGCCAATGGCTGCAAATAAATAATCAATGTGTTCTTCGCAATCTTTAAGCAGCTCCACGGCAACCGTACCTTGCCCTGCAATTACATCAAGGTCATCAAATGGATGAATAAAGGTACGCTTTTCTGCTTGACTGCTGGCAACTGCTTTTTCGTAGGCATCGTCAAACGTATCGCCCACTAAAACAATTTCGACATTTTCCTTACCCCAAAATTTAACCGAATTGACCTTTTGTTTCGGAGTTGTATTCGGCATAAAAATCTTTCCATTGATATTGAGAAGATGGCAGGAGTAAGCGACTCCTTGGGCGTGATTTCCAGCGCTCGCGCAAATAATTCCATTTTTCAGCTCTTCTTCTCCAAGTTTCTTAATGCGGTTATATGCCCCGCGAATTTTAAATGAGCGCACACTTTGCAAATCCTCCCGTTTTAAATAAATATTTGCTCCATATCGTTCGGATAATAAATGATTATATTGCAAAGGTGTTGGAGAAATTACATCCTTAATGGTGTTGCTGGCTAGGATAATATCTTCTACACAAACGGTCTTTTCTTTTTTATGGACTTGCTGGTTCATATCGAATTCCCTCCAAATTGGTAATGTGTTTTTTTACTTTTCACAAGTGTTTTCATGAGTTACTTTCAATTTTTATACAACAAAAAACCCGCCCCCATAATGTATAGGGACGAGTTTGCTCGCGATACCACCCTACTTCCGCAGCAAAAAAGAAAACAAGCTGCGGCTCTCGATCAACGTACAATGAATACGTGTTCCGTTATAACGGCGGACTGTTCCGGCATAGCTTACTTTCATTTTTCGGCTACGCATCTCAGAGATGATTTTCAGATATGTCTTGCCATCGACTTCCACCATTTGTCGACTCTCTGGAGAACAAGGGGCAAATCCTACTCTTCTCTTCATAGACTCATGTTAAATTATTTATAAGGGTACCACTGGAAAAGTAAGACGTCAATATTTTTTGACTATTTATATAATTATGTTAATTTAAAAGCGCTTTCAAATCCAGAAACTGGATGTTCTATGACACCGGCGAACCTATAGATTTTTATAACAAATGAAGGAGCCCCATTACATGGACTCCTTCATTTGTTATTTTATTTCCGGGTGCTTTTTTGTGAACGTTAATTTTTATTCCTTTTTGATGATTCTATTGGCAAACTAAGCGGTACTTTGTATGGACTCGACACAGTTGAGGCAGTTTTAACCCTTATTAAATTAACGTTTCGTCCTATGTTAACAGAGCCAAATTCGCTTTTAGTTATATTCATCACAGGTAAATTTAAATTAATCATCAAGATTAGAATCCTTTTATAATCGATGAAGGGTTTTCAATTACATCCGGATCAATGATAGACGTCATGGGGAAGTTAAAACAGAAATCGCCGTTATTTAAAGAACCGGTTTGAAATTTTTGATTAAAAGCAGGAGTATTGAGGATTCCCCCAAGACCTGCTATATTAAGGGATCCCCCATGCTGGACCGTTGTGACCTTAATGGCGCCAATAAAGATTGGCAACATGTTGCACCTCCTAGTAGTAACCATTTGTATAGGCTGGAAAATCGATAACATCAGGATCATAAATTGGGTTATAGGTTACCATTGAATTACCATCACCATTGTTTTGCGTACCAATCTGGTTTTGAGTATGAGTGACAGGATTAATGTGGAAAGTCGTACCGATATTAACCCCTCCGCCACCGGCAACATAATTTATCTTTACAAAACCAATATTAATATTCATCATTTAATGGTTTTAGTCCACTTGTGTCTAAAGGAATCGCAGCCTGCGGGAGTTTTGCGTTTTCTAATTCTTTTATATCGTCAACTGGAAATTTTTCATCCCCAAAAACAATGGTATCCCCATGTGATTCTCCATATTTATTAAACGTCATTCCGACATTCACTGTTCCATTTAAGGCTGTAATTTTAAAGTTGTTAATGTTACAAATTAAATTTCCGACTAAAGCCATCCCACACCTCCTGAATGCCTGACTAGTATAGGATATGACTCAAATGAATTAATTGTGTTTTATTTATTCGTCAAAACGCATTGGAGGAGAATAATACCAAGTAACTATCAATGATAGTATCAAAATATGTCACCTGGTATTACTATTTATTCCTATTTGATTTCACTTCTCGACCAGAGCCGCTCACTGGATTCACGATAGAATGTATGGAGCTGGTGAACAAACTGTCCGTTCTTTCCTGGCATTTCTTGGTCTTCAAACTGGGAAATCGGCACAATTTCTTGAATCGAATTGGTGACAAACATTTCTTCCGCGCCGGCAGCATCCTGATAGCGGTAAAAGCCCTCTACAACCCTCATCCGATTACGTTTTGCCAGTTGGATAATAAACTGACGAGTAATTCCATTTAAAATTCCCGTACTTAGCGCCGGTGTATACAAGGTATTTCCATTTTTCCAAAAAACATTAGAAACAATCCCTTCAGCGATAAACCCTTCTTCTGTTAAAAAAATACCCTCACAATCAGCAGCGTCCCCAATCTCTCTTTTCGCTAGCATATTATTCATATAGTGATGAGATTTTAGACGATCCAAACCCTCAGGAGTATTTCGTTTCAGCTTGAGAATGACTGCTTTTTTTTCTGTCATTTCTTTCGCTACCGGCAGTGGTTTAGCGAAAATAAGAATGTTAGGTTCCATATACGGTGCAACCTGTAACCCAACCTCCCCGATTCCGGCAGATACATTAAACCGGATATAGGCATTGGTTAATTTGTTTGCCTCTAATAATTGCTGCAGGACCTTATTTGTCTTCTCACGATTAAAGTGCTTCCTAATATTCAAAACTTCTAACCCAGTATTTAGCCGTTCTAAATGATCATCTAATAAAAATGGATGTCGTTTATACACCCGAAACGTTTCAAAAAGTCCCATCCCATACAAGTAACCATGGTCGAAGGGGGATATTCTAGCTTCATCTTTGTTTACGATTTGACCATTGATGTATAGATACATATTAAGAACCCTTTAGCTCTAGATTTTTTTCTGAAACTTTATCATAATAATGAACGAAATTTCTTAAAAGATCTTTTCCTGCTGTAGTCATGATCGATTCCGGATGAAATTGAACGCCTTCAATCGGCAGCTCTTTATGACGGATTGCCATAATTTCTCCTTCATCTGTCCAGGCAGAAATTTCAAAGCAATCAGGCAGTGTCTCTCTCTTTACAATTAGGGAATGATACCTAGTGGCTGGAAATGGATTTGGAAGATTTTCAAAAATCGTTTTCCCATCGTGAAAAATAGCAGATGTTTTCCCATGCATAAGCCTCTCCGCTTGAACGACCTCGCCATCAAAGGCTTGAGCAATGGACTGATGACCAAGACACACACCAAAGATCGGAATTTCACCTGCAAATGACTTAATCGCCTCAAGGCTAATCCCTGCTTCATTCGGACTGCACGGACCCGGTGACACCATTAAAAACTTTGGCCGCTTGGCAGCAATTTCTGCAATCGTGGTTTCATTGTTACGCATAACAATCAATTCTTCCCCTAATTCACCTAAATATTGAACAAGGTTAAAGGTAAAAGAATCAAAATTATCAATCATGAAAATCATCGCATTTCCTCCGCCATTTCTTTTGCTTTCCATAAGGCTGCCGCTTTTTTAAGTGACTCTTTATACTCATGCTTTGGATTGGAGTCGATCACAATACCTGCCCCTGCCTGAACATGCGCTTTCCCTTCCTTTATAAGCATGGTTCGAATGACAATATTTAATTCCAAATCACCGCTAAAATCAATCCAGCCAAGTGATCCCGTGTAAATTCCCCTTTGGACAGGCTCGAGCTCTTCAATAATTTCCATGGTCCGAACCTTCGGCGCTCCTGTAATCGTTCCACCCGGGAATGTAGCGTTTATGATATCATAGCTTGTCTTATTTTCCGCTAACTCCCCTCTTACATTGGAAACGATATGCATTACATGGGAATATTTTTCGATGACCATAAATTCATTGACCTCGACCGTCCCGAATGTGCAGACTCTGCCAAGGTCATTCCGTTCTAAATCGACGAGCATCACATGTTCAGCCCGTTCCTTTTCATTTTCAATGAGCTCATTTGCAAGCTTTAAATCTTCACTTTCGTCCTTCCCTCGCGAACGGGTACCGGCAATTGGACGGGTGCTTACTTCCGTTCCGTTTTTTTTCACTAACAGCTCCGGGGAACCGCTCACCAATTGAAAGTCCGGTGTGTGCATATAGGCCATATAGGGAGAAGGATTTAAAACTCTTAATTGTTCGTATACATCAATCGCTTCAACTTGAATCGGCTTTGATTGCCGAACAGAGAGATTAACCTGAAACACATCACCCTGGGCAATGTAATGTTGAACCCTTTTCACCGCATCAATAAATTGCTGTTCATTCATAGACACTTCTAGATCTTCATAATTTACCGGATTTGTTTTAGACGGTGTGAATGGAGGATGCTTTTCCTTCCAGCTTGTTTCCCATTCGGAAACTCTCTCTTCTATAGCTTCATCCTTTTCATGCAAAAATAAAAGCCATAAAACTTGTTTTTGATGATCAAATACAAACCATTCTTTAAAAATAAAGAAATATAATTCCGGCAAAGACAAATCATCTATTGCGACTGTTGGGAGTTTTTCAATGTAACGTGCATAGTCATAGCTTATGTATCCAATTGCTCCTCCCTGAAAATCGGGAAGGTCTTTTTGTTTCTCAACATGAAATTGCCCCATCCATTCTTTGAATAATAAAAGGGGATTTCCTTTAAGAATTTCCGTTTCATGTTTATCTTGGATGTTTAATTGATTATTTTTTCCCGTAATAATCTTATCAGGATGAAAAGCGGCAATGCTATAACGGCCGCCCCTGCCGCTTTCAAGCAGCACGTGATGGTTTAAATCCCTTGCTATATATCGATATTGTGAAAAAAACTTCGAGCTCGTATAAGGAATCTTTTTACTATGTAGATGAAGCTGATTCAATGGCTGTCACTCCTATATCATTTATCATTTTCATCATACATGAAGTTTGTTCTTTTTTCATAGTAGAAATACAAAACATCAATTGTTTTACCTGATTTTTCATAAAAAACTGATGTATATAGTATTTTTAAATTTTTCTATTTAAATGAAATCGCTGTATAATGTAATCATTGATAACATATAAAGGAGAATGTCGATGGATGAATTTGTGAGGAAATTCCGAAATATTCCAACAACCTGTATTTCTGATGCAATGGATGGGTTAAACAATTTACATCCCTCTATTAAACCTCTAAAAGAAGATTACAAGCTTGCCGGTAGAGCTTTGACGGTTAAGATTCCTGTCGGTGATAATCTAGCAGTTTTAAAAGCAATTCGAGAAGCAAGACCGGGCGATATTATCGCTGTTGATGCTAAAGGGGATCAATATCGGGCGATTGCAGGCGATTTCGTCGTCGGTATGGCACAAACCCTTGGCGTTGCCGGAATTGTCGTCGATGGTGTCATCCGGGATATTGTCGGGATTAAAGCACTGAATTTTCCCGTCTTTTCAAAAGGAACGGCTGTTGCAGCAAGCGGAAAAGTAGGAGTCGGCGAAATAAATATTCCGATTTCCTGCGGTGGAACCACCATTCATCCGGGAGATATCATTATTGGGGATGCTGACGGTGTTGTCGTAGTCCCACAAACGATTGAACAAGAAGTCTTAACTAAATCGCTGGAAAAATTAAAGACAGATCAAGTTCGCGAAGAACAGATTGCTGGAAATCCAGAAGAAATTATTAAATATTTAGATAAAATGCTAACAAAATAAATCATTTAAAATTAAAGGAGAAAATTACCGTTTTATTTAATTGTTTTCATGTTCCCTACTCATCCGTGAGTGGGGAATTTATTTTTATTAAGATAAAATAAAAAACAGGCTCTAAAACAAGCCTATTTCTTATCTTATCTCTTATTAAGCTTTACGAACGTTAGCTGCTTGAGCTCCACGTTGACCTTGCTCAACATCAAATGTAACTGCTTGACCTTCTTCTAATGATTTAAAACCTTCGCCCTGAATCGCTGAGAAATGAACGAATACGTCTTCCCCGCCTTCACGTTCGATGAAACCGAATCCTTTTTCGCTGTTAAACCATTTTACTTTACCGTTTTCCATTTTTGTTGCCTCCTAGTGTTTTCCACACATTTGTATTACTATCCTTGCACTCAGTGATTATCCAGACGAAAAGTTAACACTTATACGATCCTTTACACCGGACAAAAATAATTCTTCTATAAAATAACATTTTTTGAAAGGGTTTTCAAGTGTGATGTGTTGCACTATCCATTTCCTAAATTCACAATATCACTTATTAGAGTTTTCAATTTAAAAATGTCCTGCCCATCCCTTGATCGCCTCGCACAAAGCATTCCAAATGATTTCTATATCATTCTCATTTGTTCGCCAATTACTGAATGCCGCACGTATTGCAGGAATCCCTTGATACATGGTTGGTGTCATAAACACACGTCCATCCTGTTTTAATAATTCAAGAAATTCCCTAATGTCATCCATCCTTAACCCTTCCTGCATTAGAGTAAAACAAACGACATTCAATCTCGTCGGAGCAGCCAACCTGAAAAATTAACTTTGTGATATCCGTTCGGTAAGTAGTTGTGCCATATCTACATTGCCTTCGACGATTTCCTTATATCCTTCCTGCCCATATGCCTTTAATGTAAACCATGCAGGCAGTGCACGAAAACGTCGGGAGTTTTCAGGTGTCAGATGAACAAACTCAGGACTTTCAATAGAATATATTTTGAATAACGTTGAAATCTTCGTTCATTTTTATAACCATTTTTTCACCCTCACAATGGACAATTTTTATCTCTTTTAAGTTAACATAATATTTTTATGAAAAACCAATTAAAACAACTGTTCATGGGAACCTTCTGAATAATCCAAGCTACTAAACCACGTTATAGACAAAACCTGCGATGTTGGTCAATCTATCTACAAAAAATAGTAATTCACCCTATCGTTCCAGATGTAGGGTATTTTATTTAATTATTCTTCTATCCCTTATGTAAAGTGGCTCACTTTGAGTATTAATAAAGTTTTTCTTTTGTACTGTTTCAATTAAGGCTCCTGCACCCACCTTTTGCTGTCAAGGGTATTTCAAAGCCCTCTCCCCCATTAGGATTTTGTCGTTTCAACGTCTGTTAGTTCCCGATATTTGCCTTGAAAGTATAAAAGGGGGTTCCCTTCACTTACTTTTAGATCTGTTACTTCACCAATAAATAAAACATGATCGCCTGCCTCGACCTCGTTATATAAAGTACAGGTAATGTTGGCCAATGCATTTTTAATGACTGGTAATTCATTAAATTGTTCGAAGCTGTACGGTGTATCCCCTTTAATTTGGCCTGCAAATCTCATGGATTCTGCTTGTTGATTGCCAGCTAAAAAACTAACCGCAAACTTTTTTGATTCTTGAATAAGCCCAAGCATTTTTGCTCGTTTATCAATGGAAACCAAAATCAACTTTGGATTTAACGAAACAGAAACGAAGGCATTTGCAGTCATCCCATGCGCCTCACCCTTCACTTCCGTTGAAACCACTGTAATGCCTGTAGCAAATTTCCCCATTGCATTTCGAAAAAAACGATCATCCAATTTCTTACACCCCAATTCACATTTATTTATTTTCAGTATATTCAGAATACATTGTATTTATTTTTTTTTCCACTTATAGCCACTTAAAATCTATATTTTAACAAAAGGAAGAATTAAAGAAGATAAACGGAAAAAGACCAGACACCTGTTTCGTGTCTGGTCCGGAAATAAACAGTTCTATTAACGGAAAGATTATTTAAACGGGTAAGACTTTAAAATTAATTTCCACGGCGCGCGAAATCGACAAACCGAAACTTGTCCAGACGGTGCCTGGATTCGGTGTATTGGAACAGGCTCATATCTTCTAAGTACACATAGTTTTTGACAACAACGACATGATTGTAGTCTTTTAAATCCAGATAGCAATTGTCTTCCTCGGTCGGTTCGTCTACTGTGATTTCCTTCTTGGCAAAGCTTATTTTAAGCCCCGCCTCTTGCTCAAGATATTCATAGATGGATCCTTCGCAGATCTCCGCTGTCAAATTCGTCACTACTTTTTTAATGAAAAAATCTTTGTCCAAAATGATACGCTCATGGTCCATTTCCCTTGAACGGATAACTTTCCAAACGGAATCCTTGCTGGAAATATGCAGCTGTTTTTGGAGGTACTCATCCGGATAAATTACCTCAAGCTCGTTAACAATTGTTTTCCATGGCCTACCCATTTTTTGAGCAATTTCTTTGAAACTCACCAAACCGGAAACAGGAAAATCGTAACGGCTTACATCAAGTACGAACGAGCCCTTTCCTTTTACCTTTTGGATGTAGCCATTTTGCGAAAGCAAGTTTAACGCTTTGCGAATGGTTTCTCTAGATGTTTGGTATTGCTCGACCAATTCATTTTCAGATGGAAGCTTGGTATTCGGCTTTATCTTCCCTGCTTGAATTTGCTTGATCAATTCATCATAAATCGATAAAAACTTATTTTCTCTCATTTGTTATCACCAACAATTTCAACTGATAGAAAATAGGCCATCTAAAATGTCCTACTTTCATTTCTTCTAATTTTATTGTACAGAGAAACTGCCGGTTACGTCAAAGTTGGTTATTTTTTCAAATGATAGACAACGGATTCATAAGGTCTTAACAGGAAGTTTTGTAACGTTTCACTTGAATCCGGATAATTCGAGAGCAATTTTTTTACGGAATAACCGTGAATGTCGATGTTGCTTGGCAGTGAGAAGCTTATTTTAGAATCGTAAAAATTGTTAATAATGAGAAGTTTTTCATTTTCAATGTTTCTGACGTACGCAAAAATATTAGGATGGTCTTCTAAAATTAATTGATAATCACCATCTGTGATGATGTTCAATTGTTTGCGAAGCTGAATGAGTTTTTGGTAATGATAAAAAACAGAGTTTAAGTCATCAACAGCGTTTTCAACATTGATCTCCCGGTAATTCGACGCCACCTTGATCCAAGGGGTTCCAGTTGTAAAACCTGAATTGGGTTCGTTCTTCCATTGGACGGGAGTCCTGGAGTTGTCGCGGGATTTTTGTTTTAGAATCGCAATGATTTTTCCTTCATCCATCCCTTGTTCCCTCAGGATATTGTAGATGTTTATTGTTTCCACATCGCGGTAGTCCTCAATTTGGTCGAATTTCGGATTCGTCATGCCGATTTCTTCCCCTTGAAAGATAAAAGGCGTTCCTTGCATCATGTGAATGGTGGTCGCAAGCATTTTAGCGGATTCTGTCCGGTACTCTTTGTCATTGCCATAGCGGGAAACGATTCTTGGCTGGTCATGATTGCACCAAAATAACGCGTTCCAGCCGCCTCCTCGATGCATTTCAGTTTGCCATTTTGATAGGATTTGTTTGAGAGCTTGAAAATCAAAATCGGCTTCCGACCATTTTTTTCCATTTGTATAGTCCACTTTTAAATGATGGAAGTTGAACGTCATGCTAAGCTCTTGACGGTCAGGATTGGAATATTGGATACAATCCTCGATGGTGGTTGAGGACATTTCCCCGACTGTCAGCGCATCATTTTTGGAAAAAACCTCACGATTCATCTCGTGGAGGAATTCGTGGATTTTAGGACCATCCGTGTAAAACCTGCGACCGTCTCCAGGTGGAATTGTTCCGTCATCCTCAGGGAAGCACTGATCCTTTGAAATGAGGTTGATAACGTCTAACCTGAAGCCGTCAACACCTTTATCAAACCAGAAATTCATCATTTCATAAACCTTTTGACGGACGGTTTCGTTTTCCCAGTTTAAATCGGCCTGGGTGACATCGAACAAATGCAAATAATATTGACCGGATTTTTCATCATATTTCCAAGCGGATCCTCCGAATTTCGATACCCAATTGTTCGGCTCGCTGCCGTCAGGTTTCCCATTACGCCAAATATAAAAATCACGATATGGATTGTTTTTAGAGGAGCTTGCTTGTTTAAACCATTCATGCTCGGTCGATGTGTGATTGACGACAATGTCCATGATGATTTTGAGGTTGCGTTTATGGGCTTCGGTCAAGAGCTTGTCAAAGTCTTCCATTGTACCGTATTCTTCATGAATCCGGTAGTAATCGCTGATATCGTAGCCGTTATCCCGCTGGGGTGACCGGTAAATCGGCGTCAGCCACAAAACGTCGACACCGAGCTCCTTTAAATAATCTAACTTCTCAATAATACCGTTAAGATCCCCAACACCGTTTCCTGTCGTATCATAGAAACTCTTAGGATATATTTGATAAACAGTTGCTTTTTTCCACCAAGGCTGTTTCATACTTTAACACCACCACTTTTTTTGGAAATCGACCTTTTTAGGAACCTAAAGAGGTCGATTCCATTTTTTTATTGATTTGATTTATTTTTACGGTTGAATTTGGAGAATACAAAGGTTAATACAATTGGTACAACAATGGCAATTGCCATACCGATAAAGAATGGTCCCCAATTTTGCGGGAAGATTGATAAGAACGCCGGTAATCCACCGACACCAACAGATGGTGCTTTTACCCCATTTATGGTAATGAACATTCCTGCAAGCGCTGAACCAATAATGGCTGCAAAAAAGGCGAAGCGGAATCTTAAGTTCACCCCGAACATAGCAGGTTCCGTAATCCCTAAGTAAGCTGAAATTGCGGAGGTTAATGAAAGTCCTTTTACCTTTTCATCTTTTGCGATAAACATCATCGCTAAAGCAGCCGAACCCTGTGCAATGTTGGACAAAGCTAACATTGGCCATAAGAAGGTACTGCCAGTGCTGCCGATTAATTGTAAATCAACTGCTAAGAATGTATGATGCATTCCTGTAATTACAAGTGGTGCGTATAGCAAACCATAAACTAATCCTCCGATTGCCGGTGCAGCATGAAAAATACCTACTACAGCCGATGTGATTACCTTAGCTATCGCAAAAGTGATCGGTCCAATGGCGATGAATGATAGGAATCCTGTTACCAATAAAGCAATCGGGGCTACCAGCAGTAACTGAAATGCATCCGGGATACGTTTTTTTAAGAAGATTTCCATTTTGGATAACACATAAGATGCCACTAATACCGGTAAAACCTGTCCTTGATAGCCAATTTTTTGAATATGAAGTCCAAATAAATTCCAGGTTGGTATTTCCTTAGTTGCTCCGTATGCCCAGGCATTTAATAAGTCCGGATGCACGAGCATTAAACCGAGTACAATACCTAATAGCGGGTTCCCGCCAAATTTCCTTACAGCCGACCAGCCGATTAATCCCGGCAGGAAGGTAAATGAGGTGTTGGCAATGAGGTTGATAATGCTTGCAAAGTCCTTCCATTGCGGATAAACGTCTACTAAAGATTTTTTATCAAAGAAAATTCCCGGTCCTGTTAAGACATTGTTAATTCCCATTAATAAACCGGCCGTTACGATCGCAGGCAAAATGGGTATAAAAATATCAGCAAGCGTTTTGATTGCACGCTGCAAAGGGTTCAAGTTCTTTTCGGCGGCATCCTTAATGTCCTGTTTAGTTGCATGACCAATACCGGTCATTTCAACCAATTCCTCATAAACTTTATCAACGGTCCCCTGGCCGATAACGACTTGGAACTGTCCATTTGTAGAGAAGGATCCCTTGACTAAATCAATCCTTTCGAGTGCCTCTTTGTCCACTTTTCCTTCATCTACTAAAGCGAAGCGAAGGCGTGTTACGCAATGGGTTGCTGCTGCGATGTTCTCTTTACCGCCTACAGCTTTGACAATTTGTTCGACTGATTGTTTATTAACTGCCATCTTTTTTTCCCCCTGTTACCGTTTACATTTCATCAAAAAGAAAACGGAATCTTTACTTATAAAAATAGTTATTTGTTCTTTGCTAGCATAGCATGGACGGTTTTTGCTAAAAAATACCTAAATCTCTCAATCTACTAAATCGCTTACAAATTAACTTGTATATACAGGTTGTCTTTCTGATACTATCTTATCCTGTATATACAAGTTTGTCAACAAGAAAAAAACTGTTTAAAAGTGATTTTTGCAGGCACGTTTAAACAGCTTCTATGTTTTATTGGAAATCAAACGCCATGACTATTACTTTTACGTATTATTATACAATTCTTTTGTTAATTTATAATCTTTCTTCTTCCTAAACAAAAGGATTTCCAAAAAATGGTTGTTGTTTAGTGTCACCTGTTTTCATTTAAAAAGGGAATATTAAATAAGAATCAAATTTTAAGGAGGTTAACCAATGCCCTACAAGAAATCCTTATTGATATACCTACTTTCATTCTTACTAGTGTCTAATGTTTCATCTGTTTCGGCGGCCCCTCCACCAAAAGAGCTTAATCAATATTTAGCGGAAATTGGATGGACCAAACAGGAGTTAATAGAGTATTTAAACTATTACGAAATTCCATTAGATAATTTTAATACGGCGGCGGAGTTAAAAAACATGTTAGGAACTCCGATTAACACAAATAATCTTCAGCAGCTGTTAACAAAATACAGCTTAACACAAAAAGAATTAGAAGACCTCTTGAATCATTTTGGTGATTCATTGAGTGAGTATAAGTTTATTGAAGATTTAGATACTTCCGTTGGATTTTATACAAACCACGATGATTTTATGGCTGAAATTGAGAATGAATTAGCCAAAGTAGGAATCACCGAGCAAGAAGTTGAGAAATTCTTTGGCTATTTGGCTCAAGTTGAAGAAAATAACAAAGCACAACTTGACCAACTGGATTCAATTGATGCTCGAATGGGAAAATTCGCAGATGCAAAAAACCCTGCTGAACTTACGAATGATGACATAAATGAATTAGCTCAAATAGTAACAGAGGCTATTGAACTTTATGAAATTCAAGTAAAGCTCAAGATGAATAATAAAAATATTTCCTTAAATGAACTTCTGAAAATGAAGGAAGCGCCCGGTAACCTATATACTGCAATCTACAGCAAAGCCGGTGAGCTATTAATTGATTTCACCATTCCTGCAGAAATTTTTCAGGGTGTAATTAATGGATGGGACGAGATGCTCCACTTAGGTGAGCTTTCAAATGAATTTGTAGATTATTTACATGAAGCAAAAAACCCTAGGTATAAATAAAATAAACCACCAAGCTAGTCTTGGTGGTTTATTCTATAATAGAATTCAGGGTGAAAATCTAGCGAATTACCTCTCTGCAATCCATTTGGGAGCCCACCAGTTTGCAGGACCAAGCAGCTTCATCAGCGCTGGAACCACGATAATACGGATAAGCGTTGCATCGATAAAAATGGCACAAAATAAACCTACACCTAATGCTTTGGTAATTTCTATATTTGTAAAAATAAATGAGCCAACGACCACCATTAAAATGAGAGCAGCACTGCTGATAAGACTACCTGTTTTCTGGAGGCCGAGAGCTGTACTTCTATTGTTATCCCCTGACCTATCATATTCTTCCTTGATTCTGGAAATTAAAAACACCTCATAATCCATGGAAATACCAAACACTATACAAAAAATAGTTACCGGCATAATGATGCTAACATAGCCGGTAGAGGTGATTCGAAGATCGTCAGCCCCCCATCCATACTGAAAAACAATCACAACAATACCAAGGCTTGCTCCAAGGCTTAGAATATTCATCATCACAGCTTTAATTGGAATAAGAACGGACCTGAAAGCTGCTAGCAAAATAAAATAAGTCACGGTTATTATAAACACCATTAAAAACGGAAGCCCCGAATAAATCCGATCCAGAATGTCAACACGCAATGCAGTTTGCCCTGTAACAAATGTTACCAGGCGACTATTTGTTACCTCCCTAAGCCTGTGAACAAGATTGGCAGCTCCCGCTGATCCCGGGTCAGCCTGCGGTACTATTGTCAGCAGTGCATAATTTCCCTGTGCTAACTTCTCGTTTGCCATTCGCTCTTGGGTAACCTTTGACTTAAGTAGCGTGGCCGTTTCTTCAGGTGTTTTCTGTCCTAAGAGATCTATATAACTGTGTACCTCCATTACACCGGGTAAACTGCGAATCTTGTCCTCATATGACTGAATGTTCTTAATCGAAGCGATTTCTGTGACATTCTCCTTAGCTTTTACCATAATATGAATCGGGCTTAATTTACGATTGTCATAGTTTGTTTTCAGCAATTCTGCCCCCATCCTGGATTCATAAGCAGGTGGCAGAACTTCTGCCGTCGGAACATCTAATCTCATACGTGCAATAGGCAGCATAAGTGATAGCAACAGAATACAAATTAAGATAGCCAAAAAGGCAGGCCGCTTCATAACAGCATTTGCAATTCGCTCCCACACGCCTGAGTTCTCCATTCTCCTTTGAGAATCAGGAAATACTTTGAGGGAATTGATATGGGAGCCCAAAATACCTAGTAACGAAGGTAAAAGTGTACATGATAGTGTCACTGTTGAAAATACAACCAGCACTCCGCCGAGGCAAAGCGAATAAATAATAGGTAATTTTATAAACAACATTCCAAATGTACCAATTAAGACTGCAAATCCTGAAAAAAACACAGATTTACCTGCAGTTTGAGTTGTCATTGCTACAGCTTCCTCTACTGATGCTTGTCTCTTTAATTCCTCCCGGAAGCGACTGACAAGAAATAGTGCATAATCAACGCCAATTGCTAGCCCTAGCATCATAACGATATTGGGAAGAAAATTCGAGAGAGAATGATATCCGGTAATATAATATGTAATTCCAAGTGTGAGGGAAACGCTCATAATCCCAATTAACAGCGGCAGTATAGCTGCCCAAACAGTACCAAAAATAAACAAAAGCACAATCAAAGCAATTGGAAGGCCGATTCTTTCAGAATGGGACATATCCTGTTTGGTCGCACGCTGTATATCGTAAAGTGTGGCTGTATCCCCGTCAACATAAGTGTTTATCCCTGCCGGCTTAACAATCAGCCTTCTGATCTCCGGAAAATGGTTAAGTGCATTTGCACTCTTAAGATTCAGTTCCACAATCACTGACTGAATTCCCTTATTCCCATTTGTCCGCGGAGTCTTATTTATTTTTATACTTTCAACATAGTTAAGCTTTTTTAATTTGTCTAATGATGCTAAGATAGCTTTTTTTTCTTGTTCACTGGTTAAATCTAAACTCTGACTTGAATAAACAATGTTTATCATCGAAGTGGGAGTTCCCAGTTCCCTCTGCATCATTGAGAAACCAAAGTCCGATTCGCTCCCCTTAGGAGTTAATCCACTATCCTTTAACTTATCAGGAAGTTTTTGGGCAAAAAAAGCTGAAATGATAAACAATAAAATCCAAAACAGCGCTAACTTCCAGCGATGTTGGTACATTTTCAACCCCCAGTGCCAAAAGAAACATTTTCTCTCAATTTCTCTCATACGTTCCCCCTCTTAGCTGTCCACTATGGAGATAGGATTACTCATTTCGCACCATTTTATGAAACAGAGAGTATAAAGAGCAAATCACAATGTCCGTGGAAACCAAAAATGTTTAATAGTTAACATATTTCAACAAATAGATTCATACAAAAAACAGAGGGAATTTTGGTGCATTACTGAAAGGCATAAATTGCGATCAGGGAGGTTTATGTATGATTCAACAAAAAATCAAACTTAACAGGAAAGCTCTGCACCCGCGTTTTATTACTCAATTGGTTCAGGAAGCATCTCGTTTCAATTCCGATATTTTTCTTACTCATAATGGAAATAAAGTGAATGTAAAGTCAATTATGGGTATATTATCTCTTGCAATTCCCACACAGGCTGAAATAACTTTAGAAGCTTCGGGTCAGGATGAAACAGAAGCGATTGATCAGGTTATAAAAAAATTAGAATCATTGAGTTAAAACAGCCTTCAGGAAACTTAAAGTAATTTTCAAAAAATATGCCCTCCTCATTGAGAAGGGCATTATTTGAAAGGATATCTTGAATAGTTGGTTTCATCAATCATTAATGAACCAATTTTACATGATAAATATATATCTTTAATATCTTCTTCATTAATTCTTAAAATCCACTTCTTATAATGAAATTGTATAAAACATTTCACTTAAAAGGAGGATTTATATGTTTTTAAAAAAGCTAACCGAAAATAGACTGGTTACGATTGATTATTATTCAAATGGAGCTTTACAAACTTTCAGGGGTCGAGTTTATAGATTAAATCTACTTGAACAAATTCTTTCTTTAAAAGATGAGAAACAAAAGTTATTCTCAATCCGTTTATCTGGAATTAGACAGATTTATTAACTTCTTATTTTTCAAATTAATTCTTATTCTACTTTGTAACTTAGACCGAATGGGTCTGGGTTTTTTATTTTTTCCGGAACAAATTTAAGATTTTAACTGAATCTATTCCTGATATTTAATTGTAATGCCCTTATAACACTATTGACAAATTGTAATGCTATAATCCTGAACTATGAATAGTTCGAACATTTTGAATAAAAAGACCTTTACGATTTCTTTAAATCAAAGAGGTATGGGATTGATCAGAAAGAGATTTATGGTGCTAAGTTTGACACTATTGCTCGCAACGGGAAATTTATTGTTTATTCAAAGAGTGTATACCGCATCTTCAGGAAGAGTAATTCGGATTTAGGTATTAGCTTCGTTTACCAAACAATAAAACTATGACATTTATAATCAAATTGGCATGAGAGGGATGTATATGTTAATTCGTTATAAAAAAATTTATCAAAAAATTGCAATGGGTCTTCTATCATTTATGCCGAACGAAAAGGATCTACAAAATCTTCAAAAAACCATGAATGAATACGTAACAGAACAAGATCGCCAGCTCTTCCTGTGGAAAGAAGAGGAAGGTTTCATTGGACTTATGGGAATAATGAAGGATGATAACCAAATTCAGTTACAACATATTTCAGTAAACCCTTCCCATCGTGATCAAGGATTTGGCAAGCGAATGGTTAATACTTTAAAAGAACTTTACCCCAATACAACAATCATATCCCATGAAAACACAGTTGCTTTTATCGAAAAATGTAACCTGAATGATCCATTGAAAAAAGAAAGTGAAAATAATTTTGTGCTTATTTTGTTTTAATTCTTTAAACAACTTTAACCTAACATTTTTAACTGGCATAGACAATTTCATAAATTATCCAGTCCGAATAAAGCTCCGCTTTCGGACTGGCATAATTAACTTAGAAGAAAAGTCTTACAATCCGCCGCAAGATGGATTTCTATTTTTTGTTTCCTGTAATGTCTGTTCCTTTGAAACAGATTCTAATCCATATCCTGTTGAACTAATTTCTAACACTTCTTCATTAACCCGTCTATTCACATTAAGATGTAAATCATCATTCTTCTCACCTAAATTGAATTTTTCCATATTGGAGCCTCCCGGAGTTTATTTAATATCAGATACGGTTTCTACTTTTCGTCGCTTGGAATAATCTGTTTTGATTCAGCTTTTTCTGTAGTAATTGACTTAGGAGATCCCGTGTTGGTCATATTTTCAACTGCTTGGCCAACTGTGGTGGTAACATTTAATTCATGCTCAGGAAGTCGTTGACTTTTCAAAATATGGTCCCTCTTTTCCCGTTATTTTTTTGATATTATCATCTTTTAATGTTCCCTAACCATGAAAGGATATAAGATGGAAATGTTTAAAGTTAATCCAAATTCTTGTAATCATTTTTTATATACATTTTAAGAAGCAAAAACGGTTAAGGTAAAAATACAGCGAAGAGGCTAATACCAAAGATTTTACGATGAAAGAAGGAAGATATATGTCTAAAGATACTAATGACAAACAAAAAATACCTGTAGGTAATAGTAAACAGGATATGGATGGCGGACCAATTACGGGTAGTTTAAATAGCGATAACTCATTTAGCGAAAATGGGCTGGAAAATGACAGACTACTTCGTGAAGCGGCTAAAGAAGGAAATTCCACAATAATTTAGGTAAAAAATAAATGGCCTCGATTTAGAACCGAGGCCATTTGGAAAAAAATAAGTAGTTTTATAGTATTCTTACAAGGTTATTCTCTTTCCAGCAAGGCTGCACCTGCGATACCCGGGTGTGTCATTTCGTACGGATCCAGAATCAAATCCAGCTCTGCCTCCGTCAAAACATCATATTTCAGACACAGTTCTCTGATTGGCGCCCCGCTCAAGATTGCCTCTCTTGCGATTCGAGCCGCTACTTCGTACCCAATATGCGGGTTAACTGCTGTAATCACACCGACACTCTTTTCTACATACTCTCTTAACCTATCTTCATTTGCTTTTATCCCTTTAACACAGTGGTCGGTAAAAACGCGGAATGCATTATTCATAATGCTAATCGACTGAAGCAGGTTAAATACAAGGACCGGCTCCATGACATTTAATTCAAGCTGACCCGCTTCCGATGCGAGGCAAATCGTATGATCGTTTCCAATTACCTGGAATGCTACTTGGTTAATGAGCTCTGCCATAACCGGATTTACCTTACCCGGCATGATGGAGGAACCAGGCTGACGAGCCGGCAACGTAATTTCGCCTAACCCTGCTCTAGGGCCTGACGCCATTAACCGTAAATCATTGGCGATTTTAGACATATTCATCATACATACTTTCAATGCTGCAGAAACCTCTGTGTAAGCATCTGTATTTTGTGTGGCATCGACAAGATGTTCAGCACCGACTAGCGGTAATCCGCTGATGTCTGCGAGATATTTTACGACTAATTCAATATAACGCGGATCAGCATTTAATCCAGTACCGACTGCTGTCGCCCCCATATTCAATTCATATAAATGTTGGCGGGACTGCTTTATCCGCTTGATGTCACGTGCAATAACCCGTCCATAGGCTTCAAATTCCTGACCAAGACGAATCGGTACAGCATCTTGAAGATGGGTACGTCCCATTTTAATGACATGATTGAATTCTTGAGCTTTCTGTTGGAAAACACTATGCATATCTTCCATGGTTTTCAACAATTTTTCTTGAAGATTTAATACGGCGATATGAATAGCTGTCGGAAATGCATCGTTTGTCGATTGAGACATATTGACATGGGTATTAGGGCTGCACTGTGTATAGTCTCCTTTTTCTTTCCCAAGTAATTCGATGGCACGGTTGGCAATGACTTCATTTACATTCATGTTTATCGATGTGCCGGCTCCTCCTTGAATGGGGTCCACGATAATTTGGTCATGCCATTTTCCGTCCATAAGTTCCTCTGCAGCCTTTACAATGGCTTCCCCAATTCCGGAATAGAGACGTTTGACGTCCATATTCGCCAATGCAGCTGCTTTTTTTACGGTTGCCATTGCTTTGATTAATTCTTCATGGATTCGATATCCTGTGATTGGAAAATTTTCGACAGCACGTAGCGTTTGAACTCCGTAATAGGCTTCAACAGGTACTTCCTTTGTTCCTAAAAAATCCTTCTCGACTCGCATGTGCTCTGTGGTCGTTGCCATATAATACCCTCTCCTCTATTTAACGCAAAATCTGGATTGTTTCCTATTACACCATCAATCTTCTTTTTCAGATTTAATTGTTAAATCCTCTGCCAAAGGAGTTTCGATGATTTCCTTTACTTCTTCTGATTTGTTCGTTTGTCCTAGAGCCCACATCAGTTTAGCAACGATTGCTTCCGTGTTCATATCTCCGGATAAAATAACATTATGCTGTGCGACCTTACGCCCTACTTCATAAAGAAGTAAATCTTCCCCTTCTTCTAAGCATTGCGTTGTGATTACGACGGCAATCCCCGCTTCTGTAAGCTCTTGAATTTTTGAAAGCAGGTTCCGTCCTTCAAAAGGTAATCCTCCGTTGCCAAAGCTTTCAATAATTATTCCCTTATACAAATTTTTCAGGGAATCAAATATTTCCGGTTTTGTACCAGGGTACAGTTTCATAAGAAATACGTCTGTACATAATTTAGTATTTAGTGAAGGTATGTTTCCGGTGGCTGTAGGTTTCCAATGATATTTTACTTCTTTTTCATTCACATTGGCAACATAAGGGTGATTCACGCTTTCAAACGCATCATAACTTTTAGTCCTCATTTTTACGGCTCTTGTTCCGATAATGACCCGTCCATCAAAAACGATGAACACTCCGCCAATATCCTCACATGCAAATCGAAGAGCGTCCGCTACATTTTTCTTTGCATCAGTTTTTTTGAAGCTGATCGGAACCTGTGAGCCGGTTAACACAACAGGCTTCCCTAAATCTTGAAGCATATAAGACAGCGCAGCTGATGTATAGGCCAACGTATCTGTCCCATGTGTAATCACAAATCCGTCGTAATGATCATAATGTGTAAAGATGGCGGTAGCTATTTCTACCCAATGCTCAGGCTGCATATTGGTACTGTCGATGTTCATTAAGATTTTCGAGTCAATTTCTATATTCTGTGATGATCTAGGTAAAAAATGAAGCAGTTCCTCAGCAGATAAACCAGGAACGAGCCCCTCATTTCCTTTCACAGATGCAATTGTTCCACCAGTAGCTAGCAATAATATTTTCTTCATAATCAACATCTCCATAGAGTGAAAAATTGTTGTTTTTTTCGCGTAATGCGTATTTATATTAATTATTATAGTACTATTTTAAGATAAATCAAGATTTTGTATTCGATTCGCGTACTTTTTTCTGTTCTAGTCAATTTTCCTGTGGTATAATGAGTTCAATATTAAAGAGATGGAGTTTGAGACGTATGCTGCAACGTTTATCAGAATTAAGAAAAGAGCGAAAATGGTCCTTGCAGGATACTGCAGATCAACTTGGAATTGCAAAGAGCACCTATGCCGGGTATGAGTCCGGATACCGTGAACCTTCATTACAATCGTTGTCACAAATAGCGGATTTATTTGATACTACCGTAGATTATATATTGGGACGAACAGAAAAGGACCAACCACATATAGAGATTACAGACCTCTTCAAAAACTCTGAACATACACTCTCAATAGACGGTGAACCGTTATCAGCCGATGAATTAATGGACTTTGTGGCTTTTGTGAGGATAAAAAGAGATTTAAGGTCCAAAGAGATGAAGAATGAGCAGTCATCTTAACCAGAAGTATAATAGGTTGTAAAAAAATAAACAAAAGATGGCAGATGAGAATGAAATATGATCTCTACTGCCATTTCTTATTATCCAAATTATTTATTCAATGAACGAATGTTATTTTACTTTAAAAACCAAAAGGAATTAACTGTTACTTATTCGAGCCTGAAGTCCCATAGTCCCTGATGGTTATTTTCGCGGTATACCTGATCGGAACTTTACTAAAGGTTTGATCCCAATTATTTTTGACCTTTTGCCATTCATTTGGATACTCAATTCTCAATCTGTTGCCAAATCCGGCAACGTCAACTTTGTATTCATGTTGTGTTCTGTTTAATACATTCTTCACCAAGCGCTCCACTTTTTTTTCAGTCGTTTTCTCTGCTTTTTTTAGAAAAACATTTTTAAAGAGTTCCCCCGAGACAACCCAATTTTCAGCAATACGTCCTTCAGACTCAATTTTAACATCAAAAGAAATATTGTTTCCAACTACATGAGGTTGAATATCACTTTTCATTGACTCTATCTCGTATATGATTGGTTGACCTGTCTTTTGATCATAGCTTTTCACTAAACCGCCCTTCCCTTTTCCGGTTAGCCATGTTAGACCTTCTAATTCTTTTTCATTCAAAAAACCACGTAGTTTTTTTGTCTTTCCTTTTATTACGGCAGCTCCTACAAATTTCACTTCTTTATTTGCTGCAATCACATTTTGTAAAAGAAAACTGGATCCTGAATGGAACTTACCCTCTAATTTAATTATCGGGATAGAAGGCAAAATTCTTGTTGTTCGATATGCATTATCTACCATTCCAAACAGACGAAATGCCGGAACTTCTCCTGCTTCCTTAGATACTAGTGTATTGCTAGCTCTCCCTTTACTAATGAATATTAGGCAGCTCGGTCTAAAATCATTATCCCGCAGATATAGATCAAGTAATTGTTCCAAACTATACAATCGTGCAAGTTCTTCACCGATTACAATGACTTTCATGTGATTGGCATTAAAAGGATGGTCCGTTCTTAATGATAATTCCCGAACCTCTTGAAGAATCGAGTCTCCCGTTTCAGTAATATTTTCATAAGATTGCTGCTGCGATCCGCCTTCGTTAGCATTTGAACTTGCAATTTGAGGGGTAATAAGCTGATAAGTTGTCGTAATCTGACCTCTTTTTGAATCCCCTTCACTATGTTCATTCACCTTATCCTCTTTATTTGATTTCTTAGCTGTATCGAGTGCCACCCCTACACCCAGACTAAACTCTTCAATTTCATGACTGCTCCAACAGCCTGTAAGCGAAAAGAGTAAAATGACAGATAGCAAAACTAAGAGAAATCGTCCATTTTTATGATTTGCATTCATTGTTTTCTTCCTTTCCATCTTGCGATAATAAGAAGGAGAAAAGGTAGTAAACCAAATAAAAACAAGGCAATATTGCCAATTATATCCCCAAGTTTTAAAAGATCATTGATATTTTTGGGAGTATTGGAAATGACGTAAACAATAGGAAGTAAACCATACATAAATGGCCGAATGTTCTTATTCGAGAGTTGAGACAGCCCTAGAGAAGCAACATAAAAGCTGACGGTAAAGGTCGTAAAAATTTGCATAATCCATATGACCAGCAATAAAGAATCAAACCGTTCAAAAATCAAACCGGTTAACTCGAAACTTCGTATCAAATCAAGTGTTGGCCATGTTCTTGTGACCACTCCGTCGACGGATAACGCTCCGATGACGATCACAACGGTTATCACATAAAAAATCAATGGAACAGAAACACCAACTAAAACGATTTTTATTGCTTTGTTTGGATTTTGCAAATACGCCATAACGATCAGCAGGATTTCAGGACCTGTAAATGCTAGAGTCGTCGACTTAACTCCTTTTAACACAGGGATGAATCCAGTCCCTAATACCGGGCGAATATTATCGATCTCAAAGATTTTTAGGCTCATAAAAGCTACCAGCAAAAAAAGCAAGATCGTAATCGGTAATATAATTTCAAAAAGACGGGCAATCGGATTAATACCGCCCATGATCAAATAAAGGCCTACCCACATAAATGTCATCATGATGGCCCATATAGGGGTTTCTTCCAGCAACAAATATCTTACTACTTCTGCCATCGAACGGAGTTGAAACCCTGAAGTTAAAAGAAAATAACCTATAATAAGTAAACTAAATAACCCGCCAACCCATTTCCCGACAATTTCCTGACTGTATTGATAAAAGGTTTTTTGGGGAAATTGTTGGCTTAACTTAGCGATGATCACCCCTGCGATGATCGCGATTAGGCCGCCTAGAATAACGCTTATCCAAACATCAGGTGTCTGCACCTTCTCTGCAGCCGCTCTGGGGAGGGTGAGAATTCCTGTACCAAGGATACAGTTGATGACGATAACAGCAGCTTGAGCTGTGGTAATTCGATCTTTTGGATTGACAATCACCCATTCATCTTCCCTTCACAGTAGGTTATCCTTTACGAATAGGATTTTTCGTATGCATCATTTTTGGACGTCGTTTCATCATCATTAGGGGCATGCGTACCATTAAATCTTTCCACTCACTTAACCGGTAAGGAACAGCTGGACTCATATAAGAGACGCCAAAACTTTTTAGTTTTGCTAAATGACTGGTCATGAAAAGGAAAAATAGAATGACTCCATATATTCCAAGTATGGCAGCACAGAGCATGGCTGCGAACCGAAGAATACGTAATGTAATCCCGGCACTATATTGAGGAATGGAAAACGATGAAATTGCAGTTAACGCCACGATAATTACCAAAATGGGGCTAACAATCCCTGCTTGTACAGCCGCCTCACCGATGATTAACCCGCCGACGATTCCCATTGCCGGACCAATTGGCTTCGGTAATCGGAGTCCTGCTTCCCTCAAAATTTCGATTGATATTTCCATAAATAACGCTTCGATTAGAGCCGGAAATGGAACATTTGACCTCGACCCCATAATGGATAGGGCTAACTTAGTTGGAATCAATCCCGGATGAAACGAGATAAAGGCAATATACAGTGCAGGTGTGAAAAGTGCCAGAGTGGCAGCCAGATACCGAAGTAAACGGATGAATGTTCCTGGAATCCACCTTTCATAATAGTCTTCCGGTGATTGTAACGTCATGCTAAATGTAACCGGAACAATCAAAGCGAAAGGTGTTCCGTCCAACAAGATCGCCACCCGTCCTTCCATCAAGGCACTAATTACACGGTCGGGACGTTCTGTATTTTGGACCTGAGGGAAAGGACTTAAGTAATTATCTTCGATTAGTTGCTCTATATAGCCGGATTCCGGTACATCATCTATACTAATTTTCTTGATTCTTTCCTTGACCTCTTCTACCAAATCGGAATCAGCAATCTCTTTGATATAAACGATTACGAGTTTTTTTTTGGCACGCTCTCCTACTTGAAAATTAATCATCGAAAGGTTCCGATTATCCCCATGCTGCCGCAAAAGAGCAGTATTATCGCTTAATGTTTCAGTGAACCCTACCCTTGGCCCTCTTACTAAAGCCTCTGAAACCGGTTCTTCAATACTGCGAGATTTCCCTTTGGCTGTTCCAAGAATAAGCACAGTCGATACTCCATCAACTAACAGTGCAGTCGAGCCGGTCAATACTTTAGAGACTAAATCGTTTAAGGTATGTACTTCTATTATAAGACTAATAGTAAGGACTTGATTTTTAATAAAGTCTTTTAAAGCGATCCCTTTCATGGGAGATTGCTCATGGTTGTATACCATGGAAAAATCGACCATAAGTGTTTTCATAATGGATTGGTCGATGAGGTCTTTATCTGACAGCCCGTCAATAAAAATGATTGCCGCTCGAATACCGGTATTCCCTAGATAAAATTCCCGAAAGTGAACATCCGAGTTATGACCGATTTCTTGCTTGACAAGATTCATATCTAAGGAAAATTCTCCGGTAAAATGACAGGTTGAATCTTGTTGAGTAGGCTCTGCTTCTCGTGTTTGATCAAGTTGATTGTCCAGTTTTTTGAGGTGGCTCCTCCCCCATTTCCGTCCTTTCATTTTCATTGATCCTCCTTTGTTGAGCGGATCCATTTAAATAATCCGGAGATTGTAAAAGGAATCAGAAATGTAATAAATGCTTGCATAAAAACGATCCAGCCAGGAAGATAAGAAACAATCGATTTCCACATTTTCATCACCTATAAATGCATTTAATCAGCAGCAGAAGCGAAATATCCTTTTTTCAAACAGTATAGAGCACATAATTTCTTAAGTAGTATTATTTGGTATTATTTCCTTATATATTCTTTATATTTAAATGGTGGATAGTTATAAATAAAAAAACATTGACAAGGTACAAAAAGAAGTCAGGAACATTATCCTGACCTCTTTTACAAAATATCGAATTAACGATGTAAAATTATAATAGGACCCTTTACATTTTAAAATAACTGTTTCAAATTCCTTCGATTTTAGGTTGTACTTTACGAACGTAAATAACTCATTTTTTTACTTTAGTAGGGATAGATTTTTTTAGACTCAACTTTTTTATCTTGATGATTAGGCAGCCTGTACCGATCTCTTTTTTTGTTTCTGTCTGTTCCTTTTTTTATACCACCATATATAAGTCCCGGTAACCATTAAAACGGATGGAGTAAGCCCACCGATCGCATATAAAATTTTGGTAAATAAACCACCAAAACTACCTGTATGCAATGGCAGATGCCATATTTGATAAAGCAACCCACTGTTTATTTCTGGATCTAGCTTTCCTACTATTTTTCCACTATACTGGTCTAACCATAATCGTAGGCTTCCATCCCCCGGATCATAAGAACGACTAAGACGAATTTCTACTGCCCCTTCAGACATACCTTTCACCTTTTTTTCCGGTATTCTAATTTGTGTAATAGTTCCCTTAGGTACTTCTTTTTCAGCAATACTTAATAATTGATCCAGTGGAAGCTTTTCAGATGGAAGAGGTTCAGAAATAAGGTTCTCTTTTGGAGGTGTTACTTTTGCCTTTCCACCAAACCAATCGAAAATTGTATCATCGTAAGCAAAAAGAGCTCCCGTTAATGAAACGAGCAATAAAAATGGAATGGACACTCCTCCGATGACTTTATGTAAATCATATTTCTTTACATAAGCGTTTTGGCTAAGTCTCATTCTAAAACCACTTTTCCACTTTTTTATCCCTGGCCACCATAAATATACTCCGGTCAAAGTGATAAAGAAGAATAGAAATCCAATTATTCCGACAATATTTTCACCTTTGAAATTATCTAGAAGCAAAGATTTGTGAAAATCAAGGATGATATTAAAAAATGCTTTATCCCCCAATGTTCCATTTATCTGTCCTGTTCCTGGATCTACATATATTGTTTGCTGTTTCCCACCTTCGATAAGATGAAACAAGTAAACTCCTCTAGCATCTGGTTTATTTGGTGTATATACACGATCTATTTTCCCTTTTGAATATGTATGTGATACATTTTTCAATGCTTGTTGATAAGTAACTTTTTTACTCTGGGTTACTTTATACAAATCCGGGTGTATTATGTAATTTAATTCTGGTTCAAAGACAAGTATACTTCCCGTTAATCCGATAAGTACAATAAAAATCCCAACTAACAGGCTCAACCATAAATGAATTTTCCCAATTACTTTCCGCATTTCTTAAAAAACCTACTTTCCACCAAAATAATTAATATGATAAAGTATAAGCTGAATCGCAAGAACCAATCACTGCGGCTTTTCTTCCATAGAGATTAGATCAATTTTTTGGAAATCCTCACCTCTCATTTCTTTAATTCTGCTTGCCGGGTATTCGCCATTTCTTCTTTCTTCCCGTACATACTGTCGTTAAAATCATTATGATTTTTGAAATAATATGCTCCCCGACCTAAAAAAACTTGAAAATTTAAATGATAATGATTATCAATATCTTTGTAGTTAAATATAAACGATAATGATTATCATCGTCAATTAAACTTTGAGATTTTTCGCAAATTTTTACTATTTTTTAGAAATATAGTCACTTTTTCGCGTAATAAATGTTTTAAGTATACACCATATTAATTGAAACGGAGGTGAAGAACATGGAAAAAACCAATAATCAAAACGGTTATGATCCAAACAATGATATTGACCAAGACGCAATAATGAATAGGGTAAATCAAACTTTTGATAAAATTTCACAAGATGTAAAAAATATGATAAATAACAATAACCGGCTTAATAATGATCAATTATCATAACGCCAGAAATGGCGTTTTTTTATGTCCCTTCTACCTAGGTGTATTTATGAATCTTTTTGCAATTTACGGTACAGTAAAAAATTAAATCATAAAAAAAACGCCTTTAGGCGCTTAATACTTACATTTAGGACAAATATTGCTAAAGTCTTTACCGTTTCCACACCGAGTGCATTTTTCCGGATCGTCATCCCTATTCTTATTTTTCCATTGATCGTAAGTCATCCCATAAGATTTTTCATCGTTAAGGTATTTAATATAATCAAAACCAAACGGATATAGCAACTGCAACACCTCCTTCCTTTAATTAAATGTATGCGCTTTCAAAAAAATCTTTCATAAAAAATGCCTCCCGCAAATGTAAAGGCTAGAATTATTAATAAACACTCTATTTCATGTTTATTAAAGAATAATAGACCTACAGTAAAAAGAGACAGGAATTCATCCTGTCTCCGGTGATTCTTGATCAATCATGAAAATTCGTACCGTCAGTTGTTGCTTTAATGATACCAACGCGGATGACAAAGTCACCGAAGTGCTCGCCTTCCTCACGTTCCTTTGCATAACGGGAAAGAAGTACACGCAATTCGCTTAAAATTTCTTCTTCACCGATGTTTTCACGGTACATTTTGTTTAAACGGCTGCCATCAAAGGCTGCACCTAGGTACATGTTATATTTCCCAACTGCTTTACCCATAAAAGCAATTTCGCCGAGTCCCGGACGGGCACAGCCGTTTGGACATCCGGTCATACGGATGGTGATTTCTTTGTCCCGTAAGCCGTTTTCTTCAACTATGGTTTCAATCTTATCGATCAACACAGGTAAATAGCGTTCTGCTTCCGCCATCGCCAATCCGCAGGTTGGAAGTGCGACGCAAGCCATTGAGCTACGGCGGAGTGCTGAATAATGCTTACCATCCGTTAAACCATATTGTTCAATCAGTTCGATTATTTTTTTCTTTTTCTGGCTGGATACATTAGCAATGATTACGTTTTGGTTCGTTGTCAAACGGAATTCACCCGTGTGAATTTTTGCGATTTCACGTAAACCGGTCATTAGCTTGTAATCAGCAAAATCTGCGACGCGGCCATTTTGAATATATAGTGTAAAATGCCATTTTCCGTCAACGCCTTTCACCCAGCCGTAACGGTCACCGTTATGGTCAAAATGATATGGCTTCGCTTCATCCAGTTTCCAGCCAAGGCGGTTTTCAAGTTCTTCTTTGACTGTTTCAAGTCCTAGGCGGTCAACGGTATATTTGAAGCGTGCATTTTTGCGGACGGAACGGTTTCCGTAGTCACGTTGAATCGTTATTGTTTTCTCTGCTACATCATAGACCTGCTCAGGCGTACAGAAACCGATGACTTTGGCGAGCTGTGGATACGTTGCCGTGTCACCGTGGGAACTGCCCATTCCTCCGCCAATAGCCACGTTAAAACCTAACAGCTTTCCATCTTCCACAATCGCAATCAATCCAAGATCTTGCGAAAAGACATCAATATCATTCTCCGGCGGAACAGCAATACCAATCTTGAACTTCCGCGGTAAATACAAGGGTCCATACATTGGTTCAACTTCATCGATTTCCGGTGTACCCGCTACTTTTTCTTCATCCAGCCATACTTCATGATAGGCTCTTGTTCGAGGTAATAAGTCATCACTCAATTTTTTTGCCCAACCATATACTTCTGAATGGATCTCCGATTGATATGGATTCGATGTGCACAATACGTTCCGGTTCACATCGCCGCAAGCCGCAATCGTATCTAACAGGGTCGAATGGATTTCCTGAATCGTATTTTTCATATTCCATTTTAAGATACCATGCATTTGAAATGTCTGGCGTGTAGTCAATTTTAAGGTGCCGTTACCGTTTTTCTGAGCTAGTTCGTCCATGACAAGCCATTGAGCCGGTGTTGCCACACCGCCAGGTAATCGAACGCGCAGCATGAACTGATACGCAGGTTCAAGCTTTTGCTTTTGGCGCTCATTACGGAGATCACGGTCATCCTGCAAATAGCTGCCATGATGCTTCATGAGGCGGTTATCATCATCAGGAATACCTGCACTGATCCGATCCAACATTACTTCCTTCAGTGTGCCGCGCAAATAGTTGCTTTCTCTTTTAATACGCTCAACATCGCTTGGCGGGCCTTCCGGCGCTTTTAAAATTGTTTTGACCATGTTGAAAAAACTCCTTTCAATCCCAAATCAGTATACATCACGCTGGTAACGTTTTTGCTGCTGCATATCGGCAAGATATTCTTCCGCTTTTTCACGGCTCATGCCGCCTTCATTTTCGATAATCTCAATTAGAGCATTATGGACGTCATGTGCCATGTGTTTCTCATCGCCGCAAATGTAAAACGCTGCTCCTTCTTCCAACCACTTGAACAATTCTTTACTGTGTTCAAGCATGCGGTGCTGTACATAAACCTTTTTATCTGTGTCACGTGAAAACGCGACATCCATTTTTGTCAACACGCCTGACTTCAGCCACTTTTGCCATTCAGTTTGGTAAAGGAAATCCGTCACAAAATGCTGATCGCCAAAGAACATCCATGACTTCCCTTCTGCTCCAACTTCTTCACGCTCCTGCATAAACGAGCGGAACGGTGCAACACCTGTCCCCGGCCCAACCATTATAACCGGCGTTTCAGGGTTCTTAGGCAGCTTAAAGTTTTCATTATGCTGAATGAAGATTGGAAGGGAATCGCCAGGCTGTAGACGTTCTGCAGCTAAAATAGAGCAAACGCCATTTCGTTCTCTACCGTGTGCATCATACCTTACTGCTCCAATGGTCAAATGTACTTCATCCGGATTTGCGGATAAACTGCTGGCAATGGAATAAAGACGTGCCGGCATTTTCCGTAGTATAGAAACAAACTCTTGCACTGAACCTATCCACGGACCAAAATCGCGAACCAAATCAAGCAAGTCACGCCCAACGGTATAACCTTTTAATTTTTCCTGATTGTCAGGTGATAAAAGCTCCTGTAAATCCCCATTCGCCGACAGCTTTGCTACCTGCTCGAGAAGAGGCTTTGTTAAAACAGTAATTTCAAAGTGAGTTGTGAGTGCCTCTTTAAGTGGTAGGGTATCGCCCTGTTTATTGATTTTCACAATTTCTTCAGGCTTCCAGTTCATTTCAGTAAGAAGCATATCGACAAGCACCGGGTCGTTTTCGGGATAAACACCGAGGGCATCACCCGGTTCAAATGCAAGTCCGGACCCTTCCAGCGATATTTCAAGGTGACGCGTTTCTTTATTCGAACCGCGGCCATTTAAATTTATGTTTTCAAGCACTTCGGCTTTAAACGGATTAGTTCTTGAGTATGTTGATTCAACTGCTACCGTTGCTGCTGCAGAGATAGGTGAAGCACTTCCACCTTGTGTTTCATTTAAGCCGTTAAGGACTCCTTCAAGCCATTCAGCTGCAGGCTCATCATAATCAAGGTCACAATCAAATCGCGGATATAGCCTTGTACCGCCAAGCTCTTCCAGCTTTAAATCAAAATCTTTTCCTGTCTGACAGAAAAACTCATAAGAGCTGTCTCCAAGTGCTAAAACAGAAAAATGGACGCCATCCAGCTTCGGTGCCCGTTTACTATGAAGAAACTCATGGAATGAAATCGCATTATCAGGCGGTTCACCTTCTCCATGTGTACTGACAATAATAAGAAGGTTTTGGACTTTCTTTAGATTATTCGGTTTAAAATCACTCATGGACGAAACAGTCACTTGAAAACCATTCCCCTCAAGTGTCTTCCCTGTTTTCGCAGCTAATCCTCGCGCGTTTCCCGATTGTGATCCGTAAAGAATGGTCACATCTTTTGAAATTGGCTGACCCGCCGGTTGAGAAACAAGACCATTAGCCTGTGCTTCTGCAGTTCCTAGAACAGTTACGGACTGACATGCGGCAAGGTAACCGCTCAGCCAAACTTTTTGTGAATCTGTCAATGTTGGCAGAAGGCGGTTAAGGAGCTCTGCCTGCTCCTGATTAAAGGGACTGTTCATTACCTGAAGTTGCAACTATATCCACCTCACAAAGAAATAAAAAAATATCGTACACCATTCTCTTAATAATAGCTGGTTTCGACAATTCTTGCTATTTAAATAATTTATTAATGTTATCGTATCTTTACAATTCCTATTAGTCAAGTAGGAATTAATAATATCAATTATTAAAAATATTAATAATTGATACCATAAATTAAAAAACATAAATCATAAATAACTTACCTCCCCCAAGTAATTGCCAATACACAAATAAACCGGATCGAATTGTTTACTTTCATAACAAAAAGACCTCTTATAAGAAAGGCCTTCAGGTTAGTAAATTATTAAATTATTAAATTAATTCTAGGTAGCAGAATTACTGCTATATCCGGTTAAAACAGCCGTACATATCGAACCGAATTCGAATTCTACGCTTCCACTCTGAACAGCTACACTGGCGAGTGCAGGTCCGAAAGTACCCTTTCTTTTGAATCTAACCGTGCCTATACTTCCGGGATTGATGCCGGAATCAAACGTAAATATTTGATCATCAACAATAAGATCAAATATTGTCGCGTTTGAATCCAGATAATTGGTTATGGTGTAAATAATCGTGGTTAATTCACCAACTGTTGTACATTCAGTGGTAAGCTGAAAATGCATCCTACTTTTTGGTCCCCCATCTACACTTGTCCAAATATCAATTACATCTGTATCGGAAAAAACTTTTGGCAAAAAAACCACTTCCTTTATCCTATATACAAATAGTAAATGAAAAAGGAGTTATTCTGAAACGGCGATTTTACTAGGACAAGATATAAATATAATGGTGTAACGATTGTTGCTTTCTGCAAACCATTAATTAAAGTAAAATGGCCATAAATATACACCGTATATTTATGGCCATTGTTATTAACCCATTTACTTTATTGAACTGTTTTTCTTTCCTATTTCTCTTTTAATTCCTCTAATATGGTATAAAGCTCTTCCAAATGCTTAATTTCGTATGTTGGAATCACTTCATTACGCTCTTTGTTATGACGATTTATCCATACAGATTTAATTCCGGCACGATTAGCGCCAAGAATATCTGTCATCAGGTTATCCCCGACCATGATAGCCTCATCCTTTTCGATGGACATACGTGACAAGGCATGTTCAAAAATGGATGGATCGGGTTTCCCTCTTCCGAAATCACCGGATATGACAATCTGATCAAAATAAGGAACAAGCTCCGGTGTAATCGTTAGTTTCGTATTTTGAAGGTCTGGTGAACCATTTGTTAAAAGAAGGAGCTGATAATTTTCTTTTAAAGCATCAAGAATTTTAAAAGTTTCTTCGTACACAAACGGAAGGTTCCTCCGCTCTTGAGGAAAGCGTTCCGCTAACTCATATCCAAAGTCCGGGTCATCCACGCCCATTGTCTTTAATCCTGTCGTCCAAGCGTCTTTACGGTAGGTGGGTACGACTTCCTTCATTTTTTTAAAATCATCATGATGTTGATCCAAAAAATTACCCCATAATCCTTCAAATGGATTGATACCAATCATTTGTGTGAACGGATAAAATTCATAGGAAGAGTACAAGTTTCTTGCTGCTTCTCGAACTGCATCCTCAAGTTGCTTGTGGTCTATCCCATGACGATCTTCAGCATATTTACACGTAGCGATAAAGGCTTCCTTTATGCTTTTTTGATCCCAAAGCAGGGTATCATCTAAATCAAAAAAAATTGCTTTAATCATGCTGTCTCCTCACTTTAAATAGTTTATTTACTAGTTTACCATTTTAATTTGAAAAAAATAAATAAAATACAGAACAATTTAAAATTTTTATGAATGAGTTTATCTATTATTGGCCTTAGTTTCTTGTCAGTTCCTTCTTACCCTTCGAGTAAATTATTAAGGATCTCTCCCGAGATATTTTATAAAAATTTTGAATTTTGAATTAACGAGAGACAATTTGTCAAAAATAAAAATACGGGAAAGTAATACAAGGAACGGTGTTGGAGTGAATAAAATTGCCCGCCTGGTGAACACATTGATGTTTCCCGTTGAAGATTTTACCTAAACTTTGAATTCTTGAGGAGTAGAATAATATGAAAGATTGGATTGTTATTTCCCCCGAAGGTATCACCACCACCCCGAATGAAAAAGGCATTGAAAACTTTCAGGTTTTAGGTTTTGTTAAAGCGGAAACAAAGGTAAATGCTCTTAAACAGCTTCAAAAAGAGTATGATTATTTGAAAGAGAGCGGATTTGAAGAAGTATGGATTTATCCTTTGGAAAATCAAAATCCATCTATCACCTATCTGGAACCGTGTATAGATAATTTAAAAGCTGACTATGAAACTGAATTAATTCATAAAATAACATCTATTTTGAAAGAAATTGGCTTTATTAATTCTAAGTACGCAGGCCGTCACGGCAATTCTCTTCACTTCGATGCCTATCTAAATGTATTGCTGCAAATCAGGGTCGATCTAAATGGGAATGAGATTTCGGTTTATGTTCGCTACATTACCGAAAAGCACTTTATACACCATGGTAATTTTAAAGTCTAAAAAATAATTAACCAAGGATATAATGAAAAAAGTACGTCAGATAATCTAACAAGGTAGTTGAAAATCTATGCACTTTAATTCTATAATTTCATTGCCTAATAGCTTTTTTCTTAGGAAACCACAATGTTACATTATTGCGGTTTCCTCTTTTTACTTTCTAAAGAACTTTTTAATTTACAAAATTTGAACAAGGGTTTTTTTCATTTTTGACTAATTCTATACGTAAGAAATATAAAGGGGAGAAAGTGGAAAATGAAACGTCAAAGAACCTTTTTTATGATTGATGATTTGTTATTTGAATTAGATAAACCTGAAATAACGCTAAAAAAAATTATAGTATCAAAGGTTAAATTTGAAAATGAGGAATATAAAGTACTACGAAGAAAATTTAATGAAGATATTTTCCTTTTAGAAAAATTACCTGATGGATGGTATATACAAAAGAAAGAGTAAGCCCTTCTCGAGTGAGAAGGGTTTTTTTATGATTATTTCTTCTTCTAGCCGGGTTATCAACCCAATACAGTTTTTACAGCGGTTTCTCTCTATCCGGTTATCATGTCCTATAGCGTGCCAATCTCCCACATGTTGGATCAAGATATGTTTCTTCATTTTCCGAAATTCTTATCTATTTGTACCAACGTATTTCCAATGGATTCCTGGATTACATATGTATGTGATGTACCATCGTAAGGGGTTTCACCTTTGTTAATAATAATCAGTGGCATCCCTTGCCCTCTATATTGCGGGAAATTTGAGAATGGAGTTACCATTAGGCTTGTACCTAACACCAAAAGGCAATCTGCTTGTTGAATCATATTAATTATCGTGTTAAAACCTTCAGGTGTGAACCATTCACCTGTATCACCAAACAAAACTACATCCGGTTTGATATATCGATCTTTTTTATGTAGGGTAACACAATGGTCACAGACATAAAAATCATCAATCGTATTCAGACGACTAACTATTTCTTCAGTTGTATAGAGTTTTCCGCAATTCATGCAAGAAGCTGTCTTCATTGTTCCATGGAACTCAATCACATGGTTGCTCCCCGCTTTTTGATGGAGACCATCGATGTTTTGCGTGATAATATGCGTTACATTACCTTCTTTTTCCCATTTTGCTAAGATTTCATGGCCTTTATTTGGAACGGCGTCTGGATTGTAAAGATTTTCCACAGCAAATTGATAAAACTTTCTTGGATACTTAACAAAATAATCAAGGGAAAGGATGTATTCCGGTGCCATTCTGTAAATTCCTGTTCTTGAGCGAAAGTCCTTTATTCCCGATTCAGTACTAATTCCAGCCCCAGTTAAAACCACGATATTCTTCGCATTCTTAATTATATTTGTACATGTTTGAATTCTATTATTATCCATTCTATTTACGCTCCAAAAAATTTTACTGGTTTGACGCAGAAACCATCCATTTAACTAGATTTCCTGCTTGACCTGTCCGAATACCACTTACATTCGGACTAACCTAGGCAACTTTCGGCTTGGCCTGTCCGAATACCACTCACTTTCGGACTAGCCTAGGCATTTTCTTGTTTAGCCTGTCCGAATAAGCCCCGCATTCGGACTTGACTAGGCAATTTTCTGCTTGGCCTGTCCGAATAAGCCTCACATTCGGACTAGCATCGGCATTTTCCTGCTTGCCCGATCCGAATAAGCCCCGCATTCAGACTAGCATCGACAATTTCCTGCTTGCCCTGTCCGAATACCACTCACATTCGGACTAGCATCGGCAATTTTTTGCTTGGCCTGTCCGAATAAGCCCCGCATTCGGACTTGACTAGGCAATTTTCTGCTTGGCCTGTCCGAATAAGCCTCACATTCGGACTAGCATCGGCATTTTCCTGCTTGCCCTGTCCGAATACCACTCACATTCGGACTAGACTAGGCAATTTTCTGCTTGCCTGTCCGAATAAGCCCCGCATTCGGACTATCACAAGAAATTTCCTGCTTGTCCGAATAATCATCGAATTCGCTTTGTAATAACTGTTTTATTTTCAAATACTCGGTTGAATTATCACCTTATCGCCATATCCACATCCTTTTTATGTAGATGATCCTTCCGCGTACTTCTTTTGACTCTAGATAAATAACTTGTGAAAATGGAATCGGTATCCATCCATCTTGGCTTTTCGTCACATCTAATCTTACCCTACTACAATTGGGATTGTTAAATAAATCTAATTACGTTCCTGTTGCAATCCAAAACATTGGTGACTCATTAAGAACTGTAATAAATTGTCTTAAAAAAATCCCACCGATCCTAAATGGGCCAGGGGATGCTTTTGCCAATATCATGAAGAACCATTTCCACCACTTGAATTTGACAAAGGAATAAAATTGTTAAAAATACCTAAAACTTTAATATCCTTTGAAGCTGATATTTTGGAATCATAAACTGTAAAGAAAACATAGTTACTTGAGTTGGTTACAGAGTTGATGACTCCATCTCCCAAAACTTCTATACCCATATTTACCAATCCATTATTATATTTACCTTTCAATTGATCCTTTGCCCAAATGACAAACTTTTCTTTTGAAGGATTGGTAATTGCCGCAATTACCAAAATAAATCCAATAATAATGACATTACGAAGTTTCTTCAATTAATTCCCTCCAGTTCCCCATGTTTTAATGAACTTTAGTTACTATTTCATATTTTGGTATCATTACCAATTATATTAAGTTTTAAACGATTCATCGATTTTCATCTGCATATTAAATATAGAAGTTTTTGGAAAAATAACTTATATAAGAATCAATAGAAAGAAGGGAAAACAATGCTCTGGACGATTATTGGTTTATTGATTTTGTTTTGGGTGCTTGGGTTAATGTTTCATCTTGTGGGAGGCATTGTACACATTCTACTCGTAATAGCAGTAGTGTTGATTATTTTAAAATTAATATCAGGCAGAAATCGAAATCGTGATAAAGCATAGTCGAAGATTAAAATGTTGAAAATGGGGCACGGGTTTTGGAACGTTGTACCTTTGGTCGACACCCTTATTTTCGTGTCCCGTAAAACAGATAAATGATTGGGAAAGAATTTAAGATTCATTTTTTCGACAACACTTTAATAACGATGTTATAAATTATATAAATTTAAGTAACTTGGTAAATTCCTTGTAAAGAAACCTGCCATTTTATTCTATCCTCTTATCTCTAAGAATAACTTTATACTGTAAATATTCTTAGGAGGTATCGTAAATGGCTACTTTGAAAGATAAATTTACTCTTGATGACATCATAGCATTAAATCAAAGAATTAATTCCATCTTTTATCAAGCTACACATGCTAATTCTAGAGCAAAAGCAGGTGTCGTTGAGCTTCAATTGTTAAATATTATTGATCAACTATGTAGAGTTTCCGGGATGCTATTTGATATCATGGAACAACAATTAGAAGGACATATTGAAACATTTGATCCTTATGGATACATTGATGGAAAATTAGATTCAGCTGAAATTGGAATTCAAAACTTCTTACAGATTAAGAAAATTGAATTAGATTAAACTTTTGAGAGGCTTATTTTTAAGCCTTTTTTTGTTAGGAGATTATTTTTTACCGGCTTTAAAAAACTATGTTGTTGTTGGAGAAAAAAATAGCTTAGCTAATCGTTTGTCAGTAATTTAATAAATAATTTATATTTTTTTAATATGATTTTTATATAAAATTAAAAACACTATTTTAAAGTAAATTTTATGAAGGTATTACTACTAGTTTAAATAAAAAAGGAGACTGCAAGTTGGCAAAGAATCCATCTATTTCTATTAAAAAGAAAAAATCCTTATCAATATCCAAACAACATGCGCAGCGAATCTTGACTAAAGTTCCTGAAATAACGGTTTTCTTTTGGATTACCAAGGTGTTGACCACTGGAATGGGTGAAGTATTCTCTGATTATCTAGTAAACCATATAAATCCGATAATTGCAGTAGCTCTCGCGGGAATTGTACTGGTAGGCTCGTTAGTAATGCAGTTTTCAGTTCGCCGTTATGTACCATGGATCTACTGGTTAGTTGTCGTCATGGTCAGCATATTTGGCACGATGGCCGCTGATGTTGTCCACGTTATATTGGGCATCCCATACGTTGTATCAACAACGTTCTTTACATTTGTGTTGGCTGCTATCTTCGTAATCTGGTACGCATTCGAGAAGACATTAGCAATACACAGTATCTACACATTCCGCCGTGAGGCTTTTTACTGGATTACCGTACTGGGAACATTCGCGCTCGGAACTGCTGCAGGAGACATGACTGCATCAACCATGCACTTGGGTTACTTCTCTTCGGGCGTAGTGTTTGCCGCCTTACTTGCAATTCCGGCTATAGGCTATTGGTTATTTGGTCTAAATGAGATTTTTGCTTTCTGGTTTGCCTACATTATGACGCGTCCCGTAGGGGCCTCGTTTTCGGACTGGATCTCGGCGTCTCCTAAGCACGGTGGAGTTGGGTTTGGGGAAGGTCCTGTCAGTCTTTTCCTAACGATACTTATCGTTATCCTTGTCGGATACCTTACTTTCACTCGGAGAGATATTACGGAAGAATCTGCAGCAGCATAGTCGTGGTAGGAAGTCTTAGATCTCCAGTAACTTCATTTAAGAAAAGACTTTAATGTTGAACAAACGTGTATTTTTGTTACTTAAAAAAATAAATTTTTTCTAAAAAACTCCGGCAATCCATAGATTACCGGAGTTAAAACGTTAATCTTTTAGAAATAGTATAAAAATCTGTTTATTTTGTATGAAATAGACTGTTTACATCCCGATTTTTATTTTGTAAGTCTTCTAGCGAAGGTAATCCGGAAATATACCCTACTCCACCGGTACGATCAATTCCGATTGCCTTTTCCATCGCTTGTTCTAATGCAGTTTTGTCAACTGCTGTAATCTTCTTCCCTTCTAATTCATCACCGGGATGCTGGAAATTACTCATAATATAAGAGAATCCTTTACGGTTATCCGCTGCAAATAAACCAGTTGATTCTGCACCTGCAGGAACGGATAAAATCCTTGATAGTTCCTTCGTATCAACATTATAAGCCCACACAAAGTTATTGGTATGCATTCCGCTATCTTCGCCAATAAATAAAGTTCTTAGTGCTTCGGAATAGCTTAAATTATCTGTATTGGCTACTGAATTTACATCTGCTGTATTTCCGTATGCATCTGAGGATGGCATATCTTTACCGGCAATTAAACCTGACATTTTAGCCGCAACATATTCGCTATCTATCTTTTTCCCTGTACTGTCTTTTTGTTCATTTGTTAAGTCCAATTGATACGTTACACCGGATTTAATTTTTGATAGTTTCATATCATCAGTTGGATCTGCGGGATTAGCAAGCATTCCATTACTTTGATCTGAAATCGCAATGTATACTTTCTTATCCTTTTCGTTTAAGGTGACACCCTCCATTTTGTTAAATTCAGATGTAGCGCCCAGCATGGCAGCATAACGGCGTGACTCTAAAAAAGCAGCCGCTTTTTCCATGCCCGGTTTTAGTTTTAGGTATTCCGTTTTCCCAAATGAATATTGCTTAATGGCATTAAAGCCCTCTTTTGGTGCATTAGAAGTTTCGAAAATATCGCTGAACTTAATGCCGCTGTCGATTATGGCTTTAATCTCCTTATCAGTTGCATGACCAAGTTTGATCCATTCTAAATTTCCTGCGCCGCCATTCTCAGTACCGGTTTGGTGAAATTTTGCGGCATATAGCGTACCTGATGATAGATCTTCTTCTTTATCTGCTACATACATGAACATCGTTGTATATGAACCATCGTCTCCAAAGAAGGCCGTACGTTTATCAGGCATCATTTTCATTAACTCATGAGAAAAACGCCCAATACTGTAATGTTTTGAAACAGATACAGATCCTTGTTCCCCTACCTTAATTTCAGGTATATATCCATAAAAGTATGGGTTTGCTTTTGATTTGTCTCCAAAATAAAGCTTGGCGAAGCTTTCGACTGAGGTTCTTGCAGATGAACTTGGATCAAGCTCAAAACTGCGGGCATCCGGCTCATACTCTTCTGAACCAAGGTGTGTATTCCAAGGTGAAAGTGAACCATTACATGGAATCCAAAGTCCATTCACGCTTGAAAAGTCAATTTTCTTAACCTCTTTAGGTGTTAGTTCGCCGGTTTTCTTATCTTGATTTAAAGTGGATAATGACATGGAAGCAGGAACAATTCCATAGGCGGATTTACCGGCAGCATCAATGGTTTGGTATTCATAATGGGTTACCATGTATAGTTGTCCATTAATCGGATTCAATAAACTATTTGAATCGGGAGCATCGGATACAAAATATGTAGGCTTACCTTCAACACTGGTATCCATGATGGGATTACCATTAACATCAATCGGTGTCCCTGCCGGAATTAATTCACCTTTGTTTAGAGCCACTTTGTCTTCAGATTTGAAAAGTCGTTTATAGGAAAGTGGGAAGTTCTTCACATCTCCATTACTATACTTTACATCTAAAGATGCGTTTGTATAGGTTTGAACCATTTGCTCAATAGTTTTAGGGGCTTCCATTCCATTAAACCTTACGGAATCAATTGTAACATGTCCATTACTGGCCGCAGCAGGTGTTACGGCTGGAATGGTTAGTGCCAGTGCTAATGCAAAAGTAGCACCTTTTTTGCCAATACGATGTTTTTTCATGATTAATCCTCCTGATATAATTCGATTTTAGGAATATTTTTCCATTAAAATATTCACATTTCGCCTGGTTAGAAAGCTCTTCTTAGCGGTCAATCCTAATCTTGAGTTTGACCTAAAAAAAATTCAGTATCCCCCTTTAAATTCTCATTAAAACCTAATACAATTCTCATTAGATTTTAATGTTTTACTAGTTATAACAATAATTTAAAATTGTTAATCTATTATTGAGACATTGTTAAGATTGCTTTAAAAAATATAAATGAGTAAGTGAAGTCTTTTCAATGGCATTTTCCTTGTTTTGTGAAATCGAATGTAGAAATGTAATAAATACCCTCTAAAAACTTGCTGTGACCACAAAAAAACAAAAGGACAATCACCTACATTAGTAGGAAATTGTCCTTTTTAGTGATATAAACCTCCATCATATCACGTATTTCTATTAGTGTTCCTTGTTTAAATGGCTATGCTTTCTTCCATAAAAGAAATAAACTAATGTTCCAATTAAAAGCCAAATCAGAAACGAGATCCATGTAATCGCGGGCAAGCTAATGGATAAATAGATACAAAATAATGCACTAATTGCCGGGAGGACAGGAACAAACGGTACACGGAATGTGGACTTTAGTTCAGGGTGTTTCTTCCTTAATATAATAATGGCAATCGAAATTAACGTGAATGCGGCAAGTGTACCCATATTAACCAGATGTGCAAGTGTGGTTAAATCGACAAATCCCGCAATTCCTGCAGCAACAAAACCGGTTAACCAAGTATTTGAATATGGTGTTCTATATTTCTTATGGACAGATGCAAGTCCTTTCGGAAGTAATCCATCACGGCTCATTGAATAAGATAAGCGGACTTGTGCATAAATTAACGCAAGCAAAACAGTTGTAATCCCTGCCACAGCCCCTACGGAAATTATGCCCGCTAGCTGATTTTGGCCAACAAATTTAAGTGCGAGTGCAACGGGATCGCCAACATTTAAGTGAGTATAAGGAACCATACCGGTTAAAACAAGTGATACAGCCATATATAAAATAGTACAAATCGCCAACGATCCAATAATACCAATTGGCATATCGCGTTTTGGGTTTTTAACTTCCTCTGAAGCCGTAGCAATGACATCAAACCCTATATACGCAAAGAAAACCGTTGCAGCGCTTGTGACAATACCCTGAAATCCAAAAGGGGCAAATGGTGTCCAATTCTCAGGTTTAACATATCCTATTCCTGCGAAAATAAATGAAATTATAACGACTAGTTTAATAAAAACCATTACATTATTAAAACGTGTGCTTTCTTTTACACCAATGCTGACTAGTGCCGTAATCAATAGAATAATGATGATTGCGGGTAAATCCACTATTCCGCCCTTCCCTGTCCCGGGAGCAGATGATAGTAATGAGGGGAAATGAAAACCGAATCCTTCTATTAAAGAACGAAAATAGGCAGACCATCCAGTTGCCACTGCAGATATAGCCAAAACATATTCCAGCATTAGGTCCCAACCAATTAAAAAGGCAAAGATTTCACCCATTGTTGCATAAGTGTATGTATAAACACTTCCTGAGACCGGAACTGCTGAAGAAAATTCCGCATAACAAAGGGCTGCTAACGCACAGGCAATTCCTGCAATAATAAATGAAATTATAATAGCCGGTCCTGCACTCTGTGCAGCTACTACACCTGTCACAACAAAAATACCTGTCCCAATAACACATCCTACACCTAGAAAGATCAAATCAAATAAACCTAATGTACGGTTTAATTCAACTTTCCGGCTCTGGGCAATCATGGTGTGTATAGACTTTTTTCTAAAAAAATTGCTCATAACTTCCTCCAATATTTTACAATTAAATTATCTAAAAAATTTCACTTTTAAAATTATATTGTCGAAATTCGTCGAGGTCAAGAGAATTTTCTTGAAAGCACTTACGAAGAAAACTGAAAAATAACCGTTTATTTAATTATTTCTACATATTTTCCATGTTTCGAGTTTTTGAAACAAATGCATAAAGATACAAAATTATTTGAAAACGATTATGTTCGGAGGGGACCGTCAGAGGCATTATAAGATTAATGTTAAAAAGGAAGATATTAATAAGGCTTCCCAAATATTAAATTTATAAAAATAAAGAAAAATTTTTGTATAAATATAAAGTGGAATAAACGATCATTTTGGCACTTTAAATTATTTACGGTTCTTTACAGGCTCCCCCGCCAGCAAGTATCACTTTTAATTGCGGACAAGGCTAGCCACCCAACCCGCTTTAGAGGGCGGGCCTGGTTCCAATAACGACGGTGGCATCCAATTCGTCGGAATTGACCGCTTGCGGAATAAGCCCATTGCAAGCAAAGATTTCGATAGTCTGCGCCGACTGCCGCTCGCTAGTTTCGACGAGCAGATGTCCGCCCGGTGCCAACCAAAGTGGTGCCGCGGCGGCCACGCGTCGCTGGACGTCAAGACCGTCCGCGCCCCCGTCGAGTGCCACTAGCGCCTCGTGTATGCGGGCCTCATGGGGTAGCAGTCCAATCGCAGCTGTGGGTACGTATGGTGCGTTGGCGACTAATATATCGACGCGTCCGCGTAATGTGGCGGGCAGAGGATCGTAGAGGTCGCCTTCGTATACGCGACCACCTGCGGCCTTGACGTTGCGTCGGGCGCACAGCACCGCGGCAGGGTCGATATCGGCGCCGTACAACTCGATTCCTTCCTGGGCAGCGGCCAGCACGGCGCCCACAGCGCCCGAGCCGCAGCACAGGTCAACTACGAGGGCACCTGGCCGGGTGATATGGACAGCCTGACGAACGAGAAACTCGGTACGGCGGCGGGGTACGAAGACCCCCGGGTCCACCGCTATCCGAAGACCACAGAATTCTGCCCAGCCAATGACATGTTCAAGGGGAAAGCCGGTTACTCGAAGTTCCATCATGGCGGCAAGGTCAGCCGAGGTCAGTGCCGCGGAGATGAGCAACCTGGCCTCTTCTTCGGCAAAAACACATCCGGCGGCCCTAAGCCTGGTGACGATGCTTGAATAATTGGTATCTCTTTGAAAGTCACCACCATTCACTAATGTTCCTTTCCCGGCATGGTTTGTTTCATCATCAACATTTTTTAAAATTTCATCTTTAATTGTTAATTTACTTCTTGCATCACAATGGAATTTCCCGCAGCAAAAAGATGTTTTCATCTTGTCCATAAGTCCCCCTCATTTCCCTTTTTCATCCACTTGTTATGTGTATTAACGTAATAAAATGTTTCTAAATTCATATATCTTTATCCACATATTCTATATGTTGTATAATCCTGTTAAGAAGCTGATGAATTATGGAAGTTATTATTGGATTGATTCAATTTATCTGCGAATTAGCTTCAAATAATGCAGTGGCTGCTTGGAGTTACTTTCAAGAAAAGGTAGAAGGTAAATAATAAGGAATCGAAAAAGAGCTGTCACAGCAACTATCATGACTTTTACAGTACAATATTAAAAAAGCCACCAAGGATGGCAGCGGGTGTTTATCTTTTGAACCGTTAGGTGAAAAATTAAACTTCTTCTTAATATAAGGGGTTTAAAGTCTATTGGTATTTAAAACTCCTCAAAAACACAGCACCCCATAAGTTAATGAAGCTTACATACTTGATTCTTTTTCTCCAATTCTTTGTTTATGTTCAAGATATCCACTAATTTTTACTGATTTATTTTTATATATAGAACGTAAATTCATATCGATCAGTGACCCGGCAATTAACCCTAAAAAAACAACTGTTATAGAAAAAACATCAGATCTTAATGCGAAAAACAGAGCCACAACACATAAGGTTATACTAAAGAAAAATTCACTAACTAAAAAATGTATTTTTTCCATTTTAGCACACTCCTTAATATTTAATTAACTATAAGTTCTTTGATAAATGCCCGTTTCCTTCTTTTTTTTGAATTATCCTACTTCGTTTTTTAAAAATAAGACTTTTCTCCTTATTTAAGGAACTCACCCTTAAAAGAAAAACGATACCTTTTATATTTCTTTATTAAACTAAGGTTTTGGAATTGGAATTTCTAAAGTGTTTACTTTTGAACCATCTTTTGCTGAGTAGACAAATAATACGATTTTAATATCATTTGTGGTTATTAACTCTTTTTTTAAAGTAATTTTAAATTCTCCCCAAGCAGGTGCACCTTCTGTCTGGTAGTTATTTTCTATCAACACTTTTTCTCCGGCATAAAGAGCATATTGAAACACGCCTTCAAATACTTGAGCTTTGCCTGTTACAATGATTTTATCTCCTAATTCAGCTACGACTACATCTTTAAACACTTTGTTTTGATAGATCTTATCTTTGGGTACATTTGAATTTGGCTTATTTTGATTTGTTGTACTTTCATCCTTCGGTGCTTGTGTATTTTTCTCTTTTACTACATCTCTGTTTGTTCCATGAACATCCTTTGTGTCTGTCACTTTTGTTTTTTCTTTTACTTCTTCTTTTTGCTGATTACATGCTGCTAAACCAATTGCAGCAGTTAATATGACTAAAAAAAAAGCCGTTTTTCTCATAAATTTATGCCCCCTTTTTTTATTTCTGTATTATATTTTATTTCCCTTTGAGTTAAAGAAGACCGAACTTAAAAAAGCGCCCATAATCATGAGCGCTACTTCCTTCCCCTTATTCAACTACTTCGTTAGAATAAAGAAAAAGAGCAGCCGCAGCCGCTCATTGTTTATCTCTTCACCTTAGAGTGTCTTCGTTTCCAGTCGGAATCCTTCGACGACCACATCTTCATCGATTTCTACTAATAGGCACCGTTTTCCATTGTAAGTAATATATTTTACATTTTTCAGGTCTTTCGGGCTGACGGATACATCTGCCACCTTCGTATTGATCTTAATGGATTTAGGTACTAAACTGCTTGCTTTGATTTCATATTTTTCGTCATCTACGACACTTTTGAAAGCATGCTCCACTTTGGCAGTATCCACATTTTCGACGCCGCTTACCTCTAAGATGCGTTCGATGTCCCGATAATCCAACATAGGAGATTCACTTTCTTCATTTTCTTCATTCTCCTGTACCATCTTATCGATTTCCTCATAGACATTAGAAATGACCCTGGAATCCACTTCGTCTCCCATCACTTTTTTTAAGATCTGTTCGAAGCTGTCCTTATCTTCCACGGCGGTAATAATATCTTCACAGTTGAGAACTTCTTCTATAAATGATACATCCGGTTGATTCACTTTCCCTCCACAATAGAGAATATGATTAACATCTGCTGAATTATCGCTAAAGGTAGGAAACAGAAAACCTGTTAGCGGAGAAGTCAAATTAATAATGGGATCAACTGCGTTATTCGATTTGAATTCTTTCTCAATATAATCAAACAGCAAAGCTTTTTTCGGCTGATCGGTTTTAGTGAGACTGCAAAGGATAAACTCGTTGGAATAAACCTCATCATTCCCTCCTTCATCGGATTCTGAATCCCGTTTCCTGGACGCCTTTTGATAGTCTCCCCGAATAAACGTCACCACTGTATCAAATTCATAGGCAGCATTACCAAACATTTTCCCGACGATTTTCAGCATATGCTCTTTCCAATCTTCCGTTGTTCCTGCTCGTAATCCTTCGTAGAGGATAGTTTGTGTGCTGTCTACCACATCACGCCTGAATTTCAGCTCAAACAGCTTGGCATCAAGATGACCTGTCAAAACCTTTTTAAAATTTGCTAAAAACAATTCTTGTGTATCCTGTTCTAACATTTGAAACGGTTGACAGAATTGATGGTAAATCTCAGCTGTTTCTTTCTTTACATAAACATTGAAGATTTCTCGAATTTTCATAAGATGATTGTCTAATTTAAATTGCTTTCGGATATTAGCGATGTCTTTTTTATTCATTTGTCTCATCTCCCATTCCTGATTATACTGTTCAGACAAGAAAATAGTAATACTTGATATTTTTCAATTTTAATAGCTGCAAGGATTAAGTTCCAATCGTCCTATTTTTGTTAAGAGGAAATCTCCACTCACTCTAAATGATTTTTAACGTTTTACGAACGGAAAAAATCGCTTTAATTCAAATAAAAATAGCTGCCTAATATTGGCAGCCGGATCTTAAACTGGTTTGATAATTTCAAACAAACGTTCATTAACATTGCCTTCAAATAAACCCCCATGATAACAAATAACTTTTTCTATTTCAAATTTTGATAATAATTCGATTGATTTAAGTGATTTTTCAATATCTACCGTATGTTTTGGATCAGATGGAAATAATTTCCCATCCTTTACAATTAATGCATCACCAGCGATTAATGTTTTACTTGTTTTATGATAAAAACTTACGTGCCCGGGTGTATGACCAGGTGTATTAATCACAATAATTCCACCACAAAAGGGTAACTCTTCTCCTTCCTTAAAAACATGGTCTACTTTCGCTTTTGGGGGATTTTCCAAACGAAATTGGAATGCTTTTCGGAAATCTTCAGGTATCTCAGGTGGTAAGGCTTCCAATGCTTTGGATATCGCTTCAGGTGTAATTTTCAGAATCATTTTTTCACCTTGTATAAACGGTTTTTCAACTGCACTGGCATATACATCGATTTTATTTTGAGATTCTTCTATAATTATTGGTAAACTCCCAATATGATCAATATCTTGATGTGTAATGAATATTTTATTAAGTTTTTCAAAAGAAACACCCGCTTTTTCAATACATTGACGGATATCATTGATTTGTCCGGGGAAACCTGCATCAACTAAAATTATATTCTCTTCATCCCATATTAAGGTCGGATGAATGATATTAGCCACTCCCATAGAGTTATTTGTCAGTTCTAACATTTTAATATGATTTTTTATTAGCATAAATTCCCTCCAAACATAGATATTGATTTCGAATAACAGTACAATAATACGTTCTAATACCCATTACGTCAATAACCAAATATTCAATAATAACACAAAAAAATTTTTTCGTCAATAATTACTTGATTAAAAAATTAGAGGGTAAAATTAACAAAACGGCTTAGCCTTTATTCCCCATTCAAAAAAATGCTTAATAGGATAAAACCCCCCATAGTTGAATAAGACTGAATATAATTTTCACCGATTCCCCCCATCTATCCTATTGCACCCGAGACATCATAGCTGCTAAGATCAAACTCTGTTGGTTTTCCTGCGACATGTTTGGCTAATTCCGCACCGAGATAAGGTCCGCTTGTTAAACCGGATGACCCTAATCCATTGGCTACATAGATTCCTTCGAAATGTGGCAGAGCCCCGATAACAGGCAGGAATCCCGGAGTGAATGGCCGAAAACCAACTCTTGTTTCCAGAAAGGTGCTATTTGCTAGACCCGGAGCTATTTCTAAGACCTTACTTAAAATTTCATTGATTCCTCCCGCTGTTACGCGGTTGTCAAATCCAGCCTCATTTTCATGCGTTGACCCTACGATTACCCTGCCATTTTCAAAAGTAAGGATGTATTGAGTACTGGGCGGCATGACAACCGGCCACGAACTCGTATCCGTTTTAGGCAATTCAAGATGAACAATTTGCGCCTTTTGGGGTTTGACTAAAAAATCAACTCCAAGAGGCTGCAATAGCTCTTTTGACCAGGCACCCGCCGTGACAATTACTTGATCAGCCATCAATGTGGTTTCATTTAGTTTAATCCCCATGACTCTGTTATCTTCCCTAATAATACTGGCATTTCCATGTAAAAAGGTTGTGCCATTTTTTACAGCAGCACTAACCAAAGCCTCACGTAACGCCCGTCCATTAACGCGCGCTCCCCCGCTAACATAAACTGAGCCAAATTCCTCTAATAATGGAGGGAATAGCCTCTTCGTTTCAATAGGTGACAATATCGTAATTTCGCCGATTTCCGGTGCGTCCAAAAAGTGTTTTCGTGCTCGTTCTGCCATCTGTTCGAGTTTATTAGCGTCTGTATGAATACTAATGGCCCCTACACGTTTATAACCAGTTTCCTTTTCACCATCTGCTTCCAATTGAGCAATTAATTCAGGATAATATTGGGCACCATTTTTTGCGAGTCTGTACCATGCTTTATTCCGCCGCTGTGAAAGCCAAGGACAAACAATCCCTGCAGCGGCGTCTGTAGCCTGTCCTCGATCCTCCCGATCAACCAAAGTAACTTCAGTACCTAATTTCGCAAGGTGATAAGCGGTAGAGGCGCCAAGAATCCCTGCTCCAATTACAATTATTTTTTGCATAAAACACCTTTTCTTTTGATTTAGTTCGTTTTATCTCTGAGCTGAATGAACTAAATAATATAATTTCCTTTAATTTTTTTCCTATTATCGGGGATATTATTCCAAGATGGGTAGTACGTAAAGTCCAGAAAAGTGTGGTGTTGAAGAAATGATCGAAATACCAAGAATTCTATATTGTGAACACTGTAAAAAAGAAACCGAGCACATTGTGAGTGAAGATGCATTAGAAATTGCCTATATATGTCAAGAATGCAACAAACAAGAAGATATTGTTAAGTCTTTTTTCTAATTAATTGTCTAAACAAACTAGAATAAGAAGTGTTTAATTGGATAAATTATATTCGAGCAATATTTTTATTGCTCAATACATCGTCGGGAGTGATGTATCATGGCTAGAAACAAACTTTTGGTACCCGGTGCAGACAATGCTCTGGATCAAATGAAAGAAGAAATCGCCAATGAGTTTGGAGTTCAACTTGGTGCTGATACGACCGCACGGGCAAACGGTTCAGTTGGAGGCGAAATGACAAAACGTCTTGTCTCTTACGCTGAACAATCATTAAGAAATCAACAGGGGCAATAGCCTGTGATTTCAAAAAGAGAGTGTCCCAAAAAAGGGACACTCTTTTTTGTTTTACCGTTTTAGGTGTAAGAAGAAAGAATTTCTTGTTTTTTTAACGGATAAAATTTTACCAAGAGTATTGTATTTTTATCCTATTCTTTTAATAATAGAATCGAAGGAATCATAGAGGGGCGGATTGAAGTGATATCGAAGGAAGAAATGATGGACAAATACTTTGATTCTTATGGAAAAACAATTAGAGGTTCTGAAATTTGTAATGTTGTTAAATCAATTTTCAGAATCGATTTAGATGCAATAACTGTTTTGTCTAAAGAGGCAGAGGAACATTTAAAAGCCATTCCGTCAACTGAAGGCACAGCACAACGATCAAAAGCTAAATTGGTTATGGATTCATACTTGGATCAATACGAAAAAGAAATAACGGGTTCTGACATTCGCAGAATGATAAATCAATTTTTGGGTATTAATTTAGATGCGATATCTTCATTAGAAGGTGCAAGAATTTCTTTATATTCAAAGGATCAATGGGTTGTTCAACAAGAAAATGACCTATTTGCTGTCATAACTGGAACTGGGGATGTCGATGTAAAGATCTTTCCAACAACCTATTTTACTGAACAAACAGGACTAAAAGAGCTGCCGAATGCTTTACAACTTTCATTATCAGCTATCGGGTTCTGTAACAATGAGGAAATTGGAAGCTACTATTACAAAAGCTCGACCGGTGAAGCAGTCCCGGATGCCTTTAAGGGGCGAACAATCGGAGCAATTTTGGAAGTCATTCATAAATCATACTGTCATTTATAAAGGAAATACCAGCTTTGCATGTCGAAAAACCATATAGAGTGGGAATTTTCCACCCTATATGGTTTTTTGCTATAAAGAAACTTTCAACATAGTCATTATCCTGTACAAGCCTTTATTTCCCAAAAGACGATAAAAACTTAACGCGATCTCCCATAGGAGGTACATTATTATCTACTAATGCTACCTCGAGAACAGCAGGCCCATTTAAATCCATTAAGCTGCTCAAAACGTCCTGGTTGATATCTCCCAGGTCAGATATCCGATAACTTGGTATATTCATAGCCGCAGCCATCGCACTAATATTGATTGCTTCCTGCTCAAAAGATGGATGAGTGCGTTTAAATTGTAACGAATGTCCGTGATAGACCATACCTAATCGGGCATTATTCATCACAACAAACAAAATTGGCAAATTGTATTCCTTTGCAGTCACGATTTCCATCCCATGCATGAAAAAGCAGCCGTCACCTGTAATACATACAACAGGCCGTTCCGGTTCAGCCAGTATTGATCCTATCGCTGACCCTATCCCGGTTCCCATTGCCCCAAAATGTACATTAATGTTAAAGGTATCAGACTCTAACACCTTCATATGATGAATGACATAGGACATAAATTCACCAATATCAATGGTATACCTAGTGGATGAAGGTAAATATTTTTGAATCGTTAAGAGGACATTTTTCGTGTTATATTCTTCCCTATCCAAAGCTATATCTCTATTCTTTTCAACCGCAAGGTTTGTACTTTTCCTCGATAACCCAAGAGCCCTTAATTCTTCTATTAGAAATAATAAACTTAGATTAATATCACCCAGAACAGGTATATCAATCTGATATTTTCGATTAAACACCGACTGATCAAAGTCCATTTGGATGGTAAAGCGATCTTTCGTAAGGTTTAGATTATAATTATTTGTTGCCGTTTCACCTAAGCTGGAGCCCACGATCAATAAGGCTTGTCCATCCCCTTCATTTATCAATGCTGATGCAGCTTCATGGCCGGCAAACCCGAACACCCCTGCAAGAAGATGGTGAGTCTCCGGGATATATCCTTTTGCTTGCGGAGTTGTAACAATCTTCCAATTTAACATTTCTGCTAACTCTATTAATTGCTCAACCGAATTCCTTACTCCCTGCCCTGCAAAAATATAACCATTTTCTCTTTTTATTAGCTCTTTAGCTACATTTTTAATGGTGTCCAGATTAGGAACAAGCGGTTTTCTTATCGGGGGATTCGGTATCTCAAGATTTTGCACCTGTTCATGTTGAATATCAATGGGTACTGCTATATGTACAGGACCCGGAACTCCGGATATCGCGATTTCAACAGCTTTGACTACTTCGGATAGCAAATCCTTGGATTCTTTAACCGTTACACTATATTTTGTCACGGATCTGTAGATTGGTTCAACGTCTAATTCTTGAGAAGCATTTAATCCTATTGTATTAACAGGAACCGCACCGGTTAGAAATAAAACAGGCAAATGCTCACGCATGGCATTTGCAGCACCTGTTACCAGGTTTGTTCCGCCGGGACCACTGCAGCCTATACAGACACTAAGCTGATTTGTATATTTTGCATAGGCAGCAGCCATGTATGAGGCTGCACCTTCATGTTTTGTTACAATCGGTGTGATTTCAGGTATATCATTTAGCTCATCAAAAAATGCATTTACAGAACCTGCCGGAATACCAAATATATGCTTAACTCCATTACCTTTTAAATATTCTAATAGTGTACGAGCTGCTCTCATGACAATCCCTCATTTTCTCTCTCTTTAAATTAGGTATTTTTTAGCAATCTCCTCAGCTTCCATCGGGCGGCTGAAGAAATATCCTTGCATCAAATAGCAATTTCGTGCAGATAGAAAGGCTGCTTGTTCTTTCGTTTCGACACCTTCAGCAATGACGCTGAGGTTCAGATTTTGAGCCAACGTAATAATGGTATTTGTAATGGCCGCATCATCCTTTGTCATATCCTGTACAAAGGATTTATCGATTTTTAATGTCTTAATTGGCAAGTTTTTTAAATAACCCAAAGACGAATAGCCCGTGCCGAAATCATCAATGGCAATATTAATTCCTAGGCCTTTTAATTTTTTCATTGTTTTTAAGGTTAATTCAGTATTTTTAACAATTAGATTTTCAGTTAGTTCTAAATGCAAATACTCAGGCGATAGTTCTGCTTTCTTTAAGACGTTTTTTACCATAGAAAATAAATTTTTCTGTTCAAACTGACGAACTGATAAATTTACCGACATGCTAATGAAAGGATATCCTTGATCATGCCATTCCTTTAATTGTTTACATGCTTCTTTTAGAACCCATTCACCGATAGGAACGATTAATCCTGTTTCTTCCGCAATCGGAATAAATTTTTCCGGTGAGATCATGCCATGCTGTGGATGATTCCATCGCAGTAAAGCTTCTACTCCCACAATCTTATTTGTTTTATAGTTTATTTGCGGCTGATAATAGACAATAAGCTCTTCTTGTTCTAAAGTTTTATATAAAGCATTTTCCAGTTTAATACTTTCAAAGGTTCTTGTATCCATCCCTTCACTAAAGAAATGGTAACTGTTTCCGGAGATTTCTTTTGATTTGTACATAGCAGTATCTGCATTTTTGATTAACGTTTCTACAGTATCGCCGTTATCAGGAAATAGACTGATACCAATACTCGTTTTAATATAGATTTCATTGTCTATTAAGTTAAAAGGTTTAGAAAAAGAATTAATAACAAGATTCACAACCTTTAAAACTTCATTTTCACTTTTGATATTGGGTAAATAGATAGTAAATTCGTCTCCACCCTGCCTGGATACCGTGGCACTCTTTGGAACACATTCGCATAAACGTTTCGCAACATCCCGCAGCAAAAGATCCCCGAAGCTATGCCCCAGACTATCATTTATGAACTTAAAACGGTCTAGATCCAGGTACAGTACGGCTAATTTTTCTCCATGCATTTGTGCATAGGTCAACCCTTGATTTAACCTGTCTTTTAACAGAACTCTGTTAGGTAAATCAGTTAAACTATCAAAATACGCATGGTATTTAATTTTTTCCTCCAATTGTTTCCTTTGGGTGATATCTTTAAACGTCACCACTTCCCCTACAATCTCCTCACCTTCCATTATGGAGGAGATTACATATTCAACCGGAAAGCTTGTATGGTCTTTTCTAAAAAATTTATCATCCTTGTAATAATGATCCCAATTTCCATCGAAAGAAGAAGAAGCATTATCTTGGAAACCTAAACTTCCATTAAAAATGATATCAGATGGCAATCCTATTAATTCGCCTTTCGTGTCATAGCCTAACATAGATGCACCGGCTGGATTACAAAAGGTAATATTCCTATTAAGGTCCAAACCAAAGATACCTTCCCCGGCAGAGTTGAGAATTAATTCCTTCTCACGGCTCATTTGCTGTAATTCTGTCACAACTCTTTCAAGCTCTTTATTTTTTACTGTAATTTCAGAGGTTCTTTCCTCGATTATGACCTCTTGCTTTTCCATGTATAAGAGGTTGGATAAGGTTGAGGCCGTGGCGTCAACGATCGATTGTGCCAGTTGGATTTGAGCTTCCGTATAAATGAGGCTCTTCTCCTCAAGATTGACAACGGCTATTACTCCTAAAACCTCTCCCAGGGAAACCAATGGAAGCATAGAGAGGCCTTTAATACCAAAATTCCGGCAAACATCATGGTTTGGTCTTTCATCTGCAAATACATCCGGGATGAGAATTGCTTTTTTTGTCTTGATAACCTCTTGAATCACTGCATCATTGCTTTGGTCAATCGTTATCTTTTTATGTGTTTCAATCCAGTCTTCTTCTGTCCAGTCACTATCCTTACTTAACTTCGCCGGTCGAATTCGTCTCTCGGCTAATGGATCCAGTAAGTGAACACCAATATTATAGTTTTCTAAAACCTTTCCTAAGTAGAAAAAACATTTATCCAGGCTCTCTTGCATCGAAGAACACATAGAAAGATTACGGGTGACATCTAATAACATTTGCTTTTCTGCTATGAGGTTCTCCTTATGAGTTAAATTGTTCGCATTTTGAATAGCAACAGCAGCCATATTCACATAAGCCTCAACCGTTTGAATTTCTGACTCTGTCAAGTTCATGGGAATTCCATAATCAAATAAAAAAACAAGACCAAATAACTCTTGCTCAAACGAGATAGGAAGAACTAATAAAGATTTAATCTGAAATCCTTCAACAGCTCTTGGATCCGGTCGATTATCCTTTGAGGTATCGGGTATGTAGATTGTTTTTTTTGTTTCGATCACTTCTTTTGCCAGTAAATCGTATTCCGTATCAATGACATGCATATCCAGTGTCCAACCATTAATGTTGTCCGGTTTTCCTACATATCCTCTAAATGTCCCATCCTTCTGCGGCAAATAAATACCAACAGAATCACAGCGGACGATTTCTTCGGATATTGCTGTTGTTACATGCTCCAATACTTCTCGTAATTCCAGCTTTGTATTTATCATTTTAGTAATATTCGCAAGTCGAGAATATCTCGTTTGTTCCTTTAACATTTATGCAATCTCCATTCCCTCGGCTTTTCAGTTTGGTATCATTTTAAGAATTACTGCTAATGGATGTTTTTAATATATGTCGAAAGACCCCCTCCTTTTTTCTTCTTTTTCCCAAAATTTTCGACAAAAACCACTTATGTTTCTTATTTTACAACAGACTGTAATATTTTTAATATATGGAATGACAAAAATACATAAATTTTAAACAATCTTAACTCAGATTACAGCTCTTCACACATAAATGATAGTAATCTTGCAAGATTCCAAATTCCTATTAAAAATCCTGATAATAAAATAAAAAGCGATGAGAAATAAATTCTCATCGCTTTTTTATACTGTTTTAAACCCACCTAGTATATTACTTAAAAATGGTTGAGATAACTTGGTCATAGGACATTTGACTATCCACTACAAATACACCGGGACGCAATTTGTTTTCTAGCCCTTTTTTCTCGATATCTTTAGAGAAGGTAAAAGCATTCGGGACTAAATTAGCCCTTACCAGCATGTTGCCGACATCGATGCTGGTCATACCATTTGATACATTAAGTACCACTCGTGTTACGCTTTTATTAGACTTATTGTCTGCAGGTGAAGCCGGTTTTTGTGCAGCTTTCATATTCTTGTCATATTCAGCTTTGGTTTGAATGACATAGCCTGAAGACTCAAGTTTATTTTTCATCTCTTTTTCAGAGGGCTGAATTTTAACTGTTGTCTGGTTTTCAGATGTATTGGCAGATGCTTTTTGTACATCCTTTTTATCAGAGAAGTAAACAGCGCCACAAATAGTTGTAGAAATAAGTATTCCTGCTGCAAAGCTGCTCAATAAGTTAATTCTCATTTGCAACTTTTCTCCTTTCATCCTTTAATTTCTGAAAAGGAGCAAGCATCTGTTCGATTTCATTTACTGTTACCTGTTTTATTTCAGCAATGCTCTCAAGTGAGTAATTTCGTTTATATAAGTCTAGTATTTCACGCATAAAAAGTTTTTCTTCAGTAGAAAGTGAAATCCCCGCTTCGTTCATTACCACTTCTATGTCAAGCTCAATACTCCGTATTGACTCTTGAACGGCATTGATTTCTTTCATAATGTCTATATGAACCATATCAATCTGCTTATGTTCAACTTTTAATGCATGCGAAGACTTTAAAATTGAAATGACTAGTAATATAGCGGATACCCCAAACAATCCACCTAACGTCCATTCCATCAAAATAATTCCTCCTTCTTATGAATAGCAACTTGCAAGTCTTTATTATACATCCAAAATATAAATTTTTCGATTTGATTCTTAAAAATACGCCAAAAGTCGGAGGGATTTGACAAATTGCGGGGAAATAGGGATTCATTTGCTTCCATAAGTTAGTTACTGAATTCGGGAGAAAAAAATATGAAAAAGCACTCTTTAGAGTGCTTCAGGCTGTCGAAAAACCCTCGGCAGCCTCTTATTTTATTCAATTACTTTAACGATTCACCGCGTTAACTTGTTATAATATTAATAGTATATCGGTTTCAACATGTCTGTTGATTGGCGCTCCAGGCACTTCGCTTTCCGCGGGCGTGACGGGAAGCCTCCTCGTCGCATCGCTCCTGCGGGGTCTCCCCTGCCCCGTACTCCCGCAGGAGTCTTCGTGCCTTCCGCGCCAATCAACAGAGTGTTTTCAATAAAGACCTACAACTAAAATAATAAATAATTAAAATAAGTGGAGAATTCAATGTTTAAGCCAAAAGAGTCTAGCCATAGTGAATATGAATTTGTTTCTATTGATGAATTGGTACCTGATGGCCATCTTCTTCGTTTGATTGATAAATATATTAATTTTTCGTTACTTCTTGAAAAGGTCCGTCCTTATTACAGCGATGATAATGGGCGTCCTACTGATCCTCTTATTCTTTTTAAAATGATGTTTATTGGTTATATTTACGGCATTCGTTCTGAACGTCAACTAGAAAGGGAAATTAGAACAAACGTTTCCTACTAATGGCTTATTCCCTAAATGGAAATTTACATATGATAAAGAACGAGATATATACATTTGCCCAAATAATCAAGAATTAACTTACTGAACAACAACCCGTGAAGGTTATAGTGAATACAAGTCTGATTCGAAGAAATGTCAGAACAAAAAATAAGGTAAAAGTGGTAAACGACATGTATTGGAGGAGCACAAGGAAAAGGTAAGGTTAAATCGCTTATCTAAATCAGGAAAAATGCTTTATAAATTTAGAAAGGAAAAAATTGAGCGAAGCTTCGCAGACTCAAAAGAGCTGCACGGGCTTCGCTACTGCCGGTTACGGGGATTGAAGAATACACGTGAACAGGCTCTTCTAACTGCAGCCTGCCAAAATATAAAAAAGATTGCAATACACTTAGCAAGGTTAGAAAAAGTGTGTTGCAATTCTTTAGGTTGATTTGCCTCCCTGTTGATTGGAGCGGAGGGCACTCGACTCCTGCGGGATAGAGAGGTCACTGGAGACCCCGCAGGCGCCAAAAGCGCCGAGGAGGCTCCAGGACCTCCCCGCGGAAAGCGAGTGTCCGGAGCGGAAATTAACAGGCACATTAGCAGGGAGAATCAATAAATTTGGTATTTAGATTCTGACAAAATAAAAAATTGCCGAGAAAAATACCCTTTCTCGACAATCTAAAGCACTCTTTAGAGTGCTTTAGAGGATTTAATTAAGATCTTCAAATTCTCTCGCGATTCTTTTAAAGGCTTCCTTTATCATTGGTCTGGGGGAGGGGATACAAATTCTTTGATAGGCTAACCCTTCTTCTCCAAACATTTTTCCGTCTTCCAGTAAAACATTCGCTTTATTATAGATACGATCATGTACTTCTTCAGGCGGTAGGCCAAAACCACTAAAATCCATCCACATGATATAGGTTCCCTCAGGGATTCTAACCTTTACTTTCGGCATCCTTTCCGTTAAGAACTCAACTACCCATTCCATGGTGCCGTCGATATATTCTTTCAATTGTTCTAACCAATCTTCCCCCTCAGTATAGACAGCTATGAGGGCAGAAACCATAAATGGAGATGGTAAATGCATGCCCATAACACTGCTAAATTTATTCCTAAGCTCAGAGTTCGAAATGACCACATTTGTACAATGCAATCCTGCAACATTAAATGTTTTGTTGATGGCTGTAAATGTGATAATATGATCAACAATGTCCGCAGCTTTAGCGATGGGAATAAAGGTTTGATTCCGTCTTATTAGATCTCCGTGAATTTCATCAGCAACGATGAGTACATCATTATTTCTACAAATATTGGATAATCTTTTAAGTTCGTCCTTAGTAAAGACTCTGCCTGTTGGATTATGGGGGTTACATAAAATAAACATTTTCGTCTTTTCTTCTTTTGCCTTCGCTTCAAAATCCTCAAAATCAATATGATAATAACCTTCATCATCACATTTTAGCGTATTATTCATGACTTCTCTGTCGTTAGCTGTAATCACCGATGTAAAAGGCGGATAAACCGGCCGTTGAATGATGATCCCATCTCCCGGATTAGTTAAAGCTCTAACAGCTATGCTTAAAGCATGAACCGTTCCCGGGCTAAAGAGGAGTTCTTCCTTTTTGATCTCCCAATCATGTCTCTTTTTAAACCAATGCTGTATAGCTTCAAAATACTCATCGGGAAAGATAGAATAACCAAAAATTCGATGATCAACGGTTTTATGTAAAGCATCCAGTAAAGGCTGGGGTACGGGTAAATCCATGTCCGCTGTGAACAATGGGATGGTGTCTTCATCATATCTTTCTGTAAGGCCCATATTTTTTATTAACTGTCCGCCATCCCATTTTACAGAATAGGTCCCTCTGCGATTTACAATCTCATCAAAGTTATATTTCATAAAAATTCACACCTTCCTTTATTCACCGATTACTTGCTGCTCTTTGTCTTAAAAAAGAATACCTTCTTTATCACAATAGTAACCCATTGCGGAGAACTTTTCCATATTCTTGCAATGCTTTGAAACTCCTTGGGAGTGGGCTTTCTTACCTTTTGGTAAGAGCCGACTCATCCCTGCGTACAAAAAAACGGATTCACTTTATTTCGTGATCCGCCCTATCAAAGTCCTATTATATTCTTTATGTATTTCAAACTTTACTTTTCGTTTACATGGATCACTTACCTTTTCCGACTTATTAGAAAGCTTTTGCAAACAGTTTCAAAATCTTTAACTATACTGTAACTTTCTCAGCCAAAGAACATCTGATACCGGCTGGGCGGTACGTCCATATACTTCCTTGGTATGAAAAGCATGCACCTCTTTATATATATCCTGCATTCTGTCAAACACCCACTCTTCCGTTCTATGGATTGGCGCCCAGCAATAAACATCCATCCTATTCAGCTCATTGCTAACAATATGGATTCTTTCATACTTAATGGAATTCATCTTAAAGAACCCATTTTTTTCATAAAAGTGGATCCTTTTTTCCGAGTCGGGATCAAAAAGATTAGCCGGTTCAACTTCCAGGATAATCGCTTTCCCCTTTCGTTTTAGCTGTTCAAGGATCGTACTCCCTCTACCTTTTCCACGGCTGCTTCCCGCTACTAGTATATAATCTACGAAGATATAATCAGACTTTTCGAAATAGACAAGTTGATGATCTTGGCTTTCCTCTAATTGATAGATACCTTGTTTTTCGTGAAAAAGGATTTCAAAATGCTTTTTGGATTTCATTTCTTTTTCTGGAAAATAATCAGTCAATCTCGTATACCAGTCGCTCATCATACTACCCCTTTGCCCGATTTTGAATAACAACAACGATTCTGCTGTTTCCCCTATTTTAGAAAATGAACGTAAATTGATTGTTAAGACAGTTTGAAATATTTGTTCTTTTTATGTAAATCTGAATATTGCAACATTATCTTTTTGCTAAAATAGGGCGTGTTAGGATCTTTTACATATTTCATAAATAGGGAGAGTTATGCAGATGAAAGAGAACAAGGAAAAATTAACAGCATTACTGGGCTGGAGCCTGCACGCAATCGAAGCGATTGACAAAATGAATCGACCATTTGCGGTTGTGGGTCCACCTGAATATCAAGGTTTTGCTGACACCCATGGTATCCGGTTTGTTCCATGGGAATTCGACCATTTAGAGCAGCGGTCGGATGAACTCTATGAAAAATTAAAGGATCTTAATACAAAAATGGCTGTACCGATCTACGAGGAAACAGTTGAATGGGCCGGAGCCATGAATGCAAGGCTCCGGAATAACCCGCGCATTTTCCATCAATCCATGCTATTGAGAGACAAAGGGCTGATGAAACGTAAAGCACAAATGGCAGGCATCCGTGTTGGAGTATTCGCGGAAGCACAAAACAAGGATGATATCTATCGTTTCCTAAATAGAGTAAATGAAGCATTAATCAAGCTGGATGGCGATCTGAATGACCCTATTCATGTTAAGCCATTGAATAAAGCCGGTACAGTCGGTCATCGGGTGATTCGTGACAAACAAGACATTGAGCAAATTTCTGATTTGGAATTTCCTCTTCTAATGGAAAGCCACTTAGATGGTCAGGAATTCTCCTGCGAAGCATTTATCCATGACGGCAAAGTCAGGTTCCTGAATATTACCGAGTATGTAAAGCTTGGTCACTCCAACTTCGTTCCTGCTTCCCCTTCACTTGAAGAATGGCGTCCGCAAATCAAGGAAGCGATTGAGAAGCTTGTGGATGCCTTTGAAGTCAAATATGGCGTCATACACCCTGAATATTTCATCGCCCCGGATGGAACCTTGAATTTCGGTGAGGTAGCGGCTCGTGTTCCCGGTGGGCATATTTTTGAATTGATTGAAAAGGCATACGGCTTCAGTGCGTTTCAGGCCCAAGTGCTTTGCAGCGACCCTGATACAACCGAAGAAGAACTTAAGGCGTTTTTCCCTGAGGAAGTGGTATCTTCAAAGGGATATGCCGGCAGCCTAATGGTATATCCAAACGTAAAAATCATTGAAAGACTGAATATACCTGAGGATCTTAAAAGCCATCCTTATTTTGAAAGACATGACATGTTCATACCTGTCACCTCTAAAGTGGCAGAACGAGTGGGCTTTGGGAACCATTACGGGACAATTTTCTTTTCCGGGAGTGACAGCGAGGTTATGAGGACCCTCATGAAAAAATATGAAAAATATGATTTTTACCTTTAAGGGGGGAAGAGAAGAATGACGATTCAAACGAAGAAGAAAAGGATAAGTAAACTAACTGTACTCTTAAAAAATAGATTTGAATCTGCACTGGACAGGGTTGAAGAAGCAAAGCCATTCGCGAAAAGTATGTACCAGACAGACGTCTTCCAACTGGCGATCGAGCTTGCTGGTTCAGATGACGGAATGGCTATTCTCTATGAAAATGCCCCTCGGTTTGACAAAGCTGGCGTCTTCCATGGCGGTCCATGGGAGGACCCTGCGAAAATACAGCCTCCTTTGGTCGGCGGTTCATTAAAGCTTAAAGGTGTCTATTCCATTATTGAATTGTTAAGTGAATTAAGATTGCTTGCTATTGCCAAGGGAGATTATATACATGAGGGCCTGAGTAAGGATGAAGCAGAAGCATCTTTAAATGAAATCCTGGCTCTTAATCTTGACCTTCTTTTTCCTTCGGAAATTGATGAAAACCGTATTCAAGTAGAAGATCATATGACCCGGGCCCGGCGTTTGTTCAACTACCTGGGTCAGAAGCTTTCCTTCAGGGCGATCGCCGATAAAATTGTACAAGAGATCGACCGCCTGACCGTTCAGCGCCCGATTATGACCGAACGGATTTTAAACATGATCAGCATGTCTGAACAATTAATTGAAAATGTAATGGATGAAAAAACGGCGGAGGCTCTTAAAAAGTACGCTCGTGCCGCCAATGCCCCAACACCACTAAGCAAGGATGCATCCAATCAAAGGGAATACAGGTTCAGATTAGAAAATGCCTATTCGGATGAACTTGAGGCTGAGGCTAAGATATTTGCAAGAGCCATGAAGGATACCGGGCTTGTTTCACCCTATCATGCCGTGCTGCTGCGGTTCCTTAACCGCAAGAATCCTGATTTGATTCCTGCTGCCCTTGAATTATCGGAAACAGGAACTGCAAGCTATAATGCTAATAGAGATCTGATTCACGACATGATTCAGCTGGCTTTTTTTCCTGAAACACGACAGGCCGTATACGGTCTTGGGCGAATGTTGGACCGCGGAGTTTTAACACAGGAGCCTCTGGTTCCTGCCATTCGCCGTTTGTTTGAGCTTCCTATCCATTCTCAGGTGAAACAAATCCTTTCAAAACCTGAATATGAACAGTGCGGGATTAGTCTAAACGGTGTGCTCCTTGCCGGAGTGGTTTGTGTTCTCGGACAGCCTCTTGGTGTAGGGCAGGGTCTGAATCCAACCTGCCAGTCAGCGAGAGCTATATCCCTTTGGGCCCAGCACGGAATCGGCCAGCTTCTCGAATACATTGCACGTGCCGCCCGTGATCATGATTTAGACATGACATTTGAAGGTGAGACCATCCACTCAAGCTTACTTGTGGGCGGAGTTGCCGGTGAAATCCACCAGGATTTGGATCCGGTATCCATTGTTCTTGTCCCCCACCTCGATAAAATTTATAACGAAATGATGAAACGAACGCTCCTTCTTGGTGAGGACGGTCATAAGTGGGTAAACCCGGAATTTTACGGTAAGTGGATACCGAAAGGCTTTATTAATGTAATCGATCCATATACACTGAAAGTCGCAAATTATTCGACCTTCGTCAAGCTATTCTATGCCACCCACCATCCGGATTATAATGAAGAGTACGAACTTATTTACCCAAACCCTGTTGGCATTTTTACGACAAACGTACACGGGGCGCTACTCGGTCTTCACGCCGTATCGATTCAAAGGATTAAAAAAGATCAGAACGGGGATTACCGGATTTATTTTTACAATCCAAACAATGACAGCAGCCAGAATTGGGGCCATGGTATAGAGCCAAGCGTTTCAGGTTTCGGTGAACTTAAAGGTGAATCGTCCCTGCCGTTTCATGAGTTTATATCAAGAATGTATGCCTTTCACTTTAATCCATACGAACAAGGTGACATCTATATGGTCGAAGACAGCCTTGTGGAAGTAGTGGAAGCACTGGCAAAGGTCAGCTGGGGCAAAGATTATGTATGGGGATAACAATAGAAATTCCATAGTTATTTGGGGTCATATTTTATAAAATAAAATAGTAGCTTAGTTAGATAATCCTTTACTCCCTCTCCTCCACTTGAGGTGCGGGAGCTTTTTTCTTTTTTAGTAGTAATTCTCTTTTGATTTGACCAATAAAATAAAGTAAAACAAATGCATGGAAAGGAAGTGACCTATGGGGCTATTTCAATTTTCGTCAGATGACTCGTTTCAAAGTGCCTTAAATCAGTTATGGGGAACTTCCGCACCAAATAAAAGGTTTTTTCAGCGGGCGGTTTTTGAGGAGGCTGCTAACCTTCTAAAGGAGAAGCATGGATTAGCAAAGCTATTTCACTATGCAAATGTCTTTGATCAAGCCGGGGTTTTTACGGGGCAGGTATGGGAGAACGTTTCAAAGCTAAATCCTGTTCTTGTTAGGGGCACACTCCAGGCGGGAGGCATCATTACAGCTGCTGAAACATTGAGCGATTTGAGAATTCTCGCCATTGCCATAGGTACGTATGAACATCCCGATATGTCAGCGGATGAAGCAAAAACATTTATGGAAAGGGTTATGGCTTTAAACCTGGATCTTCTGTTATTAAAAGAAACGGAAGAAAATCGGGTAAATCAGCTTTTTAAAGACAAACTGCCAGCAGAGATTTTGGGATTTATCTCAGACTATTGTTTTTCGCCGCGTGTATTTCAAAGACTGTTTCAGGAAATAGATAATCTCGCCGTCCAAAGACCAATTGTAACGGACAAAATTCTGAAAATGATTGATAGTGTAAGAAAATTAGCCAAAAGCTCGGAAACGGCTGATTCAAGTTGGAGCCACTATGAAAAAGCAGTGTATTCTCCATCGAATCTGTCTGCTGTTCCCCTGGCTAATTATGAAAACAACCTAAAAGCCTGTAATGATTTACTATTAATACGTGAGGCCCGAAAGCTTCGTATTTCAATGGAGCGTACAGGGCTTGTTTCACCATACCATGCATTATTTTTGAGTTATATAAATAAAGAAAAGCCGGCCTTGCTACAGAGCCTGCTAGCCTTGGACGAAACAGCAAAGGAAAACCTGAGGCTGCATCAACCTTTCGTTTCTTCTTTAATCACTTCGGCAATTACCGTAAAAACAAGGAAAAGTATTTATGGTTTCATGCGCTTTCTGCAGCGGGATGTATTTACGGGAGAACTCATTAAGGAAATTGAAAAGCTCTTGGTGGTTCCCATTCATGATAAGATTACAAGCCGTCTTTCAGAAGTTCATAAATTAAATGGAGAAGATTCACTACGTTCTCTCCTTGTCTCGGGAATGATCAGCGTTTTAGGGCAGCCATTAGGAATTGGACAGGGATTTAACCCCACATGCCAGTCGACAAGAGCGCTCAGTTATTGGTCACAAAAGGAACCTGTCATTCTGATAAGAATGTTTAATTATTGCCTGCAACATGGAAGGATCACCATTGATTTTGAAGGAAGATCCATTTCCTCTGATACGCTTCCACATGTCGAACTGGACGACGAAATTAATATTGATATCGTATCCCTACTCTTGCTTCCCCCTCTTCATTCGATCTACTCCGAAATGTTGAATGCTGCAAGTGGACGCGGACAGGATGTCCATAAATGGATCAATCGGTTTTTTCATTTAAAAGGAATTTGGAGCGGGTTTTCAGATATCTATAGTGATTCAGATTTTACTACCCGATTCTACCGACATTATCACCCTTCTTTAAATCCAAACGTTAATAAAGGGCTTCCCCAGCCTGCCGGCATCACCATTTATAACCAGTCCGGCAAGATACTCGGAGCTCATGCAGTACTTATTCAAAGAGTAGATCTAGATCCTGGAGGCAGCTTTCGCGTTTACTTTTACAATCCAAATAATGACAGCCTTCAGATTTGGGGAAACTCCATCAAAACAAGCGTTTCTGGAAATGGCGAGCTGGAGGGTGAGTCATCCCTTCCGTTTGATGATTTCCTATACTGTTTATATGCTTTTCACTATCAAAAACCAGAGTAATCTCCTCAAGAAAAACAAATTTATGGGCATTTACTCAGGAAGTATAAGGAATAAAATAACCGAGCAAAGCACACGAGATTTTACATATCAAAATCTCGTGTGCTTTTTCGCTGTAAAAATTAAACTTTCAAATTTTCAAAAAATAAAGAGAGTCATACCAGTGTACAGCCAAATAACCTTCACTAAGCTTTTTATTTGAATAAGCTTTAGTATTCTTAAATGATTCTAAAATGCATATATGACTATTACATATAATCTAATGATTCGGAGGAATATTGTGCAAAATTTTATAAACAGAAAAACTCCTATTGTCTTTGTACCGGGGTTATTTGGTTCTATGAGTGACAATATAATTCCGGGTACCGGCAGCTGGAGCTTTGGAATGGCCGGAATAGTGTATGATCCCTTCATTCGGATATTAGAAAGTATGGGCTATCAGTTAAATCAAAACCTTTTTATTTGCTTTTATGATTGGAGTCAAAGAATTGACCTTTCTGCCAGCAATTACTTAGCTGAAAAGATAAAAGAGACAAAATGGAAAACAGGTTCTTATATAGCAAATTTAGTTTGCCATAGTATGGGCGGACTAGTTGCTAGAGCCTATGTACAAAGTGATTATTATCAATACGATGTTAATAAATTAATTATTTTGTGTACCCCTAATGCCGGATCAGCCCCAAATTATAGTTTTTGGACAGGCGGAAGATTACCGGTTAACACACCATCAAAAGTGGACTTTATCCATACTTTTATGAGCATGTATATTACGTATTTATCCCAGCGTTATAAAATGGGGGAAATCCAAGCAATTCACACCTACTTTAAAGGCTTGAAAGACATCGTGCCTTGTGAAGATTATGGGAATTACTTGATCTTGAAAAAAGGATACTCAAGCGAATGCATCCCTTATAAGGAGATGAAAACAAAAAATGCGTTTCTTGATCAGTTAAATAGCTATCAGGCAGTTTTAATGAAGAGGAACATCGAGGTAACCTTAATCGCAGGAAATGGAGAAGAAACGATTTTATCCTTAGAAGTCATCCCGTCTAAATCCTCTATCAAGTGGGTGGACGGAAAGGTCATTGGTGCCTTCGATACAATGGCAGGTGATAAGGATGTCGTATTAAAAAGCGCCTTTTGTATAGATGGGGACAAATATATCATACAAGGAAATCATATCGATGTATTGTATAAAAGTGAATGGATTTTAAGAAAAAAACTTGATTAGGCATCGTTCTTTTCGCTGAAGATTGTCCCCGACCTTAATGAATTGGCATTATCTAATTAATGAGCTAAATCTATTAAAAGTCTGTTTAGCTTAAGAATATCAATTTTTAGTAAGATTAAAATGAATCTGAAACACAACAAAACGTGTTGTTCGCAATATATACAGCTGTATTTCCATCACATACACTAATTTCACCAACATAGAAAATATCACCGGTCACACCGGCTAATTCGAAGGTAGGGAATATTTTTTCCCCTTCATTCAACCATACACGACTTCGAACGGTCAACCATTTATTTCTAGCTGATACTTTGGTATTTGCAGCTTGTGTTGCACCTACGTATAAATCGGTGCTGGTGGCACTTGGAATATAAACGGCAGCAGTTAAGGTGTAAACGCCTGTAGTTGGTACTGCTTGGCCATTTAGTGGCGCCAAAAGCATCCGTCTATTACCTTCACTAGTGTTGAGGATTATTTTTGTGAAGGAGGGGCTTCCCGGTGTCCTTCCAACCGGTAAAGCAATATCTGCAGATTCACTTGTACACCCTTGATAACTATAATATATGCTATTCACAATTTGGGTGTTTTTACTGCTTCGGCAAATAAATTCTCCCTGAGCTCTCGTATGGGAGCCAATCACATCGGTAATCGTTCCTTGTAGATTATCTTTATAAATAAATCGGTTTTGTTGAGAATTGTAAAGGATCGAGGTTAATTCGGATTTATAATTCGGATTGTTTACTGAGTTTTGATAGTCCTCATACAACCCATTGTACTCAATAATATTCCCTTTTGCTGTAGAGTTAAAGCTAATCAAACCCGCGTTATAGGGAATATGATCGGGGATTTCAATTTTATTCAAGTCCCCCTTGATTAGAAACATCGGGTTCGTATCAGTTTGGCTATTGCCGGCCTGATGAATTTGATTGTCATAGAAACGGCAATTAGAACCAACTATAAACCAAGGAAAAGCCGGATACTTGGCTCCGTTTACAACGTAATAGTCTAAACGTTCAAAGCGACACTCTTTAAAGGTTGAACCGTCCCCTGTAATAATGGAATTACTTGCCGGTTCGATATCAATCTTTTCTGTTACGGTTCCGGATAAGTTCGTCAAATCCCAAGAGGTATTATTCAACCATCCACCGATAATATGGTTGTTATTCGAGGTAGTTTGTCCTGCTTCATCCAAGGTTCCCTCAGCACTTAACCCCACCCCGCGATTAAAAATTTCCACACCTTTTTCACTCGTATCAGCGTTTTCCTGATACAGGTTGAAAAAGGTATTCAAGTGTGCCCCTTTTAAGACTATGTGCCTGGCAAATCCACTTGTATAAAGATTAATAAAACTAGAGGCATATATCCATTGCAACCATAACCCAGTACCGGTTGCAACGGCATCTCCTTCCGCTTGAAGGGCTATATTCTCCATGAAAAATTTGCAATATCCCGCAAGTGCATATGGGTTTCCGTTATATAGTGGTTTAATTTCTAGCGCTACTCCTCCATATGTGGAAATAATTTTTGATTTTTTGTTGCTTATACCGATTAAACGTAATCCAGTTTTATTACAGGTTACTTTATCAGAAATTCGAATGGTTTTAGATATAAGAATCGTTCCTGCTGTATTACCGGAAAAAGAGTCGATAGCCCTTTGCAATGGACCTGTATCATCGGTTTCACCCGGCAATCTGGGGAAGCTCTCTAAATAAACGACCGTATCTAGCTTTGAGGTGATATTCGCTAACTGTGCACTAACGTTTTGCCCATTCGTATCGTATACCATTCTTGCATCTATAAAACTCACGAATTCAACTCCTTTTTAGGTAGGTTCCTCCGACTGCGGCAAAAAAGCCAACAGGAATTTTGTTGACTTCAATAATTTTCATTCTAAATTCGTTATTCAATTTAAAAATTCCTTCTTTAACCCCACATACCTTAGGACACTAAAAACCTTATTAAACTATCGCCGCCAAGAGGATTTAGAATACGGATAAAAATAATAAAGGCCGATCTTTAAATAGATCCGCCTTTTACTGTTCTATATCAATTAAAATGTTTGAGCTAATTCTTTTGCACGTGTGATTGCAATTGCTTTGATTTCCTGAGCTTTATCAGGCATTGCAGCATGCCCTTCAACAAATAATCCTTCAAAAGAAGGAACACCAAAGAAATTCATGATAATATTTAAATAACGGTGACCCATTTCAATATCAGCTGCAGGTCCCTCTGAGTAAAAACCGCCGCGAGCTTGAATGTGTAATGCTTTTTTATCAGTCAACAGACCAATTGGTCCTTTTTCAGTGTATTTAAATGTCTTTCCTGCTACAGCAACAGAATCAAGGTATGCTTTCATTACAGGTGGGAAGGAAAAATTCCATAAAGGAGTTACAAATACATATTTATCTGCAGCAGTGAATTGTTCACTTAACTCAGAAAGACGACCAACTTTTGCTTTTTCAACGTTAGTAAGTTCCTCGAATCCTTTTCCAGAACGAAGCTTCCCCCACCCGCTCAAAACATCCGCATCAATTTGTGGAATAGTTTCATTAAAAAGATCAATATGCACAATTTCATCATTCTTATTTTCTTCTTTGTAAGTATCAATAAACGCTTTTCCAACAGCCATACTATAAGACTGAGTTTCATTGAGTGGGTTTGCTGTAATATACAATACTTTTGCCATTTTGTTTCTCCACCTTTTCTTGTTAAGTTTTTATTAATAATTTAATATAGACTATAAATATCCTAAACCAGCTACCCCAACTAGTTGTACCCAACCGGTAACCACATCGAACCATTAGGGTACGTTAAAGTTCTTTTGCTTTCAACTTGCTGATAGGATCGGCTATCATCATGAATCCCGTCTTCATAATTTGAAGATCGATGGATATAATTTACCTTAATATCACCTCCTCTATATTTTTCAAACTCCTTATAAGGTAAAATAGTAATAGGAATATTGATGTGAAAATTAGTGAGGTTACTCAATATACGTTTCCTCAATATGAGTTTATGTGATATTTTTTAAAGTGTCAAGGAGGATTTCTTATGACAAATCAATATTTTTCTAAAGCATCCGCTGTAGAGGTTATCCATGCCCTAATTAAAACTTCTCATAAAATTCAGAGAGAATATGAAGCACATATTTGTAATCCCGATATGCCGTTTCAAATATCAGGACCGAGACTTCGCGTTCTTCTTACCGTTTCAGAAATGGGGAAAATACGAATGAGCGAGTTAGCAGCCAAATTAGGGATTAAGGCCCGAACGGTTACTGATTTTGTGGACGCATTGGAAAAGGATAAGCTTCTGGTCCGACTGCCTGATCCACAAGACCGACGTGCGACTTTGCTACAGCTGACAGATACGGCCCAAATGCAAATTAAAAAAGTACAATTGCTTGAAGAAGAAGCAGCAGAAACAATATTAAAAAATCTGACAAAGGAACAGCGATACCATCTTACTGAACTTCTATCAACACTTACAAATTATAATGAAGTTCAATGCCCATGCCCATTAGATGAATGAATGTAAAAAACTGATTTCCCTTGCCTTAAGGAAAGGGAAATCGGTTTTTTTCCATTAAAATACAAAGAATTATTATTCATTCGAGCATTGATACAACTAAAAAAGGGATCCTAAATTTTGTAAACAGCCCCAAATTGGACATACTTTTAATAATTATTCAGAGAGCAGGTGAAAATAAAATGTTTAGTTTAATGTGCTTCTGTTAACTTTTTCTTACTGAAATCAGCCTTCTTCAAGTAATTTAAAGTTATCATGCATTCTGAGGATGGGCTTTTCTTGATTTTCTTTTATTCCTTAAGATTCGCTTTTCCAGATAATAAGTAGGAATGATAATGACTGCCCAAATCGCAAAATAGTTAAGCACAACCAGGAATGGCCTACCGCCACCGCCATGTCCATCTTTCCCATGAAAATCTCCGTTAGGTGGTCCTTGAAGTGTATTCGTTGTATCCCCTGTGTTTCCGTTAATTGATGGCTGAACACTTTGTTGCATTTGTTTGAAATCACCATTGCTTGAAGAAGCTGTTGAAGAAAACCATTGAATTCCTCCTGCCAAAATGGCCAGTGATAGGACCAATGATGCAATAACACCCTTCCTAAGCTTTCCTTCTTTCGATTTAAACGCCTTTTTGCAAATACTCATTACCCATTGCCAATGTACCCCAACATGCAGACCAACTAATGCAAGTGTTGCATCAGCAGAGAAACTATGGATACCACGAATCGAGTGACCTCCTTGAATTGCAAGACTTGGAAAAACGACTCTCGAAATGAATATACCCGTTATAATAACGGTCGCCATCGAAATTAATAGCAGGATATTTAACAGAAAACTGAATCGTGTTTTTTTCGGGAGTTTGGGATCAAAAATCTTTTTGGTTGTATTAATCACCCAGCTGTAGTTCAATCCAATGTGTGTCAGAATAGCTACCCCTATGACCAGACCGGCAATTTCATGAAACGGTAAACCGTTTAATACCCTTGGATTCATTAGCAACACAAAAGTAACTGCCATCAGTAAATCCAGTACAATTTTTGTATAATTCTTTTTCAAATTAATTCCTCCTAAAACCTTGTTTCTTTCTATTCATGAGTATAGAAAGGAATTTTCGAGGAATTATCGTAGAAATATGTGAAAAATATGTGTTAAATTATAACCTGCTAAAAAATAAAGGCACCCATTTCGGATGCCCTGAAATCATAAAGAATGGATTAAACATAATTGGTTTATAAAAAAGAATGGATTAAAAATAGAATGGCAAATGCAACGCCGGACCGCAAATGCCACTTCCGATCCATCCTTTGATATCGAAATAGTCCCGAAATGGGAACTGGAAGCAGGACTAGCAAGGCAAGCAGCCCACTTAAATTGTTAAAATCAAATTTAAAGCCATGCATAAAGACAGCTACCGTATGTAAGATAATAAAAGCAATCGCGATAATCGCTATCGGGGTATGCCATCTTCGGGCAAATCGCAGCAAAGTGGCCAACCATTTTTTCACATTGCCTAGACCATTCAATTTACGAAGCCTTATAACACGGATAAGCACATAATAAGCAAGTACAAAAAATAAGCCAATTCTTGCATTGGAGCCAAAATCTTTAAAAGTATGTTCGAACTGCCTGCTGTGCAAAGTGGCTGATGAAAGCTGCAATAGCCTTATAAGCTCCCAAAGCATAAACGTGGCAGCTATAACAAATGCCACGATTACCCATATACGTTCCTTTTTGGGAATCCATCCATGTTTCGGGGCCCTGATTTCCCGTGTATTCATTTCTTTTCCCCCTTTAATTAAGGATAGTATAGACTACCTTTAGATAAAAAAACAACGACATATTATCACATATTTTTCACATATTTCTACGATAATTCCATGGAAATTCTTCTCTATACTCACGAATAGAAAGTAACAAGGTTTTAGGCAAAACGGCTTTCCTTTCCTCAGCCTTTCCAAAAATTAGTATCACGTATTATACTGATTGTTGGGACTTGTCTTTATTTACACTAGATGGTCAGAGGTGGTTGTGCAAATGGCGACAATCTATTTGGTTGAAGATGAAGAACATCTCAATCATTTACTTAAAAAATACTTAGAAAAAGAAGGATACAAAGTGGTATCCTTCTTTGACGGTGACTCAGCACTTCAAAAAGTTCAGGACCTGCCCGAACTCTGGATTCTAGATATAATGCTGCCGGATATTGATGGGTACCAACTGATAAAAGCAATAAAGGAATATAATCCTCTAACGCCCGTCATCTTTATGTCGGCAAGGAATCAGGAACTAGATCGAGTAGTCGGGTTAGAATTAGGCAGTGACGATTATTTATCAAAGCCCTTTTTGCCAAGGGAGTTAGTGATCAGAACGAATAAATTAATAGAACGATTGTACAGTAATAAAGAAGAACATTCCGCTGATTTCCAATTAGAAGGCTACCTAGTTGACCGAAAACAGCGGACGATCTTTGATGAGGGTCAGGAAATCATATTGACCAATAAAGAATTTACCCTGTTGCTTTATTTTATTGAAAACAGCAATACGGTGGTGTCGAGGGAACAAATACTCGAAAAAGTATGGGGCGATAATTATTTCGGATCTGACCGTGTGGTAGATGATACGATAAGAAGATTAAGAAAGAAATTAGCCAGAATGAACATAGAAACCATCTACGGGTTTGGCTACAAATTGGTAGTAAAATGATGAAATTCAAATCACTTACGATGAGAATTTGGTTTATTATATCGGTCATTATTTTTACGATTGTGTTGGTTATTTCGCTTGCATTTACTTTTATTATGAAAGGCAGCGATGAAGGTAAAGCAATGCATATGTTGCATCTTTCTCATCAACTTGTATTGACTTCAGTGGCAGAAAACCAGTTCAATAGGGACATAATCGGATTTGTTACTCACCAAGGTACGTATCATTTTGTTTTTGATAAAAATAATGGGCAAATTAATTTTATTACTGGTCACGATGAAAATGATGAAAAGCATAAATCAGATAAACCTCCTTTAACTGATAAGCCTTTAGCTGTAAAGATGAGTAATTTTATAACAAATAATGATCATCAAAGTCTTAAGAAAACCATTGATCATCAAACTTATCTGATTGAAATTAATCATGTAAAAGACCAATCGTTTTTAATTTCCTATCAATCTCTCGATGACACGCAAAATTTGCCGGAAATTATCTTGATTGGTTTCTTAGTTATTCTATTAAGTTTACCTCTATCAAAGGTCATTGCAAACAATATTGCTAAACCGCTAAAACAATTAGAAGGCTACACAAAACGAATAGCTAATAAAGAGTGGGATCATGACCTTGATTTAAAAAGTGAGGATGAAATCGGCAGATTAGCAAAAGCCATGAAGGAAATGAAAGAAGCGTTAAAATTAGCGGATGAAGAAGAAAAAAAGTTCCTGCAAAGCATTTCGCATGATTTAAAAACACCCGTAATGGTTATCATGAGCTATGCTCAAGCGATTATTGATGGAATGTATGAAGATTCTGCCGAAGAATCTGCTGCAATAATAAAAAAAGAAGCCATCCGTCTAGAGAAAAAAATCAAACAAGTTTTGTATTTAAATACACTTGATTATGTTTTAGACAATGACAAAGAAAAAGAGGATGTATATCTCGATAAGTTATTAACCTACCTTATTGCTAATTTTCAGGCGGTGAATGCAGATTTATCTTGGAATTTGAATATTAAAACAAAACCAGCCGTTATGTTAGGTAACCCGGATCGTATCCGAGTCTCGATTGAAAATATTTTAGAAAATCAACTTAGGTATGCGGAGAATACAATCCAGGTTTCATTAAAGGATTCCGGTTCGTCCTGGATGATTGAAATAAGGAATGATGGTCCTTTAATTTCTGAAAAAGATTTAAATCAAATCTTTAAATCCCTTTATAAAGGGGACAAGGGAAATTTCGGGCTAGGTTTAAGTATCTCTCATAAAATTGTTAATTTTTATCATGGAACTATTAAGGTTGAAAATCGCGATGGTCAGGTCTGCTTTACAATTAATTACCCTAAAAAATAATGAATAATAAGTGTTTATTGTTAACCTGATAACCTTTAAAGTTAAAATCCCCTTTTTCATCGAGGGGATTTTTTTTGGAACCACATGCCTTGATTCACTAAACTGACCTTACCTTTAAAAGATGTATTGTGCAATTTTAAATAAGAACAGTGGTCAAAACCGGTTCAATCTTTTTTATTTAAAATTGATTCGATTTAAGATTTTTGCTTTTTGATAATGAAAAATAGATTTAGATAATTCAAAGATACTTCCGTTCGTTAAGCATACCGTATTTTCAATATTCAATGCTGGGTCAAGCGGATTAACATGCAGTAATCCCGCACTTTCTTCATCGATTTTTTCGCAGTTGATTACTTTGTCAGCAAAACCAATGTTTAATTTTAAGTCCTCTATAAGGTAACTATAAATAGAACTCGATGCAATATCTTCATTTAAATATGGCACAATATCTTTTTTAAAGTAACTTATTTCAATAGAGAAGGGTTCTTTATCTACAATTCGCAACCGCTTAATATAATAAAGCTTTGTTCCGACTTCACAACGCAATTGTTTTGCTATTACTTCATCAGCTTCGATTACATGTAAAGCTAGAATTTTCGTCTCAATTGTTTTTGAAGTCAAATCTTTTGTTAATCCTCTAAGACTGCCTAAATTTATATAATCTGTTACAGATTTTTCCCGTAAAAACATTCCACTTCCTTGCACCTGATAAATAAGCCCGAGATTGACCAGCTGATTAATTGCTTTTCGGATCGTATTACGGCTCACTTCAAATTTTTTTAACAGTTCTTCTTCTGTCGGTAACTTTTTCGTTTTATCAAATTTCCCATCTTGAATTTCCCGTTCTAAACAATCAGCTATTTCTTTATATTTTACAGCCATATAATCTCCCTTTTTTCCGTTCAATCATTTAATGCCTCTATTATACACAAAACCACTTGATTAAAATCAAGTGGTTTTCTTTTTATAGCTCTTTTCCTCTCGTCTCTATAATATGCTTATACCAATGAAACGACAGCTTTTTCTTTCGGTTTAAATGATCCTGGTGATCCACGTAAATAAATCCGTATTGCTTTTTATACCCGTTTAACCAACTTAAAAGATCAATGACAGACCATGCGTAATACCCTTTTAAATGAATGCCTTCTTTGATTGCACGCTTAATCACTTTTAAATGTTCTTCAATATATTTAATACGTGGAACATCTACTATTTCACCATCAATAATCGGATCCTCATCGCCAAGTCCGTTTTCTGTTACATACATTTTAATATCGCCATAACGCTCTTTTAACATATGCAGCCCATCTAAAAATCCTTGAGGTGAGATTTCCCAGCCCCATTTTGTATAGGTTTTATCTTCCATTTTTACGGTTCGATAAAAGCCGTCAAAAGAAGGGTTGCCGGGAGCTAGAGTAGATGTTTCTCTTGAATGTTCCTTGGATGAAACTGCTTCGTGATTTTTTTTTACTCGAATGGGCTGGTAATAATTAAGCCCAATAAAATCATTTTTTTCCGCATTCCTTTTTAACGTATCCAGTTCTTCTTTTGTCCAACTTGGCGTCCAGCCTTTCTCCTCTAATTGCTCAACCACATAAGCCGGATATTCACCTTTTAGAATTGGGTCATAATACCAAAATGTTTCATATTCATTGGCATGCCGGGCAGCTAATACATTTTCATGTTTATCATCTACACTGTAAGCTGGTAAGAAAACATGGGTAATACCAATTTCGCCGTAAGATTTTAGTTCCTTATAGACTTCTACAGCTTTTGCATGCGCATAAAACACGTAATGTGTCGCTTGAAAATATTTATACTCATCGTTTTGGATTCCAGGCGGATGCGCTCCTTTTAAATAGCCTAATCCGCAAAACATAACCGTTTCATTAAACGTAATCCAATGTTTGACGCGGTCTCCGAATGCCCGAAAACAAATTTCTGCATACTTGACGAAGGCTTCAGCTGTTCGCTTATTCGTCCATCCTCCTTCTTCTTCAAGCGTCAGAGGCAAATCCCAATGATACAGCGTAACAAATGGAACAATCCCATATTTTAAACATTCATTTATAACATTATTATAAAATTCCAAGCCTTTTTCATTGACTTCTCCATCTCCTGTTGGCAAAATTCGTGCCCATGAAATAGAAAATCGGTATGATTCAAGTCCCATCTCTGCCATTAACTTAATATCTTCTTTGTATCGATGATAATGGTCTATGGCTACATCTCCATTTGTGCCCTGATACGTTTTCCCAGGAATCTTTGAAAAGACATCCCAATTCGTTTTACCTTTACCATCTTCATTCCATGCTCCTTCTATTTGATAAGAAGCAGAAGCTGCTCCGAATAGGAAATCATGTGGAAACTTCATTATAAACCCTCCGTTTTTATACCAACTTATTAAATTTATAACTATATATTATATTTATAGGTACAAATAATAATGCGATTATATACTTTTTTTAAAAATTTGACTACATAAACTTCGTAAAACACTAAAACATAAGTATAAAAGATAGTATCTACTGTAATAGAATCATTAAATCGAAGTGCCTTTTAAAAAACAAAAATAAAAGACGTTAATCCTGCTGAATCAACGTCCCAGAGTAATTTAATGGAAGAAAAAAACGGTTTTTCCTACTTTAAGGGGAAAAACCGTACTTTGCTCTTATTAATAAAGGCTGTTTTCGTTCAAATTGTTGTTTATAACTCAAAAAAGAGTCATTTTAAAGTGTAAAATAACACTTTACAAAATGGCATGCTCCTCTTTTACTAGACAAATGTACGCATTAACGATCCACTGTAGTGAGCTAGTAGAATCTGTTTAAATGCATAAATTTATAGAGGATGATACTGAGTATGTAAATATTAATTTATAGTATCTCCTCAAATTTAGATTCCTTTATATTCCCAATATACAAATGAAATTAATCTTTTTGAAGTTTCTCCAAAAAAGTTGTCAAAAAAAAGAGTGACTCCTTATGACCGCTAATTGCGGTCATAAGGAGTCACTCTTTTTGAAAATAATTAAACAGTGCCACTAACATCTATTAATTTTAATACACATCACGTTGGTAACGACTTTGTTCTTGCATATTATTTAGGTACGCTTCAGCTGCTTCACGGGTCATCGCACCTTCTTTTTCTATAACGCTAATAAGCGTGTTGTGGACGTCTTTCGCCATATATTGCTTATCTCCACATACGTAAAAGTATGCTCCATTTTCCAGCCATTCAAACAATTCTTTGCTATTTTCAAGCATTTTATGCTGTACATATACTTTTTGCGCCGTATCACGGGAGAACGCAGCATCTAATCTTGTCAGAGCCCCATCTTTTTGATATTTTTCTAACTCGTTTTGATAAAGGAAATCCGTAGCTGAATGCTGGTCTCCAAAAAATAGCCATGATCTACCTGTTGCTTTATTCACTGCACGTTCCTGAATAAAGGAACGGAATGGTGCAATGCCTGTCCCTGGACCAACCATAATGATATCTTTATCTTGAGAATTTGGCAGATTAAAATGTTTATTTTGTTGAATAAATACCGGAAGCGTATCTCCTTCTTGAAGACGTTCAGCACATAAAACAGAACAAACTCCTTTTCGTTCGCGTCCGTGAGCCGTGTAGCGCACAGTACCAATGGTTAGATGCACTTCCTCAGGATTAGCGGTTATGCTACTTGCAATTGAATATAACCGTGGCGGCATTTTTCTTAATAAAGAGACAATCTCTTGTGCAGAAGCTTTCCATGGACCAAAATCACTTAACAAATCAAGCAAATCACGACCGTTGATATATTCTTTCAGTTCATTTATGTTATCAACCGATACAAGCTTTTGTAACTCTTGGTTTTCTGTTAAATTAGCTGCCTGCTGTATAATTTTTTTCGTCAATAACGTAATTTCAAAGTGAGTTATTAGTGCATCCATTAATGGGAGTGAATCACCTTGTTTATTAATTGTAACAGCCATTTCTGCATCCCATTTCATTTCCTCAAGAAGGGAAGCTACTAGTTCAGGATCATTTTCAGGGATAACACCAAGGCAATCACCAGGGACATATGAAAGGTCAGATCCTTTTAATGATAACTCGATATGTCTCGTTTCTTTACTAGAGCCAGCTCTATTTAAATTTATATTTTTTTTAATTTTCGCTTGAAATGGATTTGTCCTTGAAAATGTTGGTTGCAGCTTTTTGTCTTCTTTTGTATTTTCAGTGTTTACTACAGTAAGTTGCATAATTTTCACCTCAAAAATTTGTATAAAACTAGGATAACACAAGATGAGAAAATCAGATACTTTTTTACACACAATTCCCAATAATGCGTCTTTGTTAATTAAAGTTAACTGTCTTATTACACTACCCTTCAGTTGAAGAAAAAATTGAAAAAGATCTGCCGGAGGAACTCATTTCAATCTTCGGCTCTTACACTCGATAGTTAATTGGAAACTTAGTTCTATTGAAACTCCTAAAATAATACAATGTTCATTTTAAATAAGAAAGATCCGACTATGTTTCGGATCAAATAAGGGGGGAATTTGAAAAAGCATGCAGTTTGTCCTAGCTACAAAATTTATATTACATCTAAGTTATTAACATAATATAAACAAATCATAAAATGTTTTTGTGAAAAATTACTGTACGTAGAAAAAGTATAAAATCCACTTTATTTGTTAAAAAAGAACTTAAACTACATAACCAAACGTATTTAAGGAGACCAATTAAATATGGAAAATGTTTTGTACACTGTAATTAGAACTGTTATTTCCTTCATCTTATTAATGTTCATAACCTTTTTAATCGGTAAGCAAGTAAACCCGCACAAAAACTATTTTAGTTTCGCTTTATCAATCATTTTGGGTTCATTAGTAGCAAATATGGGATTTAATTTGAGTATAAAATTTTTACCCTTCTTAGCTTCCCTTTTTGCGCTCATCCTTGTTTATTATTTAGTTTCTTTGATCTCCTTTAAAAGTAGGCCCCTTCGAAAATGGCTGTCGGGAAAACCGACCGTAATTATTAATAAAGGGACCATATTAGAGACAAACATGAAAAAATTAAAATATTCATTAGATGATTTAAATCAGCAACTTCGGGAATTAGGAATATTTGATATTCAGGAAGTGGAATATGCACTATTAGAGGTTAGTGGTAATTTATCGGTTTTAAAGAAAAAACAACATCAAAATACAGTAAAAAGTGACATAAACAAAACCGACTTTAAACAACCAATGCTACCTGTAGAACTCATTATGGATGGAAAACTAATTGATACTAATTTAACAGTTGAATACAACAATAAGTGGATTGAACAGGAGTTAATAAAAAGAAATTTAACTATTAATCAAATCCTTTATGCTGTTATCGGGACTGACGGACAATTATATGTGGACCGATTTAAAGATAATCAGTCTTCCCCAATTGACAGATATTGAATAAGAAATTCGTTACACCTATTAGGCTAATAATTAATTTGGATTTAAGATTTTTAATAAAAAATTAACTTGTCAGTTTAGTAGTTTCCATGTAGAATTAAGTCGATTTTACTATTAAGTAAGTCGTATTTACTATGAATATTAAAGGAGATGTGGCATGGAACTACAAACAACTGATACTGCATACGTTTCGCGCCTTAACCGAAATCCAAAACCAAAACGGAAACGTTTTTGGCGTATATTTTTAACGATCTGTTTAATCCTCGTCTTAGGTGGAGGCGGGTTTTTATATGGTACAAATCAAGGACTGCAAATGCGGAGAATGCTATTGGGGACCGTTTTTTCTACTTACCATCCCCAATACGAAAAATTCATGAGACTTATACTTCCACAATCGGAAATTGATGCATTGTATAATGCAAGGAATCACCCGCAAACAGTGCAAACAACAATTTCTCGGGTACAACCGGATAATCAATCTACTTTTAAAAACGGTTCAACAGAAAACATTCAAGTGGATACGATTAATACTGCCAATTTTACTGCGAAAGTTATGGTTATTCCTGACCCAACGACTGTTCACATTGTTGGTACAAAGTTTGCAACCAAAGGGCAACCTCTTTCCGATTTAATCAAAGATAATAATGGAGTTGCCGGTATTAACGCGGGAGGCTTTATTGATCCAAGCGGTAGAGGCTCTGGCGGTGAAATGACTGGTATTGTCATAAGTAACGGAAATGTCTTGTCCGTTCCAACCGGCGGTAAAAATGTGACATCATTAGTTGGCGGATTTCTAAAGGATGGTCAATTTATTACCGGCAATTATTCGGCAAGGCAATTATTAAAGCTTGGTGTAACAGATGCTGTAAGTTTTGGGCCACAACTTATCGTTAACGGCGAGAATCGGGTAACATCTACGGTTGATGGTGCTTGGGGTTGGGCACCGCGTACAGCTATTGGACAAGAGAAAAACGGAAGCATCGTGATGATTATAACCGATGGCCGTTTTTATTGGGATAAAACCCACCGTGGTGCATCTATGTCGGATATGGCTCATATGTTTGAAAAATACAATGTTACAAATGCAATAGCGATGGATGGCGGCGGCTCCACTACGATGATTAAGGATGGAGAACTGCTCTTAAAACCAGCAACAAGCACCTCTGTTGGCATGCGTTACTTGCCAAATGCCTGGGTTGTCATTCCGAACTAAATGCTAACACACCTCCATCTGGCAGGTGTGTTTTTTTTTGTTAGTTTTTGCTGACAAAATTATTTTCCTCCTCCTTTCTCACTTTTGGTAAAAAATTTTGGAATCTGTCACAAAATTTCCCAAAACAAAAAAAGGAATTTGTCGATTTTAGAGGAATTAAGTAATGAAGTTAAAAAAAAGGAGGAAAAATGATGAAGAAATTTCTATCGGTATTATGTGTAAGCACGTTCGTTTTTGTAATGTTTGGCACTCAGGGGAATCCAGTTAAAGCAGCAAGTAATTCAGCATCAAAGACTGTAAATGCATCGACAAATGAATGCGGCTGTAATGTAACACATATTTTAGGTGCTGAAAGGAATAAAATTGTTTCTGATTTGTTAAAAAGTGATGAGTTTAAGGAATTAAAAAAAGAATTGACTAAAGAAGGATTTTCATATCACGGAGCAAATGACATAGAAGTAGTTAAATTTATTGAAAATGGTTTTATAGGTGCAGCTGTGCCTTTTATTACAGAAGAAGGAACTGTAGAAATGTTCGTGTTTATAAATGGCGTTTATACTGGACATGCCCCTAGATAATATATATTTTTTGATGCTGTTTCGACACAATGATTAATTTTCCAGACCCTCAAAACTGTTTAAGCTGGCTGATGCCAGCTTTTTGTTTTCTGTTATTAAACAATCTCCATAGGCTTATATTACCAGCCCCACTCCCCTTTTTTTCTGTTACACTTCTTAAGTGGATAAAAATCGGGGAGGAAAACAACCTATGAATAAACGTAATCTCCTCCTTATACTGGTAATTGCGATTACCTTCATTGGAGGATTTTTTACAGGAGTTCTATACTCTACTAACCATACACAACAGGGTCAATCAAACACATTTAAAATAAAACAACAACCTTCGTCAGCAATTAAGCCTGAACAAAAGGCACTACCGAAGATGAAACAAGTAACACCCAAAGTTCTAATCGGTTATGTTCAGGATTATCGTGATCCAAATGTTGTTGATTATTCCAAATTAACACATGTTATTTTTTCCTTCGCCCATCCGAAGATGGACGGTGGAATTTTGTTAAATGGAGACACCCCTTTAAAAAACCTGCGAACTGTCGTTTTAAAAGCTAAAAAATATAACACCAAAGTGATATTGGCCGTGGGTGGCTGGTATAACATCCAGGGCGGGGAATCGTATAAATATTTCAAAACAGCGATTTCAAATCCTGTATCTAGAACAAAGCTTACCAAAGAACTTGCAGGTATAGCAGATCGTGAAAAACTGGACGGAATTGACATTGATTTTGAATATCCGCGGAATACTGCTGATGCTCAAAATTTAACTGTATTCACTAAAGAGTTAAGCAATATGCTTCACCCTAAAGGTAAGGAGCTTTCCATTGCTGTCTATTCTAAAATAAATGCCGCAACAGGAACGGAAATGGCTGCTGTAAAGTATGAGCCCTCACTATTTCAGCTTGTCGATCATGTGAATATCATGGCATATGATGGTCAATGGGATGGTCAATATAATGCTGCTAATTTATCTCCGTATCCATTTGCTGAGAAAATCGTAAACTATTGGTCTCACCTGTTTGAGACTCACAATCTACCAAAAGATAAACTTGTTTTGGGTGTTCCCCTTTATGCCCAGCCTGAAAATCAAGCCATTAAGCAGGCATCATATGGGGCAATTATCAATAAAAACCCAGCTAATGCCCAAAGCGATACAGTAAACATGAATGGTACCATCTACCATTATAATGGTGAAGCCACTATGAGAAGGAAAACAAAATTAGCACTTGATAATGGCTTCGGCGGAATGATGATGTGGGAAGCAGGACAAGATGCCAAAGGACCCTACAGTATAACGGGAGCTATAGCAGAAGCACTTAAAGATTCAGCAAATCAATATGCAGTAAAAGCCGCAAAATAAAAGAAAAGGCTGTACTCTCTTGGTAGTTTAGAGTGTACAGCCTTTTTCTTATACCGTTGTTTTTTCGCCAATTGCCAATAATTTTTCCTTTACCTCTTCATCACTTAAACCATGTTGAGCAACATAGCGGTTCCGAGGATGCACCCTGCACTCATGGGAACAACTGCGTAAATGCTTATGTTCGTTTTCCTCAGAGCAAAGAATTTTTTTATTACATTCGGGATTTGCACAGTTTACATAACGTTCACACGGCTCCCCGGAGAAATAATCTTTCCCTACTACAACACTCTCTTTTCGATTTACAGGTACACTGATGCGTTCATCAAAAACATAAAGTTGTCCGTCCCATAATTCACCCTGAACTTCAGGATCCTTACCATATGTGACAATCCCTCCTTCTAATTGTGACACATCTTCAAAACCTTCTTTGAGAAGCCATCCCGAAAACTTTTCACATCGAATTCCGCCAGTACAATACGTAAGAATTTTTTTTCCTTCAAAATCCTGTTTATTTTCTCTTATCCATTGTGGCAAATCGCGGAAATTAAGGATATCCGGGCGAACAGCACCTCTAAAATGTCCTAAATCATATTCATAATCATTTCGGGCATCAATAACCACTGTGTCTTCTTCTTGCATGGCCTCAAAAAATTCCTTCGGTTTTAAATGCTTTCCTGTCTGCACATGCGGATCAACATCATCTTCTAATCGTAAAGTAACTAGCTCAGGTCGAAAACGGACACGCATTTTTTTGAATGCATGCTCTGATGCTTCATCAATTTTAAACGTAATTCCTGAAAAAAGAGGATGTTCATCCATGTATTTCATGTAGGCTTCAGTCTGTTCAACCGTCCCGGATACTGTCCCATTTATCCCTTCTGCCGCAATAATGATTCGACCTTTAAGGCCTATTTCATTACAAAAATCAAGATGGTTTTTTGAAACCTCTTCAGGATTCTCAATCGTTACATATTTATAATACAACAATACTCTATATTCTTGATCCATAATTACCACCTTACACCTTTTATATATTGAAGTACCTTTTACTCAATTTTAAAATAACAACCTTTCTATTATATATACAAAAAATTCCCTTGGCAATCAAATTAGCGGGACCAACGAGGTAATGTATTATTGTTTGTTTTGTTAACTGTACTGGAATAAAGAGGATTCTTTTTTTCAATTAATCATTGGTTTAAACTTGCTGTTGAAATTAAAAATAAGGTACATTTAAGAAGGAAAAAAAAGGAGGGAATGAATTTGAAATATTTCAAGATTGCTAATACTGATTTAAATGTTTCCAATGTTGTTATGGGCAATATGCGTTTGACACAGCTGGTAAAACCGGAAATTGAAGTGTTAATTCGTACAGCGTTGGAAGAAGGCATTAATTTCTTTGATCATGCGGATATTTATGGTGCAGGGGAATGTGAATCACTATTTGCAGATGCCATTAAAATGAATCCATCAATCCGTGAAAAGATGATTTTACAAAGCAAATGTGGTATAAGGCCGAAAGAAAAAATGTACGATTTTTCAAAAGAGCATATAATATCTTCCACAGAGGCAATATTAAAACGGTTACAAACAGATTATTTAGATATTCTCCTTCTCCATCGTCCGGATACATTAGTGGAGCCGACCGAAGTAGCAGAAGCATTTGAAGAACTACACCGTAGTGGTAAAGTGAAATATTTTGGTGTATCTAATCATACCCCCATGCAAATTGAACTTTTGCAAAAATACATTCCGCAAAAGCTAGTTGTAAATCAGCTGCAGTTGAGTATTGTACATACACCTATAATCGACTCAGGAATTGCATTGAATATGGGCATAGACCAATCCATAAACCGTGACAGCAATGTTTTAGATTATTGCCGTCTTCACGATATTACCGTTCAAGCATGGTCCCCTTATCAAAAAGGATTTTTTGACGGTCCTTTCCTTGGAGATTATGAAAACTATGCTGAATTGAATGACTTAATCGAAGAACTTGCAATTAAGTATGAAGTCACAGATACCGCTATAGCTACTGCCTGGATCACCCGCCATCCCGCTAATATTCAAGTAGTCCTTGGAACGACAAATAAAGAACGGTTAGCGGATGCATGTAAGGGTTCAGACTTACATTTAACACGAAAAGAATGGTATGACCTTTACCGTTTGGCTGGACATATGATCCCATAAAGACATGTAAAACACTTGGAGCTCCAAGTGTTTTTTGATTAGTGTATCTTTTTTGAGTCATTTAAACACAAAAAAATTTACAGATTGTCTAATAAATTTTCATTATCGTTTTCTTTTTCGAAGGTCAGAACTTCTTCCACCGGCTCGTATGCTTCTCCATAAAAATGTTGATCCCTATAGGTGTGAATCAAATCATATGTTTTTTTCATGGCGTTAAAAATCTTTTCTTCTGATTCATGATTTGGTGCCCAATAAAGGATTTCCATCTCATTAATTTCTCTTGTTGCCAATGACTTTCTTTGATACCCGATTGATACAGCATGTTCAAATCCTTCCCGCTTATAAAAATGTAACCTTTTTTCGGTATCACTGTCATCATAGTTCACCGGTTCTACTTCAAGTAAAATCGGTTTACCCTTTTGTTTCATTTTTTCCATAAGCTTATGGCCAAGTCCTTGTCCTCGGGCATTTTTTGAAACAAACAGATAATCAATAAATACGAAAGTCTTAAATTCCGCATACATCAAAACATGATTGGGACCCTCATCTTTATGATAAATATCTGAACGCTCTTTCAGTAAGGTTTCCATATGCTCTTTTGATTTCATTTCTTCGACCGGAAAATATTGATTTAACTTTTCATACCAATGCATGGGTTATCTCCTTTTTAACGATTTTTATGAATAATAAATCACTCATACCGAAAATCCTATAAGGGAAGTATTCACCCAATCATACATTTAATACCAAGTTTAGGTTTATTCCCAATAAAAAGACCTACCTTAGTCTTTATCCAAAAGAGCCAAGGCAGGACCGCTTATATATTAACATCCAAGTAAAATTAAATATCACTTAAAGTTTTGAAAACTCTTCAACTAGGTCTCCAAACTTTCTTAAGGAATTTTCAATCGGATAAGGTGTGGTAAGGTCTACTCCTGTCTTTTTCAATAATTCTAAAGGATAATCCGAACTGCCGCTTTTTAGAAATTCCAAATAAGAATGGAGTGTTTCCTGATCGCCATCAAGAATCTGTGTTGCCAAATGAATCGCTGAAGCAAATCCTGTTGCATATTTATAAACGTAAAAAGGACGATAGAAATGAGGAATTCTTGACCAGCCAAACTTCACTTCGTCATCGAATACGATTTCATCTCCATTGTATTCCCTAAATAATGTTTCATAGGTTTGATTAAACACCTCTACATTCAACGGCAATCCCTTTTCAGCCATTTCATGTGTCTTTTTCTCAAATTCTGCAAACATCACTTGCGTAAAAAATGTTCCCTTAAATTGGTCAATAAAATGATTGATTAGGTGTTTACGAACTGCTGCATCCTTTTCATTGTTTAATAAATAGTTAATTAAAAGTACTTCATTAACGGTAGATGCTACTTCTGCAACAAAAATACTGTAACGTGCGGTGATTTGCGGCTGGTGGTCAGAACTCAGTCTGCTGTGAACGCCGTGCCCGCACTCATGGACTAACGTGAATAAACTGTCCAAATCATCCTGATGATTTAAGAGAATGAACGGATGAACCCCATATATTCCGAGATTGTAGGCACCTGAACGCTTGCCGGGTGTTTCGCGTACATCAATATAACAGCCGTCTTTAAATTCTTTCAGAATCCCTATATAGTTTTCTCCTAGAGGTGACAAAGCCTCGCACATAATTTCAAATGCTTTTTCATAAGGAATCATCTGCTTTACACCGTTAACAAGCGGGACGCTCATATCATATTGACGGAGTTCAGCAAGCTTTAATTTTTCTTTTCGAATCTGTGTATATCGATGGAGCGGAGCGATATTATTTTTCGTCGTTTGAATAAGATTCTCATATACCTCATTCGGTACCTTGTCACCGAATAAAGCTTTTTCTAACACGGAAGGATAATGACGAATTCTGGACAAGGTAACATTATTTTTAATTGCCGCTGAAAGTGTGGAAGCAATGGAATTTTTTAATTGTACGTAGGGCTTGTAATATGCCTTATAGGCTTCTCTACGCTTGTCGCGGTCTTCATCTTCGATCAATTTTGAATACATTCCCCGCGTCAGTTCCACACGTTCTCCTGTTTCATCGGTAATTTCCCCAAACTTAATATCAGCATTATTCATCATGCCAAAGGTATGACTGGGAACGGAGAGTGCTTCGCCTAATTGAGATAGTATTTCTTCTTGTTCCTTACTTAACACATGTTCTTTGTAGCGGAACGACTCCCAAACGTCCTCTTCAAAGTATGCTAACCCATGTTCTTCTGAAAGGTATCCTTTTAAGGTCTCTTCCTCCAAGCTTAATAAAAAGGGCATAAAGAAGGAAGTGGATGAGCTGACTTTCACACTAAGTTGCTTGGCACGTTCTAACAAATCTTGAGCCTTTGTATCCCTGGTATCTTCATCAACTTTCAACATGGCATAGGCATATACTTTGCTAAAAATATAGGATAACTCCTCGCTTTGTTTAAGGTATCTGTATAAGGTATGACCATTGTGAATACCACCATCAAAAGCTTTTAGCTTTCCGGTTAGCTTTTCAATAGCCTGATAATCTTCTTCCCATTTACTTTGTTCAGAATAAATATCTGCTAAATTCCATTTTTCATGGATTGGCACTTCAGTTCTGGAAGTGTAGGTTTTCAATTAAATCCCTCCTTATCCCTTTTTAACCTGTAAAAACAAATCATCATACTTTTTTGCCAATTCAAAATCTAATTCCGTTAAACCTTTTGCATGCCAGGAGGTTATCTTTAACGTAACTAATTTATAATCGATTGAAATAAATGGGTGATGATTAGCCTTTTCAGACAAATTCGCTACGCTTTGTACAAACTCAATACCATTTAAATATTCTTGAAAACGATACTTTCTTTCAATCCATTTTTCTTCTGTCAACTTCCAATTTGGAACTGATGCTAATTTTTCCTGAATCACTTGCTCAGTTAATTTATCCATAAGCGTCTCCTTTCTAATTAAGCTCTTTCTTCAATCCTATTAAATAAATGTTTCTCTAATTCATATTTAATCCTATCAGGAATCGGCTCAGATTTCTGGTTTTGCAGATTATAATTTTCACATATAAAGCTGAGCCTTTGAACATAATCCACCAACCCGGTAACTTCAGTTAGATATTTACAATATATTCTTGATTTAATGGTAATAGGTATTTATCCACTAGTCCAATTTTTTATAGTATATCGTCTGCAACAGAAAACAAAAAGGAATAGGCATATTCTACCTACTCCCTTTAAAGTATTTTGGCTGGCCTGCCATTTATTGAGTAGCTTACCGGACCGGATGGAATGAAACTTGAAAATGCATTTTTTTCATCCCACTTTACAGTTGCTATCATTCCTTTTCCCTTACTTTTTTTAATATATTTTTTTCTTGGTCCAGTGTAATTACAATATCCGCCATTCCCACAAATAGGCCGTTTTCAACTACTCCCGGGATCATATTTAGCTTTTGTTCTAAGTCTTGAGGGTTCGGGATTCCAGGAAATTTACAATCAAATATGTAATTGCCGTTATCTGTAGTATAAGGATTCCCATCTAATAAACGAAGTTCAGGTAAACAGCCAAGTGCACGGATATGTTTTTCTGTCATTTGAAACCCAAATGGTTGAACTTCTATTGGTAGACGAAAGGCCCCCAACATATTGACCATTTTTGAAGTATCTGCAACCACAATAAAGGTACTTGCTGCCTTTGCAATAATTTTCTCTCTAAGGAGCGCTCCTCCTCCACCCTTTATCAACTCCAAATCAGGATTTACTTCATCCGCACCATCAATCGCAACATCAATGTGATCAATTTCATCAAAGCTTACTAGTGAAATTCCCCATTGTTTTGCTAAATGTTCAGTATGTAAGGAAGTAGAGATTCCTCTAATTGAAAGTCCCTCACGAACCAGTTCTCCGAGTTTAGTAATAGTGTAAAAAACGGTTGAACCGGTACCAAGTCCCACTACCATTCCATCTTTTATAAACTCTGCAGCTTTTTCTCCAACGATACGTTTTTCGTTTATCATTTTTCCTCTCCTAATGGTTAATCAATTTTTAATAAATACTCCTGTATCACATTAAGTAGGCCATCAGGATTCTCATACATGCTCATATGCCCCGAATCTTTTATTAATGACTGTTTAACATTGGCTTTTGCAACCGAAAAGGTTTTTTCTATAGGAATAATCTGATCCTTTTCCCCTGCAACTAATAATACAGGCAAATCAGTTCCCTCAATTACACGATTACGATTCGGACGGTCCTTCATAGCAACCAAAGTACTCATTGCACCTTGAGGGGAAGTTGCATACCCGATGGTTTTAGCTGTCTCAACATATTCCATATCCAAATTATTCGGGGAAAAAAGCTTGGGAACCAAACCGTCGATAAGCGACTGAATTCCATTTTCTTTCACTTTTTCAACATTGGCAGCCCTTCCCTGTTTCGCCTCTTCTGAATCAGGAAAAGCGGTTGAATGAACGAGTGCGAACCCATTTAATCGGTCACTGTATTTTTCTGCGAAGGCAAGTGTAATATACCCACCTAAAGAGTGGCCAAACAAGGTTACTTTTTGCAGATTTAATTCATCTAAAAACTTCTTAATAAAATCAGCAAGATCTTCAATCGTAAAGCTATCCTTAAATAAACCTGTTCCCCCATGACCCGGAAGATCCGGAGCGATAACCCGATTGTTTTCTGCCAGCCCGGGTATTACCTTATCCCAATAACCAACGCTGCCGCAAAATCCGTGAAGGAGGACAATAGGCTTTCCGTTCCCCTGATCTACGTAGTATACTGTTGAATCCTTCATGTTTAGATTTTTCACTTCCATTTTGTTTTCTCTCCATTCCAATTCATTTTCTTATATTGTATACTTTTTAGATTTTGAAAAAAATCTCCAAAATAAAAAAGCATAACATCTAATAGACGTAATGCTCTAAGTTCTAAAGGGTTATCCTATTTGTTCTTCACTATTCTCAGTGTTCAAAAATAATCTTTTGTTAGGAATAAGAGTTAGATTATCTTTTTTTAATAAATAGTTTAAATGTTCAAGTGGCATTGAACCTCTGCCTTTACTATCCCCAAGCATGAATTGGACAGTGATTCCATTATTACTCAATACAGTCATAGTCTCAGCAGAATTGAAAAATTCTTTAATCCCTTGAGAAATTTGATATTTCGTTCCTTCGGTAATTGACATCTTGTCGCTCCTTTGTAAAAAATACTCCCTATTAGTATCCCATAATAAAATATAGACATACATAATTTTTCCAATAGAATGATGGTTCCAACAAGCTACAAATATCTTTTCCACTTTCAATTCTGTGTTATAATGATTTTCGGCATAAGTATATATGAATACTAAATGCGGGTGGGAGAGGGAGAATACGAAAGTGTGATAAATATGAAAGGAGTTTTTAAGCTTAAAGAGAACAAGACAAATTTGAAAAAGGAGGTTACTGCAGGTTTAACATCATTTTTTTCCATCATCTATATTATTGCAGTGAATGGCCATATTCTTCAAGATGCGGGAATACCGCTTGAGGCGGGTATTATCGCTACGGTATTTTCATCACTGGTTGGCTGTTTGTTGGTTGCCTTCATCGCGAATGCACCATTGATCATTGTACCGGGAATGGGAATTAATGCTTTATTTACCTATACGTTAGTAGGTTCCTTAGGGTTAAATTACATGGAAGCCTTAGGAGCAGTCGTTCTATCCGGTGTATTATTCGCTATTGTGGCCTTTACAAAATTATCAGTGATTATTTCAAGATCGATACCAACCTCTTTAAAGGAAGCAATAACGGTTGGTATTGGTATATTTATCGCTTTTATTGGGCTGCAGAAAAGTGGAATTGTTGTAGGTAATCCTCATAACTTTGTCGGGCTTGGAAATTTATCTTCACCAATCGTCTTAGCTTCGATAATCAATCTTATCATTACGCTGTTTTTATTTTTGAAAAAAGTACCGGGGAATTTTTTAATCAGTATCATTCTAGGTACAATAACATCCTATTTTTTAGGTGTGATTAATTTTTCCCATATGGATACTAGTTTCATTTCTTTTGAGAATTATAAACATGTATTTCTAAGCTTTGACTTAAGGAAATTTACGACCATACCATTTTGGACAGCGACTTTCTCTCTGACTTTAGTTTTGGTTTTTGAGAATATCGGATTATTACATTCCCAAGTAGATGGAATGCTACAAGCACCGGAAAAAAACAGCAAATCTTTAAGAGCGATTTCCATTTCTGCGATTGTCTGCGGATTATTAGGTACAAGTCCAACGGTTTCTACTGTAGAAACGGCTGCAGGTATCACTGCCGGTGGAAGAACAGGTTTAACATCTGTGGTAACAGGTCTATTTATTTTATTGTCCCTTTTCTTCCTGCCTTTTATAAAATTGGTTCCCAATACCGCCATTGCACCAATTCTTATCATTTTGGGCGGTTTAATGTTAACAAATATCGTCAATATCGATTTTACCGATTTCACAGAAGCGTTTCCTGCTTTTTTGATCATGATCATGATTCCATTAACCTACAGTATCGTTGATGGTATTGCTTTCGGATTTATTGCTTATCCGTTAGTAAAGCTTTTTACAAACAAGCACAAACAGCTGTCACTATCAATATTTATTATTTCCTTTTTGTTTTTAACTAATTTTCTATTACATTCTATTGGTTAATTTTAAGCATCAATAATGCAATGCGATAATTTAAATTCGCATTGCTTTTTTATTTGCTGTTCTAAGCATTTTAGTTGCTCCCAAGTCAAACTTCCTTCCTGGTTCATTTTTCCTAAGGAAGTAACTTTCGACAATTCCGTGAAAATCATTGAATCCTTTAGTGTGACAGAGTAAAATGTTCCTTGTTGTATGAACATACACCTAACCGGATAAATAATTAGGAGGATTTATATATGAAAAACAACAAACTGGGTCTTTGGCTTCTTACTGCTCTAGTTGTAGGGAACATGGTAGGATCGGGAATCTTTATGCTGCCACAATCCCTTGCAAAAGCAGCAAGTCCCGCCGGCGTATTGCTTGCATGGGTTTTAACAGGTGTAGGTGTTTTGATGCTTTCACTGGTATTTGGGAATTTATCCCTTCGTAAACCCGCTTTAAATGGCGGTGTGCAAATGTATGCCAAAGCTCTTTTTCCGGAAGGATCACGTGCCGGGGTAATGTCAGGATATGTTGTCTCTTGGGGATATTGGGTTGCTAACGTATCTGGTAATGTCGCCGTTTTAACAACCTTTATTGGATATCTTTCTACATTTTTTCCGATTATGACTAGCAGCGCCAACCTGTTTACAATTGGTTCCCTTACGGTCAAAGTCGGAGGGTTCATCACGTTTATCATTTGTACCATCGTACTTTGGATCATGAATGCGATTATTCTTCGCGGAATCGAAAAAACAGGACAGATTAATTTTATTGCAACCGCCACAAAAGTGATTGGATTTCTGATTTTCATATGTTTTACACTTTTTGCGTTTCAAAAAACAAATCTCTTGCCACTAGTGCAGCCTCGAACAGGCGATAACGGAGCATCCCTTGGCCTTCTTGGACAGGTCAACAACGCTGCAGTCACAACTCTTTGGGCGTTTGTAGGGATTGAATCAGCTGTTATGTTTTCAAAACGTGCCAGAAAGCAGTCGGACATTAAAAAAGCTACCGTTCTTGGTCTAGTTATTTCGTTAGTGATTTATGTAGGAATCACCATGTTAGTTATGGGAAGTTTGACTCAAACGGAATTAATACATGCGGACAAGCCGCTTGTCGATGCATTACAAAAAGTAGTGGGTCATAATGTTAGTTATGTAATGGCTATTTTTGACTTGATCTCATTGACAGGTACGACGATCGGTTGGATTTTCTTAAGTGCGGAAGCTCCTTACCAAGCAGCGAAGCAAGGACTTTTTCCACCTATCTTTAGAAAAGAAAACAAAAATGGCGTACCAGTAGCATCTCTAGTTATTACAAACGCATTTTCTCAGGTTTTCCTTATCTTGACGATATCGGATACGCTTAGCAATGCCTTTAACTTTGTGGTTCAGGTAGCAACACTCGCCTACCTGTTACCTTATGCGGCAACTGCTATCTATCAGGTTAAATTGGTGTTCTCGGGTGATACCTATAAAAAGACAAAAGGTCGATTCGCTGATGGTGCTATTTCCATTCTTGCGACTGTTTATGCCATTTACGTCATTATTGCTGGAACTTCCAACATGAAAACATTCCTTTTAGGAATTGCGTTGTATGCTGTCGGAATTGTCCTGTATCCTCTTATCATGCCTTCTAAGGCATCAAAAGCAAAACAAAAACAAAAAGCTGCATAAAAATCGGGTGGCCAAAATTGGCCACTCTTTTTTTATATGCTGAAACCAAGATGCTCTTTTATTCTACTTCCTCGTCCATAATTTCATCAAACGCAACAGAAACTTTATCAAACTCCTCGTCGCTTTCAATCGCTGTTAAATCCCCTTCTTGGTCGACCTTTAAGAAGTAAATATCAATATCCTCTTCACTTTCTTCCTGAATATCTTCAACAAATCCTACAGCCACATAATCGGTTCCTTCAATATTAATCGATGCAAGAACTTCAACCTCTTGCTCTTCGTCATTCTCATCACTAATGCTAAAAATTTCTCCGACTTCAATCTTACTCATTGAACATTCTCCTCTCATTTTACGAAATTTCCTTCATTCAAACAGTATCTCTAAAATGAAGAGAAATAATCTAACAAATAACATTGTTTTTTTTTAGGCTGTGTTAAAGGCCATTGTTGATTGGAGCGGAAGGCGCGAGACTCCTGCGGGAGAACGGGTCAGGGGAGCCACAGGCGCTTTAAGCGCCGAGGAGGCTCCCCCTGACCGCCCGCGGAAAGCGAAGCTCCTGGAGCGCAAATCAACAGGCAAGTTTAACACAGCCTTTTAATAAAAAAATGTTGTTCATTTCTTCATAATCCAGTGGAAGTAGTCTCATTGAAGAAGGTAGAATAGTAAGTATCAGCTCACTTTATAAAAGGTACTAAAAATGTTGCAATATAAAAGGGGAATGCAAAAATGAAACAAAATGATGCACAAGAAAGAATAATCCAGAGTTATCAACGTGATGAAAAAATGATGATCCTCATATTTGCACAATGGTGCATCAATCATGATCTTGACCCTGTTGAGTTATATTTAAGGGCATATCCGGACCAGCACACTAATCTTGCGTTAAAGGAAGCTATTGATTTAACTGTGCCCAAAGAAGAAGCCGGGGAAATTGCTGACGAAACGCTGCTTGGTGTTTTATCATTGTTCGGTAACGAGGATCTAGCATTTGTTGTTACAGAGGAAATTCACAAATTGAAATGAAATTAATTTTTTTATCATGAATAATCAACCGGTTTATGTTTACACTATAAATAGGACTTGTAGCTCAATGGTAGAGCAACCTACAGTTATTCATGTTAACTGTTGTGTATCTTGCGGGTTCAAATCCCGCCAAGTCCCCCTTTTATTTAACGAGTTCGAGTTCTACCAAAAGCGAAATAAAAAAAGATAATACTTTGTTTAACAGGTTCTGTTTTCGAATACAAAAATTAAAATAACAGTTAATAAAGGGTATCAAATCGTAAAGATTTTGTTGCCCTTTTTTAGTTGGTATAACAGTATTATAAAAGGAAAACATTTGCTCATTTGTATAAAAATTATCATTCTGTACATACTTTAAAAAAAGTTTTTTTGAGGGCTACCAATGAAGGAAAAATCAACAAACAATGTAGAACAAGATCAAAATTGGGTTGAACGTTTATCGAAATCAAATGACTTTGTGCATGAACACACGTCTTTAATAGCAGAGCATCCTTTTTGGCTTTCCTATTATCGGACACTTATTTCATCAGACATTCTCCATAAAGACGTTTTACCTTATTTACATGAGCATCTTTCATTGGAGGAATTAAAAAGCAAAATCCCTGTTCAACAGATATTATATACAAAAGATGAGTGCGAAATCATCCAGAACATCATGAATGGATATTTGGCTATTCAACATGATCAACACGATAAAGCTTGCCTATTAATCAATATTGCCAACAGCAAATTTCTAGATGTTGGAATGCCGACAATGGAATCCTCTGCTGTTGGTCCTCAAGTGGGCTTTATCGAAGAATTAGACACCAATATTAATCTAATTCGAAAAAGAATTCCGGTACCAGAGCTGATTGTAAAGGAAATGAAAGTCGGTAAATTGTCAAAAACTAGAGTTGCGGTTTTCTATCTTGATGGGATTGCCAATCCGGAAAATGTAAATACGGTCACCCAAAGAATAAAAGATATCCAATATGTTCAGATTCAGGACAGTTCTTATATATCTTCGATGATTGAAGATAATTCCAATTCATTGTTTCCACAATCAATTTCAACTGAAAGAGCGGACCGTGTTGCGGCAGGCCTTACAGAAGGAAAAATTATCATTACTGTCGATGGATCACCAAATTTAGTCATTCTTCCTGTTACGATAATTGAATCTTTTATTGCAATGGAAGATTATAGTTATTCCTGGATCATTGGAAATTTCTTTCGTCTTATACGATTGATTGCTTTGTTCATTTCCACACTGGTTACGCCAATGTACGTCGCAATCATGACTTATCATTATGAATTGATTCCTGCCCGTTTAATCGAAACGCTGGTGGGTTCCCGGGCATCCGTTCCCTTTCCCCCTTTTTTAGAGGCACTTTTTTTAGAATTAATGATAGAAATGGTAAAAGAGGCAGGAATCCGCTTACCCTTAAAAATCGGCCAGTCTCTTGGCGTTGTAGGTGGTATTGTGATTGGACAAGCAGTGGTTGAAGCAGGGTTAACAAGCAATGTATTGCTAATATTAGTGGGACTCGGAACATTATCTTCGTATACGTCCCCCGTCTATAAATTTAGCAATACTGTTCGCTTTATAAAATTTCCGTTAATTTTCCTTACCCAATGGTTTGGGTTGTTTGGGGTGTTTTTTGGTTTTCAATATACGATAATTCATTTACTCCGGTTAACCTCACTCGGACGTCCTTATCTTAGCAGTTTTCCATTACGCTTAACTTCATTACAAGATTTATGGGTTAGACTTCCTTTTTCCATGCAAAAAGATAACCCAACAAATTTAAGACCGCAAAAGAAGAAAAAATCAACTCGGAATGGAAAAAAACCAGAGCCATTGAACGATTTTTATGAATAAATCGTAAAGGGGAATTCACTTGCAAGCGAATATTAGGCATCAAGTTTCTCCCTATTTAGTTTTTTTATTATCTACAATTCGCAGGTTGGTGTTGGCATTTTAGGATTCCAACGAACAATCTCTGCAAAAGCAGGTCATGATGCGTGGATTGGTGTTCTAGTAGCAGGATGCATTGTTCAAGTGTTTATGTGGATTATGTATAAACTGCTGGGTAAAGCCAATGGCGATATTGTCGATGTTCATTCAAAAATTTTTGGAAATATTCTCGGGAATTTTTTCAACTTTATCATCATGATTTATTTCTGGTTGGCAAGCCTATCCGTCTTAGTCTTCGATTAGCACTTTACGGCAAATCGCTTGCAAAAAAAGGGATTTATGATATTGTTGACACCTTAGACCGCGATCCTTCCATTGGAAGTCTTGTTCAAATGGCGATTGTTGATGGCGATTCTAATGAATTATTCAAGATAGCAAAATTCAAAACAGAAAATGTTTCATTGTATGTTCAAGAAATGCTTGACCAAATCATGAAATCAGGCAATCTTCCTCGAACTAATTTACAAACTTTTCTATTTCAATTATATCAAAAAGGGCAGGATCCTTATTTGCCCTTAATCAAACAGGAAAAAGATAACATCAAAATCATTGGCATCGCCATATTAAAAGATGATCGTATTGTCACGTCTCTTTTAACGGAAGACCTATTTATTTTTAAATGTTTGGTTGATAAATACAAGTATGGATTACACCAATTCACCTTAGAAAAAGGTGAAAAGATCGTGCTTGATAATCTAAATTCAAAAGCAACATATAAAGTAAAAACAATCAATGGGAGGCCAGACTTTACCATTAATCTAAAGATGAAAACGAGACTTCAGGAATTTTCTTCTCCAAAGAAAGAAAGAGTCCCAATAGATAAAAAAAAGCTTCAAAAACAAATTAATAAGCAACTAGAACAAAACGCTTTAAAAATCATCCAACAATTTAAAGACAATGAGGTGGACCCGTTAGGTTTAGGTGCAAAATATAAAGAGCATAATCGCGATTTCAACGAAAAGCAATGGAATGCCATTTATCCCTCAGCTAAAGTACATGTACATCTGAAGGTTGATATCAAACAAACTGGACTAGTAGATTAAAACCTTATATTTTTAAAGACCCATCACCCTTTAAATAAGGACAGATGGGTCTTTAAATTTGAAATACATGTACAAAGATATGAAATTAGTAGATAATCCCTCTATTCATTGTCTCGACCTTCACGTGTATAGTAAAAGGCATGTTCGGATATACTTTCTTCCAATTTAACTTCTCCCATTCTTTGTTATGATAAGCAATTAAATAACGTGCGATCCCAAAGGCGTCACAGTTAGCACTTTTGAGTGTCGAAACCATTTCATTTGCTTCCTTTCCTAATCTGCGTTCGAGTTTTTGATTTAGCTCAGTTTCCTTTTTCTCACCCAATAAGGAACCATATGGATATTCATTAATATTAATCAGCAATTTCAAGTTTAAATTCACTTCCGGCCTTCCTTTAACCATTTTTATTTTTACTTTTCTATTCGTTTTACTTACTGAAAATGATACAAAATCTTTTACATTATGATTTTTTCCGTTATTTAGATTTTCTGTTAACTTAATGTCCTTGTTTGTATCACCTTTTGCCATTAAAAGAATGATCGGCTGGTTTCCCTTTAGCGTTTTACCCGTAAAGCTTTTTTTGTGAAAAAGGGCAATGCCGGTAACCTTAACCGTTTCCTTATCGATTTTTTCAAGATAGGGAAGGGTAAAATCCTCGCCATCGTCCAGCATACTAGTGAGAATAGTTTGTTGATTTTCTACAGGTACAATGGTATGATTCTCGGCACTTTTAATGAGTTCAATCAGCGCCTCACTAATTAAATTCTCTTTTAATTTTTTCATTTTAATAATATCTACAGCATGTCCTTTTACAACGGCCACTTTTGCTGTCAATGAGCTTCTGGGATCACGGAAAAACACATCAAAATAAGGATAAAGATCCTTTTTTGCTATGTCTTCCCCAAGCAAGATCACACGTAATTTATTCGGTGCATAAACACCTGGTATTTGCTTATCTACTTCCAATCTCGTATCCCTTAAGGTAGGTCCTTTTTCTTCAACGATATAGTTAACTGATTCGGCTTGTCCGCCCGAGATGATTTTGCTCGTCCGAATCGAGGAAGTTGTTTTTACTTGGGTGTTTTCAGCTAAATCAAATCCAATACTCAAAACAAGTGCGTTATCTTTTAAAAGATTTTCGTCCCAACATCCTGTTTGAAATATCAAGAGAATGATAATTAAGACCACTTTTCCTGTTTTCACAGCTCCTCCACTTCCTTCATTTTATTTTTATGTAAAAAGAAGGATGCAACGATGGCCAAAAGCGGTATACCAGCCGAAAAAATATAGCTTAGAAAGGTTATGATTTTAAATTGAGTCATAATAGATTCTTTTGATATCGGTAAAGCAAGTGCAAGAATATAAACGATAACTGCGAGAACTATCGTTGGAATAGTTCTACTATTTAAATGAAATAAAGTACAGATTCCAATATTTGATAGAAATAGATATGAAATATAACTAGTCATAATCATGACAATCCATAACGCAACAACAATTAGATCCAATCTCTCAATGATTCCAAAAACCGTCAGCGATTTAAATAAATATAGAATCGGTTGAGGAATTAACAACATTTCTTTTGAACTAAAAAACAAAATACAGGTTAGGATTACAAATAGATAGGTAGCAGTAATAAAACCAATAGAAAGTACTGAGGATGTAAGTTTACTTTTTAATTTTCCTTTTACAAACGGCAAAATGATTAATATGCTGTCAAAACCTAAAAATGAAGGAATGCTGCTGAAGCTTCCTTTTAAAATATGGTAAAAACGAATTTCATTAATAGGAAGTAAATATTTCCAATGAAGAAGTGGAATCGCTCTAAGATTCATTAACATAAGCAAGATAATGATCCAGAAGCTTAGTTGAAAAAAGCGCACGATAATTCTTAAATTTTCTTTACCTAAGTAAACTCCAAGCATCAGCATGAGCAGCAAAATGATCCATGGAGGGGTAGATATTAAAATCCAGTTGGTTATGGTTGCCAAGTACATCTGATTAATATTGACGCAGATGAGGAAAAAATACAATAGATACCCCACTATGATCAATTTTCCAACCCATATTCCGAAAATATTTATACAAATATCATAAATCGTTAGCTCAGGAAATCGTTTGTTTAAATAAACAAACGTTAAAATAAGAAATCCACAGATTAAACCTGTAATTATAATAGAAATCCAGGATGCTTGACGTGCATTTTTATAGACTAAATTTGGAAATGTTAATATACCATCTCCAATAGTGGTTAACACAATGAAAAAGAACATCTGAAAAGAGGAAATTGTCACTTTCTTATTCTCCATCATCAGCCCACCCCTTTTTCCCAGTGGATTGTCTTTTATCGATTGGATCAGCTGAACTTGGTCTGGTCTTCATTTTCCAAATCGGCATTCTTATTAGACTGTCTTTTAGATCTGTCACTCGTATTGGCCCTAATGGTGAAAAGTAAGGAACACCAAAAGACTCCAATTTAACTAAGTGGATCATTAAAAACATGAAGCCGACTATAATTCCCACTAATCCTAACAAGGACGCTCCAATAATCATCGGAAAACTTACTAATCGAATTGATGAGCTCATTTCATGAATAGGTACTGTAAAAGAAGCGATGGCGGTGATGGCGATTACAATGATCATGGTGTTAGAAACTAAATTTGCTTCTACAATAGCTGTCCCTATCACCAACCCTCCTACAACGGCCACTGTTTGTGACATAGCAGTTGGCAGCCGAATGGCTGCCTCTCGCAATAATTCCAAAGTAAGCTGCATTATCAAAGCTTCAATAACAGGTGGATAGGGAACATATTCCAAGCTGCCTTTAATATTTGTGACTAGTTCAAATGGAAGCACTTCATAATGAAAGGAAACGATTGCAATATAAATAGATGGTAAACTAATACTAATAAAAAATCCGATAAATCGTAGCCAGCGTATAAACGAACCCAAAATATATCTGGAATTATAATCATCGGGCGATTGATAAAAAGAAAAAAATGTCACAGGCATGATTGAAGTTGTTGCACTTCCTTCAACCAGAACCGCAATTCGACCATCCAATAAATTGGCGGCAACACGATCCGGTCTCTCGGTTTCCAAAATTTGCGGGAACGGTGAGTAGGAACTATCTTCAATGAATTCTTCTAATTTGCCTGGGGTAAGATGATTTTCAAGTTTTATGGTTGAAATCCGATATTTTACATTTTCGATTACATCAGGACTCGCGATATTTTCCACGTAAAGAATGGAAACATTGGTGGTTATTTCACCTTCACCCACAGTCATTATTTCACTTTTTAAATTTGGTGTTCTTATTCGATTACGCAGTAGATTCACATTTTTATTTAAATTCTCAACAAACCCGTCATGGGAGCCGTTGATAATTTTTTCTGCATCAGGTTCCATGACAGCACGCGATTCAAAAAAAACGGTATCCAGCAAAAAGGCGATTTTAGAATTCCCTTCAAAAATAGCAACATGCCCATCCAAAAGACAGGAATAGATTGTCTTAAAGTTATCTGTTGGTTTGATATCTGCTATGGGTAAATCAAGTACGGAATTACCGTGATCTAACTTGGAAATTTCGTTTACTATTTTGCCGTTCACAATATCCTTGTTTGTGATTGAATCAATAAAAACAATTCCTATCCTTCGTCCTTTTGTCTCAATAACTTTTATCTTAAAATCATGCATTTTAGAAAAAGTTTGACTTAAAGTTTGAATATTCAAGTTAAAATCAGAATGAATCGATCCTAGTGTATCTTCTACCATCATAATCCTCCATATACATGGTAGTTATAGGTTTCTTCAATAAGAAGGTTCCTATTCGTAAATAGAAAAAAGAGTGTTACATCCCGGGAGATTAACACTCTTTTTTTCTAACGTTAAATTTTTTTCAGATGACCGTATAAGGCCGCCACTCCTGAGGAAGGAGGGTTTGATACTGCTTGTGTAAAAATCGATCATCTACCAACACAATCGTACCATGATCCTCTTCCGAGCGAATCAATCTCCCGCCTGCCTGTAATACCTTATTCATGCCGGGATAGACATAGGCATAATCATATCCGTTTTTTTCCTTTTTATAAAAATAATCCTTGATAAGATTTCTCTCAAAGCAAAGCTGAGGCAACCCTACACCAACAACAACCACCCCGTTTAATCGATCTCCGATTAAATCTACTCCCTCGGAAAAAACACCGCCAAGAACCGCGAAGCCTACTAATGTCTCTTTTTGTTCGGGCTTGAACGCCTCCAAAAACGCTTCTCTTTCTGCATCTGTCATCCCGGCTTCTTGAATAAGTGTATTTGTCATTTCATCAACTTGTTTGAAATCATCATAAACCGCAAGTAAATATTGATAGGACGGAAAAAAGACAAAATAATTGCCAGGTCTGTTTTTAAACAAGGATTGTAACATTGTAATTACGTCATCTTTCGTACGATCTCGGTCATGGTAACGGGTCGACAGTGGTTTGATGAAAACGTCAACCTGCTCTTCTGAAAAAGGAGATGGAACGGATAGTACATAATCTTCGTCATCCCCGCCAAGGATATCCTGATAATATGGAAGCGGCGAAAGGGTTGCCGAGAAAAAAACCTTTGTACGATACCCTTTCCCCATTTGTCTCAAAAGCTCAGAGGGATCAATACAAAACAGTTTTAAGATAATATCATTTCTATTTTTCTCACCATAAATAATATAATGATCATCCAACAATTCCGTTATTTTTAAGAATTGCTGAACCATGAAGAAGGCATCTAATAGACTTTGGCCGGTTTCCTTACCCAGCATCAGCACCTCTTCTGCAGCATTCACAAATTTATGAAGCTCGACCAAGAACTCTCCATCCAGTTGTTCTATAATAAACTCGCTCTTATCACCATTTTCTCTTTTTAAAGAAATAAACAATGAATTGAGCTTACTTGCCACTTCATAAACTATTTTATTTGCATCTTTAAACTCTTTTTTCAATTGAAGGAACATTTCCTTGTTTAATGAGGCGGAAAACATCTCCCGACCACGATCCACTAGATTATGCGCTTCGTCTATGAGTATAGCTGTAGATTTCTTTTGCTCTTCAATCAGCCGCTTTAACGAAACTCGTGGGTCGAAAATATAATTATAATCGCAAATAACCACATCAACAGCATAGGCAAGGTCAATCGAAAATTCAAATGGACAGATACTATGCTTTCGTGCATAGGCTTCAAGTACGTCACGGGTTATTCCATTTTCATTCGAAAATATATCAAGTATTGCACCATTGATTCGATCATAATACCCATTTGCAAACTCACAATAATCCTTCTGGCATTTCGTTTCATCCTTAAAACAAACTTTGTCCTTGGCCGTAATCGTTACAGATTTCATACATAGTCCACAGGACTGCATACGTTTAAATGCCTCTTCTGCCGTCGTTCGGGTAATCGTTTTAGCTGTAAGATAGAAAACTCGATTTAGGTGACCTTCACCCATTGCCTTTACTGAAGGAAAAAGTGTAGAAATTGTTTTGCCAATTCCTGTTGGAGCTTTAACAAAAAGGTTTTTTCCATCTGAAATTGTCTTATAAACAACTCCTGCTAATTTCCGCTGCCCTTCCCGATAGGAATCAAATGGGAAGGGTAACTCATTGCTACTTTTATTTCGTTTGTTCCGATGCTCGTGTTGAAGCTTGGCATATTTGGCATAGACTTTAATGACATCCAAAATAAATTTTTCAAGTTCAGAAAAAGGATAGCTCTTTTTAAAATATCTTTTTTCTTCAGTTTCCACATGAATATAGGTCAGTTGGACAGAAATGTTTTGCAAATCATGGTCCTTTGCATATATGTATGCATACATTTTTGCTTGAGCCCAGTGAACAGGGTAACCGTTACCTTCAATTTGTTCGATTGGTTGAGAGGAAGACTTGATTTCGTCCACCGTCACCTCTCCGTCCCGAAACAAAAGCCCATCACATCTGCCATCAATGATAAACGTTAAACCCTCAAATGGGATTTCAATACTAACGTACGCTTCTTTTTGATCTCCGTCTTGATAGGTTTTTTGGATTTTTTGGTGAGCCCTTGTCCCATCTAGTAGAGTTGTTTGCGAACGGAAGCGATTATCAATACTCCCTGATCGAAACACATGTTCCACAAGCGCTCTTACGGATATTTGAACATTATTAGACATGAGATCACCCGCTTATTGTTAGAGAATATACGTTTGCATTTACAAGTATAACAAAATTTCACCATACAGGTATATCAAAAAAGTAGGTTGGCTATTTTCATGGTCACCTTTCCACTCAATAGTATCTAATTTGCATAAAAAAACTAATCGGAAGATTTTTTCCGATTAGCTCTCTTGTTATTGAATCCTCTTTTTTCTAAAAAGGATCCTTTTTTAAATTTTATTTAAATCTTGTACTATTAGTATCAATTTGAGAATATCAAATTCAAAATATATTAGAATAAAAAAGCATCTAATGCATATTGACCAGGACCTATTAAAGCTAAACCAATTGCAACTGCGAGCAATGTTAGGTTATATTCTAAATTACACTTTATCTTGGATTCGAGATATTAGAACAAAAAAATTAACTTTCTACTCTTTTCCTTACCTTTTTCAACAGTTTGACAAATATCTTTTCCTCATCATTATTTAAAGAGCCAAGCATATAATCAACCAATTCCTGATGCTTTGGCATGATATTCTCCATTAAGTCGTTTCCATCATCTGTTAATGTAACATGGATTACTCTGCGATCATCAGGACATGCATTACGATTTAATAAACCTCTTTGTTCTAATTTATCGATTACATATGTCATTGATCCACTTGATATTAGTATGCTATTCCCAATTTGTTGTATCGTTTGTTTTCCCTTATTGTAAAGCACTTCTAAAACCGAGAATTCAGTAATACTCAGGTTATATTTTGTTAATTCTAACCTCATTCGCTCCTGGACTTCTTTGGCTGTTTGCATTAATACAAGATAAGGCAAATTAGTGCATTTTCTCTCCATTAATTTCACCCCCTGAAATTTATTTTAAATTAAAATATCTTGAATACGAGATAATGATAATACTTAAAATCATTTGTGTCAATACTCTTTTTTATATTTTAAATGTAATTACAAATACATTTCCGGAAGAATTGAAATGAGTGCCTCTGTTTCTTCTTTAACCTCTGCACTATTAACAATCTACAAATTAATTCCCAGCCTAAACCAATTATAAAAGGACTACTCATATAGAGCAGCCCTGTGTCTTCTAATTTATAGTTTTCTCCCATTTGATGCAATTACATCTTTATACAAGAAGATAGCCAGTTCTTAATCTTAAAGCATCCTGATCATTATTAAACCCGTATTTGCCCTGTTCCGTGCACAATGGCTTTTGTGGTAGTAATTGCCCTCAATCCCATAGGACCACGTGCATGAAGCTTTTGGGTACTTATCCCGATTTCCGCACCATAGCCAAATTGCTCCCCATCGGTAAAACGGGTTGAGGCATTATGATACAACACAGCTGCATCAATTGCCTGGAAAAAGAGCCTTACGTTTTGATCATTTTCACTGATAATAGCCTCAGAATGCTTTGTCCCATATTGATCAATATGGTCAATTGCTTCTTTTACATCACTGACTAATTTTACTGCTAAAATCGGCTCGAGAAACTCATTTTTCCAATCCTCCTCTGTTGCCTGTTTTACAAAGGAATAGGTTGATGATAATGATTCATCACCTCGCAGCTCGACACCTTTTTCTCTCAGTGTACTTAATACTTCTGAAATATATGGCCATTTTTCATGAATGAGTAACGTTTCCGCTGCGTTACAAACAGATGGACGGTGCAATTTCGCATTGATTGTAATATCTGCAGCCATTTTCTCATTTGCTGATTCATCAATAAATACATGACAGTTGCCAACACCTGTTTCCAGGACAGGAACTGTAGCATTTTGAATCACGGATTGTATTAAGCCTGCTCCTCCGCGAGGAATCAAGACATCAAGATATTGATTTAGCTTAAACATTTGTGCAGCTGTTTCGCGGCTCGTATCTTCTAAAAGTTGAACGGCATCTTCAGGAATGGCAGAACCTGAAAGCGCCCGCTTCATAACTTGAACAAGTGCTTTATTGGAGTGAAGGGCAGAAGAACTGCCTCTCAACAATACAGCATTACCAGCTTTTAAACAAAGACTGGCGGCGTCAACGGTAACATTCGGCCTTGCCTCATACACCATTCCAACGACTCCGAGTGGTACGCGAACCGTTTGAATGCGTAAACCATTGGGACGTTCCCACGATTCAATTGTTTCACCTATTGGATCCTCTATTTTGATTAGCTGACGTATCCCATCCACTATTTGGTCGATTCTTTCTCCTGAAAGGAGCAATCGATCCAAAAGGGAATCAGATAGCCCTTTTTCTTTTCCTTCTTGAATATCCTTCTCATTCTCTGCGATTATCCATTCTTTTTCATTTAAAATATAATCGGCCATCCTAGCTAAGGCATCGTTTTTTTCCTGGGTGCTTAACATTCCTAAGGCTTTGGATGCTTTTTGTAATTTGATCGCTTTTTCTAACAACTCAGTCATTACATTCACTCCTTCGGCATGGTGACCCAATTATCCCGGTGGATCACTTCTGCTTTTTTGTTTATTGAATAACCTTTTGATTGCTCGCTTGGTAAACCTTTTACTTTTTGTAAATCAAGAGAGGAATAATAACTTTGCCCTTTCCCCACAACCTGGCCTTTTTGGTTACGAACGACAACGACATCTAATGCGTTAAACTCTCCGATTACATTTGTAACCCCTACCGGAAGCAAGCTTTTGCCTTTTTGCACAATTGCTTTTTCGGCCCCTTCATCAATCTCAATAATCCCGCCAACATGAGAGTGATACGCTATCCATTGTTTTCTCATTTGCATTTGCGTTTGGAATGGCCCTCCGATATACGTCCCATCCCCTTTTCCCGCTAAAATATCGGCAAGTTTCTCCCTGCCGTATCCAGTTCCAACAAATACGCTAACCCCAAGTGATAGTGCCTTTTTCGCTGCCAAAAGCTTCGATCTCATCCCCCCGGTACCAACAGAAGAGCCGCTATCTCCAGCTATCCCCAGGAGTTCATCCGACACTTCCGGGATAAAATGATATTTTTTCGCCTCTTTCGATACCTTTGGATTGCCATCATACAGACCGTTTACATCGGTAAGAATAATCAGTGCATTTGCATGAAGAAAGCCACTCACAAGTGCAGACAGCATATCGTTGTCGCCAAAGGTTAATTCTTCAATGGAGACCGAGTCATTTTCATTAATGATCGGGATTACACCTCTCTGAAGTAACTCATTCATAGTTGAAAATAAGTTGTGAAATCGTTCCTGACTATAAAAATCCTCGCGCGTTAATAATATTTGGGCTGGTACAATTTTTAACTCTTTGAATAGTAAAATATAGTTTTGCATTAAAAGCCCCTGGCCGACAGCTGCAGCTGCCTGTTTCCCCGCTACCGTTTTCGGACGCGTTGGATATCCAAGAGAGCCAAATCCTGCGGCAACAGCACCGGATGAAATAAGAATGACATCATGACCCTGTTCTTTTAAATAAGCGAGTGCCTTTACATGGTCATTGATTTTCTGTTCCGAAATGGTCCCTGAAGCATTTGTTAGGGAACTGCTTCCTATTTTTACTACCACCAGTTGTTTCTTCATTTTGTTCGTACCCTTCTTTATAAAATAAAAAAACGACTCTTCCGTCCTTAAAAAAAGGACGGAAAAGTCGTTTCCGCGGTACCACCTTCATTGATGCCGAGCAGAGCGCTCGCACCCACTTTAACCCGTAACGAGGGAAGACGGCTTATGTTTGCATAAGCAGCGCATTGTGGGCAGGTTCAAGCTTTTTTCCGTGAGAAACCTTTCAGCCAATGAGTTTCACTCTCTATCACGTTCCAAAGATTTACTAGTCCCGTACCATTTTCGATTTTAAGATTTATCTGATATTATCCTAAGAAAATGGCTGCTTGTCAAGATAGTTTTTTGAAAATTAAATTTTCCCAAAAATTATCTTTTCCATTTCGGAACTTCATTCCTCTCAAAAATTTATATTATTTCGAAAACGAGCTTTCCTTATACCATTTAGCTGCAGCTTCCACTTCTTCAAAAGTTAATTGGTGACCTCTATTTTCCCAATGAAGATGGACTTTAGCATTTGCATTTACCAATAATGACTCAAGTTCACCGGATTCCAACGGAGAACAAATTAGATCATTGGTTCCAGCACCAATAAACACAGAAATGCCAGTTAAGTCCGGTAAATCAATTCCCCTTAAAGGAACCATCGGATGATGCAGAATAGCGCCTTTTAATGAATCCTGAAAATGAAACAGCAGGCTGGCTGCAATATTAGCTCCGTTGGAATAGCCGATCGCGATTATATTTTTTCGATCAAAATCATATTTTTGAGCTGCTTCATCAAGGAATTCATTTAATTCCTTTGTACGAAACACAAGATCTTCTTCGTCAAAAACACCCTCAGCTAATCTTCGGAAAAAACGCGGCATCCCATTTTCCAATACGTTTCCTCTAACACTAAGAAAAGAGGCATCCTCATCAATTTTTCCAGCCAAAGGCAAAAGGTCCAGTTCATTTCCACCTGTCCCATGGAGCAATAGAAATGTTGGCTTCGTTTCGTCTTTTCCTTTTTGAAAAATATGTTTCATCGTTTCTCTCCTTCCACACTTAAATCAATCTAATTCTCTTAATTTAAAAGGTGCCAAACCTGCTTCGATTTTCCCTCGATGTGATTCGTATTGCGGAGGCAGCATTAATTTTTCACCCATGGTTTCATGGGATTCATCATGAGCAAATCCCGGAGGATCAGTGGCAATTTCAAATAAGATTTCCCCGTGTTCTCTAAAGTAAATCGCATTAAAGTAATTTCTGTCTTGAACGGGAGTAACTCCAAATCCATTGCTTTGAACATATTTTTTCCAATCTAATTGATCCTCATCATCTTTAGCACGCCAAGCAATATGGTGTACAGTCCCAACGCCCATTTTTCCGCGGCCAATCGGAGTTAATTTTAGGTCAATCACATTACCAATATCACCTAAAGATCGAAAACGAATGAAATCTCCTTCTGTTCCGATTTTTTCAAGACCGAGAACATTCTCCAATAATTCCGCCGTTTTATCAGGACGGGCAGATAACAATGTTGCACCACCAAATCCTTTAATCGCAACATCTGCTGTAATACCGCCAAAATTCCACGTATTTACTTCTCCCTCTTCTCGCTCAACAATTTCCAAATGCAATCCATGAGGATCGTTAAATTCTAAGTAGTGCTCTCCAAATCGTTCAATTATTGAATAAGGGACGTTAAACTTTTCTAATCTTTTTTCCCAAAATCCAAAAGAACCTTTTGGAACAACGTAAGAAGTAACTCCAACTTGACCGTCGCCTATCGTCCCTTGGTATGCCCCCGGCCATGGAAAGAAGGTAATGATCGTTCCGGGTTTACCTCCTTCATTACCGAAATATAAATGATATGTTCCAGGATCATCAAAATTAACCGTTTGTTTAACTAATCGCAATCCCAAAATACCAGCATAAAAATCAACATTATCTTGCGGGTGTCCCACGATTGCAGTAATATGGTGGATTCCAATTGTTTTTTTCATAACATCTCTCCTCCTTATCTTCCTTTAAAGTATATAGGAAGACCAAGTATCCATACCGCTATTATTTGAAACTTGGTCACGACCTAATCATCCTTTATTCAAGATTCTCTAGTTCGAGATATTTTAGAATAAAATTGCATCAATTGAGTATTGACCAGGACCTGCAATGGCTACAGCAATCGCTACTACTAATAATGTCAAATTATACTCATAGCCATTTTGTGTAACCCATAGACCATTTGGACCATGCACCTTTACAATTGCCATTACCATTGTTATAGCAATCATTAAGCCGGCAAGCGGTGTAAGTAATCCTGCTGTGAATAATATTCCTCCAAAGAATTCTGTTAATCCAGCCATAAGAGCCATTGTAAACCCAGGTTTCATTCCGATCGATTCCATCCAGCCGCCTGTACCTTTTAGACCATAACCGCCAAACCAACCAAATAGTTTTTGTGCACCATGACCAATAAATAATAATCCAATCACTAAACGTATTAATAATAATCCAATATTCAACATTTTCTCTTCCTCCAAAATAGTTTTTGTTTAAAACGCCCAAGCTAGGTTTATGACCCACTCTTTTAAGGACTCTGATAATTTGCTGCTTCTCCTCTTAGTTCCTTTTCCATCTCACCGCCTCCAATGAATTTTATCTCGAATTAAAATATCTTGAATATGAGATAATAATAAAACATAAATTTAATTACGTCAACCATTTTTTTATTAAAATATCTCTTAAAAAATGACTCAGGAAAAAGAAAAAAGCATCGTTTAGATGCTCAGGTTGTCGAAAAACTCTCGATAGCCTTTTATTTCATTTTCTTTAACAATTCGCCACGTTAATTTGTTATATCGTTATTATTCCCCTACCTGGAACTGTCCTAAAAAATAATCCGAAACCTTCAGTGAATCTAGTCTTGCAGCGACAAAAGGCGGTTTTGCACATTTTACACCTTCCAATGGTAAACCAAGCCAGAAAAGCTGCCGGTCTATAATGATAAACGGAAACGGCAAACTTTCTTTAAGCCATTCATCCGGTAATAACTCCGTCCAATGTTCCTCTGAAAAAATAGTTAGTTTAATACCTTTTCCGCGATTTTTCAGTTTTTCCTTCCATTGCTCCGACAAAGCTGTTTTCACCGGCAATGAGATAACAATAGAGGCCCGTGCAGAATTAATATCTTGGAACACTTTTTCCAGTTTACGTGCATGCATCCATTGTAATCGTGGGTGTTGATTCTTAATCCACGTACCAATTTCTTTTGTCCTGATGGCTTGTTGATACCTCTCCTGGTGTTCGATAAGCTGCCTTAAAGTTTTTCCATTGTAGACATGTTTTCGAATAAAGGATTGATTACTGACATGAACGAATTTTCCTTTAGTTCTCGTTATGGCAACATTAATCAATCGTTCGCTATCTTTTCCCGTTAAAAGCATACCTGCACGTTCCTGCGGTTCACTGTCGGTTGTGTCAAAGATCATCACATCCCGCTCACTGCCCTGCAGTCTATGTACTGTTGCAGCAATGATATCTGCTGATAAACGTTCTTTTTCATATAAGTCCTCTAATAATAATTCCATTAAATTCGCTTGTGCACGGTATGGTGACACATAGCCAATTGATCTTGCCCCGCCCAGGTATGATTCATGAATGACTTGAAAAGACAACAGCAATTGCCATAGATTCAATCGTGAATTAGATGTTCTCTCATTCATACAATGTGCCCCTGTATAGCTTGTATCCACAAGTACTGCTGCCTGCTTTGGAAACGGTGTTTTTATGACAATTTTATTTCTGCTTTTTTGAACACTTTCATGATCACCAACAAGAGAATGATAGATGTAATGATTGGTGAAAGCAGATATATCCGGATGCATTCTCCGTTGTTCTTTTAATAAAAATAAATGGGGATGCAGTTTCCCAGCCTTTACCCACTCAACGACACCTGCTCTGTGAAAAATGTCCTCTTTAAGCCACTTCGTGACTAACGGATCCCTTGACGATGCAATCGGTGGTAATTGTTTAAAGTCACCGCAAATGATCACTCTTTTTCCAAGCGTTGCAGCAAATGCTGCCTGCGGGACATAAGCCATACTTGCTTCATCAACGATGACAACATCAAATTCCTTTTCGTAAATTGCCGGGTCACCGGCAGCTTTTGCCAGTGTGGTCCCAACGACAAATGCATCTTTTACAAACTCGATTTCTTTTTGCCGTATTTTTTCTAGAACTCTTGCAATCTTGGTCTCAATCTCTAATAAATGGTTAGAATCCCTTTTGCTAAAAGAACGCGCTAAATCTTGTTTCAGTTTTCTTCTTTCTTCTATTAAAAATTCCCTGTCTTCAGCAAGATGCGGGTCCTGCTTTTGTAGTAACTGACCCGTCGTTACAGCATCTGAAATCGTGAGAGCGGACCCGGTATTAAAACCGTATCGAAGCACATCTCCTTCATGGAAACGGTTTTTCTTTTTAATAAAGGAGGAAATTTCACTTAAAATGACATCGACTGCTTGATTACTATGAGATAAAATCAGTACCCGATTTTCGTGAAAATATTTATTTGCGGCAACTCGCGCAAGTGTATAGGTTTTTCCTGTACCGGGCGGACCCCAGACAAAGGTTACGGAATTGTATTTCGATCTTAAAACGAGCTCATGGACATTGCTTTTAATTTTATCTATTGGGTGCTTTGATGGCATCGAGGGATCCATTAATTTTTTTACTCGTAATCGTTTTTGTTTATTTTTCTTTATTTCATCCAGCCTTTGGATAAGGTGTTCGAGCAGCTCCCAGGGATCGTGATATAAATATGCATCCTGGATTAAATCCCCAAATGATTGCTCCATTGCAAGTATCACGCCCTTACCTTCTGATGAAAGCACACGTCCGTTCTGCTTGCTGCTCCCCCACTCAAGTCTGATAGAAGACCCAACGGGAACCCGAAGCGGAGCAACAGTATCAAAATAGTAGGTAAAAGTACCTTCACTCGAGAGAAGCCTGCCATTAAATAAAAGAAATTTGTTACTTCCGTATTTTTTCAAATGAATAATTTCATTTTGAAGTGCTTGCTGCCATTCTTTAATATATGTTATGACCTTCATTAAATAAATCCCTTCTATATGAACGTTCTCTGCATATTCTTAATACAAATGGAGTATTGGTTCTTTTTACGAAAATTTTTATTTTTAATCCCTAAGAGGAGGAATATTTCAAAATGAGTGAATTGGAATATTTAGAAATAGACCGGAATTTTAAAAGTTATTATAGAACACTTCGTGATGTGAATTATTATCTTACTAGTAATTATGATTCTGAAATAAATAAATTACAAACTGCTTCCGAAGTCTTAACGCAATTAATTTATGGGTTTATTCGTATTAATGGAACACCATTAAGAGAGATGAACCGCGAACAATATGAAAAAGAAATTCTTATTTTTCAAGATGATTTTCTTAGTATAATACAAAATAGCGGTGAAAATGATGTTGATTTCGATAATTTCACAGCACTACTTGATGAATTAATTGGAATAGCGCACCAAAGAACAGATGCACTTCGCAAAATCAAAAGAACAAAGCAAGAAGAAATAACCGTTAATGAAGAGGATGTTAGTGAGGAAAACAACGGTTTAGTGGATTTAGACAATAATGATATGAACAATGAAGAAGCTAAAGAAGTAAGTGATGATGTTGAAGGTGTAGGCGTTAATTTTAGACATACGAGTGTTGATGTTAGTGATGTGAATGTTGAAGATGAAAATGTAAGTGTGGCAGCCGAAGATGTGGATGATGATGTTGAAGATTTGAATGATGATGATGATGTGAGTGATAATGAAGTTGTTGATGAATATGATTATGATGATGATGATGATGATGATGATGATTATGATAATGATAATGATGATGATGACGATGTGAGTTTGAATGTTAATGATGATGACGATGATGACGATGTTAGTTTGAATGTTAATGATGATGACGATGATGATGACGATGTGAGTTTGAATGTTAATGATGATGATGTTGATGTTGATGTTGAGAGTGTGTATGTTGAAGATGAAAGCAGTGAGCCTAATGAGGTAAGTAGTGAGCCTGAAGATGCGAGTGAGTATGAAAGTGAAAGTATTTACCATTATCGGCCAAAAAGAAGAAGATATAGATAAAAATAATAATGAAAAGACCGAATTGGTCTTTTTTTATTACGGAATTATACGGAAAAAGTCCGACATTTTTTATAAATATGCAAAGCTGTTCATTTAGTATTCGTCGATTTGTGAATTATTCACCTAAAAAAACACCCGTTATTTCCAATAATGAAAATGACGAGTGTTCATATCGATAAAAATTAAAGAATTTTATTTAACGAGTCGGTTAGGGTTTGGACGATAAAATCCAAATCTTCCTGTGGAATGTTTAGAGGCGGTGATAAGATTAAAACATTATTAAATCCGGCAACTGTGGTTCCGTTTCTACCAATTAATAAACCCTTCTTCTTGCAATTGGCAATCACCTGATTAACGAGTCCATTATCCAAAGGTTCTTTAGTCTTTTTATCCTTTACCAGCTCAATTCCCATCAGAAGCCCTTTTCCACGGACATCCCCCACATAAGGGTGGTCCTGCAACAGATTCGATAAATCATTTAATGTCTGCGCACCTAAATCATGTGAGCGATCAAATAATTTTTCCGTTTCCATAATTTCAAGGTTTTTCAAAGCCAGAGCACATGCAGCGGGGTTTCCGCCAAATGTATTAACATGACGGAAAAAGTCATATTCCTCCGAACCTTTAAACGCTTCGTAAATTTCTTTTCTAACAGCTGTTGCGGAAAGTGGCAAATAGGCGCTGGTTATTCCTTTTGCCATCGTAATGATGTCCGGTTTCACTCCATAATTCATAAAGCCAAATGGCTTACCGGTACGGCCGAAACCGCAAATAACTTCGTCAACAATTAAAAGTGCGCCATGTTTTTCACAGACCTCTTTTACTGCTTTCATATATCCATCCGGTGGAACAAGGATTCCGCCACCTGTAATGATTGGTTCCATAATCATAGCAGCAATGGTTTCACTTAATTCCCAGGTCATCGTTCGATCAATTTCTTTTACTGATGATAATTCACTAGGCTCTGAAACATTACAATCATCCCGGTAGGAATCCGGCGGTGAAACATGAATAAACCCTGGTGCAAGCGGCTCATACTTGTATTTTCTTTGTGCCTGCCCCGTTGCAGCTAGGGCTCCCATTGAATTACCGTGGTAGGCCCTGTAGCGTGATATGATTTTGTATCGGCTATGCTCGCCTTTTTGCTGATGGTATTGACGAACGATTTTAAAGGCTGTTTCGTTAGCCTCTGAACCACTATTTGAGAAAAAGATGACATACTCATCACCAAGCAGTTCATTTAACTTTTCAGCTAGTTTAATAGCAGGTACATGACTTTGTGAAAGTGGAAAATAAGCCATTTCCTTCAGCTGTTCGTATGCAGCTTCCGCCAGCTCTGTCCTTCCGTGGCCAACATTGACACAAAATAAGCCAGCCATAGCATCTAAATAACGATTTCCATCCGCATCTGTGACCCAAGAACCTTCAGCCTTTGTTGCAACAATCGTCGCCTTTGGATTATAAGGCTTCATCGCATGCCATACATATTTTTCATCCTGCTCCAGTAACGTATCTTGAGAATTACTCGTTTGAACCATTCCTTTTCCTCCTGCTCCTATTTCTTTATATTGATTAGACCCCCTAATAGTTTGCTTACTCACAATTTTCTATTTAGAATCTTGAAGTGATCATTTTTTTACGAGTATAGAAGTTTAAGCCATCCTTACCGTTAACATGAAGATCACCGTAGAAGGAATCCTTCCATCCCGAGAATGGGAAGAAGGCCATTGTTGCCGGTACCCCAACATTTATTCCCAGCATACCCGCATCTGCTTCTTCACGGAATTGACGGACAGCTTTGGCACTATTCGTATAGATGGTGGCACCGTTCCCGAATCGGGATTTCCGGATATATTCCAAGCCTTCATCAAGGTCTTTCGCACGAAGCAAGCTCAATACAGGTGCAAAGATTTCTTCCTTCGCAATCGTCATATCGGTAGTTACCTGATCAAAAATAGTGGGTCCTAAGAAATTCCCTTCTGGAAGTTCATCCATTTCTCTACGTCCATCCCTAATAAGATCCGCACCTTCCTCTACTCCTTTTTCAATATAGCCAAGAACCTTATCTCGATGTTCTTTTCGAATTATCGGTGTTAATAAAACTTCTTCATCCATCCCATTTCCAATCGTTAATTCATCCGCACTTTTCTTTAGGGCAGCTATAAATGGAGCATTGTCACCAACAACTACAACAGCACTGCATGCCATACAGCGTTGTCCGGCACTTCCAAATGTAGAACTTATAATATTTTGAACGGCTTTATCCAAATCGGCATCAGGCATGACAATATGATGATTTTTCGCACCGGAAAGGGCCTGAACTCTTTTTCCTTCGGCTGCGGCACGCTCATATACATACTTGGCAACAGGCTGGGAGCCAACGAATGAGATGGCAGCAATATCCTTATGGTCGAGCAAGCCATTAACAACATCATGAGCGCCGTGAACCACGTTTAAAACCCCAGCCGGGGCTCCGGCTTCAAGGAATAACTCTGCTAATCTATTGGCTAAAATAGGTGTACGCTCAGATGGTTTTAAGATAAAAGTATTTCCGCAGGCAATTGCCATTGGAAACATCCAAAGCGGCACCATCATTGGAAAGTTAAATGGTGTAATGCCTCCCACAACTCCTAATGGAAAACGGAACATTTCGGAATCAATGTCTTCAGCAATTCCGGAAAGGGTTTCACCCATCATTAATGTAGGAGCACCTGCGGCAAATTCGACACACTCAATTCCCCGCTGAACTTCTCCATACGCTTCCTTGTAAGCCTTTCCATTCTCCAAAACAATTAATCTTGCTAGTTCTTCATGGTTTTCTGTTAACAAATGGTGAAACTTAAATAAGATCCTTGCACGTTTTGGAACAGGAACATTTTTCCATGTTTTAAACGCTTCTTTTGCAGCTGCAACTGCTAGATCTACATCTTCCTTGCTTGAGACCGGCACTTTTGTCAAAAGTTCATTGGTTGCGGGATTTGGTACATCTAGTGTTTGTTCACTGGTTGAATTTACCCACACACCATTAATAAAATTCTTTAGAACCGCTGTATCATTTTTTATTACGCTCATATTTCGCCCTCCTTATTTCTTAAAAAATTTAATGGGATTGTACATAATATGAAAACTTTATAATGTAATTATCTCGTAATTTGAAAATTCTTTCATTAGACAGAATGTAAAATTAGTTCCTTCGTTTTATCGACAAAATGAACACTTCTTCTACCTTCTGTCTATTTCATTTGTAAAAAAATAAATCAACGGGTTTTAAATTCCTTCTTATGGGTAAATGGCGCAGCATAATCGTTTACCAGCAGCATAAATTCAATTGCAATCCTTTTTTCATGCTCCATAAAGTCATTTCCAAGAAGGCTTTCCAGTTTTTGAATTCGATGATAAAGTGTCTGCCTAACAATAAACAGCTTACTCGATGTTTCCTGCTTTGAACCATTGCACTCTAAATAGGTTTTTAACGTCTCAAGAAGTTTACCGTTATATTTTTCATCATACTGGATTACGGGTTGTAAGTATTCCATGGCAAGCTCTTGTAAATCCATATGCTTGCTCATTTTTGAAATAAGGCGATACAAATGTAAATCTTCATAAAAATAATAAATTTCTTTCTTTGTCATTTTGTGTTGAATCCGAATGGTTTCCTTAGCGGAATAATAGCTCTTATGTACATCACTTAGAGTTCCAATAAACCTTCCTGCAGCAATAAACATTTTTGCCGAGCTTTGTTTTCTGATAAACTCTGAGTCTTTAATTAATTCAATTGCTTTTTTTATCCGTTCCTTCAAATTTGTTTTCGTCCGATTATTCAGTAGAATAAAAATAATTTCGTTTCTTTTTTCCACCGCAAAAACTGCAAAACCATTTTGTTCAAAAACAGAACGAAATAATAATTTTAAATACGTAACATCAGATTTACCTTTAATGGAAAAGAATTTTGTGATTAAAACCACTGCATCACTCGTTGTTGTTTTGATTCCGTGCTCGAGCAAATAATCGTTAATGCTCTCGAGCGGCTGCTCACCTTCAAGCCAGCCCTGTAACCATTCAAACTCTTCTACTCTTTTCTTTTCTTCTACATACAAATCTCTTAATAGATGCTGAGCTAAAGCAATTGCAGTTCGATCCAAAATTAATAAATCAAATTCACCGATGGGAATTTCACTCGAAAAAATGACCAATTCCGCATATTCCTGACCGAAGAGATAAATTGGTGAAAAAGCAAAATGATCATTAGGTTGCTTTTTTGTCTCCTCAAGCTGATGAATGATCGGAATCTGATCTGATGATTTAATTTCGGGAACAAATTCATATTCCCTGTCTTTTATACGAAATATGATTTGGACATCTAAAGTAGCAAAAATAAACTGAAGAATATCCTCATACGTTTCAATCGATAATAGCCGTTTATTTAGGTTTTGTGAATAATTTTCTAAATCGGAAATCATCTGATATTGCTGATTGATAATACGGGAATGGATATCCTGAGTGATTTCCACAAACGGAACTTCTTGTTGAAAAACAATAAGTGGGAATTGATGCTGATTGGCTATATCGATAACTTCTGCAGGAATCTCCGAGACATAGGTCCCCATCTCAATACAAAGCCCTGCTGCATTGAATTCAATTAGTTGTTTGACCATTGAGACAAACAAATCGGCATTTTCCTTCCATGCTACCCCTGTGGATAAAATTAGTTCATCACCATTTAATAGTTTTCGTATACTAGTTACTTCCACTACATGAACCCATTTTACAATTCTGTGTATGCCCTCTTCCCCGGCAATCAAAACTGCATTTTCAAAGTGCTTTCTCCCCAAAATATCGGCAACGGTAAGTTGTAAATGTTCCTTCATCCTTTTGGTCTCCTTGAAGTATATATTTAATAAATAAACAAAAAAGGATTGGCACCTATTATCCAATCCCCTTTGCTCAAGCCTGAAGTAAATTATTGAATGATTGGGAAGTATTCTTTGATTTCATTAAGCATCGTTACATATTCCTCTTTATCAATAAAATCATCTACCTCCCAATTTTCCAGAATCCATGCCACTAAATCTGCTGGTGAATTGAAAACCTCACCGCTTGAGTCTGATTTTCGAATCATGTAACGGCCATTATCCTCATCAATTGTCACAACACATGGATACGCATTATCTTTAGATTTTAAAAAGAATTCCATCTACTTCCCCTCATTTCGTAATCTTTTCTTCAACATTACTTTGTCCCTTGATTCTGCTGAATGAGGAGACTTGAAAAATATTTCCTTGCATTCGGATTTTTTATCAGAATTGTTTCGGTAATATTTCCATTAGGATGTAAAAATCCGACCGAATCCCCATTTAAGTGTTCTTTAACCCCGTTAATAAGATATCCCTTTTGAATGAAAAAATCGATTTTGTCTCTTTCATCTAGAAATTGTTGATACTCTGACATCTTATCCCTCCTACTCAAATGGCAGAAAACACAATCCATATTCATTTATTAAATTCAATAATGTACACATTATCCCCTCTGAATTTTCAAATAATTCAAAAAGAGCAATTGCTTAGTCGGACAAGCAATTGCAAGAGTTGTTCAATCGACATTAGATTGATGTAAATTGTTTTCTTTAGATTGATAATGTTTCATTTTGATTGATTGGGGTATTGACACTGTATTTTGCTCTTTTCAAATATTGCCCTGAACCTGGTTTGCCGACAAACTGCTTTTCACGTACCACAAATTCACCGCGAGATAAAACAGAAACCGGTTCTCCAATCACCTTCATACCTTCAAACGCATTATAATCAACTGCCATATGATGGGTTTCTGCCGAAATTACCCGTTCTGAATTCGGATCAAAAATAACAATGTCTGCATCTGATCCAACTGAAATGGTCCCTTTTTTCGGGAATAAACCAAACAACTTCGCAGCACGGGTCGAGGTAATGTCGACAAACTGATTTAAACTAATCCGCCCCTTCTTAACACCTTCAGAAAACAGAATAGATAGGCGATCTTCAATAATCGGCCCGCCGTTTGGTATTTTCGTAAAATCATCGCGTCCTAAATCCTTTTGTCCTTTAAAATCAAAGGAGCATTGATCAGACCCGAGGGTTTGGAGCTGTCCGCTTTTCAACGCATTCCAAAGGACATCTTGATTCCATTTTTCTCTCAATGGAGGAGACCAAACATATTTGGCACCTTCAAAATTTGGTTTTTCCAAATAGCTTTGATCTAGGACCAAATATTGCGGACATGTTTCACCCCAAATATCAAAACCTTTACTACGTGCTTCGGCAATCCTTTCAACGGCATCTGCACAGGATACGTGAACCACGTATAATTGAGAGTTTGCGAGCCCTGTCAGACTGGCAGCACGACCTGTTGCTTCACCTTCTAATTCAGGTGGTCTTGTCAGTGCATGATATATAGGTTCAGTTTTTCCCTCTTCAATGGCTTTTTTCGTTAAATAATCGATAACATCACCATTCTCTGCATGCACCATGACTAAAGCACCGTGTTCTTTTGCAGAGACAAGTGTTTTGAATAATGTTTCATCATCAGCTTGGAAGACATGTTTGTAGGCCATAAATACTTTAAAGGAAGTAATTCCTTCTTCATTAATGACCTGTGGAAGTTCCTTAAGAACATCCTCGTTGATTTCCGAAATCATTAGGTGGAAGCCATAATCAATTACTGATTTTTCACGTGATTTTTCATGCCAAGTTTGGATAGCATTTTTTAAAGGTTCTCCTTTATTGGTTAAGCAAAAGTCAATGACAGTTGTTGTTCCTCCAAAAGCCGCTCCGATGGTTCCTGATTCAAAATCATCCTTTGTCACTGTTCCGCCAAATGGCATATCTAAGTGAGTATGGGGATCAATTCCTCCGGGGAGAACAAGACAGCCCTTTGCATCGATCACTTCAGCACCAATAGCTGATAGGGTCGTTCCTATCTGAGTAACCTTTCCATCTTCAATTAATATTTCTGCCTGGAATGTATCTGCAGCCGTTACAATCGTACCGTTCTTAATTAGCTTCTTCATCGTTTATACCCTCCTCAAATTATCTTTTTATATCTATCTTACATTCTGCTCCCATTTTCAGTGCAGCCTGACGCTGATTCCACGTCATCGGAGGCAGCTCACTTGGCACTTCAATCATGTCGATTGCTCCGTCAACAGGACAGACGATCGAACACAAGTTACAGCCGACGCAATCTTCTTCACGAACCTTCAAATAGCTCTTTCCATTAGCATCTGTCAGCATGTCAATACATTGATGTGATGTATCTTCACAGGCAATATGGCACTTATTACAGTTAATACAAACATCGGTATTGATTTTGGCAACAATATTATAGTTAAGGTCCAAATTACCCCAATCAGAGTATCTGGAGACAGACTTCCCGATAATTTCCGAAACTGAAGCAATTCCCTTACTATCTAAATAATTACTAAGTCCTTCAATCATGTCTTCGACAATGCGAAAACCGTGATGCATCGCCGCCGTACAGATCTGAACACCGGTTGCACCCATCAATAAAAATTCAACCGCATCCTGCCAATTGGAAATTCCGCCGATACCCGAGATTGGAACATTGATTCTGGCGTTCCTTGCACATTCAGCCACCATATTTAAGGCAATTGGTTTAACTGCCGGTCCACAATAGCCACCGTGAGCACCCTTTCCGGCGACATGTGGAATCGTATTCCAGGAATCAAGATCTACACCTGCTAAACTATTGATTGTATTAATCATACTGATAGCATCTGCACCGCCCTTGACGGCTGCTTCAGCAGTTGCTGTAATATCGGTAATATTCGGTGTTAATTTGACAATTACAGGTGTTTTGGCAACTTCTTTAACCCAGAAGGTTTGCCGTTCTACAAGTGCCGGCACTTGACCGGAAGCTGAACCCATTCCCCGCTCAGCCATACCGTGTGGACAGCCAAAATTTAATTCGAGTCCGTCAACACCGACATCTTCGACCCGTTTAACAATTTCATGCCATTTTTCTTCCTTTGGTTCAACCATTAACGAAGCGATGATCACATGGTTTGGAAAACGCTTTTTTGTTTCATAGATTTCTTTTAAATTGACATCTAATGGCCGGTCGGTGATGAGTTCGATATTATTGAAACCGGCAACTCTTTGACCGTTAAAGCTCACAGCGGCAAACCTTGAGGATACATTCAAAATTGGGTCCCCTAATGTTTTCCAAACCGCTCCTCCCCAGCCGGCTTCAAAAGCTCTTTGCACTTGATAGCCTGAATTGGTCGGAGGTGCTGAGGCAAGCCAAAACGGATTAGGAGATTTAATACCTGCAAGATTAATCCTTAAATCAGCCATCTCTTTTTCTCTCCTTTGTTAGAAGATTGATAGATTTTTAAACAGTTCCCACCGCACTGTACTGCCGATGAATCGCATAGGCAGCTTTTTTCCCTTGATGTGCTGCCGTGACGACCATGGCGTCTCCTTTGCCCTTGCCGAAAACTATGTCACCGCAAGCAAAGATTTTCGGGTTAGAGGATTGCAAGGTCTCCCGGTCCACTTGAACCACTCCGTAAGTATGTGAAAGACCTAATGACTCGATTAATTCCAAATGTCTAGTTTGTCCTATGGCTTTGACAACAGCATCAGCAGGAATTACGTACTCGGATCCCTCTATTGCTACAGGACTCCTGCGTCCATCCTTTTCAGGTTCACCGAGTTTCATTTTGATGCACTCAATACCGGTGACTTTACCTGATGAATCACCGATAATTCTTTTTGGTACTGTTAACCAGCGGAATTCGACACCATCCTGCTTAGCAAATTCATATTCAAAGTCATAGGCTGTCATTTCCTCTTCCGTTCTTCGATATAGGATTTTTACATTTTCGGCTCCTAAGCGAACCGAACAGGTAGCACCATCAATAGCCGTATTTCCGGCACCAATTACGACAACATGCTTACCAACAAAAGCCTCTGATAGCTGCCCGCTTTTTGTTGCTTTTACAAATTCGATCGCATCATAAACACCATCTAAATTTTCACCCTCGATACCAAGGCTCGGAACATGGGCCATACCCGCAGCCAAGACAATATGATCGAAGTTTTCCAGTAAGGAATCAGTTGATACATCTCTTCCGACCAACGTGTTTGTCTTAATCTTTACATTCAGATTTTCAACTTGTGCAACTTCCCAGAAGGAAATGGCCTGCGGCAATCTGAAAGAAACAATACCATATGTGTTTAACCCACCGCACTTTTCAGCTGCTTCGAAAATCGTTACCTCATATCCTAATCTTGCAAGCTCTCTCGCAGCTGATAATCCTGCAGGACCGCCGCCAATGACTGCCACTTTCCTTCCATTGGATTCCCCTGGTTGAAACAAATTTTGTTCATTTTTTATCGCCCAGTCTGTGGCATACCGTTGCAGGTTGCCAATCATAATTGGCTTTGTTGAATGATTTAAGACACATGCTCCTTCACATAGCTCCTCTGTCGGGCAAACTCTCGAACAGCTGGCACCGACTGGATTTGAAGACATAATTGTTTTGGCAGATCCAAGTAAATTTCCTGAGGCAATCTTTTTAATAAATGTTGGGATATCAATTCCTGTTGGACAGGCCTTGATACATGGGGCGTCATAACAATAAAGGCATCGATTGGATTCTTCAACTGCTTCCTGTTTGGTTAGACCCTGTTCCACCTCTTGAAAGTTCTTTTCAAGATTGGATAAGGAAATACGCGGCATTTTTTCATTAGCCAAAAAGAAACCCTCCTTTTATTGAATGATAGTTAGGTTTAATGAATTCCCATAAATATAGTTATAAACAAAGATGTAAGCGCTTAACTAAAAAATGGTGACGAAAAAATGCTATAATAGAATGGGTACCAGTCCTCCTTTAGGAAATTTATGTATTTTACAGAAAATTCTGCATCTAATTTAAATTTTACAGGTCAAATATAGTCAATACATTATACAACCTGTAAAATGATGCGAGCGTTTGATTATCCGGTATGTAAAGTGGATTTATAATTACTTAAATAAAGAAATTAAAGTCGTAATGGTGGAATAAATTATTTTTATTACTATTCGGAAGGTAAAAAATTTCATGATCAGTGAGGAGAAAAGCTTTCTTGTACAATTTTCTGAATCCTTTTTTAATTTAACACAATGATACAAAAAAAATTGTAAAATTATATCGAATGGTTAATTTTTCTTACATCCTTTTTTAAACTTTATTAATAATCTTTAAATAGCAGTGGTTCTGTTTAAAGAAAACCTACAACTCCACTCACAAATAATGAAACAAATTTTAGAACTTCTCGACATAATCCAACAAACAGACAATAGAATAGTAAAAAAACAGCATACCTTTTAGGTACACTGTTTTTGATGTTTTCTTTAATAAATCAGATCATTTATAATATTTAGCTAACTCAATGATCATAGCTCCCATTCTTTCATTTTCCGGAGCCAGTACTCTTTCAATGCCCTCTTCTTTTAGTGCTTCTGCAGTCACTTTCCCTACAGCTACTGCTAAGACGTTTTCCTTAAAAGATTTGACAATTTCAGAAATAAATCCTTGTTCCCTTGCATATTCAAAAAGGGAACGAACTTGTGTAGCTGTAGTAAAACATACAGCATCACATTCATTCGATAAAAGTTCTTCACATAATTTACAAACTGTAGCTGTTTCAGGAGCAATATGCTGATAAGGGAGAATCTTTTGTACAGATGCTCCCTGGTCCTCTAGGTATTTGGTCAATAAAGGAGCTGATTCGCCATGTAGCTGAATCATGATTTTTTTCCCTGCAAAATCAACATTTTCAAGTGAATGCATTAATCCTTTTGTTGTCCCGTCCTCATCTACTGCAACCGGACTAATCTCTAATTTCTTAAGTACAGCAAGGGATTTATAACCTCTTGATGCTACGTTAGCTTTACGAATAACTTGCAAAAACTGCTCTTCAATTCCCAACTTTACCGCTATATTTACCAATGTTTCAATTCCAACTCCGGTTGTAAAAATGACCCAATCTGCTCCCTCTTCGACAAATTTAACTAGATCGGGTTCAACTTCCGAATCGGCTAAAAAAACTGTCCCTTGAAGAGGACGAACAAGTGGAACTCCGCCTTGTTTTTCAATTAACGTACTTATTTCTTCAATTTTTCGTGAACCGCCAATTACAATTCGTTTCCCTGCCAACCCTTTTTCCATCACAATACCTCTCTATCAAATATGATTTATCCTACTATCATATAATCTAATCTTTGAAGATAAAAGATAAAAAACAATATTTCGACAATAAAATAAAAATCGCAAAATTGCATCTGAATGAATATAAATAAAATAGGTGCTAAATGTGCATCCTCTAGTTAAATCTTCATGGAATGAATTCATTTTCCTTGGACATACTGATTATGTCATCTTTTGTTAGGATATGTAATTTATGACAAGGAGGAACTATTATGACTTATGAAAACCAATTCAGTAACTTTATAAATGAACTTTCCATTCAAACAAAAATGGAAAATATCTGGAGTAACACCTGTGGATCATGGCAGAATTGCAACGAGACTAACATTCAATCATTTTTAGCACAATGCCTGGAATATAATATCGATCCACAATTCTGCATGAGCTGGGTTGAAAAGCATCAGGATCAAATTCCTAACTGGCAGGCCGTATCTCATACCTCACTTGGATGGGTAAATCAACATACTTCAACAGGTTCGGCGATTTCGATTACAGAAGATGAGTTGAGTTAACCGTGGAGAGCCAATAGCTCTCCTTTTAAAATTTACAAAACAAGCTGTGATTGAATTAACTTAAAAAGCTTTTCTAAACCATCAAGGAGTCTCGGTGATGGTCGGCAGAATAATTCCTCTTCAAGAATGAGAATCCGGTTATCATTTGTAAAGTTTAACCTTTCATAACCAGGTCTCTTCGTAATAATTCCTTTCAGAACTTTTTCTTTTTTAACACCTACCCATGCCAGGCAAATATAATCCGGCTTCCGATTCAACACATTTTCCCAATCCGTTTGTACACTCGCCAACTCAACATCTGCAAAAACATTGATTCCTCCTGCCGCCTCGGATACTTCCGTCAACCAGTTGGTTTTACCAGGTGTAAAAATCGGCTTTGGCCACCACTCCCAATAAAGACGGGGCCTCCTTCCACTATTTTCACCTTGTTGTTTTATAGCATTGAGCCGTATACGAAACTCCTTTGCCGCTTGTAAACCACGATCCGCCACACCAAGTATTTCAGCTATTTTTATCAAATCCTGCTCAATATCAAGAAGTGATTGCGGATTTAAGACGATATGCGGAATTCCTCGTTCCTTCAAGGCTAAGACATTTTTCTCCATACCTGGAACACTTAATGAGGCAAGAACCATGTCCGGTTTTAATTGCTCTACTAAATCCATATTAATCGATAAATCCGGACCTAATCTCGGCAGGCCGGTAATGGACTCCGGCCAATCCGAAAAATCATCAACCCCTACCAAAAGCCCGGTTAATCCTAAATATTCAATCATTTCCGTATTGCTGGGGCATAAGGATAAAACTCTCATTATCTCACCTATTTCCAATATGGATTTTTACGCTTCCATTGCCTCAACAAGCTGAAATAAAAACCGATAAATTAACTGGTAAGCCTCATTTAATGATATTTCTTCATTAAACCCCTGAACAAAATTTAGATCAAAGTTCACATTCCACAAACCATCCTCAGAACTAAACATTAATTCAAAATTTCCGCTGTCTCCGGCTAAAGCAGTATTAAGATATCCTTTTAACGATTCACCATATTTCTTCTGCATCCTCAAGCCTAACATCACATCATAGGTCCCGAAAACATCATCAACTTCTAATGACACAGCCTCCACACCAAGCAATTCAAACCAATTAGATTCTACGTAAATAAATTCATTCTTATGTTTTTTTAAGTATGTAATAGGGTGATTTAAAAACGAAGCAGTCTCATTTGCAAGCAAATTTTCTGATTCCTTATCACATCGCTCTATATAAGCGTCTGCAAAACGGGAACCTGGATCTTTTTCGGTTACAAGTTCTGTATCATTTGGGATTAACCCATGTTTTACGGCATACTCTTTTTCCTCTTTAAAAATTTCAACCTTCTCCCCTTTTAGATAAGTATTTGAAATAAATTGTTGCATTTGTTTATGGAACATTACAGAATTCCTCCTTTATATCAGTTCATTTTCACCGTTTTTCTAAAAAAATTCAAGTTTTCTACACAAATTAAACAGGAACCATCCAAAAGCGGATGGTTCCCGACACCTTCTAATTTTCCGCCAATTTAGGCGTAACTTTATTACCTGCTTGTTTTTCCATTGGGTCTTCAGCTTGCTTCGAGCGCTTAATAAAGAAAGCAAGGATTAAGGCAACACTGGAAATTCCAACTGCCACTAGGAATGAATCGTTTATCCCTTCGAGCATCGCTTTCATCGTAATTTGATGCTTCATCTCAGCAAGAACGGCCGGTGTTGGTTTCCCCGTTAAATGCTTCATTGCTGATGCAGCTATATCGGTTGCATGTGTTTTCGTACGATTCGACATAATCGTTATCAATAAGGCTGATCCAATAGCTCCGGAAACCTGCTGCAACGTATTGTTCATTGCTGTACCATGTGGATAATAACGGGCCGGCAATTGGTTTAACCCATTTGTCATCACAGGCATCATGACCATCGACATCCCAAACATCCGGGCTGAGTATAAAATTATTAATTGTGTGTATGAGGTATCAAGAGATAATTTACTGAAAAAATAAGTTGTAATCGTAGTAATTGATAAGCCAATAATCGCTAATACACGACCGCCAAACTTATCAAATAATTTTCCTGTAATTGGGGACATGATGCCCATTAAAAGTGAACCCGGCAACATCAATAATCCGGAATGGAGTGTTGAAATCCCGCGAATTGTTTGTACATAAATTGGCAATAACAGCATTCCGGAAAATAAGGCCATAGAAATAACAATCGAAATGGCTGATGATAAAGCAAACATCGGGTATTTATAAACCTTGAAATTAAGCATTGGTTTTTCAAGCTTTGATTGACGGATAATAAATGAAACCAAAGAAATAGCCCCTACAATAATGGTGACATATACTTGAGGGCTATCCCAGCCCTTACTTCCTGCAGAACTAAATCCATATAGCAAACCGCCAAAGCCTACGCTTGATAATAAAAGTGAAAATAAATCAAGACGAATATCGACTTTATCCTTTTTATCTTTAAGCAAGAATAAACCAATTAATAAGACAATAACAGCAATCGGCGCCACTAAATGGAATAACATTCTCCAGTCATAATGTTCAAGAAGCCAGCCGGATAATGTCGGTCCAATTGCCGGTGCAAAAATAAACACCAAACCGAAAAGTCCCATTACTCCGCCGCGTTTTTCAACCGGGAATCCAGTTAACATCACATTCATTAATAACGGCATCATGATAGCTGATCCAGATGCCTGAATCATCCTAGCCACTAATAATACAGAAAAGTGAGGTGCAAAACCGGCAAGAATGGTTCCCACAGTAAACAGACTAATGGCCGTTAAAAATAATCGTCGAACCGAATATTTTTGAATCAAAAATGCGGTTGATGGAATCATAACCCCATTCACCAGCATATAGCCTGTTGACAGCCATTGAGCGGTCGATGCTGAAATATTCAAATCCTTCATAATCGTTGGAAGAGCAACGTTCAGAAGTGTTTCGTTTAACATTGATATAAAGGCCCCGATTAACAGGATCGCAATAATCCCGTATGGCGGACGATCAGTTTTCGAAATAGAATGATCCATTATAATTCCCCCTATAAACTCTCAGTTCATTTTTTTGTACTGATATTTCATACAGACAATATCATATACCAGGGGTTCAATTTTTGCAATCAAAAAAAGCCTGTTATTTACTGGATTTGAATTAAATTATTAAATAGGGTACTATAATTTTATACAGTTAGTCTAATAATAAGTAAAGGTGAATGTGATGAACGACCGGAAACAGCATGTAATAGGTATGGCCCATCAATTATTTATCGAAAAAGGATTTCAAGCCACGTCCATTCAGGATATTTTAGAATATAGCGGGATTTCTAAAGGAACCTTTTATAATTATTTTTCATCTAAGAACGAATTATTAATAGCCATTTTTAAAACAATTTTCAAAAAAATGGATAAAGAGCGGGATGAATTACTAATAGGAAAAGACAAATCAGATATCGAGATTTTTGTTAAACAAATGGAATTGCAAATGAAGTCGAACAAAAAAAATAAATTATTTACCCTTTTTGAAGAAGTAATGTTTTCGAATGACGAGGACCTTAAACAATTCATTAAACGTGGACATTTTATGATGCTCCGCTGGTTATACAACCGATTTATTGACATTTTCGGGGAAAGTAAAAAACCATTTTTATTAGATTGTGCCATTATGTTTATGGGAATCTTACATCAAAACCTTCATTTCAAATATATGGCGAATGGTTCAGGCGTTAAAATTATCCAGGTGGTCCGTTATAGTGTTGATCGGATCATAAAAATCGTTGACGAGGTAACGGAAGCAGGGGAGCAATTGGTAGAACCGGAGCTTTTAGATATTTGGCTGCCGGATTGCCGGAAAAACAATCAAGAGTTTCAACTGAAATTAATTAACACCGTTCTATCATTGAAAAAGACTCTTACCAATGACGAAGAGCAAGCAAAATATATAGAGCTGCTTGATTTTATTCAAGAAGAGCTTCAGCACTCCAAAACACCAAGAAAATTTTTAATTAATAGTTCCCTATTATCTTTAAAAGCCAATCAAGCAGAACTGTGGAAAAAAGAACTTCAAATACTTGAAAAAATAATTGAATCTTATTTCAAACAATTAGATGAAACAAATGCCTAATCAATGTATTGCGGATTAGGTTTTTTTACAAAAGGGGCAGCGTCAGGAAAACGCGTTACAACGTTTAGGATAGTCCAATATTAAAAAGCCCAATTCCTCAGTATTTAAATAGAGAAAATTGGGCTTTATCTCGTTCCTCTTTTAGATACCTTGGTTTCTACACCCAAAGTATTAACTAAAGACCGGCTCTTTTTCGCTTAAACCAAGCGTCAGTGCTGTTGAAGTATGAATTTCGTGCAGAAGCTCAGGGTTTTCCATTAGTGATACGCCATAAGAAGGAATCATTTCTTTGATTTTCTTTTCCCACTCTTTCATTTGTTGCGGGAAGCATTTTTTGATTACTTCAAGCATAACGTGAACGGCAGTAGAAGCACCCGGAGAAGCGCCTAGTAATGCTGCAATCGAGCCATCAGCTGCAGTAATCACTTCCGTACCAAATTGAAGCGTTCCTTTGCCGCCAGCTTCCGTATCTTTGATAACCTGCACACGTTGGCCCGCTACTACTATATCCCAATCCTCGCTTTTGGCGTTCGGGATAAACTCACGTAACTCTTCCATGCGCTGTTCTTTCGATAACATCACTTGCTGAATCAGGTATTTTGTCAATGACATCTCTTTTGCGCCTGCCGCCAACATCGTTAAGACATTATTCGGTTTTACGGAAGTTACTAAATCGAACATGGAACCAGTTTTTAAGAACTTTGGTGAGAAGCCGGCAAATGGTCCAAATAGCAACGATTTTTTATTGTCAATAAATCTTGTGTCAAGATGCGGAACAGACATCGGCGGAGCACCAACCTTAGCTTTACCGTATACTTTTGCATGATGCTGCGCTACAACATCCGGATTATTACACACCATAAATATTCCGCTTACCGGGAATCCTCCAATATGTTTTCCTTCAGGAATACCTGATTTTTGCAGTAAATGCAGGCTACCTCCCCCGCCTCCGATAAAGACGAATTTTGCAGTATGGCGTTCGACAGTACCGCTATCGTGATTTCGCACTATCAATTCCCACAAGCCCTCGCTAGTACGTTTCATATTCATAACACTATGCTGGTATTTTATCTCGACGTTTTTACACTTTAAGTGGTCAAACAACATGCGTGTTAAAGCACCAAAGTTGACATCCGTTCCAGAGTCGATCTTTGTAGCCGCAATTGGTTCATTCAATGTACGGCCTTCCATTATAAGCGGAATCCATTCCGTCAGTTTATCATGGTCGTCGGAAAATTCCATCCCTTTGAATAAGGGATTGTTTGAGAGCGCTTCAAAACGTTTCTTTAAAAAAGTGACATTTTGTTCCCCTTGAACTAAACTCATATGAGGTAATGGCATGATAAAGTTCTGCGGATTACGTATCAGATTTCTGTTTACAAGATAAGACCAAAACTGCCTTGAAACCTGAAACTGTTCATTAATTTTTATAGCTTTGCTAATATCTATGGATCCGTCCGTTTTTTCGACGGTGTAGTTAAGCTCGCACAGTGCCGCATGCCCCGTTCCCGCATTATTCCATTCGTTAGAGCTTTCCTCTCCTGCGTTTGCGAGCTTCTCAAACACTGTAATTTTCCAGTTCGGAACTAATTCTTTCAGCAGTGACCCCAAAGTCGCACTCATGATTCCGGCACCAATTAAGATAACGTCTGTTTTAGTTTGTCTGTTGCTCATTTTTCCCATCCTTATCCCCTAGTTTGCAGCAAGGATATAGGCGCTCCCGCTTAGGCGTCACAGCAAGCCAGGGAGCGACCTAGTCACACACCTTTTCTGCATCAATTATACCTCATTAATAGTATATCACTATTCAATTATAACTCATTAATAGTATATCACTATTCAGTTATAATTTAATAATAGTATATAACTATTATTTATAGATTAAAATATTTATTTACTATTCCAGGGATATCCTTATGGACGAGGGAAAATTTAATTTAAAAGCAGGTTCATTCCAAGATGCTGCTAATGCGGTCAAAAAAGAAAAGCAATTTATCCAGCCGGATGCACCTAAAATTGCGTCAGTCTCTTCAGATAATGAAGTTTTTCAAGACCGGAATAAAGAGTTAATGAAGCAAATAATGAAATTAATCTATAGTAAACTGTATCTTCGGTTAAGATTCAAGGGTAAGTGTTTATATATATTTCTATAATGCTGTGTATCGACTTTAAAATTTACTGACAATTGGAAATTAAAAGGTTATGAGGAGACCATACAACATGTATTATTAAACAAGTTATGCAATATATATATTGTATAACTTGTGATATTATTTTATAATTTATGAACACAATACATATCTTCGGAGGATATTCAAGGCTTACAAATACAGGTAATACTTTAAAATGTACATCTTGAGAAATAACCAACAAAATTTTCTTTTGGAGGAATTTAATGTGGGTTTAAGTATTGAACAACTATCAGAAACTCGTCAAATGATCCTTCGTACCCTTAAACTTGATGGACCAACTACGATTGCGGAGCTTTCTTCTCGACTGGAGATGACGCGCGAAGCCATCCGACAACACCTTATACAGCTTGAAAATGAAGGGTGGATTGGGCGGTATTTGAAAAGAGATTCAGGTAACGGCGGAGGTCGTCCTTCGACGTGTTATTGTCTCACATCTGAAGGGGATCACTTATTTCCAAAGCACTATGATTCTCTTACCTTAGAAGTCCTTGACACCGTTGCTGGTCAGCTCGGACCCGAAGCTTTAACACAGGTGCTATCTAGAATGACGGATGCACGAGTAGAAGAGTGGGAAACACGTCTGCAAGGATTGAGCTTAGCCAAACGTGTAGAAGCTCTTAAGGAAATTTATTTGGAGGATGACGCCTTTATGGAGGTGGATCATTCGGGAGACCGACTTACCTTGATTGAACGAAATTGTCCGTTCCTTAATGTTGCCAAACGCCGTCCAGTACTTTGTAGTGTGACTGTGTCGGCCCTTACTCGTTTACTAGGCTATAAAGTCCTACGTGAAGAACGTTTACAAAATGGGGATGGACGTTGTGTCTTTCGGGTATTGCTGAACGAGCCCATTGAGGAAGGCTCTTTTAATTTCACGTTAGAATCTTAGTTTTGAGTCAGAATTTCATAGGTACAATTTATATCTAAAAAGACGGAGAGGTAAACAAAATGGCTATTGATACACGAATTTTAATTACAAAGGAATTTCCCAATTTAAAAGATCTAGATAAAAAAAATACCCAGGCAGAGCGTTTCATGGACGGAGTTAAAGACTTAATCGAATTATGTGGGGATGATCCTGACCGTGACGGTTTACTAGAAACGCCTTTTCGGGTATTCAAGGCATTCCTTGAATATACGGAAGGATATCGTGAAGATCCCTCAACACACCTTGAAAAAACATTTGATGTTTCCCACCAGGAACTTGTTCTTGTAAAAGATATAGAGTTTCATTCCGTATGTGAGCATCATTTTGCACCATTTTTCGGTGTGGCCCACGTTGGGTATATTCCAAATAAGAAAATAACAGGTCTGTCCAAAATTGCACGGATGGTTGAAGGATATGCGAAAAGATTTCAGGTCCAAGAACGACTCACAACGCAAATCTCTGATGCAATTGAAGATACTCTTAAGCCAAAAGGAACGATGGTCGTTATCGATGCAAAACATATGTGTATGTGTGGAAGAGGCATTAAAAAAACCAGTGCATCCACAACTACTTCTTCTGTTCGGGGGGTATTTGCGAATCAATCGGACGCACGAGCAGAGTTTTTGTCCTTACTTCATAGATAAAATGGATTTTTGAAATGCAATTGTAAATATCCAAAAATGAAGAATTTGAATAGCTGATAGATTTTATTTTTTTTTAAAAATGCATTTTTCAGATGAAGTTCTATTAATTTAATCCAGTACAACATGAAGGTGGTTAACAATGAAAAAAGTTGGATTAGTCATGAGAAAAATACAATATACCGAGTCCCAAGGACCTCGGGTCTTTGCGGATCGATTAAAGCAAATCTGCAAAGAATTCGGTGTGGACATTGTTTTTATATCACCCGATCGCCATGTTAGCGGATATGATTGGATTCCGGGCTATGAGCATGAAAAAGGTGATTTAGTAAACTATGATATTGTTTTGGATAAGATCAACTCGGAAAACATTGATCATGTTATCTATACTGTTTCAGGATTTACCTATTTAAAAATGTTCATTAAAAATAGCGTTCTATTCCCACATAGCTTTCCGGATCCAGCCTTAACCGGTTATGAAATGATGAAGCCGTTTTATCAAATAGTTGATAAGGCGATTGTACAAACAGAATTTCTTAAACGTGAATTAGACACAAAATTTGGCGTAAAAGACGTAACAGTTATTCCCATTGGTTTTAATGAAAGTTTAGCAGAGAAGTATTTTGATCCTTCACAAATCGTAGATAATCGTGTACTTTGGATTGGAAGGGATGAAGAAAATAGACGTCCTGATCTTGTTTTTGAGTATGCGCATCAAAATCCGGATAAAGAAGTGTTTATGGTTTTTGGCGGTTTACGTTATAAAGAAAGTATAAAAAGGTATAAAATACCCGGAAATGTCAATTTGCAATTTGCTTTAACACAAGACGAAATATTTTCTCTTATGAACACTGCAAAAGTATATTGGAGTAGTTCAAAATTCGATACTTTTTCCATGCCCCTATCAGAAGCTTTAGCAATGGGGAAAATTGTCGTTAAACCTGAACATCCCTGTTACGATCATATAAGTTCAAAACACACTTTTTCCGGTAATGATAAGAACTGGTTTGAGCTTGTAAACATGGCTGCAGCTTCATCAAAAAGGTTTTCTTTTGAAAATCGGCAATATGCTTTTGAGAATTTTTCTAGTAAAGTCATGAAGCAAGGCTATAGGGATTTCTTTGATCAATGGTTTAGTAATAGTGGTAAGCCAGAAGCAGAATTGTCGGTATCCTATAGTCGTTAAATGGGAGTCGGCGACAGAACTAGACAAGGTGGTCAAGGAACAGCAGCCCACCAACTAAACGCGGATTTACAACGTTAAGGATATTCCAGTATTAAAAACTGACGCTACCCAATAGAAAAAAGTGCGGAAATGAATCCGCACTTCATTTAATTTATTGGACAATCATTAATTCCCCATATCCAGGTACATTTGTGTTTCCTGTAAAAGGAATTGCTGCAGCAACCAAAAGTCCCGCAATCATACCCATTTGAATTTTCCTACCGGCTTTTTTCATTTTCTTAAACTTAACCATAACGCATCAGCATCTCTCCCGTATATTTTTTATAATGAACCGTTTGATGAGCAGTTGGTTCAAATATGTAAAATAGGGATTCATTACAATTAATATTATAATATATTTCTTTTAAAGAACCAATATGTTCTTTATAAAGATTTTCCTTTATTTAATTAACATTATTCTCACAGTGTTAACTTTTGAATTAACAGAAATGCTTTTTTCAAAATAATTAATTTTGTAAAAACAAAAAAACGTTCCCATATTAGAAGGAACGCACAATTTCTTAAACATATATAAGTTTCTTATTGATTTCCCACCGTACATAAATCACCTCCCAGTAATTTAACGCATTAATATACTAATCAATGACATGAACAGTGCAGATGTAATCATGGCGATGCTTCCCATAGCTCCCTCCAGTTCACCCCACTCAAATGCGCGGTTTGCCCCGATTGCTTGGGCAGATGTTCCTAATGCAAGACCTTTGGCAATCCCGCTTTTGATCCGAATGAATTTAAAAAGAAATGGTCCGGAAAGAAGAGAAAATATAGCGGAAATGAAGACAAACATGACTGTAAGAGATGGAATTCCTCCCATTGACTGAGAAATGCTCAAGGCAATAGGAGCGGTGACCGATTTTGGTATAAGAGAAAACATCATTTCTTGATTCAAGTGCAGCGCCTTGTTCAACAGCACTATAGATGCGACACCCGCTAAAGTACCTGGAATAACTGCCCAAACAATGAGGAAAAAGTATTTTTTAATAATTCTTATCTGTTTATATAAGGGAACAGCTAATGAAACAGTCGCTGTTCCCAAAAGCAGTGAGAAAATTCCAGTGCCGGAGGAATAACGGGCAAAGTCTAAATGAAAGAGAAGAAGCAGACAAATAATGAATACTGTAACAGAATATAATGGATTAAGCCAAGCCTTGTTAAATCTCTGAAAGACCCTTAATCCGATCAAATAGCTCAAAAAAGTAACTACTGTACATAAAAGGACATTATTTATTAATGTCTCCATTTTGATGCCTCCTTTTTCTTTTGGTTTCAAAAAACTCCGCACTATAAGCCGTTACAAAAAGGACAAACAAACTGCTTGTTGCCAAAATAATCGCTAGTTTTATTCCTTCAATCCGAAAAATTCCGGCATAATGCCATACTCCTACTGCAAAAGGAATAAAGAGAAGCGTAATATGTTTGATATGCAACTGTGCTATCCTTTCCACCCACTTTAATTTACACACTCCCGACAACAAGGCAATAAATAATATAGCCATACCGACGATGCTCCCAGGGACAGGCAGTTTCAACCATATCACGAGTTGATTACCGATAAAATAAACAAATAGGATTGTGAAAAACTGAGCAATAATACGAACCAACCGGCTCTCACCTCCTTTAATGAATTGCCCTCACCTGTTCTCTTTTCCTAGCAACCAAGTAGACATCGATATTCTTTAAAGTAAGTATGGCATACCAGAAAATAATTTTCTGTAAACTTGTAAGGATATCTAACTTGAATTTCAATGGAGAAAAAATCATTAGCAATAAAAATATCTCCTCTGCCGGAATGGCAAAGGAGATACCAGAACACTTATTCGGTTCTTAAAAAAGTACCCGGCATGACAACCGCTACAACTTCACCTCGGGCACAAAGCACCTCATTAGCAAATACCTCAGTTTCCACTTTAAACTTTTTTGGATGAATCTCGGTTACGGCTCCGATTGCCTTTAATGCGACACCAGACGGGGTTGGTTTAACAAATTCAACCTTTAATGAAGCGGTTACAAAACGAGGCGGCTCCGCACCATCACCTACTTCGTGTCCATTCTTTCGGTGCAGTGCAAGTGAAGCCGATCCTGTACCATGACAATCAATTAGAGAAGCAATAATTCCCCCATAAACAAAACCCGGGAGCGCCATATGCCTTTGATCAGGTGAAAAAATCGTTACTGTCTGCTCCCCATGCCAACCGGTTCGAAAATGATGTCCTTCTTCATTTAAACGGCCGCAGCCGTAGCACCAGGCAAAATCATCCGGATACTCATCTTGAATTGCTTTATGTACCATTTCTTCCATCGTCTCTCCCCCTTTTCTGAATAGTATAACATATTGGCTCGAAAATGTGCTTCTTCTAAAAACTAGTTAACCGGATAGTTAGTGAGTTGGAAAACCAGTATAAAAGACTACATTTTCCTTTTTATGTATGAAGCTTGATTAAATATTTACGACCTAAAAATTAAAAAAGCCCTACTTTTTCTTTACATATGTAGGGATTTTTGATATTCTATGACATTGATTTTGGATTTTAGAGATGCTCCCAATTTTATAATTAATAGGGAACTCTTGGTGTTTATATTTAACTCTAAAAATCCCTCTTTGGACTATGCTGCTTCCGATATTATCCTACTAATTCAAAAGCTGCCTCTTTTACTGTATTCGAATTGGTACCTATATAAACTTTGAACTCCCCTTCCTCTGATTTAAAGCTCATGTCAGCAGTATAAAATCTTAAATCCTCTTATGTTATTGTGAATGTTACTTTCGTAGATTCACCGGGATTCAAATATATTTTTTTAAAACCTTTAAGTTCTTTTACAGGACGTACAACACTCCCGTACAGATCCTGAATATAAAGCTGTACGACTTCCCCACCGGACTTGTTCCCGGCATTGGTCACAATAACACTTGCTTTAATTTCATCAGCATTTGTCATTTGATGCTTATCCAGTTCAATTTCGGAATAAGAAATGGACGTATAGCTTAAACCGTAACCGAAAGGATAAAGAGGTTCATTCGGACCATCAAGGTACTTTGATATATATTTTTCATTTTGATTTTTCTCTGTTAATGGTCTGCCGGTTTTGAAATGGTTGTAATAAACAGGTACCTGCCCCGTTTTGTATGGGAAGCTCATCGTTAGCTTTCCTGAAGGATTATAATCGCCAAAAAGCACATCAGCAATAGCATGACCGGCTTCAGAACCTAAAAACCACGTTTCAACAATGGCATCCACATTTTTTTCAAACCATTCTAGAATCAGCGGACGTCCGTTTGTTAAAACAAGTTTTGTACACTGCAAAAATATAAATTTTTTCCTTCTTTTCTTTCTTGTTTTCTATCTAAAAGTTAATCTATAATCAATGTACAGAAAGTTATATATCTTTTAGACGGGAGTAATCAAAGATGGGTGAACTTGTTGGATACGCGAGGGCGAGCACCTTAGATCAGGATTATTCCTTACAAGTTGAAGGTAGCCTTATTATTTAACTCCAAAGTAGATGTCATTGGATTTTTTTGAAGGAACTTAGCATAGTAATAGGTTAAAGATGTCCCTTGAATAACATCACCATTATCAATCGGTAAGGTGTAATTAACCTTTTGTTTCTCTTGTTTTAAAATGTTTGCGATCTTTCCGAAGCCTGAATTTGTTTCTTTATTATTTCTAAAGTTGATCGGAAAGACATTTCCGGGAATATCACTCGTTTCCAAGATCACGACTTTACATCGTTTTTCTGCAGTATTCATAGTTTCACTTACTAAATAATGATAAATATAAGTTTACATCTTATTTACAAAATGCTAACAATCCGCACTAATCATTCCTTTTATCCCCAAATTAACATAAAAAAATAGAGCCTGCTCTATTAAGGTTCAGAGAACAAGCTCCATTTCTTTGATTCTAATCTTTTTTATCTAAATGATTGTTTTTTCCCGACATTGACTGTAATGCTTTTCGAAATTCATCATCATTTATTTTTTTCTCCACTTGGTTTACATTGTTATTTTTATTTGTTTCTGTAAACGATTGAAGGGCTTTTCGATATGCTTGATCATTCATTTTATCGGATGTTTCATTCTCGGCGTTTTCTGATTTTTTCTCTTCAAGTTTAATGGGGTCAGCAGGTTCCAATGTTTTAACTTTATTATTATTCTGACTATCCACTTCGATGCTTTCCCGAGCTCCTTTTATAGTCTTTTCCGATGACACAGCATTTACGTTGATCATGGTTAACACCACTATCGCAATAATAGCAATGACAATAAAAGAGATGATTGCTGCCATTATTGATCATCTCTTTCTTTCGAAAACGTTTTTGAAACCATGGCAACCCTTTCTCCCAGGGCTTTTCCAAGTTCTATTCCTTCATGAGGAATAAGCTCTGAGCCTTCAATGGGACATGTTATTCCAACCCCATAATAAGATCCATAAAGGGCATTTTCGGGAATATTTCCTGGCAATCCTACAATGATCATTCCTTGGTGAAGCATCGGTGTAATCAGATTAAGCAAGGTAGCTTCTAATCCGCCGTGGGTGGTTGCAGTTGTGCAAAAAACATCACCAACCTTGTTAATAAGCTTTCCTTCAGCCCATAAATAACCAAGTCGATCAATCCAATTCTTCAATCCAGAACTGATCGTTCCAAAATGGACCGGGCATCCCCATATAATTGCATCCATTTCAGCAAGTTTATATACATCAGCATGCTCCACGTGATCAAGATATACTTCCGCACTATCGATTTTTTTTGCACCTTCTGCGACGGACTCCGCAAGGGCTTTTGTATGTTCTCCTTCGCTATCATAAACGACATAGATTTTCATCGTGTATTTTCACCCCATATTGTATTGTATTTTATTCCAGAAAAAATCATTTCAACAAACTTTAATTAAAAAATGAATCCCCTAATTGGAATCAAATAGGGGAGATCATTTAATGAAGCTAGTATGACCATGATTAAATTGAAATTTTAATCTCTGCATTCATACCAGGCAATACTTTAGAGGATGGATTTTGAATAGAGATTTTTACTGGGACTTTTTGAGTTACTTTTGTGTAATTTCCACTTGAATTTTCAGAAGGAAGTGCTGAGAACACAGAATTTGTAGCATAACCAATTTCTTGAATCGTACCATTAAAAGTAGTTCCAGAATCTCCGTCAACAGTAATATCGACGCTATCTCCAACCTCAATATTTTTTATATCTGTTTCCTTAATGTTCGCAGTAATATATAGATTCTTCATATCAGCCGTCTCCGCTAAAACCTGGCCTGCTTGAACCATTTCATTCATTTTAGCTTCATTTTTAATGACGGTCCCTGCTTCCATTGTGTTAACTGGAAGAGCTTGTTTACCATCTGATACATTGCCCACAGCTTCCGTTTCGGTAACATTATTACCCTCTTTTATATTCCAGTTCGTTAATACGCCGGAAGCTGGTGCGACTACCTGCATTATATCAGCAGATACGACCGCATCATCTGTTTGCACAAAATTATTGTTTTCATAGAAGAAAAATGCTCCACCAGCAATTAATCCAACAATGACCACAAGCCCTATAATGTTAATTAAGATAAGGCGTCCTTTACTCACGTTTATCTCTCCCCTGTTCAATTTAGCTATTTTTTTATTCCATCACGCAGAAGCGTCTTCTATTTTTTCTCTTGTGGGGCAGGCAAAAACATCCTTTTTGACTTTTGAACAAGTGATCTGCCTTTTCCCGTAGCAATTTTTCCAATGGAAGCAATCATCATGATTACAGCTAAGACTAGCAATAAAGTAAACAAATTATGATAGGCTCCCAAAATGGCTGATTTTTTTGCGTTGGCTACAAGTTCAAATGAAGCCATATTCTTAGCCTTTGTTAAAGATAGGCCGTTCTCGATAAAATGTTTAATTAACTTTGTCATTTCCCATTTGAATTCTGGGTCATTTAAATCTAAATGTCCTCTTATTCCTTCGTAATTATTGGCATTTTGTGTTGTTAAAAACCAGCCAATCATCGGTGAAATAATCGCACCTAAAAAGTTTCGAATCGAATGCAACGTAACAGATCTCATTGATGCCTGATGGAGATCACCAGCAAGTGCTGTTCCTAAGGCTCCTGATACAAGTGTCATACTTATTCCCCCGCCTAGGCAGGCTACTTGGAAATAAAGTGATGATAAAGATGTCTCCGCTCCAATGACTCTCCACTGAATACTGACATAAATAACTACCAGCGAGCCAATTAAGCCAAGAACCCCAGCGCCTAATTTATCATAAAGAATCGTTTTTAGAATGGCAGTCACGACAATTCCGACAAAGAACCAAAAATAAAAATGAGATAAATACAAGAATGGAAGATTCATATTATTCCTTAAAAATCCGTTTATCCCGGCAATCGCAACGATTAACGAAATATGGGAAGCGACAGCCATGATGGTTCCGGAAATGGGTTTAGGTGCTTTTAATGTGGCAAAAGGTACCAATGGCGTCTCTGCCTTAAGATCAACATAAACAAACAACAGGAGCAAAATAAATGCGATCACAAAAAAAGGCCACACATACTGGGAGGAAAACCCTTTTTGATATAAATTACATAAAGGATAAGCGAGGACAATCATCGTGAGGGTTAACAAAAATACCCCCGTTTTGTCGACTGGTTTATGCTCATGTTTTTCCTTTTCGTCTTTTGGCAACCCAAAAAAACCAATGATTAAGCATAATAAAGATGAAATCACATTTAGTAAGAATAGCCAGCGCCAGGCATCAGTTCGCAATGAGATGGAACCAAATAAAGCGCCGATTGCACTTGCGCCAAACAGACCAGTAATAACCATAAACAAAAAAGTGTTCCTGATTTTGTTTGGAAATGACCTTAGGCTGGCCGGCAGAATGGTTAAAAAGATCATCCCGGCACTTAAGCCCTGTATGATTCTCCCGATGATAAAGATGATTAATCCCGGTGAAATGACACTGATAATGGAGCCGCACAAAAAGATAAAGACAAATGTTAAGTAATTTCTTTTTAAACCGAATCGTCTTGTCAGTACCGGCCCAAGTGGAACTCCCAATGCAAATGCTAAATTGGATAGAGTTGATGGCATAAGCAGGTTACTAGAATCCAGATGAAGCCCATTTTGGATAATACCCTGATTTAAAATATAGGAAAGATTTGAAAAGTACTGAGATCCTATACCGAATATCGTTAAGATCGAGATAATCAAATATTGGGGGACAGGCACCTTCTCTGTCTCTGATGAAGATGTATTTATCTGTTGACTCATCTTCTTCCTCCTTTCATTAAGTAATCATTTTATTTATCGAATAGCAACATACTCAAATAAGGTGTTTATTATAAAAGAAGCAAATTTGTATTGTCACGTTTTGTATGTTGCACAATACAAGTTGTATTATGCAACATACAAACAAAAAACACAAGGAAAAAATTTGGCAGTAACAAAAAAGACAGATGACAATTTGTCAGCAGTCTTTTTGGTAAGTTCTTTAATTTTTAATGGTTATTTCCTCCATCTTTTAAAATCACGATTTAGACGTGTAAGGTTTGCATCCAGCTCTTTTAATTCTTCCTGTGTCCAATCATGGAGTACTTCTGCATACACAGCGTACCGTGCCTTTTGAACTTTATTTAGGATATTTTGTCCTTCTTGAGTAATTTCTACAAGGCTAATTCGTCCATTTTTTGGATCGGGATAGCGAATGATGTAATTCTTTGTTTCCAAAGTACCTACCTGCCTGCTGGCTGTGGAAATGTTTAACAATAATTTTTCAGCAAGTACGTTAATTCCCAAAGGACCATTTTCATCTAATTCACTTAATAAAAGATATTCGGATCGATCCAAGTCCCCTAGCTTAGGACTATGGGAAGTTGTAAGCCGAACCAGCAGGGCGATTTCATATTCAATCGATTGGAGTGAATCCTGATTCAAATTTATTCCCCCTCTTACACTACACAACATTTGAACTTTAAACGAGAATTTTTATTGTGTAAGTATATCATAATCGATGGTTTTTGATATTACGATTCCATTATATTTGTTCAAAATAAGTACACTCTGCCAGAACAAGTAGAAATGTAGTAAAATCAATGTTTAAATTTGTTCAAACAGACTTGTTCAGAATATGGTTGATAGCCTTCCTACTTAACCAATTATAAAAGGCCCTAAGGAATGTTCCCTAGAGCCGTTTATAGATATGAGACCTATTATTTAACAGCTTCCTTTAATTCCTTTCCTGGTTTAAAAGCTGGAATTTTAGAAGCTTGGATCTGAATTTCCCCCTGTTTGTGGGTTACGACCGGTTCGAGCTGCACGTTCACGTACTTCAAATGTTCCAAATCCAATTAACTGGATTTTTTCTTCCTTTGCAAGTGTATTTGAGATGGTTTCAAATAATGCATCCACAGCTGCTGTGGCATCTTTCTTTGTTAGTTCTGCTTGTGTTGCAACAGCATTTACTAATTCCGTCTTATTCATATTCAAGTCTCCCCTTTAATTGGCTTTCTTGTAATTATTCTCCCATATTTGCAAAAAAGCCCTTTTTATCCACTAACTTTAAGATGGCGTTAAATCTTTTTTATTCAATTAATGCGCCCGTTTGCTGAATAGTGGAAAATTCGAAACTGTAAAAATGAAGAACAGAAGTTGAAAGAACGGGAAGGTTTTGATGTATTATTTCAAAAACTTAATTAGTTAATTATTTTTGACTACCATTCATCCAAACTCCAGTGGTATTATAAACTAACCATTGACCATCTTGTTTTACGTTCACAGATTTCGTAAGCTTTTTAAGGTTTCGTTAAAATATTTTTCTCTCCTTTCCCTTTCTGCCTCCCTCTCTTCTGGTGTCATTTCATCCAAAGTTTTGGTTCTTAAAAATTTAAATAAGAAAATATTTAAAAACTCTCTATAATAATAAGCTGCCAGTAATTTATCAGTTCCATCAAAATAATGAGCCATCTCCAAATTTGATTTAGGTTCATTTAAACCATTATTCCGTTCTATTGATTTATTAATTCTTTTCATATCTTCTTCATCGAATTCATATTTATTAAGTTTTTCTAACCTCGGCTCTAAAGAAAACGTTTCAAGTAAAAGACGGCCCTCAAACTGTTTCCACTCTGATAAATGATTTACTGAAAAGAATAGCTTATCCTTATTTTTTTTAACACGAAACCAAATGTTGGGATATTCTGCTGATAATCCTGTTAATTCCCATAACTTATCACATAATAGACTATGAATATTCCTGCTTTCCTTATATATCCAATTGAATATATCAGCTTTATTATCGGTTGTTGGTTTTTCAATAACTGGATACGGATCTTTATGCTTATCTTGGGGTAGTGCCGGTAAAACATTTATACGTAAAGACAATAATTAATAAATATGTTTAATTCCAGATAAACGGATTGAGAATAGCTTTTGTTTTTCATCCTTTAAAGATAGGATTTGTTCATTTAGATTAAGACTATATACACGCCCTTTAATTTTTTGTAAGATACCATTTTTATAATAATCAATAATAATTAGTTTTTTCGTAGTTAATCAGAAGTTTTATGTCCGAGCTGAGACATAATTAAAGGAATATCTCCATTTGTTTGCTCTGCCAAGTTAGTAGCATAAGTATGTCTTAGGTTATTGGTGTCCATCGACCAGCCGGCGAGGCTGATAAAATTCGTTAAAGATGAGTAAAGCAGTCTTATATTTCAAGACTGCTTCACTTCGGTTGAAATCAATACGAATTTTTGAAATTTTTTTACCCAAAAAAAATATAAATGTTTAAAGAGATGTTGAAAATTAAAATTTTAAAATTATATAGTTGATTCTAATTGAAAAATCAATAAGGATACTAATTTTACATTTCCCCCTATTGTATACAACTCTAACCCTTTACTTGCAGGGTCTGGGAAAATTTGATCAGTGATCACCACTTCCCCGTCATTCCCAAATATTTCCACAGAAGACCAATCTACAAAAATTCTCAGTTTTACGCAATGATTCTTTATAGACAAGGGTGCAACGTGTGTACAAGGGAAATACTTATTAAAACCCGTCAAGCCAGATTTAATACGATTAACAAATAATGATTTCTCAGCAGCATCATATCCGATAATCGTTTCCTCAGAATCAGATTTTCGAACTTTAAAGCCAAATTCGGTAGCTGAATCAAGTTCAAATTCGGCAATAATTTCTAATTGGTCACCTGAAATATGAGATAATATATTTTCATACGGTTTAAGGATGAGATCATCCCATGATAATTTTTCTTGTCTAAGCTCTTTAACCTCCGCAACTGGGGTTTGAATGAGTCTTATTCCTTCAGATGTTTCCTTTAAGGTTAATTCCCGAGGAAGGGTCATAGCACTCCTCCAAGCTTTTGTTGGAGTTTCATTTGCATATTTCCAATTACTCATCCAACCTATAAAGATTCGACGTCCATCCTGAGTAGGGATATCAGACCATGTAACGCCTGCATAATTATCTCTACCATAGTCAACCCAGAACACTGTTTCATCTGAGTTCTGATTGATAAACGTTGAACCATCAAAATCCCCGATAAAATACTGCGTCCTTGAACCCTCTGCATAAGCTGATTCATTCCCAATACTAACAATCATTACCCACTTGTTATTGTCGGCATTTCCATCTACCGGCAATTTAAACAAATCGGGACATTCCCAAACACCGGCATGGGAACCGGCATCAATCCCAAATTCACTTGCAAACGACCAGGTTTTGAGATCCGGGGAAGTATAAATCCTGACATGGTCACCTGCCGCAAGAATCATGGCCCACTTATTCGTTTCTTCATGCCAAAATACTTTCGGATCGCGGAAATCTGTAATACTTTCTTCTACTAACACAGGATTTCCTTCATACTTAATCCAAGTTCGTCCTCGGTCAATACTATAAGCAAGACTTTGTCTTTGTCTAGGGCGGTCTGAATCTGGATATTGATCAGCATGTGTAAAAATAACAACAAGTCCTGAGCCACCATTAAAAAATCCAGTTGAATCGTTCCAATCAACAACAGCACTACCAGAAAATATTGCTCCATTCTCATCGGGAGCCAATGCAATAGGAAGGTGGTCCCAATGGATCAAATCTTTGCTTATAGCATGTCCCCAATGCATGGGCCCCCATGTCGTGCCGAAGGGATGATATTGATAGAACAGATGGTATTCTCCCTCATAATAGACCATTCCATTTGGATCATTCATCCAATTCGCTTCTGGTGAAAAATGAAACTGTGGACGATACTTTTCTTTCATAATAATATTAGTCATTTAATTTAATTCCCCTTTTCTTCTATTATATCGACCTTGTATATAGACCTAGAATTTCTTCGAGAGTTGGCATGGCAGGAGTGGCACCTTTTTTGGTTGTAGCTAGGGCGCCAACCGAGTTTGCAAAAGACACCATTTTTTCGACATCCTTTAAAGTCAAATCCAAAAGCCTCCTGTTGTTTTCCATCAATTGGTATAAAAACCCTGCTAAAAAGGCATCTCCCGCTCCGGTTGTATCGATTGCCTCCACATCATATCCATTAGATATTCCCGTATGATGAGCTAACCGATAAAAACACCCTTTGGATCCTAACGTTACTAAAATTATTTTTGTATGATATTGGGCATATATATATTCAGAACCCCTATATAGGTCTTTGATCCCTGAAATAAATTCTAGTTCTTCCTCCGATATTTTTAATACATCTGCATATTTTAAACCAACATCAATCATGTCCCTGGCATGATTCAAATCGCTCCAAAGATTTATTCTCAAATTAGGATCAAAAGAGATTAGAAGACCATTTTCTTTGGCATACGCTACTGCCTTTAATGTAGCCGAAGCTGACGGCTCATGTGTCATGGAAATCGAACCAAAATGAAAGATACGAGAATTGTCTATCATTTTTAAATCTATTTCTCTTTCATTTAACATCATATCTGCTCCAGGGTTGCGGTAAAAACTGAAAGATCGGTCTCCCTGATCATCTAAGTGAACAAAAGCTAACGTTGTATTTGTATCAGTATCAAAAACTAAACCATCGGTATTGATGTTATTTCTTTGTAATACCGAATGTAGATAATAACCAAACTGATCATTTCCTACCTTACCAAATAAGGCCGTTTTCTTTCCTAACTTAGCCAGTGACGAAAGCACATTTGCAGGTGCTCCTCCAGGATTTCGTTCAAATTGAACTTCCCCGGCTTCTGATTTTCCCGCTGGTGTAAAATCAATCAACACTTCACCCAGTGCTATAACATCATACATCCTCTCCAACACCCACTTTTTTACAATTTTCAAAAACAAGCCGAACAGAAAATCCTTCTGACCGACTTGTTTTATCATTTAAAAATTTAATCTAGTTATTTTCCGGAATTGAATTTATCATAAGCTTGTTGTTTAATAGAAAGGATTTTTGAAAGACCGTCTTTTTCCAATGTTTTTACGTAGTCATCCCATTGTGATTCAATCCCGCCTTTTAAAATCCATTCCGCTTTCTTTCTTTCAACATACGGTTTCACCACAGACTCTAGCTGTGTTATTTGATCTTGATTATCCTTATCTAAGAAAAGTGGCGGATAATTATAGGTAGCTTTCATATAAGGTACATAGTTACTTTGCAAAATATTTAGTCTCCAAGCAGCATCCTCCGGCTTAGTCGTTACGGTCCCGTAGTATTCATTCAGTACTGCTAATGGTCCATCTACGTTTGTTTTTTGTCTTAAATCCCAAGGGGATGTGTTTCCAAGTGGTAAATGTTCTAAAGTCCCATTGCTTGTAAGTTCGAAAATATTTTGTTGCTTTTTGTCTCCATAAGTCCCCCAGTTATTTTGAACAGATTGAACAGGTTTATAAGCTTTATCTATCCACTTTGCAGTTAATTCAAGATTCTGGTTTGAACTTGTAATGACCATTCTGCCTCTGTCAAATCCATAACCATTTGTTCGAGGTACATTGATCTGACCATCTGGCCCCTTTAAAGGAGGCAGCGGCACATAATCTTCGTTATTTCCAGTAATATTGGCTCTGTCCCAGGTAAAGTATAATCCGTAACGCTCGTTTTTACCCTTTGCAACAAAGCTATTCCAATCTTGTGTAAAGGCTTCTTTATCAATTAAACCTTCTGTCTGCAGTTTGTGAAGCCATTCGATTCCTTTTTCATATCCTGGTTGGTTGGCCGTATAGACAACTTTTTGATCTTCATTCACCATATAGTGGTCATTATTATCTCCCATTCCAAAAGCCCCTAGCAGCATGGCTGGATCTTCTCCGCCATGGTTAATCATGAAGGACATTGGAATCGTATCAGTTCCAGCTGGAGCCTTTTCTTTAAAGGCAAGCAGCACTTTTTCCAACTCATCAGTAGTGGTAGGCATCTTCAATCCTAACTGATCCAACCACTTTTTATTGATCCAAGGAATATCATCCAGAGCTTGAATGGCTTCTTTTCCTGTTCCAAGTTCTTCAATCCATGGGAATGAATAGATATGTCCATCCGATGCCGTAATCAACTTCTTATATTCAGGATGCGAATCCAAGATTTTTTTCAAATTTGGCATATCTTTATCGATAAGGTTCTCTACAGGAACAACCACTCCTTGTTTTGCATACCTCAGGATATCATTATCACTTAACCCTGCTTGAAAGATGGCATCTGGAAGGTCTCCGCTTGCAAGCTCCAAATTTCTTTTATCTCCAAATTGATCCCAAGTATAATTAGTCCAATCAATATGAATATTTGTATCCTTTTCATACCTTTGCCAAATTAATTTATCATTAGGATTTTTAGGTGCAATGGGTGAGCTTTGAGTAAGAAATTTTAATGTTACCTTCTTTTGTAAAGGGAATTTCACATTTTTCAACTCGTAATTAGGTGATGAATTGGCACCTTTTGCACCACTAGCTGAGGTCGAAGATGAATGAGAGCATCCTGCAACCAGTAAACTTGCCGCCAGTGCGGTCGTTACTAAATAACTTATTCTTTTCGTTTTTTTCATTTCTTAACACCCCTTAAAAATTTTTTTTTACTCTTTTTTTATCCTTTAATAGAACCTACCATTACTCCTTTTTCAAAGTATTTTTGGAAGAATGGATAGATTATAATTAATGGCAAACTTGAAATAACAATACTAGAATACTTAACCATCTCAGCGATTTGTTGAAGCTGCGCGGTATTTTGAGCATCTTGCATCATTCCAGGTCGAGGCTGCATTTGAACAAGAATGGATCTGAGAATAATCTGTAATGGCTGTAAACTATCACTTTTTAGATAGATCATGGCATCAAAATAAGAGTTCCATTGACCAACAAATTGATATAATATTAAAACGGCTATAATCGGTTTACTTAGAGGCAGCAATATCTTAAAGAAATACTGAACCTCAGATGTTCCATCCACGATGGCTGCTTCCCTTAATTCACTGGGTATTCCCTGAAAATAAGCCCTTGCTAAAATAATGTTCCAAACATTGACAGCGCCGGGGATTAAAATCGCCCAAATCGTATCCAACATATTTAAATTTTTTACTAATAAATAGGTTGGAATTAATCCACCACCGAAGAACATGGTAATGATGAAAATCGTCATAATCACTTTTCTGCCGACAAAATCCTTCCGGGATAAAGGGTACGCAGCAAACAAAGTTAAAGTAACTGAAATAATCGAAAATGCAGTAGAATAAAACAATGAATTTCTAAACCCTGTTAAGATGGACCCGTCCTTAAAAATTCGTATATATCCTTGTAAGGTAAACTTTAAAGGATTTAACGTTAATCCCTTGCTTAATAGAGTAGTAGGATCTGTAAACGATGCCATAACCACATAGACTAATGGTCCCAAAATAGCAAGAACAATTAGTGTCATTACAATACCGTTAGTAGTTAAGATCAATTTATCTATCTTAGTTTGGTTCTTAAACATTATCCTCACCCCGTTTCTTGAATTTAAAGACCTTCTCCTTCGTTTAACCTTTTTACAATTTGGTTAACGCTTACAAGTAAGATGACATTAATAACAGAATTAAATAGTCCAATTGTCGTTGAATATCCATAATCACCCATTTGCAAACCAATTTTATAAACATATGTTGGTAAAATTTCTGATGTTGGAATATTCATCGAAGTTTGTAGTAAATATGCTTTTTCAAATCCCATGCTCATGATATTTCCAGCAGCTAAAATAAATTGAATGACCATAATGGGTTTTATCGTTGGCAAATCAATCGTAATTATTTGTCTGAAAATATTTGCACCATCTATTTTTGCTGCATCAATAAGGTCTTGGCTGACGTTTGAAAGTGCGGCCAAATAGACTACCGATGCCCATCCGGCAAATTGCCATATATCACTAATGATATAGATGGTTCTGAAATAACTAGGTTCTGTCATAAAATCAATACTTTTAACACCAAAAAAGGTTAAAATGTGATTGATCGGTCCAACCGGAGATAAGAAAATAAAGACAATCCCGACAACAACGACAACGGAGATAAAATTAGGTGCATACAAAATTAATTGAATGTTTTTCTTAATAACAACGTTTCGAATTCTATTAAGCATAAGTGCCATAATGATAGGTACCGGAAAGCCAAATATCAACCCGAATACACTTAATTTCAAGGTATTGCCTAAAAGATTTATAAAATCAGGAGTACTAATAAACTTTTTAAAATTTTCAAATCCAATCCATGGACTATTCATAATCCCTTGTAATGGATTAAAATCTTTGAAAGCAATGATCGCACCATACATAGGTACGTATTTAAAAATGATAATAAGCACTAGTGCCGGCAAAACAAAAAGATATAATTGATAATTCTCTCTTATATATCTTAATTTTTTTGAAGTCTTAGTACCCAATGCCTCTTTTCTTAACTCGCTTTGATTATTTTTCAACTTTTGATACGCTTGCTCCACATTAGTTCCTCCTTTACAAAACCAAATAAAGCTTGATTTAATGACCGTTTAACAGTGAGTTTTTATTATCCGAACTAATTTCAATTCAAAAGGTACTTATATATAAATTAAGAATCCTTTTAATATTTAAATCTAGGATCGAGCAGTTAAAATAAATCGTTTACATTTTATTAACATATCGTCTCTCCTTCCCAAGTTGTTTTACTGGTTTAACTATAACAAAAGGACTAAATTAAAGATTTTAATATCTTTGGATGATGCCTTTTAAAAATTTCGGCATTTGAAATCGTTTTCAAATAAAAAAGCATAGAAGGTTCCTATTTTCTTTTAATTGTTCAGATAAATAAAGAAATCCCCTATTTTAACTAGAGGATTTCTTATTTTGGGTGTTATTTTAAACGTGTTAATGATACTCATACAATAGGATAGGCTTGGGTAGACGAGCAGTTCATAGAGTACTTTTGTCCTTGCTCGTTCTTTTTAACATATCTATGAAATTTTCAACAGATCAATTTTTTCCTAAAAGGCGTAAGCAACGTTTCAAAAGTTTACTTTAAATAAAATATATTAGTATGTAAAAAGGGCTGCAGAATCTACTTTCTGCAACCCTCGATTTTTAAAAGATCTTGCAAAACACACTTATATTGTTATACCCTAATCATTCCAGGCTGAACGCAAATGATTCACAGTTAACGATTCGAGATGAGCTGTTCCCCCAGACGCAAACATGGACATTCCGGCGCTGCTAGGATCCGGGAAAATCTGGTCGGTTAATACTACCTTACCGTCCTCAGCGAACACCTCAATAGAAGACCAATCGACAAGAATCTTAAGCTTCAGCTTACCATTGTTTATTGCGAGTGGGGCCCGTTGAATTCCTGCAAAGTCAGAACTAAAGTTAACATTACCAGATTGAGTTCTGTCAATGTATACCTCTCCAGTGGTGCTGTCGTAGCCTACAACTGTCTCTTGACCGTTTCCAGTCTGCAATTTCAGGCCATATGTCTTGGCAGAACCCGATCCGAAGGTCGCATTTATTTCTGCTTTGCATCGTGGTGATCGTTGCATTGGTTATCAATCAATCGGTATGGAAAAGCCTAACGCCTTTTCTTGAGAAAGGGATAGGTCCGATGTTGCTTGGCGGTATACCGACCACAAGCAGGTGGAGCGAAATGGCCTGGATGGCCATGATTGTTCCGTACATCATGAACAAACAAAAGTTTACAAAAGCGATTTTCGGTGGGGTTGTACTTGTTAACATTTATTTTTTGATTATTATGGTGCCTATTGTAGCCATTTTTGGTATGGAACTCACTAAAATTACAGTTTTCCCTACATATTCTTTGGTTGAAATGATTTCGATCGGGCAATTTTTTGAACGAATCGACGCTGTCGTGTTGGGGATTTGGGTGTTCGGCGCCTTTCTAAAAATCAGCATATTTTATTATGCTGCTGTATTGGGCTCAACTCAATTGTTCGGATTGAAGGAGCAAAAAACGCTCATTTTACCAATTGGATTGATCTGTTTGATTTTGTCTTTGCTTCTGTTCCCAAGCATCGTCGAACTGAAGGAATTTGGGAAATCCCAAATGTTTTATGACGTAACTTTTACTTTTGGAATCCCTTTAATTCTGCTCCTTATTAGTTATGCCAAAAAATATGCAAAAGGCCGTTCAGTTCTACTCCCGTGAATATTTGGGAAAGCAGGGGCGAACCAGTATTGATGTACATATTAAAAATCTAATCAAGTTCTGTTGTTCCCCCTTAGTTCATCCTCTCAATTTTCGTTCCACAACTCTAAGTTATGACACCAAAACAACGGTGGAATGGGGTCTTATTTGTGTTGCACACAATTTGAAAAAGTGGGAAACAACTACGCAAAAACAACAAAAAATAACCAAATAAAAGAGGAATATAAACCTCTATATCGCTCCAAATATCCATAACCGCCAAACCGTGCCAAATCTTTGATGCGATAGCTCCTTTTCTATTATATTTCGTTCGCAAAAGTGTACACATTTACGGACGAGTAAAAAATACAATCCTATAAAAAAACACATAATCTTTTATAAATTAGCAAAGCAGGGGTAACCCTGCTGCATCACCTTGCTAAATAATATCAAACATTTCTTTTCTACTTATGACACCTTTAGGCACAAAAAGAAATCAAAATCATTTTATTTCAATCGTCTTCTTTCACAACTTGACCTCATTAGAAAGAGTGCAAATTGTTCCTCCCTACTCATGAATTCATTCGTAACCCAATATATAGATAAAGTATGTTTCATTTTGTTGCTCTTTTAAATTACCAATTTCAAATATTTGAATAGTCCGAAAACGATTAGTATAATAGAAAAAAGGTCAAGGAGTTGATTTCTTATGGAAAAGAATTTGATTAATTCACCTCAACCTGAAGTTAATGTCATGGATTCTCTATTTGCTGAAATGGTATTAGACAAAGCCCTACTTGATTTCCGAAAAGAGAAAATTCAAAAGAAAATCGACCTGACCTTACGTGACAAAAATAAAACTGAACTCCTACGATTAACAGAGGAATTAAAGAAAGTTTCTTAAAAAAGTTATATGTAATCGTAGTTATAAGCAGTATAAAAGGATCTTCCAGTGAAGATCCTTTTATACTGCTTGTTGAACTAAAGAAAATCCATGGCTGAATAAGCAAATGTGAAAAAGCTAGATTTATTTTGGGTTAAATATAATACTAAATAAAACATCTAGTACTACAGCAAAAATTAATCTAATTAACATCCGACTCACAAAATTAATAATCAAGGGAATAGCTTGACTTACGCAGGCATTTCAATCAACACTTTCTGATATACCTGTTGTGACTTAGTGCGATCATGGGTCCATTTTACAGGCTATCTGAACACATTTCTACCATAATTCATACCCAGCTTCTATAAGGATTTTGTACCATTGTTCTCTAGTCATCTGCACACCCTCAAGCGAATGCAATGCTCGCTTTATGCGCTCTCTATTTCCAGTCCCTAAGACAATAACCGGATCTGATGAATGCATAAAAAGCCATTTATATACCACTTCATCAATCTCTTCTAGTTGAAGTTCTTGTCTAATACATTCTAATTCATTCTTCATTTTTTCTTCTAAAGCATTATTAGGATTTATAATCCTACCTCCTGCTAACGGTGACCAAAACATCGGATGAATTCCTTCCTTTAAGCAGTGGGTCATTGTGCCATTTTTATAATTTTGAATTCCTAAAGGATTCAACATAAATTGATGAGTAACAAATTTTACATCTGTATGTTTTTGCAGTGTATCGAATTCTAAGGGATTGTGGTTTGAGAGTCCGAAGTATTTAACCTTTCCTTCATCCAGCAATCGATTAAGGGTATCATTTAGTTCTTTCGGATTAACCAACAAGTCATGCATATGAATTAGGAGTAAATCAATGTAATCACACTTTAGTTTTTCTAATGATTTATTTACCTTTTTGATGATATACTCGCTATCGGTATTGAAATACCTTGTTTTAATATTCGGATTTTCACCATTTGGAACGCATATTGAACATTTTGTTATGATTTCCATTTTTTCTCTCAACTGCGGTTTCCTTTGGAGAACCTCTCCGAATAATGCTTCGTTATGATTATTACCGCCATAAATGTCAGCATGGTCAAAGGTCGTAATTCCATGTTCTAAACACCATTCAACAAATTCAATTCTTTGTTCAATACTAAGATTCCATTCATTCATTCGCATACATCCAATAACCAATTTTGAAATTGAAAAATTATTCTGTAAATTTACTTTCACAATAACATACCTCGATTTTTTTTATTTTAATCAAGTTACTCTAATTTTGTAGCTGAAAAATTACAAAAGGATTACAATAAAAACTACACTTCTTTTCTCTTATCATTGAGAGGGTTGTTATGAACTAAATACTAGTCTTCAATCAGGATTTTGGCGCTTTTAATCTTTTTTGTTCCTTCGAAGCAAAATGTTCAGCCTTTTCACACTGAATGTCACAAGCTTATAACAATTAAATGTTTTTAACCCATATCCATATCTCTTTTATAAGCCTTCAACATGTGCAATTGAAATAACACCCTAACCTATAAAACTAGTTTAATTGAACTCATATAAAAATATGATTTTACTGACAATACTGCACATATTAGCAGGGGCTCCGCCTACCTGTTTTCAAACTTTTAACCTTCGACTAGTGCTCTTCCGAATTTGTGCTTTTTTACTTCTTTATTTTATTTCTGACGAAATTTTCCACTGCTGACTTTCCAGATCCGAATTTACATCATAAAGTGTCAAAATTCCCTCTTCCGATATTTCGAGCGCCTTACCATTTTGAACAGAAGTGATTGTTACTGTTCCATTATCATGTTTGGTTATAATCCATCGCTGATTATTATAGCCAAGATATGTGTACAATTGTATTTTATTTTGCCCTGTATCAAGATCTAGCGCTTTGTCTTCCTCTGTACGTATGGAATAAGAACCATACTCATCACCAGTTGGAATCAAAGTCCATTTTGTTGCCTTTTCTGCATCAGATACAGTCACAGGCTCTCCGTTCTGGGAATTAGCTGTATAAATTGCTTTGCCAGTTGCCATATTCGTAAAGCTTGTTGTAGTTAAGTTTGCTTCTGACACATTACTGACATTAACATTTTGATAGGTAGCTTGGCCACCAAATACATTTAAACCAAAGTGGCCTTCCGCAAAAGTCCCATCCTGTAAATCCATGATTTTCTGACCATCCACAAAAATCTGGATGTGGGGGCCTTTTGCCTCGATTTTCACCTTATATGTTTTTCCTGGCAGAATAAAGGCAGGCACTTTCCCAATTACCATACGATCCTCAAAGCCACCGTCAATCTTGTAAAAAAGACGAAAAGCCTTCATATTTGGATCAAGATTGAAATAATAGCCGGTTCTTCCATCTTCACTTGCACGGAACAGGATGGAACCTGCCCCACCTGATTGTCCCAGGGTCATATCTGCTTCATACGTAAAATCTCCTGCAGTTTCCTTGGCCATATAGTTCGCATCACTTGTATACGTTCCACGGATTCCATTATCGGTATTGATCCAATGGGAAGTAGAAAGATCTGATTTCCAACCAGTCAGATTTGTATAGAATTTCCCATCATACACTCTTACAACTACACTTGCAGCAGCCTTTCCATTTGCTGCAGAGGCTGTAATAACCGCTTCTCCTTCGCTTACTGCTTTAATTACTCCTTTGGATTCATTAGAAGAGTCTACTTTTACAATATTCGAATCACTAGATGTCCATTTAATTGGCTGAGTTCCCTTTCCATTACTATTCGCCACGGAAGCATATAAAGCGAGAGTATCTCCAATATTCATCTCTCTTTGAGTAGTATCCATTGCAATACCAGTATCCTTAGTCGCGTATTGATTCCAAGTATTGGCTAAAGAATGTACTTTTAATGATACAACCCTCACTTCACCGCCCTTAGTGTAGAAGTTCATGCTCCGGCTTGAAGGATCAGGGAAAATAACATCAGAAAAAACAACTTTTCCATCATTAGCAAATACCTCAATTGACGAATCATCTACAAATATATTCATTTTGATACGTTTATTATCCGGCTTTAAAGGCGCTTCATGCAGTGTCGAAAAAAGGCTGGAGAAATCATTTTCTCCTGACTTAGAACGATCAACAAATAATTGATTTTCTGCTGTTTTGTATCCAACCACCGTTTTTTGGTCAGCACCTTCACGAACATTAAAACCAAATTCGTTTATTTTACTGGCAGATGGAATTTCAATCTCTGCTTCAATTTCAAAGGCTCCTGAAGAGATTCCCTTCAACAGATTTGAGGAATTCGCCGGATTTACTACCTTGTTCTGTGTCTGGAAAATGGTACTGCGAATCGACTGTAGTTCCTTAATGGGTGCCTGTGCAAGCCTTATCCCATCATCTGTTTTCACCAATCTTACTTCTCTCGGAATTGTCAGTTCTCCCTTCCAGCCAGTCGTTGGGAAAGCGAATGGATAATCCCAGTTGGTCATCCACGCCATCACCACACGGCGGTTATCCGGCATATTGGAAAAGGACGTTGATGCGTAGAACTCCTTCCCATAATCCGTTTTCAGCACTTTCCCTGCTGGATTTTCATTGACAAATTTACCATCCTCCGTCAAATGCCCAATAAAGTATTCTGCATCCGATCCTTGCGTCTTCGGATTTGCCCCTGTACTGATCATCAGAACCCATTTTTTCTCTCCTGTACCGTCTACCTGAAGTTCGAAAAGATCAGGGCATTCCCATACACCACCACGAACATAATTTCCATAACCAAAATTATCTGTTAGTTTCCAATTAATTAGGTTTGTAGAAGTAAAGAAGCGAATATGGTCTCCTCCAGATACAACCATTATCCACCGATTGTTCTCGTCATCTCGTACAACTTTGGGATCACGGAAGTCCCACCCCCCAGGATCTTCTCCATTCTTGCCAGGATTCTCAATGACTATTGGGTGCTCCGTCGAATATTTCCATGTACGTCCCTGATCAGAACTGAAAGCAAGACCAATGCGCTGATTACCATTAGGACTATCGGGATTAAAGGAAGTATAGTACGCAATAAGCCCTTTACCTCCAGAATTAGTGAATAAACCGGAAGCGTTATTCAGATCGGCAACAGCAGAACCAGACCATACATTCCCGTTATCATTCCACGGCAAAGCAATGGGGAGCCGTTTCCAATTCACCATATCTTTACTTACTGCATGAGACCAAGTCCCGCCATCTTGATGGAATAAATGATACTCTCCATCGTAATAGACTAGTCCATTCGGATCGCTCACAGAGCCCCGAGCTGGAGTATAATGATAATCTGGTCTATATTTTTCTTTGTAATAGCTGGATGTTGGAACAAGATAAATATCCTGGAAGTAAGCAGAACCCGCTGTTACGGTAAACCCGGCAAATCCAGTTCTGTAACTCATATCCTGTACCTTTATTGCAGCGTCAGAAAATCCATCAACATAAAATTCAATTTGATTGCCGTTTGTTATAATTTCAAGATGGTGTTTCGTACCTTCTTGGGTTTTATAGGTGCGGTTAGATGTTTTAAGCACAGTACCATCCGCCTTCTTTAATTGCGCTTTGACAGTATCCCCTTCTTTAATAAGTGCAGCCTGATAACCTGTTGTTCCTTGACCATTGGTACGAAATGAAAGTGCGGCTTCCGATGGATTTTGATCAAAAGAAACATTTCCTTCAAATACAAAGTCATTTGCACTCGTATTGTAAATTTGCTTGGCTTTTACACCATCAACAGCCATTCCCTTCAGACCACTGATAGCTGGTTCCCAACTTCCTTCCTTATATAGAGATGGGCCAAGATTTGTTGAAAGTTCACTAACTTTTACATTTTGAAACAACGCCGCTCCATCCCATACATGAAGGCCTAGAAACCCATTCTTGTATGTAGTATTTTTAACATCAATAATAGGAGCATACTTATTCTCCCAATAAACCTTGATATTGTCATCTACCACTTTCACCTTTAAATGATAGATTCCTCCCTCTTGTAGCATAACTTGGCGTTCCTCTTTTAATTTACTTTCATCACGTGCATCACGCAGACGAATGATTCCCGCATTTGGAACGATTTGCAGCATGTAGGAGTCCCGGCCATCTTCACTGGAACGGAATACTAAGGTGGCGTCTTCATTCTTGTCCATTACTTTTACATCTGCTTCATAAATAAAATCTTCAGATATGACACTTGATATAGCCATTACATTCTCTTTAGGTTCAGAAGTAAGTAAAAGTCCCTGTTCTGTATCTTCCAGCTTTCCTTTCCCTTTAATTTTCCAGCCTGCTAGATTCGTAGTCGCCTTTGTTACACTTTCTTTAATGGCTGAACCCTCCCCCGATTCTTTACTTATCGTCTCATTCGATTCGGATGCCAAGCCTGTTGTGGGATGGACAAAAATCGTTCCCACAGAGGCAATGATAAGTGCAAGTGATAAAAATATAGATGCCCATTCTATCAAATTTGTTTTCAAATTTTGTCCTCTCTTTCAGAATAAGATTTATCTAAAAAGCAGAATCAGCTAAATCAGTCTAATCACTGATACGCATATCAAAAAAACTTACTTACTATCAACAGAGAAAATTCCCGATGGCTGTTTTTTCATAATTTCTTGGAAAGATTCTTATATCCTTACTCGAAGTCAATCCGCCCCCCCAAAATAAAAAATAGGAAAAATACTAAGACAACATACTTACCTTTTTATCTCATCTTGTTCTTATGTCTTTTATTAATGTGCTTTGCTTCTGGTACGCTTGCTCCACATCGGTTCCCCCTTTTTAAGCCATTGGAAATCGGTTACATTTTTGTTTACATTTCGTTATCTCTTTCTCTCACTTTCTTTTTAACTTATTTTAACTATATCAAATTGACTTTACGTAAGATTTCAATATCTTTGGTTATGGCAATTTAAAATTTTCGGCAAATGGAACCGTTTACATCAAAAAGGAATTCAAAAAATGACTAAAAAAAAACCCCCTAGTTTAACTAGAGGATTAACTAATTAAGGATGTTGTATTTGATTAAGTCCTGTATTGATTGTCTCCACCGCTTTCTCCACTGAAGACTTTACATCCTTCCCACCAATTCCAACTTCTTCAAATAACGTCTTAATTGCATCGCTTACAACAGGATAAGCTGTGGTAACTGGGCGGTTTCTGGAATAATTTTGTACTTGCAGCCAAAATATATTTTTAGGATATGTGCTAAATTCAGGGAGTTCTTTTGCTACAGAGTATCTTACAGGTATATCACCAGTTTCTTTTACATATTTTTTAATCCCTTCATAACTTGTAACATATTTGATAAACTCCCAAGCTTCCTTTGGATACCCTGTTTTTGAAGAGATTCCAAGTGCCCATCCACCGTTTGGAACAACCTGATACTCTTCCTTTGGCATTGGAGCAACTCCAAAATCCTTTCCCAATTTAAAATTTGGATAATTATTTTCCAGATCAGCTAATGACCAAGAGCCAAGCACCATCATCGCAAGCTTACCCTTAACAAAAGAATCTGGTGGCATTTCAACAGCAGCTACTCTATATAAATGATATAAGTCTTGGTAAAATTGCAGTGCCGCCAACGATTCCTTCGAATCCAAATACCCGCTTGCCGTAGTTCCATTATCACTTAAAACTCCACCTCCGAACTGCCAAAGAAGAGGCATTTTAAAATAGGCTGGAGTTTCACCATCGTTAAATCCTTGTGCCGGGTCAATCCCATAAATCCCCTTTTCCGGTTTATTTAATTTTATAGCCATCTCCAGAACCTGATCCCATGTTAAAGGTTTGGCGGGATCTGAAGACGGAAAAGAGATTCCAGCCTCTTTGAATAGATGCTTATTGTAAAAAAGGGCAATACTTGACTCTACAATGGGAGCAAGGTAGATTTTACCTTTAAACGTTAATCCCTGTAATGTTGATTTAGGGATATCCTCAATCTTTCCCTCTTTTCGCATATTTTGATCAATGGACAAAAGTGAACCTGCATTGGCATAAAGAGCTAAGTTAGGACTATCTATGGCCATAATATCAGGTGGATTTCCACCAGCAATTTGTGTTCTTAATTTTATTTCATAGTCACTATAAGGGATCGATATCATATTAATGACAATATTAGGATGAGTTGCTTCAAAAGAAGAAACTAATTCTTTATATGCTTTATTTTCTGCTAGATTTCCAGAGTTTCGCCAGAACGTCAAATGGATTTGATCTCCAGTGCCGCTTTCATCAGCGTAATCTTTTTGATCGCTAGAGAATGGATAAAAGAAGGGCAATGCAAATCCTGCAATACTTAATAGAATGATTGCAAAAACACTGATGGTTAACCATTTTTTCATCTGCATTCCCCTCTCTTTCGTGCTTTACTGGAATGGTTTACTCTAAAGAATTACGGTATTCAACAGGTGTTAGACCAAAGTGCTTTTTAAAAACAGTACTAAAATACCCTGAATTAGAAAAACCTACCAGGTGTGATACATCAATAATTTTGAGCTGTTTATCTTTTAAGAAATTCTGTGCTTTTTCCATTCGTAAGTTAACAAGATAGTCGCTTAAATTGTTCCCTATATTATTTTTAAAGATTTCAGATAAATAAGTACTATTAATACGAAATAATTCGGATAAGGAGGTAAGTGAAATTTCATTTCCATAGTGCTTATCCAGATAATGCCGAACACTATCAACGATTAATTTTCCATTTGAAAACCTGGCCATACGAACCTTTTCAATAATTAACTGTGCTAATTGAACCAGTTGTTCCAATACTTTACTTTGAGAATTGAGCTTCCAAATACTTTGCTGGCAATGCCACATCATTTTCTGAATGTCCTTTGTTTCAAAATCATATCTTTGAGCAAGTGAACCTAGCAAAAATAACACTCGATTGGCGACAAATGAAAAGGACAAAATGGACTGGTTTTCACTTCCTCCCAAAACCGTGTGAATATTTTCTTTAAATGCTTCAAAATTTACATTTTCAATCGAATTTGTTAATCTTCTTTCAAAATCAGGTGATAAATCAAGCATTTCTTCTTTAGATTCTGTCCCATCTATGACTTGAGACTGTGGCCCCAACTGACTTTGGCTCCAGGAAAGTAAACTAGAAATATACCCAGTTTTAAACTCGGCAAGACCTTTTACGATATTTCCGATTCCAATGACTGTTTCTAAATCCAAGAATGTTTTTACGTTCTTTTGAATTTTGTTAACTAAGCTGGCAGTACTATTTACTTTTTCTGCATCCAGCAAATGTAAAAAATGAATCATATTTGAATAGCCTGGGTCGTAAAACGAATAAGTCCCGCCATGCTCTTTCGCAATTTCCTTAGAAAGCATCTGAAAAGGATGCCACAGATTCTTTACTCTATTGGGATCGTCATCGTACTCTCTAATTTCCACTGTTACAAATTGTACCTCATTATTCTCACTCGCAATTTTTCCCAGCTGAAGCTGACGCAGCCTTTCAGCCACCATTATAGGGTGCATCCATTCCTCTTTTACCAAATAAAGCAAATATTGTTCTTGAACCTCCTGCAGCTGGGTTTGAACAAGCCGGCGCATCCGATCTTTTTCGACTTGATTTCTTTTCTCTTCCTCAACTTCTTTACGAATTTTCCTTAACACTTCTATTAATTCATCAGGGGCAACCGGTTTTAACAGATAATCTTTAACCCCTTCCTTTAACGAACCTCGTACATATTCAAAATCGGAGTATCCCGATAAAACGATTACTTTTACGTTGGGAAATTGTTGATGACAAAGTTTTGCCAATTCAATCCCGTCCATAATTGGCATCCTCATATCCGTAAGGACCACATCAATATCCATGGTTTGGATCAGTTCCAGTGCTTCTTGACCATTGGAAGCCTCGCCTGCAATTTGATATCCTTCCTCTACCCAATCCACTTTCATTCGTAAGCCCTTACGAATTTGTATCTCATCATCTGTGATGATCACCTTCATCATGTATATCTCCCCCATAAATATTTATACATAATGTAATCTTTGTACCTACATTCTTTTCAGAATCAATCTGATAGGAAAAGTTTTGTCCATAGTAAAGCTTCAATCTGCCAAGAACATTCCTTAGTCCAATACTGTTTCCTTTACTCTCTAATACGCTAATTGTTTCATTATTCTTTTCTTGGTTTAGTAAATCTGTGATTATTTCATCAGAAATTCCAATACCCTTATCTTCTACGATAATATATACATGATTTCTAACCTTTGCAGTTTTAATATCAATTTCCGCAAATTTCTTTTCTATAAAACTATATTTAACTGAATTTTCCACGAGTGGCTGTAAAATGAATTTTATAATTGGAAGGGTTTTCGTTTCCGGGTCTTCTTCAATAGTTATAGAGATGGAATCTTCATGCCTCACTTTTAATATGTCTGTGTAACTGCGGATATAATTTAATTCTTCACCTAATTTCACCACATCGCTTTGTGTGTTCAAGGAATATCTCATCATTCGGCCTAAGTAAATACTTACATTCATAACCTCTTTATTTTTGCCTTGAGCCGCTAATCCCCCGATGATTTCAAGCGTATTGTTCAAAAAATGTGGATTAATCTGTAATAATAAGGCTTTATATTCTGCATCCTTCCGTCGTATATTTGCTTCATACTCGTTTTCTATTAGGCTCTTTAATCGATCAATCGTATGACCAAAGACTTTGATTACATAACCCACTTCGTGCTTGGAAGATTTAATTGTTGGCATGAAGCGTTTGGCGCCAGAAAAGTCACCATATTCAAGAAACCCCATGGCCTTAGCAAGCTTTCCTAAAGGACTGACGATATTGGATGAAAACATGTAAGAGGCCACAATCGTTAATAAGAAAACGAGAACGCTAATCAGGAACAGATTATGTTGTAAACGGTTAACTTTTGCGAACAATTCAGCCTTATTTACTTCACTAATAAGAATCCAATCACCAACTGATAGTTTTTGATAAAAAACAAGATGCTTCACTTGGTTATAATCCATTTCCAGTAAACCTTTTTGCGCTTTACCATATTTTATTTTTGCTAAAGTTTGGGTTAAGACCTTTTTAGGAATCTGAATTTTCCCTTGTAAAACGTTCGCTCCCTGTTTATCTAGCAAATAGGCATGACCATTTTTTCCATTTTTGATTTTATTTAAAGCAGTTTCAAACAATGATGAGGGAAAATTAACTTTAATAATCCCATATGAAATAAATGTATTCATATCAAATAGTGGCAAAATATAGCTATTGATAGTCCCTGGTGTCTGTTGGTAAGGATCTTGGTGGGATTTTACAAACCGCTCGTCCTTTTCAGCATAATCTTTATACCAATCCATTTTATTAAGGGAAGGATTATTTCCCCAGGTTCCAGTTCCATCATTTAGAAATACCGAAACCGACATTGCATTAGAATTGTTAGCCATCATGGAAGATAACAGCATTTTCAGTTGATTTTTCATTAACAAACGTTGTTCTTTTGGTATATTAGAATACTCTTTTTCTAACTTTAACCACTGTTGGGTTGTTTGATTAACAAGCACCTGTTTCCCCAAGTCTTCTGCCTGTGTTGTAATCGAATTAATATAGAGAGAGTATTGGTCCATTGCCTCTACCGTTAAATCCTTGGTCTGCATTTCAATAATAGAGGTAAACCAGTTTGGGATAATAAGAGACAAGATAATAAATGGAATGGTTAACAAACAAGTAAAAATAATAAATAAACGATTACGTAGGGAAAAAAACATGTAACCCTCCTAGATCAAGAAAGCCCTTACATTTTTTTAGCAATAAAGATTGAATAATTTTAAACTAACTTTTTAGTTATTACAATACATATTAGAAGACCGATATATTTTCTACTGTTTACAAGTACTGGTAATACAGAACCATTTTACAGTGTTTTTAATACTTATATTTTAATAGTTATTATTTTTAAGAAAACTATTATTTATTTTAGCATTTCCTTTATAATCTTATCATGAGGTATTGAAATATGTTGGTTACCACTAATAAATAAAAATTGCCCTTCTAAAAACTGAATCAGAGGAACGAACTATTGCTATCAACTAGCCATTTAAATATCTATTGGTTTCCTTAGCTATAAAAAGGCCCCTTTGCTTATGGATTTCCCTTCAAGGAAAGAGGTTCTACAATCTATTTGTTCCTTACGCAGTCTATCGGTAAAACGATTCTACAATCCAGAATACCATAAACGGTAAAACCGTTGATTTATTACAACAATTTTGGCGGGGCTGCGTGAGAATCGAACCCACCAGACCTGGCACGCAGGTCTCAAGCAGTTTTGAAGTTAGAGGAAAGATATCCTATTTGATTCCATTAAGATTTATAAAATGCCGTAAAGTATTGATTTAATGCACATTTTAACAAGTCATTTATCATTTAATTTAATCTAATAAATATAAAAACATCTAATCTGTGACCAAGTTGTGACCAAAGATGTAATCTGTTTTCTTGTTTTATTAATGAGATTAAACAAATAATTAAGGAGGTTTATGCAAACCTACTCTTCTTCCATTTGTCACCACTAGTTAGTAAAATCATAATTAACCAGTCACCTTAACTCTCTCAATGACGGATATGCTTCGTCATTAAACAGATTCATTATGAAAATATTGTTTAGTTTTTATTATACCCTATTATGGGGATTATGAGTGATTCATCAATATTTCGTTTATTTAGCTCAATACATAGTAATGTAATAAAGTCCTTGCTTAGATTAAACTCAATAGCTTGATTATATGCATCTAGTAATCTTTCAGTGCTAAGGTTATTCAATTTGTTTCACTCCAATTACCTAAAATATCTTTATTTGAATGGACCAAAAGATTTCTTTAAATTTTGTTGATAACCACGGTTTAGTAACAAATTCAATGGATCAGATTCTTCCCGAAAGGAATGTTTCTAAGAATGCGATTGCCTTTTGTTCATCGATTCCGTCTACTAAAAGTGTAACTTCTTCTCCTTTTCTAATTGCTAAGCACATAACACCCATAATACTTTTACCAGCGACCAATTTGCCTTGTTTAAGAATATTGATGTCACTAGTAAATAAAGATGCTTTCCTCACAAACTCGGATGCAACTTGGCCCTGAAGTCCCCTGTTTAGTAGTACCACAATCTTTTTCTACCATTTATTTTAATCCCCCCTTAATTTCCAGAGAGTTTTTATTTACTCTTGTTATATTTGAATTAGCACCTTTCATTGCTTCGACATCTATTATATTTTCTAACTGAATCTGAAATGGTCATTTAATTAGTTAAAGAAATAAAGGGGGAATGCATGTGGAATGCATTTCCCCTTTAAATATTATCAAGAGATTATTTTTCTACATCAGTTCTTGCCTTCACCCATTTGTCATTAAGATCTTTCATAATTTAATCATAAGATTCTTTCTTATTACCAATTAGCTTTAATAATGGTCTTTTTGAAGTCAGGCTGCGAATCCGTTTGGATCATTTATCCAGCCAATCGGTGTATCAAAGTGAAGATGTTGTCGGTGCTTTGTATCTTCAATAGAGCATCTATGCTCTTTAATATAAGCGTTTACTTTTTTTCAAAATGTTTCTCCAAATGTCTTCACTCCAAAATAAGTTTAAAAAAGATGTTGTCTGTCCTCATTTTTAATATAACAGAATGTTTAGAGGTAAGATTTCAATATTTTTGGTTGAGGACATTTAAAATCTTTGGCAATTGATATCGGATGCAAATAATAAAGTATATTTGTTGAAAGTCCCATCTGATTGTTTCTACAAGTTCTTCTTAATACATGAGGTGAAACAGTTATCCTTCAAAAGGAAATTGACCGTTTTGTATCCGCAATTCGTAAAGAGGAATTATTATAACTGCAATTCACAACCATTGGTTATTTGATCAACCACGGTTAATTTATATTCACCATTGGGAAAAGATCTTTAGTCCATTCGAATTGCAAGAGACAGTTTTGAAGCTGCACTAAAAGCAGGTTTATTTTAATCTATTCAATACCGTTTACAACGGTAAGGATCTTAAATTTTAAATTAAATTATTTGAAATAACATAGGAGTACCGAAACGATTCGAGGAATGAGGGGCCACATGTGTAAATATTTCCAATTGTCCTGAACTGAAAATTAAACATCTTGTTCCATTTCCTTTAGTCTGCGATAAAATGCTGCCTGACTGACTCCCGTAATTGTACATATCTCCTTTACAGTTTTATCTGTAGCATGTGCTCTATGTAGCCCCACTACCTGATTTTTGGTATTGAGCATCATCACTAGAAGCACTTCCCGGTCTTCATCTGCAATGTAAGAGGCTGCTAATTTTTGGGCATCTTCCGGTGAACGAACAGCATACTGTGCAAATGGTTCAGAGGATTCCTTAATTTCCTGTTTGATTCTAACGACTGGTGGGCATTTCAATAACAGAATATATTCAACAAGCTAAAGTGGATGAAGCCAAAAGTTTATTAACCTTTACAACCCATTCTTTGACTGAGATTTCAACTCTTTTAAACTTCCATGATCAAAGTTATTTTTCAAAGGTATTTAAAAAATTTGCAGGTGTGACCCCTGCAAAATTCAGAGATCTACATTAGAAATTTGCTTCGTTTCGACATTCTATCCGTGGTTTCTTCATTATTAAATAGACCGGATCATGTAACAGCATCTGTCTGTACCAACCTAATAACTTCTAAAATTATTTCTCTTCTTTTATTTCTAATTAAAAAGTCCCTGATACCACTCTCCTTTTGGATTAGCGATATCAGGGACTTTTTAGTTGCTTTCCTTCTTTATCAAACGTGTTGGATAATCTTCTGAGAAAGATTCAATCGTAACGTTGAAAAAGCCAGTAAACATAGAAGGCTAGAAAAAGTCTATTACACTTCAATATTGAGAAAAACATCATCTTTTAAAAAATAACCCGACAGATTTAGTTCTGTCGGGTTATTTTTTAATTATATTTTAATACGCAATGAAGTGAAATTAGTTAGGTCAATAATAATGGCACGTTTGACATATCTACATACAATTGCATTCGCTTCTGTGAAATAATGGATTTCCAAAAAAAATCTTGAAAGGAGCAACAGAAAACTATATGATACTTTATATAATATCTCGTGTAAGGAAACATAACATAAGGATTTTATGTAAGAAAACATAACGTTAAAGGTGAAATTATTTACCTAATAAAATCGGAGGGTAATAGTATGCAAATGGGCGATTCAGTATTTGTATTTGTCGCAACAGTGATGGTAATGCTTATGACACCGGGTATCGCTTTATTTTATGGCGGAATGGTAAAAAGTAAAAATGTTCTTAGTACCACGATGCATAGTTATAGCTCCATGGCAATCGTTTCAATTTTGTGGATTTTAGTAGGCTATTCCCTTTCGTTTTCTCCAGGTGGAAATGCTTGGATTGGAGGCATTGAATGGCTTGGGTTAAAAGGGGTTTCGTTTAAACCCAATCCTGATTATAGCGGAACGATCCCTCACAATTTATATATGATTTTTCAAATGATGTTTGCGGTTTTAACCCCTGCCATTATTTCAGGCGCTTTCGCAGAACGCATGCGTTTTTCTGCCTTTATTTTATTCACATCGTTATGGACAGTTATCGTTTATACACCTGTTGCTCATTGGGTCTGGGGAGTAGGAGGATGGCTGCGTGAATTAGGTGCACTAGATTTTGCCGGAGGAACTGTTGTTCATATTTCATCAGGTGTCGCCGGTTTAGTTTTGGCAATCGTTTTAGGAAAACGAAAAAATGCCAGCACAACAGCTCCACACACCCTGCCATTTACGGTTTTAGGAGCTGGGCTCCTTTGGTTTGGCTGGTTTGGCTTTAACGTCGGTAGTGCATTATCGTTAAACAACATAGCAATGATCGCTTTTATCAATACAAATACTGCCGCTGCCGCAGGTATGTTCGGCTGGATTCTGGTTGAGTGGTTTATCAATAAAAAACCAACCATGTTAGGTGCTGTTTCAGGTGCGCTTGCAGGTCTTGTTGCCATTACGCCAGGTTGCGGATTCGTTACACCTTTTGCCTCTATCCTAATTGGTTTTATCGGCGGTCTTATTTGCTTCTGGTCCATTTCCTCGTTGAAGGAAAAGCTTGGCTATGATGACGCATTAGATGCATTTGGACTACACGGCATTGGCGGAACATGGGGTGGCATCGCAACCGGGTTATTTGCTACTAAAACTGTAAACGCAGGCGGGGCGAATGGATTATTTTACGGTAATCCGAGCTTATTTTTGAAACAAATGATCGCCATTCTTTCAACATATATCTTTGTTGCTGTCATAACTTATATTATTATTAAATTAGTAAGCATTTTCATACCTATTCGTGTAGGAGATGAGGAAGAATCACTCGGTCTTGACATTACATTGCATGGAGAGAAAGCGTATCACGAATAAATATAGTGAAAAGGGTGATTGTGTGACCGATAAGTTAACCAAAATTGAAATTATTACACGTCCTGGCAAATTCGATGATTTCAAACAAGAATTAGCAAAAATCGGTGTAAGTGGAATAACCGTTTCAAATGTACTTGGTTGCGGATTGCAAAAAGGTTTTACAGAATTATATCGTGGTGTCAAACGTAAAGTGGACATGCATGAGCGGATTAAAATTGAGATAGTTGTCTGTAAGGTACCTGTTCAGTCGGTCATTGATACCGCCCGCCGGGTATTATACACCGGTCAGCCGGGTGATGGGAAAATATTTGTTTATGAAATCGCTAATGCGATTAAGATTCGAACAGGTGAAGAAGGCTGCGATGCATTACAAAACGAAAAATAATAAGAAGCAGATAAATCAGAACCCGATTAATTAAACTTGGGGCCATCTAATAAGATGGCCCCTGTCTTTTGCTTGATAAAAATCAATATTTTCTATTTCAATCTTTAGCTTTTACAGGCTGTCCTGTTTTCTCATCAAGGAAAAGTTTTTTATTTCGTAGTCCCTTTTTAAAATCAAACATGTTTTCAATACTGCCAGCCTTCTCATCAAGGGAAGTGCCGCCAATTCGTCCTAAATTCCAGTTATCCTCAACAAACTTAAGGATGGATGATTGATCCGTTAATGTATGGTCAACGAAATTAGTCTTAGCATACGGAGAGATTACCAACAGCGGTAATCTTGGACCATATCCTGCTTTACCGGACTCAACTGATTGACCGTTATTTGGTCCATATACATGATCATACCAACCATCTGAATCATCATAAGCGATGACAACCGCTGTATCCTTCCACTCAGGTGTTTTTTGCAGATGATTAATCGTATTAACAATAAATTGCTGTTCATCTAATGGATCTGAATAACCGGCATGACCGTCTTGGTACATTGGTGCTTTAAGGTAGCTGACACTTGGCATATTTCCGCCATCTACAGCTGTCCAGAAATCCTTCATATCATATTGGTGATTCGCTTGATCCGTTTTACCAATCATATCGGAAGAGCTTGGTGAAACATGATTCGGGTTTGCAGTAGACTTATAATATTCAAATGGCTGATGATGCGGGCTATAATCGGTAACAGCTGCACCTCCGATATTTGTATGTTTAGCAGTAGGATCAGCAAAGCCGCCTTGGAACCAGCCCCAAGTAATCCCTTTTTTATTTAGTAAATCGCCAACGTTTTTATTTGTGTCATTCATTGCAACTGTCAAACCGGTTGAGGCTTTATCAAAATAAGGATTAGGGTCACCGGTAACTGTTCCATTCTCAAATTCATTTAAAATATCGTTCGATACTTTTTGACCATTTTTGTCATACAATATTGCCCCGTGAGTTTCACCTGATATCAGATTTAATGCACCGGGTGTAGATGGTCCATATGTGGTTCCAAAGGAGTTATCACTCATCGCAAAGCTTTGAGCGTAATTCCAAAGTGCAGTGACTGTGTTACCATCATAGTAATCCATCACGATTCCCGGATTTTTCCCTCTCCCGGTAGTCTCGACCGCCTTATCCATTTTACCCCCGTCAGTAGCTGCTATTTCATCATGATAACTGTGATCCATATCATCTGTCATCGCCTCGGAGCGATCCAGACGAACAGGTTTTGCAGAGTTCGGATTATTGCTTATCAGATTTGTTTTGGAGATTTCCGGCTGTGTTCCATTATAGTCTTTTGGAGTTAATAGATTATTAACTTCCGGCGTATTCGACTTTGCAGTAAATTTAGGTTCGCCTTTAATGTTTAAAGCATATGGATATGTACCAAAGTAATGATCAAAAGATACATTTTCGCCAAAAATAACAACTACATGTTTAATCGGGGTTTTTGTTTCTGCCTTAACTTCCTTAGCCTGTTCAGTGGCCTTTGTATTTACTTGCGCATTAACTGGGGTGTTAACCATTGGAGATACTGTTAACAAAGTACCTAAAGCGGCAACACTTAGAACATTAAAAACTTTAGCTAGCTTCTTTGCATCCATATATACGCCTCCTATAAATATCTTACAGGTATTACTTTAATAAACTAATGTAAATATAGTATTAACCTAGAGTTAAGTATTGTTGATTGCTTTTAAAAAAATTGTTACAAATAGTTCATTTATTATTCATAGATATTATTACCAGGCGTAAAATTTAGGAGGCAAAAATGTCAAAGCTATATGACTCTTCCATAAAACCGTCGTTAATTGTCCGTGATTTACATCCGGAAAATCAAGAAACACCCATTCAATTTATTAGCACAGATATTATGAATCAGCAGTTATTTTATAGGAGAAACCACTTTTCTTACCCGCCGCTCACCTATTCAAATTATTGGCTGCCTATAAATGGATTAGTTAAAACACCGAAATTGTTTTCAATGCAAGATATCCTAAAGCTTCCTTCAAAAACGATTAAAGTTGTTCTAGAGTGCGCAGGAGACAAACGCAATTTTTTCGAGCCGAAAGTCTATGGAGAACAATGGCAAAAAGGTGCAATAAGTCAAGGGATCTGGAAGGGTGTACCCTTAAAGCTGCTCCTTGAATCAGCAGGAATAAGGATGGGGGCAAAAGAGGTTGTAGTAGAGGGGTATGATTATGGAGAAAGAACGGATACTGATCAGGTTTATCCTTTTTCAAGAAGCTTGCCTTTAGAGAAAGCCCTTCATCCAGATACGATAATTGCATTCGAATATAATAATCAACCAATTCCAATTAAGCACGGTTTTCCGTTAAGATTAATTGTTCCACAGTGGTATGCAATGGCATCGGTAAAATGGATTAAGCAAATTAGTGTAATAGACTCCGAGTTTAATGGTCCTTTTCAATCTATTGATTATGTTTATTATCCAAATAAGGAAAATAACGAAGATGCCTTTCCAGTCACAACCATAAATGTAAATTCTACCATCCAAAAACCATTAGATATGGCCGTTCTAAATACTGGTTTCCATTTAATTAACGGAATTGCCTGGACGGGAAAAGGAGAAATTGGAAAAGTTGAAGTCAGCACGGATGGCGGAAAAAGCTGGTCAAAGGCAAAATGGGCGAATCAAAATAATGGCGGTTATGAATGGACCTCATGGATTTTTGAATGGTCAGTATTGGAAAAAGGTGAATACACGATTATGACGAGGGTAACAGATTCCTATAATCGTAGTCAACCTGCTACCCCCTTTTGGAATCGAAAAGGATATGGATATAATGCTATGGATACAATTAAGGTTAAAATTGAATAATGAAAAGCCCTACACCCGACTTCTATATTATCGGGTATTGGGCTTTTTCAAAAAGGCCTGCTTATTTAATTTGTATTATCAATCATCCGGTTGTCGAGCTGTTCAAGTACAAACGGCCAGGCATATTCATGCCCGTTCTTCGACTCTTCATCAGGAAACCCTGCGTGTGTAAGACGGAGCTGCGTGCCTTTGCCGTGAGGTTCAAGTTCAACTGTGACAACTGTCTCCGCTCCCTTTGTGCCCCCTTCCCCCGTAACCCATGTTAATTCAACGAGTCGATCCTGTTCGAGCCGAAGAAATCTTCCGTAATGAGGATGGCGCTGCGCCTCGCTTTGTTCCTCGAATTTGTAAATGGTTTCAAAGAAAAAGGGGGCATTGACTTCACCTTTCATTAACACCGATCCCGGTGCGGCAAACCATTTGTCAATCTGCTGCGTCCAAGCTCGAAACAGTACATCCGGTGATGAATCCATTAAACGTTCTACTAAAAGAGAAAACGGTCTTGATGAAAGATCAGGAATCGTAATTGGCATTGTCATTTACTTTTTATTCCTTTCGGTTATTCATATTTTAAAATTATTCGAAACTATTTTTCATTAAGGATTCTCAAATAGAAAGTACATAGTTCGTCTTGGTCCATGCCTTTTAACCTAAACCCAATTATCATCTCCACTATTTGAATCATCGAATCCATCATTGTCCTGTTGGTCATCTTTATCATAGTAATCAAAATCATCCGGGTTTTCATCTCTATCGTCTAAATCCCAATCGTCCCGATATCCAATCTCGTCTTGCAATTGAGCAATTTCATGCTCTTGGAGAATATTTTGGTCCATAAGTTCCCGCATTATTTCTTGATCTTCTAAATGCTGCCATGCGTTATATTGATTAAATCCGATTCTGCCTTGTTCAAACAAATAAGTAAGTAAAGCCCCTGCAGCTATCCCTCCTGCAAACGTTCCAAATCTCCCCAATCCTCCGGTTCCGGCTGATGGCCCATAATATTCCGGTTGTTCATAATAGACCCTGCTCTGATCAATTCTTTGCGGTCGATTTCGTTGTGTAAGAGGGCGGATTATTAGAAAATGGACCAATAATATGAGAATCACAATACTAATTAACAACATTGTTTTTCCCTCCATTTCTTTATTTTACAATTTTTTGACGAATGGCTAAAACAGCCGCTTGTGTACAAAAAGACCTCGCTTTAATAATAACGGTTTACTGGCCTCTGTTCAAAATTGATTGATTTCTTTCCGTTTTCCCTGTATTTCGTGGGTTTTTATTTTTAGGTACAAAGACTAAATTTCAATATAACATTTAAGTTTTCATTGCTACCTGATATACTGTTTTTAATACTAGATAGAAAAAGAGGAATTCACTTGAAATTGCATCTAGAGTCTAAAGAGATAGACTTTCATCAATTGGTTGAAAATTCCCTGAATTCAATTTGGATTGTTGGACCAGAGGGTAAAATATTATACTGCAATAAGGCATGTTTGGAATTATTCAAGTTAAAAACTTCAAAAGATATTATATCAAAAGATATGTGGCTTTTTCTTCACCCTGATTTCCATGATAAAAGTAAAGAGCGACTGAGAAGGATTCTCGTTAATCACGAAGTTTTAAAAACAACAGAACTAAAAATGATGAAGAGCAATGGGGAAGAAATTGATGTTGAAGTAATGTCTGTACCTTTTTTTATAAATAATCAAGTTTTCGCACAGGTTACGATGCAAAACATTACACACCGTAAAGCTGCAGAAAAGCTTTTGAATAATCGGGAAAAACTGGCTTCACTTGGTCAAATTGCTGCCGGTATAGCACATGAAGTTAAAAATCCCCTAACAGCTGTAAAAGGATTTTTACAATTAATAAAAGAATCCGGCTCACACCCATACTTAGATATCATGGAAAATGAATTAGAGAAGGCTTTAGCCACTTTACAGAATTTATTACAGGTATCCAAACCGGATTTACACGATGAACCAGTAGTTTCCATCGATTTATGTAAGGAGTTAGCTTCTCTCATCTATTTGTTCCAAGAAAGGCTTTATAAAGTAGAAATAGAAATGGATTTAATGGATTCAGAAAAAAAGATAGTTGGAAAGCGAAACTTATTTCAGAAAGCCTTTTTCAATCTTATAAAGAATTCACTTGAAGCAATTGAGGACAATGGAAAAATTAGAATTGAACATTTTTACAAGGATGAATGGATTCATATAAAAGTGATTGATTCAGGAATAGGTATTCCAAAAGAAAAATTAAAAATGCTGGGAACCCCTTTCTTTACCAGTAAAATAGATGGAACGGGTCTTGGTCTCACACAGGTCTTTACAACGATACATGAACATCAAGGGAATATTTTCATTCAAAGTGAAGTGGGAATCGGAACAACCATTCATATTCAACTTCCTTATAAAGGAAAAAACAATTAAACACTATCTTCTACTTTACACTTAATCATATACATTGGCTGAATTCCTATTTTCTATTATAGGGGATTATAGCTTTAACTTTATCGATACTTCTAGAAGGGAGTATCTTTTTCTTATCTAACTGGCTTGGTTGGCACAATTCCCCAAAGAAAAAAGACCATCAGGTCCCGGATTAACCTTAATCATTACTTTTAATATTGCAGGTAATTAAATAAATAATTATAAGGCATCCATAAAAGGTTATAGGCTTGTTTTTCAACATGAAGAACTAATTCAATGTATTTATTTATTGCCCCGGAACGTTTATGTTCAGCCACTAATCTATTATACTCATTTATCAGCTCGTCCAATTCTTGGCTACAAAATATTGTTTCTTCACATAAAAGCCCTTTTTCCATTCCGATATTTATCATCTCTTCTCTTTTCTCTTTAATTGCCTCTTCTAATTGCTCTAGTCTCATAGCAAAAATACACCCCGTAAAAAACGAATGATTACTTGATTGATTAACATCTGATTCTATTAGTCATGAACAGAATTATAGCATTTTTTAATTTATATTAAATGGCTTCGATAAAACAAGTTAAAAAGAGACAAAAAAAGACGAGATTTGAAGGCTTTCGACAAAAATCCCGAGATTTATCAGGCGACAGTACCCATGTAAATGGCATATAAAAACCGCTAGGATAATTAAATCCTAACGGTTTACTGTGTTGTAAAATCGGTATTTACTTTGAAAATTTTTCCATATCGGATTACATCTATTAAACTTGAGTTGTGGCAGGCACCAAAACCTCCACCAATCGGTCCATCCCTAGTTTTATCATCTCAGGTGTGGAATGGCTAAAGTTTAATCGGAATGTGTTGTTCTTAGGCTGATCAACGTAGAATGGTGCTCCCGGAACAAACGCGACACCATTGTCAACAGCCTTACTGAGTAGAGTGGTTGTGTTTAGCTGTTCACTCCCTTCTACCCACATAAACATACCACCCTTCGGTTCTTTCCAGGTGAATAACCCGGAACCTATTTTACTTAAATAATCCCTCATGATTGTCATCCGATAATAGTACTCTCTTTTTAATAAACTTATATGACTATCAAGGTTGAAATCACGTAACAAATAATATAGTGCTTGCTGGTCAATAGAACTGGAATGTAAATCATTCATTTGCTTTGCCTGTACCATCATTTGAATAATTTCAATTGGCCCCGTAACCCATCCTGTCCTTAAGGCTGGAACGACTGATTTTGAAAAAGTGCTCGTATATACAACATGACTCTGATAAGTGTCAAAGGCTGCTACCGGATGATATTCTTCATCTTGATGAAATTGAATATCACCGTAAGGGTCGTCCTCAAGTACAAGGACGTTATATTCATAACATAGATTAAGTAAATTTAGACGCCGTTCATTGTTCCAGACCTTCCCATCCGGATTAGAAAAAGTAGGAATGACATAGACAAATTTAGGACGTAAAATTTCCATTTTGGCCTTTAAGTCATCCGGATCCATTCCATTTTCGTCACTTTTAACTGCTATTACTTGGGCTCCATAAGATCGAAAAACCTGTAAGGCTGACAAATAAGTAGGGTCTTCAGTAAGCACAACATCGCCGGGTGTAAGCATAATCCTTGCAAACAAGTCGATTACTTGTTGCGAACCTGTTGTAATAAGAATGTTATCAGGATTGGACGAAATCCCTTTTGGCTCCATTTTTGTTTGGATTGCTTCTCTAAGCGGTTTGAATCCTTCTGTTAAACCATATTGCAATGAGGATTTTCCTGATGCAAATACTTTTTCATAAGCAATTTTCACTTGCTCCAATGGAAATATATCTTCAGCAGGTAATCCTCCTGCAAATGAAATCACATGTCCTTGTTGAGTAACCTTAAGTATGTCTCTTACTGCAGAAGATTGATAGGTTTTAGTTTGTGGTGCAAATGAATAATTCATAGAAGTCCCTTCCTTTTTGAATGAATCTGTATCATGGCAAATCCATATGATATAATATATTGTCATTAATAGTATAATATAGAATACCATTTTGCAATATTTTTACTAAATATTCAGAAAAAATATTTGCTATTTGATACCCTTTTTTTATGTTATTAATGTTTTGTACCTGAAAACAGAACCTTTACAATAAATGAGGATTTTTCATCATGATTACTTCCTATCTTTTCCATGAAAGAAATGCCAATTTCCTCTTTCCGCAGGAAAGAGATTTAACTCTTTTACTTTATCTGCATGGTTAGTAATAATTTCAGTAAAGATTTCCTGTGTTGACTTATTTTTCGTTTCAATACCTAAATTTTTAGCTGCTTGGATAATCGTTTTCTCCCGCACTTCATGTGAGATTTCACGAAGATCCTTTCCATTCGTGTTAATCCCTAATTCTTTGGCTTGCTTATTAATACGTGCATCATACACTTCATGGGCCAAATCTTTAAGCTCTTTCCCCTCTGTTGAAATCCCTAATTCCTTTGCCTCTTTTTTAATTTCTTTATCAAGGATTTCATTGAATAACGCTTTTGTATCCTTGCCTGTGGGATTAATTCCTAATTCTTTTGCCTTATTTTTTATCCACATAGCACTCACTTCTTTTCTTATCGTGGCAGCATCTTTCCCTTTGGTATTTATCCCTAGTGATTCCGCCTTCTTCTTTATCATCGCTTCCCTTACTTCTTTTTCCAGGGTCTGAGTATTTTTACCCTTTGTTTCGATTCCCAGCATTTCTGCCTGTTTCTTGATAAACTCCGGATTGTTCCTAAAATGACCTTTATGGCCAATTTCATGATGTACAGGGCGTAATTCCATGCTTCCTTCATTTGCTGCAAAAGCCTGTGATGATCCAATCAATCCAAACAAAAACGCTACTGAAAAAATGTAAGAAACGAACATCCTTTTCTTCATGTAACTTCCTCCTTAATTTTTGGGATTTACAGAAGATAGGATGTCCGAAATTTGTTACCATTTTATGAATGAAATGTTAAATAATCTATCTATTCTTCAAGGCACCTCAAAAAATTTTATTCCAGTAAACTGAGTTCATTTGATTTAGATCCCACACAGCAGTACCGGCTAGGTGTAATTGAGGAATCAAGTCCAAATATAAGTTATATGATTTCTCATTGGGAAGCCAGATTTTATATTGTAAGTTCTGTGCAGTATATGAAATAAAATACTCCCCCAACGTTGAGTCCCAAGCTAAGTTCCGATGATTTTGAGCTACTAACTTCTCAACATATTGAAGAGGTTCTGCAGGATTCTTTACAACATGATCCTGCTGATTTTGTTCCCAAATTCTCGTATAGGCGGGAAGTCCCAGTATTAATTTTTCAGCAGGAATCCCCGTATGAAGATATTCTTTTAAATTTTCTTTTAACCATGATAAAGAGGTAATAGGCCCGGGAATTGGATCCGTTGACCAATGTTGATCATATCCCATGAAAATAATATAGTTGCAATACTTCCCAAGGACTTCATGATCAAATGGGGTTCCTATATTATTACTTCCAATTGTTTCGGGAGGGAGATCAATAGAAAGAATAACTGAGGATTTATTTAATCCGTCCGATAAAGCTTTTACAAATTGGGAAAAAGCATTTCGATCCTCACTACTTACATTTTCAATATCTAAATTTACTCCATCCCAATGATTGGCTTTTGCACTATGAATAATCTTATCAATCACCTCATGGACTTTTTTAGATTTAGCTAAAAATGTATGAACATTTGTACTCGTATCAGTACCAATGATTACTCTTGTCCAGATTCTTTTTCCTTGCTCGCGAATGGTGTTAGTTAAGGATGGGTCTGATATTACTTTTAGATTAAATTGATTATCAATAGTCGCTAATTCAGGTGAAACTACCTTTAGATTATGATAATCAGCTAAATGTTGAAAGTTAGTACTGTTGCCGGAAACCCATCCTATGTCAAGTGGCGATTTTTGGGAAGAAGCATTATTAGGTTTCTGATTACTTTTGAATCTTGATGATGCTTGATCCTGCTTTGAAACCGTAAATAAATCATTGAAATGCATAGAAGCAGCACCCGCTCCAAAAAACATGATAATAATGCTAGGGATAATCATGACAATGAGGAAGAGAAAAACGAATAGAACCCAGATTAATTTTTTATACCGAAGTTTGGTGGCTGACCCAAAACCATGATTAGAGGTGTCTTTCATGATTAATACCTCCATTTTGATATTTCTTTTCTATTCATATGTAAAATCATTGGGTCAAGAACTAAAACTAGTATTGTTATATTTTTTTAATAACCACATCAACCACTGAAACAAAAAAGCTAACGCTCTAAAACGTCAGCCTTTAAAACAAATTCACCACACTCGGGATTTACAACTTTACGGAGGGCGCAGTGCATGACACCCTGATTATCTGACCGCTTTTTTTAAGATTGGTTGAATAACTCCCGGCATGGTATTGTTCTTTTTCTTATAGGCGTGCCAGTAGGCCATTGCTATAAACACAGTTCCGCCAACCGCATTTCCTAAAAAAACAGGGATAAAATTATGAATATATTCCATCCATGTAAAATGGCCTGCAAATATTGCAGCAGGGATGACAAACATATTAGCCACTACGTGTTGAAAACCAATTGCAACAAATGCCATTGTTGGAAACCAAATACCTGCAATTTTCCCCATCATATCTTCTGCCCCATAGGACAACCATACTGCCGAAGCAACTAACCAATTGCAGCCAATTCCAGATAGAAAGGCTTGGAGGAAGGATGCTTCAAGTTTATGCTGGGCGATACTAACAGTCTTGGTCAAGAAAGGTGCCGTTTCTGTAAGGCCAACAACATGACCGAAAAAGTAGGCAATAAAAACTGCTCCGGCAAAATTACTGACCGTAACAAGGAACCAATTATAGAAAACCTTCCAAGTACTTATCTTGTTCGCCATCCGAGCGATTGGCACAGCCATCATATTTCCTGTCAAAAGCTCACCGCCTGCAAGTAAGGTAAGAATAAGACCAACAGGAAAAACAGATGCTCCGATCAAACTGCTTAATCCTTCTAGGTTTACAGATAATGTAGCTGTTACACGAATGAAAAGTAAATAACCTAAAGCAATAAATGCACCTGCTTCAAACCCTAATATAAGAGTTTCCATAAAAGGGTATTTCGTTTTTTTAATACCGTTTTCCACTGTGATCTCCATTATTTTTTCGGGTTTACTGTAAGCCATAAAAAACACTCCTCTAAAATGATATCCATATCCATAACAATGTGAAATGTTGAACATACTTTGATTTTATCGTATTTTTCGCCATTCACTTGTGAAAAGTTTTCTACTATTTTTATAGCGCTTTCAATTTCCAATATTGGCAACACCCACTTATAAGAAAACTGACGTATTGATATATTTTTAACAATAAGCCAAAAAGGCTCCCGAGAGTTACTCGGCAGCCTCTTATAGGTATAAATTACTAGTAAGACCTTTTATTTCGATTGCGTAAGAACGTTGGAATATCCAACGAATCTTCCGACTCCTGCAATTGTCGCCTGTTTTCATGCACCGATGGTTCCGGTTCCTGCCTTTGTCGGCTATTTTCATACACTGGTGGTTCCGGCTCCTGCCATTGGCGGCTACTATTTTTATACACTGGTGGTTCCGGCTCCTGCCATTGGCGGCCATTTTCATAAACTGGTTCTTCCCGTATTATCTGTTCACGTCTAGGTCGTACTTGTGACCGGGGTTTTGAAATTACTTCCTTTGAAGAATTGGAAGCAGGTGTTAAGTAAGGATCCTCTTTATCAACAAAACCAGTCGCAATAACCGTGATCATAATTTCATCTTTTAGGCTTTCGTTAATAATCGAACCAAAAATCATGTTTAATTCTTGGTCTGTAGCGGCACCAACAATATCTGCTGCCTCTTGTACCTCATACAGACTTAAATTGCTTCCTCCGGTTATATTCATTAACACGCCTTGAGCTCCATCGATGGAAGTTTCAAGTAACGGACTGGAAATCGCCTTTCTTGCTGCTTCAGCAGCACGGCCTTCACCTTTTGCGACCCCAATACCCATTAACGCAGTACCCTTATTGGTCATAATCGTTTTCACATCCGCAAAATCCAGATTGATTAATCCAGGAACGGCAATTAAATCTGAAATACCTTGAACACCCTGACGAAGAACATTATCTGCTTCACGGAAAGCCTGAAGCATTGGCGTTTTTTTATCTACAATCTGTAATAAGCGATCATTTGGAATGATAATTAATGTATCCACAGCTTTTCTCATTAAATCGATTCCGGCTGCTGCATTTGTTGCACGTTTATGGCCTTCAAATCCAAACGGACGTGTTACAACACCAATCGTTAGCGCTCCGAGATCGCGGGAAATTTTCGCAATCGCAGGAGCTGCCCCTGTTCCTGTACCGCCGCCCATTCCGGCTGTAACGAATACCATGTCTGCTCCTTTTAATGCTTCTTGCAGCTGCGTTTTGCTTTCTTCCACTGCTTTTCTGCCAACCTCCGGGTTTGCACCTGCTCCCAAACCTCTTGTCAACGTTGTACCAATTTGCATTTTAATTTCTGCTTTTGATAGTTTAAGTGCTTGAGCATCTGTATTGACAGCAATAAATTCAACGCCTTGGATACCATCCTCAATCATCCGGTTAACGGCGTTATTTCCTCCGCCGCCGACACCGATTACTTTAATTCTAGCAATTTGATCTATATTCATGTCAAAATCCCACATTCATTGGTCCACCTGCCTATGTATTTACAAATCCATATTTCATTTTTACTAATTAATATTTTAACAAAATAATCAGGTTTTTTATATAGTCCTCCAGTCACTCCTATTTCGTAGGTATGGATTCACTATTCCCGCTTTTATTATCATTATATCGCAAGGTTTAAGTGATTTGAAACATTAGCTTTTAGATTAAGTAAAAGCAATTCAAAAAATGCTAACAAAAATACTATTGGCCCTCTTTATCATCATTTGTCAATAAAAATTATTTTTTAAAAAAATGACTCTATTAAACTTGCCTGTTGATTTCCGCTCCAATCAACATAGTGAGCTAAATCAATAATGAGCTTTAACAAAGCCAATAAAATAAAAATAAAAGTGCTGGAATTATCCTAATCTCGGATAGTTCTTAGCACTTTTGTTAATTGAAATTTGGGCGTATCATAATCTGGAGGAAATGCCCTTTTTGTTTTTTGTTAATAAATGTCAACGTTTATGTTTTCATTGTTCGTTACTGAATCTGTTAAAGAGTCAGAAGGGAAGGTTTTAAAACTGGTAATTTGATCATATTCTCCCGGTTGTAAAACGCTTTTGTCACCTTTCATTAAATACGTATAAGCGCCAATCGAAATAAATAACCCAAATGTCCAAGCATTGTCCCACAAAAAGCGAAGACCTGGAATGAATAAACCGAGTACAGGAATAACTACACCGATTATAAGAGAATACACTCCATTTTTATTAAAACCACTTAAATAACTGTAACGGCCGTTTACATCATATAGCTCATTTAGAGCCATCTGCCTACGGCGAACAAGCCAATAATCCGCAATCGCAATCCCATCGATTGGACCAAGTAATGCTCCATATGTTCCTAACCATCCAAAAATATAATTCCCGAAATTATCCATAATATACCATGGCTGCATTAAGATTGCGAATAATCCCGTAATAAGGGCACCAAGTCCAAATGTAATGCGTCTTGGATTTAAATTTTCAATCGCACGGGCAGGAGCAACGATGTTAGCACCAACGTTAATGGTTAAGGATGCAATTACAATGACAACTGTTCCTAAAAAAATAACAAATGGCGGGAATTTAGCAAGCAATTGCACCGGATCCCAAAGGGCCTGACCGAAAATGACCACTGTTGCAGAGGTGACGGCAATTCCAATAAAAGAAAAAACGCTCATCGTAATCGGAAGGGAGAAGCTTTGAGCAAGCATTTGAGATTTTTGGCTCCTGGCATAACGGCAAAAGTCCGGAATATTCAAAGCAAGTGTTGCCCAGAAAGCAATGACACCAGTTAGTGCCGGAAAAAATACTTTAAAAAATTCACCGGCAGTATTAAATTTAGATGGCGTCGCTAAAATAGGTCCCCACCCACCGGAGTGAGTAAATGCCCAAATAAGTAGAATAATAGAAGAAATACCAACTACTGGAGTAGCAATTAGACCTAATACTTTAATTGCTTGAGGCCCTTTGTAGGCAACGACTACATTTAAGGCCCAAAACACTGCAAATACGATTGCCGTATGACCCGTTAAATTTGCCCAAGAAGAGTAAGAAGCTGATAATAATGTGTCGACAGCCGTAGTTCCGATCCACGTGTTAATCCCGAACCAGCCGGCGGCTACAATTGCTCGAGCTAAGGCTGGAATGTGCGCCCCTTTAGAGCCAAACCAAAGACGGGCAAAAACAGGGTATGGAATGCCAAATTTTGTACCGGCGTGTGAATTTAATAAAATGGGGATAAGTACTATAACATTTCCGAGAAAAATGGTTCCAATTGCTTGCCACCAGTTCATTCCTAAAGAAATCATCCCGCTGGCCATAGTATAGGCAGGTATGCATAAACACATGCCGATCCACAATGTAGCAAAGTTTAGACCCTTCCATGAATGCTCCTTTAACGTTGTTGGCCGTAAATCATCATTCCATAAATCACTGTTACTTAACCCTTTGGCAACTTCAGGTGTCAGGGTTACAATTCCATTTTGCTCAATTTGCGTTTTCAACAAAAATTCCCCCTTGTTTCGTTTTTAATGGAGCCTTGCAAGCGCAACCTTGCAGTAGTTTACGAACTTGAATATTTCTGAAACCTTCCCCTTCTTCCATATCCATTTTCGTCAACCAATTTCTTTTTTCGAATTATTCAGTTATGGAACAGTAAGTAATCATACCGATTCGTGGGAATATTGCGAAAATTTCAGCTGCTTTTGTAGATATTTTCCATAGCATCACACTCCAATTTTTATTTCCATTGTTTCTTCAAGCGGTGCAAGAAAACAGTTCTTGTACAAAAATAATCTGGAACGTAAGAAACAAAACAACCTACCTTCCTATCTTATATTATATAACGCACAAAAATTCTGTCATTGGACAAAAAGTAAAATCAATCATACCGACTGTTATATGTTTTGTAAGATGGAACAGCAAAGTTTAATAAAGAAGGAGCACTTTCTTTTTAACAGTATAATAACTGTTAAATTATGTGTCCTAAATGGTGAACGGTTTTCTACCATATTATCGGTCCAATATTAGGAATGTCCTATTCACAAAAAACCTCCCATTGACATCATATGGGAGGTTCCGGAAAGTATTTACTTACGCTTATTTTGCTTAGACATTCTTCCAATTAAAAATGCACCTGCTGCCAATCCAATCATCGTGTTTGTTTTTTTGTTAAATACTTGTTTGGCAACAAGATTTAAGTTTTGCGGTCTTTCTGCAAGACGTCTCATAAAATAACCATACCAGTCATTGCCAAATGGCACATAGGTACAGAAGTTATAGCCTTCACTCGCAAGTTTTAATTGAAGATCCTTTCGGAATCCGTAGAGCATTTGAAACTCAAATTTATCATTTGAAATGTCATTCTTTTTAACAAAATCTTTTACATGGTTAATGATTCTGTGATCATGTGTTGCGATGGATGTGAATTTCCCGTTTAATAAATGCCATTCGATTAGTTTAATAAAGTTTTTATCAATATCTTTCTTCTCTTGGTAGGCATATTGTTCCGGTTCTTTATATGCACCCTTAACAATACGCAGACGATAATTTTTATATTTTTCGAGGTTTTCCTGTGCCTCAAAGAAATACGCCTGAATAACGGTTCCGACATTATTATATTCCATTGATAACTCGTCTAAAAGATCAAAAGAAGGCTTTAGGTGACCGTAATCTTCCATGTCAATATTAACAAAAATATCATAATTGCTTGCTCTATCAACGATTTCTTTTAAGTTGTTCAAACAAAAGTAGTAATCAATATCCAAACCCAATTGGGTTGGTTTCAAAGAAATATGAGCATCTACCTTATTCTCATGAATAGCTTCTATTACTTTGAGAATTTGTTCTTTCGCTGCTGTCGCCTCTTCTTCTCTAAAAACGAACTCTCCTAAGTTATCGACCGTACAAGAGATCCCATGGGCGTTTAGCTCTTTAATGCTCTTAATTGCTTCTTCTATATTTGTTCCTGCAACAACACTTTGCGCTCCCATTTTTAACCCGTACTTTTTCGCTGCACTATTAAGAAATTGGTTTTGGGATAAACCCATAAAAAAGTCTTTCAACATAGCGGATGCTCCTTATTGTTGTTTTTTCATCACCATTTATCATTATAGCATACGCTTTCATTAAATATTATTTTGTGAAAATTTCTAATTTGCCGCCTGTAAGGACCTGAATTTTTCAAAAAAAAGATCAGTTCCTTTTCAAAAATAAAGGTACCTGATCTTTATTTGTTTTGCTTGTTAAATGTTATTTTTCAACAGATATTTTTGCTTTTGCCTCGATGCGGCGGCGATGAAGGATTGGCTCCGTATAACCGTTTGGCTGCACGTAGCCTTCGAAGACTAAGTCACATGCGGCTAGAAACGCAACAGACTGATCGTAATCAATTGCCATTGGACGATAGTATGGATCCCCTTCATTTTGCCGGTCTACAACTTTCGCCATTCTCTTTAATGTTTCAAGTACTTGTTCTTTCGTACAAATTCCATGGTGCAGCCAGTTGGCAATATGCTGACTTGAAATCCTCAGTGTCGCACGGTCTTCCATTAGCCCAACATTATTAATGTCAGGTACCTTTGAGCAACCAATTCCTTGATCTATCCAGCGGACCACATATCCTAGGATACCTTGTGCATTGTTATCAAGTTCTTGCTGAATTTCTTCCGGACTCCATTTAGGATTTTCTGCTACCGGAATGTTTAAAATGTCATCTCTTAAATCTTGAATATCTATTGCGAGCTTATCTTGCACTTTTTTGACATTCATTTGATGATAGTGAAGAACATGTAAAGCTGCAGCCGTCGGTGAAGGTACCCAAGCGGTAGTTCCACCCGCTTGAACGTGGCCAATTTTTTGCTTAAGCATTTCGGCCATCAAATCCGGCATTGCCCACATCCCTTTACCAATCTGCGCACGGGCTTGAAAACCGGTTGCAAGGCCGACAAATACATTTGATTTTTCATAACTTTGCAGCCAGGTTGAAAATTTCATGTTATTTTTCCGAATCATCGGCCCTATTTCCATAGATGTATGGATTTCATCACCTGTCCGATCCAAGAAACCTGTATTGATAAACACGATTCTTTCCTTTACTTCTCGGATACAAGCTTTCAAGTTTAAAGACGTACGGCGTTCCTCGTCCATGACACCGATTTTAAGTGTATACCTTTTTAGTCCAAGCATGTCTTCAACGCGGTTAAATGTTTCGTTGGCAAACGCCACTTCTTTGGATCCATGCATTTTTGGCTTTACGATATAGATTGAGCCTTTAGTGGAATTTTGGTATTTTCCGGTACCTAAAAGAGAATGCTTTCCAATTAAACTTATGAGAACCGTATCCATAATCCCCTCAGGTACTTCGTTGCCATCCTTATCAAGTATGGCATTACTCATCATTAAATGTCCGACGACACGGGCAAACATAAGTGAACGCCCTTTTAGGGTAATTTCCTCACCTGTTGGAGAAGTGTAGAAACGATCAGGATTAAGTGTCCGTATTAGAGTCTTATTGTTCTTTGTAAAGGCAGAAGTCAAATCACCCTTCATCAAACCGAGCAAATTGCTATACACAAGAACCTTATCATCAGCATCAACTGCAGAGACGGAATCCTCACAATCCATAATGGTCGTTAATGCTGCTTCGATGACGATATCTTTAATACCAGCCTGATCCGTTCTGCCAATTGGATGGTTGCGATCTACCTGGATTTCAAAATAGAGATCGTTATTTTTCAGCAGGATAACTGATGGGTCTTCAGGATTTCCCTGATACCCTGTCAGTTTAGAATCATCCAGGAGACCTGCTGTTGTTCCATTACTAAGTGAAACCGTCAATGTCCCTTCAACAATCGTATATTTGACCGCATCCTTATGGGAAAATTGTTTTAACGGTGCTGCTTGATCCAGAAATTCCTTTGCAAAGGCTATGACTTTTTCCCCTCGAATCGGATTATAGCTTCCCGCACGCTGCGCTCCGTCCTCTTCACTGATAACATCTGTCCCATATAATGCATCATAAAGGCTTCCCCAGCGGGCGTTGGCGGCATTTAGAGCATACCTGGCATTATCTACCGGTACGACTAATTGCGGCCCGGCCTTAAGTGCTACTTCGTCATCCACGTTTTCAGTGGAAATTTGAAAATCCTCAGCTTCCGGTTCTAAATAGCCAATCTCCTGTAAAAATGATTTATAGCTTTCAAAATGAAAATTTTTATTTTCGCGATGCCAAACGTTGATTTTATTTTGGATATCATCTCTACGTGCTAATAACTGTTTGTTTTTCGGTGTTAAATCACTGATGAGTGTTTCGAAATCAGACCAGAATTTCTCACGGTCCAATCCGGTTCCGGGCAGGGCATCGTCATTAATAAATTGATAGAGTACATCCGCTACTTTTAGATTACCAACATCCACATAATTTTTCATCGTAACCTTTCCCCCTTATGTAACATAACTTTCCTCAACCTCAGAAAACTTAGAAGCTTCGACACCTTCTTACTTCCCTTCGCAAAAAGAGACAATCATTAAAAAGAAGGATGAAAAATAATCCGCTCACTTCCTTTCAATTAATCAGTCTATTCTATACCGTCATAAAGTATTTCTAAGAAATGACAGCGCTATCTCTATTATACAATACAAGAAAAGTGGTCTGTAAAAATTTTCTTAAAGAATTTTTGTAATTTCCTTAGTTGGTGTAATCCACAAGTGATTATATTAACAAAAATTTGTATTATACAAACAAAATTTTGTATGATACTAACGTATTCAAGAAATCTGTACCAAGAAAGTCATAAACATATGAGGCAAATAAGGAGGAATTAAGATGAGTTCGTTGCAAATTAATTTTCAAAAAACAGCTTTAATTATCATAGATTTACAAAAAGGGATAGTAGGTATACCGGGCGGTCAAGCCGTTGTTGAAAAAGCCGCCGAGCTGGTCAAGCTCTTTCGTCAAAGAGACGGTTTTATTTCGTTTGTAAAAGTTGCTTTTCATGATGGAAAAGACTCTTTAAAGCCAGAAACAGACCAACCTGTTTCCGCAGTTCAGCGTCCGACAGATTGGGCAGTGCTAGTTCCGGAGCTTAAAGTAGACGACAATGATTATGTTGTCACAAAACGTCAGTGGGGGGCTTTTTTCGGGACAGATTTAGATCTTCAACTTCGTCGTAGAGGCATCGATACCATTGTACTGTGTGGGATTGCCACTAATATCGGTGTAGAGAGTACGGCAAGAGAGGCATTTCAATATGGATATCACCAAATTTTCATTACAGATGCCATGACCACTTTCAGCCGGGAAGAACATGACGCGTCCTGTAAATATATATTCCCAAAAATCGGTAAAGTAAGATCGCTTCAACAATTTATAGTAGACGTGAATGAAGCAGATTAAAACTCATCACTACTGACTAAAACAAAAAAACTTGGAACTCCAAGCTTTTTTAGTTATGTTCATATTGATCACATTTCAATCTCCCATTCATCCCTAAGGATTAAATACAGGATAAGAAGTGTGTTTTCTAAATCTTGATCGTTTTTACCTTCAACTTCTATTCCGATTTTCGGAAGCATAATTTCCGCTATTTGTTTCGTTAGTTGATTTCTATCAGTTTTTGATAATTGGATAAATCGGATGGCATACGTAGAAAAAAGCTTCCATTCTTTCAAGCCGAATGTGTTTAACGTCCATTCGTCAAGTATTAGGTCATTTTTAGAGAGCCCTCTGTTTTTCATTTCCTTTTCAAGAGCTGAAGGTTTGTTTTTCCTTTTTGCTTTTCGTTCATGTACTACAATCGTACCGGCGACAATATCTCCAACCCTCTTATGTTTTGAATGGAAAAACATCATCAAAAAACCGAGAAAATAGCTAACCGGCAAGGAATCTATTATCCGAAGAAGATTACGGATAAAGCTTGAAAGCAATGTGAGGCTGTGGCCATTTTCCTGAATCACTCGGATCCCTAACGCTTTCTTCCCTATCGTTCTACCTCCTGAAAAAAATTCAAAGGCAAAAAAGTATCCGCCATTAATGATAAAAATAGCAATAATCGTTATGGCCAAAGGAAGTGAATTAATATTCACTTCTGCTGTAACCGGAAGTGAGGACATGCCTTTCGTAACGAAAAAAAAGATAAGCAAGAGCAAAATATTAACCGCGGTTAGGATTAGTTGATCAATAATAAATGCTGCCGCCCGGCTTCCTAAACCGGCAAGCTGGAACTGAAGTGATACAAATTCAGGTGTTTTTATATCTAAATGCTCTTGATTCACAAGGATTCCCCTAACTTGATTGACTTTTTTCTAAAGTTGTTCCTATTTTTCAACATAATTACTATAATTAGGAATAACACTAACCCTACTTAAGCAAGAAGGTGTCTAAATGGATGTAAAGCAATTTATAAAAAAACATCGTGAAGAATGGAAACAGCTTGAACAAATGGTGACGCTATTAAGTAAGAGGAGAAATGGCGTAACGGGTGATTATATCACTCAATTTTACCGGCACTATCAAAAAGCAGCCCAGAATCTTTCATACTGTCAAACTTACTTCCCCAATGATGAAGTAATGGAATACTTAAACGGACTGGTTTCAAAATCACATAATTTATTGTACAAAGATCAAGTATCCAGCATAAAACAAATTCGCTATTTCTTTAGCACAAAATTTATAGGTTTATTAGTGGAGCAATGGAAGTTTGTGTTGGCCGCAATGGTGTTTTTTATCATCGGTGCATTAGGGAGTTTTGTTTCAGTACTTAATGATCCCCTTCATATTTATTCGATTCTTCCGACGGATATAGCGCAAGGGATTTCACCTGAACACCTTGGCAGCGGTGCCGGAAAGGTAGATTCCGCCTTGATGTCAGCGAGCATTATGACGAACAATATCCGAGTAGCGGTACTTGCCTTTGCCGGAGGAGTTACTTTCGGGATATTGACCATCTATTTGCTGGTCACGAATGGCATCCTCTTAGGCGCCCTTGCTGCCCTTTTTTGGCATTATGGAAAATCCTATAATTTTTGGGCTTATATTGTTCCCCATGGGATAATCGAGCTTACAGCTATTTTTATTGCCGGCGGCGCCGGACTTTTAATGGGCTATAAGCTCTTTGTACCGGGACAGTATTCAAGGGGCTTCCAATTAAAAAGCCAAGCGAAACGATCCGTTCAACTTCTTTTTGGGACTGTCCCTTTGTTTGTCATTGCAGGGGTGATTGAAGGTTTTATTACACCTGCTGCCCTTTCTTTAGAAGCTAAATATATCGTCGCTTTCTTAACGGTAATTGGTGTAATCCTGTATGTTATCATCGGAAAGCTAAAGCTTGTCAAACAAAAGGCTACAGCAGATTTTGATTCATAATGTCAATATAATAGGAAACGGCTGCTGCAGCCAATTTTTCCTCACGGGCCTCAATCATTTGGAGTCCTTGTTTTTCCCATTTGATTTTTTCACGTTTCTTTATTAGTAATTGCTGCTGTGCAATACTTTTTAACATCGCTGCAGGAACATCTATAGGTTCATCTTTTACTCTCTTTAAAAGCGTCTTGTCTTCGATGCCAATCATTAAAAATAAATGCCGTTGTCTGAGCCGCTTTAAATAACTTAAAGCGCTCTCCTCGTAAAGGAAGGTTCGAACATCACTAAATAATAAAAGAAGACTTCGTTTCTTTTGGACCATTTCTAAATATTGTAATACAGCCGGATAATTCGACTCTGCGGCATCCACTTGTAGATGATTAATGGCTTGCAAAATGGTCTGCAGGTGAGACATTCCTTTAGCCGGCGGAACAAAAACTTTTATTTCCTTTGAAAAGGCAAGGACAGAAACATAATCACCTTTTTGAAGTGCAGCAGCAGTAACAGTTAAAGCTGCCTCTAATGTCTTTTCTAACCGATTTCCTTTTGTTAATTCAGCTCCCATCATTCTTCCACAGTCAATTATGATTGTAATATACTTCCCATGCTCCGGTTCATATTCATTGGTCATCACTTCTTGCAGTTTAGCCGTTTGGCGCCAATTGATTTTGCGCGGGTCATCCCCGACCACATAACTTCTGATTTTTGAAAAATCTCCAACACCACTGCGCTGTTTTCGAATCTTTACTCCTTCAAATAATAAAAATTGCTGGGCACTTTCTAAATATTGTTTCGTCTCTGTTAAATCGGGAATGACTTTAACGGAATCCGCTAATTCTACCGTTGTTTGCTTTTCCCATAAACCAATAAAACTCCTATAACGAAAAAAAAGCTTTTTAATTTCATATTTCCCTCTCACCGAGGCTATCGTATCATAGGTCACGAATGTTTGAGACTCCGGCGGTGCAACTCCAACAAGAGGAAACGGCCTTTCGAAAGTCTGGGGAATTCCATCAATCAAACGGTAAGAAAAAGAATTTTGCGAGCTATTTCTCACTTCAATCCCAACCGAGTAAGTAATCCCTCTTTCCATTTCTTCCAAAAGAGTACGTTTAAAAAAAAGTTGATTTTTGTTGGGTGAAAAGAGTAAATCTGCCAGACTTACGAAAAAAACACTTATATTTACTGTTATGACAAATCCCCATGAGATTTCCCAAGCAGTTCCTATACATATTAAGAAGGAAAGGATGAGAAAACTCAGCAACAAACGCTTTGTTGGCAGAATCCCTCTACCTCGGAACAGGAACCGCCCCCACAAGCTCTTCAATGATTTGGTCAACAGTAACACCCTCCAATTCTACATGCGGGGATAACTGAATACGATGTCGTAAAGCCGGTTTAGCTACCATTTTTATATCATCGGGTGAAACATAATTCCTTCCTGCAAGATAGGCCCATGCTTGACCTGCTTTTCCGATCGTTATTCCCGCCCTTGTACTGGCACCGAAGCTAATGGATTCTGCTTCCCTCGTTTTCCTGATAATTTGCATGATATAATCCAATACATTTTCCCCAACTGTGACCTTCTCAATTTCTTTACGAATCGTGATAAATGTGTCCATATCTAGAATAGAGGCAACAAGAGTTTCATCCAATCGGTTTTCGATTACCTGCTTTAAAACATTTTTCTCTTCCTCAAAGGCTGGGAAATCAATGTAAAGCTTAAATAGGAAACGATCCTGTTGTGCTTCAGGAAGCGGATACGTTCCTTCAAATTCAATCGGATTTTGAGTTGCAACAACAAAAAATACCTCCGGCAGGAGATAGGTTTCACCCTGGATGGTAACCTGCTTTTCTTCCATTGCCTCCAAAAGCGCTGCTTGCGTCTTTGCGGGTGTGCGGTTAATTTCATCTGCTAATAGGATATTAGTAAAAATAGGCCCCTTAAGTGTTTGAAACGAACCTTCTTTCATATTGTAAATCATACTTCCTGTGATATCACTTGGAAGTAAGTCCGGTGTAAACTGAATCCGGTTAAACTTGCCGCCCAAAAGACCGGCAAGGGTTCGAACCATTTGCGTTTTGCCGGTACCGGGTACCCCTTCAAGTAGGACATGACCGCCTGATAAAACGGCTGATAATAGGAGCCTAAGATTTAAACTCTGACCTAAAATACGTTCCTCATATTTCTCCAAAAAGGATGATAATTCTATCTTCATCCTTGCTCCACCTCTTTTCTTAATTGTTCCAGCTTCCTTGACCAAAACAAATATTCCTGCTTGCTTATTTTTTCTTTTTCCATAATATTTGCCAAACCGATTAGAAATGCACGGATTTCACTCATTGGCATTTGAAGCCACTTTCGTTCAAACATTCCTGTAAGATCCTGCCATTCCCTGCTGTAGGGTATACCCCATCGCTCCTGCAGTAGAAGCTTCACATAGTCAGCTTGAATCAATAGTGAATCATGGTATCGACTGCCTCTTAGATACCATGCGGTTAATGCTTGAATTCCTTCATCACTAAAACGAACCGATTCCTCCCTTGGGACAAAAACAGGTCCGAAACGCTTTCCTTTGTACCAAAGCCAGAGAAGGGTCACCAGGATTCCTTGCAGGATCATCAGTAAAAACCACTTTGGGTAAATTGTAAAAATGGTTGAAGCATTCTTACCGCTATGAATGTATTCATCAAACAATACCGTTCGTGAATGACTTTCTTTAAAAAGCTTAAGAATGAGCGGTAAATGATCATCTGTTAAAAGGTTGCCATTTGTCATCCATTCTGGAGTAATCGAAACAATCAATTGACCTTTACCAATAGATTGTTTTAACGCAACGGGACCCGCATCATCATAGAGTAGGATTTCATTTTTATTCTGAGTCAGCAGACGAATGGAGGAATTTATTTCAGCCTTGTATTGCCAACGATGTTGATCGTATATTTTCAATGGTTTATTTGAGGAAGGCTCCTCATTTACAGGCTCTGTCTTTAAATCAAACAGGCCTTTCGGATTGTTTTTAAAAAAAAGAATGGTATTTCCGGCATCCATGAAATTTTTATAGGCTTCCATTTCTTTTTTATCAGGAATAGCAGCAGGTTCAACCATAACAAGTAATTGTTTATCTTTCCTTATTGGAAGCAGCTTGGGGGGATACTCCCAACGTTTACCTTTCATTTCTTTCGTTAAATATGTATAAATTGCCTTCACACCGCTAGGAGACGGAGAATCAGAAACATAGTTTGGATAATCCTTTGGCTTTTGTGAAAAAATGTAATAATTGATTAGCACAAAAAAAAGAAGGAGAACAGTAAGCCAAATCCACGTTTGTCTATTCGATTGAGATTTCTTCAAGTATTCTCCTCCCCCCTTTCACTAAGCCACTCACGTGTTGATTCATTTTCTTCAAGCCATTTTATTGCACCCCTTTGAAACTGAATATATTCCTTTTTTTGAACTTTCCGTTCTCCATACGTCACCTCATCAAAAAAGGAAGCAAGAAGATAAAATTGATCGGCACACTGTTGATTTACTTTCCGAAGCTCGTCATAGTACTCCCAATTTGTTTTCCAAATTCTTGCCACAAGCCATTCCTTTTCATGAAAGTTAAGGAGTAACGCTAAAAACAAATGACGGGTGGAAAGCGTATAGTCTTCTAAGTCTTCCAGTTTCCTTGCTTCGATTAAATGCTGTTGAAATGACCAATTGATTTCTTTCATTGAATGAAGCGGCTTTTGGTCACGTAGTATTCGATTACGTCTTACATTTCGAAAAATAAAAAATGCGGTAATAGCTAATACGATGATTACCGCGATGATAATCACAATAAGAACAGGCACAGAAGCAGAGCTTGCCGATTCGGGGGTTGGAAACAATTTTGCCAGCTTCTTGGCTATCCATTGGATTGCTTTTTCCCACCAAGTTTCAAGCCAGCTCTTTGAATCATGGTAATAGACTCTGTATTCTTTATTATTCAAAATATCCTTAAGTTCAAGCCGGGCATGGTTAGAATCAAGCATCGTCATCACCTACTAAAATAGGTTTTTTATAGAGTGGTCGTGTTATATTCATCAATCATATCCTTTAAATCATCTGCATCATGTCTTATTTTTAAATCAAGAAACATGACACCATAGCCCACGGAAAAAAACATTGTTGTAAATAAGGACATGATGTTCGAGATGATTGATAGCAATACACTCTGACCTAAAAAGATACCAAACGTCATTTGTACGGCAAAGGTAATACTTGAAATAATCAAATAAAACACGATATATAGCCCCATTAATATCCATGTCCGTTTTCGCGTAAGCCGCCAGCTTCCTGCAATTCCGGCCGTAGGCGAATCTTTCTCAAGTACGACCAAGGCAAAATAAAAACTCCAGCGGGTAAATAATAAACCAATCCCGACTGCAAAACCTAAAAAAAGAACAACTGCTAGTCCAATTCCTAAAATAGGATTCACAAAAGATCCAAACACGCCTGTAAAAGTAACGATCAATACTGGGATAATCATGATTCCAAAAGCAATAAGACCAAATAAAAGATTGCTGCCAAGTATCGGCCAAAACCGGCGAAAGCTTTGTTTAATCACCGACCCAACCGTATAGTCTTCATTCTTCCGAATGTGATTGATTGCCAACAGGATTGCGGCTTCGGCAACCGGAAACAAAAGAAAACCGAACAGTCCCGACACGATTAATCCTAAGTCAGAGCTCAAGCTGCCTGAATTAATCGTTTGTGTTTGATTAAAATTGGCAAACATTCGATCAAACCCGCCATTCCCAACCTCCCTGAAAAAGCTTATCCCCGAAACTAATTGGATGATTGCTTCAAGCAAATAAACCGGTCCCATTAATATAAGGAAAATCATAAAAAAGTCCTTTAAACGATTTTTACTTATACCAAACGTATGATCCAGTATTTCACCAAAACCCTTAGGTTTTTTAAACTTCGTTTCCAAATCTTACATTCCTCCTAGAATGAAATATGTTTAATAATACCTATTTTTACATAAATAGGGGTGCCTGTCACCACCCGAAACCTGAGGAAGTTTGTTGTAATTTAGTTTTTTCGATTTATATACAAAAATATCCCCACCGGTTTAAAGAGTAACCGGTGAGGATATCAGCTTTACTATTTATCTTTGGTACTTTGATAACTTGGAGGATACTGAGCCTGCATGTTTCTCAGGCTTAACTTTGAGGTTGGATGCCCAAGATATCCGGGACTCATATTTCTGGGTATATTCCTTGTTGACCAGGTTTTGTAAACGGTCTTTATTCTTCTCAAGAGTTTCCTCTAGGGATAGCAGGCGCCGAGTAGGGAATGGCAGACCCGCTAGAATGGTTATAATCGTTGGGTCAGATTCTGAGATATATGTTCCCTCGAATAATTGTAGCGGTTCTCCAACCTTTTCAAAGATAGATGGCACGTTAATTAGCTTTGACATATTCTCCGGACCTTCGTAAATTAGACCAGCGCGAATGACACCTGTTGATTCAACAGGACAGAATATAGAGTTAACCCAAGAACGGTGAATTTTACTAGAAACGTCTGCCGTTGACTTAGTATCTGTAACAGTGGCTGAAGATATAATGGTAACTCCTCTTGTGCTTAAAATATTCATAAGATCCGTCTCATCAAAGTTACCATAAAAAGAGCTCTTTTGCGTAACCTGCAGGACATTGTTAATCGCTTCCATGACCTGATGATTTGAAGCAAGGTAGATCTGCTGTTTGCTGGATTGCGGGTTAATTTTGCGCATCTGATCATTGTCCACCAGAAACACCGAAGAAATAGCTTCTATTTTGGAAATCTCTTCAATGCACTGAGCAGCATTAATTCGGTTCCCGGCTAACACATTTCGTTCCGGTACAATGGCAATGGCACCTACATAAATGCCCGGAAGTTGGTCTAATAACAGATCAATTAATAGCGGACTCATCCCTGATCCTGTACCGCCATCGGTTGAGAATGCCACTAATAACAGCCTAATGTCTTTAAAGGACCGTTTTACAAAGTCAATCAGCTCCCGGTAGTTTTCATTTACCGCTCTTAATCCTATTGATCTATCTTGCCCGGCACCATTAAAACCAGGGACAAAATACTTCTTTTCCACCCTCGTGTTAACTAATCCATCACGTTGGTTCGTGTTGATAAGGGCGGTTTGAAAGCCCAAGGTTGATGCTATTTCTGCAATATTCCCACCTGCTTGCCCTACCCCCAAGATTCCAATTGATTTCATCAGATCGCCTCCTTATCTTACTAAGATAATACTCAAGTTTTCTAAATTTAGACTTGTTCATTTTAAAAATACAGGTAACAGCTAATGAAAAACCATTAAAATGTTTGTCGTTAATCGATAATAAATTGGAGCCAAAAGGGAATAGTAAAAATATTTAATTGGAATTGGGAGGATATAAAATTGAGAACCAATGAAAATACATTATCTATTTTCGCCTTAGGCGGTATAAATGAAATCGGTAAAAATATGTATGCGGTTCAATATGCAGGCGATATTGTCATCATTGACTGCGGCGGGAAGTTTCCGGATGAGAGTTTGTTAGGAATTGATTTAATTATCCCGGATATTACCTATCTGGAAGAAAATAGGGATAAAATCCGGGCTTTAATTGTGACACATGGGCACGAAGATCATATTGGCGGTATTCCTTACTTTTTAAAAAAACTAAATATACCCATATATGCTACCCGTTTTACACTAGGTTTAATTGAATTAAAATTAGACGAGCATCGGCTTATTAGAGATACAAAACTTATTTCGATTGACTCGGATTCAAAACTTGAACTGGGGGAAATAAATGCATCCTTTTTCAGAGTAAGCCATAGTATTCCTGATTGTCTCGGAATCGTCTTTCATACACCCGAAGGGAATGTCGTCCATACCGGTGACTTCAAATTTGATTTAACACCTGCGAATAACCAATTTGCGGATATTCATAAAATGGCTGAAATCGGCAGCCAAGGCGTATTGGTTTTAATATCTGAAAGTACCAATGCAGAACGAACGGGCCTTACACCATCGGAGCGTATGGTAGCCGGCCATTTGAACGAGGCCTTCATGAAAGCTCAAGGAAAAATCTTTGTCTCGACCTTTGCTTCGAATGTGAATCGTGTTCAGCAAGTTGTTGATGCTGCCATAAAGACCAATCGAAAGCTTGCGTTAATTGGCCGAAGTATGGTGAATGTGGTTTCGGTTGCGATCGAACGCGGCTATTTAACTGTTCCTGAAGGGATGCTGATCGAGGCACGCGATGTCGATCAGTTGGCTCCGGAAAGAGTAGCAATCCTGTGTACGGGAAGCCAGGGAGAGCCAATGGCGGCCCTTGCCCGCTTGTCTAGCGGAAACTATCGGGATGTAGCCATTTACCCCGGAGACACTGTTATTTTAGCCGCCTCCCCAATCCCCGGGAATGAACGGGATGTTTCTCGAATCATCGACAACTTATTCCAACTGGGTGCCAAAGTAATTTATGGCTCCGGGAGTACAACAGGAATGCATGTGTCCGGGCATGGTTATCAGGAAGACTTAAAGCTTATGCTTACTTTAATGAAACCAACCTATTTTATTCCCATTCACGGTGAGTTTAGAATGCTGCACCATCACCGTTTGTTAGCCGAATCGATTGGCGTTGAGAAAGGAAACACGTTTATCATTCAAAATGGTGATGTTGTTGATGTCGAAAACGGTGTCGCCCATCAGACTCGGAAAATACCATCAGGTGATACGTATGTTGACGGAATGGGTGTCGGCGATGTCGGAGAAATTGTGTTACGGGACCGAAAACAACTCTCCGAAGATGGAATGCTGGTAATTGTTTTAACATTAAGTAAAACGGACCGAAAGATTATTCAAGGACCTGATACGATTACGCGTGGATTCGTGTATGCGAAAGATTCAGAAGAGCTTCTAAGAGAGGTTAATCGTCTTGTTAAGAAAACCGTTAATGACTTGCAGGAAGAGAATATCCGTCAATGGAATGTAATCAAACAAAATATCAAAAAAACAGTAGGACAATATTTATTCACACAAACAAAGAGAAAGCCAATGATTCTCCCGATCATTATAGAAATTTAATTTTTTATAAAAAGTGTCAGGCACTCTCAATGGTGCCTGACACCTTAAGATTTATTAAATTTCTAACAAGAATGTCATCAAATAGACTATCTTTATTTAAAATATAGCGGGAAAATTTTATTGATATAATAAGCCATGATAAACAAAGTTATCATAATAAAATCAATTGACAATACAGTGTATAGGGCTTTATATTTAGAGAAATTTTTAATCAAATGAGCAGCCGAGATAACGATAATAAATACTATGAAAATGTCGGTAAAATAAAATACACGATCTCCTGATGCATAAATTGTAGGAGAAAATCCCATTAACGTTGAACTACAAATAGCAGCCCCCCAAAATAATGTTACTAAAATACTGCTTTCTATCTTATCAAAAGCAATAAAAAATAAATATACAAAAAGCATGATAACTACAAACGCTAAAAAAGTTGACAAATATTGGGATTTTGCATAGAAGAAACTACTGCTATCAACCCTTATAAATTGATAAAGGAAATCTATAGAAAAAAAATGAATGATCGTATATAAAATAGGTATAGACGAAACAAATAATGTGAAAATATCTCTTGTTTTTTGAGCAATTAAACAAAATAGTAAAATTGCCATGATAACGACGAGAACATTTGCACTTAAAAAAAGATGGGTAAAGGTAAAATTCAACCCCAAAAACATTTTATCCAGGGTAGAAAACATATCAAAACTTGGAAACCATCTAAGTGTTTCGGCCGTATATCGAACGGAATTACCAACAGCTAACATCGAATAAATAGCAGATGCAAGAATCAATATGACCAATAAAATATGATATATTTCTACTTTTATTTTTTTTACTACACAATAAATGAGGGTGAAAATAGTGAAACACACCAATATAAGTGCTGATTGTTCGATAAAACTAGCAAATATAGCACAAGGGAAAGAAAAAATAATTAAGCCTCTATTGCTTTTTTCCGCTGTATAAAGATTTTTAAAAAGCAAAATCACAATCCACATGGCAGCCAGCGGCCACAAATAAGAAAGAGATCCTGTAATCCAAAAAGTTGATCGAATAATGACATCACTGGGAATCATAAATAACAGGCCACAGATTAATGCATTTATGAAATATTTTTTTCTATTATCAAATTGCCAATTCTGATTAATAGAAAACTTTGAAATAATAGCTGCTACTGCCACTATCATGAAACTGTTTAAAATTTTCCATACAATCGGGTTAGTGTTTAACAGCAGCACTAATATAAAATGAGGGACAATTCTTCCGCTCCAAACTTGCCGATAGTGTGCAAACCAACCTATCGGGCCGCCGTTATCGATAAAAGCGTTTTTAAAAACTTCATCATCATTTGGAAGAAGGGTCACTTTACTATCCATAATTAAGGCCAAAATAAAAAAAACAAAAAAAGGAAAATACGCATTTTTAATTATGCTAGCGATATAATTTTTTTGCATTATAAAGCTACCTCCTTATCTGTCATTATTAGGTAGCCCTGTTTTTGATGTAATGGTGTTAAAATAACTCCAACCCTGTATTTTTGCCCACTTTTAAAACTGCTGATGTTTGCCCTTGCTATAAATCCACAATTTCTGTAATCAATTGCGTCATTCATTTTTCTTGAAACATCTAACCGATCGATTGCTTTTGTCGGGATTGAATACACATTGTTTTGAGGATCAACCAACACGACTAAATTGTTATTATATACTGCTTTGAACGTCCCTATAGCATAGTTTGTATACTTGTAGGTTACTCCTTTATTTATCGCCCATCCGTATACTACGAGTTGATGATTCATTACGCCACTTGATTCTATATAGACTTTCAAATCATTTTTATAATGAGTTGTATACCGTTCAGGATTGATTTTATGGGTGGTGCTATTATTTACATGATAAATTGAAATAAAAACTAAGGCCATAATAATGCAAACCCCAAGTGCAATAAACGACTTCCTCCTCATAATACTCCCCTTTAACTTTTTCCTATTTTTTATATTTATTTTATATAGGATATCTAATAACCTGTTAAGTATAACATATGGTTTATGTTGTTTATCGGAAAGTATCAACGAATTGATTAGTTGGTAAGGGCAAAAAAGGAAGATACAGTTATTAAATAAAAGGCTCCGTTCGAGAACTTATTCTTCTAGGTTTCTTAGTATAAATAATGAAAAAATAATAATAAAAATAGAACCGCCGATTTCAAATAATAGCTTAAACATGTAGGCTATCCCCTTTAATGTAAATTTCTAAACTTAAAATAACAACTAAGTAAAAAACCGATTACAATTTTTGTAATCGGTAATAATTTAATACTATCATTTACTTGTAATTGATAATGTTAATTTTTGTATGAATATTGTTAAATCTGAGTAAAGAAAATGAACTAACTTATCCTGCGTACATTTCTATTTAAAGTTTTGTTCTTAAACTCCATAGCTCCGGGAAAAACTGGTGGTCCAGTATTCTTTTTAATACGTCACACCTGACGAACCACCTGTCCCTTGCTTATGACCAATAATTCTTTCCACGGTCCTCATATGATTAAAACGCCATAACTGCTGTTGGTTGCCAATATCAACTAGCTTCTCAGCTAATTCGTATAAGTTCCAGTATTGATCGACATTGCGGTAGATTGTTAGCCACGCTTCTTCTACACTAGCATTCGGTTCATAATTTTTTGACAAATCCCGATGTAGGACCTCCTGATCACCAGGTAATCCGCGGGCAACAAGCGCGTGGATGGCTACATCAAGAACATATCTTCGTGCTGATCCTATTAAATCGTGACAATATATCATAAAAAAGCATCTATATCCATGTCATAACAGCAAAAAAATCCCCTAACTACATTGATAGTAGCCAGGGGATATAATGTTAGCCGTGTTTATGTTTCCCTTTCTCTTTATGTTTCCATTCATCCTTAAACTGTTTCAATTCTTCTTTTAATTTCTGTTCCCCATTATCGTGATTTTCACCATTATCTTGTTGGTTATTTCCATTATCGTTCTGAGGGACTGATGGGACATATGGAACATCGTCAGGATTTCCGCCTTTAATATACAACTCATTATTCAATCTGTATACATCGCTAGGCTGCTTAAAGCTACTTGAGTCTGTCCCGAATTTTTGCAGCATTGCCTTAAACATTAACTGCGAGATTTTCGTCGTATTTCCAATCATGTAGTTACCGGGACCATTTTGCGAATATCCTGTCCATACAGCCATCGTGTACTGAGGAGTATATCCGGCGAACCAACTATCATTTGTCGCAGCGGTCGGGTATCCAAATTTGTTAAGAGTCTTGTCGTCAAAATTAGTTGTTCCTGTTTTTCCGGCAACATCTAACCCAGGGACATTTGCTGTTATTCCTGTCCCATTGTCTACGACAGTCCGTAACATATCAGTCACCATATAGGCAGTGTAATCCCTCATCACCCGTTTTGGTTTTGGTGCAAAACTAACCACTTTACCATCAGGGTAAACAACTTTTTGGATAAAATGCGGTTTATTATATATTCCGTTATTTCCAAAGGCACTGTATGCTCCTGCCATCGCTAACGGATTAACAGTATTGCTTCCAATCGCGTACGATTCATATACTTGGTTGTTAGCAAAAGTAATACCGAGCTGTTCAGCAAAGTTTTTTGCCTTATCCATTCCTACCTCTCGGAGCGTTAAAAGAGCAGGGATATTATAAGAGTTTTGCAGTGCCGTCCGAATCGACAACATCCCGTGATATTGATGATCCCAGTTTGAAATCGGTTGACCGTTTGAATAGGTTGTCTCCTGGTCATTAATTAGATGAGCGGTTGACCATTTTAAATTTTCAATCGCAGGACCATAATCAAAAATCGGTTTAAAGGAAGATCCCGGTTGACGATTGATATCAATCGCAAAGTTATTTCCTCGAAATGCTGCCTTATAGTCGTTTCTCCCGCTTCCAATCGCTCGAACTTCACCTGTTTTTGTATCTAAAAATACAAAGGCTCCCTGAAAACTGGAATTCGGATATGCAATAATATTATTTGTGTTCAACATTTTATCTGCATAATCCTGTGCGTTTGGATCCAAAGTGGTGTAAATAGATAATCCATCAGTGCCGATGTCTATATCTTTAAGTTTTCCTTCCACTTCTTTCACAGCCGCATCCAAAAACGCTTCATCCGGCATACCTTGCTGCTTATTTTTCGGAACAATGCCCTCTGTTACCGGGACTTTCATTGCTTCCTGCATTTGTTGTTCTGTTATATAACCTTGTTTATGCATTGAACTCAAAACAAGATTCCGGCGCTTTGTGGCTGCTTCTTTGTTTTCCGGTTTGGACGGATCGTAATTATTTGGACTCTGCGGCAGCCCGGCTAACATCGCAGCCTCAGGCAGCGTCAATTTTTTCAAATCATTTGCTTCAATTCCGTAGTAATTCTTCGCTGCAGCCGCCACTCCGTAAGACCGGTTGCCAAGGTAGATTTTGTTTAAATACATCATTAAAATTTCCTGCTTGGAATATTTTTGCTCCAGCTGATACGCTAAGTCCCATTCCTGCACTTTCCGTTGTAATGTTTTCTGCGGAGTCAAAAATGAGTTCTTAATCACCTGCTGTGTAATCGTACTTCCGCCCTGTGATCCAAAGCCTCCGAAAATATTTTCGATAATGGCTCTAGCTGTCCCTTTTAGGTCGATTCCATGGTGCTCATAAAAATGTGCGTCTTCCGTAGCAATAAAGGCGTGTTCCAACACCTTTGGAACTTGATCATAATTAATTTTCGTCCGCTTTTCCTTGCCGTATTCATAAAGAAAATTTCCGTTTTTATCATAAAATTTCGTCGAAAGTGGATCTATTAGTTTTGACGAATCCAGTTGGGGTACACCTTTAATCATTGCTGCGAAGGTAATGGCCCCGGCTCCTACAGAAACGACTCCAAGCAGCAAGCAGACAAGTAAAACTTTTCTCAAGAGGGAACCTTTTTTGGGCGATTTTTTACCCCTTTGTTGTTGTTCTTTTGCCTTTTCCGCTTCTCTTCGTTCCTGACGATAACGATATGTTTCTTCTGACATTCATCTTCTCCCCCATGTTTAAGTTACTCAAAGTTGATGTTAAGTAAGAAGCTATTCATATCATCCATCACTGCATGATTAGGATGATTTTTTTACTAATAGCACTTATCGCTTAGTTTTGTCTTTAGTAGTTAGACATGAAACAAGGATCCAGATTGCTAAAATGAGCGATAGTATTCCTACTATTTTTGTATAAAGCCTAGGTGTGTTATCTATAAATATTTCATAAATTCCAAAGACAAAGCCTAAAAAAATATATAGAAAATCGTGTATAGAAAATTTCATTTTTCTCACTCCATAAATCGGTACATTTATATTTGTTCGTAAGGGAATTTATTTTTAAGGGGGGTGTTTCATAAAAATAATTTTTTTGGAGGACGCAAATAGTGATAGATTTCTGTACAAAACAAATATCCGCACTAAGGATTCATTCAATGTGCGGATTAATATTATAAATCTTATGTCAATATTTATTTAAAATCAATTGTTTTTCTTATTTAAATATCCACTTCCGGCACAAACCTCCTCTTACCATGAAAGGTAAAAGGAGGCCATCAGGGTTTCATAATCCAGTTATCTATTATCTGACGTATACATCTTATTTTACTATTAATTCCCTGCTTACTGTGAAAGTTGCTTCCGTATTTTTGATTACGTCTTCTACCGTTATGCCCTCTTGTGTCTCGATTAGGACCATTCCTTCTGTAGTAAAATCAAAAACAGCTAAATCAGTAATTAATCGGTGGACCACTTGTTTACCTGTTAAAGGGAGTGAACATTCTTTTTTTACTTTGGATTCCCCTTTTTTATTGGCATGTTCCATGATGACGATTACCCGTTTGGCTCCATTAACTAAGTCCATGGCGCCTCCCATTCCTTTGACCATCTTCCCCGGAATCATCCAATTGGCCAAGTCTCCTTGTTCAGAAACTTCCATACCGCCTAAGATAGCGAGATCGATGTGTCCACCGCGAATCATCGCAAAGGATTCGGCACTGTCAAAAAAGGATGACCCTTTGAGAGCGGTAACGGTTTCTTTTCCGGCATTGATAAGATCAGGGTCTTCAGTGCCTTCCAACGGATAGGGCCCTATCCCTAGTAATCCGTTTTCTGATTGAAGCAGAACATTAAATTCACTTGGAATTTCATTGGCGATTAGGGTAGGTATGCCAATCCCAAGATTGACATTCATTCCGTCTTTAATCTCCTTAACAGCACGTTTAACAATAATGGACCGAGCATTACTCATGATATTTCCTCCTTTCCTCCCATTGGGCTATGCTTGCAGGACTGTCCGCTTTTCAATTCTCTTTTCATAGTTTTCACCGAGTAACAGGCGTTGAACATAAATACCAGGGGTATGAACTTCATCAGGATTCAACTCACCAAGTCCTTTTATCTCTTCTACTTCAGCAATCGTAATCTTTCCGGCCATTGCCGCTAAAGGATTAAAGTTACGGGCAGTTTTACGGTAAATCAGATTTCCGAGCGGGTCCGCCTTCCAGGCTTTAACCAGAGCAAAGTCTCCAACGATTCCCTCTTCCAAGATATAGGTTCTTCCGTTGAATACTTTGTGTTCCTTTCCTTCGGCAATGGCAGTTCCTACGCCTGTAGCTGTGTAAAACCCAGGAATTCCAGCGCCTCCCGCACGGATCCGTTCAGCTAATGTACCTTGTGGAACCAATTCTACTTCCAGTTCCCCGCTTAAAAACTGTTGTTCGAAAATCTTATTTTCACCCACATAGGAGGAAATCATCTTCTTAATTTGCTTGTTGGCCAATAATAGACCAAGTCCCCAATCATCCACCCCGCAATTATTGCTTACGATGGTTAAATCCTTTGTTCCTTTATCCCGTAATGCAATGATGGCCTTTTCAGGAATTCCGCACAATCCAAAGCCTCCAACAATGATGGTCGCTCCATCTGGAATATCATGAATGGCTTCCGTAAAAGAATCTATGATTTTCCCATTCTTCAATGAAATAGCCCCCTTTAAAAGTTTTATTCTATTTAAACAGGATAGACCGGGTGTTTTCGTTCAGAAAAACTAGTATATTTTGAGGAATACGCTTCAAAACGATTGGCCAGCTCCTGACGCAGGGAATTCGCGGGAATAATCCCATCGATAATCATCTCGGAAGCTAAGCGAAAAATATCAATATCTTTCGTATATTCCTCACGTTTTTGTTCAACAAATGCTGCCTTCTCGTCATCAGGCAATTGCTCAATTCTATTTGAATAGACAGCGTTAACAGCAGCCTCCGGCCCCATAACAGCAATTTGTGCGGTAGGTAAAGCAAGGCAGCAATCCGGTTCAAATGCCGGGCCTGCCATGGCATAGAGACCTGCTCCATAAGCTTTACGAACGATGACGGAAATTTTCGGCACGGTTGCTTCTGCCATGGCCGAAATCATTTTTGCACCATGACGGATAATACCTGCCCGCTCAACCTTTGTCCCAATCATAAACCCGGGGACATCCACAAGGAATAGGATCGGAATATGGAAGGCATCGCATAGATTAATAAACTTAGCTGCTTTATCTGCCGAATCATGGAACAAAACTCCACCTTTAAATCGCGGCTGGTTTGCAATAATACCGATTGGTTTTCCATTAATACGGGAAAGGGCTGTAATCAGTTCAGCAGCGAAAAGCTTCTTGATTTCAAAAAAGGAGCCTTCATCAATAATTCGGTCAATCAAATCATACATGTTAAAAGGTGTATTCTGGTTTTCAGGAATTAGTTCCTCGATCGTTTTTTCGAATGACTTAGGCGGCAATGCTTCTTGGCTCTGCGGCTTTTCCGTGAAATTAGCTGGAAAATACGAGAGGTATTTTCGTGCCATGGCAATAGCGTCTTCTTCATTTTTAGCCAAAACATCTCCGCAGCCTGAAACCGAACAGTGCATTCGTGCACCGCCCATTTCTTCCAGCGTTACTTTTTCACCGATTACCATTTCCGCCATTCGTGGAGAACCAAGATACATGGAGGAATTTTTATCGACCATGATAACAATGTCACAAAATGCCGGGATGTACGCTCCACCCGCAGCAGAAGGTCCGAACAAAATACACACCTGCGGAATTTTTCCGGATAATTTCACCTGATTGTAAAAAATCCTGCCTGCTCCGCGGCGCCCAGGAAACATTTCAACTTGATCGGTAATCCGGGCCCCGGCGGAATCGACGAGATAAATCAAGGGTACTCTCAGCTTTTCGGCTGTTTCTTGAATACGAATGATTTTTTCAACTGTCCGTGATCCCCAGGAACCGGCTTTAATCGTTGAATCGTTTGCCATTACGCAAACGGTCTTGCCATTTATTTTTCCAATGGCCGTGACAACACCATCAGCCGGAAGATCCTCTGCAAGACAATTAGCAAATAATGCATCCTCGAGTTCTGAATCTGGATCCAACAATAGCTTTAAACGGTCACGAACAAATAGCTTTCCTTGCTCGCTGTTTTTTTCGTGATATTTTGGAGCACCGCCTTTATAAATCCGTTCAACCCGTTCTTGAAATGTTAGCTCCTTTGTTTGAACTTCTATGGTCATGAAGTTTTCCTCCTTCTATTGATGTTACTCCCCTTTATAGACAGGTTTGCGCTTTTCTTTAAAAGCCTGAAGTCCTTCCAAACGATCCTTCGTCGGAATCGTGACTTCATAGGCATTTTGTTCAATCGCAAGCCCTGTGGTTAAATCGACATCAAATCCTTTTTCAATGGCAAATTTGGCCTGCCTGACGGCAATCGGCGCATTTTGAACAATCTTGCCTGCAATTTCAAGTGCCTTTTCTAACAGCGATTCCGGAGATTCAACAAATTCAACTAAACCAATTTCCTTTGCTTCTACAGCGTCAATTCGTCTTGCTGTAAAAATAAGCTCTTTCGCTCTTCCTTTTCCTACCAGCCTTGGGAGACGCTGTGTGCCGCCAGCACCAGGGATGATTCCGAGCGAAGTCTCAGTAAGACCAAATTTTGCTTTTTCTGAAGCCACACGAATATCACAGGCCAAGGCCAATTCAGTTCCCCCTCCAAATGCAGCCCCATTTACGGCAGCAATGACTGGTTGGGGTAAAGTTTCCAGATTGTTGATGCACTCCCGAATCAAGGAAACGGTTTTCCTTACCATCTGCGGATCCATTCCAGCACGTTCTTTTAAATCTGCCCCGGCACAAAAAGCTTTCTCTCCAGCTCCTGTTATGACCAAACAACGAACGGAGGGATCAAATTTACAGGTATCAATGACGTTTTTAAGTTCTTCCAGAACTTTTACAGATAGTGCATTTGCAGCATTAGGGCGATTCAATGTAATAACCATAATTCCATTCTCTTTTGTTGAAACCAGCACGGCTTGATCCATTTATTTCACCTCATTTTTTATGTGGAATGGTTGAATTGCTATTACATGCTTGAAGATTTCTGCTAGGGAGTGTTCTTCCTATTTTTTCTTGAATAAAGTATCCGGCGCTAAGCTGTTTTTCCAAATTAACTCCTGTATAAATTCCCATGTTATTCAGCATATATAGAACATCTTCTGTTGCCACATTTCCGGAAGCGCCAGGGGCATAAGGACAACCTCCTAATCCACCAGTAGAAGAGTCAAAGATTGTGATCCCCATGTCTAATGACGCGAGAATATTTGCTAATGCAGTCCCGTGCGTATCGTGAAAGTGGAGTGCCAGCTTTTCAATTGGAAATCGTTTTAAGAGTATCGTTAACACATCTTGAACTTGCTTGGGATTGGCAACTCCAATGGTATCACCCAATGATAATTCCTGGATGCCCATTTCAAATAAATGTTCAGCCACTTGAATCACATTTTCGACTGACACCTGCCCTTCATACGGGCATCCGAACACAGTTGAAACATAGCCGCGGACAGACTTTCCGGCCGATAATGCATCAAGGACGACTTCTCTTAAAACAGGAAAGGCTTCCTCAATGGATTTATTGATATTTTTTTGATTATGTGTCTCACTGGCTGACATAAATACCGCGACTTCATCCACGCTGCCTTCAAACGCCCTCTCCAGCCCTTGACGGTTTGGGACAAGCGCTGTATAAGTGATGCCTGGCAAGCGTTCGATTCCTTTTGCCACCTCAAGGGAATCGGCGAGTGCCGGAATCCACTTGGGATTTACAAACGAAGTAATTTCGATATGTTGAAGACCTGTATGAGACAATTGATTAATCCAGTTGATTTTATCCTCAACGGAAAGAAATGTCTGCTCATTTTGCAGCCCATCTCTTGGTCCAACTTCTTTAATGGTTACATTCGTTGGCCAGTTCATGTTTTCAGCTCCTTTGAAGGTTTATTCCATTTCGACTAAGAGATCTTCTTCATTTACAAAGTCGCCTTCATTTACTTTTACTTCCTTAACCGTGCCGGAGAATTCAGCGGTAATGGGAATTTCCATTTTCATCGATTCCAAAATGATGACATCCTGTCCTTCCTCTACCTGGTCACCGGGTTGAACTAAGACTTTCCAGACATTTCCTGCCATTACTGCAACAATTTTATTCATTAATAAAACCTCCACTTATTTCATTACTTTTTTGTTTGATTCCAGAAGATGCTTTTCTACAAAGTTCGTTGTCGTATCACCTGAAACGTAGGCTTCGTGCTCGACAACTTGTTGGAGCATCGGTATATTTGTTTTAATTCCCTGGACTTCATAATGGGCTAACGCATTCTTTAGAATGCCAATTGCCGCATCACGATCCTTCCCCTTAACGACAAGTTTAGCAATCATCGGGTCGTAAAAGGGTGTAACGACCGAATGTTCGCTCACTCCTAATTCATGACGAATCCCAGGGCCCTCCGGTAAAACCAATTTTGTAATTTTTCCTGGAGAAGGAAAGAATGTTTTCGGATCCTCCGCATAGATTCGTACTTCAATCGCATGCCCATCACGTTTAACATCAGATTGTTTAAACGTTAGGGACTCGCCGCGGGCAATCCGAAGCTGCTCGGCAACTAGGTCCAGCCCTGTAATTTCCTCAGTTACGGGGTGTTCCACTTGCAGACGGGTATTCACTTCTAAAAAATAGAAATTTTTATGCTCATCGACTAAAAATTCGATCGTACCTGCATTTTTATAACCGATTGATTTGGCAGCTTTAACGGCAGCTTCTCCCATCTTACTGCGGGTAGCTTCATCTAAAAATGGTGACGGAGCCTCTTCAACTACTTTTTGATGGCGTCGTTGAATGGAACATTCACGTTCCCATAAATAAACGGTATTCCCGTCTGAATCAGCTAAAATTTGAATTTCAATATGCCGAGGGTTTTCCACATATTTTTCAATAAACATTTCTCCATTGCCAAAAAAACTGACAGCGCGTTTCTGATTGCCTTCAAATGCTTTTCTAAGTTCATCATCACTTCGGACGATTTGCATCCCAATGCCACCGCCGCCTGCTGAAGCCTTCAACATAATCGGATAGCCAATTTTCCCCGCTATTTCTATTGCTTCCTCCACATCTGCTAGTGGGTAGGTAATCCCTGGCACAACAGGTACTCCTGCCTGCTCCATTAATTTTCTTGCCTTAATTTTGCTGCCCATTTTGGAAATAACATCGGGAGACGGGCCAATAAAAACAATGCCTTCTACCTCGCACCGACGGGCAAATTCAGCATTCTCCGAAAGAAGTCCGTATCCGGGGTGAACAGCCTCTGCCCCGGTATTGCGGGCGATTTCAAGAATTTTATCGATATTCAAGTAGCTTTCTGATACCTTTGCTTCCCCTAGTAAGTAAGCTTCATCGGCAGCCTTCACATGTAGTGCATCCTTATCTGCTTCTGAGTATACCGCAACCGTCTGGATCCCCAGTGCTTTACACGTTCGGATCACTCGTCCGGCAATCTCTCCGCGGTTTGCAATTAAAACTTTTTTGAACATACCTTTCCACCCTTTCTAACATCGTTTTAAGGAGATATGTAAAAATCTAATCATTAATTTTGCAATATTCTTACGTTTATCTTTAATTACTAATCTAGTATATTGGAACCAGTCATTGCCGATCATTTTCCTGACAAATGACTGGCTCTAATTAATGATTATTTAACTGATGATTTTTCAGCCACTATTTTTTGTATTTGTGCAACGCTCGCCGGATCTTCTAGTCCTGTAATGTCACCGTTAACCTTTCCTGATACGACGATTTCCTTCAACAAGCGGCGCATGATTTTTCCGCTGACTGTTTTTGGCAACATATCAGTAAAAATAATTGATTTGGGTGCTGCAATCTTACCAATTTGTTGTATAATCCGATTATTTATTTGTTGTTTCAATTCTTCCGTTCCTTTATAGCCATCAGCCAGACGGACAAATACGAGCGGAACTTCTCCTTTAATTTCATCAGGGATTCCAATAATGGCGCTTTCAGCAACACCCTCGCACTCTAGTACAGCGCTTTCCATCTCCATTGTACTTAAACGGTGTCCGGCTACATTAAACGCGTCATCAGAGCGGCCAACTACCCATAAATATCCGTCATCATCTATTAATGCCAAGTCGCTGGCATAATAGCAGCCATCCACTTGGCTAAAATAGGAAGCGTAATATCGCTCCGGTTCTTTCCAAAGTGTGCGGCATAGCATAGGAAATGGTTTTCTAATAACCAGATTTCCTAACTTACAAGGTTTAACCGGATTGCCTTCTTGATCAACTATATCCATAACCGCACCTAAAAATGCCGTACCTGAGGAGCCCGGTTTCATTGGCGTCAGCCAAGCTGCCCCAGCGATAGGCGATCCCGCTGTTTCAGTTTGACCCCAAGTATTATTGAGATATAGCTTCTTCTTTCCTAAAACTTCATATGTCCAATGCCAGGTTTCCGGATCGAAAGGTTCTCCAACAAGGGAAATGACATCTAGACATGATAAATCAAATTTCTCAAATGCCTTTTCTCCCATACTTTTTAGCATTCTTAATGCTGTTGGGGCAGTAAACAGTTTATTCACCCTGTATTTTTCAATAATTTGATAAAAACGATCCTTTGATGGATAATCAACGGCCCCTTCTAAGACTACGGTTGTTACACCATTCGCTAAGGCACCTGTAATTCCCCAAATATGCATGGTTAACCAGCCGATATCCGCGGTACACCAGAAAACATCGTCATGATGATGATCCATATGATACTTGGCATATGTGTAATTTTGAATGACAAAAGCCATGCCGGAATGCACGACACCTTTTGGTTTACCTGTCGTACCACTTGTATAAAACACAATACCGCTCTCATTCGCTTCTATTCTCTCAGGTTCACAAACGATACTTGCCGCTTTTGTCTGCTCATGCCACCAGTAATCCCGGCCTTCCTTCATTTGAACCTCCGAACCTAATCGGTCTACAACAATGACTGCTTCGACAGATGGAATCGATGGTACAACATGATCGACTTTTTCTTTTAAACGAATGACTTTACCCCGGCGTTCAGTCGCATCTGCAGTGACCAATACTTTGGGCTCAAAGCTGATGAGTCGGTCGGTCAATGATTTTTCGGAATAACCTGAGAAAATCGTATTGTAAATAGCACCAATTCGAAAACAAGCTAAAACGGCAATAAAGGCTTCGGCCAGATTTGGAAGAAAAATCGCTACACAATCACCTTTTTTTACACCAAATGATTTAAGGACATTCGCAAATCGATTTACTTCAGCAAGGAGCATATTATACGTGTAAAATTTGGTGTCCCCGTTTTCACCCTCCCAAATGAGAGCGGTCCGGTTTCCTGCCCCATTTTCTATATGCCGATCAAGTAAATTTACACTCGGGTTACTAATGCCGTTGACGAAAAAGCGAAAATCAGGGAGTTGTCCACTAATGGTTTCATTCCATGGTTCATACCAAACAAGTTCACGGGCGGCTTGATCCCAAAAGGCAGCAGGGTCTTCTTGGGATTGTTTAAGAAGTTCTTGAAAAGCTTCGCTGCTTCCAATGGAGGTTGAACGCACTTTTTCTTCTTCCGGATAAACGAGTTTGCTTTTTGAAACTACTTGTAAAATTCCACTGATATCCATGTAATGGCTCCTTTAACAATTTTTATTTAATCATCATAAAAATTCTTTAACATCCAATTTGTTTAGCAATGACCATTCGTTGAACTTCAGATGTTCCTTCTCCAATTTCCAAGAGTTTCGCGTCACGGAAGAAACGTTCCACCTGATACTCCTTCATATACCCATAGCCGCCATGGATTTGAACAGCTTGATCACAAACCCGCATACAGATTTCCGATGCAAATAATTTGGCCATAGCCGCTTCCTTTTTAAATTTCTTCCCTTGATCCTTTAACCATGCTGCTTTATACACCATGTTTCGGGCTACTTCAATGTTCATAGCCATATCTGCCAGTTTGAACTGAATCGCTTGAAACTTCGATATGCTTTGGCCGAATTGTTTTCTTTCTTTAGCATATTGAAGCGCTTTCTCATAGGCGCCTTGAGCAATCCCAACAGCCATTGCACCAATACCGATCCGGCCTCCGTCAAGAGTAGCCAAGAACTGTTTAAATCCATTTCCTTCAACGCCTAATAAATCGTCTTTGGATACGCTTACATTTTCAAGTATTAACTCGGTTGTATTCGATGCATGAAGGCCCATCTTTTCATAATTGCTAATGACTGTAAATCCTGGAGCCTCCGTTGATACCATAAAGGCACTAATTCCATTGGTTCCTTTCGAGCGGTCGGTTACGGCTGTAATCGCAAGATTTTTAGCGTAGCTTGCATTTGTAATAAAACATTTGGAACCGGAAATGGACCACTTGTCGCCATTTAAGGTTGCTGTCGTTTGAGTTCCTCCGGCATCAGACCCGGCATTCGGCTCTGTCAGACCAAAAGCACCCAAATATTCCCCAGTACAAAGTGGTGTCAAATATTTAACTTTTTGATCATGAGTCCCAAATAAATTGATCGGTGCACCGCCTAAGGAAATATGCGCAGAGTAAGTGATTCCAGTAGATCCACAGACACGGCTTAATTCCTCAACTGCAATAGCAAAACTGACGGTATCCGCTCCTCCACCGCCATACTGTTCAGGAAACGGCAGACCCATGATTCCTAACTTCGCTAGCTTATCGAAAATTTCCTTTGGAAATTCCCCTTTCCTGTCTCGATCATCTGCCCCCGGGGCTACTTCTGCTTCTGCAAAATCACGGATTAATTTTCGAATCATTGACTGTTCTTCTGTTAAATCAAAATTCATATTAGTGTCAATCCTCTCATGTTTTAATCGAACTACATTTTGATACCGTTCTGATTGTTTCTAAGATGAATTTTTTAAATATTACTAAATCTTCTAATAATTATAACTATATTATTTCAAAATACTATGTCTATCTTCATAAAAATGAATAGAAAAATTTTGTAGGTTTTACACAAAAAGAATAATTGATAAGTTTTTCAAGTTTTTCTATAATTCTACATAGATACTTGTTTATTTTGCTTTTTGTTAGGAAAAGATAGTAGATTTAACACGAATATTGCAAACGTTTTCAATTTTATTAAAATCTTTATTTGTTAATTTCGACCAATTTGCTGTTGTTATAGGATTTAAGTTAGTAATTTACTAATTTTTAAGGAGGGCCAAAATGGAAGATACATTAACACATCGCCAGCTTCAGTCCTTAATACATATTTCCAATGTTCTAAATACATCCATTGATATTGACACCATTATTGAATTAATTATGAGTGAAACTATCTCTGTTGTTGAAGCTGCAGAAGGCGGCTCATTATGGTTATATGATAAAAAACAGGATTGCCTGATCGCACAATCCGCACAGGGAGTGTTTTACCCAAAGATTTTTCAACAGATCCGGCTCAAACCCGGTGAATCGATGACAGGCAAAACCTTTGAAGCCCGAAATTCTTTGATATTTTCCAATGAGAAAGAAATAAAAAAAGCATTAACATCATTATCTTCACAAAACTCTGAGTTATTAAGGAGATCTATTCCTAAGAATTTTAGTTTTTCAACGGTTATTTCTTCCCCAATTTTATTGAAAGGTAAGTGCATTGGGGTATTTACCTTGGATTCTTTCCAACAGGCTACAAACTTTAAGCCTGAAGATATTCATCTATTAGAGGCAATTTGTCATCAAGCAGCAGTCGCTTTAGAAAGATCAAGCCTCTACAAGGAAAAAGAGGCGACCGTCAATAACCTTTCGGATTCGATTGAAGCTCACAGAACCTTGGCGAATCTTGTCCTCCAAGGAGAGGATCTTCATTCCATTTTACAGTACATTCATCAATGGATTGGGCAAAACACGTTTCTATTTGATGATTTGGGAGAGCTGATGGCATCCTCTTATGATCCGGCCTTTTCAAACGAGACCTTTAAGTTTGTAAAACAACAGGCTGGTGTGTTTTTGAAATCACCGGAAAATTCCCTAACTGTGAAAGAAATGGAAATAGATGGAGTCCCTTGCCATTTGGTCAGCTTGCCTCTTGGATCTAAACCTAATTTTCTTGGTTTATTGATTATCCTTTCTACTAAAAAAATGGCTGATGTGGATATTGCGGCGCTTGAACATGCTTGTACCGTCCTTTCATTGGAACTTTTTAAAGAACAGACTTTATTTGACACGCAACAACGATTGAAAGGTGAATTCGTAACCAGAATCTTTTCAGAGCATATGGATGATGTCCTTATACAAAAGGCAAAAAGTCTGGATTTAAATCCTGCACGAAACTACATCGCTATCATTATTGAATTTTCCACGAACTCTAATAATAAGTTCCATCCTAAAGATGGTCTGATAAGAAAAATGATTCAAATTACAAATCAGGCTTTTTTGGAGCAATCCACCCAAGGCATGACAGTAAGGCTTCATCATCAAATCGTCGTTCTTCTTTCCTATCAATCCAATATTGCCTTCACCTTGATCGTTTCTCGTATAAAAGAAAGAGCGAAGTGGATTCAGCACGAAATGATGTCCAGAAAGTGGGAGGTTGAGGTTGCTTTTGGAATTGGGAGAGTCAAACAAGGGTTACTTAATGTACATAAATCCCTTCAAGAAGCAGAAAAATGTTTGAAATTCATTCAACGTATTAATTGGGAAAATTCAATAGTCAGTTATACAGACCTTGGGATACAAAGGTTCATCCTGCAAAATCCGGAGGATGAGGTGATTGATTTTATCAATGAAGTGTTAGGTCCCCTTATTGACTATGAAAACTCACGAAAAGGAGAACTTCTTAAGACACTTTGTGTGTATCTGGAGGGGAATCAAAATGTAAAGAGAACAGCAGATGCCTTGCATGTGCACATAAATACTTTAAACTATCGATTAAAAAGGATTGAAGAAATCCTCTCTGTTAATTTAACAGATAGCAATCAATTACTCAACATTCATTTAGCAGTAAGTATGTTCAAGTATGTAAAAAAACATCCAATAGATTGATTGTGATCTGTTGGATGTTTTGGAATAATTCTATTTTACAAGGTTCATTAATTTATTTATTGTCTGTTCAACCTTTGAATTTTTGTTTCTAATGTAAATATACGATTATTCAATACAGCGGTTTAATCATCAACATGGTCAGCAATTTTTTCAGTATATTGTCCAAGACTCCCAATGATGTTTTTTTGAAATCGTTCCTGTCCGGTTTTTAGGTCTATTATTTCTTGTTCAATTCCGTCAAAACGTTTATTAAAAGGTTCTAATTCTTCTTTTAAAACTGAACGTAATAATTCCAATAGTTCATTATTCATCATCAAAAACCTCCAAGTTTTAATATTATAACATAAGAGAATAAGCTATTGTTAAATGATTAAGAAGTGAAGGATTTTATCTAAAAGAAGAATTTATTTTGAAGAGCTATTTTCCTGATTATCAAGGTAGACTAATCTTTCAATTTGTAACATAGCGGAAAGTACGAGGATGAATGCTTCATTCATGGTGGAATCTTTCAAAAATTTGTCAAAATAGTAGAAAATGTAGGTTGTAATTTCTTGCCTCGCCTCAAAATCGAAATGGTAAAAATCAACAATTGGGAAATATAATCCATCACCTAATGGGATTAATGTCCCCATAACAATTTCCCCTTTTTTAGGTGGAATTGCACGCGGATCATACACAATAACATCCAGCGTTTTTTCCTCTAGCATATCTGTCACGACAAGGACACGATCATTATATTTATACCCCACATGATAGAATTTAGGTATTGCCTTAGCACATTCCCTTAGCCATGATATCATGATAGGCCTCTTGATCAGCCAATGATAGTTTTCGGCAATATACTCCTTTACACAACTCTCGTTAAAATTCAGGCTTGAATCATAAAAGATTCGCCACCAAAATAAATTGTCCTTTAATACTTGTCGTTTTTCCTCTCTCGGATCATGATCATCCACATATTCCTCTAAATTTGAAAGATATTCAGCATAATATCGATCCAATGCATATGTCATGAAATCGCTAAATACCTCGCCTACCATTACTTGCCTTAATTCATCAGAAACAGGATAATCATGCCGAAAAGTTTTTGTATTGGTCTCGGACTGTACAAATTCTACCACTTTTTCAACGGATTCTTTCTTTACCACCATACCACCAATCCTTTCTATTAAATTCACCAAGTAATTCGACATAAATTTCCATATTCCTCTTTTTTGTCGAAAAATTTAATGATTATTTAGGATTTTAAAAATTGGGACCTGTCCCCCTTTAAAAAAAGACCATAAACGAAGAAAAAGGCACTCAAAGTTCAATGAGTGCCATACTATTGCTACTTATAAAAGCTTTTTTTCAATATCAGCTAAAAAAGGAATTATCAAACAGATTTCTAAACAAATATGCCTATTTTTCTAAAATGGACATAAATTCCTCTCCGGATATCGTTTCCTTTTCTAAAAGATACTTTGTCAATTCATGCAATTTATCTTTATTTTTCTCCAAAATTTTAATGGCTTTTTGATGACAGGATTTAATAATTTTAAGAATTTCCGCATCTACTTTAGATGCCGTTTCTGCCGATACCATGAGAGACGTATCTCCGCCTAAATAGGGATTATTCACGGTTTCCAGTGCCATCATATCAAATTCTTCACTCATTCCAAACCTTGTTACCATCGCTCTGGCAATCTTTGTTGCTTGTTCAATATCATTGGAAGCGCCGGATGTGACGGTTTTAAAAATAATCTCCTCTGCCGCACGACCTCCCATATAGGTGGTGATTTTATCCAAAGCCTGTTCTTTCGTCATCAGGACCGTTTCATGCTCATCCACCTGCATTGTATAGCCAAGAGCACCGGAAGTCCTAGGGATGATGGTGATTTTATGAACAGGTGCCGAAAAACTTTGTTTTGCTGCAACTAAAGCATGGCCAATCTCATGATAGGAGATAGTCAATTTATCCTTCATCGAAATCACTGCATTTTTCCTTTGGTAGCCGGCGATAACCACTTCTACTGATTCTTCCAAATCATTTTGAATCACCTTGTTACGGCCTAATCTGACAGCCCTTAGTGCTGCTTCATTGATAATATTGGCTAAATCAGCCCCGGAAGCTCCGGACGTAGCCCTGGCAATCACATTAAAATCAATTTGGTCATCTAATTTCACATCCTCGGCATGTACCCGTAAAATTGCTTCACGTCCTGCCAAATCAGGTAATTCAACAGGAACTCTTCTATCGAATCTGCCTGGTCTTAGGAGTGCTTTATCAAGCGTTTCCGGTCTGTTGGTTGCCGCCAGGATGACAACGCCTTTATCGGCATCAAATCCATCCATTTCCGTCAAAAGCTGATTTAAAGTTTGTTCCCGTTCATCATTGCCCCCTGGCATACCCGAATTACGGCTTTTTCCAATCGCATCAATTTCATCAATAAAAACAATACACGGTGCTTTTTCTTGGGCTTGTTTAAATAAATCTCTGACTCTTGCAGCACCCATACCGACAAACATCTCAACAAATTCCGAACCGGACATAGAAAAGAATGGAACCTTAGATTCCCCTGCTACTGCTTTGGCAAGAAGGGTTTTTCCTGTTCCCGGCGGTCCTACTAACAAGGCTCCCTTAGGAATATTTGCACCGATTTCTTTATATTTCTTAGGGTTATGAAGAAAATCAACAATTTCTTGTAATGCCTCTTTTGCTTCATCTTGTCCTGCCACATCTTTGAACGTAATCCCTGTTTCTGATTCAACATATACCTTTGCATTACTTTTTCCAAACGAAAACGGTCCTCCTCCGCCCATCATCTTACTCTGCATCTTTCTCGTCATCCATTGGCCAAGCGCTAGAAAAATAAGGAACGGAAGAATCCATGTCAAAATAAAATTTAATAACGGTGAAGTTTCTTTTGGAATGACCTTCGTAAATTTAACATTCGCTTTATGAAGGCGGTCCACTAATTGTGGATCTTCGATTGTTCCCGTTTTATATAGCTTTGCCTCACTTGTATCATAAGGTTTAAACATAATCGTATCATCTTCGATATCAACCTGTTTGACCTTCCCTTTTTCAACCATGGTTAAAAAGGTCCCATAATCTACTTCTTTTACCGAATGATTATAAATTGCAGGAAAAATAAACGAATTTAACAGCAAAATTACGACGATTAAAATTCCATAGTAAAAAAGGAGCGGTTTCTTCGGTGGTTTGATTTGTTTCATTTCAGTTCCTCCAAGGGGTTAGTAAATTACTCACTTTGGGGCGAGTCTATTTTTCAAAAGTTTGATTTCTATCTTTTAGTTTTCCATTGCTTCTTGATTTGATAAATCCTTGGCGAACTTTTCAACTAAGTTATTTTCGGCAACGCTCCTCTATCTACTTTGTACAAGCCATTTTCATATGACATTATGTCATAATATAGATATAATAAATGGCAAGATGTCAATTGTCAAAAAATTTGATAACACCCTGTCATAAATTGAATACCAATTTTACCTTTGCATCTGCATCCGTTTGTTAAACAAGGTTGGATACGATAAAAATCCGATCAAAATACTGGTGACAACGGCCGTCGTTAATAAGAGAAAAAGAATGAGCAACTGAAACTGCACAGCTTGTACGGGATTGGCGCCAGCAATAATTTGCCCGCTCATCATGCCGGGCAGTTGAACAAGACCAATTGTTTTCTGGCTTTCAATGGTCGGAATCGTGCTAGCTTTTATCGAAGTAATAAGAGACGTTTGGATGGCCTGCTTGGGTGTACCACCCAGAGACAAAATCAATTCTGTTTCATCATGACGCGCTTCGACCTCTGCCGTGAACCGATTGAGAAACAAAATCGCAAGTACCATCGAATTTCCGACGACCATCCCGCTGATGGGAATGATGTATTGTGCTGTCGGAGGTGTAATGTGAAATCCAATCAATATGGCTTGGGTCAGCACTTCAACGAACAAGAAGGTTACCACCAGCTTCCATGTCATTCCTTTAATCGATCGGCCTTTTTTTCTTGCATTTTGTGTTGCAGCCCCAATCATCAGCATCAGCATTAATATAATAAAAATATAATGCTCCGAAGCAAATACGAATTTAAGGATATACCCGACTATCAATAATTGAAAAATCGAGCGAACCGTCGCGATGATAGTGTCCTTTTCCAATCCAAGTTTTAATGTTTTCGATAAAATAAGCGGGATTAATACGAAAATAAGGGCTAATGTCAGTGTTAGAAAACTCACTCCATATCCCCCCTTACGAAGCGTTCCACTCTTTCATCTTTTGGATGATGAAGGATGTCACTCTCCCCGATTTCAATCACTTCTCCGCCCATCATCACCCACGAATAGTCTCCAATCGATAAGGCTTGCTCTAGGTTATGCGTAATCCAGATAATGGTTGTGAAATATTTTTTATTAATTCTTACGATCAGTTCTTCAATCTCCTGCTGGGATACACGGTCGAGCGAGGAAGTGATTTCATCAAGCAGCAACACTTCCGGTCTATTCACTAGGGTGCGTGCGATGGATACTTTTTGCCGCTGGCCTCCGGATAAATCCTTCACATTCCGGTTCAAGAATTTTTCTTCCAATCCGACGAGATTCAATAATTCTTTGGCTTTCTCCTCAGGCAATCTCTTTCCTTGTAAAGTCAATGGCAATGCCAGGTTTCGCCAAACACTTCCACCGATCATCGTTGCACTTTGAAGAGCAATCCCGATTTTCCGGCGCAATTCAACCGGATCATAGCTTTCAATCTTTTTGCCATTAATAAAAATTTCACCTGAATCAGGAGAGATCAGTCCATTACATAATTTAAACAAGGTTGTCTTCCCTGCTCCTGAAGGACCGACTAAAGTAGTGATTTTGCCCTCAAGAAAGGAGCCGGTAATATCCTTTAAAATAGATGTATCCCCAAAAGAATAATAAACATGCTCAAATTTTATTAATTCATTATCGTTTGACATCTCGGTTCCCCTTTTTGATTCTGGTGTGGTCAGTCCATACCAAATTATTTTATAGTTTCCTAAACGACGAGAAAATGGAGCCCGCAGGCTCCATCGGAACATCAATGCATCGAATTCATCGCCGCATGTTTGACGACAACACGGCGGATGAAGAACGCCAAAGCCAGACCGATTAGCGTCACGATCAAGGTGAACAAGAACACGTTCTGTGAGCCGAACGTCATCGCATTAGCCATTTCGCTCGGTTTAGTAGGCGTGGGGGAGCCGTGCAAATACTTCTCCATGCCGCTCGTAAGGATGATAATCGCAATCGCTGTGCCGATTGCGCCCGCAACTTGCTGAAGTGTGTTCAGGACTGCCGTACCGTGTGGGTATAAATCCGGTGGCAGCTGGTTCAGGCCATTTGTCTGCGCCGGCATCCAGACCATTGAGATGCCGACCATTAGCCCGATATGCAAACAGACAATAAAAGCAACCGAAGAAGTGGGCGATATGCTGGAGAGAAACCATAACGTTATCGCGACGAAGACGAGGCCGGGTATAACTAGCCACTTCGGCCCATACCTGTCGAACAAACGCCCCATACGCGGCGAAAGGATACCGTTCAGGGCGCTGCCAGGCAACAGCATAAGTCCAGTTGCGAACGCGGACAGTCTCATTCCGTTCTGAAGATACATTGGCAGAATAATCATGGTAGACAAGATGATCATCATACACGACAGTACCAAAAGCAGCCCGACGTTGTACATTGGGTACTTGAAGACGCTTAGGTCCATCATTGGTTCGCGCATACCCTTTTGCCTTAGTGTGAAAAGCACGAGCGCCACTAGCCCGATGACGATTGAAGTGACTACGACCATGTTGGTCCATCCCTCCGCGCCTTCACCTGCCTTGCTGAAGCCGAAGACGACACCACCGAAGCCGATCGTTGATAATATAACTGACAGTGGATCGATTCGGGGCTTCGTGACCTCGGTGACGTTTTCCAAATATTTCAGCCCTACCAACAGCCCTATGACTAAAAACGGCAGTGAAAGCCAAAATATATAGTGCCATGTTAAATATTCAATTAGGAGACCTGCTACGGTCGGACCGGTCGCCGGTGCGAACATGATGACAAGTCCGACGAACCCCATCGCTGCCCCACGTTTCTCAGGTGGATACACAACGAGAATCGTATTGAACATGAGCGGAATCAACAGACCCATTCCGACCGCCTGTAGAACGCGAGCGACTAGAAGAATTTCGAACTTGAATGCGAGCGCCGCAATCAAAGTGCCGACAATCGAGCTCGCAAGAGAACCGATAAATAATTGCCTCGTCGTAAACCATTGGAGCAGCAACCCGGTCATCGGCATCAGAATGCCGAGAGTAAGCAAGAAACCTGTCGTCAACCACTGTGCGGTTGCGGCTGAAATTTGGAATACATCCATTAAATTACTTAGCGCAATGTTGAGAGCCGTCTCGCTGAACATACCGACGAAACCGCATATAAGCAGTGACGCCATAATTGCACTGGTATTGTATTGCTTCATTTTCGCTTCCACTCCCTCTACTGAAAAATATTGATTTTTACACTCCTCTGACGAATTCAAAACTCCTTTTCATTCTAAAGGAAAATAACAGTAGGAACCACTACTACGGCTCAGGCTCAAACTTGATCCAACAAAATAAGCGGTACTCCCTTTAATAAGAAACGCCCTAAGTAAATTGATAGGGTCAAAGGACGACTTTTCTCATCATCAAGTGCCCACGGGAAAAGTCCACCCTATCCTATACCAAAGCTTATACAAAAATAAATAATTAACAGTTCAAAGTTTCCCAACTCTCAAGTACTTTTTTTATGAAATGTAAAACAAAAGATGAGTCAACCAATTGAATTTATTGGCTAACCCATCTTTTATTAAGGCTCTTTTCGTAAACTTTGTTGCTTTTGAAGCTTAATAAAGTTCATTTACTAAGTTTCTAGGCAATTTTCGCAAATGTTCTTACGAAAAGATGCCACGAAGCTTCTAATTATACGGGTTGATAAACTTATACAAAAAACAACAATCGATGCGAAAATAACCTTATTTTAAGAAACCAAAATGTTTAGATTTTCAGGAACATTGAATGATTATTTTTCAGATGCTATCTTATCTCTATTAACCGCATATGGTGGTTGCTCCATCCAACCGTTTTCAATCATAATTTTTGCTGCATCTTCAACAAATGAGGAGATTTGCATTAATGACCTTGTATAGAGGAGTTCGATATCATGTCTTCCGTTTACAGCCGCAGAATTTCCAAACGATCTAATTCTCAAGGAAAACATATCCGTCTTATGATACAACATTAATTTATCCGAAAATGGAGAAAATGTTGATGTTGTAACCAAATGGTCAAGAAAAGTTGGTGAAGGTAAATTTTCATAATGTAGTTTTTCCATATAGAGTTCGATGTGTTTATGAGTCAAATCCTTACCTTTCATAAACAACTCTCGAATCTTTTCCGATTTTACTACTTGGCTAAATGCCATGATTAATGCTTTGCTTGTTACATTGTTTTCGATATTATCATAAAAATGGGCAATTTCTAATGCGTGTAAAGGTCGTACATGTCCAAAAAAACCATTTAAAAAATCTTTATGAATAAATTCCACTTTATCTGGAACTGGAATAATAGGTGGTTTAATGATTAATCCTTTATTCATTAATACCTCCTTGATTTGTTTCATCAAAGCCATAGTTGAACCCATACAATAAATAAAAAACTCTTCTACATCCTTCCGATAAACAAGCGGCACAGCTACGTTATAAATACTCATTCCTGCTTTTCCGGCATATTTCAAGTAATGAACATAGTATTCATCTTCAAACAAACGAGGAGCATCAAGGTTAACGTCTTCCTCTTCTGAAAAACCTTTAGGAATCGGGAAATTTTCTTTCATGAAAATATCTTCAATTATTTTAATGAACTCTAAGCTTAATTTTAATGCATTCTCTAACAAAGTTTTAATATCCCCATCCTCAACGTGTTGAAGGTAATAGAGTAATATACATTTTGACATGCTGTTTCCCATATATGTTGCCCAAAGTTTACCCATTTCTGCGGATGTTAGTTTTTCACAGGTATTCAATTTAGTTGAACTAATTTTGAGGGGGTTAATCGTTTCCATGATAAAATCTCCCTAATTACATTTTTGCTTAGTATTTTCCTCCATTCGAAATATATTCTAAACTCAACTTTTGACCATAAAAACATCGCAAATTGTCTTTTACTTAAAAAAAAAACGATTTTTTGTTCAACTTAGTTATTGAGTTGTTTTGTAGACTAACCTAGTTTTAATTTAGCTAAACTTCGATAGTTCGAAAAGATACGAAAATGGACATTGTCTAAGAAAAAGTTTTTAAAAAAATAAGGCTGGCCCGAAAAGATCAAATTAACAACCTTTTTGAGTCAACCTCCTCTGTTTTTCTTTAAGATTCCCCTTCGAAAGGGGTAATTTGAATGTGGAGTCTGTTTTCCACTACACGAAGCCGCTGATTTACTCGTTGGAGACGGCGTTGAAGCTGGTCAATTTCTCTTTCTTGCCGCTCATTTTGCCTTTCCAGCTGATTAACTCTGCGCTCAAGCTGCTGCCATTGAGGAAGTTGCAGTAGCTGAGATATTTGTCTGTTCGGATCATAAAGCTCCTGCTGTGCATGCTGTACATATGGATTGTAGTCGAACTGACCTTGTTGAATTGGATAATTTCCATACGGATACATTTGGGCATTTCTCCTTTTGGGTTAATATCCTATAGAATATGCAGGGATTTTCGACATGAATAGACGAATGCCCAGAATCTCCCGTTTAAAAAAGCGGTGCCCAAATTAATAAAAATGAGTCCTTTTAAATCTGCCTTTAAAACAACTTCCTTATTAGTTTATAATAGTAAATTTCTTTAAGAAAAATTTATAACATCATTTTATATATGCTTACAGTTAATTGAATACACCTCTGCAAAACTTGTATGTTACAATCAATGATGAACTTTCTGTTTCACTTTAAAGCATTAAGAATAAAGGAAGTGAGATAAATGAAATCCAGAAACGGGAAGATCTTACTCGGGTTATCGATTGCGGCCTTTTTGGGTCCATTTACCCAAACTATTTATACACCTAGTCTGGTGGAGGTTGGACATTATTTTGCTGTAAATCAATTTTTGGTAAATCTAACCATATCTTTATATACGTTTGTTTTGGCGGCTAATCAATTCTTTATTGGCCCACTAACGGATACCCGCGGGCGAAAAGCCACTTTACTCCCAGGCCTTCTCATTTTTATGGTTGGCTCCCTTATTTGTTTTCTCTCGCCAAACTATTATTTGTTTCTTTTCGGGAGGGCGATGCAAGCGTTTGGGATTACGACCGGATCTGTCGTGGCGGCTGCTGTTATTGGAGACATTTATGCCCCGGCCGAGCGCGGCAAAGCGATGAGTGTATATCAAACTATGGTTTTTCTAGGTCCTGTTCTCGGCCCTGTGATCGGAAGCTTGATTGCCTCATACGCCCAATGGCATTGGGCATTTGCCGTTTTGGCTGCCGGCGCTCTGTTTGCTTATATTTATAACCGCTTTACGTTGGAAGAAACACTAAAGAAGGATGCTGCACCAAGCCGAATAACCTTTAAAACCTTCACAGGAATTGTGAAGAACCGTGCCGCGTTTTCCATTATGCTGCTTGGCTTTGTTCAGTTTTACGGCTATTATATTTATTTAGTTTTTATTCCCGGTTTACTGGACGAACTTTTTACTGTGCCTCTGGTTGTGAAAGGTTTGTTTTTTGTTCCTTTGACAGCCGGGATTGTCTTAGGGTCCTTTCTAGGAGGCAAAATTCAAACATTTATGCGGCATACGTCCATTCTTGTGTATTCAGCATATGGACTCGGATTGGCGGTTGCCGTTTTCTGGGTATTGCTATCCTTACACCTCATCACAATGACGGTATTGATTGTATTTTTGCTCGTCTACGGTGTTTTGCAAGGTATAAGCCTGCCATCGCAAATTACTTCTCTTGTTAATTTATTTACCAAAGAGAAAGGAACCGTAATGGGGATTTACAACTTTATCCGCTTTAGCGGAGCTGCAATTGGACCGCTCCTTGGCTCATTCTTTTTTGGAATTGGCGGAGAGAATGCCTTATATATCACCTTGACCGTTTTCATGCTTGGTGGGGCTTTTATCATTCAACGGAACAGACGTGTGTTACAAAGTAAGCTTGGGTAAAGAATTTAAATTACCGTGACATGATGAAGGACATTATCTTTGCCACTTGGAGGATTTTGTCCTTGAAAGCCCAACTAAAGGACATTATTCACGAAAAAACGGATAGAACTAATAGTTTTCTTGTTCTATCCGTTATATTTTGGCAGTAACAGTGCCGAACCCTATATTACCTGAAAATCATTTCAATTGATGTCCCTTTTCCGGGGCTGCTTTGCACCTTTGTCTTTCCTTGATGTTGTTCAATAATCCATTTGGCGATTGATAGACCAAGACCGGTTCCCTCTCCTGCTGTTCGTACTTTATCACTTTGATAAAAGCGGTCAAAGATTTTTGGAATGTCCTCTTCCGGGATGCCAATTCCTGTATCTTTTACCTTTAGGGTAACGGCAGAGCCGCTTTGATGACAGGAAAAGAGGATCTCCCCGCCTTCATTCATATACTTCATTGCATTGTCCAGCAAGATGACGATTAATTGATGAATTCTTTCCTGATCGGCATGAAATAAGACAGGCTCTGAAACATCTAAATGTATCGTTTTCCCTTGATACGATGCAATATCTTCAAATTGCTGAGTAATCGTTTTTAAAAGCTCATCCAATCGAAAAAACTGTTTCTTTATTTCAATTTGATTGGAGTCCGATCTGGCTAATGTCAGTAAATTGGCTACCAGTTTCGAGAGCCTTCTAGATTCATTTGAAATCGCTGAGATATCGATAATTTTATCCCGTATACTTGCAGCAGGCGATCGAAATAATAAGTCTGTTTTTGCCTGAATCACTGCTAATGGGGTTCTTAACTCATGCGAAGCATCGGAGACAAATTGCTGTTGTTTTTGCCAGGCATTTTTAATGGGTATCAAGGATCTTCCTGCCAGTAGATACCCGGAAAAAACTGCACAAATCACCCCTAGACCACATCCAAAAAATAAAATCAACAACAGCCGGTCCAGTAATTCTTTTTCCGAATTTACATTCCGAATAAATTGGACTTTTATTCTCCCCGAATCGCCAGCGTTCATTTCTACTGAAATATATCGAAATGAAAAACCTTCAATAGTGACATCCTTTAATGCATTGAAATTTTTCGGTTCAATAAGCTTTTTATTATCTTGAAAAATTCCTGAATCATGGTTCTGTTCGTCTAGTAAATTATTTTTTTCATCCCATACTAATGTAACAATCCTTGGGTCTCCTTTCATTCTCCCAGGGCCGCCATTACGATCAGATCCAGGCTGATCCTGATGAAAATGACGGGCTGTTTCGAGGAGGGATTGATTAACATCCTTATATAGACTATTTTCGGTATAAAAATAGACAATACTGCCAAGGATCCCCATCAAAACGATAAAAACTAAGGAATTTAAAAAAGTAAGTCGTAAATGCGTTTTGCGGAACATCCTAAGTTTCTCCTTTCCCATTCAGCCGGCAATCCTTGAAAAAAAAAGCGGTCGTATTCCCCGATAGCTTCCTGGTAGAATTCAGGATTTTACAACCAGTGATTTTCATAATTTGATAAGCCTATTATTATGTTAATAGCTTAAAATTCCCTTAAGAAATGCACTTCAAAGAGGGCAAAAGCAATGTATGTGTTAAAAATACTTTTTCATAAAAAGAGACAGTATGGCATTTTTTCACTTTTAAAATACAGCTGAAATCCACAAAAACTCTACGTTTTAATAATCGAAAGAATGGTTCAAAAAGGATTTTGGAAAGAATAGAATTATATTAAAGAATGACCAATTCACTGAAAAGAGTGATAATAATGGAGGCTATTACCTTTAAAGCATTTGCAGTCACCAATGAAATTAATTTAAATAACATCGCCATTCATTGCGGCATTCCCAAAAAATTCACCTGGGAAGAACCTTTAATACTAAAAGGGGGTATTTTAAAATCCATCCTCAATCAAGAGGTGGACGATTCGCAAATGGTTCTGGTTTTCTCCTTTGGCAGCGTTGTCTTTATTAATCACACACACACCGATGAAATATCGGGCTTTTTAAACTATATCCATTCCTTTGAGCCGGACATTGATATCGAGAATGCAGACAGATATTCAGACGATTATCGTCTTCACATCAAAGAAACCGAAAACATTGAATTGACGGATGAATATGTGGTGGTACCTGAATATGAAATTTTCTACCCTGAATTAATTTCCACTGTGATCGCCAAATCGGTGGCGCTCGAGAAAACGGAAGAACAACTCGGAAAAATCCACGACAAGCTCGAAAACATGATCGACCGGCTGGAAAAAGGCAAACTGAGAATCGGAAATAAGGAACTGGCAAGGACGACTGCAAAAATCGTCCGTCACGAGTATAACACCCTAGCGTATATCATGATTTTAGATAAACCGGATATTACATGGACAAGCAGCACTGCCGGTGAATTTTACGACAGGTTGATCGATTTTTTTGAATTAAACGATCGGTATAAAATCTTAAAAAGCAAAACGGAAATTTTATACAACATAATGAATGGTTTTTCCACCATTAGCCATTCGATCAGGGGGCTATTCGTTGAATGGATAGTTGTGATTCTCATTGTTGTTGAGATTGCCCTAACAATTTCACAAATTTTAGGATGGTTTTCGTGAAATAACTTTAAATATATATATTCTATATTAAAACGGCCCCCAATCTGAACTATCCGGGAGCCGTTCTAAGTCTCTTCTATTCATCCGCAACCTTCACATGTCTTGATCTCCCATTTGAATAAAAAAGCATCAAGCAAACCCCAAATTAATTGGAATGCCTGATGCTTTGATGTGTAAAGTCATAATTCTTATTTAGTATAAATGAAATAGCATATTGAACCAAAAGTTAAGAAAACAGACTTTTAATACTTTCAATCAATTTTTTAAAGAAATCCGCAACTTTTTGGAGAAATCCTTTGTCTCCAACGGCATTTTCAATTCGCTGCTTGATGTCCTGTGAAAGGTTATTGAGCTGCGATTTAACGTTATCAAAATTGATATTCAGGTGACGCATTTTGTCAAATAAGTCAATTAAGAGCTGGCGGTCTTGGGGACTTAAGCTGATGTTTAGTGATTTTAGCTTATCATCAATGATGTTGGATATGTCTTCTTTTGTTGCCGGATTTTGCGCGGCAATCTCTTGTTTAATCTCTGTTAGCAGCTGACTAACTTTATCAGAGTCCATTCCTTCTTTTTTAGCTAAATTTGTAGCCAGGTTCAATTCTTCATTTGCAACTTCTGTACGATCCTTATTTAGCGCCGTGCCATTTCCAGCATCATATGCCTTATATATTCCGACCAGTGCGGAATGTCCGCTGACTTTTATTGGTGAGGCGACATCAACGACTGCATCCTTTACTCCCGCTGTCAACAAGGCATTCGCGTACATTTCCTTCGTAACCTCTGTAATATTTTCAGGTGAGACCAAATTAATGACAATCCCCTGACCCGAATCATTCCTGGTAATTTTAGCGGACGAATACATATTGGAGTTCGGATCCCCTTTAATGTAGGTCACGAGATCCTTTCCCGTTACCGTAATCTCTTTTACCTTGCTTGTGTCTGTTACATTTAAAAGCTTTCTTACTTCGTCCTTTTGGGCAGGAGATAGTGCTGCCCCGTATACGACAACCGGCAGCCCATACTTTTCATTAATGCTGTCATCATTACCAGAGGCCAAGGCGATTCCAGAATTTCTTACGAATAATGCTGTTAAAAGTACAGCAGCTATTGCTGCCTTTTTAAAAAAACGATTCCATCTCATCGAAGACTCTCCTTTTTGAAAATTACCCGGGCATAACCCAACAAAAATAGTTACCACAGGATATGAATCCTTTTAGTGGTCATAAGATACAATTAGGAATACCTAATTCCATCTCTAAAAACTTATTTTACTCTAACAATTCTAAGTTGTAATGTGAAAAGGTTCTAAGGCTACTGTGAATTCATACGCGAAAAGGCATAAAAGTGTATTGAAACCTTGCTATAACAACAAAAAACACACGATATGTGAAATGCCGTGTGTTTCTCCCAATGATTTTCTGTATGCACCTCTGAAGTGAACCCGTTAAAAAATTAATATTTTTTTATATGGTTTTCACTACCTATTTGGTTCAACTTATGACTGTACAATTTTTACATTATTTTTAGATTCAGAATCCTCAATAGTTGGATTGACGGTTTCATGATTGCCAACCACCATTAAATGCATATCCGGATTCTTAGAGAAAATAATGACACCATTCTTTATCCATGAATGGCTACCAATCACGGCATTTTCTATCCAAACGTTTTCTTCAACAATTGTATGCGGTAATATGACTGCATTTTTAAGGTGCGCACCTTTTCCAATCTTTACACCGCTATACAAAACAGAATTTTCTATTGTCCCGTTTATTTCACAGCCTTCACTAACTAAACTTTGCTGCACTTTGGCACTCACATCTAAATAGGAAGGAGGTTCGTGATTTTGCACAGTATGGATCCTCCATTCAGGCTTTTGAAGAAAAATGTTTGTTTCTCTATTTAAAAGATCAAGATTAGCTTCCCAATAACTGTGGACGGTACCTACATCCTTCCAATAATCATTGAACCGGTATGCATTTAGCTGTAATCCAACGCTCAGCATGGAGGGAATGATATCCTTTCCAAAATCCCTATGGGTAAATTCCTTTTGCTCCTCCTGGATCAAGTAGTCTTTTAAAATTGGCCATTTGAAAATGTAAATACCCATCGAAGCTAAATTCGATGTCGGTTTTACTGGTTTTTCTTCAAAATACTTAATCCTAGTGGTAGTATTTTCTGTCTTTAAAAGACCAAAACGATTTGCATCTTCCCAAGGGACTTCCTTAACGGCAATGGTACAATCCGCATTTGTTTCGATATGCTGCTGTAGCATTAGAGTATAATCCATTTTATAGACTTGATCGGCAGCTAGAATAAGAACATCATCCGGGCTATATTGCTCGATAAATTCAATATTTTGAAACACCGCATGTGAAGTGCCTTCATACCACTCCACGCCTGTCTCATTCCGTTGATAGGGCGGCAGGATTGTTATTCCACCATATCTATCAAACAAGTTCCAATGACTTAAATGGTTTAAATGTGAATGCAAAGTAAGTGGCCTATATTGTGTTAAAATCCCGACTGTCTCAATTCCTGAATTTTTACAGTTGCTTAAAGCAAAGTCAATGATCCGGTATTTCCCCCCAAACGGCATCGCTGGTTTAACAATGGTGTTTGTTAGCTGATTTAATCTAGTCCCTTTGCCACCAGCCAACAGCATAGCAACCCATTTTCTTTTTTTCATTGTCCTCCTCCTCGAAATAGGAATTTTAAAATTCGTTAAGCCTTGCTTTTTAATTTTGTTTATACTTCTATTATCACCTGTTTTTTCCAGATTTTCGATTTACTTGTTACAGCATTGTGAATATCAATTGCTTTTTTATCGACACTTAATTGATCTCTACACTTCTTTAAATGGCTATTTTTGTCGTAACCCTTCCGTTTCTATCCAAGCCGCAATATTTCGACAATCCTTAAATGTCAAGAAAAACAGCATTATCGGATAATTTGACGATTTTACTCATTTAAAACTTTATAATACAGTCTATTAAATCTGAAATAAAATATAATTCCGTAAAATTAAAAAAGGTCCTACTTTATTAAAGTAAAGGACCCCATTTGTTCATCCGGTTGGTAATTTCATTTTATCCATAATAGTTGAAAAGTATTTTCTGACTGCTCCTATACTTTGCCGGTAAGTGGTTTTTTTGTGTTTTGACTATTCGTCACCCTTTCCAACAATTCCAATTCACGCTTGTTCATGCCGGAAGCATCGTCCATTAGTTCAGGAGAATAAATTCGCTTCCCATCCATAATACTGCGAATCGAGAAAACTAACTCTTCGCTTGGGCTGTCTTTCAATAAATAACCTCTTACATCCGCTTTTAATGCTCGTCGAAAATTTCCAATCCTTGCAAATGTTGTTAACATAATTACTTTGCATCCATAAGGTTTTAATGCTTCTGCTGCCTCAAGTCCGCTCTTTTCAGGCATCTCTATATCCATGATACAAACATCCGGCTGTAATCGGTGTACAAGGGTAAGTGCCTCCTCCCCATTGCCTGCCTGCCCTACCACTTCCATATCCTCTTCCAAATTAAGCAGTGAACCAATTGCCTCTAAAAGCATTTCCTGATCCTCTGCAATGACAATTCGAATCATTTAGTTCTCTCCTTATCCGGCTGCTGCTATTAAACAGAGACTCCCCTTAAATTAACGATTATTAAGGGGAGTCAGCATTAATATGTGAAGTTATAGTTCCGGTTTAACTCGAACAGAAATACTATTTTTAGCTAAAGCTCTAACGTCTTTAAAGCTAACAAAATTCCTTTTTTCCTCATCCCATAAGCGGAATCGGAGTGAACGTAAGCTCGTAGCAAGTGTAATCGTTGGTACGTTTTGTAATGGAAGCGTATTTTTGTGTGCCTCTTCAAGTTTATAATTTGGCACCCTTGGACTTAAATGGTGTACATGGTGATAACCAATATTTCCAGTAAGAAATTGCATAAGTTTCGGAAGCTTATAAAATGAACTTCCTTCTACTGCTGCTTTCACATATTCCCATTCTTTATCCTCTTCAAAATAAGAATCCTCAAACGTGTGCTGTACGTAAAACAGCCAAATGCCTGCTGCGCCTGAAATCATGAAAATAGAACCTTGCACTAAAAGAAATGACTGCCATCCAACTGCCAAGCAAAGCAAGCCAACTAAAGCAACAATTAATACATTCGTCAAATACGTATTCATTCGTTCCTTCTTTTTGGCACCTTTTCTGTTAAATCGATTTTTAAGAAGGAAAACATAAATCGGCCCTAATCCTAACATAACAAATGGATTGCGATAAAACCGATAGGCTAAACGAAGTCTTAGTGGTGCTGCCAAATATTCATCCACAGTAAGGGTCCAAATATCTCCTGTGCCTCGCTTATCTAAGTTACCGCTTGTCGCGTGATGGACGGAATGCTCATGTCCCCATTGATCAAACGGGAAGATCGTTAAAACACCCATGGCTGTCCCAATTATTCTATTGGCTCGGCGGCTTTTAAAAAAGGAATGATGGGTGCAATCATGAAAAATAATGAAAATTCTTGTCAAAAATCCTGCAGCAAGCACAGATGGAACTAATGATAACCAATATGAAACGGACAGGCTTTTATAGGCAAGATACCATAAAATAATAAATGGCACGATTGTATTGATAAGCTGCCAAACACTTTCCTTAGTCGTTGATTTTTCAAAAGGAGCTACTTGTTTTTTTAAATTTTTCGTATTTTGTGAGGTCATTTATTTGAATTCACTTCCCTTGTGTTGTTAATCCCTATTATGAAGGAATAAAAATGTTCCTGTAAGTAGCAGGTGTCATGTCCAAAACATGATAAATGTCATGTACAAGTTGATCACAATTTACATTTTTGTAAAGCGTTTCCACATTTGGTCAAAATGACTCGATATTTCTTTGCAAATTTTTTGCAAAATGCCAACAAGTTATGTATGTTCTTTTTATTATTTCCATATAAGCGCCCAATTACGTTTGATTTCAAGTATAATGAACCATACTCTGATTTTGCATATGATAATTCTTTGAGAGAATCCTATGTATAGGTCGGGATACTATAAAAAAACGAGGTTAATACATGAGTAAAAGAAGTTTTGGGGATTATCATTTAAGCGATGAAATAAAAAAAGCTCTTGCCGTATTAAAATACGAAACTCCAACAGAAGTTCAGAGTAATGTCATACCATTAGCAATGGAAAATCAAGATCTTATCGTAAAATCACAAACAGGCAGCGGCAAGACCGCATCCTTTGCTGTACCTGTTTGTGAAATGATGGAATGGGATGAAAAAAAACCACAGGCATTAATTCTTACACCGACAAGGGAGCTTGCTGCTCAAGTTCGAGAAGATATCACGAATATTGGAAGGTTTAAACGGATTAAAGCAATAGCCGTTTATGGAAAAGAACCTTTTGCCAAACAAAAAGAAGAATTGAAACAAAAAACGCATGTCGTCGTCGGTACCCCCGGTCGTGTTATAGACCATATTGAAAGAGGAACCCTGGTTTTAGACAAAATAAAGTATCTGATTATAGATGAAGCGGATGAAATGCTTAATATGGGTTTTATCGACCAAGTGGAAGCGATTATCCAAGATCTCCCTATAAATAGAGTAACAATGGTATTTTCTGCTACATTGCCAAAGGATGTAGAAAATCTCTGCCATAAATATATGAAAAAACCGATAAATATTGAAATTGCCACTTCCGGGATTACGACGGATACAATTGAACATTTTTTAATCGAAGTGAAAGAAGAAGAAAAGAATCCCCTTCTTAAAAACGTTACGGTCGTTGAAAACCCGGACAGCTGTATCATTTTTTGCAGAACGAAAGAGCGTGTAGATACAGTGTTTACCGAATTGGAACAAGCCAATTATTCTTGTGAAAGACTCCATGGAGGATTAGAACAAGACGATCGGTTTGCTGTTATGGATGGGTTCAAAATGGGGAATTTCCGTTATCTTGTCGCCACCGATGTTGCAGCACGAGGAATTGATATTGATAATGTAACACTTATCATCAACTATGATGTTCCAATGGAAAAAGAGAGCTATGTACACCGAACTGGAAGAACGGGGCGTGCCGGCAATAAAGGAAAAGCGATTACGTTTGCAACACCTTTTGAAGGGAAATTCATTAGAGCCATTGAGGGATACATTGGCTTTAAATTACCTTTAATAGAAGCTCCCGGACATCAGGAAGTTGCTGCAGGAAAAGCCGCTTTCGAAGAAAAATTACAAGGCCGCCGTGTTGTTAAAAATAATAAAACTGCTCGAATAAACAAAGATATCACAAAACTCCATTTTACCGGCGGAAAAAAGAAGAAGCTTCGAGCTGTTGATTTTGTTGGAACGATCGCAAAAATTCCCGGAGTAACCGCAGATGATATTGGAATTATCACCATCCAGGATAATTTGTCATATGTTGATATCCTTAACGGAAAGGGTTCGCTGGTCTTACAGGCTATGGAGAATACACCTATTAAAGGTAAAAAGCTGAAAGTTAGTAAGGCTATAAAGTAATTAAATCCGGAAAAAAGGACGATTATGACAGTCATAATCGTCCTTTTATCTATATTAGGTAAAATTTACTAATCCCTAAACGTTTTTAGAAAAGAAATTGCTTTTACCTTATGATTTATAAAACAATGCTTACAATCACAGATGATAAAACACTGACTAATGTTGCCCCATATAAAAGTTTTAAACCAAATTTCGCTACTGTGTTTCCCTTTTTTTCATTTAAGCTCTTTACTGCTCCTGCAATAATACCAATTGATGAGAAGTTGGCAAAAGAGACAAGGAAGACAGAAATAATGCCTAAAGTTCTGGGACTAAAGCTTTTATGAATTTTTGCTAAATCCATCATAGCTACAAACTCATTTGTCACAAGCTTTGTTGCCATAATTCCACCCGCATGGACAGCTTCGGCAAATGGAATACCCATAATAAAAGCAACCGGCGCAAAAATATACCCTAAAATTCCTTGGAATGAAATTCCGAAAATCAGTTGAAAAACGTTATTGATACATGCCATTAATGCAACAAAACCAATCAACATGGCACCTACAATGATCGCTACTTTAAATCCATCAAGTATATATTCCCCTAGCATTTCAAAGAAGCTTTGTTTTTCCAGGTCTTGAATAATGAGTATATCCTCATCTGCCGGAACCGTATACGGGTTAATAATAGATGAAATAATAAATCCGCCAAAAAGGTTAATCACAAGTGCTGTAACGACATATCTTGGTTCGATCATTGTCATATAAGCACCGACAATTGACATCGAAACCGTTGACATGGCTGAAGCACATAATGTATATAATCGATGGGCAGGCAGGAGGCCAAGTTGCTTTTTAACCGTGATAAATACTTCTGATTGCCCTACCATTGCCGAGGCAACTGCGTTATAAGACTCTAATTTACCCATACCATTTACCTTACTTAACAACAAACCAATCGCTTTCATAATGAAAGGAAGTATTTTAAAATGCTGGAAAATACCAATTAATACTGAAATGAACACGATTGGAAGTAAGACGTTTAAAAAGAATGACATTTCACCTTTATTCGCAAGACCTCCGAACACAAATGATACTCCGCTGCCTGCGTATTCTAATAGCTTACTAAAAATGTCAGCAAACCCTTTGATTAAAACTAAACCGAATTTTGTATTTAATAATAAACTTGCTAATAATATTTGAACAATGACCATAAGAATAATAGGTTTAATTTTAATATTTTTTCGATTATTACTTGCCACGTAAGCAAGTCCAAAAACAACTAGTAATCCAATGATAGCAATGATGTATTTCATGTTGTCCTCCACAATGATGTAATAATTCCCGGAAGTTAGAAGCTCAGAATCGATTTTAAAGTTGATCAATAAAAGTTTTATCGCTTTTTTTATTGTTTGTATTTTTCAGCAATTAACTTACCCACTATTTGGCAGCAAACACTACCGGATGATATCAGGACAGGTTATTCTATATGGATTCCTCCTCATTATGCATGAAAGTATTTACAAGGTGACCGCTTACATTTTTATGTTTTAATATTGTTTTGTTTATTAAGTTACTATAGCACACATGTTGAACAATTGTAAAAATATTTTTGAACAAACGTTAAGTTATTTTTGGTTTTTTTGTCGAAGCCCTCATTATCAACTTCAATATTGGCGGAATTTTATCTAATTTTTAGAAATTACGAAATTTTGTAATCCTTTTATCGAAAAAACGTAAACAAGAATTACAGCTGTTACGTAATTTTTAAAGAAAAAAACCATTGCGCGTTTGCAATGGCTATATTTTTATAATAAGTCCATGAACATTATAGCCTATAAATCTGATATAGTAGTCTTTAAGAAAAAATGGAAAGGAATTAAGATCAGCCATGAAATGTATATCAATAGATTTAGACGGCACGTTATTAAACTCAGAGCATGAAATAACTGAAGAAAGCGTGAAAGTATTAAATGAATTGCATGAATTAGGACACTGTATTATTTTAAATACCGGCCGGGCTTATGCAGATGTAATTAAATTAAAAGCGGTGCAAAATTTGGAGGTTCCCATTTTTTGTATTAATGGTTCTGTTTTATACTCAAAATCACGGGAGCTGCTGTATGAGGCTACTTTATCTGTTTCAATTTATAAAGAAATATTCACGATTTTAAAGGGATTAGGTGTAGGAATTCTCGTATATACAAATTATGGCGGCTTTCCATCCACTTTGCCGCCATTACATGTGAAAAGTAAAGAAGAGCTTGATATCCTTTTTCAAGAATACGATTATGATGAAATTCTTGAAAAAAACAATCTTAAAATCTATAAACTTATAGCTTTGGTACACCAGGATCAGCTTGAAAAAGTAGAAGAGGTAAAAGAGGCATTAGCTGAAAAATTTCCTATTACAATGGCTTCTTCCTTTCCTAATAATGTAGAAATTACTTCAAATGAAGCACATAAAGGAAAGGCTTTATTACGTTACCAGCAAATGATGAATCTATCTTTTGAGGACATTATTGCTTTTGGTGATGGCGGCAACGATCTCGCCCAATTTGAGGTAGCCACCACTTCAGTTGCGATGGGAAATGCCCCTCTCCATATTCAGCAAAAAGCTGATTTAATAACAAAGTCAAATGATGAAGATGGTTTTGCCTATGCTGTTCGTCAGCTATTACAATTACTAAACATCGAAGAAGAAATATCGGTTAAATAGACGTAAATGTTGACTTTGTTTCTTTTTTCTATCATCAATGTTCTGCTATACTGCCAGGATAAACAAGAGGTCTTTTTCCATTAAACGGAAAAAGACCCCTTGTTTATTGTGGTATTTTCTAATAGTTTAATTTTTAGTTAACATAATATTATTACGGTTTATTTTTCTAAAATTTATGAAAAAAGTAAAACTTGTTGGAGACATTGAACTTCCAGTATAATTCTATTCTAATCCCACTTCTTCCAATGCGATTCTTGTTAAAGCAGCCCAATCTTGGTTTCCGCGATCTTTTGCGATAGAGGCAAGCAAACGATTATGTAGTAAGCTAGCCAATGGCATAGGTGTTTTTGTAGCGTTAGCCTCGTCTAAGACGAGATTGCAGTCTTTAAGGCCTAGCTTTAGCTGAAAACCCGCAGGTTCAAACTTCTTCTCTTCTCGGCAATCATTGGGCCATACCCCTGATATACAGCACAGTTAAATAGTGTGGACGCATATACTTCTGCAGCTAAATTCCGATCGATGTCATTTTTCTCTGCCAAATTAAAAGCCTCGCCATGGCTTCCATCGCCGCCATAATCATAAAATTACCGCCTAGCTTAATGACATTGGCATTACCGGGCTCCTCACCGAGATCAAAGATCCGCTGACCGATTGCCTCCTGCACCGGCTTTACTCGCTCCTTAGCGTGGCTCGGACCTGATGAAAGAATATTCAGTTTTTGTGCTGCCGCAGCATCCGGACGACCAAATACAGGCGATGCCACATAGTAACTACCTTGCTGTTGATGATAAGCTGCAAGTTTACGTGAGGTCTCCGGTGAGACAGTACTCATCGAAAGATGAATGCCTCCTAACCCCAGTTTGTTCCCAAATCCAGATTGGCCCAATACTGTATCTTCTAGCGCCTGATCATTTGCAACCATTGTAATAACAATGCCGCCTGGAGATACCACATCTGACGGACGATTCACCTGCACTGCACCAGCGGCCACAACATCCATTGCTTTATCGGGCGTACGATTGTACACCTTCACGTTATAACCCGCTTTCAACAAATTTATTACCATCGGTTGACCCATGTTTCCTAGACCGATAAAACCAATTTCATTATTCAAAGTTACTTGCCTCCTTTAAATTACTTTATATCCAAAAAAAAACGTGCTTGAGTCAAAATTTTGATTAATTTATTCCTAACTGTAGAGGTTGTCCCAAACGGAAGTATTTCTAATACATATAATATAATATTTCATTTTATAAATTGGAGGTCCGTGAATGGAAGATCAAGAACAAGATTATGACCCAAACATAGAAATAAAAATAGAAATAGAACGTAATGGATTAGCTCTAAATTTTGTGTTTTTCATTTTTTCCATTATTATATTAGGAATTAATTTATTAGTTGGAAAGTGAAATTTTTTTACGTTCTTTTGTAGAGCGTATTTTTTCTGTTATTAATATGAACTCATAATTCCTTTGTCATAAATACACTATTTGGGTCCTCAATGTATTATGAAAATGGCTTACAATAGTGTAACCCGAAACTGGCATTCACCCACTAATCTAGCCACTTCAGACCCAGTTAAATCATCTAATTTAATATAATTAAATTCACCTGTTAATTTGTCTGGAATATTAAAGGATCATCTGCCCTTAAATGAACATTGGTCACTATTTTCTTTGCATCATGTACTGCCAACATCAGGATTTCTGAAGAAATGTCCCTGCTCATTTTCTAACGGGTAAATCTTGTTTTTAAAAAATCAGATTAGTTTGGTTTGGTTGTTTCACCTTTATTATTACTGGTATCCTTTGACCCCTCCGCTTTTTTTGCACTTTTGCTTATATAAGGTTTGGCACTCTTGGCTTTGTTGGCACTAGCTTGCCAACGATTCCAGCCCTTCTTGCCTGTTCCTCTACCTGTTCCGCCTTTACTCTTAGCTTTATTCATAATTAATCACTCCATTTTATTAGACACTACGCTTCTGTGGTTTGTAGTAGTATCCATTTTAATTCGTTATTAACCAAGCACGATAAAATATACCTATATAGTAATATGTGAGAGGCTGAAACGTTAACTTATCATATCAACACTTGAAAACACTTTCAAATAAATGCTATTCTTAAGAGGAATTATTTTTGTTCGGTGTAAAGGATAAAAGTTCCAACTTTTCGTCTTGATGATCACTGTGAGCAAGGATAGTAATACATTGTGTGTTTACACGCTAGGAGGCAATAAAAATGGAAAACGGTAAAGTAAAATGGTTTAACAGCGAAAAAGGTTTCGGATTCATCGAACGTGAAGGCGGAGAAGATGTTTTCGTTCATTTCTCAGCGATCCAAGGCGATGGTTTCAAAACATTAGATGAAGGTCAAGCAGTGACTTTTGACGTTGAGCAAGGTCAACGTGGTGCACAAGCAGCTAACGTTCGTAAAGCTTAATTATAAGAACAAATATTTACAGACTCTTATCATAGAGTCTGTTTTTTTCTTTACAAAAAAAACAAAAACCCCACTCACGAATGAGGAGGGAATATGAAAACGGTAAATCAAATGGTAAACACAGTGTACCATATAATTTGCTGATTTCCTAATTTCCTTGTCCATATAGGGAGGACACAAAAAATTAAGAATTAAGTGTACACTCGATGCGGACAGAATGCAAAAAATGTCTTTTTATGGTGCCTGTCACCATTATATATAATCAATCAGAACATCATCTAATGGCAGACGTGTTGTTTTGTGAGCAGGAATTGCTGCCTTTCCAACTGCAATCAAGACAATTGGGAAATATCGATCAGTGATACCGAATTTTTGAATAAATTGTTCTTTGTTAAAGCCGCCCATCGGTACGGTATCATAGCCCCTATCTTTTGCAATCAGCATCAATTGCATGGAAGCAAGTCCTGCATCATATGAAGCGATATTTGATCGTACTTCATCTGAAACTTTCGGGTACATATTGTTGGTGCCTTCGATCATCCTGTTCATATTCGCTTCATCCATAAACCCTGCTTCAAATGCACTTTTGTAAACTTTTTCTGCGCTTTTATACATTTCTTTGTCACCCAATACTGCGATAACTGCAGATGCTGTTTCTACCTGCTCTTGATTGTTAGCAATCGCTCTAAGTTCTTTTTTTGTCTCTTGGTCTTGAATAACCATAAAGCGCCATGGCTGTAGATTACTGGAAGATGGTGCTTGTATTGCTTCTGTTAGCATATCTTTTATTTCTTGTTGTGAAATTTTAAAAGTAGGATCATATTTTCTTACTGAGCGACGTTCTTTAATCACTTCAGATAAACCTTTCGTTAAAACATTCTGCATAACATATTCCTCCTAAGGTGTTTTCCAACTTACTAATAGTAAGCATGAAAGTATCTTACTATTAGTAAGTACCTTTCGTCAAGCATAACAAATGTGATATTATAAAGTTAGAAAAGTAAAAAAGAGGTAGTTTATTATGAGTGAACCAATTAAACAGAATTGCCTGCCTCCGTCTGAAAAAGAAATGCAGCGTATATGCATTAACTTTCATAGTGCTGTTGAATTTATCGGTAAACGTTGGATGGGAGCTGTAATCTATACCCTGCTACAGGGTCCAAAACGATACCATGAAATTGTTTCTTCTATTCCTGGAATTTCTGATCGCCTGTTAACGGAGAGATTGCGGGATTTAGAAAATGAAGGGTTAATTGTCAAAAAAGTTATTGCCACTTCACCTAAAAAAGTTGAATATGAATTAACACATGTAGGCAAAGAACTTGAAGAGGTTATCCGTGTACTAATGAAATGGGTTAAAAACCGAGAAAAATCGATTTAAGTAATTACATCCTGAAGAATACCTTTCAATTTAGAAGCGTAATTGGTTAGTTTCATACAAAAGAGGTGCAGCGGTTGCACCTCCAGTTCTTATGGATTATGAGGATTTTATTTATTCCCGGTATAAAATTCTAAATCCCTACGATAATATCCGTTTTTCCCCTCAATAGCTTGGATCGGATTTATATTTTGGGGGTTGATTTCCACAAAATTAACGGTGAATAAGCCCTTTATCATCCCGATACCATTCATTATTTTTTAAATAAGCCCCACCTAGCCACCAATCACGCACCCCTAATTCAAAATATGTTCTTTGTTCTTTAAGAACCTCTAAACCAATGGACGTTAACTTGAGTTGTGATAATGGTGCGGGATTTTTATAATTTGGTAACGGTCTATCGTTTTCTAAAAGAGGATATGACCCATTCGTTAATTCGTTTAGAATGGCAGCAAAGTGGAGATCACTCAACCCATCAATGATTCTTTGCTTACTGATAAAATGAAATAATTCCGTAAACGGGCATGTATTTTCATTCAGATAGGCCAAGGTACTCGTTTCCACCGCATTTAAACCAGTTTTTATAGAAGGAAAGTAGGTCAAGTGAGATTTTAAGGTTTTTTTAAGGAAAGGCAGGTTCTCTTCAGATGTGGAGATCCATTTTTCAATGTCAGTAGGATCCTTTGATGTATAGGCCGTCCATGCCAAGATGGCTTCATTTATATGTATTTCTGAAATAGATTGTTTCTTTTGGTAAAAAAGATCTTCTAATTGTTGTGAAGACAATTGACCAAGCCCATAAAAGGTTTCAATCCCAGGATACTCATTAATTGTCACCATTGAAATGTTGTTAAACTCTTTGTTTGAAAGCTCATTTAACAAATACATCAGCATTGTTTGATCATATCGATCATGTTCAAACCAGAGGACAATCTCTGTGTCTCTATGTATCTCGTCAAGGTACCGATTTTGTTCTACACAATTATTGATAAATAACGAAGCAGGTATGCCTACCTTTTCATCGAAAAATTGAGCACGCAAACATATCAATTCTTCCTGTGATATGTTTGCCGCAAGTGGACCAAAATCGTACATGTCTCTCCATACGAGAACGTCTCCCGTGAGATTTCCTATCTTACTCCCCACTACATTCCCATTTACAATGTGAATCATAGTAACACCTTCTTTTTTAGTTTTAGTTCTATAGTAATCTTTTTTATCAATTGGTTTTACTTTTATGAGTCATTTCCGTCCAGTTTAGCATAATGCTCCAACGATAAAAATAATGTTTTTAATAATGAAGAAATAAAAAAAGAAATCATCCATTCCAACATACTTCTGAAAATTAGTTAATAAATTGTATTTAATTCCTAATCGATTCATATTTTTGTGTAGTTAACATAGACTAATAGTTTGCTTTGAAAAAAATGCATATTATCCTCCATAGCCGCATATCGTTTAAACTGGAAAGGAGGTTAATAATTATGGCCAATGACGATTTAAACAAGAAAATTGAGAGTATTGCTCATCCAAAGGTAAGAAACATTGTTAGAGTTTGTGTGGAACAAGGCTGCAGGTTCAGAGCCCATCCAAGCAATCCTAATTTAGTTAATTTGTTCGACCCTGTACGCGGGAAAAATATTATTGGAGATATTAACCTTTTAAGTCAAAGGGGATATTTTACGTTAGAAGTGAAAAATGGACGGTTCAAGCCATTTAGAAATGAAATATTGGGATTGGATATAGATCAAGCAAACTTCGAAGAACGTGTCCTTAACCGGTTAAAGCGTTAATTTTAAAAAAATTGCTTCTTACGTCCCAAGAGTAGTTTTTCGCTTGGGACTTTTTTTGTATTTTCATTGGTAATTCCTTGTTAAAAAGATCTTTCCTATGAAATAATTCTATTTGGCATTGCGATCTCAACCGTTACTTAGTTAGAAGTGCTCTTACGGACCTTCTTTGTCACAAACTTTAGCCTTCCCCACGATTTCCACATGCACTTTTTCACTTTTCAAGGTCTTTTCAATATGCTCAATCTTTTGGAATTTCCGTTTGTAAATTTCGATATCTTCTAAAACAGTTGGATGTTTAATCACTTCAATACGTTCTTCACTAATTGGTATTCGGATAGTCTCTGTTTGTCCACTTATAAAATCCGGATTTTTTATATCAGTAGCATTATTTTCAATTACAAGGATTTCTCGGGTTACCGGCACGACAATTGTTTTTTCCTCTGTGATTATCTCTTTCCGAACGGTTACTTCTCCTGTTTTTACCCATTTTTTTAAAATATCCAATTGTTCTTTACGAAGTTTAAACTTCCCCTCTTGATTCCGTTCAGAAAAAAAACGGTCTGATTCTTTGCCCATATTCACTGCCATATTGCATCCTCCATACTCGGTAATTGAATTAAGGCATCTATAACCATTTTTCAATCACGTTTGAAAAAACACCTCTCAAATCGTGATTTACGAGGTGTTTTTTCTTTATATTTTTACTCGTAACGGGAAATTTCCTCATCATTCACGATATTAGGGTCACCAGTAGTGTCCACACGCGCTTCTTCTCTTCTAAGAGTTTCTTCCACATGACGTGTTTCTTCCACTTCACGCTTATAAGCGGAAACCTCCCCTGTTACAACTGTGTGTTTTCCAACTTCTACTCTTTCCTCGCTGACAGGAATGTGAATGGTTTCTTCTTCACCAATTGGGGAATCACTCATTTCATGGTTGATAGCCCTTCTCTCAATTACAACTTCCTCATGCATAACCGGTACATCAACAGCCTTTGTTTCTTCTACAATTTCCTTGGACAGGATTACCTCGCCGGTTTCAAAACGATCTTTGTCAATATCCAACTCTTCTTGTCGGAGAAGCAGCTTTTTATCGTCAACGGCTTCCACTTTCTCATTTCTATCTTCCTTCTCATCCTCGAAAAAACCAAATAATTCGCTCATCGTATCCCTCCCTGAATTTTTAATTCATATTCAGAATGTGCTATTGGAGTGTATACTATCCCATCTATTATTTGGCAATGTGACTGTTTTTTTTTAAATTGTTGAATCTAAATAAAATCATAAAATTCGTAATCATCTCTTAAGCAGTAAATTAATTTTATCAATAAAATAGAGGATGATATACATATGAAATAATACAGAGTTGGGATTATCGGAACAGCCTTTGGAACTTTTTCCTTCTATTTAAGAAATTGAATGATCTTCCGTGCAGTATTAATCCCGTTTTCAATACAGTCCGGAATACCAACCCCATAATACGAGCACCCCGCAAGGATGACTCCCGGATAAGTTTCTGAGAGATTTTTTTCGATATCTTTCACACTTTTTGGATGGGTAATCAAATAATTCGGCATCTGTTCTGTCCAGTTTGTTACTTCGCTTACAACAGGCTCAGCGGTAATCCCAAGGCTTTTATCAATATCCTGAAGGGCAACCTGAAGCAGTTGTTCTTCATTCATTACCTTTAAATCAATAAATGACGGATGGCTGCTTTTATAAAACAGCCTTACAAGCAAGTTTCCACTTTTTGAGGTATGTTCCCATTTCCTGCTTGTCCATGTACAAGCGTTACACGACAATTCATTGGTGTTTACCGCAATAAAACCGGTTCCGTCTACGGGAAGGATACTGTCCGGTACATCAAAACCTACATACACACTAATAAGTGAACTATTTTTAAAAACCGTAAATTCTTTAACCATTTTTTCATCATTAAATAATTTTTCAGCAGCGGTATGGGGAATACTGAGCACGACATTATCCGCTTCAATGATTTCATTATCGTCTAACAATACATGATAACGATTGTTACTTTTTTCGATCTTGTCGGCTTTTGTATTCTTTAAAATTTCAACCTCATCAAGCTTACGCTCAAACGTATCAATCAACGAGCTCAGGCCATTTTTAAACGAAAGAAACTTCTTTTCCCCACTGCTTTGGAATTTTTTCTTATTTGCTTCAAAACCTTTTATAATGCTGCCGTATTCTTCTTTATAATCAAGTAAATACGGAAGTGTCGAAGCAATCGTTAAATCGCTAAGGTTACCCGCATAGACACCGGAAAGAACTGGAGCAATTTGTTTATCAACTAATTCTTTTCCAAGAAAGCACTCAAGGAATTCGCCAATTGAATTGTTTTTTGTGAATGTTTCATTTTTTGTATAAAAATCTTTCAGTGCCTCCACTTTTCCTTCGGGAGAGATAAGTGTGCTTTTAGCTAATGATTCTACACTTGCGGGTATTCCAAAAACGGAATCAAAAGGGATTGGCTTTAATTCCCTATCAGTATAAATAAAAGAACGGCCCGTAGCATTGTAAACAACTTCACTCTCCAAACCGAGATCTTTAATGAACGACATATTATTCGCCTTACGGGCTACAATGGAATCAGCTCCTGTTTCTAACACAAACCCGCTGTCTTTTACAGTCCGAATTTTTCCACCAAGCATATTTGATGCTTCTATAAGAATAAGCCTAACTCCGGCTTGATTCATTTTTTTCCATTTTTGCAATTCATACATGGCAGATAATCCGGTAATACCTCCGCCGATCACTAGGACTGTTTTCACTTTAGGACACCTCTGTCTATATACTTTAATAGTCCTTAACAGTGTACCATACCTCTAGTGGTAGTTTAAAAATGAAAAGTCCATTTTTAATATTGGAGGATGACCGGTGTCGTAAATGTCGTTTTATAGAAGTATTAATCGAATTCCCCATAAGAAACCCGACTAGTGATTTAAACTACCCAGCATTTCTTACTTATATGAAGTTTTTCTTTTAATTCTATTTCATCCTTGGTTTCCACATTATTAAACGAATGATGTTAAGTTTATCAAAAGGGAAAACGCTTACATTTTCATTTTTTTGCTAGATTGCTTGTCCAAAAAAGTCGTATAAAATCGTGTCTATTTGACTTTTCTTTCACTTCATGCATCATGGATAACCTTGTAATTTTTATGTGCTACAACAGTTCTATTTCCTTCAAACTCCACTTCCGTTTTATTTTCGGTTATATTCACAATGACTGAATTTTCATTAACCTTCTCAACGATCCCTTTTACTCCATTCTTAAAAAGGATATGATCCCCTAATTCTGCGATCCTTTTTGCCATAAATATCATTTTATTCCCTCCAATTTACACTAAGCGGTTTGTTATGGTTTATTTTATAATGCCTTCGCCCTTGAAAGGCCTTTCAAATATATGTAGATGCATCTTATCTCACCATGTTTTTTCAAAGACTTGAATCCTCTTAAGAAGAAATAGCTCTTTTTAATAATTTGTACCCGCTTACCTAGATCCATATCGCTAAATACTGCTAAATCATTTTTGAGGTATTTAGCTATTCCTTTTGAAACTAGCTTCTATAAATATATTACCAAAATTATGGATATTGATATAGGGTTTATTTTAAATTGCGAAATTTTAGGAATGTGAAAATATCATCTTTTTCTTTTTGCCTGTATATTCAGTTTTTTCGATACAAAAACAGGAAACCGCAAATTAAATAACTGGTTTATTCACAAGATTAAAAAATAGCTTGGAAACCTCTCCCAAGCTATAATTCCAGAGTTATCCTTTTATTACCCTACCTTAATCCTTTTTCAATCGTTCTTCCTCCTGCTAGCTAAACTCTTCGACTGTATCCTTGCTCCAATAGGGGGTACCAGCAAGTCAAAATTCTGCTTTTAGTATTTTTTGATGACTGTAATTCACATTTAATTTACGTTTACCATAATTCAGCCATGTTCCGATAAGAAATCAGCAAACTGCTTTTGATTAAAATAATGATCCCGTTCTGATAAATAAACTTCGTGTAATTATTTCAAGCAAACATAATGACTATTAATATAAAACTGGGGATTTTTTAGAGAATGCGACTTTTAAAACTACTATAAAAAAGGAAAACATATTGATATTTTTTGACTTATTCAAAGCAAACACTCCTTAATTAATATCTACAACTAGAATACCACCCTTTCTACATCCTAAATACTTTTATGTAAGATAATATAACATGATATTTTTCCACAATTAAATTACTTCGACTTTGTTTTGATAGAATGACTGCAAATAAAAAAGAGTATACTTTCTCTTTACTTCAGCATTGAGGCAGTCGGCCATTTTGGGGTTCGGTGTTATCAGGAACAAAATTGTAGGACCTGATGATAACTACAAAAAAATTCAATTAGTGTTACGGGACCTTCGAGGAAAGTCAAAAAAGTTGTTTCCAAGAACCTATCTCATTTATACAAAGGAATGGGAATCAATTTTCATTTTAAATCTTTTTTACTAAACTCCCTATTCGTGTTATATGGCCAACCAGCTATTTTTGGATGACCATTTTGTATAAGCGAAAAATGCACTGCATAGTTTCAGAATTTAAAAAATACTTCCAACAAAATATATCCATTATTGGGGAGCAGTCAGGTCTGTCCTTATTAGTTAAGATACATCTAAATCGTTCAGAGGAATGGCTAATCGAGCGTGCTTCCTTTTTTGGTGTTATAGTGTATCCTACCTTAATTTACTTCATTAAAAATCATTCTGATGAACCAATTCTTAAACTTGGTTTAGTAATCTTACTTGTGATGAAATCCAGTTTGGTGTGAAGCTTTTAAAAGAGGCTTGGTCACAAAAAACACCCCGTAGTCGTTAGTTGTGTCTAACAATTGCGGGGCATTTCTATTTGTAAGAGTATAGGCTGCAGTTTGGCCCATTTTCTCTATATAATCATCCTTTTATTTTGTGCCATCTTTATCATCCTTTCTTTGTTAACTACTGACTTGAATTCAGAGAATCTTTTTCCCTACTTATTAAAATGAAATTCTTTACTATAACGATTCTCTGGAACGGTAATTCCAAGGTTACCTCTTAATGTGTCATGCTCATACTTCGTACGAAAAAGTTCGCGTTCTTGTAATAGCGGCAACACATAGTTGATAAAATCATCGAGACCATCAGGTAAAACAGCATTGCCAAGCATAAACCCATCTGCAGCCCCTTCTTCAAACCATTGCTGTATGAGGTCGGCAACTTTTTCCGGTGTTCCGAAAAAAGTGGTCTTAGGTGTAGTTACTCGAATAGCTACTTGACGAAGAGTTAAATGTTCCTCCTTGGCCATTTTCTTGATTTTGTCGGTTGTACTCCTAAAGCTATTTTTACCAATTTCTCCGATCTCCGGGAATTGATCATCAAGAGGAAACTGCGAAAAATCAAAATGGTCAAAAAAACGACCTAAATAATTTAAGGAATCTTCTACAGTAACTAAACTCGCGATTTCCAAATATTTTTTCTCTGCCTCTTCATTGGTGCGACCGATGATAGGGCTAATACCGGGAAAGATAAGGATTTCATCTGGAGACCGACCAAAGGATACTGCCCGTTTTTTTACATCCTGATAGTATTCTTTCGCTTGTTCAATATTGTCATGTCCCGTAAACACAGCATCTGCCCACTTTGCCGCCAAATCTTTTCCCGGTTCAGAGGACCCTGCTTGAAAAATTACGGGCTGCCCCTGTTTTGAACGACTGATATTCAAAGGACCCTCAACCGAAAAGAATTCTCCTTTATGATTCAAGCGGTGCATTTTATCACGGTTAAAAAATACACCTGTCTTTTTATCCCTGATAAAAGCATCATCCTCCCATGAATCCCAGAGACCATTGGCTACCTCCAAAAATTCATCTGCAATTTTATAACGCAATGAATGAGAAGGATGTTCCTTCTTACTGTAATTTTTGGCTGACCCTTCAAGAGGTGAGGTTACAACATTCCACCCAGCCCGGCCATCACTTACCCTATCAAGTGATGCAAATTGCCTTGCCACTGTAAAAGGTTCACTATAAGATGTAGAAAGAGTCCCTACTAAACCGATATGAGAAGTTACCGAAGCAAGAGCAGATAAGATAGTAAGCGGTTCAAAGCGGTTTAAAAAATGTGGAATGGATTTTTCGTTAATATATAAACCATCGGCCACAAAAACCAAATCAAGTTTTGCCGCTTCTGCTTTTTGTGCTAATTGCTTATAGAAGGAGAAATTCACACTCGCGTCAGCAGGTGCATTTTTAGATCTCCAAGACGCCATATTTCCCCCGGCGCCATGAAGCATAACCCCGAGTTTAAGTTTTTTATTTTTTGTCAATTTCCTCGCTCCTTTATACAGCTATTTTGATGGAACAGAAATTTCTGAAAATGCTTCACTTAAGAGTACATAGGATTTAAGTCTATCTTCAAAATTTTGAATGGGAGTTAAAATAATAACTTCATCCAAATCGTAGATATCTTGAATATGAAGCAGTTTTTCTCTCACCGTTTCCTTTGAACCATGAATAATGCTGGCTTCTTGTATTTCAATTCGATAGTTTTCATCTGCCTGTTGGGCAAAAATCTCTGCTTGCTCGATACTCCCAACTGTAACTGTCTTACCGCTTTCAAGATGGACTTTAAAAATTTCCGAATTGGTTACCAGCTGCTTTGCTTCCTCATCTGTGTCAGCCACAATCACCGAAAGAGCAAGAATAAAAGAGATCGGTTCTGATTTTTTTTTCCTTTCCTGCAGACGGCTGAATACCTCAAATGCTTCTTCGAGGATAGCCTCATTACTATTAATGAATTGGGCAAATACAAAGGAGTATCCTAATTCTCCAGCGAGTTTAGCACTTGATGCACTTGCACCCAATAAAAAAAGGTCCGGAGGATTGGAAGGAACAGGCTCCGCTTTCAGTCCATAAAAAGGGTCATATGGTTCAATCTTATTGAACACAAACTTTTTTAAATCAACTAGTTTTTCCCACATCTCTTTCGTTTTTTCTGATAATCCCTCCTGAAGGGCTTTTGTTGATAACGGAAGTCCACCGGGAGCTTTCCCTAATCCAAGATCCACTCTCCCTGGAGCTAAAGAAGTTAACACATTAAAGATTTCGGCAACTTTATATGGACTGTAATGCTGCAGCATAACCCCTCCTGAACCAATTCGAATTCGATTGGTTTTTGCCAGAAGATGGGATATTAAGACTTCTGGGGCTGATCCAGCCAGTTTATCAGAATTATGATGCTCAGATACCCAGAAGCGGTGGTACCCCAACGCTTCTGCCTTCTGGACTAATTCAATCGTATGGTTAAACGCATCAATTGCTGTTTCCTTTTCAGCGATGACGCTTTGATCCAAAATGCTTAGTCGTAATCCCACCTGATTCCCCTCCTTGAAAAAATAAGTTATATATAGACCGGCAGCTGTTTATTTCATTACACAATGGAGCGGGTAACATTCTTTTCAGAAGATAAAGATGTCTTTAAGAAATTCAATGATGTTTCTAATCGATTTTTAGCTTCTAAATCTAAATCATAACGATTACCACCAAGTTTTTTTACTTGGCTATCTAAAATAAAAGATCCTTTTAATATGTGGGTTGCTCCAAGAGCTGCCAGCACCGGCTTAAGTGCATAATCAATCATTAAAAGATGGCCAAATGTTCCTCCGATTGCAATGGGCAAAATCGTTTTATTTTCAAGACTATTTTGCGGAAGCAGATCCAAGTAAGTTTTTAAAACTCCAGTAAAGGATGCTTTATAAACAGGAGTCAAAATCACAATAATAGTTGAATCCTCAACCTTCTTATTGGCCTCAACAATTTCTTCGCCATCAAATTTCGATTGGATTAAATCTTGTGCCGGAAGATTGCGGATATTGATTAAATCAGGCGTTATATTAACACCCTCAAAATAGCTTACAACAAAATCAAATACCCCATTTAATCTCGTTTGTTCAGCAGGACTTCCTGAAATAATTGTTACTTTACTCATCAGTTATTCTCCCTTTCTTGAATGTATTTTTTCTATAACTCATTATTCCTATTAAAAAACTCGGTTTTAAAATAACGTTTTACTAAAAAAATAATTTAATAGGACTATAGCTAAAATAATAAATAAAAAAGGCTCCCGTTTTTTTAACAGGAGCCTTTGGAAGACCAATCGGCGTTTTTAATATTCTAATTTAATTGACTATTTGTTTTTGATTATATTCACATTAATCCCATTTGTCAACTTGGTTTTGAAAAAAATTTTTCTTTATTTAATGAACTAGCTTGGAGATCTAATCGAAAGCATTTAACCAAAATATCATGGTTATAAAACTCTTTTGAAAGATCCCGTTTAAAGCCCAACCATTTATACAGCTTGATTGCTTGATACATCCTGTCGCTCGAATGAAAATATAAGGTTGTTGCACCCTGTGATTTTACGTAATCCGCGCTAGCCCTTAATAAGGCTTGTGCAACACCACGCCCCCTGGCTTTCGGATGTACCCCTAATAACCGAACAATGGGTGAATGGATTTGAAGGTCCAGTCTATTGTAGGCTTTTTCCGATGATTGAAAAAGCTGAAGGGACCCGAGAATCTCACCATCACTTTCTGCAATAAGTATCTTATCCACCTGTTCGTTATAAACAGATGTTCTAATATTTTCCAGGTAATCCGACCAAATTTGTGGATTAGTAAAATCAGATTCATATTGTTTGTAACTGGCAAACAACAATTGCTGAACACTCTCTTTATCCTCTTTCAGTGCTTCCCGAACCACAATTTGTTTAAGCATCTATTAACCTCCCATAAAAAATTAACTAATAGGTAGATAAATTAATCCAAGTACGCCAGTTCGTTTAATCGGAATATAAATAGCATAACATCTGCCGGTTTTTTGTGTAAAATTAGGAATTCTGATAGATAAGTTTATTAATTTTAAAGTTACTAGCTGTTGTTTATTCAGTTAATTCAGAGTAATCTTATAGGAAAATAGACTTTAGATTAGGAGTGATCAAATGACATTAGAAATACTATCAAAAATACACGATACCCTTGAGGAACACTTAATTAACATTCGCAGAAATCTTCATGAGGAACCGGAATTATCCAATGCAGAAGTAAACACGTCAAGGAAAATCAGATCCTGGTTAGAAGAAGCAGGAATAAAAGTTTTGGATCTACCTCTTAAAACAGGAGTTATAGCGGAGATTTCCGGCAAGTTAGACGGCCCTGTTGTTGCCATCAGAGCTGATATAGACGCTCTCCCTATTCAAGAAGAAACCGGCCTTCCTTTTCAATCAAAAATTCCCGGGGTTATGCATGCATGCGGTCATGATTTTCACACAACCGTTATTTTAGGGGCAGCCTATTTATTAAAAAAGCAGGAAAAAAGTTTAAAAGGAACCGTTAGAATTTTATTTCAGCCTGCAGAGGAAACAGGCCATGGTGCAAAATCTGTCCTAGCTACAGACGGCTTAAAGAATGTTCAGGCTATTTTTGGATTGCATAATGACCCGCATTCAAAGGTTGGGACAATGGGAACAAAATCCGGTGTTCTAACTGCAGGGGTTGATCGATTTGAAATAAAAATAGTAGGAAAAGGTGCACACGCGGCCAAACCACACGAAGGAATTGATCCCATCATTGTGGCAGTAAATATTATTTCTAGACTGCAAACAATTGTTAGTAGAGAAATTAAGTCCAGTGAAAATGTTGTGATCAGCGTAACGCAAATTCACTCCGGAAATACCTGGAACGTGATACCCGAAACAACTTATATAGAAGGAACTGTACGTACATTAAATGAAGAAGTCAGAAATGTTATTCCGTTAAAAATGGAGAAACTTATAAAGGGAATTGCTTATAGCTTTGGAGCCGAAGCAGTTTTTGAATGGCACCCAGGTCCCCCTTCCGTGAATAATGATGCCGATTGGACAGAATTTGCTAAAGAAGTCGCCGATAAAAATGGATACAAAGTAGTGGAAGTGGAACCTTCTTCCGGAGGTGAGGATTTTGCCTATTACCAGCAAAAAATAAAAGGTGCCTTTGTAAACATTGGGGTATCGGGTACACATGGATTGCATCATCCGAAATTCATTTTAGATGAAGCTGCCATTATACCAAGTGCTAAATATTTTGCTAAATTGGCAGAACAGGCTCTATTATTTCTGGCTAATGATAAACAAAGCTAAAGTGAATCATCCCTTTTCTATTAAAAAAGGCGTTTGAATAATTTCAAGCGCCTTTATATAAATTGTTTGAGCTGATGCTTTAAATTTTTCTTTTCATAATAGTCACTAATCATTGTAAGTAGGTGATTGGTCGCTTTCCCAAAGCAAGAGTTCACTTTTTTACTCAATAATCCAATGCCAATGGAAGCATCTAAATCTTTTATTTTTACGATCTTTGTTCCTGGAAAAGGAGTAGCGAGTGCTGTTTTTGTAAAAAAGGAGATCCCTAGTCCTGCTTTTACATAATATTTATGAGACATACTACTGCTCACTTCCATTTTTTTGTAGTTTGTACCTATGGATTCTACAATTACCTGTTCCATTTTCATTCTCATAGGGCTATTTTTTGAAGTAACTATGAATGTTTCTTTTTCTAACTCACTTATTTTGACGGATATTTTTGATGCCAATTTATGGTTTTCATCAACTAAAAGAATCAATTCATCAATGTATAAAGGCTTAAAGTAATTTTCAAATGAAATTTCAGGTTCAGCACAAATAGCAAAATCAAGTTCATCGCGGTGAAGCATATCACTGAGAATATTGTCCTCTGCTACTTTAATCGTAATTTCTATATTTGGATAAAGATTTGAAAACTCCGATAAAATATTCGGAAACTCCAGACTTGCATTAGGTTCAGATATACCTAAACGCACTAATCCTGCATCCCCCTTTTCCAAATCCTGAATGGTTTTATCAAGGTGATCATATTCCCTTAATAAAGCATTAGCCCTTTCATAAAAAAGGCGGCCAGCTTCAGTCATCTCAATGGTTTTCCCTCTCTCAAGTAACTTTACGCCGAGTTCTTTTTCTAAATTCTTTATATGTAAGGTAATCGTTGGCTGCGAGTAATTTAATGCTCTGGCTGCTTTTTGAAAGTTTCCTAATTTAATTATGGTAGTATATGTTTTAATCAACCTTACTTCCATTTAAATGCCCTCCCTTTCTTAGAATGCAAAAAAACTTCTAAATGCCAAAGCATTCAGAAGCTTTTGGTTAACCAATCAGCTTTTAAATTCTCACTATTAGGTTGTAATAACCACATTCCTACTGTCCATACTGTGCCGGGAATCTCATGTCTTAGTATCGGTACAACATCCGTAGCGAATCTATACAATTGTTCACGTTGCTCCGCTTCGGTTAATCCAACTACAACTTTTTCTGATTTGTAAACAAATATAGGCTCGGCTTTTTACTTTCTTTATCTATTATGGTTAGAAAATCAGTAAGCTGTTTTGTAAGTCCCCCACTGCCAAATCGAATAAATTTATGCTGTTGAGACTCTGATTTTGTTTCCATAACGAATCTTAAAAATGATAATATATAAATTCGACGAGAAAGAACTTCCGTGATCCCATTATCATAAAACCATTGATCGATTGTATTATATATCCCCCTGTTTAATCTGTATTGTTGATTGCACCAATTAAAAAACTGTAAATCAGGCAGGTTTAGATTTCCGTTCTTTTTCAAAGGGTCCTTTCCTAACTGCTTTCTATAAATATTGAGTGAGCTTAAATTGATCTCTGACATATAAAATGCACTCCTTACTTTAGTACTTTCACTAATATATTCAAAAAGTTGACCGGATCGAGCTAATTCCACAGCTGATTTGAAGACATTTAAAGGATTCGGTAACTCCTGTGAAGATAGGATCCCAAATTGACTTGATAGCTGCCATTACTTATCAAAGATTTGTGTAATCAATACAATGTGTGTCAGCTCATTCTTTCGCTTTCACAACACATGATAATTCAACTCCTTTCAGTTATCTGACAAGGTACTAACATAACCCATTGTAGTATTGGTTTTAATTTCTGAGGGATTAAATCAACTTGTAATTAGCTCCTTCCATAAAAAACAACAACCAAACTCATTAAACCTATTCATTTAGTCGGAATAAAGTGTAAAAAAAGGCCCCTAATCTCATGAAATAAGAGAAAGGAGCCTTCGGTAGTCCGACCAGCGTTTTTTTATGTAGTTTGAGGAATTTTTAATAGAATTTATAAAACTTATTATTGTTTAATACTCTTCTTAGACATTTAAATTTATTTTAATTAATTGAAAATTTAAATATTTTATCCAGATTTATTTTATCCCTACATTTCCAATCAGTCAAGTAAGAAAAAATTTTTTTATTATTAATTAAGTCCAAGTTCATGGTGAAATCTTAAAAGTTTAAGGCCTCCGAGATCCAGTTGGCATGTTTTCACAAAATTCACCGTCTATCTTTTATATATAAAACTTAATAATCACAACTGAATATTGTTTTAGTGTAAAAAGATAGGGAAAAATATATCAAACTTTACCTACTTATTTACTGGATTTTGAGTTAAACTATAAATTCCCATGAAACAGTTGTCAATGGATTTATTGAAATATTTCGAAGAATTATTTTGTAATCCCACTTGACTCATCGGAATAATTGGTATAGGATTATGTTAATTTATCAAATGCATAGCTGATTGGTCTACCAAAAGCACCTAACTCTATTGAGAAAGGTGCTTTATTTTTTCAAAAAAGGGAAACTCAAAAAGGAAAGGAGATTTTATATGCTAGAAAAATATCCAATTTTACCAGGAGCAGAACCATTTTTTTTTAAAGGAAATCATATTGGAATTCTGATTTCCCACGGATTTGTTGGAACTCCCCAAAGCATTCGTTTTTTAGGAGAGTATATTGCATCTCATGGTTATACAGTCTACGGTCCAAGATTAAAAGGTCATGGCACACATTATGAAGATTTGGAAAGATGCAACTACCAAGATTGGATTCAAAGTCTTGAAGAAGGATATCTCTTTTTACAAAAACAGTGCCGTGATATCTTTATTATCGGTCAATCCATGGGCGGAACCTTAACAATAGATCTTGTTAGTAAATACCCCGACATCCAAGGTGTAGTACTGATAAATGCTGCGATGACGACTATTCCTGTAATGGAGGAGTTTAAAACGAAACAGGAGCCTCGATTTATAGATGAAGGATCACCGGATATTAAGGCAGCCGGCGTACATGAAATTGTATATGAAAAAACACCTATCAAAGCCATCAAGCAGCTGCTGTCATTAATGGATGAAACAACCGGAAAGCTATCAAATGTCACAAGTCCGGTGTTGGCATTTCAATCAGTGGATGACCATGTCGTTCCCCCAGAAAATACAGATCATATTATGGCTCGTATTCAATCTGACTTCAAAGAAATCATTCCACTGTATAACTCCTATCACGTAGCTTCCATGGATAATGAAAAAGAATTCATTGCTGAACAATGCTGCTTTTTTATTGAGAAATATGCTAGTAAACAAAGGAATATGGAGATATCATAAGTTTGTCGCATTTAATTCATAGTTAATCTATAAGAATAATATATTTAAAAGTATATCTATAATTAAAAAATAAAATATTGGATTATCGGAGGTGATTTGGAATGAAGAATTTACTTCGGGATGCAGTTGAGATGAAAAAACATTACTTGATGAATAAATTGATTACCTTGGGTGCATATAAAAAAGATGACAAACATCTTTTTGAGCTTACTTTAAATGAACTTGAAGCGGAATACAGGTCCTTAAGAAAAATAAAATAAAGAATTTACGAGTTCGATAGATTATGTAATTTATAAGACCTATCCGACATACGGAAGGTCGTTACCTTTTATAAGTAGGACTGACCAGGTCAGATAATTTGACTTTCCTCGAAATACCAAATTAAAATTTTTCTCCGTTTTAAATGACTACTTCTATAGTGTTGACAATTATGGATTCCCCTTTATGCCAACACTGATGGTTAAAGAAGAGTACTCACCATTCTTTTCCTTCTGTAACTACCCCTACACTACCACTTTGTAGGCTTCCTTAGCAGACTGGTTATTGGCCAACATACCAATCACAAAAATTATTAGAATATTTTTTTTTTATTGACAACTTCATAGCGATGTTGCTATTATCAATATAATTTAATTCATACTAATCTGGTATGAATACTATAAATTGGAGTGTTAATATGAAAATAATTAGTTATCGAGCGGCGAAGCGGTCCATCCTTATTAGTTATCTTCTCATCCTTGTCGTTTTGCCGTTATCAGCAGTTTATGTGAAAGGTTTTTCTCTGGGCTGGGAGCCCTTTTGGAAAGAAATTTCCGGTGTCATTGCCTGGAAAGCAATTCTTTTAACCTTCAAACTTAGTATTTTAACTACCTTGATTCAGGCTGTTATCGGCACCTTTATTGCTTTCGTTTTAGTTCGTTACCGTTTTTTGGGGAACAGACTGTTTAGCAGTATGGTGGATCTTCCCTTTTCTCTGCCGACTGCCGTTTCGGGTTTAATGTTGCTGACTCTCCTAGGCCCACAAAGCCCAATTGGAAAATGGCTAGGATCAATAGGGATCAATCTACTTTACAATCAGGTTGCAATTGTTATCGGAATGGTATTTATTACGTTTCCTTTTGTCATTCGTACAGTACAGCCGATGATCGAGCAGTTCGATCCGTTTGAAGAACAAGCCAGTTATACGTTGGGTGCAGGTAAAGTGTTTACTTTCTTCAAGGTACTTCTTCCTTCTGTTGTTCCTGGCATCATAGCTGGCAGCATGTTGGCCTTTTCCAGGGCACTATCAGAATTCGGAGCCATCTCGCTCATATCCGGGAACCTTCCGGGAAAAACACAGGTCGCTTCTGTATACATATACGGTGAGATTGAAAACTATAACACCCAAGGTGCGGCTGCTGTTTCTATTGTACTGATAACCATTTCTTTAATTGTTTTATTACTGGTTAATGTCTTTCAAAAAAGGAGGGGCACACAAATATGAGAAAGCTCTTCATTGCTATCACTGTACTAATATTTGTCTTAATTCTTATCTTGCCATTTTCCAGTATTGTCATTAGCGCTTTTCAAAAAGGAGCCGGTCCATTTTTCGAAGCTTTAAAGCGACCGGAAGCCATTCATGCTTTGACAGTAAGTCTAATTGTTGTAATCATAGTCGTATTTCTGAACACTGTAATTGGCATTCTGCTTTCACTGGAAATCGTACGCGGTACCTGGATTTCAAAATGGCTTCGTCCTTTGATCAATGTCGTTGTCGATTTACCATTTGCTGTTTCTCCTGTAATCGGTGGCTTAATGATCATCCTGCTCTTTGGGCCAAATACACTACTAGGGATGTTTTTTGAACATGCCGGAGTAAAAATCGTCTTTGCACTTCCTGGAATGGTGATGGCAACAGTTTTTGTCACCTTCCCACTAATGATCCGTGAGATTGTTCCCGTCATAGAAGAGCTTGGTATCACTTCCGAAGAAGCTTCAGCGACCATGGGTGCCGGTCCACTCCGTACCTTTTTTCAGGTGACCTGGCCTTCTATTCGCTGGGCGGTATATTACGGACTGGTTCTAACAATTGCAAGATCAGTCGGAGAATTTGGGGCTGTATTAGTCGTATCTGGTAATATCATCAATCAGACGCAAACCGCAACCACGTTGGTCTATCAAGATTCAGTGGACAACAATATCGTTGCCGCCAACAGTGTCGCGCTGCTGCTCGGACTCTTTTCCGTAACGGTCCTGCTGATTTTGGAATGGATGAAAAAAAGAAAGGAAGATAAATTTCATGCACATTGAAGTCAAAGAGTTGGAAAAACATTTCGGGACGTTTCAAGCCATTAATAAAACCAGTTTTAAAATCGAAAGAGGACATCTCGTCGGACTTCTGGGTCCTAGCGGCGGTGGGAAGACTTCTATTTTGCGAATGCTGGCCGGCCTTGAGCAGCCAACTTCCGGGGAAATTTATTTTAATGACAAGCTGGCCAATTCGTTATCTGTACAAGAACGCGGCATTGGATTCGTCTTTCAGAACTATGCCTTGTTTAAGCACATGACAGTCTTTGACAATATCGCTTATGGCTTGAAAGTCAAAAAACAGAAACGTACTGCAATTAAGGAAAGGGTTTTTTATCTTCTAAAACTAATGGAGCTTGAAGGTAAAGAAAACAAATATCCGCACCAACTCTCAGGGGGACAGCGTCAGAGGGTAGCCTTTGCCCGAGCACTCGCACCCGAACCGCAACTACTTTTATTGGATGAACCGTTTGCCGCAATAGACGCAAAAATTCGTAAGGAACTGCGTCTGTGGCTGCGTAACCTTATTAATGAATTTGGCATTACAACGATTTTTGTGACACATGATCAAGATGAAGCAATAGAGGTTGCTGATCAAATTATTATTGTTCAAAAGGGAACAATTGAGCAGCAGGGAACACCATGGGAGATCTACAACAATCCAGCTTCTGCATTCGTTGCATCCTTTATCGGCGAATCAAACAAACTTGATGTACCAATTTCGCTCACCGGTTTTCCTGAACTATCGGACTATCAGAATAGTAAACATTCGACTTCAGATGTTCAAGTTTTGATCCGTCCCGAATGGATTGAGGTTCGTCCTGAAAAAACATCCTATCTTGCAAGTGCCGGGCAGGAAGGAACGGTCAAACAGGTGCACTTTCGCGGTGATTCCTGGTTTCTGGAAATTGAGATTGCAAGTAATACCAAATTATTTGCCTATCAAGCAATTAATCAGAAAGCCTTACAGCCGGGCGACAAGGTTAATCTATTAATCCATAAGCTATCCGTGTTCACACCTTCAGAAACTCGAGTGTTGGAAAATCAATCTAAAATCGATCCAATGCCTGTTTTTATATAACATTTAATTTAAAGGGGAGAAAAAGTATGAAAAAAAACCAGATTTTTTCATTTTCCGCAATACTTATTTTACTTGTATCAGTAGTACTTTCTGGTTGCTCTGCTTCTAGTAAACCAAGTAATTCAGAAAATGCAGGAAAATCGGCTACTAAAAACAATGGTACTGTTACACTTACTATTGGCGGTTATTCTACAATCAAGGATGAATTTGAAGCAATATTCCCTTTGTTCCAAAAAGAATGGAAGAAAAAGACTGGGCAAACAGTGGTATTCAAGGAGTCCTATCAAGGTTCAGGGGCGCAGGCACTCAACATTGCCAATGGCTTTGAGGCTGATATTGCCGCTTTATCTCTCGAAGGAGATATCAACAAAATTGTAAAGGCCGGATTGATTACTCATGACTGGAAAAGCGTTCCACATGGAGGCATAATTACTAAATCAATAGCGGTATTCGGAGTACGTAATGGTAATCCAAAGGGCATTAAAGACTGGTCTGATCTAACCAAATCAGGTGTTCAAGTCTTATTTCCCAATCCGAAAACCTCTGGAGGGGCACGCTGGGATGTAAATGCTATTTATGGAGCAGGATTGAAAGTATCGGAAGAAAAAACGGCGAAACAAGATCCAGCTCAAGCTAAGGAATTACTCAGTAAAATATACAAAAACGTAAAATCATTGGACAAAAGTGGCGAGGAATCGATGTCAACCTTCGATAAAGGCACTGGCGACGTCATTATTACCTATGAAAATGAGCTGCTTGACCGTATCAAATCGGGTAAGAAATATGAGGAGATTATTCCCAAATACACAACTTCAATTGAAAATCCTGCTGCTATCGTAGACAAATATGTAGATAAGCACGGTACACGAAAAGTTGCAGAAGCATTTTTGAACTTTCTATGGACACCGGAAGCACAAAAGGTTTTTGCTGAAAGCGGCTTCCGCTCAGTCGATCCGGCCGTAGCTAAAGACTATGCCAACAAATTTAAACAACCGGAAGGATTGTTCGACACTAATTATTTAGGAGGCTGGAACAAAGTTGGAAATGACCTTTATAGTGACGGTGGTTTATGGGATCAGGTAGTAGCAGGGAACTAATGATAACTTTCTATTCATCTCAAGGTTAAAGATAATATTTAAAAAGGAACGATGCAGCTTCAGCAGCATCGTTCCTTTTTGAATTATGAATTCATTAAAGAGAATCCTGCATGCGTTTCATAACAATATAAGATTGGTCAGATGAAGTAGTAGACGTTCTTCCTTTACCCCACCCGATATTGTTCAGCTAGTGGTATTACATATATAGCATCCACCGGACAATACAATTCGCACATAAAGCAACTTTGACAATCAGTTTGTCGAGCAATAGTAGGAACATCCCCCACTACAGTTTCAAATACATTGGTAGGACAAACAGATACACATAGATTACAACTTACACAGCGTTCTTTGCTTAACAGTTTAATCATGTAACGGTTCCCTCCATTATGGACGATTTGGAATTTTGATCCACGAGCGGTTTCGCCCATGTGTGATCTAATCCCCCACTTAGGATACGATACCGCTGCCTTTGGTCAATTGCTGGAAAATCTTCACGGCGATGCATGCCTCGAGTCTCTTTCCGTTCCAGTCCGCTTGTATACATCCATCTGGCAGTTGCCGACATAAGAGCAACTTCACGAAATCTAACCATATTGCCATCTCTTGCTTGAATCCCCCCGCTTCAGCTCAGCCCAAATGCTGTCCAAACGATCAATAGACTCTTTCATACCAACACCGGTTCGGAACCAGTTGCGGTCATACGGGAACACTTCGTTTTGCACTGCTTTCACAATTTCTAGAGAATCCAGTGCACCTGAATGTGTAGACGGCTCCTTGGGAACACCTGAAGCTACCGACAAGCCTTGTGCATTTCTGTCAGATGCGTGGATACCCTGCTTGATTGCAAACTTTGCAGCAGCTTCTCCCGACCAATAGCCGGAAGACATAGCCCAAGCCGCGTTGTGACTGCCCCCGCCAGTAAATCCTCCGCTGATCAGCTCACGTGTTGCCGCATCGCCCGCAGCATAAAGGCCTGGAACTTGAGTCGCACAAGTTTCATACACAATGTGGATGCCCCCTGTTCCCCGAACCGTTCCCTCGAACCGTAATGTGACCCGAAATTTTTGCTTAAATGGATCGATACCCAGTCGGTCGAACGAGAGAAAGAAATTAGGCTGTGCGTTACGCATAGCTTTTTCATGTTCTCATCCGCTTTATCAAGCCGTGCATACACAGGTTGCGTCAGCACCGTTCGAGCAATAATGGAACGTCCTCTTTGCGAACCAGCCTCTTCAATCACCGTACCGTCTTCATAATAAAAGGTTGCCCAGGTATAGAAAGCCGATTTCGTTATGGGAGAAAAAGCAGGAGCAATCGAATAAGCCGTAGAAAATTCCATTCCCGAAAAATTTGCTCCTGCTTCAGCAGCGAGCAAATACCCGTCTCCTGTTAACACATTTGTACCGAGAGCTTTACTAAGGAAAGCACACCCTCCTGTCGCAATAACAACTGCTGCAGCATCAACCCGCCATGTTTCATTTGTTTAATTGTTAATTCCAGTGGCACCTGCTACCCCATATTAATAAGCTAGCAATTCCAAAGCAGGGCTATGATCAAGTATACGGACTTTGGCTTTTTGAATCTGTTTTCTTATTAGCTTCATGTATTCCGGTCCTTGTAGGGTGCCTCGATGGGAAACACCTGTTTCGTCAACCAGAAATGGATAGCCCCATGCAGCGATTTGATTCACGTTCTGGAAAGTGCGATTCAACACACGATTCATCCAACTATGATCTTCCAAATAGCCGCCTAACGCTTCTCGGCTTTTCTTGCCGTCTCTCGTTCTTTAAAATCAGAATTCACATACCATACACTCTATAGGGGGTTTCGATAAGGATAAAGCCCGTAGCTTGCTGAATGTCCCGGATGATTTTGATCTTCATACAGTAATAAGCATTGGCTATCGTGGCAAAAAAGAATCCCTAAGCGGATTTGCAAGCGCGTGAGAATCCAAGCAGCAGAAAACCATTAAAAGATTTAATTTTTGAGGGAAAAGTAGGTCTATAAAATGAAATATATTCGGTAATAATCTCTTTAAAAAGAGGTGAAAATTGTTTATCCGGATTAATTAACAACAAACTCCCCCAGTGAGGAAGAACCTATTAGATTTTCTTGTTTTTTCACTAATTATCAACTATCCGGGGGGTTTTTACGAAAAACATTATGAACAATATCAATAGACAGAATGACACTTCGGGCAGTTCAGGTTAGACACATAACTGACTTTCATATTAATTACCTTATTTCTAATGCCGGGACTTTATTTCGATATGATTGTTTTCAAGCTAACCAGGCCGTCTTGTATCAATGTTTATTTATTGTAAATAGTTACTTTACTCCTAGTCTCATCCTATAGCTGAACATAATATCTAGTGTCTCCCCCTGGAAGTGATCTTCTACTTTCATTCTGAATGTTTCGATATCTGCATTCAAGTCAGATGACCTTAGTTTAAAAACCGTTTGCAGCCCACCCAGACTTAGCGCCAGACCGACATAACGATTCGCGTCACACGTTTCCAAATTGTGAAACACAACCTCTTTCATAAACCGGAAAGCTTGGCTGTGTGCGATATTTTGCAAATGTTTCTCTTTATCCCATCTTCTTACGAAGTTTTCTTGTTCCGTGATCCTGGCGATAAGAGTGTCTGCTTTATTTATAAGTCTGATATATTCATCTTCAATAATCCAACTGCTGGTCGGCGGCAAATCACAATCATAGGCAGCAAAAATTCCGCCCTCCCTAAGAACTCGAGATGCTTCCTCCAAAGTACTTACAGGTTCCATCCAATGGAACGATTGAGAGCATGTGATTACGTCTACAGTACCAGATTCCATTTCTAATTGATTCGAAAAACCCGAAACAAAAGATAAATGGCTTGCGTCGCTCAAATGACTCAATTTTTCTCTAGCCTTTTTGATCATGTCATTATTCGGCTCTACACCGATAATTTGATCGGCATGATTTTTCCAAATAAAAGTGGATAAGCCTGTACCACAGCCCAGATCCACAACGAGAGAGGGTCTCCTTTTAAGATAACTTGTAAGCACCTCAACCACTTTTTGCGGAGCTTCGGGGCGATACTTGTCATAAATATTTTCAAATCCTGAAAATCTCTCAATGTTGCTTTTTATATTGCCTGCCGGTATCATTTTATAACCTCCATTCACTAGGTCCTTGCTTGATGATTACATTTTCAGAAATCTCTATAACCTTTATGTACAAGTAAAGAAAAAGATCAACCATTAGCCAAACCATTAAAATGATGATTAACCAAAAGTTTCGGTTAATTCATATTTTAATTCAAAACAAAAGGAAGGGGTCTATGTATCCCTCCCTTTTTGCTAAAATAAATTTTATTTTACTTTTTCCGGAACAAACTGATTCGCAATGATTTCTCCAATTGGCTGATTGTTTTGTTGTCTGATGTTGATCGTGTCTCTATTTTTCAGCGGTAAAAGCGGAAATACTAACTCTGCGAATTGATACGCTTCTTCTAAATGAGGATATCCGGATAGCACAAATGTATCGATACCTAACGCTAAATATTCTTTCATCCTCTCTGCCACTTGCGTTGGATTACCAACAAGTGCTGTTCCGGCTCCACCGCGAACGAGACCAACCCCTGCCCAAAGATTAGGGCTTATTTCTAACGTCTCTCTTCCTCCTTTATGAAGCTTCATCATTCTTTGCTGCCCTACAGAATCTTGACGGGCTAAGGTACGTTGTGCTGCCTCAATCGTATCATTATCTACATATTTAATTAAACGATCAGCAGCTTCCCATGCTTCTTCTTCTGTTTCTCTTACAATTACGTGTAAGCGAATGCCAAATCGTACTGTTCTTCCTTCTTGCTCTGCTAAGAGGCGAACTTCTTTTATTTTTTGTTCCACTTGTGCAGGCGGCTCTCCCCATGTTAAATAAACATCTGTATGTTTTGCAGCAACAGCTTGCCCAGCTGGCGATGAGCCGCCAAAATAAATAGGAGGATGGGGATGCTGAACAGGTGGAAAGATCAGTTTCCCACCTTCTATTTTCACATGTTTCCCATCATAATGAACCTCTTTTCCTTCTAAAAGTTTACGCCAAACGGTTAAAAATTCATCTGTTACTTCATAACGTTCATCATGCGCAAGGAATATTCCATCACCAGCTAATTCAACTGGATCACCACCTGTGACGACATTAATAAGAAGACGTCCATTTGAAATGCGATCCACGGTTGAAGTCATTCTTGCTGCGACAGAAGGAGACATAATTCCAGGCCGAACAGCAATCAAAAATTTCAATCGTTCAGTAACTGCCGCCAGCGATGAAGCTAACGTCCATGGATCCTCGCACGATCTTCCTGTTGGAATTAATACCCCTGTATATCCAAGACGATCAGCCGCTTGAGCGACTTGACGAAAGTAAGAAAAATCAGCTAAGCGTCCTCCATTAGTTGTTCCTAAATAACGGCTGTCTCCATGAGTTGGAATAAACCATAAAATTTCCATTTTTTCGCTCCCTGTTTGTTAAAAGTTATTTTTTATCTATACATTAGTCATTTAACGTTTATCGAATTTCTTGTAATTCTTTTTGTTATATAGTACTAGTAGTTGGCCTATAGCAGGTTTCAACCTTTGTTCAATTTCAGAATCTACAAAAGTAATCTCTTGTCCCGTATAGGTTTTAATGATTAAGCAGCATTTTCTCCCTGATAACTATCACGCCATTTTAATAATCTAGATTCTAATATACGAACAATCGAATCGGCTAATTTACCGCCAAGAGCAAAGATAATAATGCCGACAAAAACAACATCAGTGCGGGAAAATTGCCTTGCATCCATAATCAAATAGCCGATTCCTTCGCTTGCACCCATCAATTCTGAAACAACCAAGCCTAGCCAAGCGGCGCCTAATGATAGACGAACCCCAAGTAAAATATTTGGAAGAGCAGCCGGAAAAATCAATTTTGTTACTTGATTCCATCTACTAAATTCCAAAATACGCGCTACATCAAATAATTTTTTATCAACTCCGCGAATGCCTAATAACGCATTTACATATAAAGGAAAAAATGCTCCAAGTGCAATTAATAATTCCTTTGATAATTCCCCTAAACCAAACCAAAGTATAAACAAGGGTGATAATGCTAAATGGGGCACTGTTCGTAACATTTGCAAAGAAGGATCAACAAATTGCTCTGTTTTATTAGAAAGGCCGGTCAAAATGCCAAACAGAAGACCTAAACCTGCACCTAATATAAATCCAATTAGAGCACGTGTAACACTGATTTTTAAATGCCCAAATAATTCACCCGATTGTATTAATTCCTGAAATGAATGAAGAATATCTAAGGGTGTCGGCAATATCGTATTAGAAACCTGTAAAAGTGATCCTACCAATTGCCACACAACTATAATGAGGATAGGCAACACTATACCGCGTACCATTATTAATCCAGGACCTTGCAATTTAGTGCCCTTCAACTGTTTAGCAACTGGATGTTTCCTAAATTCTCTAACCGAATTATCGGATGGAAATGCTACTTTTGCTTTGCTCATCCCAAATCACCTCACTTAATTTGTTCTTTCTTCAGTTCCTTTAATGCCTGCTTAATGTAAGAATTATCGACAACCTTTGATGTATCGATTTTCTTTGTAATTGCTTTAAGGGAATATTGGAAATCTGCGGTATCCTGCTGTGCTTTAATAATGTCTTCTGATATTGGCAGATTAAGAGATTGATTATTCTCGAGTACTCTACTTACTACATCTCTATCAATTTTTTTCGCATTAGCATACAAACCGATTGCATCATTACGGTTTTCTTTTTCAAAAAGACGCGCTTTTTCGAATACTTTTAAAAAGCGTACAACAAGATCAGGATGCTCTTTTGTAAATTCTGTACGTGCAATAACAAAACCCGGTGAGTAAACATTCAATGATTTACCATCCGCCAATACTCTTGCATTTTTCTTTAGAGTTTGAAGTGAAACGAAAGGCTCCCAGATAGACCAAGCATCTACTGCTCCTGTTTCAAACGCCGGCTGTGCTTCATCCGGTTGTAATTGAATAATTTTGACATCATCCGGTTTCAATCCAGCCTTATCTAAAGCACGGTACAATACATTGAACCCACTGCTTCCTTTTGCCACTGCAATTTTTTTCCCTTTTAAATCTTTTAAAGTTTGAATCGGACTGTCTTTACGTACAAGAATCGCATTTCCTTTAAGACCATCGCTTACATTTGCAATTTCTTTAAACTGAATATTTGCTGCCTGCCCTGCAATTACAGGTGAATTACCCACTGCGCCAAAATCTAATCGATTGGCTGCCATTGCTTCAAAATGGGGCGGACCGCTTTGAAATACCGTCCAGTTTACTTTTACGCCAACCTTTGCGAATTCTTCTTCAAACCATCCTTTTTCCTTTGCGATTAATAACGGTCCCAGGCTTTGTTGAATTCCTATGTTGACAGTTAGATTTTCTTTCTTTCCTTTCTTTTCATTCGCTTTTGTCGTTTTTGATGAGCATCCTGATAAAATAACTATCATAATTGCTGTAAGTATTAAAACCGAAACCTTCAACTTCTTAATCATCTTTTCCATCCCCCTCTAAATTCCTGAGCCTTCAATCAACTGAAGTTCTTCTACTTTTTCAAATTCACTTAGTACCTTTTGTCTAAATTCCTGGAATGTCCGACTCGCCCTTTTCCGAGGGTGCGGTAAATCGATCGGAATGATGTTGCTGATTTGACCTGGTCTTGCACTCATGATCACGACACGATCAGCAAGATAAATAGATTCATCTAAGTCATGCGTAACTAGAATCATAGTCGTTTTCTTTTGCTGCCAAATCTCTAACAGCACATCCTGTAAATGTGTTCGTGTAAATGCATCAAGTGCACCGAACGGTTCATCAAGCAGCAGCACCTCCGGATCCCGCAATAACGCTCTGGCAATCGCCACCCGTTGTGACATCCCTCCTGACAGCTCCTTTGGATATGCTTTTTCAAACCCCTTCAATCTTACAATTTCAATGAGTTCATCAACCCTGCTGCGTATCTTAGAGTCTTTAAGAGATAAATCAGCTGCAATGTTTTTCTCCACAGTCAGCCAAGGAAAAAGACGGTGTTCCTGAAAAATAAATCCTTGTTTTATGCTTGGTCCTGCAATTTCTTGGTTATTGATTTTGATAGTTCCTTCATATTCGTTATCAAGTCCGGCAATAAGCTTCAACAGTGTACTTTTACCACATCCGCTCGGTCCGATAACAGTTACGAATTCGCCTTGTTTCATTTGGAAATTAATATCATTTAATACTTGTGTTTTTTTGTGTAGCTTAATGAATGCTTTATTCAATGACGTCACCGAAACACTCACTATACTTCTCCTCCTTATAAAATAGAATAAACAATCATTTGACTTCTTTAACGATTAAAAAGCATTTGTATGTTGTTACACATTTTAAATGCCACCCCCTTATACTACTTTTCCTATCTGTTAACTTGGTTTAATAGACAAAAAAAGCTTCAAACTATTAAACAACTAAAAATATTTTGAATCATATGTAATAAAAAAAGCTCCGACTCATAGTATCTATGAGTCGGAGCCTTCAGTTGTCTGATAGACCCTGTAAATATTTCTAATTATAACAAAAGTTATAATACTCATTCTTTTTTTCTTTAGCAATATTCCAATAGATAAACATCAAAGTTCTCGATTCATTGTCCTTGAAATCAAGAGCCACTGGAAATCCAGTCGGCTTATTTTTTGAAAATTCATATCTTAATAATAGATTAAACTAATTAACCCTATCTGTCAAGTTGGAATTAAGAAGATCTTTAATCTTCTATTAGATTCTCCTGAAGGAATACTCACACTTCATTCATGATGTAGGAATAGCAAAATGTCGATCTAATAATTCTCTCGAAGTGTCACTTAAAAAATAAGCAGCTTTTATTATAGCTGATTCATCAAGGGTAAATGCAGGATGGTGCCACTCCTCGTTCCCGTTCGTACCAAAAAAAGCAAATGTCCCTGGGACATTGTTAAGATAATAGGAGAAATCTTCACCAGCCATTGATAGTTCTGGTTCAATAACCTGCAAGGATTGTTGCTTAGCAGAATTTCTAGCAATCTCTGTTATAGTCTTATGATTAACAAGTGGTGGTGGACCTGAAAACCAGTCAATTTCAACTTTCTGCGAAAAAGCTGTGGCAATTGCTTCGACAATTGTATAGAATTTTGCTTTTACGTCTTCACGAATAGCAGTGTCAAAGGTTCGAATGGTACCTTCAAGTATGACATCACCTGGTATAACGTTCCACGTACTGCCACCTATTATTTTCGTCACACTCAATACAGCGCTTTGAAGCGGAGACACATTCCGACTTACAACTGTCTGAAGAGCAGTGATAAGATGACCGGCAGTAACAATCGGGTCCTTTCCATTTTCAGGAATCGCTGCATGGCTCCCTTTACCATAAAGAACGATATGAAAACGATCCACTGCGGCCATTAACGGTCCTTCTTTTAAGCCAATTGTCCCGACAGGTAGCTCTGGTTTATTATGAAGCCCAATAATCGCCTTCACTCCATCCAATTGCCCATCCACTATTACCTGTTTTGCCCCTCCACCTGATTCCTCTGCTGGTTGAAAGAGCAGGCGCACGGTTCCATTCAGTTCTGACTGTTTTTTTTTCAAAAGGTAGGCTGCTCCAATAAGAGCCGCTGTATGAAAATCATGACCGCAAGCATGCATTACCCCCTTTATTTTTGAAGCATAGGGAAGTCCAGTTTTTTCCTCGATTGGAAGTGCATCAATATTTGCACGTATAGCAACTATTGGACCATTATTTCCTCCTTTTATGTCAGCAAAGACACCTGTTTCTAAATTTGTTTTCCGAATCGTAATGTCTAGTTCCCGCAACCATTTTTGAATGGACTTGGTCGTTTCGAATTCTTGTTTTGATAATTCTGGATATTGATGTAAATGACGACGAATAGAAACCAAATGAGCCTCTAATTCTGTCTGATTCATAGCATTCTCCTTCCTATAAATCTAAACGATAGCATTTTACTAAAATACCATTATTCAATATATCAATACTATATCCACCAAGTTTTAACCTATTAAAAACAAGAATTTAGTCGGAATTATCCTGGAATTTTACTTTTATTAAATTTCTCAAGTACTTTTTCAAGATGTTCAATACCTACTTTTGTTACCCCCTCATATACCTCACCCTGGACAATTTCAACTACAGGTACATTTCGGACATCATACTTAACTTCTAAAATATCTCGACGCTCATCATGATTAGTAACATCAATTGTCTCATATTTAATTCCTTGTTCTTGTAAATATTGTTTAACCTCTCCACAATAGTGGCAACCTTCTTTTGACCAAACTACAACTGATAATTCTTATCCCATCTTTTTGTCCTCCCTTTCAATTTACTTTTAACTAAAAAGGCTCTCTACAAAATCTTTTTAAAAAAATAGTGGCTCCGACTAATGTGGAAGAGGCCCTCTGATAATGTCGCCAACCTTCCAACGTGGATTAACAGAACCATATGGGTCTTGATAAATCACTTGCATATGTTTCCGTTTTGCCCGTAATTCTTTTGCAGAGAGTTTTGACAGATCAAGCCCCTGAAAAAATACTTTTCCACTCGTTAGTTTTTCTAACTGCAAAAGAACTCGCCCAAAGTGGATTTTCAACTACCTGATTCTCCAACTAAACCAAACGTCTCACCTTTTTCAATTGTAAAAGACACGTTATCCACTGCTTTTATATAAGTTGGATTTCGAGAAAAGTTAAGTTGTAATTTAATCTATTTTAAATCTGAATATCCTTTTGAAAGGCGCTGATATCTTCCCAATCGCCACTAAATCTTGGAATACGATAGTAACCTACCCGTTCGTATAGGGCAATTGCTTCGGGTTGTTTTGGCCCTGTTTGTAGTCTTATCTTCCTGTAGCCAAATTGAAGGGCCAATCGTTCTATCTCTGCCAAAATGGCTTGAGCTACACCTTTTCGACGATAATCAGGGGCAGTATACATTCTTTTTACCTCTACAGTGTTTTCTGAAAACGGGCGAATTGCTCCACACCCAACTGGATGACCATCAATTCGAGCAACCACAAAAGCAGCTCTCGGAACTTCTACGTCTTCAGGTTTGAAGTCAGCACTTCCATCGGATACTTGGTAAAGCTCGGCAAGTTCGTTGCTTAGTTGAGTTATTAGCTGTTGCGAATCAATACTATGTATGTCTTCTGTTGTAGCTATTATTTCGGTAAAAATAGCCATTTTGAATCTCTCCCTTATATAGTGTTATTTAATAATTTATAAAATTAGCGGGTTCTCCTTCCACACCGTACACCATTTTTTAATTAAGTAGAAAATTGCTAGAAACAATACAGTGCCAAAATTGAATTGCTATTTGATAAGGTCTGGGTTGCATTGCATATTTACCTAAGGTGGACAATCCCCCTATGACAGAATTTCCCCACTCCAAAACGTTTGAGGAAGATAATGGCTCAGTTAGCGACTCCTGTTACTCACCTTATGAAATACTATATAATGTGTAGTGGGAGCTAACCGTTTCCCTCCCAATAATCAATTAATCAACCTATAATATGAACTTTTTATGCGTTCAATCTGTCTAATATGGTGATGAACATGTTTAATGAAGGAATTTACAATTTCATATAGATAAACAGTCTCTCCTTTGATATTTACACCCTTTTTGTGCCAATCCTCATTAGATAATCTTCTAAATAAATGTAGGTTTAAATTAAGTAGAGACTGGAAACTATCAAGGATATCACTTGTTGAACCCTCGTTGGCTCTAGTCCCTTCAACCCATTTATCCTGATTAAATCCTGGGAGGGTAGTATTGGATTCAGACAAGATTTCTCTTATTCGAAAAGAAGTGATTAAATTATGATCAAGCAAATGGGATAGAACCTCCTTAACGCTCCATTGTCCAGCCGTTACCTTCCAAGTTAAATTATTTTCATTAAGCCCCCAAATCGCCGTTTTCAAATTGTCAGTCGTATTGGAATATTCTTGAAGATTGACATCATTAGAACTCATTTGTAAAACCTCCGATTAATAATTTGTTAAAATAGGTCTTCTTCTTGCTACCATCTGTTATATTTCCTAATAAATTAATGAAGGTCTACATAATTCGCTTTAAAAATTGCCTAGTCCGTTCTTCTTTTGGAGACCCGAATATTGTTTGAGGACTACCCTCCTCCACAATGAGACCGTTATCCATAAACACCACATGATTCGAAACATCCCTCGCAAAGCCCATTTCATGAGTTACAACAATCATCGTGACCCCTTCCTTCGCTATATTACGAATCACGTCGAGCACTTCACCTACGAGTTCAGGGTCAAGAGCAGAAGTCGGTTCGTCAAACAGGATCACTTCTGGATTTAATGCAAGCGCCCTTGCGATACCAACCCTTTGCTGTTGTCCTCCTGACAATTGGCTCGGAAAGAACTCCATCTTTTCCCCCAAGCCAACTTTTTTTAAAACCTCCACACTTTTTTTCCGTGCCTCTGATTTGGGCAGTTTTTGAACAATAACCAGTCCTTCCATCACATTGTCCAGCACGTTCTTATGTTTAAACAAATTGTAATGTTGAAACACCATAGCTGTTTTTTTTCGAAGCTGGAAAATGTTCTTTTTACTGGGTTGTGTATAGTCCATTGTAAAATCTCCTATACGAACGCTTCCGTTCATTGGCTTTTCTAAATAATTTAGACAGCGAAGCAACGTTGTCTTTCCAGAACCGCTAGGCCCTAAGATTACAACCACTTCCCCTTTATTTACTGTTAAGCTTATACTTTTCAAGACCTCTTGCTCTCCAAATGACTTTGAGATATTGCTCAACTGGATCATGCGATACCTCCTCTGTTAAATCGATTAATTCGAACTTCAATTAGTCCAGTCAGTCGTTCAATTAAAATCGTTAACCCCCAATAGATTACCGCAGCTGCGATATAAGATTCGAAAAACTTCCAATTACTTGATGCCACTATTTGTGCTTTTGCATTGATATCAACTACTGATAAGGCAAAAACTAAGGTAGATCCATGCAGCATCCCTATTAATAGGTTAGAAAAGTTAGGAAAACTCGCAGCCAATGCTTGCGGAAAAACAATTCGCCGCAATGCTTGGGAGGTAGTCATTCCAATGGAATAGGCTGCTTCTAATTGTCCTTTGTTCACCGCTAATAGTCCGGAGCGAATGACTTCAGAAAGATAGGCTCCTACGGTGATCGAAAAGGATAGATAGGCAAAACCTATCATGGGTATAAGCGATGAACTAAATTTCCAACCAAAGTAAGAAGCAAACTCATCTACCAAAGACGAAATTCCAAAATAGATTACTAATAAATGAGTGAGCATCGGTGTTCCACGAATAATTACTACATAAACACGCGCGATAGTCCGCAAAAATGGAATTTCAAAGTAACGGACTAAAGCTACGATTGTACCGATAAAAAAACCCGCTATAACGGAAACAGCCGTTATTTGTAAGGTTACAGGCAGGGCGGAAAGAAGTTTAGTAAAAGCTGTTATGATAAAATCGGGGTCCAATTTCATAATCGTGAACCTCCTTTGAGCAGTTTAATGCCCGTTGGGAATACATCCACTGACACCCTTTTTCTTCCAAACACCCTCTTACCAATTTCAAACTGAACTTCATGTCTCAAAAGACGCCTTTCCACTATTGCAAATAATTTTTCCAATAATAGACTAATAGCAAGATAAATTAAGGCGAGAGCAATATAGGTTTCAATAAAGTGTTGAGTTAATTGTGCAAGTGATTGTGCTTTACCCGTTAAATCCATTACACCAAGAGAAAAGGCCAAAGATGTGTCCTTCAAATTGGCAATAACCAGATTTGCAAACACAGGTATAGCAATGGCTAATGATTGAGGCATTACAATCCTTCTAAAAGCTTGATAACCAGTCATTCCAATGGAATAAGCTGCCTCCACCTGCCCCCTTTCCACTGTAAGAACTGCCGTACGGATCGCTTCTGAGAGAAATGCTCCACTATTAAGTGCATATGTTAGGATAACAAACGTTAAAACAGGAGCTTTTGAGATATTAATATGAATCATTAAAAAGAGTTCAGGTAATCCATAATAAATTAAAAACAGCTGAATTAAGATTGGTGTTCCTCGAAAAAATGAAATGTAGAGCTCAGAAATTCTCTTCAAAACCGGTATTTTATATAGCCTGGGAAGAGCAGTAAGTAAGCCAAAAATGAATCCAATTAGCATTGAAAATACAACGATCGACAGGGTAATATTTAAACACGTCATCAATTTGGGAATGTGCATTAAAACATAAGTCATATCGAATTTTTTACCCAATTTCCAGATCTCACCTTTCGCCTATTTTTAGATTACTTCTTTGTTTCTAATGTATTCGTGTAATCCTGTCCTAACCATTTCACACTTAGTTTAGATAGAGTACCGTCTGCCTTTATTTGATTTAAGGCTTGATCGATTTGATCTGCAAGGATCTGTTCTTTTTTATCATTTTTACGAAAGACGAAATAGACACCATTACTTGCGAGCGGTTCCCCCGCAATTTTCAGTTTACCTTGTGGGTCTATTAGAGAAAGTGAAAAATCAGCACCTAGTGTAGCATCTACACGTCCTGAAGTGATTTGGCTTACAGTATCATTGGATGCCCCATTGGTATAAACGATTTGAATGGCATCATGATGGTTTTTGTTATAATTTTCTAGCAAATTCGCTTCAGCTGTTGTTGCTGTAGTTAACACTTTTTTTCCTTTTAGATCATCCAGTGAATGAATAGGTTGATTATTTGATTTTCCGACAATAATGTAGGTCTTCCAAAAGGCATAGGGAACTTTATTAAATAGATATTTTTGTGCACGGTCTTTATTTTTCTCCATTTCATTGGAAACAAAGTCAATTTTTTCTGTATTTAAACTAAGAAGTAAATTAGCAAAATCCATTGTTTGGAACTTAAATTTATAATCTGGAAGACGCTCGTCAATTGCTTTGACCAATTCAATATCAAAACCAGTCAGTTTACCATTTTGATCTAAAAAGGTAACTTGAGGGAAAGATGGACTTGTTCCAACAATAATCTGCTGATCATTCTTAGGATTACTTGTCTTTTTTGTATCTGACGATTTGGAGCTTGCTTTATCGGTTGTAGATAAACCGCAACCGCTAAAGATAAATAAAGCTAAAATAATAAGAAGGCTAACACCATACTTTTTTTTCATTTTAAAAATTCCTCCCTAATCTTTTGTTTTTTGGCATACCCAGATTCTATTTATTTGTTGAAAGACGTTATATACACCAGACTTATTAAACCGATTTTTATTTTAGTCTAATGTGGTAATCGCTCACCCTCCTTAAAAATTAGAATAAGTAAATATCCACTGACCAATTGATCGAATTATACAATTCACTTTGCTCATCGTTAATACTCCCTTTCATCGATAGATTATTTTAAAACTTATTATTCCTATTAAAAACCTTGGTTTTAAAGTAACGTTATACTATAAAATAGTTTAATAGGATTGAATAAAAAAAGCTCCCGTTTTTTAACGGGAGCCTTTGGTAGACCAATCGGCACATTCAATATTTTGAATTGATTGATTATTATGTTTTTGATTATATCCACACTAATCTTATTTGTCAACTTGGTTTTAATAAAAAAATGATACGCTTAATGAATCAATTTAAAGAGTATAGCGAAAACATTTAACTAAAATTTCATGGTTTTGAAGCTCTTTTGAAAGATCCCGTTTAGAGACTAATCAATTATACATATCTTATTCTTATCCACCTTATTGATATTGATGTAAACCGAGTTTTTTTTATGAGCCGCATTTAAGCATTTATCTGAAACTTTCCCCTTTTTATATGCCACCTCCTTCTTGAATCAAACCGAAGTTAATTTTGTCCTAACGGACAAAATACAAAAAAGGACAACCTATATATAGGTTGTCCTTCACTTTCGCCTGGCAACGTCCTACTCTCACAGGGACAAAGTCCCAACTACCATCGGCGCTGAGAAGCTTAACTTCCGTGTTCGGTATGGGAACGGGTGTGACCTTCTCGCCATTGCTGCCAGACTATTTATTTGAGGTTTCATTCCCTCAAAACTGGATAATGCAGAAGAAGTTTGTAAAAACGAGTTCGCTTTAAAACTGGTTAAGTCCTCGAACGATTAGTATCAGTCAGCTCCACACGTCACCGCGCTTCCACCTCTGACCTATCAACCTGATCATCTTTCAGGGTTCTTACTAGCTTGACGCTATGGGAAATCTCATCTTGAGGGGGGCTTCATGCTTAGATGCTTTCAGCACTTATCCCGTCCGCACATAGCTACCCAGCGATGCCTTTGGCAAGACAACTGGTACACCAGCGGTGCGTCCATCCCGGTCCTCTCGTACTAAGGACAGCTCCTCTCAAATTTCCTGCGCCCACGACGGATAGGGACCGAACTGTCTCACGACGTTCTGAACCCAGCTCGCGTACCGCTTTAATGGGCGAACAGCCCAACCCTTGGGACCGACTACAGCCCCAGGATGCGATGAGCCGACATCGAGGTGCCAAACCTCCCCGTCGATGTGGACTCTTGGGGGAGATAAGCCTGTTATCCCCGGGGTAGCTTTTATCCGTTGAGCGATGGCCCTTCCATGCGGAACCACCGGATCACTAAGCCCGACTTTCGTCCCTGCTCGACTTGTAGGTCTCGCAGTCAAGCTCCCTTGTGCCTTTACACTCTACGAATGATTTCCAACCATTCTGAGGGAACCTTTGGGCGCCTCCGTTACTCTTTAGGAGGCGACCGCCCCAGTCAAACTGCCCACCTGACACTGTCTCCCACCCCGATCAGGGGTGCAGGTTAGAATTTCAATACAGCCAGGGTAGTATCCCACCGACGCCTCCACCGAAGCTAGCGCTCCGGCTTCTACGGCTCCTACCTATCCTGTACAAGCTGTACCAAAATTCAATATCAGGCTACAGTAAAGCTCCACGGGGTCTTTCCGTCCTGTCGCGGGTAACCTGCATCTTCACAGGTACTATAATTTCACCGAGTCTCTCGTTGAGACAGTGCCCAGATCGTTACGCCTTTCGTGCGGGTCGGAACTTACCCGACAAGGAATTTCGCTACCTTAGGACCGTTATAGTTACGGCCGCCGTTTACTGGGGCTTCGATTCAGAGCTTCGCTTTTAAGGCTAACCCCTCCTCTTAACCTTCCAGCACCGGGCAGGCGTCAGCCCCTATACTTCGCCTTGCGGCTTCGCAGAGACCTGTGTTTTTGCTAAACAGTCGCCTGGGCCTATTCACTGCGGCTCTTCGAGGCTATTCACCCCAAAGAGCACCCCTTCTCCCGAAGTTACGGGGTCATTTTGCCGAGTTCCTTAACGAGAGTTCTCTCGCTCACCTTAGGATTCTCTCCTCGCCTACCTGTGTCGGTTTGCGGTACGGGCACCTTTTATCTCGCTAGAGGCTTTTCTTGGCAGTGTGGAATCAGGAACTTCGGTACTAAATTTCCCTCGCTGTCACAGCTCGAGCCTAACGCAAGCGGGATTTGCCTCGCTTGCAGCCTAACTGCTTAGACGCGCATATCCAACAGCGCGCTTACCCTATCCTCCTGCGTCCCCCCGTTGCTCAAACGATAAAGAGGTGGTACAGGAATATCAACCTGTTGTCCATCGCCTACGCCTTTCGGCCTCGGCTTAGGTCCCGACTAACCCTGAGCGGACGAGCCTTCCTCAGGAAACCTTAGGCATTCGGTGGATGAGATTCTCACTCATCTTTCGCTACTCATACCGGCATTCTCACTTCTAAGCGCTCCACCAGTCCTTACGGTCTGACTTCAACGCCCTTAGAACGCTCTCCTACCACTGACATCGAAGATGTCAATCCACAGCTTCGGTGATACGTTTAGCCCCGGTACATTTTCGGCGCAGAGTCACTCGACCAGTGAGCTATTACGCACTCTTTAAATGGTGGCTGCTTCTAAGCCAACATCCTGGTTGTCTAAGCAACTCCACATCCTTTTCCACTTAACGTATACTTTGGGACCTTAGCTGGTGGTCTGGGCTGTTTCCCTTTTGACTACGGATCTTATCACTCGCAGTCTGACTCCCACGGATAAGTCTTTGGCATTCGGAGTTTGTCTGAATTCGGTAACCCGATGAGGGCCCCTAGTCCAAACAGTGCTCTACCTCCAAGACTCTTACTACGTGAGGCTAGCCCTAAAGCTATTTCGGAGAGAACCAGCTATCTCCAAGTTCGATTGGAATTTCTCCGCTACCCACACCTCATCCCCGCACTTTTCAACGTGCGTGGGTTCGGGCCTCCATCCAGTGTTACCTGGACTTCACCCTGGACATGGGTAGATCACCTGGTTTCGGGTCTACAACCACATACTCATTCGCCCTATTCAGACTCGCTTTCGCTGCGGCTCCGTCTCTTCAACTTAACCTTGCATGTAATCGTAACTCGCCGGTTCATTCTACAAAAGGCACGCCATCACCCATAAACGGGCTCTGACTACTTGTAGGCACACGGTTTCAGGAACTATTTCACTCCCCTTCCGGGGTGCTTTTCACCTTTCCCTCACGGTACTGGTTCACTATCGGTCACTAGGGAGTATTTAGCCTTGGGAGATGGTCCTCCCTGCTTCCGACCGGATTTCACGTGTCCGGCCGTACTCAGGATCCACTCAGGAGGGAACGAAGTTTCAACTACAGGGTTTTTACCTTCTATGACGGATCTTTCCAGATCGCTTCATCTACCCCGTTCCTTTGTAACTCCATGTTGAGTGTCCTACAACCCCAAGAGGCAAGCCTCTTGGTTTGGGCTATGTCCCGTTTCGCTCGCCGCTACTCAGGGAATCGCGTTTGCTTTCTCTTCCTCCGGGTACTTAGATGTTTCAGTTCCCCGGGTATGCCTTCCATACCCTATGTATTCAGGTAAAGATACTGTTCCATTACGAACAGCGGGTTTCCCCATTCGGAAATCTCCGGATCAAAGCTTACTTACAGCTCCCCGAAGCATATCGGTGTTAGTCCCGTCCTTCATCGGCTCCTAGTGCCAAGGCATTCACCGTGCGCCCTTTCTAACTTAACCTAAAAGGTTTATTTCTCTTATTTAATTAAGAGAGAAAACTAAAATGGCAAGGAAAAATTGAACTGCATTTTTCCCTATTACTCGGTTCTTACTTTGACTTCTTCTTTACGATTATCCAGTTTTCAAAGAACGAATAAAAAAAGCTTCGAGAGAATTGTTCTCTCAAAACTAAACAAACAAAGAACGTGTTTCAAACAAACTGTTTTGTCCGGCTCATATGTCCGGCATATATCCTTAGAAAGGAGGTGATCCAGCCGCACCTTCCGATACGGCTACCTTGTTACGACTTCACCCCAATCATCTGTCCCACCTTAGGCGGCTGGCTCCTTACGGTTACCCCACCGACTTCGGGTGTTACAAACTCTCGTGGTGTGACGGGCGGTGTGTACAAGGCCCGGGAACGTATTCACCGCGGCATGCTGATCCGCGATTACTAGCGATTCCGGCTTCATGTAGGCGAGTTGCAGCCTACAATCCGAACTGAGAATGGTTTTATGGGATTGGCTCGACCTTGCGGTTTTGCAGCCCTTTGTACCATCCATTGTAGCACGTGTGTAGCCCAGGTCATAAGGGGCATGATGATTTGACGTCATCCCCACCTTCCTCCGGTTTGTCACCGGCAGTCACCTTAGAGTGCCCAACTGAATGCTGGCAACTAAGATCAAGGGTTGCGCTCGTTGCGGGACTTAACCCAACATCTCACGACACGAGCTGACGACAACCATGCACCACCTGTCACTCTGTCCCCCGAAGGGGAAAGCCCTATCTCTAGGGGTGTCAGAGGATGTCAAGACCTGGTAAGGTTCTTCGCGTTGCTTCGAATTAAACCACATGCTCCACCGCTTGTGCGGGCCCCCGTCAATTCCTTTGAGTTTCAGCCTTGCGGCCGTACTCCCCAGGCGGAGTGCTTAATGCGTTAGCTGCAGCACTAAAGGGCGGAAACCCTCTAACACTTAGCACTCATCGTTTACGGCGTGGACTACCAGGGTATCTAATCCTGTTTGCTCCCCACGCTTTCGCGCCTCAGCGTCAGTTACAGACCAGAAAGTCGCCTTCGCCACTGGTGTTCCTCCACATCTCTACGCATTTCACCGCTACACGTGGAATTCCACTTTCCTCTTCTGCACTCAAGTCCCCCAGTTTCCAATGACCCTCCACGGTTGAGCCGTGGGCTTTCACATCAGACTTAAAGGACCGCCTGCGCGCGCTTTACGCCCAATAATTCCGGACAACGCTTGCCACCTACGTATTACCGCGGCTGCTGGCACGTAGTTAGCCGTGGCTTTCTGGTTAGGTACCGTCAAGGTACCGGCAGTTACTCCGGTACTTGTTCTTCCCTAACAACAGAGCTTTACGACCCGAAGGCCTTCATCGCTCACGCGGCGTTGCTCCGTCAGACTTTCGTCCATTGCGGAAGATTCCCTACTGCTGCCTCCCGTAGGAGTCTGGGCCGTGTCTCAGTCCCAGTGTGGCCGATCACCCTCTCAGGTCGGCTACGCATCGTCGCCTTGGTGAGCCGTTACCTCACCAACTAGCTAATGCGCCGCGGGCCCATCTATAAGTGACAGCCGAAACCGTCTTTCAGCTTTTCCTCATGTGAGGAAAAGGATTATCCGGTATTAGCTCCGGTTTCCCGAAGTTATCCCAGTCTTACAGGCAGGTTGCCCACGTGTTACTCACCCGTCCGCCGCTAACCTTCAGGAGCAAGCTCCTAAAGATTCGCTCGACTTGCATGTATTAGGCACGCCGCCAGCGTTCGTCCTGAGCCAGGATCAAACTCTCCAAGAAAGTTGATTAGCTCATTTGTTACGTTGGCTTAGCTTCACTTTCTTACGAAAGATCTACTAATAGTTATTGTTTGTTTGCACGATTTTGTTTGTTTAGTTTTCAAAGAACAAGATTACTAGTTTTTCAAAAGCGACAAGATTTATCTTATCACGTTCCTAATTAAGTGTCAACTCCAACAAATATTTTAATAGATAACAATTCGTTTTCGTTTTTCATCTCCATTAAGGAACTTCTATATAATAACATCGTTTAGCGGAGCAGTTCAAATGTAATTTTTTCCATTTTGCAAAATATGATAATACTTAAATGGAACAGATAAAAAAGACCGACCCAACTGAGTCAGCCCAAAAGGTTAATATATTTAATTTTCTACAAGATTCATCAATGTTGCTTCATATTCCGTTAATGCTTCATCAAGTATTTGCAAGCCTTCATCTATTTGTTCTTTTGTGACGATTAATGGCGGAATCATTCTTATCACTTCACTATGGTTTCCGCAAAGGTAGAATAACACTCCCTTTTCAAGGGCTAAATCCAGAATTTTTAATAATCCCTTTCCATTCGGCTCCCCTGTTTTAGGATCGATGACTTCAATACCAATCATTAATCCGACAGCTCGAATACTGCCGATAACTGAATGTCTTTCTTTAATACGTTCAAGCTGCTGAACAGCATAACTTCCCATTTCTCTTGTGTTTTCAAGAAGTTTTTCCTCTTTCATCACTTCCAATACCGCCAATCCAACCGAACAAGCAATGGGGTTCCCGCCAAATGTTGTACCGTGACTGCCGAGCGGCCACTGCTTCATTAATTTAATGGATGATACAGTTGCACTTAGCGGGAGGCCATTGGCAATACCTTTTGCAATCGCCATAATATCCGGTGTCACTTCAAAGGTTTGTGCCGCAAACCATTCTCCTGTACGGCCAAAGCCCGTTTGCACTTCATCAAATATGAGTAAGATGTTATGGCGGTCACAAATTTCACGGACTTTTTTCAACCAAGCTTTCGGAGGAACGATATAGCCCCCCTCACCCAGTACCGGTTCCAATATTACACAAGCTACTTCCTCAGGTGTTACTTGATGGCTGAACAGCAAGGCGAAATCTTTTTCTAATTTTTCAATTACATAGCTTTCCGGGTCTAAACCCGGCGGGCATTCTTTCACGTTTGCATAGGGTACTTGATATGTAAGGCCTGATGGCTGGATATATTTCCGATATTTGCTTTTGGAGGTGGTAACACTTAATGCCCCTAATGAACGTCCATGGAAACAACCCGTGAATGAAACAACATAAGGACGCTTCGTTACATACTTTGCAAGTTTGATAGCTCCTTCAATGGCTTCTGCCCCACTGTTGGCAAAGAAAAAGCAATCAAGGTCTCCAGGTAAAATTTCTGCAAGTTCATCTGCTAATCGTAAAATGGATTCATACATAATGACGCCGGAAGGACCATGCATTAAACCATCAGCCGCATCTTTAATCGCTTTAACAATTTTCGGATGACGATGACCGACATTTGTGACGGCAATCCCCGACGTAAAATCCAGATATCTCTTTCCATCCACCCCGTAGTAATAACATCCTTCCTCTTTTACAACCGGCAGGTTCGGATGATCCTTCGCCATACTGGGTGCTAATCGATTGGGCATATTTTTCACTAGATGACCCCAATTGTTTTCCATAAAATTGACCCCCTTATCCGTTTTTCAATCCCCTTAAATAGATTTTCTTAATTAATCGTTATCTTTTATTTAATAGATTTTAAGCTTTCTTCTCGAATAAGAGACAATAATTCTTCTTTATATTCGGCAAATTCCACTGTAGCTTTGACACTGAAATCTCTTGGTCTCTCCAAGGCAATTGGAACCTTTTTCTTTAAACGTCCCGGCCGGGCGGTCATCACATATACCGAATCGGCCAAGAAGATGGATTCATCAACGTCATGGGTAATAAATAAAATTGTCTTTTTCGACTCTTCCCATGCCTTAAGCAGTACTTCCTGCATGATGTTCCTGGTTTGGGCATCCAATGCGCCAAACGGTTCATCCATTAATAAAATTTTCGGATCGTTGGCCAATGCCCTGGCAATCGCGACACGTTGTTTCATGCCGCCTGATAACTGAATTGGATAATGTTTCTCAAAGCCCTCTAAGCCGATTAATTGAAGGTAGTGCCTTGCAACCTCGTCCCGTTCCTTTTGGGAAACTCCCTTTAACTTTAGACCAAATGTAATATTATCCTTAACAGTTAACCATGGATAGAGCGTGTAAGATTGGAAGACCATTCCGCGGTCAGGGCCGGGGCCATTGATTTCTTGCCCATCCAGTAGGACTTGTCCTGACGTTGCTTCTTCCAAACCTGCCACAATCCGCAGGACGGTGGATTTGCCACATCCTGAAGGACCTAAAATCGTTACAAACTCGCCTTCGTTTATCGTAAAAGAGGTTTTTTCTAATGCTGTTGTTTCTCCTCTTTTCGTCTTGAATACTTTTCCTACTTCTTTAATTTCTAACTTCGGCTTTCCGATATGTGGAACAATCATTTCTTTCGTTAGCGGTTTAACTATTTTTTCAAGTTCTTTAACAACAGGTGTCACCATCTTACAAACCATCCTTTCTCATCCACGAAAATGAAGCACGGTAAATGGCTTTAAAGATAATATCTGTCATAAGCCCCAGCAAACCAATAATCAAAATGCCAACGATGATTTTATCCGGCTGCAGAAAACGTGATGCTTGCATAATCATATAGCCTAATCCACTGGATGCTCCGACAATTTCCGCTACTACTAAATACGTCCAAGCCCATCCGAAGGTAATCCGAAGTGTATCAACAATTCCGGGCAAAGAAGCCGGTAAAATTACTTTTGTAAAAACTTGGGCCTTCTTCGCCCCTAATGTATAAGAAACATCTACTAAATCATTTTGGACATTTTTCGTAACGTCCATGACCATAAGAGTAAGTTGAAAAAAGGTTCCAAAGAATATTACGCCCATTTTTTCTGACTCTCCAAGACCAATCCAAAGAATAAATAAAGGGATAAACGCTGAAGCCGGCATATAGCGAATAAATCCGATAAACGGTTCAAAAGCACCTTCCATAATCCGCAATGAGCCCATCAAAATCCCTAAAGGTATTCCAATTATTGCGGCGATCAAAAATCCCATCAGTACCCTTGAAAAACTAATGCCGATATCGGAAAGGATATCCCCGTGCATAAACAAATCAGCACCTGTTGCCAACACATTAGTCGGAGTTGGTAAAAATAAAGGATTAACAATTCCTCCGTAACTCAATACTGACCATACTGCTAGAAAAATAATAAAGGTAATAAAGCCGGCCGATGAATAAAGTGATTTTGATATTTCTTTATTAGGAGTAAACAATTTTGCTATCATTAATATCACCTAATTTCTTATTCTTCTATTAGCTATTGAAAAAGGACCTAACTCACGAGAGAATGACAACCTTCATGAGTCAGGCACCTACTAAAAACTTCACATCATTAAAGAGAAAAACCCTTTATTACTTTTGGAAGCTTGGATTAATTAAATCATCCACTTTTGGCTCTTTCGTAATTAACTTTTGATCCTTGTAAAATTTAATCGCATTTTCCGCAGATTGATAAATCGATCCTTTATTGCTTGCCGTTCCGAATAATTTTGCGTTATCTTCTTGTGCAAAGAATTTTAAGCCTGTTACCGTGCCTTCAAATTCTTTCAAATCGATTTTTAACCCTTTGGCCATAATTTCGTCCGCATCTTTTGGATGTTCTTTCCAGTAAGTCATTGCTTCACCCATTGCTTTTACAAATGCTTGCACATCTTTCGGACGGTTTTTAATCACGTCTTCTTTGAAGCTGATCGTATCAACGATAATTCCAGGTAAATCTTTTGTTGTTAACAAAATTTTACCGTTGGCTTGTGCACCTTTTGTTAACCAAGGCTCCCATGTAACGGCTGCATCTACTTTACCTGCTGCAAACGCTGCACCGGCATCACCGGCTGACATCTGAACGACTTTCACATCTTTTTCTGTTAATCCACCTTGTTTCAACGCTTGTAAAGCCAGCATATGGCTTGTTGAACCGACTTCAAATGCCACTTGTTTACCTTTTAAGTCTTTTACACTATTAATTCCCTTTTTTACAAGAATCCCATCCCCGCCGTGTGAATCATCCAATAACCAAACTACCTGCACCGGGATATTCGAGGCCGCTAACGTAACTTGGACATCCAAAGCGGTTGCCATACCATCGATTTTTCCACTTGCTAATGCTTGCTTACGTTCACCTAAACCTTCAACAATAGAAAGATCGACATTTACACCATTTTTCTTAAAAAAGCCCTTTTCTTTCGCTAAAAACAGCGGTCCATACCCAGTCCAGGTAGGAAGTGTCACTTTCAACGGCTCTGAAGACTTACCATCACTGGTACTGGAGGAAGTATCCTTTCCACAAGCAGCCAACGCCAATAACAACATAAACGAACAGACAATCACTAACCATTTTTTCATCATAAGTCCCCCTTATTTTTTCTATTATTAACACGCAGTAGGAGCGGTTAAATTCTCATTTCCAATTTCATCGGCCCTTCGAGCAGCTTCTATCACCATAGCCGGTGTGACTTCAAATGGCATATTAGCCATATCTTCAATTGTAACGGTGATTTCTCCAAGTTCCTTCCATTGATGATCCGTTAAATTCTCAATACCCATTTGCTTTAATGTATAAGGAAGACCTATTTCCTTGTAATAGCTGATTAAAGTGTTCAGTTCTTCTTTTCCCGCACCTTCCATACACAGCTGGGCTAAAATTCCGAAGGCAACAATTTCGCCATGATAGGTTTCATGAATCTCCGGAAAAATGGTTAAACCTGAATAAATAGCATGAGCACCGGCAGTACGGCAATCGTCACCACCATACCCGCTGACGCTTCCACTAACTAAAATAACAGCGTCAATTACATCTTCTAATTCTTTTGTTATGCGATGGTTTTCTGCGGAATGAACTGCTTCTTTCCCAATTTGGAGCAATGTTTTGTATAACTGACCTGCGATTGCAATAGCCGTCTGATTGATAGCTGTCGGTACCACTTTTTTCACCGAAGACTTCGTTTCAAACCATTTTGCCAACGTATCGCCTATACCGGCAATCAAATACCGAACGGGTGCATCTACGATGATGGCTGTATCTGCTAACACCAAATCAGGTGCTTTTGATTCCCGACCGATTCCGATAAATTCCCCCTCATCACTGTAAAGTATCGAAATAGGTGTAGCAGCTGCACAGGTCGTAGCAATTGTTGGTATGGCCACCAGAGGTTTATTGAGCCGAAAGGCAACGGCTTTAACCGTATCAATGGCTTTCCCTCCGCCGGCAACAATTATAACATCGAAGTTTTGGGAAGTTAATTCTTCGCAAAGTCGATCAATATTCGTTTGAGAAGATTCACCACCGTACCATAGTGAATGTTCCAAAGAAATCTGGTACTCTTTTAAACTTTGTCTTAATGATTCTTCTACAATTTCTAAGCTTGTATGTCCGCCAATGAGAGCAGCGGATTTTCCAAAGTTTTTTATGTATGATCCCGCTTCATTTATTAAACCCGACCTTCGAAAATATTGTGCTGGCCCTACTGTTACCTTCAAAACCCTTCCCCCTTATTCCATTTTTTGTATAAAAATAAATATTTATCTATAAATATAAAATTTTAACTTTTTTACGTCAATATATTTTTAAAACATTCAAATACTTCGATAATTCAATAAATTACAAATGGAAGAATGTGTTTTTTCTTATTTAAATATATTTATTTTCTAGCAAGCGTTGAATAAAGAGAAGTAAAGATATCTTTACGGTATTTAACTACCCTCCATTACCTCTTATTTTTTTACTTGTTACCTATTATCATGCAAGTTCTGTGCCATTTTTACTCTATTTTATATTTTTTAATTTTTCTGACTACTGATGGTTGACTAATTCCTAAGGCCTTTGCCATTTGAATGGTTGTTTTGTATCGTTTCCTAGCATGGATTAGCACCTGTTTTTCTACGCTGTCAAGAATCTCAACCAATGGACGGTTTCTGTCGTCAGACAATGAAACATCTGATAACATTTTTCGATAACCTTCGGGAAGGTTTTCTATTTCAATTAGATGTTTTGAGGAAGTAACAACAAGCCGTTCAATTAAATTGATTAACTCCCGAACATTCCCCTTCCATTGTTGCGCTAATAACAAATGAATAACGCCTTCATCAAGGCTGCGCTCACGGCCGTACTTTTCTAAGAAATACTTTAAAAAATAATCCACTAACGGAATGATATCCGAAGGCCGCTTCCTTAACGGCGGTATCGTGATGGGTACTACATTTAATCGAAAAAACAAATCCTGTCTAAACGACTTTTCTTCAATTGCCTTCTCCAAATCTTTATTCGTCGCAGCAATAATTCGAAAATCAACCGTTCTCAGCTTTGTTCCGCCAACCCGGTAAAACTGCTTTTCCTGAATAAACTTCAATATCTTCACCTGATTGGCTAAGGACAACTCACCAATCTCATCTAAAAATAACGTTCCACCTTCTGCAAGCTCTGCTAAACCTACCTTGCCCTTTGTATTTGCACCAGTAAAGGAGCCGGATTCATAACCAAAAAACTCTGCCTCAAAAAGAGTTTCGGGAATCGCTCCACAGTTTACTTCGATAAACGGGCCGTCTTTTCTCGGACTTTTATTGTGAATAAATTTAGCGATATGGGATTTCCCCACTCCGGATTCGCCAAGCAGCAGGACATTTGCATCGATCTCAGCCACCTGTAAGGCTAGGTGAAGGACCTTCTTCATTTCATCACAGGTAGCAATCATGCCTTCAGTATAAAAATGAAGGTTTCTAAGCCGTTCAAGCTCACTTTTAACCCGTTCCATTTCGTCTTCCATTTCCATCAGGTATTTTTTCATGTTAAGTAACTCAGTGACATCATGTGAAAAACTAACAATCCGAACTAGTTTATGATCCTGGTCAAAAACAGGAATACCTGTTACCAACAGCTTTTTTCCATCAATGGTTGTTTGAACAAGGGTAATTTTCTTTTTTTCCTTTATGACAATCGGTGTCAAAATCGGTGTAAACACACCTTCTTTCTCTAGGTCATACACGGACCGGCCAATCATTTCATTGGAATTCATCTGATAAATTGCTTCAGTTGCTTCGCTTACTCTTAAAATAATGCCATCTGTATTCGTTACTAAAATATCATCTTGCAGAGAATGAAGAATTGCTTCACTTTCATTCCAAAAATTTTTTTCATCCTTCAAAAAAACCCACTCTCCTATTCTCTTTTCCTCCTAGAAATTATTCATAACCGAATAATTTCTTTGTAAAATTCTCTTCTATCCTAGTTATATCAAACAATAGACAATTTTTATACAATTTCGAATATTTTATTCAAAATTGTATACACAACATTAGAAAAAGTGAACGTGAACCCAAATATAAACAAAAGAATAGGGTGGTTTGTAATTGTCAATTTATTTTCACAATTAACAAGTCGCGCATAGTGTTTACTGTGTTATCATCACTTTATAAATAGCAATATTGGTATTATAAAATTTGATTTAGGGGAGATTGGAATGAATTCAATGCTAATTATTGATGAGAGGGTATCAAAAAAAGAATTGCTAGAGGTGATTAAGTCACTTAGAATCACCTTGATTCAAATTGGCATTAAATTAGGCATTCCCAGCCCTAATTTACTTCAGCCTAGGAAGGGTTTTTATAATTGTATATAATCGCTGTTGTGGACTTGATGTCCACAAAAAAAGTATAACTGCTTGCGCAATTACACAAAAAGGGAAAGAAATCGAAACCTTCGGCACTATGACACATGATCTTTTCGAATTGGTAGATTGGATTAAAAGTAAACGATGTACTCACGTTGCGATGGAAAGTACAGGCGTATATTGGAAACCCATTTACAATCTATTAGAACTAGAGGAAATACAACCGATGGTTGTAAATGCTGCTCATATTAAGGCTGTACCAGGTCGTAAAACCGATGTTAAAGATGCAGAATGGATTGCGAAATTGCTACGCCATGGTCTACTTCAACACAGTTATATTCCTAATCGAGAGCAAAGAGAGTTGCGTGAGTTAGTTCGATACAGACGAAGTCTCATTGAAGAAAGGGCTAGGGAGATTAGTAGAATCCAAAAGGTGTTAGAAGGTGCCAATATCAAACTTTCTTCGGTTGCGACTGACATTATGGGTGTATCAGGTCGAGCAATAATTGAAGCGATTATTAATGGTGTCAATAATCCAGAGACGTTATCAAACTTAGCTAAAGCAAGATTGAAGAAAAAAAAGGATGATTTAGAACGTGCTTTAGTAGGATCCGTTGGACCCCATCAAAAAATGATGTTAAAAACCCAACTTTCACACATTGATTTTATGGATCAACAAATTGAATTGTTGAGCGAAGAAGTAACGAAACGAATGCAACCTTATGAAGAAGATATTGAACTACTTGATTCTATTCCTGGAATAGGTCGAGGTCACGCTGAACAGCTCATGGCTGAGATTGGTATTGGCATAGATATTTCAAAGCAATTTCCTTCAGCTCCTCATTTATGTTCATGGGCTGGAATGGTTCCAGGTAACAATGAAAGTGCTGGAAAAAAAAAGTCTGGAAAAACGAGAAAAGGAAATAAAAAATTACGAGCAGCACTTGTTGAAGCAGCACATTCAGCTGCAAGGACAAAAAATACCTATCTTTCATCCCAATACCAACGTTTATCAGCAAGAGTTGGGAAAAAACGGGCAGCAGTTGCGGTTGGACATACCATTTTAACCATTGCTTATCACATGTTAAACAAAAGAGTTCCATATATTGAGTTGGGAGCGGATTACTTCGACAGACGAAAGAAAGAAATCGTGATTAAACAATCAATAAGGCGATTAGAGACTCTTGGCTGTAAGGTTACAATTGAAGCTATTGCGTAATTATAGTTGAAAAATATAGTTAGTTACCCCATCCAGATCTTTTAAAAAAATTGGATTTTACTGGGGTCTAGTTTCCTATTGTCTAAAACACTCTTTTCCCATTTTTTATTTTCAGGATAGTTGAACAAGATAACTTTTTTATTTAATATTTTTTAATTCTCTTCTATTAATAGTCTGAGGAGGTCGTTCAAACCAACCGTTATTTATCATAATACTCGCACCATCTTCTGCATAGGAGCCGGAATCAGCAAGCATCTTAGCATATTTTAACGGAAGATCGTGTCTTAAAGACAGGGACATAGAACCTCCATAATTTGCAATGCCTATGGAAGATATTGCTCCTACTAAGAACATCATTAATTTTTCAGAGTATGGCGGTGATGGAGATTTTGTTACTTCTGTACCCCAAGCTTTAGGAGCAGGGATACTACTTTCTGAATAGTTGCGTTAAATAACAAAGCCTACTCAATGATGTTGGAGAAAGGCTCTCAGACAAAATTAGATTCAGTTTTTTGGGTAGTTCTGCGAATAAAAAGACAGGGGTGCCCCTGCCACACTTGTTTTAGAAATTGAATAAATCCTATCTGTTTCCTTGGATAGAATTTAACATTCTGATTATGATAAGACTATAGATACTTGTAAGAATGGCACTCCCAATGCCAAACCATGCTATAAATTCTAAGGTTTTTTCCTCTTTTTTAAACAACAGTAATAACCCCCTCTCCATACTTTCTGCAGAAGCAATAAATAACTATGTTCTGTTCCTTGGTGAAGTATTCTCGTTTAATAAAGTGGTTGGAAAAAGAACTGCAGAAAAAGGATATAGACCTGCAACCGTGATTATTAAAGGAGAATTTCCCGAAGATATTGGCGGTGGAATTTGTCAAGTATCTACCACCCTTTTCAATACTGTCGATAATGCGGGAATAAATCTGATTCAACGCTCCTCACACAGCAGGGAAGTTTCATACGTTCCTCCTGGACGAGATGCCACAGTGAGCTGGAATGGGCCTGATTTAATTTTTAAAAATAATTACAACCAGCCTATCCTCATTCAGGCGAAAACACTAGAGGACAAATTGATTGTTAATGTTTATTCTTCTGATGTCATTACTTATAGACCTAAAAATGTTCCATCTCTTCCAAAGGATCGAAATTACATGCCCAAGTGAGGTTACTCACTTGGGTTTTTATGGAAAATTTAATCTTTGAAGTGTTAAGAAGGATATCTCACCACTACATGTAACACGGCCTCTTCATCACCGATATTCTTATAAAGATGTTTGCTCGCAGCTTCAAACTTAATGGAATCAAACTGTTTGAGTTGGTATACCCTCTCCTCTACTTTAAAGCTGATATTTCCCCTCATTACCGTCACAAATTCCATTGCTCCTTTATGATGCGGCTCCGGCGAGTACATGGCTTGCGGTTCAAGAAATGCTCGATATATTTCCATTGTTGGTCCATCTGTATTCCGAAAAACTGTCTCTACTCTCCATGTTTGGTCTGGCCCATAAATCATGAAGCCCCCTCCACATCTCGAAAGATCGACATGATCGTCCATTACTAAAATTCTTGTTAAAGGGATCGATAACCCTTCTGTAATTTTCCATACAACTCCTAATGTGGGGTTCGTTTCTCCCCTTTCAATCTTTCCTAACGTGAGCTTGCTAACACCTGTTTTTTCGGCAAGCTCCTCGAGGCTCAATTTTTGTTCGCTTCTAATTTTCCGAAGCAGCCCGCCCATTTGTTGAATTAATTTTCTTGTTTGTTCATCTTCTAATCCCTTCATTCGGTCCTCCATATTTTTTGTATATTTTTATATACATTTTATCAGTTTTAATATAGTATACTATACTGTAGCTTATTTTAGGAGTGAGTACTTTGTGGAAGAAGAATATTGTTGAATTTCCCCGATTATTATCGATTGGAAATATTTCAAATGGTTTTGTGGCCTGGCTATTCGGCGCAACTGGACCATTACTGATTGTTTTACAAGCAGCTTCGAAAGGCCACCTATCTGATTCAGCGATTACATCCTGGATCTTTGCTATTTATGGAATTGGGGGATTGCTATCGATTGGTCTCTCCTTTTATTACCGCCAGCCGATTGGATATGCTTTTTCGATTCCTGGTGCAATTCTTGTCGGAGCATCCTTATCTCATTACACATTTAGCCAGGTAGTTGGTGCCTATCTCGTGACAGGCATCGTCATTTTTCTTTTAGGAATATCTGGAATGATCGATAAATTAATGAAGGTCCTTCCTATGCCAGTCATGATGGGAATGGTTTCCGGCGTCCTTCTTCCTTTTGGTACAGATATGTTTCGTTCTGTTCTCGACAATCCCTTGTTAAATGGAATTCCTTTTCTAGTATTTCTTGTTCTTTCTTTTTTCGGAAAGCTGTCAAAAAAATTTCCTCCCATTGTTGGGGCTATTCTCACATCTATTGTTTTATTAAAAGTATTACCAGGAATTCAAGTTCATGGTGTATCATTTTCTTTGGCGGTACCGCACGTGGTCTTTCCTTCCTTTAATCTATCTGTGATGGGAGAACTGGTTATTCCGTTAGTGCTTACGGTCATCGCAATACAAAATGCTCAAGGAATTGCTGTTCTGGAGAGTGCGAATTATCTCCCGCCCATTAATTCTATGACGAGTTGGAGCGGGATTGGATCGATTCTCAATGGATTTATGGGCGGCCATTCTGCTTGTATTGCCGGTCCAATGACTGCCTTATTAGCAAGTAAAGAATCTGGATTGAAAGAAAATCGTTATGCCGCTGCAATCGTATTAGGAATTTTGTCATGTTTATTAGCTGTTTTTGCACCAATGGCGGCAGCCGTTCCCCATTTGATTCCCTCCTCATTAATTAAAATGCTGGGCGGGCTGGCCATGATTAATGTCCTGATTGACTCTTTGAAGACGAGCTTTTCAGGGCGTTTTAAAACAGGTGCTTTATTTTCATTTTTGATTACGATTTCTGGAATTTCTCTCTTTCATATCGGGGCACCTTTTTGGGGATTGGTTGGAGGAACCTTAGCTTCCTTCTTCTTAGATCGAACAGATTTAAAACCTTCTGCTTCACAGGATCAAACAACTCAATCGTTTTAATAGTCACAAAAAATGGCTTGGAGTTTCCTCCAAGCCATTTATCATTATTCCCCTTTTGTAATATCTGCCAAGAAAAAATTGAGATCGTCCTGGAAAGACCTTTGTAAGCTCTCAGAATTACTAACATTATTTGGGGTTGTTTTGCGGAAAAAGGTAAGACATACCTTTACAACTTTATGGGGATATATTGATATACAAAAAGGTGCCTCTAACGAGTGCACCTTTTGTTTTATGAATTGTATATTTCTCTGTTTAAATTCACAATATCTTTATGTGAAATTTCAACTTCTTTTTTTTCAGCAAGGAGCTCTGCGAACCTTTCCATCACCTTGTCCCGTAGTAATGGTGCTTTTTCTTTATTTGCCTTTTTCAACGCTTTCGTGAGCTCATCTTTTGTTAGCTCTGTGCAGTAAGCAGGAGTTCCTGGTTGTTGTCTCCAAGAGTTACTTAAAGAACCACTATCTACTGCGTCGAAGCCTAGCTCGTTTACTACGTCCATGACTACCTGTTTTTGTGATGGGTCATTACCAGAAACTGCCATCGCAATTCGTCCACTAGAATCTTTGGATGTTCCTTCATTTTCTAAAGTATAGGCTAATAAGTTGTTGAAAGCTTTAATGACAGGTCTGTCTAATTGATTTGAAACCCAAACACTTTCAACCATCCCGTTCTCGATTTCGTCAATTTTGCCGTCTCTATATGGATAATAATTTGAAGTATCTACAATGATTACTTTCTCCCCGACTTGATTGATAATGTTCCGAATGCTTGGCAGTGCGTGTAAAGGGATAGATATTATAAGAACATCAATATTTGTAATTACATCCTCTACACGTACAGGTATTCCAGCAAGCTCTTTTCCTTCTAAACGTTCAATTCCTCGTGCATCTGCAATTTTGACATCATGTCCATTCTTAACTAATTTTTTAGAAATAATTGACCCAATTGGTCCTGCACCTATAATTCCAAATCTCATTATTGTTCCTCCTAAAGAATTTTTATATAAAAGAATTAGTCTGGCTAAAGTTACAAAATCATATGTTTATCAACCGTAAATATATATTCATTAGATAATAAAAACGTATTGAGTATTTCTGTTACACATACTAGAATAAAATGATTTCTCATCTTTTTGAAGTAGGCAATAATAATTGACGTAGTACATTTTTTTGTACTTAACAGTAGAAAGCTGGTGAAAAGGTGTCTAGGATATGTAAGGATGGATTTGACAAAGAGTGTATAAAGGAACAAAGAGAAGTTTATGGCATTGCCTATACCCAAAACATACTCTCAGGGCGTTGGAAATATCTCATTCTTTGGTTTTTAAAGTCCAAAGAACGTCGTTATAGTGAAATCAAAGCTTTTTTATGGGATATTTCACAAGGTTCTCTTACAAAGCAACTTCGAGAGCTAGAAAGAGATGGTTTAATTAATCGCAATGTATATCCAGAGGTACCTCCTCGTGTAGAGTATTCATTAACCTCAAAAGGGAAAGAATTCATTCCTATTATTGATATGATGGAAGCGTTCGGAAAGAAGTTTGGGGAGCAAGCAGACTAAACAAAAGTGGTCACATCCATCGTTAGCCCACAGAAATGAAAAATTAAATGTGGAAAAAGTAAAAGTTGTGGGACGAGAAATCGTTCAAAAGGCAACTTTTTCTTTTAAGATAAAAGTTTGTGAAGAAATGTACTTAAAGTAACGGGTGCTTGAGTTGAAGATTGATCGCTGTGGCGAACTTTTTTGATATACCATTAACGGGGCAGGTTAGTTAAACAAGGAATATTGTTATTCGATGTCGAAATAGATGACTTATCAGTAATTTGAGTTAGGAGGCATTATGAAAACGCTTGATGAATTTCTTATATTATATTTTGATACAGTGATGAAAAATGGGGAAGCCTCCGATTCGGGCGATGCTAAGTTGTCCAACAAACTATATAAAAAATCAAACCAACTGTTGCAAAAAATAAAAAATAACTACGGGTTAGATACTTTAATACCTTATTTGAATCATCAGAATGAATATGTAAAAATGGCAGTCGCCGTAAATGTTTTTCCAATAGCCCAAGATGAAGCAAAAGAGGCGGTGGAAAATGTCTATAAGACTTCCACTAATAAATTACTTTCTTTACAAGCAAAATTTATTTTAAAAGAAATGGACGATTCTAACTCTAGATTTTATAAGTAATACGTTTTAATTTATCAGAGTAAAGTTATTCAACTACCGGGTGCGATAGTTGAACAGAGGGTTGCTGCGGCAGCCTTTTTTTGATGTTCAACTATCGGGGCAGGTTAGTGAAAGAAGGGAATAGGCAATTTCTGTTGAATTTTTAATGATAAATTCAATAAGGGGTCTCTCCACATGCCCATCAAGCTAATATTAATAAATGCGTAGAATAGAGACGTTTCTGTAAAGTGATGTCTATACTTCTAAAGAGAGACATGCCAAAATAAGCCTGGAACAGGCTATTTTTTTAAATTATGCTGCTTTCTTTTGACCCATGGTATACTGATAGACAACACCCAAAATATCAAAGACTGTCTTTTTCTCGTATCGATGAGACTTTCGCCCGTTTTTCTGTAGGAGGGCAAACAGGCGAAACAGGACCTTTGATAGCTCTTGGGTGCTTTTTTGTATCGATTGAAACAGTAATAAAAAATAATCTTTGATGATATAAATGGTTTTATATTCGCTAATTTCTTGTTTTTTCTTGGTGAGGAGTAGCTGCCGCATTTGAAACATGGTAGATGAACAAAGGAGGATAGCAATTAGTTGACCATAGAGATGACATTCTAATCGCTCTTTTTTGATCTCTTTACAATGATCGATTTCAAAGAAGGATTTCCATGTTTTAAAGAGTAATTCGATTTGCCAACGTAATGAGTAAAGATCGTGAACGTGTTCCGTTGGAACATCTTTGGGTGGTGCATTGGTGATGTATACATTCATCGCACTCAATCGTTTACTCCGTTCCTTCATGACAATCCCTTTCTTTTTCTCCTTTAACGCTTGATTTTTCCATCGTTTTCGGGTTTGTTCTTCGGTCAGTCGGTGGAAAATAACTCGAGCCGTCAACTTTTGATACTGGCCAATGTAAACGTCAGTGATTTCAAAGGTTTGCCCCGGTTTTAATTGACTCATGATCTCTTCTAAATCCAGTTGAATATATTCAGTTTGCTTTTTGATTGTTCCGTTTTTAAAGTATTCCGGTTCAGGATTCCTTAAATAAATCCGATTGTTTAATTTTAAGCGAGAGATATAATAAGCTCCATTCTCATCCATTTGATGGAGATCTTTCAGGTCAAAGTAACCTAAATCACGTATGCATAAATCACCAGTTTGTACGGTTTGTAAGCAAGTAGAACCGTAGGTTCGATCATTTTGTTTACCTGGTCCCGAGTGAACATGCATGAATTGACCACTGAGAAGATCATATTCTAATTGAATCTTTACGCCAGCTGTATGACTACTCCCTCCAGATCCTTGATAAGTTGAGGCAAACATATCTGGAAGTTGAAAGGTAGTAGAATCCAAGATTCGTATACGTTGAAACTGAGCAACATAACGATGAGGTATAGCCTGAGAGGTATATAGCTTTTGAGTAAGCAAGGAAGTGAATACATGTTGTAGAAGCCTAACAGCCGATGGATTAAATCGTTGGTTGAGTCCTTCAGGACTGATCAAGACACCCGTTGAAGATTCTAAAGAACTACATAACTGAGTCAAGGAAGTGCTCGCTACTTTTTGACTTAGCCACACGCATAACGCTATTAAATCTTTAGCTTGATACTTACTTGTCCTTTGAACAAAGCCCACTTTTCTAGCCAGCTGTTGCAGAGATTGTGGGGACAAAGATCGTTGCAATTCCTGAGAAAACAAAGTCAATTCATTTAAAACCTCGCTACACATAAAAAACACCATCCTTTCCATGATATTACAGAAAGAATAGCGTTTTTTTCGTTATGGGGGTAATGATTTGTCTTAGCTTGATGGGCATGGGGTCTCTCCAACATTTAGCGGAAAACATACGCTAAATGTTGGAGAGACCCCATCTTCGTCACACACAAGAGAATAAAAGCATTTACGCAAGAAGTAAAGAGACGTTTGAACGTGTATTTGCGGATGCTAAGGAAGAGCATGGTATGCGTTGGACAACCCTCTCTTTTAAGGAGATTTCATTTGCTACGTCATTATTTAACGTTGTTGGTTTAAGATCATCACCCAGACGTAGCTATCGACCCTCCATATTTCAAAGTACTTACTATTTGGGTCCGTCCTCTGCCCCAAACCCTTATTAGAAAGCAAAGCAAGTACAACCAATACCCCATTTAGTTCCATCTTTTCCTATTACAGTATGAGTGTGTTGATGGAGAGGGTTACTGCAACGATGTGACTTGTGATCATGGGCATCGTGAGAAAGTATATTGTTGGATAGGTTAGCTCCACCATAACCATATACTCCCGTCGGTGCCCAATCAGGTGATGCTGGCGGCAATTCAGGTGATAAATTTTTAAATTCATCATTTCCATAAACAACTTGCCCACCCATAATGGTGAGTAAGGATTCAAGGTCTTTGATTTCTTCTTCTGGCACAGTAAAGTAGTCAGCAGACAATACAACTATATCAGCAAACTGACCTACTGCAAGCGTTCCCTTTTTACCTTCATCACCAGAGAACCACGCACTTCCTTTGGAATATAGCTCCAGGGCTACTTTTCTGTCAAGTTTATTCTTTTCATCGTATATCGAAAGACCACCAATGGTTTTTCCGGCAACCATCCAGTAAAGAGCAACCCAAGGGTTATAGCTGGAAACCCTGGTTGCATCACTACCGGCGCCAACAGGTATACCCAGGTCTAGCATACGATAAATCGGAGGAGTACGCTTTGCAGCTTCCTTTCCGTATAAATCAACAAAATATTCACCTTGGAAAGCCATGCGGTCTTGGATGGCAATACCGCCATTTAAAGCCTTAACACGTTCCATACTACGATCTGAGATTGTTTCTGCATGGTCAAACCACCAGCGTAGACCATTAAAAGGAATTTCTCTGTTGACTTCCTCAAAAACATTTAAGAAACGTGTTATTGACTCTTCATAAGTTGCATGTAAACGGAATGGCCAACGGTTTTCCACCAATAGAGAAATTACTTTCTTTAAGTCAGCTTCCATCACCGTAGTTAGTTCGGGCTGCGGCATTTGAAATTTTTCAAAATCGGCAGCCGAGAATACTAACATTTCTCCGGCACCATTCATTTTATACTTATCATTTCCTTGACCCGGAGAAACAATTTTTGCCCATGAAGCAAAGTCTTCATATTCATGATTTGGATTTTGCGTAAATAGATTATACGCAATGCGCAAAGTTAATTGATCCTTCTCGGCTAAATGTTCAACAACTTTGTAATCATCAGGATAATTTTGGAATCCACCACCTGCGTCAATGGCACTTGTGATACCTAATCTATTTAATTCGCGCATAAAATGGCGAGTTGAGTTAATCTGGTCTTCAAAATTAAGTTTTGGTGCTCTACCCAAACTTGAATAAAGAAGAGAAGCGTTAGGATAGGCAAGTAAAAGACCCGTTGGATTACCTCGTTTATCCCGCTCAATTAAACAACCCGGAGGGTCTGGGGTATCTTTTGTGTATCCCAGTGCGCGCAGCCCTGCACGATTTACAAGTGCTCTATCGTACAGATGTAGCACAAAGACAGGCGTGTCTTCAGTAACAGCATTAATCTCTTCCAAAGTTGGCATCCGTCTTTCTTTAAATTGAAATTCAGACCAACCTCCAACTACTCTTACCCACTGAGGAGCAGGTGTACGCCTTGCCTGCTCTCTAAGCATTTCCAGAGCAATAGCAAGTGATGGCACACCTTCCCAGCGCAATTCCATATTATAATGAAGACCACCACGAATAACGTGTATATGAGAGTCATTCAAGCCCGGAATAGCTCTTTTTCTTTTAAGGTCTATTTTTTGGGTTTTTTTTGTGGCACTATCAAGAAGCTCATCTCCACCTACGGCAGTGACTAAACCATCAGTTATGGCGATAGCCGATACCTCAGGTTGAGATGGGTCAAGGGTAGTGATTTTTCCGTTATATAAGATCATATCCGGTAAATTCATATTCACACCTCGTCTACTTCCTATTATTCTGTAACCATGGATGAAATATTTTAGCGAGAATCGGCATTACTACCCATGATAGCAAGGACACTATACATACAGAAACCCAAAAAGCTGACATAATGGGATTCATATTTTTTATAATCGGTCCTAACACCATAGGAACCAAAATGCTGAGAGGCCATACACCAAGAACGGTAACAATAGACATTTTCCATGTTGGCGGTGGAACTGGCGTTTTCGGAGTAACAAACCAATACGCCAAACTGCTTTCAGTTTTGTAAGTTGGATTAGTAGCTTGAAATCGTTCTGCCTTTTTTAACAAATCTCGACGAATATCTGATTCTTGCCAAGCACGTATATGCTCATACGTATCAAAGCGAAAAATAACAGTATACTCTCTGGATCCGTTATTGGGGACTATTAGATTTACGCCCGAATGCCCAGGAAATTTAGTAGCGGCAGCTTCGATTTCATGTCTCCACGCTTCAAACTGTTCTTCTCTACCTTCTTGAATTTTCCATGTAACAATCGTTGTTACTGGACCGCCAGCATCCATCGTGTTCCCTGTGTGAGTTACTCCGTCAGTTATTCCTTCTTGTTTCATATTTTTCTGCTTGCAGGCGCGCCATGTACCATAGTATACGCGTATTCCACGCCTTGACCATAAGCGCCAGTGTGTTCTTTTACAATTTCCATAACAGCATCATAAGTGTCTTTGTGTGCCCAGTCACGTTGGTATTCAAGTAAAACTTGAATTGCAGTCACTGGATTGGCTCCAGCTTGTTCTACACGACGCATAGCAGCGTTATGTGCTGTCAAACTAGTACCACCTGAAGCATCTTCAACTGCATAAACTTCATAGCCAGCTTTAATTGCTTCAAGCACAGGGAATGTAAGGCAAACTTCAGTCCAAAGTGCTGCAAATATCAATTTCTTTCTACCTGTTGCTTTAACTGCCTCAACAAATTTTGAATCTTCCCAAGAGTTCATTGAACTACGTTCTATAAGGTCATTGTTTGGGAATATGTCAAGAATTTGTGGCCAAAAATAACCAGAAAAGCTTTCTGTTTCAACTGTAGTAAGAATAGTAGGTACGTTAAAAACTTTTGCTGATTTAGCAAGCAATATAACGTTATTAAACAATGTTTGTCTGTCAATGCTTGCAACTCCAAAAGTCATTTGAGGCTGAAAATCGATCAAAATTAGTGCACTGTTCTCCGGTGTTAACAATTCTAAATTACTCATAATAAAACACTCCTTTTTTAATTTTGTTTCAAACATAATAATTTTTTGGAACTAAATAAATATATTTTTGAAAGCAATTATTTATACATTAGTAATGCTGTGCCCACCACTATTTTTTTAAACCTATTCGCTTTCATCATTATACCCACAATATTTAGAATAATTAAAAAATTAAATCGCACAAGGAAAATCCAACAATTTGCAATTCTAGCAAATTGTTCAACTCCTAGGTACAATCATAGTATAAGAATGATTTGTAAATTAAAATAATTATTCCCGTAAATTCCGTGTAAATTATTCACAAATTTTAACCAATTTAATAATATTTTCCAATAGGAGAAAAGGATTATATTGCATTGAACGAGGACGAAGTAACTCCTGATTATCGATTTGCTTCACATTGGGTATTAGGTCTTTTCTGTTGGGAACATAAATTATTTAGAATAAATGTATTTCCTTGTTCCCAAGATGGAAGTAGTCCGACACCTTCTCCAGTTCGAATCATCGAATTAGGTTATGCAAACGAGAAAAATGCGTTAGAAACATTTGAAGAAATTGTTAATCTCATTACTAATGATAAATTTTGGGATAATTGAGGTTGTGAAGGACCTCACTTAAAGTAACGGGTGCGTTAGTGAAACTAGATAAATAAAAAAAGTCGATTCTTATGAACCGTACACAGGAATCGGCTTTTTTAGGTTTGAATTTGCTTAGCATAAGGAAATCAGGGTTTCATCTTCCAAATAATGTATTACGTATATTATCTGCGTTTTGTCGGCTCTTCTTCCCCTACTAGATTATAAACTTCATCTTCAAGTTATGTTTCATAGAGCTATTTTTGGTTCAGTGGAGCGTGGCGATTCTTGTTAATACAATAGACGGAACGCCTCTCGCGATCCTATTGCATTAAACCCCTGCCTGCATTATTAACGAACTAACGTTCCTTATGAATACAAAAATAAAAACACCACCAGTTAAAGTGACGTTTATCTTAAGCTATAATGTGCTTTACATTGTAAAGCGGAATTATAATACTATTATCCTTCCTATCTGATACAGTTCCATAAGTGTCTTGTAAACTAAGGAATATAAAAGATTCAGTGTCCCGTCCATCCATTCAATTGTTACAGTTTGTCCAAAATCCCCTTTCAACAGTCTAAAATCTGCATAAGAGGACGAATTCTAACCTTTACGGTTCCGATCGACTATTAAAACAGTCTAAACCATCATTCCATTACGGTCTTTCGTGAAACTGGGTGAAAACCGTAAGAGCTAACGGGTCAATCGTCGGATAAATAGCGTAATGACGCTGAAAATTGGCGGTACTGCGTGGGAATCGAACCCACCAGACCCTGGCACGCAGGCCTCAAGCGGTTTTGAAGTTAGAGGGAAGATATCTCTTTTGATTCCATGTAGTTTTATATAATAGCGTAAAGTCTTGTTTTAATACACTTTTTAACTAGTCATATATCATTTATTCTTATCTAATTATATATAAAAACATGTGACCAAGTTGTGACCAAAAGTGTGTCCATTTTTTATAGTCATTGTTAGAGTGGAACAAATTTAAAGATACAATGTTTTTATTTTTCATTGAACACTCTTTCGAGCTTTGTAAAAAGAATGATGCATAGAATAATTAGTAATAAAAAAAGTCCATTAGGTAGCCTTAAACCTAGTGGACAATTTTTTTGAAAAAAATTCAGATAAACGACATTTCTTGTATTTTGACAATGAACCTTATAATGCTAAACCTAGATACCAGACCCATGCATCTAATTTGTTTTTTTCTAATCCACGTTTACATGAAAGTTAATTTTAACCAATAAATATAATTATAACTAAATCATTAAACATTAATCTTTTTATACCAAATCAGATTAAAGTATTAGTTACAAGACATTGTGATGGGAGCAATGAAGAAAAACCTCCATTTCTAGATGTTTCTCATTCATTAAATATTATAAATAAAATCCTCAGGTATGACCCGTCTTAAGAAATGCTGCGTTCTTTCTTCTTTTGGTCTTGAGAAAATTTCCTTTGGAGAATTCTCTTCTACGATCACACCGCCATCCATAAAGATGACTCGGTTAGCTACATCCTTTGCAAAAGACATTTCATGCGTCACCACTAACATGGTTGTTCCTTCTTTTGTAATATTTTTCATGACGGTTAAGACTTCACCGACTAATTCTGGATCCAGTGCAGACGTTGGTTCATCAAATAAAATAATATCTGGATTTAACGCAATCGCTCTTGCAATGCCAACCCGCTGCTGCTGCCCTCCAGACAGTTCACTAGGGTAGGAATTCAATTTATCTACCAATCCGACCTTCGCCAAGGCCTGTTGCCCGAGCTCATTGGCTTCTGCTTTCGGAACCTTTCTTCCAATGATAAGACCTTCTGTCACATTCTCTAATACTGTTTTATTCGTAAATAGATTATAATTCTGAAACACAAAAGCAATCTTTTGCCTGATTTGATGTATTTGTTTTTTGGTTGCTGATTTAAGGTTTACATGAATATCACCAAAAATGGCTTTCCCCTGATCGGCCCGTTCAAGAAAGTTAATGCACCGAAGCAATGTGGTCTTACCAGAGCCACTCGGGCCAAGAATGACAACCACATCACCCCTATCAATCTGTAAATCTACTCCTTTTAAAATCTCATTCTTACCAAAGGACTTGTGGATATTTTTAATCTCTAACATGACTTTGCCTCCAATCATGATCTTAGGCAGCGGCTGCTTTATACTTCCTTAACCGTTTTTCATACAGCTTAAATAAGGTTTCCACTTGCTGTTTTATTCAAAAGGGTTAAGCTTTTTTATGAAAGGTAAACTGAACTTAGTTGAAAAAAAAGAAACGGAAAACCCATCCGTTTCTTTTTTTTGTACTCTAAACTGAATCGTTAGTGGAAGATTAGGGCTGCCGTAGCAACCCCATTGTTGAACAAACGCGCCCGTTTGTTGAAGAAGAAATATTATCTCTTCAATGATAAAACCCATTATCATTTATGTGTAATCCAAAACTGATAGTACGTAAGCCCATTAATTATTTCTTTGTGAAAATTCACATTATCTATATTAGATTTTTCGGCTATAGACTGTACAAAGGCTGTTAAATACTTGAATACCTTAATATCGGGTGTTTTATATCCTCCATTGCTATTAATCCAAAGATAAGCAGACAAATCTTGGGCTATTGAGTCTGCCCATACTCCTTATTGAAGTAAAGCGCCCTTTAATTGAAGATCATACAACAATTAATTTAGTTAAAATAGCTACATATAATATTGCACAAGTCGAGTAGAGGGGAATCTCTCTACCTCACGGTAGATTGTATTCCTCCCCCCTCACAGAACCGTGCTTGCGCTATTAACGCACACGGCTCCTCCTAGTTATCATTTACATAATGTAGCTAATCTCTTTTCTCAAGTCATATATATTAACCTTAATTCTTGCGTAAGGTAATGGGTATTTATTAAGAAAGAGTCTGAATTTATCCCAAGTAAATGATTTCCTTTGACTTCTTCTATTGAGCCATTTAAACAGTAAGTATCCGATTATGTCTCTGAATTTGTTTACACTTTGGGTATTATCTGTGATGCAATAATAATTGTAATAACCTATAAGAGAGCGTCTAAATCTATCCATAATTATATGAATATCTTTATTTCTATTGATCTTCAACCATTGCTTAGATTCTTTGAGTTTGCCTTGGACCTTCTTCCTGCTTGACTTCCGTTTCACTCGAAACTTACCTTGTTTACTTTTCCCACAATAGTGTGTAAAACCTAGGAAATCAAAGGTTGCTGGTTTACTGTTTCCCTTTTGTTTTGCATCTTTCTCCGCAAACTTTCCGAAAGGAATAATTTTAGTTTTATCCTCGGCTATTTCTAAGTTAAATTTCTTTAATCTCAATTTTAATGATTCGAAGAATTGTTCAGCTTCACTTTTAGATTGAAAACAACAAACAAGGCAAGTAGACCACTGGAACCTCCCCAGTAGCCCCTCTCAGAACCGGACGTGAACCTCTCAGCTCATCCGGCTCCCATTATTCAGCCGTAGGCTTAATACCCATTTCCCAATGTTTAAAGAGCTTGGGATTCTGATTTGCAATTCTACCTAAGAAATATTCTGCTCTTTTCTTATGACGAGCCAACCTTTTGTATTTCTTCCTCGCCCACATTATTAAGGCTTTGTTAATATGCCTTAACGTTGAGTACATTTCGGATTTGTAGAACTTGCCATAGAAGTTAATCCAGCCTATGATTTTTGAGTTAAACATATTTGATAGGTCCGTAAGGTCCTTTTCCGCTTTCAGCTGAAGTTTCCAGTCCCTTACTTTTTGCCGAATTGATTTCTTTGCTTTGTTACTAATGGCGGGTGTAAAGTTTACAAAATGTTTTCCCCATCTGTTCTTTGACAGCCTTGGTCTGAACGTGTATCCTAGAAAATCAAATGCGATGTTTTCATGCTTCTCTTTCCTATCTGCATCCTGACAGTATACAATTCTTGTTTTTGTTGGATGTAGTTCAAGTTTACAGTCGTTCATTCTCTTGTTTAGAGATTTAAGCAGACCCTCTGCTTCAACTTCTGTCTTGCAATGGATGACTGCGTCATCTGCATATCTTGCGAACGGATTGTTTGGGTGTTTAATAGACATCCATTTATCAAATGTGTAATGTAGAAATACATTTGCCAAAACTGGACTTATGACCCCACCTTGCGGTGTACCAGATGTACGTTCCTTTATTCCATCTTTCATTTGAAAAGGTGCCTTCAACCATCTCTTGATGTATAACTTTACCCAATTAATTTGAGTATGCTTTTCAACTGCTCTCATTAGTAAGTCATGATCAATATTATCGAATAAGCCTTTAATATCGAACTCAAGAACCCAATTATATCTCCAACATCTTTTACGAGTAATCTCTATTGCTTGGATGGCACTTTTCTTAGGTCTATATCCATAAGAATCTTCATGAAAGAAGGGTTCTACTGATGGCTCGAAGTACAATTTCACAACCATCTGTGCAATTCTATCCGTTACTGTCGGGATTCCTAGTGTTCTAGTACCCCCAGCTTTCTTTGGTATATCCACTGCCTTAACTGCTGGTGGAAAATAACTTCCTGATGACATCCTATTCCATAGCTTATAGAGATTATCCTTTAGGTTCATTTCGAATTCCGCTATTGACTCTTCATCAATTCCTGCTGACCCCTTATTTGCTTTTACTCTAAGAAAGGCTTCATAGACTGCCTTTTTAGATATATGATACGGCTTTGTTTTATTCATGAGTTCCTCCCACTTTAATGGTTGACCTGTAAATAAAACTGAATAACATAACCCCTTTGCTCCATCTCCGTTAGGAGGTTTCATAGCTACTACGAGTTATTCCGCCCCTATACATGGCATTGGTACTCTGATTCTTGTGGGGCTTCCACTTGAAATCTCTCCCTTGGCATCCATGTCGTAGGTTCCCACGTTCCACACCCAAGCCTACATTAAGTTCACGCCGCCTTTATACCGGTCACCGAACGGACAGTTAACAGGTTTCCTCCGAACTTATCCTGAGTTAACGACTCCCTCTCAGTTTTGATGACACCTCTACGCTTTCGATACTTCTTCAGCGGTTCAATGGTTTTCGTCTCCTTAATATGTACCTGACAGAGTATCGCTCTGCCTTTTCCCTAACGCTCAATACCATAGCTTTTGACTATAGCACCTTAGGGTGGTTTGCAATCTCTACCTGTATAGCGATTGCGAGAGGCCTACTCTCATCTTGAGTGCAGCACAGCTTACTGGATGTGCCTTCAGGCACACTTCGCTTGCTTTCGTGGCACACAATCATCTGCATATCTCACTATGAATGCTTGTCCTTTGCACTGTTTTCTAACCCTTTTCTCAAACCATAGGTCGAGGGCATAATGGAGGTAAATGTTGGCTAATATCGGAGATATTACTCCACCTTGCGGTGTGCCATTATCTGTCTTGTACTTCTTACCTTCCTCCATATATCCACCTTTAAGAAACCTACCAATTAATCTTAGGAGGTTAGGGTCAGAGATTCGTAATTTTAAGAACTGCAACATCCATGTGTGGTCAACGTTGTCGAAGAATCCTTTGATATCTACATCTACTATATAATTTACTGACCTCTTTTCAATGTAATAGTTCAGTATCTTCAAAGCATCATGGCAACTACGATTTGGACGAATCCAAAGGAACAGTCTAGAAAATCATTCTCATAGATGGTATTTAGTATCTTTGTAATGCCTTTTTGTACAATTTTATCTTCATGTTCAGGTATTCCCAATGGTCTTTTCTTGTCTGAATTGAGCTTTGGAATATACATTCTTCTTACTGGAACAGGACGATAGCTTTTGCTTTTAAGCCTACTTACTAAATCCTCTATGTTTTCTTCAAGATTATCGTTGTATTGCTCTTTAGTTGTACCATTAACCCCAGTTGCCTTTTTATTAGGTAACTCATGATGACATTGAGCTAGTGATTGCTTACTTAATAAATGTGCAAGAGATGTAAATTTCATTTTAGGATCAGATTTTGCTAATTCTGCTATCCTTAGTAGTTTTGTTTCCATTTAATATACCTACCTCTGAGTGTAGTAAATGTTTCCCTAGTAAGGGTGATAACTGGTAGCTAGCCTTTCCTCCATCGGCATTACCCAACTTCATTGGTACTACGCTGCTATCCGACTCCCTACGTCGGCATTTGGTTTCCTTGCTTGTTATCGCTTGTAGACCATACTCTTCTAAAAAAAGAAAAGACCGGTAGGGTCTCCCGAGTTGCCGTATCATATCAATGTGTAGCGTGCCAAGGTCTCTGACTCCAGAGAGGTTTTATCCTTCTTGCCTTTGACGAAAGATAAAATGTAGCTTTCTGCTGTGCTTAAGGCATCAGCCCTCTCGATTTACTAACATTATGGAGCTCAATCCCTTCAACCATTTGGTTTTCGGCCCACTACCTAACTGTCTACGCTTAAAGACTAAAGTTACCTTTAACCCTCCAAGACTCGCTACGAGCGAATGGCTAGTTCTTACTCGACGGGAATCCCACCCGCTATATGATACGACCTAAGCTCGGCCGCACAAGCACCCGTTAGCAATAAGAGCAATAACTTGATATTCAGTTAATTTATGATATTTCTGTCATCTGCATTAGGGGGTTGCTCCATCCAATTTTTTTTAATCAGTAACTTACCGAAACTACCGTAAACCAATAAATCATCCAAAATTGCTTTTTCACAATATAATGCAATATCTGCTCTCATGGAATAAATCGCAGCAGTACCATAATAGGATATTGCTGCAGCAAATAAAGCTCCTGAATGAAACAGCATAAGTTTATCAGAAAAAGGCGCAATAGTTGGTTATTTCTGAGTCAAATGTACGAGCGAAATGAAGGTCTTCTTCAAGTAAGAATGTTGTAAAAGTCCCGATATGTTTATTTGCTGTATGAATACTTTTTTCTAAAAATTTATTTACTTCTTTATCCTTACATACTTGTTTAAAGGCAATAAGAAGTCCTTTTGAAATCATACTTTTTTCTAAATTAAAGAATATATGCCCACTCTCAATAGCATTCATGGTTCTACGGTTACCAAACACATCCGTTACATAATCAAGATTATTAATGAAATGAACTTTACTTGGTGTTGAATAGAGTGGTGGTTTGTCCAAAAGTTTTTTTGAAATGAGTACCTCCATTGATTGGTTATATAAGTCCATCGTATCGATATTACATTGGTAATAAAAATCTCTAATGTCTTGTCGAATAGAAACAGTATATGCCAGGCTGTAAGCTTGTCCTCCAAACTTAGTCATCGAGTGAATATAATATAAACAATAGACATCCGTAAATAATGGGGGAGCATCCAAGTTTACATCTTCTTTATTAAACCCTTTAGGAACTGGAAAATTTTCTTGATGAAACAGATCTCTCAATTTGTTTATATGCTTTTGAGACATTTCATGAGCCGTTTGAAAAACTTTATGTATATCAGGATCTTGAACAGTCTTTAACATGTACTTGATTACACATATACCCATTGTCTCACGTATATAATGGGTCCATAAATTTGCAATTTCTGTTGACATTAATCTTTCGTTGTGCAGCTCCAATTTTATTCTCCTAAATATTGTTATTTATGGTTATGGTTATCTATTATTCAAAATTTCATGCAATAACATAAGTAACATAAAGGATAAAGAAGGCATAATACCACAACACCCCAATAATTCTTCTATTCGAATTCATTCCCTATTATTTCCAAAAATAGCTTATTGGAGTAAACTGCTTCTATAGTTTAAGTACAAACCTTCACAATTTCACTATACTTTAACATAAATATCCAGTTTCCTTTAAAGGTGTTGTTCCACAATCTGGCCCGATTGCGGAATAAAGAAATCCTGCGTATCAATACAAGACTTTTAATCAAACATTTTTATAAACGGTTAAACTTTTTTAAATACACATCTAAGTCACGGACAACAAACTAACACCTTATCTATCTAGGTAAAGTATGAATCTCGAAATACAAAAAATGTCAATAAATTGTAACAATTACAATCTGCATGAGGATATGAGAATGTTATAATCGTCCTTGTTAGAAATAACCATACTCCTACTCACTTCAATCACTTCTAAAGTCACTTATCCATTCACAAAACACGGGGGTAAAAATTTATCTTTTAATTGGAGGATTTTTTTAATGTGGGTAATTACTGTCCATTCAAAAGAACATACTAGAATGTTTGAGTTTGACACAGAAAGAGAAGCAAGAGAAACTTTTGAGAAAATTCAGGGGAACAAAATCCTTTCAGAGGTTATCTATTTCAATGATTCTTGCTTAGCAATCGCTGCTGTTTAGGATTCTTACCACGATTTATTAATTTAAAAAATTGAGTAAGCGAATGTAACATAATAGCTATTACGTTGTAGTAAAAAGCCCTCGGATTTCTGTTGAATTCGAGGGCTTTATTTCGGATAAGATATTTATTTATAGACTGATTGGTTTTTGCCGTTCAGTCTATTTTTATTTCATTAGGGTTTACCCTATTGAGAAATTAACGATCTATTGTTTTTCAAGGCTTTAAAGCTTCTCAAATACACATATCAAAATTGATTAAATGGTATTTACCCCCATACTGGCCCCTGAAATCCAGAATCGTTTCCGTACCCCATATTCGGGGGATGTTTCTTCTCACAAAGGGAAGTTATTGATAATCTGTTTTTGATAATAGTTTTGATAACGACTGATCAAGGATTTTACGATCAAAAAATTTAGAAAGTTAAGTTTATCAAATACATTCGTTTTTGATTGGGAATATTTTTAGAACACCTTTTGAATTCATTATGCAACGTTTGTTGTATAAAGTTCTCTTGCTTATTTTATGCAGAATTTTATCCCTTTAACGGTGCAACTTTTTTATTAACAGTTTAACTTTTCAAATCATCAATTAGTTTCGTCCCTCCTCCCTATGTAAGATCAAAGGAACATGTTGTATGTTAATAAATAAATTCCACAAAACTAGCGCTTCTCATAAGTCCTTTCTTAGAAAGACATTGATATTTCACTTTACATTGCACATGAGGCTCTAGATAAATATAGTTCTTATTTTCATCTCGAATCAATTGCTTAGAGATTTGATGAAATGCTCTTCTTTCATCAGGTGGCACAAACTCTAAAATTCCTTTATACTTTCCATCCTGCAGCATCATCCAGCCAAACTCTTTTTTCCTAATTGCCCCTATTTGAATAATACCGTACTGATAATTTTTGATCTTGTACCATACGTTTTTGGGTCTTGAGTTTAAGTGATACTTGCTGGATAAGTTCTTAGATACCACTCCTTCCAGCCCTAACTCTACGACGTTTTCAAAAAGAGACTGGCCATCAGTAAAAGTAGGACATAGTGATATGTATGAGTCATTTGTAATAAGAGATTGAAGTTTTTTTAATCGAGATTGTAATGATTCGCCCATAAGACTGCTACCATTTAAAAAAATGATATCAAATGCAGAAAAGGAAACAGGTAATTTATTCGTGAGGATCTTAATTTTTTCTTCTTTTGACGTCTGAAATCGAGTTGTTAAGCTATCAAAACAAGGTTTAGGTGGATCAGACTCTTGGTCAAAACAAATAAGTTCCCCATCTAAAATACATGTATCAACTGGTAGCTTAATATGTTGAAGTTCCGGATATTTTGAAGTGACATTATTCAAATGCCTCGTATAAACAGATATTTTTCCACGATCATAATGTAGCAGCGTTCGGTGACCATCTAATCACTATATTTTAAATTGAAGAACTTTATTTTAACTTTTCAGGTATCATTTTAAGAAGCTTTTTTATTATTTATCATGCAAAATAGCGACTAAAACAGGTGCAAAATAACATCTAAAGTGCCAATTGTCACATAGTTCTGTGAATTTTTTGAAGATGAGTATAAAAACAAGGTAATTTTACACTCTTCGACCTTTTTCATCTTTTCTCTTCTTAATCAAACGTTTGATTAGATTTGCTACTATTCCTATTGATAATGGTTTTTTATTTTAAAATCAGTTAAAAAATTGTCGATTGTTATTTTGGACTATTTCGTTAATTTTTTAAAATGAGTATTAAACCATAGTAATCTTGCTTTCTTCGACACTTTTTCCTCTTTTCTCTTCTTAATCAAATGTTTGATTAAAATACCACTTTCCCTATTAATAATAGATTTTTTCTTCAAAACCAGTAAAAACTTGTCGACCGTTTTTTGACTTTTTACTTAATTATTTAAAAAAAGTATTAAACCATGGTAATCTTACTTTCTTCGACACTTTCTCCTCTTTTCTCTTCTTAATCAAACGTTTGATTAAAATTACCACTTTCCTTATTAATAATAGATTTTTTCTTCAAAACGAGAAAAAAATTGTCGACTGAGCTTGGTCCCCTGACACTTCCCCTGATTTTTACCAACCTCCAGCCCCTCAGGGAGCTTTCTAATCCGCTGCCTTTCTTCCTCTACCATCCATAATAGTATGGTGGGAACCTAGTCACAAACATTTGTGATAATTACTATTGATTTTAACTTACCATATTTTACATTTACTATAGTAGGAGATTTGTGATTGTTTGGTAATCGACGGTCCTAGCACCTGGAATTGAAAATGAATAGAAGGGATTCCATTCATTTTTGCTCGATTAATAAATAAAAACGGTTGGATAAGTTCACATTATCCAACCGTTTTTACATACCTCATACCTTATAAATGTTTTTACGCGCCTTAGAGGATTCGAACCTCTGACCGACAACTTAGAAGGCTGTTGCTCTATCCGGTTCTGGTGCAAAATCCTCGAACATTTTGCAATTAATCTCCATACTGATACTACTACTCTTAAAAAAGGGGCACATTCAGTATGGAAAACCAAAATTTGTTCAAATGGAAACATTATCAGCCTGAAATCATCCTTCTTACAGTGAGATGGTACCTACGGTACAACCTAAGTTTTCGTGATTTGGTGGAAATGATGGAAGAGCGAGGCCTGTCGATAGCTCACACAACGATTATGCGTTGGGTCCATCAATATGGCCCTGAGTTGGATAAGAGAATCCGGCGTCATCTCAAGCAGACCAATGACTCGTGGAGAGTAGATGAAACATACATAAAAGTAAAAGGACAATGGATGTATTTGGATCGTGCAGTCGATTCAGAAGGGAAAACCATTGATTTTTAGTTAAGTAAAAATAGAAATACCAAATCGACCAAGCGCTTTTTTAAAACCTTAGCTTTTTCGCATGTATCCACTCCTCGTGTCATTACTGTAGATAAGAATCCAGCTTATCCAGTAGCAGTTGAGGAGTTAAAAGAAGAAAAAAAGATGCCAGAAGGCATCCAAATAAGGCAAGTGAAATATCTTAACAACATCTTGGAACAGGATCATCGGTTCATTAAGAGAAGAGTCCTTCCTATGTTAGGGTTCAAGTCTTTTGATACAGCTATATCCATTCTTTTGGGAGTAGAAGCCATGCATATGATTAAAAAAGAACAGATTGATTTACGGGATCAGTCTATCCAAAATCAGAAAAATTTCATTCATCAATTGTTTGGGCTTGCAGCATAAGATACGATTCGCTAGGAATATATGCGTTTTATTCTCTTTTATTTTATCTTTGCAGCGGAACCTGTCGGTTCATATACTTTTATTTTTAGCTAACGCTCATGTTTGTCAGTTAATGGCGATGATATTTTTACAATTTATGGAGAGGGAACCGAATGGTAAACGTGGTTCCTTTTCCTTTTTGGCTTTGGACGGTGATTTTTCCCTGAAGCGAGTCGATAATGCGATAGCTCACCATGAGTCCTATGCCGGTTCCTTTTTCTTTCAGGGAATAAAATGGTTGTCCAAGACGTTTCACTTCGTCTTCATTCATCCCCACTCCCTCATCTTGGATTTGGATCATCACATGCTGTGACTCCTGTTTCACGCAAATGGAAACTGCACCACCTTGAGGCATCGCTTCGATGCCATTTTTGATGATATTGAGGAAGGCTTGTTTCATTTTTTGGTGATGACCCAATATCGCACACTCTTGCTCCGGAAGTCGGACGTCTATGCTTACTTTTCGTTCTAAAGCATAGACGTAGAGAATCTTGACGACTGTTTGTATTTTTTGGCAAACATCGACGGACTCTTTCGTATCCGCTTCTGGCTTGGCAAGCGAAAGATATTCGGTAATGACATCATTCGTTCGATCCACTTCTTCTATACAAATTTGAACATACCTTTTATACGTCTCTGAAATTGGCGATTGTAGAAGTAACTGGAGAAATCCTCGATTGGTCTGCATGGGATTTCGAACTTCATGAGCAAAGGAACTGGCCAATTCTCCGAGTATCTTATATTTTTCCGCCTGTTGAGCTTCCATGTGTAACTGGGCATTTTCCCTTAAGGTTTCAATCAAAGAGACGGTTACGATGGTGGCAACACATATCGCTAATATTTCCTGAAGTGTGTGGTTAAAAAAATCCATCTCTTGAAAATCCACGAGGATGTAGATCAAGGACATCCCCGATGTTATCATCCAAGTCAGTTTCATTCGACCTGCTCGATCCTGTTGGATGAAACGTGGATATGCTAAAAAAAACATGGGTAAGAAGAAAAGGACTTCGTATTCCGTTGAATAAAAACCTGCCCCCCCGAAATACCAACGATACAACAATAAGATGATTGTGAGAACAATACCTGTTGCGTATCCACCTCCATAAAATATACCTATCATAAGAGCTACAAACCGTAGGTCATTTCGTTCGTTTACATCCGAATAGATCGGGAAGGACATGCATAATACTAACGTAATCGTTGCCAAGAAACTGAAAATTAACTTTTGACGTTTCGTTTCGATGAATTGATGACGATTGGTTAAATACATAGAATAAAAAAAGACAGGGATCAAAATAATCATTACTTGTAAGAGCAAGTTTTTAATATGTTCCATACAGTTTACCTCATTGTTAAGCTCATTCTAGTATAAAAGAAAACCGAATATAAAAACAGGAGAAAAAAATGGGTTCTGGTGCAAAAAACTCTAAACATCGCAATTAATCTCTAAAGCTTGGACATACTATTACTCTAAAAAAGGGGGTATGATTAGTAAGGGGGTCCTGACGGCATTTCGCGGATTTTATACGCTGAGACAAATAATGTAAATTGGTACGCCCAAAAACTTTGAAAGGGCGATGTTTTGGGGAATTGTTTTTGGTTCGACTTTTGGATATAAGAAAATTAGCCAAAGAACCAATAGGAAACTGCTCTACGATAATCACCAAAAACGTTCGTTATTGGTCAAAACAGCCCTTAGCGTAAGAAAATTCGGGTTTTTCCTTCCAAAAAATGTCTTAAATTAACGAGTGGGCTTATTTTTCGTTATCTAACCTGATTACCAAAAATAATGAATAATCAAATAATTTTAAAAAGGAAGATTATAGTTATTAAAATTTGAATGCCATTTTCCATCACCTAGGTATTGACAATGAAAGTAATGTACATATCCTATCGTTTTTTACATTTACGCGCCTTAGAGGATTCGAACCTCTGACCGTACGCTTAGAAGGCGTATGCTCTATCCAGCTGAGCTAAAGGCGCATTATATGAATGGCGGAGAAGGAGGGATTTGAACCCTCGCGCCGGTTACCCGACCTACACCCTTAGCAGGGGCGCCTCTTCAGCCTCTTGAGTACTTCTCCATAAAAAAATGGCTCCGCAGGTAGGATTCGAACCTACGACCGATCGGTTAACAGCCGATTGCTCTACCACTGAGCTACTGCGGAACAAAAATATATTATTATGGTGGGCCTAAATGGACTCGAACCATCGACCTCACGCTTATCAGGTGTGCTCTAACCAGCTGAGCTATAGGCCCATATTGGAGCCGGTGATGAGAATCGAACTCACAACATCAGTTTGGAAGGCTGAGGTTTTACCACTAAACTACACCCGCATTTTTGGAGGCAACACCCGGATTTGAACCAGGGATAAAGGTTTTGCAGACCTCTGCCTTACCACTTGGCTATGCTGCCATAACTGGGCTAGCTGAACGCATGACGGAACCGCCATTTTAATAAAAATTAAATAATGGAGCCTAGCGGGATCGAACCGCTGACCTCCTGCGTGCAAAGCAGGCGCTCTCCCAGCTGAGCTAAGGCCCCATGTTGTTAATATCAATTCTCGACTGGTCGGGAAGACAGGATTCGAACCTGCGACTCTCTAATACAAAATATAAGATAATTTAAATTTGGCACGATTTTAGTTCTATCTTTGAAAATAATTTTATACCCCTGCAGGCGGGCTTTCCTCTCGTCTCTTTTTTATGCTTATGTTCCTTATGTGTTGAACAGAGTAGTTTACCGGATGTACAAAAACATTTGTTGAAAAACAATAAGATAGCCAACAATCTTATTTTAAATTAAACAGATTAAAGTTAAAGCCACCGTTTTTAAACGGTGGCTTTAATGGTGGAATGATGTAAAAGGAGTGTTTTGGGGGACATATTTAAGAAGAATCACTTCGGACACTGCGGAAGTACGACTCGATATCCAGGAAAAAAGACAGTTACTTTATCCCCAGGTAAAAAATATTCGTCCCATGGATTTTGAGGGTAAGTATTCTGACGATTTAACATTTAACCACTTCTCCTGATAATTTTATTAATAACAGAATATTTCTAACCCAAAAGGGGTAACCGTATCAAAACGGGAAAATTATAAATCGAAGAAATATTAAATCAGTGAGGGATTATAAACATTATGAAGGATAATAATTATGTCTGGTAATGTACTTGGCGAGCTTTTTCTATGGGCAGCCCTACAACCACATCAAAATGTTATTACTGTAGATATTGCTATAACAACAAATAGTATGATTAAAAATAACCTAGTTACATATGCGGAAGGAACCCTTACTTATAACTCAGGTATTACTATCCTTGGGCCAGAGGTACCACCTGTATTTCAATCAGGCTCTGGAGGAATTAAACAATATTTTAGTAACAAAAGAAACTTAGATTGTCCATTTAATTGCAATGAAACTGGTCGACTTGGAGTGACAATCATTATGGGTGATGATGTTTAAGTGGAATCGTCCAATTTGGGTCAATACTGATTCTACGGCTGGGAGAGGAAGGTCGCTTAACTATGGTGCGTGAGAGCCCATCCGTTAGTCTGACTCCAACGACCACGGTGCACCACTGACTGTCGCTCCCTTACGGGAAGCACACATGGTAGATTAATCCTATTCTGGTTGCTGCACCAGCCTCTAATTTATATTCATTGCCGTAGAAAGGATGTTTTCAATGGAAGTAGTCATTGAAAGAGCATGCGGTATGGATGTCCATAAGGACAATATTACTGCCTGCATTATGACACCAGAAGGAAAGGAGATTCAAACGTTTTCTACTAAAACTGTATTTTTATTACAGTTGGTTGATTGGATTAAACAGCACAATTGTACCCATGTTGCCATGGAAAGTACGAGTGTATATTGGAAGCCAATCGTTAATTTACTAGAGGCTGAAGACATTGAGTTTTTAGTGGTGAATGCTCAACACATGAAAGCTGTTCCTGGACGCAAAACCGATGTTAAGGATGCTGAATGGATTGCTAAACTTCTACGTCACGGACTCTTAAAAGCTAGTTATATTCCAGATCGAAATCAACGAGAACTGCGTGAACTAGTTCGATATCGTCGGAGTATCATTGAAGAACGAGCTAGACAACAATAATCGAATTCAAAAAGTGTTAGAGGGTGCAAACATTAAGTTAGGCTCTGTGGTTTCAGACGTTTTGGGCGTTTCTGCACGGGACATGCTCAACGCTATTGCCGAAGGAGAAGAAGATCCTGAAAAATTGGCAAACTTTGCTCGACGCACAATGAAAAAGAAGAAAGATGAACTGGAACTAGCACTTAAAGGTTATATCAATTCACATCAACGGTTAATGTTAAAAACCATTTTAAATCACATTGATTTTCTTACTGAACAAATTGATATGTTGGATCAAGAAGTATCTCAAAGAGTCAGTGCTTATCAAGAAGATATAGATCGGTTAGACTCAATTCCAGGTATATCTAAGAAAATGGCTGAACAAATGTTATCAGAGATAGGTACAAATGTTAAAAAGCAATTCCCAAGTGCTCCTCATATGTGTTCCTGGGCTGGATTAGTTCCTGGACATAACGAAAGTGCAGGAAAAAGGAAATCGGCTAAAACCAAAAAAGGAAACAAATATTTAAGGTCAGCTTTAACGGAAGCAGCTCATTCTGTTAGAGGATCTAAAAACTATCTCGGAGCACTGTATAGGCGTACAGCACCACGAAAAGGCAAAAAACGTGCAGGAATTGTAGTCGCTCACGCAATATTACGCATCTCTTATTATCTTTTGACCCGTAAAGAAATGTATGTAGATTTAGGTGAAGACTACTTTGATAAGCAAAAACATCAATCTACACTTAAAAACTATTAACTATTCACGCTAACATCCATAAAAATAAGCCCCCATATTGAAGGAGACTTTGTTTTATCATAATTCCTTATCTACATTAGGGAATTTTTGAAGGGTTTCTTGTTTTGTACTAATCTACTCTAATTTGTTCATTTTCTTCTTCAAATAGACCCTTCTCTCTTCGATAAATTTCAAAATAACCTCGAACTCTTTATCAAAGTCTTCGATTTGTTCCTTTTTATAAGGATCCTGAAGCACATATGGTCGAATAGATTGGAGTAGCCCTTCCACTTTCGGAGCCAAATACTCTACTGTAAATTGCTGATTCATGATTTCTTCAAGCAGATTTCGGTATTGCTTGCGAAAATTTGCTACATCTAATAGCCGTGCTGTCAAGGTATTAAATCCTTCAATCGGTACATAGTCAGCTTCCATGATTTTTCCGTTTACATCCCTTCCCCATGTTGCATCGTAATCCCAAGGAATAACTTCAAAAAGTCCTGTTTCCCCATTCCGATAAAGCGCATAATTATGGACAAAACCGTCATAGTTTGCCGTGAAAATAATTCCTGCGACCCATCGTAAGTATTTTTCTACATTAATATAATTGATAATTTCTTTTTCAAAATCAGCTCTTGAAATGGTATTAATTTTAAAAATGAGTTCCTGTAAATAATAATCGTCTGCATCTAATCCCCATTTTTTTTCATATCCCAACTCCAGTGACTTTTTCGTTTCTTTATCCAAATCGCTCATTAGTGAAAAATTCGCATCGCCATCAACCGCATAGAAAATGGCTCCATTGGGCAGCGATCTTCTTTTCAAGAAATTTTCATCTACTGATTCAATTTCTAAATAAACTCCTTCTGTTCTTCCATTTAAGATTAAAAAAACGTGTTGCGATCTTGGTGAAAGATTACCAATATCCGAAAAAAAATCAAAAGATAATTTATTTCTTATTAAGGATGGATCCTTGTACTCTGCGTTAAAATGCACATGTTTTACACCTTTGAATGTTTTTGGTTTATAAAAAGAGATTTGATAAGACTTTTTCAAAAATTTACGAATATGGGAGCCGCGATAGCTTAAATCAATATCGAGTTTTTTCCCTTCAATCGTTAACTGTGCAGGAATCGGGTCATCAATCCAAATGTCTCTTTTCAGTTCCTTTAAACCAATTGGATTAATAAAAAGCTTATATTGCGGTAAATTTGTGGCCTCGTCCATTTCTTTAACCTCCTTCCTTTATACGTATGTGTGAATTAATCCGGCAGTTACTTTCGGACATGTTTTTTGTCATAATTAAGCAATTCCCCCATACAAAAGAAAGCAAAGAAACGTAAATTAATTAAGAAGAGGAGTTTCATGGACATTAAATATTTGCCTTTGGTACTCCCTTTCAAGAAAAAAGGAGGTGCAAAAAAATGAGATTTTTTTCAGAAGATGATATTCAAAATGCAGCCGAAAATGCAAGAGAAGGCGGGTTTTGGGACTTTATGTTCAATGACCCCGGCTCGAATCGCACTTCACGCAGAACTTCAAGACGAAATACTTCCAGACGACGTACATCCCGCAGAAATACTTCCAGACGAATGACTTCTAGAGTTCGAAATACTTCTCGCAGAAATACTTCCAGACGAATGACTTCCAGAGTTCGAAATACTTCCCGCAGAAATACCTCGAGACGGATGACTTCCAGGGTTCGAAATACTTCCCGTAGAAATACCTCCAGACGAAGGACTTCCAGAGTTCGAAATACTTCTCGCAGAAATACTTCCAGACGTCGTAATACTTCCCGCAGAAACACTTCCAGACGTCGTAATACTTCCCGCAGAAACACTTCCAGACGCTGCAGAACTCCGCACGGCAGCCCATCCAGATGGGTTACTACATCACGCGGACGCAATCAAGTAAAAAGATGTTGGGAAGGCAGTAACATGTGGGAATTTAGAATGAGAAGAAGATAACTAAATCCTAAATAACGACAGGCACCATCCAAATATTGGATGGTGCCTGTCCCCTGTTAGAAATTCACAAATGCATCTTTAGCATGGATAGTTGTCTTTACGACTTTATTATCTTCCAACCACTTCGCAACATTTGTCCATGTTTGCGGATCCTGGTAGCCAAAAGCCTTATTTTTTGCATCCATCAGTGGAAGCAGAATTTGCAAGCTCTTTGTTTCTACATCCTTATCCAAAGGTGAGGATTTATCTTCATGCTTCATTAAAATCGACAATCCCTCTTCAGGATTTTGCTGGACATATTGTTGTCCCTTTGTAATTGCTGCCAAAAACTTTTTGAACACTTCCGGTTTTGTCTTCAGTTCTTTTTCACTGCCAACTAAAACTAATTCATAATAATCCGGAACACCAAATTCTTTTGGATTTAATGCCCGCATTGGATGACCTTCTTTTTCCAGCAATAATTTCTCGTGGTTGATATAACCTCCGATAAGCGCATCTGTTTTCTTCGTTGCCATTGCCGGGATCAAATCCCAGCCAACATCAACCATTTTAATTTTCTGCGGATCACCGCCGGCTGACTTCACCATCGTTTGAACAATGGCTTCATCTAACGGAATCGAAGGATAACCGATTGTTTTCCCGGCTAAATCTTTAGGTGATTTAATCGGTCCATTGGCAGGTACCATTAACTGATTAAGCGGATGGCGGACAAGAGCTGCAAATGATTGAACAGGGATATTTTCCCCGCGTGCAACTAACACCTCCGGCTGATAGCTAATCGCCATGTCGACTTGGTTGGCAGCAACTAATTTAAGCGGATCGTTTGTATCAGCAGGCATTTTAATATCGACATCTAAGCCCTGCTCTTTAAAATATCCCTTTTCCTGTGCTGCATATAGCAAGGAGTGTACGGCATTGGGATACCAGTCTAACATTAATGTAACCTTTTGGGTTTTCTGGTTAGTACCCGAATCCTTCTTTGTGCCGGCCTGATTATCCTTATTTCCGGCACTGCAAGCACTTAATAATAGTAAAAATAAACTAATGATGATGAAAAAACTTTTTTTCATTGTTTTTCTTCCTTCCTAGCGAACTTTATTCTTCAATAATTGCTTTTCGATAAACCCTATTAATAAAAAAAGAATGATTCCGAGTAATGAAAGTAGAAATATTGCAGCAAATACGGCATCTGCCTGGAGATTTCCTGACATTCGCCGGCTGAAATACCCTAAGCCTTCGCTTGCACCAAGCCATTCGCCAATGGTCGCTCCTACGACACAATAAACAACAGACATTTTCAATCCTGAAAAAAAGGTTGGCAGCGCCAGTGGAACTTGGATTTTCTTAAAAATTTGCCAGCGATTTGCCCCCATCGTCAGCAGTAATTCGCGATATTCCTCACCCCCAACCTTTAGCCCATCATATGTACTAACGACGATCGGAAAGAAAGCTGTTAAAATAGTAACGGCAATTTTACTCCAAATCGAGTAACCGAACCACATGATAAAAATCGGAGAAATCGCAATTAGCGGCACTGTTTGTGATATTACGAGAAAGGGATAAAGTACCTTTTCCAATGCCCTCGAAAAATGCATCCCAACCCCAAGAATCACACCACCGATGAGGGACAGGACAAAACCGATCATTACCTCTTTAAGGGTTGCAGGCAAATGCTGTTCCAACAAAAGTTGTCGGTTTTCCATCAAGGATTTCCAGATGGATGAAGGAGAAGGCAAAATAAACGATGGAATAAATCCATTTCTTACAACCCATTCCCATAAGCTTATAAGAAGAACGACGACCAATACAAATAGACCATAGTCATCTGTCCATTTTTTCAATCTACTTTTCATTGTGAATTAGCATCTCCAATTCTTTTCTCATCGCAATGAACTCTGATTGATAAATAATCTCCGAACGCCTCGGTCTTGGCAAATAAACGGGCATTTCTTTCACTTTACCCTTGCCATCACCGGTTAATAGATAAATCCGATCGCTTAATAAAATCGCTTCCTCCAGGTCATGAGTGATAAACAATACCGTCTTTTGTAAATCGCCCCATAATTCCAATAACCAGCTGTGCATGTTATGCTTTGTCATCGAATCGAGAGCACCAAAGGGCTCATCTAATAAAAGAAGGTCCCTGCCTGTCATGATTGTTCTTAAAAACGCGACTCGCTGCTTCATTCCTCCGGATAGTTCATGCGGATAGGCGTGTTCATATTCAGCCAAGCCAAACCGTGTTAACCACTCCCTAATTTCCGCCATTTTGCCCTGCTTTTTTTCCCTCTTAATTTCTAATGGTATTAGCACATTGTCCATTACTGTTCTCCAAGGTAAAAGCAAATCCTTTTGCGGCATATAGCCCACTTTTCCTAATCTATTTTCTGACTGTTGGCCATCTATCCGGATTAGTCCTTGATCAGGCTCCAATAAACCCGTTATCAGTTTAAAAAGCGTGCTCTTTCCTGAACCACTTGCACCAATTACGGAGACAAACTCCCCGGACTTCACATCCATTTCGATGTCTTGAAAAATGGACTTCGAACCTGCGTTACCGGGTAAAGCATACGAAAGTTCTTTTATTGTTAAAATTGCCGGACTAGACAGGCCACTCGCCCCCCTGATAGACCATATCCCAGAACAGAAATTCATACCGGGATGTCGTTAAAAAATGCTCTTCGATGACTTTTAATTCCCGCTCCGGCTTCCCGGCTGCCAATTGGTCTAACAAATCAATCAGCCAGGTAGCCAATGAACCGAATTCATTTGAGGAGTACATCTTGATCCATTCCCCATAGAAAGGATGCTCTGTTGATCCCGGATATTTTTCCGCGAGCATTTTGCCGATTTCCCAGTAGCTCCACATACAAGGAAGCAACGCTGAGATCAATTCTTCCAGAGACCCATTCTGCGCGACATTCAGCATGTAGCGTGTATAGGCTAAATTAATCGGGGTAGGCTTTGTTTCCTCCAACTGCTGATGGGTAATTCCAAACCGTTCAGCATATCGACGGTGCAGCTCCATTTCTCCGTGCAAGGTCTCATGCAGCAGCCTTGCAAAAGCAGCCATCGTTTCGAGGTCTTTTGCCTTTACGGCACCTAAAGCAAAAAGCCTGGAATAATCAATTAAAAACACATAATCCTGTTTCATGTAACGGATAAATGATTCAACAGGCAATTCCCCAGTGCCCATCCCCACTACAAAAGGATGCAGATGGGTTTTCTCCCAAATTCCCGTTACTTTTTCAAAAAGAAATTCTGTAAACTTCATTTTTTTGCCTCATTCCTGGTAGTATTGCACCATTCAGCAATAAAAACGGCTAATACTTTTGTAAAATCTACTAATTGCCTGATTTCAACTTTTTCATTGACGGCATGGGCATCCTCTAATTTTCCAGGCCCAAATATGACCGTTGGAATTCCTGCCCGTCCAAGCCAACCTGCATCGGTAACAGTTGGAGACATTCCTATGTTTGGCTTTTGCGTTAACAATTTTTCAAATGAATCTGCTAACAGAAGCGTACCCGGGTGCTCAGGATCAATTTCTAATGAAGGGAAAATCTCACCCCGATCCTCAATCATCGATTTTCCACCCCACGTGAATTGCGGCGGATTATCTCGCAACCACGGATCGGCTTCAGCCACCGCATGAATATGCTGTTCAATTTCCTTGATAACCGCTTCGTAATCTTCATTCGGATAAAAATGAACCGTGATCCAGAGCGCACAGCGATCGGCAACAAAAGCGGCATGCCTGCCTCCTTCAATTACAGCAGGATTAATGGTATTGCTTCCAGGTTCGAAGCCTTCATAGCTTTTCGTTACAGCCCAATGCCGTTCAAGCTCCTGAAGCCCCGAAATGATTTTCATCATTTTCTCAATTGCACTGGCACCCTTAACACCGCCACCCGCATGTATCATCTTCCTGCGCAAGCCATCGTGATAGGTTTCTTTACTTTGAATTGTAATCCAACCTGTAATGACGCCGCCCTGTCCTTGGATATGTAAGTCACTAGTATCGACGACTACAGCATAATCGGCTGTATATCCTTTTTCGGTACAATCAAGGGTTCCCGCTTCTCCCACTTCTTCGCCGATGACCGACTGAAATTGAAGATCTCCTTTAAGCGTGATACCAAGTTCTTTTAATAGTTTAATAGCCATTAGCGATGCTGCTATTCCGCCCTTCATGTCGGCAACACCGCGTCCATAAATATAAGAATCTTTGATATAAGTGGTAAACGGTGATTCATCCCACTCTTTATCATCACCAACCTCGGCGACATCCATATGACCGTTGATAATTAAACTATTATATTGATCAGATGCTTCTCCTTTTAAAACGCCGACAACATTGGGGTCACCAGGGTACACATCCCACTTATCGGTTTTAAATCCCAAATCTTCCAAGTATTCTTTAATGACTTCCTGCACATCATTTGTATTACGTGCAGGAGGGCTTACTGTTGGAAACGCAATTAGTTTTGTCAGTAATTCAATCAATTCTTCTTTTTTTGCTTCCACTTGATCCGAAATCTTTTGTGACAAATCTTCAGATATCGCTCTCATTTTTCTTTCCCCTTAATTGCAAAATAAAAACCACTCACTTTCGGAGAAATGAGTGGTTTGAAGATTAATGTCAAATTAAATGAGGCTGACATAAATGATTCGTTCCACTTCCCTCCGCTGGTATCATCCAGATCAGGTTCAAAGGGTCTAGAACAAAGTTCCATCTCAGCCAAAGGCCCCCCTAGTGTGAGTCGATCAACATATAAAGTTCAAAATATAGTAAAACTATAGCACAGAATTAGAAAATGTAAAGTAATATTACTCTTTTCGTTCCGGAATCACACAGCTGCCATCCGCACAGCTTGCATCTTCTGCATTCTCTGATGAAAGGTTCTGCAACACCGGTGAGGCAGATTCCTCTTGCCACACTTGTTGGAGCGCACCATTGAATGTTGCAGTCGGTTGTGCACCGGAAATTGCGTATTTTTGATTTATAACAAAATAAGGTACGCCGCCAATGCCATATTGTTGTGCAATTGATTCATCAATCCGAACATCATTTGCATAGGCGTTTTTATCCTGCAGCATCTTTAATGTTTCATCACGGTCAATGCCTGCAGCTTCTGCGATATCTGCCAAGGTATCGTAATCCCCGATGTGCTTTGATTCAGTAAAGTATGCATAAAGCAGCTTTTCAGTAACTTCTGCTTCTTTCCCATACGTTTTCGCAAATTTTGTCAAACGATGGGCATCAAAGGTATTCGTTGGTTTCATCGTGTCAAAGTGGTAGGTTAATCCCACTCCGGCAGCCTGCTGCCCAACATTTTGATTTGCTTGTTTAGCTTGTTCAAGACTCATACCATATTTTGCTGCTAATACTTCGTGCATATTTTTATCGATATTCTTTGGTGAATTTGGATCGAGCTCAAAGCTTTTAAATTCCACTTCTACCTGATCCTTATGTGGAAATTGATCCAGCGCTTCCTCTAACCTGCGCTTCCCAATATAACAAAAAGGACAAGCGAAATCAGACCAAACTTCTATTTTCATGTAAACACCTCGATTTTCTACGATTAAGTACTATAGTAACACAACCAGCATAAATCCCATATTTAGCTGCTTAAGACCGAAATATTTACCCTTTAATAAAAGGGTAAATCCTTTGGCCTGGTTTTAACAAAAAGTTGCCTTTTTCACCATAAAACCGGGGCCGCAGCAAGCGGCACCCGGTCATATGAAAATCATTACTTCACTTTATCAACAAATTTGTTTGTATATGTCTGGCTAAGATCGACACTCTTTACAGCCGGTTTAAAGGCAGAGAGAATTTTCTGAACATTTTCCGGAACCCCTGCAGGCATTTTTCCATCAGTTGTGAACATTGGAAGCTGACCTTTAAGGGCCTGGATATATACGGCTTTATCACCTGCATAGTACTCCTCCGGCATTTTATCGGCAATTTCTTCAGGAGTATGGGTACTCATCCATTTCAGTGTTTTTACATAGGCATTAGCCAATTTTTGCACAACATCCGGGTTCTTTTTCACAAAATCGTAATTCATATAGAGACTTGTAGAGGCATATTTTCCGCCTAATGCCGCTTCTGTACCATCTTTAGAGTTCATATCCACAAACGTGTAAGCTAAATTTTTATTCTTTAGTAATGTTGCAGTTGGCTCACTTGTTACGGCTGCATCGATTCGGTTATTTTGCATTGCAGCGATTAAAGTCTGACCGGCTCCAACCGGCAATGGTTTATAATCGCTTTCCTTATTGCCGCCTTTAACTACATTGTAACTTGCCAGCATATTTGTAGAGGAGCCAAGTCCCGTTACCCCGATGGTAAGTCCCTTTAAATCCGCTAATGTTTTCACTTTATCCTTTAATCGATTGGCTACCATCAGCTGCTCACCCGGAACGTCGGCCATTGTTACAACTGATTCGACCTTTTTCCCTTTTGTTTGTAAGTCAAGGGTATGATCGTAAAATCCCCCTGCTCCATCGACCTGTCCGGCTAAAAGGGCTAGCTCGGCATCCTGTCCGGCACTTTCCTCAACCAGGGTTACTGTTACTCCTGCTTCCTTGTAATAGCCAAGCTTTTCAGCCAGCATATACGGCAAGTAAATAATTTTCTCCAAGCCGCCGACCATAATCGACACCCTTGGAGTTCCTGATGTAGATGTACTGCTGTTGTCTTTTGTTTTGCTTGGTGCCGATGTTGTTGAAGAGGAAGAACATCCTGATAACAGCATCGCTGCAATTGCAATACCTGATACCCCAGTGCTTAATCTTTTCATCGTTTTGTTCATTAATAATTTCCCCCTTATATTTTATAGATAAATAGATATAAAACTCGTTCTTATAGAATTGTCTAGCTCCAGCTCCCAGCGACTAGTGTACTTCCCTCTCCTCCTTACGATAAGTCAACATCGAATCGCAAAAAACGCGATTCGTGTTTCCTTTATCTCATACGGAGCGGTCCAGTCCATACGTCGCTTAACGGTCGCTTCCGCTTATATAAGTTATTGGCGGATATGCCGCCAAGCAATAAACCGTTTTTCCAGCTTTGATACTCCCCAATCGGCAATTAACGCGGTGATGGACAGTATGACCATCCCTGCAAAAACACCTGTTGTATCAAACGCACCCTGTGCCTGGGCGATTAGGTAACCCAGTCCTTCTGTTGCACCAATGAATTCACCAACAACCGCCCCGATTAAGGCAAAACCAAAGCTTGAATGCAAGCTCGATAAAATCCATGTAAGGGCAGAAGGGATAATAACATGACGGGCTAATTGGCGTTTGCTTGCTCCTAAAAGCCTCGCGTTGTTCACTAAATTCCGATCCACCTCTCTTACCCCTTGAAAGGCATTAAAGAAAACAATGAAAAACGTAAGAACTAAACCTGAAGCAACCTTGGAGGACATGCCAAGTCCAAACCATAGGATAAAAATTGGAACAAGCACAACCCGCGGAATGGCATTGATCATTTTAATATAAGGACCTAAAATAACCGAAAGAAGTTCATTAACTCCTAATGCATAACCGAAAATGATTCCTGCGATTCCTCCCAATACAAAGGAAAGGATTGTTTCCTCAAAAGTAACCAGGAATTGAAGGTATAGCGGGCCGGCAGTAGTTCCATTTACCACCCATGTCCAAATATGCTTCACGATATCGAATGGACTTGAGAAAAAGAATGGATCTATCAAGGCCCGACTGGATAAATATTGCCAAGATCCCATCAGCACAACAAACACTGACAGCTGCAGGCTTAAATTGCGGACTCGAAGTTTTAGCGCTTTCTTCTTTAACTCTGCTCTTCGAGAAACTACTTCCACACTAGCAGGACTAGGAATGGAGTTTGTTTGCGTTTTCATAACTGATCATCACCTCGTCCTTCAAATCTTCCCAAATTTGTTTGTGGATTTTCATAAAAGCAGGATCAAAACTTATTTCCGCGACATTACGAGGTCTTGGCAAATCAATCCGGTAATCTCCTTTTACCGTAGCCCCCGGTCCTGCCGTCAATACAATGACCCTGTCACTTAAAGCAATTGCTTCCTCTAAATCATGTGTGATAAAAAATACCGATGCGGACGTTTCTTCCCAAATCCGAAGCAATTCATTCTCCATCAAATGTCTTGTGTGGACATCAAGGGCCGAGAACGACTCGTCCATTAGGAGAATTTCGGGTTGAACAATTAAACTTTGGGCTAATGCCACCCGTTTTCTCATCCCCCCCGAAAGCTGAGAAGGATAATGTCCTTCAAATCCTTTTAATCCAACACGGGCAATCCATTTTCTTGCCTCTTCATAAGCTTCAGCTTTACTCATTCCCCGTAACCGTAATCCCAAGGAAACATTGTCGATGACTGTTTTCCACGGAAAGGCATTTTCTGTTTGGAAGACACAGGCAGCCCAGGGATTGATCCCTTCTAATTTCTCACCCGAAATAAGAACTTCACCGACTGAAGGAGGTTCAAACCCTGCAATTAAACTTAATGTTGTTGATTTCCCACAGCCAGTTGGTCCAACAATCGAGACAAATTCTCCTTTTGAAATTTTCAAATCAATATTTCGCAAAACAGTATGGACTTCCCCTGACGGCTTAATAAATTCTTTTGTGACTCCTCTTAGTTCCATCATTGCCGGAGCCGAATGTGTCATGGCCTGATATACCTTTTTCTCCAAAGCACCCACTGGATTCCCCCATTTCTATATTTTTGGTAACGTTTACATTATGAATTATAGAAAATTCAAAACATTACGAAAATATTTACGCGATATGTTTGATAAAAACAATAAAAACAATTTAAACGATTTCCCCAACTGGAATAAATACTTTTTTGATATAGACTGCCTCAAGGTTTTTATTTTAAAATAAAGGTAGTTTTATTTTTCTGAAAATTAATAAACTTCTCCCTTTGAAGCGGAAAAGGATGTGTTTACGGTTGAAACGGAAAAAAGTCCCCATGAAGCTGCGTACTAAAATTAATGGTCTCATTTTATTAAATCTATTATTTGTCCTTGTACTTTTTATTGTCACTTTATCTATAATAATGGTTCACAGGGAATATGGAGAGACTGGCACGAATGCCCTGGCGGTTGCGAAAACGGTTGCAGGATTACCTGATGTCGTCCAAGCCTTCAAGGAGCCTGACCCCTCTTCGATCATCCAGCCAATTGCCGAAAGTATCAGAAAGAAAACAGGAGCTCAGTTTATTGTCGTTTCAAATATGAAGTTAATTCGCTATAGCCATCCTGATCCATTGAAAATCGGCAGGCATATGGTGGGCGATGATGACAAGAAAGTATTGCTTGGAAAAGGAAGCATTACGCAAGCAACGGGCACACTGGGTTTGTCGATTCGTGGAAAATATCCTGTATTTGACCGGCAGCATCATCAAATTGGTATCGTTTCAGTAGGCTTTTTAATGGAGAATATATGGAAAAAACTAACTTCCTTAATCTTAGAAATTATCGGAATTGGAATAATCGCTTTAATCGTCGGCCTCATTGGTGCATTTTTACTCTCCGGTCATATTAAAAAGCAAATTTTCAATTTGGAACCACACGAAATTGCTTTTCTTACACAACAGCAAGCTGCGATTCTTGAATCCATTCGGGAGGGGATCATCGCAGTGGATACAAACGGAGTTATTACTACCTTTAATCGGGAAGCAAAAAGTGTGTTACCAAAGGAATTTGGCGACCCAATCGGGAAAGCGGTTACATCTATCCTCCCCAGCTCACGACTCCATGAAGTTATAAGCGAAGGAATTTCCCATTTTGACCAACCGATGATTGTTGGCAACTCATTGGTAGTTGTAAACCGAATCCCCGTTAAACTTAATGGTGCAGTGATTGGTGCTGTAGCAAGTTTTCGTGACAAATTACAGCTTGATCAACTGGACCAAAGGTTAGCAGATATCGGCCAGTACGTGGATACATTACGGAGTCAGCGCCATGAATTTATGAACAAGCTTCACCTCATTTCCGGCCTAATCCAAATGAAGGAATATGAGCTTGTAAAAGAGTTGATAGATGAAGTACACAATGAACAACAAAATGTTCTCGACTTTTTCCTAGCCCGCGTTCGTGACCCGGCAATTGTTGGCGTACTTATCGGCAAAATGCATCGGGCCAAAGAACTGGGAATTCACCTAACCATTACAGGTGACTCAAGCGTGTCCGAGCTTTGCCCCCACAGGGAAACCGTTCTGACGATTCTGGGTAATGCAATTGAAAATGCTATGGAAGCGATTAATACACTTGATAAGGAAACGCACCCCGCTACAACGATAACGGTCCATATTAAAGAAGATGAACGCCTTTATATGGAAGTGAGCGACACAGGTCCCGGTATTGATCCAAAAATAGGCGACCAAATGTTTGAGGATGGCAAAACAACTAAGGGGGAAGGACGAGGATTTGGTTTAGCATTAGTATCCCGTTTAGTCTCAAGATTAGATGGTACTATCTTTATGATTTCTACCCCAACAGGGGCTACATTACAAGTAAGTTTACCACGAATGGAGGGCTCGTCATGAGTCAGCAATTATTGCGTGTTTTGGTTGTGGATGATGATTTTATGATTGCAAAGCTTCATGGTAAGTTTATTGCATCTCAAAAAGGCTACCAATTAGTTGGAACCGCACATAGCTTTGAAGAAGCGTTAGCAATGATGGATTTGGTGGAGCCCGATTTGCTCTTATTAGATGTGTACCTCCCGGATCAGTCCGGGATAGAGCTGTTAAAAACCATTCGGATGCAAAATAGACGTTGTGACGTGATTTTAATTACCGCTGCAAAAGAACTGGAAATCGTCGAAGATGGCTTTCGCTTCGGAGTCATTGATTACCTTATCAAGCCTTTTAATCTTAATCAGCTTCAAACAGCTCTATTAAAATATGTGAAATTTAAATCCAGGCTTTCTTCCTCAAGCCAGCTGGACCAAGGTACAGTGGATGATTTGAAAAAACTGCGAATCTCGGAATCAACGTTTTTACCAAACAATCAAAAAGGAATTGATTTACGTACTTTAGAGAAAATAAAAAAATGCATCACCTACTCACCTGAACCGCTAAGCGCCGAGCAAATTGCAAAGTTAGCCGGCGTCAGTCTTTCGACAACTAGAACGTACCTCTCCTATTTGGTGGAGGAACAAGAGTTGATTGAAGAACAACAATACGGGACGGTTGGGCGGCCGCTAAGATTGTATCGGATTGTAAACTAAAGGCGGACCAATGATAGTATCATTCAATATAAAAAGCAGTGGGGCCTGACCTCACTGCTTTATCTTTGTTTTTTTAATTATCAGGAAATTACTTACTTTTGTTTTCTTGGAACAATGAAAAGGTAGGAAAGAACTGCACCGCCTCCTGCACATACAATTACAATTCCCATTGGTATTGCTGTATGCCCTCCCCCTATTCCAACAAGGGGGGCAACAATTGCCCCAAACGCTAGAGATAAAACCCCAAGTAGCGCTGATGCACTACCTGCAGACTTTCCTTGTTTTTGCATAGCGAGTGAAAAACCGGCTGTATTAACAACACCCACACTTGAAACAACAAAAAATAATGGCAGTAAAATATATATAAGGTCAGCCTGTGACAGCAGGAGAATTAGCAAAAGAATTCCCCCTATAAAGGACATACAAAAGCCAAAGACCAGAAGCTTAGACTCATGAATCCGCCCCGCCAATCTGCCCGTGGTTTGACTGGCAATCATTATCCCAATCCCATTAATAGCAAAAATGAGACTAAATATTTGCGGTGAAGCGCCATAGATATTTTGCACAACAAAAGGAGAGCCGGAGATATAGGCAAACATCGCTGAAAAAACCAGCCCCTGCACCAATGCATATCCAATGAAACTTCGATCCAATATCAGGTTTCGAAACGTCTTAATGGTATTTTTAAATCCACCGGCTGAACGTCTTTCGGCATGAAGGGTCTCAGGTAAACCATATAAGACCACAAAAAACATCACAATACCAATTAAACCCAAAACGATAAATATGCCCTGCCAAGGAACAAATTTCAGCAGCTGGGCACCGAGAACAGGAGCGAGGATCGGAGCGACTCCGTTTACTAAAGCAAGAAGGGAAAAGAACCTCGTTAGTTCCGAACCGGAATATAAATCGCGGACAATCGCCCTCGAGATAACAATACCGGCAGAACCAGCCAAACCTTGAATAAACCGTAAACCAACTAATGTCCAGATAGAAGGGCTGAAAACACATAATAGGGATACAATAAAATAGGTGATTAAGCCGATCAGAAGCGGTTTTCGTCGCCCGCCTACATCACTAAGCGGACCTGCTAGCAGCTGTCCTGATGCCAAACCGAGCAGGAAAAATGTCAAGCTAAGCTGTACAAAAGATTGACTCGCGTGAAAATCTTTTGCCAAATTAGGTAACGCAGGCAAATACATGTCTATGGATAAGGGACCAAACGCAGCTAACGATCCAAGCACGAGGGCCATCCATATCCTTTTAGATCGGGAAATCACTCCCTGGTTGTCTATCGAATCATGTAAAGAATTTCCCATTTTTTGATTCAATCCTCCCTGCCTACCTTTTTACGAAGAATTTCTTTTTAGAAATGGCTCTGTTAAACTTGCCTGATGATTTCCGCTCCAGGCACTCGCTTTCCGCGGGCGGTCGGGAGCCTCCTCGGCGCTAAGCGCCTGCGGGGTCTCCCTTGACCTGCTTTTCCCGCAGGAGTCTCGCGCCTTCCGCTCCAATCAACATAGTGAGCTAAATCAACAATGAGCTTTAAAATATCCTTAGAAATAAATAGTCTTGTTATTTTTACTTATATTTCGCTTTACTAAAGAACCTTTATATTTTCACATATTACCAGATTTTCTCTAAAATTAAAAATAAAAAATTCCACATCATTGATAATGTGGAATTCAGGCTTTCTTTTTGTTTACATTACCACTGAAACCATTACTTATATACAAAAAAGAGCTCTGACCATTAGCTCCTGTTTAGCTTTTTTAAGACGTCAGAATATTTTTCATTTCTTTCTTAACTTCAACACAGCGAGCGGGAGTTGGAAATAGTTTCCCCGCATTTAATAGATTATTAGGGTTAAATACATCTCTAATATCTGTTTGCGCCTTAATTTCTTCATCGTTAAAAATAAATCGCATTTCATCTTTTTTCTCAATTCCAACCCCATGTTCACCGGTAATAGAGCCGCCAACCTCTGCGCATACTTTTAGGCATTTACTTCCAGCCTCAATCGCTCTTTCTGTTTCTCCCGGTTTTCTGGAATCAAACAGGACAAGGGGATGAAGATTTCCATCACCGGCATGAAAAATATTCGCAATCCTCAATCCGCTTTCCTCGCTGATTTTATTGATTTTATGTAATACTTCCGGCAGTTTACTTCGCGGGATTACGCCATCCTGAACCAAATAGTCAGGGGATATCGCACCCATAGCACCAAACCCGGTTTTTCGATTCGCCCACCATCTTCCCCTTTCCTCTTCATCTTTGGCCACTTTTACCTCCCTGACATTTCTGTTTTGACAAACTTCTAGGATTAAATCAATTTGATCATCAATCCCTGCTAAAATCCCATCTACCTCAATCAACAATACGGCTTCAATATCCTTCGGATGTCCTACCGGAAAAGCTGCCGACTCTACACCTTCAATCGCCGTTTTATCCATCATCTCAAGTGCTGCAGGGACGATACCGGTGGAAATGATGTCGGAAACAGCCTGACTTCCATCTACAACCTTATCAAAATAGGCCAGTACTGTTTTTTTTCCCTCAGGATTTTTCAATATTCGAACGGTTATTTTCGTCACAATGCCCAACGTTCCTTCTGAGCCGGTTAAGATGCCGAGCAAATCGTAGCCAGGGAAATCCTGTATCCCATTTTTTCCAATTTCAATAATTTCGCCATTTGGTAAGACAACCTCCATACCCAAAATATGATTTGTGGTTACACCATATTTAAGACAATGGGCACCTCCGGCATTTTCGGCGACATTTCCTCCAATTGTACAAGCGTACTGACTCGAAGGGTCAGGAGCATAGTAATATCCTTTGCCGGAAATCGAGTTTGTTAGCTTTAGGTTTACAAATCCAGGTTCCACTACGGCTCGTCGATTCTCTAAATCTATTTCTAAGAGCCTTTTCATTCTAACAAGGCTTATAATTACTTCATTATTTAAGGGAATAGCGCCTCCACTGAGTCCTGTCCCTGCCCCGCGCGCAAGAAATGGCAGGTTATTTTTCGAGCAATATTTAACAAGCGTTGAAACCTCTCTTGTATCCTTTGGAAAAACCACCGCCCTTGGCAAATGTCTCTCTATCGTATAACCATCACAATCATAAGCAAGCAGATCTTCCTTTTTATAAAGAATCGAGTTAGGGCCAGACAAAAGTTTCTCAAGATTAATGATATGAACGTCGCTTGTTTTGATTGATTTTCGCATCATCAGACATTCCTCTCTTGTTCTTCTTTTTGATAGGCCCAGTCCAGCAGTTGAACAGTATGAACGATTTTTTGGTCCCTTCCGTATTTTTGCACACCGACTGCCATTTGGAGCATACAGCCGGGATTCCCCATCGAAATCATTTCGACATCTTCAGGGACATTGGTCATTTTGCTTTCTAAGACAGCTCCTGCCATTTCCGGATTCGTAATATTATAGATCCCTGCACTTCCACAGCACCGATCCGCATTGGGCATATGTACCATTTCCACTCCCGGAATATTGAGAAGCAGTTCACGCGGTTCTTGTCGAATTCTTTGTCCGTGAGCCAGATGGCACGCATCATGGTACGTAATACGGGTCTTAAATTGCGCTTTAGGTTTTTCATAGCCTGTATCATAGAGAAACTTGGAAATGTCTTCTACTTTTTTAGAGAACTTTTTTGCTTTGGCTGCCCACTCAGGATCATCATGGAATAATTCAGGATATTCTTTTAACATACAGCCGCAACCTGCAGCATTTACAATTACTTTTTCCGATTCCATAAACGCTTCAATATTTTGCTTGGCTAATTTCCTTCCTGTATCCCGATCTCCGGCATGAACATGCAAGGCACCACAGCATGCTTGATTCTTTGGGATTGTTACATCGTTACCATTGCGGGTTAATACATTTATGGTAGCTTCATTGATATCGCTGAACATCAAGTCCATAATACACCCTGTTAAAATCGAAACTTCACGTTTCGTTTCGTTCTTTGCTTTAATTAGTTTAATATTTTTATATTTTTTTCGTACAGAAGTTTTTACTTCCGGCATAATGGATTCCATTTCAACAAGGTGATCAGGCATAATATTAATAAGACCTGTTTTTCGAACAACCTTTTGAATGCCGCTCTTTTGATAAAATTTCAATAACTTTCCAACAGAATTTAATCGCTCATGGTGTGGAAAAAGGGATTCGAGGAAAAATTTGCTAAGACTTCCCTTCCAACCGGTTAGTGGTATAGCTTGCCTAATTTGACCACGAGCCTCTTCAATTAGGCCCCCTACATCAACATTTGATGGACAGGCAGTGGTACAGGCGCGGCAATCAAGGCATGCGAACACCGGATCCGAGAATGCTTCATTTACAAATAACTTTCCTTCGGCAACAGATTTAATCAGGTGTACCCGGCCTCGTGGCGAATGCTGTTCCTGGCCTAATTGTTCATAGGTCGGGCAAGCTTCCAGGCACAAACCGCAATGAACACAATCAGCCCATTTCGTCTCTTTTGGAGGATCACTCCATAAATAATTACCAAAGTCTCCCGTTGAACATGCAGAACTCTGCTTTACTTCCTTAAGGTTCATATCTAAATCCCTCCCAGAAATCGTTTGTGATTCAGAATTCTATTTGGGTCCACTTTTGTTTTAATTCCTTCCAGCAAGAAGAAATGAGCAGGTTTTTCACCCCATACTTCGATTTGCTGCCTTAGTGCTAAAGGCAAATGCTTTATAACAGCGTACCCACCCAGGCTTTCAACAAAGATTCGCAGCTTCAAAATCGCTGAAACAACATCGTCACTTGCACCGGTCAGATTGATTTGGCAAAGGCCGTGTCCAAGTCCCCCATGGGCCTCGACAATAAGATTATGAGAGTCTTGGAGAAGGTGACTTTCCTTAATTACCTGGATCACATCCATATTTTTTACACCTATTTTTAAGGCAGCCCTAGTCTCATATCCTGATGATGACAGGCAGCCATTAGGTGTAATTTTATAAAAAGAGCTCCAAAATACTTGAGCATCATGGTGTTCTAATATAAAGAATTTCGTATTTTGCGGTTGAAGATCCTTTACGAATCCCAGTTGGTAACGGACAGAGCTTTCGACATCTTCAAAGCTAATCGCTAAAGTGTAGGAAGGTTGACCAATCAATCTTTCTGCAAGGGAAGGTCCGAGCAGTTCTAATGTGAATGGTTCCATAACTGAGTCTAAGAGGTTAACAGTAAATAAGCGGATTTCATTGAGGTTTCCATCTGGGAAGGATAATAATACAAGGCTTTCAAATTTTTGCAGCGGCCTTAGTTTTACGGTAACTTCAGAGATCACTCCAAGTGTCCCCATCGAGCCGATAAATAGTTTATTCATATCGTAGCCGGCAACATTTTTAACGGTTTTTCCACCGATTCGAATGATGGATCCATCCGGATATACGATTCTTGATCCAATGACTAAATCCCTTGCAGATCCGTAGCCGAGCCGTTTAGGACCACTGTCATTAGCAGCAATCACACCGCCGATCGTTGCTTGTTTTGGCCAAGCCGGATCCAGTGGAATTTTTTGCTTATATTCGGATAAATATTCCTGCAGTTCTTTAAAGGTAGTTCCAGCCTTGACCGTTAAGGTCATATCTCCTACAGTATGCTCGATAATTCCTTTATAATTGGCCATGGAAAGAAGGATATCGGCTGAAGCTTCGGTTCCTCCATAACCCTTCTTGGTACCGCCGCTCACAACATTTACTTTCTTTCCATTTTCATTTGCGTATTTAAGGACACTGGCAATTTCTTGTTCTGTTTGGGGAGTTACGACAATTTTGCCACTATTGCCAAACAATTGATCGTGTTTGCCTTCTTCAATCCGTTCTTCAGGGAAGAATTTCATTAGATCGGCCATTAGTTCTGCTGCTATCATACGGGCACCTCCTATTTTTATTTGATATTTCTATTATAATTCTAAATGAATTATGTATTGATATCTATGAATTTTTATATGTCGCTACCCCTATTGCAACATGCCCCCAAAGGATTTCTGTTACCTTCTCTTCTTGATTTTCCTCACAGTGAATGATCACGACAATTTCAGACTTGCACTCTACTGCCACATGCTGATTTTTTTCGCCTCTATTATAAAAATAACGAACTAAAAAACCCAGGAGTATGCCAAATACTAGGCCGATTAATGCCCATAAAATGGGACCCCATTCTAACACAAACCCATAAATTGCTCCTAAAAGCATAAAAATCATTCCTAATATCGCAGCCGTATCAACATAACTTTGACCATTAGAATCATAGATCGTATCAAAGATTTTTGTTTTATCATTCCGCTTGTCCAATGGCAGAACAAGAATTTTATTATTTTCTAAGCCGATATTTTCGATGTCAGCAATCGCCATTTCGATATTTTTCGAATGCTGAAAAGTAGCAACAACATACATTTCAATCCTTCACCTGCTTAATTTGGCATAATAAAATCCTTATTCTGATATTCCCTTTTAAAATGAAATGCTTGTTCCTTTTCAAAGATTTTATTGTATTCAACTGTTTGTACAAAAGAATCATAGATCACAAAAAGATAAATAGAAGGTATGTATAAAAACCATTGAGGATTTAAAATCAATTTCGATGCCTGAAAATTACCAACCATAGTAAAATGAATAGCCGGCAATAGTTTTGAAAAATAAACGATAACAATAAACCATAGAAAAAAGATAAATACTGATAACTGGCGATTTATATATAAATATCCCATGCCGGGTGTAAAAATAGACCAAACTAAAGAAAATAATGGATTGCGCTTTTCAAGTTTATTCAACTCAAATGTGTTAATATTTTTTGAAATCACAGGATAGCCTTTTTTGTAGCTTAAAAAATAATCTTTTTTATATAATATTGTTCTGGTAAAACTATCCCAAATACCATATATATACAATGGAATATATAATAAAAACCATCTTGTATTCAGGACATGCTTAGCCTGATCAAACTCACCTATCATCGAATAAACAATCGCTAAATTTAACCCTGCCTTCTGATTAATAAAAAATTCCCAAATGATTAATCCGTAACCGATAATATATTTACCCATCATAATTTGCCCTAAACCGGGGAATGCTGCTGACCAGAATGCTGAAACCCAGGGGTTTCTTAAGTGTAAATAATTGATGGAAAGTGGAGAAATAAAGGCAGCAATATTACGAATTTCGGTCCTTTGTGCAGATGATTTGCTCATGGAGACCTCCGGGAAATACTAAGCTTTTTATTAGATTAATTTGTGATTATAGTTTTTACAGGATATCCTATCAATATTCATTACTTAAAAATCGCAATGTTTGCAAAAGTAAAAAGCTCACCAAGAAGGTAAGCTTTTTCATGGACTAGTAGTATTGATTTGCCAATATAGTAACCATTTTATCTTCGATCTGCTTCCCCTTCGAATCATCCAGCATATTATTTAATAATATTGAAAAGATCAATGTTCGCCCACTTCTTGTTGTAACATATCCTGATAATGAACTGACTGTAGAAATGGTCCCTGTTTTTGCATGAACTTTTCCTTTTACCGGTTGATTTTTCAATCGATTTCTTAATGTTCCCCCTACCAATTTTCCCTTTTCACCGGAAACAGGTAACGAATTAAGGTACACTGAAAACCACTTTTCTTTCTGAACAGCAAACAACAGTTCCGAGATTTGATTAGCGGGAATTAAATCAATGTGTGAAACTCCTGACCCATCCCTTATGACCATTGTTTTGGTGTTAACACCAAATTTGGCTATCTCGGATTCCAATACCTCAAGACCTTTTTCCCAGGTCCCTTCCCCTTTAACCGTTTTTCCCATTTCTTTGACTAAGATTTCAGCATGGCCATTGTTGCTCAGCTTCATGAATGGAACAAGGAGGCCGGATAACGGCATCGATCGATGGACTGTTAAAATTTGTGCATGTTCAGGAACTATTCCTGTTTTTATTTTTCCGGAAAATTTAATTTCATGTTCGGTTAATGATTGCTTAAAAAGAGCGAGAGCATAACTTGTTGGCTCCCATACGGAGATCCAATCTTTTTGTTCCTTCGATTGCATCGGAATTGTTCCACTAATCGTAATCGTATTTTTGGCATGTTCCCGTTCAATGGTGATACCTTTTTTACCATCTGCCGGAACGGTTACTGCGTGATTTATTAATTTTACATAGTTTGTTTTCGGGGTAACCTTAACATTAACCTTGTCCCCACTGCCCGCTCCCGGTTTCACCTCAATCAAAACGGAACCTGCATCGAATTCCTTTGTTGGTGAGGCAGTTAGCGCAGAAACTTGAGCCCCATAATATGTGGTTTCATCACTCCATGGGAGGTCCTTTGAATAACGGACATTATCATACCAAGAATCGTCACCTATAAGATTTCCGTCTATTTTTTTAATGCCTCGTTTTTGAATTTCCGCTGCCATTTTATCAAAATCTGATTTTAATAAGGTAGGGTCACCCTTTCCTCTTAGATAAAGATTTCCTTTTAACGTATTCCTTTTCAATGGTCCATCTGTGAGCACTTCCGTAACAAACGAGTAATTTTCACCCAAGACAGAAATCGCTGCTGCTGCAGTTAATAGTTTTAGATTGGATGCCGGCCGTAATCGGATATCACCAAGATGGTCGTATATGATTTTTCCATTATCTGCTGAACGAATGCTGACACCAGCGATTGCTCCTTGTAAGCCAAGTTCCTTATTTACTAGTTGATTTAACTGTTGTGTCAACGTGCCTGTGTCCTCGGCAGCAATAACAGCGTGTTCATTTTTGAAAGGTATTAAAGTCCCTATTAGTATGAATGACATGAGTATGTAGATTTTCATTTTTTTAAACAAAACTTATTCCAACCTTCCCTGGAGCTTGTCCAATTAATCGAAATTAAAAATTAAAAAACCTTCAAGGTAGTTTATTACATTTAAATCTATTCTCTCACAACAATTATATTTTTACTAAATATGCCCAATTCTGTGGTGCCTGTGTGAATTCATATGCGAAAAGAACGTAAAAGTGTATAGAAACCTTGCTATAACAACAAAAAAAACACACTATTTCTAATGTGAATGCAGTGTGTTTCCTTGTGATTTAAATTTTTGCATCTCTGTATGAACCCGTTACTAAAAGCGATTTCAGTACAAAATTACTAAGAACAGGACCGGAATTTTCTCATACTACTTTCCTGGAATTACTGTCCTCCTCAACGAACTGTTTAATTCCTTGGCTTTCCAATAAGCGATTCCTGTTGCGACTAATAGTAAGATGCCTGTTATGACAAATACAATTTGTACCGGAAAAATTCCGCCAATAAAGCCGCCGATCATGGGGCCAATCATCCCCCCTATTTGATTGGCGGTTTGATTTAACCCGAATGCTCTACCGCGGAAATCGTCGGGTGTTGACTTCACGACGAGCCCATTTAATGCCGGGAAGACAGCACAGAAAAATGCACCAAAAACAAAACGGATAATGGAGAATCCCCAAATTTCGTTAAATAGAATTTGGGCAAATGTTCCCATTCCACCACCCAGTAATCCAATAACTAGAACTTTTTGAAATCCTACTTTGTCTGCCCATCTTCCCCAGTATGGAGCAAATAGTGCACTTGCAATACCGGGGAGCGAAAAGACGATACCGGCAATTAGTGAAGCTTTATCAGATGAGCCTCCCAGTTTTACAATATATAACGGAAGAATTGGTTCAATAGTCATTAACGAACAGGTAGTTACCACAGTTAAAACAAGGACCAGCATCAAGGGTCGATTTTTCCATGCTGCTTTGACATCATTTTTAACAGAGCCGCGGTCCTTACTTGGAGTAAAATTTTCCTCTTTTACCCAAAAAATAATCAAGAGGGTCGGAATCAATACGATGAATCCGGCAATAGCAAATGCCAATCTATTTCCTACCAGGTGAGCAATTCCCCCGCCTAATAGGGGTCCGACAATCCCTCCTGAAGCAGTTCCGGTAGAAATCATAGAAAGGGCATATCCTACTTTATCACTTGGTGTATTGGTACCAATTAATGCGATGGAGCCCGGGATAAATCCGCTTAATAAACCTTGCATGATCCTCAATACTAATATCTCATACGGATTAGTTACAAAAGCCATTAACGTATAGATGATAAACAGTACAAAACCAGCCCGAATAATCATTGGTTTTCTCCCATATTTATCAGCAACCCTCCCCCAAAAGGGCGAAGAGATGGCTCCTGCAAAAAAAGCGGAACCAAATATCAATCCTGACCACATTTCCGTATGTTGGTGCACACCAATTTGAAGAAGAAAAATTGGCAAAAATGGAATAACCATTGAAAAACTTGCTGAGACAAAAAAGACTCCGATCCATAGGACCCATAAATTACGTTTCCACCTTAACATGCTCTCCGCTCTCCCAATGTATCATCAGTATAGTACCTTCTACTTCATTACCAATGATATTTATAATTACGGCAATAATATCATAAAATTCATTTATTTTCATTCCCGAAATATTATACTATCGAAAAGAATCATTTATAAGACTAAAATGAAGTACCAAATAAAGTAGTTCTGTATATGTTTCAATCTAAAATCAAATTGTTAATATATTGTTGTTTCTGGACGATAAGAAAAAGACCACAGTATTGCGGTCTTTGGTTGTCATTATTTAATTGAACCCGTATCCGTCAATCTTTTAGGATTAGGGTATATACTGTTCTGTAATCTTTGTCACCACTCCATTTTTTACTTCAATGTGAAACGGAATGGTATGACTCTTATTTCGTTCTTTCAAAAAGGTGAGGAATTGATTTTTCGTTACTCTCTCATTCCAATTAATAGAATAAGAGCTGCGAGTTTGTAAAACATATTGGGCAGAATTTGAAATAGGATATGTACGGATCTTTGGATTTACGTTTCGAATCCAATATCCGTCAGGAGCATGATCCATCTCCTTGCTGCACTTGCAATCTTTTTGAAATTCCCTATCTGCATCCTTTCCAAAATACCACTGAATATAATCAAATTTCCCTACCAATTTTCCATGAATGACTTTAAAGGAGGTGATATAAGTTGTCGCTTTTTCAGTCACGGAATGCTTAGTAACAGATGATTTTGCATATGCATCTGAACTGGATACAGGTAAAAATAACATACTAAAAATAAACGCAAAACAGATAAAAGCAGGGAAAAACATATTTGTGATTTTCGTTACTACATTTTTCATTTGGTAATCCCCTCTTTTCTATGTATTTTCTCTACGAATACTTTATAGTAATAATATAAAGTGCAAATAATGCAAATAGTGTCGGTTTTCGGAATATAAAAAAATATTCTTCTTATACCTAAAAAGAGGAGGAGGGATTTGGAGGGCACTGAAAAAGTCCCTTAAATTTATTTAAACTTGGCTATTGATTTTCGCTCCAATCAACAGAATTCTTTTACCTAGGATTAAATTTAAAAAGGTATAATTCCTCATTATTAAGAGAATTATACCTTTTTTGCTGTATAAGATTTTAACTATTAAAAATCATACTCCTCGTATCGGGATCTTCTATATCTTGCCGCATGACAGGAATCACAGATGGGAAACGAAAAATCCCAAGGTAATTTCCTCCCACAATTTTTACATTTTTTGACGAATTTTTTGATATCCGTTTTTAATCGATCTTGGACCTTATCACTTATTTCCTCTCGTAGTCGTTCCCAGTAAACCGCTTCAGTCGGCTGACCCAATCGGTATAAAAACAGGAGATGGAGTCCAATGGCTTTATAGGTAAGTTCGAGTTCTTCTAGACTCCCCTCTTTCATAATCGGTTCAGGAAGCTCGCTCCCCTGAACAATGGCTAACATTGTCTCTTCCCATTGCTTCGTTAACCCTGGTTCATTTTTTGAAAAAGGTAAGTGTAAGAACCCATAAAGGTCCATTAACGAAAGCCGAGCTTCAATTTCGGTCCCCATAATTAATTGATAAAGTGAACGTTCCTCAGAAAGCGAGGCTTTCTTTGTTCCTTTTGGACTTTCAAATTTCCCCCACAGTTCAAAGAATGACCCAAGGTCACGATAGTACCTTTGAAAGCGTTCAAACACTGAGTTGGTTGGTGCAATTGCGAATGTATGCACAGGCTCATCGTCTTGTAAAAGTAAGCGCCTCATCATTTTAATATCATTGGTAAAGGCTACTTTCCCGATATCATATATCCCTTTTCTTCCTGCACGACCGGCAATCTGTTTTACCTCCTGTGAAGTTAAAAGACGCCTTCTGGTTCCGTCGAATTTTTCATTTTCTAAAAATACAATTCGCCGTATCGGCAGATTTAAGCCCATTCCAATTGCATCTGTAGCAACAATAACCTTGGTTTTTCCCTCATTAAATTGCTGAATTTGTTTTTTTCTTGTTTCCGGCGGCATGCTGCCATAAATCATACTAACAGAATGACCATCATTTTGAAGTCTTGAGGCGGTTTCAAGAACACGCCTTCTGGAAAAACATATTAATGCATCCCCTTTTTTAATGTGTTTAATATGAAATTCCTTCGTTTCCACCTCAAGCGGAGTATCACGATTGTATTCGTGAATTTCTAGATCAGAATCTCCCAAAAGCTCCAACAGCATTGTTTTTGAGTTTCTGCTGCCAATAATATGTACTTCCTTTGCGTTGGCTTTTGTAATCGCTTTATACCAAGAGAATCCGCGGTCTTTATCGGTAATCATTTGCGCCTCATCAATCACGACGACTTCATAATATTCTTTCTCATGGAACATTTCCACCGTACATGATGTATGTAGGGCATTAAGAACAACTTTTTCCTCTTCACCGGTTTTTAAGGAACAAGGTGTTTCCTCCGAATTTAATTTATCATAAACCTCTAGAGCCAGCAGCCGAAGAGGCGCTAAATACAAACCGCTATTGGCTTTTTTCATTCTCTCTAATGCATGATGTGTTTTCCCTGTATTGGTTTCTCCAATATGAAGGACATAGTGTATATGCCGCTCTAAAGATGGATTGTATTCTTGACCAAAAATATCTTCCATCATCCGGGTTTTTTCTTCTTTTTTGCGTTGAATTTCTGCCTGTTCTTCTGCCTGCTTCTTTTCTCTTTCCATTAAATCTTTTTCAAAAATCTCTTTATGAACCGTTAGATCAAATGGAACCTTAGCTAGCTTTAACAGATCGGATAAATATTCTTCCTGTATATCCTCTATATAATAACCTTCCACATCATATAGTAGCTGTGAGATACTCCCTTTTACGAAAGATGCAGATAATTCCTTTTGAAATGTATCTTGAAATTCTTTTCTAATTTTGGCTGGAAGTTGCTCCAATACCTTTTGCGGTATAAATTCAGATAAATAATCAGAAACTAAGCTTTCATAAACGAAGAAATACGTCTGATATTCAAAATAGCTGCGTCCCCAGTGAAGCGTTTTATGAATGTCACCGGTTAACTCTTCGAAAAATGATGATACCGTTGTGTAGGATGCTGGATTAAAATGCCCTTCATCTACTAATTTTTCTTCTAATGCAAAGGTATCAACAGATTGAAACTTAGGGTTATTTTCGATATCTCCTGCTAGTTGGCTAGCAACGAAATGCCTGACGTATAAGTAGGATGTCAAATAATTCTCTTCAATAATTTCACTCGCTGCTTCTTCTATTTCCATCCTTATGGACTGCATTTGTTCTTCCAGTTGTTTCTGTTCTTCCCTTTTTAGATAGTTAGCCTTCGCGTTTAGATAACGTTTCTCCCATTTTTCCATATTTCCTTCAAATGTTTCATTTAGCCATTCAACAGCATCAAATGGTCGATAGGTTCGCATTTCATCCCGAAATAATTTATTGACTACTTTCCGGTCTATTCCCTGAACCTCGAACCCTTTCTCACTTAAGAAAAGCTTTTTTTCATTCTTCGGCACATCGTTGGTTGATTTATTCAACCACACATTAATCCAGATTTGTTCAATGTAATGACTGCGATCGAGAAGATATTGCTCATATGTCGGTATAATTTCTTTCATTTCAAAATAATGATCAATATCTTCATATAGTTTCATTTTTGTGTGTTCAATGGCTGAAGGGTAAATAGTGGTTAATTTAGTCATCCAATTTACTCCTCTAAAAAATTTGGTATTTTTATCAATTAAGCGCAGAAACATTTCTTTTTTCTCGATAGTTAGGTATAATAAATTCATAGTGATGCATATAGTAAAAAAGACCGAGCATGACCTGACACACTCGGATCTACAATAGTTTGGTTCCCATAGGGGAATCGGCATATAAGACAGTAATCCACCTTTTACGCTTGCCGGCTCAAGGGTGGATTATTTTTTTTTGTGAAATGACAGTACGGCAATAATGAGACTAGCGAATGAAATAGCTAACATCAATGCTTGAAAAACTGTCAAACAGCATCACCCCCTTTCATGAGGAGATGTGCCGCCACCCTTGAGAATCCTATTCTATTGCATTTTTAATTATACCATTAAATATATTATCGAACAAGCGTTCTTTAAATATTGTGTTGATCGCAATAGTGATCAACCAATTCTTCTAATTGATCCAGCTCGGGAAATTTACCGGAAAACTGAAATTGAATTTCTTCAATAAAATGATCTCTATTATATACATGTATGGCACCGTTTTGTTGAATAACACTATATTCCGGCACAAATCGATAACCGTTTCGTTCAATTGCCCCCATGTGACAACTCCTTTTTTGCAATATTTTTTAGTATAAACAGAAATTTAGTGAGTAATCCTCTTCGAGGTATTCCTTTTTGAGAGGATTCCGCAAAAAAGCTCTTTTATTCCGCAGACTAATTAAATAATCCCGCGAGATTTTTAAATTAATTCCGTCTAAAATAAAATCTTTTCCCGCGACTCTATTCATTTTTTTTGCAAACTTTCCATTTTCTACAAAAAAGGCGGCAGCCTCTCGGCAACCGTCCTCACCTTAATTTTATGCTGTTGTGTAAACCCCTTCTTTATTTTTTTCATGGCGAATCGTTGCTTGCGCAGCAGCCAATCGTGCCAGTGGTACACGGTATGGCGAGCAGCTTACATAATCAAGCCCTGTTTTGTAACAGAAGTCAATCGAGCTCTTTTCACCGCCGTGTTCACCACAAATACCTGTTTTGAGAGACGGTTTTGTTCCTCGGCCCAGTTTTACTCCAGTTTCCACTAATTTTCCTACGCCATCTTGATCAAGTACGGCAAATGGATTTTCCGGCAACACTTTATTTTCAATATATGCCTGCAGGAATTTTCCTTCTGCATCATCACGGCTGTATCCAAACGTGGTCTGTGTTAAATCATTCGTTCCAAATGAGAAGAAATCGGCTTCTTCCGCAATTTGGTCAGCAGTTAAGGCTGCACGAGGAATTTCAATCATCGTCCCAATAGTGTAATTGAATTCTTTCCCTGTTTCTTCTTGAACACTATGCGCAGCATCGATGACCAATTGACGCATTTGCTTTAACTCATTCACATGGCCAACAAGCGGAATCATGATTTCCGGCTGTACGTCCATTCCTTTTTCAGCAAGTCTAGCAGCAGCATAGAAAATCGCTTTTGCTTGCATTTCATAGATTTCCGGATGTATCATTCCAAGGCGGCAGCCGCGGTGGCCAAGCATTGGGTTGAACTCATCCAGTTGGCGGACTTTTTTGAGCAATTGCTCTTTTTCCTTCAATTCTTTTGACGTAGGCTCTAGGATTTGAAGCTTTGTTACTTCCACTAAAAGCTCCTCTTTGTCCGGTAAAAATTCATGTAACGGCGGGTCTAATAAACGGATGGTGACCGGATGCCCTTGCATTGCTTCAAAGATTCCTTCAAAATCCCCTTGCTGCATCGGTAAAAGCTGGCCCAGCGCATCCATCCTCTCACTATAGTTTTCAGCTAAAATCATTTTTTGGACAATCGGAATTCTCTTAAGGTCCATGAACATATGTTCAGTACGGCACAACCCAATCCCGCCTGCACCAAATTCAAATGCTTTTTTTGCATCTTCAGGGTTATCAGCATTGGCACGAACACCGATTTTTCGTTCTTGATCCGCCCACGCTAGTAAAAGCCGGAATTCATCTGAAAGCTCAGGATCGATCATTGGTATTTCCCCTAGCATTATTTCACCGGTTGAACCATCAATCGTGATGATATCACCATAATTAATCACAGTTTCACCAACTTTAAATTGCTTCGCTTTCACATCGATTTTTAACGCCTCACAGCCACAAATACATGCTTTTCCCATTCCGCGTGCAACAACAGCTGCATGGCTTGTCATACCACCGCGGCTAGTTAAAATCGCTTGAGACGCTACAATTCCATGAATATCATCCGGTGTTGTTTCAGGGCGAACAAGGATGACCTTTTTTCCGTCGTTACTTAAATGTTCTGCCTCATCCGCGTCAAAAACCACTTGTCCTGTCGCAGCCCCGGGAGATGCCGGTAATCCTTTTGCCAACAATACACGCTTATGTTTGTCATCGATGCGGCGATGTAGGAGTTGATTTAATTGATCAGGATCCACACGGAGCAGCGCCGTCTTTTTATCAAGAATTCCTTCTTCGACCATTTCTACGGCAATGCGAATCGCAGCTTGTGCTGTTCTTTTGCCATTCCGAGTTTGAAGAATAAAAAGCCTGCCTCGTTCTACAGTAAATTCAATGTCCTGCATTTCTTGATAATGCTGTTCCAAACGTTTACACGTATCTGCAAATTGCTTGTATACACCTGGCATTTCATCTTTTAAGGTTGCAATAGGCTGCGGTGTGCGAATGCCTGCAACCACGTCTTCCCCTTGGGCATTGATTAAATATTCACCGTAAAGGACATGTTCCCCTGTAGATGGATTTCTCGTAAAGGCAACACCTGTTCCTGAATCATTTCCCATATTACCAAATACCATGCTTTGAATATTAACAGCTGTACCCAGGTGGTCAGGTATTTTATTTAAGCGGCGGTAGACAATCGCACGTTGATTATTCCAAGAATTAAACACAGCGTTAATGGCAAGAAATAGCTGCTCTTTTGGATCCTGTGGAAATTCCTTTCGTGTATGCTTTTTTACAATTCCTTTGTAGCCAACAATAACCTCTTGCCAATCCTCTGCCTTCATTTCAGGGTCAGCAGAATATCCCTTTTGCTCGCGTGTTTCTTCTAAAAACTGTTCAAAATAATAGGTATCTATTTCAAGAACGACATTGCTAAACATCTGAATGAAGCGGCGGTAGGAATCGAAAGCAAACCGTGGATTATTGGTTAATTTCGCTACACCTAATACGGTTTCATCATTCATTCCAAGATTTAAAACGGTATCCATCATTCCCGGCATAGAAAAAACAGAGCCTGACCGAACGGAAACAAGGAGTGGATTTTTTGGGTCTCCCAGTTTTTTACCCATCTTTTCTTCTAATCGGCTTAACGCTTCTAATGATTGCTGTTCTACTGGAGATGGAATCGTTTTTCCAGCTTCATAGAAAGCATTACATGCCTGTGTTGTTATCGTAAAACCAAAAGGAACCGGTAAGCCAATTCGCGTCATTTCCGCTAAGTTTGCTCCTTTTCCTCCCAGTAACTCTTTCATTTCGCCATGGCCCTCATGAAATAAATAAACGAATTTTTCCATCATTAAAAGCTCCTCTCTTTTTTTAACACTTCTAAAATTAAGCCGGCTGTTTCTTCTATTGCTTTATTTGAAACATCAATTACCGGGCAGCCAACACGCTTCATAATTTTTTCAGCATGATCCAGTTCATCGAGAATACGTTCAAAGCTTGCATAGTTCGCCTGTGATGCCAGTCCTAAAGCCTTCAGGCGTTCCTTGCGAATTTCGTTTAATTTATCGGGAGAAATAATTAAGCCAATACAGTTTTTCCTCGGAATTTCAAAAAGTTCATCCGGCGGTGATACCTCCGGAACTAATGGAACATTGGCTACCTTAAACCGCTTATGCGCTAAATACATGGAAAGGGGCGTTTTGGAAGTACGGGAAACTCCCACTAAAACAATATCCGCCTTTAAAATTCCTCTAGGGTCACGGCCATCATCATATTTCACAGCAAATTCAATCGCTTCGATTTTTCGGAAGTATTCTTCATCTAATTTTCTCATTAGTCCCGGCCGATGATGAGGCTGTTTGTTAAATCTATTAATGAATGCATTCATCAATGGACTTAGTAAATCTACAGCAAGGATCCCTTCTTCCGTCGCGCGGCGATCCAAGTACTCTTTTAATTCAGTTACCACGATGGTGTACGCAATAATGGAATTGGCTTTCTTAGCAAGAAGAATGACATCTTCAATATCTTCAAAATCATCCACATAGGAATTGCGGCGAATATCAATTTGACCACCATTAAATTGTGTTGCTACTGCTTTTACAACAAACTCAGCTGTTTCCCCAACAGAGTCTGATACCACAAAGACAACTTCTTTCTGTCCCAAAATTGCTGCACTCTCCTTAGCCTGATTTTTGATCCATAATTTCAAGGTATGCCCGTGTTATCGTCGTCTTCGTAATCCGTCCAATTAGTAAATATGTATTCTTCGTCTGATCCAATTCCTTCACAACAGGCAAGGAGTCGATATGGTTCGTAATCATTTTTTTTGCGGCTTCTAAAAGAGTTTCATCCGGACTGATTGTGATGATATTCGGCATTCGAGTCATAATTACACTTACAGGCAATTCATTGAGGTTTCTGTTGCCAATCGCTGTTCGCAATAAGTCTTTTCTTGATATAACACCTGCTAATAGTCCTTCACCGTCAACCGCATATAAGGTTCCAACATCCTCTAAAAATAACTGGACAATGGCATCATAGACGGAAGTAGATTTCTCTACGACAATGGGGTGTGCCTTATAATCTGCAACTTTTTGGTGTAAAAACTTCTCTGCCTGAAGCTTGACTTCATAGTTATGGTTAAAAAAATAACCGACACGAGGCCTTGCATCAAGGTTCCCTGCCATCGTTAGGATAGCTAAGTCCGGCCTTAATGCTGCCCTTGTTAACGAAAGCTTATCAGCTATTTGTTTCCCCGTTATGGGTCCGTTTTCCTTTACGATTTGGAGGATTTCATCCTGGCGTTTAGTAAGTTTAATCATTGCCACCCCCTTATTAACATAATTATGTTATATTCTTTGTGTTTGTTTTTAATGTGTTATACTTATTTTTATTTAGTATATTACATTTAAACAAAAAGGGAAACAATAACTTATACTTTTTTTGACAAAATATGAAACTATTAATGAAAAGAGGCTTATGACTACCAGGATGTCAATATATATAAAGAATCCCGTCTTTATTGACGGGATTCTTCCGGAATTTAGAAAGATCGTATTATTATGAGTTTTAGAAAATACAAAAAACCGAACAACTTTTTGTTCGGTTTTGGCTTATTATATTTAAGATGAGAACTTAAAATGATGGGCCTAAATGGACTCGAACCATCGACCTCACGCTTATCAGGCGTGCGCTCTAACCAGCTGAGCTATAGGCCCGGTTTTGGATTGGAGCGGGTGATGGGAATCGAACCCACTACATCAGCTTGGAAGGCTGAGGTTTTACCAGTAAACTACACCCGCAGGTATTTTTTCAATACGACGATTTATATTATATCAAACTAATATATATTCGTCTATAGGCTAATAATAAAAAAACACTTAGCTAAACTAAGTGACTTATAAATCAGCTATTTTAGTTAACATTGGAGACTCATATATATCCTCAGGCGACGGAAGGTTTTGTTTAGTCAATTTAATCCCTATACTTGCATAAGCCGCATTAACAAAGGTAGAACAAACATACCTTCCTTTCTCGGTACTGTTATTAGGAATATGGAATACATATCTGAGGAACATGTCCACAAGTTCCTCATAATCATAAGGTTTACCTAGCTGCTGTTCTGCAAATTTTACGATGTTTGATGCTTGTTCATCAGTAAGAGTCATCATGCGAAAAACAGTTGAAGTACCTATAAAGCTATCTATTTTAGAATGAACAACACCATTGAGTGATGCTTCAATAATCAGCTTTTTCTCTGGATCTAATACTAACGCCGCATGACTAAATTGAGAACCTGTAACAAATTCAATTCCACTGCTTAACCGGCCTGTCCCTCTTTTAAGAATAATATCTCCTTTTTGAAGGTATAATTCTCCCACAATATCTACCCCTTTTATACTAGTTCTAATAGTATAAAATATGTGAGCATAGAGAGATTCGTACTAGGTAACCGGTATATTTCTATTTTTCTTTTTAATCTCATATACACTGCTGCCATATTATAGTTATTTAAGATAACTTTTTATTTTCATAATAATTATTTTTACAATTGTAATAATTACCCGTAAATTTCAGTTTTAATATTAAATGATTAAAAACATAAAAAATAGCGCTATATTAGCGCTATTTCTAATCCATTCAAACCTTTATACAATATCCTCTTTTACTTTTTACACTCTAAAGTTTCAACCGTTCCTTCCTCTGTTTCCTCTTTTTTGACCATTGCGGTAGTGTTGGCTTTGTTTTAAGTCTTTTTTCTCTTTAAGTAATACAGCACTTTTACGTCTTTCGTATTTCAATTCTCCTTGAAGTCTTGTAATACGTTTACGTAATCTGAACATTTCTTCTGCTTGTATCTGTAATTGTTCATGTAATCTAGTGCAATCTTCACACATTGCTGTATCAACTCCTAGAGAAAATTGTCAACTCTCCCTATAGTCACCTCCACAGAGCAAATTACCTATATTATTATATTCGTCTTCAATTCCAAAAAACCTCCTTGTGAATTTAATCACGTTGGGAACTCACTTCTATTGCCTTTTCAAGTCTCTAACTATTTTCCATGCATTCAGTAACATATTTGTATACCTTTGCGAATAATGGTGGTAATCCCGGTTATAATTCTCATAAAAATTAGTAGAATATTTTGCTATATCTAAAATTAATTGCCGTTCCATTTCTACTTCATATATCATCTACTATTAGTAGATAAAAAACATGGATAATCATAAAACCACTAAAAAAAACCGGCAAAATCCAGCCGGTCAAATGTGCTATATAATTAATGTTTAATTTTCTAAAAATGATGTTTGAGGAATTTTATTTCATGTAAACGTGCGATTTCTAAATAGCCAGTATCAGTGGGATGTGCATTAGGTGGAGTTTCACAGAAATGTGTCCATGTACATACTTTCCATTGTCCGTCGGGGAATTGTCCTAGGAAGTCTGCATGGACGTCAACAACTTTATAATCGTATTTTGAGAGATATTTCCTTTTTTTAATAATTTTATTAATCTTTTGGATATAGAAATCTGCAAATTGAAAATTAGGGTCATCACCTCTAAAAGGGTTATATACTGTCATTATGAATAATTCTGCCCTAGAACCAATAGAATCACGTATTTCTTTTAGAATTCTCGTCCAATCTCTGGCAAATGTTTCAACCCCATTAGATAAGCATGTTACGTTCATATCACAATTCAAATTGTTTCCTCCAATACTAATGGTTATTAAACCGGCATGTTTAACGGCTTCCCGTGTGACAGTATCATTTTTTAGTTGGCGAAGTAAATCACTACTTGTAAAACCCGGAACAGCACGGTTCTTCAAATTTACACAACTGAATTGTGTTTCCAAAAAATCCCGAAAATAATTTACGTAGCCAAAGTTATTCGTAGCACCAATACCAAAGGCAAGGGAATCTCCTAGTGCTGTATATTGAAAACAATGTTTAGATGAACTATTATGAGACACAATATGCACCTCCTTTCTATCAGTCTACTAATAGTAAATGATAGAAAGAGGGTAGAAGATACGGCAGTTTCATTAGAAGATTAGGAAACTATAGATAAAATTGGTTATTATTAATAAGTTCTCCTTGTAAAGTTGAAAAAATTCAAAGAACCCCTTCCCAAATCATAAGAATTTCATTATAATAAGTTTGTTAATCTTTTCACAATCTTAACAGTAAAAAACCCTCCGTCACAGGAGGGCATAGTAATTACATTAACCAGGAAATATAAACTGGCAATGAAATTAAAGATAAGATGGTACTAATAACAAACGAAGAAGCCGTTTCGGTTGTTAATGAATTAAATCTTGAAGAGATCATTGCCGCTACAGCTGATCCAGGGAATGCTACAAGTAAAATAGCTTTAATGGTATCTTTATGATCCAAGCCGATCAAGTTTGTGATAAAGATCATAAATAATGGAATGGCAATTACTTTTAATACAGAAATACCAACTGCAACTTTTTGGAAGCTAATTTTACGGATCCCTACGGTGACCCCTACTGCAAATAAAGCTACACCCGAAGTTACAGAACCAATTTGCTCAAAAGAAGTCTTCAAGATTTCAGGAGCTTGGAAACCACATAGTGTTAAGATAACTGCAAATAATGGCATGGCAGCAAGTGGTTCGCTTAGTCCATGTAGAATAATTCCTAAAGTGTTTGACTTGTCACCCGCTGTTTTCACATTGGTCTGACCTATTGTACCAACAATTGTTGCGATCGGATCTAAAAGCGCATTTACGACAATACCTGTAATCGCCACTGGTATCGCAATTTCCTGTGCACCGAATAAGCTTCCGAGAACGGAAATACCCATGAAGGCGAACGCAGGCTGAGTTGAGTTTAATGAAAACATTGACGCTTTTGTTAAGTCGTATTTAAATCCCAAACGGGCTACAATAAATAAGATTATATAAAAACCAATAATGCCGATCGTCATTGTTAAGAAGAATGACCATTGGTCTATTAATGTTTGTTTTGATGTAGTGGTAATTCCAATAAATAAGTGCGCTGGCAGCGCAAATTTTGTCACTAAAGTGTTCAGGCCCTTAGAGGATTCGGCATTAAAGATTTTAAAATAACCACCTAAATAACCAACAATGATCGTAAAGAAGATTGGTATTAAGGTTAAAAAGATATTTCCAACTGACATGACAACTACACTTCACTTTCCCCAAAATTTAAGATTGGCCCAGGCCTGCCCAAGGGTTCGAGCAAGCCCTTCAACCAAAACTGGCGTGAACCTATTTTACCCGACGGGTAACTATTTTATATTCAGGTTTCCACATTGCATCGGTAACCGCTTTTTCGATATCTTTGATTTCTGCTTTTGCAATACCTTCAGCGATCGCAGTCTTAGCCACTTCAATAGCTACAGCCTTTGATACCTCTTGTAACTGTTTGATTGAAGGCAATAATGAAGCACCGGGTAGACTGCTGTCTGACATTTTGGCAACGGCATTTGCTGAAGCCGCAAGCATACCTTTTGAAATAGTTTCTGCTTTTGCCACAATTGCTCCAAGTCCAAGACCCGGGAAGACAAACGCATTGTTTGACTGTCCGATTTCGTAAGAAACACCATTATATTCAACGTTATTGAACGGGCTTCCTGTCGCGATTAACGCTTTTCCTTCTGTCCATTCAATCAAGTCTTCCGGTACAGCTTCTGCTAATGCAGTTGGATTTGACATCGGCATGATGATTGGACGCTCCGTGTGTTTTGCCATTTCTTTGACAATTTCCTCTGTGAAAGCACCGGTTTGTCCGGAAGTTCCGATCAAAATGGTTGGTTTCACTCTCTTAACAACTTCTAATAAAGAGATAATCCCTGCTTCTGTTCGTTCCCAGTGTTTCACTTCTGCTGCTTCACGCGTATAAGGCTGTTGGAACATAAAGACATCGTCAATATCATCAGTTAACAATCCACGGTAGTCGACAGCCCAGAAACGGTCATAAGCTTCTTCTTCGGATACTCCATCTAAAATCATCGCTTCCACCATTTGGTCGGCGTTTCCGATACCTGCAGCACCTGGTCCGAATACGACAACACGCTGATCTTTTAGAGACTGGCCGGTAATTTGCAATGCAGACATAATCGCAGCTAAGGTTACGGCACCTGTACCTTGAATATCATCATTAAAAGTAAGTATTTTATCGCCATATTTTTCAATGATATTTCGAGCGTTCACATTTCCAAGGTCTTCCCAGTGAAGCAATACTTCAGGGAAGAATTTCTTTGCAGTCGCGATAAATAAATCAATAAAATCATCGTAACGCTTACCGCGGACACGGCCGAACTTGTTCCCGATGTATAAAGGATCGTTGATGAGTTTTTCGTTGTCTGTTCCTACATCAAGTACGACAGGTAATACACGACTTGGGTTAATGCCGGCTGCTGCTGTGTAAACAGCCAATTTACCGATGGCAATGTTAATGCCGCCTACACCCTGGTCCCCGATTCCAAGAATACTTTCAGAGTCAGTTACTACTATTAAATCAATTCCATCGCGTCCCAAGTTTTTAAATGCATCTTCTACTCCCTCAAGGTTGTCAATGGATAGGTACATGCCGCCGGGACGGTGGTATTCATGGGAGTATCTTTGGATTGCTTCTCCAACTGTTGGTGTATAGATAATAGGAAGCATTTCACTTAAGTGGTCTTTTAACAAACGATAGAAAAGTACAACGTTGCGGTCATGTAGATCATATAGGAATCCGTTTTTACGGATATTGCTCCCTTGAGCGGAGAATTGTTCGTAGGCTCTTTTTGCTTGTTCATCAAGGTTAAGCACCTGCGCCGGTAATAAACCATTTAAACCAAGCTCTTCCCTTTCTATTTTTGTAAAAGCCACACCTTTATTGAAATAAGGATTGGCAAGAAGATCTCTTCCCTTTAATGTAGTAATAAGAATATTTTTAGTTTTTGGTTTTATAGTAGTAAACATGAAACTTCCTTCTTTCTAATGATGTATATGAAGTCTTTGGCGTATGTCGGCTTGCTCTCCGGAAAGCAAAGCTCAGTTATTTTAGTACATTTTGTTAAATAAATGGAACTAGACCTAGCAATTAATTTCTTAGATGTACGTACGTCTAGTATTTTACCTTTCTATACTAGACACATTTTGTTCAAATCTCTATGTTATTTAACTTATGAAACTATTTATGTAAATAAAAAAAGTAAGCAATCTTTTGACTGCTTCCAAATCATGTTGCATTCGAAAATTGAAAAACACTCTAAAGCTGGGGCGAACTCCTCTTTCATCTCTTTTTGTTTTCTGTATAATATTTGATTGTCCTATTTGCATGGGAATTGGAGAAGTTGTTGAATAAAGGAGGATTTAAAATGAATTTATTCCATATTGTGTATTGGACAATAGATGATCAAGCTAGTTCATTTGTGGATGAAAAGAATGAAATCGAAGCTGAAAATGTCATCCGGGGGACTTATGTGGTTGATGAAGGGAAGACATCAGCCTGGTGGATTTAAGTCAAAAGCTAATTCATTCCGAAATTATAGAAATGGTTTAAAAGAATAGGGGAGAAACATGGAAGGTAAAACACATATTGTTGGGGGCTTAGCAGCTGGCGCTCTATATTTAAACTTGGGAGGAGCCGTTGGCCATGAAGCTCTTTTTTTTGGTAGTTTAGCGCTTGGTGCTTTAATACCGGATATCGACCACACCGGTTCATCGATTGGCCGAAAGGTACCGCTGATTGATAATATAATCAGCACGGTTTTCGGTCATCGTTCCTTTACTCATAGTCTTTTGTTTTTAGTTTTAGCATTCTTCTTATTTCAGCAGACTACCTGGCCTGTAGATATTGAATTCGGTATCTTGCTTGGAATGTTCAGTCATATGGTCCTGGATATGCTCACAAAACAAGGAATTAAGTTTTTATGGCCATTAAAAATCAATATAGGTATACCTGGCGGAATCCGTACCGGCGGTGCAATTGAACAAGGATTTTTCACCGTTTTAGTCGTATATCTTTGTTATGTTGGTTATCAAATTTATTTATAAATCAGGGGGATGATGATTACACACGGAACTTACTATCGGTATTTTAAAAGGTTTTGATAACCAAAGTACCACTCCTATGTACTCAATGTTTAAATTTTATGGACCCACTGCTAATTTTTTTCCGTTATGTTTTATTAAAGATAAAGAAGAAAGATTTTCTGTATGAATTGAGTTTAAAGAACACTTCGAATATTGTTCACATTATGGGAGAAAATGTCATAAAACAATGCCACCATTTAGAGGGCACTACAAAAAGGGTGAAAACCTCTAAGTTTTTTTTAGAAAAAGCCCCGAAGGGCGTTTCTTCTAAAAAATGTAAATGATTTGTAGTATCCTCCTTTATTGGGGGTTTTTTCTATGGGGAAAGTTGTGGAGTTTTTTAATAATGTCCTGTCGTTTGGTACCATCATCATTTTTCTTGGATACTCCAGCAACACTTGAAAATCTTCTTTTAAGAAATAAAGTTTGAAAAAAATTTAATCGTATCATTCCCCCATTTTATTTACCAATATTCGCCATCCTGAGAAAATAGTCCTTCTTGCAATTAAAAAACGCCAGCGGACAAAAACTGACGTTTAGTGATGAACAAATTAAACTTTGTGGTTTTTAAAATAATCTTCAAAGCTTTTAATATAATTGTCAATTACTTTATTTAAAGTTCGATACTCTTGTTGAATAAAGTGATATTGTCCTTTAGTAAAGTTTGCATATTCATTCTTATCTATATACTCAAACATATTATAAATACCAACAATAGTAGCAGCTTTATTTCCGCTTAACTTAACAATCATACTTAATGTTTTCATATTCTTTGAAACTAAGTTCGTAGCTAATTTTTCTAATATTTTTGTTTATCATTTCTTCATATGATAATTAAACAATTTCACTTAGTTTAATATTTTTACTTTCAATATTTTTCATGTTGTAAATTAATTCGTCCCTAATAAAAGTATCAATAATATCAAAAGCTTGTTTTTTCTGTTCATCCTTTTGTTTATTTAAACCTTTTTCTTGCCATTTAAAACCATTATAAGTGCCATAATAAGTTGCAACTCCACCAACAACAGCTCGAATAATCCCATCTATAGCTGTACTGTCCATAGTTCTCACCTCCCATTTACCATAATTCTCCTTAAACAGGATAATTCCTCCCAGTTGTCATAGCTTGTCCTTACATTCGGTGGTAAAATGAAATTATTACCATAGTTCAAGAGGCGTGGAGCAAATGTCAAATTATGATTTATATTTAGATAGCTCGTTGTTGCTGGTATTGTTTGTGCATTTGTTCGTTGTAATCAACAGGATTTATGATTGAATTAAAAAATATAGCTCCAACAATTCCAATCATTAATACAAAAAGCCTTGATAAACATATAATTTGTACAAATTTATTTTTGAAAATCTTTGCCGTGTATTTTCACCTATTTTTGTGAAACTTTAAAATGTGCTTCGATAAAAATTTTTTCTTGTTCTGGAGTTGCAATACCAGTAGCTTCACCAACTGTTCCATCTTGTAATCCCCATATTGTATTATGGTCTTGGTCAACTTGCGAAAAATCATGTTTTTTCCAACGATATAAAATTTGTAAATATGTATCAGCATTTAAATAATTGTTTTTATTGTGCTCTACTACATCAATCATTCTGCTTACATTTTCATCTGTTAAAGGAATGGCATCTCCCCATTTTTGGTCGGCTATAACTTTTTGGTGACTCATCTCATGAATAACGTTTTGAACTTCTGCTTCAGACATATCCATAGGAAATTCGTCTGAATTTGCTTCTGCTTGTTTTAATTGAATTACTGTATCACCGTCTTTAGTTTTCTGCTCCTTTACTGTGACCACAGCTTTATTGAAAGACAAAAGTCCATGATAAGAATGATAAAAATAGAATCCGATACATGCAACACCAATCATAATTAAAAAGAGTTGTACTTTAGAGAATTTTTTAGGAAATTTTGTCATGACTGTTCCTCCGTTGGTGAAAAGTACGGATATTTATATGTCTTCATTTTGATTGTTCCTTTTTGCTTCTTCAATACCTTGTTGCATATTTTGTTGTTCACGCTCATGTTGTTGTGCTTCGATATTCGCTTTTTCAATTCCCGATATAAGCTTGTCGTTATCATCTGAAGGACCAATAATTTTTTCCGCAAGAATGAAACCGGCTCCGATACTGCTTACAGCTATTACTATAGCTGCTCCTCCGATAATTAATCTTTTTTTGATTCTTTTTTTCATTTTAATAACCCCCAACTTGAAATTATCTCTATTGTAATTGAATATTAATATTCAACAAACAACTGTTCTTATCATTCGTTGAGCCAATCGTACAAAATTGGATTGGTGCCTTCAAACACTATGTTGCAACTTTTGTATTCACGATGATAAACCACTTTATTTAACGCTCCACGAAGATATGCTTTTAAATTCTTAATTCTACGATTTCCTTGAATTTCCTGTAAAACTTTAAAAAATAATTTCTTACTAATGCCTCTTTGAGCAAATTCAACAAATAAATCATTGATGATATTTTCTTGTTCAACCTTTTCTTTGTTAACAATATTAGTATTTAAATCTTTATTATTATTTTTAATCAAAACATCACTTACAGTAGTTAAATTAGAAGTGTTTTCAGCTATCTGTGTACATTCGTTATCAGTGTTGACAAGCTTCGATTGACACCCGTTTGACATACCGTTTGACATTGGTTGAGAAATGAACGTAAATACCAATGAAGCAAAACGCTCTTCAATATTTCGATTTTGTTCAATCGTGATTAAATCGGAACATTTTTCTTTTAACTTTTTTAAGTTCCGACTGATTGTACTTGCTGTTACATTACATTTGACTGCTAACGTATAATTTTTCTGTGACACTTCGAACGAGCTTTTGACGTATGCTTGACGACTAATTTCTTGAATGATAATTTACAAGCTTGACCATTTCGAACGTTTAAACGTTCAAGCAAACGTTTTTGTGATTGACATACACTCTGACCATTTCCATACTTGTATGTCCTAATATCTGTTGCAATTCAAATATCCCTGCACCATTCTTAACACTTAATTTTGCAAAGGTATGTTTAAACGTATGACAAGAACATCTAACCCCTTTTATTTCCGTTTGCTTGCCGAAAAATGTTACTCTGTTCTGGAATTGCCTTTTAGACATCCTCTCGCCATCAAGAGTGACAAACAAAGCATCTGTGTCCATTACACCACGTATATGAATATACTTCTGTAATTGATTTTTCATCTTTGACTGAATAGGCACGATCCGCTCTTTATACGTCTTTGTATTTCTTATATGGAGTTTAGACCACAAAATAGCTTGAACACAAACCCCTTCTAATTCGCTTACACGAATGCCTGTTTCAAGTAGTAGGAGCATAAATGTATAATCCCTTACCCCAACAAAAGAACGCAAATTTGGCTGATTAAAGAGCGTTTGAAGCTGTTTATTTGTAAAAGTTTCAACTACTTTCCTGCGGTCTTTAAGCAGCTTTATGTCAGTTAGGGGATTGTTTTTGATATGTCTTTCACGATAAAGGAAATTAAAGAACGCTCTAATGGCTCTTAAACGTGTGTTAATGGTAACGTTCTGCAATCCCTTATCTTTCATATAGAGAATGACATTTCGCTTAATATGCTCTTTTGTAATAGCTTCTAATGAGGGGTTAATGCCTTGTTCTCTTACCATTTTGAAAAATACAGATAGTTCATTTCTGTAATATTGGATTGTTTGAGGTCTTAGGTTTCTGATTTGACAATCATCAACAAATAAAGAAAAAGCAGTTTTAACATCAATTTCTTTTACACCTTTTGGTGTATTAATAATTGATAATTCTTCAAATGGATAATTCGTTTGTACTCCTTGCCATTTTTTATTCCTCCTTGTTTAATAACAGGTACGCACACGATTTTATGTAAACAATATTTTTGTAAGAATCGTATTGAGGATAAATAAAAAACGCTCCTTACAATATGTAAGAAACGTTGATTTCACTGCATTGGCAAGCAGTGTCATGATACTGGTGGTCGGGGTCGAACCAACACTCCTCACGGAACACGATTTTGAGTCGTGCTTAAAAATTCATTTACGAAATTATGTACGAGATATGCTGTCCATTTATCGTTTTCTTACGTTCGACTACTGAAAACGAAAAAGTTCATTCGCACGATTACCTGTTTGGATACATTATAACAACTTTGGAAAAGTGTGAATAGCCCCCCCGAGGTTACGTTTACCGCAAAATTTTTAGGACGATTTTGGCTTTGTAGACCGACTGACTTCTTTGAGGTGGCGTGCTCCGTTCGTCTCATCAAGGTTCCGTGATTCCACGTCCATGTTCGTCTATCACTAGGCACATGTCGAGATACATATGGGTCGATTTTACACTATTCTTTCTTCGAAAAAACAACGATTATCGCCTACCTTTCTTACGTAAACACTTCGGTATTATTCGGGCTATTTCCATGCATAATTGCGACAGTTTTACGAACAAATTAGGTTAGAATCGATATTTGACTTATTTTCTTTTAATCTATAACAACCACACCGACAACATCTTCGAATGAAATGCGTTCAAGCCCGCTAGGCTTAACTTCAATGCGGAGTTGGTGCGTAATAGGATCAACGTAATGAATGCTGCCAGTTATATCAGCCGTAAAGCCATCGTCCCAAACCGTTAACTTAACAGCTAAGTTATATTCCATATAGTAACAGATCCGCTGGTCAAATTCGTCCATCTCGTAAGTATCGATTAACGGCTTAGGATGGTGTTCTTGGTCATTAAACATCGAACGTTGCATTTCGAATGTTAACGGGATAAAAGACTCAGGTTGCCATTTAATTTTACCTCTGTCTCGTATGACCATTTCGTTCATCCCTTTCTTATTCTTATTATATACGAACAAAAGTTCTGTGTGTATAATAAAGGTCACATTTAGGTCCAATGAATACCTTACTTTTGTGGACATTTATTATATAAACCCGAGTTATATGATGTTCATACCCCTGTTCCAGTTTAAAACAACTCTAAGTTTCCCGTAGAAAATAGGCATACTGTGGCATGAAATAGGCACCTAAATCAGTAACAGTGACCTACTTTGAATCATACTTTGTTGAAGAGAATACCTGAGATATTTGGTGGTTTATCTAACAGAACTAAAAATTATCTTAATGATACTCTCTGTTCAAATATCTGTTTTAACATATTTTATTTATTCTACGGGGGGATAAATGTGCAAAATTTTCCAAATGAATTACAGATGTTGGGCATGGATAATTACCAAGTTGGAGAGGTTATTCCAATAGGTCCTCACCAATTTCTAGAAGATTCACGGCGGTGCGGCGGATTTGGTTGTGGAGGATTCCGATGCGGCGGATTCCGATGCGGCGGCTTCCGATGTGGAGGATGCTTCGGTGGATTAGGCGGATTAGGTTTAGGTTTAGGTTTAGGTTTACTTGCTGGCGCTTGTGGTGGCTGTGGCGGTTGCTTCAGCTGTGGCGGTTGCTTTGGCTGTGGCGGTTTTGGTTTTGGTGGTGCTTGTTCAGGACTTGGTATCGGTTTTATATAAAAAGAATGTGCCCCTGTTGGTTCTGCCAAGGGGTATTCCTATATTCTCTGTGAAAGTTAATGTTCCTTCTTCATACCTGCCACTTTAGTTCAATATGAAAATGACCTAGTTCTAACAGAGCCAAACAAAAAAACGCCACACGGTAAGGTGACATATTGGTTACGATAATAATATATGTAAATAAACGATGAATGTAATTAATGCTTTTTTCTAAAAGTCCATGATTTTCATTTTCACATAGAAGTTACCATAATCATTTCTCATTAAGTCAATGAAATCATTCTATTGGTGCAACAATCAAAGCATTCTCTGGATACTCCTAAACGATTACCTTTATTTTTCTTGAAATAATTTAGTGGGAGTTCACGACCGCATAACGAACATACACGTATATGCTCAATGTGATACTGGGATATGGCTATCATAAGCATTCCGTCTTCCTTTACAATTTGCCAATCAAGACGTCTATTGAATACCATCTATCATCTATTTTAATAGCTTGTTTAACTGCATCGCATACCCTATCTATTAGATTTATTGCATCACCTTTATGATCTAGCTTTTGTACGAAAATGTCTAACCATATTTTTCCCTCAGTGAAATCAATATCCTAAACGGCTTCCACAATTTTTTCAGATAAATCTGATTGTCTTTCGTTTTGTTCAGCCCTTTGTTGTCTATGCCCACCTTCATTTAAAGACCAAATATGGTTCTTGGATAAATGATACGAAAACGGAATCATCACAACAGCTTGCTTAGTAAAATCCTTATCTAAAGTGTTTAACCATTTAGCTCTGCCTTTTTCCCCTTCTTTTTTACTTATTAATACTCCTCTTTTCCTTTTTAATTGTTGTCTCCTTTTTATTTCTGGTTTTTATCGTTGTTCCTGATGCCATCTGGCTTTACGCTCTTTATCTTTGATTTTGGAACAATCTTCACAATACTTTTGCATGGCGCTAACCTTTTTGGCAGGCTTCTCACAATTTTTGCAAACTATTGGTTCTTTATATGTTGGGCTTTTTCGTTTAGTCATTTTTATATTTCCCCCTTCAACATTCTTAAAGGAGAAAATTCCTTATGCCTTTCTCTCACGTCATTCCCAAATAGATTAACGTATGTCTTAACAATCTCAAACGAAGTGTGTCCTAAGATTGCTTGTAACTCAAATATGTTTGCACCGTTCTGTACCGACAGTTTGGCAAAAGTATGACGGAATGTATGCGGACTACATCGTACTCCCTTTATTCCTGCTTCATTCCCATACTTTTTTATCTGATTCTGCAGACCTCGTTTAGACAAAGGATTGCTATCGACTGTGACGAAAAAAGCATTCGTTTCGATACTGCCTCGAATTACAAGGTACCTTTTAAGTTGCTGTCTCATAGGCTTGGTAATCGGTACTTGACGTTGACGATAACTTTTAGCTTGTCTAATAACGATTAAATCATCATCCCATAAAATGTCTTCGAGAGTAATTCCGACCAATTCGTTAGCACGTATACCTGTTTCCAATAACAGCATTAGAATCGTATAATCACGTACTCCTGTGTACGTCCTAATGTCTGGCTGCTTAAAGAGTTTATTAAGCTGTTCTGCTGTAAAAGTTGCTATAACCGTCTTCCTATCCTTCGGCAACGTAATTTCGTCAAACGGACTATGCGGAATATACTTCGCCATATACAGATAGTTGAAGAACGCTCGTAAGGCTCGTAATCGTGTATTAATCGTTACAATCCGTGAACCCTTTTGATTACGCATGTAAGCAATTACGTTATCCCTAATATGTTCTTGTGTAGTATGAACCGGGGACAACGTTTCAACGTTAATTCCTTGCTCCCTTAGTTGGTTCAAACAAGCGTAAATTTCATTCTGATAGTAACCAATGGTGTGGGGACGTAAATTCCGTATCTCACAGTCCTTCAGAAATAAATCCAATGCAGATGCAAACGACTCTACGTAATTCTTCACCTTCGTCTCCATAATCCGTATTTCTCGTTGATCCAACACGTTTTTTCTTCTACTCATCGACTTGTCTGACCTCCACTGCGTATTAACAGGTGCGTCAGATTTGAACTTATTCATAGACGGCTTTTAGGGCAACGAAAAAAGCGTCCCCACATTAGCAGGAGCGCTTAAAACGTTGATATGACGAGCATTCTCGTTTTTCTTTCGTAAATAGCATGATACCGGTGGTCGGGGTCGAACCGACACTCCAGAGGAACACGATTTTGAGTCGTATCGTTTGTTGTTCCCCTCACCGGCTATTGGCATATCTACATTTGTTCTATTACCAAAAAAAACAACGCGTCTGATTATGAACAATTATGCCTTAGACTACCATTTTGGTCAAGTTTAAATATTGCTGTTTATTGAATTTTGCTTTTCCTTGATTTTTGTATACTTGAATAAGTTCAATTTCATAATTCTTCGCATCTTCATTTTTTTCAAATTCAGCTACAATTTTATAATGAATCTTTCCTTTTTGCATTAGGCGCCGATGTTCTGTATTTCTTCTGTTAGTAAATCTTCTACAACGATACCAGACCCCACTTCCAACATAAACGACTTCATCATTAAACCAATGTTCGTAAACTATAAACTTATCGATCTTTCTAAGTTTGTTAGGATTAAGTTCGTACTTCTTAATAAGTTGAATGATTTTTTGAAAAGTAGTTCCATATATTATTGCAATATCTTGGTTAGTCATTTTATCTAGTAAATGCTGTTCAAGTTCCTCTTTTTTTGGTAGCATCTTTTCACCTCAAGATATTTCTATCTGTTTAATTTTATTTGTAAAAGAAATATGTTAATTTTATTTAGAAAGGAGTTGATCAAAATTGAAAACCGCTGAGGAAGTTTTAAAGCAATTGAGGAAATGGAAAATGAGGAAAGTTGGAAGTTACTTTTATACACATTTCAACAACAGGAATTTACCACGAATGGATTATTAAATATTCTTCTTAAAATCTTTTGTAGGATGAAGTAATTGAAATAGGAGGAATTATCTAATGAAGAAAATGAATAGAGCCAAGGAAGTTTTGGAGCATATTAAAAATATGGAGGACGTTGAACGATATAAGGTTGTAAAAGATATAGCTGACTTTGTTCATGGTCCCAAGGCTGAACTAGTAACGGAACTGACTTTAGAGTTTTTAAAAATAAAAAAGGATATTGATTACCTTTCGGGAAAAATCGGAGTACATGATATGTACTTTAATCGAATAAAAAAAGAAATAGAGGAAATTAGTACTCCTAATAAATAAAAAAATCCTGTACTAATCGGGAAGTACAGGACCAAGAGATATAACTCAACTACTATTATTAAAGTAATTTTCATATATAAGTTTTCAAATTTTCTTTATATAAAATTTTTTTTATTTTATTTAAGAATTTATTTAACTTTTTATTTTAGAAACCACTTTGTTTAAAAAAATAAATCAAAAACTATTTAAGACTATGACAGACATAACTGATATGACTGTTATGAGACAAAAAGAAAAAGCCTCGTTAGCAAGCTTCGTCACCATCTTTCTCGTACCATCCATCTCCACCAGGAGCACGATTGTAAAACATTGGATCGTTAACGGCATTGAACATATCGATATAAGATTTTTCAAGAAAGTTTAAATGGTCTTCAGAATAAGCAAAAGCAACGATTTCTCTTTCAAAATTTTCTCGACCGAATTCTTTAACTGCTTTCTTGAATTCAACACCAGAACCAAGATATTCATCACCAAAGTCTGTATGCTTTCCAATATATCTCATACCGTTTACTTTGTTTGTTGTAATATAAATGAAACCGTACTTGTCATCAGCATCAAGTTCATTTGGCTTGTCTTCTCGAAATTTACCAATCTTTGTTTCTTTGTCTGACCAACGATCTTGAGCAACAAGAATTGATTTCAAGATATTGAACAAGTTGTTATGAGTTCTTGAACGATGTTTTCCGTAAAATCTTTCGTTATGTTCAACACCAGTAATATTGGCTTCATCTAATTGCTCGGACTCAATTCTAAGACCGATGATATAATTTGTTTTTTGGAAAATTTTCAAAGTAACTGCATTTTCTGATTTTTTTCTAGCCACCACAAATTCCTCCAAAAAGTTGATATATTTAATATCCCTCTTTTTATTAAACTAACATAATCTAGAAAAAAAGCCTAGTAATAATACTAGGCCTATTTTAATTCATATAGTAATGAATATTAAATTGATATTTTATTTAAAGAATTAAATCATTTCTTATTTAAGAAATGACCTTATTTAAAAAAGTAAATCAAAAATTAAATTAAAAATTATTTAATCTCATGCCTGTCATAGCTGATATAACTGTTACAAGAATAAAAAACAACCCTCACAGGGTTATTTCAAATGGAGACCAAAGTGTGCTAATACATATTGAGCTACTACTTCTGACTATTGAGCCAAAGCCCTAAGCCTACGCCTGGAATCGCACCAGGCCAAGTCGCTAGAGTAGGTGAGGTTGTTACTAGGGTGTCACTCAAGCTAGGGGGTTGTAGTAGTTGCAACGCCCTTGTCGTCTACACGAAAGTTGGCTCCGATGTAGACTTGTTCTTCAGCAGGGCTTAATAGTTCGTAGGCTTTACCCGCCGTACCCCCTTGTAGTGCCCAAAGTAAGTTATGGTCTTGAACAGCGGTCGAGAAGTTTCCACTTTTCCATCTTCCAAGCATTGCCAGTAAATCTGCTTTATACTTGAAGGACGATTTGCTCACCACTGCATACACTTGATTGATGGTGTCAGCCGTCATCGGTACGGCCCCCCACTTTTTCTCAGCTTTAACTTTCTGATGGGTCATTTCGTGCATTACTTGAATAACCTCGGTTTCAGATGAGATAGGGCTAAGTCCCGTATCGAATTTTGCGTCGTTGAACGGGACTGGAGCAGCTGGTGAAGGCGCTACAGGAACCGGAGCTGGCTCAGGTGTTGGTGTTTCTACGGAAGTCTTAGAAGTATCATTGGACTTGGACTTGGCCTTTGACTTTGGTGTAGCTTCTGCAGGCTTGGTGGCATTATTAACGCCTCCAGACGGTATAAAGATGTACCAGGCTAAGAACCCTCCTGCCACGATAACTCCCGCGATGATTGCTGCAAGTTTCTTTTTCATAGTCGAGCCTCCGATTGATTGAATAATATACTTAAATTTGAATCCCATATTTTTCTTTCAAATTATTAAAATACTTTTGAAAATGTTTTTCAGTATCTTCCTTTAATTTTTTCAGTTTTTTTTTTTCATTTTCATTATCTTGTGTTGCTTTTTTTATATATGTTTCATCCTTTTTCTTATCATCAGGAATAACCAGAACAGGTGGCTTCATTTCCCTAACTACTCGAAGATTGTCATAAACCTCTCTTGAATTAAATACATCATCAATAAAACTCTTTTCAGTTTTGTTATAACCATCACCATTCTGAACATAGTTTACATAAGTATCAGAAACAGCATCAGCATATCTTCCATTTAATTCGTCAGTGTCTTCCATATTTCCAGATGATGCATTAGAATACTCAACTTTAATATATTCTGAACCAGCCTTCAGAATGTCTTCATGTATTGAAGAACTTGAAGCATGATTCTGTGAACAACCAACCAAACTGAATGCCGTTAATACAAAAATAAGTCCATGTTTAATACTCAATTTCTTCATTTTGACCTCACCTTTGCTGTAAAAGTACTAGATTTATAGTTATTTTTATCTAAAAGTATTATATTATGGGATTATTCACACGTATATACTTTATAGGAATAAGATGTAATTTTTATCAAATAAAAGGAAAATTACTATAAAATGACTCAATTTTTAGCTGTTTTTAGAAAATAGTTGTTCCAGATTGGTCTTACGTTGTAATTAGGAAGGGCTTTTATGTATAATCACTCATTAAGTTCCTTAAAATTGATCGAAGGAAAAAAAATAGGACTACATTTTAGTAGTCCTCATCCTTCATAGCCTTCTGGCTTATACTTGAAGGATTTTACTAAGTCAATCAAGCAGCTTTCGCATAGAACAAACTTCCAATTCTCTTCGTCTAACTTGCTTCCATATGAAAAGTTAAGGTTGAAAGATTGAAACATATTTTCTTGGAATTCTCTTTCATAGTCTTCGCCATGGAAAATATGCTTAGTACCACATTTATTACATGTCACAGATTCGTTCATAGGAAAATCCTCCCTTGTTCTAATTGTATCAGAAAATGGGCAAAAAAATAATGAGGCCATACCGTTTGTTTGGTATGACCTTCGTTATTCTTCTTCTGATAATCGTTTCAAGTCTTCAATGATCTCGTAAGCTATTTTTTAAGCTGCCTCGAAGTCTTTCTCATAAACTTCAATGAGCTTTCCATCTATCAGGAAGTTAAATTTTCGTATCATGACTTCTCCTTTCTATCAAAATATTTTTCAAAAAGTTTATAAAAATGATGTACAAATTGGGAAATATTGGATATAATTAAATTATCAAATACATACCTTCTCACTTGGAGAACACCAAAACAGAATATTAAAATGAGCTGTGAATTATTTACATTATTTTACAAAAATGTAAATCGAAGTTCACTGTATTTTTCTGTTTTGGTACCTGTACTGTATCTTACACTCCCCCTGTTATACTGGAGGCTTTATCGTTTTTTTCTAGAAAGGTAGGGCGTACTTAGCTTGAACGTCTGTTCTGTGACTACCAGCACGTCTATACCCTTCCCAAAGCTTCTTTTTGCATCTCCTGACTACAACCTCAGTCATTAGCCTCAGTCTCTTGCTATCCCTTATCCTTATCCTTATCCTTATCCTTATCCGTACTCTACTACTACACCTATCCACCTCTTACCAACTACACCCCTACTACATATCTACTGATACTTTATGCTTCTATTACTCTTCTACTTATGTTGCCATCTCCTTATGCTATACGCCTGCCATTGGTCTTCAATTAATATCCTTATACCTTTAATGCTTTATCTGCTATATCCGCTATACTCCTAACTACCTCTTATAGAATTTCTGCTACTCTTATACTTCTATATCTGCTAACCATTTAACCAATTTGTATTGCTCCTTCATTTATTCGGCCGATCCTAATCCGCTCTGCTATCGTTTAAGCAATCTTATTTATACCTCCTAATCACCAATCTGCCATAACTGCTATATCCATTTTCTAAATAACATTTCATTAATGACCAAAGATATACGCTTATCTACTTTAAATTAAATGAGTAATTATATTAATGAGCTCTTTGCCGATTTAATACACGTACAATCTGAAACACTACTTTTCATCATTTTTATCAATTTCATTCATTAACAAAGAAAAATGACAAAAAAATAACGTCTAACAATCAATTTAATGATTTTCAGACGAATTTTCTGAAAAACTTATAAGAATAGCCCTTGCATCCACGACGTTCAAGTTGTCTATTTGTTTTGTTAGCCACTTCTTGACGGTTGTCCGTTTGCTTTGAATAATATACGGCTAATGCCGTAGCACAAGCAGAACGGTATCGTTCCTCCCCTAAATCTTCCTTGATAAGTTCAAGTGATTTTAAATATTGGTTCATCGGTTCCCAACCTTTCAAATTAGAATAAATCGACCATCTCGGAAGATGGCCCGGTTATTCATCATGCTTTTTTACCTTTTTTTAATTGTTCTCTGAGCAAACGAAGTTCTACTTTCCATTCTTTTTCCAATTTTAGAATTTTTTTCTCGGCCTCGGCTGCGACTGTTAGGTCACGTTCTTCTAATATTTTTCGATCAAGTCCTAAGGCTCTTACTTCCATCATTTTATTTGCCTGCCCTTTGTAAATAATCAATTTTTTTTACTTTAGCAATTAAATCTTCTACTTCTTTTGCTAGAGCCTCTTGTTGTTTGTCACTTAAATTCGTTCTGCCAACTAAATCATTAAGCTTCAAAACTTTCGGGGATAGTATTGCTTTAAACATTGTGCCAAAACTGTTATACATTTAGAATCATCCTTTTATAATGAAGTAAGAGAAGCCTTTTGACTTCTCGGTTTTTATTCTTTATTGTCAACAACTAATTCAGCGAAACCTTGCTCCATAAATCTAATAGCCTTTTCTTCGTATAGCTTTATTACATGATTAGTGAGATAATGTCCACCTATTGCACTATCAAAACAAAAGAAATTTTTCTAAATTTTCACTTCAACTATTTTCATATAATTTCCTCCAATTACGAATAATTTCACATAAATAATTAAGCTACTTTACCAACTGCTAAAGCTGTATAGTTTGTTACACAGCCATCTACTAACATATCCACCGTAAATGTCACTGTACCTTGAAGAGCATCTACTGTACTAGTAGTTGCATAACTTTCAATGTCTTTGGTGATTCCACATGTATATCCCATTGAAAGATCTCCATATACAACTGGAATATTGCCTGAAACAGTATCAGCAACTAATCCACCAGTAATTTCAATGGGACTTCCAAGAAGATAAGGAACTCCATCTTCATAACACACATAGTAGTCTTTATTTGCATCTTGCAAACGAGTTACTTCATTAAAGAATGTTCTATTCATATACCAAACTGAATTTGGAAGGGCTTTATCATGAACTAAATTTTGAATCGATCTAAGCTGATCAATTGTTGCAGCATTTATAGTTAATGGACCAGAGACAACATTCGTATCTTTTGCAATTCCCAAGAAGCCTAATTGACTGCCATCTCCGTTAAAGATCGATTGCTCTAAAGCAGTTCCTATACGTTCTACAAGTAAGCTCTCAATATAGTCTTTCAAATCAATTGCTGAATCTTCAATTATATTCTTAGTAATTGTTATTGCTACTCCTAATCGTTTGTCTCCCCTAAGCTGAGCAGTGCCATTCAAGTAAAGATTGATTAAAGGGACATTGGTATTTTCTGGAACAAACGAAGCGTTATCAAGATTTCCTTCAATTGGTAGTTTTAAGAATTGACCTCTAAACAGAATTTTCCTAGCAAGATAATATGCAGTCGATACTGATTCAAGTTTATCTACTATTGGGGCTACAGAAGTTGGTAGTTCACCATTCATATTCCCTACGCCTTGCAAATCTCTTATCTCATTCTCTAATTCTTCAATTACCATTTCATTAAGTGTCTTTTCCATTATATAGTTTCCTCTGTCTTCTGTAATTTTGATCTTAATTGCCTATGTTGAGCTTTATTTATTTCTGCCCGAAGGATAGGAATTTTAGCTTGTAAATCACGTAATTCTTTTTCAGCTTCTTTAATCAGTTTTTTCAATGTTGTTTTCCTTTTTATCCATTTTTTAGATCTTTTTTTCATTGATTGATCCTCCTTAAAAATAAAAAAGAAGCCATAATATTTGGCTCCTTGGTTGTGAATCTCTATATAAAAGTTAGTTAATTAAAAAGGAGCTTCAGGACAGATCTGAAGCTGAGATTATAAAAATCCCAAAATACCTATGTTACCAAGAAAAAATCTATCGGCAAGATAGATATGTTGCAGCTGCCCTTAGTGCTAGCACTACTTTAAAAGGAAGAAGTCTGAGCTTGACCGAGAATAAATACTCATTCTTCATGAATAAATTAGTCAAGACTGTCCAAAGCACAAGAAAGGAGTTATTCACATCCTTTTCATTAATATTACTCACCATTTTCTGGTGGCAAATATGTCATTTCCATAATCAGACTATCTTAATTAGGTAAAAAATAATCTGATTATAAAAACGATTTAGAAAGGAGGAAGGCCAGGGAATGGAAAAACCTGACCATTACTTGCTTCACAGCAAGCGATCAATTATGAAATAAGTACTAAAAGAAAACGAATGAAGCTTATTACGATGGCCTTGCTAAAGAGCCATCTATAAAAATTTTGACCAATCGGTCAAATTACACTAAAAAAATAATAGGAGTGTTATCACTATGATGAACGATAACACCTCTCTATAATATATATCCCGTTTTAGCAGCTCGCGCCCCTAAAATCCGGCAACTTTTTTATAAATTTTTTGAAGTCTATATTGCGTTTGTTTGTAAGTAATTCCTAACTCTTCAGCTATCTCTTTTATTTGAAATTGGTCTCTTATCATAGCAACCATCAATTTCTCTTCATCATTTAAGCACTTTTCCATTATTGTTCCTAAGTCTAGTAGAATATGACATAAATCTCGATTCGGATCAAATTCTACTTTCAATGGAATTAGTGCTTCAACGTGTGCTGGATTTCTTAAATCTATGAAACTTAAGTCATATTCTGTTGATTCACTTGGGCATGAATCATAGCCAAAGACTCCATCTAAAATTCCTTTTGAATCAGTCATATCATTAAGAACTGAACCTTTTATCTTCGTAAGTAAGTATCTATTGTGCTCACATTCTTTTCTTTTTCTTAATTCAACATTTGCAAAATCAAGAAGAGCTTTGTAATCTCTTAAGATTTCTCCTAGTTCATCATTTCTTAAATAATCTTTAGCTTCAATCTTGGGCTTACTTTTGGCAACTTTATAGTTCTTACTGTTTCTTATAAAAAAATGAATTATATCGTTTGCATTTAAAGTTCCATTATTGGAACCTGAATTTCCCTTTGAAGCAAATCCTTCTAAAGATACTTCACTTTTCATTTTTTTTATTAAGTAATCTGGATCATAGAATCCTCGTTTGTTTGCCATAATTAATTCCTCCGATTAAGTTAATTTTTATTACTTGATATGTTTATATCCGAGGAATTTAATTTGTAAATGAGAAATGAAAAAAATAAAAAAATGAGACAGCAATTAAGCTGTCTCTGAATATTTTTTAATTTTGCATTGCTTGACAGGAATTCTACTAAACACATAAACAGTACAATCATTATCAATCAGCCTTGCTCTACCAACAGCTTGCTCTATGTCAGAAGATGTTTGCCATAAATGAACTTCTCTAGCGTTATAGTCTTCAGGATGGGTGAAAGTGTTTATCGCAAATTGATAACCAGATTCTTCCATTTTTTGCATCTTGAAGTCGAAATCAATTGTTTCTCTTTTATTGTTATAATAGGTTGATCTAGGTAATTTTCCAAAGATTTGGTAGGTTAATAAAGCTAACTTCCAAGGTGGTAAACTTGGAGTGCCAACTACCACAATATTTTTACCATTCAGCTCATCATAACCAGCACAATTGCCAAAGTGTATTTGTTTATGGACCTTATTATCTTCAAATAGATACTTCCTAGTTTTGTTAGTTATAAGAGCTTCATAATTAAAAGGTTTAATAATTTCTTTAATAACTTCAACTAAGTCAGTATTTTTCAAAGCTGTTTTTGATGTAGAACGATCAGCAAATAATATAACTTTACCTTTAGTTTCAATTGGAGGAATTTCAATCCAATTTGTAAAAGTATTAACGTGCCTAACAAATAAAGGCATGTGAACTTTCTTATTTAACGTGGCACTCATTATCATAATTTTTTTATGCCAGAAAGCGGTCAATAAAGATGAAGTGCAAGTAGTTTCAAGTTCGTTCTTTTTGTTTCGATGCGATATTAAGCAATCTGATTCTAAAGCTGCAAATAAATTATTTTTAATCATCGGGTTTTTCATAATGATTGCAGCTAATTTATTACTGTTCAGCTGGAAGAAGGGTTTGTAAGGATTAGGAGTTAGTTCTAATCTGCTGCTTTGTACTAATTCCATAAACTTCTTCACCTTACTTACAATCTCTTCCTCAACTTCGTTCAGCTCTGCATTTTCACCAAAACCCTTTGCAGTTATTGTTGCTATTAATTGATTTAGTTCATACAACAACACTTCAGTTGAATACGTCTCATCAGTTAACATCTCATTAACTGGGTCCTCGTCAATAATAATAGAATCGACTTCAGGAGGGTTTATTGCCTCTAAGAATCCATCAGCGAAACGTTTATGAGTAATAATGAAAAATGCTTGTTTAGTAGATAGAGCTTGTTTATATTTTTCATGCTTAGTTTTAATTTCTTCGTTATCACAATTCTCAATGGCTTTGTTTCTGTAATCTGATGCTTGTTTACCTAAACCTTTTTGTCTTGCTCTAATCATCTCTTCTTTTTCAGAGCAATCAGGAATTTCTTTATCGTCAACTGGGTCAATCATTACCACTTTTAAATTTTGATGTTTATCCTCTACTTTCACTTTTAATTCTCGCCCTAACTTTTTTGTTGGAACAACAAACAAAATTCCTTCTCTTGCAAGCTCAGCAACTGTATGCGATTTACCAATGCCAGTATCAGCTTTTAATAGCCAAGCTTCTTTTTTATTTGATTCTAGGAAATCAGTGAGGTGTTGTTTTAACTTTAGTCGACCTTCTTCTTTCGAAATAGTTTCTGTTTCCTTTATTTTAATTGTTTGCTGCAATCGATTTTCAATAGCTTGATGTAGATATTGGTATTCGAACTTTCCATTTCCAACGATTCTTTGGTAGGACAATGGTTGAATGTAAGATTTTGCTAAACTCTTGAAGATTTTATCTCTTGCGCTTGTTCTTTTGCTAGCGACCGACCTTAATGCTCGAAATTCAATAGCGTTACTATAAACCCACAGCAACTCTTCATTTGTTAGCTCTTCCTCATTGAGCCATCGATCAATTAAATTTGATACGCCTCTAATCTTATCTAATGGCTGTTGATAGTCACTCTCATTTTTTATTTTAAACTTCAATAGCTTCTCTTCGTAGAATGAAAATATTAATCCACCATGCTGCACTAACATTTCTTTTCCATTGTCGGTTATAGTTCCATCATCGGGCTTAATTGCAGGAAGCGAGTTATACATGTTGAGTTTATAGAGCTTAGCGAATCTCATAGAATTATGACTCAATTGTCCGAATGTGAGCTCACGTAAGAGTGATATAAATAAATCAAACAGACTCACACGATGTGTACCATTTTGTGCTTTCTCTATTATATTATTAATAGAGAAAGCACTTTTTTGTACACTTCGCACTTCATAAGCTCCATTATCATAATAGCGCCCAACCAACTTCTTAATCCAACCAGCCACCGTCTCATTAACTCGATCATCAGAGCTTAAATCAACATTTACAAGTATCTGAGCGCCAAAGAATATATGATTAATTCCATGCTCATTAAGTTTATTTGATTCTCTCTGCTTTGCATTGTTGAGTATAATCATTTTAATTCCTCCTGCCGAAATTAATTATTTATGAGATAATGAAGAAATCTCTGCTTTGTTGGGCTTAATTTTGATTGATCAAGATAATCTCTGTTACTGTTGCTCCATTCCTCATAACTTTCTTCATCCAGAGGAGTTTCTTCATCTTCATCTTTCAAAAGGTAAATTTGGTCTGTTATCCATAATTCTTCTAGTGGATGCTTGCGTTCAATAATGAAAATTTCAAGAGGCTCTTGTTCAGGATTCTCACCGAAGCCATGCCAAGTCTCCGATTTCTTCCTAACTTCTATAGCTTCTTTAACGGCTTCCTCTTGCTCTTTAATTTCAGCTAATAGTTGTTGTGGGAACTTATCAAATGTGTTCATAAAAGATTCCTCCTAGATTTATTTCTCACAATATGTTTATATACTGGTCGTGAAAAACGTAAATGATAACTGGAAAAAATTATAACTTTTTGTAAAATAATAGAATAAAAAATAAATTTCATAATAGGTTGACCAAGCATAAGCCTGATCAAAAATCTGGCATGCTACCATCAGCAAGGTTTACTCCTGGGGTAGCAGTTGTTAGACTACTGAACCCCGTGCCATTCGTAGATATTGAAGAATTATTATTTTTATTTTTTACCTCGTCTAACTGTTTAGCCCTAAGCTGTTTTGCAGTAGCAATCTCAGTTGGGTTATATGCATTTGCGTCGATGAAAGGAGTATCTCCAGCAACAATTTCCATGAAGTTAACATAGTTTTTATTTGTATTTGAAGATACAGATAAGCTTGTGTCACCAAAGCCTTGATTTTGTTGAGTTGTTTCAGACTGTTCAACGCAGTTGTTAAGTTGATAGATTAATCGACCAGTGGTACCAGGAAAATATAGATTTTGAAATGGAGTATATATGTTAGAGCCAATGATTACATTTTTAAGTTCGATGATTTCTTCTTGGTATCCAACAGTAAACCCTTTAACGTAATAATCACCAGTAGGTGAACCATCTACACTTAATTTTGGGGTGTATGACTCAACAATAGTTTCGATAGAAGCAAGAGCTTTATCAGGTTGGTTATTGGCTTGTAATCGAGTGAAATACATACCCCTGATTTCGTTGAAGCTAGTAATACTGCCTTGATTGTTGTTGTACTCACATAATTTTAATGCGCCTGTTACCTTAATACGATCAAGCTCACGATACTCGTTCATGACTGTCAATACGCCTTGATATAATTTAGAAGACTCCATAACAAAGACTCTAATAATTTGCTCGTGAAACCTGTTAACGATTTTAGTTTGAACAACTAGTTTACCAGTAATATAATTTTTATTTGCTGTACTTGTTTTAATTTCGAGCTCCTTAGATATAAGAGTACCGATTACTTCTACATTGTTATTTAATTGACGTAATTGATTGTTTTCCATTTTGAATAACCTCCAGGTTTGTTTGTTTTCTTGCTACGAGGTTGTTATATTGTCCACGGTAGATTTGTAAATCAAAGAAGAAAAAATAAGCCTTTAGTCTCGGAAATACGAATTACTAATCAATTTTATAAGAATTTGAACTCATACAAAATCCATAATTTGCAAAAAACTCCATCTCGATGTCCACCATAGAAGGACAGACTATTTTTGAAGAAAGCAAAAAAAAGAGACCGAAGTCTCTCCTGATTAATTTCTTTCCGAATAAAAGAAAGCTGAACTATGCTGTTTGTTGTTCGTATTCTTCTAAACTCAGAGCTGCCAACCTTTCAATCTTCCTCCTTTTGGATAACCACCATTTAGCAAAATATAAAATTAAAATTAAATCACAATTGGTGTCCAATTATATTTTATAGCCGCTACACTGTCGATTTTCTAAACCATCTATTATAAAGTATTTTGGTATAAATTGCAGTAATTTAAGATCGTAATGATTTATTGGAACAATAGAAGTCTCTTAATTCCATTGTTTCTAGAAATTCTGTGCAATTTCTGTGCAGTCTTTATCAATGAATATTAATTGAGATGGGGGAAGGGTGTGTTTTATTTTACTTATTTCGGTGACACAATTCCATATGTCAAGAGTGTATGTGGTATCACTATGGGGTGCTACTTGAGTTCACAATGTCGCATCCAGTTATTTGTTATAACAATCGCTTTTGAATCTTATTCCAATGCCTTTTAATCTGTCGATAAATAATACTATCTATGTCGTCAATTTCAGCAAAAACTCCATGTGCCTTTTTACAGTAAGAAATGAAATTTCCATAGCCCTTATATCTGTTTCCAAGGTGTGTATATAGTGAATATAATTTTTTTCTACCAACAGTTCTTCCTTTGAGACTGCTTGCTATATTAACTGATAATATTTTCTTAAATGTTCTATGGTAATACTTAAACAAGCTTTTTTCTCGTATTTTTACGGTAGCTCCATCAAATACAAATCCAAGATAATCCATTTTGCTTTCTTTTAGGGATTCGGTATCTGTGAAAATCTTTTTATTATTATAATAAAGAGAACTTGTTTTCCCTTTTCCTATGGTTACTTTGTTATTCTCTACAACTTGTTTGATAAAATCTAATACTTCTGTTTTCACAGTTTTTTAATTTTGTTTTTCTTTCGTTTTCTTTTAGAAAGGCCAGTAGCTTGACATGGAGCCTCTGCGGGCATAATTCTTCTGCCAAGAAGCCAGCCTATTAATCAGTTTGCATCGCTAATCGAGGCTATCATGCCCGCCACTCCTAATCAAGCCGGTACTTTGAATTTGATACAGCACCTTAAACCCGAATTTCCTTAATTACCAATACGAGCAAAACAGTCTAGCTTTGTTACGACCAGCATATCACCTTCTTTTAAAAGTGAAAGAACTTTTTTAAACTCAGGCCTATATTCTTTATTCCAGTGAATTTTTCCGATATATTTTGCCACAGACAATCAGAGATTTTACCTTAATCCTTATATTATCGGCATAATTTTGCTTCTTTCAAAATTTTTTATTCTTTGTCCTTAAAAAGTACACTTTTAGGATTATATCTAGTTAAAAAAGTATAGAATTGTACAAGTAATTCATCATTTTATTATTGGATAAAACTTCTGAGTTATTTTGTTTTTAACAAGAGGTGTTTAAGAGATATTTTTATGAATACAAAAAAACAATGATAAATCAAGCTCGACTAAAGAAATAGCAGGATTTGTAATATCATCTTATAAAATCCAAGTTAAAATTGAAGGGGAAAAATATGACCGATAATCTCACGAAAGCCCAGAGAAGAAAAAATATGCAGGCTATCAAATCAATATCAAAGATTGAGGACCTTATTACTGCCCAACTATGGAAAAAAGGTTTTAGATTTAGACGAAATGTTAAATCGTTGTATGGAAAACCAGATATAGCAATTAAAAAATATAAATTAGTTATATTTATTGACTCATGTTTTTGGCATTCTTGTCCTATTCATGGTATTATGCCTAAAAGCAAGCAATACCGATTATTGGGAGAAAAAACTTCTAAGAAATAAGAATAGAGATATGGAAGTAAATTTATTCTACCAAGATAAAGGATGGTTTCTTTTACGGATTTGGGAGCATGAAATTAAAAATGATTTAGGTGCCACAGTTGAAAAAATTATTAAGGAAATTAAAAAGCTCAAACTAGAAGGTGAATTCTAACAATAAGTTTTTCTTTCTAAAAAAAGAATACTTACCTTAAAGAAAAGGTAAGCAGCCTTACAATAGTATTGTGATAACACTAAACCATATTACTCAGGACAACTGCCGATTCTTTAATAAAACCATTCCAACAGTCTTCTTTTTTCGCCCATTGTGTAACGTTTTGATCACCAGCGGATTCTCTTAAATAATTTAAAGTATTACCAGCAATTACTCTTACAATATCTTCCCACTTTGTAGAAAGCGCTTGTTGTCGCCAAACTTCCATTAAATCTATTTCTTTTCCGTATAAATAATTTAGCATAGCTACAGTATAGTAAATTACATTTGCTCTATAACCTTTTAAATTCATACTTTCAACTATCTTAGTAACAAATGCATTAATAATTCTTCTTGCAATAAGCCGCTTGTAATAGTTGTTATCAATATTGAGGATACTTTTCGTCACTTCACCTTCATCATTCGTAACGGAACTTTGTTTCCAATATTGGCTATTTAAATCCATAAAGCGTTTAAAAGCTTCTTCTCCACCTTTACTAGATACATGAGGATTGCCTTCCCACGACATAAAATATTTTGCCATCTCTACTTTTGTTATTACATTTTCTTTTGGATACATTTTTTTAAAAGCAGTTTGTTCTTTTCCTTTGGAACGCCTACTAATATCAACCATATATTGTCCACGCGCACGTTCAAAATACCACTTTGACTCCTCTTTGCGATTATCTTGTGTTGGAATCCAGACGTTACGAGAAAGTTTTTCTATATCGGACATAAAACGCGTATTTGCAAGCAAATCTGATTTATTGATTTTATTTTGGGTATTTGCATACTCCGAAATTTTTGCTATCATTTCATCTTCAAGTGCATGGCGATCCATTTGAACATGGTCATTCTCTAATTCTTCCCGAACGTTTATAATAGTCAATTTTGCTTGTAAATAAACCCCTGCTAAATCAACATCATTTTTATAGGCTTGATGTATAGATGCAGTTGTTTGGCCGCCATTAACAATCTGCCAACTTGTTAATGTGTTAATATTATAAAGACTTGATTCCCCAATTTGTTTAATATCCCCTGCTTTTGCAACACTTGAGATTCCGTTATTATAAGCAACAAATAATTCACGTTGCCTCTCATCTTTAAGAGTATCTCGGATTCCTTTATTCGTTCCACCGCGAGCTTGTAAAAAAGAACGAACATTCCGTTCTACTAATTTTGGTCCCCAATCATCATAAAGTTTAGCTAAAAGTTTTGCTGAGATAACACCGACATAGCAATCGATTAGACCACTTTCAGCATTACTGGGGACGTGCATCATTTGCAGTGCCCCGCCATATTCCGATTCAAAATTAATATCAAATTCTCTTATACCTTGCTCTGCTTCAGATAGTTTAAAAATACGATCCATATCCCAAACATGTACATTTACTGTTTCTACACCAGGTATATTTAAATCAATTGGCTTATTTGATAGATAAAACTTACTTGTAATCACATAAATATTTACTTCTTCAATTTCATCTTTTTTATCTATTATCAATTTCGCTAAATCAAAATATTCCATTGAACGATCCGCTAATTGCAGAATTGTTTCCGCATTAGTAAAGAATCTCTTCGCTTTATTCGCGAACTCCTTTAAGGATGTCATACTAGCAACCGGCAATTGTTCTTCTTCGAAAAACGGCTCATATTCTACTACGTACAAGTTTAAAGTATTAATATCTTCTTGATATAAATAACCATTAAGTTGAATCTTCGACTCTTTTTTGCCGAAATAAACAATCGCTGGCTCATCTTCAGAGTTTATAAAAGGTAAAACTTCCTGTATAAAAGGTGTTTGTCTACTACCTGATACTCGCCCCTTTTGTTCAACAGTGTCAATCAATTCACAAAAAAAATCTAGCTTTCTTTTGGTTTCATTCATTATGAATCATCCTTAATTATTCAAATTGAATACATCTTCTAACGGAACCTTAAAACTTTTACAATGTGACAAATCAATTGAATATGAAACATTAGTAATTCCGGTAGGTAAGTTTTTTGAAGTTAGTTTAGGAAATTCTTCAGCTGCATCGAATGCTAATTCCTCATGTACAAAGAAGTAGTTTTTATCATACTCTTCTCCCGTTACACTAATTGATTGTAGCAAATCCACAAATTTTACCGCTAAAGAAGGTGCTCGATTAATAAGCTGTTCTTCTATTGTTTCAATCATATTTCGAAGTGACTTACCTGTTGACCCATTTGCTTCCACTTTTAGTACATATAGAAACAATTTATCGATAACGGGATTAAGCTCTAATTGCTTTTCATTCGAGATTTTAATTTCATCTCTTATTTTAGGTGCAACGGTTTTAATTTCAACTCCGCTATTCTTACTAACAAAATCAATTCGGTTTTTTAGCGGGCCCTTCCAATCTTTAATAATCAAAGGTGGCTCCTGGGGAAAAAATTCAAGCCATCTATTAATATAATAAAGCTCGCCAAATAACCCCATCTCTTCTTCAATTGTTAATTTGGTATCCCATTTTCTCTTAAAGAAATTATGCCAACGATCTAAAACTTCATAAATTACTGAATAAAGTGGCAATTCTTCTTCAATCAAAATATGATCTACTAAATTTTGTAAAACTCGTTCAAAAATCTCTTCGCTATCCTCTACAATTTGTGAAATTACTAAGAAGTTTTTTTCTTTTAACGGACCAATTTGCGAAAAATATTCTTGCCCTATGTCAATACCTCGCCATTTTGGAAATGATTTCAATTGTTCTTCATCCCAATTTTCACTTGTAATATCGATATAAATACGCCGCTGTAAATTAAGTAAATCAAGCCCGATTAATAAAAATGGTTCTTGAAAGTAGATTGGCTCTAAGCGATAAATATCATCTGATTCCTCATTTTTTGACTGCTCAATAAGAAACTTGAATTTTTCTGAGATATTAATCATTAGAACCATCCCTTCCAACTGTATTATTGTAAATATAAGCTCCTTCTTTCTTTGTTCTTTCACTTGAATCAACATCTGATATTTCTACAAGATCTGGAAATGAGAATGCTAACCCAATGGGCACAAGATTCTCATTAAAATCTATATTTAATTTCCTAAAAGATTTGACTTGCGGGTGTAATGGATAAACCAAAAGTAGTGGGTTATCATTAGCTCTTAGCTCTATATTTGCTTTTTTATCGGGAGTTCGATTTTCAATATCAATAAACTCTTGATTTTCTGCGACAATAGCACCTAAGTCTACAACACCGATCCTTTTACTTTTATCCTGATCAATACTACGAATTACCGCACTTTCAATCTGTATCTTACCTAAATTTACTTTCCATTGAGTAATCCCATTATCAATTGCTTTCTTACGGTTTAATGTAGTCTTGGTCACATCCACAACAGCGACATTAAATTTTTGTAAAAAGTTTTTTTTATTCATGTTGCAAATATAATCTGCAATTTTTTTGCTATTAACAATTCGTGCTGAAGAAAGAGTTCTGTATTTTTTCAAGAAATCAATAATAATCTGACTGGGAATATTTTTAGCAATATGATATTTAGTGCCATTAATAGCCGTTTTAAATTGTTGTTCTATATTATTAATTAATTGAACCGTAGCCTCCATATTATTTATAAAGAATTCCTTGTTTTTATCAAAGCTACGTGTTTGTTGCATAGTGCCTGTATAAGAAATAGGCGACTCAGCCGTACCCATTTTTGCTGGACTCGTAACTGTCATGGTTTTATGTGTTTTCATTTTAACTGCGTATTCTTCAGGTGTCACACCATCTTTTACAAATTTTTCAAACTCTTCTCTTAACTCACTCATGACAACAGCAAGATATTCGAAATTCTCCGCAATGTCTTCACTTGTATATATTCGACATAGGTCCATATATCCGTTACGGAAGCCAAACCAACGCCCCATTTGCATTAGTGTGTCATACATAGAACTACCACGATAATAATATGAAATCGTTAAGCCTTCTAAGGTTAAACCGCGTGAGAGTTTATTTCCGCCAATTGCTATAACATATAGCCCATTTTCTTTGTATTTATCATACTCAAGAGCATCTTCACTCTCTCCGTTAATTTCCATCACTTCAATCTTGCCTGCTACAACTTTAATTTGTTTATAAATTTCTTCCCATGCAAATTCACCAAATTTTTTTGAAGGTTCGAAGCTTTTTTGCACCTCAATAAAATCTTCTTCATATAGTTCTTGTAGCTTTGGTATATATTCACTTTTTGGATTGTACAGAAGATCATTTGATAATTTTTTATAAAACTCTTTTATAACGCCACATATTGAGTCTTGAACATCTGTAAGTCTGGATGTATGGATTAACATTGAATTATGCTCGCCAATCTGACCTCTTAAATTCCTTATTGCAACTGAAAGTAGAAAGGCTAGTATTGCTTCCTGCATGGACTTAGGAACTTCTGTAAATAGACCCGCATCATCTTTTGTTCTCAATTTATCTAGTATAGTAATATCATTTGAGCTTAAGTGCCTAATAAACATCGGTTTATTGTCCTCTGTATAACCCGTTGTATTGAAGTATTCATCAGGTCCACTATACCCATCTGGTTTAGGCAATGCAATTACAAAATCTTTTGGATATAAATCCTTTCCTATCTCATCATGGTTTACATCAGCTTTAATTAGTAGATTGGCAAAAGGCGTGGCTGTATAGCCAACATATGATTTTTGATTAAATAGACTCAACAATTCTCTAATAGACTGATTAATTTTAGTAGGATTGTCAGTATTTTTTCCAGAAGCGTCAACACTAGCTTGGTCTGCCTCATCATCTACGATTAAAACTGGTGGACTCATCTCTGAATGCTTAATACTATTTCTTAATAAGTCAATTAATGTAGGAAGTACATCTTTTTGCTTCTTTACAACTAGTAAAATTGGCTTATCTAAATTTTTAATACCGATTGCATTACTAGTAGAAATGTCATCCTGTACCGTAGTCCAAGTCTCGATTTGCGTGCCGCCTGTTTTAACAAGTGCAACACCCTGTTTTTCACCAGTGATGCTATCAACAGAACCAATTACCTCTTTTCCTAATCGTAATTGCGTTTGAGAACGTAAATCATTATGCATACCAGCCAAAACAATTACTAATTTGTAGCCTACATCAAATGCTTTGTTGATTAACCCTGTAAAATTCGCTGTCTTTCCTGATTGTACATGCCCTAAAACTAATCCTCTTTTATCAAATGTTTGTCTACTTTTAGGATTTCCGATACTTTTTAAAATTTCATTAGTAGTAACATCAATAGTTTCTACTGTATCACGTGCCCATTCCTTATTCTCTATTAGATATTTTTCATATCTAGGCCAAAAATAAGAGTATGTCGGATGGGTATCCTCAAACCAAGGTATGTTTTCATTACTTCTAATTGAACTTGCTTTACGTACATTTATAGAAATATATTTTGTATAAGCCTCTAAAGATAAGCTTTCCAAATCCTTTTTATTTAAATTAGCATAAGACTTTAGTACCTTTTCTTGAGCTTTTTCCATTGCAGATTCTAATGGTTTATCAAAGCCAAGATTTTTAAATGATGTATATAAATTATCTACTATTTCCAAATATTCCTCACGTATTACTTGATACATTTGTGTTCACTTCTTTCTCAATGATGTTTTTTATTGTTTTAATTTCAATACCCTCAAATCCAGCCATCATTGAAATCGTCTCAGAAACTTTACCAATATCTATATCAAAACCAGTACTAAATAAAATTTCCGCATAATCGATTACCAATTTCCTGGATTTTTCATCAATTTGCTGCTCATCTTTTTTGGCCATATTGGAAGTCTTTAAAAGGTTATTTGGTGAACCTAATTCTACCAATTTAAGGTATAAGTTAATTTTTTTTCGTACATCTGTATCAACAGCTTTAAGGATTTCATTTAAAACGGGATGTGTTCTATTTAAGACGTAAGAACTATTTATGTCATCCGTTGCAAGCTCCCAAGTATTTAAGGTACCTTTTATTCTCCCGCCTGTTCGAGTAGCTTTTGTACGATATAACATTATTTCTTGTGATACTTGTCTATAATATTTCGCAATCCCATATAAATCTTGTTTTGCATCATCGGGAATAGTAATTGTAGATTTCTTTATATCAATTTTCCAGTCATCATCTGCATCATTCGTAAATTCGATTTTAATTCTAACGAGTTCTGACGCGATGTCCTTAGGAAACATGCCAAACCAATCACCAAAACTTACCATGCGATTTTCTCTATATATATAAAAGCCTTGCTGATCGTTCCATCCTTTTACTCCACCAGCATATTTAAAATCCACTTGATTAAAAGTAGTTGGATGAGGTAATACATACGGGGTAATTCTAACTAACTTTTTGTTTACTCTAATAACCTGCTCTTCTCCTTCAATCCGTCTTGGATTTCCTTCTAAAAATGGATTCCAAGGGTATAAAGTGTTGCCATTAATCGTGATTATTAAGCCTTTCTCTAGCATCACATGAAAAACCATTTCTAAATATTTTTGTGTACGCTTTACTTTGGAATAATAACTGTCTTGTTTCAAAACTTTATGAGTACCAAAGCCACAAAATCGGTCCAGTTTATCTATAAAAACAATCGTTCCGCTATTTCCCTCTAGTTGTCCGATTTTATCTCTTATTTCACTAGGAATCGATTTATACAGGAGCCATTCATTTTTATCACTAACGTAATCTAAATCCCAACAGCGTTCAGAAATTATTCCATCCTTTTTTGTAAAAACACATAATCGTTTCCCCATAGAAAATGACGCCGTTTTTAATCCCATTCCAAATCGTCCCAGCTCTTCCTTAGCTCTCCGTTCTCTGGGGTCCTTTGAGCCTATTGTCATAGCTTTTTGCAATTCTGCGTCTGACATTCCTATTCCGTTATCTTCTATTCTTATAAAACCATTTCCCATATCATATTCGAATTCTATATGGATATAATTTGTTTTTGCGTCAACACTATTATCAACTATATCAGCAATTGCTGTTTGTGAATTATAACCAATACTTCTAAGAGCTTGAATCACAGGAGCAGCAGAGGGTCGTGTATTAATTGTATCCATATTTCCCCCTAGTTTTTTTACTTTTTTTTACTTTATATTATTCTAACAAATTGACAAAGAAAAAACAGCAATCCATTACAAATAGATTGCTGCTTTAGTAGTAGTAAAAAATTCATCTTTTAGAAATTGGTTGGGTTCTTCTCCTAAATAATACAAAATTTGTTCAGCCATTGCTCTAGCCATTAAAGGAGGGACTGCATTACCGATTTGTTGATATTGCTTATCCTTTGTTCCTTTAAATATATAATTATCTTTAAAAGATTGTAATCTGGCTGCTTCTCTTATACTTAATGCAATTGCTTTTGTAGGATGTTGCCACATAGATTTTCGAACATTAATGACTGTGGGTGAAGGGGCGTCATAATCTAACCTTAGATAGACGGTATTTTGAGTTCTAGAAGCATCCGTGTAAGAAAGTTCTTGAAGCTCTGTCGATAAACTATGGAAATTTTTCCCTTCATTTTTCTTTATCTCTTCAAATCTTTGTTTACTCAGTGTCTCACTGTCTGTATTGATATGGTTATAAATAATATTTTCTTTCATATCTGAGCGATAGTAATTTTGCATCACCGTTTTATTTAACTTGACATTATATAACAACTGATTTTCTTCGACATTCTTTGTAGGATCAATACTTTCTAAATCACTAATTGCATCTCTTACAGTAAAATCTATTTCAGTATATTTTTCTGGAAATTTAATTTCAACAAAATTTGTACAGTTTGATTTTACACCTAATATCATAAACCTTTGACGCTTTTGTGGAACAAAATAGTGATTAGAATGCACAATTCCTTCTTCTAAATTGTACCCTAAATACTTAAATAATTTTTTTAGATAAACTACTATGTTATAGGATTTGACTGCTACAACAACTTTTAACTTTGTATCTCCAACTACTTTAGGATCTTCAAGTTTTAAAATTTTTTCATCTTCAATTTCTTTCAGATACCTTAACAACTGATTAATTTCAATTAAACCCTGAAGATTGTTTAACATTTTTTTGTTGTCAGTATTCCCACAGTTAACAATCTCTTTAAATGTATTAATTGCTGTATTCACTATATCTTTCATTTTTTCTTCAGTATTCAATTCACCAAATTCATATCTTGAAAGAGAATCAATAACTTGTTGAATCTCTAATAATTCTTTCTTTTCCTTAACTGAAGTTGGATTATAAATTTTTGTTTTCTTTAGCTTTCGGACTACAATTCTAATTCTTGAAAACTCAATTTCACTTGTGATGAGAGGTGTAACATGTTTCATTTTTATAATTCTATGGATTAAATCTTTATATTCCGTTTTATCTGTTTCAAGTAGAATTAACTCATCATCTTTCCAAAACGGATCCTCACAATCATTTATTTTCTGTAAATGTTGTTCAGAGCTATAAGCATAAATTTTATCATCTATATGCTCTGTAACAAAGAATTTATGCGTAGCCGAATTCATTGTTTTAACATTCTCCATTAGAAAAGCTACAGGTCTTACTTCATCAATGGCACGTGCATACTCTTTAACTAGTTGATTATTACCTGAAATTAAATAATTCTTTTGTCTATTTGCATTTGAAAAACCTTGGCATGGTGGCCCACCAATTACTACCGTTTTTAAAGGATCTCTTCCTTTTTCTTTCATAAATTTCTTGAAGTTAATGTCACTAATATTACTTATTTCACTATCCTCAGGTTTAATTATTATATTTTCGTTACCTTCATGATTATTAATATAAGTCTCAATAGCTTCTTTGTTAATTTCTACGGCCCCAACTATTTGGAATTTTCCTGTTTGTTGAAATCCGTTACTTAAGCCACCTGCACCTGCAAATAGATCTATTAGATGATATTTTTCTTCACTTACATTCAAATCTCTCGCCCCTATATAAAACCTTATACAAGCAGCATATAACATCCAGCTGCAGATTACAATGATTAAGCGAACATATTTGCCCATTATTTATATTACCATAATTATTTTATCTCATATTCATATTCCATTAATTAACAATTGTAATCAGCAATCACTAATAAATCGGTATGTGATTAGGCTAGAAATTGCAAATAATTTGATTTACAAATATATTCATCTTCTTTATCTTCCTGATTCGTTTGTTATTCTTATACTTTACTGTCCAATAGTTCAAAAAAACAAAACACTTTAATGATTTTACTTAAAATTAAACTTCAATTTCATACGACATGTTTATATCAATCTGGGCCCCATTTTATATTGATAGCAAAATGAGAAAAGGCTCAACCTTTAAAGGGGATGAGCCGTTTTAATTAATTTCTTATTAGCTATCTGTTTTTGTGAAAAAGTGTGCAATTTGACCAGGTTCTTAACTAAATAATGTGATTATAAAAAGAGGTAACACAAGCAATTGTTTACATTTCTACATGGAGCAGTAATAGGTAAGCTTCTTATTATTTTTAAATGTAGTGAAACATTAAAAAACTGTTTAAAATTAAACAACTTCAGTAAATTTATTATTTTCATTTCGCAGTAGCTATTAACTCCTTTTTCTTTGAGTCTCAATTGAAATATCAAGTATGGAACAAATTCTCTGTTTCTCTTATAATTTGTTTTAAACATGTATAAATGGTCTATTATTAAACCTCTTAAAGACTATATCCAATTAAATTTTTATTTTTAAGTTCCTGCTTGAAACCCCCTACTTCTTGAAAAGGCATATATTGTACATATCTAACTTAATTACATAAATCAACTAAATTAAAAGCCACAATATTATTTTCTTCTAAAATTTTATTATATGTATCAACTAATTTATCGCTTTTTGAAATCTTTTAATAAATTGAAACCTACTGCACAGCATAAATTGAAAACAAAATGGCTGGCTATTTTCTCTTTTTTTCACATCAGTGGTTATTTGTCGCTCTGTTAAAATTTTTTCTATTTCCTTAACTATAGTATGGGTATTTACTTGAAAATAAAATTCAATTAGAGGAACAAAAACTAGAATATTTAAAACAGCAAAAACCAATGGTTTATACAACAAATGTTCATCTAACGATTCAAAACAAAAACAGCACGACTCTACTCATTGAGTTGGTGCTGTTACTGTTTTTTGAAAAACCCATTAACTTAATGGTTCGGTTCAGAGAAATTAATTGTGAAAAATCCGCCACTATTTATGGTAAGGTTTCACCGTTAAAATTCTAAAGGAGGTTTTATTTAGACTTGAATTCCAAATATTTGTAGTTTATATTTTGTACTTTATTTATTTCAAAAAGATATTTTTTAACTTCATTTAAATTGGTTGTTGAACCTTTAAAGTTAGGGTTTCCTATCGGTGATTTATTGATAAAATCTAATAATTCCTCAATAAATCCTTCTTCACTATAATCGATCTTAAAATAATGCCATAAGGTTGCATAAACTATAGCTAATCCAATACTAAATTTATTTAATTTCAATTCATCGTCTTTTAAAATTCGAGGTGAAAAAGGATATTCCAAATACTCCGAGGTTTTAATGATAAAATCATTAAATAAATTAAATTCGTTAATTAGTCCATCTAAATTTTCATCATTACCATTTTTGAATAAATAAGATTTTTTTTGCAAGAAATTTTTAGAAATATCACTCGCATTTCTAACATCAATTAATCCATTTTCAATTATATTTAAGATTACACATACTTCCTGATGATTTCTTTGCTTGTTATTTCTTGAGGGAGTAATATTATAAATTCCGCATAATTTATTTTCACCGATGTCTATATTACTATCATCATTAATCAGGACATTTATGAACTGGGTTATATACTTATTAGTTTCAGAGAAATATGTTACCATTTCGATTTCTTGTGCTTCCAGTTTTTTCGTATTCGTATTATATCTTTTAAATAATTCAATTTCCTCCTCAACTGTATTAAAATTTTCAAATTCTAAAATAGAAAGATTACTTGAAAGAATTTTGATTTTATCTTCTATTTCTAAGTCTGCAAATTTTTTATTGTTATAATCTTCCTTTATTTCTAAATTTTTTAGAGCAAATTCATTATTTACAAATCTATAGATAGCGTTCAATCTATGTTGACCATCCATTACATGTCTAATTCGTAGTTGATTTTTGTTATTTGCAACTAGAAAAACTTCTGGAATCGGAATCCCCATTAATAGGGATTCAATGATACTACCCTCTTCTTTCATAGTTGATTTATATACCCTTTGATAATCAGGACTAATTAGAATACCGTTTATATAATCCATCAAATTATATGTATCATTTTCTTTTAATTTTAAAAACTGCTCTCCTTTTTCAATAAACTTTACCATATCCTGAACAGAAATTTCTTTTCTTGTATATCTTAAAGAATCAAAAAACGTTTTTTCTTGTTTCGTCATCTCCCTTTCCCTCCTTGCATAATTTCATAATTGAATCTAATAGATTTCACTAAATTATCCTTATCTGGATAAATACTTTCAAACGTTATTCCTAAGGTAAATAACTCTTTAAGAATTTCTTCTTTACATGATTTATTTATTATTGCAATCCCACATTTGTCTTTTAAATTTTCTATTAAATCTTTATTTTCATCTAAATAATCTTGTTGAGATACTCTTAAAAAACAGCCTTTTTGAAAATGAATACGTTCATTAATATTTGGTAATTTAATAAAATACGAACAAGAATTATATCTTGATAAATATTCTCTCTCTCCTTGTAATTGTAAATTTATTAATTTTTCATCTTTATTCACAGATTGTTTATTAAAAGCAGCTGAATCTATAAAAAATACAATTGAATGATTATCTTTATAATTATAATCTTCAATAGCGAACAGTAAGGAAATAATATGTGCTTCTGTAAAATCTAAGTACTCTGTAGGTAAACCAAAATGTTGACCTTCTGCTCTAAGCTCTTCATCTGATTTAATTCCAAAATCTTTAGAATAATAAGCTATTCTTTGTTTAAAAGTTTGTTCATATCCTTTTGCATGAACATCTTGTCGTTTATTATATATACGATATAATGAAGGTGATAAATAGAAACTACAATCTTTCTGCCCCCTAGAAACCAACCCATTACTTAAATTTATTTCCAATTCATTTATAAATTGTGTGTACTCACTTAATGAATTTATCAGCTTTACATTTTCACTATTCTCTATTGAATACTTTTGTCTAATCGTCTCCTCCACACTAGCTTCATTCCAAATATTATTTTTCTCCATTTCATCAATTTTTGTTTTTAATTCCTGTATTTCAATATTCATTTTTCCATTTTGAAATTCAAAACCAATATTTATTAAATCGCTTAACTTTAGATTTTTATATGTATCTAATTCTAAAAGTTTAATAATATCTATCTGTTCTTCATCTGATTTACCTTCTATATAATCGATTCCTTCAAGTAGATAGATTATATTATCTAATAAGGTACGATTTTTATCATTAATTAATATTTCATCATATTGATTTTCTAATATATCTTTCTTAAATTCTTTTTCAATTTGTAATAGCTCTTCTCTATACTTTTGATATATATGTAAGTAATATTTAGGTTCACTTTCTAATATTTCATTTTTCATTATTTGCTCTTTAAAAATTGAAAAACTCGTTAAATCCATATACTCACCCCTAATTTAGTTATCAACTATTCTGAATATAATTTATCTATTATCAAATTATATATTAAAAATAAAAGAAAATCCTCAAAGAAAACATCTTCAAAGATTTTCCCTCATTTACTTATGATACGGTTCACCATAATATTGGATAGGGTAAAAAATCAAATCTAATACTACCCAGCCACTCATCAATTAGGTTCCCGCCTTAGGCGTCTTAAAGGATTAGGCTGTGACGTTTCCGAGGCCAGCGTCATTGCTTTTTTTATTAAAACGAAGGCAAAATAAAAAACCCTAATTTAATTAAGGTTTTTCACTATGGTGGTTTTCTATGGTGGTTTTATTAAAAATTTAATTTAAGCAGTTCGTTTTTCGACTTCTTCCAATCATCAGCACTTATGTTAGGAACCCATCCACGTTCCTGAAGAATAACTAGACTTTCATAAGTGTGTCGATACTCATAGGAATAAGGGTTTAAAATTATTAATTGAAATATTTTCATCCTCCACTTATTTGGTATCTTCGACCATTGAAAGTATTTATCCACAATGTTCTCAATCCTTTTAATATTCTTATCCACGCAATTCATAAAATTAGAAATCTGTTCTTCATTCAAGTAGTTGTATATGTCGGGAAAATTTAGGGAACCTACAGGCCAGTCATTATACTGAAGTTCTCCCTTTTTTTCTCCCTCTTTCATTTGAAAGTTAGCTACATGCACAAGTTTCGTATAATCACTTAAGATACGTTGTACCCGCTTATAACTGTCATGTTTTATAGGATTGTACTTATAGTCATATACTCTAGCCCTAATATAGTCGGCATCCACTAATTTAGCCCATAAAGTTCGATGATTCCCATCATGAGATACGTAATATTCATCAAACTCATCATAGTAATTTAATTCTACTGCTGGGAAGGTGCTACTTCCAAAACCTTCTCTAAACTCGTTTAAAGTCGTAGATTGTAGTCTCTTATGATTTTCTTCCACTCGATTACCATCAATATTTCCAACTTTCCTTAGAGCATGGTCCCACCATGAAAAACCAGGTTCTCCCCTTGACAATCCTTTGATTTTGTTAACAGAGACAACTCGATATTCTCGCTGAGCCATGCCGTCAAAAAAATAATAAAATGGTGTATCACTTATTAATGTGTCATTTTTCAAAAAAGATAAATGTTCCTTACTAACCCCGGCGTTAATCAGAGTCTTCTCAATATCCATTTTAGCTCCCCCATTCCCACTATCTCCCTGAATATTTCGATAATTAAATTATATAACATAATTATCCAGGTACACATCAGACTAGAATGTGCAGGAAAATAAAATGAGAATTTTATTATGAATTTAAACCTAATAGTGCATTCAAATAACAATACAAATAAAACTCGAATAATTACACCTTGTCAGAATATGTATTTAATTGTAAATTTATATATAGTAAGAAATAATAGGGGAATGATAATATGAATATTATATCAAGTTTTTTTAATCAGGGTTGGGTTGGGTCGGGTCGCTTATTGGTATATTAGGTGTACTAATAGCTATATACACCTATAAAAAAGCAAACATAGGCCCAAGATTAGTTTACCAATTGGATTCACTAAAAATAATTGGGAATAATGAAATAACACCAGAGGAAATTGAAATTTATTATAAAGGTATAAAGGTTCCAAGAATCATAAAAACAACTATAATAATTTGGAATTCTGGAACAAAAACAATACACGGCCAAAACATAGTTAAAAATGATCCAATACGCTTAGAGTTTAATGAAAAAGAAGAAATTATAGGGGCTACTATTTTAAAAAGAACTAAAGAAGTTAATCAATTTGAGTTAACAACTAACATTGATGAAAGAAATATATTAAATATGAATTTTGAATACCTTGACCCAAAAGATGGTGTAACTATCGAAATTTTACATACTGATTTTAAAAGATACCCAAAATTTAAAGGTAACATAAAGGGAATGCCCAAAGGGGCAATTAATTGGGGCACTAAGTCGAATAGTAGTTTATTATTTTCACAAAGATTTGTTGGAAAAATGATTTTGTCTAAAAAAGTATTATTATATTTATTTCTAATTTTCGGTCTTGGAGCAATAGCGTTTAGTGTAATAGTACCAAATTTTTTTCCTGGGTTTGCAAAGGAATTGACTACCCCCCTAATATCTCCAAAAGTTTCTCTTTTTACAGCTTTCTTTATTGTGGGAATTTTTTATTCAATTTTACCCTTAGGTACAATTTGGGTTACAAGAAGAAAATATCCTAAATCATTAAATATTGAAAAACTTGAAAATGATATGCAAGGAGGTAAAACCTCAAGGCTTCAAGAATTTACAAATGAATTGCATGACTAAGGCAATAAATAATCTTTGGCTTAAACAATGTCTTCCCATTCGGGAGGGCATTTTTTACTACTTATTCTCAGAAAAATGGGTTAGACTTACTTTAGTCTTGCAACTGTTATAAATAAAGAATCAGTTTTAGAAACTGGATCTGTGCTTTTTCTTTTTAGGAATAAATTATTCCTCTAAAATAAAATATTGATTTTATATATTAAAAAATCGGACATTAAGATGCCCGATCTTTTTATTCTGTTTCTTCTTCATAAAAGAACTTAATAAATCTTATACCAAAATTACTTAATCTAAATTTGTCCATATTTGTTTCTAATTTTACAGGTGCTAGAGGTTGCCATTGATGTGGTAAGCTACTTTGCGTATAATCTCTTCCAGAAAATTCATTTACTGGTTCCTTCATATATTCTAAAATTCCTAGCCTAAATAACTTATTATCCATGTACCGTTCAATATCTTCCTTTTCACTGTCATCCTCAGTGTCTTCTTTGCTTAATTGAATATTTGATTCCATCTTTTCATGTACAACATATTTTTCAGTAAGATGAACAATTTCACTTAATCTCATTTCAGCCAATACATCATAGTAATTAAATACCTTATCTAAATCTAAAATGTCGTTTTCAATTATATATTCGAAACCGTTTAAAATAATCTTTATCTTTTCTTCTTGTTCATCATTAATTATTCTATTAAGAACAATTGAAAAAACTTCTTGCTTAAAAAACAACTCATTTTCACTTGCTGCTAATTTTTCAATGATGTTAGATATTTGACCGTTATGTTTACTTAGTTCTTGATTAATTTTTCTAAATCGTAAATAATTCAATCCTGAGCTTACATAAGGAAGTATACCTCCTCCAATTTCAACTGTAGCCCTCACAGGCTCCTGAAGTGAGTTAGGTAACATTCCATACATTTTATCAATTAGCTGATTTATGTCCATTTGTAGGACCTCCAATATAAAAAATTACATTATTTCCAATTTATTATACAATTATGTTACTAATACGAAAAGGTCGGGCCTATACACCTTCTGAGTAATAAAAGTAAAAAGGACCAGGTCCTTTTTGTATTTAGTAATAAAATAGGAATTTCATTATCCTTCTTCAAAGGGTGCTTGAGTTGAAGAAGAAAATATAATATATACAAAATCAGCACGGTCATTCGATTGTGTTGATTTATTTTCGTTCAATAAAAACCGTACTAAATACGGTGCAATTTAAGGTGTAATTTCCCCAACTTTTTAAGTTTTGTACTTCAAAAAAGAACCCGTTAATTATAGGTATGCTTGCTTTTGGACTTACGTTTGGGAAGAAAATCGTTCATAAAATTGAAGCCTATATGAAAGTGAAGTATGATTAAGAAAAACAATAGAGTGGGGTTATAAAGGTGTTAGAAGAACCAATATTAAAAAACGATATTGATATAAGAAAAAGTATGATTCAATTATTTAATTCATCCAAGTATCGTGATTTAAAGTTGTTTTATGAACAAAAAGGTATATTTGATATTCTTGGAATTATGCGAAATGAAAATGTGCATAGTAATTTCATTGCTTGGCTTTTAGACCCTTATGAACATCATGGGTTAAACGAATATGGATTAAGAAAATTTCTAGAAGCACTAATTTTGGTTAGCAATGACTGCGCTTACGCAAAAAAAAATCCTAATTTGTTTCCTGATGAGTTGATTGACGGAATCATTACAGGAAATTATAAGGTAAAAAATGTTCAAATTGAAAGAGAAAAAGTAATTACTAAATCAAGACGAATTGATATATTCCTAGACATAACTTTAGTTTTTTTTAGTGAAAGTTACGACGAAACCAACATAAAGATAGTACTTGAAAATAAGGTTAAATCAAAGGAACAGGACGACCAAACAAATTACTATTATGAATGGGCTATTGAACAATTTGCTTCATCTTCAAAAAATATTTTTGTTTTTCTGAGTCCTATCTCAAATAATGAACTTTTACAGTTAGAGGAACAGCAATGTGCCAATAAACAATACATTCAATTGAATTATCAATATTTAGTAGATTATGTGATTGAGCCTTGTAAAAAACAGCAATTAACTCTAGAGGCTAGTGCGCTAATTAACAATTATTTAAGGTGTTTAAGTTACCCTTCAATTGATGAAAATGGAAAGGCAGGATTAGTAATGGCAATAAGTGAACGTGAACGTAAATTATTGATAGACTTTTGGGATTCGAATAGACCGCTTCTTTTGGCAATGTTAAATGTATTAAAAGAGGATGAAAATATTGATGAAGACGAAAGAAATAAAATGGAATCAATGATTGATACTTTTTCCACTAAATATAAGAAAGACTTTACAAAATATGTTTTCAATGGAAAAGAATATGGAAAAGGGAGACTTGTTTTGGCCGTAGTAACTGACTATGTGAAAACAAACAATCCAAGTTTGGAAGATTTAAAAAGTGTATTTGAGGATAGTCTGAAAGAGGGTAAACAAGGTGTGGTTCAAACATTAGAAGTGGCTGACAAAAACGGTGGCTCACGAAGATATTTTATGAGTCCGAATGAAATTCTTACAACACGTGATGGTATAAAAGTTGCAGTATGTTCTCAATGGGGGATCGGTAATATTGAAAATTTTATTTCTAAAGCAAAAACATTAGGATATTCAATTTCGAAATAAGCTTAATGGTAATCATAAAAATAACCTTTTCTTAAATTAAAAGGTTATTTTTATGATATTTTAGGATTTCAACATAGCATTCCTAGTATAGTATTGCTTCTAGAATTACTTTCTATTATTCTTTGCTTATCTTTTGTAAACGGGTGATTAAAAGCGGAAGAGCATTTTTTTGCCAAAACTCTACACTAATACCCCCACCAGACATACCCCCGTGGTCGTATTTTTCTACCCAGAAATCAGATTCTGACTTCAATGAGTGATTTGTGAGTTCATGAAAAAACTTTTCAAAATGGTGGATAAAACAAGTTTTCGAACAAGGTAATGGAATCGTGGTGAAAACCTGTTGAAGTTCATCCCATAAATAAGGATCACCTCTAAGTCCCCATCTTTCAGGCTTTTTCTCAAAAATCTTGGATACTGACGGTTTCATAATCATGCCCCTAATCCTTTTTGCTACAATTATACCCCAAATGAGATTGTGAAGGGTTACACTTAAAGTAACGGGTGTTTTAGTTGAAAAAGCGAAAAGGACCTAAATGGTGCTTTTTGTATTTGGTTATAATATAAAAATTTCATAATAAAAGTCTCAGAATTGCTTATTTCTTCTTTTGCAATGGAATTAGTACATTTTTCTCATTTTAATGAATATTTCCTATTGATAGACATTTTTAAGTGTTTTCCCCTAATGAAAGATACTACATATAGACAATTTTTCAGTTATTTTTCGGAATTGAATCAAATTTAAACTGAATAATAGATAATATCAAAACCTCTTCGTCGATTCAACACACGCCCCCGTAGAAGAGTACATTCTCCTCATATTTTAGATACGATCATATAAGATAATTTATCAATTGAGATAGTTTATTTTATGTTCGCAACAAGTTGCTCACAGCTATCATTTAATTTTTTATTTTAGAAGTTATTTATCATATGAGTAATTAGATAATTTTTTTATTTAATTTTTTATTTATTTGTTTATTTAAAGATTATATTGCCTATATACACCCCAAGTATCCAACATTTGGAGATACATCAGAAGATGTACTGTTAACTTCACTTGAGGCCTTGTTAACAAACAATTATTAAAATTGTTCTCCCCGGGTTATTTTTGATTTAAGTGAGAAGTACCTGTCAGAAAAAACTCACCCTCGAAGATACTTAAGAATCAAGTATCTACTGCTGATTTCATTCAATCTTGCGTCGGCTCAGCTCACCTTGGAGTTTTTTCTGGTAAAACTCTCAGCTTCTAAAACCATCTTATTCACTTATGGAGATATTATATCCGGTCACGGAAAAACGTAAATAGAACTTTAAAAAAAGTTTTAACTTTTATAGATTCAATGAAAGTTTTTATTCATAAATAAAAAAGACGATACAGATGAAAACCGCATCGTTGACCCAATGTATAAAATCTTGCATATTGAGTTTTAGTTTGAGGGATAGCAAACATTGATTCTATCAATCCATCAATTTCGACAAAAGAATATTTTGCGTATTAATCCTGCATACAGTATTCATTAGTGGTGGCAGCTGCTCAGTTAGTGAGGAAAACTGTGGAGGAAAACCTCACCTTGATAACATGCCCTCTATAAAGCATATGAGTCAATTTCTTCACTTATTCTTCATCATCCAAATCAACTCGTGAATTCTGGGATTGTTGAAATGTCGATAAAATAACTCATGCAGCAACTACCACCGTTCATCGTTTTCCATGTTCTCAATCACTTCTTAAATTTCATCAGATGTCATTTTAACTGTCATTTTCCAAACAATCTCCTGAAGAATCCTTTTTTCTCTTTTGAAGCAGCAATTTCTTTCATAATTTCTTCGAACATATGGTCAGTTTTTTGATAAACTTTCTGAAATTCATCATTTATTATTTTAGATTCTACCAATTTTCTAGAGGCCTTCTGTTCTTCCTTTATTTCTTGAAGTTCCTTTTTAGTTTCTTGAAGTTCTATGTTGTGTTCTTCCATCAAGTGCGAGTGTCGTTCTTCATATTCTTCAAGCTTTTTTAACACGAACGACTCCCGTTCTACATACCTCTTCTCTGATTCTTCAAACTTTTTCAACCAAAGTGAGCTGACTTCTTGGACTATCATTTTTGAGATAGCTTCGTAGTCAAATTGGTTATTTTGAGGAACGGGTCTGGTTCTATCCTGTTCTACTGGAGCGAGTGTCGTTCTATCTCGTTCATCCTTTTGTTGTTCTCCTTGAACGGTGGTCGTTCTACCTTGTTTAATAGCAATCTTAGCAGCAGCAATTGTAGATTTTCTTTCTAAACGAATAGCATTCTTCATCCTTAGAAGAACGTCAATATCATGCATTACAAAGGCTCTGCTTTCCTGATCGCCTTTAACAAAATGGTAACCTTGTTTTTCAAGAGCTATGCTCCATTTTCGAAGAGTGCTATCACCTATTTCAAGCATATATGCGACCTCGTTCGTCCAATAAGCGCGCTCGTTCTCTTCCAACGTTCTCACCTCGTTCAATGCTCGTTCTACCTTATAAATACGACATTTTACTATGAATTCCCTCTATTTCGTTTAGCCAATTGTAGTAAGGAATTCCAAAGTATGTTCTATTAACGTCGTGAGTTGAGAGAATTTTCTGTTTTTTGAATACGCTTAATTAAGAACGTAGTATTTCTTCGTATAGTTGGTGAATGTATTTGAAGACATTATGCTTCCTCCTTTAAAGGTAAGTACCCTAACACATATAAATAATGTTTTTCTCAATTTTCTTAAAAAGAAAAGGTTTTAAATCATCGCATATACTGTTAAGATTTACCCTAAAATTAAAAGGATAAAAAATCCAATATATGTATGATTATGGACCATACCTTACTACCTTTTGGTTAAAATTATCTACTCCAGTCATTTTGCCAATTCATCATTGATGTTTTTATGAAATTAATTAGGTCCTCTTCTAAGTCGTCTAATTTTTTTCGTGTATCAATTTTTCTATGTTCTTCAATTCTATTCAATTGATCTTGCAGTTTTTCCATAGCTTGATTCTGCTGAGACACCAATTGTTTCAAATAATTAATTTCCTTTACCATTAATGTTAATTTAAGAGAAACATCATTAGTACTGTAAATTCCTTTTTCCTTTAGAAGTTGCTCTACTGCTTTAGACACACTCATTCCGGGCTCATTCTTCAATTGGAGCAAATTGCGAAATAACTGAACTTCATAATCAGTGAACATGATTTGTCCTTGTTGGCAACGTTTGAACCTGTAACCATGTTGCTGAATTAATAAATAATATTTCTTTACGGTTGATGGAGACATTCCAAGTGAATTAGCAATATCATCAACTTTTTTATAAACTTCCATAACATTCTTCCCCCAATCAAAATGGTTTAAACTATTAAACTATCGATTCTCTAACCTGTTGTATAAATGTTGTCATAATTTTAAATCTAAGGACAAAAACAATAGATATAATATAAATTATTATCCCTTATATTTCTGAGTCCCAGAATGAATCCTGGAGCTTCTGAGAGCCATTCTAGTAATCTAGCCAATTGTAAAAATAAAGGTCATTAATTACTTCTAAATTTAGCCAGCATTTCATCAATTTCAGCTTTTTTACGATCAAGCTCTTCCTGACTCATTGTAGGCTGTTTGGCAACTTCATCATCTTCATAGAACCAATCTGGTAGCATTTCTTTTCTGGTGACTTTCTTATGATTTGGTTTCCATCTTTTTAGTTTGTACTCAAGAATTCCTTTGTACTGATTAATATTATCAATCGTTAAGGAGCTATCATTTAGTATTTGCTGCTTAATTTCTTCGAAAGGTCCATGAGGGTACTTATTCCTTAATTGATTATCGATAAATTTACTTTTACTAGTAGTTAGAGGTATATTTATAGTATTTTTATAAGTATTTTTTAAAGTATTTTTTATAGTTATATTATAATGCTCATCAATATGTCCTTCGTTATGCTCTTTTCTATGCTCTTCAATGTGTTCATATGTCTGTTCTATTGAATACTCTTTAACCTGTTCTTTTGCTTCAGCTAATGGTTCAATGATATAGATATTTGCTGATTTTTTGTTATTTTTTCTTCTACCCTCATTTACTGTCAATACACAAATTTTTGAAAGAAGAGCAAAAAATCTTCTTACTGATGAAAGGCTTATTTCCATATCAAATCTTTCTTTAAACATTTTAATGAACTTGCCATAAGAGACAGAAAAGACTCCTTGAGCCTTTTCAGCCAAATCAGCAACTAAATAAGCTTCCCTAATTTGTAAGTCCGTAAGTTCCCAACGATCTTTAATTGCTTGAATAAACGCATCTTTGTCGTATACGCCTTTACTGTATTTTACTAACTCTTCTGGCTTTCCGTTTAATAACATCTTCATCTTCTCCTTGAAATACAAGGAAAATCATCTTATAATTGAAATGACGATTCCTTGTGAATTGTTATTAGAGACTTGTCCTAGAGTTCCAGCTCTACGATGGACAAGTTTTTGTTTATAATTATATTTTAACACTTTAAAGCACTAAAGTACAATATTAATTACCATTTTATGGAACTATATTTCTAGCTTGTCTATTGCGCTGTACTTCTTAGCTTTTTCTTCCAAATCATTCCCCCATAAAGCTACATATTTTTTTGTTACTGATAAATCACTATGGCCCAACAATGCTGCCAATGAAAATGCATCCATACCAGCTAATATCGAACGTTTCGCATATGTATGGCGTAGGATATGAGGGCTAAACTGTTTTTCTAATCCTACTTCTGATTTGTACTTTTCAAATCTTGTCTGAATACTTCTGGGTCTTAAGGATTCATTATCTCTGTTAATGAATAAATACTCGTGGGCCAATTTCCCTCTAAGTTTTATATAATTTTCCAGATATGCTTGGACTTTCTTTGATGGATAAACTACCCTTTCAATCATATTTTTAGTGTTCCTAATAATCAGCTTATTCTTCCTAACATCTTCTACCTTAATTCCTACTGATTCTGATAGTCTAATTCCAGTGTCAAGCATTACTAAAAAAATGACTAAGTCTCTTTCTCCAATAAAGCTCTTTTGTTTTTTCATAAATTTAGTTAAGCTAATAATTTCATCATCTTCCAATGTTTCAATTACTCTCCGACGATCTCGAAGCTGCTGAATATTTTTCATTGGATTTGGTGTGACAGCTCTAATTCGATATAAATAATTGAAGAATGCACTAAGAGCTCTGATTCTTGTGTTAATGCTGACAATTTTAATTTCTTCCTTCAAATGAAGAATCAATTTTTCAATATCTTGCTTTTTAAGCTCGATAATCTCTTTATCAATTTCCATTTCTATAAGAGATTTTTTTACTGCTTTAAACTCATTTTTATAAAACTCCATTGTTGAAGGTCTTAGATTTTTAAGTTGGCATTCTCTCTCGAATTTTGAAAAAGCTTCTTCATCGGTTAATTTCTTTCTAACAATCTTTACCTCTTCTTCTGATAAAGCTCCCCTTCTTGCCATAATTTTCACTCCTAAGCGTAAGATTTAGCGCGCACGATTTTAGGGGTTTTGAATCTTATGCCAATTAAACAAAAAAAGACTTCCAACAAATGTTGAAAGCCTTGATAAATAAGGATTCTTACCTTATTTTCTATACCGGTGGTCGGGGTCGAACCGACACTCCAGAGGAACACGATTTTGAGTCGTGCGCGTCTGCCAATTCCGCCACACCGGCAAATTTATAAATTATTAAAGATTAAGTGGCAGGGGTAGTAGGAATTGAACCCACACCAAAGGTTTTGGAGACCTTCGTTCTACCTTTAAACTATACCCCTATAAATGGTGGAGGGGGACGGATTCGAACCGCCGAACCCGGAGGGAGCGGATTTACAGTCCGCCGCGTTTAGCCACTTCGCTACCCCTCCACATATAAAGAAAAAAATAATGGCGGAGGAAGAGGGATTCGAACCCCCGCGCGGTTTAACCCGCCTGTCGGTTTTCAAGACCGATCCCTTCAGCCGGACTTGGGTATTCCTCCATTATTTTCAAAAAAATTTGGTAGCGGCGGAGGGGATCGAACCCCCGACCTTACGGGTATGAACCGTACGCTCTAGCCAGCTGAGCTACACCGCCAAATGTAAGATTAAATTATGGTGGAGCCTAGCGGGATCGAACCGCTGACCTCCTGCGTGCAAAGCAGGCGCTCTCCCAGCTGAGCTAAGGCCCCATAACAAATGTTTTAAAAATGGTCGGGAAGACAGGATTCGAACCTGCGACCCCTTGGTCCCAAACCAAGTGCTCTACCAAGCTGAGCTACTTCCCGTTTATAGTGGCGCGCCCGAAAGGAGTCGAACCCATAACCTTCTGATCCGTAGTCAGACGCTCTATCCAATTGAGCTACGGGCGCATATTCTTATTTTGCTATCGCAAAAACTTTGGTGCCGAGGACCGGAATCGAACCGGTACGGTAGTCACCTACCGCAGGATTTTAAGTCCTGTGCGTCTGCCAGTTCCGCCACCCCGGCAATACTTGGAGCGGAAGACGGGATTCGAACCCGCGACCCCCACCTTGGCAAGGTGGTGTTCTACCACTGAACTACTTCCGCATCATGGTAAGTTATTTTGCTATCGCAAAAAACTTTGGTGCGGGTGAAGGGAGTCGAACCCCCACGCCTTGCGGCGCCAGATCCTAAGTCTGGTGCGTCTGCCAATTCCGCCACACCCGCATATTAAATCAATTTACTTGCTCATTTCTACTTTATCGCATCAGCGACAAAATCTATAATACTACGTATTCCGGCAAAATTCAACATCTTTTTTTGAATTATTTTTTCAGAAATAACTGGAAGTAGTTTTAGTTTTTTAACCTCTCAAAATAAATACGAAACCATTTTTAAATAACCTCATCTATAATTGGATATTTCCTCGTCATACACCCACAGATAACACATAATTGAAGTGGGAGAATTTCCTCACCGGGTGAACGCATTCGTGTAATCAGACATAATATATAACGTTAACGAAAATTTCTTTTCACCGCGTCTATTCTACAACTGTAAAAATTGTTATGCCAACGTTGATTTTTTAAACATGCAGCCTTACCGATTTCTTCAAATTATTATTCAGTATTTTTCTCATGTTAATTTCCCATTAATAAAAATGGTTTAGACTGGATTTTTATGGGTAAAAATATTTTAGTACACATGGTCATAAAATATGGAAAGGAGATGTTCTTACTGTGAGTATGAATCTATATAAAAAAGAGGATGAAAAAGGAATAGTCGGTTCCAGTGAGCAAGAACAGTGGGAAAACTCTAATCAAGATGAGAGACTACCTGAATTTGATGTAATTGGTACCGCCCTTAATGACATTTAACATTTTCCTCAAGAAAACGTAAAAAACCTTTGCATGAAGAGCCACTTACCTCTTCGATGCAAAGGTTTTTTTCATACCCTTTTCATTGCCTTTAGAACCATTGCTTCCCCTTGAAATGAAATAATTCGATCGTCCTTAATAACAATCCTAAATTTATCTTTGACCTTTTGGGGTGCAGCAAGAATGTAGTGGATCAATTTGTCTTTATCCGCTTCCGATAAATTCATCCGACTGCACCATGGATCAAATTGAAAAATTTTATCAAAACGATACCAAGCTATAATTTCAAAACCGGCTAATTCCAGCATTCGAAGCCATTCTGTTTTTTTCCAAGCACGGAAATGGCTATAATCTCTTATTTTTTCGATGGTATTATAAAAATGATCCAATTCATCATCTTCAGGAGTTACATTGTCATCAAGCAAAAATTGACCATTCGCTGCAAGTACGCGATGGACCTCTGCAATAAATTTTTTTACATTCGGAAAATGATGTGGTGCAATGCGGCAAGTTACAATATCAAAGGAAACATCCGGAAATTGAAGCTTTTCCGCATCACCTATAACAAAATCGACGTTTTGATGGCCGTTTTCAGTTATAAATTTTTCAGCAGCTACAACCATTTCTTGTGTCAAATCAACAGCAGTCACTTTATTTACGAACGGTGCAAAGGCGTTAGCCGTATGTCCGCCTCCTGTTGCCACATCAAGCAGATGTTCCTGTCCATGAATTGTCGCCAATTCCAGTAGCTTTTGCAGGTCTTTGCCTTCTTTATGAATGGTGCTTGAAACATACGATTCAGCACTTTTACCAAACTGCTTTTGAACGTCTTTTTTAATATCCATATCCATCCTCCCGTTATCGTTTTATATAAAATAACTATAAAACAGAACCTCGATAATGAAAATTTCGAGTTTTTTATGAGAGATGATAAGAAAAATTTAACTTATTTCAAGTAATACAGGGCAATGGTCACTTCCCATTATTTCAGAATGAATATTGGCATCGACCAGACGATCTTTTAAAGAAGCTGAAACAATAAAATAATCAATCCGCCATCCAATATTCTTTTCCCTTACTTTGCTCATATATGACCACCAGGTGTAAGATCCTTCCTGATCAGGATAAAAATGACGGAAGCTATCGATAAAACCCGCATCCAGTAATATACTCATTTTTCCTCGTTCTTCCTCTGTGAAACCGGAGTTGCCCTGATTTGACTTTGGATTTCTTAAGTCAATTTCTTGGTGAGCAACATTCAAGTCCCCGCATAGGATTACCGGCTTTAAAGTATCTAATTCTTTTAGATGAGCAAAAATTCGCTCCTCCCAATCCAATCGGAAACTAAGCCTTGCCAAATCTCTTTGTGAGTTTGGTGTATAAACATTTACTAGAAAAAAGGCTTCAAACTCTAATGTAAGGATTCTTCCTTCAGCTTCTGAATCATCCGTACCTAACCCATACCTCACAGACAATGGTTCGTTTTTAGTAAAAACAGCTGTACCGGAATAGCCTTTTTTAACAGCGTAATTCCAGTATTGGTGGTATCCTTCCAATTCAAGAGAAATTTGTCCCTCCTGTAGTTTCGTTTCCTGCACACAGAATATATCGGCATTTACCTCATTAAAATAATCCAAAAATCCCTTTTTTACACAAGCCCGAAGGCCGTTAACATTCCAAGAAACAAATTTCATAATAAAATTCCTTCTCCCTTACACCTACATTGTTATCTATTTTTTCATTTTGTCTTAATCACATCATATTGGCAATGGAAAATTTCATAAAAAAAACCGGAATTCAGGATTCCGGCTTTTCAATGGAAATAGGGTGGGAAATTTTTATTAGGTAATTTTTCTGAAAATAGCTGGGAGACCGGAACAATTTTTATGTTTCGTCTTTTAAATTCCTCTATCGATTCAAAAACACCAATTGAACATACTTTTCCAGTTACCCCAACATGGCCGATGGCAATGCCCTGGCCTTTAATTTCGGTTACTTTTGCCAGCCGAACCATTTGTTTTCTTACATGGGAGGAAGAAGAAATATCATCAAGAAATACATCCCTTTTTAACAGGGGTACTCCCAGTTCTTTTGCGATTTCCGGAAATTTTGTACCCGGGCTCGTCCCGCTATCGATAATAAATAGGTTTCTTTCCTTTGCTACCTGTACAATCGTCCGGACAATCTGTTCGTTTTCCACTGCAAGTGAACCCATATGATTATTGAGTCCAACCGCATATGGCACGCTATCGATTGCTTCCTCGACCCGTTGCCTTACTTCTTTAAGAGTCAAATCGACAGTAATCGGTTTTGGTCCCAGCCAGGATCTTTTTCCTCTTTTCGGCTCCATCGGCAAATGTACCATTACTTCAAAACCGTTTTTATGAGCCCATTCCGCATGTTCTTTCGATGATGGTGTAAACGGCATAACGGCTGCAGTAATGGGAATATCCCCCTCTAAAAAGTCTCTTACACCACCGGTGCCTCCCCCAAAATCATCAATAATAATGGCAGCTTTCAGTTCTTTTGGTCCATTGTTTTCAGCTTTGGCAGTGATTTGAAACGAAAAAAACAGGAAAGGGATAAGTATTAAAGCAAACTTTTTCATATTAACCCCCAAAATAAACATTTTTTTTAATTTGCCCTTCTGGGGGGAAAAAAATTCTTTTGAGAACAAAAAGAGAGCTAACCACGGATTAGCTCTCTAAATCTTACTTATTCAGCATCATAAACCTTTACTTCTTTCATTATGTCGCCATTACGCATCGCTTTTGCCGTTTCCAAACCGGATGTTACTTGACCGAAAACAGTGTGAACACCGTTAAGATGCGGTTGTGATTCGTGTACGATAAAGAATTGGCTTCCACCTGTGTTTTTGCCTGCATGTGCCATTGATAATGCACCGGGAACATGCTTGTGAGGGTTTCCTTCTGTTTCACATTTAATCGTGTAACCAGGTCCGCCAGTCCCACGGCCCTCAGGGCATCCGCCTTGGCTTACAAAACCAGGTATAACCCGATGAAACGTAAGACCATTGTAAAAACCTTTGTTCGCTAAGGTTTCAAAATTTTCAACCGTGCCGGGTGCTTCATTTGGATATAAATCAAATTCGATTTTTTCTCCGTTTTCCATTAAAAAATGTCCTTTTTTTGCCACTTCAAACACTCCTTTATGTAAAAAATCATTTTTATCATACACTTTTCAAAAAAGAAAAGAAAGTCTGGAGCAATTGTTACTGTTATAATTAATTATAAAATGTGTTAAAATATAAATACCCCTCCCAACATTCGCTTGTTGCGGGACACTTAACCACTGTACGGATGGGAGGGGAAGCACCAAGGTGTCGCAGTGCGATCACCGCAAAAGCCAAGACGAGTCTTGGCTTTTGTTTTTTATCTCTTTTTCTTTTCCAACCATTGATGAAACAGGTAAATAATCGTTAAGAATAATAAGTAACCCGCAAATGTATAGATGTGTTTCCAATCGGGTGAATGGACAAACAAGCCGCAGACTTCTGCAAATTTTTCAAAAATTGGCATTAAGAGGCTTAGAAAAATAATGAGGCCTGCTTTTCCCCATGAATTTACCCGTGTCATGTAATGGAGAAAAACCATCACAAAAATAGGGAGCCCAAGAAAAGTAAATATAATATTGACTGAAAAGAATTCCGGAAAGGGTCTAAAGGGAAACTCATAAAGCTGTGATTTAACAAAATAATGATCTAAAAACGTTCCAATTACAGAAGCTAGTATCATTGCCGGAATAAAATCTTTATTCCAAAATGGAAATCGCTTTTTTTGCAAGTGCCGCAAGCTCGAGTCGTTCAAGTGTTTTGCAGTATTCATTCTTAATCTCCCCATCAAAAATTTCATTATCTAAGGCTAAATAACCGACTACCTGATCGTCTTCAAACCAATCTCCTTTCTCTGCTTCTTCATGGTTTACATTTTTCCAAGCACTTTCCAGGTCAGGACTATAAATTCTTCTTGCTCCTGTCCTGAGCTGGCATGATTTCAAACGGAGCTGATAGGCAAACCCGGGAATTCCTTCATTAACATTGTTAAAAATATGAGGCCAATAATCCTTTCTTGAACCGGTATGCGGGTGGTGCTTCGCCCAATCAATTACCAGCTCCAAGCGATCTTTATTCTGAAACAGCACGGCATACAGTCTTTTTCCTAAAAGAATCCGCTCATGTAACGAATCAAACTGGTGGAGTGTTTGCCCGATCAAGTTTTTTTTTGCATATGGAAAAAGAATATGATTAAAGGAAAGAAGGTCCTGGAGCTTAAACTCCAATTTACCAAATACTTCTTTTTTATAACGCGGATTTTGGACCACTCTTTTTTCCAGATAGCTTTGTTCATTAATGATAAGCGCCATGGTGAGAACATAGGTATCATGACTCTTCCAGAAGAAACGCCAAATCGTTTCCATAAAAACGGATATATTTAAATATGAAAATAGATGGAAATAAGGTTTGTGTCGTTTTAAACTTTCTTCATAAATCAAGAATTGTGGATACGCATCTTGGAAAATTAACCAGTTGCCTCGTTCCAAAAAAGCAAAAAAGGCGTTTCTTTCTTTACCGGGTAATAATCTTGTTAGAAACTCTCCTTTTAAATCGGTCATGTTCCAGCCGCCATTACGAGAGACCATATGTCCTAAAAAGGCCCAATGGATTTCGGGGTGTTGTTGGTAAAAATCGAAATAAGCCTTCGTCCTTGTTACATTGTTTTTATTCATTTCTCTCGTTTTCAAACCGATTTTTTCCAAAATGATTTTTTCTTCCTTTGTTACGAGTCCTTCTTGAAGGGAAGTCCCACTTGCAGCCTTACTTTTTTTCTTTAATTCTTCCTTTAGACTTTCCAGCGGAGTTTTATCTCGTGTTCTCATAAAAAAAATGGCACATGACCTCCCTCACGAATTCTCCTTGCACCAAGGGAATATGTATAGATGAGAACGGTATTTGGGAGAGGAGAGGACTAAGAATGAGCAGTACAAAAAAAGGCATCGATGGGATTATTGAAATACTTAGGAAAGATCAATCTCCCGACGGCTCATGGAATTATCCATTTGAAACCGGATTATCAACAGATGCTTATATGATCATTTTATTACGGTCATTGGAATTAAATGATGAAGAATTAATCAAAGGTCTTGCGTCAAGGATTTTAAGCAGACAGGAAAAAAATGGCGCTTGGAAGCTTTATTTCGATGAGGGTGATGGGAATTTATCTTCTACTGTAGAAGCCTATTATGCATTGCTTTATTCAGGCTATTACACAAAAGACGATAAACGAATGCGTGCAGCGAAAAAATTCATTTTAGCAAATGGCGGTTTGGAAGAAGCTAGTATGTTTACAAAAATCATGCTCTCTTTAACGGGACAATATAAATGGCCTTCCTATTCCCCCCTTCCCATTGAAGTGATTCTTTTGCCGCTGCACTTCCCAATTAATTTTTATAAGTTTTCGGTATTTGGGAGAGCGAACCTTGCTCCGATTATGATTCTTTCTGAAAAAAAATTTACGATAAGGACTGATCGAAGTCCGGACCTATCCGATTTGCAAACACATCGAGATGTTGATGAATCATGGTTTCGTCAGCCTGAACTGCGGTCTTTATTTTCATTTATTGAAGAGGGAGTAAAAAACTTAATGGGCTTACCTGAACAGCTTCATAAAATGGCGCTTGATCGTGCAAAAAAGTATATACTCGATCATCTTGAAGCTGACGGAACTTTTTATAGCTATTTTAGCTCAACCTTCTTAATGATTTTTGCTCTATTAGCGCTGGGCTATAAAAAGGACGATCCCATTATTACAAATGCAATAGATGGAATTCTTGCAATGAAGTGCGAAATCAATGGATTGCCCCATATGCAGTACACTACAGCGAATGTGTGGAATACTTCCATGATTAGCTATGTGCTGCAATCAGCGGGGGTATTCTCTGAAGATTCCATGGTAGAAAAGGCAAATCAATATTTGCTAGGAAAACAGCATCATAAATTCGGAGATTGGGTGATTCATAATCCTAAAATTTTGCCCGGCGGATGGGGATTTTCTAATATCAATACAATTAATCCCGACGTTGACGATACGACTGCATCGCTAAGATCCATTTCCGGAATGTCTTTAGAACAGCTCCAAGCTTGGGAACGAGGTATTAGCTGGGTTTTTTCAATGCAGAATGAAGATGGCGGCTGGCCTTCCTTTGAAAGAAACGCCGATACCAAACTAATCGATTTTTTACCGATCGAAAAAGGTGAGTTTTTGTTATCAGATCCTTCTACCGCCGATTTAACCGGAAGAACTCTTGAGTTTTTTGGAAATTATACAAATCTATCGAGGAATCACGAGACACTAAAAAAAGGTGTTAAATGGCTATTGAAAAATCAAGAAAAGGATGGCTCCTGGTACGGAAGATGGGGTATTTGTTATCTTTATGGAACTTGGGGGGCCATTACCGGGTTAGCAGCTGTCGGAGTTCCAACCGGTCATCCTTCCGTCCGGCTTGCGGTAAATTGGTTACGGAGAATTCAAAACGAGGATGGCGGTTGGGGTGAGTCCTGCAAGAGCGATAGTAAAAAAAACTACGTCCCTTTGGGCGCCAGCACTGTAACCCAAACCTCTTGGGCACTCGATGCCTTGATTACAGCTGCGGATAAGCCAACAGCAGAAATCCGAAAGGGAATTTCTTATTTGCTCGCATCACTTGAAAAAGAGGATTGGACCATTTCCTACCCGAAAGGACAAGGTATGGGCGGAGCCTTTTATATTCACTATCATAGCTATCGCTATATGTTTCCACTGTTAGCCCTCTCACATTACCGAAAGAAATTTGAGATAACCTAAAAGTAAAAACATCGACGGCCATGGATTTTCCGTCGATGTTTTTATTTAGCTATCAGCATGGCTAATTGTTTGTAAATATCAATAATTTCATCGATTTTCATTCTGACCAGCCCGCTTGATGATGGAGCAACAAAATCAATCGTACCAGGGACAACCGATTCCTTTTGCCTTCCCCAAGGAACTGCTTTTTTCCCGCTATATTCTTGAAAAACACCTTTTCCAACAAAACAAACTACCTTTGGCTTTAATTTTTCAATTTTCTTTTTTAAAACTTTCCTGCCCTCTTGGTATTCTGATTTTGTAATTTCATCTGCGGCTTTTGTCGGTCTTGGGACAATATTCGTGATTCCCAGCCCCAAATCGATTAGCTTTTCATCCTCCGAAGCCTGATATTTTCGCGGCGTTAATCCCGCTTCATGAAGAATCCTCCAAAAACGATTGTTCGGATTAGCAAAATGATGCCCTGTTTCACTCGAGCGGATACTCGGATTAAAGCCAACAAATAAAATTTGCAGATTTTCTTTAACATGATCGCTGACTGGTTTCATGAAAACCTCCAAGTTTTATTACAAATTTAGATGGTTTCATTTTACCATATCAAAATAGATATCTTATTTGAATTATTTTATATGAACCTGAATACTGCGAAAAGAGGTAATAAGACTGGCGAGTAAACCTACAATAGAGATAATTAATAACGAATAAAACAGTTTCGCATCTTGCAGGAGAAGTAAACCCGTCATAATTACCACCATGTCGAGCGCAAAAATGATCACCCCTACATTTACCTTGGACCATTTTGACAGTAATAGGGCAAGCAAATCCATTCCACCTGGGCTAATATGATTCCTTAACATAACTCCGACGCCAATACCAATCATAATCGCACCTACTATCACACTGCTCATGATTGGTAAATGAATCGTCCCATTTAAGGGCATAAATAACTCAATCATAATTCCGGAAATGATCGCACCACTTAACCCATTCATAAAATACATTGGATCCGCCTTAAAGGCGAACATGTATACAGGAATATTTAGAAATATAAAGATGAGGCCTGCTTTAAATCCCCATAAATAGTTTAGTATTAGGCTTATGCCTAAAAAACCTCCATTAATTAAGTGAAATGGAATAATAAAACCGTTAATTCCGATTCCAATCATCGTACTGCCGAATCCGATTACTGCTATTTTTTTTAACATGTTCTTCATCCCTTGTCCAATTTCTTTATTACCACTTATATGATGGAATATGTGAATTCATTCAAACATAAAAAAATGAACCAGAGCATCTTTCTCTGATTCATTAAGCCGTCTTAATCTCCAAACTACTTATTTAATTGCTTAATGAATTCTTTCATAAAGCCAGGGAGATCCGGCCATGCATGACCGGAAACAAGATTTCCTTGTACATGTAAATGATTATCTATATATTTTGCCCCTGCAGCTTCCACATCCGGTTTGCAGGCGATATAAGCTGTTAATTCTCTTCCTTCTAAATATTGACGAACAGTTGTTAATATGAGACTTGCGTGACAAATGGCGGCAACGGGTTTATTCGCTAAAAAAAAATGAGAGACTATTCTTGGGACATTTTCATTTAAACGAATGTATTCCGGTGCTCTCCCTCCAGGGATAATCAACCCATCGTATTCTTCCGGATTTACATCTTCAAACGATAGGTTTGCATCAATTAAATATCCTTTACTTTCTGTATAAGTATCCCAGCCGATAAAATCATGAACAACAGTTTGCAGTTTCTTTTTTGATGGAGCGGCAATATTTACATCATAGCCTTCTTCCAGGCAGCGAAAATATGGGTAATAAATTTCTAATGCCTCAACTGCATCTCCAGCCAAGAGTAGTACTTTTTTGAACATGATTCAGTTTCCCTCCTATATAAATAAGGCTTTTACCTTTATTTATATATTCCAAAAACCCCCTTTTATTCGAATTACATTAATGTAAATGCCAAAAATTCAACCCCAATGTACCAAGACATTCAGGATCCTATTTTGTTCAAAAATGTTAACCAAATATTAACATTTCAATCAGCCTCATCCTAATATACCGCTATATAATAATAATGAGAGCAAAATATTATTCTGTAAAGGTGACAGGGATATTAACGATTTGCTCCAAAGCAGTAGATTCATAGCTCAATCCCTCTTCCAATAGGTCAGAAACTTTCATTTTTAATTACAAAGAAAGGTGATGGGCATATGCAAAAAGAGTTGATGTTCGAGGATATTCAAGTCGGAGATACGGCTGTTTTTTCCAAAACCATTTCTGAATTTGATATCTATCAATTTGCAGGCCTAACGGGTGATTTCAACCCAATGCATATTGATCATGAGTTTGCCAAACAAACCATTTTTAAGGAAAGGATTTCCCATGGACTTTTAACGGGGAGTTTTATCTCAACCGTTCTTGGAATGAAACTACCCGGCCCGAACTCAATCTATTTATCCCAAAGTTTCAAGTTTACCGCTCCTGTCAAAATAGGTGATACGATCAAGGTTATCGTAGAAGTAGTGGGAAAAAGGGATGATAAAAAAATCATTCAATTAAAAACGCAGGTATGGAATCAACGTCAGGAAATAGTCCTCGATGGGGAAGCCGCAGTCATGAAAAAATACTAAGAAAAGTGAATGGAACTAAGATGGAGAATTCATTCAATCATTAGTTAAGTAAAAAAAGAAGCAGCCGGAAGATGTATTAGCCCTCATTCATGATGGAGATAATCTTATCCTTACTATAACAACAAAAGATCACACGATATTTCCTATGTGAAAATGCCGTGTGATTCTCCTTGTAATTTTAATGTTTGCACCTCTGATGTGAACCCGTTACAAAAAACGCCCAGCCTTTTTTGTCTAGTGAATATCCGATAACTTATACTCCTTTTTTAAGCAGCTTCTGTTCGCTTTATTCTTGCTATCCGCAATAGTTTTACCAACGAAAGAAAAATAGTTAAAAAAGGTAATATCCATAAAAACATCGCATACGGAAGATACTTTAACAATGGGATTCCGATGATAGTGCTGCACATGATAGAAAGTACGCTCCAAGGCACCATCCCTGGAAAAAGCATTGTAGTATCTCCCATCACTCTCGCTAATTCTTCCTTCCTATAATTACTTGACCAATATGGCAGAAAGGATCTCCCTGTTAAAATAATCGGAAGGGTCTGGTTGGCCGCAATGAAGCTGATCAATAAAGTAGCAGCAATCGTTTTAAGGGTATCACCTATTAATGAACGAGAGGATTGAAGCCATTTATCCAAATAAGGCTGAATGACATTCAACTCCTCCAATAAACCATTATAGGCACCAGCCAATGCTAAAAAGAGCAATAGCTCATACATGTGAACCAGCCCTCCTCCAATTCCATTAATTCCGTTCCAGAAAGCACCTATTATTTTTGAAAGGGGTGAACCGTCAAGAAAAGCGATAACTGCAGCAGCTAGAATACTAGAAATAAAAGCGTAAATAATACTCATTCGGAAAATGACAAATAAAATTAAAATCAGCGGCGGAATAAATTTTATCCAAGAAAGCCGGCTCCAAAGTAAGGGCTCAGAATTTATTCTTGTTTGTCCGGAAATGAAAAAATCGGAAACGCCATAGAAGCAGAGGCAAATTGTTATCGCGATTACCGTTGTCAAAAGCATCGCTTTCCATTGTTTTTTCACAGGTACCTCAACGGTGTGTGATAAAAGTTGGTGCGAGCTGGAAAACGGCGACGTTCTGTCTCCGACAAACGCCCCTGAAACAAGAGCTCCGGCTACGATGTCTACAGGAAGATGGAGGACAACTGCCGTCCCCAAAATAGGAACACCTATTGCACTTAATGTCCCCACCGTTGTACCGAGGAGCATCGAAAAACAAAGCGCAACCATAAACGATAGAACAAAAAAATGCTGCGGAATAATAACATGCAAGGCCACTTTCACCATTTGGTCGATCGTACCTGACAAATACCAGGATGGGAGTAGAAAACTAACAAGAAAAAGAATGAGGATGACGATTCTTGTTTTATTTATTCCTATTAAACTAATATGTAAAAGTCTTTTCATCGTCATTTTTTTCGTTACCGAAAGATGAACCAGCACGAGAAAACCCGGAAGAAAACCGAGTACAAGCGGGTGATGAAAAATGACTGACCAAACGACCCCCGATAACGTAATAAGGATAAGAAAAAGGACCTGTTTAACTGAGAACTTATATGAATTCATTCAAGACCACCCTTAGCTTTAACAAACTTACCTAATTATAAGAGGAATTTCGGATTTCGAAAAGTACTAAGAGTCTATTTAGAAAAAATGGAGCCGCTATTACAGGCGGCTCGAACTATCCTAAAAGGTGTTATAAACATTTGCACAGGTTTCACCTGTTGGTTGATAAAAACAGTGTTTCTTATATCGTGAGACAAAAGGCTGGTCGTACCATTTTTGCGGGCAATCCCCTGGCGGCCTAAAATACCATAGACTGAATTTCGCAGGCCAATACCTTTCACCGTTTATTACTTTTCTTGCTAATCTTCTTTCTGATGATCTGGGGCTTTGATAAAAATACCCATGAATAACTGCTTCAAATGCATGAGGTTGATAGACCATCTGGGGAATAGTACGAAGACCTTTAAAATCTGAACAATTCGCACGAATCCGGTTTATTCCTACATTTCCAATAAGCAGCATTCCAAGAGTCCCTTCTCCTTCACCTTCCGCTCTAAGCAGCCGTGCCAATAAATCAATATCTGATTTCCTTGCCTTAACTACTGCCATCACGTCACCTCCATTGGTGTTCATCTACATCATATTCTCAAAAGCCGGAGTGTTGCCTATGAGCTTGCAATTAAATCGAGATTACCTCTCGAATCCATGTGCTAATGGACATCAAACTGTTCCTATGCCAAATTATCCAATCCCTTTGAACCATCCTATTCACCACTTAATGAAGGTACCTTTTACCGGACCCAAACCTGCGACGATAAACAAATTTCCGTAAATCATCATCTTTTAATTTTCCGTCATAAACCAAGAACAATAATAATTGATATTGTGGATAATGTTCCATGACAAAAAGGGCGAACTCCTTTCGTTCGCCCTTCAATTTTTTAATAAAGGCACTCCGGTTGATGATTTCCTTAAGTTCGTCCTGTACAAACGCTTTTGTATCTTCCCATTTTTTCTTACGATTCTCCAAAATGTCACGGGCATAGCTAGGCAATTTTTCGATGACGAGATCAATATAGCCTTCAGACCACATAATCATTCGGTCCTTCTCACTTAGTTCAAAGACCATCGTCAAAAGCTCTGTCTCATCCACTTCATTGCTGCTAGCGTATTTACCGACCCGATTCATTTTTTCACCTCGAAATGATTAGTGCATTTATTTTAACTCAAATCGCGGCTTCTTATTATTTTGATAATGTTACCGTAATCGTATTAAGCTTTCCGTTACGATAAACACCAAATTTGACATCATCACCGATTTTTACTTTTGTGTATAAATATTTTCTTAATTCAGATGAACTGGCAATTTGCGTTCCATTCATGGAGACAACAACATCCTTCACCTGGAAGCCTGATCTTGCAGCTGCAGAGTTTGGTTCAACGGTCGTGATCATCACGCCCTTTTGGATGTTATTAGGTAGGTTTTGCCAATAAATTTGCGGGATTTGATCCAGATCCTCCAGACCTACGCCAAGATATGGACGATCAATTTTTCCATTTTTAATTAATTGATTTACAATTGGGATAAGATCATCACTCGGAATCGCAAATCCTAATCCTTCCACACCGCTTTCAGAAATTTTCAAGCTGTTAATCCCGATGACCTGTCCTTGCGGATTGATAAGGGCGCCACCGCTATTCCCGGGATTAATCGCTGCATCCGTTTGAATAACATTTGTGTCCCAATTTCCTGCGGATGTTGAAACGGAAATAGTACGATTTGTTGCACTGACGATACCTTGTGTGACCGTTCTTGATAGGTCCAGTCCAAGCGGATTTCCGATGGCGTACACTTGGTCACCCGGCCGTAATGTTGAGGAATCCCCGAAATTAGCTGTTGCATTGACATATTTTCCATCAATTTTTAAGACGGCGAGATCGGTTAGAGCATCAGTCCCAACCACTTGTGCAGTTGTTTTTGTTCCGTTATACAAGGATATTTCAAGCTTTGTTGCTCCTTCAACCACGTGATTATTCGTTACAATATAGGCACTGCCATTCATTTTTTGAAATATAACTCCTGACCCTGAGCCTGTTTCTACACTTTGCTGAGAATTATTATTATCATTATTACCAAAAAAATCATTGTTTTGCTGCTGTTGTTGATAATTGACAATCCCAACAATTGCTTTTGAAACTTTTTCAACCGTATCGGCAATGGATGATGTTGAAACGGCAGTTGGCTGGGCCGTCACCGGTTTTACAACCTCAGACGATGCCTGTGAATTAGTGGCTTCCACATTTGGATAAAAGCTTTTTATGTAATCGGTATGCGGAAGGATTGTTAATGTCAACACAGAACCGATTACACCAGCTGCAAGAGCAGAAGCAAATCCTTTTATATTCCTTTTTTTATTGTTTCTTGAGCCACTATCGTTAGCCGTCCGAGTTTGCTCCCTTACAATAGATTCGTTAATTTTTTCTTCTCTTTCATCTGAACTCCTTGTTTTTGGTGATGACATTTCAGTATTTGCATCATTTATGGTTTTTGAATGAACAAAATCAGCCGACTCAATCCCTGTCTCTCCCGATTGATCCTCCGTATGCGCAGGGACAGTGATGTCAATTGAATTTGAATGGTTAAGTTCATTTTCGTTCTCGAACCCTTCTTTATTACTCATATTCTTCCAATCTCCTTTTATTATTTATATATTGTTTGATTGCTTATTTTTACTTTATCTGACAAATGTGAAAAAACTATTAACAAACTTTAAAGGCTTTTGGAAAATTGTAAGAAAAATAATCAATTAAAACAAAAAAACTGCGAAATCGACACTCGCAGTTTTACAAACTGTATTTATTGTTGAAAACGAATGATGAATTTTGTCCCTTTTCCTTCTTCACTGAACACGTCAATTTCACCGTTATGAAGAAGAACTAATTGCTTTACAATTGAAAGTCCTAACCCAAATTCACCATAAGGGTTGCTCGTTCTTGAAATATCGGCTTTATAAAAACGATGCCAGATGTTTTCGACATCTCTCGGATCAATCCCAATCCCTGTATCTTCCACTTCAATAATCGTTTCATTTTCTTGCTTTCTGCCTCTTAGCCAGATTGTTCCATCGGATGTAAATTGAATACTGTTTTTTGTTATGTTAATTAATATTTGAATCAGGCGATCATAATCCGCATTGACAAAAACATCAGGTGCAACATCAACGAGAATTTGATCATTCTTCTCTTCAGCTAGAATAGATAATTGCTCTTGAATAATTTCGAGTATTTCCAATAACTGAATGTCTTCCCTAAATAACTGAATTTGATTAGAACGGATTTTGTCATAATCTAAATTTTCGTTCACAAGACGAATCAGTCTTTTTGCTTCCTGATTTACCAGGTTAATTCCTCTCTCCTTATCTTCTTCAGGAATCATATCGTTTTTTAACCCTTCAATAACCCCGCTAATGGTGGTTAATGGCGTTCGCATCTCGTGTGAAACATCAGCCATAAACTGCCGCCTTCTGTTTTCAAGACTTTCTATTTCCTCCATAGAGGTATTAATTTTATCAACCATATGATTAAAATCATTCGCTAATTCGCCTATTTCATCAAAATTAGAAGAATGGACATTCACATGATAATTCCCCGCTGAAACGAGGGAGGTTGCTTCACGTAGACGTTTTATGCGATTAACATGAATTCTTGATAATAACCAACTTAGGAAAAAGGATACAGCAAATGCGATAAAAATCGTATACAGTAAGAATTGATTAATTTGATGAATCATATCACTCGATCCGCTAATCGGCGATGTTAGCAGGATCCCGCCCACGAAGCGTCCTTGATCCAGATACGGTAAGACAACAAAGGTAACTCCTTCTTGGCCGAACCTTTTAAAATCACTTTTAACAATAATCGTTTGACCCTTAGTGATTTTGTTCCATTCAGAGGACGAGAGTTTAATCGCCGGTCCGTGCTTTGCAACTGAATAAAGGTGTCCATCTGTATCAAACATGCTAAAACTCATTTTTCTCGCTATTAAAACAGAACTATATTGATTTATAATTTGTTCTGTTGATATTGGAGATTGATCAATATCTGACAGAATGGCTTTACCATAAGAAATCAGCTCTTCGGCTTTATTCTCATAAACTAAATTTTCAACATAATGGGCAAACAATAAGCTTAAGATTAAAAATGCTACAATAATGATGCTTATATGGCTAAAAAACTGTTGATAAATATACTTAAACTTCATCTGTTTTAATCGACTCATCGAACTTATAACCTACTCCCCATACGGTGTGGAAGAATGGCTGTGAAGCAGTTTCTACCTTTTTCCTCAATCGTTTAATATGAACATCTACCGTCCGTTCATCACCGTAAAACTGATATCCCCATACCCGTTCAAGCAATTGCTCTCTTGAGAATACTTGCTTAGGGTGTTCGACCATATAATATAACAGGTCGAACTCTTTCGGTGTTAGATTGGTAATCGGCTTTCCATCGACGATGACCTCTCTCGTATTTTTACTTACCTGAAAGTGTTCTGACTTGAGTAAATCTTCCCCATCATTGGCTACTTGATTTTGGAAACGGCGTGTAACTGCCTTAATTCGAGCCATTAGTGTGAGCGGGCTGAATGGCTTTGTGACATAATCATCTGCTCCCATTTCAAGACCGAGCACCTGATCAGATTCACTATCTTTAGCCGTTAGCATGATAATCGGAACCGTGTACTTCTCCTCCCTAATCTTCCGGCAAATGGTTACACCTTCCATACCTGGCAGCATCCAATCGACAATTAATGCATCCCAGGTGTCGTTTTTAAAACGGTTATACCCTTCTAACCCGTCATTTACAAACTCTCCCTCGATGCCTTCCTTTGCAAAAAACATCTCAATCATCGAACATACACTTTTATTATCTTCAATCACTAATATTTTCAATATCCGTTCAACTCCTATTGCAAAATAAACTGTTCTTTTTATTAAGTTTATACGAATTTTAAAGCATATCAACCATCTTGAGAATTCTTCCCAACTAATTAATATTTTCGTCATAGTTTGTTAATATTTTTCCAAAATACAAAAAAAAGAGGCTTGAATCGCTTCAAGCCTCTTTTCGTAAAATTATATTACTTTTGCTGCTGCTCTCGTAAACAGTACTTCAGCATTTGTACCGAGCATTTTCTCCAATTGATTTTCGGAAATACCTGACTCGCGCAAAGTTGGCAGGATATTCAAAAAGTATGACCCGGATGCCAATTCTCCATAATTTTCATAAGTGAATAAGCGTCTTTCCTAATTGAGCAACAGAAATTGAACCAGTTACCGTTTCAACTGTTGTTTTCATCAAGGACTCTCCCTTCACTGCATAATTAAGGTTTTAAAATTAGCTTTCCTTTTGTTTTTCTTGATTGCAATAAGGTATGGGCTTTGGCTGCTTCCGATAATGGAAACACATCTCCAATGGTTAGCTTCAATTTACCTTCTGCTAAAAAGTTAAGTAACTCTACTAAACTAGGCTGAAGCAACTCCGGCTTTCTCATTATTTGCGGAAGGAAAAAGCCAATCACCGATTGATTTCTTGCCATAAGGGAGGATGGATAGAATTTACTTTGTTCACCGCTGGCCACTCCATAAACTACCAGTCTTCCGAAGGTAGCTAGACATTTTAATGTTTTATAAAAAACATCTCCACCTGCCATTTCGAGTGCAACATTTACGCCTTTACCCCCTGTGGCTTCTAGAACCTGCTCTTCCCAGTTCGTTTCTGTGTAATTTACTAACACATCCGCCCCCATTTCGCGGGCAAGCTCCAATTTTTCTCCGGAACTTGCAGTAGCAATTACTTTACCCGCCCCAAACAATTTAGCAAGCTGAACAGCAATGGTTCCCACCCCACCGGCAGCTGCATGTACAAGAACGCTTTCCCCTTCTTCCAAACGACCCATCGTTTTTAAAATATGATACGCACTCAAGCCCTGAAGCGGTAATGCAGCAGCATATTGAAAACCTAACTGCTCAGGCAGCGGAATCAAAGCACGTTCATCAGCAAGGGCATAATCAGCATAACCCCCTGATTCGATTAAAGTTACGACTCTCGTACCTGGTTTAATTTTTGTCACTTTATCACCGACCCCAACAACAACCCCTGCAATTTCTGCTCCTGGTATAAATGGCAGGGCTGTCGGGACAACATATTGCCCCTCCCTGCGGGCGGTATCGGCATAATTAACCCCAATCGCCTTAATCTCGATTAATACTTCATGACCTTTTGGGACAGGTTTTTCCATTTCAACAATATTAAGTACTTCCGGCCCGCCATATTCTTTAAATTGAACAGCTTTCACGTGCGTTTCCTCCTATTTACCTTTATAAACAGGTTTTCTTTTTTCTTTAAAAGAAGTGACACCTTCAGGGTGATCTTCGGTTTGAACCATTAATGTTTGGGTTATCCGTTCTTGCTCAAGAATTTCCTCAAGAGAAGCTGTAAAGGAATGGTCTATTAATTTCTTCTGCATGCCAAATGCCTTGCCGGGGCCTTGAGCCAGTTCTAATGCTAATTTTGTTGTTTCATCCTGGAGTTTTTCCACTGGATAAAGAACATTTATGACACCTAACTGGTAGAGACGTTCGGCTGAAATCGGCTCCGCCGTAAAAAAGAATTGCTTTGCCAAGTATGGACCAATTAATCTTGGCAGAAAATATGAACCGCCGCCATCGGAGACTAGGCCGACCTTTGAAAAACTAAGGGCAAACTTACTGTCCTCTGCGGCAACGATCAAGTCACATGCTAATGCCAGATTAAACCCTGCTCCGGCGGCAAACCCATGTACAGCAGCAATGATTGGCTTCTCAGTCTCTTTCATTGTTAAAATAAGTTCATTAAGCCTGCCGATATGGTCATACACTTGAACACCATTCGCTTTTCCCATTGTTTTAACATCACCGCCGGCACTAAATGCACGCCCTGCCCCGGATAAAACAATCACTTGGATATCAGAATCCAACTGCGCTTCTTTAATTGCAATTGTTAATCCTACTATCATTTCAGGACTAAATGCATTTAAACTTTCCGGGCGATTTAATGTTAGTGATAAAACAGGTCCCAGTTTTTCGATTAATAAATGTCCTTGAGTCATAGCAATCTTCCCTTCTATCATCTTAGTTTTCTCGTAATCCATATCCGTGTTAACTTATTTTCACTCATCCATCATTTAATAGCCCAGCCGCCATCAAACAATTTATCGGACCCCGTCATGGTTGTTTCGCTCCGACTTTTCCTTTCATTTCAATCATTCATAAGCAACACTTGCTGCATGCCCAATTAAACTTTTTACAAAATGGTTAAAGTTAGCAAAGCGGACATCTTCGGTTTGGCCTTTATTGTAGCGGTAATAGATTTGTTGGCAGATTACAGCGAGTTTAAAATAGGCAAACGTTAAATAAAAATTGAGATTAGTTACATCTCTGCCGCTTTTTTTCGCGTAAAGCTCGATAAACTGTTCTCTTGTCAAGAAACCATCATATATGGATGTTACCGGGTCCTTTCCTAAGCCCTTTCTTAAAAGGTCTGAATCTTCAGCCTGATTCCAATAACTCATCGTAACACCCAAGTCTGCTAAAGGGTCTCCAACAGTTGTCATTTCCCAATCAAATAATCCGACCATTTCAGTGAAATTTTCGTTAAACATTGAATTATTTAACTTATAGTCATAGTGAATAACCGAAACTTCATAATGTTGAGGAATATGGTCAACCAGCCATTTTTTTAAATGTTCAACAATCTCAATTTCATCTGTCTTCGCACGTTCATATCGCCGGATCCAGCCATGTACCTGCCTTTCCATAAATCCTTCAGGCTTGCTCATTTTGACGAGCCCGGTCTGTTTGAAATCAATTGAATGCAGCTCGACAAGTTTTTCAACCATTATTTCAGATATTCGTTGACAAAGTTCTCTTGTCACCTTTATCCCCTCCGGAAAAGAAGTGTCGAGAACAAGCCCGTTTTTTCTCTCCATAATGAAAAATGGACTTCCAACCACTTCAAGCCGGTCAGAGAAAAGCAATGGCTTTGGTGCCACCTTAAAGATGGGATGAAGCTCAGAAAGGATTTTAAATTCCCGCTCCATATCATGAGCTTTTGGTGCAACCGGGCCTAGTGGCGGGCGCCTCAATACTGCTTCCCAATCACCTATTTTTAGTTGATAGGTTAAATTCGAGGCACCCGCGGAAAATTGCAGAATTTCAAGAGGACTTCCCGGAAGATTCTCAATGTTTTCTCGTAAAAATTTCTCTAGAATAGAAAGGTTTAATTCTTCCCCTTTTCTAACTGGAATTGTATCTTTACTCATTTGATTAGGCATAAAGCCCCTCCCTTCGATTTGCAAAATTCAGATTATTCAAAACCCGGCCGAGTACCTAAAAACTTCACAAGGAAGTGATTCAAGCCTTCTTGTAGCAATTCCGGAATTTTGCTCACTTGAATACTTTTCAAAGTAATACACGGGTAAACAAAAAATAACCTTTGTTGTTTACATGACCGAGTGCATCCATTTTACTGAAACGGACATTTACCTGTATTACGGGCAAAAAAATTCTTACCCCGCAGTACCAACCGGTTAGTATGCGAATTTTGGAAAGAGGGCTTTTATACAAGAACCCTCTCAAACATTTTCGTCAATTCACTTGAATTCCCTTTAAAATCATTTCGACAAATATCTCTGCTACTTCTTGATCAGAGCAGCTTCCATTTGGGTTAAACCATTGATAGCTCCAATTGGTAATCCCCAGAATTCCAAATGTAATGATGGATGCATTTAAATCGGACCGGAACTCACCATTTTCTATTCCTGACCTGATTAATTCTTCCAAATTCAATCGAAACTGGTCTCGTTTTGGAAGAACCAAAGCAAGGCGGTCTTGGCTTAAATTTTTCATTTCCCTAAAAAAAATTTTTGCAGCAGAGCCTCTTGTTTTGATATCAGATATCAGCATTTTTACAATTGCAAATAATTTTTCTTTATATGTCTTCGATTCATCTTTTAAAATTCGGTCTTGTTGGGCAAGCAATTCTCCAATATAGCCTAGATGGATATCCATTAGCAGTTCTTCTTTACTTGAAAAGTAGTAGTAGAAAGTCCCCTTAGTCACTCCTATGGAATCAACGATATCTTGTATCGATGTTTCGCTAAACCCCTTCTTTTCAAATAAACTAATACTTTGTCCTGTTATTTTTTCCTTCACATTATGTCCTCGCAATCTGAAAAAATGTCTATAGGAAATTATATCATATTCTTATTTTCCACTTTATGCTCAATCATAGAATCTTTTTTGTTTAAAATGGCTGTTTTCGTAAATTATTTTACTGCTTCTTCTCTTAAATAACGGCGAAGAATTTTTCCAACACTTGTTTTAGGTAATTGGTCACGGAATTCAACAATCCTTGGCACCTTATAGGCCGCCAGGTTCTTCCTGCAATAACGAATTATTTCTTCTCCGGTTGCAGTTTTACCTAATTTTAGAACAATTATAGCCTTCACGTCTTCTCCTCTGTACTTATCGGGAACTCCAATGACAACAGCTTCTTGAACAGAAGGATGCTCATAAATCACTTCTTCAATTTCACGGGGATAAATATTATATCCGCTCGCAATAATCATATCCTTCTTTCTATCTACAATATAAAGATAACCTTCTTCGTCCAACTTTGCGATGTCACCTGTGTAGAGCCATCCGTTTCGTAAAGCATGTGCTGTTTCCTCAGGCATGTTCCAGTATCCCTTCATTACTTGTGGACCTTTTATGATGACTTCGCCCAGTTGACCTGCAGGGACTTCTTGTGTACCGGTTTCGATATCGACAATTTTATAATCTGTGGATGGAACACCAATACCAACACTTCCCGGTTTTCTTTCTGCAAACATTGGATTACAGTGAGTCGTAGGAGAAGCTTCCGACAGTCCATACCCTTCTAAAATTTTCGAACCTGTTTTTCTTTCAAATTCACGAAGTAACTCAACCGGCATTGGTGCACTTCCACTATTACAGACTTCAATACAGTTGATGCCATATTCCTCTGCACGAGGATGATTGGTAATGGCTATATACATGGTTGGCACTCCGGGAAATACAGTTGGCCGTTCATTTTTTATTGTATTTAACGCTTCCTCTAAATCAAAACGAGGAAGCATAATGGATTCCGATGCGGTATAAATCGAAAGGTTCATACAGGAGGTCATCCCGAAAACATGAAAGAGAGGTATGATGGTTAAATATCGCTCCCGGCCAATATCAATTTCATGTTTAAAGAATTCATATGCTTGAATCACATTTGCTAAAAGGTTTCGATGTGTCAACATTGCACCTTTTGATCGCCCCGTTGTTCCACCGGTGTATTGGAGAACGGCCACATCATACTCTGAATCAATCGAAACCGGGAGCACATTTCCATTGCTTTCAGAAAGGAAACTTTCAATGCTCTTATCGGAAGAAAAATCATCACCTGTTGGCTGTAAACTGACAACAATAATATTTTTTATATTAGTGTTTTTTTGAACACTTTTTACACGAGGATAAAGAGTATCAAGGACCACGATTGTTTCTGCACCGGAATCCCTTAAAATATATTCAATCTCCCGTTCAACGGACATCGGGTTCACTTGCGTTACAATCGCACCAGCGTTTAGAATTCCGTAATAAGAGATAACAAATTGCGGACAGTTTGGCAGCATGAGGGCCACACGGTCACCTTTTTGTACCTGATTTTGCTGCAGGGCGGAAGTAAATGTATAAGCCATGGTGTGTAATTTTTCATAAGTAAATTTTTTTCCGTAAAAAGAAAGTGCGTTATGTGTAGGATATTTTACAGCTGTTTCTTGAAGAATTTGACCTAATGGGATCTTAGGTATAGTAACTTCTTTTGCTATGCTTCCCGGATAATGGGCTAACCAGGCTTTCTTTTCACTCATGGGCTTCCCTCCAAATGGTTCGTTCTCTATATTTTCTTAAGTATAGGCTATTTTCGCATAGATTGTTGTTTTTCGTATAAGTTTATCAACCAGTTTAATTAGAAGCTTCGTGACATCTTTTCGTAAGGAACATTTGCGGAAATTGCCTAGAAACTTAGTAAATGAACTTTATTAAGCTTCAAAAGCAACAAAGTTTACGAAAAGAGCCTAAGTATAAGACTGACTGTTTTGAATTGTTTTAATTAAAAGGAAAGACCCCCGCCGTCAACCGAAAGTGTCGTTCCTGTAATAAATGAAGCTTCATCTGATGCTAAAAATAAAACAGAATTTGCCACCTCTTCAGGGGTACCAATCCTTCCTAATGCATTTGCACGTGAGATAATCGGCCATTTTCGCTCATTTTGTTTCCAATTGTCTATGATATTTGTATCAATTACACCTGGAGCGACGGCATTTACACGAATATTAAATTTCCCATATTCCTGGGCTGCATTTTGCGTAAGGAGAACAACACCTGCCTTTGAAGCATTATAAGGCGCTACATATTTCTGCCCTTTTAACCCCAATAAACTTGAAGTATTTATAATCGCACCGCCACCGGCCTTGATCAACTCGGGAACTGAATATTTAATTCCAAGGAATACACCTTTTAAATTAATATCAATAACACGATCCCATTCCTCTTCTGTTATATCTACACTTCTGACTTCCGAATTACCGATACCTGCATTGTTAAACATAATATTTAATTTCCCGAAGGTATTTATGGTTGAATTGACTAGCTCTTGAATCTGTCCTGAATCAGATACATCTGTCTTTACATAAATTGCCTCTCCACCTGATTCCTTAATTAAACCCACTGTTTTTTCCCCAGCAAAGGAGTCAATATCCGCTACAGTCACCTGTGCTCCTTCTTTTGCAAAAAGAAGGGCGGTTGAACGCCCAATACCGCCTCCTCCCCCTGTTACTATTGCTGTTTTGCCTATCAATCTCATTTCTTACCCAACCCTTCTACAACTTCTCTATTAAAAATTGTCTAGAAACGGTGCCCAGCTCCTAGTTTACTTCGCTAAACGGGCGGATGCGCTTTTCTTACTACTGATATTTTCTTAATTCAAGCTTTGCAAGTTGGGCACGATGAACCTCATCAGGTCCGTCTGCGAGTCTTAATGTTCTTGCATTTGCCCATTGAGCTGCAAGCGGAAAGTCGTTTGAAACTCCTGCACCGCCAAAAGCTTGAATGGCTCGATCAAGCACCCCTAATGCCATTGAAGGAGCAACCACTTTTATCATCGCAATCTCAGTTTTCGCCTCTTTATTACCAACCGTATCCATCATATACGCTGCTTTTAAAGTAAGGAGCCTGGCTTGTTCAATTTCGATTCTTGAATCGGCAATCCATTCCCTGATAATGCCTTGATCTGATAATGGTTTCCCAAAAGCAACTCGTTTTTGAACACGCTTACATAATAATTCAAGTGCCCGCTCTGCAGCTCCAATTAACCTCATGCAATGATGAATCCGGCCGGGTCCCAATCTGCCTTGGGCAATGGCAAATCCTTTTCCTTCACCCCAGAGGATATTTTCAGCAGGAACGCGAACATTTTCATATGTAATTTCCCCGTGCCCATGTGGAGCATGATCGTATCCAAACACTGGCAGCATTCGTTCGATTTTTACACCCGGTGAATCAAGAGGCACAAGAATCATCGATTGCTGTTCATGGTGATTGGCATTTAGGTCTGTTTTTCCCATTACAATTGCAATCTTACAACGAGGATCACCTGCACCGGATGACCACCACTTACGCCCATTAATGACGTATTCATCACCATCTCTTTCTATTCTTGCCTCAATATTGGTTGCATCCGCTGAAGCAACAGCAGGTTCAGTCATAGAAAAGCATGAACGAATCTCGCCTGCCAACAATGGCTTTAACCACTGTTCCTTGTGTTTTTCGGTACCGTAACGAACAATAACTTCCATATTTCCAGTATCGGGCGCACTGCAGTTAAATACCTCCGGTCCAATTAGGGAGCGTCCCATAATCTCACATAATGGAGCGTACTCCAGGTTTGTAAGTCCTGCACCATATTCACTTTCAGGTAAAAATAGATTCCAGAGCCCCGCAGCCTTTGCTTTTTCCTTTAGTTCCTCTATGATAGGGGGGACCGCACTCCAACGGCTTTCTTGTTCATTTAATTGTTGCTCATATACGCTCTCGTTCGGGTAGACATAGGATTCCATGAAGGCTGTTACCTGCTCTTGTAATTCTTTAACCTTTTTTGAATATGAAAAATCCAAACTTTCCACTCCCTTTCACCTACTAACCAGTTAGTATGTTATATTTTCTATTATACTCCCAAAAATTAAATATTCAAATATTTTTCTAAATATTCCAATAAATCCAAAGAGTGATACTATCTTTTTTAAAATTAGTAAAAATGGAGCAGGTTTAAGAGTATATAACACCGCAGCTGTGAAGCATTTTCTCATGTTCGTTTTATTAAAATCTTTTATTCATCTTCTTTTGCTTGTTCATTATCTCATAGGACTTTTCAATAATATCGGTTAAAACATCACTCTTATATACTCTGCCAAATTTCATATTTTCCTGATAGTAATCGACAATTTCATCTAATTTCCCTAAAATTTCTTTTGATACTCTTACATTTAGTTGTACTCGTTCATTTTCAGACATGATAGGCACCTCTATATAAATGATATAAATCAGCTAGCACTTCGCTATTAATTGATTATCCACTGCTACTATACTATTTTTCTACACTTTTTTCATTACTTTTCAAAAGAATTAAAAAAAGAGGAACGGATTTTTTCCGATACTCTCTTTTTTTAATAATCTAATAAATTTTAGTTTACCTAAAAATATTATTATTTAATATTTACTTAACTCACTTTCCGGAGTTTGAACGATGACTGGTTGCTTTTCGGGATCTAACCATTTAAGGATGGTTAGGACGTTCGTTTCCGAGGTTCCTGTACAACCAAGGGTATAACTATTCGATACATGGAAAAAGATTGCGGAACCGGCACCGGGGATTCTTTTCTCAGTATTATAATTAATCACAAAACCATAGTTATATGCGGGAATATTCATTCGTTCCGCACTGTTCCAACGGCTATTATTTTCTGATGCCTTTTGCCAGGTATTGTAAAGAGGTGATGCTGAATCGTCCACCCATACATCATCATTCGTAATTTGCCGGTACGGAAGCTTTGTCCCGGGATTTTGAAAACGCCCGAAAGCAGTACCGATGGAATATTTACCTCTTGGTGACTTTTTTGCACCTTCTTTCATTTCAACTGCAAAACCATCTTTTCCGATAAATCCATTGGTAGTTAATTTCTCATACCATTTATTATCGACTTTTTCAAAGGTACGTATTTTCGCATTATTCGTGTTATATCCGTTTGTGGTTACAAGGATTAGCTGATTATTTTTTGAAATTGTCGTTAATTGGTCAGCAATAGTATTGGGTACCCAGCTGCCGCTTCTATTAAAATAATACCAAGCTCCTAAATTAATCCATCCAATTTGCATTGCTCCATTACGATTTAAATAGTATTTGTGGTTATTTTGAGAAAGCCAGCCTGTTTGCATGGCTCCATTAGTTGCAAGATAAAACCACTTGCCATTATCAAAGACCCAGCCTTTCCGCATTGAACCATCAATCGAAAAATAATACCACTTTCCGGCTAAATCAAGCCAACCCGTTTGCATAGCCCCATTGTTATTCAGAAAATACCATTTTCCTCCATACTGAAGCCACCCCTTTTTCATGGCTCCGCTACTCTCTAAGAAGTACCATTTTTTATTGACGTATAGCCACCCGCGTTGCATGACACCATCACTTCCTAAGAAGTACCATTTTCCATTATCATACAACCAGCCTTTGTAGATGGTTCCATCGGACTTATTTAAATAAAACCACTTGCCATTCAACGATAGCCAACCTTTTACTAGTTGATTATTTTGATAATAATGGCTGATCCCGTTCTCTTCATACCATCCATTCTTACTTGTTTGGTTAACTTGTGTATTAGCAAATGAATTGATTGGGAACAATACTAGTAATGCACAAATAAAAATAAATGAAGTTTTTAATCTCAAAATCTGGTACCTCCAATTTTACAATTAAATTTACCTTTTTATTTTACTATAATGATTGGGAGCTAAATACCTTCAAAATGACTATTATTTAACATAAAAAATGGCTACGATCAAAACAGCCAATTTTTTAGATCACAATTAAACATCTTATTTCTGTCCAGGGCCGGATGGCTTTGAAATATTTCTAAAAGTTCTTCAATTTATTAAGTAGATTTTTACATAAAATGGAAAGTTTCCAGTCATATTATAATGAGGTGGTTTTATGAACATCCTTTTTTCAGGGATATTAGGATTTATGCTGCTATTTCAACAAGTGAATCCCCCTCCTAGCAGCTTATACATAACAAAAGATGGTCAAACCGTTTCAATTATCGACCGGTCTGCTTTTTCATTTCCTTATCCGGGTTTGCCTATTCTAAACACCAAAAAATTAAATCAATTTTTGGATACTCTTGATAAACAGTTATCTGTTGAACCTAAAAATGCAAAGTTGGATCAGTATGGAAATATTCTTCCGGACCGTGTTGGTACGCGTATCTACCGCCAAGCATTTACGGAACAATTTTATGCTTATTATTTTGGACATAAGACAGTTAAAATGGAAGTTCCGATGCTATCGGTTTATCCAAAGGTTGACAGCGAATTACTCGGTAATATTAGCAGTAAAAGGATTGGTCGTTATGTAACCTCTTTTAATACTCAGAATAAAAAGCGAACAACTAATATTCAACTTGCTGCAAAAGCGATTAATAATTATGTTGTCTTCCCTGGAGAGATCTTTTCCTTTAACCGTGTTGTTGGAAAAAGAACAGCCGCAAAAGGTTATTTACGTGCAAAAGTAATCGTAAGAGGCGAGTATGCTGAAGATATTGGAGGTGGGATTTGCCAAGTTTCATCTACTCTTTTCAATGCAGTTGATAATGCAGGCTTACAGATCTTGGAACGTTTTTCTCACAGCAGAGAAGTACCCTATATTCCACCTGGCCGCGATGCTACCGTTAGTTGGTATGGACCTGATTTTGTATTTAAAAACAAGTACAATCAACCTGTATTAATTCAAGCCAAAACGCTGGGAAATCTGTTGATTATTAAAGTTCTTTCTTCAGATGTTATTAATTACATTCCGCGAAAAGTTCCCAACCCTCTTTATTGAAAAAGTCCGCAAATCTGCGGACTTTTTTAACTATTTTTTATTCTCTAATGCACTGGATAATAATTCTTCTGAGAACTCTGTTAATGCTGCATTGTTCATCATATTGAGGTCAGCTTTTGGCGTAAAATTCTTAACGAGGTTTTGTAAAGGAAGTGCATTTACGGTACGCTTTCCTCTTGTTACTCCAAAAACAGCTGCACTAATTCCCAAACCAACTAAGGATGCCCACATGGCTCCTCTATTGTTGCGTTTCTGCCTGAACAATCTGAAAAACGATCTTCTCATGTCTCTCATATCTTCGCACTCCTTCTACATATACTGGAAGCGGTTTTGACCCTTCCATTAGCTTAATTTGCTCATTTTGAAGGAGAATATGATTGGAAAACCACTCATCCTCTGTTATTTGCTGGCATACTTCTGATAATACCTTTCATAAAGCCTTTCTTTGGACATACATAAATAGTTTAGTTTATTACTTTTAAAATCTTTAAGGGATGAACTCGAGAGTAAGAAAATCGGTAGCTGCCCAAGTTTTTTCATCCTTTTATACATATGGTTGGCAGGTACAAAGCATTCAAATCCTAATGGTTTAACACCCTTATTAATGGTGGTTATCCCTATAATTCCCTTAATACGGTACTCATCAGGATGGACTTTCAAATAATTTGCCAATGAGGGCATCGAACTGAGTACCAATTTATACATCAGTCTTGCCCTATTTAAATCATTTTTGATTTTTATATATTCATTCAATAGTCTAACATTGTGCAGGTGGATTTTTAACAGAAGGTCATTCTTGTTAATCATTGTTCCGTCCGAAAGAATTAAGTTTTGCCCTTTATATTTTGTGACACGGACTCGAAAAATCGATTTTTTTCTATTTTCTACTGTAATGTAGTGTAAACGGGAACATAAATAAAATAGCGGATCAATTAATTTCCATAACCATATAATTGTTAGGCGTAAACTCATTGTGCCTACACTCCTTTTCAATCCTTCCTCCATAGGATGATGAAGATTTTCCTTTTTTACTATGGTAATGTCAGGATATGAAAAAGAATTTTGAAAATGTTTAAAAGCCGGGTTTTTTATCCCGGCTCTAAGAAATTTGATGAAAGGTTATTTCCGGACGGCTCCCAATCCTAATATTTACACCGGTTTGTCCAAGACCTTCACTAATGTAAAAAGGCTTTCCATCATGATAGTGTAATCCTTTTACGATGTTCATGCGTACGAGCTTTCCCATTTTAAATAAATGGTATGGTTTCGGCCAATGGATTTGCCCGCCGTGAAAATGACCTGATAAGAGGTAATCATACTGGTAATTAGTCATATTTAAAACAATATTTGGGTCATGTGTTAACACGAGGTTATACCCTTTTGGTAAGTTTTGATATGATTTTTCAACATCACTGCGTCGAGAATGGTTATCATCAATACCGATTATATTCAACACATCACCATCAGCATTTAGAGATAAATTTTGATTTTGAAGGGTAATGCAGCCATTTTCTTCTAAAGTCTGTTTCAATTTTTCAAAATGTTCATTTTTAAGAAAATAATCATGATTACCAAATACAGCGTAAATACCAAGACGAGGTTTTAATTTATTTAAAGCTTTTAAATAAGGAACAAGTTTTGGAATACTTCTCTTTCGGTCTAGAAAATCACCCGTTAATGCTATTAGATCGATTGGTTGATCTGAAACGGATTGAAAAAGCTCTTCCGAAGATATCGAAATGTTTTCAAGGTGAATATCGGAAAGATGAAGAATATTTAACTGTTTATTTGATAATTTAGAGTGTGAAACCTTGACAGTATTTACAGCCACTTTTCTTGTATTCTTATTTGCTTGATAAAAAATGACGATAAAAACAAAAAAGACGATGACTCCTAATAGATAAATCATTGTATCCCCTCCCACTACTGAGTATAGTAGCTAGAAGGGATTCATCATAGTGGTAGTTGATGGGAGGTATCAATTTACATAATAAAATTATAGTTTCTTAACTTTAATCGGGCTAACCATTAGCACTGCAAGTAGGATTGTTATCCATGCATTGCTATATAAAAATAATCCCATACCAGCTAATGGCAGCCCGGCTGCAGGGATGGGGATACCTTTAAAATAGCCGATGGTTGGCTTGACGCTAAACCTCGCCAGCCTTAATGCCCCCATTGTCGGAAAAAGAATAAATGCCAGAGAAGTTAAAATGGATGGAACTGCCAATGAATGAAATAATAGTGCCGGAGCTACGCCAAAGCTAACAATATCAGCTAATGAATCAAGCTCAACACCAAATTCACTATTTACTTTTAATTTCCTTGCAATTCGACCATCAAATAGGTCTAGGATCGCCGAAAAGAAAATAAAAATTGCTGCTATTTGCAAAAATCCACTCATATTAAAAGTAATCGAAAAAACACCACATAATAAATTTCCGATGGTAAATAAATTTGGTACGGCTTTCACCAGATGGTTTACCAAGGCTTAAACCTCCTCTACTTTGGCCAATACTCCTTCTTATGTAGCATTTTCTTTATATAACGCCATTATGCTTATAAATAGCAAAAAAGAGAACAGATTAAACTGTCCTCCTATTCTTCTTCTACGTATGAGAGTTCACCATATCCTAAACGATGCAGCCTTTCAGCCATTTGTTCATGTCCAATGTCATTTGGATGAATTCGGTCGAGTGATAAATATTCTGTTTCATATCCATTAAACACTTTATTAATTTCCACAATAGAAATGTGGAAATCTTTTGCTAAGCTTTTTAGATGCTGATTGAAATGTTTTACCCATTTTATTGCAAAATCTTCTTTTTGGAAAGGGTTGTATAAGAGAAATAAACGGATCACAAATGGATGAATGGCGTCCTTTTTTAAATCGTGTATCCGCTGCATAATAGCTGAAAAATTCTTTTTACTGTCTTTTAATGATTTTTTCAATGCCGCTAAATTTTTGTCAGATTGAAATTGCCTTATAGCATTGATTAAATCATTTGTTCCCGCGGTAATTGTGATAATATCCGCTTCTTTAAGCTTTTCTTTAATGAACTCCTGTTGCAAATCATTTAAAACATCCTTCGTTTCAGCACCGGGACGCGCAAAGACATGAATAAAAACTTGGTCATCCAATTCCCGTTCCGCCATTCTTCTATATCTATGGACAAAACCCGGTGAAAAAATGGAAGAACCAACACCTGAAGATAAAGAGTCACCTAATGCAATATATGAATAACTCATAAAGTGCACACACCTCCCTGAAAAATGTCTTACTATATAGGTATTCTTTTATGGGCGGATGTGCTAATCAAGAAATTAAAAAAACATGACAATTCAGCATGTATCAAAAATAAAAAAGAACCTCTACCTGCTTTTTTTCATAAAATGCAAAAAAGATGAGTAGGTGGTATCTTTGGGAGGCTTAACATATTTTGATTTCTTAGCCAAGTTTGGTGTTGGCGGAGCCCATCCCGGTGGAATCCTTTTGACAAAAGAAATTCTTTCAGGTGAAAATATCTCTAACAGATCTTATGTTTTGGATGCCGGCTGTGGTACCGGACAAACAGCAGCTTATTTATATCATCAATATCAAGCAAATGTTTTAGGAATTGAAATTAATCCGATTATGTTAAAAAAAGCAAAAAAAAGATTTCAAAATCAGCAACTACCTATCAAATTAATTGAAGGGTCAGTAGAAAATATTCCTTTACCTAATCATACCTTTGATTTCATTATATCTGAATCTGTTTTAGCTTTTGTCGATAAACCGAAAGCACTTCGAGAGTTTTTCCGTTTACTAAAAAAAGGCGGTCGTTTAATCGCCAATGAAATGACCATTAATACAAAGCTTAGTCAGAAAGAAGAGGATGAAATCAAGAAATTTTACGCATTAGATTCATTATTGGTTGAAGAAAATTGGAGAAAATTATTAGAGGATATCGGATTTCAAAGTATTGAAATAAAAAAGGAAAAACAACCTATTAGTTCTGGCAACCATGCGCCTGAATTTCATTTCTCAAAGAACTTTGAACCTGAGCTTTTCGATATTTTTAATCAGCATGCCAGTATCGTTCTTAAGTATCATGATACATTGAGCTATAGGATTATAACTTGTACAAAAATGTAAAATGCAAGAAAAAGCCTCTATTTTCAACAATGAAAAGAGGCTTTTTCTATATATGATCGCACAATTCGTTTATTCTCTAAACATAAGCGTATATTATTAACATCTCGTCGAAAAATAAGGGCGTGAAAGGATTGGTGTTGAACATTGGATAAAACCTTAGGCTATCTACGTGAAATATTGTCGAATTATTCGGACGAGCATTCAGAAGGAAGGCATTTATATCGAAAGCTTTCAGAAGGACATTTTTCATCTGAAGGTTCTTTTGTTAGGCATTTGAACCAAAAAGAAATAGATTTTTTAAATAAGATACTTCCTAATGAGATAAAGTACGCAAAAGAAGAACAAGATGAAAAAAGAGCCCATGAATTAAATGAAGTGTATGAGCTATTATTTTAATAAGAAAAAGATGGCAGGATTGAACTGTCATCTTTTCTTTAGGAAATATCTCATATGCTTTTATAATTATTTCCTAGGTAAGCGCATGCAACGACAAAAGCTGATATTTTCCGTCTTTAACTCTACTTAAAAGCGACATGAAAGGATTGAATTTTTGTAAATATGCTTGAATACGACAATATTTAATAAATAGTGCCTGTATTAATTACTGGCTGGCTTCCTTTTTCTGATACTAACGCTACCATTAAATTATTAACCATTTGCGCTTTCTTTTCTTCGTCAAGTTTTACGATTCCTTCGCTGTTTAACTGATCGATTGCTGACTTTACCATTGAAACCGCTCCATCAACGATGACTTTTCTAGCTGCTAAGACTGCTTTAGCCTGCTGTCTTTGTAACATTGCATGAGCAATTTCACTGGAATAAGCTAGGTGCATAATTCTCGCTTCAATAATTTCCACCCCGGCCAGAACCAATCTCTTTTGGAGATCCTTTGTTAACTCGTCGCCAACTTCATCCGAATGCTGTCGTAACGAAATTTCATAATCATTATTAAAATTATCGTATGGATACTGACTGGCAATATGCCTTAAACCTGTTTCACTTTGTGTATGGACAAATACTTTGTAGTCTTCAACCCCAAATACGGCCTTCGCAGAATCCGAAACCTTATAAACAACAACTGCCGCAATTTCAATTGGATTTCCTTCAAGATCATTAACTTTTAATTTATCACTATTAAAATTTATTACCCGAAGCGATACTGTTTTTCTGACGGTTAAAGGAATGGTTAACCAAAAACCTTCTTGTTTTATTACCCCTAAATAACTGCCAAACAACGTAAACACCTTTGATTGATTCGGCTGAATCACTGTAAAACCACTTAGAAGGAGAAATGTTGCCAATCCGCACAAAATAGTGAAGAAAAACATGAAAAGATTACCATTGAGACTAAATTGCCTAATAAAAAACACTGTAAATATAACAAATAAAAGAAACAGGAGAAGTCCAAGAAATCCATTCATTTTATAAATCTTTTTTTCAATCACAGAAACCACACCTTTTATAAGAAATTTCCATCTTTCACCATAATAATAACATGTTAAGTTTAAAAGCGACATAAAAAGAAACTGCTATATACAAGGCTCTAATGGATATCCTTCTTTTTAAATCTCCCTCCGCGGACTTCTGCAATATCTGCTACTGCTAAAAATGCACTATCGTCATTTTCAGCGACGATTTCTTTTAATTTTGCTTCTTCAAGACGATTGATTACACAAAATATTACTTTTTTATCATCACCTGAGTAGGCTCCTTCTCCTTTAATGTACGTCACACCACGTCCAAGGCGGCTCATAATGGCATCGCCAATTTGATTTGCGTTTTCACTAATAATCCAAACCGATTTGGATTCATCAAGCCCGGTAATCGTAATATCAATCGTTTTGTAAGCAACAAAATAGGCGATCAGTGAGTACATTGCTCTATCCCATGTAAAGACAAATCCGGCACTCCCAAGGATAAATAGATTGAAAAACATAATAATTTCCCCAACTGAAAAGGGAAGCTTATTATTAAAAAGAATCGCAAGGATTTCGGTCCCATCTAATGAACCTCCGTACCGAATCACGATGCCGACTCCTATCCCTAGAACGATTCCCCCAAAAACAGAAGCAAGTAAAATATCTTGCGTAAACGCTGGAACTGGATGAAGTAATGTGGTGGTAATTGAAAGGATAATGATTCCATAGAGAGTGGATAAAGCGAAGGTTTTTCCAATCTGTTTATAACCAATGAAGAAAAATGGAATGTTTAGTAAAAATAGGAAAATCCCCAACTTCCAACCTGTAATATACGATAGCATGATCGAGATACCTGTTATGCCACCATCGATAACATTATTGGGCACGAGGAATATTTCAAGCCCAACCGCCATCAATGTAGCACCAAGCGTGATTAATAAAATTCGCTGTAATATTTTCCTCTTTGTTAATCGACGATGTTGAATTTTTTCCATAATTGCTACCTGCTGTTCAATTAAATTAATTTCTTGATTTCCTGTCATTATCTTTCCCCTTTCAAAAAACTGCCTAACTATAGTATATAAAACATTGCATTATACTTGTAATCATATGCTTAATGGTTAGAAACAAAAAACTGCCTGATTCATTCAGGCAGCATTATAATCAGCTTGGGTCTACTTCATCATAGGATAAAGTGGTAACACTGGTGTACTCCCCTCTTTCAACCTCTTTTTCCGTGGCACTTTGATTTAACTCTTCTTGGTCATCCATTCCTGGAGCAAGTGTTGGTTTCATTTGTTTATTGACTATTTTATTTTTCATTTCTTGGACAACTCCTTTCCATGAATATTTTCCCAAAAAGTTCGGGTAATATTCTAAAAGATTTGTCTCAAGGACTATACAAAAAGGAAAAGAGCCTCCTCAAAAGAGGAAGCACTTTGGGAATTAACATCTTGGGAGACCCAACCATGACATCAGCTAATTGATTAATCACTTTCTTCTAACGGTAATAAATCAAACCTTTAGAAGATTTAAAAAATCAGCCTATGTGTGTTGTTCCGTTGAAGGAATTAATTCACATGTAATAAAATGGAATTCAAATTCCTAAAAGAAACATTTTCGGTTTGTCACCGACTGGACTCATTTCCCATCCATTTGGGTCAGAATCTTGGCAATGTTTTAAAAGATTTCTAAAAAGATTTACACCTCTCCATTAAAATCTACATCGCTACACTTACCAAATTTTTTGGAATAACCTTACTATTTTTCGTTCACAAACGGAACGAACACGTATGGTTGAGCCTCCTAAAATGTTAATTTATTTTATTTATCTTTACACTCATAGTATAACACCAATTACCTGTAATAAACGGAATGCTTGTGACGAATTAATGAACTTTTCGGAATTAATAATTTCTTTATGTTTTTTATTATTTTGGGTCTCTCATACATTAGCCACTATTTTTGTCGTATGGTTATTAGTTAAATATGTAAATAAAGCTGACTCAAAAAGTCAGCTTTTTTTATGTTCATTATGCTTTTACACGGGCTCGTTTGATAAAAAATGCAAGAAGAAGGCCGACAAATGATATTCCGGTTGCAAAGATAAAGGAATCATTTATACCTTCGATAGTTGCTTGTTTCATCGTTTGTCCATAAATCAAATAAGTGGCAAGTTGGTTGCCGGCAGCTGTAGGCACTTGAACTAACGAGGCTAAACCCTGGCCAATTTGCAACATCTTACTTGCGATGAATGGGTTTGTGCTCGTTATAACATTTCCGTATTCACCCATGTGGACACCTGATCTTGTAGACATGACCGTAACAAGGAGGGCTGTGCCAATACTACCTGCAATCTGCCTTGCAGTATTTGATGCAGCTGTTCCATGTGCGCCCAAATGTCTTGGCAATTGGTTTAGTCCCTCAGTCATAACAGTCATCATTAAGAATGACATCCCAAACATCCGCATGACATAAAGTATAAGGATATGATTATAGGTTGTTGTCATACTCAAAGTAGTAAACTGCCATGTTGTAATAACTGTTATGGTTAAACCGGTTACGGCAAGCCACCTTGCTCCAATTTTATCAAAAATAGCACCGGCAATTGGCGACATTATCCCCATAATAATTGCTCCGGGAAGTAACATGAGTCCAGATTGTAAAGCTGTGAAGCCGCGTATATTTTGTAAATAGATTGGCAGCAAAATCATCGCACCAAACATGGCCATATTAATAATCATACTAATAATTGTCGTTAGGGCAAAAATATCATATTTAAAAACACGTAACTCAAGCATGGGTTTATCCGTGGTTAGCTCGCGTATGACAAAAGCGATTATGGAAACAATCCCGATTATAAGGGAGATTACCACGATTGTACTTGACCAGCCCTTACTTCCCGCCTCACTAAAGCCATATAATAGGAATCCAAATCCTAATGTCGAAAATAATAAACCCGGGAAATCAAATTTAGGATTAGTCACTTCCGTTACGTCCCTCATCCATAAGAAGCTGAGAATTAAATCCACGATCCCAATTGGAATAACAACATCAAATAATAGGCGCCATGAATAATGTTCGATAATCCATCCTGAAAGTGTAGGTCCGATAGCAGGAGCAAACAACATAACAATTCCCATCATTCCCATTGCCATTCCTCGTTTTTCAGGTGGGAAAAGAGAAAAGAACACAGTCATTAATAGTGGCATAATAACACCGGCACCACATGCCTGAACAATTCTGCCAATCATCAGAAGACTAAAGTTTGTTGACATCGAACAAATAATCGAACCAATTGTAAAGAGAAGAACAGCCGTTATGAATAGTTTCCTTGTACCAAACTTTTCAATCAAGTAGGCAGTTACCGGGATACAAATTCCGTTTACCAACATATAGCCAGTAGATAACCATTGTACAGTTGTCGCAGAAATATTTAAATCCGCCATTATATGCGGGATTGCCACGTTTAGCAAGGTTTGGTTTAAAATTGCAACAAATGCGCCTAGCATTAGAGCAGTAAGAATTTTACCTTTGCCAACCTCTTTTTTTGCATCTTGCACTCTGGACAATCTTTCCGACTTTTTCTCTTTTTTGGGATGAACATTTGCCTCTACATATTCTAATGCAGGTTCTGCAATAGCCGATTCCTTAAGCAAATCTTCTACTTGATCTTGTAAATCCTTATGGTTTTCTATTTTATCGGTAGAATTGTTTTCACTATCTTGTAGAGAACGTATTCTTTTTTTCTTTGTAAATAAATAATTCAAGATTATTAACAGCAAAATGCTGAAAATGACATAAACCGTGACATATATTGACATCTTATCACCTACTTATGGATTCTCACGGTCACGTTCATACCTGGAACTACTTGAAGTCCTTTATAATCATCTAACGATATTTTCACAGGAATAACTTGGGTAACTTTCGTATAGTTACCTGTGCTATTCGTACTTGGTAGCAGTGAAAAAGTTCCTGAAGTGGCTAAACCGATTTGGGTAACTTTCCCTTTAAGTGCTGTATTTGGAAACGCATCTACATAAACATCAACATCTTGGTTTACTGCTACTTCGTCTATACTTGTTTCTTCGATATTAGCTGTTACCCATAAATGATCAAGGTCGTAAACAATTGCGAGTGGCATACCAGCCGCAACAAATGAATCTTTAACTGCGTTGTTCTGAACAACCGTTCCGTTACTTGGTAGTGTCACTGGTATTTGAATTGGTGCAGGAGACGTACCAGCAGAAAGGATCGTGCCTATTTGATCATCTTTTGAGAAATGATCGCCGACTTTTGCATTCCAATCGAATAATTTACCATTTGCAGGAGCCATTATAGTTACTTGTTGTCCTGAAATTTGAGCATTGTCTGTTGTTATATAATTTACAGTACGATTGTAGTAAGAATAGGCTGCAAATCCTCCACCTACCAAAATAATTAAAATAATGATATTTAAAATCAGCAGTCGTTTTGTATTCATGAAAACCTTTCCTCCTCAAGCTTTAGCTTTGATAAAACAAGTTTGTGTAAACGCAAAAGGTGCGCAATTTCTTCCTCAGGTAAATCAAGCACTTCATTCAATTTTTTTATGAAAATGGAATCGGAGGAATATAGCTTATCTAATAAACTCGTTCCTTTTTCTGTTAAGTGTATTGAAACAGATCTGCGATTTTCAGGGGGAACAACCCTTTTAACTAATTCACTATGAACTAAACGGTCAATGACACCACTAACTGTACTATTCGTTAGCCTCAACTTTTCAGCCAATTCACCTAATCCAATATTTGGACTAGTAGAAAGTTGATAAAGTGCTTTAAGTTGAACAACTGTAATACCCACTCGATCTGCATCTGATTTAACAAGCCGATAGATGGCCTTATTGATTTCCGAAAACGACTCCAATATTTCATTATTTAAAGCGTACATCACTTCCTCCTTTCTCTAGATAACCTAAAGATTCATTGTGAAACATTTCGTATACGAAATAAATTATTACAAAAATAAATTATAAACAGTTACCCTTTAGTATGTCAACTAGAAAGTTTTCCACTCCAAAACATCCCTATTTCTTAAAATCCGCTAGATTAAAACAAGTTGTTCATATTTTTTCTCAAAAATATTAGGGAACATTAAGAACAAAAAGGAAGGACTGAATTTCATGTATGATTCAATAAAAAAATATACGAAACCTTTCAATTCGATTGAAGAACTTGAACCTCTTTTTCAGGCAATCGGTGATGCAAAATACGTACTACTTGGAGAGTCTTCCCATGGAACATCGGAATATTATACACTAAGAGCTAAATTAACCAAAAAATTAATAAAAGAAAAAGGGTTTTCATTTATAGCGGTTGAAGGTGATTGGCCTGCATGCCAAGGTATTAATCGATATATTAAAAGTATTGAAAATACAACAAAAGATGTAAAAGAAGTACTTGATTCATTTAACAGATGGCCGACTTGGATGTGGGCCAATCGTGAAATAATTGATTTGGTTCAGTGGTTGAGAGAATTTAATATCCAATCAGGTCAGAGAAAAAAAGTTGGTTTTTACGGATTAGACGTATATAGCCTTTGGGAAAGCATGGACGAAATTATCGCGTATTTAGAGAAAAACCACTCACCTGTCCTTGATACTGCGAGAAAAGCATTCTCATGCTTTGAACCATATAACCGAAATCATGAATCATATGCCGTTTCTGCAGGGTATTTATCAGAAAACTGTATAACTGAAGCTCTTGAATTATTAGCATCGATTCGTAAAAATAAATGGAAGTTTGATGATGATGAAGAAAGTAACTTGAATATGGAAGTGAATGCCCTTGTCACTGCACATGCTGAGCAATATTATCGAACAATGGTGGTAAGTGATGCAGAATCATGGAATGTTCGAGACCGGCACATGGTGGAAGCTTTAGAGGCTATAATGAAATTTTATGGTGAAGACGCAAAGGTAATAGTCTGGGAGCATAACACCCATGTTGGAGATGCTCGTGCCACCGATATGAAGAATGAGGGGATGGTGAATGTCGGACAATTGCTTAGAGAAAATCATGGCCATAAAGATGTATTTATTGTAGGTTTTGGGACATACTCCGGGTCAGTCATTTCATCCGCCGAATGGGGATCCGATTTTAAAAATACGATTGTTCCTCCTGCCCAATATGGAAGCTGGGAATACCTAATGCATGACACTGGTGCATTTAACAAATATCTATTATTCACAGAAACGAACAGAGAAGAATTTAACACAACTATTGGACATCGCGCCATCGGCGTCGTTTACCGCCCTGAATATGAACATTTTGGAAATTATGTACCTTCCATTATGAGTCAAAGATACGATGGATTTATTTTTATTGATCAAACCAAAGCTTTACACCCTCTTTTAATAGAAAAAGTTGTTTTATAACACAAAAGGTCTTCCTTTAAAAAGAGGGAAGACCTTTTTTAATTGAAAAAAGGTTTTATGAAATATCCTATTTTGATCCCGGTGCAGGTTGGTCTACTCCCTTAACATGATGACTATGCCCATCATTTTCTGATGTCTTAAAATCATAATAATGTACATGCATTCCATTTCCAACAGGAATGGCAGGTCCTGAATATGCTTGATAATGATGTGTATGGCCATCCTCAAACAAAACATATCCTTCCGTATAATGGATATGCCCCACATCATGAGTCATAATTGGTGGTGATGTGACATCTAAACATTGGTGGACATGCCCGCCTGAAACACCTGTATAATCAACTGATCCATGATTATGATGCGGAACAAATCCTTGGACAAAATCGTCTTTTCCCGTTTTCCTCATTTTATACCACCCCATTATTTAGAGATGTTTAATATATATGCAAAAACCTTTGCATAAAATCCTATTTTTGGACATTTAAGAAATGGACTTATTATATATTTAGGAGTTTATTTCCAATAATTTTATTAATACATAAGCAAGAAAATGATTCCGCATACTACTTTTGTAATTTCAATTTAAACACGAAAGAGGGATTTTTCACATGACAGTTGGTACACAAGTAAAACAAGCTTTAGCTGGTTTAAAAAGTGCACAGGCAAGTTTTGAGACCTTTGCGCTAGCTACCGATAACCAAAACGCAAAACAGCTTTATCAACAAGCTGCTCAGCAAACACAATCCGTTCTTGATAGCATTGAGCCGCGTCTTAAAGAAATTCAGGCTGAAGAACCTCAATACAATCAATAATAATAAAAAAGGTTGGCGATTCTGCCAACCCCTTTTTTCATTTCCTTATTGATTTACACCCTCTTATTGTTTTTAAAAGCAAATGGAAAGGTTGATGTAATGTGACAATAGCCGCAAATGTAAAACAATGCCTTTCATCCATTAAAAATATAGAATCACAGTTATCCTCGCTCGCGTTAAACTCCCTTGACGAGGATGCTAAAAAAGTTTTTCATGAAACCATGTTAACTATGATGGATGTAAAAAAAGATCTTCAGTCACGAGTTTTCGAACTTGAACGTCAAGAACCGCAGTATAAAGGTTCATAATTTTTGAGGTGAGAAACGATGCCAGGATGGCTATATATTGTATCAAGGTCAATTATCTTCTTACTGCTTTTGTTTATTACAACAAAAATAATCGGAAAGAAACAAATCTCAGAACTTTCTTTCTTTGAGTACGTTGCAGGTATTACAATTGGGAGTATCGCCGGTGAAGTTGTCACCGGACTGGAAAGTAATATGTATCACGGGGCATTGGCAATTATCGTATTTGGCCTAGTTACATTTATGGCGAACTTTCTTTCTTTAAAAAGTAAAACATTCCGTGATATTGTCGAAGGCAGAGGTACCGTCTTAATTAAGGATGGGAAAATATTAGAAGATAATTTAAAGAAGGAGAAATATACCATTGATGAATTATCGGCCTTACTTCGTCAAAAAGATATCTTTAGAGTCGCTGACGTTGAATTCGCAGTCTTAGAACCACGGGGCAATCTAAGTGCCCTCTTGAAAAAAGAAAATCGCCCTCTAACTCCAAAAGATTTGCAAATGAAAACTGCAAATGAAAAAGAACCTCAAACTATTATTATGGATGGAAAAATTTTAGATGAACCATTACGTTCAGCCGGAAAAAGCCGCGGGTGGTTGCAAACAGAATTAGAAAAACTTGAGGTAACACTTGATAACGTTTTCCTAGGACAAGTTGACACATACGGAGAACTTAGCATCGATATTTATGATGATAAATTAAAAGTACCTTCACCTGCACAACGGCCGCTTTTAATGGCAACGTTAAAGAAAACACAAGCAGATTTAGAATTATTTTCACTTGAAACTGATTGCGAAATATCAAAAGAAATGTATAAAAAAAATGCAGCTAAAGTACAAGAAGCTATCGAAAAATTAACCCCCTATCTAAATGGGTAAAAGTTTTTAAAAAAGATCCTTATCTTAAAAGTCGATAAGGATCTATGCTTATGCACTAGCATTTTGTCTACGAGGAATTTCTTTCTTGTGCGATACATAACTATGCAACATCATCCCACCCATAACTAAAATCATTCCACACCACGATAATGCAGTAGGGAAAGCAGAGTTTAAGAGGAAGAGTTCACCAATTAAAGCAAATAATACCTCCATTGATTGGGTTGCTTCAACTGCAGCAAGCTTCTGCATATTTCCTCGCACTAAATCTGTTGCTTGAAAAAACAAAATAGTTGCAATGACACCGGAGGAAACCGCAACAAGTCCTGATTGAATTGATTGCTCCAAGCTTGGAGGACCCACTGTTTGTAAACCATATATGGCCAAAGCAATCCAAAAAGGAAGACTGGCTAAAGTCATTCCTAATACTCGTTGAAACGCGTCCAGGCGGCCTCCAGAAATGTCCATCATCTTTCTGTTTCCTAAAGGATAAGCAAAAGAAGCCATGACAACAGGGAATACACCCAGTGCTAACCTAAGAAGTGATAGATGGTTTGCTTGTTCCAATTGCATCAGGATAATACCAAGTAAAATAAGCAAAGACATGGCTAAACCCTTGTAAGGTATTTTTCCCTTTACCTGTATTGAACCTTTATCAGTATGGACCATTTCGTAAAAAAATGGAGCCAATAAAGATCCGGAGATAATCGTAATTTGCCATGTGGCTGCAATAAGCCATCCTGGAGCATAGGAAGCTGAAAAACAAATCGGAGCATAAAATAATCCGAAGCCGACAGAGCTCCAGATAAACCATGCACCCGGCTGCTTTTTCATTTCACTTAGCAGTGATTTAAGGTTTCTTCTACCTATTACGATTATTAAGAGAAATGGTACCATAAAGAAATACCTTAATGAAGAACTCCAAATCCAACTTCCTCCTGCCAGGTCCATCTTCCTGTTAAGAATAAATGTAAATGCAAAAAAGAAAGCGGCAAAAATGCCTAATATAATGGACCGCATTGATTCCCTTCCCTTCTTTTTTCTGTTTCAATTCCAACCCTTTTTACTATAGCCATAGGATTTTTATCCATTATTTTAGTATATCAGAATTCAGAATTATTTGTTGATACTAAAAAAATCGATTTAATAATTAACTGAAATAAAAATAACCCCATTCCGGGGTTATTTTTATTTCGGGCTTGGTCGATGAAAAAGCCCCATAACTTCTATCGTTTCAGTAATATTAACGAATGCATCTGTGTCGACCTCCGAAATGAGGTTCTTTACTTCATTTAGTTCATAACGGGAAATTACAGTAACTAAAATATTACGTTTATCATTCGAATAACCGCCAACACCATCCATGATTGTTAAGCCTCTATACAAATTGGTAAGCAAATGCTTCCTCATTTCCTCACCCTTATTGGTAATAATCATGATTGTCAGCTTCGCATGATCAGTGTATATGGTATCCACAACTTTTCCGGTTACATAGATGGAAACTAATGTATTAAGCGCCGAATCCCAATTAAACAAAAAGCCACTGATTACGATAACAACTGCGTTCATACCCGAAAGCAAAACACCGATTGGAAAGTCTCTTTTTCTCGCAATAATCATACCAATGATGTCAAATCCGCCAGTTGATCCTGAACAACGGAAGACAATCCCTACCCCCAGTCCTGTTAAGGCACCACCGAAGATCGAAGATAGAATTGTATCCTTCGCAATTTCATGGACAGGAACTAAATATAGACCTAAAGATATAATCAATACAGAAAAGATTGAATTCAAGACAAACTTTTTGCCAATCATTTTATATCCGATAATTAATAACGGAAAGTTCAATAGGAAGTTTGCCAGCCCTGTATTAAGAGGAGTAATCATCCCCAAAATCATTGAGATCCCGCTTAGCCCACTACTTAACACTTCATGGGGGATTAAGAAAAGGTTAAATCCCACTACAACGATAAGGGATCCGATAATAATTCCAATAAATCTCACGGAAAAGTCCTCCTCACACCTGCCATATTTCTTTTAGAAAATAATACCGATTCTTATCGCTAATGTAAATTTAAAAGTTTTTTATAATAATAATAAATTATCTGTCAATTACAATTTTGTTGCTTCTTTACCCATTTCCCACTCGTTTTTTCAATACAAACTAAAGATTAACTTGATTCTTAAAGTGAATATTTATACACATAAAATCAATATTCATGCTATAATATAATTTTGCTCTGTTATATTTTTAACGAGAATACATTGACAATTTTACAATAGTATTTATACTTTAGGAGTATATTAATTTCATATCATAAATCCTCATCAAACCGATGAGGTAGAGGTCGCGGTTTTTATTAGTATAACGGATGAGATGCAGAGATATCCCTGACTCCGTTAGAAAGGAAAAGCTGCCGAAGTGTGCTTTCATCTCTGGAAAAGCATGCTGGGGCTGTCTCCAAATAGGAACAGAACTGTCACGTTTGGCCCTGCCAGCCATTCGTGTTGAGCTATCTTTCGGAAGGTATGATGCGGGGTATTGACAATGCCATCGATTCTACTTCGATGGTATTTTTTATTCCAAACTCCTTCCAAAAATAAATAAAAGGAGTCAAGACAATGCAAACTGCACGTGTAATAAAAGAAAGTTATACACCTAAAAATGAAGCAACGGAATTAAAACGAAGCTTAAAAGCTCGTCACCTTACAATGATTTCACTGGGAGGAACAATTGGTACCGGTTTATTTCTTGCCAGTGGTGGAGCTATCCATTCTGCCGGTCCCGGAGGTGCCCTTCTTTCCTATCTTGTAATTGGTGTCATGGTTTATTTTTTAATGACCAGCCTTGCCGAAATGGGTGCCTATATGCCTGTTGCAGGAAGCTTTAGCACATATGCAAACAAATTTGTAGATCCTTCCCTCGGCTTCGCCCTTGGGTGGAATTACTGGTATAACTGGGCGATTACAATTGCTGCCGAATTATCTGCGGTAACGATGATTATGAAGTTCTGGTTTCCGCATACTCCTTCATTTATATGGAGCGCAGTCTTTTTAATCATTATGTTTCTATTAAATTATCTTTCTGTAAAGGGTTTCGGGGAGGCTGAATACTGGTTCTCACTTATTAAAGTAGTTACCGTTATTATCTTTGTTATTGCTGGTGCATTGATGATTTTTGGGATTATGGGTGGTCACGTAATCGGCTTTAAAAACTTCACGATTGGCGATGCACCATTCCATGGCGGCTTTATGTCCATGCTGGGAATCTTTATGGCAGCTGGCTTCTCCTTCCAAGGAACAGAACTTTTAGGGGTTGCTGCAGGAGAAACGGATGACCCGTCCAAATCAATTCCTCGTGCTGTAAAACAAGTATTCTGGCGTATTCTTTTATTCTATGTATTAGCTATCCTAGTAATTGGACTTTTGATTCCTTATACAAACAGTTCTTTGGCAAATAGTGATGTAAGTGTATCTCCTTTTACACTTGTTTTTCAAAAGGCAGGAATTGCCTTCGCTGCATCTGTTATGAATGCTGTCATTTTAACAGCAGTATTATCTGCAGGAAATTCAGGAATGTACGCTTCAACTCGTATGCTGTGGGATTTAGCACGTCAAGGCAATGCACCTAAATTCCTTGGTAAATTAAACAAAAATGGTGTACCCGTTAATGCATTAATTGTCACTTCGTTAGTAGGTACGCTCGCATTCCTTGCTTCTTTATTTGGAGATGGCACTGTTTATGTATGGTTATTAAACGCTTCCGGAATGTCGGGATTTATCGCATGGCTCGGAATTGCCATTTGTCATTACCGTTTCCGGAAGGCATATGTTGCCCAAGGTAAAGACTTAAACTTATTACCTTATAAATCAAAATTCTTCCCATTTGGACCAATCTTCGCTTTTGCTGTCTGTGGATTTGTTGTTTTAGGACAAAACTACTCAGCATTTATGGGAGATCATGTCGATTGGAATGGCGTTTTAGTTTCTTACATCGGTTTACCATTGTTCCTGATTTTATGGCTTGTCTATAAATTTACGAAAAAGACAAAGGTTATTCCTTTACAGAAATGTGATTTATCAAATTAATTACGCTAGCACGCAATTGCGCGTGCTATTTTTTTATCCCATAAACTCAGAAAATTTCGAATGTTTTATCCATTTTATTAATTCCGCGGATTTTTTATCTTTACCCGCGAGTTTAGTCTTTAATTCCGTGTGGATTTACGATAATTCCGCCTCCTTTAAAGATATTTCCACAAAAGCAGAGCTCTTAACCCTGAAAATAAAAAATATTCCTATTTCATATTAGAAAGAAAAAAGCATTATCCCCAAACAGGAAATAATACTTTAAAGCCTGACTATAACCTCAGTTCCATCATTTAATTTGGTTTCAACTAAAATTAATCCTTTATGCTCTGAAAGAGCCTTCAACAATGGTTTTAAATCTTTCCTACTTATTTGCGGTACTTTAAAGTCTTTTCCGTCTTTCTCAATCGCCTTATTGGCATATCTAATCATTCTTTTTGATGTAAGAAGACCGCTTAACATGTTTAAGAGCTGGTATGGGACTGGAACGGTAAATTTTTTATCCTTGATGCTAATTTTCACCTTTATCATTAGCATCACTCAATGATAACGAATACTTTTTCGCCTTTGGCAGAGGTAATATCGACGATTTGTCCGTCCACTTCATTTTCAATGGCTTCAATTAACAGATCAATATTTATATCCTTTACATATTTTTCAGCTTCGGGGATTTTCTCAGCAATGCTAGTGCCGACTTTTAAAACAGCTTTAACAAGTTTTATTGGCAAATTAACGTTTACATTGTCACCCACCTCTGAGGCAACTCTAATTTTTAGCATTTTATTGTTGTAAGGAGATTCTTTACTTAATTTATCTGCTTTATCTTTTCCCTGCAACACATCGATCAATTCAGTCGCTTTTTCCTTATCCAGCTTTCCTTCCTCGACCATCGTTAAAACTTTGGTAATTTCGTCTTTCATTTACAATTCCCCCTCTTTCAATAATTGGATAGCCTCTTCCGCAGTTATTTCACCTTTTTCCAACATCGAAACAACCTTTTTCTTATCAACTTCTATTTTCTTATTTGACGTGTAACCAAGGGAAGAAATGATATCATCCAATTTCCCGCGAACAGTTGGATAGGATATCCCCAATTCTTTTTCAACCTCTTTAATGTTTCCGCGAGATTTTAGAAAGATTTCGATAAAATGAAGCTGCTCTTGACCTAGAGATGCAAATTTAGATAGTTCAAATTCATTTTCCACTGTAGTATGGCAATGGCTGCATTGTAATTTTGTAATTCTTAATTGTTTGCTGCAAACGGGGCAGTTTGAAATTAGCGGATAAGCCATATTACTCTCCCTTCCTACTTTAACCAAATTATACAACACATCATTCAAGATTTGAATAGTTAAATTTATTTTTTTAATTATTTTAACGAAAATAATTAAAATTATTTAACTTCATATTAATTTCAAGTAAGTATTACTCAGTATTCATAACTAAATAAAAAATCTTAGCTTTCACATTCGAAGATTCAGAAATGGACACAATAATCATGAAATCTTTTATTCGTAAAATAGTTGCTTCATCATTTTGTGGTATACTGAAAAGGAATGAAAAAAAGGGGTGTCAAATTGAGGAGCGTAAATAACCGCTATAAAAATGGTCAAATTGTGAATATTAAAGAAACCGGTGAGGAAGTCACCATATTAAAATGGCAATATGTAAAAAACATGAAAAGATACTCTTACATTGTTAAGGAATATCCGGGGACATTTTTTTTCGAAGAAGAACTACAAAATCCCTAGAATTTGAAAAAAGAAAAGAAGACCAATTAGCGAATTGGTCTTCTTTTCTTTTTTGCCTTTTATAATTGATCAGAAATTAAAATTCAGCATTTCCCGGTGTCCTTGGGAATGGAATGACATCACGGATATTAGACATTCCTGTTAAATACATAATTAAGCGTTCAAAACCAATGCCATAGCCGGAATGTTTTGTGCCGCCGTATTTTCTTAATTCAAGGTACCACCAATAATCTTCCTTAGTCATGCCAAGATCAGTGATTTTACCTGCCAAAATGTCTTCGCGCTCTTCACGTTGACTTCCACCAATCAGTTCGCCAATTCCAGGCACAAGTAAATCAGTTGCCGCAACAGTTTTGTTATCTTCGTTTAATCTCATATAGAACGCCTTAATCTCTTTTGGATAATCAGTTACAAAGACTGGTCTCTTAAAGACTTTTTCGCATAAATAACGCTCATGCTCTGTTTGAAGGTCCAGTCCCCACTCAACCGGATAGGCAAATGTTTCACCTGAATTTTTTAACATCTCAATTGCCTCTGTATAAGTAACACGGCCAAAATCAGCTGTATGTGCATTATTTAAACGATCTAGTAAGCCTTTTTCAATAAAGTTATTAAAAAAGTTCATTTCTTCAGGGGCTTGTTCTAAAACATACCCAATGACATACTTCACCATATCTTCTGCAAGGTCCATAATATCCGGAAGCTCAGCAAAAGCAAGTTCAGGCTCAAGCATCCAAAATTCAGCCGCATGTCGCGCTGTGTTGGAGTTTTCCGCTCTGAATGTCGGGCCGAAAGTATATACGTTACGGAATGCTAATGCGAATGCTTCGGCATTAAGCTGCCCGCTTACCGTAAGATTCGATTCCTTACCGAAAAAGTCTTTAGTTGAATCGACTTTACCTTCTTCATTTTTAGGAAGATTCTCCATATCCAAAGTTGTCACTCTAAACATTTCTCCTGCACCCTCAGTGTCACTTCCAGTGATAATTGGGGTATGAACATAAACAAATCCTCTATCCTGGAAAAATTTATGCAAAGCATAGGAAGCTAAAGACCGTATACGGAAAACTGCCGCAAAAGTATTGGTTCTAGGTCTTAAATGGGAAATTGTTCTTAAATATTCAAACGAGTGTTTTTTCTTTTGTAATGGATAGTCGACGTTTGAAGTTCCTTCAACCACAATTTCTGTCGCTTTAATTTCAAATGGCTGCTTCGCTTGCGGAGTGTGAATAAAATCCCCTTCCACTTTAATGGAAGAACTGATTGGCAGCTTTGCGATGTCTTTGAAGTTCTCCAATTGCTCATCAAAGACAATTTGCACGCCTTTAAAAAAGCTGCCATCATTTAATTCGATGAAACCAAAGGTTTTGGAATCACGAACGGTACGAACCCAGCCGGATAATTGGATCTTCTGTTCGATGAAGCTTTCTGTGTTTCTGTACAAATCCTTAATTAAGGCTTGTTTCATTGGTTTTCCTCCTAAATCTTATGTAAAAAACAATAAAACCTCTCATCCCCGTTGGGACGAAAGGTAAAATTCCATGGTACTTATCATCATTTTTCTTTTATCCCTTCAATATTATATAAAAATCATACTAGATAAGCAATATTCAACACATTTACTGTTTAAATAGAATATTTATTTTGTTTTGTTGTGGATTCCCTTAAAAAAAAGTCTACTCCTGTTGAAATATGTTCACAAAGCCACTCAAGCCTGTCTTGAAAAGCCTCTTCACAATCAGTAAAAAGGTGATCTGTTTCATACCAAGAGATTTTTTTAGGAGAGCTAGCAGCTGAAAAATACGCGGATGATTGATCTTGTCCGATAAATACATCATTTTTTGCAAATTGAAAATAGACTGATGCAGGGGCAGCATTTTTAACATAGTGAATCGCATCTAATTTTTGTAAATTTGAAATAAAATATTCAAACCGTTCAGGGGTTAGGAAGCATCGAATTAATTCAGCCATTGGATGGTCATTCGTCAAATGCCATTCGGAGGCTTTTGCATAGCCGGCGATCAAGATGTATGTCTTGATTCTATGTTCGATTCCTGCCAAAACTCCCCCCCAAGTACCACCAAAGCTATGGCCAACATAGGCAATTTGGTTTTCGTCAACACAGTCCAGATTACAGAGCAGATCTACACCCCTTCGCAAATCCATAATCGTTTGAATATATTTTTCTATATCCACTAACACTTCAATGGTTTTAGCCAATTTTTGTTGTTCAGGTAATTCCTGAGTACTCTTTCTACGTAAAAAAGGGGAATTAATTAATAGTGAAATATATCCTTTCGAGGCAAGGAATTCGGCTTCCTTTAAAAATGAATCCCGGCTTCCCTGTCCCGGATGCAAATAAAGGACAGCCGGGTGTGAGCAAGCTGTATCCGGAACAATCAGATAGGCAGGAACCTCCCCTTTGAAAGGGCTTTCAAAATAGACATCCTTAATGGAATAACCTTTTTTTGAAATAGACGCCATCTCCTTAAATCCTGTAAGAATATCTCCTTTGTATTCAAACATCCGCTACCGCCCCCAAGATAAATCTTTCAATTAAATTTATTTGAATATTCAGTGAAATATAATATAAAAATAAAATAAATTACCAAAGCGAATTTCTAACTATATAAAAAAAAGTTTTTAAACATTTTGTATAATTCTATTTTACCATCTTTTAACTTTGAATCGACAGGGAATTATCTCCACACTAAAAAAACCTTGATGGTTTATATCAAGCTTAAGAATTTTAATTATTTCATTTTCAATTTCCGTTATTTCCATGTTTTTATCATAAAGAAAGTTAAACTATTCCACTTCGGAAAGAAGCTTTAAAATGACAACAACTTTAGTCTAATATTTAAAACAAAAATCCATATTTTGCTATATTTATATAAAAATATTCAGAAAACAAGCAGGAAATTTTAGATTGTGGTCGAATTTATAAACAAATGTTCGATTCTTGATTAAGGGGGGTTTCCTGTGGATAAGGTAACTTGTATTGCGTTTCTCCTTTACCATTCTTCAAAGAGTCAAGACATCAGAGAGAAAGCCATTCAATTGTTGAATGGCGATGTGTCAATTCGGGATTTAAAAAGGATTGTTGCAATTCAGCCTCATTTAGTGATAGCAGAGTCGTTATTAAAAAAGAACAAACTAGATAAAAACCAAGTCCAAAGCTTTGCAGAAGAATTCATGTTAATTGAAGTTTAAAACTTCCTTTAGGAAGTTTTTTTCATCTTACTTCTTTCTCATAACATAATATTTCATTGCCGTATTTCCATACTTTAGATTTATAATAAACAAAACCTACTGATTTCCAAAAGGAATGTGCCTTTGTATTTTCTTTCAATACACCGATTCGTATATGCTTCACACCTCGTTCATACATTTCATTTTCAAAAAGCGCATAAGCTTGTGCACCAAATCCATAGCCTTGGTATTCCCGATGGATCATTAAAAGTCCAAGCCATGGATAATGATCATTTGGATTTACCAATAAATAATCAATCACGCCAATATAGGTATCATCAAGTTTGATGAAAGAACTAATGGAATGGGGATTAATAAATTCTTCTTTAATAACATCAATTGTCCTGGACTCCTCTCCGTTTTCATAAGCATTGTATTCAGGGTTTGAATTGATGATCTCTAACGCAATATAAAGTGTCTCATTTGTAATTCCTTCAAAATACATCGGCATATGGTATTTCCCCCAAGAATTATTTTGAAACCATTTTACAGGTTGAGTTTTTCCTGTCGTAGTTTTCGCGATTAATGGATTGTTTGCACCTCTGATGTGAACCCGTTAGCTTAGGCTGCTGTTTTTTATTTGCAAATTATGAATTTATTTCTACGGCTTTTATTACGTAATATTCCTTTGGTACATTTGCCATAAGGGGACTAATTCCTTTTGTTGTAACCATATGAAGTTCATGCATAGCCCTTGTGCAGACAGTATAAAACAGTTTTCGTTCACTTTCATTTTTATATTGAGAACTATCGTAGAGGATGACTGCATCGAATTCTATTCCCTTTGCCAAATACGAAGGAATGACAAGAATCCCTTTTTCATAGGAGATTGTTCCCTTTTCAATTAAATGAAGACGAATTTCATTTTTAAGTGCATCGTAGGCTATTTTACTTTCTTCTGCTGTTCTACAAATAACAGCAATCGTTCGATGACCATCTTTCTGAAACTCCTTGATTTTAGTAACCACGAAACTATTTACCATAATAGGTTCCACGTTTGTGACAATTGGTTTTCTACCCAACCTGTTAAACGGCTCAATTTTTTCGCCGTCTTCAATTAAAGCACTGGTGAATTCCACAATTTCTTTTGTAGAACGGTAAGTTTTGGTTAAAACAAATGATTCAACATCTTCCCCTTCGATTTCAAGATCCGTTAAAACAGTCGCAGCACCTGTTGCACCTGAAAAGATTGCTTGATTAAAGTCACCGAGAAGGGTTATTTTACTATAGGGAAACAGCTTTTGTATAAAAGCAAATTGAAACGGAGTATAGTCTTGAGCCTCATCAATAAATATTTGACGGATGGATGTGTTTGATCTACGTCCACCAATTAAATCCTGTAAATATACAAATGGTGTGGCATCCTCGTAGTAAATTTCCATCTTGTTTAACTTTTTCACTGTTTGGATAGAAATTTGTTCCCAATTGTCCTGCAGACTTTCCGATTTCTTTTCATTTCCCTTAAACAATTGAAGATAAATACCCATCATATTAATGAATTTTAACCGTTTGACTTTGGTAAAGAGCGGTTTGAATTTCTCCTTCACCACCATTTCGGCAAGAAGCTTTTGTTCTTGTGCAAAATCGTCAAATGTATTTTCCGTAAAACGATTCTTTTCCTGCATTTGTTTGAAAACTTCAAGATAATCCTCTTTTTCAAGAAATTGGATCTCTTCTTCCACCCAACTTTTCGAACGTTCTTGTTTAACTCTTCTCTTTAATTCCCTTAATAGCCATTCCTTTACAAGCTGGATCCGGTTCGGAATCGAATAACTTTCCTCTATTGAATAAAAATAATCATGAATTGCCACTTTGGAGATTAAAACTTCCCCTCTAAAAGTTAAATCTATAAAAATCAAACCATTTTTGGACAATCTATTAGCATACTGATCCATCATTTTCTTAAATTCAAGACTTGCCTTAAAACGAACACTATTGACTCTTACGTCATAATTCAGGTCTTCTCTTTCGTTAAGTAAATATTCCATTTGAGTAAAGGAGTCTTCGACATTGAATTCATTACCTAAACGGTGAGTTAAATATTCCATATACGTAGCCTGCTTCATATTCTCTTCGCCCAGTTCAGGTAGAACAGTTGCAACATAGCTATTAAATAACGGGTTAGGTGAAAAAAGCATTATATTTTCTGATTTTAATGTTTCACGATAGCGGTATAACAAATAAGCAACCCGTTGCAATGCTGCTGAAGTCTTTCCGCTTCCGGCTACACCTTGGACGATGAGCAGCTTACTACGTTCATTACGGATAATTTGGTTTTGCTCACGCTGAATAGTTGCAACAATACTTTTCATCTGTGTGCTGGCGTTGCTCCCCAGCACCTCCTGAAGCATTTCATCGCCAATGGTTACACCTGTATCAAACATACCTTTTATTTCTGAAGACCTAATAAGAAATTGGCGCTTTAATTTCATTTCTCCTTCAATCATTCCATCCAGTGTTTTATATCGTGCAGGACCCGGGGGGAAATCATAATAAAGGCTGGAAATCGGAGCGCGCCAATCATAAATTAAAAAGTCTTCGTCAGACTCGTCCATAAAGGAGGCGATTCCCAAATAAACTTGATCAGTTGATTTTTCTCCATTTTCCAAAAAGTCAATTCGACCAAAATAAGGGGAATATTTTAATCGCTCCAACGTTTTAAGTTCTTTATCCATTTGTCTATGCGTCCGCTCACGTTCTGAAAGAAGCTCAGCCTGTTGTTTAATACTTGCTGCCGTTTCAGCCATATCATCCGGCTCATCTAAATTGACAGTTACATCCTGCCAAAATGTTTTTCTAAGCTCGAACACATCTGAGTTTACCTTACCTGCATTCTGTCCGAGCTTATTTACTTTTTTTTCAATCTCCTTTATAACTAACCTGACACGTTCTTGCTCCATTTGCCAGTCTTTATTTTGTAAATCGCTCATTTGTCCACTCTCCCGAAATAATTTGAGCCTTCTGTTTGACAACTACAATTAATTGTGATAATGTTATTATAGGAAAAATATATTAACAGACAAATTCATTTAGACCGAATTTAATCTTATCACGATGTGCCTTCAATATCAATAATGATTGCAAAAAACGCCTCGGGGGCGTTTTTTTTATTCTTTGAACACTTTAGCTTTTCAACTTTTTTGACCCTCTGCTGTACAACTCATGTTTTTTTCATCTTCACTTTTACTTTCTTTATATATCCAATCTCTAAATTTCCCATAAATATTGATCAATATGAAACGAAGTATGAAATATTCCCATACACCAAATTTACTTTTAACTATCCCTATCCTTTTTAATAGCTCTTCTAAACTAAAAGCAAAAAACATCACCTTTACTTTTGCATACCAACTATTCTTTTTTCTTAATGAACATGCCGCAAAAACTGATAATGATATAGAGTATAACGGCACCATAATAAAATGTTCATTCCAAGAATGGTACCTCCCTCTTCCAAACCTTATTTTGCGAAAAACCGCTAAGAAAAATAATATATTTGCATCTGAAACCATGATCATAAAAAAAAGTGAAATAAATCTCACAATTGGATTTTTTTTACAAAGATAGTAATGCCACAAATCACTCAATTTAAAGTAAAAAGGAATTAGAAAAAAGGTATAGGAAACTTTCCACCAATAATGCTTATACACACCAAGCAATAAAAATAATATTTCAACTAAGGAAAAATAAAAGCCTCCGATCCATTTTGCCTTCCACCCTAATTTAGTTATTGATAAAAATACAGCAGTAAAGGGCAAAAAAACGGCTTGTGATAAAATCGCCCCAAAATTATTGTCAAATTGTTTTTTTTTCAGTATTTTTGGTTTGTATTTATATGCTTTAAAAATATTTAAAACAAAGTACTCTAAAAGATAAGCAAATCCAATATTCGACATTAGCAGCACGAATAATGATTTCCTGTTCTTACTTTTATAAAAGGAAAATCCTAATAGAATTGAATGGATTATAAATAATACTATAAAAGGAATATAATTCCGTTTTGTTTTCTTCATGGTCATTTCCCATTCCTTTTTGATTAATATAGGTAGTATTTGATTTATTGCTCTTTTCATTCTTTTTCATAGATGACGAAAGATTGTGATAATTATTTAAAAAAATATTTGACAATATGGTGGTTCTCAACATATAATTTATCTTGAATTAAGTTATTTCAATTTCAAGATAAATAATTCCAAAACAAAATTAATGGAGGAGAAACAAAATGACAAAAACTAAATGGGCAATTGATACCGCACATAGTAGTGTAGATTTTTCTATTCGTCATATGATGATTGCAAATGTAAAAGGTGCTTTTCATAACTTCAATGCTACAATTGAAGCGGATCCCACAGATTTAACAACAGCAAAGATTGAATTTACAATTGAAACATCCAGTGTTAACACTCGTAACAAAGATCGCGACGGTCACTTAGTTTCTGCAGACTTTTTCGATGTAGAAAATTATCCAACAATGACCTTCCGGGCAACAAACATTGAAAAAACTGATGATGGTGAGTATAACGTTACTGGTGATTTAACACTGCATGGTGTAACAAATCCAGAAACCTTCGCCGTTACGTTCGAAGGTCAAGGAAAAGACCCGTGGGGAAATGAAAAAGCCGGCTTCAGCGCAACTGGAACTATTAATCGTTCTGATTACGGCTTAACCTGGAATGCAGCTCTAGAAACCGGCGGTGTTCTTGTTGGTGACAAAGTAAAAATCAACCTTCAAATTCAAGCGGCAAAAGCTGAATAATTTATAGCAAAAGGCAGGGTGGATTTTTTCCGTCCCGCCTTTTTTATTTTTAGGCACTGTTACTTGCTTGTTTAATGTATGATAATAAATGCAGCTTCGTATTAATAAGAAATTCTAATTTCCTAATAATAAATTAGACCTCTGAATCAGAAAGGATCCAAGATCTATGAAGGATATATTACCAAACAAAACAATCTCTTTACAAAAGCAGCTCGATGAAATGGTTTTAGAATTTAAAAACTATACAGTAAATGGAGCTACAGCCAATTATATTCCCGCTTTAAAAAAAGCTAACCCTAATGACCTCGGGATTTGTATGATTTCTTCTGATGGAATTTTTTTAAAATCAGGGAATGCCGAAAAAAGTTTTACCCTACAAAGCATCTCTAAAGTCATTAGCTTTATTCATGCCTGCTCAACAAGCGGAATACCAACAATATTGGAGTATGTGGATGTGGAACCGACAGGAGATGCCTTTAATTCCATTTTCCGTTTGGAATTAAGCCATCCCGGAAGACCGTTTAATCCAATGATTAACGCGGGAGCAATAACGGTTGCTTCCTTGCTTCCTGGGGACTCACCGGCTAAAAAAATCGATTCCTTATTATCATTCTTAGAAAAATTGCTTGGCAGAAAACCTATGGTAAATGAGGACGTTTTTTTATCCGAGTGGAAAACGGCAAATCGAAACCGCTCACTTGCCTATTGGCTTAAGGAAACCGGCTACCTCTTATGTGATGTGGAAGATGCCATGGAAGTTTATTTAAAACTTTGCTCCATTGAAATGACTATCGCTGAATTAGCACAAATTGGTTTGATTTTAGCCCGGGATGGTATCCATCCTTATACGAACGAGTTATTGTTTTCGCCCGAGATAGCCAGTTTAACAAAGACGTTAATGTTAACATGCGGAATGTATGATTACTCCGGCAGGTTTGCAGCCTTTGTCGGTATTCCTGCCAAAAGTGGTGTTTCAGGAGGGATAATGGCAGCCATCCCACCGAGTGCAAGAGCGTTAAATAATCGCTCTACCAGCTGGGGCATTGGTCTTTACGGTCCTGCAATTGATAAGCACGGTAATAGTACCGCCGGAGTTAAACTCCTTACGCAATTATCAAAAGAATGGAATTTACGGTTGCTTTAATTTCATCATAATAATAAAATTAAGCTCTCTATATCGGAAAGCTCCTCACTTATAAATAATTCAAAAATCCCGGCTCTGAATTTCCTAGGCCGGGATTTTAATTATGGTTGAATGATTACTCTCGTTCCATTCGGAACCGTATCAGAAAGTTGAAGAACGTCTCGATTGTACATCCTCACACAGCCATGTGAAACGGCTTTTCCAATCGAACTTGGATCATTTGTCCCATGTATCCCATAGCCTTGTCTTGATAATGAAAGCCACATCACCCCAAAAGGACCTCCCGGATTCAATTGGCGATTAACAATCACATACTCCCCAGTGGGTGTATTTGTCAGCATCTTTCCTACAGCGATAGGAAAAATTTTCACGAGTCCTCCATTTTTATATAACGCAAGTCTGCGCTTTCCAACAGAAATTTGGATTGAATATGGAATGGTATTTGGCTCCGGCAGCCCTGGAATTTGAATTTTTTGTCCAACATATAAATGACCTATTCCCGGATTTGCAGCATAGAGGCGGTGCAAGTTAACCCGATAATTAGCAGAAATTGAACCAATCGTTTCACCGGGCTTTACTGTATGAATCATGGTTTCCCACCTTTTTTTCTTTTAGCATATGCGGAGATATGTTAGGCGTTGCTTACATATCCGGAGAATGTTTATATTAAGTGTGTTTTAGAATGTAACAAGGAGATTATTAAAAATCGTTTACTTATTATCTTCTTTTATTTTTTTCGGCTATAATAAGTCGTAGTTTGGAGGTGTTTTTTTGGAAATTAGGCATTTAAAATATTTTTTGGAAGTGGCAAAATATAAAAGCATCACCAAAGCCTCAGAATCCCTTCATATTTCGCAACCGGCTCTCAGTAAGATGATCAAGGGGCTTGAAATTGAATTGGGGATGCCGTTAATTATCCGTACAAATAAGACGAGTGATATTACTGATGCAGGTTTGATTGTAATGGAATATGCACAAAAGATGATGATGCTTATGGATGAAATGTCTACGACTTTAAACGATATGACAAACCTTTCACGAGGACAAATTCATATCGGTCTTCCGCCCATTATTGGGAGTCTTTTCTTTCCTAAAGTGATTGCAAAATTTCATCAACAATTTCCAAACGTTCATATCAATATAACCGAATACGGTGGTGCTAGGGTTGTAAAGAGTGTCGAGGAGGGAGAATTTGAATTAGGGGTAGCGGTTCTTCCGATTGAGGAACAAAAATTTGATGTTTACCCGATTGTTGAGGAAGAAATGAAATTGTTGGTACATCACAAGCATCGTTTTGCAGCACGTGAGTTTGTTGAATTATATGAATTAAAGGATGAGGAGTTTATTTTCTATAATGAGGAATTTGCTTTACATGAAATTATGCGGGACGAATTTATTAATCAGGGGTTTGAGCCGAAGATTTTATTCAAAAGCTCGCAATGGGACTTCATGTCTGAAATGGTGGCAGCGAACCTGGGTGTTACAGCTCTTCCGGAGTCCATTTGTAATCGCGTGATGAATCCGGATATTAAAATAATAAAACTCCGACCTGCAATTCTTTGGAAGCTTGCTGTCATTACCAAAAAAGATCGTTATATATCATACGCAGGGCATACGTTAATCAACTATATTGTAAATGAAAAGCAATTTTTTCATCATAACTAAAAGTTATATCAACTATTCTAATTATGTATTTTACGAATAACGGAATTCAGCGTAACATGGCTTATATAAATTACAAAAATAAGGAGCTTTATTAGCTCCTTTCTAATATAGGAAGGTTGTTACGATGAAATTTATCAAAATCATAATACAAATTTTATTTATTAATCTTTTTCTATTAATTGGTGTTGCCGTTAAATCGGTAGTGAATGTGCCTATTCCTGCTTCGATGATTGGATTAATTATATTATTCCTGGCTTTAATGCTTAATATTGTAAAACTTGAATGGGTAGAACAAGGCGGAAAATGGCTTTTAGCCGAATTGCTTCTTTTCTTTGTCCCTTCCGCTGTCGGGGTTGTTAATTACAAGGAAATTTTAGGCTGGCAAGGTATAGAAACTGTGGTGTTAATCATTTTTAGTACGATGATCGTTATGGGCACGACGGCCTATGTTGCCGAAAAACTCTATAATCGGAAAAGTAGGAGTGCGTTATGAAAATGATTTTTTTTACTGTAACTACTTATATTTTTTACCGTTTAACGAAGAAGATTAACAAGAAATGGTCATTTCCGCTTTTCCATCCTCTATTAATTGCTCCACTGGCTATAATCGGTTTAATTAGCCTGATACATGTCTCAGCAAATGATTATTTATCTTCGACCAAGTGGCTGACCTATATGCTTGGACCAGCAACCGTCGCGTTTGCGATTCCAATTTATAAGCATTTTCAATTGGTAAAAAAATATATCGGAAATATTATAGTTAGTATTACAGCAGGTACACTCATTGCTATTTTTTCATCCTTTGGATTATCTAAATTAATCCACTTGAATTCTGATTTTGTGGTAAGTATTTTACCAAGATCAATTACGACCCCAATTGCCATCGAGGTATCCAAAGAAATAGGCGGTCTTCCAACGCTTACAACCGTTTTTGTTATTTTAACCGGCGTGATCGGCGGTGTCATCGGGCCAATGGTGATTAAAGGCTTGTCGATTAAAACTCCGATTGCGAAAGGATTAGCATTGGGAATGGCTGCACATGGTGCCGGTACCAATAAAGCAATGGAGTATGGAGAGCAGGAAGGAACCTTTTCTACTCTTGCAATGATTTTTGCAGCTTGGATTACTTTAATTTGGGGATTTTCATTGATTCCAGCACTAATGAATTTCGTTCATATCCATTAAAAAAACGCCTATCACTTATGACTTGGGATAGGCGTTATCTTTTACCATTCAAACCGAAAAAGCGGTGACATATCTTCTCGAATGTGATCTATATAAAAATAATCATTGCTTGACACATCATAAATATAATCTTTTTTCCATTCTTCAATATTAATTGTTATTTCCTTTATGGCCTTTACAAAATGCATTATTTCCGCGTTTGTCATAACAGGATGTAAGGAAAATCTGACCCACCCCGGTTTATCCGATAAATCACCTTGATCGATTTTATTTGTAATTTCCTTAGAGGCTTTTTGGTCAATATGATATAGATAATGCCCGTAAGTACCTGCACACGAACACCCGCCGCGAACCTGAAAACCAAACCGATCATTCAATAATCGAACGATTAGATTATAATGAATATTTTCAATATAAAATGAGACAATACCCAAGCGGTCTTTTTTATGCCCGTCAAGGATGTGTAGGTTCGGTATTGCTTCTAAATTTGGCAGTAAGAGGGTTAATAATTCTTTTTCCCTTTTTAATATATTCTCAACATTCATCTGGTTCTTTAAATTTAAGCATAGCGCAATTCGAATTGCTTGAAGAATTCCAGGGGTGCCCCCATCTTCGCGGAGTTCAATATCAGAATAATAGTGATGCTCACCCCATGGATTCGTCCAGGTTACTGTCCCTCCTCCCGGATGGTCAGGAATGTTATTAACATACAATCTTGAGTCAAAGACTAAAACACCACTTGTCCCCGGTCCCCCAAGAAACTTATGAGGCGAGAAAAAAATGGCATCCAGCTTTTCCAAAGGATCTTTAGGATGCATATCAATGGATACATAGGGTGCAGAAGCAGCAAAATCAACAAAACAGAGGCCACCATGTTGATGCATGACTCTGGCCAGTTTATGGTAGGGAGTCTGTATCCCCGTTACATTGGAACAGGCCGTAAAAGAACCAATTTTGATTTTACGATCCTTATATTGATGAAGTAGCTGATCAAGCTGATAAACGTCCACTTCGCCGTTAAGGTCAGGACTCAGGATTACGACATCACCCAACGTTTCCAGCCAAGAGGTTTGATTAGAATGATGCTCCATATGTGTCAGGAAAATTATTGGTCGTTCTTGTTCGGAAAGAACCAAACGCTTCTTCATTTGTTCCGGTACTCTTATTCCTATAATTCTTTGAAATTTATTGATTACAGCTGTCATACCAAATCCATCAAGAATAACGACATCATTTTCATCTGCATGAACATGTTCCTTTATTATTTTTCTAGATTGTTTATAGATTCCAGTCATCATTAAACTGGTAATATTTGATTCTGTATGAGTATTGGCCATATAAGGACCAAAAACCTCAGAAATTTTTTGTTCAATCGGCCTATATAACCGCCCACTGGCGGTCCAATCCGCATAAATAATTTTTTTCTTCCCGTAGGGAGAATCAAATTCCTGGTTCATACCAATAACCTGCGACCGAAAGTTATCAAAATATTCTTCGAGATTTTTAAACATTCGATAGGTTTTACTGCCGATCTTTGCGGTGATCATTTGTTTCACCTCGCTACTTAATCCTGTTAATCAATATATGCAAAGCGCTTTAGTGCAGGTTCCATCTGTACAAATGTAGATTTTCTTCAAAAGAAAAAAGCAGCCTGAACAAAAATTGCCTGACTGCTTTTACCTTTTATTAAGATATTTTAGCGGACTCTTTTCTCGTCACTTCATCAATTTTCTGAATAAACATTTGAAATACTCGTCTTTTTTCTTCTAGGTCACGTATGTATTCTTTAAGCTGATTATAGCTTTCTTCAAAAGGTTTATGGTACATTTGACGAATTTTTTCGATAATCTCTTCGTTAACAGTTGATTGGATCACCTGCTTTGTAATGCCATATTTGTAGGAGTATACTTTCAACTCCTGTGCTACTTCGTCATATTCTTTTGCAATTTCATCCAGTACGAGAGAAATATCATCCTTCCATTCTTCCAGAGACTTTTGCAAATAGGATTTTACGATCGTTTCTTCCATATAAACACCTGCCTAATAAAGTCTAATTCTGCTTACTTCATTATATAGATGTATGATTACATGGAAGTTTCGCAAAGTTTACAAAGTTTTTTCATTATTAATTTTTTATATGATACCCCATTCTTGGATTAATCGTTACAATTTATTAACATTCTAGTCATCAGTTTTTAAAAATAATAGTTTAATATAATAATTGTTAATCAAAGTTGTTCGCGCTTCTCTACTCTGGTTTCAAACTCATAGAATGGTGTGTTTGTGGCTATGATTTTAAGCACGAACAACGACAAATAAATTGCTCCTGTTTCCTCCTTTCCTATGATTAATAAATTCAGTTTATCCAAATGATGGTTTTCTTAAAGAGCATTGAGTACTTTCTTTCTGAAGTTCAGGTGCAAATTCTGCCAGTTTTCTAACAAAATAACAGGTTTCAGGAAAATGATGTTCTAAAAACCTTAAGGTCGTTTTATTTAGTATTCTCTCTCCTCTGTACTTTTTCACAACAGATCTTATATAATCGTTCATTTCGATTACCGTTTGTCCGACCTCCAAGGCTAGTTCCTTTTGTCGTGGAAATCCCTGTTCGGTAAATCTTAGAAATCCTTTCACATGATGATTCTGCAAAATAAACATCTGAAACTTCTGTGCATACCTATCTGTTTGTTTTTCAACCGCTAATTCTATTGGGTCGATGAGATTCCGCAATAAAATGATGTGTCCCAGCTGATCCTCCAGCCACAAATCCAACAGCTGATCCAGCATTAATGGTAAAGGTTTCTTGCCATTAATGAAGTATGTCAATAACCGTAAATATTCCTGGTTTTCATTTAAAGTCCCATTCAAATAAGTTGGAGATAGATTAAGATTAACCTTGTTTTTAATTCTTAGATTTTGCAAATGCCCTTCAAATCGGTAATATTCATAGGTAACTTTGTAAGATTGCTTTGCAAAGGAAATTGCCTCATCTGATGTTAATACCATAACTGGATTAATATTTTTAAGTAAGTTGAGTACCACCTCAAATGAAAGAATAAAGTTTTCTGCAATGGAAATTTCCTTTTTTTCTTCAGTCGATAAATAATCACGTACAAAAATTGCATGATCCTGTAGAATTTCTAACCAAAATAGATGTTCTTCCCACACACTAATTGTGTCCATTCGAGATGCCCCCTTTACAAAGAGCATATTCGCCTATTTATTAATATATATCTTTATTCAGCCTTCAAGACTTTTACAAAATCTTCGAGTGTTGTTGAATATTTCACGTAGATTCGAGGTATGTAATAATGTTCGTTTTTAATGCCTTTTTCAGAAAATAATTCCGGTGTCGTAGTAATCCCAAAACGATAGTATTTCATTGTCTCCGTGACTACCTTTTCATTAAAATTTCCATAAGGATAAGCAAGAGCAATCACTGGTTTCCCTGATATTTTTTCGATTTTTTCCTTTGATCCTCTCAGTTCATATTCAAAATTATCAATTTTGGTCAAATCAGGGTGTGTTGCGGTATGCGACTGGATCGAGATGATGCCGGAGTCTGCCATCAATTTTAAATCAGCTTTCGATAATCGATTAGAACGACCAATAAAATCAGAGATAACAAATATGGTACCTGTTGGCTTAAAATGCTCCGTCTTCAATTTTTGAAATATCGTAAATGCCTTCAAATTATTTTTATAACCGTCATCAAAGGTAATGAAAATAGGTTTATTTACTTTATTCCTCTCTTGCCAGCGTTCAAAAGTTAATAGGGTATACCCATGAACTTTGAGATAGGTCATTTGTTTTTCAAAATTTTCAGGTGTTACATATAGCTCCTTTATACCATGACCATTGTATTCGTCTATCGAATGATAAATCAAAATCGGTACTTTTTGCTGAGCAAAAACCGAAGCTGGAAATCCCCAAATAACACAACAAAGGATTAATAACTTTTTCATAATACACCCACTTGTTCTTAGAAATGTTGCTCTCACCTATTGTTTCCAGAACAAAAAAAGCCTATCCGGAAATTGAAATTGGATAGGCTTTTTCTTTATACCCCTCTTTTATTCCCCCACAAATAGGTGTGCAATTGGGGCAGAACTTTTACATTCGTAAATTCATGGTCAGCGATGACCTTATCAATCAACCATTCATATTTATTTAAAAGACGTCTTACTAACTCCTGATCATTATTGGTAAATATGTCATCATTTCCAACCTGTAAAAAGAATGGAACATTTTGATATCGTTTATAAACCCTTTTGGCATATTCATAGTCCTGATCATCGAAAATGACAACCTTTAAACTGAAATGTTTTTCATGATTGTTATCTGCCAATCTTTTAATAATTGTATCTAATACATCAAAATCAGTTTCCATTCGGGAGCTTGGCGGCTTTGGTGAAATCGTTAGTTCATCAATATCGAAAAACCAATCCTGCCACTTGCTACCCTGTGTTTCCAAACAAACTTTAATATTATTTTCTTTTAAAAGGTCAATAAAGCTATTTAGATTTTTTAATAATGCGGGATTACCACCTGAAATGGTTACATAAGAGAATCCATTTCCCCCCAGACGCTTTAGTTCATCCCAAATTTCATCTGCATTCATCATTTTTGTGTCATCTTTCTCCGTACCATCCCAGGTGAATGATGAATCACACCAACTGCAGGAATAATCGCAGCCTGCGGTCCTAACAAACATCGTTTTCTGTCCAATTACCATGCCTTCGCCTTGGATGGTCGGCCCGAAAATTTCCATTACAGGTATTTTACTCACACTCCATCCACTCCCTTCTGGCTTCAGCGTAACTAGTTGGGGTTTCAAACAATCGAACGAATTCAACTCTTGCCCCATTATACTGCTTCTTTCTATCTTCTTTTTGCAGGGACACTGACATTTTTTCATATATCCAAACAACCATATTTTCTGCAGTAGTATTCATTGGCGGCAAGGTTTCATTTATATATTTATGATCAAGAAAAATTTCAATTTCATTTTTCCAAATTTCCTTAATATCGCCAAAATCAATCATTAAGCCGCGTTCATCAACAAATCCGCTTAAGCCAAAAATCACTCGATAGGTATGCCCATGCAAATTCTTACATTTCCCCTCATAATTGTGTAAATGATGGGCAGCATCAAAGGTAAATTCCTTACTAACTAATACTCGCTTAGAATGATATTTTAATTGGTCTTTTTTAATATCTTCATCAATTTTTTGGAGTTTATCAACAATTCGAAAACCGTACATAGCTTTAAAACTCCTTTCGAGCTTTCAAGTATGCCTCTAAGCCTCTTTGCCTTAGGTTACAGGAAGGACATTCTCCACAACCATCAGCAATAATTCCGTTATAACAAGTAAGGGTTTTTTCCCTGACGAAGTCTAAAGCACCAAGAGTATCCGCTAATTCCCAAGTTTCCGCCTTATTTAGCCACATAAGTGGTGTATGAATAACAAACTGTGAATTCATTGATAGGTTTAATGTTACATTAAGTGATTTTACGAAAACATCTCTGCAATCCGGATACCCGCTAAAGTCGGTTTCACAAACACCGGTGACAATATGTGCAGTACCAATTTGGCTTGCCAAAATTCCCGCAAATGATAAGAAGATTAAATTCCTTCCGGGTACAAAGGATGATGGAAGTTCACCATCTTCTCCTTCTTTCACTTCAATGTCATCTCTGGTTAACGCACTTGGAGCTAATTGATTTAAAAGAGCCATATCCAGAATGTGGTGCCTTACTCCAAGCTCTTTCGTTATATTTTTGGCACACTCAATTTCAAGGCTGTGCCGTTGATTATAATCAAAAGTGACTGCTTCTACTTCTTTAAATCGGTCCAAAGCCCAAAATAAACAAGTCGTACTGTCCTGACCACCGCTAAATACAACAAGCGCTTTACTGTTTTCCATCTTTTTCATTCTCCTTAAAATAGAAAAACAGCACCACTAAGAAAGCAGTACTGTTTCTCTTAGTTTTTTTTGAGAGGGGTGCTAGAACCTCTACCGCTAGAAATGCGGATTATATATATTTCCGTTACTTACTATACCATAAAAATAATATTTTCATAGCATAAAATAATAGCAAAATTCATTTGGAAAATTTTTTAAACTAATAGTTAATTGTATGCTGAATTAATTGGAATCATCCCACATTATAAGCTTTGTCATTCCACCATTTTTTTCAACAATTATATGGAGCCTAGGCACAGACTTCTCAAAAAAATTTATGTTATGGTCATATGCTTCATCCCTAAACCCACATTATTTTAATGTCTTTAAATAATTTTTTATATTTTTGTAAAAATAATTCCGAGTAAAGCTGCAAAAACACCAATAATTTGGTAAAATTTCAGTTTTTCCTTGAAAATCCAGTACCCGGCGAAGACAACTACCAAACAATTTAAGCTAACAACCGGAAAAACAATACTTGCTGTCCCGGACTGTAGCGCATAGAAATAGGCACTATATCCCAGGATGCTAATTAATCCAACTAAAGCTCCGATATTTACTTCAGATTTTTTCCATTTTTCATTCCTTAGAAAACTACAAATCGCTAAATAGGCAGAGCCTCCTCCATACATCGAGATTAATATATTAATTGGATTTATATGGAGGTAGGACGAGGTTTTCATTAATATTCCTAATACGCCAAAAGAAAAAATGGCCATTAAAACTCGGATCATCCAAGGAGCGTAACTTGTTTTCCGATTTTTAGCAGGTGAATACTGGATGGCCATTGCGGATCCAAGCATGACGACGATTCCAATCCATTGCAAAATCGTAATTTTTTCATGAAAAATAATTCCTGCACTTAAAATCGGAAAAATAGCATTGGTTCCTATTAATGGTGAAGTCAAGCTGGCCGGTCCTTTTTCAAATGCTTTTGACATTTGAATATTGCCATTTGCATTTAAAATTCCAATTAACGTTCCCAGCAAAATGGTTAGTATATTTATAGTGGCCGTCCCATAAAAGAAACCGATCCCTAACGTTATTAAAAAGGCAACAAAATAAAAGAAGAATTGAATATGTATTTTTGATAGACCCTTGCCAGTACTCCACTTAAAAATAGTATTGTTGGTTCCAAAACAAATCATTGTCACAAATGCTGCTGCTATCCACATTTTGATCCTTCTTTCCATATCTTTTACACTCTAAATTTTAGACTTTTTTTTTACTATTCACAATAATTTTTTGTTTTTTTCGTAATGGATGCTCATTTTGGAAGAATATGTTGTTATTTCGTGATTTCCGTCTTGTTTTGATAGCTTTTGTCATGAAGCAGGAAAATGGACTACTGTATGGTGAATTACTTACCATAGATGTTAAAAAATTATGTATTTTCGATAGAAAGGATTGAACTTTATGCGAACCTATGCGATGAAAGAGGTTGCCAAAAAAATAAAGGTGCCACCAGGGACAATCCGCCAGTGGGAAAAAGACCTTAATGGACTACTCGTAATTCCCCGAACTAAACAAGGGGCAAGAATTTATACAGATGGGGAGATTAATCTTCTTCATGAAATCAAACTGATGTACGCTAATAAGCTTGGAATAGAAGTAATTAAAGATTGGTTACAAAAAAGACTCGAGCCTGAAAGCGAAACTGTTGATGAAATACAGGAACCAGAACCTGAAACTGAACCTGAAACTTCCTTGTCCATTCTATCCCATGAAGCGGCCCGGATTTCTTCTGACGAAGCCGGGATTCAAAATACCGATCAATTTTTCGATGCGATGGATACATACAAGGAAAATTTCTTAAATGAGGTAAAAGCCGAAATCCGAAGTGTCGTTCGAAAGGAGGTATTAGATGAGGTCAAAAAAGAGATTTCAAAAGGAACTTATTATACAGTTAAGTCTGTCACAGATTCCATTTACAAATCGACTGAAAATACAAAAGCCGGGATTCAAGAACTTACGGGAACAATCGAAAAATCCTCTGAACATATGACTGATTCTTTGCAGTATCTATCTAACCGTATCACGAATGTTTCGATTGAGACATCTGAAGAAATTTTTACTCTTTCCAAGCAAATTTCCGAAACAACTGAAGAATTGACTCATTATGTTGATGTTACAAATAATGAAATATACAGTCTTACTGAGGCGATTTCAAAGGACCGTGAACACTTTGTCGAAGAGCGTGAACAATTTCGCCATGAAATAACACAACGAGAAGTTGCCTTTCAAAATATGTTATCAAGCTTTAGAGATGTTGCTTCAGCAAAAGAAAAAAAATGGTGGAAATTCTGGTCTTAATAATAGAAGTTGAATTGGATTGAAAAGAAATTTGAAGAAGATTTTTAGTCGCGAATTGATGACCTATTTTATCAATGGGGGGATTCAATATGAATACAAGTGAAGTTGCAAAATTATTAGGGGTTTCTTCCAGCACCATTCAACGTTGGGTAAAACAGCTTAAATTGCCGATGGAACGGAATGAACGCGGCCATTATTTCTTTAATAATGAAGATATTGAAGTGTTAAAAAAAATACAGGGACAAATTCAAAATGGAGCTATTTTGCAGGAAATTGCACCAATTCAAGAGAAAAAACCTCGAAAAGGGATTGTTAAAGCAGAAGAAGATAATCAAGCTTTTGAAAAATTGGTTAAAAAAGTTAGTGAGTTGGAACTCAGACTGTATGATAAAGCCGATTCAGTTGCTTCCTACCAACTCCTGCAGCACCGCCATGAAATTGAAGACTTGCAGAATCAGGTAAAAAAATTAACTCACCAACTAGAAATTATTCAAAGTCAATTTAATGGACTAAAAAACCCCCATTCAATCGAACCACTAATTAATCAAAACAAACAAAAAAAGAAACCAAAAAAGAAAAACTTCGTCAGTGTATTTTTCGGTTTTTAACACTTTAACATGCCGGTGAATAAAGCCCTCTACCTTCTAAGCCATTAACTTCAACAGGCATCTAACTTGAAAGAGACTATTGATAATTGATAATATTTCATTATCCTAATGAAGGAAGATGAAATCATGTTTCAAAACAGTAATGAAAGTAAACATATAAATTCTATACCCTATTCCGTTCTTGATCTTTCCCCCATTATTGAAGGTGGTACTCCAGCTGATTCCTTGCAAAACACACTGGATCTTGCCCGCCATGTTGAAAAATGGGGATATAAACGGTACTGGCTTGCAGAACACCATAATATGCCTGGAATTGCAAGTTCAGCTACTTCGGTAGTAATTGGGCATGTAGCTGCGGGAACTTCGACCATTCGTGTGGGTTCAGGAGGAATAATGCTGCCTAACCATGCACCGCTTGTCATTGCTGAACAATTCGGAACGCTTGAATCATTGTTTCCCGGTCGAATTGACCTTGGACTTGGTCGTGCACCAGGCACCGATCAACTGACGGCTCATGCCTTACGAAGGGACCGTCGAGGTGATGGTCAAGACTTCCCTGAACAATTGGAAGAACTCCGTGCCTACCTCAATCCATCTTCAGGGAAAAAGTTTGTACGAGCCATCCCTGGAGAAGGATTAAATATACCTATCTGGCTGTTAGGTTCCAGCGGTTTTAGTGCCCAATTAGCTGCACATTTAGGTCTGCCGTTTTCATTTGCTAGCCATTTTTCACCTGAATATACAAAACCGGCACTTGAGCTTTACAGAAGTCAGTTCCGACCATCTGAAGTTCTCTCTAAGCCATACGCTATGGTAGGTGTAAATGTGATTGCAGCGGAATCAGATGAAAAGGCAAAATGGCTTTCAACATCGATGCAACAACAATTTTTGTCCCTACTCCGCAATACTCCAGGTCCTCTTCAACCACCTGTTGAAAATATGGAGTCTCTATGTACCGATTACGAAAAAGGATTATTAGAACAACGATTGGGCTCTTCAATAATTGGCGGTCCGGATACTGTCAAAGTGAAACTTCAAGCTTTTCTTGATGAGACCCAGGCAGATGAAATGATTGTGAATGCACAAATCTTTGATCATCAAGACCGACTACAGTCTTATAAAATATTATCCGAAATTATTAACGGAGATAAGAATATATAACCAATTAGTAAAGAAAGCTTGGTAACCACCAAGCTTTCTTTGCTAAACTCTTGTATTATTCTAAATTACTATGCTGGTTAAAAGCTTGTTGATGGTCGACTTGATTAAGTTCACTAAATAAAAGACAAATTGTATCAAAGAGAATATGCACGCATTGATCAAACAATGAGCCAAGTGGTTGAATCGTTTTTAACTCATTCTCCCGGCGATACTTCGTTGCGGCCGGGATATGAAGAATCTGTTCGGCAACAGCAGTTAGAGGCGACTCCGGGCTAGTCGTAACAGCTAAAACCGGGCAACCGATTGTCGTTGTTTTTTCTGATGTCCAAACTACATTTTTCGTTGTTCCTGATCCGGAAACAGCTACTAAAATATCACCTTCTCCAATCGAAGGTGTGATTGTTTCCCCTACTACATAAACAGTTGCTCCTAAATGCATTAGCCTCATGGCAAATGATTTTGCCATAAGTCCTGACCGCCCTTCTCCAACTACAAAAATTCGTTTTGCGTTCTTCAAGCGATTAGCTATTTCCCGAAGCTGTTCTTGTTCCACCTGACTTAACACTGTTTCAATTTCTTTCAAAATTGTCGGAATTACTTTCATGACCTACATACCCTCCATTTGTAAAATTAGTTGTTTAAATTTTTCGGCAGCACCTGCAGGGTCTTTTGCTTTGGTAATTGCAGACCCGATAATCGTAACAGCTGGATTCATCTTTTGTTTTAGGGTTATTAACGATTCAAAAGTAATTCCACCGGCAATGGCAATCTGAAGAGAGCTATCTTCAAGAACGCCCTTTCTCGTCCTCAGATTGTTTGATCCCGATTCCTCTTGTTCATCCTTACTAACATGATCACAAAATATCGCTTCCTTATAAATCTTTAAGTATCCCTTTTGTTTCTCAGAGGTATTTAATAAGTCAATCATGACTTTTTTATTAAAACGTCCGGCTACTTCGATACAGGTATCAATTGTAACAAGAGGGGACACTCCCATAACTGTAGCTACATCAGCACCTGCATCAAAACACATTTCAAATTCATAACGGGCATTATCAATCGTTTTAATATCGGCAACGATTACTTTATCGGGAAAAGCTTTTTTTATTTCTTTAATACTGGCGATACCAAATTCTTTTATTAAAGAAGTTCCAACTTCAATCCAATCAATAGAATTCTCAACTATCCTTGTTAATTGGATTGCTTTTTCTATTTCCAGTCTGTCTAATGCTAATTGAATTTTCACAATACTAACTCCTTTTCAATTTAGTAAATCGATTTACTAAATCGGTTTATAAAGATTATAATGCTTTTGTAAGCGTTTTTCAATCTAATACTTGAAAAAAGATTAGTAGTTTCATGAGTGTTGTCCTAATACAATATGGAAAAATAAAAGCAATCGGCATTCACTCCGATTGCTTTTATTTTTCAGGAGAAGTTAACAAATAAGAATCTTGCTTGGAAAAACAAATTCTTTAGGCACATCATCCGTTTTATTAATTTGGGCAAACAATAATTCAGCTGCCATTTTCCCCATCTCAAACGCCGGTTGAACAATGAATGAAATCGGTGACTCGATCAAATGGGCAAATGGGATATTATCAAATACAATTAAATCAATTTCTCTACCCAACTTTATTCCTTTTTCCTGCAGAAATTCTACTACCTCCAGAAATACACGATCATTCGCCGCAAATAACGCAGTAGGCCGAGCTTCTAGTAAAAAGAGTTTTTCAAGTCTCATTTTCATTACAGAAATACTTGCTTCTAAAACAAAATCAGGGTTAATTTCCAAACCCGATTCCAGCAATGCCTTTTTATAGCCTTCTAATCGTTCTATCCGTGTGCTAATCGTAAGCGGCTGGACAGCAAATGCGATTTTTCGGTTTCCTTTATTAATTAGTTCCATGACAGCCTTATAAGTAGACTCCATATTGTCTGTAACAACCGAATATGCATCAAGATCCGATACTCTCCTATCCATAAACACGACAGGATATCCCTCTTTTATCATGCTTTTATACAAATCGTTATTATGCCCTGTGGGAAAAATAATGAGTCCATCCACCTGCTTGGCCCTTAGCATTTCAATATATTTTTTTTCTTTCACCGGGTCATCGTCAGCGTTACATACAATTGCATGCAAATCATGTTTATGAAAAAAATCTTCTATTGCACGACTTACCTCCGTTGAAAAACGATGCATAATGTTAGCCACTATAATTCCAACCATTGAGGTTCGCTTTTGTTTTAAACTTCTGGCGATATAATTGGGTTGATAACCCAGCCTTGCAATCGCCTCTTCAATCTTAATTTTTGTTTTATCACCCATATATTCAAAACGATTATTTAAAAACTGTGAAACGGTGCTTTTTGATACACCCGCTTCTTTTGCAACATCTGCCATTGTGACTCTTTCCATTTTATCAACTCTTTCAACATGTTTCATTGACTTCATTTTAGCGGTATTAGCCTTCATTATCCAGTTTAATAAAAAAGAAGATGACTCATATGGTTAAGTCATCCTCTAATTCAATAAATATTTTTAAGCGCTTACTTTTACATCTGATGATTTACTCTGTTTTTTTGCCGAATTAATTGCCCAGATGGTTAGTAAAGCTGAAAGGAATAACGATCCTGCCATGAAAATATATGATGCTCCAAATCCACCCGTTGCGCCATTTAAGTAACCTACAACATAGGAACCAACAAATGAACCTAATGCACCCATACTATTAATCAGGGCCATGGCACCACCGGCAACATTGCGAGGCAGGATTTCCGGAATAATCGCAAAGAATGGACCATAGGGCGCATACATAGCACCACCGGCAATTATTAAAAGGATAAAGGAAATCCAAAAATGTTGTGTTCCAATTGCATAAGAGATATAAAACGCGACTGCACCAATCAATAGAAATGGCCAAACAAAAGCGTTACGGTTTAAGGTTTTATCAGAGAAATAAGAAGCTACTAACATTAAGGTAACGGCTAAAATATATGGTACAGAGGATAGCCAGCCTGTTTCGACAATGCCCATATTCGGGGCTGCCTTTATAATCGAAGGAAGCCACATGACGAACCCATATACTCCAATACTCCATAAAGCATATTGGATACTTAGTAAAATCACCGGCTTTGATTTAAATGCTTCACGATAATTCTTAACGGCCTTTATGCCTTCTTGTTCTTTTTCTAACTGGAATTCAAGATCCCTTTTTTCTTGACCTGTCAACCATTTCGCGTCTTTTGGTTTATCATTAACTACTTTCAACCAAATAAATGCCCAAACCACAGCTGGAAGCCCTTCCAGAATAAACATCCATCTCCAGCCAAAAGATTTTAGAAGATAGCCTGATGCAATTGACATCCATAACACAGTTGCCGGGTTTCCTAAGATTAAAAAAGTATTGGCACGGGAACGTTCTGCTTTTGTAAACCAGTGACTTAAAAACACAAGCATTGCCGGCATAACAGCGCTTTCAACAACTCCAAGAGTAAAACGGATTACAAATAATAGCTTTATATTAGTAATAAGTCCTGTTGCAGAAGCTAATCCTCCCCATAGAATCAAAGACCAGAAAATCAGCTTTTTTGCACTCTTTTTTTCCGCATAGCTTGCACCTGGTATTTGGAAAAAGAAATAGCCTAAGAAGAAAAGTGAACCTAATAATGATGAAATGCCAGGTGTAATATGAAGATCCTTTGCTAAGCCCGCTGCTGCACCAAATCCATAGTTTGCACGATCAAGATAGGCAAGACTGTACGTGATAAAAGCGATTGGAATAAGGCGAATCCATCTTTGTTTTGCAATAGTCTGTTTCATTTACTTCACTCCCTGTAAATTATTTTCTATATAGCTACACAATTGCTTCCTCGTTGGATAGCCATCGTGATCCCCAGGTGCTTGAACTGCTAATGAACCTATCGCATTTCCCCTAATAACCGCATCATGTATAGAGAGGCTATCTAACATGCCGCAAATTACACCAACTGCAAAACCATCTCCGGCTCCAACGGTATCTACTACTCTTTGAACCTTGAATCCCTGTACGATTCCTTCCTCAAGTTGTGTTTTATAAAAAGCTCCTTCTTCACCAAGCTTAATAACTACAAGCTCTACACCTTTTTCTAAATAAAAAGAAGCAATATCCCGCGGATTTTTAAAGCCCGTCAAAAGTTCCCCCTCAGAAATACCGGGCAAAACATAGTTTGCTTGAAAGGCAATTTCATTTGTTACGGTTACCATTTCTTCTTTACTTGACCACAGTGTTGGGCGAAGATTGGGATCAAATGAAATCGTTCGGCCCTCCTTCTTCATAAAAGATAATGCCTGTTTTGCAAATTCTCTCGTCTCTTTTGAAAGTGCCAATGGAATTCCGGTCATATGCAAATGCCTTGCTGCGTTAAAATATTCTTCATTAAAATCATTAACACTCAAATGACTTGCGGCAGAACCCTTCCGAAAATACTGTACTTCCGGATCCCCTGTCAGAACTTTTGATTTTAATTGAAATCCTGTAGGATGGTTATCATCGATTAAAACTCGGTTAATATCAACGTTTTCATTTTTGAGTCTTTCAATGATAAATTTCCCAAAAGCATCATTTCCTACATTGCTAACCCAACCTGATCTGAAACCGAGACGTGCAAGCCCGATTGCTACATTTGTTTCCGCCCCCGCAAGCTCACGTTTGAATTGTTTGACTTCATGTAAGGAGCCCGGATGGTCCGCAATAAACATCGCCATCGCTTCTCCAAAGGTGATCACATCTAGCTTTTGCATGAAACTGCCTCACTTTCCTTTGCAAATTCTTTAATAAAATTTATATACTCTGCTGTTTTTTCTTTCGGTTCAATCGGAAATTCAAGTGCTTTCATAATATTGCTTGGGAGTTGGAAAAAAGCTTTCATCCAACTACTATTCCCTTCATTTTGTAACGGCACGGTACACAGTTCTCCGTCATGATTTTCTACTTGTTTTAAATGGAGATAAAGCACGTAAGGTGCAAGTTTACTTAAAGCTAAATCTACATCTTGATTAGAGTAAAACCAGTTCCCTGCATCAAATGTCATTTTAACTGATATATCATTTAGGATGGCGCTTTCAAAAAATTCTTTCAAACGTTTTACATCACCTCCATATTGAGTTTGATCATTCTCAACCAATAATTGCATCTCCGGATACCGATTTAAGAAGTTTTTTAGAAGCAAAACATCTGATTGAACTTTTTCAAAATGCCCTAATGATACTTTTATCCACCTGGCTCCAAGATCATAACCTTCTTTATATACATTCGCGAGTTCCTCTTTATTTAAAGAAAGGTCTTCTCGCCATAATTCAATTGGAGCAGAATATACCGTAAAGAGGTCGTATTTTTTAATTTCACTTTTAATTCTATCCAGTTGTAATTCTTTCTCCGGCAGCAGCTCACGGCGAATTTCAACACCAAAAGCTCCGGATTCTGCAATTACTTTTATGAATGATGCCTGCCCATTCTTCAAAACTTCTAATCTTTTAAAGGCATTTAACGGAACAATCACATTTGTCATAAGATAGCTCCTTTCAGTGATTTTTATAAATCGTTTTAGTAAATCGGTTTAGTAAATCGATTTATTTATAGTATAGACTGAATGAAAGCGCTTTTCAAGAGGAATTTTTTAAAAAGATTCTTACATATTTCCCTCTTAAGTTTTCCAGCATTTCTTATATTTGTTAAAATCAACTTCTATGACCAGGTAACAAAAATCACATACATTTCTAAAATATGATGGTACTATTCAAAAGAAGTCAATTAATAATATCAATTGAAACGGGGTTTTGAATTGAACTTTCCACAGCTAAAAATAGGTCATATGATGCCAAAAGTTCCAATCCTTCAAGGTGGAATGGGAGTTGGTATTTCATTAAGTAAATTGGCTTCCGCAGTCGCAAATGCCGGGGGAATCGGGATTATTTCCGGAACAGGAATTTCGGTAGAAGAAATGCGTGAACATATAAAAAAAGCAAAAAGTCTTATGAAAGACGCTGGATACATTGGCGTAAACGTATTGTTTGCTATGAATGATTTTGCTGAAAAAATGAAGGCTGCCTTGGAAGAAAAAGTTGATTTTATCATATCCGGTGCCGGGATCTCAAGAGATATGTATGCGTGGGGAAAACAAACCGGTACTCCCGTTATTTCTATTGTCTCTTCAGCGAAACTGGCTAGAATTTCCGAAAGACTTGGAGCTGCGGCAATTGTTGTTGAAGGTTTTGAAGCAGGTGGCCATTTAGGAACGGACAGACCTATGTTCGAAATCCTTCCGGAGGTTATAGAGGCAGTTTCCATACCTGTCATTGCCGCAGGTGGTATCATGACGGGCGGAGATATTGCAAAAGCAATTGGAATGGGAGCATCAGGAGTTCAAATGGGAACTAGGTTTGTAGCAAGTGAGGAATGTGATGCCCCTTTCGCTTTTAAACAAAAATATGTTGATGCAAATAAAGAGGATACTGTTTTGGTCAAAACGACCGTCGGTTTGCAAGGTAGAGCGATTATAAATAATTTCACCAAAATTATTAACGGACCGGACAAATTGAAAATTGCTAAATGCCATGATTGCCTAAAAAATTGTTCTTACCGTTTTTGTACGCTCGATTCTTTACTTACATCTGTCTCGGGTGATGTAGAAAACGGACTTGTTTTTGCAGGTGCTAGAGTAGATGAAATCAAGGAAATTTTACCTGTCCAAGAAATCATCAACAATCTTACATCAGAATACAGTGATGCTATCAAGCAAGTGCTTTAGGACGATCTCATTGCAAATAGGAAACAAAATAGTAGAAAAAGGAAGCCAACCGTATTGTTTTACGGTTGGCTTCCACTTTTTGCACAAAAATGCGTATAATCGAAAATCTATAAAAATAGACTAAAAAGCTCTTTTTTGTACAAAATAAACACCGAAGAGATTTGAAAGGAGGATAATTATGACAAATCGAAATGACAACCGCGAACGCATGAATAAATACCCAAACAATAAGAAGCAGGATGCAGAATTCTCTAAAGAAACAAGCATTCGCAGTGAAATCACGAAAAAAGACATGCAAAAATAATCTATTACTATAAGTTCCTTTCAGGTAGACGAATGAACAACGTCTACCTGTATCTTTTTACATCTATTCCAATTTTAAAAAACCCTTTTTTCAATCCTATAAATCCAAACCATACGGCTTGAATGAAGAAAAATATTCCCCATAGTTGAGCAGGAATCAAAACGGTTATATGGGCAAGATTTGAAGCATCTCCTGCTGCACCTGGATCAACAAGACTGATCATTAAAATTTCGTAAGCACTTTTAATTGAATCTACCAGCAGGATCGATGCGATTAGAAGCAAGAGATTGTTTATTAGATTTGGGCTCCCTTTAATGAGTAAAAACAGGAAGATTACACCGAATGAGCAAAGCCAAAATAATCCGTATGGATTACGAACCCAAAAAATAAGATTCATTACGATAAAACCAAGTAAAATGTCAATAAAAATTGTGTATTTCTTTTTTCCAATCAACCAGAAAGATAGAAAGGCCATAAACGATGAAAAAACATAGCCTGCCATACTTGTGAAAAAGCTGCCAATCCAGGTTGATTGTTTACTATAAGTAACTCCTTCAGCATTCATGAATAAGGATATTCTTTCAACATTTCCTCCAAAAAGAGCAATCAAAGCATGTCCGGATTCATGTATGAGCGTATTGATTACTGCGATATAATTTCCAAGAATCGGAATCTGGATTAAAATATAGGCTACCACGAGGAAAAGAACAGATTTAATGCTTAATTTTTCTCTTACAAATCTCATCTTGTATTCTCCTCTTTTTTAACTTTATTTTCATTTTAACATTTATTGTTATTCCTGTATTAGCATTATGATATTTTCATTATCAATTCTTAACATTATTAAGCTATTTATATATTTGTTTTAAAAATATTACAATTCGAATCCTATTCGACAAACTACCAACTTTCATGTTACCATTAAGTTGTTTCATTAAAACTGGTAAATATTTTACAAGGAGGAATGAAATTGATTCAGTTTAAAAACATCATTAAGAAATACCGTTCAAGAACTATTATTAACTCTTTTACCTTGGACATTGAAGCAGGTCAGTTGGTTGTATTTATTGGCCCGAGCGGATGTGGTAAGACCACTTTACTCAAAATGATTAACAAATTGACTCAGCCGACTTCCGGGGAAATTTACGTTAATGGGAAGGATATCTCCAAAATAAATCCCATTGAGCTCCGAAGAAATATCGGTTATGTTATTCAAAATACGGGTTTATTTCCACATATGTCTATTCGGGAAAATTTAGAGTTAATTCCGAAGCTAAAGGGTGAAGATCCAAGTTCAATTGCCAAGAAAACACAGGAATTGCTTGAGATGGTTGGATTGGATCCAAAGGAATACATGCACCGTTATCCGAAGGAGTTAAGCGGTGGTCAGCAGCAACGGATAGGTGTTGCACGTGCCTTTTCCACCAATTCCGATATTATTTTGATGGATGAACCGTTCAGTGCATTAGATCCAGTTACCAGGAGCTCTCTCCAAGACGAATTATTCCAAATGCAAAAAGAATTAAATAAGACGATTATCTTTGTTACTCATGATATGGATGAAGCTATTAAAATAGCAGATAAGATTTGTCTTTTAAAAGATGGTGATATTCTCCAGTATAATACACCCGAAAATATTTTAAAAAATCCTGCCAATGACTTTGTGGAAAGTTTTATTGGAAAACGGAGAGTTTGGAACAATCCTGAACTATTGATGGCGGAAGATATTATGATTCAAAATCCTGTTAAGATAACTGGAATGCGGAACGTGCTCCAGGCAATCGAAATTATGAAGGATAACAAAGTCGACAGCTTAATGGTTACGGATAAAAATAATGTCCTTAAAGGGATGGTAACATTAAAAAGCATTCAGTTGCTTAATCGGACTACCGCAATTGAAATGATCATGGAGCAAAATATCCTGTCTGTTTCCCAAGAGACAAATTTAATATCCGTGTTAAAAACCATGAACGAACATAAAATCGGTTACTTGCCCGTTGTAAATAATGAGCTGCAATTAACCGGCCTAATTACGAGAAGCAGTATTCTCTCCGTTTTAAGCAGCCAATTAATTGATTTGGAGGTAGCTTTTTAATGGGTAATTTTTGGAATTATTTAACCGCAAACTATCAGCAAATTTTCAGTTTACTAGGGACTCACCTTTATTTAAGTATTGTTTCAGTTTTAATTGCGATTGTGATTGGTATTCCCCTAGGTATTTTCATATCAAAAGAGCCAAGACTTTCAAAGCCGATTATAGGAATAACAAATGTAATCCAAGCTGTACCAAGCTTAGCCCTACTAGGATTTTTGATCCCGTTAATCGGCATTGGAAGCACACCTGCAATTGTTATGGTTGTGCTATATTCACTTCTCCCAATCGTCAAAAATACGTTTACCGGATTAACGAATATTGATCCGGACATTCTGGAAGCCGCCAAAGGTATCGGTTTGACCAAAGGTCAAACGATGAAGAAGATTCAATTGCCATTAGCGTTACCGATGATTATGGCGGGTATCAGAATTTCAGCAGTAACTGCAGTCGGTTTGATGACAATTGCCGCATTTATCGGTGCGGGAGGTTTAGGGTACCTCGTGTTCTCAGGTGTGCAAACTGTTGATAATAACATGATTTTAGCCGGAGCAATTCCTGCTTGTATTTTGGCCCTTCTCATCGACTTTGCAGTAGGAAAACTTGAATCCACGCTTTCTTATACCGGCAAACAAAAATCATCTCAATCTCCATCCGGAGTTAGCAAGAATTCAAATAAATGGCTGATAGCGATTTGCAGTGTTGTTTTGATTGCTGCAGGAACGGTCACTGTTTATTCTTCAGCAAAAGCTGAAGATAAAGTTGTTATTGGCTCAAAAAACTTCAGTGAACAATTGATTTTAGGAAATATGCTTGCTGACTTAATAGAAAACAAAACTAATATTAAAGTAGAAAGAAAACTAAATCTTGGCGGCACACAGGTAGCCTTCAGCGCCTTAAATAAAGGCGATATTGATATGTATGTAGAATATACAGGTACCGGATTAGTTAATATCCTTAACAAAAATCCACAAAGTAACCCTAATCAGGTTTATGATATTGTCCAAAAGGAATTTAATAAAAAATATCAAATTCAATTATTAAAACCGCTCGGTTTCAATAACACCTATGCACTGGCAGTACGCCAGGATACTGCAAAACAGTATGGTCTGAACTCTATTACTGACCTTAGTAAAGTCAGTGATGGGTTAATCATGGGACCAACAATTGAATTTCCTAACCGAGAGGACGGGTTAATCGGGCTTTCGAAAACATATAACATGAAATTTCAAGATGTAAAAGCGGTTGATGGCGGATTACGGTACACAGCACTTAAAAATCATAAAAGTGATGTGATTGATGCCTTTTCTACCGATGGTTTACTTGAGGCTTTTCATTTAAAGGTATTAAAGGATGATAAACATTTCTTTCCACCCTATTACGCGGTTCCGATAATAAAAGAGAAAACATTAAAGAAACATCCGGAATTAAAAAATGTCATTAATTCACTTTCAGGGAAACTCACAGATGAAAAAATGCGTGAATTGAATTATAAAGTTGACAGCCTTAAACAGTCCCCTGTAAAGGTGGCAAAGGAATTTTTAGAAGAAGAAGGACTTTTGAAAAATTAGTAAAGAAAAGCCGCAATTCCCTTTTATACCGGGAAAACGGCTTTTCTTTTTTGTGAATTTTCCATCGATTTATGCCTATTCCTGATTGACAACTCGTTAGCATTTTTTTCTCATCAATCTTCTAAAAAATGAACAACTCTGTCAAATGTTTCATCATCACCAATGATTAGAAGGATATCCCCTTCAAGAATCAAAGCGTAAGGACCAGGTGAAATAATTAACTCTCCATTCCTTTTCATCCCTATTACAGTACCGCCTGTATTCTGCCAAAACTTCACTTCTGAGATGGTCTTACCGATGTGCGAACACCCTTGAAAAACCTCTACCTCAATCGGAGCCAAAGGATTCGTATGCCTGAGCTTGCCGGAATAATCCACGATTTTTCTTAATGTATCAAAAAGCTGTTCATCCAGCTTGTCTCTTTCTAAAATGAGTGTGTTTATATTCTTTTCAAGGTCTTTGATACTCTCCAAGTTCGTAAAGCGATGAATATATTTATAGGCGTTCTCACGGGATGATATTATTATCCCGCTGCCCTTTGTAGAATGAACTATCTCGACATCCTCTAAAATCTTAATTGCTCTTCTTACCGTTTCCGGAGATACTTTGTATTCGCTTGCTAAAGTTGACCTCCCATGAATTTTTTCCCCTACTTTAAATTTCCCATCGTATATTCGATTCGCCAAATCAATTGCAATCCGTTCATAAGTTGGTATTTGTGCCCTTTCCATTGCAACCCCCACGTGATTATCATTCTAAAAAAAGTCTGTACCTTATTTAATTTATTGATACATTTTTACTATAAGCTTTTAACCGCAAGTTTGCGAGGAGAAAAAAAGAAAATCGGAAGCGCCCGTTTAGCGCATGACAGGACTGGAGTGCACCGTATGAGAAAAAAACACTTTAATGAGAAAATTTACCTAAATTTCATTTTTTTCTTGACTGAGATCTATTAATATATGATAACTTTTATCAATTAAGCAGGAGGATTTAGTATGTTTAATCAATTTTTAAGGGAAAATCGTTATGTATCATTGCTTCTTACTGTTTTTCGGGTGTATCTTGGTTGGCAATGGCTAAATGCCGGCTGGGGGAAAATTTCAAGTAGCAAATTTGATGCAAGTGGCTTTTTATACGGAGCATTAAAGCAGGTATCCGGTGAACACCCGGCCGTTCAACCTTGGTGGGGTAACTTTTTGCATGATGTTGCATTACCACATGTTGAACTTTTTAATTTTATAGTCCCTTGGGGAGAATTCTTAGTCGGTTTAGCATTAATCATCGGTTTTTTCACTAATTTTGCAATGTTAATGGGTCTTTTTATGAATTTTGCTTACATGTTTTCAGGCACTACCAGCACTAATCCCCAGATGGTTCTTATCGGGATGTTTATTCTTTCAGCTGGAATTAATGCAGGGAAAATTGGTTTAGACCGCTGGATTAATCCATATTTAAAAAAATTGTTATCAAAAAAGCCGAAGCAAGAGGAAATCCCTTTAAGTGCATAAAACTATTTTCTGATATGTTTTACAAAATAGTACATAATGTTTATCGCAAACAACAATTAAGCTGCTTTTCTCCATAACGTTATCGTTTAATATTTGCCAACAAAACCAAAAATGGCCGCCAAGGCTGTCGATGGAAACATGACAGCCTGGCGGCCATTTAAACACTTGTATCCGTAAATGTGACAATTTACACTGTTACTGCCGCAAAGAACTCCTCATAAAGCGCATGAACCGCTCTTTTCTCTTCTACTTCTTTCACACCAAACATCATGCTCACCTCAGAGGAGCCTTGGTTGATCATTTCAATATTGACCTTTGCCTTTGCTAATGCTTTGGATGCTCTTGCCATTGTCCCAACATTACGGCGCATGCCTTCTCCGACTACCATTATGAGGGCCAGACCATGCACGATTTTCACTTCATCTGCATGTAAATCTCTTAAAATACGTTTTTTTATTTCATTTTCCATTTCAGGACGAAATTGATTCTCCCTCAATATAATTGATACATCATCAATTCCTGAAGGAGTGTGTTCATATGATAGTCCGTATTCTTCTAAAATACTTAAAAGTCTGCGGCCAAAGCCAATTTCTCTATTCATTAAGTATTTACTTACATATATACTGCAAAAACCTTGATCACTCGCAATACCAATTACAGGTCCATTTGTGTTGTCACGCTCATAGACAATTTTTGTCCCGGGTGCTGATGGATTATTCGTATTCTTGATTTGTACCGGAATCCCTGCTCTGAATGCCGGAACAAGCGCTTCATCATGTAATACAGTAAAACCTGCATATGAAAGTTCGCGCATTTCTCTATAAGTTAATTCCTTAATTTCCTTTGGTCTTTCAACAATAAAAGGGTTGACGGAGTATACAGCATCTACATCGGTAAAGTTCTCATATAAGTCTGCTTTTAGCCCATTAGCAAGGATTGAACCGGTAATATCCGACCCGCTCCGGGAAAAAGTGAACACTTCTCCTTCTTTGCTATAACCGAAGAAACCCGGAAAAATTAAAATACCGGAGCGTTCTCGCAGTGAATAGAGACGTTCATATGATTCCTCTAAAACCTGAGCATTCCCCGGCTCATCACTTACTAAAAGCCCGGCTTCTCCAGGGTCAATATAATGGGCCTCTATTCCCTGTTTACGAAAATAAGCGGCAACCAATTTTGCGTTATTATCCTCTCCACTCGCTTTTACCAGATCCATAAATCTATCAGGCTTGCTTCTATCTCCATTAAGCCTTTCCGATAAATCATGAGCAATCTCCATAATAACTTGATTCGGAATAGCTAATTCCTCTGCGATAGAGGAATATCTTTCTATCACCGCTTCAACCGTTTCTTTGGGATCCCTATTCAGCAAGCGTTGTTCAGCACACTCAATTAATAAATCTGTTACTTTCTGATCCTGTGAATTCCTTTTTCCAGGAGCGGATACAACGACAACTTTCCGCTCAGGATCTGAAATAACAATCTGGAATACCTTCTCGATTTGTTTTCCGGATGCTAAAGAGGATCCTCCAAACTTAATTACTTTCATTCTGACATCTCCTAATCTCTGAAAAATATATTTTTAATTTTAATCCTATTCAGAAAATAATCAAGAGTTTTTTTCTACGCAATAAGGACATTTGTATTTTTACAAAGGACATTTTTAGATTTTTAAAAAAAACAGGGATTCCGAATAGGAAATCCACTGTTTTTTATCCTAACATGAATATCACTTTTTATCGAAGTATTTCAATTAGATGGCTAAGAATTTTGGCCGTCAATCCCCAAATTACCTTTTCTTCATATCGGTAAAAATATTCGTCCAATCCTCTTGCCCGCCAATTGTATTTCTCACCGCCGGGGATTAAATTAAATGGAAAGTTCCCCTCAGGTACTACCTTAAAATTAATTTGATATATTTCCGGACTTGTATTCATAAAGAAAGATAAAGGTACTGTGAAAACTTCTCCTACCTCTGATGGATTAGGCTGAATCGTTTCGGGTTTATTGATGAAGCCGACAAAAGGATAAACAATCATACCAAAAGGAGATAGCATAAAATCAAGCGGTAAAACACCTTTGATATTCTCTTCTATAATACCTAATTCCTCAACAGTCTCACGTATCGCTGCATCCTTTTCCGTTGAATCCTGAAAATCAATTTTTCCTCCGGGAAAACATATTTCACCGGGCTGCCTTCTTAATTCAATTGATCTGACTTCAAATAATACATGAATGCCATCTTCTTTTTGAATCAATGGTACTAGGACAGCATATTTAGAAAATTTATCGCTTCCGAGGATTTTGGGTGCATGTGTTTTTAATTTCATCATTAGAGTTTCTAATTCCATTGGATTCACCTCTTATCACCTTTAAAACCTTCCTATTAATACAATACCATTTTTTCTATCCTTAATGTTTTTCTTTTCCATATTCTAAGGTCAAAAAAACAACCCAACCTTATCCAAGCCGGATTGTCTTTACTATCAATACTTATTCATTTTTTTCAATCCATGAATACATATAAGCCGGATCTTCAAGTTTGCCTGCTTCTTTAATTACTTTTAATGGGTGAAAGGTGTCAATCATCACTGCAAGTTCGAGTGTTTCTTTTTTCCCGATACTCGCTTCAATTTTCCCCGGGTGCGGACCGTGTGGTATTCCGCTGGGATGGAGGGTTATTGATCCCTCTTGTATTCCTTTTCGGCTCATAAAATTGCCCTTAACATAATAAAGGAGCTCATCACTATTAACGTTACTATGGTAATACGGTGCGGGAATGGACTCCGGGTGATAATCATAAAGTCGCGGAACGAAGGAACAGACCACAAAATGGTTTCCTTCAAAGGTCTGATGAACAGGAGGCGGCTGGTGAACCCTTCCGGTTATTGGCTCAAAATCTTCAATATTGAATACCCAGGGATACAGGTAACCATCCCAACCTACCACATCAAGAGGATGATGGCCGATAATATGTGAATGAATGAAACCTCTCGATTTGGTTAATACTTCATACTCCCCTTTTTGATTAAATGTTACTAACGATTCGGGACCGCGAATATCCCGTTCGCAAAATGGACTGTGCTCTAATAATTGGCCGTATTCATTCCGATAGCGCCTTGGAGTGGTAATTTGGCTAAAAGACTCAACAAACAACAGTTTTGTCATTTCATTTTCATTAGGAATCAAGCGAAAAATCGTTCCAATCGGTATGATTAGATAATCACCCGGACGATACGAAATGGTTCCGTACATCGTTTCAAGCTTTCCTGAACCGCGGTGAATAAAGAGTAATTCATCCCCGTCACCGTTTCGATAAAAGCTTTGCATTGCTTCTGTCACATTTGCTGTGCCAATTAATAAATCCTGATTTCCCAGTAGATATTCCCTTGCATTAATCGCATCTCCAGTCTTTAGTATCCTGCTTGTAAAAAAATGACGATGCTTCAAGGTCTGCTGTTCTTCAAATTCAGGTAAAAAACTGCTGACTAATTCAGCTTTAACCACTTCAGTAGGCATATAATGATGATATAAAATCGATTGGGTTCCTGAAAAACCTCTCGTCCCCATTACCTGCTCTCTAAAAAGGCGGCCATCTTCTTTTTTAAACATCGTATGCCGTTTGTGCGGTATTTCCCCCATTTGTCGGTAATACATCGCTTCACCTCGTTTCTGCGCTTAAACAATGGTATTCTTTAAAACTCCTAATCCTTCAATTTCCAACTCAATATCATCTCCGGGTTTAAGCCAGCGGAGCACTTTATTCCCATGCTCAAGAATACATCCAGTCCCAACCGTTCCGGAGCCAATGATCTCTCCAGGATAGAGCGTGACACCTTCTGAAGCCCTTTCAATCATTTCTGCAAACGAAAAATAGATGTCTTTCATATTACCTTCAGAAAGAGTAACTCCGTTCACTCGTGCTTTCATAGCCAGATTGAAGCCTTTTCCAACTTTTAATGGTTCTAACTCGTCCTTCGTAACGATCCACGGTCCAATTGAGGTTGCGAAGTCTTTCCCTTTTGCAGGGCCAAGTCCTACTTTCATTTCCTTTCTTTGCAGGTCTCTGGCACTCCAATCGTTTAAAATACAATAACCAAAAATAAAATTATCTGCATCCTTAGCACGAATATTTCTGCCCTTTTTTCCAATAATACAGGCGATCTCAAGCTCGTAATCAAGCCAGCCGCATTTAGGTGGGATAGCAATTTCATCCATAGGTCCCTTAATGGCGAGATGATTTGAAAAATAAAAAACAGGGATTTCATACCATTCTCTTATCATTTTTAGTCCCCTGTTTTCTCTGGCCGTTTTTACATGCTGTTCAAAAGCATAAAAATCGCGGAAACTTCTTGGCTGAGGCAGGGGTGCTTTTAATAGTAGATCGCTTAGAGGGTATACTCCTTTATCTTTTATGGATCGTAATAATAAACCTGAAGCTTTCTCTAAAAATTTTTCACTATGATCAAGAAACTCAAGTAAATTATCAGGCAGCTCACCACCTGAAGCTTCTTTAAGATCAACTGCATAATCCTGATTCAATAATATCCCTGCCCTAATTGTTCCATCTTTCTTCTCAAAAGTTACAAATTTCATTAACTCACCTTTCTTCCGTTCTTCGAACCATATCAAACATTTTTGCCAATGGATCGGTAAATGTGTTTCCTGCCATCCTCCCAATTGGGTGCAGTTTAGCTGTATCGATTTTTCCTTTGTTAAATAACTCGTCTTTTATGTGTACTTGAACAACCTTGCCGATCACTAGGCTACCGGCCCCGGGCGTTTCCCCAAAATGTAAAACTTGATACAGTTCACATTCTAAATGGATAAGTGATTCCTTTATTCGCGGGGCTTTTATCTTTATGCTTGGTTCTTTTGTTAAACCGACCCGCTCCATTTCGTCGACTTCAGCTGCATATTCAATCCCACAGTGATTCATCTGTTCAGCTATTTCTTCACTCACAATATTAATGACGAATTGTCCGGTGGATTCAATATTTACAAGGGTATCTTTTTTCGCCCCATCTGTTCCCCTTCTCATAGGTGAAAAGCAGATTAGCATCGGGTTTGCACAAATGGCAGTAAAGAAACTGAATGGTGCAGCATTTCCTACTCCATAATCATCTATTGTCGACACAAAGGCAATCGGACGGGGGAGGATTGATCCAACAAGTAGCTTATATGCATCTCTCCACTTAAGTGTTTCCGGGGTGATTTCCATTTAACGTCCACCACACTTTCCTTTAACCCTTTTTCAAAAAGGGAGAAATATTTCCTCCCTCTTTCCACTATATTTAGCCCCTTTAAAAATATATCGTTCTATTTATAATTATTTATAGATTTCCCCGTCTTTCCTGCTCGCGTTCAATGGACTCAAACAGGGCTTTAAAATTACCTTCACCAAAACCCCTTGCCCCCTTACGCTGAATAATTTCCATAAATAGGGTAGGACGGTCAACAATGGGCTTAGTAAAAATTTGCAATAAGTATCCTTCGTCGTCCCGGTCTACTAAAATATTCAACTCTCGAAGCTTCTCTATTTCTTCATCAATCTTCCCAATTCTTTCTCCCAAGGCTTCATAGTAAGAAGCTGGAGTAGTGAGGAACTCAACGCCGTTCTTTTTTAACGTTGTTACTGTAGAAACAATATCCTCTGTTAAGATTGCAAGATGCTGGACACCGGGACCGTTATAAAACTCTAAATATTCCTGGATTTGCGATTTGCGTTTTCCTACGGCGGGTTCATTGATTGGAAACTTGATTCTTCCGCCGTTATGCATGACTTTTGACATAAGCGCCGAATATTCAGTTGTTATGTCTTTGTCTGAGAAATGCTTCATTTCTTTAAAGCCCATCACTTTAGAGTAGTACTCGACCCATTCCTCCATACTTTCTACGTTTCCAACAACATGGTCAAAACCAATTAAGCCGGCGTCTTCAATTGGTAAAGACTGATTATAGGGTTCAAAGCCCGGCATAAAAATCCCCTGATAATTTTTCCGTTCAATTAACGTATGGATCGTATCTCCATATGTACCAAGAACGGCTTTTTTCAATACACCTTTTTCATCCTTCATCTCAAATGGTGCGACGTGTGCAATCGCACCTCTTTCAACAGCTGCCTGAAATGCTTTATCGACGTCATCAACTAAAAGAGCAACGTCTTTTACACCATCACCGTGTTTTTTTACAAATTGCGCGACCATGCTGTCTTCTTTGTATGAGCCAGTGAGGATAAGGCGAATATTCCGTTGCTTGAGGACATAAGAAACCGATTCGCGATTTCCGGTTTCAAGACCTGAATAAGCTACAGGCTGAAACCCAAACGCTGTACAAAAAAAGTGACAGGCTTGCTTTGCATTACCGGTAAAAATTTCTATATAATCAACATCTCTAACAGGAAAAAAGTCATTTACCAGCTGATCAGCTTTCAGTCTTTGTTCCTTCATTTAAAAACCTCCATTATAAAATAAATAATATTCTGAATTAATTTTATATGATGGATTTCCTTCCTCTCAAGAGTTGGAGGTAAAGCAATAACGCTTTTGGGCACTAAAGAACGGTAGGTACTTAGCATGCAAAAGCCCTAAAAAAAGAAACATTCCCATTAAAGAATGTTTCTTTCGTCAAAATATCAATATTTTCCAAGCAAAAAAAAATCTTTCGTCAAAAATTTTAATTATGAAAGAATCGCTCGGTCGCTCGCCATTTGAACACCGCGAATTCGTTTAAATTCCTCTAATAAGCCTTCAATCGTCAGCTTGTTTTTATTTTCTTCATTTACTTCTAAGATTATTTGTCCTTTATCCATCATGATCAATCGATTACCAAGATCAATTGCCTGCTGCATATTATGGGTAACCATTAATGTTGTCAGCCGATATCGATCGACGATCTCCCTTGTAAGGTTCGTAATCAACTCCGCTCTCGATGGATCAAGTGCCGCCGTGTGTTCATCCAGAAGCAAAATCGATGGCTCTGTGAATGTGGCCATTAAGAGGGAAAGAGCCTGCCGCTCCCCACCGGACAAGAGACCAACCTTGGCGTTTAGACGATTTTCCAAACCAAGATGCAAGGATTCGAGCACTTCTCGGAAATAATCGCGTCTTTTTTTCGTAACTCCTCTTCTCAGCGTTCTCGTTTTATTACGGGAAAAAGCCATTGCAAGATTTTCTTCAATCGTCATACTTGGAGCTGTACCCGCCATCGGATCCTGAAAGACACGGCCAATCATTTTTGATCGATTATATTCAGACATATGTGTAACATTTTTTTCACCAATATGGATTTCTCCAACATCAGGGGTTAAAACACCTGAAATGATATTCATTAAGGTTGACTTACCGGCACCATTACTTCCGATAATCGTCACGAAGTCACCTTGTTTCAGGGTTAGGTTGACATGATCAATGGCGATTTTTTCATCAGGTGTCCCTTCATTAAAAATCTTATGAATCTGATTTAAGTGCAACATGGCTCTCACCCTTTCGCTCACCGGAAGCCTGAATGGCCGACATTCTTTCAGCCTTTTTACGAGCTTTTCGCTTTTTCTCTTTTGAATTTTCAATCATTTTCGGTGCGGTTAACGCAATAAGGACAATGATCGCCGTAATTAACTTCACATCACCAGGACTAAAGAACTCAATTCTTAAAGCTAAAGTGACGACAATACGATAAATGATCGATCCTCCAATTACGGCAAAAGTTGTCCGAGCAATCGTTTTAGTCCCAAATAAAGCTTCACCAATGATCACTGATGCTAATCCAATAATAATCATACCAATTCCCATACCAACATCTGCAAACCCTCCCTGTTGGGCAATTAAAGCACCTGAGAAAGCTACCAAAGCATTAGAAAGCCCAAGGCCGAGTATAACAAGGAGATTTGTATTTGCAGAAAGACTCCGAATCATTCGTTTATTGTCACCGGTGGCTCTTACCGCAAGACCAATTTCAGTCTGTAAAAACCAGTCTGTGACCCATTTAATTATGAATGTTACGATTAACATAAAAATAAGGATTCCCCATGTTTCAGGTAAACTGTCACCGAGGCCAACTGATGTTAACATTTTGTTAAGAAAGGAATCGATTCCCGTTTTTTCAAATATATTACTAATCTTTGTAAAAGCTGTATCAACATTTAATAGTGGGATATTGGACTTGCCCATTATTCTTAGGTTAATAGAATAGAGAGCAATCATCATTAAAATTCCCGAAAGTAAATTATTTATTTTTCCAAAGGTATGAATTAAACCGGTCAAACATCCTGCGGCAAAACCGGCAATAAGCGCCATCATTGTGGCCAAAAACGGATTGACCCCTCCGGCAATCAAGACCGATGAAATCGCAGCACCGGTTACAAAACTCCCATCTACCGTTAAATCCGGAAAATCCAGTATTCGAAAGGATAGATAGACACCCAGTGCCATAATCGCGTAAATGATACCAGCTTCAAATGAACCAAATATTGCTGTAAACATTTTGATCATCCTTCCCTTCTTTATGTTTGGCCAAAGCTCTAACGCAAATCGCCATTTACTGATATATGTATGAGCCAAGGCTGACCCGGTATTCAATGTGTCAGCCTTGTAAGTTTAAATTTAATTTCAATTAATTTCCTTCATAGAACTCGCCAAGCTTTTTCCAATCATCATTTACCTTTAACCCTTGAGCCTCAGCTGCTTTCTTGTTAATAACAAGCTTTAAGGTTTTCGGAAGTTCAACAGGTATTTCTGAAGGCTTTTTCTTACCTGTTAAAATGTCAGCTGCCATTAAACCTGATTGGTAACCGATATCAAAATAGTTGAAACCACTTGCGGCAACTGCTCCTCTTTTCATGGAATCAAGTTCGCCAACGAAAAGCGGAATTTTCTTGCTATTGGCAACTGAAATGACAGACTCTAAAGCTGAAACCACTGTATTGTCCGTCGGAATGTAAACTGCGTCAACACGGCCTACTAATGACTCTGCTGCCTGCTTTACTTCTGCAGAAGATGAGACCGAAACCTCTACGAGTTTAGCCCCCTTCTCTTCCGCTAATTGTTTTACCGTTTTCACCTGCACTACCGAATTTTGTTCACCTGAATTATAAATTACCCCAATTTTCTTCGCTTTTACTTCGTCAGTAATAAAGCTAATCGTCTTTTTCGTTGCATCAGGGTGGTTGTCTGTGGTACCCGTTATATTTTTCCCAGGCTTATCAAATGCTTTTACTAACCCTGACCCAACAGGGTCTGTCACTGATGTAAATACAATTGGAATTTCCTTTGTTGCTTTTAATGCTGCCGTTGCACTTGGAGTAGCATTAGCAAAAATTAAGTCAACTTTGTCCCCAACAAAATTCTTAGCGATTGTTTGTGTATTATTCATATCAGCCTGTGCATTTTGTTCATCATACTTGACCTTAATGCCTTTGTCCTTTAAGGCTTGTTTAAATCCTTTTGTAGCTGCATCTAATGATGGATGAACGGCAAATTGAGTAATCCCAATTTTATATTCATTTTCAGCACCATCTTTTTTCGTACTTCCTGCTGTTTCTTTGCTTGCACACCCGGCAAGCATCAACATTCCCGCTAACACAAAGGAAAGCGATTTGACATTCTTTTTCATTAACTAAAATCCCCCTTGAAATAGTTTTTAAAAATTATTCCAAAAATTTTATATATTTAAAAATTATTCTAGTATCTTTTTGCTCTACAATCAATAGTTATTCTAAAAATATTTTTGCGCTTTAAAGCATATCATTCTAATTTGAGATTATTCTAAAAGAATTTCCCATTCGATTTATAACCATTTTTTCTTTAAAATAGAAAAAAGCCTTCTCACCATGAAGAAGACTTAACCAAAATGTATTTTAGGTATAAGTGGGGCAACAAATTTTAAGTCCAATCACTCGTACTCTCAAGTAATTGGTCAATTTCGACCGGAAACACTTTTAAGTTGCTTTTCTCAGATGTCAGATCTGATGTTGATTCTAGTAATTTGTCAATATCAATTATAACGATTCCCATATCTAACCTCCAAAGTAAAATAAGAAATTACTTTACCAAAAGATTCGTCACTTGGAGGGCAAATATGGGGGTCTTATTCAAAAAAAATCCAATTTTTTTACTATAATGCCTGCTAAACAATAGATTTATTCTTTGCAATCAAATCCTCTAGTACATCTAATTAATAATCTTTTCAACCTTTGTTCATAGTTTATTCATTTTTATCCAGTAAGATATTAATTGTTAAGGACAATCACACAAACCCCCTTTTCGACATCCAGTCTAAATTAGACTGGATTTTTTTGTTTTAATTCCATTTCTTAATTTTATTTACAACTTTGGTCTTTAAAACAGTAATAAATGTCGATTCGCCTTTTAAGGTTTTTTGTTTATGCCATTCATTTGAACTTGCAACAATAATCAAAATAAATCCGGCGACTAGTAAATATCCCCACCAAGGCATATGCCCCCAGTAAGGTCTCGTTTGTAAAAATAGATTTAAAAGTAATACACCTGAACCTGTAAAGAAGTAGGATTTTATTTGCCAATACATTCCTGACAGCATCGATAACAGGGACAGTGAGCCTAAAATAATCCCCTCATAAACAGAAGAGTTCGTCAATCCATCATGAATTAAAAAAAGAGAAACAATAATCAATATCCCCCATTCAAGCGGCTTGGTAATTATTGAGAAGCGCTCCTGTAATAAAAGGCGTATGAAAATCATTAGAAGAACCCATGGAAGTGCAAGCAATTCACCTTTCCATAAATGAGGCACCTGGAATTCACTAATAATAGAATAATATGGTTGTAATAAATAAGCCGCACTAAGAAGTTGAAATAGAACGGAATAGTTTGATGGTACTCTTTTTCTTTGCAACCAAATGGAAGCGGCAATCATGATACCGGGGAGAGCATGTGACAAAATGGATGTACCATCAAAATAATACATAAACAAAAAATATAAAAATGCAATAAATGTAAACCCGTCCAACTTGAAATCCTTAAAGCTGCGTCCATTATTAAATAATTTTTTATAAACTAATTGACCTATGAGGATCATTGAAATACCGATTCCACCGGAAAGAAGCAATTTTTCAAATCCACTTTTGTTTCCAAAAAATGAAAATTGAACCATTGCAAGAAAAGCAAAAAACAGGGGGATTATTCCAATTATATCCCATTTTAGTTTATGCAAATAGAACAAAATCACAGCTGCATAGACAATAGTGACACCATAAGACATAAATTCAAAGGGGTAAGTGAAGAGCATAGTTCCAATTCCAATAATCGAAAATGGGACTGCATAAAATGATGTTCGTTTTTTGAATGTTTGATTTGCAAAAAGCCCAAAAAGCAAAATTAGCGCACTTGTGATCGGGAATTCGTAATGACCAAAATACTGAACGACAAGGTAATTTAATCCGGTTGAAACAAAAAATAATACCGATGTAAAACAACCATATAGAAAAGCTTTTATTTTCCATTCTGTAATAACGATTCTTGTACTAAGTGCATATGTGATTATTGAAAGAAAAAAGCTTAAATCTGAAACGGTGTTATATTCAAACCAGGTAAACGCCAGGGCAAAAGGGTAAATACCATGGCCAACCCATGCAAAAGCCTTTGACAATAATGGATCCTTTTTTCTACAGCCATAAGCCAAGATGATTAATAGGACTGCACTTGTCGAGAAAATCAGTGAATTAACTGAATGGTTGAATGGGAATACCATTGAAAATGAGTGGACAATTGAAAAATAAGAAAATAATGTAGTAATACTAATAAAATATGGAATCCATTTTAATCCAAACCTTTTATAAAAGTAGTAGTACAGGCAGATACCAAATAGTAAAACAATTGGCATAACCCATAATTGATTAATCGGACCGATTATTGAACTAAAAATACTGAATGAATAAAGGGCTTGAGCCGTATAGGAAGAAGTCCTTTCAAGGTCAAGTTCTTTCATTTTTCTCCATATTAAGCTTGATAGTAATACAGCGATTGAACCTGCTGCAAAATTACACGCATAGCTAAATTCGGTTTGATAAAACCGATTGCTTGAAATGATTGCCTCACCAAACGCAACAAAAGAAAGCCCAAGTGAAACAGGAAAAACCCACAATGCTACTTTTTTATAAATAACTCTTTTTTCTTTTTTATGGACCATTAAAGCTATGGTAACAAGGAGTAAGAGCATAACTCCCGCTTCCCGCCAGAATGATAAATTTATAGCTCTCAAGATTTCAAGCATCATTATAGCTATACCGACATCCTTTGAGCCGGTCTGTATGCTTCGTATATGCTTTGAAAGGCAACCAATTCCAAACACAATATACAGGATGTACCCGGAAATAAACCAACTAAAAGAAATTTGAAGCCCATCAAGTGGTGATACAATTGATGAAACTAATTCATATAGACCGGATGCTGTAAAAACAGAACCTAAATACGGAAATAACCGGTTTAAAGTGTAATTTGACAAATAAGTAAAATTTGCAGCAATGATGAAATAGGCGATCATTAATACAACTGACGGTTGACCGGCACGAAGCAATAACCCCTCAAGACTAATATAGAAAAATGCCGAGCCGGATATAACGGCGCTTGTGTATTTGAAAACCTTATCGAGCGATAAGTTTCCCGTAATTGCTTTTGGGACAAATACGATTCCAAACCCGACTAATGCGTAAACAATAGCTCCAAAAGAGTTTAGAATTGAGTGTTCAATTAACTGATAGACACCATATATCAGCATTGTACTAAATACAAAATGATATTCTTTCTTCCCGCTAACATAGATCATCGACAAATAGATTATTGCAGTTAAGAGCAAATTGAAACTATAAAGGAGTTTATTATCATAAAGAAATAGCATAAATAAAGTACATAGGACTAGATTGACTTGGACAAATGGGACAAACTCTTTGGTAAATAATTTAAGTTTCTCATTACTTTTCATTTGGTGGTAAACAAATATTAAAAAGGTATTGAATACCATAAGTCCCAAATAAAAAAAATCTATCTTTAGATTTAGGCTGGCTAAGAAAAATGCAGTCCCGGCAGTTACAGCAATATAGCTGAACCAAACAAATAATCGCGAGTGCAAATACTTGGCAAACGAAATATAAACGATTACCGGTAACAAACTGCCCAGCATTCCTAGGAGATATCGTCCATCACCAAATATGGATAAATACGTTCCAAGCAGTCCGAACCATCCAAGCGAAAGGATAAAAATCGGTAAAAATAAACTTCCAAGGACGAAAAAGGCAAATGCAGTCTTTTCAATATGCAATACTTTTTTCGTTAATAAAGCCATTCCGTAAAACAATAAGGATACGATAGCGATTGATGCACTTTTCATGAAGCTTGTCATTGATTCCCAATTGCTGGTCGCTACAAATAAGCCGCCAATTAATAAAAATATAACACCAATATTCAATGACCATGTAATATTCCTTTCTCGCAATTCCTCCTGAGAAAGAGCCTTTTTGACTTTTTGAGGCTTTGGGTTAACCTTTTTGTTAACCCTCATTTTCGTTTCCGATGGCTGGGAATCCCGGCTTATTTCATCATTTACTAAATCGAGAAGGTACGCATGATGTGAATGTGCTACAGTTTCTGCAATAGCATCTGATAAATACCCTCCTTCCTTTAAACTAAAAAGCTCTTGCCTAAAGATTTTCCGTCTCTCTTCCCTCAAATTCGGCTCCATCAAATCGCCCCTTCCCTTACAACTAAAAAGGTTGTTTTCATTCTTTACGCTCTATATTTTACTAATATTCATTTACCCCATTTTTCCTTTATAGTGTAATTTTACACTATTTTTATAAAAATTTCCATAATTATTTAATTGCAATTTTTTTGGTCCATTTTTTCTTAAAAAGGTTGTATCATTGCGATAATTATCTGTATTATTAAATCATTACAGAAAAGTTGGAGGCAACCATGCTAACATTTGACGAAAAACTTGCTATAATTGAATCTTTTCCGGAACTAGAGCGAAAAAATGTTTCACTGGGACGTATTAATTTTCATTTTCCTGAAAGCATTTCGGACAAAAAAAATATTGTTTATCATTTGCATCCAAATGGGAATGGTTTTGTCTTTGCAGGTGAATTGCCAAATTATAAAAAAGATGAAAAAGGGATGGTTAATATTCGTGATTTTTCTGCAGATGAATTGCGTTTACTGCTAAAGAAGACAATTCGGTCACTATCCCCTATAGATAAAACTGTTGAAGAGGAAACAATAATTGGAGATTTATCCGAAGAGCGCTGGGTTGATGGAGAAAACAATCTTCTTATTTTAATTAATGAAAATGATACCTGGAATATTTATTTTGGACTTAACTTAGATGAGAGCTTTGATACGCATGAAGAAGCAATAGAATTTTTAAAAGAAGAAGGTTTTCATCGGGAATAGTTATCCAAGTATTAATTCTTTTTATTCTAAAACAAAAGCTGTGTCAATGATATTGGACACAGCTTTTTATACATCCTTCTTATTCCTTGCTTTCATATTCCTGATCAATCCATTGATCTAAACGAATTATGCTCTTTCTTGCCCGTGAATATTCAATCGTCCGATAATGATGCATTCCACCCTCTTCTTCGTCCTTTTCATCTGCCCATTTTACAATTTGCTGTAAGGGGGTCCTGACAATATCATTAGAAGGTAAAAATGAATCCGTATGGAATAAAATAGCAAGGGCAATTGTCTTCGCCTTTATCGGATTTTCTCCCAGCCGAATTAATAATTTATGAGCCCTTTCCGCCCCTTTAATTGCGTGAATGTCATTTTGCTTGTACAATTCATAATCCCATTTCCCATTTTTATACCAAGTATAATGACCCATATCATGAAGGAGTCCCGCTTTCGCTGCAATGTCTACATCCAAATGATGTTCTTTACCTAAATGGTAGGCATGATAGGCAACCGCAATGGCATGGGCTAGTCCGGAGCGATTCAAATATTTTTGCGCAATACGATGTTCGAATATATTTAATAATTTGACATCTCTCATTTAATCTCTCCCCACTCATGCTGAATTTTTTCATATATTATATGATATCTATCATTCCAATGCTATTATTTTATTGTCTGAAAATAATAAAAAAACAGCAGAATTCATCAAAAAAATCCACTGTCTTTTTTATAGTCTAATCCATATTATTTTTTTGACCCTCGATAACCTGCATCTAGCGCTTCTTTTTCTGTACAAAACCAGACTATATTGTCCTTTACTGAATCATAATATGCTCCGCCTGGAACATGGTATATTTGTGAATTGGCATTGCCCTTAATTTTTCCTTTACAGCTTACATTTGCTTCTCGATCATTACTTGAGTTATTTTGAAAATTGTTATCTGAAGATGAACCTGTTGAGGTTTTTGAAGTAGTGCCCGATGATAAACTCTTTTCCTTGTTTGCTTCCGGATGATATCCATCCTCTTTAGCATAGTTTTCAATTGACCAGATCCCTATGCCTTTTTTCTGTGCTATCTTTTGGATAGCATAAAATTCATCTACATATTTTGTATTAGGAGCATAGATATATGCTACCCGGGCTAACCCTTTTTCCAGTAACATTTCATTAAACATTTTTCCACCTACATATATATAAGCAAGAAGACGGCCATATTTATCACGTCCTCCTCCAATGCCCGTTTCAATTTCCACCTTTGTTCCTACCGGGAGTATTTTTTTCGTGTATTCTGCTGCCTCAGGGCCGAATGGCTGGACTCCTAATCGCGGATGATGTGTTTCCGGTGTGTCGACACAGAGCATTCTTACCTTCTCTTCTTTTCCATTTAAATTAATATCTAGTGTATCGCCATCAATATTTTTCGTAATGGTCGCGGGAAGCAAATTCTTATTATCATTCACACTATTTTGGGATAATGACGAGTCTGTAGAACTGGAAATAGCTGAAGAATCGACGGTTTCATTTACTTTTTGTTCGGATTTATTTTCAACTGCAGTTTTGCTTGAATTTCCCCCAACACTGCCAGAGCAGCCTGAAATAGCAATAGAGGTCATGATCAATAATGACAGCAAAGTATTTAGGATTCTATTTTCCATATATATGACTCCTTTTTCCAAAAATATTATATGAATAATACTATTTTAACAAAAATGTTGTCTAAATAATTACCAATATTCCATTGAAAGAGAAAATAAAAAGAGAGAAGAAATTAATCTTCCCTCTTTACAAAAGGTTAAGGTGTTTTTGTCCCTTTGTTACCTTTAGGGCCCAAATATTCATAGTCATTCGGATTAATCGCTTTATATCCCTGAGGTTTATAAAAACGCAAGAGATCTTTATACACGACTTCATCAGACATTTGCAGTTCAGTTTTCACTTTATCACTCGTAACTTTACAAGCATTAGCATTTGGCATTAATTCACCTGTAACAGTATTGTAGCATTTATCACTAACTTGAATTGTTTGAGACGATACAAAATCCCCATTTCTAAATGCTACCCAATCACGATGATTTTTAGATAATAAATCTGAGCCAAATTCCATGTAATCTTTTGTATCAATTCCCATTAAATGAAGCAGTGTTGGGCGAACGTCCACTTCACCGCCGTATTGATGTTGAACTCCGCCTTTCACCCCTGGAACATGAATAAACAGTGGTACTTCTTGCAATTTTGCGTTAAGTGCCGGTGTAATTTTATCGACTCCAAGAACTTTGGCCATAGCGTCATTATGGTTTTCGGATAGACCGTAATGGTCACCATAAAGAACAATGACAGATTTATCATAAAGGCCATCAGCTTTTAAATCATTAAAAAATTGTTCAAGCGCTTGGTCCATATAGTTTGCAGATTGAAAATATTGGTTTACAACAGTATCACCGAAATCTCCTGCAGGGAACGTTGTGTCCTGAGGATCCATTTCAAATGGGAAATGGTTTGATAATGTAATAAACTTTGTATAGAAAGGCTGCTTTAAGCTTTCAAGCATCGGCATTGACTCTTTAAAGTAAGGTTTATCCTTCATACCATAGTTTTTCTTGTTTTCAGGTGTCATACTATAATACTCGGCATCAAAAAACTGATCATATCCTAAAGCTTTATACATTACGTTCCGATTCCAGAAAGTCTTATAATTACCGTGGAATACGGCAGAATTATAACCATATCCCTTTAATATTGCCGGGGCTGCCTGGAAAGTGTTCTGTGCTTTATTAATAAAAACAGCGCCTTGAGACATTGGATATAAAGAGTTTTCCATTAAGAATTCGGCATCTGATGTTTTACCCTGTCCGGTTTGATGGTAAAAGTTATCGAAATAGAAAGTATTGCCATCATGTGCTAATGAATTCAAGAATGGTGTTACAGGCTGACCATTCGGCATTTTATAATCAATCATAAAGTTTTGGAATGATTCTAATGAAACATAAATAACGTTCATCCCTTTTGCTTTACCGAAATAAGCAGGATTTGGCTGTGCATAGTTTGCTTTCCGATAGTTTTCCACATCCGTAATATCGCTGCCATCAGCAAAGGCACGTTGACTGGATGATTGGATATTTTGAATGATGTCGTAAATTGTAAAGTTGTATGCACCTAAATATTTAACCAAATAATTACGATCAAATGAGCGTGATAACAGCTGTGGGCGATCTTTTTCAGCTAATCCAAGGTTAAAAAGAAAAACTGTGATTGAAAATAGAAGAACAATTTTAAAAGATTTTCTATTTGTGACAGTAACTTTTTTAAATACGGTTAAGGCAAGAATGATTAATGCAATCGTATCAGCAAAATAAAAAATATCAAAGCCTGACATTAATGATGTAGCACTGTCCCCTAATTGACCTGCATTTGTCTTTGTCTGCATTAAAACAGGGATGGTGATAAAATCATTAAAAAATCGATAGTACGCAATATTGGCGTATAAAAGGAACGATAATAGGAAATTGGTAATAATCATTACGAGTTTTGTATGTTTTTTGAAAAGCAATGATATCCCAAAAAAGAAAAGTGCCGAACTTAATGGGTTAATCATTAATAAAAATTTCTGTAGATTATTATCTATTCCAAGTTTAAATTCAAGTTGGTATGCCACATATGTTTTGATCCAAAATAAAACAACAGCAATGGCAAAGAAAGTAATATAATTATTTTTAAGATTTGTTGGCAGTTTTATTTTTTTCATTTTAATTCTCCTCTCACTTACCACTAACCTTCGGTAAACGAACCTCAATTACTATATCATATTTTTTTTAAAAATAAAAACATAAATTATGCCATTTTATGCTTTCATTAACACTAAATATTTCGTCGTTATTTCTATTTTTTTCATTCAACAAACTTCAATAATATAAGACGAAATAGATTTAATTTAGTTTCATATTTTTCTCATTTTATAGACAACCTCATTTGTAAAAAAACAATCCCATTAAATGGTAATCGAACGATTTCAGTTCTTAGTTATCATAAACCTGAAATTTTGGGTGTGCAATATGATTTTAGACTTATCTTTTACAGAATATAAAACAAGCTCATTTTTTAGAAGTAATTATTGAAGTTTTTTTTGTATATTAGTGAGGCGGAAAACGAAGCATACTAGAAAAGGATTTGAAACGAGGGGATTTAAATGCCGAGAATTAGACCTGATTTTACTAAAAGTCCTTATTTTGTTGATGAGCCAGGGAATTGGCACCTAAAGCCAGGAGCTCCTGAAGCCCTTCAGATTGAATTAAAGAACTATCTAAATTCACTTGAAGAAATTGATGAGCCTGGAACTATTAATGGAATTCGCATTGGATATCCATATGATGACCTTAATAAATTTCAATAAAAAAATCAGGAAGGATTACCTATTTATTCCTTCCTGATTTTTATTTAGATTATGCCTTTGTTTTTCGATAGCATAAAGGACCACGATCCCAAAAATTCTTTTCTGAGCAACCGATACAGGAGGATCCTGCACCAATAGGTGAACAAACACCCTCATTCCATGATAAGCTTTCACATGCATTAAACGTTGATGGACCCCTGCAGCCTAACTTAAACAGACAATATCCTTTTAACCCACCTTCATCATCATATGATTCTGCGAAGAGTCCTTGATCAAAAAATGGTTTTCGATGGCAGTTTTGGTGAACGGTGCATTCATAAAATTTCTTTGGCCTTTCTCTCTTATCAAGCTCCGGTAACTCATCATGTATGTATAAATGTAATAAGGAACCAATCATTACCTCGGATATAGGCGGACAACCAGGTACAATAACTACCTTATTATCAGGGAGAATATCAGCAAGTGGAGATGCATCGGTTGGGTTTGGATTTGCAGCCCCAATTCCTCCCCATGATGAACAACTGCCAAAAGCAAAGATTGCTTTTGCCCCATTGGCAGCATGGATTATTTCCTCACGAACAGATCTACCGCCAACAGTCAGGTATTCATCCTTTTCAGGGATACTGCCTTCAATAACAAGAATATATTTCCCATTACATACATCCATAATTTGATTGCGATGGGATTCAATTTCATCTCCTGATGAAAAAGACAAAAGTTCACTATATTCCAAGCTGATCCAATTTAAAAATAACTCCTCCGTCCCTGGAAATGCACTTCTAATAAATGACTCTTTGCACCCTGTGCAATCCTGAGCACTAATCCATAATAGAGGAATTCGTTTCTTATCGTATGCGCTCTCAATATCTTCCCTTTCAAAACCAAATCTCTCTGTCCAAAGTCTTTGGGTTATTTCAGAATAGATCGGACTTTTTAATTCATGAATACTCATGGTTATCACCTCTGTAACTCCATTTTAATAAGTTAATACTTACTAGAGGTGTGCTGAATATGACTCTTTTTTGTCTTTTGTGAAAAAATGAGCAGTTTTAACTGAAAAAGGGAGGAAAAGTTTTCCACACAGTCTAAATTTGTTTACGATAAATTTTTTTAAAGGTCAAATATGAATAAGAATAGATAACAACAATGCCAATGACTAAAGCCGACCAAAATAGTTTCATACCCAATGTTCCTATTACAATAGAAGAAAGCGGTACCAACCCAATAATTACAGTAACAAATCCTCCAAATCGATGGGTTTTTCTCCAAACTTGTTCAGAAGCAAGGGTCCAAGGATTGCGAAAACCAATAAAATAATTTGGTCTAAGCTGGATCATATAATTCCCCATACCGATAAACAATAAGCCTAGCAGCACGGGCAGTACTTTTGTGAAGGAAATGTTATAACCCAGTGCACTAAATAGGGCGATAAGGTTTAAACTGGCTAAGAAGGTAATGATAATTAAGGTAATGTTTGAATAAGCAGTTGAATGAATTTTATAAGATTCTCTTTTTGGATCGATTAATGGAGTAATTTGCCGTAAAAGAATAATAATTAACGGCAGAGCACCCATCAATACCATTTCAATCTTTGAACCATAACGATTAACCCCACCATTTAGTCCCCAATGTACCGGCACCTTTTCAGGTAAATGCGGATAGGCAATAATATTTATAATTAAAGCAATTATAGAAATGGCTAAAGTAACATAAAAGAATTTATTCTTCAAGCGAGTCTTCCCCTTTATCCCTTTTATCTAATAACCATTTAATAACATCCTGCAAAACAGTAGAGTTTAATGAATAGTAAATAAATTGTCCCTTTTTTTCATCAGTAATTAAACCCGCAGATTTAAGAATTTTTAAATGATTGCTGATTGAAGGCTTACTCATCTCAAAATTATCCGAGATCTCCCCTGCAGTTAAATCAACATCTCTTAATAAATCGAGAATTTTTCTCCTAGTTGAATCGGATAATGCCTTGAAAACTTCGTTCATTCCATCCCCTTCTTCGTTATTTAGTTAATTATCTAAATATATAATAACACCATAAATAACCTTTTCAAAGCCCTTTTTTAAAAAAGTTGGAAAATTTACTATTTCACTTATGAAATTCCATGAAATCGTAAAGAATAAAACGACAATTTATTTGGGAGTGATTATAATGAATGTAAACAGAGTAAAACAAATTTTGTCTTCTTCAGCAGATATTGAAGTCAAATACAATGGTTCGTCCGTTTGGATTGACCAACTTAATGAGGATGGAAGAACAGCAACCGTCCATTTACGCGGTCCACTTGAAGAAAGAACGATAGTTGAAATTGGAGAACTCGTTGAAGAATAAGTACTTCTTTCCACCATTTCTTTTGAAACGGTGGTTTTTTCTTGATTATTATTGCAACAATAAAAAAAGCAGGAGCAAATCCTGCTTTAAACCATATCCTCATTTTCTTTTTCGATATCTGCCGGCTTAGGCTGTTCTTGTTGTACAATGCTCCCGAGTACTTCTCTGTTCGTCTCACTGGCATCTTTCCCTGCTCCGGGTGCAATATTAGCCATCGGCAGCTGTTCTAATTCTTTTCCTCTAGGCATATTCCTCACTCCTTTCTTTTAAGTTGTGTAAACTGAATTAATTTTAATCAAAAAAATATAAAAACCAGCTGATCAAAGCTGGTTTTATTTTTAGATATTAATTTTTTTGAGTATCGAATATAACATGGTTTGCCAGTAACAGAATTGTCATGTCGTCCATTGGCGGATTATGAAGCCCGGCTCTTACATCGCGATAGTATCGTTGCAATGGGTTTTTCAAGGAAAGACTCCGTGCCCCCACGATTCTCATTGCAAGATCGACAACATCGATTGCGATGTTGGTAACGGTTAATTTAGCAGCTCCCAATACAGGGCCCATTTTTTCTCTTTTTTTAGCATCTGATATATCCCACTGCTTAGCAACTCCATATAAAAAGTATTCGGCCTGCATTAGCTTCAATTCCATTTCACCTATTTTTTGTTTTACATTTGGTAAATCAATAATCGCCCCGTCAATACTATTCGGGGAATATTCACGGGCAAAACAGATAGCATATTTTTTCGCTGCCTTCGCAATGCCAAGATAACAGGCTGGTATGTGAAGGAGCCACCCATTCACACTTTTTTTCTCCTGACCTAGCTTTTCCACAAAGTTTTCTTCCGACACCACCACATTTTTTAAAATCAAATCATGACTGCCGGTTCCTCTTAAAGCAATACTATCCCATGTTTCTTCTATTTCTAAGCCTTTAGCAGCACGGGGAATGAGGAAGTTCCCTACTTGACGGTTATCCCCTTTAATCGATGCACTAATAATAAAAAAATCAAGAACAGGAGACATTGTTGTAAACGTTTTTCGGCCATTTATCACCCATACAGCACCTTTTTTTTCTGCTGTTGTTTCGGGCATGCCCCCACGTGTGGGGCTTCCCGTTTTAGGCTCAGTGGCAGCACTATTTATTAATGAACCGCTGATTACTTCTTCACAAAGTTTTTTGAAAACTGATTCATTCCAATTCTCTTTTTCTCCCAGATTCATCATGATTCCCATATGCCAACCGATAGAAAGGGCAGTCGCTCCATCCCCTTCTGCTATTTTTTCTTGAAGACGCACCAATTCATAAAGGGAGATACCGATCCCCCCGTATTTTTTTGGTACGGTTAGGCCTGTATAGCCCGTGTCCTTAAGATCTTGGATATTTTCAAATGGAAAGCTTCCCTCAATATCAATCTTGTGGGCACGTGATAAAAACTGTTTAGATAGATCCTCCATCAAATCGAGTCTATCCTCCAATGTTTTACACCTTTGGAAATCCATCAATAACTCTCCCCCAATCCTTTTTCATTTATATTTTTTCTATTTCTTTATAATTGCAACAGTTTCTTTCCGGATTTTATTCTACTACATCAAGTATCTGAAATAGATATAAATCATCGATATCAATATGGATAAAAGCATTAACGGAAATCCTATTTTAAGATATTTCACAAACGAAATATGGTACCCTTTCTTTGATGCAAGGCCAGCTACGACCAAATTTGCACTGGCTCCAATTAATGTACCATTTCCACCCAAACAAGCACCAAGAGAAAGGCTCCACCAGAGAGAATCCAAATTCACAATTCCTAATTTCCCCATTTCTTTAATCATTGGAATCATAGTAGCTACAAATGGAATATTATCAACAAATGCTGAAACAAATGCACTCATCCATAAAACGAGGATAGTTGTAGATTTTATTTCTCCTCCCGTCCAGGCAATTGCTTTTTTTGCTAACATGGAGATTAATCCCGTTTCAACTAAACCGCCGACAATAACAAATAATCCAATGAAAAAGAAAAGGGTTGTCCATTCAACTTTTTCCAATACGGTAACTAAGTATTTGTCACCAGTCAGAAGTAATAGTAGAAAAGCACCGATTAGAGCCATAGTTGCTGTTTCAATATGTAAAAAATGATGTGCGGAAAATCCACCCAACGTAAGCACAATTATAAACAAACATTTTGACAATAGGTCATAATTGTTAAGCTCATCACCGGCATTTTTTTTTAAAAGCCGGTGCTTTAATTCTGCTGTTGACTTTAATTGTTTTTTATAAATTACGGTAAATAGAAATAGTATAACGGCTAAAATAATGAAATTTATCAAGGCAAGATTATCGATAAAGTCAAGGAAGGTTAATTCTTTAACAGCACTTCCGATCATTAGGTTAGGGGGATCGCCAATCATGGTAGCTGTCCCTCCAATATTAGAAGCAAAAATTTCAGACATCAAAAATGGTACCGGCGGCACCTTTAATTGATGAGTGATGCTTAAAGTGACAGGAACAACAAGCAGCACAGTTGTTACATTATCTAAAAAAGCTGATGAAATTGCTGTAAAGAAACTTAATACGATGAGAACTTTAACTGGTTCCCCCTTGACTATTTGTGCCAACCGAATAGCTAAATATTCAAAAACACCTGTTTGTGCGGTAATCCCCACAATAATCATCATTCCTACCAGCAGACCAATGGTGTTGAAATCGATGTAATGAATGGCAGCTTTTTGGTCAAGCACACCAAAAGCGACCATTATCAACCCGCCGAGCATAGCGATGGTAGTGCGGTGAAGTTGTTCCGAAATTATCAAAGCATATGCAATTAAAAAAATAACCAGAGCAATTAATTCATGTGATCCCATTCTTTAAACTCCTTAAAGCTAGTAGCTTGTTCTTGGATAGGTAATAATTATCCACCAAAATATGTAATTGATAAAGCTCCACAATGATGTAAATCTATTATTTCAAAAATATAAAGAGTGAATCAAGAAAAATAGTTAAATTATGATAGATTTGTGTCATACCTCACTGTTTATTATAAAAAATTGTTTTATAATAATTTAAAGAAAATATTTCCATTGCAAGAGTTCAAATTACTTAAAAAGTTTGCTTAAAATTGATTTTGGGGATACTACGAACGTATAGGATTGTAAGGGGGATATAAATGAATCAAGGAACAAAACAATTATTTGTTCAAACAGCGAGCCTCATCGCCGGTTTTATGGTCTGGGTACTCATTTCTTCACTCATGCTTTTCATCCAAGCGGATATTAAACTATCGTCAACGCAAATTGCTTGGGCCACAGCCGTACCTGTTATTTTGGGATCTCTGTTAAGGGTACCTATCGGTTATTGGACCAATCGATATGGAGCAAGAATTTTATTTACTATTAGTTTTATCATATTGCTTCTTCCAATTACCATTATTAGCTTCGCCAATTCGATTTTGATGTTAATTTTAGGCGGATTTTTACTTGGAATTGGCGGGGCTGTTTTTTCGATTGGTGTTACCTCACTGCCAAAATATTATGTAAAAGCAAAACACGGATTTATTAATGGAATTTACGGAGCCGGTAATATAGGAACAGCCCTTACCTCCTTTTCGGCTCCTGTTTTGGCAAATCTTATGGGATGGAGGGGGACCATAAAACTATTCCTAATTGTCGTATTGATTTTCGCCATTCTTAACTTTCTCTTAGGCGACAGGACGGAACAGAAGGTAAACAACTCCTTATCCGAGCAAATTAAAGAAGTTTATCGTAATCCAAAACTATGGCTTTTAAGTTTGTTTTATTTTATCACGTTCGGTTCGTTTGTAGCGTTTACGATTTATTTACCTTCCTTTTTGGTGAATCATTTTAGCTTAGATAAAGTAGATGCAGGCCTTAGGACGGCAGGCTTTATTGCTTTGTCAACACTTTTCAGACCAATTGGAGGTTGGCTGGGGGATAAAATTAACCCATTTCTTATTTTAATGACTGTGTTCTTCGGGCTCACCTTTGCCGGGTTTCTTTTATCGTTTACTCCGTCGCTGCCCCTATATTCTTTTGGATGTTTATTAGTGGCTTTCTGTGCCGGTATTGGGAATGGTGCTATATTCAAACTTGTTCCATTATATTTTTCAAAACAAGCAGGGATTGTAAATGGGATTGTGGCCGCTATGGGAGGACTTGGAGGATTTTTCCCGCCATTAATTTTAACGATACTATTTAATTTTACGGGGCATTATGCAATTGGATTTATGTCACTGTCCGAGTTTTCTTTATCAAGCTTTATTTTGGTTTTTTGGCTCTATTATCAGGATAAATTGGATATTTCTACAAAAATCGTTGACACAGCTGTAGATGGTATCGTTGTCACGGATATTAACGGAATTATCCAAAGAGTTAACCCTGCATTTACAAGAATTACAGGGTATAAGCAAGATGAGGTAGTAGGAAAAACTCCGAGTGTTCTGCAATCAGGAGAACACGATATCGAATTTTACAAGAAAATGTGGTATCATTTGAAAACTACTGGCTTTTGGGAAGGGTTCATTTGGAACAAAAGGAAAAACAATGAAATTTATAAAGAATGGTTAACGATCACAGCAATCAAAGATGAAGCAGGAGAAACCAAAAATTTCGTCGGTATGTTTAATGAAGAAAACAACTTTATGCGAGATAAACGATAAAAAGATGGAAAGAGGATGACTCAAAAAAGGGTCATCCTCTTTCTATTTTTCACTCAAATTAACTTAGATGCTAATTATTACAACTTTTTGTCAAATAAAATGAGTTCACAGTTCGTTCACCATTTTTGTGACGTACGTCACAAAAAAACACACTATATGTGGTTTATAGTAGCAACATAAACAACACATTCAAACCTTAACTTTAAAAATTAATATAGGGGGAAATAAAAATGGCACGAATTAAATATTGGAATCCGGAGGATGAAAAATTCTGGAATACAGAAGGAAAGAAACATGCAAAAAGGAATCTGTGGATCTCAGTTCCATCATTAATGTTAGCTTTTATCGTTTGGCAAATCTGGTCAGTAGTTGCTGTTAGATTAAATGATATTGGCTTTCATTTTACAGATGAACAATTATTTACACTTGCAGCCATACCTGGTCTTGTTGGAGCTACACTTCGATTTATATATACCTTTGCCGTAGGTTCAATCGGAGGCAAGAACTGGACAGTAATTTCCACTGCAATCTTATCAATCCCGGCAATTGGAATCGGATTTGCCGTTCAAAATCCTAATACTCCATTCTCAATTATGCTTTTACTTGCAGCACTTTGTGGACTTGGCGGAGGAAACTTCTCTTCTTCTTCTGCTAATATTAGCTTTTTCTTCCCGAAAAGGGAAAAAGGTACTGCCCTTGGAATTAATGGTGGTTTAGGTAATATGGGTGTATCGGTCGTACAATTTATCACACCTTTAGTTATAACTTCCGGAGCATTTGCTTTTGTTGGCGGCAAACAGGTTTTAGCAAATGGGCAGCATGTATGGTTGCAAAATGCAGCATTTGTTTGGGTGTTACCTATCATCATCATAACTGTTTTAGCGATTTTTGGAATGGATAATGTGCCTAACGCGAAACAATCAGTAACTAATCAATTTGTTATCGTTAAACGTAAACATACTTGGATTATGACAATTCTTTATGTAGCAACATTCGGTTCTTTCATTGGATATTCTGCGGCATTTCCGCTTTTATTAAAATCTCAATTTCCTGAACACTTATCTCTTGCCTTCCTTGGCGCTTTAGTTGCTGCAGCAGCTAGACCTGTAGGTGGTTGGATTTCGGATAAACTTGGCGGTGCTAGAGTAACAGCTTATGTACTAGTAATTATGGCGATTGGAGCTGTAGGTGTTATCTACTTCTTAAATGCAAAACAATTTGCAGGATTCTTAGCTTCCTTCTTGGTTCTTTTCCTTGCATCGGGTATTGGGTCAGGTTCTACATTCCAGATGATCCCTAACATCTTCATACCTAAAGAAGCTGCACCGGTCATTGGATTCTCAGCAGCATTTGCAGCATATGGATCATTCTTTATCCCTAAGCTATTTGGCTGGTCTGTAAAAGCAACTGGAACACCCGTCACAGCATTCTACTTCTTTATCGGATTTTATGTAATCTCTTTCGCAGTAAACTGGTTCTTTTATCAAAGAAAAAGTGCAGCGGTTAAAACACTTGCTAAACAGGTCAGTTAATTTGAAAAAAGGTCGGATTTACCGGCCTTTTTTATATTTGTACACAAAAAGCAGCCGTAACGGCAGCTTAGTTTAATATTTTTACTTTTAATTGTTTTGTTCCAAAATTAATTGCATCTTGATGTGATGGAATAAAAACATCAATTCTATTTCCTTTAATGGCCCCACCTGTATCTGCCGCGATTGCCTCACCATAACCTTCAACATAAACTTTACTGCCGAGTGGTATAACAGATGGATCAACTGAGATGACCTTAGCATTTGGATTAGCTTTTATATTAATTCCTGTTGCCGTAATACCTGAACATCCGCCGCATGAAGCAGTATACGCTGTTGCTTTAACTGTGATTTCCCTACTTACTGATGTTGGTTTTACCACTGGTTTAACAGCAGGTGCACTTTCCTTTGTTACTTGCTCTGCCGGTTTTGGTGTGTTTTCAGCCTTTGCAGTTGGTTCAACTTTAGTTACGCTTGATACAGATGCTGCTTGTTTGCTTTGCTGTGCTTGTTTTTCTGTATCGGCTTTATTGGTCGTGTTTAAACCATCATAGATGATAAGATTTAAACCCGGATGGATAAGATCGGTAGATAATTTATTCCATTCCTTGATTTGTTCAACAGTTATATGATTATCCATGGCAATATCCCATAATGTATCATCCTGTTTAACGGAATAATGTTTTTCAGTTGCAATCGATAATACATCACCTGGGTGAATAAGATCAGTAGAGAGATGATTCCACTTTTGGATATTTTCTACAGATGTATTATGTACTTGTGATAGATCCCAAAGGGTGTCCCCTTTTTTTACCGTTATGTCTGCAGCTTGTACATTAGCACCTACAGTTCCTGAGAGTGCAGCAACTGCTATGAATGTTTTAATCTTATTTATCATTTGTTTACCTCCCATGTTCTTTCGTAGCTAACTTGTGATTATCATAACATGGAATTTTCTGAAACAAAGAACAGGGAGATGTTAATTCGTTTACATCCGTGGCAGTTATATTACAATAGCATTTCTAAGTAAACTGAAAATTAAAAATACAAAAAAGAGATATCAAAGGTCTTGCAAATTGAAAAGCGCAGATTTTTCATCCGCGCTTTTTCTTCTAAATTATTTATATTCGGGAAATCGCAACAGCACATGCCTTATATTCTGCTGTTCCGGAAATAGGGTCGAATTCATTTAAAGTTAATACATTTGTTGGGGTTTCACTCCAGTGAAAACTCATAAACACTAGACCCGGAACTACTTGTTCCGTTATCTTTGCTTTTACCCTTAGTTCTCCTCTGCGAGAACGGACCTGAACCACTTCTCCATCCGTTATTCCTAGGACAAGCGCATCATCCGGATGAATATCAACTGTCTCTTCTGTTTGTTTTAATTTGACACCTGCGGCGTAGTGGCGTGTCTGGGAATGTGTATTATAAGATTCATATCGTCTTCCTGTTGTAAGTGTAAATGGATATTCTGCATCAGGTTGTTCCAATGGAGGAGTATAATCTACAGGTACAAAAGGTGCCTTTCTACTATGAGATTCCTGTTGGTGAAACCTTTCATGCATAATCAAGGTACCCGGATGATTTACGTCAGGGCATGGATAATGAACACTATACTCTTTATCAAGTCTTTCATACGAAATACCTCCGTACATTTCCCAAGCCAATCTTCTTACTTCATCCCAGATTTCATTGCTGCTGTTATAATTCATTGGATAACCCATAATAGTTGATAATTCACAAAGAATTTCCCAGTCTTCCTTTGTATTTGGATGCGCTTCAATAGCTTTGCGAACTCTTTGAATTCTTCTGTCAGTATTAGTGTAAGTCCCATCAACCTCACCCCACGAACGGGCAGGAAGGACGACATCAGCCATTTGCGCTGTTTCTGTTAAAAAGATATCCTGTACCACCAACAAATCAAGCTTTTCTAATAATTTTTTTGTATGATTCATGTGAACATCTGCAAGAAGTGGATTTTCACCAATAACATATAGTGCTCTTAGTTGTCCCGCATCAAGTCGATCAAATGTTCTCGTTTGAGTATCACCTGCTTCCGGATTAAGAACAACATTCCATTCTTTTTCATACCTGCCTCTATATTCATCATTGGTAAGACTCATAGCTCCTGCAAGCTGGTTAGGTAAGCATCCCATATCTCCGGCACCTTGAACATTATTTTGTCCTCTAAGAGGCATTATACCTGTACCTTGTTTTCCTATATTGCCTGTTAATAATGCAAGATTCGCAATATCAAATACATTGTTTACTCCACAATGATGTTCGGTGATTCCAAGTGTATAAGCAATCATGGATCCGCTTGAACAAGCATATTCCCTCGCAGTAGCAACAATATCCTCCGGCGATAAACCTGTTATTTCCGCAGCATATTCAGGTGTATACGTCTCAACTTTTTTTGCCAGCATTTCGAAATCAATCGTAAATTGTTTGATAAATTCAGAGTTATATAAGCCTTCCTTCAGAATGACTCTGATAAAGGAATTAATAAGGGCTATATCTGAACCCACGTTTATTTGCAGGTGACGATGAGCTACTTTTACCATATCAATTTTTCTTGGATCAATGACAATGACCTTTAGTCCGGATTTTGCCGCCTTTTTAATTCGATTAGCAATAATCGGATGCGCATCTGTTGTATTTGATCCCATTAGCAGTAATACTTCCGCTTTGTCAAAGTCTTCAAGTGTATTGGTTGGGAAACCGCTTCCAAAAACAGTTGCCAGACCGGCAACGCTTGGTGCGTGTCACGTTCGGTTACAACCATCAATATTATTACTGTTAATTACAGTCCTCATGAATTTTTGCGTAATAAAATTGGATTCATTTGTCGTTCTTGCACACGCAAACATGGATATGGCATTTGGACCCCATGTTGTTTTAATCGCAGTTAATTTATCTGAAATAAATTGATACGCCTCTTCCCATGTAGATTCCACGAGCGAACCGGCTTTACGGATAAGTGGAGAAGATAATCTATTTTTTGCATGGACATACTCGTATGCAAAAGCACCTTTTACGCAGGTTTGTCCTTTATTAACAGGAGCATCTTTATCGCCTCGTATTTTCATAATTCTGTTATTCTCAACTTCTACCACTAATCCGCAACCGGTTCCACAATACCCGCAAATAGTTTTTACAAAATTTTCTTCTCCCATAACCTTCCCCCCTAAAAAACATTAATACCTATATAAACATATAGTAGTCTATTCAAAAGGCATGTGGATTTCTTTTTTCACAAAATATATGTCCATTTTTTGAAATTTATTAATTAATCTGATAAGAAATATTTAATTGGATATATCTAACAAAAGAACGGGAAAACATTTCCCGTTCTTCAACATGTTTTATTAAGCTATTTTCGCAGGTAGCAAAATATTAAAGGTTGTTCCTTTATTCGGTTCACTTTCAACAAATACCTTACCATTATGGCTTTCTATAATTTTAAAGCTAACCATTAAACCTAAGCCATTGCCATTTTTCTTCGTGGTGTAAAATGGCTCCCCAAGATTCTTTAATTTTTCTTTAGGAATTCCAACACCGGTATCCTGAATGGAAATTTGGACATTATTGTCATGAATGATTGTTTTTACATGTAATTCACCGCCGTTCGGCATCGCTTCAATTCCATTTTTAATGAAATTTAAAAAAACTTGCTTTAAGCGGTTTTCATCACACTCAATTTGGATAATTTCCCGATTACAATCAAAAGTTAAGCGAACATTTTTCTTTCTTGCTTCAAATTCAAGCAGTGAGACCACATTTTTGATAACAGGAACCACATTTTTTTCTTCTAATTCGACAGCCTTTGGTTTTGCTAATACCATAAAATCCTCTACGATTGTATTTACCCTTTCTATTTCATCGAGGATGATGCCAAGAAACTCCAACCGTTCGGGATCTTGTTCATCTAGCTGTAAGAACTCTGCGTATCCTCTCATTGAAGTTAGCGGATTGCGAATTTCATGTGCCACACCTGCAGCTAATTGCCCAACTGCTGCTAGCTTATCCTGGCGATGGAGGACCTCTTCTGTTTTTTTCCGTTCGGTTATGTCATTGCGAATCGCAAGATATTGATAAGGCCTGCTTTCTTGATTTAAGAATGGGACGATGGTTGTATCTACCCAGTAAAAGGTCCCATCCTTTGCTTTATTTCTAATTTCACCTTTCCATACATTTCCTTCGCCAATTGTTTTCCATAAATTTTTGAAAAACTCCTTCGAATGGAAACCGGAATTTAAGATATTATGATCTTTTCCAATAATTTCATCTCGATTGTACTTGGAAATCTCACAAAATTTATCGTTCACACTGGTTATTTTCCCTTTTGAATCGGTAAAGGCCACAATCGAGGATTGGTCTAGAGCAAATCTGATATCCGTATTATCCTTAATGGTTGCTATTAAATTTTCTTCTGCCAGTTTTCGATCACTTATATCTGTTCGAATTGCAACATATTGATAGGGTTTTCCATTACCGTTTAAAAATGGAACAATCGTTGTATCTACCCAATAAAGTGTCCCATCCTTTGCACGGTTGCAAATTTCACCCTTCCAAACCTTCCCAAGACCAATTGTTTTCCAAAGTTCTTTAAAGTATTCCTTTGAATGATATCCTGAATTTAATAACCGGTGGTCTTGACCAATTAATTCGTCGCGTTTATATTTAGAAATTTCACAAAATTTATCATTAACACTAGTGATTTTCCCTTTTTCATCTGTTATCGCGACTATAGAAGATTGATCAAGAGCAAATTTAATATCACGAATTTCTTTAAGTGAGTCAAAAAGATTCCCTTCCGCTTCCTTTCGTTTAGTTATATCGGAACGAATCGCAATATATTGAAAGGGTTTACCTTTCTTATTTAAGAAAGGTACGATAGTTGTATCGACCCAGTAGAATGAACCATCCTTAGCTTTATTACGAATTTCTCCTCTCCAAATTTGTCCGGTGTGAATCGTCCTCCACAGGTCCTGAAAGAACTCTTTTGAGTGGTAGCCTGAATTTAATATTCGGTGATTCTGTCCCAATATTTCATCTTTTTTATATTTTGAAATTTCTTCGAACTTATCATTTACATATAAAATAGTCCCTTGCTTGTCAGTAATTGCTACAATAGCCGATGCATCAAGAGCCGCTTTAATATCCTTCAAATTCGTATCAGTTGTAGCCAATTGTTTACTAATTAATGTACTGGATGCAATTAAACCGCCAATAATTAAAATCGAGATAAATAATACCAAGTATATGATAAAAGTATCTTCATGGCTGACAGTTTTATAGTCAATATTAGCGGAAAATAAGTTGGATGCCCGCCTTAATAGAAAATGCCCTTCGACGATAGCACCTGACATAATGATTGCACTAATTGGCTTGAGCCAAACTTGATTCCCCTTTGTAAAGCTTTTCGAGGAAAACACCATCCATAATGAAAATAAAAATGAACCAAAAATTAATAATCCTGAAAAAATAAATAGAGATACATTATATTTAATCGTTAGGTTCATTGCAAAGATATCAATAATATGGATTGCAATAACTGCAATCGTTAAAAATATACTTCCTATCACTAACTGATAAAAATGGATTATTTTACCAAAAAAAGAGACAAAAGCCATTCCCGAAAATGCAATACCAATTAATATGGAAAGAATCGTGAGTGGAATTTGATAACTTGAAAACCGACTTAGATCTCCGGCAAGAATGCCGAGAAAATTCATAATCCAAATCCCTATTCCTAAAGTAAAAGTACCACCTAGGAATAAAAGTCTTTTATTCTGGTTTGAAGACCTTATTAAGGTAAACATATCAAGTGCTGTATATGAAGCTACGATTGTTAAACCAATAGCAATCACGATAATATAAGGGTGAAACGTCCCAATCATTTCATGCATTTACAAGCATCCCCCCATGATTCACTCTCTATTTCTACTATGATTGTAATGTAAAGTTTTAAATTATGGAAGCACTAAAAAATTAGATTCCGATTATCTTAAAAGGAGGTTTAATCATGTTAGTTTAACAATACCACATTTATTGATTGAAATATAAACTATGATAAAAGTATCATTTTTTTAATAAGTTAAAATTTTTTTAAAAAAAGTCTACACAATTTTCTTTTTTTTGTTTATACTGTACTACAACAGGTTAATTAAAAATAAACTGTATTAAAAAAGGAGTGGTACTAATGTTAATGAGTCCAGTTGAATTTTTCCGTAATTTGCCAAAGAAGGAATGTCCTGAATGTGGTCAACATATGGAGGAACAAGCTGAATCTTACTTAATGGAATGTGATCGCTGTCTTTCTAAAAAAGAGGTATAGATATCTCGAGGGTGAACTCTCCATATTTATTAATTGAAATATGAACTATGATAAAAGGATTATTTTTTTAATAAGTTAAAATTTTTTTAAAATAAGTCTACACAATTTTCTTTTTTTTGTTTATATTGTACTATAACAGGTTAATTAAAAATAAACTGTATTAAAAAAGGAGTGGTACTAATGTTAATGAGTCCGGTTGAATTTTTCCGTAATTTGCCAAAGAAAGAATGTCCTGAATGTGGTCAACATATGGAGGAACAAGCTGAATCTTACTTAATGGAATGTGATCGCTGTCTTTCTAAAAAAGAGGAATAAATTATCGAGGCTGAACTCTCCATATATGAGTCAGCCTCTTTTTGTTTATTACAATAAATTCCTTTATGTTAAGAAAATGATGAGGATAAAGCCTTCCCTAAAAGCACAACCTTAAATAAAGGAGCTGAAGGGAATGGCAAAAAAAGAGGATTATCTTACGACTGCACCAAAAGAACAACAAATTACAATAAATAATGGAGCCGTTTTTCCAAATCTAAAAAATGTTGCAGGTGATTCAGTGGATGAACATAAATATCTTGAAGAGGCAAATACAATTATCGCCGGTGATGAAATTCGCCAACAGAACGAAAACTTATAATGGTTAAGTAAAGAAAAAGACTGTCAACTTTAATACCAGACAGTCTTTCTGAACACAATTCAAATTAGATTTTTGGAAGCTCTCGCATTTGCTGTTCCATTTCATTGCCGCACATTGGGCATAAAAAATCATCAGCTACAAAATCTTTTCTCATCCAGCCAATACATGAATCATCGATACAGGAATAAATTTCAGTATCCACTAAAATTGTTTCAATTTCTTCTTCCTTAGCCCTTTTACCATAAAAAATAGGAACCGCCTCCTTTTTAACTAGTACTAGTATGCACCAAAACATCCCTTTTCATTTCCAGCATTTTTACTTTTTAATAAATAGGAGGTGTCAGGCTCCAATGAATCCAAATCAAAAAAATATTACGGTTGTAGGAACAGATATTGATGAAGTCAAAAGATTAAATAGCCGGTCAGGTTTAAGCTATAACGAAGTAAAGCAATTGCTCGCAGAAAAATATGCCATGAACAAACAACAAAAGGAATAGCGGGGTGCTATTCCTTTTTAATTTACTTAACTACTAATTATCTTCCATTTGGAAAAATGGTCCACCAAAATACAGCTTCCATCTTCATCCCTCCTTTTTATCGATACACCAATGGAATTTCCGCTATTTGTAATTTCCTTTTCATCCTTTGTCCATCCATCATTAATGCGTTCCCCCCGAAAAAGATGTTAAAGAGAATGCATGCAGCAAATTATTATGCTTCTTTTCCATCAAAGCCATCCCTTTCGTTTAAAAGGTCTCTTAGGGGGTTAAAATTTTCCCCTACTAGTCGAAACGAATCCCTGCCAGCTTTAAATTCCTCCAAAAAAACATTCCAATTAGCCGCATTTGCAGCTGATAGTATGAGACGTTGCAACATATTCATGTCATCAATTTCATAGATTTCTTTTATGAATTCACTTGGTATATTTCCGAATCGCATTTGTATTACTGCAATTAAATCTTCTCTATCATCGACGAGCAGCGCTTCTGTTTCAAATGAAAACAATGGTATTCCAGCTCCTTTTATAGCTTTATCATTTTAAAATAATCTGCAATTAGAGTGGACTTACATTTATCTGCAGCCTCTTCAAAGAAACGCGTCACATCTTCATCCGGTAGATCCACCTGTTCATTATGGAGAAAGGTAGATACAGACTGTGAGAAATCATTTGAAAACATTAATATGACATCAAATCCATCCTCTTTTTTAAAGATAGTGGCTTGAACATCATAAGGATGAATATGATAGGTTGAAAACGTTTCAACCATTCTCTGATATAATGCCGGTGCAGCAAAACGTAATAATTTTCCCTCTACCATTAACATCACCTTTTTCCATTACTTCCTTAATTTATCATTCGTATTTGCTAGAAGTTTATTCATTTCATCTTCATTATGGATGGAATCCACAATAATAAGGGAATCCAGTAAAGCAATCATTTTTTCATCCATTTCATTCTTTAATGAGTAGCTTTTGATTCACCATTCTGCTGAATTCATTACTGATTTTTCTAATGTCTTTTTCGTTAACGGGAAAGAATAAGGAGAAAAAAAAACACCATACTTAAAAAAGAAGGAATTTTAACCTTTGGAAACGGGGGAAACGAATGAAAGAATTAGTTTTAAGTGTAATAGCGGGAATTGCTGTTGGCATCCTTTTTAAATTGTTAAAATTACCTCTCCCGGCTCCACCGGTCTTTTCTGCGGTATTAGGTGTATTCGGAGTCTACTTTGGTGGAGTCATTGCAAGCTGGATTATGGGAATATTTTCGAAATAAAGATGAAAGCCTTCCTATCGGAAGGCTTTGCTTTTGTTCACAAAATATCCATATCTTTTTTATGAAAACTTCTTTATCTTATTGATAGGAGGGATTCGTTATGAAAAAGATCTATCTTATATGTAGTCTTGCTGTATTCTTTGGGATTGCAGCGGGAATATCTTTCTTTCTTATTCGAGATGCAAATGCAACAATACCAACAAAAACTTTAGTAAACCAAAATGGTTATTCATACAAACTAGGGCAAGATCATGAGAAATTAAAACTTGTAGAGTTTATCTATACACATTGCCCTGATATTTGTCCTACAACCACTCAAAAAATGAACCTTTTGAAAAAGGATTTAGTTAAAAATGGCGTATTCGGAAAAGATATAGAATTTATTACCATTTCTATTGACCCTTACCGGGACACTCCTGAAGTTTTAAAAGGGTATATGAAAGGGTTTGGCATTAAGGATGACGGACACTGGATGTTCTTAACAGGAGAGAAGCAAAATATCAAAACGGACCAAAAGAAAATCCAGGAAATTGCTAATTCATTACAATTTCAATACAAAGACCCTGGTAATGGTCAATTCATTCATTCAACATATACGTATTTAGTGGATAAAAATAATAAATTTATTGCCAAGTTCCCAATGGGTAAGGAATTCAACAAACAAGAAGTTTATAACAAAATCATTGAGAAAATTAAATAATATAAAAAAAGCGGTTAGTCCACTGGATTAATCGCTTTTATTGCTTATTTAATTCACGGATGAAGGAAAATTTTTTATTTGCTGTAAGGATAAAAGGTAATTGGACTTTGGTTTTGTTAAACTTACTTTTATACCAGCTTTTTTTAACTTGTTTACTAGTTCTGAAAGCTGTTTTTTTGCCATACTTCTCACCTTCTTTGATTACTTCTTAAAACAATTCTACAACAAAAATATGAATAAAGTGTGAAAACAAACAAATTTTTTTAGAAAATTTTTCATGCAAAATTTAGGTGTACCCGTTCTTTACAACAAAACATTTAGATTATGTTTTGTTTTATCCATATTTAGGGAATTACTGAAAAAGAATTCGCGCTTCGTTTACTTTGATGATATAATTAGTAGATATTTTGTTTTGGAGGATTTCAATTATGATTACTGTAAGTAATGTAAGTTTAAGATATGGTGACCGAAAACTATTTGAAGATGTTAATATTAAATTTACTCCAGGAAATTGCTATGGTCTTATCGGAGCCAACGGTGCAGGGAAGTCTACCTTTTTAAAAATATTATCCGGAGAAATTGAGGCACAAACCGGGAATGTTCAGCTTGGTCCAAATGAACGGTTGGCTGTGCTTAAACAAAACCATTTTGAATATGAAGAATATGAAGTTTTAAAAACTGTCATAATGGGACACACCAGACTTTATCAAGTCATGCAGGAAAAAGATGCGATTTACATGAAGGAAAACTTCACTGATGAAGATGGGATGAAAGCAGCTGAACTTGAAGGCGAATTTGCTGAGTTGAACGGATGGGAAGCCGAGCCTGAAGCAGCTATTTTATTAAAAGGCCTTGGAATTGAAGAAGACCTTCACTATAAAAAAATGGCTGATTTATCAGGTTCTGAAAAGGTAAAGGTTCTGCTCGCACAGGCCTTGTTCGGCAGACCTGATGTTTTACTTCTTGACGAGCCGACAAACCACTTGGATATTAAGGCCATTCAATGGCTTGAAGAATTCTTAATTAATTTTGAAAATACAGTTATTGTGGTATCCCATGACCGTCATTTCCTTAACAAAGTTTGTACGCATATCGCAGATTTAGATTTCGGAAAAATTCAAGTCTATGTAGGGAACTATGATTTCTGGTATGAATCAAGTCAGTTAGCTGTGAGGATGGCTTCAGATGCTAATAAAAAGAAAGAAGAAAAAATAAAAGAATTACAAGCCTTTATTGCTCGATTTAGTGCGAATGCCTCTAAATCAAAACAAGCAACATCCCGTAAGAAGTTATTAGACAAAATTACTCTTGATGACATCAGGCCCTCTTCCCGCCGTTATCCCTTTGTTGGATTTACACCGGACCGTGAGATTGGAAATGATTTGCTCAGGGTTGAAGGATTAACGAAATCCATTGATGGGGTAAAGGTTCTTGATAATATTAGCTTTTTTGTAAACAAAGGAGATAAAATTGCACTCGTTGGCACAAACGAGATTGCAAAAACTACTCTTTTTAAAATATTAATGGGTGAGCTGGAAGCAGACAGCGGAACATATAAATGGGGAATCACCACTTCACAAGCTTATTTTCCTAAGGACAACTCTGAGTATTTTGAAAACAGCGATTTAAATCTAGTGGATTGGCTTCGTCAGTTTTCTCCAAAAGATGAAAGCGAAAGTTTTTTACGTGGGTTTTTAGGCAGAATGTTATTTTCCGGAGAAGAAGTATTAAAGAAAGCAAGCGTCCTTTCAGGAGGAGAAAAGGTTCGCTGTATGCTCTCTAAAATGATGCTGAATGGAGCAAACGTACTACTGCTTGACGAGCCAACAAACCACCTTGATTTGGAATCCATTACTGCATTGAACAATGGATTGATTAACTTTAAAGGATCTCTCCTTTTCTCATCACATGACCATCAGTTTATTCAAACAATTGCGAATCGGATTTTCGAATTAACACCAAATGGTTTAGTAGATAAACAGATGAGCTATGATGAATATCTTGAGAATACTGATTTACAAAAACAAATTGCTAAAATGTATCAATAATACAAATGAGGGCACCCGCAAAGGGTGCCCGTTTTTTTAAGTAATTTTTTGCTTACGACGTGATGATGGTTCTTCTCTTGAACCAGTTTCAGTTGTGGTTGTTCCTTGACCTTCTACTTGACTGGAATTAAGCCCTATCGTCGAAGGGTCAGCTTTACGTTTACTTCGTTTTCCCATGTCTACACCTCCTGTTATAGCTTTTGGAAGATTAACAACACTTATACGGAATATTTATGACAAAACTAGGCAAGATAAATTAGAGGAGGAGGTGTTTTGTATGGCAAAAGTTGGAGTAGAACAATCCCTTACAAATATTCAACAAGCTCTTCGTGAAAAAGGTTATGATGTAGTGGAATTAAAACAGGAGTCAGACGCTCAAAATTGTGATTGCTGTGTTGTTACCGGGCTTGATTCAAACATGATGGGTATGCAGGAAACCGTAACAAAAGGTGCGGTCATTGATGCGAATGGAATGTCCGCTGATGAAGTATGCCAACAGGTAGAAAGCAGGCTTCAATAAAGCTTTTTGAAAGACTAAAGAATTTAGCTTTAGTCTTTTTTCATTTCTTCGTCTTTTTTAGCATGGATGTTTACTTTAGGGCTCATTTCAGGGGAAGGAGACTTACTTTTTTCTTTTCTCCTTATCTCCTTATTTTCTTCTGCATTCATTTCCGGAGTGAAATCACTTCCGTATGTCGCGCCAATATTTAATTTTCCTTTTAATTCTTTTATTCCTAGCTGACCGAAATTATTATTAAGCTCGTATTTATCTAAAATAATTTTCTCAATATTTATTTTTTCAATAATAATGGGCGGATCATTAGTCTTTACTGCCATCTGCTGTTGCTTCTGTTCTTGAAAGGCTAACAAAGATTTTTTCAATTCCTCTATATTAGATTCTAAGGAAGACAATTTTTTAGTTAAATCCTTTTCATAATCATTTTTCCTGAATATGAGGAATAAATCTTTTAATGACATGCCATAAACGCTCCCTTATTATTACCTTATTATGATATATATGGTGAAGTTTGCTGAACATGTCCAAATATAAAAAAAGGTTAAAGCTAGCTAGTCAATTGTAATGATTTCCCCTTTCTCCAATTTACGTTGATAGCTGACAAACAAAATCCCATTCCAGAATTTCGCATTTAAATCTTTAGGGCTTATTGTATCAGGTAATTTAACCTGCCTTTTGAATTCACCATAAAACCTTTCTGAATAGGCAAGCTTTAATTGATCATGGATTGGGAGGGCTGTACCTTTTATAGTTAGAATATTACCATTTAGCCCCAATTCCATATTTTCTTTCTTTACTCCCGGAAGTTCAATTAATACCAGTACTTCTTGATCCCCTTCTAATATATCGATCATTGGGAAAGTTCGAGTATTTTTTTCTTCGCCAAATGATTTCTCTTCAAAACCATTGAAATTAGATTTAAAGGGTTGTTGATCATTCATAAATTGTTTGGTGAAATCTTGCTCAAAAACATTTTTCCAGAAATCCCCGCCATGCATTTGTTGAGCGATTTCCATCCATTGTTTTAATTTCTCCATATCCATCCAATCCAACTCCTTAATCCTGATACAATAAGGAAAGTAAACCGTCTCATCGATATGTTAATTTTTGTTTATTACTGAAATGATTTGCTACATTCATGATACTGAAGTAAACCCTATTTTAATCCAATTAATTAACCCGCTACATAAACCTTCAGTTAAAGCATATATTTATTAGCAAGTATAAGGAGGAGATAAAATTGCCCGCTCCAGTTCCATATATTAATATTAATATATTCATGATTAAAATTAATTCCTTTGAAAATGCATCAGCCGTAAATATTGGCCAAAACCTACTTGCAGATTGGCATAATTCTGATAAAAAAAACCAAGGCTTCGGTCAAAATTTTGGGGATAAAAGTGATTTCTTGGGTACAAGGAGTTTTGTAGACGACAGGGATCAAATTGATTCCCCAAGTACATTTGAGTCCTCCCCAAGTAACATTGATAAAGAATGCGAGTAAAAGACTTTGAAGTTGAATAAGCATTACACGTAAAAACTGCTTTTAGGCAGTTTTTTTTTGTGAAGTAATACTTTGATGATTGTCATCTGTTAGCTATAATAATTGAAGAAGTTTACTATTGAATGACGGAGAGGAAATATTGTATGAAGAGGCTATACTTTTCTATCATTATTTGCAAAGTAAGACTGCTAGAACAATTTTTGAAAAATACGGTTTTAAAGTATTGGATTGATGAGCTTGTTTCAAAATGAATTCTGGTCGCCCATTTTATTGTCTTTAAAAATCGCATCTGTCTCAGTGGTCATCGTGTTTATTTTTGGGATTCTTTTTGGGAGATTATTCTCAAAAAGGAATTTCAGAGGCAAGATGCTTATAGAAACCTTCCTGATTTTGCCAATCGTTTTACCACCGACAGTCATTGGATTTTTATTGATTTTCTTTTTTGGCAGAAACAGTCCGGTTGGTATAGTTATTGAAGACCTATTTTCTGCTTCCATTATGTTTACTTCATGGGCGGCTATTATTGCTTCAACCATTGTTGCCTTTCCTTTAATGTATCAAACGCTTAAAATAGGATTTCAATCAGTTGATAAAGATATTGAAGAAGCGGCACGTGTTGATGGTTGCAATGAAAGAAATGTTTTTTTATTTGTGACGCTTCCACTCTCTGCCCGATCGATTGTTGCCGGAACCGTTTTAAGCTTTGCACGGGCACTTGGTGAATTCGGTGCTACTTTCATGTTTGCCGGTAATATACCAGGAAAAACACAAACTGCCCCAACAGCGATTTATATTGCAATGGAATCCGGAAATATGAATTTAGCTTGGCTTTTAGCCCTCTCTATGGTTCTTATTTCATTCCTTATGCTACTGCTTACAAACATATCAAAAATGGAAAAGCCATGAAAAGTTTACCTTTCCATGGCTTTTCTATTTAATAGACCATTATTCTGAGATATTGTTATTAAAATTTATGTTCTCTTTCGTGAAATCAATAAAGCAATTTGCGCCATTGTAAATGGTAAGGACGATTTTTTACGATAAGCCAAATAATTCGACTCCCAAATATCAGCATATTCTTCTTTAAATTTCCTTAATCCGTGAAAATGATAGATAAAGTGGCCATTTAAAAAAATTTGCGCAGCTATTTTTTCACTTAAAAAGGAAAATCTCGACAGGCCTACATTAGCAAGTGGTGACATCCCAATATTAAAACGTCCGTAGTTCTTTTGTTTTGCCCAATCAAATAATGAGATAAAAAGAAAGTCCATTGTGCCTTCCGGTGCCTCCGGCTTAAACCTCATTAAATCAATAGAGATTGTGTTATGTTCATCATATACATACATAATACTCGTAAATCCCAAAATTTGATTTTTATCATTTTTAATAATCGCTATCGGGGCTTTATTCAAGTAAGTACCATCAAAAAAGCCCAGTGAAAAACCTTTTTCTCTTCTTCCTTGTAGCCAATCATCAGAAATCTCTTTTAATTCGTCCAATAGCTCCCCTGTAAATGGTGGTTCCTTCATTTCAAATTGGTAGTTTTCCTTTAAGAATTTATTTTTCAATGTATTTAATGATTTTATTTTATTCCTGGCAAGAGAAAAGTCTCTTAGGTCAACAAAGGCTTCTTCCCCTAATTTAAAAAAGGCAAAACCGTTCCCGTGCAGGAATGGTAGCATCTCATCACTAACTTGATAAAAAACGGGTGTAAATCCATGTAAGTCCGATATTTCCTGAAATTCTTCAATTGCATTAGATAATTCACTTTTTTCGCCAATTGGATCACCAAGAATGACTAGTTTATCTGCATATTGTTGAAATATAATCAGTATATTTTTCTTACTATTCCAAAAAATATATTTGTCATGTAAAAAAACTAAATGGGACAAAACTTTTCCATGATACTTCATTAAATGTTCTTTTATTTCTTTTTCCTGGCCAATTGACTTCAAAAACTTCCAACTTTTTGGTTTACTAACCAAATAGCCGATAAAAATGATTAAAAATGCAATCAATAAGCCAATAAGTGCACTGCTAAATAAATCGCGGTAATCTACAATTACATATGGTAAGAACTTCTTCGGTATTGTTAATCTAGCACTTGGTAAATTTAAATATCCAATTAATATGTACATAAATGTAATGATAAGAATAATGGTGACATCAAAAATCGTTTTCCCCCATGTAAGGACATAGCTTTCCCTGTAGAATTGTCCCTTGGACATCTTAAGGAGGAGAGCAACAAAAATTAAAAAAATGGCTTCTTCATAATCAATCCCTTTAAAAATAGAGAATAATGCTGCGAGGATCAACGCAAGCATAGTTAAATCATAGGTCCTTTTTACACTATACTCAATTCCTCGTGATAAACCTAACAGCAAAAATCCCGCAGCAACCGATAGCTGATGTGATATATTAATGATTGGAAAAGATAAAATTTCCTGTGCTATTCTAAGTCTTGACATGATTCCCGGGACACTTGCTGATAAAAGAAGAATTAATCCTGATAAAAAAACAAGGACTGTTAAGACAACATGACTAAATCCTTGAACAATCGCCTTAGGCAGATTGCTCCATGATTTATTCCATTTCTCCCAATATAGTTTTACGAATAGAATAACACTGACTAAAAATGGCAAAATATAATAACCGCATCGATAAAATAACAGAAGGACGAGTACTTTCTCTTCCGGAATATGCAATTCATGCATTCCCCAAATAAAAATTAAATCAAAAGATCCAAGTCCCCCTGGAATCATACTGATAATTCCAGCACAAGCTGCAACAATATATACAGGGAATAGATTTGCAAATGTAATAGATATTCCGAGCAGCTTACTTAAGAACCAGATGGCTATAAATACTGCTGACCATTCCACAATAGAAACGATGACAAGCTTTAATCCTGCCTCAACTGTAATAAGAGTTTCATTATCCTTTTTGTTCTTAATAATATGTATAAAAATAAATGCAGGTAAATACAAACCAACGACAAGAACAGCAAAATAAATCCATCTTGTGTCAAGAAACAATGGAAAATGATGGTATCCGATAATAACAAACCATGAAAGTACAGATATCCCCGTTAAGTAGAAAAGAGAAACAGATGCAATACCACCCAGCAGCCTTCGTTTATCCTGTTCAAGCTTATGATAAAAATAGGTCCTTAACATGGCCCCAATCAACCCGCCAAAGCCAATTAAATTAGAGAAAGAGTTTGCTATAAATGCTTGCTCTAACAATTCCCTTTTTGGGAGACGAAATTTTAAGATCTGAACTAATATCACATCATATAACAGCATTGGTAACACAGCAGCAAAGGTAATAACCAAAATAAGTATTAAAGTCCCAAAATCCAGTTGACTTAGTTCATGCTTAAGTAAATGTATATTTAGGTCTTTGGTAAATTTCCTCATTTCAATGATTGTGAAAATCAATAGAAGAAGAGGAAAAATAAATTTTGCTGCATTTAATAATTTTTCCTTTTTAATCCCCAACAAAATAACCACCTATTTTTTATTACTTATTTAACTATAAACGTTTCAACAGGAAAAACAAAGAAAATTATTCCTTTATCATTATACTTCATTGACACTTCATCATTGCTATTGTTGACATTTTATTAAAGGTTCAACCATAACTATATACCTATTGCATCCTAAAGGTAATTTGAAAGAATAGATTAATCAATTTTAGAGAAAATAAACTAGGTGTTTGATAAATTATTTTCTTGTTAGGATGATTGATTCATGGAAGCTGTAATTATCTCTATAGGCAGAACGACGATTGCCATAGTTCTTTTATTAATGGTTGCTTACCACTTTGGGAAACAAATCGGGACACATAAAAATTACTTTACCTTCGCTCTCTCGATTACCCTTGGTTCCTTTACTGCAAATATGGGTTTTGACCTACATTTAAAATTTATCCCATTACTATTGTCATTTTTCACACTTATCTTGATTTATTTTATTCTTGCAACAATCTCCTATAGAAGTGTAAGACTTAGAAAACTGTTCGCCGGGAAACCAACCGTGATTATTGAAAATGGCATACTTTTAGAAGATAGCATGAAAAAACATAAATATACGCTTGATAATTTGAATCAACAGTTAAGGGAACTAGGAATATTTAACATCGACGTAGTCAGCTATGCGATTTTAGAGGTTAATGGAAAGCTTTCCGTTTTAAAAAAGGAAGAATATCAGGGAGTTCTAAAAAAAGACTTAGCTATAATTTCAAGCCAAGTACTAAAATATCCGATTGAAATTATTATGGAAGGAGATATAATTACCGAAAATTTCACGGAGAAGTATAACCGTTCATGGATTGAAAAGGAAATTAATAAGAGGAACTTATTGGTTAAAGATATCAACTATGCCGTCATTTCGACAAGCGGCCAATTATATATAGACCAGTTTAATGATCATATTGATACCCCCACTAGCTAATTTTCTTTGGAAGGTAATAAAAAAAGAGACAAGTTTTACCGCCCTCTTGGCATAAACATGAAATAGGACAAATATACAAGGGGGCAATGCAATGAAGTTTTTGGTGTTAAAAAAAGAGACTTTCTTATTCTTTTTAGCGATAGGATTTATGCTTGTAACAATTACGGCTTGGTTTTTATTAAGAGCCGGGGATACGGCAGTATTTAATCATGAGGAAAATAATCAAATCCGTGAGATTCATATAGTAACAGTCGAATTTAAAAGCACTATGAAAAACGGGAAACAAATGGAGGCATATCGTTGGGATCCGGGCACCATCTTTATTAAAAAAGGAGAAAAAGTTAATTTATATATAACTGGGATAAACGGTGAAGAGCATCCCTTTTATATTGAAGGAACGAAGATAAAAGGAACAGTGAAAAAAGGGCAAGAAACAGTTGTTCCACTTCAATTCGAGAAAGCCGGTACGTACCGGCTGATCTGCGAGCTTCATGCAGACAGGAAACATAATGGACCAATGATCGCTGATATTGTTGTTAATTAAGCAGGAGATTTTCTCCCTGCTTTTTTTATTATTATTACAGAGGGGTTCAATCGATATTTACCATTAACACTTGGTTATTATTGATTTTTTCTTATATAACAGTTTTAAATTTTATTCATAATTTTATAGTACAGATTTGAATTTCAGATTATAAACGTTCATAAAACATTCACTTTTCAACCGAAAAATCTTCAAAAAAACCATACTTCACAATATCTTAACAATTTTACCTCAATTTACGTGACTTTTATCACTTTAAAACTGTTACACTGAAGGTAAGATAAACACATCAAAACTGTTATATATTTTTAAAACTAATTTGAGGTGAATGATTATGGAAAAATGGCAAGGATTCATTAAAGGAACATGGACAAAAGAAGTTAACGTTCGCGATTTTATTTTGAAAAACTTTACTCCTTATGAAGGAGACGACAGCTTTTTACAAGGTGCTACAGACTCAACTAATAAACTTTGGGAACAAGTAATGAACTTAACAAAACAGGAACGTGAAAACGGCGGGGTCCTTGATATGGATACTGAAACGGTTTCAACTATTACATCACATGGCCCGGGTTATTTAAATGAAGAACTTGAAAAAGTTGTTGGTGTTCAAACCGATAAACCATTTAATCGTTCTATGCAGCCTTTCGGCGGAATTCGGATGGCAAAAGCAGCATGTGAAGCTTACGGTTACCAACTAAGCCCTGAAATCGAAAGAATTTTTACGGAGTTCCGTAAAACCCATAACCAAGGTGTATTCGATGCCTATACAGATGAAATGATGCTTGCCCGTAAGGCAGCTATTATTACAGGACTTCCTGATGCATATGGTCGCGGCCGTATTATCGGGGATTACCGTCGTGTTGCATTATACGGTGTTGATTTCTTAATTCAGGAAAAGCAAAAGGAGCAAAAGAATACAAGCAAAGTAATGACAGAAGATAATATGCGTCTTCGCGAGGAAATTGCTGAGCAAATCAGAGCATTGAAAGAACTTAAGGAAATGGCAAGAAGCTATGGGTTTGACATTAGCCAGCCTGCAAAAAATGCTGTTGAAGCCTTCCAATGGGTATACTTCGGTTATTTAGCAGCTATTAAGGAACAAAACGGTGCTGCAATGAGCCTTGGACGCGTTTCATCTTTCTTAGATATTTACATTGAAAGGGATTTACAAGACGGAACATTAACTGAAGAAGAAGCTCAAGAAATTGTTGACCATTTTATTATGAAGCTTCGTCTTGTAAAATTTGCCCGGACACCGGATTATAATGAATTATTCAGCGGTGACCCTACTTGGGTAACAGAATCCATTGGCGGTATGGCTATGGACGGACGTTCACTTGTTACGAAGAACTCTTTCCGTTTCCTTCATACCCTTGATAATTTAGGACCTGCACCGGAACCAAACTTAACTGTTTTATGGTCACCGCAGCTTCCTGAAAACTTTAAAAAATATTGTGCAAAAATGTCAATTAAAACAAGCTCTATTCAATACGAAAATGATGATATTATGCGCCCTGAATATGGTGATGACTACGGAATTGCCTGCTGTGTATCGGCAATGGAAATCGGGAAGCAAATGCAGTTCTTTGGAGCCCGTGCGAACTTAGCGAAAGCTCTTCTATACTCCATCAACGGCGGTGTGGATGAAAAATTAAAAATTCAGGTTGGACCGCAATATCAACCAATCACTTCTGAAGTGTTGAATTATGAAGAAGTAATGGAAAAATTCGATCAAATGATGGAATGGCTGGCAGGACTATACATTAATACCTTAAACGTCATTCATTACATGCATGATAAATACAGCTATGAAAGAATCGAAATGGCGTTGCATGATACAAAAATTCTCCGCACAATGGCAACAGGTATTGCCGGTTTAAGTGTTGTAGCAGACTCATTAAGCGCAATTAAATATGGAGAAGTAAAAGTTATCCGCGATGAAAATGGCCTTGCCGTAGATTTTGAAACAAACGGCAACTTCCCTAAATATGGAAATAACGATGACCGTGTTGACAGCATCGCCGTGGAAATTGTTGAACGCTTTATGAAAAAACTTCGTAAACACCAAACCTACCGTGATTCTGTTCATACGATGTCAATTTTAACAATCACTTCAAACGTTGTTTACGGAAAGAAAACCGGTAATACTCCTGATGGACGACGTGCAGGTGAACCATTTGCACCGGGTGCAAACCCAATGCATGGACGTGATACAAAAGGTACTTTAGCTTCCCTATCTTCTGTGGCTAAATTGCCATACAGTTCTGCAATGGACGGAATTTCCAATACCTTCTCTATTGTCCCGAAAGCATTGGGAAAAGAGGAAGAATCACAGGTTCGTAATCTAGTTTCTATTTTAGATGGCTATGCAATTAAAACCGGACATCATCTAAATGTAAACGTCTTTAATCGAGAAACACTAATAGACGCAATGGAACATCCGGAACAATATCCACAATTAACAATTCGTGTATCCGGATACGCAGTAAACTTTATTAAATTAACTAAAGAACAACAACTGGATGTTATAAATCGTACATTCCATGAATCTATGTAAATAGTAAGAAAAGCAGAGGCGCCCGTTTAGCGACGTATGGACTTGGAGCGCTTCGACTGAGATAATGGAAACACGAATCGCGTTTTTGGCGATTCGATATTGACTTATCGTAGGGAGAAGAGCGAAGTACACTAGTCGCTGGGCGCTGGAGCTGGACAATTCTCAAAGTTTCAAAATGAAAGGGGAGCACCATTATGAACGGAAATATACATTCAATCGAAACATTAGGGACAGTTGACGGGCCCGGTATACGTTATATCATTTTTACACAAGGGTGTTTATTACGCTGTCAATTTTGCCATAACGCTGATACGTGGGAGATCGGCAGTGGTAAACAAATGTCCGTTTCGGAGATTATGGATGATTTTATTTCCTACCTTCCCTTCATTCAGGCATCCGGGGGCGGGATAACGGTAAGCGGCGGTGAACCTTTATTACAAATTCCTTTTCTTACGGAACTATTCAAAGAATGTAAAAAGAAAGGGATTCATACCACAATTGACTCATCCGGCGGCTGTTTCTCCCACTCCAAACTATTTATAGAGCAGCTTGAGGATTTATTGCAATACACTGATTTAATTTTACTGGATTTAAAACATATCAATCGAAAAAAACATATTCAGTTAACAGGAATGGCAAATGACCATATTCTGGAATTCGCAAAATTTTTATCTGATCGAAATGTACCTGTTTGGATTCGACATGTCCTTGTTCCGACAATTACAGACGATGATGAAGACCTGCAAAAACTTGGTGAATTCATCGGATCACTTAAGAATGTCCAAAAAATTGAAATCCTCCCCTATCATAAACTTGGGGTCTATAAATGGGAAGCACTCGGTCATGAATACCCTTTAAAGCAAATTGCCCCCCCGAGAAAAGAAAGTGTAGCCTTCGCTTATAAAATGTTAACTGATAAGTGGAATAAACCGCAAGTATTAAAATAGGAACTGTACAAAAATGCTGCCCTACCGGAGCAGCTTTTTGTTTTCGGTTTTCAAAGCGAAGGGCTGATGGAGGATTTTACTAGACAAATAAAATCGTTCGTCTATTTAATCTGCTTTTTTCCAATAGATTAAATTGATTATTTGGCTATTCTCCTTTATACTCTTATCATTGGTTAAAAAAGTGAGGTGAAAATTTTTGTTTCAAATTCTTATTGATCATTCGGATATAAATGCATTAGCCGCTCTCTATGTCAGTATTTATTTAGGAATTACGCTGAAATTCCTGTGGGCTTGGAGTGTGGAATACTCATTTATTGATTCAGTCTCCGAACCTGCGAATACAAAAATTATTCACCCCTTGTTTTTCTATAAGAAAAAAAGTCGTTTGAATCGAAATTTTATCTTGATTAGAATCGTAAAATATATTCGTAGAAAAGAAAGTTCACAGGATGACCCAGAAGAACCTGTTTTCTTCCTTATACAATAATATTTACTTACATCATTTCTAGGAGGAAATATGAAAACAAAACGTTCTTCACTTACAGTAATCTTACTTTTAGCCTTAACAACTTTATTGCTATCTGCATGTTCAACTCAAGCTCAGAATAGTAAAAATCCAAACTTCTTCACTCATTATGTAGTGAATCCTTTTGCTGTTTCTATTCATACTGTAGCTGACTTTTTTAACGGAAATTATGGCCTGTCCATCATTATCATTACACTCTTGATCAGATTAGCCTTGATGCCATTTATGTTAAGACAATATAAAAATCAAATGGCAATGAAAGAAAAAATGGATGTTCTAAAGCCTGAGATGGATGCTATACAAAAGAAAATGAAAACAGAAAAAGACGCGAAAAAGAAACAGGAACTTCAAGCAGAGATGATGGGACTTTATCAAAAGCACGGGGTAAATCCTCTCAATATGGGCTGTCTGCCAATTCTCATTCAAATGCCGATTTTAACGGGCTTTTACTACGCTATTCGTGGTTCAAAAGAAATTGCAGCTCATCATTTTTTATGGTTTAGCCTTGGCCATCCTGATATTGTGATAACCATCATTGCCGGATTGATTTATTATTTCCAATTTAAAGTTTCTCAATCCAATATGCCGACTCAACAGCAGGAACAAATGAAATATATGGGGTTGCTCTCACCATTAATGATTGTTATGTTCTCACTTAAAGCTCCGGCCGCCCTCCCTCTTTATTGGGTTGTTGGTGGATCATTCTTAATCATTCAAACGATGATAAGCAGAAATCTTTATCAAAGCAAAAAAACTGCTGACGTACCGGTAAAGCAAAAATAACGGTATAAAACTCACCGATTGGCGAGCCCCTCAGGCCGAAGACAGAGGCGTAGTTGCACTTCTATTTTCCTATTAGCTAAAAAAGAAGCATCACTGCGATGCTTCTTTTTTTTACACCATTTTTCCCAGCATAATACCGCAAAATGCAAGGAAGATGCCTGCAATATAGCTTATAGCTAAATAGGCATAAAACAACTTATTTTTTTTCAATTTTCTCAGCCTATCCGCTTCAAGCTTAAAAGTAGAAAAGGTTGTAAAAGCCCCCATAAACCCGATTCCAAGCAGGGCATAAAGATGTCCCATTATTTGGATCCCAATTAAAATACCTAACAGAAATGCCCCAATTAAATTTACTATTAAGGTGCCTGCAGGAAAAGCCGATTTATTTCGATTTTGAATTCTTTTACTTATAATAAACCTGCTAATCGCCCCAAAAAAACCGCCGATTGAAACAAATATTATTTCATTCATATTCTTTTCCCCGCTACTTTTTTACCGGATTGTCCTAATTTTTTTCCTACACTGACAAATAAAAGGCCGCCAACCAAACTGAGAAGAACATAGACAACCCCATTAAAGTAATCTCCCATCTTAAGCAAGTTTATGGTTTCCAAACAAAATGTTGAAAAAGTGGTATAAGAACCAATAAAGCCGGTGGAAAAAGCAGTTAAAAAATATGGGTGGAGCTTTTTGGGAAGAACATATTTGCCTGTAAACCAGCCAAGCAGGAAAGCACCTGTTAAATTTATTAGAAGCGTTCCAATTGGAAATCCCTTCCCCCATATATCACCTGCCAATAAGGACAAGAAAAAACGGAGCAAACTTCCTGCAACACCGCCAATGCCAACAAATATATATACCAAATCAAACACCTCTATATACAATTTTCCATTATTTCATTTTACCATACTGAACTTTTCAAGATAATCAATTCATTTGGAATATATTTTTTTTTAATTGGAAACCTATCCTTGTACAACTTAGAAAAAGGAGTGTTAGAACAACATGAAAAAGAGTTTATTTTTAATTTCAGCCCTAGTATTTAGCCTTTATATATCAGGGTGTGCACGGAATAATGTGAATAATGACAAGGTCGCCTATCGAGATCGAAATGTGACACAGCCAACAAGGGTTAATTATAATCCTAATGGTGCTCCAATAACAGGTGTTGATAATACTGATGTTCAACTTGGCAGGAACGTAAATAACTACAACAACAATATTACAAATGGAAGAAATACGTATGATAATCGATCAAAAATAAGAGTTGCCGATGAAGTAGCCGATAGAGTGGCGGACCTGAAAGAAGTGGACACAGCCAATGTCATTGTAACAGAGAATAATGCCTATGTGGCAGTCAAGCTGTCCTCTTCATCCCGAAATGAATGGACTAAAAAAATTGAAAATAAAATTTCACGAAGAGTAAAATCCGTGGACCCTGATATCGACAATGTGTTTGTATCAGAAAACCCTGATTTTTATGATCGTATGAACACCTATGCAAGTGACATCCGCAATGGCAAACCCGTTTCAGGTTTCTTTAATCAATTTACCGAAACGATTCGCAGAGTTTTCCCAAAAGCAAAGTAAGATCGAAATAAAAATGCTTGGCATAATGCCAAGCATTTTTTAATCCTTTTATTCAGCGTCTTCAAAATACTCTTTATAAAAGCCTCCGACTTTTCCGGTATTGTCAATGATGTAATAAAATTCTTCTGTTTCATTTTTGACATCATAGAATTTCCCCGCCGTTAAAGCATTATTTACAAGATATTTTTTCGCATCTGTGTGAACACATTTAACTTTTTTGAGTGTTTCACGATCTCGCCATGATAAGTGAATCATGTTGGCATACTTCCTTTCCTTCATTGTCCCACTTCTTAGTATAATCAATGAAAACAAGTAAGTGCAACTAATTCATGGACGACGTAATGAAATAAAACATTTTCTATAGGTTCCACATATCCATTAAAAAATCGTTGTAAAATATTTTTTGATTTTAACTTCCTAATTTAATCAGAAATAGATTTTTTTTGAAAAATGATGAGATTTGGGACTTTTCAAACTAAAAAAAAACGATTACAATAAAAAAACAGAATATTCAATCCGTTTTTCCAAGGAGGCATTCTAAATTGAAAATTATGAGTAACGAGCAGTTGGTTGTTTCGTATCGGGATGCAATAAAATCTGGGAAGGAAAAGGAATGGATTAAGATTTTAAAAGATGAAATTTTACGTCGTGGATTAAAACCGTTTAAGAAGCGTTAACTTCAATTATCTAAAAAACCGCCGATTTTTTCGGCGGTCTTTCAATTTAATCAAATAACCTCATTTTTAGAGTTGTTGAGCTTATTTATCCTTCAAGAAGAAGACTTTCAGGGTCCTCAAGTAATTCCTTCACTTTTGCGAGAAAACTAACTGCCTCTTTCCCGTCCACGATCCGGTGGTCATAGGATAGGGCAATATACATCATCGATCTATTTTCCATTCTCTCTTTATCAATAGCGACAGGTCGAAGTTGAATTTTATGCATTCCAAGGATTCCAACCTGCGGTCCATTTAATATTGGTGTCGAAAGCAAAGACCCAAATACTCCTCCATTTGTAATGGTAAAGGTTCCTCCCTGTAAATCCTTTAAAGATAATTTATTAGTTCTCGCTTTCTCTGCAAGTTGAGAAATGTCTGACTCAATTTCGGCAAATGACTTTCGTTCAGCATCTCTAACCACCGGTACCACGAGCCCTTCTTCTGCAGCTACTGCAACACCTATATCGTAAAATTTTTTAATTAACAGGTCGTCACCCTGAATTTCTGCATTTAAATAGGGGAATTTTTTCAAGGCTGCCACAACTGCTTTAGTGAAAAATGACATAAAACCAAGACGGACTTCATTTTCTTCAAAAAACTTATCCTTTCTCCTCTTTCTCAAATCCATAATTGCCGTCATATCTACTTCATTAAAGGTTGTAAGCATTGCAGCCGTTTGCTGAACTTCCACCAAACGCTTAGCAATAGTTTGCCTGCGTCTTGACATTCGTTCGCGAATTATTGGTTTTGTACTTTCCTGATTATTTACCTTTACAGCAATTGTTTCATTAGATTGGCTATTGGTCTCAGGTTTATAGGATGAAACATCTTGCTTGCGTACTCTTCCAAGCGGGTCAATTGTAGGCACATCATTTAAATTCAGTCCTTTTTCTCTGGCAAGTTTACGGGCAGCAGGGGAAGCAATTGGCCGTTGATTTTGTTCAACAGTTCCTGTTGTTGGGCTTACCGGTTTAGATTTATTTTCTCCATTAGAAACAGTCGGGGCTTCCGGAGTAGTTTTCTCAATTTGTGGACCTGGAACCTTTACGGGCTCTTGCTTTACCTCAGACGCTGTCACTGTTTGAGACACGGTTTCATCGACAATGGCAATAGTTTCACCAACTTTTACCGTATCTCCTTCTACAAATTTCTGTTCTTTAATTGTTCCTGAGTAATCTGAAATAATTTCTATATTTACTTTATCTGTTTCTAACTCTACAAGATAGTCACCTTTCTCAATCGATTCTCCTATATTTTTAAGCCATTTAGCAATTGTACCTTCAGTAATCGACTCAGCTAATTCCGGTACTTTTATTTCAGCCATGATTTAATCCTCCTTCTTCTACCCTTGTTAATGCTGCTTGAAGAATTTTAGATTGGTCCAGCTTATGAACATTTGGATCGCCTTCAGCCGGGCTGGAGCGACGGCGGCGGCCGATGTATTTAACCCTTATACCACTAGGTGCAATTTCATTGATACGGGGTTCGACGAAATTCCATGCCCCCATATTTTTGGGTTCCTCTTGAACCCAGAAAATTTCTTTTATGTTTTCATATTTGTTTACAATATTTTGCAGTAATTCAATTGGAAACGGATAAATTTCTTCTACCCTTAAAACTTGAAGCCAACTATAATCGTTTCCATTGTTTACATGCTCTGCAATATCGATCGCTATTTTTCCTGTACATAAAACAAGCCGATCAACCTTTTCTTCTGCCCCTGAAAATTGTTCAATTACCGGCATAAATTCCCCATCACTTAATTCAGTGCTTGATGAAGAAACAAGCGGATTTCGCAACAGACTCTTAGGTGACATAATGACAAGCGGCTTCACTGCTTCCTTAGTAAGAGTCGCTGCTTGACGCCTTAAAATATGAAAGTATTGTGCAGCACTAGTAAGATTTGCAACTGTCCAGTTATTTTCCGCACCTAATTGCAAAAATCTTTCTATCCTGCCGCTTGAATGTTCCGGTCCTTGCCCCTCATATCCATGTGGAAGCAATAGAACAAGTCCGGATTTTTGCCCCCACTTTGCCCTTCCTGCTGCGATGAATTGATCAAATATAACTTGGGCTACATTTGCAAAGTCACCATACTGCGCCTCCCAAATAACCAATGTTTCAGGAGCAAAAATATTGTAACCATATTCAAAGCCAACAACGGCTGTTTCTGTTAACGGGCTATTATAGATGGCAAAGGATGCTTTAGCTGTCCTTAAATGATGCAGAGGAGAGAATGTTTTTCCCGTGTCGGTATCATGCAGCACGAGATTTCGATGGGCAAAAGTTCCTCTTTCAGAGTCTTGTCCCGTTAATCGAATGGGTGTACCATCCGCTAAAATTGTAGCAAAAGCTAGTACTTCTGCCAGTGCCCACTCCACTCTCCCATTTACCTCAAAAGCTTCGGCCCTTCTCTTTAATATTCTTTCAAGCTTAGTAAAAACTTTAAAATCTTTTGGATATTGGATTATTTCATTATTTAATGTTTGTAATGTTTCAATCGGGACTCTCGTTACGACCGTTGTCTGATCCCTATTGAACACAGGTGGTTCAGGAATTTTTATCTTTTCATCCTTTTTATTCCTTGAAACCTTTTCATATGCATTATCGAGTTTTTCACGGATCACTTTTTCCATTTCGGCTAAATCACCATCATCGATAATTCCTTGTTTTTTTAAGCTAGCCGAATATAATTCTTTAACAGTTGGATGTTTTTGAATAAGTTTATACATTTGCGGGCTGGTGGTCATGGGTTCATCCATTTCATTATGGCCAAACCTGCGATATCCGACTAAATCAATTAGAAAATCCTTTTGAAAAACAGAGCGGTATTCAGCTGCTAAAAAAGCTGCTGCAATACACGCTTCCGGATCATCGGCATTAACATGAAGGATTGGAATTTCAAACCCCTTGGCAAGGTCGCTGGCGTATCGTGTCGACCGTGAATCTTCTGACTCTGTTGTAAATCCAATTGTATTATTGGAAATAATGTGTATCGTTCCACCCGTTCGATATCCTTTTAATCGGCTTAAATTTAATGTTTCCGCCACAATGCCTTCACCTGGAAAAGCTGCATCACCATGAATTAATATGGCTAGTGCGGAATTGCTATTTTCTTTTGCGTATCCGGGTTGTTCACGTTTGTCCTGGGCCGCACGTGTGAATCCTTCAACTACTGCACCAACAAATTCAAGATGGCTCGGATTATTGGCAAGTGATAGCTTCGCCTTAATAATATTTTCACTTTTTATTTGCCGGTTTAATCCTAAGTGGTATTTGACATCCCCAGTCCAGCCAAAATTAATTCCAATTGAACCTTCTGAAGGGACAAGTTCCTTATTAGGTGCATGTTGAAATTCTGCAAAGATCATTTCGTATGGCTTACCCAGCACATGTGCAAGTACATTCAGCCTTCCCCTGTGAGCCATACCAATATTGATATATTCTGCACCATCATGAACCGCTTCGGAAATAATCTCATCGATGATTGGAACCATTACATCAAGACCTTCAATCGAAAAACGCTTCTGACCGACAAATGTCTTGTGCAGATACTTTTCAAATTCTTCAATTTCAATTAGCCTGTTTAAAATGGAGACCTTTTTATCCTTTGTTAGAGTAGAAGTGAAACTTCCTTTTTCTATCATTTCAAGTAACCAATTTTTCTCCTCGATGTTATGAACATGGTGAAATTCATAAGCAATCGATTTTGTATAGATTTCTTTTAAATAAATATACGCATCAAAGGCTGTTCGAACGGACGATGGAGCATTTTTACAAAGTATTTCTGCAGGTATTGCTTTTAAGTCACCGGTAGTAAGGCCATAATTGCCGGGTTCAATATTTTCTACCGGAGGTCGGTCATTTCCGAGTGGATAGATAGCTGCCGCAAGATGTCCGTAAGAACGAATATTTTCTGCAAGTTTTACAGCTTCTAATATTTTTTCCATTTGTACCATATTTGGTTCCGAAACAGGTTGTATTGTGCCAATAGATTGATTGAAATCTGTATCATCCATTTCCTCAAAAAGGACTCTTAGGTCAGATTCTACCATATCCGGATTTTCCTGATACCTTTCAAATTGTTCGATTACATAGCCAAGATTGGGGCCAAAAAAACTTTCCAAGAAAGCTTTTTTATTTAAATTTGGCCTGTTCATTCATCAATCCCCCTTAATTCATTTGTACATTGATTCATCATCTTTATTACTATTGCCATTTCATTTAAAAAAGCATCGAAAAACTTATAAATCATTATATTTTTACGTAATGAATGGTTTTAGTGTACTAAATTAACTAATGATTTAATGAATAAATCCATGGTGGACTTATAAGATAGAAAAAAGGCCGGAGATCAATTGCCGGCCTTAGGAAGTATTTATAAAATAATTTTAGACATTTTTGAATGACGGTACTGCCTTCAAATATATTTATTCAATCGTGTAATAATTTAGAATTTTCTCTTTTCTGTAATGGTCGGTAAAACGATGTTAACCTTTGTTCCAACTCCTTCTTTACTCTCAATTGAGATGGTTCCGTTATTTTTTTCAATTAGCCGTTTGGCAATGGATAATCCTAAACCTGTACCTCCGTTTTCACGGCTCCTCGCCTTATCAATTCGATAAAACCGATTAAATACTTCCGGAATATGCTCAGTTGGTATACCGATCCCCCGGTCCGATACAGTTAATAAAACGGTATTCTCCTTCTGTTTCGCAGAAATAACAATGGTTTTATTTTCTTGTGAATATTTTATCGAATTATCTAATAAGATAATCAAAATTTGCTGTAAATGTTGTTCTGACATGGCAATTTGAGGAAAATGTTGAGATAATTCCACTGTAAATAGAAAATCCGGATGGATCAATTCAAGATTTTTCACCAATTTTTGTAAAATAATAAGGAGATTTGCTTTCTCTCCGCTTAATATTCTCGGATTCTCCGCCCTTGTTAGTTCAAGCAATTCAATAATAAGCTTTTTTAATCTCGAAAGCTCTTGGAGTGATGCTTCCAATGACTCATCTAAGATCAAAGGATCTTTTTTTCCCCAACGGTTTAAGAGCGAAAGATGCCCCTCAAGAATGGATAGAGGAGTCCTCAATTCGTGTGAGGCATCCTCAACAAATTGTTTTTGCTGTAAAAAGGACTTTTCAATTTCATCCATCATTTCATTAAAGACATTTGTAAGCTCAGTCAATTCATCTTTTTGCTTATAGACCTCCATCCGTTCTTGAAAGCCGTTTTCTTTTATCTTCTTCATAGCACTCGCTAAATCTCTTACAGGTTTTAATAACTGTTTTGCAAGAATAAATCCGCTTATTGCACTTAAAAGGATGGCTGCAATGCCAAACACCGTCATAACCCAAAAGAGGCGATCCATCATTTTATGATAATTATTTAATTGGCGGACAATTTCAAGTGTCCCGGTAAAGTTTTGCACTTTAATGGGGTATCTCGCAACAATTGCTTCGTTTCCTTCTTCCGAAACTTTTTCCGTAATTCTTTCTTTTACGGGAGTTGGCTCCAGAACTGAAAATTCTCCATTTTTATCAAGCACAAGGATTTTCCCTGTTTGATCATAAACCCGTATGAGTTGATCTTTATCATTCATTTTCCGTAAAAAATTTTTACTGTTCTCAATGTCATTATTGGTGAGAGAGCTTGCTCTATCTTTATAATAAGTCGCTATATCTGTTATTGTTCTATTTACAGCAACCTCTTCGCGTTTCAACATCCAGTTGGCTACCGTGTGATATTCTAAAAAACTAAATAAGAAGAAGGTAAAAAATATCGCAGTTGATCCACTGAGCACCAATTTTGTTTGCCATGGAAGATTATTAAAACTTAACCGAAAAATCTGTTTCATCTCATTACATATCCTGTGCCGCGTACTGTTTGAATATAACTTCCTTCATTTTGATCATCAATTTTGTTTCTTAAGTACCGGACATAGACATCAACAACATTTGTTTCTACACCTGTATTGTAGCCCCATACCTTATTTAAAAGAACTTCCCTTGTCAAAACAATGTTAATATTGCTCATAAAAATTAACAGTAGGTCATATTCCCGCTTTGTAAGACTAATTACTTTTTCACCTTTTTTAACAACACACGACTCTACTTCAACAGTAAGATCTTTAAATGTATAAGTGGTCATTCCACTTGTAGTAAGTGCCGTAACCCTGCGCAGCAATGACCTAAGCCTTGCCAATAACTCTTCTATTGCAAAAGGCTTAATAATATAATCATCCGCCCCGCTATCCAGCCCGGAAACTCGGTCTAATACACTATCCCTCGCTGTAATCATGATGATTGGGATTGTTTTATTGGTTTGCCTTATCCTTCGGCACACTTCCATTCCATTTAATTCCGGCAACATCAGATCAAGCAGGATTGCATCCCAATTTTCAGAAAGAGCTAATTGTAATCCGCTGCGTCCATCAGAGCAGACATTAATTTCATAGCCTTCATATTTTAATTCAAGTTCTATAAATCTCGCTAAGTTCTTTTCATCTTCTATAATTAATATCTTTGCCATTTAAGTCACGCTCACATTTAAAATTTGAAAATATAACTATTATTTTAACTGATGTTTATCCTGAAGAAAATTCATAACAGCATGGATTATTTCAATCGATTGGTAGGACATAAGTGAAAGTGCACTTAGAGAAAAGAATCCTACAATTAATAAACGTACCCACATGTTTCATTCCTCCTCATTGACTTTTTTTTAACGTCAGCATTGTCTGGTTGGAATGGAAATGCTTTGTACTTTTAAACTGATAAGTAATTATATCGTAACTCCAATTTTTAAAACCTACATGAAAAGAAAATGAGAATTTCCTTAAAAAGTAAATTTTTTATAGTCAAATGGATTTAAAAAAAACACATGCAAGATGCATGTGCTTACGTGGGAACTTTCGTTTTGGTTATGCTGTGTCTTAGCAGCAGATGTGAGACAGCTTAAGCAAAACGAAATCAAGTTAGCCGACCAATAGTAATAAATTCCCTTTATTTATCCATACATATACATCATACAGGAAGTGAGAAAAGGATTAATGAAAATAACATTAAAATTGGATTAGAATTTATTTTCAAAGGTTTTATCTGAAAAAAACGATAATTTATTTAATTCATGAGCAATTTTTTCTGCTGCAATCTTGGGTTCCTCTGCAAAAATTTCAATAAACTCGCCATTATATTCTTGTCGCTTATAGTCGTACCGCGGGTCGTAATACTGTTCAAGCAGGATTCGAATCATTTCCCGGTAATTTCGGTCTTCTAATGTTTCAATAAGCTTTTTCTTAATTTCTTCATTTTTTACCCATCTCAGGACCTTTTCAATCCCATCAGCGATTTTTTCATGATACCAAGGTTCTTTTTCATATGGTAATACATATTCGGAAACTAAATGTTTAATCCTTTGTTCAACTGGTGTATGGAGATGAATATTAAGTCCTTGCATTTTTTTATTCAATAATACTTCAGGCTGCACGGCTTTTCCGATTCGCTTACTTTCAGCTTCCATTATAAAATATGGTGTGCCTTTTATTTCCTTAAGTCCTTTATATAAAAGAGAATCAAACACTTTTTGATTGTGACCCTCCCCTAGACCAATGGTTCCGAAAATAGAACCTCGATGGCCTGCCATCTCTTCAAGATCTAAGATTGGAAAGCCCATTTCTTTCATATATTTTATTACTTCAGTTTTACCAACACCTGTTAGTCCATGTAAAACAACAGCACTTTCGGGAAACATTGAAGGAATTTCTTTAAGAATATATTGGCGGTACGCTTTATACCCACCTTCTAAACGAGATGCAAAAATTCCTGCAAATTCTAAAAAGGTAACAACTGCTTTACTACGCATTCCGCCACGCCAACAGTGAATAATTAATTCACTTCCATCTGATGATGCTTTTTTCATCGTCTTAAGCAAAAAAGGAATCTTCGGCGAAACCACTTCCATTGCCCTCCATTTTGCTTTGGCAGGCCCTTCATGCTTATAAATAGTCCCTATTTCTTGCCGTTCTTCGTCTGAAAATAACGGGATATTAATTGCTCCGGGAATTGCCCCATCTTTAAACTCGATGGGTGAGCGTATATCAATGATAATTGGTTGCTTTAAAGTTAGAAGTTCTTCAACAGTAATTTCCTTCATTTTAACTATACTCCTCATCAATAATAAAGTCTTTTTACGAGTAAACAACCTCCAAAAACAAACAAAACTTCCAATACTGGAAGTTTCAATAGGTTAAAAGATATAATCTTAAAAAACTCTTTTACACTCTTAAATGAAAAGAAAATGACTTTATTAGTATAAACACATTATATTATAGTTAAACATTGCAATCAAGAATACATTAAAAATGTAAGCATAAAGCATCTTTTTCATAATGTAAAAACGTCTACCCCATAATAAGAGTAGACGTTTTAACTATACTAATTTTGATTCATTTTGAAAAACAGATAGAAGTTTTTCCATTTCTTCCAGATTATTATTTTCAAATAAATCCACAATCTTACTCCCTACGATGACTCCATCAGAAAACTCCGTTAATTCTTTTATTTGGCTTCTATTCGATATACCGAAACCGGCTAAAACAGGAATAGGACTTATCTCTTTTACCTTTTTTAAGAATTGATTCAAGTCATTGTCGTACTCATTTCTAGTTCCAGTGATTCCTTTTACCGTTACAGTGTATAAAAATCCTTTTCCTTTACTAGCAATCGTTTTGATCCGTTCTATAGGAGTTGTCAGCGTTACGAGGCGGATTAATTCAACCTTTGCTTGATTGAGTCTTGGTGCAATAATATCCTCCTCCTCAATTGGCAGATCCGGAATAATACAGCCGTCTACCCCAGCCTTACTAATATCTTTCACAAACTCATCAATTCCATAGGCATAAATTGGATTTAAGTAGGTCATTAATAGGATGGGGACAGATACCAGCTCTCTTGCTTTAGCAAGTTCTTCGATAATTACTCTTAAGGTCGTTCCGTTTTCCAAGGCTCTTATCCCTGCCGCCTGAATCGTTGGTCCGTCTGCTGCGGGATCAGAAAAAGGAACTCCTACTTCGATTGCAGTTGCTCCGAATTTTTCCAGTATGGCTAGACGTTCAACAAGACATTCCATCCCGCCATCACCAGCCATAATATACGGAACAAATGCCTTTCTGCTCTCTTTTTTTAGGTTTGAAAATGTCTTTTCAATTCGGTTCATCACTTATCTCTCCTCTTTTAACCTAGCTTTTACAGCATCTACATCCTTATCACCACGTCCAGACAAACAAATAACGATACTTTCAGTTTCCTGCATTTCGGCAGCAAGCTTAACAGCAAAGGCCACTGCATGCGCACTTTCAAGGGCTGGTATGATTCCTTCCTGCTTCGATAAAAGCTGAAAGGCATCCAGTGCCTCTTGATCTGTAATCGAGGTATAAGTTGCTCGGCCAATGTCTTTTAAATAGCTATGTTCTGGTCCTACCCCCGGATAATCAAGCCCTGCTGAAATCGAATGGGCCTCTTGAATTTGTCCATCCTGATTTTGCAGCAGATACATTAATGAACCATGTAAAACACCGGGTTTTCCTTTTGTTAATGATGCTGCATGGAAATCGGTATCAATGCCCTGCCCCGCTGCTTCCACCCCATAAAGCTTAACCTCTTTATCTTCTATAAAGGCGTGAAACATTCCCATCGCATTGCTGCCACCTCCAATACAGGCAACAACAGCTTCCGGGAGCCCTCCTTCTCTTGCCAGGTATTGTTCTTTTGTTTCTTTTCCAATTACACTTTGAAAATCCCTTACCATTACAGGGAACGGATGCGGCCCCATAACAGAGCCTAGCAAGTAGTTGGTATCATCTACATTTGCCACCCAGTACCTGAACGCTTCGTTAACTGCATCTTTTAACGTTGCGCTTCCGGAAGTCACACTGACGACCTTTGCACCAAGCAATTCCATCCGAAAGACGTTTAATGCCTGTCTTTTGATATCTTCTTCCCCCATAAAAATAATACAATCGAGATTAAGTAATGCACATACAGTTGCAGTTGCGACACCGTGCTGCCCTGCTCCTGTTTCGGCTACAATTTTTCTTTTTCCCATTCTTACTGCAAGCAGTGCTTGACCAATTGCATTGTTGATCTTATGCGCACCGGTATGGTTTAAATCTTCTCTTTTTAAATAAATTTTAGCTCCACCTGCATACTTTGTGAGGTTTTCTGCAAAATAAAGCGGCGTTTCCCTGCCAACATATTCTTTTAGCAATCTCTGAATCTCAGCTTGAAAATCCGGGTCTTTCTTGGCAATGTCATAGGCCTGTTGTAGTTCAGTTACAGCTTTCATTAATGTTTCCGGTACAAATCTTCCGCCAAATATACCGAAATGGCCTTTTTCATTTGGTAATGTATATGTGTTCATGCCATTTTCCCTCCAATTAGTTTGCCTTTTGCTTTTTTGATAAATGATTGAATTTTTCTAAGGTCCTTTCTGCCTTCGGTTTCTACCCCGCTGCTTACATCAACCATAAATGGATCAATTAATCGAATGCCCTCTTCAACATTCTCTTCACTTAATCCCCCTGCTAGGATTACCTTTTTTCCCTTAAATTCTTGGGAATTAATGGAGCTCCAATCAAAAGCTGTTCCATTCCCCCCCCTGTACTTACCCTTCGGACCATCCAGCAACAAAAATTCACAAGGATAGTTGCTTACCTCTTCTAAGCAATCACGATTTTGTAAACTTAATGCTTTTATTACAGGTAAAGAAAGGGACCTGCTAAAGGAAGCCGGTTCATCACCATGTAACTGAATATGGGTAAGTCCTACATAGGCAGCAATTTTCTCAATTTGTTCTTTTGTTTCATTAACGAACACGCCTATCTTCAAGACATATTCCGGCAGATTTTCTACGATTTCTTTTGCTCTTTCAGGGGTAATTCTTCTCTTACTTTCAGCAAACACAAGACCAATTGCATCTGCACCATATTCAACTGCTGCTATCCCCGTTGCCGTATCGGTGATTCCGCAAATCTTTACCTTCATTTTTTTGATCCTCCAACAAGCGGCAAGCGAAAATCTAGAAAAGACTGTTTTACGTCCGGACTTTTCATCAACGCTTCACCTACCAAGATTCCATTTGCACCGGCTTTTCTGACTCGATCAACATCTTCCTGAACATGAATCCCGCTTTCACTAATCAAAAAAGCACCGGAATTTTTAACTAATGGAGCTAATTTTTCTGTTACATCCAGGGAGACCTGAAATGTCTTTAAATCTCTATTATTTACTCCAATTAGCCTTGCACCTGTTTGAAGCGCCTTTTCCAGCTCCTCCTGATTATGAACCTCAACAAGAACTTCCAATCCCAGATTTCTCGCAAATTGATAGAGCTCAACGATTTTGGATTCTTCTAATGCTGCAGCAATTAATAAAATCATATCAGCACCATTGAGTGAAGCTAGTTCAATTTGAATGGGGTCAATAATAAAATCTTTGCAAAGTATCGGCAGGTTTACCACTTCCCTTACAGCCCGTAAATCGGAAAATGAGCCTTTAAAAAATGTTTGGTCTGTTAATACAGAGATAGCTGACGCCCCATAATTTTCATAAAATTTTGCTTGTACCGTTGGCTCAATGCCGTTATTAATAATTCCTTTTGAAGGAGAAGCACGTTTAAATTCGGCAATAATCGAAATTTCATCCGTTTTTTCTAAGTGCCGAAGAAATGATCTTTTCCGAATTGCAGTTGGTTGTATCGTTTTATTGTTCTCACGAAAACTGACAACCTCTTTTTTCTTTTGTTGGATGATACGATCCAAAATCGTTTCCATTTTATATCGCCTCTCTTTGACCAATCCGAGTTTTTTCAATTAATCTTAACAATTTTCCATAGGCCGCTCCAGAGTCAATGATTTCCTTTGCGACACTGACCCCGGCCTTAATGGAGTCTGCCTTGCCGGCTGTAAAAATTCCAATTCCCGCATTAAGTAAAACAGTGTCTCTATAAGCACCCGTTTCTCCTTTGAGGACATTAACCAAAATTTCAGCATTTTCCTTGGAATCTCCGCCTTTAATGCAGCTGTTATCATATTCCGGCAAACCCACTTCTTCGGGATAAAAGGAATGATTATTTATCATCCCGTCCTCTAAAATGGTTAAATGGTTTTCACCTTGCAGGGAAGCTTCATCCATAAAACCCGCACCATTTAATACGGTTGCCCGTTTTCGCCCCAGCTTTTGCAGTACTTCTGCAAAAACGTTTAGTAAATCCCTGCGATATACTCCAAGAAGCTGGTAATCCAAATCAATTGGATTTGTAAGCGGCCCAATGAAATTAAAGATTGTTGGTATTTTTAATTGTCTTCTAACAGCCACCACTTTCTTAAGCTTTGGATGGACATTTGGAGCAAAAAGAAAAGCGATGCCGATTTCCTGAAGTACCTCCTCTGTCCTCTCAGCAGATAAATTCAAATTAATTCCTAAATACTCAAGTACGTCTGCACTTCCGGTTTTACTTGAAATACTTCTATTCCCATGTTTTGCAACCGGGATACCTGCCCCGGCGATAACAAAAGCAGAGGTCGTACTGACATTAAAGCTAGAGGAGCCGTCGCCCCCTGTACCGCAATTATCAAGAACATTCGGAAATTTCTTATTAAAAGTAAGGGTATTATCTTTAAGTGCTTTTACAATACCGACAATTTCTTCAACTGTTTCTCCTTTAGATTTCAGACCCATTAAAAAGGCGGCAATTTCAGATTCAGAAATTTCATCACTTAAAATCAATTGAATGGCTTCCTCCATTTGCTTCTCGGAGAATGATTCCTGTTCAGCTAACCGGAGCAATAAATTTCTCATTATTTTTCTTCCCTTCTATTTCGTGTAAAAAATTCTTTAGAATTTGTTTCCCGTTTGGAGTCCCTATTGATTCAGGATGGAACTGCAGCCCGTAAACCGGGAAAAACCGATGCCTAATTGCCATTATCTCCTGATCATCCATTGCCGTGGCTACACATTCGAATTCCGGAGGGAGACTATTTTTATCAATTACTAAAGAATGATACCGCATAATTTCCAGTGGCGAAGTCAGATATTGAAATACTCCCGTGCTGGAATGGTTGATAAAGGATGTTTTTCCGTGCTTTATTTGTCCGGCCCGTTTAATAACACCCCCGAATGCTGAACCGATTGCCTGATGTCCGAGACAAATTCCTAAGATTGGAATTGATTTATAAAAGCTTTGAATTAATTCAATACATATACCTGCATCTTCAGGTCTTCCGGGTCCCGGTGAAAGAATAATTGCCTCCGGGTTTAATTCTTTAATGTCTTCCATACTTAATTGATTGTTTCTATATACAGTTACTTCTTCGCCTAACTCCCCTAAATACTGATAAAGATTGAATGTAAAAGAATCAAAATTGTCGATTAGCAGTATCATTTTTCACCCTCCAAAAAGCTTTTTAATTTATTTACTGTTTCTTCGAATTCAGACTCGGGATTAGAATCGTAAACAATACCGGCACCGGCTTGGATATAGGCGGTTTCCTCTTTTAAAATCATGGTTCGGATCGCAAGGGCAAAATCCATATTTCCATTGGCAGATACATAACCAACTGCACCTGAATAAAGACCGCGCTTGGATTTTTCTAATGTATTGATAATTTCCATTGCCCTTATTTTTGGAGCTCCTGATACGGTACCAGCCGGCAGACAGGCTGCAAGAGCATCCAATGAAGAATGATCAGGTTTTAGCTGACCGCTTATCTCGGAAACTAGATGCATGACATGCCGAAATTTTTCAACCTTCATATACTTATCTACATGTACAGTTCCAAATTCACAAACTCTGCCAAGATCATTTCTGCCCAAATCTACAAGCATTTTATGTTCCGCGAGTTCCTTTTCATCTGCTAACAATTCTTTTTCAATCATTTGATCCTCGGTATTCGTATTACCTCTTTTTTTCGTTCCCGCAATTGGATTTGCAATTACCTGTTTCCCCCTGGTTTTAATTAAGCTCTCCGGGGATGAGCCGATCACAGTATATCCTTCAAATTCAATATAAAACATATAGGGTGTCGGGTTATTAGCACGATGCTTACGATAAAGCGACAAAGGCGGACCCTGAAATGATGATTTCATCCTTCTTGACAGTACTACTTGAAAAATATCTCCAGCCCTTATATGCTCCTTTGCGATTTCTACATTTTTGATAAAAGCTTCCTTTGATGTTTCTGTTTCAAAACCCGTAAAGGAAAAAGGCTCTTCTTCAAGATATAAATCAGGAAGCTTCAATTCATCAACCAGTTGTTGAATTCTATTTTCAATTACTGAATCCTTACTATCGTCTAAAAGTGGAATCCCACAAACAATTACTTTTTCTTGAAGGTGGTCAAATACAATGATTTCTTCATAAAACATTAGATGTACATCCGGCATTTCCAATCCATTTTCCAAAATTTCGCCAATATCTTCAAACTGGCGAACGATATCATAACCGACATAACCAACTGCACCTGATAAAAAAGGGAATGGAAGCTGGTCAAATTTCCGTTCAGGCAAAAGTTTTTTTAATACTTCAAGCGGATTACCATTCAGATTCTGTTTTTCTCCATTTCGTTTAATGATCTCGTTTCGATCTCCGGTTGAGATTAGTTCGAAAGCCGGATCTGCGCCGATAAAGGAGTATCGGCCGGAGTCATTATACTTATGTGAGCTTTCGAGCAGGAATTTTTTGTTACCGTTTATTTTTTGCAAAATTGAAATTGGGGTTAACGTGTCGCCTCTTAATTCTTTACTGAAATAATTAACCTGTGTTTTCATCTTTCCACTCCTTCCAAAATAAAAAAATCGCCCTCTATACGCATAAAAAAATCTATGCGCATAGAGGGCGATTCAAAAGCCGCGGTGCCACCTCCATTTGAAGCAGAAAAGTATTCTGCTTCCTCTTTCAGATACAGGACAAAGTCCGATATCCTATCCTTTTAACGGTGGAATTCCGGGCAGCCCTACTAAATGTTCAAACTGCCACTCGCAAGTCCATTCCACAAATCCATTCTTACCGGCTCACACCTTCCCCGGCTCTCTGGAAAAGAATAAAAAATGTGTACTACTCTTGCTCATTGATTTACCATTATAAACTTTCGGAAAAACAAAAAGAGCCCTCCATCCAAAAAGGACGGAAGACCCGTGGTGCCACCTTCATTAGCTGAAATTCAGCTCACTTTACCGATATCAAAGCAATAAGCTTAAATATCTGTCTCATGTAACGATGAGATTTTCGCCAAAGCCTACTGCACAGTTTTGCGGTTCGGTTTGGAGGCTCAGAAGTCCATTCACTAATACGTCTACACTGATTCGCACCCACCATCAGCTCTCTAGAGAATCCGTAAAAGCTACTACTCTTCATCAATGCCGATACATTATCTTTATTGTTTTCTATATTATTATACACTAAAGGTTAATGTCAAGAGATTAATTAAAAAAGTTTTCTAAATAAATACATAATTTAACGAAATATTATTTTAGGCTTGTTTATGATGACTTCTCCTTTATTTCCAGTAAAAAGTTTTCGGGTTCCTTAATTTTTTTTGGAAAGAACGCTAATATTAACTTTAGCACATAACGAAGGCGGGATAGAAAGTTAATGGAAAACATTGAACATATTTGCCAGCCACGGGCAACTAAGAGTAGTTCATCTTCTGCAGGACAAAAGAAGTCCGGAGAAGTGTCTAAGCAAAAGTGGGCCATTGTATCCCTATCTTCCATTCCATTGGTTATGACATTAGGGAATTCGATGTTAATCCCTGTTTTACCTTCCATGGAAAAAAAATTATCTATATCCTCATTTCAAACTAGTATGATCATTACGGTTTATTCAATTGTAGCCATCTTTTTAATACCAATAGCAGGCTATTTATCAGACCATATTGGCAGAAAAAAAGTAATTATACCAAGTCTGATTATTGCAGGAATCGGCGGACTAATATCCGGATGGGCTGCTTGGAAAATGGATAATTCCTATTGGATTATCCTTGCCGGTCGGTCCTTGCAAGGAGTTGGAGCTGCAGGAGCCGCTCCAATCGTTATGCCATTGGTAGGAGACATGTTTAAAAATGATGATGATATAAGCAGTTGCCTGGGTCTAATAGAAACATCCAATACCTTTGGAAAGGTATTAAGTCCGATATTAGGTGCTTTTTTAGCAGGGTTTATCTGGTTTTTACCATTTTTCTCATTTCCTGTTTTCTGTACCATTTCTGTATTTTTAATGCTTTTTTTAGTCAAATGTCCAAAAAACACCGAAGACCCGATTCCTTTCAAGCAATTTTTTATAACTGTGAAGGCAACATTTACTGAAAAAGGGCATTGGTTGTATGCCATTTTTTTTATTGGCGGTACCCTGATGCTCATCCTGTTTGGAATTTTGTTTTACCTTTCGGAAATATTTGAAAAAGAATATGGAATCAAGGATATAAAAAAAGGATTCTTTTTAGCATTACCTCTTGGTGCACTCTGTTTATCATCTTTTATAAGCGGAAAAATTATTAAGAAAAATAAAGTATTAATGAAATGGCTGACATTCGGCGGTATCGTTGCTGCATCTCTTTCTATCGCCGCTTTATGGTTTTCGATAAAATTATGGTTTATGATTAGCATGTTTTTAATTAGCGGAATCGGAATTGGAGTTGGACTTCCATGTCTAGATGCCTTAATTACGGAGGGGATCGAAAAAAAAGAAAGGGGAACTATTACATCCATTTACAGTTCGATGAGATTTATTGGTGTAGCTGCAGGCCCTCCGATTATAGCGGTGTTAATGAAGCATTCAAACCATTGGATATTTATTTTATTAAGTAGTCTTAGTATAATTGCGGCTATTGTTGCCTTAATAGCAATCAAACCGAGTACACAAAGTTAGATAGTAAAAAACGCAAGGGATAAAGTCCTTTGCGCTTATTTGTTAACTCCCTTTCTCTTGACGAGGCTTCGTTGGATCACAATTTGGTTTCTCAACATTTGTCGCTTCAGCTAGCTTCATCAGGTAATAACATTCTTCACGTAACATATGATCTGCCATTAATGGAGAAAATGTACCCAAAGTTTGGGCACTAAGCTCCAATTCTTCTATTTCGTGAAGGAAATTTTGAAAAAGTTTTATTTCTAATGTTGCATCTGAATTCATTTTTTGGACTGCCGGAAAAGTGTTTAATTTTGTTCTTAAAAATCCGGCCATTTCCACAGCTTTTAAATAAAAGTCTTGGAAATGTTTTGTATAAAGGTCACTTTTTTCTTTTAATCTTTTTTCAACACTGTCTAAATTCACTGAAATAGCACTGGCATGCCCGGCAGCATCTAACAACCAAATAAGATGATGATGAAGCTCATGATAGATTGGCGGAATTTGCTGTAAGGAAAAATGCTTTAATATTCGTAAATATTCTTCTAATTCATTAACCATATGATTAATAAATGATGGAGAAAGATGAATCTTAATACGGCCTGTAAGATGCCTTTTTATCAAATTTAACTTATAATCGCGAAATTTCACAGCTGCCCCTTCAGCAGCTGTTGTCAACCGGGCAATATCATTTGACTTAGCTTTACCAAGAAGGTTGTCAAATAATTGAATAAACTCAGCTGCTGTATCGATTTCTTTTTTTTCAGCAGGTGCTAAAGCATCATGGATAAAACGTGAATGGTCGCCTAAGATTTGCAACCAAAAACGATGCTCAAATCTTGCAGTTTTCTCAAATTCATTCATAGTTTTCCTCCTATTAAAAAATACCTATACCACTTTGATATTTATTCTTTTTCAACTTTTGTTATGTCTAAATAAAAAAACAACCGGTAAACATTTGTTCACCGGCTGTTTTTTATTATGCTGATTTTACAGGTTTTTTCAAGAATCCAATTAATAATGCAGACACTACGGATCCAATTAAAATTGCTAGTGCATACTTAAGGGCACCGTGTTCAACAAGCGGCACTACGAAAATTCCACCATGAGGCGCTCTTAGACCGATACCGAAAGCCATTGATAATGCCCCGGCAATTGCAGCACCAATCATATTTGCAGGAATGACACGTAGTGGATCAGCTGCTGCAAAAGGTATTGCTCCTTCGGTTATAAAGGATAATCCCATGATATAACAAGCCTTACCTGCATCTTTATCCTGTTTATTAAATTTATTCTTAAATAATGTTGTAGAAATTGCAATGGCTAAAGGAGGTACCATTCCTGCAGCCATAATAGCTGCCATAGGCTCATATACTCCGCTTGACAATAGACCTGTACCAAACACATAGGCTGCTTTATTTATTGGGCCACCCATATCAAATGCCATCATAAGTCCTAAGATAATTCCTAATAATACCGCATTTCCTGTTCCTAAACTAGTTAACCAATGAGCTATAGCCTTATTTAACATACCAACAGGTTTATCCACAGCAAAGAGCATAATAAATCCGGTAATGCCTATTCCTAAAAGAGGATAAATCAAAATACTTTTAATTCCTTCCAATGATTGAGGAAGGTTCGCAAATACTTTCTTCAAAAGAACAACTACATAACCTGCAAGGAAACCTGCTATCATTCCTCCAAGGAACCCCGCCCCGCTACTGGCGGCCATCATACCGCCAACCATACCCGGCGCAAAACCCGGACGGTCAGCAATACTTAAAGCGATGAATCCTGCAAGAACAGGAACAATCAAACCAAAGGCGTTTCCTCCGCCAATTGTCATCAGTGCTTCAGAAATCTTGTTGTAGGTTGGGTCACCGGGTTTAAAAGAGTTATAACCAAACATAAAGCAAATTGCAATTAAGATACCGCCGCCAACGACAAATGGAAGCATATTTGAAACACCATTCATTAAGTGCTTGTAAAAGCCAGTTCTACCTTTTTGATCTGTACCTGATTCATTTTTGCTGCCGCCTGCATAAACTGGAGCATCCTGGATTAAGGCTCTATCAATTAATTGCTTCGGCTTGCGGATTCCATCGGCAACTGCCGCTTGAATAACATGCTTTCCTTTAAATCTTTCCATTTCAACGTTAATATCTGCAGCAATAATTACTGCTACTGCATTTTCAATTTCCTCTTTGGTCAGAACATTTTTTGCACCGCCAGAGCCGTTTGTTTCAACCTTGATATCCACACCCATTTCAGCAGCCTTTGCTTTTAATGAATCCGCTGCCATATAGGTGTGCGCAATGCCGGTAGGGCATCCGGTAACAGCTACAATTGCGTTCTTTTTGTTTGAAACGTCTTGTACTTCTTCGTCTTCTTGATCGTGGATGTTAATAACCTTAATAATTTCATCGGCAGTTGTTGCTGCCATTAATTGATCGCGGACTTCTTGTTTCATTAAAAGCCCGGAAAGACGAGCTAAGGCTTCTAAGTGTGTATTATTGGCCCCTTCAGGAGCAGCGATCATAAAGAACAAATGTGCAGGCTGTCCATCCAATGACTGGTAATCGATACCGGCAACTGATTTACCAAATGCGATTGCCGCTTCTTTGACTACTTTTGTTTTGGCATGAGGAATGGCAATTCCCTCTCCGATACCTGTTGTACTCTGTTCTTCGCGCTTTAGTATTGCTGCCTTAAATTCAGCACGGTTGGTTATTTTTTTAGCATTTACTAACACATCAACAAGTTGATCGATTGCTCCCTCTTTTTTCCTGCCCTCTACATTTAAAAGTATTGTACTCTTTGTTAGCAGTTCAGTAATTTTCATATGTTTCTCCCCTTATAAAATTTCTTTAATATAAACTTTCGAAACTATTTCCTCTATCTTTTCCTTTGTACATAAACCAAGTGAAAATGCAGTAGCACTTCCTGCAGCAACACTTTGTTGAAAAGCCTCTTTCACATTATTGCTTTTCTGGTATGCGGCCAAGAAGCCTGCCACTACTGAGTCCCCTGCACCAACTGAATTTTTCACGCGGCCTTTTGGAACTTCCGCAATTAAGGACATATTTGCATTAATCAATACTGCACCTTTATCTGCAAGGGAAACAATTACATTTTTTGCTCCCATTTCGATGAGCTTTTTCCCATAAGGAATAACTTCCTCACAACTGGATATAGTTGTGTTAAATAATTCTCCGAGTTCGTGATGGTTAGGTTTAATTAGGAAAGGATTATAGGCAAGAACTTTTTTGAGAAGGTCGCCTTCAGCATCACAAACAAACTCCACTCCGTTTTCCTTACAAATTTTCACGAGTTCTTCATATGTTGTTTCAGGTAATGTTGAAGGAATGCTCCCTGCTAAAACTAACAGATCATTCTTAGATAATTGACTAATTTTCTCCATTAACAACTGAAAGTCTTCTTCCGTAATGTTCGGACCTTTTGCATTTATTTCAGTCTCTTGGCCCGTTTTAAGTTTGATATTAATTCGTGTATCATCTTTTACCTTAATAAAATCTGTTTCGATTTTTTCATTATGGAGATAGTCTTCGATGTATTTCCCTGTAAAACCGCCGTTAAATCCAAGTGCAATACTCGTAACACCCAGTTCACTTAATACTCTTGAAACATTAATGCCTTTACCGCCCGGATATTTTGTTTCCGATATGGTCCGATTTAAATCGCCTAGCTCAAAACTTTCAAGTTGAACAATATAATCAACCGAAGGGTTTAATGTTAATGTATAAATCACGCTGTCACGACCTTTATTGTTGTTCTTTTTATATATTGTTTCTCAGTATCTTCTTCTATTTCGTTTGTGATAATTGCAGCCTCCTCAATATTGGCTATTTTCGCAAAAGAAATTTCAGAAAACTTTGTGTCATCTGCTAAAACATATACTTCCCTAGAAAGAGACATTGCCTTTTGTTTCACCATTGCTTCTTCCTGGTCTGGGGTTGTAAAACCAAATTGAGGATGAATTCCATTTACCCCCATAAAGCATTTATCAAATCGATAAAGCTCAAGACCTTCTAATGCGCCTCTACCGATTGTTGCATTTGTATTCGGCTTTGCAAAACCGCCGATTAAAAAAGTCTCTATTCCTTTATTTAATAAGGAAGTTAAATGCATTAATCCGTTTGTCACAACAACAATCTCTTTTACGTTTAAAAATTCAGTCATTTCAGTAACCGTTGAACCTGCATCAAGATATATGCAATCACCTTTTTCTACCAAACTCGCAGCATACTCGGCTATAAGCCGTTTTTCTTGAAGGTTTTTGGAAGATTTCTCAATCATACTCGGTTCTTGTAATTTCCCTTGAAGCCTTGAGGCACCTCCATGAATCCTTTTTAAATATTTTTCTTCTTCAAGTTGTGATAAATCACGGCGTATCGTTGATTCCGATGTATTGGTTAAATCAACTATTTCCTGGATTTTCACTATACTTTTTTCTTTTAATAACTGTAAAATGATTCGATGACGTTCCGGTGTTAACAAGTCATCACCACCTTGAATTTGTATCTTGATTATATCTTACTGAAAACGATTGCAAAAATCAATCATTTTCTTTCAAAAACTTTCAAAAAAATGATTGCTTTTGATTGTTTTCGATTTTTTGTCACAAATTTAAACATACATACTTAGTAAATTGTTTTTCCAAATATAAAAGTGCTAATTAATGACATGGTCAAAAATCACAAACCCCGGGAAATACTATCCGGCATTCGTTCTTTTCAAAAAATGTGTATAATAATAAGGACTACATAAAGCAAAGGATGATACACTTGAACATTACCGGACATTCTGTTGAAAAACTAGAAGATCCATTTGGCTTGTTGACTGGTGACAGATATGAATTTTTCCTTGAACTTGAAGTGGATGAAGAGGATGAACTTTATTCTGATAAAGGTATTGGGTTAAAAGTTATTTTCGTCATTGAGGAGAATCAGACAAGGATTACGAATTATCATTTTTATGAAAGAGGAAGCGAACAAGTTTTAGATTTCGCTCTCGAAGAAGAGGAAGAGGAACAGGTCCTTTCTTATTGTCAGGAGAATATTATCGAATAAAAAAAAGCAGGTTCAAAACCTGCTTTTTTAATGCATAAATTTTTCTATTTTTTAATCACATGAAGTTCTTACTATGATTATGAATTACTTGCAATTCTTTAGTCGTAAGGCTCATTTCACTTTTACAAATAGGACACAGGGGCACGTCACTGCTTTTAAAATTATCGCGAATCCAGCATTTGCAATTATCTGAATTGCATACCCAAATTTTTGTTTCTTCCAATTTTACTTCTTCATCATTTCTTCTTCCAAACGCCAAAACGATCACCCCTTGTACTTATTGCATGACTGTTTTTGAACACTTTGCTTCTTTAAAGGCTAATAAAATTATTGTTAACCAAGTTAAGAAGGCAAAGAGCAAATGGAATTTATGCACCATTTAATATATATGCTTTTTCCTACTGACATATAACCTTTTGAACTATCTTTATATTAAAATATAGATAAAAAGGTGATGCCCTTATAATTGCATCACCTTTTATTTTAGTAAATTAAACTGCTTTTACGTTAGCTGCTTGCGGTCCACGAGCGCCTTCAACAATTTCAAAAGAAACTGATTGGCCTTCTTCTAAAGTTTTGAAGCCTTCTGATTGGATTGCTGAGAAGTGAACAAACACGTCTTGGCCGCCTTCAGATTCAATAAAACCGAAACCTTTTTCTGCATTAAACCATTTAACTTTACCGTTTTTCATGGATAGTACCTCCAACTAATAGTTCACTTTAAGTTTATTGTACATTTAAAAATAAAAACCGTAAATGCACATTGGGCAATAGACATCCCCCACTATTTCGTGCAGTTACGGCTACTTGATCCAAATAAATATTTAACGAACTTAAAAGCGTATTTTTATTTTATCTCACATTAGACCTTAAGTCAATTATCTTTTAAACGCTTGATATAATAGTAGTTAATATTTATACAGATTTCCCCGAAGGAAAATCTCCATAAATTCTACAACAAATCTTTGGATATCTGCTTCCATACCAATATAATCTAAATCTTCCGTTTTTTCTTTATCGGGTTTTGGACGAAAATCGGCAATACTTTTTCCTTTTGCGGTACCAAATTCCTCTACCCGAACACGTCGTGAAATATATTTTACTAAATTTGGATCGATTAATGCCATTAGGGGAACAACATCATGCATAGGCGCACCTTTAATACCGGGTACAATTTTTTGATAAGCCTTAAAATAATAATCAAAGGCCGGTTTTAGCAGAGGCCTGAAAGGGGTTGGGCTGTTTTCTCCCAAATAATCAATGATATCCGGCGTGATGATGGCTTTATTGGTTATATTTAAAGGATGTAAAAAGATATTCCTTCCTTTTTCCATTACCGTATTTGCAGCTACAGGATCGGTATAAAAGTTTGCTTCAGCTTCAGCTGTAATATTTCCCGGCACTAAAAAAGCACCGCCCATAATATAAAATGCGTTTACGTCCTTTAAGGCATCATTTCCATATAAAATATACATCAATGCCAACTCAGTCAATCTGCCGACAGAAACAATAACCAGGTTATTTTTATATTGTGTAACAATTTCAAGGACTTTGTTAAAATCATACACTTTAACATTTGCTAAATTTTCCGGTGGTTTGATAGGGCCTAATCCTTCTTTCCCATGAATTTCCGGATAATATTGGATTGGTTCACCTAATAAGGGGCCTGCACTACCGGCAATAATCGGAATATCATCTCTACGACCCAGATTTAATAAGTATGCTGTATTTTTTATCGATTTCTCTTTGGGTGTATTTCCATAACCACTGACAATACCAACAAGGTTTATTTTCGGATTTAGTAAGGCATACATTATCGCAAAGGAATCATCTATTCCGGGATCGGCAAACATAAGCACATTGACCATTTTTTTCCCCCTTTAAAAATTGCTACTTATTTATTCTATTCCTTTTTATGTAAAATAAAGACCCCGACCCGCATTAAACACGAGCCGGTATTATCTACCTTTATTATGCTTCCTTTTTCACTCTTGTTGCGGCTTTCTTTCTTGGTGCCGAAGCCTTTTTTGGTTTTGTCCGATCAATTGATGCCTGCAATGCTGCCATTAAGTCGGTGACGTTTGATGCTACTTCTTTTGTTGCAGGAGTCACCGTTTCTTTACCAGTTCGTTTCGATTCAATTAATTCCAATAGAGCTGTCCGATATTCGTCCGTATATTTTTCAGGTTCAAACTGAGATGTTAATTGATCAATAAGTAAAATAGCGGTATCAAGTTCTTTTTTCGTGACTTTATCTTCGGAAGGGACACCCGGCACATCTCCTGCACTTCTGACCTCATCCGGATAATGAATTGTTTCCATAACCAATGTATTTTCATATACACGGATGACGGCAAGCTGCTCCTTTGACCGGATAATAATTTTAGCAAGCCCGACTTTCTGCGTTTCCTGTAATGCTTTACGTAATAATGAATACGCTTTCCCTCCCCCTTCATGCGGAGACATATAGTAGCTCCGATCAAAGTAGATGGGATCAATTTGTTCCATTTTTACAAAGTCAATTATTTCTACAGCCTTTTCTTCGTTTTCTTTCCGTAATTTTTCCAAGTCATCATTATCAAGGACAACAAATTTTCCCTTTGTATATTCATAAGCTTTCACAATGTCCTCGGATTTGACTTCCTCCTCACAAACAGAGCAAACCTTTTCATATTTTATTGGCGCATGACATTTGTTATGAAGGGTACGGAGTTTAATGTCCTTATCCTCTGTTGCAGTATGAAGCTTAATGGGTATGTTAACAAGCCCAAAGCTAATGCTGCCTTTCCACATCGTATGCATAAGTAATTTCTCCAATCTTTTTCTTTTTATTTTACGTTTCAACGATGATCACATTCCTAAAAACTACTGGAAACGGATGATTCTCAACACATTAATACAAAATAAGAAAAAAGAAGGGACAATCCAGTAATGAAACCAATGCTGCCAAGTCTAACTTTTGAACTTCCTATTCATTCCGATTGGTACTATGAGGTGAAATACGATGGATTTCGAGCCATCTTGGATTGGAATGTCCAAGGAATGGAATTAACAAGTAGAAACGGTAAACCATTATTACCGCAATTTCCTGAAATTAAAGAGTTCTTACTCACATTTGAGGAAGTATTTAAGTCATATCTGCCACTTCGACTTGACGGTGAACTTGTTTCACTTGAAAATCCCTATAAGGGGAATTTTTCGGCCATCCAGGTTCGAGGAAGGTTGAAGTCCGGGAAAAAAATAAGCGAGCAAGCAAGGAAATCTCCTTGTTGTTTAATGGTCTTCGACGTATTAACGCTAGCTGGCAAGCCTCTTTATTCCACAAACTTCCAAAAACGAAAAAATGAGCTTATGAAGCTGTTTCAGAAAATTGGTTTAGGGCTGGAGGTTGAACCACATGAACATCAATTACTACAGCTTGTTAAAGCGTATTCGGATTTTAATGATTTATGGGAAAAGATTGTTCTTTATGACGGTGAGGGTATTGTCGCAAAATATAAAAATAGCCTATGGGAGGAAAGAAAACGTTCAACCCAATGGTTAAAGTATAAAAATTGGAAATATGTAAGTTGCTTTGTTACTTCATACGACAAAACCAATGGCTATTTCTATTTAGGAGTTTACAATAACAAAATGATTCATCCAATTGGTCAGGTACTGTTCGGTTTTAAACCGGAAGAAAAACAGGCACTTCAACAAATCATTAAACAAAATATGCAGCGTGAGGATTCACAATTCATTTATGTTTTACCTGCTATTTGTCTTGAAGTGAAATATCTGGAGCTATACGAAAATCAGCTGAGGGAGCCGCATTTTAATCGCTTTCAATTTGAGGTAGACCCCTTGGAATGTACGTATGAGAGATTTATTTTTCAACAAAAAAATTTACCTAAAAATTTAGAAATAACCCATCCGGATAAACCTCTTTGGGAAAAACTCGAAATACATAAGGCTGATTATATCCTTTATTTGCGGGAAGCTTCACCCTACATCCTGCCATTTTTAAAAAATCGTTTATTAACCGTTATCCGTTACCCTCATGGGATGTTTGGGGAAGCTTTTTATCAGAAGAATTGCCCGGATTATGCTCCTGATTTTGTTCAAACTCATAGAAATGAAGGTATAGACTATATTGTTTGCAATGATCTAAAAACGCTGATCTGGCTTGGGAATCAATTAGCAATTGAATTTCATATTCCCTTCCACACCATTAACAGTAGGGGGCCAAGTGAGATTGTCTTTGATTTAGACCCTCCGTCCAAAGATGCGTTTCACTTGGCAATTAAAGCAGCTTTATATATTAAAGAGGTCCTTGATCAATTACAGCTTATCAGTTTTATAAAAACGTCAGGAAATAAAGGCTTACAGATATACCTGCCATTACCGGAGAATACTTACACATATAATGATACAAGATTGTTTACCAGCTTTATTGCTGAATATTTAATTTCCAGAGACCCCCAGTCATTTACGATAGAAAGGATGAAAAAAAACCGTGGTAATCGACTGTATGTTGACTATGTACAGCATGGGGAAGGAAAAACCATTGTTGCTCCATATTCGATGAGGGGGAACGAACATGCGGGTGTGGCAACACCGTTATTTTGGGAGGAAGTAGACGATAAACTTGAACTTGTATCGTTTAATATGGAAAATGCCTTAAATCGAATTCGAAAAAATGGCAATCCATTTCATCATTACTTTCAAACGAAAGAAATTCAACGATTTACGCCAGTACTCGAATTTTTAAAACAGGGTTCAGCAAAAAAAGGATAAGGGGCCCTTATCCTTTCATTGTTTGCTGTAAAAATTGCTGTGCACCTTCTTGAAGCCTTTCATACGCTGGCTGTTCCATATAATCATTTTTGGAAACTAACGAAAAAGTTTCGCCATTGAGATCAACATTAACAGCAGCTTGATAAAGATACGTAGCATTTCCAATGAGATCGATCGTGTAATTGCCATTAAAATCGTGAACAACACATTGTACTTTGCCGCCATTATTATAAACATTAATTACTGACTCAGAATGATTTAATTCTTGTAAATAAGTGACTAATGATGAAGCTGACATCGCTGTTCCGCATGCATTCGTAAACCCAACGCCCCGCTCAAATGTTCTCACATATATATTACCTGCATTGATTGCTTTAACAAAGCTGACATTCACACCATCAGGAAACAATTCATTTGGTCCATTTACTTTTTCACTTAGCTTCTTCTGAATATCAGTTTGGAAAACTTCTGTTTCCACAATCGCTATCAAATGCGGATTTGGTACCGCAATCGCAGTAAAACTTAACTCCGTTGATAACTCTTGTATTTTTTCATTTTGTAATGTAGCCTGATTTAATTTTAGCGGCAGGTCATTTAACTTAAACGAAACCGGAGAAATTTCCACTTGATAGGTGACTACATTTGGATATAAATCCGCTTGTTTACTTACCTTTAAATCAGCTTTCATGGTTTCAATTACTGCTTCATTTAGTTGAAGCATCTCACAAATATATCTGGCAACCAGGCGAAGACCGTTTCCGCACATGGAAGCTTCTGAACCATCAGCATTAAATACACGCATTCTTCCATCAGCACGATTGCTTTTCATGACAAAAAGGATCCCATCTGCTCCTAATTCGGTATCCCGATTACATAACAATCTTGCTAACGATGCTCTTTCATCTTCCGAAAAAGAATAGGAATTAGAAATTTCATCAATCAGAAGAAAATCATTACCTGACCCATGACCTTTGATAAAATCGATTTGCACTGTTAAAACCTCCAAAATAGAGTGACAATTTAATACCTATTCTATCAAACAACAAGAATGAAAGAAACCCGTATTCATTGAGGATAGTATATTCACATTTATTAAAATTGATGACTTATTACCGTTCAATAAAGTATTCATTGATTAATAATGACATTCTGACAAGCTTGTCCTCTTCTGATAGCCCCTCCCAAAATGAAAGTACCGGGGTATTTGGTTCCGGAAAAATAGGGCTCCACTCTAATGGCATCCACCCACGGCGAAGCCTCCCTACCTGCTTATTCGAATTATCTAAGAGATGTTCATCCATAAAAAATAATGACCCTTCTACCGCACCAATGAATCTTCCTGATGCATCATGCAATTCTTTTTTTGGCTTCCTCCAAGCTACCTTCTTTTTTTCAAAGGAACCCATATAGACATTGTTCCGGTCATAAATATCAATTTTTAAATAATTTTTTCCCTTCACCTTAAAAACCGCCATTACTTTGCCTTGAAAATTATAGAGAGCAAACATTTTTGATAGTCCAAGGATATTGAAGCCTTTTTCGCGGTATTTTTTGATTTCACCGGCTTGATGGCCATCCGGAAAATAAAGAAGTAAGCGTGGATTTTGAGTATTTAAATAGACCACTAATAGTTGCTTAGCATCAAATAGCGATAAATAGAGGCTTTTAGATTTGCTCATATTTTTTCCAATAACAATTGACTGCTTGAGTCTAAATAAATAAATTTGAAAACCTATTAGACTGTACACGATAAAAGGTATTGTTAATAACATGATTTCTTTATTTTGGAAAAATGAAATATTTCCTCCGACAATCATGATCGTTGGAACTAATGCAACTATACTCCCATTTAAGCTTATATTGGCGGTATCCCGGTAATATTCATGTATTTTCATCCAGAAAACTCCTTATCACATCCTCTTGTATCAGTCTATTATTCAAATCTCTAAATAATGATAGGATTTTCCGGATAAACCTATTAAAAAAATAAAAGAAGAGACTATTCTCCAGCCTCTTCGAGTGTATTTACCCAATTTAAAATGTTATTAACCGAGGACTTTGCATCCTCGTAGCCCTGATTATACAATTCTTCTAATCTTTGCGGGCTTCGTTCCATTCTTCCAACCTTTAATGGTTTAATAGGGCGAATGATAAAAACATTTCCTTCCTTTTCTTCATTCTCTAGGTATGCAACTGTATCATTATAAATTCGATAGCGATTTCTTAAAGCTTTTTGCAGTCCCTTATATTCAGGATATTTTCGGTCGACAAGAAAATGAAATTTCGATGACTTTTTCTCGTAACCCCGGTTTCTAGTTAGGATCACGATATTTTTCGTAAAACCATCCTGCTGTGCTTTTTTGATTGGGATAGGATCACTAATTCCTCCATCAAGCAAAATCTTATCTTTATATCGTATTTCAGGTGCAATAAACGGTAAAGAACTCGAAGCCCTTAGTACCTTTAATAGGTCTTTCCCATATTGTTGCTTTTTATAATACACCGGCTCCCCCGTTAGACAATCCGTCGTACCCACAACAAATTCAGACGGACTGCTATAAAAAACATCATAATGGTAGGGAACATGTTGATTTGGAATCTCATCAAAAATAAAGTCCATTCCAAAAAATTGCCGATTTTTAAAATAATTTCTCCAAGAAATATATCTTGGGTCGGAAGCATATTGAATCGTAACGGTTTTATTTCTTCCTTTTTGCTTTGACAAATACGAGGCAGCATTACATGCACCAGCGGACACTCCGATTACATACGGAAAAAATAATTGTTGTTCTAAAAAGTATTCCAGGACACCCGCAGTATAAACACCGCGCATTCCCCCTCCTTCTAAAACCAAACCGACTTGATTTAACACATTCCTTCTTCCTCTCTGTAAATCCTTGCTTTAATCGCTTATGGACTCATTATATTGCATCTTCTATTATTCGCAAAATCAAACGCCTAACTATCCCGCCAATTAATCTCCGATGGAATCCAATCAAATAATCAACCTGTTATTGAATGAATCTGAAAATCCATGGAAATCGATATTCTTGACCATCATAGGCTTTGATTGCTGCAATAATTGTAAAAACAAATGCCATTATCGGGAATAACCATAAACCGATGATTCCGATTATGACAATCGTTAAAATTCCGCTTATGACGGTATAAATAAAATAAGAAATCATAAAGTTAAAGTACTCTTTTCCATGGTAATCAATGAAAGATGACTCTTCCTTTTTTAACAGCCAAATAATAAGCGGTCCTAATACAGGAGTAAATATACCAAGGACATAGATAGCAGCCGCAAGCATCCTTTCTTCATTTTTAACCATTGTTCTTCCCCCATTGGAAAATGATATATTCTACCTTAATAATTACGCTTCTCTTTATAAAAGGTTTCATCATTTATGAAAATTACGTTAAAATTAAATGAAAAATGCAATAGCTATCCACTTTCCCTTCCGCATAGCTCTTGATAAAATAGAAAAAATACTATTATTAGCATAAAGAAAGGTTTAATATGACGAAAATACTTTTAAAAAATGCAACAATTTACCCAATTACATCAGAACCGATTAAATACGGGGATGTATTAATTGATAACGGAAAAATTGCCAAGGTCGGTGTTAATCTCGCCACAGAAAAAAATGTAAAAATGATTAATTGCGGAGAGCATTACCTGCTGCCCGGCTTTATTGATGTCCATACACATTTGGGGCTTTATGATGAGGGCACCGGTTGGGCCGGGAATGATGCAAATGAAACAGCTGAAGCTTTAACCCCGCATATCCGGGCTATTGATGGAGCATATCCCTTGGACCCTGCCTTTACTGATGCTGTCAAAAGTGGCATTACAACAGCCCATATAATGCCCGGGAGTGCTAATGTCATTGGTGGAACCACTTCCGTTATAAAGACAACCGGGAAGAATATAAAACGTATGATTGTCCAAGAGGTAGCAGGACTAAAAATTGCTTTAGGAGAAAATCCCAAAAGAATTCACAGCCATGGCAATAGTGATTCGATTACAAGAATGGGCATTATGGGAATGCTTCGGGAAGCCTTCTATAATGCCATTCATGCTGATAACCCGGAAGATCTACGGATTGCTCCCATTATAATGGCACTAAAAAAAGAAATTCCTGTACGGATTCATGCACATCGGGCAGACGATATTATTTCAGCAATTCGTTTCGCAGAGGAATTTAATCTTGATTTACGAATTGAGCATTGCACAGAGGGACATTTAATCGCTGGTGAGTTAGCAGACTTAAATCTTAAAGTTTCAGTCGGCCCCACATTGACACGAAGATCAAAGGTCGAATTAAAAAATAAGACGTGGAAAACCTATCAAGAACTATCAAATCATGGTGTCGAAGTGTCGATTACAACGGATCATCCATATACTCCGATTCAATACTTGAATATTTGTGCAGCTATTGCTGTCAGGGAAGGCCTACCAGAACAAAAAGCATTAGAGGGGATTACAATTCATCCTGCAAGGAACTTAAGAATTGATGATCGTCTTGGAAGTATTGAAGAAGGAAAAGATGCTGATTTAGTGTTATGGAGCCACCATCCTTTTCATTATTTAGCAAAGCCTAAATGGACCATGATTGGCGGAGAAATGGTCTATTCTGAATCATAGAATAATGTAGAAAATTGCCATATAATGTTCATGAAAATAATGCAAAAATCTATTCCTTTTTTGCATTATTTTTAGTATCATACTCTAAGAAAGACTGTTTTAGAATTGAAAACCTTGGAGGTTTTTAAACATATAAAAGGCAACAAAAAAAATGAAATAGGGAAGGCAAATGGTGCGCCACCAGTAAACTGGTTCTAGTGGGTTCGATTCCCACCCCGAAATTTTTTAGTATCTTAAATAAAAAATTTCGAGGGTGGGCCGCTTCTTTAGACATGGGATCGGATTGCCCTAATTGGAGGGAAATGCATGCTCAAGAAACGTGATCTTCATGACAGCCACGCATTGTACGAATTAATGACGCATCCTGATGTCTTCCCTTTTGTACGTCAAAAAGCTGCATCATATGAAGAATTCTTGTTTATTACCAAGCAAACGATTGAAGCAGAAGAGCGCGGCGAATTAATTTCAAGGACTATTCTTGATGAATGGGGAGCGCCGATCGGTACGATTAATCTGTTTGATATTGAAAATAATGCAGGATTCTTAGGCACTTGGCTTGGAAAACCGTTTCACGGTAAAGGCTATAATAGCCCTGCTAAAGATGCCTTTTTTCAAGAGCTTTTTTACGAAATGGGTATAGAAACTGTTTTTATGCGGATTCGAAAAGTAAACATTCGCTCCATCAAGGCTGCTGAAAAACTTCCATACGTAGTAAAGGCAAACGAAACAAGAAAATCCATTTTTGAGCAATTAAACGCAAATGGTGATGTTTACGATTTATATGAAATTCCAAAAGACCAATATACATTCCACCTTATGAGGTCCGGGACATTACAAACTGATTCTTCACAATTGTTGGAAGCATAAAAATAAAAAGCTGACTCACATGAGTCAGCTTTTTATTTTTGCCTTTTGAGCACTAGAAAAATCCCCTTTAATTAAAATGACTTAGCTGGATAAGTGCCAAGTAATCGTGTTTAAAAAATATTAATCCGTTACATTTTGTTCGATTGTTACATTAATTTCACTAATACCCATTTGGAGCAAAAAATCATCTAACTCCTCATTCGTTAACGTTTCAAAGCGGCCATCATGAAAAAACACTTGGGTTTGATTTGGATTAATGCGGTTCATGTTAAAACTCATTTTCTTTGCTCCTTTCATTGATGATTACTTCTATTATCCACAAAAGAAGATATTTTCATTCCACGATATCAAATAGTTCGAAAAATTGTAAAAGCAGTTTGTATAGTTTGTGAACAGCATTAAAAATCAAACTTAATAAAGACCCTTTAAGTAGCGGCAGGGTCCTTGTTCAACGGTTAATCTTGTGTATTTTTTTGTTTAAAAACTATCTCCAAATATAAGTTTCGTACAATATACGTTTTATAAAGCTCTATTTTTCGATGCTCAATCGGATGTTTGGTAATTCCCGCATGCTTTAATTGTTGAATATACCAACCTTTTGATCCCTGATAGGCCATTGCTTTATCCCCTTCCAAAATTGCTTGTTCTACAATTTATGAAAGGACTGTTTTTATATTCCTTTTATTACGCCAAAAAAACGCTTTCCGTGTTATAATTATTTTTCGTGAAACTAATGAAAATGGGGAAAAAAACTTGAATCAAACACATACAAAAAAACAAAAGCTAAGACAACTTATTAATATACTTATTCCAATATTAATTACCCAGATAGGACTTTTTTCAATGAATTTCTTCGATGTTACAATGTCAGGGCATTATAGTCCCTCTGATTTAGCCGGAGTGGCAATTGGCTCTTCGTTGTGGGTGCCGGTTTTTACTGGATTAAGCGGAATTTTACTCGCCGTTACTCCTATTGTAGCCCAGTTAATCGGGGCTAAAAAACAAGATAAAGTAGCCTTTTCTGTTATTCAAGGGCTGTTCCTATCCATCGTCATGGCTATATTAGTTATTGGGATCGGATCATTGTTACTTGATCCCCTTTTAAATGGCATGAACCTGGAGGAACATGTTCGGAAGGTTGCTCATAACTATCTGGTCGCCTTAAGTTTTGGGATGATTCCTCTCTTTACCTATAATGTTTTACGATCATTTATCGATGCACTTGGAAAAACACGAGTTACCATGATGATTACCATAACCTCATTACCAATAAATATCATTTTCAACTACTTTCTTATCTTTGGAAAATTTGGTTTTCCTGAATTAGGAGGAGTAGGATCAGGTTTCGCTACAGCCATAACATACTGGATTATTACCATTATTACTATTTTTATTATTTGTACAAATCGTCCATTTACTAATTTTGCTATTTTTAAGACTTTTTATCGTGTTTCGTTCTCAAAATGGAAGGAAATACTAAAAATTGGAGTTCCGATTGGTTTCGCAATCTTTTTTGAAACAAGCATTTTTGCGGCTGTTACTTTATTAATGAGTACCTTTGATACAAATACAATTGCGAGTCATCAGGCTGCATTAAATTTTGCATCATTTTTATATATGCTTCCGCTTAGCATTTCAATGGCGTTAACCATCCTAGTAGGATTTGAAGTAGGGGCACAAAGGTATCATGATGCGAAAGAATATAGCTGGATCGGACTAGGGATTGCCATTTTACTTGCATGTTTTTGTGGACTCATTTTACTTTTGTTCCGATCTAAAATAGCCGGCATTTATACTGCTGATCCAGTTGTTTTAAAACTAACCGGCCAATTTTTGGTATATGCTTTATTTTTTCAACTATCTGATGCAATTCAAGCCCCTGTTCAAGGAGCCCTTAGAGGTTATAAAGACGTAAATATTACCTTCTTAGCTTCATTGGTATCCTATTGGATAATTGGACTTCCATTAGGGTATTTAATGGCCGTTCATACTGAACTAGGCGCTTTCGGGTACTGGATTGGCCTCATTGCCGGTCTCGCTGTTGGAGCGATTTGTCTATTAAGCAGGCTAATATGGGTACAAAAGACCAAATATCAACCAGTAAAGTATAAAAAATCCTGATTCTTTAAAGAATCAGGATTTTTTATACTTTGGTTCTTCATCCATTTTTACTTTATAAACCTTATTCAACACATTCATCCCGCCTGTTACGGGAATGATGCTTCCTGTTATAAAACTGGAATTATCATCAATAAGAAACGATACCACTCTTGCAATATCTTCTCCGGTTCCAGGTCTGCCCACCGGTGCCATCTCATCACCGGAATGTAAAGAATCTGCAATATTTTTTTCTTTCCACTCATTTACTATATCCCCTGGGCAAACCATATTTGCTGTAATCCCATTTTCCGCTTCCTCCATTGCAATTGTCCTTGTAAGGGAAGCAAGCCCTGTCTTTGCTGCCGCAAATGCTGAACGATGAATCCAGCCGGGGGCTGTTTCAACCCGATCAAAGCCCATGGTTATAATTCTCCCCCATTTCTGCTTTCTCATCAAAGGAATAACCAACTTTGTTAAGTAAAAAACAGCAGATAAATTTCCGGATATTAAATAGTTCCATTCTTCAAAAGAGTATTCCGTTAAATTTTTTCTTTCATGTACATATGGCCCTGCATTGTGTATCAATACATCAATGGTGGAAAATACCGAAAGTGACTGGTTGATTAATCGAATACAATCATCCTTGTCAGCCACATCTCCTTGGATAGTAATTACGTTTATCCCATAGACTTCGTTCAAATGCTTTGCTAAAGATATCGCCTCTGATTCACTTTTTCGAAAGTTGATGACAAGTTGGTATCCTTTTTCTGCAAGCTTGTAAGCGGTTATTTTTCCAATACCAGAGGCTCCTCCTGTGATCAAAGCAGTTTTTTTGTTCACGCACAATACCTCTCAATTTTTTATTTCTTCCTTTACTCTATGTTAAAAAGATTTATTTATATATGCAACTTTTAGCGATTAACGTTACTACTATTCAAAAAAAGAGCTGAAGTAGGTTTTAATAACGAATGAAAGGTCATTTGCATATTATGGGTATCAATAGGACCAAATTGCGAAATTTGCAAACCATATTAAGCAACTTTTATCCATTGAAAGGATGGAAAATTATGTTTCCGTGGAATATGTTTCCTTTTTCTAAAGATATGAAGGATGTAATGCAAAAAATGAAGCCTGATCAAATTGAAGGCTATGTACAAGATTTAATGGGAAAAATGATGCCTGGAAATATGAGAGGCATGATGAATCCTCAAGAACTGTTTAGCGGCTTTCAATCCCCACTTTCACAGCAGCACCCTACAACCGATGTATTAAATTCATCTGCCTTTGAAACCCATGACTTTGTTTTCGTAAGGATTCCCATTAAAAGTGACGAATGGCTGAAACAGCTTCGTATCTATCATACATCGAATCAGTTGATTGTTGAGCATATTCCGCAGGCTGAAGATAAACATACAATTACTCTCCCAGCAATTGTAAAAAAGAAAGGTGCATCTGCCAATTTCAAAGATGGCATTCTTGAAGTAAAAATCCCCAAAAATGTGGATATGCAATTTTCACAAATTGACGTTACAGAAATAATGTAAACGTCATTTTTTTTGTATTTTTTAAGCTGGCTTTTATCACCGCTTAGCCTCTTCCTTTTTCGTCCAAGACTAACCCTTCCATTATTTCATTATGTACTTCAATTAATTGTAATTTCACTTCTTGTGATAAAGGAGAATTTACAACTCTTTTGACAGCAGTATAATATTTTTCATAACGATTTTTTCGGATTCTTGGATGTGAATTTTCATCTAGCAATTCTCTTTTTATTGTTTCCTTTAAGATTTCTTCACTTTTATTTCCTACCGTTACTAGAGCACGATTGTTCCAAATTGTACGATACTCTGCAAGCAATGAATCAAAATACACTGACATATTTCTCACCCTTTGTGAATATTACATATCTTTTCATATAATTGCAAAAAATAGTTTAAAACCATTTATTGAAAGGAGAAATTTAAATGTCCACCCCATACCGATGCCCAAATTGCAAAACCAATCGAAGTCGATTTAATATTATTCAACAGGTTGCGCATTCAGTAAAGCTCGATCCACAATCCGGTGATGTCGTCCGCGAATACGGTGAAAATAATTTAGAACCGTTTCACCTTGCCTATAATGGACCTGATTACCGAGTACAATGTGGTGCTTGCGGATTAATAGAGGATGAAAGAACATTTATTAAATTTGGTGAGCAACCTTTGTAAATTTCACAATAAACACCTTTATTTTTGGGTTATCCATTAATAAAGGTGTTTAGCTTTTTATTATTGGCTCTGTTAAACTTGCCTGTTGATTTCCGCTCCAGGCACTCGCTTTCCGCGGGCGGTCGGGAGCCTCCTCAAGCATTAAGCCTGTGGGGTCTCCCTTGACCTGCTTTTCCCGCAGGAGTCTCGCGCCTTCCGCTCCAATCAACATAGTGAGCAAAATCAACAATGAGCTTTAATATAGCCTTATTATTAAAGATTATTTTCTTTCAAAAACCGTTTGGAATCCACTTTCCAAGCGTCAATAGGTGAAAATCGGACTAAATGAATTTCTCCTTTGAATATTTGTCTGCCTTTGTTTTTTATGTACCAATCAATCTCAATTGGAACGTCTAAATTAATTTCTTCTGTTAAATCCTCAGCAGGTAAAAGAGGCATTCTTGATATCTTTACATTATCAATTTGTGCTAAGATTGGCTTCCATTTAATCCGTTGAAGTGATGCTAAGGAGGGAATTCTTGAATCCTGCTGCTTGAGTCCTGCAATATAGGCAGTTATGACCTCGTATGGATTGGCTTTTCCTAAATAATCATCCAACTTTCCAGCTGCTTTCAAAACCATAAGCATATGCGACAAGTCCATCGAATTTGTCCGATGAGTGGTACTGCCATAAAAATGAATACAAAAATGACCTGGAAAATTATTTTCTAGGGCACCCGCCCCATGCGGCATGCCATGCATCGATGCTGCAATCCATTGATCTTTATGGATCACGATGATGGCTCGGCGCTTCCAGCTCCATTTTCCTCCGTAAATCTTTTTCATAATTGCCGTATCTTTTGCAGTCAAGGGCTGTACATCTGCATGATGACTACCTGCCCGTCTTTGCACCTTGAATTGCTTCCCTGTTTCAATATCCAGAACGGTGAATTTAGCATATCTTGGTACTAAATGATCAACTTCTTTCCACGGCGGCATCTCAATCTTATAGCTAATATCAGAAGCTGCTTTAACGTAAATTCCATGAAGGAGGATTAGTATAAATACAATTAAAACTGTTGCCTTTTTCATCAAATCCTCCTCTCCAAGTAATTTAAGGCTACATTAAAAGAGTTACCTGAAGAGGAAAATATCATTCATTTTTTCAATTGATTTTAGATTCAAATTCAAGCTTTTCGAGCTGTATCTCAATTTGATCCCAATAAATATTTTCACCGATGAAAACTAGGTTTAGAGGTAACTTCATATACTCTTGCATATAAATCGGCATTCCATAAGAAAATTGAAAAAGCGTTGGGTAACTAGAATGATCAAACTGTACATAGCCCTTAATCCGATAAATAGTATCGGGCAAACATTTTAAAAACTCTTCAAACATTGAATGGCTAATTGCTTTGTGAAATTGATAGACAAAAGTTGTTAAGTTTAATTTCTTTTTTTGTTGTACTATTTCTGTTTGTCTATCAAATGAAACAGTCAGCTTTCTTAATTGGTCAATCGCAATCTGTGAATAGTTGGTAAGAAGGCATTTTGCTTCGGAATTAATTGATTGTATTTCATAGGTGATCCTTGCCTGTTCTGACTCACTTAACTCATTCATTTTGTTTATTAAAATTAGATCTGCATGTCTTACTTGTTCGAGTATGAGTTGCTGCAGCTGTGGACTAAGATTTTTTCTGTCCATCCATCGTAAACCATCAACAGTAGTTAAAATGCCCTTTATTAATAACCTGTCAGCAAACAACGGTGAGAGAATTGCATCTAATACTTCTACAGGGTGCGCAGCACCTGTTGTTTCAATGTAAATAACCTCTGGTTTTTCTTCTACCAATAACCCTTGAAGCTGTGTCTCGAGCTTGTCCTGAAGGGAGCAGCAAATACATCCGCCTAACAGTTCTTTTAAGGCTACATCATCATTTGTAACTGAATCTGAATCTATCGAGATTTTTCCTAATTCATTCATCATTACCGCTGCTTTTCTTCCTAAACGACGCTCATCCTCAAGCAATTGTTTTAATAAAGTTGTTTTCCCGCTCCCCAAAAAACCTGATAAAATATAAACCTCTGCTTTATTCATATTCATTTCCCTTCACAATCCTTTTTACAATGCTTCTATTATAGCTTAAAACATTTGTCAATTTCATCTCCAACATATAAAAAGCGGATGATTCTCTCATCCGCTCAGATTGTCGAGAAAGGGTATTTTTCTCTGCAATTTTTTATTTTGTCAGAATCTAAATACCAAATTTATTGATTCTCCCTGCTAAAGTGCCTGTTGATTTCCGCTCCGGGCACTCGCTTTCCGCGGGGAGGTCCTGGCGCCTGCGGGGTCTCCAGTGACCTCTCTATCCCGCAGGAGTCGAGTGCCCTCCGCTCCAATCAACAGGGAGGCAAATCAACCTAAAGTATTGCAACACACTTTTTCTAACCTTGATAAGTGTATTGCAATCTTTTTTATATTTTGGCAGGCTGCAGTTAGAAGAGCCTGTTAACTTGCATTCCTCAATCCCCGTAACCGGCAGTAGCGAAGCCCGTGCAGCTCTTTTGAGTCTGCGAAGCTTCGCTCAATTTTTCATTTCTAAATTTATAAAGCATTTTTCCCGATTTAGTTAAGCGATTTAACCTTACCTTTTCCTTGTGCTCCTCCCATACATGTCGTGTTAATAAAACACGACCGATCACCATCTTGTGATTCATTGCAAGAAGAACAATCTCATCAAAAATCTCCTGAAAAATATTTGTATCCTTAAAACGGTGTTGACGATTCCGGCTAATCGTAGAGTGATGAGGTACTGGATCCTTGAATTTCAGTCCTAAAAACCAGCGGTAGGCAACGTTTGTTCTAATTTCCCTTTCTAGTTGACGTTCAGAACGAATGCCGTAAATATAACCAATAAACATCATTTTAAAAAGAATAAGAGGATCAGTAGGGCGCCCATTATTATCATCGCTGTAATAAGGACGGACCTTTTCAAGAAGAAACGAAAAATTAATATATTTATCAATCAAACGAAGAAGATGGCCATCAGGTACCAATTCATCAATAGAAACAAATTCATATTCACTTTGGCTAGACTCTTTTGGCTTAAACATTGAATTAACCACTTATTTTTTTATTTATTAGTTGAACTGAAGGCCTTTATTGAAAACACTCGTTGATTGGCGCGGATGGCACGAAGACTCCTGCGGGAGTACGGGGCAGGGGAGACCCCGCAGGAGCGAAGCGACGAGGAGGCTCCCCTGCACGCCCGCGGAAAGCGAAGTGCCTGGAGCGCCAATCAACAGACCTGTTTAAAAGCCTATATACCAATAATATTATAACAAATTAACGCGGTGAATTGTTAAAGCAAATAAATAAACAAGAGGCTGCCGAAGGTTTTTCGGCAGCCTGAGCGGATGATACTCTCATCCGCTTTTTTGTGTAAAGCATTTTTAGTTCAATTAATGACCGGTAACGGTCCTTTTTCATCTACAATTGAATTTACCGGGTTTGCCTTTACCTTTTGACCCTGTCCTGCAAATTGAAAAGATTCAATCGTAGTTATAGGGTTCATCATGGCTGATAATCCTAATTCCATCAACTGCCCTTTTCCTAAATCAGTGTTTACACTTTTTATCGCATCATTAAGGATTGACGGGGCTAATGTAACTAGTTTTTCAGCTGATTGTTTTGATTTAATTTGATTTTTTAAGGCTGAAAATACAGCATTTATTTCCTCAGGTTTTCCATTATTAATGACTGATACTAATTCATTCCCATTTATTTTTTTATCCACAGTTACACTGCTTTTATTGCCGGTATTTTCAGTCAATATAATACCTTTCGGTGCTAGGAGATCAATGATTCGTGCGAGTCCGGCAGTATCAAGAGTGAAATAATGATCGATTGACACCTTATACTCTTTTTCCACAGCTTTTTTCATAGTATCAAAATAATCTTTATTTCCGGAATTTTCAACCACTATATTTTCAGGTAACAATATAGAACCGACCATTATCTTATGTTTTTCTGAATCATATCTCAGGACCATTGCTTTTTCATTTATGGAGTACTTTTTGTCCGTGCTTTTTTCTGTAATTAAAAAATTCTCTGTCTGTTTACTATTACCCTGAGGAATCAAATGTGTTGAATTTTTCATTTTTTGAATGATTGTTTCACTTGCAGAGTTTATTCCATTCGTATTCATTACAGAGTGAAAAAAAGACTTTAAAGGTCCAAAGCCAAAAAAGGACATTACAATTACAGCAATGCATAATTTCCTCATTTGAACACCACCAATTCCATTATGTTAATTTCCATTGTTGGATAGTATGATGACAAATATACAGGGAGGATTATAAAAAATTGAGGCTGCCACAAAAATTGGCCGCCTCAATTAGTAATTTATTTCATTCTTCCTTTTAGCACTTCAATTGCTTTTTGCAGTTGTGTATCATTCGTCTTAATCTTCTCACGTAAAAGATCCATTAATTTTAAGGTTGCATTACCTTTTAAAACACCATCAGCAGGCAGTTTTTGTGCCGTCTGGAAAGCAACTACTGCTGCCTTTGTTTTCTCATCGAAAAATCCGTCTTCACGGCCCGGATCATACCCAATAGCTTTAAGCATTTTCTGAGCTGTTTGAACATCCGTCGAAGCATTAGAAAGCGACAACGCCTTATCGGGATTAATAATCGACAAGGACGCATAATCCGGAAGGGCGACGGCATAATCCGGTTGTATACCTTTTTTATGAATCCAATTTCCATTTGGTGTCAACCATTTTGCAATTGTTAACTTTAGATTAGATCCATCTGAGAAATCCTGAACAGTCTGTACCGTTCCTTTTCCAAATGACTTTTCACCGATCAATGGAACGCCTGCTGATTCCTTCACTGCAGCTGAAAGAATTTCCGAAGCACTGGCACTTCCTTTATCAATCAATACCACTAGAGGGAGACTCGGGTTCCCCTTATTTTCTGAAGGAATTTCCGTAATCTTTCCATTTCGGTCTTGTTCTTTTACAATTACTTTCCCCTTTGGTACAAACATACTGGAAATGCTTACTGCTTGGTCCAATAAACCGCCCGGATTTTGGCGTAAGTCTAAAACTAACCCTTTCATTCCCTGTTTTTGCAGATCGTTTAAAGTCTTAACAAGCTCTTTTGATGTGTTAGTAGAAAAACTGGTAATTTGTACTTTGGCAATGCCATCACCAACCATCTCACCGTAAACTGTTTCGATTGGTATTTCATCCCGGATAATTGGCATGTTTACCTGTGCTGCCGTACCTGGCCGCTGAATCGTTAAATCAACCTTTGTTCCTTTTTTTCCTCTAATTAATGTGACCGCTTGTGTAGAGTTCATACCTTGAAGATTTTTTCCATTTACAGCAACAATAATATCATTTGGTTTTAGACCTGCTTTTTCCGCAGGTGAACCTTTGATTGGGGAAACAATGACAATATGGCCATCCTTTTCCTGAATTTCTGCTCCAATCCCTTCAAATGAAGAAGATATGCTGTTATTAAAACTTTTTGCTTCAGCATTACTCATATAAACTGAGTATGGATCGTCTAGAGACTTTACCATCCCGTCTATTGCACCGTTAATGAGTTTGTTTTGATTTAAACCCTTGTAATATCCACTTTTTAATGTATCGTAGGCAGTATAAAGTTTTTTAAATTCTGTTCGATCCGTACCGACAGTTACAACTTTTTCTTTTCCAAAAGCAAGGGCAAATGTAGTTATCCCAGCAGATAGAAAAACAACGAAAAACAATAGCATGATAAAGTGAAATCTCTTTAATCGTATGTAGCCTGATTTGTTTTCTGTTAGCTGCTCTTGTTCAATTTTCTCTTCGTCCAAAGCATTCACCACTTTCATTAACCTTTCAAAAAATAACCCTTAATGATTAGAATAACATCTTTTTTATAAAATTAACAAAGAAAAGTTAGTTATTTTGTCGAAAAAAAAATAAACGACAATACCCGGAAGGCATTGCCGTCAATTTTCTATATCTTTACTCTCTTTAAACGAAGCGAGTTCGTTACCACTGATACCGAACTAAATGCCATTGCCGCACCCGCCACCCAGGGTGCTAACAAACCTAAGGCAGCAATCGGGATGCCTGCCGCATTGTAAATGAGTGCCCAGAAAAGATTTTGCCGTATGTTATACATGGTTTTTTTACTTAAGCCTATTGCTTTTGGTATCAGGATTAGCTCGCCCCCAAGAATGGTTATATCGGCAGCCTCAATCGCCACATCTGTACCCGTCCCTATGGCAATTCCTATATCCGCAAGAGCCAGTGCAGGGGCATCATTAATTCCATCTCCTACCATTGCTACTTTTCTCCCTTTTAGTTGAAACTCTTTTACTTGATTTGCTTTTTCATCCGGTAGAACCTCGGCAATAATATTGGTTATACCCACTTGATTGGCAATTGCCTTTGCTGTACGCTCATTATCCCCAGTCAGCATATAGACTTCGATTCCCAATTGTTTTAATTGACCAACCGCTATTTTTGCTGTCTCTTTAACCGTATCGGCCACAGCTACAATTCCCATAATTGTTCCATTAATGGCAATATACATAGCTGTTTTCCCCTCATTTTCAAATTGAAGCATATCTTTTAAATAATCGGAATAAGCTATTTGTTTTAAATCCATTAGCTTTGGAGTACCAACAAATATTTCTTCGTCGCCAATTTTTGCTTCAATACCATATCCGGGAATCGCCGAAAAGCGTTTAACAGGAAGTGTACTCGTTCTTCTTTCTTTCCCAAATTGCACAATAGCGTCCGCCAGGGGATGTTCTGAGGATTTTTCAGCTGAGACAAGATATTGAAGAACCTTTTTCTCATCATGATACGCTATAAAATTGGTAACTGTCGGCTTCCCTTTTGTTATAGTACCGGTCTTGTCAAGTAGAATCGTGTCGATTTTATGGGCTGTTTCTAAATGCTCCCCACCCTTAAACAAGATTCCCATTTCTGCCCCCTTACCGGTACCAACCATAATCGAAGTTGGTGTGGCAAGCCCTAAGGCACATGGACAAGCAATAACAAGAACTGCTATCGCTGTTTCTAATGCTGTAGGAAAATCTCCCGGATTAACGATTAAATACCAAATCAAAAAGGTTACAAAGGAAATGGCAACAACAACAGGAACAAAATAACCTGAAATAGTATCCGCAATTCGCTGGATTGGCGCCTTACTGCCCTGTGCCTCTTCAACAATCTTAATAATTCCGGCAAGGGCGGTATCTTTCCCCACCTTGGTTGCTTTCATTGTAAGTGTTCCGTTTTTATTTATCGTTGAACCAATAACAGAATCCCCACTGGATTTCTCAACCGGAATTGATTCACCTGTTATCATAGATTCGTCAATCGAAGATCTGCCGGATAGAATTTCTCCATCAACAGGAATTTTCTCACCGGGTTTAACTACTAAATGATCATATACCTTCACTTCTTCTACGGTTATTTGAAATTCTTTTCCGTCTCTAATTACAGTAGCTACTTTTGCCTGAAGGCTGAGCAATTTAGAAATAGCAATTGTGGTTCTACCTTTAGCCATTGTTTCAAATAATTTCCCTAAGAGAATTAATGTAATGAGTACAGCACTCGTTTCAAAATACAAATGCGGCATGTAGCTATCATTTCCAATGGTTTTTATACCTTCTGAGAGGCTGTAAAAATAGGCAGCCGAAGTACCTATTGCAACAAGGACATCCATATTTGCACTATAGTTTTTCAAGGCCTTAAAAGCACTTATATAAAATTGCCCGCCAATAAAGAACTGCACCATTGATGCAAGCAATAATTGAAACCATGGATTCATCAGGATATGAGGCATCGGCAATCCAAAATTCCATGGCAAATGTGCAAGCATTGTATACAAAAGTGGAAAAGAAAAAAACACCGAAAGGAAAAACTTTCTCTTCTTGCTTTTTAGCTCTTCTTCTTTATAATGTGCCTTCGTAACACTTGAGACCTTTTCATTTGCATCATATCCAAGCTTTTGGATTCTCTCAATTATTTCATCAATCGATACTTCCTTATTGTTATACTTAATTGCTGCTGTTTCCGTTGCTAAATTAACGGTTGCCTCAGAAATTCCGTTTATCTTAGTCAATGATTTTTCAATTCTAGTAGAGCACGCTGCACAGGTCATACCGATGACATCGAGTTCCACTTTATCAAAACGGACTCCATAGCCGAGGTTTTCAATTTTGTTGATAATATCCTCACTGGATACTGAATTTGTTTCATATAGAATGGACGCACTTTCCATTGCCAAATTAACATTAGCCACTACCCCATCCATTTTGTTCAGGACTTTTTCGATTCGAGTTGAGCACGCTGCACAGGTCATCCCTGTAATATCTAATTTAAGCTGCTCTTTCATGTAAACCACCTCTTATAAATACAATACCCCCGCACCCTATACATCGTCAATGGAATCTTTTAAAATTTTAACCAATACTATTATTTTTGCGCACATTCCGACTATTTTCGATGATTTTTGTCACACCTTTAACATTTTACTTTTGTATTTTCTTTTAAAAGCTTCTTTTTTTATTACTATATACTTTTTCTGCGTATATACATTTTACAAAAATCCATTCGTATATTAAATTCTCCATCAAGTACGTCTGCTCCTTTATCCCATAAAAAAAAAGGGGTATTTTGGCCCCTTTCTCACATTTAAATTTTTTTCACTTCTTTAAAGTATTCTTCTAACGTCCAATCGTGCTGATAGATGACCGTGGCCGCTTTCTCCCCGACATAGCGGAAATGCCATGGTTCATATTCATAATTCGTGATTGCTTCTTTACCTTTTGGATATCTTAATATAAAACCAAAGCGATGAGCATTTTCTGCTAACCATTTACCTTCAATCGTTTCGGCAAAACCCTCTGTTAAATTTAAATCGGTTGACTTACTTGCTATATCCATAGCTAAACCGGACTGATGCTCACTTGAACCGGGTATGGCTACAGCTTGTACCGCTTTTTGTTTCCCGACTTGATTAATCTCGGCATCAAATAGGGTCTTTTGCCGGCTATATGAACGGTAGCCGGAAACGGCATAAAGCTCAATCCCTGATTTTTTTGCATCAGTAAACATTTCCGCTAATGCATCCGCAGCCTCTTTCCTCATATAACTCTTTTCTTGTTTTAAATCACCAAAAGAAAAAGCAACATCCGGATGAACAAGATCAGCGGGAATGTAATTAGCCGGAAGTAAATATTGTTTATTAATTAATGCCAATATATTTGTAGGGTTTTGAATAACATTTTTTCCATCGACATGTTTAACCTCATTAAAAAATATTGCCTGCAAATTAAGATCATTTTTACCTTTGAATTTTTGGTTTGCTTTGTTCGTTTTCACTACTTTTTGTTCTTGATTATCCTTACTTAATAATGGAACCTTTTTTAAAAAAGAATCCATTTGACTGCATCCTGTAACAAGAAAAACAGATCCAATAATTAACGCTAAATTTTTAAGTCTCATTATACTCACCTATCTATTCATTCGTATATCACTTATGCACTATAACGATTTTTATTTAAAAGGTCAAGTTACAAAAGACATACGAAAAAGAGGCTAACTCAATGTGTTGAGTTTGCCTAAAAGGGAACTATTCCTTAATTGCTGCTTCCAATGCAACTTCAATCATATCATTAAATGTTAATTGTCTTTCTTCAGCGGTGGTTTCTTCACCTGTTAGAATGTGGTCACTAACGGTTAGTACCGAAAGAGCTCTTCTTCCGAATTTTGCGGCTAATGTATAAAGCGCGGTAGTTTCCATTTCTATGGCCAATATTTGATATCTAGCCCATTTTTCAAGGTCCGCATTATCGTTATAGAACGAATCAGCCGTAAAAACATTTCCTACTTTTAAATTAAGACCTTTCTCCAAACCTGCATCATAGGCCTTTTTCAGTAAATCAAAGTTTGCTGAAGGAGCATAGTCAACTCCCCCAAAGGTAAGGCGATTCATATTGGAGTCAGTTGAACTAGTCATTGCTAAGATTACATCGCGAACTCTTACATCTTTTTGAATGGCACCGCATGTACCAACGCGAATGAGATTTTGGACATTGTAGCTATTCATTAATTCATTTATATAGATAGAAATAGATGGGACTCCCATTCCTGTCCCTTGAACAGAAATTCTTTTTCCTTTATATGTACCTGTAAAACCAAACATATTTCGAACTTCGTTATAGCATTTTGGATTTTCTAAAAAGGTTTCAGCAATATATTTTGCGCGAAGCGGGTCTCCGGGAAGCAATACCGTTTCGGCAATTTCATTTTCTTTAGCAGCAATATGAACACTCATATATAATCCTCCATTCATCGGTAAGAAAAGTAATCAATTCTACCATTGTCACTATATCACAATCAAATACCATTGAAAAACCTTTCATGGAAACAGTAATGAATTTTTCGTTTTGTGGAAAGCTATTTTTAGATTATCCAAAGGGGGGAAAAAAATAATGGGAAAAAAGCATCGAAGTCGGATTAATGCTCCGAAGAAGAATAATCATATTCCTGCAGAGGCAATCGTTGCAGAACACGAGGCCCACGCAAAAGAACACAATGCGACAGGTGGTAGAAAAAGCTAAGAAAACCTAAGGGACTCCTTAGGTTTTTTACTGTAGTGGACTATCGAAGAAGGATTCGATTAATTTGGTACCAACCGCCAGGCTTTAATTGATAGTAATATTGGCCCCCACGGCCTTCATCAATTAGAACAATATCCCCTGTTGAAAGAAATCTCCCTTTATAATTTTCAGGTATCCGGTCGGTGACATTAAACCGGCTAAAGGTTTCCTGCAGACAATTTTCACGGCTATTTGCCGGGACAGATGTGCGATAAACCACCTTATATCCTTTATATTCACGGTACTTTGGAGTTTGAAAGATCGTCACATCATATTGACTACATGCTTTTTTAGTTAACACTTTGATCATCATATCCCTCCAATCATTAGAATAAAATTCTTAATTAAATAATTAGAGAAACACTATGTTAATTCCTTTGTCGAAATTGTTCTATTTTTGTCGATTCATAAAATTTACAGAAAATAATTAAAATTTAGTTAATTAAAACCAGTCAACCTTTTTCCAATTAAAAAACGAGCACTTCAAGCTCGTTTTTTCTTTTTATTCTATTATAAAAGAAGAGTTTGTCATCCTCTCCTACTGTACACGTTTTTATTCATCTTGGATTTCCTCATCGATAATACTTTTCTCAATGAGATATTCGAAGGTGATATCTGCGAGTTCTTCCAGCTCCTCTTCAGAAGGAACGTATCCCCTTTTTACAAGCTCATGAAAGAAAAATTCGGCAATCTCTTCCGTATCAATAAATACTTCAATTTCTCCCATAGCATCGCCCCCTTTTTACAGAATGTATGATGAATCAGGCTTTTTCATGCTATTAACTTTGAAAAGCTACCGTTTAGTATTCTAAATGAAAACCTTGAAGAATAAAAAATCACCTTAATGTAAAAAACATGTCTTTTTTGATTTGGACAAGCATAGGATGAATGAAAAGAACTTGATGAGGTGATATGATGTTAAATTTAAAGTTGAGACTTGAGGCATTTATTGAAGATGTTAATCAGGAGGATGGAATCACCCTCCGTTTATTTGAGAAGGTAACAGACTCACTATTTTTTCTGATAAAATGGGCAGGAATCCCATTTATTTTATATTTATTATTTGAAGTCACCAGACTTTAGCTATACATGGCTTTTGCCATCATTATTTACAAGATTCTCTAATTTTCTAAGGACCACTCTCATTACTTGATAGTATTCTTGATCATGAAATAATTCATAAAGGATCCGGTAATCATTAAATATATCCAATAAATTGTCTATTAACTCTTTTTTTTCTTTTTTTCGTTCAATTTCTTCGAATTCTGCTTTTCTTACTATGTTCTGAGATTTTTGTGTTGTTACTGTTTTTTCCTGCTTATTAATTAAGTATAGGAGGCCCAATTTTTGGATGAATGTGTCCGCACTTTCAGCATCTGCGACAAGAGTAAGCTCTTCTTCGCCTGCTTCAAGCCATTCTCCATCGCTTACTCTCGATAGCTCATATATGACATCTTCCCAAGCATCTTCTTTATAGCGCCAAATTTCAGTTCGAAAACCAACCACTTTAAACAGATCTGACCCATAACCACTCACTTGAACTAAATCCCCGAAAAAAAATTTATATTCTATATCAATTTGTTCCTGCTCCATTACCGTTCCTTCATATTCTGAAAGCAGCTGAAGCCCGCTTTCAACAAATAGACCATCACTTTTATTTACTTCGTACACATACTTTCCATCAAGCCACTTAATATCTGTTATTTTTCCAACTGTCCCATACATCGTAATCACGACCGTATCACCGATCTTATACTTCGGTTTTTTCCTTTTTTCCATATCCTCCATCCTCTCAGGTGTTGAGCCGTGAATTTTGATTACAATAGTATATGCACTGTTTGCTATGCACGCGCATGTATTAAAAAAAGAAAATCGCCCTTGGGTAAAAGGCGATTTAACTTATTATCCTTCCCATAAAACGTATTGCTGCCAGGCCTCATCGAATACATTCATCGAATCCAAATAATGTCCATTCAATTCCAGATAGGAACTAACCTCGTGATAATCATCAGATGTTTTAGGAAAACTGTGATCTAAATAGGCATGGTTGGCAAAGGAGCTAATAGCATCTTTAGGAGCCGGGTGCCTATATTTCATTAAAAAATGATAAAATGATTTACTCATAAAAAAAACGCCTTTCTTTCCCACGTTATATTTTTCTTATGAACAATATAACGGATTCAACCTTTAACGTCTAGCAATCAAAAGAAAAAACAGCCTGTATCCAGACTGTTGAATTTATGAAGAAAAATCAAAATAATTTTTCTTTAATAATCTAGGGATTTTCATTAATTCATTAAAGGTAATCGTTTTTCCAATCATTTTACAATTGATTAAAAATAATTGATCCTCAATCTCTTTTACCGTCTTTTCACTTTGATAAGACATGTTACAGTCATTGCAGGAAAATGTGGGGGTTTCAGTAATTTCAATTGCTCTTGTACCATCGGGCAATTCCCAAAAAACAGAGGCAGATATACTATTTAAATTTGTACTCCTGCACCATTCGCATTCTTTATTCATGTAACCCTCCCCTAATCCATCGTCGGTTCAGCTGTATTATTGGTATTTTCACTATTACTTCCTTGTTCCTTTTGAGCTAATGCCTGAAACTTCTTTTCCTTCATCTCATCCCTTTTACCCCGTTTATCCTTCAAGGAACTGTGTGCGGGGTCTTGGTTATATTCATTACGCCGATTTAATCTTGATAAGCCTTCCGGAACGAGATTAAACTGTTGATCATTCATAATCCCGGCAATTCCCGCAAAAGATCTTTTTTCTTCTAAATCATTGTACACCTCTTGAAAATAGCCTTCTGCCCTGCCCGGTATATAATTTTCCGGTTCCGGATACGAGGTTATTACTCCTTCAAAGTTGCGTAAAATTACCTTGTTTGGACTTTGTGAAATTAAATAATTCGGCTGCAAGGCAATTTTTCCCCCGCCACCCGGAGCGTCAACGACAAATGTCGGTATTGCATAGCCCGAAGTATGTCCTCTAAGTCCTTCAATAATTTCAAGACCTTTTGATACGGGTGCGCGAAAATGCCCAATTCCCTCAGATAAGTCACATTGATAAATATAATATGGACGCACACGAATTTTCACGAGATCATGCATCAGTTTTTTCATGATTGGCACACTGTCATTGATTCCGGCAAGAATAACGGATTGGTTGCCAACCGGCACACCGGAATTGGCGAGCATTTCACAAGCTTTTTTCGATTCCTCCGTAATTTCAATTGAGGTATTAAAATGAGTATTCAACCAAATTGGATGATACTTTTTCAAAATATTACAAAGGTTTTCGGTAATTCTTTGCGGGAATACGACAGGTGCCCTCGTGCCAATACGAATAATTTCAACATGGTCAATTTCTCGCAAATTTTTCAATATATATTCCAAAATATTATCATTTATTAAAAGCCCATCACCGCCTGAAATCAGCACATCACGAACCTGTGGTGTTTGTCTGATATACGAAATGGCAGCATCAAGCTGCTTTTTCGGTACCCCCATGCCGATTTGCCCTGAAAACCGTCTTCTTGTACAATACCGGCAATACATCGAGCATTGATTGGTCACTAGAAACAGAACCCTGTCAGGATAGCGATGTGTCAAGCCGGGTACCGGTGAATCTTCATCTTCATACAAAGGATCTTCAAGATCATATTTCGTTTTATGGATTTCCTTTGAAACGGGAACAGATTGCATACGGATTGGGCATCGCGGGTCATCCGGATTCATTAGAGAAGCATAATATGGAGTAATATTTAAAGGGATCGTTTTGGTTGAAATTCTTACCCCTTCTTCTTCGTCAGGTGTTAAGTGAATAACTTTTTTTAAATCCTCTAATGATCGAATCGTATTGGTTAGCTGCCAAAGCCAGTCGTTCCACTGTTCATCTGTGACGTCCTTCCAAAGTTCAATTTCTTTCCAATGCCTCTTCGGCTTATATAAAAATGGTTTCATTGAAATTCCTCCTAACCTGCTTTATAAAATAATATGCAATTTTCATGCCAACTCCATAAAAACAGGATAGGAAACATATTTATTTAATCATATTAATCAATTTATATAGAATTAAATAAAAAAGTGCCGAAATATCGGCAGCTCATTCTTCCATGGTCTTTTTTAGTTTATATTGCAGAGTTTGCCGTGGAATCTCTAAAAGCTTTGCAGCTTGTAGAATATTCCCATTAGTTGCAGCCAAGGCTTCTCTTATTAATCGATTCTCTAATCCCTCGATATTTTTTCTTAAAGAAAGATTCCCAATGTTGTTACCGTTACTTTTTAATGGCGTCGATTGCTGTCTTAACATAATGGGTAAATCCTTTTCTCCGAGCAGCGTCCCCTCGCAAACATTCATCATATATTCAATCGTATGCTTCAGTTCCCGAACATTCCCCGGCCATTGATAGGTCATAAAGAAACGCTCCAATACACTCTCGATCCCCTGTATGTTTTTGTTCAATTTCTGATTAAAAACTTGAATATAATTATTTGTTAAAAAGAGTATATCCTCCCGTCGTTCTCTCAGCGGCAGCAGCGAAAAAGTAAATACATTTAAACGGTAATAAAGGTCCGAACGAAGCTTTTTTTCTTTAAGCGCCTTACTCGGATGCTCATTCATTGCGGCAATGACTCTTACATTTACGGAAATATTTTGCGAACTTCCAACTCTCCGGACCATCCCATCCTCTAATACCCGCAAAAGCTTAGCCTGCAATTCAATAGGCATCGTGTGTAGTTCATCCAGGAAAAGGGTTCCCTCATCTGCCAGCTCAAAAAGTCCTTTTCTCTCAATTGCACCCGTGTAGCTCCCTTTAGCGGTGCCAAAAAGAATACTTTCGAGTAATGCTTCAGGGATAGCCGCACAATTTTGGGCAATAAACGGCCCTTCACCTCTGAGCGATTCATGGTGAATCCCTTGAACCAATAATTCTTTCCCAGTTCCGCTTTCACCGTATACTAAAATTGGAGAATCTGATTTTGAAAGTTTCCTGGCTTCCTCCTTCAAACTATTAAAACTAGGATTAACGGTCAGTAAATCGTTTAATGTGAAGTTTACTTGCTTGAAAGTCTTCTTCGTACTGCTTTTGTTTAAGCCCCTCTGCAGATCTAACAATCTTTCCGCAAGCAGCTTCAATCGGGAATAGTCTTTGGCAATTTCCACCGCACCAATAATTTTTTTTTCAAGAAAAATAGGTAGTGTCGTATTCATAGTATCTATTCTTGTTCCATGCAAATTCACATAGACCTGTGTCTGATTATAAATGGGATTGCCTGTTTTAATCACCTTTAACAAGGTGCTTGATTCCTCCGTTAAGGATGGAAATGCGGCTAGTAAATGTTTTCCTTGTACTTCCTTCACATCCATACCATCATGTCTGGCAGCCACTTTATTATAATAAATCGTTATCCCATCCGTATTAACGACATGGATTCCCTCATCAATGCTTTTAAGGATGGCCGTAAGAACTTCATTTGTTAAAGCGGTTAATTGGACCACTGTTTTCACCTTCCCCCAATAAATATATGAGAAGGTGCCGAAAAATTGTCAGGATAAGCCGAATTTTTAGCAGTTTGCCAGATTCTTCACCCACATGTTCATATTTTCAAGTTTATCAAAGATAAAGCAATTATTCATTAATCTCCCGCGATACTGAAAATGGAGTTGAAATAACACAGCATTCATGCCAAAGGATAACGACCTGGCAATAGAATAGGCACAAAAAACTCCTTTTTTCTTCAATTCACCTTCAAGCTCATGAAGGATGATTTTCATCAGTCCATATTTGCGATGCTCCGAAAGGGTGGCACAGTCCGTTAATTCTGCATTTTTATAAAAGTGATTAATTTCAGCAGAAGCAGCACTCACGATTTCTCCTTCATGAAAAAATACATAGTAAATTGTCCCATCCTTCATTGTCTTTTTCACATATTCCGGATCGTGTAATGGTGTAGGATAGATTTGAAAAACTTTCCTATAGAGCTCAGTTAGCTTTTCAGCACAGTTTTCATCTGCTTTTTTCAATTCATACTCTTTTGGCGGATATACCTTTTCAAGGGTAGTGTCCAATTGATAGATGCTATCAATCATCCCATCCTCGGTGATCCAATGGTTACTTTTTTTCCGATCGGGTGTATAAAATTTCGAAAAAAAATGGGCATCCGAGCCAAGGAAATAACGGTCAACTACAGCTTCGGGCTGAAAGCCTCTTTCAAATAAAAACAGGAAATCTTCGGTCCTCGACTTTATAATTAGTTTTTCGGCTTGATGTTGCTTAACAAGCTCCTCTGTTTTTTCTAATAGCAATTTCGTATTGCCCCGAAAATCATCTACACGGATTCTTTTATTAAAAGGATCCAAATAAACTTCCAGGAAAAAATTACTTTCTTCAAAAATAATGGAAGATGCGGTTTGATTCATGGACTCATCTCCTTTTAAAAAATGTCCGGCCGAAGAACGACCGGACATTTTGTATAAATCAGTCTTAAAGCATAACAGAATTACTTATTATCTTATATACTTGTCGTCTATTGGCAGCATTCGGTGATGGCTTTTTCCAATACATCAAGGCCTTCTTGAAACTGTTCGTCAGTGATAACAAGAGGGGTTAAAAGACGAATTACATTGCCATATAAACCGGCAGACATAATCATAAGCCCCTTTTGATGTGCCGTTTGGATAATTTTTTGGACAAGCTCTTTATGAGGTGTTTTGGAATCAGTATCCTTGATAAATTCAATAGCACACATTGCACCAATCTGGCGAACTTCACCGATTTGCGGATAAATCGTTTTAAGGCTTTTAAAGCGTTCTTGAAAAACTTTTCCGATTGTTTGGGCACGGTCTAAAAGGTTACCTTCTTCAAGTGCTTTCACAACTTCAAGTGCCGCAACACAGCCAAGCGGGCTGCCGCCGTATGTGCCCCCAATTTCGCCAATGTTGGGAGCATCCATTATTTCTGAACGCCCCGTTACCGCACTAATTGGAAGTCCGGCAGCAATCGATTTTGACATGGTCAATAGGTCCGGTACGATATCAAAATGTTCAATTGCAAACATTTTCCCTGTTCTGCCAAATCCTGTTTGTACTTCATCGGCAATAAACAGGATCCCATGATTTTCGCAAAGTGATTTTACACCCTTTACAAATCGTCGGGATGGAATCACAAACCCGCCTTCCCCTTGAACAGGCTCCATAATAACAGCAGCAATTTCTTCCGGGGGAACCTCGCTCTGGAAAAAGGTCTCAAATCGTTGTAAAATGGCATCATCCAATTGTTCAGGAGTTTCAAATTCGGAGCGATAATAATAAGGATATGGCCATTTATACGTCTCCGGTACAAATGGACCAAACTCATATTTATACGGTTTCACCTTGCTGGTTAAAGACATAGCCATATACGTACGTCCATGAAAACCTCTTTCAAATGAAATAACTGCTTTTCTTCCTGTATATTTTCTTGCTATTTTAACCGCATTTTCGACAGCCTCGGCCCCGCTGTTTAAAAAGAATGTTTTTTTCTTATGGCTTCCGGGAGTAATGCGATTTAATGTTTCTGCCAGCTCAATATATGGCTCATACATCATTACATGAAAACAAGGATGGAGATAGGCATCAATCTGGCGGTGAAGTGCTGCCACTACACCGGGCGGGCAATGTCCTACGTTTAGTGAACCGATGGCGCCTGCAAAGTCAATAAATGTGTTACCGTCGATATCTGTGACCAGGGCACCCTCGCCTTTTACAGCAAAGGTTTGAATTGTATTAAACGGTCCCTTTGGGATACTCTTATATTTCCTTTCAAGCAGCTCTTTTGCCTTTGGACCCGGAATTTCTGTTCTTAGTTGGATGAACCCTTTTTGGTCTTCCTTTTTCTTACTCATCCACTTCACACCATTTCATTAAGGTAAGAGCAATAATCTCACTTGAAATAAACAAATCTTCAAGATCAATATGCTCATTTGCATCATGAGCCGTTGCTGTGATTCCCGGTCCAAAGACAACAACGGGGGTATTTCCGACATTAGAGAGAATACCGCCATCAGTACCCCAGGGGCTGGCCTCAATTATAGGGGCTTCCCCGATAATTTCTATGAAACTCTTTGAAAGTTCATTCATTAATGGGTGGGTGGTTTCGAGATTTCCAGGAAGCCATCTTCCCCCAAACCATTCTATTTGAAGCGGATTTTCCTTTAACCATTCATCCTTCGCATTGAGTTCCAGCAAGCAGTCCGTCATTTCCTTTTGTGCAGCTTCAATTGTTTCTTCCGGAGATACCCCCATTCTTCCTTCAATAATCGTCCTGTCAGGAACCGAGGATGGCCATTCACCGCTTGTTATTTTTCCAATATTAATAGGAATCGGAATTGGGATTTTTTCAAAGAGGGGGTCAGTTATCGTCGCATTTCTATCTTTTTCTAATTGTTGTAATCTCTCGATGACCAGCAGTGATTTTTCGATGGCACTAACGCCTTCATACCTTGTTCCACCATGTGCGGCCCTGCCTTTAACCGTAATTCTAAACCACATAGAGCCCTGTTGTTTCGGGAAAATTTTCAGATTGGTCGGTTCGGGTATAATGGCTCCATCTGCCCGATAACCCCGTAAAACAGCAGCAAGTGTCCCGGCACCACCGCTTTCTTCCTCAATGACACTTTGAAAAATAACATCACCTTTAAGCTTTACGCCCGTTGCAATCAACGATTCAATCGCCATAAGAAGCGCCACGCTCCCGCCTTTCATATCCGTTGCACCACGTCCGTAAAGCTTACCGCACTCAATCGAGCCGCTAAATGGGTCATGCTTCCAATTTTTTTCGTCACCAACAGGGACAACATCAATATGACCATTTAATATAATCGATTTTCCACCACCTGAGCCTTTTAAAACTGCTACCAAATTAGGGTTCCCTTCAAAGCTTTGACGGTCACAGCAAAAAGCAGGGTGTTCCTTAAGCTCATCTCTGTCAATTTCCCAAATATCAAGTGTTAAGCCAAGCTGTCGGCATTTTTCTATGATAATCGCCTGTGCACTGCTTTCATTTCCTCGTGTACTGTTTTCCCTTACAAGTATTTGTAATAGTCTAGCCCCTCTAGCCCGATTCTCCTTCAGCCACTGTTTGATGTGAATTTCCTTTTTCTTCAAACGATCCACTCCTTTAGGGCATACCGGAAGTATTAATAAGGTATTCGCCGAATATTTTCACTAATTATAAAATCACAATCCGTTTTCTTTACTACATCTGAAAGATCATATGGAGCAAATAGTTCAGTCAAAAATAAACCATGTGTTGTAACTTGAAAAACAGCCAGCTCTGTCACTATGAGATCCACACAGGATTTTGTTGTTAACGGCAATGTACAGGATGGGACAATTTTCGAATTCCCTTCTTTATCACAGTGGTTCATTAAGACAATGACCTTTTTTGCTTTTTGCGCCAATTCCATTGCTCCGCCCATTCCGGGAACTTTCTTCCCAGGGACAATCCAATTTGCAAGATCCCCCTTTTGGCTGACTTGGAGTGAACCTAAAATGGTAATATCCACTCTTCCCCGGCGAATCATTCCAAACGCGACTGCACTGTCACAGTAAGAACCACCGCTGTTTAGCGTTACAGGAAAACCCCCGGCATTGCATAAATTTTCATCTTCTTCCCCTTTCTCGGGACTTGGTCCCATTCCTGTAATTCCGTTTTCCGCATGAAACATAACCATTATTTCCTTTGATAAATGGTTAGGAACAAGGGAAGGGATGCCAATGCCGAGATTTACGACCATTCCATTGTGTATTTCTTCTGCTGCTCTCCTTGCCAATTGATTACGTATATCTACTCCCATGCCCATTTCCAATTCACCCCCTTAGAAGGAATAATATAGTCAACGAATACTCCAGGGGTCATGATTTCTTCGGGGTTGAGACCTCCAATTGGAACAATTTCTTCTACCTCTGCAATGGTTAAATCACCTGCCATTGCAACAAGAGGATTGGTATTACGGGCACTTTTATCGTAAATTAAATTTCCAAATGCATCTGCCTTCTTGGCATAAACAATTGACACCTCAGACGTTAAGGCTGTTTCAATCAGATATTCCTTTCCATTAAGTTGAAAATGCGGTTTGTTCTTTGCAACCAGCTCATTGCCCATCCCGATATCAGATAAAATCGCCGGCAGCCCGACACCCCCTGCCCTAATTCTTTCAGCTAATATCCCTTGTGGCGAAAACTCTACTTCAAGCTTTCCGTCATGCATTAACTGCCCTGCGATAGGGTTTGAACCAATATGCGAGGCAATTACCTTTATAGCTCTTCCTTGACTCACTAATTTACCAATGCCAATATGCGGAAAACCAGTATCATTTCCGATGAGCGTGATTTCACAAATTCCTTTTTCCAGTATTCCATCAATTAATGTCGGTGGGGATCCAACACCACCGAAGCCTCCGAACATTAAGGTCATTTTGTCATGAAAAAACGGCAAAACTTTTTCTAAAGTGGTAATTTTTCCAAAAGGGTTCTCCATTTACACTCCCCCATCCTGAAGATAAGACGAGAAGGCTTCGAATGTTTCTTGTAAGAGTAAAGCCAATTCTTCAATCTCCCGTTTGGTAATGGTTAATGGAGGGGATATAATAATCGAGTCACCATTAACACCGTCAATCCCCGCACAGGCAGGATAAACAAGCAACCCCTTTTCCTTTGCGATTGCTACTATTTTTTGAGTTATCGCTGCCTTTCTAGGAAATGGAGTTTTGCTGTCATGGTCCCCGACAAATTCTATTCCGAGCAACAATCCCTTTCCGCGAACATCACCGATAAACGAAAATTGCTGCTTTAGTTTTTCAAGCTGGTTACGCAGGTAAACACCCTTGCATTCTACTTCTTTCATTATCTCGTTTTTTTCTAAGTAATCCAGTACGGCTAAGGAAACGGCACATGATTGGGGATTGGCACTTAAGGTATGGCCGCTCATAACAGATTTAGACCCTGCTAAAATCGGCTCCATAACTTTTTCACTTGCAAGAGCAGCGGCAATTGGGGCATACCCGGCACCCATCCCTTTGCCTAAGGCAACGATATCCGGGATGATCCCCCACTGCTCACATGCAAGCATCGTGCCCGTCCGCCCAAACCCAGTCATAACCTCATCAGCTATAAACAGGATGTCATGATTCTCACAGATTTTTTTGATTACTTTAAAATAATCCTTCGGTGGTGTAATCGCCCCTCCTGCCGCCCCAATTACTGGTTCAGCAATAAAAGCGGCAATTTTATCAGACCCGATACGGTTAATCGCAGTTTCTAACTCGTGAGCACATAAATTTCCGCAGGAAGGGGCTTCAAGATTGTATGGGCAGCGATAGCAATATGGGGGATGAATGGCGGGAAAATCCTCTAAAAGCGGTGTAAACCTCGCCCTTCTGCCTGGATGGCCGGACATTGAAAGTGCTCCCAATGTGATTCCATGGTAACTAACCCATCTCGATAACACCTTTGTTTTTGTTTGGATTCCTTTTTCCTGCCAGTATTGAATTGCCATTTTCATCGCAGTTTCAGTCGCTTCGGAGCCACTGTTGACAAAAAAACACCAATTGAGATCACCCGGTGTCATTTCGGCAATTTTATTTGCTAACTTTTCCGCTGCTTCACTTGTAAATTGCGAGCGATACACGAAAGAGACCTTTTTTGCCTGTTCGTTCATTGCTTCAATAATCTCCTGCACCCCGTGGCCAATATTAGCCGTAACTGCGCCTGATGCAGCATCAACGTATTTTTTTCCTTCCATATCATATAAATAGACCCCTTTACCATAATCGATAACAGGGTATATTTCATCGAGCATAGGTTTAATTAAAAAAGATTGTTCCATTTTACACACTTCCTTATCTATATAAGTCCGGCCATTAGTAAATTGTATGAAACGTTTTTTGTTTCTTTCGTTCTTTTAAATAAAAAAAGCGCCGGAGCTAGACAATTCTCAAAGTTAAGATGATATAAATTTTGATAATATAAAAAAGACCCGCAAAAATTTGCGGGCTTAAGCCATAACTGTTTCTTGTTTTCGTTCAGTTGTTATTTTTTGGATAATATCCCTGGCAATCCAGACACCGCATGCTCCTGCTTGGGCAAGACCACGGGTAATTCCGGCACCGTCACCACCGACATACAATCCGTTGATTTCGGATTCAAAACGATCATTTAACTTCGGTCTAGCTGAGTAAAACTTCGCTTCCACACCATAAAACAATGTATGCTCGGAGGCAATTCCGGGAGTAACCTTATCAAGCGCCTCTGTCATTTCAACTAAGCTTTTTAATGTATTATATGGTAGGGCTAATCCAAGGTCACCCGGAACAGCTTCTTTTAAAGTCGGTTCAATAAAACCTTCCTTAATCCGTTTTTCCGTCGATCTGCGTCCTTTTAGAATATCACCGTATTTTTGGACTATTAAGCCGCCATTTGAAAGACTGTTGGCAAGCCGGGAAATCTCGTGAGCATATTCATTCGGCTTATCAAATGGCTCCGAAAAAGTATGTGAAACAAGTAAAGCGAAATTCGTGTTTGGACTTCCAAGCTTAGGATCCTTGTATGCATGCCCGTTTGCCAACATAGTCCCGGAATGATTTTCGACCACAACATGTCCTGAAGGATTACTACAAAAAGTTCGCACCCTTGTCCCAACAGATGTATTAAAAACAAATTTCCCTTCATATAAATGCTCGTTTATTTCCTGCATGACAACATTGGAGGTTTCAACTCTAACACCAATGTCAACTTGGTTACTAATCATTTGCAGACGGCGGGATTTTAATATTCCCGATAGCCATGTTGACCCATCTCTTCCCGGTGTAATAACCACTTTGTCTGCAAAGATATTCTTGTCGCCTTTTACTTTAATCCCTTTTATACGATAACCATCGGGAGTTTTTTCCGTTAAAACATCCTCAACTTCCGTTTTAAATACCATCTCAATTTTGGTCTTTAAATATTCAAATATGCTTTTTAAAATTTCAAGATTTTGTTCGGTTCCAAGATGTCTAACTTGAGCTCGCAACAGCTTTAGTCCTGCAGCATAACCCCGACGTTCAATGTCCTTTACTTTATCCGTTAAAGGGTCAGTAATGCTTTCAGTCGCACCGTGCCTCAAATTAATTTCATCTACGTAGCGAATTAAATCGATGACTTGGGAATCTGATAAATAATCCGTCATCCATCCGCCAAATTCACTTGTAATATTAAATTTTCCATCCGAATAGGCTCCTGCTCCACCGAAGCCATTCGTGATCGAACAAGCAGGTAAACATCCTGCAAATTCTTTTTTCCCCGCTGCCGGAGGACATTTTTCAATTTTCTTTTGTAAAATTGGACAATTTCTCCGATAAATATCATGTCCTTTATCCACTAATAAAACCTTTGCGTTCGGCATTTTTAGCGTAAGTTCATAGCAGGTAAAAATTCCCGCAGGTCCCGCTCCTACTACAATCACATCATATTTCGTATTCATTGTCCAATTACCTCCAAGGCGATTTTTCTTAACCATTGGTAAATATATCAGACATTATCGCTTTCGTCAATAAAAAAACGAACTATATAAATAAAATACTCTATAACGTTCGGATTTTGCGTAAATATCAGAAAAAACAAATAATAGTATACATATTATTATTAAATATATTTCCCCCAAAAAAAAGGACTGACTAGTGAAAAGTTTCCAAAGTCAGCCGGTTGTATTTTAGATTTTAAAAACTCCAACTTGCCCCAATAATAATTAATAAAATAAACAACACCACAATTAGCGCAAACCCGCCAAAACCAAAACCTACTCCATATCCTACAGCAGGATAAGCCGGGTAACCGCAAAAGCCATCATATCCATATCCATAATGCATAATTCACATTCACTCCTTGAGAATTTGTTTCCTTACTATTTCACTTTATGAAGTGGGTACTTGACCCGTATGTGCATTCGCCCGGATTTTGAATAATGATTACGTATGTTTTTGAAAATATACCTAATATACATAAAAAAAGCCGCTCTCCGCGGCTTTTATTTATGATTTTTATTTTTCAAAAAGACTGAGAAATTCTCCATAGCCTTCCTCTTTAAGCTTTTCTTTTGATATAAACCTGAGTGCTGCGGAATTTATACAATAACGTAAGCCCGTTGGCTGTGGACCGTCAGTAAACACATGCCCAAGATGAGAATCGGCCGTTTTGCTCCTTACTTCTGTCCGAATCATAAAATGACTGAAATCCTCTTTTTCAATCACCTCTTCCTTTTGAATCGGCTTTGTAAAACTTGGCCAGCCGCATCCTGCATCAAATTTATCCAAGGAACTAAATAAAGGTTTACCTGAAACAATGTCCACGTAAATTCCTTCCCGATTTTCATTCCAAAATTCATTTTTAAACGGAGGCTCTGTTGCATTGTTTTGTGTCACCTCATACTGTATCGGTGTTAGTTCCTTTTTTAACTTAGATAAATCTTTATTGTTCATATTCTCCCCTCCAATGCTTTTGAATAAAACCGGCCCTGCCCGATCCTACATGATATGACTCATAATGGGCGCGATTTTTCTTATAGTAGTGTTGGTGATACTCCTCTGCAGGATAAAAGGTCTTTGCAGGCAAAATGGGCGTAACAATCGGTTTGTTAAACCTACCGCTTTCTTGTAATCTTTGTTTTGATTCTTCTGCTAACCTTTTTTGAGTTTCATCATGGTAAAATATTGCGGTTTGATAGGACTGACCGCGATCATGAAATTGTCCGCCGGGATCGGTTGGATCAATTTGCTGCCAAAATAAGTCGAGTAATTTTTCATAGGGGAAAACTTCCGGATCATATGTAATTTGGACTGCTTCAAAATGGCCGGTTGTATCGGAACAAACCTGCTGGTACGTTGGATTTTCTATTGTTCCGCCTGTATATCCGGAAACAACCTTTATAATCCCCGGCTGCTCATCAAACGGCTTAACCATACACCAAAAACAGCCGCCTGCAAAGGTTGCTAATCGTTCATTTTTTTCCATATTCCCACCTCAAATTCCTTCAATTTTAATTCTAGTATACAGAATCATTTCATAAAAATAAAATTAGTAAATTCCAATTTGAGGCAGTTTTTATTAGACACCTACCTAAACAAATGTGAATAGATTATGATGTAAACCAGAGAATAGGAGCAGATGGTATGTCGGAAAAAAGAACTTATTCTGATTATCTTCAAAAAGCTGCAATGTACGATATGTTAGCTGAATTTTATAAATACTCAAACCCAAATTTACACATGCATTACTATCTTAAACACTTTAAATACATGAATAAAGCGAATAATTGGATGCGAGTTAATGCTTCGCCCATTCAGGAAGAAGCGAGGATCCGAGTTCTCCATACTTCCCACGATGCCATAAACGTTGATATATATATTAATGGAAGTCGGATGATAAAAGACTTACCATTTAAGCACGTTAGTCATTTTCTTGCTCTAAAAGCCGGGAAGTATCATATTGATATTTATCCATCTGGAAATATGGTAGATAGCGTCTTAAACAAAAGTATTAGTGTTGAATCCGGAAAATCGTATACATTAGCAACCATTGATCATAGTAAAAAAATGCGACTGCTCGTATACCCGAATCAACCTGAAGTACCTGCGAATGAGGCAAAGGTTCGATTTATTCATTTATCCCAAGATTCACCGGTAATGGATATTGCTGTGAAGGACCGTGACGTTATATTCCCAAATGTCTCTTACAAGCAGTCTACAGAATATCTAGGGCTAACCCCAATGACCGTAGATCTTGAAACAAGAGAAGCAGGAACGAGAAATATCATCCTCCCATTGCCTAAAGTTCAATTTAAGGCAAATGAAGCCTACACCGTTGTTTTTCTAGGCTTAACCCAAGATAAACCGGAACTTGAAGCGATTATTTTAAGAGATTGAGAATCAAGCCGCGACTGGGATATACTCGCTAAAAATAAGGTGCCAAAACGGCACCTTATTTTACTGGAACTAAAATCGTAAAAGCAATATCATCCTTTTTCAAATCAAACTTGTTTACCTTAATTATAAGATCACTTTTCAGTTTCAATTGCTGCATATTAATATAAATTAGCTTATCATTCGGCTGAATAATGACTCCTTCAGGGAGCTTATAATTTTCACTGATATATTGCAGTACATAGGAAACAGGCAAGTGCAGACTGCCGATTGAAAGCGCTTTTTGCTTTAACACCAAGTCACCGTTTGATAGTGCTTCCGGTTCAAAGGTAAGCTTCATATTCAAGGTTTCACTTAAGATCGGCAAAACCCCGTATAATTCCACTTCATTTCCCAAATGGACATGATAATCTATTGGAGAATCGGCAGTTTCTTTTTTTAAATAATAATTAATAATCTGATTTAGATCATTTTTATTTGATTTGACATGAAAGGAAACATTATCACCTGTTGGTTCTTTTCTGCTAATCCTCTCATTAGTAGTCGATGGAATCATAATCAAGGATATAATGCTAACAACTACTAAAAGGTCTATTCCTAATAAAAAAAGGGATAACCTTTTCCATTTATTTTTCATAAAAGCTAACTCTCCTTTTACTATTGGAGTGCTTTAATATCATTCATAATTTCATCGAATGGGATATCATTCAATCCGCTATACGATTTTTTAATCTTGCCATCTTGTCCCACTAAATAAATAGAGGTTCCATGAATGACTTGATTACCCGTTTCCGGTTTTTTCACCAGTGCTTTGTAATCCTTCAATGCAAAGTTTTCAATAAATTCTTGAGAGTACCCTGTTAAAAACGTCCAATTTTTAAAATCGACTTGGAACTGATTCGCAAATTTTGTTAAAACTTGAGGAGTATCTACCGTCGGATCCACACTAAAAGAAACGAACTCGACATTTTTCAAGCCCTCATCCTTAACCTTTTTTTGCAGTTTGGTTAAGTTCGCCGTCATTGGCAAACAAACATCCGTACAGCTCGTAAACATAAAATCAGATACCCAAATTTTTCCTTTTAAATCCTTCAATCCAAATGATTGATTATTTTGATTTGTTGCCGTAAAATCCCTAACCGGCCAATTCACTTCATTCTTAATCTCTTTTTGTCCACAAGCCGATAAAACACAAATACTTATGACGAATAATAATACCCAATACCGGAACTTCATCCTATCACCCGCTACCTTTTTCTTTTCCATTCCGTGAATATTTTAACAAAGTTATGAAAAAGAAGAAAGTAAAGGGATTTCTAATCAATGACCCCTGTTCGGACGATTGTGTTTTTCACCTCTACATCAAAAGTAGCGTGTTTATATTTTTTTCTCCATTCACCTTTAGAAATGCGATTTCCCCTTTTATGAGCTTCGTATTCATTTCCAAAGCCAATTGGATCAGCATCTATTTTCTGCAGACGATAAATTAATTCCTCAATATTCTTTTTTACTGCTTTATTTATTTCCCTTTCAATCAACTTTATTGCAGCGGGATTTCCAAAATCTAAAGGTTCGGTTGTTTCCATTAACCTTGAGTCTAAATTAACATCGATTTTAAAACGGAGATTTTTTTCATCTAATAATTTAATCTTTGATTTACTTCGAATATTATCAATAGAAATAAATAATTTATTGTAAACCTTTCTTTGTTTATGCTCACTATATTTTAAAATGATCTTTTTAAAACGGTTGCGATTAAAACCAATTTCCTGAGTTCCTGCTTTATACTTATCAATAAGAATTTTTAAATAGAATAATTCTTCGGGTTTTAGTTCCTCTATCATCTGATCATCCTTAAAAAGAGCCATACCTGAAATAATGACATCTTTTCCTTTGACTTTTAGTATTGGAAGAACAGGGTCTTTACCAATATCATAAAAATAGTGATTAAATTCTTGAAGTGTGGGAGATAAAATCTGTTCCCCCTCTACATTTTGTTTTATTAAATTATACAAGTAGGTTCCAAGGTTGATTGTTGAAGGATTTTTTAAATCAATTTTCATAATTGAAGAAGCTGTACCTTCTGCAACAGTTAAATAGACCATGTTTCCGACCGTTGCATCCCTGTTTAATGCATCTACAAGCTGAATAATTCCTTTTTTTGCCAGTTTTCTACTGTAAACAACGGCACGAAGCTGACCTGTGACTAGTTTTTGATTGGATTCCAGATTTTGCACCTGCCTTAGTCCCCTGCCTGTTCTAGCTGTATCTGTTATCACTTTTGTCATGTTTTGCGCCACCGGATCAAATTTATGGACGACAATTGTTCCTTTAATTCGATTTTGCTTCTCCATGTCGTAACCAACAGCTGTTATAAGGCCAAGTTCCTCCAATTGTTTTCGTTGAACACAACCTGCAATTATAACCATAGATAAGATAAGAATTACAGATATAGTCCATTTAAGAAGCCTGCACACTTGCTTTTTTCCTCCTCATAAACTTTTTTTTCACCAAAACAATAATGGAGAGCAAAACAGGGTAGCAGAAGGCAGCAAAAAAACCAATTTTAGCGATGATATCTGTCATTTCATTCATTTGATATCTAGCTTTAATAAAAAATGTCCCTCCCCACACAAGGAGTACAATAATCCAAATTCCTTTTTTTTGTTTTCGATTCATTACCCTCGAAAATCCTTTTGATGCTGCCCACAAATAGGTGCACATATTGGGCAAAACAATAAGCATCCAAAATGACACGGCAATAAATTCAAACCTTTCAAGGTTTGGCAGTCGAATAATTTTGAACATTGATAATACAGGCCAAATCGTTCGAGCCAGGCTTTCTTCAGCAAAAAAAGTAGTAGTAATGATTGTCACGATTGTAAAAAGGACTGTCGTATAAAGATTGCCTATTTGGGCAAATAGAAAAATTTTCTTTTTATTTTTCACATATGGATATATGAACATTATCACTTCAAATCCCATCATGGAAAGCGAGGATTTATACATTCCTGTGACAAGATGTTTTAAATCAACAGTCCAGATTGGAAACAAATGTGTAGGATCGGAATATTTCACAGGTATCAATAACAAAAAAACAAGCCAAAGTGTTCCTATAACGGCTAGGAAAGTAAAACCGACTATGACCCGGATTCCTCCTAGAACTGCATAAACAGATAATAATATCAAAACCATGGCTATTTGCCAGGTTGGTAAATCTGGGAAAATCCATACTTGGACAATTTCGATGTAATTCATCAAAATCACAAAAAATGTAGCACACATGTATAGCATATAGACAATATTGAGCGCATTACCAATTATTTTCCCGAATACGTCAAAGTGAATTCCATATAAATCGGCACTATCATATTGATTTAGCATTAAGATTATGAAACATAAAACTACGCCTGTGGATATACCTGCTAAAAAGACGGAGATCCAAGCATCATGCTTTGCATATAAATAAACGATACGTGGCAGCCCTACAATCCCAACACCTGTTTGTGTTTTATGAATAATAAACATGATAAGAAAAGTATTAAATAATAATCCTTCCTTAGGATGTAAATTCACCTTCATAATAATCGCTCCTATTCATCTACATCCTTTTTTTCTTTTGATTGTTGAACAGGATATCTATGCTCATCAGTCGGGCGGTTTGTTTCAGGCCGAAATGATAGGTATTGCAATGGAAATCGGAATACACTGTATCCTAAATCTTTTAATCTTATAGGATAGACAGGCATAAAATAAGGGCCACCCAATGTTTCTAGTTTTAAGAGGTGAATCAGGAAGAAGCAGAATGCAATCATGATTCCGATTCCTCCCCAGATTCCTGCCAGAATGATAATTGGAAATCGGATGATACGTATTGCCGTCCCCATTATGTAGCTGGGAGAAGTAAATGATCCAAGAGCACTAAGGGCAATGATAATAATTAAGATGTTGCTAGTAAAACCGGCATCAACAGCAGCTTGGCCAATTACAATACCGCCTACGATACCCATCGTCTGACCGACTTTCGTAGGAAGCCTCGCACCGGCTTCTCTTAATAGTTCAATAATAAACTCTAGTAGAAGTGCTTCAAAAACCGGCGGAAACGGGACATTTGACCTTGATTGACCTAATGTGACGAGCAAAGGAGAAGGTATTACTTCATAATGATACGTTACAACAGCAACATAGGCAGGGGTAAGTAATACAGATAAAAAAATGGCCGATAACCGCAGCATCCGTAAGAAAAAACCCATATTCCAACGCATATAAACATCTTCGGTTGTTTCAAAAAAGCTAAAAAAAGGGGTTGGACCGTATAAGGCGTCCGGACTCCGGTCCATAAGGACAGCGACCTTCCCCTTCAATAAAGCACCGGTAACCCTGTCAGGTAATTCCGTTGTCATCAATTGGGGAAATACGGTCCAACTATTACTTTCTACCAATTGACCAAGGACGGTGGTGTCCGCAATTTGATCGACCTTTAAATCATTTATTCTTTGTCTAAACGTATTCACGTTTTCTTCATCAGCAATATCTTTAATATAAACGATTTTACCTTTCGCTTTTCCCCTCTTTCCAATAACTACATCCTCCATACACAAATTGGAGTCTTTAATATTGTTTCTAAGAATATTTAAATTGCTATTAAGTGATTCAGTGAAAGAAATTTTAGGCCCATAAACGAGGGATTCCGTTTCTGCCTTTTCCAATGACCTTTCAACAGTTTTACTAACATTTGCAAGAAGTCCGCATGGATCACCTTCAACATAAATATAAACATTGCCTTCTATTAATGAGGAGGTTATCTCTTGCAATTGATTCGCAGCTGATAGTTGGGCTATCGGAAGTATTTGAACAAGATTTTCAATACTCCAATCCACTTCATCGTGATTTTGAATGGTTCTTATAACAAAATCATCTATTGCATTTTTATCGATTACACTAGCAAGGAAACTGAACAGGATTCTCTTTTCGTCCTTTTTCAAGGTCCTGAAATTCAAATCGGAACTTGCATTCAGAACTGTTTTTAATTGTTCCTTTAATTCCTCGATTTTCAAGCTATGTGCTTTCTGCTCTTCGTTTTGGTTTATTCCTGATTTTCGCTTGAACAAAGGCAACACCTTCAGGATTTCGTTTTTTTTATCATTACCAGAAGAGACAAATTTTACCCAAAATAAAAACGGTTGGCTCCCATATTTATGTATAATTCCTTAATAATTAGGCAAATTTCTCAATAATTATCTATATTATTAATAGGAATCTACTGTTAAGTATGAAAATACAAAAAGATAAGGCTGACTCAATTTGAGTCAGCCTTTAGTTAAGTGGTTCATGATTTTATTCAAAATAATACATTAAGGCAAGGGCACCCGGTCCTGTGTGGGTACTGACCGTTGGGCCAGTATAATCAATCTCGATATCCTCGTATCCTGTTAAATCGATAATACTTTCTTTAATTTTTAAAGAAAGCTCATATGCTTCTGCGTGGACGATTCCGACACCGCGAATCGTTTTTCCCTTTATATCTTCCGCAAATTGTTTTGTAAAAAATTTTACTACCTGAGAATGGCTGCGTACCTTTGTTACAGGAGTATATTCAGCCCCTTCAAGGGAGGCAATTGGTTTAATGTTTAAAAGCGAGCCGATAAATGCTTTTCCTTTTCCGATTCGTCCCCCCTTTACAAGGTTCTCTAATGTATCCACCATAATATACAATTTCGTATGATTGCGGACAGTGTCTAAACGTTCAAGGATATCTTCCATGCTTTTACCTTGTTTCGCCAATTCTGAAGCTTCTTTAACTTGAAAGGCAAGGGCTTTAGAAATAAAACTTGAATCAATAACGGTTACTTTCGTTTTCGTCATATGGGCAGCACTCTCAGCAGATCGAACGGTTCCACTCATTTTACCGGTCATATGAATGGACAATACTTCGTACCCTTCTTCTCCAAGGCGGTCATACACTTCCAGGAAGGAACCGGCTGATGGTTGGGAACTTTTTGGCAATTCGGGTGATTTCCTCATATTTACAATAAATTCGGCCGGATCTAATTCCACCCGGTCTAAATACGTTTCTCCATTTATCGTCACGGACAATGGCACAACAACAATGTCTAATTTTTGAATCATTTCTTGAGACATGTCCAATGTTGAATCAGTAACAATTTTAATTTTGCTCATTCCTTCACATCCCTACCAATACTTCCTTGAATTATACATGTTTCACCTAGTGAAGGAAATATAATCCTCTCTTTTCATGATACATATATATCATTTTTAATAACAATAAAAGAGCATCGGTTTCCCGATGCTCATAAAAGATTTACGCATTATTCTTTAATTCTCCAACTTTAAATAGCTGTTCATAATCCGGCCATTTCATGACCTTTTTCAAATAGTCTTTAAAGGAGTAGCATTTTTTCGGGCTTCGCTCCCCATAAATGGACGTTACAAACGTCTGCAAACGGACTTGGATCATAAATTTATAAGTGCTATCTTCCTCCAATACAGGAATATCCATGACTTTAACCTTCTGTCCAACATCATTTTTGAACTCTAGGCTTTTGAATAACAAAATATCAATCCTCTTTTTCACCCGTTTGATAATATTATACATCACCTACACCTCGAAATGTGTCTAATTATGCCTGTATCAAAAAAATATTTATAAATTTTTCACAGAAAAAATTCAGAAAATATCCTAGAGAAATAAAAAAACAGGCCAATCGGATTGACCTGTTTTCCAGTCAAATGCTTTGAGTCAGCCTCTACTTTTTAACAGATTCTCGGAAACATCGTCCCCGATAATCTTGTAAGTAATCGTTTAGATCCAAGCGGCGTTTCTAATAACAGCCGGCCTTTTTGTTTCCCAATGATAGAGCCAATGATAACGGCAGCCCAGCCTTCCGAAAATTCTCGTAAAATGCCAATCACTTTTTCTTTTTCTTTATCGGCAACGATGATAATCGCTTTTCCTTCGTTAGCCAGGTAAAGCGGATCAAAGCCTAAAAGATCACAAACACCATGAACCTCTTCTTTGACGGGAAGATCGAGTTCATTGATTTTCATCGTTAACTGAAAATCTTCAGCAATTTCCACAAGGGTCGTTGCAAGTCCTCCCCTTGTTGGATCACGCATGATCCGCACTCCTTTTGTTTGGTGAAGAACTTGACCTAACATACGATTTAAAGAAGCACAATCGCTTGTTATTGGTACTGTAATCCCTAACTCTCCTCTGGCTGCAAGAACGGCTATTCCATGATCGCCAATTGTGCCTGATACAATGATGGCATCTCCCTCTTCAAACTCAAGACTGCAGCAGACCTTTGGCTCATAGATTCCAATTCCGGTCGTATTAATGTAGACACCATCGGCACTGCCTCGTTCCACCACTTTCGTATCCCCGGCGACGATGGTAACTCCAGTTTTTCTTGCTTCATTTGCCATATCCGTCACAATTTTCTTTAAGTCTGAAATTGGAAAGCCTTCTTCAATCACAAATCCGCATGTTAAGTATACGGGCTTGGCGCCGCTGACAGCCAAGTCGTTGACTGTACCTGCTATAGCTAATTTTCCAATTGAGCCCCCGGGGAAAAAGATAGGTTTAATCACAAATGAGTCCGTTGTAACAGCAATTTGGCCGCCTGGAATCGTTAACGCAGCTGCATCAAATAAGGCTGAATTACCATCATCAAATGCTTCAATAAACACATCGAGAATTAACCGATGGCTTAATTCGCCGCCATCACCATGTGCTAAGCTGATATACTGATCCATTAAAAGCTCTCCCTCATGTATTGATAGTAAGCCGAACAGCTGCCTTCCGCCGATACCATACACGGGCCAATCGGATTCATCGGGTGACAGGCTTTACCGAACAGTGAGCATTCCTCCGGGGAAATCAACCCTCTGATAACTTCGCCGCAGCGACACTTTGTTTTCCTTGGCTCAGTGACTTCCACCGTAAACCTTTTCTTCGCATTAAACCGGTCATACGCCGGTTTTAAATCCAGGCCGCTGCCCGGAATCACACCAATCCCGCGCCATGCTTCATCACATGGGATCAAATAGTTATCCATCCACCGATGGATGACCTGATTTCCTGTTTTAGTGACTATAGAAGGATGATTATTAACAATGACGACCTGCCCGTTTAATGCCAGATCAATCGATTTGTAGATCCCTGAGAGCAATTCTGCTGTTTCAAATCCGGTGATAACACCGGAAATCTTATATTCATCAACTAAATACTTATAGGAATCTTCACCCAATACTATCGAGACATGACCGGGAAGTAAAAATCCGTCCAGATGGACTTCGCCGGCATCCAATAAATAACGAAGGACAGGTTCGACGAGCTTCGTTGTCATCCAAATTGAAAAGTTTTTTATATCGAGTTTCTCAGCTTCTCCAACCATAAGGGTCAGGATTGGAATGGTTGTTTCGAAGCCAATACCTAGAAAGATGACTTCTTTGTCAGGATTTTCTTTCGCGACCTTAACGGCGTCAACAGGGGCGTATAACACTCGAATATCTTTTCCGGTAATTTTTGAATCGAGCAAGGTTTTGGTGGACCCGGGTACCCTCATCATATCGCCAAAGGTACAAATGATCCGATTTTCAGCTTCAGCCAAGGCAATCATTGCATCTATCGAATGTTGATCCGTTACACAAACAGGGCATCCCGGCCCTGAAATAAGGTTCACCTCATCCTTCAAGCATTGCTTCACACCCGTTCTTGCCAGCGACATTGTATGTGAGCCGCAAACCTCCATAAAGGCAGGCTTACGTCCGAATTTTTGCTGAAATTCTTTTGCTTTTTCAATTACAGCTTCTACCATAGGCCAGCAAATTTCCGGATTAGTTGACTGTTTCAGAGTTTCGAGCATGAATCAGCTTCCTCCATTCTGCAACACTTTCTCTTGCATAGGCTTCAACGACAATACTTATAGCCTGACCTGCATGAACAATGACATAATCCCCAAGCTCTACTTCCGGGACAAAAATGGTTCCCACCGTGGTTTGTGAGCCCATCACATCGACAACGGCACTATATTCCATTTTTTTTACTACCTTTGCTGGTACGCCAACGCACATTTTTTAGCCCTCCTTTTTGCAGCCGCAACCACTAACTGCCCGTATGATAATCCCCCGTCATTGCATGGAACCTTTTCAGGTACATAAACGGTAAACTTTCTTTTTGCTAATTCGTCCGTTATTCTTTTTCTCAAATAACGATTATGGAAGCTTCCTCCCGATAAAACAACTGACTTCCGGGCATCAGGAATAAAAGTTTGTATTTGTTCCATCGATGCTATAATTGCCTGTACTATCGTCTCATGAAAGCGGCCGGCTATTTTCACTGCATTTTTACCTGCTGCAACCTCTGCCGCAATCTCTTTAATCATGATAGAGAAATCAATTGTTAAAAGATTATCCCTATCATTTACATCAAAGGCGTATGGCTCAAAAATGACTTGTTCATCGACAAGTTCCGCCAATTGAATTGATGCCTCCCCGTTATAACTGGACACTTTTGTTACACCACATAAAGCACTTACCGCATCGAACAGCCTGCCGCATGTTCCTGCATAGACAGTATTAATCTTTTTTTCAATCATTATTTTTATAATTTCAATCTCAGAAGCTTTATCAGCAAATATGGTTTTAGCCAGTACTACTCCTTGTTCACCGTGCAGTGAAATAAGCATCGCAGTCGCATTTCGCCATGGTTCCTGTATGCATTTTTCACTTCCGGGAAGGGGGGTATAGTGCAAATGGGCCATGCGTTCAAATTCGAGCGCATCTCCATGGAAGACTTCAAAGCCCCAAATATTACCGTCAAGGCCATAGCCTGTTCCATCCAATATAATTCCAAATGCTTTACCGGAAATCCGATGTTCATCCATACAGGCAGCCATATGGGCATGGTGATGCTGAACTTCAATGACTTCAGTAAATTTGTATTCTTTTACTAGTTTCCGAACATGATAGTCCGGGTGAGCATCAATGACTGCCACAGATTTTGGAGTATCAATCCATTTTAAAAGATGCTCCAATTCATGCTGATAATGATTGATGGTTTCTATATTTTCTAAATCACCAATATACGGTCCGACAAAAAACTGTTCATTTCGCCCAATCGTAAAGGTTGTTTTTTGCTGACCGCCAAAAGCAATAATACCTGTGACATCCGCATCTGCCATAAAAGGATCGGGGACATATCCCCTTGATCTTCCTTCCCGGTATTGATTTGTATTACCGAATCATCTACCGGATGTAGAATCTCACGGTTATGAACCAGGTAATAATCAGCAATTCCATTCAGATAGTGAAAAGCTTCGTCGTCATTATATAAAATCGGCATTCCTGAAGGATTGGCACTTGTCATCACAAGGCACGGAAGCTCTGGGTCCGCTAATAGTAAATGATGGAGCGGTGTATATGGAAGCATCACACCGATTGTGTTCATACCGGGAGCCACATTTGCTGCAAGCCGGGACCGTTCCAGTTTTTTCAGCACTACGATTGGTGATTCAGGGCTTTTTAACAGCTCTCTCTCGGCACGATTAACGATAGCAATTTGTTCAGCTGCTAAAATGGAAGCTGCCATAACAGCTAGCGGCCTTATAGGCCGTTTTTTTCTTTTTCTTAAGGTAGTGACCGCTTGTGGATTGCCGGCACTACAGCAAATGTGATAATCGCCAAGCCCTTTAATGGCAACGATTTCCCCTGCTTTTAATAGCTTAATTGTTTCTTCTATCGGATTCTCATAAGCTACTTCTAAATTGTTAATATCAAGCAAGCGGACTTGCGGTCCGCATTTTGGACACGCAATCGGTTGAGCATGATGCCTCCAATTTACAGGGTCTTCATATTCCCTCCGGCAGTCCTCACACATCGGAAAGGTATTCATCGATGTATAAGATCTGTCATATGGCAATTCTTTAATGATCGTGTATCGCGGACCGCATTGCGTACAGTTGATAAACGGATAATGGTAGCGAAAATCACCGGGATCATTCATCTCATTCAGACAATCATCACAAACGGCTGAATCAATCGGAATGACAAGCAGCGATGTGCCGATCCGTTCACTGGCAATAATGGTAAAGTTCACTAACCCCTGAATATCTGTTTCATGAACAAGAATCTCATTGATTTTCGAAAGTCGCGGTGCCTTATTTTTCAAGTCTGATAGAAAGGCCTGAACCTGCTCCGATTCCCCTTCCAGGTGAATTTTGACTCCGTCCATATTATTTTGGACAGTACCATTTAATCCGTGAATATCAGCTAGCTGAAAGACAAACGGACGAAATCCGACTCCCTGTACCCTGCCTCTTACTGCAATTTTTACAGCTGTAAGCATTTTTTGCAGGCCCCTTCAACCCAGGAAAACCATTCATGGAGCCCTTCCTGCGTTCGTGCTGAAAGCGGCAGTAATGTTGAGAGCGGATTAATTTGCGATAGATCCTTTCGAGCCTCTTCCACATTAAAATCAAGGTATGGGAGCAAATCAATTTTATTTAACAGAACAAGTTCGGTTCGCATAAACATTTGCGGATATTTTGGAATCTTATCATTACCTTCAGGTATACTTAGGACGGCAACTTTATGCTGCTGTCCAAGGTCGTATCCGGAAGGACAGACGAGGTTGCCGACATTTTCAATAAACAATAAATCAATATTATCAAAATCAAATTCAGCTAATGCAGCTGCAACCATTCTTGCATCAAGATGGCAACCGCCATGTGTGTTAATCTGAACAGCTTTTGCTCCCATTGCCCGAATCCGGTCAGCATCCCTTTCCGTCGCCAAGTCTCCTTCAATAACGGCTATCCGATATTTTTCGGATAAGGCCCTGACTGTTTCCTCTAATAGGGTGGTTTTTCCTGCGCCAGGAGAACTCATTAGGTTAATCACCAAAGTTTTCGTGCTTTCGAAAAGCTCTCTATTGAACTCTGCAGCCTTATTATTGTTAGTTAATACATCTGTTCTTAAAGTTACTTTCATCATCGATTACTCCCTTCGTATGATAATACCTGAAATGTTTCCCCTTTCAATACCTTGCCGGATGGGACCTTACAGCTTGGACAGAGCGCAATTTTTTGATCGGGCAGGTATTCAATCCCGCACAGGACACATAAGGCCTTCGCTTCTTCTAAATGAATGATTAATTGGGCGTTTACCGTAAAAAAATGCAAATTTTGATCACGAAAAATATCAAAAGCCATATGTAATGCTTCCGGCATTGCATTTGAAATTTCACCAACTATTAACTCAATTTTTTCAATTTTTTCGACACCTCTTGCTGCTGCATCCTCATGAACCAGCTGAAGTATATCCCCCATTAATGACATTTCATGCATACAATCACCCGCTTTTTTCTGCCGTTGATAACCCGATATAATACATCTCATCCTTTAATTTCAACCTTAATGGCTCAGGCTGAAAATTACCTGTTTGTGTTATAAAATTGTATTCTTTCTCACAATTCAAACATTTGCCACTTAAATATAGTGTTGTTAGAATAATAATATTCGAACATTCAGGACATACTCCATCCATTACCTGCATGTTCGATCCATAACGTGCCACTATAATTGGTTTTCCTCTAATAAATTTCATTTCCAGTTCTGCTGAAGCCTCTGTTTTTTTCATTAATGGATGCCAGGTGATACCGAGTGCCATATCAGCAACATCTTCCACCTTTTCTATGTCCTCTTTAATAAAAGGTTCATAGACTGCTTTAACTGTCTCGAACAAACTATTGCCTAATTCTTTCAAAAAATCGAGCCGTCTCATGACACAGATCTCCAATAAATCACTTGGTTTATCACTGCTTTCGCAAGGTCACCCAACTTTTTCCGATTGGTGTCCGTTAACCCGACCCCTAATTCCAGCGAGGTTGGCTGCATACCAAACATCATAATCTGCTTAGGGTAGCGCTCCCTCATTTTTGCTGCAAATAATACTTCCTGGAACCCCAGCTGGTGAATGGACATTTTGACCCCGAAATAAGCAGGAATTTCTTCTCCTTCCAATGCGATAATCGTCCCGCCTTCCTTACCTGCATTAATTGCATCAATAATAATAAGGTTTTCCGCATCCTCAACAGGTCCAAGTAATCTCATGCCGTCAGTCAAGCCCTCAATTATCTCAATATTTTCATAGTCTTTTAATGCATTTTCCAATATCGGTAAAAGGTGAATGCCAACACCCTCATCTGAAAAGAGAGTGTTGCCAATACCTAAAATGGTGATTTTTTGTTTGTTACTCATGTTTGCCACCTACAACCTTTTTTGGCTCTGTTTTATATCCTGTAATCATTGATGACACAGATCCATTCCGTTCAAGATAATCGTCCCGGAAGGCCATGTATACATGAATGACGATAAAGAGCATAAAGCCCCAGGCAGCAAGATGATGCCAGGAACGAAGCGTGTAGCTATCTCCTCCGAACAGGTAGGGTACCAAGCCAAACAGTTTTGCCCAGAAGGAATCCTGCTGCGGTTCAAAGTACATATAGAATCCTGTCAGCATCACGATCAATGATCCAAGGCCGATAAAAATCCAATAGCTTAACTGTGCTAACGGGTTATGACCGATATAATGAGGTTTTTTATTTTTCAAAAATAAATAGAATTTGACGGTTTCGAAAATCTCTTTCCAAAAAATTCCTCGGAATGGATTCGATGTTGCAAACTTATTTCCTTTTAATACCCAGTACAGACGGAACAAAAGATTGGCGGTAAACAGAAAAGCTGCAAAAAAGTGAATGTATCTCATCCAGCCCATTAGATTGGAATAATAGGCCTCTTCAGGAATAATTGCCGCAGCAAACGGTTTTCCAATATAAATCCCGGTTCCCATTAATAGAAAGATTGCCAACATATTCACCCAGTGGAAAATCCTAACCGGTAATTGCCAAACATAAACTTTTACACCATCATTAAGCGGGTTAAAAACAATCGGTCTTTCCGGGTGAAACGATACTTCGCTGTTGACCGCCGGTTTATCAGGTACCGGTTTCGGACATTCAGTCGGTAAGTTTGGCGCAGCCATTTGTCCCACTCCTAACCTAAACGGATTTCCGTTGTTTGATTGGTTTCCAAATCAGTTAAGTGAACAGCACAAGCAAGACAAGGGTCAAAAGAATGGATAATTCGCATAATTTCAAGCGGTTGTTTCTTATTTACCATTGGGGTTCCCTTTAGAGCAGCCTCATAGGCGCCAATTTTGTTGTTATGGTCGCGTGATGAAGCATTCCATGTTGATGGAACAATGGCTTGATAGTTTTTCGTTTTTCCATCTTCAATATCAATCCAATGTCCGAGTGCCCCTCTTGGCGCTTCCATCCAGCCTACACCTTTTGCACTCTTCGGCCAGGTGCCCGGTTCCCATTTTGAACGATCAAACGTTACTTGGTTGCCGCTCTTTACATTCTTAAGAAGTTCATCCATATCATTTCTTAGCCAGCCGGATATTAACACGGTTTCAAGTCCGCGGGCAACAGTCCGGCCAAGAGCTGATTGCAATGCTGATATAGGAAGGCCAAGCTTTTTAAGGGTATCATCCACAATATGGACAATCTCTTCTTTTCCTGCGGCATAGCCGACAATCATCCTTGCAAGCGGGCCTGTTTCCATTGGATGCTCTTTCCAACGCGGCGCTTTTAGCCAGCTATACTGCTTATCCGTATCCAAAGTTTTAAACGGTGCCTTTGGACCGGTGTAATTAAAGGTTGTTTCTCCTTCAAATGGAGGCTTCCCTCCGCCTTGTTTTCCATCATAGGTATACCAGGAGCGGTCAATAAATTCTTTTACATGTTCAGGGTTTTTCAAATCAACGTCCAAGACCTCATTTAAATTCCCATTCAAGATACTCCCTCTCGGCATCCGATAAAGCTTAGGATCATAGATATCTCCTGTAGAGAAATCACCATAGCATAGATAGTTATTTAAACCGCCGCCATATGTCCAGTCCTTGTAGAAGGAGCCAATGGCAAATAAATCCGGAATATATACTTGAGTAACAAATTCCCTTGCTTGATCGATCAACTGTGAAACATGCATCAATCTTTCAGCATGTACACCATTATCACTGTCAATATCGAGCGGAGTAGCCATTCCACCGACTACATAATGAGGATGCGGGTTTTTGCCTCCGAAAATGGTGTGGATTTTCACAATTTCCTTTTGCCAATCCAATGCTTCCAAATAGTGAGCAACAGCCAGTAAATTGAGTTCAGGTAGAAGCTTATATGCTTTATGTCCCCAATAGCCATTTGCAAAAATACCCAGTTGCCCGCTTTCAACCAGCTTTTTCACTTTGTTTTGGACTTCAGTAAAATATCCGGGAGATGATTTCGGACAGCTTGAAATCGATTGGGCAATTTTTTATGTTTCAGCAGGATTAGCTTTTAATGCGCTAACTACGTCAACCCAGTCTAATGCGTGCAAATGATAGAAGTGGACTACATGGTCATGTACAAACAGAGCTTCGTTCATGATGTCACGAATTAAATGAGCATTTCTTGGTATCTTAATTTTTAAAGCATCCTCAACGGAACGAATGGATGCAAGGGCATGAACAGTTGTACATACACCGCATATTCTTTGAACATAGGCCCAAACATCTCGCGGATCACGATCTCTTACGATCAGTTCAAGTCCACGGACAGCTGTTCCGGAACTAAATGCATCCTTAATAACGCCTTTTTCATCTATATCTACTTCAACACGAAGATGACCTTCAATTCTTGTAATCGGGTCTACAACTATTCGTTCACTCATTCTCATCTACACCTCGTTGATCATCTTTCTTCTTCTTGATTACTGTTCCTGCTGCATGAACAGCAATACCGGCAGTTGTTACACCAATTGCGGCCAATCCTACACTATCCGGATTAATGGTTGTTTGTGTTCCCGGGATGACTGCTCTTCTTGTATAAAATGGCGCATTATCCCAGAAGTCTTTTTCCGAACAGCCTATACATGGGTTCCCGGATTGAATCGGATAGCTTACTCCCCCATTCCAGCACATTTCTGCACAGGAGTTATAGGTTGTAGGACCTTTACAGCCCACTTTGTATAGACAATAACCTTGTTTAGCTCCTTCATCATCAAACGATTCAACGAACAACCCCGCATCAAAATAGGCTCTGCGGTTACATTTATCATGAATTCGATGGCGGTAAAAAGCTTTCGGACGAGCAAAGTGATCCAATTCCAAACGTAATAATATGCGCAATTACGCCGGTCATTACTTCCGAAATCGGCGGACAGCCCGGAACAAGGATAGTAGGTATATCTTTTACAAAGGCGGTAACCGGCTTTGCCCCTGTTGGATTTGGGTGTGCCGCTGCTATTCCGCCCCAGGAAGAACAAGATCCATATGCAATAATCGCTTTTGCTCCTGCAGCCATCTCAAGGAAAGTATCTTTAGCTGATTTCCCTCCAACTGTTAAGAAGGAATCCTCACTTGGAATGCTTCCTTCTACGGCCAGGACATATTCACCTTTATAATCCTTTAACACCTGTTTCATTGATGCTTCCACTTGGAAACCCGATGGTGCCGAAAGCACTTCGGAATATTCAAGAGAAATCATCTGTAATAAAACGCTTTCAGTCTTTGGTTGTGATGATCGAATAAACGATTCGGAACAACCTGTGCAATCTTGAAATTGCAGCCATACAACCGGTACTCTTGTTTTTGTTTCCATGGCTTTAACGACTTTGTCTGACTGCGTAAACTCTAGCCCAAGTGTTGCAGCTAATGCGGTACACATCTTCAGAAAGTCCCTTCTCGTAAATCCATGTTCGATCGCGGCTTCATATACGGTCTTCTGTCTCTTCATCCGCTTCCCCTCCAAAACATGAAAATAAGTAAAAAAACTTGATTTCTAGGTAATTGTAGAATAGAAATAGGCCCTTAGTCTTGAATTTCCAAAAAAGTACACAAAGAATCCTTAACTGTGTTTTTACATTTTTTTTATTGATTATGGTGGTAATGTGAATAAACACGTTTAAATTACAAAAAAAGACCTCTAGGGAATGAGTCCCTAAAGGTCATTTTTTGAATTTTTCATTTATGCTTCGACTAGTTCTTCTTCCGATTGTTTCTTTATTTTTTTTCGATAAACAATTTTTGATAAATTAATACTGATTTCATATAGCAGTAAAAGCGGAAGTGTGACAACAAAGTCTGACATAAAGTCCGGCGGTGTGATGACCACTGCGATGATAATCAGAACAAAATAAGCATATTTTCGTATTTTTGCTAATACAAAAGGATTAATAATCCCTAGTGAGGTTAAGAACATAACAAGCACCGGGAGTTCAAATAAAACTCCAAACGGAATGGTCATATTCATGATAAAACTAAAGTATCTGTCTACCGTGAAGTGGGTGACAAACATATTTCCACCGATATTTACCAAGAATTTCAATACCATTGGGAAGATAACAAAATAGCCAAACGATAGACCAATCAAAAATAAGAAAAAAAGTGCCGGAATATAGGAAAGAGTAACTTTTCTTTCAATCGGTCTTAAAGCCGGTTTAACAAACAGCCATATTTGCAATGCAAGAACAGGAATGGTTCCCGCGACCGCAACAACGGTTGCGAGCATAAAATAAATCCAGATAATATCACTGGGTCCAAGAACCACTAATTTCATATCTCCAACAAACCATTTGTAGATTTTATCAACATAAATAAATCCGATGATAAAAAAGACTACAAATGCAAGTGCAGTAATAATGATTCTTTTACGCAATTCCTCTAAATGATCAACTAATTGTAACTCTTTATCCTCCATTTACTTCCCCTTCCGATGTCAAAGGTGTTCCGGCAGTAGAAAAAAGGCGTAAGATAGGATATCTTACACCTTATTTAGTCACATTTTTCTTATCGTCATCAAGGTCCTTCATTACATCTTCTGTCAGTTCGGTAGTTGATTTTTTAAATTCTTTTAACGTTTGTCCGAAGGCACGGCCGATTTCAGGTAATTTCTTTGGCCCAAAAATGATTAGTGCTAATGTTAAAATTAATATTAACCCCGGTACGCCGATATTTGAAAACATGGATTTACATCCCCTTTAATTGTTGTATAATTCTACTTCGATTATATTATTGAAAAATCAATTTGGGTTAATTATTGTAAAGAATTCATAGTAAGTTCACAATATCCATCAATTATTAAGGTAATAGTGATGTTTAGCATTTGAAAAAAGAACATAAAAAAACACTAATGAATCTCTATAACAATTTATCAATAACATCCAATGAAGTCAATCTCCAAACAAATATAAGAACTTTTAAAATATTTAGACAGTTATACCTTTATTCGTATATAAATTGAATTATATCAACATATACTATTCAAAACGAATTAGCGAATGAATTGGATGTGATCAAGATGGAGTTTTCACTGTTCAGTTTTGATGGAGCTCTACCGGTTGAAATTACCATTGACGATGACAACGGAAGATATACCATCCGCAAAAGTGATAGAAGCGGTGAGTACTTTAATAGCCCGAATGAGTTAATACAATGGGTAAAAACGCATTTTCGTGAGGAAGAATTCTGCCATCCACTGGAATTCAGAGGCATGCTTGAAAAGTTAACAGAATATGAAGTAAATGGTTTCTATTTAAAATAACAAAAAGCATCGTTTGATGCTTTTTGTTTTTTATTTTCTTTTATAAATCCTGAATTCATAATCGTAAGGATTTTTTTCATCTTTTATTCCTGTTTCAGAGGAAGTAAGTTCCCATTCGTTTAAATCAAATTCCGGAAAGTAGGTATCCCCATCAAAGCTTTCATGGATAAGGGTAATATAAAGACAGTCCGCATAAGTAAACGTTTCATTAAAAATTTCGGCACCGCCTATAACAAACACCTCAGTATCCTGCTCGCGGCAATACTTTACTAATTCCTGTACAGAATAAAAAACGGTACATCCCTCTGATTGGTAATTCAATTGGCGAGTAATGACAATATTTTCTCTTCCCGGTAAGACACGTCCAATTGATTCATGCGTTTTACGTCCCATGATAATGGGGTGTCCCATTGTTACCCGTTTAAAATATTTTAAATCCTCAGGTAAGCTCCACGGCAATTGATTATCCTTACCAATAATTCTGTTTTCGTCCATAGCCACTAGAAAGGAGATCATACGCTCACCACTCCTTTTATATGTGGATGAGGATCATATCCTTCCAATGTAAAATCTTCATAATGAAAAGAATAGATATCCTTTACGTTTGAATTTATTTTTAAAGTGGGCAGGTTCCGCGGTTCTCTAGCCATTTGCAGTTTCACTTGTTCTAGATGATTTTGATAAATATGAACATCACCAAACGTGTGGATAAACTCCCCTGGCTTTAAATCACAAACCTGCGCAATCATGTACGTAAGCAATGCGTAGGATGCAATATTAAATGGGACACCGAGAAATACATCTGCAGAGCGCTGGTACAGCTGGCATGACAATTTTCCATCTGCTACATAAAATTGAAACATGCAATGACACGGAGGCAATGCCATTTGATCAATTTCCGCTACATTCCAAGCATTAACAAGCAATCTTCTAGAGTTTGGGTTTGTTTTAATTTGCTCAATTAATTCGCTGATTTGGTCGACCGTTGTTCCGTCAGCACCTGTCCAAGAGCGCCATTGATGTCCATAGACAGGACCCAATTCACCAAATTCATTAGCCCATTCATTCCAAATGCGAACGCCATTTTCCTGCAAATATCGAACATTCGTTTCTCCCTTTAAAAACCAAAGTAATTCATAAATAATCGATTTTATATGAAGCTTTTTTGTGGTTAATAGCGGAAATCCTTCGTCTAAATTAAATCTCATTTGATAGCCAAACGTGCTAATCGTCCCTGTTCCTGTACGGTCACCCTTTAGATGTCCGTTTTTTAAGACATGCTCACATAATTCTAAATACTGCTTCAAATATGCCACTCCCTTGTCTGCCATTCATATTTTTTTATTTTAACATACTTAAAAAAATAGAAAAAGCCGCCACGTCGGCAGCTCCCTCCTGATTAAATACTAAACTTCCAATCCAAAGTTACGGCAAAGAGCAGCTAGTCCACCGGCAAAACCGCTGCCGACTGCGTTGAATTTCCAATCACCATTATGTCGGTAGAGCTCGCAAATGACGACGGCTGTCTCAACTGAAAAGTCCTCTCCAAGGTCAAACCTAAGAATTTCACTGTCATTGTCTTCATCGACCACTCGGGCAAATGCATTTGAGACTTGACCGAAATTTTGGCTTCTTACTTCTGCATCATGGATCGTTACGGTGATAGCAATACGATGAACGTGTGATGGAACCTTACTGAAGTTAATTTTTATTTGTTCATCGTCTCCATCGCCTTCGCCTGTGCGGTTATCTCCTGTATGCTCGACACCGCCTGATGGATGGATTAAATTATTGTAAAAAACAAAATCAGAATCCTGTATCACCTTACCGTTTGCATCAGTTAAGAAAGCTGATGCATCCAGATCAAAATCATACCCCCCATGATAACGGTTCGTATCCCAGCCAAGGCCGACTATTACTTTTGTTAAACCGGGGTTGGTTTTTGTTAAATCAATTCTTTGCCCTTTTGCTAAGTTGATACCCACGAATATCACTCCATTACGATCTTTTATTTATCCTATTAGCTATAAGATCGGACTACTTCACTTAAGCCGGCAGCATTTGTACCGTTGCCCACTGCGGCAAACTTCCATTCATTGCCATGGCGATATATTTCACCCGCAACAAGAGATGTTTTACCGCTATAGTCCTCTGTTAAATTGTAGTGGAGCAATGGTTGTTGGTTGCTAGGGTTGACAACTCTGATAAATGCATTTCGAATCATACCAAAGTGCTGTTTTCTTTTCACACAATCATATATATTGACAACGAAAACAAGCTTTTGGATATGTGATGGAACTTTGCTTAAATCCACAGTGATTTGTTCGTCATCTCCATCACCGTCACCGGTCAAATTGTCTCCCGAATGCTGTACACTGCCATCATTGCTTCCCAGGTTACCAAAATAGACCACATCTTTATTGTTTTGAAGCTTATCATTTGCACCTAGCATAATCACGGATGCATCACAATCAATGTTAGCATTACTGCCACCGCCAAATAGAGAACCGAATAAGCCGCCGCCGCTTTGAACGGGATCCCATCCCAACCCTACTAAGACTTTAGAAAGTCCGGGATTTGTTTTTGTTAAATCTACTCTTTGACCTTTTTGCAAATTAATAGCCATATCTTTCACCCCATTATGAAAATTAGTAGATCCTCAATAATATATTTAATATTATTGTTTCATTTTTTTAAAATTATCTTGTAACTGCTCCAGGCGTCTTGTTCCCTCTTCACGCATACGTTTGTTCTCATCTTCAATGGCTTTTGTTTCCTGCATGCCTTTGATGATAATATTCCAAGATTCCTCAATTGTCTCAATTTTGATGCTAGGTCCACCGGCAAGGCGCGCTATATCCGTGCTTTGCTGAGATATATTTTGAGCATTTTTTAAGAGCATTTCATTTGTTCGGCGATCAAGCTCGCTCATGGAATCTGCAACAAGCTTTTGCCTTTTCGCGGCAACCGCTTGAATTAACCCATTTTTAAAAATAGGGATAGTAGTTACAAAAGCAGAGTTAATTTTTCCAATTAGTTTTGTATTTCCTCTTTGCAATAAACGGATTTGCGGTGCTGTCTGTAAAGAAACCATTTTTGCCATTTCCAAGTCATAAATCCGCTGTTCCAATAACTCAATCGCATTTTTCAGGGAATCCAATTGCATCGAGGCAAGTTGATCCCCTGAAGCCGCGCGTGCTTCAAGCTGTGGAAGCTGATTGTTTTTCAGTTCCTCCACTTTCATTTCACCGGCAACTACATATTTTTCAAGGGTTAAATAATATTGGTAGTTTTGCTCATACATCTGCTCAAGCATATTGGTCGCATCGACCATTTCACGCTGGTATTTGGAAATTTCAACATATACTTTATCAATTTCCTGGCCCATCGTCTGATATTTGCCAAAGAGTTTTTCAACCATCTTTTCACCCTTTTTAAAAAGCTTATCAAAAAATCCGCCGGATGGTTTTGAAAAGTCTTTGGCATCAAATTTATCCATAATACGGCCCAAATGTTTAAGCAGCTCGCCGGAATCCTCTACTTTAGTGGTACGCATATTACTTAAAATTTGATCGGAAAAGCGCGAAATTTGAACTGCAGGTTCTTTACCAAACTCTAATACTTGAATCTGGTCACGCTCATCTATGGTACGTGCAAGGTTTTGAACTTCCGGCTCCTTGCGAAGAGCAAGCTTTATATCTGATACTCTTGTTTCAGTCAGCTGGTCCTCTTTTCCGGCAGCTGTTAAGCCTGTAGATGGATTTGGTGTTAGATTCACTCTTTAATCTCCCCTTAAATTTTTTAAGATTCCTTGAAAAAGTACCTTTTTTAAAATCGAAGGCTCTTTATATTCCAATTCAAAAACAACCTCATCCAGCCAGTGTTTATCGAATAAACTTTCATTAAGATAATTTTCGATATCATTATGACCCGGTGGATTGTAAATGATGATATCAATTCCAAAATGATTTAAGAGTAGCAAAAGGGCTGCATCTGATCTTGATAGCATTCCTGTTAATTCATTATTGTAGATAATTAATTTCGGCACATGTTGTGAGTAATCAAATTTCTCTAACAACTGAGTGATATTTTTAGGCATAAACATTGCCTGGCTAAATAAATAAATTTTTACCTCTTCCGAGCTTTCCATCGGCAATGGTCTTAAAGCAGGTTTTTCACAAATTCTCCTTATAGCTGTGGCAATCCCTTTTTGCAGACCTGATGGTAATAAGGAATAGGGCCAGTAGTGGGATTGCATAATTTTTTCAGGATTCAATAAGCCGTCACTGCCTAATGCATTCCGGTAATGGAAGCGATAGTCGCTTGAATTTGCAACTGTAAAGGGTAATTGCCGAATGAGTAAGCTATGCTCAAACTTTGTTAAAGCTTGCAGTCTGTCCCAATACTCTTTTCTATTTTTACTGACACCTTGGATTTTCGCAAACAGTGACGGAATTTTAACCTGACCGTTCCCTACTTCAAAATCAGGACGAATCATGGCTATTTCCTTACAAAGAATGAAAAGTTCATCATACGTTGTTTTCAACGTAATCGATGAAGGAGTGTAATCCCTTAGTTGCCAAGGCTTGTAAAGACCGGAACCCTCCTGATTTAGAATGGTTTCAATCTCTCTGGAAGCACGATATGCAACTGTTGTTTTTCGATTACGTTTTTCTTTCGGGAAAGTTTCCGCCAACTGTTTATTTTGAAAACGATGAGTAAAAACCGGCTCTGTTATTAGATCAGCTAAAATATCCTTACCCTCCGGGTGGAAAATAACCAGATCGCATCCGAGCTTTATTAAATAAAATAAAAAATATTGATGACTCTTCTTAAAATCACCATACCATAAAAACTTGGGCATTGCCCTTTGCGGATCGGCATTTTCAAGCACGGGTTGCAGATGATTAATTGACCATTTAACAAGATCAACAAGAATACGCCTGAAATCGGGATTTTTTAATCCATCCTTTTCATGGCTCGAGTACTTTTCCAACGTAACAATCATGGCTTCTCTTATTTTTCGATGGATTACCGGTATATCCGATTTCAATAAAAGCTTCTCTCCATCAAGAAAAGCAGTAAAACGGTTAATTGACAACTTTTGTTCATAGTTGATGTTCAACACTTTTTGAATCGATTGAAAGTGAGTATTATTAATTGATTTATCGAGTGACTCCTCACTTAATAAATGTAAGTTTAACTCGGGCAAACTTACATAATCTAAAAGTTGGTTATAGTACTCATCCGTGTCAAATGGTATTCCAAGGAATTTCCCCAATACCTGCCCGATGGTAATCGTTCCATTTTCCAATGAGAATTCCGGCCGTTCGTTTAGCGGTTTATTTAACAAACTTAGCCAATTTTCATATGAAAGGGATACGTTACGGACATTCAATTGATTTAATAGTGGATACATTTATGATCCCTTCCCTCTGAAAGCGAAAGCTTTTGCAAACTGGTTAGTAAAATTATGTATGGTTTCCCCTCCATCATATCACAGTTATGAAAATGGTTCATTTTTTTAAACGAATGTAACACTAAAAATGTTTCAGGTTCAGGGTTATCCTTGTTTTTCACCTTTTCCCTTGTCCTAACATATATTTGAGTACGTACATTAAAGAAGGTGACTCAAATGCGTTTTTTTTATAAAAGGCCTAAGATGGAAAATGTTAGTGAAGAAATAAATACCCTCATGGAGGTTATGGTTTCCGAAACACTAATCTATGTTGATTTATTTTTGTATAGCTTCATCTTCACAGTGCTTCTTTCTCCGGCACTGCACTCAGTTAAATTCTGTATCCTATTTTTTTTCGCTTGTTATGTGTTTTTTTCAGGCCTATACTTTTTTGTATTCAATCGATTATTGAAAAAACTATACTTTTAGTGATAGTAAACTTAGGAATTGGTGCAAGATTTCCTCTCCTGCAAGGGGACCTTTATTTTTGGTAAAGGTAAGGCTAAAATTTTCGGACACGTTTGCAAGTTCTCCATGCTTTGGCACATAACGATACCGGCAATTCTGAAGAAAATCCAAATCAAGATTTGAATCGCCTGCACCCGCAAGCGCTTCCATCCCCTCTCTCTTGCAAATAAATTCAAGTGCGGTCCCCTTACTAATAACATTGGGAATAAAATAAAACTTTCTTCCCTGTAAAGAGATTCTCCAGCCAAATTTGGATGCAAGCTCAGTAATAGCCCTTATTTCAGAAGCGGGTGGCAAATTATTTAATATGTAATAGAAAAATAGATTCTCCGCCTGCTTCAATTGCCCATCAAAAAAAACTCCCTCCCTGCCTAAAATGGAAAACATTTCTTCCTTTACTACAGATTCTCTCTGTAGCCGCAAGGAAATTTCTGTTGACCACTCTTTCAATGGTTTGCCATGATATAAGATATTGGCCCCGTTAGAAGTAATCGCATAGGTTAGTTCGATTTCTCCCTCAAAAATAACGAATCGCTTAAATTGATCCGTTGTTCTAGTAGTGACCGGTATAAATAAACAAGCCTTGTTAAGCTTTTTTAATGTGCGATAGGACCTTTCTGTCATAAAAGCAATCCAGTTGCCATCCTTTTTTTCAATCGGTTTTAACTCTGATTCTTCTGATCTCCCCAGGTCTTCAATGGCTCTTTCTGAATAAATCAATGTGCGGTCAAGATCAGATGCAATAATCATTTAGACTATCCTTTACCGACCTGATTAAACCGCAGCACAAATAATTCAAATCAGGATACGGCACTATTTCAACACCTTTTTCTTCCGCGAGCATGAGGATATGTTTGACATAAGGACTTGTAACATCGCGCATAAGGATTTTCCATGGCACCCTTCTAAGAAGGACCCTTGTCGTTTCACCTACTCCAGGCTTAATAAAATGATGACTGTCTATTTTGAATTCAGCTTGGATTTTCCTGACATCTCTCATACCTAAAAAGTCTGCTTCAATTTTTTCAGATTTTCTTTGGAAAGAGACTTCTGATGCTTCAGCTGAAACAGTTGGAAATTCTGCAGCTATCAAATCAATATATTGGTTGGAAACATCATTTGGAATCAGTTCATTGTAAAATTTAGCTCCATGAAAATCATCCTCTTTAACGTACAAGTTATTTAGTACAGTCCTACTAACAAGCCCGGACACGGTCGAATTTAGACATGCACTAGGGATTAAAAAGTCCTCTCTCGTACCATAAAGAGAAGTGCAATAGCCGGGGTCAGCAATCACGGCAAGTGTGTCGTCCAGTTTAATGCCGTATTTCTTTTCATACTCACGGCAGGCTTGGGAGAGTTCGATGGATATGGCCCCTTTTCCTGTCCAGCCATCAACAAATTGGATGTCACCGTAAGGATGAACAGTACGAATGTATTGAAGGGCATTCTCGTCAATCCCTTTGTCGCGAATAATCGAAATACTATAATGCGGTATTGAAACATTGTAGTGCATGTTTATATATCTTTTTAATAATATCCCTACCGGTGTTCCTGCACGTGCCATTGAAACAAGGATTGTCTGATCACCTTTTAGCCGGTAAATTTGTTCAGCAACTATGCCTATACATAAGGCTACTTTTTGTTTATATTCCCTTAAAGTCCGCCAAAAAAGTTCAATATATTTTTCCGGCGGCTGATATTCTATTGGCAATGATTCACTATAATGCTGCCCTAATTGAACCTTTAATTCTCGACTGGCCGTGGAATCTTCAAGCTTATAATCACTTAAATCTTTTAATAAAAATAAGACATCTTCTGCCCTGTAGGTTCCGATCTTTGCAGGGTGATTGATTATTTTCCGCATAAATTCACCTCGGATCGCTTCGCAAAAAAGACAATTTTAATAGATCGTATTTGTAATTTTTCCAGTTGTTTCAATAAAGGTTTAAAATTCTCTAACTCTGCTTCTCTTTCAAAAAAGATAAATAGTTCATCGTAATAACCGGGCGGGATATTATAAGCAAAATTGGAAATAGCTTGTTCCTCGGGATTTGGAAAGGTGATCCCATATTTAGCACCGTATCCATCGATATGGTGGATATATATGGGACTTCTTGTAGTAGATTGATAGTAAACCCCAGTTCCCATCTCCGCTGCCAATTTCATCGGAAGATACATGAATTCACCCGTTCCAAGGCAAAGAGTTATTTTACCTATACGTTTTTGCCTTAGAAATGAAGCTGCTGCTGATATTTTGTGATGAATAAATTCATTGCTGATGCTTTTAATCCCAAAACGCCCGGTTTCTTGAATAAAAGGTGCCTCAGCCTGTGAATTTGCAGATAAAAAAGTGGTAGCCGTAAAAAATGAAGAAAGCTGTAACCATTCAATTTTTGACTCTAAGTTAAAATTTACTTCGTTTACAATTACGTGTGCCTGTAATTCCTTTTGCTGTATGATCTTCACCTTACCTGAAAGTAAACTTACCACATGTATCGTAATCCCCAAATTTTTCTCAAGTAAAGCAAATGTTCTTTTGTGCTCTTCGGAACGCCAATCCAAGATCGATACAACAGTATATTCTTGTCTCGGAAATCGTGCATGAATGGATTGGATTATGTTTAGTGCCGTATTCCCTGTTGTTATTTCATCATCTACTAAAATAATTTCCCGTTCATGTTGAATCATTTCTATTGGTATATAACATCGATGTGAGGAAGCATGGGAATGCTCTTCTTCAAATGTAATTTCGGGATTCCAGTCCGGAAGCTCTTCCCTGGTTGTATGAAAATACTCTGCAGATTCAAAGCAATCAAAAAAAGCATGTCCCAGCGCTGTTGCGGTTTCTGCAAATCCAATAACTAATGGTTTAACAGTTTTGGTGACAATTGATTTGCTTATATACAAAGGCTCATCGATTGAAAATAAGGATAATAGTTTTTCTTTTTCCTCACATTCTAAGCCTTTCACCGATTCGGCATATCTTGCTGCCAGCAGCGCCGCTGTCAGCAGTCCTTTTTTCGGGTTGATTGGCAAATGTTTACCTAATAGTTTACTTACAAACAAAAATGAACGTTTTTTATTAATCCTAGCTGCCATTGTAAATAACCTTTCAATGGGCAATTGATAAGGATTTTCGCTTATCTCTATTTCTACCTTAATTGAATCAAGAATATTATACGTATACTTCTCTTTTGATAAGGTCAATATTTGAGATTCCCTCATTCAGCACCCCGTAAAGCTGAGACTTTGCAATAATTTTTCTAGCCCAATAATAATGCGGTTTGACTTCATTCATTTTGTTGCCAAAATCGCTTTTCAAAACTCCTTTTTCACCTGTTGAAGCTTTTACGATATCGCAAGCATCGATATATTCCTCATAAGAAATAACATTAAGTGCCTGCACTGCTTTAATCTGTGAGGGATGGATGATCGTTTTTCCAATCAATCCATTGGCAATATCCATGAGAATTTCTCTTATGAATCCGTCCAAATTTTGATTGATTAATTCAGCTTTCCATTTCAACTTCTCCTCACAGTATTGTTCACGAAAAGGAGAAGCCCGGAGTTGTGGCATTAGCATTCTATTTTTTGCTGAAAAGTATTCCCAAACCGGACCGGAAATCACATATGGACTTTTCGACCTTTGAAAGACATTAATAATATCTGTGATACAATCTCTTAATACAGCAATATCGTAAACCGTTGTATCTGCACTCCTACGGATACCGTACAATCCACTAAAATCAGTTGCCCCGATTCGAACATTCAGAATATTGCCCCTGTATCTATCCAGAATGCTCTTTATTTTCATTAATTCTTCCATTCTCGTTTCTTTTTCTATAACCTTGGATGTTTCAAGGATTGGCATCGCATAAAAAGGATTTTGTTCGGTATGAATGTTCCTGATCTCTCTTAATAGATCCTCACCGGTTTCCACTGAAAATTTAGGCATTACCACTCCTGTTAACAGCTGATAGGCATCCCCCAATTGCTCTTTCACCCGTTTGAATTGTTCAAGGTTACGGATCCGGATAAACATTAATGGCAAATCTTCCATACTTAAAAACTTTTTATTGAATTCCCCGAACAGCTTTAACAATTCCTCTATCAATAATTTTTCTGCCTCTCCTACTTCAATATCTCCTATAGCATCTTCAAGATCGATAACAAGGGAAGTTAAGCCCTCAAGTTTTTTTGAAAGTATATCTTGATGGATATTTGGCCGTGTGGCCGGCATGTAGAGTGTGGCACCTAAACCGTAGGATAAAAGCTCGCGATTCGAATATTTATTAAACTTTTGCGGTTTTTGATAGAATAACTGCTCAATTTCATCATCAGCAAAGTATGTAAAAAATTTCATTCTCCTTACTCCTCTTTAAAGGATAAAAAATAGGGGAGACGGACTTCACGTCTGCTCCCCTGTCTGGATCCATGTATGAACCATATTATTTACTGACTTCTTTTTCATGTTTTTTCTTGTTTAAGAAATGCACAATGAATGTTGCACCGAAGGTAAACAATAGGATGATAAAGAAATAAAGCGGTGATAATTCATAGTGAAAGAACACTCCTAGGAACATCTTAATCGAAATAATAAGGATTAAGATATAGGCCGTTGTTTCCAACTCAGGTACCCTGTCAATTAATGTTAAGAATACACCGGCGACACCACGCATCATTAATACACCGAGCATACCTCCTATTAACAGCACCCATACTTCATTGCTGACTCCAAATGCAGCAAGCACGCTATCAACCGAAAAGGCAATATCCATTAACTCAACTGCTGCTACTGTTCCCCATAAAGTGCCAAATAAGCGAATCAATAAGCTCTTTTGGTTCATTCCTTCTGCTTCTTCATCATCGCCGTCAGTTTCTTTTCTCTTATCAATAAAATACTTAATTGATAACCATGCAAGGTAAGCGGCTCCAATTGCTTTTACCCACCATAGCTCGATTAAGTAAACACCAAGCCCAATGGCAACAAAACGGAAAGAGTATGCACCCAATAAGCCATAGAAAAGTGCTTTTTTACGTTGTTTAGCCGGGAGGTGCTTTACCATAACAGCTAAAACAAGAGCGTTATCAGCTGAAAGCAATCCTTCTAAAATAATAAGAGTGCCTATCAGTCCCCAGCTTACAGGGTTTGTTAAAACCTTCACCCACATATCCCATTCAAAAAATTGTGAATATGTGTTTAATATTCCATGCAAAACTGACATTTAAATGTATTCCTCCTGATTTAAAAACAAAGATTTATAAAAGACCCTTCAAGCGCTGGGTCTCATAGATTCTACATCTTAACCAATCTGTAAGCCAAAGTCTGTGGCTAACGCTGCTAATCCGCCTTGATAGCCGCTTCCGATTGCACTAAACTTCCATTCGCCATTATGGCGGTACAATTCTCCAACAACAAGTGCTGTTTCAATGGAGAAATCCTCTCCTAAATCATAACGAATAAGCTCTTCACCTGTTGCCTCATTGAAAATACGGGCATATGCATTTGAAACTTGTCCGAAGTTCTGACTTCTGCTTTCTGCCTCATGAATGGTAATAGTAAAAGCAATTCGTTGAACGTTCGCCGGAATCGCTGTTAAATTAATTTTCACCTGTTCATCATCACCATCACCTGCTCCGGTACGGTTATCTCCAGTATGTACAACTGCTCCATTAGCACCCTGTGGATTATTGTAAAAGACAAAATCAGATTCTGTCGTCACTTTTCCACTATCCCCTAAAAGGAACACAGATGAATCTAAATCAAAATCATGTCCGCCATCATATTTATTCGTGTCCCATCCGAGTCCAACGACAACATTTGTTAATCCTGGATTTGTTTTGGTTAAATCTACTTTTTGACCTTTTGATAAACTTACTGCCATTTTCCATTCCTCCATTTTAGGTAATAGTCTATATACGAGTTTTTGTTAAAAAGGTTTCATTTATAATAATAAAGTTTTTTTCCATCCATTAGCAAATTTCTATTTTCAGCTCATCCATTTCGGTGGTGTATTTTTATCCCAATAAATGGCTCCAAGCTCATGGTGGCTTTGAAATTCATCATGGTAGGTGTGATAATGAAAATTAAACCAGTATCCAGCCTGTGGCGGATTATCTCTCCTAACATGGAAACGAAGAATATCTTTGCCCGTTACACTATTTTTAATATTAAAGATTTTCTCTGAATGTCCTTTTCCCGGCTGCTCTGTAATTGCCAGGTTTTTTAAATCCTCCTCAGGAAATTGGGAAGCCGTTTGGTCGAGTGCTGTTTCGATATTCGGCATTATGACTTCACGAAATTCATTCTCGATAACCGGCTTAATTTTTGCCCCAAACTTTTGATATGACTGTTCTTCAGCTTGTTTTATTAATTCTTCCATAAATTTATCTTTATCAAACGCAGATTCTTCAAGGTATCCTGTCTGCAATGTAAAGCTGCCTTCAGAAGCGCTCACCTCGAAGGCATCCCTATTACCGGCCGGTTTCTCGGCATTTACATTATTTATAAACTGTGATGGCGTCACAAGACCAAATGTTAAAATGGAGACCATCACTACAAACGATTTACGAAGCCATTTGTTCATGCAAAGCACACCTACTCTATCAAAGAATTTATTTCAACTAAAATTTTCCGTTTTTATTTTACTTAAAAAATATTATACTTCTTTTCTTTAAAAAATGGAAAAAACAGTTTAAGATTTTTTATGATAAATTAGTGTGATTACTAGAAATGAGAAAGATTAAAAAAACTGAGAACAAAGGTCCCAGTTTTTATATTTCAATGAAACCGAAATGAAATTTAGAGGATTTTCTGCGGATGGCCTGAAAGCCAAATTTTTCAAAACGGTTGCTTTGATAATGGTCTTTTAGGACAACGCGCAATTTTGCTACTCTCAAGGCTTCTTCAATTATTTCTTCATTCAGGTCATCATGCATGGCAAATTGGACTAAAGCCTTTATTCCATATGACTCAAGAATACTTTCTTCAAACATTGGATCAAAATAAACACAATCCACCGATTCATCGGGAAGGCTCCTTAAATAATCAAGAGCATTTGAATGGATAACACTAACCCTTTCCATTGCTGCATTCATAACGGGGATTCCTGAATCCCAAGAACGGAGACCATTTTTTACGATATATGCTAAATATTTCTGTCCTTCAATTCCTGTAACCTGCCCATTTTCTCCAACAAGGTAGCTGGCAACAATGGAATCGGATGCTAGCCCAAGCGTGCAATCCAGAACGGTCATGCCTTTAGAAAGCATTGCTGCATCCGCAAAAGGGTCATGTTCTCCCTTTAACAAACGCTTTATTCTAAACATGGCTGAATTCGGGTGGAAGAAAAATGGGTAAGAACTGCCTTTTTCAAATAACTCCAGTCGATTCTTATAAACGACAAGACAATTACTATTCAATTCGTTTTGCAAATGATTTATCGATTTCTTTTTTCGCCGGACATAAGGGACGTCCAATTTTTCAGCGATTTCTATTGCCTCTTCTATCATTTGCCGGTCTGTTCTGCTTGCTGTTGTTATAAACATGTTATCATCCTATATTAATTTTTGAATAGGCTCTGTTAAACTTGCCTGTTGATTTCCGCTCCAGGCACTCGCTTTCCGCGGGCGGTCGGGAGCCTCCTCGGCGCTTTGCGGACGCCACTGAAAAAGTCCTTTTCTGCTAATAATGAGATTTCCTGCCAACTAAAATCCCAAAAAATTGCGTTTTTCACCATCAAAGTAGGGAGAGGAAAATGGTTTTCATCGATTTTTCAGTCAATAGTGGGGATGGTTTTTTCAGGGAATCACCTATTGCAAAATATCTTGGACTTTTTCAGTGGCCTCGCTTTGCGCCTGCGGGGTCTCCCTTGACCTGCTTTTCCCGCAGGAGTCTCGCGCCTTCCGCTCCAATCAACATAGTGATCTAAATCAACAATGAGCTTTAACATAGCCTTTGAATAAAGAAAAGGACGCCATTTGACATCCTCTTTAATTTAACAATTGGCTTCAAAGGCAGCCATTAAATTTTGCATAACCACTTCCATTGGAACACCTTCAATATCATGACGCGGAATGAAATGAACAACCTTTTTGTCATTCAATAATGCCATTGATGGTGATGATGGCTCATAGCCTTCAAAATACTCCCGCATTTTAGCGGTTGCTTCTTTATCCTGACCTGCAAAAACTGTCACTAGGTGGTCAGGTTTTTTCTCACTGTTTAGGATTGATTGTGTAGCAGCAGGACGTGCTAACCCGGCAGCACAGCCACAAACCGAATTTATAACCACAAGCGTTGTTCCCCTGGCATTTTCCATAAATTGCTCTACTTCTTCAACAGTAGTTAGTTCCTCAAAGCCAGCTCTTGTTAACTCTTGACGCATCGGTAAAACCATTTGTTTCATATATTCTTCATATGCATTTGACATATTATCTTCCTCCGATTCTCTTATTGCCGTTTTTAGCATACTAAACTTATTAACTGTTTGCAATTTACTCTTCCGCTTTCCTTGCCTCTGTCATCTGTTTCCAAACGGAGCCTTTCGCTTCTTCGCCGCCTTCAATTCTTTCAATCGCCATTTTTATTTGCATGCTTACTTCAAATTCAGCATCATTTTCTGCTGCTTTTAAAGCTGATAACGCCTTTTTATCGCCAACCTCGTATAAAAACATGGCCGCCCGCCAGCGGACCAATTTGCTCTGATCCTTTAGGGCTTTGACCATTTCACCGGCTGCTTCGGGAAATCCCAAGTCCGACAAGCAATCTCCCGCTGTCCTTCGAACAGTTACACTTTTATCATGTAATGCCCGATACAAATAGGGTAAAACCGTTTTATCTTTAATCATTCCAAGGTACACTGTCGCAAGTCTGCGAATGGAAGGTTTCTCATCTAATAAGGCTTTATCTAAAAGGGGCAAATCGTCTAGTTCAGGATCATCCATTTGCTCGAGAAGCTGGTAGCGAACGTGCCAATCAGGATTACTCAAGGAATCAATGTCTACTTTCTTACAGGTACGTAACGGCTTTTGCTCATGTTGAGATTCATTTGATTGAGCTGTTGATACTAATGCTTCAAGGCGTTCCATCGGATAGGCAGCAATTAATTCTTCAACCACCTCTTGTCCAATTTGATCAAAGTCTCCGTATCGGACACCTTGATTCTGCCATTTTCTGAGTAAAATATAATTATCTTCGGGAAGCTGGGCCTTTTCCCTTGCCTTTAAGAAGGATTCCGGCATTCCGAATCTTTTCTCTGTTAAACCATCTGTAAGCTTTACTTGAAGTGGAATATCCTTAAACATTTGAATCTCAACTTTTATTTCCCCAAAATGTTCGTCTGCGACATTCTCAAGCTTAACAGTTTCAGAAGACTTTTCTCCAAAAGCTTGGCGGACCTTCGGTAATAACTCCTTCCAATCAAACTTGGCGTTCCTTTCAACAGCAAGAAAGTCTGCTACATGATAAACACCCTTAATCCCTTCAATTTGCAATATTGTCCGGATAACAGTTGGGGCATCAGCAGCTGTTTCTTTTTTATAATTATGGCTTTTTCCCATCGGGAGTTCTTCATTCAAAATGATTTTCATTGTATTTGGGCTGGGCGTTGGTTCGATTGTTTTAATTTTCAACACGATCACCTTCTTACTTTTTTCTCTATTCATTTTCGGCAAGCTCGGCCAAGTAAGACCAACGCTCAATTAATTGTTCAAGCTTTTCATTAAAGTCTGCTTCCTGTCTCATTAGATCCTGAGCCCTAGTGAAATCACTTCCGGTTGAAGCCATTTCCAAGGCTATTTCCTCAAGACGTGCTTCAGTTTGAGCAATAACGCTATCTATTTCTTCCCACTCTTTTTTCTCCATGTAGGTCATTTTTTTCTTTTTTTCTTTTTCCGGCGCTTTAGACGGCTGGTTTGCGATAATTTTAGTCCTGCCAGTTTCAAGCTCTGTCTCTTTTTCTAAGTATTCCGTGTAATTCCCATAGAAAGTATCGATTTTTCCTTCTCCCTGAAGAATAAGAAGCTGCTCGGCTACTTTATCAAGGAAATACCGATCATGGGAGACAGTTATGACTACACCGGGGAATTCTTCGAGATAATCCTCAAGAACGGTTAAGGTTTGAGTGTCAAGATCATTCGTTGGTTCGTCTAACAAAAGAACATTCGGAGCACTCATCAATATTTTTAATAAGTATAATCTTCGTTTTTCTCCTCCGGAAAGTTTTCGTATTGGGGTCCCATGCGAATATGGAGGAAATAGAAAACGTTCAAGCATTTGGGCGGCTGAGATTGTTTTTCCATCCGATGTTTCCACAATTTGCGCCGTTTCTTTAATGTATTCAATCATCCGCTTGTTTTCATCCATATCTTCGCTTTCCTGTGTATAATAAGCGATTTTAACCGTTTGCCCCATGATGAATTCACCTTCATCCAGCGGGATTCGTTTAGCTAGGATATTTAATATGGTGGATTTCCCTGTTCCATTTCTTCCGATAATCCCAAAGCGGTCTCCAGGCTTCACTAGCAAATCAAAATGATCTAAGATTGTTTTTTCCGGGTAACGCTTTGAAGCATCTTTCAGCTCAAAAACCTGCTTACCCAGTCTGCTGCCATTTAGCGTAATATCAAGCTTTTCATTGGATGACTTCCCGCTTGAAAGCTTTTCATCAAGTTCATCAAATCGTTGAATCCTTGCCTTTTGCTTAGTTGTTCTTGCTTTTGCGCCGCGTCTAATCCACTCGAGCTCTCTTCTAAATAGATTTTTTCTTTTTTCAAAAACAGCTGCTTCATTTTCTTCGCGAATTGCCTTTGATTCTAAGAAGGCAGCATAATTTCCTTTGTAGCTATAGAGGGATCCGCCATCTAATTCAAACATTCTGTTAGCAACCCGGTCTAAAAAGTAACGATCATGCGTTACTAGCAAAATAGAGCCGTTATACCTGCTTAAATAATCTTCCAACCATTTAACCGTATCAAAATCGAGATGGTTTGTCGGTTCATCTAAAATAAGCAAATCAGGTTCTGCAATTAATACCTGAGCCAGAGCAACCCGTTTTTTTTGCCCGCCTGATAGATTTCCAATTTTCTCGCCAAAAGCTTCAATGCCTAATTTCATTAAAATCGATTTTGCATTTGTACTGGCATCCCATGCATCAAGCGTATCCATTTGCTTTTGTAATCGAAAAAGCTCTTCCTGCACTTTTGAATCATTTGGTGCAGCATGAAGCTTTAACAGTGTTTTTTCATATTCACGCATCAGCCTTAAAATCGGAGCATCTCCGATAAAAACTTGTTCCAGTACGGTTTTGTCGGGATCGAACTCCGGCTGTTGGTCTAAAAAGGATATTGAGTAGTCTTTACCGGTAATAATTTTACCGTCATCAGGTAAATCTCTGCCTGCGACAATTTTCAGCAGTGAGGATTTACCGGTTCCATTGACACCAATAAGTCCAACACGTTCTTTTTCAGCTATGGTAAAGGAAATATCATTAAATAATTGTTTTTCTCCATATGTTTTTGAAACATTTTCAACTGTGAGCATTTTCATTGTAATTGACCATTCCATTCATAAGAAAATTGCAACAGATAGTTCTCCATTATTTTTTGACGGCTCTCTGCCATTTTCCTTGCTGTTTCAGTATTTAGTAAATCTTTTAGTTTAAGCAGTTTTTCATAGAAATGATTGATACTTGATGATTTTCCTTTTCGATATTCTTCAAGGCTCATTTCATCCCTGACATTGATTTTAGGGTCGTAGATAAGCTGTCCTTTTTTTCCGCCGTAGGCAAATGCTCTGGCAATCCCTATTGCTCCGATTGCGTCCAATCGGTCAGCATCCTGAACGATTTTTGCTTCAACTGTTTGGAGCACCGTTTTCCGGCCGCCCTTATAGGATATGGAAGCAATTATTTGTCTGATATGATCTAGCTCTTCTGCTGATAAAGAAATAGTTTGTAAAAAAGCGTTTAGTTTTACCTCTCCTATCATGGCACTTTCATTTAATTTTTCATCAGATATATCATGAAGGAGTGCCGCCATTTCGATAATGAACGGGTCTCCCGCCTTTTCTTGGTTACAAATGTGTAAAGCATTCCTTCTTACACGGTCTACATGATACCAATCATGCCCGGTTACATCTTCACCTAAATCGTTACGGACGTATAGCTCCGTTTGTTCAATTATTTGTTGTTTCATTTTAAGGGCACCTTCTTTCATCCATGCTATTTTAACATGAAAAACGGAGATTAATAAAAGACAAAGAAACGGTTTAGCGGAAATATCAATAAATTTTGCGGTATTAATTGGATATTATTTGGAACTACTTTAAGGTATAAATAAGAAAATCCGCGGAATTATCGAAAATTCCACGGAAAAAGAAAGGACTTTCTTTACCAGTTGATTTACTCTATTATTCCTGTAAACCAGCTTATTCCCAGGGTATTTTCCCCTGCATGTACACCAATTACCGCTCCTAAAGGAGAGCAAATAAACTCCAAATGCGGAAATTTTTCCTTCAGCTCATCCCTCCAATGAACAGCCTGTTCTTCATGTAATCCATACATGATATTAACTTCGTTAAATCGATGCGTTTCATACGATAACCGTAAATACTCAACTATTTTCTCTTTTGCTTTTTTCTCACTTCTTGTCTTTTCTTTTACCCTTAATGCACCTTTTTCGAAGGTAATAATGGGTTTTACATTTAACATACTTCCCAGAAAGAATTGTAATCCTGACATCCTGCCACTGCGATGAAGCTGTTCTAAACTGCCAACCAATACATAAGTTTCATTCGTTGCCCGAATCGTTTCGAGTCGGGCAATTACATGATCAATGCCGTTTCCATCTTGCATCCATTTCATGCCCATTTTTAATAAAGCAGTCATTGGATAAGTAAGAATGTTTGAATCAAAGGTTGTAACAGGGATGGACACGAGTTTTGCAGCTTGCTCACTCGAGGATACCGTACCGCTTAATTTTCCGGACAATAGAACGGCTACGATTTGGTCGTAGTCCTTAGAAAGTTGTTCATATAAGGTTTGAAAAGCACCCATGGAAGGCTGTGAAGTTTTTGGAGGGGTCTTCAACTGCTTTAATCTTAAAAATAGCTGTTCTGCAGTTAAATCAATACCATCAGAAAATTCTTCATCATCAAGTAAAATCGTTAGAGGTACAATATATAAATCCGGATGTTTTTTTAATTCTTCGTCTAAATAGGCCGTGCTATCCGTTACCCACGCCGTCCTTACCAACGTCATCTCCCCTTATATAAATAGAATTAAAACTTTTCCGATTCTAAAACTTATAATTAATCGTAACTTCAAATTAGAATATTGTAAATATTTTAAATTTATAATGAAAACTCACCGAGTGGCGGACAAACGAAGAGGCTGACTTTGTCAGCCTCAGATTGTCGAGAAAGGGTATTTTTCTCTGCAATTTTTTATTTTGTCAGAATCTAAATACCAAATTTATTGATTCTCCCTGCTAATATGCCTGTTGATTTCCGCTCCGGGCACTCGCTTTCCGCGGGGAGGTCCTGGAGCCTCCTCGGCGCTTTTGGCGCCTGCGGGGTCTCCAGTGACCTCTCTATCCCGCAGGAGTCGATTGCCCTCCGCTCCAATCTACAGGGAGGCAAATCAACCTAAAGTATTGCAACACACTTTTTCTAACTACATTTCCAGGAGTAACGAATACATCAGTAATAATGTTAAATTTCATATCAGTAGTCCGGTAATCAAGATAACAGAACATTTCCTGCTTATTTTCACGGAACATAAAACCACATTCAGGGTCTGTTGTACTGACTCTTATTTCCTTAATCTCTTTTACTTCCTCCTTTTCTTTAAATGGCTTTTTTCCGTGTTTAATTCTATCCTCTTCTATTGCCTTGTTTAAGTCTTCAAAATATTCTCGAGTATCCGCTTCCACTTCGTGTTTTGTATACTTATTTTTATTTGCATTTGCCTTTAAATGAGTTGAATCCGTAAATTAAACACGACCGACCACCATCTTGTGATTCATTGCAAGAAGAACAATCTCATCAAAAATCTCCTGAAAAATATTTGTATCCTTAAAACGGTGTTGACGATTCCGGCTAATCGTAGAGTGATGAGGTACTGGATCCTTGAATTTCAGACCTAAAACCAGCGGTAGGCAACGTTTGTTCTAATTTCCCTTTCTAGTTGACGTTCAGAACGAATGCCGTAAATATAACCAATAAACATCATTTTAAAAAGAATAAGAGGATCAGTAGGGCGCCCATTATCATCGCTGTAATAAGGACGGATCTTTTCAAGAAGAAACGAAAAGTTAATATATTTTTCAATCAAACGAAGAAGATGGTCATCAGGTACCAATTCATCAATTGAAACAAATTCATATTCACTTTGGCTAGACTCTTTTGGCTTAAACATTGAATTCTCCACTTATTTTTTTATTTATTAGTTGAACTGAAGGTCTGTATTGAAAACACTCTGTTGATTGGAGCGGAAGGCACGAAGACTCCTGCGGGAGTACGGGGCAGGGGAGACCCCGCAGGAGCAAAGCGACGAGGAGGCTTCCCGGCACGCCCGCGGAAAGAGAAGTGCCTGGAGCGCAAATCAACAGACATGTTGAAACCGATATACTAATAATATCACAACAAATTAACGCGGTGAATTGTTAAAATAATTGAATAAAAAAATTGGCTGCCGAGGGTTTTTCGACAGCCTGAGGCTGACTTTGTCAGCCTCTTCTCATTGTGTAAATTATTTATTTGAATTTTTGCATGATTGCAATTGTTTTAAGGTAGTAATCATAAATTCAGTCATCTCTACCAAATCATCCATTTGCTCTTCACTGATTAATCGATCAAATTCCACTGTTATGACATTCTTTTTCTTTTTTTCATTCTTTAATGGATTAAATTGAACCGATTGATTAATTTTTCTTGTTTCTCCCCAAATATCCACAAGGATTTTCTGTATATTTATGTAATTCTCTTTTTTATCGTCGTGTTCAAGCAAAAAAAGCAATCTTACCTGGCATCCTCCCTGATTTTCAGTAAGTGACCCCTGTAGAAGCTCCGCTGCCAAATTAATAAGCTGCGACTCCATTTCTATTTTTGCCGTAACAGAATTCCCTTCACTATTTGGAAGTGTAAAACAAATATCGAACCGGCGCGACAATTTTGCCATATTCATGATGTCGTTTCGGTCTGTAATGATAATTTCTCCAATAATGTCCATATCGTATAAAGCACCCTCAATAACCACTTTCATGTTATCGAAGGCTGTTGGATCAAACACAGGTTTCACCTCAATTCTTTAGAACAGGCCTATTGCATTTCCGTTTTCATCTACATCCATTTTTAAAGCAGCCGGCCTTTTCGGAAGACCTGGCATAGTCATAAGCTCTCCTGTCAAAGCAACAATAAATCCGGCACCAATGGATGGTTTAAATTCCCTAACGGTGACGGTAAAATCAACCGGTCTGCCTAATTTCGTTGGATCATCTGATAAGGAATACTGCGATTTAGCCATACAAACAGCCAAATTGGACCAACCAAGTTGTTCAAACTCAAGAAGTTGTTTTTTTGCCTTTGGAGAAAACTCGGCATCCTTCCCCCCATAAACCTTTCGAACGATGGTTCGGACTTTTGTATCAATCGAATCTGATATGTCGTATAAAGGATGAAACTTGTTTTCTTCCTTATCAATGACCTTTAAAATCATTTCTGCCAGCTCAATTCCACCTTCTCCACCTTTCTCCCAAACTTCAGTTAAGGCTGCCGGGACATTCTCTCGCTTGCACCATTCGAGCAAGGTATTTATCTCCTGATCAGTGTCAGTAATGAATTTGTTGATGGCAACAACTGTTGGCAAACCGAAACTTTTAATTGTCTCAATATGTTTTTGCAGGTTCGCAAACCCAAGGGTAAGAGCAGGAATGTTTTCTTGAGATAACTCAGCTTTTGGAACCCCTCCATGCATTTTTAAAGCCCTGATCGTTGCGACAATGACAACAGCTTCAGGTTTAATGCCCGCACTTGGTGATTTAATATGTAAAAACTTTTCCGCTCCTAAATCTGCACCAAATCCTGCCTCAGTAATAACATAATCAGCTAATTTGGAGGCTGCAAGGGTAGCAATTACGCTATTACACCCGTGAGCAATATTGGCAAACGGGCCGCCATGTACAAGCGCAGGCGTATGTTCGATTGTTTGGACCAGATTCGGTTTTACCGCCTCTTTAAGTAACAGTGTTAAAGCACCTTCAACTCCAAGGTCAGCAACTGTTACTGGTTTCTTTTTATAATTATAAGCAATAACCATTCTTGATAATCGTAATTTTAAATCCTTCAAATCGGAAGCCAAACATAATACAGCCATAATTTCTGAAGCAACTGTAATATCAAAACCATCTTCCCTCGGAATTCCTTGAAGAGGTCCGCCAAGACCGATAATGACTTTTCGCAGTGCTCTGTCATTTAAATCGACCGCACGTTTCCATACGATCCGCCTTTGATCAATTTGAAGCTCATTACCTTGTTGCAAATGATTATCAATTAATGCTGCAAGTGCATTATTGGCAGTCGTAATGGCATGCAGGTCGCCAGTGAAATGCAAATTAATATCTTCCATAGGCAGTACTTGAGAATATCCGCCGCCGGTTGCTCCGCCTTTAATTCCCATTGTTGGTCCTAATGAAGGTTCACGCATTGCTATCATTACTTTTTTTCCAATGCGGTTGAAGGCATCACCTAGCCCGACCGTTACAGTAGACTTCCCCTCTCCGGCAGGTGTTGGATTTATTGAAGTAACAAGAATGATTTTGCCGTTATCATTTGTTTTTATTTTTGCTAAAGCTTCATTTGAAATTTTCGCTTTGTATTTTCCAAAAAGCTCAAGGTCATCCTCTTCCAAGCCAACCTTATTAGCAATTTCGACAATCGGCTTCATTGTTGATTCTTGTGCAATTTCAATGTCGGACTTAACTGATGTCTTCATTTCCAACTTAATCCCTCACATTTCTTTAAAAAATAAAAACGCCCAAAATTATTGTAACAAATCAACAATTTGTTAAGATATTTAATTATGAACAAATTATATACCTTTTCTGAATTTATTATTATGTTTATAATGTTAATGACCGAATTTTAAAAAAATATCAAATTTAATATCCCTAACGGCTATTAAATGTATTATATTATTTTTATTAATCTGAAAAAAAGGGGATAGTCACTTGCCTATTAATATACCTAAGCTCTTACCGGCACGAGAAATTCTGGAACTGGAAAATATTTTCATCATGGACGATGAACGGGCAAATTGCCAAGACATAAGACCATTAAATATTCTGATTTTAAATTTAATGCCTGAAAAGGAAGTAGCGGAAACCCAACTTTTACGACACTTGGGTAATACGCCACTGCAAATCAATGTCAAATTTTTAAAGACCAACTCTTATGAATCTACCCATACTAGTAAGCAGCATCTGGAACAGTTTTATACAACCTTTTCTGATATCAAAAACCATAAATTTGACGGCATGATCATTACGGGTGCTCCCGTTGAGCTACTAGAATTCGAGCAAGTAAAATATTGGGATGAGTTAAAAGAAATAATGGACTGGTCTAAAACCAATGTTACCTCGACATTACATATTTGTTGGGGGGCACAGGCCTCACTTTACTATCATTATGACATTGATAAATTTGAATTGACGCGAAAATGCTCAGGTATTTATTCGCACAGGATTTTTGAACAAAATGATATCCTTTTACGGGGCTTTGATGATCAGTTTTATGCTCCACATTCCCGTTATACGGATATATCCATTGAGGAAATTAAAAATAATCCTGAATTAAAGCTGTTAGCTGCATCAGAAGAGGCAGGGGCTTTATTAATTGCATCACGTGACAGGAAGCATGTGATGATAACAGGACATTTGGAATACGAATCTGATTCGCTTGCACAGGAATATAAAAGAGATGTTAATAAAGGACTGAAAATTCATATCCCTGAAAACTATTTTCCTAATAATGATCCAAGCGAGCCGCCAATAAATCGTTGGCGATCCCACGGCCATTTATTCTTTTCAAACTGGCTGAATTATTATGTTTATCAGGAAACGCCATTTATATGGGAATAGCGAGCAGAGGCGGACCGAATTATGGCCCGCCTTTTTCTTTCTTCAATTAAGGCTATTTTCGCATAGATTGTTGTTTTTCGTATAAGTTTATCACCCGTATAATTAGAAGTTTCGTGGCATCTTTTCGTAAGAACATTTGCGAAAATTGCCTAGAAACTTAGTAAATGAACTTTATTAAGATTTAAAAGCAACAAGGTTACGAAAAGAGCCTCAATTAAAAAACCTAAATCCCTTTTTGTTTATTATTCGTACAATGTAGAAAGAATAAAAGTAAAAGGGAGGAATTGCAGTGGAAAAATTAGTAGCCATTCATCGTAATCATTTTGGGGACATTATTAGCTTTGTTACTTCTGAAGGTCGGGTTATTTCTTATCGAAAAGCCTTAATGGAGGCGGAAAGTGGATTACTTGATGGAGTACAAGCAAAAATAGACACTCATGGCCATGTTTATTTAATGCCGGACATGGAGCAATCATTTGATCATTATCCAAACTTATTTTAAAAAGCACCCGGCATTGCCGGGTGCTTCCTTTTTATTCATTTTCATTTTGTTTTTGAATGTCTTTTAATGCTTCAATGCGGGAATGATCCTCTTCAAAGAACTGTACAAGATCACCAATACGGTCAATTGAATCCCAGCTTAAATGGTGCTCAATCCCCTCTACATCATTATAAATGTTTTCATTTTTTACACCGATAATTTTTAGTAGCTGTTCAAGCAATTCATGCCTATAAACCAATCGCTTACCAATTTTTTTACCTTTCGATGTTAAAATAAGCCCTCTATATTTTTCATAGACTAAATACTCGTCTTTATCTAGTTTTTGAACCATTTTTGTTACTGAGGAGGGATGAACAGACAACGCTTCCGCTATATCAGAGACTCGAGCGTATCCTTTTTCTTCAATCAAAATATAAATTTGTTCGATATAATCTTCCATACTAGGTGTTGGCATCCCGTACCCTCCATTAAAAATAATCATTAAAAGTGTACTATATATAAATTTTAGTGACAAGGTACTTTATCACTTTACCTTCAATTTATTAAAACTTCAAGATAAGTGAAATTTTTAATTTATTTGATATGCACTTCTTCAAATAAAAATCTAACTTTTTTTTCCTTTTCATCTAAGTAAAGACTTGCATTAAAGATTTTTTCATTATTCGTAAAGCCCTCGATCGGGTCGGTTTTTCCCACTGAAAGCAGCAATTTTATGTTCTTTTGGGTAATATTTTTTCCTAATATTTTTTTGGAAATGGTGAAGTCGCATTTATTCGTTTTAAAATTCGTACAGCCATAAAAGTTTCCCTTATCGACAATCGAACCATCACATTTTTTGCAAGGTCCCAATTTTGTAAATGCCCTTGTTTTCTTTTTCACAGGCGAAAAGTTTCCTCGAATCTCTTCAGAAAATGCCCAATTTGCTGAATGGCCAATTCCGGACGAAATCAAATGCATGACCATTTTTTGTGTTTGTTCCATAAAATGCTTAGGGGAAGCTGACCCTTCTGATATTTCTTTGAGCTTCTGTTCCCATTTGGCAGTCATTTCCGGTGATGCAAGAATTTCTTGACCAATTGCCTCGATGAGTATTTTTGCTTTTGCCGTCGCATAAACTAAATTCTTATTGACTTCAATGTAAAGACGGTCCTTTAGCATGGTAATAATTCCGGCCCTTGTTGCTTCTGTACCAAGACCCTCAGTCCTCGTCAGTATTTTCTCAAGCTCTTTATCTTCGATATGTCTTCCCGCCGTTTTCATTAAGGTTATTAGCTGACCTTCGGTATAGCGCTTGGGCGGCTGTGTCTGACTTTCTTTTACTTCTACTTTTTTCGTTAGTCCCTGCTCTCCTTTTGAGAGGGGAGGGAGTGATGGTTCATCATCATGGTCCTTCTGCTGCAGGACTCTCCTCCATCCTTCATCTAATTGGACCTTACCTTTCGAAATAAATGCTGCACGTCCATCTACCAAGGTCGTAACAGTAGTATATTCTGCCACTGCTTTATTATAGTGGGCAGCAATTAAGCTTGTTACAACTAAATCATAGATTTTCCGTTCGTCCGGCCCAAGTTTGCTGACATTCGGTATTTGATCGGTTGGAATAATTGCATAGTGGTCCGTAACCTTTTTTTCATTCACATATCTTTTATTTTCCATAAGAGAGCTGACCGGTAATGGAAAAAATGTTTCAAAATCTTTAATTTTACTTAACTTGTTAAGAATATCCGGGAAAGTATTAGCCTCTTCTTTTGTTACGTAACGAGAATCCGAACGAGGATATGAAACATTTCCTTTTTGGTAGAGTTTTTGAAGGACATCCAGAGTTTTTTTCGGTGAGAATTTAAAACGCTTATTTGCTTCTGCCTGTAAGGCAGATAAATTATAAAGCAGAGGAGGTAAAAATTCCTTTCTTTCCGAAAGAACCTCTGAGACCTCCGCAGGCTTTTCCCGACAAAAAGCAGCCACTTTCTCAGCTAATTCTTTGGTTTTAACTCGAGTTTCTCTATCATTCTGCCACTTTCCGTTATATTTTTTGCCATTTATTAAAAAATGAGCATTGACCTCCCAAAACGGCTCCGATTTAAAATTCTCAATCTCCATTTCCCGTTTAACAATGAGGGCGAGGGTTGGTGTCTGTACCCTTCCTACTGAAAAAACGTCCGAAAAGCCCTGTTTTTGAAGAAGCAGGCTATAGAGCCTTGAGGCGTTCATGCCAACGACCCAATCAGAACACGCTCTCGTATAGGCTTCAAAATATAGGCTTCGAGTATCCTGCTCATCCAAAAGCTTTTTAAACCCTTCTCTGATAGCATTTGGTGTTAAAGAAGAAATCCACAGTCTTTTCATTGGTTTGCGGCATCTTATTAACTTGAGAATATTCCGGACAATTAATTCTCCTTCTCTTCCTGCATCACCTGCATGAATTATTTCCGTGACCGCCGGATTCGAAACCAGTTTTTTGATGACAGCAAACTGCTTTGCTTTATCTTTTGTTACCTCGTATTCAAATTGTTCAGGTAGCATCGGTAATGTCTCTAACGACCATTTCTTCCATCCGGATTGATACTTTTCAGGCGATACTAGTTGACAAAGATGTCCTATTGCCCAAGTTACATAGGCACCATTGTTAAATAATTCATTTGGAAAAATTTCAATAAAACCATTCTGTTTTTTATGCTTAAAAATTGAAGCTAGGGTAGACCCTTGATCCGGTTTTTCGGCAATAATTAATTTCATAATGATTGCTCCTCTTTTTTAAAGCTTCCCAGATTCCATTTTACCCATTCTCATTATTAATCGTAAAGAGGGAATGATAACAACAAAACAAATCCCTTTCAGCCAATTGTTTAGACTGAAAGGGATAGAAGGCTTTATATTTTCTTAAGTGGTTTTAAAGTTGCATTCTGATTATACCAATTTTCTTCAGGAATAATATTTGAAACTGTTAAAATAAATGAGGGTATTCTCTCAACATCAATAACAATGGCTTCACCTTTTTGGGTAAACATGAGTAATGCATCTCCATGTGAAAAAGCTGATAATTCATTCGCAATATTGATTAATGACAGCAATATTTCTTGTTTTTCATCATTTACAAGCAACAGCTGCGGTGTGAATCTTAAAATCCATTCTTCACCCTTAATTGAAAAACGGTACACGCTGTCCCCACCTTCTACATGTAAATATATTTATTTAAACATTATGAGAAAGTGAGAATTTTATGTTAAAACAAAGTTAAATTTCAGAATTTACAAAAAATTATACAAACCCTTCATATTTTGGGTAAAAAACCGTTTACATTCCTTGACTGACCAAAATCATTGATGTATATTTAAATCGTCATGTAACAATGAACAAAGCATATATAATGCGAGCTTTGAAACATGATAATATTTAACTTGGCACTCGTAAAGAAGTGTCTTGAAAGGCTTAGGAGGAAGAAGTACATGCAAAACGGTAAAGTAAAATGGTTCAACAACGAAAAAGGTTTCGGTTTTATCGAAGTTGAAGGCGGCGACGATGTATTCGTACACTTTAGTGCAATTCAAGGTGATGGCTTTAAATCATTAGAAGAAGGCCAAGAAGTTTCTTTCGAAATCGTTGAAGGAAACCGCGGACCACAAGCTGCTAACGTAGTAAAACTTTAATCCTAAAATTATAATAACCAATAAAAGGCTAACGAAGTCCGTTGGCCTTTTTTATTCGCTTATTTTTCCATAATTTGAACTGTGGTTTTATGATAGTTTTTTCCCATATTCCTGCAGCTTTTCTCCAACCGTACATTGTGAAATACAAAAACGGTGTGCCAATCTCCGGCCTCCCTCTTTTTTTAAATGCTGATGCAAAAAACAGCCCTCACAGTATTCGCCCATTAAGTTTTCAACATGACTTAATAATTCCCTTCTTTCTGAATTCTTCATAAGTTTGGCACCCCCGTTTTCTTATAAAATTAATGTTTTGGCAAAAATTTCTTTCCCCTCTAATGCTTGGGTGGCCAATTTATCAGCTTCTTTGTTATCTTTCCTTGAAACGGCCGTATACTTCGGTTCAATTCCGAGTGCTTTTATCTTTTCCTCAATTCTATCAAGCCAGCGATTCAGTGTTTCTTCGTAACAAGGCCATTCACCCTCTAACTGTTTTAATACTACTTGTGAATCACCTTTAAATTCACAAGAAAGATGATGGACTCCTAAATCCTCTAAAATATTTAAAGCATAGTAAAAAGCAGCATATTCTGCTTCATTGTTTGTTTCCATTTCATCAAATCGTTCATTGGCCCGGATTCGGTATTTCTTTTTTCCTTGCTTGAAAAAAATAACTGCACCGAGGCCTGCTTGATTCGTTTCCTTTTGAAACCCGCCATCAAAATAAACAATAATCTCATGAGGATCTTCCTCGATTTCCGTTAGCAGCTTTTTCATTTCCTTCAAAATCCAAGATGTCCCTTTTTCATCATAAAAATACAGGTCACTTGCTTTACCCGACTTTTCAAGCTCTTCTCCAGCAAGGATAGCTATATCACCAGAAACCCATTCAGAAGAAAACTGAATTTTTTCGCTTCCTTTTAATTGATGTTTCCATTCAAGCCTATATTTCATTTTTGCCAGCCTCTCTTGAAATAATTTCGATATTAAATAGTAATGGGATCCTCTACTATTAAACGTCTTTTCTTACTATACTATGTTTAGTTATTTATTCTTATCATACCCAGTTTATTAATGTAGTAATAGAATTAATCTATTCCTGCATGAAAGTGTTATTATATGATAAACTTTTCAGTAAATACTTACATGGAGGATACCATTTTGATTGAAGTATATATAGACGGAGCTAGCGCCGGTAATCCAGGACCAAGCGGTGCCGGAATTTTTATTAAAGGTAATGGAACAGTTGAAAAATATTCGATCCCTCTAGGAATCATGTCTAATCATGAGGCAGAATATCATGCACTGATCAAAGCATTAGAAATATGTTTAGATAAAGGGTTTTCAAGTACACTGGTCTCATTTCGAACGGATTCAGAATTAGTCAATAGGGCTATCGAAAAAGAATTTGTTAAAAACAAACTCTATATTCCCTTATTGGAAAAGGCATTAGACCTATCAAAAAAGTTCGATTTGTTTTTTATGAAATGGATTCCTAGTATTGAAAATAAAGTTGCTGATGAGCTTGCAAGAACGGCCATCCGAAAAAATACATTGGGGGAACAGTAGGCATCATGAAAAAACCTATTTTTGCAGATATCAGCTTGCTTTTTGTCACATTATTTTGGGGTACTACCTTTGTTTTAGTCCAAAATGCGATTGATTCGCTTGAACCGTTTTCATTTAACGGAATTCGTTTTTTAGCTGCTGCCATTTTACTTATTATATGTCTTTTTATTTTTGAGAGGAAACAGCTAAAGCTTATGAATGTCAAATTAGTTTTTTCAGGAGTTTTCATCGGATTTTGGCTTTTCCTTGGTTATGCAACCCAAACCAATGGGTTATTATATACAACAACTTCAAAAGCGGGATTTATAACAGGCTTAAATGTTATTTTTGTTCCCTTGTTCTCATTATTTTTATTCAAACAATATCCAAATAAAAATGCAGTATTTGGTGTATTGACTGCTACAGTTGGTCTTTTTCTGTTAACAATGACAGATGTCACAGGCTTAACTATGGGCGATGGTTTTGTGTTTATTTGTGCGATCAGTTTTGCTTTACAAATTATTTTCACAGGAAAATATAGCAGTAAGTATCCAACCTTATTATTAACTGTCATTCAAATTACCACCGTTGCCATTTTATCAATAGTTTCTGCTTTTCTTTTTGAGAATTGGAAAAAGTCAATTAATATGAAGATTTTGCTTTCACATGATGTATTAATTGCCTTAATCATTACAAGCATTTTTGCAACTGCGATTGCCTTTTTTGTCCAAACCAATTTTCAAAAATATACCTCGGCTACCAGGGTTGCATTAATTTTTGCCATGGAACCCGTTTTTGCAGCGATTACAGGTTATTTTTGGGCACATGACCGCTTATCTTATAGTGCTTTATTCGGCTGTCTGCTCATCTTTGCCGGCATGGTTTTTGCTGAGCTTCCAACGGGCAAAAATCCCTTATTATTAAGAAAAAAAAACAGCTTGGAAGGCTAATATGAAAAGCGGAAGCGCCCGTTTAGCAGCGTAAGGACTTCTCCTTATCCAAAAAAACTCCCTTTTTCGGATTAGAAGGGAGTTTTTTCTTATGCCTATATTGCCATTAATTCTTTTTCTTTGACAAATTTTATGGCATCTTTTCTTGACTTTATCTTGTTCAACATTAATGTTTCTAGCAATGAGACATAAAAACTGCAATCAAAGCTTTTTTGTGCTTTTAATGTCAGCTCAATGGCTGTGTTAATCATTTCATCAGGAGCATTGGTATAGTGTTTTCCAAAGTATATAAAACCAATTGCATCCTCTTGAAATTGAAATCCTTTTCCTTGCAAGTAGTGCAAAAATTCTTCCACTGTCCGCACAGACCAAAACATCCCTCTCCATACAATCTACAACATCCCTTTAAAATCTTAACTTAAAATTCGACCATTTTCTATCCTTTTTTGTCCAGGCATGGCCGGCAATTCCAACTAATACACCTAATAATGCACCCCCGACTACTTCTTCCGGCCGGTGACCCAACATTTCTTTTAATCTTTTTGGAGTATTTTGTTTAAATTCCACAGTTTCCTCTTTTCGGATTTTCTCCATTAAATCATTCAATGAATTCACTTTTAAGGTTAGTTCACCAGTTTGACGGCGAATGCCTTGTGCATCGTACATTACAATTAACCCGTAAATAAGTGAGAGAGCAAAATCAAAGGTAGGCAATCCCTGCCGTAGTGCAATATACGTTGTAAGCGTAGATACACCTGCCGAATGTGAGCTGGGCATACCGCCTGTTTCGAAAAATAGCTCAGGACGCCATTCCTTCTTTTTATAATAATGAATTGGAATTTTCATTCCTTGTGCCAGTCCAATGCTAAAAAGTGCTAAATAAACACCTTTGTTCATTTGATCACCTCTACCAATAGTGTTCGAATGCCTGAGTTTTATTATTCCCACTGGAAATACTAACATCACAGGAGGTGATCATGGATGAGTAAAAACCAAAATAGAAATCGCGGTGTCAAAGCTCTCGGGGTAAACCCGCAAGGATACGGACAGGATGCCGAATTTGCTGAGGAACCAAAGAGTAAATTAGAAAATGCCGCCAAAAAGAAAAATACAAAATAACGATAATTTGCCATTTTATATTGATTGAAAAGTAAAAAAGGTTGTCTCTGATTGAGACAACCTTACTTATGAAACATATGCTTCATCCAATGGCAATATTCGTTGCAAACCGCGAAGCTCTAATTCCATTAATTTATTCAATGCTTTTTCCTTTTCAATTCTAAGACCGGCCTCTTCTAAGTCGCAGTTAACGGGAACATCGCACTTAATTTCTGCCAATGTTCTCGATAAATGAAGCATTTCCAGATCCTGTTCAATTTTTGTCTTATTTGATTTTGAAAGGTTATCCAGATTGGAAATAATCCCTTCAACATGCTCAAATTCCTGTAAGAGCTTAAGGGCCGTTTTTTCTCCAATCCCTTTTACCCCCGGATAATTATCACTTGGGTCACCCATTAAAGCTTTTAAATCAATCATTTGCCGAGGTTTAATCCCTTTTTCTTCAAAAAAAGTTTCAGGTGTATGAACAAGGTAATTGCCATATCCTTTTTTCAATAAAATAACTGAAATATTCTCTTCCAGTAACTGAAGAATATCTTGATCACCCGTTAAAATTGAGACATTGGCATCATTTTTGGCCTGATTAGCTATCGTTCCAATACAGTCATCTGCTTCATAGCCTGCTAATCCGATATTTGGTATATCGAACGAAGAAACTACTTCTTTTACTAAATCAAATTGCGGTATAAGTTCAACAGGTGCTTCTCCCCGATTTCCCTTATAATCCGAGAAAATTTCAGTACGAAAGGTTTTACTGCCCATATCCCAACAAACTGCAAGATGTGTTGGCTTAAAGGAAGATACTGCGGTAAATAAATGCTTAACAAAGCCATGGATTCCATTGGTTGGAATTCCTTTTGAATTTATCATAAATTGCCCTGTAACGGCAGTAGCGTAAAAAGCACGAAATAACAGAGCCATTCCATCTACAAGCATGAGCGAAGGCTTTTGATTTTCCAATTTTTAGTCCTCCTTAAATGAAAAACAACATGTTTTTCATTATAACATAAGTCAGCCCAAAAAATTAGTTAATTTCATTTTCTTCATAGGAAATCCAGTCACTAAAACTTCCAACGTAGAGCTTAACTTTTTCAAAACCGGCCTCTTTTAACGCTAAAAAATTCGGCACGGCCGTCACACCTGAACCACAGTAAACAATAACCCGGTTTTCAGTATCAATCTCCGAAAACCTTTGTTTTTGTTCTTCAACCGCCTTATATTGGCCGTGACGAAGTCCCTCGAACCATGGCTTGTTAATGGCTCCAGGAATATGCCCTGCTTTTTTATCAATCGGTTCCTCAATTCCCAAAAATCTTTTTTCCTCTCGGGAATCAATCAAAATTACGTTATTCGTCCCGCCTAATGCGGCAGCTTTTACTTCTTCCATATCTGCTAATAAATCTGCATCGTTGTTAACATGAAAATTTGCCCTTGCAAAGATAGGAATTTCTGCTGAAACAGGAAAGTTCGCTTCATTCCAGGCTTTAAATCCCCCATTAAGCACGTACACTTTCTCATGACCAAGGTAGTGAAGAAGCCACCAAAAACGAGCCGCATAGGCGCCTTCACCATTATCATAAGCAACTACAATCGTATGCTCATCAATGCCGGCCTGCTCAAGCTTACCCACAAACTCGTCTACGTTTGGCAATGGGTGTCTTCCCCCATGCTCACCGACATCACCCGATAAATCTTTTTCAAGATCAAAAAAAACCGCACCGGAAATATGGCTAATATCATAATCTTTTTTGCCTTTTTCCGGTTCTGCAAGTGAAAAGCGACAGTCAACAATCCTTACATTATTTTCGTTTAAATTTTTCAGCAACCACTCTTTGTCGAGAACAAATTTCATTTTAGCTCCCCCTCATTTATTAAAATTCCTCTAATTTTTGCTTTATTTGAATCAAATGATCTAAAGAAATATCCCCATCTAATGCCGAAAGAAGACTTAAGTAAAAATCGTCTGTCTGCCTGGTTATTTCGCTTAATAACCGATTAAATTCGTTCGTCAGCACTTCAGCATAATAGCTTTTCATACGATTTTTTTCATTGCTTAAATACTCGTCTGCTTTTAATGATAACGTATTATAAAGCTCATCACTCATAAGTTTCTTTTCATTTTTTTCAAAAAAAGCTTTTGGATTTTTAAAATAGGACAAAGCTTTGGTAAACATTTGCTTATTTAGATTTTTAAAGGCAGAATCGAAGTCAATCATTCCTTCATGGTCCATTTCAAACTTAGAATACGAAAGATCTTCATTGATTTCATGTAACCCTCGAATTACCACTGCTTGGTAATCAGACAGTAACTTTTCTGCAAAATTGTCCAATCGAACGGTTGTAGCTCTCATTTCCTGAGCGAAATCAAAACCGAGACTTTCCAGAAATTCATCAAGAGCCGTTTGTACTGCCTTTTTCAAATTGCGTCCATCATCTCGAAGCGTTGCCGGATTAAAGGCCTCTTTAAAGAAATCACTAAAACGAAGAAATACTCTTTGTTTAATATAAAAAATAAGCTCTTCGGATTCATGGAACAAACGATTCTGCAAGCTTTCTACTCCATTTTTTCCCAAAAACCCTTCAATCATCGTTTTTTGCTTTTCAATATCGAGTCTTTTTTGTTCTTTAATGGTCTTGTTTTCCTGTGCACTATGAATAAGTTTTATAACCAATTCTTGGACACGTCTTAATTCATTTCCTGCAGCGTTAATAGCCATTTCTGTTAAATCAGTTGAAATAAATTGGTAAAACGCACGCTCAAATAGGAACATTCCTGAGTGAGACTCGTTTGCAGCCTGAATTTTTTCATTGATTGCCAGCAGACTTGATAATGAAAATAGATGTGGATTTCTAATGCCATATTTAACAAGCTGTTCTTTAACATAAGCAGCAACTGTCTCTTTTTCTTCTTCACTATCAGCAAGATCAATGGCATTAATAATAAAGAACATTTTATCCATTTGAAAGGAATCCTTCACCCTGCCAAGTTGAATTAAAAACTCCCTGTCTGCCTTTGAAAAAGCGTGGTTGTAATAGGTTACAAACAAAATCGCATCCGAGTTCTTAATGTATTCAAAAGCTACACCTGTATGACGGGCATTGATGGAATCGGCACCGGGTGTATCAACGAGCGTGACTCCTTTTCGGGTTAATTCACAATCATAATACAGTTCAATCCATTCGATGAAGCAGGATTTCTCTTCTTTAGCGACAAAATCGCTAAATTCATTTAAATCTGTTTCCAAGACTGTCCCTAGATGTTTTACATAAAGGTCGAAACCTCTGTTAAATGCCTGCAAAAAGGCAAAATGGGTTTTCTCCGGGACACCTTCTTGTCCTTGTTCAACCATGATCCGGTCAATTGTTTTAGAAGCTTCTTCAAAATTGCCTGCCTGTAAATCAAACACTTTTAAAGAACGGTTTATATCCTCAAGCATTGCAGCTTCTTCTTTAAATTTAACGAGAACCGTTCCGTGATGATACATTTCAGTAACCGGTTTTATTTTATTAATTGTTGCAGTCGTGGGGTTCGGTGATACCGGCAGGACTTTTTCTCCCATTAAGGCATTTGCAAAAGAAGATTTGCCCGCGCTGAAGGCACCAAATAACGCCACAGTAAAGCCCTTATTCTCCAATCTCTCCGCTTTTTCCTCCAGTTCCTTACTGAGCTTTTGAAACCCTGGCAGGTCATTGATTAGCCCGGATGATTTATGGAGTTGATCGATCATTTGTTTTAAATAGGGATTTTCCAACTGGACCGTCCCATTTTGACTTTTGGCAGCGGAAAAAGACTGAGAAACTTTAGGGATGGAAGTTTCAATATTAGGCACACTTACCTTAGCCTGACCTTTAATCACTTCCACTTCCTCTTCTACTTGATTAAACAAATGATACTGATCATCCGGGATGATTTTTACCTGTGTTAGTAACGCTTCCAATCTTTTTTCTTTGAGTGTCATTCTCTCTTCAAATTTATTGAGTTCAGTTAATGCATTTACATATTGCTCAATCCTTATAAATTCCTTATTATACTGTTCTCTTTGTTTAGTTGTTTTTTCACCTAATGACTTCAATAATAAAACTTTAAATTCAGATATCTCATCTCTTGCCATTTTTTTTATTACATTAGCAACATCTTCTGTGTAGTGAAGGATATATTCACCGGAAACCCTGGCACCGGTCTTTACTGTATGAACCAATAAATCGGTGGAAATTTGGATCGAGAAGGCCTGAGCTTTTGCCGTTAATTCGTTATCGTCAAGACCTTTTTCCTTTAAGATACAAAGCAAATACTCGCGTAAATGCCACTCAAGCTGTGATTTTGTTTTCTCAAGCATATCTTGATAGAAACGTTCAAGTCTTAAATTCTTTTCTTCGATCGTTTTTTGTTTTGAAAATAAAAATCCGACCTTAAATTCCGGCTGACATGATACAAGGAAAGCCTCCGCCAATTCTCTTGTTTGGAATGGCATTAAATAAGCGTTCTTCAATATTTTTGTAATTTCCTGATCAAAATCCTTCTGCGTTTTTTCGATTTCCTCCGTAATAGTCTTTAGGGACAACCGGAGGTCCCGGTAGACTTGAGTTATTTCCTTTTGTTCCTCTTCAGATAATTCATTTAAAGGTTCTAAAATTGGAAGCAATTCTTCTTCTTCCACTTTCCGAGACAGATATAAATGATCCATGGTTATTTTTTTTAAGGAATGAAAAACAGACGGCATTAATAAGTGATCCTTAGCGGCCAATTTATTAAAAATAAATTCCTGCAGCCCGTTAAATTCATTAAACTGGTGGTTTGGATTTTTCAATGATGTATAAAAGATTCGAGCTGGCTTTACGCCCCATGAGGCAAACGAATCCATCACACTCTTTTGAAAATCTTGGAAACTCAGTTCTTCATCTTTATGTTTATCAATTTGGTTAATGACCAAATAGACTTCTTTTCCTGCTTCTGTTAATTCTTTTGTAAATAAAAAGTTTAATTCCGCTTGGACATGGTTATAATCCATTACATAAAAAATAAGATCGGCCAGATGCAGCGCTGATTCCGTGGCAATCCTATGAGCATCATCAGCAGAATCGATGCCGGGGGTATCCATTATAACCGCATTTGCGGGTAATCCGGAATCAGCGTGGCTGATCTCAATTTCCTCTATTTGGTCTCCATCTTTGCAATAATTTTTTACTAATTCATAATCATATGGTTCCAGGTAAATGCGTGGTTTTTCATTTTTGAAGATTACCTTTGCATATTCTTCACCGCTTTTTACTTTTACGAGATTTGCACTGGTCGGAATAGGGCTGGATGGCAATAAATTTTCACCAATCACACGATTAATCATCGTCGATTTCCCGGCAGAAAAATGCCCGCAAAATGCAATTGTGTACTCACCATTTTCCATTTTTTTTGCTAGTTGCTTTATTTTTTCGGCCTGATCGTAATCCTTATTTTCAATTATGTTTTCATATATAGAAATAATTTTACTTTTTAATGTTTGAATGGTTTCTTGCTGGTTCGCTGTTTGGACCATGAATCTAATTCCCCTTAAAAGATAGTTATAATTTTATTTTATACGATTTTTCAAACTTTTCCTATCTTGATAACCATATTAGTGATTTTTTTCATAGTGTTCATCCATTTTGACATTTTTTACCTAGCACTACTAAATAAAAAAAACCAGAGATTGCTCCCTGGCGTTAATTAGGAATTAAATTAATTAATGTGATATGTTCCTTAAGACGTGTCTCATGACAAATGCATAAATAATAACCGTGCCGCCAACTAAAGCAAGAGTCATTTATTACACCTTCCTTATCCGTATTCTCAATGAGAATGATTTTCATCGTTAATTAAAGTTTAACATAGGTGATAATCATTTTCAACATAACTATGTTAACTGTCACATTTATTTAACAACTTTGGGAGAAAGCGATTACAATTTTGGAATATCCCTTCATATTCAGTCAACTTCTTCAGTGCTACTTCTTCTTCCGGAATACGGATTGACAGCATGATGAAATTTAGAAATGTAAAAAGTACAGCCGTAATATAAGCTCCAAACAGCAATGGCACGACGGTCAGCTCTATAGATACGACAAAATAGTTAGGATGCTTAATATAACGGTATGGCCCTTTCCTAACAACGCCGGCATTTGGTAATACAATAATTTTTGTATTCCAATATTTACCTAAAGAAAAAATGGCCCAAATCCTAATTATTTGCGCGATCGAAAAAATGAGAACTAAAACTGGCCAAATGTAGGATAATTCTCTGTTAAATAAAATTTTTTCAAGGCATAAAGAAATAAAAAATAACATATGCATCCACACTATGTACCGATAATGCTTCCTACCAAATTCGATTGCACCTCGTTGCTTCATCCATTTTTCGTTTCGTCTTGCTATAAATAGTTCTATAATACGCTGAACAATGATAATGGCCAAGAAAGCAAGAAATGGGATGAAATCCTTCATTTAAATCCACCTCATTAAAAGCAATTCTGAACTAAAGCCCGGTCCCAGTGCTGTACCAAGTCCATGTGCTCCTTTTTTTATATCCAACTCCATAACCTGTTTCAACACATATAAAATCGTTGCTGAGGACATGTTACCAAACTGCTTTAGAACTTTAAGGGAAAGGTCCGTCATTGATGCAGGGAGCCCAAGCGATTTTACATAAGCATCTAAAACCTTTTTTCCACCCGGGTGGGCAATAAAATAGTCGATTTGCCCCATTTCCATATGATTGTCAGCTAAAAACCCGCTAACATTCGGCTTTAACCATTCTTCAACAATATGTGGAATATCACGCGAAAATATTACAAATAAGCCTTCATTTCTGATATCCCACCCCATGACATCCAGGGAATTCGGCATTAGTGTTGATTGTGTTCCAATAATAGACGGTGAGGCTCTCTTTTTTCTAAACTCTGCAATATTTACAGCATCACCGCAAACCAATGCACAGGCAATTCCATCGGAAAAAAGAGAAGTACCGATTAGATTACTTTTTGAAAGGTCATTTCTTTGAAAGGTTAAACTACAGAGTTCAACGGATAATACAAGAACTTTTGCTTGAGGAAATGCCAGACAATACTCATAAGCTCTCGATAATCCAACAGCTCCGCCGGCACATCCAAGCCCCCAAATCGGTGTCCGTTTTGTGTGGGAGGTAAACGGCAGCTGATTCATGATTCTTGCTTCAATACTGGGAGTGGCAATTCCTGTAGTCGAGATATAAAAAATAGCGTCAATCTCCTCACAAGGAATGCACTTTTCTAAGAAACTGTTATTAGTTAAACACTTCTCGATTGCTTCCCTTCCCAGTTCGACCGCTGATTCAATATAGGTATTATTCTTCTCTTCAAATGAGTATTCCTGTTTAAACCATTCAATATTCTTGACAAAATGTCTCGTTTCAACCTGTCCATTTTGAAACGCTTTTAAGAGCCGTTCGATATCCTTAAATGATTCAGAAAACAGCTCTCGAGCAAATTCCGAAGCTTGTTCTTGTTTTATTTCAAACGGAGGGACTGCCTCAGCAACTGAAATGATCGATGGCATCTTGATTTCTCCTTTAATGTATATGAGGATATTTTTTCCAGAAACTTAAAAATTATGCGGATTCCTTGCAGCAATATGTAAAGGCTTTCTGTCTTATTAAAAAACAAAAAAAAGCTTCCCCACCACAGGGAAGCAAACGTTTTGAAGGTTGTTGTTGTGCTCTTAAATTATATCCCGGATTTTGATTCTGTACATTACATAATCATTTCCAGTTCCTCAAAAAATGAAAAACCTGGTGTTTTAACGACCTATTGTTTTTCCGATTGCTTTTGTACCTCTATAATAATTTTTTTACTTGCCGGCAGCCCGCAGATTTTGCAGTTCTCTTCCTCATTATAAAGAAGGCGGCATTGTTCACAATAATATTTTTCCAAAAGGATACACTCCCTCATCCGAAGCTAAGTAGGGTATATATTTTCATTTTATTTTTAAAATTCTTTATTGTGACAAAAACAAACTATGATCCTCCCATCTCCCATCCGCCAATCCTATTCAACTACTTTTATCACAGGTTGCTTGTGAGAATTCACATTTTCGTCACATTGCACATTTGACATTTGTGACATAAATCACTGTTATAGCAAGTTATTACCATTAACATTGTAATAAACTAAGGAATGAACAATTTGTGAACTTTCAAATTTCGTATTTTTCTTTCACGATTGTTTTGTATTATGAAAGAGAACTAATTTATTCTTTTTCAATTTTCTGAAGGGAGTGCAGGGGGATGGCAAAAGCTGAACTGAAAACAAAACATAGAACAGAAGTTGAAGACAGTTCTTCTCTTAAAGGGACACTAGCATCCGTTTTCTTTTTGGGAATTTTTATCGTTGTCACTTGGGCAAGCGTCTACTTCTTATACCTTAAACGTTTTTAAAGATAGAGAGGGGGAAAAATTATGCATTTGCATAAATTTGAAAAAATATGGCTTATATTTGGAATCGGGGCACTGGTCTTTTTCTTATCAACAATTGGTGTAAGCGCATTCTATCTTGGAAATAAACCGGCAAGCTGTTTAACTACGATTAATCCGACAAAGGTGGATCAAACAAAGCCTTTTAATGAACCGGGACTTCACAAGGTCGAAGGAAAAGACTGGGACTATGAATTAGTATTTGTTGCTCAAACTTTCTCTTATAATCCTGCTCAAGTTAAGGTTCCTCTTGGTGCAAAGGTAAGAGTTATTGCAACAACAAAGGATGTTGTTCACGGCTTCGAAGTCGCCGGTACCAACATTAATATGATGCTGGAACCCGGCTATGTCAGCGAATATACAACTACCTTCGACAAAGCTGGAGAATACTTAGTTGTTTGTAATGAATACTGTGGTGCCGGTCACCATTTAATGAGTGCGAAGATTGAGGTGGTAAAATAATGGTTAACTCTACTGCAAAAATAAAAGTAGACCCAAGGGATGCAAAGCTTTCAATGGCCCATTTTTATGTGGCTTTTACTGCACTTGCCCTAGGTGGCCTCATGGGTTTATTACAAGCCCTAGTCAGATCAGGAAAATTTGAACTCCCTCTTGGGATTGGTTATTACGAAATTTTAACAGTTCACGGCGTTATGATGGGTCTTGTTTTGACAACTTTCTTTATTATGGGATTCCAATACGCAGCGGTAAGCAGAACAGCCGGCACCCATTCAGCCGCAGCACGCCGTACCGGTTGGATTGGTTTTTGGGTTATGCTGGCAGGAACTGCTATGGCGGCAACAATGGTATTGCTTAATAAAGCATCCGTCCTTTATACATTCTATGCGCCATTACAGGCCCATTGGATTTTCTACTTAGGCTTAACATTTGTTGTAGTGGGAAGCTGGATTGACGGTGCAGCACAAATTATGACTTATGCAAAATGGCGGAAGAATAACCCCAGGAAACTAAGTCCGCTGTTAAGCTTTATGGCAGTCATTAATACGGTTATGTGGATTGTCGCAACACTTGGGGTCGCAACGACTGTTCTATTCCAGTTGCTTCCTTGGTCACTTGGAATCGTTCCTACCGTTGATGTTTTAGTTAGCCGTACATTATTCTGGTATTTTGGACACCCGCTCGTTTATTTCTGGTTACTTCCAGCCTATATGTGTTGGTATGCAGTGATCCCAAAAGTAATAGGAGGCAAAATTTTCTCAGATCCTTTAGCTCGTTTATCATTTCTTTTGTTCCTGCTCTTCTCCATTCCAGTTGGTTTTCACCATCAATTAACAGAGCCTGGAATTGATCCCGCTTGGAAATTTATCCAAGTTGTCTTAACCTTCATGGTTGTAATTCCATCATTAATGACTGCTTTTTCATTATTTGCAACCTTTGAGAGAAATGGACGTTCAAAAGGAGCTACAGGGCTATTTGGCTGGTTCAAAGTCCTTCCATGGAACGATGCCCGCTTTACAGTTCCGTTTATCGGAATGGCATCCTTTATCCCTGCCGGTGCAGGCGGGATTGTTAATGCTTCAAACCAAATGGATGAAGTTGTTCATAATACCATTTGGGTAACAGGTCACTTTCACTTAACAGCGGCAACATCCGTAGTCTTAACGTTCTTTGGTATTTCTTATTGGCTTGTTCCCCATTTAACAGGACGTAAATTAACCAAGGCAATGAATAAATTAGGTATTGTCCAAGCATGGGTTTGGTTTATCGGAATGGTTTTCATGTCAGGAGCGATGCATGCCGAAGGACTTCTAGGTGCTCCACGGCGTTCTGCTTTCTCCACTTACGGTGGGGCAAAGCAAGCAGCTGAATGGATTCCATATCAAATCGCCCAAGCAGTTGGCGGTTCGATCCTTTTCATCGGCATTATCCTAGTTATTATTATTTTCGTTAATCTAGCTTTCTTTGCTCCTAAAGGAGAAGAAGAATTCCCTGTGGGTGAAGCAGAAAATATAGAAGAAAAAGCACCAATGGTATTTGAAAACTGGAAATTATGGCTCGGCATCACTGCTGTACTTATCTTATTTGCTTACACGATACCGTTTATTGATATTATTCAAAATGCTCCTCCAGGTGTCAAAGGGTATAAAACTTGGTAGAACAGAATAGTATTCAAAGAGGATGATTCACATAGAATCATCCTCTTTTATTTAAATCTGCGCAATTAATTATACTTTCTTTTTAGCTAAAAAAAACAACAGAATATGAATTCTGTTGTAAAATAATATTATAGGGAAAAGAGGATGTCCCCTGGAAAATAAAGTGAATAGAAGAATAAAATGCTTTAGAGGGTTAACTGACCAATCGGGTTATAAAAACCCTTTAATTACGGGTTACTTTTTTGCAATGGCTACCCGCCACTTTTCAGGGCCTTCTTCAAGGTATTCCCAAGTGAATTGCTCGGTTCTTTCCATCATGAATTGATAATGTAGCGGTCTTGGATCATGATCATTGACAATCTGCATAACTTCTCCGGGTTTTAACTCGTCAAATCCATTTAAAATAGGCGGATGTTTTTCACGTGGAGGGTAATCCGGTACATTAATCGTTATTGCGAAAGTTTGCATTATTTTTACTCCTTTTAATTTATTTTCTACTCTTTTATTATAAAAAACGATTAGCAAATCAATAGTGAATATCATCACACCTTGAAGATGATTTTTTCACTATTTATTGAACTACTTAGGGGGAATAGAAATGAAAGAATTAGTTGGTCCATGCAAAGGTTGCGGAAAGGAAATCTATTGTTTAGAAGGTTTTCTTAATGGTGTTTTAACAAAAGAGAAAGAAATCTTTTGTTTTGATTGTAATGAAGGATTGGCAAAAATTGAAGAAAATCCGCAAAAATAGCCTTTGCGGATTTTTTTTATTATTCTTCATCAAGAGACAAATCTTTAACTGGCAGCATTTCATTCTCTTTATGTGTTGGTTTACGTAAATGGAAGAGAACTTTGACACAGAATATCACTAATGCAATAACACCGATTAAGAAAATGGAATCAGGAACAGCACGCCATGTTAATAATGTTTGCACAATATCCTTTTGTAAGAAGGCTGCTGAACGGGAATGAGCATATCCATGATCGAAAGCGTCTTTAATTTGAATTATCCCAACAGGAAGTAACGATAAGAACACCATTCCGGCAAGACCTGCATTCAACATAATACAGCTAAATTTTAGCCATTTATCATTCCAAGCCTCCGGTTTTACAATGTTTCTTAATGAGTAAAGAAGTAATGCAATCGCAAACATTCCATAAACACCCATCATCGAAGCGTGACCATGCGTTGGTGTTAAGAATTGACCATGTTCAAAATAGCTGACTGCCGGAAGATTTATTAAGAATCCAAGTACACCTGCACCAACCAAGTTCCAAATGGCAACAGAAATTAAGAACCAGAAAGTACCTTTGTATGGGAAGTTCCCCCCACCCTCACGCATCATTTTATATTGCTCATATGCTTCGAGAATTAACAAGGTTAATGGAATTACTTCCATTGCAGAGAAAACGGCTCCAAGTCCGAGCCATACTTCAGCTGAACCATTATAATAATAGTGGTGGCCAATTCCGATTACACCGCTGCCAAGAAGCAGGATCAATTGGAAATACAATTGTCTGACAGTTGATTTTTTTGTTACTAAACCTACTTGAACTAATAAGAATCCAATAACAACTACTGCGAATACTTCAAAAATAGCCTCTACCCATAAATGAATAATCCACCAACGCCAGTAATCAGCAAAGGTAAAGCTTGTATCCGGGTTAATAAATAATGCAAAAATATAGAACGCAGGTACAGCAATCGCAGAGTAGAACAAGAGGTGGATGAGTCCGCCCTTATCTGATTCTTTCTTAAGTCCGGCTTTTATACCACGATAAACAATAAATAGCCAGATTAACATTCCCACAATCAGAATAAGCTGCCAAACACGCCCAAGCTCAAGATATTCCCAACCATTGTTACCTAATAAGAACCAGTTATTCCCTAAATAGCCATTTGCACCGAGCCACTCACCGACCATACTTCCTGCAACTAGGACAACCAATGCCCAGAATAAAATATCTACCAATAAGCCTTGTTTCTTTGGCTCAAAGCCTCCTACAAGTGGTGCTACATAGATTCCCATGCCTAACCATGCTGTAGCAATCCAGAAGATCGCAAGCTGCAAGTGAAATCCTTTTGTAATATTAAATGGAAGAATATCATGAATCCATTTCATTCCGAAGAAACTATCCGGTTCTATATAATAGTGAGCGAGTAATGCTCCAAACATACATTGTACAAAGAATAAAATCGATACAATAACAAAATACTTTCCTGTTTTTATCTGTGAACTCGTTACCGGTATTTTCCTTAAATCAATTCGTGGGAAATTCCCTTCTTTATACGCTTCTCTCATACTAAACTGGTATCGGTAGAAAACATAAAGGATAATTCCAACCATTAAGACAAATAGTGTTACACTTGCTCCGCTCCACCAAACTGCTGAGAAGGATACATGGTTTCCTGCATCTTCATAATAAGGCCAGTTATTCGTATAAGTAATTTTATCCCCTTGGCGGACAGTACTTGAAAGCCATGCAGTCCAGAAGAAGAAGTCAGAGATTTGGGTAATTTGATCTCCTTTTGCTACATAGGCACGATTATCTTTTGGCATATCTGTATCTTTTATTAGATTTGCCTTTAATCCCCAACCGTCACCTTTTGTAAAGATTCCTTTATAATATCCTCTTACTTGTTTGAGTCCATATTCTTGTGCATTTGTTAGCTGCAATGTATCTTTGCTGCTATCATAACGATTTTTCCGCATTTCTTTGATTACATTATTTTTAATAACCGATTTTTCGTCTTCCGTTAATGAAGCAAACTTTTTACCAAATTTTTCATTTGCTCTAAAGTCTTGCATTCCTTCTGTGTAAATCTTTAAGGATTCAGCGGTATAGTCCGGACCCATATACGATCCGTGACCTAAGACTGTACCATAATCCATTAAATCATATTTTTGCCAAACTGCCTGACCGCCCATAATCGTTTCTTTTGTGAATAAAACATCACCTTTTTCGTTGGTAACCTCTACCGGTCTAGGTGCCTGTTCTTTAAATATCCAATATCCACCGCCTAACAATACAGTGAAACTTATCAAAAGTGTAATAATTAAAATAGATTTTAACAGTACATTCCTGTTTTCCTTTACCACTTTTTTCGTGGGTGTTCCTCGTTGTATTTCCATGCCTTTTCATCCTCTCTTGTTCTTTACATTTCGTATTGTAACTTTCACAGGAATGTCACAAAGTGAAGCTCTTCATCCAACTCCTGTGATTTTTAGCACACCACTGAGAATTATTTTCATAAAATTCCTCTCCTATGATGGAGGTCACATATTCGCTGTGAAATCACTGCTACAATGTATTTAAATAAGAATTAATAACATGAAGGTGATGTTAATGAAGCAAGAGGATATTGTAAAAAGATTATCGGTTGTCCCGATATTTAAGGAGTTGTCAACTGAGGAACTGGATCCAATAATAAGGATTGCACAGGCTCGTTTTTATAAGAGTAAGATGTATGTTTTTATGCAGGATGACCCTCTTGACCGAGTATTTTTTATTCATACAGGCAAAATCAAAATTTATAAAACTGATTTATCCGGAAAGGAACAAATCGTATCGGTTTTAGAACCGGGAGAAATGTTTCCCCATGCAGGATTTTTCTTGCAAGGTAGTTTTCCGGCACATGCTGAGATTATGGAAGATGCTTATCTTATCGTAATCCCAATTGACAAATTTGAGGAAATTCTTATTTCCTACCCGGAACTTTGTATTAAGCTTTTTAAAGTGTTAGGAGAAAAGATTGTTGATTTACAAGGAAGATTAGAGTCACAAATCCTCCATAATACGTATGAACAAATTATTTTACTTCTTATAAGACTATGTAAATCCAACGGTGAAAAAAAAGATAATCAGTTCAAGCTGACAACTCAATTTACAAACCGTGAACTGGCTAATATGATTGGCACATCAAGAGAAACCGTCAGCAGAACGATTAATCATTTAAAAAAGAAAGAATATATAAACCAGGACGATGATGGCTTTTATTTAATCGATCGAGAAGGATTGCAACAAGAGCTATTTTATTAAAATTGAAGATTAAAGCTAGAGTTTTCTATATAAAAATAAGGAGATGTTGTTATGGATCAAAGAATCATTGAGCTTGATGTCCGAGAGGATTTTAAAAATAAAATAGAACCATTTCAGAAAATAATGGAGGCAATAAAGGAATTAAACGATAATGATATCTTTGTCCTTCACGCACCATTTAAACCTGTTCCATTATTCGCAGTTTTAAAAGCGAAAGGCTTCACACATGAAGAAGAGGAGCTAGAGAAGAATCACTGGAAGGTTACATTTATTAAAAAGCAAAAGTAAGAGAAAGTTGGGTGAAGGGATATGTTTATCGATAATCGCGGGCTTGAGCCGCCACAGCCAATGATGAGAACTCTTGCCGCATTGGAAAGCTTAGGGGAAAAAGAAGTATTAACAATTATAAATGACAGAAGACCGATGTTTCTTTATGAACAGTTAGAAGAACTGGGCTTTAGGCAACGAACAGAACAACAAAACGACGGGAGTTTTAAAATTGAAATCTTCCGATAAGAAGGTGAAATATCATGCTTCCTCAAAATTTAGGAAGTGAAACAAATATTAAGCTACCATTTTCGTTTATATTATTTAGTATGTTTGCTTTAGTCATTTCGCAAATTCTGTTACTTGTTAACGGACAAATGGTAGTAGATGGAAATTTTAGAATTCCGGCGATATGGTCCACCGCCCACTTGCTTGTCTTAGGCTGGGCATTAATGGTGGCGATGGGTTCAATGTATCAGCTTATACCTGTTGCCTTTTTAACGAAAGTATGGAATGAGCGATTTGGTTATATTCAATTCTTCATTACCGCAACAGGAATTGCAACATTTGCAGCTATGTTATATTGGGCACCACAAAAAGCATTCGTTCCGGGAATTCTTACCCTTTTAGGAATATTAATGTTTTTATTTCAAATGTTTATGACATTACGTAAACAAGCAAAACCGAATATCCTTACAGCATTTGTTGGTACTGCATTGGCATGCTTGTTTATTACTATATTCCTAGGAATTACATTAATATATTGCCTAAAAACCGGGTTGGGTTCTTACTATTATCAATCTATTTTCAAAAGCCACCTTTTAATGGGCGTAACCGGCTGGTTTACCCTTTTAATTTTCGGATTTTCCTATAAAATGGTCCCGATGTTTTCTTTATCCCATGGTTTTCCAATGGTGCACTCAAGATACGTATACGGCTTTTATGTATCCGGTCTTGTCATTACAGTAATTTCTTTTTTCATTAATAGTGCAATTTCTTTAAAAATCGGATTTTTATTTCTTCTAATCGGATTTTCGATTTTTAGTTGGCATATATGTATTATCATTAAAAAGAGATTGAAAAAAAAGCTTGATAAGCCATTTATTTTCGCATTATCCGCAATTGGATTTGGGAATATCATTCATTTTACAGCATTTATACTTTTATGGAGTAACCAATTTGCAACACTAATTGGGCCACTAATTTATACGTATTTATTGCTATGGATTGTACTTAGCATTGTCGGCTATTTATATAAAATTGTGCCGTTTCTGTGGTGGACCTATAAATACAGTAAGGAAATCGGCAAGCAATCTGTTCCTTCGTTAAAGGAGATGATGAATGAAAAAATCGTTGTCCCTCTATTTTCATTACTTATTTTTGCGGTTTTGATCATCTTCTGTGCTTTAGTATTTAAAACAGCCATTCTCTTTAATATTGGCCAATTTGTTCTTTCAGTTGTATTTATCATTATTGCCCTTTGTATCTTAAGCGTAATAAAAAAATAGTGAGGTGTTTATCATGAATTTAAAAGAAAAAGTCCTAAACGCATTAAAAAGTGTCTATGATCCGGAATTAAATATTAATGTCTTTGATCTTGGTTTAATCTATAATGTTGAAATTAGTAATGAAGCTGACGTACACATCACCATGACGTTAACAACACCCGGCTGCCCTCTCCATGACAGTATTACTTCCGGAGTTCGCTATAGTATTGAAGGCATTGAGGAAACGAGAAATGTAGAAGTAAACCTTGTCTGGTCTCCAGTGTGGTCTCCTGACAAAATGACACCGGAAGGACTTAAATTATTGGGGAGATAAAAAGAAAAGGCCAAGCCCTAAATGTATTTTCTACATGCCGGGCTGACCTTTTTTTCTTCTATTAACTTTCAATTGCCTCAGTGGGCAGTACCTTTTTAATCCTTTCAAGGACATTCTTATCAATATCCTCGTCCAATAAAATATGAACTGATCCACGATCTGTTTCGGTTCGAATTAATCTGCCTACCCCTTGCCGTAAACGAAGAAGCATATATGGTAAATCCACTTCCTCAAACGGGTTAGCAACTCCATTTCTTTTTGCTGTAAAAACAGGATCATTCGGTGGAAATGGCAACGAATAGATTATCACGTTTTCAAGAGATCTTCCTGGAATATCCAGTCCCTCCCAAAGATGAATAGAACATAGAGTCGCATGCTCCTCATTTTGGAATTTTGACACAAGTGTACTAATCTCTTCATCACCTTCAAAATAAATGGGGTACATAATTTCATTCGGAATGCTTTTCTTCAATCGATGTATTTCGTCTTTATTGTTCAAAAGAATCAGGGCTCTTCCTTCTGATTGCTGAACCATTTGAATGAGATAGCTGATTTTTTTATCAGTTTCGTCCTGTGAGAATTCCGGAAGATATATCTTCATTTTTTCATCATATTCAAAAGGGGATGCGACAGAAAAGGACAAGAATTCCTTAACACCTAAACTGTTAGCAATATAATCGAACGATTTTTGATTGGACAAGGTTGCTGATGAAAAAATAAAAGGTTTTTTCTGTGAGAATACCTCTTCTCTCATCACTTCTTCGACCATTTTTGGCATAATGACAAGAGTCCGCTCGCCTCCGCTTACTTCAAACCATGTAATTCCATTCAATTCCTCAAGAAAAAGGGTTAAAGAATATGTAATTTGCTCTAAATATTCTTCAACGATTTTTAACTCATATTCATTTATCACATATAACTCACTTTCAAACACCAATTCTTCTTCCAATGCTTGAAGCCTATTCAGCAGCTTCCTGCCGCATTTCATCACCAAAGGATGCTTGGTAATGATTTGTTTTTCAGAGCCGTGAGAGGCTGTAGAGAATTTAGAAATCGTATCAAAAAAAGCTTCATTTTCTAATAGGGCTTCTTCAATCGTATACAACGTTTTTTCACGAACTTCATTTTCCATCAGCCTTGTGAGCAATGTTTCAAGCGTATAATCTGTGAAACGATAACTTAGCGCTTTCTGTGCCGCATATTCAAGGAGATGGCCTTCGTCAAATACAACGGAAGAATGGTCCGGTAAAAGCGGAAGCTGACCTTCACGTTTTCTTGATTCCTTTGTCCAAATATGCTCCATATAAAAATCATGCGAACAAATTATCAGATCTTCGGAATGACGGTAATATTCCCGATTCAAGGTAAGTCCGCAGCGATGACGCTTTTCACAGGAAAAACAATCCTGAAGCGAATCCCAGCTGATCTCTCCCCATTTTTCATCTGTCAAGGATGGGTAATCCTTTCTATCACCATACCTCTCAAACTGTTGCATTGACCCTCCAAAGTGGATAAAATCAGGGAGCTCATCATACAGATCAGCAATGTCATCATTTATATCATTATTCCTTACCTGATCCAGCTTTTTTAAACATAAGTATTGATCCCTTGATTTAGCCAAACGAACATCAATTTTCAGTCCCAAGACCTTTTCCAGTTTCGCAATATCGCCTTCTTTTTTAACAAGTTGTTCAATTAAAGTTTCATCGGCACAGGCAATCACGGATGGACGATTTGTATACCTTGCGTACATTATAGCGTAAAGTAAATATACGATCGTTTTACCCGTTCCAACTCCTGCTTCGGCGAACATTACCCTCTTATCCTTAAAAGCTTTTTCAAGCTGAAAAGCCATGAAAATTTGTTCATCCCTCAGTTCGAACCCTACCTCCGGTAAAATATCATAAAATAAGTCGCCAATCCATTCACTTAATTTATCGTAAAATGATTCAGTTTTTGAAACGACAAATGGCATTCGGCTTTCCATAATAACCCTCCAAAAAAAGAATAGCGCCTTTTAGTAGACGCTACCTTGTCATATTAAAATTGATATACCAATCACTATATAGAAATGTAAAAAAACAGTAAGTTCTATTTCTCCTGATCTTGACGCGGCGGCTTTTTCCCCCAGTATTGATAGAGGTCTGTACGGATAAATCCATTAAAAAGCTTTCTCTTTTTTGTTGCAGGCTTTCCATAAAATTGTTCAAATTCTTCATTGGATGTCATGATATAAATGGACCAAGTATCAAGCTTACTAAATGCCTGACCCATTTCCTTGTACATTTGCTCGACAGCTTTTTTCTCACCTAGTCTTTCTCCGTAAGGCGGATTTCCGATAATAACCCCATATTCCCGGGAAGTAGAAATATCTTTCACCTGCATTTGTTTGAAATGGATTAGGTCACCAAGACCTGCCTCAAAGGCATTTTCTTGAGCGATTTTCACCATCCTATGGTCAATATCTGAGCCTGAAATATCAAGTGGCTGGTCATAATTTGCGGTGTCCTCTGCCTCTATTCTAACTTCATCCCAAACCTTTGGTGAAATCCAATTCCAGCTTTCTGAAACAAATTCCCGGTTAAAACCCGGCGCGATATTTTGGCCGATCATTGCCGCTTCGATTGGAATCGTTCCCGATCCACAGAAAGGGTCGATAAAAGGTCTGTCAGGCTTCCAATTTGTAAGCATAATGAGCGCAGCTGCAAGTGTTTCCTTTAACGGTGCTTCACCCTGGTCCACACGGTAGCCGCGTTTATGAAGCCCTTGGCCGCTTGTATCAATCGTAATTGTAGCAACGTCTTTTAACAAAGCGACTTCAATACGATAAAAGCCCCCTGTTTCTTCAAACCAAGTATTCCTTTTATAATGTTTTTTCATTCTTTCGACGACAGCTTTTTTTACGATTGCCTGGCAATCTGAAACACTGAATAGCTTTGATTTAACGGACTTTCCAATCACAGGGAACTCTGCATCTTCAGGCAAATATTTTTCCCATGGCAATGATTTTGTTTTTTCAAAAAGTTCATCAAAGGTAAAAGCTTTAAATTCGCCAACCTTTATTTTGATTCTGTCTGCTGTGCGCAGCCATAAATTACTGCGAGCAATTGCATATTCGTCTCCAGTATAGGTAATTTTCCCATTTTCCACTTCACAGTCGTATCCAAGTGATCGTACTTCTTTTGCCACTAATGCCTCAAGACCCATTGCTGAGGTAGCTATTAATTGAAAGTTTCCCATTTTTTCACCCTTAACCTATTTCCTTATATGTATATTTTTCATTATAAACCAAAAACGAGAATCAAATGCAATTACAATAAAGTAAACATATAAAAAGCCCTCCACATTAGGAGAGCTTATATATGCGCTTTACTTTCCCATTAATAACGTCCTGTAAGCCATGTTCTGTACCATAGTACTACAAACGACACAAAGTGTCTCGTACTTAGGTGGTAATCATCTATCTACAGATCCAGATGAATCTGTCCTTCTCCTCGTTCAATTCCTCAGAGAAAGTGCCCCTACCATTATTTGGGTTTCTCGCTCGTGGGGTTTACCCGTTCCACCCTTTTCATTTCTGAAAAGGCTACGTCACTGTGGCACTTTTATAGGTATTCATACCATATCCTGAACGGACTTAGGTATTTTCCCGGCCGTCAACAAGGCGTTTAGCCTGCTGCCCTAGCTTATGAATTCGCTAGGCACGAACACTACGAGCATCTCAGCCCGTGCGAGCATGGACTTTCCTCTACAATTTGCATGATGCATTTTGCAGCGATTACCCGAACGTAATTAATGAATACATTTATTATTATATGTATTTCATGCTGTTAATTCAATGTTTTTATTAGGAAACTGTGGCACAATCTGTTAATCGTATAGTTTATTCCCAAAAACATGCTTTTCAAGATTGGATAAACGTTTCAAAATATCAAAATTAGTTGTACCTGCCGGCTGGGATACAGGTTGTCTTCTAGAAGTTTCTTCGAGTTGCTTACGCAAGCGAAGGTTTTCTTGCTGAAGATCTTCGATTTCTTGATGAAAGGTTTCATAGTCTTTAATAATAAAATCTAAAAATTTATCGACATCTTCTTGTTTATACCCACGTACACCAGTCTTAAACTCTTTTTCTAATATATCCTTAGCAGTTAATTTTACTTTATCAGACAGCATTCAAATCACCTCAGTATTCGCCAATCATTACCTATTATTTTTTCAAAAATTTGTTCTTTTGTCAATTTTTCTTTCATTTTTCAGTAATTTAATTGCTAAAACCCTTCCACATTATAATAATAGATATTAGAAATTCATGATTCTATTCAGAAATCTGACCTTTTAAATTCTTCTTCCTCAACAATCATTTGCAAATCATAAAATGTAATCAATCGGATAGGATATGGATGATGGCTTTGATATTGTGTAGCCATTTCGTATAAGTATTTAGGGCTTCCTTCTTTTTCTTGATCATACATAAGAAGCAGAGCATTGCTTTTTTCAATAAAGAACTGATTTTTCATTCGAAATTGCCATGGCTTTTCATAGCTTTTTTTGGTTATAGAGTCAATAAAATCCGCCTGTGCAAGAATCGATTCATACCATTCTTTATTGTTCTCATTCCAAGTTGCCTCTTGATCTAAAAAAGGCGTGATGACAGCCAGCTTTAACTCAGGAAATTCTAACTGCAACTCAAATACCGCTTCCGCAGCCCAAAGCTCCACTCCCAGCTGACCACTAATCAACACCCATTCCATCCCGCCATCAATCATGGAAAGTAGCTCTTTCTTGATTGCTTTCTTAATAAATAAAACGGATGGATGGTCTTTTTGAAAAATACCTAATTCAAAAGGTTTATAACCCGATATGGCCAATACTTTATTCAAGTCCGTTCTCCTTGAGAAAAAATTTTTAAAAATAGGACAAACATTATTGCAAAAAAAGCATATCATATATTAACACAAATAGAAAAAACAAGGGCTAATAAAGCCCTTGCAATTTTTCTTAATAAGGTCTAGGACCCATATATGGTACATTAGCAGGTCCCGGTCCTCCCGGTACAAACCCTGGGCCGACTGCTCCATAACCCGGTCCAAACGGTCCACAAGGCATAGGAGTTGGGCAACAGTTAATTTGCTGATTACATACCTCTTCAGCACATGAAGCTGTTTCCGTACAGTAATGTTTATGTTGGTACATATGATGATTGATTGTTGTAACGTGTGTTGGATGAATATGTGGCACCACCGTTGTTGAGAACGTATGGTTCACAATTTGGTTCGTCGGATGAATGACTGGCGGCATAAAATTGGTTCCAAGATACATATTAAGCTCTCCCTTCAAATATTCTGTTTACATTAACAGCCTATGAAGGAAGGACTACTCTTGTACTAAGGAAAATACCTATTTTTACAAGAAAAGCGAAAACGACGACCTTGAGTTGCCCGAAGGTTGCTTATTCGTGGAGAAAACCCGCTAGTCGATGTAACTAGACTGTTCTCAAAGTTGTATAATTTAAACTTTCTAATCTTATAAAAATGAATAAAAGCTATCTTTTAAGCTTGTAAAAACAAAACCAGTCAAACAAACGACAATAAAAAATAAAAACAGAATTGCCTTATACATATTACCAGCTCCATATTGTTTTTAAAGTCGTTTTTTACTCAATACAGTTTAACATTTTACCTTGTTTAACCATGATAAACAATATGGAATTTCTGGTTTTTTAAATAGAAATATGAATATTTTGTTACAATATATCCAATTTGCAAAAACCTATTATATTTATACTATTTTTGGCGATTTTTGCACTTCCTCCTGAATTTTATCAGATTTTAGCCTAAGCCGTTTCAATCTATGATCAAGTATATCAAAAGATATTTGCATCGGTATCTTAATAGAATACTTGACAATATCGATTGCTTTTTGACAATAATTAATGGCAATCTTAATATCTTTTAATCTATGTTCATGGATTTTAGCTAATTCAATACACGCCTCAATCATCATCTGTGGGTCTCCTGAATCGACAACATCGGCAAACAAGCTTCTTGCTTTTTCCCATTCTTTTTCTTTTTTATGCTGATAGGCCAACGTGAGCTTCGCTTGAAAGGAAGTAAAATCACTTCCTTCTCCTAACTTTGTCAATACTTTTTCCGCTTCATTTTTTTCCCCCAATGTAGAAAACCATCGCCCAACCTCATAAGACTCTTTTCGTGTTTGTTTCATGTCCATTCCACAAAGCTGAAAGGAAAGGTGGGTGTATAAAGTAACAAGCGATAGTATATCGATTTCATTATGCTTTAGAATGCCAATCATTCCATCCGGCTGTTTACTTTCAATAAAATCAAAATAGATCATTGGTGCCAAAAATCCGGGAATGTCATCAACTCTTTCTATACCTAAAACTTCTTTTTCAACGATCGTTAATTTTAATCGATCTAATTTATGCTTCCATAATCTTCTTGCAGCATGAAATAAATCAAAATGGCCAAATGCAGGCAGCTTTGGTACATGCTCCCTTACAAGGGTATGTCTTGTTTTAACTTGAGGCCAATCAAACGATTTCCCATTATAGGTAACGAGTGTTTTATAGTTCACTTTTTCCAAAAAGCTTTGATATAAAGGAACTTCTGCGCCCGGATTTGGAAGTATATGCTGCCTCAAAATAAGCTGATTCCCCAAAATACTGGCATACCCGAGCAAGAAAATCGTATTACCTACCCCTCCGCCAAGTCCTGTTGTTTCTGTATCAAAAAAGAAAAAATCTTCTGCCTTATGCCCTTTTGCCGAAAGAGGATGACTGATTGGTTGAGTATGCCAAAAATCAACCGCAGTTAAAAAATCACTGAAACGGTAGTGACCATGTTGTTGTGAGAGTGGATATCTCACTTCTCTAATTAGACAGTAATTTTGATCTAAGACATAAGGGAAAACGTTAACCTTTTTCCAACTTTCAAGGAACGGAACCTTAATAGCGGCGGACTCTGAAATCTTCGATATTTTTTCTTCCTTTACGCCAACAGAAAGATGCGGTTTTAATCGATTTAATTTATTTTTTAAAGACATTACTGCACTTCCCTCTTCATATTGGAAGGCTTTAAAAAGGCTTCAATAATTATTAATGTGTCACTCTTCGCTGTTTCGCTGACTGAATCAGTCCCAATACAGGATGGACATCCCGAGGTGCACTGACAACCGGTTATCATTTTTTTGGTTTCGGTAAAAACATCTGACATCCCCGAATGGATTTTTTCACTTAAGCCAATACCACCCGGATACCGGTCATAGAAAAAGATCGTAGGTTTTTCATTATGGTCTGCCTTTACTTGAGGAATCACATGAATATCCTGAGGATCTGCCATTACGAATAGTGGAGCAATATGATTTAAGGCATGTGCCGCCCCAACAAGCCCTTGCTCTAATCGTTCATGACCCATTTCTGCCAATGGTTGATTCAATGAGATCCATGCTGCATTCGTATGAAGCTCTTCTTCAGGAAGATGGATTGGACCTGAGCCAATATTTTCATGTGTTTCAAATTTGATCTTTTTAAAAATGGTCGCCATTGCCCTAACACTTACGTCACCATAACCGATTTCTGCATCTGCCATTTCCTTAAGCTTGTCCACTTCCAACACTTTTAACTGAATTGCTAAGTTCGCATCAGTAAAATAGTCGACATCCACTTCACTCACGAACGCCTTTTTTTCATCCCAATCAAGCATTTCCACCTGAAACTGTGTACCCTGATGTAAATAGATGGCTTCATCGTGAAGAAGAGTCATCGCTGAGAAACGGTCCATTTCACCAATCACTTTTACATTTGCTACATCTGAATGATCAACAATGATAACATTCTCTTGAGATGCGGACCTTAAACTGATATTATGAGCAGGAAAGGAATCGTTCATCCAATACCATTTGTTTCCGTTCTGATAAAGGACCCGTTCCTCTGTCAAATACTCCAGTAATTCCTCCGTTCCCACTTTTCCAAACTGCTCTCCAACTTTAAAAGGCAGTTCATATGCCGCACATTTCATGTGATCAATTAATATAATCAAATTATCCGGATTGATCCTGGCAGTTTCCGGGCTTTTATTAAAAAAGTATTCCGGGTTTTGAATAATATATTGATCAAGCGGACTGGAGCTGGCGACCATAATAACGAGTGACTCTCCATGCCTTCTTCCCGCCCTGCCTGCTTGCTGCCATGCACTGGAAATCGTGCCTGGATAACCTGTCATAATACAGACCTGAAGCTGTCCGATATCCACGCCAAGCTCGAGAGCGTTCGTACTAACTACACCATATATTTCACCTGAACGCAGTCCTTTTTCAATTTTTCTTCTTTCGGTCGGAAGGTATCCTCCGCGATACCCCATAATGGATTTTGTCCCTAATTGATTTTTCACCAATTCTTGTAAATACGTCAGAATGATCTCCACTCTTACACGGCTTCTAGCAAAAACAATCGTTTGGATTTTATTTTTTAATAGCTCTCCTGCAATTTTTCGAACCTCTAGCGTTGCACTTCTTCTAATATTAAGAGGTTTATTTACAATCGGAGGATTGTAAAATAAAAAGTGTTTTGTTCCATTTGGGGCACCATTATTATCAATTAAAACCATTTCCTCTTCTGTTAATGTTTCTGCCAGCTCAAGAGGATTGGCAATGGTAGCAGAGGTGCATATAAAAACAGGATTACTTCCATAATAGCGGCAGATACGTTTTAACCTTCTGATCACATTTGCCACATGACTTCCAAAAACTCCTCGGTAAGTATGGAGCTCGTCTATGACAACAAATTTTAGATTTTCAAAGAGTGAAACCCATTTGGTATGGTGAGGAAGAATCGCTGTATGCAGCATATCAGGATTCGTAATAACCACATGACCTGCTTTTCTTACCTTTTGGCGAATATTTGCCGGCGTATCCCCGTCATAGGTATAACTATTTATATCTACACCCGCAGTTTGGATAATTTCGTTAATTTCACTTTTTTGGTCTTGAGCAAGTGCCTTCGTTGGGAACATATACAGTGCTCTGGCATTAGGGTTTTTTATAATCGTTTGTAAGACTGGTAAATTGTAGCAAAGTGTTTTACCGGAAGCGGTAGGAGTAACAGCTACAATACTTCTTCCTGCCATAATTGTTTCATAAGCAGTTTTTTGATGGGTATAAAGCTGTCCGATTCCCTTACTTTTAAGAGCATCGATTAAAACCGTGTGTAAGTCCTCCGGCAAGACAACGGTTTTTGCCTGTTTTTCTTCAATGGTCTTCCATGTAATGATATTTTCATTAAATTGATCTTTTAGTTTTAAATCAACAAGTATTTCCTGCAAACTTTTTTTCACTTTCATCATCGGTCTCACCTCAATACATATATTTTATCGAATAAGCGTTCGTTACAAAAGAAAAATCGGGATATTTTTATCCAAAAATGCCAAGAATTATTTTCCAATCAAACACCAAATATTTGTCTATTTTGTGGCTATTTCATATGAGTCAATAGAACTAATAAGTAATTATTAAAGTAATCGATAATTTTTTGTTACAATAGGATAAGTTAATCTATTTGTGGTGGTGTAAGAATTGAAGATTGAAGAAATTAAAAAAGTCTTATCTGAATTCTCCCTTTTTCGAGAATTAAACGATTATGAATTAACAAAAATCACAGACATTGCCATCGTCAGGGACTGGAAAAAACAAAGCCATGTTTTTCTTCAAGGGGACCCGCTTGAAAATGTTTATTTCATTTATAACGGAAAAATCAAAGTATACAAAAGTGATGTGAATGGGAAAGAACAAATTGTAGCGATCATGAAAAAGGGTGAAATGTTCCCGCATGTGGGCTTTTTCAGAAAAGGAGATTACCCTGCATATGCTGAAGTTCTGGAGTCATCTACATTAATCACTGTTCCTATATCCAAATTTGAAGCTGTCCTGATTGAAAACCCCGAGCTTTGCATTAAGGTATTTAGAGTTTTAGGTGAAAAAATTGTTGATTTACAAAACCGTCTTGAAGAACAGATCCTTAATAATACATATGAGCAAATCATCAAACTTCTTATTCGAATTGGCCAAAAGCACGGTAAAGAGTTAGAAGATGGAAGAATTTTATTGAAATCTGAATTTACTAATAAAGATCTTGCAAATATGATTGGTACAACAAGAGAAACAATTAGTCGCACTCTGACAAAAATGAAGAAAGATGAATTAATCGAAGTGGATAATGACGGCAATATGATATTAGATATAGAAAAGCTTATGGAGGAAATCCAGCTTATATAAGATAGTCAAAAAACGCAGCCTATGGCTGCGTTTTCAGATTGTCGAGAAAGGGTATTTTTCTCTGCAATTTTTTATTTTGTCAGAATCTAAATACCAAATTTATTGATTCTCCCTGCTAAAGTGCCTGTTGATTTCCGCTCCGGGCACTCGCTTTCCGCGGGGAGGTCCTGGAGCCTCCTCGGCGCTTTTGGCGCCTGCGGGGTCTCCAGTAACCTCTCTATCCCACAGGAGTCTAGTGCCCTCCGCTCCAATCAACAGGGAGGCAAATCAACCTAAAATATTGCAACACACTTTTTCTAACCTTGATAAGTGTATTGCAATCTTTTTTATATTTTGGCAGGCTGCAGTTAGAAGAGCCTGTTAACTTGCATTCCTCAATCCCCGTAACCGGCAGTAGCGAAGCCCGTGCAGCTCTTTTGAGTCTGCGAAGCTTCGCTCAATTTTTCCTTTCTAAATTTATAAAGCATTTTTCCCGATTTAGTTAAGCGATTTAACCTTACCTTTTCCTTGTACTCCTCCCATACATGTCGTGTTAATAAAACACGACCGATCACCATCTTGTGATTCATTGCAAGAAGAACAATCTCATCAAAAATCTCCTGAAAAATATTTGTATCCTTAAAACGGTGTTGACGATTCCGGCTAATCGTAGAGTGATGAGGTACTGGATCCTTGAATTTTAGACCTAAAAACCAGCGGTAGGCAACGTTTGTTCTAATTTCCCTTTCTAGTTGACGTTCAGAACGAATGCCGTAAATATAACCAATAAACATCATTTTAAAAAGAATAAGAGGATCAGTAGGGCGCCCATTATTATCATCGCTGTAATAAGGACGGACCTTTTCAAGAAGAAACGAAAAATTAATATATTTATCAATCAAACGAAGAAGATGGCCATCAGGTACCAATTCATCAATAGAAACAAATTCATATTCACTTTGGCTAGACTATTTTGGCTTAAACATTGAATTAACCACTTATTTTTTTATTTATTAGTTGAACTGAAGGTCTTTATTGAAAACACTCGTTGATTGGCGCGGATGGCACGAAGACTCCTGCTGGGGTACGGGGCAGGGGAGACCCCGCAGGAGCGAAGCGAGGCCACTGAAAAAGTCCAAGATATTTTGCAATAGGTGATTCCCTGAAAAAACCATCCCCACTATTGACTGAAAAATCGATGAAAACCATTTTCCTCTCCCTACTTTGATGGTGAAAAACGCAATTTTTTGGGATTTTAGTTGGCAGGAAATCTCATTATTAGCAGAAAAGGACTTTTTCAGTGGCGTCAGCGAAGCGACGAGGAGGCTTCCCGGCACGCCCGCGGAAAGCGAAGTGCCTGGAGCGCCAATCAACAGACATGTTGAAACCAATATACTAATAATATTATAACAAATTAACGCGGTGGATTGTTAAAGTAATCGAATAAAATAATTGGCTGCCGAGGGTTTTTCGACAGCCTGAAAACGCAGCCTATGACTGCGTTTTTTTACTATTTTACAGATAATTGAAGCATTTCTTCCATATCTTCTTGAGCTGTTCCAATTAATTTAAGATTGAATGTATCTTGAAGAACCTGTAATACTCCTTCAGAAATAAATTCAGGCGGTTTTGGCCCAATCCGGATATCCTTAATTCCTAAGCTAAAGAGACCTAGTAGAATTGCAACCGCTTTTTGTTCAAACCAAGATAAAACAATACTTACCGGGAGTTCGTTAACTTCGCAACCAAAAGCATCTGCCAGTGCCAAAGCAATTTTAACAGTGGAGCCCGAGTTATTGCATTGTCCTAAATCAATATAACGAGGAATATTTGTACCTGGTACAACCCCATAATCAACATCATTAAAGCGGAATTTCCCACAAGATGTTGTTAAAATAACCGTTTCCGGAGGTAATGAGGTGGCAAGTTCCCGGTAATATTCTCCTCCCTTACCCGGTGCGTCACAGCCCGCAATTACAAAGAAGCGTTTAATTTTACCGGCTTTCACAGCATCAATTACTTCCGGAGCTAACCCTAGAACGGTTTCATGATGGAATCCGGTCAGCAATGTTTCTTCTGAATCAATCGCTGCTTCAGGAAGCTCTAATGCTCTTTCTATTAATGGTGAAAAATCATCATTTATTATTTTTTGCACATTCTCAAGACCGGCAACTTCATAGCTGAACATACGGTCTGCATACGTACCTTTAATTGGCATTACACAGTTTGTTGTTGCTAAAATCGCACCGGGGAAATTCTCAAATAAGCGACGTTGGTCATACCAAGCTTTCCCGATGTTACCTTTTAAATGAGAGTATTTCTTTAATGCGGGATACCCATGTGCCGGGAGCATTTCCGAATGTGTATAAATATTGATTCCTTTACCCTCGGTTTGCTTTAATAATTCTTCTAAGGCAAATAAATTGTGACCTGTAACAACAATACATTTACCTTCAATTTTATTTTGGCTGACACGGATTGGCTCAGGAATACCTAATAACTTCGTATGGGCTTCATCAAGCATCTCCATTACGCGGACAGCTGACTTCCCTACTTTCATAGCCATATCGATATGTTCCTGAACATTGAAGTTGGAGTTAGTTAATGTCATATAAAGGGCTTCATGAGTAGTAGCATCTACAAAAGGATCCGTAACCCCCAGTTGGTTGGCGTGTGTACGGTAGGCAGCAATTCCTTTTAAACCAAAAATAATTGTGTCTTGTAAGCTGGCAATGGTTTCGTCTTTTCCACATACACCAATTACCTTACATCCGCCTGATGGAGTTTGTTCACATTGATAGCAGAACATTTTTTTTCCTCGCTTTCCTTAAAGTACTGCTTAAGCATACAAAGGCTGCGACTTTTTTAATGTGATTTACATCACATTAAATCAAGTTGAAACAAATCGTTCATAAATAGCGAAAGATGACAGTCACCTATTTTCTGCTAAAAGCATATGATATCGTGTGAAATTTTGGAAAGAGAGGGAACCGCTATGTCATCTATGCTTCCTGGAAATCAAAATAACCCTAAGAAAGCCAAACCTGAACCGTTTGGTGAGTTAATTAAATCAATGAACGATTTTTTCAATGAAAAACCGATAAGGGGGTTTTTACAATCCATAGATGATTTTTTCAACAGTCCATTTCCTTCAGGGGCATCCTTTCATGTTGAAACAGTTAAAACCAATAATGAATACATTGTTACAGCAGAATTACCAGGAGTAAACCGGGATCAAATTCACTTAAATACTGTTGGAAATTATTTAACTATCTCAGTTGAAAATAATGAACTGCTAACCGAAGAAGATGATAAGAATCAATTATTTCGACGGAGGCAATTTCATCAAAAATCGTCTAGGACGATAGCTCTTCCTCAACCAATCAACGAAAAGAAAATCAAAGCATCCTACAGGGATGGATTATTGCAAATTCGAATTCCACAAGAAAAAGGGAAAATTATTGAGATAGAAGATTAATAAAAGTCAGTGAATACATTCAATATAATGCCGGTATGTTTTTCCTTGAGAAATGTACCTTACAAAACATAAAAGACGGCATGCGCCGTCTTTTCCTATTTTCCTAAGATTTAAAAATTCCACCGAAGCCCTTTACTAGCGATGATACTTGGCTTACCGCATTCATCATTTGGCCCGCTGTATTCATCATTTTATTAAAATCCACTGACCCATCCTGTGACTTAAATGAGTTCATAAAGGATTGCATTCCTCCTGGATTTTTAGGGATGGCATTTTGCTTTGGATAGGGATTCATCATTGGATATCCATTCATTGGCATATATTGATTTTGCTGCATCGTTTCTTCCTGTGGCTGTAGGGGGTTTTGGAAAAGAAATTGCGAATCCTTTTGTTGAAATTGCTGATTTACATAGGGCCCTGCTTGCTGACCGGTTCCAGGCTGAAAGTTTTGGCCGTATGGTTGGTATTGTTGTGGATAGTACGGATTTTGCTGTTGATATGGGTTCCAATTATAGTTTGGTTGTGGCGTTTGAAAAGGATACGGTTGATTGGATGGAATCGGTTGATGATTCCTTTGCTGATTAATTGGCCCCCCGTGCATCATTTGCCCCGAATATCCATAATTCACGTAGGGATTTGGTCTATTTTTACCGAACATGGGCAAACATCTCCTCCGCGTTTTCATTACTACACTTTATGATGAATTACCCTCATTGGTGATTATTTTGAAATAATCGATTATGTCGTAAACAATAGAATTTTGTCTAAAGTTTAAATATTTTAAAAACTAGAAATCCTTTTTTTTCGTGTTACGATAAAAAAAAGGATGGAGGAGGAGTTATATATGGATATTCGTGAATTAAAAAGCAAATTTATTCAAAGTCGGGAATACAACACTGATGACGTTAACGCATTAATGGATTTTGCTAAGAAAGCGTATATTCACAACGAAATTGACATAAAGGAATATCGCCTTCTTGTCCGCGAACTTGAAATACAAGGCGCGGTGATACCTGACAATTCTAAGGAAAACTCCCTCATCGAAAATTCAAAATAAGTCTTTAAAAGAGATGCCTTACATAGCATCTCTTTTCTTAAAAACGTAATTCTTTTATTATTTCTAATAGAAAGTAATCGACTGTTCGGTTGGTGTTTAAAAATCTTGAACGGCTTGTTTCTGGAAAAAAGGATTGGATTGACTGCTGTTCGATATGTTCAGATGTAGTATTGATTTGCTTCAAATGAAGATGTTTTTGCGGGTTCTCTTTGAGCCAGATTGTCATTAACCCTCTCCATTCTTCATTTACCCCTTTTACTTCATCAGCAAAAGGTTTAATAACTTCATGAAAATCCATTTTAACCCCCTTCTCTCGTGCTTCCTGATAATTCTTTAGAAATAAGCGGTTATAGTGTAATAGTTTTTCTGTTAAATCGGCAATTTCTATAGACATCTGTTTTTGTTCCTTTCTTAAAATAAAGGCTGTGTTAAACTTGCCTGTTGATTTGCGCTCCAATCAACAAGTTACGAAATCAACAATGGCCTTTAACACAGCCAAAATAAAAAGTAGCATTGATATATTTCAAAGCTACTCTAAAAAGTTCTCTATTATTTTAGCGTTAATTAAAATCCTAATTCAAGTTTCAAGGACCTTGAAACCTGTTTTGGATTCAAACTAGTAACTTCTTCAGTTACTATAGTGTTTATATTTTCAAATTCCTGTTCTATTACCGATAGCCTTTGTTCATGAATTTTTAGTTTTTCCATTTCTTCTTGATTTAAACTGAGGCGAAGGTCTGAGAAAGATGCTTCGAGTACCAACTCTAATTCTTCTAATTGATCATAAATTTCCGTCAGCGTCGTAAGCAGCTTTTCCTTTTGGGACAATGATTTTTTCATTTATAAAACCTCCTCACGTTTATCTATAAGGAATAATTCTCTTTCTTTTTCAGGCTTCCTTCTGCATTGACAAAACTAGAAGCTATTCGTCAAAGAAAGTGTCAATATGGCATTTTTTCATTTATCTCTTCGACAAAATGATTAACCCGCATGAAAAATGAAATACCGCACAAGCTACTTATGGAGGTGTTTCATGATGCCAAAAAAGGATAATCAAAACAAAAAACAAGGCCGTGCTGTAACAGATCAAAAAACCGGCTTTGGCGATAAAAAGCTGGAAGGGCCAAATCGACCAGCAGAATAGGAAAAGCAAGGGGCTTCCCCTTGCTTTTTTATTTCCATTTCTGAAGATTCAAAGCTTTATGTAGTGAAAGCATTAATTGAAGCTGGTTTGATTTTGCAAAATACCAATCCGTCAGATGGATAGGATGGCGATGTCTTGGTGGTAAATACAACCACTTTTCTGACACCTTTCTTTCTTTACTCCAATCCTGATGAGTATGTTGATTATGCTTAATTACGGGAAAGCTTGTCCTTACCATTGGGGTTTTCCAAGCGGTTTTAATTTTAAAATATTGCTCATAATCGTTTCTTGATCCTGTATGTGGAGTTTTTTCCGCAAACTCCAAAAAGTATGGAAAAAGGCGAGGATGAAAAAGAATATTGGCAAGTCTTTTTCCAAGATCAATTCTTTTAGAAACCGATCGAAATCCATTAACACTAGCACCGTAAACTTCACCACCACATGTAGGAAACAACACACAACTAAAATGAAGCCAATCCTGAAAAGAAAAAGCAATGGATCGAAAGACTTTTTTCCTATACACAGGATGTTCAATGACCGGAGTTTGAATCACATTTTGCTCATTTATAATTAAAGCAGTAGTAAGTCTGTACTTATCACTTTCCTTCCAATAACGATTCCATTCACTTTGAATAAAAGCTGAGACATTGAAATATGGAAGTAAATGAAACATGGGCCTGTTTAATTTCGTCGAATATTGGTAAAGCAATAATTGAGGAAAAACATCATGGAAAATTAACCAATTTGCACGCTCATAGGTTAAAAAAAGCTGTTTTCTCGTTACTGGTTGTAATAGCTGAGGGAAAATGGAACCTTCAAGGTCACACATATTCCACCCCCCATTTCTCGAAACCATACTTGCAAGGAAGGACCAAATGATATCGGGATTCTTTTTAAAATAAGAAAAATAAGCGTCAGTTCTTGAAATATTATCTAAATTTTTCCTGTTTGTTTCGCTTAGAATTTGACGGATGATCTCAATTTCCTGTATTGTAAGATAATTCATATTCTACTTCCCTTAATAAATCATAACTAGTTTTTTAGAGTATGTTCTTTCTACGAAAAATGAATCATGTTTTCTTATGAAAATCTTTGTACAATTATACTGTGTAAGTCCTTTATTTTTATACACCCTAATAGGACGTAGATTTGGTATGATAGGTAATAGCTTGAGAGGTGCTTATCATGATTTTTAACTATCCAAACGGTAAACCATACATCCAAAAAGATGCGGAACAAGTGTTCAAAGTGAAAAATAAAAAAAATGATTCCTATAGCAATAGGGGTATGACACTTGAAGAAGATTTAAATGAAACAAATGAATACTACAGAGAAAGAAAAATTGCTGTGATTCATAAAAAACCGACTCCTGTCCAAATTGTCCAGGTAGATTACCCTAAAAGAAGTGCAGCAGTTATTAAAGAAGCCTATTTTAAACAAGCATCAACTACCGACTATAACGGTGTCTACAAAGGAAAGTACATTGATTTTGAGGCGAAGGAGACACAAAATCCAACTTCTTTTCCATTAAAAAATTTCCACCGGCATCAGATTTGCCATATGGAAGAAGTATTAAGTCAAGGCGGCCTCTGCTTCGTAATTCTTCGGTTTACCCGATATGAGCAGGTTTATTTACTGGAAGCGAAACATCTATTAGTATTTTGGGAAAGAATGATTAACGGTGGAAGAAAATCGATTACCAAAGAAGAAATCGAACAAAATGGGCATTACATCCCGCTTGGATTTCAGCCAAGAATTGACTATATTAGAATAATAGATACCTTATTTCATTTTTCTTAAAAGCACTTATTAGTCATCGTTAGAAAGGAAGGAAATTATAATGGCAGATCAATCTCAATCAAGAGAGGAGCGCCGAAAGCAACTCCAGGCAAAGGGAAAACAAAACGGAAAGAAAAAATCCGGAGGTTTATGGAAGAAAATATTTCTTTCCCTAATTACACTTGGAATCGTTGGTATTTTGGCCGGAGTTGGTACTTTTGCCTATTTAGTAAAGGACGCTCCTAAACTTGATCCCAAATTATTAAAGGACCCCATTTCATCTAAGATTCTAGATAAAGATGGACATTTGATTGCTGAAGTGGGAGTAAAAAATAGAGAATACGTTGCATATCAGGATATACCAAAGGGCTTAGAAGATGCAATCCTTGCAACAGAGGATTATCGATTTTATCAACATCATGGTATAGATTTTGTTCGTCTTGGAGGTGCTCTTTTAGCCAATCTTCAACATGGTTTTGGTGCGGAAGGTGGTAGTACTATCACCCAACAGGTGGTTAAAAATTCATTTTTATCACCCCAAAAAACATTGAGACGAAAAGTGGAAGAAGCATGGCTTTCTTATCAACTCGAGCAAAAATATACAAAGCACCAAATTTTTGAAATGTATGTCAACAAAGTGTTTATGTCTCAAGAAAGTTATGGAATGGCAACAGCGGCGAAGACCTATTTCGGTAAACCATTAAAAGAGCTTTCTCTTCCGGAATATGCCTTGCTGGCAGGGATGCCGCAAAGTCCGAGTAATTATAATCCCTTATTACACCCGGATTTGGCGGAAAAGAGACGCAATATTGTCTTAAGCCTTATGAATCAGCATGGCTTTATTACAAAGAGTGAAATGGAAGCAGCAATGAAAGTTTCTGTCCAATCCGCTTTAGTGAAGGAACCAAAGATTGATGAAAAGCCATATGATTCCTTTGTTGATGCGGTAATTGATGAAGTCAAAGCAAATACTGATTTTGATATATTTTCAGATGGGTTAACGATTTATACAACAGTGGACCCTAAAGCGCAAACATATGTGTACAATCTTCTTAATTCGAAAGATATAATTAATTACCCGGATGATAAATTCCAAGCCGGGATTGCCCTGCTTGATACGAAAACAGGCGAAATCCGTGCAATAGGCGGAGGAAGAAATCAACAAGTTAAACGAGGATTTAACTACGCAGTGGACACGAGACGCCAACCCGGTTCGACGATAAAACCAATCCTCGATTATGGTCCAGCGATTGAATACCTTAACTGGGGCACCTATCAGACAGTTGAGGATAAACCTGTTACGTATTCAACCGGGAAAACATTTGGTAACTGGGACAATAGATACATGGGTCCAATGTCGATTAGAACAGCATTGCAATTATCCCGAAATACGCCTGCCGTCCAAACATTACAACAGGTCGGGTTGGAGAAAGCAAAAAACTTTGCGGTCAACCTTGGAATTCCTTTAAAAGAAATTTATGAATCATACGCCATTGGCGGCTTTAAAACCGGAGTATCTCCGCTTGAAATGGCAGGTGCATATAGTGCCTTTGGAAATAACGGATTTTACACGAAACCACATGCCATCAAGAAAATTCAACTTCGTGATGGTACTGTAATTGACAACACACCTGAACCAAAAGTAGTAATGAAAGATTCTACTGCTTTTATGATTACAGATATGTTGAAGAGTGTTCTTGAATCTCCGGGTACTGGGACCAAAGCCAATATACCAGGTCTGCCTGTTGCCGGAAAAACAGGAACAACTAACTATACCGACCAGGAACTAAGGGAATGGAATATAAAAAGCAGCAAGTCGGTTCCTGATGCGTGGTTTACCGGTTATACAACTAATTATACGGCATCCATCTGGACGGGATATCAGGACCGTTCAACACCAATTGTACCGGGAGATAATCAGAAAATAGCGCAGTATATTTTTAAAAACTTAATGACCTATGTTTCTAAAGATATCAATACACCTGACTTTACTGTTCCAAATAGTGTTCAAAAGGTTAGAATTGAAAAAGGCTCTATGCCTCCTGTATTGGCTAGCGGGTATACACCGGACAGTGAGGTTATAACGGAGTGGGCTGTTAAAGGGCATGCACCTACTACAGTATCTCAAAAATATAATAAGCTTAATGCACCAACAAATGCAGCAGCAAAATATGATCAAACCAAAAATGCAATAACTCTTACATGGGATTATAATAAGTCCGCAAATTCCGGTGTTCAGTTCGATGTAACAACGGACAGCGGTACGGGACAAACACATACTACAACATCTGAAAATACTATAACGATCCCTAATCCTAGTCCGGGAGCAAAATATACCTTTACCATCGTTGCAAAAAGTACAGATAAAACCAGTGATCCTGAAACTGTATCGATTGAAATTCCTAAGCCAAGCACTGACCAAGGTATTACCGGCAACGGAAATCAAGGTACTAGCGGGACTGTAATTCCGCCTGTTACGAACCCTGGCAGTGGTTCCGGAACCGGTACTGGCGGTGCTACTGGGGGTAGTACCGGCGGTGCTACCGGGGGTAGTACTGGTGGTACTACCGGGGGTACTACCGGCGGTACTACCGGGGGTGCTACCGGGGGTACTACCGGGGGCACCGGTGGAGGTACTAGCGGTGGCACCGGTGGAGGTTCTACCGGTGGCTCTAAAGCGCATTAGGCGGCACATCTTACAGCGCTTATACAACACAAAAACTTAAAACGATAAAAAGAAGCGTCTAACCATTAGGATTAGACGCTTTTTTCATAATGTTTTTTTTCATAAATAGCTTTTCTTGTTCAACCATAAGCTCAGATAATTGGCGGAACGAGTGAAATAAATTTGGCCTGGACATTATAAATGCAAACCGTTCTTCTGCATTTACAGGTTTGTATTCTATTTGATTCCACGGAATGGGCTCTTGAAGATTGACTTGCTTCTCGTTTGTCCAAAAAACGAATTGCATAAACAGTTCAATCCCCCTTTTCATACTTAATAATATGTTCGTTTGATCCCGATTACGGTACAGTTCCTCAAGAACTGCATTTACTTTTTTCCATTCTTCAATTATCTGCACAATTGCTTTATTTGAGTTTTGCCGGCGGTTACATAATTCAACATGCTTATCCATTAGCAGCCACACTTCCTTTCATCCTCTTTTTCCCTTCTCTGCAAACATCTAATAAGGGGCAAGCAGGACATTGTGGATTTTGGGCTTTGCAATGATATCTCCCAAAAAAAATCAATCGGTGATGTGTAACCGACCAGTCTTCTTTTGGGATCTTTTTCATTAAAGTCTTTTCTACTTCAAGTACAGAGTCTTTCCAGCGGCAAATACCTAATCTCTTACTTACACGTTCAACATGTGTATCAACGGCAATTGCCGGAACGCTAAATGCAACGGAAGCAACAACATTTGCCGTTTTCCTGCCCACACCAGGTAAATTTGTCATTTCATCCCGATCTGCAGGAATTTCCCCATTATATACTTCCAGTACCATTCGACAAAGGCTTTGAATGTTTTTTGCTTTGTTGCGGTAAAGTCCGATAGACCGAATATCGTTTTGCAGCTCTTCTAAAGGAACATTCAAGTAATCTTCAGGAGTTTTATACTTTTTAAATAAATCTTTTGTAACCTTATTAACAAGTACATCTGTACACTGGGCAGATAAGGAAACGGCTATTATTAATTCAAATGGATTCGAATGATTTAATTCGCAATGGGCATCAGGAAACATATTGCCCATTTGATCAAGGCAAAAACGGATTTGTGTATTATTTAACAAACTAGTCACCTACCATTTCAAAAGCGTAAGCGCCCGTTTAGCGAAGTATACTAGTCGCTGGGCGCTCCTCGGAAATGCTAACGCTTTTCCTTCGTGCGAGGTACCGCTCCGTAGCTTACTCTTGTGGAGCTAAACAGTTATCTTAATTCAAAAATTTCTTATCTTTTTAAAAATGAAACAAACGAGAGAATGGTTTCTCTCGTCAGGTACTTTTATTGTTCCAACCAATTATAAAAAGGGACAGAAGTAGATGGATTTGACTCTTCCTTTACGGTTCGATTTGGTTGTTGCTTTTGACGGAATTTTCGGCCATGATTTTTGGCTTGTTCAATCGTTTTAATCCCATTTTTCTTCCATTCAAATAGGATCCGATCAATATAACGGAAATTTAATTTTCCTGACATAACTGCTTCCCGCAATGCAGTTTTTATGATACTAGGGTCATGATGGTCATCATCCATCCACATCGCAAGTGTTTCACATTCAAAAGGAGAAAGCGGACGGCCAAATTCCTTTTCAAAACAAGTGTAAAGATCCGTTTCATCCGCCTTTTTGCTTATTTCTCTACTATTTTTATTATTTATCAAGAACTGGTCAATAAGTCTTTCCCATAATGGCTTTACAGAATACTTTTCAAAACGAATCCCATCATTCGTATTTCCGTCAATTATTTCGATATAACCTCTTTGTATTAATCTTCGGAGCATTTCATTACAGTCCGAAATGGAAATTGTCATACGGGATGAAAGCTCCTCCGGAGTAGGAAATTCGTTTCCTTTTTCTAAAAAAGCGATGATATTTAATAAAAGAACAAGTTCAAGTTCATTTAAATTCAGATTTTTGTATTCAGATAATAAAACAGCAGGAATTGTAATATTTCCTTCCTGAAGCCAAGATAATATGTTTAATTTCATCTTTATGACACCTCCTTTTAAGTATAGCATGAACAGACTTTACGAGTAAGAATATTAGACAACCATCTTTGGTAAGAAAAGCAAAAAGTCTGCATCGCAGACTTTTTTCAATGATCATTTAAGATAAAACATTATACTTGACGTTTTGATTCAACAAATTGATGGATTCTTGAAACTGCTTTTTCTAATTGATCGAGAGAGGTTGCATAAGATAGCCGGATATTATCAGGTGTCCCAAATCCGGACCCTGGAATAACGGCTACTTTTGCTTCAACAAGGAGTGCCTCAACAAAAGCATCTACACTATTATACCCGGTTATATCTGCTGCTTTCTTTACATTCGGATATAAATAAAAAGCACCCTGAGGTTTAACACAAGTAAAGCCTGGAATCGAAACTAACTTGTCATAAATAATTTCCAATCTTTTTTCAAATGCCTGACGCATTTCTTCTACAGGCTCTTGTGTTCCGTTATATGCAGCAATCGTTGCATATTGAGCAGTAGTTGTCGGATTGGAAGTACTATGGCTGGCAAGATTGGTCATGGCTTCAATTATTTGTTTATTACCTGCTGCGTAGCCAATTCTCCAGCCGGTCATGGAATGAGATTTTGAAACCCCATTAATAATAATGGTCTGTTCCTTTAATTCCGGAGATAATTGGGCAATGGAGAAATGCTTATGGTCACCATATACCAGTTTTTCATAAATCTCATCTGATACGATTAAAATATTTTCCTCAAGGCATATCTTTCCTAATTCAAATAACTCTTCAGCACTATACAATACCCCTGTCGGATTACTTGGTGAATTAATAATAACTGCCTTAGTTCTCTTAGTAATTGACTTAATTAATTGTTCAGGTGTAATTTTAAACTGATTTGTTTCTAAACCTTCGATATAAACAGGGACACCACCTGCTAATTTGACTTGTTCAGGATAACTGACCCAATACGGGCTAGGAATGATAACTTCATCCCCATCATTTAAAAGAACCTGAAACAATGTGTATAATGCATGTTTAGCACCATTCGCAACTATAATTTCATTTGGTGTATAGCTTAGATCTTGGTCTCTTTGTAATTTCCCGATAATTGCTTTTTTTAATGCGGGCAGCCCTGCTGAAGGAGTGTACTTTGTATATCCTTCATTCATTGATTGAACTGCAGCATCTAAAATATGCCCGGGTGTATTAAAATCAGGCTCACCTGCACCTAATCCTATTACATCTTCCCCCTGCTCTTTTAATTCCTTCGCTTTTGCGGTGATCGCCAATGTTGTTGATGGCGAAAGCGCCATTACCCTATTTGCTAGATTCACTTTCATAACTCTTCCTCCAATCTCCATCCAAACTATAAATTTTCAATCTTCTTTAGCCATTCACCGGTTTCAAAGTGAACATAATAATAATTTATTAAATTATTTTCAGATCGATAATAAATTTCCCATAATGGAATGTTTTTTTCCATACCTAGGCGAACTGAAATAATTTTTTTCGGTTTTTGTTCTTGCAAAAGTTTTTGTACGGCTTCCTCTTTAGATAAACCACTCTTTGCTTTTTTCATAATTACCCGCTTGCTTTTTTCGGGAATCCAAACGATGATTTTCTCACCTTTTTTGTTTTTCCCTTCAATTACGTTAACAGTTTCTAATCCATTATAAAGGTGGAAAGCATCCACTTCACTTAATTGAGTCTTATCTTTCGCCAAATTGACAGCTTTTATTTCTGCAGCCTTTACGGGAGCTACCGCTGTTACATATACTTTAAATAATATTCCAATAATGAGTATGACTAAAACTCCTAAAAAAATAATCCACTTTTTCACTTATATTCACTTCACTCTATGTACGATAAATGGTAAAAATCGCTTTATTTTTATCTTCTTGATCCAGAGCCAGTCCAAACATAAGGTCTTTTTCCTTCAATGTTCGATTAAGAGCATCAACAATTTTATATAAATCAGGACTATGCTGGATTTTTACTGTTGATAAAACTTCAATTTTGCTTTCCATCCATTTTCCTCCTTTATCTCTCAGAGCATTTTATGTCTCTGAAAGAAGCTACTCAATCATTATAACAGGTGTCGGCGAATTAGTGACCCGGAAACATTCAATAATACAGTAAATTTTTAAAGGACACTAATTTTGAATAAAAAATAGTAACTGCTATTTTTTATTTACTATCAAATTGAACTGTAAAAAGTGCAATGGAATGAATACTTTCAGATAATTGTTTGGATTTGGAAGGTGAAGCGATAATTTCCTTTACTCAATATTTCCTGAAATAGCTGGAGCTGCTTTAACAAGTTAAGTACTATTTATAAATATTGCTGTTGCAATGATTAATTTCACATCCTATACCTCCCCTACACAAGGCTAGGATGTGTCATTTTCCAAATTTCATCAAAGCCAGGAGTGGATTAACCCAACTAGCTCATCGATATTTCCTTTTTTTACCTTTACAGATGGAATTGATTTTAAAAATGCTTTTCCATATTTTGTTGTGACAATTCTTTTATCGAAAACAATCATTATTCCGCGGTCCTTTTCAGTTCGGATTAAACGGCCAAAGCCTTGTTTAAACCTTAGAATTGCTTCAGGAAGTGAATAATCAGAAAAGGCATTTCCCCCCTGTTGCATAATTAACTGACATTTTGCCTCTGTTAAAGGCTCATCAGGAGGGCTGAATGGAAGCCTGACTATTACCAGGCATGACAAATCCTCGCCGGGAATGTCCACACCCTCCCAAAAACTGCTTGTACCAAGCAGTATTGCCTTATCATAACGCTGAAAATTTCTTGTCAATCTGGTCCTGCTTCCGCTTGTAATCCCCTGGGCTATCATAGCAAAGTCATTTAAAAAACCACTTTCCTTAATCAGTTCATATGTTTTTTTTAGCATATCATAAGCAGTAAATAGAATAAGCATTCTTCCCTTTGTCGCTTCAGCAATTGTAATAATATGCTCTGTTATCGCTACTACATATTCTTCCAAAGTGACTGTATTAATCTCCGGCAAGTCATCAGGTATTAAAAGCTTAACCTGACTTTGATAGTCAAATGGTGACGGAATCGAAATTTGACTTGTTGTATCATGGTCGAGTCCAATTTCTTTAATGATATAATCAAATGAATTATTAACTGTTAAGGTTGCTGAAGTTATGACAACTCCCTTTTTTACTTTAAAAAATTTTTCTTTAAGCGAGGTCGCCACAGTTGCAGGCTGGGCCAAAAAAGTGGTCACATTTTGTGGTGAACGACTATCCATTTCAATCCATTTTACGAAGTTAGTTTCTTTTATAAAACAATCTTGAACAGTGTTCCGTAAACCATCCAGGTCATTTACGAATGTGATGATTTCCTCAATAAGACTCTTTTGTTCATTTGAAAGGGATTCCTTTTTATTTTTTATCCACTCCAGCCGTTCAAAAATGGCTGAATGTAAGTCTCGTAATAAAAATGCAAACCTCTCTGCACTATTTACTAATGCCATTTTCTCTCTCCCTTTATCTTCAGAAGAGAAGCGAATTTTTGCTCTGCTATATCCCTTTTTATGTGACGATTTCGTTTTTGCATAGAGTGCAATCAATTTAAAAAAATCATCCATTTCATACGTAAGGTCTGTAGTGATCCGATTTAATTCGAATGTATGGACAAGGTTCTCTTTTTTAACAGATATAGATGCCAGAAGCTCTTCCATCTGATAGAAGAGCAGTTTTTGTTCGTAGAGACCAAATTGACCTAATAATAACCGAGTTGTCAAATAGTCTAATGAATGACCAAAAAACTGACTAGCTACTTTTTCAAAATGGTGGCCTTCATCAATGATACAATAATCAAACTCAGGTAAAATAGATCTTTCACCTGAAAGGTCACTTAATAAAAGCGAATGATTGGTAATGATAATATCAGCTGCTTGTGCTGCTTTTTTTGCACGCAGATAGAAGTCTTTTTCATGCCATACTTGATCTTGCAAAAAAACGGTTGGCTCATTCTTAATTTTATTCCAATAAATAAGCCCTCCGCTGGACAGATTCAATTCATCCTTGTCACCTGTTTCAGTTTCTAGCAACCAGACAAGAATCTGCATTTTGGTCAGTGTTGTATCATAGTTATCATTCTCATCCAAAAGACTCTGCTTAAATTTTTCTAAGCTGATATAATGGTTTCTCCCTTTTAAAAGTACAGACTTGATAGTAAAAGGGAGCATTTTCACAAGAAGCGGAATCTCATTCTTGATGATTTGTTCCTGAAGTTGAATGGTATGCGTACTAACCACAATGGGTAGCCCTTTTTGTTTAGCAAAAAAAGATATTGGTAATAAATACCCAAGCGATTTACCTACGCCCGTTCCAGCTTCAATCAAGGTATGTTGGTTTTTTAGAAATGAATTAAAAACACCATCCATCATTAAAAATTGTCCGGTTCTTTTTTCAAAAAACTTAAAACCCTGTTTTACCATTTCACTTTTTTCATCTTCACTAACAGGATACTTGTATTGTGCTAAATCTACATTTGCTTCACCATTATCCGGCTGCTTTTTAAGGGAAAGATTTTTAAAGATTTCAATGGTTTCAGGGATTTGTTCGATTTTTTTACCCTTTTCGATGAGTATTTCATCTAACAGCTGCTGTAAATCGCTTTTTAAGCCGCCTGATAGCTGAGAGAGCTGCCGTAGTGTTCTTTGAGGCAGCAATGAAAAACGCTCTAAAAATAACAGCAATAGTTCAGCCGTCACCTGGGCATCACTATCAGCCTGGTGTGGACGATCATGATGTATATTTTCCTTTTCAGCTAAATCTGAAAGTTTATACCCGTCCGCGGTAGGATATAGAACCCTGGCCATTTCTACAGTATCAAGAACGGGACCATAGAATCCTTCAAAACCCGACTGAATTAATTCTTCCTGTAAAAAGGAAAGATCAAATAAAACATTATGGGCAACAAAATATGCCCCTTTCAATAAGGGAATAACCATTGGTGCAATTTCAGAAAATAAAGGTGCTTCTTTTACCATCTCATCATTTATACCAGTCAATTCTTCAATAAAAGCCGGTATCGGCTTTTTTGGATTGATTAGTGAAGAGAACTTTTCAGTGATTATACCGTTTTCAATAACAACAGCAGCAAATTGAATAATTCTATCACCTTTTTTAGGTACATTCCCGGTTGTTTCTAAATCTATTACAACAAATTTATTTATCATTTCCCAAACACCTCGTTCATAAAACGGTACCACAAAAAGTTAAAAAGAAAAAGAAAACAATCCATTCAATATCAAATTTGACACTAAAGGATGAATCTTATTTTATTTATTATATAAAATTGTGATAAAAAAAGAAAAATCCCCAAAATCGGGGATTACATTATTGTAAGCGCAGGCTCTGCGTGAATTAATTCTTTGATTCGATTATTTTCATCTATGATAGCCACTTTAGGTTTATGAGCAGGTACTTTTTCTTCCGGAATCAGTACGTAGGAAATGATAATAACGATATCACCTTCTTGAACGAGACGAGCTGCTGCTCCATTTAGACAAATGACGCCACTTCCTCTTTCCCCCGGAATAATATAGGTCTCAAGTCGTGCGCCATTGTTGTTATTTACGATTTGCACCTTTTCATTTGCTGTCATCCCAACTGCGTCCAATAAATCTTCATCAATGGTAATACTGCCAACATAGTTTAAATTCGCTTCTGTAACGGTTGCGCGATGGATTTTGCCGTTCATCATGTTACGAAACATCTGTCTCTTTCCTCCCCGGTACCATTCATTTAAATTCTTTATAATTTCATCCATTAATCTCTAAAATAATATTGTCAATTAACCGTACCTTCGTAAATTTTACTGCCAGTGCAATGATAATGGAACCCTCTAAATTTTCCAATGTTTTTAGCTGTGGATAGGAGAATATTTCGACGTAATCAATTGAACCGTTTGACTCGGTGGTGATCATTTCGCTTATTAGTGAAATGAGTTTGGTACGGTTTCGCTCCCCTTCAGCAATTGCATTTCTTGCGGCAATCAGGCTTTTATATAGGACAATTGCTTCCTTTCTGTCCTCAGGACTAAGATAAACATTACGGGAACTTTTCGCCAAGCCGTCTTCCTCACGGACAATGTCAACAGGTATGAGCTCGATTGGGAAATTGAAATCTGCAATTAATCCTTCTATTACGGCTACTTGTTGGGCATCTTTTTTCCCAAAATAGGCTCTGGTTGGCATCATGATATTAAAAAACTTTGTAATTACTGTTGCTACTCCGTCAAAATGTCCTGGACGCGATTTGCCGCATAATACATCTGTTCTGTCGTGGACGACAACTTTTGCAGAAGAAGGATGTGGATACATTTCTTCGACAGAAGGGTAAAAAAGATAATCTACTTTTTCACATTCGGCTAATGCACGATCCCGTTCAAAATCACGCGGGTAGGTGGAATAGTCCTCAGTGGGCCCAAACTGCAATGGATTGACAAATATACTTAAAACAACAATGTCATTTTCTTGTCTAGCTTTATTTAAAAGTGTTAAATGGCCTTCATGTAAAAATCCCATCGTCGGCACAAAGCCAATCGATTTCGCTTGCCTTTTATGTTTATTAATTACAATTTGCATGTCCTTAATGGTTGTAACAACTTTCATTCCTTACCTCCATAAAGCCCTTTGAGCTCTTGTTCATTCATCGTAAAAGAATGCTTGTCTTCGGGAAATTGATTATTTTTAACATCTGTTACATATGATTGGATTGATTCAATTATAAAGGGAGTTATTGATGTATATTGTTTAACGAATTTCGGAACACGCTCAACACCATAGCCTAAAATATCATGATAAACAAGTACTTGTCCATCCACTTCAATCCCTGCTCCAATTCCAATAACAGGAATTGAAAGAGTATTTGTCACTTCATCCGCGAGCTGTTTTGGTACACATTCAAGTACAACCGCAAATGCACCTGCATCTTCACATTTCTTTGCATCTTCAATTAATTTTTTGGCAGCCTCGGCATCTTTTCCTTGAACTTTATAACCGCCTAATACTCCAACAGATTGCGGTGTTAAGCCCAGATGGGCACAAACAGGAATGCCTGCTCTTGTAAGGGCTGCTATTTTTTCAATTACATCATCAGCACCTTCAAGTTTTACAGCGTGTGCACCTGTTTCTTGAATAAGCCTGCCCGCATTAATTAAGGTATCTTTAATCGATAAGTGGTAGGTTAAAAAAGGCATATCAGCTACAATGAATGTATCTTTAGCCCCTCGTTTTACCGCTTTTGTATGATGAATCATATCCTCCATCGTTACAGGAATTGTTGAATCGTAACCAAGTACCACCATTCCAAGAGAGTCACCAACTAAAATGAGGTCCACTCCGCCTATCTCAGCCTGTTTAGCAGATGGGTAGTCATATGCTGTCAGCATGACGATTTTTTCATTTTTTTGTTTCATCTTCAAGAAATCTTTTGTTTGCTTCATCCGTTACCCTCCTTATGATGGGAGAGGTGATAAAACCTTTTTAGAGCAAATAAAAAGATCCTTCTGAAGGCAGAGGATCTTTGTTACTCTTTTATATGCTTCATCCCTCTGTCCCGGTCCGTTATACGGATCTAGGCAGAAACCTTTTTAATTTTCATAGAATGTAAAAGGTGCAGTTCGACTAGGATACTGCCCATTGGAATGAATTATAGCAAAATTATCAAAAAGTGCAAGACTTGTACACTTAAAATTCAATATCTGCAGAATAAATATGGTGAATTACCCCATTTTCGTCTTCTAGCTTTAAAATACCTTCATCCGTAATTCCCAGTGCTTTTCCTTCAATTGTATTCGTTATCGTACGCGCTTTTAGGTACTTACCAATACTAACTGCATAGCTTTCCCATAAAAGCTTAATAGGGAAAAATCCCTCCTCCAAATAAAGCAAATACAATTTTTCAAAATGAGTGAAAATACTCTTAATCAAATCTGCACGGGAAACCAGTTGCCCATTTTCTATTAATAGTGAACTTGCGGTCCCTTGAAGCTCTAATGGGAAATCGTCCCATTTCTGATTAACATTCATTCCAATACCGACAATAATCGAATGAATACGATCAGCTTCCGCTTGAAGTTCAGTTAATATACCCGTTACCTTTTTTCCATTAATTAATATGTCATTTGGCCATTTAATTTCCGGAATAAGGTCAGTCATCTCTTCAATTGCTTGAACGATAGAAACAGCTGTTAACAGTGTCAACTGGGGTGCTTTTGTTAGCGGAATATTAGGGCGAAGGATCAAACTCATCCATATTCCGGTAAATTTAGGTGAATGCCATTTTCGGTCCATTCTTCCTCTGCCGGAAAACTGCTCTTCTGCAATGATTGCAGTTCCTTCCGGAACATTTTCATACGCCAAACGGTGGGCAATCTTTTGAGTAGAGTCGACACTTTCTTCATAATGGATGTTCTTCCCAATAAACTCTGTTTTCAAACCAAGCCTGATTTCATCTGCAGTTATTCTTTCCGGTGTTTTCAAAATGCGGTAGCCTTTCCTTCGAACAGCTTCTAACTCAAAACCGTCCTTCCTTAATTCTTCTATATGCTTCCAAACAGCAGTCCTCGAACAGCCAATTAATTCCGCTAAATGCTGACCCGATAAATAGGAATCACCGGCATTTGTGAAGGCATCCAGTAATTCTTTTCTTATTTCTGATTGCACTCCATCAGCCACTCCTTAATTTTTCTTTTATCGTTAACGACTTTTCCTTCTAAAATGGACTTTTCCATTTTGACTAGCATCTCTTTAAGCCAAGGGCCGCCTTTCCGGTCGAACCAGTCCATTAAATCATTTCCTGTAACTTTTATCTCAGAACGTTCTTTTATAGGTAACATTCCATACAAATTTATCCAATTCGATATAGATTCATTATCCTTAGCGCCTTTGATCACTTGTAATAACTTTTCTACGGACTTGATAGTGTCACGGCCGGCTAAGTATAAATCATACAATGTCCACTCTTGTTCAAGCCTTTTAAGGAGGAAAAAGAAGATTTGCTGAATGTCCCTGATTTCTTTAACAGGTAGCCGCCAATTTCTTAAAAAAATTTCGATAGCCTTTTCCTTAAGTGTTAAAGAGTAGGTTAACAGGACCCACATCTCAACCTTATTTAATGCTTCAAATTCAAAAATTTGCAGCTCTTCTAAAGGTTCTTTACGGTTTTTTAAACCTGGCAAGTATGAATACAAACCTGTTTCAATTAATAGGTTTAATGCTTGTTTACGATTCTTCCCTTTTAGAAGCTTTTCAAACTCTGCTCGTTTACGTTCAATCGCAATATTATCTAACAATGGAACAAGATGGGCCAATGCATGTACTGTTTCGCTTTCAAGTTCAAATCCAAGTTGACTGACAAAACGAACGGCTCTCATCATTCTTAAGGCATCTTCCTTAAAGCGTTCCGTTGCTTGTCCGACGGTTTGGATCATTCGTTCCTGAATAGCTGATTGCCCATTAAACGGATCAATAAGTTTCCCATTTCGATCCATCGCAATTGCGTTCATCGTAAAATCCCTGCGTTGTAAGTCTTCATATAAACTTCGGACAAAAGATACCTCTTTCGGCCTTCGAAAATCCTGATATTCTGACTCCGTCCTAAATGTGGTTATTTCATATGATTCCTTCCGATATAATACAAGTACTGTACCATGTTCAATACCAATATCAACGGTTTGCGGAAATAGTTTTTTTACCTCATCCGGGGTTGCAGATGTTGCAATATCCACGTCGCTTATCGGCTTGTTGAGAAGAAAATCTCTTACCGCTCCCCCAACAAAATATGCCTCAAAACCTGCTTCTTCTAACTTTTCCAAAACAGGCACAGCAGTTAAAAATGATTCAAGCATATTATTCACCTTGATTCAATAGCTTAAAATATATTTGTTCATATTGTTCAACAAGACGATCCGCCTTGAATTTATTTTTTACTGTTTCAACAGATTGATTCGAGAATTCCCTATGGAGGTTGCTATCGGTTAATAAACCAATTGCTTTTTTTGAAATATTTTCTATATCTCCCACTTCACAAATAAATCCTGTTGTCCCGTTATTGATAACTTCCGGTAATCCGCCAACGTTTGTCCCAATACAAGGAACACCACATGCCATCGCTTCTAAGGCAACAAGTCCAAAACTTTCTTTTTCAGATAAAAGCAACATTAAATCACTAATGGAATATAGCTCCTCAAGGCTTTCCTGTTTCCCAAGAAATATAACCTGATCTTCTATTCCGAGCTCCCTTACCAGCTTACAAATTCCGCCTATTTCCGGGCCATCCCCGACTAACAATAATTTTGCAGGCATCACGGCGGAAATATTCGCAAAAGTATTCACTATATCTTGGACCCGTTTTACCGCTCGGAAATTCGATACATGAATAATCGTTTTTTCTTCTTTACCTATTCCGAATTCTTCTCTTAAATGTTGGGCGTCCCTCTTTTGATATACTCTTTCATCAATGAAGTTATAGACTGTTTCAATTCGTTTATCCGGATTAATGAGTTCATAGGTTTGCTCAACTAATGCATTGGAAACTGCAGTGACAACATCAGATTTTTCGATACCGAACCTTATCGCTTCTGTCAGTGATGGGTCGTACCCTAAAACGGTAATATCGGTACCGTGTAAGGTTGTAACAATCTTTAGATCCCTTTTGCTCATTTGCTTAGCCAAGATCGCACAAACTGCATGAGGGATGGCATAATGCACATGAAGCAAATCTAACTTTTCACGGTTCGCTACCTCAGCTATTTTACTTGCAAGCGCAATATCATAGGGAGGATATTGAAATACTGAATATTGATTAACTTCCACCTGATGATAATAAATATTATGGTATATTCGATTTAATCTAAATGGGATACTAGATGAGATAAAATGGATTTCATGGCCCTTTTCCGCCAGCATTTTACCTAATTCTGTAGCAACTACACCTGAACCTCCAACTGACGGATAGCAAGTAATCCCAATTTTAAGTTTCTTCATGATTATTCTCCTATCAAGTCACGATCCAAAAGAATGGGAATGTTTGTTTTGAAACCTTCAGCAAAAGCAACACCAACTAGTTTCCCAAACATTTTTTCCCTTGCCTCTACTGTTTCAATATAACCATTTACAAGTGGTGTTACAACAGTATGTTCAGTTTGTTCAAATTGACTTTTATACGCTCGTAATGCCGCTAGTTTTTTATCCATAAATTGCGAGATATCTATCGTAAAATCCGGTTTATGGAAACCATTTATCATATAAAAATACAATCTGTCTACACGATGCGGCAGATCATCATTTTCTGTCTTGAACTTTCTTATTCCAGCAGAAAAAACCGCCTCCTCAACAAGGCGGGCACAATTTCCATGATCGGGATGCCTGTCTTCAAAATAGGGAGCAAACACTATTTGAGGCTTACATTTTCTAATGACTGCAGCAATCCTTCGAATGTATTCTTCCTTCAGGAATAATCCACGATCCGGAAAAGCAAGTGAAGTCCTGTATGCAACTCCCATAATTTCTGCAGCGAAAGAAGCTTCTGCTTTCCTAAGCTCTACGGTACCATTGGAAGATAACTCCGCAGCTGTAAGATCACATATACCGATTCTTTTCCCAAGAGATGTCAATTTGGCAATGGTTCCTGCCATGCCAATTTCAACATCATCAGCATGTGCCCCAAATGCCAGAATATGAACATTTTTATTCTCCATCTATTTCACCATTCTCTTTGATGATATTTCTCCATTCAATTAGTCCCAATTCCAAGCCTCGTATTAATAACTCCGCAGTTCCCATATTGGTTGCAAGCGGAATGGAATATACATCACAAAGACGGACTAGTGCAGTCACATCCGGCTCGTGCGGCTGGGCGGTTAATGGGTCGCGGAAAAAGAAAACAGCATCCATTTTATTTTTCGCAATCATTGCCCCAATTTGTTGATCACCGCCAAGTGGACCTGATTGATAACGTGTAATATTTAAGCCTGTCGCCTCACTGATACGTAACCCTGTTGTTCCGGTGGCAAATAAGGTATGCTTTGAAAAAATAGCTTGATAAGCTGTGGCAAATTGAACAAGATCATTCTTTTTCTTATCATGGGCAATTAAGGCAATATTCATCTTTATATCTCCTATTCTAGGATATTTTCAAGACCGTAGACAAAGGTATTAATCTTCATTACTGTTTCTACTGCTACTTTTACACCTGACATAAAAGATCCTCGGTTGTAGGAATCGTGGCGGATCGTTAATGTTTGACCTTCTGAACCAAACAAGACCTGCTGGTGTGCCACTAATCCCGGTAATCGTACTGAATGAATATGCATGCCGGTATAATCAGCACCTCTAGCTCCGGTTAGCGTTTCTTTCTCATTTGGGTGACCCTGTTTTTTAGACTCTCTAACTGAAGAAATCATTTCAGCTGTTTTAACTGCCGTCCCGGACGGGGCATCAAGTTTTTGATCATGATGCATTTCAATAATTTCTACATCATTAAAATATTTAGCTGCCATTTGTGAAAATTTCATCATTAACACAGCCCCAATCGCAAAATTTGGAGCAATAATACAACCAAGTTCTTTTTCCTGACAAATTTGCTCTAATTCGTCTAAATCACTTGTAGTGAACCCTGTTGTTCCAACAACTGGTCGAACATTATATTGGAGTGCTGTTTTTGCATGTGTCATTCCAACTTCGGGCGTTGTTAAATCTATTAATACATCTGCACTAACAGTTTGCAGGCATTTTTCCAAATCCGTATAAATAGATACATTGTCAATAGCATGGAAGCCTTCCAGATCACTTAACAGTTTACCTCCGTGTTTATGGTCAACAACAGCTGCGAGTTCAAAATGTTCTGTATTGTTAACAAGTTTGACTGCCTCGCTGCCCATTCGGCCACGTGGGCCGGCAATGATAATTTTTACTTTATTCATCATAAACTCACTCCATATTTTCCGGTTTAATTCTTGTCCAGCGGTTTTTATCCCTTGTGTTAAATTTATTCATTACGTATTCATGGGCTTCTTCCAGATTGATATTTAATGAATTGGCAAAGCAAATTAAGACAAATAAAAGATCACCAAGTTCTTCTTCTATCGTCTTTGGTCCTTCATCCGTTTTCTTTGGTTTCTCACCATAAAAATGGTTTACCTCTCTTGCAAGTTCACCGAGTTCTTCAGTAAGCCTTGCAAGCATCGATAACGGACTGAAATACCCTTCTTTAAATTGGCTAATGTATGTATCTACCTCCATCTGGAGTTCTTTCATTGATTTCCCATTGGCCATTTCTATCACCCCATAGGATTATTCTTTTCAATTACCTTTTATATTTAATGTTAGCTAAATAAATCAAGATTTACAAATATTTTCGTTTAAAAATTAACTTTCCGCTAGTAATTGCTCTTCTATAAGGAATCAGCTATAATAAAAACCGCTGATTTAGAGAAAATATGGAAGAGGAGGAATATTGAATGATATTGGGACTTAAGATAAAAAATATTCTTTTAATATTAATTGGTTCTGCAATAATGTCATTTGGCCTTGTTAACTTTAATATGCAAAATAAACTTGCTGAAGGCGGATTCACAGGAATTACCCTTCTTTTTTACTTTTTGTTCAAATGGGACCCTTCATATACCAACTTAATTCTAAATATTCCTTTATTTTTTATAGGATGGAAATTACTTGGGAGAAACTCCTTTTTATATACAATCGTCGGAACGGTTGGCGTTTCGATTTTTCTTTGGATTTTTCAACGTTATACCATTGAAATGCCTCTTAAAAGTGATTTAACATTAGCAGCCTTGTTTGCAGGTGTATTCACCGGTTTTGGCTTAGGGATTATCTTCAGATCCGGAGGAACAACCGGAGGCGTGGATATTATCGCTAGGCTCGTCCAGAAATACTTCGGATGGAACATGGGAAAAACAATGTTTCTATTTGATGCGTGTGTTATTACCCTATCACTGATTACATACTTAAATTACAAACAAGCGATGTACACATTAGTCGCAGTCTTTGTCGCTGCAAGAGTGGTTGATTTCATTCAGGAAGGTGCATATTCAGCAAGAGGGGCAATGATTATTTCAGATAATAACGAGCAAATTTCCGAAAAAATTATGTCTGAAATGGGACGTGGAGTCACTGCACTTAGAGGATATGGTTCATATACAAAAAATGATCGTGAAGTCTTATATTGTGTCGTTGCCAAAAATGAACTAAACAGATTAAAAAATTTAATTACTTCAGTCGATCCTCATGCTTTCATATCCATTACAATTGTTCATGACGTTCATGGAGAAGGCTTTACACTTGATGAGAATAAAATGCCAATTATAGACTAAAGAGGATGACCATTGGTCATCCTCTTTTTTAGTCGTTATTATTTCTATTCATTCCCGTGTAGATAAGGACAAGTCTAAGAAGTTCTAAAACAGCAACGGCAGCAGCAGCTACATACGTAAGAGCTGCAGCGTTCAAAACCTTTCTTGTTTCTTTCTCTTCAACACTTCGGATTAGTCCGAGAGAGACAACCTGGTGCATTGCTCTATTTGAAGCATTTAATTCAACCGGCAGCGTAATAAGTTGAAACAAAACTGCAGCTGCCATAAAGAATATCCCTAATAAGAGCATTCCGCTTATGTGAGCTAAAATACCAATCATGATTAAAACCCAAGAAACATTGGATCCTAGATTTGCTACAGGAACTAACGCATGCCGAAAACGTAAAAATGCATATCCTTGTGCGTCCTGGATTGCATGACCGCATTCATGTGCAGCTATAGCTGCTGCAGCAAGAGAATGGCCATGGTAGATTTCAGATGATAATCGAACTGTTTTCGATCTAGGATCATAATGGTCAGTTAAATTACCCGGTTGTTCTTCAATACCAACTTGATATAAGCCATTTGAATTTAATATTTCTCTAGCAACCTCTGCACCTCTCCGATAGGTAGAAGAGGGGACCCGGGAATATCTGGCGTAAGTATTTTTCACTTTCATTTGAGCCCATAACGGAATCAGAATGATAATGGCAAAATAAAAAAGGTAAAACATTTCATGATCCCCCATTTAAACTCTAGTTGCTATTTATTGTAGTAAAGCCGAAAACATGAGTCAATCTTTTTGGTCCCTGGAACGATCTTTTTTCATATCTTTGTCACCTTGATACTTTCTATAACCGACATAGGATAATGTCGCGATTATAATGCTGCCAGTCGAAATAATGACCCACCAGATGGACGGCTCTGCCTGATCTTCATCCATATTGTCAAAGAGATTTTTCAAATCTGTTTCAAGTCCTACAAGTTCCTGTTTGCTGTTGGCATTATTAACCACTTGGGTGCGATATTCATCAATATAATTAATTCTGGCGTCTAGTTTTTGAATATTTTCTACCGGAACATCAATTTTTATACTTGGGTATATGACATTATATAAGGATAAAAACGAGTTGAAATTTGAATGAAAACCTGCCGTATCACCATTATATGCTGCCTCTTTTGCATGTTGGAAGGCAGACATAACCTGATCCTTCATTTCTGTCCATAACGGTTGATGGCTTGTGGAAATTGCATCAATGACAAGGCGGAATTTTGTTAGTTTATTTAATCTTTCCTCATATTTCATCGTAGGACTAACCGTTGCCTCCACTGCTTCATCATGAGACACATTGACAATCCTCAGCTCGTCCACCGTCAATGGCTTTTCTTTCCCTTTTATACTGGTGAATTGGTCAGTGAAATAATCAAGTAGTTTCTTAGCATCATCATATCTATGAAACTTCACCATTTGAAGAGCCTCATCTGAAATATCATCGAGCTTCTCCATTGGTGATGATTGCTGTGCATTTACAGTATTGGGAGCGAGCATAATGATAATTGCAATTAAAAGTAGCCATTTGATTTTCAATCCTTGTCCCCCCTTTTATTACTAATAAAATGTATGAAGGGTTGGACAAGGATAGACCAGTTTTTATGATAGGAAAGATACTATTTTATAGATAGTTTAAATCGATTAGGACGAATACAGAAATAGTAGGCGATTCCTAAAGACACTATCGATAGCCAAAAGGTGAAATAGCCTATTTCCGGAGTGTATTGATCTAGCATTTGATAACGGGGCATCATAAAAAAAACATAATCGATTACATCATTATGCAGCGTCCATATAGCGGCAACAATCAAATGCCACCACTTAAATCGGTAGAAAGGAGAATACAGTACACCTTGAACTGCCATAGCGAAATGGGAGAAAATTAACATATAACCCTCCCACTCCAGTTCACCTTGAACAAAAAGAACTAGAATATTCATCACAACAGCCCAGATCCCATATTTAAAAAGTGTTACTATTGCAAAAGCTTCCAGTATCGGCCAGTTTTTACCAAGTAAAAATGCGATAAGGACAAATACAAAAAATAAACTTGCTGTTGGACTATCAGGAACAAATATTTTAAAAATAGCAGGCGTCTCTTTCAACTGCCAACCATACCAATAATACCCATAGATGGTTCCTGCAATATTAATTACTAACAAAAGCTTTAAAATTGACCGGTTAGCTAAGAGAGGATAAACCAAGTTCACTACTACTCCCCTTTTCATCAAGAATTCTTATAAATTTTATCAATACTAATAAAAAAGCTGACGAAATCCCGTCAGCTTTTTACCATTCAATTATTTTTTACCAAGACCTGCGATAAATTCAGTGAGATTTTTAAGTTGAGTATCATTGCCTTTAAAGATACCGGAAGGCATTTTGCCTCTACCGTTTTTTGCAATTTTAGCAATTTCTTCAGCTTTTAAACCTGTACCAATTAATGAAGGTGCACCGGCACCGCCTTGAAGGTTTTCACCGTGACAGTTAATACAACCTTGGCTCTTAAATACAACGTAGCCAGCATTGGATTTATCAATATCAACCTTTGCTACAATTTTACCTTGACGCTCTGCAGCTGCCCAGTCATGTGTGGCAACAGATTGCCACGTTAAAAATACAGTAGCAGCTAAAGCCAACAGCATCATTGCAGTGGCTATTGGGCGCTTTAAAGGACGACGTTCCGGTCCGCGATCAAGGAACGGCGCTAATAATAATCCACCGAAGGTTAGTCCCGGAATAACCAATGCACCAATTACTGTATATGGCCCGGAAGCAAATGAGTACTTGAGTAATTGATACAAGAATAAGAAATACCAGTCCGGCAGTGGAATATAACCTGTATCAGTTGGATCCGCTATCCTTTCAAGCGGAGCTGGATGTGCAATTGTTAAACATAGGAAACCGACAAGAAATACGGCACCTACCATCCATTCTTTTAAAAGGAAGTTAGGCCAGAATGCCTCTGTTTTACCGGGGTATTCTGAGTAATCTTTCGGAATCATCTTTTTTCGTGCTTCAGGTGCTAACACACGTGAGTCACCTACGAACTTCATTCCTTTACCTTTATGCATCGAGCAATCCCCTCCTTTTTCAGTAAAGTGAAGAAAAGATCATCTTATATTTCAATCATAACCATTTTTATAGTGGCCCGGAAATACCTTGCTTCCGAATCATTAAGAAATGTGCTCCCATTAAACCAAGCAATACTCCCGGTAAGAAGAAAACGTGAATTGCAAAGAAACGTGTTAATGTTTGCGCACCGACAATATGCTCATGCCCAGCCAATAAAACCTTAATGTAGGAACCAATAAATGGTGTCGCCTCTGCAATTTGCAAACCTACCTTTGTTGCGAATAGCGCTTTCATATCCCAAGGTAATAAGTACCCGGTAAAACCTAAGCCAAGCATGACGAAGAAAATAAGTACTCCGACAACCCAGTTTAGTTCACGGGGCTTTTTATAGGCACCTTGGAAAAAGACACGTAAAGTATGTAAGAACATCATGACCAGTACCAAACTTGCACCCCAGTGATGCATACCACGTACGATTTGTCCGAATGCTACTTCATTTTGAAGATAGTATACAGATTCCCACGCGTTTTTAATATCCGGTACATAGTACATGGTTAAGAACATACCGGAAAGTATTTGAATAACAGTTACAAAGAACGTCAGACCGCCAAAGCAATAAACAAACGCGGAAAAATGATGTGCGGGGTTTACATGCTCAGGAACTTCATGGTCTGCAATATCGCGCCACAAAGGCGTAATATCTAAACGTTCATCTACCCAATCGTAAATTTTGTTTAACAATGATTACACCTCCGTCCTTGGTTGAGCTTTTCCTAGGTAAAGATAACCGTCTTTTTCCTGAACCGGATATGTATCCAGCGGTTGCGGCGGTGGTGTACCCGGAATGTTTTTTCCGTTTTTTTCATAACGGCCGAAGTGACATGGACAGAAGAATTGGTTTGGATGTGCCTTGTCCGTATTCCAGTTAACCGTACAGCCTAAGTGCTTACAAATTGGTGAAAGAGCAACAATTTTGCCGCCTTCTTTATAAACCCATGCAGTATTTGTAACATCGGACTCATACCAAGCATCCTTTTGTTTAAAGGTAAAATCCACCCTGACCGGTTGGTCTGTTAAATCAGAAACCTTTTGTTTTGTAGGTATGAAATTTCCGCCTGCTTCTTTCCTCAAAACAGGATCAACTGCGAAGCGAACCATTGGCATTAACATTCCTGCAGCCATGAATCCGCCTACACCCGTTAAAGTGTAGCTTAAAAATTGACGTCTTGAAACGCGATTCTTACTCATGCTTATCCCCCCTCTATTTACGAAGTTAAGTCCGTCGGACAATTATTAAACACATATAAAACTAGGACATAACCATGATATATCAATCTTTAATCAAGGTCAATATCATACTATTTCAAAAACATGTCATCTGGGTGAAAATTCCTCATTTTCATGCCACTTCCTGGTGAAGAGGATTAATAACTGCTTTACCTGACTATCAATAATGGACAATTTTTGAGTTTCGTTCATCCCCTCTAAAGGGGTTGAGGGGATCCAAATTAATGAACCTGTAAGATTCTCCTCATGCAATTTCCAATCACTTTCAGAGGTTATGTAAAAAATGTGTTTAAACTCACTTTTTTCTATATTTTCTTCCCAAATCTTTAAATCATTTATTACTATCTCACATTTTTCATTTTTTAAATATGTAAACGGAGGAATTAATAATAATCTTCCCGTAAATTGCCTTTCTAAATGAAGCGTCAGTAAAGTGATAAATTCAGCCATCGCAGCGGATTGTTTCATTTCATCACCAAATGATACCGAATATATAGGGATAACTGCAGTATCCACATATTCTTTCGCATTTAAATATGTCTCTATTTCTTGGGGTATCCATTTCATTTTTACACCAGCCTTTTTCATTCACTAGTTCCATAATATCATTATCTCCTGAAACATTAAAAGATATCGTAGAATATTTTGATAAATTGTTTTAGATTTTCGTTTTTAGATGAACAAAAGGCGCAAGCGCCCGGTTAACCCGTAGGGACTGGAGCGCTTCCACTGAGATAAAGTCAACACGGAGAGCGTAAGCTTTTCCGTGTTGACTTATCGTAGGGAGAAGAGCGAAGTCCACTAGCCGCTGGGGGCTGGAACTGGATTCAGATAACTTTTTCAAGTTATCCACACCAAATTATTTTATAATTTCCGAAACAACAAAAAATAGAAGCTTGCAATCACAAGCTTCCACTTTGTTCAGTCATTTTTAGCTTATTTAATTGTTCAGTTAAGATCCGAAAAGCTTCCCGATCTTGCTTATCAAGAGCCTCGTCGATTAAATGTAGAAGTTTTTCACGGTGAAAACGTTCAATACTGCTTTGTAATAATTGCTCTGCAATCATTCCGTCCTTCTCATTCACTTGCAGATGTTTAGGAACAAATGGATTTTCTTCAAGCACGGCTGCATATTGATGTGCTTGATTGGATGCATGAAAATTTAATTGAATAAAAATATCTTCATCCCGATTTAAGCGGATATCATGAAAAGATTTTTCAGCATCAGTCGTCATCACATTTTCTTTGTAAAAGCGAAATGGTACTTTATCCACACAATGGGTAGACATGATTAATCCTCTTGGGCAATACTGTGCTTGTTCTACAAAATGAACCTTTTCCATTAATTGATCATGGCTCATTAAATAATTGAGGATCCAAACACATTCTCTTCTCTTTAATTGATAATGATTTAAAAACCAGCGAATAAAGTCCTTTTTCTCGTTGACAGAAACAGGGGTTGCCATAATAGTTTCCCTCCTCTGTATATCGGCTTTTTATTAATCTCCTACATTTGTTAAGCGATCAAGTAAATCCAAATACTCTTCATTTGATGGGTCATTTTTTTGCAGCTGTTTAAAAATTTCGGCGGCTTGGTCGTTTTTTCCTTCTTCTATTAAAAAATATCCGTAATCAAGTAAGAAACCCTCATTATTCTTAAAAAAAGTATATGCAGCTTCATATTTGTCTAATGCATTTGAATATTCCTCCAGCTTATTAAAAGCTAAAGCAGAGTCCCATAAAAGCTGCGGCTCTTCATCTTCCGCAAAATCAAGCTGTGATATCAAATCAATGACATCATCATATCTTTCTTGTTGAAAAAAAAGCTTGTTTAAAGTAAGGGCAGCCTCTGTAAACCCCGGATCTAATGCAAGTGCTTCCCGGAAAAACTGTTCCGCCTCTTCAACTTTGCCTAGCTTAATGGCAATTTTTCCACCATAGAAAAATAATTCTTTATTAAATTCATCCTGTCTAATTCCCTCTTGAATAGAAATCAAGCTATTCTCAAGCTCTTCCTCCGCTTCATATGCTTTTGCAAGATGTAAATAAAGTGAGTGATATTCCGGATCAAGCTCTTTTAATTCATTAAACTTTTCTATCGCAGTTCGATAAAATCCGGCTTGAAGTGCTGTAAAAGCATATCCAAATAGAGTATTAATTTCTAATTTTTCATCCAGTGCCTTATCATAGAAGCTTAATGCTTCCTCAAAAACCCCTGAAGCACTTAATAGGTCGGCCATCCGTTGATAGATATTCACGCCGGCAATTTCACTATATTCCTTTAAAACCACTTCATAAGCATTCATCGCCTTTGATATCTCACCTTGTTCACTGTAAAGCTCACCTAGTGCAAAATCAATAATGACTTCTTCCGGTAAAACAACTTTTGCTTTTAGAAGCTTTCGTTCACAAACTTCATATAGGCCCTGGATTTGATATAAATCAGCAAGCAGCATTAAGGATTGTCCAAAATTTGGATCCTCTTCTGAAATCTTTTCCAGAATGAGAATAGCTTTCTCCTCTTCACCAAGTTCAACAAGGATTTCTCCAAGAAGAACTAGAAGTTCACCCTCTTCAGGGTATTTTTCAAGCAGGTTTTCAACCAAAGCTCTTGCTTCCTCTAAAAATCCAAAATGGTACAATTCTTCTCCAAGGAGAAATTTTTCATCAGGACTGCCGCCTTTTAATACAACATTATATTCATTTATGGCCTCATTATGTTGACCGTTTTCTAACAAATTGATAATTTTATTTACTCTATCCATATTCTCTTTCCTCTCGTTCCCCTAGACTTCATAAAGAAAAATAAGATGGGGTTCGCACCTTAACATAATCTCCATTTCCAGGTTTAAATAAAACTTCTTCACCCGCTCGAATAACCTTTCCTTTATGAACAGTAACCACAAGTCTATTACTATGATAATGAAATAAGCTCTCTTCATCAAGATTCTTGATTTCTCTACCATTTAAATATAAATTATAGCTCAATTCTGAACCATGCATTAGACTGGCTTTTTGCGGATAAAGACCAATTTTATTTAGGACTGATAATGACAAAGGCTGATTTTCAATAATTTCCTCGTAGACAGCAGGTATTTTTTCATTAACCATTGTCTCTTTCCATTTCGACAATAACCATCTCTCTTCCTTCTTTTGTGAAGAAGAAATAATTGGAATTAAAAGGCTGTTATACGGAAATAAGGCTTCTTTTATCCATCCCCATGGAATTTGCTCCAGTACATCAGCATCATTAATTTCCACGAATATAGCGGGGACCTTTTCCTTTTTGCATTTTCTAATAAATGATTGGCTAATTAGTCGTAAAGGAATTTTTACCCCAATGGTAAAATCAAGCGGACTGCTTATTAAAGATGTTTTTATATCATTTATTTTTTCTGCTAATTCGTTCTCGTATGAAATATTGGCATAAGTCAATATGGTCGTACATCCATTCATTAAAAATTGATAAATTATAAATTCCTTTAATTCTTGGAATGTACCCGTTAGTGGGATATTTGTGTTTAAAAGACAATAGGTCGGGGTCATAATAAAGCCTTCAGCATTCATTCTCATTATTTTATATTGATTAAAACCCGGTTTTAGTGCAGCTATTCTATTTTTTTGAATCAGCAACGAACTTTTCGTTAATTGGCTGTCTTTAAGAATATTGGCATTTTCAATTATATACACCATTGACACACCACCTTTTTCTCTATCTAAAGACAAGCTATGTAAGAAATCTTAAAACTATGACAATCTCGCCGGACAAAAAAGAAAAAGCTGCAATACATGCAGCTTCTACTTGATTAGGCTATCTAAATGAGAAAAGAAGTTCGGATACGAAACAGAAATGGCCTCCGGATTTTCAAGCATTACCTCACCATCGCATAAAAGTGAAGCAATTGCCAACATCATTCCAATCCGATGGTCACCATGGCTTGAAACGGTTCCTCCATGAAGATTAGACTTTCCATGAATAATCATTCCATCATCGGTAGCTTCTATTTCAGCACCCAATATTTTTAATTCATTTACGACAGTGTCGATTCGATTTGTTTCTTTAACCTTTAATTCTTCTGCATTTTTGATAACTGTTTTACCTTCTGCCTGGGTAGCCAGAAGAGCAATAATAGGGATCTCATCTATTAATTTTGGGATCAAATCCCCTTCGATAACTGTTCCTTGAAGGGTGGATGTTTTAATGACAATGTCACCTGTTGGTTCAAAAGAAAGACCCTCATGCGGGATAATTTCTATGGCAGCACCCATATTTTTCATCACATCAATAATCCCGGTTCTAGTGGGATTTAATCCAACATTTTTGAGGATGACTTCACTTCCGGGAACAATTGCTCCTGCGACGAGAAAAAAGGCTGCAGATGATATATCACCTGGAACATGAATGTTTGCTCCATTTAGCCTTTGGCCGCCTTTTACTTTAATAGTTAGATGATCTTTTTGAATTTTCCCTCCGAATTTGCGAATCATTCTTTCGGTATGGTCTCTTGTTTCTGCAGGTTCTACAACTGTGGTTACTCCATCAGCTTGAAGGCCGGCTAAAAGGATGGCTGATTTAACCTGTGCACTTGCTACCGGAAGTTGGTAATGTAGAGGTGTTAGATTTCCTCCGCGAATGGCAATGGGAGTGTAGGCTCCGTTCAATCGTCCATCAATTTGTGCTCCCATTTCTGATAACGGAATCGTAACCCTTGTCATCGGTCTTTTTCCAATTGAACTATCACCTATTAAGGAAGAGAAAAAAGGTCTTCCGGATAAAATCCCCAGTAATAACCGAATCGTCGTTCCTGAGTTGCCTACATCCAATACTTCATGAGGTTCTTTTAATCCTTCAAAGCCATTCCCGACAATGCGCAGCTCGTTTTCACTTTCCTCAATTGTTACACCTAGCTTCCGAAAACACGAAATTGTACTTAAACAATCCTCACCGGGCAAGAAATTTGTCACCTTTGTTTCTCCATATGCGATCGAACCGAACATGACAGATCGATGGGAGATCGATTTATCCCCCGGTATTTCAATTACACCTGATAACCCTATTACATTTTTCTGTAGTTTTAATGACTCCATGAAATCACCTTTTTTATCAAGTATCATTTTAGGATCCAATGGAAGTTACATAGCTGGAATAAGAACGAATGCAACGTTCTGCTCTCAGACGATCTTCCTCCGTTTGAAAACTAATAACAAGAACTCCATTAATGTCTTCTCTAGTTTCAAGGATCCGAATGTTTGTAATGCTGATTGTTTCCTTTGCTAAATAACCCGTTATTTCTGAAATGACTCCGGGATAATCGGGGATATCCACAAATAAATCATAAAATGCAGGTATTGCCCCTTTTTCTCTTACCGGCAAACCATCACGAAATTGCTTTGCTTGATGAAAATAGTCGAATATCGCACTACTGTTTTCTTTTTCCAGTAAATCCTTTACCCAAAACATTTCTTCCTGCCATTGGTTGAGAAGCTCAATCAAGATTTCTTTATTGTGCAACAAAATGTCCTTCCACATTTCGGGGCTGCTCGAAGCAATTCGCGTTATATCCCGAAAACCGCCTGCAGCTAACCTTGGGATAAGACTTTGCTCTTGTGCCAGCTTCTCCGTTTGACGAACTATCGAAGCGGCAATAATATGAGGAAAATGGCTGACAATTCCGGTAAGATAATCATGATTTTTGGGTGTTATTGTTAAAAACTTTGCTTTTGTCCCATTTAACCAACGGATTAATTCATCCACCCTTGTTTTATCGACATATTCTTCAGGTGTTAAAAGATAAAAAGCATTTTCGAATAAGATTTCTTTAGCAGCGGAAACACCACTTTTATGGGATCCAGCCATTGGATGACCGCCTATAAAGGTGAACCCTTTCCCCTTTAAACAAATTGACATTTCTACAATTTTGCTTTTTGTGCTTCCTGTATCTGTAATGATAACCTTTGGATTTAATGACAGTTCAGAAAGCAGCTGAATAATTGCCTCTGTTTCTTTTACAGGAGCTGCAATAATGATTAAATCGGCATTTATAGCACCGTCTTGGATAGTTCCAGCAATGGAATCAATGACACCCAGCATTTTTGCTAAACGGGCCTGTTCGCTGTTAATATCATATCCGATGATTGATGCTTCTTTATGTTCCTTTTTAATACATAAGGCCAAAGAACCGCCAATTAATCCTAAACCAATGACAAAAACACGGCCTTTCAATGAAACTCCCCCTATTTTCCAAAGAGCTGTACTTGTTAGTTATTTTGAAGAAATTCACTCAGTACCTTAAGCAAACCTTCATTTTGTTCTGCTGAGCCCACTGTAATCCTAACTGAAGTAGGGAACCCCAAAGCTTTTCCGGATCGTACAATATACCCTTTTTCAAGTAAATATTGAAATACTTTATCTCCATCTACCTTGAAATCTATTAAGATAAAATTGGTTTGTGTAGGATAAAACTCTAGTTTGTGTTTTTCGCAAAACTGATAAAAAAGTTCAAGCCCTTTCCGATTTTTCTCTTTACAGGCTTGGACGAACTCTGAATCTTCGATCGCTGCAATAGCCGCCGCTTGCCCAAATGAGTTGACATTAAATGGCTCTCTGGCGGGTTCAAGTGCTTTGATTATTTCTGAATTTGCAACCCCATATCCGATTCTTAGAGCTGCAAGACCATATATCTTGGAGAAAGTTCTCAAAACAATTAAATTCGGATATTTCCTTGTCAAGCTAATTGAATCATAGTAATCATCAGCCACTACATATTCATAATAAGCCTCATCAAGAACAACAAGAATATCTGATGGGACATTTTCTAGAAACGAAAGCAAAGCTTCTTCCGGAATATATGTACCTGTAGGATTATTCGGACTACATAGCCAAATGACATTTGTCTTTTCATCAACTGCTTTAAGCATCCCATCTAAATTATGATTTCCGTTCTCAAGTGGAATTTCCTTAATAATTGCCCCTTCTATTACAGCATTATGTTTATATTGTGAAAAGGTAGGGCTCGCCATAACCGTGCTGGCATCGGGATGAAGAAGTGCTCTGGAAATAATTTGAATAAGATTATCAGACCCATTCCCAAAAATAAGTTCTTCAGCCTCCACTTGTAAAGATGCAGCCAATGAGTCTCTTAAATTGGCGGCATACCCATCGGGATAAATGGGCATACTTTGTTGATTCAGTTGAAGAGCTGAAAGTACTTTATCGGAACATCCAAAGGGGTTTTCGTTTGATGCAAGTTTCACTATTTTATCTAGTTTATATTGTTTTTTGACTGATTCAATTGATTTACCCGGTTGATATGGAGTCAATGTCAATAACTGTTCTTTCCATCTCATGGTCTTTACACCCCATCAAAAAAAATTCTTAATTTCCGTTTTCTTAAATGACCTTTTCACTTTATAAATCAGGTCTTAACACCTTTGCGCCTCTTAAATACACATGAAAAATTTCTTTCTGAGATTTTTCTGTATTCAAATGCATCATAATTCTAATACACATAGTTAAGGAATTTGGAACCGGCAATTCCTGCATACACATAACAGGAACATATGTCCAGCCTTCAAATTTACGCAATACCTTTGCAGGGAATGTGGCATTAATATCTTCAGTAGTTGAAATGAAAACAGATGCGACAGATTCCGGCAAAATTTGATTTTCTTCAATCATTTTCGTTACAAGTTCTTCAGTGGCTGATAGAATTTCTCCTTCAGAATTCTCACCAACTGTGGTTGCTCCCCTTACCCCTCTGATCATGAAAATCCCCCCTGTTTTTAAAAAGTTTTCAGTTGTTCTACTAATACTTCATCGGATATCTCTTGTAGGATTGGTTTCCCCAATTGTTCAAGTAACACAAATCGAATAGCTTCACCGACAGATTTTTTATCCTGCTTCATTTTACGAATAAGCGATTCAACAGGGAGATTTGCAGGAATTCTGGTTTCATAGCCGAGTGTAGTCACCCATTTTTCAAATTCCTTTTCATTAAAAGAAAGTCCCAGCAATTCCTTACTTAATTTCAACGCAAAAATCATACCGATTAAAACCGATTCCCCATGAGTAAAATTCCCATATCCCATTTCCGATTCTATTGCATGCCCAAGCGTGTGTCCGAAATTCAAATATGCCCGGACCCCGGTTTCTTTTTCATCCTGAGCAACAAATTCTCTTTTTATCTTTATGCCCTTCGATAAAGAATAGGACAACTGCTCCATTGTTAATGCATTCAGATCAAACACATTATTTTGAAGCCAGGCAAAAAAATCAGGATCATAGATAAGTCCATGCTTAATAACCTCAGCAAACCCTGAGCGTATTTCTTGTATTGGCAGTGTTTTTAATAAATCTGTGTCGTAAAAAACTGCCTCCGGCTGATGGAATGCACCAATCATATTTTTTCCTAAAGGATGATTAATTGCCACCTTCCCTCCAACAGCACTGTCATGGGAGAGAATCGTCGTTGGAATTTGTATAAAAGGAATGCCTCTCATGAAAGTGGCAGCAACAAATCCTGATAAATCACCCACTGCCCCGCCGCCAAATGAAAGAATAACAGATTTGCGGTCAAGACAGTTTTCTAAGGCAGTTGATAATGCAGCATAATAAATGTCAAAGGTTTTTGCTTTTTCTCCGCCAGGGGCAGTATAAACAACAGGATTATATTCCTTTAAAAAAGATAATAATGTTTCAAGATGAATTTTAGCAACCGTTTCATCTGTTATAATTAATATTTTTGTTACATTCTTAAAATGTTCAGCTAAAAATGGACGAATTGTTCTTAGTATACCTTCACCCAAAAATACATCATAATTTTTGGACTCTGTATGAATATGGATTGTTTCCATTAAAATTCCCTCGCAAATTCACGTTGCCTATTAATTTCCTCTAGGAAGGTATCAAAACGATCGCTGTAAAATTGTTCAACCAGGGCTGTAGCAAGCTCCCATGCGACAACGTTTTCGGCCACTACAGCCGCAGCAGGTACCGCACAGCTATCCGAACGTTCAATGCTTGCCGCAAAAGGTTCTTTCGTTTCAATATCGACACTCATTAATGGCTTATACAAGGTTGGAATTGGTTTCATCACACCGCGTACAACAATCGGCATGCCTGTCGTCATTCCACCCTCAAATCCACCAAGACGATTCGTTTTTCGGAAGTAACCTTTTTCCGTTTCCCAAGCAATTTCATCATGGACTTCGCTGCCTGGTTTTCTTGCCGCCTCAAAGCCGATTCCGAATTCTACTCCCTTAAATGCATTTATACTGACAATAGCTGCAGCTAATTTAGCATCCAGCTTTCGATCATAATGAACGTAACTGCCAACACCAACAGGCATGCCCGTTGCAATTACTTCTACAACTCCACCAATAGAGTCACCATTTTTCTTTGCTTCATCGATAGCATTCATCATTGCTTGTTCAATAGTTGGATCTGCTACCCGAACAGGTGATGCTTCTGTTCGTTCCTTTAAAGTTTCTATAGATAAGGAACTATCCACATTTGCTTTTATTCCGCCTATTTCTACAACATGCGAAACAATACTTACACCGACTAATGATAGAAGCTTTTTAGCAACTGCACCTGCAGCCACTCTGACGGTAGTTTCACGTGCTGAAGAGCGCTCAAGAACATTTCTCATATCGCGGTGTCCATATTTTATTGCACCATTTAAATCTGCATGGCCCGGACGTGCTCGGGTTATCTTACGTTTAATTTCATCTTCTTGACCCTCTATTAAGGCTTCTGCTCCCATAATAGTTGTCCAATGTTTCCAGTCATTGTTTTTTACCACCAAGGCGATTGGAGAACCAAGTGTTTGTCCATGCCGAACACCGGAAACAATCTCGACTGTATCTTTTTCAATTTGCATCCTTCGACCACGGCCATATCCTTTTTGCCGCCTCGAAAGCTCTTCATTTATATCTTCAGATAATAATGGCATGCCCGCAGGTAAACCTTCTAAGATTGTAGTTAATTGTGGTCCATGTGATTCTCCTGCTGTTAAGTACCTCATCCCCATTGCTCTTTCCCCCTTCAACTCATTAAAGGATTTCTTTCCAATATAACATATTCAAGCTAATAAACCTAGCAGAAACTATTCGGAAAATAACAAATATATTTGTTAGCGCATACAAAAAGCACCCGTAAAAAGACAATACGAGTGCTTCCGCAATTTAAACTAATAAATCCATTCATTTACAAGTTTTGAATATTCAACCAATTCAGCCTCTTTAAAGAATAAACCGATTTCACGCTCTGCACTTGCAGATGAATCAGATCCGTGAATAACATTTTTACCAACGGTTATTCCAAAATCACCGCGAATGGTTCCAGGTGCAGCATCTTTTGGATTTGTAGAACCCATCATTTGTCTGGCAGTCGCAATAACATTTTCTCCTTGCCAAACCATTGCAAACACTGGTCCGGATGTAATAAAATCAACCAATTCACCAAAGAAAGGACGTTCTTTATGTTCTCCATAATGTTCTTCAGCAAGTTCTTTTGGGATGCTCATTAATTTTGCACCAACCAAATGGAAGCCTTTTTTTTCAAATCGTGAAACGATTTCGCCAATTAGGTTTCGTTGTACTCCATCAGGTTTAACCATTAAATATGTTTTTTCCATGAATTCCACTCCTAAATCATTATGTATATGATTGCCGTTGTCGACAATCCATGAAAATGTTATCACTTTTTTGAATATTTCGCAAGCTGTTAAAGGGAAAAGGAAGCTAAAATTTCCTTCGTCCTATGAACCTGGCAATATCGCGTAGCGTTTTTTTTGCTTTATTTACGGGAAGGTCTTCGAGTATTTCTAATGCTTTTTTAAGATAAAGATCACTTAATGCTATCGACTTTTCAATTGCTCCTGACTGCTTAATGAGAGAAATGATTTTTTCAATCTGTTGATGCCCCATATTTTCGGTAACTTTTTCGATTTCATGTCGAATTTCAGCATTTTCCATTGCGAAAAGTGCAGGAGCAGTAATATTTCCTTGCAGCAGGTCACTACCTGCAGGCTTTCCGAGTTGCTCTTCTGTTGCAGTAAAATCCAAAATATCATCCGTTATTTGAAATGACATTCCGACATAATAGCCAAATCGGTAGAGTTTTTTATGAATAGACTCCTCAACATCAGCAGCAATTGCCCCTAATTGGCAGCTTGCAGCTATTAACAGGGCGGTTTTTCTTTTAATCCTACGGAGATAATCACGAAGATTTTGGTCAAATCGGTACTTATCCTTTATTTGCTGAATCTCCCCAACAGTAACTTCAACCATCGTTTTGGCTAAAATTTTATGAGCCGCAGGTTTATTAATGTTTGTCATTAATTCAAGAGAGAGCGCAAAGATAAAATCCCCGGTATACATAGCAATCCGATTATCCCATTTCGCTTTAACGGTAGGCTGTCCTCTCCGAAGATCAGCATCGTCGATTACATCGTCATGGACCAGTGAGGCCATATGGATTAATTCCAAGGCGACGGCGACATTTTTAATTACATCAATATCATAATGACCAAATTTACCTGCAAGCAATACAAAAATAGGACGAATTCTTTTTCCTCCTGCTTGCAATGTATGAAGAGAAGCTTGCTGTAAAAGAAGAGACTCTGCCTGAATGGTCTCCTCCAGCTTTTTTTCTATAATGTTAATATCCGAATTCAAAAATGAATACATCATTTTTAATTTCATTTGTATTCACCCAGCTTTTCATCCTATCTACGGTAATCCAATTATTTCTTAACACCAATATGTACGGCAGCTGCACCACCGCTATATGGTTTATATTTAACATCTTTAAAGCCTGCATTTTCAAACATACGTGCTAATTCTTTCATTCCCGGAAAATCACGTGCAGATTCATGAAGCCAAGAATATTCATTATAGCTTTTCGCTAATAATTTACCAAATATCGGCATAATAAAGCGAAAATAAAAATAATACAGTTGTTTGTAACCAATTAAAGTCGGTTGAGAAGTTTCCAAACAAACTGCAATACCCCCTGGTTTAACTACCCGATGCATTTCTTTTAATACCTGGAGGTAATCCGGTACATTTCTTAAACCAAATCCAATTGTTACATAATCAAAACTATTATCTGAAAAAGGGAGTTCCATAGCATTTCCATGAATTAAATTCACCTGATTTAATCCAAGACCCTTGACCTTTTCAATACCTACATTAAGCATGTTTTGGCTAAAGTCCAACCCTATAACTTGACCGGCAGGACCCACGGCTTCGGCTAATGCAATCGTCCAGTCAGCTGTTCCGCAACAAACATCAAGAGCTTTTGAACCTGGCTGTACATTCATTCTTTTCATGGTGTCCTGCCGCCATTTAATGTGTTGTTGAAAACTGATAACAGCGTTCATTTTATCGTAGTTGTCAGATATTTTTTCAAACACATTATGAACTCGCTGTTCTTTCGATTGCTGCATATTTTTACCCTTCTTCCACAAATGTTTTCGCAATTGGCTGATGTTGAGTTAGAATCGATGAAATTCTTTTTTCGAGTAGTTCATTTAAATAAGGAAGTTGATTGATTCCCTTTTCAATGATTTGCTTTGAGAATTCAATATAACGGTCACAAATCATTAGTAAATGTTTTTGCTGTTCATTTGATAAGTCTTTTATTTTATAATCATTTTTAGGAAAAACAATTTTTCTTAACGCATCGAACAATACTGAATTTCCAGATTGGATAAACTGACTTTTTTCATTAAGCAATCGCTTTAAGAATAAAAGATTAGCAATAAAATCATTCCATAAATCCACTTTGAAATATTCTGATAATTTTAACAGTAATGAACTTTCAATCAATTTAATGCTATTCATCAGCTTTTCAGTTCCGTCACATTCTTTTTGATAAACCATTATTTTATGCTCATTGATTTCTTTAGTTCCTTCAGAGAGTGCTTTTATCATTAATAAATCTTCAGAATCAGCAAGCAGCTTATAATATAACCCACTAAAATAATCACCAGTTAACACGGTTAATTGACGGGCTTTTTCATCATCAGATGAATTTGTAACATGTTCATGGGTATCAAGGGCAATTTGAATTAGCATGGTTGATAGGGTATAATTCTCCATCTCACTGTAAGACAAATCGAGGCGATCCATTATCGAAATGAGGATAAGAAGCTTATCTTCATCAATAATCGGCGTCTGAATAAATTTGAGCAAGTATGGATCATATACCCTTCGTTCGACCTGCCCTTTAATATCGATAAATTTATCTCGAATGTCTTGCAAACTAATCACCCTTGCTTCCCCTTAAGTTTATGTCTATATGGTAGTATTTTCTTTAATTCATTATGTATTTCTTATTTCCTAACATTGGTGTGAAAATCTTATTAAAAAAAACGGAAAATAAGTATTTAAAGTCTATTTTTTCACACAATGCAGTCACAATTATATCATAAAAGCCTTTTTACGGGCAGAATTTCACAAAATTAATACATTTCCGTTGTTAGGAAATAAGAAAAATAGAATCTCCAGTTCGAAATGATTCTAAAAGATGTCATTACTATTTTTTTATTTCACTTTCAATTTCACCCAGGCTGGTAAGTACCTTCGCGTTTCCCCTGATTTTAATTGCAGAGGTATGTTCGGTAAATTGGGCAATTAAGATTTCGCCTTTATCAAGCTTTTCGGAATGGTGAAATCTTGTATCAGTTCCCCTGGTTAGCCCAATGACACTTACACCATCGTCATTTGCTTTTATGACTATATAATCACTATTTTGCGATTGGCGTTTTTCCATTTTATCACCCCAAAATCTATAAAAATTAAACCATGACTTATGACTAATTCTTAATTAGAGAAAGGATTTCAGAACGGGCAATAACATCATTGGCTAGCGTTCCGCGAACAGCAGTTGTTACCGTCTTCGAGCCGGGTTTTTTCACACCGCGCATTGTCATACACATATGCTCAGCTTCTACAACGACCATTACACCATGAGGCTCCAGTTTTTCCATCATGCTTTCAGCAATTGTAGATGTAATTCTTTCTTGAAGCTGAGGTCTTTTGGCAACAGCCTCTACAGCCCTGGCTAATTTACTTAACCCGGTGACCCGACCATTTTTTGGTATATAGGCGACATGTGCTTTACCAAAGAAAGGTACCAGATGATGTTCACACATGGAATAAAACGGGATGTCTTTAACTAATACTAATTCTTCATGGTCTTCACTAAAAATGGTCTCAAAATGATGTTTTGGGTCCTCGTTTAAACCACTAAATACTTCTTCATACATTTTTGCCACTCGTTTAGGTGTATCCAAAAGGCCTTCCCGATTGGGATTTTCTCCGATTGCTTCTAATATTAAACGTACCGCCTCTTCGATTTGGGCACGGTTTACTTCTGACATGCTGATTCCTCCTAATATGTATCAGTCAAGTATATATGACAAATACATATTAGCACAACCATTTCGTAACAAGCAAAAATCTAAGACCAAAGGATAATGGGGACCGAAAATCCTGAATTAAGGTATTTACGTTTTGGTAATTGCATGCAGGTAATTTCCACTATATAGAAAAAGGCCATGGTCTTTTCCATGGCCTTTTGCCTAAGCATTCGCTTAAAGCAATAAATTTATGTAAATTATTTTACTGCGTCTTTAAGCGCTTTACCCGGTTTGAAAGCAGGAACCTTGCTTGCACCGATTTCGATTTCCTCACCAGTTTGAGGGTTGCGGCCCTTACGAGCTGCACGTTCGCGTACTTCAAAGTTTCCAAAACCGATTAATTGTACTTTATCACCATTTTTTAAAGCATCTAAAATCGCATCAAAAACAGCATCAACTGCTTTGGTAGCGTCCTTTTTTGAAAGCTCGCTAGCTTCAGCTACTGCATTAATTAGTTCTGTCTTGTTCATGCTATTCACCTCCTCCCAAAAAAAAATCACAAGATTCGTAAATAAGAATACTTATCTACATTTCTAAACAATTTTTCTAATTTCTATACGTCATAGTACGGTTTTATTGGTTTTTTTGCCAAATTAACCTTAATTGATCCCATCACAGGCATCAATCTACTTTTTTTATAAAAACCTTATAACATAAGGTTTTAAGCGCTATAACGTAATTCTGTTAAAAGATTATCATAATCATATCAGCATATCAAGAATATTTCATGAAATAATGGGAATCTTTTCTTTCAATCGACAAAATTCTATTATTTTCTTCTCATTATTGTAGAAATTAATAACTTAACAAAAAAAAGACTCCTAAGGGAGCCTTTACCTTTAAAGGATTATGGCAATCAAACCACCGGATCCTTCGTTAATGATTCTCTCTAGTGTTTCTTTTAATTTATATCTGGCATTCTCAGGCATTAAGGAAAGCTTAGCTTGAATCCCTTCACGAACAATGGAGCTTAAAGAACGTCCAAATATATCTGAGTTCCAAATCGAAAGCGGATCATCTTCGAAGTCTTGCATTAAGTAACGAACAAGCTCTTCGCTCTGCTTTTCGGTTCCGATGATTGGGGCAAATTCGGATTCAACATCAACCTTGATCATATGAATCGATGGTGCTACCGCTCTTAATCTAACACCGAATCGAGCACCCTGGCGGATGATTTCCGGTTCTTCAAGGCTCATATCTGCTAATGAAGGGGAAGCAATACCATATCCTGTTTGTTTAACCATTTTCAGTGCATCTGAAATATGGTCATACTCTGCTTTTGCATGGGCAAAATCCTGCATTAGTTCAAGAAGATGGTCCTTACCCCTGATTTCCACGCCAACAATTTCTTTTAATATATCATCATATAATTCATCCGGTGCAAATAAATCAATTTCCGCAACACCTTGCCCCATTTCAATCCCGGCTAAACCGGCTCTTTCAATGAATTCAAAATCGCTAAATTGTTGAACGACTCTGTCAACATCTCGTAATCTTTTGATATCTTTAACTGTATCTTTAACTGCTTCTTGATAACTTTCACGAAGCCAATGATTTTCCCTTAACACCATTACCCAGCTAGGGAGATTGACATTAACTTCAAGAACCGGAAATTCATATAATGCTTCACGGAGAACATTTAGAACATCGCTATCCCGCATGCTTTCTACACTCATGGCGATAACCGGAATGTCGTATTTTTCCGCTAAGCTGGAACGAAGCGTTTCCGTGCTTGGATGATATGGCTGTGCACTGTTAACAACCATGATAAATGGTTTACCAACCTCTTTTAGCTCATCAATTACTCTTTCTTCGGCTTCGATATAGTTGCTTCTTGGTATTTCGCCAATAGTACCATCCGTTGTAACGACAACACCGATAGTGGAATGTTCTTGGATAACTTTTCTCGTTCCAATTTCGGCAGCTTCATGAAATGGAATCGGTTCCTCATACCAAGGAGTATTAATCATTCTTGGTCCATTTTCGTCCTCATAACCTTTTGCTCCGGGAACTGTATATCCTACACAATCGACTAATCGAATATTCACGTTTAAACCATCATCAACATGTACAGTTGCTGCCTGGTTTGGAACAAATTTTGGTTCTGTTGTCATAATCGTTTTTCCTGCTGCACTTTGCGGCAGCTCATCCTGCGCACGGCTTCTTTCTGCCTCATTGTTTATATTGGGTAATACTACAAGCTCCATAAATTTTTTAATAAAAGTTGATTTACCAGTTCTAACTGCTCCTACAACTCCTAAATAAATATCACCGCCGGTTCTTTCGGCAATATCTTTAAAAATATCAACCTTTTCCAAGTGATCCCCTCCCGATCATTGAGTAAAGTGGGATAAAATAATCCGCTAGGTATTTTTGGACAATATATGTCTATGACGTTGTCCTATATTGTTATGACTCTTTTTTTAAAATTTTTTACCCCCTTAATAAAAATTCACTGAATATGCTAGTATCTATCGTGTCTGAACATTTTGATCGTATGAGGGTTTCTGATAAGGAACAAACCGTGATGGCTAAATCCGTAGTTGTCCTTATTGGGATAGGAAGCTAACTGCCTATAAGCCTAAAAAACCCTTCTCCTACATTTATATTTCGCAGGAAAAGGGTTAGAACAAACAATATCTATCTTATTTGTTTATTGTTTTTTTTCTAAAAAAACAGGCTCCTTTGTTTTTGGATCTAAAGTATAAGGTAAGGAATATGCAGGAACAAACATGGAATCATTCACTAGAATAGAACGAATATCCTCGCCGGGTTTCACTGGTTTGTTTGACTTCTTTAATACCTGATATAAGTCAGCACGATAATCAACGTATACTACTGCACTTCCGGTAATCACAAAAGGCAGGGTTTGATTTGTATAGGGGCTAACCGCATAAGGGGGCTGAGTATACCCAAGCTGTTTGTAATCAAGTGTATAAACATTATCCGCGATTCTTTTTTTGTATGGAGGATACCCTTTTGTTTTTATCCGTAAATTAATGTCACGGATGGTATCTGCAATCGTTAAATCAAATAGTTTAACAGTTGGCTTGGTTTCAACATCGACAAGAACATATTGAAAAACTCCCCCATTTTCAAAAGCATTTCCCGGTGGTTCAGCAAGGTACTTGGGAGTGATTTTTTTAAAATCAATTGGATATTTTTGATAAATCGGTGTATCAGCTTCTTTTGTCTTAATTGGCAGAATTCCTCCATTGTCTTTCCTAAAAGAATCCACCGCTGTTTGTACTGCCTGAATTTGGTCTTTATAAGGTATTTGATTCTTTGCTAATTCTTCGTTCGGATACATGCACCCCGATAAAAGAATAGCTGTTAAAACAAGAAAACAGCTGAGCATCTTCCACTTCATACAATCACCTTTAACTTTATGTATTTGCAAATATTAAGTAAAAAGAACAATAAATAGAGTTATTCCGGCAATAATCATAAATAAATAGGCAATTATGGCCGTTATAACTTTAAGAATGCCGTTCAATTTAAATCGGCTAAAATAAATTGTTAAAATTGCAAGAAACATCATGCCCATTCCGGCAATCGATATCCACATCTTTAGCATAGCTGGTGACAAACATAATTCCTCCTTTTTTACCGAAAGTAATTATATCATAGTGCAAAAAAATTACATACAAAAAGACTGAAGTAAAGAGGGGCGAATTCTTTACTTCAGCCGCTTGAGACTAAACAACCCATTCTCCAGCTTCATACTACCAACATGCTTCGTTGCATTGTATGCAAACCGGACTGAAAGCGTATCATCGAACGCCTATATTTTGATGAAAAAAGCACATTTTTAATCTTCAATATTTCTTTCGTCTAAAATATTAGTTAAATCTTCCATTTCATGGGTCTTTCCCCGTGCCATTAGAACATCAACAGCATCTTTTGCGCTCTTACCATTAAATAAAACATCATAAAGCTCAAAGGTGATTGGCATTTTGACATCATACTTTTTAGCTAGCTGATAAGCAGCTTTCGTGGTTCTAACACCTTCCACTACCATTCCCATATTCTCTAAAACTTCCTCAAGTGTTTTTCCTTTACCAAGAAGATTCCCCGCTCTCCAGTTCCTGGAATGAACGCTTGTGCAAGTTACAATGAGGTCGCCAATTCCCGTTAAACCTGAAAAAGTTAAAGGGTTAGCTCCCATTTTTGTTCCCAGGCGCGCGATTTCTGCTAAGCCCCTTGTCATTAATGCAGCTTTGGCATTGTCTCCGAAACCTAATCCATCTGTAATTCCTGCTGCAAGGGCAATAATATTTTTTAATGCTCCGCCTATTTCAACACCAATGACATCAGGGTTTGTATAAACACGGAAATTATGATTGATGAATAAATCCTGGACTTTACTTGCAGCCTTCATGTTTTCAGAAGAAACTGTAACAGTGGTTGGCTGACGTAAACTTACTTCCTCAGCATGACTTGGGCCGGATAAAACGACAACACTTTGTAGGATCGTTTCAGGCAATTCTTCTTTAATCATTTCTGTTATCCGCATCAAAGAATCCGGCTCTATCCCTTTACTAACATGTGAAATGGTTATCGGTGTATGTTGTACTGCACGAATTTTCCCAAGTACTTCACGTATTGCCTTCGTTGGAACAGCCAAAATGACCGTTTCTACTCCAGTTAGGGCGTCATTTAAAGAAGCATAACCAACAATCAATTCAGGCAAAATTATTTGAGGTAAATATTTTTTATTTGTGTGGTCGTGATTAATTTCTTTAACCTGCTCTTCATTATGGCTCCATAGGCGGACCTCATGACCATTGTCCGCAAGTACCATCGCTAGAGCTGTTCCCCAGCTCCCTGCACCTAAAACCGCTATTGACTCTTTCGGTTGTTGCATTAGTCATTCCCACCTTACTCTTATTTTCTTTCTCTAGCGAATATTTTAATCGGTGTGCCTTCAAACCCAAAAGAGTCTCTAATTCGATTCTCTAAGAAGCGCTCATATGAAAAATGCAGTAATTCCGGTTCATTTACAAAAACAACAAAGGTCGGTGGTTTGATAGCAACTTGAGTTGTATAATAAATTTTTAAGCGTCTGCCCTTATCCGTTGGAGTCGGATTCATTGCTACCGCATCCATTATAATATCATTTAAAACACTTGTTTCTACTCGCATCGAATGATTTTCACTAGCTACATTTATCATTGGAAGAAGTGTGTGAATGCGCTTTTTAGTCTTTGCTGATAAAAAGACAATAGGAGCATAACTTAGAAATAAGAAATGATCTCTAATCTTTTGTTCGAGTTCATTCATGGTCTTTTCATCTTTTTCAATTGCATCCCACTTATTTACAACAATAACAACTGCCCTTCCTGCTTCATGAGCATACCCTGCAATTTTCTTGTCCTGCTCAATAATTCCCTCTTCAGCATTTATTACTACTAAAACGACATCGGAGCGTTCAATTGCCCTTAGTGCCCGAAGCACACTATATTTTTCGGTACTTTCATACACTTTCCCCTTTTTCCTCATACCGGCTGTATCAATGATGACATATTTCTGGCCGTTATACGTATAAGGGGAATCCACAGCATCACGGGTTGTCCCAGCAATATTACTGACAATAACGCGGTCTTCGCCCAAAATAGCATTCACTAATGAAGATTTACCTACGTTGGGACGACCAATCAAGGAAAACTTAATTACATCTTCTTCGTAATCCTGCTGTCTATTTTTCGGAAAATACTTTGCTGCTTCGTCTAATAGATCTCCCAGACCGAGCCCATGTGAACCGGACACAGGAATTGGTTCACCAAATCCCAAGGAATAAAAATCATAAATTTGTTCTCTCATCTCAGGATTATCTATTTTGTTTACACCCAAAACAATTGGTTTTTTAGATTTATACAAAATTTTTGCCACTTCTTCATCCGCGGCAGTTACCCCTTCCCTACCGTTTGTTAAAAAGATAATGACATCCGCTTCGTCAATTGCTACTTCTGCCTGCTGACGAATTTGCTCTAAAAATGGTTCATCTCCAATATCAATACCACCCGTATCGATAACATTAAAATCATGTGTTAACCATTCTCCTGAACTATAAATACGATCACGTGTTACTCCTGGAATATCCTCAACGATAGAAATTCTTTCACCGACAATCCTATTAAAAATAGTCGATTTTCCGACGTTGGGCCGTCCTACAATGGCAATAACGGGTTTTACCATTAAAATCGCCATCCTTTCTTTCATATATTGAACAATCGTCTTGTTATGTTTTATCCTTAAAGCAAATCAAGTGAAAAATGCCAATGATAAAGAACCCTTCAAACTACGAGAAGGGTCTAACTATATTAGTGTAACAAATATTAATCCTCTACTGCAATGGAAACATTGTCAATATTGGAAAACTCAAGAAGATTTTTGCTTACCTTTTTCAATGAAATTAAAATGAGTTTGAAAGAAATGTCCCGCATTTTCAAGGCTGCTCCACCCTACAATTAAAGCAGAAATTAACGCACAAACATCAAGATAAGCAAAATCTCCGATGGAATAGGGAAATTGATACTTACTTAAAATGTAGGCATATAAGATTTCTCCCTGCATGGTACCACTCACAATAATTAATAATCTTCCTTTTAATGTTTTTTGCAAAAGAATAGATAAATATCCAAAGAAAATCCCCATCATCCATTCTTTTTTAAAGATAATCCAGACAGGATCAAAAATCTCAAATAAATGGAAGGTAACATAGGCAATTGACACAATAAATGAACAAATAAAAAAATAAATCATTGCACCTCGAGTTTCCTTGCCTATGAAGAGATAGGACAGGAATAACAAGAATAATCCACTTGCAAAAACTTCAAAGCTTCTAACCATAAAATGTACATTTGAAAGAATAATGACTGTTAAAACGGCAGCTGCAAGTTTTAATCGATATGGGTTTTGCTTATTTAAAATGAATGTGAAATAAACCCAAAATACCCAACTAATCCAATAAAACATAGCACCTTCCATACTATCCACCTCCTATTATCCCTATTATTGGTATTCTTTATGTACTTTCATACTTCCCTGTATAATCTTTACACAGTGAATCATCTTATAAAGAGGAGGTGTTGAAATGGGAAGAGACCGTCAAGAAAAAAAGTTAAAAGCGAGTAGACAGGTTGAATCTGATCGTGATCAAGCATTACATTACCCTGGAGCAACAAAACTCCAAAGCCCTGAAGAAGCAAGATCTTTAAATGATTCTAAGTCTGACTGATAATAAGAAAAGCGGAAGCGCCTTGCTCAGGGGCGACAGGCATAAGACGAGCCGGCTTGAAGGTTGCTTTTTAACCTTCAGGACGGATTGGCTTATGACCCCGAGCCCCTAGGCGCTGGAGCTGGACAATTCTCAAAGTCAAAAATTTATAATTTCTTATAATGCGAAAAAGCTCTCGCTTGTTGCGAGAGCTTTTACTTTATGGTGCGCTGACTATACCTTTTAGTATTTATTCCCCGTTGATCCAGCCAATGGTGGGTGTTTCCGGAGATGATTACCGGTGCCCTTTTTAAATCAGAAATAGTCTTTGCCCCTAATGCGGTCATAATCACAGATAATTCATTATGAACTGTTTTAATTTCTTCTAGTAATGCTTCAATTCCATCCTCAACAAGTATTCGCAAGAAATAGCCGGCAACGCCAATGGCATCTGCACCTAAAGCTAATCCTTTTGCTATATCAATAGCTGAAACGAATCCACCCGAGCCAATAACAGATACCCTTTCGGAAGTGACGGCTGCTTCAATAATTGAAATAGCAGAAGGAATGCCCCATTGATTAAAAAAGGCGAATGATTTCTCCCTGCGTTTATTTTCTATTTCTGCAAAATTTGTACCGCCAAAACCGCCGACATCGACAGCAGTAACTCCGACTGATGAAAGTAATTCCACTGTTTCTTTGCACATTCCAAAACCTACTTCTTTTACAATTACAGGTACATTCACAGTCTTAACAATGGCTTCGATTCTCCTTAAAGCCCCTGTAAAATCCCGATCACCTTCAGGCATAGTCAATTCTTGAATCACATTTAGATGAATTTGTAGAGCATTAGCTTCAATCATTTGAATTGCCATTTTGGCATCATCCGGCTTTGCTTCGCTTCCCAAATTGGCTATCAATACACCATTTGGATTCTCTTTTCGGACAACCTCATACGTATATCTTTCATTTTTATCTTTTAAAGCAGACATCTGGGAGCCGACCGCCATGGCCAAACCAGTGTGATTCGCTACTTTTGCCAGCTCTTTGTTAATTTGAAAGGTTTTTTCGCCGCCCCCACCTGTCATCGCATTGATAAAAATTGGCGAACTTAAAGAAAGTTCGCCAATTGAATGGTCTAATCGAATATCGGACACATTGATATTCGGTAAGCTTTGGTGAATGAATTGGATATCATTGAAAGCTGACCTGCGTTCCTGCCCATTATCTAATGCAAAGCGAATATGGTCCCATTTCCGTTCAGATCTAGACACTAAAAATCACCATTATTTTCTTAGATTCTTTAATTTATCTCCAATTACTTCGCCAAGCTGAAAGCCTTTTGATTCTTCCGGAAGCTCGTAATCAAAATTTTCTTCAGCATCTTTTTCTAGAAGTTCTTTAATGCTTAATGAAAGGCGCTGATCATGTTCGTTTGCTTCAAGAACTTTCACTTTTACTTCTTGTCCTTCTTTCAAAACTTCATGCGGTGTTCCAATATGTTTATGAGCAATTTGAGAAATATGAACTAAACCTTCAACACCAGGGAAAACTTCAACAAATGCACCGTAGGATACTAACCTTCTCACAGTCCCGTTTAAAATACTTCCTTTTGGTGCTTTTTCAGAAAGATTTGACCAAGGTCCTGGCAGAGTTTCTTTAATTGACAAAGAAATTCGTTCATTATCACGGTCAACATTTAAAATTTTCACTTGGACTTTTTGTCCTTCTTGAACTACATCCGACGGTTTATTCACGTGTTCATAAGATAATTGTGAAATATGAACAAGCCCGTCAATGCCGCCAATATCAACAAAAGCGCCAAAATCAGTAATTCTTTGCACTTTACCTTCAATAACTTGCCCAACATGTATGGAATCAAGAATATTTTGTTTTTGTTTTCCTTTTTCCGCCTCAACAACAGCACGATGAGACAGAATTAGACGGTTTTTCTCTTTATCAAGTTCAACAATTTTAAAAGTAAGCTTGCGACCTTTATATTCAGAAAAATCCTCGACAAAATGAGCTTCAACTAGAGAAGCCGGAACAAATCCGCGAACACCAAGGTCGACCACTAGCCCGCCTTTTACTACATCCTTTACTTCCGTTTCAAAAACTTCACCGCTTTGGAATTGCTTTTCTAAATTCTCCCAAGCTTTTACAGCATCCACTTTCCTTTTTGAAAGAATTAAAGCATCCTCTTCTACCTTTAAAATTTCAAGCTCCAATTCCTCCCCCACAGCTACAACATCTGAGGCTTTTTCAATATGGAGGCTTGAAAGTTCACTAATTGGTATAATTCCATCCAGTTTGCTATCCTGAATATTTACAAGCACCTGTTTTTCTTCAACTTTTGTAACTTGTCCAATTACATTGTCACCGATTTCAAAACTTCTTACTTCTACTTGATTCATATCTTCCGACATATGTACTCCTCCTTAATCCAACTACTACTAAAAATAAAATATATGATGTGGTGCATGCCGCGCATACACCCCATATAAAACGTAACTTTAAAAAACTAAAGAATATTCAAAAAAAACTTCTTTTAATAAACTTCTTATAAATAGCTTATTTTGTCAAGTACAACCTATCGATGCTCTTTAATAAGTTTATGAATTTCTGACATAATTAATTCAGTCGTTTGTTCTGCTGAAGTTTTCTTAGTCCTTATCTCTTTCATATCTATTGGAGGACCGTATACTACTTTTAATTTCCGGAAACTTTTATACGGACCGATAATCGCACAAGGGACAACGTAAGCGTCGGATTTTAATGCAAAAAAACCTGCACCCGCCAGCCCTTTTTGCAGTTCACCTGTTTTACTCCTGTGGCCCTCGGGGAAAAGCCCTAAAACATGCCCCTCCTTTAGGACACTTAAACCTTTTCTTAAAGCCTCGCGATCGCTCATCCCCCTTTTAACCGGGAAGGCATTACAGTTGCGTACGATTTTTCCGAAAACGGGAACAGAGAATAATTCTTCCTTTGCCATATAATGGACAGGTCTCGGTATCATAATTCCTACTACGATAGGATCTAAATTAGAGATATGATTGGCGCAAAGAAGCACTCCACCTTCTTTAGGAAAATTCTCCACACCTAAAGCTTCTATCCTGTACCATGGTTTAAAAATCCCATAAACAACAGACTTTGCAAATTGATAAAACGTCACAATCATCCAATCCTTTCGTGAATAAGCCCCATAATTTTTTCTACTACTTCAGGAATGGTCAAAGATGTTGTGTCAATTTCTATTGCATCATCGGCTTTTTTTAATGGAGCAACTTCTCTTTCAGAATCAATTTTATCCCTACGGGCAATTTCTTCTTTTAATTTTTCTAAATCAGATAGGAATCCTTTTTGCAGATTTTCTGTATGACGTCGGATCGCTCTTTCATCAACACTGGCAAGTAAGAATATTTTTACCTCTGCACCCGGCAGTACATGGGTCCCGATATCTCTTCCATCCATTACTACTCCGCCTTCCGTTGCAAAACCCTGTTGTCTTCTCACCATTTCTTCACGTACCTTTTGATGTTTTGATACAATTGAAACAGAATTGGTTACTAAAGAAGAACGGATTTCATTTGTTACATCCCGGTGATCGAGATAAACTAATTGGCCATTTTCAGAAGGAAGAAGTTCTATTTCTGTGGCTAAAAGTGTGTTTAATAACGGTTCTTCCTTTTCAAGGTTAAGATGATTAGTTAGCGCTTTATATGTCAAGGCCCGATACATGGCACCTGTATCAATATATATGTAAGATAATTTTTCTGCTACAATTTTTGCTACTGTACTTTTCCCGGCAGCAGCTGGACCGTCAATGGCGATTGATAATTTCTTTTCCATAAATCCTCCTAATACACATCGTGTTCGTCTCATCTGTTTATATAATTTATTTTACCATAAGATTTTCGATTGCCTCTTTTTTTTAACATTTTAAAATGTTTTTTAATAGGCTATGTTAAACTTGCCTGTTGATTTCCGCTCCAATCAACATAGTAAGCAAAATCAACAATGAGATTTAACATAGCCTTTAATAAAAAAAGAAAGCAGGAAGGCCTGCTTTTATTTGTCCACAAGAAAGGTTTGGAGAATTTCAGTAAAGGTATTTTCAGTCACACCTTCATATTTAGTTAACCGATCTAATTGCGGAAATATATTTAATTGATGAAAAAAAAGCTGTGCTAAAAGAAGAAAGACAAACTGGATGATCACGATTTTTATTAAGATCCTTTCTACCACCTTCATATCATCACATCCTTATAAAACGTCCTGATAAGTAGCCTCCACATTTTTTAGCTTTTGAACTTTTTCCTCAATTCCGCTCTCTGCATTAATAAATATTCGATACGTATCCTCACCAATTGTACCAAGGAATTCGTAGCATAAAACTTCCTGATTTAAATCATTTAAAATAATTGCCTGCCGATCCTCCATCACTTTAAAGTTTGGATTCACCTTGTTTCGTGCTTGTGCTACCGATATTTTTGGTGTTTGCATTGTTCTATTATGGTGTGTCTTTAAATATTCTTCAGCAGAAAAACCATTAATACTTCCATTATCCAGTGCGACTTTCACTTTTATAGATTCAGTATAGACTCTAATATTGTTTATTTTAGTAACAAAATTGAATACTCCTATATTGTCATATTGGGTACTTTCAAACAATTCAAGGTTACGATACCCTGCTCCCATTATAAAAGCTGTCGCCCTCTTACTGGCATCATTTAAGCTGATTGCTTGTTTTTTTACATCTCGTTGATTGATAAACCAAATCGGATGGCCGCCTTTTTTAGTTATATCCATACTAGCTTCTTGCCCGGTTTGTTTATTTTCTAATGAAACACTATAAAACCCATAATCAGAACCTTTTCCATTTTCAGTTACTTTGACTTTGGCATTCCGGTCAAACCTTATAAATTTTTTTGCAATATTTATGGCATCTTGGCTTGAGATTACTTTACCTTGTACATTATTATAGTTTTCATCCTTTTTTTGCATATTTGCAAAGGTCGGCCCAAACTGTGTTTCGTCATAGCCTGAAGCGGTTTTCTCAACTGTTTTAAATCCGTCAATAATGGTGTTATCTGTCATTTCTTTACCGGATGCTAGAGCCAATTCCACATCCATCCACCGCAGGTTCTTTTTAAGAACCATATGCTGTACGTTTCGGAGTTCGTTTTGGATATCACCGGATTGCTTGTAAAGAACTTTTAATGCGCCATATTCCTGATTTGATAAAGGAGTTTTATCCAAATCTCTTATTGCTGTACGATAACTGAAGTTTCCGATACTGGACAAGAATTCTTCAGTTTTATTAAAGGGTAATAATGATAACGGCAGCTGCCCAACATCACTATGTGCTTGTGAAGTGATTCTCCAAACCTCTGCTAAGGATGGGGACAATGAGTTTCTTGAGTTCATCGCTAGAGTGGTTCCTATTTTATCGTGCAATAAATCCATCTGATAGGATAGATCATGAAATGCACGCTGGTAATTATTTTCTGCGTTTAATAGAATTGCATTTTTTTCTTGGTGTTCTTGATAGCCCCAATAGGCCGTTCCTGCAATACCTAATGAAAGAACACCAATTAACATTCCTCTTATCAATTTCTTCACCCCTTTATTTACAAAATATGTGTTTTCCAATTCTTTTGATTTGCGGTCTTCCCCAAATCCACGGGCTTGTTGCAGTTGCCGGATTGAAATAATACAATGCTTCCCCTGTCGGATCCCAACCATTTATCGCATCAATAACGGCTTTCTTCGCAGTTTCATTTGGTGTAAGCCATATTTGCCCATCAGCGACCGCTGTAAAGGCCCCCGGTTGAAAAATAACCCCTGAAACTGTGTTTGGAAACGATGAACTGTTTATTCGATTGAGAATAACCGCTGCCACTGCTACTTGACCTGTAAATGGTTCTCCTCTTGATTCTCCATAAACAGCATTTGCCATTAGTTGGATATCATTAGTTGAAAAACCATTTGGAATATTTGAAGCAGTTGCATTTTTCGGGGATTTCTGTATCTTTGGAGCAGGAGAATTTCCATTTTTTATTTGGCTTTTTACAAACTGTTCATTATATTTAGTCGCCTTTACCAGTTTTGCTTTTGCTGTGGCTCCGGCTAGTCCATCAATTGGCAGACCGAATTCATATTGAAAGTTTCTTAATGCCCAATAAGTGCTCCACCCGAAGACTCCATCAATTTTCCCATGATAATAGCCAATATATTTAAGCCTTGATTGAAGTTCGATCACATCTTTACCAACAGCACCTTGTTGGATTACCTGATTGGTAAAAGCATCTGCCTTCTTACTTTGCAGAAATAAAAAAGGCATCATACAAACGGAGAATAGTATGAGCGATTTTAGTAGGATTTTTTTCTTTTTCATGGAATAGTAACCCCCAAATGTAAATCTTTTTAGCAGTAAACCTATTTTTTGTTTTAATGGAAATTTTATTCTTAATCGTACTAACAAAAAAACCTTCATTAAGATTGAAGGTTTTTTTGAACTGGATATTGTTTTTTCATATGCTTTGCGCTTAGAATTTTTGCCATTTTCACCTTTCTTAAACCAAACCACCAGAGGAAAATCATAAAAAGAAAAATAATAAAAATCCAATGTTCTTGTGATAATAGAATAAAATCATAAAAACCGTGAAGTAAAAAGGGCAATAATAAGGAAAGGATTACCCATTTAGCTTTATTACCGTCAGTAAATTTAGCCTTTCCAATATAAAAGCCCATGATTACGCCAAAAAGAGCATGACTGGAAACAGGAAGTAACGCACGTGTCATGGCATGCTCAATCCCATTTGCAATTAAATAAAATATATTTTCTATTGTAGCAAACCCGAGTGAAACAGCGACACCATAGACAATTCCATCGAAGGGTTCATCAAATTCTACATGCTGGTAAACTGCATAAAAAAGGATGAACCACTTAAAAAATTCTTCAAGTAAGCTTGAGCTTAGAAATGCATCCATTATTTCAGATTTAATCAAATGTTCCGTCATGAGTACATGCTGGATAAACATTATCGGAAACACAAGGAGAGCTCCATACAAAAATGTCCTAAGAACAAAAGATATTGGCTCTGATTCATATTCATCTTTTAAATAAAAATAACTTAGTAAAGCCAGCCCGGGGGCAATTCCGGCTGTTAATATTCCCAGCATGAGAGATCCTCTTTTCTACCCATTTTCTTAATCGTACCATGTAACGTACATATTGAAAATGAAAGATTCTTTTCCTCATCCTTTCACTCTTTGGTTTCTTTTCCTAAAATCGATTTTGCAATTTGTCCGCCATGAAATCTGCCATTCTCAATAAATATTTCGTTTGCATTATTGCCTGCGGCAATCACACCGGCAATATAAACATTTTGTACATTTGTTTCCATTGTATTGGAATTAAAAATAGGTCTTCCCGTTTCTTCATCAATATGGATTCCCATTGTTTTTAGAAATTGATGGTCAGGATGGTACCCCGTCATTGCAAATACAAAATCATTAGGGATCGCCTTTTGTTCTCCATCTTTAAGAAAAATCACTTGATTTTCCGTAATTTCTTTTACATTTGCATTAAATTCCATCACAATCGTTTCATTTCGTACTAAAGCTTCAAATTCCGGAAGAATCCATGGCTTGATGCTTGGTGAATATTCATTCCCTCGATATAAAACTGTTACTCTTGCCCCTGCTTTAACGAGCTCAAGCGCTGCATCAACACTTGAATTTTTTCCGCCAATTACACAAACATCTTTATCAAAATAAGGATGTCCTTCTTTAAAATAATGGAAAACCTTTGGAAGCTCCTCACCTGGAACATTCATATAATTCGGATGATCGTAATAGCCTGTTGCGATTACTACATATCGGGTAAAATAGGAAATTTTATCAGTGATAACTTGGAAAATTCCATCCTGCTGCATTAACACCTTTGTTACTTTTTCAAACGCATTTATACGCAGCTTTTTTCTTTTTACTACATCACGGTAATATACCAATGCCTGATTTCGTTTTGGTTTATAGTTTTCGGTAATAAAGGGTACTTCGCCAATTTCTAACTTTTCACTTGTACTAAAAAATGTTTGATGGGTGGGATAGTGGTAAATTGCATTTACAACATTCCCTTTTTCAATAATAAGAGGATTTTTTCCAATTTCCTTTAAAGAAATGGCCGCAGCTAAACCACATGGTCCTCCTCCGACAATAATGATATCTTCTATTTGCAAAATAATTTCACTCCTTAGAACTCTCATGATAAATAATGTTTAATAAAAAAACTCCTATCGCTATGATAGGAGTTTTTTTATTATGTTTCAATGATAAGCTTTTAAATCCAGCCTCTAAAGCGACTTGCTTCTGCCATTTTTCTTACCCCAACCATATAAGCGGCAAGGCGCATATCAACACGACGTGTTTGTGCTGTGTCATAAATATTCTTAAAGGATTTAACCATTACCTTCTCAAGTTTCTCTTCAACTTCTTCTTCTGTCCAATAATAACCTTGGTTATTTTGTACCCACTCAAAGTATGAAACGGTAACTCCTCCTGCAGATGCAAGTACGTCAGGTACTAATAAAATCCCACGCTCAGTTAGAATCTCTGTTCCTTCTAATGTAGTCGGACCATTAGCAGCCTCAACAACGATGCTTGCACGAATATTATGAGCATTTTCTGCTGTAATTTGATTTTCAATCGCAGCAGGAACAAGAATATCGCAATCAAGTTCAAGTAATTCTTTATTTGAAATTGTATTATTAAATAATTTTGTAACAGTACCAAAACTATCTCGTCTATCTAATAGATAATCAATATCAAGTCCATTTGGATCATACAAAGCACCATAAGCATCTGAAATACCAATTACTTTCGCACCGGCGTCGTGCATGAATTTTGATAAATAGCTTCCGGCATTACCAAAACCTTGTACAACAACCCTTGCACCCTCAATGTTAATTCCCCGCTTTTTAGCTGCTTCGCGGATACAGATCGTTACACCTTTCGCTGTTGCAGATTCACGGCCATGTGATCCTCCAAGTACAAGCGGCTTACCGGTTATAAATCCAGGTGAATTAAATTCATCGATTCTGCTGTATTCATCCATCATCCATGCCATAATTTGCGAATTTGTAAATACATCCGGTGCAGGAATGTCCTTCGTTGGTCCAACGATTTGGCTTATCGCTCTTACATATCCACGGCTTAATCTTTCTAGTTCTCTAAAAGACATGTCACGCGGGTCACAAACAATTCCGCCTTTCCCGCCGCCATAAGGAAGATCAACAATGCCGCATTTCAAGCTCATCCATATTGAAAGGGCTTTCACTTCTGTCTCTGTCACTCCGGGATGGAAACGAATACCACCTTTTGTCGGTCCAACTGCATCATTATGCTGGGCACGGTAACCAGTAAATATTTTAATAGAACCGTCATCCATTCTGATTGGAATTTTCACTGTCATCATACGTAACGGCTCTTTCAAAAGCTCGTATACTTCTTCAGGATAACCTAACTTCTCAAGGGCTTTATGAATAACAGTTTGTGTTGATTTTAACACATCATTTGTTTCCCCTTGATTAGTTTTTTCAGTACTTTTTTCGGCTACCATTTGTAAACCTCCTAAAAAATCTCTTTTACGAATGTTGTCCGCTTTCAGTCACAAGTATACACCTTTAAACAATTTATGCAAGATGAAATATTCACTTTTTATATGTTTTAGATCAATTTATGTAAACGTTGCCATCACCCTTCTAATAGGTTAATTATAAAATAGGAAAGATTCATTTTCAAAGAGAGACTTATTTTTAGTTAATAAAGGCTATTTTCGCATAGATTGTTGTTTTTCGTTTAAATTTATCAACCCGTATAATTAGAAGCTTCGTGGCATCTTTTCGTAAGAACATTTGCGAAAATTGCCTAGAAACTTTGTAAATGAATTTTATTAAGCTTCAAAAGCAACAAAGTTTACGAAAAGAGCCTTAATAAAAAACAAAGGGGCGGTGGGCCACTCTGCAAGGACTTTATCTTAATTAGCCTATTTAAAAAAATGAAGAATAGTTTCCACCGCTGTATTTTCAATTATTTTTTTACCATATTCCGCAAGTACATAAGAGCTAAGAATCGAGGGATTTCCATATTCTGATAATAAGGAGGCTGATGCCTCGATTTTTAATGGATCTAATTTATTCAGTTGGAAATAATAACGGCTGTTCATTGAATATAGACTGCCACCGCATATATTAATTGCGAATAATCTTTTGGAAAGTTCAATGATATCCTCAAAGCTTTCAAATTCATATAAGAGGTCATCAAGGCCCTCAACTCTAACTTGCATTTCAATGAATCCATCATATAAAATCTCTTCATCTTCTGTCACTTCATCAACCGTAATAATCATAATCATTCCTTGAGCCTGTAACGAGAAAATTTCAACTGCTACTGACCCCTGTATATCAACATCAAATTCCTCGCTTGCCTCTTCCAGCATATCATGAAAGAGCTGATGCCATTTAATTGAGTCCTTCCAAATATCTTCCTTGGAAAGTCCCCTTTCAAATAAATCATCAGAGGTTAAAAAAATTTTTATTTTATTGGCTGTTAAGCGTTCTAAGCGCATGCTTTTGCCCCCTGCCGTGACATAACTCTTATTTTCAGTGTATGTCGAAGAAGTCTGTTGGTGAATTGTCTATATCATTCCGACCCGGGTAGGTAACCACTTTTCCCATTCCGACCAAGTTTGTCCAACAATAAAAGCAGAAAACTGCTCTTTTTCTGACTGTTTCATTGTATTAATCGCATAACCGCCAATACCAATTTTAAGATTTTTAAAGTTTAATTTGATACTATTTACAAGGGACAACAAATTTGCCAAATTTCCATTCATCGTGCAGGAGATAAATAAAAAGTTTGGGTGAATCTTTTTTAATGCCTCATTTAAGTCTTCTTCTGCAATACCAGCCCCTAAATAAACCACATCAAATCCTTTTTGCCGTAGAACCAAAGAAAACATTAACAGACCAATATCATGGGATTCTCCCGGGCTGCAAACCGCAACTGCTTTTGGAAGATATGGATTTTGCGGTGAACTGTAAAAAATCATTCCAATTTTTGTTCGTATAATTGAAGATGCGAAATGTTCATGGGCGCTAGTTATTTTACGTAATTCCCAAAGCTCACCTATTTTTTTTAGCAAGGGGACAAAAATATCAAACATTACTTTTTCAATTGTAAACAGACTAAATAATGTATTAATAATTTCTTGTGCTTTTAATTCATTAAAATTTATTAACGAATCCAAAAGCTCTTCTGACATACCGGTAATTTGATCCCCTTCTTTCGCAATAAGGCCATCAGATAACAGCTCGTTATTTTCAAGTAAGGACACCGCCTGACTAATACTAAATCCTTGATTCATCTTCTTAATCAGCCATTTAAGAATTTTAATATGGTCATCCGTATATAGCCGATGCCCTGATTCATTCCGAATAGGGGCGACCATTTGATATCTTCTTTCCCACGCCCTTAGTGTACCGGGTTGAATCCCTAACATTTTTGACGCAGCTTTAATATTATACTTTCCTTCCTGACATTCCATTCAATTCTCCTCCGATTTTACAAAACACTTCTTTTACAAGTTATACACATGATAACTCACATATAAATTAAAGAGGATGATCGGTTTGATTATGTTTCAGTGTAATTAAATGGCATTCTGCAGGAGCCCCAAGCCTTAAAGGAATCGCTGTTGTTCCGTAGCCATTACTAATTAATAACGTTGTATTTTTTAATTTTTTTATTTTTCCTTTTTCATATGGGCTATATCCAAAAATATGTATTTGACCTCCATGGGTATGTCCACTTAAAACTAAACGGATGTTGTGTTCCGGGAGAATTTTTTCGGTAATTCGCGGATAGTGGCTTACCAATATCTTAAAGCTATTAATTTCAGCGTCTAAAAGTGCTAAGTCAAGCCGGTCCCGTTTCTGATTAAGGTCATCCACACCCAGCAAGCAAAGTTTTTCCCCTCTGGAAGATTCAAATGTAACAGACGTATTATCTAAAACTTTTATCCCATTATCCAAAAGAATGGCATCTAATTCATGAAAGTCGACTTCATAATCATTGTTGCCCCAAACAAAATACACCGGGCCAACTTTCTTTAATTTTTTCAGATTCTCTGTCACTCTTTCAAAAGGGACTCCTTTCTCTGTTAAATCCCCTCCGATAATAACCATATCCGCCTTCCCTTTAACTTTTTGAATCACCTTATCCGAAATGCTCCTTCTGTGTATATCAGAAATAAAAAATATCGAGACTTTTTTAAATGAATCAGGAAAATCACTGAAAAACATATCAAGTTCAACCACTTTATTAAGAAATGCCTCCCTTAACATAAATAAAAGGAGACAGGCTCCAATAAGTAACACCAATAGGATAAAAATAACCATTTTTTGTTTCCCCTTTTTTACGGATTATTTCTTTATATGATACGAAAATCATACCATAAAGAATACATAAACTAAAAAAGCAGCCAAGATAAAAATCCCTCCCATACATAGTATGAGAAGGATCTAAATTCTTTCCCTAAATAATTCTTACTAGTCTTCTTGTATACTTAAAATCCGGAATCCGTGTTCTTCAAGTTTTTTCGTAAAGCGGTCAATATTGTCCTTTTTCTCTATCTTCATAACAATTCTTCGTACAAGTTTATCTGTTTCATCGAAGGTAACAAGTGAAATTATATGTTCGTGGAAGTGATGGGCAATTTCGGAAAGCCGTGCAATTCTCCCTTCTGTTTCAACAGATGTAAAAGCGATTCTAACACCGGGGCGATTAACGCCAAATGCACTTTGGAAGGAACTTAGAACATCGGAACGTGTTACAACACCAAGAAAATGGCGACTTGAATCAACTACAGCTAATAATGGGAAATCCTTTAAATCAAGTAGTGTTTTTTCAAAAAGCTCCCATCCTTCTAAAAACTTATCTTGGTGTGTAGCAATATCTTTAACAAATGTAGAATTTAAATAGTCACCTTTTGGCTTATTAGAAAGGAAATAGTTAGCATAAATGTTGAACCTTGTTACAACCCCTATATACAGCTCACCTTGCAACACAGGCAAGCCATCAATTTGATGAGTTTCTAATTTTTCTAAAGCAGTTTTCAAGGTTTCATCTTGTTGAGCAGTAAAGCATTCATGCTTAGGAATCATAATATTTTTCACGAACAAAACAATCACCCCATAGCAATATTCCTTCCTCCATATTATACTTCAACAACATCCCCAATTAACCTCTTTTTTATAAAAGATTTGTGTCATGAATAAAGAAAAACTTCCATATTATTTAATGATGTTGAGTTTAGGGAGGGCTACAATGTTTACACATCATAAATCCTATCATTCTTATGCGAGTCCATTTGACCCCTGCAAGCCGATTTTAGAAAAAACTTTTTCAACTCCGCCTCATTTATATATCGGATTTCAACCGCCAAATCTTCCTCAATTTTCACCTTTAGAAGCACTAAAATACGGAACATTATGGAAAGATTTTTATGACCCATACTTCAATGCACAAGAAAAGGCCCAAGGGGGGCTGCCGACATGAAACAGGTCCCTGCAGAATACTATCACTTGATGGAACAACTTCAGGCTGTTGACTTTGTATTAGTCGAGCTGACTCTATACTTAGATACCCATCCTGATGACGTCGAGGCCATCAACCAATTTAACCATTATGCAAAAGAAAGAAAACAGCTAAAAAAAGCATTCGAAAGCCAATTTGGTCCGTTATTGCAATATGGTAAAAGTTATTCCGGTTACCCTTGGAACTGGTCTGACACCCCATGGCCATGGCAGGTTTAAAAAGGGAGGTAAGATGTGAATGTGGGTTTATGAAAAAAAACTACAATATCCTGTTCGTGTCAGTATTTGTAATCCAACATTGGCCAAATATTTAATCGAACAATATGGAGGAGCAGATGGAGAACTTGCCGCAGCCTTACGATATTTAAATCAAAGATACACGATTCCTGATAAAGTAATTGGATTACTTACGGATATTGGGACAGAAGAGTTTGCCCACCTTGAAATGATTGCAACAATGGTATATAAATTAACGAAAGATGCTACCCCGGAGCAAATGAAGGCTGCCGGTCTTGGTGATCACTATGCAAACCATGACGGTGCCTTATTCTATCAAAATGCTTCCGGAGTTCCATGGACAGCCTCCTATATCGCAGCAAAAGGAGACCCCATTGCTGATTTGTATGAAGATATAGCTGCAGAAGAAAAAGCAAGAGCCACCTATCAATGGTTAATTAATTTAAGCGATGACCCCGATATCAATGACAGTCTGCGCTTTTTACGAGAACGTGAAATCATTCATTCTCAACGTTTCCGGGAAGCTGTGGAAATACTAAAAGAAGAACGGGATCGGAAGAAAATCTTTTAATGAAATTTAGAAGCAGTTTGTTTCTGCTTCTATTTTTTCGTTATATAGGTTACTATCATATTTCAGACACCTTTTAAAAATGTTGTTAAACTGCAAAGGAGAATTAATTACTCATCTAGTAAAGTTCAGTTCTATGTCACTGTTGAAGAACGTCCGCAAGTGAATAAAAAGCAAATAGACGGAAAGCAAATATATGGAAAGTTTAAAGATGAAAGAACTTTGAAGGGAAAGAACGTAACCTTGTATAAAATACGCTGAACTACTACCGAAAAAATATAATTGTGAAATCGAAATGACTGGTTATTAATACAAAGAAAATTTAAGTTAAACGATGAAACATGGAAACCTTTTCTAAAAAAACAAACTCCCCCTTAAAATTGTTTTCAAAAAAACCTTCTTACATCCAACCTTATTCGTTTTTAATTTTAATCAATGAACAAGGATACGGAAAGCCTTATACATTTGGTTTAATTGAAAAAGCCAGTTCCCACATAATGAGTTAACCGGCTTTTGAACTGTACCTTAATTCCATTTAGACCTCTAGGAATCTTTAAGGATCCTCCTATATTTGTACCTTATAATTCTAGACCTTTTTTATAATATTCTTCCATTACTTCTTTAGGAACCATACTTCCTCCTGTAACCCACATGACGTGTGTGGCATTTTTCATTTTGTCCTCTAAGGAGTGTTTCTTTAAATATTCCTGTCCTTTTTTCTCCCTTAATAACTGAATTGGACCAAATACACTTGCCAGTGCGGAAGGCTCCAGGTAAATATTTTCTGTATCAATCATTGCACTTAATAGTTTATACATTTCATCATCACTAACTGTATAACATCCACTCAATAAAGGCTCGATAGTTTGGCCAACAAATCTGGATGGTCTTCCTACAGCAAGGCCATCTGCTGCTGTAAGGTTGTCAATACCAAAATCTTGTACAGAAATTTTATCATGCAATCCCGTTACTAAACCAAGTAACATACATGGCGAATGGGTAGGTTCTGCAAAGAAACAATGTACATAATCTTGATAGGTTAATTTTAAGCCAAAAGTAACACCACCTGGGCCCCCGCCTACTCCACATGGAAGGTAAACAAATAACGGGTGATCTTCATCTACGGTAATATTCATATCCTCTAGTTGTTTTTTTAATCGAGATGCAGCCACTGCATAGCCTAAAAATAAATCGCTAGAATTTTCATCATCAATGAAGTAGCAATTTGGTTCTCGATTGGCATGTTTTCGACCTTCTTCTACGGCCTTACTGTAATCTTCTTTATATTCAATAACAGTTACTCCTTTGCTTCTAAGAAGGTCTTTTTTCCATTTCTTTGCATCAGCTGACATATGGACCGTTACACTAAAGCCCATTTTTGCACTCATTATTCCAATGCTAAGTCCTAAATTGCCTGTCGAGCTTACTGAAATGGAATAATGTGAGAGGAATTTTCTATATTTCTCATCATCAATAATCGAATAATCATCTTGCAGTGTTAACATTTGTTGTTCAATAAGTAATTGCTCTGCGTGTTTAAGAACCTCATAAATACCGCCTCTTGCTTTAATAGAACCAGATATAGGAAGATGGCTGTCACATTTTAATAAAAACTCGCCTGGTAAATGGAGTTCATGTATTTGTTCTAAGTGTTGTTTCATAGAAGGAATTTTAACGATGGGCGATTCAATAACTCCATTTGACTTTCTTGTTTCCGGAAAAACTTTGGCGATGTAGGGGGCAAAACGTTTTAATCTTTCTTCCGCGTCTTTTACATCTTTAACTTTGAGCTGAGTTTTTTTAATACCTGACTGAAACAATTCATTTTTAGGATTTGTCCAAAATACTCCTTTTGAGGCAATTAGTTCGTTTAGTAAAGGATATTCTTTTTTCCAATCCTCAATACTTTTTCCTTCTATCTGATATGTTCTCATCTATATTCCCCTTTTCATAGCAACGGTTAGATGGGTTTAACCAAGTTCCAGTTTGCTGTTTCATACTTTAATTCGACTTCTATTTAAAAAGTCAGAAACTTATGTACACTTGTCCTAGATCTTAAAGTCCAGATGTTACTTTAATACCAACAGTTCCTATAAGAATGCAACTGATTAGAAATATTCGTTTTATATCTTTTGATTCGTTAAAGAAAATCATTCCTACCAAAACACTTCCTACTGAACCAATGCCAGTCCATATCGCGTAAGCAGGCCCGATAGGAAGAAAATTTATTGAAAGAGAAAGAAAATAAAAGCTTAAACTACCAAAAAAAAGACAGGCTATTGAGGGTTTCAATTTTTTAAATCCCTTAGCGTACTTAAGGCTTATGACACTGCCAATCTCAGCAAAACCTGCGATAAGTAGAAAAAACCACGACATTATATATTCACCTAACCTTGTAGAAATCATTTAGGGTTATGGCTATCTATTGGAATGATTTTAAGTCCAATTATTCCAATAATCATTAAAATAATAAAAAACACTTTTAGTAAATTGATGGGCTCTCCCCAAAAATTCACGCCAATTGCGACAGTTCCTATAGTACCCAAACCCGTAAAAATGGCATATCCTGTTCCTATCGGAATGGAATGTAATGCTTTTGATAATAAAATAAAGCTAAAAATGATAATTCCCACCGTTAGTATACTCGGTATTAATGCTGTAAATCCGTGTGAATATTTAAGACCTATAACCCAAACTATTTCTAAAAAACCTGCTATAATAATGTAAATCCATGCCATTTAAAGGCTCTCTCCTTCGGTAGCAGTATCGGCGTTAAAAATAATAACCTACCATTATAGCAGGTTATTTCTATTATTTAATCACGAGATTCTCAAGGTATTGGTAGATGGCATGGGCTACACCATTCTCATCGTTCTTAAGTGTTGTTGCCGTACAAACTTCTTTTATCTCATCCTTCGCATTTCCCATTGCAACACCATACCCAACTCTCTTCAACATAGATAGATCATTGTTGCTGTCACCGATTGCCATTGAACGATTCAAGGAACAGTTCGTCAACGAAGCTAATTTTTCAAGAGCAATTCCTTTTGAAGCGTTTTTATTCGTAATTTCAATGTTATGATCAGCAGATGAAACAACCATAAACTCATCAAACGCTTGGAATTGTTCCCATCCTTCTTTCAATTTCTTTTTATCAAAAGAACATACTAAAATATTATAAAATTCTTCCTCTTGTTTTAAAATATCATGATAGTTATCAACTAACACATAGCCAAACTGATCAAATTGTCTTTCCGCCATTTCAACCAATTCTTTCATTTCCGCTTCTAAATTTGCATTTTTCAGACGTTGAATCTCGTTATAGAAATTTTCCCTGCTTTTTTTAAGAGAATAGATGGCTTGATCTGTAAATACTTCAAAGTAATAATCACGTTCGTCTAGCCATTGGAGAATAGATAGGACATGGCTTTTATCTATAGTAGTTGCAGAAATCCGCTTGTCATCTTTTGAATGAATGGTTGCACCGTTTGTGCCGATTACAAATGTAGAAAGTCCGGCCTTTTCACAAATTTTTTTAACATCAAAATATGCACGGCCTGTCGAAATGGCTATCTCAATGCCCATTTCTTGGGCATATTGAATAGCTCTTATATTTTCTTTACTAATTTCATTGTGATGGTTTAATAGTGTTCCATCTAGGTCTATTGCAATTAAACTCATGTTGTTTGTCTCCTTTTATAAATTACTATGCTTCAATCCATTTGGTTTCGTTTAATTCCAAAACATTCTTCCATGATTCTGGAAATGGTTGATCACAGACAATCATATCGACTTTTTCTAAGGGACAAACCTTACAGAATGTGTCAACACCGAATTTTGAATGATCAGTTAATAGAATAATTTGTTTGGACACTTCGACCATGATTCGGGAAACTAATGTTTCGTTTAAATGATAATTGCTTACTCCGTTTTGGATTGAAATACCACCTGCTGAAATGAATGCCTTATCGATGTTGAATTGATTCAACATTTGTTCGGTTAGACGACCACTTACAGATAGTTGTTTCGGATCAATTTGTCCCCCCAACAATAAAATCTCCCCTGTAAATTTATTTTGATTGAGGGATTCCGTTAATACGGTTGAGACAGGAATAGAGTTTGTTAGAATTGTAATGTTCTTTCTGTTTTGGATAAAATGAGCAAACTCAACAGTGGTCGTACCTACATCTATCACAATCACATCGCCATCGGAAATGAGTTCTGCTGCTTTTTTACCAATTTTGATTTTCTCTGCTTGATTCACCGTAGTACGCTGTGAAAACGGAGGCTCCCCAGATTTAAAGCTTGTTGCAATCGCTCCACCGTAAACTTTTTTCAAGGATCCCTTCTCCTCGAGTATCGTCAAATCGCGACGAATGGTTTCCTCTGATATATTAAATTTTTTAGCTAAGTCAGGGACTTTTACCTTTCCCGTCCTTTTAAGTTCATTTAAAATTTCATTCTTTCTTTCTTCTGGCAAAATGAACATTTTATCACCTTATGATTTATAATTTATAAAGCAATGCATTCTTTCTTCGGTATAAGGATATATACAGATGTGCCTTTTTGCAGTATTTCCCTTTGATGGTGCAGAGAATCCACGTGGAAAATAGAACCATCTGTTTCAACTTCGTATCTTAAAATATTCCCTGTCATTGAAATATCTTTAATATAACCTTTGACGGTCCAATTATCTTGTTGAGCAATGGTATCGCTACCTACAGGTACCAATTGTAAAACTTCTGGACGAATGGCCACCTCGTGACCTTTCAATTCTGTAGTGCGAACAAGTTTATAAAAAACATCCATATCTATAACATTATAGTTTCCAATAAAATTTGCAACAAATGTATTGACTGGAGAAACATAAATGTCTGAAGGAGATCCGGATTGTACAATGTTTCCTTCATTCATAATAAAGATTTTATCAGACAGAGTCATAGCTTCTTCTTGATCATGTGTAACAAAGATAGTTGTGATCTCTAATTCTCTCTGTATTCTTTTTAATTCCTTTTGTAAATTTTTTCTGATTTTTGCATCCAATGCGCTTAATGGCTCATCCAAAAGTAACACTTTCGGTTCCATCACAAGTGCTCGTGCAAGAGCAACCCTTTGTTGTTGTCCCCCGGATAATTGATGAGGATAAGATTCTTCCTTACCTGTTAAATCAACCATATCAATCATGTTTTGAACTTTTGATTTAATATTTCTCTCTTTTTTCATTTTAAGTCCATATGCGATGTTATCAAAAACAGTCATATTCGGGAAAAGAGCATAAGCCTGAAACACCATACCAACATCACGCTGCCGCGGTGATAAGTGAGTAATGTTTTTTTGATCTACAAAGATATTTCCTACATCAACTTCTTCAAGTCCGGCAATTGAACGTAATAATGTACTTTTCCCACATCCACTTTGCCCAAGAAGTGTAGCAAATTCGCCTTTTTCTAGTGTTAAAGAAATATTATTTAAAACGACCATTTTATCATATCTCTTGGTAACTTGTTCAATGGTTACATAGGTCATTAGTTTTCACCCTCTAAAGAAGTTATTTCTTCCGAATATGGTTTCTTAAAAAACGAAAGTCTACGTTTCTTGTTTAACAGAATAGGACGCTTAGGATTTCTATACGTAATTTTTAAAATTGCCCATGTTAATAACAAAATGACTAAATAATACGAAATAACAATTGCACTTGAAAGGTGTCCACTGCTATTCAGTTTATCAGAAAGATAAATTTGCAAAGTTTCAAACTGCCCGCCTACTAGTAGTTTTGCAAAAGAAAACTCACTAAACAAAAGTGCAACGGATAAAAGTATCGATACTAAAATACCAGATAGGATATTAGGAAACACTACGGTTCGAAAAGCTTGGAATTTTGTAGCCCCTAATAACTCCGCGGCATCTACAAGTTCGACTGCATTTATGGTACGGAGACTATTGCTAATGCCCTGATACATGAAAGGTAAAATAGTCACAAAATAAGCCCCGATCAAAATCCACGGCGTGCCTGAAATTTGAATTGGTCCATTCGAATATAACTTGATTAACCCAACAGCCCCAACGATTGGAGGTATGCCATAAGGGAGCATTGCTACGGCTTGAAGCACCCCTTCTAATTTACGAAAATAGACAGCTATAATAAAAACGGTTGGAAGCATGATCAGAATACTTAGTCCTACAGTCGTCCCGATCAGAAACAGGGTTCGTTGAAAAGCAGCGAAAAATCGTTCATCTTGAAATAATGCAATGTACCATTTCATGGTCAAAGACTCTGGCAAAATAGTATGGTCCCACTTATCTGAGATAGAAAATAAGAATGTTCCCAATAGCGGAATTAACAAGTAGATAATGAGTAATCCAACCGCCGCTTTATGAAAAGTCAATGAAGATTTCATTGTAAATCCCTCCTAATACGGCGCATCATTCGTTGATTAAACCACATCGCTAGAATCATTGTTGAAACTAAAAGTACACCAAATGCACTACCTAGCTGTGGTTTTAATGTAACATCACTGGAAACTAGAGCCGCAATTTGCAATGATAATAGATTATAGTTACTGCCGACTAATGCATACGCTGTAGCATATGCACCCATTGCATTCGCAAACATGATACTGAATATACCTGCAATACTAGGTAACAGAACTGGCAACCCAATATGAAACCAGAACTTCAGTTTAGAAGCTCCTAATAACGCAGCAGCTTCTTTCCATTGAGCCTTAATCCCTTGAAAAGAGGGGTAAAGAAGCATAATGGCCAAAGGAATTTGAAAGTAAACATAAACAAGAATTAAACCTGTCCAGGAATATAAATTAAAGTGTGAAAACACATTCCATCCAAGTTTGGCAAAAAGTAAAGTAAATAGCCCATTGTTTCCAAGTAAAATAATATAGGAAAAAGAAAGAGGAATCCCTTCAAAATTCGAAGTCATATTGGCAATCATAAGCAATCGGTTTTGAGCTTTCTTTGAGAATTTTGTAAACGAATAGGCGACAACAACTGCCACAATAATTGAAGTTATGGCAGAAAAAAATGAAATAAGAACACTGTTTTGAATTCCTTGCAGGTAAAATTTACTTTTAAATATAGTTACGTATTGATCCAATGAAAGCTTAATACCATCGTCTGCATAAAAGCTATTATTAAACATGGAAGCTAACGGCCCAATTTCAAAGCCAATAACCAGAATGATAAATGGCAGTAAAAGAGCTAATAAATAAAGATTTTGTTTTTTTATTTTGTGCAAGATTTTTCGCTCCTCTATATGTGCTCACAATTTATTTGAATCAATTTAGCATGAAAGCCAAATCGATTCAAATTAGATATGGGGAATGATCTTCTTAAACTAGAGCAAACATGAAAGCTTATATAACAAAGTTTAACTCCTCTTTCGTAATCCTATTTCATGAATGATAACCTGTACTTTTAAAGCACGACCGTCTCTTTCAACCCAGGGAATCTATATGAAATCATTTTTTCGGATTGCTCAATCCCTAAAAGTTCGCATACGAGCGGTGCAAAGGATAATTGCGGAATGACTTCCTCGTGGACTCCCGTTTCAATTCTCGGGCTAATGATGAAAAGAGGTACGTCACGTTCACCATTTGTAATACCACCATGGTTGCCGTATTCACTCATACCATGATCAGAAGTAATTAAAATATGGTAACCTGCTTTCATCCAAATAGGTAGAAGTTGTGCTAACAAGCTGCCCATTTTTAAAATTTGCTCACGATACTCTTTAGATTCCGAACCATAATTTTCTCCTTTTACATCCACTCCCATAGGATGAATGTATAGAAAGTGCGGATCATACTTTCTACGTAAAGCCTCAGCGTCCATCAACACATGACTGTCCGGATAGTCATCATCCCAATAGAACTTTCCGTATTGAATCGCCCTAGATTTATCTTCCTGCTCACGGTCCTCAATAAAATGAAATGGGGCCCGATTGTAAAGTTCACTTACCCAGTAATAAGATGCCGTTGCATTTATTAAGCCGTTTTCTTTTGTTAGATGAAAAAGACTTTTCTCGGTAGATAGACGAACGGTTTGATTTGACGTAATCCCATTCATAGATGCGGGCGTACCTGTCAGTAACACTTCATAAAGTGGACGGGAAAGACTAGGAAGCTCCGACTTTACCTTATAAAGTGCCGCCTGATCCGTTTCAACTAGGTGTTGAATAAATCCTAGTGCTTCACACCCCTTATCGTAGCGCATGCCATCAACAACAATTGCTATAACTTTATTTGACATTTACTAACACCTCTTCTTGCCATAGTTGTGGAAGAGTACTAGCTGTTTTTTCCCATGCTTTTGGGTCTTGAACAGGTGTTGCATTCTTGTATTCCTCTTTTGGAAGTAACTTGTCTGCAATATCACTTGGAAGTTGTACATTACGAATAGGACGAGCAAAGCCTTTCGCCAAGTTAATCTGTCCTTGATCACTTAGGATATACTCTCTAGCCGCCATCGCAGCATATGGATGTTTAGCATATTTATTAATAATGGTGGTATAACCACTTACTACTGAACCTTCTTTTGGAATGCATACGTCAAATTGATTACGATTTATTTGGGTAGCATAACTAAGTGCATTGAAATCCCATACAATTGCCACTTCTACTTCGCCTTTTTCAATATTAGCCGGCTTCGCATCCGTTAGACTAAGGCGGCCTTGTTTGGCAAGCTTAGCAAAAAAGTCAATCCCTGGTTTAATATTTGATTCGCTACCACCGTAAGCCATAGCAGCAGCAAGAACCCCCATTTGATTCTGCGCACCTCGTTGCACATCGCCAATTGTTACCTTGTAATTTCCCTTTAAAATGTCATCCCAAGATTTTGGGGGGTTTTTTACTAAATTTTTATTCGTTAAAAAGGCAATCGTCCCTTGGTATCCAACAACCCAATTCCCTTTATCATCCTTCGCCCATTTAGGTATTTCATCCCAATGTGATGTTTTATATGGAAGGGCCAATCCTTTTTGTACAGCAATTGGAGCAAAAGAAATCCCCAAATCACCGATATCAGCTGTTGCATTTTGCTTTTCGGATTCAAACTTAGCTATTTCTTCAGCGCTGGACAAATCTGTATCAGTATGTTTTAAATTATATTTTTTGCTGATTTCGCCCCAAGTTTGTCCCCAATTTGCCCATGTATCAGGCATACCAACACTATTAATTTCTCCTTCTTTCTTTGCTTTTGTTTCAATTTCTCCGATGGTTAACTTATTTGGGTCATTTTTGACTGGAGCACTAGATTCTTCTTTTGTTCCACATCCTGTTAAACCTAGTAAACTTAAACCTAACACTGCAGCTTGAATAGATCTAATAGATTTCTTGCTCCATTTACGATTCATTAATAATTTCTCCTTTTAATGTTGTTTTTTGTTGATTGTTTACTATTTCATTGTAATTTCTTAATGTAAACTCTATATTAAGGCATTGTTAAGACTTTATATGAAACTTATTTAATTATTTGAAGTAATTTTTCCATTATGAATAAAGGCTAGTCAAAAAAATGTAGCCTTTTAAAGTGTCCATAAAGTCAAATTTTCTGAACACCGCAATTTAACGAGTAGGTTAAATATTTTTGAGGTTGGGTTATGTACATAAATTCATCCATTATTCCATTTTTCAGGTAGTCATTTCCACAATTAACTGGGTAACAAATTATGCTTTCTTCCGATTTAGATGAAAACTACAGGTTCTTCACTCCAGATATCAGGAATTGCTTTGACGTGGTCTTCCGGACGTTTTAAATTGGCGGACAGGGGGGAGGGAAAGACAGTGGCAAACAAAACAAAAAATGACCTCATGTAGCGAGGTCAACAATGTCAAACAATTTCAATTTCAATTTTTTCCAGTCTTTGTATAAAAAATTGTTTCAATATTGTCTCTCAAAATTTCATTTGCTTCAACCTCTGAAAGTTGCTCTTCTCGTGTGAGAACTTTTCTAATTTTGTTCAACGTTATCTCTAAAAAGTCCAGCTCGTTTGACTCCTCTTGGTTCCGAAGTTGTTCAATTTGCTCCTCAAGTCCTTGAATTTGGTCTTTAAGCTGTTTTATTTGCTGTTGAGCTTCAGACTCGGAAAATATCTCCATTATAAAACCTTGTTGAACCCTCTTGACACTCTGCTCAAGTTTTTGGATTTGTTTTCTTTTGGTGTCAATTTCCTCCTTACGGTTTACTGCCTCCCCTTTGTCGGCTCCTTTGATCAGTTCAACATATTCCTCCAGCTTATCAGCATAATGGCCCAGTTCAGTATAGAAAAGCTTTTCAAAATCAGAGAGGTTCGCTCCTCTGTTAGGACAAACTGAATACTGAAACAATATCCTCGTTATAATGACGAGTTTGACAGCTTGAAATTCTCTTTTTATTTCCTCTTGAGGTCTGAAAGGATTGAACACCCCCACAAATGCCGCAAACAATGAGGCCAGAGAATTTATGTTTACCAAGTTTCAAGGAGGGGGTCTGGAGTTCCTTTTCTCCTTAATTACTTGAACTTGTTCCCAGTCCTCCTGAAAAATAAGAGCTTCATGAGTATTTTCAACCAGAATTTGCTCCTCCTTTTTTGTCTTCTTTGTTACTCTTTTTCCATTAACTTTCTTTTGAGTAGTTTTTCCATAGAGTGAATGACCAGCGTAAACCGGATTATTAAGGGTACGAGAAACTCCAGCAGGAGTCCAAATGAGACCAATAGAGGTCACAACATTTTCATGATCAAACTTGAAAGCAATGTCCTTTGTTGACATACCCTCAAGGTAAAGCTTGAACATTTTTTTAATGACAGGAGCGTCCTCACTTGGTTCAAGTTTCTTTGTCTCTTTGTTATATTTATAACCAACTGGATTTTTCTTTCCTAACCAATTACCTTGCTTGACCGACTGTCTGGTTCCCCGAACGAGACGCTTTTTAATTTGTTAGTATTCTGATTTTGCTATTACGGACATAAAGTCTGAAAACATATCGTCAGACTCATTTGAAAAGTCAAAGGTCTTTGACGGAGTCACAACGAGAACTCCGGCATTGACTAACAGCAATTTTATTTGACCAAAGTTAATGACATTCCTTGAAAGTCGGTCAAGGTCAGCGACAACAACAGCGTCATAATAAAATAAGTTGACTTTATCAAGCATTTTTTGAAGTTCCTCACGTTCCTCAAGATCTTGACTGGAACCAACCTCTTTGAACAGTTCCCAATTCCAGTTGTTTTTCTCACAGAGGTCAATAAGAACCGCTGGTTGACGGTTTAAGGTTTCCTCCGTCTCCTCCTCACGACTCTTCCGAACGTAGACAGCAACTTTTGAAATTTTCTTTTCCATTTTCTTTCTCCGTCCTTTGTTTATTACAACGTATATATATTCCTTATTTTGTGATGTTGCAGAATATACTTGAATTGTAAATTAACGAAAGATGCTACCCCGGAGCAAATGAAGGCTGCCGGTCTTGGTGATCATTATGCAAACCATGACGGTGCCTTATTCTATCAAAATGCTTCCAGAGTTCCATGGACAGCCTCCTATATCGCAGCAAAAGGAGACCCCATTGCTAATTTGTATGAAGATATAGCTGTAGAAGAAAAAGCAAGAGCCACCTATCAATGGTTAATTAATTTAAGCGATGACCACGATATCAATGACAGTCTGCGCTTCTTACGCGAACGTGAAATCATCCATTCTCAACGTTTCCAGGAAGCTGTTGAAATACTAAAAAAAGAACGGGATCAAAAGAAAATCTTTTAATAAAAAAAGCGCAAGCGCCCCGTTTAGCGGCGTATAGACTGGAGCGCACCGTATGAGATAAAGGAAACACGAATCGCGTTTTTTGCGATTCGATGTTGACTTATCGTAAGGAAACACGAATCGCGTTTTTTGCGATTCGATGTTGACTTATCGTAAGGAGGTGTGCGAAGTACACTAGCCGCTGGGCGCTGAAGCTGGACAATTCTCAAAGTTCTATAATTTAGCTTCTTATTTTTTTTCGTGATAAAGGTTAATGTCATATTTATTTTTCATCATTTCAAAAACAAGATGCCGGTTTTTCCATTCCTCATCTTTTTTCCAGTAATCCTTACTTCTGTCGACAATTTCACATCTTAATTCATGAAATTCCTTTTCAGCTTTATCTTTCTTTTCCTTAAGTAAATTCATCATGCCATACAAGCCGACAGTAAAAACTAAAAAGGTGAAATTGTTAGAGTCATTAACAAATGCCGAAAACATGGCTGCAAATGAATACGAATAAATACTTGCCACTGTTATATACAAATAGGCAAAGAAGATAGATGCCATTATGATTGTTCCCCATATAGACCATATGTGACGTCGTTTAAATCGGTCAAACTTTTCTTTTCGTTTTCTCACATTTTCAAGCGCTTGCTTAGTGGCTTGGTCTGTATTTTCAAGCAAAAGGATTGGAGAATCCATTTTATCACCCTCCATTTCTCCTTAAATACATATGAACTTGTCCTTCATAATATGATTTTTGCCAAAAAAAAGAGGCGTTTTCCGCCTCTTAGTTATTGAATCAAAGGAATTTTCAAAACCCGTCCTTTTTCAAGTTGGTCGCCCTTTAGATGATTAGCATTTTTTATAATATTCATTCCTGTCGGAGAATGGTAGTACTCTATCGCGATATGATAAAGTGTCTCATGCGGTTGAACTGTATGATAGACGATTTTTTTGGTTTTTGCTGAAGTAATTGGTTTGCTTGAATTAGTTCCTGTCTCAGGACTACTATTCTTGTCTGAATCCTTCCCTATCGGAAGAACTATCACATTTGTTTCTGCCGTTGGAGCTGAAGCTTTTTTATTTGGGCCGGCTTGAGGCTGTGTTGTGGAATCTAAACTCCCATTTGTAGTACTGTTTTCGTTTTCAATTTGATTCGTTACTTTTTTTTTTACAGAGTCATTTGTACTGTCAGCGCTATTGCTATTGTTTTCTTCAAGATTAATTGTTTCATATCCTGCATTCTTTGTATCACTGGAAACCTTTTCAGCCCCGCCTATTTTTTTCTCATGAAGAGAGGAAATGATACTAAAATAGATGATCGGAAGAAGTATAAAAACTAAGACTAATAAACGGATGACTGGATATTTAAGTTTCCATTTCGTTTTCGGTTGTTTTTTTCTGTGCAATTGTCTTCTAGGAGGCAATTGCTCACCATCTTCGGTCTTTTGGTTTATTTTTTCAATTCGTTGCTTTAACCGATCTGCCTGATCTCGATATGGTTCCTCTTTATTCATGAAGCACCCCTTCCTGCTCTTCATCACTGTTTAATCGAGGACGGTATTTTATATAAATACCTAATAAAAAATCAATGACGAAATGCATAATAATCGTAACCGCTAAATTATTAGTCCACTGATAAATGATTCCGATAAAAAAACTAAGCAAAACGATGTTTAAAAACAAAAACCAATTAAAAAGGTATCGATAATGAATGATAGCAAAAATGATACTGGCCAGTACCAGCCCAACCTTTGTTTGAATAATTCCCCGAAAAAGCAATTCTTCACTAAAAGCCACAATTACAGCAATCAACATAATGTTAAGTATATTTTTATTTCGAAACAGCCTTTCATTCAAACCACCATCATCATAAAAAGATGAAGGAAGCCATATCATTAAAATCATATCAACGATAACAACTGCGACACCCATTGGTATACCTATAGAAACCACTTTAACGTCTAACCAGTGGATATTTTTTAAAAATGAGAAATGATCAAATAATAGAATTCCTAAAATGAACGAAATTACGATTAGAATGACTTGTGTCATATACAGATGAAAAAGTAATTCTTTATCCGTCAATCCATTGATTAATTCCCTATACCTATTTTTCATTCACTCAACCCACTATTTAATAAAATTTTAGCAAGATAATCCTTCCATCTCTCTTCAACAGGGGCATTAGTAATTGTATTTTTTGTTTCTTGATAATCGGAAATATGCAGACCGCAATAATCACAGCATGGATATACCTTATTAGTATTTGGTTCTTCAAAGTATTGCAAAATAAATTCACGTTTGCAGGAATTTGCATCGATCCAATTTTTCATTCTAAAAATATTGCTTTTCTTAACTGTCAGCCTGTCATTTACAAATGACTTTATAGCCTTTTGTATTTCACCAAGGTCAATTATTTCTGTTTGTCGTTTGTTTAAGAAATCCTGTACAATTCTCCATTGAATTTCTGTAAAACCGCCATGGTCTTTAAGTGGATCATTTAATTCTAAAAAACCATTAATATGGTTTGGATTTTGCGTAAACTTAGAGAATAGCCAATCAATTTGCTGTTCTGAAGGTATTTCACCTTCTGCAAGCTGAATTGGAAGCTGCTCATCACCGGGAGAATACAAAAAAATAGCAATACTAGGCAAACCATCCCGACCTGCTCTTCCAATTTCCTGAAGATAAGATTCCATTTGCATCGGCATATGATAATGAATGATAAACCGAATATTTTCTTTATTTACCCCCATTCCAAATGCACTTGTTGCACAAATCACATCTAATTGACCGTTGATAAATTGCTGCTGAATTAAAATCCTCGTATCTTGTTCCAAGCCTCCATGATAAGCCATTGCACCGTTGATTCCATTATCCACTAAGAGATTAGCCATCTGTTCAGCTGCTTTTTTACTTGAAAAATAGATAATACCAGGCTTTTTTAGCTTAAAAACAAGGTCAAGTACACGGCTTTGCTTTTCATGATAATCTGCTATTTTTTCGACATAATAGGTAATGTTTGGTCGATCAATCGTTGATTCTACTTTTGTTATTTTTTCTAAATCAAGGGAACGAATAATATCATCCCGCACCTTTTTCGTTGCTGTTGCTGTAAGGGCTAGAGTTAGCGGATTTCCTAGCAATTTACGGATTTCACCCAATTTTGAATAATCAGGTCTAAAATCATATCCCCATTGTGAAATACAATGGGCTTCATCAACGACAAATAACGATATTGAAAGTTCCTGAAGCTTCCTCATAATATAATGAACCCGCAGCATTTCAGGTGAAATAAAAATAAACTTGTATCTTGTTAAATTTCGAAAGGCATTTTTTCTTTCTTTTTCAGTAAGAAATGAATTTAAAGCAATAACCCGTTTTTCCCCAAGTTTCATTAATTGTTCTACTTGGTCCTGCATTAGAGATAAAAGCGGAGAAACTATTAAAATCTGTCCATTTAGGATGTAACCCGGCAGCTGGTAGCATAATGATTTACCAGTCCCTGTGGGCAGCATTGCCACTGTATGATTTCCAGCCAAAATTGAAGAAATAACCTCCTTTTGGCCCGTTTTAAATACTTGGTATCCAAAGTGTTTATTCAAAAGTTTTTCTAGTTCCATTGTCTATCACCATATTTCGCCAATACGAGACGAATTTGAAAATAAGTGGCTACTTCAAGATAATTCCTAATTCGTTTTAGTTGTTTGGTTTCCTCTTGTCGTGATATTTCTAAAATCTCTTTCTGCATATCGTTATCTACATATTCGTCTATTGAGAAATCATCGACGTTCAAAGCGAATTCTACTATGTGATCCTCAATTGTACTTTTCTTTAACCGTCTTTTTCCTGCAATTTGTTCAATTGTATAACCCTGATTCATAAGAATCCATGTTTTACGTGATGATTGTGTCAAGGAATCATCTGGTGTTAGTCCCTTTAAAAGTTCAGGTAATAATCGGAACTGTCCCTGATTTATCTCAACCTTCCCGATCAAAAAGTGGAGAACATTTATAAATTCAATATGATAATCAATAAAATCTATTTTAAACTTTTGGGCCATTTGTAATGGTGTTAATCCAATCTTTTGATATCCTGTTAACCGAAAAACCAGAAATGATGGATCAATATTTTTATCCTCCTCAAAACATTCCATTAATTCCGAAAATAGCAAATTCCCTATTTCATTCCTTGGAACTTGGAAATTTTTCAAAGTCGATTTTAACCAAAAATGAACCTCTTTATTTTTTTGAATTGGAATATATTGCGTTTCATGAAAAACAAGATTGGATGTGACTTGGACAAGAAGTGACAATCTTTCCCAAAATAAAGCTGTTGCATGCTGGTATTCCCATCCATTAATATAGATAGGCAATTGATTTCTTTCTAAATGAGTGTCACCTGTTGGTGTTAACAGAAACCGTTGCACCCCGCATTCACTAATCAACCTTTTTTCTAAGATTTTTTCAATTACATTCTCAAAGGATTCACGTGTTAATGATTCAAAAATGCGAAAAAATTTTTTTAGTGAAAATAAATGGGCATCTTGGATGGTTTGCGAAGATTTTTTTCCATTTAACAGATGATAAATGGAGTATATAGTTCTTTCTCCATCCAATTGTTTTATACAATATAGAATAATATTTTCTATATAAAGCATTCCACCCCACCACTTTTTGCATTATCGACAAAATTAGCTATTTTTCTATTTTATATTTTAACACGAAAAAGGACAATTGTTGTTTAAAAATGTGGAAGATTCGGGAAAAGTAAATATACAGCCAGTTTTTTAAAAGCATTTTTCTATTGAAAAGTTACCCATACAGTTTTACAATAGTAAATGTGATAGGCGTTTCCATATAAACGTGGTAAACGAGTATGCTTAATTTTTGTTATTTCATTGGGAGGTTTTTAATCATGGCAAAGTACACAATTGTTGACAAAGAGACTTGCATTGCATGTGGTGCATGTGGTGCAGCTGCACCGGATATCTACGATTACGATGATGAAGGCATCGCATTTGTAACTCTTGACGATAATGAAGGTATCGTTGAAATTCCAGATGTTTTAATCGATGATATGATGGACGCTTTTGAAGGTTGCCCTACCGATTCTATTAAGGTAGCTGACGAGTCTTTTGACGGTAATCCAAATAAATTCGAATAATTAAATCAGTTAAGCTACTAACCTTCTCCTTAATGGAGAAGGTTTTTCTTTATCCTTACTTATAACAAAAGCAACCAGGGAGTAGAACCTGGTTGCTTTTGTTTTCTATTATGCGTTTTTTATCAAGGATAACTTTTTAATCCATGCTTGCATTCGTATGAACAGTAACATAAAAATTGATGACATAATAACACCTTTCACGATGTTAAACGGAAGGATCGCCGGTACTACTAAATTTCTCATATCAGGAAATTTCAAAAGGGCCGTGTAGGCAGGAAGAATTAAGAAATAATTTAAGATACTCATCATTACCGCCATTGTCAAAGTCCCGACAATTAAGGCAACCGTCATGCCCTTTTTGGTTTTTAATTTGTTATATAAATAATAGGTTGGCAAGATAAACAGGATTCCTGCAAGAAAATTAGCAATATGCCCAACAGGGATTCCCGTTTGACTTCCTGTCATTAAGTAATTAAGGACATTTTTGAAAAACTCGACTAATATTCCTGCAACCGGTCCAAAAATTAAGGCAGCGATAAGCGGCGGGATATCACTGAAATCAATAAATAAAAAATTTGGAAATGGCGGCAGTGGAAAGTTTAACAGCATTAAGAGATATGCGATACTACTGAGCATTCCGATTGAAACAATAGCTTTGACCTTCATTTTTTTCATTTTCCTCTCTCCTTTTTTTGATCCATCAAGTTAGGAAGAGAGGTTCAGCTACAGCCATCTGCCAATGTAAATAAAAAAACCTCAAGATGTTAACTTGAGGGAGTTACAAGGCATGCTTAATAAACGTCCAATTAACTAATTTTTTCGAACGTTCGCAGAACCTCCATCTTCTCCCATCCAGACTATACTGTCGGCTTTGGAATCACACCAAATCCTGCCAAAAAGGCTCGCGGGCTTAAGAGAACACTCTAATACCGCCGATCGGGAATTTCACCCTGCCCCGAAGATAGATCGATATTAAATTACAAATTTATTATACTGGAAAATAGCGGTTTTGTGAATAAAGAATTAAAAGCCGCATACATTGTTGGTCTGCGGCCTTTCTATTACTTAACAATTAAGATTTGTTTCGGCTTAATAACCTCGGACGTTAAGCGGTTTATTTTCTTAATTTTTTCTACGGTGAGATTATTTTCCTCTGCAATGGACGTTAATGTATCTCCGACTTGGACGATATATTCTTTTCCTGTACTTGCAGATTTTTTTCTATCTGATTTAACCGGACCTTCTTCGGATATTGGATGAACATGTGAACTTGCTTCTAAAACATTATTACCTGCACTGGCGACTCCTTTTTGAACTGATTCACCGACCTCTGCTTTCCCCAATAGTTTTTCAGGATCAAATGCGTACTTCTTTTCATATGTCCATTCTAGTTGATGGGTTTCAAAATGGAGATGAACACCTGTTGCTTGTCCTGTTCTTCCCATTTGTCCAATCATATCGCCTTGTTTTATTCCCTGTCCTTCTGCTACAAGACGTTTGTTTAAATGTGCATAAACGGCGACCAACTTATTGGGGTGTTTAACAAAAACCACATTACCATATGTATTGGAATAATAAGATTTAACAACCACACCATCATCAACAGCAAGCACTGGGGAATCTAATCTTCCTGCGATATCGATTCCTTTATGTTTTCCATGCCTTGTTCCGAATGTGTCCGAAATTACTCCATCTGATGGCCAAATCCAGCCAGCCTTTAAATCGTTCTCATTAGGCATACTTGCTTCAGAATGTTTACCGCCCAAAAATAATAAACTGATACAAAGTGCCATTATGATGGCAATTAAAAACCTCTTTATGTAGTCCCGCATTCCTTTCCTCCTTGAATCATATCCTCTCCTACCCACCTTATGTGTACCTATTTGCGTTTAGAACTTATTGGGCGAGCAAGAACGGTGAAACATACTTGTTATAATTTGGAGGTATTCACTTTTTTATTCATAAAAAAGCTGACCAAAAACAAAAGTTGGCCAGCTTTCAATTATCTCATTGTATATTTCGCAAATTCGGAGCAACAGGAACTTTAATCTTTTTTGTTAAATCAAACCGTCCGACTTGATTTATTGGAGCATTTTCAACCTTTACCATATTTACTCCAAATTCCTTTGCAGTTAATAATAAAGCTTCGATGGAATAGATCATATTAGGGTTATCTTTCATATTTACATTTTTATCTATTGTTATAAATAATGTATCATGTATAATGGCAGCATTTTTAATTCGTATTGATGGTGAAAGAGAGGCCTTTAATCCTATTTCCGGCTGGCCTGTTTTCATTGCTTCCAGTGCTGACTTGATGTCTTTAAACATATTTAATGATGGCGTTAAAAAGGGTATATCTTTCCCAACTGGAATATAAAATAAATAGGCATGATTTTTATCAGTTTCTAAATTCAATTCCTTTGTCTCACCAAACTGCCCAAGTTGAATCCCGGGTTGACCATTTGTTGACAGCTTGATTTTTCTCACCCGACTATTTGATGAAACATCCTTTTTTATAACATTTACAAAGTTAATAGCACTTGTTTCACCTTGCATGTATGGATTATTTGCCGGAACATCTACAACAACACTATTCTCTTTATTATTTATTTTAAATGTGGCATTAACCGGGTAATAATCACTTAATCCCCAGTCTTTTTCTGTTAAACCGGCCATTTTTTCAGTAAATAAAGTTAACCACGATCTGTCTTTATGATCGGTAATAATTGTTGAAACAGGGATTAATATTTGTGCCTGCGGGTCCGGTATCCAATAGGTTAATACTTTTCCATTTCCTACTTCTTCATCATAAACAGCTGTTTTTAATCCTGTAGATGAAACCATTAGTTTAGACATTTTTGGAACGGAATCCTCCATTATTTTTGCAGAGGAATCCTGTTTACTTGCTTTCGTTAAGTCTTTACTCTTTTCTTTAAGGCTTAACTTCTTATCAACTGAATATTGTTCTTTACCTGCTTGATCCGTGGAATATTGTGGTCCGCTCATTAATTTGGGTCCTAATATTAGTATAATAACTAAGACGGCAGCTGTGGCAATACCCGGAAACACCATTCTCAATTTTCGCTTCTTTAAAGAAAGATTTTGGTAGATGTCACGAGGATTGCGATGATCTTGTATTTTTGGCATTTGCCTTAGTAATTCTTCGAGCTGTTTATCGCTCCACTCTGACTTTTTCACTATCCAATCCCTCCTTTTCATAGAGCGTTTCCATTTGTTTCTTTAAAGCCTTTAAAGACCGGTGCTGTGTTGTTTTTACTTTACTTTCGGTCCATCCCAATGCCTGTGCCGTCTCGGCAATTGAAAGATCTTGTATAAAACGTAAAATAATAACTGCTCTTTGATCCATTGTGCATAATTCCAAACAATTATATACCCACTTAATTTCCTCTTTTTGAACTGTAATTTCTTCCGGTATGGGATACTCATCCCTCACTTGAATGGTAGACCAATCAAATTTTTCGAATAATCGTTCTTTCCAGCCTTTTTGCTTACGGAAAAAGTCTATAGCAACATTTTTAGCGATAGAAAACAGCCATGTTTTTTCACTGCTTTTTCCTTCGAAACGATCATATGACTTAAATACACGTATATATACTTCCTGAACAAGATCCTCTGCATGCTCTTTGTTTCTAACCATATAAAATAGAAATTGAAAAACGTCATGATGATATTTTTGATATAGTTCATCGAAAACGGAGTCCATCAATTCCCCTCCCCGTTCATAAAATTAGTCGACATATATGTATAAAAAGTTTCACCTTTTAAATATAGACTTTTTTCCAACGAAAAGGAAGGCATTTTTTGGAAAAACACTGCCCGTTTATTTCCAGTTTTTATTAAAAAAAAAGATAGTACTAAAAAAACTCATCCATATCTACGGATGAGTTTTTGATGTTCCTCGTGTATCAAGAACAATCGGCACATTTATTCTTTATCCCCCTATTTTCGAGGAAGAAAGAAGGTAAATGTCGTTCCTTGACCGATTTTACTTTGAACAGATATATGGCCCCGGTGAGCTTCGATAATATTTTTTACGATTGCAAGCCCTAGACCTGTTCCTGACCTTCCTCTTGTTCTAGCTTTGTCAGCTTTGTAAAAGCGCTCAAAAACAAAAGGTAAATCTTCATCAGGAATACCGGAACCTGAATCGGAAACTTCAATCATGATCCCTTTATCCTCTTGACTCACATTTAACTTAACGGATCCGCCCTTTGGCGTATGTCTAATGGCGTTATCAATTAGGTTTGTAAGAACTTGCTCAATCCGGTCAGGGTCAAAAAATATAGCTTTCACTTCGTCGTCAATCACTTCGCTTAAAAGAATCTGATGATCTTTAGCAAGCCCTTGGAATTTATAAATAATCCTATTAATAAACGGAGAAATTTGAATTTCTTCGACCGTTAATTGCATATGTCCAGCTTCCATTCTGGCAAGGTCAAGGAGCTCGTTTACAAGTCTCCCCATTCGTAAGGATTCATCATAAATGACTCTTGCCATTTCCTTCTTTTCTTCCTGTGTTTCGGCAATGTCATCAACAATTGCTTCACTATAGCCCTGAAGCATTGATATAGGAGTTCTCAGCTCATGAGAAACATTCGCAATAAAGTCGTTCCTCATCTTATCTAATTGCCTTTCCTCAGTCATATCCCTGAGTACTGCAACAGCACCACGAATAAATCGGTTGCTATATAGAGGGCTGACAAGGATTACCCAATGTCGGCCTTGCAGGGAAATTTCCCCAATTTTCTCTTTTTCCGTATCTACTGCTTGCTGAAAAAGATCCATTACTTGTGAGGGAATTTCTTCTGATTCCGAACCAAATCCTCCTTTTTCATAATACCAATACTGCAAAAAACGATCTGCGGGAGGATTTGTGATTAATATTGTTCCATCGCGATTAAAAGTAATTACCCCATCTGCCATGCTGCTTAAAATACTTGAAAGCTGTTCTTTTTCTTGGCTAAGGGCATTCATATTAAATTTTAATTGCCTTCCCATCTGATTAAAGGCTGTCGCTAATTCGCCAATTTCATCGTGAGTTAAAATTGGTACTTTCGTATCGAATTTTCCCCTCGCCACCTCAAAAGCTGCCTCCCGCATTTTTCTTAACGGAGCGGTTATCCTCGTAGATAAGAAGAAGGCAAAAATAGTGGTTAGGATAATGGCAACCCCGGCTACGAGTAAAATAAATTTAGTGGTCGAATGAGTTGCTTCCTGCATAACTGCCAATGATTGATATATGAAAACTGCCCCATTTTTTTCACCTGGAAGATGGAGTGGTACACCAATAATTGAATAGTTAGCATTTTTTTCATCTCGACTCTGATCCGATGCGAGGTTAGATATTTTTTCTACCGTTGTATTTTTGTAAAATACTTTAGATAATTCCGAGTCATTACGAATATCATCAAGCGTCAACTTTTTTGTTTTTTCAGTGTTGGGAGAGTAATAGATTTCATGATCATTTTTTACGATGACCACTTTGGTTACCTTATCAATAATTTCCCATGATATTTCTAATCCGAGTGAAAATTTGTCAGCCGGGTGTTCTTCTAACACGTGTGAAATTTTTTCAGCTGTATTCGTTAAGGTATTCTTAGTTGTATCAATATTGTAGTTTTGAAAAAATTCGAGGAGCATTACAGTTAAAATAAACAATACAAATGAAACCAGCAATAAGATAGTAAACCAAAGTTTACCTACCACGCTTCGTAAAAAGGTCATTCATTAACAACCTCAAATTTGTATCCAACTCCCCAAACAGTAACAATCATTCTCGCCGCTTGTTCTGACACTTTGTTTAATTTCTCGCGTAGTCGTTTCACATGGGTATCCACTGTTCGTAAATCACCAAAAAACTCATAATGCCAAACTTCCTTCAGCAATTGCTCACGGTCGAATACTTTATCCGGGGCTTTTGAAAGAAAATAGAGTAATTCATATTCTTTTGGTGTTAAGCTAACTTCTTTTCCGTCAGCAGTTACTCTATGGGCATCGTTATCAATTGTTAAATGTGGAAAGACAATAACGTCCTTGGTTGTCGTTTCCGTTTGCAAGTAACTTGTTTGGGAAGATCTCCGAAGGAGAGCTTTTACACGTAAAACCACTTCCCTTGGACTAAATGGTTTAACTATATAATCATCGGTTCCAACTTCAAAACCCTGAACACGATTTATTTCTTCACCTTTTGCTGTTAACATAATAATCGGTGTGGCTTTCTTTTCCCTTAGTTCGCGGCAAACCTCAATGCCGTCTTTTCCAGGCATCATTAGGTCGAGCAGAATAACATCGTAATCATTTGCAATCGCTTTAGTTAAAGCTTCGTTTCCATCTTCTGCTTCGTCGATAGAAAACTCTTCACGCTCTAAATACATTTTTAATAAACGGCGAATTCTTTCCTCATCATCCACTACTAAAATTTTCACGTCTTTTTCCATTAATAATCCCCCCATGCAGTTATTTTACAGAATGGTTTTATTTATTGCCATGCTTTTTGGTGGAATGCCGATGTAAAAGTGACAAAAATTTGACAATTAAAATCATACACATATTTTTGCTTAAAATAGTTGATTTTTTAAAAAAAGCCTTCACTCCTATGTAAGTGAAGGCTTTTCAATTAAGAGCCAGCGTATGAATGCAGGCCAGCAATAACAAGATTTACAGCCACAAGATTAAACATTATGATCGTAAAACCAATAACGGCAAGCCATGCAGATTTTTCTCCATGCCACCCTTTTGAAAGGCGTAAATGTAAAAATGCTGCATAGAATAAAAAGGTAATTAATGCCCATACTTCTTTTGGATCCCATCCCCAGAACCTGGTCCAAGCCATTTGTGCCCATATCATCGCAAAAATCAGTGCACCTAAGGTAAAGACGGGAAAACCGATTAAAACAGACCGATAACTTATCTCATCAACAAAATCGAGTTTAATGTTTTTGACAAACGGCTGAAGTGCCGCTGCAATTCGCTTCCTTAAGATCAAACGAATCAATCCATATAATACCAAACCACCCATTAAAGACCAAATTACAGAGTTTAATTTCTTGGCATTGATAAGAGCCGGCATGGCAACGAGCGGACGAAAGGCTCCTTTTGTCTGTAATTTATACTCATGTGGGCCTGTAAGGGCCGGCATCGTGTAATCAACAGTAACTTCATTCTTATTTTTGTCAATCCATTTAAAGCTTTCATGATAACCCATACCTGAAAAAGAAGAAGCAACAAGAACAAAACCAAGCGTTGTAACCATGGCAAACATAACCATTTCCAGCCAAAAGGTTCTTTTGCTTGCTTTCGATTGGTCAATCGCCTTTACAAGATAAATCAGTCCTGCTGCAAAGCTAATGGAAAGGATTGCTTCTCCCATTGCTGCTGTTGTTACATGAATTTTAAGCCAATAACTTTGTAAGGCCGGAATCAAAGGAGTTATGTCCCTTGGAAACATACTTGCATAAGCAATAACCAAAACAGCTACAGGCATTGTAAACAATCCGAGAAGTGCAGTTTGATAAATAAAATAAATAACAATAAATGCTCCGACGAGGGCCATTCCAAAAAAGGTCGTAAATTCAAATAAATTACTTACCGGTGCATGTCCTGCTGCTATCCATCTCGTAAAAAAATAGCCAAGCTGGGAAATAAAGCCGATTATCGTTAAAAATACTGCAATCTTGCCCCAACGATTAGTGCCTTTCTTTTCATCAAATTCCTTCTTTGATTTAATAGAACCTCCATAAAATAATATGGATACTAAATAAAGAATAAAAGCTATAAACAATAAATTACTACTTAATGTTACCAACTAAACTTCCTCCTAATCCCTTTGAAGTTGATCCTCCGGAATATTTAATTTCGTATCGGATAGGACAGTTTCAATTTCACGCTTTAAGCCGTACCAATTCTTGTTTGTATGGCCTGCAACCCATACTTCACCGTTTTTGTTTTGAATCCAAATCCGGCGATGATTCCAATAAGCACCCTGGATAACACCTATCATAAAAATAATACCGCCTAAAAAAATAGCCCAAAGCGTTGAATCCTTACGTATTGTTAAACCCGATACATTTTTTGTTTCAATCCCTCTAAAGGACATTTTATATACATTATTTCCAAATGGTTCAATTGTTTGCTTTATTGCAACAAAACTTGTTTCTCCTTTAGGTTTATCTGGAGAAAACATACGGAAAACAAAGGCAGGATTATTTGGAATTCGTGATTTAGTCGTTGGTTCTCCGCTCTTGGAAAATTCAAAGTCCGGAAAATAGCTTAGAATTTCAACAGAATAGCCATTTCCCAATTCATACTTAGTTTTAGGATCATAAAGGTTAATTTTAAGATCACCATATGATTGGCCTGATTTTTTGTTTGTTAATGAAAAAGTCATTGCATTGAGTTCATCAAGCTTATAATCAACCTGAAAAACTGAATAGCCATCAAAGGTAAGAGGCTGATTCACACGGATTTTGAAGTCTTTTTCTTTTTTTAAATCCGGTTTTTCGCCCGGAAGCCCCCTGCCAATTTGCTTATAAAGCACAACGTTTGATTGGTAATTTTTCGCTACTTGATTCACTTTACTAAGAGCGCTCTCAAAAGTTTTGTCCTTGTTTTTATCATAGAGTTGTAGAATAAATTTATCGTTTTTAAGATAGTATTGCTCGTTCGTTCCGGGAATGACAGCAGTCTCGCCTTCCCGAAGCCACATTGTCTTATCCACATACATTCCCGGAATGGAGCGAAGCAAACAGCCCAATAAAAAAATAATTAAACCTACATGGTTAACATATGGACCCCATCGGGAAAAACGCCCCTTTTCGGCTAACAAATCTCCGTTTTCTTCTCGAACATGATAGCGTCTTGCCTTTAAATGCTCTTTAATGGTTGCTAAATCATTCTCATTTACAGATCGGCTTTTTCCAAAGAGTCGTTGACGTCTTAAAAATCCTTCATGCCTAGTGACATTTTGAGCTTTTAACGCCTTATATAAGGGTACCACCCTGTCGAGGCTGCAAATGACCAGAGATACCCCAATCATTGCGATTAATAGCATATACCACCAGGAACTATATAAATTTTCAAAGCCTAATTGGTAATATAATTTCCCAACCCAACCATACTGCTGCTGATAATACTCGTCTGCAGCCACTGTTGGAGGTATGTACATTTCCTGAGGTAGAATTGTCCCGACAGCTGAAGCTATCAACGTAACGATGATCAACCAAACTCCTACCTTAACCGATGAGAAAAAATTCCAAATTTTATCAATAAATGTTTTATTGTATGTCTGTGAGCGGCGGGCACTGCCTTCATAACGCATATCAAGCAATTGTTTTTCTTTTTCTTGTTCATCCAGAATTTTTCCGCATGCTTCACACAATACGGTCCCATGAGGATTCACATGCCCACATTCACATTTTACATCTGTCATTGTAAAAACTCCCTACAACCTTAAGGTTTAATTTTCTCCATAAATTCCCTTATAGTATCTTCTGTTAGTTGCCCAGTATAATATTTTATTACTTTTCCATTTTTATCAATCAGGAAAGTAGCAGGAAGAGGATCAATTCCGTAGACATTCATTACCTGTTTATCTTTATCAATCATAATCGGGAAATCCAGCTTGTGGCGCTGTGCAAATTGATTAACGGCAAGGTTGGATTCATTTATATCAACGGCCAGAACCTGTACCCCTTTATCTTTAAATTGATGATACTGATTATTTATGTAAGGCATTTCTGTTTCACAAGGCTTACACCATGTTCCCCAGAAATTCAGGAATACTCCCTGTCCTTTATAATCTGAAAGACGATGTTTTTCACCATGCATATCTGTTAAAACGAAATCAGGAGCCACACTTCCGATTGCAACCTGCTGTTGATCATCTTTTGTCAGATTTGCATATAGTGAATAGGCAACGGCAGCGCCAAGAACGAATAATATTACCGTTCTCATTATTAATCGCCGTTTTTTCATAAGTAACCCTCCCGTAAATCTTATGACACATTTTGTCTAAATTATATCATTTTACAACTCAAGCAAAGTGTTTATACAAGAAAACAAATGTGACACTTTTATGAATTTTTTTTAGATGATTCCATCGCCAGAGCCCTTATCTGTTTTACTTCGTGTGGTGTTAGCTCTCTTGCATCTCCAGCAGATAAACCATTCAAGGTTAAAAAGCCATAACGTTCACGTTTTAATTTCACTACTTCGTGACCAATAGCCTCAAACATTCTTCTAACCTGGCGATTTCGTCCTTCATGAATAACAATTTCAATGATAGATGTTTGTTTTTTCTTATCCAATGAAAGCATTTTAACTTTTGCCGGTGCTGTTTTTCCATCTTCAAGACGAATCCCTTTTTCTAATTTTCTTAGGTTCTCTCTTTGAGGAATTCCCTTAATCTTCGCAACATATACTTTTTCAATTTCATTGCTTGGATGCATCAGTAAGTTTGCAAATTCACCATCATTGGTCAATAACAATAAACCGGATGTATCATAATCAAGGCGGCCGACAGGAAAAATTCTGATATTTAGCTCAGAAAAGTAATCCGTCACAACTCTTCTGCCTTTATCGTCGCTGACACTCGAAATGACTCCCCGGGGTTTATATAAAAGAAAATAGACCGGTTCCTCTTTTTCAATCTGAATCCCATTTACTTCTACCTTATCGGATGAAGAAACCTTTATACCAAGCTCTTTTACAACTTTTCCATTTACCTTTACTTTACCTTCTTTAATTAATTCTTCTGATTTCCTTCTTGAAGCAATCCCTGCTCGGGCCATTACTTTTTGTAATCTTTCCATATATTCACCTCATGTGTAACATTATCAAGAAAACTCGGTATGAAAAAACCAAAGTTGCTCTTATGGAAAATAGGAATGTTTCCTAATGAGTCGAGGAAACGAATTCATATTTCTATCCTTATGAATTATGACACAACTTCTTCATTTTTCAAAGTCACGTATATTGATTAAACTAGAAAATTAAAAAAGCAAGCCCCTGACAATGACAGGCTGCTTGCTTTTTAATTCCTTTTTCCATTTTATAGTATCTATTTAGCCCCAAACAAAAAGGCAACAACAGCTATTGCTGCAACAATACCGACTAAATCTGCCAAAAGCCCTACTTTCAGGGCATCTCCCATTTTTTTAATCCCAACTGCTCCAAAATAAACGGTTATTACATATAAGGTGGTATCTGTACTTCCCTGTAAAACGGATGCCAGCCTTCCAATAAAGGAATCTGGTCCATAGTTGGCTATTAGATCGCTTGTCATTCCAAGTGCCGCAGTACCTGAAATTGGTCTAATGAACACTAATGGGACAATTTCTGCAGGCATCCCAATTGATTCCATTAATGGTCGAATCCATTTCATTAAAGCATCTAATGCACCTGATGCGCGAAAAACGGAGATTGCCACAAGCATTCCGACAAGAAAGGGAATAATCGAAATCGCAATTTTAATCCCTTCTTTTCCGCCTTCGACAAAGCTTTCATAGGTAGGTATTTGTTTAAATGTCCCATATAACAGAATAAAACCTATTAATACCGGGATAAAAGCTAGTGAAATAAGCGATATAAATTCCATACCTTTTCATCCTTTTCGGCTTCTTCGATAATAAAAATAACGATCAATTACTATTGCCCCAATCGCCGATATGATGGTGGCAATTAAAGTAGGTACGACAATTTCTGTAGGAGAGGCAGAATGATAGTTCATTCTAATGGCAATAACCGTTGTGGGAATAATTGTGATGCTCGCAGTATTTATTGCCAAAAAGGTGATCATTGACCGGCTTGCTGAGTTTTTCCCTCCATTCAATTGCTTTAACTCTTCCATCGCTTTTATACCTAGGGGAGTTGCTGCATTTCCCAAACCAAACATATTTGCAATCATGTTAGATAAAATATATCCCATTGCAGGATGGTTTGTTGGAACTTCTGGAAATAAACGTTTCACCAGCGGACGAAATAATTTCGTTAAGCTTTCCAGCAAACCTGATTTTTCTGCAATTCGCATCATCCCCAGCCAGAATACGAGAATACTAATCAATCCAATACAAAGTGTTACTGCCTCCTTCGCCCCAACAAAGATAGCTTTATTTACTTCTTCCATTGTTCCATTAAATAGAGCAAACACAATCCCAACTATCGTCATAAACACCCATATATAATTAACCATCTGCTCTTACACCAAATACGGTTAAAAAGATTTCCTTTACAAAATCAAAAAGACCTTTCTTTTTTACTGGAACATTTTCATAGTAAATCGGCGCTTCTTCCACAACTCTCCCATCCAAATACACTTCTGCCTTACCAACGATACTCTCCATTTTTTTATTGTTCCCCCAGCTTTTTGATGGCTTGTTTAATTTGTATTTTACTGAGAATAAACTCATTTCCTCGTTTGTTGCAGGATAAACAACGGAATCCTTCAGATATAAATGATCCTTAAAATTTTTATTTTTCACGTTGTCAATTTTCCCCTTAGGCAGGACCTCCGCCATATCGTAAGCTTTAAATCCACTTTCGTACATGGAAATATGATCGTTCCAATCATCAGAATCATTTAAAGTTACTGCAATCAGGCTCATATCGCCTTTTGTTGCCGTTGTGACTAACGTTCTTTTTGCGAGTTTTGTATAGCCTGTTTTGCCGCCTGTACTATATTGATATTTCGTTAATAAGCGATTTTTATTTTTCCAAACTCGATCCCACGCCTCCGTCGGATTCGGTGACCGATAAACTTTCGTACCGGATATAATTCGAAATGTTTTATTTTGCATCGCATAACGCATTAGGACAGCCATGTCATAAGCGGTCGAATAATGATCTTTAGAATCATCAAGTCCATGGGGATTGGCAAAATGGGTATTATACATTCCGATTTCCCTCGCTTTTTGATTCATTAATACTGAAAAGCCCTCTACACTTCCACCAACATACTCGGCAATAGCAACTGCTGTATCATTCCCGGATCTCAGCATTAATCCATATACCAAGTCTTTTAACTTTATTTTTTCACCTGGCTTTAAATAGACCGATGAACCTTCAGCACGTGTAGCTTGTTCACTTACTTTAACATATTGGTTCATTTTTCCTGATTCTATAGCAAGAATCGCGGTCATGATTTTCGTAATGCTGGCGATCCTTCTTTTTGTATTTGCATCTTTCTCATAAAGGATACGACCCGATTTTTGCTCCATTAAAATAGCACTTTTTGCGCTAACGGAAACGGAAGCATTCACCTTGTGAGGAATGTTAGCAATGATTATTGAGACCATGATGGCAAAAATGACAAGCTTCAAAATCACTCTCATTAGATTAACCTCGTCCCCTTTTTTATTAGTACAAGTTTATGCATTTCAGAATTTGATATGACAATATGTACTGAAAAAAACAAAAGCAATCGATCATAGCCGATTGCTTTTATATTTTCCCTTTTTTTAAAATGCCGGCCATTTAATATCAGCAGCTTTTTCAAATCGGATCTCAACATCATTCCAATTAACAATATTCCACCAATTATCTACATATTCAGCCCGATTGTTTTTATATTGGAGATAATACGCATGCTCCCAAACATCTAACACAAGTAGGGGGATCGTATCCCATTGAGTTAAGATCATATGCCTCTCAGATTGCAAAATCTCCAAATGCCTTGCTCTTGGTGACCAGACCAGCAGTGCCCACCCGACTCCTTCTACTTGTTTTGCAGCTTCAGAGAAATGTTTTTTAAAAGCCTCAAAACTGCCGAAATAATTATCTATTTCTCCTTTTATAAGACCATTTGGAATTCCTCCTCCATTTGGGGTCATATTTCGCCAAAAAATAGTATGAAGATAATGTCCGGACCCATGAAAGGCCAGCTCTCTTGACCAATGCTTAATTAGAGAGAAATCACTTGTCTCCCTTGCCTTCTTCAAATTTAATTCAGCTCGGTTTAAGCCATCCACATAGGAACGATGGTGCTTATCATGGTGCAGCCTCATGATTTCTTCGGAAATATAAGGCTCCAATGCCTGATAGGGGTAAGGAAGGTCCGGTAATGTGTGACCACCTGGAGGAACATGTTTTTCAACAACCCAAATATTTCCGATTTCTTGTTTTCTTCTAAAATACCCCTCCATTTGGTCATGGATTTGCTCTGCCTTCGATTGTAATTTAAGCAGTTCTGCATCTGATAATTCCCGCCTTGTATTTTCAATCAATTCCGTAAAGTCATCAAGTTGCTCCCATAATTCTGTATCAGCACCCACCTTTTCTGATTCAAGAAATTGTTTCATTTGCTCATTCCATTCAAATAATTCTTTAACATAGTCGCTAAAACGGTCCATCATATCCCTCATTTCCTTTTTGCTTTAATGTAAGAATTTAGTCTACCTAAATGGTATGAAGGAGCATTATTATTAAGAACGATAGCGGGATAAGAAAAAGGGATGTTCCTATGGAATCTTATTAATTCCAAAGGAACACCCCTTAAACAATTATTTTGATTGAATCATTTTCGTACGATAATCAGTTTCATAAAATTCAAGTTCTTCTCTAATTCTCTGAAACTCACCCTCTAGTCCTTTAACTAGTTGATGAAGATTTTCAGTTACATTTCGATAGAACTTGATTGAGTTCTTTCCGGTATAGGCAGATCGGCTATCTTCGAACCAAGCATCGTTCTTAGGAGAAAAAAACTCTTCGATGCATTGGTGATAAATACGATAAAGTGTTTTTTCGGCTGCAGCTTTTTGAAAAGGTTCGCTTTGTAATATTACAGCACATGCATCTAAACTTTCTTCACTATAAACAACCAGCTTTCGTAAATTAGAAAAGATCAATTTATAGTAATTACGATCTTCTTCATTTTCTAAGTTCATTTGAGAAATGGTTGTTTCATTTAAAAAGTCTTCCAGTGTAATACTTGTCTTTTTTAAAAATTCCTTAACATCATTAAGTTGTGTCTTTACTAACATATTTCCCATATTTACACCTCCGGTATTTTTCCCTTATTTGGGCTGTAAAATAAATTCAAGTGGTGAACGAAGTTCAAAGCTTTTCTTTTGTTTAAGTGAAAAGAAAATGTTTGGTAATTTATTAAAATCAACTTCTTGAAAATAGGCAGCAAATTCTTGTTTTGAATTAATGTATAAGCGTTTGCGTTTCCGCAAACCCGGGTTTTTTATCAGGCAAACAAGTGCGACGATGTCCCTAAATAATACTTCATTCTCGCCTTCTTTCCAGATAGGGTTTTGCTGAAAGGGAGTAAATTCATTGATAATCTCTTCAAAATATCTAACATATAAAACATGAAGTGTCTTTTCCATACCATCCTCAATAAAAGTAACTTCACTTCTATTGAAAAAATCTTCAGAGGTATTTGACTTTTCTTTTTCTAATTCATACCCTATACATTCTTTAATAAGCAAATGTATCCATCTCCTTCAGCCATTAACTAACCAATAAATAACCTTTTAAATAATAAAAAGATTTTTATATTTAATAACTAAATTTATTTTAACATAAAAAGATGACATTAAGAGTTAATCGTTTCTTGAAATTTCTCAAAAAATAAGTCCGCTTCCTCTTGGACAAATTCTTCATCCACTTTTTCGGGAAGCTGCGGCAATTCCTGAATACTTTTTAAACCAAAATAATCAAGGAATTCCTTTGTGGTTCCATAAAGATAAGCCCTTCCGGATCCTTCAGCCCGTCCAACTTCTTTAATGAGCACTTTGCTCATCAGAGTTTGCAGAGGTCTTTCTGTTTTAACACCGCGAATCTCTTCAATTTCCGCCCTAGTGATTGGCTGTTTATAAGCGATAATTGCTAATGTTTCCAAAGCAGCCTGTGACAAAGCGGCCGTATTAGGGGAATCCACAAGCTTCTTCAGATAGGCTGCATTTTCCTTTTTAGTTGCAAGCTGATAGGTTCCGGCCAGCTGTACTATCATAATTCCCCGTTTATCATTTCGGTCATATTCTTTCCTTAATTCTTCTATGATTTCGCTCGCCATCAAGGTATCAACCTCTAAAACCTCTGCCAATTGTTTAAGTGAAAGCCCTTCATCCCCTGCTGCAAATAAAAGGCTTTCCAATATGCTATTCCAATTAATTATATCCAACCACATCTACTCCTTCGCTAACAGCTTCAACAAAGATTTCACCAAAGTTTTCTTGCTGTTCAACATCGATTTCGTTTCTTTTTATTAGCTCCAAGATTGCTAAGAACGTTACAACGATATGTTCCTTTGCAGGGTATGGAAATAAATCTTCAAATCTTTTTCGACCCTTTATCTGTTTCAATTCAGCCATTATTTGATTCATTCGTTTCTCAATGGAGATTTCCTGACGGGCAATCTTTGTAGCCATCGGTCTTTGCAGTTTCTTTCTCCGTAATAATTTTTGAAAAGCAGCCAACATATCATAGAGTGAAACATTTAATTCCGTTCGGTCCGGTTGTATTTCTTTTGTAAAATCAGAAAGATCGCTAGGAGGCTTTGTATACATGAGACCCCGTTCTTCCTCCATTGATTTAAGGTCCTGAGCCGCTTCTTTATATTTTCGATATTCAATTAGCTTTTCAACAAGCTCGTCCCTTGGATCTTCTTCAAAGGAATTTTCAAAATCCTCTTCATCGATAATCTCTTCATGCTTTGGCAGCAGCATCTTGCTTTTAATCGCCAGCAATGTTGCAGCCATCACTAAAAATTCACTTGCGACATCCAGTTTCAGTTCATTCATTGTTTTAATGTAAATTAAATATTGCTCTGTTATTTGGGCAACAGGAATATCATATATATCAATTTCAAGCCGATTAATTAAATGCAGAAGTAAGTCCAATGGTCCTTCAAATGCATCAATTTTCACTTGGTATGGCATTTTATTTCACCAAATTTCCTAAAAAAAATTCGTCTTAAATACAAAAGGACTATTAATAGTATAGAGGATTCATATTGGTTATCCAATAGTAAAATCAACCGTGTACCGGCTTTATTCTCGAAAACATGATGATTGCCCATAACATTGGACAAATCCACTACATATGATGACAAGGAAAAGAACAAAAACTTATAGGAGGTTTTAATTATGTCTGATGGCGTACACGGTTTTGGAGCCGGCTTTGCGTTAATCGTAGTTCTATTCATTTTGTTAATTATCGTTGGTGCTTCCTGGATCTATTAATAACAAGATGTTATAGAAAAGGACTCGGAAGCCCGTCATAAAGGCGGGCTTTTTTTTATTAAAATGTGCTAAACTATACTATACATAAAGCATTCGGGAGGGGGGATCTCTTGTATCCAAAAGAGCTTATTCAGTACTTGATACATTTTCATGGAGATAGGGATTATTTTGAATGTCATGAAATACTCGAAGACTACTGGAAAAGAATAGATAAGGGAAATAAAGATTCCATTTGGGTAGGATTTATACAGTTAGCGGTATCAGCCTATCATCACCGCCGGGGCAATTTTAAAGGTGCTAAGAGAACTTTAGAAAAGGCGTTAACTATTTTTAGGGTACAATCTTCCGCTTTAACAAGTCTTGGTTTTGATAAAACGATTTTTATCACGTTGTTAAATCAACGGTTATCCGCCATTGAAAAAGAAGTAGCTTATACAAGCTTTGAATTGCCAATTTGTGACCTGCATTTACTTAAAGAATCCAAAAGCGAATGTAAACAATCCGGATTTTTATGGGGACAAAAAAGTAATTTAGCAAATGAAAGCTTAATTCATCGTCATAAATTACGGGACAGGACAAGTGTCATTCAAGATCGGGCGCATGCATTGATAGAAAGAAAAGGCAACGAATTTTAATCGTTGCCTTTTAATAGGTGACCCTCACAAACATCACATTTTCCTAGAAATGCAGCTGTATTTTCATTTGAGATTATTTTTTTATCGGGAAACATATCCTTTAGAGATTTTACCATTCTTTTCCCAACCCCTTGAAACCGGTGTGAAGGGTTAACCGATATATGCTGAATTTCCAAAATGTTTGGATCATCATGATAAAGAACACCAAGAAGTCCGATAATATCCTCTTCCTTCCACAAAAAAAGCTGCCAATCCTCAGCTGTTTCATACTCCTTCATTGTTAGTTGGAGTTTCTTTAAATCCTTTTCACTAGGCATAAAAGAAAGTAAACCCATTGCAATTTTTTCGAATGTTTTCTTATAACGAATTAACATATAGATCGATCCCTCATTATATTAAATAAACCTATAATAATCCTCGGTTTAGCAATAGTCTATTTTTTCCAAATAAATGATTAATAAACAATTTTATCTAGTATATGTAGCTAATGCATAAAATGTTTCACTACCAACCATCATACATAATAAATGTTTATTCATCAATCCTTATATTACTATTGATTATGGCCAATAAATACCCAATAGATCACTCCCCAGACAAGGGATAGACCAATAAGAATACTAAATACAGTCCAGTTACTTCTTTTCATAAAAAACTCTCCTCGAAAATTATTTGAAGAGGCGCACTTGTCCTACATTCTACACTAAATAACTGAATTAATCCATTCTCTCTTCGAAATCTTGCTTTCTCAGTATAAAAATACAATCTATGAAACTCCCATATGTAATTATGTTTATTTAATTGGTATTTGTTATAAATTGGTTTCTTTTAAATTATAGGAAAAATAAGGAAGAGGCTGACCAATATGGATCAGCCTCTTCCTTATTTCAATGGCAAATCAAGTCGAATTATATCTTCATATGTCTCTCTTTTTACAACAAGTGTTGCTTCCCCATTTTCAACAAAAACAACAGCAGGCCGCGGCAATCGGTTGTAATTGTTTGACATTGAGTATCCATAGGCACCCGTACAAAATACAGCCAAAATATCGTCTTCTCCCGTTTCAGGCAGAGGCAAATCCCATATCAGCATATCCCCTGATTCACAGCATTTGCCGGCAATCGATACCGTTTCATTTGATTTTGCTAACGGTTTATTTGCGAGCACAGCCTCATACTTTGCCTGATAGAGTGCGGGTCTTATATTATCGCTCATTCCGCCATCGACTGCTAAATACTTCCTGACACCCGGTACTTCTTTAGATGAGCCGACTTGGTATAAAGTGATACCTGCATCACCTACAAGAGATCTTCCCGGTTCTATCCAAATCTCCGGCATCTTCAACGAATATTGCCGGGTTAGGTTCTTTACTTCTTTAATTATTTCAGTTACGTATTGTGAAGGCAGAATTGGCTCATCTTCCTTCGTATAGCGAATACCAAATCCTCCACCTAGATTTAATACCTTCGCTTCAAACGAATGCACATTTTTCCATGCGGCCATTTTTTCAACTATTTTTTTGGCTGCCAGTAGAAAACCTGTTGTCTCAAATATTTGCGAACCAATATGACAGTGTAGTCCAAGCAGATCAAAATGATTACATTGCAGTGCCGTAAGTAATGCATTTTCCGCTTGTCCATTTTGAAGGTCAAAACCGAATTTTGAATCTTCCTGACCGGTTAAAATATAATCATGTGTATGGGCTTCAATACCGGGAGTAATCCTTAATAGTATGTTTACCTTTGTATCTTTCTCGCTGCAAATCGTTTTTAGCAGTGCTAATTCATAAAAATTATCAACTACAATGCAGCCGATCCTGTTGTCTAAAGCCATTTCCAATTCTTCTCTGCTTTTATTATTACCATGAAAGTGAATTCTATCTGTTGGAAAACCTGCCTTGATTGCTGTATACAATTCACCGCCGGAAACGACATCAAGTGATAACCCTTCTTCTTCAGCAAGCTGTAACATCGCAATCGTCGAAAATGCTTTACTGGCATAAGCAACCTGTGCATTTATTTGTTGTTGTTCAAAAGCCTCTTTAAAGCCTTTTGCCCTTTCTCTCATTAACGCTACGTCATATACATAAAGGGGAGTTCCAAATTCCCGTGTTAATTCAACCGCATCAACACCGCCAATTTCTAAATGCCCCTTTTTATTAACGCCTGTTGTCCCGTAAAAATACATTCCCTTCCCTCTCTCCGTTTTAACTCATAATCAGTTGATGTAAACAACCAAAATGATAATAAATAAATAGACAGAATCTCAAAAAGAAACTGCCTATTTTAAATCCTTTATTCCTTTATTTAATTAAAATTACTTTAGCATATCAGAATAAAATCTGCAATTATTTCTCATTCGAATTAGGTGGTTGGCGATACCGATTTCTTGGGTGAACAATACTCGGTCTGAGAAGTGAACCAGGTATCGCTCGCCGAAAAATAATTTGCATGAATCCTTTTGGCTCGAAAGGAAGAAAAGGCCAAAAATAGGGTGTATTGAGCGCACGCGTATTGACAAGAAAAATAAACAGTATAGTAGTCCCTATGACAAAGCCCGGTGTATGGAATATTGCAACAAAAATCAATAAGGTTAATCTGGCTATTTTATTTGCTATACTTAGCTCATAACTAGGTGTAGTAAATGTCCCGATACCGGACACTGCTACATACAGGATGACTTCCGGAACAAATAGACCAACACTAATGGCAATCTGCCCGATTAACACCGCCGCAATTAAGCCCATTGCCGTTGAAAGAGGGGTTGGGGTATGAATGGCAGCGAGTCTTAAAAATTCGATCCCAAAATCGGCTAAAAATATTTGAACAATGATAGGAATATTGGTCTGTTCATTCGGTCCAATAAATGAGAGTTTTTCAGGCAATAAAGAAGGTTCCAATACAAATAACAGCCATAATGGAAGCAATAATATAGATGTTAGAACCCCTAAAAAACGAGTCCAGCGCAAAAAGGTCCCCATTGCCGGTGATTCACGGAATTCCTCCGCATGCTGTACATGATGAAAGAATGTGGTTGGTGCAATAATGACACTCGGTGAAGTATCTGTAATTATAATAATATGACCTTCTAAAATGTGTGCAGCAGCAACATCTGCTCGCTCTGTATATCTTACGAGTGGAAATGGATTAAACCCCTGTTTTAAAATAAACTCTTCAATCGTTTTATCAGCCATTGGAATACCATCAATTTCAATGGCCATTAATTCTTTTCTGAGAATATTTACTAAATCAGGGTCAGCCACATCTTCTAAATAGGCCAAAGAAACATCTGTATACGACCGTTCTCCAACCCTTATCATTTCGTATCGAAGTCGTTCGTCTCTTATTCTTCTCCTTATTAATGCTGTATTAAGAATTATATTTTCGACAAAACCATCACGTGCACCTCTGACTACCTTTTCTGTATCCGGTTCCTGCGGCGAGCGCCCGGGGTAATTCCTGACATCAATAACAAATGCTGTACTTTCACCATCAATGGCAACTACAATTAATCCGGATAGTAAAAAGTCGACCAATTCGTTTAGTAATTTGATTGGTTGTACAGATTGGTTGAGAAGACGGTTTTCAATTACCTTAAAAACATCCGAAGATAATTTTTCATGATCATTAACCTCAACCAATTCTTCGATCAGTTTAATCGCAAATCGAGTATCACATAATCCGCTAATAGAATATATGTGGACATCTCTTTTTAAAACCTTTATCTTACGAATATTTAAGTCAAAGCTTATTCCTAATCCAACCCTTTGTTTCATGTAATGTTCAATCTCATTCACTGATTCGGGGATTGGCCATTTGTAATCACTTTTTCTTGTCATGAAAACCGCTCCTTTCCAGTATTAGTTCTACCGCTTTTCTTGTAATCGGTGAACCGTGTTCGTAGTGATCACGTCTTGCCATTTTTCCAATATCACCAATACCTACGATAAGAGGGACGTCTAATTCATCTAAGCAATAGACTGTATCTCCATTTAGTCTTCCGATTTCCAATTCCGGTATACCGAACTTGTCAACCCCATACGGAGTCAGCTCTCCATCCCGGTCGATGCTTACATTGACCTTTGTCCATTCTGCCTGTCTTGTTTTCGAAGCAACGGCAATGACCCCAAGAACTTCAATTTCCTCATGGCTTGCCACAAATTTCAATGCTTTTTCACCTGCACCCTCTCCTAATAAACCACTATCATCAAACATGACCAATACAGGGTCATACGGGGTCTTTTTAATTAATTGAACAAGTTCAGGACCTGTTAAAACAGACGGATTTCCTTGTGACATAGAAATACAGCGACCGCCTACTTCATGAGCAGCATGCTCTACTGCCCTTTTTGCATATTCATCACCATCAGTTATTAAAATAACACGCCTCCGAATGCTCATACTGTGATGTCCTTTCATGGCGCAGTCTTATTTATGAGGTATAAAATAAACCCATTGAAAAATTGATCCAAAGATTTTTCCTAATACAATAGCCATTATCAGCAGAATAATCTTCCCATCCAATCGGATTCTTTTTGCTAGAATCGGCAAAACATTTAAAACCTCTGTTAGGGCTGCAGCTAACATCCCAACAAAGATACCGCCGGTTAATCCGAGGGGAATTAAAAAATAGGCAGAGATTCCTAAAACAGGATCCCTTAAGCTTGCCATTACTCCGGTTAGAGCCCCGATGACTACAGCCCATTCATAATGTTGAATCATTTTCATTGTTTTTGATAGCTGTGTCAGTCTCGGAATCACTCCGAGTACGGTAAGAAAAGCAACAAAACCGGATCCTACCGCCAATCCACTTGCTAGGCCCAAAAATATTACTCCAAGAATCTTAATCGTCATCAAGCTTTTTCATACTTTCCTTATTTTCATGAATGATTACATAATTATCTAAATCCTGTTGATAATTAAACATTTCTACTTCCAGTGGACTGGGTTCCTCATTTATACGCTTTTGAAATACATGATTAAAAAATAAAATCATCCCAAGACCTAATCCAATTGAATAGGGAATTTGAAACAAGAATGGCTTGGGTTCTTTAACTCCGGTAATGATGGTATACAATTTTTCCTGAACAATTTTCATGCTTACATCATCATGGAAATTCATAATGGCCATTGCTGAACCAAAAAATAGTAAAAACCAAATTAAAAGAAAAAAAGGAATGGAAACTCCTTTTTTCTTAAATTTCACTTCAATAATAGTTTGCGCAGGACCAATTGTTTGTATTTCCAATTCCTTAAAAAAAGAATTGACCATATCAATCACTTTCATAACATCAATAATGACAATATTTTTATCTTTTTCTGAAACATGATGGATCATCATGTTTTCTAATTGTGAAAGATATGCCTCCGGGGCAATGATTTGTGCTACATCCTTAAAAAAAATCTTTTCATCAGGAAGAGCCTGAACCCGGTTCCGCATGCGGACGTAGATTGTTTTTTCCAAAACATTCACTTCCCACACATAGATTTCCTCGTATAAATAGTATGGGTATAAAGGATTTTTTCATGATAACCAAAAAATGGATAAAAAAAAGACCGGCTGGATTCAGAGATCCATCCGGTCTTTCATTTGCATCAATATCTTTTTTTCAAGCCTTGAAACCTGAACCTGAGAAATACCTAGCCGGAGCGCTACTTCAGATTGGGTTTGATCTTTATAATATCTTAAATAAACAATGAGTCTTTCACGTTCATCCAATTCACGAATCGCTTCTTTTAAAGCAATTTTATCGAACCATTTTCCATCGTTACCGTCATCGATTTGATCCAATAATGTGATTGGATCTCCGTCGTTTTCATAGACCGTTTCATGAATTGAGGAAGGAGTCCTACTTGCTTCTTGGGCCAGGATGACATCCTCCGGGGGTAGTCCGAGATACTCTGATATTTCGTTAACAGTTGGGACTCTGCCAAATGTTTTCGATAACTCATCTTTTGCTTTTCTGATCCGGTTCCCCATTTCTTTTAAGGAACGGCTGACCTTAACGGTTCCATCATCGCGAATAAATCTTTGGATTTCACCGATAATCATCGGCACAGCATAGGTAGAAAATTTCACATCATAAGAAAGATCAAATTTATCTACCGATTTTAATAATCCGATACAACCAATTTGAAAAAGATCATCAGGGTCATACCCCCTGTTTAGAAAGCGTTGCACAACGGACCAAACGAGACGCATATTTTTTTCAACAATTAAATCTCTTGACCCTTGGTCTCCCTCTTGGCTCTTTTTAATAAGCTCTTTCACTTCATGATCCTTTAAATATGTTTGATTTTTTTCGTTCTTGACCTCCACATCCATTGGCAAGTCTCCTTAATTGCAAAGCATTTTGCGAGTTTGTAAATGCTTTCGTAATCTAACCTCGGTTCCTCTACCTGGCTGTGAATGAACCTCAACCTCATCCATGAAATTTTCCATGATGGTGAATCCCATACCGGATCGTTCTAAGTCCGGTTTTGTTGTAAATAATGGCTGACGAGCTTCCTCCACATCTACAATTCCAAATCCAACATCTTTTATTGTCATATCAATTAAGCTATCCTCAATCGATACTTGAATATAGACAATACCATTTGGATCATTTTCATACCCATGTATAATCGCATTGGTCACGGCTTCCGATACAACTGTTTTAAGTTCTGTCAGCTCATCCATTGTCGGATCAAGCTGGGCAATAAATGCCGCAACGGTGACACGTGCAAATGATTCATTTTGACTTAAAGCACTGAATTGAAGATTCATTTCATTCTTCATATCAGGCCACCCCCAATCTTTGCAATGCAAATTCTTCTGTCGGTTCCATTTTGATGATTTTGAATAAACCGGACATATCGAATAATCTTTGTATTGCAGGGGAAATCGCACATACAACCATTTCACCGTGCACCTGCTTGATTTGTTTGTATCTTCCTAAAATAACTCCTAATCCTGAGCTATCCATAAAAGAAAGTCGTTCCAGATTTAAGACAATATGGCGTATATCGTTCTTTTCAATAACATTTGCAGCTTGTTCTCGAAGTGCATCCGCTGTATGGTGATCCAATTCACCGCTTAAGCGAATGCATAGAACATCATGTTTTATTTCCAATTCAATGTTAAGACTCACTATTCCTAGCCTCCTTCATCTGGTATAGTGAGTCAATTCTATGCTGGACAGTTAATTTCCTTCTACCTGGACAAAACTAGTCGTAATTCGCTAAAAGTAGTGACTAAATTTTGTTATTCGACAGTTACACACCGCTAATTCAGCTTCCTGCTTTTGTAAACATTCCAAACGAACGCTTATACAGGGTCCACCATCCTGCTTCTTTGACATCTTTATTAGCGACTAACGAACTTTCCAGAATAACTTTCCCATCTTTTATCAATTTGATGGTTCCAACCTTATCTCCTTTATGAATAGGGGCATTAAGATTCTTTTGAAGAATTACTTTCTTCTTTACATCCTCTGTCTTTTCACCTTTTTTTGTTAGTAAGGAAAGTGGTTCACTTGTTACGGCCTCAACAGACTTTTCTTTTCCTTTGCTAACGTTTGCTTTAGCGATTGGTTGATTTCTCTTAAACATTGGGTGTGTTTGATATTGACTAAATGCATAATTAAGCATTTTTGTTACTTGTGCGTTTCTTTCCTTAGAAGTAGGGGCACCAAAAACAACAGCTATCACACGCATCCCATTTTTTTGGGCCGTTGCTGTTAAACAGTATTTGGCTTCAGCAGTAAAGCCGGTTTTTAAGCCATCCACTCCAGGATAAAATCGTACCAATTTATTGGTGTTCACAAGCCAGAATTTTTTATCCGTATTTTCACGCAGGTATCCTTCATACATACCGGTAAATTTCGTTATGTCTTCATATTTTAATAGTTCCTTTGCCATTATGGCCATATCATATGCTGAACTAAAATGGCCGCTGACAGGTAATCCTGTTGTATTTTTAAAGAAAGTATGTTTCAACCCCAGCTGTTTTGCCTTTTTATTCATCATGTCGACAAATGCATCTTCAGAGCCTGCAATTCTCTCCGCCATTGCAACCGCAGCGTCGTTCCCTGAACCAATCGCTATACCCATAAGCATTTGCTTCGTGGTCATTTCTTCTCCCGGTTCCAAGAATATTTGTGAACCGCCCATAGAGGCAGCATATTCGCTGGTCCGAATTTTTTCATTCCAGCTTAGTTTCCCCTGATCAATAGCTTCCATGATGAGCAGCATCGTCATAATTTTTGTCATACTTGCCGGTGGCAACTTCTCTTGACTATTTTTCTCATAAAGGACCTTGCCTGTATCCCGTTCAATTAATATTGCTGACTTAACATTGCCGGCAATATCTGTGGTGCTTTGTTTTTCTGAAGCCCACGCAGAAGGAATACCTAAACTGGTAAACAAAAAGAATATCACCATTAAAGAGATTAATCGTTTCATTCGCATAACCCTCCATTCTTTATAGCCTCCATTTTTTCCAAATCGAGCAACTTTATACAGTTATTTCCTATGAATAAAATAAAAAAAGTCCGGGGACTAAATTCCGGACTTTTTAATCATTATTGTCTTGCCAGAGCGCCTGGAGGCGACAGGCGCTATAGCTTTTCTTGTTATTCTGTTATTTCTTCATGAATTAGGATAGGTGCATCGACTTTTGTTGATGATACCTTAATATTTTCATAAAGCTTATCTTTTACTTCTTTTACATCTTCAAAATTGCTGTAAATGGTTACTAATGATTCACCTTTTTCTACTTTATCGCCGATTTTTTTTCTTAATACAAGCCCTACGGCTAAATCAATAATTGATTCTTTCGTTGCCCGGCCTGCTCCTAAAAGCATTGCTGCTGTGCCAACTTCATCCGCAACGATTTCAGAAACATAGCCTGCTTCTTTCGCTTCAAGTTCATAGATATATTGTGCCTGCGGCATTTTCGAAGGATCGTCAACAATCGTAGCGTCTCCGCCTTGCGAACTTAAAAAGACTTTTAGTTTTTCCAGTGCTGTACCGTCTTTTATTACTTTTTCAAGCATGGATCGTGCTTCGGCTAATGAACCGGCCTTCTCAGCCAAATAAACCATATGGCTTCCGAGAGTTAAACAAAGTTCTGTTAAGTCCTCAGGTCCTTCCCCTTTTAACGTATCAATAGCCTCTTTTACTTCAAGAGCGTTTCCAATTGCAAAACCAAGAGGCTGACTCATATCGGAAATAACGGCCATCGTTCTTCTGCCAACATTATTCCCAATCCGTACCATTGCCTTTGCCAATTCTCTTGAGTCATTTAGTGTCTTCATGAATGCTCCTGCACCCGTTTTAACATCGAGAACAATAGCATCAGCACCGGCAGCAATTTTTTTGCTCATGATGGAGCTCGCGATTAGTGGAATACTATCAACCGTCGCGGTCACATCCCTAAGTGCATAAAGTTTTTTATCAGCAGGGGTTAAATTTCCGCTTTGACCAATTACGGCAATCTTGTTTTTGTTTACAAGTTCAATAAACTCATCGTTTTCAATTTCAACATGAAAACCTTTCACCGATTCTAATTTATCTATCGTCCCACCGGTATGACCTAAACCGCGTCCGGACATTTTAGCAACCGGTACACCGACAGCTGCAACAAGCGGGCCAAGGACGAGTGTTGTTGTGTCACCTACACCGCCTGTTGAGTGTTTATCTACTTTAATTCCTTTAATACCGGATAAATCTATTTGATCACCGGATTCTACCATTGCTAATGTTAAATCGGCTCTTTCCTTTTCAGTCATTCCTTTAAAAAAGACCGCCATTGTTAAAGCACTAATTTGATAATCGGGAATCGTGCCATCTGTATATCCGTTAATAATAAAATTAATTTCATCTGTCGATAATTCGAGTCCATCTCTTTTTTTCTCAATTAAGTCAACCATTCTCATTACTTATCACCACTTAATCCAATATTTTTAACAATTTCTTTTATATATGAAAGGAAGTTTGATTTTACTTTTTCAGTCGTTTCAATGACCTCTTCATGTGATAATGGCTGATCAAGTATCCCTGCAGCCATATTAGTTATGCAAGAAATCCCCAGCACCTTTAATCCTCCATGGCGTGCGACAATTACTTCCGGAACTGTCGACATTCCGACCGCATCTCCACCCAATGTCCGTACCATTCGAATCTCTGCCGGCGTTTCATAGACAGGTCCCGAAAATCCAAAATAAACTCCTTCTTTTACTTCAATGTTTAATCTGGTAGCAATTTCTTTTGCTGTTTCGCGTAATTCTCTTGTATACGCCTCTGACATATCAGGGAAACGAACTCCGAGACGAGAGTCATTCGGGCCAATTAATGGATTGGATCCCATATAATTGATATGATCGGAAATAATCATTAAATCTCCAGGGGTAAAGCTTTCATTTACACCGCCGGCTGCATTCGTTACAATCAACATTTCGATACCCAATTCCTTCATTACGCGAACGGGGAAAGTCACCTTATCGAAACTGTAGCCTTCATAGTAATGGAAGCGCCCTTGCATCGCGACAACTTCAACACCGTTAAGTAAGCCAAAAACGAGCTGTCCTGCATGGCCTTCAACAGTTGAAATTGGAAAATCAGGAATCTCGTTGTATGGTATTTTTACCGGGCTTTCAATTTCATCCGCTAACACTCCAAGCCCTGATCCTAGTATTAAGCCAATTTTTGGTACTTTTGTATATTTTCCTTTTAAAAAACCTGCCGCATTTTGAATTTTTTCGAAATCCATGTTATTACCCCCACATAAATATAATAAAAGAAATTAATATCATCTTTTCTTTGAGAATTGTCTAACGCAAGCAGCCCAACATCGGCTCGCTCCGCTCTCCGTGTTTCCTTTATCTCAGTCGAAGCGCTCCAGTCCTGTCGTGCGCTAAACGGACGCTTGCGCTTTTCTTATTTCAATTCATTTAAAAAGCTTTTTCCATAGTTAGGCATCTTTACATTAAAGTTTTCAGCAACCGTTGCTCCAAGGTCAGCGAAAGTTTCACGAAGTGGCAGTTCTTTCCCTTCTTTCATCTGCTTAGAGTATACGAGCAATGGTACATATTCACGTGTATGGTCTGTTCCTGGTGCAACAGGATCATTCCCGTGGTCAGCTGTAATCATTAACAGGTCGTCTTCTTTCATTTTTGCAAAAACCTCAGGTAAACGAGCATCATATTCTTCAAGGGCTTTACCGTATCCTTCGGGATCACGGCGATGTCCGTAAAGTGCATCAAAATCAACGAGATTTACAAAGCTAATTCCGGTAAAGTCCATATCAAAAGTTTCTACCAACTTATCCATTCCGTCCATATTGGAAACAGTCCGTAAAGATTTGGTTACGCCTTCCCCATCATAGATGTCGGAAATTTTCCCGATTGCAATCACATCGAAGCCGGCATCCTTCAATTCACTCATAACCGTACGGTCAAAAGGTTTTAATGCATAGTCATGACGGTTTGCAGTTCGTTTAAAATTACCCGGTTGGCCCAAAAATGGTCTGGCAATGACACGGCCAACCATGTATTTTTCATCAAGTGTCAACTCCCGCGCCATCTTACAAATCTTGTATTGTTCCTCGATTGGGATAATTTCTTCATGTGCAGCAATCTGAAGGACAGAATCAGCGGAAGTATAGACAATTAGTGATCCCGTTTTCATATGCTCCTCACCAAGCTCATCCAAAATTTCTGTTCCACTCGCAGGTTTATTACCTATAATTTTTCTTCCTGTACGTGTTTCTAATTCAGAAATGAGCTCCTCCGGAAACCCCTCAGGGAAAACTTTGAAAGGAGTTTTAATATTCAAACCCATAATTTCCCAATGTCCGGTCATCGTATCTTTACCGTTTGAAGCCTCCATCATTTTTGTATAAAAAGCTAATGGAGTTTCTGCTTTTTCGATTCCCTTTATTTCCCTAATATTGCTTAAGCCCAACTTCCCCATGTTCGGCATGTTCAGCCCATTCATTCTTTCTGCAATATGGCCGAATGTGTCTGCTCCTTTGTCACCGAATTTTCCAGCATCAGGAGCCTCACCAATTCCAACAGAGTCCATAACAATAATAAATATCCGTTTATATGTATGATTTGCCATTCGTTCTTCCTCCTTTTCAATGGAAACGTTTGCAATATTTTCAAAAGATTTCACAACCATATGTTGCCCTTTTTAAATAGGAATAACCATGATTTTATATTTATTCGTCAGAAGTCTGACATCTTTATTTTACTAAAAGTTTTAGAAATTACAAGAAAAAACCGCCATTAATTTTGGCGGGTTTTTGACATTTTCATAATTTCCTAGAAACTACAAATTTATTAAGCTCGTGGATGGAATTTACTATAAACATCCTTTAATCTTGTTTTCGTAACATGTGTATAGATTTGTGTTGTAGAGATATCAGCATGACCGAGCATTTCCTGCACTGCTCTTAAATCAGCACCATTTTCCAATAGATGAGTGGCAAAAGAATGCCTTAGTGTATGTGGAGTTAATTCTTTTTCGATTCCAGCTTCTTTTGTTAACTTTTTTAAAATTTTCCAAAATCCCTGGCGTGTTAATCTTTTACCTTGATGGTTTAAAAATAGGGCGTCATCTTTATGCTTTTTTAAAGCAAAATGGGATCTGCCATAATCTAAATAGTGTTTTATCGCCTCAGATGCTGTTCTGCCGATAGGAATAATTCGCTCTTTATTTCCCTTCCCTATACAACGGACAAAGCCCATGGTTAAATGCACATTGTCTATATCAAGTCCAATCAGTTCACTGACACGAATACCTGTCGCATATAGAAGTTCCAGCATTGCTTTGTCTCTTAAACCGAAATGATCATGCAGCTTTGGTGCATCCAGGAGAATTTCTACTTCCTGCAGACTTAGAACCTTAGGTAAAGTCCTTTCTAACCTAGGTGTTTCAATATGAACAGTCGGATCTTGGTCTGTTGCTTTATCCCTTAATAAAAACTGATGTAATGCCCGTACAGATGCAATATGTCTTGCAAGTGTCTTCGATGATTTTCCCTGCTCTTTTAAAAAACCGAGAAAATGGACAATATGAACTCGCTGCACGTCATTGAGAGTGCGGATTGATTCAACATTTTTTAAATAACGAATATAGCTTTTTAAATCCCGCTCATAAGACATGATAGTATTATTCGCAAGACCTTTTTCCACAATTAAGAAATGTTTAAAGTCATTTAAGTGATCTTCCATCGTTTTTACTCCCCATTTAAATAAAACAAGATTAGCCGATCTAACATGGAAGAATTCTCTTCTTTTACTGCATTAGAAACCTTTAATGCAGCCCCTTCCGGTGCATCATAGCGATGATAATTTTGGTATTCCTCACTTACCAACATGATACCATAATAGAAGAGAATCGTGCATCCTGTGAATATGATAAAAACCTTTAATGTTTGCATTGCCGCTTTAAAAAAAGAGAACATGTTTTACCTCCCCCAAACCGTGATAGTCTAGTAAAAGGTATGCCATTTTGTACAAGTTTTATACCTGTATACACGCAAAATGGGGGAGAAAAACAAAAAAGCCCTTTTCAGTAAAAAGGACTTCCCATTTTTTATTCAGCTTTTTCTTCAATCGTCGCCTTATCTTGACATCGGTAACAAATGCCATGAAAGGTTAGGCGATGATCTTTAATTTTAAATTTCCATCTACGCTCAACAACAGCCTCAACATCTTCTAATAGGTCTTCTTGAATCTCATCCACTGCACCGCATTCAATACATACAAGATGATGGTGAAAATGGGCCGCTCCTTCTTGACGGAGGTCATACCTTGATACACCATCACCAAAATTAATTTTATCGACAATTTTTAATTCAGTTAGCAATTCCAACGTTCGATAAACAGTTGCTAAACCGATTTCAGGCGATTTTTCTTTAACGAGGAGGTACACATCTTCTGCACTTAAATGATCCTCTTCATTTTCCAGCAAAACGCGAACGGTTGCTTCTCGTTGGGGTGTAAGCTTATAGCTTGATGAATGCAACTGTTTTTTTATTCTCTCAATTCTAGTTTCCATCCCGAAGTCCCTCCCTCGCCACTATGATTCTCATTATAACAGATGGCAAAAGAGATTCAAAATAAAATTATTATAAATAAGAATTTATATTTTATATAAAATAATAATTATTTTAAACTAACTGAATGAATAATTGTTTTCATCAGCCATGGAGATAGATATGCTTCAATCCCTGATGCAACTGAGATAAAGATTACAGCTGCTAAGAGGGCGACAATGTATCGCTTAAAAAATGGCATAATCGGTTGTCCGTATTTTTTCATAAACTGTTTTTTAATCATTCTCATTGAAAAAATAACTGATAATGCGGCCATCATGATAAAAACGGGAATAGTAATTAAATTTTGCGGCAGGATCGAAACAAATGCGAGCATAAAACCTTTCCACCCCATTTGACTAACCAAAAATCCCACGGTAAACCCGACCACCATCCCTTTTAAAAATAGAAGAATGAGAATTACAGGTAAACCAATAATGGAAATCCCCAGTATCCACATCAAGCCAATAAATTTACTGTTATCAAAAAAGCTTTGAAAAAATAAATCGCTGTCTTCTGCTACTTTTCCATTGGAGACCTGACCAAAAAATTGTGATAAATAGTAGAATAAATCTTCTTTTTGAGGAATGCTCATGCTATTTACTACTATTGCACCGAAAATAACTCCCATTAAAAATAAAATGACAATAAATAAAAATATCGAGGAATGCTCACGGAAATAACTGGCGGCATCGGACTGGTACAATCGTTTCTTCATCTGCGTTTCCTCCTATTAGGTAAATCAGTTAATACATCTTATGCCTTTCTAGTTTTTCTATGACCAAATTTTTAATAGATAATAGAAAAACCCTCGGCAGCCAATTATTTTATTCAATTACTTTAACAATTCACCGCGTTAATTTTATAATGTTATTAGTATATCGGTTTCAACATGTCTGTTGATTGGAGCTCCAGGCACTTCGCTTTCCGCGGGCGTGCAGGGAAGCCTCCTCGTCGCTTCGCTCCTGCGGGGTCTCCCCTGCCCCGTACTCCCGCAGGAGTCTTCGTGCCTTCCGCTCCAATCAACAGAGTGTTTTCAATACAGACCTTCAGTTCAACTAATAAATAAAAAAAACAAGTGAAGAATTCAATGTTTAAGTCAAAAGAGTCTAGACAAAGTGAATATGAATTTGTTTCTATTGATGAATTGGTACCTGATGACCATCTTCTTCGTTTGATTGATAAATATATTAATTTTTTGTTTCTTCTTGAAAAGGTCCGTCCTTATTACAGCGATGAATATGGGCGCCCTACTGATCCTCTTATTCTTTTTAAAATGATGTTTTTTTGTTATATTTACGGCATTCGTTCTGAACGTCAACTAGAAAGGAAAATTAGAACAAACGTTGCCTACCGCTGGTTTTTAGGTCTAAAATTCAAGGATCCAGTACCTCATCACTCTACGATTAACTGGAATCGTCAACACCGTTTTAAGGATACAAATATTTTTCAGGAGATTTTTGATGAGATTGTTCTTCTTGCAATGAATCACAAGATGGTGGTCGGTCGTGTTTTATTTACGGATTCAACTCATTTAAAGGCAAATGCAAATAAAAATAAGTATACAAAACAAGAAGTGGAAGCGGATACTCGAGAATATTTTGATGACTTAAACAAGGCATTAGAAGAGGATAGAATTGAACACGGAAAAAAGCCATTAAAAGAAAAGGAGGAAGTGAAAGAGACTAAGGAAATTCGAGTAAGGAATTTAGAAAGGAAAAAATTGAGCGAAGCTTCGCAGACTCAAAAGAGCTGCATGGGCTTCGCTACTGCCGGTTACGGGGATTGAAGAATGCAAGTGAACAGGCTCTTCTAACTGCAGCCTGCCAAAATATAAAAAAGATTGCAATACACTTAGCAAAGTTAGAAAAAGTGTGTTGCAATACTTTAGGTTGATTTGCCTCCCTGTTGATTGGAGCGGAGGGCACTCGACTCCTGCGGGATAGAGAGGTCACTGGAGACCCCGCAGGCGCCAAAAGCGCCGAGGAGGCTCCAGGACCTCCCCGCGGAAAGCGAGTGCCCGGAGCGGAAATCAACAGGCCATTAGCAGGGAGAATCAATAAATTTGGTATTTAGATTCTGACAAAATAAAAAATTGCCGAGAAAAATACCCTTTCTCGACAATCTGAGAAAAACCCGGCAGCTTGGCTGCCGGGTTTTTTGAGCAATAGATTAATCTGCAATTTTTCCGTATTTTCCTCCGCCGCCCGCAGCTAGGTTAACTTTCCCTTCCCTGGCTTTCAAGATGAGATCGGCAATTTTATCCGGTACCACCTCTTTTAAAGCATTATAAGGAACTTCATGTAAAATTGCCATTTCCGATCCAAAATGATTGACAAGTTTTTCGAGTAATTTGGGCCCTAAGCCAGGAATAAATTCCAGTGGTACTTGATGAACATAAGGCGGGCGATCTACCGGACTGCTTTCAGAGGTTTTCAATTCAAGAATCCGATCGGCCACCCCTTTAATAATCTTAGGACTGCCGCAAAGGTTACAAATTTGGGCATCTTGATTAACGGAATTTAAACATTCCGCACAAACCGTCTTATGGTATTTTCCCAGCAACGGATCAAGACCATAGTTGGCGATAATTTTTCTGCCCTCTTCTCCTTTTAATGCCTTTTGTAATTCCCTAAAGGTTGGTTCCTTCATGGCAATCACTTGGTATTCACGGGCAATTTTAGCTAATGAATGGGCATCGGAATTGGTAACAAAGGTATAATCGTGTAATTCTTTTAATTGGTCTGCCATATTGGTATCGGAGCTTAATCCCAACTCAATTCCATCAATTAAATTTGGGTCTAAAACTTCGGTTAATGATTGATGGACCCCTTTTCCATACAGGCTTTTAAACGGTGTAAAAACATGGGCAGGGATAAATAATCCGCCCAGGTCTTTTACCTTTCTTTGCAGAATAAGACCTGTCACGTACACCCGTTGAGAGCTTAACTGAACATTTTTCAAATGACCCGAGAGCCATGTTGAGAACTCCTTCATAATGGCCAGGGTTGGAAAATAGCAAAGAAGATGGATCGGGCCGCCCGATTGTTCATCATAAATTTCTAATTCCGAACCGGGAATGACGGTTAAATCGCCAAATACCAAACCACCGGCAGGATGCTCATAAATTTCTCCTCTTTGAATGAGATTTTCCATTTCAAGAATCACTTCAGGTGAATGGCTATCGATAATCCCCACCATATTCAAGCCTTTTTCATGCCCTGCATGTTCAATGATATTCGTAAACGTTAAGGATTTGGCACCGGTTATTTTGACCGGCTTGCCTGTCCAAGTCCTCCCAATATGTATATGTAAATCAACATAATAGCGGTTCATTTTTCTAACGCCTCTTGAAGCTGAAGGAATTGGACCGCATAGACTGTTTTAGCATCAAAGATTTTTTGGTCTTTTACATATTGAATTGCTTCAGCAAGTGTTAATTCTTCAAGATTTACAAATTCGTCTTCGTCAAGTGCAGCAGGGTTTTCTTTTTTTGATAAACCTTTTGCTAAAAAAACATGAACAATTTCGTCAGCAAATCCCGGTGAGGTATAAAAAGAGGTTAACAGTTCAAGACTCTCGCACACATAGCCTGTTTCTTCCTCTAATTCACGTCTGGCACAAAGGGCCGGCTCTTCTCCTTTTTCCAGCTTACCGGCAGGGATTTCCACGATAGTCCTTTCTAATGCTTTGCGATATTGTTCGACCATTACAATTTTATTGTCATCGGTGACTGCTAAAATAGCCACGGCACCCGGATGCTTGATTATTTCTCTTTTTGAATGATTACCATTTGGAAGTTCAACATCCTCCAGGTAGAGACTGATTACTTTTCCGGAAAAAATTTCTTCGCTATGGAGCGTTTTTTCTTCAAGACTGCTCATTATGCCACTCCTGTTCTAATTCGATATGTAATTCTCATACATTTTACCATACTTTATTTGGAGGGGTATGGTATGAAGGTATACGTCCATGAAAATGGAATTATCCTCGTTGGGAAAGGATGGGAAATACTGCAAAAACTTAAAGCATATAACCGGGATTATGTCACCGTTTGCGAGTGGATTCAAAATATTACACAAAAATAAGGTCTACTGTTTGTAGTATTTCCCGTTCTTTACTAAAATTGAAGAAAAAGAACGGGGTGATTTTTTTGAAAAAAAGAAAGCTCGGAAGCTCGGATTTATTGGTTTCTGAATTAGGTCTTGGCTGTATGTCAATTGGTACGGAGGAAAAAACTGCACGGCTAATTATAGAAGCTGCCCTTGAAGAAGGCATCAATTATTTTGATACGGCCGATTTATACGATTTGGGTGAAAATGAAAGAATTTTGGGACAAGCCTTAAAGGATGTGCGAGAAAAGGTTATTATTGCCACAAAAGTCGGTAATCGCCGAAATAGCGATCAGGTCGGATGGTCATGGGACCCATCAAAGGCATACATCAAAGAAGCGGTAAAAAACAGCCTGAAGCGTCTTGGAACTGATTATATTGATCTTTACCAGCTGCATGGCGGTACAATTGAGGACCCGATTGATGAAACGATTGAAGCGTTTGAGGAATTAATCGAAGAAGGCTATATTCGCTATTATGGTATTTCGTCGATTCGACCTAACGTGATTCGCGAATATGCAAAAAAGTCCGGTATCGTGTCAGTGATGATGCAATACAGTATTTTAGACCGTCGTCCCGAGGAAGGGGCATTAACGCTTCTTCATGATAATGGAATTAGCGCAGTGACCCGCGGATCACTTGCAAAGGGTATGCTTAGTGATCGGATGCTTGAAAAAGCTTCTGAAAAAGGCTACTTGGATTATAGCCGGAAAGAATTATGTGAAGTACTTCCACTGTTGAAGGAAAAAATGGCAGTTAACCGCTCATTAACAGAAGTTGCTCTTCAATATAATCTGGCAAACCCGGCTGTAGCTTCTGTAATAGCTGGTGCCAGCAGTCCCGAACAAATTAGGAGCAGCGCCGATGCGGTTCGAAGTCAATCACTGACTGCCGAAGAAATTGCGGTTATTAAGGAACTATCAAAGGCTGCCACCTATAATGAGCACCGTTGAAAAAGGAGAGTCACCCAAGACTCTCCTTTTCCCGTTCTTTTCGATAAGGGATAACCTCTACTTTTCGGGCAGTCACCTACTTGAATTCCTTCCAGTTCATCCCGCTCTCGTTTAATAGCTCTTCAAATGATTTGTTCTTTTCTTTTAACCTCCGCTCTTCTCTTTTTCTTTGCTCTTCTTCTTCTTTTCTTTTCTCTTCCGCTGCTTTAAGCTGCTCCTGTTGTTCTTTTAGCTGCTTCATTAAATCAGGATTAATCATATCTTTAAGCGTTACCGCTGATTCATCTTTTTTCGGTTTGGCTGCTTGATTTTTTTGTTTAGAATGTTTTTTCATTTTTGTCTACTCCTTTAATACCAATTCTATAAACATTATACCATTTCACCTGCTTGTGCTTATATTATAAACTCCAACAAAAAACAGGCTGTTCCTATGCGCAGCCTGCTTTTCCTTTTTAATAAGCGCCAAGTATCACGTTGTCATCAACATTTAAGTTTGCTTCTGTCGAATTAATGACATCCTTAACTGTATATCCTTTTGCCACTTCTACCAGCCTTAACCCTGATTCGGAAACATCCATTACGGCGCGCTCTGTAATAATACGGTCCACCACTCCCTTGCCTGTTAACGGAAGGGTGCATTGCTTTAATATTTTCGATTCACCTGCTTTATTGACATGCTCCATGATCACAATAATTTTCCGGGCTCCGTGAACAAGGTCCATTGCTCCGCCCATACCTTTTATCATTTTTCCGGGAATCATCCAGTTTGCCAGATCACCGGTTTCCGATACTTCCATTCCTCCCAGGATAGCCAAATTAATATGTCCTCCGCGTATCATGGCAAACGATTCGGCACTGTCAAAATAGGCTGCACCGCTAATGGCTGTGACTGTCTCTTTACCGGCATTGATTAAGTCAGGATCTACCTCTTCTTCTTTCGGGTAAGGTCCAATTCCAAGAAGCCCATTCTCTGATTGAAGGACCACCTGCTTATTACCCGATATATAATTAGCTACAAGGGTCGGCATGCCAATCCCCAGGTTTACATAAAAGCCATTTTCTATTTCCTTTTCCGCTCTGATCGCAATTCTCTCTCTTACAGTGGCCTTCTCATTTTCCATATTCTCTCTCCTTCCTACCATCTCTAATTTCTGACTGTCATTCTCTCAATTCGTTTTTCCTGTTTTCCTTCAATGATCGATTGAATATATACACTTGGTGTATGAATGGCCATATTTATCCGTCATAAAGGAAACGCTTTCAGAATATTTTTACTACTTCTGCTGTAAACTTTAAAAACCCTCTAATTTTGTCAAAATTTCATTTATTCTTGATTTTTTGAAATTACCACCTCTACAATGAAAGTATGAATATTTGGGGGAGAAAATGATGTTAAATTTGCCTAAAAAAGTAACGATTATTGAAGTGGGCGCTCGGGATAGTTTGCAAAATGAAAAATTGTTCGCTCCTACTGTATGCTTGAACGAATGGGGATTCATACCGGTGTTGACCTTAATAGGCTCGTTAACGCTATTGAAATCGTTCGGCCCAATGCATCAAGACAAATTGATAGCGGGTATTATCGGCTTCATTCCCAACCTGTTTAGGCTTAGTTATGAATAATCAGTCTTGTATTAATGCATCTTATTAGGTGTAACCACTTCGAAGGGAGACTGACCATGAGCCAAAAACGGGATAAAGGATTCAGCCAACAAGGAAAAAATTATGCAGATTCTGCAGGTACGGGTAAGAGGATGATTGCTGCAGAAGAACTTGAAAAAGCAATCCACCCAACGAAGCGACAGAATTCGGAGCAGTCGTAATCCTACTTTTTACATGAAAGCCGCTCATGGTGTCAGCGGCTTTTTTCATGTTATAAGAAAATTCAGTTCGATGACGACATATTTTATAGAAACTGAAGGAGGTGCCGCCTTTTGAAAAAGACATTTCGGGCTTTATTTATTTTATTGTTTTTCTGGTTGGTCCTCGGTATTTATTTTACTAACCGGCTGATGTATATGAAAAAAAAGGATGAAACGTTTATTTTAAAACGGGAAAAGGAAGCCGGCAGATATAAGCCCGATGAATTTGCGTCACTTCCAAAGCGGGAAATTGCCATTTCTTCGACTTTTGGCTACACCATCAAAGCCCTTCTCGTTGAACCGCATCGGTCAAACCGCTATATTATCATTTCTCACGGTGTAACCGAAACGAAAATTAATTCGATTAAATATATGAATCTTTTCTTAGATCGCGGCTTTAATGCCTTAATTTATGACCATCGGCGCCACGGTGAATCCGGAGGGAAAACAACAAGTTACGGTCATTATGAAAAATTCGATCTAAGGTCAGTCGTCGACTGGCTGAAAAAAGAAATGGGGCCCAATCTTAAACTTGGAATTCACGGTGAATCAATGGGGGCGGCAACTATGCTGCTGTATGCAGGAATACTTGAGGATGGAGCTGATTTTTATATTGCGGACTGTCCTTTTTCTGACTTTAGAGATCAACTGGCCTATCGCCTAAAAAAAGAAATGAAGATTGCACCTAGACTTTTACTTCCGCTTGCGGATGTTTTCTTGCGCTTCCGTGACAAATATTCTATCCGCCATGTTTCACCGATTTCGGTTATTGAAAATATTAAACATCCCATTCTGTTCATTCACAGTCAGAAGGATGACTTTATTTTACCAACGATGAGTGAAGACTTATTTGCGCAAGCAAAGGCGCCGAAAATGCTTTATCTTGCAGCAAACGGCCGCCATGCCCAATCTTTCAACGAAAACCGTGCCGATTATGAACGGGTTATTGATGAATTTTTACAAAAATATGTTTTTCACGAATCCTTGTCCAGCTAAAAACAGACTGTCCAAATAGGTTCAGTCTGTTTTTTCTGTGATCACTAGGCTCATGTGCCCATTTAAGATTTGCTGCGGGCTTTTTAATTGAAAACAATTTGAGCTATCAGAAAAATCAATTTTCATTTGCTCATCAAAGAAAACAGTCTTTGATTTTTCTACATAAATGGTTCTGTCATTTGTTTCAATAGCGATATCGGTATCTTCTATTTCTGACACGAACCACAATGCTGCTACACCGTTTACGGCACAGCCGCAGCCGTCCGTATCGTATTTTAGTTTTAAAAAGCCTTCCCGGCCTTCTGTTCTCTTGCGTATTTTTTCAGCTGCCGCCTCTGTTATTACTATTTCCACGTGAAAAACCCCCTCTCTTTGCATATGATGATTTTATCATATGTTTTTTTCGTATTCTTATTTTTTTGCTTATCACAGTTCATGGGTTGCATTTTCCTCTATTTCCAGTTAATCTCAAGAGAGACGCTGAATATTTATTAAAGGGGTGTTGGAAATGTCTAATGTTCAAATTAAAGTAAACGATAACGGTTCACTAAGAATTACCGGTGATGTTGAATTGTTGGATGGAGAAGGCAATGTCTATACAACAAAGCCCTCCTTTTCCCTTTGCCGCTGCGGTTTATCTAATAATAAACCTTTTTGCGACGGCTCCCATAAAGGCAAATTTGAATCTCAAGTACGGGTTCCCAAAGAAGAATAAGATTTTAAGGGCAGCTTTGATGCTGCTCTTTTTTTAAAGGATAAAAAAGTATAAATTTTGGCTTTGAGAATTGTCTAGCTTCAGCGCCCAGCGGCTAGCCTGATGTCAGCGATCGCACCGATTGGAATGCGGTGTACCTCCTCAAACCGGTCGACAACATGGAGCTTCCCGGCTGTTTCATCCCAGTAATGAATTTTTCCTATCACGATTTCATAATTTCGATTCCTATAATGCGTAATCGCAACAAATTGATCAAATTCAATTGCTTCAGATAAAGTGTCGTTCATTAGCTCCAGCTGCTGTTCATCCATTTCTTTTTTCTCTTCGTAGCGGTCTTCCTTTACCCAGTCCCTAAGTAATTTCACATGCTCAGGAAGCATCATCGACGTCCATTTGATTCTCCCGCGGTCACGAATCATCCGTCTCCCTTCTTTCTAATACTTAGAATTTAGTTTAAAATTTGATAGCTGTCTAGCTCCATAAGAGTAAGCTTCAGAAGCGATACATCGCACGATGAAAATCGTAAGATTTTCGGAGGAGCGCCCAGCGGCTAGTTTACTTCGCTAAACGGGCGCTCCCGCTTTTCTTTTACATTTTATGTCCGCCAACCAGCGTTGCCCGATGCTTGGCGGTTCCTGCTGCCGTATAAGAAACAGCGCGCAGCAAGGCACCTGAACCAAAGCGCCTGCGGACGGAATCCACCACATAGCCAAGCTCCCGCCTTTTATAGGCACCTATGTCAAAAAGATCAAGCTGAAGCTCGCGGTCATCAACCATGTTTCCAATCGCAAGCGAAATTTGCCTTACCGTTTTTCCGTTATAATGCTCATGAAATAATTCGAGACAAACACGGTAAAGGTCCATCGTTACATTCGTTGGCTGCTTGATGGTCCGCGCGCGGTGAAAGCCCCCGCCAAATTCATCCTGGCTGTAGCCGATTCCAAGACTAATCGTTCTTCCCGCCTTTTGATGTGTTCTTGCCCGTCGCGCAACATCCTCACACATTTCTAAAATAACATGCTTAATTTCCTCTTCCTCTTTGTAATCCCTGAGGAGAATTTGACTTTTTCCAAAGCTGATTTGCCCCTGGATAATCGGGGCACCCGGCTCTGAAAAATCGATTCCCCAGGCATGATAATAAAGCTGGTTCCCCATGATCCCGAATTTCTTTTCCAATTGTTCTAAATCATATCGGGCCAACTGGCCAACAGTGAAGATTCCCATTCCGTTTAATGTTTTTTCGACACGTCTACCGATCCCCCACATTTCCCTGAGCGGTGAAACATTCCAAAGCTTTGTCTGTACATCCTCATACGTCCATTCGGCAATTCCATGTTTCTTCGCCTCAAGATCGAGGCAAAGCTTTGCCATTAGCATGTTGGGACCAATCCCGACCGCACAAGGCAGCTGAAATTCCCGCTCAATATCATCCTTTATTTTTTGGGCGATGGTTGCAGCATCCCCCCACAAATGAATGACACCGTCGACTTTAATGAAGCTTTCATCCACACTATAGGTATGGAGTGCGTCTTTTGGAACATAACGGTTAAAAACACGGGTAATTTCGGTGGAAATGCGCAAATAAGTTGCCATACTCGGCTCGACAATTTTAATCCTTGGGTCGTTTGGGATTTCAAACATCCGCGAACCGGTTTTGATGCCAAATTCTTTTTTCAGACGCGGCGAAGCAGCAAGCACGATGCTTCCCTGTCGTTCTTTGTTGCCGCAAACAGCTAAATAACAATTCAAAGGATCCAGGCCAAGCATGACAGCCGAACAGCTTGCATAGAAGCTCTTCATGTCGACACATAAAATTTTATTTTGCGGTGCGGTGCTGTAATCGACCATACTTTTCCCTCCAACAAAATACATTTTAGCGAACAACAGTTCTATATCAGTATACTCACTATCTTAAGCGAATATGCGTTCGTATTCAATGGAAATTTTTTGCCTTTTTTCCAATGTGGAAAATACAGAAAAATGCGGTATAATCGGTGTGAGGTGCTCTCATGGAGAAAAAGCTGATTACCAAAATGATTAAAAATTGTTTGAAACAATATTATGAATCTGATTCCATGCCTATCGGTGAAAAAGATTTAGAGGAGCTGACCAATCGGATTTTCCAAACAAAGGAAGCAGAACCGACTGCAGATTTATATGAGGTAGTGAATGATACGGTATATGAGTTTTTAACAGGATGATTTTAAAAAATAAAAAGCCTCTGAAAAAGAGGCTTGAGTAACAAACTATTTCTGATTTAAAATCCGTTTACCAATTCGTTCAAAAGCCCTCGGGAAAAGAACATAGACAATACTCCCCAGGTTCATCCACCGCGGCAAATTAATCTCCCTTGTTTTCGTGAGCATGGAATCAACGACCTTCTGTGCCACATATTCAGGCTTAAGCATGAATTTTTGAACATTTTTTACATACGTGCCTTTTTCATCGGCTATTTCAAAAAAATTGGTAGCAATCGGCCCTGGATTCACAGATGTAACCTGTACATTGTAATCGGCCAGCTCCATCCTAAGCGAATTCGTGTATCCAAGAACGGCGTGTTTGCTGGCAGAATACACACTCGATTTTGGCGTGGCAATTTTCCCCGCCTGGGAGGCAATATTAATAATATGGCCAAAGCGCCTTTCGCGCATCTTCGGCAATACCATGCTGGTGCATGCTATTAACCCGACCACATTCACGTTAAACATCCCTTTAATTTCGTCGATTGTTGCTTCATGGGCTTCCCGAAAAACGCCAAAGCCCGCATTATTCACAAGGATATCTATATAGCCGGCCGACGCAAAGATCTCACCGAAGACTTTCCGGACTTGTTCAGTATCAGACACATCAAGCTGAAACACATCTACTTTAACATGAAAGCTTTGCTGCAGCTCCCCTTGCAGCAATTGAAGTTTATCAATGCTCCGCGCAAGCAACACAAGATTGGCGCCGCCAGCCGCACAAAGCTTAGCAATTTCCGCTCCAATTCCTCCGGATGCCCCGGTAATGATGATATTTTTACCTTTTAAATGTTCTCTACCCATCCTATCACCTCTCTGGCTTAAACCCGGTTCCATTAGCCTTCAGACGTAGCCTGATAGAGAACGGGTTGATCATTATTACTACTAATTTCTCCGATAGATGATAAATAGTCAAGTTGGGCGACTGTTTCCGACATCGTTAGCATCAATTCACGCTGATAGACGGCCGGAAAAAGACGTTTGCAGATTTCAAAAACGGTGAGTTGCTCTTCTTTCAGCCAATGATGGACCGTCATGGCCCGCTCGTGCTGACGGGTTAGCCTTTTTTCAATCAGGTCAGCTAACTGATAGACCTCCTCGCCGTGCCCCGTGTATACGAATGAAATCGGATAAGAAAGCAGTTTTTTCATCGAGTGATTATGCTGCAGCTGCGGCTTCGGCCTTTCCCTCTCACCCGGTGCAGCCGGTTCAAGTAAGGGATTCGGTGAAATATGGGCAAGAATAAGATCACCGCCAATTAAAATTCCGTCCGCTTCGCGGAACAGAGCAATTTGGCTTTGAGCGTGGCCGGGTGTTTCAATTACCTGCCATTCACTGAGTCCGGGCGGTCTCATCCCTTCAAGAAGCTGCCCTGTCAGTGAACGGTTGCAGGAATACTTCAGTGATTTTCTTAACAAAGAAAGCAGCGGTAAATATTCCTCAGGCAGACCCAACTCATGAAAAAGCGCACGGAAAAAATTCTCTTGTTCCTGAAGAAAAGCTTCTGTCGGATGGATCCATCGTTCATTCAACGGGTGTCCGTACACCTCTAACGAGTCAGAAAAAAAATCAAGCATTCCCGCATGGTCAGGGTGATGGTGAGTAAGAACCACTTGCTCAATGTCAGAAGGACTCAAATTTAAATCGGCCATTTGAGCTGTCAATGAATTCCAGGATTCCTCCGTTTTCGGCCCCGCATCAACAAGCGTTAAACGCTCCCCCTTAATTAAATACACATTTACATCTCCGACCGGAAAAGGAGTCGGTAAAGTGATTTTGGCAATTCCGTTTTTCCATTCTGTCATTTTAAAAACCCCTTAACGTTATTGTTGTATAAAGATATTTAATTCGCTTTATGTAAAAAATATGCGTCATTTAATATATATAATAAAGTGTACCGATTTATAGGCCAAATGTCATTATTTTTGCATAATTTTTAGAAAAAATAAAAAATTCAGCAAATTTACCCCTTGACAAAGAGGCTATGTTTCCAGCATAATCACTATTAAAATTTAATTCGAAAAAGCGATGAGTAAGGCCAGTAAATGAAAAATGGCAAAAAGAGAGTGAAGTCCAAAGGCTGAGAGTCTTCACCGCCCTCTTGATCATTGAACCTACCTTATGAGCACTTAGGAAAACCTAACGTAATCCCGACGTTATCGGAGTTGAGTGAACCCTTTTTAAAATTGTTTTTTTATTGGGGTAAATGAAGGTGGTACCGCGGAAGATAGACCTTTCGTCCTTTATGGATGAAGGGTCTTTTTGTATTTAAAACCATAAGGGGGAGTTATTCATGAACAAAATAGCGATTGTAGGCGCAGGATCAATGGCAGAAGCATTTATTTCAGGAATTGTCGAAAATGATTTAATCGATAAGAAAAATATTTGGGTTACAAACAATAGTAATGAGGAAAGATTATCCTCTATTCGCGAGCGATATGGCGTCAAAAGCACCTATGATTTGAACAAACTCTTTGAAGGGGCTGACATCGTGGTCTTAGCAATGAAACCAAAGGATGCAGCTTCAGCCATCACTCAAGTTCGCGAACACTTAACGGAGCATATGCTCGTGATTTCTGTATTAGCAGGTGTATCCATGAATGCAATCGAGACATTAGCGAAAAAACCTCTTGCGATTGTAAGAGCCATGCCTAACACGTCAGCAACGGTAGGAAAATCAGCCACAGCCGTTGCCGTGAACACCCGAGTCTCTGAGGAACAAATCAAGAGAACGAAAAAACTTTTCGGCACCGTCGGTTTAACCACCTTTGTTGAAGAAGAACAGCTTGACGCGGTAACTGGCCTTTCCGGCAGCGGGCCGGCTTATATTTATTATCTGATTGAAGCGATGGAAAATAGCGCAGTTGAAGTAGGACTTGAAAAGGAAATGGCACAAGAACTGATTGTCCAGACGTTAATTGGGGCAGCAGAGATGGTGAAGAAATCAACAAAAACATCAGAGCAATTGCGACGCGACGTAACAAGTCCAGGCGGCACGACCGAGGCAGGGATTAAGGTTCTGGAAGAAAAAGGCGTTCAGGAAGCGTTTATTGCATGTATCAAAGCTGCTACTGCCCAATCAAAAAAAATGGGCGACGCATTATGCTCACAGCTTGCTGCAGAACAGCCTTCATAGATTGGATGTTTGGCCCCTTTTCCTTTAAACTGTAAAAAAAGGGCTGGGAAGTGTTTGGACATGTTAACCGTTTTATACTCGATAGGAATTCTGGCTTGGATTGTTTTTCTTGCAGATGCCCTGTTTGGGTTAAGAAAATTAGATGCTTTGGATACGGAAGATTCCTTGGGGAATGGACCGCTTTTATCGGTTATCGTTGCAGCAAGAAATGAAGAGAAGCAAATTAGAGCAAGTATCCACAGTCAGCTTAGACAGACCTATACACACGTGGAATGGATCCTTGTAAATGACCGTTCAACAGATACAACCGGTCAAATTATCGATGAGTTAAAAAAAGAAGATCAGAGAGTAAAAGTTTTTCATATAAATGCTTTGCCGAAGGGATGGCTGGGCAAAAATTACGCCTTATATTCAGGCAGTCTGCACGCTAACGGTAAATGGATATTATTTACTGATGCTGATGTTAAATATGAGCAAGAGGCATTTGCAAAAGCACTCCATTACTTTAATAAACACCGCCTCGACCATTTAACGGCAGCACCTAATTTAAATGCCAAGGAATTTTGGCTGAAATCGTTTGTCGCGTTTTTCTTATTCGGATTTTCCTATTTTAAGCGCCCCTGGCTGGCGAATAATCCAAAGTCCAAAACCGGTACGGGCATTGGCGCGTTTAACCTCGTTTCTAAACAAGCCTATGAAGCATTCGGGACACACGAAAAAATAAAAATGCGCCCCGATGATGATTTACAGCTGGGAATGAGAATGAAAAAGGCCGGATACCGGCAAAGAATTGTTACAGCGCTCAGGCTGATGGAAGTGGAATGGTATGGCAGTTTGAAAGAAGCATTTGTCGGACTTGAAAAGAATACATTTGCAGGATTAAATTATCGAATCAGCATGGTACTTTTCGCTATTTTCGGGGTCTTTCTCACACATGTTCTCCCCTTTGTGACAGTTTTTTCATCAAACAGAACAATCGCACTACTGAGTTTGGGGAATATTTTGGGCAGTGGAATCCTTTACGTGATGATCGTCAAAAGAATGACCCGATTCTCCCCTATTATGTTTTTTGTATTTCCTGTCACTGCTTTACTGTTTATCTATGCAATTATACGTGCAAGCTTCCTGACCTTTAAGCGGGGAGGCATTGTATGGCGAGGCACAACATACCGGTTAAGTGAGTTAAGAGAAAAAGAATAAGCAGGTTATTTCAATAAAATGTGAGCCTTTTGCTATACTATGGTTGTTATGTAAAAGATTAGGAGGGCTCAACATGCAAGCAAAATTATTTTCTCCCTATACCATTAAGGGTGTAACGTTAAAAAATAGAATCGTGATGGCGCCAATGTGCATGTATTCAAGCCACACAGAAGATGGCCACCTGCAGAACTGGCACCGAACCCATTATACAACGAGAGCAGTCGGACAAGTGGGACTGATAATTGTTGAAGCAACTGCCGTTACACCTCAAGGCAGAATCTCTCCGCAGGATTTAGGTATCTGGAGTGATGATCATACCGAGGGATTTAAAGAACTCGTCGGGCTTGTTAAAGAGCACGGCGCTAAGATTGGAATCCAGCTTGCACATGCAGGTAGAAAAGCTGTTTTAGAAGGCGAAATCATTGCACCTTCCGCCTTGGCTTTCAATGAAAAAATGAAAACACCAAAAGAAATGACCAAAACGGATATCGAAGAAACAGTAGAGGCATTTAAAAAAGGAGCGGAACGGGCTGCAATGGCCGGTTTTGATGTGATTGAAATTCACGGTGCCCATGGTTATCTGATTAATGAATTCCTATCTCCTCTTTCCAATAAAAGAACGGATGAATATGGCGGCTCGGCTGAAAACCGTTACCGTTTCCTCCGTGAAGTCATTGAAGCCGTTAAAACGGTTTGGGACGGTCCACTGTTTGTAAGAATTTCCGCCAATGATTATCACGATGAAGGATTAACAGCAGATGATTATGTTCCGTTCAGCATATGGATGAAGGAGCAAGGCGTTGACTTAATCGATGTCAGCTCCGGCGCAGTTGTACCGGCACATATTCATACTTACCCGGGCTATCAAGTAAAATACTCCGAAACAATTAGGAATGGCGCTGATATCCCAACCGGTGCGGTAGGACTAATTACCACTCCAAAACACGCAGAAGAAATTTTACAGAATGAAAGAGCCGATCTAATCATTCTAGCCCGTGAATTACTGCGCAATCCCTACTGGCCGCGTATAGCGGCAAAAGAGCTTGGTGTAACCATTGAAGGGCCAAAACAATATGAGCGTGGCTGGAATTTTTAAAAAAATAGAAAAAAGCACTTACCTAAGGGTAGTGCTTTTTCATTTTAACGGATAGTAATCTCTTTAAAGTCCTCAGCGATTTCCGTATTCGAAAATACTTCTCTCGCTTCTTCCACCAATTCTCTCCAAGCATTCCGGTCATAACGTGAGCTAATATGGGTCAGGCAAAGCTGTTTACAATTAGCCTGTCTGGCAATTTCTGCGGCCTGATGGGTCGTTGCATGAAAATAATCAAAGGCAAGTCTTTCTTCCCCTTTTGAAAAAGTTGCTTCATGAACCAATATATCTGCATTTTTTGCAAGCGTTATGGCGTTTTCGCAATATCTTGTGTCTCCAAGAATCGTCACAATTCTGCCCTTTTCCGCAGGGCCAAGAAAGCCTGCCGGCTCGATCGTTCTGCCGTCTTCAAGCGTAACCGTTTCTCCGTTTTTTATTTTTTTAAAAATGGGTCCCGGTCGAATCCCTGCTTCAATAAGCTTATCAGCAAGGAGTGTACCTGGTCTGTCCTTCTCTACTATCCGATATCCGTAGGATGGAATACCATGGTCTAAAGGAAGCGTTTCGACCGTAAACTGTTCATCCTCAAAAATAATACCTTCCTCAATTTCAATAATATTTAAAGGGTACTTTAAATACGTTTGGCTGATAGAGAGGCTGACATTGATATATTCCTTAATGCCCTTCGGCCCATATACCGTGACTTTAGACTCCCCGCCTTGAAACGAACGGCTTGATAACAAACCGGGCAATCCATATATATGGTCACCATGAAGATGAGTAATAAATATTTTTTCAATCCGCCTCGGTTTAATCGATGTATGTAAAATTTGGTGCTGTGTTGCCTCCCCTGCATCGAATAACCAGACCTCCCCCCGCTCCTCCAGCAATTTCAGCGCAATGGATGTGACATTGCGAAGCTTTGCCGGCATCCCGGCACCCGTACCTAAGAAAAAAATATCCATTAAGTATACCTCTTTTCACCGTTCATTCGATATTTATTACTATATCACAAATAAAATTCGATTGCTTTCCCGTTGATTTTTTCTTTTTATTGAGAATTTTTTTGATACATGCATTGCATTATATTTGCGAAATCTAAAGGAAACCGATAAAATTTAATACTTGATAGGTATGCTACGTTTTTCACAAATACATAAAAGATACAAGAAAAGAGGTCTAAAAAGCATGGAACAAAGTATGGCTTCATTAATCATGATATTTGGGGCAACCGGGGATTTAGCAAAACGAAAATTGTTTCCTTCCCTTTACCGTTTATTCGAAAAAGGTAGATTGAACAAACAGTTTGCTGTAATTGGTGTTGCAAGAAGATCAATTTCAAACGAAGAGTTTCAACAATCAGTGAAAGACTCCGTTTTATCTGCATTAAAAAAAGATAATAATATTGATGAATTTATTTCGCATTTTTCCTACCATTCACATGATGTGGCAGATTCAAACTCTTACGCCGCGTTAAAAAAACTAGCTGATCAAATTGATGATCATTATTGCCTTGAAGGCAACCGCATCTTCTATCTCGCAATGGCGCCTGAATTTTTTGGCCCTATCGCATTACATTTAAAATCAGACGGGTTAACGGATGTAAAAGGTTATAAACGACTTGTAATTGAAAAACCATTCGGACATGATTTAGAATCTGCCAAAAAATTAAATAATCAAATACGAACCGCATTCTCTGAAAGCGAAGTTTATCGTATCGACCATTATTTGGGTAAAGAAATGGTCCGAAACATTGAGGTAATACGTTTTGCTAATGCCATCTTCGAACCGTTATGGAATAACCGATATATTTCCAATATTCAGATAACATCCAGTGAAACGCTTGGAGTAGAAGAACGAGGCCGTTATTATGAAACAAGCGGTGCCTTACGGGATATGCTGCAAAACCATATGATGCAAATGGTTGCATTACTGGCAATGGAACCCCCAATCAAGTTAACAACGGATGAAATTCGTTCAGAAAAAGTAAGGGTTTTTCGGGCATTGCGAACTGTTGAAGGTGAGCAAGTGAAAGATTACTTTGTTCGCGGACAATATGGAGAAGGTACAATTGCAGAAGAACAGGTTCCTAAGTATCGCGATGAACCGATGGTAGACAAAGAATCCAATACGGAAACGTTCGTCGCGGGAAAAATAATGATCGATAATTTCCGTTGGGCCGGTGTTCCTTTCTATATTCGAACAGGAAAGAGAATGACAACCAAGTCGACAAAAATTGTCGTTCAATTTAAAGATATTCCCATGAACTTATACTATCAAACAGAAAAAATGTTGAATCCAAATCTGCTTGTCATCCATATCCAGCCGGAGGAAGGAATCACCCTTCATTTAAATGCTAAAAAAGCAGGGGGGCACCTGGATGCACAAGAGGTAAAACTAAGCTTTGCCAATACAGGTATCCATGCCATGAACACCCCTGAAGGTTATGAAAAGCTCCTATACGATTGTATGCGCGGGGATGCAACGAATTTCACCCATTGGGACGAAGTTGCTTATTCCTGGAACTTTGTCGATAAAATTTCTGAAGTTTGGCATAATACAAAAGCTGCAGATAGCTTTCCAAACTACCAATCAGGAACAATGGGGCCGAAAGCGGCAGATGAGCTTCTGGAAAAAGACGGTTACTTCTGGTGGCCTGTAACGGATTTAGATGTAGATATTTGTAAATAATAAAAAAGCTCCATCTTTGTTAATCAAAGAGGAGCTTTTTTATTCTTCTTTATCTCTGTTAGGGAAGGAGCGAAGAAAATCTTTATTGAAGCTAGTCCCTGTTCCTACATTATGAGCCGGGTCAACCTTATGCATTCCTGCCTTATCAATGACATTCTTGCCGTATTTTTCACGAAGATTGGAAAGGGTATTAAGTAATGGTTCTTTTTTAGCATCTTTTTCAAACGAAAATAAATCGAGCTGCTTATAGGCCATATCATGCTCGACTAAATCATAGCCTGTAACCCCTAACAACCGTACGGCATCACCATTCCAAGATTTAAGAAATAGCTTCTTTGCGAATGTCGTAATGTCATCTTTATGATTAATAGGATTGGCAAGTTTTTTACTTCTCGTAATCGTTTTCCGATCTTTATAGCGAATCGTTATTCCTAATGTAGATGCTAGAACATTTTTACGTTTTAGTCTTACTGAAACGGTTTCGGCTAATGATTCCAATACACGGAATAGCTCTTGTTGGTTACTGGCATCTTTAGGAAGGGTGGTTGAATTTCCGATACTTTTAAAATCTGCGACTGATTCCGGATCAACAGGCCTGTTATCGATTCCATTTGACCGCTCTTTGATACGGATTCCATTAATGCCTAACAAAGCTTTAAGCTGAATCTCATTCCCTTTTGCTAAATCACTGATGGTATTTATTCCAATAGTTGTTAGCTTTTCTGCAGTTTTTTTCCCGACACCGTGCATTTCGTTTGTATTTAATGGCCAAAGAACTGTAGGGATGTCGCGTTTACGTAACACTGTAATCCCCATTGGCTTTTTCATATCAGATGCCATCTTGGCTAAAAATTTATTAGGTGCAATACCGATGCTGCAAGGCAAATCAAGCTGTTCCAGGATTCTTTTTTGAATACTCTCCGCTATTTCAATCGGGCTGCCAAACTCGTAGCATTCAGAAATATCCATATAACCCTCATCAATGGAAACCGGCTCAACCAGCTCTGTATAGTTTCTTAGAATTTCAAACATGCCAATTGACGCTGCACGATAGCGCTCAAAATTAGGCGTTTTTACAATTAACTGCGGACAAAGCTTTTTTGCTTCCCAAAGCGGCATCGTAGTTTTCACACCAAATTTTCTGGCTTCATAGCTGCAGGTAACAATTATTCCTTTTCTCTCTTCCACATTCCCGGCAATAGCTAATGGTTTACCCTTAAGCGCAGGGTCATAAGCCATTTCTACGGAGGCGTAAAAGCTATTCATATCAACATGTAAAATGACTCTTCCATTTTTCGGATACATTTCCTTCATGTCGGCACTTCCATCCTTAAAGCATTTCAACAATAGTATAACAAAAAGGAGAACCAATGGCTCTCCTTTAAATCCAATTATTGATTTGTCACTTCACTGATAATGGCAATCGTCATTTCTGCAAGCTTGTTTAATTCCTCAATTGGCATACGCTCGTTTGTTGTATGGATTTCCTCATAACCAACAGCAAGGTTTACAGTTGGAATATTAAAGCCGGCAAAAACATTGGCATCACTTCCTCCGCCGCTATGCTGTAATTCACAGCTGCGGCCGATTTTTGCCGCTGCTTTACGGGCTAGTTCTACAACTAGGTCGCCTTCACCAAATTTGAAACCGGGATACATAACTTCAACATTGACTTCTGCTCTTCCGCCCATTTCCTCAGCAACAGTTTCAAATGCATCTTTCATTTTCTGAACCTGTGCCTGCATCTTTTCAGGGATAAGGGAACGGGCTTCAGCTAAAATATCAACACGGTCACAAACGATGTTGGTTTGTGTACCGCCTTCGAACCGGCCAATGTTAGCTGTTGTTTCTTCATCAATTCTTCCTAACGGCATTTTAGCAATTGATTTTGCCGCAATGGTGATAGCAGAAACACCTTTTTCCGGCGCAACACCTGCATGTGCTGTTTTTCCGTAAATCACTGCTTTCACTTTTGCTTGAGTCGGTGCAGCTACAACAATGTTACCAACTAAACCATCACTATCCAGTGCATAACCATATTTCGCCTTCATTAATGAAGAATCAAGCGCTTTGGCACCTACGAGACCGGATTCTTCCCCAACAGTGATCACAAATTGGATCAATCCATGCTCGATATTTTGCTCTTTTAGCACGCGGATTGTTTCCAACATAACAGCCAAGCCTGCTTTATCATCGGCACCTAAAATGGTCGTACCATCAGTAACCACATAGCCGTCTTTAATGGATGGCTTTACGCCTTTACCCGGAACAACGGTATCCATATGGGAAGTAAAATAAATTGGATCTACCCCTTCTTTCGTTGCAGCAAGTGTGCAGACTAAGTTCCCTGCACCATGGCCTGTTTTGGCAGTTGTATCATCTTCGAATACTTCAAGACCTAAATCAGTAAACTTTTGCTTTAATACTTTTGCAATTTCAGTTTCAAATTTTGTTTCTGAGTCAATTTGTACCAGTTCCAAAAATTCATTCAAAAGACGTTCCTGATTAATCATCTGTCGAACCTCCATAATATGTACTCTATTCACTATTTCAGTATACCTTTTCCACTTCCTATCATCAAATGAAAGATGTTTGCAGTCTTTCTCATTTTCATAAGAAAAGAGATTCAACTTTAAAGTGGGATATTTCCATGCTTTTTATAAGGCCTCGACTCTTTTTTATTCCTCAGCATTTCTAAGGCCTGAATAATTTTTATCCTCGTTTCTCTTGGGTCGATGACATCATCCACCATTCCTCTGCTGGCCGCCACATATGGATTGGCAAATTTATCACGATATTCTTCAATTTTCTGCTGTCTCAACAATTCCGGGTTCTCGCTATTTTGAATATCCTTTGCAAAAATAATATTGGCTGCACCTTGTGGACCCATAACAGCAATTTCCGCATTAGGCCACGCGAAAACAAGATCAGCACCGATTGACTTACTATTTAAGGCTACATAAGCACCGCCGTAGGCTTTTCTTAAAATAATCGTCAACTTCGGAACTGTTGCCTCTGAATAAGCAAATAAAATTTTGGCACCGTGACGGATGATTCCCCCCAGTTCTTGTTTAACCCCCGGGAAAAAGCCCGTTACATCTTCAAACGTAATAATTGGAATATTAAAAGAGTCGCATAAGCGAATAAAGCGTGCAGCCTTATCGGAGGAATCAATATCCAAACCGCCGGCCATCACCTTAGGTTGATTGCAGACTAGCCCTACCGGCTCTCCTTTTATTCGGGCAAAACCAACGACAATATTCTTAGCGAAGTCTTTCTGAACTTCCATAAAGGAATCTTTATCTGTAACATGGTCAATAACATTGCGGACATCATATGGGCGAACGGCATCAAAAGGAATCGCTTCTGTTAAATCCGGACGATAATCATCTTCAACCGGAGTCTCTACCCTAGGAGGCTTTTCCTCATTATTTTGGGGAAGATAGCTTAGCAGTTTACGAACCTGCTTTAATGCTTCTGCTTCCGTTGCTGATTGAAAATGGGCATTTCCACTAATCGTGTTATGCACATTGGCACCGCCCAGATCTTCTGCAGAAATTTTCTCGCCCGTGACCGTTTCAATTACTTTAGGGCCGGTTATAAACATTTGGCTTGTTTTTTCCACCATAAACACAAAATCCGTAATCGCTGGAGAATAGACAGCTCCCCCTGCACATGGACCCATAATAACGGATATTTGTGGAATCACACCTGAATAAATGGCATTTCGATAAAAAATATGGCCATAGCCATCGAGTGAGACAACCCCCTCTTGAATGCGTGCACCGCCGGAGTCGTTCAAGCCGACGAACGGTGCTCCATTTTTAGCGGCTAAATCCATCACATTGGCAATTTTTTTGGCATGCATTTCCCCTAAAGCACCGCCAAAAACTGTAAAGTCCTGAGAAAAAAGATAGATAGGTCTTCCATTTACTTTCCCATAACCTGTGACAACGCCATCGCCGGGTCCTTTTTGTTCATCAAGGCCAAAGTCATTGGTTCTATGTTCAATGAAAGGATTTAATTCAATAAATGTACCTTTATCGACTAATAAGTCAATCCTCTCTCTTGCCGTTAATTTTCCTTTTTCATGCTGTTTTTCAATTTTCTCATCACCGCCGCCAAGTTCAACTTCTCTGCGTTTATCATATAACTCATTTATTTTTTCATAGATGTCACTCATGGTACCCCTTCTTCCCTTTCTTTTCACATAGCTCATATAAAACACCTGAAGCTGATTTTGGATGCATAAAGGCAACATGTGCCCCTCCGGCTCCCAGCTTTGGCTGATCTTGAATCATGCGAATTCCTTTTTCTTTTATCTCCTTTATTCGCACTTCGATGGATTCTACACCTAATGCAATATGGTGCATGCCTTCACCGCGTTTTTCAATAAATTTCGCAACAGAACTTTCCTCAGATAAAGGCTCAAGCAGTTCAAGTTTGGTTTCACCGGCCTGAAGAAAGGCTACTCGTATCTGCTCACTTTCCACTTCCTCCATTCCTAAAAAAGGAAGCCTTAATACTTCCGTATAAAATGGAAGCGTTTCCGTAATTGATCGAACTGCAATTCCAATATGGTCGACTTTTTTAATCATGTTTTCCCCTCTGTTCCAATATTAAAATAAATTCGACATTAATCTTATTCGATAAAAAATTCATAAATCCTTCATGTATTGAGCAGTTGTTCATTTAGGCTTTTCCATGTAAAATATAAATAAAGCTACTTACATTAAGGGAGGAACTCATATTGTCTAATCGGAAAAATCGAAAAATCATTGTTTTTTTAATGCTTTTTGCTATGCTTGCCTCAACCCTCCTAATTGGAATAGGTCAATTTATTAAATAAAAACATATAAAAAGGGACTGTTTCTTTGCACAGTCCCTTTTACTAATAAAATCAGAATTTAAATCTTGCCTAGCGCAAGTGCCCTTATTTTATGGCGCCGATCTCTTTTCCAAGCTTTTCAAAAGACTCTTTTGAAGTAATAACCAGAATCTTCGTTCCTAATGGGATTAATGGAAACAGTGATGAAATGACTTCGTTCTGTGTGCGGATACAACCCTGTGATACATATTTCCCAATAGAAGCCGGTTGATTGGTCCCATGAATTCCGTATATCCTCCCATCGGTCCCTTTTGCATCGAAGCCAATCCATCTTGCGCCAAGCGGATTTTTTGGATCTCCGCCGGGAATATCATTTCGGCGAGAGTAGGGATTCTTGGCTTTCACTGTGATGGTAAAAAGTCCCTCCGGTGTAAGTTCTTGTGTTTTTCCGGTTCCAACACTTACAACCGTTTGGACTTTGTTATCTTCAATATAGGCCATTTCGTTATTGCTCTTGTTAACAATAACAAAAGGGGCTCCCGGCAAGGGATTGGGACCAAGGGGCCAAAGAGGTGAAATGAAAAAAGCAATCAGGATAGGCGATAAGATTTTTATCAAAAAAACCACCTGCCTTTTTCTCCCTAGTTTGCTTCAATTTTCTTTTGTTCATTCATTTTATCAGGTTTTTTTATATCTTTAAATGAACTTTTTATAATGAGGTAGTTATTCATTTCATTCACTAGTTGCAATAAACCGGCCCGTGTTTCAAATTCTTCTCTTGATTTTGGGAGCTCCATTTCTTCAAATTCTTCTTTCATTTTCCTTATTTTTTCAATATAAATATATGCTGTATTTCCCGGGTGGATATTTTCAGACAATTCTTCGAGAAATTTAGCAATCATCTTTCCTTGCTTTACTGTCCCGGTTATTGAGGTAACAATTGGCAATATCCGCTCAATGATTTCAAATTGTTTTTCTCTCATTGTAAAATAATGATAATAATGATTTTCTTCCCTTAAAAAGTGATTTTCTACATCCCGAATGGCAAGTGTTTTAGCTTCATTAAGCAAACGGACACATTCAGTAATCTCTTTCCCGTCCCAGTTACTATCACCTGTCTTCAAATAGCGGACTATTTCACAAAATATAATTCTAAAGTTTTCTTCTATTTTATTTTGAAAATCATTTAGTTTTCTTTCCACGCTTGGCATATACAGATTCATCAGGAGAGCTACACCTATACCTGTGATAATAACGCCAAGCTCATTTAGAAAGATGTCTATCGATATATTATGAGCCATATATACATGTAGAATAATAACACTGCTCGTAACAATTCCATCTTTAGCCTTTAGCATAACAAGCGTTGGTATAAAGAAAAATAGCATAACTCCAATCACAATCGGGTGATAAGCGATTCCTTCAAAAAAGATACCTGAAAACGGCATTGCTAAAACACATGCTAGAAATCGATCCCATGCTGTTCTAAATGATCTTCTTTTTGTCACTTGGATGCATAAAATCGTTAAAATTCCTGCTGAGGCAAAGTTATGTAATCCAAGCTGCTGAGCAATTAATATCGAAATAGCAGTGCCTACTGCTGTTTTGGTTGTCCGGTACCCAATACGAAATTTCATTGACATTCTCCCTAAAACTGTTAAAAGTGAAAAAGATGATCCCATTGACCATCCTTTCCCATAGCATATCCCTTTTGAAGCATTTTTTGCAAGAAAGCCTATGCCCTCCGAATCCCATCATAAAATTCTCTACCGCAGCTAATGGTAAATGATCATAAAAAAAGGGCTAATCTCTAATTTCAAGGATTAGCTCTTTTTAGACTCTATTATGTTATACTTCTTCACAAAATTGATCAAATTCTTTTTGCAGTTTTGATACAACTGTTGCCGGGTCGTAGCCTTCAATTTGGTGTCTTTCAACCATTGAACAAATCTTACCATCTTTCAATAAAGCAAAGGAAGGAGAGGAAGGTGGATATCCGGTAAAATAGCTTCTCGCTTTTTCTGTTGCTTCCTTATCCTGTCCGGCAAAAACTGTTACTACATGATCCGGACGCTTATCATAATGCAGGGCATATGCTGCCGCAGGACGTGCCACACCGCCTGCACAACCGCAAACTGAATTAATCATGACCAATGTAGTGCCTTTTTGTTGAAGCGCTTCATCGACTTCTGCTGCTGTTGTTAATTCTTTATAACCTGCAGACACGATTTCTTCGCGCGCCTGACGAACGATATCATTCATAAAAAAATTAAAATCCATGCTCATAAAATCACTCCTTAAGGAAAGTACTTAACTACATAATAACAGTAAAAATAAGTTTTTTTCAAATAATGATGATTGAATTCATAAAATGTTCTTATTCTACGAAAAGCGGAAGCGCCCGTTTAGCGCACGACAGGACTGGAGCGCTTCGACTGAGTTAAAGGAAACACGAAAATCTTGGCAGCTTTATTCTTTTCCGGTTAAAAAAGCATGGAAGAGTGTTTCGACAGCAGATGCAACAGTTTTTTTACCTGCCATCACTTCATTTTCCAATTGAGGAAGCATTAGTTTTACATCCGGATGGTGAAAGAAACTATATTGGAGTTGGTCAGTAATCATGGAGTATATCCAATCTCTTTTTTGTCCTTTTCTTCTTTCTTCAAAAACTCCGGTTTCTTTTCCTTTCCTTTCAAAAGCATTAAGTACCTCCCAAATTCCTTCTATACCATCCCCGTTAAGGGAAGAGCAAGTATAAGCCATTGTCGACCAGCCCTTTGTTGCCGGCTGTAAAAAATGAAGAATCCGGTTATACTCTTTTCTTGTTTGTTCAGCCTTCTGTTTATTGGGACCATCTGCTTTGTGAACGATTAGGGCGTCGGCCAGTTCCATAATCCCTTTTTTCATTCCCTGCAATTCATCACCGGCACCGGTTAATACAAGCAGCAGGAAAAAGTCAACCATATCTCTGATAATGACTTCACTCTGTCCCACACCAACCGTTTCGATTAAAATCACATCAAATCCCGCAGCCTCGCAAATCAGCATGGCTTCTCTTGTTTTTCGGTGAACACCGCCTAGCTTACCGGCTGAAGGAGAAGGACGGATAAAAGCACGAGGATTCCTAGCCAGCTGTTCCATTCGCGTTTTATCCCCTAAAATACTCCCTCCACTAATGCTGGAGCTTGGATCGATTGCCAGCACTGCCACCCGATAACCCAGATCACATAGGTAGGTACCAAATGCTTCAATAAAGGTGCTTTTCCCGGCTCCCGGAACACCTGTAATTCCAATTCGCATTGATTTACCGCTGTGTTGTAAAAGCCTTTGAAGAAGGTTCTGTGCTTTTTGAAAATGCTGCTCTGCGTTACTTTCTACCAGTGTAATAGCGCGGGCAAGAAGGCCTCTGTCTCCTGATAACACCCCTTCATATAATTCTTCAACAGAAGGCTCATAGGAACTGCGTTTTTGAAAACGGACATTTTTCTGGAGTGCAGCAGATTGACCCTCCTGCTCATGGCCTCTTCTTATAACACTTGAACATTTATCAGGTTCATTTGGGTCGCTCCATTCCGGTTTTTTATCCGTGTCCATTTATTGTGCCACTTCCTCATAACCGAGTTGTTTATAAATTTCCTTGATTACTTTCTGTGCCGCAACCGGGATAATCGTCCCGGGTCCGAAAATAGCTGAAGCTCCTTCATCGTATAAAAATTGATAATCCTGGGCAGGAATAACCCCGCCAATAACAACCAGAATATCGTCCCGACCCAAATTTTTCAATGCTGAAATAAGCTGTGGCAGCAATGTCTTATGTCCGGCAGCAAGTGAACTCATTCCAATAACATGAACATCATTTTCAACCGCTTGTCTGGCCGTTTCTTCCGGTGTCTGAAATAATGGACCAATATCCACATCAAACCCTAAATCGGCGAATGCTGTGGCAATGACCTTCGCACCGCGGTCATGGCCATCCTGCCCCATTTTTGCAATCAAAATCCTCGGTCGTCTGCCCTCATTATCGAGGAATTCATCGGTCATGTTTTTCACTTCGATGATCGCTTCTTCATTGCTAAAGGCTGAGCTATATACACCACTTATCGAACGGATTACTGCTTTATGTCTGCTTGCTACTTTTTCAATCGCGTCAGAAATTTCCCCAAGCGTCGCTCTCACTCTTGCAGCCTGAACAGCCGCCTCCAACAGATTTTTTTCACCTGTTTCAGCTGCTTTCGTTAAAGCGTTTAGTGCCTCTTCTACCTTTTCCTCATCACGACTCGATTTTAAAGCATTCAATTTTTCAATTTGTTTCAAACGTACAGCCGTATTGTCTATATCTAAAATATCGATGGCTTCTTCTTTTTCCAGCCGGTACCGATTGACACCGATAATCGTTTCCTTTCCGGAATCGATTTGTGCCTGCCTTCTTGCAGCAGCCTCTTCGATTTTCATTTTCGGAAGCCCTGTTTCAATGGCTTTTGCCATCCCGCCGAGACTCTCAATTTCTTCGATATGCTTCCAAGCTCGAGTGACCAATTCATCTGTAAGCTTTTCAACATAATAGGACCCGGCCCAAGGATCAATGACATTGGTAATACCGGATTCTTCTTGAAGGAACAGCTGTGTATTCCGGGCAATTCGAGCAGAGAAATCAGTTGGCAGGGCAATCGCTTCATCCAATGCATTGGTATGCAAGGATTGAGTATGACCCATCGCAGCAGCGTGGGCTTCAATCAAGGTTCGAATCACGTTATTAAATGGATCCTGCTCGGTTAAACTCCAGCCGGATGTTTGTGAATGGGTTCTGAGTGCCATTGATTTAGCGTTTTTGGGATGAAAGGATTTCATCATTTTTGCCCAAATCAAACGGGCTGCCCGCATTTTCGCCACTTCCATAAAGTAATTCATTCCTACTGCCCAGAAAAAGGAAAGACGGGGTGCAAAAGAATCAATATCAATGCCTGCACTTAGACCGGTCCGAACATATTCCAAGCCATCTGCCAGTGTATAGGCTAATTCTAAATCAGCAGGCGCTCCCGCTTCCTGCATATGATAACCGGAAATACTAATACTATTAAATTTTGGCATGTATTTGGACGTATACTCAAAAATATCAGCAATAATCTTCATAGACATTTCAGGCGGGTAAATATAGGTGTTACGGACCATATATTCTTTTAAAATATCATTTTGAATGGTCCCGGAAAGCTTTTCCCGGCTTACTCCCTGTTCTTCTGCTGTCACAATGAAAAAGGCGAGGATTGGCAGAACTGCCCCATTCATCGTCATCGAAACTGACATTTGATCTAATGGAATTCCATCAAACAACGTCTTCATGTCGATTATGGAATCAATCGCAACTCCTGCTTTACCAACATCCCCGACGACACGCGGATGGTCGGAATCATAGCCTCTATGGGTGGCTAAATCAAAGGCCACCGATAGACCCTTTTGACCCATTGCTAAATTGCGTCTGTAAAATGCATTACTTTCTTCTGCTGTAGAAAATCCGGCATACTGCCTTACCGTCCACGGACGGTTGACGTACATCGTTGGGTACGGGCCGCGAGTATATGGCGGAAGTCCGGGTAAATCATGTAAATGCTCCAAGCCTTTCCGGTCTTCATTTGTATAAATCGGTTTTAAGGGAATTTGTTCATTGGTTTCAAATAATAAATCATCAATGGAAGCGTCTATTTCTTTTTCCACTTTTTCTTTCCATTGCTCTTTTGTAATGAATGGTTGTTTCTCAAATAATGATATGTTTTGAAAATTAGGCTTTTGTTTATTCAACTATGGTCACCTCCAAATCTGAAAGAATGGTAGAAAGTGTTTCATAGCAATTGCTTTTAACATGGATAAACTGTTTAATGCCTTCATTACTCCATTGGGATTGTTGTTCTTTATCAGGTAATCCCGCCAAGTAAAAAATTCTATCCGGGAATTCAGCTTTTAAAGTTGATAGGATAACGTGCCCTATCTCTTCATATTGCTCATTGCCTCCGCAAAAGCAAAAATGCCGGTAATGACTGCTATTCACAAATTCAATACAGGATTGTGCTGTAAAAACGGGACCGCTTTCTGCCCCAATTATTCCACCGGCTGCTAAAAAACCCTTGATAAAATCGGCTCTTGCCTTATGCTGCTTAAGATTACCTAAGCATATCATCCCTAGCTGCGGTTGAGTTCCGTTTTTTTCCTTTAATGCTTCGGCTCTTTTTCTAAGAGCCTCATATGGTTCCGCTAATCTCAATTGCGGGATTGGTTGGATTTTTATATGTTCATTTCGATCTTTAACTTTAGAACTAGAGCTTGTTGGTTGTTTGTTTTTAAAACCTATTTCTTCGAGATTCACATAAATATTTGTCCCAATGATACTATTTTTTCTAATAAAAATATCTAGTTGTCTTTTTTCATTCACGCCGGCAATGGCATTTTGCAGCCAATTGTTTTTAACCGCTTCGAGCATTCCGCCATTTTCCTCAATCTCTTGGAAAAATTTCCAACCCTTCTCTGCTAATTCCCTTGTCAGTTCCTCGACATACCATGATCCGCCTGCAGGATCAATAACATTTTGCAAAAAGGCTTCATCCTGTAAAATTAACTGGGTGTTCCGAGCAATTCTTTCAGAAAAATAGCTGGTAGCAATTATTTCATCAAATGCAGTAACATGTAAAAATTGAACTCCACCTACTACTCCGGCAAAAGCTTCGTTCCCGGCTCGGAGGATATTTACATGCTTATCATAAACAGTTTTTGTAAATGTAGAAGTTTCTGCAGCGATTTGCATTCCACGAAAATCCATTTCAGCTCCGTAAACTTCCGTAATTTTATCCCAAAGAATACGGGCTGCACGCAGTTTCGCAATTTCCATAAAAAAGTTGGCACCGATTGAAAATTGAAAGATCATTTTTGATAGTGCTTGTTCAAGATTCAGTTTGTTTTCAAGTAACTGCTGAAGATAAAATACCCCTGTGGCAGCTGCAATTCCAAGCTCCTGAACGGCATTTGCTCCCCCATTATGGTATGGAGATGTATTGATTAGAACAGTCTGTAAATTGGGGAGTTTTTTATGTGCCTGCTTAAGCGTTTCTGACCATTCAGCAAAATAGATATCGTCGTTTTCCGGAAGAAATCCGTCTATTACAAATGTTGAAAGCGGATCTGATGCTATGTATCCTGTCACACTTGAGCCATCACATTGATTTTCTGTCAGTTTTACCAAGACTGATAATATGTCCGGCTGCATTTCACAAGCATTTATTGCGAAGGGATATTTATGAAAATAGTCTTTTAATAGATTTAATAGAAGCTCATTCGTTTCAAATAACTGTTTTGTTAATTCAAACGAAATAACCGTTTGACCTCTATTTAATGCCTGTTCAAGCTTTTCCTCTAACTCTGTTATTGTTGTATATGGTATTCGCTGGGCAACCTTCCATTTATTCGTGATATAACCAAGCGGAAAAATTCCTCTTCTAAAATCGGAACCACCCGGATAAGCAGCTATCGATTTTTCATCTTCTTGGAAATAAAGCGGTTTCAAAAGTATGTTTTCATATGTTGAGGATTTCAGTGATTCAACCGATTTTCCTTTGATGGATTCCTCAGCCTTTTTTTCCCATTCATCAATATGATTTCTTGGAAATGTTTGATTCTTCATCTCTTTTAAACCCATAAATCTCGCCTCCCAACAACAGAATTTCTAATTGCAAAAAAATTCTAACACATTACTATATCTTATTTTAGAATAGAAACAACATTCAAGCAATGAAAACCGTCAACAAGTATGATGAAAGCGCTAGCCAAATCGGGGGACATATTTTATGCCCGATGTCCGGCTAATGGAAATTATCAATTTTTATTGCACAGAACAATAAATCAATTGACATTTACAATAAAGGCGCTACTATTATAGATGTAAGGTGAATTCTACAAATTAATATGTGATGCTTATCCGCTAGGGGTGCCTTTTTAAAAGGCTGAGATTGAAGTACTACTTCGGGACTCTAAGGACCTGATCTGGATTATACCAGCGTAGGGAAGTGGAAAACTAGACGTTTGACAAATGAAGGCCTTTTCATTTCAAATTTTCAACCACTTTCTTTACAAAAAGAAAGTGGTTTTTTGTTTTTCAGATTTATTTTAAGGATAAGCAGAATATTACTAAAGGGGTGACTCAAATTTTAAATAGTTTAAAAGAACTACATATTGTATCCAATGGCAAAATGCCGATGGATAAACTAAGTGAAATTTTAATGGAGATTCACCCATATATAACGGCAATTCATATACGAGAAAAACAAAAATCTGCACAGGAAATCTATCAAGCAGTCCAGCTTTTCACAGAAAGAAACATACCATTATCAAAGATTATTATTAATGACCGTGTGGATGTTGCCTTCGTTACAGGTGCAGCAGGAGTTCAATTAGCATCACATAGTTTAGATCCTTCAATTATAAAAACAAATTTTCCCGGGCTTTTGCTCGGATGTTCTATCCACTCCTTGGAAGAAGGACAAAAAGCATTACAGAGTGGTGCTGATTATGTGCTTTATGGTCACGTCTTTTCTACAAAATCAAAACCGGGATTATTACCTAGAGGTTTAGAAGAATTTAAAAGGCTAACAGGACTACTTGACCTTCCTGTCATTGCCATTGGCGGCATTACACCAGAGAATACTAGACATGTAATTTCCGCCGGCGCTAAGGGCATCGCGGTTATGTCCGGAATATTAGAAGCCCACGATCCATTAGCAGCTGTAAGGTCTTACCAAAATGAATTAAAAGATGGAGATGTGTAAAGTGAAAAATTCATTTGATGTGGCAATTGTCGGGGGAGGAATAATTGGGTCCTCTATTGCATATCAACTTGCAAAAATGGGGAGAAAAGTAATTGTTCTTGAGAAGGAACGTTTAGCTTGTCAGGCATCCAGTGCCGCTGCCGGAATGCTGGCAGCACAAGCGGAAATCGAAAAAGACGGTCCATTTTTCCAATTAGCTTTAAAAAGCCAGGCAATGTTTTCATCTATTTCGAACGAGATGCTTGAATATGCCGGCATCGATATCGAATTTGTTAATAAAGGGATGTTAAAAATTGCTGAATCAGAGGAAATAGCCCTGGAATTAAAAAAACAAGTCACGTTTCAACGGAGGTGGGATCCTAGCATCAAATGGCTTGATTCAAAGGAATTACAAGAAATGGAACCTGCTCTATCTTCCAGTGTTACCGGAGGGATGTACCTTCCAAATGATGGGCATGTCCAAGCCGCTAAATTAACATATGCATTTGCTAAAGCAGCAGTACATTTTGGCGCAGAAATTCATGAGTATACTGAAGTCCTTTCATTTATTTATGAACACGGGCAAGTCAAAGGGGTAAAAACAACAAAAGGTGTAATTAATTGTGAACAGGTTGTCATTGCGACAGGAGCTTGGGCTGCCAAATTAATGCACGAAACCGGGTTGGAAATTAATGTTTATCCTGTCAAAGGGGAATGCTTTTCAGTCATGACTGAAAAGCCGATTATTAACACTACGATTTTTTCCGATAAACGTTGTTATTTAGTACCTAAACGAAATGGTGAAATTTATATCGGTGCTACAATGGTGGAAAATACAGTTGATAACAGGGTAACGGCCGGAGGAATTACGACATTAGTAGAAAGAGCTGTTCAGCTGGTTCCACAGATTAAGGACGCAAAATGGGAGCGGGTTTGGGCAGGAATTAGGCCGCAAACCGGTGATGGGAACCCATACATTGGTGAACATCCAATTTGGAAGGGTTTGTTTGTTGCAGCAGGACATTTTCGAAATGGGATTTTACTAAGCCCTCTTACAGGGAAACTAGTAGCTGCATTGATGGACCGAAATTTAACAGATGATAAAACGCTCTCTGCTTTTCGCTTGGATAGACATTGCAAAGCGGTTCAATAGGAGGTGGAATATGAACGTACAACTGAACGGCGAAAATATACTTTTACCCGAAAATATTGTATTTGTTTCAGACGTACTAAAGCATTACCAAATTCATGATAAAGTGGTTGTCGTCGAAATAAATGGAGAGATTTTAACAAGGATGGAACATCAAAGTACTAGATTGTCTGATCGAGATCGAATTGAAATTGTACATTTTGTTGGAGGCGGTTAATAATGTTGAAAATTGGCTCATTATCATTTCAGTCACGTTTATTACTTGGTACAGGTAAATATCCAAGCTATGACATTCAGAAAAAAGCAGTGGAGGTTTCCGAAGCGGAAATCCTTACGTTTGCTATCCGAAGAATGAATATTTTTGAACCAAGTCAGCCTAACTTTTTAGAACAACTGGACACGAATAAATATACTCTCCTGCCAAATACTGCCGGAGCAAAAACGGCGGCAGAAGCCGTTCGTATCGCAAAATTGGCGAAAGCGTCAGGCCTTTGCGATATGATAAAGGTCGAAGTGATTGGCTGTGATAAAACACTACTTCCAGATCCGATTGAAACCCTAAAGGCTACAGAAGAATTAGTAAAGGAAGGGTTTATCGTACTGCCCTATACCTCCGATGATGTCGTTTTAGCTAGGAAACTTCAAGAAGCCGGATGTCATGCTGTCATGCCCGGAGCTTCGCCAATCGGATCCGGTCAAGGGATAATTAATCCATTGAACTTAAGCTTTATTATTGAACAAGCTGAAGTACCGGTTATTGTTGATGCCGGAATCGGTTCTCCAGCTGATGCCGCCAAGGCGATGGAATTAGGCGCGGATGGTGTTTTATTAAACACAGCCGTATCAGCGGCAAAAGATCCAATTAAAATGGCAAAAGCAATGAAGCTGGCAATTGAAGCGGGAAGGCTTGGCTTTGAAGCCGGCCGTATTGCCAATAAGAGATACGCTACCGCAAGCAGTCCGATGGAAGGAATGAGTATTGGGTGAATGATCGATATTCACGACAAGAATTGTTTCCACCAATTGGAAAAGAAGGACAAAAAAAAATTGCAAAAAAACATGTACTAATAATTGGTGCCGGAGCACTTGGGACAGGAAATGCCGAAGCATTACTCCGCGCCGGAATTGGTAAGCTGACAATTGTTGATCGTGACTATGTTGAGTGGTCAAATTTACAGCGGCAACAGTTATATTCGGAAGATGATGCAATAAATCGAATACCTAAAGTAATTGCAGCAAAAAAGCGATTGGAAGCCATTAATTCAGCCGTGGCGATCGAGGCAATTATTGCAGACGCCTCCGTTTTAGAACTTGAAGAATGGGCAAAACAAGTAGATCTTATCATTGATGCAACTGATAATTTTGAAACTAGGATGATGATAAATGATGTATCACAAAAATATCAGGTGCCTTGGATTTATGGTGCCTGTGTAGGTAGCTACGGAATCACCTACACGATTATACCGAAAAAAACACCTTGCCTTGCTTGTTTATTAAAAACAGTTCCTTTAGGTGGGTTAACCTGTGATACAGCAGGAATCATAAGTCCTGCTGTAAACATGGTCATTTCCTACCAAATAAGTGAAGCATTAAAGATTTTAGTAGAAGATATGGATTCATTACGGGACAAATTAGTTTCATTTGATTTGTGGAAAAATCAATATAGTGCGATTCGAGTAGATAGATTAAAAGATGAAAATTGTCCGTCATGTGGAAAAGAACACCTTTTCCCTTATTTATCCTTTGAAAATCAAACTAAGACTGCTGTTCTTTGTGGTAGAGATTCTGTACAGATTCGACCTTCTTCTCCCATCGAACGCGACCTTGAAGCATTAGAAAAAGTTTTTACGGTTCAAGGTGGAACGGTTCAGCGGAATCCTTATCTTTTATCCTATAGTATGGATCCTTATCGTTTAGTTATTTTTAAAGATGGAAGAGTTTTAGTGCACGGAACAAAGGATATCACTGAAGCGAAATCCCTCTACCATAAATATTTGGGATGATAAGAAAAGCGTAAGCGCCCGTTTAGTGACGTATGGGCTGGAGCGCTTCGACTGAGATCAAGGAAACACGGAGAGCGGAGCGATCCGATGTTGACTTATCGTAGGGAGAAGAGCGAAGTCCACTAGTCACTGGGTGCTGGAGCTGGACAAATTCTCAAAGAATTAAATTTCTTTCTTATCTTGTATGAAAAAACGCTACCCTTTGGGCAGCGTTTTTTTCATTTTTAATAAATTGAAGTTGTTGACTTAGAAGTATTTTCAAGAATTTCTTTGACGCGTTGTAAGAAACGCCCACAAACAAGCCCGTCTAATACACGGTGATCAAGTGACATACATAAGTTCACCATGTCACGAACAGCAATCATTCCATTATTCATCACGACAGGACGTTTAACAATAGATTCCACCTGTAGAATTGCAGCTTGAGGGTAGTTTATGATCCCCATTGATTGAACAGAGCCAAAAGACCCTGTGTTGTTGACAGTAAACGTTCCACCTTGCATATCATCAGATCTCAGCTTTCCAGTTCTTACTTTTATCGCAAGCTCAGCTATTTCGCGGGCAATTCCCTTAATAGTTTTCTCATCGGCCTGTTTAATAACCGGTACGAATAGCGCATCATCGGTAGCGACTGCAATGGATATATTGATATCTTTCTTCTGGATGATTTTTTCTCCGGCCCACATAGAATTGATTTGCGGAAACTCCTTAAGTGCCTGTGCTACGGCTTTAACAAAGAAAGCAAAGAACGTTAAATTGAAGCCTTCTTTTTTCTTAAACTCATCTTTAAGAGAGTTTCGGTATTCAACCAAATTGGTTGCGTCAACTTCGATCATCGTCCAGGCATGCGGTGCCTCATGCTTGCTTCGCAGCATATTGGCAGCAATCGCTTTACGGATGCCTGTAACAGGGATCTCAATGTCACCGGCCGCAACCGGGATATTTGCAGCTGGTGCTATTTGTTTTTGTGTTGAAACTGGCTGATTAGAAACATTTTGAACTGTTTCTTGTTGTGCAACCTGCCGGGTAGCCGGTTGTTTCGTTGTTTCTTCTTTTTGCCCCGATACTGGAATATTTCCAGATTCGATTAGCTTCAATAAATCTTTTCTTGTAATCCGTCCCCCTGCTCCGGATCCTTGGACTTGAGTCAAATCAATCCCATTTTCCTGTGAAATTTTTAACACCGCGGGAGAATATCGTGCTTTATTTCCCTGGTCTGCTTGAGGGACAGCCTCTGCTATGTTTTTTTCTTCCTTTTGTTTGTTATCAACTACAGCAGTGGCTGCTTCAGTATTACCGCTTTCGATTTCGATACTGCAGATGATTTCCCCAACAGCTAATGTATCTCCTTCTTCAGCAATAAGCTCTTTAATTACACCTGTAAAGGAAGAAGGGACCTCTGCATTTACTTTATCGGTCATGACCTCTGCCAGGGGATCATACTTATTCACTTTATCTCCGACAGAAACAAGCCATTTACTAATTGTGCCTTCTGTAACGCTCTCGCCTAGCTGAGGCATTTTAATTTGTTCAATTGCCAATGGTCAAACCTCCTATTAATACTCCGCAAGCTCACGCATTGCTTTTTCTACTTTATCAGGATTCACCATAAAGAATTTTTCCATGGTAGGAGCATACGGCATTGCCGGTACATCCGGTCCTGCAAGGCGCATAATCGGTGCATCTAATTCAAATAAGCAATTTTCAGCTATAATCGCCGAAACTTCACTCATGATGCTGCCTTCTTTTGTATCCTCTGTTACAAGTAAAACCTTACCCGTTTTAGAAGCTGCTTCAATAATCGCTTCTTTATCAAGAGGATAGACGGTCCTTAAATCAAGAATGTGTACTGAAATTCCATCCTTAGCTAATTTTTCTGCCGCTTGGAGGGCAAAATGTACACAAAGCCCATATGTAATGACCGTAATGTCTTCACCTTCACGCTTAACATCCGCTTTTCCTATTGGCAGAATGTAATCGTCAGTTGGCACTTCTCCTTTAATCAAACGGTATGCCCGTTTATGCTCAAAGAAAAGAACCGGGTCATTATCACGAATGGCTGCTTTTAATAAACCTTTAGCATCATATGGAGTGGACGGCATTACAATTTTCAATCCGGGCTGATTGGCAAATACCGCTTCAACCGATTGGGAATGATAAAGTGCTCCATGGACGCCACCGCCATATGGTGCACGAATAACAATTGGACAGTTCCAGTCATTATTCGAGCGATAGCGAATTTTTGCTGCTTCAGAGATAATTTGGTTAACTGCAGGCATAATAAAATCGGCAAATTGCATTTCGGCAATCGGTCGCATTCCGTACATGGCAGCGCCAATCCCAACTCCGGCAATCGCTGATTCAGCTAATGGTGTATCGATAACCCGCTCTTCTCCAAACTGTTCATACAAGCCATGTGTTGCTTTAAACACACCGCCTTTTACCCCTACGTCTTCACCAAGTACAAAAACCTTCGGATCCCTTTCCATTTCTTCACGGATCGCCATTGTTATTGAATCAATATAAGAAATTACCGCCATGTTTCCTCCCCCTTACAAGTCCGCATAAACATATTTCAACGCTTCTTCCGGTGCAGCATACGGAGCATTTTCTGCATAATCGGTTGCATCATTCACCAATTTCATTACACGGTCGTTGATTTCTTTTTCCAAGTCATCATTCATGACAGCTGTTTCCTTTAAATAGGAACCAAATGTAATGATCGGATCTAGTGTTTTGGCTTTAGCAACCTCATCAGGTGCGCGATACGAACGATCGTCATCATCAGAAGAATGCGGAGTCAGACGGTAAGAAACTGTTTCAACCAGTGTTGGACCTTCGCCGCGACGCCCTCTATCAGCAGCTTCTTTCACAGCTTTGTAAACCTCCAATGGATCATTTCCATCAACCGTGATTCCCGGCATACCATAACCAATGGCACGATCTGAAACCTTTTCACAAGCCAATTGTTTTTCAATCGGAACAGAAATTGCATATTTATTATTCTCACACATAAAAATAACCGGTAGTTTATGGACACCAGCAAAGTTAGCCCCTTCGTGGAAATCTCCCTGATTAGAAGAACCTTCACCAAAGGTTACAAAAGTAACAAGGTCTTTTCTTTCCATTTTACCCGCTAATGCGATACCAACAGCATGTGGAACTTGAGTTGTTACCGGAGATGAGCCTGTAACAATTCGATTTTTCTTTTGCCCAAAGTGACCTGGCATTTGCCGTCCACCTGAATTCGGATCTTCCGCCTTTGCAAAGCCGGATAGCATTAATTCCCTGGCAGTCATTCCAAAAGTTAAGACCACACCCATATCTCTATAATATGGAAGAACATAATCTTTTTCTTTGTCGAGAGCAAAAGCAGCTCCCACCTGTGCTGCTTCCTGCCCTTGACATGAAATAACAAATGGTATTTTACCTGCACGGTTCAATAACCACATCCGCTCATCAATGCGGCGGGCCAAAAGCATAGTTTCATACATTTCCAATACTTTTTCATCGCTTAACCCTATAGCTTCATGACGCTTTTCTGTCATCTATCTGATACCTCCCATTTATCCGCTTGAAAAATTTACGAGTGAATTGCCTTTCCATCAACTGCGAGTGCGGCTTCCCCAATTGCCTCTGATAGAGTTGGGTGTGGATGAATAGTGTGAGCAACTTCCCATGGTGTGGCGTTTAAAACCATCGCAAGCCCTGCTTCTGAAATCATATCGGTTACATGCGGACCAATCATATGAACTCCTAGAATATCATTAGTCTCTGAATCGGCAACAATTTTGACAAAACCATCAGATTCTCCAAAAACAAGTGCTTTCCCAATCACCCGGAAAGAAAATTTACCAACCTTTACATTATAACCTTTTTCTTTTGCCTGTTCCTCTGTAATACCAACACTTGAAACCTCGGGGCTGCTATAAATACATCTGGAAATAAGGTTATAATCTAAAGGGGAAGGATCTTTCCCAACAATATGCTCCACTGCAACAATCCCTTCATGTGATGCCACATGTGCTAATTGTAAACCGCCAATCACATCACCAATCGCATAGATATGGGATTCCTTGGTTTGGAAAAATTCATTTGTAATAATGAAACCTTTCTCTATCTGAATATCTGTGTTTTCTATGCCAATTCCTTCCGTATTTGCCTGTCGCCCTACCGAAACTAGAATTTTATCAGCTTTATATTCTTTCAGTTCTCCCTTTACTTCTGCCGATACAGTTACTTCATCGCCTTTGACTAATGTTTCAGGGAGTACTTTTGCACTTGTTACCAGTTTAACTCCTTTTTTCTTCATTAAACGTTGCATTTCTTTTGAAATTTCTTTATCTTCTGTCGGTATGATACGGTCTGCATATTCTATAACCGCAACCTCGACCCCAAAATCAGAAAGCATTGATGCCCATTCAATTCCGATTACGCCGCCTCCAACAATTATAATAGAATTTGGCAGAGCCTCAAGTGATAATGCTTCGTCTGAAGTCAAGACAAACTCTCCGTCAATTTCAAGACCGGGGAGCGTTCTTGGTCTTGATCCGGTTGCAACTATAACATTTTTGGGGATTAACATCTCGTTTTCCTGACCGTTATTCATTTCAACTGAGATTGTCCCGGGCATAGGAGAAAAAATTGATGGGCCTAATATTCTTCCGATTCCTTCATAAACATCTATTTTTCCCTGCTTCATTAAATGTTGGACGCCCTTGTGAAGAGTTTCAATAATTTTATTTTTTCTTTCTTGAACTTTACCAAAATTAACGGAAACATCACTTGTCATAACCCCAAAGTCTTCACTTCGTTTAGCTGTGGCATAAACTTCTGCACTTCTGAGTAATGCTTTACTGGGAATACAGCCTTTATGTAAACATGTCCCGCCAAGTTTTCCCTTTTCAACAATTGCTGTTTTCAGTCCAAGTTGAGAAGCGCGAATGGCAGCAACATAGCCGCCGGTACCGCCACCAAGAATGACCAAATCGTATTCGTGTGCCACTAATATTTCCTCCCAAATTCCTCAAATTTTTGCTGTTTTGTAATTCCCGGGATAGACTTTTACATCTTCTTCACCGCGTAAGACTCTAAGAGCTCCTTCGGCTAATGCTTGTAGTTCATTTTCACCGGGGTGGACGATGGTATCAGCAATCCAGTTAATTCTGTCGGTGATGGATTTAACAAAACCTTTTCCATATGCAAGGCCGCCTGTTAATATAATGGCATCGACTTTTCCCGATAGCACAGCACTTGCTGCACCTATTTCTTTTGCCACTTGATAGGCCATGGCATCATATACCAGCTTAGCTTCTTCATCACCGGCTTCTATCCTTTTTTCTACTTCAACCGCATCATTTGTACCGAGGTAACCAACAAGTCCTCCTTGGCCGACAAGCCTTTTCATTATCTCTTCCCGATAATGTTCACCTGAAAAGCAAAGCGCTATTAAATCTCCTGCCGGAACGGTTCCTGCCCGTTCCGGACTAAATGGTCCATCTCCGTGAAGACCGTTATTTACATCAATAACCTTCCCTTGTTTATGGACTCCAACGGTTATTCCGCCGCCCATATGGGTAACAATCAAATTTAATTCCCTGTATTTCCTTCCTAATTCTTTAGCTACCCTTCTTGCTACAGCTTTTTGATTTAATGCATGAAAGATACTTTTTCTTTCAATTAGCGGGAAACCTGAAATCCTTGCTATCGGTTCGAGTTCATCAACGACAACGGGATCCACAATAAAGGAAGGAATATTTAGCCCTGTGGCGATTTCGTATGCAATGATACCTCCAAGATTTGAAGCGTGCTGTCCGGAAAATCCGGAACGCAGGTCAGCTAGCATTGTTTTGTTAACAGCATAGGTTCCGCCTTCAATCGGACGTAACAATCCACCTCGTCCACAGACAGCACTTAACTTGGATATATTTATTCCTTCTTTATCCAGTGTTTCCAAAATAGTGTTTTTCCTAAATTCATATTGGTCAATTATCTTCGAGAAAGAGTTAATAACTTCTGCCTCATGACGAATTGTTTTTTCAAAAACGGAGATTTCATTATCGAAGATCCCAATCTTGGTAGAAGTTGAACCAGGGTTGATGATGAGAATCCGAAATCCTTTATCTTGCAACGCATTGACCTCCAAAAGGCAAAGACGCTGAATTCCCCATTCAGCGCTCTGCCGTGTACTAATATTTCAATAAGTTTTCTTATTTGTGAGTTCTACGACTTAAAATGTGATGACCATTTTGAAGGAACTGGCTGCGGGAATTGCGCATTCTTTCGATACGCTCCTCTACCATTCGGTCAGCAGCCACGTAAGTTGGAATACCATCACGCTTGGAAATTTCAATTATTTTTTCAATACTTGTATAAAGCTGTTCAACCTTTTTCAAGGCCCGTTCATGATTATATCCATAAAGCTCATCAGCAACATTGATTACACCACCGGCATTAATAACATAATCAGGTGCATAAACAATACCCATTTCATGGATGATATCCCCATGACGTGTATCTTTTAATTGATTATTTGCGGAACCGGCAATTACTTTAGCCTTAAGTTGCGGAATTGTATCATCATTGATCGTTGCTCCAAGAGCACAAGGAGCATAAATATCACATTCCACACCATAAATCTCATTTGGATCAACGGCACGGGCACCAAATGCTTCAACAGCACGCTGAACCGCTTCTTTGTTAATATCCGTCACGATTAATTGTGCACCCTCTTCGTGCAAGTGTTGACAGAGTGTGTAGGCGACATTCCCGACACCCTGCACAGCAATCACTTTTCCTTCCAGTGAATCTGTACCGAAGGCCTCTTTAGCCGCTGCTTTCATACCAAGATAAACACCGTATGCTGTTACAGGTGAAGGATTTCCTGAAGAGCCGAATGCAGGAGAGATACCTGTAACATAATCAGTTTCTTCATGGATTAAATCCATATCTGCAACCGTTGTACCTACATCTTCAGCTGTAATATATCTTCCGTTAAGACCTTGAATGTATCGGCCAAATGCCCTGAACATTTCTTCATTTTTATCTTTTCGCGGATCACCGATAATAACGGTTTTTCCGCCACCAAGATTCAATCCGGCCGCAGCATTTTTATATGTCATTCCTTTTGCCAATCTTAACGCATCTTCAATTGCTGCTTCTTCTGATTCATACGTCCACATACGAGTTCCACCCAAAGCAGGACCTAAAGTTGTATCATGAATAGCGATAATTGCTTTTAAGCCAGATTGTTTATCTTGACAAAATACCACTTGCTCATAATCGTATTGTTCTAAGTACTTGAAAATTTCCATGCTTATATTCCTCCTCAAATTTGAATATCTATTTTGTAACGCAGCATAACGCAAGAGCAAGAGAATAAAGTTTACTTTCTGCAGAATCAGCTCTGGAAGTAAGCACGATAGGAGCTTTCGCTCCGGCAATCACTGCCCCTACTTTTGCCTTAGCAAAGAATACTAAAGATTTATATAGTACGTTTCCAACCTCTATGGTAGGTACTAATAAAATGTCGGCTTTTCCTGCAACTTCACTTTGGATTCCTTTATGTTCAGCTGCTAAAGAAGAAACGGCATTATCTAATCCAAGAGGACCATCAACGATACAACCGGAGATTTGTCCCCTTCTGTTCATCATCGTTAATGCGGCAGCATCAACGGTAGCCTGCATCGCCGGATTAACCACTTCAACTGCTGCTATAGGAGCCACTTTCGGATTTTCAATACCGAGAGCATTGGCGAGCGAAACAGTATTTTTTATGATTTGTGCTTTTTGTTCCAGGTCCGGATGAATATTCATTCCCGCATCCGTTACAATCGTAAAACGATTCTTACCGGGGATTTCAAAGAATGCAGCGTGCGATAATACATTACCAGTCCGGAGCCCATATTCCTTATTCAATACTGCTTTTAAAATGAGATTAGTAGGGATATTCCCCTTCATTAAAACAGTGGCTTCTTTATTATAAACTGCCTTTACAGCTAATTCTGCAGCTTCAGTATTTGAATCCGCATGAACAACCTTTAATAGTTTACTGCTTTTTCTTCCGTTTTCCTTAGCTTCAATAAGTGCAAGAATTTTTCCTTTGTCACCAAATAATATAAAATTGGCAAGATTACGGTCCAATGCATCTAAAACTGCTTCGATAACGTCTGCATCCTCAGCCGCAGCGACTGCAACCGTATTAATGTTTAGCCGGGTTGCTCTTTCAATCAGCGATTCCAATAACAAGTTGTCATCAACCCTTTCTCTTTTAGCTGCAACTCCAACACAATAATATGCAAGAAGCGTGCCAAAACTTTTTTATTGAAAGCGCTTCATTTTCCTTAATTCCTCAATGCAATTTTTTTCACACCATGAAGATTATTGCATGCTATTATTTTCAAGTTTGTATTTTTCAAGTTTATAATAAAGATTCCTCACCGACAAACCAAGCTTCTTAGCTGTTAAGGTTTTGTTACCATTCGATTGAATTAGTGTTTGCTGAATAATTCTCGCTTCATATTCTTCGATCATCGATGATAATGGCTGGTCCGGATTAACAGAATTACTTTTTTGGGAAGAGAGCGATTCATGAAGTAATTGTTTATTCTTTAGCTCAGGTAAATGCTGAACGTCGATAAAGGTTTCATAATAATTCATAAAAATAATCGCTCGACCGAGAATATTTTCTAATTCTCTTACATTACCCGGCCAATCGTACGCCATCAATTGTAGCAATGCGGCTTGATTTACTCCCTCAACATTCCGGCCATAATCCCGATTTATTTTTTGAATAAGCCTTTCACATAATAAAGGAATTTCCTCTTTTCGTTTTCTAAGCGGAGGAATATGGATTGGCATGCGATTTAAACGATAATATAAGTCTTCCCTAAAGGAGCCTTTAGCAATACCCTTTTCTAGATTGACATGTGTTGCAGCGATGACCCTAACATTTATGGCAACCGATTTTGTTCCGCCAACACGGATAATTTCATTTTCTTGCAGAACCCTAAGCAGCTTTGCCTGAGTATTGGCAGAAAGTTCACCGATTTCATCCAGGAAAATACTCCCGTTATTAGCTTCCTCAAATAACCCTCTTTTCCCGCCTCTCCTAGCACCTGAAAATGCTCCCTCTTCATAACCAAATAATTCACTTTCTAAAAGTGTTTCAGAGATTGCTGCACAATTAACGCGGATAAATTTGTTATATTTTCGGTCGCTGGCATTATGTATGGCATGGGCAAACAGTTCTTTACCTGTCCCTGATTCTCCGCGAAGGAGGACGGTTGCGGGAGTTTTCGCTCCCAGCTTTGCCTGTTCGATGGCTATCATCATTTCATCCGATTTCCCTAAAATATCCTCAAAAGTATATTTAGCTTCCAATGTACGGATAATCTGCCTTGCTCGGTTTAATTCCCTGTTTAATGATTTAATCTCTGACATATCATGGATTACACCGACACTGCCTTTTAACTTTCCCTTAACAATAATCGGAGCAACGTTGACAATAACTTCCCTCTTATTGGGACCTACTCTCATAGCTACTCCACGGACGGCTCTTCTTGTTTGCAAAACCTTCATATGCATACTTTCACCCTCAGAAATATCTGCTGTTGCCGGTTGTCCAATTACACGTTCTTGAGATAGTCCGGTAATCCTGGTATAAGCCGGGTTAATTAAAATCCCCCTGCCATTTTCATCGACAACTGAAATAGCGTCATCGCTTGACTGAATAATCGCTTGAAGCATTGTTTGAATTTCCTTTAAGTCTGTAATTTCTTCAGCCAAATTAACTACTTCAGTTATATCTTTGAAAACAGCAAAAGCCCCAATTAACTTTCCATTTTCTTCAATAATAGGAATCCGAGTGGTTATGATTTTTCGTCCATTACTCAAAACCATCTCTTGGTTTGCCTCAATTTTCCTGGTTTTTAAAATAAGCGGCAGTCTGGTGGTTGGAATGACTTCAGCGACAAATTTACCAATCGCTTCTTCTTTTTTTACCCCTATCATTTCTTGCGCCCGCCGATTAAATAAAATAACGAATCCATGGTCGTCAATAACTACCATCCCATCATTTGTGGAATTAAAAATTAATTCCTGTTGGTAGTATTCATTTTGTTGTTTTTTAATTAATTCTTCTTTTTCTTCCATTAATTTTGACACTAGAAATGCTACGCTTCCGGGAATTAAAACGGTCTTTTTATTTTTTGCATCTCTCAACTGTTGAAAAACATTGTCATCACCGGTTACTTCGATGATTATATCAATATTTTCTGACAAGAAAGGATTCCAATCCGTCCCCGTTTTAATTCCACCTTTTTTTGCTATTAAAATACCCGGGGCATTTAAATTTCGATCAATCACTGCATGAACATTCAACACTTCAGTTTCATTTAAAATCTTTAAGATCGCCGAACCGCCCTTTCCGGCACCAACAATCATGACATTTTGCATTTTTTCCGCCCCTTTCAAAAAAACAAATACTATCCATTAAGAAAGTTTTTTCATATTATTGTTTGGAAAGATATGCAATTTTTTTCATTTTCTATTGTATATTTATTTGCTTGCCTTGACAAATTTTATCTATGTACTATTATTTTCTTCGTGAGAGGTAATTTTTTTCTTCACAATACAAGTCGGAAGGATTTAATTATGAAGCGTATCATTGCCCTAATCATACTATTAATACCGGGTTTTTTAGCTGCTCTAGGCATTAAATTAATGCGTGATATGACGTTCGGTATTCTTCAAGCACCATTCTCTTTTCTTTGGTTACAATTTTTGTCCGGACTAATCTTTTTTATTTGCGGGCTGGGGTTTGTAGCAGGATTTATTTTGCATCGTGACCGAAAGAGAAATAAGGTTCAGGCTCGGTTTCAGGATAAAGAAAACGCATCAACTGGCGGAAGGCAAAGGCGAAGCTAATGAAACGCTTTTTGGAAAAAAATAAGAGGCCGTCAGTTTACGGTCTCTTTTCGTATTGTTTTCTTATTCGTATTGCTTTAACCGGATCATCAGTAATGAATGATGTGCAGTTAATTTTAAAGAGCCGATGCATATCTGCATCTTTATTGACTGTATAAGGTCTAACAGCTATACCATTTTCCATTGTGTCTATAATTACTTCGTCACTAACTGCTGAGTGATTGGGATGGATACCTTTCGCCCTTATTGATTGTGCATAAATCCAGGGCATGTAGAGCCCTTCTATGAAAAGCGGAGCCGTTTCAATTTCAGGTGCTAACCGATAACTATAGACAATACTGTAATGATTAAAAGAGGAGAGAATAATCCGATTACTTAAACCAAAGGTACGAACGAGCTGTATGACTTTTCCTTCCATTCCTTTGTACGGAATCAGGCCATTTTTCAACTCAATATTACAAATTAACTTATTTGTTTTTAACCACTCCAGCACTTCTTTTAAAGTTGGAATAGGTTCCTTCTTTACACCTTTTTTATTGGCATTTAGCTTTAAAAGATCTTTAAATAAAAAATCTTTTACAAATCCTGTGCCACTTGTTGTCCGATCGACTGTTTCATCGTGTATCACAACAATTTCACCGTCTTTTGTTAATTGAACGTCAAGTTCAATTCCGTCCGCTCCTGCTTTTTCTGCTTCAACAAAAGCTCCCATCGTATTTTCGGCAAAAGATGCGGAATATCCGCGGTGAGCAAAAATTTGTGTCATGTTCTCACTTCCTAAATAAAATAAAAAAATGGAGGAATTTGTATGAAACCATTACAATTATCAGCCGAAACCGCTATAAAGCTTTCCGAAAAATTAAATCTGCCGATAGAACAACTTATGCATATGCCGCAGCATATTCTTATTCAAAAGTTAATGGAGCTTGAAAAAGAGAAGAAATAACGATAACTTCATCTCCTATCATATGCAAAAAAAAACACAATTACCCTGTTCCAAAACAGAGTAATTGTGTTTTTTAAGCTTTTCATGAAGCTTTATGCTCTAAGCGAAGCTTATCAGCAACCATGGCGATGAATTCACTGTTTGTTGGCTTAGCTTTTGACATACTAACAGTGTAACCGAACAATGATGAAATAGAATCGATATTGCCGCGACTCCATGCAACTTCAATGGCATGACGGATAGCACGTTCTACACGGCTTGCAGTGGTATTATATTTTTTTGCAATGTCAGGATACAGCACTTTTGTAATAGAACCTAAAAGTTCAATATCGTTGTAAACCATCGAGATAGCTTCTCTTAAGTATAAATAGCCTTTAATATGTGCCGGGACCCCGATTTCATGAATAATGCTCGTAATACTGGCATCAAGATTTTTGGGCTTTTGTTCTGCTTGCGGACGATAGGTTGTTGAAGGAAGTTTTCGCGTAACAGGACTGCTTTTGCCGCTGACTTGACGAATATGGTTACCGAGATTTTCCATATCAAATGGTTTTAGAATAAAATAGGATGCTCCAAGCTCAACTGCTTTTTTAGTAACATCCTCCTGCCCGAAAGCAGTAAGCATAATCACATTCGGAAATGTTCCTTTTTTTAGTTCTCTAAGCCGCTCAAGCACTGCTAAACCATCGAGATGCGGCATAATAATATCTAAAACAAGTACATCCGGATCAACCGATGCTAACATATCTAAACATTCTTGACCATTATGGGCTATACCGGCAACTTCCATATCATCTTGGGACGAAATATAGTCCTCTAATAATCCTACAAGTTCCCTATTGTCATCAACGACACAAACTTTTATTTTTTTCAACTCCATTTTCCTCCTCAAATCCAATTATGGTCTCTGGTCTATATTCGTTATGTGATTTTCATTCTGTGATTTTTATACTCTAATTTCTATTCTAAATTAGAAATTCGACAATGCAACAAAAATTCCTCTCATTTTTTTATTATTTCTTAAATTAGTGATAAAATCTCATCTTTTCTTTATTTTCCTCTTATTTTCGACGAAAATCGCGTAAATCCCAAAATATGGTTGAAATTTGTCGAATAATCTTTGTGAATTGAAAAAGGATGACTCAAAGGTCATCCTCATTTTAAATCAGCTAGCTTTATCCTTCGGTTTATCATATATATTAATTCCCGCTTCATTTAACATCCATTCAATGTGCACTCCGTACCCGGAGGTCGGATCATTAACAAAGACATGTGTTACTGCTCCTACGAGCTTCCCATCCTGAATAATTGGGCTTCCGCTCATTCCTTGAACAATACCTCCTGTTTTTTCAAGGAGCTTTGGATCAGTGACTTTAATAACAATGCCTTTTGTGGCTGGAAATTTTTGCGGGATCGTACTGACAATTTCAATATTAAATGCTTCTACCCGATCATCATTAACCACTGTTAAAATCTTTGCCGGCCCTTCTTTTACCTGATGGGATAATGCTATTGGTATTGGCTTATCCATTATCCCGTTTTTTAAATCTTTATTCATCTCACCAAAGATTCCAAACGGACTATTTTTTTGGATATTTCCGACAATTTCACGATCAGAGGAGAAGCGTGCCAGCTTTTCACCCGGATCTCCGTTACTGCCTTTTTCAATTGATGTTACTGTAGAGCGAACAATTTGACCATCTTCTACAACAATTGGCTTTTTAGTATCCATATCTGAAATTACATGCCCTAAAGCACCATATTTTTTCGACCCTGGGTGGACAAAGGTCATTGTCCCAATTCCTGCAGCCGAGTCTCTAATATATAATCCAAGTTTATACGTGTTTTCCCCTGTATCTTTTAAAGGGGTAAGTTTTGTAGTAAATTTTCCACTTTCTCTGCTAATGACCATATTTAATGCTTTACCGTTTTGTCCTGCATTTTGTACAAAAGGTGCTACATCTGTCATTTTTTCAATCTTAGTTCCATTTATTTCAGTTATAATATCTCCAATTTTTATTCCGGCAATTTCACCGGGTGACTTTTTCCCATCATCTGTATTAACTAAATGGTGACCAACGACCAAGACACCAACAGTATTTAATTTAACACCGATTGATTGTCCTCCTGGAATAACACGGAAATCCTTTAAGACAGAAACATCGACTTTTTTTACGGGAATTCCTGCAAATTCTAACAGCATTTCATTATTGCCCTTTTCCTTTGCCTTCACAGATACTGAATGAGTGTTTTGTCCAAGTGCAATACTCGAATTGTGAGAAACTAAAGTGGCTGATACCGGGGCAGCCTTTGGAAATGTAAAATCTTCACCTTCGAAGACGGTTATCGTCTTTGGTATATCAAGATATTGTTGTATAGGCTGTAAAAAAATAAGACTGATTAATGAAACAAGGAGAATTCCACCAATGATCTTTCTTATGATTTCTATCTTCAAACTTTTCACTCTCCTCGCTTCTAGTTCACTACATTGAAATGGCTACATCTATAATTTTGCCTCCTTCACAGTCATTTATAACTTGCACTGATATAAAAAAGCTACCCAGAATGGATAGCATTTCAATTTTTATAAAAAATATAGAAATTTTAGCTTTTAAATGTGATTACTGTCTAGCTCCGGTACTAAACGGACGCTTCCTCTTTTCTTATTTTCTGCAGCTAAGTACAATAATTCCTCTGCATGTTTTTTTGTAAGGTCAGTAATTTCGACACCTGAAATCATTCTGCCTATTTCTTTAATCTTTTCTTCCACCTTTAATGGAGAGACGGAGGTTTTTGTTCTTCCTGCTTTTGTGACCTTGGAAATGAACAAATGAGTATCTGCCATAGCAGCTACTTGAGGCAAATGGGAAATACATAAAACCTGTGAACCTCTGGCCACTTTATAGATTTTTTCGGCAATTGCTTGGGCAACTCTTCCACTTACACCCGTATCAACTTCATCGAAAATAATCGAAGTGACACCTTGATGTTTAGAAAAGATACTTTTTAATGCCAACATAATTCTGGATAATTCTCCTCCAGATGCAACTTTTGACAATGGCTTTAACGGTTCTCCAGGGTTGGTTGATATATAAAATTCAATTTGATCTACCCCATTTTTTGTGAAATGCTGCAAATCTGACTCAATTCGAATTTCAAAAACAGTTTTAGCCATATACAATTCTTTTAATTCTTTATGTATTAATCTTGTTAGTTTTTCCGCCCATTTTTTACGCAGTTCAGTTAATTGCTTCGCTTCAAGGACTAAATCTTTTTTTATCGAAGCTAATTCTTTTTCCAAGTCATTAATATGTGTTTCTTTATTTTGCAATGTTTCAATTTCTTCTTCAATTTTAGCTGCATATATCAAAATTTCATCAATGGTTTTGCCGTATTTTCGTTTTAATTGGTTAATTTCATTTAATCTTTCTTCAATTTCATTTAATCGTTGTGGATCATATTCCAATACGTCTAATTCATTTCTCAAGGAATGCACAGCATCCTCCAATTGATAATAACTATTCGAAACGGACTCAAATAGACCTTTATATGCAGTATCAAGCGATGCTGCATCTTCAAGGTGACCCATTACCATGCTGATCCAGTCTAACCCTTTTTGTTCTCCATTTAAGGCTGTATAGCTTGATTGAAGGGCTTCAAATACCCTTTCAAAATTCCCAAGCTTTCTTTTTTCCTCAAAAAGCTCTTCATCTTCATTGGGTTTTAAATTTGCTTTTTGGATTTCATCAAGTTGAAACTGAATTAAATCAAGGCGATGAGCAGTTTGTTGCTCGTTCTCACTTAGAGATTTAAGCTTGTATAAGGTTTGATCATAACGATGGAAAACTTCTAAGTATTCTTCTTGGGAAAAGGAAATTTCCTCAAAGCCAAATTGGTCCAGGAGCATTAAATGCTTCGACTCATCCATTAATTCTTGATGCTCATGTTGACCATGTATATCAACCAGTGTCGAACCAAATTCACGAAGAGTTGAAATTGTCACTAGCTTTCCATTAATTCTGCAAACACTTTTTCCTGTTTTTGAAATATCACGCCGTAATACGACCATACCTTCTTCAATTTCAATCCCAAATTCCAATGCTCTTCCAAAGCAAGGGTGATTAGGATCGTCAATTTGAAATAAACCTTCAATTTCAGCTTTTTCTTCGCCATGACGGACAAATTCAGACGATCCTCTCCCGCCGACCAATAAATGAATTGCGTCAATAATAATCGATTTTCCTGCTCCGGTTTCTCCGGTTAATACCGTTAAACCCTTCTCAAAAGAAATGGAAAGGGCTTCAATAATGGCGAAATTTTTTATCGATAGTTCGGATAACAAAAAACATTCCCCCAGTTAAAGCATATCAAGGAATCGGTTTGTGATGGTTTCTGTATCTTCCTGTGTTCTGCAAATGATCAATAGTGTATCATCACCACAGATGGTTCCTAAAATTTCATCCCAATCAAGATTATCTATTAGGGCACCAATCGCCATTGCATTTCCCGGTAAACATTTCATAACAAGCAGATGCCCTGCGGAATCAATTCGAACGAAGGCATCCATTAACGATCTCTTTAGCTTTTGTAATGGATTAAATCTTTGATCTGCAGGCAAACTGTATTTGTACCTGCCATCAATTAAAGGCACTTTTACTAGATGCAATTCTTTAATGTCACGGGAAACAGTAGCCTGTGTTACATTATACCCTGCATTTTTTAACTCATCTACTAACTCATCTTGAGTTTCAATATCATTATTAGTAATAATTTCCCGTATTTTAATATGCCGTTGACCTTTATTCATTTTTTCACCCCATAAACATTCAAAACCACTATGTATTTTGTACTAAAATGTCGCTTCTACACCTATGTTAGCCGATTTTAACAAAGATGTACATATTCTTCTCTGTGAACAATAAAAGGATAAGCACTGGCCTATCCTTCTGTCTTTTGTTTCGTTTTAAATTCTTGGTGGGATTCCATTACAACGTCCAAAGGGGTGACGGGCAATTCATTTACCCCTGTTTCCTGAAGGTTTTCCCATTTTAGGTGAAGAAGGAATTCAATGTTTCCATCTCCGCCGGTGATTGGCGAATAGGACAAATTTTTCACATAATATCCTTGATGAATGGAAAAATCAATAATTTTATTTAATACCTGTAAATGTACTTTTTCATCCCTGACAATTCCCTTTTTACCAACCTGCTCTCTTCCGGCCTCAAATTGCGGCTTCACAAGTGCAATGATATCACTTCCGGGTACTAGAAGTGTCTTTAAAACAGGCAGAATTAGGGTTAACGAGATAAAAGATACATCAATGCTTGCAAAATTCGGCATTTCCCGGATTAAATCAGAAGGAGTAACATAGCGGAAATTAGTCCTTTCCATTACAACAACCCGTTCATCCTGACGAAGTTTCCATGCAAGTTGATTATAGCCTACATCTAAGGCATAAGACATTTTCGCACCATTTTGCAGGGCACAATCAGTAAATCCGCCTGTCGAGGCCCCGATATCAAGTAACACCTTATCCTTTATAGTAACATCAAAAACTTTTAGTGCTTTCTCAAGCTTTAATCCCCCACGGCTTACATATGGAAGGATGTTTCCCTTTATTGAGAGGGGTATATCCGATTTTACTTTTTCTCCGGGTTTATCCAGCCGTTCTTCATTTGTATAAACAAGACCGGCCATAACTGCTCTTTTAGCTTTTTCGCGTGTTTCTGCTAAACCTCTTTCAACTAGTAAAACATCTAATCGTTCTTTATTCTTCATGTATTAGGCCCTTTGTTGTTTTTTCCGTGCAAGTATAGTAAGTCTTTTGACTGCTTCTTGAGTCGTTAAACCTATCTCTTCAAGTAAGGATCCGACATCTCCATGCTCTATAAATTTGTCAGGAATTCCTATTCTGTCAATTACCGTGCTGTAGTACCCATTATCATGAGCAAATTCAAGTACTGAACTTCCAAACCCGCCATGCAATACTGCTTCCTCAATCGTTAATAATGGAATGTTTTTTGCAAAAAGAGTTGTAAGCATTTTTTCATCTAAAGGCTTAATGAAGCGTGCATTAATCACTTTAACGGATATGCCTTGCTTTTCAAGAATCAGAGCAGCTTCCATAGCCATTGGAATCGTTGTTCCAAAGGTTAAAATAGCAGCATCTTCACCATCCCTGATAATTTCCCATGTTCCAATTGGGATTTTATGAAGCTCTGCATCCAATGGAACGCCAATTCCATTACCGCGCGGAAATCTCATGGCAATTGGACCTTCATCATAATTTAAAGCTGTATTAACCATGTGCTGCCCTTCATTTTCATCCTTAGGCATCATGATAACTATATTTGGCACATGCCTTAAAAAGGCAATATCGAATACACCTTGGTGAGTCTCACCGTCTGCACCTACTAACCCTGCCCGGTCAATTCCGATAAAAACATTTAGATTTTGGCGGCAAATATCATGTACCACCTGGTCATAGGCACGTTGTAAAAATGTTGAGTAGATTGCTAAAAATGGCTTCATATTTTGAGTTGCCAAACCGGCTGCCACTGTAGCGGCATGTTGTTCGGCAATACCGACATCATACATTCGCTCAGGAAATTCACTTGCAAAGCCTTCAAGTTTAGAACCGACCGGCATCGCAGGCGTAATCGCCACAATACGGTCATCATCTCTCGCAAGCTTTCGTACTGTTTCACTAACAAGGCTGCTCCATGCCGGCGGTGGAGTTTTAGCCGGCTTTACGAACGTACCTGTATCCATTTTATATGGGCCGGTTCCGTGCCATGTACCTGTTTTGTCGGTTTCCGCAGGAGAGTATCCTTTACCCTTCTTTGTGATAACATGAAGGAGTACAGGACCGGGTGTTTTTTTAGCATAGCTTAAATTATCGAATAAATCTTCAAAATTATGTCCATCAATTGGCCCTAAATAAGTAAAGCCCAATTCTTCAAAAAACATCCCGGATACTAGTAAATATTTAAGACTATCTTTTATCCTCTCTGCAGTGGCAGCCAGCACTCCTCCAACTGCAGGAACTTTCTTTAATAGTATTTCTAACTCATCTTTTACCCACTGATATTTTCCTGCAGTTCGTAACTGACCAAGAATATTGTGCAAGGCGCCCACATTTGGTGCAATGGACATTTCGTTATCATTGAGTATAACGATCATATCTTTTTTCTCGTGGCCTATGTGATTCAATGCTTCTAATGCCATCCCGCCTGTTAAAGCTCCATCGCCAATTACAGGAACGACAAATGATTTCTCTTTTTTCAAATCCCTGGCAATAGCCATTCCCATTGCAGCTGATAGAGAGGTTGAACTATGCCCTGTTTCCCATACATCATGTGTGCTTTCAATACGTTTTGGGAATCCGCATAAGCCTTTAAATTGGCGCAATGTATCAAAATCACAGGCTCTACCGGTTAAGATTTTATGGACATACGACTGATGTCCGACATCCCAAATAATTTTATCCTTAGGGCTTTCAAAACATTTATGTAAAGCAATTGTTAATTCGACTACTCCTAAATTCGGTCCAATATGGCCTCCGGTAACAGACAGCTTTTCAATCAAGAATCGGCGTATCTCTTGACTTAAAACCTCCAATTCTTTATTTGACATCCCTTTTAAAAAGGACGGGTCTTTTATTGATAACAGATCCATTTTTGGACCACTCACTTTCATACTTTTTCTATCTACATTTTGTAACAATTAAGAATCTGATGTGTTTGGAAGAAGCTAACATCAGTTTGATTATTAAAAAATAGCCGCTAACACGAAAGTGATAACGGCATTGACAACGTTTTCTCATTGAAAACTATTATAACACATTTAGAAAAAAGCCTCAAATGCCGATATTTAGTGGTCTCTCGATGCAACTAAATCGGTTATTTCCATCAGCAGGTTGGTATTTAAGCCTGAATGATTTAAATAACTTTTGGATAAGTTTATTTGATTACGTAAAGCTTTTTTTGCACCTTCCATTGATAACAATTGCGGATAGGTACTTTTATGATTTACAGCATCACTTCCAACAGGCTTACCAATTAAGTCTTGATTTCCTTCCAAATCAAGAATATCATCCTGTATTTGAAAAGCGAGACCTAGATGGTGTGCAAATGCCGATAGGTCTTCAAGTTGTTTTTGGCTTGCTTCAGCAATCATTGCCCCTGCTAATACACTATATCCTAAAAGCTTTCCTGTTTTATGAATATGTATATACTCAAGCTCTTCAAGTGAAAGTGTCTTTTCTTCACCTTCCATATCAGCAACTTGACCCCCAACCATTCCTTCCGTTCCGGCTGCTTTTGCCAGCTCAATAACAAGTCTTAGTTTTGTTTCAGATGAAGCATATTCGTTCGGAATTTTCCCCATTACTTCAAAGCTATAGGTTAATAAAGCATCCCCGGCAAGGATGGCAACTGCTTCACCAAACACTTTGTGATTGGTCGGCCTTCCTCTTCTCAGGTCATCGTCATCCATACTTGGAAGGTCATCGTGGATTAAAGAATAAGTATGGATCATCTCAATGGCTGATGCAGCAAGTAATCCTCTCTTAGGATCGATCCCAAATGCATCCAAAGTCGCAAATAACAATAACGGACGAATCCGTTTTCCACCTGCTCCAAGGGAATAGTGCATCGCATCTTTAATCACAGGAGGAGCATTAAGCTTATCCACCAGAGTCCGAAGCTCTGCTTCAAGCAGCAGTTTATATTCGTGGGCAAACGCATTCAGCAACCCGGTTTCCAAGTCTATTCCTCCTCTTCAATTGAAAAACTTTCCGTTCGTCCATCCTCTGTAATGATTTGTGTTAGTTGATTTTCAACACTTTTTAATTTATTATGACAAATCTTGGAAAGTTCCATCCCTTCTTTATAGAAAGCGATTGCTTCCTCTAATGGGACATCTCCTTCTTCCAGCCTATCCACAATTTGTTCAAGCTTATTCATTGCATCTTCAAATGTTAAATTTTTTTCAGTTTCCATCCTTTTCATTCTCCTTTATTGTTTCCACTTTACAGAAAAGGTTTCCATCGGTTAATTGAATTTGTACCGATTCATTCATTTTTATTTGTTTAATACTTTTTACTAGCCGGTTTTCATCTTTGTACACAAGACTATACCCGCGTTCCATAATTTTTAAAGGACTCAAGGCCTGTAAGGTTGAAAGACACGAGTCAAATTCCGTTTGTTTCTTTAAAAGGATTTGCTTCATCACACGATGAATATCTTTTTGTGACCTCACAAAGCGATTTTTTGCTTCACCTAAAGCTTCACTAGGATGATTCCGTAATAGCCTTTTATTTAGGTTTTCCTGCTGTCCCCTTTTCAGCAATGTAAGCCTTGAAGCACCACGTACGAGCAGTTCCGTTAATTTATCGACTTGTTCAAGCTTCTGTTCATAAAGACGATGAGGATATCGAAAAGCATATGATTTTTTAGCACGATTTAAACGCTCTTTATCAAAGCGAAACTTTTCGTTCATTGCCCGAAGCAAACGGGTTTTGCGCTGTAACACTCTCTCCATTAATTCCTCAATATGCGGCACAGCAAGTTCAGCCGCGCCGGTAGGAGTTGGAGCACGCAAATCTGCAACAAAATCAGCAATTGTAAAATCTGTTTCATGGCCGACCGCTGAGATTATAGGAATGTTTGAGTTAAAAATAGCTCTAGCAACCAGTTCTTCGTTGAATGCCCAAAGCTCTTCAATCGAGCCTCCCCCGCGTCCGACAATTAACACATCGATACCTGTCATCTGATTGGCTTTTTCAATCGCCCCGGCAATCGATTGTGCAGCATTATCGCCTTGTACCAGTGCAGGGAAAACAAGAATATTGACAATCGGAAATCGCCTTTTAATGGTTGTAATAATATCTCTAATGGCAGCTCCGGTTGGAGAGGTTATAACACCCACGGTTTTAGGATATAGTGGAATAAGCTTTTTATTTTCAGGGGCAAATAATCCTTCCAATTCCAGCCTTTGTTTCAATTGCTCGTAAGCTAAAAATAATTCTCCAATTCCGTCAGGCTGCATTTCTTTTATGTAAATTTGATATTGACCGCCCGGTTCGTAAACTGTGATATCACCCTTAACTATTACCTTCATCCCATTTTCAGGCGAAAATTTCATAGACCTTGATTGGCTGGAAAACATCACGGCAAGAATCCGTGCTTTTTCATCCTTTAAGGTAAAATACATATGCCCGCTTGAGTGCTGTTTAAAATTCGAAATTTCCCCTCTTACATGAATATTATGCAAATGAGGATCCGCATCAAATTTTCTTTTTATATACTTTGTTAGTGCGTTTATTGATAAATACCTTTGCTCCTGCATAAAAATACTCCTCTATAGAAAAGCGGAAGCGCCTTGCCCAGGGGTGACAAGCATAAGACGAGCCGGCTAGAAGGTTGCTCTTTAACCTTCTTGCCGGATTGGCTTATGACCTCGAGCCCCAAGGCGCTGAAGCTAGACACCCCTCAAAGTTCATAACATTAACTTTTTATGATAGGACAAAACAATAAAAACTGTCCTTATCCATTATATATTTAGTTCCTTTTTTTGTCCGCCATCCACGGGAAAGGACTTAAATAACAATAAGAGATAAGGACAATTTCCAACTTACATAAGATAAAAAATAATTTACAAGCATGCACCATTCTTGGCCGATTTTAAAGTATTGTACATAAGCATCGTTATGGTCATTGGACCTACCCCTCCGGGAACCGGAGTTATATAGCCTGCTTTCTCACTCACTTCTTGGTAATCAACGTCACCACAAAGTTTACCTGCTTCATTTCGATTTATTCCCACATCAATAACGACAGCACCGGGTTTTATATGATCAGCTTTAATAAAATTCGCTATCCCTACGGCAGCAACAATAATATCCGCTTGGGCAGTATGTACCTTTAAATCCTGTGTTTTTGAATGACAATATGTTACGGTTGCATTTTGATTAAGAAATAATTGTCCTGAAGGCTTGCCGACAATATTGCTTCTCCCAACTATAACCACATTTTTACCCTCGATTGAAATTCCTGATTCTTCCAAAAGCACCATAACACCATAAGGAGTACATGGTAAAAATGCATCCTGCCCCGTCATCATTCTTCCAATATTAATTGGATGAAAGCCATCAACATCTTTTAATGGGGAAATTGTTTCAATTACTTTTGTCTCATCAATATGTTTTGGGATCGGAAGTTGAACTAAAATCCCATGGATATTTCGATCTCCATTCAGTTCTTCGATTTTCCCAAGCAGTTCTTCTTCCGAAACCGTCTCTGGATATTCAATTAATATGGAATTCATTCCAAGTTCACGGCAAGTCTTTTCTTTACTGTTTACATAGGTTCTTGATGCTTGGTTATTTCCAACCAGTATAACGGCTAAGCCGGGGGTAACACCTGTATCCTTTAATTTTTGAACATCTTGAGCAATTTCAAGTCTTTTTTTAGCCGCTATTTTTTTACCATCAATTATGATCGCAGACATTTCGCTTCCTCCTATTGATAAAAGATATTATAAGTTAATTAATCATTAATAAGTTTTTGTTTTATCTTTGAAAGAACACCATTTATAAACCGGCTGGATTGGTCGTCGCCGTATATTTTAGCTATTTCAATAGCTTCATCTAAAATAACATTTTCCGGAACATCATTTTGCGCGAATTTTAATTCATAAACAGCTATTCTTAGCAAGTTTCTATCAACGGTTGCCAAACGATCAATTGACCATTTTTCAAGATTTTCTTTAATCAGCAGATCAATATCATTTTTTTGTTCGACTACTCCTGTAACGAGCATTGTTAGATATTCGTCGCCTGCCTCTCCTTCTAGAACATGTTCAATTGCTGAAGATGGTTCGGTATTACTAACATCGATTTGAAAAAGTGCCTGTAACGCTTTTTCCCTTGCGGTTCTTCTTTTCATTATACCGTTAACTCCTTTAGAGATAATAAATTAATTTTGTCTATTTTTCGTACATGATGATGGGCATTTGTCGAGTATAAACTTACGTTTAATTCCGGATTTGACGGAAAATTTTAAAGTAGTCTTATTGTTTTGCACATAAAAAGATAATAGCATAACTAAAAATGATTCGCACTGTACAAACGATATTTTTTTCTTGTTAAGTTACTATTTTATTATAAGGAAATAAGAAAACCAAAGGAGATACATCCTTTGGTTTTTACATTTTATAGTTCTTGTTCAATTTCCGGTTCATGTTTCTGATTTTCAAATTGTATGCCCACCACGTGTATGTTCACTTCTTCAGCATCCAATGCTGTCATATTGAGCAATGCTTGACGAATGTTATCCTGTATTCTTCCTGCAACACTTGGAATAGAGACACCGAATTTCATTAAGCAGTATACATCAACTTTAATTCCTGACTCTGTTAATTCTACTTTAACGCCCTTACCATGGTTCTTTTTCCCTAATCGTTCCACCACACCAGTTGCAAAATTACCGCGCATGCCCGCTACACCTTCCACTTCGGACGCTGCAATACCGGCAATTACTTCAATAACTTCCGGGGCAATTTCTACTTTTCCAAGACCATTATTTCCTTGATCCATTTCCAAGACACTGTACTCGCTCATAAAGAACACCTCCAGATTTTAAATAGACTTCATCACATCATGCAATTCAAGAAACTTCGTATTGAATTGTCCTTCAACGAATTTTTCATGTTCCAGCAGTTTCAAATGAAACGGAATGGTTGTATGAATGCCTTCGATAACAAATTCACTTAGTGCACGCTTCATTCTTGATATTGCTTCTTCTCTGCTATTGCCGTATGTGATGACTTTCGCAATCATGGAATCATAGTAAGGCGGAATTATATATCCCGGATATGCTGCAGAATCGATTCGTACTCCTAATCCACCTGGCGGCAAATACATATGAATCTTTCCTGCTGATGGCATGAAGTTCTTTTCTGGATTTTCAGCATTGATTCTACACTCAATTGCCCATCCTGTAAACGTAACATCCTTTTGATTTAGCGTTAATCTTTCACCGGAAGCAACACGAATTTGCTCTTTAACAAGGTCAATACCAGTGACCAATTCAGTTACAGGATGCTCCACCTGAATCCGCGTGTTCATTTCCATAAAATAAAATTTACGATTTCGGTAGTCATATATAAATTCTACCGTGCCAGCACCTGAATAATCAACTGCTTTTGCTGCTTTTACGGCAGCATTTCCCATTTCTTCACGAATTTCCCCATCTAAGGCCGGTGAAGGTGTTTCTTCAAGAAGCTTCTGAAGTCTGCGTTGAATGGAGCAATCGCGCTCCCCTAAATGGATCGTGTTTCCATAGGAGTCCGCAAGCACCTGAATTTCAACATGTCGGAAATCCTCAATATACTTCTCTATGTATACACCGGGATTTCCAAATGCCGTTAATGCTTCCTGCTGTGTTATATTGATTCCTTTTATTAATTCCTGTTCATTTTTAGCAACACGGATTCCTTTGCCTCCTCCGCCTGCCGTTGCTTTGATAATGACCGGGTACTGAATTTTACCTGCTAATTCTAATGCCTCATCAATATCATTAATGATTCCCGTAGATCCCGGTACGATAGGAACGCCTGCTTCACGCATCGTTTCTCTAGCGATGTCCTTTGTCCCCATTTTTGTGATTGCTTCAGGACTTGGACCAACAAATGTAATATTACATTCACGGCAAAGCTCTGCGAAGTCAGCGTTCTCTGCGAGGAAACCATAACCGGGGTGTATGGCATCGCAGGCTGTCAGTATAGCAACACTTATAATATTTGTGAAATTTAAATAACTGTCTTTTGATGAAGTAGGTCCAATGCAATATGCCTCATCCGCAAGCTGTACATGCAGGGCTTCACGATCAGCCTCGGAAAATACGGCAACAGATTCAATGCCCATTTCCCTGCAAGCTCGAATAATCCTGACTGCAATTTCTCCTCTGTTTGCAATTAACAGTTTTTTTATCATCCTGTTATCGCTCCTTATTCAGGCTTTACTAAAAATAAAGGCTGCCCGTATTCTACTAATTGTCCATTTTTAACAAGTACTTCAACAATTTCACCATTTACTTCTGCTTCAATTTCATTAAATAATTTCATTGCTTCAACAATACAAACGATTGAATCCTTTGATACTTGAGAGCCTGCTTTTACATACACATCAGTATCCGGAGTTGGTGAAGCATAGAAGGTCCCAACCATTGGAGAAGTAATTTTGTGTAAATTAGCTGTATCTACCTGATTATTAGTTTCTACTTTTGCTACTTCCTGTTTTGTTTCCTGCACCTGCGTAACAGGTGCGCTAGCTTGTACCGGAACTGTTTGTACAGCAGGAACTACCTCCACTGCAGCCGGTTGGAAAGCTGTCACAGTTGAAATAGCATTCTTCTTCATTTTAATTTTTGAACCTTCGTTTTCGTATACAAATTCATCGATACTGGACTGGTCAACTAATTTTATCAATTCGCGAATTTCTTGTACTTTTAACATTGAGTAACACTCCTTGTACTACTTAATTGTGACTAGCTACTAATACTATACGATAATACATTGTAAAAGTTCAATCCTATAAATCGCAAGCATTTTTTGATTGGGCTTCTTCTTTTATCTTAATAGTTTTTGTATAAAATGTGAATTTTGAAGCTTTCAATTCACTCTCAAATGTTTATTTTCTCCAGTTTTATCAGCCATTAAACAAAAAAAGGAAAGCTGAGCTTTCCTTTTTTCCACTTTCATTTATAAGCTTATTATTTGGAAGGCTGAAATTCAACTGCAACGTAATTGGTTTCACCAATTTCTTTTTTGACCTTTTGAATAATTTCATTGGCTGCTGATGGCGTTGGCTGTTTCTTAGATTTTACTGTGACTCTTACTTGTTCTCCATCTGCTCTTACAAGTGCATCTTCATAGCCCATTGTTTTAATCAAGGTTTCAAGAATTTCTTCTTTTTGGGCCGTTTGACTTAATTTTTGCATTTGATCCATTGCTTTGCTTCGTTGATCTGCAGGAATGTCAGTAGATGCTACAATTGCAGTTAAATCCGCTTTCTGTTCACTGCGCTGATCTTCAAGTTTCATACGAAGGGCTGTAAACTCATCATCACCGGCTACTTGAGAAACCGTTGTTTTTCCATCCTTGGCAACCGTTTTTGACTTGGTTTGCTGCTGATCTATTTGATCTTTGGCATTTTGTTTAACTGCTGCTAAATCATTACTTTTTTGCTCCGGAGAAGTAATGTAATAAACCGATAATACAACTACTAAACTTAACATTGTTAATAACCATACTGTTTGTTTTTTCAATAGCATTATATAATCCCCCTTCTATTTTTTAAACATAGGCGTAACGGCAACTTTATAACTTGGTACATCTAAAGCCCTTGTTACCGCTTCAACAATCATCTGTTTAACCTGTATATTTTCAGCACCTTTAGCAACAATCAATACACCTCGAATTTCGGGTTTTTTTGTTTCTAATACAATAGGAACCTCTTTATCACCACTACGGGTAATAACCACCTGTTCATCTGAAGAAGAGTCTTGTACTTTACGATGTCCACCACTTTGGTCTGTTTCCTCCGTTGTTTGCGATTTAGTATTCTTATTTTTTTCAAGAACTTGTTTATCGGTTGAATCAATGTTAACAACTACTGTTACATTGTTAACACCCAACATATCCTCAATTGCTTTCTTAAGCTGGTTCTCATATTCTTGTTCATAATCAGCAATTGTCTTATTACTAGAGTTATTTTTCATTCCAAATGCCGGTACATCACTGGAATTAGCTTGTTGGTTTTTTAAGGTTGGTATAACAGAAGCAGTTGAATCTGTTTTAAAGAGCATATTTCCCACGAGCATGCAGGCAGCCCCAATGCACAGCACAAGAATCAAGTAGTGATATTTTCCTGTTTTTTTATCGGGTTTGTTTTCCTTTATTAATAATTTTTTTAACCATGAAATAGGCCCTTGGTTTTTATCCATTTTTCTTGTCTATCCCCCCTTCAATCGAGACTTCAACTGTTTTCTCTGTTACATTCCATTTTCCCGATAGAAATGCTGCGATTTTTTCCGTTTTTTCTGTTGTTGATGCTTGTGATGGAGGAGGTGTATCTGTGTTAATGACGATTGGTTTTATTGCTTCTACTGCTTTCACTTTATTATCCGGTTGTTTCAAAAGAACCGAAACCTTTTGGAGGTTATCAGGGAATGCTTGGTCACTTTTTTCGTTAGTAGAAATATCTATTTTCGCTATTTGTAATCCGTATTTTTTCATCAACTCCTCCTCAGCACTCTTTTTCAGCTGGACAGCCATTTGTTCTAAAATATATGCATGTTGGGAGGCTTGTATTTCTTTTTTCTTTAAATCTATTGAATTTTTCATGTTTTTTTCGCCCGGTGCTTGAAAAGAAGGGATAGAAGCCAGTGTCGATTCAAAATCCTTAGATATTAATTTATAAATTGGGGTGAGAATAATAGCTATCAAAAGTAAGCCAGTAACCATTTTCGTATATTTTTGCATACTTGTATTTGGAAGGAGCATATCAATGACAGTTGCAAGCAGAATAAAAAGGATAATATTTGTTACCCACTCTTTCAAAAAATCCATTTTCTCTCACCCCTATCGCATCATCATTGTCAAATTTCCTGCGGCAACAATCACGGTTATACTTAGAAAAAACATCAGCGACACGATTCCAAGTGCTGCAAATACATAAATGACACTCTTGCTTATAATATCCAAACACGTAATAACCGGGCCGCCGCCTAATGGCTGCAGGATAGCGGCTGCAAATTTATAAATAAAGGCAATCATTAATATTTTTATCGCCGGAAAAGCCACTATGATTAAAAGGATCGCCACCCCTGCAATACCGACTGTATTTTTTAAAAGGGCAGATGCACTAACGACCGTATCTGTCGCGTCCGTAAATACCCTTCCAATAACCGGGATGAAATTACCGGTAATGAATTTAGCTGTCCTTATGGTTACACCATCCGTTACGGCAGCTGACGCCCCCTGGACCGAAATGACACCCAGGAATACTGTTAGAAAAAGCCCCATTAACCCGATACTCCAGTTTCTCAGGAGCTGTGCCAGCTGGGTCACTTTATATTGTTCTGACATGGTACTTACAATGCTGAGCAGTGCAGCTAAGAAAAGGAGAGGCAAAATAATATACTGCATAAATAAACCGCTTATATTCATTAGAAATAAAATTACCGGGTGGAAGAAAGCTGCTGAGACCAGTCCGCCGGAAGCTGCAATTAAAGCGAGCAAAAGCGGAATAAGTGCGAGCACGAATGATATCATCGACCCAATCGCTTCATTTGTATAACTTATAGCCACATGGAAACTATTAAGAGCAATTATCACCAGTACCATATAGACGATTGAATAGGCAACCTTACTAATCGTGCTTTTTTCAAACGCATTTTGCATAGATTGAAGGAACATACTGAAAATCGTTAACATAATCAGCGAGCCAAGCAATTTCCCATTTGCAACAAACTCCTGAAAAGCAAATTTTAATATCCCTTGTCCCCACTCTTTTAAAGAAAACTTTTTCTCTCCCTTGATAAAGTCATACAAGCTTCCCTTTTGGCTCTCAGGAAGGTAACCCCCATACTTATTATTGACATCAGCCCAAAATTGCTTTAAATCAGTTAAATCCATTGTTTTAAGCTGGGCATCTACCAATTGCTGCGGTGACAGAGGCGAAGAGGAGTCCTTAGTATTTTCAGCAGCTTGTACCATTGGAATATTAAAAAAAAAGAATAAGAGAATAATAATAGGAATAATCTGCAGCCTGTGCTTCATTTCTTTTCTCCACCTCTTCTTAAAAAAGGTTATCTGTTTTTAGTTTGGAATCAATTTGATGATGGTTTCAATCATAACGGTTAAAATAGGTATGGCCATGGCGAGTATCAGTATTTTACCTGCCAATTCGATTTTTGAAGCAATCGCCCCCTGCCCTGCATCCTTTGTAATTTGTGCGGCAAATTCAGCAATATAGGCAATTCCAATTATTTTAAGAATGGTTTCGACATAGACCATATTCACATTTGCATTCACAGCTAATTTTTCCAGCATATTAATAATTTCAGAAATTTTATCTACTAAAAAAAGAAAGATGGTACAGCCAACAAAAACAATCAAGAGAAAAGCAATATTTGGTTTTTGCTCCTTAACAATTAGCGCGAGAAAGGTGCCAATAAGTGCCAAACCGACTACTTTAATGATTTCAATGGCAGAGCCCCCCTTTATTGAAACAAGAATACTGATTTTATTTTTTGGAAGAGATCATCAACAATTGAGGCAACTTGAAACAATATATAAATAAACCCAAATAATGTGACCCATTGTGCGTATTCTTTTTTCCCGACCTGATCAAGGACCGTATGCAAAAACGCCACTACAATTCCCACCCCGGCTATTTTAAATATAATATCCACATCTAAGCCCATTCAATTTCCCCCTAAAATAATAAAATGATCAATAACAAACCTGATAGGAACCCGAGACTCTTTACCATTTTTTCGTACTTTGCCTGTCGATCAATAGCGTCGGCTTCTTCTCTTTCAAGATGAGTTAAAGTCAGCATGATTTGTTTTTGTTGGGAAAAGCGATCATGCCGGCCAAGGGTTTCTCCAAATTGTTTCATGATTTCAAATTCTCCTTGCTTTAAAGCTGTTAACTTCCAAACCTCTTTTAAACTATTTTCCCAGGCATCTTTTACTGTTGTTTCTGAATCGGTTAATTTCTTGGCAAAGGCTTCAAAAAACCATGAAAGGGGCTTTGAAAGCTGGGCTGCTAACCTTCTTGCCGCTTCATGTAACGGAGTATGTCCATACATGATTTCAGCTTCAAGTGATTGTAAGGCTGATCTTAACTGTCTAAGTTGTCTTGGCCGTTCACTTAAGTGCCGTGATGCCTCAAAGCCTGTCCAAGTGGTTGCGACAATAATAAATATGGCACCTATAATCTTAATCATTTATGTCACACTCACTTTATGATTCATTTCTTTACCATTTTCATCCAAAATCCGTGTGATGGTTCCAGGTCCTGCTTTCCTGCTTAAAACAACAAATCGCTCAAAAATTTGTTGGTCTAGAATTTCTTTTAAAGAAGGTCTATTCCTTATTTCCTCAAAGCTGGTCCCATGTGTAGTCATTATGAGCTTAATTCCTGCATGTACAGCCTCTTGTATTGCTTCAGCATCTTCTTTTCGGCCAATTTCATCGACAATCAAAACATCAGGGCTCATTGAGCGAATCATCATCATCATCCCCTCCGCCTTAGGGCATGCATCAAGTACATCCAGCCGATGTCCAAAGGTTAATTGAGGTACACCATTTACACATCCTGCAATTTCAGAACGCTCATCCACAATGCCGACTTTACTTGCCTGTATCCCGTTTTTCATGTTCCCCGTTGAAATGATTCTTGCGAGATCACGCAAAAGTGTTGTTTTCCCCGTTTGCGGCGGTCCGATCACCATTGTATGCAGCCAAATGCCTTTAAAAACAAATGGGATAATTGGTTCGGCAATTCCAACCTTTTCTCTGGCAATACGGATATTAAAAGAAGAAACATCCCGAATTGCTTTGACCTTGCCCGCCTCAAGAATGACCTTGCCTGCAAGCCCAATCCGATGACCTCCGGAAACGGTGATAAACCCTTGCTTGAGTTCTTCCTCAAGAGTATAAATGGAGAAATGGCTTATTTTATTCATTAAATTGAAAGCATCCTCAGGTTGAATAATATAAGATAAGAACCTGGGAGCCCCCTTTAACGTTATCTCAATCGGTCGATTAATCCGTATTCGAATTTCTTCTAACTCATCTTTTTGATTAGGAGGGATTTGTTCGATTAGGGCGGCAATATTTTTGGGCAAAAAGTTTAAAATGGTTTCCACAAAGCTTCCTCCTTGTTGTTGCTTGTCTCATTATTTAAAATGTATGCCTATCTTGACACAATATGACTTTCAATTCCTTCAACTCTTTCAAAATATGTATTTATTCTATTTTTTTATTATTAATAGAACTAATATTTAAGAACATTTCTTCCAATAGAGCCGTATTCTATATTAAGAAAGATGTATGGAGGGAGAAATGAAAAGTGTATGGATTCCAGCCGCACAGCCCAAATGGACAGCCTCGTAAGGGTCAATTAATCAAAGTAAGTGGTGAAGCGGAATTAGCGATTAAACCTGACTCCGCTTCAGTAAACCTTGGGGTGATTTCGGAGAAAAAAGAACTGATTTCAGCACAGCAACAGAATTCTCTTGAAGTGACAAAGGTGATTAATTCTCTTTTATCACTGGGGATAGCAAAAGATCATTTGCAAACATTTGATTACCGAATTGAATCAGATTATGATTTTGAACAAGGGAAACAAATTTTTAGAGGGTATAAAGTAACCCATATTTTGCAAGTTAAAATAGAAGATCTATCAATGATTGGAAAAATCGTTGATACAGCGGTTCAGAACGGAGTAAACTATGTCGCAAATGTTCAATTTACAGCTAAAAACAAAGATACCTTTTACCAACAGGCATTAGCACTCTCATTAAATAATGCAATTGAAAAAGCAAAAACAATCGCAAAAACGCTAAACGTCACGTTAATTCCAACTCCAACTTTGGTTATGGAAGGGGGCTATAACGTTCAACCCATTTATCATCAACCCGGAACATTCGTCAAAGGGATTAGCTCGACTCAATTTGAGCCAGGGCAGATTCTCGTCAAAGCAAGTGTTACTGCAGAGTTTCATTATAGAGCAGCCTTTTAACCTATAGAAAAAGGATTGAACCATTTATGCCGGGCTCAATCCTTTTTCTATACATTTATTTATTCATATTTTTTTGCATAATTATATAGCTGCATTTCAGTAAGCGGTCCATTATAATGCACTCTAATTACACCTTGCTTATCAACAACAAAGGTTTCCGGCTGCCCGGTAACATTAAACAATTTTGAAACTTTGGCATTATAATCAAATAAATAAGTTGCAGGAGTATTATACTTCTTAAGGAATTGTTTTACCCGATCCTTCGTTTCACCTCTGTTGATCATAATTAGCTTGTATTTATCTCCGTAATCTTTTCCAAATGACTCCAGCTCAGGTGCTTCATCCTTACATGGTGCACACCAGGTTGCATAATAATTTATCACAACCACTTGGCCTTTAAAATCCGAGAGCTTTGTATTGCTGCCGTCCAGGTTTGGGAGTTTAAAATTATAAGCTTTATCACCAACATCCGTATGTTTAGCCTTACTAACTAAACTGTAGGCAAAAAAACTAAACATTCCGACCAATAGAACTAACACGAGTAATCTAACAACTCGTAAATTCATCGTAGTACCTCCTGACACATGAAGTAACAAGACCAGTAACAAGACCTTTTAATAATAAACAGGCCTATTTCGATTGTTTATTTTTCCAGTTGTTTTAAGAATTCAATTTCCTTTTTTAGCTTTGTATGACGCTTTCCAATGATTAATAGATAGCCAAAAATCACTAACCAAGCAACTGAATAAGCTCCATAAACGAATCCCATTATAATCTCCCCCTATTTTTCCAAGCTTTCGCGCAGTTTTTCTTTATACTGATCTACTTTAATTCTCATATTTTCAAAAGAAACTCCTTTTTGAAGGAAATAAGTATATAGTAGCGTTAATGCAACAATGGTCGCTAACAGGGCAACCATCATGTTCCCTTCAATTCCGCCGCCTGTCTGAGAAACACCTTTACCAAATACGATTGGATGGAATTTAGTTTGCCACCAACGAATGGCAAAGAATACAATTGGAACGTCAGCAAAACCGAGAATTCCAAATACAGCTGCAAGTCTTGCCTTTTTATCCCAAACTCCATCCATCTGACGAATCATAATATAAGCCATATAGATGAACCAAAGGATAAGAGTCGTAATTAACCGCGGTTCCCATACCCACCATGTATTCCAGGAGGATTTCGCCCAGATAGGACCTGTTGTTAATACAATAGTAGTAAAGACTACACCTATTTCTGCAGACACAAAAGCATAGGTGTCAAAAATTCTTTTCCGATTTACTAGATATAAAATACTGTAGATAAATGTTACAAAGAATGCTAAAAATGCACACCATGCAGAGCTGACATGAATATAAAAGATTTTTTGGACAACACCCATCGTTTTCTCAATGTGTGCATACATAAAGATTAGGTAAATAGCCGCCATTATGGCGACTACGGTCGCACCAAACAATATTTTTGTTTGTCTTGGAGCATTTGTTTGTTCGGATTCCAAAATAGGTAACGCAGCTTGCTCTCGTTCGAGATTCATACTCATCTCCTAAACCTCCAGCACATATTCAATTAATAAAAAACAAAGAACAAAAAAGATCACATCATAGGCAGTGACCAATTGAACCCACGCCAATGCACTTGATAATTTTTCTATATTCGTTAAAATGATCCTGGTCGCCTGGACAACTCCAATTAAGATAGGGCTTGTGATCGGAAATAGTAGTAACGGAAGAAGCATTTCACTGCTTTTAGAATTAGCGGCCAGGGCTGCTAAAAACGTACCGATCCCGATAAAGCCAAAGCTCCCGATAAATAGTACTAAAATGAAATACTGAATACCGCCAAGAACTTGGAAATTAAATAATAAGAATAAAAACGGTATTGAAACAATTTCTACTATTAATATCATTGCGAAATTGGCCATAAACTTACCTAAAAAGATGCTGGATGCATCCATAGGCGCTACCAATAATCCTTGCATCGTTTCATTTCGTTGCTCCGATATAAATGAGCGATTAAGCCCTAAAATACCCGAGAATACAATGATGACCCAAATTACCCCAGGTATAACTGCTCTTGTGGTATTGTTAGCAGGATCAAAGGCAAAACTGAACACCAATATAACCAGCCCGGCAAAAATAATCATCGTTACTAAAATTTGTTTCGTTTTAAGTTCTGATAATAAATCTTTCTTGGCCAGTAAGAGGGCTGTTCTAAGCATTGTTATGATACTCCCTCCGTTTGTAACTGATATTTTTCAGAAACATAACCTAAATCACGGTCTTCAATATTAAAATCATCAACAATCTTTCCATTTTTCACAATAATGATTCGGTCACAGATTTCAGCCGCTTGTTTGAAATCATGGGTAACCATTAAGGTCGTTGTGCCTTTTTCCTTCATGGTAAGGATTACATTGTTTAAAATTGCAATCGCGCCTTGATCCAATCCTGTATGAGGTTCATCTAATAACAAAACCTCCGGTTCATGAATTATGGCGCGCGCAATGGCGATTCTTTGAATCATTCCGCGTGAAAAATTCTTTACGGGTTCATTTAAAAAGAAGGATAAGCCTACTTCTTTAACAAGCTCAACTGCTCTTTTTTCAACATTAGTAATTCCATATACATTTCCAAAGAAAACAAGGTTTTCTAATGGAGAATAATGATCATACAGTAAGCTGGAATGGGGTAAATAACCTAATTTTTTTTTTATTTTTAGGTGCTCTTTTTTTAAATCCATACCATTAATCTTAACTAGACCGGATGTGGGCTTAATAAGGCTTGCAAGCACCTTCAAAAGAGTGCTTTTTCCTGCACCGTTTGGCCCTAGAATGGCTACCGTTTCTCCTTTTTTAATTGAGAGGTCGATACCACGTAAAATTAACTTATTGTCTGCTTGTTTAATAAGCCTTTTTATTTCAATCATCTGCAGTCCCTCCCTTCCCGGCTTTATTCGATAAATTTCCTTAATTTCAATTTCACTTGCACTAGATGGTGTTTATAAGCATCGAGCTTTGCATGATATTCATTTTCCGTCAATTCACCATTACCCAGTGTCTCTTCCAACTCGATGATTTTATCCATAATCGCTTTTTGTTTTGCTATAAGAAGCTTAAACGCTTTTTCATCTTTGTCTGCTTCAATTCTTTCTTCTTCCAATTTTGCTTTCCTTCTAAAGTAAGCATAATAAGAAATTCCGGAAATAATCATAGCTAACAAGACAATCAAGAAGATATGTGGATTGAAGCTGTGCAATGGTGATTGTTCCCACATCCGTATATGTCCGGGGTTATGGAAAGCCGGTGCTGACCTTGTAACAGATCCACTCTTTGCACTATCGCTTGTTGTATCTGTTTTTTTCGTATTTTCAGCTGCGGGCAGTTTGTCTTTGTTATACTCAAGAGTAAAGGGTTTGTTTACATGAATACCTTCGACGCTATACTCCCAATAATTTTTGTTGTCAAAATTATAGAGTCCTTGATTGGAAGATTCTACTCCCTTAAACTCTACACTCCCCATTCCATCCGGAACGAGCACCTGCATAATTTGGACAGGATAATCGAATTTGAGATTAATAACTTTCCCCATTGATATTCTATAGCTGTATTGCAAGCCAACGCTTTTATTTCCCGGAATAGGCTCGGTTGTAATAAACCCTGTATCTGTCTTTTTAAACGCAATCTTACTATCTAAAATAGAAAGGTTTGTAGCATCAGCAGGCAGGGATACCTTTAAAACACCTTCGTCATTTCCGTCGCCTTTATATTCTTCTGAACCTGTATTCGTATAGTCCGCCATGGTCGAAATATTGGTTGAACCATCCTCTGCTGTGGTAACAACCAGGTAGTTCATATCAATTGTAACCTTTGAATTAGAAGCTGCTGATTCGTTTATCGGGATTAGCAACATCAGTCCAAGGAAAAGAAGGATGATTTTCCTGATCACTTTCCTTCCCCCTTTTTCTTTAAAAGCTCACGCATTTGCTCTTCAATTTCCCGTTCCACATCAGCCAATAAATCTTTATCAACATGAGCATCTCCCATCTGCTCATCTTCCTTCATCATGAGCGCCACTTGCGACTCATATTGTTTCTTAAGATTTTTATAGTCTGCAGATGATATTTTATCCATTTTGTACTCGAACTCTAATTCATTAAGAGTTGTCAAGAGAGCCTCTTTAGTCCCAACTAAATCTTGACCCTTACTACTAAAATTTAAATACGAATCCCACTTAAAAAAAGGTATCAGGATAAGAAATAGGCACAAGAGCGCAAGAACAGCTGTAAAAATCATTGAAATAATTGAAATATCATGCATTTTGTTCACATCCTAAAGATACTTTTTACGTTCTTCATCAATCATGGAAGAAAGGATTTCGCCTTCTACCACATCCTTGGAGATTTCATCGTCCAGCGTAATTTCATCTATTCCTTTCTTCTTTACCCATTTACGAATGACAAAGAACAACGAAGCAGCTGCAAGTCCTAATACTACAAATGGCAGAACCCATGCCGTTAAGCTAAATCCGCTTTTTTCAGGAGCTGTCAAAATCTCTTCCCCATAAATATTGACGTAGTAATCGCGAATTTTGTTCTTATCCCAGCCCTTATTCATCATCGAAACCAGGTCCTGTTTAAAAGACTTCGTCAGGCTGCATGTATTAGGATCACATTCGTAATGATCCTGTCCACATCCGCATGTACAATTAAATTGAGAAGCAACTGCTTTGAATTCCGCAGATTTATAGTCAATTTGCTTAGCTTCTACCGAAAAGAATGAAGCTTGAAAAATAAACGCGATCATGAGCAGCCCAAAATAAAATTTACTCTTCACGTCAAGACACCTCTTTGCTTACTCCTGTGTATCTTGGAGTGATATTTTGATATTTTCCTTTCCAGACTGCAAAAAGTGAACCGATAACAATCATGAAAGAACCAATCCATAACCAGTCCATCATTGGATTTACTTTCACAACAAATGTTGCCTTTCCATCATTTTCCCAAGCACTCAATACAATGTATAAATCCTCTTTCAACGATGAGATGATCGCTACTTCTGATGATGGCTCAGCATCTGTGTTCCCGTAAAATATTTTTTTAGGTTCATAGGAGCCAATTCGTTTACCATCTTTAAAAACGGTTACATCAGCATAAACGATGTCATTTGTACCTTCTTTTTTCTGATCAAGGCGCTCATAATTAATCCGATATGCGCCAATATCGATTGATTGACCTAAACTAACCGTTTTCATTGTTTGCAGGTCATAGTTTTGTGAACCAATAATTCCCATTGTTATAAATGCAATCCCAAGGTGAACTAAGTAGCCGCCATATCGACGGCGATTTTTAACCATTAATCGGTACAAAGCATTGAATGCGCTTTCGCCGGTCATTTTTCTTCTTGCCTTTACGCCTCTATAAAACTCTAAGAAATGAGTGATAAATAATAGAATAATAACTCCATATCCAATTACCGCCCATGCTTTTTGGATTCCAAGAACAACCATCAACACCATACCAGCGACAGCCAGAATGGCTGGAATTAAGAAGTTTTTCTTAAGATTTTTTAAGGTTGATCGCTGCCAGGCAAGCATTGGACATACAGCCATAACAAACATCATCGATAAGAGTATAGGTGCTTCTACAGTATTAAAGAATGGAATCCCAACAGTTACTTTCGTGCCGCGAACAGCCTCAGAAACAAGTGGAAAAATTGTACCCCAGAATACAGCAAATGCAGCCCCTACTAGTAAAAGATTGTTGAATAAAAAACTGCTTTCTTTTGAAATAAACGACTGGAACTCTCCTGCGCTTCGTTTAAGCAGGTTATACCGGCTCATTACAACATATAGTGAGCCAATTACCGCAACACCCATGAATATTAAGAAGTATAATCCTAAATTCGAATTAGCGAATGCATGAACAGATGTTAGAACACCGCTTCGTACAAGGAAGGTACCAAATAAGGTGAGTGCGTAAGAAACAATAATTAAGCTGATATTCCATATCTTCAACATATTTTTCCGTTCTTGTATCATAACGGAGTGCAAGAATGCTGTAGCTGTTAACCAAGGCATAAATGAGGCATTTTCAACTGGATCCCATGCCCAGTATCCTCCCCATCCAAGTTCTACATAAGCCCATTGGGCACCAAAGATATTACCAAGACTTAAAAATAACCAAGCAACAATTGTCCATCGTCTAGTCATTTTAATCCAAAAATCATCAACGTTTTTCAAAATTAGTGCGGCCATTGCAAAAGCAAATGGCACTGAAAGACCCACATATCCAAGATATAACGTGACGGGGTGTATAATCATCCCGGGGTTTTGGAGCATTGGATTTAGGCCTCTGCCTTCAGCAGGAACGCTGCTTAAAACTGCAAATGGTTTTGCCACAAAGCCAAGAATGAAAAAGAAGAAAACCGCATTGGCTAGAAGAATAGCAGCTATATACGGAACCATCGGGTTTCCTTTCATTTTTCTTGAAAAAGCAACCATAATTGCGTATAGCGTTAGGAAAAATGTCCATAAAAGCAATGAACCGGCATTCCCTGCCCAAAGGGCTGTAAATTTATAAATAATTGGAAGCTCACTGCTTGTATAATCCGTTACATACTGGTATTGAAATTGTGATGTTGCTAAAAGATAAAACAATGAAAGCATCGCTAAGGCTGCACAAACAAAAAGTGCAATCATTCCACCTTTGCCACTGTTTACATATTTTTGCTTCTTCGTACTGATCCCGTAAGTCATCACCAGGAGCGAATAAATTGCAACGGCTAAGCCTATATAAATTGTTGCGTTAGCAAATAAATACATCTCGTCACCCTCTTATAGATTGCCTCTTAGTTTCCTTTTGGCGGCATAGTCGTCTTTTCTTTATGTGTTTTAGGGTCGTAGTTCTTCATATCCTTCACATCTTTACCTTCATATTTTGATGGGCATCTGGTCTTAACTGATTCAGCTTTAAAGTGATCCTTCGTTGTTGGCGATCCTTGCAAAATGGCGATAACCCCTTCTGAGAAATTATCCGGTTTTGGTCCGTTATAAACTGTATGTAAAACATTTCCTTCGCTGTCTTTTATATCAAATTTCAATTCTATTTTATCCGGATTCCATTTAATAGATTTCTCAATGATATTTCCTTCAACTGTAACAAAATCATTTTTATGTTGATCCTGTGTTGCAATTAACTGCTTCAAGGTTAATTCAATTCCACTTGACCCGGGAGTTGCCGCCATCAGCAAGAAAACAATGGCCCCGGCAATAATGAAACCACAGAGCATTACAATCGTATTTTTTTTCATATCCTTCACCCCATTTAAATTAATTTTTTCATTTCTTCTTCATACGTTTCTTGATCAATTTTTCCCGTTAATAATTTTTTGCGGAGCTCTTTCTTTTCTTCAGCATTTGCTGATTTACCCTCTTTTTTTACGGTTACCTTTTTTGGTTGGTGTTTATTTGTTTTTTTAGTCTTAGATGGCAGCGGTTTTTTACCTTTTAACCCTAAGAAAACAAAGACACCTGCGATGATAATCGCGATCCCAATAATTATGGCACCGCCAATACCAATAATTGGACTTTTTGAATTATCGTTTGATGGTTGACTTTTTGAAGTCCCATTTTTTACACCTGCATGGCTACTATCATTTGGCGGCTGTTGCTTGTTAATAGCATCCATTGTAGATTCTGTTCCGTCCTTTTTATAAGAAAAAGAGTAATTGAGCTTTTCCCCTTTCTTTACGTTTTGATATTGATAGTAATAAAGTTCTTCCCCGTATTCGCTTTTAGTGTTGTTCTGTGCTTTTGGCTCGAGTTGAATTTCTTTTGCATTCATCGGCGCATAAAAGATTACATTTAGTTGGTCAATCTCTGCTTGGTTTGTAAATGAATATGTAAAGCTTTTTTTATCTTTTACTTGAATTGAATTCACATAGTATTCGATGACAAATTTATAAGTCTCGTTATTTTTAATGGACTTAGCCGGTTTCCAGGATATATTTCCGATTTCTTTGTCAATATCGTAGGGTCTTTGAACTTCCGGTTTATCCGCTGAAGGAAATTCTGCTACTAGATTAGCTTGAAAATCTTTTTCCATTGCCGGCATTGGAATTTCAATCTTCCCATCATAATCTTGACCGCTATTGTTAGTAATCGTTCCATACATTCCTACTAGCAAAGAAGGTGTGCCTTGCGGCCAATTATCAGGATAATCAAACTCCGGCATTACCTGAATCTGCATTTCTTTAAACGGAAATTTTTCTGCTTTAAATGGAGTTTCAGCACTTGCTTTTTGAAAACATAAGCTGGATAAAAAAGCTGTAAGAACAACAAAAACCAACAATTTCTTTTTAAGCATATTAATCCTCCTTGACATGGAAACCTGCCGCTAAAAAATACTAATTTTTACTATAGCCCTCTTAGAAATAAATATAATCGTTCACGAACCCGTTAAGTTGATTGACTCTTGAACATTTTGTTAAAGGAGAAAAATCGTTGTGTTTTCGTCAAAAAAACACCACAAAATGTTCACAATTGATTATTTTGGTAGATAATTTGTGAAAAGATAGGAAAATAGTATCAATAACTCACTACATATTTCCTTGTACATAACTATCTAATCAGTAATATAATCCTTATTCTTTTTTATCAGCAGGAGTGAAAATGAACATTTTGTTAATTTTGGTCAATCAGACTGGTTTCGTCATCCGCATCAAATAAAAAACAACAAAAAACCTGCATCCAATGGCTGGGTGCAGGTTTTTTATTTGACTAGTCTTATTTTTTACAATGCTTGTAAGTTTGAATCTATTTTTCCTTTTTTTGTAATGAACGAATATAACTGACAATGTCAGAAATATCATTCTTTTTTATCTGTCTTGCTCCTTCTAGACCCTTCAATGACGGCCCCATTCTTGTGTCTTCACGTCCATAAGTAACCCCAATCCAGATTTGCCGATCCGTTGTATATTTTAAATATTGTGCATTGGAGAGGGCCGGTCCCATTTTATTTTTACCCTCAGCAGTTTCGCCATGACAGCTATGGCAATAGACAATATAAAGTTTTTTTCCGTTTTCCGGGTCACCGGAAATCGTTTTTGGCGCATCAATATTTATTTCCTTCGTTTGCCAATTCCTAATAAAACCTATAAGATTATTTAATTCTTTTTCGGACAGTCTTTGGCCATACGCGGGCATAGCGGTACCGTCCCTGCCATATTTCACATAGTTATACAGGTCTTTATCAGATACAGCGCTTAAAAAAAGCTGATTATTTATTGCAGTCCCGGCTTTTGATCCTTCGCCTTTACCTGTTTCTCCGTGACAGACAAGACACTCCTGGTTATATACCCTTTCACCGGCAGTATAGGCATATGAATCTTTATTATTAATACTATGACTCGTACTGATTATAACGATAATGCCAATAATGATGAAAATGTAGCATCCAATTAATATTTTCTTCATGGACTATCCCTACTTTGGTTCCGGTGTTGGAGTTGGGTCCCCCATGTCTTTATATTTTTCAGTGATTAAATGGTAAATTTCCTTTGGATTTTTTCCATCAAGATGCATTTGCACCGCGTCCTGTGCAATATTTATACAAATATCACAAGAAATACCATGTGAGTCCCATTGCTCAACAGCATTATTTTTTCCCATTTTTTGAATAAAGCAATTCATGTTATTTTTATGACCTTCGACTACACAACCGCAATAGCATGGAACTGATGCTACAACCTTAGGATATTTGGATGCCATAATATAAGTTTCTCGAACTTTTGCAGATGAGTTCAAAACATAATCGGGAAAGGGTTGATGTTTTTTATCAAGCGTCCACTTAACTTTTGTGGTGCTGCATCCGGCTGCAATTCCCACTAAAAGAATGCATATGAACAAAAGAGAAGCCCTTCGTTTCATTATTGTTCACCTCTTCCTTTTATATTATTTTCTAGGTTCATTTTAGCAAAATCCAAATCGCTAATAGGCTCCTAATTATTACTATTTCGTGAAGTATTAAAAATAGTGGATTCCAACAAAAAAACCTTAGCCATAACGGCTAAGGTTTTTTACATTATTTATGCGCGTGATACGTAAGAAGCTTCAGTTGTATTAATGATTAGCTTGTCGCCTTGGTTGATGAAGAATGGTACTTGAACAATTAAACCTGTTTCAAGTGTCGCTGGTTTTGTACCACCTGATGCTGTGTCACCTTTAATTCCAGGTTCAGTTTCAGTTACCTCAAGCTCAACTGTGTTTGGTAATTCAACTCCAAGAGTTTCATGGTTATACATCATAATATGAACTTCCATGTTTTCCTTTAAAAATTTCAATTCATATTCAATACTTGTTGCAGGAAGTTCAACCTGCTCGTAGGATTCCATATCCATAAACACGTGTTGGTCACCGCTTGCATAAAGATATTGCATTTTGCGGTTATCTATTTGTGCTTTCTCTACTTTCTCACCGGCACGGAAAGTTTTTTCCTGAATTGCTCCATTTCGAAGATTACGAAGCTTTGAACGAACGAAAGCAGCACCCTTTCCTGGTTTTACGTGTTGGAAATCCATTACACGCCAAAGGCTTCCATCTACTTCAATTGTTAATCCTGTCCGGAAATCGTTAACAGAAATCATTCATTTATCCTCCTAAGTCTATTTACAAAATTATAAGTTCTTTTGTTGAATGAGTAAGAGCCGCGTTTCCATCATTCGTTAATAGGGTATCGTCCTCAATACGAACACCGCCGAGACCCGGAATATAAATACCCGGTTCGCAAGTTACGATCATTCCAGGCTCTAATACAAGATCGGATTTCACTGAAAGGGCGGGACCTTCATGAACTTCCAATCCAATACCATGTCCTGTCGAATGACCAAAGTATTCACCATAACCTTTTTCCGTTATGTAGTCTCTTGTTAATGCATCTGCTTCCTTACCTGTTATTCCCGGTTTAATTCCATCCATGCCTCTATACTGCGCTTCAAGGACAATTTCATAAATCTCCTTCAGCTTTGCATCGGGCTGTCCAACAGCAACTGTCCTGGTAATATCGGAAACATAGCCCTTGTAATAGGCACCATAATCGAGCGTGACGAAATCTCCGGCCTCAATTACTTTATCACTTGCCACCCCATGAGGGAGTGCAGAGCGATGGCCTGATGCAACGATCGTATCAAAAGATGAAGATGTTGCTCCTGCTCTTCTCATAAAGAACTCCAGTTCATTCGATACCTCAAGCTCAGTCTTCCCAGGGCGAATGAAGTCTAAAATATGCTTAAATGCAGCATCAGCAATATCCGCTGCTTCCTTTAATATCTTAATCTCTGCATCAGTCTTAATCAAGCGTAACTTTTCAATTACACCTGAAATTGGTACAAGTCCTGCTTCAACTTCTTTCTCATAGGTCTTGAAGGAAGAATATGTTAAATAATCTTCTTCAAAGCCGAGTTTTTGAATCCCTAGTTTTTTTGACTGTTTTGCAACTTCTTCAGGGATTGTTCCGGAAATCTTAACAATTTCGTATCCTTGACATTGCTTTGAAGCTTGTTCTATGTAGCGAAAATCCGTAATAAATAGTGCTTTTTCTGCACTAATTAACACCACTCCTGCTGTTCCCGTAAAATTAGACATATACCGGCGATTATATGGACTAGTTATAAGAATACCGTCTATTCCAAGTTTTGAAAAGACAGCTCTTAATCTTTCTAATTTACTCATTCGTTTCCACTCTCCTTATCAAATCCAATGGGACCAAAAACATTTTATCATAACACATCGTTTAGGAGAATTAGGTTGCAGCTTCTTTATCTTCAACTTTATTATTTTGATACTCATAATTGATGGAATAACCAATGAAGATTCCATATACGATATATAAACAAAGAGAAGTGATAATGGTATCCAGACTTAAATCGAAAAATGGTTTCATCCCTGGAAAAAGTGGATTCAATACAAAGAACACAAGCAGAAATAACACTATCCCGAATCCAAGCCCAACCCATATGCCCTTAAACCTTTTGAGGACAGCATAATAAATAAATGCTGCAGGTACTGAAAAAATCCCCATTATTATTATAGATATCAATGTACCCAGCCATCCATGTTTCCAATTTCCCAGAGCCCACGGTTCCAGGATAACATTGGGAGATATCTCTGTAAAATTTAGAAAGTAAGCAAAAAATCCCAAAGTTCCCCAAAAAAGGCCGCCAAATAAACCTGTCCAAAATACCATGGCTAAAAAAGGCATCGATTTAGGATAATCTGTCTTTTTTTGTTCGTTATTCATAAAATGTACCTCCTTATATAATGCAAACCATATGTAATCCAATTTTATTATGCCCTTTAGGTAACATACACTTGCATGCAAAAAAATTAACCAAATAAAAATGGAAAGATTATGTCATTCCTAGAGGTTTTTTCGTATTTCGAGTAGAATAAAAATAAGTACATACAGTTTTATCAATTTCTACTGATGTGCAACTTTGTTATAGGTTGGTGTTAACTTACATGTCTAATTCTCAAAAACCCGTTTATGGAGGCCAGGCGGTTGTCGAAGGAGTAATGTTTGGCGGAAAGCATCATTATGTGACCGCGATTCGAAGAAAGGATTGCTCTGTTGATTACTTACATTTGCCCCGCAAAGCAAATCCATATTTTTCAACACTGAAAAAAGTCCCTTTCCTACGTGGGATTATTGCCATAATAGAAGCGAGTGCAAACGGCTCTAAGCATTTAAATTTTTCTACCGAGAGATATGATGTTGATCCAAAAGAAGATCATACACTGAAGGAAAAAGAAGTCTCAAAATTAACGCTATACCTAGGCGTAGCCGCAATGGGCGTTATTTCATTTTTATTTGGAAAATTCGCTTTCACTTTAATCCCTGTATTCTTAGCGGAACTAACAAAACCTATTTTTCCAACTGATGTAGCACAGGTTTTAGTGGAAGGCTTTTTTAAGCTTTCACTCCTTCTCTGCTATATATATTTTGTATCTCTCACACCTTTAATAAAAAGGGTGTTTCAATATCATGGAGCTGAGCATAAAGTTATTAATACCTTTGAAAACGGTGCAGAACTTACAGTTGAAAATGTTCAGGCACATTCCCGCCTCCATTACCGCTGCGGCAGTAGTTTCATCCTTTTTACAGTCGTGGTTGGTGTTTTTGTATACTTATTTGTCCCTACGTCGCCATTGTGGCTCCGAATTGTTGACCGTCTGTTGTTAATACCTGTTGTTTTAGGGATTGCATTTGAAGTATTGCAGGTTACAAATAAGCTGAGGGATATTCCCGTTTTAAAGTATTTAGGACTCCCCGGCCTCTGGCTTCAACTAATCACGACAAAGGAACCGACTAATGATCAAGTAGAGGTGGCAATTCTTTCCTTTAAAGAATTGTTAAAAATGGAAAAAGAAACGGAAGATCAAATAGAATCGGAAGAAATTGTCTAATCTTTAGTTTATAAGTGTTTAAAAGATTTAAAAAATGCTTAAGATGCTCTTAGGGAGGTGGCTTTCTTGAAAAATCGGACATCTTTTATAATTATTGGAGGACTTATCATCCTTGCATTATTGGGCGTTTACAGCTCATTTACCGCTGATCCTGCCGGTTTTATTCAGGGAATAGCTGTCATTACATTGGCCGGTTTAGGTATTTATTTGCTTGTTCGGAGGTTTTCATCCTCTAACCCCCAGAAAAAAGAGCAGCGGGCATTTCTTAAAGCCGCTAAAAAATCAAAAAAACGTTTGCAGCTAAAAAGTGGAGACTCTCAAGTAAAGAGCTCTCCTCTTGGGACCCTGACATCATTAAAGAAAAGCACAAAGACAAAAAAGAAATCTCCTGCGCATTTAACCGTTATCGACGGAAAGAAGGGGAAAAAGAAAAATCGAGCGTCATTTTAAACGCTCGATTTTTTTAATAGCCCCATGTTTTTAAAAATTGTTTTGCATGTTCTTTACCGATATCAAACAATTGACGCTTCTTTTCTTCTGTTAAATTAAACTCAATAGGAAAAACTCCTTCAACTGGTATAAATATAATATTTTTGGCATGCTTTTTGGAAATATAGCGTGAATCATGAGCATCCTTCATGGTTTCAAACAATGCTCCAAACAATTGAATAGCGTTTTGTATTTTATGCTTTTTATGCTCATATTCACTAGAACTTAACTTGATGCCAAGTACAGGTCTTATTTTTTGAATATTATCCTGATCAAAAAGCCACATTGGAAAATTGCTGAGTACACCGCCATCTACGAGAACATCTATACCATCAATTGACCTCATTTTAACCGGTTCAAAAAAGTAAGGGATACTGCAGCTTATTCTAATGGCTTTCGCAACAGAAAAGGAACTTGGTGAAATACCGTATTTCCCCAGGTCGTCCGGAAGAACGATTAACCGTCCATTAGATATATCTGAAGCAACCACTCTTAGTGATTGTGACGGCAAATCTGAAAAGGTCCGTATTCCTTTAGCTTCCAGCTTTTCCTTTATCCATTTTTCAAATTGATTTCCTTTATACAGCCCTAACTTCCAATAAAGGAGCAACCATTTTGCAAACGGCAAAGGAATAATTGTTTTCCTGGTATCAAGTATTTTTGAGATGTCCAATTCATCAAGCAATTGATAAATTTCATTACTGGTATATCCGGCGGCTATTAATGCAGCCAAAATGGAGCCTGCACTTGTTCCGGCAACCCTTACAAATTGTAGACCTCTCTTTTCAATTTCTTCGTAGGCTCCAATTAGGGCAAAACCTTTTATGCCCCCTCCGGAAAAAACACCGTCTATATTCATGGCTGCCACTCCCAACGATGTATTCATTTTTACATCTTTAAGCGGCTGCCAGAAAAAATAGTACAGGGGACAAACAGAAAACTAAAATTAAATTTTTATGTGTAATATTTAATTGTTTTATTTTTTAAAGCAAAAAAAAGAGCATCGATTCCGATGCTCTTTCCTCCGATTATTCAACTTGTTAAATACGTTTTGCTCCGATATATCTAGGCTTCCAATATTTATTGTTCGTGTATGTGATCATTACACCCCTTGAAGAGGAAGCCATAATCATTTTACCTGCTCCGATATACATAGCAACATGTGTAGGTTTGCTCGCCTTATTTGGTGCAAAGAACATTAAGTCCCCGGCATGTAAGGAATGTACTCGATAGCCTTTTGTATAAAACATTTGAGCAGCTGTACGAGGTAATGTTTTCCCCGCCTTACCGTATGAATATTTTACAAGACCTGAACAATCAAAGCCTCGCGGTGTTATTCCGCCCCAACGATAGGGAACACCAAGATGTGCTTTTGCAACCGAAATTGCTTTTTCATGATAATTATATGCCGCTTCAGCTTTATCACCCATAGTAGTAAACAAAGAGCTTAAAGAAGCAATGATAGTAAGAGCTACGATGAATTTCTTTAGCATGATTGTTATTCCTCCCTGGCGTGATTTGATACACTAACTATACAAAAAAAGATTAACATAGGCGTCACAGGGAGATTACAATTCTGTTACAAAATTATACTAAAATAATTTTGCGACACCAATAAAAAGGATGGGAAAAGTTTCCCATCCTTTTTGGAGTCTTTTATAAACCACACTTTAATTGTGCATTACAATTTGTACAGGTATTACAGCCGCCGATTTCTTTTACTTTCCCTTTACGGCAGACAGGACATGTATTACCGACTTCTGATCCGATTGTTACATCTGTTGAGCGAAGGTCACTGATTGTATCGACAAGGACAACGTGTTGTTTATGCTTTTCTTTCTTGGTAACTGTATCGTCAACAGTGTTCTCTTCTGCCTTGAGCGTTAATACTTGGGAATCACGAGATCCGTCTACATAGACGGTTCCACCTTTCGCACCGCCACGGTACAGGCGCTCATAAACTTTTTCCACCTGTTCAACGCTGTATCCTTTAGGTGCATTGACGGTTTTACTTATGGAGCTGTCAATCCAACGCTGAATGACACATTGAACATCAGCATGTGCTTGAGGTGCCAGTTCCATCGCCGTAACAAACCAGTTTGGAAGATTATTTGCATCTGCTTCCGGGTGTTTTTCCAGGTATTCTTGAACGATATCCGCATTTACCTCAATGAATTTACCAAGACGTCCGCTACGGAAATAAGAGAATGAGAAATAAGGCTCTAATCCGGTGGAAACCCCAACCATTGTCCCAGTGGATCCAGTGGGAGCAACAGTTAACAAATGAGAATTCCTTATTCCATTTTTTAAAATCGATTGACGAACATCTTCAGGCATTTTTTTCAAAAATCCTGTATTGATAAAAGCCTGTCTTAAGCGATTAGTTTCTTCAGGTGTTTCCCCTGTTAAGAATGGGAAGCTGCCTTTTTCTTTGGCTAATTCTACAGATGTTTTATAAGCAGTCGTAGCAATTATTTCAAAAACTTTATCAACAAGATTATTACCTTCCGGTGAGCCATACTCTGTTTCACAGTAGATAAGTAGGTCGTGTAAACCCATTACCCCAAGGCCTACCCGGCGCTCACCAAGGGCTTGCTTTTTGTTTTCTTCAAGGAAATACGGGGTTGCATTAATTACATTGTCCTGCATTCTGACCCCGACTGCCACAGTTTTCTTTAGTTTTTCAAAATCAACTGTCTTGGTTTCCTTATCAGCCATCTCAGCGAGATTCACGGCAGCAAGGTTACAGACTGAAAATGGAGCGAGAGGCTGCTCCCCACATGGATTTGTTGCAACAACTTTTTGACCGTAAGCTTTAGCGTTGGTCATGTCGTTTGCATTGTCGATAAAAAATATACCCGGTTCAGCAGAGTAGGTAGCGCATATGTTGATTAGATTCCAAAGTTCTTTTGCCCTAATCTTTTTATACACACGCACTTTGTGGCCAAGTTTTTCCCACTCGCGAACATCACCAATATTATGCCACTCTTGATTGTATATTTTCATTTCCTCTTGATCATAGCTTTCGACATATGGAAAACGAAGTTCATATTCACTGTCAGCTTCGACCGCTTCCATAAATTCTTTTGTTAGGCATACGGAAATGTTCGCACCTGTAAGAAACTCTGAATTATGAACGGAGAAATTACCGCCGACTTCTAATTTTTCTTCCGCACCGGCAATGATTTTCTCATCAAAGCCACCAAAACCCGGGATGTTTTTATAATTTACAATACCTTGATACATTGCAGTTTCTTGTAATGTTAAAGGTGTGAACTTCAACTTGTCCTTAGCATGCTTTTTAATCGTTTCATCATTTGTATTTTCAATTAAGAAACGGAGAATTCTAGGATTCTGCATTTTTGAAATAATAAATTCAATAATATCCGGATGCCAATCCGCTAACATGATCATTTGAGCACCCCGGCGCGACCCCCCCTGCTCAACAAGATGTGTCAATTTCGCAATATCATCCAGCCATGATACCGATCCCGATGATTTTCCGTTTACTCCTCTTGCAAGCGTGTTACGAGGTCTTAGTGTGGAACCATTTGTTCCAACGCCGCCGCCGCGGCTCATAATTTCCATAACCTGTTTACGGTGATCCGAAATTCCTTCCCGGGAGTCCGGTACAAACGGCATCACGTAACAGTTAAAAAATGTAACGTCAGTACCTGCCCCGGCACCATACAAGACTCTGCCGGCAGGAATAAAGTTCATGTTAACAAGTTCCTGATAGAACTTTTCAAACCACTCTCTCCGTTTTTCCTCTGTTGTTTCAACCGAAGCAAGACCAGTGGCATTTCGTTTGGCTATTTGCTCGTAAAACAGCTCTAAAGGCTTTTCAATCACATCAAGCGAACGAACAATCATTCCTGTAGTCGCTTCTTCTGAGTCATCAAGTACTCCTCTAAATTCTTCTTCAACTAAAACCTTAGCCCTTTTATTTTCCCAGTCTATTTCTTTGATGTATCCAAGGCCGCGTGCCGGAAATTTTGGATCTTCTTTAATTGTAAGAACAACAAAGTCGCCATTTGTGAGGGTAATCTTTTCAGTGTCTTTAAAGGTGTAGCGGTCAAGCATTACTAAACGTGAGACACCCTTGTGAGTAATTTTCATATCCGGGGTAACTGGGTGTACCTGGGGAAATAAGTGGATATCCTCATTCAACCTTTCAAAATCGATATTCATTTGTTGTCTAAAAACTACAGACATGAGAACAACTCCTTAAAAAATAAAATCTATATCTTTTTGCTAGAATTTATATCTAGTTGACTTGATAAACATAAGTTATCATATTTCGTTAGCACAATTCAACATATAGTACCGAAAATATTTTCGACACCACTATATATTGTGTTTAATTCAAAAAATAAAAATTTTGTCAAACTTAAAAGAAAATAGAATTAAGAGTAAATGAAAGCTTTCTACTTGTTTTCGGCAAAAAACAAGAAATTTCAACAATTTTCACAGGTTGCTCTTTTAAAGAATAGGAATTATAGCATAGAGAAATTACAACAAATAGAAAAAGCGGCAAGACGCCGCTTTCTATCTTTTAAAATTCCATTCATCATTTTCATATCGTTCTTTTGCAATTTTTTGAACGTATGCCATTTCTTCCTCGGTTAATTGATATGGCTCAAGTTCAATATTCAGTCCCTCTGCAAAGCCTTTATAAAAAGCTTCTTTTGCTTCCTCCAGCGTAATCCTTCGCGGACTAATTTCATTGATAGAAACTGCCTTACTCTTAAATGCTTTCTTCATCCGATCCTTTACTCTTTCATTTGGATATTTAAATAAGCTAAACAGCTTCTCCTCATCCAAATCTAATAATATCGAACCGTGCTGTAATATTACACCCTTTTGCCTCGTTTGGGCACTGCCGGCTACCTTACGACCTTCGACAACTAGTTCATACCAGCTGGGGGCGTCAAAACATACGGCAGAACGTGGGTTTTTCAATGCATTGCGTTCTTCATCTGTTTTCGGAACAGCAAAATAAGCTTCAAGGCCCAGTTGATGAAATCCCTTTAAAATCCCTTCGGATATTACACGATAAGCCTCTGTAACGGATTTCGGCATTTCAGGATGATCTTCAGACACAATAACACTATAGGTTAATTCATGCTCATGAAGCACACCGCGGCCACCTGTTGGTCTTCTAACAAAACCAAGCCGGTGGGCTTTAACCGCATCCATATTAATTTCCTTTTCCACCTTTTGAAAATAACCGACTGATAAGGTTGCAGGATCCCATCCGTAGAAACGAATCACAGGAGGAATTTTCCCTTCGCTATGCCAATCTAACAATGCTTCATCCAAAGCCATATTGAAAGATGGTGAACCATTACCTGTATCAATAAAACGCCAGACTTCTTTTTTCATATGTAACCCTCATTCGTATATTGTTTAATAAATTTATTCGAATTAAAGTCTACCAAATTCTGATATGAATTCAAAACAAACTGTTTCCGGTATAATAAATTAGGCCAAACTGAAAAGAATTTTTGCTATTCATCTTTACTCTTTAATGGTTTCTTATATAATAAAAACTAGTGCAGCATAGCTTGAAAGGAGCAATAAGAAGTTGAATTCACTTTATCCTCTATTATTCATTGTCGGTGTAGTAGTAATCTATTCTGTTTTCACTTATTTTTATCAAAAAAGAATTGTAAAAACAGTTAAAGAAGAAGAGTTTCGTGCCGGGTACCGAAAGGCCCAGTTAATTGATGTCCGTGAACCAAATGAGTTTGAGGCCGGGCATATTTTAGGAGCACGTAATATTCCCATGTCACAAATGAAAATGCGAATGAAGGAAATCCGTTCCGATATGCCTGTTTATTTATATTGCCAAAGCGGCATGCGCAGCGCACGTGCAGCACAATTTTTAAACCGTAAAGGGTACAAAGACCTAACACAGCTCCATGGCGGCTTTAAAGGCTGGTCAGGAAAGGTTAAAACAAAGAAATAGTGTATCCATCCGGTAAGGTCTTCTGTTTTAAAAGCAGAAGCCCTTTTTTTGTTAAAGTTTCACCTGTTAAAAGAAGTCAGATTAGATTTTCCTAATCTGACCCTTTTTTTAATGTTAAGCTTTTTGATACCGTAAAATCGGCTTTCTTGCCGCAGTAGTTTCGTCCATACGTCCAACTACAGTCGTATGCGGTGCTTCTTGCACGATTTCCGGATTCTCTTCCGCTTCTTTTGCAATCTGAATCATGATATCGACAAATGAATCGAGTGTTTCTTTCGATTCTGTTTCAGTTGGCTCAATCATGATACATTCTTCCACATTTAATGGAAAGTAAATGGTTGGCGGATGGTACCCAAAGTCAAGCAGACGCTTGGCAATATCCAACGTTCGGACGCCTAATTTTTTTTGACGTCTGCCGCTCAAAACAAATTCATGCTTACAATGCTTATCAAATGGCAAATCATAATGTTCAGCAAGCCTTCTCATCATATAATTTGCATTTAATACGGCATATTCCGTTACTGCTTTTAAGCCATCAGGACCCATTGAACGAATATAGGTGTAGGCACGAACATTAATGCCAAAGTTACCGTAATAAGGCTTAACACGGCCAATTGATTGTGGGCGGTCATAATCAAACACGTACTCTTCACCGCGTTTGGCGATAACCGGCTTTGGTAAGAACGGAATTAAGTCTGCTTTTACACCAACCGGACCTGAACCGGGACCGCCTCCACCGTGAGGACCTGTGAATGTTTTATGAAGATTTAAGTGAACAACGTCAAATCCCATGTCCCCTGGACGAGCCTTCGAAAGAACAGCATTTAAGTTAGCTCCATCATAATAAAGCTTTCCACCTACACTGTGAACAATTTCAGCCATTTCAAGAATGTTTTCTTCGAAAAGCCCGAGAGTATTCGGATTCGTTAACATTAAGGCCGCAGTATCTTCACCGACAACTCTTTTTAAATCCTCAAGATCAACAAGCCCGTTTTCATTTGATTTTACGGTAATCGTTTCCAGGCCTGCAATTGTTGCTGAAGCAGGGTTTGTACCATGCGCGGAATCGGGTACGATTACCTTCGTACGTTTTAGATCACCCTTTGCTTCATGATAGGCTCGAATCATCATTAATCCTGTCCACTCACCATGTGCACCTGCTGCCGGCTGAAGAGTCACTTCATCCATTCCGGTAATCTCAATTAAATGCTGCTGTAAGTCATATAAAAGCTCTAGAGCCCCTTGGACAGAGCTTTCATCTTGAAGCGGGTGCACATGTGCAAATCCATTAAAGCGGGCCACATTTTCATTAATTTTCGGATTGTACTTCATCGTACAAGAACCAAGTGGATAAAATCCTGAATCAACACCATGATTCCTTTTCGAAAGAGCCGTATAGTGACGCATAATATCAAGTTCAGAGACTTCAGGAAGCTCAGGCTCTTCCACACGTAAATACCCTTCAGGAAGAAGGCTGCCAAGCTCTAATTCGGGAATATCCATTTCAGGAAGGCTGTATCCGATTCGTCCTGGTGTACTAAGTTCAAAAATGAGTGCCTGGTCTTGATTATGCATTAGAATCCCCCAATTCTTTCACTAGAGTATCAATTTCTTCCTTCGTCCTTTGTTCTGTTACCGCAATCAACATATGATTAGATAGTTCAGGATAGTCACGTCCTAAATCATAACCGCCAATGATCCCTTTTTGTAATAGCTTTTGATTAATTTCCTTTACAGATTTGTTTAGGTTAATTACAAATTCATTAAAGGAAGGGCCATCAAAAACAACTTCTACCCCATTTTCTTTAAATGCAGTTTTTGCATAGTGAGACTTCTGTAAATTTGCTGAAGCCATTTCACGAACGCCTTTTTTACCGAGAGCAGTCATTGCAACTGAGGCAGCAAGTGCATTCAATGCCTGGTTTGAACAAATATTTGATGTCGCCTTATCGCGACGGATATGCTGTTCGCGTGCTTGAAGAGTTAGAACAAAACCGAGGCGTCCCTGTTCATCTGTAGTCTGCCCGACAAGACGGCCCGGAACCTTCCTCATTAACTTGGTTGTTACTGCAAAATATCCGCAGTGTGGACCGCCAAATGCAGTTGGGATTCCAAAAGGCTGGGCATCACCAATAACGATGTCCGCACCAAATTTCCCAGGTGGTGTTAACACGCCAAGTGATAATGGATTGCTCGAAACGACAAACATCGATTTATGTTCATGAATGATTTCTTCAAGCTCTTTTAGTGGCTCAATCCTGCCAAAAAAGTTTGGATATTGAACGATGACAGCAGCAACTTCCTCATTCGCTAATGCTTTTAAAGCCTCTAAATCTGTAATACCATCTTTAACCGGGACTTCAATTACTTCGAGGTATTGTCCCTTTGCATAGGTTCTAAGGACATCGCGAGATTCCGGATGGACTGCGCTTGAGACAATAATTTTTTTCCGTTTTGTATGTCCTGCACTTAACATGGCTGCTTCTGCTAGAGCCGTTCCGCCATCATACATAGAGGAGTTGGCAACATCCATTCCCGTTAATTCACAAATCATGCTTTGGAATTCAAAAATCGCTTGCAGCTCCCCTTGTGAAATTTCCGGTTGGTATGGTGTATAGGCTGTATAAAACTCGGAGCGGGAAATAACATGGTCCACGATAACAGGCATGTAGTGGTCATAAACTCCTGCACCAAGAAAAGATATATTTCTTTTTAGGTCAGCATTACGATTAGCCATCTTAAATAGTTCCTTCATTAAAGCAGTTTCAGATTTTGCTGCTTTAAGATTGTACTCACCCTTGAACTTTACTTTTTCTGGGATATCACTGAACAGTTCATCAATGGAGGAAACACCAATCGTATCAAGCATAGCCTTCTTATCTTCTTCAGTCATAGGTAAATAACGATGTCTCATTAATCTAGCTCCCTTCTGTTATTTCTTATCTCTTTTGTAAAAAGGTGTTGGAACTACTTTAGCTTTTAATCGTTTGCCGCGAATTTCAACTTCTACTTCCGTATCAAGCCCCGTGAACTCTGATGTAATCAAGGCAAGACCAATATTTTTCTTTAAGGTAAGCGATTGAGTACCGGTGGTTACTTCCCCTATTTGTTCTTCCCCTTTATAAACGGGATATCCGTGGCGAGGAATTCCCCGGTCAATCATTTCGATCCCAACTATTTTTCTTGGTGTTCCGTTCATTTTTTGAGTCAGTAATACTTCTTTTCCAATAAAATCTGATTCTTTATTTAATTTCACTGCAAAACCGATACCTGCCTCAAGCGGGGAGATTTCAGGTGATAATTCTTGACCGTATAGGGCTAAATTCGCTTCAAAGCGAAGAGTGTCCCTTGCCCCTAATCCGCAAGGTAAAACCCCTTCCGTTTCACCTGCTTTTAAAATAGCCCGCCAAAGTTCAACCGCATCATTAGAATTGCAATAAATTTCAAAGCCATCCTCACCGGTATAACCTGTTCTTGAAACAAGTGCTGTTTTGTCCGCTAATTTGATTGCTTGTTGGAATTTGAAAAAGCCGATTTCACTTAAATCGGAACCCTCCACAAGCTTTTGCAGTACTTTTTCAGCCAGTGGTCCTTGAATAGCTAACTGTGCCGTTTTTTCAGATAAGTTTTCAATCCTTACATCACCGGCTAAATGGGATTCGAGCCATTTGTAATCTTTTTCAATATTCGAAGCGTTAATAACAAGCAGATAATGATTGTCTTCGAGTTTGTAAACGAGCAAATCATCTACTGTACCGCCGTTTTCATAGCACATCGCAGTGTACTGTGCTCCGCCATTTTTTAATTTGGAAACATCATTTGTCATCATCTTTTGCAAGTAATTTAAGCTGTCGGTCCCCTTTACTTCCACCTCACCCATGTGGGATACATCAAACAAACCAGCCTTAGTGCGGACAGCTTCATGTTCTTCTTTAATGCTTGAGAATTGGACAGGAAGTTCCCAACCTCCAAAATCAATTGTCTTTCCTCCGAATTCCTTATAAACATTAAATAGTGAAGTACGTTTTAATTCCGGCATGAATAATTCCCCTTTTTCAGCTATTTTTTAAAAATAAAAAAGGACAGAAACCTCCCTAAGAAATGTAGAAGGTCTCTGTCCTTGCACCTGAAAGTTTACCGAAAACGGCTTTCCCCTTTGGTGGCTACACACTATAGGTAGCACTCTCCAGAGCTGCGTCAAACAAGAGTTCTTTTGCCTGAGAGATTCACAATTCTGCTTGCTCCTTCGGCGCTACAAAGGTAGTCTCTCCCCTTGTTGTCATTCGCATTTATAAAATTTTCCAATAAGGTAATACTAAATTATACCACTAAAATAAATTACTTTTTTACAATATTTAAAACTTTCAAAGCTATTATCATCCTACCATTAAAACGATATTTTGAGCAATATATTTTATGCACAAAAAGGAGCTGAAAACCATGTCGGTTCAAATTGAATTTGATTCCTCTTGGCAGGAAGATTTTTTACATCGAATTGACCAAGATGGTCCTTGGGGAAATTGGGAGCTTTTTAAACTAGCAATCGGGGTGGAAAAACATCTTGTGATCCCTGAATTTGAAGGCTTGCAGGCGCCAAGTCATCTACCGCATTTAACCCCTCTTCCCCACCAGCTCGAAACAGCAAAGCAAGTAATTGAAAACATGAACGGTAAAGCCATTCTTGCGGATGAAGTAGGGCTTGGAAAAACAATTGAAGCAGGATTAATTTTAAAAGAATACATGATTCGCGGACTTGTAAAAAAAGTATTAATACTTGTTCCGGCATCCTTGGTTACTCAATGGGCAATAGAACTTAATAGTAAATTTTTCATTCCGGCCATTACCCAAAGAAAAAGCTATGTATGGGACCAATGCGATGTAGTTGTTTCATCTATCGACACAGCGAAACGAAATCCGCATCGGGATATTATTTATAATCAAAACTATGACCTCATAATCATTGATGAGGCACATAAGCTGAAAAATAATAAAACGAAAAACTATGAATTTGTTCAAAACTTGAAAAAGAAATTTTGTTTATTGTTAACTGCAACCCCTATTCAAAACCGAATCGAGGAAATTTTCAACCTTGTCTCGCTTTTAAAACCGGGTCATTTGGGAAGTGAAACGGCCTTTTTTGAAAAATATAAACGTGATTCCCGGTCATTAAATGACGATGAGCATCTTAAGGAATTAGTGAACAAGGTAATGATTCGTAATCGGAGAGCCGACACAGGAATTGAATGGACAAAACGGCATGTCGAAACGATTCCGATTGAATTTACAGCGCAAGAAAAAGAATTATATGAAGCTGTTACCGAACTGAGAAGCGAAGGAGATTGGGTCCAGTCCAGTGCCTTTTCTGTCATGACATTACAAAGAGAAGCATGCAGCAGCAGGGAAGCTGTTTTTTATACACTTAAAAACATGTTACAGAAAAAGGAAAATCCCTCCCGTCCATTCGAAGAGCAAATTCAATTTTTAATTTCAAAGGTGGAAGCTGTTCAGCAAAATTCAAAAGCAGAAAAAGCCCTTGAATTGATCCAAAAAGTCAATGATAAGGTCATTATTTTTACAGAATATCGCGCAACCCAGCTGTATCTCCAATGGTTTTTAAAACAACACGGTATCTCCTCTGTCCCATTTCGCGGAGGTTTTAAACGCGGAAAAAAAGATTGGATGAGGGAGCTCTTTCAAAAACATGCTCAGGTGTTAATTGCAACTGAAGCAGGCGGAGAAGGGATTAACCTCCAATTTTGTAATCACATTATTAATTTTGACTTGCCATGGAATCCAATGAGGCTTGAACAGCGAATCGGAAGGATTCACCGTCTCGGCCAGGAAAAAGATGTAATGATCTATAATTTTGCAATAAAAAACACCGTCGAAGAACATATATTAAAGCTTTTATATGAAAAAATTGAATTATTTGAGCATGTCATCGGTGAACTTGATGACATCTTAACCAAATTAGAATTTGGTAATATCGAGGATCACTTAATAGATATCTTCGGGCAATCCTGTACCGAGGGTGAAATGAGAATAAAAATGGACAACTTAACATCGATGATTGAATTTGCAAAGGACATAAAGGAAGGAGATTCACATGCAGCAGCAGGAAATTCATAATTTTCTTATCCGCTATTTTCAAGCCAACGAATGTGAAATAGTTGAAAATGGAAGCGGGTTTTTGACCGTACAATTAACCATTGAGCTTGATAAAGAGCTAATGAACCGCCCTTTTTACTGGCACTATTTAGAGAAAACAGGCGGTATCCCTAACCCAATGAGGCTGACTTTCATTACAAACCGGGATATGGCCCCTGAAAATATAAAGGGTGAAACCATTTACTTTGGTTCCCCAAGGCTGCATCAGATTTTTGAATCAACGAAAAATTTAGCAGGGTTTATCCGTTTATACGAAAATCACCGACATTTTAATTTTCAAACGCCCATGCTGCCATGGCTCTGTATGAATGTAAAAATATCCTATCAATGTGACCGTAAGCGGGATATTTTTAAATCCATCGGCTTACAGCTTATAAATGGACAAATGGTCGAAAATTTTCATGATCGGTTACTACAGATTCCTTTAACACCGAAAATCCCTGATTATTCTTTTACCTTATCGCCATTGGTGAAGCCGAAAAGTGGAATGTCGAGAATCGAAAATTATCTTAAATCCGTAATCGCAGCCGATGACCATACGTGGGCAGAGGAAGCAAGAAAGCGATGGGATCAGGATTTACAGCTCTTGGATCATTTTTATGAGGAAGTAGAAGAACAAAATGAAAGCTATGAAACAGAAAAAAAGGCACTCCAAGAGCAGTATGAGCCAAAAATTCATATTTCTTTTATTAATGGCGGGTTGTTTTATTTGACGGATAAGGCGATATAACCTAGTTAACCCCCAAAAAACATCCTTAATTTCCGGTTTACTTTAACTTTTCCTCCGGAAATTAAGGATGTTTTTGGTGCTGAAAAAAGTTTATTTTTTTTAAAAATATAGCAGGAAAACATAGAACATTGTCGAATTACATTCAAGACAAAATAAAAAGGTGGTGTTACTCATTGTTAGTTCAATTGAAATTTTAGCAAACAGGATCATCACAGATGCCACGAGAAACCAGGCAACAGATATTCACATTGTTCCGAGAAAGAAAGATACGCTTGTACAAATTCGCTTAACCAACAAATTAATTCCTCGATTAACCCTTCCAAAAGATGAATGCGACCGATTGATTTCACATTTTAAATTCACTGCCAATATGGATATCGGGGAAAGAAGACGCCCTCAGAACGGAGCCATTGTTTGTGAAGTAGACGGACAATTGATGGGACTTAGACTTTCAACACTTCCTTCGAACAACAGAGAGAGCCTTGTTATTCGGCTTTTACCCCAACAAGAACAGATCCCTTTTCATCAGCTTTCCTTATTCCCTTCTATGACAAGAAAACTCCTTGCACTTCTTAAACACGCTCATGGCTTAATTATTTTCACAGGTCCAACCGGAAGCGGAAAAACGACTACACTTTACTCCTTATTAAATGAGACTGCGCACCTTTTTCATCGCAATGTCATTACTCTCGAAGATCCCATCGAAAAAAACTATGATTCGGTCTTACAGGTACAAGTAAATGAAAAAGCAGGTGTAACGTATGCAGCAGGTCTAAAAGCCATTCTCCGCCATGACCCTGACATTATTATGGTTGGAGAAATCAGAGATGCTGAGACAGCGAAGATTGCTGTTCGTGCGGCGCTTACGGGGCATTTGGTGCTTTCTACGATGCATACAAGGGATGCAAAGGGCGCAGTTTATCGACTCCATGAATTTGGAGTAAATTGGCTTGAAGTGGAACAAACACTAATTGCGGTAACAGCGCAACGTTTAGTAGAACTAACATGCCCTTTTTGCAAAGATGATTGTTCACCTTATTGTTATTCATATGGACGATGGAAAAGGGCCAGTGTGTTTGAACTCTTATCAGGGAGAAACTTGAGTGCAGCCATGAAAGCGGCAAAGGGTGTAAATGTTGAATCACGCTACAGGACAATAAAAGAGGTTATTAAAAAGGGAATAGCGCTCGGATATATTAAAGAGTCTGAATACGAACGCCTGGTGTATGATCATGAAACGACGACATAAATGGTCTGTGAATGAACAAGCGACTTTTTTGAAGAGAACAGGTGAATTACTGGCAAGGGGATATCCGATTGCTGAAGCGATCGAATCCATATCCCTTCATTTGCCTTCCAATCGAAAGGAGGAGTTATATGAGTGTTTAATTGAATTAAGAAAAGGATTGCCGTTTCATGAGACTTTAGAAAATCTTGGTTTCCACAAAGACTTAATCGGTTATGTCTATTTTGCAGAACAGCATGGCAGTTTTGCGGAAGCACTGTTAGAAGGGAGTGGATTAGCTCTAATAAAGGATAAAGATGTTCGAAAACTTTTAAAATTACTGCAATATCCGCTGGTACTCATTTTTATTACGGGCTTTTTATTTATTTTCGTTGAAAATACATTGTTGCCAAGGTTTACAATTCTTTTTAAATCAATGGGCCTGGAAGCAAATTTTTTCACAAAAGTCATTTATATTTTTGGGCAATATTTCCCTTTGGCAATTGGTTTTCTCTTTATCATTCTTTTATTCATCGCAATCTACTACTTTCTAGTTTTTCGAAAGCTTTCAATTCTGAAGCAACGGTCCCATCTTGTTCGTATTCCAATTGCAGGAAGGATCCTCAAATTGTTATTTACCCACTATTTTTCCGTTCAACTGAGTTTCCTGTTATCCGGAGGTATTTCGGTTTCTGAGTCCTTACTTCTCTTTGAAAAAAATCTTAAGCAGCCATTTTATAGCCAGCTTGGAAAGGAAATAAAACTAAAACTCGTTTCCGGGGAAAAACTTGAGACTATTTTATCCACTTTCTCTTTTTTTGAAAAAGAATTTTCCGTCATTGTCAAACACGGTCAAGAAAATGGAAAACTTGAACAGGAATTACTTTTTTTCAGTCAACATTGTGTTGTCAATATGGAGGAAAAAATTGAAAAGAGTTCCAAATTTATTCAGCCTATTCTGTACCTTTTTATCGCATTCCTCGTTGTCTCGATGTATTTGGCAATATTATTACCTATGTTCCATCTAATGGATGGAATTTAAAAAATGGAGGTTAAAAAAATGAAAAATGAAAAAGGTTTTACACTTATTGAAATGATGATTGTCATGCTGATTATTTCCGTCCTATTAATCATTACGATTCCAAATATTACAAAACACAGTGCTAATATTAACGATAAAGGCTGTCAGGCGTTCGTAAAAATGGTCCAGGCACAAGAGCAATCGTTTGAGATGGAAAAGAAACGAGTTCCTACAAGTGTAGATGAACTTGTAACGGAAGGTTATTTAAGGGAGGATGCTAAAGGATGTCCAAATGGTAAAACAGAAATAACAATCGATTCCGATGGAACTGTAACAGCTGTAGCAAAAACAACTGCTCCATAATGAAAAACATGCAGGAGGGATTTACATTAATTGAATCGTTGCTCGTACTTTCTGTCTTTATTATAATTTCCTCGATAACAGCCTTCACCCTTAAACCGCAATACTCAACGATCGACGATGAAGCTTTCTTATCCCAGCTTCAAACGGACTTACTTTATGCACAGCAATACGCTATCTCCCACCAACATGAAGTCACCGTTATTTTTATGTCCGATCAAAATAAGTACAATATTTATATGCGCTCTGATCTTCCCAATATAATCGAGAGAAATTATTCAACCAATATGACTGTCTATGGTGGTTCCCTTCCTTTATTTTTTAAATTCCTCCCGGACGGAAATGTGAACAAATTTGGTTCATTTTATATCAAATCCAGTAAAAAGAATTATCGGTTTACCGTATTGATTGGAAAGGGACGGTTTTATGTTATCGAAGAATAAAGGATTCTTTTTGCTCGAACTCCTTTTGTCATTGTCTGCTTGGTTTTTAATGGGACTGTTTCTAATGCCGTTGTTAATGGATATGACCAATCAATTCAGGCAATTAGAAGTGGATAATTATAGCAGCCAACTTTTGTATGAGGAGCTTCAAGCAAAATTAATCGATGGACAATCTTTCACAAGTTACTCCAAATTTCTTAATGGAATAGAATTCAAAATCTATTGGAGAGATTCTTCAGTCCTTGGACAAAAGGAGGCGTGCGTAAAAGTTGAAAAAAATTCGTCCTATTCGAAAACAGAATTATGCGCAATGCCGGAATGAACAAGGTTTTACGCTCATTGAAGCTCTTTTTTCTTTCTCGGTCTTTACGATAATCGTTTTTTTTATAACCCCTACTCTTCAAATTATGTTAAACAATAAAAATTCACAGCCGAGAATACAAGGAATGGAGTGGGAGGTTTTTTGCAGCCAAATAAAAAAAGAAATTCGGATGAGTACTCGTGCTGAAGTTGTGTCAGGCCGATTGGTATTAACAGAAGCCCCGGATACCGTTCTTTATGAAAAATACGGAAATAACCTGCGCAGGCGTGTGAATTATACAGGTAATGAAACCTTACTGCAAAATGTTTCAGAATTTACTTTTACGATTTTGAACAATGCTGTAAAAGTTACGGTTAAGGACCTCTGGGGGAAAGAATACTCAGTCGTTATCTATTCCTTAATCAATTGGAATCCAGCGTCATGAGAAAAAACGAAAAAGGATTTACCTATCCGCTTACATTATGTATATTAATACTTTTTCTATTATTTTTCTCCTTTCAAGTTGACCGGTTACTAACGGAAAAGAAAATGGCTCATGAAAAAGCGATCATTTTACAACAGGATTATTATTATCTAACTACAGTAAAAAAGATTGAATCTATGTACCAATCTACAGGTATTCAAATCAGGGGAACCTATAAGTATGCTTATGGGGCCATGGATTATCAGGCAGAGACTCCCATTGGAACCTCACAAAAAATTAATTTCACCCTGCGCCTAAATACAGGTGAAACGGTGATTGGACGGGGCTATTTTGATACTAAGCTTAAAAGGATGATTAAATGGGTGGAAATGAACTAATGATGCGTTTTTCACAGAATTAAAGCTGATTGGAATTTTTATTTTTGGACATACTTGAAGATGAAACAAAAAGGCAGGTGTGTCCATGAAAACAAATGATTATGTAAAATACATGACCCAAACTCTCGTTAAATATGCCGATCAGCCAAAGGATGAACGGAAAAGACACCGTATAGAACGAAAGCAAGCAAAAGCAGCTTTTTGGTATCGTTGGTTCGGGATTCTCCCCTATGTCGTCTATACTGAAATTAAGAATAGGAAAAAGGGATAAAGAAGCAGATAACTCAGCCTGCTTCTTTTTTCTTTCCTTTATTTAATATTTACAAGATCAAAAACAAAAAGCATCCAATTAACCTATTCAAAAGAAAAAAATTAAAACTTACCCATTGACATTTTAAATATTAACTTTTACACGGTAGATATATATCACCTGAAAATTAGTAATTGACATACAACGTGTATATGATTTGTTTATAATTTGTATAATCATTTTCCACTACCAAGATGGTAATTGTGAACATTTTCTAAACATATAGTGTTAACATTGTTAACCTCATTCCCATGCAATTAGGGCTGTATTATAATTGGAATAAATTATGGGGAGCCGAGGTGAGCCAATATGGAACAAACATTAAAGATAACAAACGTTTTGTCAGATCCAACACGGTACTACATTTATCAATACATTACGAAACGCCATCAGGAAGTAACCGTCCAAGAGGTTGCCGACAATTTTAATATTCATCCAAATGTAGCGAGACTTCATTTATCAAAGCTTGAAGATGTTAATATGTTAGCATCGGAAACAAAAAAAACCGGTAAAGGCGGTAGACCGAGCAGATTATATCGTTTATCCGATGATGTCATTCAACTGCATTTTCCGTTCCGCGACTATATGCTTTTATCAAAGGTTGCCATTCAAACAATGATGTCACTGGGAGAAGCGGGCAGGAAAGCGTTATTTCAAACAGGTAAGCGTTTTGGTTCTGAAATTATTGAACAGGAAATGGCAAAAAGATCGCTTAGTGGTGCATTAGAATTTGACCAAAAGCTAAACATATTAAAAACTGCTGCAACCTTAGCCGGTTTTTATCCGGAATTTGAAACGAATGGTGAAAAGACAAAAATCTATTTCCAAATCTTTAATTGTCCATTTAAAGAAGTAGCAGTGGATCACGAATCAGTTTGCAGCATGCATCAAGAGTTTTTAAAAGGCATGTTTGAAGCTCTTTTTGATTCTGTAGAACTAATTGAGAAAGAAAACATCATTTCCGGATGCGATACTTGTTCCTATCAAGCACTGGTTACAAACTAATCTGAAACCATTATTTACATTACTATTACTTTTACCTTATAATATTGTAATGATGGTATCATGTGGTAAAAGGAGGGATACATATGGATCGTATGTTTAGAGTTTTGGGTTTCTGGACGGGTATTTTTACTGTAATGTTTTATCTTGGTCATTTGGATAAAACAGCATTGCTTTTCTTAGCTCAAACTGGATTCTTTGTTCTGCTTAGCTATCTTAAACTGTCCGAGCGTATGTATATGTACATTTTCGCAGCGTATTTAACCATTTTTTTCGCAGGCTTCACTTATTGGACAACTTTTATGATGCCTCTTGGAACTATGGGACCTGTTGGACCATTGTGACAATAAGAAGCAAATTTTGTACGTTAAAACGCCAGAGTGTCTCTGGCGTTTTTTCTTTTAGTATTCAAACAAATCATTGTTTGTCATCTTAAATCCTTTTTGTTGAATAACAACATGAAAATATGAACTGATTCCGGATGGCATAATCAAACTTCGGATGGCACGGTTCCGTTTGCTAACCTCTGAAAACGGATTCGGGTCATAATGGTTTTCCAGTTCCTGAAGAATACCCGTTTTTAATAAAAACTCATCCTGCCTTAGTTTCGTCAGCCCTTTTAAATCAACTTGTTCGCCCTTTTGAATGAGATAATCAAAATGAATATGCGATGTAATGTCTATTTCCCCTGGATTCTTCAGGACATCCTCAATCATCTTGTGTTGATAATATCCTCTAAGGCTTCCCCTTGCTCTTGCAGGCTCCATCCATTCTTCAATTGTATAACCATAATCAGCTGTAACCACAAGTCCTTTGGCTAAGACATGTGATATATCTTGCAGCATCTTCTCCATCAATAACGGAATTTCTACCCGCTGTTTTTCATTTAATTCAATTTTACATTCCCGTAAAAACCTAAGAATTTCCGGATTTACTAAGGGAACCTTTTCCTCAAACAATACGTCATTTTCCATTCCGATCATAATTTCAAACAAATGTCCGTTTTCTTTTTCAATAACATTTACCGGTAAGGCATCGAAAAGTTCATTTGAAAAAATCATTCCTTCAAAAGAACTGATTTCCTCAAGACTTTCTACCTGAACAATAGGATAATCAGGCTTTAATAATTCTGTTTGTAATTTCCGATGAAACGGACTGGTTTCCACGATAACATATTGTAATGGAGTATTAATGGAATCATGCCATTCCTCTAAAAAAGCCTTTGCAAAGCGCCCATTGCCCGCTCCTATTTCGCAGAATACGGGAGCGAGTCCCTTTTTTGCACAAATCCTTGAAAACCATTTCGCAATCATTCTGCCGTAGACATCCGAAATATTACTAGTGGTGATAAAATCACCAAGCCGTCCAATTTTCTGATTATTATTCATATAAAAGCCTAATTCAGGATGATAAAGTGCTGTTGCTATGTATTCTGCATATGTAAGTAACTTGGTCGGTGAGTTCGAAATTAAACCCTTTAAATAAGTAAGCATATTGGCTCCTTTCTATTTAACACTATTGACACAGTAAAAACTTTATTATATTGTAAAGTTAGTAGCTTAACTATATCCCCTCCCAATTATAATGAATAGAACATCCCCCAGAAAAAACCTTCTCTAGATGAGAAGGTTTTTTCTTTTATTTCATTAAAATCCATTTAGGAATGGATTGCTATCCATCTCTTCGCCAATGGTGGTAATTGGTCCATGGCCTGATAATACTTCCGTTTCTTCCGGTAAAAATAAAAGCTTCTCATGTATGCTTTTTAACAGCTGTGATTGGTTTCCACCCGGAAGATCGGTTCGACCAATACTGTTTTTAAATAACGCATCACCGGAAACAACAAACCCGTCCTTTTCAAAATAATATGAAACACTTCCAGGAGAATGACCCGGTGTTTCATAGACAAAAAACTCAAAATCACCGAGTTTCATTACTTCTTCCTTTTTCAAAATAAATTCGGCAGGTCTTGCTTGAATATTATTCTGTATCGTAAAAAATTTGGAGCCATTTAACTTAGGATCCACTAACCAATTTTCTTCCTCTTCATGAATATAAACAGGAATTTTATATTTATCCCTAACTTCATCAACTGCTCCAATATGGTCAAAATGAGCATGAGTTAAAAAGATCGCAACAGGCTTTAGATTTCTCTTCGTCAACCAGTTGATTAGCTTTTTTCCTTCACTTCCGGGGTCAAAAATTAAACAGGTTTGATCCGTGTTTTCGATTATGTAACAATTTGTTTGAAGAACTCCTAAGGGAATTTGAGACCATTTCATTTTTATTCCTCCATTTGAACATTGCATAGGCTTATTTTACACTATATTACGAATAGAGAAAATCTGCTATTACATTGAAGTAACTTTTTCACCTCGACAAATGATTTAAAAAAATATAAAATAAGAGACGAATGTACATAATATTCCTACATAACTTTCTTTGAAATGTTAGGCAAATTGCCTGCGTATTATCTAATAAAGGGGGCTTTATTTATGGGATTAGTTATTATTTTTACTCTAATAACCCTACTTGCTGCTTATGGAGCATTTAAGCAACTAAAAAGCAAAAATTTCTTGGGTGCATTTTGGGGAGCTGCTTCATTCTTCGTTTTTGGCTGGTTTACTGTAATGACCGTTTTATATCATGGAATTCCTACCGGAACACACTAAGAATCACAAAAGACTGCCCTAGGGCAGTCTTTTTGTCTGCAATTCAACTTTCATGTAACAGGCTCTTTACCCTGTCTACTTTGTAATCCATGCTTCTTTTAACATCTCTGCGGTCGTCAATTCGTATCGTTGTAGCGACCCGCTGAATTCCTTCTGAGAATGGTACCTCATGCATCGCTTGGATGACTTCAAATAAAACGGGTAGGTCCCCTTCAATAATCGTATTCATTGGCGTTAATTGAAAATGAATTTTCCCATCTGCTTCATATCGTTGTAAAACCTTATGAACACTTGCAACATACTTGCTAACACTGGGTGTTTCGGTACCAAGCGGGATGACCGTAACATCAACAATTGCCATTTAATCCACCTTCTATTCAAAATTTTGCATGACAAAAAGATTTTAACATACTTAATGGAAAAGAAAAAAAGAATGACTCATTTTGGAGCATTCTTTATTACCTCGTAGATTTTTTTTGCTTTTAAATCAATGATTTTTTCAAAGCTGTTTCCATATAAACTGGCTTCACCGGAAGGAGAAAAATTGATAGGTTCATTTTTCAGCCCGGCTAAAATTAATTTGCTGCTTCCCTTCTTTAAATCATAAGAAACTAGCTGAAAGCCTTCCGTATAGGAATCAACCTCCGTATTTTTCAACGGGCGAAAGGAAATAAATTCTTGCTTTTTGTCATTATAGTCATTAAAGGGAACTAACCAATCTGAGTACTTTGTTAGTTGAGGTACCGTAAACGTGGTGATAGGTCTTTTTTCTTTATCATAAAAAGAATAAATTGCCTTTGATTGATCCTGCTGGTTAGCAGTAATCGTCAAGAGCAAATGACGAAATGCAGCAAATTGAAAGACAGCAGGAGAGATTGTTTTTTCCTTATTATCACCTAATTTCTTCATCATAAGCGGGGCAAATAAGGATGGCTTATTATTGTCCCAATTAATATAGGCAATTGTCTCCTTGTCGATCCACTTATTAAAAGGTTGCGGTAAAGTAATATCTGTTGCTTTTGGGCTGCCTTTAAGGTCTACTAACAGCATTTTATAGGTCCAATCCTCATTAAACTTAGAGACAAGGATTTCAGAATCGTTATAAGGATTCCATTCAAAGGCCAGCTCATAAGCTGCCATTGATTGCTTCCATATCTCGGATCCCTTAGTATCAATGATGGTCACTAATCCTTCATTTGAAGTAGAAGATGACTGAATCAAAATATACTTTTTAGAAGGACTGACTTGCACAGTTACAATTGGATACTCACTTTTATAGACTAATTCGCTTTTCCCGGATAAAAGATTATATCTGTAGACATTTGAAGTTTGTTTGTGTTTAGTAATATAAAGGACTTGGTTCTCGGAAATCCACCCACTGATCTTATAAAATTCACCTTCCGGAATGGAAATCGGCAATTTCCAATTTTCACCTTCTGATGAAGTAAGTGGGGCCTTTCTCTTTTCATTCTTTGTAGAAGATATAGGCTTCGAATGCAATTGATTCGAGCAAGCACCTAAAAAGAAAACCAAAACAGAAAATAATATTATAACACAAAGAAATTTCGGTACTTTTTCTTCTTCCGAGACAACCATTACTGCCCTCCTCCTAATTAATCTTATATATTAGAACGTTTTTTATAATTAAATGTTACAATTATTTCAAAATTATAAATCAAATAGGATGATATTATTAAATGGACAAGGCAGCAATAAAAATCCCTTCCACTCTTTTAAGAATTTCGGGAAATTGCGAAAGTGGTAAAGGATTAATTCCCCTGCCAAGCTCTAACGTAAAACCCGGACGCTTAAACTCTTGAATATACCAATCCTTATAACCCGCATGACTGTTAACGTACCGAACAGACTGATAGCCGCTTATACGTTCAAACTCATTTGCTAAATACTCTGATTCAGGTGGTTCATGCCCCTCATAGCCCCAATAAAACTCCTCTCCTTGGGTATGAAAGGCCAAAATACAATCAAATAAATTCCTCTTTGCCAAATCTGCCATAGCAATGGCTTCCGGTTCCGTTAAAGGCGCACTCCCGGGATAGTCCCTCGGAGCCGGTGACATTGGCCGCTTTTTCCGGCTGGCAATCTCCCAGTTGGCCGGGTATTGTTTATTCAAATCTACTCCTCTAATATTTGCTTTCCAATGAATAAACTTATCGCTGCCTTCATTGATTTTCAAAACCTCTTCCTTAATGTTTAATGAAGGTCCATTTAGCACAAGATCCACTCCATCAGGATTTACCATCGGAACAATCGATAACTCAACATTTTCAAATAGATTAATGCTATTCAAACCTCTCATTAGGCTTCCATTCGTTAGTGAAAGTAAATATTTATTCAAGAGAACCATTAATACCATTGTTGTAATCCATTCGTTCGCATGGAAAGAAGCATTCATATGTACCTTTTTCGTGCCATTTCCAATACGAATTTCTTGAATCGGGCTACCTAATACACTTTTTCCAATTTTTGAAACGGTAATAAAAGGATAAATCTTATTTAGGTCATTAATTATTTCACTAAGTTTTTTAAAATCCCAAGGAGAAAATGTGCTTATGATTGGATGAATGACTCTATTTGGCAAATGGATTATTTCTCCGGATGTTAATTGATTGGGGATTAGCTCCTGGTTTAGCAACATTAAAGCATCGGAAGCTAATCCTTTCGATGCCGCGATTTTAAAAATTGTATCTCCATTCTTAATTGTATATGGAATCGATTGATAGCCAGGAATGGCTACTTTTTCTGAAATTTTTATATTAGATGGATTTACATCAGGGTTTGAAGCGATTATGAGATTCAGTGGTATCATAAATAAACTACTGTAATACCATAACGAGTCTCCGGAACGTGCAAGAACCTCCATTTTCTCATTCCTCCCGTCATAAAAATTTTATGACATAACTGAAAAAAAGATGATTTTGTCAAATAAAAAAACCTGCTTCATTTGCAGGTTTTATACAGAAATACACTACTATTTATTTAACTTATTTTTAATGAGCCATGCGGCACCAATAACACCGGCATCATTTCCTAAAGTCGCAAGAGCCAGCTTGGTCGATTCCCTTACAGAAGTAAAGGCAAATTTCGCAAAATTTTCCTTTACAGAATCTAATAAAATCGGCCCTGCCTTTGAAACACCACCGCCAAGAACTATTTTTTCAGGATTAAGTGTGTTTGCAATGTTAGCTAAAGCGAAACCTAAGTGAAAGGAAACCTCATCCAATACTTTAATTGCCAAACTATCACCATCACGGGCAGAATCGAACACATCCTTAGCAGAAATCGTTCCATTTTCATTAAGCTTCCGGGCTAATGCTCCTGCTTTTTCACCTTTTTTTAGCTCAACCATAGCTAAACGGACAATCCCTGTTGCAGAAGAAACCGTTTCAAGGCAGCCGGTTTTACCACAATTGCAAGCTGCTCCTCCATCGGGAATGGACGTAATATGACCAATTTCTCCGGCTGCACCGTTAACACCTTGTACAATATTCCCATTTGCAATAACCCCGCCGCCTACACCTGTACCTAGTGTTACACAAACAAGATCCTTTGCCCCATTTCCGGCCCCTTTCCACATCTCACCCAATGCTGCACAATTAGCATCGTTTTCAATAGCAGCAGGAAGGGAGGTTGCTGCTTCCAGACTTGCCTTTAATGGAAAGTTATCCTTCCATCCTAAGTTGACAACATTTAATATCACACCGGTTTCGTAATTAACAGGACCGGGTGCACCCATACCTATTCCGATTAAATTATCTTTCGAGAAGGAAAGGGCCTCCAGTTTTTCATTAATCGCGTTTGCAATGTTTTTCGTAATATTTTGCCCTTCATTGGAATTATCGGTTGGTATTTCCCAATTATAGATAATTTCCCCACCCATATTAATAAAAGCTAATTTTGTGGTTGTCCCACCAAGGTCTACGCCAACAATCAACTGCTCTCCCACATGAATCACCTATCTTTTCTTGGACTTTTTTCTTTTTGAAGTTGAATTTCTTGCCTTAGGATTAAAAGTGCGGTTTGGTATTCTCTTGGTTCAATAAGCTGTGATTGATACAGCTCATTAATTTCTGATTCCATTAATTCCAAGTCTGCAACTCTATCTCCAATATAAATGATCGTGCCAAATTTTTTTAAATATTGTTGAATTTCAAAAATCGTTTTCATTACGATCCCCTTAAAAAAATTATCGAAAAAAACAAATAACTATATAAGAAAAAGTATAACTCATGGCCAAAATCTCCTCAAGAAAATCTTACAACTAGTCTACTTTTTTGGCATTTCTTGCAGGGAAACCCCATATAAAAAATAGTAGGTTAAACACATCGTTTTTTTAGGCATGGAAGGATGAGTGTTAATGAAGAGAATATATATTATTCTTAGTTTATTCCTATTAATTTTTACATCCGCAGTATTATACGAACATAAAAATCCAAACATTCAAGAAAGCATTACATACTTTCCTATCGATCCAAAGGTTACATACAAAATAACAAATACATCCTTAATACTAATAGACCAAAAAACAGCTGAACCTTATACTTTGCTTTGGACAATAAAATCAACTCTTGATCGTATCGCTTATTTAAGACAGGATGCAGGATTATTGTTTTCTAATGGCAGGTTAGTTGGGGAGCTTAGAGATTGGAAACAAAACACAGCTAATTTAAAACAAGAAAAACAAGTTGTTAACGTGCAGAGTGCCGTATTCGAGGCAATCACCTTTCATTATGCCGAGTTACATGAAAAAGGAGATCAAATATTTAGTTCACAGTCGATGTCAAAAGATTATTTATATGTAATTCCCTCTGGTCCAAGCAAGCATAGTTCCTTTCGAAGCCCTCTGTCTAATGAAGAAAGTAAATGGAAACAACGTTTAGATGAAAATAAAAGAATGCTTCTCCAGTTCAGTTGGAATAAAGGAATCCGACATTTTTCGATCCCATTAAATAATTATCAGGCATTTCCTTTGAATCTTTTTAACGAGAAGGCAAAGAATGCCCTACCAGGTTTTACAAGTGCTGAAACCGCCAGGATAATCGGTAATTTATGGGAGGGATTATATAAAAATTATTTCCTCGGAATAAAAAAAGCGGATGGCTCGATTATAAGTCCAATCGGCAGCACCATCCCTTTAATCTTATTGGCAAATGATAAAACTCATTTATTGGTGTTGACAGAAGCAGCAAATGGTGAATCTATTCTCCTTCGCCAGAGGATTAAAGATTTTGATTAATTCTACTCACTAAATCCGAGTATCTTTTTTCCTTCGGCTTTAATTCAGCTGCCTTTTCAGCGTTTATTTTGGCATTAGCGATATCCTTTTCATTAAGATAAATAATTGCTAGATTATAATAGGCTTCATCAAAATTAGGGTCAAGTTGGATAGCCTTTTGTAAATGCGTTTTAGCATCGGGAAACAAACCTTTTTTTATTTCAGCAAAGGATAGAAGAAAATACACCTTCTCTGAGGGGTGGTTTGCTTTCTTTAAATAGTTATTTAAAACATTGTAGGCCTGTTCATAATTACTTTGTTTAATATAGTCTTCAGCCAGCAATAAGTTTGAGCTTTCATCCTGTGACCCTACTGTGCTGCTAAAGCCATAAAATAAAGAGCCCCACAAAATCGAAACAGATAAGACGAAAAATAACAATTGAAGTAATGGCTTTTTCTGCTTTGGAAAGTGGACCATTCCAGCCGCGAGAAAGCCACCTGCCAGACCGCCTAAATGACCTGCATTATCGATACCTGTAGCCGAAAAGTCAAATACAAGATTTACTATTAAGATGACTATTAAATTAATCCCTATAGTACGAAAGAAAAGTTTCGGATAGATAACACCAAAATAAAGCAAAGCCCCTAAGCAACCAAAAATTGCACCGCTTGCTCCCGCAGATATGTTTGGACTAAATAAAAAACTGGCAATAACTCCTATAATTCCTGCAAACAAATAAATAAACGGAAAACGTACATTACCGTAAATTCTTTCAACTGCCTCTCCCAGAAAGTACAATGCCAAAGTATTCGTAGCTAAATGCAAAAAACCGATATGGAGAAAAATAGGGGTAATAAACCGCCACCATTCGCCATTGTAGATTAAGGGATTAAATTTTGCCCCATATTTAATTAAAGTGAAATTATTGGTGCTTCCCCCATGCATCTCAAGCCAGAAAAAAACTGCTACTTGAATAATCATGAAAAGATAAGTGAAAAATGGTTTCCCATTTGCAAGAACCGCCCTTTCCGATCTTGCTTTTATCATGGCGTGCTCTAAAGCTTCTTTTTTTATTGACTCGACATCCTGAACCTTTGGTTCGTTTTCTATTGGAAAGAATACCTCTCTCTCTAATCGATTTGACAGGCTTTCAAAACCGTTTTCATATATACCCTTTGCTAATAAAAAGGAGCTAACACTCGTTTTATTTCCTTCCGGAAAAATATATGGCTTTTCAAGGCGATATTCGTATTCGTCAACAGGTGGAAATTCACTAATGTAAACATTCACAACATTTATTTCCCTACGGCCAATTTGTCTGCGAATTCTTTCCCCATTTGCAGCCGTTAGCTCGATATCTCTTTGCATTGAATTGCTCCAATCGATATCATGAAGCAGCAATCTTACAATTGGTGCCTTCTTATTCTCCAACTTTTCCAACCATAATTCTTTTTGATTCTCAAATAATTGAACAATCCGATAACCATGGTCAGAAATAAAAAAATAAGCCAACCTCCAAAAAACGAATTCCTCTCTACTATTCAAGTTCCCCCCACACTTTCTATAAAAAATACTATTTCTCCGTATATTATTACGGTAATTGGTTTACACAGTTTAACCTTAATTCTTCATTATAAACGATTTCATAACGTTACTTTTATTTAACGACTTAGCGCTTTTATTTTACGTAAATAACTTTTGGACAAAGTAAAAACCATCTGCGGTTTTCACCACTCAGATGGTCCTCCAAATACTGACTGCATCATCTTTCTTTTTACACCCGGCATGCTCATTATTGAACCAACAGCAATACGGCGCATCCAACCGGATCCAAGCAAAACATTGATGATCCGGTATCGGTAACGAAAAGCAAAATAGCCAATTGAACCAATCATAAAAATGGATGTTAACATGCGTGACATCATCATCCCTCCTATCCATAGTCTGCTATGAATAGGTAATAATTATCCCAATTCCACAAATTATTTATTAAACACTGACTCCATCGTTTTCTTTAATACTTGAACAGAGTGGGTGAATTTTTCTTTTTCTTCTTCATTTAATTCAAACTCTACCACTTCTCTTATTCCAGTACGGTTCACCACTGCCGGGACTCCAATGAAAATATCCTTTTGCCCATATTCACCCGCTAGATAGGCAGAAACGGTTAGAACAGAGTTTTCATTACGCAAAATAGCTTTTGTTAATCTGACCAGCCCCATCGCAATACCATAATACGTAGCACCTTTCCGTTCAATTATATGGTAGGCTGCATCACGGACATTTAGGAAAATCTGATCAAGGTCTTCTTGGTTAAAACCATTTTTGTTCTTCGTCCACTCAGAAATGGATGTACCAGCTATATCCGCATGGCTCCATACAGGAAGCTCAGTGTCACCATGTTCTCCAATAATATAAGCATGTACATTACGGGTATCGACATCAAAATAATCCCCAAGTAAAAAGCGAAAGCGAGCAGTATCTAAAATTGTGCCTGAACCAATTACACGCTCTTTTGGCAGACCGGAAAATTTCCATACTGCATAGGTTAAGATATCTACCGGATTTGTTGCAACCAGGAAAATCCCATCAAATCCACTAGACATAATCTCATCTACGATTCCTTTAAAAATTTTCGTGTTCTTCTCTACCAGGTCAAGTCGTGTTTCCCCAGGCTTTTGGTTTGCCCCTGCAGTAATAACAACTAGGTCTGCTTGATCACAATCCGCATAGCTGCCAAACCAAATTTTCGTCCGGGATGGTGCAAATGGAAGTCCATGATTTAAATCCATTGCGTCCCCTTCTGATTTTTCTTTATTGATATCAATTAAAACCAGCTCTTCTGTAATCCCTTGATTCAATAGGGCAAAAGCATAGCTAGAACCAACAAAGCCTGTTCCGATTAGAGCAACTCGATTAACCCGGTTTAACATATCGTTTTCCTCCTTGTGGGATTAGCTGATATTTAATATTTTCACTATATGTTACTTCATGTTCACTTTATGCTTGGCATAAAAACAAGTTAAATAGTTGGTTAATTGATTACCATCATTGCAAAAACAGCTGCGAGTAATCCGGAAAAAAAGTTAACCATATCATTATCAACAAAATGCAGACCTTTTATCCGAGTTGTCGGCATTTTACAATGAATTTTTTTCTCTGTTTCGATTCCACATTGACTGCACACAAATAATAGCTGATAAAAAGCACCGAACAACGTATCAATGAAATTACCAATAAAACCAAAAAGAAACACTATGAAACTAAAGTATAAATCCAAATGAAATAACCAAGAGCTGCTTAAGGCAATTAATAATGAGCCTGAAAGAGCTGCTGCACTTCCTAATAAACTGATAGCACCTGATGTTCCTCTTTCTGTCCGCTTAAAAGTGCGAATACTTATCGGATTTCTCCTGCTTAACGAGCCAATTTCCGAGGCCCATGTATCCGAATTGGCACTGGCCAGACAAACTGCAAATCCAATCAACCATATTTGGCTATGTTGAAAATAAAAAATAATACCTAATAGTGCCGCCGAACCGCCATTAGCGAAAACCTGACGCCAGTCTCTCGTTGATCCTTTTACTAATTTTTCCTCTATTGCTTTTTTATATGTACTTTTGTATTTAGACCATAAACTCGAGGTCGCAAAAAAAACCCCAAGCAGAAAAAGGCCTTTTGCACCAAATCCTATAAAAACAGCCAATCCCACAATTACAGCTGCAAGGGTACCTGACACAGTCAATGAACGAAGTAACAGACCTGCTATACCGGTAAAAATTATTACCGTAAAAATCAAGATACTTTCAGTCATTTTGTCTTTAGAACCACATCGTTTGTTATAATTTTCGAAACAGGGATATCATGTTCCTCTACAAGAAAGTGTGAAACTATTTGGTCCGTAAAAGCTAAGGAAATCGTTTCGCCGGTGAAATCCTTTAAAAAGCGATCATAATACCCGCCGCCAAAGCCAATTCGATAGCCTTCTTTTGTGTAGACAAGGCCCGGTACAATTAAAAGATCAATCTGACCGGGCTCAACTTCACATGTTTCCTTTACAATCGGTTCCAATAAGCCATAAAAAACCGACTCCAGTTGGGAAAATTCCGATAATGTACGGAATGATAATTTTTTCTCTTTAGGATAACATTTTGGAACTACTACCTGTTTTCCTAATTCCCATGCTTTCCTGATAATTTGATATGTATCTGCTTCAGGAGCTTTTGAAACTGTAATTCCAACAACCTTTGCCTGTTTCCAAGCTAATTCATCATATAATTTCGTTGCAATTTTATAGGAATAGTCTTCATATAATGGTTTCGATAGCTTTGCCAGTGTTTCTTTCATCCGGTTACGAAGAGTGGTTTTGTCATTCATTTGGAAACCCCCTTATTTCTGTTTTTAGACAACAAAAAAAGCAGCAGGAAGCCCTACTGCTTATTTTGTTTCACGATGTGCTGTTGTACGCTTTTCTCTTGGGCAATATTTCTTAAGCTCAAGACGATCAGGGTTATTACGTTTATTTTTTGTTGAAATATAGTTACGATCTCCACACTCAGTGCAAGCTAATGTAATATTCACACGCATGTTTATTTCCCTCCAAACCATTTAGCTAGTTCAATCATACGACTTTTCTATAATATCATTTTTTAAAAGGAAATGCTAGTTGTTTTTTAAAAGTGCTTGATCCAAGGAAATAACTTCGTTTTTGTTCGGACCACTGATACACCGGTTATTCAATTTTTTTGTTATATATTATTTGGTGATTCATTTTTTTCTGCTTTTTCACCATCATTTACCCGTCTGTCTAAAAGAGTGTCTTCCATGATTCTACTTGTTTCAGCTGCGATTCGTTTCCAGCCATACAAACTTTTCACAATCTGCATTCCTCTTCTGCCTAATTCTTTTGCATCCTTAGGATTTTGAATCAGAAATTCTATTTGCTCAAGTAAGCTTTTAGGATCTCCGGGCTCCATTAATAATCCTGTCTGCAAATGTTTCACAATCCCTTTTAACCCTCCGGTATTAGAAACTATTGTAGGTTTTCCAAGGACCATGGACTCTAATGCAACAATTCCGAACGGTTCATACAAGCTTGGAAATACAGCAATTTCACTTTTTAGCATAAGAGCATTTCGTTGTTCTTCGTTAATATACCCAATAAATGAGATTACGCTTTCTACTTCTTTTTCAATTACTAGACGCCGATAGGTTTCGAGCATCGGTCCTTTTCCGGCAATAACGAAAAAAATGTCCGGATTTTTTTCTTTGACAATCAATGCGGCAGCAATAATGGTTTCAAACCCTTTCTCTTGGACAATTCTTCCTATAGAAAAAATAAATTTTTTATTACTGAGAAAAGGGAATATTTTTAATGGTTCCAGATCAATTGTTATTGGCTCAATTCCGTTTGGAATAACGGTAATAATTTTTTTTGACACTTTGAAAACAGTAAATATTTCATCCTTCATATAGTCACTGCAAACAATTATTTGATCGGATTTAACAACAAGCTGATACTCTTTATCATGAATAAATTGCTGCATACTGGTATGGATACCGTTATTCCTTCCATATTCTGTAGCGTGTATCGTTGTTAATAAAGGGATAGACAACATTTCCTTTAAAACAATAGCAGCAGTTCCGACCAGCCAATCATGAGCATGAATCAAATCAAACCCAATTTCTTCTGCCATTTTTTCAGCTTTGAAAACAAACGCTAAATTAAGACCGCCAATCCAGGAAAAGAATTGATTATCTAGTTCGTTTAATGGTTTGACGCGGTGAACAAATACTTCATCCATTCTTTCAAATGAGGGTAGATCTCCATTTCCCGCTGTAAGGACATGTACTTCATGTCCCATTTTTGCCAATTGAACAGATAATCCATTTACATGTCTTGATAGCCCGCCAACAATGTTGGGGGGATACTCCCAACAAAGCATTAGAATTTTCAAATGCCAACCGGAGCCGGGATTCTGTTCTAGTTCTCCATGTTGTGAAAATGGTTTACTCATCTTTTGCCTCCATCGTTTTTTGGTCCCCATAATAACTGTAGGTACTTACGTGGTCAATCCATTTTGGCGGACGGTTTTCAATTTGCTGAAATCGTAATAGTTCGTGATTCATTTCATTTACATTGGATATTTTCATCATAGGGGTTTGAAGGGTATTCGACCGAAGAATAGGGAAAAAATCGTTAGCTGTCATTTTCACTCCTAATTCTGCAACATAACTTCGATTTGAAACCAAACCTTTAATAAACCAATGTCCATTTTTATAAGGAACGACAATTTCATGAAAATGATGTGCATTCTTGCCATTAAAGATAATTTCAGTAACATCATATATCCTTACAACTTGCATGAGTTGTTCAAGGTGGCAGTTAAAAAATAGTTGGATTACTTTTACAGGTATTTTAGAAACTTCCCAGAATAGAATGATTTTTCGAGGTGATACAAGCTTCATTTGCAGCTCGCCCTTTACTGGTACATAATCAAGTGAAGTTTGTTTTTTCGCAGATTCACTCATAACAGCTAATCCTCCTATCTGTAAATAAATCAATATGTGCAAAAAATACTTTATCATTCATACAGGTTGCTAATTTTATGTTAACACCGGAATGGTCCATGCACAATGAACACAAATTGTCGGTTTATGGCTTGTCCTCGACAATAAGAAAAGCGGAAGCGCCCGTATCAAAAACTTTATTTAATGCTATGAAAAAAGATGAAGCAACAGCTCCATCTTTTTTCATTATGCATTTAAATCATAGCGTTTTCCTGTAACAAGGAAAATGACGTTCTCAGAAATATTCGTTGTATGGTCAGCAAGTCTTTCAATATATCTTGCAACAAATGCCAATTGGGTAATCTGATTTATACTGTTCGGATACTGCTGAATATACCCCATTAGCTCCCGGATTAATCTTCCGTACATCTCATCGACTTGATCATCTTTTGCAGCACATCTTTGTGCAAGTTCAGTGTCTTCAGAATAAAAAGCAGTTAATGATTCCGAGAGCATTTCCAGGGCCATGTCCATCATCTTCGGAATATCAACGATTTCTTTAATATGTTTTTCATTGCCAATATGAATAGCCGATTTAGCAATATTAACAGCCAAATCCCCAATTCGTTCCACTTCAGATGAAATTTTTAAAGCCACAATAATTTTTCTCAGGTCCCTTGCGACCGGTGCCTCTTTTGCAATCAGCACGATTGCTTTATCATTGATGTCATGTTCTAATTGATCAATTTCATCATCACCATTTATAATAAGCTCAGCTTTTTCAATATCCTGATTAATTAATGCAGCTATCGCTTCTTTAATCGAAGCTTCCGATTTACGGGCCATTTCTAAAAGCATTTCTTTTAGTTGCAATAAATTACTGTCAAAATTTGATCTCGTATTCATGTTAGCACCCCTATTAACCAAATCTTCCTGAAATATAGTCTTCGGTACGTTTGTCTGATGGCCGGGAGAAAATCTTGGAGGTCGAATCGAGCTCAATTAATTCACCCATTAAAAAGAAAGCTGTTTTATCGGATACCCTCGACGCTTGTTGCATGTTGTGGGTCACAATAACTATCGTATATTTTTCTTTCAATTCTAAAATTAGCTCTTCTATTTTTAATGTAGAAATTGGGTCAAGAGCAGAAGTTGGCTCATCCATTAATAACACATCAGGTTTGGTGGCAAGCGCTCTTGCAATGCAAAGCCTTTGCTGCTGTCCGCCTGAAAGTCCTAAAGCCGGGGCATGTAATCGGTCCTTTACTTCCTCCCATAAGGCTACATCCATTAATGATTTAATGACAAGCTCATCTAAATGTTTTTTCTTTTTTATTCCGTGAATCCTTGGTCCATACGCTACATTATCATAGATTGATTGCGGAAAGGGGTTTCCCTTTTGAAACACCATCCCAACATTTTTGCGAAGCTCTACAAGATCCATTTTTTCGTTTAAAATATTTTGGTCATTGAAATTAATTTCACCGGTCATCCTTACATTTGGAACCATATTAATCATCAGGTTCAGAGTTTTAATAAAAGTTGACTTTCCACAGCCGGATGGTCCGATAATCGCCGTTACTTCTTTCTTGATAATTGGAAAGTTAATGCTCTTTAATGCATGATGCTCACCATACCATAAATTTAAGTCATTTATTTGAAATACATTTCTATGAGCAGTAATTACTGACATTTCCTTTCCCCCTATCCGAACCTTCCTGAGATATATTCTTCCGTCTTTTTTACAGCAGGATTGGTAAAAATCTTTTCAGTCACGTTGTATTCAATAACATCCCCACTTAAAAAGAAGGCTGTTTTATCTGAAATCCGGGAGGCCTGCTGCATGTTATGCGTTACAATTACGATTGAATAATCCTTTTTTAACTCAACAATCAATTCTTCAACTTTGGCATTAGAAATGGGATCTAGTGCAGAAGAAGGTTCATCTAGGAGCATAACTGTCGGTTTCATGGCAATCGTTCGCGCTATGCAAAGACGTTGCTGCTGTCCACCTGATAGCGAAAGAGCCGATTTATGCAGTCGGTCCTTTACTTCATCCCACAATGCAGCCTTTTGCAAGCTAACCTCTACGATTTCATCAAGCTGACTTTTCTTTCTAAGGCCGGCAAATTTTAATGCATGGGTAATATTTTCATAAATGGATTTTGGAAAAGGGTTAGGCTTTTGAAAAACCATACCAATTTCTTTTCTTAAAGCGACTACATTTATTTTATTGGATAAGATATTGAGTCCTTCGTACATAATCTCTCCTTCAGCCCTGGCTCCCGGAATGAGATCATTCATTCTATTGATACTGCGTAAAAATGTTGATTTCCCACACCCTGAGGGACCAATAAGAGCTGTTACAGAGTTTTTTTCGATATCCAATGAAATTCCATTAACAGCACGTTTTTCCCCGTAAAATATTTCTAAGTTATTAACCTGTAAAATATGTTCTTTAGGCAATTGGGCGTTGAATTGTGTTGTTTGTATCTCTGATTGTCTATCCATAATAGCATTCACCATCTATTCTCACCTATTCTTTATTTAGTAGCCGTAATTTTTTTATGAATCAGGCTGCCAATCCATCTTGCCAATAAATTAAAAATTAAAACCGATATGACTAAAACAGCTGCAGCTCCATTTGATACGTCTGCAACATCCGGGATTAACCCTTGTGTGTTAACGGACCATATATGAACTGCCAAGGTTTCGGCAGGACGAAAAATATTTAATGGCGATGTTGACGAAAAAGGATTCCAATCAGAATAATCTAACCTTGGTGTTGATAGGCCGGCTGTGAACAACAACGCAGCAGCCTCACCGAACACTCGTCCGGCTGCAAGGATGGCACCTGTTAAAATAGTGGGGAATGCACTTGGCAGTAAAATCGTTTTGATTGTATGCCAATGCGTGATTCCAAGAGCAAGACTTGCCTCCTTTTGATCTCGTGGTACGGAACGAATGGCATCTTCACTAACCCGAACCATTACTGGAAGGTTAAAAACTGTAAGTGCAAGTGCTCCTCCCAAAATGGTATATCCCCAGCCTGTTAACGTAACAAACATTAAGAGACCGAACATCCCGATAACAATCGAAGGCAGTGAAGCCAGTACCTCTATACATGAACGAATAAAATTGGTTACTTTTCCGGGCCTGGCGTATTCAGCCATATAGATGCCTCCGCCAACACCAAGAGGGACGGTAATGAGCATCGTAATAAAAAGAACATAAAACGAATTAAATAATTGATCCCGGATTCCCCCGCCCGCCAATAAATTACTTGAAGGAGAGGTTAAGAATTTAATTGATATATGCTGAACACCGTGAATTAAAATAAAAGAAAATAAACCCAGTAAAATTGAAATAATAACAAGAGCAATGGCTATAAATACGCCAGTCGCTATTCGATCGGCTACTCTCGAGTTCATTAAATTTTCCTCCTAGCTGAAAGGTACCGGATCAAAAGAATAAAGGCGAAAGACATAATTAAAAGCAATAAACCCATAGACCAAAGGATATTATTTTCAGGACTTCCGAATGTCGTGTTGCCCATATTAAGTGTAATAATTGTTGTTAGTGTTGCTGATGCGTCCAGAATGCTATGCGGCATGTTTTTTACGTTACCGATTACCATTTGAACTGCTAAAGCTTCTCCAAATGCTCTCGCCATACCGAGGACAACTGCCGTCAATAATGACGGCAGGGCCGCGGGAACAAGTACTTTCCTAATAGTTTGCCAACGAGTTGCCCCCAATGCATAGGAACCTTCCCGAAGTGTTTTTGGAAGTGAACTCATCGCATCTGTGGCAATTGTTGTAATTGTCGGTAATATCATGATAGAAAGGACAATCATACCTGAAAGTAAACTAAATCCAAGTCCGCCAAAATGCCCGCGAATAAACGGAACCAATACTGTAAGCCCGATGAATCCATAAACAACAGATGGAATACCAACAAGAAGCTCAATAACCGGTTGTAAAATTTTCCTCCCCCATGAAGGAGCAATTTCTGTCATGAAGATAGCTCCGCCAATACCAAGAGGAGCTGCAATCAACGCAGAAAGAAATGTTACGCCAAAAGAACCAAAAATAAATGGCAATGCCCCATATTGTGGTTTTGCTTGGTCTGTCGGATTCCAAAGCTTACTGGTTAAGAATTCAATAAGACTTACACCATTTTTAATAAATGACTGCAAACCCCTTGTGCTAAGGAAAATCGTTATCGCAATAGTTGCTGTAATCATAATTACTGCACATAAATAAATTAGTACTTTTCCTCTTACTTCCCCATTCATCCAATTTTTCTCGGATTTTAATAATCTTTCTTTTGCCGGAGCCACTTTTTCCATAAAAAATAAAACACCCCTATATTACGTCGTAATAGGGTAAATGCAGCTACGCATTTACCCTGTTTAATTCTTCAATCTTATTTTTTACTTGTTTGTTACTTTACCTGTAGCATCGCGTTCTACTTTCATTTGTGTTACAGGAAGGTAACCTTGTTTAGTTAAGATACCGGTTTGTACCTCATCGCTCATTAAATAGTCAAGGAATGCTTTTGCCACTTCGTTTGGCTCACCCTTTGTATAAGAGTGTTCGTAAGCCCAAACCGGGAATTTACCAGTTTGTACATTTTCAGCAGTTGGCTCTACACCATCGATTGAAAGTGCTGTTACTGTGTTATCAGTTAGGTATGAGAATGCAAGGTAACCAATTGCACCTGGAGTTTCATTAATAATCTTTTTAACTGTATTTGATGAATCTTCTGTAATTCCTTCAGCCGGCTTCGCACCACCAAGTGCAAATTTATTGAATACTGCACGTGTACCTGAAGAATCCGGACGATTTACTAAAGTGATTTTTTGATCAGGACCGCCAAGCTCTTTCCAGTTAGTAATTTTTCCTGTGAAGACTTTAATAAGATCATCTTTTTTAATATCTTTAATACCAACCTTTGGATTTACCGCTGCTGTCATACCAACAACTGCAACTTTATGGTCGACAAGTTGGCCTGCAGGAATATTTTTTTCTTCAGCAAATAGGTCAGAGTTACCAATTTGAACTGCACCTTGAGAAACCTGGGATAAACCTGTACCGGATCCGCCCGCATTTACTTGGATCGAAACCTTTGGATTTTTATTCATAAATTCTTCTGCTGCAGCTGCTACTAATGGTTGCATTGCAGAAGAACCGGATATAACTAATGAACCTGAAAGTTCTTTTGTTTGAGTAGTTTTTGTTGTATCATTCTTTGCAGTTTGATTCGATTTGTCAGTGGATGTTGCCCCTCCGCAAGCAGCCATAACTACCATTAATGCTGCAAGTATTGGGATCAGGCTTAACTTTTTCAAACTCTTCATTTCTTTAATTCCCCCTACGAAATTTGGTTGTGTGCTCTGCCTTACATGTTTTAGAATAACGCTTGACTGTAAACCTGGTTTTAACGCAATGTAAAGGTTTTGTAAATAAGTATTGTTGTTTTGTAAACCGATACTATTGTTAATATGCTCAAAACCAAAAAAAACTTGTCTCTAATGAGACAAGTTTTTTTTGTTAAGGCTCTTTTCGTAAACTTTATTGCTTTTGAAACTTAATAAAGCTCATTTACTAAGTTTCTAGGCAATTTTCGCAAATGTTCTTACGAAAAGATGCCACGAAGCTTCTAAATTAAACGGGTTGTTGAACTTATACGAAAAACAACAATCTATGCGAAAATAGCCTTTGTTAATGGCCGGCTTGTTGATTTGCCGCTTGATTTCCACTATTCTGAGCTGTTGATGCAGCATTTTGATTTTGTTGCTGACGTTGTATTTTTAAATTGAAATAGGCATCCAAAACTTGTCGGCCAATTTCATCGTTTGGACTTGGACCGGTTGCTCCCTGATAAGCAGATGGGACAAGGACAGCAAGTGCCACTTCAGGATTATCCGCTGGCGCAAAGCTTATAAGGCTTAAGTTCATAACCGGTTTACCATGATCAAAAGCTTGGGCAGTACCGGTTTTCCCTGCAGGACTATAATTAACACCTTGGAAGTAACTATATGCTGTTCCACCCGGCTGCATAACCATTCTAAAACCGGTTTGAACGCGTGTTATCCAATCATCTTTCGCATCAATTCGATTTAGAATTTTCGGTTGAATTTCTTCAACAATCGGGCCTAATTGATTATTATCCATTTCCGGGTCACGAATTTCCTTTACAATATGCGGTTGAACACGATAACCGCCATTTGCAATCGTCGAAACATACTGGGCCAGCTGCATTGTTGTATACGTATCATATTGGCCAATTGCAAGGTCAAGCAGTAACCCCGGTTTTTGTTCTGCTCCTTGGAAGCCTATTGTTTCATTCGGTAAATCAATTCCAGTTCTCGCTCCCAGACCAAACTGACTGAAGGATTGACGCATCGTATTAAAGGTTTTAGATAAATTTAGATCCAATGGTTCATTTCTGACATAATGCCCGCCAGCCATAGCAATAACCGTTTTCCACATATAAACGTTTGAAGAAACTTGAAGTGCTCTTAAGTCATTGATAACTCCAAAGGTTTTATAAGATTTCTTCATAGGCGTGCCTTTAATTAATAGCGGTTCATCCAGCTGAGTCGATCCTGGATGAATTGCGCCTGTTTCATAGCCTGTTAAGACCGTCGCACCTTTTACAGCCGAACCAACATTATAAGAGGTTGTGATGTTTCCAAGAGCGAAATCTTTCATTTCAGCTTTTCCCGTAGCCGGATTTTTAACAATTTGTTTACCTGCCATCGTTAAAATTTCACCTGTATGAGGATCCATTAAAACAACAAACGCCCGATCTAAAAGACCTGTATTCGGTTTTTGTTTCGTTTTCCAAAGTTCATCTTCAATTATTTTCTCCACTTGCTGCTGGAGATCCATATCAATAGTTAAAACTAGGTCTTTCCCTCTTTGCCCATCAGAAACGGTTTCCGTAGAAATGACTTTTCCTGATTTATCCGTTATATTTTTTACTTTTGCTTTTTGCCCTTGTAGAACGTCTTCATATTCCTGTTCGATATAACTCTTCCCTACACGTTCATTTCGGCTGTAACCGCGGGCCAAGAATTCATCAAGCTGTTCTTTCGGCAAACCCTGTTCCGAAGAACTAACATCACCTAAAACTGTTTTTAACGTATCACCAAACAGATAATTTCTTTCCCAATCCGTTGTCGTATCGACTCCGGAGAGATTATCCAGATTTTCACTGACTACAGCATATTCTTCAGGTGTTACGTCTTTATTTTTGACGATTTGTGGTGTTAATGCATAACCGTTGTTAAATTGTTTTAAAATGCCAAGTATATTACGATCATGGTTAGAAAAAGGATAATCTTCAATCTTTGTAACCAAAATTTTGTTAGTTTCATCATGTGTAATTTTAATTCTTTTTAACTGTAATTTATAAATTTGTTTGTCATCCAATTTTTTTGCGTAGTATTGAGTCCATTCTTTTTTAGTAATTAAATTTTTTGCTTTTTTAGGATTTTTTAAAATCCAAAAATCAACATAATCACGATCACGTAGTTTGGATGTATCTACTGTGATTAAGTTGGATAAATGCTCTGCGGTATTTAGCATATCCTGTTGACTGGTATTTTGGCTTTTGGTATAGGTAATGGCGTTCAATGGGGTATTATCAACAATAACCTTGCCATTTCGGTCAAACATTTTCCCACGGGGGACCGGATTACTTGTAGTTACCGCATCCGTCCGTTGGAGCTCGCGTTTATAATCATCCCCATAAACAATCTGAACCACACCAAGTTTTAGGATTAAAATCGAAAACAGCAAAAATACAACAAAGAATAACATGTTTAACCGAAATGGGACATGTGTCTTCTTTTTTTTCTTTTTATTATTCAAAGCTATCTCACACTTCCTTTTAAATGCTCAACATAATACTCTCTATTTTATAAGAAAATGCACAATTTTACTACGAAGAACCCTTACCAATTTACAACAACATCATCAAATGCGTAAGGATTTTTTACCTTATAAAGAATTGCATAAAAAAACGATGAGTAATTTTTATTACTCATCGAGCTATGCAGTAGGCAGATGAACTCTTTTTATGAAAAAGTAAATACATGTATGACCTGCACCTAAAAACAATAGTAAGATAGGTATGCTTTTTTCTTCATTAAACCAAGTAATCGCAGCCAAAAAGCATAATATTGAAACAATCCTGCCAACATTTAAGAAAATTTCGCGAACGACAATATACTCTATTCTCATTTCGGCTGCATTCCAGCCTGTTCCAATCACATCGTATGTAGTTGATATATAAGGGACAAGCAAAATGGGATATGCAATAGCAATTAGTCCGGCATACATTAAAAGTTTAACAAAATTCATATCCCAGACAATTAACAGGATGGCTAAATAGAGAATCACACCACCAAATAAAATGGCCTTTTTTCGATTTCTTTTTTTGATCATTCTGGATGCAACATAGTAAGCAAGGAATGAAATACCTGAGTTTATGAGCCCGAATGTTCCTAAAGCCATCTCACTTCCTGTTGAGATGAAGACAAAGACAGAAATGATAAATAAAAACGTCCCTTCTCTTAAGCCCTGAAAAAAATGGGCATTCGTAACGAGACGCCAATTTTCATTTAATTTTCTTTCTTCCAAAATCCTTTTAAAGCAATATTTCCCATGGGCAGGTCTAGGCTTCAAAGAAAAACTTAAAATAACGGCAAGGCCGAACAGGGCTAATGATATGCCAAACACAATTGAATAACCTGCGAACTTCTCAAACCGTGTAATAATGATCCCTGCAGCTATCGGTCCAATCATTCCACCTGTAGAAGATAGAATACCTAAAAAGCCATTAAAAAAATCTCTTGTTTCAGGTTCGGTTATTTCAAAGGTTAAGACGTTATAGGCCAGCCAATAAAAGCCGTAACCGATTCCTAACAGGCTGCCTAATAAAAGTAAATAGGTAGAAGCGTGTCTTCCAGTCAGCAAGACTGTTAAGTAAAATAGAGCCAAAAAGATGACACCAATTCGTAAAACAATCACCCTGTCGATTTTTTTGGCCCATCTGCCGGCTAAAATAAAGGTTAACGGCTGTAAAACAACAATCGAGAGGTTATACAATGCTAAATCCGCGAAAGCTCCAGTTTGTTTCCATAAATAAATATTAACAAATGTGTTCGAGAGTGCCACACTTAAAGAATATAAACCGCCAATGATTAACAGTAATGATAGATCTTTTGTTAATTCTACTTCACCTAAAATCTTGAATTTTTTTGCCATAAAAAACTCCCCTTTTTCATAAGGGTAGTCTTTAACAAGCAAGTTTTTCTTATTCATTTTTCAGAAGCGATTTGTTACACTCCCGATAAAAGCGGTTTTTCGCTCATGGTTTTTAACCATCGTTCAACCCAAATAAAGGCCTCTTTCCAGTTATTTACCCTGATGACTCCGGCCGGGATTGGTTCTTGATTATAAGGAGTATCAAATAAAATAACGGGAATTTGACATTCTTCGTGAATCATTACCGCATTATCATGTTTATCCTCGAAAAAAATTTCTACTTGGTGCCTTTTTACTGATTCTATTTTATCGTGCGTACCAATTAATTCAATATGATGAAAGGTTAACCCCTTATCAATAAACCATTTTATAGTATTATCAAGCAAATGGGGACCACGGGCGCTGATAAAAAATAACTCATGCTGATTTTTCCAGGTATTTAAAACAGTCTCTGCGCCCAGTGCAAGCGGCGACCCCTGATAGATTATCGGTTCGTTTTCGACAAACCATTTTGCGAATTCCTCTTCAGATACGTTGACAACCGGATTTAAATCGTATTGTTTAACATCTGCCAATGTGACATTCAATCCAAAAGCTTTATTTAAAAAGGGTAATATCGCATCGGGGGTTGTTACAGTACCATCAATGTCGATTCCAAATCTTTTTTTCATTATAGTCTCACCTTCGTATTGCTATCTGCTATTTAATTATATTTTACCAAAGACAAGCACCTTACTTTACTAAAAATAATGTTAAAAAAAATTTTTTTCGGAAAATGAAACAAAAACCTATTTTAGACAAACATTAACATATTAAAAACAAGAGACTCATCAAACAATAATAAATGCTCCTATAACTGAAAGTGAGGGATCACGATGGCAGACCAAGAGAGAGACAGAGATGTGCGTGATTATCGCCAAAGTGCATACATTGGCGATGACATCCCTAATGACCCTTCAGAGTTTAGGGAAGAAACAGCGGCAGAAATAGCTGCTCCTGTTCCTATCGTTCGAAGAAGGGGCTATGATGACATTAGGGGAAGAACAGAAGGTGGAACAGGCACCGGGTATGTTGCTTTAGCACTATCGATTTTATCTCTGTTTGTATTCCCCATTCTTTTTGGTGCAGCAGGTATTGTGTTAGGATTTGTTGCCCGTCGTCGCGGAGCCGAAGGGCTTGGAGCGTGGGCAATAGGCATTGGTGCCGTATCGATCGTTATCGGCATCTTTATCCTTCCATTCTTTTAACCATATCAGCAAAAGGAGCAAAAACAGAGAGGCTGACCTTTTTAAGGTCAGCCTCTTTAGAGATTATAAAATATTGAACTTCGATGACTATCCGGCTCCGGCACCCGGCGACCAGTGTATTTCACTAAACGGGCGCCTACGCTTTCATTTCTTCAGCCGCTTTTTTCTGAAAGTATTCCTCGGCAATTTGGTCGATTTCTTTTTTCAATTCTTCCACCATTTGCGCTTCAGGTACCTTTCGGACAATTTCCCCTTTACGGAATAATAAGCCTTCACCGCGGGCGCCTGCAATTCCAATATCTGCCTCCCTGGCTTCACCGGGACCATTAACGGCACATCCCAATACAGAAACCTTTATTGGAGCTTTAATGTTTTGAATATACTCTTCGACTTCATTTGCAATGCTAATTAAATCGATTTCAATTCTTCCACAGGTCGGACAAGAAATTAACGTTGCTGCATTGGAAGAAAGGCCAAAAACCTTGAGAAGCTCTCTTGCAACCTTTACTTCTTCAACAGGGTCAGCACTTAAGGAGATACGGATTGTATTTCCGATTCCTTTGCTAATAATGGCACCTAAACCTGCAGCACTTTTGACGGTACCCGAAAAAAGTGTTCCCGATTCAGTAATACCTAAATGCAATGGATAATCAAAAGCACGAGACGCCTTATCATATGCTTCAATGGCTAAATTTACATCTGAAGCCTTCATGGAAACGATAATATCGTGAAAATCCAAATCCTCAAGAATTTTGATGTGATGAAGAGCACTCTCTACCATTCCATCTGCAGTTGGATAGCCGTATTTTTCAATGATTCTTTTTTCAAGTGAACCGGCATTGACCCCGATACGAATTGGGATGCCACGTTCCTTTGCAGCTTTTACCACCGCTTCGACCTTTTCACGCTTTCCAATATTACCTGGATTAATACGGATTTTGTCTGCTCCGCCTTCAATAGCCTTTAACGCTAATTTATAATCAAAATGAATATCAACAACAAGCGGGATATTGATTCTTTTTTTGATTTCAGAGATTGCATTTGCAGCCCGTTCATCCGGACATGCCACTCGGACGATTTGGCAGCCTGCTTCTTCAAGACGTTTAATTTCGGCAACTGTCGCTTCTACGTCATGAGTCTTTGTTGTGGTCATGCTTTGGATGATGATTTCATTATTCCCGCCAATCGTTAAATTTCCAACCTTAATCGGACGGGTTTTCGTGCGATGTATAATTTCACTCACGTGGAATTCGCTCCTTTAAAATGGAATTCGAATAAAAAGGATTAATAACAATACGATTCCATTTTAGCAGTCTTCAACTAATTTTGACAAGAAAGAGGATTAAAGCCTTATTTCTTAGAGTAATCCGGGAATTGATAGGTAGATCCAATTTGAATTTTCTCAGGGGTTTTCCCGGGATTAAGCGTTCGAAAGTCATGGATCAAATCATCAATTGATACAGGAAGAGCTTTTTTTATATGGTGTTCCACAATCGAGATGACAGTTTCACCCGGTTCGACTTTTGCTGCGAATGATGGCAGCCCTGTAACTGACTGTGAAGTGTTTTTCGTTTCAGCCTCAACCTTTTGAGTTGTGGTCGGCAGTGTGCCAACAGTTAAATCAATGTAGATGACATATATGATTAATATTGCAAATAACAAGCCAAATAATTTTTTCATTGTACAAGCCCCCAAAAAGGAAAGTTTGTACATTCGTATGCTTGTCCACCTTTTAATAGAACAAAAAAACATCCAAAACGGATGCTTTTTATTGCGCTTTTTTAGGTTTAGGAATTTCATTTATCGCTAAATATAAAACAATGATTACGACAAACCAGTTAATAAGAAAGCTGTTCGGAACAGTTGTTTTGATTGCCGACATAATGGTAAAAAATAATGTAGGAAGTGTTTCACTGTATGCAGCCATTCTCCATAATTGACGGTAGTTTAATTTTCTGCCTGAAAGATTTTTAATCGCTAAACCGATTAAGGCCAATACGGAAATTTCAATAAAGTTAGATGCACTTGAAAATAGATAAAGGAATAACGATATGACCGGGATAATTATCCCTTTAATTCCTTCCAGTGTATCAATGAATTTTAAAAAATCATTTTTTGTTACAGGTATGCCTTCCAGCATGGAATAAGGATAGGTTTGTATCTTTCCGCCTGCTGCTAAGACAAATTTATTATTCAAAAGTGCAAAAGCATTCTGTTCATCTTGAACATCTTTTTCAGCTATCGTGCCGGTGGGATCAAGTATAATTGTGAAATTATCCTGATGGATATTGATTGGCACTTTTGCAGAAGAAGTAAGATGGCCATTTGTTATTGAAAAAGACGGTATTTCATCATGTATGACTGCTTTAGCAGTATTAATACCCGTAGTTAAAGAAGTACTCAAGTCTACTATTGACGGTAAAATCGAGATGAAGGTAAGGAAAAATACATACAAGATCGTTTTTCCGATACCTTGAAAACGAAATAAGGCAATATCCTTTGGAGAGTATATACTTTTAAAAAATTGCTTGAAAATATTCATATTGACCACCCTTATTCTTATTCACCATTCTATTGTAGCTTTTGAAAGGGGTAGATACAAGAATTGACCATGAAACTCTTTGCATTTTAACCATTATTTAGAGATTATCGTTGTTTACATCTTTAATATTTGATGCGAATGGTTTATTGTTAAATATTAAAATGATGCCTAACTATTTGCAGACGGGTAATATTGAGGGCAAAAAGGAGGGAAAAGATGGCTATTATTTATTGGTCAATCATCATCATTTTGTTTGTTGTTGCATTCGTTGGGTTGTTTTATCCGATTATCCCAAGTGTTTTATTTTTATTAGCAGGTTTTATTTTATATGGAGTCTTTTTTAATTTTAAACCGTTTAGCTTACTTTTTTGGTTGATTCAGGGATTATTAATTATTCTTTTGTTTTTAGCGGATTATATTGCAAATATTATCGGAATTAAGAAATATGGTGGCTCAAAAGCCGGTGTATGGGGAAGTACGATAGGAATCTTAATCGGACCTTTTGTTATTCCGTTTTTGGGTATATTGATTGGACCTTTTATTGGTGCTATTTCTGCAGAATTATTGGTGAATAAAAGAAGCCTAAAAGACAGCTTAAAAATCGGCTTTGGATCGGTCATAGGTTTTATTAGCAGCGTGATTACGAAAACCATCATACAAGCATTTATGATCGGTTACTTCTTCATTGTTGTGCATAAATAGAAATGAGGCTGCTCCTGTGAGTCAGCCTCGTTTTTTTAATTTAAGCCGCAAATTTCATAAGCACAGTTTTGGCAGTCCACTTCTTCTTTTAAATAGCTTAATTTTTTCACTGTGAATTTTTGCAGATCATAGGAGATAATATCTTTTTCGCGAAGTTCTTTTAATGATCGCTGTATAACTTCCCTTGTTCCATATGTCAGGTTGGCTAATTCCTGATGAGTTAACGGCAGATCGATAAGTATTCCATCTTCCGTCATAATCCCATAGGAATTACAGAGACGGATTAAAATCGAATACAGGCCGCCTTTTTTTCCATTCATGATTAAATCCTGGCATTTCATTTGTGCTTTTAAATAACCGGTGCTGAGCCAGAAAACAAGTGCATTCATTGCCTCAGGATCATTTAAAACAAATTCTTCAAATTGGTCTTTTTTAATAGGAAGCAGTTCACAGTCTGACAGTGCTTTTGCGTAAAAATGGTAATAAGGATTTTGTTTTAAAAGCTGATATTCTACAACTAATTCCCGATCATTTAAAATCTTCAGGATAAAGTCTTTTCCACGCAAATGGACCCGTCCAAGTGCAAGACTTCCTTTGAGTAGTAGATATACATACTCAACAGAATCCTTTTCTTGAAAGAGAACGGTCCCTGACTTTATTTTTTGAACCTGCTCTTTTTCTTGAAAAAATTGTACTAGTAAACTATATATAGAAAAGCTACTTTTCTGCATATTCCCCACTCCTTTACCCTTCCAATTTGATTAAAATGAATTATAAACAACATGTCAATAGAGGTTTAACCTGCTTTGGAGGCGAAAGAATGTGATTATGACAAATATCGTTGACAGAATGCCATTTAAGTGAATTTGACAATATTTCGAAAGTTATTGGAGGGAATTGAATAAAATATTTTATCTTGCTTCAATGAATAAAATTCCACTCCATGGGTATTGTATTTATGTTGGTATCAAGCATTTTATTTGAAACGCTTTCCCAAATTTGATACTCTTAGGCTACAAAGCTTTAGAAATATTCAAAAAATCTTTGCGATTTGGAGACTAACTAAAGCCAAAAAATACAAAGGTATACATAGGAGGAATTATCATGGCATTTGAATTACCACAATTACCTTATGCAGAAGACGCATTAGAACCACACATTGACAAAGAAACAATGAATATTCACCACACCCGACACCACAACACATATGTGACAAACTTAAACAATGCATTAGCAGGTAATGAAGAATTACTTTCTAAATCTGTTGAAGAAGTCATTTCAAACTTAGATGCAGTTCCTGAAGCTGCGCGTACAGCTGTTCGTAACAATGGCGGCGGTCATGCTAACCATTCTTTATTCTGGCAAATTCTTTCTCCAAATGGCGGCGGCGCACCAACCGGTGAATTAGCTGACGCAATCAGCAGCAAATTTGGCAGCTTCGAAAGCTTCAAAGAAGAGTTTGCAAAAGCAGCGACTACTCGTTTCGGATCCGGTTGGGCATGGTTATCTGTGAACAACGGTGAATTAGAAGTTTCCAGCACTCCTAACCAAGACTCTCCATTAATGGAAGGAAAAACTCCTATCCTTGGCCTTGATGTTTGGGAGCATGCTTACTACTTAAAATTCCAAAACAAACGCCCTGACTACATCAACACTTTCTGGAACGTTGTTAATTGGGACGAAGTTTCAAAACGCTATAGTCAAGCAAAATAATAACACTCTATATTCTGAACATAAAAAAACGCCCAATGGGCGTTTTTTTATGTTCAGTAACATTTTATAACGTGCATTCGGGACAACGCCCATATATTTCAAATTTATGGCCTGAAATATCATATCCCTTTAAATCTTCACTTAAACCATTCATCGGACAGGTTTCAATTTCTTTTGTTTTACCGCAATCAAGACAAATAAAATGATGATGATGATTATGACGTGAACATGTAATACGGAAATGCTTTTCTCCCGATAATTCCGTCATTTCCAGGATCCCCATGTTAACAAATAGAGAAAGGTTTCGATAAATGGTATCAAAGCTCAGCCCGGGATAATTATCCTTTAGTTGATCCAAAACATCCTTTGCTGTCAAATATTTATCATTATCCGCAAACAATTGGAGAATTTCTTCCCTTTTTCCTGTATGTTTAAAGCCTTTTTCTTTTAAATATTGAATGGCCTCATCAACGTTCACATGAACACCCCCTATTCAACCTGGTTTTTAATCGATATTTTTTTGTAAAAAATGGCAATAATTAAAATAACAACTGCAATCATAACAATCGTTCCACCGGGAGCCAGGTTTAAATAATACGCGGTAAAAAGACCGCCAAGCACAGACACTTCACCAAAAATGACGGATAAAAGGATTGTTTGTTTAAAGCCTTTTGCAATACGGATACTTGCAGCAACCGGCAAAGTCATTAACGAGGATACCAGCAGGATTCCAACAATTCTCATCGATGCGGCAATAACAAGGGCAACTATGACTATAAAAATAAAATGAATACTCTTGGCTGCAATTCCGGATGCTTTCGCATGTTCTTCATCAAATGACAATAGGAAGAGCTCCTTGTACAATAAAAAAATAACGAAGATAACGGCAATACTAATCGTGAATATCACCCATAGATCTGTACGACTAACGGCAGAAACACTGCCAAATAAATAACTAAACAAATCGGTATTGAAACCATTTGCAAGTGAAATAAAAATAACACCCAGGCCAATGCCGCTTGATAATATAATTGGAATGGCCAATTCTTGATAGTGTTTATAAACTCCCCTAAGTTTTTCAATAAACAATGAGCCCCCAACGGAGAAAGCCATCCCTAAATAAAGCGGATTTAAGCCGGCCATTACCGCGAAATTTTTTTCAATAAGGAGACTGGCAGCAATACCTGCAAGGGTGACATGGCTTAATGCATCCGCAATTAAAGACAGTCTTCTGACTACGATAAAAACGCCTAATAATGGTGCCAGAATCCCAATCATAATTCCCGTTAAGAAGGCATTTTGTAAAAATTCATAATGAAAAAATCCCTGGATCAATTTAAAACGCCTCCGTGGTCATGGTGGTGGGCAAGCAAGTGGACTCCATGTCCATAAAATTCGGACACACCGTCAGTGCTAAACTGTTCAAATTCTTTCGTTTCACCATGAAAATGCAAATGTTTATTTAAGCATGCAACATGTGTAACCTTATCTGAGACGGTTCCAATGTCATGCGTTACCAATAAAAGGGTAATACCTCGACTTTTATTTAAATCAGCAAGCATTTGGTAAAATGCATTAACATTCTCTGCATCTACCCCGACAGTCGGCTCATCAAGAATTAATAGCTTTGGTTCACTAACAAGGGCTCGGGCAATAAAAACTCTTTGCTGTTGTCCACCGGAGAGCTCCCCAATGTTCCTGCCGCTATACTTTTCCATTCCAACAGCCTCAAGAGCTTCCATTACTTTTTGTTTATGTTCCTTTTTAAAGAATCGAAACATTCCCAGCTTTTTAGTTAAACCGCTTGAAACTACTTCAAAAACTGTCGCAGGGAAGCCGGTGTTGAATGAATTTGCCTTTTGTGATACATATCCAACCATTTGCCAATCTTTAAATTTATTCAGTTCCTGCCCAAATAGAAATATTTCACCCTTTTGCGGCTTTAATAGCCCTAAAATTAATTTTAATAGTGTCGATTTGCCTGATCCATTCGGTCCAACAATAGCTAAGAAAGAACCATCCGGAATTGAAAGATTGATATTTTCAAGGACGATATCCTTTTCATATCTGTAGAAAACTTGCTGTAAATCTATAATTGATTGTGAAGTCATATACTCACACCTTTAATTTTAAGAATCATTCCGATTTAACTTCAAGTAGTATACAATAAGCTCACCCTATATGTAAAGTCTGATGGTTAAACTAGGATTCTATAATCTAATTTATTTTATTCTTTGGTCACATTCTAAATGCTCCTTCATACATTAAGATGGAGGAGTGATGACGGTGAAGATTTTTGAAAACATCATTAATCATAAAATTAATACGATAACCGCGGATGAACTGCTAAAGTATGCCCAACAATTTAATATCTCTTTAAATCGGCTGCAGGCAAATAAGATTGCCGGTTATTTAAGAGGGAAGAATGTTAATATTTTTGATGATAGTCAAAGGGCCGCATTAGTAAAAGAAATTGCCAAATCAGCAGGTCCTGAAACAGCTCGTGAGGTAAATAAATTATTTATGCAATTTACAAAATCATGAATCAATAAAGCAAAAAGCTGCGCATCCCGTGCACAGCTTTTTGCTTTTATTTTTACGACTGGATAATTAAATCAAGCAGATTCTCATTAAACTTCTGTTCACGAAGCATGTCAATTTCATGTTTGTATGGCGGTTTTTTATCGTTTTTATCTTCGCCAACATATGGTGTTTCTAGGATTTTTGGCACACTTGATAACTGCGGATGATGAACAATATAGTTGAGTGCCTTAAAGCCTATATGGCCAAACCCGATATTTTCATGACGGTCTTTTCTCATACCGATAGCGTTTTTACTGTCATTGATATGCAAAACCTTTAATTTTTCCAAGCCAATAATTTTATCAAATTCATTTAATACCCCGTCGAAATCCTCAACAATATTATAACCGGCATCATGAGTATGACAGGTATCAAAACAAACGGAAAGCTTGTCACTATAGTTTACACCATCGATGATCATTGCTAATTCTTCAAATGATTTTCCGCATTCCGAGCCCTTGCCGGCCATTGTTTCTAGTGCAATTTGCAATTGTTCTTTCCCGGTTAGAACTTCATTTAAGCCTTCAATGATTTTCTTAATTCCTGCTTCTGTACCTTCACCAACATGTGCACCGGGATGAAGAACTATTTGCTTGGCACCAATTGCCTCAGTCCTTTCGATTTCACTCCGAAGGAAGCGAATCCCTAATTCGAATGTATCCGGATTGACGGTATTCCCGATATTTATGATATAGGGAGCATGGACAATGATTTCTGAAATCCCATTCTCCTCCATATGCCTTCTTCCTGCTTCAATGTTCAAGTCCTCAATTTTTTTCCTTCTTGTGTTTTGAGGCGCTCCGGTATAAACCATAAAGGTATTAGCACCATATGAAACTGCTTCCTCACTGGCGGCAAGCAGCATTTTCTTACCGCTCATGGAAACATGCGACCCTATTTTTAACATACCCTCTCTCTCCCCTCTCTGATTATTTCTTTCTCTGATCTATTTTTCTTTGCCGTTTCTTAATTTTATCCATTTCCCATTGCATTTTCTTTTTATAGCCCGGTTTTACTTTAGATGGTTTACGAACCATCGATTTCGCTGCTTTATCTGCCGCATCCTCTTGTTTTACTCTGCTCTTCCGTCTATTTCGATCTTCTAATTCCACAAATCCCTCTTTTTTAAGATCCACGGTTTTGAATTGAATGCCCATCTTTTCCAATCGATTTAAAGCGTCCTCATCGGAAAGATCATAGATTGTAAGGGCGATACCGGAATTCCCTGCTCTTGCCGTTCTTCCAACCCGGTGGATGTAAAAGTCTAAGTCAGAGGGTAATTCGTAGTTAATGATATGGCTGACTCCTTCAATGTCAATTCCTCTAGAGGCCAAATCTGTTGCAACAATATATTGAAATTCCAAATCCTGAATTTGTTTCATCATTTTTCTACGCTCACGCGGGGTTAAATCCCCATGAACACGTCCTACCTTTAAACCTTGGGCAATTAAAAAGTTCGCCACTTCCTCGGCCATTTTTTTGGTGTTCGTAAAAACAATGGCTAAGTAGGGGTTATAATGAATAAGGGCATCGTGGACAAGCTGTTTTTTATTTCGATGCCTTGATGGTAAAAGATAGTGTTGTAAATTTTCAGCTGTTTTTCTTTTTGATTCAATCTGAATCGTTTTTGGATTTTCCATATATTTTTTAAGAAATGGTTTAAGTTTTTCAGGAATGGTCGCAGAGAAAACCAGCATTTGAAGGTTTTCGGGCATTTTAGCAGCCACTTGGTCCAAATCTTCAATAAATCCCATATCCAGCATCATATCCGCTTCATCAACAACGAGGATTTCTGATGTATGAATGAAAAGTGCCTGATCAATCATAAGGTCTTTAATTCTTCCGGGAGTTCCAACAACAATATGCGGCTGAACCTTTAATTTTTCAATCGTGCGCTGCTTGTCCGTACCGCCGATGTAACATCTGGTCATGATTGTACTGTCGGGACTGCAATGTTCTGTCACCTTTAAAATTTGGTGATAGATTTGAGAGGCCAATTCCCTTGTCGGGGCAGTGATGACCGCTTGTACTTCTTGGCGTTTTGGATCAATTTTCTCAAGAATGGGAAGGACAAAAGCAAGTGTTTTCCCTGTTCCTGTTTGCGATTGACCTATCGCGCTTTCCTTTTTTAAAACTAATGGGATCATTCGCTCCTGAATTTCTGTCGGCTCATAAAAACCGAACTCTTTAATGGCTTCTATAATAAAAGGTTGAAATTTAAAACGCTCAAATCGATTTACTTGCATGAATTTGCTCCTTAATTTTAAATATCTTCTGTATTTGGAGTGGTTTTCTTCCTTTAGCAAGAGCTTCCACTTTTATTTCCATCATGTAATTATATATAAGTTTAAGACAAATCTCCACCCATCTATTCTTTTATTATCATCTTTTACTTTCCCGCAACTTTTAATCATTAAAATTTAGTCTTCGTCCTGTGTAGAAGACCTAAACCAAAATAGGGTAAATGCATACTTTAAAGCATGAGGTATAATCGAAAGGAGGCTAGAATTATGCAGCCAAGACCAAGAATCCCGATGCAAGGGGGAATGGGACCGCAAATGATGGGACCCGGTTCGAATCCATTTGGAGGAAGAGGACCCATGATGAATCCGTTCGGGGGCAGAAACCCAATGATGGGGGCAGGTTCCAATTTGCTTGGAGGGAGAAACCCAATGATGGGTGGACGTGGGCAAATGGGCAGAGGCGGTGGTGGTTTACTTTCAAAACTTCTTGGAAGGGGAAATCAAGCTGCAGGTGTTAGAGGGCTGGGAGCTATGCAAGGAGCAGGAAGAACTGCTACAAGCGGTGGTGGTGGATTACTTCAATCGTTGAGTAATCCTGGCGGACTTACCAGTATGCTAAACAATACCCAACAAGTTTTAAAAACAGCTCAATCCATTGGCCCGATGATACAACAATATGGTCCGATTGTAAAAAATCTTCCTGCAATGTGGAAATTGTACCGTGGCTTAAAAAATGCACCTGATAGTACTGATGAATCAACGAATGATACTGCTAAGAAAACAGAAGTAGTAGCTGAGACTTCGGAAGTAGAATCAAAAGAAAAAGTTTCTTCTAAAAATAAACAGTCCGGAAATAAAGAAAATACAACTAGCAAAGCATCCGGTACACTGAAAGGTTCTTCTGTACCTAAACTATATATTTAAAATTTCGGGGAGGATGCTGGTGACAGCATTCTTTTATATTTAAAAGGCTATGTTAAAGCTCATTGTTGATTGGAGCGGAAGGCGCGAGACTCCTGTGGGAAAAGCAGGTCAAGGGAGACCCCGCAGGCTTAATGCTTGAGGAGGCTCCCGACCGACCGCGGAAAGCGAGTGCCTGGAGCGGAAATCAAAAGGCAAATTTAACAGAGCCTAAAAATAAAAGGAAAAAATGTATCTTTGTATTATATCTATTAGTTTTATATAATCAATACATAGACTATTAGTTATTTGTTTTTATGGAGGCTTTGTATGCAAATAATAAAAATTTCACCACGGGGATATTGTTACGGTGTTGTCGATGCAATGGTCGTCGCAAGGAATGCTGCCTTAGATAAATCATTACCTCGTCCTATCTATATTTTAGGGATGATTGTCCACAATAAACATGTTACCGATGCCTTTGCTGAAGAAGGAATTATCACCCTTGACGGAAGCAACAGAAAGGAAATACTTGAAAAAGTAGAATCCGGAACAGTTATTTTTACAGCTCATGGTATTTCACCTGAAGTACGGGAGCTTGCCAAGAAAAAAGGGCTGGTGACAATTGATGCGACCTGCCCTGACGTAACAAGAACCCATGATATCATTCACGAAAAAGCAACACAAGGATACCAAATCATTTATATCGGTAAAAAGGGCCATCCGGAGCCTGAAGGCGCAGTCGGTGTAGCACCGGAGTCTGTACATCTCGTGGAAACTCCTGCTGACGTTGAAGCATTGAAGATTGATGCTGAAAAGCTCATTGTCACAAATCAAACAACCATGAGTCAATGGGATGTTGCGGATACGATGAAGAAGGTGCAGGAAAAATATCCGCATGTTGAAGTTTATAATGAAATTTGCCATGCAACCCAAATTCGGCAGGAAGCAGTTGCCGAACAGGCAACTGAAGCAGATGTGACGATTGTGGTCGGCGATCCCAAAAGTAATAATTCCAATCGATTAGCACAGGTTTCCGAAGAAATTGCCGGAACAAAGGCTTATCGTATTGCTGATATCACAGAACTGGAAATCGACTGGATTAAAGATGCCAAAAATGTTGCAGTAACAGCCGGTGCGTCAACACCAACACCAATTACTAAAGAAGTTATTACCTTCCTAGAACAATTTGATCCAAATAATAAAGCAACATGGGACCGCAGAAAAAATGTGCCCTTAAATAAAATCCTGCCAAAAGTAAAAAATTAAAAACCGGTCTTGGACCGGTTTTTTTATACATATTGAAAAGGATCAGTATTCACTTCTGAAGGAAAAATCTCTATCTCATATCCGGATTCCAGGCACATTTTTTTAAGTATTGCTGTTAGCCCATTTTTCATGACCTTTTCAACATTATGTCCGGGATCAATCATGTTCAGCCCTTCCATCATAGCGTCATGTGCAGTGTGATAGTATATATCCCCTGTGACGTACACATCGGCTCCTTTATATTTAGCGTGTGTGAAATATTTATTACCATCCCCGCCTAAAACAGCTACTTTTTTAACGATAGAGGTTAAATCGCCGACAACTCGAACATTATCAACTTCAAGAGCTGTTTTTACTTTTTCCGCAAATTCGCCCAATGTCAACGCTGGGATTGTCCCTATTCTGCCAAGACCAAGAATTTCTCCTTTATTTTCAACGGGGTATACATCATATGCAACCTCTTCATATGGATGCGCTTTTACCATTGCGGTTATAGCCTTTTTAAGTAAAGATTCAGGAACAATTGACTCAATCCGAACTTCTTCGACTGCTTCTAAACGTCCTTTACCCCCATTATATGGATTCGAGTTTTCTCCCGGTAAAAATCTTCCCATTCCATCGGTTGAAAAAGAACAATGGCTATAATTACCGATAAATCCTGCTCCAGCTTTTCCTAATACTTGTCTAATATCATCAGCATGACTGGCTGGAACGAAAATGACGATTTTCTTGAGCTTTGTTTCATATGTAGGTACTAGGACCTCTGTGTTTACTAATCCAAGTGCATCAGCAAGTAAATCATTAACCCCTCCTTTGGCAACATCAAGGTTAGTGTGTGCTGCATAAACTGAAATATCATGTTTTAATAATTTCTCAATCATTCTGCCCTGTACCGTATCTGTGATTACATTTTTTAACGGTCGAAAGATTGGCGGGTGGTGAGCAATGATGAGCTGAACTTTTTTTTCAATTGCTTCGTCAATAACTTCCTCTAGTACATCAAGTGCAATCATGACCCGATCAATTTTTTTGTTTAGACGGCCTATTTGTAAGCCTATCTTATCCCCTTCCATTGCCAATCCTTTAGGAGAAAACTGTTCAAACAGTTGAATGATTTCATAACCGTTCGCTTTCTTCACCATTTAACGCCTCCTCTACCAGCTTTATTTTATCTAGAAGCTCTTCCTTTTTTTTGATTGTTTCAGTCGTTGGTGCAGCACCTTCAAGCTGAGAAACTATTCTTTGCCAATTATTCTTTTCAAAGAGCCATTTTTTCTTAAAGATTTGATTTTGACGTTGAACCAAAAATGGTCCTAATAAAAGTCCCTGTTCGACCTTTCCAGGGTTATAAGGCTTCTTAGGCTCCCCTTTTTCAGCTACTAAAATTTCATAAATTTTTTCATCTTCCTCCATGATTTCTTCAGCAACAAGCTCCCAGTTGTTTTCTAAAAACCATTTTCGGATTGAAATCGCACTTATATTTGGCTGAAGTACAAGTCGTTTAACAGATGTAAGCTTATCCTTACCTCTTTCTAAAATGTCGGCTATTAACGCGCCACCCATTCCTGCAACCGTAATACAATCAATCTCATCCTGCTTGAGGACATCCAAACCGTCACCCATGCGGACGGAAATAACTCCGGATAATCCTTGGGACAAAACATTTCTTTCGGCCGACTGAAAAGGGCCAACTGCAACTTCACCTGCAATGGCAAACGGTATTCCTGCTTTCTTTGCAAGAAAACAAGGCAAATAAGCATGATCAGAGCCAATATCGGCAAGTTTCGCATTTTTAGGAACATATTTGGCGACTGTTGCCAAACGGAACGATAATTTATCAGTATTCAAAAAATCCCCACCACGCTTCTATGTATAGTACTTCTCACTATCATTATGATAGATGTTCATTCCTTATAGTATAAAAAAAGTCCTTTACAGATGCAAAGGACCTTTTTTATTAGGAACAAATTATTGAATTTTTGAGACCCATGCGGCCATTGCATCTGCTTGTGCTTCCGGAACAAGACCTGGAGGCATATTGCCTTTTCCTTTGGTGATGAAGCCCTTAATTTGATCCTTAGTAAACTTTTTACCAACACCATGTAAGGATGGTCCTACAACCCCTTGATACTGATCGCCATGGCAGCCAATACAAGTTGACTTATAAATCTCCTCAGGTTTAGCTGAAGCAACCGTTTCCGTTTTTTCGCTGCTTGAACCGCCTTTATCCTTGGCTACCTCTTTCGCATCACCGAGGCCTTTAAAGGATAGAAAGAACATTAGAGCGATACCAAAAACCATAATAAGTACGAAAGGAATGACCGGATTTCGATTCATAATATAACCTCCCTTATGTAAGTACAACTGTTAAATTATAGAACGTTTACAAACAACTATTATTTTACTTGAAAATCGACAGAAGGAAAAGACCTAAACTTACTTTGTCCAAAAAGTTTGTAAAAAAAAATACAAGAGACTGAATTATGAATTTATCATCATCAACCTCTTGTTAATTTTCCCTATTTTCTTTTTAACAACCAATAATTCTTGCGATTACCATTCTTTGAACCTCGGATGTCCCTTCGCCGATTTCTAATAATTTCGCATCGCGCATCATTCTTTCGACATGATACTCCTTCATATAGCCATATCCACCATGAATTTGTACCGCCTGATTGGTAATTTCCATACAAATTTCTGAGGCATAAAGTTTACACATCACTGCCTCTTTAGAAAACGATCTTCCCTTATCCTTTAACCATGCTGCCTTATATACCATATTTCGGGCTAATTCAATTTTCATCGCCATATCAGCAAGCTTGAATTGAATTGCTTGAAAAGAAGAAATAGATTTGCCGAACTGCTTTCTTTCCTTCGCATAGTGAAGCGCCTTATCATAAGCTCCCTGAGCAATACCTACCGCCATTGCTCCAATGCCGATACGTCCGCCATCAAGTGTCATTAAAAATTGTTTAAAGCCCTCTCCACGCTTTCCTAACAAATGATCAACCGGTACTCTAACATCTTCTAAAACAAGCTCAGTCGTATTGGAGGAATTTAAGCCCATTTTTTCATAATTGTCAATAATAGTAAACCCTTTTACGTTTGTTGGTACGATAATTGCACTTATTTCCTTTTTCCCATCTCTCACATCGGTTACAGCAGTAAGAGCTAAATGGTTTGCGAAACTCGCGTTTGTAATAAAACACTTATTGCCGTTAATGATAAACTCACCGTTTTCTTCTTTAGCGAAGGTTCTTGTCCCACCGGCATCAGACCCTGCATTTGGTTCTGTTAGCCCAAAGGCACCAAATGACTCACCCGTGCAAATTGGCGTTAAATATTTAATCTTCTGCTCATCCGTTCCAAACAAATTAATTGGAGCTCCACCTAACGAAATATGAGCAGAATACGTAATTCCTGTCGAACCGCAAGCACGGCTAAGTTCTTCAGTGACAATTGCGAAGCTTATTGTGTCTGCGCCTCCTCCACCATATTCTTCAGGGAAAGGAAGACCCATTATGCCCATTTCTGCAAGCTTTTTAAATATGGCTAAAGGAAATTGTTTATTTCGATCCCGCTCCACCGCACCAGGTGCGACTTCTTTGTCGGCAAACTCGCGAATAGTCCGTTTTATCATTTCTTGTTCAGAAGTTAAATCAAAATTCATTTTTATCCCCCTCAAACAAACTTTGTATACGCTTTCTTCTAATTTATTATATAAGGGATTGCCTTAATTTCTTAATATTAATATTTTTTTTAAAATAGGCTTTGTTAAACTGCCTGTTGATTTCCGCTCCAGACACTCGCTTTCCGCGGGCGGCGGGGAGCAAAGATTTTTGAAGTACATTTGCAAAATGAAAGACAATTCAGTAAAATAAATGACAAATACAAAAAGCGTTTTCATTTTTTGGCCCATTAAAGGAACAAAAGGCGTGGAGCCGGATTCAGATAACTTTTTCAAATTATCCACACCAAATTATTTTATAGTTTCTTAAACGACAAAAAAAGTTTACTCCTTTAAGGAGTAAACTTTTGAAGGATTATATTTTATTCTAAAAAGTCTTTAAGTCGTTTACTGCGGCTTGGGTGGCGCAATTTCCGCAATGCTTTTGCTTCTATTTGGCGGATTCGCTCACGTGTAACCCCAAAAACTTTTCCAACTTCTTCAAGGGTTCGCGTACGTCCATCATCCAAACCAAACCGTAATCGAAGAACATTTTCTTCCCGGTCTGTTAATGTATCCAGAACATCTTCGAGCTGCTCTTTTAATAATTCATAAGCCGCATGCTCTGACGGGGATGTTGCATCCTGATCTTCAATGAAATCCCCAAGATGGGAATCATCTTCTTCACCAATCGGTGTTTCAAGAGATACCGGCTCCTGGGCGATTTTTAAAATTTCCCGCACCTTATCCGGGGTTAAATCCATATCTTCACCGATTTCTTCCGGCGTTGGTTCGCGGCCAAGGTCCTGTAGTAATTGACGCTGAACCCTGATCAGTTTATTAATCGTTTCAACCATATGCACAGGAATACGGATGGTTCTTGCCTGATCTGCGATTGCCCTTGTGATCGCTTGGCGTATCCACCATGTCGCATACGTACTAAACTTAAATCCTTTACGGTAATCAAACTTTTCAACTGCTTTAATAAGTCCCATATTTCCTTCTTGAATGAGATCAAGAAATAGCATTCCACGGCCTACATACCTCTTTGCAATACTTACTACAAGGCGGAGGTTTGCTTCAGCGAGGCGCCGTTTTGCCTCTTCATCCCCTTCTTCAATACGGTTAGCCAGTTTAATTTCCTCTTCAGCAGAAAGCAAATCAACACGGCCAATTTCTTTCAAGTACATACGAACCGGATCATTTATTTTAACTCCGGGAGGAACGCTTAGATCATTTAGATCAAATTCATCGTCATCTTCTTTTGATAATTTTTTGATGTCAGGATCTTCGTCTTCATTTTCTCCTACCAATTCTATTCCTTGATCACCTAAAAATTCTAAAAATTCATCCATTTGCTCAGATTCTAAATCAAAATTTGCCAATTTTTCGGCAACATCATCATAGGCAAGGACGCCGACTTTTTTACCCAGTTCTGTTAACTGGTCTTTCACTTGTTCAAAGGTCAATTCATTCTCGGCCTCTTTTGAACGGGCTGATTTTTCAGCAGCCATAGGTCCCCCTCCTTCCAGAATAAAAGAAACTACATAATGGCATCTATAGAGATTTACGCAATTGAAGGATTTCCATTGCAATTGCAGCAGCTTTCGAATAATTCTTTTGACGTTCTGCTTCTTTTTCTTCCACTTCTTTTTCTTTTATCTTTAACAATTTTTGATAATTCAACACCTGTTTGATATAATCAGTTAATTCTTGGTTGCTTAGCTCTTCATTAATGGACATCATTTCTATGTTGGCAACCATCCTTCTAAGATTGTCATCTTGAATATAGGTTAAAAACGCGCTGGAATCAGGATTAAAATGATCCTCGTAAAATCCAAATAGATAGGTAATTATTGCCTGATGTTCATCAATATTAAACGTATTGCCTTTCAATAAATCCCGGACTTTGTAAGCCACATCGCGATTTTTCAACATATGGGCAATTAAACGCCTCTCAGCTGTAAAATGAGCAGGCTTTAATTCATTCACTTGCCTAAAATTTTGCAAGGGTCTATTTTCCGTTTGATTTTTTCCATTGGACTTTCTTTTGTCAGCAAAGAAAATTTGTTTTTGCTGCTGTTTTAACGCATCCAATGAAAGTGAAAATTCAGAAGCAAGCTGTCTGAGATAATGGTCTTTTTCAACAGCTTTTGTCAATTTGCTGATTTCCTTCAGTATTTCTTCGATATACGCTAGACGATCTCCTTCAAGCTGCAGGTTTTTTCCTCTGCGAAAATAAAGAAATTTGAAAGACATCCAGGTTAAACTGGCACCAATTACTTCGTTGCGGAATTTTTCAGGACCATTTACTTTGATGTATTCATCGGGATCCTGTTCATTGGGCATCATAGCCACTTTTAATTGAATTTCTGCATCTGCAAGAAGATTTCCTGCACGATATGCAGCTTCAATCCCGGCTTTATCGGAATCATAACAGATGATTACGGATTGGACGTTTTGCCTTAAAAGGTTAATATGCTCTTCCGTCAATGATGTCCCCATCGTGGCAATCCCATTTTCCACTCCGGATCTGGCTGCAGCGATTACATCGGCAAACCCTTCAAATAAAACAGCTTGCTGCATTTTTCGCATATGGGGTTTAGCTAAATGAAAATTGTATAAAATTTTACTTTTATTAAAGATTGCTGTTTCGGGACTATTTAAATATTTGGGCTCTTCGGCCCCAAGTGATCTCCCGGAAAATGCAATCGTATTTCCATTTCGATCAAAAATCGGAAACATGATTCGATCCCTGAATCGGTCAAAATAGGTCCCATCCTTTTCACGCTTAATAATCAATCCGGCTTTTTCAATCCATTCAGGTGCAAATTCCCTTTTTAAAAGAAACTTACAAACAAAATCCCAGGAATTCAAGGAATAACCAATTTGAAACTTATCAATAGATTCTCGAGTAAAACCTCTTTCAAGCAGATACTCTAATGCATGTTGACCTTCTTTTGTATTTACCAGTAAGTGGTGGTAAAATTTACGTAAAAGCTCATGTGCATCAAGCATGGTTTGAAGCTCTTTGGAAACTGTTTTTTCTTTACCAACTGTAGAGAAATTCAATTGAAGATCAATATTTGCCCTGGTAGCCAGTTTAATGGCAGCTTCCTGAAATGAGATCCCCTCAAGCTCAATTAAAAATGAGAAAGCATTTCCGCCAGCGCCGCAACCAAAGCAATGGAAAATTTGTTTATCGGGCGATACGGAAAATGATGGGGTATTTTCTCCATGGAAAGGACATAATCCGAAGTAATTTCGCCCCTGTTTTTTCAGTTGAACATAATCGCTGATTATTTCGACGATATCAACAGCCTGACGAATTTGATTAATTTTTTCTTCGGCAATACGGTCTGCCATGAAAACAACTCCAATTATACTAAAAGGTATTCAACAAATATTACTAAATCCCTGCAAATTTCGACAAAATTTTTGTTAATGCCATCATAAATTTTGCCCGATCTTCTGAATGAAAGGGTTTTGGTCCTTTTCCATATACGCGTCTTTTTCTCGCTTTGGCTTTAACTACCGTAAATCAAGGGCAGTTTGGATTTCTTTTTCCTCAAATAAAATCCCCCTTGGAGATAAAAGATGAACACCCTTAGGCAAAAAGGTAGTAGCAAGTCCAATATTTTGTGTAATAACAATATCTCCATTCACGGTATGGTTCATAATGAACATGTCTGCAGCTTCCTTCCATGACTCAACATATTTCCAAGTTACATATGTATTCTCCTTACTTACATGATGATGGTAGGAAGGGACAAATAGAACTTTAATGGAAAATTCGGAAGCACTTTCGACAATCTCCTCTTTACCGTGCAGGAGTCTGTATCGACAAAAATAGTCGGAATGCCTTTAATATAAGTAATAATTCTACATCACTCCACATATTCCTTCTTTAACCGTTAACTTTTATAAAAAGGATTTATGTCGAATTTTTTTCACTAGGTTCCCTTGACATCTAACAATAAATAGTTTATTCGTTCACATGCAAGTCTAAACCTAAAAGATTCATTTTTATCACAATTTTTTATTATAGTATATTCATTTTAATTTTGCTATAACTTTTTTTAGGCGATATTAAACTTGCCCGTTGATTTCCGCTCCAATCAACATAGTAAGCAAAATCAAAATTGAGCTTTAACATAGCCTTTCAAAAAAGAAACACATAATCCAATGATTATGTGCTATGCTCTTCTTTTCTGAATGTAATTAAGGATAACATTTGCGGTTTCTTCTACCGCCTTATTCGTTACGTCAATAACTGGGCAATTAATTTTACTTACCACTTTATCAAAGAAGGTTAATTCTTCTTTAATCCGTTCGATGTTTGCATAACTGGCTTGGTCATTTAACCCTAATGATATTAACCGTTCGCGTCTAATATTATTTAACTTTTCGGGGCTTATTTTCAAACCGAAGCATTTTTCTACCGGAACCTTGTATAGTTCTTCAGGCGGGTCCACTTCCGGTACAAGAGGAACATTGGCAACTTTTAAACGTTTATGGGCCAGGTATTGTGATAAAGGTGTTTTAGATGTCCTTGAAACCCCTATTAAAACAATATCTGCTTTTAAAATTCCTCTTGGATCACGCCCATCATCATATTTTACCGCAAATTCAATTGCTTCCACTTTTTTAAAATAATCTTCATCCAGTTTTCTAACAAGCCCCGGCTCACATAAAGGTGTTTTCCCACTGTATATTTGAATTTGATCCATTACAGGGCCAATTAAATCCACAGCTTGAATTCCCTCTTGATTTGCCTGTTCTTTCATATATTCCCGCATTTCGGGCTTCACCAGTGTGTAAGCCACCATTGCCTTGTCCATCGTAACAAGTGATAATACTTCATCAATATGTTCTTTGTCTTCAACATATGGGAACCTTTTTAATGTCATTCCTGAACCATTAAACTGGCTAATTGCCGCTTTTGTCACAAGTTCAGCAGTTTCCCCTACAGAGTCAGATACGACATATATAATCGGCAAACTCATTCTCCCTTAACAACTCCTTTTAAATATTATGTTATTCATTCCCAAGTGCAACAAAGGCTTTTGTAATGTTCGTTTTGGTAATTCTGCCGATCACTTCGTACCCTTTATCTGCTTTCCTAACAATCGGTAAGGAATCAATTTGCTTATCAATTAATTTCTTCGCAATGTCAATTAACAAATCTTCCCTTTCACACATCGTAATATTCGGCATCCTTGTCATAATAATATTGACAGGAATAGTCGTAAGCTCTTGTTTGCCAATACTTGCTCTTAGCAAATCCTTACGTGACAAAACCCCAACTAAAAGGGAATGCTGGTCTACAACAAATAATGTTCCCACATCTTCAAGGAACATTGTACAGATAGCGTCATATACTGAAACATTTTCATTAACCACAACAGGAATTGATTGGTAATCTTTTACATAAATTTTTTGAAGATTTTCAGTTAGAAGCTGAGTCCCGGATTTTCCTGTATAGAAATACCCCACCCGAGGTCTAGCGTCTAAATATCCTGCCATCGTTAAAATCGCCAAATCGGGTCTGAGTGTAGCCCGAGTTAAGCTTAATTGATCTGCAATATGCTCTCCCGTGATCGGACCATTGTCCTTAACGATTTGCAAAATTAGTTCCTGGCGCTTAGTCAGTTCTATTGCCCTCACCACCTTATCAAACCTTTATGTATAGACCTTTCACGTACGAAAACGTTATACTTTAATAACAATATTATATACTAATTATTTTTTGTGGAAAAGGGGCGGAACTTCGCTTATGAAAAAGGTGCGGGATTTTCCGCACCTTTTTCTTAAAAGTTAATCTTCTCTTGAATAAAGCTTACAAGATCTGTGATTGGGATTCGTTTTTGTTCCATCGTATCACGATCTCGGACGGTAACCATTTGGTCTTCCTTCGAATCAAAATCATAAGTAATACAGAACGGAGTACCTATTTCATCATGGCGGCGATAACGTTTACCGATAGAGCCTGCTTCATCATAATCAACTAAGAAATGTTTTGATAATGTGGTGAATACCTCTTTTGCTTCATCAGACAATTTTTTTGATAATGGTAATACCGCTGCTTTGAATGGTGCTAAAGCAGGATGGAAATGCATAACTGTTCTAGAAGTGCCATCCTCCAACTGCTCTTCATCATAGGCATTAATTAAAAAGGCTAGAGTCACTCGGTCAGCACCCAATGATGGTTCGATACAGTAAGGGATATACCTTTCATTTGTTTCCGGATCAAGATAATTGAAGTCTTCACCGGAAAATTGCATATGCTGTTTCAAATCATAATCTGTTCTCGATGCAACCCCCCATAGTTCTCCCCATCCAAACGGAAATTTAAATTCAAAATCGGTGGTAGCATTACTGTAGTGGGAAAGTTCATCTTCTGAATGGTCACGAAGTCTTAGATTTTCACGATTAAGGCCTAATGAAAGTAGCCATTTTTCAGCAAATTGCTTCCAATAATCAAACCATTCCAATTCATCACCCGGCTTACAGAAAAATTCTAATTCCATTTGTTCGAACTCTCTTGTACGGAAAGTAAAATTACCTGGTGTAATTTCATTACGAAAGCTTTTTCCGATTTGTGCAATTCCAAAAGGTAATTTCTTTCTCATGGTACGCTGTACATTCTTAAAATTAACAAAAATACCTTGGGCGGTTTCAGGACGAAGGAAGATCTCATTCGTGCTTGTTTCCGTTACACCTTGAAATGTTTTAAACATTAAATTAAATTGGCGAATGCCTGTGAAATCATGACTGCCACAATCCGGACAAGCAATATTATGCTCTTTTACTAATTCCTCCATTTTTTCAAATGGCAATCCATCGACAATCATCTCAATGCCCTTTTCCTCAAGAGCATTTTCAATTAATTTATCAGCACGATGGCGTGCTTTACAATTTTTACAATCAATCATCGGGTCATTGAAATTTCCGATATGTCCGGAAGCTTCCCATGTTCTTGGGTTCATTAAGATACTGGCATCTAACCCAACATTATAAGGGGATTCCTGAACAAATTTTTTCCACCAAGCTTGTTTAATATTATTTTTAAATTCGACACCTAATGGGCCATAATCCCATGTGTTGGCAAGACCCCCGTAAATTTCTGAACCTGGAAAAATAAAGCCTCTGTGCTTTGCATGGGAAACAATTTGCTCCATCGTTACATTCATTATTACTCGCTCCTTTTAAGATAAAATATCCAGCTCCAGCTCCAGCGCCTAGCCTGTTTTCTTCCCGAATAAGCTTGTCGGGGCTAACCACTAAGAAAAGTTCCTTAGTATAAACATCGCAGGAACACGCTGTACTTGTTCCGAAGGCGTTTCCGCTATTAAATAAAAAACTCCCGTCTCTATGCTTAGTAAGCATAGGGACGAGAGTTACCCGCGGTTCCACCCTATTTGCTGCTTCAAAAGCAGCCTCTTTAAAATGTGTAAATAAACACATGATTGCTCAGGAATGCCTTCCTTAGTTCCCTATACCCTAGCTTCCACCGCCCTAGGTTCGCTTTTATAGAGAGTGCTAAGTACTATTTTCCGTCACAGCAACTATTCTTATTAAAAAGATATTAACGAAAACTTGAAAAATTGTCAACAAGTCTTCTATAAGAGATTTTTAAATTGATCCATCGAACTGAGAAATTTCTTCGTTTTTAAGTATAACCCTGAATATTCATCGTAATAGGCTGAGATTACTTTTTTTAACTCAGCCTTTGTTTCTTCTTTTACTGAAATATTCCCTAACCTTGAAAGATCAAAATAATAAAATAGCCGTAATAGTTTTACAGTTGATTGTGATATTTTCAAATGGTACGGGTCTTTTTCAAGACAACGGTGACAGATTATACCGCCTTCTCTAATGGAAAAAGAAAAAAGTCCGTCTGTACTGCCGCAAACGGAACATTGATTTAATATTGGATACATACCCATAACATTTAGCATTTTCATTTCATAAATATTCATCAATACTTCCGGATCAAAGCCGTCGTTCATATAATTTAATGTTTGATAAAGTAATTCAAAATGAAAAGGGTTTGGTTTTTTATCTTCTGTACATTTATCCGTTAATTCGACAATATAACTGGCATAACCCGTTAAAAAGATGTCTTCGCCTATGGAACGCATAGAGGTTATAATTTCCCCCTGCTGCAGGCTTCCCAGGCCTGTTCCTTTTTGTACAAGAAAATATCCGTGAGTAAACAGCTGGGTAATGGAGGAAAGGCGGCTATTGGGCTTTTTAGCGCCTCTTGCCATTACGCCAATCTTCCCCCATTCCCGTGTATAGAAAGTAACAATTTTATTTGTTTCACCATAATCTGTTGTTCTAATAACGATGCCTTCACATTTTTGAAGCATTTAAATCACATCCTGTGCAGGCTAAAGACATACTTATGAAACGGGAAAATCTATTTGTGCTAGCTCTTCATTCAGATTTCCGGGTATTTCTTGGTTTTCCTTCTCAAGCTCTTTAAAGAGAAGATATGTGTCAATATTACCTGTCTGGGTAAATACTTTCCACGTAAAATCCATCATCGAAAACCCCACCTTTCATTATTTAGACTAGCCTTTTTAAAAATCCCAAACCTTACAATTATCATAGCCTGTCTTTCCAAAATCATAAGACGAAAAATTTGTTAATGTTGTCCATGCATATTTTTATAAATAGTGAAATATTTTAGATAGGGTTATTAATCAATATTCATCTTCATTAAAGCCGAAATCGCGAAGCTGGGACATTTTATTTCGCCAATCCTTCTGGACTTTTACCCAAAGCTCAAGGAAAACTTTAGACCCTAGGAGATTTTCTATATCCACACGGGCACGCATCCCTATTTCCTTAAGCATACTGCCTTTTTTTCCAATAATAATTCCTTTTTGTGAATCTCTTTCAACAATGACAGTCGCCATCACATTGATAATATCCTTCCCCTCAGGTCTCTCGATTTTATCAAGAACAACAGCCAAAGAGTGAGGAATTTCTTCCCTTGTTAAATGCAGTGCCTTTTCTCGAATTAATTCTGTAATGATAAACCTTTCAGGGTGATCGGTAACCTGATCAGCAGGATAATATTGCGGTCCTTCCGGCAGGTACGTTTTAATTTGTTCCAAAAGGCGGTCGACATTATTCCCTTCAAGTGCAGATATTGGAACAACCTCTTTAAAAGGATATTTTTCTTTATATGAATCAATAATCGGTAATAAATCATCAGGGTGGATTTGATCAATTTTATTGATTACAAGAAAGATAGGTGTGTTTACCGTTTGGAATTTTTCAAGAATAAATTCTTCACCGCGTCCAAATCCTTCTGCAGCGTTAACCATAAATAAGATTAAATCCACTTCTTTTAACGTGTTTTGTGCCACTTTCATCATAAAATCGCCTAATTTATGTTTTGGTTTATGGATACCCGGTGTATCAATAAAAATCATTTGGGTATTTTCTAATGTCAAAACACCTTGAATTTTATTACGTGTAGTTTGAGGTTTATCGCTCATGATGGCAATTTTTTGGCCAATGACCCGATTAAGAAATGTCGATTTTCCTACATTTGGTCTTCCTATTATAGAAATAAACCCTGATTTGTAGCCCTTGTTGTCGTCCCAATTATTTAGCATGGAGATCCTCCGGTGAAAAAGCCCCTGGCAATAATTCTTCAACAGTAAATTCCTTTATTTCCCCTTTAAGATTAGTTAAAACCACTTTCATATCTTTAGGACATAATTCGGAAATTACTTGGCGGCAAGCACCGCATGGAGAGCAAGGGCGGTCTGTATCGGCAACGACTGCAAGAAGTTGAAAATCTCGATCACCTTCTGAATATGCTTTAAAAATGGCAGTTCTTTCAGCACAATTACACATACTATAAGCTGCATTTTCTATATTACATCCTCGATATACTTTTCCATCTTTTGTTAAAATGGCTGCTCCTACTCCAAATTTAGAATATGGAACATAGGCTTTTTCTCTTGCTGATTTTGCTTCTTCAATTAATTGATCAATGTTCAAACGTATTCTTCCCTTCCAGCAGGTATCTGCTGTTATCTATATTTTACCTCAAAAAGAAGATAAAAACATTACTTATAGCTAAAATGTAATAAAAATTTTGAATTTTCTCATAAATTAAATCAACTTGTAATTCTTCTTGATAAATCATTTTAACGGAATGATAAACCCATTTCAAATTTCTTCTAAAACACACTAATCTGCAAACATTTTTAAAATATACGGCAAAAAAATAACAATCCCAATCACTACTGAAACGACTGCATAGATAAAGACCGCACCGGCAGCCAAATCCTTAGCCTGTTTCGCAAACGGGTGGTATTCCTCTGTTACCAGATCGACTACACGCTCTATTCCTGAATTTACTAATTCTAAGGCAAACATACCGCCAATCAGTATTAGGACAATAAGCCATTCAGTCGTCGATATTGAGAAAAAAATGGAACAACCGATTACGATGACAGAACTAAATAGATGTATTCTCATATTCCTTTCAGCTATGATTGCAGTTCGGATGCCATTGATTGCAAAAGAGAAGGATTCCAACAATGAAATGGCTTTTCGTTTACCGTGTGAGCCCATATTCGTTTAGAATGTCCTTCTGCAGGGTGAACATCACTTTTTCGTCAGCCTCGGTCATATGGTCATAGCCTAAAAGGTGTAAAAAACCATGCACCGATAGAAAACCAAGTTCACGTAAAAAGGAATGACCAAATTCTTCCGCCTGTTCCTTCGCTTTTGGAACCGAAATAATAATATCTCCTAAAACACGAGGCATCTCAACGCCTATTAATTCGACTTCCCCTTCACCCAATTCTTCCATTGCAAATGAGATGACATCAGTAGGATTATCTTTGTGGCGATATTCACTGTTTATCTCCTGAATTCGTTCGTTAGAAACAAATGTAACGGAAACTTCGCTTTGTTCTTCAACCTTCTCTTTTTTTGCTGCAAAGTTTAATAAACTTTCTATTTCATGGATTTGTTCTTCTGATACTTCATTGGTTTCATCTAAAAAATCTATCATTAAATTCAAGCTTGTTTCACCTTCTTCGTCAATTCTGGATATTCGATCCTTGAGTGGAAAATCCCCTTTAATGTTTCACATAGAGTGTGGGACACTGTTTCAAGTTCCTTTAATGTTAGGTCACATTCATTCAATTGTCCATCCTGAAGCCGATCCGCAACGATTTTTTTAACCAGTGACTCAATTAACTCCGGTGTTGGTGTTGTCAACGAACGCACTGCTGCCTCGACACTATCTGCAATACCAACAATTGCAGACTCCTTTGACTGTGCCTTAGGACCCGGATAACGAAAATCTTCTTCCTTTGTTTCGGTTCCATTCTGAAGAGCCTTATGGTAAAAAAATTTAAGAAGGGTTGTTCCATGATGCTGTTCGGCAATTTCAATCAGTTCCTTTGGCATATGATATTTCTTCAAAATAGTAGAGCCTTCTATCACATGGTCAATGATAATGTTCGCACTTTTTTCCGGCGGCAGACGGTCATGCGGATTATCAAGGTGCATTTGATTTTCGATAAAAAAGTTAGGGCGTCTCGTTTTTCCAATATCATGATAATAGCTTCCAACTCTCGCCAAAAGCCCGTTTGCCCCAATGGCTTCACATGCGGACTCTGCCAAGTTAGCTACCATCACGCTATGATGGTAAGTACCGGGTGCCTCCATTAAAATCTTCCTTAGAAGCGGGTGGTTTGGATTCGATAGTTCGATAAGCCTCATGGTTGATAGAATTCCAAAGCTTGCCTCAAAGAATGGCAATAATCCAATCGTTAAAACTGCAGAAGCAATACCGGAAACAATGGCAGTTAAAAAATAATAACCATATTCGAGACCGGAAAATTGTCCATTAGGCAAAAGCATTAAGGTCCAAATCGTAAGGAGATTAACCGCGGCTGCAAATGATCCGGCCTGTAAAATTTTTGACCTTTGATTTTGATTACTTAAAAAAAGAATACCCGCTAACGCACTGAAAAGAATATAGATCCCTTCCGAAAAATTAAAGGTACCCGTAATCCCTTCATTAAAAACAACGCTACCACAGACTGCCAAAATGATAGACATGAGCACCGCAAGCTTTTCATCAATTAATATCTTGATTAGCATGCCGCCCATGGCAGCAGGAAACAGATAGCCAATACCGGAATAATTAAATATTTGTAGCAAGCTAACTATCTTTAAGGAAAAAATAGCCAGAATGAAAATAATCCCGAACAAGAGTAGATTGGTTTGCCTTTTTTCCGGGTCTGTTTTCATTTGATAAAAATAATAATAGATCGCTGAAAGAATAAGGATGATGAAAAATGCTAATCCAATAAAAGGCTTAAAAGATTTTTCATTGGCCAGTAATCCGACAAGCTTTAGCTGGCGATAAATTTCCCGGTTAATTAATGCTCCTTCTTCAACGATTATTTGCCCCTGTAGAATCTTAACCGGCTCGACACTTTCCGCTGCTTGCTGGCGTAATTCCTCTGTAGCTACCGGGTCATAAAATTCATTCTGAATAACTGCATATCTTCCCAATTCAATTGCCGCACTTTTTAAGTCATCATTCAAAGTAGAATATTTTAATTCTTCTTCTACTCTTTTTTTAGCATTTTCAACATCATCTGCAGAAATTCTTTTGGCCATTACATTGTTAATCGCTGTCACCGTTAAATCTTTTGCGATTGACAAATCTTCCTTTCCAGCTTGGACGATTCCTGAAAAAACCTGATCAGAAAGATCCTTGGTCACACTCGGGGTCAATTTTGCTTTTAACTTTATTACTTTTTCAGGAACACTTGGTTCCGCAACTTTTGTAGATTTATCCGCAGAAGCTTCAGATTGTTTCTTCATTTCCTCTTTAATTTCTTCATTCACTTCAGAAGCTGAATCAAATATAGAGGTAATTAAGTCAACTCGATTTTGAGTATACTCCTTTTTTAAGGTATATACATCTTGAACCTGATCCAAAGCTTCTTTTCGCTTTTTTTCAGTACTTTGTTTATCTTCGACTGTCCCGGGTGAGCGAATTGTTTTTTGAGCAATCGAAAACAAATTCAAATCCAGTTTTTCAGGTTTTACATTACTAAACATGGCAGCATAAAGGACAATTCCTAAAACAAGAAAAGATAATACTCGAAAAAAAGTAATATCAAGGAGCTTCCGTATTTGAATGAAGTGCTGCTGCAGTTTTTCCAATTAAATCCCTCCACGGCCCTTAACAAGCAATATACCATTATTGCGGCACTTAGACATTAGACGGGTCTTTCTATCCAAACCCGAAATAAATTTTTTCACAGAAACTGCATTTAGGTAGAAATTGTAGAAAATCCTTGTTTTAAAATAGATTTTTATTGACAATTTACTTTATGTAAAATGATAACAGTTTTCCCGAGACTTTTCACCTGCTAAAAGAAGATTCATTATACACATTTTTTTAAAATAAAGACTCTGTTAAATTTGCTTGTTGATTTCTGCTCCAGGCACTCGCTTTCCGCGGGCGGTCGGGAGCCTCTTCGGCGCTAAGCGCCTGCGGGGTCTCCCTTGACCTGCTTTTCCCGCAGGACTTTGAATAGGCTTCCACGAATACTCACCGCACGAAGAAAATTCGATAGCATTTTCGAGGAGTCTCGTGCCTTCCGCTTCAATCAACATAGGGAGCTAAATCAACATTGAGCTTTAACATAGCCAAAATAAAAAAGATAAACCAAATTAAAGGTTTATCCTTTTACTTGCATAGTTTTATTTTTGATCAGTCTTCTTACCGTATGCTTCGATGATTCTACCGACGAGCGGATGGCGAACAACGTCACTTTGCTCTAAGAACACAAACGAAATCCCCTTTACGTCCAGGAGTATTTCCTCCGCCACAATTAAACCTGATTTTACGCCTTTCGGTAAATCCACCTGTGTTTGGTCGCCTGTAATGACCATTTTCGAACCAAACCCGAGCCGGGTTAAAAACATTTTCATTTGAGCATGAGTTGTATTCTGCGCTTCGTCTAAAATAACGAAAGCATCGTCTAATGTTCTGCCCCTCATATAAGCAAGCGGAGCAATTTCAATCGTCCCGCGTTCAATTAATCGCTGGGTATGTTCGGTACCCAGAATATCATGAAGTGCATCATACAGTGGCCGAAGGTAAGGGTCGACCTTCTCTTTTAAATCCCCTGGAAGAAATCCAAGACTTTCACCGGCTTCTACAGCAGGTCTTGTTAAAATTATTCGATTGACCTGACCATTTTTAAGGGCATTAACAGCCATTACGACAGCGAGATAGGTTTTACCTGTTCCGGCTGGCCCAATTCCAAAGACAAGGTCATTTTTTTTGATTGCCATCACATATTGTCTTTGACCAAGGGTCTTAATACGAATCGTTTTCCCTTTTACATTTTTGGCAATTTCCTCATCGTACAAATTAACAAAATATTCGAGAGTTCCTTTTTGAGCCATTTGAATTGCATACAAAACGTCCCGCTGGCTAATATTTACACCTCTGCGGATTAAGAAAATTAGGTTATTTAGAATTTGACTTGCCATTTCTACATGATCTTTATCACCTGACAAACTAACAGATTCACCTCTAGTGACAATAGATACATCCAGTTCTTGTTCAATAATTTTTATATTCGAATCCGAATTCCCTAAAAGAGAAATCGCTTCTGCAGGGTTTTCCAGTTGTACATTTATTGTTTTTAGCTCTTCTGTCATTCATGAGTCTCCTTGGATATCGGTTGTCCGACAGCAATATTTTCGATTATCTTAAAATGGATATCTAGTATAACTTTACCATTTTCAATTGCTTTGTGTAAAATCTTTTCATCTTTAATGATAGCATCTTCATCTAAATGGCTTTTTATTTCTTTTTTAGCCATCTCAAGCGCTATTTGTTCTGCCTCTTGATTTGTATAGGTACGGGTTATCTCTTCACGTTCACGAATGGTTTTGTTAACGTAGGAAATGGGCAGTTCCCATTTTAAAAAATGAATTTTGTGAACGTTCTTTTCTGTTTCAGATTCCTTAAATTTTGATTTTCCAAATCCCCATATCGGTAAATCAAATTTACCTATTTCAATGAAATATTTTTGTTCTTCCTTCCCGTTGAATACTTTAAAATTTGTTTGGAGCGGCAGCTCAACATGGCTCTTATACCATGTTTCTCCCCAAACTTCACCTTTTGCCGGTACAAGTTCTGTATTCCCTTCCTGCCCTATTTCTCCGGAAACGAGTAATTGCCCCCGTTGAACTTGATCATTTTTACTAACAACTTGTTGGCCTTCATCAATATCCATCCTCACTATTGTGGCTTTCTTTTTTGCTACTAGATTCCTAGGTGATAATAGCTCAGGTTTTTTCGGTTCATTTTTTTCAACTACTTGAAAGTGATAGGTTGTCCCTCTTAATTCCACGCCAACCCAGGTTAGTGCACCAATGCTATTAGTCAGCTTCCTCTGAATGCCTTCAACATTGTCGACAAAAAACTGCACTTTACCAATTTTAACGCCCATCTTATCCAATTCTTTACGGATTTGATACTCTGTTGCAGGTTTTGCTCCTTTTATTTCAATTCCCCAAATGACATTCGATAAAAACAAAATGATTAGTAAGAAAACGGCTGCCCCTGCTAAAAATCCACTGTTTTTTAACAACCGTTTTATTAAGAACGGCATACCGCTTCGCTGTAAAAATGATATCGAGCATTCGCTTTTCCGTGCGAAATGCCTAATGTTCTTTGCATCCTGAAGCCTCATTTTGAATGTAACTGTTTCGGTACCATGCCGTCTTACATTCCAAATATGGAGGCCATTTCTGGTAAGAATATTTAAAAATCGTTCAATTCCCCTTCCTGATACCTTGACTATTACCCTGCCATATAAAAATTCGATCCACTGGTTTTTCATTTTGTTCCTCCCGAATTTTCATTTATATAAATGACCTGATCTATTTTGCCTTCCAGTAAAATTTCTTCAGGTAAAATTGTCTTTATTACGAATGCATTGCCTTTTATTAATAACTGCCCTTGTTTTAACAACAAGCGCAGTTCTTTATCCGTAAAGGCCAATAAACCTCTATGATTTTCAATGTATATATGAATCTGCCCTATCATCGTTATACGGGGTAAATCCATCATGACATCTTGAGGAAGATCCATTTTTTTTGCCATCCAGCTCCGGACGCGTTGGCCCAATGTTTTTGCCATAAAAAAAGAACCCCCTTTCATCTCATATTTATGAAATAAAAGGGGGTTCTAGCACATCTTTTTCCTTTTTACATCCTTGTTTATTTAAAAAGGATTTATTTATTTTTTACAAAATAAGGCTTTTTCGAGCGTGGTTCTCCGAGGATTTCTGCCCAGATAATCCCATTGACCAATATTTTGGCATCCGGACTTTCTAAAAATACCGTACCCTCTTCTTCTTTTCTATCGTTGAAAGTCTTTTTTACTTGTTCCATTTGTTTTAGTTCAGGACGAAGAGGAGTGGACATATCAGCTGGATTGCCTTCAGACACTTGTTTTATTTTTAAATATTTTTTTTCAATACTTTCCAAATTACCTGGCTGATTTTCTGATTTCACAGATGGAATCGGGCTTTTTTGTCTTGGAGGATTAGTCGTTTTTTTATTATTAAACCTCTCCCGAAGATCATCTATATTATTGACTGAAAATGGATTATTTTTGGCTGTTCCCTTATTCCCTTTTGCTTTACTATATATGGTTGAGAGAATTCCAACGATAATCATGAAAATTAACGTATTCAATTTCCACCCTCCTTTTTTCAAAAATATCCGAATGGTGGTTGTTACTTATCGTCCTTCTTCTCACCTGTTATCTTCCCAATTGAGTCCCGCATGTCTGTATCAGCGGAAATATTTTTTATATTCATATAGTCCATAACACCAATATTTCCGGACTTAAGGGCTTCAGCCATTGCCAGTGGAACTTCTGCTTCAGCTTCTACTACCTTCGCTCTCATTTCTTGTACTTTTGCTTTCATTTCCTGTTCTTGGGCAACGGCCATAGCTCTGCGCTCTTCAGCTTTAGCTTGTGCGATCTTCTTATCTGCTTCGGCCTGTTCAGTTTGTAATTCAGCACCGATGTTTTTACCAACATCGACATCAGCTATGTCAATCGAAAGAATCTCAAATGCAGTACCTGCATCAAGCCCCTTTGATAGCACTGTTTGCGAAATTAAATCAGGCTTTTCCAGTACTTTGAAATGGCTGTCCGCTGAACCAATCGTAGACACAACTCCTTCACCGACACGGGCAATAACTGTTTCCTCACCTGCACCGCCGACGAGACGCTCAATGTTTGCACGTACGGTAATTCTTGCTTTTACCTTCACTTCAATACCATTCATTGCAACACCCGGTATAAATGGTGTCTCAATTACTTTAGGATTTACACTCATTTGCACCGCTTGCAACACATCGCGTCCGGCGAGATCTATTGCCGCACCGCGTTCAAATGATAATTCAATATTTGCTCGATGGGCAGCAATAAGCGCATTCACAACACGGTCCACATTCCCGCCTGCCAGATAATGACTTTCCAGCTGATTGGTTGTTACATTTAAGCCGGCTTTATGGGCCTTAATAAGCGGGTTTATGACTTTGCTTGGGGTAACCCTGCGCAGCCTCATTCCAACTAAGGTAAAAATACTTACACGAACACCTGCGGCAAGGGCAGATATCCAAAGCATTACCGGAACAAAGGATAATAATATTCCTAAAAAGATTAAAACAACAATTACAATCGCAATTATAAAAATGGTTCCACTTGTTACCAACTCCAAAACCTCCTCCAAAATAATTATATCTCTCTTACAACAATGCGGGCACCTTCAACCTTAATTACCTTCACCTTGGCGTTTTGATCAATGAACCCGCCTTCACTCACAGCATCAATCCGTTCAGAATTAATAATAACCGTCCCTGCAGGCCGTAAAATGGTTAAAGCTATTCCTTCTTTGTCCAAAAGGTCAGTACGATTAATATTCGAAACATAACCATCTTCTTTCCGGGCTGAATCAAATAAAACCATTTTATTGAAGAGAATTAACTTCTTGTCAAAAACTTTGATCATCATAAAGAATGCTAAAATCGTAAAGAAAAGAGAGATTAGTATAGATACCCCCATTTGCAGGGCATTCCCTCCCGCTATAAAAAGACTCAAAATTAATAATGCTGTTCCAATTGTTCCTGAAATCGCACCCGGTAAAAAAAACTCCAGAAAAATAAGAAGGATACCTGCTCCAAACAGTAGGAGTGTTCCATATCCGGCCATACCTGATTGAAAATGTCCATAAAAAAATAACAGTAATGCAATTACTCCAATAAATCCCGGCACTCCAAATTTAGGAGAAAAAAGCTCAATTACGATACCGACTCCGGCAATTGTCAAAAGCACGGTCACTACAATCGGGTCAGTAAGAAATTCAACCATACAAACCCCCCCTTCTATCTTTTACCTGACGTTAATATGTACGTTTAATATTCAATAAAGTTTCACCTTTTTTGTAGAAAAGCAAAGGCGCCCGGTTAGCGGCGTATGGACTGGAGCGCACCGTATGAGATAAAGGAAACACGAATCGTGTTTTTTACGATTCGATGTTGACTTATCGTAAGGAGGTGAGCGAAGTACACTAGCCGCTGGGCGCCGGAGCTAGACAATTCTCAAAGTCAAAATTTATACTTTCTTATGTAGAAAAGCAAAGGCGCCCGTTTAGCGCACGACAGGACTGGAGCGCACCGTATGAGATAAAGGAAACACGAATCGCCGGGAGCCGGACAGTAATCGAAGTTCAACATATATTTTTTTAATCTAAAATAAAAACCGTAAGCATAAATGCTTACGGCCTTGATGTCAGAATACTTATGAAAGGTGTTGTTGTACAAGTTTATTAACAAGTGACCCATCTGCTTTGCCTTTTACCTTCGGCATCAACGCAGCCATCACTTTTCCCATATCCGCTTTTGATGTTGCACCGATTTCAGAGACCGTTTCTTTCACGATTTCTGTCAACTCTTCTTCGGAAAGCTGTTTCGGTAAGTACAGTTCAACATAAGTCAATTCTGTACGCAATTTATCAACCAAGTCTTCACGACCTGCTTTATCAAATTCATGGAGGGAGTCTTTGCGTTGTTTTACTTCGCGAGAAAGGACTGTTAACTCATCATTTTCGGAAAGCTCTTTCGTGCCGAGCTTAATCGCTTCATTTTGCAACGAAGCTTTTACCATCCGAATTACGGAGAGTTTGTCTTTTTCCTTGTTTTTCATCGCTTGTTTCATGTCATTATTTAAACGCTCGAGAAGACTCATAAATTACACCCTCTCTTAAAACTTACGTTTTCTTGCTGCTTCAGACTTTTTCTTACGTTTTACACTTGGCTTTTCGTAGAATTCGCGCTTTCTTGCCTCTTGCAAAGTACCAGTTTTTGATACTGTACGTTTGAAGCGACGAAGAGCATCTTCAAGCGATTCGTTTTTACGAACGACGGTTTTAGACATTCTCTTTCCCTCCCTCCGAAACACAACACACTTACATTCAATCCATGTACCTTGCAATTATAATATAACCTTGATACAAGGTCAACTGTAATTCGAATAGTTAAAGCAAGCTTTTCAAATTTTTATTCATAAAAATGTAATTTATTCATATAGAAGTCTTATTTTCCCTTGAATTGTGGCATGTCCTTTCCTTCCTGACCATAGAATGAATCGAGGAGGCCTAAGATATGCTTTACATTTTATTATTTGTGCTCTGCATTTTATTATTTATTTTCGGTATGACAATTATTAGATTTGGATTATTCAATCTGTCAGCAGATAAATTGCGATTATGGCTGATCAAACTGACAAGTTCACCCTTAAAAGGAATGGTAACAGGTACATTCATTACTGCACTATTACAAAGCAGCACAGCTGTGATGGTAATTACCATAGGATTGATTTCAGCCAAAATCATGACCTTTCCTCAATCAATAGGGATCATTTTAGGGACAAATATTGGGACTACGTTTAAGACAGAATTAATTACCTTCAACCTGGACTCCATTCTTGTTCCACTGGCAACCGGAGGAGCATTGCTTATTTTATTTAAAAACAAAAAGGCAAGAAGTATTGGAATGCTTTTATTTGGAATAGCCTCAGTTTTTACCGCGATGAAGGGATTCGAGATTTTGGCACATCCATTAACAACTCTTCCCTTTATAAATAAATTTATCCTATCTATTAATGACAGTATTTTCTATAGTCTATTAACAGGTACAATTATTACAGCCATTATCCAGTCCAGTACGGCCATGACAGGAATAGCCATGGGATTTTTAACGGCCGGACTATTGCAGCTAAATGCGGGAATTGCGATTATGCTAGGTGCAAATATTGGCACATGTATTACGGCCATCATTGCCTCCATAGGCGGTGGAAAGGAGTCCAGACTTGCCGCATATGCGCATGTTTGGCTTAACGTATTTGGGGTATTGCTTTTTATACCGCTTATTCCGATTTTAACCGATCACGCTGCTCTCCTAGCCAGCCATAAGGATGTTCAACTGGCACATATCAGTGTCATCTTTAATGTCGCAACATCATTGCTGATATTACCCTTTGCAACGAAATTTGGAGAGATGATTTTATTCCTTCATGGAAAAAAATCTTAAAATATAGTGCAAACAAGACGGCCAAAGCCGTCTTATTTTTATTAATAATTTGTAGTTACTGTCAGTCCATTTAGTATGGCCACACCTGAACTTGCGCCAATTCTTGTCGCACCTGCTTGAATCATATTTTGAGCATCTTCTGTACTTCTTACCCCACCCGATGCTTTTACCCCAATGTCAGGTCCAACTGTTTTCCTCATTAACTCAATATCCTCTACAGTTGCTCCTCCCGCAGAGAATCCGGTTGATGTTTTCACATAATCAGCTCCTGCTTTTACCGAAAGCTCGCAGGCTCTGATTTTTTCCTCTTTAGTTAAAAGGCTTGTTTCGATAATCACTTTCGTTAAAGCTTTGCCTTTAGCTGCTTCAACAACAGCGCGTATATCGGTTTCTACTAATTCATTGTTTTTATCCTTCAGTGCACCAATATTGATCACCATATCGACCTCTTCGGCCCCATGATCAATGGCATTTTTTGTTTCAAAAGCTTTTGTTTCTGTAGTTGTTGCTCCTAAAGGAAATCCTATGACTGTGCAAACCTTTACCCCGCTGCCTTTTAATAGTTCTTTTGAAGTAGAGACCCATGCAGGGTTTACACAAACAGAAAAAAATTTATACTCCCGTGCTTCATTGCAAAGCGTTTCAATTTGCTTCTTCGTTGCATCAGGTTTTAATAAGGTATGGTCAATCATTTCAGCAACATTCGTGGTAGCCAAATTTCATGCTCCTCTCTTATCCATTCTAAGATTACAGAAAGTATCTTGAAGTGAATCAAAAAAATTTTGCTGCTTAATTAACAGCTTGCCCAAATTTGCATAAGAAAAAGGACCCAAAATCAGGGTCCTTCAAAGGTTACATTGCCGCTTCTTCTTTTACAAAAACCTCATCTTTAACAAATGTATCTTCCACAATTCTTACAAACTGCCCTTCATTATAAGGATAACCGGCTTTTGTGATTTTCACTTTGACAATTTTTCCAATCATATCCTCTGTTGCAGGAAAAACAACCTTTAAGTAATTATCTGTATATCCAACATATAAACCAGTATTGGCTTTTTCTTTGTACTCTTCCTCAGGAATGACTTCTAAAACATCGTTTTCAAAAAGAGAAGCATATTCTTTCGCCAGTTGATCGGATAGAGAAATTAAACGATGCACTCGTTCGTTCTTCACTTCCTCATCGACTTGGTCATCCATACGGGCAGCAGGTGTTCCTGTACGTTTTGAATATGGGAAAACATGAAGTTCAGAGAATTTATGTTTCTTTATAAAATTATAGGTCTCCATAAACTCTTCTTCGCTTTCACCGGGGAACCCAACAATCACATCCGAAGTAACTGCAAGTCCGGGGAGCACTTCTTTAAGACGTTCAAGTCTTTCTCCAAAAAACTCCATTGTATATTTACGGCGCATTCTTTTCAAAACAGTGTTAGAACCGGATTGAAGAGGAATATGCAGATGACGTACAATAATATTGGAATGTTTTATGACTTCAATTACTTCATCAGTAATTTGGCTTGCTTCAATAGAAGAAATTCGAAGGCGTTCCAAACCTTTTACCTCCGCCTCTAAATCACGGAGCAGCTTGGCAAGATTATAATCCTTCATGTCTTCTCCATATCCGCCGGTGTGAATACCGGTTAAGACAATTTCTTTATATCCTGCATCGACTAATTGCTGTGCTTGACGAATAACTTCTTTCGGATCACGCGATCTCATTAATCCCCGGGCCCATGGAATGATACAGAATGTACAGAAATTATTACAACCCTCTTGAATTTTTAAAGATGCACGTGTTCTGTCGGTAAATGCCGGAACATCAAGTTCTTCGTAGACCCGGTTTTTCATAATATTGCCGACACCATTTATCGGCTGCCGTTCATTTTTATATTGTTCAATATAATCAAGCATTTTCGAACGGTCCTGTGTTCCGACAACGATATCAACACCAGGAATTGCCATGATTTCAGCAGGAGATGTTTGAGCATAACACCCTGTTACACAAATAACAGCGTCCGGATTTTTCCTCACAGCTCGCCTAATTACCTGACGGCTTTTTTTATCACCGGTATTTGTTACTGTACAAGTATTTATAATATATACATCTGAAAGGGATTCAAATTCAGCCCGTTCGTAGCCTTCCTGCTTAAATAATTGCCAGATTGCTTCAGTCTCATAGTGGTTCACCTTACATCCAAGGGTATGAAACGCGACTGTTGGCATATGTTTTCACCTCAATAATTCAAAATGATAAGAAATTGCCGCAAGTGTATATAATGGGGCAGTTTCCGTTCGTAAAATACGCGGGCCTAACCCGCAAAGCGAAAAATCATTTTCCTTTAAAAACGTAACCTCTTCTTCGGTTAAACCACCTTCCGGTCCAAAAACCAAAAGGAGCGACTCACCTTTTTTCATTTTTTGTAGTGTAGCGGGAAAATTCGACGTTTCCCCATTTCTGCTCTCTTCTTCATAAGCAACTAATTTATATTGATAATCCTTGCTTTTTTTTAGTAACGTTTTAAAGCTAATTGGATTAACAACTTCAGGCAAAAAAGCTCGATGAGATTGTTCAGCAGCTTCTTTGGCAATTTTTTGCCATCTCTCTATTTTCTTTGCTGCCTTTTTTTCATCCCATTTTACAACTGAACGTGAAGCCGAAAAGGGAAGAAACTCATGGGCACCCATCTCCGTACCTTTTTGTATAATCCATTCAAGCTTGTCTCCCTTAGGCAAGCCGCTTGCTATCGTAATCGAAATCGGCAGTTCTGATCGCTCATCTTTCCATTGTACAACGTCTACAATGACTTGTTCATCGGTAATTTCTGCAATATTACAGACAGCTGATTTCCCTTCTGAATCCACACAGACGATCTGGTCACCAATTTGCATGCGCATAACCTTTAAGATATGATGGCGGTCTTCTGCGCCTATAAAAAAACGATTATCATTTACTCGTTCGTTAACAAAGTACCGTTGCACACGATGCACCCTCTTAAAAGCATTTTACTCCTTATTTTACTAAAATGAAGTTATTTTTGAAAAGAGATAAATAGAAAAAGGGGTTCAAACCACCCCTTTTTCATCATTATTTCCTATTCGCAATAATTGCAACCCAATCTTCCATTAAAATGGTTTCAGTTATTTCAAAGCCCGCTTCAACCAAAGCATCTTTAACCTGGTCTTTTTTCTGTTGAATAATTCCGGAAGCAATAAAAGATCCTCCAGGCTTAACCACTCGGGCAACATCATTTGTAAAGCGTAAAATAACTTCAGCTAGGATATTGGCAACGACGACATCTGCTGCATTTTCCTCCACACCATCAAGAAGGTTGTTTTGTGAGGTGGTCACAACTTCATTGACTTTATTTAGCTTGATGTTCAATCGAGCAGTTGTGACTGCAACTTCATCAAGATCAAAAGCTCGGACATCTTCAGCCCCTAGCATTGCGGCTGCAATGCTTAAAACTCCTGACCCTGTTCCTACATCAATCACCCGATCACGGGGACGCACGGTTCGTTCCAGTGCTTGGATACACATAACAGTTGTCGGGTGTGTTCCTGTACCAAAGGCCATTCCCGGATCCAATTCAATAATTAGTTCATCACTACTGACAGGTGTATAGATTTCCCAGGTTGGCACAATCGTGAATTTCTCGGAGATTTTAACAGGATTATAATATTTTTTCCAAGCCGTTGCCCATTCTTCTTCGTTCACTTCACTAATGGTTACTTTGTTAATACCGATATCAATATTATAAATAATTAAATTATTGATCGATTCTTTAATCGCATCTACCGTCTCACCTAAAAAACTGTTAACCGGTAAATAAGCTTTTACGATTACCCCTTCTTCGGGATAATCATCAGGATTGAGTTGGTAGATTTCCCCGAATTGATCTTCTCTTTCCTTCGTAAGATCAAACGGATCTTCAATGACTACACCGCTCGCCCCGGCTTCATGCAAAATATGAGAAATAGGTTCGATCGCTTCATTTGTTGTGTGGATACTAATTTCGGACCACTTCAAATCTACCAACTCCAATCCTTACTCGCCTTTAAAGGCACGTTTTACTTTTGAGAAAAAACTTTCTTCATGCTCGCCAATTGGAGCAGAACCGCTAATATCGCCAAATTCCCGTAAGAGTTGTTTTTGCTTATCGGTCAGCTTAGTTGGAGTAATAATGCGTACAAGAATATGCTGATCACCGACTCCATATCCACGTACATTTGGAACACCTTTTCCCTTCAAACGGAATTTGGTTCCTGTTTGCGTTCCTGCCGGGACTTTAAGCTTAACTTTTCCATGTAAAGTTGGAACCTCTATTTCATCACCTAATGATGCTTGAACAAAGGTGATTGGCATTTCACAATAAATATCATCGCCATCTCTTTCAAAAAATTCATGTGCACGGACATGGAAGACAATATATAAATCACCGGACGGTCCGCCGTTAATTCCAGCTTCCCCTTGACCGGCCATTCTTAATTGCTGACCATCGTCAATGCCAGCAGGAATTTTAACATGAATTTTTTTCCGCTTCTTCACTTTTCCTGTACCACCGCAGGTTGAACATTTATGTTTAATTTCTTTTCCTGTTCCATTACAGTGATGACAAGTTCGGCGATTCACAATTCTGCCAAACGGAGTGTTTTGCTCAACGTTTAACTGACCTGTTCCATGACAATGCTGACAGGTCTCAGGTTTCGTTCCGGGCTTTGCTCCGGAACCGCTGCAAGTATTACAGGTCTCTTCCCGTGGAATTTCAATATCCGTTTCTTTTCCAAACGCTGCCTCTTCAAAAGAAACGGTCATTGTGTACTGAAGGTCTGCACCTTGCCTTGGCGCATTTGGATCTCGTCTTCTTGAACCGCCGCCGCCAAAGAAGGTATTGAATATATCTTCAAAACCGCCAAAGCCGCCCCCAAAATCTCCGGTGCCGCCAAAGCCTTGATTTGGATCGGTATGACCGAATTGATCATAATGGGCCTTTTTTTGATCATCGCTTAACACTTCATATGCTTCAGCTATTTCCTTAAATTTATCAGCAGCATCCGGCTCTTTATTAATATCCGGATGATACTGTTTAGAGAGCTTACGATATGCTTTTTTAATCTCATCCTTTGAAGCGCCCTTACTTACCCCCAGCACCTCATAGTAATCCCGTTTACTCATGATTACCACTCCCGAATCTGTCACATAAAGATTATTTTAACATCTTTGTGAAGTATATTGCAATAAAAAACATTGCCCATAATGCAAAGAAAAAGCCAAAGCAGAATGACTGACTTTGACTTTTTCTTGCTCTTCAGCCGATTATTTATCGTCTTTTACTTCTTCGAATTCTGCATCCACAACATTGTCGTCTTTGCCGGCACCGGTTGCGCCCTCTTGGCCACCTGCAGCCTGTGCTTGCTTCGCTGCTTCTTCATAAAGCTTTACCGTCAAAGCCTGAACAATTTCCTGTAAAGCATCTTTTTTAGCACGAATTTCAGCAAGATCGTTTTTCTCAATTGCTTCTTTTAAGGCATCTTTTGCTTCATTCGCTTTTGCTACTTCAGCGGCATCCGCTTTTCCTTCAAGATCTTTTAAGGTTTTTTCTGTTGTAAAGACAAGTTGATCTGCTTCATTACGAAGCTCCACTTCTTCCTTACGCTGTTTATCTGCTTCAGCATTTTCTTCCGCTTCTCTGACCATTTTTTGAATTTCTTCATCAGAAAGACCAGTAGAAGATTTAATGGTAATTTGCTGTTCTTTATTTGTTCCCAAATCTTTTGCACGGACATTTACAATACCGTTTTTATCAATATCAAAGTTTACTTCAATTTGCGGAATCCCACGTGGAGCCGGTGGAATATCACTTAATTGGAAGCGTCCAAGTGTTTTATTGTTTGCTGCCATTGGGCGTTCACCTTGAAGAACATGGATATCAACAGCCGTTTGGTTATCTGCAGCAGTTGAAAATACTTGTGATTTAGATGTAGGGATTGTTGTATTACGATCAATTAATTTCGTAAACACACCGCCCATTGTTTCAATTCCAAGTGAAAGCGGAGTTACGTCAAGTAATACGACATCCTTAACATCTCCGGTGATTACTCCGCCTTGAATGGCTGCACCCATTGCCACAACTTCATCCGGGTTTACGCCACGATGCGGCTCTTGTCCGGTAGCTTTTTTAATAGCCTCTTGAACGGCGGGAATACGTGTTGATCCGCCAACAAGAATGACTTTGTCAATTTGTGATGGAGTTAATCCTGCATCACTTAAAGCCTGACGGGTCGGACCCATTGTCCGTTCAACAAGATGCGCTGAAATTTCGTCGAATTTTGCTCTTGATAAAGTGACTTCCAGATGAAGCGGACCTGCTGCTCCTGCTGTGATAAACGGTAAAGAAATTTGAGTTGACATTACACCTGATAGATCTTTTTTTGCTTTTTCAGCTGCATCCTTTAAACGCTGTAATGCCATTTTATCTTGAGAAAGATCTATGCCATTTTCTTTTTTGAATTGGTCTACTAAATAATCAATAATGACTTGGTCAAAATCATCTCCACCAAGACGGTTATCACCAGCAGTAGATTTTACTTCAAAAACGCCATCTCCAAGTTCAAGGATTGATACGTCAAACGTACCACCGCCAAGGTCGTAAACAAGGATTGTTTGATCTTGTTCGGTTTTATCTAATCCATATGCAAGAGCAGCTGCAGTAGGCTCATTGATAATACGCTCTACTTCAAGACCGGCAATTTTACCTGCATCCTTGGTTGCTTGACGCTCTGCATCATTGAAGTATGCAGGAACCGTAATAACAGCTTTCGTTACAGTCTCGCCAAGATAGTCTTCTGCGTAAGATTTTAAATATTGAAGGATAATGGCTGAAATTTCTTGCGGAGTATAATTTTTCCCTTCAGCTTCTACCTTATAAGCAGTACCCATATGACGTTTAATCGACATAATTGTGTTCGGATTTGTAATTGCCTGACGCTTTGCAACTTCCCCTACTTGACGTTCGCCATTTTTAAACGATACAACAGATGGGGTTGTGCGATTTCCTTCCGGATTTGGAATTACTTTTGGTTCTCCGCCTTCAAGAACTGCCACACATGAGTTGGTTGTTCCAAGGTCAATACCAATAATTTTGCTCATTGCCTTTTCCTCCTTGAAAAAATATGTAATCTTTCTTTATTGACTTACTTTTACCATTGACGGACGGATCACTCGGTCTTTCAACATATAACCTTTTTGGAACTCCTCGATAACAATGTTTGAGGCGTAATTTTCATCTTCAGCCTGCATAACTGCTTGATGCAAATGAGGGTCAAACTCTTTATTTACAGCCTCAATTGCTTCAACACCCTCTTTTTTCAAAGCTTCCAATAAACCGCGATAAACCATTTCCATACCTTGAAGCAATGATTTAGTGTGTTCATTTTCTGCTTCCATTTTTAATGCTCTTTCAAAATTGTCTAATGCAGGCAATAAATCAGATATCAATTTTTGAGCTCTATATTTTTCGCTCGCCTCACTGTCCAATCTTGTACGGCGGCGGAAATTATCAAAGTCTGCTTGAAGGCGCAAATAACGATTATCTGCTTCTTCCAGCTTGGTTTTGAGAGTTTGAATTTCTTCCTCGTAAGGATTTACTTCATTTTGCTCGAGTGTTTCTGTTTCATCAGAAACGGATTCTACCGCTTTTTCTTCAGTAAGTTCACCATTATCATTACTTAGTGACTCAATTTCTTCATTGATCGTATTGTTTTTTTCATTCGTCAAACCTACTCACCTCCCTTAAAGGGTTCTATAAATAAAGTGGAAATTAATCTTCATAGAAAGGGGTGAAACTTAAATAGATTCCACCCATACTCAATATTTCCAGCGCTAATTATTTTGATACAGCTTTGTTAACACGGAAGTCAAGTCCTTGCTCAAAAACTGCAGTAAACCAATTACGCGGGAATATTCCATTCTTGTTGGACCTAAGATGGCAATCGTCCCCATCTTTTCAGCTCCGACTGAATATGTCGCTGTGATTAAACTACAATTATCCATTGCACTTATATTGTTTTCCCTGCCAATTTTCACATGAATACCTGCTGATTCTTTTCTAATTAAATTATAGAACCATTCTTCCTGGTCAATCATGTTTAAAAGCGTACGAATTTTTGTAATATCATGAAACTCCGGCTGGCTTAACATATTTGTTTTTCCGCCAAAGAAAAGTTTTTCATTTACCGGTATTTTAAACGATTCAGCGATGGTATTCATCATTAAATCGTAATTACGGATATGCTGCCTGAGCAGCATGGCAACTTCTTTATAGATTTTATCATTTAATTCATCCAGCGGAACCCCTGCTAAACGTTCGTTCAGGATATTCACCGTTTTCTCCAAATCACTGACATCTACAGTTGCAGGTAAATTAAAGGTACGATTTTCCACATGACCTGTGTCAGTAATAAAAATTGCCACTGCTGTTTCTTTGTTTAAAGGGATGATTTGTATCCGTTTTAGCTTATTGATACTAACTGCAGGTCCAAGAACAATTGACGTATAGTTAGTTAGATCGGATAAAATCTTTGCCGATTTTTGAATAATTTTTTCAAACTCAAAAATTTTCTCAGCAAAAATCGATTGGATAATTGAAATATCCTGCTGATTCAATGCTTGAGGCGAAAGCAAATGATCGACATAATACCGATAACCTTTTTCCGAAGGAACACGCCCTGAAGAGGTATGAGTCTTCTCTATAAAACCCATCTCTTCTAAGTCAGCCATTTCATTGCGAATAGTCGCTGAACTGAATGATATTTCCTCTTTTTTCGACAAACTTCTAGAGCCGATAGGTTGTGCAGATCGAATAAAGTCATCAACAACAACCTGAAGAATCAATAATTGACGATCTGTTAACACATGCATCACCTCTGTTAGCACTCATAGCAGCCGAGTGCTAATTCTATTAATAAATTATCAAAAAAGGGGGGATGGTGTCAATCATTACATACTAAGAAAAACGGAAGTTAGACTGTCCCTAAAAAGGATTGAAAAACTTCGTTTCCCAGGAGACGTCCCCTTTTAGTTAAATGTATATTATCTTCACTCGTTTCCAACCATTGTTTTTCCACTAAATCTACAATCTCATTTTCAAATAATTGAAGTGGATTCTTTCCAAATTTACGAATAAAATGTGAAACTGATACTCCTTCGGTTTTCCGTAATCCTAAAAACATCTCTTCTTCCATTTGTTCAGCTTTTGTTACTTCATGCTCTTCAAAAACAGGCAACATTCCATTGTTAATTTGGTCGATATATTTTTTCAGCGGACCGGAATTAGATCGTCTCAGCCCATTTAGATAACTATGGGCCCCTGCTCCGAAGCCATAATAGAAATCGTTATTCCAGTAGGTCAAGTTATGTTTACTTTCGAAGCCCGGTTTTGAAAAATTACTTATTTCATATTGTTTAAAGCCGTGTTTTTCCATTTCCTCCATCAAAAGTTCATACATGGAAGCCTCGATATCTTCACCCGGAGTTAACAGTTTACCTTTTTTCATTAAATTATAAAAAACAGTTTTTGGTTCGATGATTAGCGAATATGCAGAGTAATGGGAAATATCAAGAGAAAAAGCCTCTGTTAAAGATTCTTTAAAATCAGTAAGTGTTTGTGTCGGTAAACTAAAGATTAAATCAATACTGATATTTTTAAACCCTACTTTTTTTGCATCTTCAATAGATTGATATACGTCTTTCTTTCGGTGAACACGTCCGATTTTTTGTAATAGGTCTTCATTAAAGGTTTGGACACCCAGACTAATACGATTAACCCCTGCATCCTTTAATATTTGTAATTTTCCTTTTGTTAAATCCCCTGGATTTGCCTCAAAGGTAAATTCTACATTTGCACTTTTGGGGAGATTTTTGTTTATATTTTCACAAAACCTATTAAGTTGCCGTTCATTTAATGATGTTGGAGTCCCACCTCCAACAAATATCGTTTCAAGATAGTCTGTTGGATATTGGCTTATTGTCATCCTCATTTCCTGGTCCAGTGCTTGTAAATATTCATCAACAGGCTGCCCTTTTAGAAACATTTTATTAAAATCGCAATAATGACATATATGCTCACAGAAAGGAATATGGAGATAGGCTGCTTTAATCATTTTTAATATTAACACTCCTAACATGTAACAAAAAGAGGCTAAGATTGCCTATAATCAGGCTTGTCCTAACCTCCGCTAGATTATTTTTTTGTATTGGTATCGTCCATTTTTAAGACAGCCATGAATGCTTCCTGAGGAACTTCAACGGAACCAACTTGCTTCATCCGTTTCTTACCTTCTTTTTGCTTTTCTAATAATTTTCGTTTACGGGAAATATCCCCGCCATAACATTTTGCTAATACGTTTTTACGCATCGCTTTAATGGTTGAACGTGCGACAATTTTTTGACCAATTGCAGCTTGGACAGGAACTTCAAATTGCTGCCTCGGAATTAGTTCCTTCAGCTTTTCAACGATTACTTTTCCGCGCTCATATGCAAAATCATTATGAACAATAAAGCTCAGGGCATCCACTTTTTCTGCATTTAACAATATATCCATTTTAACCAGCTTAGATGGTTTATAACCAATTAACTCATAGTCGAAGGAAGCATAACCCCGTGTACTTGATTTTAATTGATCAAAGAAATCATAAACGATTTCAGCCAATGGAATTTCATAAATGATGCTAACTCGATTTTCACCTTGATATTGCATATCAATAAAGATTCCGCGCTTGAGCTGACAAAGCTCCATAATCGCTCCAACATAATCGTTTGGAGCCATCATTGTCGCTTTTACGTAAGGCTCTTCAATACGATCAATTTTTTGCGGGTCCGGCAAATCAGATGGGTTATCCACCTTCAAATCTGATCCATCTGTCATTTTTACATGATAGATAACACTTGGTGCAGTTGTGATTAAATCAATTTTGAATTCGCGCTCAATCCGTTCCTGAATGATTTCCATATGAAGAAGTCCTAAAAATCCACAACGGAAACCAAAACCAAGAGCTTGGGAGGTTTCAGGTTCAAATTGGAGAGCAGAATCATTTAATTGAAGTTTTTCAAGGGCTTCACGCAAGTCATTAAATCTAGCCGTATCAATAGGATAAAGACCACAATACACCATCGGATTTAGTTTACGGTAACCAGGGAGCGGTTCATCAGCACCATTTTTAGCATTTGTAATGGTATCACCAACACGTGTATCCCCGACATTTTTAATGGATGCGGTCAAGAAGCCAACATCACCAACGTTTAACTCGTCAAGCAATACTGCTTTTGGAGTAAATACACCGACTTCATTCACTTCAAATTCTTTACCTGTTGCCATCATTCTTATCTTATCGCCGACCTTTACTGAACCTTCGACGACACGAATATAAGCGACAACGCCACGATATGCATCATATAAAGAATCAAAAATTAAGGCTTTAAGCGGCGCTTCCGGGTCTCCGGATGGAGCAGGGACGGTTTTTACTACTTGTTCAAGAATTTCTTCAATCCCAATCCCTGCTTTGGCAGAGGCTAATACAGCTTCAGAGGCATCCAGTCCAATGACTTCTTCTATTTCATTGCGGACCCTTTCAGGCTCAGCACTCGGTAAGTCAATTTTATTAATTACCGGTAAAATCTCAAGGTTGTTATCCAGTGCAAGATAAACATTCGCTAGTGTCTGTGCTTCAATTCCCTGTGCAGCATCTACGACTAAAATAGCCCCTTCGCATGCAGCAAGGCTTCGCGAAACCTCATAGGTAAAATCGACGTGTCCCGGTGTATCAATTAAGTGATAAATGTATTCTTCTCCATCTTTTGCTTTGTATTTTAACTGTACTGCATTTAATTTTATCGTAATCCCGCGCTCACGTTCGAGGTCCATCGAATCCAAAAGCTGGTCTTTCATTTCACGGGATGATAATGCATTTGTTTTTTCTAAAATACGGTCAGCCAATGTTGATTTCCCATGGTCAATATGGGCGATAATCGAAAAATTTCTTATTTTAGATTGTCGTTTGAGTTTTTCTTCTCTGTTCATGTCGTTCACTCCTACTATACTCGCACATGTACACTATTTCTGATTATATCAGCACGGGAATCAAGATTCAACGAAAACTGGAATCTAGCGTTTTTACTCATAAAAATAGCGGGACCACGTGGTTCCGCTATGGCTGGATTATTTTGTTATACGATTGACGAGTTCTTCGGATGCACCCGATATTCCGTCCGACAGCTTCTTACCCAACATGGAAAAAATATTAAAAGAACTGATTTCCTCAAGTTTTTTTTGCTTTGCTTTTAAATCATGAGCTGCGGGATTTTTTCCTGAAAAGGATTTATTTACTTTATCGTCCTTCTCTTTTATGGAAATGGCATCTTGAAGATCGTTATACCCCTTCATTTTATGAATGCCGCCATTTGCCATTTGCATTCCCGCTAAAACTGAGATAAACATGAGAGCAGCAATTCCAATGCTTTTTAACATAAACATCTTCATAAAAATGCTCCTAACTATCTAAGTTATTTCGTAAAATACCCTGCATTTTCCTGATCAACTGCACTGTGGAGTGAGGAATTCAAACCATTGGCGATAAGGTTTGCCATGTCTTCAATAAAGACATCCACTTCCTTTGGTGTAACCATTAAATTATGACCGATTGGGGATAGGACCTCATAAATCAATTTTCGTTTTTCTTCGTCTGTTAAGGTTCCAATCATTCCCAGAAACGTTTTACGATGCTTCTCCTCCGGCAAATCCTCGTCAGTAAGCTTTCGGCGTTCCCCAAAACTCATCCCGGCAGGTGCAAGCGATCTTGATGGGCGATTACCTTCTCTTATCTCTTTCCCAAAATGTTTAAGGATGAAATCGATCGTATCACTCGTGATTGAAACAGCATCCACAACGGTTGGGACACCAATGGCGATAACAGGAATTCCTAAGGTTTCTTTACTTAATTCTTTTCTTTTATTACCTACTCCGGAGCCGGGATGAATGCCTGTATCGGAAATTTGAATGGTAGAATTTACTCTTTCAATTGATCTTGATGCTAATGCATCAATTGCTATGACAAAATCCGGCTTTGTTTTTTCTACTACACCAAAAATAATATCACTTGTCTCGATCCCGGTTAATCCCATTACACCGGGTGATAAGGCACTTACGGAACGATAGCCTTCTTCCACATTTTCAGGTTGCAGCTGAAATAAATGACGGGTGATTAATAAATTTTCACAAACCATCGGTCCAAGTGCATCCGGAGTAACATTCCAATTTCCGAGCCCGACCACCAGACAAGAATCAGTTTTCTTAATTCCGGTCCCTTCCAAAAAATGAGAGAATTCATTTGCAAAAACCTTCTCTACTTTTTGTTGGAGATCGGTATCCTGCCCACGGATTCCTTGCACTTCAACTGTTAAATATCTACCTGCTTTTTTCCCTAATTGTTGTTCCCCCTCTTTCGTTACTTCCACTAAAGAAATTTTGATATCATCAACATCTTTTTCTTTTATTATGACTCCTTCAATTTGGGATAGGTTTTCTTCTTGCTGGACCGTATCCCCCCTGCCTGCAAGTACCATCTCTCTTGCTTCAATAGCTAAATCTGTACGCACAGAGTATTTACTTAAATCGACTGATTCCTTCATATTCGCAACGCTCCCATCCATAATTCCTTAAAAAATAGAAACTATTTCCTATTTTTCCCTAATCTCTGTAAAACATGCAATTGATAATTTCTATCCTTTACAAACAACTATTGCAAAAGAGTAGCACGTTTGATAAAATATCTCTTGTTCTGAATTATTGTTAATGAATGTTAAGTCGAGTTCATATAGTCTCGATTCTTTGTAGGAGGTGAAAGTAATGCCTAACATTAAATCTGCTATTAAGCGTGTAAAAACAAGCGAAGCTCGTAATGCTCAAAATACAACTGCGAAATCTGCAATGCGTACTGCTGTGAAAAAAGTAGAAGCTGCTATTTCAAATAACGACGGTGCTGCTGCTAATGAAGTATTAGCAACTGCTGCAAGTAAATTAGACAAGGCTGCTGCTAAAGGTCTTATCCACAAAAACGCTGCTGCTCGTAAAAAATCACGTCTAATGAAAAAAGCTAACTCGCTATAATAAAGCGCACAAAAAAAACGATTCCTCAATGGAATCGTTTTTTTTCGCTTTAAGGGGTTCGTCAATCGGCAAGCTCTTTACCGTTTTAATCGAAATAATAACATTTCAACCAATAAAGACTTATTCATGCCCCCGGTTTTCATCTGATAATCTGCTTCTGCAAGATGCTTCATTAAGTTTGCCAACTCTTCATCTGTAAATTTACCGGCTTGACCCGCAGCAAGCTTTGCCCGGAATGGATGAATTTTCAGATAGGATGCAATTTGTTGTTGCCCATACCCTCTACGAGACAGCTCTTTTACTTGATAGATTAACCTAAATTGGCCTGCAAGCAGCGCTAAAATCTTAAGCGGCTCCTCATTTTGCTTTAACAAATCAAAGTAAATCCGAAGTGCTTCATCAAGCTTCCGTCCGACCACTTTTTCAATTAGCGTAAAAATATTTTGCTCTAGTGATCTTGCCACTAATTTTTCAACAAGTTCTATACCAATCTTTTGTTCTCCTGAAGAATATAACGATAACTTATCCACTTCACTTGAGATCATAAACATATTTGTTCCAACAAGGGCAAGCAATAAATCAAGGGCATTGGGCTCGAATTCAATTCCGTTTGCTTTTGCTCTTTCCTTAATCCAATTCTTTAGTTCAGGCTCATTCAGTTTTTTTGCTTCAACTAAAACTGTATTTCTTTTTAATTCTTTGGTGATTTTTTTTCGTTCGTCGAGCTTTTCATATGGAGCGGAAATTACCATCACAGTATAGGGGGCAGGCTCTTTTAAATAGTTTTCCAATCTTGATAAATTATGTTCAACCTTTTCTTTTGATCTTTCAGCTGTTAAAAACGATGGATTATGTAAAAAAATCACTTTTCTTTCACCTAGAAAAGGAAAAGTTTCCGCATCTTCCAATACTACCTCAATCGGTGTTTCCTCCAGATCATAAGTGGAAAAATTAAAATCCTTTTCTTCCTCATCCAGAATTGAATCAAGAAGTAATTGCTTCGTTTCATTGATTAAGAAGAGTTCCGTTCCATATAATAAATAAATAGGAGCTATGTCCTTTTTTTTAATTTGTTTCCAAATATCCAATACCATTTTAATACCAGCGCTCCTTTGTCCACATAACACATAACTATCGTAAAGAAGCTTGGTCAATTTGACAAGTACTTAAAGGGAATTAGCAGCATTATCTTTAAGCGCCAATTCCCGATCTATAATGAACGCCTGCAATAATTGCCCTAGGATCTTTTATTGCCCGGCGGAGTTACTTTGTAAATTTAGTCTAGCCCATTCGGGATAAACTATTTGTGTTAACTCTTGTCATTAAAGGAAGCAATTCTAAAAGCTGTATGGATTTTTTATCAAAAATCGCTTATACTATATTGTGATATAGGAGGGGTAGACTGTGAATCAATTTGAAAAAGATGTGCAAAGTAAACGCAACGACGCAATTGACTCTGGAGTAGGATTTGGAGTTTCCTTTGGTTTTTTTGCTATTATGTTTATTGTCGCAACAGTCATTAAGCTAATCGGATCTTAATAATTGGTTACATACGGGTAAGAAAAGCGGAAGCGACCGTTTAAACGACGTATGGACTGGAGCGCTTCGACTGAGATAAAGGAAACACAAATTGCTTTTGTGCTTTTTCGTGTTGACTTATCATAGGGAGAAGAGCGAAGTACACTAGTCGTTGGGCGCTGGAGCTGGACAATTCTCAAAGTCAAAATTTATACAATCTTATCTTTTAAATTGGGGCTGCAGTGATGCAGCCTCCTTGTTTGTTCTATATCTTATGGCAGATAGGTAAAAAAGGTTCCTTTTCCATGATAAAATCGGTAGGTTATTGCTCCTTGTTTATCCGTTCGATAAATAATGGAGTTTGCCTTTTTCAAACGATCTATGACCTCTTTGTGAGGATGCCCAAATCGATTTTTTTCACCGACAGAAATTAAAGATACCCTTGGTTTAATCCGGTCAATGAAACTTTGTCCACTTGAGGTTTTACTTCCATGATGTCCTGCCTTAAGGACATCAATAGTCAAATTTGGATACTTTTTTATGATTTTTTCTTCTCCTTCCTGGTCCAAGTCACCTCCAAAAAACCAAGTGACACCTCCTACCTTAATAAAAACCGTAACAGATCCCCTGTTTCGTTCACCTGAAAAATTCTTTTCAGGTGAAAGGATATAAAAGAAACTCTCACTGCTAGTCCATTCATTTCCTTCTGATACCTTCATAACAGGGATGCCCTTCCTTTCTGCCAGCTTTACAATGTTTAATTCAGTTTCCGATGGTTCAACAACTGAAGGCATCAGGATTTGTTTCACTTCCAACTCCTTTATTATGGAAAAAGCACCGCCGATATGGTCCATATCACCATGTGTAAGGATAAGTTTATCAATTTTCGTTATTCCTTTTCCTTTTAAAAAAGGAACCACTACATCCCTGCCTACTTCATATGGTTTTGCGCGTTTTTTCCATTGCTCCCCAGCAAAAGCAAGTGTCCCTCCAGTATCAATCAGGTAATTTCCTTTACCGAAAGGGAGATGAATCAAAATACAATCACCCTGGCCAACATCAATCATCGTCACCTCTCCATATGGATTTATTACGTTCCAACCAGTTTGAAATGTGAACAAAAAACAGGTCAACAGGCAAAGATGAAGCATTCTTTTTCGATAAGATCCCGTCTCCCAAATTAAAAAAATCGCCAATAAAATTAGTAAATACAGTATAAGAAAAACGCCATTAGGTCTGCCGGGAGTATAACGAGCAAGTGAATAACCGGCTAGCCGGTCAATTAGCTGATTGGACAAAGTAATAATTTTTATAAAGAGGTTAATAAACACCGGAGGAGATTTACCCAAAATTAATTGAATAAAAAACAAGATATACAATCCAGGGAGAAAAACAAAAGAAAATAACGGGATATACAATAAATTTGCAAAAAGGCTGATAAAGGAAAGCTCGAAGTAATGATACAATAAAAACGGAAGAGCAGCTAATTGCGAGGTTATAGAAGTTACCAGCATCCGTGATATATTCTTTTGATAGCGTTTTAAGATATTCGGTGCCGATAAAATGATCGCGAAACTTACAGTGAAGGAAAGTTGAAAGCCAATATCAAATATGACCATTGGAGAAAAAAACAAATAAATTAAAAGCGCCAAACTAATTGCGTCAATGGGTAAAAGTTTTATACGATTCTTCCATTTAGCCGTGATAAGAACAAGAAAAATCATCATAACGGCTCGGATGACTGAAGGTGAACCTCCTGTGAGAATTGCATATAGAGGAAGACTTGTGAGGAGAAAAATCATCATATTCTGCTTGGTAAATCCGATTCGAATCCCCATATAATAAACCATCCCAACTAACAATGAAACGTGAAGTCCGGAAATGGCGAGTAAATGAACAATACCTGTCATTTGGTAATCTTCCAATAAATCCGGGTCGAGCATACTCCTGTCTCCAAAAATTAATGCAGCTGAAAGGGAGGCAATTTCGGGTGGAAAATGATTCTCAAGGTAACGGATTCCCAAAAATCGAATTTGTTTGACCTTGGCTAAGATCGAGGGTTTTACGTAGGAACAGGTTTGAAGCGGACTTTCTTCTATTTTCAAAATCCAGTAGGTTTGCTTTGCCGCCAAATAGGCTTGATAGTTAAAGCCATTGGGGTTTTTAGCAATGGCCGGTTTTGACAGTCCCCCGGTGACTTTACCTTGACAGCCATAAAAATCATTGTTTTTTAATGCTTCTTTTTCCTGCTCCGATTTGATTTTGTAATGAACCAACAGTTTTTCATTGTAACTTTTTTCGGTTGCCGGCACTTGGAATAAATCTCCATCAATCTTTGTATCTTGATTATACACAAGAAAAAAGGTCGTCGCGGATTCCGGAATGATGGTTTTATTTTTCGCTGCCGCATGCTCGCCAACCGCCAAAAATACGAAAAAGAAACAACTAATAAAGAAAAGCTCTGATTTAGTATAGCCTTTGTATCTATAAAGCAGATAAAGATACATCACAGTTAACAGGAAAAAGGGGAAAAAATTTATGAGGGCACAAAGAACACTTAATAATGCAGTCAAAGCAAAATAAAAGTATCTTCCATTCATGTTTTTTTAATCTCCATAGTTAAGTTTATTTATTATAGGATAACGCCGGCTTTGAGCCGGCGTCTTAAAGATGACTCCCTTATTGATTTATCTTCCGGAAATCAAAATGTTGTTCTATTAATTCTACTTTTTGAACTTTCACATTAGCTTGTTCGAAAAGCTCTACTGCATATGGGTGATTCTTATAATCTTGAGCATAATAAACCGTTTTAACGCCTGCCTGAATAAGTGCCTTACAGCACTGAAGGCAAGGAAAATGGGTAACATAAATTTCCGAATCAGCAGTGGGCACCCCAAATTTTGCACACTGCAAAAGGGCATTCATTTCAGCATGAATCGTTCTTACACAATGATTATCAATTACGTAACAGCCTTTATCAATACAGTGGTCCCCTCCTGCAATCGAACCGTTATAGCCGCCGGCAATAATTCGCTTATCTCTGACAATAGTAGCTCCAACTGTAAGCCGGGTACAAGTACTCCTTAATGCAAGTAAATGGCTTTGTGCCATAAAATATTGATCCCAAGAAATTCGTTCCATTCTCTCCCACTCCTCCAACAAACTTTTCTGATTACTATTTTAAGTGTAATGTCGTATTCGCCCAATGGTCAAATAGAACCATTAATGAACAACAATCAGATCTTTTAATTTTTCAAACGTTTTATCCCCAATACCACTAATATTTTTTAAATCTTCAATCGTTTTAAACGATCCGCTTTTTTCCCGGTATTCAATAATCGATGCGGCCTTTGCCGGACCAACTCCGGGCAGGTTTTGCAATTCATTCACATCTGCTTTATTTAAATCGATTTTTGTTTGCTTGTTACTTAAGCCTCCGCTTGCCGTTGTCGAGCTGCTATTGCCAGCTGATGGCCCTGTAATAGCAGCAGAATCCGCCTCACCCTTCGCAGGGATATAAATAACCATTTCGTCTTGAACATGTTCGGCAAAGTTAATTTGGCTTTTATCTGCTTTGTCTGTTACACCTCCTGCACGGTTAATGACATCCATTACGCGTTCACCTTTATTTGATTCATAAACTCCTGGCAGTTTAATTTCTCCTTTAACATCTACCATGATTTTATCAGTTAGTTTGTCATGTTGGGATTGGCTTACCTCCGTTTGTTTATTTTTATTTTCTGCTGCCTTCAAATCCGTTTGGAGCCTATTGTCAACCCCACTAATTGTTGATTTGATAGAGGACTCATTCCCATTATTATAAAAATAATAACTTCCACCAAAAGCGATCATTACTGCAATGAACGCATAGAACTTATGTTCAATCAACCAGTCTTTCAATTGGATCCATCCTTTCTAAAGGTATATTTCATTATCGATTTTCATATTGTATAAGAGAAACTTGCAGGTGAAGGAGGGTCGGAACAATGAAAATTGGTTTCATCGGTACCGGTAATATGGGGAGGATTTTAGTGGAGGCTTTGATTGACGCGAAAGCCATTTCCCCTTCTTCAGTGATAATTACAAATAGAACAAAATCAAAAGCGATGTTGCTTAAAGATAAATATAAGGAAATTAAGGTTGTGGACAATGCGGTGGAAGTGGCAGCAGGGTCCAATTTGTTGTTTATTTGTGTAAAACCATTGGATGTTTATAAAATTTTAGAAAAGATTAAACCACATTTAGCTGCCGAAAAATGCATCATTTCCATTACAAGTCCTATCAGTACAAGCCAAATAGAAAAAAAGATTTCTTGTTCAACAGTGAGGGTCATTCCGAGCATTACAAATCGAGCTTTATCCGGGGTCGCTTTAATCACATACGGGGAAAATTGTCAGCAAACTTGGAAAAGTCAAGTGGAGAATCTGTTTTCAAAAATCGGTGTGCCGGTATTAATAGATGAAAAAATTACGAGGGTTGCCTCCGATATCGTCAGCTGTGGGCCTGCATTCTTTAGTTACTTGCTTCAACGTTTCATTTCAGCCGCAGTAAAAGAAACAGATATAGATGAAAACACAGCAACAACATTAGCAAGTGAAATGATTGTCGGTCTTGGTGAGCTGTTAAAGCAAGGTCATTATACATTACCATCACTACAGGAAAAAGTTTGTGTAAAAGGTGGTATAACAGGAGAGGGAATAAAAGTAATGGAGAATGAGCTTGGAGATATTTTTGAAAATGTTTTTAAGGCCACACACACTAAATTCCAAGAAGATCTCGAAAAGGTAGAAGTACAATTCTCTAATGATTAATTCGCTAATAAAAGAGAAATTCCTCCTTCTCTTTTATTAAAAAGCCATCTTTTTTTCATGAAGATGGCTTTATTTTATTTGTTTTTTTGAACAACAAAAAAGATTCTTTCTGAATGAGATTGCGGAGCAGTATTTTCAAAATCAGCACTAACTTCCAACAGATTGAAACCTGTACTCTTTAACCAGTCTGTATATTGCTGTACAGGAAATGACCGTTGCAAATGAAGTTCATCGAAACGGTCATATTTACCTGTCCTCTCATCAAGAACAAAAAAACTGAGGTCGTGCTCAACACTATTTGGAAATTCACCGGGAAAACTATTCCAAATATAAGCTAAATCCTCTTCATTTAAAGCAAAGGTTTGATTGATGAATACTTGGGAGATTTTATAGATGGAGTGGACATCAAATAAGAAAATACCTCCATTTTTTAAATGCTCATAAACGGTTGAGAACGTCTGAATTACTTCTTCTTCAGTTTGTAAGTAATTCAGGGAGTCACAAAATACCCCAATAATATCAAATTGTCCTTGGCCTTCCAAATCAGTCATATTTTGCTCGAAAAACGGAATAGATATTCCTGCCTTTTCTGATTTTGCCTGTGCAACTGCCAGCATATCTGATGATAAGTCCACACCGGTGACAGAAAATCCCTCTTCCGCCAAACGGATAGATAACTCTCCTGTACCGCATGCCAGATCAAGCAAGAGGTTTCCGTCAACATGATATTTTTGCTGTCGTTCTTTTACGAACCTTACCCATTTATCATACGGGGCATCCTTCATCAGTTCATCGTACAAATAGGCAAAATGTTCATAGCTCATGAATTTAACTCACTGCGAATATCTTCTAACGGTGCATCTCCCCATAAACGTTCAAGCTTATAATAACTTCTTTCATCGCGGTGGAATACATGGGCCACGACATCCCCTAAATCAATTAATACCCATCTGGCTTCATCAAAGCCCTCGATTCGTTTAACATCATAGCCTTTTTCTTGAGCTTTTTCCTTCATTTCTCTTGCAATAGCTTGAACCTGCTTATCAGAATTACCGTGGCAAATAATAAAGTAATCTGCAATTAAAGAAATCCCCTTCATATTTAGGGCAAGAATGTCTTCTGCTCTTTTATCATCTGCTGCTTTTACGGCAATTTTAAGTAATTCTTGATTATTCATTAATCAATCCTCCAGTTTTTGTACAAGATCATTGTAAGTATGAAAAGTATCAGGATATACCTTTTGATTCTTCTTCATTAAAAACAAAATCGTATTTTGAATTGCTTTTATTAATGCTTTATTTAAACTTTGTTTAGCGATTTCCCGAACTTCCTCAACTCCGGGAAAATGCCGCCCCGGTTCAATATAATCCGCCAGATAAACCACTTTATCAAGCAATGTCATATTGATTCTTCCTGATGTATGAAACCTGATAGCATCAATAATTTCAGGGTCTGTTATTCCTGCTTCCTTTTCTACAAGGTACGCTCCTACAGGTGCATGCCATAGCTCACTATTAAATTCAAGCAAATCCTGCGGGAATCCCTGTTCCTTAATAATTTCCTTCATTTCCTCTTTTGGGCGAAATTTTGCGTAATCATGAAAAATGGCAGCCATTTCAGCTTTTTTCACATCAGCACCATATTTTTCTGCCAATTGTATTGCTGTTTCCACGACGCCTAACGTATGTTGATATCGGTGTTCTGTCAATTGTTCCTTTACGATTTTCAGGGCCTCATTACGTTCCATATAAATGTTTCTCCTCTATAAAATGGATAACCGGGTCAGGTAATAAATAACGAACCGTTTTTCCATTTCTTAATCGATCACGAATCATACTGGATGATACTTCCACAGCAGGTACATCAACATAAAGGACAGGATAATCTGTTTGATGGCTATATTCAGGTCTTTCAACCCCAACAAAATTCACCAGGTTTATCAGCTCATCAATTTTATGCCATTTCGGCAAATATTCAATCATATCAGCACCAATAATAAAGAAAAATTGAAAGTTAGGATTGCGATCATTTAATATTTTCATCGTATCGACAGTATAGGAGCGACCTTCCCGCTCAAGCTCAATGGTTGCAATTTTAAAATGAGCATTATTTTCAATCGCAAGATTAAGCATCTGAAGACGCTCTTCATTCTTAACAGATTCTGACTTTTCCTTATGAGGAGGCTCTTGATTAGGCATAAACCAAACCTCATCAAGATTAAGCGCGGAATATACCTCATTAGCGATTAAAAGATGCCCAAGGTGCGGCGGGTCAAATGTTCCTCCCAATATCCCGACTTTCCTCATGTTTACGCCTCCTTCTCTTTACAGCCTTTAAGGTAAAGTAATTTGTTTCTTTTCTACGGATTCTTTATAAAGGACAATTGTATTACCGATAATTTGCACAATTTCTGCACCGGCACCATCAGCAAGCTGTTCAGCTACGACCGTTTTATCTTCCTCACAATTTTGTAAAACACTCACTTTGAAAAGCTCTCGTGCTTCTAATGCTTCAGAAACTTGTTTTATCATATTCTCATTGACTCCACCTTTTCCCACTTGAAAAATAGGGTCGAGATGATGAGCTTTTGAACGTAAAAATCTTTTTTGTTTACCTGTTAACATAGTGTGCCTCCCAGCTGTTTTAACACATTCTCTCTCATTCTTTGGACATCAGGGAAAATTCCAGTCCATTTTTCAAAAGCGAGTGCTCCCTGATAAACAAACATATCCACTCCATTTTGGACTCTTGCTCCCACCTGCTTTGCGTCTTGTAAAAATTGCGTTTCAAATGGGTTGTAAATTATATCACATACCATAGCCTGCTTGCTAAGATTAGAAAGGCTTAAAGGTTGTTCAGAAATATTCGGATACATACCAATCATCGTGGTTTGGATGAGTAAATCGTAATCCCCTAAATGATTTTCAGCTTCTTTTAACGTAAGTGCTGATGAAGATATCGGAAAAGGACAATCTTCAATCAAGCAGGCTGCTCTATTTAATGTCCTGTTTGCAATATTCACTACTTCAGGGTTATATTTCGCTAAAGTAAAATAAATCCCCCTCGCTGCCCCGCCGGCACCAATGATTAAAATCTTTTTCCCGGATACTGTTGGAATATAGGCGTTCAAGCCTTTTAAAAAACCCGGACCATCCGTATTATAACCTTTGAGTTTCCCGGCTTCATTAACAACTGTATTCACTGCCCCAATGCTTAAAGCTAAGTCATCCACTTCATCTAAAAAAGGAATAATTGTACTTTTATGAGGAACTGTTACATTAAACCCCGCAGCCCCAATTACTTTTAACCCTTTGACAGCATCCTTTAAGTTTTCAGCCTTCACATGAAAAGGAAGATAATGGGCATCAATGTTATAGAAAGAAAATAAATCATTATGCATAACCGGGGACATCGAATGTCCAATTGGATCTCCCAATACCGCAAAAAGTTTTTTCACCAGTTTCTCCCCATTCCCTTTGTTGCGCTGCCTTTTAATAAGGCTCGCGCTTTCTATATTAAAGATTTTCGAATTAACGTTTGAACACCCTTTGGTACGTAAGCAACCACTTTTGCTCCAGGGTCATTAACTGTAATCCAGCCTAGTCCGGAAAAGACAATATCCGTTTTCGCTTCTTTTATCATGAATTCCTGTTTAACAAGCTCAGGAAAGGATTCCATTTGCTCCAATCGGGGCGGTGTTAACATTTCTCCCGCATGCTTCTCATAAAGCTCCGAAGCATTTTCTGTTTTTGTCCGATGAATATTAAGGTCATTAGAAAGATAGCAAACAAATGACCTTCTTCCGCCGCTCACATAATCGAATCTTGCCAATCCGCCAAAAAATAAGGTTTGTCCTTCATTTAATTGAAAAACTTTCGGCTTTATTTCCTTTTTAGGCGTAATGATTTTTAAATCTTTTTTATCAACATAATGAGCCATTTGGTGGTGATTAATAATTCCCGGAGAATCAATTAATGATTTTCCATCCTCAAGCGGGATTTTAATAATATCTAAAGTGGTCCCAGGAAAGTGTGATGTCGTGATAACATCTTTCTCACCGGTTACTTCATTTATGATTCGGTTTATAAAAGTTGATTTCCCGACATTGGTACAACCGACAACATAAACATCTTTGCCTGAGCGCAATTCATCAATAGCTGCTGCTGTTTCTTTAATAAACAACCCCTTAGATGCACTGACGAGGAACACTTCTTCAGGCTTTAAACCAAGTTCCCGCGATTCTTGCTTCATCCAATGAATTAATTTATTGTGCTTCACAGATTTCGGCAATAGATCCACCTTATTTCCAACCAACAATATTTTATTATTGCCGACAAATCGGTGTAAACCCGGCAGCCAGCTGCCATTAAAATCAAAAATATCAACGATCAAAACAATGAGCGCATCTTTCCGGCCAATTCCGTTTAAAATTTTCAAAAAGTCATCATCGGTTAAATTAACATCCTGAACCTCATTATAATGTTTTAAACGAAAACATCTTTGGCAAATAATCATTTCCTTTTCCAAAGCGGAAGAAGGTGCAAATCCTATTTCATTAGGGTTTTCGGTTTGAACCTTTACACCGCAACCCATGCAAATATTTTGTTGTTCACTCACTGATTAATCCTCCCACTGCAGCATTCCCTTTTTGCGAAACCAATTTAGTATTCTTCGTTCAACAAAACGATTAAATTTTGTAAAAAATCCGTCCGTTTGGGCAACCGGGACAACGAGAATCGTATGAAAACCAGTACGGTTTCCACCGAGCACATCGGTTAATAATTGATCGCCGATTACGACAGCCTCTTCCTTTTTAATCCCCATTTGGGCAATTGCCCTGTGAAAAGCCGGCCCCATTGGTTTCCGCGCACGAAAAATAAACGGGATTTTCAGCGGATCCGAAAACGCCTTTACACGCTCTTCATTATTATTTGACACGATGGTAACGAGAATATTATGTTTTTTTATTTCATCAAACCATCTTATTAATTGAGGAGTGGCATTTGGTCGGTCCCACTCCACAAGGGTATTATCCAAATCCGTGATAATCCCCTTTATCCCTCTTTCCTTTAAATCTTCAGGATTTATGTCCAGAATACTTTTTACGTGTTCATTTGGTAAAAATTGTTTTAACACTAAGCTTACACCTCTTAAGATAATTGAATTCCGATTAAAATTAGCCCTGTCAATAGGAGCTTTCGCTTTTATTGTATCATCATAACGAATTTTGCCCTTCGTTTCAAAGAATAAAAATTTTCAAATACTTTCCTAGCAGGGTTGCAAGCCATAAAAACGGATAACCTTATTGTTCGTCAAATAACGACATTACATGATATGGAAATAGCTGCTCAAATAAAAAATAAAGCTGATTGCTAGTAATATGACAGTTCTAACACCTTATTTAAAAATATTTTTCGACAAACCCCCTAAATTCTTACGTCTGTGGATAAAGTTATTAACAGTATACCCATTGAATCATTTACTTTTTAATATTTTATAAACAAGTTAACCACAAGTTATCCACCAAAACCTGTGGATATTTAGAACGGTTGTTCTAAACGATTAAATTTGGTAGATTTAGGGTACATCAATGGAACCTACCATTTTATGTTAGCCGTTAATCATTTAGAACACTTTAATTAAAATTTGGAGGTGCATTCTGACATGCGTAAACTGTCAGATGAATTGTTGATTGAATCTTATTTCAAAGCAAGAGAATTAAATCTAAGTCCTGATTTTATTTACCTCATTGAAACTGAAATTCACCGACGTTCTTTATTTAATAAAATGAAGGTTTCTTCATAATTTTTCATATGCCCTATTCGGGCTTTTTTTATTTTTAAAAATACAACTCAATTAAGCTCGTTAGGTACATAAAACATCCCGGTCATTTACGCATGACTCCAATTTTTTCACCAAGCTTAATTTCATGAGGAGTTTGAATGAAGGCATCAATTTGAAAGATTCCTTTTTCAAATAACAATACAACTGTGGATCCAAAACTAAAATAGGCCATTTCCTCACCTTTTTCAAGATGTGTACCATTATGTGTCGTTTCAATCGAGTTTACAAACATTGCTCCCACCTTCACAACTGCGACATGCCCAAATTCCGTTATTAATTCAGTAATGACCCGGTAGTTCTTTGCAAGTGTTCGAACTCCATATTTTAATCCCCATTTATTAACAGGATATGATTTCGACCCTAGTGTCCATTGCTTTGTGACCGTCCCTGTTACAGGGCTGTGGATACGATGATAATGGCTCGGGCTTAAATAGAGAATCATGTATGTACCATTTAAATATTTTGTCAGGAGGCTATGGTCTCCCAACATTTCTTCAATTGAATATACTTTTCCTTTTACGACAATTTCACTTGTTTCTTTTATGCTCCCTACATCCTCTATGACAGCATCAACCGGACTCACTACAGAGTCATGGCTTTGCTCGATTTTCCTTGCTTCTTTTTTTAGATTCCTTACAAATAAATCATGAAGAGTCGGAAATTCATGTAATGCCTTTTCCATTTCTTCTTGATTTAAGTGATAAATTTTTGCAAAAGAAGGAACAATGAAACGACTGATTCTTGAACGGGCAAAGCGCTTTAAAATGCCCGAGGACCATCTTCCGTTTGTTAATTCTATTAGCACGCGATAAAAATGCTTGATCATGGAACTACCCCCAAATAGTGTAAATATACTCTTTACGTACTGGCATAAAAGACTTAAAATTAAATATTATAAAGTAGTCGGCAAAAAATTGATTCTCTTTCGGCTGGTATAAAAGGAGTGATGAGGAGAAATGTTTTTATTGGACGTTTTAGATCAAACAGTGAAAAAACTTAAAGCCCAAACCGCAAATGTAATAACCTTAACGAATTTATCTTTAGGCGGCTTTGCCATTGTTTTTGGACTTCATGGGAATTTAAGGTTGAGCTTACTGTTAATTTTTATTGCCGCATTAGCAGATCGCTTTGACGGCATGATTGCAAGGAAATTTAATATTGAATCAGAACTTGGCAAACAATTGGATTCCATGAGTGATATTATATCATTTGGCGTGGCACCTGCACTATTATTGTATCAAGGAGTTTTACAGGATTTTGGCGGACCCGGTTCATTTTTCACTGTATTCTATATTGGCTGCGGTGCTTTCAGATTAGCACGGTTTAACATTACTGAAAGCAATGGATATTTTACCGGCTTACCCATCACAGCTGCCGGCTGCCTGGCAACATTAAGCTTCTTGGCTATCCCCTATTTACCAGCCCAAACATATCTTTTCATAATCATCATTCTATCATTCCTAATGATCGGTTCCTTTAAACTTAAGAAGGTATAAAAAGAAATACTCAGGTAATTTTGCGACGGATTCACTTGTAGGCTGCATTTCATAAACCCAATTAAAATCAAGACTACGCAAAGTTAAGATAGATGTAATTAAAACAATTCAGGCTTATGCGAATATGCATAAGCCTGAATTGTTTTAACAAAACCGTGTATACCACCACCAGCCGCCGAAAATTAACAACAGAATGAATAGTACAATAAGGACCGCGAACCAAAATCCACCACCGCCTGCATAGGGTACAGGATAGGCTGGATAAGGGGCTGGGCAGCCGTAGGAATAGGGATAACCATATGGCATTAAAATTCCCCCCTTTATCCTTTTTACTATTAGGGTATGAGCCCTGAAATGGAGTGTATAGGCAGATGTGTATGTCCCATAAAAATTTTATTTATTACCATGTAAAGGTTTTACGCACCTTGAATGGGTATTTTTATAGTATAATTTATTCCTACATATGTATTTCGGGAGAGATGCCTTTTGAAAAAGGTCCTGTTAATTGATGATGAAACGAGAATGCTAGATTTACTTTCCCTCTATTTAACACCGAATGGATATAATTGCATTAAAATGACCTCGGCAATGGAAGCAATTCATTATCTCGAGGCTAATAAAGCGGATATCATTTTGTTAGACGTGATGATGCCTGAAATGGACGGCTGGGAGGCATGCAGACAAATACGGAAGCATTGGGATACTCCAATTATTATGCTTACTGCTCGAAGTGAAAAAATTGATATTGTAAAAGGATTAAAAATTGGGGCCGATGATTATATTTCCAAACCGTTTGATGAAGGAGAACTAATCGCGAGAATCGAGGCAATTTTACGGAGAAAAAAAGGACACACCGGTACGATCGCCTTTAATGGACTTAACTTAAATGAAGATTCGTTCGAGGTTTCATTCAATGAGATGCATGTTCCTTTAACACCAAAAGAGTTTTCTTTATTGGGACTTTTTTTACAGAACCGCAACAAAGTATTTACCCGCGAACACTTGCTAACCACGATTTGGGGATATGCTGTTGCTACGGAAGATCGAACGATTGATTCCCATGTCCGAAACCTAAGAGAAAAACTACGGAAAACAGGTTTTCCCGTGGATGAATATTTGACAACAGTATGGGGACTGGGTTATAAGTGGATGGATAAGGAATCTTAAATAATTTTATTTAGCGTAATTGAGGTTAATAATTGGAGGAAGAAAAGTGAAGGTTCAAAAGAAAGTGATTTTTGCCATTCTAACAGGAATGTTAATGGTCGTATCCGGCTGCAGCAACAAAAGCCAGGAACAAAAAGAACATAAGCAAATTAGTGAATCTCAACCAAAGTTTGAAATGGTTCAGACAAAAACAATAAAAATGAAAACCATACAAGGAATTGGATATCCGGGCAATGACAATGCTTTGTATGTTGCTTCTGATAAGGGTTTAAAAATATATAAGGATTCAAAATGGTTTGAAACGACTGCTAATCTTCATAACTATATAGGATTTCAAGCAATTGAAACAGGTTTTTTAGCGAGCGGATATCCGCAAAAAGGAACAAATCTGAAGGATCCCCTAGGGTTAGTAGAAAGCCCGGATAAAGGAAAAACACTAAAAAAAATCGCGTTTTATGGTCAAAATAACTTTCATTTTATTTCGGACAGCTTTTCCGGGAACGGTATATATGTCCTTAATGAGCAGCAGGACAAAACTTTGAATTACGGTGTTAACTATTCAAAGGATGGAGGAAAAACTTGGAAAAAGAGTACCTTAACAAATTTTAAGTCCGACTCACTAGGAATGATTGCCGTACACCCTAATAACGGGGATATCATGGCGATGGCAACCAGGTCAGGAGTTTATTACTCAGAAGATAATGGAAATACCATGAAACTCGCAGCAGGTCCTTTTATGGTGACGGCCCTTACTTTTTCAGGTGATCGTATTTTATATTCAAGTGTTGTTGAAAATTATACTATTTTATTAAAAACAGTGAATCCCAAAACCGGTGAACAAGGAAATTTAGCCATTCCTTTTCTTGATCAGGATAATCCTATCACCTATATAGCTGTTAACCCAAAAAATGCAAATCAAATTGCTTTTACTACCTATAAGAATGATTTATATGAATCCTTAGATGGCGGAAAAAACTGGAACACACGTTTAAAGGATGGAAAAAAAGAGCAGGAGTAATCTCCGGCTCTTTTTTTGTGCTTTATTAACGGTTTTTTTTCCGTTCCTTTTCCGCTCGATAAAATTCGTGGAACATTTTCATAAGGGCCCGTTTCTCGATTCTGGAGACATAGCTTCTTGATATCCCCAGTTCCTTTGCAATTTCCCGCTGTGTTTTTTCTTTTTGCAGATCTAGCCCAAACCGGCCGATAATTACTTCTTTTTCCCGATCATCAAGTACATCAATATATTGTCTAATTTTTTCAAGCTCCATATTTAATTGAATCGTATCGATAACATCTTCTGATTCAGATTTGAGAACATCAATTAACGATATTTCATTTCCTTCTTTATCCTGACCAATCGGGTCATGCAGAGATACATCTTTTTTCGTTTTCTTAAGGGCACGCAAATGCATTAGGATTTCATTTTCAATACAACGAGCAGCGTAAGTAGCAAGCTTTGTGCCTTTTCCCTCTGAATAGCTTTCAATTGCTTTGATTAAGCCAATTGTTCCGATCGATATTAAATCCTCTGAATCCTCCCCGGTATTCTCAAATTTTTTTACTATGTGTGCAACCAGACGTAGATTATGTTCGATTAACATATTGCGGGCATGTGAATCTCCCTCTGCCATTAAGCGAAGGTATTTTCTTTCTTCCGCAGCAGAAAGGGGTTGAGGAAAAGCATTATTCTTCACGTATGAGACTAGAAATAAAAACTCTTTTACTAAATACCCGAGAGCTGTAAAAATTCCAGCCATTTACTTCCACCCCAACTTTCCTTAGACTATCGCCTATAACTAATTCCTATGAAGGGAGAAGTAAGATTGTGTCTGTCCATTGTATTTTATTTAAAAAAGATGAAAAAAAGCATCAACCTTTTACAAGGTCAATGCTTTTACATTGCTATTGTGCACTTACTTCAGCTGAAATCACGCAGCCAATCACCCCGGTAATGACGAAAGCCATTACAACCATAAATAACATATTCTCCACCCCTTTAAATTGACTCTGCTAATTTGAATTTATCATATTTTCACAGTATCTAACTCCAAGGAATGTGAACATTTTGTTAACAAATATTTCAAGCTATTAGCAAAAACCTATAACTATGATATCATTATCAGCCTTTTTTCATTAGTCGAAAGATAAGTGATAAAAATATAAAATGCACTGGCATTTGGCCACCTCCTGGTTAATATTACATTAGGTGGTATCTTTCATATCCCACAGGCTAGCCCCTCTTCCTTGCAATAGAAACATTATCATTTGTAAAACCACCCTTCCTTAATCAAATTTTTTACTCACATAAATTAACGCATGGAAATTTGACGATCTTTGTTTTGCTCATAAAGCTTTTCTACCATTTCCTGATGTTGCGCTTCTTCAGGACTTATCATTCGTTTTTTAATCGTAATCGAAAAGAATAAAATATTGAGGGTCATGTATTTTCACCTCCTTTAAAGTTAGCTAAACCTCCAACAACATTTCCAATTTATGCAATCCATATCCAAATGGCGAGAAAAAAGGGCACAAAAAGGCCGCAAAAAGCTCTCCTCCCTGCGGCCTGTTTTAAGACACAAAAATACCGCAAGGCGTCATTCTCCCTGCGGCATGGATATGTATTGTAACAAAAGCTGTTAAGCAATCCATTCCTGTCTGGTCGAATGCGTGATATTCAAATATAAATTTATTCCCCATTTACATGTTGACATCATGTTCTTCGACCTCCTTCGGAATTTTTAACTAACTATGGTAATTATATCCATAGTTAAACTTATTTGTAAACCATTTAATTGAAATTTTTTAAAAAATAGGCAAAAAAAATAAGCGCCCCAAAAGGGAACACTTATTTTTTCATTTGCACATCTTGGTTTTCTTCCATTTCAGACAACTTTATTTGGCATTTCTTTGATTGTATAAAAAATAAAATAGATACTGCAATAAAGGACACGGATGAAAGTATCATTATATTTAAATCGGCCGCACTTTTTGTTTCATTTGGAATGATAACTCCCAGATAGAAAAAAGCACCGACAGCTAATAAAACCGTAGCAAATCGTTTATAGTCCACCATTTTTTCATATAGATTTTTTGCTTGTGCTTTCATAATCATCACCTGCTTTTCTTAAAATCTACTTAACTACTTTAACACAAAATACAGCGTTAAAGAGAATGTAAATAATAGAAAAACAGGTAAGCAGAAAAGCCCGGCTTCATTTGAGCCGGGCCGGGAAACTACAATTCTAATGCTTGTTTTAAGTCCTCAATTAAATCTTCAGCATCCTCCAGGCCAACCGAAATCCGCACTAGGCCATCGGTGATTCCTAATTCCGCTCTCCGTTCAGCCGGTATTGAAGCATGTGTCATTCTTGCCGGAACGGAAATCAAACTTTCAACTGCTCCAAGACTTTCTGCTAAGGTAAAATAGTGAACTTTACTCAAAAGCCTGTCGGCATTTTCCGCACTTCCTACATCAAATGAAACCATTCCCCCAAAGCCTCTTGCCTGTTTTTTGGCAATTTCATGATTTGGATGGGTTTCAAGGCCTGGATAGTATACTTTTTTTACAGCAGGATGTCCATTTAGAAATTCAACAATTGCTGAAGTATTGGCCTCCATTTCTTCTAGGCGTATACCTAACGTTCTAATTCCCCGGATTAACAAAAATGAATCCTGAGGACCTAATATGCCGCCTGTAGAATTCTGCACAAAGTGAAGATCTTTTGCGAGCTCCTCACTATTAACAACAACTAAACCTGCAACGACATCGCTATGACCCCCAAGGTATTTGGTTGCACTATGCAAAACAATATCGGCACCAAGCTCGATTGGATTTTGCCAGTAAGGAGTTGAAAAAGTGTTATCAACTATTGTCAACAGATTATGTTCTTTCGAAAGCTTTGCTGCCGCTTCAATATCTGTAACCTTTAATAGCGGGTTAGTGGGTGTTTCTAAATAAATAGCTTTTGTATTTGGTCTAATTTCACTGGTGATATTTGCCAAATTGCTTGTATCAACAAAAGTGGAATCGATGCCAAATCGGTTCAATACCTTCGTTATAACCCGAAATGTTCCACCGTAAACATCATCCGTTAAAATGACGTGATCACCGCTGTTAAATAGCATAATAACCGCAGTAATCGCAGCCATACCGGAACCAAATGCAAAACCGGCTTTACCGCCTTCAATATCTTTAATTAACTCTTCAAGTGCATTTCTGGTCGGGTTGCCCGTTCTTGAATATTCGAAACCTTTATGACCGCCTACACCTTCTTGTTTATAGGTGCTTACTTGATAAATTGGAAAAGTCACTGCACCTGTGGCAGGGTCATTACTAATTCCGCCGTGAATTAATTGAGTTTTTCTTTTCAAACTAAATACCTCCTTCAAAAATCTTCTTGCTCAAGTATCGCTCACTGCCATCCGGAAATATAACTACGATATTGGTTCCCGGTTTTGCCGCTTTTGCCTCTACTAGTGCTGCTTCGAAGGCTGCGCCGGATGAGCTGCCAGTAAGAAGACCTTCTTTCTCTGCTAATTCTTTCACACGTTTGAATGATACTTCATCGGAAATTGTATGAATGGAATTAAAATAGGTTGGATCCATATATCCAGGTAGGAATTCCATCCCAATACCTTCTGTTTTATGCGGACCGGATTCTCCGCCATTTAAGATTGAGCCTTCCGGTTCAACAATTACTGTCTTAATATCCTGTTTTTGATCCTTTAAATATCGGGCCGTTCCCATAAATGTACCGCCCGTCCCTGCACCGGCAACAAAGATATCAATTTTACCATCCATTTGGTCCCAAAGTTCAGGCCCCAGCGTCTTATAATAGGTTTCAGGATTGGCAGGATTGGCAAATTGCTGCGGACAATACGAATTAGGTATTTCTTTTAGGAGTTCCTCAGCTCTGGCAATGGCCCCTTTCATACCTCTTTCAGTAGGTGTATGAACTATTTTTGCTCCTAACGCTTTCATTAGATCCTGCTTTTCGATACTGAACTTCTCAGGAACGCATAAAATAACCTGTATTCCTTTATTTATGGCTGCCAGAGCTAAGCCGATGCCAGTATTCCCTGCCGTTGGTTCGATAACTGTACCGCCCTCACGCAACTTTCCACTTGCAAAAGCGTCTTTTAACAGCTCCAAGCCCAGCCGGTCTTTGACACTGCCTCCAGGGTTCATGAATTCCAGTTTTGCAAACATCCGAACACCCTGAGGCATTGAAAATTGTGTAATTTCTACTATTGGTGTATGCCCGATTAATTCATGGACATTTTTATAAACATTCATATTCTCATTCCTTCTGCTACTAACTTAAGGATGCTACCATTTTCATAACAAGGGTAGCAGAATGTTGTGCTGCTTTATCTAGAAATTGATCAAAAGAGACATTAGATTCTTTACCTGCTATATCAGAAAGTGAACGAATAATGACGAATGGAACATTAAACTGATGAGCCACTTGAGCAATGGCTGCGGCTTCCATTTCAACCGCCTGTAAATTCTCAAATTTAGTTCGAACAAAATCCACTCTTACAGGGTCATTCATGAACGAATCCCCTGTTGCAATTAATCCTTTTACAATTTGAATTTCCTCAATTTCCCTTGAGGCTGTCTCAGCAGCTGCCACCAATTTTTCATCTGCCAAAAACGCAGCAGGTAATTGCGGAACTTGACCGTACTCATACCCAAAAGCCGTGACATCTACGTCGTGATGACGAACCTCCGTTGAAATAACAGCATCACCGACATTAAGGGATGGATTATAGCCGCCGGCAGACCCGGTATTGATAATGCAGTCAGGCTTATATTTTTCAAGTAAAATTGTTGTAGACATTGCTGCATTAACCTTACCAATCCCGGAGCGCAGCAAAATTACATCTGCACCGTGCATTTTGCCAAACGTAAATTCACACCCTGCAACCGTCTCTATTTTCCTTTCTTCGATATTGTCACGTAGTAAAGTTACTTCTTCTTCCATTGCTCCAATGATGGCGATTTTCATTACTAGACCTCTTTCTTATTGTTTTACGCCTTCCATTAACCAGACAAAATCGTTGCACCTTCTGAACGAAACGCTAAAATTATTATTTTCTAATATATTCTTCAGTACTGGAATTGTCGTATAGTATTCAGTTTCCAAATCATTTGCCAGGTTATGAAAGCCCTCATTTTTTGCTTTTACGATTGCACTTTTATAATCTTCCTCGGATTCATACATCGTATCCGCAAACACTATTTTACCACCTTTTGAAAGGATGTTGCCATAGTGGGCAATTGCTTGTGCTTTTTCATCATTTGTTAGATGATGAAAAGCATACGTACTGACAAAGGTATCTATATTTTTCAGTTCAGGAAATTGAAGAAAATCCCCATCAAGAATCATCGCTTCACCATTAAGCTTTTTTTCGGCAATTTTCCTCATGGAAGGGGATGGTTCAATGCCCGTAACTGTCAAACCGTTTGCTAACAGCTTTTTCGTCAAGTTCCCTGTTCCCACTCCGAATTCGACAACATGACCAATTGAAAGTTGGGCGACTTTTTCTAATATTTTTTCATAGTGCGAGAAAACTTCTTTATATTCCGGGTCTTGGCCGATAACTGTATTATCATATGAATCAGCCCATTGCTCAAATAAGGCTAGAAATTCTCTACCCATAAATCCACACCCCAAACATATAATTCCTATATGTATACTATGGATTAATTTAAAACCTGTTCCAATTTAACATATCCGCTTAATTAATTCAACAAATACATTGATTGTATGAAAATAAATCTCTAAAATATAACCAGTAGAAAGGGGGAGCCTATGAATTTTCAAATTGATTTTATAGACGATAAGGTGGAATTTTTTGAAGCCAATAATCTTAAAACATTACAAAAGAAAATTGAAGCGCAAATTGAAGAAAACAGAGCAATCTTACTTGCTGTTCATTCTGTATCCCATCAAATGCATGTTAACGAAAACGGTCAAACATATTTTACAGCTGTCGTTCATTTTAAAAAGAAATAGGATGGTACCCATTTTTGGGCCCATCCTTCCATTATCTTTGGATTTCTGAAAGTTCTTCTACTTTGGTCGGTTTCCAGCCCTGTCCATCAACCCATTGGAGATACACTTTATATTTTTGCTGTTTATCCTTGGAAGAGACAGTTCCGACAGAACCGTTGGTTGTCGATTTATCCCTTCCTAAAAACCAAACCGTCATATTGCTGCGGTCTAATCCCGTCGCTGAGGTAATAGCATTTAACATTTCCTGCCAATCAGCTGAACTGGAATCATAAACTGTTGTGTGCTGACCTGTTTGTGATGTGCCGGCAGGTTTCCAATCAGGATTTTCGATTGATTTTGTGACATTGGGAGTGCTGCCTCCATCAGTAACCACCGCCTGTGATTGATCCGCCGTACCTGGAGTGGAAGCTTCCGCACTTTGCTCTTCATTGGCGGAGGTTGTATTGTCAGTGTTGTTATTACTCTTTTTAGCAGTATTACTTTTTTTGCTTTCTTTATGTACAGTCTGCTTTTGTGCGGTAGAAGAACCTTCCTTGTTTGTTGATGCTTTGTCATCACCTGATGAAAAAATATTGTATGCAACAAAGATAATTAATGCAAGTACAATAACAATTAAGCCATTCAATATGATATTCGTTTTCTTTCTTTTGGCCCGGGTTCCTGAACGCGAACCGGATTGGAAATCGTTACTCAATTTATATCCCTCCTATAAAATAAGGCTGTGAACATTCTAACATGTTTTACTAAGAACTTGAAGGGAAAACCTTGCCACTCTTAATGTCCTTGATCTTTGTCATATATCATCCTCACCATATCTGCAAATAAAGGATTCACACCACCGTCATTATCTAATACATCCAAATTCACTGCTACAAGAGCATATTTAGGATTTTTGTACGGAAAGTAACCGGCAAACCATTTATTATGTAGCTGCTTCCCATTTTCATATTTTCCTGTTTCTGCTGTACCTGATTTTCCTGCAACATCATAAGGAAGGTTCTGAAACCATTTTCCCGTCCCATTCGGGTTAAGGACCACTTCCCTTAATAGTTTTTGCAGCTTCATTGCCGTATATGGTGAAATTGAATCACCCTTTAGTTCCTGCTCAGGAAAATTCACCATCGCCGTGCCGTTTTTATACTCAATTTTCGAGGCTACTCTAACCATTTCTTTTTTTCCGCCTCTTGCAATCGTGGCCATCATATTGGCTACTGCTAATGGGGTGGCTCGAACCTCATGCTGCCCAATTCCGGACATCGCTGCAAAATTGGGGTCCTTTCTTGCATCATCAGTTAAAAAAATTCGTCCTTTGTCTTCATCAGCAATTTGTTTGAAGTCACTGGTATGATAGACATCTCCTTGCCAGCCGACTGGTCCGGTTAATGACAATTTAGCTGCATATTCTTCTAAAAGATGTGAGTCCATTTTTTGCAGATTTTTTGCAAGCTCACCAAAAGTATGATTACAACTTCTTGCAAAGCTATCGGCAAAATTCAACAAGCCATAATTATATTTCAATTCGGGGTCGCCATTTATTTTTTTGCTGCAATCAAAAAGACGAGAGGGACTATCAAGATTATAATCAATGGCCGCGGCTGCTACAACGGTTTTAAATACAGAGCCCATGATTTGCTGTTTAACCATTTGATTTGTAATTCCACCGCTATAGGGGTTATTCTTATTGATCATTGGACGTGATACAGACGCTAAGACACTATTATCCTGAATATTAAGGAGAACCAGCCCTCCGTTATGAATTTGATACCGATTAACTAAATCCTCTGCTTTTTGCTGCATGTCTTTATCAATGGTAGTTCGTACATTGACCGGGTAAAACGGATTGGCCGGGTCTACATACTTGACATTAATGCCAAACAACGGTGCACCGTCTCCGTCGACATGATAAACAAGCTTCGATTTACCATCGGGAAGCAGAAATTCATCAAAGCTTTCCTCAAGTCCGGACACGCCTATTAATGTCTGTTCCGATAGGCCTTTATTGGGATAACGCTTTTTTAGTTCTTGTGGATTTTCTCCTGTTAAACCAATTAACTGTTCAGCCGGAACCTTTGATCGTTCATATTTTTTTTCAATAGCAAAAACACCGGGGATCTTTAACGCATTTATTCTCTCCATCTGTAAAGCTGTCAGCTCAAATGGATTCGGGTCGCCATAAGCAAAAGGCTTTTTGGCGTTTTCAACGGCTAGTTTTAAAAAATTACCGGGAATCCCGGTTATCGAGGAAACTTTGGTAATGCTCCAATCTATCTTTTTTAAAAAAGGAAAGAGAACTAATACGGGTACCTTTTTATGTGTGAGCATATTCCCATTTCGATCAAGAAAATTCCCTCTGCCATTATCAATGACCACTTCCTGTGTTCTTTGATGGACACTTTCCTCCAATAAATTAATATTGTGTTTAGAAAAGGTCTTAGTTTCAAATAACTGAATTTGCATTAGCCTTACTATAAGCAAGATAAAGCAGGTTATACATATGATTAGCCATTCCTTAGCACGCCTTTTCCACATAAAAAACACCTCGTCAAAAGTTTTGACGAGGTTTTACTTTTTTAACCTTGATAACGCTTTAATTACTTTATAGTAACAATACGGACGCTCATTTCACCGCCAGGTGTTTGAACAGAAACTTGATCACCGACTTTTTTACCTAATAAGCTTTTGGCAATTGGAGAATCGTTCGAAATTTTCCCTTCAAACGGATCTGCCTCAGCACTTCCGACAATGGTATACGTTTCTTCTTCACCATCAGGAAGTTCAACAAATGTAACTGATCGCCCTAATGCTACAGTGTCACTCGTCATTTCGCCTTCTTCAATGATCTTAGCATTACGAATCATATTTTCAAGTGTGGTAATACGCCCTTCAACAAAAGCTTGTTCTTCCTTTGCGGAATCGTACTCGGAGTTTTCCGATAAATCACCGAAGCTTCTGGCAATTTTAATTCTTTCAACAACTTCTTTACGTTTAACGGATTTTAAGTATTCAAGCTCCTGTACTAGTTTGTCCTTACCTGCCTGTGTCATTGGAAATACTTTTTCTGCAGCCAAAACTCTCACTCCTTCTAGTCTTCACAATCCCCCAAAGAATCGTGTATGTAAGTATGTAGGTATTATGCCCTTGGCACAAATACATAGGAGCGCGTCCTTGTATATAAGGGCGCGCGGGTAAAAATATTTATCCATAATGGATTAAATTAGGTTATATCTTTTGCTATTGTTTCATAAAATTGACTTTTGTTCAAGAATTGTTTGAATTTTTGTGACCATTAAATCAATAGCAACATGGTTATGCCCGCCTTCAGGGATAATAATATCCGCATACCGCTTGGTTGGTTCAATAAACTGGTTATGCATTGGACGGACAACATTCACATATTGTTCAATCACAGAATCCATTGTCCTGCCACGGTCTTTTATATCACGCATTAATCGACGGATTATTCTTAAGTCCGCGTCAGTGTCTACGTACAGTTTAATGTCCATTAAATTTCTAAGACGCTCATCTTCAAGAACGAGTATCCCTTCTAAAATAATAACATCTTTTGGTTCGACCGGAATGATTTTCTCTGAACGTGTATGCAAAGAATAATCATAAACCGGTTTTTCAATCAATTCAAACCGTAAAAGTTTTTCTAAATGTTCTATTAGTAAATCATTATCGAACGCAAGCGGATGATCATAATTCGTTTTAAGACGCTCCTCAAATGGCAAATCGCTTTGATCCTTATAATAATAATCCTGTTCAATCATTAAAATGGAATGTCCCTTAAAGCTTTCATAAATTGCTTTTGTTACACTGGTCTTTCCGGAGCCGGAGCCCCCGGTTACACCAATAACAACCGGTTTGCGCATCAACCTAGTTCTCCTTTCGCATCATGTTGTTAGGGTAAACCGGTTTGTCCAATTTAAATTGTACAATCTGAAGTGGATGTCTTGCAGCGTCCAGTTCATTACCTTTTTCATCCCATATCTTATCAATCACATGAGTAAAGTTTTGAATTTCCGGTCCGAAGAATTCTACTTCGTCACCTGGTCTAAAATGGTTTCGCTGTTGCAGCGTAACCATCTGTGTTTCAGGATTATAATCTACTACAAGACCGACAAATTCAAACTTTGTCTTCTTGCTATGATTACCAAACATTTGCTCTTTATACCCGGGCACACCTTCAAAAAATGCAGGTGCTGTTTCACGGTTTGCACACTTGTCAAGTTCTTCTAACCATTCACGCTGAATGACAAAATTATCCGGGTCGGCACAATATTCATCAATAACCTTACGATAAACACTAACCACGGTAGCGATATAGTGTATGGACTTCATTCTGCCTTCGATTTTTAAGCTGTCAATTCCGAGCTCAATCATTTGTGGAATCGCCTGTATTAAATTAAGATCCTTCGGGCTCATGGCAAAAGGAGCATCATTTTCTTCGAACAATGGTATCTCCTTATCATTTCCTTCCAGTTTATAAAGATCATAATCCCAGCGGCATGATTGACAGCAGCCGCCACGGTTTGAATCTCTTGCTGTCATATGGTTACTTAATGTACAGCGTCCGGAATAAGCTATACACATGGCACCATGGATGAAGGTTTCAATCTCAATATCAACCTTTTCCTTCATTTCTTTAATCTCTTCTGCACTGGTTTCTCGAGCCAGTACTACACGCTCCAGCCCTTCTTCTTTCCAAAATTGGACTGCCTTCCAGTTGGAAAGGGATTGCTGTGTACTCAAATGGATTTCAATTTCCGGTGCCACCATGCGGCAAGTCTCAATAATTAGCGGGTCAGCGACAATAATGCCGGCGACACCTGCCTCTTTTAAACCTGTAAGATATTCCTCTAATCCATCGATATTTTCATTGTGGGCATATATATTCGTTGTTACGTAAATTTTTGCCCCGTATTTCTTAGCGAACTCAACGCCTTCTTTCATTTCTTCAAACGTAAAATTATCTGCGTTTGAGCGGAGGCCATATTCTTGACCGCCGAGAAATACGGCATCTGCTCCATATTGAACAGCGATTTTTAATTTCTCAAGATTACCGGCAGGAGCAAGAAGTTCCGGCTTTCTTACAATGACACGCTTACCATTGATAATCTCAGAAATTTTATCTTTAAATTCACTCATTGTTGCATACCCTCCTTTTTAAAAAAGTATTAATAAACCGTTTCTTTGAAAAAGAATCCCGTGTCTAATGGACGATTGGCCGGCTGAATTTCTTCCATAGCTGCTAAAAGCTCATCTTTTTTGCTATCGTAGAGGTCCGGATCTTCAAAATATAGGTCAATAGCTTCTCTGTAAGCTTTTGTAACGGCAAGAATGTACTCAGGGCTTTTCAATATCCCATCAATTTTAAAGGAGTCCACACCGGCCTCAAACATCTCTTGAAGTTCGTCAATTATACAAATATCATTAGGGCTCATGATATGCGTTCCATTTTCATCTTCAAAAATTGGATATTTATTAGCTCGTTCCTTATCATGTAAAAACATCTTTTCCTGCATTTTACGATTCTCAATTTCCATTACTTTTCCTTGATACTCATAATAATTGCCGAGAAGAGATCGCTTGGATTGGAACATGCAGCTCATTCCATGAACCTGTACTTCAATTTCCACCTCTGCATGCTCTTTCATTTCAACGATTGAATCCATGTTAATTTCACGGGCAAGAACAGCTCTTTTTGCTCCTTTTCTGCCCCAATAGTTACAAGTATACCAGTTGGTTCCTGTTGTTTCTGTATTCCAATGAAGTTTCATCGTTGGTGCCGTTTCCCGTGCGGCCATTAACACTGCAGGGTCCCCAAAAATGATGGCATCTGCAGATGTCTCTGCAGCAAATCGAATATAGTTACTTAATTCTTCAATTTTCTCATTATGAAAAATAGCATTCATAGCTATATATACTTTTTTCCCTTTAGAGTGAGCAAGTTCTACTGCCTGCTTTATTTCTTTACGGTTAAATTCACCTGCAAGACGCAAACCATATCTTTGTTCTCCTACAACGAACGCATCTGCACCTGCTTCACAAAGTGGAAGTATATCAGCAGTTGTAAGTGGCGTTACTAATAGTTCCGGTTTTTTCATTTGACTTCACCTCTTTTTTTGCTAATCGCAACCCCATCCCCTACAGGCAGGATTACGGAATGATAATCAGGATGAGACATTAACCAGTGGTTAAATTCATCTATTTTCTTCACAAGATTACGGATTCTCTTTGACTCAATCTCAGTTTCGGTCACTAATCCCTTAAATAATACATTGTCTGTAATAATGATTCCGTCCTCATGAAGATATTTCGAATAAATCTCAAAGAATTTTTTATATTGACCTTTAGCAGCGTCCACAAAAATAACGTCATAGGGGGCATGTACATGTACTAAGTCCTCTACTTCGAGTGCATCACCCTTGATCAGTGTAATTTGATCATTGTTTCCCGATCGGGTGATAAAATCTTCCGCTAGCTGAAAACGGTCCTCGTCCCTCTCAATCGTTACGATCTTCGCATCAGGTAAAGCATAGGCCATTCTTAATGCTGAATAACCTATCGCCGTTCCCACCTCAAGAATGTTTTTTGCCTGATGGATCCGCATTAATTGGAGCATCGTTTCAATTCCCGCCAACTCCATAATTGGGACATTATGCTTTTTCGCAAACTCCTCCATTTCCGTTAACAATGGATTTCGTTCGGAAATAAGATCTTCAATATAAGAATGCAGCTTCTCATTTAACAAGAAGCGCTCACCTCTATCCTTTAAAAGCATGCTTGCTTTAATAATGTTCTTAGACATGAAAAAATAGCGTTCACAGAAAACTTACGTCTCAGGCGGAATAGGATTCCGAATGAATTCGTTTAGGGCAGGAACTGCCGCAAAAGTAACTAACTGTGAGTAACGCTATAGATTATTTATTAAAACACTTGAACTATTTTATCACAAAAAAAGGAGGAATGCTAACAATCCTCCTTTGGACTCATTTATTTTTTATTGGAAATAAACTTTGCTTTTTCTTGATTATGTTCTTCAAGTGTCTTGGAAAAAATGATGCTTCCATCAGGTGCCGCAAGGAAATAATAATAATCCGTGTTATCCGGATTTAATGCAGCTTCAATTGAGACCTTCCCTGCATTTGAAATTGGTCCTGGGGGGAGCCCTGTGTTTTTGTAAGTATTATAGGGTGAAATCACTTCTAAATCCTGATATAAAACTCTCTCTTTATGTTTCCCTTGAGCATAAAGAACAGTAGGATCCGTTTGCAAAGGCATTCCCTTTTTCAGGCGGTTATAGAAAACACTTGAAATCTTTTTACGGTCAGCTTTTGCAGTTGCCTCTTCTTCGATTAGAGAAGCCATGGTTATCAATTGATGAATTGAAAGATGTTTGTTTTTACTTTCTTGAGAATAATCAGCTAAAACAGTTTGTGTTTTATTAAGCATCGCCGTAACCATTTCTTCAACAGTAGGATTTGGCTTATAAAAAGAATAGGTTGCAGGGAATAAATACCCTTCAAGCGGGTACTTCACTTTGCTATTGATAATTTCACTCGTTAGTAAATCAGGATATTTAACCATAAGCTTATTAATTAATGCCTTGTCATTTAGTCCCTTAAATACTTCATCATCTGTTTTATTTATAGCCTTTGCCATAATATGGGCAATTTCCTGTAATTGCTGCCCTTCAGGTATGATTATTTTAAATGCAGCGTTTTGCAGGACTTTACCTGTTTTCAAGCGGTTTAGGATTTCAGGAATGTCCATTGAAGGACTTAATTCGTATTCACCCGCCATAAAACCGCCCTCATTTTTTAATTTAACATAGTATTTAAAAACCTTTGCGTTTTTAATAATTCCCTTTGATTCTAATTTTTCGCCAATACCGGCCACCGATGATCCGATTGGAATATCAACCTTTTTTACTAGTTTGCTTTTCGGATCAACCGGTTTCAGTGCAGAGTGTATGTATAGATAGCCTCCACCGCCTATTAGGACTATTAATAAAATAATGACAATGGAGATTATCATGACAATTTTTCTGACAATCTTCGCTTCACCTTGATGTTCTAGTAATTTTTGCCGAATAATATCTTTTATTGTGTCTTTTTCGTCTGTTGCCATTGAACTCCCCCTCATTTTGGTCAGTGAAACTAAAACGCATCTTTCACGAATATTCATTGTTATTTGTAAATAATTATAATTTACGCATCGTAATTATTTCAGCATACAGCGCGGAAAATGTCAATTTATCTATAAATTTGACGGTTTTTAGCAATAAACAAAAAAGAAGAACCGGCCATTTAGAGGCCGGTTCTTCTTTTTTGTTCTATTCTTCCTCGTCTTGTTCTTCAAGGAAGGTATTAAGCATTTCTTCGATCATATCCCATTCCTCGTCTGTTTCGATTGGCATTAATTCGCCATCTTCACCATCTTCAGTTGGAATAAACGCAGAAGCATGAATTTCGATATCATCGTCATCATCTTCCTCAGCACCAATTGGATAATACAAAACATATGACTTTTTAAATTCATCTGAATCAAATGTGAAAAGCACTTCACATAATTGTTCATTTCCATCTTCATCTACGACTGTAATATTATTTTCTCCGTGAGCCATTTCTTCACCTCATTAATTTTTGCTATCAAGATAGCCTTGCAGTATCATCACTGCAGCCATTTTATCGATAACTTTTTTCCGCTTTTTTCTGCTTACATCTGCTTCCAGCAGAACACGCTCCGCTGCCATTGTTGTTAAGCGCTCATCCCATAAAACGGTTGGGACTTCATATTGTCTTTCGATTTCACTAGCATATTTCTGACTTGCTTCACCACGCGGTCCAATTGTACCGTTCATATTTTTAGGCAGCCCGATTACTACTTGGCTAACTTGATACTCTTTTATTAATTGACCAATTTCATCAAAACCAAACTCATTTTTTTCTTCATTGATTTTGAGAGTTTTGAGGCCTTGTGCAGTCCAACCCAGTTCATCGCTTAGAGCAACACCAACTGTCTTAGAGCCTACATCCAATCCCAATATGCGCATTCCTTAACCCTCTCGTTGTTGTTTTAGATAGGATTTAACCAATTCTTCAATAATTTCGTCCCGTTCAAGCTTCCGGATAATATTGCGGGCATCCCGATGTCTCGGGATATAGGCAGGGTCTCCGGACAATAGGTAACCAACAATTTGATTGATAGGATTATATCCTTTTTCCTGCAAGGCTTCATAAACTTGAAAAAGAACTTCATTTACGTCATGTTCAAAGGGCTCTTCAGGAAAATTAAATCGCATCGTTTTATCAAATGAGCTCATTTCATGCACCTCGCATTTTTTTAGAGGAGAGAATTGTATTAGTTACCTACATTTTACACTACTTTGTCCTATTATCAAATGGATTTTACCCATTCATCAACGAATTGAATCGCTGAATCCAGTTTTTCAGGGTCCTTACCGCCTGCTTGCGCCATATCCGGACGGCCGCCGCCGCCGCCGCCGCATTTAGCTGCTGCTTCTTTAACAAGTTTCCCTGCATGGTAACCTTTGTCAATTAAATCTTTTGTAACAGCTGCGATTAGGTTTACTTTCCCCTCATGTACACTTCCCAATAATACAACCGCTGACCCTAGCTTTTGCTTTAGATCATCTGCCATATTTCTCAAATTATTCATATCGGCCGCTTGAACCTTAGCAGCTAACACGGTAACACCATCAATTTCTTTGGCTTTAGCAACGAGGTTGCCTGCTTCGATATTTCCAAGTTTTGTGGCAAGTGATTCGTTTTCACGCTGTAGCTGCTTAATTTCGCCGGTTAACCCGTCGATTCGGGTAAGGATATCTTTAGGATTGGTCTTCAGTTTTTCGGCTGCATCCTTTAAAAGAGCAACTTGTTCATTTAATAAATGGTAAGCCGATTCACCTGTTACCGCTTCGATTCTTCGCGTTCCGGCTCCTATTCCACCTTCAGACACAATCTTAAATAAACCGATCACAGATGTATTCGGAACATGGCAGCCGCCACAAAGCTCAAGGCTGTAATCCCCTACTCTTACCACGCGAACAATATCACCATATTTTTCTCCAAAAAGTGCCATCGCTCCCATTGCTTTTGCTTCGGCAATTGGTTTCAAATTGATATCTACTTCTATATTTTTCCAAATTTTTTCATTAACGATTTTTTCAATTTGCTCCAGTTCTTCAGGCTTCACTTGGCCAAAATGAGAGAAATCAAACCGTAATCGATCTGGTTCAACAAGTGAACCGGCTTGATTGACGTGATTCCCAAGGACGTCTTTTAATGCCTGATGGAGCAGGTGGGTTGCGGTATGATTTTTGATAATTTTTACCCGGTTTTCTCCATCAATTGTTGCTGTTACTTTCTGATTCGTTTTTAATGTTCCTTTTGTCACTTTTGCTTTGTGAAGATTTTGTCCGTTTGGAGCTTTTTGTACATCCTTAATAGCAACAGTAACACCATCTCCCTCTAAAACACCACGGTCAGCGATTTGCCCGCCGCTTTCTGCATAAAACGGTGTCACATCAAGAATAAGCTGTACTTCCTCACCATTCACAGCTTCATCTACAAGTTCACCATTTTTAACAATTGCTGCCACAGACGCACTGGTTTCAAGCCTGTCATATCCAACAAAAACACTTTCAACCTTTAGGTCCCCAAGGACTCCGCCTTGAACCTGCATGGAGTCAACATCGAGACGGGCTGCCCGGGCACGCTCACGCTGCTGATCCATTTCTGTTTCAAAACCGGAATGGTCAATTTTCATGCCCTCCTCGCCTGCGTACTCTTCCGTTAATTCAACAGGGAATCCGTATGTGTCATAAAGGCGGAATACATCAGCTCCAGTGATGGTATCACTGCCTTTTTCCTTTTCTTTTTTTATAACACTAGCCAGAATAGCTAAACCTTCATGAAGAGTTTCGTGGAAACGTTCTTCCTCATTCTTAATTACTTTTTGAATAAAATCAGATTTTTCTTTTACCTCAGGATAAAAATCATGCATGATTTCCCCTACTACTGGAACTAGTTCATACATAAACGGACGATTGATGTTGATCTGCTTTGCATAACGTACAGCACGGCGAAGCAAACGGCGTAATACGTATCCGCGGCCTTCGTTTGAAGGCAGGGCCCCGTCACCCACAGCAAATGCCACCGTACGAATATGGTCTGCAATAACTTTAAACGCAACATCTTGTTCTTTGTCGACACCGTATTTTACTCCTGAAATTTCTTCCGTTGCACGAATGGTCGGCATAAATAAATCTGTATCAAAGTTGGTAGGAACATTTTGAACAACGGATACCATTCGCTCTAATCCCATACCGGTATCAATGTTTTTCTTTGGCAGCGGAGTATAAGTGCCATCAGGATTATGATTAAATTGTGAAAATACTAAGTTCCATACCTCAAGGTAACGTTCATTTTCACCGCCGGGATATAGTTCCGGATCTTTTGGGTCATCTCCATACTCAGGTCCGCGGTCATAGAATATTTCTGTGTTTGGGCCGCTTGGTCCTTCTCCGATATCCCAAAAGTTTCCTTCAAGACGAATAATGCGTTCCTCGGGAATTCCAATCGTTTTATTCCAAATTTCAAATGCTTCATGGTCTTCCGGATGAATCGTAACAGATAGTAATTCTTTTTCAAAACCAATCCATTTTTCGTCCGTTAAAAACTCCCATGCCCATTCAATTGCTTCTACTTTAAAATAATCACCGATGGAAAAGTTGCCAAGCATCTCAAAAAATGTATGATGTCGGGCTGTTTTACCAACATTTTCGATGTCGTTTGTCCGGATTGACTTTTGCGCATTGGTAATTCGCGGATTATCAGGAATAACGCGGCCGTCAAAATACTTCTTTAATGTTGCAACACCGCTGTTGATCCATAGCAATGAGGGATCATCATGAGGGACGAGTGATGCACTTGGTTCAACAGCATGACCCTTTTCTTTAAAAAAGTCTAAAAACATTCTTCGAATTTGTGATCCTGTTAAATTTTTCATTTATAAAAACCTCCTTTATATTTAAAAAAGAACACAAAAAAGCCCTCATCCCTATAGCAGGGACGAGAGCTGACTCGCGGTACCACCCTGATTATGAATACAATAAAAGGTATTCATCTCTCAAAAATGCCTTAACGCGGCACATACGGCAGTGATTAGCTGCACTCTGGATTAGCTTTCTGTTATCCTTCATCCAGAACCTCTTTCAGCCAAGGAAGTTCCTCTCTTTTACGCGAATGCGCTAAGATGGTCTATAACATACTCGATCCTTCAACATTTTCATGTACATATTCTATATGACGAATTATAGCCATCGATGAATTATTTGTCAATCAATCATGATGATGAATCCTTCGTTCTATTGTGAGTAAAATGATTTTTTGCATGAATGATCCCCACCTTAAGAACAACTAAGGCCGGGACAGCAAAAATGAGTCCTAAAATTCCTCCGATTTCTCCACCGGCTGTTATTGCCAACATTATAAGCAGCGGATGCATATGCAGGCTCTTGCCAACAATATAGGGCGATAAAATATTTCCTTCAAGAAATTGGATGATGATTATAATTACTACAGTAATCACAACCAATTTTACCGATACTGTTGCAGCGATAATGACCGCAGGAACAGCACCAATAATCGGTCCAAAATATGGAATGACATCTGTAATTCCTACGATAAAGCCCAAAATCAATGGGTATCTTAGATGAAATATCCAAAAGAGCAGTGCCGAAATTGTTCCAATAATCACACAAACAAGAAGCTGTCCTCTTATGTAACTTCCCAACGACTCATCGACATCTTTTAAAAAACGTGAGCCCTGCAGTCTCCACTGTTTAGGTGTTAAATACCATACAGCTCTTTTTATTACATGAAAATCCTTTAACATATAAAAGGCAATAAACGGGATGATCATGATAATTAATGCTGAATTTAAAAATTTGAGTAATACTGCAACCATTATTGCTAACAGAGAGTCCAGCTTTTTCTCAAAGGCATTGATGCCATCATTCATTTTCCCTTGCAGGCCATCAGGCCATGCTTTTGTATTTGATTGGATCGTATCAATCCAGCTCCGATATTGTTCAGCAAAGGCGGGTGCACTTTCAGAAAGGTCCTTTACTTGTTCAATAAAAACGGGAATTCCTTTATAGAAGGTATATCCAAGACCGCCAAAAAAAAGAAGATAAATTAAGAATATTGCCAGTCCCCGATGCATTCCTTTTTGATGCAGCTTTTCAACAATCGGATGAAGCAAATAGGTGATAAAGCCCGAGATGAAAAAAGGAAGTAGTGTTGCAGCTAACATCTCTAAAATCGGCAGCCACACGTATCGAATTTTAAAAAAGACATAAATTGCGATTAATAAAAGGAGCAAAAAACCGATGCGATAATACCATTTTAAACGAATATCCAACGTCAATGCCTCCTTTCTATTATTTTTCGAGAGATGTGGTTGAATTATACATTCCATACAAAAAGAGGCCGACAATAGTCAGCCTCTACCATTTAAAATATCGCTCGTTTTATTGTCCGTTGAACTCGTTTCATATTGCGGGCAGACATCAAATTATTTCTCTGTGCTACATTATATGCCGCCATTCCTGCACCAAAAGCAATAACAGTGGTCATCATTTTATTCATACGTTTCACCTCTTCGCTTCCCGCTTTTAGATTTAAAGGGTGTAACGACGCTCTTCTTCTTCAAACAAGTCATCCAAGGAGCTTAGTGACCCGTCTTCTTCCACCTGATGGGTATTGATGATGCCTTTGGAAATAGACAGCTCAATAAAACAATTCCAGCAATAATATTGGTTTATACCAATTTTGCCGATATCCTTACTTTGACAATTGGGACACTTGAACATGAAAAGACACCTCACGTATGTTTAACATCTACGATGATGGCATCCTTTCCGATCGCTGGGGGCTTCCCGGATTCAATGACCTGTTTTCCTTCCGTGATATCCGAAAAGAAGCCATCCGTTATTTCGTACCCTACGATTGTGCCCAATTCTTCCTGAAAATATACATCCTTCAACAAGCCAAGTGATTCACCACTTTTAGACAACATCATAATTCCATCTAAGGAATGCTGATGTGTCAAGGTATATTCCGGATTTGTCCTCAGCTTTTCCAAATGCATCGTATCCTCTATCATAACTCCATCCCAGCCAAAGGAAGCCACTTTTTGAATGTCGAGAAAAAAGGTTTGTTTGAAGAAAACGCCTTTTTTAACCAATAGACCTTTTACCGTTCCAGTGCCCGTAATGAATAGATCCGTTATTTCACCGATTTTTGTACCGGTCTTTGTCTCATAAACCGGCTGTCCCTTTAATAAAGAAAATGTCCGCAAAGAGTATCCCACCTCCCGTGAACATTTATAGTTTCAGTCGATTAGCATGAAATTATAAGGTGCAACGTTTTCCATTCCTACCATAACCTAAAACCTTATTATTGAAAGCTTAATTGTAAAAGTCATTTTTTTGATTTATGTATTGTTAACAAAATGTGGCTTTGAACGCTAAGACATTTTTTAACATAAGCAAAACCGGATTCATGCTCGCTCACAGGTTCCGGCTTCGCTGATTATACACTATCTTTTTCCGGTCATTTTAGATATTTCCACTTACTGGTTGATCAAAGAAATCAACTGCATTCGTATTCGTTAAATTTGTACCAGTAAGAGTAAAATTGAAAACCGCAGTGTTGTTGGAACCTGCACCATAGGCAGCTTTTGAAGCCGTTTTGGGAGAAATAACGAGTGAACCGTCAAAATTAACGACTCCACCTGCAATTTCATCTATTTCAATAGAACCTCGGTCATATCCAACCATTTTAATCACCTTCCTTTACGAATTTATACTCTAATGTATGTCAATTAGTTTTATTATGTTTCATAGTATCTCTCGTTTTTGGGCAGTACCTCTAAAGAAGAAGAAGAAGAACAAGGACAGAGCTAAAAGCATAGATTGAAATAAACTTAATGAAAGGATGCCAGCCAATGCCTGCAATTATTTTTGGACCCATACAAATTACTACCATAAGTGCAAATGGTGTGGTCGAATTTGGTGATAGCCTTATTGTCTCACCAAAAGTTGCATCTAAGACCCCTGTTGGAGCTGGAGCATTAAACACAGCTGTTTGGGTTATGACAAATACGGCTGTAAACAGTACAAATTTCATTGACTCCAATTTAATTGATCAGCCAATTTCAGGACTATAATGATAAACTGCCATGCACCCCATCTCCATTCGGTTTCATACCTCTCGTTTTTTAGTCGTACACGAAAGAAGAACAAAGACAGGGAGCAAAGCATAGGTTATTGAAAATATTTTTAAATGGGAGGTTGTTTCTATTGCCTGTAACTATTTGTGGACCCCTACAAATTCATAACATCACTACAAATGCTATTGTCAAATTCGGTGATAGCTCTGTTTTATCACCAAAGGATCTATCGAAGGTGTTTATTGGATCCGGAGCAGTTAACACAGCGTTTGGGGTTATGACAAATACGGCTGTGAACAGTACGAATTTTATTGAACCCGATGTAATTGATCAGCCGATTGTCAGAAATAATTAAAGCCATTAAGTACGTTTGGACTAAGCCCCCGAAATCTGAGGGCTTTTTTCCTTTTGAGTTTCAGTCAATTAACATGAAATCATAAGGTGTAACGTTTTCCATTCCTACCAATGGATCTACCAGCATTAATTCTTCCTCGAATGATAATCCTTGGGTTGATTTTTCATTTTCTTCATCGGGTATAGTAACCAAAATTGTTTCTTGAAGCTTTTGACAAAGAGTAGTTTGTCGATTTTGCTCATCCGCTCTTTCAATACCCATCCTAAATGCATCTTCTTCACCGCATAAAATCAAAAACTGCTTGCTTCTCGTAATGGCTGTATAGATCAAATTTCTTCTTAACATTCGATAATAGCTTCTTGTTATAGGCAGAATAACAATTGGAAATTCACTGCCCTGCGATTTATGTACGGAGCAACAATAAGCATGAGTAATTTGATTTAAGTCCTGTCTGGTGTAAGTCACTTCATTTCCTTCAAAAGAAATCAGGATCATGTCTTGTTTTTCAGTATTTTCCTTCGCATAAAAAATCGAAATAATTTCACCAATATCGCCATTAAATACATTGCTTTCCGGCTGGTTCACAAGCTGAAGTACCTTATCACCAATCCGATACTTCACATCACCAAAAGAAATTTCCTTTCTTGTCCCATCAGGATTAGGGTTAAATATTTCTTGCAATAATACATTTAAGCGGTCTATTCCAGCCGGTCCTTTATACATCGGTGCCAGCACTTGGATATCCTTTGCAGAGTATCCTTTATTTTTTGCATTTAAAGCGACTTTTTCAATGACTTGAGCTATTTGCGCGGATGAACATCTGATAAACGAACGGTCCGGTTTTTGTTGGGATACATCAGCCGGTAAATAGCCTTTTTTTATATCATGGGCAAGCTCGATAATGGAAGAACCTTCAGCCTGACGATAAATATCAGTTAATCTTACAGTCGGGATCCGTTCGGATTTTAATAAGTCTTTTAAAACCTGACCGGGGCCCACTGATGGCAATTGGTCTTCATCTCCAACCAGAATTACCTGTATATTTTCAGGTAGCGCTTTGAACAATTGGTTGGCAAGCCAAATATCAAGCATCGATGTTTCATCAACGATGAGAATTTTCCCTTCAAGCGGGCTCGTCTCATCATGGTCAAAGCCTTCAGTTCCATTGAATCCAAGTAAACGGTGAATCGTAACTGCAGGCAATCCTGTTGATTCGCTCATTCTTTTAGCGGCTCTTCCTGTCGGAGCTGCCAGCAAAAATGGAAAGGGCTCATCCTTTTTTTGATAATCCTTCGGCTCTAATGAACAGCCATGCAATTCAGCATAAAGCTCGACTATCCCTTTAATAACGGTGGTTTTCCCTGTTCCGGGTCCGCCTGTTAAAATCAGCATTGGAGACATAAGAGCCGTCTGAATCGCTTCTTTTTGGGTTGGTGCATATTGTACCTTGAGCCTTTCCTCTAAATCGCCTAATACAAGCAAGAACTCAGATTCAGGAAATTGGTCTTTGTACTCTGTTTGTTCAAGAACTCGATTAATATTCGTGACAAGACCTTTTTCCGCAAAATATAGAGTCGGCAGGTAAACGCGCTTCTCTTCGCCAATTAATTTACCCTCATTTTCAAGCTTAATAACCTCATTGGATATATCTAAAAATTCAATTTCGTCGCGCTTGTTCTCTTCTAAAAGGCTTTTCACTTGCTCCAGTAAGTCTTTAGCCTGCATGAAGACATGCCCAGTCTGCATGCTTTCATTTTCAAGTGTATAAAGACAAGCTGCTTTGATCCGGTCAGGATGATTTCCTGATATCCCCAGCTGGTACCCGAGTTCATCTGCCCTGCCAAATCCAATTCCTTCGATATCTTCTACAAGTTGATACGGATTTTTTTGAATAATATCAAGGGTTTGCTCTTTATAGGCTTGATAAATCCGCATTGAGATTTGCGGACCAAAGCCATACTGATTTAGTGCCACCATGACTTGCTCCAAACCTTGATGTTCCATGAGGGTATCGTAAAGTAATTTAGCCTTTTCAGGAGGAAGCTTTGGAATAGAATCAAGTAATGACGGTTGATTAAGAATTTTTGATATTGCGTTTTCACCTAATGTTGCCACAATGTTTTCCGCAGTTTTCTTGCCAATTCCTTTAAAGATTTCGGATGATAAATAGGCCACAACGCCTTGCTTTGTTTGCGGCATATCCCTGCGGAAATGCTTCGTTTGAAATTGCATACCGAATTTAGGATGATCCTTAAATTCCCCGAAAAAGATATAGGTTTCCTGCTCATGTATTTTCGGAAAATATCCGGTTATTACTGCTTCCTTGTCCTCATATTGATCATTTGTTTCGTCCACCCGAATTCTTAAAACCGTGTAAAGGTTTTGTTCATTATGAAAGATTGTCACAATAGGTCTGCCCTTTACAAACTTCCCTTGCTCGGCAAATAAATCAAGTGAGTCTTGCTTATCCATTTCCGTCCCCTCCCCCCGGCTTTTATTAAAATTACTAGTTTACGTTTTCGATTAATTTTTTTCCGTATCCTGCAAGAACATGATCCGGTTGAATTTCAAGGGCTTTTTCAAACATGGCTAACGCCTTTGAAGAATTTTCTTTAAACCCATAAGCAACCCCTAAATTATAATAGGCATCTGAATGCTCGGAATCTAGCTCGATACATTTTTCAAATTGAGCAATCGATTCATCGATTAAGTCTAATTGAGCAAGACACAATCCATATTGAAAACGTGCCTCCGGGTCCTCTTTATTCAGCTCAACACTTCTTTGTAAATAGGGAAGCGCAAATTTTACCTGATCTAGCTGAACAAGTGTCAGCCCTAACATAAAATAATTGTCACTTGTTTGCAGACCTTTTTTCATTGCTGTTTCAAACATATTTTTCGCTTTATCAAAACTGTCGTTGCTGAAATAGAGATTTCCTGCACTATAATAAGCTGCTGCCGCGTTTTCATCTATTTCAATTGCTTTTTGGTAAAATTTCAATGCTTTTTCTTCATCGCCAACTGCTGCCAGAACATTGCCAAAATTTATATAGGCAACAGAATTTTTCGGGTTTTCCTCAATTGCCTCATTAAAGGCCTTCGCCGCTTCTTCCCAATTGCCTTCTTGCATGTATTTTACACCTAATTGGTTTTTATCCATCATTGTCAACTCCATCCTAAAAGGAAGTATATCATATTTCGTTTTTCTCTAATAAGATAAGATAAAAAATCCCCGACTCCAGGAATAGGAGTCAGGGATTATCTTAACCAACATACGTTAGACGTTCGTTATTTTTAAATACTTCGTCAATTGTTCCGCCGCCGAGACATTCATCCCCATTGTAAAATACAACGGCTTGTCCGGGTGTTACGGCACGAATTGGTTCGTGGAATGTTACCTTTGCTTTATTGTCTTTTAGAAGGCTAACAGTCACTTTATGGTCTTCCTGACGGTAACGAAATTTTGCCGTGCATTCAAATTCCGCCGGCTTTTCACGATTCGACACCCAGCTGATGCTATCAGCAATTATGGAATCGGAGTATAGTTTTTCATTATGGAAGCCTTGTCCAACAAAAAGTACATTTCGCTTTAAATCCTTACCAATGGCAAACCAAGGATCACCGGAACCGCCAATACCTAATCCATGGCGTTGTCCTATCGTATGATACATCAAGCCTTCGTGTTTGCCTTTGATTTCACCCTCGAGTGTTTCCATAGTTCCAGGCTGTGCCGGAAGGTATTGACCTAAAAACTCTTTAAAATTCCGTTCCCCGATAAAACAAATCCCCGTGCTATCTTTTTTCGTTGCCGTTGCAAGATTCGCTTCCTTGGCAATCTCACGGACTCTTGATTTTTCAAGATTTCCAATTGGAAACATCACTTTCTCGAGCTGCTCTTGTGTCAATTGGTTCAAAAAATACGTTTGGTCTTTATTTTCATCAAGACCGCGCAGCATTTTGTATTCTCCGTCTCTGAACTCAACTTGTGCATAGTGACCTGTAGCAAGGTAGTCGGCACCTAAATTCATTGCATGCTCTAAAAAAGCCTTAAATTTAATTTCTTTATTACACATAACATCCGGATTTGGTGTACGTCCCGCCTTATATTCTTCTAAAAAATAAGTAAAGACCTTATCCCAATATTGTTTTTCGAAATTAACGGCGTAATAAGGAATGCCGATTTGATTACAAACACGAATGACATCGTTATAATCTTCAGTAGCGGTACAAACACCAAAATCATTCGTATCGTCCCAGTTTTTCATAAAGATGCCGATGACATCATAGCCTTGCTGTTTTAATAATAGGGCAGCAACAGAGGAATCCACTCCACCGGACATCCCAACGACAACTCTTGTATTATTCGGATCTTTTCTTTCCAACGATTTTCACCTCACTTTACCATACCATTTCAATGGTAGTTCATTTATTTTTTCAGACGCAAAACAATCTTTGCCGTTTCTTCAGCAGCTTTAACAATTTGTTCCTTTGTCGTGTTATAGCCGAAGCTGAAACGAATCGAATTGATTAACCGTTCTGATTGTTTACCAAACATGGCAACTAGGACATGCGAAGGTTCGATTGAGCCGGCTGTACAGGCTGAACCGCTTGAAACCGCAATTCCCGCTAAATCGAGATTAACCAGCATCGCTTCCACATTTGTCCCAGGAAAGCTTAAGTTTAATACATGTGGCATCGAAAGTTCAAGCGATCCGTTTAGTTGGAACTCAATATGCTGTTCTGACAACTTTCGCATAAAAAGGTCTTTGAATTCTAAAAACCTTTCTCTCTTTTCAGACCGTTCTTCACTTGCAATTAATACTGCTTCGCGGAACCCTGCAACCGAAGCAACATTTTCTGTCCCTGCCCGTCTTTTTCTTTCCTGATCACCGCCAAATGACCGGGGCATGATTTTCACACTTTCACGGTTGTAAAGAAATCCTGTTCCTTTCGGCCCATTGAGTTTGTGAGCCGAGACCGACAATAAATCGATGTGACTTTCATTGACATCAATTTTTTCCATACCGTATGCCTGAACAGCATCAGTATGGAAAATTGCTTGATGGTCTTTTAAAAGCACTCCAATTTCCGAAATCGGCTGTAACGTACCCACTTCGTTGTTGCCATACATGATGGACACCAAAATGGTATCATCCCTTAGTGCATCACGAAGGTCCTCTATTGAAATGCGACCGGTTTCATCTACCGGCAAATAGGTAACCTCATAGCCCATTTTTTCTAATCTTTGACATGCGTGCAGTACTGCATGATGTTCGACTTGTGTTGAAATAATATGCTTTCCATTATGCTGATAACTTTCTGCTGCGCCAAAAATAGCCATATTATCAGCTTCGGTTCCACCGCTTGTAATAATAATCTCGTTTTCCTTTGCACCAATACTGAGAGCTAAAGTTTCCCGTGCAAGATCAATTTGATTTCTTGATTCCCTGCCAAAAGAATGAATGCTTGAAGGATTTCCGAATGTAAAGTTCATTACCTCCATCATTTTTTCGATTACTTTTGGATGCATCGGTGTTGTTGCTGCATGGTCAAGATAGATTCGTTCCATAGTTCCACCTTCAATCAAAATAATTCTCTCTTGTTAATTTTGACATTAAATATAAAACATATAAGCGTCTGATTCACCGTCTTCACTATGACTGGCTAAATCTTCGAGTGTTGTATTATCCAGAACATTTTTTATTGCATCGCGAATTCGAATCCAAAGCTCACGTTTTGCGGGCTCTTCATCTTCAATACCCTCAACAGGTGTAATGGGCCCTTCTAAGACACGAATAACGTCCCCTGCGGTAATTTTGGAAGGTATATCCGTAAGAACATAGCCACCGTATGCCCCTCTGATGCTTTTTACTAATCCGGCGTTTCTTAAAGGAGCAATTAATTGCTCTAAATAATGCTCGGATAAATCGTTTGTCTGAGCAATTGTTTTTAAGGAAATAGGTCCCTCACCATGCTTTTTAGCAAGCTCAATCATGATGGTAAGGCCGTAGCGTCCCTTTGTCGATATTTTCATTTCCGAACACCTCATTATTTGTCCATTTATATTAATTTACAAAATCCACAGTAATTTGATAGGCATTAGATATTATAACACATTGTTCTTTAATATGCTTTTTAAGGGGAAAATGTTAAGGTGTAGGTAATACTATTAATATTTTAGTTTAATTGGAGAGATGAATAATGTCGCAAAAGCCTCTAGCATTTCGAATGCGTCCAAGAACTATTGAAGAGGTCGTTGGACAGCAGCATCTTGTTGCTGATGATAAAATTATTGCCAGAATGGTGAAAGCAAAACAGCTAACATCAATGATTTTGTACGGTCCGCCAGGCATTGGCAAAACATCCATTGCAAGTGCGATTGCTGGAAGTACCAAATATGCATTTCGTACACTTAACGCCGTAACAAATAATAAAAAAGATATGGAAATTGTCGCTGCAGAGGCGAAAATGTCAGGGAAAGTGATTCTCCTCTTGGATGAGGTTCACCGTTTAGATAAAGGGAAACAGGATTTCCTTCTGCCCTACCTTGAAAACGGAATGATTACATTAATTGGAGCGACTACAAGCAATCCTTATCATGCCATTAATCCCGCCATTCGCAGTCGCTGTCAAATTTTCGAACTGAAGCCATTAACTCCGGATGAAATGAAAATCGCATTAGCAAAGGCCATTGAAGATGAGGAACGAGGCCTGGGAAAGTTACATGTTATTGTTTCGGAGGATGCAATGCATCATTTTGCTAATGCATCAAATGGTGATGTACGAAGCTCTCTTAACGCTTTGGAATTAGCGGTACTTTCAACAGATAAAAATGAAGATAATACCATTCATATTGATTTATCAACCGCTGAAGAATGCTTGCAAAAAAAAAGCATTGTGGCTGATAAAGATGGAGATGCACATTATGATGTTCTCTCAGCCTTTCAAAAATCGATTCGTGGAAGTGATGTCAATGCAGCACTACATTATCTCGGAAGATTGATAGAAGCCGGTGACCTTATCAGCATAAGCAGAAGATTACTTGTTATCGCTTATGAAGATGTTGGTTTAGCTAATCCTCAGGCAGGTGCACGGACATTAGCCGCAATTGAAGCAGCAGAAAGATTTGGGTTTCCGGAGGCAAGAATCCCATTAGCTAATGCGGTTATTGAGTTATGCTTGTCGCCAAAATCGAACTCCGCCATTTTAGCCATTGAGGCAGCTCTTTCAGATATTAGAAAAGGGATCACCGGAGAGGTTCCTGATCATTTACGCGACGCACATTATAAAGGCGCAAAAGAGTTAGGAAGAGGGATTGGATATTTATATCCGCACAATTATGAATCAGGCTGGGTCTCGCAGCAGTATTTACCGAATAGAATTAAAAACAAACAATACTACCAACCTAAAAAGACAGGGAAATTTGAACAGGCACTTGCAACTGTTTATGAACGGCTCTCACGAAAAAATTAGGAAGATGACTTATATTTTACCATCTAATTCTGATTACAAGTATTTTTAGGAGGACATTATGTTTTTATCCTATCCAATTTTGGCTGCTCTTTTAGGAATGCTGATTGCCCAATTTGTAAAAATCCCCATTCACTTTTTAACCTCGGGTGAAATAAATTGGAAGTTGATGTTTAGCACTGGCGGAATGCCCAGTTCTCATACATCTACGATTATTTCATTGACAACAGCAATCGGATTGACTTCAGGGTTTTATTCAAATGAGTTTGCCATTTGTGTTGTTGTTGCAGCGATTGTTATGCATGATGCTACCGGTGTTCGAAGACATGCAGGCTATCATGCAGAAATTTTAAATAAATTATTAGTTGATTTCAATCGTTTAATTGAAACCATAAAAGACCCAAACTTAAAAAAAACAGAGTCCAGAGAAAAATTAAAAGAATTATTAGGGCACCAGCCGGCAGAAGTGTTTTTTGGTGCCATAACAGGCATCATAGTAGGTGTTTTAACTTATCATTTTTATCCGTTTTAAATAAAAAATGACCCCCGGGGAAAATTCCAGGGGGTATTTTTAGGCTGCAACGTCCCTTTTTTTGAAAACAAAGAAAGCTAAGAATTGGAATAGTAAAAAGTAGACAAAAAGCATCAGAACCGAAAAAGGCAATGTCATCCCATCTACCAATGGGGTACCTTCAAAATATTGCATTAAATCAGTATTCGCAAACAAAAGGTACTTTGCCCAAGAAAACTTCATCGATAGTAAACTTGTTATTTGTCCGCCTGTAAACATTAAAAATAAAGACAAACCGATAGCAAGAGAACTGTTTCGGAAAACAGATGAAATCATAAAAGCCATTGTAGCAAGCATCATCATATTGATCGAATTCAAACCATAATAAATCATTAAATGGACAACCATATTTTGCTCAGTCACTTGACCATTATGATAATTTAGATAAAAAACAGCTTTTTCCGGCATTCCAAAAAGAATAGCACCAATTGCTGTTGAATAAACAAATAAAAGGGCGAGCATAAATAAAGCGAATAATAAGACGGTTATATACTTTGAAATTAATATCTTACTACGATTAATCGGCCGAATTAATAATAGCTTAATCGTCCCCCAATTAAACTCACTTGCAACGATTCCTGCTGAAATGATGATCGTAAACAACCCGGCTAATTGAATGAGCTGCGATGCATCAGTAACAAACTTCCAGACATTATAATCTTGCTCAGGCGGAATATGATGCTTTATACGATAATCATTAGTGACTATCGATTTTTGAAGATATTGCTTCTCCATTTTTGAACCGCTTGCTTCCACCTGTTTCTTTAATGCATCGTTTTCCTGCTGGAGTGTTTGCTCCCACTTTGGATCAGCTGCTGTATTTTTACCGCTCTCCTGATACTTAAGAAATGCACCCGCAACGGAGGTCATCACAATTAAAATGGCGATCATCACATAAGTCCCGGGTCTTTTGAAAATTTTCATACATTCATTTTTGATTAAATTAAGCATGGCTAACGGCCTCCTTTTCTGACGTAACTTCCAGGAAGCGATCTTCTAATGTTTTGGCTACTTCTTTTATCCCAAATACTTGAATTTCCGCTTCAACAAACAATTTAACCAGATTAGGAATTTCCTCATTTGCAAGCTCAACAGATATTCCATTACGTGAATGGATTGCGGGAACATTTGGATAGTTTAGCTGTAAAAGCGATAGTGCTTTCTCACTTGGAATAACCTCTATCTCATATGTGACTTCAGTTCCATGGACAAATTCTTGAACAAGCTGCACATCGATCAGTCTTCCATTTTGGATGATTCCGATTCGATCACACATCATTTCCATTTCGGAAAGCAAATGGCTGGATACAATGACAGCCATATTTTTTTCTCTTGCAAGTAGGCGTAAGTAATCGCGGATTTCTCTTATTCCCGCCGGGTCCAGGCCATTCGTTGGTTCGTCGAGGATTAAAACCTCAGGATCATGTATAAGGCATTGGGCTAATCCTAATCTCTGTCTCATTCCGAGTGAGTATGTTTTTACTTTATCATGAATACGGCCGGTTAATCCCACGAGCTCCACCGTTTCATCGATTTTTTCTTTCGTTATTCCTTTTGCCATTCTTGCATAATGAACAAGGTTTTGGTATCCACTCAAGAATTTATACATTTCGGGATTTTCAACAATGGCACCGACATGACCTACAGCTTCTTCAAACTTATTTTTAATACTAAAACCGCCAATAGTGATATCCCCATCTGTAATTCCCATTAAACCGACAATCATCCGAATGGTGGTAGTTTTCCCGGCACCATTTGGACCTAAGAAACCAAAGACCTCCCCTTTATTCACCTGGAAGCTTATGTTGTCTATAATCGTTCTTCCTTTAATCACTTTGGTAACATTCTTCAATTCTACGATCGATTCCAATTTATTCTCTCCCCTCTTTAAAAAGCTCGACAATTCAATGTCCCACTCTAGCTTACCTTATAATAGAAAATTTTTCCTTATTTTCTACTAAATTCTTTGAATTGTCTTTCTCAATTAAAGTATAGCGATATCACTCATTTGCTAAAAACGACTTAAGAATTAACCTTTTCTAGGACTGGAGGCTGATAAAAAAACCCTGAACATAGAGTTCAGGGTTTTTACAAAACTAATTTTCATCCGCAACACGTTTGATTTTGATATCACTCAACAATTCTCTGACAACATAGCTGGCCATAATTAGCCCGCATGCAGATGGGACGAAGGCATTGGATGACGGCGGCATTTTCGCTTTACGAATGGCTGCTTGGTCATTTCCAACTTCCTTTCGAACGTCTTCACGAATGACAATCGGGCTTTCATCAGAAAAGACTACTGGAATCCCCTTGTGAATTCTTTCCTTGCGAAGCTTGGTGCGGATTACCTTTGCAATCGGATCTGTGTGTGTTTTCGAAATATCGGCAATTTTAAAACGTGTCGGATCCATTTTATTGGCGGCACCCATGCTCGAAATAATCGGTATGTTGCGTTTTAAACATTCTTTCATTAGATGAATTTTATAAACAATGGTATCAGAGGCATCTACGACAAAATTCAAGTTATGGCTGAAAAACTCTTCATATGTTTCTTCAGTATAAAACATTTTTAATGGGATAACTTCACAATCAGGGTTAATGTCCTTAATCCGCTCTGTCATGATATCCACCTTTGGTTTGCCAACGGTGGAAAGAAGCGCAACTAACTGACGATTCACGTTTGTAATATCAACATCGTCTTTATCTACTAAAACTAGGCGCCCAACACCTGAACGTGCCAGAGCTTCAGCTGCAAAGGATCCGACCCCGCCAATACCGAGAACAGCAACTGTGCTGTTTTTCATGATATCGAGGCCCTCTTTTCCTATTGCAAGTTCATTTCGGGAAAATTGATGCAGCATTATGTTCACTCCAAAAAATATATTCGAATTCGCTTTATATTAGCTTTTACCCTAAAAAATATAACATACCCTCTGATAAAAGCAAGTATCACGATAGGAATTATAATAATACAATACTGTATACAAAAAAAATAGCCTCCTGCGTTTGCAGGAGACTATTTTTCTAAGAGTCCCAATTTGTGCCGTCGCTTTGGGTTCCTTCATTTTGATCCCGCACGCAGCAGGGGGGTGTCCTGTTCCCGATTTTGTAAGTCCCCTATTCCGAAAAGGATGAGGCATTTACGCAACCGGAAAACACCGGACTCCCGAAGAAATAATGTTCGGTCAAAATTTCAGGTGATACAACGTACACTTCAGGACTCTTATTAATTGTTTTTATGATAACATAAAACAAATTCCCATTCAAGATGTCATGAAAGCGATTTCTCATCTTTATTAACATTTAATAACAAATGAAGATCCTTTAACTGTGCTTCAGATACTTCACCCGGCGCATCCGTCAACAGACAGCTTGCACTGGCTGTTTTTGGAAACGCAATGGTATCCCGTAAATTAGTGCTTCCCGCAAGAAGCATAACCAAACGGTCTAACCCAAGGGCGATACCGCCATGAGGAGGTGTTCCGTATTCAAAAGCATTTAAAAGGAAACCGAATTGAGCTTTTGCTTCTTCAGGTGTAAATCCAAGGATGCTGAACATCTTTTCTTGAATATGGCGCTCAAATATCCGGAGTGAACCGCCACCTAGCTCATAACCATTTAGGACAAGATCGTACGCTTGTGCCCGGACCCTTGAAGGATCAGAATCCAAGTATTCGAGATCCTCTCTGAATGGCATTGTAAACGGATGATGTGCTGCATAATAACGGCCTTCTTCTTCATCAAATTCGAGTAATGGCCAATCAGTAATCCATAAGAAATTGAACAAACTTGGATCAATCATATTTAATTCTTTACCAAGCTTCAGCCTCAATGCACCAAGTGAATCGGCAACGACACTCTTCTTGTCGGCAACAAACAACAATAAATCTCCTTCAGCAGCTTCAAGGGTTGCTTTAAGTGCACTTGCATCTTCTTCTGAAAAGAATTTGGCAATCGGACCTTTCAGGCCGTCAGTTTCTACCTTAAGCCAGGCAAGACCTTTAGCACCATAGACCCCGACAAAATCTGTTAGACCATCGATGTCCTTCCGTGAATATTTTTCCGCAGCACCTTTTACATTGATACCTTTTACCTGACCGCCATTTGCTACAGCCGAAGCAAATACTTTAAATCCGGAATCCTTCACAATTTCAGAAAGATCCACGAGCTCCATTCCAAAGCGGATATCCGGTTTGTCTGAACCATATCGGCTCATTGCTTCATTGTATGTCATACGCGGGAAAGCTTCAGTGATTTCTAGACCTTTTACTTCTTTCATTACCTTCATCATCATTTTTTCCATTAAGCTCATAATGTCTTCCTGGCTTAAGAAGCTTGTTTCAATATCGATTTGGGTGAATTCAGGCTGACGGTCAGCACGTAAATCCTCATCGCGGAAACAGCGCGCGACTTGATAATAACGCTCAACTCCGCCCACCATTAACAACTGTTTGAAAAGCTGCGGTGACTGTGGAAGAGCGTAAAATTCACCCGGATGCACACGGCTAGGGACAAGATAATCACGGGCTCCTTCAGGAGTACTTTTTGTTAGAATAGGTGTTTCGATATCAAGAAATCCTTCTGAATCTAGAAAATCTCTGATTTGTTTTGTAACTTGATGACGCATTTTTAAGGTTTCAAAAATAACTGGGCGCCGGAAATCCAAATACCGATATTTCAATCGTACATCCTCAGCAACATCTGTTCTATCGGAAATCATAAATGGCGGTGTTTTGGCTTCATTGATAATGGTTACTTTTTCAACTTGCACTTCTATTTTTCCGGTTTTTAAATTTTCATTAACGGTTCCTGCTTCTCTGGACACCACTGTTCCCTCAACATCAAGAACAAATTCATTACGAATCTTTTCAGCTGTCTGTAGTGCTTCACTTGAAACATCGGGATTAAAGACAATCTGAACAATCCCTGAACGGTCACGGAGGTCAATAAAAATTAATCCGCCAAGGTCACGTCGTTTTTGCACCCATCCTTTTAAGGAAACTTTTTCCCCAATTGCTGATTCTGGAACTTCACCACAAAAATATGATCTGCCAAACATATGAATCCCCCTTTATCCTTACAATTCTTGAAAATATTTAATAACCGAATCTAGGTCTATTTCTACTTGTTCTCCGGTAGCCATATTTTTTACGTTGATTTTATTGTTTTTTAATTCCTCATCGCCAAGGATGGCCACGTACTTTGCTTTTAAACGGTCAGCTGCTTTAAACTGAGCTTTAATTTTTCGGTCCAAGTAATCTCTTTCCGCTGAAAAGCCTGACATTCTAAGCTGTTGCAATAGTCCTACTGTATAGTCCTTCGCTTCGTCGCCAAGAGCCGCCAGATAGCAATCGATGCCTTCCTTCATTTCAAGTTCTACTCCTTCGGCATTAAGAGCGGCAATAAAACGTTCAATACTTAAGGCAAAGCCAATCCCAGGCGTTTCCGGGCCGCCGATTTCTTCAGCTAAACCGTTATAACGGCCGCCGCCGCATAAAGTAGTAATTGCTCCGAAGCCTTCAGCATTGCTCATAATTTCAAAGGCAGTATGATTATAGTAATCTAAACCGCGAACGAGATTTGGATCAACCTCAAATGGGATATCTAATTGAGTTAAATACTGTTGTAACTTATCGAAATAAGCTTTTGAAAAATCATTTAGATATTCAATTATGGACGGTGCCGATTTCATTAGTTCATGTTCGTGGTCCTGCTTACAATCCAGAATCCTCAATGGGTTTTTTTCAAGCCGGTTTTGACAGTCTTTACAAAACTCACCAATCCGCGGTTTGAAATGGTTAACTAAAGCATCCCTGTGAGCAGTGCGGCTCTCCTTATCTCCAAGGCTGTTGACGAAAAGTTTTAGCTTATTTAAACCCATTTCTTTATAAAGGTTCATCGCAAGAGAAATTACCTCAGCATCAATCGCAGGATCATTACTCCCTAAGGCTTCAATACCAAATTGGACAAACTGACGGAAACGGCCTGCCTGCGGGCGTTCATACCGAAACATCGGGCCCATGTAATATAGCTTTACAGGCTGATTGGCATAGCCAAACATCTTTTTCTCTACAAAGGACCTAACTGTTGAAGCAGTTCCCTCAGGTCTTAGCGTAATACTGCGCCCGCCCCTGTCTTCAAAGGTGTACATTTCTTTTTGAACAATATCCGTTGTATCACCGACACCTCTTAAAAAGAGATCCGTATGTTCAAAAATTGGTGTACGAATTTCATGGTATTGGTATTTCTCACAGAGCTCTCTAGCCTTGTTTTCAATCAGCTGCCATTTTTCTACTTCTCCTGGCAATATATCCTGCGTTCCTCTTGGAATGCTTATTGACATAGCGGAAATCCTCCTTGAATAAATTAAAGAACATAAAAAAACTCCCATCCCTTGTATAAATACAAGGGACGAGAGTTATTAAATTCCCGTGGTGCCACCCTAGTTGAAGGCATAAAACATAAGCCTTCCTCTTTTACAGTTAACGCCTGCTAACGTTCATCTCCTACTAAGCATAAGCTTTTCAGAGAGAAGCCTTCGGAGTGTTCATTCATTAAGAATCATGTAGAAATGCTTTCAGCCCAGGACATTTCCTCTCTTTTCATGTGTTTAGCTTAATTACTATGCTCCATCATTGGTTATATCTCAATTAATATTTTCATTTTATTTATATAATAATACGGAGCATCCATTCTAATGTCAAGAGCGTTTTACGATCTCTCTAAATGTTTTTTTAACTTTCTGACATCACCGATCGTTAAACCAAATTCAGATGCAAGCTCAAATGTGTTGGCATGCTGCTCTTTTTGGATAAAATCATGAAAGTCAACACCAAAAAGCCGGCCGTCCATTGACTGAATATTCATTCCCTTCTCACTGGCTCTCAAAGCAATTCACCTCTGTCCTATTCACTATAATCTCTATTATTTCCACTATTGCAGAAAACTTGCAGTCGAAAAAGGATTTTAGGGAATCAACTTATTGGCCAATTTTAGTAAATTAGGAATGATTTTCAGGACTTTTTACGATAAAATAGATAAAAAATGCATATGGGAGAGTCTCGATGTTCAAAAAATATAGTCTGTTTTTATTTTGTATAATTTTGATATTCGCTGCCTTCCTTCCTCAAGGGAAAGGTATTGCAGCAAGTGGATCAATTATCATTTCTGCTGACTCCGTCAATATTCGCAGCGGCCCAAGCCTAAGCTACAATCTAGTAAAACAAGCAAACAGAGGGGAAAAATATACCATTTTAAAAGATAATGGCGATTGGATTCAGGTTGATCTTTCCTCTGGAAAAACGGGATGGGTCGCCAATTGGCTGGTTACAAAAGATACGCCAAAAGCAAATTCAATATCTACTAGTTCGAATACCTCTGACGCTATTGCAAATACGAATCAATTAAGAGTTCGATCCGGGCCGGGGACAAGCTTTGAAATCATTGGCTATTTAAATAAAGGACAAACGGTCACTGTTATCGATGATAATGAAAACTGGATCAAAATCTCCTCCTCATTTGGTTCAGGCTGGGTAGCCAAACAGTATCTTGATTTTAAAATGATAAACAATAGCCATACTGCGGTTGGAAACATCGGAACGGTAACAGCCGGCAGTCTGAGTGTACGCAGCAACAGTTCTTTGAATTCCCCAATTCTCGGAAACGTTACACAGGGACAAAGTTTTCCCATTTTAGCAGAGAATAACAATTGGGTAAAAATCGAATATAAAAAAGGGAGCTATGGCTGGGTAGCCGGATGGTATCTAGATAAAAACACCCCTAATTCTTCTGCAGAACATGCTGTTAAGGATAGTAATGTAACAATTTTACAAGATGGAACTAATATCAGAAAAGCTCCAAATGTCCAAGCAGATGTTGTTCAGCGGGCCAATGAAGGAGATACGTTTGCTGTAAAAGGATTAGCAAATGAATGGTATGAAATAAAGCTGAAAAATGGCTCGAATGGCTATGTGGCCGGATGGATGGTTTCCATCAATGGAACGGCACCCCGAATTGAGAAAAATGGCGTAGAATCCTATTTAAAAAACAAAACAATTGTAATTGACCCCGGTCACGGCGGTGAAGACAATGGAACAACCGGTGCCAGCGGAACACATGAAAAGAATTTAACCATCCGAACTGGAAAGCTATTATACGATAAGTTAAAAGCAGCAGGTGCAAATGTATACCTAACAAGAAATAATGATACCTATATTCCCCTGCCGTCACGTGTAAGTATTGCCCGCTCTTTCAAAGCTGATGCCTTTATTAGTTTGCATTATGATAGCAGTACAGACCGAAGCACACGGGGGATGACCGGATTTTATTATCATACTTTTCAAAAGCCGTTAGCTGAATATCTTTACACTTCAACAGTAAATCAAACAAGGTTAAAAAACAGAGGAGTTCAGTTTGGCGATTTTCACGTAATCAGGGAAAATAGTCAAAAAGCAACCCTGATAGAGTTAGGCTATTTAAGCAATCCGGAAGAAGAAATGACCGTGAATTCCGGACAGTTTCAAGAAAATGCCGCTACAGGCCTATACAATGGGCTGGCACGGTTTTTTAAGGAAAATTAAGAAAGCTTGGCACCGAATATTGGTGCCAAGCTTTTTTAGCTAATAGGAAAGTATAAACTTTCCTATTTCGCATAAGTGCAACTACGTCTCTATCTTCGCCCTTAGGGGCTCGCCAATTGGCGAGTTTTCTTTATGATTTACTTTCTAAAATTAGTGTCACCGGACCGTCATTGGTCAATGCAACATCCATCATTGCACCAAAACGGCCTGTTTCAACATGAATGCCTTTTTCACGCAATATGCTGTTAAAAGCTTCATACATTTCAAGTGCATGATCAGGCTTTGCTGCTTCCATGAAATTCGGCCTTCTCCCTTTACGGCAATCCCCGTATAAGGTGAATTGGGAAACAGAAAGTATTTCACCGCCAACGTCTAATAATGATAAATTCATTTTTTCTGATGAATCCTCAAAAATTCGAAGGTTTATAATTTTATCCGCTAAATAAGCAGCATCTTCTTCCCTGTCCTCGTGCGTTACTCCAACTAAAAGGACAAGCCCTTTCGTGATTTGACCGGTAATTTCCCCGTCCACTGACACTCGGGCACTTTTACTGCGTTGTACCACTACTCGCATTTCATACTCCTTAATTCATGATCCGGCGAACAGAATATATATCAGGTATCTGTTTGATCCGATCAACTACTTTATGCAAATGGCTCACATTGTGAATCGCAATTGACATGATAATGGTCGCCATTTTATTACGGTCCGATCTTCCCGAAACAGCGGAAATATTCGTTTTCGTTTCATTAACTGCTTGTAAAACCTCATTTAGAAGTCCTCTTCGATCGTAACCGCTAATTTCAATATCTACATTATACTCTTTCCGGTCATTCAAGGACGATTCCCACTCTACCGGAATCAATCTTGATTGTGCATCATTTGAATCAATATTAGGACAATCTGAGCGATGAACTGAAACGCCTCGGCCTTTTGTAATAAATCCGACAATTTCATCTCCTGGAACCGGATTGCAGCATCTTGATAGACGGATCAACAAATTATCAATACCGGATACTCGGACACCGGATTCGCGTTTTTTCGTTGAAGGGAATGATTTCAAATCAGTGATGGCATTCGTAATGCTTGCTGATTGTTCCTGGTCCCGTTTTTTGCGCCATTTTTCCGTTAATCGATTGGCGACTTGAAGGGCGGTTACCCCATTATAGCCAACGGCTGCATACATATCATCTTCGTTAGAAAAATTAAACTTTTCGGCAACCTTTTTCAGATTGTCCGGAGTTAAAATTTCTTTAATATCAAACTCCATGTTGCGGATTTCTTTTTCAACAAGTTCTTTACCTTTATCAACATTCTCATCCCGGCGTTGTTTCTTAAAAAACTGACGGATTTTATTTTTCGCCTGTGATGTTTGAGCCAGCTTCAACCAATCCTGACTTGGTCCATAGGAATGCTTGGATGTTAAAATTTCAATGATATCACCTGTCTTAAGTGTGTAATCAAGTGTCACCATTTTGCCGTTCACTTTTGCCCCTATTGTTTTATTGCCAATTTCAGAATGGATTCTATAGGCAAAATCAATAGGCACTGAACCTGACGGCAACTCAATTACGTCGCCTTTTGGGGTAAAAATAAAAACCATATCGGAAAACAAATCGATTTTAAGCGATTCCATGAATTCTTCCGCATTTTGAGTTTCATTTTGAAACTCAAGTATTTCTCTAAACCAGGTAAGCTTTTGTTCAAAAGTAGTACTATCGTTGAGCGCCTTACCTTCTTTATATGCCCAGTGGGCAGCAATACCGAATTCAGCAATTCGATGCATTTCAAATGTTCTAATTTGTACCTCCAGCGGGTCGCCTTTTGGCCCTATCACAGTTGTATGCAAGGATTGATACATATTCGGCTTTGGCATCGCAATGTAATCTTTGAAACGCCCCGGCATCGGTTTCCAGCAAGTATGAATAATCCCTAAAACTGCATAGCAATCCTTGATGCTGTTAACAACAATCCGAACTGCAAGCAAATCATAAATTTCACTGAATTGCTTATTTTGCAAGGCCATTTTCCGATAAATGCTGTAAATATGCTTTGGTCGTCCGGAAAGCTCGGCCTTAATAGAAACTTCACCCAGCCGTCCTTTAACTTCGGCAATGACATCTTCTAAATACTGCTCTCGTTCAGCACGCTTCTTTTTCATTAAGTTAACAATCCGGTAATATTGCTGTGGATTTAAATACCTTAATGCAGTATCTTCCAACTCCCATTTAATCTTAGATATACCAAGACGATGAGCTAAAGGTGCAAAAATTTCAAGTGTTTCATTTGAAATCCGGCGCTGTTTTTCATAAGGAAGATGTTTTAACGTCCGCATATTATGCAATCGATCTGCAAGCTTGATTAAGATAACTCTAATGTCCTGAGCCATTGCCACAAACATTTTTCTGTGGTTTTCTGCCTGCTGTTCTTCGTGTGATTTGTATTTAATTTTTCCTAATTTTGTTACACCGTCGACAAGCATTGCCACTTCGTCATTAAATTCATTTGAAATGTCTTTTAACGAGACATTCGTATCTTCAACAACGTCATGAAGAAAACCTGCAGCCACTGTTGCGGGATCCATTTCCAAGTCAGCCAATATACCTGCTACCTGAATAGGATGAATGATGTATGGCTCACCCGATTTTCTATATTGATCACGATGAGAGTGCTTAGCAAATTCATATGCTCTTTTTACTAATTCTACATTCTCTTCGTTTAAATAGGCTGCAACCTTATCGATGACTTGTTCGGCGGTTAACACTTGATCGTTCGCCATGAAATCACCTTTATTTTCGTCTCATATTTATTATTTATAAAATGTCACTCTTTAAAATAAAGTTCCTAAATTAGAATGATTGTTACTATTATCGAAAAAAAAAGCTAAGATGTAAAGAGAAAGGGAAGTATTTTTTCTAATTTACGAAAAAAATGTCGAAAATTACTTGTAACCAATTGGATAGGTTATTTTTGTTATAAGAAGAGAGCACTCATTCACCAGAGTGCTCTCCTACATGTTAGTACTGCATTAAGGTTAAGACATCATAACCATTAAGCTTTTTTCTGCCATCTAAATAAGACAATTCGATTAGAAAAGCAATACCTGCAACAACTCCGCCAAGCCGCTCCACTAATTGGATCGTTGCTTCAATTGTTCCACCGGTTGCTAATAAATCATCAGTGATTAATACGCGTTGTCCGGGTTTAATGGCGTCTTTATGAATAGTTAGTACATCTTTGCCGTATTCCAGGCCATAGCTTACTTTAATAGTTTCTCTTGGGAGCTTTCCTTCTTTTCGGACCGGTGCGAAACCTATTCCTAATGAATAGGCAACCGGGCAGCCAATTATGAAACCACGTGCTTCCGGCCCAACTATGAGATCAATCTCTCTTTCTTTTGCATACGAAACGATTTGGTCTGTTGCATATTTATATGCTTCACCATTATCCATTAAAGTGGTAATATCTTTAAATTTTATTCCCGGCTTCGGCCAATCCTCAACAATAGTAACAAATTGCTTTAAGTCCATTCTTTTATTGCCTCCTCAATTTCAACTGACTCTTGAATCACTTGATCGAACCAGTCTTTTAATTCCTGAAAAGATGAAAACAACAAATCCCTTTCAAGAGCATATTGTGCCTGTTTTGTTTGATAGCTTCTTGAGTCTGTTAAATCCCGCTTTTGCGATTGTTTATTCAAAGTAATAAATCCATTGTTTATTGTAACAAAATCCAGTTCGGAAAACACCTTTGACATAAATATTATCGTTTCCTTTGACCAACCGCGATGCTTTGCTATTTCATCTCCGTAGCGGGCAAGCTCAATCGGCCCCTTTTTTAAAAGTAAAGCATAAAACCATTTAAAATGATCCCGGGTTGGAACAGTGCTGAAAAAATCACTGGATTCTTTATAAAAATAAGTATAAATCCTGGCTGGCTGCTTCCCTTTTATTAAATGGAAAAGTATTTCCTTTGAAGGGGGAAGATCCACTAGTACAACATTTGCATCTGTTATATTAACTGACTTTGCTTCTTCTGCATCACGAATAAAGATCAGTTCGTTCATCTGAGCAGGTATGACTTTTTCAGACAGCTCTTTGTTAAAAATTACTAATTTTCGATTTTCAAGTGGAATCGTTTCGGCAATATTGTTTATCCGCTTTACTCCGCGAAAATCAAATAATTGCCATGAACTGACGGAAATATCTTGAATGAAAATTTGTGGTTTACGTATATTGTTCCATTCATTAACAGATAATTCTCCAATTAATGAAATTTTTGATGATGGAGAAATATGGTCAACTAAAGGTCCTAATCCGAATCCTACACCATCAAGATTCGCTTCCTTATCATTGATCAATACCTTTAAATGGTTTTGTTCGCTGCCAATTTTTCTCATGGATGCAACTTCAACATTATTAATTAATACTTTCGGTTTAGGGTTGTCCATTCCAAATGGGGAAAGGAGATTCATTTCTTCTAAAGTTGCTAAGTTTACATCCTCGAGTCGAATTTCCTCGTCAAGCAAGGTTACAGGAATAAAATGTTCATCCGTTAGCTGCTCATTTGCAAGCTTATTCAATCTCGTGCGAAGCTCTGAGACATCCTCAAGTTTAAGTGTCATACCTGCAGCCATTGTGTGACCGCCAAAGTGCGGCAAAATATCCCGGCATGTTGATAGATTCTGAAAAAGGTCATATCCCGAAATGCTTCGGGCTGAGCCCTTAGCTACCCCTTTATTCTGATCAAAACTCAAGACAATCGTTGGCCGGTAGTATTTTTCAACCAACCTTGAAGCAACAATTCCAATTACTCCCGCATTCCAGCCTTCCTTGCCAATAACAAGCACGCTATTTGATTCAATTGGATAGTTCTTCTCGACCTCTTCAATTGCTTCTGCAGTAATCGTATTAACAATCGATTGCCTGGTTTTATTTAAAGCATCCATTTCTTCCGCCAAACTTGCAGCTTCCATTGGATCATCTGTTAGAATGAGTTGAACGGCTAAGTCAGCATTTTCCAAACGCCCAACAGCATTAATTCTTGGAGCAAGGGTAAAACCAATGGTTTCTTCATTTATAGATTTTGAATCGACTCCAGCCAATTTTAAAATGGCTTTAAGACCAATGTTTTTTGTTACCTTTAACATTTCCAAACCTTTTTTGGCAATCAGACGATTCTCATCTTTTAATGAGACTAAATCAGCGATTGTCCCGATTACTGCAATTTCAAACAAATGCTCAGGAAGCTCTCCATAAAGTGCATGTGCCAGTTTGAAAGCGACACCTACACCTGCAAGCTCACGAAATGGATAAATGCTATCCGGAAGCTTCGGGTGAATAATAGCAAGTGCTTCAGGCAAAACAGGTCCCGGTTCATGGTGATCGGTAATAATTAATTCCAGTCCCAGTTCCTTTGCAATTGCTGCTTCGTGTACAGCAGAAATCCCTGTATCTACAGTAATGATCAATTTTATTCCATTTTCAGCCGCCTTGCGGAATGCCGCTTCATTTGGTCCGTATCCTTCTGTAAAGCGATTAGGAATATAAAAATTTACATTGGCACCTAATTCACGAAGCGTGATCATTAGCACCGAGGTACTGCTAACTCCGTCCGCATCATAATCCCCATAAATCAGGATTGGCTCCTGATTGTTAATAGCTTCATGTATTCTCTTTACCGCAATATCCATTCCTTTTAAAAGGTAAGGGTCGTGGAATTTTTCCTTCCCAAATAAAAAATACCGTGCAGAATCGACGGTATCTAATCCGCGGTTGACAAGCAACGATGCTACAAGAGGCGTAATTTTCAATTCATTTTCCAGGACTTTGACTAATTGCACATCAGTTTTATTAACAATCCATTTTGTTTTCGACTTTAACATGCCTTTCACCTCTTTAGACCTTTACTATTATACAGGAGAGGGACCTGTGCTTTCAATCAAAAGAAAAACCGCATAGCTGCGGTTTTTCTTTTGATTACACTTGAGGCTGATCAGAGTATCGTTTCTTTTCTTTCACTGTTTTAATAACGCCTTTTTTCTTTAACTCTCTAGCTTTCAAGACAACCCATAAGGAAGATGCAATCCAAACCGATGAATATACACCTACTAAAAGGCCGATGAGCAATGCAAACGAGAAGTTGCGGATTGCCGGACTACCAAAAACTAACAGTGAAATAACAGTAATTAAAACCATCAAAACAGTATTTAAGGAACGGGTTAATGTTTGGTGGATACTGGTATTAACAACATCCGCAATATCCTTAAAGGTTTTAAGCCGCTTTTTCTTTTGCATATTTTCACGCATCCGGTCAAAGGTAACAATCGTATCATGGATTGAATACCCAACAATCGTTAAAACGGCAGCAATAAAGTTCAAGTCTACTTCCAACCTTGTAATACTGAAAAAGGCTATCATAAAGAATGCATCATGCAGCATTGCGGCAATTGCAGCGATTGCCATATAAATTTCAAAACGGATAGTTAAATAAATAATGATCCCAATTGAAGCGATTAAAACAGCAATTATAGCATTTTTTGCCAGCTCTTTTCCTACTGTTGGTGAAACAGTACTTACGTTTGGCTCTGACCCATATTCCTTTTTAAAGGATGTCTTTAAATTAGCAATTTCATTTTTTGATAAAACGCCAATCAAACGGGCTGCCCCAATTTCATTGTTCTTACCTGAAAGGACAACATCATCAGTTTTTAGATTCAATTTATTAAATGAACTTTTTATTTGTTCTACCGTAACCGGTGATTTCGATAGGACTTCTACTCGAGTACCGCTCGTAAAATCAATAGCAAGATTTAAACGGAAAATAATGAGCAAAATTAATCCAATTGTGAGAAGAGTACCTGAAATCCAGAAGAATTTCTTTCTGTTCTTAACAAAATCAATGTTGTCAAATTTCGTCGGAAGATCAAGTGTATCATAATTTTCCGAAATATCTTTAATATCTGCTTGTTTCACACCGAACCAGCTTGGCTTTTTATTTAAGAAACGGCTGTGGACCCATAGTCCGAGTAATAATCGTGAACCGTAAACGGCAGTTAAAAAGCTCATGACAACACTCAAAATAAGCATTGTTGCAAACCCTTTTACAGAGCTAGTCCCATAAAAGAATAAAACTGAAGCTGTCAAAATGGTATTCAAGTTGGAATCCAGAATCGCTGTAAAGGCATTTTTTTCTCCGGCCTGAAACGCTGATTTAATAGACTTACCAACTTTAATCTCTTCTTTAATTCGTTCGTAAGTTATAATATTCGCATCCACGGCCATACCGACACCGAGAATCAATGCGGCAATGCCCGGCAGTGTCAGGACACCATTCATCCAGTCAAAAATTAACAAAATTAAATAAATATAGATGCTTAATGATACAACGGCAATCAAACCCGGGAAACGGTAATAGACAAGCATAAATAGATAGATGATTGCAATACCGATCAGACCTGCCAATACAGTATCATGCAAGGCCTGTGCTCCAAATTTTGCTCCTACGGAAGTTGAGTAAACTTCCTTAAGTTTAACAGGAAGAGCTCCGGCATTTAAAAGCGATGCCAATGTTTGTGCTTCTGTCGCAGTGAAGTTCCCTACAATAGACACCGTATTTTGGTTAAATACTTGCTTAACAGACGGTGCGGATAAATATTTTGGTTTTTGCTTTGTTATTTCGTTTTTAAATGAGTCTTTTCCTTGAACAAAGTCAAGCCAGATAACAAGAACATTATTTGGAGCCTTGTTGACAATGTCCTGTGTTACTTTAGCAAATTTACTGGCACTCTTTAATGTTAATGAAACACTTGGTTTTCCGTTTTCATCAAATGTTTGCTTGGCACCGCCTTGTTGTAAATCCGTTCCATCCATCATTAACTTATCATTATAATCACGGAACGTAAGGTTTGCCTGGGTAGACAAAATTTCGCGTGCTTTATTTTGGTCACTTACACCGGCAAGCTGAACGCGAATTCGATTATTTCCTTCGATTTGAATACTCGGTTCACTTACACCAAGGACATTGATCCGCTTATCAAGTGCCTGTGCAGTACTCGCCAACACATTTTTGTCAATTTTTTGTCCTTTTTTGGCTGGTTGAACCTCATACAAAACCTCAAAGCCGCCCTGAAGGTCTAGACCAAGCTTAATTTTGTTGATAATGTTTTTTGTTGTAACTCCCATGGTACTTGCAACAAGTAAGATAACAAGTAGGAAAGCAACGATTCTACTGCGTTTAACCATTATGTATTGTTCCTCCTTAGGGTTTAAGCAAAAGCAAGAGACGTTTTGTCCTTATACAAAAATAATAAAATATGTCATTGCCTACATTATGAAATAAGATGGAAAAGCTGTCAATTTACAAAAAGTGAAAAGGACAGAATCCGGTATACCTATTTCAATAGCTCTTTCCAGTCGTTTTCTTCATCCAATGAGAACTCGGATGTTTTATAGGTTTGAATGGTTGTAAAGCTCATATAATCACTTACCTTAACACCCAAAATATCTTGGATAATTTCATATAATCTGATTTCTTCATTTACCTTTTTCCATTTCTTCATAATCAAAAATTCCCAAAGCCCATCTTCTGAAACATAATCATAACCGAGCAATCGAAATTCCGATAGTTTACTTGCTAAAGCGGGTTGAACCTGGGTGCGAAAATGATTGTATTCGTGGCTTGTCTCCATTGTAACTGCCTCCTAAGGACATATGTTTGTGCCATTTTAATTTTTTCTTTATAAAAAGCAACCTGCTTTGTTGTCATGCTTTGTCCACCCATCTGCATATAGTTAATTGTATATGAATTCTTCTTTTTTGAGAAGGTGGGAAGTAGAATGTCGAAGTTTTTAAAAGGGACTTTCATCCTGTTAATTGCAGGATTTTTCACAAGAATTCTCGGTTTTATTAACCGTATTGTCATTGCTCGAAGCATCGGAGAAGAAGGCGTTGGCTTGTACATGATGGCCTTCCCCACATTTATCCTAGTTGTAACGATAACCCAACTTGGACTGCCCGTGGCTATCTCCAAAAATATAGCAGAAGCTGAGGCAAGAGGGGACCATGCTGAAATAAAAAAAATACTTGTCGTAGCACTTGCAACAACCTTGACTCTTTCAATTATTTTTACACCGGCATTAATTCTACTTGCGCCACTCCTGTCAACAACACTGTTTACCGATCCTCGAACATACTACCCTTTAGTAGCAATTGCACCTGTTGTTCCTGTAATTGCTGTTTCTTCGGTGTTAAGAGGATACTTCCAAGGAAGACAGAACATGCGGCCTGCTGCCAACTCACAAATATTGGAACAACTTGTTAGAATCACATTAATCGCTGTAATGACAAAAGCGTTCCTTCCTTATGGAATCGAATATGCTGCTGCTGCAGCTATGGTTGCATCTGTAATTGGGGAATTGGTTTCACTGGTGTATTTAATGACAGCTTTTAAATTAAAAAAACGTTTTAGGCTCAGGAAAGATTTTTTTCAATTTGTCCAAAAAGGCAAGAAGACATTTAAAGATTTAATGGATATAGCGATGCCAACCATGGGGAGTCGGATGATTGGTTCAGTAGCTTGGTTTTTTGAACCGATTGTCGTTGCCCACAGTCTGGCCCTAGCCGGCGTTGCTGCAATCGAGGCTACAAAACAGTATGGAGCCTTAACCGGTTATGCTCTGCCGCTTTTAATGCTGCCATCATTTGTAACTTTTTCGTTAGCAACATCTCTGGTCCCTGCCATCAGTGAAGCCAATACCCAAAATAACCAGAAATTGATAGAATATCGATTACAGCAGGCATTACGCTTTGCCTTTTTAACCGGTGGACTAGCAGTGATTGTCCTATACGTCTTGGCCAATCCGCTCATGCAATTAATGTACGGATCTGCAAAAGGGTCCTATTTTATTCGTTTAATGGCACCGTTCTTTTTATTTTATTACTATCAAGGTCCCCTTCAGGCTGTATTACAGGCATTAAATCTTGCACGGGCAGCGATGATTAATAGCTTAATCGGTGCAATCGTTAAAACCGCAGTTATCTTTCTATTAGCTTCCCAACCGGCCTTCGGGATTACGGGTGCTGCTTTGGGGATTATCGTAGGATTTGTTTTAGTTACGGTCCTTCATTTTGCCACGGTACTAAAGAAAATAGCTTTTTCCTTCTATATACGGGATTATTTAAAAGCATTTCTTGTTATGGGTGCGTCAGGCTGGCTGGGCAATTGGCTTTTTGAAAACATCCTCTTAAATGAGCATTTAGCCGTTCGAGTATTAGCTTCTACAGTGGGAATGTCGGTCTCTTATGTAGTTTTATTGCTGTTGTTTGCACTGATTAAGAAAGACGAGTTAAAACGAATTCCGTGGATTCGCCGATTTTGGGCTTTTCGATAGCGATTAAGAAGACACGCTAATAGCGTGTCTTCAGGCTGTCGAAAAACCCTCGGCAGCCAATTATTTTATTCAATTACTATAATAATTCACCGCGTTAATTTGTTACCATATTATTAGTATATCGGTTTCAACATGTCTGTTGATTGGCGCTCCAGGACCTCCCCGCGGAAAGCGAGTGCCCGGAGCGGAAATCAACAGGCACATTAGAGGGAGAATCAATAAATTTGGTATTTAGATTCTGACAAAATAAAAAATTGCAGAGAAAAATACCCTTTCTCGACAATCTGAAGACACGCTAATAGCGTGTCTTCCTTGTTATTATTCATCTTCCAAATCAATAAAGAACTTGCCATTTTCAAAGCTGCAGAATGAAATCTTTTTAATATCCTTGTATCCCTTTTTCTTCAATTCCTGCCGCAGCCAAAGATTCGTTTTGTTAATCCGTTTCAAATTTTCCTCTTCAATGGCACCGTCCATAATCAAAGGGATCGTAATATCTCCATTCTTTTGCGGTTTTTTAGGGTCCTTTAATTTTTCAATCACAGATAATCGCCCTGAAGACTCTAATATAGCAAATTCAACATCCGCTATACTGCGAATGTCCTTTTCTCTTAATTGGGACATTAAGTCATCAAAATTGTAGCGTTGCTTTCTCATGGCACTCTCATCTATTTTTCCACGATTAATAATGATACTTGGCTGACCGTCGACGAGATTACGAAATTTTTTACTTTTTAAAGAAACGATTGCCAGTGTGATTTGAATAATCATTAATAAAACCATAGGAACGAGCGTATGTGTAAGAGGGTCTTTTGTATTTTCAATTGAGATAACCGCCATCTCACCTATCATAATAAAGACAACAAGATCAAGGATGCTTAACTCTCCAATTTCTCTTTTACCCATTAAACGGAAAATTACAAGCATTAGTAAATATAAAATTAATGTTCGAAACATTATACTCAAATATATTCCCATATTGTCGCCCCTTTTTTTCCATTCAAATATATTGTTGGCATTCTGAATTAAAACATAATCGGAATTATCTTCCAAAATACACTAATAACAGATGAAATTTCAATTCTACAATGATCTAAGCAAGAATATGCTTGTACTAGGGAAGATACTGTTTTCCTTAAGTTTGATACTTAAAGTAAATAATTCTGTCTAAAAGGCAATTGAAGGGGGAGAGAACCATCGAATCAAAAAGTTTTGGTACATCAATTTTGTACGGATTAATCTTTATCTTCTTATTTGCAGGAGTTTGCAGCTTAATTTTTGCTTTCATTCTTAGATTTACGTCCGCTCGTGAAACGTCCGTACAATATATTATCACTGCCGTATCATTTATTGCGCTTTTCGGTGGCGGGTTTTTATCCGGTGGTAAACGTAAAGAAAAAGGTTGGCTAATTGGGGGAGTAACAGGATTAATTTACACACTTATTATCTTTTTGTTTCAATACTTGGGATATGATCGCTTGTTTTCTGCTCATCAATTAATCTATCATACCTGCTACACATTAATTGCGATGATGGGTGGAATATTAGGAGTAAATGTTTCGTCGAATAATACTCGTTCTATTTAATAATTAAAAAGGAAGCCATTTACATTTGGCTTCCTTTTTTGTATGGTTTTATTTTTCAAGGTTTACTTCTTTTGTAGCTTCCTTACTTGGTTCAGTTACTTCCCGAATAGCTGAGCGGTCATATGTAAGACGGCTTCCGTCTCCACATTTAATTACCACCTTACTATCGTCAATCGAATCTACAAAACCATGTAGCCCGCCAATCGTAACAATCTTATCACCCTTTTTTAATGAGCTTTGCATTTGTGAAACCGATTTTTGGCGTTTTTGCTGCGGGCGAATTAATAGAAAATAAAACAACACAAACATTAATATTAACGGAATGATTGTACCAATTTGTCCCATTCTTGTTTCCCTCCTTTCCAAAAATATCTATTAGAAATTTTTCGCGTTTGGCTTATTAAAGCCATAACGTTCAAAAAACTCTTCTCGAAAATCACCAAGTCTGTCTTCCATAATGGCTTGTCTGACTTGCTCCATTAATCTTAACAGAAAATAGAGATTATGGTAAGACGTTAATCGAATTCCAAATGTTTCATCACAGCGAATCAGATGGCGAATGTAGGCCCTGCTGTAGTTTCGGCAAGTATAGCAGTCGCAATTTTCATCAAGCGGGCCAAAATCCCGGGCAAATTTTGCATTTTTGACAACCAACCGGCCGGTACTTGTCATCAACGTGCCATTTCGGGCAATCCTTGTGGGCAGTACACAGTCAAACATATCAATTCCGCGAATGGAACCATCGATTAACGAATCCGGGGAACCGACACCCATTAAATAGCGTGGTTTATTGGATGGTAAAAGCGGTGTAGTGAACTCGAGCACCCGATTCATTACATCCTTTGGCTCACCAACCGATAATCCTCCGACAGCATACCCCGGAAAATCGAGGGAAGTAAGGTCTTTAGCACTTAGCTTCCGGAGCTCCTCATATTCTCCTCCTTGTACGATTCCAAATAAACCTTGGTCTTCAGGTCGCTGATGGGCATTTAAACACCGTTCCGCCCATCTTGAGGTCCGCTCCACTGATTTTTGCATATATTCAAAAGTAGCCGGATATGGCGGACATTCATCAAAGGCCATCATGATATCAGATCCAAGCGCATTTTGAATATCCATCGCTTTTTCAGGTGATAAAAATAATTTTTCACCACTCATATGATTGCGGAAATGAACACCTTCTTCTTCAATTTTGCGGAATTCGCTTAAACTGAAAACCTGGAAGCCGCCGGAGTCCGTTAAAATCGCCCGATCCCAATTCATAAATTTATGAAGACCGCCAGCTTCCTTAATAATCTCATGGCCGGGACGAAGCCACAAATGATAGGTGTTACTTAAAATAATCCCTGCGCCCATTTCTTTTAAATCCTCTGGAGCCATTGTTTTTACAGTGGCAAGAGTTCCAACAGGCATAAATGCCGGGGTGTCAAAAGAACCATGTGGTGTATGGACCCTTCCAAGCCTGGCACCTGTTTGTTTACATGTTTTAATTAATTCATACCGAATCGCACTCAATCCATTTACTCCTTCCTATGTCTAAACCTAGATGATCAACATTGCATCGCCAAAGCTGAAAAAGCGGTAGCGCTCCTCTACAGCTGTGTTATAGGCATGCAAAATATTTTCTCTTCCAGCCAAGGCGCTAACGAGCATAATTAGGGTTGATTTTGGCAAGTGGAAATTGGTAATCATGCCATCGATTGCCTTAAAGTTATACCCGGGATAGATAAAAATATTTGTCCAGCCGCTGCCTTCAATAAACAAACCATCATTTTCAGCGGCAATCGTCTCCAATGTCCTTGTGGAGGTTGTACCGACAGTAATAATTCTGCCCCCCTTGCTTTTAACTTCATTCAGCAAACGCGCAGTTCCTTCAGTTACTATGTAAAACTCTGAATGCATATCATGCTCTAAAACATCATCAACACTTACCGGCCTAAACGTACCAAGACCTACATGGAGCGTGATAAATGCAATATGAACACCTTTTTCCCTTACTTCATTTAATAATTCTTCAGTAAAGTGAAGACCGGCAGTTGGAGCAGCCGCTGAACCAGGCTCGCGGGCAAAAACCGTCTGATAGCGGTCACGATCATCTAATTGCTCTTTAATATAAGGGGGGAGCGGCATTTCACCTAATTGATCCAGGACCTCGTAGAAAATCCCCTCATATTTGAAATCGAATATTCTGCCGCCATGTTCGGAAGTCCCTGTGCAAACCGCGGTAAGAAGGCCTTCACCGAAATCAATTTCTGTTCCTTCTTTCACTCGTTTGGCCGGCTTAACAAGCGTTTCCCACTGGTCGCCTTCCAACTGTTTTAAAAGTAACACTTCAATTTTTGCCCCTGTATCTTTTTTGACGCCAAAAAGGCGTGCAGGAAGAACCTTAGTATCATTTAACACAAGGCAGTCCCCTTCACGCAAATACTCGGTAATATTTTTAAAAATATCATGGTTTATCTCGCCTGATTCTTTATTCAAAACCATCAAACGGCTATCTGTCCGCTTTTTTAAAGGGACTTGAGCAATTAATTCTTCAGGCAAATGAAAATCAAACAAATCTACTTTCATAAAAATAACATCCCTACTTTATCGAAATCGTCCTATCAAATAAAAAATGATAGATAAAATGATACTTACTGCAATCGAGGTGACAATCGGAAAATAAAAAGTGGCATTTCCCTTTTTAATCACGATATCCCCAGGCAGTTTTCCAAAATGCAAAAACGGCATCAGAAATCCGATGATAAAAATAACCGCACCAACAATCATAAGCGTTTTTGAAATATGCGTCACGGTGCCGGCACCTCCATACCAAAATGGTGATAAACCGCACCAGTTACCACTCTGCCACGGGGAGTTCTTTGTAAAAAGCCAATCTGCAGCAAATATGGTTCATATACATCTTCAATAGTTTCTGCTTCTTCACCGATAGAAGCTGCAATTGTATCAAGCCCCACCGGGCCGCCGCGGAATTTTTCAATAATTCCTTTAAGTAATTTATGGTCAATATGATCGAGACCTAACCGGTCGACCTGCAACAGCTCTAAAGCTTCCTTTGCTAGGACAAGATCAATTTCACCATTGCTTTTAACTTGAGCGAAATCTCGAACCCTTCGCAGCAACCGATTCGCAATTCTTGGGGTTCCCCTTGCTCTTCTGGCAATTTCAGCAGCAGATGGATCATCAATTTTGGTTTCGAATAACTCAGCGGTTCTCTTCACAATATTTTTTAGCTGGTCTTCCTTATAATACTCGAGACGGCTCAAAACTCCAAATCTGTCCCTTAACGGTGCTGATAACGAGCCGGCTCTTGTTGTAGCTCCGACTAACGTGAATGGAGGAAGGTCAAGGCGGACGGAACGGGCGCTTGGGCCTTTCCCAATGACGATATCAAGGCAAAAATCCTCCATCGCCGGGTAAAGGACTTCTTCAATTGTTCTTGGCAGACGATGTATTTCATCGATAAATAAAACATCCCCAGGCTCAAGTGCAGTCAAAATTGCCGCCAAATCACCGGGCCGTTCGATTGCCGGCCCGGAGGTGGTTCGGATATTGACACCCATTTCATTTGCAATGATGACCGCAAGCGTAGTCTTCCCTAATCCCGGTGGCCCGTAAAGAAGGACATGGTCTAACGTCTCCCCGCGTAGTCTTGCTGCTTCAATGAAAATCCCAAGATTTTCCTTCACAGTATCTTGGCCGATATATTGTTTTAAGGTTTGTGGCCGGAGACTTTGTTCAATGGTTACCTCGTTCTGGTTCGCTTCACCAGAAATAATCCTGTCTTCCATGAATCATCACCTTATTTTAATAGCCGCTGTAGGGCTTTTTTAATGTATTGATCTGTGGTTAACTTTTCATTACGTAATTCAGGTGAAATCTTTTTAATTTCTTTATCTGAATAACCAAGGGCTTTCAAAGCGAGAATCGCTTCTTCAAAGGCCATATTTGATATAGATTTTGCTTCAACTGTAAAGGAATCAGCATTAAATAGATTCGGAAAAAAGTCGGGTACAATATCCTGTAATTTTCCCTTTAAATCGAGAATCATTTGTCTTGCCGTTTTTTTTCCAACTCCCGGGAATTTTATTAGGAACCCTTCATCCTCATTTTCAATTGCTGAGACCACCTGCTGTACCTCACCCGATGCCAAAATCGCCAGTGCGCCTTTTGGCCCAATACCGGAAACATTTAATAATTTAGTAAATAGTTTCTTTTCTTCTCTCGAATCGAATCCGTACAGTGCCATTATATCCTCACGAACGTAATGATAGGTAAATACCGTAACCTTATGTTCCATTTTACCGGAATATACAAATGGATTTGGTGTTGAAATTTGATAGCCAATCCCATTATTCTCGATAACAATATATTCAGGCCCGACAAACTCTACGGTCCCTTTGATAAATTCATACAATGCCATTCTCTCCTCTAACGTTATCCCCATCTCAGAAAGCTTATGCAAGAAGCAGCTAAATGGTAAATTCATGGATACTTTTTTACGCACTGTACTCCATTCTATCATAAAATTTTAGGGTGTATGAAGAAAAACAAAAAACCAGGCTGATATGAAATCAGTCTGATTTGTATTTCGGTTGATTTAATTTGCTTGCACGTCCTTTTTGGAATAGTGCTTAAATGTTTCTAATACTTCCACATAGCGATCTTTTGTTTTAATGGGAATCCCTTGCAGCAGTTCTTCTTGTTTCTTGCTTTCTAATTTCTTAACATCTATTTGAAAAAAGGATTGAATAATTCTTGATCGGTCAGGTCTGCCATTAAAAATAGTTAACACACCTTCATCGGTAATTCCAAAATATCCATTTGCCTTAAGTAACGGCGAAATATCATCGATTTTTTTCCTAAATACCATTTGGGATTCATCTATATCTTTTAGCTGCCATTGATCATACTTGGCCCAAAAATTTTCTAATGACCAGCAAGTCTCTTGAACAACTTCTTGACTGATTTCTCCATCTAAATACATTCTTTCTAATAAAACAGTAATGTGCAGAGGTTCCGTCTTTTGCAGGTAGTGATGGTTATCCTGTTGCGCGGCGGAGCCGTTCAAAAGCATTCCCGGGGCTTTTCCTAATAATATGAAGAGTAAACATGTAAGTACGGTTAAACAATACCGAGACAATGCTATCCAATTGAACCTCATGCATAATCACCTCTTATGGTTAAAAATCGATCAGCTCTTACATTCATAGTTTAGCCTTTTATTGCCTTTTTATCCTAAAAGATATTAGAGTGAAAGAATCCTAAATTGCACTTATCCATAATAAGAAGGGCAAAGCCCGAAAGCCCTGCCCTTAAAATATGGATGATTTTACCTAGCCCCTTGAAGATCAAAGTTGATGTTACGGTCACGGCTAAACGTACCTTCATCTATAATTACAGTTACCGATTTCCCATTAACGTAAGGCTTCACCGCTTCCCGGACGGCTTTTTTCGTTTCTTTTGCCCGGTTTTTATCGATTAAATCAACGGAAATTAAAACTGAATTACCATAGATAACGGAATGGACATCCTGAACGTTTTTAACCGATTCGGCTTTTTTTCTGATTTTATCGGATACTTTTTTATTAACTCCGTAATCAGTGGCATAGCCGGTATTTGCTATATTTTGATTCAAATGGCCATGATAATTCACATCACTTGTGCTAAAGCGATTATCACGTTGAAAAAAATTTCGGTCATAGCTCGCGAGCGGTTTTGTTGGGTTTGGAGGATTTCCATTTTTGTCTCTTGTCTGCAATAGCCTTCGATTTTGATCCTTTTGAAATTTGCCCTCTGCCCCAAGATTATGGTCCATCATTTCTGTTAATGGGCCATCATTGTCATTGAATCCCGTATAGGTTCCTATTGGATGTTTTTCATTTGAGTAATATCCCATTGGACGTGCAGGATTTTCATTATTATTGACGCCTGCTCGATTGTTCGTTCCACAACCCGCCAGTCCGACCACAATCACAGCTGAAAGAGGAATCATCCACTGCTTTCTATTCAAGCGAAAAACCCCCTTGGTAACATCCTGAGCATTGTAAAATGCTCTTTATTAGGTTGTTACCTTGACGAGGATTTCATACTGCCAGAAACGACCAATGCATCATCAAAGAATTAAATTTTTAACTTGATTAATGAATTGTTTTCTCAAATAAAATTGACCAATCGTCATTTCCATTACCTGCTTAAATTTTGTATGGTCTTTATAAGTTTGTTCCCTTATGATTCGGTTCCATTCCCGAAAAATATCAGCAGGAAAGGCTAAAGCATAAAGAAATGCATTTTCATTTAAGAAGGATTGGATTTGCTGCATTTGTGAAAGTTGGTTAAAAGACCAATCCATATAAGGAAGGATTCGATTTGCATATTGTAAATAATCTAAAGAATTAGGGCCAATACTAATTAAATCAAAATCGATTAATTGTAAATTTCCCGCTTTGTTACGCAAAAAATTATGATGTGCCACATCACCATGAAGGATGACAAATGGTTCCTTTAAAAAAAAGAGCCGGTTCTTCTCCATCCCCTTCAAGGACCAATTTGCCCATGAAACCATTTCTGAAAGAAACTTCTCATTGATAAAATACCTCATAACCGGTAAATTTTTCAAAAAAAGAGTTAATCTTTCTTTCCATTTTTCAAGAAGATGGCCTTTTGGGAGCAAGGTACGGTACCGTGCCTCAAAGGATGATGTAATTTGATGAAATTGCTCTAATAATTCCATTCCTTCCTGGCGATTTTTATGAGAATGAAAGGAAAAAGGTATTTTATTCGGTTCAAGGTATTCCATACAACCAAAATGCAATCCTTCAAAAAAGAGCTGTTCTTTTACGGGAGGAGTAACAAACAGGTAAGTATTGGAGAATCCTTCTTTTCTTAAGGTAGCCGTAAAAGCTTCTTGAAGTCTAAGTTTGCTATACATGTGATAGCCTTTGATGATGTAAGTATTTTTTTCTGTTTTTAGCAAAAAAACCGACTTTCGAATCGGAACAAACTCAATTATTTTTTCGAAAAATTGGGACCTAAAATAAGAGAGGAGACGATCAAAAAAATCATCGTCTCCTTTTTGGTTAACCGCTGTATTCATTGCTTTCATCTTGGTACCGCGGCATACTGTACGGAGATTCTCCCGGACCCATTCCATAAGGATTCATAAAAGGAGGCTGTGCCACATTCACCGGTGCAGTATAGGGTGCACTGTAAACCGGTGGAGTTGTTGGTACATAGGTAGGAGTTGGCACCTGATTAGTGACCGGCATCTGAGTTGGCACAGGTCCTCCGCAACCGCAATCACCTAATGCTCCAGTTCCTACCGGAAGTCCTTGCGGGAATGGCTGCTGCATATACGGCATTTGTGTCCCGACTGCCGGTCCGGAATATTCCGGTGATTCAAATTCCGCTCCCATTACATGACCCTCCATTTGTGGGTACCCATATGGATATTGCCCATGAGGCGCAGTCATCCCTGTATTGTACCCATGAACAGGAGCAGAAGGGGCATATTCAGCCGGATATTGCGCCGGTGGATATCCTCCTGATGCCATTCCCGGGTAGCCCATTGGCGCTGTTCCCGGATAACTTCCCGGATAACCCGTTGGTGCTGCTCCAGGGTAACCTCCCGGATAACCCGTTGGCGCTGCTCCAGGGTAGCCTCCCGGATAACCCGTTGGCGCTGCTCCAGGGTAGCCTCCCGGATAACCCGTTGGCGCTGCTCCGGGGTAGCCTCCCGGATAACCCGTTGGCGCTGCTCCAGGGTAGCCTTCAGGGTAACCTGCAGGTGCTACTCCAGGGGAACCGGGCTGGTATCCACCCATCGGATATTGGGCTGCAGGGTCCATATATGGTGTTTGTATCGGTTGTTGTACAACCGGGCTTCCCATTGCAGCTCCAGGATTATACCCATGGCTCATCATAGGCATTTGCGGCATAAACGATGATGATTCATCACCAAAATGCGGCGGAATGTATGATGTGCCAGCGGCAGCTGGGGCGACTCCCGGTGCTGTTGGCACATACCCAGGCGTTGTTGGCACATATCCCGGTGCTGTTGGCATATACTCCGGTGCTGTCGGCATATACCCAGGTGCTGTTGGCATGAATCCCGGACCCGCTGGAAAAGCAGCGCCCGGAACATGTGGATATGGCATGAATGGTTCAAATGGCGGGCAAAATCCAGGTCCCGGCATTACCGGTGTAACCGGAACACAATATTGTGGTTGTTCAACAGGTACAGGTGCCGGTGCTTCAACTGGTGCTTCCACCACTGGCTTTGGTACTTCTTTCATTGGAACTTCTTTTACCTCAGGAAGTATATTTGCTGGTTTAGGCGGAAGCTGCGGCTGTTGAACAGTCATATTTTGCATGTTCATCGTATAATAATTGTTAATATCAATTTCTGGGACAATTTGTAGAGGCATTTTAGGAGTATAAGGTACTTTCGGTGCTTCTTTTGCAATTGGAACTTCCTTTATTGGAGCTTCCTTTATTGGAACTTCCTTTTTGGGAGCTTCAACAATTGGCATTTCTTTAGGCTTCTCTTTTGCAAACGGATGCTCAGCAATCGGCATTTCTTTCTTGACTCCTAAATTGATGGCAGCTTCCGGTTTAGTCCCCATTGGTATTTCTTTCTTTATTGTTCCACCAGATGTTGGGACTTTTACTTTCATACCGGGCATAATCATATCAGGGTTGCTGAGCTGTGAATTCATCTTTTTCAGCTCTTCAAAATTCACGCCGTACTTCTTGGCGATCTTCCAAAGAGTATCCCCTTTCTGTACGATATGGATCTTCACTCTGATTTCCCTCCTATGGCATAAGTCCATATAGTGTATGTGAAAATGGGCAAAGTGCTAATATACTTCACAAAAACTTATGCTTTTTTTCGAAAAAATATGAATCAGACTCTGATGATTTATTTGCCGGCGCTTACAGGAACTACTTTCCTCCTTTAGTACCAGGGCTTTTCTTCAGTACAAATTTACATTTTAAAAAAAGCTATGTTAAACTTGTATGTTGATTTTCGCTCCAACAACATAGTGAGCTAAATCAACAATGAGTTTTACCATAGCCAAAAAAAAATAGATGCAACTGTAAAATTGCATCTACCATCACTGTTTTTTAAGAATTAATCAACATTCTTTCTAAAGCTAATTTAGCATCATGGGCAATTTCATCATTAACCTTAATAAGATTATGATTGCTGTTTTCTTCTAGTGTATCCAAGCTCCACACTAAATGTGGCAAATCAATCCGATTCATGGTCAGACATGGACACATATGGGGATTTAAAGAAATAATATTCTGTTCCGGATGATTGTTTATCAAGCGTTTAACAAGGTTCATTTCGGTCCCGATAGCCCACTCAGAACCAGGTTTTGCCTTTTCAATTGCGTTGATAATATAGCTTGTAGAACCTGCTTCATCCGCTAATTCCACAACCTCACGGCGACATTCGGGATGGACAATAATTTTCATATTTGGATATTGGTTTCTTGTTTCAATAACATTCTGTACCGTGAAATTTTCATGTACGGAGCAGTGGCCCTTCCATAATATAACTTTTATTTTTGAAAAATCGCCTTCGTACTCCAGCGAGTTGCTAATTGGATTCCAGATAGCCATTTCATCTAGCGGAATTCCTAAATCAGCAGCCGTATTTCTTCCAAGATGCTGATCCGGTAAGAATAAAATACGTTCTTTCTGGCCGAATGCCCATTTAACCATTGTCTCGGCATTGGAGGAGGTTACTGTAGCTCCACCCTTGGCACCCACAAAAGCTTTAATGGCGGCAGTGGAATTGACATAGGTTAACGGAAGGATGGTATCTCCAAAAATCGCCTGCAATTTCTCCCATGCTCTTTCTGTTTGCTGAATATCTGCCATGTCTGCCATCGAACAGCCGGCACGCATATCCGGTAAAAATACCTTCTGATTCTCACTTGTAAGAATATCAGCCGTTTCTGCCATAAAATGGACACCGCAAAAAACGATAAATTCAGCTTCAGTGTTTTCCGCAGATAACTGCGCCAATTTTAACGAATCACCAGTTGCATCAGCAAATTGAATGACTTCATCCTTTTGATAATGATGACCGGGGATAAAAAGCCGATTTCCTAATCTTTCCTTCACTTCGATTACGCGAGACTCTAGCTCTTCTCTCGACATTTGCCGATATTTTTCAGGAATCATGATAGTTTTTTGCAAGGAAGCCAAAATGTTCATTTTATTCCTCTCCTTTGTTCCATAACACTTTCACACTAAGGTCAAGTGCTTTATAAGAGTGAGTTAAAAAGCCAAGGGAAATATAGTGAACTCCCGTTTCACGATAGTCAGCAAGATTACTTAATTGGATACCGCCCGAAGCTTCAGTAATGATATGTGACGGTACCAATTTAATGAATTCCTTGATCTCTTCCGGGGTACGATTATCAAACATAATGACATCAGCACCGGCCTGAACTGCCTCAATGACCTGTTCTTCTGTCTCAACTTCAACTTCAATCTTCACCATATGTCCGGCATTTTGACGAACGGCGTCAACGGCACTTGTTATCGATCCTGCAAACGAAATATGATTATCCTTAATCATGACGCCGTCATACAATCCAAATCGGTGATTAAAGCCTCCACCGCAGCGAACCGCATATTTTTCCAGCATCCGAAGTCCGGGAGTCGTTTTCCGGGTATCGCATATTTTCGTATAGTCGCTGTTCAAGGTGGTTACCGCTTTTTGAGTAAGTGTTGCAATCCCGCTCATCCTTTGAATTAGATTTAGGATGACTCTTTCTCCTTTTAGCAGGTCAGCGATTTTCCCTGAAACGATGGCAAGCTTTTGGCCGATTTCAAAGGATTCTCCATCTTTTACAAAAACCCTGGCGCTAATTTGATTATTTAACAAATGAAAACCGTTTTTTATGATTGCTTCTCCACAAAAAACACCAGCCTCTTTAGCTAAAAAAACAATTTCCCCATTCGTATCTTCTGAAAAAATCAAATCAGTGGTGATATCCTGTTCACCTATATCTTCGATAAAAAAATTCTCAATTAGCGAGCGCAGTTTCAATGTGTTCATTTGTCTTCTCCGTTTCCCTGTTATGTTTATGGATGATTGATTTCCTTAACCAATTACGATCATCTTCAAACGGATAATCACTTCTAAAGTGTCCACCGCGGCTTTCAGTCCGTTTCAATGCGGATTCTGTGATGAGTTGAGCGATAATCAGCATGAATAGTTTTGATAGTTCAGAAACAGTAAATGAATCCCATTCATTTATTTCTTGAACCTTAAATTGTTCAAGCCAGTTTTTTTGTTTTTGGAGAGCTAACCCGCTCCGTACAATTCCTACTCTTTCCATCATCAAACTCTTTAATAACTCAATATCCGGCAACATTACATTATTTTTATTAAGAGAAATATTTACTGTTATTCGTTCAAAATTTAAAGATTTTAACATGGCTGAATTTATCCATTCCGATAGCTTTTTCCCTTGATACAATCCCTCTAATAAGGAATTGCTCGCTAACCGGTTTGCACCATGCAAACCGGTGCAGGCTGCTTCACCAATTGCAAAAAGCCCGTCAATGGAAGTTCTCCCGATTAAATCTGTTTTAATTCCCCCCATTAAGAAATGACATCCCGGGGCAACCGGAAGCCTGCCCTCCGCTAAATGAATTCCATTTTCTTCACAAAGAGAGGTAATTGAAGGAAATCGTATATGAAAGTTTTCAATTTTACTAATATCTAAGTAAACTTTATTTCCATTTTTTATATATTCATAGATTGTTTGCGAAACCACATGCCTTGGGGCAAGGTCTTTATAGGGGTGAACTCCTTCCATGATTGGAGTTCCATCTGACGTTATCAGAATGGCACCCTCTCCGCGAACAGCTTCAGAAATTAATCCCTTTGTTTCACCATCAATATACAAAAGTGTTGGATGAAATTGAATAAATTCCATGTCCATGATTTCAGCACCGGCTAAGTAAGCCATTGCAATCCCATCACCGCTTACCGTGTTTGCGTTTGAAGTATAGCTGTATAATTGACCGCAACCGCCGGTTGCAATAATAATATGTGTCCCGTAATGGATTTGAATCGTGCCATCAGGTTTTTTCACCTTTACACCCGTACAGCGATTTTTTACTTTATTAACAATCAATTCAAAGGCAAATGTATTTTCTTCGATAATCACATTTTCGCTTAGCTGGCTTATCAGGAATTCCATTAAATTCTTTCCTGTTGCATCTCCGCCACCGTGAACGATTCTCTTTTCACTATGGGCGCCTTCCATCCCAAGGAGCAAGTCGCCATTTTGATTTTTATCAAAAAGATTACCATTGCCGGATATATCCTTTATGAGCGTTGGCGCTTCATTAATGATTTGCTCAACTACTTCACGGTTATTTTGGTATCTTCCTGCTTCAAGAGTATCGACAAAATGTTTTGAAGGGTGGTCATGTGAGCCAATGGCAGCTGCAATTCCGCCTTGAGCCAAATAGGAATTCGCTGTCCTTAAATTTGACTTTGTGAGAATTCTCACATTTACATCCTTATTTAAGAGAACAGCCAGTTGTAACGCAGCTACTCCACTTCCAATTATTAACACATCACTATTTGTCATATTCTGGCCCTCCAGGATTAACAGGTGTCTTGACATCTATATTTACATAGAATTAAACTAATTACAAGTATTTTTTTCGCAATAAAAATATGAGAATTGGAGAAATGCAGGATGATATATTTTGATTTTGCGGCAACCACTCCGTTAGATTCCGAAGCAGCAAATGTATATGTGAAAATAGCAACTGAATACTTTGGAAATTCAAGCAGCCTCCATGACATTGGAGGACAATCCTCTGCCTTGCTTGAAAATTGCCGTGAAGAATTATCAAGTCTATTAGGAGTTGATAAAAAAGGGCTGTTCTTTACGAGTGGTGGTTCTGAGGGAAACTTTTTGGCGATCGAAGCCCTACTTTCTGCTCCGAAAAGAAAAGGAAACCATATTATAATGGGAATGGCAGAACATTCCTCCGTACACGGTACGATTAAAAGATTAGAAAATGCAGGTTATCGTGTTACTCGGGTACCGTTTAATTCTTCAGGCATGATTGATCAGGAGAAATTGGTTAATTTGATAACACCTGAAACCATTCTCGTTTCGATTCAACATGTTAATTCTGAAATTGGCACTATCCAACCAATCGAAAACATAGCCGGTATTTGCAAAGCCAATCATATTCATTTTCATAGCGATTTTGTCCAATCTTTTGGAAAAATTGATCTAACAAACCTTGCTCCTTTAGTTAGTAGCTTTTCTTTTTCGGGTCATAAAATATATGGTCCAAAAGGGATTGGCGGCCTTTTTATTGACCCCGCCATTTCCTGGAGCCCTTTTTTCCCGGGGGGCTCACATGAAAAAGGTCTTAGACCGGGCACAATTAACGTCCCTGCTATTGCTGCGATGACGGTTGCCGCACAAAAAATATGCAACCAAATACATGAGGAAAAAAACAAATTTCTCCACCTTCGGAAAGCTTTTATTGAGACAATTGCCCCAATAAAAAAGTGGGTTCAACTATTTCAGGCTGACGAAAGCTCTCAGCTTCCTCAGATCATTGGGATGCGGATTGCAGGCATCGAGGGTCAATGGATGATGCTGGAATGCAATCGGTTGGGCTTCGCGATTTCAACAGGAAGCGCCTGCCAAGTAGGTATGCAATCCCCTGCAAAAGCAATGCAAGCAATGGATTTAGACATCAGGGAAGCAAAAGAATTTATCCGTATCTCATTTGGCAGAACAACCACTATGGATGATGTTCTGAAGCTCGGCCAAAATATAGTGAATGTTGTTAAAGAATATAAGGCCAATTCGGTTATTTAAAAATCATTATTTGCTAGAATAAAAAACAGAAGGAGGGTTCCTATGACAGAGCAGAAAAAAATATTAGGAGAAGAAAGGAGGAATTTAATTTTACAGCAGCTAAAAGAAAGCCCTGTTCCTATTACCGGAAGTGAATTAGCAACAAGAACAAATGTAAGCAGACAAGTGATTGTTGGCGATATTACACTTCTTAAGGCAAAAAGTGAACCTATTCTTGCAACGAGCCAAGGCTATATGTATTTAAAACAGAATACCGGTGCTCCACTTTTCCAAAGGACGATTGCCTGTCGCCATAAACCGGAAGATACCGAAAAGGAGCTTAATTTATTAGTTGATCACGGGGTAATGGTGAAGGATGTTAGAATTGAACATGCGGTTTATGGAGATTTGACTGCTTCGATAATGGTTTCGAATCGGCAGGAAGTGAAACAGTTTATGGAAAATATTCAAACCTCCAAAGCCTCATTTTTATCGGAATTAACAGAGGGGATCCATCTTCATACCATTACGGCAGCGAGCGAGAAAATTCTTGATCATGCAGAAGAAGCTCTTAAGGCAGAAGGAATATTGATGGAAACATAAAGAAAAATCGCCTAAGGGCGAAGGCAGAAGCGTAGTTGCACTTATGCGAAATAGGAAAGCGCAAGCGCCCGTTTAGCGCTTCCGAAGCTTACTCTTGTGGAGCCGGACAGTTATTGAAATAAAGGACCCAATGGGGTCCTTTTTAGTTTAAATCCAACATAAAGGAAGGATAGCTTCCTAATAATTTCACGCCGCAGCCTAATGCTTCCAGTTCGGCAACTGTTCCCGGGATTAAAACATCATCAAGCTTCATTTCCAAATCAATAATGAAAAAATAATTGCCAATTCCTGTTTTCATCGGCCTTGATTCGATTTTTGACATGTTTAATTTTCTCCAGGCAAAGGCTGATAATACTTGATGAAGAGCTCCCGGATGGTCCGAAGGAAGTGTAATCATCAAAGTTGTTTTATAACCTCTGGAACTTATTGATGGAAAATCTACCTTTTGTCCGGATAGAATTAAAAATCGAGTATGGTTATAATCAAAATCATGTATGTCTCTTTGAACGATAGTTAGCCCGTATTCATTTGCTGCTAATTCATTAGCAATCGCAGCTGTTTTCATTTCAGGATGATCCGTTACCATTTGAGCAGCCGCAGCTGTTGAACTCACACTTTCAAAGGGAATTCCTTTAAACTGAGTATGTAAAAATTTATGGCACTGGGCAATCGCATGTGAATGACTATACACCTTACTCACATTCCGCCAATCTTCCTTATTTGATGGATGAACCATTAGATGCTGTCGTATTGGGATTGTGATTTCACCAATAATTGGAATTTGAACCTCATGTGTCAAATAATCAAGCGTTATATTAACGGAACCTTCAAGAGCATTTTCTACGGGAACAACTGCCAGTTCCACCTGTTTTTCCACAACAGCATCTATGCATTCCGGTATTGTTCGATACGGTTCAAACTCTAATTCCGGAAAAACCCGCTTCACCGCTAATTCAGTGAATGTAGCCTTTGGCCCTAAATATCCGACTTTCATTGCTCTCCCCACTCTCTATATACTCTATATATAACATCTCAAAAAAGAAAGCTGAGACCAGCCGGGCATATTGAACATTTCTGTTCTTTATGCACCTGTTCCCAGCACCTCCACTTTTTCTACAAACTCCAGTTTTCTTAATTCATTAAGTAAATCCTCAATTTCCATATGGATATCGGATGTATTTAACGAAAGTGTTACGTTCGCTCTTCCTTGTAATGGGATCGTTTGGTGAATGGTCAGTACATTACATCCTGACGAAGCAACAACACCCAGCAATTTAGACAATGTCCCTGAGCGGTCCTCCAGATGGAAAAAAAGTGAGACCAATCGTTCCTTTTTGATCGTCGAGAACGGAAAAACTGTATCCCGGTATTTATAAAAAGCACTTCTGCTTAAATCAACCTGGCGGACAGCTTCCCAAACAGATTCTACCTTACCTCTTTCAAGCATTTCTTTTACTTCAAGCGTTTTTTTCATCGCTTCCGGTAAAACATCCTCACGGACCAAGTAAAATTTTTTATCTGATTTATCCATTTTCATCTTTGTACTCTACCTCCGGATCCAGGGAAGGCTACTCAATAAATTCGAATTCAAAGTCTAGTAATTTAACGATATCCCCGTCTTTTGCTCCTCTTTGCCTTAAAGCATCGTCAACACCAAGCCCGCGAAGCTGCCTTGAAAAACGTCTGACGGATTCTTCTCTTGAGAAGTCTGTCATCTTAAATAATTTCTCAAGCTTTTCACCGGAGATTACATATGAACCATCCGGGTCTCTTGTAATCGTAAATGCTTCCGGATCTGCTTCGTGTTTATAAAGAACTCGATGTACTCCTGCTTCCTCTTCCTCGTGTTCAAGCGGGAATTCAGGTGTCTCCTCCAACTTATCCGTAACTGCAAACAATAGCTCACGCAATCCTTTTCGTGTAACTGCCGAGATTGGAAAAATGGGATAATCCTCTTGAAGCTGTTCTTTAAATTTCTGCAAATTTTCTTCCGCATCAGGCATATCCATTTTATTTGCAACAATAATCTGCGGACGCTCCGTCAAGCGCAGATTATACTCTTTTAATTCTTTATTAATCGTCAGGTAATCCTCAAATGGATCTCTGCCTTCTGTTGCCGCCATATCTATAACATGAACAATGACTCTTGTCCGCTCAATATGACGTAAAAATTGATGTCCAAGACCGACACCCGCGTGAGCCCCTTCAATCAGTCCGGGAAGATCCGCCATAACGAAGCTCCTGCCATCCTCGGTTTCAACCATCCCAAGGTTCGGAACGATCGTCGTAAAATGGTATTCGGCTATTTTCGGCTTTGCTGATGAAACTACCGATAATAAAGTGGATTTTCCAACACTCGGAAATCCGACAAGGCCAACATCCGCTAGGAGCTTTAATTCAAGAACGACATCACGTTCTTGTCCCGGCTCTCCATTTTCCGAAATCTCCGGTGCGGGATTAGAAGGAGTGGCAAATCGGGTATTTCCTCTTCCGCCACGACCGCCTTTTGCAATAACCGCGCGCTGGCCATCTTCAACCAAGTCAGCAATGACTTCCTGGGTATTGGCATCAATGACAACCGTTCCAGGCGGCACTTTGACAATCATATCCTTTGAATTTTTCCCATGCATGCCTTTTGACATTCCATGTTCACCACGAGGTGCTTTAAAATGCCGCTGATAACGGAAATCCATCAAAGTACGTAAACCCTCGTTAACTTCAAAAATCACATTGGCGCCTTTTCCGCCGTCACCGCCTGCGGGTCCGCCATTCGGAACATATTTTTCACGGCGAAACGCGACCATTCCATTGCCGCCATCTCCACCTTTTACATATATCTTAACTTGATCGACAAACATTTAATTCCTCCCGTCAATAGAAAAGCGTAAGCGCTTGTTTAGCGAAGTACATATTCGCCAGGCGCTGAAGCTAAACATAAATAAAGTAACACACTTCTACTGCATCCATTAAATTAACTGATGTCACGACGAGAATCGCAGCTTTACCCTTTTCTTATTATAAAAGGCATAAAAACTTCTAATGCGAGTTCGTTTTCAAAGAATTCCTTGACCGCAATATCCATCTTATTTGGTTGTGGATCGTTAAGGAATTGTTCAATCAGTTCATTTTTAATTATTATCCCGCTAAAATCAAAAAAGAAACGAACACCATCTTTTTGCAAGTCAATTGTGATCGACAAATGGTTTTCTTGGAACGGCTCTATCGCCGAATTCAAACATACAAAAAGTGAGTTTGTCCAATTTGTTAGAACTAAATCGTTAATTGTTAAGGATTCGGACTCTTGAAGGACCTCATATTCAAGTTGAAAGGAATGGCCCTCCCAATTTGATTTTAAGAGTAATGAGGCGAACAATGGGCAGTTTAAATTGGATAGCTTTGACTCATGCTGAGCCTCAATCACAATTTCATCAATCACTTCTTTTGCCCGGTCAAATCTATTTAGATCCAAGTTTCCTTTTATTAATTGTAATCTATTTAACCAATCATGCCGTGAGTGCCTGAGCACTTCCACGATATCCCATTCTTTATTCATACCTACACTCCTACCCAAGTGCCTTAAAAACTGTTTGCTGATAGTATATCAAAAAAGCCAGCATGAGTAAGCCTTTTTTATGAGAATGTTGTTTTTTAAGAGGTAAATTAAGAGGCTTTTTGGAGGGAATTACCTCTGGAGCAATCCGCAAACTCCTTGTTTTATACTTAAATTCAACAAAACAACAAAAAAACTCCGGGTATCTTACCCATTTGGAAAAATTTCCATTCCTTTAGCAAAAAGAAACTCTAACCGGTCAGGTTAGAGTTTCCGATTGCCTATTAAGCTTCTTGAGCTGCTGGATAAACGCTCACTTTTTTACGATCACGACCAAAACGTTCGAATTTCACAACGCCGTCGATTTTAGCAAAAAGAGTGTCGTCACCGCCGCGGCCAACGTTTTCACCCGGGTAAATCTTTGTACCGCGTTGACGGTAAAGGATTGAACCACCGGTTACAAATTGTCCGTCTGCACGCTTAGCACCAAGGCGCTTAGCGATAGAGTCACGTCCGTTCTTTGTAGAACCTACTCCCTTTTTAGATGCAAACAACTGAAGATCTAATTTTAATAACATTTATTCCACCTCCTGCTTTTTGAAGGTAATTTTTATGTGCTTTCCGTACTCTTCTTCAATCGTTCGTAATGAAACGACCATACCTTCGAGAAGAAGCTGGATTTTCTCATAAACGTTTTCCGAAAGATCATTCGGAAGCTCGCAGCGGAGAAAACCGTCTTCACGATGTTCAATCAGTGGAGTGACACCTGTTAGGGCATGCACTGCATTGATTGTCCCAACGGTTACTGCGGATACGCCGGCACAGACGATATCCTGTCCGCGATTGGCAAAAAAAGCATGACCGCTAATTTCAAATGACAGAATAGAATCGGATTCAGTACGATTAATTCTAATGTCAATCATCTATAATCCAACACCTTACGCGTTGATTTTTTCGATGATTACTTTAGTGTAAGGTTGACGATGACCTTGCTTCTTACGGTTGTTTTTCTTCGCTTTATACTTGAAAACGATGATTTTCTTTTGACGGCCTTGCTTTTCAACTTTAGCTGTAACAGTAGCACCAGAAACAACAGGGCTTCCTACTTTTACATTTTCACCGCCAACGAAAAGAACCTTGTCAAAAGTAACTGTTTCACCAGCTTCTGCATTTAGCTTTTCAATGTAGATAGCTTGGCCTTCTTCGACTTTAAGTTGTTTACCGCCAGTTTCGATAATTGCGTACATGAACTGCACCTCCTTATAAACTCAGACTCGCCAGTGACAGGCGTTTATGCTTTTGCACAAAACTTACTACCTGGTCTGTGCGGTTGTAGCACGGGTGCTACAAACATAACATTAAAATCCTACCATAAGATCGATCATAGTGTCAATAGAATTCGCCGGATTTTTGGGATATCTCACTTTCATCTCCAAATTGTTTCAATATATAATAAGGCTCAACAGAAGGAATCACTGAAAAATATATTTTTAAATGGACCAATTCTTCGATTGCTTCCTTATGGCTTTGATTTGGACCGGAAAACTCCGCTTTTACCTCTTCAGTTGTTTCGATTAGGACTGCTTCATATTCAGAATGCCTATGCTCGATTAACTCACGCTCGAGCCTAAAGCCAATTGTTTCAGCACTCATGATTTTCCCGGTCCCATGGCAAACAGGACATTTCTCCTGTAAAACCTCTGATATAGTGACCTTCGTTTTTTTCCTCGTTAGCTGGAGAATCCCAAGCGGTGTAAAACCAATGATTTTCGTTCTTTTTTCATCCTTCTTTAATTCCGTTTCAACTGTATCCAAAATAAATAGCCTGTCTTTTTCCCGTTTCATATCGATAAAATCGATCAGAACGATACCGCCAATATCACGGAGCCGCAGCTGACGAACTATTTCCCGGGCCGCAAGCAGATTCGTCTTTAGGACAGTGTCCTGATAGTCGCTTTTTCCGGAATACTTACCGGTATTCACATCAATGATCGTTAACGCTTCCGTTTCATCAAAAATAAGATAGGACCCATTATCAAGCCATACCACTCTTTTGAGCGCTTTTTCAATCTCATGTTCTACTCTATTTACGGAAAAAATATTCTCTTTCCCGCTATAAAAGGTTAGGTTGACTTTTTTATTCAGCACACTGCTTTGTTCGAGCCATTTTTTTAAAGCTAAATCATCAACGATCACTTCTCCGGTGTGCAGGTTGGCAACCATTTCGAGAATCGTATTGAGAAAGGTATCTTTCTGAAAAAGTAGACCGGGCTTTTTCAACGAAGCAGCTTTTTGGAGAATTCCTTCACATTGCTTGCGCAGATCATTAAGTTCTTGTAGAATTTCCTCCTCAGTGCAAGAAATGCTGGAGGTTCGAAAAATCATTCCTTCATCTGCTTCTTTCAATCGATTTCCCAGACTGCGGAGGGATGCTTTTTGCTTTTCATCAGCTATTTTTTTGGAGATTGCTATATAGCGCCCTTGCGGCATGTAAATGAGGTTTGTTCCTTGAACCTCAATAATTCCTGTTAGTCGCGGACCTTTTGTGCCTGTGGCATCCTTGTCCACCTGTACAAGTAATTTCTCCCCTTGATGAACAAAGTTAGTGATGTTCTTTATCTCTCTTTCTTGCGGGTTTTCAGCTGATAGAACAAATGATGAAAGCACATCACGATGCAAGTAAGCATTTTTCTCTTCGCCGATATCGATGAATACGGCATTCATCCCGGGTAATACTTTCGTAACAGTCCCATAATAAATATTACCGACCAGAGAACGATGTTCCGGTCGGTCAAAATGGATTTTTTCTACCTGCTGATCCCTTAGGAAGGCAAATCTTTTTTCTCTTGAAGAATAATTAATAATCAATGTTTCCAAAACCGGTTTCCTCACTTTTATTGATTTGATTCTATTATACCTCTTCAATATGAAAAGAGAAGGTCACTGATTTTATCGGTTAATCGTTTTTCGGAAAAATAGGCGTGAAGTAATTCATTTTCATCTAACATGCCTTTTTCTTTGCCATTGCTTTCAATAATAATGGGATGCTTGCAGCCCCTTTGGAATTTTTCTAAAACATCGATGAGCAAATCCTGTTCATTCGCCTGAATCGGTTTTAACTGACCAAGGTCAGCTTTTTTCCCATAATATCGTTCTAATAAAAATCTCATAAAAATAAAGCGGCGCTGTTTCCATTCGTGATAGAGAGAGAAATACAAAAAGGCAATTACAACCCAGACGTTTAAATGTGCAGGTGCCGTTACTAAAATTAAAAGAGAAAAGATACTGAGACTAAAAAACGAAATAATTAAGGTCAGCCGATGTGCTTCCGGAAATGATTTTTGCAATGAAAACAACAGGAAAATCAATTTTCCGCCATCAAGAGGCCAAACCGGAAAGAGATTAAATAGTAAGATCATAATGTTGTAATTAATAAATAATGCAAATAAAGTTTCAGGTATTAAATTCAAGGAATTCAATACATATGCCAGCCCCATCATCCAAATATGCTGAAGCGGCCCCGCAATAACAACAATTGCTTCTTCCTTTAACGGCCGATTTCCATGTTCATCCATTTCAGCAACACCGCCGAACGGCAGCAGGGTGATTTTTTTTATCCTCCATGAAAAAAATGAAGCCGCTGCTGCATGCCCCATCTCATGTATAAAAATAATGGCTAAAAGGAAACAGACCTCAAGAAAATGTGCTGTGGCAATAGAAATTGCGATAACAATCCATAACAGCGGATGGATGTGGACATGTTGCAGTAAATATTTCACTCTAGTCAAAGCGGATCACCTGATTCGGGTCGATAAAAGAGTCGCCTTTTTTAATGGCAAAATAATATTTTCCCTTTGTTTTATCCTCACCTGTTGAGGCTGAAACAGTACCTACCACTTTACTTTTATCCACATATTCATATAGGTTAACCTTGATTTCATCAAGATTCCCGTACCAGGATTCGGTTTGGTCGGCATGCTGAATAATGACCGTTTTTCCCAATCCGTCTTTTACTCCTGCAAACTGAACAATTCCTCCATTCATCGCTTCAACAGATTCTCCTTTTCCTGTTTCAATCATGATCCCCTGCCCGGTTTTTTCAAAGTTCTCGAGGATTTTTCCTGAAGCCGGAACAGCCAAGCCTTGCTGTGTCTTAGTTACTGAACTCGTACCTGTTTTATCTTTTTCTGTAAAAGGAAGGAGAGCCAATGGTTTTCCGAATTTATCCTCGTACCACTTTGAAACTGCAGCAAATTTAAAATCTGTATCCATTGATTTTAAAACCCACGTTCTCGCAGGGGCAAATGTCGAAGAATGATTACGAAATAAAATAGCAATGATTAAGAAAAGACAGACTGAAGCCAAGATTTTAAATAGAAATACCTCTTTTTTAAATAATGGATGCCCACCATCATCATGTTCGCTTTCAAAGGATGATAGTGGATTATATCCGTACTTTTCTTCATCACCGGGCAATAACATATTATTATTTGGACTTTTTCCCGGCGTTCCTTTCCTTTTGGCGATTCGTCGCCGTATTTCTTCCGGTGTAGACCGTGCCATACCCATCAACCCTTTTCCCGCTTTTTGTACAAGTTTATGAGCAGAACTTATAGAGTATGACTTTACATTTTAAAGTTGGACGATGGAAAAATAAAAAGTCTGTCCCCAAGTTTAGAGGACAGACCTATTATTACTTAACGCCAAAAAACTTTTTAATTTTTGTAAATACCCCTTGGTTTGCTTCCTCAAGCGGCTGAAGCGGAATTGATTCTCCGAGAATTCTTCTCGCAATATTCCGATAGGCAATGGAAGCTTTGCTGTTTGGATTCAAAGCAATAGGTTCGCCGTGATTTGAGGCACGAATTACCTCTTCATCGTCAGCTACAATTCCGACCAACTCAATGGATAAATGGTGGGTAATCTCTTCAATTTCAAGCATGTCGCCGTTTTTCATCATGTGATTTCTGATCCGGTTAATAATTAATCTTGGCGGTTCCATGTTTTTTTCTTTTTCAAGCAAACCAATGATGCGGTCCGCATCCCGCACGGCAGAGACTTCAGGAGTTGTAACGACAATGGCTTTATCAGCACCGGCCACAGCGTTTTTATAGCCCTGTTCAATTCCTGCAGGACAATCTATTATGATATAATCATAGTCTTGTTTTAAATCTTCAATAAGCTCCTTCATTTGCTCCGGTTTAACCGCAGATTTATCAACGGTTTGTGCAGCCGGGAGCAAGTACAATAAATCCTCAAATCTTTTATCCTTTACCAACGCCTGATGAACCTTACACCTTTTTTCCACTACATCAACAAGATCATAAATAATTCTATTTTCAAGCCCCATGACAACATCCAAATTTCGAAGGCCAATATCTGTATCTACCAAGCAGACTTTCTTTCCTTGAAGGGCCAACGCTGTACCAATATTAGCGGAAGTCGTGGTTTTGCCGACGCCGCCCTTACCGGATGTTATTACAATTGCTTCTCCCACACTAATGTCCCCCTTCTAATCTCGTTAAATTAGGCCTTAAATGAATTAAAACTTGCAATCTATCAACAATAATTTGACGATTTTCGTCTATGTATGCGCATTCCATTTCACGTTTTTCATTATTTGGAACAATGTCAGGAGCCCGATTTAAGCAATCGTTGATTCTTAGCTGTGACGGTTTCATGTTTGATGCGGCGATAACCGCTTCATCATTCCCATAGTATCCCGCATGGGCCACGCCTTTAAGTGTACCCATAATAAAAATATTTCCTCCGGCTATTACGGTTCCACCGGGATTTACATCACCAATCAATAACAAATCACCCGGGACCTCCAATACTTGTCCGGAACGAATGATTCTGGAAACAGTCACCACTTCCGCTTCGGCTTTCAGTCGTTCTGCTTCTTTTTTCGTAATCACATTTGATTCAATATCATCAACTAATAAATTCTTTTTTTGCCGAATCAGTTCTTTTAATTCTTCTTTCTGTTCCTCATTTAAAAACCGATTTCCTATTTCAACTTTAACAGGAGTTAAATGGCGTTCATCCTGTGTTCCTGAGTTTTCGGATAGTTTTTCATCTAGCTCTTTTGTTAATTCCAGAAAGGAACAGCTATCATCAAGATGAAGGACAATTCCATCCTTTGTTCCTTTTATTGTAACATTTTGCCGTTTTTTCATGGAGAATTTTCACCTCTAAAATAAGAAAAGCGGAATCAATTTCGGAGCAAGTATGAGACCATGGGTAAATATTTCCTATCACCAACCACTACGATAGGGAACAAAACCGTATGTCCTCATACTTATCCCGAAAAAAATTAGACACCTTCTTAAAAGAATTCGACACGTTCCGTTCATTCTCCTCTTTTTAAAAGAAAGCCAACCGGATTAATCTTCTTTTAGTGAAGCAGCAATTTTTTCAATTTGTCTTTTCAAAGGGTAGCCTGCCAGGATGATAAAAATCGCATTAAGTATTAGGGTTGGATAGAAACGCATTTTGAAAAAGCTCATATAATCCATGTCGGTCACATGGATTAAAACGTTCATTTCATAAACACCAACTTCTAATAATCCTATGCCGATAAGGGAAGCAAGAAAGACAGTGATGAAATTTGCCTGCATCACGTTCATCATTTTTGAAACAAGATAGGCAACAAAAGGGAACAAGAACATGTAAATACCGATAATTTCTGTATTGACTATGTCAAACAAAATTCCAAAGATAACGCCATAGATGATACCTTGTTTCCTACCAACATAAATTGTTAAAAAGAGGAGGCCGGTAAAAAGAAAATGAGGGACACACGTTTTTCCAAATATATCATCAGGTAAATACTGAGCAAAAAGACTTTCCAAAAGAAAAAGTATCAAAAATAAAAGAGGAAGAAGGAATTTTTTCACAATCACTCCCCCTTACTATCACTTAGTGCACTCGTATCCGGCTGCATCATATTTCTTTGGATAACCATAACATTTTGAATATCATAAAAGTCTGCTCCTGGTTTGACCAGGGCTGTCTGATTTAAACCGTATTGATCAGGCTTCACATCTACTACTTTTCCAATCAAGAGACCACTTGGGAAAAAACCACCTAATCCGGAGGTAATCACTGTTTGTCCTTTTTGAATCTTTGCACTGGAAGGAATAGCCTTTATTTGCAGCTCTTTTTTATCTTTATCATAGCCTTCAACAAGGCCGTAAACATTGGTATCGCCTTGAATGACTGCAGAAATTCGATTTTTCGGATCCATTGAACTCAATAATTGAACGGTCGAACTAAATTGGTTCACATTTTTTACTTTTCCAATGAGTCCATTTGCCGTGACAACAGCCATATTTTGTTTAATGCCATTTATTTTACCTTTATCGATAATAATCATTTCATGCCAACGATCAGGGTTTCTGCCAATAACAGTAGCCGGTAATGGTTTAGAGTCTGCCAGAGTCTTTTTTTCACCAAGAATGTTACGCAAATCTTTGTTGTCTTTTTTTAACTCTTGAACTTGAGCTTCAAGGCTAACGAGATTTTCGATACGCGATTTTAATTCTTTATTCTCTTGATATGTATTTTGTAAATCCTGGAGACTTCCAAAAAAACCTGCAACCAAATGGGCAGGCTTTGATACCAGGGATTGAACCCAGCCGGTTGTGTCTTTTACAAACTGCTCCGGCCAGGATAGTTTACTTCTCTCCCTTAAAGAAAACCCAATCAATGCCACGAGAACGATAATGCTGACAAGCAAGATAATCAGTCGTTTATTCAAAAAGAACTGTGGCATGATTATACACCTCTATTTTTTCTAATTGTTTTATCTGGAATCTTTTGCTTTGTTTTTAAATAAATGAATATGCTCTAATGCTTTTCCTGTGCCAATTGCTACGCAGTCAAGCGGGTTTTCCGCAATAAGGACCGGCATTTTTGTTTCTTCACTAATAACCTTGTCCAAATTTCGAAGCAGCGCCCCTCCTCCTGTTAAAACGATCCCGCGGTCCATGATATCAGCCGCAAGTTCAGGAGGTGTTTTTTCAAGTGTATTTTTAACAGCTTCGACGATCGCATAAACTGTGTCATGTAAGGCCGTTGCTATTTCTTTTGCTGCGATTTCAATTGTTTTTGGCAACCCGGTCAATAAATCCCGGCCGCGAATTTCCATATTCTCAATACCTTCAGAATCACCGGCTGAACCGATTTCTACTTTAATCGTTTCTGATGTGCGCTCACCAATCATTAAATTATACGTTTTTCGAATATAGGAGATAATGGATTCATCCATTTCATCACCGGCAACCCGAATCGATTGGCTGGTAACAATCCCGCCTAGAGAAATAATTGCCACCTCGGTAGTTCCGCCGCCAATATCAACAACCATACTTCCGGTTGGCTCCCAAACAGGCAGATTGGCACCAATTGCCGCCGCAAAGGGTTCTTCTATTGTATATGCATCCTTTGCTCCGGCTTGACGGGTGGCATCAATTACGGCTCTTTCCTCCACCGCCGTAATTCCTGAAGGAACACAAACCATTACATGCGGTTTTCCTGAGAAAAGACCTTTGTTGTTTTTCGTAGCCATACGGATATGGTATTTCATCATCGCAGCAGTTGTTTCAAAATCAGCAATTACGCCATCCTTCATTGGCCGAAGGGCAACAACATTCCCCGGTGTCCGGCCAATCATATTTTTTGCATCGTTGCCAACTGCAACAATACTTTTTGTATCAGTTTGCATTGCCACAACAGATGGCTCTCTTAAAACAATTCCTTTTCCTTTAACAAAAACAAGCGTATTAGCTGTCCCCAGGTCAATCCCAAGGTCTCTGGCACCAATTCCAAACATACGTGTATCTCCCTTTCTGATACGAAATGCAATCATTCCTTAAGGTAAAGTCATTACCTTTTATTGTGTAATTTTTATGCTATTTTAACTAGTAAATTCGATAGCAATCCTAAAAAATCATAACCAATATTATATCCTAACGTCAAATAAAAACATAGTGTTATAAATATCCTTTTTCCTTTAAACTAACAAATTTATTTTCACCAATAATCAGATGATCAAGCAAATCGATGCCAATTATTTTACCGCATTCCATAAGCCTCTTTGTCACCTCTATATCCTCACGGCTTGGTGAGGGATCTCCCGAGGGATGATTGTGGATGGCGATGATGGAAGCTGCTGAACGCTTTAATGCTTCGCGATAGACTTCCCGCGGATGGACGATAGAGGCATTCAAACTGCCGATAAAAACGGTTTGTTTATGGATCACTTGATTTTTGGTGTTTAAATACAGGCAAACGAAATGCTCTTGAGACAAAAATCGCATATCGTTCATCACATAATTGGCTCCGTCTTCAGGGGAACGGATCACATACCGATCATTATAATTTAAATTGGCAATCCTTCTCCCTATTTCTACAGCTGCAAGGATTTGAATTGCCTTTGCTGACCCAATCCCTTTAATGGAAGTAATCTCCTCTAAGGTTGCCGCTTTTAAAAGGCGTAATCCTTCAAAATGAGTCAGTAACCGGTTAGATAATTGAAGAACCGATTCTTCTTTTGTCCCGGTTCGCAGCAGAATTGCAATGAGTTCATGATTCGATAAACTCTGGGGACCGTGTTGAATAAATCTCTCTCTAGGGCGTTCGTCTTGAGGGAAATCACGGATCATTAATGTATTTGTGGACACTCTTTATCCTCCCTTTATCGGGAGTTAAGAACTAAGAATGAGCACTAATAGGGTAATTGGTAACCTGCCCTTTTTAATTCCCGAACCGTCCTCGCTACGGGCAGACCGACAACCGCAAAGTAATCTCCATTAATTTTCTTGACAAGCATGCTTCCGAGCTGTTGAATTCCATATGAACCTGCCTTATCAAGCGGTTCACCACTTTGCACATAGGCTCTTATGTCCTCGTCCGTTAACTCCCAAAACCAAACTTCAGTTTTTTCGTAAAAACGGGTAGAACCTGTTGGATTCATAATTGAAACACCTGTATAAACATCATGCTTTTTTCCGGAAAGCATTTTTAGCATGCCTATGGCGTCTGCCTCATTCGTCGGCTTACCTAAGATTTGACCATTAGCCACAACAATGGTGTCAGCTCCAATCACAAAAGCTTGCGGATTTTCCTGAAAAATAACCTGCGCTTTGCGATCAGCAAGCTCCATAACTACTTCCTCAGGTGAAAGACCCGGGTCAAAGCTTTCATCTACTTCACTGCTTGAAATCTCGAATGTTAAACGGAGGTTTTCTAGAAGTTCTTTTCGCCGCGGAGAAGAAGAGGCTAAAATGAGGTTCTGCATTCTATCACCTTACCTTTTTGCTTTCATTAGGGAGATACATGTTAATCGTATCAGAAATTGTCGATTCAAACAATTTTTATATAATTAAAGTTTGATTAAATATGACAAATTATTCTAAAGTTCTGTTTTGTTACCGAAAATAATATACAAGCATAATAAAAGCCTGCCCATTTTTCAGGCAGGCCTGATTAGATTTGTATTTCCCGGAAAATACCGAATGATGTTCCTTTTTGTCGCCTACTCACATGGAATAATAGGTGGAAAGAAAATTTAATAGTTTCTGCTGTGCCTCTGTAAGGCTTTTGGTGCTTTTCGATTTTTGATAGGCTTTTATTTTATCAACCGCAGATACCAAATCGTTTTTTAGCTTTTTTACATTGTCATTCTTAATTTTCTTATCTTCGATATTATTAAGGTGATCCTCAGCGTTTTTAACCGTATCGCTTTCTAGCGTTTTCGTTAAAATTGCAGCAGCTGTTACTTTTGAAAGGTCTTGATACACATCGAGAGATGCTTCTAAAAAGCTTGTCTCCTCTTCGGTTAGATGGGATACAGTTTTCTCTTTTGATGTTATTGTTTTAGCAAAAGGGTCATCAAGTCCTTTATCTCTATAATAACTAACCAGTTGTTTGGCTGCATCAATGGACTCGGCAACACCTAAGAACAAATATTCCTTGCCGTTCATTCCCAAGGTTTCAGCAGGGATACCTTGACCTGTCATTTTCTCTACTGTCCCGTTGGCCGAATCCTTTGTTGAAAAAAATCCGCCCTGTACCACAAAGAAGCTCATCGGTTTTATTGTTTTAGTGCTAGAGTTTGTCTCCGTTTTATCTGTATTATTATTTTCTGTATTGGTTTGTACGGCTACATTAGGATTGGTGGCTGTTGCCGCCGTTTTAGGGCTGTGACCATTTATGACAAGTTTTAGCATCAGAAAGCCGAAACCAATTCCAAGTATAATAGCAAAAATCACTGAAAAAACGCTGGATTTTAATGCACTGCCATTGGCCTTTAATGATTTTGTAGAAAAAGAGGATATATTAACTTTCCCCTTTTTAGAGGATTTCTGGCTTTCGCTGCTAACAATTTTATATTCCTCTATATCATTTTCGGATGATTCAGGAATAATCCAGTCAAAGCTTTCATCAACAGATTCCTTTGCAGCCGCCGTTTCTAATAATCCTTCCTGATCTAAAGAGTTGGAATCGATGATCACAGTTGGATATTGATTGCCGGCAGTTTCCAGATCCTTTTCCTTAGACTCATCTACGAAAGTCTGTTTTTCACCATTTAATTTAATTGTAATCGTATTGCCGTTTTTTGGCTTGTCCAAGTTACGTACTCCTTTCTCTTAAGACGGCTAATTTGTTTAATCCTATCATAACGGCAAAAAAAAATAACAAGACTTTTGTCGTCTTGTTATCGAATGATTTCGCCAAATTAATCGTTCCTTCGCATGAGGTTAATTAGACTTTGTTGATATATCTAAAAGCAATATTACAAACCCCTTAATTAAAATCCGTGATTAAGAAAACGTATATATAAATCGATTATTTCCGATCCCCAATAATAGGCTGAAAGCGTTCCTGCAGCAATATACGGTCCAAATGGTATCGGCTGACGTCTTTTTACAATTTTAAAAAGAAGGGTAAGTCCACCAAGAACAGCACCGTATAATGTGGACAGAAAGAATGAAAGTAAGACAAGTTTAAAACCTAACACCATTCCAAGCAGTGCGTACAACTTCACATCACCGCCGCCCATCCCGCCATTGCTGACAAAAGCGATGATAAGAAGGAGAATAAACCCGCTTAAAGCACCTAATAGGCTGTCCCACCATGGCGTTAACGGCCAAATGATTCGTTCCAATAAAAAAATCCCCGTAAACCAGATTAAAATTTTATCAGGGATGATCATATATCGAATATCGGAAACTACAATAATGATAAACAGTGAAATCAATGACAATGAAACCAATAATTCTCCAGTCCATCCAACAATCAGCGGTGCTGTTACAAAAAGAATTCCTGTAAGCAATTCCATAATCGGGTATATAGGAGAAATCTTCGAATGACAGCCGCGGCATTTTGCCCCTTGAATTATATAAGAAACAATTGGGATGAGTTCGTAATTTTTTAACTGATGCCCGCATGTAGAACAAGCAGATCTAGGTGTGACAATTGATTTATTTATGGGAACACGAAAACCAACTACATTATAAAAGGAGCCGAGAACTACACCGTAAACAAACAATAGGGTATAAATCATTATTGAACTGCAGTAATAAGGTCTTGTTCAGAAATGGATGAAAGATTTAAAGGTATAGATAGATGTACACCACCTAAATCATAAGAGTAATTACCTAAAGCCAATAATTTAATTAAAGTAAAACCCTTTGGTTCTTTTAACTTTAATCTTAATGTATTTACCATTTTCCAATCTCCTTTTGGTTCTTTTAATCTATTATTATTTATCTATGAGATTATAATAATCATACTAAATTAAAAAGAGAATTAAAGTGAGTTTTGTCTCTTCATTTACATTATTGTAGATTTTTAATTACCAATTCACAAATTTATCCATTAATTATAGAAATTAATCAAGTTCAAATGGAGATTGGTTTCTTTACAGCAATAATGGATTTATTTTGAATACTCCGCCACCCGAATTCTTCCAGCCCTTTATCACACGGAAGATACCCCTTTGTAATATGGCTCCATTCCTTCTTTGCTTTAAATAAAATGGACTTTATCCTTGACCTAACTAAGCCGCTATGCCTTCATTAATTTTAATGCGGAATTCCAACAGTCATTACCTCTCTGACTTCAATTCTGCGTATTAGGTATGTTCGTTATCATCAACTACTTGAAGGATATGTGTAATCCATGTCCACCCAATTGCCGGAGTTTGATGAGAAAAAGCGTTATAGGTTAACCACATTCCGCCTGGTACAATTAAAATCCAGACAAGAAATAAAGCACTTTTCACCTGTGGTCTAACACCCATCAAACTCCCCTCCCCATCTTTAATTAATATAATAATAAAACAATTTTAGCAAATATAAATGGGCTTGTCATAAACTTATTATGGTGTTTTTTAGAAATTTGAATAAATACGGTTTTACTTCAGAAATAAAATAAAGTGAACCGGTAATGACAAGAACACCGTTCGGTTCCATGGTTTTAATTGCTTCATTTAAATAAGCTTTCCAACCATCTTCAACCGCTATTTTATTTTCTGAACTGCTCAACGCAAACAAATCCTTCGCATCAGCCGCGCGTGGAAAATCAAACGAGACAAATGAGATTTGATTGGCCAGGTCGTCCAGTTTGGAAATCATTTGATCCAGTTTTTTATCTTTCAAAGCAGCAAATACAATATGAATATAACGATCAGCATAACGCGTTGACAATTCGTGTACCAGTGCTGTAATACCTTCATCATTGTGAGCCCCATCAATAATGATGAGCGGATTTTCAGAGAGGATTTCAAACCTGCCGGGCCAATAGGCATTTTTCAAACCGGATCGTATAGCTTGATCTGAAAGAACAATAGAGCCTTGTTGATTTAAATATTGTGCTGCTATAACAGCTAGTGAGGCATTTTCTGTTTGATGCTTGCCAATCATGCAAATTTCTAATTGATCTATTGTTTGAAGCCCGGTTTTTAGTGTAAACATTTCACCTTTTTCAAGCGATCTGTTACAGGTAATCGAAAATTCCTGATTTATCCGTGAAAGCGGGGCATGTCTTTTTTTTGCCTGTTTCTCAATGACTTTTAGTGCTTCAGACTGCTTAACAGCTGTAAAAATCGGTGTCCTATCCTTTATAATTCCCGCTTTTTCAAAGGCAATTTCTTCATAGGAATGACCTAAAATATTTGTATGGTCAAGCCCGATGTTCGTGATGATCGAAGCTATTGGTTGAATAATATTGGTGGAATCAAATCTTCCGCCCAGCCCGACTTCAAAAAGAACCATATTAACCTTGTTGACTTCAGCGAAATAATAGAAACTCATCGCTGTGATCACTTCAAATTCAGTTGGTCCTCCAAGCTCGGTTTCCTCTAATTCATCAGCAAGCGGGCGAATGATATTTGCTAAACGGAGTACCTCTTCATCACTAATCGATTTCCCATTAACACTGATTCGCTCGTTAAACTGTTCGATATAAGGAGAAGTAAAGGTCCCAACCGTGTATCCTGCTGCCTGTAAAATTGACCGAAGGAAGGTTACTGTCGATCCTTTACCATTCGTTCCGCCAATATGGACAGCTTTTAAGTTCGCTTCCGGGTTTCCGAGTTTCTCCATCATCCATTCCATCCGCTTTAAACCGGGCTTGATACCAAGTCTTAACCTTGCATGGATCCATTCAAGGGCTTCTTTATATGATGAAAACATTCATGCCACCCCGTCTTTATTGTTATTTAAAATGGGTAAGACGAACCCGTTTAATGGATTCGCCTTGCATTATTATATACCTTTTAATTCCTTAATCCTTGCTTCGACTACTGATCTCTTTTCGCGATAATCATTTTCTTTTGCACGTTCTTCAGCCACTACATTTTCCGGGGCCTTTTTCATAAAGCCTTCATTGCCCAATTTCTTTTGAACTCTTTCGACTTCTTTATTTAATTTATCAAATTCTTTTTCTAAACGGGCAATCTCTTCTTCAATGTTAATTAAGCCTTCCAGCGGAAGAATGATTTCCAATCCCGTGATTACAGCCGTCATTGCTTTTTCGGGAGCGTCAATATTAATTCCAAGCTGTAATTCTTCAGGATTACAGAACTTTTCAATAAAGGCACGATTCTTTTCAACTGCATTTAGAACGGATTCATCCTTGGCTTTAACAATCATTTTGATTTTTTTACTCATTGGTGTGTTTACTTCAGCTCTGATATTCCGTACCGAACGAATCATTTCCATTAGCAGCTTCATATCCTGTGCCGCTTGCTCATCTGAAAGCTGAGGATTTACTTCCGGCCACTTTGCAGTTGTAATCGATTCCCCTTTGTGAGGAAGGTTTTGCCAAATTTCCTCTGTAATAAAAGGCATAAACGGATGTAACAGGCGCATTGTTTGATCTAACACATAAGCTAGAATCGAGCGGGTCGTTTTCTTCGCTGCCTCATCTTCACCATATAGTGGAAGCTTCGCCATTTCAATATACCAATCACAGAAATCATCCCAAATGAAGTTATACAGTGCCCGGCCCACTTCACCAAACTCGTAGCGGGCTGATAGTCTTGTTACATTTTCTATGGTTTCATTTAATCTTGTTAGAATCCACTTATCGGCAACTGATTTTTCACCGCTAAAATCAATTTCTTCAAAGGTCATACCGTCCATATTCATTAATGCGAAACGGGATGCATTCCAAATTTTATTCGCAAAGTTCCAGGTTGCTTCCACTTTTTCCGTACTATAACGTAAATCCTGTCCTGGCGAACTTCCGGTAGATAGGAAATAGCGGAGTGAATCTGCTCCATATTTTTCGATTACATCCATTGGGTCGACACCATTGCCTAATGATTTACTCATTTTACGCCCCTGCGCATCACGAACGAGGCCATGAATGAGAACATCTTTAAATGGACGTTCACCGGTAAATTCAATGCTTTGGAAGATCATTCTTGATACCCAGAAAAAGATAATATCATACCCGGTTACAAGTGCATCGGTCGGGAAGTAGCGTTTAAAATCAGCTGCTTCTTTATCTGGCCACCCCATTGTTGAGAACGGCCAAAGCGCAGAGCTGAACCAAGTATCTAAAACATCCGTATCCTGTTCCCAATTCTCAAGATCTGCAGGGGGCTCATGATCGACGTAAACCTTACCGGTTTCCTTGTGGTACCAAGCAGGAATGCGGTGGCCCCACCATAGCTGTCTGGAAATACACCAGTCACGGATATTTTCCATCCAGTGCAAGTATGTTTTTTCAAAGCGGTCAGGAACGAAATTCACTTTTTCCTCTTTATTTTGCAAAGCAATAGCTTCGTCTGCGAGCGGCTGCATTTTAACAAACCATTGTGTTGAAAGATATGGTTCAACAACAGCACCGCTTCGTTCCGAATGGCCAACTGAATGCAGATGCTCTTCAATTTTGAAAAGAACCCCTTGTTCCTGTAGGTCTTTTACAATTTGCTTACGGCATTCGAAGCGGTCCAGACCTTGATATTTACCAGCTTTCTCATTCATTGAGCCGTCTTCATTCATAACGAGAATTCGTTCAAGATTATGGCGGTTTCCAAGTTCAAAATCGTTCGGGTCATGCGCTGGCGTAATTTTTACAGCACCTGAACCAAATTCAATATCAACATAATCATCAGCAACAATCGGAATTTTGCGGCCAACGATTGGCAAAATGACTGTTTTCCCAATTAAATGCTTGTAGCGTTCATCCTCCGGGTGTACCGCAACTGCCGTATCGCCGAGCATCGTTTCCGGTCGAGTAGTGGCAACTTCAATATGGCCGGAACCATCGGAAAGCGGATACTTCATATGGTAAAAAGCGCCTTGAACATCCTTATAAATAACTTCGATATCGGATAATGCCGTCTTTGTGGACGGATCCCAGTTTATAATATATTCTCCGCGGTAAATAAGACCTTTTTTATAAAGAGTAACAAATACCTCACGAACAGCATCGGATAAACCCTTATCAAGAGTAAAGCGCTCACGGCTGTAATCAAGGCCTAAGCCAAGCTTTGCCCACTGACCGCGAATATGGGACGCATACTGTTCCTTCCATTTCCATGTTTCCTCAACGAATTTTTCTCTGCCTAAATTGTAACGGCTTATTCCTTCACTGCGAAGCTTTTCTTCTACTTTCGCTTGCGTTGCGATTCCTGCATGGTCCATACCGGGTAACCAGAGAACATCATAGCCCTGCATCCGTTTCATACGGGTAAGAATATCCTGCAAAGTGGTATCCCATGCATGCCCTAAATGCAGTTTTCCTGTTACGTTTGGCGGAGGAATGACGATCGTGTACGGTTGTTTCCCCTCATCATCTTTTGCTTCAAAAAACTTTCCTTTTAACCACCAGTCATAACGGCCCTGTTCAATACTTTGCGGGTCATATTTGGTCGGCATTGTTAATTCTTTCGTTTCCATCTAAGTGTTCCTCCTTTATTTATTTGTAATCCAAGGCAGCTAAAAAAATAAAAAACCCCATTCGCCATAAAAGGACGAATGGAGTTTGCTTCGCGGTACCACCTTTTTTCCAACCATTAAATATAGTTGGCTCTCAAATAGGATAACGGATTCGGGTCCGTCTTCAACTAATCGGACATCTCTATCCTTTTGCAGAAGAAGCTCAAGGGCGACATTCCGGCGTTCTGCTTAGGAAATCTTCCAGCTTTTGATTTCCCTCTCTTAAAGCAGGCTGACACCGTACTCTTCCCTGTCAATGCTTTGTTCATTAAATTATATAGTTATACTACCCAATAAGGGGATTGTCGTCAATAATGATAACCTTTTTTTTTATATTTTATACACGTCCTGAAAAAATGGTTCATAATTTAGGGGAATACATAGGAGATAACGAATATATATAAATAAATGTTATTTTGGAAAGGGAGAGGATTAGATGAAAGGAAAGTTCAAAAAATACTCCTACCATCCCTGGTATAGAAGCTGCAGGAGGGTATGCGCGCAATTCATTATTCCGTTTTTAATCTTTCAACTGATTCGAACCATTCTATTACCCACCTTCTTCGATGTTCTCTTACTAACATTTTTCTTTATAATCGCCATATCTCTTTTTTTTGAAATAATTTAAGGAGCCCATCTAGCTTGATTGCTGCTGGGCTCCTTCTTTTGCTTGCTTTTGTGCATCCATTTCAACCATTTTCATGACCACATATTCATTGTTTTTTAAATGCCAATATTTCCGCTGCAGCTGACGAACAAATTTTAATTCATTTTTTGTCTGTTGTTTGCGATAATAATTTTCTGCTACTTGGATAATTGGAATCGGATAAGCTAAATAGCTATAAAACAACAACTTTTCATCCTGCTTGAACGGGAAGTATTTATGATAATGATAAATCCAATCTACGGCTTCATCATTTCTCTTCGGATTCGTATTTAATGTGCGCGATAAAAATGGCAATAAATCATGAATCGGTGACCCATATCGAGCATTTTCAAAATTGATAAAATACCCGTACCCTCTTTCATCATAAAGAAAATGTTCAGAAGATAATTTCCCGTGAGTGATCACCATCCGTGCCTTATCATTTTCTTTCGTGTTTTCATACCATTCTTCTAATTTAGTTTTTGAAAAGCGTAATGCCTGACTTATTTCATTATAATACATGCAGTATAGCAATTCGAATGGAGACATATAGGTCCTTTTTTCACATTCATCGACGAAACCATCGAGAAATTCCTGATGTTTTTCCAATTGCTGGATAGTTTTTTCATAATGCTCAGTACGTTCTTCTTTATTTACAGTGATTTCTTTGGCGGAAAGAGTGTGTAGTCTCGCCAACTCTCTGATTAACTGTTGGTTTTTATGCTGCCGTTCTTCTTTAATTTCATTTGGCATCCACGGCATCAAATAATATAGGTCTTTATCACTGAGGACTGCATACCTGCCATCCATGGTTGGATAAATGGGTACAATGCGATTATAGCCTTTTTGGTATAAATGATGAACATGGCGAATAAAATCCGTTCCTGTCGCGGGAACAATTTTTTTCAACGCAAAAGTTCCCTTGTTCGAATAAATTTTTTGAATGCTGCCATAATCTTCAACAAAAAAAGGTTCAACGAGATAATTTTTTAAAATAGGTGTTACTTCTGCCAAACGGTTCGAATCACTCATAATAAAACTCAACTCTCTTTCAAAGGAAAGAAAAAACATTAGAAAGAAAGGTGAGCAGGTATGAAAACCCGCTCATCTTCTTTTTTTAGACTGTTATTTTTTTGCGAATATAACCGGGATATATAATACTTGACCTTCATAAACGTCTTGATTGATTTCCAGATGGTTCACGCGAAGGAGATTTTGGATTGTTACATCGTACCGTTCGGCAAGACTGTCAATGGTATCTCCTTTTTGAACGATACATACCTTTAATTTCGCCTGTTCTGCATTTTCTTCCTTACGGGCAAAAAACTCTGTCAGTGTCATGCTTTTCTTTTTCGCAGGTTTCTTCTTCTTTTCCGGCTTTGGTGCTGCTTCAGATGAGGAGGAGCTTTCATCGACTGCCTTTACATCCTCTTCGAAATGGATCTGATCGTCCGGCAATTCTCCGACGGTCTCTTCCTGCTCGCTTGCAAACTCGATTGGCTTGTTTTCTTCACTTCTTGCTTCCTGGAAGAGCCACGAAGGCTCTTGTTCATATTCATGGTCAACTTGAGCCTGATAGTTGAAGGTTGGGAACTTCGGAAATACCTCGACGTTTTCCTCTTCTTGCTGTTTTCGTGCTTCTGCCTCAAACAAGAATGAATCTTCATATTGATTTTGTTCAGATTCATCCAAAACCTCCTCGGTCTCAGCACGATGAAGTACCTCAAGCTCAAGCTCAGGCTCTGACGTTTCTTCCTGCTGCTGGCCACCATATAAACCACTAATGGTCAGCTCTGCTGATAATTTCAAACAGCTGCGCTCAAGTAATGAATAATCAAACGATTCCACAAGGACATCAATATCATAAATACTCTGAATCCGATTATTAGGAATCGTTATATCGACTGGAAAACGATGTGAGAATTCACAGCTTCCGGCTTCTTGCTCTTCTACCCTTTCTACAAACTTTTGCGTAGAACCGTTTTCTTCTTCACTTTCATAGCTAGCTTCGTAACTTTTATATTCGCCGGTTAATTCCAGCGAACCTCGTATGGTTACGTACTGATCGTTTTCCTGGATGGTGATATCCGGGTCTAGAGAAATGGAGACAAGTTCTTCGACTTCCTGTCCTTTTCTAAACCACAAGGATTCCTCCAAGGAAAATCGTAGGCACGATTGATTTTCCTGAGACAAAGCGACTCCTCCTTTCGTTTCCTTTCACGCAAAATCACTATGTCACTTACACTCTATGAGGAATCAGAAATTTTTATGATAAAAAAGCAATTAAGTATCAAGAAAAACACACTCACCATTTTGATGAGTGTGGAATCATTGTGTATTATTTAAGATTTAGGCGATGTTCCAACAGGATTAAAGGTATCTTTAACCATTTGATAAATGTCAGAAGAGATCGTATCTATATGTGTGGTTGCTTTTTCCCGGGCATTCAAAAAAACGACAATCGATGTTTTATCATTATAATAAGAGTGCATCGTAATCCAACCGCCTAGTACCCCAATACTGTAAACTGCATTTCCATTATTATAAAGGCCCAGTCCATAGGTTGATTTGGCCGACGAGGTAAGCATTTGATGGAGAGTATCTTTCGAAACCAGTTTTCCATCCATTAAAGCTTGATCAAATTTAGATAAATCCGAAGCTGTTTCGTAAATATCCCCACATGCATAAAGGGAGTTGGTACTTAGGTATTTGGTTTCTTGGACCTTTTGGTTCTTGGTGAAATAACCTACTGAGGTATATGGAACAGGATCTTCGTGAGTAATAAATCCTGTTTCCTCTAATGGTACCTTGTCCAAAATATTCTTCCGGATAAAATCATGAAGCGGCTTTCCTGTAACCTTTTCCACGATATTACCAAGAACGATATAGTTTACATCTTGATAATCCCATTTTTCACCTGGCTTAAATTTCAACGGCATTTTTTCAATATCTTTCAGCAGACTCCGCGGTGTTGTATCGCCCTTACTCCAATGAGGTTTTGCAATCCCTGATGTATGCGTTAAAAAATTATATAACTTTATATTATTGCCGTCAGGAAAATTTGGGATATACTTAGAAACCGGATCCTGAATATTTAATTTATGTTGTTCTTGCAGTTTCATAATGCTTGTTGCGACAAATATTTTCGTAATCGAACCGATTGGATACGTAGTTGACGGTTCGTTTAAAACCTTTTTCTCCACATTGGCATAACCAACGCCCTCTTTAAAAAGAATTTGGTTGTTTTGTTCCACAAAAAAACTGCCACTATAGCTATTCGCAACTAAATAGTCTCTAATTTTTTTTTGCAATATGGCTTCATTTTTTCGAAGCATTTCTATTTTCTTTTGATTTTCTACGGTTTGTAAATTTTCTTTGTTGGCTTTTACTTTGGCAGTTTCTTTAGTTATACTTTTACTTTTTTGGAAAAACTGATTTTCACATCCAAGTAAATTGGTAGCAAGTACAGCTACTAGTAAGAACAATCCAAGTTTCTTATAATTCATATCCGCCACTCAACTTTCACTCATCTTCCTTTAACAAATGCTCGATTTGTTCGGATTATTATAGCATATAGATGTGACAAATATAAGTACCTTTTGGAATAGATCCGGACTTAAACTTCCCTTTTTTACTATTTTTTCAATTATAAAAAAGCACACTCACCGTTTTTTGATGAGTGTGCTATTCCTTTTATTTTAATTTAGGCTGCGTTAAACTTGCCTGTTGATTTGCGCTCCAGGCGCTTCGCTTTCCGCGGGCGGTCCGGGGAGCCTCCTCGGCGCTTAAAGCGCCTGTGGGGTCTCCCCTGAACCGTTCTCCCGCAGGAGTCTCGCGCCTTCCGCTCCAATCAACAAGTTACGAAATCAACAATGGCCTTTAACACAGCCTTAATTTAGAAAAAGCAATTTCCGCAGCTTGAATCGTTTTTTCAATATCTTCATCGGAATGTACTGTAGAAAGGAAAAGACCTTCAAATTGTGAAGGAGGTAAAAATACTCCCTGCTCAGCCATTTCCCGATAATAGGATGCAAAGTATTCAAGATTTGAAGTTTTTGCTGTTTCATAATTAATAACTTTTTCATTTGTAAAGAAGAAGCCAATCATTGATCCCGCACGGTTAACGGTAATTGGAATGTCATATTTATCAGCGGCAGCTTTTAATCCTTTTTCCAGCAAATCTCCTTTACGGATAAAATCGCTGTAATGTTCAGGAGTTAATTGGCTTAATGTTTCGTATCCTGCAGTCATCGCAAGTGGATTTCCTGAAAGAGTACCCGCTTGATAGATTGGACCGCTTGGAGCAATTCTTTCCATGATTTCTGCTTTTCCGCCATAGGCACCAACAGGAAGTCCTCCGCCAATTACTTTTCCAAGACAAGTAAGGTCAGGAGTCACATTGAAATAGCCTTGTGCACAATTATAACCAACACGGAATCCCGTCATCACTTCATCAAAAATGAGTAAAGCCCCGTATTTAGTTGTAATTTCACGGAGACCTTCTAAAAATCCCGGCAGCGGTGGAACAACTCCCATGTTACCAGCTACCGGTTCAACAATAACACCTGCAATATCTTTACCGAATTGCTCGAATGCATATTTCACACCGTCAAGGTCATTGTACTGTACAGTAATGGTATTTTTTGCTATCCCCTCCGGTACACCGGGGCTGTCAGGCAATCCAAGTGTGGCTACGCCGGAGCCTGCTTTGATTAATAATGAATCACCATGACCATGGTAGCAGCCTTCAAATTTCAAAATTAAGTTTCGACCTGTATATCCTCTTGCTAAACGAAGAGCACTCATCGTTGCTTCCGTTCCAGATGATACCATCCTGACAATTTCAATCGACGGCACGCGTTCAATTACTAATTTTGCCAGTTCATTTTCCATCAAAGTTGGGGCACCGTAGCTCGTTCCAAGCTCTGCTACCTTCTTTATCGCTTCGACCACACGGTCATTTGTATGCCCGAGGATTAGCGGTCCCCATGACAATACATAGTCAATATATTCATTTCCATCAATATCATAGATTTTGGACCCTTTCCCTCTTTCCATAAAAATCGGATCCATTTTCACGGATTTAAAGGCGCGAACCGGGCTATTTACTCCGCCTGGCATAAGGGTTTGGGCTTCTTTAAATGCTTCAATCGATTTCGTATACGAACGCATCCTATTCCCTCTTTTCCATTAATGATTATTCTTCTTCTTTTAACCAGCGAATGGCGTCTTTGGCAGCATACGTAATTATTAGATCTGCTCCTGCACGCTTCATACCTACGAGCATTTCCAGTACAGTTTTTTTCTCATCAATCCAGCCGTTCCCTGCTGCTGCTTTTATCATTGAATATTCACCGCTCACGTTATACACGACAACAGGAAGGTTAAAGGTATTTTTCACATCCCGAACGATATCAAGATAAGGCATACCAGGTTTTACAATTAAAAAGTCTGCTCCCTCCGCAACATCGGATTCGGCTTCTCTAAATGCTTCCATCCGGTTTGCCGGGTCCATCTGATAGGTCTTACGATCGCCAAACTGCGGCGCACCTTCTGCTGCCTCACGGAATGGACCGTAAAAAGCTGAAGCATATTTAACCGCATATGACATTATTGGCACTTCAGTAAAACCGGCTTCATCTAAACCTGCACGAATGGCGGCAACAAAGCCATCCATCATGTTAGAAGGAGCAATAATATCTGCTCCTGCTCTAGCTTGCGCCACCGCAGTTTTCACAAGTAAATCAAGCGATTGATCGTTTAAGACTTTCTCGCCTTCAACAACCCCGCAGTGACCGTGGCTTGTATATTCACACAAGCATGTATCCGCAACAACAATAATTTCCGGGAATTTTTCTTTTATAAAACGGGTCGCAACTTGTACAATGCCATGATCATGATATGCTTGCTGACCGCACTCATCTTTGGTGGAAGGAATCCCAAATAATAAAACAGACTTAATTCCGTGTTCTGCAATATCTTCCATTTCTGCTTGAAGATGGTCCATGGATACTTGGAATACCCCTGGCATCGATGAGACTTCATTTCGAATGTTTTCACCTTCATAAATAAACAGCGGATAAATAAAGTCTTCCGCTTTCAAGTGATTTTCCCGGACAAGTGCACGCATGCTTGCACTTGAACGTAAACGGCGATGACGCTTAAATTGAAGTTCCATTTATAATTCCTCCATTTCTAAGTATGCAATCGTACTCTTAACCATTTCTTTTACTGTATATTCTTTTGGTGAAGCATGGACGGGTAATCCATATGCACGTAATTTTTTCTCGGTAGATGGTCCAATACAGCCGAATATACAATCTTTTAGAAGGTTATCAAGCTTATACCGAGACACCGTTTCCATAAAGTGATCAACCGTTGACGGGCTTGTAAACAGTAAAATATCAAGCTGTTTTTTGACAAGCATTCCAGCTAATTTCTCGCAGCTTTCGTTGGGCATAAACGTTTCATAAATAACTACTTCATCAACATGGGCTCCGTATTCTATTAAAGAAGCCGCTATATATTCCCTGGCAAGATTCCCTTTTGGAATTAATATCTTCGAACCTTTATTAACTTTGGGCAAAAACTCTTCGACAAATGATTCGGCAACATATGCCGATGGTACAAACTCAGGCATTAATCCTTTCTCCAGCAGTCCTTCTTCCGTTTTTTTTCCAATCACAGCGATCTTTGGAAAAGTCTCCAAATCAGCGATTGTACAAAAAGAAAAAAATGTTTCTACCGTTACATTGCTAGTAAAAATAATCCAGTCATATGTATTAAGTGCCATCAAAATGGTTTGAAGGCGTTGATTTATCTCAATCGGGCGAAAGGCAATAAGAGGGATTTCAATCGGAATCCCTCCATATTTTTCAATGAGCTGTGAAAAGGGTTTCGCTTGATTTTCTCCCCTTGGAACAAGAACTTTTTTTTCCAGCAGAGGAAATGATTTGATCATTGACCCTCAAGCTCCCGTTTCACCTTTTCAATCAGATCTTTAGCACCTTTTTGAATTAAAAGATCTGCAGCCTTAACCCCCAGCTCCTCCGGGTTTTGTCCCCTAAGTTCCTCTTTGTAAATCTCCTGTCCTTCAGGGGAAGCGACTAAAACATTTAAAACCACTTCATCATTATCATCCACATGAGCGAAACCGGCAATTGGCACCTGACAGCCGCCTTCCATTTTTTGCAGGAAAGCCCGCTCCGCTTTTACCGCTCTTTCCGTTTTCTTACAGGTGAATTTTTCAAAAACCTCTAAAAGCTCCCGGTCGTTCTCGCGGCATTCGATTGATAATGCTCCCTGACCAACAGCGGGTATACAAATATCCGCATCTAAAAATTCAGTCACTACATCAGATGCCCAGCCAAGGCGGGAAAGTCCTGCTGCGGCTAATATGATGGCATCGTATTCTTCTTCTTCTAATTTAGCTAATCTTGTATCAACATTACCGCGGATCCATTTAATCTCTAAATCCGGGCGCTGGACTAAAAGCTGGGCACTGCGTCGCAGGCTGCTCGTACCAATAATTGCACCCTTTTTTAAATCCTTTAACTTAATATGGCCTCTGGAAATTAAAGCATCTCTATGGTCCTCACGGAAAGGAATACAACCGATCGTTAACCCCTCAGGCAATTCTGCAGGCATGTCTTTCATACTATGAACAGCCATATCAATCTCTTTATTTAGCATGGCCTGTTCGATTTCTTTAACAAATAACCCTTTACCGCCTACTTTTGAAAGGGTTACATCTTGAATTTTGTCCCCTTTTGTCACAATTTCTTTTACTTCAAATTCAAATGGAGCCCCAAGCTTTTTTAGCTGTTCGATTACCCAATTAGTTTGTGTTAAAGCAAGCTTACTTCTTCTGGAACCTACAATAATTTTTCTCATGACTGCCTCCTAAGTTTTACCCGTACCAAAAATGAAAGGATGATAATTTACCAAATAAGAAAAAATTAATTAACACGATTAAAAATGAAGCTACATTCCATAATGCCAATGACTTTCCTGCAAACCCTTTGACAATATGCAAATACAAGTAAATGCTATAGGCCGTTAATAACAGAAAGGAACCAATGATTTTCATATCGTACCAGGGCATTCCGGGAACTTTGAGAAAAGCCCACTGTAAGCCTAAAATCAGGCTTAGTATCAGCATTGGAACACCAATAACAGCCAATATGTATGATGATCGCTCAAGCTTATTTAAATCGGCAAGCCTTAATAGTCTTTTTCCCCATTTCTTCCTTTTCAATAAGTCGTATTGGAGAAGATATAATAGAGAAAAAACAAAGGAGAGAGAAAAAGCTCCATATGAGAGAATCGCCATTGTGATATGGATTAACAATAGTTCAGAAACGAGCTGCTTGCCAACAACATGAGAACCATATTGTTCCGGAACAAATGTATGAATAACCATAACAATAAATCCGAGTATATTCGTAAAAAAGACGATAAAGTCAATTCTGAGTAATCGATTGATCCCAAGTGATAAAGTGACCAATACCCATGCGTAAAAATAAAGACCCTCAAAAATGGTCAGAACAGGAAACCTTCCTGTTTTCACCATATACAAAAATAAAAATCCTGTTTGTAAAATCCAAACAAATGCAAGTAACCAGAAGGCAATTCGGTTTGCCTTCCGGTTATGGTTGAGAAAATCAAAAAAATATAACAACACGCTAAAGGCATATAGAACAACTGTTAGTTCATGCAGCCGTGTCACATGGATACTAAACATAGACACAACCCCTTACGGCTGAAAAGAAGCCTGCGGAACATGAACCATAATTTTATCGGTTTCGGCTGCTTTCAAATAATGATCTCGGGTAAGTTCTTCAATATTAAATATCTTCATAAATAAGTCCAATGCCTGTTCCGCATCAGGTCTGGCAGCCAATTCTTTTGCCTGTAAAATAGGGTCCTTTAAAAGTTGATTTATAATACTCTTTGTGTGCTTGTTTAAGACTTTTAAATCACGGTCGGATAAATGGGAAAGCTTGCGCTCAAGGCTGACCATAGTTTCCGACTGGATTGCCAGGGCTTTTTCCCTAAGAGCCGTAATCACAGGGACGACTCCGAGCGTTCCAAGCCACTGCTTAAATTCAACAATTTCTTTTTCAATCATGAGATTGATCTTAGCTGCGGCCTTCTTACGCTCCTGCAGATTGGCCTCAACAATCCCTTCTAAATCATCGATATCGTATAAAAATACGTTTTCAATCTCTGCAATTTTCGGATCCAAGTCGCGTGGCACTGCAATATCAACCATAAATAATGGCTTGCCCTTGCGCATTTTTTCTACTTGTATCATCATCTCTTTTGAAATAACAAAATCCTTCGCCCCTGTCGAGCTTATGAGGATATCGGCATCCGCTAAAGATCTTTGCAGTTCATCCGCTGTTTTTGCATCTCCGCCAAAACGATTCGCAAGTTCTTTTGCTTTTTCAAAGGTTCGATTAATCACGGTAACTTTTTTAACACCGTTGCCATGCAGGTTTTGGGCTGCTAACTCGCCCATTTTTCCCGCTCCAAAAATTAAAACATGCTTATTGTCAAGAGAACCAAATATTTTCTTCGCTAATTCCACTGCCGCATAGCTGACAGAAACAGCATTCGCACCAATATCAGTTTCGGAGTGGCCTCGTTTTGCCAAGGTTATGGCCTGCTTAAATAAATGGTTAAACACGGTGCCGGTAGTACCTTCTTCTTGAGCTAAGATAAAGCTGGAACGGACCTGACCTAAAATTTGTGTTTCACCTAATACCATCGAATGGAGTCCGCAAGTCACGTTAAACAGGTGCTCAACTGCGCCATCTTCTTCATATACAAATAAATATGGAGAAAACTCCGCTTGTTCAAGTCCGAACCATTCTGATAGAAATTCTTTAATATAGTAGCGGCCAGTATGTAACTGATCGACGACCGCATAAATTTCTGTACGGTTACATGTAGATAAAATGATATTTTCCAGGATGCTTTTTTTCGCGTTTAACTTTTTTATGGCATCCAAAAGATCGGATTCATTAAAGGTCAACCGCTCACGTATTTCAACAGGGGCAGTTTTATAATTTAGACCGATCACTAATATATGCATTGAAAAGAACACCCCCAAATAAAAATTACATAAATAATTAGTCTGATTATACCATGGGCTTTTTTAATTTTCGCTTAAGAAATGTGACCAGATAATGAAACTATTATGATAATATTAGAAAATGAAAAGTGTTTTGTTATAATTATCGACAAATACTTCCTTATGTACAGTATCAAAAAATGAGAATATATTCAAGTGAACCTTTCTGGAAGTGGTGTTTTGGATGAAAAATCAGCGGATATTTCCCGGTATTATTCTAATTGGCTTTGGCGCCTACTTTTTTTTGCAGCAATCAGGCATTACCTTGTTTCAGAATTTTTATACTTGGCCGACCTTAATTATTATTACGGGAATTGCTTTCTTAGCTCAAGGCTATGTGGCAAAGGATTACGAAGCCATTCTTCCCGGTGTTATTTTACTTGGTTTTGGTCTTCATTTTCATATTGCGGGCCGTTTAACCTTTTGGCCTGATAATAATATTGGACCATTTATATTAATCCTATCCCTTGGTTTTTTCCTGCGTTTCCAAAAAACAGGAACAGGATTATTTCAAGCTTTCCTCTTTTTAGTCTGGGCATTATTGCTTTTATTTTATGATAAAATTGCCGGGTACCTTGGAATTGTGCAAAACGGCATGTCACAAATATTGAAATTTTGGCCCGCTCTCATCATTATTATTGGTATTTATTTTTTGTTAAAAAAGAAAAAATAAACGCTCGCGGCTAAGCCACGGCGTTTATTTTTTTACATATAACTTTCTAGAATTGCCCATGCCTGATCTTTTCCCAAGCCTGTTTCTGATGAGAAAAGAATCATATGGTCATTTTTATCAAAATTAAGTGTTTCACGAGTTATCTTCAAATGTTTCTGCCATTTCCCTTTAGGGATTTTATCAGCTTTTGTCGCCACAATGATACACGGGATTTCATAATGCTTAAGAAAATCATACATCATTACATCATCTTCGGTTGGCGGATGCCGTAAATCAACAATTTGGATAACGGCTTTTAATTGCTCCCGAGTCGTTAAATACGTTTCAATCATTTTCCCCCAGGCTGCACGCTCACTTTTAGATACCTTTGCATATCCATACCCTGGTACATCAACAAAATGAAGAACTTCATTAATAACATAAAAATTAAGCGTTTGTGTTTTCCCGGGCTTTGATGATATACGGGCTAGACCTTTTCGATTGAGCATTTTATTGATAAACGAAGATTTGCCCACATTCGAGCGACCTGCTAATGCAAATTCAGGCAGATCCGTTTCCGGGTACTGGTCCGGCTTAACTGCACTGATGACAATTTCTGAACTTATTACTTTCATTTCACGCCACCTTCTAAAAGGGCATGTTTTAATACTTCATCTACATGAGAAACAAGTACAAACTCCATTTCATTTCTTACGCTATCCGGTATATCATCTATATCCATTTCATTATCCTTTGGAAGGATCACCTTGGTTAACCCCGCACGGTGAGCACTAAGTGTTTTCTCTTTTAATCCGCCAATTGGAAGGACCCGGCCACGTAACGTGATTTCTCCTGTCATTCCTACTTCACGGCGGATAGGTCTTCCGGATAATGCCGATACAAGTGCAGTCGCAATCGTAATACCCGCTGAAGGCCCATCCTTTGGTACAGCGCCTTCAGGAACGTGAATATGAATATCATATTTCTCGTGGAAGTTATCTTCAATTCCAAGTTCCTTTGCTTTGGAACGGACATAACTGAATGCAGCTTGAGCGGATTCCTTCATTACATCTCCAAGCTTGCCTGTTAAGACAAGCTTACCTCTGCCGGGTGATAACGAAACTTCGATTTGCAGTGTGTCTCCTCCGACAGTGGTATAGGCTAAACCTGTTGCAACCCCAACCTGGTTCTCGGTTTCTGCTTGACCATAGCGGAATTTTGGTTTCCCTAAAAATTCCTCTACGTTCTTTTCTGTGATGACAACCCGCTTTTTCTCTCCGGAAACAACAATCTTCGCCGTTTTACGGCAAATCGTCGCCATCTGGCGCTCAAGGCTGCGGACCCCTGCTTCGCGGGTATAATAGCGGACAACTTTCAGAATTGCATCTTCACGAACTTGAAGAATTCCTTTTGTCAGTCCATTCTCTTTAATTTGCTTCGGCAACAAATGATCTCTGGTAATATGAACTTTTTCCAGCTCTGTATAGCCGGCAATAGTAATAATCTCCATTCTGTCTAACAGCGGTCCCGGAATGGTTGACAGGTTATTGGCCGTGGCAATGAACATGACTTTTGATAAATTGTACGGCTCTTCAATATAATGATCGCTAAAATTATGATTTTGTTCCGGGTCTAATACTTCCAGCATTGCCGCGGAGGGGTCTCCCCGGAAATCGTTTGACATTTTATCAATTTCATCTAATAAAAATACAGGGTTTATCGTTCCTGCTTTTTTCATCCCCTGAATGATCCGGCCAGGCATCGCTCCAACATATGTTCTCCGATGGCCGCGAATTTCCGACTCATCGCGAACACCGCCAAGTGAAACGCGAACAAAATGACGATTGAGGGATGTCGCGATCGACCTGGCAAGGCTTGTTTTCCCGACCCCCGGAGGTCCGGCAAGACATAGAATAGGTCCTTTTAAGGAGTTGGTCAATTTTTGAACAGCTAAAAATTCCAATACACGTTCCTTTACTTTTTCAAGTCCATAATGATCTTGATCTAAAATTCTCTCGGCACGGAGGATATCAATGTCATCCTCAGTCTTATTCGACCATGGTAAAGTAATTAACCATTCAATATAATTTCTGATTACAGCACTTTCTGCGGAGCTTGATGGGACTTTTTCATAACGGTCCAGCTCTTTAAGTGCGGTTTGATGAACTTGTTCGGGCATGCCTGCTTGCTCAATTTTTTCTGTTAGTTCGGCAATTTCCCCTGTTTTTCCTTCTTTATCGCCTAATTCCTTCTGAATGGCCTTCATTTGTTCCCGTAAATAATACTCTTTTTGCGTTCTTTCCATGGACCGTTTAACACGTTGGCCAATTTTCTTTTCAAGATTTAATACTTCTTTTTCATTATGAATGGTATCAATGACACGGTTTACCCTCTCTTTAACGTCGATGGTTTCTAGGATTTCCTGTTTATCCTTCAGCTTAATCGGCAAATGAGAGGAGATGATATCAGCCATTCTCCCGGGTTCCTCGATGTCTGTAACGGATGCAAACGTTTCAGCTGAGATTTTTTTTGATAATTTTATGTATTGCTCGAAATATTCAAGCATTGTTCTCATCAACGCTTGGTCTTCGACATCTTTTGTATCGGGATCCTCGTACGTTTTAATAGTAACGGAGTAATAATCGTCATCATCATGAAATGTTACGATTTCAGCTCTGTTTAATCCTTCAACCAAAACTCTAATTGTCCCATTAGGTAGTTTTAGCATTTGTTTAACCTTTGTTAAGGTTCCAAGCTTATAAAGGTCTTCCTCGGAAGGTTCATCTATTGAAACATCCTTTTGTGTTGTTAAAAATATTAAATGGTCATCTACCATCGCTTTTTCCAGGGCCTGTACAGATCTTTCACGGCCAACATCTAAATGAAGGACCATCGTCGGATATACAAGTAACCCTCGAAGCGGCAGGAGGGGGACGATCAATTCGTTATTTTTCGCCAAAATACTGCACCTCCACATGCAAAATTCAATTTTCCTGCTAGGAATAGTCTTTGTACAATTCTATCTCATTTGCAAAAAAGTGTCTAATTATAAAGAATCCACTTCTTTCATATGATTTATTTTTCCCAAACATAAGGAAATCTTCCTAAATTCAGATTAGAATTCGCAAGAAAAAACTTCGGTTTGTAAGCTGTTCACAAACCGAAGTTTTATCTAAATCGTTTCTTTTTTTGAAAGTTCGATCGAAGCTGGAATTGCATCATTTTTTATTAAACCATTTACGAGAGCAATTTCGAAAACTTCATGTAAATGAGTAACCGGAACGATATTAATTCCGTCGATTTCGTTTAAGATTGACTGCATATTTTCTTCCGGAATGATAACTGTTTTTGCACCGGCTTTTTTCGCTGCTTTCACCTTTGGATATACGCCGCCGATTGGTTTTACATTCCCATGAATGCTGATTTCACCCGTCATGGCTACTTTATTGTCAATCGGGATTTTATAAATAGCTGAATAGATTCCTGTAGCCATCGCGATACCGGCTGACGGTCCATCAATCGGTACCCCTCCAGGGAAGTTGACATGAATATCAAAATCATCTGCCGGAACACCCATCGATCTTAAAACTGTAATAACATTTTCAATCGAGCCACGAGCCATACTCTTTCTGCGAATCGATTTTCCTTGTCCGCCAATACTTTCTTCATCAACAATTCCCGTAATATTGATTGATCCTTTTTCTTTAGCCGGGATGACGGTTACTTCTATTTCAAGAAGTGCACCGGAATTTGGTCCATAGACAGCCAGTCCATTCACAAGACCCACGTGTGAAATATCGTTAATCTTTCTTTCCATCCTTGGTGTCATTTGGCTGGAATGAATGACCCATTCAATTTCTTCATCCTTAATAAAATCACGATCTTCTGTTATGGCGAGTCCGGCAGCAATTTGAACCATATTGACTGCTTCCCGCCCATTTCTTGCATAATTGGAAAGTGTTTCTACGCCTGATTCATTTATCTTAAGACCTACTTTGTCAGCTGCTTTTTTGGCAACGGTTAGGACCTCTTCTTGATTTAAATCCCTAAAGAAAACCTCCATACAGCGTGAACGAATGGCTGGGGGAATTTCATTTGGTGTCCTTGTTGTCGCCCCTATTAGGCGAAAATCAGCTGGAAGTCCGTTTTTAAAAATGTCATGGATATGTGTTGGAATTTGTGTATTTTCCTCATGATAATAAGCACTTTCTAAATATACCTTCCGATCCTCCAAAACTTTTAAAAGCTTATTCATTTGGATTGGATGCAATTCCCCTATTTCATCAATAAACAGCACGCCGCCATGGGCATTTGTTACCGCCCCCTGCTTTGGCTGTGGGATTCCCGCTTGTCCCATTGCACCTGCCCCTTGATAAATTGGATCGTGAACAGAACCGATTAACGGATCGGCAATTCCCCGTTCATCAAATCTGGCTGTTGTCGCATCCAATTCAATAAAAACGGATGCAGGTTTAAATGGAGACTTTTGATTCTTTTTTGCTTCCTCGAGAACTAATCGGGCAGCTGCCGTTTTACCTACTCCCGGCGGACCGTAAATGATTACATGTTGTGGGTTGGGTCCACATAATGCTGCTTTTAAAGATTTTATTCCATCCTCTTGGCCGACAATATCTTGAAAGCTAGTAGGTCGTACTTTCTCAGCCAATGGTTCTGTTAATGAAATGGATCTCATTTTTCGAAGCTGTTCCATTTCTTTTCGGGATTCCCGATCGATGGAGACTTTTTGTGTCCGCTGATTCCTCAGCAAATTCCAAAAATACAGCCCAATGATGATTCCGAAAAAAAGCTGTATAAATAAGGCAATCCCCGTCCAACTCATATAAATGCCCTCCTCATGAAACTCAATACTTTAATAGATATTAATAAGTATTTCCTTCTGAGGGTTGGAATAAACCAGAAAAATAATAAAAGCGCAAGCGCCCGTTTAGCGCACGACAGGACTGGAGCACTTCGACTGAGATAAAGGAAACACGGAGAGCGGAGCGATCCGATGTTGACTTATCGTAGGGAGAAGAGCGAAGTTCACTAGCCGCTGGGCGCTGAAGCTAGACAATTCTCAAAGTCAAAATTTATACTTTCTTATCCTTACAAAAAGGACCCGGCTACAAGCCGGGTCCTTTTTGTTATGCAGATGTTTTTCTTTCTTCATCAACAACTGTACCATCTTCTAAAACAAGTTTCGGTATGCTGTTATCCACAACTGTTTCCTTTGTAATAATACACTTAGTGATATCATCACGTGAAGGAAGGTCAAACATGACATCAAGCATGATTCCTTCAATGATGGAACGCAGGCCACGGGCCCCTGTCTTACGTTCAATTGCTTTCTTGGCAATTTCTTTTAGTGCGCCCTCTTCAAATTCCAAATTCACATCATCGATTTCAAGCATTTTTTGATATTGTTTAACTAAAGCATTTTTTGGCTTCGTTAAAATTTCAATCAATGCATCTTCATCAAGCTGTTCAAGGCTTGCAATAACCGGAAGACGGCCGATAAATTCCGGAATTAATCCAAAACGGAGCAAGTCTTCAGGCAATACTTTAGAAAGAAGCTCTTTTTGCCCAATTTCCTGTGACTTCAAATCTGATCCGAAACCGATCACTTTTTGACCTAAGCGACGTTTAATAATCGGCTCGATTCCATCAAAGGCTCCGCCACAGATAAATAAGATATTGGTTGTATCAATTTGAATAAATTCTTGATGCGGATGCTTTCTTCCGCCTTGAGGAGGAACACTTGCAACGGTACCTTCAAGAATTTTCAATAATGCCTGCTGAACACCTTCACCGGAAACATCTCTGGTAATGGAAGGATTTTCAGATTTACGGGCAATTTTATCAATTTCATCAATATAAATTATGCCTTTTTCTGCTTTTTCAACATCATAATCCGCAGCCTGAATCAATTTTAATAAAATGTTCTCAACGTCTTCCCCAACATAGCCAGCTTCGGTAAGAGAAGTTGCATCGGCTATAGCAAACGGTACATTTAAAATACGAGCCAACGTTTGCGCTAACAATGTTTTACCGCTTCCAGTCGGTCCGATCATACAAATATTACTCTTAGAGAGCTCAACGTCGTCAATTTTACTATTGGAATTGATACGCTTGTAGTGATTATAAACTGCAACTGACAGCGACTTTTTTGCCTGATCTTGACCAATGACGTATTCATCAAGAATTTCACAGATTTCTTTTGGTTTTGGAACGTCTTTAAATTCTACTTCTTCTTCTGTTCCAAGTTCTTCCTCAACGATTTCTGTGCAAAGCTCGATACATTCGTCACATATATAAACTCCAGGACCGGCAACTAATTTACGGACTTGATCCTGTGTCTTACCACAGAAGGAACACTTTAATTGTCCTTTTTCATCATTAAATTTAAACAATCTTTTCACCCCTTGGACCTTGTTAAAAACCATAATTATGCTCTAGAATCTAAACAAATCCGAGTCTTCTTGAAACATTTTTTGTATATGTACTGCATTGTAACACATAAAGCCAATGGACTGGAAATAAAAAGCTTTACTCTATTATGTCTAATTTTTTTGTTTGGAAACGCTCTTTAAATAAAAACTTATGTACTCAATAAGCATTACCATTATTTTTAAAAATAAATCTTAAACTTACCGGGAATTAATGAATTCGCTATGTAATTGTCAATTTCCTGCCTGTCCATTGTTAAAAAGGTTTCCCTTTACTTATTATAATATGTAATTCAAAACTTGTATAAAACAAGGCACGATTAAAATCGTGCCCGGATTTATTTATCATTATTTCTTGTTTTCAACAAGAAAGTCAACTGCTTTTTTAAGACTAAGGTCTGCTTTAATGCCTTCAAGACCGCCAAGTGCTTTCTTAATGCTGTCAACAGTCATGTTGTACATTCCAGCCATGTTCTCAAGTTCAGCATTTACATCTTCGTCAGTCACTTCAAGATTTTCAGCCTTAGCAATCGCTTCAAGCGTTAAGTTCACACGTACACGATTCCCTGCTTCTTCTTTCATTTGTGCACGCAATGCTTTTTCGTCTTGACCTGAGAATTGGAAGTAAAGCTCAAGATTCATACCTTGCATTTGTAAGCGTTGCTCGAATTCTTGCAACATGCGGTTTACTTCGTTTTCAATCATAACTTCAGGAATTTCAACTTCTGCATTTGCAGCAGCTTTTTCTACTACTGAGTCACGAACATGATGTTCAGCTTCGTGCTTTTTGCTATCTGTTAAACGAGTTCTGATTTTTTCTTTTAATGCATCTAAAGTTTCAACTTCGTCATCTACATCTTTTGCAAACTCGTCATCTAATGCAGGAAGCTCTTTGCCTTTAATTTCATGAACAGTAACTTTGAAAGTTGCCGGTTTACCAGCTAGCTCGGCAGCATGGTATTCTTCCGGGAACGTTACTTCGACATCTTTTGATTCACCGGCAGCTAATCCTACCAGTTGCTCTTCAAAACCGGGAATGAAAGATCCGGAGCCTAACTCTAATGAATGGTTTTCAGCTTTACCGCCTTCAAATGCTTCGCCATCAACGAATCCTTCAAAGTCGATAACAACTGTATCACCGTTTTCAGCAGTGCCTTCTTCTTTTACCACTAGTTCTGCTTGGCGGTTTTGAAGAGTTGTTAATTCAGCTTGGATATCTTCATCTGTTACGTTAGTATCTAACTCTTCTACTTCTAAGCCTTTGTACTCGCCTAATTTCACTTCCGGTTTAACTGTAACCGTAGCTTTGAAAATAAGTTCTTTGCCTTTTTCCATTTGCTCAATGTCGATGTCAGGACGGTCAACCGGCTCAATACCTGCTTCGTCAATAGCATTTCCGTATGCTTCCGGTAGAATAATATCTAATGCATCTTGATAAAGAGATTCAACACCGAAACGCTTTTCAAACATTCCACGAGGCATTTTTCCTTTACGGAATCCCGGAACGCTAACTTGTTTAACTACTTTTTGGAATGCCGCTTCTAAGCCTTTGCTTACTTCCTCTGCACTTACTTCAACTGTAAGAACACCGCGGTTTCCTTCTAACTTTTCCCACTTTGCAGTCATACTAATTTCCCTCCAACAATCTATTCTCATTTCATTCTTAACGAATTAGTAGGAATATGCTTGTCTATCAAGTCAATATCCTCTTTTGCTGTAAAATTTTTATTTTTACACGGGTGCAACCCCTACATTATAACATAGGTTTATCTTCTTTCAACAGCAATACCTATATATTAGGATATGAAATTTCTTCTATTCCCCTTATTTTGGCCATTGCAAGCTTAATTTTTTCACTTGAAACCTGATATTCGCTAGAGATATTGTTAATTTCAGGCTCTATTCCAAGGTAATCATGCGCCAGTAAATGAAAAGCTGCGGCCCATGCATCGGTGTTTTCCTGTTGAAGGTCGAATGGATAGCTGATAAAAAAAATCCGTTCAACCAATCCTATAATATTTTCAAAAAGAACAGGATTACTATTTTCCAATCTATCTCTTAATAATTCTACTATCTCTTTCATTTTTGGCTGTAAATTAATTTCCGGGAGTTCAGTTGGAATAATTTTCAGTGGAATATTAAATTTGTTTACCGTTAATTCTTTGTCATATTCTTGTTCTTTTAAAAGAGTCAGCAGCATCGTTTTTAGAAAAGGATGGCCATCTTCTGCGATTAAATAGGCTTGGATTTCAGGAATATACGGACGAACATTTTTTTCTGCCAGATTTGCTATTACCAACATTTGTTGATTCAAATTATGTAAGGAAAAAAGATTTAACTTATTCAGCTCCTTTTCCTCGGGTAAATCATCATTTAACTCAGGCTGAATATTCTCCGCCATACGGCGGCTGAACTGAAGGATGGTTAAAAAGTGATCCAGTTTTTCCGGCGGAATTTCTTTTTCTTCTAAAAGCGCTTCGATTGTTGACACAATTTCAGGGTATTCATGAAGCTGAATGAGAATGGTTAAATAAAGGTCGACCAACTGAAAATAGTCACCGATCCCCTTCAACAGCATCTCATTAGCCAACTCTTTTGCTTTATGAAAAGAAGCTGCTTCAAAATAGGCGAGCACAAGCCCGATTAAAACGTCACCATTATCCGCATCAAGCCCTCTTGCCTCTTCCAAAAAGGTAATAGCTTCAGCAAAATTTTTCTTTTGCAGGCTTTCTAAGCCTTTGTCTGCTAATCTTTTTTCGAGTCCGGGAAAGAAGATGACATTATCTTTTCTTTGTGTTTTTCCCCGTTTTTTCATAAAAAACCGTCCTTACGTTTGTATTGAAAAATAGTGTAGCACGGAAAAATAGAAAAGACAAAAAAACTCTTAAATCATACGAAATAAGAGGTTAAAACAAAAAAAGTGCTTATTTGCACTTTTTAGTTAGCGTCCCAGGAGAGATTCGAACTCCCGACCGTACGCTTAGAAGGCGTATGCTCTATCCGGCTGAGCTACTGGGACATATTAAGTTATCGAAGACAAGATTTATTATATAATCCTGATATTTAAAAGTCAACATGTTTTCATTAATTTTTTAAGAAAGATAGAGGGGAGATCCTCTATCTTTTTGGTAATACAAATTCCCGAGCTAAATCCGCGAGTTCCCGCCCATTTAACTCAAACACAGAAAGTTTTATCCTATCATCAATTAAATCCAGAATCATATATGTTTTTTCAAACCGCTCCCGTGGCAGCCGGATACTTCCCGGATTTAAAAAGAGAATCCCGTCTATTACTTCTGCACCTATGACATGAGAGTGACCAAAACAAACAATATTGGCGTTAAATTCCTGAGCCTTATATTTTAAGTTCATCAATGACGTTTTAACAGAATATTTATGCCCATGGGTAATAAATATTTTGCGGTCGCCAATCTCTGTGACTGTTTCCAATGGATAGCCGCCAAAATCACAATTTCCCATTACCGTTAAATAACCTGAAATAGGTTGTTCATCAGGCATTAGTTGTGAATCACCGCAATGAATCATTAAATCGACTTCCTGAACATGCCTCTCCCGTAAAATCTCGAGCTCTTTTGTCAATCCATGGCTATCGCTTACGATTAAAATTTTGCTCATGATTGGTTAGTTCTTTCTAGTATAGAATCAAGAACAGTGTCTAGTTTTTTCAACGCATTTGCGCGATGACTGATTTTGTTTTTTTCTGAGGATGGCAGTTCCGCCATAGACAGTCCTTTTTCCGGCAAATAAAAAACCGGGTCATAGCCAAAGCCATTTGTACCTCTTCGTTCTGCAAGTATTTGGCCTTCACAGGTTCCTGAAACGGTAATTGTTTTTTGCTTTGGCATAGCAATCGCTAAGGCACAATAAAATCGGGCGGCTCGCTCCTCTGTTGGAATGTCTGTTAATTCGCTAAGAACTTTATCCGTATTTGCTTGATCATCTTTTTGCTCTCCTGCATATCGGGCAGAATAAATTCCCGGTCGTCCTTCAAGCGCATCGACCATTAGTCCTGAATCATCACCGATTACCATTTTATTTAATAGACGTGAAACAGCCTCTGCTTTCAGAATGGCATTCTCTTCAAAAGTAGTGCCTGTTTCTTCGACATCTGCGATTTCCGGAAAATCCAGCAGCGTTCGAACCGCAATTCCCCTTGATGCAAAAATATGCTCAAATTCCTTCGCTTTTCCAGGGTTTTTTGTCGCAATAATAACTTCTTTCATTTCGGATCTCCTCTATTTCTTTCTTCTCTCTTCTATTTTTTTTGTAATCTCATTTCCAAGGGCTATTTTTTGTTGTTCAAAAAGCTCCATTAACCCTTCTTGGGCTGCATGCAATAACTCTTGAAGCTGTGCATAAGAAAAGGTAGATTCCTCGCCCGTGCCTTGGAGCTCAACGAATTCTCCATTACCGGTCATGACAACATTCATATCCACTTGTGCTTTTGAATCTTCAGCATAGTTTAAATCTAGTACAGTCTGGTTATTTTTTAAAACTCCTACGCTCGTAGCTGCTAAGTAATCGGTAATTGGAAATTTAATCGCCTTTTTCTCAGCTAACGCATTTAAGGCAAGAGCCATCGCTACAAACGCACCCGTAATCGATGCTGTACGGGTTCCTCCATCGGCTTGAATGACATCACAATCAATCCATACCGTTCTTTCCCCAATAGCTCCTAAATCGACAATCGCCCGTAAGGCACGGCCAATTAACCGTTGAATTTCCATTGTCCTTCCTGATACCTTCCCTTTGGAAGACTCTCTTATGTTTCGGGATTCCGTTGCTCGGGGAAGCATCGAATATTCGGCAGTAATCCATCCTTTACCTTCTCCTCTCATAAAAGGCGGCACTCGATCTTCTATACTGGCAGTGCAAATCACCTTCGTATCACCCACAGAAATGAGGACAGAACCTTCGGGATGCTTCAAATAATTTGTTTCAATATGTATGGGTCTTAATTGCAATGATTCTCTTCCATCTACACGCACAAAAACTTCCTCCTTCATTGTGAGGTATTCCCCCACTTCTCTAACCGGCATATCCGCTTGCAAGAAACAAACTAAATAAAGAAGAGGCGGCATTAAAGCCAACCTCTTTCATGGTCACTATATAGTATAACAAAAATATTTTTTTAAAAACTACCCGTATTTACTTTTTCCGGACGAGTTACAGGCGCAGTTAATTTTTTACCGTCTTCTTTGACTAATCCTGCTTTTCCTTTTACGGTAACAGCTACTTGGTCAATTCCTTTTTGTTCTGTTAATGATAATACTAGCGTGTCTAATAAATGCTGTGAAATCATATTTTTCTTAAAGCTGCCGTAAATATTTTCATTAAAGTCCAGGGTAACCTTACCGTTTTCTACCTTCGGTGTCCCAAGCAGTTTTACATCTGACATAAACTCAGACACAAGGTTGGATTTTTCACTAGGTCCCTGAATTAATTCATTTACTACGGCAACAATATTGTCCTTCTCATTATTGCTAACCCTGCGTGTAACCGGTACATAGTAGTACGAACCTTCAACGCCGCCAATATAATAAACTGTAACAGGCTTTGTATTTGTAATATCAGTTACATCAGCCGTATCAATATTAATACCGCTCGCTCTTGATAGGTTTTCACTAATCGGGGTTCCTTTTACAGGCATTTGCGTTAATTCATGACCTGCCATTTGGAGCTTTACTTGCTTGATGGAATTAAATTGAGTCAATGTCCAAGTCACCGATTGAAGAATTTTCAATTCGTCTGCTGCCTGGTAATTCTTAAATTCTTTCGAAAAATCTACGGTTGCTACCCCGTCCTTAATGGCTACAGAAAGGGAGGTATCTGCTGGTAATACGGACCTAAATCCATTTGGCAGCATCTCAGAAACAGGACCATTGGTAACCAGGTATTCCAACGCCTGTTTGGCAGGAGAAGCTGTTTTTGGCAGCGCTAATGTTTGCGGTACCACATAGCCATTTTTATCAATAAGATATAATTCCGTTTTTACCAGCCCTTGGGTCTTTTCCTTTTTTGAAGCCGTATCCTTGCTAACATTTTTATCGCTGATTGCGACACTTTTTGGCGGATCTATTTTCTTTTGTACTTCATTGCCAAAAAGTCCGCACCCTGATAATAGTACTGAAGAGGCAAACATAGCCGTAACCAGGGTTATAGCTTTATTTTTAGACATATTAATTCCCCCCTAAGACAGTTTGTACTATCATGTATACGAGCCTAAGGGAAAAATAGACCGTTTTCTTCAAGAAAATGAAAAGATTCTTTTTAAAAACATGAAATTTAACAAAAAAGCAGAAGCCCTTAGGAGCCCCTGCTTACAGTTTTATTTTTTTCACATTATTAATGGGTATCCCAAGCCACTGGGAGGCAATTTTTGAAAAAATCGCTGTTGAACCGGTTGTATAAAATTCATGAATCGGCTCGTCCTCAACCGAGTCAAGCAAGCAGTTATATTGAAGGATAGCACTGATCTCTCTTGCTGTCTCATCACCTGAACTAATGACGTGGACCTGATTCCCCATCACAGTTTTAATCAATGGTTCAAGCAAAGGATAATGGGTGCATCCTAATATAAGCGTATCTAAATTTTGTTGAAGTAACGGCTGTAACGCTTCGTCAACAATTGTTTCTGCGATTGGTCCATCGTATTCTCCACTCTCAACAAGAGGGACAAATTTTGGACAAGCATGGCTTTTTACAAAAAGCCTGCTATTTAACGATTTTAATGCCTTTTCATAAGCACCGCTTTTGACGGTTCCTTCCGTGCCGATAATCCCAACGCGGTAGTTCTTTGTCCGCTTGATTGCCGCACGTGCACCCGGATTGATAACCCCGAGCACAGGTATTTTTAGCTCCCTGCGAATTTCTTCGAGGACGGCAGCGGTTGCCGTGTTGCACGCAATCACAAGCATCTTTATCTTTTTTTCTAATAAAAAAGATGTCATTTCCCAAGTGAACCTTTTTACTTCCTTAAGAGATCTTGGGCCGTATGGGCACCGTGCCGTATCCCCCAAATAGATAATTTTTTCATTTGGGAGCTGCCTTAAAACCTCTTTTGCTACAGTTAATCCACCTACACCGGAATCAATAACACCTATCGGTTGTTTCAAACTTCTCGCCTCATTCTAACGCATTTCTTGATGCAGTTTCATTAAATTGTTTTGGAAAAATTGAATTTCTTCACTTGAGAAATTCTTTAACACTTCCTCCAAATACCTTTGACGCTTTTTAATTACTTCATCTATGATTCTCTCGCCTTCTTCGAGCAAGTGAATTCTCACTACACGGCGATCACTCGGATCCTTTACTCGGATGACGAGCATATTTTTCTCCATCCGATCAACCAGGTCGGTAGTAGTGCTGCATGCCAGATACATTTTATTAGAAAGCTCACCGATGGTCATATCGCCATCTTCAAAAAGCCACTGCAATGCAACAAACTGCGGTGGAGTAATTTTATAATTACTTAACATTTCTCTACCCTTTTGCTTAATAATCCCGGATATGTAGCGTAAATCTTTTTCAATATTAGCGACAACATCCCCATTAACTCTTTGTATATTTTCGAGTTCCATCTATTAAACACCCCTATAATAGGCCTTCCCCTCAAGACCATTTCTTGCATAAAAATATATTTATTCCAGCTGATTGTCTTAAAGCTTTTCTCTTATTTTCTACTTTTTTCGTCAAAATTTCAAGCGGAATCTTCCCTTACAAATTATGAACCGGCCTCCCATAAGGATGCCGGTCGTGATTAAAGTTCTAGCTCTCCCATACGAAGGAGCTCTACAACTGCTTGTGAACGCCCCTTTACACCAAGCTTTTGCATAGCATTTGAAATATGGTTTCGAACTGTTTTTTCGCTTATAAATAATTCACCAGCGATTTCCTTCGTTGTTTTGTCTTGTACTAACAGTTCGAATACTTCTCTTTCACGTTTGGTGAGTAACGGCTTGTGAGTATAATCATTCTCCTTCAAGTATTGTGACCCTCCTTGCCTTCGCCAGTTATGAACCGTGGGGTGGGTATATATTTAGTCACCATATCATATGTGAACGATACATATGAAGTGACTATATTTGCTTCCGGGAGAGTGAATTTGTTAAAAAAATGTTCCTTTTTAAAAATTAATTTTATTTATGGTCCTAAATTGCTAATTCCATTATTGCTGACAAAAAATAAAAAGTCCCTAACAATGTACAGGAACTTTTAAGCAGTCGAATTTTATTTAGGCTTAGCGTATATTATATACCTTTTTGGAGCGTTTCCTACATAATAAAATGGATAACAAGTGGATAAAATTAATTCTTCTTGTTTGTGTTGTAAGGTAATGATACTAGTATCATTAGAATCAACAATTTTTGTACGGGTAATTATATATATGAATGACCCGTAAGGCATGCTCACTTCTAATGTATCACCGATTTTCAACTCCCCTAAATGGCGAAAAACAGTATCTCTGTGTCCGGATAACACAATCTGCCCGTGGTCATTGGGAAAAAAAGAGCCTTTATAATGGCCTACACCTTTTTTAAGATCGTCTGAATTTGTACCTTCTACAATAGCTAATTCCGCATTAATCTTTGGAATGGTCAAAAGACCTACAGAATCACCAAAACTTGGAGGTTTACTTTTTTTTTCGGTTTTTTTAACATCTTTATTTTGCGAGTAATTCACCGGCTTTCGAGCTATTACTTCCTTCGCTTTTTTAAGAGAAGCCGAGGTTTGAATATCCGTATCAGCGATTTGCCAGATTCCAATACCTAATATGATTAAGCCAACAAAAATGATTATAAGAGGCAACCTTGATTTCACCTTTTCATACCATCCTTTTCTATCGATCATTAAGAAGACGTCCTGCTTTACTTTGAGACCGATACTAATAACACTGTATTTCCATATTAAATTCACAAATACACTGTAACATAAATTCCCCCTCATAAAGATAAAAACCTTCTTTTCCACTATCGAAAAGAAGGTTTTTTAATTTACTAACTATGGTCACTTCCGAAGAAGTTTCTAAATGCTTGGATGGTCGTATCACGGTTTAACGCGGCAATTGAGGTAGTCAATGGAATACCTTTTGGACAGGATTGGACACAGTTTTGTGAGTTCCCGCAATTGGCGAGACCACCGTCACCCATAATTGCTGCTAAACGTTCAGCCTTATTCATTGCCCCGGTTGGATGTGCATTGAAAAGACGAACTTGGGAAAGCGGCTGGGCACCAATAAAGTTTGATTTGCTATTAACATTAGGGCAAGCCTCAAGGCAAACACCGCATGTCATACATTTAGAAAGCTCATACGCCCATTGACGTTTTGTCTCAGGCATACGCGGTCCAGGTCCTAAGTCATACGTTCCATCGATTGGAATCCACGCTTTCACTTTCTTTAAGGCATCAAACATTCTGCTGCGGTCCACTTGAAGGTCACGGACAACCGGGAATGTACTCATTGGTGCTAATCGGATCGGCTGTTCAAGTTGATCTACAAGTGCCGAACAAGATTGTCGCGGTTTGCCATTGATAACCATAGAGCAAGCACCGCAAACTTCTTCCAGACAGTTCATATCCCATGTGATTGGAGTTGAAGCTTGTCCTTTTACATTGACAGGGTTTCTACGAACTTCCATTAAAGCCGAAATAACGTTCATTCCCGGGCGATATGGAACTTCAAATTCCTCCTCATAAGGGGCAGAATTTTCGTTATCCTGACGTTGAATAATAAATTTAACTGTTTTATTTTCAGCCATTTTTTCCTACTCCCCTTTCTTCTAATGCTTTGTAGTGTAATCTCGCTTCCGTGGCTTTAGTAAGGATATATCTACATCCTCATAATGGAAAGCTGGAGCAGTTTTAGAATCGACAAATTTTGCCATTGTGGTTTTTAAGAATTCCTCATCATTACGTTCAGGGAAATCAGGTTTATAATGAGCACCACGGCTCTCATTACGATTGTATGCACCAATCGTAATAACACGTGCCAATTGAAGCATGTTTTGTAATTGCCTTGTAAAAGCAGCCCCTTGGTTGCTCCATTTAGATGTATCATTAATGTTAATGTTTTGGTAACGCTCCAAGAGTTCTTGAATCTTTTCATCAGTCTTTAATAGCCTGTCATTGTAGCGGACAACTGTAACATTATCTGTCATCCATTCGCCAAGCTCTTTATGAAGAACATAAGCATTTTCAGTTCCATTTAAGGACAAAATGGAGTTCCATTTTTCTTCCTGTTCTTTCACATGACGATCGAAAACAGAAGATGGTACCGCTTCTGTACTCTTTTCAAGTCCGTCGATATATTTTATCGCATTTGGCCCCGCAACCATTCCTCCGAATACCGCTGAAAGCAATGAATTTGCACCAAGTCGGTTCGCACCGTGCTGAGAATAATCACATTCTCCGGCAGCAAAAAGACCCGGAATATTAGTCATCTGGTCATAATCAACCCATAGTCCGCCCATTGAATAGTGAACAGCAGGGAATATTTTCATTGGAACTTTTCGAGGGTCATCACCCACGAATTTTTCATAAATCTCAATAATTCCGCCAAGTTTTACATCCAATTCGTGCGGATCCTTGTGGGATAAATCAAGGAAAACCATGTTTTCGCCATTAACTCCCAATTTTTGATTGACACAAACATCAAAAATTTCACGTGTGGCAATATCACGTGGTACAAGGTTCCCGTAAGCGGGATATTTCTCTTCCAGGAAGTACCATGGTTTACCGTCTTTATATGTCCACACACGTCCGCCTTCACCACGTGCAGATTCACTCATTAAGCGAAGTTTATCATCACCCGGTATGGCAGTAGGATGGATTTGAATCATTTCGCCGTTAGCATAATAAGCACCCTGCTGATATACGATAGATGCTGCAGAACCCGTATTAATAACGGAATTCGTGGACTTTCCAAAAATAATACCGGGTCCGCCGGTAGCCATGATAACAGCATCCGCGGTAAATGATCTTATTTCCATCGTTTTCAAGTCCTGAGCAACAATTCCACGGCATACGCCTTCATCATCCACTACTGCTCCTAAGAATTCCCAGCCTTCATACTTTGTAACCAAACCATCTACTTCATGACGGCGAACTTGCTCATCTAATGCATATAATAATTGTTGACCGGTTGTTGCACCTGCAAAAGCAGTACGGTGATGCTGGGTGCCGCCGAAACGGCGGAAGTCTAATAACCCTTCAGGTGTACGGTTAAACATAACACCCATCCGGTCAAATAAATTAATAATAAACGGTGCAGCATCGCACATTGCTTTAACAGGAGGCTGATTCGCTAGGAAGTCGCCGCCATAAATCGTATCGTCAAAGTGAATCCATGGGGAATCCCCTTCACCTTTTGTATTTACAGCTCCATTAATACCGCCTTGGGCACAAACAGAGTGAGAACGTTTAACCGGTACTAGAGAAAACAATTCGACCGGTGTTCCATGTTCTGCAACCTTGATGGTTGCCATTAAGCCGGCTAAACCGCCGCCGACAATGATCACCTTACCTTTACTCATCGTGACTCACTCCCTTAATCCAAAAATCCAAAATTTTTTCGTTTGACAAATTCATCAGTTATTAAACAAAAGCTACAAGTGCTTGGATTCCAATTATGGACAGTAGCACGAAAATTACAATTGTCACGTATGTAGAAATTACTTGAGAACGTGGTGTTACTGTAATTCCCCAGCTTACCATGAAAGACCATAACCCGTTTGAAAAGTGGAAAATGGCTGAAAGAATTCCAACCAAATAGAAACCAAACATGAAAGGTGAAGACAAAATATTTTGCATCATTTGGAAGTTAAGTGCTGTTCCAAATGCCATAGCAATACGTGTTTCCCAAACATGCCATGCCAAAAAGATAAGTGTTATTACACCTGTTACACGCTGCAGCAGGAACATCCAGTTTCTAAAAAAACCATATCTGCTTGCATTGTTTTTAGCAGTAAAAGCAATATACAGTCCATAGATTGCATGAAATAATAATGGTAAGAAAATTAATACAATTTCTAGGACGTTCAGATACGGTAGACTCTCCATGAAATTTGCTGCCTTGTTAAAGGATTCTACTCCCCCTGTTGCATAATGGTTGACTGTAAGGTGCACAATCAGAAAAAAACCAATTGGAATAACTCCCAGCAATGAATGCCATCTTCGATAAATAAACTCTCGATTACCCGCCATTATATACCCCCCTTTAATTTGTAAGCATGATGTTAAGTTTTTTCCTTTTATCTTCCGTTTTCAAAAGTTATGATAAACCTAGCATCACTGTGACAATTATGTGACATGTCCATTTTACTCCCATCGACATATAGCGTCAAGAAAACGTATACAGAAAAGTATTTATTAAAATAAACTATTTTAAATATATTGATATTATAAAAGATTGGTAAAATCACTAGGCACAAGGCGTTTTATAATTGAAAGAAAGTCCAATAATGATACAATTTTTTACCAGAATCTATAAAGAAAAATTTCTTCTTTTAATGGGCAACATAAGTATAATGATAAACATAATAAAATATTGTAACATAACAAAGTTTCATTCATTTCTTTTTGATTTGTCGAAAAAACTGTAATGAAATAAAAAACAAATTGTATATAATAGAATGATAGAAAGAGGGGAGACTTTTGAAAGATAGTACTGTAATAGAACGTGATATCAATTCAGATGAATCAAGAACTGTTTCAATTTTTGGTTATGAATTAATCAGGGAAACCGTTTTGCCTGAGATTCTGGGCAAAGATACCCCGGAAATCCTGTACTGGGCCGGCAAACGACTGGCGAGAAAATATCCTTTGCATACTTATGATGAAATTATTGAATTTTTCTCCTCAGCCTCTTGGGGCCAATTAGAGATTAAAAGTGAAAATAAGGATGAAATGGAATTTGAGCTAATGAGCCCTCTCATAGTATCGCGGGTAAAATCGAAAGCCGAGCATTTTTTTCAACTGGAAGCCGGGTTTTTAGCCCAACAAATTGAACTCCAAAAAGAGGTCATTGCCGAAACCTTTGAACATCCTGTCAAAAAATCCAATAAAGTCCAATTCACCGTCAAATGGGATAAAAAAGATCAAATCTAAAAGGATAAAAGCTTTCATAGGAAAATTGACTCTCCCTATGAAAGCTTTTCTTTTTTTGTTTATCCACCCAAGGTGGACATTTCCCGAAAATGTCCACCAACGGTGTCAGGCACCTTGTGAAAGTCCGAACGCTTCATGCAGGGCTTCGACTGCTTTAAGCATGTTTTTTTCTTCGACGACGGCTGATACTTTGATTTCTGAAGTGCTGACCATTTTTACTTGGATATCGTTTGCTGCAAGGACTTCAAACATTCTTGCCGCTACCCCCGGATTGGAGATCATTCCTGAGCCGACAATAGATACTTTAGCTAGTTTGTTTTCGGCATCAAGTTGGTCATAGTTCAATGATTCTTTATTATCTTCAAGTACACGTAAGGTTTCCATTAAATCTTCCGTTTTAATAGAGAAGGAAAGATTTGCTGTTTCTGCTTCTGTTGTACTTTGAATGATAATGTCTACGTTGATATGATTATGAGCTAATGTTGTAAAAATTGTTGATAGGCTGGTTAATGAATTTGTTAAGCCTAATACGGTAACTTTAGTAATTTCTTCTTCAAATGCGACTCCACGGACAACTAAATTTTGTTCCATTGTTGCTTCCCCCTCAATGACTGTTCCTTCAATTTTCTCCATGCTTGAGCGAACCTCAAGCCGAACATTATAATTTTTAGCAAACTCAACTGCCCTCGGATGTAACACCCCTGCACCCAAATTGGCAAGCTCAAGCATTTCATCATAGGAGACAGATAATAGTTTACGTGCATTTTTGATATACCTTGGGTCTGTTGTGAAAACCCCGGTCACATCGGTATAGATATCGCACTTATCTGCTTTTAATGCCGCCGCTAAAGCTACTGCAGTTGTGTCGGAGCCGCCACGGCCAAGAGTGGTAATTTCACCATTTTCAGTGATTCCCTGGAAGCCGGCAACAATTACAACCTTCCCGGCCGATAACTCACTCTCAATTGCCTCAGTATTTATTTTCGTAATTCGGGCATTTCCGTGAATTGGTTCTGTGATGATTCCTGCCTGCCAGCCTGTAAAAGAAACGGCACCCAATCCTTTTTGATTTAAAGCCATTGACAACAAGGCAATTGTCACCTGTTCCCCGGTCGTTAAAAGCATATCCATTTCCCTTTTATTAGGCTGAGGGGAAATTTCTTTTGCCAGATTGACGAGTTGGTCTGTTGATTTTCCCATCGCTGAAACGACGACAACAACATTGTTGCCTTTTTCCGTTTCTTGCCTTACACATTCAGCTACATTTAAAATTCTTTCAACACTTCCAACGGAAGTTCCACCGAATTTTTGAACTATTAATCCCATTGTTTCCCCTTCTTTCAATTGATGCTAAACTTTAGTTTTCTCTAAAAAACAAAAAAAGCAATGAGAAGGCATCTCATTGCTTGAATAACACAAAAAAAATTTGTGCAGACAATGTAAGATAGCTCTCCAAGACATACGTCCTGACAATCCGGCATTTATTCAATACAGGACCAGCAAAGAAAGAAATGAGACTCTCTCCACTTCGGCGAACATTCCCTTTCAAAGTTCTTCATTGAAGCTCATCCTTCTCAGAACCTTTACTCTTGAAGCTCGCACCTCTACCTTCACTTTAACACTTAAAAGTGATAGTAAATTAAATTTTCATTCATTATAGCATAGCCATTTTTTTCTGACAATCACTCTGTACGAAGTTTGTTGATTAATTCTTCTGCTACATTGGCAGGGATTCCAATTGCCGTAAACTCCTCGATACCTGCTTCCTTCATTTTTTTCACTGAGCCAAAATGTTTTAATAATAATTTTTTTCGTTTTTCGCCAATTCCAGGAATATCATCCAGAAGGGATTGAAAAGCACTTTTCCCGCGAATTTGACGATGAAACGTAATCGCAAATCGGTGGACTTCATCCTGAATTCTTTGCAGCAAATAAAATTCCTGGCTGTTTCTTGCCAGCGGAACAATTTCCAATGGATTACCGTAAAGCAATTGTGATGTTCGGTGTTTTTCATCTTTTACAAGTCCTGATAATGGTATGTCCAAACCCAGTTCATTCTCCAAAACATCTCTTACAGCCTCAACATGCCCTTTGCCGCCGTCAATAATAATTAAATCCGGAAGCGGAAGGTTTTCCTTCAAAGCGCGAGAGTACCTTCTTCTCGTCACTTCCCTCATTGATTCATAATCATCGGGCCCCTGTACTGATTTAATTTTATACTTCCGGTATTCCCGTTTATTTGCCTTACCGTCAATAAAAACAACCATAGCCGAAACAGGGTCCGTACCCTGAATATTGGAATTATCAAATGCCTCGATCCGATGCGGGGTATAAATACCAAGCAGGTTTCCTAACGTTTCAATCGCCTTCGTTGTTCTTTCTTCATCTTTTTCAATCAGCGAAAATTTCTCATTCAAAGCAATCTTCGCATTTTTGATAGCCATTTTAACGAGGTCCTTTTTCTGTCCGCGCTGCGGCTTTAGCACCTTTATCTCAAGAAGCTGTTCCGCCAAATTCAAATCAATTTCATCCTGAATAAGGATCTCTTTTGGTTTAAAATGATTCGGTTTCGTATAAAACTGTCCCAAGAAGGTTAAAATTTCTTCCTCAGGCTCATTATAAATTGGAAAAGTTGAAACATCTCTTTCAATGAGTTTTCCTTGACGGACAAAAAAGACCTGGACACACATCCACCCTTTATCAACCGCATACCCAAAGACATCTCGATCGGTAAAATCCGTCATTGTTATTTTTTGCTTCTCCATAATTGTTTCAATATGGATGATTTTATCGCGAAAATCCTTGGCTCTCTCAAAATCTAACTCTTCTGCCGCACTGTTCATTTTTTCAGTAAGCTCTTTTTTTATTTCTTTATAACCGCCATTTAAAAACCGGCTAATTTCATCGGTCATTTGTTTATATTGGTCTTCATGTACTTCATTTACACATGGAGCGAGGCATTGCCCTAAATGGTAATACAAACACACCCTATCCGGAAGGGTTGCACATTTGCGTAACGGATAAATTCGGTCCAACAGCTTTTTTGTCTCGTTGGCAGCCCCAACGTTCGGGTAAGGACCAAAATATTTGCCTTTATCTTTTTTCACTTTTCTTGTGATGATCAGCTTTGGATGTCTTTCTGCGGTAAGCTTTATAAACGGATAGCTTTTGTCATCCTTAAGCATGATATTATATTTTGGATCGAATTTCTTAATTAAATTTAATTCAAGTATGAGCGCTTCAATATTCGAAGAGGTGACAATATATTCAAAGTCTTCGATCTCATTTACAAGCCGTAAGGTTTTACCATCGTGTGAACCGGTGAAATAAGAACGCACACGATTTTTTAATACCTTTGCTTTCCCCACATAAATAATCGTCCCCTGACGGTCTTTCATTAAATAGCAGCCAGGTTGATCAGGTAACAGTGTTAGCTTTTGCTTGATTGTTTCATTCATTCCGGCCAACCCACTCCGTCCAAGTTTTTTATGTTTATCTTTAAAAATTTTAAAACAAACCGGTTGGAAAGGAAAGTACTCTATACTGGAAAATAAAAAACCTTAACCGGTAGTATTTCGGCTAAGGTTTTAATTTCCTTAATAGATTACACGTGTTTTTCTAAAACACCTGCTAATGCTTCTTTTGGCTGGAAGCCGACTACTTTATCAACGACTTCGCCATTTTTGAAAACTAATAATGTAGGGATACTCATAACACCGTATTTTGCAGCGGTTTCTTGATTCTCATCCACATCTAATTTAACAATTTTAACTTTTTCTCCCATTTCCGAGTCAAGTTCATCAAGAACTGGAGCTATCATTTTACAAGGTCCGCACCATGGTGCCCAGAAATCTGCAAGTACAAGGCCTGAACCTGTTTCAGCAGAGAAATTTTGATCTGTTACGTGTGAAATAGCCATTTATTATGACCTCCTTAATTTATTACTGAAATACTACCGAAAGTATAACATCGTTTGAAAAATCATGCTAATTATTTGATCGACATGAAATTTCTCCCAAATTCCAAGCAAAAAAGCGAGCAGAACAAACCCGCTCGCCTCCGCTTTTCTTATTATGAGTGAACTTTTAATTTTTTAAACTCCTCAGTTAACAAAGGTACTACTTCAAAAAGATCACCAACGATTCCATAGTCAGCAACTTTAAAGATATTTGCTTCAGGATCTTTATTGATAGCAACAATGACTTTAGAGTTGGACATTCCCGCTAAATGCTGAATCGCACCGGAAATTCCACAGGCAATGTACAGATCAGGAGTTACAACCTTACCGGTTTGGCCGATTTGCAAGGAGTAATCACAATAATCAGCATCACATGCACCACGGGAAGCTCCAACGGCACCTCCCAAAACTTGTGCTAATTCTTTTAATGGTTCAAATCCTTCTGCACTTTTCACACCGCGTCCACCCGAGATTACCACTTTTGCTTCACTAAGATCTACGCCTTCACTCGCTTTGCGAACAACCTCTTTAATTATCGTACGAAGATCTTTGATTTCAACTGTTAGGGATGTCACTTCACCTGTTTTGCTTTCATCTTTTTGCAGCGGAGCAATATTGTTAGGTCGAACTGTTGCAAAAATTAAACCGTCCGTAACAATCTTCTTTTCGAATGCTTTTCCGGAATAGATTGGTCTTGTAAAAACGATATTTCCTCCTGCTTCTTCAACAGCTGTTGCATCGGAAATAAGACCTGATGAAAGTTTTCCTGCAATTCGTGGCGATAAGTCTTTACCAAGTGCTGTATGCCCTAAAACCAGTCCTTCCGGCTTTTCCTGATCAATAACTGCCAGCAGTGCTTGAGAAAAGCCATCTGATGTATATTGGTTTAATTTTTCATCTTCTACCACAACGACACGATCTGCACCATATTGGATTAATTCCGCCGCTAAAGCGCTTACAGTTTGGCCAACCAAAACTCCTACTACTTCTCCGCCCTCTGCCACTGTTTTTCCTGCAGCAATCGCTTCGAAAGAAACGTTACGTAACGATCCGTCACGGACTTCTCCTAATACCAATACTTTTCTAGACATTCCATTTACCTCCTGCAAACATTTTTGTAAAAAACCGATTAAATTACTTTTGCTTCAGTATGAAGAAGTTGAACTAGTTCCTTTACTTGATCAGTTAGATCGCCTGCTAAAACTTTCCCGGCTTCTTTTTTAGGCGGCAAATAAATTTCAATTGTTTTCGTTTTTGCTTCTACATCATCTTCTTCAAGATCGAGATCATCCAATTCCAGTTCATCGAGGGGCTTTTTCTTCGCTTTCATAATCCCCGGAAGAGAAGGGTAGCGTGGCTCATTTAGTCCTTGTTGAGCGGTCACTAATAAGGGAAGACTTGTTTCAATTACTTCAGAATCCCCTTCAACGTCGCGGGTAACAGTAACCTTGCTGCCATCAATTTCAAGCTTTGTGATTGTTGTAACGTAAGGAATATTAAGCAGCTCTGCCACACGCGGACCAACTTGTCCTGAACCGCCATCAATTGCAACGTTACCGCCTAAAATCAAATCAACGTCCTTATCCTTTAAAAATTCAGCAAGTATTTTTGCTGTTGTAAATTGATCACCATTTTCAACTTCATCTTCTATATTAATAAGGACTGCTTTATCGGCTCCCATTGCAAGCGCAGTGCGCAATTGCTTTTCAGTTTCCTCGTTTCCAACGGAAACTACAGTTACTTCCCCGCCATTGGCATCTCGAACTTGGATTGCTTCTTCAACAGCATACTCATCATAAGGATTGATAATAAACTCTGCTCCATCCTCATTGATTTTCCCACCGGAAATGGAGATTTTTTCTTCAGTATCAAAGGTTCTCTTCATTAACACATAAATGTTCATGGTTTCCCTCCTAAAATTTCGAGCATTCGCTCAGTTTGAAAGATTAAGAAAATTTTTTCGGAAAAATTTTTATATAAATTTACCAAAAGCAGTAACCCGCCACGGTTAATTTATTCACCTTTAAAATGAGGCTCACGTTTTTCAATAAAGGCTTGAATGCCTTCTTTACCATCTTTTGACATGAATACTTCACCAAATAGTTCAGCCTCTTTGGCTGTACCTGCATAGAACTCTTCAGTCTTTGCATAGTTTAATAATATTATAGCAGCACGTAAAGAACCATGGCTTTTCTTGGCAATTTTCCCTGCAAGCTTATAGGCCTGATTTAATACTTCATTTTCCGGATAGGCATGGTTGGCTAATCCGAATTGAACTGCTTCTACCCCTGTAATTGGCTCGGCAGTAAACAGCATTACCGCTGCTCTTGCAACACCAACATATTTTGGCAATCGCTGTGTGCCAGCAAAGCCGGGAATTAATCCAAGCTGTAATTCAGGCAGGCCAAGTTTAGCGGTTTCACTCACAAGGCGGATGTGACAGGCCATTGCCAGCTCAAGACCGCCGCCTAAAGCAGCCCCATGAATAGCAGCGATAATTGGGATCGAAAATTTTTCCATGCGATCAAACAAATCCTGCCCAAACTTTCCAAGGCTAGAAAAGCCATCTGATGATGAAATCGTAGTAAATTCTTTAATATCTGCCCCGGCTGAGAAAAAGCGGCCTTCCCCATGAATAACGATCACTTTTAGCTCCCGATTGGATTCAATTTCATCAAGCACTGCTGACAATTCCCTAATTAAACCTGTTGAAAGGGCATTCGCCGGCGGCCGCGCAATCGTAATCGTGGCAATTTTGTCCTGATGGGACCAATTTAAAAATTCCAAATTAACTCCTCCTGTCATAAAATGCTACCTATCCCTGCTTCTACAGCCATTAATCAATAATCGATGAACCGAAGAGGCAAGTGCATTCAAATCATACCTTTCCTCATTCATCACCCAGGATGTCACGGTTTCATCAATCGTGCCAAAAATCATTTGCCGGGCGAGGCGAACATCGAGATCGCTTGAAAACTCTCCAGTCTCTTTACCTTCAATCAGGATACGATCAATAACTGATAAATACCCTTTTAGAATGTCATTTATCTTTAAACGGAGCTCTTTATTTGATTGACGTATTTCAAGCTGGGTCACGATAGCAAGGTGATGGTCCGCAGAAAGCAGTTTAAAATGAGTTTCAATCAACATTAATAACTTCTCTGCCGCGGTCTCTTTTCCTGCTAATTTCTCATTAATTTTTTCAACAAAATTCCCCATTTTTTCTTCAAAGAGGGAAATTAGAATGTCTTCTTTGTTTTTAAAATAAAGATAGATGGTACCATCCGCTACACCTGCCTGTTTAGCAATTTTCGCTACTTGGGCTTGGTGGTAACCATTTTCAGCGATTGCTATGACCGCTGCATCAATGATTTGCATGTATTTCGGCTTATTTTTTTTCACTTAATGTCCCCCCCTTTGAAGATAGCTTCATTCATTATAAACACTAAAAATGAATGAATAATCATTCATGTTTTAATAATAATTTTTAAATGTGTTCCTGTCAAGAAATTCTGTGCGCACTTTTAATATTAATTCCTATCGCCTTTATAGACAAGCTTAACTCTTCAAAAATAAAGAGCCGAATATACGGCCACATAATGTTAGGCATGTTTAGAGCGGTCTTCTTCTATTTTTTTCAATTCTTCATCAACGAGCGTTCTTCGTAAAATTTTCCCTACCGCTGTTTTAGGTAATTCATTTCTAAATTCATAGATTCTCGGGGCTTTATAGGCTGCAAGATATTTTCTTGCAAATTCGTTCAATTCCTCTTCGGTAACGGTTGATCCTTTTTTTAACACAACATAGGCTTTTACCGTTTCCCCTCGATATGGATCGGGAACACCGGCAGCAATTACTTCTTGAACATCCGGATGTTCATACAAAACTTCTTCTATTTCTCTTGGATAAATATTATATCCTCCTGCGATAATCATATCTTTTTTACGATCCACTATATAAAAATATCCTTGCTCATCCATAAACCCAAGGTCGCCTGTTAACAGCCAGCCGTCCCGTAAGGTTTGAACTGTGTCTTCAGGGCGATTCCAATAGCCTTTCATAACCTGAGGTCCTTTTATGGCAATTTCACCGATTTCGCCTGTTGGCATATGTTCACCGGTGTCTAATGAGAAAATTGCTGCATTGGTATCAGGATAGGGAACACCAATACTGCCTTTTACCCTTGGACGGTCCCATAAGAAATTAGAGTGCGTAACAGGAGAGGACTCCGTTAAGCCATAGCCTTCCACTAATTTACCGCCGGTTATTTCTTCAAACTTTTGCTGAACTTCAACAGGGAGCGGAGCAGAACCACTAATACAGGCTTTAATCGAAGAAAGATCGTATTTTTTTAAATCCGGGTGGTTCAATAATCCAATATAGATCGTGGGTGCACCTGGAAAAAGGGAAGGGCGTTGCTTTTGAATCGTTTTTAAGGTTGTTTCAACATCAAATTTCGGTAATAAAATCATTTTTTGTGCTTGCATAACGGATAATATCAGTACCGTCGTCATCCCATAGACATGAAAAAATGGCAGAATTCCCAGCACCGATTCTTCTCCGGGTCTACATTTATATAGCCAAGCGCGACACATGGCCGCATTCGAAACAAGATTCTTGTGTGTTAGCATAACACCTTTCGGAAAGCCGGTCGTACCACCTGTATATTGCAAAAGTGCCAGATCTTCCTCAAAATCAAATTCATGTGCAGTTAATTTCACCGGCTTCCTTTTTATTATTTCTGAGAGTAAATGTGTGCTTCCTTCATGCTTTAACCTGACGACAAGTCCATATTGCTTTTTCTGAATAAAAGGATAAACCAGATTTTTGGGAAACGGTAAATAATCCTTGATTCCGCTTACAATAATATGCTGTAAATCTGTTTGCGGCATCACTTTAGATACGCGGGGATAAAGGATTTCAAGGGTGACAATCGCTTTTGCCCCGGAATCCTTCATTTGGTATTCCAGTTCCCGCTCCGTATACAGTGGATTTGTTTGAACAACAATGCCCCCAGCCATTAAAACTGCATAAAAGCTGACCACTGCCTGAGGTGTGTTTGGCAGCATGATTGCCACCGGGTCCCCTTTGGAAATACCTATTTTCTGAAGGTAACCGGCAAAAATAAGCGCCTCCTTATAAAGTTTTTTATAGGTAATTTCTTTTCCCAAAAAATGAATGGCGATTTTGTCCGGAAACTTTTCTGCTGCATTTACTAAGTATTGCTGAACCGGGTCTCGTGAGTATTCAAGTGTGGCCGGGATTTCATCAGGGTAATTATGAAGCCATGGTTTTAATTCAGACATTTTAACCCCCCTTTTTGAAATTTTAAAAAATTCTAATTTTTCTCCTTTATTATAATATAGGCTTATTTTTTAAACAATGCGCCAATTCAATGCTGTGTTATTAAAAAACCATCGCTGCAGAACAGCGATGGTCAGATTGTCGAGAAAGGGTATTTTTCTCTGCAATTTTTTATTTTGTCAGAATCTAAATACCAAATTTATTGATTCTCCCTGCTAATGTGCCTGTTGATTTCCGCTCCGGGCACTCGCTTTCCGCGGGGAGGTCCTGGAGCCTCCTCGGCGCTTTTGGCGCCTGCGGGGTCTCCAGTGACCTCTCTATCCCGCAAGAGTCGAGTGCCCTCCGCTCCAATCAACAGGGAGGCAAATCAACCTAAAGTATTGCAACACACTTTTTCTAACCTTGCTAAGTGTATTGCAATCTTTTTTATATTTTGGCAGGCTGCAGTTAGAAGAGCCTGTTCACTTGCATTCTTCAATCCCCGTAACCGGCAGTAGCGAAGCCCGTGCAGCTCTTTTGAGTCTGCGAAGCTTCGCTCAATTTTTTCCTTTCTAAATTTATAAAGCATTTTTGCCGATTTAGATAAGCGATTTAACCTTACCTTTTCCTTGTGCTCCTCCCATACATGTCGTGTTACCACTTTTACCTAATTTTTTGACCGTGTACATTAGGATAGAAGTGGGCAGTTCTGACATTTCTTCGAATCAGACTTGTATTCTCTTTTATCATATGTAAATTTCCATTTAGGGAATAAGCCATTAGTAGGGTGAAACCTTATATGAGCAATAACTCCAAAAATGTTACGATCAGATAGTCCCTTACAAATAGGGTTAGTGAGATAGCCTGAATCAAGTGCTACAGATTCTACATTAAATCCAAATCGACTTATTTTTTTATTTATTAGTTGAACTGAAGGTCTTTATTGAAAACACTCTGTTGATTGGCGCGGAAGGCACGAAGACTCCTGCGGGAGTACGGGGCAGGGGAGACCCCGCAGGAGCGAAGCGACGAGGAGGATTCCCCTCACGCCCGCGGAAAGCGAAGTGCCTGGAGCGCCAATCAACAGACATGTTGAAACCAATATACTAATAATATTATAACAAGTTAATGCGGTGAATTGTTAAAGTAATTGAATAAAATAAGAGGCTGTCGAGGGTTTTTCGACAGCCTGACCATCGCTGCAGAACAGCGATGGTTTTTGATTAAGAAAAAAACAACATATAAACCAAACCAATTAGCAAAAACAAGCCGCATAATCCGAGAAGTACTTTAGCTAACTTTTCCACTTCTTATTCTCCCCTTAAGAAATTCCTGCTCCAATCACATACGATAATCCGATGGAAATGACCATAGAAATTAGTCCTACTGCCCGATTATCATTTTGTATTTCCTCATCAATTTTAAATTTTGGAGTTAAAAATTCAAAGATAAAATACCCGGCTAGTAAAAGGACGAATCCAAAAATTCCCCAGCTAATCATCGTGAGTAATGTATTATGCAGCTGTATGGAATGTCGGAAAATATTCGCAATCCCAAATATTTTTCCTCCCGTTGCCATTGCTACCGCCAAGTTTCCTTTTTTGATTTCTTCCCAATTTTTATATTTCGTTACCACTTCAAAAACTGCTAAAAAGACAATCATACATAATATTACTACACTATAATAGGCAGCAATTTGAATATACTCATTCTCCCAAAACTGGTCCATTCCCTATTCTCCCCGAGCATTATTTAAACTCAACTACGGTAACGCCTGATCCACCCTCTCCGGCTTCTCCAAAGCGAATTTTTTTAACAGAACGGTGATTCCTTAAATATTCTTGAACCCCTTGCCTTAAAGCACCTGTGCCTTTTCCATGGATAATCGATACACGGGGATAACTTGATAGCAGGGCATCATCAATATATTTTTCCACTTTTAAAAGGGCATCTTCATATCTTTCCCCGCGTAAATCCAGCTCCAATTTAACGAATGAATCTCTGCCTTTTACAATCGCCATTGGCTTTGTTTCTACTTGTTTCGGAGTGCTGATATATTCCATGTCTTTTTCTTTAACCTTCATTTTCAAAATTCCAATCTGTACCTGCCATTCATTGGAGGATACTTTTTCAAGTAGAATTCCTTTTTGATCAAAGGTAAGTACTTTTACTTCATCACCCGGCATAAAGGTATGCTTCTTATTTTTCTTATTGATTAACTTCTCTGACTTCTTTATTTCCGGCGCCGCTTCTTGAAGACGCCTTTTTGCATTTATCAATTCATGCTCCTTTATTTCCGCATGCTTTTCCGTTCTCATTTTCCGGAGTTCCCGAATGACTTTTTCCGCTTCAGCTTTCGCCTCTTCAACAATTTCTGCTGCCTTTTCCGCAGCCTTTTCAAGCATTGAATCCTTGTTCTCATAAAAGTCAATCATTTGCTTTTGTAAGTCCTGATGAAGCTTTTCAGCCTGCTTTAAGTAATCACGGGCCTCCATTTGTTCGATTTCTGCCTGCCGTTTACTTTGTTCCAAGGAAGCGATCATTTGATCGATTTGGTTCGTATCCTCACTCACATGCGAACGGGCGGCTTGAATAACCCTTTCATTTAACCCTAATCGTTTCGAGATTTCAAAAGCATTACTTCGACCGGGTACTCCCAGTAACAGCTTATAGGTTGGGCTTAATGTCTCGACATCGAATTCGACACTGGCGTTTAGAACCCCTTCACGGTTATAGCCATAAGCTTTTAATTCAGGATAATGCGTTGTAGCAATGACCCTTGCCCCCCTGTTGTGCACTTCATCCAAAATCGAAATGGCTAACGCTGCACCTTCCTGCGGGTCAGTACCGGCACCAAGCTCATCAAACAAAACAAGGCTTTTAAAATCTACTTCATTTAAAATATCAACAATATTTACCATATGGGAGGAGAAGGTACTAAGACTCTGTTCAATTGATTGCTCATCACCAATATCGGCATACACAGCGTCAAAAACGGCCAGTTCCGAGCCGTCCAGTGCAGGTACTTGTAAACCTGCCTGTGCCATTAAAGAACATAGGCCAACTGTTTTTAATGTTACGGTTTTACCGCCTGTATTTGGACCGGTAATCACGATTGTCGTAAAGTCCTTCCCGAGTAAAATATCGTTTGCAACGACCTCTTCGATTGGAATTAATGGGTGTCTTGCTTTATAAAGAGCAATCCGGCCTTCATTATTCATTATCGGCATAGATGCTTTTATCCGACGGCTGAATCTCGCTTTTGCAAAAATAAAATCTAAATTGGCTAAGCAGGTGACAATCGTTTGCAATTCCGAATCATGTTCAGCCACTTTTGCCGACAACTCAGTCAAGATTCGCTCAATTTCAAGTTGTTCCTTTACACGAATCTCTTGCAATTGATTATTTAATTGGACAATTGCTTGCGGCTCAATAAATAAGGTTTGACCTGAAGCACTTTGGTCATGAATGATGCCGCCGTAATGGCTGCGGTATTCATGTTTTACCGGAATCACAAAGCGGTCATTTCGAATCGTAACGATCGCGTCTGATAACATTTTTTGCGCACTTGATGAGCGAATCATACTCTCTAACTTTTCCCGAACTCTTGCTTCATTGGACCTGAGCTGATGTCTTAATGATCGCAACAGATCACTGGCACCATCAAGAAGCTCGCCGCTTTCATCAATTGCATATTTAATTGACTGCTCCAGATTGGTAAGCGGAATCACTTGCTCTACTTGTTGTAATAAAATTGGAATGTCCGTTCTCTCATCCGCTAAATCTTCAATGAATCGTTTCATTTGCCTGCTTGCGTGAACGGTACTTGCAATTTGAACCAATTCATGCGGACTTAGCACACCGCCTATGACCGATCGTTTAATATGCGGACGGATATCATATATTCCTGAAAGCGGGACATTCCCTTTTATTCGTAAAACGGTTACCGCTTCATCTGTTTCTGCTTGCAGCTTTACTACTTCATCAAAATTTGTTGAAGGGATTAATTGTTTAATTTTTTCAATTCCTAGCGAGGATGCAGCATGCTCTAACAGCTGCTCCTTCACTTTCGTAAATTCTAATACCTTTAAGGCTCTTGCCTGCATGGAGAGAACCCTCCTAATTACTGTCGATTGTGAATAAATTCAAGTAAATCATTTTTGTCCATTGCATTTAATACCGTTGACTTTTTAATCCATCCCTTTTTGGCCGCGGAAACGCCGATTTCCATATGGGTTAACGTATCCACTTTGTGGGCGTCTGTATTGATGATAATTTTCACACCTGCATCCTGCGCTTTTTTCAAATATTCCGCTGCCAGGTCAAGACGGTTTGGATTAGCATTTAGTTCTAAAGCTGTATTCGTTTCTTTAGCCAATTCTATAAGTAAATCAACGTCCACGTCATACCCTTCACGTCGGCCGATTTTTCTGCCGGTCGGATGGGCGATCAAATCTACATGGGCATTTTCGAGAGCCGTTTTGAGCCGTGCCATAATTTTTTCCCGAGGCTGGGAAAAAGCAGAATGGATGGAGGCGATAACGAAATCCATTTCGGCAAGCAAGTCATCCTCATAATCCAATGTTCCATCAGGAAGAATATCCATTTCAACACCTGAAAGGATAAGAAAATCATCGTATTTTTGATTTAATTTCTTGATTTCTTCCCGCTGCATTAATAACCTTTCACGGGTAAGTCCATTCGCCACTTTTAAATACTGCGAGTGGTCCGTAATCGCCATATATTGATACCCTCTGGCACGGCAGGCTTCTGCCATTTCTTCAATCGAATGGGCTCCGTCGCTCCAGGTCGAATGCATATGAAGGTCACCTTTAATATCTTTTAGCTCGATCAATTCCATGGCTGCGGAAAACTCTTCGACCTCTTTTCCGTCCTCCCTAATTTCAGGTGGAATGAATGGCAGGTCAAAATGCTTGAAAAATTCTTCCTCTGAAGTGAACGTGAAAATTTCACCTGTCTCCAGTATTTCGACACCATATTCGCTAATTTTCTCGCCACGTTCTTTGGCCAGTTGTCTCATCCGGACATTGTGTTCTTTTGATCCAGTAAAGTGGTGTAGAGTTGTCGTAAATTCCTCCGGTTTAACAAGTCGAAAGTCAGCGGATATGTCATAATCTAAACCGAATGTTAATGAAACCTTTGTATCGCCTGCACCAATGACTTCTTTAATTTTTGGCAATTCCAGCAGCTGCTTTTTTACTGCCACAGGTTGATTGGTAGCAATAATAAAATCGAGATCTTTAACTGTTTCCTTCATTCTCCGCAAGCTTCCAGCCCTAGAAAATTGTTGAACATCAGTAAACGTTGCAAGAATCGACTCTATTTGCTCCGCTATCGGAAGCATATAGGCAAGCGGCAGCCGTTCCGGCCTTGTGCCGATATTATGAATGGCACTTAAAATTTTCTCTTCTGTTTTCTTCCCAAAACCGGGCAATGCTTGAACAAGTCCTGATTTACAGGCTTCTTCTAAGCCGGATACATCCTCAATTCCTAACTCTTTATACAGTTTGGCAATTTTCTTTCCGCCTAGTCCAGGCAATTGCAGGAGCAGAATTAAACCCGGGGGAACTTCTTCTTTTAGCTCTTTTAATACCGAAGAAGAACCTTCTTTTATGTATTCATCAATAACGGCTGCGGTACCTTTACCAATACCGGAGATAGCCGTAAAATCTTCAATGGCTGATAAACTTCGATCATCGGCTTCCAATGCAGTTGCTGCTTTACGAAACGCAGATACTTTAAAAGGGTTTTCACCTTTAAGCTCTAAATAGACCGCGATTGTTTCTAATAACCTTATTAAATCTTTTTTATTTACTACCATCCCAGACACCTGCCCCTTAAGATTAGCATTTTCATTTTTTCTTTATTATAGGCGCACGAATAAAAAACTTCTCTACTACAGAGAAGTTAAAGCAGCTGTATATTCAATCCATAAACTCTTTATTTGTTGGGAAAGGATAGGCGTGTGATTTACAATTGCTTTTGCCAGAAATGATTGGTCCAGATGATTCTGGAAAACTCCCATTGGAATTAGGGCAGCAATATATAATAAAATAAAGATAATTAAATAAACCTCACAAAAACCCAGAATTCCTCCCGCCCAGACATTTAGCTGCCTGAGAATAGGCAAATGGGCAATAAAATCAAGCATGGAACCGATTATTTGCAGCAATATCTTAACGGCAAAAAAGATTATAACAAAAGCAATGGCTCGGTAAAAAGCAGCTTCCATGTTATTGCTATCAGTTAACAGTTTTAAGGTTGTGCTGTTTCCAAAGTTTGGATAAGGAATCCATAAAGTTAATTTAGGAGCCAGCTTCAAATAGTATAAATTTGCGATCGCATATGCAATAATAAAACCTGTTAAATGAACAAGCTGTAGAATGAAGCCTCTTCTAAGGCCGACAAAAAATCCCATAATTAATAAAATAATAATCGCGATATCCAACATCCTATTTCAATCCTTTTCTTTTGGAAGTTCCTTTTGCAGACGCTCCAATTGTTCTTTCACTTTAAGATAATCATTGACAGCATTGACTGCTGTTAATACAGCTAGTTTATCTATATTAAGAGATGGATTCTTGGAGCTGATTTCACGCATTTTATTATGTACCAATGAAGCCACCTGCCGAATATGGTCTGTGCTTTCGGTACCTAAAATGACGTATTGCTGTCCGAATATATCGACAGTCGTTCTATTTTTGTTTGTATTTGACAACGTAAATGCCTCCATTCAAGAATCCTACACTATATCATAACACGAACGCATATGGGGGAAAAGTCAAACAGTTTTAAGCTTAGTTTAAAATTTAAATATTTTGTAGAAAAGTGGTGCTTTTAATTTGGGTAATGTGGTATTAAATCGTACTTTGGATGAAATTATGGCAATGAAAAATCATTACGGTTCCTTTTTAATCGATAAAAATCCCCAAGGAAGCGTGTTTGCAGCCAAAACGCCTTCCTGCATGATAACAGCCTATAAATCAGGTAAAGTATTATTTCAGGGGAATGACAGTGAAAAAGAAGCCGGGAAATGGGGGAGTGCCGCTACACCTTCCGTAAAAAAAACAGCATCTGCTAAAACCAATATAGCCAAGGGTAGCCTTCCTGATGGTATAGGACAAATGTCGGCGATTGGTTCAGATGAAGTAGGGACAGGAGATTTTTTTGGCCCCATTACAGTTGTTGCGGCCTACGTAAAAAAAGAAGATATTCCTTTACTTAAGGAACTGGGAGTAAGAGATTCAAAGGATTTAAACGATGAAAAAATCATTGCCATTGCGAAAGTAATCAAGGATATTGTTCCGTATAGTCTGTTAACATTAAAAAATGAAAAGTATAATCAGCTGCAGCAATCGGGAATGTCGCAGGGAAAAATGAAAGCCATTCTTCATAATCAAGCAATTTTAAATGTGTTAGATAAAATCGCACCGAAAAAACCGGAAGCTATTTTAATCGATCAATTCGTCCAAGGAAGTACGTATTTCCAACATGTAAAAAATCAGAAAGCGATTGCGAAAGAAAATGTCTATTTTAGTACGAAAGCAGAAGGAATCCATATTGCAGTTGCTGCGGCATCTATCCTGGCCAGATATGCATTTGTTCAGTATATTGATAAATTAAGTGCTGCGGCAGGTTTTACGATTCCAAAAGGAGCCGGTGCACAAGTCGATCAGGCAGCAGCAAAGTTGATAATAAAAAAAGGCCGAGAAATATTGCCATCATTTGTGAAGCTTCATTTCGCCAATACCGATAAAGCAATAACACTTGTAAATAAAAAACGGGGCTGAATTCAGCCCCGCAGTGTTTTAACCTCGTAAAACCGCTCCTGCCTTTTCTTGCAAGGCTTCTAGAACCTGATTGTGTACCTTGGTGACTTCTTCATCTGTCAAGGTCCGTTCCGGATCGGCATATTTTAATGAGAAGGCAATGGATTTTTTCCCTTCTTCCATTCGTTCTCCCTCGTATAAATCAAAGACATGTACCTCTTTAAGAAGCTGTCCGCCCGCTGCTAAAATGATATCCTTCAACGTTCCCGAAACCGTTTCTTTGTTCACTACAAGGGCAATATCTCTTGTAATGGATGGAAAACGCGGAATGGATTCATATTGCAATGGTGCAGCTTGTTCTTCAAGTAATGTTTTTAAGGAAAGCTCAAACACATACGTGTCTTTTAAATCAAGGTCTTTTTGCAGGCTAGGATGAACCTGACCAACAAACCCGATTTTCTTACCGTTTAAATGAATCTCTGCAGTACGGCCGGGATGCATACCCTCTACCTTCGACTGAACATAAGAGATTTGTTCACTAAGACCAAGTTTAGCAAACAATCCTTCCAAAATTCCTTTTAAGACGAAGAAATCAACAGCCTTTTTCTCTCCTTGCCACGAATGAGCGTGCCATAGACCAGTTATCGCTGCAGCTAAATGTTCTTCTTCAACAGGAAGAACATCCACGCCATTAGCTAAAAATACCGCGCCTGTTTCATATACTCCCAAGCTATCGTTTTGGCGGGCACTGTTGTATTTTAAAACCTCCAACAGTTGTGGCATGATGCTTAAGCGGAGCACACTGCGATCTTCACTCATTGGCATCGCAAGGCGGATTGTATCCCTGCTTACCAGTGCGAATTGGGCTGCCTTTTCTTCACTTGTTAATGAATAGGTAACCGCTTGGTACAAACCCGCACCTTCAAGATATTGGCGAACAACTCTGCGCTTTTTCTGGTAGTCAGAAAGCTTTCCGGGGGTGGTAGATCCAATTGGCAGGGTTTTCGGAATATTGTCATAGCCATAAAGCCGGGCCACTTCTTCAATTAAGTCTTCTTCAATTTTAATGTCACCGCGACGTGTTGGTGCAGTAACAGTGATCAAATCTTGTTCAATGGTTACAGCAAATTGTAAGCGGTCAAAAATGTTTTTTACATCATGGCTGTTTAAATTTGTTCCAAGAACACGATTGATTTTTTCCAAAGTAATTGAAACAACTGCCGGTTCCACAGTAAGGGTATCAACTTCTCCTGCACCTTCTAACACTTCACCGTTCGCATATTTAGCCATAAGATATGCTGCACGCTCACCTGCTGCACGAACCCGATTCGGATCAACGCCTTTTTCAAAGCGGGCACTTGCTTCACTTCTTAAACCATGGTCTTTAGAAGCTTTCCTTACTGCCGCTCCGTTGAAATATGCAGATTCCAAAAGCACTGTAGTAGTGTCTGTAGTTACTTCAGAATTAGCCCCTCCCATGACACCTGCAAGAGCAACAGGTTCTGTTCCATTTGTAATCACTAAATGGTCGGATGTTAATGTACGCTCAACGTCATCAAGCGTAACAAATCGCTCTTCATCTTTCGCTCGGCGAACGACGATTTCTTTTGAACCTAAACGGTCATAATCAAATGCATGAAGCGGCTGACCATATTCTAATAGAATGTAGTTTGTAATATCGACAACATTATTATGCGGACGGATACCTGCCGACATTAATCGGGTTTGCATCCATAATGGTGCCGGGCCAATTTTTACATTTTTAATCACTTTTGCCACGTATAAAGGGTTGTCCTCATGAGCGTCTACGGTAACCTTAATGTAGTCAGTTGCCTTTTCATTTGTAGAATGGAGGTTTATTTCCGGAAGTTTCACTTCCCGCCCAAGAATCGCCGCTACTTCATAAGCAACACCCAGCATGCTTAAGCAGTCAGATCGGTTCGGAGTTAATCCAAGCTCCAGCACTTCATCGTCTCGGTTTAATGATGCTAATGCATCTGTTCCCACCTCTGCATCAGCAGGAAAAACAAAGATTCCCTCTGAATATTCTTTCGGAACTATTTTCCCTTCCATACCAAGCTCTGTTAACGAACAGATCATTCCATTTGATTCTTCGCCGCGTAGCTTTGCACGCTTAATTTTAAAATTGCCCGGTAGAACTGCCCCAACCTTTGCTACTGCAACCTTCTGACCCTTTGCCACATTGGCAGCACCGCAAATGATTTGAACCGGTGCTTCCTCCCCAACATCAACAAGACATTTGCTTAATTTATCGGCATTAGGATGCTGCTCCCGTTCGAGGATGTAGCCAATCACAACACCTTTGATTCCGTCGTTAAGAACTTCTACTCCTTCTACTTCGATCCCGCTTTTAGTAATTTTTTCAGCTAATTCTGTTGCCGTTACTCCGGATAAATCCACATAATCCCGAAGCCATTTATATGAAACGAACATGTCGTACCCTCCTATTTGTCCAGCTCTAGCGCCCACGGGCGCTAGAGCTTTTATTATTATTCGTGTTTACTAAATTGTTTTAAGAAGCGGACATCATTGGTATAGAAATGCCGAATATCGTCAACACCGTATTTCAACATCGCAATTCGCTCCGGTCCCATCCCAAATGCAAATCCTGTATATTTTTTCGAATCATAGCCAGCCATTTCAAGGACATTGGGATGAACCATTCCGGCACCGAGAATTTCAATCCAGCCAGTTTTCTTACAAACGTTACAGCCTTTTCCGCCGCAAATTTTACAAGAAATATCCATTTCCACAGACGGCTCTGTAAATGGGAAGAAGCTTGGGCGCAGTCTGATTTCACGGTCTTCACCGAACATTTTCTTTGCAAAAACCTCCAGCGTTCCTTTAAGGTCACTCATACGAATATTCTCGCCGACCACAAGACCTTCGATTTGCATAAACTGGTGGGAGTGTGTCGCATCATCATTATCACGGCGGTACACTTTACCAGGGCAGATAATTTTAATCGGTCCCTTGCCTTGATGCTTTTCCATCGTCCGCGCTTGAACCGGCGAGGTATGCGTGCGAAGTAAGATTTCTTCTGTGATATAGAAGGAATCCTGCATATCACGTGCAGGGTGCCCTTTCGGTAAATTGAGAGCTTCGAAATTATAGTAATCTTGCTCGACCTCGGGTCCTTCAGCCACCTGATAGCCCATTCCAATAAATAAATCTTCAATTTCTTCGATGATTCGTGTTAATGGATGGTGATTCCCTACTTTCACAGGTCGTCCCGGAAGGGTAACGTCAATAGTTTCAGAAGCTAATTTTTCAAACACGGCCGCTTCTTCTAAATCCTTTTGTTTTGCTTCCATTTTCACTGCAATTGCTTCTCGGACTTCATTTGCGAGTGCACCCATGACCGGGCGCTCTTCAGCTGAAAGCTTTCCCATGCCGCGCAGCACTTCTGTAATCGGGCCTTTTTTGCCTAAATAAGCAACACGAATATCATTTAATTCCTTTAAGCTCGCAGACTGTTCAATTTTTTGAATAGCCTCTTCCTGCAATTCCTTTAATCGTTCTTGCATTGGAGTTCCTCCTTAATTTTGTAAAATAAGACCTAGGTTTGGCCGGTCTTTTTTCGAATGAACTTTTTTCCACATAAAAAAACCCCATCCCTGGAAAGGGACGAGGTTTATATTCGCGGTACCACCCTTGTAAACACCTTATGTAAAACACATGTGTTCGCTTCATTCGGATAACGGCATAGGCCGATGCATCTTTACATTTCTTTATGAAATGGTCCCGATGCCAACTCGGGAGGTGAACTTCTTCTGCCATTCCCATAAAAGTGCTTGCAGTCGCGGCACTTTCTCCCTAAATGGTGTTAGACAAAATACTTTTCTCCGTCAACGTTTTTCATTTTATCAATATTGTTGACTATTATATAATAATTTCTCTCATGTTTCAAACTGGTTTGCGTCTATTTTTTTAAAAAATAAAGAAGGATGCCGGCTGCAACCGCCACATTTAACGATTCGCTTTTCCCGAAGATCGGAATATAAAGATTCGCTGTTGTGTTGACAAGAATATCTTTGCTAACGCCGTTACCTTCATTCCCTACAATTAGCGCAAATTGACCTGTTGGAGATATCTCGGTATAAACGGAAGCATTTTCAAGGGCTGTTCCGTATACCGGTATATCTTTTTCCTTTAGCTTCCGGGTCCATTCATTGATATCACCGCGAATCACCGGCAGGTGAAAATGACTTCCCTGCGCCGATCGAAGTACCTTTGAATTGAATACATCAACACAGCCGCGGCCGACGACAACAGCATCGATCCCGGCTGCATCGGCTGTTCGAATCATCGTACCGAGATTACCCGGATCCTGGACAGCATCAATGAGAAGAAATGTATTCGCATTGTCAACTGTTTCCATCCTTATCTGGCGGCAAACCGCATAAATTCCCTGCGGTGTTTCTGTATCCGAAAGTGAATTGGAAATCTCCTCAGTAACAACTGTTACAGCTGTGGCACCTGAATCCCAGCGCGGCGGCAGACCTACTTGGTCGGAAACGATAATTTCTATAACTTGTTCACTTTGTTTGAGCGCCTCTTCAACTAAGTGAAAGCCTTCAACAATGAACATTCCCGTCTTATCCCGCTCTTTTTTCGTTAATAGCTTTTTCCATTGTTTAACCTGTGGGTTATTAATAGATTGAATATGCTTCAAACCTAAAGCTCCTTTTATTTTGATTTTTTCATTATAGCCTAATTTAGATACATAATAAAACCAAATACAGGAAAGATATTAAAGAATTACAGGTTAATAAAGGAGTGTGCATTCATGAATTTAAATTTACGAAATGCCATTATTCACAATGTATCCGGAAACTCACAAGCAGAATTGGAAGATACAATTGTTGATGCCATCCAAAACGGCGAAGAAAAAATGCTCCCCGGTCTTGGCGTGTTATTTGAAATCATTTGGAAAAATTCATCGGAAGATGAGAAAAGAGAAATGCTTGAAGCCCTCGAGAGCGGGTTAAAGCAATAGGTTTTTATTGGAGCTGTCGATCAAGCGATCGGCGGCTCTTATTATGGAATTTTAATTAAATGAATTGTTGAGAGTAAATAATCTATTTGCGAAAATGACTAGCTTATTTGCGAATTAACATCCACGAAAAAAAAATCCCCGGAAACTAAACCGAGGATTAAAACCTTATTCAAAGATAATTTTATCTACCGTTTCGCGATCTAAGCGCTTAATAACCTCAACAATTAACTTCACTGCATTTTCATAGTCATCTCGATGAAGCATGGCAGCATGTGAATGAATATAACGGGTTGCAATTGTTATGGCTAATGCCGGAACCCCGTTATGTGTCATATGAATGGAACCGGCGTCTGTGCCGCCACCGGGAATGGCATCAAATTGATATGGGATGTTTAGCTCATCTGCAAGATCTGTTACAAAATCGCGTAAGCCTTTATGGGAAACAAGAGATGCATCGTATAAAATAATTTGCGGACCATTGCCCATTTTGCTCATTGCTTCTTTTTCAGATATTCCGGGTGTATCTCCCGCAATACCAACGTCTACACCAAAACCGATATCAGGCTCAATTTTCGAAGCTGATGTACGGGCACCGCGAAGTCCAACTTCTTCCTGGATTGTACCAACACCGTAAACAACGTTAGGATGATCAACACCCTTTAATTGTTTCAATACATCAATGGCAATTGCACAGCCAATTCGATTGTCCCAGGCTTTTGCCAAAAGCATTTTTTCATTGTTCATCACCGTAAATTCGAAATAAGGTACAACCATATCTCCGGGACGGACACCCCATTCCATTGCATCCTCACGGCTTGTTGCCCCAATGTCAATAAACATATCTTTTATTTCTACCGGTTTTTTACGGGCTTCCGGCGATAAGATATGCGGAGGCTTTGACCCGATAACCCCGATTACATCACCCTTTTTCGTGACGATGGTTACCCGCTGCGCAAGCATAACCTGTGACCACCAGCCGCCAACAGGTTGAAAACGGAGGAAGCCTTTATCATCGATTTGCGTAACCATGAATCCTACTTCATCTAAATGGCCGGCAACCATAATTTTGGGTCCGTCTTCCTTCCCAACCTTTTTAGCGATTAGACTGCCAAGACCGTCAGTTGTAACATCATCCGCGTATGGCGCTATGTATTTCTTCATGACTTCGCGAACTTCACGCTCGTTGCCGGGAATCCCCTTGGCATCAGTTAAGTCTTTAAGCATTGCTAAAGTTTCATCTAAATTTGCCATTGTTTCGCCCCCTTTATGTATGTACGCATTCATTATACAGATTTAAACAAATTATCTACAAATTTTTCAGCTAATAATTATTTTGCTGTCTTAAATAATTTACTTCGTTTTTCTTAAAATATGCTTGTTCAATTTCTTCATTTGCCAATCCAAGCAGCGAGGCCAACTGCAAATAAGCCTCAAACAATCTAATAAAATTATTTAAATCTTTGCTCCTGCGAAAACTGCAAATCATTTCATAAACCAGGAGAAATTGCTCGTTTACATTTGCAAACGGCTGCTTTTCTTCCAATATAACTGATTTCTCATCGAATCCACATTCAATCCCGACCGACAAAATAAAATGAATGCCATCGACAAACTCCTCTAAAACCACTTCTTTTGCCGATGATGGTTTTACACTCCAAAACTTAAAACAACGGGTTTCATTTGCTAATTCACCGATTTCCACAAGTAATGCCAGAACCTTCCGGTTGAATAAATCATCTTCTTGTAACAGATGCTTTTCTTCAATATGAGCATCTAATGCTTTTTGCATTTTAAACAATTTTTCAAGCTGCATATTTCTTCTCACTCCTTTTAAAAAAATTATATCAAAACGAAAAACGGTTGAAACTTTTTAAGCCACAAATCGTATGAAAGGAAAAATGACTAGGAGGCTTAACCAATGGTTTGGTTGTTGCGCTTTGTCTTATTGTTCTTAATTATTTTCTTTTTTTATTTTGTCATAAAACTATTTTTTACTACTAATAGAAAGTTCGAGGCTGCTCAAAGGCAAAAACGTTTTTTATTTCATGACAATAGAGATGTCAGAAAGAACTTTTTACTGACCTATAAGGGTGCCGTATTTGCCGGTGAGAAATATCCGGGGACCATTGATGATTCCTTTGACGTAGTCTTAGTTTCCATTTGGCCGCAAAACACATCCTCATTAAAAGGGTTAGTCAAAGAAGACTTTTATTTTATGGAGAAAAAAATCATTGAGCAATACCCAAAAGCGGAAATTGTATGGAAAAGCCCGGTTAAAGATTTATTACAAAAAAATTAGCAGCTATTAGCGGCTTAAGTATACAATTAGAATAATTTCACCTATTGCCAGCAATGGAAAACCAATTTTAAACGACAAATGCCTTGTTTTATGGCGGAATATCTGCATTCCCATTGTTGTTCCCACTGCGCCGCCAAAGAATGCTACAAGCCATAGCGTTTTCTCACGAATCCGGTACCGGTGCTTTATCGCCCTATTTTTATCAATCTTCATGATAAAAAGTCCAATTATGTTCATAATCAAAAATGCCACGAATACCAATGTCTTTATATCCATTCTCCAATCCCCTTATAGAAAAAGCCATTCCCGATTAGAGAATGGCTTTTAAAAAAATTACTTGTTATATTGTTGTTTTGCAACGTTTGCTAATTCAGCAAATGCGTTTGCATCACTTACTGCTAATTCAGCAAGCATTTTGCGGTTTACTTCGATACCGGCAAGCTTTAAGCCATGCATTAAACGGCTGTAAGAAAGACCGTTAATACGAGCTGCTGCATTGATACGAGTAATCCAAAGTTTGCGGAAGTCGCGCTTTTTCTGGCGACGGTCGCGGAATGCATACATTAAAGATTTCATAACCTGTTGGTTAGCAACTTTATATAATGTATGTTTTGAACCGAAATAACCTTTTGCTAATTTAAGAACTTTTTTACGACGCTTGCGCGTAACTGTACCGCCTTTTACACGTGGCATGTAATTCCCTCCTATATAAATCGATCACTTCTAGTTTACTTAACGTATGTTAATAATTGACGAATGCGTTTGAAATCGCCTTTTGAAACAAGAGCTGATTTGCGAAGTTTACGCTTAGCTTTTGTAGATTTGTTAGCAAATAAGTGGCTTGTATAAGCGTGGTCACGCTTAAGCTGACCAGATCCGGTTTTTTTGAAACGCTTTGCAGCGCCGCGGTGAGTTTTCATTTTTGGCATTGGGGTAGTCCTCCTTATTACTTGTCGATTTTAGGTGCTAAAACAAGAAACATGCTACGACCGTCCATTTTCGGATGAGACTCAATAGTAGCCACTTCCTTGCACGCTTCAGAAAAACGATCTAAAACACGCTGACCGATTTCTTTATGGGTAATCGCCCGGCCCTTGAAACGGATTGAAGCTTTTACCTTGTCGCCTTTTTCCAAAAACTTAATAGCATTACGAAGCTTTGTATTAAAGTCATGCTCATCAATCGTTGGGCTGAGACGAACTTCTTTAGTAGTGATAATCTTTTGATTCTTACGTGCTTCTTTATCTTTCTTTTGCTGCTCAAATTTAAATTTGCCATAGTCCATAATCCGGCCTACCGGAGGCTTTGCATTTGGTGCTACAAGTACCAAATCAAGATTCACTCGTCCGGCAATCTCCAAGGCTTCAGTTTTGGTTTTAATCCCCAACTGCTCGCCATTTTGATCAATTAGGCGAATTTCGCGAGCGCGAATGCCCTCATTTAACAACATGTCTTTGCTAATAATTAGCCACCTCCAGGGTTAATGTGAATACAACGAAAGGGTCAAGATGGTGCTGTTTTAAAATAGGCTTCTTTTTCAAACCTGACGCTTGACACCTTGTGAACCGACAAGTATTAAGCAGTGCTTTGTTTAAATACACAAACAAAAAAAGTGCGGATGAAAACACCCACACTTTACGAAACATAGTTAATGAATCAATTGTTCACGTAATACCTGCCAACTGCTTATTCGCGTCAATCAGGTGAGAAGCGGGTGCTTCTTCTTTTCCCAAAATCGTATTCTATTTTTTACACCTTAGTTACTATATCATAAACAAAGACGCAATGTCAAACAACTATTTATATGACAACGAAATGTATTGTAGCATAAATCAATAGAATTATTCAATAGGTTTATTTTTATTTTTTCATAAAAGAAGAGAGGGGATCCCTCTCTCCTTTTAAATTTATCCTCTTGCAACTTCTGCTTTTAACGATGCAAGAAACTCTGCAAATGGCTTTGTTTCTGAGTTTTGCTCTCCATATTTGCGGACGTTTACGGCCGATTCTTCCACTTCTTTATCACCGACAACAAGCATATATGGAATTTTTTGCATCTGTGCTTCACGGATTTTATAGCCGATTTTTTCATCACGACCATCTAACTCTACTCGGAAACCTTCATTTTGAAGCTTTTCCTGCACTTGCTTCGCATATTCGTAATGAACTCCCGGTGAAACAGGAATCACCTGTACCTGAACCGGTGCAAGCCATGTTGGAAATGCCCCTTTGTATTCCTCAATTAAGAATGCAACGAAACGTTCCATTGTGGAGACGACACCACGGTGAATAACAACCGGGCGGTGCTGTTTACCGTCTTCACCAACATAAGTTAAATCGAATCGTTCAGGAAGCAAGAAATCTAATTGAACAGTTGAGAGTGTTTCATCCTTACCTAAAGCAGTTCTAACTTGAACATCGAGTTTAGGACCGTAGAACGCCGCTTCCCCTTCTGCTTCAAAATAGTCTAACCCAAGATCATCCATCGCCTCTTTTAGCATGCTTTGTGCTTTTTCCCACATCGCATCATCGTCGAAATATTTCGCTTTATCCTGAGGGTCACGGTAAGATAATCGGAAAGAATAATCTTTAATATCAAAGTCTTTATAAACATCCAACACCAGCCGAACAACGCGTTGGAATTCTTCTTTAATTTGATCAGGGCGGACAAAGATATGGGCATCATTTAATGTCATACCGCGAACTCGTTGCAATCCTGATAGAGCACCCGACATTTCATACCGGTGCATCAAGCCTAGCTCTGCTATCCGAATCGGAAGCTCACGGTAGCTGTGAATACCGTTTTTATAAACCATCATATGGTGAGGACAGTTCATTGGACGAAGTACGAGTTGTTCATTATCCATTTCCATGACAGGGAACATATCATCCTGGTAATGATCCCAGTGTCCGGAAGTTTTATAAAGATCGACACTTCCCATCACAGGAGTGTAAACATGGTCATAGCCCATGCGTACCTCTTTATCGACTATATAACGTTCGACGATACGGCGGATTGTCGCCCCTTTAGGCATCCAGATCGGAAGTCCTTGACCCACCTTTTGTGAATTTGTAAATAGGTTTAACTCTTTACCCAGCTTGCGATGGTCACGCTCTTTCGCCTCTTCTAACAAGCGGAGATGCTCTGTCAAATCCTCTTTCTTAAAGAAGGCAGTGCCATAAATACGCTGCAGCATTTTATTATTGCTGTCGCCGCGCCAATATGCACCCGCGATGCTCAAAAGTTTAAATTCTTTAATCTTTCCGGTTGAGGGAACATGGATACCACGGCAAAGGTCAAAAAATTCACCTTGTTCATAGATGGTTACTGTTTCCTCATCAGGAATCGCTTCAATTAGTTCGAGTTTATAAGGGTCACCTGCTTCTTTAAACAGTTGCACTGCCTCAGAACGGCTAACCTCTTTGCGAACAACTTCAATGTTTTCATTTACGATTTTCGCCATTTCTTTTTCAATCTTCGGAAGGTCTTCAGGAGTTAACGATTCGTCAAGATCGATATCATAATAAAATCCGCCTTCAATAACCGGACCCACACCAAGATTTACATTTGGATACAGTCTTTTAATCGCCTGAGCCATTAAATGAGCTGTACTATGGCGCAAAACCTCCAACGAATCACTCGAATCAGCTGTAACAATTTCTATTGAACCGTCTTCAAGGATTGGACGGCGAAGATCAAACATTTGACCCTTCCATTTACCGGCAATCGCTTTTTTCTTAAGACCGGGGCTAATGGATGCAGCAATATCTTCCGTTGTTGTTCCACACGGGAACTCCTTTACTGCCCCATCCGGAAACGAAATCTTAACAACGTCTGACATGGTAATTCCTCCTTTTTAGAAAAGCGGAAGCGCCTTGCCCAGGGGCGACAGGTATAAGACGAGCCGGCATGAAGGTTGCTTTTTAACCTTCATGCCGGATTGGCTTATAACCCCGAGCCCCTAGGCGCTGGAGCTAGACAATTTTCTAAGTTAAATTATAATTTTAAAAAATAGGTTGTGTTAAACTTGCCTGTTGATTTGCGCTCCAATCAACATAGTTACAAAATCAACAATGGCCATTAACACAGCCAAAAAATAAAAAAACCCGTCCCTGGAAAAGGGACGAGTTTTGATTAACACGTGGTTCCACCCAATTTTTCAATTCTAATAAACGTTAAAGGCTCATTAAAAATGACTTTAGGTCAGATAACGGTTGTTGCCGTCAGCGATTACTTGCCTCATGGTCATCATAAGGGTTCACTGCTGAAGTTTAAAGGTGGTAAGTATTGATTCCGTAATAGGAGATTTTCAGCCAAGCTCTCCCTCTCTGAGATTCGTAAAAAAATACTGTTATCCTTATCATTACTTTTGCTGCATATATTTTACTATGTAGGTTATTATAATGATTTGATTTTAAAAAATCAAGGGACATAAACCTAATAATTTTCATTATTGCAATATTATTTAGTTTTATCCATGATTCTCCGAATTGGTATCATCTTTAATGCTCCACTTCATCGTAGCACGAAGAGCTTCAAATGTTTTAATTGTGACTCTTTCCTCAAAGATATTTTTTATTGTTCTAATGAGCGGTTCATCAGGATTTTTCGCATAAAGAAAAATTGTCGTCGGCGCAAGTGATAATAGCGGTGCAATTGAAACAGAATCAACATAAACCGGATGATTCACCAGTAATTTCCGGTCAACCATTTTGACTAATTCTCCACGTTTGATTTCCTCAAAATCTTCCGTATAAAATGTAACCTCTTCATCAAACAATAAATGAAGAATGCCCATTTTAGGTTTACGGTTTGCTAAAAACTCCCTTAGTGTTTGAACAAACATTTGATATTCCTGCTCCATTTTATACTCATCAATTGAAATTTCCACATAACCTCTCAACTTCTGAATATAAGAGCGCAAACGAAATTTGTGAAATGAATCAAAAGAAAACGAAACATTATTTTGAAAAATTTGCTCAATAGCAGCTCTGATATTCGGCTCTTCGCTGGTTTCCTTCAAGAAGGCTGCTAAATCCTCTCTTTGCCCTTCAAGGATGGTATAAATAATCTCCATTATTTGCTGCTGCTCTTCCGGATCCTCATAGTAATAATGTTCCTTTAAAATGCCTCTTAGCCAATCATCTTGCTTTATTTTAACAATAAACTCGTAAAATGCCTCTTTTGTCTTTTTCAATACAGCATAAGACAGGCTGCTATCAATAATTTCCACTATAAGTCGATCTTCATAAAGAAGAATATCATTATTTTCCTGACTATATGATAAACACTTCAGCAAGTGATTATAAAACCTGATTGCATCCATCTTGCTTTGGAAGATGATCTCTGCCAACCAAATCCCCCCTTAGACCATATCTTGTTTTAATATATATGGGGAACTTGACCAAAATAGAAGTTAGTAAAAAAGAAAAAGGACTGCCGACATTTGTTCGGCAATCCTTTTTCTTGATCTGTAAATCTTAAGTTCTCCGGTTCGGACCATCTACTAACACCGGTTCACTTAAACTCCGAATTCTTTCCATGATTCTCCTTGCTTTCATTTTCTCTTCTTCACCACGCTGGCTATAGGTTAAATGATGCTCCAGCTCTTGAAAGTCAAAATTCGAAGTGAAAAAGGTTGGAAGGTTTTCAAGCATCCGAAATTGCAGAATCGGGCCTAACACTTCGTCTCTAGTCCAACTGGATACAGCTTCAGCGCCTATATCATCAAACATGAGGATTGGCTCTTTTTTTAGGGCTTCTATTTTTCCATTTAAGGTTGAATCGGCGATGGCACTTTTCATCTCTCTCAATAGCTCCGGGACATAGACAATCATAGATGAAATATGCTTCTTTGCCAGCTCATTTGCGATAGCGCCTAACAAATAAGACTTTCCTACCCCAAATTTCCCATAGAGATATAAGCCTTTTTGCTTTTTGTTTGTCTCGTAATTCATTAAAAAAGTGGCTGCCTTGTCGACTGCATCGAGCCTGCCGGAATCTCCTTCAATGGCCTCAAAGGTAGCTTCCAAGATATCTTTAGGTACATATAGACTTCGAATAAGCTGTTGATTTTTCCTTTTTTCATCGTCCATAATTTTTCTTGGGCATCGTTCATAGACCACATCGATTGTATTCCGCGTTAATACTAATTCCGGGTGGTAACCTTTCATAATATTGATACACCCCTCAAGACTTGGACAGTGGTTACATTCCTTACTTTGATTGGTATACTCGTACAATTTAATCAAGCTTTTATCAATAATCTCTTGGGAAATCACATTCTGATGCGTTGTTAAGAAAGCTTTAATATCGGGATGTTGAAGTGTGTCATGACGCATTTTTTCATAACGTTTCTGAAAGTTCTCATTTGAGGCTAATCGTTTCAGTGTTTGGTTAATCCTTTCCATATTTCATCACCTCCTATTTTCGGAATGCCTTTAATTTTTCTTCAATGGCACGCTTCTTTGCTTCAAGCTCAGAATTTGCCCCATTTGATGTATCTTTAACAGCTTCTTTGGAATTGTCGTCAAACCAATCAGGAAGGACCTCTGTCCGAATAGACTTTTGCTTCGCTGATTTCCCTGATTTTTTTCCATCGCCCCAACCAACATAGGTGTTATGCTCTTTCTTTGCCAATTCCATTGCCTCTTTTACCGTTTTAACCTGCTTTCTAGCCCAGTGACCTGCTAGTTTTTCAACATAGCCTTTTGTAAATTTCATATCTGTTCTTAACATTACAAAGTGAATCAACACATTGATAACACCCGGCAAAAGCTTTTGTTTGAACATCACATCTTCTACGATTTGTATATCAGAACGAGAAGGCTCGCCACCGCCTGAGAGATCCTTAAAAAATTGAAGCGGCGAGGTGGTTTCTAAGTAACGTACTAATTTTTCTTCCTGTGTTTTCGGCTCTGCTATTTGAACTTGATGTTTGGAAGGCTGAGTACGTTCAATTAGGTTAGGTAACTGATCTTGATTTACATACTGATACCAATCCCGGGCACCCTTTCGTAATTCCTCGATATCGATTTCACTGTTCTCATTAATAGCACCTAATATGATATTTTTCATCTGAATGGGATCAATGGTATAAAGAAAGGCTAGATTACTAACTACTTCTTTAATCTTTTGGGTTAGGGCCTTCTTAGGCACAAGCGATTCATTTAAACCGGCCATCAACAGGTCAAAATCAAAGGTATGGGTATCAATTTGCACTGGCTGCGGGTCTCTTCGGCCAATAAACTGTTGATTGCCATCCGCTTCAAATTCCCCTGAAATGTCCTGAAGATATTGAAGACTTCCTGGAGTGGCCGATTCAAACACATCTTGAAATGCTCTTGTGACATCAAGAAACTCACTTTCTTTAGGCTTTTGCTGATCGCTAAAAAATCGTTTAAGTCTGGCAAAATGATTTTTCCCTATCTTTCGGTATAAATAAATATTTAACATACCATCTAAAAAGAATTGCTCAGGAGTTAATGGAGGATGCAGCTCATAGATAAATGACCGCTCTCCTTCATCTGTCTTGACAAATGTTTTCAGCAGTCCAATTCCTTCCAATTTTAAGCGTGCTTCGTATATTTCCTTTAAATTCATTTCTAATAGATTCATCAAAAGGTGATGGCTTGAGGATTCGGACCATAAGCGATTCTCCTCCAGCTCTGCCCATAGCGTCATATATAAACTAAAGCAAGTGGATCCAATTAAGGGCTGATATAAAAATGTCAGCACTTTGCGATCATAATCATGCAGCAAACCATTTGCCGCTACAATATAACGGTCGATAGGAACGAGTTCCTGCCAATGCTGCACCATATTTTTCAAACCTTTCTTATAAAAAGGAGCTAAATACCGCATTAGCTCCTTAAGATTTCTCTTTCTTTATCAATTCCTTTAATTCTTCAATGAATACATTAATATCCTTAAATTGGCGGTAAACTGAAGCAAAGCGGACATAAGCGACCTCATCAACATGCGCCAGCCTGTCCATCACCATTTCGCCAACCAGTTCGCTTTTTATCTCAGAAACCCCTTGATTACGGAGTTCTTTTTCTACCCCTTGGGTTATATCTTCTAATTCCTTTAAGGCAACAGGACGCTTTTCACATGCCTTAATAAGGCCTCTTAAGATTTTATCCCGGCTGAATTCCTCCCTGGTACCTTCTTTCTTTACAACAATAAGCGGGATTTCTTCAATCTTCTCAAACGTTGTAAAGCGATATCCGCATTCTTCACATTCCCGTCTTCTTCTTGTTGCTCGCCCCTCATCAACAGGGCGGGAATCCAGCACACGTGTACCGTAATTTTGACATGATGGGCATTTCATGATTAATCAACTCCAAATCTATCCCGTAAATCCGCACCAATGCTTAGCAGTATTCTTACTATTATCTTATTAAAAAGAAAATCTTTACACAAGTACAAGTATCATCTGTTTTTACCCGATCTAATAAATGTATGTAGTTGGTTTAGACGTTGATAATAGGAGATAATTCGCTTTTTTAAGGCTGGGTAATTCCCAGCTAATGAAAAGCGTTCTGTTGAAATTTTGAAGTCTACAGCCGTCTCCAACGGTCTTTCAGTTACAACCGTAGCGATAAGGAAACAGGGGATAGGTTTAGTGACTTCAACAGCGATTTCCCCATGCTCTTTTGAAACGGTGGTGATACGGCAATCAACATCATCATGAAATAGCTTTTCAACTGTTTGAAATAGCTGGTTAAAGTTCGCCTTATAATAGTGTGTCTTTAGCTGTTCATCCGTTAAAGAATCAGATGTTTCAATTTGTTTACTAAATCGTAAAAATAAGTTCCCAAAATTAGCCATGACTTTCCTCCAATAATTAATCCCTTTTTTCTTAGTTTACACATTCGGAGAGAAAATAAAAAGAGATGTATGGTTTCATACACCTCTTTACGGGTTATTTTTTATAATTAATTAAAGAACCTTTGCCTGTTTTACATTTACAGGACCCATACCACGCGGGATTTCAATATTTTCACGAGTTTGAGCATTTAATGCTTCAGCAATATAATCAGCAGCAACATTTGGATTCAAATCACCGCAAGTATACACATCAATGCTTGCATAACCATGTTCAGGGAAGCTATGAATTGTTAAATGTGATTCAGAAATAATAACAACACCGCTCACACCTTGTGGTGCAAATTTATGAAAAGCTACTTCGCGAATTTCCGCCCCTGATTTAAGTGCTGCTTCTACAAAAGTTTGTTCAATAAAATCCATATCATTCAATTTTTCAAAATCGCATCCCCATAATTCAGAGATAACGTGACGTCCCATTGTTTCCATATTCTTATTTCCCCCTCTAACCTTTTTCCGCTTCGATCTTGAAATCCTGTTATTGACGGTACCCAAGTAACTACCACGGGGGAAAGTTAGTCCAGAGAGGTCCTAACCCTTTAAGTAATTATCTGCTACCTAATTTCAAGAAGTTCACGATGACTAGTATACTTTGTTTATATTTATTTTGCAACCTATCAAATTAAAATTTTTAAAAGTCTAATAATGCAAAAGGGTTCGATGGGCATATTTCTCTCTTATTATTTAAAAAAACAGTATTTACAGCTTCATTTTATGCGAAGTAGACAAAATGGCCACAAAAAAAAGCTGTCAATCGACAGCAATTTTTTCAACCCACTTTTACTTGGTTGGTTTTCGCCATTTCTTCTGCCACATAAAGCGCAAGATCCACAACACGTGACGAATATCCCCATTCATTGTCATACCAGGCCAATACTTTAACTTTTCTTGTTCCCATTACCATCGTTGACAGCCCGTCAATGATAGCTGAATGTTGATTTGTATTGAAGTCAACTGAAACAAGCGGCTCCATAGTAAATTCCAGAATGCCTTTTAACGAGCCATGTGAAGCATCAATAAAGGCATTATTAATATCATCCGCTGTGACATCCTGTTTAAGGTCTACAACTAAATCCACAAGAGATACATTTGGTGTTGGTACCCGAAGTGCCATTCCATGCATCTTACCTTGCAACTGCGGCATCACTAGTGACAAAGCCTTTGCAGCTCCTGTCGTTGTCGGAATGATGCTTTGTCCACAAGCTCTTGCTCGACGTAAGTCTTTATGTGGATTATCAATATTCTTTTGATCATTGGTGTAGGCATGGATTGTCGTCATTAAACCGCATTCGATACCAAATCTTTCATCCAATACTTTTGCAACAGGTGCCAAACAGTTGGTTGTACAGGATGCATTTGAAATAATATCATGTTGGTGGATATTTAACATTTCATCATTTACACCCATAACAATTGTAACATCTTCATTTTTACCAGGTGCTGTTAGGATTACCTTTTTAGCCCCGGCATCCAAGTGAAGCGCAGCCTTATCACGGGAATTAAATTTACCGGTCGCTTCTATAACTACATCGATGTTTAATTCCTTCCATGGAAGTTCCTCTGGATTTCGATAATTTAATAACTTAATTCTTTTGCCATTTACAATTAACTCATTATCAAAAGGGATAACTTCCCCTTCAAAAGGTCCATGGTTTGTATCATATTTTATTAAATGAGCTAAAGTTTCTGCAGGATAGCCCGCATTTATCGCTACAACTTCAAGTTTTTTTTCAAGGATCGCTTTTCTAAAAACCATCCTCCCAATTCTCCCAAAACCGTTTATTGCTATTCTTGATTTCATTTTACGGCCCCTTCCGCATTAATGTTATACTTTTAACTTGTTTTATAGTAATTAGTATAACATATTTATCAAAAAATGCGATAAATAAACTGCGGATTTTTAATGTTTTATAATTCTGATATTTCAAAAGCATAGGAATACTCATTTTTTTCGCCCCAAAAAAAGAGAAGAGGCAACCTCTTCTCCTTTTTGCTATATAATATTCTTATTTAAATTCCATTGCATAAACACTTTATTAAGTTGTTCTTTAGTTTCCTCAATTGATCCATTATTATCAATAACCGCATCCGCTAAGATGACTTTTTCTGAAAGGGGCATTTGGGAATTCACCCTAGCCTCTGCCTCCGTGGCTGTTAGGTTATTTCTTTCCATTAATCTCTGCAGTTGAATGCTTTTATCCACATAGACAAGGAGTGTTTTGTCTACCATATACGTTAATTTGCTTTCAAATAAAAGAGGAATATCCAGAACAACAATTTCTTCGTGGTTTTGATTGGCTTTTTCAATTTTCTGTTGCATCCTTTTTCTTACTTCCGGGTGAACGATTTCATTTAGTTGCTGTCTTTTTTCAGCATCATGGAAAATGATCGAGCCTAACTTTTGCCTGTTTAATTCTTCATTTGGCAGTAGAATATCATGACTAAACACATCAATAATTTTAGCGTAAGCATGTTCTCCCTTTTGAACTGCAAGGCGTGCTTCAACATCTGCATCAATTACTGTAATCTTTATTTCCTTTAACATATTTGATACTGTACTTTTTCCACTGGCAATTCCGCCTGTTAAACCAATCACTAGGGACATGCTTTTACCCTTTCTTATTTATAATATTTTCCAGATTCCAATCATCATTAATAAAATACCCGGCAAAAAAGTGAACTTCTGAATCCACTCAAAACGGTGGAAAAATGCTCCGCACTTTAAGCCTAATAGGACAAATAGTGAACTCATTATTGCTACTGTTAATGCTAAATAGTATGGAGAAAACCCGAGCATCGCTGCTCCAATACCTGCACCAAAGGAGTCTAATGACAAGGCAAAGCCAAGCATAAGAGCTTCAATGCCTGTTATGGTACCGGATTTATCAAAATCGGCAGACATTGGTTTTTTTAATATATTTATAACGATACCAAGTGAGCGGATTTCAAAATTTACGATCGTTTTTTCATGTTCTAGCTTATCCTTTTCCTTCTCGGGCCGAAAAAATTGATACAAAACTCCTGCACCCAAAGCAATGAGAATAATTCCCCCAAGGCTTGCTGTGATGCTCGGTGATAATATTTTTGCGAGACCATGTCCGATTGACACAGCAAGAATCATAGAAATAGCCGAGCAGCTTGCAATAATGAGCACAGATTTTAATGGCATTACCATTTGCCTCAATCCATAAGTAAATCCTACACTAAAGCTATCAAGACTGAGAGCAAAAGCTAGTATAAGAAGTGAGAACAATTGAAACATAATGTTTAGGGCTCCTTCCTGTCAATCACTACGATAGTATATGGAAGGAGCCAGTCTAGTGTTATTCAATTCATTTTACGTTTTAAAAAGATCATTTAAAGCTTTTGACAAGTAGGACAATAATGGGTCCCTCGGCCGCCAACGGTCGTTTTTTCAAGCGGGGTTCCACACCTTTTACATTCTTCGCCTTTTCTGCCGTATGCGTATAATTCAAGCTGGAACATACCGATTTCCCCCTGTGAATTCACATAGGAACGGATGGTGCTTCCGCCTTTTTTGACAGCTTCATTTAAGGTTTTAACAATTTCCCGATGAAGGATAGATATTTCTTTTTCATTTAGCGTATTGGCAGGTCTCTCCGGATGAATTCCTGCACGAAACAGAGCCTCATCCACATAAATATTCCCAAGACCAACTACGATTTTCTGATCTAAGAGAGCCGGTTTTATCTTGCGATTAGTATTTCCAAGTTTTTTCACCAAGTATCTTTCAGTAAAGCTCTCTTCAAATGGTTCAGGACCAAGCTCAAGCAATGGAGGTTTTTGAAATTCCTCCCCTTTTCTAAACAAATGCATCGTTCCAAATTTACGTACATCCCTGTACCTTAATTCGGTTCCATCAGTAAAGTGAAAAATAACATGGGTATGTTTATCAAAGGGGTCTTCTTTTGAATATAATCCGTATTTTCCTTCCATTCGCAGATGGGACACTAAGGCGTATGTTTCCGTATAGAGAATTAAAAATTTCCCTCTCCTGCCCACATCCTCAATGGTTTCCCCTTTTAAGGCATCGATAAATTGTTCTGCCTCTACAGGTTTTTTAATGATTTTCGGCCAATAGACCGATACATTCTCTATTTGTTTTTGAAGTACAAGCTTAACTAACGTTTTTCTGACCGTTTCAACCTCAGGCAGTTCCGGCATTCAGATCCCCCTTTTATTTTGCATCAAACCACGTTGGGCCGTAAGAATAGTCCACTTTTAAAGGAACTTTTAGCTCTAAGGCATGTTCCATCACATCCGGAACTAATTTCTTTAGTATTTCGACCTCATCCTGCGGTGCTTCAAAAATCAATTCATCATGTACCTGAAGCAACAAACGGGATTTTAGTCCTTGATCTTTTAACGCAGCATCCATGTCAATCATTGCCTTTTTAATAATATCGGCAGCGCTGCCCTGAATTGGCGTGTTCATGGCTGTTCTTTCAGCAAAGCTTCTCAGGTTAAAATTACGGCTCGTTATTTCAGGAATATATCTTCTTCTTTGCATTAAAGTAGAAACATAGCCTTTTTGTTTTGCTAATTGGATTATATCATCCATATACTCTTTGACACCCGGATAGCTATCAAGGTAACGCTCAATGAATTTGCCTGCTTCCTTCCGCGTAATCCCCAGGCTTTGTGATAGTCCATAATCACTAATTCCGTAAACAATTCCAAAGTTAACCGCCTTTGCTTGGCGCCTCATGTTAGAAGTTACCTCAGCCTCGTTTACATGGAATACTTCCATAGCCGTTTTTGTATGAATATCCAGGTCATCTTTAAATGCCTGAATGAGCTTTTCATCACCAGCAATATCAGCCAATACACGCAGTTCAATTTGTGAATAATCAGCAGCAAAAATAACCCAGTCCTTTTCAGAGGGTACAAAAGCCTGGCGAATCTTTCTGCCTTCCTCCAGTCGAATTGGTATGTTTTGCAGGTTGGGATCTATCGAGCTTAACCTGCCTGTTGCTGTTAATGTTTGTTGAAATCTTGTATGGACCTTCTCCGTTTTCGGATCAATTACCTTCAATAGACCTTCAATATAGGTAGACTGAAGTTTTCCCAATTGTCTATAAAGGAGAATATGCTCAATGATTTCGTGCTCAGAAGCCAACTTTTCCAGTACATCGGCTGATGTTGAATAACCGGTTTTCGTTTTCTTAAAGGATTGAAGGTTTAATTTTTCGAATAAAATAACCCCTAGTTGTTTCGGTGAGTTAATATTAAACTTCTCACCTGCCAAACTGTGAATTGTTTTTTCAATTTCTACCAGCCGTTCGTTTAATTCTACACCCATCAAACGCAGACGATTACGGTCTACCTTCACACCACAGGATTCCATATCTGCTAGTATGAGCGCTAAAGGCATTTCCAGCTCTGCAAATAATTCGTATTGCTCATTTCTCCTTAAATCATTTTCCAGTTTATCTCTTATATCGGACATTGCTAAACTTTTACGCACCAAATGTTCCGCAAGCATAGGGGAACCAGGAATTTTTCGCTTTGCACCTTTTCCATAAAACAATTCGTCCGATTGGATTTTTTGAACATCGTATCTTTTTGCTATCGAGGAGAGACCTTCAATGTTCTCGGAAGCATCGATAATATACGAAGCAATCAATGTATCAAACTCAACACCCTTAAGATGAATGCCATGTCTCCTAAGTGCAACCTCAGAGCGCTTTACATCATAAACCGTTTTCTTTTGCCCGGCGTCTTCCGCCCATGTTTTAAACGCGGCTGATTGCAATGCTTCTTCTGTCGGTAAATAAAAATGGCCTTTTTCATTTACAATCGAAAACCCGATAATATCTGCATAATGATAGTTATCATCCAGTATTTCAACATAAAAATAATTGTTGCTTGCAAATAAATCTGCTGTTATTTCTTGAGGTATTTGATAATCAATCTTTTCAAGTTCAAGATGCTCAGGAACAGTACTATCATCTCCAAGCTTGTCCAACAGCGAATGAAAGCCCAATTCCTTAAATAATGGCAGCACTTTTTCTCTTGTAAAACCCTCATAAGCAATATTTTCTATAGAAATTTCTACCGGTGCTTCTCTTTCTATAGTAGCAAGCTCTTTGCTCATTAACGCTTGGTCTTTAAATTCTTCAAGCTTCTCCTTCAGCTTATTGCCATTTACTTGATTTATTGAAGTTAACAGATTTTCAAGTGTAGAATACTCCTTTAACAGCTTAATCGCTGTCTTTTCCCCCACACCGGGAACTCCGGGAATATTGTCAGAGGTATCGCCCATTAGGCCTTTCATGTCGATAATTTGCTCAGGGATAAGGCCGTACTTTTCTTGTACATGGTGAGGTGTATATTCTTCGATGTCTGTAATCCCTTTTCTTGTAATCCCGACTGTCGTTTTATCGGAAGCTAGCTGGGTTAAATCCTTGTCTCCGGAAATAACTTTTACGTCATATCCATCCTTTTCGGCTGTCAAAGAAAGGGTACCAATAATATCGTCCGCTTCATAATTTTCAAGCTCATATCTCGAAATTCCATAAGCATCAAGAAGTTCACGAATAAACGGAAATTGCTCCGATAATTCAGGTGGTGTTTTTTGCCTTCCGCCTTTATATTCTCCAAAGGTTTTATGGCGAAACGTCGTTTTTCCGGCATCAAATGCTACGAGCATATGGGTTGGCTTTTCATCTTCAATAATTTTCATTAACATCATGGTAAACCCATAAACAGCATTCGTATGAATTCCTTTATCATTATTTAGCAAGGGCAGCGCAAAAAAAGCACGGTATGCAATACTGTTCCCGTCAATTAACACAAGTTTCTTTTTATCCATATTTTCCTCCATTACTAATATAAGAAATCGTATGTAATTTAGTAAAAAAGACCGTTATTTCTCATTCCCATTTTATCACGAGATGAAATAGAAAAGAAAATAACGGTTATGACCAATTTTTATTTCTGAAAATCGAAAAAGGTGAAAGCGGGGTCTGCTTTCACCTTTTTCTTGGCTCCTTGGATTGGGGCTTTCATTTAGTATCATAAACCTTCAATATTAATGAAGCATACAGGAATTGTAAAGCCTTTGTAAATTTTATGATAGGTTACGAAAACCCTCTCGTTGGGCTATTTTAAAGATTTATGAAGTTCGATGATAAACTCACTGCCTTCGCCAACATCACTTCGTACATTAATAATTCCATGATGTGCTTCCACTAAATGTTTAACGATCGCAAGGCCCAGGCCTGTCCCACCCGAGTTTCGGCTTCTTGCACGGTCCACGCGATAGAAGCGTTCAAAAATACGTGGAATTTCTTCTTTTTCGATCCCAACCCCGGAATCCTTCACGTGTACCCTTACTTTTTCGAGTTGTTCGAGAAGGATGACTTTTACAAACCCTCCTGATGGAGTATATGTAATGGCATTGGCGATCAAATTTATGAACACCTGCTTTAAGCGATTCACATCACCCTGAATTAATACCTTTTCCTGCTTACTAATAAGTTCAATCTGAATTTCCTTTACTTCCGCCTTTCCATTGAGCATCGTAATGACCTCTTCAAGTAACACATGTATATCAAATTCCTGTATAGCTAACTCGAAGCCTTGCTGCTCAATTTTTGAAAGATCAAGCAAATCCTGTATAAGAGTTTGAAGCCGGTCACTTTCTTTTAAAATAATCGAAAGAAAGGCTTCTAAAGTTTCTTTATTATTCATGGCTCCATCCAAAAGAGTTTCTGTAAATCCTTTGATAGATGTGACAGGTGTTTTTAATTCATGTGAAACGTTGGCAACAAAGTCCTTGCGCATTTGCTCAAGTTTTTTTAATTCCGTTATATCATGGAATACAAGCAATACACCCTTCCACACATTGTTAGTTCCGATGATGGGAATACCATAAACAACAAAGTACTTTCTCTCAATTAATAACGGCACAAGCAACTGTTTGCTTACTTTTTGTTCAGTTCTAAAAACTTCCGCAACCAACTGGCAAATTTCATCTTTATCTATAACTTCGTAATAAAGTTTAAATAAATAATCGGCAGGATCTACATGGAAAATATCAATGTAACCTTTATTTACAAGATTAATAAATCCACGACTATCAATTAAAACTAATCCTGCCCCCATGTTTTCAATCAAAGCACTTAAACGGTCCTGCTGCATTTCTTGGGCCTTTACCATCTCTTGTAGGTTTTGAGCCAGCATATTAATAGCAGTACCCAACTTACCGGTTTCATCCATTCGGTCAACAGTAGTTCTAGCACGATAATTTCCATTTGCCAGTTCAATTGCTACATTCGCAGCTGATTCAATTGGTTTTGTATATCTTGATGTGATTCTAACGGCAAGCAAAATGATAATGATTAAGGATATACCTAAACTAATCGATAACATAAAACGGCCATTAAAGGATTGTAAGTAAGAGTTCTTAAATAATTGACCAATCAATATTCCTAATCCAACTAATACAATACAAATGAATGTAATTAGTGCAATTAGAAACCTTGTCCGGAATTTTATCATTCTCCTTTTGGCTCCTCAAGCTTATATCCAAGACCACGAATGGTTTTGATATAAAATGGCTTTTTCGTGTCCTCCTCAATTTTCTCTCTTAAGTGTGAAATATGAACATCTACAATACGTGTATCCCCTGCAAAGTCATAATTCCAAACTGCACTTAATAGCTGGTCACGGGTTAATACTCTATTTTTATTTTGTGCAAGGTAAAGGAGCAATTCGAATTCCTTTAACGTAAATTCCAAAAGATCATCCTTATAATACGCTTCGTACTTTTCAGGAAAAATTTTTAATTTCCCAATATCAATTTGCTCTTCATTTTTTGAATTTTCATCTAAATTTTCGGCTGAGATTTGTGTTCTTCTTAAAATTGCTTTCACTCTGGCAATTACTTCTCTTGGGCTGAATGGTTTGATCATGTAATCATCCGCACCAAGTTCAAGGCCCAATATTTTATCAAACTCATCATCTTTTGCTGTTAACATTATGATAGGGGTCATAATCTTTTGTTGGCGAAGCAGCTTGCAAACTTCAATACCATCCAATTTAGGCAGCATCAGATCTAATATAATAATATCAGGCGCCTCTGTTTCGGCAATACGTTTTCCTTCTTCACCATCCATAGCAATAAGACAATCAAAACCCGCCTGTTCCAAATTATATTGAAGCAAGGTTACTATCGATTGTTCATCATCTACAACAAGTACTTTATTCTTCATAAAATCCTCCGTGTATCAAAGATTAACCCCTGCATCCATATCCAAGTATCCATAACCATTATAATATATAATGGCCAATAATACTCATTACTTAGCATTTCACAATTAGGCATAAAAAAAAAGGAATGCAATCACATTCCTTGAACTAAATTAAAAATTATCCAATGCCCGACCTTCAAACCGTTCTAAACGGTATGGAGGACAAACCTTCAATTGTCCATTTATTACGATTTCGTCTTTCTCGTTGGTACCTGCCGCATTGATTACCACATAATGTTTTTCATGGTTCACTTCAATTACCTCAAACAAAAATTGAATTGTTCCATAATGATAAACAGGCTTAGGAAACGTAATATCCTGGCTCAAAATATGACTTCCCGGGCCGGGCAAATACTTAGAGATAGCAGAAGTAACCATTCCCATAAGCATAATACTCGGAACAATTGGTTTTTGAAATGGAGTTTGTGATGCATAGTCATGCTGAATATATAGTGGGTTTGCATCATCTGTAAGGCCTAAATAAAGTAGGAGATCTTTATCTTCAACTTTTTCAGTTAATGCTAATTTTTCTCCAACTGTCATTTCTGATATTTGTCTTCCTGGCTTTCTTTTTTTACCGAGCAGCATCGAATCCCCCCTCGCATGAAAGCGATTTCATTTTATTATAAAGTATTACCACGATATTGTGAAAGAAGATATTAACGATAATTCCTATTATTATGTAATTAAAAATCAAAAAAAATAATTTGAAAAAAATTCGGGGCCTTGACCCCGAATTTTTCTATAATTTACACTAAAACAGCCATAACATTGCGAACAGATTCAGCAGATTTATCTAATGCTGCTTTTTCTTCTGCAGTAAGTTGAAGTTCGATTACTTTTTCAATACCATTAGCCCCAAGGATTGTTGGTACTCCTAAGTAAATTCCTTCATAGCCAAATTCGCCCTCAAGATAAGCAATCGTTGGAAGAACACGGCGTTGGTCTTTAAGGATAGCTTCACACATTTCAACTAAAGATGCAGCCGGAGCATAATATGCACTACCGTTACCTAAAAGGTTAACAATTTCTCCGCCGCCTTTTCTAGTACGTTCAACGATAGCATCAAGGCGTTCTTTTGAAATTAATGTTTCAAGTGGAATACCGCCTGCATAAGAATAACGAACAAGCGGAACCATATCGTCCCCGTGACCTCCCAAAACAAATCCTGTAACATCTTTAACAGATAGATTTAATTCTTGGGCAACAAAGGTGCGGAAACGGGCAGTATCAAGAACTCCTGATTGACCGATTACGCGGTTTTTAGGGAATCCTGATTCTTTGAAAACTGTGTAAGTCATGGCATCAACAGGGTTTGTTAATACGATGATTGTACAGTTTGGTGAATATTTTACGATTTCCTGAGTTACGATCTTCATTACTTTTTGATTGGTTTGCACTAAATCATCACGGCTCATGCCTGGTTTACGGGCAATACCGGCAGTAATAACCACGATATCGGAATCTCGTGTATCTTCATAGTTTGAAGTACCGGTTATGTTTGCATCAAAGCCTTGAACAGGGCTTGCTTCTAACATATCTAAGGCTTTCCCTTTTGTAGGGTTCTCCGCTTGCGGAATATCAACTAAAACTACATCCCCAAGTTCCTTTTGAGCCAGTAAAAACGCTGTAGTAGCCCCCGTAAACCCACCGCCGATTACAGAAATCTTTTTACGTTTTAATGACATAATAGCTCTCCCCTTTGTTAGAAAAAATTATTTTTTCAAGTGCGCTATCCTTATTCCATATTTTTAATAAGTTCGTCAGCAAACTCAGAGGTTTTCACTTCAGTTGCTCCGTCCATTAAACGGGCAAAGTCATATGTTACTACTTTAGATGCGATGGTATTTTCCATTGATTTAACGATCATTTTAGCTGCTTCATTCCAGCCTAAATGCTCGAGCATTAAAACACCGGATAAAATGACGGAAGAAGGATTTACTTTATCCAGACCGGCGTATTTAGGTGCAGTACCATGTGTGGCTTCAAAAATAGCATGTCCTGTTTCATAGTTGATGTTGGCTCCCGGTGCGATACCGATTCCGCCTACTTGCGCTGCAAGTGCATCGGAGATATAATCGCCATTTAGGTTCATTGTTGCCACAACATCAAATTCACGAGGACGAGTAAGGATTTGCTGTAAGAAAATATCAGCAATTGCGTCTTTTACGATAATTTTGCCGGCAGCTTCAGCTTCAGCTTGCGCCTTGTTAGCTGCATCAGCTCCTTGTTCATCCTTAATGCGGTCATATTGAGCCCATGTAAAGACTTTATCACCAAATTCTTTTTCTGCAATCTCATAGCCCCAGTTTTTAAATGCGCCTTCAGTAAACTTCATAATGTTTCCTTTATGCACAATTGTAAGTGATTTACGGCCTTCTTTAATCGCATAATTAATAGCAGCGCGTACAAGACGGCTTGTTCCTTCTTCTGAAACAGGTTTAATACCAATCCCTGAAGTTTCAGGGAATCTAATTTTCTTAACACCCATTTCATTTTGCAAGAAGTCGATTACTTTTTTAACTGCTTCAGAACCTTTTTCATATTCGATTCCCGCATAGATGTCTTCAGTATTTTCGCGGAAGATTACCATATCAGTATCTTGCGGTCTCTTTACAGGTGAAGGTACACCTTCAAACCATCTTACCGGACGCAAGCAAACAAATAAATCCAGTTCCTGTCTTAGAGCAACGTTCAATGAACGGATACCGCCGCCTACCGGAGTGGTTAATGGGCCTTTGATGGCAATCAAATATTCATTGATCAAATCAAGGGTTTCTGAAGGAAGCCATTCGCCAGTTTGATTAAAAGCTTTTTCACCTGCTAAAACTTCTTTCCATACTAGCTTGCGCTCACCTTTATAAGCCTTTTCGACTGCTGCATCTAAAACTCTGTATGAAGCCGCCCAAATATCCGGACCAGTACCGTCTCCTTCAATGAATGGGATAATTGGATTGTTTGGTACATTTAATACTCCGTTTTTAACTGTGATTTTTTCGCCTTGCATAGTTGTTCTCCCTCCTATTATGTAAAAAAACCGGCGGGAATGGTTTTTCCCCATTGTCCTGCCATCGACTTAATCAAAGGTTAGAGCATTTAACCTCTAACCTTTAATTTACCCTATTACAACAATAATTTAAATAAAAGAAAAATTCAAAGATTAACCCCTTTTTTCGATTGGAATATATTTCTGCATTCCAGGTCCTATATATTCTGCACGCGGACGAATTAAGCGGTTGTTTTCGTATTGTTCCAGGATATGGGCAAGCCATCCTGATACCCTGCTAACCGCAAAGATTGGTGTAAATAAATCATGGTCAATGCCCAGGCTGTGATAAACGGATGCAGAATAGAAATCAACGTTAGGCGGGAGCTTCTTCTCGCCTGTAACAATGCCTTCAATTTTAACTGACATATCATACCAATGTGGCTCTCCGGTTAGTTCGGTTAATTTTTTAGACATTTCTCTTAAGTGCTTGGCACGTGGATCTCCCTGACGGTAAACGCGGTGACCAAAGCCCATGATTTTTTCTTTATTTTCAAGTTTTCCACGAATATATGGCTCTACATTTTCGATAGTGCCAATATCGGTAAGCATTTTCATTACAGCTTCATTTGCTCCGCCATGTAATGGACCTTTTAGAGCTCCGATAGCAGCAGTTACTCCCGAATAAACATCCGATAATGTTGCCACACAAACACGTGCAGTAAATGTAGATGCATTCAATTCATGGTCTGCATGTAATACAAGCGCTTTATCAATTGCTTCAACAGCAATCGCTTCCGGTACTTTTCCGGTTATCATGTAAAGGAAATTGGCAGCAAAATTTAAATCCTGTCTTGGCGCTATCGGATCTAAACCTTTTCTTACCCGTGCAAAAGTTGCAATAATTGCAGGCATTTTTGCTTGAAGTCGAATCGCTTTTCGATAATTTGATTCCTCATCCATAAGATCGGCTTCATCATCATATAAACCTAGTAATGATACAGCGGAACGAAGTGCTGCCATTGGATGCACCTTTTGAATCGGATACATTTTAAAATGTTCAATTACTTCCTTTGGAAGTGCAGCATTTTCTGAAAGTTGTTTTTTCAGTTCTTCCAGTTGCGACGCAGTTGGTAGTTGACGGTGCCATAATAAATAGATTACTTCTTCGAAGCTCGCATTTTTAGCTAAATCATCAATGTCATAGCCAACATATGTTAGTGTGTCATCAATAATTGAGCTAATGGAGGAAGTTGTTGCCACTACCCCTTCAAGACCACGTGTTACTGTCATAGTAAATCTCTCCTTCGTATTCTAAAATTCCCCATTACCCTTGTGTTTATAAGCCTTATTGGTGATTAGCCGGAAGACTAAAACGTTCCCGGCCTGATTGAAAGAAATGGAATTTAAAACAATGTTTAATAATTTCTTTTCCAATGTTGTTTAATCACTTTTTTACTTCATTTTTTACCGTATAAAGTGATTGAGCGTTTGCTCGGGATAAAGAGACCCAAATAAATACCTTTCCTTAACAAAAGATAGACTACTTTACAAGTAATCTTGCTTTTAATTTAATAAATGTAGTTAAGGATACGCTTACAAGTCCTATTATAAACAATTATCAGATTTTTGTGAACGAAAAGGGTTCCGAAAATGCAAAAAAATATTATTTTACAAAAAATCTATCTAAAAAAATCAAAAATTTTCATCGCCGAATATGCAATTCCGGCTCCTATTAATGGTCCCACTGCCACGCCCTTGAAGATTGAAACCGATAAAATTGTTCCTAATACGAGTGCTGTTGTAATTTGCGGATCATTTGCCAGTAATGTTACACCTCCTTTTGCGAGTAAGGCCACTAACATACCGGAAATGAGCGCAATCCAAGCAATGGGAGATTTAAAAGCATCCGTTAAATCCTTAAAGCCAATCTGTCCACTCGCAATTGGCGCTAATACAGCAATAGTTATAATAGTGACACCCCAATTTATACCTTTAGCTTGTAAAAATGAGAAAGACTTGGCTTCCAATCCGCATATTTTTAACAAAATCAGCACTGCTATAGAAATCATTAAAGAACTGTTTTTCACGATAAATCCAATAACCAATAAAAGTAATAAAAATAAAAATGACTCACTGAACATAATTATTCACACCATTCCCCATTTGAAATTATCGTACCATAATTTCTATTTAAAGTATAAAAACTGACCTATCGCCGCTCGAAAACATTCCGGTTGCTATTTTTACTTTTTTGAAACTTTCTCCCGCAATATCCGTATAGATTATTAATTGCAATGAATATAGTGGTAAATTATGAAGTGTTGCTCATAAAATGTTAAACTAATATTAAATGAAGTTTATGGAAATTTTTCCAAAGGAGGTCTGTCATTGAATCCAACGTACATATATCGGACGATGCGTTTCATAATTGTTATTAGTATTGTTGTTTTATCAATCTTTTCGTTTTATTATTTGTCAACAGTGACTTATCCATTTTTAATTGGTCTGCTCATTGCCTTTATGATTAATCCCCTTGTAACTTTTTTTGAAAAAAAGGTCAGAATGCCGCGTGCACTTGCTGTTATTGTCGCACTCATCATTATTGTTGCATTATTTGCAGGATTAATTACGCTTCTAATTGCTGAAATAGTTTCCGGAGCCAATTATTTGGCAAGTGCTGTTCCTGAACATCTTGATACGTTAATTAATTACATTGAGAAGGTTTTTACAGCTCAAATCCTACCTCTATACAATCATTTAACAAGTGCCTTTAACAAACTTGATGCAGGTCAGCAAGGTACCATTATTGAAAATATCCAAAATGTCGGCAAAAAAATTGGCACAACTGTCGGATCGTTCATCAAAAATCTTTTGGAAAATATCCCAAACATCTTATCCTGGTTTCCAAATGCAGCAACTGTGTTAATTTTTTCTTTATTGGCTACCTTTTTTATAAGCAAAGACTGGAACAAATTTTCCGTGTTCGGGGCGAGATTATTACCTGAGAAAGCAAAGGTAAGTGGAAAAACTGTTTTTATTGATCTTAAGAAAGCATTGTTTGGTTTTATAAAAACACAATTAACGCTTGTTTCGATTACTGCTGTTATTATTTTAATCGGATTGCTTATTTTACGTGTCGATTATGCGATAACAATTGCACTTGTAACAGGTGTTGCTGAGATTCTTCCTTACCTGGGGACAGGGGTTGTTTTTGTACCATGGATTATCTATGAAATGATAGGCGGGCATTCGAGCCTGGCTATTGGTTTAGGGGTCCTTTATTTTATTGTTATAGCTCAAAGACAAATTATTGAGCCGAAAATACTTTCTTCAAGTATTGGACTTGATCCATTAGCAACGTTAATTGCTTTATTTGTTGGCTTTAAAATCATTGGATTTTTAGGGTTAATCGTTGGCCCTGTACTTCTGGTAATCATTAATACTCTTTATCGTGCACATGTTTTTCATGATTTATGGGCATTTATTATGGGGAAGGAAGTATAATAAACTTCAGAATAAAAGAGGCGACTTAAAAAGTCAGCCTCTTTTTTTATTTGATAATCTTGATACGTCCTTTATTTATCCATCTTCTAAATGACTTTTTCATAAAAAATTTAAAGAGAGTTCTTGTTGGCGGGAAAAGCATTAAGAATCCAAGTATATCCGTGATGAATCCAGGTGTAATAAGAAGTGTCGCGCCTACTAGAATACATATACCATCTAAGACAGCTTCGCCGGGAATTTGCCCATTACGAAGCTGCTCCTGTGCTTTGCGAATCGTTTGTATGCCTTCTTTTTTCGCTAGATACGCTCCAACTACACCTGTGAAAAGGATAAGAAATAATGTAGGCAAGGCACCAATTAATTTACCTGTGAAAAGTAATAACCCAATATCAGCAGCAGGAATGATGATAATTAATAAAAATAAATAACGCATTGAATTTTTAGCCCCTTCCAATCAGCTTGTATTTATTATATTTTGATTGGAAATTTCTTTACAAAAAAAGAAGGGAAATCCCCTTCTTTTTAATTATAGTACGCTTGCATGACCGTTATAAATGACTCCTCTTGCGGCATCCACGGTAATCTCTTGTCCATCTTTGAACAAGTCGAGTGCATGATCTACGCCAACAATTACAGGAATACTTAGATTTAGTCCAACCACAGCACCATGGCTTGTTAATCCACCTTCTTCGGTAATGAGCGCCGCACATTTTTCAATGGCTGGGATCATATCGCGATCTGTACCGATGGTCACTAAAATTGTTCCCGGCTTGACTTTTTCTAATGCTTCCTGAGCGTTATGGGCTACAACCACTTTACCGAAAGCTGACTTTCGTCCGATTCCCTGTGCTTTAGTGATAATATCTCCGACTACATGAATTTTCATCAAATTCGTAGTGCCTGCTTCACCAATCGGAACACCGGCAGTAATGATAACTAAATTGCCATGTTTCACTATTCCGCTGTTTAAACTCTCTTCAACTGCATAATCAAGCATTTCATCTGTAGTGTTTGCTTCCCTGCCCGGTTGTGGATATACACCCCAAACTAGGGATAAACGACGCGTAACTGAAGAATTTGCAGTTACAGCAACAATTGGTGCCTTAGGACGATATTTAGATATCATTCTAGCAGTATGGCCGCTTTCAGTTGGTGTGATGATCGCATTTACATCTAAATTTAATGCGGTATGTGCAACGGACTGACCAATCGCATCGGTTAAGTTATGTTCCGTATCTTTACTGCGGATCGATAAAATTTCTTTATGATCTAAGGCCTGTTCAGCTCTGGAAGCAATATTATGCATCGTCTGAACTGCTTCTACCGGATAAAGACCTGCAGCTGTTTCGCCGGAAAGCATAATGGCATCAGTTCCGTCAAATATTGCATTTGCGACGTCACTGGCTTCGGCACGTGTTGGTCTTGGGTTTCGCTGCATAGAATCTAGCATTTGCGTTGCCGTAATAACCGGCTTTCCAAATGAATTACATTTCTTAATTAACATTTTTTGTACTAGAGGTACTTCTTCTGCCGGTATTTCTACCCCTAAGTCACCGCGGGCAACCATCAGACCATCGGAAATTTCAAGAATCTCATCGATGTTGTCTACACCTTCCTGATTTTCAATTTTAGGTATGATATGGATTTGTGTTGCGTTATTTTCTTCTAAAAGCTGACGGATTTCTAATACATCTTTAGCTCTTCGTACAAATGAAGCAGCAATAAAATCAACATCCTGTTCAATACCAAAAACAATATCTTGCGTATCTTTTTCCGTAATACCAGGGAGATTAACTGAGACACCCGGCACGTTAACCCCCTTCTTATTTTTCAAGGTACCGCTATTTAATATTTTTGTATGAATTTCATTATTGGATTTATCAATTTTGGTTACTTCAAGACCGATTAATCCGTCATCTAATAAAATTTTTGAGCCCACATGGACATCTTCAATTAAACCAGGGTATGTAATCGAAAATTTTTCAGTAGTACCTTCTACTTCTGTCATTGATACAATTACATTTTCGCCTGACTTAAGCTCAATTGCTCCATTTTGCATGTTGTGGGTACGAATTTCAGGGCCTTTTGTATCAAGTAAAATGGCGACGGTTTTCCCGGTAATTTTTGAAGCTTCACGGATATTTTTGATCCGTTGTCCATGTTCTTCAAAATTCCCATGAGAAAAATTCAAACGTGCCACATTCATTCCTGATTCAATTAATTGTGTTAACTTTTCCACACTTTCACTAGCTGGACCAATCGTGCAAACGATTTTCGTTTTTCGCAACATCCTTTTTTCCTCCTAATAAGAAAAGCGCAAGCTCCCGTTTAGCAAAGTACACTAGTCGCATGGCTGCTTGCGCTAGGCAGTTTTCAAATTTATATTTTTAAATAGATAATTCTTTAGATAGTTTATAAAGGTCTAGGTCCAATGTGTGCTTCCTTGCTAAAGCTTCAATGATGTCATAATCAACAAGTGTATTTTTTTCAATACCAACAGCACGTCCGCCTTTTCCTTCAATAAGAAGTTCCACCGCTCTTGCACCTAATCTACTTGCGAGCACCCTATCAGCTGCCGTCGGTGAACCACCACGCTGAATATGACCTAATACAGATACTCTAGTATCGAAATTCGTTGTTTCCTGTAACTGCTTGGCAAAGTCAACACCACTGCAAACTCCTTCTGCAACGATAATTATACTGTGTTTTTTACCGCGCTCCTGCCCTTTACGCAAACGATCGGCGATTTCAGCCATATCATAGTTTTCTTCAGGTATAAGAATGGTTTCAGCCCCGCCTGCAAGCCCGGCCCATAAAGCAATATCACCGGCATTTCGGCCCATTACTTCAATTACAAATGTTCTTTCATGTGAAGTAGCTGTATCACGGATTTTATCCAATGCATCAATAACCGTATTTAAGGCCGTGTCAAAGCCAATCGTAAGTTCTGTCCCGGGGATATCATTGTCAATCGTTCCAGGTACCCCTACACAAGGGAATCCTTGCTCAGTCAATGCCTTTGCTCCACGGTAAGAACCATCTCCACCAATGACAACAAGACCTTCAATTCCATGTTCTTTTAATTGCTCAATTCCTTTTTGCTGTCCTTCCGGTGTTTTAAACTCCAGGCAGCGGGCAGTATGTAGCATCGTGCCTCCACGATGGATAATATCTCCAACAGAGCCAAGTTCAAGCTTTTTAATATTACCTGTGATTAATCCTGAATATCCGCCATAAATACCAAAAACCTCAATGTTATGAAAAATTGCTTTTCTAACAACCGCACGAATAGCCGGATTCATTCCAGGTGAGTCCCCACCACTTGTAAGTACACCAATTTTTTTCATTATTTTCACCTCATTAATTAATTCCAGAACTTATATTAAATCGAAAAGAAAAATAAAAAATAAACAAAAAAAATTCCTCTGGTTAACTTCTTTTATTATTTACATTAAACCCTATAATATTTATAAAATAACACGTTGAATTGCGCTTAACAACTGTATCACACCATCATTTTTAATAGACAGAATAATCAATTAACTGAAAACGTTTTATTCTGAAATGTAAACGTAATCATTGTCTTTTTTAAGATTTTTTTATGTATTTATTGTGACAATAGGACAAAAAGAAACGTGCCCAAAATGAGCACGTTATTTAACACCAATATAATCATTTACAAATGAAAATTCTCCAATTGTCCTAAAACGATTATAACGATCCGCAATTAATTCATCCTCTGATAATCTTAAAAGCTCTTGTAACGATTTTTTTAGTAACTTTTCAATTTCTTCCGCCTGCAATTTTGTATCTTTATGGGCGCCGCCTTTGATTTCAGGAATGATATCATCGATAACACCCAATTCTTTCAGATCCGGAGCTGTAATTTTCATTGTTTCCGCAGCTTTTTTAGCAAGAGATGAGTCTTTCCACAAAATAGCAGCCGCGCCTTCCGGAGAAATAACCGAATAAGTAGAATTTTCAAGCATGTAAATTCGGTTCCCAACTCCCAGTGCAAGAGCCCCGCCGCTACCTCCCTCGCCGATAACAATACAAACCACAGGAACCCTTAAACCTGCCATTTCAAACAAATTTCGGGCAATGGCTTCACTTTGTCCCCGTTCTTCAGCTGCTTTCCCAGGGTATGCACCTTTTGTATCAATAAAGCAAATGATTGGACGATTAAACTTATCCGCCTGCTTCATCAATCTTAGAGCCTTTCTGTACCCTTCAGGATGAGGCATCCCAAAATTCCTGCGGATATTTTCTTTTGTATCTTTACCCCTTTGATGCCCAATAATCGTAACAGGTAATCCATTAAATTTAGCAATCCCCGCCACAATAGCTTCATCATCAGCAAAGGTTCTGTCACCATGGCATTCAAAGAAATCATCAAAGATGTATGATATATAATCGAGTGTTGTCGGCCTATTTGGATGGCGTGCTATTTGTACCCGATCCCATGGTTTAATATTTTCGTATATATCCTTCTCAAGTTTTTCAAGACGTGTTTCTAATTTTTCAATTTCGGAGCTTAAATCTACATCAGCTGTTTTTGTAAATTCTTTCAACTCGGCAATTTTTTTTCTTAACTCAACAACCGGGCGTTCAAATTCTAATTCCCCTACCATTCGAGCTCACCTCCAGGTTGATGAATTTCTAAAATGTTAGTGATTTTCTCGACCAAATCAAGGCGTGAGATTATGGCATCAAGCTGACCGTGTTTTAGAAGAAACTCAGAAGTTTGAAAGTCTTCAGGCAATTCTTCCCTAATGGATTGTTCAATAACTCTGCGACCGGCAAAGCCGATTAAAGCTTCCGGTTCAGCAAAGTTAAAATCACCTAATGAGGCAAAGCTTGCCGATACACCGCCAGTGGTAGGGTGCGTCATGATAGAAATAATCAAGCCGCCGCGATCACTGAATCTCTTTAAGGCAACACTTGTTTTCGCCATCTGCATTAAACTTAAAGCACCTTCTTGCATCCTGGCACCGCCGGAAGCAGTAAAAATTATAAAAGGTACTGATAGCTCATCAGCTTTTTCGATGGCCAAGGTTATTTTTTCACCGACAACAGATCCCATACTTCCCATTCGGAAGGTTGAATCCATAATGGCTAAAACAATTTTATGACCATTTACGGTTCCAATACCTGTAACAACCGCCTCATTTATTTTCGTTTTTTGACGGTCTTTTTCAAGTTTTTCAATGTAATCAGGGAAATTCAAAGGATTTTCTGAGATCATATTCTCATTGATTCCTTCAAAGCTGCCCTCATCAAGGAAGCTGACAATCCGCTCATATGAATTCATCGAATGATGATACCCGCAATGCAGACATACCTTTAAATTTTTATTTAGTTCTTTTGTATACATGATTTTCTTGCATGAAGGGCATTTTGTCATAATACCTTCAGGTACTTCACTTTTGGTCGTTTCAGATGGAATAGTTGCGTATTTTTTCTTTTTTGTATTATTTTTTATAAAAAGCTCTTTAAGCAAAATTAAACCTCCCTCGTCGGTTGTGCTTTGGGCCTGCCCGGCAAGTTTTTTTCAATCTACTAATCAAAAGTCTTTCTATTCTGCCTATACTTCATACCTTGGGCACCCATATGAAGTGGCAAGACCAGTTGATGTTTTAAAATATAATTCCAATTTCCTTGGGCTAATTTGCTTGTCTTTTCCACTATAAAGTAGACAGCGTGTATAATTTGTTAGTTTATGTCGTGAGAAAAAGACAAATTTCGTAGTACCTGATATGCAGCAAGTGTCTTTTCCTCATCTTTTTCAGCTAATGCATTAAGCAAGAGTAGATAATCTTTCCTTTTATATACTTCTTGACGAAAATGTAATGAATAGTAATAATCTTTTAAAATTAACCACATTCTTAAAAATAAGTGATTATCTGCGATCTCAATAATTCGGTAAAAAACTTCGTCATCCTCAATAGCTTGCTCCGATTCAACCCATTCCTTCAGTTTAGCAATATTTCTTTTATCCATTCTTTGAACGGCTAACCTTAGACAATCCATTTCAATGAGTTTTTTTGTCTCTAACACATCACGCTTCGCTTTTTCATCCTGTAAAATAAAGGTACTGAGAAGCTGTACCAGCTGGTGACCCCTAAAATCTCTGATAAAGGTCCCCTCACCTCGTCTAGTCTCAATTAAGCCAAGCAATTCTAAGGCCCTAAGAGCCTCTCTAACGGAAGAGCGCCCGACATTCAGGCGCTCAGACAATTCCCGTTCAGAAGGTATTTTATCTCCGGACTTAAGACCATCAGCAGTGATCATTTCTCTTAACTGCTTAACAATCTCTATATATACTTTGGTATTTGTCACTTACAGAATCACTCACTTTTACCAATAATCGCGAGCCTCATTGTTTTCTCTTTTACTTCTTGCGGGTCTACTTTTAAACGTGCCACACCTGTTTCCATAGCTGCTTTTGCCACTGCGGCTGCAACCTCAGGCGCCACTCTTGCATCAAAAGGTCCCGGGATGACATAGTCTGCATTAAGCTCATTTTCATTGATTAAACTAGCAATTGCTTCGACTGCAGCTACTTTCATTTTTTCGTTAATATGTGTTGCACGTACATCAAGTGCTCCACGGAAGATTCCGGGAAAGGCGAGAACATTATTAACCTGATTAGGAAAATCAGATCGCCCTGTCCCCACAACCTTAGCTCCTGCTGCTTTTGCTTCGTCAGGCATAATTTCAGGATCCGGATTGGCCATTGCAAAAATAATTGAGTCCGGATTCATTGATGCAACCATTTCCTTTGTTAATGCCCCGGCGACAGAAACTCCAATAAAAACATCGGCGCCCTTAATGACATCTGCAAGACTTCCTGTTAGATTATCACGATTGGTAAATTTCGCTACTTCAGACTTAACTGCATTCATTCCTTGCGGGCGTCCTTCGTAAATGGCACCTTTGGTATCACACATAATGATATCTCTTACACCGTAGCTATATAATAATTTGATAATAGCAATTCCAGCTGCACCTGCGCCGTTTGCTACCACTTTAATTTCGGTCATTTTTTTGCCGACTAGTTTTAATGCATTAACGAGACCCGCTACAGTTACAATAGCTGTTCCGTGCTGGTCATCATGAAAGATTGGAATATTTGCTTCCTTTTTTAATCTTTCTTCAATGACAAAGCAATTCGGTGCTGCGATATCTTCAAGATTCACGCCGCCAAAGGTAGGCTCGAGTAACTTAACAGTTTCGACAATTTTATCAACATCTGTTGTGTTTAAACAAATTGGAAACGCATCCACTCCGGCAAAACTTTTAAATAATACTGCTTTACCTTCCATTACCGGCAGCGCTGCTTCCGGTCCAATATTCCCTAGACCAAGAACTGCTGTTCCATCAGAAACTACAGCAACCATATTACCTTTCATCGTGTAATCGTATACTGTTTCAGGCTTTTCATAAATATCTTTACATGGTTCGGCCACGCCCGGTGAATAGGCTAAGCTTAAATCCTTCGCATTTCGGACTTGTACTTTTGATTTTGATTCTAATTTCCCTTTGTTAATTCGATGCATATGTAGCGCTTCTTCACGTAATGTCAAGATCGTCACCCCTCAAATTTTACAAGAAATATAATAATAATTTCAACATAATTGCCCGACTACAAAGGTGGTCAGACCACACTTGTCTCATTATCACTATAACATATCTTCGAAAGTTGTAAAGAATTATTCTTTTAGGACGACGTTATTAGAACCAAGAAAATCATTTAATTTCTTCAGTAATTTAGCATTAGGATTAATATTGTTCTCAGTCGCTAATCGTACGGTTTTCCTGCTGGCTTCATAATGCAAAACCACGCTCGTATTCCCTCTATTTTCTTTTAAAAGACGATTTAATTGCTGTAACGATTTCTCATCCTGTTTATCCTGTACTATTTTTAAATACAACACTGATTTTTTGACAATCTTTTCTTTTAACCATGGTTCTATCTCGGAAACTTGTTGAATGATGAATTGAGGCTTCCCCTCACGTTCTTCCACTTTTCCTTCAATCAAAGCAAATTTCCCCTGATCCAATAGGTAAGAATATTTTTTAAAGACATTTGGGAACGCTACAGCTTCCATATCTCCACTGGAATCACTGACCGTCATAAAAGCCATTGAATCTCCTTTTTTAGTCCGGATTTTTTTCATTGTAGAAATATAAATCCCGGAGGAAGCCCATTTTTGCTCTGCTCTTAGAGCAAATAATAGTTGTGCCCCACTTTGTTTAAGCTCTTTTTCATAAATAGAAACAGGGTGGTCAGAAAGGTAAAAACCAAGTGCCTCTTTTTCAAATGAAAGCTTATCCTCGAGCCTGATAGGATCAACTTGAACATATTTTGGCTTGAGCACAATCTCTTCTACAAATAAATCAAATTGATTTGTATCTACCGGTTTTAACAGCTGTGCATGCTCAACTGCCACATCCAAGCTGGCAAGAAGTACGGCACGATCTTCGCCAAACTCATCAAAACTTCCTGAATGGACAAGTTGCTCAAGCGTTTTACGGTTAATTGCTTTAGAAGAAACCCTTATGCAAAAATCAAATAAATTATCAAACCTTTTCTTTTTTCGTGCATGAAAAATTTCCTTTAAAGCAGCAGTACCGACGCTTTTTATCGCAGCAAGACTATAGCGTATGCCCCTTTTCTCAGCTATAAAAGAGTACCCGCTATTGTTAATAGAAGGAGGAAGAACTGCGATTTCCCTTTGTTTTGTTTCCATTACATATTGAGATAATTTCACATCATTCCCAATTGCCGACGTTAGCAATCCGGCCATAAAATCTATCGGAAAGTGAGCTTTTAAGTAAGCCAATTGGTAAGCAATCATACTATAGGCAACTGCATGGCTGCGGTTAAAACCGTAATTGGCAAATCGGACGATTAAATCATAAATGTCATTGGCAAGCGATTGTTCATATCCTTTTTTTAAGGCTCCTTGTACAAAATGAGCTCTTTCACGATCGAGGACTTCTTTTTGCTTTTTTCCTACTGCCCTTCTTAATAAATCCGCTTCACCGAGTGAGAAGCCTGACATGGTCGAAGCAATTTGCATGATCTGTTCCTGATAAACTATTACACCATAGGTATTTTCCAAGATTGGTTTTAAATCGGGATGCGGATATTCTACTTTCTGACGCCCATTTTTCCGATCAATAAAAACCGGGATATTCTCCATCGGTCCGGGGCGATACAACGCATTAACAGCCACGATATCTTCAAATCGGGACGGCATTAACCTGGTTAATACCTTACGCATCCCTTCCGATTCCAGCTGAAAGATTCCCGTCGTTTCTCCCTTTGCTAACAATTCAAAGGTTTTGCCGTCTTGTAATGGGATCGAACGGATATCAACTTTCCTGCCAGTTTTACGATAAATGGACGATAAAATGGATTCAATTAATGATAGATTTCTTAATCCAAGGAAATCCATTTTCAAAAGGCCAATTTCTTCGAGATATTCCATTGAGTATTGAGTTAAATATACATGATTGGACCCTTGTTGAATTGGGATTAAATCGATGAGCTGTTTCTCACTTAAGACCACACCTGCTGCGTGGGTAGATGTATGCCTTGGCAGGCCTTCAAGCTTTAAAGCCGTTTCATAAAGCTTGCGGTTCATTGGGAGCTCATTAATATATGAACGGAGGCGTTCTGATTCTTTGTAAGCTTCCGGCAGGTTTATTCCTTGGCGTGATGGAATAAGTCTCGATAAATGATCCAGTTCCTTTGAATTCAAACCAAATACTCTGCCAACGTCTCTTAATGCTGCTTTAGCAGCAAGTGTCCCAAATGTGACGATTTGTGCAACATGTAATTCCCCGTATTTTTTTGCCACATATTCAATCACTTCATCACGGCGATGATCAGGAAAATCGATATCAATATCAGGCATCGAGATCCGTTCAGGATTTAAAAATCGCTCAAATAATAAATTGTGTTCCAACGGGTCTACATCTGTAATATATAATACATATGCTACGAGTGACCCGGCTGCGGATCCCCTTCCCGGTCCGGTTAAAATATTATTTTCCCGGGCATATCTCATAAAATCCCAAACAATTAAAAAATAGTTGCTAAACTTCATTCGCTTGATTACTTCTAATTCATATGACAAACGATCAATGTATTCTTGTGCAGGAGCGGAAAATCGTTCACTTAACCCCTGCTCGCATAACATTTCTAAATATTCCTCAGCGGGTAATCCGCTTTCTGTTGGGAATGAAGGTAAATAGGTTTTATTTAATTCAATGTTTATATTACATCTATCAGCGATTTGGAGCGTATTCTCTAATACTTCCGGTATTTCGGAGAATCTCTCTACCATTTCACCTGCTGTTTTTAAATAAAATTCGTCACTCCCTAATTTTTCCCTATGCTCGTCCTGCAGTTTATCGCCATTTTTGATAGCTAATAAACATTCATGCGGAAACATATCTTCTTTTTCTAAGTAATGGACCCGGTTGGTTGCTACCAATGGTATATTTAATTCTTTTCCGATTAACTGTAATTGATTTCGAACCAATAATTCCTGTTCGAGCTGGTGATGTTGAATGGATAGATAAAAATTCCCGCTGCCGAAGATGGTGTTCAGCTTTCTAATAAGGTCTTTTGCTAAATTTTCTTTATCGGCTAAAAGATATTGCTCTATTTCTCCCTCTAACCCCGGTGTGATGGCAATTAGCCCATCTGAATAATGCTTTAACCATTTTAAGGGGATACCATTTTCCGCTTTCGTTTGAACTGCACTGGATATTTTTAAAAGATTCTTAAACCCTTGGTTATTTTCTGCAAGTAAAACCAGCGGGAAGATTTTTGTTTCTGTTATTTCACTTTCAACATCCACTGTTAATCCAATAATGGGCTTAATATTGCTTTTTTTACATAGCTTATAAAATTCTATCGTTCCGTACATTATATTCCTGTCCGTTAACGCCAAAGCTGAAAACCCTTTTTTATGGGCATTTTCTATCAAATCAGGGACAGATGCAGTACTCGTCAATAAACTGTACGCACTATATACATGAAGGTGAATAAAAGACATTTTGTCACCCCTTTAAACTTAATCTCTATTAATTATTATAGAGGTAAAAATAAAAAAAAGAAAATATGTTCTCATAAAGAAAAGCGGATGCGCCCGTTTAGCGCACGACAGGACTGGAGCGCACCGTATGAGATAATGGAAACACGAATCGCGTTTTTGGCGATTCGATGTTGACTTATCGTAAGGAGGTGAGCGAAGTACACTAGTCGCTGGGCACAGGAGCTGGACAATTCTCATATTTTAGAGCCTTAAAACATAATTGGCATGCTTGGTCCATATAAATGGTATATAGGTCATTTGAATATGGGTAAGGGCGGTTGAAATGATGAAGGATATCGGTTTTTTTCCTGCTTTTATTGAAAGCTATTTTATCGCATTAGGAGTTTTGCTAGGCGGGTCATTAATAGGAGGTATTGCTTCCTTCTTAACGGGACAACCCCCGCTGACCGCAGTCTACCGCTTGTCATCAGCACTAAGAATTTGGGCAATTGTAGCAGCCATTGGCGGAACATTCGATGCCGTTTATAGCTTTGAAAAAGGATTATTTAATGCAGAAACGAAAGATATTTTCAAACAAATTTTACTGATCCTTTCAGCTTTAGGCGGCGCTCAAACAGGTGCACTGCTAATTAATTGGCTAACACAGGAGCATATTTCATCATGAGAATTCCCCCTTTTTATCGAAGACCCTCTTGGCAGCGTTTCTTTTCAGGTATGGCCATTGGCGGAGCAATAAGCTGGTGCATTTTCATATATATTTTTGGAGTCTTAGAAGAAAAGCATACAAAATTAATTGGAATCCAAAAACAAGAAATTAAGGACTTACAGTCAGAAAAAAAAATTTGGCAGGATGAATATAAGGAGATGAATAAGCGGAACATTGAAAAGCTTACAATCCAGAAAATCAATGTTAAAATCATTAACTCAGAAAGATATAAGCTGGATTCTTTAAGTGTGTTGGAGACAGAGGACTCAGTTAAAGACGACATAAGTATGTTAATCGCAAAAGATATGGAAACAGCCTTTAAGAGTAAGGGACTAATAAAAAAAATAATTGAAAACAAACTAGTAACAATCAATGATAAAAGGTACAAGCTTAATGTGAAGGAAATGGTAATCTATACCACCTTGTCCGTGGAATTAGAAATACACTTTGAGGATGAAAAAACGGCCCTAATGCAGTAGAGTAGTAGAGCCGTTTTTCTATTTTAAAAAAACAATCAGGAATAGCTTTTGCAGACTTCACTTAATTCCTTTAAAACATCGTCCACTTCGTCCCAAGAATAAATCGATGCCCCTGCAGCTAAAGGATGACCTCCGCCATTAAACTTCTTTGCTACTCCGTTTATTACCGGACCTTTAGAACGGAGTCGTACTCTAATTTGATCCTTTTCCTCAATGAAAAAGACCCATGCTTTAATTCCCCTTACATCACCTAATGTTCCAACGAGAAGGGATGCCTCAGGCGGGTTCGCATCAAACTCATCTAACAGTTTCTTAGACAGAATGACGGAGCCTACACCGTTTTCTTGAAGCTCGAAGTTTTGTAAAATATATCCGTTTAATTTAATGATATTTGGATTAAGTTCATACATTTTGTCAAACAATTCAGTGCGGGAAAAATTGTAATGAATTAATTCACCTGCATATAAAAAGGTTTTTTCAGTTGTACTAGGAAATAGGAATCTTCCCGTATCTCCAACAATTCCGCCAAACAACAGCCTTGCACTTTCATCGCTCATTTTCAGGCCCTTATCTTTTCCGAATAAATAAAATTCATAGATCATTTCACTGCATGAACTAGCACTCGTATCTACCCATAATAAGTCGCCATATGGGTCTTCGTTTGGGTGATGATCAATTTTTATAAGCATATCACCCAATGTATACCGCTTGTCGCAAATTCTTTCAGCATTAGCAGTATCACATACAATGACCAATGCACCTTTATACACCTCGTCCTCAATGGTATCCAGCCGACGCATATAATTTAAAGATGGTTCTTCCAGTCCAACCGCGTAAACCTTTTTAGCAGGGAAGGACTCCTTTAAAATTTCAACCAGGCCTCCCTGTGAACCGTATGCATCCGGATCCGGGCGAACGTGACGATGAACAATAATGGTTTCATATTGTTTAATTGTTTCTAATATTTTCTCTTTCATGTCTACTCCTTTGTTTAAATCGTTTTTTGAACCTAATGTGGCATTTTTTTCAAAATACAGTTACAATAATAAGTGATTTTTGAAACATGGAGGAAGAAAAATGTCTGTACTTGTCATACTAATTGTAATTTTATTTGCTTTCTATTTATTTTATAAAACAAAATACTTCCGAAGCAACCGTCCGGTTGAAAAAAAATGGCTTTCGGCTAAATCAAGTATTGTACTCGGGTTATTTGTCTTTTTGTTCGGGATTAATCAGCTTTTCATCTACCAGTCCACTGTTACGATAATCGTCGCCGCAATTTTTATAATTTATGGCGGGGTAAGTTCATGGTCAGGATTCAAAGCATATCAGCATTACCACCCATTTGCAATCAAGGAAGCAGAAATGTATGAGGCACAAAAATAATAACATGAGCCGCTTCACCTGTGGGAAGCGGCTTTCCGTTTTTCATCAGTTTCGGTCAATCAACTGACACATCATCATCGCTTTACCGACGAGAATTCCATCATTAAAAACTTCTACATCTACTTTTCCAAACTTCCGTCCCACTTCAAGCACTTTCGGAAAGATTTCTAAGGTACTTTCCATTTGAACCGGTTTAATAAAATAGATTGTCATATTTTCAACTACAAGGTCACCTTTTTTATAGCTTCTAAGTACCCGGTTTGCCGCATCAGAAACGATTGTTGTAAATACACCGTAAGAGATGGTACCAAGATGATTTGTCATTTGAGGAGTAACCTCACAGGAATAGACTTCCTCGCCTTTTGCTCTCCCGCGCATTAGGACCATCTGATTGGTAACGATATCATCAAGAGTCTCCCCAACCTGAGGCTGTCGCTGGTTCATTTGCAAAGCCTTTAATACGTCCTGCCTGCTGATAATACCTTCTAATCGGTTAGATTCATCCGCAACAGGAAGTACTTCAATGCCTTCCCAGACCATCATATGTGCTGTTGAGGCGACACTTGTTTTTCCATTAACGGTCATTGGGTTTTTCGTCATAATCTTGTCGATGGAGGTTTCGGAATCCTGTCCCAAAATATCCTTGGACGTAACCATTCCTTGAATCTTCATGTTTTGATCTACTACAGGATAGCGGCTATGTGTTGTCTCTGCATTAAGTTCATGCCATTTTGATACCTTATCCGACGTTTTTAGAAAAAAAGTATCTGATAGGGAGGTTAAGATGTCTTCAACTAGAATAATTTCTTTTTTTATTAATTGATCATATATTGCCCGGTTAATCATCGTAGCAACTGTAAATGTATCATAACTAGTAGAAATAACCGGCAGTTCCAACTTATCTGCAAGTTTCTTTACATGATCCTCAGTGTCGAATCCCCCGGTAATGAGAACAGCAGCACCTTCTTTCAAGGCAAGTTCGTGTGCTTGCGTCCGGTTTCCGACAATAAGCAGGTTTCCTGCCTCAGTGTAACGCATCATTGCCTCTAATTTCATGGCCCCGATGACAAATTTATTTAATGTTTTATGCAAACCGGCTCTGCCGCCTAATACTTGACCATCGACGATGTTAACAACCTCAGCAAAAGTAAGCTTTTCAATATTTTCTTTTTTCTTCCGTTCTATTCTTATTGTTCCGACTCTTTCAATTGTACTGACATATCCTTTATTTTCCGCTTCCTTAATCGCTCTATATGCGGTCCCTTCACTTACATTCATCGCCTTGGCGATTTGCCTGACGGATATTTTTTCACCGATTGGGAGTTCATCAATGTATTGCAAAATTTGTTCATGCTTTGTAGCCAATAGCTTCACCCTTTATTTTCGAATTCCTAAATTTTATTATAAAGAGTAAAAAGCATTGATACAATGCGATTCATTAATTGTTAGTGAATAATCAATGAAATGAACGGGATTTTTTCCTTAATTGTTGAGAATGAAGTTTTTGAATTGGTTTTTTAGGACTATAGAGTAAGCCTGTTAAGTTTCCTGCGATGACAATTAGGGCAAATGTCAGCCAGCACAGAGAGAAGATCCCCTGCGCCCCTTCAGCTGTCACCGATAATCTTGGGACGGCAAAATAAAGCATGAATCCACAAAGCAATAAGCATAGTAAATATCTGTTCTTTTTCAATTCTTTTCCCCCTTATTAACTGCTTGTTTCATCTTTATGCAAAAGTGAGAAAAAAAAGTAGATAAAAACCCAAGAACATTTACATTTCTATTGCTTGGCCGGGCTGCAGGACTTTCCCATTGTTTTCTTCAAGCAGTTCAATAAATTTATTTGGATCCTGTTTTATCGGCGGAAAGGTATTATAGTGGATTGGCACAACCGTTTTTGGTTTTAAGAGCTTAGCTGCATATGCCGCATCCTCAGGCCCCATCGTAAAATTATCACCGATTGGCAAGAACGCTATATCAATCGGGTGACGTTCGCCAATTAGCTTCATATCTGAAAATAAAGCAGTATCACCGGCGTGGTAAATGGTTTTCCCCTCATTCATAAAAAGAATTCCTGCAGGCATGCCGCAGTAGATGATTTTCTTATTCTCTGTTATATAGCTTGAGCCATGGAAGGCTTGTGTCAGTTTTACCTTTCCAAATTCAAATTGATGGGCACCGCCAATATGCATACCGTGTGTATGAACTCCTTGCCAGCTTAAATATGTAGAAATTTCATGGTTTGCAATCACAAGGGCATTATTTCTTCTAGCCAACTCTACTGTGTCCCCTACATGGTCATTGTGACCGTGGGTTAATATAATTGCATCAGGTTTTAATGCCTTAACTTCCAAGTCAGTAAATTCATTCCCGGAAATAAAAGGATCAATTAAAATCGTTTTACCATTTGAACTAATTTGTACAACAGAATGTCCGTGATATGAGACTCTCATCTTCCTTGCTCCTCTCAAAAATGATATTTAATACTTCCATAAAAGTTTTGGAATTCCTCCCTCATTTATACCCATACTACGAATGTTTAGCACATGATAGTTAGGAAAGGATTTCATTAAAGTTTATGTTAGATAGTTTACAATTTTTATTTATATTGATACTCTCAAATAGGATTTGATTTTTAGGGGGAGAAAAAAATGAATCAACGAATTGAAAACCTTCAAACATGGATGAAGGAAAATAATATTGAAGTAAGCTTCGTTACCTCTTCTGAAAATGTATTTTATTTAAGCGGATATTATACCAATCCACATGAACGTTTACTTGCTTTAGCCGTTTTTCAAGAGGAAGAACCGGTTCTTGTTTGCCCGGGAATGGAAGTGCATGATGCCAAGCGGTCCGGTTGGGATCACGAAATTATTGGATTTAGCGACATTGATAATCCTTGGGAATTAGTTATAAATGCTATTAACAAAAGAATTAATGGTGTGGTAAAGGTTGCGATTGAAAAAGAACATATGAATGTGGAGCGTTATGAACAGCTTTCAACATTATTCCCTAGAGCTGTATTTGTTTCAGCTGAAGAAAAATTAAGAAAGCTGCGGATGATTAAAGATGCAAAAGAATTAAAAATCATAGAAGAAGCATGCGCACTCGCTGACTATGCTATTGAAGTTGGTGTAAGTGAAATTAAAGAAGGCAAAACTGAATTAGAAATTCTTTCAGCAATTGAATACGCCCTAAAGAAAAAAGGCGTAACCGAAATGTCATTTGCCACAATGGTCCTAACCGGTGCAAACGCTGCTTCCCCACATGGGAATCCGGGATTAACTAAGGTTCAAAAAGGGGACCTGGTTTTATTCGATTTAGGAGTAGTTGTAGACAGATATTGTTCTGATATCACAAGAACGGTTGCCTATGGGGACATTAATGATAAGCAAATGGAAATATATGATACTGTTTTAAAAGCCCAATTGGCAGCATTAGAAGCAAGCAAGCCCGGAGTTACGGCAGCAGATGTCGACCTAACTGCACGTAAAATTATCGCCGATGCCGGTTACGGTGAACACTTCCCTCATCGACTTGGTCATGGACTTGGGATTAGTGTTCACGAATATCCATCAATGACAGAAACAAATCCCCTAATCCTTGAAGAAGGAATGGTTTACACGATTGAACCGGGTATTTACGTTCCCGGAATAGCCGGTGTGAGGATTGAAGACGATGTATTCGTTACGGCAGATGGAGTAAAGATATTAACAAAATTCCCTAAAGAACTTCAAATTGTTAAATAAATTTTCACTTTGGTTAATTTTGACATTGAATAAATAGGTTACTTGCAGTATTATACTTATAAAAGCTGCGTTGTACGTAATGATAATAAAGTTTTAACCTTTAAGCTGTAAAAGGGAGTTTTAATATCGAAACCGGAATGACAAGCCTCTGTCTATAAGACTTGGAGGACATGCAAAAAAGTTTCTGCGAACACCCACTTTGAGGAGTGGTGGTTTAAAACTTTCTTATATGTATACGGCAAATGCGGCTTCTTAAATTAAAGAATTTTAACCGGCTTCTATTGGGAAGCTGGTTTTTTGTTTATAAAAAAAGCTACGTTAAAGCTCATTGTTGATTTAGCTCACTATGTTGATTAGAGCTGAAATCAACAGCAAGTTTAACAGAGCCAGAACAAAAGGCGCAAGCGCCCGGTTAGCGCACGACAGGACTGGAGCGCTTCGACTAAGATAAAGGAAACACGGAGAGCGTTAGCTTTTCCGTGTTGACTTATCGTAGGGAGAAGAGCGAAGTTTACTAGCCGCTGGGCGCTGGATCTGGATTCAGATAACTTTTTCAAGTTATCACACCAAATTATTTTATAGTTTCCTAAACGATAAAAAAAAGGAAGTGGAGCATAAATTCCACTTCCACATTTGTTTATAATTTTTCCAGCAGTGTTTTTGTATCTGAGTATTCGAGACCGTGGGCTTCTGCTACGGCTTCATAGGTTACAAAACCACCTAGAGTGTTAATACCTTTTAATAAGGCTTCATTAGCCAAACATGCTTTCTGATAGTCTTTATTGGCAATTTGAATAGCAAATGGAACTGTGACATTAGTTAAGGCAATCGTTGATGTCCTTGGTACTGCTCCAGGCATGTTGGCAACAGCATAATGGACTACGCCATGCTTGAAATATATTGGATTATCATGTGTTGTAATCCGATCAGTCGTATGAAATATTCCACCTTGGTCGATCGCAATATCCACCACAACGCTTCCTGGTGTCATCGATTGTATCATCGCTTCGGTTACAAGTTTCGGTGCTTTTGCTCCAGGGATGAGCACTGCACCAATTACTAAATCTGATTCTTTGACCGCTTCTGCAATATTATAAGGATTAGACATCAATGTCGTAACATCTGAACCGAAAATATCATCTAACTGACGAAGGCGATCGGGATTTAAATCTATAATGGTAACTTTTGCTCCTAATCCAATTGCCATTTTAGCAGCATTTGTCCCTGCTACCCCTCCCCCGATAATGGTAACAATTCCTCTTTGTACACCTGGAACACCTGAAAGGAGTATACCTTTCCCGCCATTGACCTTTTCAAGGAATTGGGCACCAATTTGCGGAGCCATTCTTCCGGCAACTTCACTCATGGGTGTCAATAATGGTAAAGATTTATTCGGCAGCTGGACCGTTTCATAAGCAATCCCTATTACTTTATTATCGATTAAAGCTTTGGTTAATTCAGGTTCCGGCGCCAAATGTAAATATGTAAATAAAATTAATCCCTCACGGAAATATTGATATTCACTTGGAAGCGGCTCCTTAACCTTCATAACCATTTCCATGGACCAGGCTTCTTCTGCCGTATCAACTATTTTTGCTCCGGCAGCTTCATAATCCTCATTTTTGAATCCGGAACCAACACCTGCTCCTTTTTCAATAAAAACGTCATGGCCAAAATGCAAGAGGTTGATAACTCCTGCCGGTGTCATAGCCACACGATTTTCATTATTTTTTATCTCTTTAGGTACACCGATCCGCATGCGTTTTCCTCCTAGGAAAAATCAAAAATAAAATAAACAAAGGTAGTTATAATATATCCATAATGCTATGAAAAGATGTTAAAATGAGTCCGAAGCTAAGATTCTAGAAAAGAGCTTTGCCAAAAGCAAAAGCTCTTTTTTCACTTTCAATAATACCAAGGGTATGGGTAATATGGGTATCCATAGTAAGGATATCCGTATCCATAGTAAGGATATCCCCAGCCAAAGCCCGGTGCTAATAATGCCCCGGCAGCTAACCCGGTCAAGAACGGAAATCCGAAACCAAATCCAAAGGGACCGCCAAAGCCAAATCCGAAGGGACGGCCGAAACCAAAACCGAAGGGACGGCCAAAGCCAAAACCGAAGGGACGACCGAAACCAAAACCGAAGGGACGGCCAAAGCCAAAACCGAAGGGACGACCGAAACCTCCAAAGTGTCCAAAATGTCCGAAACCTCCGAACCCCGGACGGATCCTTTCATCAGTTGGATTAATGGCATCATAATGCACATCAATATTAGGCATCACTTGCATATTTGTATTCATCTTTTTCTCCTCTCCTCTATTTATTATGCAAAAAATGGAAACCCTCCAAAAAATGGTCTGCCGAATCCAAATCCAATTAAACGAGAGTCCTGATTTGAAATAGGCATCATATTCATTTGTGGGTTCATTTGTTTTCCTCCTCATTTTATTTTTTCCACACTAAAGAATATGCATTTTGGAGATTGGATTCTTGGGTTAATACCCTTCTTCAGGGAATTTTCTAGACAAACGTACATGAAACTTCTTAAAACAAATAAAGAAAACTCGCCGATTGGCGAGCCCATAAGGGCGAAGACAGAGGCGTAGTTGCACTTATGCGAAATAGGAAAGTATAAACTTGTGAAAGTTTATACTTTCCTATTAGCCAAAAAAAAGACCGTCCACTAAAGTGACAGCCTTCTATTTTTACTAATCTAAACCTAGCCCTCTGTTTCAGCAAAATCTTCACTGTCAGCAAACCCTGTTCCCTGACCAATATAGCCGCTATTATACGAATCCATTATTTGTTCACTTACCTTATTTGTTCCTTGTTGATCAAACTCAAACGATTGTTTAATTGGATCACGTTTTACCATCATGCCAATCCCCCTTCCAAAGTTAGTTACCTATTTATTGTTCGAAAAATTGAAACACTTATTCACATAATAGTATTGTATAATTAAGGCAAGGAGGGAGATTATCATGGGACTTAAATATCAAAATATTTTAGTCGCTATTGATGGCTCTAAAGAAGCAGAATGGGCATTTAAAAAGTCGATTGAAATCGCAAAAAGGAATAATGCGAAACTGCTACTAGTCCATGTTATTGATACAAGAACATTTTCAATGGTCGAAGCTTACGACCGCACCATCGCAGAAAAGGCAGATGTATTCGCAACTGAGTTACTGGAAAATTATCAAGATCTTGCTTTAGATGCCGGAGTGTCGGATGTACAATATGAAATTGAATTTGGTTCTCCAAAAGTACGAATCCCTAAGGATATCGCCAAAAAGCACAATGTGGATTTGATCATTTGCGGGGCAACCGGTATGAATGCAGTGGAAAGGTTCTTTATTGGAAGTGTCTCAGAACATATTACTCGCTCTGCTCATTGTGACGTCCTTATTGTCCGTACTGAGAAAGATTGATAAACAAAAATTCAAGCACGTAGCATAGCTGCTACGTGTTTTTAAATAATATTTCCACAGTCTATATCTTTAACCCCTCATTTTATCCATCTTGAAATTTGTCGTGAAAGGTCAATTAATGTGTAGTACAATAAAAATCATATCATGTTTTGGAGGATTATTTATGAAAGAACATTTTTCTTTCGATCAACGGCTCGGAATCCATCTGCCTGAAATAACCATGGAATGGGAACAATATACTAAAGAAACACAGCATGAGATTTTATTTTATTGGGAGCAAGTTCGTGGCTCAATCCCGGACCGAATAGCAGAACTTGAAAAAATAATTAATCAAAAACAAGCACAGCTTTCGAATGAAAGCGACTTCCCGCTTTCTTGTATGCTCAATAGTGAAATAGCAGAACTCGCCTCGATTATCAATGATTTATGGATTTGGTACCGTGCGAACCAGACGATTTCAGCGAAAGTACACCAATAACCGGAACAATGCAGACTATTTTTTAGTCTGCATTGTTTTTCATTTGATTAAAGATCTTTTTTTAGTTCTCTCACTACATGCCCAATCTCAGGCAAAATTAATTTATTCATCGCAAGCTTTACTGCACCGGATGAGCCTGGGGTGGAAAATACAGCTTTATTTTTGACTACACCCGCAATTGCCCTTGAAAGAATGGCAGCAGAGCCGATATCTTCCTGGTAACTTAACATTCTGAATATTTCTCCAAAACCAACAATTTCTTTTTCAAGGAGGGATTGGACAGATTCAATCGTAACATCACGTTTCGCTATCCCTGTGCCGCCATTTGTAAGAATGACATCAATATCCTCCCGATCGCATCCTTTTTTTATCTCAGATTGAATAGGAATTGTTTCGTCCTGAACAATTACATAGTCGACAACCTTATGTCCTTCAGCTTCAAGCAAATCAATCATTAACCTGCCACTTTTATCTGTTTCCTGATTTCTCGTATCACTGACGGTAATCACCTTACAATTCACCGTCTTTGGTGCTTCTTTTTTATGTTCTTGGCTACTCATTCAGACGCTCCTCTTTTTCTTTAAGATAGCGAAGTTGATAATACTTATTGGCCAAATCCGTCACTTTTCTTGTTAATTGATAATTTGCCCCAGCTCCAATTGCCATACTGACAAGTGGAATACCAAGAATGGCCTTTTTTCGGAATAACGTAATAACCATAGCTTTTAAGATTTGTTGGATCGGTTGTTCCAACCAGGTAATATCAGTAATCTCTTCCTCGCCTTCATAAAAATAATGATCTCCTTCTCCATCCATTTCATCAATTAAGGTGACCCAGCCCTCTTTTTGAATTCTTGGTGGTAATGTTGCTGTATGAAAAACCTTAAGAGAGGTCATCATTTCAAATGGCGAATTTACCTCAAAGCCATATGTCATAGCGATTAATTGAACCACTCTTAAATTAATGACCGCCATTGCAGGAATATCGCTGCCTAAAAGAAGCGTACCACCTGTGCCGGCTAAACCACCTTGTGCAAATGAATAGAACCTGTGTCTTGCTATTTGCTGCTGTGCTATGTATTGTAATTGATCAATGTCCAATTGTTTTAAATCGTCAATTTTTTCTAAATCCTTCTTAAAAATTCTCCCTGCAATAAGAATTCTTTCCTTTGCATCCAATTGAAGTTGAGACCCTTGGATGATACCGTGAATATGAAATAGCCAGCTATCAATAAGAGAAAAAAACTGCTTTTGAATTTTATCGGGTAACAGCGAGAAAGATCGTTCCAAATATTTTTCATACGTTAATTGAAAGTCATTGGCCTCGTAACTTAATAGCTTTTTTTCCCAATCCCGGATTTCATTCAAGACCTTGCCTTCACGCTCTGACAATGGCATTACTGTATCCCTCCGTTCAGCTACTCTTCCATAATTATAGCACAAAGCAATGGGAGGATTAAAAAAGGAAATTTACAGGTATCAAGAAAAGCGCAAGCGCCCCGTTTAGCGGCGTATGGACTGGAGTGCTTCGACTGAGATAAAGGGAACACGAAGAGCGATAGCGATTCGATGTTGACTTATCGTAGGGAGAAGAGCGAAGTACACTAGCCGCTGTGCGCTGGAGCTAGACAATTCTCAAAGTCAAAAATTTATACTTTCTTATAATAAAAAAAAGCAGACCCCTAATCCAAAAGGGTCAGCTTCTTGTTGATTTTTTTATTAATCATTTGTTAATCGAACAACATCACGAGCGATCATAACTTCTTCGTTTGTCGGGATAATCATAACTTTTACCGGTGAGTGCGGGTAGTTGATAAATGCTTCTTCGCCTCTTACTTTATTAAGAGCCGGATTCCAGTAAACACCCATAAATTCAAGGCCTTTTAATACATTTTCTCTAATGACATCACTGTTTTCCCCAATACCCGCTGTAAAAATAATCGCATCTACCCCATACATACGGGAAGCATAAGAGCCGATATATTTATGAATTCGATTAGCGAATACTTCCAATGCAAGCTTAGCACGGTCATTTCCCTGCTTAGCTTCGATTTCTATATCCCTTAGGTCACTTGAGAACCCGGATACAGCTAACATACCGCTCTTTTTATTTAATACATCTAGTACTTCTTCAGCAGTTTGATTTGTTTTTTCCATAATATACGGAATAAGTGCCGGGTCAATGTTTCCTGAACGAGTTCCCATCGTCACGCCGGCAAGCGGAGTAAAGCCCATTGATGTATCGATCGACTTTCCGCCTTCAATTGCAGCAATACTTGCTCCATTTCCTAAATGACAAGAAATTAGACGTAGCTGTTCAACCGGACGGCCTAATAATTCAGAAGCACGCTGGGTTACATATTTATGGGATGTCCCATGGAAGCCATACTTCCGGATACCATATTTTTCGTAATATTCATAAGGAAGACTGTAAAGAAAAGAACTCTCAGGCATTGTTTGGTGGAAAGCTGTATCAAATACAGCAATCGCCGGAACATTAGGCAGAACACTCTGGAATGCTTTAATCCCTGTAATATTTGCAGGGTTATGCAATGGTGCTAACTCGGATAATTCTTCAATTTTATTTAATACTTCATCCGTAATAAGGACAGAATCATTGAAAGCTTCTCCTCCATGCACAACACGGTGGCCAATTCCATCGATTTCGCTTAAGGATTGAATAATACCCAAAGTTGTCAGCTTGTCTAAAAGCAACTTAACTGCGACTTCGTGATCAGGAATATCAATAATTTCCTGAATTTTTTCTCCGTTTACTGTAATATTAAAAATTGAGTCATTTAACCCAATTCTTTCAATTAAACCTTTTGTAATAACGTCCTCACTCGGCATTTCAAATAATTGAAATTTTAAGGAAGAACTTCCGGCATTGATTGCAATGATTTTTGCCATTTTGCTAACGCTCCTTTTATATAACAACAATGATTGGATCAGGATTTTTTTAGTACAACTTTATTTTGCGCAATCGACTATGTTTTTTTCCCTCAATTTATCATTTAATCATTGAATATAATACATTTCAAGGAGTATTTTAATTGACAACGGTTTCAGTTAAATGTAATTAAATTCTAATATTTCGAAATATTCAACCAGGATAGTTTAACTGCTTAAAATATAGAAAAACCGGTATTTTATACCGGTCAGATTGTCGAGAAAGGGTATTTTTCTCTGCAATTTTTTATTTTGTCAGAATCTAAATACCAAATTTATTGATTCTCCCTGCTAATGTGCCTGTTGATTTCCGCTCCGGGCACTCGCTTTCCGCGGGGAGGTCCTGGAGCCTCCTCGGCGCTTTTGGCGCCTGCGGGGTCTCCAGTGACCTCTCTATCCCGCAGGAGTCGAGTGCCCTCCGCTCCAATCAACAGGGAGGCAAATCAACCTAAAGTATTGCAACACACTTTTTCTAACTTTGCTAAGTGTATTGCAATCTTTTTTATATTTTGGCAGGCTGCAGTTAGAAGAGCCTGTTCACTTGCATTCTTCAATCCCCGTAACCGGCAGTAGCGAAGCCCGTGCAGCTCTTTTGAGTCTGCGAAGCTTCGCTCAATTTTTTCCTTTCTAAATTTATAAAGCATTTTTCCCGATTTAGATAAGCGATTTAACCTTACCTTTTCCTTGTGCTCCTCCCATACATGTCCTGTTACCACTTTTACCTTATTTTTTGACCGTGTACATTGGGATAGAAGTGGGCAGTTCTGACATTTCTTCGAATCAGACTTGTCTTCTCTATAACCTTCACGGGTTGTTGTTATGTATGTTAATTCTTGATTATTAGGGCAAATGTATATATCTCGTTCTTTATCATATGTAAATTTCCATTTAGGGAATAAGCCATTAGTAGGGTGAAACCTTCTATGAGCAATAACTCCAAAAATGTTACGATCAGATAGTCCCTTACAAATAGGGTTAGTGAGATAGCCTGAATCAAGTACTACAGCTTCTACATTAAATCCAAACCGGCACGCCCGCGGAAAGCGAAGTGCCTGGAGCGCCAATCAACAGACATGTTGAAACCGATATAGTAATAATATTATAACAAACTAACGCAGTGAATCGTTAAAGTAATTAAATAAAATAATTGGCTGCCGAGGGTTTTCCGACAGCCTGACCAGTATTTTATACCGGTTTACCCTTTGTCCTCTTGGAACCATTTTTCGATTTTTTTCAATATTTTATCTACTTCCACTGCGTTAGACAGGCTAGGTAAATCAACCAATAATGCTTGCTTAGGCGGCTGAACATTTTCCCCTTTTTTTTGTAAAACTAAAATACTTTTCGCTGCATTTTTATTCTTAAACATACTTGTTGGAAATTGAAGCAGTCCCTGGATAATGACATTTTCCTTAAAATATTCGCGAAGCTGTGATGCTTGATCACTTTCAAACAGCCCATTTGGAATAATGAAAAACAAATATCCTCCTTGACGTGTATGACGAACACTTTGTTCAATAAATAAATGATGGGCATAGGAATGTCCATCACTCGCCTTTAATTGATAGTCCGAAGCCCTGACATCATTGGGATAATAACCAACAGGCAAATCACTGATAACGGCATCAACCGGATCGATAAATAGCGGTTCAAGGCTGTCCTGATTATAAAGTTGAATTGGATGTTCTTGTAGATTAGCATTTACATAAGCTAATTTTATTAAAAGGTCATCAACATCTACACCGATGGACTCCACTTTTTTATGTAGTTGATTTAAAACGGTTGTTAATAAATTACCAGTTCCTACAGCGGGATCTAACAATCGATAGGCTGATTGTTTCATAAATTTCTGAACGAGATAACCAACCAGCATTCCAACCGAATCAGGAGTCATTTGATGGTTAGGCTGAACATTTTCTTTCATTCCTTTTAAAATAACCAACTGGTATGCTTTACGAATTTCCTCATTTGTATATTTTTCCAAGTGTATCTCTTCGTATTGCTTTTTCAATCTTTTTACAGTAATTTCGGATAATTCTTCCTGAAGAATGGACCCCTGAAATATATTCTCGCCTGTTTCGGCCAGTGCCTCTAAATATGTACAATATAATTCTTCCTGCAAAACAAGGGCTGTTTCATTAAAAATAGTAAAAAGCTGTTCAACTGGAGAAATTTTCATTTTATTTACTCCTATCCTAATTTTCCTTATCCATTTTAAACGACTTAGAATAATTTAAACAAGTCCAAACTTAAAAAGGCCCCGCCATGGACGAGGCCCTTTTAATTATTCAATTACTTTGCAGCTTTTGCAGCTTCAATTGCAGCTTCATAGTTAGGATGATGTGTTGCTTCACTTACATATTCTACATATGTCACTGTGTCAGTTGAATCTACAACAAATACAGCACGGGCTAATAATCTATGTTCTTGGATTGCAACTCCGTATGCTTCACCAAATGATAGGTCGCGATGATCTGATAATGTTTGAACATTTTCGATACCTGCTGCAGCACACCAGCGTTTTTGTGCAAAAGGTAGGTCACAGCTAATTGTTAAGATTTTCACATCTCCTAATTTATTAGCTTCTTCGTTAAAACGGCGAGTTTCAGCATCACAAACACCCGTATCCAATGAAGGAACTGAAGTGATTAAACGTATCTGACCTTTTGTGTCGTTTAAGGTAACTTCTGATCGATCATTTGCAAGCACCGTGAAATTAGGAGCTTTGTCTCCTACCTTTACTTCATTGCCTAGTAATGTTACCGGATTTCCTCCAAATGTAACGTTTGCCATTGTATTTCATCCTCCTTTGTCGTACTTGAGCTATAGCGAAATAAGTTAACGCTTTCGTCTCAACTATGTACAGTGTAAATATATCTTTCCGGAATCATTTTTGCAATAAATTTGAACTCCTAACGCCATGAAAAAAGTTAACCTTCCTCAATAGTCGGAAGATTAACCTGTCATGTTACAAATCAAGATCGTTTTTTAGCTGTTCGGTTGTAGAATGGTTTACTTGCTTCGTTTCATCTTTTTTGGAAAACATCTGCTGAATTTTATCAACAGCTTGAGGTGCCAGTTCTAAAATTTTCTCATAAAGATGAGTGCTCTCATCTAAATGTAACATTTTTACACCATGAGAGTTCACAATTAAAAAAGCAATTGGCGTAATCGAAACTCCGCCGCCACTACCTCCCCCAAATGGGTGCTTCGGTTGATTTTGCCCTTGACCTTGGCCTTGCCCCTGGCCTTGATTTTGATTCTGTGATTGTGACTGAGAGCTATCAAGCTTAAACTCACTTCCACCTGCAGCAAATCCGAATCCAACCTTCGAAACTGTCAAAATAACGCTTCCATCGGGGGTCTCGACAGGGTCCCCAATAATTGTATTTACATCAATCATTTCTTTTAAGCTTTCCATTGCAGTCGTCATCAAACCTTGGATTGGGTGGTCAGACATGGCTGTTTCCTCCTCATTCAAACGGATTTAGTTTTTTCTTTTGAAGAATTTGTTTTTGATTTAAAACGCGGGCGTCCGCCCCTCCAGAATTTAATCAGTTTTAATCCTGCCAAAATAGCTTGCCCGATTCGAAACTGAAAAATACATGAAAACTGTGTTTGTATAACTACAAGTTGAAATTGTGGAGTAACCGTTATTTTGGGCATTTCTTTCATTTTTAAATAATGGCTGAGCAATCCTACGATACTACCTTTGATTGCCCACAGTGCTCCAGTCAGTGTTCCTGTATGGGCTGCATCTCCAATACCGATCATCGAATGCCATTCAAAATGTTTTATTGTGACTTTGCTAAAAAACTTCCTAATAACCACATGCAAATTAAAAACATGCTGCAATAATTCTTTTGCCGTTTTAAGAGTATTAATTACATCGCCGGGTGTGATTTGATTTAACTTTTTTTCTCCTGTTTTTTCTGAAGGCTGCTCCTTCGGCTCTTTGGTTTTTACAATAACACTGGGAGAATTATCATCAATTTTTATCAAGGGAATATTAATTTTGTATTTAATTAAACCAAACCAAACCTTAAATTCGATCTTTAGGTCATCGTTATCATTATGATGATAGTAATTAATAGAAATCGTTAATTTTGTGAAAATGATAAGGATGAATAAGAACAAAAAAATTATAAGTGCGATGGTCAGCCAAATCAAATCGTTCACACCTTTCAGCTTATTAGTATCGCCCTATAGGAAAAAATTAAACCTATCAACATAGTTAATAGGTTTACCTTTTATTGCCTCTTTAACTCACTAAAAATTAATTTCATTCATAATTTCATATTGATTCAAAAAAATGCTAAAATCAATTCAGATTATTATAATTTTTCTTAAAATATTAGAGGGGGCACAATATATGGAAAAAAGACTTAATATATTTTTTTATTACAAACGGGATGAGGACATGTGTATTAAAGCAGCACCCCTTTTTGAACTGGCGGAGCGGTATGGCTTTACAATTGTGGAAGACTATCGAAAAGCAAACATTATTACCAGCATCGGTGATGATGATACATTTCTACAAGCTGTTAGGAAAACCGGCTTTCGTGATGATTGCCTTTATGCGGGGATTTCAACAAATAATAATTTAAGTATGTATTGTGACTTCCTGATCACCGATAAGTCCAAAATGGTTGAGGTTATAACTTCAAATGAACAATTAGAAGTTCGCCGGTATCCAACGATTGAAGTGGCTGTCGATGGACAGGGGACCTTCACCTGTTTAAATGAATTTAGCATTCGTTCATCGATTATTAAAACACTTGTAATCGATGTATTTGTTGACCAGCTTCACCTAGAAACTTTCCGGGGAGACGGACTGATTGTTTCAACACCTACCGGAAGTACTTCCTATAATAAATCGGTCAATGGTTCAATAGTGGACCCTTTAATTTCATGTATGCAAGTCAGTGAGGTGGCATCAGTCAATACCAACCTTTATCGAACGCTAGGGGCTTCCTTCATCTTAGGTAGCGATCGGACCCTTGGGCTTAGGGTCATTTCCGAGGGCAATGATCACCCGACAATGGGAATGGATAATGAAGCATTAAGCATCCGCCATGTTGAGAAAATTCAAATTAAATTAAGTGATAAAAAAATTAAAACGTTAAAACTAAGAGACAATTCTTTCTGGGATAAAGTTAAGAGAACGTTCTTATAAGAAAAGATTGCCCGTTAAGGAAGTACACTATGATCTGAAGCTGGACAGCAAATGAAAAACCTTATCCACTATTTATGGGATAAGGTTTTCAATTACATGCTTGCTCTTTTTTCTCTCCTCCATTTAAACTCTCCTTCAGATACTAACCTTGTTTTTGAAAGAGAGTAGATGGTTAACGCAGACCAAATGAACATAAAGGAAAGTAATTGGATTTTTGAAAAATGTTCATTATAGACGAATACCCCTAAAATCAAGGTCAATGTAGGTGAGATATATTGGATGAATCCCAGTAAGGATAAAGGTATTTTTTGGGCTCCTTTTGCAAAATAAAGAAGGGGCACAGCAGTAGCTGCACCTGCACCCATTAAGAACATGTCTGTTCCTCCACCTTGTGAAAAAAATGAACTGGAACCATTTAGAAGTAAGTATCCGATATAAATTGCCGCAATTGGTGTAACCACCAATGTTTCTAATGTTAAACCAACAGCCGATTCGACGTTAATCAGCTTTTTCGCTAAACCGTATAAGCCAAACGATAATGCTAAAATGATTGCAATCCATGGAAATTGCCCATGAGATATGGAAATAATCAACACACCGATAGCAGCCAACACAAAGGATACAAATTGGTAAGCTGTTAATTTTTCTTTTAAAACAAGCATCCCCAAAATAATACTAACAAGAGGATTTATATAATACCCCAGGCTCGCCTCAATCATATGGCCGCTATTCACTGCCCAAATGTAAACAAACCAATTTATACTTATCAATAAAGAGGCAAGAATTAATGCATACAACTGTTTTTTGTTTTGAGCAAACCCTTTTAATGTTTGCTGAAAAAGGCCCCATTTTTTTGTTAACAAAAGTATCACCGTCATAAAAATAAACGACCAAAAGACACGATTAGCGAGTATTTCTTTCGCATTGACACGATCCAAAAACTTCCAGTAGATCGGTAATAATCCCCATAATATATAGGAAAAACCGGCATGAATAACACCTATTTTTGTTTCATTTTTTTTCATATATTTTCCCTCCCTATTCTTTCTAGTTTCGAAATATTATTTATTATATCTTGAAACTACATGAATAGGGGTTTTTTTACTTATTTTTAATGAAAAAAAGCAGAAGGTGTTACACCGACTGCTTTTTTAGTTTTGCAAAATTTAATTTTGCTTTACTGATTTAAATTCTTTTTGACGAAGCTCAATCCTGCGAATTTTCCCCGAAGTTGTCTTTGGAAGCTCTGATACGTACTCTATTTTTCTTGGGTACTTATATGGCGCTGTAAGCGCTTTAACGTGTTCTTGAAGATCTTTAGTCAATTCCTGAGAAGTTAAATCTACTCCTTCTTGTAACACAACAAATGCTTTAACGATAAACCCGCGAATTTCATCGGGACTTGCTACTACCGCACATTCCTTAACAAATGGATGCTTGACAAGTGCATCCTCCACTTCAAAAGGTCCAATCGTATAACCGGAGCTAATTATAATATCATCACTTCGGCCTTCAAACCAAAAGTAACCATCTTCGTCCATTTTGGCTTTATCACCTGTAACATAATACTCACCGCGGAACTGCATCGCTGTTCTCTCCGGATCTTTGTAATAATTTTTGAATAAAGCGGGTGTTTCAACATGAACAGCAATATCACCTACTTCACCTACCGGACAAACTTCGCCTTCTTCATTGATAATTTCAACCCGATTACCGGGTGTCGGCCTACCCATGGAACCGGATTTTAACTCCATCCCCTTTGTAACGCCTACAAGTAATGTATTTTCCGTTTGTCCATAACCATCACGAACATTAACATTAAAATTTCTTTTAAATGTATCAATCACTTCTCTATTCAAAGGCTCACCGGCTGAGACCGCACTATGAAGGTTTGGTAATTGATATTCCGCTAAATTGTCTACCTTAGCCATTAACCGATATTCGGTCGGTGTACAACAAAGGACATTTACATCATATTTTTGCAGGAGACTCAAATACTTTTTCGGTTCAAATTTCCCGTTGTAAACTAAGCCGGTGCCACCCGAGCCAAGTACTGATAAAAAGGGGCTCCAAATCCACTTCTGCCATCCCGGTCCCGCAGTTGCCCAAACTGTATTGCCTTCTTCAATACAAAGCCAGTTTGCCGCTGCTGTCCTTAAATGAGCAAATGCCCAACCATGAGTATGCACAACTCCTTTTGGATTTCCTGTCGTTCCCGAGGTATAGGATAAAAAGGCCATATCATCTCTAAGTGTTTCAGCCATAGGGAATTCTTCCGAAAGCGTTTTCATTTCGTCATCTAACAGAATCCAGTCTTCCTCTTCCCCGCCAATCGAAAATTTAACGAGCGGCCGGCTGCTGCTAATATTTTTAAATTGGCCAACATAAGGATAGTAGCTTACAACTGCTTTTACATCACCGTGAGAAATACGGTATTGCAGTTCCTTTTCTCTTAGCATTTCAGAACTTGGAATAACGACCATACCGGTCTTTAATGCTGCTAAATAAACAACATAGGCCTCAATCAACCGCGGGACAATAACAAGAACAACATCGCCTTTTTTCAATCCACTTTGAACAAATGCATTTCCTGCCCGGTTCACCTTTTTTACTAATTGTTCGTATGTAACTTGTTTTGTTTCACCGGATTCACTTTCCCATTTAAGTGCCAATCTGTTCGGATCTTTTGCAAACCGCTCTACTTCAGAAACAAGATTATACTTTTCCGGAGCAATTAAATCTTCCCGTTTCATAATTATCCCCCTTTAAAAATAATCGGATCTCCCTCAGATTTATTATACAAAATTATTTTAAAATTTTAAATTATTATTCAAATAAAAATATTTTAAACCCATAGAAAAGAGAGCAGGATTACTCCCGCTCTCTGTAGCCATATTATTTATTTTTTATCGAGTGAAGCCTGCGCCGCCGCCTAATTGTGATTCAGCCATTGCGACTAAACGCTTAGTAATTTCACCACCAACAGAACCGTTAGCACGTGAAGTTGTGTCGCCACCAAGTTGTACACCAAATTCTGAAGCAATTTCATATTTCATTTGGTCAAGAGCTTGTTCAACACCTGGAACTAGTAATTGATTAGAATTATTGTTAGCCATGTGATAATCACCTCCTTGTGAGTATAGAATGTGTAGAACACACACGCTTCATTCCACTTTAAAATTGGTAATTGTTCACAAAAATTTAATATTTACTAAAATAATTCTTTAAACTCATTTTGTTGAATTTTTTCAGGTTTAAAATGAACGGTTTCGACCCCTTGTGCCGCTGCTTGAATCAATGGTTCAAAATCAAAAAAGCTTTCGTAATATTGCACTTTCTCTCTTCGGGGTTTTGTTTTTGGAGATGCGGGAACAAAGATTGTGCAGCAATCTTCAAACGGTCTGATCGAGATATCATGGGTATCTATTTCTTTAGCTATTTTTATTATATCTGTTTTATCCATCGTAATCAAAGGTCTTAAAATGGGGGTATTGGTTACTTCATTAATTGTATACATACTTTCTAATGTCTGACTTGCTACCTGGCCAAGACTCTCACCGGTAATGATTGCCAAACCCTCTTGTTTTTTTCTGATTTCATCGGTAATTCTAAGCATTAATCTTCTCGTCGTTGTCATTGAATAATTTTCCGGAACCTGTTGCCGAACCGCCTGCTGAATATTTGTAAATGGGACAATATGAAGGATCATGGAACCATATATTTCAGAAAGTTTTTTTGACAAGTCCATTACTTTTTCTTTTGACCTTTCACTCGTAAATGGGGGACTGAAAAAATGGACTGCTTCGATTTCCAGACCCCGTTTCATGGCCATATACCCTGCAACAGGACTGTCAATTCCGCCTGAAAGCATGAGCATTGCTTTTCCACCTGACCCAACAGGAAGACCGCCGGCACCTAAAATCGTCTCACAGGATAAATATACTGCTTCTTGTCTAACCTCAATTCGCAAATTAATATCAGGATTTTTCACATCCACTTTAATCCCCGGAATGTTTTTTAAAAGATGACCGCCAAAAGCTTGATTGATTTCATCCGTATCCAATTCAAATGTTTTATCTGACCTTTTTGCAGTTATTTTGAAGGTTTGACCTTCCCGGTAAAGACCGGAAACTAATTCAAGAGCGGACGTTTTCATCTCTAATAAGTCCCTTCCCACTTTAATAGCAGGACTAAATGATTGGATTCCAAATATTTTCTTTAATTTTTCTATAATTTCTTTCGCGTTTTCACCATTTAGTAAAATGTACATTCGATCCCGGCTAACTTCCATTTTTATTTTTGGATAGGAGGAAAGTGCAGTTTTAATACTTTTTCTTAGCTTGTCTACAAATTTATTGCGGTTTCGTCCTTTGGTTGATATTTCTCCGTAACGAATCAGTATACGATCATATTTCATCTAGCTCATTACCTTTCGTAAATGTTTAACAGCTTCCTCAATAGCTATTATGACAGTATTTGCTTCCTCTACTGTATTTTCAAATGATAAGCTTATTCGGATGGCGCTTTCAGCTAAGCCTTGAGAAACACCCATTGCTAAAAGAGTTTTACTTGGTGATTTTTTCTTTGAGGAACAGGCACTAGTTGTCGATACATAAATTCCTTTTTCCTCTAGGGTATGAATGAACACTTCAGATTTCATTCCTTTAATTGAAAAGTTTAAAATATGGGGTGCGGCATACTTAATTGGAGTATGAATTTGAATACCTTCAATCGAATTGAGTCCTGTTCTTAAAATACCTTGAACTTTTTTCATTCTTTCTATGCCTGGCTGATTCTTCTCAAATGTCATTCTCAGCGCCTTTGCCATTGCGACAGCGCCAGCCACATTTTCCGTGCCGCTGCGCATCTTCCATTCCTGATTTCCGCCGGTAAATAACGGGGAAATCCTTGCGCCCTCTCGAATAAAGAGGGCCCCGGTACCTTTTAATCCATGAAATTTATGTGCAGAAAGTGAACAAAAGTCAATTCGGCTTTCATGTAAAAGAAGTGGAACTTTGCCAATACTTTGTACGGCGTCAACATGAAATAAAATGTTTGGATGGTTTTTTAATAATTCTCCAATTTCTTTAATTGGTTGAATCGTTCCCACTTCATTATTTACATGCATAATCGAAATTAAAACCGTATTATCTTTTATTGCACTTTTGACCTCTTCTACTCTGACCCTTCCGCTCTGATCAACAGGCAAATATGTTATTTCAAAGCCGCTTTGTCCCAGCTGTTCCATTGTGGCTCTAACAGATGCATGCTCTATTCCGGTTGTAATTAAATGGCGTCCTTTATTTTTGTGCCAAAAGGCAGCACCCTTTATTGCCAAATTATTACTTTCAGTACCACCGGAGGTAAAAAAAATCTCAGTAGGTTTTGCTGTTAGAAGGCCGGCGACCTGTGTCCTTGCTTGAATTAAAAGCTTTTCAGCTTGTCCCCCTAAACCATGCAGTGAAGATGGGTTACCATAATATTCACTTGATACGGTTACAAAAGCATCTAAAACTTCTTTATATGGTTTGGTTGTAGCACTATTATCAAAATATATCATGGTCTTCCCCCATTCATAACCAAAAACACATTGCAAAAATAAATCTTATCATAGTTTTTGTCAAATTAAAAAGAATCGAGTCGTAAAATATTTACTCCAAGAATGCAAAAACCGATTCGGCCATGTGACTGAATCGGTTCTACTTTTTTATTTTGTTGCGACGGTGGTTTTAATTTTCTTCAGCGCTTCAGGATCAACTCCCTCAATTGATGCTGCAGCCTGTTCTAATGCATCCTGATAATCATAATGCCTAAACGCCTTTTCTGCCTCCGATAATCCTTTAGCAACAGAAGGATATTGACTGCGATATCGATTTCCATATTGAATCGCTTTTTCGGCGAGCATTACATTTTCTATCAATTCCATCGTGGAAGAAACAAGTTTTTCTACCGTTAAGATGGCAATCTCTAAATATTGATTGAGTGATGAAATGTTAAGCGGCTTTTCTTCAAGCTGATGTTTTACATTTTGAATACTTTCATTTGTATCCTCAACTAAATATTTATAATCATCCGGCAGCCCTGGAATATTACTTTTGGAAACCAATCGAAGCATTTCGCCTACTTTGTTTGTTAATTCCCTTATTTTTTCTCTCGCTACCAACTCATCTTTTCGAAGAGCTTGGAGCTTGTTTGCAAAATTTTGCTGTTCTTCTTGAATTACATCCAACTGTTCTTTTATTTCAGTTAATTCTGCGCTAATCGAAGTTTGGGCTGTTTCATTTATTTTTATTTTTTCACTTAAAATTTGATAGCGTTTATAAACAGAAGCCAATTCTTTTTCCAAAATTCTTTGTGTTTCAAAGTCATTTTCTGTTAAATGGTAACTTTGCTGCACATGAATAACTTCATTTGTAAGATGATCATACTCTTCTTGAACAGTTAAAAGGAGGTTTTTTGTTATTCTTTCATTTTGAACGACAAAATGTTTTGCATGTACTTCTTTTTCTAAATAATCGAAAAGGATGTCAATTCTATCCTTTGTTTCTTTAATTCCTTCTGCTGCTTTTTCAATTTCAGTTTCTTCAATCAGTCTTAAATGCTCCGTTAATTCCTCTTCCAATCGGCTGATTTCAGTTTCAAGCTCGATATGCTCTAAGTAATATCCTTGCTGTGACATTTCACGGAGCCCATCAATAACCTCTGAAAGCTGGTTTGGGAGAATCGATTGACATTCAATTATGAGCTGCGGTATTAAATCCATATGATTTTTTATTTTTCCAAGTTCGTTATGAATGGTTAAGACAATTTCACGGGCTTCAAGATAGTTGCCATGTTCTGTTTTCTCATCAAAATCATGAAATTTTTTTGACACGCCATCCAGGAGGACTTCTAAATGTTTTTCTGCTTTTCCGAAGCTGTGTCGGCGAGCAAGCAGCATTTTTTTAGTTTCCCTATATGATTCCTTCAACTGCTCAATCTCTACTCTGTTTTTTTCTTCACTGCCTACGAGCTCATGCAGCTCCTCCAATATCTTTTTAATTTGATCTTCCGTATCCTGCAATTTATTACCAATTGCACGTTGGATCCCTTTTGCTTTGTTAAATCGATATCGATCTATGTACTCTTCAGCGTCAAATAACATTTCTTCTAAATCCGGAAGTTTTACCGTTACGACATCATCCCATTGATTTCGCCAATGCTCAAAAAGCTCCTCAGTTTGTCCGGTCATATTCAGCTGTTTTACCTTGGACAATTCATCCAAAATAGGCCGATTTAGAATATCAATTTTCCAAGCTTCTAATCGATCCATTTCTTTAAAGTATTTTTTCTTTATTAAATATCCCAATACAAATATGGCTAGTAGCAGGATGAAAAATCCAATGAAATATTTCACATGAGGGCCCCCTGTTCCGCAGTACACAAGTTTCAATTGAAAGCTATTATTAAAACTATATATTAAAGATCACGAATGTTTAAGTTCAATGCTTTTATGATACCATGTATACGACAAGTTTTGACTATTAATTTCAATTTTTTTGTAAAAAGAAATCAAAAAAGAATGATTTGATACCAAAAAAAGATAGGAATATTGAAAATATTCAGCAATAAAGGATGATAAAAGGTTATAGAGGGATAACCGGTGCGGAAAAAAATTCTCAGCATGGAGAACTACAAATATTTCTCATGTCAAAAAGCACCTCGCCGATAATAATCAGCTAGTGCTTTAAAAATTTCTCAAAATATATAATGGTCATGCCTATTTAATAAATGCCTCTTTCTTTTCTCTGATTTCAAAACTTAACGTTTTATCTATCCAAATATTGATTTCTTTTAAATATTTTTGCTCAAAGAATGGTTCGTTCGGAAAAATGTATAATACTTCCCTTAAATAATGTGTATTCATAAATGGCATCATCAATAAGCCCTTAAGTTGGATAATCAAATAGGGAATAGAGACGGGACGGAATTCATTCCATTCAAATCCTTTTTCAAATATTTTTTGAAAATAGTATTTCTCTTTAAGAGAATAGGTTGACATGATTTCCCGTACAACTTGAGAATCCAACGACATTTCGCGATACACTACACTTGCAAGATGGTTATTTTCACATTGATAATGTAGTAAATTAGCAACCATACGTTTCAAACAACCTTTTGCTCCCTGATCAATTAATGCATATGCTTCTTCGATTTTATTGAGGTATTGTTCAAAAAAGCAGGTAAAGCAATATTCTAACAAACCAAGTTTATTATCAAAATAGTACGCAATAGTAGCAATATTTACATTCGCTAGCTCAGCAATATCTCTGATAGACGTTCCGGAGAATCCATTCGAATTAAAAAGTGAGATTGCTGCGTTTACAATTGCTTCTTTTGAATTTTTTTTCACTTGTATTCCCCCTGTAGAGTCTACATTTAAACTCATTACCTAATGATTCTTTGAAATCCTTATTTAATCCTTTATGAAAATGTCGACAAAATATGCCCATTTTCATCTGTTTTTGATAAAATACTGAATAAACTTTAAGAGAGATTGGTGAAAAAAAATGTTTAACGTCGAAATGTATAATAAAAGCCGCCTTGAAAATTATGAACTTGTCAAAAAGCAACTTAGGGCACTGCTTCACGATGAGAAAAATCAAATTGCCAATCTTAGCAATACTTCTGCATTATTAAATCAATTTCTTGACCGTATTAACTGGGTAGGATTTTATTTAATGGATGGCAATTATGAACTTGTTTTAGGTCCCTTTCAAGGCCTTCCGGCATGTATTCGGATTCCTGTTGGAAAAGGAGTTTGCGGTGCAGCGGCAAAGGATAAAAAAACTGTCCGTGTAAATGACGTCAATCAATTCCCAGGTCATATTGCCTGTGACGCGGCTTCACAATCGGAAATCGTTATTCCACTAATAAAGAACGGCCAAATAATCGGCGTTCTAGATATTGATTCACCTGAAAAAAATCGCTTTGATGAAATGGACCAAGAAAAATTAGAAGAGTTTGTAGACGTCTTAATGGAATATATTTAATCAGAAGAGCACGGAAAAAATTTTCCCGTGCTCTTTTTTAGATTTTCTCTAATGCCTGTTCAAGATCCGTTCTGATATCCTCCCATGCTTCAAGGCCAACTGATAACCGAAGCAAATTATCTTCGATCCCCATCTTTATCCTGTCTTCTTTTGGCACAACTGCATGTGTCATAGTTGTCGGATGCTGAATCAACGTCTCTGCATCGCCTAGGCTGACAGCAATTTTAATCAGTCCTAATTGATTTATTAATTTTTGTGCCGTTTCTTTTGTACCTTTAACTGAAAATGAAATAAGACCGCCTGGTTTTTTCATTTGTTTTTGCATAGTAGCATAATCCGGGTGTTCATTATCACCGGGAAAATAAACGTGTTCAATTTTTGGATGATCTTTTAAAAAGGCAAAAAGCCTATCAGCATTTTCACAATGCCGATCCATGCGAACAGGCAGTGTTTTCAAGCCCCTGATCAATAACCAAGCATCGAATGGCGATATAATGCCCCCGATATCTTTCTGAGTCGTACGCGAAACTTTTTGAATAAATTCGTTCTTACCGATAACCAAACCGGCAATCACATCACCATGACCACAAATATATTTTGTAGCACTATGAATAACGATATCGCAACCGTAAATTAGTGGAGTTTGTAAGTAGGGAGAGCAAAAGGTATTATCGACGACCACCGGGATTCCTTTTTCCTTTGCAATACGTGCAATCAACTCTAGGTCGACTAGCTTCATCGTGGGATTTATCGGAGTTTCAACATAAATACATGCGGTATTTGGCAGTATTTCATTTTCTAAAGTTTCAATTGAATTCATAAGTGAAAAATCGTGCCCAATATCATATTTTTCTTTTAGTAATTGCATCAGCCCAAATGTACTTCCGTACACGCCCTGTGAACAAAGTATATGATCACCTGTTTTGGTTAAAGCAACCAAAACAGCGGAAACAGCCGCCATTCCTGATGAAAATGCTAATGCACGTTCCCCTTTTTCAAGTTCGGCCATCCGGTCTTCCAGTATTTTCACAGTCGGATTGCCTAAGCGTGAATAAATATATCCATCTTCCTGTCCGGCAAACCTTTTTTCTCCTTGTTCGGCACTGGCAAACGTGAATGTCGATGTTTGATATAAGGGAGGTATTAAACTTCCAAGGAATTCATTTGAATTATAACCGGCATGTATCACTTCAGTTTCAAAACGCCAATTCTTTTCTTTCACTGTGGGCCCTCCTTAATTGAAATCGCTTTCATTTTATAACTCTTTCTATAGCATATGACCTTTGATCACAAATAGTTAAGGCATTCCCTAAAGCTGAATGCCTTAACTTGCTCTTATGCTGTTCCGCTGGGAAACTACCTTGTTTTTCCCTGTCCCCTTTGCAATGTAAAGTGCTTCATCTGCACGTTTAAATAAATAATTATAGGAATCCAGCCGATCCTTACTCCAATAGGAAACACCACATGACACTGTAATATGGGGATTTGAATAATGCGCCACTCTTTCAACTACCCTCTCAGCGATCCCCACTCCTGTTTCAAGGGTAACTTTAGGAAGATAAACAGCCAGTTCTTCGCCACCCCAGCGAGCTCCTACATCATTTCCACGTATATTCCCTTTTATTAGGTTTGCCACTTGAATTAGTACCTCGTCGCCTACCTGATGTCCATAAGTATCATTAATGTCTTTAAAATTATCAATATCTATAATGATAAATGTACCTTCCTCATCATGTTTCATCGACCATTTGATTTTTTCATCCAAATAATTACGGGAATGCAGCTTTGTTAAATGGTCAGTTATGATCATCTGCTCTAATTCTTCTCGAAGCATAGAATTGGTGAGTGCCAGTGAGGAATGATGTATTAACGATTGTAAGAGCTTAAAGGTATCAAATGAAAAAAAATAAGGTTCCTGATGCATGACGATTGAAAACCCTTTCAGATTTTCACTTTCAAACATCGGAATAGCCATTACAGAACGAAAGTATGTACTATCAGTCATTTTTGGAAGATTTAAATCTCCAATAAACAAAGAATCTTTTTCTTGATGAATTTTATCTTTTATAAAATCAATATATATTCGAGCTTGTTTCGTTGAAAAGAATGGGGTTGAACCAGGTAATACATTTGCTTTTATTTGATCATGGGAGAACAGGAAGAAACCAACTTCCTGTGAATCAAAAGAATGTTTGATTTGTTCACTCATATACGTCATCGTTTCAGCTAAACGCAAATTAGAATTTAAACGATGGGAAGTCTCATTTATTAATTGCAAATCAGAAATAACCCGCCTTGATTGCTGATAGAGCTGGGCATTTTCCAGTGCTCCACCGGCTGCATTTGCAAATAAAGTAATAAATTCTATTTCATTTTTAGGAAATTCAAGTGTATTTGGAGCTATAACCTGTAAAACTCCGTAAACTCCCTGTTTCCCTTTAAATGGCGCATAAAGGATCGATCGCTTTTCTTCCAGTGAAAATTCCATTTGTATATTTCCTGAAACGTAGGACTGCATTGCTGTTATATTTTCACTATCATATTCAAGGTCTATAATCGGTAATTCATTATCGATGTAATTATCCTGAGAAAGGAGCAAATAATAAGAAAAAGATGGATATAACTGCTCGAGAGAAACGATTATTTCCCGTAGCAGGGCATCCTTATCCAATAGCGAATGGAAGGCTTCAGTAACTAAAAATAACTGCTTATATTTATTTTCCTCATTTTGTAAAAACAACTCTTTTTTAAGTGCATCCATCCAACATCACCTATTTTTCTAATTCCAAAAATATACATCATATCCTAATTATAGTGAATATCGGACAATTTTTGTAAACTTTTTTTGAATAATTTTTAACTTTTCTTATTTATACTTTTAATCAATTTCTAAAATAATCTTGACTTTAATGCAATTAAAATTATATAATATTTTTTGTGTAAAATATTGCAGCCTATGTGAACACTTTAATAGTCTCATTTTGTTCCTCATAATGACATATTTCTATTATGATGGTGCATCTTGTAACTCTCTGCTGCTAGGGCGAAGGTGCATGAAAACAAAATGGCTTTCATTGTCGTTTCATAACGGTTTTTATTTTACCAAAAAAATAAAAACACGAAGGAGGAGTCATTCATGGCTCGTTATACTGGCTCAAGCTGGAAAATCTCTCGTCGTCTTGGAATTTCTCTAAGCGGCACAGGTAAAGAATTAGATAAGCGTCCTTACGCTCCTGGACAACATGGTCCAAACCAACGCAAAAAGCTTTCTGAATACGGATTACAATTACAAGAAAAACAAAAACTTCGTCACATGTACGGAGTAAATGAGCGCCAATTCCGTAATCTTTTTGATAAAGCCGGGAAACTCTCAGGTAAACACGGCGAAAACTTCATGATTCTTCTTGAATCACGTCTTGACAACGTAGTTTACCGTTTAGGTTTGGCACGTACTCGTCGTGCTGCTCGTCAGTTAGTTAACCACGGTCACATCTTAGTTGATGGATCTCGCGTTGATATCCCATCATACCGTTTAACTGCCGGTCAAACAATCAGCCTTCGTGAAAAATCACGTAACCTTGATGTTGTTAAAGAAGCAGTAGAAGTAAACAACTTCGTTCCTGATTTCTTATCATTCGATGCTGATAAACTTGAAGGTACTTTCACTCGCTTACCAGAGCGTTCTGAACTTCCTGCAGAAATTAACGAAGCTCTTATCGTTGAGTTCTACTCTCGTTAATCCTTCAGTTCCTAACCCCTTGGAAACTTCCAAGGGGTTATTTTTTTCTTTGAAATAATAAACCCTTGGAAGTTTCCAAGGGTTATTGTCATAAAATATTAATATTTAATCAAGGAGTATTTCTTTTTACCTCTTCTGATAATCGTAAACAGACCTTCAATCCGATCCGTTTCTTGGAGAACGTAAGAGGTATCGGTTACCTTTTCCCCATTAATAGTAATAGCACCATTACTGATATCTTCACGGGCTTGACGCTTTGAAGGAGAAATCCCTGCTGCCACTAATAAATCAACAAGGTTGCCTTCTGTCGCACTTGCCTCAAAGGATGGAACATCTTTAAAGCCTTGTTTAATTTCCGCAGCAGAAAGGGTTTTAACATCGCCGCTAAATAAGGCATTGGAAATCTTTATTGCTTGTTCTAGTGACGCGTCGCCATGAATAAGGCGGGTCATTTCTTCTGCTAATGCCTTTTGTGCTTTACGCAGATGCGGCTCTTCCTGAACAGAAGCTTCTAACTGCTCAATTTCCTCATGTGATAAGAAAGTAAAGTACTTTAAGTATTTCACGACGTCAGCATCCGCTGTATTAATCCAGAACTGATAAAATTCGTAAGGAGTTGTTTTTTCCGGATCAAGCCAGACTGCACCGCTTTCCGATTTCCCGAATTTTGTCCCATCTGCTTTCGTAACAAGAGGAATCGTTAAGCCAAAGGCTTTGGAGCCTTCCGGCTGCATTTTACGGATTAATTCCAAACCGGAGGTAATATTACCCCACTGGTCACTGCCGCCGATTTGTAATCTGCAATTTTGGTTTTCATATAAATGTAGAAAATCCAAAGCCTGAAGAATTGTATAAGTAAACTCTGTAAACGAGATACCTGTCTCAAGACGGGATGCAATTGTATCCTTCGCAAGCATGTAATTAACACCAATATGCTTACCGATATCCCGTAAGAAGGTAACGATATCCATTGAACCGGCCCAATCATAGTTATTCACCATAATTGCACCATTTTCACCATCAAACTCAAAGATTGATTCTAACTGTTTTTTAATACCTGCAACATTATCTTGAACGGTTTCCAAGGTTAACAGTTTACGTTCTTCACTTTTTCCGCTTGGATCACCAATTAGACCCGTTGCCCCTCCCACTAAAACGATAGGACGGTGGCCATGCTCCTGAAAGCGACGAAGCGTTAAAAACGGCAGCAGGTGCCCAATGTGCATACTGTCAGCTGTCGGGTCAACACCGCAATAGAGTGAAATTTTTTCCTTGCCTAACGCATTTTTTATTCCTTCTTCATCCGTCTGCTGATAAATAATGCCTCTCCACGCTAAATCCTGTAATAATTCCATGCTAAATCCCTCCATTTGTTCTCAATCCAAGTCTAATAAAAAACAAAAACGCCCCTGCACATATGCAGGGACGAAAATTTCGCGGTACCACCCGGCTTGAGGAAAATTTCCTCCAACTCAAAAAGTTAACGGTTTCGACCGTTCTCCGCTACTACTATTTTCACGGCGAAAGCTCTAGGATGTAATTCATTCTTCTATATGTGTCAGCTTCCACCAAACGCTGACTCTCTACGAACAGGGATAGAAGAACTACTGGATTCCCTTCACAGCTTACTATTGAAATTAAATTTATTTTTACCATAATATCTTACAACTGTCAAACCTGAATCGGATATATCAGAAAAATGTAGAAGCTTGTCATTTTTTAGAAGGCTATATGCTATAATGTATGTGATTTTATAAGAGGTGATGCTATGAAAGAAAAGCTGCAGGTATGGACTGAAAAAATAAAACCGGCAATAGACTTGATTACCCATAAAAAAACAGTAAAAAAAGCACGAATTACCTACCAAGTAGTTTGGAACTTAGTTCTTTTATTTTTAACAGTAATCGTACTTGGAGGAGCTTTTGCAACAGGTGTCGGTGCAGGCTATTTCGCCTCACTTGTTAAGGACGAGCCCGTCCGTTCATACAGTAGTATGAAAAAAGATATCTATGATTATAACGAAACTTCTGATCTCTATTTTTCTGATAATGTTTATCTTGGAAAACTTCGGTCTGATCTGGAACGGGAGGAAGTCAAGATAGATCAAGTATCAGATTACTTAGTCAAAGCAATTGTGGCTACCGAGGACGAATACTTTTATCAGCACAAGGGCGTTGTCCCTAAAGCTGTTTTTCGTGCTCTTTTTCAGGAAGTCACAAACTCCTCTGTCCAATCAGGCGGTAGTACTTTAACCCAGCAATTAATTAAAAATCAAATTTTAACAAATGAAGTTTCATTCCAACGAAAAGCAAATGAAATATTACTTGCCCTTCGCTTAGAGAAATTCTTCACAAAAAAAGAAATACTTGAAGCATACTTAAACGTTTCAACCTTTGGAAGAAATGCTTCAGGACGAAACATTGCCGGGGTTCAAGCGGCAGCAAAAGGAATCTTCGGAAAAAATGCCAAAGATTTAACCCTTCCTCAAGCAGCATTTATTGCCGGCTTACCTCAAAGTCCTTTTGGGTATACACCTTTTACAAAAGAAGGAAAATTGAAAGACAACCTTAAACCGGGTCTTACCCGAATGAAAACAGTCTTAAAAAGAATGTATGATGGCGGATACATAAACCAAAAGCAGTATGCAGAAGCATCAGCTTATGATATTACCAAAGATTTTACAGAACCGACTGTTAATCCAATCGAAAAATACCCATGGCTTACGCTGGAAATTGAAAAGCGTTCGATTGATGTGCTTGCCGCGGTGTTAGCAAAAAAAGATGGATACAGTGAGAAAGATTTAAAAAACGATGATAATCTTCATTATAAATACCAATTATTAGCTAACCATGATTTGCATCAAAATGGATATAAAATCCATACGACCATTAACAAAGATATCTATGATGCAATGCAGATAGTAAAGGATCATTACCCTTCTTATGGCCCTGATAAACCTCAGGAAAAAGTAGACCCCGAAACAGGTGAAAAGAAAACAGTAATGGAGCCGGTGGAAGTCGGAGCAGAGCTCATTGAAAATAAGACAGGTGCTATTATCAGCTTTGTTGGCGGAAGAGATTACAACAAACAACAGCTGAATCATGCTACAAGTGCAATCAGGCAAAATGGTTCAACAATGAAGCCTCTTCTTGTTTATGGTCCTGCAATTGATTTAGGAATAGCTTCACCCGGGACACCGTTACCTGACGTGGCATTAAGCCTCAATCCGGCCAGCAGCAGTCCTTGGCCACATAACTATGACCTCAGGTACAGCGGTTTGGTTTCAGCAAGATATGCACTAGCGAAGTCCTACAATGTACCAGCGGTAAAGCTTTATAGTGAGATTGTCAATCAGCGGCCTGCTAAATATCTTGAAAAGATGGGCTTTTCCTCTCTTCGAAGTGATGATTATACAAACCTGGCAACAGCGATTGGATCCATGAAGAATGGGGTAACGATTGAAGAAAATACGAATGCCTTCACCACTTTTGCTAATGGCGGAAAATTTATTGACGCTTATTTAATTGATAAAATTGTTGATAAAAAAGGCAAAACCATTTACCGCCATGAAGTAAAACCTGTTGATGTATTTAAACCACAAACGGCATACCTGACACTTGATATGATGCGTGATGTTGTAAAAATGGGGACAGCTTCGGGAATTAACAGAAGACTGAAATTTAAAACGGATTGGGCAGGAAAAACCGGAACAGGGGTAAATTATTATGATTCCTGGTTCGTTGCGACAAACCCGAATGTTACATTTGGGATTTGGACAGGATATGATACTCCGAAATCATTACAATCCTCCGGATCATTGTCATATAGCCAAAGAACAAATAATTTATGGGTTGATTTAATCAATACTGCTTATGCGATAAAGCCTGATTTAATCAGTCCAAAAGAATCATTTCAAATGCCGGGCGGGATTGTAAATCGTACAATTTGTGCTGTTTCCGGTTTACTGCCTTCAGCCGCCTGCTCTAATGCAGGATTGCTTGAGAGAGATTACTTTAACGTAAATAATGTTCCGACAAAACAAGATGATAGCTTAATCCAAGGAAATTTCGTTCAAATTAATGGTAAGAAATACTTGGCCTTGGATTCGACACCGGGTGACTTTGCCCAAAAGGGCATGATTTTAAATCCGGATTTTATTACTCAAATGGTCGGAAAGAATTTCAGAAATACAAGTCAGCTCATTCCACAGAAAGATCGCTGGGCTAATATACTCGTTTCTAATGCGAAGATGGTAGATAACGGGAAAACTCCTGATAGCGTTATGTTAGCTGTTTCAGGAAACATATTAACCTGGTCAACTTCTGCCGATAATGATGTGATTGGTTATCGTGTTTATCAGCATAATGTTTTCCCGACAAGGGTAGCAAGTATAAAAAGCGGTTCCAGCCTTTCATATACGGCATCAGAGGGTACTTATTATGTTACAGCTGTGGATATAGCCGGTCATGAATCAGCACCTTCCAACGAAGTTGTTATTGGAAGTTTACCAACTCCGAAGGAGATATTCATAGAAAAACCTGCACCGGAAAAATAGGTGCGGGTTTTCTTGTTGAAGGACAGTTTCGCTGTCGATTATAAAAAACCCGCACCAGATAATAATTGGTGCGGGCTTTTTATTATTGGTCTAGTCTTCCATTGTTGAAAGATCACCGGCAGGTAAATTGAGTTCCCAGGCTTTCAAGACACGTCGCATAATTTTACCGCTTCTTGTTTTTGGAAGCTTATCGCGGAAATCAATTTCCCTTGGTGCTGCATGTGCAGCAAGGCCGTGTTTCACAAACTGCCTAATTTCCTCTTTTAATTCATCTGACGGTTCATAACCATCCCGGAGTGCTATAAAGGCTTTAATAATTTCTCCACGAACAGGGTCAGGCTTACCGATTACACCTGCTTCAGCAACAGCCGGATGCTCTACAAGCTTGCTCTCAACTTCAAACGGGCCAACCCGTTCACCCGAAGTCATAATCACATCATCAATTCGGCCTTGGAACCAGAAATAGCCATCTTCATCCATGTAGGCTGAATCTCCTGAAAAATACCAGCCGCTAGGCATAAAATAAGACTCATATTTCTCAAGGTTATTCCAAATGGTATGCATCATTGACGGCCAACCTTTTTTAATAGCAAGGTTCCCCATCCGATATGGAGGAAGTTCATTACCATGATCATCTACAATTGCAGCGATAACGCCCGGAATAGGTTTACCCATTGAGCCAGGCTTTAATGTCATACATGGATAGTTGCAGATAAGCTGTGCACCCGTTTCGGTCATCCACCATGTATCATGAATACGATGGTTAAATACTTTAACTCCCCATTTTACAACTTCAGGGTTTAATGGTTCGCCTACACTTAAAATATGGCGGAGGCTGCTTAAATCAAACTTCTTGACGATTTCGTCACCTGCACCCATTAACATACGAAAAGCAGTTGGAGCACTATACCAAACGGTTACACCAAAATCTTCAATCATTTTATACCAGGTTTCAGGGCTAAAACGTCCGCCAATAATCACATTTGACGCCCCTGTTAACCATGGACCAAAGATACCGTACGAAGTCCCGGTTACCCATCCTGGGTCTGCTGTACACCAGTAAACATCATCCTCTTTTAAATCAAGAACCCATTTTGCCGTTTGATAATGCTGAATCATCGCATTATGTACATGTAATACACCTTTTGGTTTTCCGGTTGAGCCTGAAGTATAGTGAAGGATAAGACCATCAGTCCTGTCCACCCATTCAATCCTTAATTTTTTACTTGCTCCTTCGAATTGCTTTAAGAAATTATGGTATATTCCTTTTTCTTCCACATTATTACCAATTAGGAAAATATGCTTTAAGGACGGAAGCTCACTAACGGGTATCCGATCCAATAATTCCGGTGTGGTAACAAGTACCTTTGCTTCGCTGTCTTGCAGGCGGTCCCTTACAGCACCTTCCATAAAAGCCTCAAATAATGGACCTACGATGGCTCCAAGCTTAATGGCACCCAAAACAGTAAAATAAAGCTCCGGTGATCGAGGCATAAAAATAAATACGCGATCCCCTTTTTCTACATCTCCATACGTTTTTAGAACATTCCCTGCCTTGTTGGAAAGGTCTTTCATTTCTTTAAAGGTGTACTTTTCGTTTCTGGATCCATCTCTGTAGTAGAGGGCAATTTTATTTTTACGGAAGGTTTCTGCATGTCGGTCAATGGCTTCATACGCCATATTGACAAGATTTGTCTCATGCCATGTGAATTCCTTTTCTGTATCATTCCAGTTAAAATGCTTGTACATTTCATCATAATTGTTGAGATTGTACTCCCCTTGCACAACCGGTAACGCTTCCACTTTCATTCAAATTCCCCCTTTTGATTTTTCATGAGATAATTATATTACAAATAGTGACTATTCTCAATTTTTAAAATTATTTTTAAAGAATAATTTACATTTCAATTATAATGTAAATAGACTTAAAATATTTTCCGATAAAACAGAAAATTTTGTGAAGGCGCTTTAAATCAATAGAATTTATGTATAATAGAATTGAAACTCGAAAGTTTTATCAAGAGGGTGACCGAATGAAACATAAAAAAACTTATAATGCAAAAGAATTAAAAACTCCTCATGGGAGCCTAATTATCGAAGGTCCTATTTCTCCGGATATACTAGCAGGGTATGAATTCCATGAACACCTCACAGCTTTCCGCCAGCCTGCCGCTCAACATCAAGCCCTTGTTGGTATCGCAAAACTGGAGGAAGGCAGGATTGTTATCGCCAGACATCGGGAAACCATTGTTGGCTATGTTACCTATCTATATCCGGATCCTCTGGAACGTTGGTCAGAAGGCAAAATGGAAAATTTAATAGAATTGGGTGCCATTGAAGTAATTCCGCAATTTAGAGGCAGCGCTGTCGGGAAAAATCTTCTGATTGTTTCCATGATGGATGATGCGATGGAAGATTACATTATCATTACGACAGAATATTATTGGCATTGGGATTTAAAGGGTACCGGCACAAATGTCTGGGAATATCGGAAAATCATGGAGAAAATGATGAATGCCGGCAGCCTGGAATGGTATGCCACTGATGACCCTGAAATTTGTTCACACCCCGCAAATTGCCTGATGGCTCGGATTGGTCAAAGAATAGATACAGAATCCATTCAAAAATTTGATCGTCTTCGTTTTATGAACCGATTTATGTATTAAAACGAAAAGCGGAAGCGCCTTCCTTCTTGACAGATTGGCTTAGACCAAAGAGCCCCTAGGCGTGGAGCTAGACATTAAAAATTGTTTGAGTAGGGGAGATTTTCTGATGATAGTAGAAGAAATCATGAAAACAAAAGTTGCGAAGCTTACACCGACAGACTCAATTGCTGATGCCTTACGTTTAATGGAGGCAAAAAGAATCCGTCATATACCCATTGTCAACTCAGAAGAGCATTTAGTCGGTTTAGTAACAGCGGTTGGTTTACGGGATGTAACTCCATCCATCTTTCATACCAATGAACATTTAGAGGACTTACAAAAACCTATTGATTCTATTATGAAAAAGGACGTCATCTCCGGACATCCACTTGATTTTGTAGAAGAAGTAGCAGGCTTATTTTATGAACACAAAATTAGCTGCCTGCCCATCACGATGGATGGAAAACTCGTTGGAATTATTACCGAAACTGACCTTTTACGAACCATGGTTGAATTAACCGGAGCTCACCAGCCAGGTTCCCAAATTGAAATAAAGGTCCCTGACATAGCTGGAATTCTAAGTGATATTTCGGCCATTATTCGAAATCGGAAAGCCAATATTTTAAGTGTTCTTGTTTACCCGGACAAAAAGGATGATCGATATAAAATACTTGTAATTCGAGTGCAAATGATGAACCCTGTGCAACTGATTCAGGATTTGAAAGAAGCGGGACACCATGTTTTATGGCCGAATCTGCCGGGTATTTCTTTATGAAGGATCGTTGCTCCTTTATTTTTTCAGAAGAGCTGCTGAATTATAAATTCAGCAGTCATCATCCTTTCGATCAGTTCCGTCTTAAACTAACAGTAGACTTATTAAACAAAATTCATGCATTAGATAATAATCAGATTATTACTCCACGTAGAGCAACCATTGAAGAACTTTCTCTTATACATGATCCAAGCTACATTGATGCAGTAATAAGGGGCGGGCATGGAGAGCTTTCAAAAGAAGTGGCTGAAAACTATGGATTAGGGACCGAGGACACGCCTATTTTCCCAAATATGCATGAGGCCAGTTCTTTACTGGTTGGAGGAACCTTAACAGCTGTGGATCAAGTTATGACAGGACAAGCTACCCATGCTCTCCATCTTGGAGGAGGGCTCCACCATGGCTTTAGGGGAAAGGCATCGGGATTTTGTATTTATAATGACAGTTCAGTAGCAATTAAATATCTTCAAATGAAATACAATGCACGTGTGCTATATGTTGACACAGATGCCCATCATGGCGACGGTGTGCAATGGTCATTCTATGATGATCCTAGTGTTTGTACCTTATCTATCCATGAGACCGGCAGATACTTATTTCCGGGAACAGGGAATGTCAATGAGAGGGGTCAGGGCAAAGGATACGGTTATTCATTTAATATCCCGGTTGATGCCTTTACGGAAGATGAATCTTGGCTGGAGGTATATACTCACTCAATCAAAGAAGTAGCCGAGTTTTTTAAACCGGATGTCATCCTTACTCAAAATGGAGTTGATTCACATTATTATGATCCGTTAACACATTTATCAGCAACAATGAAAATTTATCGGGAAATTCCCAAGCTGGCCCATGCGATTGCCCATCAATACTGTGACGGTAAATGGATTGCAGTTGGCGGAGGAGGCTATGATATTTGGAGAGTTGTCCCGCGGGCTTGGGGTTTAATTTGGTTAGAAATGACTGAAAACTCAAATTGTTATGGGAGTTTACCCCAAGAGTGGATTGATAGCTGGCAAAAAGAAGCACCGGTAAATTTACCTGTGGAATGGGACGACCATGAGCACTTATACAAACCGATCCCGCGAAAGGCTGAAATTACCGAGAAAAATTTACGAACGCTTGAAAAAGCATTATATCCGATTCGAAGCCAGAAGAAAAGTGAGTCTATATAAAAAAATGGGTTGTCCAAATTAGGATAACCCATTTTTTCATTTATTTAGTTGATTGCCGATGTTCGATGCGATGTGGAAGAACAACAATTTGTTCACTTACTTTTTCTTTATTCATTAATTTTGTAAGCAGACGCATTGCAACAGCACCAATATCATATAATGGCTGAACAACAGTTGTGAGCTGCGGACGAACCATGAGTGAGAGCCTAGTATTATCCGAAGTAATTACCTCAAAATCTTTAGGTATTTGATACCCTTTATCCTCAGCACCGTGAACCACTCCAAGTGCCATTTCATCTGAACCGACTAAAATAGCTGTCGGCTTTTCGGAAAGTTCCACCAATTTATCAAAGGCTTCAATACCCGAATCATACGTATAATCTCCTTCAAAAACCAAATCTTCGTTATACGTAATTCCTGCTTCTTGAAGAGCTCTCCGGTACCCTTTTAGCTTCTTCTCCGTGTTTTTCGGTTCATGTAGTGGTCCCACTACAAAAGCAATATTTTTATGACCTTTTTCAATAAACTCTGTAACAGAATCAAAAACAGCTGCTTCATAATCGATATTAACGGAAGGAATTTTTTCCGTTTCTTCAATGGAGCCGGCAAGAACAATTGGAACCGGAGATTTTTCAAATTCCTCAACATGATCAGCAGTTATATTGCCTCCCATAAAAACGATCCCATCCACTTGCTTGCCTAACATCGTATTTAATAAGTGCAATTCTTTTTCTTTGTTTTGGTCGGAATTGCTTAATATAATATTGTACTTATACATTGTGGCAATATCTTCGATACCACGTGCCAGCTCAGCAAAAAAGATATTTGAAATATCCGGGATAATTACGCCGACTGTCGTTGTTTTTTTGCTGGCCAATCCTCTTGCTACAGCATTTGGACGGTATCCTAATCGTTCAATTACTTCTAAAACCTTTTTGCGTGTAACCGGTTTAACATTAGGGTTTCCATTCACTACACGTGAAACCGTTGCCATCGAAACATTGGCCTCTCTTGCAACATCATATATTGTTATATTCACGTTCAACACTCTCCTTAAAACAGACGTTATTTTCTTTATTTTACAACAGCATTCATTAACCTAGTCATCTTTCTTGTTTGTGATAAAAATAACAAACTTTATTTTATGTATTCAATAATACGATAAGAATAATAAAGCCGCAATTGCATTTGAAACTATTTTCATATTATTTTCTTTAATTAACAGAAAAACCTTCTGCAATTATGGTTGCAGAAGGTTTTTTACAGTGAGTGTGTCTTTAATTAGATACGAACAAAGTTTGATGAAAGTAATTCATTATAGAATTGGTCAAACTGTTTAAGATCCATTTGCTGTTGAGCATCAGAAAGTGCAACTGCAGGATCCGGATGAACCTCAGCCATAACTCCGTCGGCACCAATGGCTATAGCAGCCTTAGCAGCAGGTAATAGCAGGTCCCTTCTTCCTGTGGAATGTGTAACGTCCACAAAAACAGGTAAATGAGTCTCTTGTTTTAAAATTGGAACAGCAGAAATATCGAGTGTATTTCTCGTTGCCCGTTCGTACGTTCTAATTCCACGTTCACAAAGAATGATTTGTCCATTTCCTTGAGCCATAATGTATTCAGCAGCGTTAATAAATTCTTCAATTGTTGCAGCAATTCCTCTTTTTAATAAAACAGGTTTATTAACTGCACCGGCCGCTTTTAATAATTCAAAATTTTGCATATTACGTGCACCAATTTGAATGACATCAATATAATCACAAGCCATTTCAATGTCGGCAGGGTTAACAATTTCACTGATTACGGCCATACCATATTCATCAGCCACGCGCTTAAGAATTTTTAAACCTTCAACCCCTAAGCCTTGGAAATCATAAGGTGATGTTCTAGGTTTGTATGCGCCGCCTCGAAGAAGCTTTAATCCTTTTTCTTTCATAGCTTTTGCAACCGTTGCAACCTGTTCGTATGATTCAACTGCACAAGGACCAAATACGAAATGCGGCTTTCCATCCCCAACATTTTCACCTTTTAATGTTACAATAGTATCTTCTGCTTTTTTCTTACGTGAAACAAGCAGTGCTTTGCTATGGTCATCCTTTTGCAAATCTAATCCGGCTTTAAAGATCTCTTTAAATAGATGATCGATTGTTGCATTGTCAAACGGACCATCATTTTGCGCTTTAACATTATCGAGCATTTTTCTTTCACGAACAGGATCGTACCGGTATACACCTTGGTGTCCTTTAACTCGTCCAATCTCCTGTACAAGTTCAGCTCTTTCATTAATAATCCTCAATAATTCCAGGTTTAATTCATCGACACGTGTCCTTAATAGATCCAATTCATTATTGCCCATTATCCATCCCCATCCTTTCTTAAGCACCCGGTGTTTAATTACTTGGCTATTTTTAAACTTGCCTATTGATTTTCGCTCCAATCAACATAGTGTGCTAAATCGACAATGAGGTTTAACATAGCCAATTACTTAAATTCTGAATGCAGCAAAAAGTTGTCTTTGTTATCACTGACACAACTTTTTATGAATTTTTAATTTTTAAATAATTTTAATATAATTAGGCTTTATTATAGCGGAAATAAATTTCTTTGTCACGTCTTTTTTCTTTAGCGATTAGACGCTTTTAAGTATTAAAGCAATATATGCAATTACACTTTTTGTGTGCTAAAAATATAGCCTTTTTCAATAATAAAATAACTGGTATATGGATTTGGCACTCCAATTAAGGCTTTTAAAATAAGGATTTATTGATTTTCACCAAATGCCCCTACCAAAGAACGATTGGTTATTTTCCAATGAGAGGCATTCCACTGTGGTTCTCCGTTTGAAAACAAAATCGCCTGAGGTGATTCGTGCTTAATCTCGAATTTCTCTGCTATTTCATTTGACAACGGCCGTGATTCTTGGACAGCTAAAAAATAGGTAGGTACATCTTGATGCTCGCTGGCATATTTTTGATATTCTTGATATGCTGCGTGACTAACCGGGCATGTTAAACTATGTTTTAATAGAAAAAATGTTTCTTCTTTTTTCAATAATTCATCAAATTGTTCAACTGTATCAATTTTTTCTAACATTTCAAAACCTCCAATAATAGTAAACGGTGAAGTCATTTTAACACTTCACCGTTTCTATCACAAATAATATAAATTGATGTTGTTTGAAATCCTTAATGCTTTACCTTATATTCTTCCGCATCAAAGGCTTTTTTTGCTTCTTCTAATTTTTTTCTGATTTCAGAATCAGGCGTTTCCCCTGCATCAATTGACTTATTAGCGGCTGTTTTTTCTGCCGGATTATGAATCGTAATATATTGAATTTCTGATTTTCCTTCAAATTCCTCATTTGTTTTTGTTTTATTTTTTGCCTTATTCAATAAATCAGTTGACTGCTGAACAAAACCTTGAGAAAGCGATGAGGTTTTGTTCACAATTTCATTGCTCTTGTTTACCACGTTTTCGCGTAATTGGACCGTTTTTTCCATAAGAGATCCTGTTTGATTATTAAGGGAGTTCCGAAGCTCTTTACCTGATTTTGGTGCAAAAAGCAGTGCCGCTGCTGCTCCCACCATTCCGCCAATTAATGCACCAAGCAAAAAGCTATTCGAAGATTCCTCGTTTTTGTTTTGGGCATTTTCTCTTGTTTCTTGTTCTCTAGCGGTCATTTTTTATACCTCCTTAAAAAACTAGTTAGACCTAACCTTCTGCCTCTCTTTTGGAGTGCTTTCATTTTTTGATTGTTTTCTAGCCTTCCACTTATCCTTTATTTCTAACAGCACATCACTCCACTGGATGATTTGTGATACTTTTTCTTTGTTTTGCTCAACTTGCTTGTCAAATGAAGTTGAAATGTTTTTTAATGTGCCATTAAATTTACTCACTGTTGTACCCACGTCTTTTACCGCATCAACGACAGTATTTAAACTTTCCGCCTTGTGCTGAAAATCATCAGCAATTACGTTTGTTTTTTGTAAAAGTAACGTGGTTTCAGTTGTAACATCATCAAGATGTTTTTCTACTTCCATTAATGTTTTCGAAACACCCGTGAGAGTACCTTGAAGGGACTTAAGCGTTTTCACTAAATAAATCACCAGGATAAAAAACGCGACCGCAATCAAGGCAACGCTCAAGTATAAAATAATTTGCATCCCGCACCTCCGCTTAATCTATCATTATGTATTACCCATCCATAATGGATCTAAACCTCGCTATTTATCTTATATTACTTCAATAAATTTGTCTTGTTTTCCTGCAAAAATTTAATATTGGACTAGTTTTTATCCGGTGTTTATTTTTCAACATTCCACCTTCATTCGGGTACAATAGAAGTGTATCTTTATTATTTTTAGTTGGAGGCGTTACGAAAAATGAAAGATCCGCGTATAGAGAAACTAGCCAATGGTTTAATTAACTATTCTGTACAGCTTCAAAAAGGTGAAAAGGTGTTAATCGAAAACTTTGGCTTGCAGCGTGAACTTGTTACAGCTCTCGTAAAAGAAGCTTATTTAGCTGGAGGTTTCCCCTTTGTTCTACTTAAAGACCATCAAGTGGACCGTTCTCTACTATTAGGTGCTACGGAAGAGCAATTTAGCATGATGGCGGAGTTTGAAGCAAATGTAATGAGTAAAATGGATGCATACATAGGTTTGCGGGCAGGTAATAACATAAATGAGCATGCTGATGTACCTAATGATAAGATGAAAATTCATGGGAATACGATTGGCAAAAAGGTTCATCGTGATATCCGTGTTCCAAAAACAAAATGGGTTGTTCTTCGCTATCCAACTTCCTCAATGGCACAATTAGCTAAAATGAGTACTGAAGCCTTTGAAAACTTTTATTTCGATGTTTGTAACTTGGACTATGGAAAAATGGATAAAGCAATGGACAGCCTTGAGAATTTAATGAACCGTACCGACAAAGTCCGAATCACCAGTCCTGGTACAGATCTTACTTTCTCCATTAAGGATATTCCTGCCATTAAGTGTGCGGGCAGATTAAATATCCCTGATGGTGAAGTTTACACAGCACCTGTCCGTGATTCCGTTAACGGAGTTATTACATATAATACTCCATCACCTTATCATGGCTTTACATTTGAAAATGTTAAGCTAACATTTAAAAATGGAAAAATTGTTGAAGCTGAATCAAATGATTCGGAACGGATCAATAAAATCTTTGATACGGATGAAGGTGCAAGGTACATAGGGGAATTTGCAATTGGGGTAAATCCTTTTATTTTAAATCCAATGCAGGACATTTTATTTGATGAAAAAATAGCAGGGAGCTTCCACTTTACTCCCGGGCAATGCTATGATGATGCCTTTAACGGGAACCATTCCAATATCCACTGGGATATGGTGAATATTCAACGCCCTGAGTATGGCGGCGGTGAAATCTACTTTGATGATGTGTTAATTCGTAAAGACGGTCTGTTTGTTATATCGGAATTAGAAGGACTTAACCCGGAAAAATTAAAATAAGAAAAGCACAAGCGCCCGTTTAGCGAAGTACACTAGTCGCTTGGCGCTGGAGCTAGACAATTCTCAAAGCTAAAATTGATACTTTCTTATCTTTTAAGAAAAGCTCATGCGCCTTGTTTAGGGGCTGAAGCTAGACAGTTCTCAATGTAAAAGGATGCCGGCATCTGCCCGGCATCCTTTGTTTTTATATCGTCAATTGTTTTTCATAGGAATCTTGGAATTTTTGAATATCTCCTGCCCCCATGAAGATAATGACACTATTTTCATGTTCTTTTAACATTGAGGTATTTTCTTCTGAAAGAACTTCAGCACCTTCAATTTTATCCTGTAAATCTTTAATTGTTAACTTCCCATGGTTTTCTCTAGCTGAGCCAAAAATTTCACACAAATAGGCTTTATCGGCTTTACGTAAGCTAGCAGCAAAATCATCCAAAAATGCTTGAGTGCGCGTAAAAGTATGAGGTTGGAATACAGCAACAATTTCTTTATCCGGATATTTTTGATTTGCAGCATCAATGGTTGCTCTGATTTCAGTTGGATGATGTGCATAATCATCAATTAAAATTTGTGAACCAATTTTCTTTTCCGAGAATCTTCTTTTCACGCCCCGGAACGTATTTAACTGCTCCTTCACAACATTGACATCTATTTCTTCATAATGACATAGTGCGATAACAGCGAGCGAATTAAGCACACTATGATCCCCAAAAGTCGGGATGGAGAATGTATCATAGAATGTATTCCGAATAAAAACATCAAAGCTGGTTCCATTTGTTGTTTTCACAAGATTTTTGGCCTGATAATCATTTTCTTCCCCAAATCCGTAAAACAAGACCGGAACCTTTGCTTGAATTTTTTGAAGCTGCTCATCATCTCCGTAAGCAAATATCCCTTTCTTCACCTGAATCGCCATCTCTTGAAATGCTGAAAAAACATCATCAATATTGGCGAAATAATCAGGATGGTCAAAATCAATATTTGTCATAATTGCATAGTCAGGAAAATAGGACAAAAAATGCCTTCTATATTCACAGGCCTCGAAAACAAAATATTCAGCACCTTCTTCACCCTTACCGGTACCGTCACCAATCAGAAAGGATGTGGGTTTTGCCCCCTCCATTACATGGGCAAGCAAGCCTGTAGTAGAGGTTTTTCCATGTGCACCTGTTACCGCAACGCTTGTAAAGTTTTGCATAAAATCGCCCAAAAATCGATGGTAACGTACAATAGGAAGCCCTAGCTTCATCGCCTCTTGAATTTCTTCATGAGTATCAGGAAAAGCATTTCCCGCAATAATGGTCATTCCCGGCTTAATATTTTCCTTTCGAAAGGGAAGGATCTTTATTCCTGATTGTTCAAGGGCTTGTTGAGTAAAAAAGCGCTTTTCGACATCGGAGCCTTGCACCTCGAACTTCATATCATGCAGAACTTGCGCCAATGCACTCATTCCTGACCCCTTTATACCTACAAAATGGTAAATAGTCATGTAAAGAACCTCCAACCAACGTCTATCTGTAAAACAGTATATGACATCTTACTGTATTTGGTAATTATCAATAACAGTGAAACAAATTCTTAAAATAACATTTCATTATTATACCACTGTTTTTTCATAAAAACTATTTAAGTACTACTAAACCATATATTATTTGTCCACTGTCGCAAAGAATACCATTGATTAACTAATTGAATTTGCATCTTGCAAGGATTCTAAGTCCGCCTCAGTAATTAAGACCTCGCGGGGTCTGCTCCCCTTTGCACTGGATATGTACCCTTGAGTCTCCAGCACATCCATTAATCGTGCGGCACGGTTATATCCAATTTTAAATCGCCTTTGTAAACTGGATGTTGAAGCACCGCCTTGGTCGATGATAAACTCACAGGCTTCATAAAATAATTCATCTTCTTCTTCCGTTACTTGTGCCTTTTTTAAAAGCTCTTCCTGTTCGAATAAGTAATCAGGCTCCCGCTGCTCTCTTACATGGGCAACAACGATATCAATTTCTTCATCTGATACGAACGTGCCTTGGAGACGAACGGGCTTAGATGAACCATTTTCTAAAAAGAGCATATCGCCTCGTCCAAGTAATTTTTCCGCACCGCTAATATCGATAATCGTTCGGGAATCGACTTGAGATGAAACGGAGAAAGCAATTCGCGTCGGTATATTTGCTTTAATTAATCCTGTAATGACATCAACAGATGGCCTTTGAGTCGCAACAATGAGATGAATTCCACATGCTCTTGCTTTTTGGGCAATTCTGCAAATAGCTTCTTCAACATCTGCAGGTGACATCATCATTAAGTCCGCTAATTCATCAATAATTATCACAATAAACGGAAGCTTATCAGAATACCGTTTATGATTTATTGCCAGTTCATTAAAGCGATTTATATCGCGAACCCCTGTATGGGCAAATAATTCATAACGTCTTTCCATTTCATCAACTGCCCATTTCAATGCAGCAGTCGCTGCTTTTACATCCGTTATTACAGGACTGACAAGATGCGGGATTCGATTATATGGCGCTAACTCTACCATCTTTGGGTCAATTAGTAAAAGCTTCAAATCTTCAGGGCTTGCTTTATATAATAGACTAATTAAAATCGAGTTAATACAAACACTTTTTCCTGAACCGGTTGCACCGGCAATTAATCCATGCGGCATCTTTTTTAAGTCAGTAACGATCGGTTTACCGGAAATGTCAAGTCCCAGAACAGCTGTTAGCGGTGAAGATGATTCGCGAAAAACATTGCTTTGAATAATCTCATTGATTAAGACCGGTCTTGATTTTTGATTAGGCACTTCAATTCCAATTGTATGCTTCCCCGGGATAGGGGCTTCAATTCTAATATCTCTTGCAGCAAGGCTTAACTTAATATCATCGCTTAAATTCGTTACTTTGTTTACTTTTACCCCCGGCTCAGGTTGAACCTCAAAACGGGTAACTGAAGGACCTTGTGTAACATTTACAACACTAGCCCCAACATTGAAATTTTGTAATGTTTGGTTTAAAAGCTCTTGTTGGAATTGAATCCATTCCGTATCCTTTTCTTCTGATACAGGGGGATTTAACAAACCTGAAATCGGGAGCTCATATATACTTGACTCAGAAGCTGTCTGTGTTTCTTCTTTTAGCTCCGCGACAATCGGTTTGCTTTCTACTGCCTTTTCAATTTGCATTGTGCTTATTGGTATGTTTGGTCTCTGCTGTTCGACCCTTCTCTTCTTATTTTCTTCCCATTTTTGTTTATCCTGCTTTAACATCATCACATTAAATGGCAAATGGGATCGCCTAGGTTTTTTCACTTCAGGGTGTTCAATAACAGCATCCTCTTTTAAATCTGAAATAACTTCCTTTTCAAGTTGATTAGGAATAGTCTCATGTGAATTTTGAAGGCTGCCTAACTCAATTGAAGAGGCTTCCTTTTCAACGGCCAACACTTCTTCTTCTTCCTTAACACACTGACTTGGCTTAATTTCAATCGATTCACGAATTGAAACATCAGAATTTTGAAATAGCGGTTTTATAACTTCAGTTTCAGTAATTAATTCATCCTCTATAGGTAAAGGTTCTATCTGTGTTTCAAAATCTTTGCTTAAAAAATGGGAAAGTTCATGCTCGACTAAATCACTCATATTAGCGGCATTGTTCGGTCTGTTAAATCCAAAAACAGGTGAAGGGATTTCTGTTGGGTGAAATGGTCTTCGCATTCGCAGAGATTGTTCATTTCCCGTTTTAATCATTTCTTTTTTGACTGATGGAACTTCCATTGGTTCTGTCTTATTTCTTTCCGGGAGCCGTTCCTTTCTTTTCCGAATTGGTTCTTCTTTAGGTTTTATTATTTCTTCAGGAAAAGAATAAAGGACATTTCCTTTTGGATAATGATAAGAAATCCTGGCATCTATATCTTTAACGCCTTCATTCACACCATGATGCGGAAGAATCTCTTTTTTTTCTTTATGTATACTTTTTTCAACTAGTTCTTCCTCAATATCAACTTCCACTTCAACTTCTTTTATAAAAAAATGCAAAAAGTTGTGGATCCAGCTCAAAACCATCACTCTTTCTACTTTCATCTATCATTCTATTTTATCAGTAATTGCTAAAATTTCGACATAAAATCTCAGAATAAGTCGAAATACAGAGGAGTTGGTAATAAATTCAAATTTACAATGAAAAAAGACCACTATTTAACGTGATCCTTCCATTCTCACTACTTGTTTTTCCCTAAAATAAAAATCGGCTCCAATTCCCCATGTTCGTAAATAAAAGACAATGCTGTAATCGGAACACGACCATTTGCAAAAAAACTCATCGCCATTTGTGCTAAAACATCATAGCCTGTGTTATTTCGGATATCCGCAATGATCAAAACATCTTGATGCGGAACCGCAATAACCATGGTACCGGTTATTCGCTTCTTCATCTCATTCAAAAAGCCTTTATTTAAAATACGGCTGGCATCATATCCATCATTAGTGTTTAGAAAATAAAACAAATTACCCCTCACTTGATCTTCCTTTAATGGCGTGGAAAGTGATCTTACATTAAATAGAGCAATTTCCCTTATTCTGCTTGCTTCCCAACCTTCCTTTTCCAACACGCGTGAATCGATTAAGCGATAGGTTTTCCCCATATCCACAGCATAGTAGATTTTTGTTTCAGCTGTATGCTCATCAATTAAAAATGGAATCCCTTCTTCTGCCTCAGTAGGAAAAGAAGCAGAGCGAATAACGGGAAAGACATTTTTCTCATGATCGCTTAACCGGATTGGATCCTCCATGGCATTAAGCCCTTCTTCCACATAATAAACGACCTCATCGATGGCTTTTTCTTTTTCAATATGCCATTTGGCTACAAGACCTGACAATGAAATTGAAATCCCTTTACCGGTAGATTTATTTTCAATTCTAAAAACATCCTTCTCACGATCATAAGAAATGGCACGGTCAACTCTTGCCAGCCGTGATTCTAATTCCTTTTTCATTTGATTGCTAGTCATTTTCATCTTAAATCCCCTCCACTTTAGGAGCTGTATATTCTATATTACATTAAAAACCTCCATCTCAAAAGGAGATGGAGGAATAAATTGCTGAATTATTTCAACCCTGAAATAAATCCTTCGATTTCTTCTTGAGTTTTTCGATCCTTACTTACAAAACGGCCCAGTTCTTTTCCATTTTCAAACCCGATAAAGCTAGGTATGCCATACACATCTAATTGTTGGCATAAATCGATAAATTGATCCCGATCTACATGGATGAATGTGTACTCTTTAAATTTGGCTTCTATTTCAGGAAGAACCGGCTCAATAATTCGACAATCCGGACACCAGCCAGCTGAAAACATAAAGATTGTTTTCCCTTGATCTCGTAGATGCTCAAATTGCTCCATGGATTCTAAATTTTTCAATTTCCATACCCCCGTTTAAATTGATTCTGTAGGTTGGATTATATCACTTCCACTAAAATCATATCAATCGTACTGCTTTGCAGTCCAATTATTTGCAACATATATTATGTGGAGCCCCTTTATCGTTCCCAAATTCGGTAAAATGCAATCGGGATACGAAGGATAGAAATCCCTCTTATTTTATACTTTTAACAGAATAAGCAATTTTCCTCAACAATTTAGCTTCACTTTGCAAACTATTCGTTTTCGCTGATTTTTAAGAGATTTTTTTTATATTGATATTGGCCGATCAGGATGTTCATAAGATGGGTGAACATATCTACCCGGTTAATCAGGCCATTTGTAAAAATGCCGACAGCACCTTCGTGTTTCCGGACATTTTGCAGTTTGGCATAATCATCCATTACAGGACCAAGCTCTTCTCCTGCTCTTAATCTTATTGCGACTTCCTCGGGAAGAAGAAATCTAGCTCCCCCGGCAATAATCGGCTCAAAATCATTTGAGGCAAGAGCACCCCAGTTACAAATCAACATTCCTAGTTTCGTTTCTTGCACCCCGCCTTCGAGCCCGATTCCAATATCACCATCCCCATGTCTTAAAGCTCCCACAGCACGATTCACAGCTCCATTAATCGTTTCTTCGTCTGAAAACGGCTGCAGGTTAACCCCTGAAGGAATATCTAAGGAAATGAACTCAATGTTCCTTTCGGGCAGGACATTCCTCACAGCGTTAATTTTTGCCGGATTTTTTGATCCTATGATTATTTTCATTTTATTTTTTAATCTCCTTCTTTGAACAGATAAAAGAGGCATCTTCTAATGCCTCCAAAGAAAATATTTTATTTAGCAATTTGCTTTGATTGAATCTACAGTTGATTTATCGCATGCTTTAACAAGCTTGACTACTAATTCTTTTGCAGCAGCATAATCATCAATATGAACAATAGATGCATGAGTATGAATATAACGTGAACAAATACCGATTACGGCACTGGGAACACCTTCATTTGAAAGGTGAACGCGTCCTGCATCTGTTCCTCCCTGTGATACAAAGTATTGATAGGGAATTTTATGAGATTCAGCTGTATCAAGAACAAATTCTTTCATTCCGCGATGGGTTACCATCGATTTATCAAGAATACGCAATAAAGCTCCTTTACCCAGTTGGCCAAATTCAGTTTTACTTCCTGACATATCATTTGCAGGGCTGGCATCAAGGGCAAAAAAGATATCGGGTTTAATCATATTGGCAGCAGTTTGGGCACCGCGTAATCCCACTTCTTCTTGAACAGTAGCACCCGAATAAAGGATGTTTGGCAATGTATCATCTTTTAATTCTTGCATCAGCTCGATCGCTAAACCGCAGCCGTAGCGATTATCCCATGCTTTCGCCAAAATTTTCTTTTCATTGGCCATCGGAGTAAATGGGCAAATCGGTAAAATAGCTTGACCGGGCTTAACTCCAATCCGCTCTGCATCCTTGCGGTTATCTGCGCCAATATCAATAAGCATATTTGAAATTTCCATTGGCTTGCTTCGCTTTGCTTCATCAAGAAGATGTGGCGGGATGCTGCCCACAACACCAATAACAGGACCATTTTTAGTCATAATTTGGACACGCTGTGCTAAAAGAACTTGGCTCCACCACCCTCCAAGCGGTTGAAAACGAAGCATTCCATTATCTGTGATGGCTGTAACCATAAAACCTACTTCATCCATATGTCCTGCCACCATGACTGTTGGTCCATTCTCTGTACCTTTTCTTACACCAAAAATACTGCCCAGTTTATCCTGGACAATTTCGTCAGTATATTGAGACAATTGTTCCCGCATGAATTTTCTTACTAAATGCTCATTCCCGGGAGCTCCGGGGAGCTCCGTTAAGGTTTGGAAAAGCTTTATGGTTTGCTCGTTCATTTTCAGGCTCCTTTGGTTAGTTTTCTAAAAGCTTTATGTATAAATTAATTTTACCGATATTTCGAGCCTCTTACCAACAATTCATTGGATCATGTAATCATATCTTCCCCTCTTCAAATACGATATACTAAAAAGAGATTCAGGTGATTACTCTTCTTTCCAAATAAATATTTTGGAGGTCTATGATGAACTGGAAATCATTTATCCTTGGTGCAACAGTTGGTGTAATCGGCGGTTATGCCGTTAAGGAAATCATTTCAACTAAATCGGTTGTATCACCGGAAAAAGTTTTGGAGCATGTAAAAAAACAGCTTAAACAAAATGGTCCTATTAGCGGTTCGTGGATCCATATGGAAGCCGAACCGTTTGAAAAACAACAAATTCGTTATAATGTTTATAAGGGTGGCATTTCCAAAACCAACAATGGTGAAAATGAACAATATGAATTTATTGCAGATGCCTCTACAGGAACACTGTTAGATTTGCGACGGTTAAATAATAAACTTGCTTCATCATAACCCTAAAGGAGAGCCGTTTTTCTATTGCTGCGGCTCTCTTTTAATAGTTATGATTGTCCCAGTCTTTTTATACTTTCCACTATTTGGCCGTCTTCTCCCCATTTTACAGCCCGATAAAAAGCATCATGATAAAATGTAAACCAAGCGTTACTCTTTAATGCATTCGGAACCCATTTTTCTTTTGCCGCAATGGAGTCCATTGGGTAATCATCATACGCCATGACCCATAAACTATTTTGATGAGCATGAGTCGGCATAAGATCTGCCATGTGAATGGCCATCTCTCCGCCGTCTTCGATAATTATAATCGAATGGCCATCACTATGTCCGCCGGTATGAAACATACTAATTGGCCCCATGTTCCATGATTCCGCAAAAATGACAACCTGATTTTCAATCGCTTCCCAATTTTCTTTCCAGTATGTATTTTTTGAACGGATATTTGGGTTTCTCATTTCATCCCATTCAATTTGAGAAGTAATTATTTGGGCATTCGGGAAGGTTGAAACATATTTTCCTCCTTCAAGACGGGTTAACCCACAAGCATGATCAAAATGAAGATGTGTCATCAGTACATAATCAATTTTTTCCGGATTTAGCCCAAGTTTCTCCAGAGATGCTTCTAATTCTGATTCCTTCGTAACGCCATAGTTTCTTAATTGTTTTTCAGTCAATTTCCCTTTCCCGATTCCGGATTCAACCAAAAAAGTTTTCCCATCCATTTGAATTAAAATTGGGTCTGTAGGTAATTCAATTTGGTTCTTTTCATTATGCGGATACTTTTTGGACCATAGACCTTTCGGAACAACACCAAACATGGCGCCTCCATCCAAGTTTGTCACTCCTCCGGACAACCAGGTCAGTGAAACATTTCCTATTTGCAACGTTTCCATGTACTTCCTCACCCCTTATCTTTATTTTATCATTGGTAAAAAATTATTAAAAATAAAAAAGGACAGCTCAAGTAATGAACTGCCCAAGGAATTAATTTTGATATTTTACTTCGCACCGGTAGATACGGTTGCCCATTTCAGAAAATTTCTGTTCATATTCTGTCATGATGTTTCCTTGGTAATCACTTTTATGAAGATCAAGGCTAACATATTTCAATAATAATCCATACTCAGAAAAGCTCATTAAAGAATATTCAAATAAGCCTTGGTTATCCGTTTTAAAGTGAATTTCGCCGCCATCAACCAAAATATTTTCATAAAGTTTTAGAAAATCCTTATAGGTTAAACGCCTTTTTTCATGCCGAACCTTTGGCCATGGGTCAGAAAAATTTAAATAAACCCTGTCCACATCATTTTTCTCAAAGTATTTTTCTAAATCACCCGCATTTACATTTAACAGCTTTAAATTAGGCAAATCAACCTCAATTAACCGATCCAGTGCTGCGACGATGACGCTATCGTATAGCTCAATACCCATATAATTTATATGCGGATTGGCTTTTGCCATTTCAGTAACGAAACGGCCTTTTCCTGTACCAACTTCAATATGAAGAGGCTGATCGGTATTAAATACTTCACTCCATTTGCCTTTATACTGTTCAGGGTTCGCTACTATATATTGGGGATGCTGCTCTATTTTATCCTTCGCATAAGGTTTATTCCTAAGTCGCATTTTGACACTCCTAAAAAAATAATATCGTTCAAAACATAACATTCTAACTAAACACTTGCAAGCCATTAATGTTAAAAATACAATTTTAAAAAATGAATAAACAAAAAAAGAATTCACAACCTAACTGTGAATTCTTTTTTATATTCACTTGAGAGGGTGTGCTTTCATGCCATTAAGTCATCAGGACCAAGTTACATTACTTAAAGATATATTAAACAATCATCAAACTGATTGTTGCGGATCGGTAGCAGAATGTGAACAATTGGAACGCTTAGTAAAATCCCTTATGGTAAATGCACAGGTTGATCAAAATGTCAAAAATATTTTGCAGGAGGTATATGAATATAGCCAGCATGGTGCCGGAACTGCCGATTTAGATCAGCACATACTTTCCAACCAGGAAAACTTATCAGATTGGGTCAGCAATATTGACCAGTTTTCTTAAAGGTTAAATTCCATTTAAGAACTCAATCCATTTATCCATTTCCTGCAGGCGATTTTTGTTTTTATGCCATTGAATCGACGATAAAGTTTGCAGTGCCACATACCACTTCATTCTTAATCTTAAATGGTCGGTCAATTTTTTTCCATACATGGCAAGCCAAGCTTCCCAGTTTTCCTCAGGAATGTACCAGTAAAGAAGTAATCCTAAATCTATCGCCGGGTCTGCAATCATTGCTCCGTCCCAATCAATTAAATACAACTGGTTGTCTTCAGCAAGCAGCCAGTTGTTATGATTGACATCACCATGGCAAACGACCATTTCTTCAGAAAAAACATTTACCGCTTCTTTTTTCAAAAAGTTGATTGTTTTTTGGACTTCCGGTAACGAAAGAACTTCATCATCCAATTCATCTTCTACAGTTTGAAAAATAGTGTTAGGATGTAATGGTGATTTTTCTAGCCGACTTAACATTCCGAGCATTGGCTCTGAGCAATGAATTTTCTTAAGAAGCTTTGCGACAAGCTCCTGATTCATCTCAGACGGTTTAAGCTCTCTGCCGGTAAGCCATTGTTGTGCAGTTATTACGTCTCCATTTTCCAATCGTTTCGTCCAAACAAGCTTTGGGACGATGCCTTCTGCTGATAATACTGCTAGGAATGGAGAAGAATTGCGCTTTAAAAAAAGCCTTTGATCTTCATACCTTGCATAAAAGGCTTCCCCGGTTGCGCCTCCCGCAGGGACAATTTCCCATTCTTGTCCTAATATATGTTCCAAAATTGTTCACCTTCAATTTATGCCGTTCTAATGGGCTTTTAGTCTCCCATCAATTTACAGAGGTAGTCTCTAGCTGCTGGAAGGTTTTATATATCGCAATCATTTCAACAGCTTTTATTTTAAAAAAATAAAAAAAGCTATTGAAACCATTGCACAATAGCCATCTTTATAAATTTTATCTCCTATATGCTTTTTTAGTCAAGTACATCTGAAGAAACTATTTTTTTGCTAAAACATTAAGACAAACTGGTTCTATCGTGACTTTCCCTCCGGCCACAACCCTTTTGGAATAATTTCCAGAATGAAGATGGTCCGCGAGAATCATCCATTTTCCCTCTGGAATTGAAATCGTATGCTTCTCCGGAAAAGGGTTAATCAAAACCACTACTTCATTGAAATCACTATCTTTATTCTGATATAAAAAACCTAAAATGGACTCACTGTTGGATAAAAGCTGCATATTGGTACGGATTTCCGCTGCAGACCTCATCCGAAAACAGGATAACGCTTTCCGTATCGCAATTAGCCCTTTGATGTAATTTATATTTTCTTCGTAACGACATTTTCGATCCCAATCAAGTTGATTAATAAAATCCGGTGACCGATAGCTGTTTCCATCCCCTTGTTTTGTTCGAAAGAACTCTTGACCGCTGTGAAGAAAGGGGATTCCTTGTGACAATATAACGATTCCTGTGGCCAGACGGTGATAGCTCATTCGCAAGAAATCGTCCGCATCATGATGACATGAGATGAGTTTATCCCACATCGTATGGTTATCATGGCATTCGATATAATTAACGGATTGGTATGGCTCATTAAATAGACCATTTTCCGGTCTTTTAAAACCGATACTGCCGGACAGCATCTCGCAGGCAGCCTCATAGTAATGCGCATTTCCTAAGGCATATCCTTTTTCAAATATATTAAAGGTACTGCCTTTAATCGTATCCCTAAATTTATCATTAAATTGGGCTATTGTAGGCATCTTCGACTGATTACGAATAATCGCCTTTTGCTCAATAGGCAGCGGGGTGTTAAGATTCCATCCCTCACCAATAAGCAGTGTACCCTTTTGCAGACTTTCACAAGCCTCTCTCACCTCAGACATTGTCTTAACATCCAAGATCCCCATTAAATCAAAACGAAATCCATCGATATGATATTCTTTTATCCAAAAGCTGATGGAATCAACGATGAATTTTCTGACCATTTTCCTTTCAGATGCAATATCATTGCCCACACCCGTCCCGTTCGATGGCAAACCAAACTCATTATGGCGGAAGTAATAACCTGGAACTATTTTTTCAAAAGAGGATTCTTCCCGAATATAGACATGATTAAAGACCACGTCCATAATTACTCTGAGTCCTGCACTATGGATATTATCAATTAATTGCTTTAATTCTTTAATTCTGGAATAGGGGTTAGAAGGATTAGTAGAATAACTGCCATCGGGAGCATTAAAATGGAGTGGGTTATAGCCCCAGTTATAATCCTTACTTCGTTCCAATTCATCCACACCTGCAAAATCATTAAAAGGGAGAAATTCAATATGGGTGATGCCTAACTCCTTTAGGTACGATAATCCTGTGGCCTCACCATCCCGACCCAGTGTATTTAACTCTCCCGCCCCTAAATATAGCCCCTTATTTTTTACTCCGCTATTTTGATGAATCGTAAAGTCCCTAATATGTGTTTCATAAATAATAGCATCAACAGGGTTTTCCAATGCCGGAAAAGCAGGTTTCGGCCTATTGGTTTTATCAAGTCTCACAATAACTCCCAACTCACCATTGGCCGTTACAGCCGTTGCATAGGGATCTACCGCCTCACGCCACTCCTGATTCACAAGAACAAGGTAAGTATATTGATAGTTATCTAAATCCTTGGTAACAACAGCTGACCAAATTCCCTTTTCCTCCCGTTTCATCTTTACAATTTCAGAAAAGAAGGTAGCTGGCGGACGTAATTTTAACTTAACTTGAGTAGCTGTCGGGGCCCAAAGCTTAATGAGGGTTTGATTGTTTTCATACCGAACACCAAGATCATCCCCGTCATAATAAAATTTTTCATCAAAAGCATCTGTTCGGATCACTGCCCCTATTTGAAGATCTGTTTTTCCGCCATGCTCATCAATGATCCAATATGGTTTACCAAAAGAAATTTCCTCTGCTAGCTGACATGTATATTTATTATTGCTTTCGATTTGACTCTTCCCCATGATTTTCAAAGGAAATGTCTGACAATCACTTGTGATCGAGAAAGAAGATGACAATCCCTGATGATAGGAAAGCGGAAGAAGAATCGTAATGATGTTCATCTCATCCAAATAGGCAAAGAAATTTCGTTCAGTTGAAATCATTCGAGTCCCTCTCTTTCAGACTAGCTTCTTCCTTACTTCGTCTTCTCGTTAACACTTTTACTGCCTTGGATTGAAGATATATAGTTATTGGAGTACATCCGATAAACTCTCCATCTGCATGTACATATAAAGGAGAGTTAGATTGTATTGAAACAAAGCTTCCTTTTATGGTTTTAACTTCTTTGAAATGGATATGCTTACCCCAAAAAACACTAATAAAGACAAATAAGAGCTTCAACCTTGTAAGCTGATGAACTACTGTTATATCGAAAATCCCATCATCCGGCTCTGACCCGGGTGCAATTTTCATGCCCCCGCCGTAGTAAGGTTGATTAGAAACGGTAACAAACCATGTATGTTCAAATATATGCTTTTTCCCGTCAATTGATAAATCAATTGTTGTGCATTTATAAGTAAATAGTTTTTTCAAAAGAAAATAGAGATAAATCAACCGTCCCAATGAAAGATTATTAAATAAGGCTTTCATTGGGGATTGATTCACTTCATTTGATATTAAAGCATCAAATCCGGCGCCCATATTGTTTATAAAGTAATAGTTTGTTTGATCTTGCATCGTAATTTTCCCGATATCAATTAATGATACGTCTTTTTTCATAAGCCGGAGGATTACCTTTAATGCCATTTCCGGGTCAAAAGGAATTTGAAATCCCCGGGAAAAATCGTTACCTGAGCCGCCTGGTATAAATCCAAGAATGATATTTTTATATTTTACCATTCCATTCATCACTTCATGCATAGTTCCGTCACCGCCGACAGCAATTAGTATTTTTTTTCAAGGTCCCGCGCTGCAATTGTGACGGCAATACTTTTAGCATGACCGGGATACTCAGTAAAAAAAGCCATATAAGAGATATTTTTATTCTTCAGTTTTGGCTCGAGCCTTTTCCATATTTTTAAACAGTTTCCGTTTCCCGCTTTAGGATTAATAATAAAGTAGATTTGTTCCATACAACCAACCTTTAACCTGAAAATTCTTTTTTCGTTAAATTAAAGGAAATACTGTTTTCACTTCGTATTTTGGCAATTTATTAAGATGTGTTTGGTATAGAACTACCTCAGTTGCTTCAAAAGCCAGAGGTTCCGGCTGAATTTCCTGCCACAAAGCAAGGAGCTGCGTTTCAAAAGGATCTTCACCTACCCACTTTCTTGCAAGGGTAATATGCGGTCGAAACGGCCTGGTTTCAAGCTGGAATCCTGCCTTCTCACATGCCGAAAACACCTTTTTTCTCACTTGCTGCAGCTGTGCATTTTCCAATGTATCCGCCCAAAAAATACGTGGCGAATCTGTTTTCCCAAAAATTCCAAGCTTATTAATTTGCAGCTTTAGAGACTCTGAATGAGTTAAGGCCTCTTTTACGTTTTTTTCAGCGTCACTTAGTTTTTCTGGTGGAGCAAAGCCCAAGAAAGCCAAAGTTATATGCAAATCCTGATAGTGTACCCATCGGCTAAAAGGAAAGGCAACCTTCAATTTTTCACAATGGTCCTTCATGATTAATTTTGTTTCTTCAGGGATTTTAACAGCAAAGAAAAAATGTGTTTGATGTTCCATGGCTTTTCATTCCTTTACTTAATTTTAAGCTATTTTACCCAATTTGTATCTAATTTGCCGTGAACAGTTATCCGATATTTTTTACTTCATTAAGGATTTTATTTATGATAATAAAGAGGAGAAAAAAATTTAATCCATGAAAGGAAGGCAAACAATGAAGGTTGTAAACAATATTGCCGAATTGATTGGGGAAACACCATTAATTAAACTCAATCGATTAGCTCCTAAAGGAGGAGCCTCTGTTTACTTAAAGCTGGAGTTTTTTAACCCAAGCAAAAGTGTAAAAGATCGGGCAGCTTTTAACATGATTATCGAAGCGGAAAAAGCCGGCTACCTTAAGGAAGGTTCAACTATCATTGAGCCGACCAGTGGAAACACCGGAATCGGAATTGCCATGAATGCTGCTGTACGCGGCTATAAATCAGTGATCATAATGCCTGATACAATGACACCGGAGAGAATTAATATATTAAAAGCATATGGTGCAGAGGTTGTGCTTACTCCCGGGGATGAAAAAATGCCCGGAGCGATAAAAAAAGCACAGGAATTAGCCAAAGAAATTCCCAATAGCTTTATCCCAATGCAGTTTGAAAACAAAGCAAACCCTGATGCCCACCGTTATTCGACAGCACTTGAAATTATCGAAGCAATGCAGGAAATCGGAAAGCCGCTTTCTGCTTTTGTTGCAACAGCCGGTACAGGAGGAACCATTACCGGTACAGGTGAAACGCTGAAAGAACATTATAAAAATTTAACCGTCCATGTAGTAGAACCAAAAGGTTCACCTGTTTTATCAGGCGGAAAGCCTGGCAAGCACAAGCTTGTAGGGACAAGTCCCGGGTTTATTCCTGAAATACTGAATCAAGATGTATACGATGAAATTCATCAAATAAAGGATGAAGAGGCCTATGAAATTACCAGAAGGTTAGCAAGTGAAGAGGGCATCCTCGTCGGTCCATCATCGGGTGGAGCCTGCTTTGCCGCTATAGAAGTAGCCAAACGGTTATCGCCCGCCGAAGTAGTCGTTTGCATTGCTTGTGATACAGGAGAAAGATATCTTTCAAGTGACCTGTTCCAGTTTGAATAAGAAAAGCGGAAGCGCCCGTTTAGCGAAGTACACTAGTCGCCGGGCACTGGAGCTAGACAGTAATCTTTGTTAAAATATACTTTCTTATCATTTTAAGAAAAACAGACGTGCCGCCCAGCACGTCTGTTTCCATTAAAAAACGATCTTATCAACAAGGTTTCCGCATTGTTTTTCTATTTCCTGATCAAACAATTCCTGCAGTTTTCTTGTGAGGGGACCAACTGCACCACCGTTTATTTTGTTTCCATTAATTTCAACAATCGGCATTACCTCAGCCGTCGTACTGGAAAGGAATACTTCATCCGCCTGTTCAAGCTCTGCTAAACTGAATGTCCGCTCTTCGACAGGGAGACCTTTTTCGGAACAAATCTGTAAAATAACATCTTTTGAAATTCCTTTTAAAATGAAATGATTAGACTCATGCGTGATAATGACACCATTTTTCACGATAAAAATATTGGACGAACTTCCTTCTGTTACTTCATTACCGCGATGTTGAATAGCTTCAAAGCATCCTTTTTCACTCGCTTTTTGTTTTGCTAATAAATTACCGAGCAAATTTAAACTTTTTATATCACAGCGGAGCCAACGGATATCTTCAGTAAGAATTGTTGTTACACCGGACTTCAAATTCCCAACAGGCCGGTTCAATTCTTTTGTATAAGCTACTAGAGTAGGAATGACATTTCCTGTTGGAAAAGCATGATTCCGCGGTGCGGATCCCCTTGTAATTTGCATATAAATGATTCCTGTTTGAAGATTATTTTTTACAATCAGCCCTTTAAGCATTTCCGTTAAATGTTCAGCTGTATATGGAATAGCTATACCCAATCTGTCAGAACTTCTGACAAACCGATTTAAATGCTCCTTAAGCGTAAACATCTTCCCATTATAGACCCGGATAACTTCATAAACTCCATCGCCAAATTGGTATCCGCGATCTTCAATATCAACTTTTGCTTCCGAACGGTCAATGAGGTCCCCATTTAAAATAGCAAATTTCATTTCTCCCAATTCTCCTCTGTTAACTTATTCACCTTGAGCCAATTCATAAATAGCTTGGGCGTAAATTGCCGTTGCTCTAACTAAGTCTTCAATAAACATATATTCATCCTTTTGATGGGCGATATCCGGTCTTCCCGGAAATAACGGCCCAAAAGCAACTCCTGATTTAAGAGAACGGGAATATGTCCCTCCACCAATGGAAAGTAATTCTGCTTTTTCTCCCGTCTGTTCCTCATAAACTTTCTTCAGTGTTTGAATGAGAAATTCCTTTTCGTCCACATGATGCGGTTTAGAGTCAGAAAAGTTTTCTATCACAAACCCTTCCTTTATCAAAAGGTCATCTAATTTTTCTTTCGTTGCTTCCATTTTGTTTGTTACCGGGTATCTACAGGTCATCCCGATCCTGCCTCCTGCCTCTTTTGAATAAGAAAGGATGCCGGCATTTATGGTTAATTCTCCGGAAATAGCATCCGAATAGACTACTCCAAGGTTTACCCCTCTGGAATCGTTAAAGAAATAACGGGTAACGAATTGGAAATAATGCAGGGCGTTTTCATCTAGATTTAGCTTAGAAAGAAATAATGCTAAATACAATCCTGCATTCTTCCCGTTTTTCGGTTCCATACCATGTGCAGAGACTCCCTTTACCTCTAAAATCAATTCTCCATTTTCAACATGATAACTATTTTCCAGCTCAAAATGATTCACAAAATCTTTAAACTCCTGGATAGTGTCCAATTGATTATCCTTTATGATGAGTGTAGCTTTGGCATAGTCAGGGACCATGTTATATCTCTGACCGGAAACAAAGCTGATCACATCCACGTTTGCATTGATTTCATCCTGCACCAATTTTTTCTGTACCATATCAAAGTCAGCAATCCCTTTTTCAGCATTGATGATTGGAAAATCTGCATCCGGTGCAAATCCCAAAGTCGGCATTTCTTCATGTTCAAAATAATGTTTAACGCAACGCCAATTACTTTCTTCATCGGTACCAATAATCATTCGCACTCGTTTCTTTATTGGTAATTCCAGCTCTTTAACAATTTTCATTGCATAATAGGCTGCCATTGTCGGTCCCTTATCATCGAGCGCTCCACGTGCGAAAATTTTACCTTCACGAATTTCAGCTGCATATGGGTCACTTGACCACCCATCTCCCTCCGGAACCACATCAACATGACACAGGATTCCAAGCAGTTCCTTGCCTTCACCGAATTCAAGATGTCCTGCTAAATTCCCGACATTTTTGGGAATGAATCCATCTTTCTGACCAAGATTAAGCATAAAGTCTAAAGCTTCTTTTACTCCCTTTCCCAGCGGTGCATCAGGTGTTACATGTTCTTCGTCTAAAATGCTTTTGATATGTAATAATTCCTGAGTGTCTTTAATAAGTGAATCTTTTCTTTTTTCTACTTCACTCATCCAATTAATAGTAGTCAATTTATCGGCCTCCTAATGTGGTATTAATACTTAATTTTTTAAGACAATATTATTATTGCAAATTTCTTGCCATTTTTCTAAAAAAAACGATGAAATTTTCATCCATAAAAACAGGCACAAAAAAATTTTACGAAAAATTCAAAAAACTTATCATAATCCTAACGTTATTTCCCATAACCTATAATAGGTGACGATTCAGAAGGGAGGAAATCCGAACTATCTTTGTAATTTCTTGATGAAAATTTTGTAAATTTCAGCATAATGGTGGAAATTTTCAGAAATTGTGGGTACAATAAAATTAGATGTATGACTTCTTAGTTTCCACAAAACTACATGAGAAGGAGTTGTCTGCGCGGAAAAGAAAACTACATATTATTGAAGAATATTCTTCAAAGAGGCTGTCGGTAGAGGGATTAAGCCATAGGTTTAGAAAAAGGATAGGGAGTGGTTTTTTGAAACCTTCAACTAACCGGATGTTAAACCGCATCAAATGTATCTACATGTTTATTCGCAATAACGGCACTGTGACAACGCAGGAACTTGTAGAGGAATTTGGTATCACTCCTCGCACCATACAACGAGATTTAAATGTCTTAGCCTATAATGACTTGGTAATAAGCCCAAGCCGCGGAAAATGGACAACTACAGAAAAGAAAGTAAAAATGACATCTTAACGTTGAAAAACATTTAATAGTGAATAACCTAGAAATAACCGCTTTTAAAAGCACGCAAACATTGCGTGCTTTTTTGATTTGAAAATTTTGAACGCTCACAGAAGCACTTTAAACAATTAAATGATAGTTTGACAACTTCATAGAATATGATATATTAGTATAATACTTTAGTGCTTAAAAGCGTTTAAGTGAAAAAGTGTTTTTACATAAATTTACAGAAAAAGGTAGGAACAAAATGGAAAAAAATCATCAAGAATTAAAAAAAGGACTTTTGCCTAGACATGTCCAGTTTATTGCATTGGCAGGGATGATCGGGACAGGAATTTTTAAAGGAAGTTCAGATACATTGAATATTGCAGGACCGAGTGTAGTGTTTACCTATTTAGTTGGCGGACTATTGTTATTTATCGTAATGGCCGCATTAGGGGAGATGGCAATTGCATTTCCTAATTTAAATGTCCAACATCTTGTCAATAAAGCATTTGGATTTCGAATATCATTTATTGTGGGGTGGCTCTATTGGATCAACTGGATTATCGTCACCATTGTTGAATTATTGGCATCAGGGAGTTTTTTACAATACTGGTTCCCTTCAGTACCTTTATGGCTTTTAAGTTTTCTATGCGCATCTTTGATCGTAGGAATAAATTTATTTCAAGTAAAATATTATGGGGAGCTTGAATTTTGGTTTGCAGGAATAAAAATACTCGCTTTAATTGCATTCATTTTATTAGGTATTTTAATTTTAGCCGGAATCATTCCAAGTTCCACCCAAAACCCCTTTTCTAATTTCACATCCCATGGCGGTTTTTTCCCACATGGATTAAGTGGCACTTTAAGCGCATTCTTAGTTGTTATGTTTTCATATGGCGGTGCTGAATTAATTGGTGTGGCTGTTACAGAAACGAAAAATTCCGAGAAAGTTTTGCCCAAAATCATCAAAGGTGCCGTCTGGCGTGTTATCATTTTTTACATTTTCCCAATTCTTATTATTTGCGGAATTATGCCCTGGAACAAAGTGACTTCAGAAAACAGCCCTTTTGTACAGGTTTTCAGCCTAACTGGAATTCCTATTGCCGCACATATCATGAACTTTGTTCTTTTAACTGCTGTTCTATCAGCCGCAAATTCAGGTATATACGCTACTTCCAGAACTCTATTTTCAATGGCTCAAAGCGGAGTAGCCCCTAAAGGACTGCAAGCTATCTCCAAAAGAGGTATTCCTCTTAACGGAATTCTTATTACGAGCGTTTGTATATTGATAGGCGTTTTTTTAGCCTATTTAACTCCAAATCAAGTCATTAGCTACTTAATGTCAATTCCGGGTTTCACTGTTATGATCATATGGCTTAGCATTTGTTCAGCACAATTAAAGCTCCGTCCAAAGTACAAGGACATACCGGCTTTCCAGGTTAAATGGTTCCCTTATACAACGATTTTTGCCATTGTGTCACTAACATTAATCTTTATTGGTTTTATGGTGAATTCTAACAATTTAATTGGCACGTCCGTATGTCTGATAACATTAATCATACTGTCCATTCTGTCATTTATTAAAATCAAAAAAAATTAGCATGCGATTTTTCGCTTGCTTATTTTTTTTGATTTCTGAATGTTTTAGCGATGGTGATGTACATAATCATAACTTGTAATCGACTTAAACTCTTGGTCACTTATGATTCCAAGCATTTTAAACAGTACTGAATATTTTAATATCTTTCTTTGTATCCTAGGTGTCGTACTCATCTTAATCATCCCCCAATTTTAATAATATAATATTCGACCATTCTAAAAAAGTTTCCTTCAACCAAAAAAAATTCATTAGGGGAATTCTTTATCCTTTAAAAAGCAAAAGGGAGGCAACCAACCTCCCTTTTGCTTTTTTATTTGGTATTCTTTTGATCAACTATTCCCAGGGGATGTTGAGGATTGGAACCCTCTACTGTATCGGACTCAACAAAAAGTTTAAGAGCCGCCATCTTATTTTCCCAGAATAGTTCAAAAAATTGCAGCCAATCTTTTAATTCCAGCAACGGCTCCGGCTCGAGCCTGTATCGTGTTTCTCGGCCGACTTTCCTTTCTTTTACCAATCCTGCATCTGCTAACACATGAAGGTGCTTAGAAACCGCGGTCCGGCTAATCGGAAAGTTCTCACTAATAACAGTAACAGGGAGCTCCTGATTGCTTAAAAGTTTCAATAATTTACGTCTTGTGGGGTCAGCAATTGCTTGAAATACATCATGCTTTGCGGATAATGCCATTTACGCCTCAACATATCCCTTTAACTTTATGACAAGACCTGCCCATCCTTGGTCCATATTACCCCGTACCACTGTATGCGGTGCACCGAATTCGGTAACCTTGTCCGCATCCCAGCCGGAATGGATCAAGGTAATTTCTGTTTTATCTTCAAGCTCTGTTAACTCAAAAGTAAGCGTCCAATCTTTTCCCCAGTTAAAAGAAAGGCTGTTAGGAGGATCTACTTTGGTTACTTTACAAGGAGACATGCCGAACTGCCCTGCATTTAAATGAAACTCATGCCCTTCAATTGGCTGTAAGTCATTTGGCATGAACCAGGTAGAAAGCCCTTCTGCTGTTGCAACTGCATTCCAAGCTTTTGTAATTGGTGCATTAACGACTACTGTATGTTTAATGTCTAATAATTGCTGTGTTTCATTTCCCATTAGAATATCTCCTCGATTCTTTAAATTCAAATATACGAAACCATTTGGTTTCATAATAACACTATATAACACCATTTGGTTTCATGTCAAACTAAAAAAGTCAGCAATGCTTAGCTGACTTTTATTATTTCCAATGCTGAATAATTATTTCATAGCTTATATAAGCAATTCTGTTGCACCATTATTAATTAACGTCCCAATTCGTTCTCCTGAACAAATCGCCTTCATAGCCCCAACATGATTAAAGTTAAAAACATGTACCGGTAATTCATAGTCCCGGGCAAGTAATAAGGCTGATTGGTCCATCACTTTAATATTATTTTGTACGACGTCGTTATAATGCAAATTTTTATACATTTTTGCGTTCCGATTCGTTCTTGGATCAGATGTAAAGACACCATCTACCCCTTGTTTCGCTACAAAAAGGGCATCACAATTCACTTCAATCGCTCTTTGCACACTTGGATAATCCGTTGTGACAAACGGCTGGCCATTCCCACCGCCAAAAATGACGATATACCCTTTTTCCAGATGGTGGATTGCTCTTAGCCGGATATAAGGTTCTGCAACGGTCGGAGCAGGAACAGAAGTCATGACTCTAACTTCCTTGTCTAATTTAGCTTTTAATACACCTCGCAGCATCAAACTATTTATAATCGTTCCAAGTGTACCGATATTATCTGCCTCTACCCTGTCTATTCCCCATTGTTCCGCCAGGTTTCCGCGAAAAATATTTCCGCCGCCGATTACAACCGAAGCCTCAATACCCAAATCAACTAATGAGATAATTTCATCCGTAATATGCTCCAAATTGTCCACACCAAAACTATTTCCTTCCTGGTCAGCCAATGCGCCTCCACTAAGCTTTATTAAAATACGTTTATATTTTTTCATCTTATTCCCCTTTCAAAATAAAAGGACCAAAGCAAATTGCTTTGATCCTAAAAAAAATAAGTGAACGGAGGAGTGATTTGATACGGTGTTCTTTTATTCATCCCCATCACCCTCCAATACGTTTTTTTTAATTCTTTCTATATTATATGAAAATTAAAAATATTTGCAATATTTTCGAGTTAAAAAATCCATGAGGTACGTTTCTGAACCTGCTGAAATTTTACATTGGGATATTGCTTAGATGGAGAAAACGGTAGGGGAAATCTACTTTGTAAACGAATAATTTTCACACACAAAAAGAGCTCAAATTTCCTTGGGCTCTTTTTCTTGATCGCTATTGAACAATGTTTTTCCCATAAAAGATTTCATCCATTTCGATTTTTAACCGCTCCGTTATTTCAATTAATTCATCGGGATCTAATTTTTCTTTTGTATAGCCAAATAAATAGTTATTTAAATCAAATTCCCGGAGTTTGCATTTTGTGTGAAAAATATTTTCTTGATAGACATTCACATCAATCATGTCAAATAATTCTCCTACATCCTCAGGAATGTAATTTTGAATTGAGCTGATTTCGTGATCAATAAATAGCTTATGACCGTATTTATCCCTTGTAAAACCACGGACCCTGTAATCGATGGTCATTACATCTGTCTCAAACGAGCGGATTAAATAATGAAGTGCCTTCAGCGGAGAAATTTCTCCGCATGTTGATACATCAATATCTGCTCTAAAGGTACTGATTCCTTCATTGGGATGGAATTCAGGATATGTATGAACAGTGATATGGCTTTTATCTAATTGCATGACAACCGATTCCGGAAGAGGACCCGGTGATTCCTCGAAAGATTCTGATGGCGCATTTTCCACCGGACCTTCGGAAACCAAAAGAGTCACGCTCGCCCCTTGCGGCTCAAAATCCTGACTCGCGATATTTAATACATGCGCTCCAATAATATCCGATACATGTTTTAAGATTTTGGTTAATCTGTCTGCACTGTATTGCTCATCAATATACTTGAGATATGCTTCACGCTCTTCCCTATTTCTAGTGAAACAAACATCATACATATTAAAACTCAGTGATTTCGTCAGGTTATTAAAGCCATGTAATTCGATATGCTGCTCATGTGTTAGCTTCATGACTGCTCCCCCTAATTACAGTTATCTCGCGCTTAAATATTTTTTAGGATACCCATTGATATGCATGGTTATTAAATATTCTTGTGTGTTGCTTGTAATTAGTGCTATTTTAAACTTATTAAAATAAAGATTTTTCTAAGGAGAGGTTTCACTAAATGTACACAAATTTCAAATCTGATGAGACTCAAATAAGAGAACTTTATCAACGGTTTATAGAAGGCTGGAATAATCGCAGCGCCGATGCAATGACGGAACCATTTGTTGAAGAGGGAGAAATGATCGGATTTGATGGAAGCCAGTACATAGGACGTGAAGAGATGTTTTCCAATCTTCAGCAAATCTTTGCCCATCATCCAACTGCCCCATATGTAGTAAAAGTGACCGCGGTTCGCTCCTTGGGATCTGAGGGGGCTGTTTTACGAGCAATAGCCGGAATGGTACCACCCGGGAAGTCAGAAATTAACCCTAATGTGAATTCTCATCATACTCTCGTTGCTGTTAAAAAAGACGGAAAGTGGCTGATTGAACTTTTTCAAAATACCCCTGCCCAGTTTCACGGCAGACCGGATTTAGTAGAGAATATGACTGAAGAGCTACAGAATTTGTTATAACCTTGTATGATATTACCTAGAAAGGCAGTCTAAATCCCCCCTGTGAATTTAGACTGTTTTTTATTTTTTTGGAGAAAGTAATTGATGTGAGTAAAAGGATTTCATTTTATTTATAATAATTATTATTTAATATTTACTTTTAAATAATATATGTTATAATTAATTCAGATAGAAAAGAGGAGGAATCATACATGACATTAGAACAAGTATTTAATCAACAAATCGCAAACTGGAATGTCTTATATACAAAATTACATCAGTTTCATTGGTATGTGAAAGGCCCTCAATTCTTTACCTTACACGCTAAATTTGAAGAGTTATACAATGAAGCAGCAACCACTATTGATGAATTAGCGGAACAGTTATTAATAATCGGCGGCAAACCAATTTCAACGTTAAAAGATTATCTTCAGATTGCAACGATTAAAGAAACAACTGAAGTTTTAACAGCAGAAGAAATGGTACAAGATATTGTTAAGGACTATTCTCAACTTATTGATGAATTAAAAGCCGGTATGGAAGCAGCTGAACAAAGTAATGATGAAGTAAGCAGTGATATGTTCTTGGAATTAATCGGCAAACTGAGCAAGCATAACTGGATGCTTAAAGCATTTTTAGGAGCTTAATAAAAAAGAAACCTGACTTTCCTAAAGTCAGGCTTCTTTTTGCTTATTTTACTTGATAATCCCGCAATAACTCTACTTCTTCCTCAGTTAATTCACGATATTCACCAAGCTCCAGCGTCTCATCCAAGGCTAATGGTCCCATCGATATTCGCTGCAGGTAAACCACGCTTTTTCCGACGGCTTCGAACATTCTTTTCACTTGATGAAATTTACCTTCTGTAATGGTTAGCTCGATATCAGAACGAATCCCGGATTTTAAGATTTTTAATTCGCCGGGTTTTGTTTCATAGCCGTCATCCAGTGTAACTCCTTGGGCAAATGCCTTCACGTCTTCCTCCGTCACTTCACGGTCAATAACAGCAAAATAGGTTTTCGGTACATGCTTTTTTGGTGAAAGTAATCGATGGGCCAGCTGACCGTCATTTGTGATCAGCAGCAGCCCTTCCGTATCCTTATCCAATCTCCCGACAGGAAACGGTTCATACACCTGATCTTCAAGCTCCAATAGGTCAATGACCGTTTCGCAGGCAGTATCTTCAGTGGCTGAAAGTACTCCTTGAGGCTTGTTCATCATTAGGTAGATAAATTCTTTATATTCAATAACTTCTCCATTTAAGGTGACGGTTTCTTTGTTAGGGTCGACATGTTGTTTTGCATCCTTCACAACCACATCATTCACTTTCACAGAACCGCTTTTCAGAAGCTGTTTAACTTCCTTTCGGCTTCCAAACCCAAGATTGGCAAGCATTTTATCAATTCTCATTTTATTATACTCCTTCAAGTTAAGAAGATATCATTTTACAAATTCAAACAGGCAATCTCAATTTTTGTTTGATGCGCACGATTCGATGACCGAATAACCTGTCTGCAAGTCCTGATTTCAGCCCTAAGTAAAAATAAATAGCAGCCCCCGCTCCTGCACTTAGTAAGATAAGGATTAACGATTGCATCCTTGATGCAGGAGATAAGAATATCGCCAAAAATTTATATACAATCTCCGTGCCCAGCCACATTAAGCCTGCAAAAATAAAAATCAGTAAGCTTCTGCGCCAAACGAGACGAAATTGATAGCGGGAGTAAATTTTAATCACGATCAAATTAATGACAATCGATGCAGTATAACCTAGTGCTGTAGCAAGAACGGCCCCCCTCGTATCCATCATTTTAATGAGCGGAATATTGAGGGCTAATTTTATTAAAAGGCCCACCAGCAAACTTAAAATCGTGTAGCGCTGTTCATTGATTCCCTGCAGTATAGCAGCTGTAACCGAATAAAGGGAAAATAAGATTGCGACAGGTGCATATGCAGCTAACACTTGCGTACCAAGGGCTTCATGCTCATAAAACACGGTATAAACAGGCTCAGCCAATAAAGAAAGCCCGATTGCCGCAGGCAGGGTTAAAAATAACATAACCTGAAAGGTCTGATTTATCTGGTGATTCATACTTTTTTGATCTTGATTTACAAATGCCTGCGTAATACTCGGCACAAGCGTTAAGGAAAAAGCTGTTGCCAGGGAGACTGGGATTATGACAATCTTATGGGACTCAAAATTCAACATCGAAAAAGCGGCTGTTGCGTAGGGTCCCGATTTCCCAATCTCAGCCATTGCCTTGCTAAAAGTAAATTGGTCGATTGATTGGAATAAAGGATTCGCAATCCCAACAAATACAAACGGAGCGGCGTAAATAAAAATCTCTTTATAGATTTCCCTTAGTGAGATATTTAGCGTGCCTTTATCCTGTTCAAGAAGCTCATTCAAATATGGTTTTCTTTTGTACCAATACCAAAACAAAATAAATAAACTGCCAATTGCTCCAATAAACGCTGCAAAAGTTGCCACACTAACTGCCGAGACCATACTTCCACTCATAAACTTTAAGACAACATATGCGCCGATAAGTGTAAAAGCAACCCTAACAATTTGTTCAACGACTTGGGAAACAGCTGATGGGCCCATTGACTGATGCCCTTGAAAGTATCCCCTAATTAAGCTCATAAACGGAACGACGATTAAAGCCCAGCTAACGGCACGGATGACCGTTGTTACATCATCCACACTTATCGATTGTTTTTTTCCGCTTATACTCATTTCAGCCAACATCGGTGCTATAAAGTACATAATTAGGAAGGCTGCAACTCCCGTTGTCAACATGATGACTAATCCGGATTTAAATAATTTCCTTCCGACCGCATATTCTTCCAAAGCATTATACTTTGAAATAAATTTCGAGACAGCTAACGGTACGCCTGCCGTTGCGATACTGATAAATATGGTATAGGGAACATAGCCAAAATTATATAGTGCCGTCCCTTGTTTTCCTACAATTTGATAGAACGGAATAACATAAATTAAGCCGAGAACCTTGGAAAGTATCGTACCTACGGTTAATATAAACGTTCCCCTTAAAAGCTTAGACCCCATAAAATCCCTTCCTATTTAAGAAAAATAAGTGCATTTCATCACAATGTAATATTCGACTCTTTTTGCACACTATTGTAGTGTACAACTCTTTTCTCTATGACGCTACTAACAATCCTGTTAAATTTATTAAAAATCATTGACTTATCTTTTTCTTTTCGGTAAGACTGGTAATGTTTATACTATAGTTTATCCGTAAAAAAATGAAAATAAATAAAGTTGGTGGAATATGGAATTCGATGTCATTGTTATTGGCGGAGGCCCTTCCGGGTTAATGGCCGCCATTGCTGCAGGGGAAAAGGGTGCGAAAGTACTATTAATCGATAAAGGTGACAAGCTTGGCAGAAAGCTGGCCATTTCCGGCGGCGGCCGCTGTAACGTCACAAATAGGCTTCCGATTGAAGAAATTATCAAGCATTTGCCGGGAAACGGTAAGTTTCTATACAGTGCTTTTTCAATCTTTAGTAATGAAGATATTATTCGATTCTTTGAAAAATTAGGTATCGAACTAAAGGAAGAAGATCATGGCCGGATGTTCCCGGTTTCAAATAGAGCGCAATCAGTAGTGGATGCGCTGTTGAATAAACTGGAACAATTACATGTACGGGTATTCAAGAATTGCCCTGTAGATGATGTTGCTTATGAAAACGGGCAGGCAGCCGCCGTATTATTAAAGGATGGTTCAAAAATCAAAGCAAAATCCATTGTTATTGCGGTGGGCGGTAAATCTGTTCCACATACCGGGTCGACGGGCGATGGTTACTCCTGGGCGGAAAAAGCCGGGCATACAGTAACAGAACTTTTTCCAACCGAGGTGCCGATAACATCTAAGGAACCTTTTATTCAAAATAAAACGCTCCAAGGCCTTTCGTTAAGAGATATTGATTTAAGCGTCCTGAATCCAAAGGGGAAGCCCATCATAACACACCGTATGGATATGATTTTTACCCATTTCGGAATCAGCGGCCCCGCCGTACTCCGTTGCAGTCAGTTTGTTATCAAAGCGATGAAGAAATGGAATTTAAAAGAAGTAACGATGAGTCTTGATGCTTTACCTGATAAAAAAGAGGAAGAACTCTTTCAAGAAATTGTTAAGCTTGTGAAAAATGAGCCGAAAAAAAGTATAAAGAATACGCTAAAAGGAATTCTCCCTGAACGGTATCTACTATTTCTATTAGAACAAAATGAGATTGATCCATCCGAACAGGGAGGCACGATTTCCAATGAAAAGATCCGCAGTTTTTCAAAAAGCTGCAAGCAATTTACCATTAAAGTGAATGGCACACTTCCACTTGAAAAAGCTTTTGTGACAGGCGGAGGGATTTCTGTCAAAGAAGTGGAACCGCAAACAATGGGTTCGAAATTAATGAATGGCTTATACTTCTGTGGTGAAATCCTTGATGTTCATGGGTATACAGGCGGATATAATATCACCTCGGCACTTGTAACAGGCAGGCTGGCAGGAACAAACGCTGCCCATTTTGCCCGGGAAAACGTTATTCAGGCCTGACAATTGTCAGGCCCGATAAATGATCATGGCAGAAAAACAATAAATTTGTTCCTCCTCTTCTTCCTCCGGCATAGCAGCCACATTATATTTAATATCCAACAATTTCTTTTCATCCAAACCCTTTAAAAAGTGATTCATTTCTTTTTCTAAATCCTTCTCGTGTTCCCGATCAAACAGCTTTACCTGTATCAATTTCCTCTCCCTTTCCTTTTTTCTATCATTATTACCCCATTATCTGAATTTTAAAAATAAACCCCTAGTATATTTTAAGTTTATATTAAGAATTAACTTGTAAACTGCGTTTAGAAGGTAAGCAGTAAAAATGAAAGGAGTCCTTCAATTGGATAAAAAACAACGAATTTCTTGGGGAGTTAGCTTTGGCAGTTTAGCCTTGGTTGCAGGAATGGTTTCCTATCTCGGACTTTCAACCGGGGATCAAACTAACACTCAATCAGCTAGACAGAACTTCTCTTCCAGTAATAATACAAATCAACAACAATCAAACACAAATGACTCAAATCAGAGCTTATTTGATGATAATTCTACTAATAGCGATGTCTCTTCCGGTAGCAATGGTAATTCCATGGATAATGGTAATAGTTCGTTCAATAATGGTTCATTCTCGCAAAATCAGGATTCATTCAGCGGCCATTCACGGCAGCGGGGCGGCTTTGATACAACAACAGGTGGAACCTGATGTATAACTATCGTTTCAATTCCATGAGTACCTTGGTACAAATATCGATTAGTCATGAAATGTTCGCAAATGATCTGATGCCTATTTATAAGCTTTTTGAACAGACTGAAAACAAATGCAGCAGGTTCCGGGAAGATAGTGAGCTCACCCTTTTAAACCAACAAATCGATAAAGAAATCACTGTCTCCGGTGAATTATTTTCAATAATGAAAGAAGCGGAACGTTTTTATCATGAAACCGACAGACTCTTTAATCCGGGAATTTTATCCGCGATTGAAAATTGCGGTTATTCCAAATCTATTGAATTTATTAGAGGGCAGAAAGTAGCAGCATCAACCCTTTCATCACCTATTGCAACAACCTCCGATCCATTTTATTTAAATGAGCACAAACAAGCCGTTACTCTCTTTTCAAAAATTGATCTCGGCGGCATTGCGAAAGGATGGGTTATTGATCGGGCTGCAGAAGTTTTAGAGAAAACAGGCTATGGTTTTATCAATGTTGGCGGAGATATTCGTATTTTTGGAGAATTACCGCGTCTATTAAACATTGGGATTGAAAGTCCATTTGACCAAAGTTTAATGATTTCTTCCATCCAAGTAGCAACAGGTGCCGTTGCTACGTCGACATCCTGAAAAGAAGATGGCAAGTTAACGAAAAATGGATGCATCACCTGATTGACCCGCAAACAGGAGAACCAACTGAAAGCACCATCGTTTCTGCAACCGTTACAGCACCGACCGCATTAGAAGCGGACGTATTGGCGAAAACAGTTCTTTTATTAGGGGAAGAAAAGGGACAAAAGTGGGTAAATAATAATGGAAATCGCTCTGTTTTAATATATAAATCCGGGCAAATTTGGAAAGGGGGAGCATAAGATGGAGATGTTTGAATGGTATATGATTCGGGCAACAGGTACGGTAGCCTATCTTTTATTATATTTATCTGTCATTATTGGGCTTTACTCACAGGTCCAAAAAATGCGCAAACAAAAAGTTACGATTACCCTTCATTTTCATGAAACACTTTCAAATTGGGCGTTTTTTATGGTATGCGGGCATCTCGGTTTTTTGCTGATTGATTCATATATCTCTTTTAAATGGGCTGAGGTACTAATTCCATTTAATACGACCTATAAACCCTTGCCAATGGCCATGGGGATCATCTCGCTGTATTTTTTACTTATGACCATTGTTACCTCAAAAGCCCGCAAAAAAATCGGTTATCAAAAATGGCGGAAATTACATGCATTGAATCCAATTCTTTATGCCTTAGTTACATTACACGGTTTATTCATTGGTTCCGACTTCCAAGGAACAGTACTGGCAGTCGTCAACATTGTTCCATTAATGATTATGGGTGGATTGCTTTTAAAAGATCGGAAAAAGCTCATTAATTATTGTGAATAAAAAAACCAATTCCAAATTTTGGAATTGGTTTTTTCTTTATTTCGTCTCACCGGTCCATGCCAGCATGCCGCCAATCATATTACGGACTTTATAGCCTTGTTCTTGAAGATAGTAGCATACATTTCCACTGCGGTGGCTGGAGCGGCAAATAAAAATATATTCTTTATCTTTATCAAAATAGTCAAGGTTCATCGGGATATCACCCATGCGAATATGCTTTGCCCCGGGAATTATACCCGCTGCCACTTCTTCATCTTCCCTGACATCTACGAGCTCAAGCTTTTCCCCATTCTCAAGCTTTTTTTGCAATTCTTCCGGTGTAATGATTTGTAATTCTTCCATCCTTAACATCCCCTTAAAAGAAAGAGGCATCTCAGCCTCTTTCTTCGTTTTAATTTGCTACAATATTTACTAATTTACCTGGCACCGTGATGACTTTACGAATGGTTTTTCCTTCAATTTGTTCTTTTACCCTATCGTCATCCATGGCAATTTCTTCTAACGATTCCTTGCTGGCGTCAGTTGGGACCATTAGCTTTGTTTTAACTTTACCATTCACTTGAATGACAATTTCAATTTCTTCATCCACGAGCTTTGCTTCATCATATGCAGGCCAAGCTTCGTAGGAAATTGTTTCACTATGTCCTAACTTTACCCATAGCTCCTCGGAGATATGAGGACAAACAGGTGACAGTAATTTTACGAAGCCTTCCATATAATCCTTTGGTAGAACGGTTGACTTATAGGCTTCATTTATAAATACCATCATTTGTGAAATGGCCGTATTGAATCTCAAGCCTTCGTAATCCTCGGTTACTTTTTTCACTGTTTGATGATAAATTTTTTCCAAATTAACAGCTTCTTCATTTGGCTGGATTTTCGGATTTACCTCTCCATCCTCTTCTACCATTAAGCGCCAAACCCGATCTAAGAAACGGCGTGAGCCATCAAGACCATTCGTTGACCAGGCAATCGAGGCATCAAGCGGTCCCATAAACATTTCATACAAGCGCAAAGTATCGGCACCATGACTGGCTACAATATCATCAGGATTGACAACATTCCCTTTTGATTTACTCATTTTTTCATTGTTTTCCCCTAAGATCATTCCTTGGTTAAATAGTTTTTGGAATGGTTCTTTTGTCGGCACAACTCCGATATCATACAAGAATTTATGCCAGAAGCGAGCGTAAAGTAAGTGCAGCACCGCATGTTCTGCCCCGCCAATATAAGTGTCAACGGGAAGCCAATGCTTTAATTTTTCCTCAGCAGCAAGTGCCTGATCATTTTTCGGGTCAATATAACGTAAATAATACCAGCAGCTGCCTGCCCATTGCGGCATTGTATTGGTTTCACGGCGGCCCTTTTTACCTGTCTGCGGGTCAACCACATTTACCCAATCCTCTATCACAGCAAGAGGTGATTCACCCGTTCCGGATGGTCTGATTTCTTTCGTTTTCGGTAATGTTAATGGAAGCTGCTCTTCCGGTACAGCAGTCATTGTACCATCTTCCCAATGGATAACCGGAATCGGCTCTCCCCAGTAACGCTGGCGGCTAAACAGCCAATCACGTAAACGAAACGTTACTTTTTTTGTACCAATACCTTTTTCTTCAAGCCATGAAATCATTTTTTGAATGGCCTCAAGCTTATCCAAACCATTTAAGAAATCGGAATTAATATGGTCACCATCGCCTGTGTAGGCCTCTTCTTCAATATCTCCCCCGGCAACAACCTGCTTAATCGGTAAATCAAACTGTTTAGCAAATTCATAGTCACGCTCATCGTGTGCAGGTACAGCCATGATCGCACCCGTTCCGTAGCTTACCAATACATAATCGGCAATCCAGATTGGCATTTTCTCGCCATTTGCAGGATTGATCGCATATGCACCGGTAAATACTCCGGTTTTTTCCTTCGCTAGGTCAGTTCGCTCAAGATCGCTCTTGCTCTTTACCTTCTCTAAATAAGCATCAACTGCAGCACGCTGTTCAGGAGTCGTAATTTTATTTACAAATGAATGCTCCGGAGCAAGCACCGCATAGGTAGCGCCAAATAATGTATCAGGGCGTGTAGTAAATACGGTGAAGGTTTCTTCGTGACCGTCAATGTTAAAAGTAACTTCAGCACCTTCAGAACGGCCGATCCAATTGCGCTGCATTTCTTTCAGACTTTCCGGCCAATCAAGCTCCTCAAGATCTTCAAGCAAACGATCCCCGTAGGCAGTAATTTTTAACATCCATTGCTTCATTGGACGGCGTTCCACCGGGTGGCCGCCGCGTTCACTTTTTCCATCAATGACTTCTTCGTTTGCCAAAACGGTTCCAAGTGCCGGGCACCAGTTAACCGCTACTTCATCTATATAGGCAAGACCTTTTTCAAATAGTTTTAAGAAAATCCACTGCGTCCATTTGTAATATTCAGGGTCGGTGGTATTTACTTCCCGGTCCCAATCATAAGAGAAGCCAAGAGATTTAATTTGTCTGCGGAACGTATCAATATTTTGCTTAGTGAAATCTGCAGGGTCATTTCCGGTATCCAATGCATATTGCTCCGCCGGTAAACCAAAAGCGTCCCAGCCCATTGGATGAAGAACATTGTATCCCTGCATCCGTTTTAAGCGGGAAAGGATATCAGTTGCCGTATAGCCTTCAGGGTGTCCAACATGTAATCCCGCACCCGATGGATATGGAAACATATCTAAAGCGTAGAATTTTCTTTTGCCAAATTCTTCGTTTGTTTTAAATGTTTTTTCTGTTTCCCATTTCTTTTGCCACTTCTTTTCGATTTCTTGATGATCGAAACTCATAAGTTTTCCTCCTAACCAGAAAAGCGGAAGCACCTTGCCCAGGGGCGACAAGCATAAGACGAGCCGGCGAGAAGGTTGTTCTTTAACCTTCTTGACGGATGGGCTTATGATCTCGATCCCCTAGGCGCTGGAGCTAGACAGTCTTCTAAGTCATAAAATTATTTTTCTAATAAATCTTAAAATAAAAAAACCTCTCATCCCAAAAACGGGACGAGAGGATTGTATGTATCTTCCCGCGGTACCACCCACATTAGTGTTGTCAACACTCGCTTCATTCATCCTTAACGCGGAAAACGGCAAACATTACTATTATTCACGCTTGCAACTCTTAGGCGAGTTCATGATGTACCCGGTTGACTCCCACCAGCCGTCAACTCTCTAAATACGGATATTAACCACTACTATTCCTCATCACTGTTTTTTCAATATAAAAGTATACGGTTATTGTATTAAATTTTCTAACATGTTGCAAGCAAACGAACGCCTAAAAACAGTATGAACCGGATGAATTATTTTTAAACTAATAAAAAAAACGGTCCTAATCAGAACCGTCTACATTACTTTTGCTGTAAAATGCTTTTTCGTTTTTAAACCACGATCATAGAATAACGTTGATACAATTGAAATGAGGAATAAAGCTATCAGTACCAAAAACAATGTGGACATACTATATAAGTCCGCCAGCATGCCCCCCAGCAATGGACCGAGCATTCTTCCCCCTGTTGCCGTACTATTGACAATTCCCTGATAAAAACCTTCCCGTCCCTTTGGCGCTAAACTGAAAGCTACCGTTGGCACAGCCGGCCAGATAAACATTTCACCAATGGTTAAAATGATCATAGCAACTAGAAAACCTGCAAAGGCGTTTGCTTTCCCTGCTACAATAAAAGAAATAATAAAAATAGCGATACCGATTAGCATTTGTAGCTTTAGCGAGGCTGCAAGATGTTTCAAAATAACCGTTAATAAGGGCTGACCCAGAACAATTAAGGCTCCGTTTATTGTCCATAATAAGCTATATTGAGCTAATGATATATGAATTTGCTGTGTGTAGGAAGCAATCGTCGTTGGCCATTGGACATAGGCAACCCAGCATAATAAATAGCCTGAGCAAAGAATCAATAATGCTTGAAGATTTTTTCTTCCTTTTACTTGGGTTTTATCTTTTTGATCATTAGCCTGTTTAGCCGAATCTGAAGTGATTCCTCTATAGCCAAAAATAGCAATCAGTAAAAAGATGAAATACATAAATGTATTGGCAAGGAAAATTAATTGAAATGAGTAATCAGCCACAATTCCCCCGAGCGCGGCTCCAACTGCAACGCCCAGGTTTTGAGCCACATACATAGCATTAAAAGCTTTACGGCCGCCTTCCTTCCAAACGGACCCTGCCATGGCATACATGGATGGAAAAACGATTCCTGCTCCAAAACCAATAATTGTTAAAAAAACGATATATTCCGGCCAGTCATGCCGGACAGATAATCCAACGAGGGCTAAAAAGGTAATGCCGATACCTAGAAGTACAGATTTGTACCCTCCTAATTTATCAAATAATCTTCCTCCATATAAATTACCAATAACGCTTGCCCCGGAGTTTAACATTAAAACAACCCCGGCAACCGATAGTGATTTTCCTAGATGTTCGTGAATATAGATTGAATTCAAAGGCCATAAAAAAGAAGAGCCTGTTACATTCACTGCCATCCCAACAATCAAAAGCCATAAGGCACGTGGCATGAAAAACGCTCCTTAATCTAAAATTATTTCGATTCCCCAAGTAATTTTAGACTGTTTTCAGATTAGGCGCAATCCTTTTTCGTTAGAGAAGGTTTAATAAAGGCTATTTTCGCATAGATTGTTGTTCTTCGTATAAGTTTATCAACCCGTATAATTAGAAGCTTCGTGGCATCTTTTCGTAAGAACATTTGCGAAAATTGCCTAGAAACTTAGTAAATGAACTTTATTAAGTTTCAAAAGCAACAAAGTTTACGAAAAGACCTTAATAAAAAATGATTCCGCGGGTATTAGGGATAATTCCGCGAGTTACAGTGGTTATTCCGCAGAAGTTTCGCCTTTTCCCGCAAATACCTATCATATTTCCGCAAAAACATTAATCAGAGATTTTTAAAGCATGACTCGGAAAAAAAATAACCCTCAACTAGAACCGTTGAGGGAAACTTGATTGCTTTATTAGGATGATTGTCCATTTTCCTGATGAAATTTCGATTTAACTGGCTGACCGCCTGTTTTTTCATAATTCTTTTTAGATTGCTTCACTAAATCGTAATCCTGCCCTAGTTCTATATCTTGATTGTTACTGCCATTTCGTGTTTTTTGTTCGGGGTTTTGTTGTTTAGAACGCTTTTTCAACTGCTCTCCTCCTCTTAATACCCTTGTAAAATCATCGTATTTTGAATCTGCTGCAGCTGCAGCCTCATTCTATGAAGCTGTTCCCGCTGCTGTGAATTTGCACTATGAGCCATCGTACAAATATCTTGATACGTTTCTTCGAGCTGCTGCAGGGCTTTTTGATAATCATCATTGTTATAATGCTGCTGAAGGCTGCTTTCTTTATATTGATTTTGAGCAAATCGAAGAGTATCCTCACATTTTTGCATTAGACTTTCCATTGATTCACGAGTAGCCATCTAAGAACCCCCTTAAATGTGTGGCACCAAGAATAACCTTCTTTGAAGCATACTGCTTCATTTCTTATTGTGTTCTCCATTCTTTTTCCTATTACATCGGAAGATTGATAAATGCTGCCAATTTGTACAATTGGATATGCCTATGACTTCATGTTAAAATGGAATTTATGTGAATAAAATTCTTTTCAAAAAAAGGAGGTTTCTGACATGCTTCAGACCAAACCTTTTCCATATGCTTCCGACGATAAACGTTATCACACCTGGAATTACCACCTACGCCGGCAATTTGGCCATAAGGTTTTTAAAGTGGCACTCGATGGCGGCTTTGACTGCCCGAACCGTGATGGTACCGTCGCTCACGGCGGCTGCACCTTTTGCAGTGCTGCGGGTTCAGGGGATTTTGCCGGTGACCGGACTGAAACCCTGGAAACACAATTTCGTGAAATAAAGGAAAAGATGCATACAAAATGGAAAGACGGCAAATACATGGCCTATTTTCAGGCTTACACGAATACACATGCCCCTGTTGAGGTTCTCCGTGAAAAATTTGAGAAGGTCCTCGATCAGGAAGGGGTAGTTGGGCTGTCGATTGCCACACGTCCGGATTGTTTGCCCGATGATGTCGTTGAATATTTAGCGGAACTAAACGAGCGAACCTATTTATGGGTGGAACTTGGTTTACAGACTGTCCATGAACGTACAGCCTTACTAATCAATCGGGCTCATGATTTTCAATGCTACATTGACGGCGTGAATAAACTGAGAAAACATGGAATCCGCATTTGCTCCCATATTATTAATGGCCTGCCGCTTGAATCAAACGAGATGATGATGGAAACAGCACGTGAAGTAGCGAAATTGGATGTACAAGGAATTAAAATTCACTTGCTGCATCTTTTAAAGGGCACACCAATGGTGAAGCAATATGAAAAAGGAATGCTTGATTTCCTTTCAAAAGAGAACTATGTAAACTTAGTATGTGACCAATTGGAAATTTTACCGCCGGAAATGATTGTTCATCGAATTACCGGTGATGGACCGATTGACCTAATGGTAGGTCCGATGTGGAGTGTAAACAAATGGGAAGTATTAAATGCCATTGATGCGGAACTCAAGCGTAGAGACAGCTGGCAGGGTAAATTTTCTCAGGAAGGGAAGTAAAAACATGAAATTGGAGCGAATTCTTCCCTTTGCAAAAAAATTGCTCGGGCAAACGGTTAAAAATGGCGATATCGTGGTTGATGCAACAGTAGGGAACGGTCATGATACTTTATTTTTAGCTGAACTTGTTGGTGAGAATGGTAAAGTATTGGGATTTGATGTTCAAGAAGATGCGATTGTCGCAACCGGGGAACGCTTAAATCAACACAGTTTGTCAGAGCGGGTGACACTTTTTCATGAAGGTCATGAAAATCTTTTGGAAAAAATCCCTTCCATTCATCATGGAAATGTAACCGGCGCAATTTTTAATTTGGGCTACCTGCCCGGCAGTGATAAAACAATTGTGACAAGACCTGAAACCACAATTTCAGCGATTGAACAGCTCTTAGAAATTATGTCGCCTGAAGGAATTATCATCATTGTCATTTATCATGGTCACGATGAAGGTACTATCGAACGGGATATCCTGCTCGACTATTGCCAACAAATAGATCAAAAAGCTGCACATGTTTTACAGTATCAATTTATTAATCAAAAAAATAATCCGCCTTTTATTGTCGCAATTGAAAAAAGGTAAAACCAGACTGATAACAGCCTGGTTTTTTGTTTATTTTTTTATTTTAAAATCAGCCTCGTCACAAATGATGGCACGAATTTTTGAAATGAACGGTAAGCTACGCCATTTATATAAAAGAAATAACTAATAATTCCGCCAGTCTTAATAATCCCTTTTGCAAGCTTGCGAACATTTTTCTGCTTTCGAACTTTACTATCCGATAAGTAAATCCCTAATAAGCCCCGATTAATGAGCTGATGAAATTTTTTATGCGGAAGAAACTCCGTATGGCGGTCTGCTTCCTTAACAAAGTGCTTTAAGCGATTAAAAAGCTTTTCTTGATTTTCGTAAAAAAAACAAAAATTCAAATCACCGCCAGCCAAATCTTCCTCCTGGTCGATGAAATAATCCAATAAGATATGCAAACCTTGAATATAAGGAAAATATCCCTTGCGAATATTTTCAGCATCGCGTGCCTTAAAATCCCCTCGCATCGCATAAGAAATTAAACAAAAAATTCCCAATGTAGATCCGGAGCATGCTGAAAACTCATACCATTCCATCTCAGGCAGTTTATTTTGATAAACATGAAACCATTTTTCCAACCGTGGCACACGCTCTTCATGGGCAACATGTTTGTGAATTTGCAAGGCACAATAATAGTCGCAAAGCTCAAGGAGATAATCCTTGATTAAATCATAATGCTTCAATTCCCGTAAAATAGAGCGGCATGTTTCTGAAAGATCATGTAAATAGCTGCCATCTTCTTGATCTGCACGAAGCCGGTAATAGTTCTTATCACTTGCCTCCAATGTTAATGCCTCAGCCATCGATTCATGGAGTGCTGCAAAATCATTAGGGTCAAGGGAAGTACTTCGGTCACAAAGATTATCTAAGTAGTCACTGATAGTCTGATAGGCTACAATAAACTTTACCGCTTTTTGGTAATGCTCCTCTGCCATTAAAGCGAGAATTGCCCCTCCTTCACAATGGAACGTTTTATGCTCAATACTGGCAAGAGCCTGATTTCGTAGCTCCGGGTTCGGAATTTTTTCCGCGCGGCTTTTCCAGTAACCCAGTTCTTGATGGACGGCAGGAATAATTTTGCGGTATACCTGAGACATCAGGCTAATTGGCATCATGGAAAACGTCATCCCTTCACCCCTTTAAATAATATAACCTATTGATTTTAATTGGCTGTTGACAAAATCCTTGGCATATTCAAATACCTCATCACGTTCAGGTTCATTAAATATTTCATGGTAGCATTTTTGCCATTCTTTAAATCTTTTTTCCGAGAGAGGTACCTGATTAAACCAATCCTTTACCAATACTTTATTGACAATTTTGTCATCCCCGCCTTGCATAACAAGCATTGGGACATCTTGGATTTTTCCAATATTAATGAAGGCCTGTTTTATTGCAGCAACTAGTTCACGATACCATCTAATCGACACCTTTGTTACATATAAGGTATCGTTCGAATCTGCTTCACAAACATCTTTGTTTCTTGTCGCCATTTGAACGGTTAAACCGGAATTCATCCTTAAAGATGGAATAACCATGTTTAACCCAAATGATAAGATATTTAAAAATTTGGAAGGAGATTTTATAAGCCCAAGGCATGGTGAAGAAAGAATGACACCTGCGATATTTAACCTTTCCTCCTGAAGAAGGCGAATCGAGATTAAGCCTCCCATACTGTGTCCAAGCAGAAAAACAGGTAAATCATAACGATAGGCTGCCTGTACCCAGTCTTTTACTTCAAATATGTATTCATCAAAGGAATCTATATGGCCCCTGCGGGATCTTGTTGTCATACCTTGTCCGGGAAGATCAGCCATTATCACATGAAAACCGGATGTTCGCCACATTTCAATGAGCCAGCCATACCGTCTGTGGTGTTCCATCGCCCCATGTACCATCACAATGACTGCTTTCGCTTCCCCTTCCGCTTCCCACTTCCACATTATTCTTTTCCTCCTAAAACTTAGCTCCGTATTTTTTTATTTTAACATTATTACACTTTGAACGTATAACGGCAAGAATTAACCGGTGTCAGGCTGCTAAATATTTGCATGTACCGATGAAAGTACTTTACCATAGAAAGGAAAAGTTTTCTTACTGATTTTTAATGATTTACCCCATTTCAGTAAGAACGATTCCTCTATCATCCCAAAAAAGGAGAGAAAATAATGATTTATCCATTTAATGACAAATACCCATTAATAGCTGAATCTGCCTATATAGCAGATTTTGTAACCATTACCGGTGATGTTGAAATTGGTGATGAGTCGAGTGTCTGGTTCAACTCGGTCATTAGAGGAGATGTAGCTCCCACCATTATTGGAAAAAAAGTGAATATCCAGGACAACTCCATTTTACACCAGAGCCCCAATAACCCGCTCATTTTAGAGGACGAGGTAACGGTTGGTCATCAAGTGATTCTTCATAGCTGTATTATTAGGAAAAAGGCGTTAATTGGGATGGGCTCCATTGTCCTTGACAACGCTGAAATCGGTGAAGGAGCTTTCATTGGTGCCGGAAGCCTTGTTCCGCAAGGAAAGAAAATTCCTCCTAATACCTTAGCATTTGGCAGACCCGCTAAAGTTATTAGAGAATTAAATTCTGAGGATATTAAGGATATGGAAAGAATCGTTCGGGAATATGCAGAAAAAGCTCAGTATTATAAGTCAATTCAATCCCAATAAAAACGAGGCTGACTATGAAATAAGTCAGCCTCGTTTTTATTATCATTAGTTATTAACAGTCTCAAGTACCCTTTTCTGAGCAAAGGAATACTTTTCTTCAACATATACTTGGTGCCAAATCATGAACATCAAAACAGTCCAAATTTTCCTGCTGTTGTCTGCTTTGCCTTGACAATGGTCCTCAAGTAATCTTAATACGTACGTTTTATTGATTAAATGATCCGTGTTGCTTTCACGGATTATCGTTTTCGCCCATTCATTCATTTCATCCTTTAACCAATGACGGATCGGGACCGGGAACCCAAGCTTTTTGCGGTTAAGTACATGGTCAGGAACAATTCCTTCGGCTGCTTTTCGCAAAATATACTTAGTTGTACCATTAGCTGTTTTTAAGCTTGTCGGTATTTTAGATGCTGTTGCAAATACTTCTTTATCAAGGAAAGGAACCCGCAGCTCTAACGAATGTGCCATCGTCATTTTATCTGCCTTGAGTAAAATATCACCGCGCATCCATGTATGGATATCAATGTATTGCATCCGATCGACAGGATCGTAGCCTCTGGATTCTTGATAAAGCGGCTTTGTAATATCAGTATAATTTAATCCCTCACGGTAAACTGTTAACAGCTCCCGTTTTTCTTCTTCCGTAAACATTTTCGCATTACCGATGTAGCGTTCTTCCATTGGGGTAACACCGCGCTCAATGAAGCTCTTACCTTTTGCACCCTCCGGCATCATATTAGCAATCCCTTTTAAGAGAACCTTTCCAACACGAGGGATTTTATTAAATACATCCAATGATTGAGGCTCACGGTAAATATTATAGCCGCCAAACAGTTCATCAGCGCCTTCACCTGATAGGACAACTGTTACATGCTTCCTGGCCTCGCGGGCAACGAAATATAGTGGTACACAAGCAGGGTCTGCAAGCGGGTCATCCATATGCCACATGATTTTTGGAAGCTCATTCATATATTCCTGAGGTGAAATCACATAGCTAATGTTTTCAACACCAAGCTTCTCAGCTGTTTCTTTGGCAACATCAATTTCGCTAAAACCATTGTGTTCAAAGCCGACAGAAAACGTTTTGATGGACGGATGAAACTCTTTGGCAATGGAAGCAATGATGGAGGAATCAATACCGCCGGAGAGAAATGATCCAACTGGCACATCACTTCGCATATGCATTTTAACAGAGTCAATTAACACATCTTTAATTTCTTTAATATAATCAGATTCTGAATTGTGGACAGGTTGAAAATGAGCCTTCCAATAGCGTTTAATTTTCATCGGAGAGCCGATTTTCTTCGTAAAATAATGACCGGGTTCTAATTTTTTAATTCCTTCTGACAGCGTGTTTGGTTCAGGAACAAATTGATAGGTTAAATAATGCTGCAGGGAATCATAATTTAAAGAATCGTTTTCAAGGGCAAGTAGGATACTTTTCTTCTCAGAAGCGAAGAAAGTCTTTTCGCCTTCTTCTACAAAGAAAAATGGTTTAATCCCAAATGGATCCCGTGCACCATAAAGGGTTTGTTCTTGTTTATCCCAAATAACAAACGCAAACATCCCGCGAAGTTTTTCCACGGCTTTTTCTTTTAAATGACTGTAGAGGGCAATGATGACCTCTGTATCAGAGCTTGTTGCAAACGTTAATCCTTCTTTGAGAAGTTCTTCACGAAGCTCTACATAGTTATAAACTTCACCGTTAAAAATAATCCAGTAGCGCTCATTTTCATAGGTTAGCGGTTGATGGCCGCTCTCAATATCAATGATACTTAAGCGTCTGAAACCAAATTGAATATGGTCATCATAATAAAAACCATCATCATCAGGACCGCGATGGGTAATAATATCGTTCATATTTTTAAATTGTTGTTTTTGGTCATCACTATAGTTTTGTGTTTTGTCGTGTACACAACCAATAAAGCCACACATTATGTACGTCACCTACTCCATTCTAAATATCCTAAACAGGATGTTCTTAAAAAAACATACTCTCTAATACTACCACTATTTTCACAAAAATGGCACTGTGAAGGTTAGGAAAATTCAGGTACCATTCAGTATTCACTTATATAGGTTGGCTTAAACAACAATAACTTTCAAGAGTAATCTGTCCTATAACCGCTAAAATAAAAAATGGAATAACGAAATATAGCTTTAGTTAAAATCACTTAATTCTACTTCTACTAACATGCCCCCTGACAGTGACATAAGAACCATTCTAAAAAAAGACTACTCGATTAGGAGTAGTCTTTTCTAATACTTGTTTACGTTTATCAGAAATGGGAATTAATTGTATCTTCAACTTTCTTTAACATACCTTTATATGCTTCTTCATCGAGTGAACCAATACTCCCAAATAGTAAATGATCTACTGGTAAGCTATTCAAATACATTAAGATACTTTTTTTACTCTGCTTCGCCAACGACAGAAAAACGTTCGTTTTTATGTTGTGGATTTTCAATTTCATCTAAAAAGGCGATTGCATAATCGGCGTAGCTGATATAGCTTTCACCTTTTGAATTTAAGATTAATTGGTCTTTTCCTTTTTGGTAACTACCTGTTCGTTTACCTTCCGGATTAAAGAATGCTGCAGGGCTAATATACGTCCATTGAATTCCGCTTGTGTTTTGTAGTTCTTCAAGGTTTTTCATCATGTTTGACGCAGTAGGAAAATAGACAGCAGGAAAATCCGGAGTTTCTAATAGCCGTACTGTTTTTTCCTCATCTACAAATAAACTTCCTGCTCCGCCAACAACGACTAATCTTGTCTGTGGAGCACCTTTAAGTGCTTCAATTAATACTTTACCAGCCTCTACATGCTGGTGTTCTTGCCCACGTGCATTAAATGCATTTACGACTACATCAAAACTTTTTAAATCCTCTGATTTTAAGTCAAAAACGTTTTTTTCCAGAACTGCAACATGTTCATTTTGAACCTTTGATGAATCTCTAACAATTGCTGTAACTTTATGCCCTCTTTCTATCGCTTCTTTTAGAATAAGCTTTCCTGCCTTACCACTGGCACCAATAATTCCAATTTTCATTTAGAGTCCTCCTATATAATTCATATTAATGTAACGGCGTTAACTAAATGTAACTATAACGATTACATGTATTCATTATAGTTACATGTAGTTTGTTTGTCAATAGTTAGGGAAATATTCTTCAACTGGTAATCAACAAAAATAAAAGAGTGAAATCTTTGCGATTTCACTCTTTAAATATACTACTAATTATATTGTCAGTCGCGAGTTTTATTTAGCGATTTTCTGCTTGTTCACGCAATTGATTTGCTTTATCAGTACGTTCCCAAGGCAGATCAACATCTGTACGTCCAAAGTGTCCGTACGCTGCTGTTTGTTTATAAATTGGACGGCGAAGGTTCAACATATTAATGATTCCTGCCGGGCGAAGGTCAAAGTTTTCACTTACTAGATCAACCAAAACATCTTCGCTAACTTTGCCTGTACCGAAAGTATCAACAGAAATAGAAACCGGACGTGCTACCCCGATTGCATATGCAAGCTGTACTTCACATTTCTCAGCAAGCCCTGCTGCTACAATATTTTTAGCTACATAACGTGCTGCATAGGCTGCAGAACGGTCAACTTTCGTTGGATCCTTACCGGAGAACGCACCTCCGCCATGACGTGCATAACCACCGTACGTATCAACGATGATTTTACGGCCTGTTAAGCCTGCATCCCCTTGAGGTCCACCAATTACAAATCGACCTGTTGGATTAATAAAATATTTTGTGTTTTCATCGATTAGTTCCTGTGGAACAACCGGATTGATAACATATTCTTTTAAATTACGTTGAATTTGCTCTAATGTGATTTCAGGATGATGCTGGGTTGAAATAACAATCGTATCAATACGAACAGGTTTGTCGTTTTCATCATATTCAACTGTTACTTGCGTTTTTCCATCCGGACGGAGATAAGGAAGAATCTCTTCTTTGCGAACCTCTGTTAAACGGCGAGCAAGCTTGTGTGCTAAGGAAATTGGTAAAGGCATTAGCTCTTTTGTTTCATTACAAGCGAAACCAAACATTAAACCTTGGTCTCCTGCCCCAATTGCTTCGATTTGTTCATCAGACATTTGACCTTCACGGGCTTCAAGTGCCTGATCAACACCCATGGCAATATCCGGAGACTGTTCATCAATAGATGTTAAAACGGCACACGTCTCGGAGTCAAAGCCATATTTAGCACGATTGTAACCGATACTTTTAATCGTTTCACGAACAATTTTTGGAATATCCACGTAAGTAGAAGTAGTGATTTCACCCGCTACAAGAACAAGTCCTGTAGTTACTGAAGTTTCTGCGGCAACACGAGCATTAGCATCCTTCGCTAAAATTGCGTCTAAAATGGAATCAGAAATTTGGTCACAGATTTTATCAGGATGACCTTCAGTTACTGATTCAGAAGTGAACAAACGACGTTTTGTTGACAACTGAATTCCTCCTATATTATGAGATTATCGAGGTTTTAAAAGGTTACAGGAATACTTCTTGAACCTCGTACTTTGATACGGAACTCATTCCCTTTATAGTATGAAATAAACAAAGGATTTTTATTAGAAGGGAATAAACTAAAACCTTATTCCTAACTCTTATCATAAAAGGACTTATACAAAACAAAAAACCTTACCATTGTGAGGAAAGGTTGTTCCGGGCCTTTCACTCTTATCGTTCAAGGTCAAAGCCTTGCGTCAGATTAGCACCTTCGCTAGGAAAAAGACCTGAAAAGAGGTCATTTTCTCATGTAGCAGGTTGCTGGGTTTCATAGGGCCTGTCCCTCCACCAGCTCGGGATAAGAGAGTATCCGTTCAATGAATAATCATACCGCACATTATCGAACAATGTCAATGAATTTTTTTATAAAATTTAAGGAAAAATGGGATATAACACCGTTTTCGAAATACAATTTTATCCTTCTTTTAAAAAGGCTCTTTTCGTAAACTTTGTTGCTTTTGAAACTTAATAAAGTTCATTTACTAAGTTTCTAGGCAATTTTCACAAATGTTCTTACGAAAAGATGCCACGAAGCTTCTAATTATACGGGTTGATAAACTTATACGAAAAACAACAATCTATGCGAAAATAGCCTTTAAAAAAGATTAATTTTTAGTGATGCCGAAAAAAAAACATTAAAGGAAATTTCATTATTGAACATTTTTTTAAAATAATTATTTTTATTAACTATTCATCCCTTTTACGAATATAGTATAAAATACAATCTAATTTCATTAATTAGTATAGACTATTAAATTAAATGTGTTATACTATTTTCGAAGTGTTATCACATTTAAAAAAATGGTAAAGGAAGGTTCCCTCAGATGAATTCTGTTCACACTCCGAATGAATTAAATGAATTATTAAAAGAAAATCATGTTCAAGTGCAATTATCTGTACCGCAATTAGTTGAAAAAATTTTAAGTCGCAATGAAGGCACATTAACCTCTACAGGAGCCATTCGTGTAGCCACAGGTAAATACACAGGAAGATCTCCTCAAGACAAATTTATTGTGGCGGAAGATTCCACAAAAGATAAAATTGCCTGGGGAGCAAATCAGCCGATATCAGAAGAAGCATTCAACAACCTCTATAATAAGGTAGTAGACTATTTAAAACAGAAAAACGAAATTTTTGTTTTTAAAGGCTTTGCAGGCGCCGATAAAAAATCACAATTGCCAATTCAGGTGATTAATGAGTTCGCATGGCATAATTTATTCGTCCATCAATTGTTTATTCGCCCAAACGAAGACGAATTATTGGCACATAACGCTGGATTCACTGTTATTTCCGCTCCAAACTTTAAAGCAAATCCTGCTGTAGACGGCACCAACTCAGAAACGTTTATTATTATTTCCTTTGAACGCAGGACTGTGTTAATTGGCGGCACAGAATATGCTGGTGAAATGAAAAAATCAATTTTTTCCGTGATGAATTATTTGTTACCTGAAAATAATATTTTATCGATGCACTGTTCTGCCAATGTAGGTCAAGAAGGTGATGTAGCCCTGTTCTTTGGTCTTTCAGGTACAGGAAAAACAACATTATCTGCCGATCCTAATCGCCGGCTAATTGGCGATGACGAGCACGGTTGGTCGTCAAACGGCGTTTTTAACATTGAAGGCGGATGCTATGCAAAATGCATTAATCTTTCCCGTGAGAAAGAGCCGCAAATTTTTGACGCAATTCGCTTCGGTACAGTTTTAGAAAATGTAACTATTAATCAAGAATCAAGAATTGCTGATTATGATGATGGCACATTAACAGAAAATACTCGTGCAGCTTACCCAATTGATGCAATTGATAATATTGTGCTGCCAAGTATTGCGGGCCATCCAAACACAATCGTCTTTTTAACAGCTGACGCATTCGGAGTGTTGCCGCCAATTGCTAAATTAACCAAGGAACAAGCGATGTATCACTTCTTAAGTGGTTATACATCCAAGCTTGCCGGGACAGAACGTGGAATTACTTCACCACAGGCAACCTTCTCAACCTGCTTTGGTGCTCCGTTCTTACCTTTGCCTGCGACACGGTATGCGGAAATGCTTGGTGAAAAAATTCTCGAACATAATGCCAATGTCTTCCTCGTTAATACAGGATGGACCGGGGGAGAATATGGTGTCGGTAACCGCATGAAGCTCTCCTTTACAAGAGCAATGGTCCAAGCCGCACTTGAAGGGGAACTCAACAATGTTGAAACAGTAAGAGACGATATTTTCGGTTTAAATATCCCGCTGCACATTGCCGGTGTTCCTGATGAAGTGCTTCAGCCGATTAAAACCTGGGCAGATGCTGAAACATATGAAAAGAAAGCCAAAGAGCTTGCCGAAAAATTCCGTGAAAACTTTAAAAAGTTCACAAACGTTTCAGCGGATATTGAAGAAAAAGGCGGTCCAATTGCCTAAGTAGAGTTTTAATGACTTAAAACCCCCATCAATGACAATGATGGGGGTTTTTCTAATAACGCAGAGGCATAAGGGCCCTGCTTAATTGGTTGAATTCAATGAAATTAATTGATATGTCAGGGTCGTGCTGTTCTTTTGCCACTCCACTTTTTTGATTAATGCTGTTCCATTCGAATCACTGTCCATCGTTTTTCTTACATCAATAGGAATCTCAATCGGATAAAGTCTATATCCCTCTTTTTCAAGAAGGAACAGATTTTCTTCAACTCTTTTTTCTCTTCCCTTTGTCACAATCATTGTATTTAACTCAAGGGGCATACCCATTCTTAAACACTCCTCTGCTTGTTTATTTCTTTTATTTTATCATCTTTTGATTTGACTTTTCATCCACTTAGTTAGGTCCTCAACTATTTTTCTGTTTACAGCAGGAGGAAAATAGTGTGTATACTTTTCAAAATACCGGGATTCCACCGATTTATTCAGTGACTTTAGTCTTCGTTCAAGCCGATAGGCGTGTTCCACAGAAACATTATGATCATTTACACCATGAATTATTAAAACCGGTGCAGATAGCTTTTCCAGTTCGTATAACGGTGTGCGCATTTGATACCTATCCGGATATTTTTCCGGTGTACCGCCAATCACTCTTTTCATCATCTTGCGTAAATCTTTTCGTTCCATATATGTTAAGGACATATCACTGACACCTCCCCATGTAACAATGGACGCAGCCTCAGGAAATTGAATCCCTGTCAACAATGCCATCACACCTCCTCGTGAAAATCCAAAAACATGAATATTCCTCACCCCCGGAAGTGATTGTAATAGCAGGTAAGCTGCAAAAGCATCCTCCCTGTCATCCCCTGCAAAATCTTCATTTCCCTCGCCCCCTTGATTTCCGCGATAATAGGGGGCAAAGACTATGAAGCCCTCGGAAGCAAATTGAGCAATCCTTCCGGGTCTGACTTTACCTACGTTTTTTATTCCGCCCCGCAAATACAAAAAACCATCACAGTTATCCTTATATTTCGGTTCAGCAAGCATACCTTTTACCCGTAGTCCATTCGATATGTATGTGATCACCTTTAATTCAACCTTCGGGTTTGGAGAAGGGAACCTGTTTATCTCCACGATTTGTCCGTTGTATTCGTCCAGCATCAATCTCCCCTATCCATATTTTGTAATTTTTTTGTAACTGGGCATTCACACATTTTTATCCCTTTCATACGATATTCTAGGCAAAAGAAGCCCAGATTTAATTGTTTTAAGGAGGTATCATTCATGAAAAAATGGTTAAAATTCAGTTTTTCCATTCTTCTCATTGCTATTCTTATGTTTTCCTTAGCCGCTTGCAATACCAATAATAATAACAATCCGAAAACGAAGAAACTGGAAAAGGTTCGGCTTGCTGAAGTTACCCGTTCCATCTTCTATGCCCCTGAATATGTAGCCTTAGCAAAGGGGTTTTTCAAGGATGAAGGTTTAGATGTTCAATTAACCACAACCGCAGGCGGGGACAAAACGATGACAGCATTGCTTTCAGGCGGTGCTGACGTTGCATTGGTCGGTTCTGAAACCTCCATTTATGTTTATTCCCAAGGGGCGAATGACCCGGTCATCAATTTTGCCCAATTGACACAAACAGATGGGACATTTCTTGTTTCCAGAAAAAAAATCGATCATTTCACTTGGGATCAATTAAAAGGGGCCACCTTCTTAGGTCAACGAAAAGGCGGGATGCCGCAGATGGTTGGCGAATTTGTTTTAAAGAACCATGGAATAGATCCCCATAAAGATTTAAATTTAATCCAGAATATCGATTTCGCCAATATCGCGAACGCTTTTGCTTCCGGAACCGGTGATTTCGTTCAATTATTCGAACCAACTGCCAGTATTTTTGAAAAAGAAGGAAAAGGGTATATTGTCGCTTCCTTTGGAACGGAGTCAGGTCATGTCCCTTATACGACTTTTATGACAAAACAAAGCTATATAAAAAATCACAAAGGAACTGTTGAAAGTTTTACCGCAGCGATTTATAAGGCACAACAATGGGTTGCTACACATAGTGCAGAAGAGATTGCAAAAGCGGTTCAATCCTATTTTCCTGATACAGATTTTGAAATTATTAAAACGGTTGTCGAACGTTATAAAAGCCAAGGATCCTACGCAACTGATCCAATCCTTGATAAGGAAGAATGGAACAATCTTCAGAATATCATGAAAGAGGCGGGAGTACTTCCAAAGGAAGTTGACCATAAGACAATTGTAAATACTGCTATTGCAGAAAAAGTCATTAAAAAATAAACGAAAAGGGAGGCCGTCATTATGAGCTTCTTGATGATTCAGGATATTCATCATACCTATTTTACAAAAGCTTCTGCCACCACGGCACTCTCTGATATTTCACTACAGGTTGAGGAAGGAGAATTTGTTTCCTTCCTTGGCCCAAGTGGTTGTGGAAAAACAACTTTACTTTCCATCATTGCCAACTTGATCAAACCAACACAAGGGACTGTAATCTTAGAGAATAAACCGGTTTTTACTACAAAAAATACCATTGGCTACATGCTTCAGCAAGACTATTTGTTTCCTTGGAAAACGATTGAAGAAAATATCTTAATCGGTCTGAAATTATCAAAACAGCTAAATTTAAAGACCAAAGCGAATGCGTTAAACCTATTAAAGCAGATTGGTTTAAGCGGTGTTGAAAAACAGCTGCCCAAACAATTATCAGGTGGAATGCGACAAAGAGTTGCTCTGGTGAGAACGTTGACAACTGAACCCAAACTGCTGATGTTAGATGAGCCGTTCTCCGCACTTGATTATCAAACGAAGCTAAAACTAGAGGATTTAGTATCCGGAACGCTAAAGAATTATGGCAAAACCGCTATTCTTGTTACCCATGACATTAGCGAAGCTATAGCCATGAGTGATCGGGTTTTTCTGTTTTCCCCAAGTCCCGGAAGGCTGCATCAAACCTTTGTGATTCCGGAAGAGTTACGGAGACTGTCTCCCTTCGAGGCCAGAAACCATGAGGCATTCTCAAGCATCTTTCAATCCATTTGGAAGGAGCTGGAGTCCCTTGAATCAAGAAAACAGTAAGGTTAAACTCCTCCATAAAAAATATATTCAATCATTAAAAAATGAAAAACGATGGGTTCGATTTTATCAAATACTCATTTTTTTGCTGTTTTTCTTTGGCTGGGAAATTTCCAGTCAAAAAAAGTGGGTAGACCCGCTGCTTTTCAGTTCTCCTTCGAAAATAGGGCAATTATTTTTGGAAAAACTCCAAGATGGTTCCCTATTAACGAATTTGGGAGTAACCTTAACTGAAACGATAGGTGGTTTTCTTCTTGGAACTTTACTGGGTACGATTATTGCCGCTGTCCTGTGGTGGTCACCAATGGTTTCAAAAGTGCTTGACCCTTATCTCGTCATATTTAATGCTATGCCCAAAGTAGCCCTAGGTCCCATTCTAATTGTCGCACTCGGTACCGGGTACCCATCCATTATTGCAATGGGAGCGATCATCTCGGTCATCATCACAACGATTGTTGTCTATACGTCGTTTAAGGAAGTAGACCCAAACTATATAAAAGTGCTCCAAACATTTGGGGCCACACGTTTTCAATGCTTTAAAGAAGCAATCCTGCCGGCAAGTTTTCCGACAATTATTTCAACGTTGAAGGTGAACGTCGGCTTATCATGGGTCGGAGTGATTGTCGGTGAATTTCTTGTGTCCTCACAAGGGCTGGGATATATGATTCTTTACGGCTTTCAAGTTTTTAATTTTACTCTTGTATTCTTATCTCTCGTAGTAATTGCCGTATTTGCTACAATTATGTATCAGCTAGTAGACCTATTGGAGAAAAAACTTATTAAAGAGTAGCGGGCTGTTTAAGGCAATCTGCTATTCTTTTTTGCTTTGTTGTTCGTAAATGTATTTAATACATTCCTCAACTACCTGATCTTTCATGATGAAGCTATATTCATCCCCAATACGTAATTGTAAGATGTCTCCCTTTATAAGAATAGGTCCGTTTGTTTCGTAGTAATAAGTACTTGTGTTATCAAGCCTACTTACCTTTCCCCAAAATATTGCTTTGACAAATGAACCTTTAAGATCTGTAACTCTGTACACACCGATTCTTTGAAGATTTCCTAAAATGGCTCCCGTCTCTTCATAAACCTCCCTGTGTGCAGCTTCTTCAAGACTTTCTCCAACCTCCCTCTTTCCACCGGGAAATTCAAGTCCCCGTTCTTTATGACTCGTTAAAAGCCAATTATCGCCATATTGGCAAATGACTAACACATGTTTCGCTTCCTCATGAAATGGAGATTGGAAAAAAGAAAGCTCGACCTTATTCCCATAATGATCTGAAAACTCTTTCATGCAAAACCCGCCTCACCGTACATTGTTGCTATTATTATAATCGAAAAAAAGGAAAAATCCCTATCTTTTGTTTAATAGGGACTTTCTTCTTGTTTAATTAATCTTCTTTAGGTAAAATATTCATACTTTCAATATGATTTTTTGCTTCTTCGTCACCGAGATTGTAAATCATGCCATATACCTGTTGGATCGTCTTGTCATATGCATCGTTATGACGGTCATAATGGTATTGGACATATGGAACATGGGCTCGAAAAAAGTTTTGCCATTCTGTAGAATAGTTTTGATCAAATAGCTCACGAAGCCGGATGATCTCCTCATCGTTTGCTTGGATTTTATAGCTCCATGTGGAACTTGTAGCATTTTGTGATATATGGCCTGTCCCAACATCTATATAATAGGTTTTCTTTTGTTCAACCATTTTGCATCCCCCTTTTTCTCATTGTTTATCGTTTTCCACAAACGGTTAAATTTTATTCTTTTTCAAAATTTAGTTCATTTTTTTATAGTGAATACGATATAATGGTATAAAATTAAGAAAACAGACTTTTCTAACAATTGACCAAGGGATATTTTTCATGTTTTTGGGAATTGATTAATAATGGATAAGAAATTATTTTCTCAAGGAGGTGGAAAAGATGAAATTAGTGGATGAACTTTTTGAAATGTATCGAAACAAGCTAACAGGCGATGAAGAAGATATTGATATGTTGGCATTTGCCTTTTTAGAAGAAATGACACATGAAGATTTACTAGGTTTAATTCAGGAGATGGATAAACAGGAATTATACGATTTAATGGGCCTATATTTAATCGAAAGTTTAAAAGCGAAGTTTGCACAGGAAGAGTACGGACAGCATCGTACCCATACTTACTATCCTAGAAATATTCATTGAAATTACATACCACAGTTAAGGGAAGCAAAAACAAAAGCTTCCCTTTTATCTTTTCAAAATTAACGATCCGCTTGAAATAATATCCCCTTTTTCATTAAACATTCATGCTACAATAGGATGAGAATAGGAGGGGCAGATATGTATACCATTTTTATAGTATGTATCATTATTGTCATTATTGTTCTTTTGCTTAGTGTAATAACTACTTCAAAAGCCTATACTTACAAACATACAGTAGACCCACTGGAGAATAACCCTAATATTAATAATGAAGATAGCCAAGATCAAATGGAACAAATGGAAAAAAAGGAAGAAAAATAGAGGATGACATGGAGTCATCCTCTTATCTTATGCAAATACCGTCTTTAAATCTTCTTTACTTTGCTCAAGCCAGAAGCGCATTAAGCGTTTTGCACCTTCTAAATCGTGGAGCTTTGCTTGACCGCACTGTCTCTCATTAGCAGCAGGGATATCAATGATTTCAACTGCGTCTTTCATCGTGTCCTCTAAAAGATCAATGATTTCTTCAACAGTCGGTTCACCGCTGACAACAAGATAATAACCTGTTTGACAGCCCATTGGAGAAATATCAATAATATCAAAGTGGTCATATTTTTCAGAATGCTTGCGAATATTAAAGGCTAGCAAATGCTCAAGAGTATGAATTGCATCCGGTTTCATTGCCTGCTTATTAGGCTGGCAGAAACGGATATCATATTTATTAACAACACCGTCACTTCCTACCTTATGGACACCGCAATGTCTGACATAAGGGGCTTTAACAGCATTATGGTCTAAATCAAAGCTTTCAACTGAAGGCATGTTATCACTCCTTTTATTATCTACACTTTATCATACATTAAATTCCGAGTTTTTTCATCTACTTACATATATATAGCAATTTAGACTTAAATAATTATATATGGTATTTTGTTTTATAAAGGAGCGAAACCAATGTTAAAAAACACGTTTATTTTACTCATACGTTTCTATCAAAAAGTTATATCGCCATTAAAACCACCGACATGCCGTTTTTATCCTACATGCTCCCATTATGGATTGGAAGCGATACAGCAATTTGGCGCCATAAAAGGCGGATGGCTGACAATCAAACGGATTTTGAAATGCCACCCTTTTCATCCTGGAGGGATTGACCCTGTTCCGGAGAAAAGAAATCATTAAGCCAAAGAACCGTCGACAACAAGGTCAAGCTTACCGGTTTTAGGATCTATTACAAGACCGTGGACAGGTACACCTTCAGGCATTAATGGATGATTTTTGATGATGCTGACACTATGCTCCACACTTTCAGTAACATTATCAAATCCATGGAGCCACTGATTAATGTCTATGCCTGAATAAGTAAGAGTATCAATGGTTTCTTGTTTAATTCCCCGTTCTTTCATACTTTCGATAACAGGCTCAGCTTTTAATCCACTCATTCCACATTCATAATGGGCGACAACCATAACTTCTTCTGCTTGCAGTTCGTAAACTGCAATCAGGATGCTCCTCATGATACTACCAAAAGGATGGGAAACAAGTGCACCGGCGTTTTTCACCAATTTCACATCACCATTGCTGACATTCATAGCTTTAGGTAATAATTCTAATAATCTTGTATCCATACAAGTGAGAATGACCATTCTTTTTTTAGGGAATTTGGTCGTTTCATATTTTTCATATTCACGATTTTCTACGAATTTTTGATTGTAATCAAGGATTTCCTTCAATAATGTATTATTCATTTTAACTCCGCCTTTCTTTTAACTTATTATTTAGGATACAGAAAATTTGCCGGATTAACCAATTTTTTAACTCGCAGCCCGATGATATTTGTGAATTCCTATCCATTTCCCTAAATTTTTCCCTTTTCCTGACAGGTATTGTTTTTCTAAAATCATCAAAAGCTATCTCTGTATTACGAAACTAAAGGAGTGATACAAATGGCACAAGATGTATTATGTGAGGTCAATAATTGTAACTATTGGGCAAATGGGAATAAATGCAGTGCAGAACAAATCTATGTTGTCAGTCATACAGGGAAATCAGCTGACACAAGCAAAGAAACCGACTGTAAAACCTTTGAACCAACAGACCTTTAAAAGAAGTTTAACCGGTTTACTCAAACGAAACACACGATATTTCTCTTAGAAATATCGTGTGTTTTTTACAAAGGCTCTTTTCGTAAACTTTGTTGCTTTTGAAGCTTAATAAAGTTCATTTACTAAGTCTCTAGGCAATTTTCGCAAATGCTCTTACGAAAAGATGCCACGAAGCTTCAAATTATACGGGTTGATAAACTTATACGAAAAACAACAATCTATGCGAAAATAGCCTTTACAAATAAGTTAAAATTTGATTACTCTTTTCTCCAGCAAAAGCTCATTTAACCTTTTTAGGTTGATCTCAAATCCAATCCCGGGTTTCTGCGGCACAGTTACATAGCCATTTTCAACCGTCACCTCAGGAGTAATGATATCCTGCTCCCAAAAACGATCAGATGCGGATATGTCTCCCGGAATTGAAAACCCCGGCAAAGAAGCAAGCGCAATATTATGGGCACGTGAAACTCCAAATTCAATCATTCCACCACACCAAACCGGTATATCCCTGGCGAAACAAAAATCATGAATTTTCTTTGCTTCTGAGAGCCCGCCAACCCTGCCTATTTTAATATTAATCACCTTGCAGCTACCTAATTCAATTGCTTTTCTAGCGTCTTCAAAGGACACAATACTTTCGTCTAAACAAATAGGGGTATTGATTTCCTTTTGAAGGATAGCATGCTCAATGATATCGTCTTGTGCAAGCGGCTGCTCAATCATCTGTAAATGAAATTCATCAAGTGCCTTTAGCCGGTTAAGATCTGATAAAGTATACGCAGAATTGGCATCGGCCATGATGTCAAGGTCAGGGTAATAACGGCGGATCTCAGCTATAAAAGAATAATCCAGGTTCGGGTTAATCTTTATTTTAATTCGCTGATATCCCGCAGCGAGATAGGTTTCTATTTGCTCCATTGCCTTTACTATTGAATCGGTAGCAATTACTACACCTGATGGAATCAGCTTACGGGTGCCGCCGATAATAGACGAAAGCGGGAGCGATTTTTTCCTGGCATATAGGTCCCATAGCGCTGTCTCCAGACCTGCTTTCGCCATGTTATTTCTTCTGATTGATTTAAACAATGCTGAAGCATCCTCGGGATGTTCAATCGGGTGTTTTTGCAATAATGGAATTAAAAAATCAGTTAACATATGGAGAGAAGTTTCAACAGTTTCTTCTGTATACCAAGGAGATGAAAAAGCAACACCCTCACCAAACCCTGAAATCCCGTCTGTATCCTTTACTTCGATAATAATTCCCTCACGGTCATTTACAGTACCTAAATGAGTTAAGAATGGGGATTTCAATGGCGCCTTAATAACATAGAGCTGAATCGATGATATTTTCATCAATCAAACCTACCTTCATTTTTCCATTCCCGCAGCTTTCTTCGCAATAATTTTTTTGCAGCATTTCTTGGGAGTGTGTCAATAAAATATACTGCTTTAGGCACTTTGTATTTGGCTAATTGATTCATACAATAGTCGATAAGCATGTCATTTGTGATAGTTGACCCGTCTGTTTTTACAACAAAAGCAATTGGGACCTGTCCCCAATGTTCATTTTCAATACCGGTAACGCCAGCATCCATAACATCAGGATGGCTTAACAATATACTTTCGATTTCAGCCGGGTAGATATTCTCTCCACCAGAAATAATCAAATCCGATCGTCGGTCGAGTACGTACAAAAAGCCTTCATCATCGAGGTAGCCAATATCACCTGTATACAGCCATCCATTACGTAATTTTTCTTTTGTTGCCTCAAGCCGATATAAATAACCAGAGGTGACGTTCGGTCCCTTTACTACAATTTCCCCCGCAGCCCCGGATGGAGCAATTGTCCCATCTTCGAGTTCTATTTTAATTTGTGCAGGAAACAACGGTTTCCCTGCAGAACCTAGTTTCGTTAAGCTGTATTCCGGAGAAAGGGTTACAATTTGAGAGGCAGTTTCTGTCATACCATACGTTTGAAAAACAGGAATTTCCTTCTCAAGGCAGGATTGTAATAATGGCAGAGGCGCAGGTCCTCCCCCAAGCAACATGCAGCGAAACTGTTCAGGAAGATGAGCATCTTTCATGGTATTAATCATTCGTGAAAGCATCGTTCCAACCACTGACATAATCGTAACATGCTTATTTTTAATATCAGATAATACTTTCTCAACATCGAAGCCTTCATGAAGAACAATTGGCATACCATAAATCACACCACGCATTAAAATGGAAAAACCGCTAATATGGAAAATTGGTACTGCACATAGCCAGCAATCCCGTTCGATAAATCCTAAATTTAATGCTGAACCTACAGAGCTCCACCAATGATTTCCATATGTTTGCATAACTCCTTTTGGATTTCCTGTTGTACCGGATGTATACATAACTGTACAAACGTCAGACAAATCGACTTCCTCTTGAATGATTGGATCCTCTGCTTTGGTAGAAAACAATTGATCCTTTGTAACGCAACTTAAGGAAGCTACACTGGCTTTTAATGCCATTTCCACTTCGGTAAAAGATGGCTCCAGGATTAGAAATTTTGCTTTTGAATCATTCAGTTGCCAAGCCAATTCTGCTGTTGTTAACCGGTTATTCAAAATGACTGCCCTTACTCCTAATAATTGTAGAGCAAATAAGATAATAACTGTTTCAAGATGGTTTTTTAGTAATAAACCAATATAATCATCTTTTTTAATCCCTAATGCTTGAAGCTGGCCGGCAGCTTTGAACGACCGATTATAAAGTTCTTTAAAGGTTAAAGTCTGGTCATGAAAATAAATCGCTGTCCGATCCGGTGTCAGAAACGCTCTTTTTTTAAAAAAATTAGGCATACTTTCGTTTAGCATATATGTAGTCACCTCACTATATAAAAACAGCTTGATGGCCTCCATCAAGCTGCTGTAAAAAATCTCTTATCAAGGAAAACGCGGGAACTGGCCGAAGTCAGGCTTGCGCTTTTCTTTAAATGCATCGCGGCCTTCCTTCGCTTCGTCTGTTGTATAGTAAAGTAATGTCGCATCACCGGCAAATTGCTGAATTCCTGCCAAGCCGTCTGTATCAGCATTAAATGCAGCTTTCAAGAAACGAAGAGCAGTCGGGCTTTTCTCAAGCATTTCTTCACACCATTTAATGGTTTCTTCTTCAACTTGCGCCAAAGGTACAACGGTATTTACTAAGCCCATATCAAGCGCTTCCTGTGCATTATATTGGCGGCATAAATACCAGATTTCGCGTGCTTTCTTATGCCCGACGATTCTGGCAAGATAACCTGAACCATAACCGGCATCAAAGCTTCCAACTTTCGGTCCTGTTTGTCCAAAAATAGCGTTATCAGCAGCAATTGTTAAATCACATACAATATGGAGCACATGGCCGCCGCCAATTGCATATCCCTTAACCATTGCAACCACCGGTTTTGGAGTCACACGAATTAAACGTTGGAGGTCGAGAACATTTAAACGAGGAATTTGGTCCTCCCCAACATATCCGCCATGTCCGCGTACACTTTGGTCTCCGCCGGAGCAAAATGCCTTATCTCCTGCCCCTGTTAACACAATAACGCCAATACTTGAATCATCACGTGCATATGCAACTGCATCGATTAATTCCATAACGGTTTTTGGTGTAAATGCATTATGTACATGGGGGCGATTAATCGTGATTTTTGCAATTCCGTTATAAGTTTCATATAGTATTTCTTCATATTTTCGTACAGCAACCCATTCTACTGTCAAAACAAGATTCCTCCTTGTGTTATGTATTTGATAAAAATTCACTTACTATTGTACCAAACTTTTCTGGTTCTTCCACATGTAATGCATGTCCCCCGTTTTTAAGGGCTATCCAAGTACCATTTTGAAATTCAGCAAGCATCTTTTGAGCTATAGCACAAAATTTATCATCTTCTTCTCCAGTTAACAGCAGTACCTCATTTGTTATTCTTCCTAAAACTCCCCACCAGGAAGGCTGTGAGCCTGTCCCCATACCTAAAAGACTATTTGCCAGGCCCGTTGGAGAATTGCGCAAACGTTGCTTTCTAATGGCTTCCTTGACGGATTCAGATAGACGATTCATCGTAGAAAAGAGCGGGATTGCTTCCCAATAATCAACAAATGGCTTGATACCGGCTTTTAGAATAAATTCTGCAAGTTCTCTATCTTTCATACGCCTTGTTTCTCTTTCTTGCTCTGTTACTAATCCCGGAGAAGCACTTTCTAAAATGAGCTTTCGTACTCTTTCGGGAAAAAGCAGCGCAAAGGTCAGCGCAAGTCTTCCTCCCATTGAATATCCCAGTACATCAACTTGATGCACGCCAAGTTTATCAAGGATGTTTTTCAGATCATCTGCAACTGTTTCAATTTGATAATGATTACTTTTATCAAGCGATTCCGTTTTCCCGTGTCCAATAATGTCAGGGAAAATGAGTGTTGAATGCTCTCCCCATTTAGGGCAAAAAGGGGTCCATGTCGAAGAATCACCAGTGAAGCCATGAAGAAGAAGAAGGGGAAATCCTTCACCTTTTTTTTCGACATAATAGCGGATCCCGTCGATTACTACATACATTTTTGGTCACCTTTTACAAAATTTGATATTTCCTGGGAAACAGAATGCCAAAATTCACGATGTTCTGATGTATTCCTGTCTCTATTTGTTGAAATTTCAAGAACATTTAGCCCAGGTGTTTCCAGTGAATCTTTCATAATCGAGCTAAAATGGTCCCAATCCTTTATTTTCGTAAAATTCCCATTGAACATTCTTACTGCATGTTCAAATTCCACATTTAAAGGTGTTCCAAAGAGAAGTTCGAATTTATTTGTATGTTCTGCCTGTGGAAGGAATGAAAAAATCCCGCCGCCATTATTATTAACAACAATGATATGAATATCAATATTGTATAGCTTTGCCGCTATCAGTCCATTTAAATCATGGAAAAAGGTTAAATCTCCCAAGACAAGATATAATGGCTTTGAGTATAAAGCAGCTCCTAAAGCAGTAGAGACCGTTCCATCAATGCCATTCGCTCCTCTATTAGCTATTACATTAATTGACTTATCATTATTGAGGAAGAAACTATCTATATCTCGAATTGGCATACTATTTCCTACAAAAAGAGTAGCTCCTTCCGGCAGCATATCAGCCAATTGATAGAACAGGCGGCTTTCACTCAATTCTGTTGTGTCATTAATCATAATCATATGTTCTTTTGTTAGCTTATTAATAGTTTTCCATTTCTCTAAAGACCCCGTAGGAGATTTAGGTTTGATATACGTTAATAAAGATTCACAGAAGTTTGTTTCATTGCAGAAAATCATTTCTGTCGATAATGCTGCAGGATCACGCCATCCCCCGCCGCCATCAATAACATACTGATCAGCGCCATGATTTTCTTTTAAGAAAATCATTAACGCTTTTGAAACAGGCATAGCTCCAAATCGGATAACCACATCAGGTTTTAAAAATGATTTAGCGTCTTCATTACGTAAAAACGAATCGTAGGCCTCAATAATATTTCCGCTATTGTGTTTACCACTTCTAAGCTGTGATAAGGGATCAGCTAAAATTGGAAAATTTAAAGCAGAAGCTAAAAGGGTTACAGCATCTGCAAATCCTTCTGTTTCAATATTTCCACAAACAATGATACCTTTTTCCTTTTTACTCAACTTAGCAGCAAGGTCCCTAAATTGATCACTTTTTATTGTTAAACTTCCATTATGTACCTTTACATAGCCGTTCGGGCGTTCTTCCGTTTGAAAAAGGTTATCATCCAAAACAGGTATGAGAGGTTCACGAAATGGAAAATTCAAATGGACCGGACCTGAAGGAGCTTGACTGGCGAGTGCCGCTGCACGCGCGCACACTGTCCGGGCATAGCGAATGATATCGTTATTTTTCTCCGGTAAAGCCATTTCAGCAAACCATTTTACATGATGTCCATATAAATGAATTTGATCAATAGCCTGGGGTGCTCCCACTTCTCTAAGCTCATGGGGGCGGTCCGCTGTTAACACCAGCAATGGAACCCGGGAATAATGCGCTTCGACAATTGCAGGGTAGTAATTGGCGGCTGCTGTACCTGAAGTACAAAGAATGGCAACAGGTCTTTTCGAAGCCTTCGCTATTCCCAATGCAAAGAAAGCAGCTGAACGTTCATCCACGTGGATATGAAGACGTAAATCAGGATGTTCAGCCATTACCATCGCCATAGGTGTTGACCTTGATCCCGGACTGACAACAACATCTGTAATCCCCGTTTGGACGAGTTCGCTTACAAAGGCAGCGATATATGCTGTTAATGCTTCTTGATGCTCCATGTTATTTTCCCCCTAAAGCTCTTTGCATTGGTCTAAATTTTAAACCTGTTTCTAAATATTCGCTTTCAGAATTAGAATCCGCTACCACTCCGCATCCTGCAAATAAGGATGCTTCATTCCCTTGGATGAGGCCTGAGCGAATTGAAACAGCAAATTCTCCGTTTCCGCGATAATCAACCCAACCTAAGGGGGCTGCATAAAAACCTCGGTCTAATTCTTCCACTTCTCTAATTTTTTCTACTGCTTCCTTTTTAGGCAGTCCTCCAAGAGCAGGTGTTGGATGAAGTCTTTCGACTAATAACAATAGGGAAGCATCTTTATGACATTTACCAATTACAGGTGTATAAAGATGTTGAATATCTCTAATTTTCATTAATTGCGGCTTATCCGGAAGAATAACCTCGGAGCAGGATTCCTCTAATGCTTCCTTGATCATTTCTACAACAAAGCCATGCTCAATAAGATTTTTTTGATCATTTAATAATTGTTCACCTAAAATTTTGTCTTCCTCTTCTGTATTGCCTCTTGGAATCGAACCTGCAAGGCATGTGGAAAAAACGTTATTCCCTTGTTTTTTCACAAGTCTTTCAGGGGATGCGCCTAAAAATGCGTCGCCGTTTGATTCAAAAACAAATATAAAACTTTCATGCTGCTGCTTAATCAAATTGAAAAGAGCTGTTTCCGCTTCAATAGGTGCATCAAAAACTAACCTGAGCTCCCGTGCAAGGACGACTTTTTTTAATGGCCCTGTCTTCAGATCCTGTACAACATCATCAACAGCCTTTCTCCAGTTCTCAGGAGAAATTTCCTTTGTTTCAAGAAGATTAACTGCTTTCACCTGATAATTGGTATCAAGAGAATTAAAAAGCTGTTTCCTCTCTTCCATTACTTTAATAAATAATCCTTGATGATCATGGGGGGTACAGACAATATTCGTTGTTAAGTAAGTATGACCTTTAATGATACTTAACATATATTTGGGAGTATGGAACAAAGAATCAGAATACTTGGACCATAAATCCGTTTTCATATTATTAGGGTCAAAAGAGAATCCGCCAAACATGACAGGTCCCAAACCATTTTCAGCATATGGATTAAAGATAAGACTATCCTTTAAAAATTTCTGCCATTCTTCTTCAACATGAAAAAAGCGGTCAGTAACCTGATCCGATTGAATTTGTTTAGATATTCCAAGTCCAATAAGCATAAACTCGTCAGTCGGGTCTTTCCAGAAAAAACGTTCACCTAGATAGCGCTCTTTTCCAATATTAAAAAAAGATAAAGGGTTAATCGTGTCCATTTTATGAACTTCACTAATTAAAATGGGCCGGCCAAGTTCTTTAGCACGATTAACAGCCATAAGACCCCTTTCCTTTAATTCCGTTTCTTGAATGGTAACCAAAAAAATCCCTCCAAAACAGCCAAAATGACTGTTATCCATTCATTTAAAGCTTATTTTAAGATACTACTCCCATTGTAAAGAAGTCAATAAAACTTGTCACTAACTATCCATTTTAATTCCTATTATATATTAAAATATCAGGATCAGCTTGTAATGGCTCCTTTGTGTGTTATTTCATTTTTCCTCTAAACAATAAATAATAATCAATCAGGGATTATCTTCTAATTCAACTAGGAAAAAGCCATTGACACCATTAGCAGGATTCCATACACTTAGGTGTGGAAAGTTCCATTAGAATGATAAGTTCTATTGACTATAAATAAGAAAAATATATAAAGGGAGAGAAAGATATGCAGCCAAATTTACAGCAGCCTGCTGTTGAATCAAACCGTGGTTTCCAGGTTTGGTGGCAAATGACCCGGCCACATACATTAACAGCTTCGTTTGTTCCTGTACTGCTGGGTACCGCACTTGCCCTAAGACTTGGAAAAATCCACATTGGTCTTTTTGTTACAATGCTTCTGGCCAGTTTGTTAATACAAGCGGCAACCAATATGTTTAATGAATATTTCGATTTTAAACGCGGGCTCGATACGGAGCATTCTGTAGGAATTGGCGGTACCATTGTCCGAGATGGCATCAAGCCGAAAACAGTTATCAACCTTGCGTTTGGCTTTTACGGTATTGCTTTATTGTTAGGCGTTTATATTTGTGCGAATAGCAGTTGGTGGCTTGCCTTAATAGGGCTTTTTTGCATGGCAGTCGGTTATTTTTATACCGGCGGACCATTTCCGATCGCCTACACACCATTTGGTGAAATTTTTGCAGGTTTTTTTATGGGAATGCTGATTATTTTAATTTCATTCTTTATTCAAACCGGAACTGTTGATAGCACAAGTATTCTTGTTTCAGTTCCAATTATGGTCCTTGTCGGTGAGATTATGCTTTCGAATAATATTCGTGACCTTGATGGTGATAAAGAAAATGGACGCAAAACTGTTGCGATTCTTTTAGGCAAAAAAAGAGCCATTTATTTATTAGCAGGTATGTTCACTTTTTCCTATCTTTGGGTATTAGCTCTTATTATTACCGGGGTTGCGCCAATTTGGATTGCGATCGTGATTCTGAGTGCACCAAAAGCCATTAAAGCAACTAAAGGATTTATTGAAAATACACTGCCTATTCAAATGGCACCGGCCATGAAGGCTACAGCGCAAACAAATACGATTTTTGGATTTTTACTTGCGATTGGAATCTTTATTGGACATTATCTACAATAAAAAAACTTCTGCCGATACTGGCAGAAGTTTTTTTATTGTCTAGCTCCAGACATCGATTAGCGAGTGTATTTCGCTTTTCTTTTTATAGAGGCTTAATCCTCCAAATGTCATCTGCATATTCTTTAATTGTTCGGTCGCTTGAAAAATATCCGGCATTTGCAATATTGATAAGGCTCATTTTTTGCCATTTTCGTTGATCCATAAAAGTTTCCCCAACTGTTTTATGGATGTCAGCATAAGAGGCAAAGTCCTTTAAGACAAAGTATTGGTCATTTTCCTCAAGTAATGAATCAAAAATAGGTTCAAATTCGTTATGAACACCAGGGAAAAATCCATTCACCAGCTGATCCACTGCTTGCCGGATACGGCTATCATGATGGTAGTACTCTATGGATTGGTAACCGCCATGCTGGTAATAATGGAGAACTTCCTCTGCTGTAAGACCATAAATAAAGATATTAGAATCTCCAACTAATTCTTGAATCTCTATATTGGCACCGTCCAAAGTTCCTAAGGTAAGGGCGCCGTTGATCATAAATTTCATGTTACCTGTTCCCGAGGCTTCTTTACTAGCAGTGGAAATCTGTTCACTCACATCAGATGCAGGGAATACTTTTTCTGCAAGGGAAACACGATAATTTTCCAGGAAAATCACTTTCAGTTTATCCCCGATAATTGGGTCATTGTTTACTTTATCAGCTACTGTATTTATTAATTTGATAATTTTTTTAGCATAGTAATAACCGGGTGATGCTTTTGCCCCGAAAATAAACACTCTTGGGACTACAGTAAAGCTTGAATCCTCTTTAATTCGATTATAAAGATACATAATGTGTAAAACATTTAGAAGCTGCCTTTTATAGGCATGCAGCCGTTTCACCTGTACATCAAAAATGGCTTCCGTATTGACAGCTGTTCCAGTTTTGCTGTAAATGATTTCGGCAAGTGTTTGTTTGTTTTCCTTTTTTATCTTAAACAATTGTTCTAAAAATGATGGATCGTCTTGGTATTTCAATAATTGGGTAAGATCATTTGGTGAAGTGGTCCAGGAAGTTCCGATTGCATCGGATATTAGGGCTGATAGTTTTGGATTGGCTTTTAAAAGCCAACGACGGTGCGCGATACCATTGGTTTTATTATTAAACTTCTCTGGGAAAATTTGATAAAATTGATTCATTTCTCGTGTTTTAAGAATTTCTGTATGTAGCTTTGCCACACCATTTACACTAAAACTTCCAACAATTGCTAAGTGAGCCATTTTTACATAATCGTCAGCGATAATGGCAAGCTGCCCTATTTTCTCCCATGCTCCCGGAGACTGTTCCCATAGCTGCCGGCAAAAACGCTCATTAATTTCTTCAACGATCATATAAATCCTTGGAAGAAGCGGTTGAAAAATTCGAATTGGCCATTTTTCCAAAGCTTCTGTTAAGGTTGTATGATTGGTATAGGAAATTGTATTAGTTGTAATATGCCAGGCACGCTCCCACTCGAAGCCTTCTTCATCAATTAAGATTCTCATTAATTCCGGAATGGCCAAAACGGGATGCGTATCATTAATATGAATGCACACATGGTGATGGAAAAGATTCAAGTTGGGATGTTGCTTCCGATAGGTTTTAATGATTGATTGAAGGCTCGCCGAAACTAAAAAGTATTGTTGCTTTAGCCGTAGGATTTTCCCTTCGTCATGGGTATCATCCGGATATAAAAATTCCGATACAGATTCAGTTTCTCTTTTATATTTTAGAATATCTGTATGAAACGGGAATTGCGAAGGCTCTGCATTCCACAGCCTTAAGGTATTGACTGTCTTCGTCTCATAACCAATAACCGGCATGTCGTGAGGAACTGCGGTAACCGTTTCAGCATTTAAATGATGAAAAACAAGTCGCCCGTTTTCCGTCCTAGCTTCCACCTTGCCCCAAAATGGGATTTTAACGGCCAAATCCGCTTTCCGAACCTCCCATACATTACCGCCCCTAAGCCATTGTTCAGGTAATTCTACTTGATAGCCGTCAACGATTTTTTGTTCGAATAGGCCATGCTTATAACGGATTCCGTGACCATGACCAGGGAAATTTAGAGAAGCAAGTGAATCTAAAAAACAGGCGGCCAATCTTCCTAAGCCGCCGTTTCCCAGACCTGCATCCGCTTCTAATTCCTCCAGCTCACTTAAATCAATTCCAAGTTCATGAAGACCTGCCTGTACCGTATCTTCAATCCCCAAATTGATTAAATTTTGCCTTAGGAGCTTTCCTAATAAATATTCAATGGAGAGGTAATAAACTTGTTTCTCTTTTGCCGCTAAGTAACTCTCGTTTGTTTTTATCCAATCATTACTCACGTATTCACGGATCATGTTACCAAGCGTCTGATAATGGTCCCGCTCAGAACTTTCCGAAAAACTCTTACCACATAACATCTCAAGCCTTTTTAAAAAAGTCTCCTTGAACTCTACCTTATTAGAAAACATGGGTTTCACTCCTTGAGATGAGCTCAGCATAAAGCTGGTTATATCTAAATGCTGACTGTGCCCAACTATTATCCATTAACATAGCCCGCTGGACAATTTCTCCCCACACATCACTATGATAAAAATGAATGGCCCTTCTAATCGTGTAGAGCATATCATGGGCATTAAAATTTCGAAATGAGAAGCCGTTTCCTTCCTCGGTAACCTCGTTCCAAGCTTGTACTGTATCATTTAATCCGCCAGTCTCCCGAACGATCGGAACAGCGCCATATTTCATGGCAATTAACTGTCCAAGTCCACAAGGTTCAAAAAGGGATGGCATTAAAAACAAGTCAGCCGCCGCATAGAGCTTATGTGCAAGATTTTCGTTGAAACCAATATTAACCTTTAATTTTTCCGGATTGTAATAGGCAGCGTGCTTCAAAAATTCTTCATACTCGTAATCACCGGTTCCAAGAATGATTACCTGAATATCTTCTTGTAAGATTTCATGAAGCACACATTTAACAAGGTCGAGACCCTTTTGCTTTGTAAGCCTTGTAATCATCACCATTAACGGTGTGGTTGACTTTTGTGGCAATCCAAAAAGTTTTTGAACCTCTTTTTTATTAATCGCCTTTTTCTGGTAGTCAGTCGGTGTAAAGGTTTGATAGATTAGTGGGTCTTTGGCAGGATTATAAAAATCTTCATCAATCCCGTTTAATATTCCTATTAAATCCTCTTCTCTTGTCTTCAGGAGGCCTTCCAGCTTTTCTCCAAATGCGGCTGTTTGAATTTCCTCTTTATAGGTAGGGCTTACAGTCGTTATTTCATCTGCGGCGACAAGAGCCCCTTTCATGAAATTAATAGCACCAAAAAACTCTAAATGCTCAGGATGGAAATATTGGAAATCCATTCCCAACAAATCTCCCAAGACTTCTTTTGGAAAAACACCTTGAAATTGAAGATTGTGGATTGTAAAAACAGTACGGATTAAGCCATATCCATTTCGCTTTACATATTCCATTCTTAAAAGATATGGAATCATCGCAGTATGCCAATCATGGCAATGGATTACATCCGGATAGAAATTAAGGTGTCCGATTGCTTCCAATACGGCCCTATTAAAATACGCAAATCTTTCGCCGTCATCGTAGTAACCATAAAGGCGATCCCGTTTAAAATAGTATTCATTATCAATAAAATAAAAGGTAACACCTTGGTATGTTAGTTCCTCTATTCCACAATATTGGTTTCTCCATCCGACAGAAACTGAAAACTCTTTTACCTTTTTCATTTCTTTTTTATATTCTTCGGAAATTGTACCGTATTTTGGAAGAATCACTCTAACATCTGTTCCAAGGCTTTTTAGCTCTTTTGGGAGAGAACCTGCTACATCAGCAAGTCCCCCGGATTTTGCAAATGGACCACATTCAGAAACTGCAAATAATACTTTCACGAATTCATCAACGCTCCTTGCTTCGTACCTTTACGAATTACAAATGGTGAATGGGCAGTGCCGGTTAAATGTGTGCCGGCTTCCACTTTAACATCTTTATCTAAAATAACAGAATCCAGATAGCAATTATCTTCAATTTGACACTTCTGCATAATGATACAGTTCTTAATAACCGTTCCTTTACCTATTTTTACCCCGCGTGAAACAATGCTGTTTTCAACGGTTCCATTAATTACACAGCCATTGGCAATCATCGCATTTTGTACGGACGACCCTTTCATATACTTAGTTGGCGGTTCATCCTTCACCTTCGTATATACCGGCTGTTCCTTTAAAAACAATTGTTTCCATATAGTTGATTTTAGTAAATTCATACTAGTAGAAAAATAGTTTTCGATAGAATCGATCATCACTGAATATCCGGCATAATCGTAGTGGCAAATAGAATAAAGGCTATTGAGATCATTAACAACATCCTTCATGCATGTATAGCCTGTTACATCTCTTGTTTCAATCAGCTCAACGAGTAAAGAGGTTTTAACTAAATACATTTCCATGGAATGACCGTCTTTATGATGTAATTCCGTGATATCACAGCCTGATTCGGTATGCCACTCTAACAACGAACTAAAATTCATATTAAATACGGTATAACTATTAGCAATGATAGAATATTCTTGTGTGCTGCGGTAAAAGAAGTCGATATTAGCAGCAAAATGATCAAAGGATCCGACTCGATTACCATCGTTATCAACAATCGGTGAAGGGAAAAAGAATAGGCCATCGCGCTTGCGATTCAAGTCCCAATTTTTGCCTGAACCAAGGTGGTCCATTAAGGAACGATATTGCATTTTCGGAAATATGGCTACACTGCGAATCCCTGAATTCACCATATTTGATAAAACAAAATCAATAAGACGGTAACGTCCTGCAAACGGCAACGCTGCAAGAGACCGGTGTGTTAATAGGTCCTCTAAATCATCATGATATGTTGTTGCGTCAATTACGCCTAATAGCTCTCTCTTCAAACCTATTCCCTCCCAATTTTTATAGAAAAGCTAATACCGGACACTTAAAAAGCGGGGTATAACCCACTTAACATTTCGCTTGTAACAAGAATAATCTCATCATCAAATGAACGGATCACAGTTCCATCCGGAACAATCACATCGCCTGGAACAATCGCTCTTTCAATCAAACAATTTTTTCCAATTGTTGCATCAGGCATAATGACCGCCTCTTTGATAGTCGAACCCTTTCCTACTGTAACCCCTTGGAATAGTACTGACTTATCAATTTCTCCTTCAATTGTACATCCTTCATTAATTAATGATTCCTTAACAAGGGCATCCGGGGAAATATACTGCGGCGGTTGATTTGGATTGACTGAATAAATCCTCCATCCGTGGTCAAATAAGTCTAAGTCACAATCTTCATTTAATAAATCCATATTTGCTTCCCAAAGGCTTTGAACAGTACCAACGTCCTTCCAATACCCTTTAAACGGATAAGCAAATAATTTCTTTTTCTCTTCAAGCAAAAGAGGAATAACATCTTTACCAAAATCATGGCTGGAATCCGGGTTCCGGTCGTCCATTTCTAAATATTCTTTAAGTATATTCCAGTTAAAAATGTAAATGCCCATAGAAGCAAGATTATTTTTTGGGCTGCTTGGCTTTTCCTCAAATTCTGTTATTCTTAAATCTTCATTCGTATTCATAATGCCAAAACGGTTCGCTTCCGCCCATGGCACTTCAATTAATGAGATCGTAACATCTGCCCTTTTTTCAATATGATATTCGAGCATGCTCTCATAGTTCATTTTGTAAATATGATCGCCGGAGAGAATTAACACATATTCCGGCTGATATTGCTTTAGATAATTAAGATTTTGATAGATTGCACTTGCGGTCCCGGTGTACCACTTTACTTCTGACGATTCCGCATAAGGCGGTAAAACCGTTACTCCACCATCTTTACGGTCAAGGTCCCAGGCACTTCCAATCCCGATGTATGAATTTAACAGCAATGGTTGATATTGTGTTAACACTCCTACCGTGTCAATACCTGAATTGCTGCAGTTGCTTAATGGAAAATCAATGATGCGATATTTCCCTCCAAAGGGCACAGCCGGCTTCGCTAAATCTTTCGTTAGCGAATTAAGCCTGCTTCCTTTCCCTCCTGCCAACAGCATTGCTACGCACTTTTTCTTTACCATTACCTTTTCGCTCCTTCCGTTTTTTGACTGGTCTTAAAATTAAAAATCCAAATGGGGGAATTGTAATATTTACCGAATATGGCCTTCCATGAAATGGCTCATCAGAAGCAACAATTACCTTTTTGTTTATAAGTCCTGTACCACCGTATTCCAGATAATCACTATTCAAAATTTCCCGGTACTCGCCTAGTTTCGGTACACCAACTTTATAATCTTGGTAACTAACACCGGTAAAATTACTAATAACCACTAAGAATTCATCTTCATTTTTACCTTTTCGGATAAAGGAAAAAATAGATTGCTTGCTGTTATTTACGTCTATCCATTCAAATCCTTCCCATAAATGGTCTAATTCATATAGCGGTTTTGAACGCTTATATATCTTTGTTAATTCTTTAACATATGTGTTTACATTTCTGTGCATGTCATATTCCATTAAGTTCCAATCAAGCTGTTCCTTATCTTTCCATTCTGCAAATTGACCTATTTCAAAGCCCATGAATAATAGTTTTTTTCCCGGATGGGCAAACATATAACCTAGCAATAACCGAAGTTGAGCAAATTTTTCCCAGTAATCACCTGGCATTTTATCTAGTAATGACTTTTTTCCATGAACCACTTCATCATGGGAAAATGGCAGCATAAATTTTTCTGAATAAGCATATAAAAACGAAAAAGTGATTTTTGAATGTACACTGGAGCGGTTGAACGGCGGGGTTTCTGCATATTCCAGAACGTCATTCATCCAGCCCATATTCCATTTATAATCGAATCCTAATCCGCCATAATGAACAGGTGCGGTCACATTAGAGAAGTCTGTAGAATCCTCCCCAATCATCAGGAAGTTAGGAGCATACTCATGTACTTCTTTATTTAATTTCTTTAAAAATTCAATTCCAAATGGATTTTCTTCATTCTCGGAGGAATTGGGCCAATAAATGATATTAGCAACTGCATCCATCCTAAATCCATCTATATGGTAGTAATCCATCCAAAAAAACGCATTCGAAATGAGGAAACTTTGTACCTCTCCTTTTCCAAGATCAAAGTTCGCTGTTCCCCAGACATGATTTTCTCTATCACTCTCTGTGCGATAGGAGTATAAGTGTGTACCGTCAAACCGGTATAATCCATGGGCATCCTTACAAAAATGCCCCGGCACCCAATCCAGTATTACACCTATTCCATTCTGGTGACACTGGTCCACAAAATACTTGAAATCATTTGGTGTTCCGTATCTGGAAGTGACAGAATAATAACCTGTACCTTGGTATCCCCAGGAGGCATCAAGTGGATGTTCAACAAGCGGTAATAACTCAATGTGGGTAAACCCGTGTTCAATAACATATGGAATTAATTCTGAGGCTAGTTCTCTATATGTAAGGAAATCCCCATTTGGCTTTTTCCTCCAAGATCCTGCATGAACCTCATATATAACCGCAGGCTCTGATAAAAAATTTGTTTTTTCTTTCCGATGAACCCATTGATAATCCTGCCACTCATAATCCTGTAAGGAATATACAATGGATGCAGTATTCGGTCTTAGTTCAGAATAAAATGCATATGGATCTGCTTTTAAGAGGATTTCTCCCGTTTCTGATAAAATTTCATACTTATAAAGACTACCTTCCAGGTTTTGATTAATAACGATAATCCAAACCCCTTCATCATTTACCTTTTGCAGTTCATATCCTTCACCATTCCAGCTATTGAAATCCCCCGTAAGCCTCACTTGTTGGGCATTAGGGGCCCATACGCAAAATCGTGTATATACCCTATTGGTATCTTTTAAGATATGAGCGCCAAAAAGCTGATGACTTTGGAAAAGACTACCCTCATGAAATAAATGTAGCTGGTAATCAGTGGGAAATAATGTATTCACTGTCATGGCTCTCCTCATTCCTCTTGAAATTATGTATTACATCGTTCAATTATAATTCGGAATTCAATTTATTCCTCAAAAAAGTTTTTTCTCTTTTCAGACATTTTGTAACGTGAATCGACATAAATAACTCTAATCCCTCAGCGTTCGACAAGAAGTGATAAATATAATTTCAGATGTCGACAAAACTTATTAAAATTTTTTTCTAGAGAAAACGTTTGCATTATTCGGGAAATTTATTTCAGATAATGAATTAAACTGGGGAGCTTTTCAAAAACAGATAGCGTTTCGTTATTGGGAATTTTAATAAATAAAAGAGGCATTTTATTAAAGAATTTGATCCCCTTTAATAAAAGTGAGAAGGTGATGCAAAAAAGCATATAAAAAAACTGATGACAATTTATCATCAGTTTTTTTATATGACCCCTACGGGATTCGAACCCGTGTTACCGCCGTGAAAGGGCGGTGTCTTAACCGCTTGACCAAGGGGCCAATATGGCAGAGAAGAAGGGATTCGAACCCTCGCACCGGTTACCCGATCTACTCCCTTAGCAGGGGAGCCCCTTGAGCCACTTGGGTACTTCTCTATATGGCTCCGCAGGTAGGACTCGAACCTACGACCGATCGGTTAACAGCCGATAGCTCTACCACTGAGCTACTGCGGAATAATAAATAGATTAAATTATGGTGGGCCTAAATGGACTCGAACCATCGACCTCACGCTTATCAGGCGTGCGCTCTAACCAGCTGAGCTATAGGCCCATAATTGGAGCGGGTGATGGGAATCGAACCCACTACATCAGCTTGGAAGGCTGAGGTTTTACCAGTAAACTACACCCGCATACGATTATTAAAATGGGGCGACTGATGGGAATCGAACCCACGAATGTCGGAACCACAATCCGATGCGTTAACCACTTCGCCACAATCGCCACAATGTAAAAAATATTATTAAATTAAATGGTGGCTCAGGACGGAATCGAACCGCCGACACAAGGATTTTCAGTCCTTTGCTCTACCGACTGAGCTACTGAGCCAACATATGGCGGTCTGGACGGGACTCGAACCCGCGACCTCCTGCGTGACAGGCAGGCATTCTAACCAACTGAACTACCAGACCAAATTGCGGGGACAGGATTTGAACCTGCGACCTTCGGGTTATGAGCCCGACGAGCTACCGGACTGCTCCACCCCGCGACGGTAATAAATACTTTATTTAATTCATGTCCAAAGTTTGTATGGACTGTATCAATCTCAGTAAGCTTATTCAAGCAGCAATTTGATTGATACAACTCGCAGATATTCAATGAAGTAACGCTCGTTGCTCCACCCCGCGACGGTAATAAATACAATTATAGATAAAAAATAAATAATATGGCGGAGGAAGAGGGATTCGAACCCCCGCGCGGTTTAACCCGCCTGTCGGTTTTCAAGACCGATCCCTTCAGCCGGACTTGGGTATTCCTCCATATTATATAAAATTACTGGTGGACCTTGTAGGACTCGAACCTACGACCGGACGGTTATGAGCCGTCTGCTCTAACCAGCTGAGCTAAAGGTCCATGGTAAAATTCACTTATAAATAAACTTGGTAGCGGCGGAGGGGATCGAACCCCCGACCTTACGGGTATGAACCGTACGCTCTAGCCAGCTGAGCTACACCGCCAAATATAAGATTAAATTATGGTGGAGCCTAGCGGGATCGAACCGCTGACCTCCTGCGTGCAAAGCAGGCGCTCTCCCAGCTGAGCTAAGGCCCCATAAAAAATGTTTCAAAACTGGTCGGGAAGACAGGATTCGAACCTGCGACCCCTTGGTCCCAAACCAAGTGCTCTACCAAGCTGAGCTACTTCCCGTTTATAATGGCGCGCCCGAAAGGAGTCGAACCCATAACCTTCTGATCCGTAGTCAGACGCTCTATCCAATTGAGCTACGGGCGCATTATTTTGATAGTTATTTTGCTATCGCAAAAAACTTTGGTGCCGAGGACCGGAATCGAACCGGTACGGTAGTCACCTACCGCAGGATTTTAAGTCCTGTGCGTCTGCCAGTTCCGCCACCCCGGCACTACTTGGAGCGGAAGACGGGATTCGAACCCGCGACCCCCACCTTGGCAAGGTGGTGTTCTACCACTGAACTACTTCCGCAATATGGCAAGTCATTTTTCTATCGCTAAAAACTTTGGTGCGGGTGAAGGGAGTCGAACCCCCACGCCTTGCGGCGCCAGATCCTAAGTCTGGTGCGTCTGCCAATTCCGCCACACCCGCGTATTGAAAGTTATTTTGCTATCGCAAAAAACTCTGGTGAGCCATGAAGGACTCGAACCTTCGACCCTCTGATTAAAAGTCAGATGCTCTACCAACTGAGCTAATGGCTCATACTAATAATGCTTTTTTAAAAGGTGGTGCCGGCGAAAGGACTTGAACCCTCAACCTACTGATTACAAGTCAGTTGCTCTACCAATTGAGCTACACCGGCAGTAAATATGGTGGAGGATGACGGGCTCGAACCGCCGACCCTCTGCTTGTAAGGCAGATGCTCTCCCAGCTGAGCTAATCCTCCAAATTTACAGCCTGGCAACGTCCTACTCTCACAGGGACAAAGTCCCAACTACCATCGGCGCTGAGAAGCTTAACTTCCGTGTTCGGTATGGGAACGGGTGTGACCTTCTCGCCATTGCTGCCAGACTATTTATCAGACACTATTTTATTATAATGTCTTTTTCATATTTTTCAAGAGGAAATTTTATTTTTTTTCATTCCCTCAAAACTGGATAATGCAGAAGAAGTTTGGTAAAAACGAGTTCACCTTATATGACTTGGTTAAGTCCTCGAACGATTAGTATCAGTCAGCTCCACACGTCACCGCGCTTCCACCTCTGACCTATCAACCTGATCATCTTTCAGGGTTCTTACTAGCTTGACGCTATGGGAAATCTCATCTTGAGGGGGGCTTCATGCTTAGATGCTTTCAGCACTTATCCCGTCCGCACATAGCTACCCAGCGATGCCTTTGGCAAGACAACTGGTACACCAGCGGTGCGTCCATCCCGGTCCTCTCGTACTAAGGACAGCTCCTCTCAAATTTCCTGCGCCCACGACGGATAGGGACCGAACTGTCTCACGACGTTCTGAACCCAGCTCGCGTACCGCTTTAATGGGCGAACAGCCCAACCCTTGGGACCGACTACAGCCCCAGGATGCGATGAGCCGACATCGAGGTGCCAAACCTCCCCGTCGATGTGGACTCTTGGGGGAGATAAGCCTGTTATCCCCGGGGTAGCTTTTATCCGTTGAGCGATGGCCCTTCCATGCGGAACCACCGGATCACTAAGCCCGACTTTCGTCCCTGCTCGACTTGTAGGTCTCGCAGTCAAGCTCCCTTGTGCCTTTACACTCTACGAATGATTTCCAACCATTCTGAGGGAACCTTTGGGCGCCTCCGTTACTCTTTAGGAGGCGACCGCCCCAGTCAAACTGCCCACCTGACACTGTCTCCCACCCCGATGAGGGGTGCGGGTTAGAATTTCAATACAGCCAGGGTAGTATCCCACCGACGCCTCCACCGAAGCTAGCGCTCCGGCTTCTACGGCTCCTACCTATCCTGTACAAGCTGTACCAAAATTCAATATCAGGCTACAGTAAAGCTCCACGGGGTCTTTCCGTCCTGTCGCGGGTAACCTGCATCTTCACAGGTACTATAATTTCACCGAGTCTCTCGTTGAGACAGTGCCCAGATCGTTACGCCTTTCGTGCGGGTCGGAACTTACCCGACAAGGAATTTCGCTACCTTAGGACCGTTATAGTTACGGCCGCCGTTTACTGGGGCTTCGATTCAGAGCTTCGCTTGCGCTAACCCCTCCTCTTAACCTTCCAGCACCGGGCAGGCGTCAGCCCCTATACTTCGCCTTGCGGCTTCGCAGAGACCTGTGTTTTTGCTAAACAGTCGCCTGGGCCTATTCACTGCGGCTCTTCGAGGCTATTCACCCCAAAGAGCACCCCTTCTCCCGAAGTTACGGGGTCATTTTGCCGAGTTCCTTAACGAGAGTTCTCTCGCTCACCTTAGGATTCTCTCCTCGCCTACCTGTGTCGGTTTGCGGTACGGGCACCTTTTATCTCGCTAGAGGCTTTTCTTGGCAGTGTGGAATCAGGAACTTCGGTACTAAATTTCCCTCGCTGTCACAGCTCAGCCTTCACGCAAGCGGGATTTGCCTCACTTGCAGCCTAACTGCTTAGACGCGCATATCCAACAGCGCGCTTACCCTATCCTCCTGCGTCCCCCCGTTGCTCAAACGATAAAGAGGTGGTACAGGAATATCAACCTGTTGTCCATCGCCTACGCCTTTCGGCCTCGGCTTAGGTCCCGACTAACCCTGAGCGGACGAGCCTTCCTCAGGAAACCTTAGGCATTCGGTGGATGAGATTCTCACTCATCTTTCGCTACTCATACCGGCATTCTCACTTCTAAGCGCTCCACCAGTCCTTACGGTCTGACTTCAACGCCCTTAGAACGCTCTCCTACCACTGACATCGAAGATGTCAATCCACAGCTTCGGTGATACGTTTAGCCCCGGTACATTTTCGGCGCAGAGTCACTCGACCAGTGAGCTATTACGCACTCTTTAAATGGTGGCTGCTTCTAAGCCAACATCCTGGTTGTCTAAGCAACTCCACATCCTTTTCCACTTAACGTATACTTTGGGACCTTAGCTGGTGGTCTGGGCTGTTTCCCTTTTGACTACGGATCTTATCACTCGCAGTCTGACTCCCACGGATAAGTCTTTGGCATTCGGAGTTTGTCTGAATTCGGTAACCCGATGAGGGCCCCTAGTCCAAACAGTGCTCTACCTCCAAGACTCTTACTACGTGAGGCTAGCCCTAAAGCTATTTCGGAGAGAACCAGCTATCTCCAAGTTCGATTGGAATTTCTCCGCTACCCACACCTCATCCCCGCACTTTTCAACGTGCGTGGGTTCGGGCCTCCATCCAGTGTTACCTGGACTTCACCCTGGACATGGGTAGATCACCTGGTTTCGGGTCTACGACCACATACTCATTCGCCCTATTCAGACTCGCTTTCGCTGCGGCTCCGTCTCTTCAACTTAACCTTGCATGTAATCGTAACTCGCCGGTTCATTCTACAAAAGGCACGCCATCACCCATAAACGGGCTCTGACTACTTGTAGGCACACGGTTTCAGGAACTATTTCACTCCCCTTCCGGGGTGCTTTTCACCTTTCCCTCACGGTACTGGTTCACTATCGGTCACTAGGGAGTATTTAGCCTTGGGAGATGGTCCTCCCTGCTTCCGACCGGATTTCACGTGTCCGGCCGTACTCAGGATCCACTCAGGAGGGAACGAAGTTTCAACTACAGGGTTTTTACCTTCTATGACGGACCTTTCCAGATCGCTTCATCTACCCCGTTCCTTTGTAACTCCATGTTGAGTGTCCTACAACCCCAAGAGGCAAGCCTCTTGGTTTGGGCTATGTCCCGTTTCGCTCGCCGCTACTCAGGGAATCGCGTTTGCTTTCTCTTCCTCCGGGTACTTAGATGTTTCAGTTCCCCGGGTATGCCTTCCATACCCTATGTATTCAGGTAAAGATATTGCTCCATTACGAGCAATGGGTTTCCCCATTCGGAAATCTCCGGATCAAAGCTTACTTACAGCTCCCCGAAGCATATCGGTGTTAGTCCCGTCCTTCATCGGCTCCTAGTGCCAAGGCATTCACCGTGCGCCCTTTCTAACTTAACCTAAAAGGTTTAATTCTCTTACATAATAAGAGAGAAAACTAAAATGGCAAGGAAAAATTGAACTGCATTTTTCCCAATTACTCGGTTCTTACTTTGACTTCTTCTTTACGATTATCCAGTTTTCAAAGAACGAATAAAAAAAGCTTCGAGAGATTAATTGCTCTCTCAAAACTAAACAAACAAAGAACGTGTTTCAAACAAACTGTTTTGTCCGGCTCATATGTCCGGCATATATCCTTAGAAAGGAGGTGATCCAGCCGCACCTTCCGATACGGCTACCTTGTTACGACTTCACCCCAATCATCTGTCCCACCTTAGGCGGCTGGCTCCTTACGGTTACCCCACCGACTTCGGGTGTTACAAACTCTCGTGGTGTGACGGGCGGTGTGTACAAGGCCCGGGAACGTATTCACCGCGGCATGCTGATCCGCGATTACTAGCGATTCCGGCTTCATGTAGGCGAGTTGCAGCCTACAATCCGAACTGAGAATGGTTTTATGGGATTGGCTCGACCTTGCGGTTTTGCAGCCCTTTGTACCATCCATTGTAGCACGTGTGTAGCCCAGGTCATAAGGGGCATGATGATTTGACGTCATCCCCACCTTCCTCCGGTTTGTCACCGGCAGTCACCTTAGAGTGCCCAACTGAATGCTGGCAACTAAGATCAAGGGTTGCGCTCGTTGCGGGACTTAACCCAACATCTCACGACACGAGCTGACGACAACCATGCACCACCTGTCACTCTGTCCCCCGAAGGGGAAAGCCCTATCTCTAGGGGTGTCAGAGGATGTCAAGACCTGGTAAGGTTCTTCGCGTTGCTTCGAATTAAACCACATGCTCCACCGCTTGTGCGGGCCCCCGTCAATTCCTTTGAGTTTCAGCCTTGCGGCCGTACTCCCCAGGCGGAGTGCTTAATGCGTTAGCTGCAGCACTAAAGGGCGGAAACCCTCTAACACTTAGCACTCATCGTTTACGGCGTGGACTACCAGGGTATCTAATCCTGTTTGCTCCCCACGCTTTCGCGCCTCAGCGTCAGTTACAGACCAGAAAGTCGCCTTCGCCACTGGTGTTCCTCCACATCTCTACGCATTTCACCGCTACACGTGGAATTCCACTTTCCTCTTCTGCACTCAAGTCCCCCAGTTTCCAATGACCCTCCACGGTTGAGCCGTGGGCTTTCACATCAGACTTAAAGGACCGCCTGCGCGCGCTTTACGCCCAATAATTCCGGACAACGCTTGCCACCTACGTATTACCGCGGCTGCTGGCACGTAGTTAGCCGTGGCTTTCTGGTTAGGTACCGTCAAGGTACCGGCAGTTACTCCGGTACTTGTTCTTCCCTAACAACAGAGCTTTACGACCCGAAGGCCTTCATCGCTCACGCGGCGTTGCTCCGTCAGACTTTCGTCCATTGCGGAAGATTCCCTACTGCTGCCTCCCGTAGGAGTCTGGGCCGTGTCTCAGTCCCAGTGTGGCCGATCACCCTCTCAGGTCGGCTACGCATCGTCGCCTTGGTGAGCCGTTACCTCACCAACTAGCTAATGCGCCGCGGGCCCATCTGTAAGTGACAGCCGAAACCGTCTTTCAGCTTTTCCTCATGTGAGGAAAAGGATTATCCGGTATTAGCTCCGGTTTCCCGAAGTTATCCCAGTCTTACAGGCAGGTTGCCCACGTGTTACTCACCCGTCCGCCGCTAACCTTCAGGAGCAAGCTCCTAAAGATTCGCTCGACTTGCATGTATTAGGCACGCCGCCAGCGTTCGTCCTGAGCCAGGATCAAACTCTCCAAGAAAGTTGATTAGCTCATTTGTTACGTTGGCTTAGCTTCACTTTCTTACGAAAGATCTACTAATAGTTATTGTTTGTTTGCACGATTTTGTTTGTTTAGTTTTCAAAGATCAATTTCTAATACCGCTCGCAAGCGACTTTATCAATATAACACATCATCCTTTAAAGTGTCAACAACTTTTTTATTTTCTTTTTTCATTGTTTGACGCTCTTGTTGAGGACGAGATTTAATATACCATGATAAACAAATGATTGCAATATAATTTATAAAGTTTTTTTAAAATAAATTTCCCTTAATAGGTATTTGCTTTTGTATAATTCTGAAATATTATTCACATCCTTATCCACAGGACAGTATATCTTTAAGGCTGTTGATATGATTTGGAAACTGCTACACCCAAAAAATGTGAATAACTCTTCTCCAAATGACCAATTAATTTCATAATATAAATAGAGGAAACGTTTATTACTCTTCAACATTTCTGATTTTTTATCTAATCCTTTAATTTCATCTGTCTTTCATCTATTATAAATAGTAAGATTCCTCCAATCACACTGACTCCACCTAAAGCAAATTAACCGTATAATAAATATGATGTTACAAAGCGTGAATTGACAGAGGGAAAAAGCCGCTAATAAAGAAAGCCACTAAAGGGGTCAGATCTGGATTTTTTAAAAATTTGCAGATGCTAATCCGGAAATTCCTTCTCTATTAATTTATCAAAGCTTTTGCAAATAGATTTTTAAATGGACGTGAACCTATATGAACAGTATTGATATGGAAATATTAATAAAGCTTGGTATTTCCGCTGCTTTTGGACTGATCATCGGTCTTGAACGCGAATTAAAAAGAAAGCCCGTTGGTCTAAAAACAAGTCTTGTGATTTGTATTGTAAGCTGTCTATTGACAATTGTTTCAATTCAGTCAGCTTATATGTTCCCCAATTCGGATAAAGTAAAAATTACAATGGACCCGCTTCGTCTTGCAGCACAGATTGTCTCCGGAATCGGATTTTTGGGAGCGGGAGTTATATTAAGAAGGGGTAACGACAGTATTTCAGGTCTAACAACTGCAGCGATGATTTGGGGAGCTGCAGGTATTGGTATTGCTGTTGGAGCAGGCTTTTACTTAGAGGCATTTGCCGGTGTATCCTTACTTATAATAAGTGTTGAATTTATCCCTTTCTTAATGAAGCTCATCGGTCCTAAACAATTAAGAGAGAAAGAAATCATGCTGCAACTATTTATACGGGATAAAGGTCAAATTGATGTAGCAATTACTTCTTTAATGGAAAGAAACTACATTATTCGAAGAGTTCGGATAAAAGATTTAGATAATGGTGACCATCTTGTGCAAATTTTGGTTGCAGTTGATTATCGGGAAAAAACAACTGATGTATACTCCTTTGTTTCAAGTTTTAAAGGAGTAAAAAAGGCAGAGGTTGAAAGCATTAGTTAGGAGCCAAATTTTTTTGGCTCTTTTAAAAATTTCCACTTGCAAGATTGCATTGTTGCGGGTATAATTTTTCTTGTACCACTTATACGGGGGATTAGCTCAGCTGGGAGAGCGCTTGCATGGCATGCAAGAGGTCAGGGGTTCGAGCCCCCTATTCTCCATAACCCGAAAACCCTTGCGCAGCAAGGGTTTTCTTTTTTATCTATAAAATCTCTATTCATGCAAATCCGAGCATTGGAAATGTATATTTGATAAATCGCATTAACAGTCTTTTTTCAATTAATTCTCTGCTACGAACCTATTTGTTAATGCACCTAGTTTTTCAACCTCTACCGTAACAATATCACCCTGCTTTAAGTAAACCTGTCTTTCTTCAGGTTCAGCGCACGTAAAGATCATGTCAGAGGAACATTTATCTCTTAGAGTGAAAACGGAAGCCGGCCATTGTCACAAGCTTTAAATAAAAAGATGGAACTGAATTGTTTACAGTCCCATCTTTTTATTTTTTCTGTATACCAAAGATTATTTATCTCCGTTTTTTCCTGCCGGATCCTGTTTTGCTGCGGTTTCTTTCAACTTTACTTGCCTGAAAACTGCCTGCTGTTCTCTTTCCTTCAACAGTTTTATACTTGGTTCCAAATTCTTTCGTAGATTTTTCCGGGCCTTCTGAATTTCTGTTTTGTTTTGTATTATTGGGTTTCGATTGCTTTTGGTTTTGATTGCTGCTAAATTTTTTCGGTTTATCTTGTCTTGCTTTTGAGCCCTTAGATGACTGTTTTCTCACCGGTTCCTGTTTATTATCTTGTATATTTTTTCTTTCCAACGTTTGTTTTTGAATCGTTATTTTAAGTTCTTTTTCAATCATATCCAGAGTCGGCTTATCATCAGAAGAGTAAAACGTAATGGCTAATCCCTTCATACCCGCTCTGCCGGTTCTTCCAATTCGATGGATATAGCTTTCAGCATCCTCAGGGATATCATAGTTAAATACATGTGTAACACCTTCAACATCAAGACCTCTTGCTGCTACATCCGTTGCAACCAATACTTGAATCTCAGCATCCCTAAAACGTTTCATTACCCGTTCTCTTTTTGCTTGTGATAAATCACCATGTAATTCATCGCATGAAAATCCATGAGACTTGAGGACATCATAGAGTTTACTGACTCTCCTCTTGGTTCGGCAAAAAACAACGGCTAAAAAAGGCCGATGTGTTTCAATAAGCTCCATAAGTGTTGCTTGTTTAGCCCGATCAATCGTATGAATGGCAATTTGCTTTACATTATCAGCAGGTCCTTGGATTTTTTCTACTTGAATATATTCCGGAGTACGCATATGCTTTCCCGCTAATTTTCTAACTTCAGGTGGAATCGTTGCTGAAAACAGCATCGTCTGTCGACTAGTAGGCGTCTCCCTGATAATATCCTCTACTTCATTTAGAAACCCAATATGCAGCATTTGATCCGCTTCATCAAGAACAAGGAAGGATATTTCTGATAATTGTACGGTACCACGTCTAATATGGTCTAAAAGTCGACCGGGTGTCCCGACGACAATTTGTACATTTCTCTTTAATTTTCTTAACTGTTTTTCCACATCCTGTCCGCCATAAACAGCCAAAACATCAATTCCTTCCAAATCTGCAATCAACTTTTCAATCTCATCTGTGATTTGCAATGCCAATTCTCTCGTTGGAGTTACAATAAGCGCTTGAATATATGGAACATCCGAGTCAATTTTTTCTAGCATAGGTAAAATAAACGCAAACGTCTTTCCCGTTCCTGTTTGAGCTTGGGCAATAATATCTTTACCATTCATTACATATGGAATGGCTCTCTCTTGAATGGGTGTGGGAGTTACCACACCGAATTCATGTAATTTATTAGTTAATTCTTGTGATATACCTAACGCTAAAAAATCAGGCAAATAGACCCCTACTTTCAATTAATTATGATGTAACAATAAAATCTCAGTCTCTTTTTAATAAAATGAATAATTTTTAAACATTGATTGCCATTCTGAAAGAAAGAAGATATAATTTCGATAATACCAACTTAATTTATCGGAATAATTAACTTAAACGGAGGGATTTTATGAACCAACAGAGTTTTCTTATTATCCATGGACTGGGCGGAAGTGGACCTGATCATTGGCAATCTTGGTTGGATCAAGAATTAAGGGAACGAAAGCTTAATGTCTGTTACCCTACATTTTCTGATTTTGATTCACCTGATAAAAATGTATGGTTAAATGAATTATCTTCTGCAATAGACACGATCCCAAAAGATCATTACTTAACGGTTATTACCCATAGTCTTGGATGTCTTTTATGGCTCCATTTCGCCGCAGCACAGAATAAACAAATTGCAAATCAAGTTATTCTTGTTGCACCGCCTGCTCCGACAAAAGTACTCTCAGAAGCGAAATCCTTTTTTCCGGTACCCTTAAATGGAAAAGATTTATCTATTGTGGCAGAAGAAACGTTATTTGTCCATTCTACCAATGATCCCTATTGCAGCATTGAGGATACAATCCACTACACCAAACTAAACATCCCATCTATATCATTAGCAAACGCAGGTCATATCAACACACAATCGGGATTCGGAAAATGGCCTTGGATCCTTGATTTATGTTTAAAGAAAAATGAAAAGTCGAAAGTTTATCTATAAAACAAAAAAGTGCTCTTTTGAAAGCACTTTTTTTATTTCCATATGCTTGTTATCGGCTCAACAGATTTACTTTCTCCTGAATGTTTCAACCCGTAAATATCTTCGAGGGTTCTTAATAGATTAAAGTGGTTAAGCACTTCACTGTTTTGCCCTGTTTTCACCATAGGACCGACAAAAAAGGTTGGAATCTTGTTATCTTGCGAATCATCATCTTCGTCCCATGTCACAATTAACAAACTGTTATTCGTTTTTGCCCATTGGACATAAGCATCGATCTGTTTCTCCAGCCATACATCTGCTTCCTTAATCGTTCCATTATGCATGTCATGTTGGAGATTGGGGATAACAAATGAAACGGTTGGCAAATGATTAAAATCTTTTGGAAAATTTTCTAATGGCTGATTTGCTTTTTGGGGGATATTGGTGAAATTAACCCACGGATTATGCTTACGTGCGTAATCTCCACTTGATTCTCCGTTAAAACCTATCGTTGGCAAATCTTCAGAGTATCCCACAAATGAATACTTTTTTTCAATAAGTTCACTTGCTAAATTACTTGTTGAGAATTTAGTTTTTGGAACATGATCATCTGTAACACCTTGGTTTGAACCTGAGAACAAGTCCAAATAATTCGGCTGGCTGGGATGCTCTATAGCATGATAGTTTGTTAAGTTCGCCCCCTTATTCATTAGAGAATTCATATAAGGGGCGGAGCGATTTCCAATAATCTGCTGTTGTGCGTGGTTTTCCTCAATAACAATAACGATATGATCAATCTTCGGAAATTTCACATCTTTTGCTGTTGGAACATTAGACGATTTTACAGGAGTCTGTTTTTTCGGTTGAATTTGGGAACAAGCACTTAATATAAACATAACTGAAATAATGAGTATACCCCATTTTTTTAACAAATCGTTCGCCTCTTTCCTCATTCCATTATTTTACCAATTAGGTATGAAATTAATCAAAATAAAAAAGATCATCCATATAATGATGGAGACCTTTTGTTTGTTTATTAAACCATACTAAAACTGTGGTTACTTCAAATAATTTATTTTATGGTTTCAACACCACTTTAATACATCCATCGGTTCTAGTGTCAAAAACTTCGTATCCATGTTTTGCTTGATCCAACGGCAAAACATGGGTAACCACATCCCCTGGGTCTACTTTCCCTTGCGTAATGAGATCATATAAAAATGGCAGATAGGGGATTACTGGTGCTTGTCCCATTTTAATATCTACATTTCGCTGGAAGAAATCCCCTAGCGGGAAAGCATTATACCGTCCACCATAAACACCTGTTAACTGAACGGTACCTCCTTTACGGACTGCCTGTGAAGCAATAACGATACCGCCCATCGCTCCGCCATGGAGTTTTAAGCCAGTGGCCAGAAATTCCATTGGCGTCATCTTCCCGCTCATACCGGTGCAGTCGATTACCACATCTGCTCCACCTTCAGTTATATCTCTCAAGTATTCTCCAGTATTATCGTATTGTTCAAAATTCACCGTTTCTACTTTATTCGTTCGTTTTGCATGCTCTAATCGATAATCAATATAATCAACGGCAATAACCCTTTTCGCACCGTTTAACCAGGCAAATTTTTGTGCCAGCAATCCTACAGGACCGCATCCAAGTATAATAACAGAATCGTCCGCCTTTACACCGGCATGATCAACACTCCAATAGGCAGTTGCGCATGCATCCGCCAAAGTTACCAATTTTTCATCATCTACTTCGCAATCCTCCGGTATCTTAAAAGGCGTAAAGTTCCCAAAAGGGACGCGCATATATTCCGCTTGCCCGCCTGCATAACCGCCGGTTGTTTCCGAATAACCAAAAAAACCTCCTATTTCTCCATGAGGATTTGAATTGTCACACTGACTTGTCAAGTCATGGGTGCAATACCAACAATGCCCGCAGCTTACATTAAACGGAATAATGACTCGATCACCTTTTTTTAATTTTGTAACCTCCGACCCTATTTCCTCCACCACTCCTAATGGCTCGTGGCCAATAACATAGTCTGTAGGCAAATTAGGAATCATTGCATGAAGCAGATGTAAATCGGAACCGCATATCGCTGAAGTTGTAACTTTTATGATAATATCATCCGGATTTTTAATAACAGGATCTTTTACATTTGTGACCTGCACATTTTTAATGCCTTGATATGTAACGGCTTTCATTTATACATTCCCCTCCTTTTATTTATTCGGTGTTGCAAACATTCCTCTTCTGTCCGTATCGATAGGATAAAGATTCAGTTGGGCAATTTGGACAGCAGTCTCTGCAGCTTTTATATCGATTGGAAACTGTTCTTTAAAATCAAATGGATGAAGCCATCCTTTTTTTATCATCAGTTCGGAAATTTCTCCGTGCAAATCTATGGCGGCATCCAACTGTTTTTGAAGTACGTTTCTCAGTTCCGGGTTGGCTGTCTCCGTAATCGCGAACCCATAATTTCGAATGCCATTCTTTATTGTTAATAAAAAATCCATGGCAAAAGCAGAATCAGCTAAATTCGGCATTCCCTCTGCGTTTCTGGGATCTAAATAATCTTCCATTTTTTCAACTCCAGTTAATGTAGGATTTGACTCTGTTTGTAAAAGGGAAGCAGTTCATTTATATCTCTAATCGCTTGTTGAACGTCTTTTTCCATTAACGCTTTTAAATCATTATCAAAACATAAACCTTGCATTAATTTTGATCTAAGCAAGCAGACTGTTTTATAGTTTAGAATCTCATGTGTTTCCATTGTCTCATGTAAGGCTAAGCTTTCATTTTCCATATATCCACCTCCGGATTTATCACTTAAATATTTTCCCTACATCCTTTTCAGTTTATGCAAAAGTTACTTTTCAGCAAATGAATAAACAGCCATAGCCTAAGAGAATCTATAGAGGAAAAATAGTTCGCCCGAGGGAGTGAGAAGAAATGACAAAATACTTAGGGCTTCATGAAACACTTGAGGTTCATGAATTATTAACCTTCAAAAATCTAACCTTAACAAAAGCTACTACTATGGGGGCATTGGCTCAAGATGAAGAACTACAGGCAATCCTTTCTAAAGAGGTGACTACAGGAACACAGCATATTCAGCAATTACAACGTTTTTTGTCAAGTCGGGAGGAATATTAGATGAACCATTTCTTACAAAACTTTATGGGAATGGGCGGCATAACCGATCAAATTATTGCAACAGATTACTTGGTTTCAGCAAAATCTGCCGTTCGAAATTATGCGGCAGCCATTACTGAAACGGCAACACCGGAATTAAAGGAAGTTTTAAGAGAACAATTAACTGCAGCGATTCAAGCTCATGCAATCATTACTAACTATATGATTGCAAAAGAATATTATCATCCGCATGAATTGAGGGAACAGTTGCAGGTTGACTTAACTGCAACTGAAACCGCAATTAAACTGGCAGATAAATAAAGAAAACCCGCCGATTGGCGAGCCCCAAAGGGCGAAGACAAAGGGGGAGTTGCACCTATTAGCTAAAAAAAGAGAACCGCGGTTCTCCTTTTTTAGCATTCTTGGTTATTCCTCTTGGAACTACTCATTATTCAATTGATAAAATACCACTTTTTCCTTGTTCCACTTTTCCTTGTTTCTTTAATGTAAGCTTAGATAGGTTTGTAAAAATAATTGGAGTAACAGTTGAAGGAGCGGATTTCTTTAAGAATTCAAGATCGAACTTCAAAATCTCCTGCCCTTTCTTTATTTGCTCTCCTTCCGTCACAAAAATTGTAAAACCTTCTCCTTTTAAATTGACAGTGTCCATTCCAACATGAATTAAAATTTCATACCCTTCGTTAGACTTAAGGCCAATCGCATGTTTTGTTGGGAAGATATTAATCACTTTACCATCGACCGGAGATACGACAGAACCCTTTTCAGGTATAATCGCAAAGCCGTCACCCATCATTTTTTGGGAAAATACTTGATCAGGTACTTCGGTAATCGAGATAATTTCTCCTTCAATTGGCATTACAAAATTATTAGCCGATAAAGGCAGCTGTCCGCTAGTTTGAGCAGCATCTTCCTGTTCTTGAAATTGATGAGTGTTTACCGCCTGCATATCCAACCGCTTCATTGCATCGGCAACAAATTCTACTTCTGTTCCCACTACAACCTGAAGGTTTGTATCATTTAATTTCATTACACCTTTTGCACCATGTGCTTTTAAGGATGAATCCTTTACTTTTTCCATATTCTTTACTTTTAAACGTAAACGTGTTGTACAATTTTCAATCGATGTAATATTTTCTTTTCCACCAATATCATTGATAAAATTATAAGCCATTTGCTCGAATTTATCAGTACCAACAACAGCTGCAGTATTTTGCTGCTCACCTTCAACCTCATCTTCTCGCCCGGGCGTTTTAAGATTGAATGCCTTAATAACTGCGTAGAAAATAACAAAGTAAAGGACAAAGTATACTAAGCCAACTACCAGCAGTAATAATGGTTTTGAAGCGATATTAAAGTTAATTAGATAGTCGATTGCACCTGCAGAGAAGGTAAATCCATCGCGAATTCCCAGCATGGAAGTGATCACAAAAGAAAGCCCTGTTAAAACAGCATGAATTCCATATAAAACCGGTGCAATAAACATAAACGAAAACTCAATTGGCTCCGTAATTCCCGTAATAAATGAAGTTAAGGCTACACCGATAAACATACCGGTGACAGCTTTTCTTCTCTCCGGCTTTGCTGCTAAAATCATTGCTAGTGTAGCTCCCGGCAATCCAAACATCATCACAGGGAAGAAACCTGTCATATATTGTCCTGCATGGGGGTCACCCGCTAAAAAGCGCGCGATATCCCCTGTTTTCCCATGGAAAGTTCCGAATTGGAACCAAAATAAACTATTTAACACGTGATGAAGTCCTAATGGAATAAGCAAACGGTTAAAGATTCCGAAAAGACCTGCTCCTACCGCACCTAAGCCAATAAGCCAATTCCCTAACCCGTTTATCCCATCTTGAATCATCGGCCAAACTAATCCGGCAATTCCTGCTAAAATAACCATTGCAACCGAGGTAACGATTGGCACAAAACGTCTTCCGCTAAAGAAGCCCAGCCATTCGGGCAGCTTAATATTATGAAAACGGTTATATAATAACCCAGCGATAATCCCTGCGAGAATTCCGCCAAGAACCCCCATGTTAATGTCCTTATTTAAGGCTATTGCCCCTTGAGTTAAAACCAAATATCCGATTGCCCCTGATAATGCCGCGGCACCGTTATTATCTTTTGCAAATCCCATTGCCACCCCAATGGCGAAAATTAAAGCAAGGTTGGCAAAAACAGCATTTCCTGCATTTGCGATAAAGGGGATATTTAATAAGTCAGCTTGACCGAATCGTAACAAAAGCCCTGCTGCCGGTAATACCGCTATTGGAAGCATTAGAGCTTTACCAATACGTTGTAAAAATCCTAGCATATAAATCTCTCCAATCTATAAAATAAAAATTATGAAAGCGCTTTTTATACTACAGAAAACATCTTACCACTTCATTGTATAGTTGTCTATACCAATTTTGACCTGTTTATAAAAAACACTACTCATCTTTTATTTTGAGTAGTGTTTCCTTTATTTCATTTATTCTATTCGTAAAGGTACCAATTCATCAATAGATACAAATTCAAATTCACTTTGGCTAGACTCTTTTGGCTTAAACATTGATTTCACCACTTATTTTAATTATTTATAGTTTAGTTGGAGGTCTTTATTGAAAACACTCTGTTGATTGGAGCGGAAGGCACGAAGACTCCTGCGGGAGTACGGGGCAGGGGAGACCCGCAGGAGAGGCTACCCGGCACGCCCGCGGAAAGCGAAGTGCCGGGAGCGCCAATCAACAGACCTGTTTAAAAGCCTATATACCAATAATATTATAACAAATTAACGCGGTGAATTGTTAAAGCAAATAAATAAACAAGAGGCTGCCGAAGGTTTTTCGACAGCCTGAGGGCAGTGATATGCTGCCCTTTTTGTTTTGAAAAATTACTTTAAACATTTTTCCACTTTATAAACATGACTTCCAGTGTTATCAATATTTAGAACTTTAGCAGTCATCTTAGAAAATGTGCTTTGCAAAGAAAGGGCCAACTGCTCTCCTTTTCCTTTTTCAATAAAACAGATAACCGTCGGACCGGCTCCACTTAAGGCCACTCCAAATGCTCCTTTTTCTTTCGCGCATTTTTCGATATCGCTATAGAAGTGGATAAGCGGTCTTCGGTATGGCTGATGAAAGATGTCAAGCTCCATCATTTTTCCTGCTAATGCCCAGTTTTGGCTAAGAAGGGCTGCAACCAAAAGATTAGAAGTTGAAGAAGCTTGAATTGCTTCGGCATACGAGAAAGTTTTTGGCAGTACTTCCCGAGCTACCTTCGTCAATAAAATTTCTTGCGGGATTAACGCTACCATTTCAAAGGCCATATCTGAAAATGTTAACATATCCACTTCCATTTGTTGATAGCAGCCGATCACTAGGCCCCCATACAGGGAAGCACCCGCATTATCAGGATGCCCCTCCAATTCAGTGGCAAGGAGAAGCTTCTCTTTCTTCGACAATTCTAATTTCCCGACACAGTCTGCCAGCTCAATACCTGCAACAATAGCTGCAGCACTGGAACCAAGTCCACGTGCTAAAGGGATCTCACTGTCAATTTTTAGTTTGCAAGGCTGCAATTCCCTTCCATATTTTCCCGCGGTTTGAATGGCAACTTGGCAAATAAAATGGCTTTCATCCGTTGGAAGATCCTTTAAATCAGCGGATGTAGAATGGCATTCCCATTTATCACTTTCTTCTACCTCTACCTGCAAATACAAATCCAGGGCAACCCCCATCGAATCGAAACCGGGACCCAGGTTTGCGGAACTTGCCGGTACTTTAATGATAAAACGATTCTCTTGAGTCATCTTAAGACAACTCCTTTAATATGTTCAGTCACTGCCCCTTCATCATTGGGCAATTGAATCAATTTAACTTGACTATTCTGAATCGCCGTATCCGGATCCTTCAAGCCATTCCCAGTTAGCACAGCTACTATTTTCGTACCTTTTCCTATTTTGCCATTTTGAATATTTTTATAAACACCTGCAAGGGATGCACAGGATGCCGGTTCGGCAAAAATTCCTTCACTTGCGGCAACTTTTTTATAAGCAAATAAAATCTCATCGTCACTGACTTCGTCGAACCTGCCATTTGATTCCTCTACAGCGTTAACCGCTAAGTTCCAGCTTGCAGGGTTCCCAATTCTTATCGCGGTTGCAATGGTTTCAGGATTTTCGAATATACGATTATGAACAAGTGCAGCTGCACCTGCTGCTTCAAAACCAAACATTCTTGGCAGTCCCGTCCCCTTTTTAGTTGCGAATTCCTTAAATCCCTTCCAGTATGCGCTGATATTACCGGCATTCCCTACCGGAATTGCTAAAATATCAGGTGCAAATCCCAACTGATCACAAACCTCAAAGGCAGCGGTTTTTTGTCCTTCTAATCGAAAAGGATTGACGGAATTTACGAGTGTAATCGGCTCTTCCTCACTGATATTTCGAACCATTTGCAACGCTTGATCGAAATTCCCCTTTATCGAAATAATTTCTGCCCCGTACATCATTGCCTGTGCCAGTTTTCCCATCGCAATTTTCCCTTCAGGAATGACAATAATACAACGTAACCCGGCCCGTGCCGCATACGCTGCAGCGGATGCAGAAGTATTTCCTGTTGAGGCGCAAATGACAGTCTTACTTCCTTCTTCTACTGCTTTAGCGACAGCCATAACCATCCCGCGATCCTTGAAAGACCCCGTTGGATTTGCCCCTTCCATTTTTACATATAGCTCAACATCCCATTCCTTTGAAAGGCGATCGAGCTTAATTAATGGCGTATTTCCTTCATTTAACGAAAGGAGAGGTGTTTCGGTATTTACTGGTAAAAATTCTTTATATGCTTCTAATAAACCCGGCCATCTCATAATGATTTCCTCACCACACGATATGAACTTTTTATTTCCTTCACTGCTTGTAAATCATTTAATTCCAATAAAATCTTTTCATAGTTAGTTAACGAAGATCGATGTGTTACTAAAACGATTTCTGAAGTTTCATTTTTCTTTATCGGTAACTGAAGTATTTTCTCAAAGCTTACACCGTATTTTGCAAAAAGAGAAGTAATATCTGCAAAAACACCAACCTCATCCCGGACATGAATTCGCAGGAAGTATTTAGAGTACTTTTCGGTGTCGTCCTTTAATTGCTTTGGAAATTGTGGTGTAACAGCACTCCGTCCATTGACGCCAAGCCTTAGGTTTTTAATAACTCCCACTAAATCGGAAACAACCGCTGTTGCAGTCGGTAAGCTTCCTGCACCCGGTCCATAAAACATCGTTTCACCAACAGCTTCACCATAAACGTAAACAGCATTATATTCGTTTTGAACAGAGGCTAGCGGATGATTATCAGATAAGAAAGTAGGCTGCACACTTACCTCGACTTTTTCTCCTTCACGATGCGCGAAACCGATGAGTTTCATCGTATAACCTAATTGTTTTCCATATCTCAGGTCTTCTTCTGTAATATTTGTAATACCACTTACCTTAACATCTTCTAAATCTATATGCATCGAAAAACCTAATGTAGCTAAAATAGTCATTTTACGGGCCGCATCAAGTCCTTCCACATCAGATGTTGGATCCGCTTCTGCAAATCCGAGTACCTGAGCTTCTTTAAGAACCTCTTCATATGCCAAGCCTTCTTGGCTCATTTTTGTTAAGATATAGTTCGTTGTCCCATTCACAATTCCCATCATTTGCGTAATTCGATCCGAAGCAAGACCATCTACTAAGCCTCTTAGAATCGGGATACCTCCGGCAACACTTGCTTCATAAAACAGATCACAGCCATGCTCAGAAGCCACTCTTAACAACTCAGAACCGTGCAGGGCCATTAAATCTTTATTAGCTGTAACGACATGCTTTCCTTGACGGAGGGCGCTTAGCAAATATTCTTTTGTATCAGCGACACCACCCAGTACCTCAATAACAACATCAATCTCCTCGTTATGAAGAATATCATCAGCATTAGAGGTTAATAAACTGGTATCCACTTCGACAGGCCTTGTTTTATGTACATCTTTGACAAGAATTTTTTTTATAACAACAGGGCATCCAATTTGGTGAATTAATTTATCTTGGTGATTTTCGATAATTTTTACTACTCCGGAACCAACAGTTCCTAATCCTAATAATCCAATCGAAATTGCTTTCATGAGTTACCCTCCTAATTTGTCCTTTTCAAGCGCACAATTGTATTTATATAGTAGACATTATATGATTCTCTTAATATTTTTACAATAGTTGTGCTCTCAATAAATAATTATGTAATCGCTTACTTACGCGTTGTTAATGGACTATTATAATTCAAAAAAATTTTTTATAAATTATTAAGAAAAATAATTATATTTAGCTCTTTACAAGATTAAAGGTATGCATGTAGAATATTCCGTATATTCAATCAAAAAATAAAAGTGATGACGAAGACGGTAGTATGAAATGTCTTTAGAGAGCCGGTGGTTGCTGCAAACCGGTGTCCTTTCTTACATTACCCAGCCCTTCTGAACTGGCTAGCTGAAAATGCATGTGTAGGCTTGCCCGGAATGATCCGTTAGAATGTTGAGGCTGCAAAATTTTGCAGCAAACGAGGGTGGTACCACGCGTTTATTCACGTCCCTCATAACAAGACCATTTGTCTGTTATGAGGGGCGTTTTTATTTTTAAGCAGATGTACCTTAACCGGGGGCTTGTGCTACAGATATAAAGTTTTCCAGCTTTATTTTTTATTAATCTTTTAAAAACTTAGGAGGTTTGGATTGAACATGTATAAGGTACTTGTAACTGATGGAATTAGTGACACTGGTTTAAAAAGCTTATTTGACCATCCCAATTTTACGGTGGATCGTCAGCCAACTCTGCCGGAGAAGGAATTAAAAAAAATCATTGGAAATTATGATGCCCTAATCGTACGCAGCCAAACAAAGGTAACGGAAGAATTACTTGAATCTGCTAATCAGTTACAAGTTATTGCCAGAGCAGGTGTTGGTGTAGATAACATTGACGTGAATGCTGCAACGCGAAAAGGAATTATTGTTATTAATGCCCCGGGTGCCAACACCATTGCCGCTACGGAGCATACCTTAGCCATGATGCTTTCATTGGCTAGGAAAATTCCCCAAGCCCACCAAAAAACAGTAACCGGTGAATGGGATCGCAACTCTTTTAAAGGCGTCGAATTATACAAAAAAAACCTTGGTGTAATCGGCATGGGTAAGATTGGAACTGAAGTGGCCAAACGTGCAAAAAGCTTTGGGATGACTATTTTAGCGTTCGACCCGTATTTAACAGAAGAAAGAGCAAAAAAACTAGGGATGACTAAAGCAAGTCTCGATTTAATTGCCCGTGAATCCGATTTTATTACAATCCATACACCTTTAACAAAAGATACTAAAGGGCTGGTAAATGAAGAGTACTTACGTAAAACGAAAAAAGGTGTACGGTTTGTCAACTGTGCCCGCGGCGGGATTATCGATGAAAAGGCGTTGGTTAAGGCAATTCAATCAGGACATGTTGCAGGTGCAGCCCTGGACGTTTTTGAAAAAGAACCGGTAGCGGATCCGGAATTGCTTCATAATCCAAATATTATCGTTACGCCGCATCTTGGAGCTTCCACTGTTGAAGCACAGGAAAAAGTAGCTCAAGAGGTAAGTGCAGAAATTATTGAGATTTTCGAATCACAATCGATTACAAATGCTGTCAATATGCCGCAAATGTCCGGCGAAGTGCAACAAAAAATGCAGCCATATCTTTTGCTTGGCGATCAAATCGGTCAGTTAGTCATCCAATTATTAAAAGAAGCACCATCAAAAATCGAAATCAATTATCATGGAGATTTGGTTGATGAGGATACAGAACTATTAACACGTACTATGATTAAAGGAGTACTTTCTCATCATTTAAGTGACTCTGTTAATCTGATCAATGCCCTCCATCTTTTGAAAGAACAGGGAGTTTCCTATAATGTCCAAAAAAATGCCACTAATAAAGGCTTTGCCAATTATATGGAACTTACAGTTTCACAAGGTACCGAAACGGCTACTGTTGGGGCAACAGTGTTAAACGGCTATGGAGCACGAATTGTAAAAATGAACCACTATCGTATCGATGTTAGACCTGAAGAACATCTTTTATACATCTTGCATCAAGACATGCCGGGTATGATTGGAAAGGTTGGTTCTTTACTTGGGGATTATCAAATCAATATCGGTACAATGCAAGTAGGCCGAACAACGGTTGGCGGCCAGGCAGTCATGGTTTTAACGCTTGATAAAAAAGTAAGCGCCGAGGTCATTCAAGCTCTGACATTAATAAATGGATTAAACGAAGCACAATTTTTAGAGTTATCCAATGTCGATACATTCGAACCCGGACGCCAGGAACTTCATAAAGTAGAAACAGTATAAGAAAAGCTTCCTAATCTTTTAAAAAGGGTAATTGCATTGCGCAATCACCCTTTTTTATTTAGGCTCTTTTCGTAAACTTTGTTGCTTTTGAAGCTTAATAAAGTTCATTTACTAAGTTTCTAGGCAATTTTCGCAAATGTTCTTACGAAAAGATGCCACGAAGCTTCTAATTATACGGGTTGATAAACTTATACGAAAAACAACAATCTATGCGAAAATAGCCTTTATTTATAAAATATCTTTCAAATCCAAAACAGAATCTAAAATATGATCTGCTTCATGCTTTTCAAAGTCGCTTCTGGCATCTTTACCGGAAAGGCCGGTTAACACAGCTGCAAACTTGCACCCCAATTGTCTTGCTGCCAGCAAGTCAGCCAGAGAGTCACCGACAATTAAAATCCCTTCCCCATTTTCTATTGGTAATTCAATCTGTAAACACTGATCACTCGGTGTGTCCTTGCCGTAAAGTCCCATGATATAGGTAAAAGGATGTGGCTTGGATAATGATTTCCTTGATGTTAATTCATTTTCCGCCTTCAATACTTCATCTGCAGTCACTATATGATTTTCATCAAAATGCTTAAGCCAGTCTAAATGGTGAAACGGTTGAATCGTTTCTAAGGCCGGTCTTCCTGTGCCAATCCCAATCTTGAAACCGGAGTTTGTTAAAAATTGAAACAGCTTATCGATTTCGTCCGAAGCAGCTAAAGTCGTTTCATTTGCTAAAAAACCTTTCTTCCCTAGCTGAACAGACGGTCTGCCCGTTGAGGTTATGACATTCTCATCCCCTACATACCATTCTTGGGACACATGTTCACATACTGACCAAAGAGCATCTTGTCCCTTAAATATATCCGTTTCAACCCCAAGCTTTTCTTTTGCCAGTTGATTAAGATAACCAAGTAATTCCTGCTTTGTAGCATCTGACCGCTCGAAATCCTCAACAAACGTCTCGAATTGGACAGTAACATGATATTGATTGAGTGTGTTTCCGATTTCGACTAATACTTCCCTATCTATTGCCTTTTGGAGCCAGTTGTTAATTTTTTCAAATTCCGTATCTTTAACTTGCGACAACAGGTGTATCAACTGGTAACCAAATGTTAAATAGATCATGTCCCAGTTGGCGTTTAACCCGCGTGACTTTTGAAACTTAAGGACTGTATCATGTTGGAAAACATGTTCTCTAATTTCTTTAATTTCATCTTCAGTATAATCCGTCTTAAATTTATCAGGTGACAAGGCCAAGTAATTTTTACTTATTAACATCTCCCAAACCGTCAGTGCCGAGGCATCAAAATAATGCTCCTCGCTTAAAAGAACCCCATCAACGTCAAACAATATCGTTTTAATCATTTAACCCGCCCTCTTTTCTCTTTCCGCTTTTATACGTTATCGTAACACAGAGAATAATAAAATTTAAAGAAAAAATAAACCAAGCTAAGCTGAAACAAAAATTAAAAATAAAAAAAGCCGTGTGTTTTATAATCTAACAACACGGCTTTTTTAACTAGTTTTTTTGATTACTGAGCATACTCAGCTTGGAAAATTATATGAATTTCTTTTGTTCCCTCATACATCAGGAATCTTTCTCAAGTCCAAAATGAACAGATTCAGCGTTCTCCCGGAAGACTTTATCACTAGGATACACAGAAGCAAAATAGTATACAGCACCTAGTAATAAGACACCTATGGCCAAGAGCGGGACAGAATAATTTATATACCAAGGCTGATCCGGCGAGCGTGGCCAGCAAAGATTGATAATAACGAACACACCCCAGAGAAGGGATAAAAGATTCACCCCGGGTCCCCATTTTCCTAAATTCCAGGGAGAGGTAACTGAAATCCACCCTCGCCTTCGAGCGATAAGTGCACCAACGGTCACAGATAAGTAAGCAAGATAGATTCCGACAACGCAAATGTTGACGATATAGGTCTCAGCTGAAGCGGAAAGAACTAACAGAATCGTAAATAATCCACTAAATACAATGGCCGCCACTGGTGTATCATGCTTTCTTGACATTCTGGCCCATAGCTTGGAGCCGGGAATTTTATTATCACGACCGAAGGAGAACAATAAACGGGATACGGTTGCCTGCACAGCTGTGCCGCATACGAAAATAGCAATTAACGCTAAGACGATAAAAGCATTAGATATCCCTGTTCCCAGATTCTTTTCCAGAATATAAGTTAATGGAACTGCAGCCTTCATTGCCTCATCCAGGTTAGGAATAGCAAGCACGAACGCCCACAAAGCTAACCCGCCAATGATAAAAGTCAATACCAAAGAAGATATAATGGCTTTGGGAACTACCCGTCGAGGGTTAATTACCTCTTCTGCGAGACTGCCTGCAGAATCGAAACCAAATAACACCCATGTAGAAGTCAGCATGGCAGCAAGGAATACAGGTAAATAGCTTCCTGTTCCAGCTGTTCCTGCGGTTTCAAACGTAAAGCTAAAAGGATGATGAATCCCAACAGCAAAAAGGGCAATGGCCAACACAATCATGGCTACAATTTCAGCAATCATTCCAATATTATTAACAAGGGCAGTCAATTTAACGCTGAATGCGTTGATTAGGGTTTGTAGGATCACGATGACTGCAGTAATAAGGACAAGTAAAGTATGATTTTTAGCATCCAATCCCATTAGCTGTGCTATATATGGCGCCCCGCCAAAATCGACAGAGGCGATAGTTGCAAGTAATGCGACCAAATAAATCCAACCGGAAAACCATGCATAGGTGTTGCCTACAAGGTGCTTTGTCCATTGATAAATAGAACCCGCGACAGGATAGTGAGAAGCGACTTCTCCCATCGTAAGTCCAACGAGCAGTTGACCAACGAATACAATAGGCCAACTCCAGATAAAAGCGGGACCACCTGTGGTTAAACCAAATCCAAACAAACTAAATATACCTGTGGTTGCTGAAATAAAGGAAAACGAAATGGCAAAATTGGAAAAGAAATTAAGATTTCTCTTTAACTCCTGCTCATAACCAAGACTCGCAAGGTCCGCAACATCTTTATCAATGGAATGTACCTCTTTAGACAAACATATCAACTCCCCTTTAAAATAGGACTTAAACTAGCCCAATTATTAACATTCGATAGCAGCCTCTTCAAACGGCCATGCCGGAAGCATTTTTCGAAGTGTTTTGTCCTCTCTATATCCAAGGGCATACTCCGCCTGCATAATGGTATGGATTTCTCTTGTTCCTTCATAAATAACCGGTGCCTTTGCATTCCGTAAATAACGCTCGACAGGAAATTCATTTGAGAATCCATAGGCACCGTGAATTTGCACGGCGTCGTTTGCAGCTTCAAAAGCGGCATCGCATGAGATCCATTTTGCCAAAGAGGTTTCTTGTGTGTTTCTTTTTCCGCTATTTTTTAACCAGCCTGCTTTTAACACCAGTAAACGTGCTATCTCAAGATTAGCTGACATTTTGGCAATCATCTGTTGAACAAGCTGATGCCTTCCTATTTCTTTTCCAAACGTTTTTCGTTCTTCACAATACTTCACGCTTGCCTCAAGCGACGCCATAATTGTCCCGCAGGCTCCTGCAGCAACGGTAAAACGGCCATTATCCAAGGCTGACATAGCAATTTTAAATCCTTCGCCCTCATATCCCAGTAAATTTTCGGCTGGAACTCGAACATTATCTAAAAACACTTCACCAGTATTTCCGGCCCGTATTCCTAACTTCCCTTTAATGGCTTTCGTAGAAACCCCTGCAAAAGTTCGCTCAACAATGAAACAGGAAATACTTTGATGCTTCGCTCCGGAATTCGTTTTGGCAAAAATTAAGAAGTTGTCCGCTACGTCACATAAGGAAATCCATGCTTTTGATCCATTTATGAGATAGTAGTCTCCTTCTTTAACAGCAGTCGTTTCCATCGCCGCAACATCGGATCCGGCATTCGGCTCCGTCAGCCCAAAAGCGCCAATTTTTTCCCCAAGTGCTTGAGGTACGAGGTATTTCTGCTTTTGTTCCTCTGTGCCCCACTGTAGTAGAGTCATACTGTTTAATCCGGTATGAACAGAAACTGCTGTTCGGAAGGCAGTGTCCCCCCGTTCTAACTCTTCGCAAATAATGGCCAGTGTATTATAATCCATTCCCACTCCGCCATATTCTTCAGGAATGCATGCCCCCATTAGCTGCAATTCGGCCAAACGTTTCAAAATATTCGTTTCAAAATGGCCTTTCTCATCCCACTCCTTTATAAAAGGGATGATTTCCCGATCCACAAACGATCTAACTACCTTTCTCACGCTTTTTTGTTCTTCTGTTAATGAAAAATTCATTTTACTGCCTCCTCATAGAATATGTTCTTGTTTTAATTTCACGATTTCTGATTTTGAATAGCCTAGCTTTAGTAGAATTGCTTCTGTGTGTTCTCCGTGCAAGGGAGGATGCTTTTCTATTTCTACCGGCGTTTTTGAAAACTTTAATGGTGAGCCAACCAGCTTTAAGTTGGAGATAGTAGGATGTTTTACCTTCACGACCATTTCACTCGAGCCAGCTTGCTCAGATTCCAGTGCTTCTTTCACATTGTAAATTGGCCCATTCGGGATGCCTGCTTTGTCAAGCAATTGTTTCCACTCATCTCTTGATTTCGTATTAATCCTCGCGGCGATAATTTTTATAAGTTCACCCTTATTTTTCAGCCTGCCTGTATTTGTTTCATATTGCTCCAACAGCAGTTTCTCATCTTCGAGCAGGATGGCTAGATTTCGATATTGCCGGTCATTGCCTACAGCGATGACAAAATCCCCATCACAAGCAGTAAACACCTGATAAGGCACAATATTGGGATGTGAATTACCAAGTTGCTTTGGAATCTCACCTGTAGATAGATAATTGCCGGCAACATTCACTAATGCAGCAAGCTGGGAATCAAATAACGAAACATCGATTTCCTGCCCTTCCCCCATACTATTTCGGTGCTGGATTGCTCCCAAAATACCAATACAAGTAAATAGGCCGGTAAGAACATCCGCAATCGCAACACCGACCTTTGCCGGCTTGGTTTCCTTTTCGCCTGTAATGCTCATTAACCCGGACATTGCTTGAATAATATAATCATAGCCCGGAAGATGGGCATAGGGGCAGTCAGAGCCGAATCCACTGATAGATGCAAGAATAATCCCTTCATTTACCTCCTTCATCTGTTTATAACCAAAGCCCATTCTTTCGAGCGTTCCGGGTTTAAAATTCTGAACGACCACATCGGCATTGGAAATCAGCTTTTGCAAAATTTCTTTTCCTTTTTGCGTTTTTAAGTTTAAGGTCATTCCCTGCTTATTTCGGTTTGCACAAAGATAGTAAGCACTTTCCCCCTCTAAAAAAGGAGGACCCCACCCCCTTGTCTCATCGCCTGAATCAACACTTTCAATTTTTATTACCTCTGCCCCCATGTCACCCAAGATCATTGTGCAATAGGGCCCAGCTAAAACACGGGATAAATCAACAATTTTAATACCATACAATGGCCCCGGCAATGAACTTCCCCCCATTTTATTGTATTAACACCACTAATTCTGTGAAAAAAGCCAGCGAAAACAATCAATGAAAAAGGAGCACTGAATGTTTCACCGGCTTACATTCATGTATATTCCTCCGGAAGGAGGTTCAAAAGAATGAGGCAGTAGTTTAATTTAAATCCAAACCAATGGATATATATTTTACTTCTAAAAATTCTTCAATCCCGTAATGTCCGCCCTCTCTACCAATTCCACTTTCTTTATAACCCCCAAAGGGAACCTGGACGGCTGAAGGTAATGCATCATTAAGTCCGATGATTCCGTACTCCAGCTGCTCTGTGATTCTAAAAGAGCGGCTTAAATTTTCCGTATAAACATAAGCAGCTAATCCGTAGCAAGAGTTATTTGCCCGAGCAATGACTTCCTCTTCGGTTTGGAATGTCGAAATTGGAGCTAAAGGGCCAAAGATTTCATCCTTCATACAGTCCATATCATCGTTAATATTGGTTAGAATGGTAGGGGCATAGAAATAGCCGTTTTCTTCATCAGGCTTAAGCCCGCTGTAAGTGACTTTTCCTCCCTTTTTTAGCGCATCCGTGACCAGCCCTTCCACTTTTTTATAAGCAGATTTATCGATTAATGGGCCAATATCGGTTCCCTCTTCTAAACCGTTTCCAACCTTAAGCTTCTCCAATTCTATTTGAAAAAGGGTAATAAATTGCTCTGCAACAGCTTCTTGAACATATACCCGATTGGTACAGATACATGTTTGACCTGCATTTCGGAATTTTGATTGGACAAGTCCGATTGCGGCTTTCGCTAAATTAGCATCCTCCATGACGATAAAAGGGGCATTGCCGCCAAGCTCAAGCGATACTTTTTTTACATTTTCTGCAGCACCTCTCATCAAGGTTTTCCCAACCTCTGTCGAACCTGTAAAGGTAATTTTCGTTACACGCGGGTCCTTCAGCCAAACGTCGCCAATTTCAGCAGATTTTCCCGTTATGACATTTAACACACCGTTCGGGATACCCGCTTCATGGGCAAGCTCTGCGATTTTCAAAGCAGTAAGCGGTGTTTGGGCAGCAGGCTTAATTACAGCTGTACACCCTGCTGCTAGAGCCGGAGCTACTTTTCGGGTAATCATCGCTGCAGGGAAATTCCAAGGGGTAATCGCTGCCACCACGCCAACAGGTTCTTTTCTGACTAGAATCCGTTTATTAGGGTGTGAGGCAGGAATGGTTTCACCATAAATCCTTTTCCCTTCTTCTGCATACCAGGAAATAAAATCATTCGCATATTGGACCTCTCCTAACGCTTCCCTTAATGGTTTTCCCTGCTCAATCGTCATAATTCTAGTAATCTCTTGTTTGTGTTCTTCCATTAAATAGTGCCATCTCATCAAGATCTGATAGCGCTCGTCAGCCGTCTTTTTCGACCACGATTTGAAAGCCTTGGCTGCAGAATCAACTGCTTGCTCCGCCTCATAGGCTCCTCCGGTCGGAACGGCGCCAATTACTTCCTTGGTTGCGGGATTTATGATTTCAGTAAATGTCTTATGATCATTTCCAACCCATTTTCCATCAATATACATCGGATAGATTGGATAGTTTTGCTTTATCTTTTCCATCCTAGTTCCTCCCAATTGATAAAGCAGGGTCATTGGTCAAAACTGCTTCGATTGCTTCCTCAAGAATTTGTAACCCCTCCTCCAGCTGTTCATCCGTTATCGTTAATGGCATGAGAATTCGAATGACATTACTGTAAATTCCTGCACTTAACAATAAAAGACCGCGCTCACAAGCTGCCTTAACAATTTTGGCAACTGTCTCTTTATCAGGAGTTTTATCCTGTCTATTTTTTACTATTTCCATGGCACACATCGATCCAACCCCGCGTACATCGCCAATTTCCTCAAAGCGGCTGGCCAGGTGCTTCATTTTTCCAATCACTCTTTCTCCTAATCTTTGAGCCCTATCATTCAGTTTTTCACTTTCGATAATATCTAAAACGGTTAATGCCGCCCGGCAGCCCAGCGGACTGCCTGAATAGGTTCCGCCAATTTCTCCTATATCTGCCGCATCCATAATTTCCGCCTTCCCAATAACACCACTGATTGGAACACCTGCACCCATTGATTTTGAGATTGTGATTAAATCAGGAACCACATTAAAATGTTCAATAGCAAAGTATTTTCCTGTCCGGGCAAAGCCGGTTTGAATTTCATCAGCGATAAATACAATTCCAAATTGACTGCAGATTTCTCTTACCCTTTGCACAAATGCCTGATCCGGCACAATGAAACCGCCTTCTCCTTGAACAGGCTCCATAACAATAGCAGCAATGGTCTCAGGAGCTGCCTCCGCAAGTAAAAATTGTTCAAATTGCTCAATAATCATCGCACTATATTGCTGTTCGGTCATACCTTCGGGGCGTCTGTAAACATATGGGTACGGTGCCTTATAAACCTCAGGAGCAAATGGTCCGAATCCGAGCTTATACGGTTTAACTTTGCTGGTCATTGACATCGTCATTAACGTCCTCCCATGGAATCCACGGGTAAATGAAACGATCCCTTGGCGTTTAGTGAATTTCCGGGCAATTTTCACAGCATTTTCAACGGCCTCCGCACCACTGTTAAAAAAAGCTGCCTGTTTTGCAAATTCACCTGGAGCAAGCTTGCAAAGTCTTTCCGCAAGTCTAATATAGGATTCGTACATCATGACATTAAAGCCTGTATGGATAAATTGACTTGCCTGTTCCTGTAGAGCCCTGACAACTCTTGGATGTGTATGTCCGACATTTAATGTTCCAATTGCACCGGCAAAATCGATATACATATTGCCGTCAACATCTTCAACAATGGCTCCCTGTGCCTTTTTTACAAAGGAATGGCAATTATTGCTGATTGCTTTTGGTACATATTTATTCCGTTGTTCGAGCAGTTCCTTAGATTTTGGACCAGGAATAGCTGTTTGAAGCTTTACATATTTCTTTTCCACGTTTACTTCAGCCTCCTTACGTCGTGCCAATCCCGTCATATTTGAAAAAGTTATTCCTTCACTTCGGAAAGGACTTGTTTAAAGGTGCCTACGACTTTATCAATCTCTTCGTAGCCAATTGTTAGCGCTGGCTCAATTCGGATTGTCTTCGAGTTGATCAATGTTCCCGCAACAAGTACACCTAAATCAAACATCCCTTTTGATACCTCATAGCCAATTTCATCTTTATGGAATTCGATGCCAATCATTAACCCTTTGCCGCGAATTTCAAGAACCTTATCTTCGTGGCCTTTGGCAGCTTTTTTCAGCTCCTCAAGAAAATATTCGCCAACCACTGCAGCTCTGTCCGGTAATTTCTCCTCAATCAAAACCCCAATCGTAGCAATCGCCGCAGCACACGCCAATGGATTTCCTCCGAACGTTGTCGTATGCATAAATGGATTCGGGAACCAGCTCTTAAACACTTCCTCTTTCGCTACAATTGCACCTGCCGGCATCACACCACCGCCAAATGCCTTTGCAAGACAGATAATATCAGGAACAACCCCATACAATTCGGCTGCAAACATCTTGCCGGTACGCCCCATGCCAGTTTGTACTTCATCAAAAATCAGTAATGCACCAAATTGATCACAAAGCTCTCTTACTTCCATCAGGTAGTTTTCAGGCGGCAGGATTATGCCCCCTTCGCCCTGTATCGGCTCCAGAATAACCGCAGCTACATCCTCTCCAACAGAAGAACACACCTCAAATGTTTTTCTCATCATATCGATATCGCCAAATGGCACATGCCGGAAGCCGGGGATTAATGGCAGAAAAGGCTTTCGAAACATTCCTTTTGCCGTGCCTGATAACGAGCCAAGGCTTTTCCCATGGAAAGCGCGAGTTGTGGAAATAAAGGTCGTCCGCTCACTATACATTTTGGCGAGCTTTAAAGCCGCTTCCACACTTTCTGTCCCGCTATTTGTGAAAAAAGCATATTTCAAATCACCCGGAGTTATCTCGGCTAATATTTTTGCCAGCATCGCCCGAAGAGGGTCAAGAAGATCCTGACTGTGAAGTGCCTGACGTTTCAATTGATCGGTAACTGCTTTTACTACCTTTGGATTACGGTGACCAACATTATAAATGCCAAACCCGCCAAGACAATCAATATACTCCTTGCCGTTTACATCCTTAAAGCAGGAACCGGTATCCGACCATTCCACTGCGGCAAATTGAGTGTCTTTTGTCACTGTTTTCCGATAAGCTAGGAAGCCCGGGTTCACGTGCTCCCTGAAGCCATCTACTGTTTCTTGGGTAATCCATGCAGCTTCGTCTTTATTAATTTCCTCCTTTTCTATTAAACTTAAAACCTTGTTAATGTAATCGGTAACATTTCGCTCCTGCTTATTTTTTAATTCGCTATTTAAATCAATCATACTATCGCTCCTCATTCATTTTTAATTTGAAAACCAGCCAATTGGCTCTACTTGCAGGTTAATATTAATCTGTTTAATTTCTTGAAATTCCTCCAGGCCAAAGGTGCCAAGACTCCGTCCGATACCGCTTTGCTTATAACCGCCCCACGGGGCCTCGTTATAAGTGGGGTGATAGGAATTAATCCAGGTAATCCCGGCGCGAAGTTTTTTAATAACCCTTAATGCCTTTGCTCCATCATTGGAAAATACTGCACCGGCAAGCCCATAAACAGTACTGTTCGCAAGTTTTACTGCTTCGCTTTCATCCTTGAATTTTTGGATAACAACAACAGGACCGAAAATTTCTTCCTGAACAATTCTCATTTCCTGCTTCACATCAATGAAGACTGTTGGTTCAACAAAGTAACCTTTGTCTAAACCATTGGAAACAATCCGCTTCCCGCCGCAAGCCAGGACAGCACCTTCTTTTTTCCCAAGCTCAATATAATGAAGAACCTTTTCAAGATGTTCCCGGCTTACAAGCGGCCCCATCTCAGAATGTGAAGCCTCCCCGGGACCTACTCTTATTTGGTTTGCCCTTACAACAAAACTGTTTACAAACCTATCATAAATACTTTCCTCTACAAGGATTCTCGAGCCGGCAGAACATACCTGACCTGCACCGGCGTAAATTCCAAATAAAGCATAATCGACAGCGGTTTCAAAATCAGCATCGGCAAAAATAATATTTGGTGATTTTCCGCCTAATTCTAATGAAACCTTTTTCATTGTTTCAGCTGCTGTCTTCATGATATGTTTTCCCGTTTTCGTTCCACCTGTAAACGAAACCATATCCACTTCAGGGTGAGAAGCAATTTCATGCCCGACAACAGGACCTGCTCCCATTAACAAATTGGCTACCCCTTTTGGCAAGCCTACTTCCTCAAAGATTTCAAATAACTTTTTCGAGGTAACCGGTGTTACTTCAGAAGGTTTAAAAACAATCGTATTTCCTGCAGCTAGAGCAGGAGCAATTTTCCATACACTCATTAATATCGGATAATTCCAAGGAACAATCAATCCGCAAACCCCGACAGGTTCACGGACGACCATTGCCTGCATTGGATCTGCAACATGATAGGTCTGTCCATCGGGTTTTGTAATCAGCCCCGCATAATAGCGAAAGCACGCGGCTGCATCCCCAACATCATAGCCCGCTTCCCTTAAAGTTTTACCGTTGTCCATTGTTTCTAGCTGTGTTAATTCATCGGCATATTCATCAATTTTGTCAGCAACCTTAAATAAAAAGGAGGCTCTCTCTTGTGCTGATAAACCTGACCATCTCCCCTCCTCAAAAGCTCTTCGGGCAGCATAGATAGCAGAACGAGCATCAGCTACTGTTCCTTCAGGAGCAAATGTTATCACTTCACCATTAGCAGGATTAATAATCGGCCGTGTACCTTGATTTTGAGCATCCCGCCACTCGCCATCAATAAACATTTTTAGATTGGCAACCCGTTTTTTTATCTCGACCATTCTTTTGATTCCTCCTTTTTTCAGCTCTCACTATCTTATTTGCAAGAAGCGTGCCAACTAGAAAAGCGCAAGCGCCCCGTTTAGCGACGTATGGACTGGAGCGCACCGTATGAGATAAAGGAAACACGAATCGCGTTTTTTGCGATTCGATGTTGACTTATCGTAAGGAGGTGCGCGAAGTACACTAGTCGCTGGGCGCTGGAGCTAGACAATTCTCAAAGTTAAAATTTATACTTTCTTATCTTTCTAGAAAGGCGCAAGCGCCCGGTTTAGCGACATACACTAGCCACTGGCCGCCCCTTGGAAAAGCTAACACGATCCTCGATATTTTTTAAATAATCTAATTAAGGGGCTATGCAAAATTGCATAAGTCTATTATTCTCTGCATAAAAAAAACTGCTTCAGATGGTTGTATCTGAAACAGTTTTTGATTAACGGGCGGATAGGTTTTCGATAGTAAGATTTTTCTCACTTACTATTTTTTGATATTTTCTACTCACTGAGGATTGGCTTATTCCTAATGCCTTTGCCGCTTTTGTTGTCGTTTTGTATTGATTCATCGCTAATATAATCAGTTGTTCCTCCACATAATCGATAGCCTCTTGTAACGGAATGACTCTGGTAATGACCGGCTTCATTTTTTTATATTCATAACCTAAAGATAAAAATTGACTGACAAACTCAGCATCAATAGCCTGATCCTCCGCTGAAACAACTAATCTTTCAATAATATTTTGCAGTTCCCTAACATTACCGGGCCAGGAGTAAAATTCTAAAACATTGATGGCGTCCGGTGTTAGATGATAATTTTTATCGTATTTTTCATTTAACTGCTGTAGAAAATGGAAGGCAAGGAGCGATATATCCTCCGTCCTTTCTCTTAACGGCGGAATATGAAGAGGAATGACATTTAAGCGATAGAATAAATCTTCACGAAAAGTCCCTTCCTCAACCATTTTTTCTAATCTTTTATTCGTTGCGGCAATAATCTGGACATTTACTTTGATTGAGGTGGTACTTCCAATGGGAATGACTTCCTGTTCTTGAAGCACCCTTAAAAGCTTTACTTGAAGATGCATCGGCATTTCACCGATTTCGTCAAGGAACAAAATTCCTTGGTCGGCTTGTTTGAAATACCCTTCCTTTCCATTCTTATCCGCACCTGTAAATGCGCCCTTTGCGTATCCAAATAATTCACTCTCTAATAGATTTTCAGGAATAGCCCCGCAATTCAATTTAAGAAACGGATTTGCTGATCGTTTTCCTAGTTGGTGAATCGCTTGGGCAATTACTTCTTTTCCCACTCCGGATTCTCCATAAATTAGGACTGTCGAGGAAAAATCAGCAATTTTTTTGGCCTGATTTATTATTTTATCCATTTTAGGACTGCAATAAATGAGCTTTTTTAAAAAGCGATCCTTACTTTTAAAATCATTTAATTCTTTTTTGTATTGCTCCGAAATTTTTCTCATTTCCTTCAATTCACTTTTTAACCGAGTTGTTTCGGTTATGTCTCTTGAAGCAACAATGATCCGGTCCAGTTCATTTTTTTCATTAAAGACCGGATTGCCGACAGCCAGAATTTTTCTACCGTTATTCGTTTCTTGCACAACAGAAACCTTTTTCTTCCTTTCGATCACCATCCTTGTAACAGAAGGGGTAAAAAGGCCAAGGTCCTCCAGTTCAAGAATATTTTTTCCAACAAGCTCCTTTAGATCAACCTTCCAAAAATCCTGAATAATATTTTCGCTGTATCTTATTAATTCCCCTTTAGCATTAACAACAAGAATTTCATCGTAAATGCTCGATAAAATGGCATTTAAATCTTTATTTAAATCCTTAATATATTCAATTTCCATTGCCATTTCTTCTACCATCGGCAAATCCTGCACGACGATAATAATCCCATCCACTTCATGATCATAGTTCAAAATAGGGCTATAATCGACGAGTACGCCCATTTCGTTGGTAATTTCAAGATGGTTTAGTAGCGTCTTCCCTGTTGCGAACACATGGTTAATGTGTTCTGCACTAAAAATATTTCCGGCAGGAAAATTCAAAACCTTTTCTGAAGTGGATTTAATCATTTTTAAACCCGCATCATTACAATTAATAATTCGTTTGTCCTTATCCAATACAAATATCCCCATTGGAATCGATGTAAGGATGATTTTCAGCAAATCTACACTTTTATTTTCTTGTCTAAAAAGTTCAGCCAAGACGTCTTCACGACGAATATACCCTGCAGGTTCACCGTCGCCGCCGCGAATAATCGCAAATGGTTCTCCTACAATTTGGAATAATACCGGCAGGGAAATTTGCTCACTTAAATGACAAATACTATCAATAGATTTAGCCTGTTCGAGTAACAAATCTAACGGGAAATTTTGTTTTTCCATCTTCTCAAGCAATTGATTATTCAAGGTTACATAGGCAAATAATTTATCATGCTTTTTTAAGAATAAAAAGGGTTCTTTATTGTTTATGACGGCATCTCGTAAACTATCTTTTTTTTCATCAACTGCAACTGAAATAATAGGCATGACTTTTTCTTTTGCAACGGCAAACATACTTCCCATCCCCCTTATATCCTTATCACTCTAATACTATCACTTAATCCGAAATTGTTTAACTATAAAAAAATCCGTTAAAAAAAGAAGATGTATGTCCATCTTCTTTTTCTATGGCTCTGTTAAATTTGCCTGTTGATTTCCGCTCCAGGCACTCGCTTTCCGCGGGCGGTCGGGAGCCTCCTCGGCGCTAAGCGCCTGCGGGGTCTCCCTTGACCTGCTTTTCCCGCAGGAGTCTCGCGCCTTCCGCTCCAATCAACATAGTGAGCTAAATCAACATTGAGCTTTAACATAGCCTTTTCTATAAGATTAATCACTTCCTGTAACAAATAAATCTTCTTTTATATAAGCAAGGACCATCCCGGGAATTACATAATCTCCTTCTTGAACCTCCAATGACTCTACCTCGCCACTTAAGCCGGTATGAATCGTTTCTATCCTGCCATCATCTGTTTTTATCTTAAATAATGGTTCCCATTCATAGATTCTTGACTCACTTTTTATTGAAATTTTTTGCACTTTCCCGCTAAACGGGCTAATGACTACTCCAAAATACATGAATATCCCCCCAAGTTTAGTATTGTTCTTGAAAAGGCCGGCTTTGTAAAACTAGGTCAAAGAACTCGTAAAAGTCAGGAATGTCCTCGGTTTCAATTCCTAATCTTGGAGCCCAAAATTGATCTGAATGAATATCTTCTTGGCAAAGTAACACCATGTTACCGCTTTGTATGGACGTTACCATCGCTTTTCCATAAAATTGAGCTGAGTAAGCAATCGTTAAATCATAGCGATGATTACCTGAAATAATACAAAAGTAATGATTAAGCTGCTGTTCTTTCAGTTCGGAAATAATCTCCAGCTTCATTTATTATTCCTCCTTTTATTTCGTTATAAAATTTTTTAAGACTAATATTTTAACCATCCTCTTAATCTAGAAGCTTCCGCTAACCGTTGAATCCCCTCGATGTAGGCAGCAATCTTCATATTTACCCCATACTTTTTGGAGGTGTTATAAACATTTTTAAAGCTCTGTGTCATTTTTTCTTTTAGCCTAGTATCAACCGTTTCTTCAGTCCAGTAATATCCCTGGTTATTTTGGCACCACTCAAAATACGAGACAATGACACCGCCCGAATTGGCTAGAATATCAGGAACCGTTAGAATTTGCCGCTCATCAAGTATTTTCAGTGCTTCTTTTGTAGTTGGTCCATTTGCCGCTTCGATGACAATATTACAGTTAAGTCTACTGGCATTTTGTTTATTGATTACTCCGGAGATAGCCGCCGGTATCAATACATCACATTCTTTTTCCAATAACTCCTGATTTGAAATCGAGTGATTAAAGCGGTTGGAAACAATGCCAAAGGAGTCTCTATTTTCGAGAAGATAAGGGATATCAAGGCCATTTTTATCATATAAGCCTCCTAGTACATCCCCAATTCCTATTACTTTCGCACCTAAATCATGTAAATATTTTGCTAGATAGCTTCCTACATTCCCAAAGCCCTGAATAATAACGCGGGTATCTTTTAACGGGATTTTTTTTAATTCACATACCATTTGAAGCGTATATAAAACACCCTTAGAGGTAGCTGTCTCCCTGCCCTTTGATCCCCCAAGTGCCAGTGGTTTACCTGTTATAAACCCTGGAGAATCAAACTCGCGAATGTGGTCGTATTCGTCAAGCATCCATGCCATAATTTGCGAATTTGTATACATATCAGGTGCAGGAATATCCTTTGTTGGACCTACAAGTTGACTTACGGCTCTTACGTAGCCCCTGCTTAATCGCTCCAATTCATCAAAGCTCATTTTTCGTGGATCACAAACAATGCCGCCTTTTGCTCCTCCATAAGGAAGATCAGTTATACCGCACTTTAAGCTCATCCATCCCGCCAGCGCCTTCACCTCTTCAGGTGTGACATCCGGATGGAATCGAATCCCGCCTTTTGTCGGCCCTGATGCGTCATTATGCTGGGCGCGATAGCCTTGGAAAATCTCCACTTGCCCATTATCCATTCGAACAGGGATGCTCACCTCCAAAAATCTCATAGGCTTTTTTAAGAATTCATAAACCTGTGGAGGATAGTCCATAATGGTAACAGCTTCCTTAAGTGTTTCCTGAAACTCAATCAGCGAATTCTCTTTCTCCTGTTCTTCTTCCATTTTTGTCGAACCGACAAATTCAACAGCCATCATAACACCCCATTTTTTAATGTTATAAATAGTAATAGCAATTTTCGTGCCAACTCATGGAAAGCCGATTTAGACGGCTTTTTTGGAGGTGAATTTCAGTTTTTATGAAAAAATGACTGTATTTATTCGTCTTTGCATAACTTTTGGTATTTTTCGAAACCATTCATGGTTTTCAAAGAACCTTACCCTTTCTGAGATTCATTTTTCAGTCACAAAACTAAGCCATCATTAAGAATGGAACAACATCCGCCGGTGGAACGGGAATACTGTCCTTCAAATCGGCTCTCAATGACAAATATTCACAGTTCTGGATTTTTATAATTAAACTATAAAAAACGCATTCAAGATGTTGAATGCGCTTTTTCAAACATTTTTATAATTATAGGGTTGAAGTACTATCCGCTTCTTCAAAATTAAAATCGGCAATGTTGGTTTTAAAGAATTTTGTCTGGAAAAGCAGATAGACAAACCCAATACCGGCCCAAACAAGTCCACCTATGAGTGCATCAGCATGTAAGTTAGACCACAAAATCCCCGTTAATCCTGCCCCCATTATTGGCATAATCAGGTAAGTGAAAATATCCTTTGCCGTTTTATATCTTTTTTGGCGGAACACGAAATGGGCAATGACTGATAAGTTGACGAAAGTAAAGGCAATCAACGCTCCAAAGTTGATAACAGAAGAAACTAACTCCAGGCTGGGGGCAATGGCAAGCAATGAAATAACTCCAACCAGGATTACGTTAAATACAGGTGTTCGGAATTTCGGATGGACATAACCAAACAGCTTTCTTGGCAGTACACCATTACGTCCCATAACATACAAAAGCCTGGATACACTTGCATGTGATGCAAGTCCGGAAGCAACTGTTGCAGCAAAAGCGCCCGCAAGAAAAATAAGTTTAAAGAGTGCCCCGCCCACATATAATCCAATTTCAGGTAATGTGTCGTCTGTCTGTTTAAAATGCGAAACATCCGGAAATAAAGCTTGTGCGAAATAACCGGCGACAAAAAAGATGGCCCCGCCAATAAGAACTGTCATCATGATCGCTTTAGGCATTGTTTTTTGATCAATTGCCTCCTCGGCGTACATTGTCACGGCATCAAATCCTATAAATGAGAAACAAACCACTGTAGCTCCTGTCAAAACTGAACCGAGATGTACATTGGAATGAAAAAGCGGTTGAGTTGTTAAAATGGTTCCTTCACCCATACCATGGGAAAACTGAACAAAGGCAAGAACAATAAATGCCGCAATTAATACAAGTTCAAAAACAACAAGCAGGGAATTCAAATTTGAAGTTTTCCCCATACTCCATGCATTTATTCCGGTGACAACGCCGACATAAATGACAACCCAAATCCATGCCGGGACGGCAGGAAATACGGATACCATATAAATACGAATAATTAATGCATTCACCATTGGGAGAAGGATGTAATCAAGTAATGCTGCCCAGCCGACCAAGAAACCAAGATGCGGGTTCATTGTTTCCCTCGTATACGTATAGGCCGATCCTGCGCTTGGAAATACCTGTACCATTTTCCCATAACTAATAGCAGTAAACAGCATAACAGCTAAAGCGGTAAGATATGCAAGCGGGACAACACCATTTGTTCCTTTAGACACAATCCCGAATGTATCAAACACAATTGTTGGTGTCATATAACCTAATCCAAGCCCAACAATTGCCCATAGCCCAAGTGAACGCTTAAGTGTAATATTCTCCAATTTAATCAACGCTCCTTTTAGTCCGGATTTCTTTTACTAAACAGCCAATTGAAAACACTTACATTTTGTTTCACTCATTAACGAAGATGTAAATCTTTAAGAGCTCAGCTTATTAAAGTGTCATCAGACCCTCCTCATATTTTAATGAAAAAACTTATTATTTAAAATAGTTGCAATTTTCATGCCAATCTTTAATTTACCGTCATTAAAGTAATTTAAAAAGTTAAACCTTTAATATTATGAAATTTTGCATAACCTACTCTAATTTGCATAAACAAATGAAAAAAGCAGCGAATCCCATAGTTGGAATTCACTGCTTTTTGTTTCTTCTGCTTAAGACTATGCCATTTTATTTTGCAAATCGATGGTTTCCAATGGTAACCGTCACTTGACGTGATAAAATCCAAGGGCTAGTCGATGTTTTAGGATTGTAGAAGAATAAAGAACCTTTACCTTTTCCTCTAAGAGCTATTGCTTCATTTACAGCTCTTTTTGAAGCTGCATCAGCCGGTTGATTAATTTGACCATTTTGGACAGGTGTGAATGCATAGTGGCCATTAGAAATTTGATAAATAACACCCTTCACGGAATTTGGAAAGTCCGGGCTGGAAACTCTGTTCAAAATCACTGTTGCGACCGCAACTTTCCCACCATAAGGCTCTCCTACTGCTTCTGCATGGACTAAACGTGCCATCAATTCTTTATCTGAAGCTGATATTGGAGAGTTAGGGAGTATAATGTTTTCTCCTGCATAAAGATTTGAATAATGGTTTGCCGCCATTAAACTATTTATAGGAATACCGAAACCTTTTGCGATTTTCCAGTAAGTTTCACCATATTGTACTTTGTGTGTTGTTCCTGTTGCTGCTTCCGTTTTTAGGTTTAAAGTAAATGCTGACATTGATAACAATAACCCCGCAGCTACTATTAGTTTTTTGAATTTTTTCATGTGTATAACCTCCTAGTAGATCGTCCGTTTGTCTACTATTAGGCTATCAGATGTAATATTTCAATTCTTGGTCCAAAAATTGGTAAAGGAAATATAGGCAATATAAACCTACGCTATTAAACTATTGGATAAATCATAGGAAATGTTATCCATAGAAATGAAACTGCTTAAAAAATCCTCCTTAGGAATAAAATGGTCTAATTTTAACAGCATGTAAACATTATGTAACAGGAAATTTGTATACTTTTCCCACAATTTAAATTCACCATATATATTTCAACGATTGTCCATTACAAAAATTAAAATAAGACATACATTGTAATGACAAGCAATAGGAGGTGATATGATTATGTCTGAGCATCGCAGCAGCTTCGCGTTAATCGTAGTTCTATTTATTTTATTAATCATTGTCGGATCAGCTTTCGTGTACTAAAGGGAATGCCAATATAAACTGCCCGACAATCTAATGAAGGGCACTTTTTTTGCCAGAGCGGAAAACCTTAGGTTTATCCGCTCCTTTTTTAGTTTATCGGCATCGTTAATCATGACATTTATACTTATTGCAACGATTGCTGAAGAATTGCCTCAATTAAAACAATTTCATTGGTCAAACTCATGGCTTCAGAAAGCATCACTTCAAATTCTATAATGTCTTTCGGCTTCATTCCCTTTACGCCAAAACTTTTTGCTAACGTAATAAAGTCTGGATTTGTAAAAGTAACACCAAAGCTTTCGCCAAATTTCTTCTTCATCATTTCGTCTTCAATTTTTAAGATCGAATCATTTAAAAGAATAATGATAAACGCAAGACCAAGGCGCTTTGCCGTTTCAAGTTCAGCAAAAGTCATTAAGGCTCCACCATCACCTGTGATACATATAATGTTTTTTTCAGGACAGGCCAATTTTGCCCCAATAGCACCCGGAATGGAGATACCCATTGATGCGAAGCCGTTTGAAATGATTAGCCGGTTCGCATCCATTGGTTGATAGGTTCTTGCAATTGACACTTTATGTGATCCAACATCTGAAATTACTAGTGTCTGCTCTGGCTGAACCCTTTCAAGTACATGCAATATTTTTTCAATTGTTATCTTGGTATCTTCTTTCGTTTTTTCGATAATAGAATAGGACTCTTCAATACGCTTCTTTAATTCCCCTGATGGCTCCCAAGGCTTTGGTATAATTTCTAATGTGGTGAATAATTGCAATGTTTTCTTTAAATCCCCTACTAATTCCGCTTTTACCGGATATCCTTCATTCACTTCCGCTGGTAAATTGTCAATATGTAAGACAGGTACTTTGTTTCTGTTCCACTCAGATGGGAGTTTCTCTTCAAAATCAAAGCCAATGACAACAAGTAAGTCCGATTCTTCTATACCACGAAGGACATAATCCTTTTCGTTAAAACCAAAGGTATAGTAGTTTTGCGGATGATCTTTTCCTAGAAGCCCTTTCGCCATAAAACTGTGGGTAACAGGACAGGATAGTTGATGAATAAATGCCTGAGCTTCATTGACAGCATTTTGCCTAATGATCCCATTTCCAACAATAATAAAGGGCTTTTTACTATCATTAAGCATTTTCAAACCAAGCTCCAGAGATTCGTCTGCAGGCACACTTTTCGGTAATTTCGAAACGGGTAATGGGTTGGTAGTTACATTTTCGGTTGCGATACTTTCGGGTATTTCAATAACAACTGCTCCCGGTTTTTCTCCCATTGCCATTCTAAATGATTTTCTAATTATTTCAGGGATGGTGTTGGCATCTTTAATTTGAACCGCCCATTTTGTCGCGGGTTCATAAACCTTGGAAATATCCATATACTGATGTGCGTGTAGGTGCTGAATTTCGAGCCCCTTTTGTCCTGTTAATGCCACGACAGGTGAATGATCCAAATTGGCGCCGGATATTCCCGTTAACAGATTCGTAGCTCCCGGTCCAAGTGTGGCCAGACATACACCGGGCTTTCCTGAAACCCGTCCGTAAATATCCGCAATAAAGGCTGCTCCCTGCTCATGGCGAACCGGTATGTAAGTTATTTTCTCTGACCTGGCTAAAGAATCAGCCAGGTCAATGACTTCTTTTCCAATAATCCCAAAAATATATTCCACACCTTCATTTTCTAAACAGCTTACCAATACATCCGATGCTTTCATTTAGTCCTCCAAAGAATTTATTTGTTACCACTTATTCTTTGCAAAAATTTTAAAAGGACTTAACATAGAACAAAAAAAAGAAGAGACTAGCGAGCTGTCTCTTCTTTTTTGCTTCGTGCAAGAACCGTTAAGCTGATGGTTATGATGGTAAAAGCGATAAATGCCATTAACGGAATCGTTATAAAGCCAAGCCAATTTAGGTAATCCTTTGAGCATGGCACCCCGGATGTGCACATTTCAAATTGCTGTAAATAGGGGATCTTTTGCAGAACAGTATGATAGCCTGAAATCAACATCCCTATAATAGACAACGGTAATACATATTTGTAAATTCCGGTATCATTCCGGTAGACAGCAATGCCTAAAATAATCGCTAAAGGGTACATGAAAATTCTTTGGTACCAGCAAAGTGTACATGGAATGAAGTGGCGAACCTCACTGAAGTACAAGCTGCCAAGCGTGGCGACGATTGCAGCAATCCACGAAAGACTTAGAGATTTATTCATTTTACTTCCCCTTTGCAGCTTTCGCTACCATCGAATTTAAATCATCTAATGTTTTCCCGTTAAATACCTTACCATCAACGAAAATGGTCGGTGTTCCTGTTACACCCAGTTTTGCAGCATAGTCCATATCTTTTTGCCATGCAGCATCCGCTTTATTTGCACGGAAGTATGCAACAACCTTATTTACATCAGCATTTGGGTCTGCTTCCTTTAATGTTGCCACTAAGAACTTCTCATCATAAATATCGGTTTTTTCAGCATTGCTATCTTCCGGCTGCTTCTTATACAAAGTTTCGTGAAATTTCCAAAATGTCTCATTCCCAAGCTCATGAAAAACAGCTTCTGCAAATTTAGCAGAACGGGTCGAGTCTACATTAATGAAGGAATCATTGAAAAAGTATAATTTTGCCTTACCGGTATCAACTAAATCTTTTTGAATTACCGGGATAACATTCGTAGCAAAATTTTTGCAATTTGGGCATTTATAGTCGCCAAATTCAATTATCGAAACCGGTGCGGATTTCTTACCAAGGAAGGGCTGTTCTGAATAGTCAATTGTTTCTTTTGACGCTTTTTGCACTGTTTTTGTGTGATTTCCTAAAAAGATGAATCCTAGAACAAAAGCGGCGATTAATCCAATGACCCAGAAGGTAAACTTTGATGAGGATTGAGATTCTTTTTTAGTCTTTTTATTACTTTTGGCCATAATCAAACTCCTTGTATTCGAACTTTTAATAACTAAAGATCAGACGGTTCTGTCTCTGATAGTTTAAATTTTACTAAACTTGTACAGTAAAGCAAATAAAAGGATTTGTCCATTTTTAAACAATGTTGGTCAATGAAAAAAATGCCATTCGCAAATGGCATTTTTCATTGATGGGAATGAAAATATTAAAATTCCAAACAAAGATAACTTAATGTCCCAAGGTCATAGCTGCGGTGAATGACTTTCGCAGTACCGCTGCCACTGCCCATCGTGATATATAATGGAACAAAATGCTCCGGTCTTGGCACAGCCAGCTTCGCATTTGGAGCCAATTTCTCATAATTGAAAAGACTTTCTAAATCCTGTTTATTGATGTTTTCGATTAGCCAATCATCGAAAGCAACTGCCCAAGGCTCGGGTTCGGTTTGCCCCCAGTTTATGATTCGAAGATTGTGGACGGTTACACCGCTGCCAATTACAAGAATTTCGTCTTTTCCGAGCCCTCGTAATACTTCACCAATTCGGTATTGTTGTTCAGGGGCTAAAAAAGGATTCACAGATAGTTGAACGACTGGTATATCGGCATTCGGGTACATCTTTGATAACATGGTCCAAGATCCATGGTCAAGACCCCTGCTTTTATCCGGAATGGAGGAAATTCCAGCCGCTGCAAACTTTTCTTTTAATAGTGAAGCGAGCTTCGGCGAACCTTTTGCAGGGTATTTCAAGGCATAAAGCTCCGGTGGAAACCCATAAAAATCATAAATCGTTTCATATGTCCCGTCTATGGAAGAAATCGTTAACGTTTCTGTTTCCCAGTGAGCTGTAAAAATGACGATCGCTTTTGGTTTATATTTTTGTCCTAAACTTTCTAAAAATCTTGTATAGGCTGTATCCTCTATTGCTAACATCGGTGATCCATGAGCTAAAAATAAAGATGGAAGCATTATTCATTCACCTCTTATTAGTTACTTTATGTAACTAACTATAATTTTGTAATGTAGTTATGTCAAGTAATATATTAATCATATGTAATTACTTTATTTTAAATAATAATTAGCTATAATAGAATTACAGAGGTGATTGTTCATGAATCAGTCTACATTATGCCCTAAATTTGAAAAAGCTATGAGGATCATCAGTCAGCGATGGTCCGGCTTAATCATTTACCAACTATTATCCGGTCCACAACGGTTTTGTACTATTGAATCTTCTCTCCCGGTCAGCGGGAGACTTTTATCAGAAAGGCTCAAGGACTTAGAGCAAGAGGGAATTGTTAAACGAGACGTTTACCCCGAAACACCGGTGAGAATTGAATATTCTTTAACTGAAAAAGGCCGGTCGTTGGAGCCTGTTTTAAAGGAAATCGAGAAGTGGTCGCAGGAATGGGTTGAATTGGATTAAAAAAGACAGATGAGATTTCTCATTCTGCCTTTTTTATTTAACATTCTTATTTGATAAATAAATACTTTCTTTTAATTATCCCACTTCTAAGGATTGTTGCTGTGATTTATGCAGCTTCCAGTAGAAACTCTTCCCGCGAATCAATTCCTCGTGGGACCCATCTTCAATAATTCTTCCTTTGTCAATTACCAAGATTCGGGTTGCATTTTGAATCGTCGAGAGCCGATGGGCGATGATAAAGGATGTTCTTCCTACCAATAAGGTCTCCAACCCCTTTTGCAAGGCAAGCTCCGTTTCCGTATCAATCGACGAAGTAGCTTCGTCAAGTATTAATATCCTTGGGTCGGCTAACAGTGCCCGTGCAAAAGAGATCAGCTGCCTCTGCCCCGTGGAGAGCCTTGTGCCTCTTTCGTTTACCTCGGTTTGATATCCATCCTTCATACAACTGATAAACTGATGGGCCTGAACCGCTTTTGCAGCCTCAATCACTTCCTCATCTGATGCATCTAACCGTCCATAGCGGATATTATCCATGATCGTACCGGAAAAAATAAACGGATCTTGGAGCATGATTCCCATTTGCTTCCTGAGGGATGGAATCGTTACCGTTTTGATATCAACTCCGTCAAGTTCTATTTGCCCGCTGTTTATATCATAAAAACGGCTAATCAGGCTGACAATTGTTGTCTTACCTGATCCTGTTGCACCTACAAGAGCAATCGTATCACCGGGATTCACCTTAAAATTAATGTTGTCAAGGATTTTTTCCTGTTCATATCCAAAAACGACATTTTTAAATTCAACCTTACCTTTAATTAATCGAAGTTCATCGGCATCCGGATCACCAATTACGGTTGGCTTTTCATCAATCATTTCAAATATTCTCTCCAAATAGGCTGTTGCATTAATAATCGCATTATAAAAATTCCCGATATTCGTCAAAGGCGTCCAAAACATTCCGATATACCCAACAAATGCAATCAAAGCCCCTACAGTCACTCCATGGCCAATTGACGATATTCCCATGATATAAATAAAGGAAACCGTAAAAACAGAGAGATTTTCAATTGAAGGCCAGAGAAGAAATTGAATTTTTACTGCCTTCATCCACGAAGTCCGATAGCTTTCAGATACTTCACGAAAAATTCGTTTATTTTCATCTTCCCTTGTAAATGCTTGCGTCACTTTTATACCATTGATACTTTCATGAATATAGGCATTCATGTTTGATTGTTTATTACTCAAAGTTTGCCATGCTTTTCGCTGGGCATTTTTGATAAGAAAGATCACGATTGCCAGGATCGGAAAGCCTACCATGGACAGCAGCGTCAGCTTTACATCAATCGAGAACATAAAACCTAAAATGACAAAAAGACTAAAAAGATCGGTAATTAAATTAATTAATCCATTTGAAAGCAAATCACTTAATGAATTGACATAGTTCACTACTCGCACTAGGATTTTCCCATGTGGACGGCTATCATAAAAAGTGAAAGATAATTTTTGTAAATGAGTAAACAAATCTTTTCTAATATTTTGAATGACACTTTGCCCAATCGCTGTCATCATTCTAATTTTATATTTCAAACACACTCCCGTAATAATGAGTGAAATTACGTAAATTCCTGCTAGAACCCCTAACCCCCCTACGTCTTTTCTAGGAATCTTCACATCAATAGCCTGCTTAATCAAATAGGGACCAATCAAATTCGCTGCACTGGCAATCAGCATTATGAAGATGGTAAAAAGGATCTTCTTTTGGTAAGGTTTTATATAAACCAATAACCGCTTTAAATGAATGAAACTAAAAGGGAATTCCAATTCCTCATCTACATCAAATTTATTCCGCGCCATTTATAGAAATCACTTCCTTACCTTGGTCCTGATCATCAAAATTCCCAAATTGATTCTTAAATACATTATAATAATAGCCTTTTTTCTCAATGAGTTCTTTATGCTTACCTCTTTCAATAATCTTGCCATTGTCCATAACGAGGATTAGATCGGCTTCCATGACAGAGGAAATACGATGGGCAATAATAAAACAAGTTTTTTCTTGAAGGATGGACTTCAAGGTTTTTTGGATCCGTAGCTCTGTTTCCATATCCACGGCTGAGGTTGTATCATCAAGGATCAGGATGGTTGGATCTTTCAGAATGGCCCGTGCCAGGGCAATCCGCTGCCTTTGCCCTCCGGAAAGACCCACACCGCGTTCGCCTACAATCGTATCGTAACCATCGGGGAGCTCGGAAATAAAATCATGAGCCTCGGCAACTTTAGCAGCGAATTGAACCGATTCAATAGAGGCTTCAGGATTTCCATATGCGATATTTCCTTCAATAGTATCTGAATAAAGGAAAATATCCTGCATCACCATCGCTATCTTATCCCGTAAATGATAAATATCCCAATCCTTTACATTGACTCCATCCACTCTTACCTCACCACTTGTAGTATCATAAAACCTGCTTAAAAGATTCATTAATGTTGACTTCCCGGAGCCAGTCGGTCCAATGATCCCCACGGTTTGGCCCGGAATCACTTTAAAGTTAATGTCTTCGAGTACGGGTTCATCCCCGTAGCTAAAAGAGACATGGTCAAAATCAACAACGCCTTTGAAATTTTTCACATTGTAGCGAATATCATCATTAGTTATTTTAGATTTGGCGTTCAACAAGTCTTCTACTTTTTCTGCAGAAGCAATGAACCTTTGAACATCATTAATCAGCCATCCGGCCATTCGCATAGGGTTATTTAAAGCCCAAATCAAGGAATTGAACGTAACTAATTGTCCAATCGTAATGGAACCTTTGATTACCATAAATCCGCCAACTAAAATCATCACAACAGATAAAACACCTGCAAGTGAATCGAGAACAGGCAAATATTTTTCCCAAACACGTGCGGAGAGAAGATTCTTCTCCTTGAACTCTTTGTTCTGATAGGAAAATTTATCAATTTCATAGTCTTCTTTTGCAAAGGCTTTGACTACTCTATTTCCGCTAATGTTTTCCTGGACGACAGAATTTAACTTGGCAAACTGTCCCCTTATTTCTGTAAAAGTCGGTCTGACTGTAAAGGCTAATCTGTAAGCAAAAAAGCCAATAATCGGTGTAACGGCAAGCATAGCCAAGGCTAACGGTGGGTGAATGGAAAACATGAAAAGAATTGCGAATACTAAAATAGTAAAGTTTTCAAAAATCATATAAATTCCCCAAGCGATAAAATGCCTGACGGCTTCCAAATCACCTGTCATTCGAGCCATAATCTCTCCTGTTTTGGTTCGATCATAAAAACTGAAATCCAATTGGTGAAGCCGATCATACAACTTTTCCCTTAGCTTAAAAATAACACGTTGCGATATACGCTCAAACGATAATTGATAATTATAGCGAATAACAGTCTTAACGATGGTAACTCCAATCATGATTGCTAAAAGGGGCAATAACAAATTAGTTTGATGTCCAAAAATAACTTTATCGACGATTTTTCCTGCAAAATAAGGATTAACCATATTAAGTGCTGAAATAACTAATGAAAATGAAAGACTAATGAATAATCTAACCCGATAATGCCGTATATAGCCCCACGCCCAACGCATGCTTTGCATGATCCACTTCCTCCCTTCGATTGCTCTTTAAACATAAATATATAATATTAGCTTTATGGCCCTGATATGAATGGATCATAAAGATTATTTCGACCCCCGAGGTAATTGGGAATAAAGATTCCTAGATTAACAGCCTAACTCCCCCCACTTAGGGGGCCCCTGGAAGTGGACAGCTCTTACTTTTAAATTTTGCCCGATAGCGGACAATAAATCCGCTCAATTAGTTCTCGGATTCTAAATGATGTTCCTCTTTTTCAATCCCGTTAAGAAACTTTAATACCGTAAAACGATCTCTTAAATGATGGGCTTCACTTAAACTTCTTTTTACAAGATCACTATCAATACCAAGCAAAAGCATGGCCAAGCCGGATTTTATTAAGGCTTCTATTAATACCCGTATTCCTTCTTATTTCCCTCTGCAATTTGATCGGCATTTTCAATACATGCTTTTAATGCATCCCGTGTAATTTGTGCAACAACTGGACAATAGGGTTCTCCTCCGATGAGATGTCCAAACTTCCAGTCAGCAAGGCGGATTAACGATATATGGAAAAAACTTTGGAAACTATGATCAGGATATTGTCGCTCGAATTTTATATGAAGTTGTCAATGATTAAAAAGGGCCGCTCAAAAAGCGACCCTTTATCTATTTGGTTTATGTTTAGATGATTAACGATAAATAACGTCATTCCAGCGTAGTTCATTATTAAACGCTTGTGTATTAGTGTCATTATTAATAACGACCATTTCGATTCCGGCTAGTTCGGCAAAGTCTCTCAATTGTTCGGTCTTAACCTTATATGAGAAGCCAGTATGGTGGGCTCCGCCTGCTTGAATCCAATTTTCAACAGCTTGACTTAAAGAAGGCTGAGTTTTCCATAGCACTCTTGCAACAGGAAGATTAGGCATATCTTTCTCCGGCTGTACTGCATCTACTTCATTAACTAATAGACGGAAACGGTGTCCAAGGTCAACGATAGATGCATTCAGTGCAGAACCGCCTCTTCCATCAAACACGATTCTCGCAGGATCTTCCTTACCGCCGATTCCAAGCGGATGAACCCCAATTTTAGGACGGGTTGCTGAAATTGTTGGGCAAACCTCAAGCATATGGGCACCAAGAACCATTTCATTTCCCGGCTCAAAATGATACGTATAATCTTCCATGAAGGAAGTTCCTTCATTGCCGGCAATGATTTTCATCAGTCTTACGAGAGCAGCTGTCTTCCAGTCACCTTCACCTGCAAAACCATAGCCTTGTTCCATTAAACGCTGCACAGCAAGACCGGGAAGCTGTTGCATTCCATGTAAATCTTCAAAAGTGGTCGTGAATGCGGTATAGCCGCCTTCAGTTAAGAACGCTTTCATTCCAAGTTCAATTCTTGCTTGATATCGGATGGAATTTCTAATCGGACCATCAGTAAGACCTTCAGGCGTAATGTCATATTGCTCTTCATATTCAGCCATTAACCGGTCAAGATCTTGTTCCGTTACATCATTCATACGTTGAACAAGGTCACCAATTCCGTAACCATCCACTGTCCAGCCAAACTTGATTTGCGCTTCTACTTTATCCCCTTCGGTAACAGCTACTTGGCGCATATTATCACCAAATCTCGCAACCTTTAAGTTTTTACTTTCTTCAAAAGCAACTGCCGTTCTCATCCAGCTGCCAATGCGTTCTCTAACTTCCGGGTTTTCCCAATGTCCAACAACAACCTTACGCTTTACTTTTAAGCGGCTTGCGATGAAACCATGCTCACGGTCACCATGTGCAGCTTGATTTAAATTCATGAAATCCATATCGATAGAATCCCAAGGGATATCACGATTAAATTGTGTTGCTAAATGAAGATAAGGCTTTTGAAGGGAAGTTAGCCCGGCAATCCACATTTTTGATGGTGAGAAGGTATGCATCCATGTAATAATACCGGCACAATTTTCATCCGCATTTGCTTCCAGGATCAGTTTGCGAATGGACTCAGAATCCTTTACTACTTCTTTAAAGACTAATTTAAACGGTACAGCTGAATCATCGTCCACCCCATTGACGATCGTTCTTGAATTCTCTTCCACTTGTCTTAGTACATCTTCTCCATATAGCAATTGACTTCCGGTTACAAACCAAAACTCATAAGATTTAGTAGTAGTTAACAAGGTAAATCCCCCTTAAGTGATGAATGATTATTTTAAATTGATAGAGTTATTACGCTATTTTTGTCCGTAATAGGCATTAGCTCCATGCTTACGGAGATAGTGTTTATCCAACAAAAATTGATCAATAGGCTTAATCTGTGGATTAAGCTGGAAAGTTTGCAAAGCCATTTTGGCTATTTCCTCTAGAACAACAGCATTGTGTACTGCTTGATTGGCATTATTCCCCCAGCAAAATGGTGCATGACCCGATAATAGAATCCCCGGCATTGCTAACGGATCAAGTTTTTCCTTATCAAAGGTTTCAATAATGACATTCCCTGTTTCAAGTTCGTATCCTCGTTCAATTTCCTCTTGAGTTAGGGTACGTGTACAAGGAATTTCCCCATAAAAGTAATCCGCATGAGTTGTACCCAGCGCAGGAATCGGACGCCCCGCTTGAGCCCAGCTTGTAGCCCCTGGAGAATGAGTATGAACAATTCCACCAATTTTCGGAAAGGCACGATATAGAGCAAGATGTGTTGGTGTGTCTGAAGATGGACGCAAAGCTCCTTCTACAACTCTGCCTTCTAAATCCATAACAACAAGATCAGTTATTTCTAACTCTTCGTAAGGTATACCGCTTGGTTTTATAACCACAAGACCTTGTTCACGGTCAATTCCACTCACATTCCCCCATGTGAACGTAACCAATCCATGTTCAGGAAGCTGCAAGTTAGCTTCTAATACCTCTTTTTTTAAACGCTCTAACATACTGTTTCCTCCTTCTTTTCTAAGGAGCTTTCCTTTTTAATTTGCTTTAACGTTTTCATTACATTGTTGTCACCGCGGCCGAAATAATCATAGAGGCGAGCATACTCATTGAAGAGCTGATCATAAACTCCTGCATTCTTTTCAATAGGTTGATAGACATAGTCTTTTACTCTACCCATATCTTTAGCGGCATCTGTGATACTATCGTAGCCCCCGCGTTCTTTTCCAGCTGCAACAGCTCCGAACATCGCTGAGCCTAGTGCTGGCGTTTGGGAAGACGCTGAAATCTTAATTTCCATATTTAATACATCAGAATAGATTTGCATCATCAGGGCATTTTTCTCAGCAATTCCACCGCATGCATAAAATTCATTTATCGGAACCCCGTGTTGACGGAATGTTTCAACAATCATTCGTGTACCGTATGCTGTTGCTTCGATTAACGCACGATAAATTTCCTCCGGTTTTGTGAGGAGGGTAGCTCCTATAAGTACACCCGTAAGGTCAGCATCTACAAGAGTTGAACGATTTCCATTCCACCAATCTAACGCTAAGAGACCGCTTTCACCGACAGTTAGTTTACTTGCCTTTTCTGTTAATAACTCATGGATGTCTATACCCTTCTCTTTTGCTTCTTCAAAATAGGTTGCAGGAACACAATTTTCAGTAAACCATTCAAAATGGTCACCTACACATGATTGACCGGCTTCATACCCCATGTAGCCGGGAATTACGCCATCTTCTACAACGCCACACATACCCGGAACAACTTTCTCTTCCTCTCCCAGCAAAATGTGGCAGGTTGAAGTCCCCATGATGGCTAATAATTTTCCCGGTTCAGTTATGCCAACTGCAGGAACGGCAACATGAGCGTCGACATTGGCAATTGCTATCGCTGTACCTGGATTTAGCCCGGTTAACTTCGCTGCTTTCTCCGTAATTTCTCCAGCTTTAGATCCAATTGAAACAATTTTGTTTGAAAGTTTATCTTCAACTACATTTTCCAACCTAGGATCTAGCGACTTAAAAAAGTCACGGGATGGATATCCCTCTTGTTTGTGCCAGATTGCTTTGTAACCGGCTGTACAGCTGTTGCGCTTAATTTCGCCTGTCAATTGAGAGATGACCCAATCCGTTGCTTCTACTATTTGGTCAGCAGCTTCATAAATCTCAGGGGCTTCATTAAGGATTTGCCATACCTTCGGGATCATCCATTCTGATGAAATTTTTCCACCGTAACGCTGTAAGAATTTTTCCCCACGTTGCTCAGCAATTTCGTTTAATCTGTTGGCTTCATCTTGTGCCGCATGATGTTTCCATAACTTTACATAGCTATGTGGATGGCTGCTGAATTCCGGTTTAAAACACAACGGAGTTCCAATCGCATCAATCGGGAGGACCGTACAAGCTGTAAAATCGATCCCTAAGCCGATTACATCATTTGCTGAAACTTGTGCTTTCTTTAATACTTCCGGAATCGTAATCTGTAAAACTTCAAGATAGTCGGCCGGATGCTGCAATGCCCAGTCATGTTCTAGCTTTGTAGTTCCATCCGGAAGGTACTCATCCATTACCCCATGTGTATATTCCTTAACTGCGGTAGCCACTTCTTTACCTGTTCCTATCTCAACCAGCACTGCTCTTCCTGATTGTGTACCGTAATCAACACCTATTGAATACTTAACCATTTGATATCACCCTTTATTTGTTGATCTTTATACAAATGATAAAAACTATTGCTGAACACTCCTTCATTCATCCTTACAAGTTTCATTAAATATGGATAACCATTTAAGTTGTACGTATAACTTTAATTAAAGTTTATCACCAATTAATTTTTTTTCAATGAAAATAGAAAGAATTAATCATTTTATCTTTCTTCTTTGAAAATTAGAGACGAATAAGAGAAGAATTTCCCTAAAAAATAGGTAGGCCTAATTCAAAAGCCTACCCGGTTATACAAAATTCATTATGATGCTTTATTTTTGTTATAAATATCAAAGGCAACGGCAAACAGTAGCACAAGTCCTTTTATGCCCTGTTGCCAGTCAATCCCTAGACCAATAATGGACATACCATTGTTCATAACTCCCATTACAAGGCCGCCGACAATTGCACCGCCTACTGTTCCGATACCGCCGTAAGCAGATGCACCGCCAATGAAGCAGGCAGCAATCGCGTCTAGTTCAAATAAGTTACCCGCTTTCGGAGTAGCTGCATTTAGACGTGCAGCAAAGATTAGTCCGGAAAGGGCTGCAAGAACACCCATATTTACAAATACCCAGAAGGTAACCTTCTTCGTTTTGACACCGGATAAGCTTGCTGCTTTCTCATTACCTCCGATGGCATAAACGTGTCGACCCATAACAGTCTTTTTCATCACAAAAGAGTAGATTACGATTAAAGCAAACAAGATAATTAAGATATCCGGAATTCCTTCATATGTAGCAAGCACATATGTGAAAATATTAATTAAAATAACCATCGCAATAAGCTTGCCAAAAAATAACCCTTTAGATGATACTTCAAAATTATATTTTAGCTGAGTTTTCCGGAGTCTTGCTTCATTTACTATATAGATAACTGAAAAGACTATCCCAATTACTAGTGTTAAAATATGTAAAGGTCCTTCCCCATTGCTAAAAATATCAGGGATAAACCCGGAGCTAATATCTTGGAAGGAATTAGGATATGGTGCAACAGATTGTCCCTTTAAAACAAGCATCGTTAAACCTCTAAATAGCAGCATTCCTGCTAACGTAACAATAAATGCCGGAATTTTGACATACGCTACCCAAAATCCTTGCCAAGCTCCAATTAAAGCACCAATCGCTACTGAAATAAGGATAGCGAGAAACACCGGCATATGCTGATTAATAATAAGGATTCCTGAAATAGCTCCGACAAAAGCGGCTACCGATCCTACAGACAAATCAATATGACCAGTAATGATGATTAGAACCATTCCAATAGCTAAAACAAGGATATAGCTGTTTTGCAAAATCAAGTTGGTAATGTTCAGAGGCTTTAATAAAATACCATCAGTTAATACCTGAAATAAGATCATGATTAAAATTAACGCAGTGAACATTCCATATTGTCTCATATTGCTTTGGAGCAACTTTACTATCGAGTTTTTCTTTTCTTTTTGAGGCTGCTCTTGAATTTGGGTTAGCGTACTCATCTTTTTTCCCCCTTGCTCTTGGTCATAAATTTCATAATTTTTTCTTGCGTTGCTTCCGCCTTATTTACTACCCCGGTCATTCTTCCTTCATTCATTACATAAATACGGTCACACATACCGAGCAGTTCAGGAAGTTCTGAGGAGATGACCAGTACTCCCTTTCCATCATTAGCTAATTGATTTATGATCGTATAGATTTCATATTTCGCTCCCACGTCAATTCCTCTTGTGGGTTCGTCTAACATTAAAATATCCGGCTCAGAGAAAATCCATTTACTAAGTACAACCTTTTGCTGGTTTCCCCCACTTAAATTCCCAGTTTTTTGCAGAATACTAGGTGTTTTAATATTCATTTTCTTACGGAATTTTTCTGCCTCTTCCACTTCTTGGTATCCATTTACGACAGATTTTTTTGAAATCCGTTTTAAATTTGCCAATGAAATATTTGACTTTATATCATCGATTAAAATTAAACCGTAGTGTTTTCGATCTTCAGTAACATAGGCAAGTCCATTATCGATGGCTGCAGTGATATCCTTCAATTGAATCTCTGAACCATTCTTATATAAATGTCCACTAATTTTCTTACCATAAGATTTTCCAAAAATACTCATTGCCAATTCTGTCCTACCTGCACCCATCAAACCGGCAATCCCGACAATTTCACCTTTTTTAATATCAAAACTTACACTATCAATTACTTTTCTATCACTATGGAGAGGATGGTACACATTCCAATCTCTAACTTCAAAAATTACATCACCAATGTTTGGAACCCGTTCCGGATAACGATTGGTTAAATCTCTGCCAACCATTCCTTTGATAATCCGATCTTCTGAAACCTTTTCCTTTTTCACATCAAGTGTTTCAATGGTTTGTCCATCGCGGAGAATTGTTATCGAGTCTGCCACCTTGGAAATTTCATTTAACTTATGAGAAATAATGATCGAGGTCATTCCTTGTTTTTTAAATTCTAACAATAAATCTAATAGATTTTCACTATCATCTTCATTTAAAGCAGCTGTAGGCTCGTCAAGGATCAAAAGCTTTACTTTTTTTGATAGAGCCTTGGCGATTTCAACCAACTGCTGCTTTCCTACACCAATATCGTTTATTAAGGTATTGGGATTCTCTGATAAACCAACCTTTTGAAGCAATCCTCTTGTATTTAAGATTGTTTCATTCCAATTAATTACACCGCGTTTCGCCTGCTCATTGCCTAGAAAAATATTTTCTGCAATGGAAAGCTCCGGGATTAGAGCCAATTCCTGGTGAATGATGACGATACCTAAACCTTCACTGCCTTTTATATCTTTAAATTCGCAGACATTTCCATTAAAAAAAATATCTCCCTCGTACGTTCCATGTGGATAAACACCACTTAATACTTTCATTAATGTCGATTTCCCTGCACCATTTTCACCGCATAAGGCGTGAATTTCGCCTTCTTTGACTTGAAGATTAACATTATTAAGCGCCTTAACACCCGGGAATTCTTTCGTAATTTTCTTCATTTCTAAAATAGTAGCTGTCATCCATTCACCACACCCTTACAATGTAATAAATGATTTAGTGATGGCTATAGGCACTACCACTAAATCATTTAATTTACTAATCTATTATTTGCTAAGCTGAGATTCTTTATAGTATCCGCTATCAATTAATACAGACTTATAATTTGTTTTATCAACAGAAACCGGTTGTAACAAATAAGCCGGGACGACTTTTACACCGTTGTTGTAGGTTTTTGTATCATTCACTTCAGCCTTTTTGCCTTTCAATACTGCTTCAGCCATATCAACAGCTTTTTTAGCTAGTTCACGAGTATCCTTGAAGACTGTTTGAGTTTGTTCACCGGTAATAATTGATTTAACTGATGCTAACTCCGCATCTTGTCCGGTTACAACCGGTAGCGGCTTTGCAGCCGTTCCATAACCTACACCCTTTAAAGAGGATAAAATTCCAATACTGATTCCATCATACGGAGATAATACAGCGTCAACTTTTTCAGTTGAATAATGGGCGCTTAACAAGTTATCCATTCGTGACTGCGCTGTTGCACCGTCCCATCTTAATGTGGCAGCTTGTTCGAATTTTGTTTGTCCACTACGGACGACTAGCTTTCCGGATTGGATGTATGGTTTTAATATAGACATTGCACCATCAAAGAAGAAATACGCATTATTATCATCCGGAGATCCGGCAAACAACTCAATATTGAATGGTCCTTTTCCATCTTTTAAGCCTAGTTTATTTTCAATATAAGATCCTTGCAGCACACCAACTTTGAAATTATCAAAAGTTGCATAGTAGTCAACATAAGGAGTTTTCTTAATTAATCGGTCGTACGCAATAACCTTAATTTTTTGTTTATGTGCCTTCTCTAAAACATTTGTTAACGCTTCACCATCTATTGAAGCAACAACGATAACGTTTGCTCCTTTAGTAATCATGTTTTCTATTTGGGAAACCTGGTTTTCAACAACATCTTCCGCATACTGAAGGTCAACTTTATAACCACGCTTTTCAAATTCTTTTTTCATGTAATTCCCGTCATTAATCCATCGTTCAGAGGATTTTGTGGGCATCGCAATACCTACATATCCTTTGTTTCCATTACCTCCAGTTGCACTTGAACAAGCTGCAAGCGAAAACACCATAACAGCAAGTAATAAAATAGATAAAAGCTTTTTCATTGATTTTCCCCTTTCCTTACTTTCTTTTTTATCTCAATACCATTTAGGTATGTGAGGTCGAAATAATAAGACCAATAAACCCATTAGAAAACCCTTTCAGAATACGCTTTCATTTTAAGTAAAAAATAATCTAACAATAAATTTGGTTTAGCATTAATTTCGATTATTGTACGTACATCAATTACAATTATAAACAATAGTTCTATCAAAATACGTTTTTTTTTATCAAAACCAACTATTTGTACGTACAACCATTATAATTCATGCCTTATAGGAAATGCAATAGTTAAAAATGTGACAAAAATAAAAAATTTTTACCATTAGATATGCTCTATCTGATAAAATTGGTTAAATAAAGCTCTTTAGATTTTCTGCACTTTTTATTACAATAGTATATAAGGAATAATGTTGTACGTATAAGTTATTTAGAGTTGAAAGTGGTGGTACACAATGGTACAACAAACAAAACATCAAATGGTACTAGCTAAGATAAAAGAATGGATTACAAGTGGTCAGGTAAAGCCCGGAGACAAGATCTATTCAGAAAATGAGCTTGTAAAAATGTTTGGCGTAAGCAGGCATACTGTCCGCCAAGCAGTGGGAGATTTGGTCCATGAAGGCTGGCTGTATCGAGAACAAGGTGCCGGAACATTTTGTTCTAACAGATTGGTTCAAAATCAAATTACAGACCAAAATTCCGCTCCTAATAGTAAAAATATTGGCGTCATAACAACTTACATTTCTGACTATATTTTTCCCTTGATTATTAAAGGAATAGAATCCTATTTGTCGGAACAAGGTTATTCTTTAACTTTGGCATGTACAAATAATGATGTTGAATTAGAGAAACAATGTTTACAAAGTATGTTAAGCAGAAATATTGATGGTCTCATTGTGGAGCCTACAAAAAGCAGCAGCTACAATCCAAACATCAATTATTACTTAGAATTGGAACACCATAATATCCCTTACTTGATGATTAACCAATTCTATTCGCAGCTTATCCCTTCCCATATTATTGTTAACGATGAAAAGGGAGGCTTTCTCGCAACAGATCATTTAATTAAACTAGGACATGAAAAAATTGTTGGGATTTTTAAAACGGATGATCTCCAAGGTGTATACCGTATGAAGGGTTTTATCCGTGCATTTAGGGAAAACAACATACCATTTTTCCCTGAAATGATTATTAATTTCACCACGGAGGAACAAAAAGAAAAGCTTATCGAAAATATAAAGGATATTCTGGTATCTTCTGAGACCAGACCGACTGGGATTGTTTGTTATAACGATCAGGTTGCATTATCTGTATTTAATGTTTTAAGGGAATTAAACTTATCGGTTCCTAAAGATATTTCAATCGTTGGCTATGATGATTCTTATTTGGCTGAAGCTACAGAAATAAAACTAACATCTGTTACTCATCCCAAAGAGAAAATGGGTATCGATGCTGCTAAATGGATTGTTTCTGCTGTGGAAAATAAAAATTCTGAAGGATCGACTCAACATTCGATTGTTTATGAGCCTGAGCTTATCGTAAGAAATTCAACGGCTTCTCTAAAAAGTGAATCGATTGAAAGCAATTAAATCTATGTCACTGTTTTAGCTAAAAGAAATCCTAAAACGATTCAAAGGGATTGCGATCAGTACAAATACTTATACAGAAAAATCCCCCTTGAATTTATTCATCTTAATCCAAGGGGGATTTTTCTTTAATACTCATATTAGTGAAGATAAACAAGCTATTTCCGCTACTGGTTTTAGTGCCGTTTCCGGTTGTCTTTTTCGGTGGTTATACCATATTGACTGCCTTTCTACTTCATAGGATCCATACTCATTCTCAAAAATTCAAATTATTTTTAATTTTTGGCACCTGCCACTACCGCTTTTTTTAAGACGATTCTTACTGTCGATAGCCCCCAAGCAGGTACTTCAACATTGATTGACCCATCGGGGTTCACTTCCAAAGAGTAGAGATCTTTTTCGAGCAAATCCATTTCCCAAACTTCTGTGATCTTCATCCCTGGAATCGTAATAGTGGCGGTCTGATTTTCTCCGGAAATTTCTTGAAATCTCATTAACCAACCTTCAGCCCATTTAGCTTTTTTAATGGTAATTAAAGAAATTTGTTCACTATCAATATCAACCAATGAAAATTGTTCCTTTTGATGATAAGGAGCTTTTAGTTCTCTAAAATCCTGAAAACTGATCCGGTGTCCATATAGCGGCCTACGAATTTCCCAGCCAAACCGGTAGGCATCCTCTTTTTTAATTATGGACCGACTGGTTAAACTATATTGAAACGAAATTTTCCCTCCTTGGGAGGCCTTATAGTTTGTATTCCAATAGTTATTTAGGACATACGAGAATATTCGGCTTCCGGATAAAGCCAATTCTTTTGGCCAATTTCCTTTTACAACATCACCGATACAAAATAACGGGATATCAGGAGAGGCAATAAACACATTTGCATCCTTTCCTTCCACAAGAATCCCTGTTTGAAGCGGGAGCCATTCTTTGCATCCTCCCGGTAATTGCTCCTTATCCCAGTTCACCCACCCAAGCTGTGAATCTGATAATGTTTCGGCGTGTTCAATACATAATGGAAATGCAACATAAGCAGCTTCCTTTTCTAAGTGCTCTTCTTTGTCATATAGAAAGCTTACATCCAGACGCTTTACCTTGTTTAACAATCTCCATTCCACTTCAATATTTCCGTTTGGTATTTTTCCTTTTATTTTTATTAATGATCCATAGGAAAGTTTTTGAACTTCGTAGTTTTGTAAGGAAAAATCATAGAGTATTTCCGCGTTTCCTTCTAATAGATCCTTTTGGTTCCCGACAAGGCGAGTACCTTCTCCCCCTTTTACATAAAGGAATTGTCCAAAGCCCCACTTATCCTCCAAATCTACTAATTCTTTTTGAAGTTCTTTATCATATAGGCTTATAATAAAGCCTTTTTCAACCTCAAACATCACCCGGTAATATTCATTTTCTAATGTAACTATTTTGCCTATCGTTACTTTTTCCAATGAATTCTGTTTTTCTGCTATGGCTCTATTAGGTGTCTTCATTTCCTTTAATTCCATCCGGCGATAGCTTAACCCGGGGATTTTTTCCACCCAAAAAGCAACAATGGCTTGTGAGCTTGTTGAACGGATTAAGTAAGTTGGAATTACTTCCCCTGTTCCTTGATCAAACAATTGTTCATTTTGGCCTATTTCAACAATTATCTCACCGCTAACAATCCAACTATGCGGATTGTACACAACAATTTCTCTACCATTGTTATTCCAATTTAGACTATGCCTTACTGCGGCTGTATGAAGAAGACGTTGGGCCCATTGGAATCCATCTTTTGCAAAATGCTCTTTAATTGCCCACTGGTCTTTTTGCAATAATGCAAACGGATCTGTTCCACTTAAAAAAGCGCCCCATGTATGTTCAACAAATTGGAGATTAGCCCGCCACGCCTCATTAAACTGTTTTTCTGGAAATTCCCAGCCCTTATTATGGATAACAGCCAGTGATTCAAGTTTCTCTGCAGCAGGAAGCATTGCCTGTGCTTGTCTTATTTGAACAGCTGGAACAATTGTTGAACCCACTCCATCCTCCCAATAGGCTCCTCCATCTCCTTTAACTGTTTTGAATGAGTCTCCAAAATTGGATTCAACATATTCAAAAAATGTATTTACATCACTAGCAATTAATTTTGGATACGCATATGTTTCATTCCAACTTTTCGTAAATTCGATTGGCTGCGGGTCAATATCCGTATTATCCGCCTCTTGCCCGTAAAGCAGGACAGCATCCGGTTGATATTCATCTGTTTCATACTCATCAAGCCACATTTGCAATCCTCGTTCTGCAGCACTATTGGTAGGAGGGCTTCCACAAACCTTTCGCAGCTCACAATACATTTTGGCTAACCAAACAAGAACCCTTCCTCCATTTACACCTTCCCAATAATAGGGGGAGACTTTGTGAAGTCCTCCATTTAATCGGAAAGGACCACGATCCTGATTATTCGCATGAACTAAATACTTCACACCCGAACCTTCGTATACCGCCGGGAGCGATCCGGATAAGGAAGGTACATCCACCACAGATGTATAGTTTGCTCTCAGTCCTTTCTGTCTGAGTAATGATTCCGTGTACTCTCCGTTTCGGATAAGCTCCTCTAATGAGGCAAATTGTGTTAAAAGGTCTACATAAGAGTGGGGAACTCCTATCCTTCCCGCTTTGATAAACTTAAACATTTTCTCGACTTTTTCTTTATTACGTGTAGCCATGTATGTTTCAAGAACCCATGATGCATCAAGGTGATAAGCAAAAGCAGGTATGTCCAATTTTTCCATTGTTTCTTTTTCTAAAAAATCTAAAGCAGCATCAATATTTCTGCATAACCGTTCAGCTACTTCCCACTGCCGATGGGTATAGCCGATATCCGTATGTGAATGTGGGGTAATATATACCTTCCATTTACGCCTGCGCTTGAATTTACCGGTTTGAATGAAATTGTCACCTTTTAGCTCATATTCAACAATGCCTTCTCCATCAATCAGATGGAAGCTGGTATAAAAATGACCAAAGTTATGTTCGGGTATATGGAATGTGATTTTTTTCTTCTTGTTTTCAAATTGAAGTATTAAAGTTAATTCTGTTTCTAAAATGGGGTGATTTAATTCAAGATAGAAATGACATATTTCTGAAAGCTCACCGTTGCTTGTTTTTTTGTAGAGTACTGAAGGTTTGATTTCAACCGTTTTAATGGTGGTGTTCAATTCTTCATCAAGTCTTGAAAATGTGATAGCTTGGTAGATAAAACCGGCACCATTTGCCATACGATCAAGTCGTTTTATTTTTTCGATATTATCAATATAGAAGAAATCTCCTCCATCTCGGCTGGTTAATACAATTGAATTTTCGCCTTTAACTAGGAGATGATTTGGGATAATGATTTCTAATATTCCCTCCGAGTAGATAGTAGTATGTAAGCCTGAATGAAGGGTAATCTCGTCTGATTCCGATGGCTTTGGACGTAAATATCCATTTCCTTTAACCCCATTCACAGCAATTTCAAGATAGGCCAAACGCGGGGCAATAACGAGATAGTAAATTTTTAAACTGTAACAAGTACTTGGTTCTTCATTCAAATTAAATTTAATGGTATAGGGATACAGTCGATAACCGGCATCCGGATCAGCCTCGCTCGGATGAAAAAGAGGCCATTTTTGTTCTTCTGAATCAATATTGACATTGAAAACATGGTTGCCGAATAGATTAGGCTGTTTGTAATTGTCTATTAGTTTCATAGAGTGGCCCGATGGAGAACCAATCGACCACAGAAGATCCTCTTTCATTTTAGCTACCCCTTTATCAATTATCTTAATTGCCCTTGTAATCTTTTATCTTGTTAAAAATATAGCACCATAAAATATTTATGGTGCTATATCTCTATCGATTAAAACCAGATTTTAAAAGTCTTAATTTCATATGGTGAAATAGAGAATGAAAGGGTTTGCCCCTGATAGTCTGCGGCTTCTTCTTCTTCTTCAATCAAATTACATTCGACCGCTTTTTTAATCGGCTTTGCGAATAATACATTTGTTTTATTTCTATATTGCTTATATTCATAGAAGCGCACAACGATTGCATCATCGTCTTCTGCTTTTTTCACCGTTTCTAACAAAACATTGTCATTATCAATTTCAGCAAATTGATAGGTTCCAGGTAAATTCCCATTTTGATTAGCGTTAAGTTCTCTGGCCAATAATGGAACATTCAAATGATAGGCTTCATTCACAGTATTTCCCTCACTCCAATCTCCATTATGCGGCATCAAGCTATAGGTAAATTCATGAATTCCCCGGTCAGCTGTTTCATCCGGTTGAATGGAAGATTTGATTAAGGTTAAACGGATTACATTATCTTTTACATCGTGACCATATTTACAGTCATTTAATAAACTAACACCAAAATTCCCTTCGGAAAGGTCAACCCATTTATGACCGACTACTTCAAACCGAGCATAATCCCAGCTTGTGTTCCAATGCGTCGGGCGCTCAATATTTCCAAACTGGATATCGTAGGTTGCCTTGGTGGAACGAACATTAACCGGGAATGCCACCTTTAATAAGGTTTGTTTTTCCTGCCAATTCACTTCCGTCCTGAAATCAATTCTTGGGGAATGTTTATAAATAGTCATATATTGTGTAATAGTAGAATCATAGAATTCCCAAGTTAATTTAAGGGTTCCTCGAATTGGACCTTCCTCATGGACCTCAATTGCTGTAATATGATCAATCTCACGCATTTTTTCTTGGTAATACAGGTCAATATCCCAAGCATCAAAATTCATTGGTTTATCTTCAAAAGTCTGCAGAACATTCCCCCTTGCCCCTTCGGCGAGTATTTCTCTTTCTACTCGTTTATCAAACAATGAGGCAATCTGACCTTTTTCATTTAACCGAATTTGGTAAAAATCATTTTCAAGATAATCCTTTTTCACCACAAGGTCAGATCCCAAGACAGTACGTTCAGCTAGTTTAAATGTTTTATAACCTAATGCCGGTACGTTTTTTGATTGAATTAACACCCTTTTACCATTTTCATCTTGAATTACCTGAGCTGGCAATGAGTTTCCTTCTTCATCAACCATGGTTGTAATCTCTGTTAAATTTGATGAAACAGGCAATTCGATTAATCCATCACGCTCAAATGGAAGGGGGTTATAGACAACGATTCCATCTTGATCAATTTGAATGTTCTGTTCAATCAAACCCTGTGCCTCTTTTAAAGCACATTCCGCAATAGCTTGCACGGTTTTATAATCTCGTCGTGCATCTTCATTTACCTGTCGAATCGAAGATCCCGGTAAAATGTCATGGAATTGATTAAGAAGTAACATTTCCCAGCCTTCATTTAGGGCTGCATGCGGATAATTACTCTTCCCAGAAAAATGATCAGCAAGGGTGTTTAACCATTCAGCATTATGATAGGTTATTTCCGCTTTTCGGTTTGCTTTTTTTATGGCAGCCTGAGAGGTGTAGGTCCCCCGGTGATATTCTAAATACAATTCCCCATCCCAAACCGGCAGCTCTTTATCTCTCACACGTTCTCGTAACCGTTCAAAATAGGGCTCTGCCTTATCCATTTGAACTCTTGGCAGTCCCGGCAGATTTTCCATGGCTCGAGCGGATTCAATCATTTCTTTTGTTGGTCCGCCGCCGCCATCCCCCCATCCAAAAGCTAGTAAAAGCTCATCATTTACGTCCTTCTGTTGATAGGCATCCCAAATTCCTTTGACACTTGCCGGTTCCACCATTCCGTTATACGTATAGGACCTTGCACCAACTTCAGGTGTCGTTATAAAATGGGTGAATATTTCCGTGCCATCAATTCCGCGCCAATTAAATGTATCAAATGGGAAGCGATTATATTGGCTCCAACTAATTTTGGTAGTCATGAAGGTTTCAATCCCGCTTTTTTTCATAATTTGCGGTAACGCCCAGGAATAACCGAATACATCAGGAAGCCAAACAACCCTCGTATCAACACCAAACTCTTCTTTCATAAACCGTTTTCCAAACTGGAGTTGGCGAATCAGCGACTCTCCATTGGGAAGATTTGTGTCAGGCTCGATCCACATCCCCCCTGTAATTTCCCATTCTCCAGAAGCAATTTTTTCTTTTACCCTTTCAAAAATTTCAGGGTAGTCTTCTTTTAAATATTTGTACAATTGAGGAGAGGTGTGGATGTATCGGTATTCAGGATATTGGCGCATTAAATGTAGTACCGTTGAAAAGGTCCTCGATGCTTTTTCCCGTGAATGAACCAAGCGCCATAACCAGGCCATGTCGATATGTGAATGTCCAAGTGCTGTTACTAACGGCTTTAATTCTTCCATTTCAGCTAATTGATCTGCTTTTGTTTTCAGAAAATCATATGCCTCTTGTATAGATTGATAGAAGCAATCTGAACCTGGTTTGATGAAATCAACTTTTAACATAGATTCATTTAATAATTGAAGCATTTTTGTTCGTCTTAAATCATTTTCATTAAGAACCTTTACTGTATTGACTAAAGTATGTGCCAGATAAAAATACCTCTCGGTTGAAACATCAACACAGGCAAGCCTTGCCACTTTAAATCTTCGGCGATCAGGAGGATTTAAAACACCGCTCCATGCTTTTATCGCAATCTGCAGCTCCCCGTTTTGTATCAACTCTGGCGGAAGCCATGCTTCCTCGTGCCAAACATCAATTCCTTGTAATGGAGCGCCATTTACATACAGCAATGATTCAGCCGTCGAGCCTCCGCCATCACGCGGCCCAACCAAAAAGTGCAGCACCAGCCGTTCATTCTTCCATTCATTAGGAATCAAAACAGTCGTCCGGAACCAGGCAGATTTATCATATCCACCCCAAAAATCGCCAATCTGAAAATTTGTCCAGTTATGATCATCAAAATCAGGCTTAAATGCGTCTTTATCTTCGTCACCAAATTCCCATTCTTTGTATCGAAATGAAGGGATATCTTTTGTGGCTCTGTAAATGTAATTCTTCAATTCTGCTATGTAGTTCTCAATTTTTTCAATAGTAAAATACAACGTAAACACTCCTTGTTTTTCAGTCATTCTTTTGCAATAAACGGAAGTCTTTTCCCCTCATTTATTTCACGTATAATATTGAGTTCAACCTTAGGTTTGCGATCATAAGTTAACAGGCCATTTATTTCCTGCTCAACATCTGTCAATTGTGTATAACAAAATCCTTGAACAAGCGGCGACTCTAGCAAGCTGGAAACTACATGATAATATCGTTCTATAAAATCATTTTCGTTTGAGGCAGAGGTATAGCCCCACCCTTGCCAATTGCTTTTTTGATAGGCTATACCACCGAACTCCGAAACAAAAATGGGCTCACCTTGATAATTGAATCCAGGAACATATAGAAAACGATCCGCGGGTGTAAACTGTAATGCATTTTCAAGCTTGGAATACCTTTCTTTTAATACTTCCTTTTCCCCTGCATAGTCATGAATCGTTAAGACATCTGAAACGGTATGTTCCCATCCATCATTTGAAATAACCAAACGTGAAGAATCCAGTGATTTTGTTAAATAATACATACTTAATAAATGGTTTGCTTGACGAAGATCCCTCTTTAAACGAGGAGCACCCCAGCTTTCATTAATGGGTACCCAGGCTACAATGGAAGGGTGATTATAATCCCGTTCTACTGCTTCCTGCCATTCAGCTGCTATCCTTTTTACCGATTTGTCCGTAAATGTATGACAATTAGCCATTTCTCCCCAGACAAGGATTCCTAAGTGGTCTGCCCAAAATAAATAACGAGGTTCCTCCACTTTTTGATGTTTTCTGACCCCATTAAACCCCATTTTTTTCGTTAAGCGGATATCTCTTTTTAAGTCTTCATCTGTTGGAGCTGTTAATAGACTTGCAGGATAATAGCCTTGATCAAGAACAAGTTTCATATAATAAGGCTTATTATTCAGTTCAATTTTACCGTTTTTTATTGAAATTTTTCTCATCCCAAAATAACTGGCTGCTTCGTCTAAAATCTCATTTCCTGCTTTTAAACAAAACTTAACTGTATATAGATATGGATATTCCGGACTCCAAAGCTTTCCTTCACCGTTTTTGAAATCCTTTAATGCGATAGAATGTTTATTCCTGCGCTGGACAAGATCCACTATTACAAACTCTTTAGCCATAACTTGATCTTGATAATAAATTTCGATTTCGATTTCTTGGTTTTCTGACCTATTTTGAATAAGGTATTCAACTGTCACTTCACCTGAATCAATATTTGGAGTCAGCTTTACTCTTTCAATGTGAGATGGATTAAGTGGCTCGAGCCAAACTGTTTGCCAAATGCCTGTTGTTCTCGTATAGAAAATTCCTTTCGATTCCACTTCCCAATATTGTTTCCCGCGTGGCTGCTCCAAGTCGGCCGATAAATCCTCAACCCTTACAACCATTTCATTTAATCCACTTATTAACGCATCTGTTATATCAGCATGAAAGGGGGTATGGCCTCCTTCATGGGTAGTAACAAACCTTCCATTGACCCAAACAGTCGTACAATAATCTGCAGCCCCAAAGTGGAGATGAATCCGTTTCTCCTGCCATGTTTCCGGAATGGTAAATGTTCTTTCATACCAAACAACATCATGGAACTCGATTGTTTCAATCCCGCTTAATTTTGATTGGTAGGCATATGGAACGGTAATTTCTTGTGAATAATCATGATTTAAATACCATTCTTCTTTAAGCCCGATGTTATTATCATCAAAATCAAAATTCCATTGCCCGTTTAGGTTTAGCCATTCGGTACGTGTGAAGTCCGGTCTCGGATATTCCGGTCTGGGAATTGTTTTTATCATTTTATAGCTGCCCCCGATATTAATTGCTTTAGATTTTCAACATTTATCGCCAGACTTTCATAAGGATCACGTTCAAATTCCTCCTGTTCTACCGTGAACCATTCAACACCAAATTCCTTCCCAGCCTTAATAAGTGATGTAAGATCAAGTTGGCCATTACCAACCTCCGTTCCAGTTTTTTTGCCATTTTCAATCTTCATATCTTTAATATGAAGTGACACCACCCGGTTTTTATATTTGCGAATGATTTCTAATGGATCGTTGTCTGCAAAGCTGGCCCAATAGCAGTCCAGTTCCATTTTCACTAAATCCGGATCCGTGTTATCAAATAGCAGCTCAAGACCTGTCTTTTCCCCCAATTTTGCAAATTCAAAATCATGGTTATGATAGCCAAAAGTAAAACCAGCCTTTTTACATACCTCACCTATTTGATTTAACATTTCTGCAGTTTTTTTAAAATCCTCAATCGTTTGCCGCATTTCCTTTGGAAGAGCGGGACAAATAATGAGCTGATTTTGAATGGTACGGTGGTATTCAAACGTTTTCTCTATTTGATCGTGTAAAAGTTGACGGATTCCTACATGTGCTCCTGCAACTAAAGTTTTGTATTCATCTAATAAATTTTTAACTTTTTCTGCCGGGGTATTATAAAAGCCTGCAAATTGAATTCCTTGATATCCAAGTTCAATCACTTTTGGGAGCGTTCCCAAAAAATCTTTTTCAGCATCTTTCCATACAGAAAATAACTGTAAACCAATTTTACTCATTTAAACTCCGGGCTCCTTCCCAATAGAGAGAGGGCGGCAAAAAGACACACCACCCTTAGTTTTATTTTTAATTAAGGCTCTTTTCGTAAACTTTGTTGCTTTTGAAGCTTAATAAAGTTCATTTACTAAGTTTCTAGGCAATTTTCGCAAATGTTCTTACGAAAAGATGCCACGAAGCTTCTAATTATACGGGTTGATAAACTTATACGAAAAACAACAATCTATGCGAAAATAGCCTTAATTAAACATGTACATTCTCACTTATTTTGACTGCTTCACCTTTATGGGCCGACTCATAAAGGCCATTTATAATTTGCTGAAGATAAACACCTTGTTTTGCAGTACTTAATGGAGTTGAGTCATCTAAACAAGCTTCCACAAATCTCCGAAGTTCAAATTCATGATAATTCCTCTTTGGCAAATGTGCTGGAGTAATATCGATGAGCGACTCATGCTTTTCTTGATAAATTTTAAGTGGAAAAACATCGGCTCCGCCCTTGTCGCCCATTAGCGACACATTCATTTCATCCGCTTTTTCAACGTTTGCAGCAAAGGCTGTTTCTAATAGAATGGAAGCCCCGTTTTTGAACGTAATCATTCCTCGTGCCATATCTTCAACTGAGAAGTTTTCCCAGTCCCATGCACCCATTAGTCCGACACCTTTTTGGTTCCCAAGCTTCTGGTAGGTTACGCCAAACACCGTATCCGGCTCCGGATACCCCATTAGATGTAAAGCCGTATCCAGCATATGCACCCCGATGTCAATTAAAGGTCCGCCGCCCTGAAGCTCCTTGTTTGTAAACACACCCCAGCCGGGAATTCCGCGGCGACGCATGGCTGTTACACGTGCAGCATAAATATCACCAAGTTCTCCGCCTTCGATAAAGCGCTTTAACATTTCTACTTGAGGGGCATGACGATAATGGAAACCATAGGTTAATATCTTCCCTGCTTTCTCAGCAGCTTCTGCCATTTCCTTTGCTTCTTTTACTGTCATCGCTGGCGGCTTTTCACATAAAACGTGACAGCCGGCCTTTAACGCGGCCATTGTTGCAGGATAATGGAATTTATTTGGTGTACAAATACTCACCGCATCAATTTCAACGTTTTGAAACATTTCTTCATAGCTTGAAAATGTATGAGGAATGTTGAAATCTTTTGCTAATTGCTCAGTCTTTTCTTTTACGACATCACTTACCGCAACGATTTCAACCTTTTCTCCGCATTTTAAATAGTTTGGTATATGTGCATCCCTTGCGATGCCTCCTGCACCGATAATTCCTACTCTTAATGTTTTTCCCATTTTTCTCCTCCTTCTCTTTATACCCTTTGCTCTGCAATGAGAATTTCAGCTGTTTCTACTCTCCGGCCTTGATTCTGTGACTCTAGTGCCGCCTGATTAATTAACGTTAATCCTAATACATCATTTTCAGTAATGGTAGGTACTTTCCCCGCAATGATGGAATTAACCCACTGTTCCATCGGCATTGGAAGTGGATCAGGAAGTACTTCTGGTGTATTCCAGTTATCACCTAACTGCTTACTTTTTAAGCGAATTTTTTGATCTTCTATTAATAAGGTTCCTTCTGTGCCATACAGTTCAAGCTGGAAGGGGCTTCCGGCAGAAAGAAATCCTGTTTCAATTGTCCCTAAGACACCACTTTCATACTCAATTATGCAGACAGAATTGTCATCCACTTCATACCCAGATCGTTGCTGCAGCCTGGCTGTCACTGCTTTTGCCCGCCCTGCCAGACGATTCGTTAAATAAATCGGATGTGCCCCAAGATCAATCAGTGCACCGCCACCGCACTCTTCTTTATTTAAAAAATGCCTCGGAAGCCAGCCGTTTGGATTTCCCTCAGAAGGAACCGCACCGTTATGTGCTAACCGGCAGCGGATATAGATGAGTTTCCCTAATAGCCCCTGATTCAGTACTTGCTCAGCAAATAAATAGTAATTTTCAGTTAACCGAGGTAGTGAAACCATTAATTTCACATTGTTTCTTTTCACTGCTTCATAAATCTCCAGACAGTCTTGCACCGTAAATGCGAGAATTTTTTCCGTGAAAATATGTTTTTTATTTTCAGCAGAAAGAATGATAATTTCTTTATGAAGATTGGTTGGCGAATCGACAATGACAGCATCAATCTCAGGATTAGTTAAAACTTTTTTTAAATCCTGTTCGAAAGGAACACCCAGTTTCTTTGCCCACTCTTGGCCGCGTTCAGCCTTCTCATCCCAGACTAGTACGATCTTTATGTGTTCATTTTGATTTGCTTGACGTGCATAATCATCGGCATGGACATGCCATTTACTTAACAAAGCAACATTCAACATTTAATAACCTCTCTTTTGCAAGTTTGATTTTTTAAGAGAATGTTTATTTCATAGAAGTCAGGGGAAAAAAGCGAATAAACCTCTCTGCCTTCCTCCCATCACTTCCTTTCCACTTAGTGAAAGCGTGCGAAATCAATATAACTAAACTTTCCTTCTCCATGATCCCGCACGAATGAAATTCCTCACCATTTTTCCTAAATAAGAGGTCTAGCACATTCTTTTCGTAAAAATACTTAATCACTCTTTTGGCTGACCTAATACAGGTACAACTATTACTTCAACACCTTTTTGGTCTATTTCTTCAAGGATTTTTTTATCTGCAAGATCGCTCGTAATAAAAATATCTATTTCTTCAAAATTGCAGAATGTGGTTAGACCAGCTTTCTCAAGCTTGCTGTGGTCGGCTACAACAACTATCTTTTGTCCGGCCGAAACCATTCCTCGTTTTATCTCGGCTTCGTATAAATCAGAACTTGTAAAGCCTTGTCTTAAGGAAATCCCGGTAGATCCCAGAAAAACAAAATCAGCACTATATTTTTTTAGCTCTGATTCAACTTGAGGTCCTACAAGACTCATTGAATTTCTTCGGAGTTTTCCGCCTAATAAATAAATAGAAGCAGTCTCATCTTTGCTGCATTCTTCTGCAACGTTCATTCCATTTGTAATGACAGTTAAATTAGCACTTTTAGGCAGGTTTTTGGCAATATTCCAAGTTGTAGAACCAGCATCCAAAATAATGATTTGCCCTTCTTTTACTAATTGCGCTGCTGCCTTTCCAATTAAATCCTTTTCACGAGAGTATTGCAGCTTCCTTTCATCAACCGGAAGAATGACAGGCATGCTTGAAGCTTCTTCAGTTAGAATAGCCCCTCCATAGTTTTTTTCTGCGATTCCATCTTTTTCAAGCTGAAGTAAATCACGCCTAATTGTCTCTTCTGACACATGCAGTAATTCTACTAGGTCAGAAACTTTGACACTTTTATTTTTCAATAGTAAATCTTTAATGAGCTTACGACGTTCGGCCACAATCATTTATAAATTCCCCCTGGACACATGCAATTCCTAATCTTATGAATATCAACCTGATTGTATCTTACTATTCCCACTCAAGTAAATTTGTTTCAACAATTGGCTCATAAGGGTCCTTCGGGATACAAAATGTTTTAATCTCTGAAGGTTTAAACACCGCGTTCATCGTTCGACTCCATTTGTCGTTTCCTCAGCCAACAATGATGCTCTCTTTTATTTACATTTATTAATAATCGAAACCAATGCTTCAGCATGTTGGCCAAAAGGATGGTTTCCAACTGTTAAATCAACAGCGATTCGTTCTCTATATCCATTTGTTTCTATTGGAACGGTAATGGCTGCTGTAAATTGAATGTATTCTTTTCCGGCTATGGTATCTCGAAACTCGTTGTTATCAACATGCCAACCGTTTGGGGTGATGATTTTAGCACACACCTCTTTTTGTTCGTGGAAGGGATTTTTTATTTCTACCGTAATTGGAAAGGTTTCACCATCCTGAATGACTGTTTGATATGGTTGGATAACAGCTCCAAATCCTTCAGCTCCTAGATCAATTTCATCCAATGGTAATAGCTCCCAATGAAGCTGTTCCAGCACTTTTCCCTTTTCTTCAATTTGTTGAAGATATTCCTCCGTAACCTCCACGGGATCCCAATGACCAGAAATAAGAAAATCCGGCTTAAGATTTCTGTATAGCTTTGCACTATCTACATAATCTTTTATTCGAAACCGATTCTGGTAAACATAGTTGTAATCCTCTTTTACCTGATACTGGTCGCCAATGGCCAGCACGTTTTTTCCATCAACCGTAAAATAGATTGCAGCTGCATAAAGGGTATGTCCCGGATGATCATAAATAGTAAATTCATATTCCTCCCACGTTATTTTTTCCTCGAGAGGAAGAATTCGATTTACCTTAATGGGATCGTACCAAATACAAGGTAAATTATATTTTTTCGGCTGTTCTAAAATATCGGAAAAATTTTCAGGACACCATATTTCTGTTCCTTCAATATCCCTCAATAAATTCAATCCAGCCACATGATCATCATGAAAATGAGTCGGGATCGCAACATCAATTTTTTCGACATTAAATTGCTTTTTTAATGCTGGTAGAGTATATAACCAAGGTCTCCTAGATGCGCGATCATTACCGGACGCAGGCCCTCCCATAAAATCGTACCCAAAGTCAATCAATAACGCCTTTCCTCTTTCAGAAAGGAGAACATAAGAATTGGCCATACTTGTACGATTTTTTAATAAATGAGGTGTAATCACCTCATATGGTTTATCACGAAGCTGATAAAGCCTTGGATTTTGTTTTCGCTGCTTCATCAGCTCTGTAAACCGTTCAACTAAGAGATCGATAGCTTTTAATGGTTCTTCCATTACTGATCCATGAGAAGGGAGCAGCAAATCAGCCTTCCTCTCTTTTAGATCCAATAATGAAAGAACACTAAATGCAAGTCCCTCTCCCCCGTTATATGTCCATTGGGTTGCGGCCAAAGACCATACTTTTCCTGGGGCATAGATTAAATCGCCTGAAAAAACCAATTTCTTCCGATCAATTTCAGCTAAGATTGAAATGGATCCAATTGTGTGTCCTGGTGTCGGTATTATAGTGAACTCTATTCCGTTTATGATTGGTGTTGTGTAATCTTTTAATGTTTCAAATACAGGCACAGAGTGGAGCAACGAAAAACGATCCTGTCTCATGTTATAGTTGTTAGTGATTTCTCTTGCTTTCCAATGTTCATCCACATTTCCAAATAAATCTTGTTCCGTATGGGGAACCCAAATTCGAATTCCTGCTTTTATTGCAGCGCCCAGACCTTGAGCTTGATCGCGATGATGATGGGTCATAAGGACATCAGTAACTCTTTCTACTCCAATTGCTTCAAGATGATCTAAAACATCCCCATTTCCAAAATCAATTAAAATCGCATTCTCTCCAGTTTTAATCACATAGGCATTACACGTATTTTCGTATTGGAAAAGATTAGTTGTGATTTGCCTCATCATTTCCCGTCACAGCCCCAATTGTTTTCCTTATTAAATATATTTAAACGCCCCTCTTCTACAGCATTTTCTGCAAAAATATACATGGCAGTTGACCAGGATTGTCCGCTATAGCCCATTGGACGCCCTGAAATACCATGGAACCACTCATTGAATTCCCATTCACCGTTTTTTCCCATTTTGTTCATTTGGGCCAACTTTTCAAGCTGTGTATTTGCTTCAGCTAAACGGCCAGCTTGAACTAACGCTGCGACATAAAACCCGCCAATAAATGGCCAAGAGCCACCATTATGATAATGATGCGGCTGATTCAAGTTCCGTACTCGGTAATATTCCTGCCAGTCTTTTTCACCCGGACGGATGACGGGATATAAAGCTTGTACAGGGAAGGGTTCGTTTAGCCCGCAACCGTGAATATAATCTAATATTTTGTCTGCCTTTTTTTGATCTGCGACACCGAAAACAATCGCCAAAAGGTTTGCAAGCGTATCAAAACGGTCCGCATAATCCCGGAAACCCATATACGGTAAATAAAATGGGCGTTCAACGAGTTCTGTCTCTACCCTTTTCATCGGATACAGCCATTCCTTACGTTCATTTGCAACCCATTCATAATCATTTGGTTCTTCAGGTCCTACCCATAGCAAAACATTAATCTTTTTATGTACATCATTTGCGTTATTGTCATAGGATTCATATTCATATCCAAGTTCTTTCGCCATTTTTGCCATACACTTCCAGGCTGCATAGTAAAGAACATTATCAAACAAAACATTGTAACGATTACCAAATAAATCTGCCCAATCCATAGCCTCATGAACTTCCAGCAATCCACATTCATTTGAATCCTGGTACCTGAGCCAAAGCATAGCCTTTTCTATGCTTAACCAGGCATTTTTTAAAAACTCGCGATCTTTCGTTATGGAATAATTGTAATAATGGCCGATAATATACCAAAGATTCCCATCCACGCAGCCAGCATGGATGGTGTCCTCAATAGCGACTCCCTCTTTTCCAGCTACATCCAATTTCCCTCCGTGTGCAATTAAAGCGGGGTCCGCTACGCTTGTTAAGCCTACATTATGCGGAATTTTTCCAAGTTCCGTTTGAAAATTTCGTAAAGTTTCTAATGATCGTTTATGGATTTCTCTTCCACTGGGGTTATTACTAAGTAATAACCCTAATCCACAAATCATACTGTCTCTTGCCCAGACTTGTTGATATGCTTGATTTGACCCAAGCAATCCTAATTCCCCGCCATTTGCAATCAAAAGTTCTTCTGCTCTATTTCTGCCTTCTTTAATCAAATTGTCTTTAAATACTTGATTTTTCATACCAACGACCCCTTATTCTCTTCAACCTTCGACATTGCATACGTAATTAACGGCAGCAGTATCGTTCCAGCATAACGCTTCGGATGTTTTTCCACTTCTTCTGCGGAATCCTTCAGCCAATTAGATAGATCCTTTACTTCTTCTTTATTTTCTATTGCTCTTAATACGGCAATAGCTCTTCTGCCGGCCCAGGCCCAGCTTTCCATCAATTCAATCCATGGCAATAGATTATTGCGTAAAGCATAATTAGTTAATCTAAACTTTAGGTGATAACCCGCTTCATCCAGCAAATCCAAATAATCGTACAGCTCGTTTATCGCTTGGCTTGTTGCTACTCTTTCTTCAGATTGAAGAGCACTTAATGCACTGGCTGTTAGATTTTCCAACCTTTCTGCTTCCGGAAAACCAAGACAGGAATGTAACGAATTTTCAGCAAAGCATTTTAAAGCATCATCGTTTTCCTTACCACCGACCTTTTTTAATGCCCTCTTCCATGAGTCCCAAGGATCGTAGCTTTCTGGATTTTCAAAGTAATCAGCGAAAGTGATTAAGGAAATTTTTGACGCTTCTGCCTGGCTCATTGTATTTACAATAAATCCTTTACATACCTTTGAAAGTGAAGCATCACGCCCACTTATTGGACCAATATGCATTTCAGCTTTCATGTCTAAGTCATTAACCGGATAGTTATCCCAAATGATTGGCTTCCGATTTATAGCATCTGCAAAATCAGCCGTGTCTTGTTCAGTAATTGTTTTTGAACAAATCTCAGGACCTGTGTAACAAATATCAATTTCAGGGTGCAATCCCCCGCCGATTACATGAATATAGTCACTAAAAGGTGCTTTACCGTGATAATCAGTTGGACAAATGGACAATTTGCACATTTTATCAAGTGATTGCAGCCAATGATAAAGCTTGTTGGTTAAATAAACATGTGCATCACCATAACTTTTAAAGATTTTCCGTTCCGCTTCATACTGAAATTCCGCTTTAATGTCATCTAGCATGATCATGAAGGTTTTTACACCGATATCATAGAAGGCCTTAAATTTAGAGGTAATATGTTGAAAATCTTCATCTGATGCATAATTAATGGAAACACCCGATCCGATGGAGTAGCAAAACTCCACACCAAGCTTTTGGGAATAGGCCACTGTTTCAGCAAACTGCTCCATGATAAAATCAGGATAGTGCTCCCTCCACCTTGAACGGTGCTGCCGGTCGTTTTTAGGTCCATAAACATATAGGTTATACCCATGTTCGGAGAGAAATGAAATAAGATCGTTTCGTTCAGGTGCTGTATAAAAAGCACCATAAAAACCTTCTACCACTCCCCTGACAGGAAAAAAGGAATTGTTCATTGGTCAACTCTCCATTTTAAAGAATGAATGTTCCGGCTTGATTTGCACTGCCCAAATAGTCCTGAATTTTTTCAACTACAGTAGTTTCTACCGCATTTTGCGCAAGCTCTAACTGTTCCGGTGTTAAAGCTTTGCACTCCATATTCGTCATACTTTTTTCCCGGGATATTGCTTTAAGTAATGAAATTTCTAAGTCGGTAGCAATATTTACTTTACTGATTCCGCCACTAGGAAGTTTTATTGCTTCATTTATCATTTCTGAAGGAACACCTGATCCTCCATGAAGGACTAAATGAACTGGAGTAAGTTCCCGAATCGCTTTTAATCGTTCAATATCCACTTTCGGTTGTCTCACATTATAGACTCCATGTGCAGTACCAACAGAAACAGCTAAAGCATCACATTTTGTCTCGCTCACAAACTGTAACGCCTCTTTAGGGTCAGTATAAAGTTCCTCATCTTTATCTGTCTCAACAAAATCAGTAGTCCCAATCTTTCCTAATTCCGCTTCCACAGACACACCCTTGGCATGGGCATATTCTACAGCTACCCTACTAATAGAGATATTTTCCCAAAGCTCTTTTTCCGACGCATCAATCATGACAGAGGTAAATCCTGCTTCAATCGCATCTTTAATCACTGAAAACGTTTTTGTATGGTCAAGGTGCAGGACAACAGGAACGGTGATTTTTTCTTCTTCTATCGCTTTATAAAACTCTTCTCCGAATTCAAATGGTGTAATGCCATATCTCTCCAACTCTTTTTGTGAGATTTGGACAATTAATGGAGATTTTGTTTTTTCCCCTGCACGTAAGACAGGTCGAATCATCGGAGTATACCGTGGTGAGAAAGATCCAATGGCGTATCCATATTGTTCTGCCATTTCTAATGCTTCTTTTAAGGTAAGTACATTCTTATGCTTTATTTGCTTTGTCATAATTAACTCTCCTTTGTTTGAAAAAATCCTTTTTAGACTAACGTATTTGTATTGCTTTCTCTTGATTAGATTGTTTAATATATTGAGAGATAACATGGTTCACGTACATATGGACATCTTCGACAACCCCATAATTGTTAGATGCTATCACAAGAGATAAATCTGAAAAATCTTTCATCTTTCCTCCGCGATTCCCGATTAATGAGATCGTCATAGCCCCGTTATCTTGTGCGTACTGAAAAGCACGGACAATATTTTCTGAACTGCCTGATACAGATAAACCAATCACTACATCACCAGGTTTCAGGAAATTTTTCAGTTGTTCAACAAAGATCTCTTCAAAATCAACATCATTTCCATATGCAGTGATTAAGGGATTATTATCTGTCAAAGCAATCAGCCGATAGCGGATACTTGCCCCGACATTAACTCCTTTTGCAAAATCGCAGGCCCAATGGGAAGCACTGGAGGCACTGCCACCGTTTCCTATGAGGAAAATTTGTTTATTATTGTTTCTCGCTTCTTCCATCGTTTGGTAGATTTTGTGAATCATCTCAAAATCCAAAGAATCAACGGTTTCCAGAAATTCTTTTTTGTAATTACTATAATAGGATTGAAACATCTTCTGATCCCCCATTCCAATTAGATTTACTCGTATTTTCCTTCAAGAAAACCAAGCTTGCTGCTCCAATCAATCCCGCTTCATATCCAAGTCCTGTTGTAAAAATGGGGGTCGTTTTATTTTTCTCGCTTATAACAGATGTTCCAAGAACTTCTCGTATTCCGGTTTCAAGCAAATCAAATGACAGGCTTACACCGCCACCAATAATGATTGCACCGGGATTTAGTAAATTAATAGCATATGAAAGGGCCCTTCCAAGTTGATTCCCTGCCAAATGGTAGATTTCTAATGCGGATTTGACACCTTCATATGCTGCTTTTGCCAAATTTTCAGCGGAAATGGACAAGTTTCTACTATTAATATAGGCAGCAAGCTCTCCTTCTCTATCATTTTCTATTTTCATTTTTGCTTGGTTAGCAATTGCTGTTCCGGAACTATAAGCTTCTAAGCATCCTCGATTTCCACATGAACATCGAAAACCATTTTCCCACTCAACTACGAAGTGACCTATCTCTCCTGAAATATAGCTGTTTCCCTCTACCAGCTGGCGATTAACGATAATCCCCCCGCCGATTCCTGTACTTATGGTGACCCATACGAAATCATCGATTTTTTTTGCTTTTCCAAACAGGAGCTCACCTAGAGCACAAGCATTTACATCATTAGCAACTTGTACAGCTATACCGGGACAATACTGTTGAACGATCTCCCGTACCATGACATTTCGCCATTCTAAATATGGGGCATGGATGAGAATGCCTCTTATCGAATCTGCTAACCCGGGGACATTAACACCTATTCCTAAAACGGACTTTTCATTTATGGTTTTTTCTACTAAAAGCATCTGAGCAGCTTTAATACATTTCAATAGATGTTCTTCAGGCTGACTATCTATATTTGTAGGAAATTGATATTTTGCAAGTACCTTTCCCTGTAAATTTACTAAACCGACTAATGTTTTGGTACCACCTATATCCATCCCAATAACAACAGGTTGATCCATGCTTATCCACCCCTATGACTTGTATCCCTAAGATATTAACCCTTTGATCCGGACGATAAATTCATTCCCTCAATAAAATATCTCTGGAAAATGAAGAAGATAATAATCACCGGAAGTAAAACCAGCAAAGAGCCTGCCATTAAATAGTTCCATTGTGTTTCAAGCTGCCCTTTAAACACTTGAAGCCCCAGTTGTAATGTATAAAGAGAATCATCGTTGATATAAAGTAAAGGGCCTAAGAAGTCATTCCATGCACCATTAAATGAGAAAATCGCTACTGTTGCGATTGCCGGTTTAGCAAGTGGAAGCATAATTCTTGACCAGATATAGAAGTGACTGGCACCATCAATTTTTGCTGCCTCGATCAACTCATTCGGGATCCCTAAGAAAAATTGGCGGATTAAAAAGATATTAAAGGCGCTCCCAAAAAACGCCGGCAAAATTAATGGAAGATAGGTATTAAGCCAACCTAATTTAGAATACATGACGTAATGGGGAATCATCGTAGCAAACCCTGGAATCATCATGGTTGCAAGGACTGCTGCAAATAAAAAGTTACGTCCCTTAAAGCGAATTTTGGCAAATCCATAAGCGATAAAAGAGTTTGCGACTACGTTTCCAATCACAACACAGAGAGTGATAAACAAGGTATTGAATAAATAGCGTGTAAAGGGAGCGGCCTTCCATGTTTCAATGTAATTTTCAAAATGCCATTCTTTTGGGATAAAGGTTGGAGGAAATTGCATGATTTCTCCCATACTTTTTACTGATGTCGCAAACATCCACCATACAGGCGACAAGATTAACAGGCTTCCGAGTATGAGAATAATTGTGATTATGGTTTGTGAGATCTTTTTTCGAACTTTTACACTTTCGAAGTATGAGGTTTTCTTATATGATGCTACACTCATTTCGGATCATCCCCTTCATAATGCACCCACCGAGGAGCTAATTTTAAGTTAATTACAGTGAATATTAATACAATGATAAACAGGATCCAAGACATGGCCATCGCATATCCCATATCAAAAACTTTAAATGCTTTATCGAACATGTGTAAGTTAAAGAAGACAAGGGAGTTAGCCGGACCACCAAGGGAGGTAGTTGTACCACCATTTCCACTAGTCATGACGTAAGCTTCTTGGAAAACTTGGAAACCTCCAATTATACTTGTAACTACTTCAAAGAAAATTACAGGCGAAATCATCGGTAAGGTAATATGTCTAAATCGGTGAAAAGCATTCGCACCATCTATCTCTGCCGCTTCATATAGCGACTTAGAAACCCCTTGTAAACTTGCTAGGAACAAAAGCATTCCACCGCCAACACTCCAGAGCTTCATAAAAATCAATGCCGGCTTCGTCCAATGCGGATCAAATAACCAGGCAGGACCAGTAATTCCCACCCAAGATAAAACGGTATTGACAAGACCTGAATCCGGATTTAATAATTGCATCCATAGCAAGTAAACACCGACACCTGATAATACGGCAGGAAGATAAAAAATCGTTCGGAACAGCCTCATTCCCGGTATCCCCTGATTTAATAACAGTGCCAATAATACTGCTCCTATTGTGGTTAAAGGTACAGATATCGCAACATAATAAAGGGTATTCCCCAACGACACCCAGAAAAGGTCATCTTGGGTAAACATCCTGAAATAGTTTTTTAATCCAATAAAATCCATTCTTGAGGTTATATCATAGTTCGTAAAACTGGCATACAGTGAGAACAACATTGGGCCGGCAGTCAAAAGGAGAAATCCCAATAGCCATGGACCGATGAAAATATATCCTTGCAGCCCTTCCTTTTGCTCAAGGGTCATCTTTAATTTCTTTACTTTTGGTTTAGCACTCGTTTCAGTCGCGATCTCAGTTTGCATCGTTTTTCCGTCCTCCTCTTCGAACATTTATGTAATCAGGGAGCGAAAATTCAATTCACTCCCTGTTTACATAAATGATTTATTTTGTACTTTTTACCAAATTTTCAACAGCTTTTTGGGCATCATTCAATGCCTGTTTAGGAGTTTTACTTCCTAACAAAGCTTTATCCAGCTCAGGTTTGATTAAGTTGACAAAGTCCGGCGCTTCAACCGGGATTGGAGTCAGGATGGTTTGTTTCATATTTTCTACTGCTAAATTGTAAACACGTTTATCATTTTCAGATAAATCAGAACTTTTACCCGCATTTTTTGCACCTTCAATATTCGCAACATTGTCGAAGTTTTTAACAGCCCAATACTCTTGTGCTTTTGCACCAGTCAAGTATTTGATAAATTCGTAAGATGCTTCCGCATGTTTCGCACCTTTTGGTATTTCTGCTACGAATCCGCCACCCCACGAAGTATTACCATTTCCAGGTTTAAATTCAGGCATTGGGGCAACACCAAAATTCATTCCTTTAGCGTAATCACGAATCTTCGTATAGGAAGTTGCCGATTGGATAACCATCCCGATTTTGCCGGAAACAAATGGATCTGTTTGGTTATCACCAAATTGGCCCTTAAACGTATTAATTACCTTATCCCCATATTGCTGTTCATAATCGCTAACCCATTGAAGGGCTTCCACAGCTTTAGAGTCGTTCACAACCGGTTTATTTTGTTTAAAATCCCAAAATCCGTTACCTGTTGCATTAAACATCCAAACATCTGAATCGATGCCTTGTCTTGGCAAGAATCCCATTCGTGTATAACGATCTCCATTTTTTTGGTCAATTTTTTTCGCAAACTCCTTTATTTCATCCCATGTTTTTGGAGGTTGGTCCGGATTTAAACCGGCCTGTTTAAATAAATCTTTGTTCCAGAATAGTAAACGTGTATCGGTGTTAAAAGGCAGTGCGTATGGGACTCCATCTTTTTGAACTGCATTCCATAATTCAGGAAAATATTGATCTTTAAGACTAGGATCCTTCTTAATAAATTCTGCTAAACTTTGAACTTGGTTCTTTTGGGCGCGTTGTTGAACTGTGTTAATATCATTGATGATTACATCGGGCGGATGGCCGGCAGCTACTGAAGCCAGCTCTTTTGTCCAGATATCCCCAAATGGAAGATATGTATATTTAACGTGGATTTTATTCTGGGATTTATTGAAGTCATCGACAATCTTTTCAATAATCGGTTTACGAATAGCAGATCCCCAAAAGGACCAAAAATCCAGTTCAACGACTTGATCTTTTGAGTTGCCACTTTTATTAGATGTTGCAGTTGATGCTTTGTCTGTTCCACATCCAGCTAAGAACGTTGCTAATCCCATTACTAAAACTAATACCAGTGCGAAAGATTTTCTAAAACCGTTCATACATTTTCCCCCTTTTAATTTAAATGTTTAAGTCATCCACAACCTCACTGGAACTTATGTTTTTTACTAGATTGTAAGTTTACCAAAACGACAATTATTGTGGTTTTTAATCAATATTGTGATGTTTTGCGGTTTTGGGAACGTTCCAATTTTGGAATATTAGTGTATATTGTGGGATTGTGTTGACTTGCCTTTATTATCTATGGTTGCGCTTTCATTGTCAATAATATTTTGAAAATTATTTTTTTTAAAACAAGAGGAGCAATTCTTGCCCTTCTATCCCTTTCTTAAACCTGAGATTGCCCCTTTTGTCGTGAACAATGCAGACAGACTTCCAAAGAATAAAACTCCAATGCCCGTTGAAAATAACAACAGGAACAAAACCCCCATAATACCACAAACTACTAAAAGGAGATTGACCGGTTTTTTTATTGCCAAAACAAATGCTAGCGGCAGCACTTTATACCAAGTAACCTCGTATTCTATAAATACCGGGACACTGTAACAAGCAATCGGAATAAATAAAATAGTTAGGATTAGAATTGCGTAGCGTAAAATTAACAATATACTCTCTGTTTGCTGCTTAAGGATCATCAAGTCAAAATACAAAAATACCCCAATAAGCACTAAAACAATTCCAAGAGGAAAACTTTTGATAATATATTTTTTAAAAGCATTTTTAAATGCAGGTAATATATCTACTTCGACATCTTCCTTAATCAACATAATTACCACCGAATACATAGCAAAGGTTGCAGGGATTATGGTTACAACAGGCACTGAAAATAATAACCACAATACATTAATCCATGAAAGCCGCCATGTCCAATTCATAATGCGAACGATTAACTTTTTGCCCATAAAGATCCTCTCCTAAAAAAATTTTTTTATAAACTTAAATTGAAGCTTGGGTCCAGCCTTCGATACTCGCGAGGCGATAGACCTGTATATCTTTTAAATTGCTTGTTGAAGGTACTCAAAGACTGAAATCCGCTTGCATAGGCAAGGTCCACCATACTTTGGTTTGTAGCACGAATGAAACCCATTGTACTTTGCACGCGAAGCCGGTTGAGAAACTCATTTGGAGTAAGCCCTGTTAGCTTCCGGAACTCTTTAAAAAACATCGTTCTCCCCATTCCTGCCGATCGCGGCAGTGCTTCGGCATCAAGAGGCTCCTGATAATGGTCCAAAATGTACCCAACAGCTGTAGCTATTTCTGAAAGCGGACATTTCAAATCAGAAGTAGGGATGGATTCTTTAACAAACCGATTCACCTGCAGTAATATATCAATTAAATACATGTATTGATGAGTAACCCACGTATCTTCTCCCCGTTCCTGTGCTTCCATCGCAGATACCGCAGCCTCCCTAATCGCCCGAGCATAAACCGTATTCCCAGGGATAAAAGGCTTTACACCTTGTGTGGTGTAAAAAGGCATGAGCAGTTGATTTCCATCGGGTATTTTACTTACTACAGAGGGGGTAAAAAGGACAAGAATACATTCAAACGGTCTATCAGGACGGGCAAAACTCCAGTGCGGCTCGAAAGGACGACATAAAAAAATGTCTCTCGGCCGGCCAGGGTAGGTATGCTGGTTGAATCTATAGTCCAGCTCATTTTTAAGCACAACTCCGATCTCTAAACAATCATGAACATGCAAATCATGTTCCTCATCAGACCCCCAAACGCGGCAAAACGCAAACGAACGCTGCAATTGTAAATGTTCTACGTACATAGTAAACGCCCCTAAACGAAAAATTTTTCTTTGTACAAAATGATAAGTTTTCACTTTATTTTGAGGAGAATTTAATTTTTTAACTATGCTAGAGTTTAAACATATTAAAACCGAGGTGAGAATTTTGAGACTATATATCATAGGAGCAGGCGTAATCGGGCGTACCCATGCGGAAGCTGCAAAAAAACTTTCTGAATTCATTCCATTGCGCGTGGCTGATACGAATCCTATTGCACTATCTGCGTTTTGTAACCAATTTCCTGAGGCAATTGGTTTCACTGATATCAAGGAAATGCTTAACTCTGAGGCCGCGGAAAACGATGATATCGTGATCATCAGTACACCCCCATTAGCGCATTTTGATCCAGCAAAGCTGGCACTCGAGTCCGGCCGCCATGTCCTTTGTGAAAAACCTCTTGCAATGAATTATTTACAAGCTCAAAATATGATTCAAATGGCAGAAGAGCGGAATCGATTATTAGGATGTTGCAGCGTACGATTTAAAGGTATGCCTCACATGGAAGCCGTTAAGGAAGTAATCCGCTCCGGCTTACTTGGTGACATCTATCACGTTACATTTGTTAACAAATGGGAACGCAGCCGCTCAGGAATTGAATACCAGCCCTCAAGCCGCTGGTTTCTAGATTCAACACAAAGCGGCGGAGGTGTCCTTATGGATTGGGGACCTTACGACTTTGCCACGTTAAATGACATCCTGAATCCTAGCAAAATTGAAATAAATGCTGCTTGGATTGCCAAGCCGATTACAGAAATTGATCCCTGCGATACACCATACGATGTGGAAACACATGTTGGTGCCTTCATGACCTACACAAGTGATAGCCATCCAATTCACGTTCATTATGAGCGTGCGTCATGTACACATGGTGAAGAGTACGTAAGAGCTGAAATCGAAGGTACACTCGGCTCTGTCAGGTGGACTCCATTTGATTCAAGGCAGCCGATCTTCCGCCGTTATGATCACCAAGGGAAAATTGTTGAGGAACAGATAGAAACCGGACCTCGGAGTGAATACACCATTTTTGATAACCCACTACATCACTTTTATCGGAAAGTGAGAGGATTAACATCGCACACGAACGTTAACCAGCAGGCTTTGGATAATTACCGCTGCCTGGGAGCTATTTATATTGCCGAGAAAACAGGGCAAAAACAAACAATCGAAATGACCCGGAAGGGAGTAACAATTTGAACATACAAGGATTTTCATCTAATCTGTACGGCTGGATTGAGCGCTGGAAAATGGATAGCAAGAATCCCGAATTGGACAAGATATTACGTGCTTGTGCGGAAACGGGCCTAAATGCAGTAGAAATGGATGCTGATATTGAAAAACTTAAATTGGCACGTTCCTATGGATTGGGCGTTTCAGCCTCCTATCTCGGTCTTCCTTTACATGTACCATTCGACACTATTGAAGTGGAACGAACCGTGCTGCCATTCGCTGAGCGTTTGGCCCGTGCTGAAGGCTCTGATTTGCTGTTAAATGCAGATCCCATCAGTTGGAAAAATCCCGAGGCCAAGTCGGAAGAACAATTAAAGCTGCAAGGTGAAAACTTATCCCGTATTTCCGAACTGGTTGCTCCAATGGGATTAAGGGTTTGTTTGCATAATCATGCAGCTGACAGCCTCCAAGCCACAGGAGACCTGAGATCGGTCATCGAATATGCAGATACAAGTGTTGGACTTTGTGTTGATACAGGCTGGGCTTATGTATCCGGCTGCAATCCCATTGAATGGATAAAAAATTATCCTAATCGGATTTCTGCTCTTCATTTGCGTAACCAAATTGGAAATATCCCTTCTGAAGACTTGCTAGAAGGTGAGATTGATTTCGCTTCCCTGATGGATTCTTTAGCTCAAGCCCGCTATGATGGCTGGCTGGCACTCGAACTTTGGCATCCGCAAAGCACTAACCCTGCTCGAACAATGACGGAGGATGTTCAACGTTCAATAAACTATTTAAAGAGTTTCCTCCCGGATTCAAAATAATTTACATGATAAGGCATGAACCAATTCGTTCATGCCTTATTAAAATGAGCCAATCAATTGAGCACCTTACCATGCTCTCCTAATCCCGGCGATAAACCATTTTTCCATTTACAATTGTCCACAAAACCTCGAATCGCTTGTTTAATAGAACTAAGTCAGCATCAGCACCAGGTTCAATCCGCCCTTTCTTTTCCAATCCAAGTATAGTAGCCGGTGTTTGTGTCGCCATCATCACGGCATCCCTTAAAGGAATTCCCGACTGAACTGTTTTTGCCAATGCCTCATTCATCGTCACTGTACTTGATGCCAACGTACCGTCAGCCAGCTTAGCAACTCCATCTCTCACCTTAACCTCATGTCCACCGAATAAATATGTTCCATCACCCATCCCCATAGCTTGGAGAGCATCTGTAATCAGGACCATTTTGTCAGGACCCTTTTCCCGATATAACAGTCTAACGATAGCAGGATGAAGATGGCCATCATCCACGATGGCCTGAACACTAACGCTGCTTTCCTCAAATGCGGCGATGACAAGGCCGGGGTCTCGATGATGAATGGGACGCATCCCATTAAAACAATGGGTAACATGACTGGCGCCTTTTTGAAATGCTTGTCTCGCCTCCTCATAAGTTGCATCGGAGTGGGCAATTGCTGCAATGATCCCTTGCTTCTTTAAATAACCAATCATTTCAATCCCCCCCGGCAGCTCTGGTGCCAGCGTCACCATTCGTAGTAGAGGGCCTGAATTCTGTTTGATTATTTTCATTTCTTCCAGGTCAGGATGCCGTAAATAGCTTACATTTTGCATACCCTTACGTTTCACATTTAAATACGGTCCTTCGACGTGAATTCCAATAATTTGCGCTCCGGGTTCTCTGCCAGCTACTTCTTTTACATTCGTAATCATTTTAAGCAGATCATCTAATGAGGAAGAAACCGATGTAGCTAAGAAGGAGGTGCATCCAGTCCGGGCACATGCCTTGGATACGGCCTCCACACTCTGAATCGTGCCATCCATCATGTCATATCCTTCTGCACCATGAATATGGACATCAATCATTCCCGGAATGAGAAGATGGCCGTTTCCATCAATCTTAGTATCAGCTGAAATATTAGGGACATCGTTAGCATGATGAATGGATACTATTTGGCCATTCCGTATAAAAATGCATCCGGGTTCCGGTTCCTTATCGGATAACAATTGAACATTATAAACTAACGTAGTATTCATTAATTTGATACCCCCTTATATTTCTACTAAAGCTTAACTTTTACACCTGTTTCCAGTGTTTCAACCGCTTTTAATGCGACCTGAAGTGAGCGAATGCTATCTTTATAGGTTGATAGTACGAGGTCTGGATTATTCTCAGCTATCGCCTTTGCAAATGCTTCCAGCTCAAGACGGTATAATGCATCATCCTTTGATTCAAAAAAGACTTTCGTTTCATCCACCTGGCCGCTGACAATCCCTTTGACAAGGTCAAGGGTTAAATGCAATTCATCGGAGATCAGTTCAATTTGGGTAACAACACCCGGATATGACCAAGTATGGGTATGTGTTTGTAAGATACCATTGGTATATTTCATCGTCAGACTGAAGCTATCTTCAATCGTAAAATCATCTGACTTTGAGACAATCAGATTTTCTTGATACCCCGTTACTTGATCGACTTCCCCCAGCAGGTATCGCGATAAATCAAAGATGTGAATGGCTTGGTCGAATGCCGGTCCACCGGAACGTTCTTTATCGAAAAACCAGCGCGGCCAATTGGGTCTAAGTGCAAGCCCATCAAGCATGGCACTTCTTACTAGCGCAACTCTTTTGCCGGCAATTAACTCTCTTGTCTTCTCCACTGCCCCGCTGTAACGGTACATAAATCCAACACTATTAATGACTCCTGTACGATCTAATATTTCATCTACTTTTTTCGCCATTTCAAGATTTTTTGCAGGTGGTTTCTCTATAAAACAATGGATTCCACGTTCGGCAGCCTCACGAACTAAGAACTCCCGCACTTCAGGCGGTGTACAAATGATAACTCCATCAGGATGGGTTTCTTCCAACATTTCAACATAGTTGTTAAATCCTTTTATTCCAAATTTGGCTGCGGCCTTCTTCAACATCTCTTCATTAAGGTCACATACACCGACAACCTGGATATCTTCTATTTCATTCATCGTATTTAAATGGCCTTGACCCTGCCAGCCTGTACCAACCACTGCTAAACGCACCATTTTTATCCCTCTCCTTATTAAAGTGTTGTTATTTTCTAATTGTATTGGCTGCAAACGAACTACTTTCAAGCAAACCGTTTATCCATTTTAAAGCCTCTGCGCAATCATCCGTTGGATCATGGTCCCCGGACTCTTGTTCAATCGAAGCCGTTTTTCTGTAGTCCATTTCCTTCAAAGCCTGTACACATTCCGCAATATTGACAATACCTGAACCAAGAGCAACGGGATGGTGCTCCCCTGCTTCCTTAACATCCTTTAAATGAACGTTTAAAAGCGAATCTTTTAATTGCCAAAGTGCTTCAGGGGCAAAAAAGCCCTGTGTACCAAACCATCCTGTATCAACTGCAGCACCAATTAAATCTCCATAATCGCCAATAACAGCTTTAATCTCATCAGGACTCTTTTCGGGATGATTTTCAACTGCCACCTTTAATCCGTACTCATTACATAAAGAATAGATGATTGGAGCAGACTCTTTCGAAATTCCACTTGTGATCATGTCTATTCCCAGCATTTTTGCTGTTTCAAAACAAAGTCGGGTCCATCTATGATACCTTACCGGGTCCCCAAGGGAACACGAATAAGAATAAACATTTAACCCATGCCGCTGCCATATCGCCTTTAATTCATCTGCCAAATAGGGGGTCATAAACTTGGGAAACGCATGACCCATCCATAATTCCATATGCTGAAATCCAGCACCTTGAATATCACTGCAAATCCTTTCAAACTCCGTCAGACTAAAATTTTCGATTACTTTTCTTTCTGCAGCTCCCCATTCGTCCATACTTGTTTGATAGTTGGTTGATCGCGCAAAGTAATTGGCTGATTGAAAACCGATAATCATGAAACCACCTCATATTTTAATAGAATAAAATTCCAGAACACAAAGTTGTAAATTAAGTAGACTAGCTGCCTATGATTAAACGTAATTTAGCCCTTCAGGAAATGGGAGTGGAATAGGAAAAATTTTGTTTAAATAACCATCCAAATTAGGATCTCCTTGAAGGATTAATTTTTCCAAAGAAGCGTTGTCTACAATCATCAGGTTTTGATTGAACATCAGTTTTTTATGGCTTCCATCAACATCTACAATTTCTATTTTTCCTTTTAAGTAGGGATCCAGCTGCGTAAGCAACAAATTTAGGTCCGAGATCTTAACGGTCCCCGGAAAAGGTGAAACTGTTTTCTCTATAGAATTTAGGATTCTATTAAGCTCACGTTCATATGAAGGAATCGATATTTTCAACGATTTTACTCCATGTTCGAACGATTTTGCTAATAGAGCACAAATAGCTTGAGGGTCCCCTCCCCATTCAATGACTCGAGCTCCGGTTTCTTCTAAAGAAGAAAGAGAAACGCCCAAAACGACAAACCCTTGCATTTTATTTCCCGCTTCCGCTACCAAAATCTTGTGCGCCATTTTATGAATACTAGCAAAGCCTTTGGACTGATTAAGGATGGCCATATCAGCTATACTTTGCTCAAAGTAAACTTTATGAGTGTGGTTTAACCTGCGTAAATCAAACCAATCAAACGGAAGGAATTCTCGAATAGAATGGTCTTCTGTTTCTGGTAAATCTCCTTTTTGTAGCTCGTATTTATTCAATTTCCCATAGGAGGAACACCCTGCTTTTATATAGATTGGCAAATTTCCAGATACAAATATAATAGAAGCTTTAGCTCTTTGAACATGGGCGATTACCTTCTCTAATAAAATGGAGGCATAGCCTTTCTTTCGATGATTTGGATGTGTACAAACAGCCCCGATTGAATAGGCTTGAACTTCTGCAGTTCCTAAATGGATGACGGAAGGGACTAAACCAATAAAAGAGACTAATTCATCGTTGATAAATGCACCATATGATTGGTTAAGAGCAGCTGAAAATACCTGTGGAAATGCCTCCCCCATTGATGCATGCTCATCATCCCGAAACGTTTTGTCAGCTAATGCGATAGCTTTTGGGAATTCATCAGATTTTAGCAATCGAAATTCTATCATTTTGTTCTCCTCTTCATCTATCAAGAGTCATTTTTCTTAATTGATAAACGACAGTTGTTCAATCAATTTACTGATCGGTTTATACTGCTTTTCATAAATGTTACGATATTCGTGATATTTTTCTTTGTCCGGCTGAACCACTTGTTCGGTATTCTTTAATGAGTTTTTAACGGCATCCCTTAATGATGGGAATATCCCTTCACCGGTTGCCGCAATTAAAGCTGCACCACTAAGCGCTGCTTCTGAAATATCCGGAAGGACGAGTTCACTGCCTGAAATAGTTGCTTTTATTTTGATCCAATGTGGATTACGCACTCCGCCGCCAATCACACTCATTCTGTTAATGGTCATTCCCGTCGTTTTCTCCGCCTTCTCCCGAATCATTTCCATCTGGTAGGCATTCCCTTCAATTACTGCTTTAAGAAGTTCGGTTTTTCCATGATTTTTGTTTAATCCAAGGAATGCTGATCTTGCATTCGGGTTGTTGGTCGGTGCACCACTGCCGGTTAAATACGGGTAAAAAATAATTCCACTTGGATCGTCCCCTGCCATTTCTAAATAATGATTAATTTCGGAGTAGGTTAAGCGGTCGTCCCCGAGAATATCACGCATCCATTCAACAGACCCGCCGGATGAAGAATGTCCACCCATCCAAAAATACATATCTTCAAGGGGATGTATGCCAAACGATAATCCGGAAATGTAATCTTCAATTCCAAGTTCTCGCTTCGAAAACGTACCAACCAATGTCTCAGCTGTTCCCATGGAATTATAAACATTGCCCGGCGAAACTATCCCAGCTGCTAATGAAGAACTAACATGATCATGCCCGGCAATATAAACATTCGTATTCGAATCTAATCCGAGGTTGATAAATTCCTGTTTGACTTCTCCAATAGAATCTAAACAATGAGTCACACGAGGGAAAAGATTGGGACTTAGCCCAAAATGACCAATCAATTCCTCGTTCCATTTATCTCTGCCGATTTGATAAACATAAGTCCGTGCCGCCAATGTTCGTTCCTCTGCAATTACGCCTGTTAGGCAATAAGCTATATAGGAAGAAACCGATAACCATACTACCTTATGATTGAAGAGAGCGCTATCATATTCACGAAGCCAAAGCAGCTTCGAAAGTCCATATTTATAGGACAGATGAAGTCCTGTATGGCAGAATTGTTCAAACGTATCAATCTCTCCCTCTATGAAACCAGCTTGCTTTATGGAGGAAGAATCAAACCATGGGATAATATTTGATGCCGGCCTTCCGGTTTCCCAGTTTAGTAACAGCCCGCTCTCAGCCATACTCGTAATACTAACAGCTCTAATTAGCGGACTTCCCGCTTTTTCAATCGTTTCCCGGATTAATTCTGCGACCGAGTTCCAAAGTTTCTGCGCAGGTATAAACGAATTTCCTTCCTTATGATTTATATAGTGTGTTTGCCTGATAGATAAAGTAATTAATCTACCATTCTCTTCAAATAAACCTGCCTTAAGATTTGTGGTACCTATATCTATTGCTAAAAACACAACTAGCCCCCCCTATACAGAAAAGCTTCCCGCGGTAACAATCCGATGATACGTATTTCTTCCCAATGCACCTTGAGGCATAATCCATGGAGCGTCAAAATAAAGCCGTTCTTCTTCCAATTCATCGATATCATTAATATCGCCATTAAGCCATTGCTGAAGTCGATACTCAGCTGATTCTAATCGTGATAAAACTCCTCCGTAACGTATATCAAGGATCTCCCAGCCAAAAGGCTTTAAGGTTGAAAACCATAAGGAACGGTGCAGCTTCCGCAGGTCATCTATCATCGTTCTCAATAAAGGAAGTTCCTCTTTTAAATGAATGAGTTCCTCTTTATTTTTTCGATCATAAGCTTCTTTTATTTTGATTCCTAAATTCGCCTTAACACTTAAAACATTAGCAAGTTGCTTGTAAAAGCTGAATATCTCCTGCCAGTTTTTATTTCGTTCAATTGCTTTTTCTACTCGTGAGGCTAGATTTGCATAATGTTCAGGTAACGGCAAGGAGCGAATATTTTCATCATATAAACCTAGTAAAACATCTTGCCACAACAAAAATTTAGATGGATGTGATTCATGCAGATTATCCTTTGAAACCCCGGGGGTCTCATCAAATTCATTCAAAGCAAGAAAATCATCCCAATTTCCACCGGTACAGAATGAAAAGCGTTTTGCTAATTTTTCTTGAGTTACTTCATTTCCATAACCATGTTCGGCAAATAGCTGCAGCCCAGCCAAGCCGGCGAATGGATTTGTTTCTGCCCCGTTATCCCCCCACATCGTTGCGAACACTTCAGTGATTCCCTCTTTTTTACATGCTTCCAAGGCCGGAATGGTAGTTGCAATGGTTTTTCCATAGTTTGGGGCGATTCCGTTCCATGTCCAGACACCTCCAGCAAAAATCGGCTCGGAGCCAAACTCTTTATGCTTTTGCAAAAAGGTCCGATAAAATTCTTCATCTGTATGGTAGTAATCCCAATAAACAAACTGGACATCCTTCGGCATACCTTTTATTACATCTTCCGGTATTTGGGCATTCAGGTCATAATAATTCCCGGTTTTCGAACCAAGCCGAAAATACATATCGCTCCAAATCATCGGTTTTAACGACAGCTTTTCTGCCAGCTCCACCACCTTATGCAGATGCTCATTCATTATTGAGAAGCGCTTTTGATACCCATGCTGTTCTAAATATTTTCCTAACCCAAGCTGATGCGCCTCATCCATACCAATATGAATACGCTTGCTGCGAAATGGCCCGGATGCGGCCTTCAATAGTTCCTCAATAAATAGATAGGTTTCATCATTGCCAACTAGTAAAATATCGGAAGTATCTTTCATTTTTGCAGCATAATTCCACTTCAGTGCCTCGGTTAAATGGCCGAGTGTTTGAATACATGGAACCATTTCAATTCCAAAGAGATTTGCATATTCATCACATGCCCGTAATTCCATTTCACTGTATCGCCCGCGCATATATCCGAAATAAGGATATTTTTCGACTGTAAAGGTATCCTCTGTATACATCATGACAAGATTCAAACCCATTAAAGCCATCTTCCGAAGCAGAGTTTGTATTCCTTCTACAGTCATAACGGCATTACGGGAAACATCGACCATGACACCATTGGTTTTAAAATGCGGCTTTTCACTCAATTGGAATTCATCTCGTTCCTTAAACTCTTGTAACCATAAGCCTAATGCCCGGAAGAAATGGATTTTCTCTTGAAAGGAAATTTCACCGCTATTTTGCCGGCAGCTTACCTTTAAAGGACCGGCCATTTGTTTGACAAGGATTGGGAAGCCTTCCCCACTTCGTTCAATGCCAAGCTCTTTACAGATAATTTCTATTCCCTGTTCAAGAAAAGTAAGATCACCATAAAAGTGAATTTTCATATCAGAACTACACCTCAAACCAATAGTTTTGATTCAATTTACTGTACCAATAAAAGCTATCTTTTTTCGTTCTTTTTAATGTTTGATAGTCGACATGAACAAGACCAAAACGCATGCTGTATCCATATGCCCATTCATAGTTATCCAGCAATGACCAAATACAATAGCCTTTGAGATTCACGCCGGAAGAAATGGCTCTGCTTATTTCTGTTAAGTGCTGCTTTAAGTATTTGATGCGTTTATCATCACGAACACGCCCATCTATAGGGTCTTGATTGTAAGTTGCTCCATTTTCAGTAATGTAAATAGGAACATCACCATATTTATTTTTAATATCCATTAAAACTTTATAAAACCCTTCAGGATAAATGATAAATCCTAGGTCCGTTTGATCAAATCCGATATCAACATGTTCACAATCAAACGTTCCCTGACCTTCTTTATATCTTGAAACCGTCCCCGTATAATAATTGATTCCTAAAATATCGATAGGCTGAGAAATGATTTCCATATCACCTTCCTCGATGTTTACCTTTGCACCTTTTTTGGCAAACCAATCAACTAATATTTGCGGGTATGTACCTTTAAATACAGGATCGAAGAACCATTCCAAAAACCAGGCAGATAAGCGTCTGCATGCCTCAATATCCTCCGGTCGGTTACTAAAGGGCTCATACCAAGTAACATTCGGCGCAAAACCAATTTCTCCAGGGATTCCAAGCTCTTTAAAACGTTTAACCGCTTTTCCATGGGCAAGTAATAAGTGATGGGCGACATTTAGAGCCGTTTGCAGATTTTGTTCTCCCGGTGCTTGTTCACCAATGAAATAACCTAAAAATGACACACACCATGGCTCATTTATCGTTAACCATGATTTGATTTTTCCTGAAAACTCACGGAACAATAAGTCTGAGTACTCGACAAAAGCCTCAATTGTTTGCCGATTCTTCCAGCCGCCTTCATCCTGAAGTGCCTGCGGCAGGTCCCAATGATAAATGGTACAAAGCGGTTCTATTCCGTTTTCTAAGAGCTTATCAACAAATTGATGGTAATGATCGAAACCCTTTTGATTGACTTCTCCCCTCCCATTTGGAAAAATCCTCGGCCAAGCAATAGAGAAACGATAAGTGTTTACACCTAATTCCTTTAATAACGCAATATCTTCATCCATTCGATGGTAGCTGTCGCAAGCGATGTCACCATTATCCCCATTCCGGACTTTACCGGGAATGCGGCTAAACGTATCCCAAATCGACATGCCTCTTCCATCTTCGTTATAGGCACCTTCAATTTGATAGGAAGCTGTCGACACACCTAAGCGAAAATCTTTCGGAAATGTAATAATTGCCATAATAATTAACTCCTTTCAAAAGTATCTTAGTGAACCACTAAAAGACTTTTCTCGAAATTGTTTCATTCTCTTCAACAAGATCTGTCTGTTCAATGTAGGGTATTGGTTTCAGATTAGCTTTTTCTTTTTCGAGCCAATTTCTCCAAGCCTTGATGTCTTTTTGAAAATCCGTGGCACTTAACCGCATTAATTCTGTATGTGCCTGCTTGCTAAGGAGGGAACGGACATCATCAAGATAATTGATTAAGATTTCATACCCTTTTGCACTTCCGCATCTAGCTAATGCCCGGCCAACGGCTAATTCAAGGATAGATCGTCTTTCAAGAAAGTAATCAGCCTGATGGCCTTGATAACAGTGTTGATTATTTACATATTGAATTTGCAGTAACTGCATAAGGACCGGAATGGCATTCCTATCTCCTAATCTTTCAGCTCCAACGCAGATAGCGTGTATATAATAGAAGATTCCCGCCATCGAATCTTTAAAATCTTCCTCTGAAGGATGCAATATATCAGCCACACGCTGCCAAACCTCAATACTCCGTCTATCCCTGGTAAGTCCTAATGAGTAGAGTAAATAACAGACATCCGGCATGGCGCCATGATCAGGCGGCATTGTCACATACAAAATATCCGCAGTCCTTTTCGGCAAGTGTTGCCCTTGAAGCATGGTCATTATTTCTGAAATTAATGTTGGTACACCTACTGTTGATTCATACATGGCCAACGCCTGTGCGATTCGAACCTTGCGAATTCCTTCCGAGTCTTCATATGCTTTTTTAAGGTAAGGGATAATCCGTTTCCCTGCCGTACAAATCTCAACAAATGGTATTCGCTTTTGATAGATTTCATTCATCCGCATATTGGAGTATTCATATAGAGGCTCATCCACTTCGATTGAACTAATCAGTGTCATTAGTTCTTCATCAGTGTAATGAATTGCCGCTAGTTTCCTCGTTAAAATTCTTTCAGGCATTAACTCTTCTTTTACGATTCTTTCTTGTAAGAGGCGACAGTCCAGCTGTCTGGGATATTTGTTTTCTTTCAAAGCCATAGCAGCAGCTAGGGCTGCAATACCACCCAGATTTTCCAAATCCGATTGCATGCGGATGGCAGGTAATGCATCATGTGTGGCGGAGATCGCTTTACCAACCACTAGTATTCCATCAAGCCCTTTTGGTAAAAGCATTCGGAATGGGATTTCTATTTCAAGGTTTGGCGGGATCAAACCGGCATGTAACCAGTTCGCCTCACTGATACCTTTCATATCATGGTTGCTAAAATGAATATTAATGACATCGGGCCAGCTTCGCTGCAGTAATTGATCACTCATATTCATAACAACGTCACCAACAATATGGCGGCTTTCACGGGGGGCAACATAAATTCCATGATCATGACATCCATCAACGTCATTACTCCATCTTCTTCTCCCTGCCAAAATCGCCCTTGTGTAGTCCTGCACATCAGATACGTTCACCATACTGGTGAAGTTATTCTGCAATTTACCCGGTGTATTATATTGAGCCAGCGAATACCACATCACTACATTATCGCGAACAGAACCATATACGAATTCTGCTCCGGCAAATGCAGCAAGGTCACCATCACCGGTGGCATCAATGACACAGTCCGCTATAATCGAACACACACCCCACTTGGTTGCTGTAATGCAGCCGCATACACGAGTTCCCTTCATTATGGCTCCAAAGGTAATGGTGTTGAATAACATTTCGATTCCTAAACGTTCAGCTGTTTCTAAAAGGGCATATTTTTTTGCTTCAATATTCCATTTATGCCCCTTATACTTCATTCTTTTCTGTATATCATGAACTCGCTTCGTAATTTTCCCAGCATATCCATGACGCTTCCCAAACCAATAGCTGTCGACGCCGCCAAAAGTACCAGTGCCGCCAAGACCCGGGTTAAGGTCAACCAGGATGGTATTCATTCCTTCTTGTGCTGAAACAATGGCTGCTGAACCTCCGCTTGATCCGGCTCCTGAAACGAGTACATCAGCTTTTTTAGAGAGGAAAATTTCTTGAGCAGGAACGTTCCCGAAATTAAGTTTCCGGTCTAAAAAATCAACAGGAATTCTCATTTCATAAGCAGAATCCACTTTGGATAGAGGATTTTTTAGCTGTATATCACTCTGATTATTTTCTAAAGTGAAATTTTTTACTAAATCTGCAAACTGTTCACCATAAGCTGCCCCTATTACAGGATCAAGCCACCCCGCATTGTTATTCTCAAAAAAATCTTTATAAAAACACCATGTATTAGGATAGTTTATTACTAGTTTTTGAATTTGCACTTGTTGTCGAGATTGAATGTCTTCTTCATTCTCATTCACTAAATATGGACCTTTTAATTCATTGGAGCTAGCACATAGCAACGCTTTATGAAACGACGGAACCTCGTGAACAAGATATTCTGTAAGAGAAATTCCCAGTTTTTGTGCTGCTGCTTCACGAAACTGATTTCCTTCTAGGCTGTTTTCCGCTTGTAATAACATTTGGTATTCAACATAGAAATGACCATTTTCATGATAGCCGGGGTAGAGCTGCACTTTATTATCTTTTATTCCTAATCCTAAGGGAACCGTTATTTCTTGTTGATCCATCTCTAGAACATTGGTAAACTCTAAAACACGTTTATAGCAGGCTTTTTCTCCCTTAATTGAATCTTTCACCGGTTCACCGGACAAAAATGCGGTAATGGCAGTTTCGGTTGCATCGACAATTCCTTGACAGCGGATTAATTGCCTGCCGGATTTATTAGCAATAACTAAACCATGCCAATTGCCATCAAAGCGAGTAAGTCCTATTGGCAATGATGTATACAATAATTGCACACCTGCTGCTAATAATTCCTCTTCAAGCCGTATTTTCAATTGATCGACATGGAAAACGACCGAGTGCGAGCTTCCATTAATTAAGGTTTTCCCACAGGTCTCTGCACATGTTTCAATTATTTTGGAACATTGTTTCTCAAATCGATTCATCCAAGGACTAAGTGTCGCTGTCATTTCACTTCCCAAATAAGTCCTTGATTCAACTACCATCACTTGCTTACCTTGATTGGCGAATTGTAATGCACTCGCTAAACCGGCGAAGGTTCCTCCAATAACGGCAACATCCACCTCCGCCAAAATAGGAATCTCTTGGGCAGGCAATTGCTGATTATCCACAACCATAGCCCCCTTCAAATTAATGTGCTTTTTCAATCTCAACAAGCACTTCGCCTTGTGCATTATTACAATCAATGGTAAAAAGCTGCGGATTTAGAGAATCTTGTTGAATCAATACTAATTCACCATTGACCGTAGCTTTTAGAGGTTCTCTTTCAGACAAGAACGCAAAGATACCGCCTTCTTTTAAGGTTACCTTCATTTCTTTTTCCATGTCCCATATAGTTTCTATCCCATCATTACAAATCAGCTTATTTAGAAGGCCAATTGGTGTAACGGAATCTTGGAAAGGAGTGATTAAATATAAGGAAACGCCGTTTTCAGCTAATTTGATCTCAATGCGTTCTTCTTTGTTCAATATCCAGTGGCTCTTTGTTAACACGTCAAAAATGACAAACGTTTCACCAGCTAAATTTGGAACATCACTAGGGCCGATGGAACCATGTACGGCGTCAGTTCCTTCATTAATATTAAACGCAGCGACAACTCCTGCACCTTTACATGTATTCCATATTTTTAGCGGCATTTTCGTTTTCATTGGATCAATAAATAGACAATCTTCTGTTGGAACTCCAGGTTGTTCACAACGAATAATCCGTCCATTCTGATAAATTAGCGGCCAAATCATTTCCGGATTTGTTTGATCAACTGCATCACTAAAATAAATCGGGCCGCCGCTAACCACTCGTAAAATCATATTTTGTAAATCATCATGGTTTTGTGTCCAATACATATCCCAATCGCCCCAATAAAAAGCACCATGGTAAAGGGAGTTATATGCATTTTGTAAGGCATGCTCTTTGAAGCTACTTGCTTCTTGCGGGACAAAATCATCACTATTACGTGAGACAGCGGAGTATGGACGGTGCCAAATATTCTCCTCTGCCATTCCCATACAATTGATTACAGTATTATCAAAATGTAAGGAACATGATGCTTCAAGTGCCGTATGTGCCCCGCTTGCTGCCTCACCAACCGATTGGTTATTCGCCATAAAGTTGGCGATGGCGCTTTGACTGTCTACCTTAACGAAATCAATTCCATCTTTTTTCAATTTAGAATGCCATGCATGCCAAAAACCAAAACCCTCTTCCGCAATCGGTGAAGGAATGAGGCTTCCATTCTTTGTTTTATATAAATGCCTATCTAACGTTTTAGCTAATGGACCTTTTGGTGCAATCCCTTCCCAGTAACCTGCAAGGGTGTGCCATACTCCCACCCAGTTCACACCATATTTCTTCTTCAGTAATGAAACCGTATTGGCTAATCCATTCGGAAATTTCTCTTGGTCCGCATTAAATGATTGGAGTTTCTTTCCATCAACCTCAGACCAACCGTCATCAATCATCATCCATTTGACAGGGATATTTTTTTGTTTTAATTCTTCTGCTTTTGTTAGAATTCCTTCCTCATTTACCGCATGATAAAAAGCATCCCAGCTGCACCAGCCTAAGTAATCCAAGATTTCCGGATATTTTTTTTCTTCCCGCTGGAGGGTTCTATGACCACCTGCAGTTAAGGCCGCCTTAACAGTTTCATTCACTAAATGAAATGGGTTGGTTGCAGTACCTAAAATGAATGCAAATGCAGATATATGATCATAGCCGCCATGGAATGGAGAAATGGAGATTTGCAAGCCCTCTTCCGTCCCCACTAAATCTGTCCGTGTCACTTCATCGCAAACAGGCAGCATATGATAATAACTTTGCTCATTTTTTAGAAGCAAGGATTGTGTACGTTCAGGTACTTCATGGATGTCTTTCGTAAAATAAGGGCGAGTCCACCAGTCTTTATGCTGGTAATTCGCCATAATCTCATACTCATTCAGCATGTTCTTAAGGGTAATATTGATTGCATGCTGAGGCGAAAAAAAGACTTGTTTTTTGAATAATTCTTCATTTTTTATAGATGCATCAACGAAGGTGGTGATAAATGAATCGTAACAACGGAATCTTACTGTCGCGTAAATTGATTCTAATCCATCATGAAATTCATAACGATTTTCTTTATATACACCAAGCTGGTCTTCTCCCATAATTTCTTCTGAAGATTTAAAATTTAAACATTGATTTGCCTGATGATTAAGATTGATAGAGACTTGAATTCCGGAGAAAATCGTCTCATTATTCAAAAGACATTTTTGCTCATCTTGTTTTTGCTGGAATTGAAACATAGTATGCTCCTTTAGCCCTTATTTGGGGCAGACCCCTTATCCTTTTATCTCTAACGCATATTTGGCAACAGAAAGAGAAGCTAAATCTCCAACACTTTCTTTTAATCCCGATGGTACGACAGTGCAGACCCCGAGGGAATAGGAAAGTGCCTCTTTTTGAAGTTCTTCCATGACGATTGGTTTTAACAAATTTTCCTGCCGTAAATAGATGCTGCCGATAACAATTTTTTCGGGATTAAGCATATCCACTAGCAATGCTATTCCTCGCCCTAATTTCTTGCCTACAATTTGATACACTTCATTGGCAAGCTCATCACCTGCTTGTGCGGCTTCCCCTACTGTTTTTGCGGAAATCTCAGCAATATCATCATGGGAAGAACAAATGGAAGTTGTTTTCCCCTGTACCATCCACTCTTTGACCTTAACTTGAGCCAGGCGGGCAATTCCGCCGCCACTGCAAAAGCCTTCAAATGAGCCTGCTTTTCCATAGCCGATTGGGCCGGCATCTTCTAAACGAATATGGCCAACCTCACCAGCCATATCATTTGTTCCTGTATATAATCGTCCATTCAATATAAAGCCCGCACCCATCCCCGTACCAAAGGTTAGAAAAATCATGTTGTCCGCACCTTTTCCAGCTCCCCACTTCCACTCCGCCAAGGCACAAGCATTGGCATCATTTTGGACTGAAACCGGGACTTGAAAACGTTCACGCAAAGGTGACACGATATCAATTCTATCCCAGTTCGGTAAATTTGGCGGTGAAAGTATAAGGCCATTTTTACTGTCAAGCGGTCCGCCACAGCTAATTCCGATCGCCTTTAATTCAAAACCCTTTTGCTCCGCCAACAATTTTTCTAACCCGTCCATCATTAGACCAAGTGCTTTTTCAGGTGTATCCGGAGTTGGAAAGCTATATTTTGCAACTAACTCCATTCCATGATTTTCTTCGATTCCTATGACAACGGCGCACTTTGTGCCCCCAATATCTAAACCGGCCAGTACGGGCTTCATGCAAAAAATGCCTCCTCTAGCATTAAACAAAGGGAGTGATAGATTGGAAGATGTCTTTCCTGAATTTCCGGTGTGGAATCATATGGGACAGTAATGGTTACATCACATAACTCTTTTAACGTCCCGCCACTTTTACCAGTGAGCCCGATGGTTACTAACCCCAGTCCCTTAGCAACTTTTACAGCATGGTTAATATTCTTTGATTTTCCGGATGTACTAAATCCGATAAAGACATCGCCTGCTTTTCCATAGCCATATACTTGTTGTGCAAAAACCATGTCCGGGGCAACATCATTGGAGAATGCTGTCATAAGGGCTGTTTGACTGACAAGGGAGATTGCCGGCAGCGCCCCTTGCAAATGTTCAACTAAGTATTCATCCCCTCCTGAAGCTGCCAATAATTTCTCTCTCATCTCTTGTGCCAAAGGGCGTTTTAACATGAAACCTTTCATCAATTCGCCCACCACATGATCACAGTCAGCTGCACTGCCGCCATTTCCTGCAAGGAGAACCTTTCCTCCCGACTGATAGGCCTGTTTGATTGCTTCAAAGGCAGCCTCAATACTTGTTTGACATTCTATTAATTCAGGATATTTCTCAAATAGATTTTCTAATCGCTTATTCATTTCAACATCCCCTAGTAAATTTGTTGATTAACATTCCTTTAAGTGATGAATGGCTTTAGCAAAAAAATCGGTGCTCCCGAAGCTGCCTGACTTTAATACAAGCAAACGCGTTGGTGTATTTAAACTAATACACGAAGGAAGACCGGGTTCGATTTCTTTCCAGACAGTAAGACCTTCAATCCCAAGCCTGCTGCAAACCGAAGCAGAGGTTTCACCGCCTGCTATTAATAAGCGATTTACCTTTGTTCTCTTCAATGTCTCATCCACTACAAAAGCCAAAGAATCGGAGACGGTCCTTGAAACGGTTGTATTTGAATATCCTAATCTAGTACCCATTTGTTTCGTTTCCTTAACAATCTCCGGGTTATTTGAAGAATGCACAAGCACATCGCTGCCATCATTTAGTAAAGTAACGAGCTTTGATATCAACTTATCGAGATAGGCAGTTTTCTGATCGGAAAATAACATAGGTGATTCCATTTCGAAAACAGGAAGCCCTCGGAGCTTCATTTCTTCAACTTGATTAAAGGTTTGCGGCATTAAGCTGCCGGCCGCACATAATACACCGGTTTCTAATTTAGGTAAAATAATATTTCGAGTCCCTTTTTGATTTTTTTCTATTTTCATGGACAATTCTTCTGCAATCCCTGAAGCCCCGCAAATAATCTGTTCATCCTTAATCGCTTGTGCAATGACTTGTAAGGACGATTGGTCCTTTACATCTAAAATTAAGTAATGGCACTCAGACCGCATTCTTTCAATTTCTTGTTTTAATTTGTCGCTTCCTTGGTCAACGATTTCGATATCAACCATGGAAACTTTACGCTTTGTTTGCGCTTGTAAAATTCTAACCAAGTCAGATTGGTGCATGGGATGAACAGGGTCATTACGAAACTCAGAATCTGCTAATTCTTTTCCATGAACATAGTGCTTACCATGCATCGTGGTTCTTCCGTTTTTAGGAAATCCAAGAACAACCACGGCAAATTCACTTTCAAGCGCATCAAGCATTGCATCAAACTCAGCACCGATATTCCCTCTAAAAACAGAACATGTTTTATTAAAAAATTGTTTACACCCCAGTGATTGCAAACTCTTCGTACTAATAAAAACCTTCTCATAGGCTTCTTGATCATAATCAAGACGAGAATTTGTATCGATAATCAATACATCCGGCGGGAACGTTCCCATTTTTGCTTTTAAAAACGGATATGGATAGACATCCGTTCGCCAGTCTGCTTTAGCAAACATGATGCCAATATCATTAGCGCCAGTAATATCGTCAGCGATGATTCCAATCAAATTTCCCACTTCCTTCGCGGCTTATAGCAAGATTCATAAAGAAAACTACGAATTTCGTTTTCAGGAAGTTCTTGAAGTTCTATCCCTGCTTTACGGGAGATTACAAGCATTTTACATGCCATTTCTAATGTTTGAAGAGCCATTTTAGCTTCTTTTATGGATGTGTCATAAACAAGGACGCCATGATTTTCTAATAAAAGGATGTTTGCCTTTTTCGCTTTTTCTCTAACGAGTTCACCAAGTTCCATTGAACCGGGATGTGCATACGGAACTCGCTCAATACGTTCTAAATAATACATGCCTTCAACAAACCAGCCTGAAGGAATATTAATGCTTGAAGAAGCGATAAGCGTGCTATATAAAGGTGATGCATGTAAAACAGCTCCAATATCAGGACGGGATTCATAGATTGCACGATGCATCGGTACCTCTTTAGAAGGTTTTTTACCGCCATTAATACTCTTGCAATTTTCTATCGAGCATTCGGTAAAATCCTCAAAATCCAAATCTCCTAAATAAGTCCCGCTCGCTGTAATAAGAAACAAGTTGTCCTCGGTTTTGGCACTAATATTACCTGAATTGCCCCATGCTAAGTCAAATTCCATCATATATTTTCCGGTTTCTTGTAATTGCTTTTTAATTTCTTGTTTCTGATCCTCAAAAACCATTGCTACTCATCCCATTCAATTAAATTCGTTTCCCTAATCGGCTTGTCTATATCTTTGGGAATACGGAAAGTTTTAATTTCAGATGGATTAAAAGATGCCTTAAAACTACGATTAAATTTTGGCAAAGTAATCTCCGCCTCTGTAGGCACTTTATTCGTTTCAAAGCAACGAATGATAAGATCGTTATTGTCTTCCGCCTTTTTGATTGCACTAACGTGTATATTATCAGCATTTACTTTTACATAAGAATCCGTTTGCGGTAATGAACCTTTATGAAAGGTCTCGATGATTGAGATTGGTTTACAATTTAATTCTGCCGCTCTTTTCGGTGTTTCCGCTTCTTCCCAGCTGCCTTCATGAGGAAGTAATGAGTATTCAAACTGTTGAACTCCTTGATCAATAAAGGTATAATCCCCGTCCTCTTCCGGTACAAGCGGATCATGGTGAGCATAGATTGGGCTCCGTAATACGGTTAAAGAAAGCTCTTTATTGTGAATGCTGTAGCTATATTTCGCATTATTGATTAGGCTAAGGCCATATACACCCTCTTGGTTTGGTCTAATCCCGGTCACATCAACCCAGCTTTGACCCGGCTCTTCTTCACCATTATGCTCTCGCTCAATCGTTCCATAAGGAATTTCATACGTTTGTTTTCTAAAGATTGCATTAATCGGGAAGATAAGTTTCAGCATCTTGAACTTTTCACGCCAATCAACCGTTACTTTAACATCGATTTGGTCATTTTCCCGATACATTGTAAAGTCTTGAATCAAGACTGATCGGCCGTATTCACTTTTCACCCGAATCACTGATTTAACCGGTCCATGTTCAGCAAGATATACTTTCGTCGCTTTGAAATCACCAACGATGTTATTAAAATGAAGTGTATCATGACTCCATGTATCTGTTTTATCATCGATGACAACCGGTTTAGCTGCCGGTCCTGAAAATACTTCATGCTCGACTTGTTTATCAAATAAACTCTTAATCCAACCGGTTTCAGCATCAAATTCAATTTTAAAGCGGTCATTTTCCATTGACAGCCCGCTTGCTTTAATTGGTTCACCAATTGGTTGAATGCCGGTTAATTCTGTATATAGCTTATATACACGGTATCCCATTGCAGGTAGATCAGCCAAAAAGTTTAGTCGGTAACGCCCCCTTGCTGTTGCTTGTGATTGTACCGATTGAAACGGAACTGGATTTCCCTGATTATCTACTAAAACGGACGTTGGTTTTAAGCCCCCTATTTCAATTTCAACATTCACTTTGCTATCCCAAGCATGTGGGTTAAAGATAACGATTGGTTTCATTCGCTCATCTTGCTCGATGTCAATTTTCCATGAAATAGACTGTACGGCATTATTCAAAGCCCGATCGGCGATGGCCAAAGCTTCACCGTATAAATTTCTTGCATCTTCATAGGCAGACTCAATACTTGTTCCAGCTAAAATATCATGGAATTGATTAAATAAAACATCCTTCCAAGCACGGTTGAATTCAACCGGATATGGCTGCCCGGTTAACCAAAATGCGAGGGCTGAATATTTTTCAGCGGTCATCAGCATATTTTCTGCTTTACGATTGTATTGTTTTACACCTGAGTGGGCTGCATAGCAGCCGCTGGCATGGTGCTGCAAATCGTCATGCACAACTGGTAAATCAATCGTATTCTTCATTTTTTCAAAATAGGTTTCAGGGGTTGAGAAAACGAGATTAGGAAGATTCTTATCTTCATTTAACTGATAGATACTTTCGATGTTTTCCTTTGTTGGTCCGCCGCCATGGTTTCCAACTCCATAAAAAAGCATGAGGTCATCGATATTTCCTTTAAACTCGCCTTTGCATCTTTGCACATACCTTTCTAGTTCCTTACCCCATGAAAGATATTCATACATGATTCGAAATGCCATTACTCGTGACCCATCATCAGATTCCCACCAAAAAAGTCTGTTTGGAAGCCCTTTTTCATTTGGCATTGGGCGCATGAAAACATATGAATCCATGCCGCTTTTTTTCAATATTTGCGGAAGCATGCCATGATGACCAAAACTATCAACATTGTAGCCAACCTTTGCCGTTACTCCAAACTTTTCTTGAAAATATCGCTGGCCGTAAAGACCTTGTCGTACAAACGATTCTCCATTTGGGATATTGCAATCAGGCTGGATCCACCATCCCCCTACAATCCGCCAACGCCCTTCTTTAACTCGCTCTTTGATTTCCAAAAACATTTCCGGGTCATTCTCTTCTACCCATTCATACATTGCTGCAGAACTTGAAGTGAAAATAAAATCGTCGTATTCTTTCATGCGATCCAACGCAGAGCGAAAAGTGGCTTTTGTTTCTTGAAATCCCTCTTGCCATTGCCAAAGCCAAACCGGATCTAAATGAGCGTTACCAATCATATGGAATGTTTTATCCTTCATTTCCTAAATCCCCCGTCCCATTCTTATTGTCTTATCGGTGAAATGTCTTGCTTTATTATCACTTAATAAAAATTGGGTAATTTTTTCTCCCACCGTTTCTTCAACTGCATGTTGACCTGCCAGTAAACAATCAGCAGGCAATTGATTACACTCCACATTTGTGAGCCTTTCTTCACGCTCTATTGCTTTTAAGAAAGAAAGCTCAAGATCTGTTGCAATATTTACTTTACTTACACCGCCATTAGGCAACTGAAATGCCTTTTGTATCATCTCACTCGGTACACCTGACCCCCCATGAAGCACGAGGTGAACCGGAGTTAACTCACGAATGGCAGACAAACGGTTATAATCAACCTTTGGTTCACGAACCATATACACACCATGTGCAGTGCCGCATGATACAGCTAATGCGTCCACACCTGTTTGTTTAACAAATTCAGCTGCTTCAACGGGATCTGTATATAATTCTTCATCTTTATCGGTTTCAATAAAATCAGTGGTTCCGATCATTCCAAGTTCAGCCTCAACAGAAACTCCTTTGGCATGTGCATATTCCACAACTTCCTTTGTGATTTTCACATTTTCTGCAAATGGCTTTTCTGAAGCGTCAATCATTACTGATGTGAAACCGGCTTCGATAGCATCCATAATGACTTTAAACTCTTTCGTGTGATCCAGATGTAAAACAATAGGCACAGTAATCGCTAAATTTTCTACCTGAAAATAGAACTCATTTGCAAAATCAAAGGGTGTAATCCCGTACCGTTCTAATTCTTTTTGTGAAATTTGAACAATTAGGGGTGAAGCATTTTTTTGTCCTGCTTTTAAAACTGGAGTAATCATGGCCGTATAGCGTGGTGAAAAAGAACCTGTCGCATACTGGAATTTTTCCGCTATCGCTAGGGCATCAGTTAAAGGGACCACATTTTGTGGTTTTAATCGATTCATCATGTATCATTCCTTCTAATTTGTATTCAATCTATCGGTTTTAATTTTGTAATGTACGTTTAACAGCTTCCATTCCCAATTCCGGACTTGTTACAAAATAGCTTTGTTCTTCAGGTGTAAAGCTTGAAACGACCCTAGCCATAGATGCTTGTGCCAAAACAACGATATCAACCTTTTTTGCTAAATCCCTTAATGCTTTAGACAAATCCAAATCATGTCCTTCTTTATCGTTTGCCAGTAATTTCTGATAGGCAGATGCAACTAAAATCGGTTCAAACTCTACTTTTTTCCCTTTATCATCAGCTTTTTGCTTAAGCAATTCTAAGGTAGGCTTTAAAGTAGTTTCCAATGTCGCAGCAACTCCAATTTTTTCTGCAGAGTTAATGGCAAATTCCGCCATTGCATCATCAATACGGACAATCGGAATGGATACCTTTGGCTGTATGGATGAAACGAGTGCTCCAATGGATGAACATGCATTTAATATACAATCTGCCCCTAGATGTTCAGCTGTTTTAGCATAGCTTTCCCACCGCTGAGCTATTTCCTGGACATTACCGCCATTTTGGCTTAATTGAGGCAGGATTGAATCATCTATCAAATTAACAATATCGCAATCTCCAATTATATTTGCTGCTAAATCCTTTAACGGCTCAATGGTAACAGGAGTCGTATGGATAATTGCAAGTTTCTTCTTCATACCCGGTTCCCCCATCATTTAAGATAACTGTAATTCACGATTAAACGCCAAAGCCTCTTGTGTCGCATAAAGAACAAGCCCGACACACCAGGAATGAGAAAGTGTTAACATCATTCCCTTTGGCTGAAAGCAATTCGTATTATAAAAACGCTCTGTGACCATTCCTTTATAAGCATTAAAATCGCCATCTTTTCTGGCTATAAACTGCAAGAAACAGGCAATATGATCTCGAGTCCGGTCTAAATAATAGGAATCGTCCGTATATTTCCAAAGCCTGAGCATTTCCGGAACACAAAATAGTCCATAGTTATGTAAATGCTGATTAGATGGTGAAGCCTGGTCAGCACCCCGAGACCGAAAATCGTATTGATACAGGAATGTATGCTCCGGAAATGCTAGATTATATGTCCAGCGGAAGGTCATTAACCAATCAGCTGCATATTTTGCTAGCCTCAACCATTTTTCATTTTTATCATTTTCATAGAGTAATACATAAGCAACAACCGCATTATAAGCATCTTCAGATGTTGGTGTTAAATGAACATCTTCCGGTGCACCATAAATATATTCATCCAGCACAAAATGCTCATAATAATGACCTGCTCTTTCTGCAGCAGCTCGGTATTCTTCTTTTTCGAAAAATTTACTTCCTTCCAGTAATGAAGCAATCCATAGCATTCCTCCGGCTCCATCCCATTCTTCAACCTCTCCTGTTTCACAATGATAATAGGATCCAAAGTTGCCATCTGCCCGTTGATGGGCAACGGCAAAGTTTAAATTAGATAGAACTGCTTTTTCCCAATCAGGATGGTTAATCCCCGCTTGCTTTTCAAAGATCAGGGCACGAACCAAAAACAGGGTTGCTTCAGAAATCGTTCTCGCTTGTAACCAAGTGTTCTTTGGATTCCAACCTGTTCCCCAGCCTTTTCCGTGCACCCATGACGCCCAGAATGTCCCACTTGGAGCAAGTGCTAAAGCAATATTATTCATGACATCAATTGCTGCATCAACATATTGTTTGATTTTATTTTTTCTCCCATAAGTAAGCAATGCATAGGCATAAGGCACCCCACTAACCCAACCAACATGCATATGGGGGCGGTCTCCCATTCCTTTTACATTATTGTTAAACTCACGGTCGAATGCTGCTGTTTCAGCTAGAATGCTATGTTCAGGCATATAATGCCAACGATATAAGCCATGTGCTGTTAATTCCGAAGCTTCCTCAAGACCCATCCATGGATTTAATGGATACTCTTGTTGATGAAGCTTGTACATCTCACGGATAAACGGATCATAGGAGTGTAAATCAGGCGATGATGTATAGATTTTTAATTGTAAATGGATCGTTTCACCTGGTTTAAAGGTATATAATGAGATATCTTTTGGCTCTGGAATCGGCTCGCCAACAAAAGTGACAGGTTCCTCTTTATATGGAAAATTCACCCAAATAGATATCCCTGACTCATTTCCGCGAAAACCAACCCCTGTAAGTCCAATCTCACTCATTTCCTCTACACAAAGAGCCCCGCACATTTCATCATTCCAGGCAAAAACGGCCGGAAGGGCGGCACGATCTGATCGAAAAGACCAATGATCTGAAACCATCTCATCATGATTGCCATCCCTGAAATCATATCTTGGATACTTCCTGGCATTATGTTCGAAGCGATTTTCTTTATAAAAAGCACCTGGAATCATCCATGTTGGCTTACCTCCGCCAAGTAAATCGCAGTTAAACCGGAAGCCGAAAGCCGCTGAAACTTCTTTGTTATACGTTACATTAAGATCCACTTGGATATAACCGCATCCATCTTGTACAGGTTTCCATCCTGAATGAACTGTAAAAACATCGCCACTGCCTGAAATGCGGTAACCATCATCTATCTTTTTTACTTCATCAATTTGAATTTTTTCTACGTCCTTTTCCTCGTTGTATATATCAAGAAGTGAGTCGAGTCGAAGAAATGCATTGCCGCTCTTTCGATCTACAGAATGAACGTGAATCTCGTATTTTTTTTTGACATTTTCATGTACGTTAATAAATGTACTCAAGGGAATCACACCTTTAGTTTGTAAAGTTCGATTAGGTTATCTCTAAAAATCCGCTTAGCAAACTCTACGGCTTCTTTTTCTATTAACATCCGGTCTTGTACTTTTTCCGTCAATACATCGCCAACGATTTTGCGTGCAAGCTTTTGATGTGCATATGTTCCTTCTATAAAATTGTAATCCCCGCCAAAGCCAAAGATTTTATTTTGAGGAACCATTTCAATCATTTGATGCATGATTTGCTTAGCAATTGTAGGAGATATAACATATACCCAAGTAAAATCTGCATATGCATTCGGGTAATTCTTTACAATGCTTAAATATTCCTGGTGGTAAGGAATACCGCAATGTAACAGAACAAAATTTGCATCCGGATATGTTGCTAATAGCGGAATTAAATCCGATACCTTCGAGTTAGTAATATTATTTCCATTACCTGAAACACTTGTTTCGTGGTGCCCGGTATGAATCTGAATCGGCAATTCGTATTTGATAGAACATTGAATAATGTGATGAATCAAGTAATCTTGTAAAACGACCGATTCTTGCTGTGACATTGGTTCATGAATAAAAGAAGAATGTAAACGATTAAAACATTGTTCGGCCTCATGAAATGTTGGCTTCGTTGTTTTTAGAGTTCTCCAATACGCATGACCTAACTTCGTGGCCACCATTCCTTGTGTGACAAATTTATTTAATAAGGCGTCTACGGCATGTAGATATTCCCGGAAAGTTCGAACCTTCTCTCCGGAATCTCTTTCAATTACCTGCACATCCTTAATGGTTCTCAATTTATATGCGTAGTCCAGAAACATAATGGGGCGAAAGAGTGAAATATCAACATTTGTTGTATACGCTAACGTAAAGGCTAAATCAATTCCTGATTTCTCTTTTAACACTTTGGGATACCATTGTTCATCATTTGTCGCTGCTAATACTTTTTCATTTAAGGTTAAGATTCCATTAACAGACCAATCATCCATTCCATATAAATCGTGTACAGCTGTTTTTAACGTTCGTGCGTAGGTGGTATTCTTGGTTTTATGAAAAAAAGATAAAAATTGCTCTGCTTTCTCTTCATCGCTTATTGTTGAGTCCCGGCTTAAGATCCCTCGTTTCATCCCTGCAGTGATTAAGTCTGAATCTAAGTAATGAAGAAGACCAAAAAAATCCACTTTATTTTTTTTTCGAATTTCCATTGGATCGATGTGTTCGTGTCCATCAATTATGCGAATTTTATTAATTTCTTCATGTATGCTACCCATTTAACTGCTCCTCCTAATGATGAAAGGATGACTCAAAAGATTGCGCTCCGCCTTTATGTACCCAAAATAGTTTAATAAGAGATCTACTAAACTATTTTGGGTAGTAGGAGGGGCTGCCCTAAGTCATCCTCTTCTTAACAACCATACTAATTAATCAACATTAATCTCAGGGAATGTATTTTTTACTTCCTTTTTGAAATTCTTAATTACATCATTAATGCTTGCATTATCCTTTACACCTTGCCCGGCAACTTTTCTCCAGATTCCCAACACATCTTCACCATATTTGTCCGGTTTGTAAGCAGGAATATCTTTAACCATTTCATAGTATGGTTTTAAAACATTTTGGTCGCCAAACATTGGGGACTTAAAAGTGTTTAAGTTGTCTTTATATACAGTTAAAAGTCCAGGCATGTTTCCGGTTGTTTCAAGATTGTGTTGCTGCCATTCCTTGCTTGCAATGTACTGCATAAATTTATATGCCAGATCTTTGTTTGGTGATTTTTCATAGATGGAACGGTAAGTACCTCCCATATAAAAACCTTCCGGTGTTTTAGCAACTCCAAACTTATCTTTTGCTTTATCATTCTTGTTATCTACCATAAAGCTTGCCCATGCAGGCATTTCTGTTAATATAACGCTTCCATCATTAATGGCATTACCCCAGCCGGCTGAGAAAAATTCAAGCTTTGCGTCAACATTATTATTGAAAATTTCCTTTTGCAGTGCATAATCTTTTTTCCATGCAGGGTCGATGTTTAATTTCCCATTTTTCACCCATGGTTCGGCATGATAGGCTTCCACATTGTATACATCACCATAGTGGGAAATTAAATGTACTTTACCATTGCTTTCTTGATTAATTTTCTTCCCTAATTCAATAATTTTGTCCCATGAACTGACCATTTCGCTGATTTTATCCGGATCATCAGTTCCTAAATATTTTTTCGCATTATCTTTGATATACCAGAAACCGCCTGGCGAAGAGTGATCGGAAATCGCTTTAATATTACCTTGACTGTCTCTTCCTAGAGCCTGGACATAAGGAACATAATCTTTTACAAGAGATTCAGCACCCATACTGGAAAGGTTCGTCGCGTACTTAGAATTGATGAATTTACCGATATACCCTCTTTCTAAGTCAAAAATATCCGGAACATCTTTACCTGACTGCAAAGCAGTAAGGAGTTTCGTTTGATATTGATCTCCAGGGAACACTTTTACATCAATCTGTACTCCCGGATATTTTTTTTCAAATTGTGCTGCCATATCTTTTACTTGGCCAAAGAATGTCCAAATTGTTAATTTACCTTCAACTTTACCATTACTAGCTTTTTGCCCGGACGCATCCTTATTACTAGAACATCCGGAAAATAACGAAAGGACAAGTGCTGCGATAAATAGGATAGAAAACCACTTTTTCATGTAGAAATACAGCCCCTTTTTTGGTATAATATACGTCTATTGTTCTATTATCCTTCTCTAAAAGTGCAAAAGGGTCTCAAGTCTTTACACTAATAGAGTTGATAAACATAGCTTTACTTCAGTGGAGATCGTACGATCCTCACTGAAGGTTTTTTCAGTGATGTTTTAGTTCTTTACACATCACCCCCATCAAGTAATCGTAACGATTATCCTTTGATTGCTCCTGCAGTTACACCACTAATAATCTTCTTCGAAACAATAGAGAAAAAGATTAAAATTGGTATCACTGAAATTACAATTCCTACATACATTGCCCCAAAATCAGTTGAAAATTGAGATTTAACACTGGCTATCATGACAGGCAATGGCTGCAAATTATTATCAAAAAGAATAATCATCGGTGTCAAAAAGTCATTCCATTTGCCAATAAATGAAAAGATCCCAAGTGTTGCAACAGCAGGCATTAACAATGGAAAAACAAGACGGTGGAAAATTTTAAGCTCACCGCATCCATCAATCCGTCCGGATTCAAGTATTTCCGTTGGAATACTTGAATCACACATTTGTTTCATAAAGAAAATACCAAACGCATTTGAAATAGACGGTAGTATAAGCGGCCAATAGGTATTTAACATATTGAATGAATCCATTAGTTTAAAAAAACCGATAATTCCTAATTGCCCCGGAATCATCATCGTTCCCAGTACAGCCATGAATAGAATGTTTTTATATCTGAAGTTATATTTTGAGAATCCGTAGCCGGCAAGTGCTGAGAAGTATAAATTTAATGTTGTTGAAGTAACGGAAATAAACAAACTATTAGCGAAACCTCTCCATATTGGAACTGTATTTATTAAACGATGATAGTTATTCATAAACTCTGCACCAGGTACAAGCAGTAACTTCCTAGCAATCTCTGAATTTGTGTGTGATGAAGTGACCAACATACTATAAAAAGGGAGCAGGCAGGTTAATGCGACTAAAATTAAGAAAGAATAGATTGCAAATTTACCCATAAATTGTTTCATATTTCTTTCTTTACTTATTTTTCGATTTCTTAATGAAATACTATTATCAGCAATACTATTAGTAGCTTTCATAAAGGATCTCCTTTCATTCTGAGCCGAAGGTCTCCTACTTTTCTAAAGTAAAAAGGCATGTTACTGTTCAACTTTGTTCATCTTTGAAAACTTTATCGAAATTAACGAGAAGATTAAAATTATCACAAAGATAGCATAAGCAATTGCTGCACCATAACTATAATCAAAGCTTTTAAAAGCCGTTTGGTATAAATACATAACCATTGTTAATGTTGAGTTATTAGGGCCATTACCTAGCATTAATGGTGCGTCAAATAGTTGAAGACCACCGATAATGGAAGTAATAAAGGTAAATAACAATACTGGTTTTAATAATGGCAATGTAATTTTTGAAGCCATTTTAAAGCGTGAAGCCCCATCTACTTCAGCGGCCTCGTACAATTCATGCGGGATGGATTGAAGTCCGGCAATAAAGACTAATAGGTTGAATCCAAAGTATTGCCACATTATAACCGTTGCGACAATTATCCTTGCTAACCAAGGGCTGTTTAACCAGTTAACAGGATCATGAATGATCCCTAAATTCATCAAAAACTTATTAACGCTTCCCGTTTGCCAATCGAACATTAAACTAAACAAAACCCCAAGTGTTACTGGTGTTACAATATGAGGAAAATAGTAGACTGCCCGAAAGAAATGTTTTCCACGAATAAATTTCTCATTAAGAATCATCGCTAACCCTAAAGAAAGTACCAATTGGGGAATAATTGATAGAACCCAGATAATTAACGTGTTCCCAACTGCTTTAAAAAAGAACGTATCATGTATTAGTCGAATATAGTTTTGTAACCCAATAAATACAGGATCTGAAAAACCATCCCACTTTGTAAAACTTAAATAAAGTGAGTAAAGTATGGGCATTAAACCAAAAACAAGAAATGTGATGAAGAATGGAGCCACAAAATAAAAACCATATTGTGATTTATTAATAGAATTTCTCATATTTTCACAGCCTTTAACCTTTTTTGTTTCATCATAGAAAATCGAATGTCTTTTTAACTTTTAATTGGTTCGGATATTTTTCTACATGAATCTCGAATAATTAGTTTTGGCTTTAAAAGATGACGTTCAGCTATATATTCCTCGCTATTTTCCATTCTCTTAAAAAGTTCTGTTGCTGCTTTTATCCCCATTTCCATAAATGGTTGTTTCACGGTAGTTAAAGACGGATAAACCCAACTTGATAGCGTAATATCGTCAAATCCTGTAATGGAAAAATCCGTTGGAACGTTATAGCCCCTTTCCTGAACGGCCCTTAAAGCTCCAATGGCTGTTTCATCATTTGAGGCAATGACCGCGGTGAAATCCTCTCTGTCTAACAGATGGTTCATTGCATGATAACCATCCTCATTGGACCATTTTGAAGGAGCGATCCAATTTGGATGGACAGCTAACCCCAATTGTTCCATCGTTTCCAGATAACCTGCTAATCGGGATTTTGTTGCAGCTGCACCTTCCGGTCCTGATATATAAGCTATTTTTTTGTGCCCAATTCTATGGAGATATTTAACAAGCTCTGAAATACCGAAGTAATTATCAACATCCACCGAAACTAAATCATCGACATTGGCGGAATCACCAAAAACTACCACCGGAAAATCTGCTTCTGCTATTTCCAACAAATCTTGTTTATCCCTTTTCATGAAGCTAATCATGATAATTCCATCAACATGTCCCTCGTAATATAAATTTTGAAAATAAGATTCGTTATATTTATTGGAGGTCATACTGTAGAAAACACAATTAAAACCTTTCGCTTTGGCTACTTCTTCAATACCTTTGAAGATCGTCGAATAAAACAAATTCGTAATACTATCAACCACAATGCCAATTGTTTGCGTTTTACTAACAACCAGTCTTCTGGCATTTTCATTCCGGTGATAATTCAGTTCTTTTATAGCTTTTTTTAGTGCTTCTTCTGTTTCTTTTTTTACTGACTGTCCATTTAAATATCGAGATACTGTACTTTTTGATGTATTGGCCAGTTTGGCAACATCTTTAATAGTTGGACTCATTTGTACCCTCCTTGCATAGGCTTATAATTTCTTTGTTAATTAATTGGAACGTTCCCATTAATAAGTAAAATTTTTTCATATAAATAAAAAGCTAACAACCGTTAATAACGGCCCCATAAAATAAAGCAAAAAAATCGAAATATAACATTTGTTGTAACAATCTTGCCCACCATTCTGCCAACTGCTACACCTATGTACTACGAAGCTCTAAAGTAAGGAGAACTGCCTATACCGCCTGGTAGAAACCGTTTACATTTCCTAAAAAAATTTTTTCCCGCTATAAAACCGGCCTCTTTGTGTGATAAAATTTATAGGTTATATGACTATAATCTATAAATATGAACTTCATTTTGGGAACGTTCCCGTTTTAGAAAAAGAAAGTTTAATTTAATTAAATTGTAAGCGCTTGTCTCCCTTTTGTCAAATAGATTATAAAATTTTCAGATTATATTTTTGCCATTTAATCCTGTTTACGTGGATTCATTCTATCGAGTGTCTTGTAAACATACCACATCCAAATATAACTAATAATACTGCTGCTAAAAAACATAAACAGTGCCGGTACTTTTATCAACAGAACATAAATGATATAGGAAATAATAACGATACCCGATGTTTTTAACGGTGAAGCGACACTATATAAAAAGCTATATTTTAGATATTCAAAAAAACGATATTGAAAATGAACGAAAATCGGGAAAAAATAAATACATGTTGTAATAAAAAAATAGGATATCAATATTATCACTATTTTTACCATAGAACTACCAATCGATTCGCCATAAGTGAAGAAGTGAAAATCAAAATATAATAACCAACCAATTACCACTATAATCCAACCTAAACCATTTACTTTTACAAAATCAGTTTTATATGTTTTCCAAAATGTTTTAAAAACGGGTGTATCCTCAATTCCCATTACCCATTTCCGAATAACTGAGAACATGGCGGCTGTTGAAGGGAAAATCCCAAAAATTCCTAATCCGACGATTGTGAATGCTATCCATAATAATTGGAGGTAAGCAAACTGCATTACCAGTTCTGTCAGCCGATAAATAAAACCGCTTAATCCTTTTCTTTCCAATTTAGCTCATCCTTTAAACATAAGGTAAATTTAATAAGAATTTCATTGATGCTCTCTATTAATAATAATTACCTTTTAAATTTTACTTATAACCATGTTCCCATGACTAATTACATTTTTCAAATGTAATTAGTCATCTTTTTGAAACGAATCTAAATTTTCCACTCTTTTTATTTCAAATCATGTAACTTATGAAAGATTTCTTTTAAAGAATCATAGGTTTTTTCAAAAACCAGATACAGTTTTTCGTATTCCTCATGCAAAGATGGATTTGGTTGATAAACCTGCTCGTATTGCTGCAAGCCCCAATGATCTGAAACTTCCTCTAAATTGTTAAAATCACCGGCTCCTACTGCAGCCAGCATTGCCGCTCCATAGGCTCCACCGCCACGGCTTCTGTTTCTGACCACCGGAACATTAAAAATATGGGCGGCCGTCGTAACCCATAGGTCATGCTGTGCCGCTCCCCCTGTTAACAGAAGGTGCTTGCATTTATATCCGGTTGTTTTTTCAACTATTTTAAATGATTGATATAAAGAAAAGAGGACACCTTCCACAACAGCCCGGGCCATTTCAGCCTTTGTATGCTCATTGGTAAAACCTATAAACGTAGCTTTAGCTTTTTCATCCATGTATGGTGAACGCTCTCCAAAAAGATACGGCAAGAAAAGTAAATTTTTCGCTCCCGGACCCGCTGTACCCGCTAAGTCAAGCAGGTCTTTTATCTCTATCATGTCACTAAAAATGGATTCTGCTAACCATTTAAAAGACATTCCGGCAGACAATGTTGCGCCCATTAATACCCATTTTCCTGATTCGGCGTGAGCTAATGAATGAAGTGAACCGTTCTTTTCAATGGCCAATTGATCGGTACTTACAAACAGCTGCCCACTTGTACCTATCGTACATAACCAGTCTTTTGAATTAATAATCCCATTTCCAAGAGCTTGGGCTTGGGCATCTCCACACCCGCAAATCACCGGAATCCCTTCCAATAGCCCATAAACTTCGGCTGCTTTTCTAGTAACAGAACCTGTCACTGCTGTCGAAGGTTTAATGTCCGGCAGCTTTGATTGGTCCAATTGAAAATGGCTGACGATTTTTTCGGACCATTTTAAGGTTTGCAATTCCATAAGCAGTGTAGCAGAGGCATCGGTATAATCCGTTTCAAATGAATCAGTTAGCTGCATCCGAATAAAGTCCTTTGGAAGTAGAAACTTGTCTGTTAATTCATAAAGATCTGGCTTATTTTTCTTAAACCACATGATTTTCCCAAGTGTGAAACTAATATTCGGGAGATTCCCCGTGATCGAAACCCATTCTTCATTGGTCATTGTTGATTGAAGGGCTGCTAACTCCTCTTCATTTCTACGGTCGGACCAAAGAATGGCATGATGGAGCGCCTTCCCATTTTTATCAACCGGAACAATCCCATGCATTTGCCCTGTCACAGAAATGGCATTTATTTCTTTGAACATATGGGAATTTAGTTTTTTCACATCTGCTAATGCTTCCATCATGGCAGTAAGCCATTGATCAGGATTTTGTTCAATCCAGCCATTATAAGGCGTGAGAATATCATAAGACTTTGTCACACTCGCTGTTATTTCTCCATATCGATTCACAACTACCACTTTTAGTGAGGATGTTCCTAAATCAATTCCCAAGAAATGCTTCATACAATCACCAAGGAATTCTCGGGATTTTCCATTAGATTTGTTTCATTAATCTGTTCTTCAGGAAGGGCATTTCCAATCATAAAAATATTTTTCATTAATCGTTTTCCTCCATCGTTTTAAACTTGGTTGCTCCTTCAAACAAAATTTAAATTTATAATATCATATTTTTATATTTTTAATTTTTAAAAAATAGGCCGTGTTAAACTTGCCAGTTGATTTGCGCTCCAGGCGCTTCGCTTTCCGCGGGCGGTCCCGGGGAGCCTCCTCGGCGCTTAAAGCGCCTGTTGGGTCTCCCCTGCCCCGTTCTCCCGCAGGAGTCTCGCGCCTTCCGCTCCAATCAACAAGTTACGAAATCAACAATGGCCTTTAACACAGCCAAAAAATATAAAAGAGGCTGGCAAATAAAAGGATTGGCCAGCCCCTTTCATTTTACCTTCATTCTTCGATTCCAAATCGATACGTTGTTATTGATGAGAACTCTTCATCCTTTTTCAATATCCATGAAGGAAAATGCGGATGATGGATAGCATCAGGCAAGCCCTGTGTTTCTAAACAAATTCCAAGATGTTTTCCGGACGGAACACCGCGAATTTCCCCGTCTTGGCTTAAAGAATTTCCTGAATAAACGACAACACCTGCCTCGTCTGTTTCAACAGTTACTATTCGTCCACTTTCAGGATCCTTTAAAACAATTTCATGATCATGGTTTGTTTTTAATAGAAAAGGATGATCATACCCATTTCCTGCAAGTAAGTTTTGCGGATGATTCGAAATTACTCCCGATTTAATGATTCTTTCCTTAGCAAAATCAAATGGCGTACCTTTAACATCCAATAAATTTCCTGTTGGGAGCAGCTCTTCATTTAATTCCAGGAATTGCTCACTTTTAATTGTTAAGGAATGACCCAATATATCTCTTTTTAAGTTTCCGCTTAAATTAAAATAAGAATGGTTGGTAACGTTAAGCAATGTGTTTTGATCCGATTGAGCAAAATAGCGAATAGACAGCTCATTGTTATTATTTAGAGAATAGGTAACTTTTATCGTTAAATTTCCGGGGTATCCTTCTTCGCCATCAGGACTGTTGTACAAAAATTGAACTCCGGCCTCTTGCTCATTTTCAATAACGTTTGCATCCCATACTACTTTATCAAAACCTTTAATACCGCCATGCAGATGATTACCATGATCATTTTGCGCTAAGGCATATGTTTTGCCGTCCAGTTCAAAGGATCCGGCCTTTATTCTTCCTGCTACACGCCCGCAAACAGCTCCGAAGTAAGAATTATTTTTCACATATTCCTCGACGGAATCATAGCCAAGGACAACATTTTCATAGTTTCCGGCTTTATCCGGGGTAAGAATTTTAGTAATAATACACCCATAATTAATAGCTGTAATCTCTATTCCATGATCGTTTACCAATGTAAACGAATCGACAGGCTTATGATCGAATTGCCCAAAATTTTCGTGAATGACTTTCATATTAATCTTCCTTCCGCTATATATTTTGATATATGTAAGTTGTTAAAGAGAGCTGGAACAGGGTCCGGCTCTCTTTTATTTTACTTTACAGAAAAGGAAATTTATCTATAAATTTGCTTTAATTCGGTGAACAATCCTTTCAGTAAATCCATAATCTTTTGCTGCTTCTACTTTCTAAACACTTTTAATTGGTCATTCAAAACTTTTGTTTGCGTATAAACCTGTTGATAAATTTCAAATAATTTCTTATATGCTGCAACATTTTCTTCGATAGGCTCATAGGTTTTTGCGATGTGTATAAATTGTTCTGCACATTCTTTAAGAGAAGCAAACCACCCGCAGCCGTATGCTGCTAACATGGCTGCACCCATTCCCGGGCCTTGCTTACTTGAAAGTTTTTCGATCCTGGCATTAAAAATGTCTGCCTGCATTTGCAGCCAACTTTCATTTTTGGCACCGCCGCCAATCGAGATAATAGAATCAATAGTTTTTCCGCTTCGTCTAAAAATCTCAACCGACTCATTTAATGAAAATGTAATTCCTTCGAGAACAGCGCGGGCAAAATGTTTTCGTTCATGGGAGGCATCAATGCCAATAAAGCTTCCGCGAATAATCGAATCCGCATGCGGTGTTCTTTCTCCAACTATGTATGGAGTAAATAGTAATCCGTTAGAGCCTGCGGGAACAGTATCAATCCCCTGTAAGAATTGATCAAACTCTTCCGGTTTTCCAAATGTATCTTTAAACCAGCTTAAACTATACCCTGCAGCTAAAGTGACACCCATGGTATAGTAAGTATTTTCTTCCCCGTGATTAAAATAGTGGACCTTGCCTTCAAAATCGAGATCATTTCTTTCTTCATAGGAAAGAACCACACCGGAGGTACCAATGCTGCATAGTGTTTTACCTGCCGATAAAATCCCTGAACCAATAGCACCGCAGGCATTGTCCGCGCCGCCTGCAAAAACCTTCGTTGCTTCTGACAAGCCTGTAGCGTTGGCAAACTCAGCAGATATGGTCCCTACACATTCATGAGATTCTACTAATGGCGGACAGAAGTCAGGAGAAATGGTTAATAGATTTAAGATTTCTGTGCTCCATTCCCGTTTAGCTACGTTGAGCATTAGGGTTCCGGCAGCATCCGAGTAATCCATATGAATATTCCCGGTCATCCGATAACGCAAATAATCCTTAGGGAGCATGAATACGCTTGAACGTGCAAAAATTTCAGGCTCGTTTTCTTTTATCCAAAGAATTTTCGGCAATGTAAATCCTTCTAAGGCAGGGTTCTTCGTTACCTCTAATAACCGCTCTTTGCCAACGACATCATAAATTTCCTGACATTGTTTCGTTGTTCTTGTGTCATTCCACAATATAGCATTTCGTAAAACCTTATGGTCTTGATTTAATAAAACAAGACCATGCATTTGTCCTGAGAAGCTGATGCCCTCAATATCTTTCACATCTCCGGCAAATTCCTTGATTAGCTCTGCCAGCCCTTCGGAAGTTTTTTCAACCCATTCTTCGGGGTTTTGTTCACTATATCCGGATTTTTCAATAATTAACGGATACGATTTAGATACTTCGCGGCATACCTCACCATTTTGATTAACAAGCAGGATTTTTACTGCACTCGTTCCAAGGTCTACTCCAATTACGTATTTCATCCTATTTAACCTCCCTTTTCTATAAGGTTCTGTTAAACTTGCCTGTTGATTTCCGCTCCAGGCACTCGCTTTCCGCTCCAATCAACATATTGAGCTAAATCAACAATGAGCTTTAACATAGCCTTCTATAAAAACGTGCCAGACACTAACATCCGGCACATTTTTAATGATTCTATTTATTTAATTAAACAGATACGCTTGAAAGTGTTTCAAGTAAATACTGATTGATCAATGCTTTTAAGCGTTCTGTTCTGCCTGATTGGTTTTTAATTTCAGTTAACTCTAATGCATAGGCTTCTAATTCACGAAAGTTCGTTTTTCCTTCCACGATATCTAAGCCAATTCCTTTCGTGTAGCTGCTGTAGCGTTCTTCAATAAAGCGATCTAACACTTTATCTTCAATCAGTCTGTTCGCAACTTTTAGACCAATGGCAAAAGCATCCATTCCGGCAATATGTGCATGGAAAAGATCTTCCGGCTCAAACGATCCCCTTCTTACCTTTGCGTCGAAGTTAAGACCGCCTTTACCTAACCCGCCATTTTTCAAAATTTCATACATTGCTAATGTATTAGAATACAAGTCAGTTGGGAATTCATCTGTATCCCATCCCAGCAGCGTATCACCTTGGTTCGCATCAACAGAGCCAAGCATTCCATTAATACGTGCTGTTCGTAGCTCATGTTCAAACGTATGTCCGGCAAGAGTGGCATGGTTTGCTTCAATATTAAATTTAAAGTAATCAGTTAAATCATATTTTTGTAGGAATGCCAGGCCTGTAGCCACATCAAAATCATATTGATGCTTCGTTGGCTCTTTTGGCTTTGGCTCGATTAAGAACGGAACATTAAGGCCAATTTCTTTCGCATATTCTACAGCCATATGGAAGAAGCGGGCTAAATTGTCTTGTTCAAGCTTCATATCTGTGTTTAAAAGGGTTTCATAGCCTTCACGGCCGCCCCAGAATACATAGTTTTCTGCGCCAAGTTCTTTTGCTACTTCCAAGGCTTTTTTCACTTTTGCAGCAGAATAAGCAAAAACATCAGCATTACAAGAAGTTGCGGCACCATGAACATATCTTGGATTGGAGAACATATTAGCTGTGTTCCAAAGCAATTTTGTTTTGCTTGTTTTCATATATTCTTTAATCATCCCGACAATGACATCTTGGTTTTCATTGGTTTCTTTTAATGTACGACCCTCTGGAGCGATGTCAACATCATGGAAAGCGAAGAAAGGAACGTTTAATTTTTCAAAAAGTTCAAAGGCAGCTTCTACACGTGCTTTTGCTAAATCAAGTCCTGTTAAGTGGTTCCAAGGGCGGATAGCTGTTCCAACGCCGAAAGGATCGGTACCATCTGCATTAAACGTATGCCAGTACGCTACGGAGAAACGTAATAATTCCTCCATCGTTTTTCCATTAACCTTTTCCTCGGCGTTATAGTATTTAAATGCTAATGGATTTTTTGATGCTGCACCTTCAAATTGAATTTTCTTTACATTTTCGAAATAAGCCATTCTAGTTTCCTCCTATAATATAAGAATAATAATAAATACTGATACCGCTTACATTTAATTTTTTATATTCAGACTAAAAAGAGAAAGTCTGCGCATTTTAATGCTATATGCATTTTCTCGTTGTTTGAATCTTTAAATTGATTTTATCATTATTCACTTAGTTTGTCTATTCAATAAACTAAGTTTGTGCTAAAATAAACGTACCAATTTACGTAAGGAGTTTTATAAGTGCCGCCAATTACTTGGAATCAACAAGTCGTCAAAAAAAATAACAAATCACTCGTTTTACAAATGATTATCGAACAAGAGCCACTATCCCGTGCTGATATTGCCCAGGTAACCGGTTTAAATAAGGCAACCGTTTCTTCTTTAGTAAATGAGTTGTTAGAGGAAGAACTGACCTATGAATCCGGCCCTGGTGAATCAAGCGGCGGACGCCGTCCTGTCCTGCTTCATTTCAATAAAGGTGCAGGTTTTTCGATTGGAATCGATATTGGGGTTAACTATATTTTAAGTGTTTTAACCGATTTAAGAGGTGCAATTCTGATTGAAAAAAAACAACCAATACTAGATTCCTCTTTTTCTGTTGTGATCGAACAGGTAAAAAAGATGATTCGTACTATCACGGCTGAAATGCCGGACAATCGGTACGGCATTATTGGAATTGGAATTGGCGTTCCCGGAATTGTAGATAAAGAAGGAGTCGTACTGCTCGCTCCAAATTTAGGCTGGAAGAATATTACCTTAAAAAAAGAGATTGAGGATGAATTTAACGTCCCGGTGTGCATTGAAAACGAAGCAAATGCAGGCGCTTATGGCGAAAAACAATTCGGTACAGGTCAATATTTACAAAATATCATTTATATCAGTGCCGGAATCGGAATCGGTGTTGGAATCATTTTAAATGGAGATTTATATCGCGGTAAAAGTGGTTTCTCAGGAGAAATGGGTCACATGATTATTGATGTGGATGGCAAGCAGTGCAGCTGTGGAAGTAAAGGCTGCTGGGAAGCATACGCTTCAGAGCTCGCATTGCTAAAGCTTGCGAACAACAAGGATACAACCCTCGAATCCTTAATTCAATTAGCGGAAGAAAAGGATGAAAACACCTTGAAGCTTTTTGAACAAATCGGCACCTATCTTGGCTATGGAATTAACAATATTATTAATACCTTTAATCCCGAGCAGGTCATGATTGGGAATCGTTTAGCAATGGCTAAAAAATGGTTAGAACAACCGATTCGCAAAACCATCGAAACCCATACCTTGTCATTACACCAAAGTGATTTACAGCTTCTCTTTTCAAAGCTTTCGATTTATTCAGCCGCATTAGGCGCTTCTGCTTTCGCAGTGGAGAATTTTATCAAAGACGAAATAAAAAATCCTTAATTTTCATTAAACAACCCCACCTTATATTTAAATAATGGTGGGGTTGTCATTACTTTTTACAAAACAAATGTATTGAAGGAATCCGGTTCTAAGGTAAATTGATATTTTTCGTTATCTGCTTCCAGACAAAGTTCACGCTGATCTTTAAACGGATTTGCAATGACAACCACCTTCGATCCGTCAGGATTTTTAAACGCAACCGTATTTCCGGTCCATGGCCCTACTGTTTCAATTCTAACAGCACCGGGTGTAACAAAATGTGAAAAATGTTTCATAACATAAAACTCCGGATTATATATCACTTCTTTTGTTTCAGGATCTACGGTAATCATCGAATTTTGTTCCCAGCCCCATGTACTTCGTCCAAACGGCTCCAATACCATATTCCAATAGACATATGAATTTGCCCCATTTACAAAGTAATGCCGGAACAAATTATAGACGTATTGAGCATATTCCCAGGTGTTTTTTCCGTCACCGCATTCATTTTCTGTCTGCATATAACGAAGTTCCGGATAGCTTTGTACCGTTTGTTGGATTGCATACTTACCTGCCCATTGGTAACCGACACCCTTAATGTATTTATATGCCTCAGGGTCGCTTAGCACTGTATTAGCGAGTTGATCATAATCTGAAGCTGATTTTTGAAATAATTGCTCGACAATTCCATTGATGGTACCTAACCATATTTCCGTGTCCAGCCCATGTTTTTCAAAGACCGGACCTAAATAATCGCTTATAAATTCGCGAAGCTGCTCACCGGTCCAAACACAGGAAGGGAATTTCTGGTCAGCAACCACTTCATTTTGCACATGTATTTGGTCAATCGTAATCCCCTCTTGTTTATAGGCCTCCACAAACTTTACAAAGTATAAGGCATACGCTTCTAAGACTTCCTTCTCGAACCGTAGTGTTCCATGGTTATATGCTTTAGGAAACTTCATCCATGTAGGCGGACTCCATGGCGAAGCAAATAATTTCATTTCAGGATTACGTTTCAACGCTTCTTTAATATAGGGAATTAAATAGATGCGATCCCGGTCAATATTGAAATATTCCATATGATAGTCTGAATCTACTTCATTATGACTATACCACTCCAAGGCATAGTCGCTCGCCCCGATTGGAAGTCTGCAAATATTGAATTTACACTCTCCATTAGGATCAAACAAGGCATCATAAACTTTATTTCTGTCATCTTCTGTCAGGTGTTGAATAGCTGTTATTCCAAGCTCATTAAAGCAGCCGCCAAAACCTTCTATAATCCGTTGATTCTGCTCTGTCAAGGTTAAATTGGGAGAACCGGATTCTGTTTGGAACACTTCTTTCTTGGTCCAAGCATTTTGCTTTTCTGTGGAAAACCATTGAATAGACTTACTTCTCATATTCGTATCCTCCAAACTTATTTTAAAAAGTACTTAATTCCTCTATTATAAGAACTCCCCAGGGCTCTATTTCCAATGTTTGTCCCATTTCCACTGTTCTTTCAGTTAACAATTCCCTTCCCCCATTATGAGGATATGTAAAGGAATTAGGGTTCTCAGAATAATTAAAGTAATAACGCAGATTCTTTCCTTCTTGATTGATTCCCGACTTAACTATTAATGGAAAGGCAAGCTCCTGATCTGCTTCCCATAGAGCAGCTTTTTTTACCGCATGTTCCAGTACCTTTTTCATGATGGCTGCGCTCGGTATGCAACCAATGTATGTTGCAGCACCTTTGCCGTAGCGGTTCTCAGTGACAGCCGCATATTTCCCCCAATGAGGGTGGTCATAATAAGCCAGAACCTCTGCCGTTGTTGGAGTAATCAGCTCCATCCATGTTTCAACTGTATTATTGTCATTGCCCACCTGAAAGGGATCGTTTTTTAACGAAACATTTTTCGGCTCAACAAACATATTGTAATAAATGCCGCAAGCCTCATTAATGATCCCCGGCTGGTGAGTAGTTCTTACCTTTACATTTTCATCCGTAAAACCACTCTTAAAGGTGTAAACAATATGCCCGCCATTTTTGACAAATTCATTTAATCGTTCTAATAGAAGATCAGAAGCAGTATATAATGCCGGAACGATTAACAGCGTATAGTCTTCGAGATTTTCACTGGACGTATGCACAAAATCGCATTCAATATTCATTTTGTAAAGCTCGTCATACATCATTCGAACAATATCATTGTAGTTTTTCGAACCGGAAAAATTAAATTTAAACCATTCAATAGCCGTTAACGATTCATTACTTACCAGAATGGCCACTTTGTTGTTTTTCTTAAGATTAACTAGTTTTGGAGATAGCCTGTTGAAATCCCTTCCAATTGTTTTTGCTTCATTGAACACGGGATTCGGTTCGAAATCATGGCTTAATAATCCTTTCCAATAGGTTTCAAACGAATTATGGATGGAATGCCAATGCCAGTAAGCTACCATATTAGCCCCGGAAGCAAGATGACTAAATGCCTGCAATCTCAATTGACCCGGGTATGGAGTCCAGTTCGTGAAAGCCTGAGCCTCTGTTTCTATCACTAGATAATTTTTTCCCTTAGTGGATCTAGCAACGTCTCCTCCAAATGATATTTCAATCCCTGTAAGTTCATCTTGTGTAGGATGATAAATATCCACTCCTGTAACATCAAAAGCCCTTGATGCTTCAAAATGATCGACATTCGGCTGGATGCCGTAGGAATACCCTCTCCATTCAAAGTCAAAGTTTTGTGTTACAAACTGATCAGATCGCTTATATTCATTGACGATGGATACTTGCCAGCTAAGGAAATCAGTTACGAGCTTACGCTGAAATCTAGAAAACTCTGAGCCAAGGCTGCCATTAATGGTTCCGACAACTGAAGGAAAGTCCTCCCAACTATTTATCCTGTTACTCCAATAATCCAACCCGAAGTTCTTATTTATCTTTTCAAGTGTTTTAAACTTTTCTTTCATATATTTAACGAATAACAGTTGTACGTTTGGACCTGCAGTGTTGTAGTGTTTTGTTTCATTATCGGTTTGGTATCCAATCACCGCAGGGTGGTCTTTTACATGGGCGATCAATTTTCGTATGATTCTTTCAGCATAAAAAAGGTAGGTAGGATTCGTGATGTCCATAATCTGACGGGCACCATACTTTCCCGGCCCCTTTGGCGTTTCAGCCAACACTTCAGGATGTTCTTTCACCATCCAAGTTGGAACTGCATAGGTAGGAGTTCCAACAATGACTTTGATATCGGCATTATGCATAGCATCAAGTACCCGATCTACGGATGTAAAATCGAAGATTCCGTTTTGCGGCTCATGTGTACTCCATGTTGATTCGGCAATGCGAACAACATTAATCCCGGCATCCTTCATCATCTGGATATCTTTTTCTAATCTATCGCAGGGCATGTATTCATCATAATACGCGACCCCGTATAACAATTGTTTCATCAGGTAAACCCCTCCCTGTTCTTTACATACTGTTTTTTTAATTATTAGTTGTGTTAGATTTGCGCTCCAATCAACATAGTTACAAAATCAACAATGGCCTTTAACACAACCTAATTATTTAATAGCGCCTTCTGCAATTCCCTTCAGAATGTATTTTTGGAAAATCGCATAAAAAACAACTACAGGAAGGGCAGTTATGATAAGCCCGGAAAGAATTTTTGGCCAATCACTGTTGTATTCTCCAAATAACATGTTAACCGACAGCATTAAAGTGTAATTATTTACATCTGTCAGCATAATCAATGGCAATAAGAAGTCATTCCATAACCATAAAATATCTAAAATTAAGATGGTAGCAGTAATCGGTTTCAAGAGAGGAAAAATGATTTTCGTAAATATCTGAAAATCATTACAACCATCGATTTTGGCTGCTTCCTCAAGCTCTTTTGGTATTGATTTTACAAAGCCATGGTATAGAAAGATCGCCATGTTAACCCCGAGACCTATATAAATTAACCCTAAACCATATATGGACCCCTGAACATGCAGACCTTTCGATACTTTGGTCAAGGTAATCATAATGGAGTGAAAAGGCACAAGCATCGATGCCAGGAATAACGTGAAAATAAAATTGCTTAATTTACCCGGAGTTCTAGCCAATTTATATCCTGCCAATGATCCGCACAAAACAATTCCTGCTAATCCGATAACCGTAACAATCACGGTATTCCATGCGCTATGGAATAAATTTAACTGTTCAAATACCCCTTGATAGTTTTCAAAATGCAATTTAGTAGGCAGCTTCAAAACCGATTTAAAAATTTCCCCTTGTGTTTTAAAGGAATTAATCACAGCCATATAAATGGGGAAAAACGAAATCGCGGCAAAAATTGCCAGAATTAGTGTAGTTGCAACCCCATACATCTTTTTCATTATGCTTCCACCTCTTTCTTTTTCAACACTTTCACTTGAATCAATGTAATCACTAAAACAATTAGAAAAAGAATCATTGCTTTTGCATTGGCATAGCCATATCTAAAATTATTCGAAAAGGCTTCTTCATAAATATTAAGTGCCATAACCTCTGTCGATCTTCCCGGTCCGCCTGAAGTAAGCGCATAAACAACATCAAATACTTTAAAGGCCCCATTCAATGTTAAGAACGCACAAATCGTAATAGCATGCATAATCATAGGTATCGTCACATGAATAAGTCTTTGAAAAGGATTCGCTCCGTCAATCAAAGCTGCCTCTTTAAGGTGTGACGGAACACCTTGGAGTGCTGCCATATAAATGACCATCATATAGCCAATCCCATGCCATAATGACACGATTAGAATCGAGTAGAAGGAAACATTCGCATTACCGATCCATGGTTGATCAAGAAAGTGAAAAATGGCTTGTTTCGATAGTTCAGGAAGTACATTTGTAAAAATAAAAGAAAACATTAAGGCACTAATGATCAAACTTAACATATTAGGCATAAAGAAGATGGTTCGAAAAAAACCTTTTGTTCTAACCCTGGTTTCAATGAATAAGGCTAGAAGCAATGCAACCGCGTTCTGAAAGACAAACATGAACGCCGTATATTTCAAAGTAAAGAAAAAGGAATGACGAAAATCAGGGTCATCTCTAAATGCTTCAATATAATTACTAAAACCTACAAAATGAAAAGTTTGGGATAGAGCATTCCAATCTGTAAAGCTGTAAAATCCTGCCCCAACCGTCGGAATCAATAAAAATACAAAGTAAAATAGAAACGCCGGTAGAACGAATAAAACCAAGCTAAATGCACCTTTTTGTTTTTTCAAACTTAATGCACCTTTAGACCTTATTTTCGGCTGCATTTGTTCGATTATCATTTCACTGCTCTGTTTACCTAACTGTGACATTACCCCACACCTCACTGACATATTGTTTTGGATAATGATAAAGACAGCTGTAAAGCTGCCTTTATCGTTGGCTGATAGTTATCTATTTACTTATTATTTTTATTAAATTGATCCCATGCACGATCCAAACCTTTGATTACATCACCTTTAGATGCATCACCGGCAAGATAACTCTGGAATAGTTTTTGCGACTCGTCTTTAACCGCAGATGGAATGGCCGGATCCTGGTAGGCCCTTCCTTGTGATACATATTCAGATGAATCTTTTAACCACGGGAACGGTTCAAACGTATGAACTTTGGAAACAGGATTAAATCCAAGACTTTTATAAAATGCACTAGAATCTTTATCATCCAAAATATAATTGATTAAATCCTTGGCTACCGCTTTATTTTTGCTCATTTTAGATACGGCAAGTGATGTTGATGTACTAAGATTTAACAACGTCGCTTTCGGATTATCGTTTATAGGCAGTGGAGCAACCCCAAATTGAAAGTTTTTATTTGCACTAAGAATGGAATCTGCCATCCATGGTCCTTGTATCCACATTGCTGCCTTACCATTTGCAAAATCGGATGCTCCTTGATCTTGTCCGTTCTCAAAGGCTCGGCTAGTACCGTTTGCGTTCGCTAAATCCATGATCGTAAACATGTCTTTTATTTCTTTAAAAGAACCTTTTCCCGCATTCATATTCTTAATAAAATCAGGCGCATCCGTTTTTAAATCTCCGCCTACTGTCAGAGGCAGAAATAATTGCGGGATGTATGCATCTTTATACGTTAACAAAAATGGCGTGATTTGATGTTGTTTTAAAACAGTAATCGTTTGTTTCATTTCTGAAATCGTCTGCGGGATTTTTAGACCTAAGTCATTGAAAATCTTCTTGTTGTATAAATATCCCCATTGAATAGTCTCTAAAGGAACTGCTACAACCTTTCCATCTGTTGTGGTTACAGCGGGTTTAACCGTGTCATATAATTTAGTCACAAATGGTTCTTTTGATAAATCTTCCAGATACCCCGCTTTATTAAATAAAGGGATATCATTAACTGCGTGAAGACTAAAAATGTCCGGGCTATCACCTGATGCAAGTCTGGTTTTTAATAGCTGTGATGCCTGGTTTACATTTGGCAGCTCTAATTTGATATTGACATCAATATTCTTGTCCTGCTTCTCTTTTTTAACAAACTGATCAAAATAGGTTTCGTATTGCTGTTTAAATCGTGGTTGTCCAATGAAAACTTTTAAATCAACTTTTTTTCCTTCCTTTGCCGAACTTTGACCGGATGCAGTGTCGTTAGAATTACAGCCTGCTAACAACCCAATTGCCAGAATCATGATAAGTAAGGATGAAATCGCTTTCTTCATTTTAATGACCCCCTGATTAATAGTTAAATCATACTTTTATATTAATCATTTCTTCCCTATCGGAAAATTGAAAATATTAGCGCTTACATTTGGACTTTTTTAGCTTTGCCTCATTTCACCGGGAGAAATTTTAAAATACTTTTTAAATACGCGGTAGAAATAAGAAATATCTTCATAGCCAACCATTGTGGCAATACTCTTTATTTGCAGCTGATTATCTTCAAGTAATTGTTTTGCCTGATCCATGCGACGGCTAACGATATATTCTGTGATATTACATCCATACATACTTTTGAATGCTTTGCTTAAATATTCCTTACTAACGAAGAACTTATTTGCTAATGATTCCAAAGAGATATGTGAATCCGCAAAATTCCGGTCTATATATTCCCTTATTTCCTCCAGATTTACTCTACTTTTCCGTTTTTTTAAATTGAGCATAAATTCAATATAACGTTTTCCTAAACCCTGTTGTTTCTTCAAGATTGAATCAAGTGATAGGCCGCTTTCATTAAGCAAATCCTCATTTTTTTCAAACACATCTGAAACATTACAATCATTTTTTATCATTTGCTCTTCTAATAAAAGAATAAATTCATGTTCAATCTTAGTAAGGACATTGCTGTCAATCCGATCTACTTTTTTTAATTCATTGAAAAAGCGCTGCATGGCGTTTTCAAAGCCCTCAGTATTTAACTCATCCAAAAAGGAAGCAATTGTTTTTTTATATTCCATAATCAAGGTGGTGATATCTTTACTTAAAAAAGAAAAAGGCCTTATAGAATGAGACCTTAACTGATGTATGATCTCCTGCGTACATTTTTCTAAAGCAAGATTTAATTCCACTGCATTGATTGGCTTCAGTAAATATTCATTAGCCTTCGACAAGATTGCCTGACGCATATAGTTAAAATCGTCATAGCCGCTGGCTACAATTAGCTTAATCTGCGGGAAGCGTTCTGCTACAATTCGAAGTAACTCCATGCCGTCAACACCCGGCATTTTCATATCAGTGATGACAATATCCGGGGACATTTGTTCAATTAACCTCAACCCCTCTTGTCCATCTGCAGCTTCCTCGATTACCTCGATACCATATTCCTCCCATTTTCCAAATTGTTTAATCGTTTCTCTTGTCCATTTTTCATCATCTACGATTAATATCTTGATCATTTTATATCCTCCAATGTAATCCGAGCGGGAATTCTAATCACTATTTGTGTCCCTTTACCAACTTCACTTGAAATATCAAGACCGTAATCATTACCGAAATACAAGCGGATCCTTGCCGCAACGTTTTTAATTCCGATGCTTCCTTTCGTATTCAAAGGATTGGTCGTACTTTTTATGTGCTCCCTAAGATCTTCTACTATCTCTTTCGATATCCCGACTCCGTTATCTGTAATTGTTATTTCTATATCTTCAAACACTTTTTGGACCTCAATGGATAGTATCCATAACCCCATTTTCTGTTCAAATCCATGGTTAAAAGCATTCTCTACTAAAGGCTGAATCGTTAACATAGGGATTGAATACGCTTCCGTACCTTCTTCGATAAATATGTCAGTTTTTACTTTTCCTTCAAAACGCAGGTTTTGTATATAGAGGTAGTTCTTGATATGCTCGATTTCATGGTCAATCAAAACCATGTCTCCTTGCTTTCCCGTTATATAGCGAAACATATCACTTAGGGCACTTATAATGGAATAAATCTTATCGGCATTATCGGCCACTGCCATTCCGCCAACCAACTGAAGCGTGTTGTATAAAAAATGAGGATTGATCTGTGCTTGCAATGCCTTAAACAGAGCCTCCTTCGTGGCAATTTCACTTTTATACTCTTTATCTATTAACTCTTTAATTCGATAAACCATTAATAAAAATCTTTTTTCCAGTAACCCAATCTCATCTTCCCGCATTGTTTTAATCTTTATATCAAAGTTTTCCCCTTCAACTTCTTGCATCGCATCTACTAATTGAATAATTGGCTTTGTGGTCCTAAGGGAAACAACGATGGATAAAATAACAGTAAGAAGGATTGATAAACCACTAATAATGATGCCAAATATCAACGTTTTCGTAACGCCATTCAGGAGCAATTTTTCCGGGACAACTTTTACAATGGCTACTTTATTATTAAAGGCTTTCTTAAAAAAAAGATATCCGTTGTTCATTTTAAGATGGGATTCACTTTCCTTACTTTCATTAATTGGTTTGATCAGTTTTTGAAAATCAACAGAGGTTTTTTTTATTTGATTTGGATTGTAAAGAATATGCCCTTTACTATCCAGCACATAGACAGAACTTTCCCGTTCTGATTTCAACATTTCAATGACACTGTCGACTATATTCCAATTAATATCAATCGATATTCCACCAACTATTTTTCGATCCTCAAATCTATTAATATTTCTTGTTAGCGAAAAATCTTGTTTATGTGGACCACTTTCAAAGCGATAATTAGGACTACTCAGCAAATGATTCCAACTTGCCCCATTTTGTGAAGATAGTTTCGATACTTTAAAATCGCCATCTTTTAGGGAATAGATTTTTTTACTTTCTTTAGCAAAAATCGAAACAGCATCGACATGTTCATTTCCATAGTAAATGGTCGATAATTTATCCTGGATATAGTCCAAGGTACTAAAGTCCAAAGGGATATTTTCATCATTGATTTGACTAATACTTGGAACTAACTTTTCATCAATTAAACTGGCAAACAATACTTTGTCACTTTCTTTTAATTTTTCATCAAGATATTTACCGGCCAGGATGATTCTTGAATCATTTGAATTCACTAATTCTTTTTCATAATTACTTTGCGAAACATTGATCGAAAATACGATTAATAATAGTAATGGCAAAATCATGACAGTAAGCATCAGAACCATTAGTTTGTAGCGAATACTGCTTGCTATTTTACGAGAAAGTTTTTGCTGCAAATGAAATAGACATTTATTTAGTGCTCCGTTTAATTTCGCCATAATTTTTCTTTCCTTTTCAAAAAGTTTCTTTATTAATATATAAGTTTTAAAATTGCGATTTGTCAAAAAACAATAAATGGAAGTGGAAATTAAGATACACCATCAGAATTTAGAAAATCTTTCTAGTTCATTTATCTGCTAAACGACTAAAGCATGAAAATAAATAATCCGATGGAATTATGATAAAATAAAAGAAACAAAATTTTCCCAAGGAGCATTATTATGACAATGAATACGAAGTTTAAAGGTTATATTGGGACGTATACGAAAGGCGAAAGCAAAGGGATTTACTCGTTTACGCTGGATGCACAGGAAGGCAAAATAACAAATGTCGAAGTAGCCGCAGAGTTAGAAAATCCTACATACTTAAACATTAGTAAAGACAATCGTTACCTTTATTCTGTAGTAAAAAAAGGAGAAGAAGGCGGTGTGGCTGCGTTTTCGATCGATGATTCATCATCGGAAATTACACCAATTAATACCCAGCTGTTATCCGGTTCTTCGCCATGTCATGTTAGTTTAGATAGTAAACGCCAGTTTTTGTTCAGTGCGAATTACCATAAAGGTTCTGTGGAATCTTACTTGCTTAACACTGAATCCGGTTCAATTGCTCCTCCAACTTCTGTCATCAAGCATGAGGGATCAGGACCTGATCCAAGGCAAGAAAAACCGCATACACATTATGCCGGTTTGACTCCGGATGAAAAATTTCTTGCAGTTGTTGAATTAGGAACAGATTGTCTAATCACTTATGAGGTAGGAAATGAAGCAGAATTAACGGAAGTAAGCCGATTGCCCCTGAAGGGCGGAAGCGGCCCGAGACATCTTGTTTTTCATCCGAATGGAAAATTAGCTTACGTCATGACAGAGTTTAGTTCCGAAGTGATTGTGTTAACCTATCACACTGAAAATGGCCATTTTTCAGAAAGGCAGTATATTTCAACGCTTCCTGAGGATTTTACTGAAAATAATCAAGGCAGTGCGATTCACATTTCCTCTGATGGGCGTTTTGTCTATGCCGGAAACCGCGGACATAACAGTATTGCGGTATTTAGTACGGACTTGGAAACAGGAGAGCTTACTTTTGTCGAACGTACTTCATCTGAGGGAGATTGGCCTAGAGACTTTCAATTAGATCCAACAGAGAAATTCCTCGTTGGATCCAATCAAGAATCCGGCAATCTTGTGTTATATAAAAGGGATCCGGATTCAGGCAGACTTACCCTTCTGCAATCGGATATTATGGTGCCTTATCCGGTTTGTGTGAAGTTTTTAAATTATTAAATAAAATTAAAAAGACAGAAGAGCGAAGTTTGTGCTCAGCTGTCTTTTTTAATTTTATTTATTCTACTACATACTTCGGAATCTGATTTCTAAGTGCTAAAAGCAAGTTTTCCGCAGCTAAATCCGCCATTTTCATTCTAGTATTGATACTCGCACTGCCAATATGCGGAACGGTTACGACATTAGGAAGAGAGAGTAACGGATGATCAAGAGAAATAGGTTCTTGTTCAAAAACATCAAGGCCGGCTGCCCATATTTCCCTGTTTTTTAAGGCACAATATAGGTCGTCCTCATTCACGATTCCGCCGCGTGCAGTATTGATAAGAATGGCTGTTTTTTTCATTAAGGATAATTCCCGTGCACCAATAAGATTTATTGTTTCCGAAGTGGAGGGCGTCATGATACAAACAAAGTCAGATTCCTTTAATAATGAATCAAGTTCGGCAAATTTCATGTTCAAGTCTTCTTCTAATGAGAGCTTACGGCTGCGGCTATGGTAAAGAACATTCATATCAAAGCCTTTTGCTCTTTTAGCTAAGGCAGCACCTATTCTCCCCATTCCAATAATTCCTAGCGTCGCACCGTAAATGTCTTGTCCTGTCAATTGCATCGGGGACCAGGTTTTCCAGTTCCCGCTTCTTAAATAATCCGAGGATTCGACCAATCTCCGTGCTGTAGCCATCAAAAGCGCGAAGGTCAAATCCGCCGTTGTTTCTGTTAAAACGCCCGGTGTATTGGTTACAGTAACTCCCTTTTCTTTAGCCGCTTTAATATCAATATTGTTATACCCAACAGCCATATTACTGACTACTTTTAGCTGTGGTGCCTTCTCCAGCAACTCCATGTCCACTGTTTCCGTTATTAAACAGAAAAGTCCCTCCACATCCGCAATTTCTTTTTCTAATACTTCACGTGGTACAGGTATGTCCGTTTCATCCCATATCCGGATCTCACATTCTTTTTTCATTTTTGCAATAATTTCATCAGGAAGTCTTCTCGTAATATATACTTTTGGTTTCAATTCGAGCTCTCTCCTTTAAATAGGCTAATTGTTTTTCCTCACTACTAATCTAGGATCGTGTTTAACACATCGGTATTATAAAAGTAATAATTTCAATTATACATAAAAAAATCCAAATAGAAGAAAAAAACCCCCACAGGCGAATGATTTCTCCTTGTGAGGGTTTTTTTCGTTTAGCAATGATTGATTAAGCTTTTCAAGCCTCTACTTTTTGAAAAAATTGCGGCAAATATTCTTTATGTGCTTTAAGCATTTCATCCAAAATTTGTTTGGCAACCTTGTCAGAAGGAACAAGAGGATTTATTGTCATTGCAAGGAGTGCTGTATTATAATCACCTGTTACCGCTGCTTCTGCCGCTACTCGTTCAAATGATTTAATTTGCTGTACCAGCCCTCTAACAGCAACCGGGAGATCGCCAACAGAAACGGGCTTAGGACCTTCTTTTGTAATAATACTATTAACTTCAACTGCAGATTCATCCGGGATGCCGGCAATTGCGCCATTGTTTCTTGTGTTAACAGGCTGTATATCACGCTTGTCGTTGTAGATTGAATTAATTAGATTACAGGCTGCATCGCTGTAGTATGCACCGCCGCGCTTTTCAAGCTGTGGCGGTTTAATAGCAAGCTCAGGGTCTTTGTAAAGCTCAAACAATTCTTTTTCGACTTGTTTTACGACTTCAGCACGTGTGCCAACTGTATTAGCTGCTTCTAATTCTTCCTCTAGCATTTCACTTGTTTTGTAATAGTAACGATGGTATCCACAAGGAATCACCCCTAGACCGCGAAGGAAATCCGGTTCCCAGCCAAGAGCAGCAATGTTTTTCATCGATAACGCATTTTCAGGATCAGCCATTTTTTCAATGACCTGCTCAAGGACACTAACTCCATCTAAGTAAACGTTCAAACCAAAAACCATATGATTGAGGCCTGCAAAATCAACCTGGACACGATCCGGTGAAACATCAAGCGCTTTGGCAATCCCCATTCTGATCCCTACAGGCACGTTACATAATCCAACCACCTTTTTAAGGTTGCTGTAACGTAATACTGCTTCTGTTACCATACCTGCAGGATTCGTAAAGTTAACGAGCCATGCGTCAGGACATAATTCCTCCATGTCTTTACAGATATCCAAAATAACCGGAATTGTCCTAAGACCTTTGAATAAGCCGCCCGGTCCGTTTGTCTCTTGACCTATTACATTATACTTAAGCGGGATGCACTCATCTTTTGCTCTGGCATCTAATAATCCTACTCGAAATTGTGTGGTTACAAAGTCAGCATCTTTTAATGCTTCACGGCGATCAAGTGTGAGATGAACCTCAATCGGAAGACCGGCCTTTTCCACCATCCGTTTAGCCAATGAACCTACAATCTTTAGCTTTTCTTCTCCAACAGGAATATCCACTAACCAAAGCTCTCGAATAGGGAGCTCATCGTATCTTTTAATAAAACCTTCTACAAGTTCGGGAGTGTAACTGGATCCTCCGCCAATGGTTACAATTTTAATTCCTTTAGTCATGCTCTAACGCCTCCTGAGATTTTTAAAGTTTCATATAAGTCAACAAATTCTGTAGCTAAATCTTTTAGTGTGACTGCATTCATTAAGTGATCTTGAGCGTGAATCATTAATAGTGAGAGCTCTGTTTTCTCTCCCCTTATTTCATCCTGAATCAAAGAGGTTTGAATATGGTGTGCCTCATTTAATGCATTGCCGGCTTCTTGTAATTTTGCACTTGCTTCAGTAAAATTCCCCTGCTTAGCAGCTGCAATAGCTTCCATTGCAGAACTTTTTCCATTTCCGCCGTGTAAAATGATTTGAAAAATAATCCCTTCTAAGTTTTCCATAAAATTCCCTCCTGTTGTTTTCCATAAAGGATGCCTCCTAATGATCTGTCCCCATGAGAATGAGTCATCCTTTCAATGCTAATCAATTGGATGCTTCTGATTAAACTGCTTTTTTACCTAATGAGCTTTGAGTTCCGCCTTCTTCGACGAATTTCTGTTTATCCCACATTTTGAAGAATGGCAGGTAGATAAAGAAATCAAGAACGATATTAAATAACTGGATAATGGATCCAGATATATGACCGCCAGTAGCTAAATATCCACCGATAATCGGAGGAGTTGTCCACGGGATCGCAATACCTGCCGGTTTGGCTACAAGGCCTAAATCCATTCCAATATATGTTGTGATAACGTTTACAATTGGTGCTATGAAAAAGGGCACGATCATTAATGCGTTCATAACGATCGGCATGCCGAACGAAATCGGCTCGTTAATCATAAAGATACCGGGAGCTAATGCAAGTCTTCCTAACTGTTTCATTTGCATGCTTCTAGCCCAAATTAACATGATGATGACAAGGCCGAAGGTTGCCCCGGAACCCCCCATGTTAACGAAAACATCGATAAATTGTTGTGTAAAAATATGAGGTACCGGGTGACCGGCCTTAAACGCTTCCATATTATCCCCGGTAGCTCCCAGCCAGATTGGGCTCATAACACTGCCAACAATGTTGGCACCATGAAGGCCTGCTGACCAAAGTAGCTGCATAAGAAAGACTGCGATGATGGTTCCAAATAAACTGCCGCCTAATGCACCTAGCGGACCTGCAAGCAAATCGCCAATAATACTATGGATGCTGCCAAAATGTGTGTTTTCAACGGCTAAACGGAGTAACCAAACAATTGTTACAACAACTAAACCGGGAATTAAGGCGACGAAGGATTTTGCTACAGCCGGCGGAACGCCATCCGGCATTTTGATGACGATATTTTTCTTTACAATAAAATTGTATACTTCTGTAGAGAACATTGCCAAAAGCATGGCTACGAATAAACCTTTACTTCCCATTAACGCAACAGGAATTGCGCCGCCAACATCAACTGCTGTTTTTGCCCCTTCCGGTGTAAAAGGAACATGGAACGGTGTTGCCAGTAGGAAGGCACAAAGTGAGATAACACCAGCTGTTAAGGCATCAAGTTTATACTTTTCTGCCAAACGATAAGCGATACCGAAGGCTGCGATAAGCCCCATCATATTGAATGTTGCATCAACCGGGTACATTAATTTGCTTAGCCACTGGGCACCGAAGGTTTTAGCCATAAAATCAGAGTAACCCGGGATGGGCAGGAACCCTAAAATCAAGAAGATCGATCCGATAATAATCATCGGCATTGCGAGAATGATACCATCACGGAGTGCCTGTAAATGTCTTTGAGCTGCTAGCTTACCGGCCAAAGGCATAAAATTGTTTTCTAAAACGGTCATAAATTTGTTCATACCATCCCACTCCTTATTGGTTAATTAAATTTAGAGCATGTTTTAGAACTTCAGGACCGTTACACATTCCGTAGTGAACCGGATTAATAGAATCAACCGGGATGTTCTTTTCTTCACCTAACTTTTTCATTTGCGGCAACAAATAGCGAACCTGCGGCCCAAGTAATAACACATCGGCATGGCCGATATGATTTTTTACCGCTTCGGCACCCTCTGCCCAAATTTTGCATTCAAGCCCTTGTTCAGCTGCTGCTTTTTCCATTTTTGTTACTAATAGACTTGTAGACATACCCGCTGCACAGCATAATAAAATGTTCATTTCTAATTCCTCCTCAGTATTCTTTTCATATAATTGGATCGTTTCAAGAGAAGAGTTTCAGTGTTTTTTAATAGGATAAAAATGATTTCATTACACCTGCACTGCTCGTTAGAAAACGTTCTCTTTTTAACTCTCTCAGCTGTTTTTTTTATTATCCTCTCTTGATAGTTTCATTCTATTGTAAAAGCGCTTACATTTACATACATCCTTTTTCCGTTACTCAACGGAAATAATTGTTCAGAATAAACTAAAAATTTAACATGGAAATAGTATTAAAATTGATAATCCGGTATGCAGTAAGTTTTTAAATGTGTAAAATAAAAGAAAAAGCAGGATGAGCCCTTTACTCATCCTGCTTTTTACTTTTCTATGTATAATTGTTGTGCAAATTTCAATACTTCTTGACCATTAAAAGTCCCGTAGTGGACCGTATTGATTACTTCAACGGGAATGCCTTTTTCATTACCTAACTTTTTAAATTCAGGATACATATATCGCACATGGGGCCCTATCAATAAAACATCTGCCTGATCGATTTGTTTTGCAACTGTTTCTATAGGGATTGCCCAAATTCGGCATTCAATACCTAGTTCCTGAGCACTTTTTTTCATTCTTGAAACTAATAAACTCGTTGACATACCTACAGAACAGCATAATAAAATATTCATTGTTACTCCCCCTGCGGTGTTCTCCGATCATTTAAAGAAAATCATTTCAAATTCCTTGTAGGTTTTACATTTGATGAGTTGCTGCACCACATGACTGTTATCAATTATTTTAATTAACAAATCATACATGTTTTGTAAATCGTTTGTACTATTTTTCTCAACGTTCAATAAACAAACGAATTGAACCCTTTTTCCGCCCCAATCAATCGGTTTCTTAAGTGTACATATTGACCAAAAGGTAGATTCTGTTTGCGGTGTTACCGGATGAGGAATCGCAACGAAATTACCGTAGCTTGTAGGCGAAAGGGCTTCTCTTTCAAAAACCGCAGTTAAAAAGTTCTCTTTTACAAATCCCATCGATTCCAACTGTTTTCCTAAAAAATACAATACTTCTTCCCTTGTATTAAAATCCTTTTGCAGAAATACGAGTTCTTTTCTCGTATATTTTCGTTTTTCATCCGAATGTTCTACTAAAACATTTTCGATTTTCTCAAAATCCTTCCAGCCAAGGATGGTGTTAACTTGAATATTAGGTACAGGTAATTTTGCAGTAACGGGAATCGTGCTAATAAGCAAATCGATCGAATGCATCGGAATTTGATTCAATTTATAATATTCGGTTGTCCCGACAATCTCGAGCTTTGCTCCGAATTTCGATTTTAGCTTTGAAGCCAATAACCGAGCACTTCCTACCCCGGAAGCACAAACAATGATACATCTTTTTGGTTGACTTCCTATTTTCATATTTTCAATTGCTGCACCAATATGAAGGGCCAAGTAGCCAATTTCATTTTCATTTATCTCAATATCCATTTCACGTTTTAGAACGGTTCCGGCAATAATCGCGGCTTGAAATGCAATGGGGTAATTGGATTTGATATCATCCAGTAATGGATTGGGTAAATTAATCCCATACCGAAAGCGATGAATGGCCGGTTTTAAGTGTAAATTCATCGCAATTTGAAGCTCTTTATCTTCCTTTATATGCAAGCCAAGCTCATGATCAATCCTATCTAAAATCTTTTCGACTATTTCGTTTAACGAATGATCAAAAATCCCTTGAATTTCTCTATCATTTAGGTGAAGCTGCGTAATCATCTTTGTACCAAGAAGGTGGATGGTGATATAGGCAATCTCAGATTCCGGAAATGAAATACCGAAACTCTTTTCAAGATTCCATACAATTTCTTCAGCAACATTATATTGTTTTTGACTTTTTATATCCATTAATTCATTGGGAAACAGGTTAACATATTTTTCATTTTGAATTCTTTTAAAAGCAATGGCGATATGAATGATAAGATTATTTAATCCAATATCGGATAGACTAATTTCATGTATCTTTATCTGTTCTAAGATAATTTTTCGAATCACAGCAATATCTTCTTTTGAAAATACATGAACAATTGTTTGTTCCATATCTAAAACGTGTTCGGATTGGTTAAATAGATGATCAGCCATACACAAGCGCAGTTTAAATTCATCCCCATTACATTTCAGCCCGAAATTTGGCCGTTTATCCAGCTTGATTCCATATGAATAAAGGATTTTTTTCGCTTCACGCAAGTCATTTTGTAAGGTTGATTTACTTATAAACATCTCATCGGCCATATCTTCCAGCTTAATATAAGCTTCCGCAAGTAAAAGACGCTTCACAATATAACTGACACGTTCTTCGGGTAATGTAGGTATCTCTTCGAATCCCTCTTTATCCTTATTGGTGACCTCATGTAAAAGTTGTAGAAAAAGTTGGTCATTGTGAATTTCAAGCTCGTACCCTGTTCCCCTTATAGATTTTATGGTACCCCCAAAATCAGAAACAACGGTTTCTAAGTCCTTTATATCCGTTCTGACAGTCCTCGACGTCACGTCAAGAACCTTTGCCAAATACTCACTGGTTACGGGTGATTCCGCTTTCATTAATTCTCGTAAAATAGCAGTTATTCGAGTATTTAACATAGCCTACCTCGCTTCCCGGAAGGAGTTTTAAAATTTTCTGCTTATAATCTATTTATTTTAACATACAGGCAATTATTAGATAAATCTTTGTTCAATAAAGCGTAAAAACAAATCATTCGAGACAATACTAAGAAGTAGTTGATTTAGGTTAAAAGGATGTGTCTTCATTGGATTTTTTTCGGGGACAGGAAGCATTAACGACCATGGAGTGGGTTTTAAGAACGGTAATCGCCTATTTCATTCTGCTCATTTTAGCAAAAGTCATGGGCCAGCGTGCTATTTCTCAATTAAGGTTACTTGACTTTGTGATCGCCCTCATGTTGGGAAACATCATCGCTCACCCTCTGTCTGACCAAACAATTGGAATGAAGGGTTCGATCATTTCCACCATTGTACTGGTGGCTTTGTATATGGGCGGTGTTTTCTTAAGCCTAAAGTGGGTGGGTTTTAGAAAGGTCGTTGATTCTGTGGCCTTTCCACTGATTAGTAAAGGAGAAATCAGTTATCAAGGACTTAAAAAGGCCAGAATTTCAATTGAAGATTTATTGGCTGAATTACGGAAGGAAAAAGTGGAGGATGTAAAAAAAGTTGCATTAGCCTTATGGGAATCTGACGGGAAAATTTCTATTTTTTTAGATCCTCAATATCAGCCGATAACCCCGGCAACCTATCAAATGCAAACAGAACCATTTGACCTGCCGAAAACAATTATTTTAGACGGCAAGATTAATTATCAGGTTTTGAAGGAAATCAATAAAGAAGAAGGTTGGTTAAGGAACAGTTTGAAAAACCTTCATCAAACAGAAGTACAAAATGTTTTACTGGCAACGATCGATACCAAAGACAAAATTCAAGTATTCCTTTATAAATAAAAAATCCTTCATTTTTCTTGACCGTTCAAGTAAAGTAATACTTTGTGGAATTATAATCGGTAAAAGAAGGGATTCGTTTTATGTCAAAATTAAATACTTCTACTACAATTTTTGCTTCCTTGCAATGGCTGTTTTTTATTTTTGCCAATACATTGGTTGTGCCCCTATCTGTCGGGACAGCCTTTCACTTGTCACCGGCAGTTATTGCGGTAACATTAAGGACATCTTTTATTTTCATTGGGATCGCATGTGCACTTCAAGGATTGATTGGTCATCGCTTTTCGTTAATGGAAGGACACTCGGGGCTTTGGTGGGGGTTAATCTTAAGCCTATGCTCAGCAGCAGCTTCTTCCGGGATGGCCTTTACGAGAGTGGGAGGGGCTTTGGCAACAGGGATGATATTAGCAGGGACCATCACCGTTTTAATTGGTTACTTCAATCTCATTCCACTACTGCAAAAACTATTTACGCCCATGGTCATGTCGGTTTACTTATTCCTTCTTTCCATTGAACTCATCCTTATTTTCTTTAAAGGAATGCTGCAAGTCACTTCTGATGGTTCATTGGATTTACCTGTCAGCCTCTTTTCGCTCGCTCTCGTTATTATTACGAGTGTGATTAGTATTAAAGGGAAAGGGATGATTAGCAATTTTGCAGTCTTAATCGGGATTATTGTCGGCTGGATTTTTTACTCAATCATTTTCGGCACGAACCAACAAGTTTCAACTGCCGGAGGATTCACATTTACCTTATTTCCGTGGGGAAAACCAAATTTAGAAATCGGCATCGTTTTAACTGCTTTTATCACCGGACTGCTGAACCTAACCAATAATATTTCAGCTGTAAAAGCAGCAGAACCTCTTTACGGCTACTCGATTTCAAACAAGAATTATAAACGTTCATTTATTATTACAGGATTATTATCGATGGTATCGATCGTTTTCGGGCTGGTTCCAAATTGTCCGTACGCCTCTTCGCTCGGATTACTGGAAAGCACGAGAATTCTTGATCGGAAACCACTTATCATCGGCGGTCTATTGTTTGCAGTAATGGGGTTAGTCGGTCCATTAGTATCATTTTTTACGACCCTTCCTGTCACAGTTGGAAATGCTGTCCTTTTTGTCGCCTACATGCAATTGTTTGGCACAGCCATGAAAAGTATGAAGTCCCAACAATTTAATTCCAAAACAATCTTTCGCTTTGCCATGCCCCTTTTGTTTGGGGTTTCATTAATGAACCTCTCTCCAGTTGTCTTTTCGAGCTTTCCCGTGTTAATTCAGCCTTTAATTAGCAATGGATTAATCATGGGATTGATTCTCTCCATCATTTTGGAGATGAGCGTCAAATGGGATGCGTTTGGGGAATTGGGCGAACCTACACATTAATGTTTTTATGCCATCTGTCAAGCCGACAGGTGGCTTTTTTAATGGAATGGTATGAAGGAATAGGCTTATTGAAATTTCCTTAAGATTGAGTATTCTATTTACATCATTTATAATGTTCTTAAAAATGAACAATGATCAGCATTAAATGAAAGAGGTATGGTGTACGTATGACTGAATCACAAACGGAAAGGATCCCGATTAATCGTCGAACTTTTTTAAAAAAAGCGGGAAAAATGTCTTTAGGCTTACTGGCAACAAGTATGGTTATGGGTACCTACTCTTTCAAGATAGAACGATTCTGGTATCAAATTAAGGAAGTTCAACTGAAAGTGAAAAATCTTCCAAAAGCATTTGCAGGTTGGAAAATCGTCCAGATTAGTGATATCCATTTAGGCTTTCACTATGGAATTGAGGATTTTCAACCCGTTGTAAATATGATTAATAACATAAGCCCGGATATTATTTTCTTTACCGGTGATCTCATCCAGATCGGAAATAGGGAACCGGAACTGGCTATTCCATTGCTCACAGAGCTGAAGACACCTCGCGGAGGAAAATGGGTGGTGATCGGTAACCATGATTTCTATACAAAGGATCAAGTCATTCAGGTATTACAGGACTCGCAATTTAAGGTGTTAGTAAATAACCATGATTTTATTGAGGTTAACCAACAACGTCTTTATATTGCAGGAATAGATGATGTTATGTATGGTTCTCCAAATATCGGAAAAGCAGTCGAAGGCCGATCGGACAATGATTGTGTGTTGTTGCTTGCACACGAACCCGATATCGCAGATGAAAGCAGTAAGTTCCCGATTAGTGCACAGTTTTCAGGGCACTCCCATGGGGGACAGGTACGTTTACCTTTTTACGGACCAATCATAAGACAGCCCTTAGCGACTAACTATAATGATGGATTCTATCAGGTTGGGGATAGTAAAATGCCATTGTATGTGAATCGTGGAATTGGGACAACTAACATTGCTATTCGCTTTTTTTGCAGGCCGGAGATTACGGTGTTTCATTTGAGCTAAAAAAGATTAAACCATCTGTTTGCGGCAGATGGCTTTTTTAATGAGGTAATAAAGCTTTTATCATACTGGTCACTCTCTTTTTATACAAAGAAAAATACATTCTTAAGAAGGATTGAGTTTGTTGATCCATCCTCCCCATTTCTGAATATAGCTCATGTCTTGAAGGCCAGAACCAACTATGGAGCTCAATCAAACTATGTTTTAACGAATCATAACTGAAAAATTGATAATCGATAAAATCAGCATATTGCTTAATTCCTTTAGCTGGACGGTATCTCCAAAGGGTTTTTCTCCTTTTATTCGGAAATTTTTTCATATAATCTAATTCAGGAAATTGCTGATAAAGAATGGATAAAGTCCTCATCATTCTTTTGTAGGTTTGGTGGGATTTAGCCAATTTAAAAATTTGCTCAAAGTCGAGCTCATCCCTAAATTTATAAATAACTTGAATGATGTCCAAAAAATATTTTAATGAATCTAGGTTATGCCGCCAACCATGAAGACAAATCATATAGAAGGTATGGTTTGGCGATAGTTCCTTAATATGTGTGGATGAACCAATGGAAGTCGATTGGTTCCAAAGATCCTCAATCTGAAAATTTGCTGTATTTTCTTTAACAAGGTTCCAGTGTAGTTCCACGACTAAAGAAATGGGACAATTTGGCATTTCCTTGCAAAAGCTACTATGAAAATGGCCGGGAATCTCTTCTCCATCTACTGTAAACCCTAATAATTTCACAGCATCAATCGCCTTACTTAAATCGTGATGTCTGATTAATAAATCAATATCCGATGTCGCCCTTGCCCCAATATGTCCGAAATATTTTTCTGCAAAATAAACTCCTTTAATGGGGATGACATCGATTCCTTGATCCTCAAAACTTCTTACGATTAACTCCAACTGGTTTTTAATCAAAAGGTTTTGATATAATCCTTTATCATAGTTGTCTTTTAGCCGTATTTGAAAAAATACCGGAGTTTGGTCTATTCTTCCCAGCTGCTTTAATAAAAAATAAATCTGAGAGGAGATTCCATCATTTTCAATATCTTGAAGAGAGTGATGATAGAAATTTTCATCATACAGCAACGGTGACTGTTGATTGTAGATGGCTTTGACTAACTCCATACTCATAAAATCACCTCCATTTACGATTTAGAAACTAAGGCTAACGGTCTCTCTTTAGTTTTATTAAAGGATGTTCCATTCAGGTTTCGATATAACCCTTTTTGTTTGATTAACTCTTCATGCGTTCCTTGTTGAACAATTTTCCCTGCGTTCATCACCATAATGATATCCGCATTTTGAACGGTAGATAAACGGTGGGCGATCACAATTGTTGTTCTACCTTTCATCAATTCCTCTAATGCTTCCTTCACGTGATATTCGGTCTCCCCATCTAAAGCAGAGGTGGCTTCGTCGAGTAACAGAATGGGAGCATCCTTTAATATGGCCCGGGCAATGGCCATTCTTTGTTTCTGACCGCCGGATAGCTTAATGCCGTTTTCTCCTATCTCTGTGTCATAGCCTTTTGGGAGCGACAGAATAAAATCATGAATTTCTGCACTGATCGCTGCCTCGACCATTTCTTTTTCAGTAATATTTGGCCGGGCAATGAAGAGATTGTCGCGAATGGTTCCCGCAAACAGAAATGTTTCTTGTGGAACATGGGCGATGGAGCTTCGCAATTTGGAAGGTGAAAGCTCCTGAATCGGTTTTCCGGCGATCCGAATGACACCCGATTGCGGCTGATAAAATCCTTGCAACAGGTTAAATAAAGTACTTTTTCCTGCTCCACTCGGCCCAACTAAAGCAACCACTTTTCCTGCAGGAATCTCCAGATGAAAGGATTCGAACACATTATGATTGTTACCATAGCTAAAGGTAACGTCTTGAAATTGGATGGAACCGCCAACATCCAACGACAGAGTAAACGAAGGTAATTCATGAAAATCGGCTGGTTTTTCGAGAACATTGAGTACTCTTTCAAGTGCTGCCACCGATCGTTGAAATCCGGCCCATATACTTGCCATTCCTGTGATTGGATAAAAAAGATGATTGACTAAATTAAGAAATGTTAACAGCGCCCCTACCGTCAGAACATTTTTTGAAACGAAAATGGCACCTAAAGAAAGGTTGACAAGAAAGGTAATCGTCCCGATTATTTCTCCGCCCGCATTATACCAGTTCTGCAGCTTGGCATTTTCGAGCTCTAAATGAAGCAATTCCTTATTTTGTTGGGCGTATTTTTTATATTGAAGCTTTTCAAGGGTGAAGGAGCGAATGACCTGAAATCCATGAAAGGTCTCATTTAAAAGGCTGTTAATCTCACCTATCAGATGATGAATGGATCTCCCATTTTTCCGGAGCAATAATCCAAATACGACACCCGCAATGGCCGCGATCGGCGCAAAAATAAGACTGACCAAACAGAGTGTCAAATTGATATGTACCAAATAAACAAAAACGACGATATAGATAATGGGAAGTCGAATAAGACTAAGCAGATTACTTCCGATTACCCCATCGGCACCATGGATATCATTAGAAAAATGGGACATCAATTCACCTGAACGAAGATTGGAGGCATATCCCGCCGGCAGCCTTAAAATATGGTGAAATAAATGATTTTTTAAATCCATTTTCACCGCGTTGGTTGCTATCGTATTAAAATAGGTATAAGAAACATTGGAGGCGATACTGCTAAGGACAAGAAAAGCACCAAATGGGATCAGGGATAAAATTTGGTGATACCCCCCATGAAGAGCTGCATCTGTCATCTCTCCATAATACCGCGCAAAGGCAATGGTTAAGTAAATGTCCACTCCTAGTAAAACAAGAATGGCCAAATAAGCCTTCCATTGCTTAAGGATGAACGGCAATACAAAAGAAAAGGCCCTGCGAATGTCCTTCATCGTAAAATATTGATTTATGAGTGATTTGACTTGTTCTTTCATATTATGGACACTCCATACTATTAAAATTGGAACTTCCTATTTAAATGTTTTCGAAGAATGCCTGATAGAATGGGAAAAGAAAGAATCAATTTCCCCCATACATTTGCCATAAAATGTTCCGGGGTTAGTTGTTTGCCCCGTTTTTGCACGTGCTCCAGTTTTCCAATGATCCACTCTTCCTCCACCGGTTGATCTAAACCAAGGTTTGTATCACCCTTAAACAAAAAAATGGGGCGATTATGGATTGTTTTTATCTTTACAAGCCGATGGGCAATTAATTGACCCGCTTGGGAATAAAACAAGATGACATCGCCTAGTTTCAATAAGGATGGTTCACAAGGCACAAATCGGCATATATTTCCTTGTTTTATAAAAGGAAACATACTATTTCCATAAGCAGGAAGCTCCAACCAGCCATCCTTGTTTATTGTTCTTTTAAGGAAGGTTAACGTATTTTCATCCATTAACATGTTGAATCAGCCCGCACTGTTGAAGGTTTGCCAGAAATTCTTCCATATCTATTCTTATCTGTTCAGCATTTTCATTTGATGGAAATTTCTCTATCACGGATTGGGCAAGAGTTTCGGATGTTTGGACTTTATTAAGCAAGGACCAACAAAACCCGCCCATTTCATTCAATTTCGTTACCGTGAATTGATCGGTGTTGAGTATAATCCATTCTCCATCCAGTTCCGTTGCATCATAATTTCCCGTTTGAATATATTTCATCATCAAGAGATCAGCTCCCAAAAGGTATTGTTTTTTTGGAAATGGAGTTCATACACAGGTACATTCTTCACTAACATCGTCAATAATTTCATGATGGTTTTCGTCTCCTCTTGACTATGCGGCCAGAAAAAGACTTTATCCATTAAGTGAATAAAAGAATCGGATTTTGGTATTATGATTCTTTTATTTTGAAGGGATTGTTTAAGGATCTGTATGCTTGATAATTTGATGTTTCCTTCAAAACGATCTGCATCCAGTTCACTCCTGAATGGAGAATTAAACACCATTACCCCTTCTGGAGTAATTTTGACAAGCGTTGCTTCATCCGATAGAAGTTGACGTGGAAACGATAGTTTTGCAGCCGTCGATTTCCCTGCACCCGATTGACCGGCAAAAATATGGGCCATTCCCTTTTCAATGACACATGAAGAATGGATTAACAGGCCCCAGTTTTGATAGACGAGGAAGGCACTGTATAAATTCATTAATGCGTGTTTTAAGGCGAAATCATTAAAAACTGATATTGTCGCAGACTTATAGTCCGAATCGACCTCAATAAGATAATCAGCTCGGATGTAGGTAATTTTATTAGGTTGTTTGTTGATTCGCACTTCATAGTCAGTAAAAGGCACACCGTATCCGTCATTAATTTGGATAGTGAGATCTGGTTGCTGAATTTTAACACCTTTGTAAGAATGGAAATTTTTTAAAAACGTTTGATTTAGGCTTTTTGTTTCACAATTTATTTGGATAAAGTGGTCGCCAATTTTGGTGTAGATCTCTTTCATATTGGCCTCCTAAGGAAAAGTCATTAAATTTATGTAGATGGGAAGGCAATGGAAATGTTCCCATTTGCCCTCCCGTTTGTGAAGAAATTATGGATTTACTTTTGGATTACACTGGCCAGTTCCTATATTGCCATTTCCATTGCCTTTCTTATTCCCATTTCCAGGGGTTCCTGCTCCACATGGTTGTGGATTTGGGTTAGTGTGTGGGAAATGGATCCCACCATTTCCTGGTGATGCCGGATTTTTCCCTTTTCCAGGATTCCAGCTATGTCTGGTTTCAAATTGGATTGGTTGATGGCTTAAGACTGTTGGTTTGGAATAGACTTTTTCTTTTATCATAAATTCACCTCCTTAACCACCCTTCACCAAGTTCATTATAACGAACAACAAAACTAAAAAAATAAAACTTCCTCTTTCTAATATATAAACAAATGCCATAAATTAAAGTTTTGTCCCTTCTACCTGAATATTATAGATCATAATTAATTCTTTTTAAAGAACATGTTTTCGACAAAAATCTATTTAATTCGAAAATACAATCGATTGCTATTCTTAGATGATTTACAAAATAAATTTTCCTAAAACAGCTTATTTCATTAGTTCAATTTGGACAGGATTATATCATGATTAAATTATAAGAAATAGTAGTAAAGGATGAACATAATGAAAAAATATTTTTTTATAATTGCAATAACGCTTTCTTTGTTAATTTTCTTAGTATCTGCTACTTTTACTAACTCGCTTGTCCAGGCTCATGCAGAAAAAACAAAAATAAGTTCCAAATATGTATTAGAGTTAAGTCGCTGGGGTATTTATAACGATGCTACACATGCTGAGGAAACAACAAATGGATTGAATAATGCTTTGAAATGGGCTCATCAACAAGGCTACACTACATTTGTTGTTCCAGATGGGATTTATTTGATTTCAAAAGATGGACAAATCAATATGGTCAGCAATATGGTCTTTGAATTAAGAAAAGATTCAGTCTTTCAAAAGGAAACAAATGGAAACAAGGATTATGTTCTTCTTTATGTAGGACCCGGGGTAAACAATGTCACCTTAAAAGGTGGAACCTACGAAGGAGACAAAGATACACACGATTATAAAGCAGTAAAATCAACACATGAAGGGGGATATGGGATTGTTACGAGCGGCGCAAGTAATGTAACTATTGAGGGAATTAAATCCACTCATTTTACAGGGGATGGCTTAGCAATTGGTTCTATGGGTAAACTCATCAAAGAATTTTATGCGAAGAGTTTTATACCTGGATCCGTGAATACTGAAGGAAAGCTTGTAAACGACTCCTCAAAAATAAGGTTGGAAAAGATTCCGCTAACTGACAGGTATTTTGAGATTCAAAATACTTTTCAATTCCTTCACCAACAAAATATGCCAATTAAAGACTATACTGCTTACTTTTACAAATCAGATGGGACATTTATAAAGAGCGTCGATTCAAAAGAAGAAAACAAACCGGTTGGATGGGGCTTGATACATATTCCCAAAAATGCTGCTTATTTCAATGCCGTATTTAATACGCCTTCTGTTCCAAATAATGTGTATATCGAATTTTGGATGCAAGGCGTTTCAAAAAACGTAACAGTCAAAAATTCTGAATTTGCGTTTAATCGCCGCCAAGGTATTACAATTGGAGGTGCGCAAGATACTATTATCCTTAATAACAAGATTCACGATATGAGAGGTACGGCCCCTCAATCAGGAATTGATGTTGAAGCTGGTTATAACTTAAATAACCGTATTAAAATCAAAGGAAATATTTTTTATAACAACCAAGCCTATGACTTAATTTTATATGATGGCAAAAATGCCACCGTTGAAGACAATTCTTTCTCTTCCAAGTCGATCGGCCTTGCCATATCCGAACCTTTCAAATATGCAGAGGTTAAAAATAATACATTTAAAGATGCAAGAATTTACGCATACAATGATGCAACTTTTATATCAAATAAAATGGAAGGTGGTTTAGCTGCTTTCCTTGGAAACAATATTAAAATAAATGGTATGGAGTTTAAAGATACGTTAGTCAATTTGGCTAGCTCCACTCCATTCGGCATTGAGGCTTCCAATATTACTGTCAAAAACACAAAGAGAGAACAAACTCAATTCGGAGTAAATCGAAATCCAATACATTTGAAAAATGTTACGATTACTGGCCAGGCTGCCTTGGATAGTTTTAGTGGCAATGCAGCAGATGGAAGCACCTTTGTTAACTTAAAAGTAATCGGATATGAACGGACCCAATTACCAAGGGGTACTTACAGTAACTGTGAATTTGAGGCGGCTGAAGGCAAATATGGAGTGGCCGTTAACAATTCCGGTCATTACGAATTCAGTCATTGTAGATTCACATCATTTAGAGGTGGATTTGAAACGAATAAAGTGCACGGAATGCCTGACAGTGTCACCCTTAAGAATTCAACAATAAAAGTATTAGGAAATAACAGTCCTGGTGTCTCCATACAAGCAGGTAAAAAAGTCAGCCTTGAAAATAACACTATTGAAACAGGTACATTTCCTTACAAAACAATTGCCATTATCCAAGTGGGAGATTATTGGAAAAAGAATAGTATTTTTAGCGTTTCAAATTTAACAATAGAAGGAAATACATTAAGATCTGAAGACAAAGAAGCCGTTGGTATCTCTACGATTTTTGTAGGTAAACATTCTCCTTCATTTTTGATTAAAAATAATAAGATTTTTAATGAGAATTTGGAATTAAAAGCAAATGATATTAATCGAAACAATAAACTCCATTAAAGAAACAAGAGCCCTTTCTTAGTTGAGAAGGGCTCTTAGTATTTATTTATAATGATTTTAGTACTCGTAGCAAATTACAAGATCAAGAAATTTTTTTACTCACTCGCTATATCCAATATAAAAAATCTAGTAAACTTGTCCAACCATAAAAAATTCTAAAACATATTATAATTTGACCCACCATTATGGGATTTTAAAAATAAAATAATTAAAATTGTCTCAGACCATAATGACAAATCTAAGATTAAATCGAAAGGAAGTGTAAAAAGATGTATCTTATCGAACTTGATAAATGGAATATAAAACAAGGCTTACCTACAAAACCTTATACAGATGCAAATTTTTATATGGCAGATGCAAATATTCAAGGGATTAATAATGCCATACAGTATGCCTATAGCAACGGGTATGACGGTGTAATTTTACCTAAAGGCCAATATGCCCTATGTTATCCAAGAGAAATAAAATTGGTTAGTAACATGATATTTAACTTAAATGGTTCAACTTTAAAAGTAATTTATGATTCTGATAGAAAATCACCGTTTGATATTCGAACAACTACCGATTATTACAACTTTGTAGGGAACAGCATCGTTTTTGATAATGTAACGAATGCTTACCTTATTAATGGAACTATTATTGGTTGTAGAGATGATAGGAGCTTTTCAAATCCTACAGAAGTTGCTGTAGAAAGCAGTTATGGTATCGTAATTTCAAAAGGTACAAGCTATAGTTCTGTTAAAAACTGCGTTGTTAGAGATTATATGGGTGATAATATTACTTTTACCAGTGATTCCATTGCAGGTTATGCGGAATTTAATCAAGGACTTACGTTGAATGCATTAGACTATTCAACAGGCCAGCCAGTTGCATCTACTAATACAGTCATTACACGGTTTATTGACCTACCTCAAGATTTGAAATATAACTCCATTATGGTAACTGGTGCAGGATATTCTCGACTTACAAATCTTGTATCAAAGGATTTTGATATATTTTTCTATGGTCAAAATAACAACTTTATTGGCGCTATGAAAAAAAGAAAAATATATACTGACATATCAGTACCTGTAGGAGCAACAAAGTTTAGATTGTTATTTTATAACGAAACAAATCCCTCTAAATATATGCAAATAACAATAAGATGGGGAAGCATACCACATCATAACGTTGTAGAATTCAATGAAATATATAATGGGCACCGGGGGGGTATTTCTTTAGGAGGAAGTTATAATATCATCCAGCATAATGTCATTAGAGATAATGGTAAGGGTTTGGTGAGGTTCCTAGATGGAAAGCCTATTTTTAATGACCCAACAAGATATTCGATTAATCAGGAAGATTCATATGGAGATAACTGTGTAATTAGAAATAATCTCATTTATGGCAGTTATCATGGGATATTGGTCGGATGCTATTCTATTCAAATCGAAAATAACCACATTTATAATATTGATAATATAGCTATTAATCTGTACTCTTTGTTGGATGCAACAATAAAGGGCAATTTTATTTACAACTGTCAAAACAATATAGGTCTTATGACTTCAAATTTTGATGCTGCCAATGTCAAGATTTTAGGAAACAGTTTTCATGGCGGCACGACAAATATTAATAACACTACTTATGAAATTCTACTAGCTAAAAATGACTTTGTTAACCCCACATTAATTGTTACTGGTGACAGTTGCAGGTTTATCAATAATCATATTAGTTTCACCGTACCCACTTCTTCCGCACCTAATATCCAGGCAACCAAAATCGAGAGTTGTACGTTTAAAGCAACTTCTCTAACTGAGTTTACTTCTACTGTCTATCAGTTTGAAGGATGTTCTTTTGAAAATGTTATGGTTCGTACTCAATCCCTCAACTATCTAACTCAATCTGAAAAAGTTTTATATCACATGTGTATTTTTACTAACAGTGTCATTAGAAATCATTTATTCAATGGTAAAGCTCGATTTGTGACGGTTTCAAAATCAAAGTTGATAGATACCACAGTATTAGTTGGAATTACTAATATTGATAATCAAAATCCATTTATATCTTTAGAGGATTGTGAAATTACAGTAAATACATTAACCAGCATATTTTCCTCTGACACAAACAGATTATATACCACTTTTAAAGCAGAAAGGTGTTACATTGTAATAAACAATTCTAATTTCTCCTATCTTCTCAAATCAGGAAGCGGATTAGCAGTTAACCAGTTAATCCTTAAAAAGTGCATTATTGAATACAAAGGAACGGCCCCACTTCAACTTAATTACTATAGTAATAAAACACAGATTAAAAATTTCATATCCGCAGATAACAAATTTATTAATATAAATCTTCCTGCTCAAGATCCCGGAGTATATATTGGCTATGATCCAGATTACAAATTCAAGCAAATTGTTACACTACAACCTGAAGGTGCTCAATATTCAGTAACAATTACTCATAATTTGAATACTATAGACCCATATGTATTGTGTCTTTCACCACAATCGCAAATTATATACCCAAATGTGTTGATTAATGATTTAAATTCAATTACTATTCAATACTCAGTAAATATCCCAATTGGTGTCACAATCACAAAATTATAGAATAAATATTTTCAGTAGACAACTAAATAAAAGTTAACAAAAAAAATTAATTAAAAACAAGAAATGTCGTCCTTTTTCCGACATTTCTTATTTTATAATTTTCTTAACACAATATTTTAAAAGTAACATTTCAATTAGGTCCCTGAAATATTTATAAATTACTATAGAATTAATTATTGACCGACAGGTAATTTACTCTTTCCAAATTTATTTCTTCCGAAGATTTTCTCCAAAATACCCATAAAAATCCCATGTAAATATTTAAACTCATTGGTGCGGTAAAAAATAATTGTATATAAAATGTTTGGTATCAATAGACAAATCAATCCCTTTATAACAAGAGAAATAAACCCTCTATTTGTTAAAAATAAATCACAAAGAAAATTAGTTGTAAAATAGTTGAATAATCCAATGACAACAAAGTAAGTATATTTCAAATAATAAAGACTTACCGGTTTTTTAAATACTTGTTTATAAACTAAATAAGGAGCAATCCAAAATGGTACGGATAATGTACTTATTAACGTTCCTAAAAAAACACCTGCAATTCCAAAGTACTTAACCAAAAAAATGGAGGCACCAAGATTTATAATAGCTTCTAAAAAAGGAGCATATCTGTCATCATGAAATATTCCTGAAGTAGTTTTAACCATGGAGATGGACCTTCGCATGCCTGAAACAAAAAAGTTGATCATTAGAATCAACAGTACGCCTTTACCCATAAGAAAGTTTGCACCTAACCAGAAAGTAATAAATGGTTCCAAAATAATAGACAAAAATATTGTAAAAAATGAGTAGACCCAAAAATTCACCAGCATTGTAACATTAAAGATGGTAAATATTTTTTCTTCACTTTCTTCAGCTACTAGGTTGCCTACACTATATGTAATATTATCGAAAAATTGGTTTATAAAAGTTCTACAAATATTAATTAACATATAATAATTTGAATATAAACCAACTGCTTTGATACTAACAAATGTAGCTATTACCATATTATCAGTACCAAAAACAGCATAACCACCAATATTATGTAAAATGAGAGCTTTTACATTTTTCACAATATTATCTTTTGTTACTTTATCCAGACTCCCTGAGAGTTTATTTTTTAAAAGCGGGAACATTTTATTAGCTATAAAAGATAAAAAGGTAGAGGTTGTTATTGTAATTAATATATCTACGATTAAATATAAAATATAATTTTTTGTAAGGTATAAAATTCCCATTTTAATGCAGGTAGCTATAATAGAAGAAATTGAATACACGCTAGTGACAACATATCCTTTTTGACATACATTTAAAAACGAAATTTTGTATGAAAACAAGTATGACGAGGCAGTATTTATCAAGAAAATAATGTATATTAAACTTAAATTATTTATTTGAGAATCTTTTATAAAGTACCCTATAAATGGGAGTAATATCAAACCAAGTAATAAAACAACTACAGCGATTGCAATATATGCTTTTTTATAAAAATTCATAAGAGCATTAATTTTTTCCTCATTACCTTCTGCTACCGGCTTATAAAGATTATAAATAATAGCTGCTCCAATTCCTCCCTCTGCCAAGGAAAGCATTCCAAGAATATTAGAAAAAAGGCCATTAACCCCTAAGTATTCCGCGCCTAAATAATTAACGAACACACTTCTTGAAATAAAGCCCAATAACGTAATAATAATCTGGCTTCCTATACCTGCTGTTACATTTAAAATAGAATTTTTTACTCTCATTTTTTTCTCCCTACAATAGGAATTAATTACTCAGAACTTAAAGTTTTCTGGTTAAAAATAAAAAAAGATACTCATACATTGAAGTATTGTATCGTGTTAAGCTGTTTAATCCAATTTAGAAAAATGGTTTAAATAATTTTTGCTCTTATTTGACTTAAATATTTTTTATCTTTTATATCTCCAACACCTATACCTGCACCTGCTTCACATACATATTTATTATCAATCTTAATTTTATTTTTAGCTTTTCTTAAATACCATTCGTATTCAATGTCTACATGTCCAATATCTATTGCCTGATATCCAAGTTTATAAAGGTCATAAGCAAGAATGGTTGCAGTAGGGCCTATTGCCAATAATATTAGCTTTGATTTATCACTTTTTTTCGCTTCTTCGAGGATTTGATTATATTGAAAAAAGGCATCTTCTTCTGGAACTAAGATTCTTTCTATAGAAATTGCATTATCAAATAAATCATTTCCTACTCCTAATCTACTTTTATTTCCCTCTATTATTACTATTTCTTTTCCTTCCCATAACAACTTTAGTTTTGATAACCATATACCACAATTTGATTTATCTTTAAAAGGATAATAAAACCTTGAAATAAAGGAATTATAATAAAATTTTTTTTTATCCAAAAGTTGGTACCAGGCTAATCTATTCTTTGCAATATGTAAAAGCCAATAGGATCTTGGTTCATCTGCTAATTCAGATAAATCTTTAAAAACTTCAGGCAAACAGACTAAAAAGTTATCTTCTGGATTAACTAATATTTCTTTTAATCTTCTGGATAATAATAAATTTGCCTTTTGGAAAGTAATACTTTCATTTTTTATTAATTTAAATTCACCATCTCCGTATCTACATATGGATGCTTTTTTATTAATTATTTCCTCTAATGTATCATCAATAGATTTAATTAATGGAGCTTTATATATATTCCTTATAATGTAATCTCTAATTATTATTGTTTGATTCATCATTTTATTTCTAATGTCAACAAATTTATTCCATAGAATAACCAATATTTTTTTTACTTTTATCACTTTTCAAAACTCCTCTTTTTATTGTTTTAGTTGAAAATCAAATACCGAAAATTTCCAATTAAATAAAATGAGAAATATTTTCACTAAACATCTTTTAATAATAGGGGATAAAATTTAAATATAAGCGATAAATAATATAAATATTCTTTAATATTACTACATGGGTAAAAAGGTCCAATTTCTTTTAAACTTTCTTTAATCATTGGATAATTAACAATCCTTTTCAACTCATTTTTAATTTCCTTATTTTTACGATTCTTTAGATTATTTAACATAAGTCTATATATATTATTTATATTGTAATTTGCCATATCTTTTTTAAAATGTTTATGCTTTAGTAGTCCAAATTTTTGTGATAATTGTTTTTTTATTTTGTATTGAAGTACTAAGTTACTTTCCAAGTGTGGTTTATAATCAGTCTTCATCAAACTCTTTGGATTATTTACAGTGTAAAGATAAAGGATGTCGGATATAGCATAAAGTCTTTTCGATTCCAAGAAAAACTCTAAATTAAAAATAGTATCCTCCCCAATAAAAATTTGCTCATTAAATTGAATATTTTTTTCTTTTATTAAACTTAATTTATATATATTCCTCCATGCAAAGCAAAGATCATTATTGAAATGTAGTTTTTTTGAACTTAATACAAATTCAACTCCATTCATAATAGTATTTAATTTAAACATAGGAGAAACCTCATTATTATTAGGTATGGTCTTATATCCACTAATAACAGCATCACATTCTTTTTGTTCTGCGATTTCGTATAGTTTTGTAAAATAATCTACACAAATTTGATCATCAGCATCAATAAATACAATATACTTACCTTTAGCAATCTTTATTCCGGCATTTCTGGCACTACTTGGTCCTCCGTTATCTTTATGAATAACCGTTATTCTTTTTTCATAATTTGCAAAATGATTACATATTTCACCACTGTTATCTGAAGAACCATCATTCACAAGAATTAGTTCAAAATCAGAAAAAGGTTGTTCTAATATAGTTGTTATGCTTCTTTTCAAATATTTTTCAACATTATAGATTGGCAAGACTACAGAAATTGAAGGATTCTTATTTATCATTTTTATCTCCTTCCAAGGATATATTACTTTCAGAAAATAGTTTCGATTTATAGACAAAGATTTAATTGTTTACAAAAATATATAAATATCCATAGATACTTTCTAATCTATTTTTTTATATTAAAAAAACTCCTGCTATTATTAAGATGGAGTTTAAAATTCATTAAAGAGTTTCCTTTTAATGTTAAATATTTTCATAGTTCAATTGAAGGTTTCTCTATATAAACAAAACAGATCCTTGCAATTAATAATGACAATAACAATGAAATTAATATGATTAAAGGTACTGGCAATGCAAAATACAAAAATCGAACCATTGTGAACAATACAACAGGATGAACTAAAAAAAGACTATATGAAATTTCTCCCAAGAAACGGACAGGTTTCCATGATAAAGTTTTTGAAAAAAACTTTAAACTTAAAGCTAATAAAATAATTAACCCTGCACCAAAGACTATAAACCAATCAATCAAAATACTGTATAATAAATAATCCATATTTCCGTCAAATTTGGCAAGAATCATAAAAGGTATTTGAGGATAGTTGAAAAATAAAATAGAAAAGCAAATCAAGATTAATAAAAATTTTAAATTTAAAACTTTTCTTGTAAGATAATCTCTATACTTAGCAAGCAATGATCCTACAATAAAAATAGAAGTATAATGTAAGGTAATAAAATAATTTGTTGAAACAGTTGTATTGAACTCTGTTGGAAAGTGCTTTATAAAGAAAAAACTAACACCCGATAATATGAAGGCAAAAATAATACTATATTTCCAATTAATTCGAATCAATAATAATACAACAAAAGGTAAGATAATAGAGATTCTCATTTCATGAACTAATGACCAAATTACCATAACGAATGTATTAGCATCATATTCTCCTAAAAAAAAATATGTGGTTCATAATTGTATTAAAAGAAGTTTTATTATTCCATAATGCCCAGTTTACCAACCCTGGAATATTTCCAGTTTTAGATTGAAGCATTGTTTTTAATAAAACAGCTATTAAGATAATTAATATGTAAAGGAATGTAAATCCTAAAAACCCTTTTAATAATATATCCTGAATAAGATATCTGTCCAGTCTTATAAATAGGTAAAAATAAAACAAACCCACTCAATAAAAAAAACATAATCACAGCTGCATGTCCATTCCACATAAAAGAAAAAGCATCTCCAGCTTTAGAGTTCATAATGGGACCATCTAAATATGGAAATAGTTCCAAAAAATACACATTTAAAACCATTAAAGCTGCAATGTCCCTTAGTGAATCCAGCTCGTTATACCTGGTTAACATTTTAACCCCCTTAATTTTCGAACCTTAATATTATGATAATAGGAAGCAATTATTCTATTTTGAACATGAAAAATCATTTCCCAGTAATAAGTTTTTTACAATTAACAAAAAAGACCGCGGAAAATAGTATTATCGTTTTAATTTCCAGGTGTTTAGCTGCTAGCCTAATTCCTAATTTACTCTTAACAAATTTAAAATATAAATTATAATAGGATAATTTCCCTCTAAGATTGCAATTATCAAATTTAATTTGTTGTTTTATATAATAGGCTGTACCTTTGGGGTTTTTTGCAAAAATTGTTTCCATATTTTTTGTTAAACCATCTTCAAGATAATTGCTAATATAAATGGTTTTATTAAACCATCTGATTTTGTAGCCATCCGCAGCCATTCGGTTCCATACTGTTGCTTCCGTTATAAATTTTTCCCCGTCAAATTCAGCAAATTTATATCTTTTTAGTATATTGGTATAAAAGATCTCTGCCTTATCACCTGTAATATTTTTTTTGTTCCGTTCAAGTGAAGTTGCATCTATAAATTCCCCGTCAAAAGTTGTTCCCCAGAAGTCATTTTTATTTTTTCCTCTATTTCCTGATACACCACAAAATTCCTCTTTATTCTCTAGTGTACTTTCCCATTTCACAATATTTTCTAAGGCGTTGTCAGTTAAATAATCATCAGAATCAACAATAAAAAACATTTCTCCTGCTGCTAAATCCGTAGCCCTATTAATCGCCCTATGTTTTCCCCCATTTTCTACTTTATAATATCTAATCGGAAATTTATTACATTCCTTTAACCAGGAATTAAACAATTTATTAGTATTATCCGTTGATCCATCGTCAACTACTAACCATTCAAAATCTGTAAAGGTTTGTTTTTGTAAGGATCTATACAAGTTTTCTATTATATATGCTCTATTAAAAGTCGGAGTAAAAACTGTAATTTTCATAGTACCTAACTCCTTTATTTAAATGAAATTTCCAAATTCTTTATACACTCACTTTTTTTCTATTCTTAATAAACCTATAAATATTTGGTAAAGGGGCCCTTAAAAGGGATCCTAATTTCCATTTTAAATAATTTTGTTTTTTAAACACATGACCATCAACTGCTATTAGCCATTGGTTATCATTCATCTCTAGTTGATCTATATGGTGTATTCCATCTTTTCTCCAGTCATCTTTCTTATCTGAACCATTTAAGATGATAGAAATTTCCTCTTCTTGATACTCGTATTCTGAGAGTTTATTAATTTTAAAAGATCTTACCTGTTTACCGTAATAGGGTTCACTATCTTGAGTAAATCTATAGATAGTATCTTTATTAATGATGACCCTGCCAGCTGGCCTAGAAATCTTATTGTTATTTGATATTAAAGGGCTTAAAGAATGTTTTAACCAGGTCCCCTCAATTTTATCCGAATGAAAGAGATGTAAATCTCCATTTGGCGTACCAACAAACATCCACCATTTTCCACTATAATAAAATACCGTTGGATCTATATATTTTCCCTTAACTAATCCACTTACCTTTTCCCACTCATACGGAAAATTTTTGGCTTTATATAAAAAAACTTGATCGGCTTCCGAAGATTCTGGAATCATATAAAATTCATCATTATGAATAAAAACATGGGGATAAGACAAATGATATTTTTCTTTTAAAACAATCTTTTGATATTCCCATTTTTCACCGTTAGAACTTATCGCTAAGCCAATTTCTCCACGTTCCGTTCGTTTATTAAGAACCTCAAAAAATAAATAGATCTTTTTGTTATGTGTGACCATAAACGGATCCGCAACAAATTCAGCAGGGACATCCGAAACATCATCTGCTTTAATTGAAGGGGAATTAAAAACACACTCATTTGGTTTTTCCGAGGATATTAAGTTAGAATTAAACACTTTTATTGACCATATCGCTAAATCTATTTCTTTTTTTAGAATACTCACCTTTTGGTCACTCCTAAGATATTGAACGGAATTTTTTATGTTCCTTTAAAATAATTCCATATAAATTTATAACTCTAATGCAAAAACCTTGTGTAAAAGGGAGTATATTAAAATTCATGGAATAAACTCCTATGTCTTTCGTGTCTCCTTGAGAAAAATCAACAGCTCCACTTCTTCTGGTAACACCCATTAAGAATTTTATAGCTTTATCAGTACTGTCAAAACATTCTTTTGAAATTTCATTAATCCTTGCTGCATTCAACATAAACCATCCTAGGGTAGCTGTTGCGGAGGAATCTGGTCTTGATTCATTTCGAGTAACCGTCCAGTTCCAACTTCCATCTTCCTGTTGAAATTCCATAGCAGCTTTTGCAAACCTTTTAACACAATCCTCTAGTTTAAATTTACAATTATGATTTTTTGGCAGATCGTTCCATGCGTCTATAAGGCCTATTGCAAACCATCCAAGACCTCTGCCCCATCCATACAAACCTATAGGAGCTTTATTCTTTATTTCATAGGTATGGCATGGGATGAAATAATTTTCTAACAATCCAAATTGTACATATTCATTTATCTGTTTTATTGCTAATTCAATGCATTCATTTTTGTTATATTCAATACCGTATCTAACTAGGAATGGGCAGATAAAACCAATCGTATCAACATATCGGTAGGTTTTCATTGACTTTCTGTATTCAACCGTTCCATCTATTCCTATATGATCTTTTATTAGTTCCCACGTGTAATCAAAGGCTTTTTTATATTTATTTTTATCTATGAAATCTAACTTCATGACCGCATAAGCAAGTAGTACTGAATCAATATGCTTTGGCTTATCGATCCAATCACCATTGGAGTTAAATTTTAAATCCAGGTAATCTAATATTTCATTTTTCACTTTTTCATCTGTTTCTGATTTTAAATATTCGTTTAACCCTAAAAGCAATGATCCCTCTTGCCAATGTTGAATTGTGCTTTTTGAATAATTTCCTTTTAACATATCAATAAAAATTAATCTGGTATTATCCGTAACTTTGATTTTAGGAGTATTTTTTAACCATACTGTGCCTTTTGGGATAATAGCCCTATTCCACTTTGACACATCATCATATCTCCCAATGTGCACACGTGATATCCAATCATTTAAAATCGGAATTAAATCAATGAATATAATTAGGAGTAAAATAATAATTATTATTGCAATCAAGGCTTGTAAAATCATGATTTTAGTTATTTCCTTTCATTAATCTAAATTAAATCTTTATTTTACATATCCAATGGAGCTTCTCAAATCATCTGACATTTTATTCGCCATATCCATTGTAATACCTCCGCCTAAAGTCCAGCTCCAATCATATATAGGTGAAGTTTTTAATTTTATATTATGTTTTTCGATATAATCTTTTGTTTTTCCTATAATCCTCGCAGGATTTCCACCAACTATAGATCCCTCTGGGATTGATTTAGTGACTATACTGCCTGCTGCTATTACTGCATTTTTTCCAATAGTAATACCGGGCATTATTAAAGCCCTTGCCCCAATAAATACGTTATCCTCAATTATAATTTTTGCGATTTTAGTGTAGTCGAGATATCTTTTGGTACTGGCGTCATGGGCAAGTAAATAAACTTGTGGAGCAAACGTTACATTATCACCTATTTCTATCAACCAGCAATGTGCATAATCTATCGTGCAACCAGTTAATCCATGACAGTTTCTGCCTACTTTCATTCCTTTTTCTATGCATGCTTTTACTGTAAGATCTTCGGGAGTTGTTTTACCGAGACGTATCATAAGAAACTTTATAAATCGATCAATCATGAACATTCACCAACTTTCGCCGACAATAAAAAATCACTCATAGAGAGTGACTGAGAAAAGGCATTCTAATTTTTTAGCATTCAATAAGCTGATATAATTTTTTAATTTCGTCCTCAGTTCCGTAATATTCTTCTTGCAAGTTGTTAATTAACTTATTCCTTAACCCTTTATCATTAATTAATTTTTCAAGATTGTTTGCTACTGATAAAGAATCCATATTAGATATTACGCCATTTTTGCCATCGATTATATGATTGCTTGAAGTATCAAAGTTCGTGATAAGGATTGGCTTTGCCAATACTTTAGCTTCTTCAATGGAAATAGATTTACCTTCAAATCTTGAGGTTTGTATATATATGTCTGACTGCTTAATGTAGGGATACGGATTTTCCTTTAGTCCCATTAAGACTACTTTCCCCTCTAGTTTCTTTGCCCTTATGCCTCTTTCTAATTCCCCTCTTATATTTCCTTCGCCAATTAAATACCAGTTAACAAGATAGCCTTTTTTAATTAGGATTTCAATTGCATCTAATGATATATCTAATCCTTTTTCTTTAGCTAATCTTCCAACGGATATAATAGAAGTAATATAATCGGAAGTTTTTTTTATATCAACTACCTCTAAAGACATTTTTTTTATCATATTAGTTGAAATAATATTATGGATACACCGTATTTTCCCATCAATGTCAGGAAAAATTTCTTTAAGTTTGTTTACTAAATCATCTGAAACAGTCACTAAAAAATCCAGGTTGTTAAAATAAAATCGATCTTTTTCTTGGTTGATTCCTAATTTATCATAATCAGTATGAATCCAACCGATTTTCTTTTTAGCCTTTACCTTATCTACACAAAAATAAATTGGACTTTTTTCTTGAAAACCAATTGCTACATCATATTCCTTTTTAATCCCATCTAAAGAGTTCGAAAGATGCTTCCATAATCTTTGCTCAACTATTGAACTATTTTTTTCCATTTTGGCTAAATATCCCAATCTCATTCTATTTAATGCTACTTTAATATTTCCTTTCGAAACTAACTCCTTTAGAGATTTTTTTATTGGCATGTCAAAATATTTATAATTTGTCGGTTCAGGCAATAAATTCACTTTTTTGGGAATCTTATTCATGAATATGCCTTCATGTTTAAAAAGAAATAAGTCTACATTATATTTCGAGTAATCAATTGATTCCAAAAGAGAGATGATAGCTTTTTCAGCCCCGCCACAATTTAAATTATTTGATATAAATAATATTTGTTTTTTCATATTATCACTCGTTTAATATCCCATATAATTTATTTACTTCTTCTTCGGTTCCTAACTTTTGATGTGATAAATTTAACATTAGTCTTTCCTTTAGTTCATTGTTATTAATTAGTTTTTCAATTCCAATAAATAATCCCTCTATATTCATATTTACAATAAGTCCATCTTCTTCATGACTTATTTGGTCTTTTGCCGTTTCAAAGTTTGTTACTACTATGGGTTTACAAAGTATTTTTGCCTCATCTAAGGCAATTGATTTACCCTCATATCTAGAAGGTTGGACATAGATGTCAGCTCTTTTTAAAAATGGATATGGATTTTCTTTAACTCCTAATAATTTAAAATGATCACTAATACCATTTTCTTCAATCATTTTTTGGAGATTCATCCGTTCTTTTCCATCCCCAACCACCAACCATTTTACTTTATATCCCTTTTTCAGCAATATTTTGCACGTCCCTATTGCAAGATCAATGCCTTTTTCCTCACTTAATCTTGCTAAAGTAACAATATAAATAGAATCGTGCTCGTAGGAAAATCCCTCTAATTCATCCTTATTTGATAATTGATAAATAATTTCTGGTGATACAATATTATAAATTACTCTAACCTTATTCTTTAAATTTATAAAGTTTTCTTTTAAAGATTTTGCACATTGTTCCGATACAGTAACAATATAGTTTAATTGTTTAAAATATGGCTCATCAAAGTGTTTATTCATTCCAGAATCTGAATAATTAGTATGAATCCAGCCAATTTTCTTTTTAGATTTCACTTTGTCGACCACATAATAGATAGAAGACTTCTCTAAGTATCCAATTGCTGCATCATATTCTTTATTTAAACAGACGAAAGTTTCACCAACATATTTCCAATTTAATTGTTCTGAAACTGCTTTATTTCTTCGCACTTTGTTTGTAAAAGTAAACATTATTCTACTTAAAGCTAATTTAAATTGTTTGTTAATAAAAAAGGCATATACTGAACTATTAAATTTTTTAGAAAAAGTTTTATAGTCATTTGTTAAATCTAGTACATTTACATCGACTGGTAAGGAGTTTATAAAGATCCCTTTTTTACTAAATAAACATAGGTCAACATTATATTTAGAGTAATCAATTTGAAGTAAAAGATTGACTAAACTTTTTTCCCCTCCACCAGCAGTCAAGCTAGGAATTACAAATAATAAATTTTTCTTCTTCATAATGAACCTCGCCTTATCCAACTAGATCTTTCAAATACTCTACTGCCTTAAGCGATTTTTTCTTAATATTAGGAATAGACCCCTGTAATTGTTGTTTTATTATTTTTTCATCACGAACCATTTGGTCAAAATTTGTTATTAATTTTTGACTATCGGAAATTTCTCTGATACCCAAAACTAACTTTTCTTCACCAAATATATCCTTTGCAATTCCTCTGGACTTAATGCTGTATCCTAAAACCATTGTTGGTACATAATTAGAGTAAGCAGCTATTGTTGCATGAGTTCTGGCACCAATAAAAAATCTCATCCTACCAATATAGCCTTTGTATTGAACGGCATTTAAATGATCTGGTAAGATGAGAACCCTTCCCGTATTCTTAAATTCTTTATAATATTCATATAAAACCTCGTAATCATTATTCCCTTCATCAATAACATGAGGGGTAAAGGCAATCGTCATGTCGGTAGTATTTAAAATATAATTAATTAGTTCTCTTATTGCTGCTTGAGATTCCATATTTCTTTTCCAAACAAGTGGACTAAAATTCAGTCCAACAGTATTTCCCTCTTGCCATCCTTTTGGCAATGCCAACTCTTCCTTTTCCATTGTAAATGCGGGATCAGCAACTAATTTGATATTTTTTATTCCTTTACTTTTTAATAAGTTATAAGTAAGAGTTTCACGAGCTAATATTAAATCGAATAACTCTAAATCTTCCATTTTTCTATCAGACAGGTCTTCCTCACCAATTGAGCATCCCCATAAAACTAACTTTTTCCCTTGGCCCTTTATTCTTCTATCAACCTCATACCATCCAGGTTGTTCTCCATAACAATAATTGTCACCTCCAATAGATAAACAAACATCTACATCTTTTATATGTTTTATAATGTTTTTATGAATTTTTCCTAACGCGTATGATTCATCATTAAAAAACTTCACCTTAAATGAAGATATGAACCAATCATATGAATAACTTTTTAATTTGGAATCAGATCCATCAAATATCGCGTCTAATTTTGGGATAACTCTATCTGTTTCTGGTCTTCCTGAGGATAAATAAACCTGTGCATTATTTATCTTTTCCTTTATCAAGCTTGTGGATGAACGAACTATTGCTTCGCAACCACGATTTAAGCTTCCTGCATGTAAAAACATCATAATTTTCATTTAAATCCCTCCTGGTTTACTTATTTCTAAATCTACTATAAGAAGTTGCAAAATACAGTCCAAAAGTAAATTTTCTTTTAATCATATTCATTATTAGTTTTTCATATCTTCCTCTATTTTCAAAAAGTTCATTATAATTTTGTAAGGCTTCTGTTACTTCTTTATTTCTAATCATATTCTTTACGTAATTAAACCTTTTTCTAAAATTCACTTCTTTGCATGGGGAAAAATAGATATGTATAAAAGAAATTACACTATTGATTAATTTTATTGACTTTAGTTTCTTTACCAAATTTTTGTCAGAAACAACTTTGTTAATTTCTGGAATGTCCATATTGTATACCTCTAGTGCTCTTTGAAAATAATCTTTTTTTGAAATATTTCTAGTTGCACTCCCATCAACCTCCTTGTAGTGATAACCGCTGTAGTTTATAAAATAGACATTTCTTGCATAGCTAAAAAATCTTATATTAAAAAGCATATCTTCCCCTAGTGCAATATTTTTGGGGAATACTAAATTCATTTCTTTGATTATTTTTGTTTTATAAATTTTATTCCAAATTGCATTTAAACAATCTGATTTTAAAAAGTTAGGAAGAATTTCCTGTTTAATATAATCTTCCTTTAATTTAACATCCTTTTGAAAAGGTAAGATTGATGTTACTTTTCGTCCATTCATTTCACTTTGAAAGTTAGATACGACTACATTACATTCATTTTTTATTGCGATATTGTATAATATTTTAAACATGTCTTCTTCAACAAAATCGTCAGCATCAACAAAACCAATATATTCCCCAGTAGCAATACGAAGCCCACTATTTCTTGCAATACTTACACCTTGGTTTTTTTGGTCTAATAATTTTATTCGGTGATCAGACCTTTGATATTCCTTAATAATATTTGCACTATTATCTGATGAACCATCATTTATAAAAATAAATTCACACTCATCAAGTGTTTGTGCTAATAGTGATTCGATACATTGAGTTATATATTTTTCTGCATTAAAGACAGGTACAATTACACTTACTTTTACACTCATATCAAATCACTCCCTGGACTAACTAATGATTTTATAAAGCTTATCTAATTCATAACTATTGCTATAATCCTTATCTCTTATATTGTTAACCAATGAATTTCTTAATTCTTGATTATAATAAAATCTCTCTATGCTATTAGCTAGGCCTGGAATACTTAAATCACAAATGATTCCCTCTACTCCATTTTCAATTTGACTGGCTGCGGTTGGGTAATTTGTGATAAGAATAGGTTTTCCTAATATTTTTGCTTCTGAAACCGTTACTGCTTTCCCTTCATATCTCGACGGCTGTACATATAAATCACAATCTTTGATATATGGATACGGATTTGTTTTTTTACCTAATAGAATGAAGCTGTTACCTAAATTATATTTATTTATCAATTCTTTTAATTCCTTTTCATATCCACCATATCCAACAACGTACCATTTAATATTAGTTAATCCTTTATCATGTAAGGATTTCAGTGCTTCTATACCCAGATCAAAACCCTTTACGTAAGACAATCTTCCTACAGAAACAATATTAAATGTATGATTCCTTCCGCTATTTAATGGAACTTCTTCTTGATAAGCCATATTCTTTATAAAATTAGGTGAAGTCAGATTTTCAATAACTAAAAGTTTCGTTTTTAAAGATGGGTACATTTTTAAAAACGAATTTGTACATGCTTCGGAAACCGATGCAATGTAATTAAATTGACTCCAAACACTTAAGTCCAGCTTATTATCTATTTCCAACTTGCTATAATCGGTATGAACCCAAGCAATTTTTGTTTTTGCTTTCACCTTTTTGGCCAGAATATCATGCGGCCAAGCGTAACTGATTGCTACATCATATTCTTTGTCTAGCTTTGGTAAGAATAGAGAAGCGTATTTTAGAGTGAGCTGCATTTGAATATATCCAGAGCCCTCTTCTAATTTTCTACTTTTAGCTTTTAGCCCTGCTACATACTTTGATAGGACTCTAACCAATGATAAGGAAAACTGCCCCTCTTTTAAGCATTGGGAAATTGATTTTCGAAACACAGTGTAGCTTTCAATTTCAGGTAAGATATTCACAGATTTTGGAACTAAACGCATGAAGTCACCTTCATGATGAAAGATAAATAAATCAACATTAAATTTTTCATAATCAAAGCTTTCTAACATGTTTATTAAACTTCTTTCAATTCCACCAATTTCCATATTGTATACTGAAATTAAAATATTCTTTTTCATCATTCATCCTCGCTCTAAAAAGGGGTAATATTCACCTATTTAATATTAATCACCTTATTTTTACTTTTAAATTGTATAAATTCATTCTCTCTTTTATTGACAAATAATGTATTAGCAGGGATAACTCCTTTTACAACACTTCCTGCAGCAATGACAACATTATCTCCAATGTGGGTATCCTTTAATATCACTACATTTGATCCAACCCAGACATTTTCTCCAATCGTTACCTCACCTCTCACAAGGTGATCCTCAGAAGAATTCTTATAATTGTGATCATGGTCATTTATACAAACATTTGGTGCAATTTTTGTGTTTTTTCCAATCGTTATTCGTTTTACGCAATTTATATTACAATTATCATTTATGAAAACATTATCGGCTATATTCAGTTCTCCGTTAAAATCGATACGAATGCTCGCATTTTTTCTAACAAAAACAAATTTTCCGATATTGATTCTTGCTTTTTTATTAAAAATCTCTATACAACTGTTCGCCTGGAGTGAAAAAATGGATGACTTAATATTCTTAAAATAAATAAGTTTAAAGAAAAAACCTCTTAAGACTCCGATCAAATGGGATAAATTCATTATAATTGTTAAATAAACTCCTCTTTTATTACATTCCGTAGCTAGTACTATAACTATCTTTTTAACCATACCCATAATCAATATTTCTCCTTATGGATTTTATTTTATCGATTTATTTTTCTTAACCTAGCGATATTGTTTCCGCCTATTATTTTTGATAAAAGTAATTTTAATTGGCCTTTAAATTTAGCTTTAGGAGGAAGCCAACTTTTATAAAAATGATGTAGCGTATAGGTGTTTTGGGAAAGAAATTTTCGACAATTGATATAATCATATGGTGAAAAATATGTCTGAGGGTAAAAAACACCCATATCAGTGATTTCTTGATATTGTCCATTTAGTTTAAGTCCAAAATCCTTTAGTATTTCACTTATCATTGCTACATTTGTTAAATCATTATATGTCCCATCCTCTTGAATGAACTTTTTATCCTTATAAGAATCTAAGAATAGCTTAATTAACCTATTTCCTTTTTCAGCCCCAATAGTGCTGGTAGCAATATAGTTTTCTTGTTCAAACCCCCAAAAAGAAGTATGATGCAGCAATTTGTCAAATGATTTAAAAACCTCTACATCCGTATCTAGATAAATACCACCAAAGTTATAGAGTGCAAACACTCGGACATAATCACTGACAAATGCAAACTTTCTTGATTCATACGCTTCTTTCACATATGAATTTGCTGCTATATCAAAGTTTGTTTCATTCCATTCAACAATTCTGTAATCTGATAAGTTCCTTTTCCAAGTCTCAATACATCTCTTTACTAAGTCTGGTTTCTCTTTGCCTCCAAACCAACAGTAATGAATGATTCTTGGAATCTTGTTAGTTTTATTTTTCATCTCAGATTCCTCAGTCAACTTTATTTTTTCCTTGCAAGTTTTGATTCTGCCATTTGATAAATTGAATCAATGTTTTATAATCTTGGAATTGTTCCTTTTCAATCCCAGATTCCTTTAGTTCATTTGCTAAATCAATTAATTCTTTATCAGGCATTTGTTCTTCAAAAATTTGTTCATATTTTAATAGTACGTCTAAGTCAACATCTAACACACTTGAAATCTTTATTATTACCTGAATCGATGGATTTTTATTTATATTTCTCTCAATATTACTTAAGTATGACTTAGAGATACCTGCCTTCTCTGCGAGACCAGATAAGGTATATCCCCTCATCTTACGAATTTCATAAATTTTAGCCCCAATCATCAACACATACCCCGTTTTTAGTTCTAATATTTTCAAAAAATTAGATACTTTTCTTTATCCTCTTTCCTACCATTTGCTTAATACAATTAATAACTCTCAATTGGTCTTCCACCGTCATATTCGACCCCGATGGTAAACAAATACCATGTTCAAATAAATGTTCAGAAACACTCTTATTTTCACTATGAGGATAGTAACGAAGCCCTTGGAAGAGTGGCTGCAAGTGAAGTGGTTTCCATACTGGACGTGCCTCGATATTTTCTTTAGCTAAGACATTTAACAATTCCTTGACTGAAACACCTGTTTCCTCTTCATTAATGGTAAGGGCAGTTAGCCAACGATTTGATCGTGTATTGGCTAATTCGGGCATAAACGAAATACCAGGTAATTGAGCTAATTCTTGAAAGTACCAATTAAAGATTGCCCTTCTCGCTTCCACCCTTTCATCTAATACTTCTAATTGTGCTCTTCCAATTCCAGCCAGAACATTACTCATCCGATAATTAAATCCAATTTTACTATGCTGATAATGTGGCGCTGGGTCCCTTGCTTGAGTAGCCAAAAATCTAGCTTTTCTTAAGGCCTCAATTTCATTGGAAATGAGCATGCCCCCACCAGAAGTGGTGATAATCTTGTTCCCATTAAAGGAATAGATACCAAACTTTCCAAAGGTTCCACTTGCTTTACCCTTGTATGTAGAGCCGAGAGATTCCGCTGCGTCTTCGATAATCGGAACCTGATAATGATTACAAATGGTTAGAATTTCTTCTATCTTTGCACTTTGGCCATACAAATTAACCACAATAACTGCTTTTGGCAGTTTACCTTCATTAGAAGCTTCTATAAATGCTCTTTCTAATGCTTCTGGTGACATATTCCATGTATCAGGCTCAGAATCGATAAAAACTGGCTCTGCCTCTTGATAAATAATTGGGTTAGCACTAGCAACAAAAGTAAGACTCGAACAAAAAACCCTATCACCTTTTTTTACGTCTAATAAAGAAAGAGCCAAGTGAATCGCTGCAGTTCCCGAATTAACTGCTGCCGCTTCCTTGACTTCTACATAATGGGCAATCTCTCTTTCAAAAGCATCTACATTGGGTCCTAATGGAGCAATCCAATTTGTTGCAAATGCTTCATTAATATAGTTGATTTCATTTCCACTCATATGTGGTGATGAAAGGAAAATCCTTTTTTTATAAGTTGTATTTAGCAATGTATTCACCCTCTTCCTTATTTAATCTGTTAACCCTAGCAGGAACACCCACAGCAGTACATTTGGAAGGAAGATGATTTATTACAGTTGCTCCCGCTCCAATATTAGACCATTCACCGATCTTAATGTTAGGAATAACCGTTGCTCCTGCTCCTATGAAAGAACCCTCCCCCAAATAAACAGTCCCAGCTAATGTAGCATTAGGGCCCACATGAACATAGTGCCCAACTAAACAATCATGCTCAATCACTGATCCCGTATTGATAATGGAATGGATTCCAATTTTCGTATCGGCATTTATAACTGAGTGAGGCATAACAACAGTACCATTTCCTATCCTTGAAGTTGGACTAATTACTGCAGATTTATGACATACGGTAGCATAATACTCAATAGGAATGCTAAGTCTTTGAACAATTAATTTCCGGACTTTATTATCGCCAATAGCAATCACAAATTTTATGTCTTTAAAGTATTCAATCAACTTTTTAGCTGCTTTTATCGGACCACAAAATGCATCTTCTATTAATCTTACTTCTTCGTATTTATCATCTAAAAACCCGACAATTTCATTTTCTTCATCCGATAAAATCATATCGCATATCACCTTACTGTGACCTCCGCGACCTATTACAGCAATTTTCATCCATGACCCCCTCCAACAGAAGATTTAGATCCAGTAAAACTTTCAACTGTGGCGTTACCAGGCTGATTTATCCCTTCTGATTTCATGACTTTGAAAACAGTAAGAAATAAGATTTTAAGATCAAGGAACAAAGAATGTTTTTCGACGTACCAAACATCCAATTTAAACTTTTCTTCCCATGTAATCGCATTCCGTCCATTTACTTGTGCCCATCCAGTTATACCTGGTCTAACGTTATGGCGCATAGCTTGTTCCTTTGTATATAGTGGAAGATATTCCATTAGTAACGGTCTAGGTCCAACCAAACTAAGATCACCTTTTATCACATTCACTAATTGCGGATATTCATCTAAGCTATACTTTCTAAGAAACCTGCCGAAGGAAGTCAACCTAATATTATCTGGCAACAAATGACCATTTGGATCTCTTTCATCCGTCATTGTACGAAACTTATAAAGATAAAAAGGCTTTTCATATAACCCTGGCCGTTGTTGTTTAAATATGATGGGGACTCCTAATTTAATCCTGACCAATAATGCGATAATGATAAAAATAGGGAAAAGACCTATAAACAATACCAATGAAAAAGAGCAATCAAACAAACGCTTCATTACCAGCCATCCCCTGAAAATATTCATATTACTTATTCATTAAAACTTGCTTTTTAATATCCTCTATTAATTCTTTTGCATTAATCTTTTCATTCTCTTGGCCTTTCAAATAGGCACTGAATAAAATTTCCTGAAATTTTTGAAGGGTTAAATTTGCAGAGACTTTCATAATCTGATCCTCACCTAACTTTGTTTATTACTATATAAAAAGTCCCCACTATTTACTAAGTGAGGACTTTCAAACATATTTAATTCTGTATCATATCCATTTGGATTCTTTTCTTGCCATCTCCATGAATCCTTACACATATCTTCAATATCCCTAACAGCTACCCAATTCAATTCTTGCTCAGCCTTTAACGGATTAGCATAACAAACTGCTGCATCCCCAGGCCTGGCTTCAACTATTTTATAGGGAACCCTTCTTCCGGACGCCTTTTCAAAAGCAGATACCATTTCCAATACACTGTACCCTATTCCTGTACCAAGGTTATACGCTTCTATTCCTGTAAAGTTCGAAACCTTTTCGAGTGCTTTCAAGTGCCCTTCTGCTAAATCCACCACATGAATATAGTCTCGTACACCCGTTCCGTCATTGGTTGGATATTGATTTCCAAAAATATTAAGCTGCTCCAGCTTTCCTACAGCCACTTGTGTTATGTATGGCATAAGATTATTAGGAATACCATTTGGATCCTCACCTATGAGACCACTTTTGTGAGCACCAATTGGATTAAAATATCGAAGAAGTGCAATTCTCCAGCTATTATCAGAATGATAAAGATCTTGTAAAATCTCCTCGATCATTAGTTTTGTTCTTCCATAAGGATTTAAAGCTCCTAAAGAAAAATCCTCTGAAATCGGAAATTGTTTTGGGATTCCATAAACAGTTGCCGAAGAACTAAAAACTAATTTTTTGACATTATTTTTTTTCATCGCCTCACAGAGGACAAGTGTTCCTGTTATATTATTATGATAATATCTTAGAGGAAGATAGACAGATTCTCCTACTGCTTTTAGACCCGCAAAATGAATTACTGCATCAATTTCATTTTCTAAAAAGACCTTATTCACTTTTTTCTCATCCAGCAAATCAATATTATAAAATTTAAACGATTTGCCTGTAATCTCAGCTATTCGTTGGATTGCTTCGGGCTTGCTATTAATAAAATTATCCAATACTACAATCTCATAACCGGCATTTAAGAGTTCTACACACGTGTGACTGCCAATGTAGCCGGCGCCTCCAGTAATTAAAATTGACATTTAAATTTTACACCTCCGAAACTCTAAATATTTTCACTTACCATCTAATATTTGAATAGATAATTAAAATTACAAACTAATATAATTACTCTTATATATGATATTAAGGGATATAACTTGCTCATAGTAAAAGTATAAAAGATAACACCCTAAAAGCAGAAAATATATAATTTTTCTATCCCGTTTAGAGAATAATTTTACCATCCAAGAAATTAATATTAGATCGTATAACCCAAAATAAATGTCAAATCTTGCAAATATCCAATTTTTTGTTGATATGACCATAAAGACAAATCCTATTAATGATAAATTTACAATAATATCACTTTTCGGCCATAGTTCTCTAAGTTTTTCCTTTCCAAAGAATGCAATAATCAGAGGTACACTCGTGACAGCCACTCTTAAGATATTTGCACCTCCCTCGGAAAAGTTACTATAGTGTCCGTATTGTGTGTTATCAAGAGCATCAAATAAAAGTGATGAAAATTGACCAAATGCTCCTGCTATTAATACGGCTAAAAATAAGAGTATAAAGGAAACTTTAGTCCAGGCTTCCCTCCTGACAATAAAATATATGGGAATAAAAACCAAAGCTGTTTGATGGATTGTGGACGCTAATAGAACGATTAAAATAAAACTTTTCCAATTTCCATTTAATATAAATTTCGTTGCAGAAAATACAATTGCAGCAGCAAGAAATTGTCTTATTCCATTCATTGATGTAGTGTACATTCCAGAAGCAATATAAACAAATAAGCTTAATTCAAGCATTCTAGAATATTTGTATAATACTATTACTATCAAAAAATTAGTAAGCAGTGCTACAGTGAAAATTAATATTTGTGGGTCCTTCGAAACCTTCTGTAAAATTCCTTGTAGGAGATTAAATCCAAAGTCTCCTTTAAATATAGTACTTGATGAATTAAAATTCGTAATCTTGTAGCTATACATATAAAAATATGTATCACCAATGTTGTTCCGAAGACCTGAAATAATTATTAATGAAACAATTGACAAAAATATTAGTAATTTATTTGGCTTAACAAATGGAATATTTATTGCTTGAAATTTAGAAAAATATCTTGCAAAAAACGTTGAAAAGTAAACAATTATTAGGTTAATCCATAGAGGAGCCATGAATTAATATCCTTTCACTTTAATTACTTTTTAAAACTGTTGTCTTACTTGTTTTTTGAATATAAAAATAAAGCGCTGCACCAAAAGGAGTTGCTAAAAAGGTAAGTAGCTTACATGGAGACTCAGCCAGAAATTTAAAATTTTTAATCATCAAATTACTTGAAACATAATGAATACATTCTCTAAACCTTGTCTTAAAGGTAGGCGCAAATTTCATTGCAGTTTTTCTAAAAAAAGAGAACCCGTTTGGGTTTCTTTTATATTGATTAATTATATTCATGCTAGATCCATCAACTAAGTACTCCACATGACAAACAATCTCATTCAACAAGAGCAATGGGTACTCTTGGTCAATAAGGATATATTTATAACTAAGAGGACAATACTTCTCGCCTTGGAAAATAGGATAGGGGGGAACTTTCTTAGTTAATTCTGTTCGGTAAACCAATTTTTTATCACCTTTAACATTATGCTTTCCATGTAAATCGGTAAGTTTTGATGCCTTTACTCCACTTGGCAATATTGTTCCAATAATCTCCCCGTTTTTTGTAGCGTCTAACCCAACAATACCAGCAAAATCTCTGCTTCCCTGTTTTCTCCAAAACGAAACGATTTTTTCTACTGCGTCATCTGGCATATAATCATCTGAATCAATACAAACATTAAGTTCAGTCTTTATTAATTCATATGCTTTATTATGGGCACCGTGCATTCCCTGATTTTCTTGATAAACGTATGTTATTGGTATTACCCCTTCGATTAACCATTGGTTTACTAATTCCTTTGTATTATCAGTAGATCCATCATCAATGACTAACCATTCAAAATCACCACAAGTTTGCTTTTTTAGGCTTTCATAACACAAATGAAGAGTATAAGCACGGTTAAATGTAGGCGTAAATACTGTTAAAGTCGGCTTCATGCTTGATCCCTCCATTATTTAAAACTGTTAATAAGCTATTTAACACTAATCGATCTGGTCTGACATATTGGTGATAATAGTTAAAGTTATTTACCATCATTTGATACCTATAATCGTCGTTAGCTTTTAATTGATAAATCCGTTCAATACATTCTTCCGGTGTCTTGAAAATCAGATAATTTTGTTCATTTTTTATGTTTCCAGGTAATTCATAGTGTAGTTCTTCCGTAACAATTGCTTTACTTGAAGCTATATATTCAGCAAATTTCCAGCCAATTGATTCATGTAATCCCATTGTCGCAATGCAAATGGAGGAATCTTTTACTTTGCTTATGTAATTGTTTCTCTTAGTAATCTCTTTATCATGAATAACGACATCAGGGTAACTTCTATTAGAATATGGGGATGGTGAAATACCACCAAAAAAACTCTCCCCAAATTCTTTTCTGCAAAGTCTCATACATCTAACTCGTAACTCGTTAATATAAGATCGTTCCTCTTTTTTTGCTAATGGTATACTCATTCCTTTATCACCCTCAATATCCCATAGTCTTGCCATAAAAAGGATTTTAGGGTCAGTAACTCGTTTTGGGATATCCTCAAATGAATCAATATAATATTGCCCATTAAAATATTGTGTAAATGGAACCATTCGTATTAACTTTTTTAGTTTCTCTTTACTAGGATCATTCGGGGTAGGATAATGAGAAATATTCCTTGGTACAGTGACCATATAATTCAGTCCAAGGGGAAAAATTTTATTACTTTCTTTTAATTTACTATTATATTTATGGCTAAAACTTCTTTTAAAACAAAAATCCACATTTTCTAATAGTTTTCCCATAAACTCAATGTAATCCTGACTTTTGGATAATAGATTATCATATCCATCATTCACATCGTACAAAATTCGGATATTATCATTAATAATAACTTCCATCATGTTGTAAGGTAATCTATTCTTATCATTCTTCCCTAATTTTTCTAACCTTAGATCGATAATTCCAGATCTTTGAAGAGAAAGAAATCCACTAGTAATTTGGTAAAGATGAAGAGGAATCTCCCCCATCCTAATGCAACATGAAATTTTTGACATTTCTTTAAACCCCTTATTGTTTTTCCAATTACTTTTTTAAAAGAATTTTCATTATAAAGAAAGGCTAGAATAATATTCCTGAAGCCATGAAGAAGATTTTCTTATGTCATATCCTTTATTTTTTATATTTGAGGATATGTCTTTAAATTGTTCTTCACGTTTTTTTATGAGAAGAATTTTTTTCGCCCATACGTCAGGGCTATTTTTAATATTTTCATAGCTGATTAAGTTTACATCTAAATCAACCTCTTTAGAAATAACATTAGAAATAACACAGGGCAAACCTGCACCCTGAGCTTCAATTAGTGTAACTGGTAACCCTTCATGCAGGGATGGGAACACAAAAGCATCAAACCCTTGAAGCAAACGATGTATATCACTACGGACACCGACAAATTTCACTTTGTCTACTAAGTTACGATCCCTAACCTGTTTCTCAATTTCCATCCTTAGAGGCCCCTCACCGACTAATACTAAAACAGAATCATTGTTAATTTGGTTAAATTCATTAAAAATCTCTAAAAGAAACGAATGATTTTTTTGTTGATAAAATCTCCCTACATGACCTATAACAAATTTATTATTAAGATTAAGTTCTTCTCTTATTTCATCTCTTACTGCAGAAGAGAAAGCAAATTTTTCACTTTCGATCCCGTTTTTTACAATTCTTGCTGACTGAGATTTACCTTTAAATAACCAGGTAGCAGCTTCGGTAGAACATGCCAGAAAATTTGTAGCACTAGTTAAGATGTTTTTACCTATATACCATTTATAAAACCTTGCAGCCAATCCACCCTCACTGCTAGTATTATGACTGTGTGAAATTCGATTTGGAATGCCTGCCCTTTTGGCTGAGCGAAGAACCAAACCAGTCATCTTATCCATGTGTGAATGCACAATTTTATAATGATTGGTAGTAAAAAATTTATCAAGTTCTTTAATATATTTGAAATGTCCAACATCCGAAATGTAAGGAATTCTATGGACTTTACCACCCATTTTTAATATTTCAGCATCAAATACACCCTCTTTACATGTCAAAAAGTCAAATTGAACTTTAGATTTATCTATATTCCGATACAGATTCATAATCAAGGTTTCTGCACCGCCCCGGTTCATATTGACAACAACATGTAATATCCTTAATGGACTGCCCACATTACATCCTCCATTTCATCCATATACAATCTGTAAATATCGCTTTTTTCTTCAAGGATTTTATTGATACTATACCTTGTAAGGATCAGGTTACGTCCTTGTAATCCAAGTTCATGTTTTAAATTCTTATTTCCTGCTAGAAGCTTTATCTTATTAGAAAATTCCACAGAATTATTCCTACTAATAAAACCGTTTTTGTTATTTTCAATAAGTTCTTTATGCCCTCTATTTTCATTCGCGATCACAGGCAATCCGCAAGCCATCGCTTCCATAATATTTACTGGAAGTCCCTCGCGTAAACTTGACCCAACTGCTACGTCACTCATTTTTAAAAGCTCCTCAATATCATCCCGATACCCTAGAAAGTCAACCATCCCATCAACACCTAACGTTTGGGCAAGTTCTTGACATTCCTTTAATAAAGGACCATTTCCTGCGAGTAACAGCCTCATATTCGGCACCTCATTTTTAACTATGGCTAAGGATTCAATAAGCAGCTTTTGGTTTTTATTCTTGTTAAATTCGGCCGCATAAAACATTAAAAAATCACTTGCTTTATAACCATGTGATTTTCTAACAATATCCTTTTGATCTATTTCTATTGGTTTAAACTTTTCCGTATTAACCCCAACACCATGTACATGCTTGATTGATTCAGCCTTAAACCGATGTTTTTGTGCCAGATTAAAATCCTCTTGATTAATCGTAATCAAACAATCTGTAAACCTGGAAAGAAACTTTTCAATTGGATAATAGAGAATCCAGTTAGGTAAAGGAGCACCTTTACAAAAGTGAAAACCATGGGCTGTATAAATGACTTTCGTCCCATTCTTTCTTGCTATTCTTGCAGCTAACCGAGTGAGTACTCCACCCATAGGTGTGTGGCAATGAATGATCTTATACTGATGTTTATTTATAATTTCTTTAAGCTCTTTGTAAGCTGCTAAATTCAATTTGTTCAAAGGAGATCGTTGAATGGGAATAGTAAATTTTTTGTCTACATACGGAAGCTTTAAATCTCCACTTGCAGCAACATGAACTTCCCACCCCTTCTCCTTAAACCACTTCAAATATGGAAGGTGAAAGGCTTTGAAATGGTAATCCACTGTGGCACAAAAAAGCACCTTTTTATGCATATTTATCATCCACCTATTATCTTTTTATAGGGCTTTTTCTTTAATGAGCTCTTTTTCCAGAACAGATGATAAATATTCTAATAACTGATTTCTTAACTCTTCACGTTGTAATGCAAATTCAATACTGGTTTGAATAAAGCCCATTTTTTCACCGACATCATATCGAACCCCTTCGAAGTCAAAGGCGTAGACAGCTTCGTAAAGATTTAAATTAGATATGGCGTCAGTAAGTTGAATTTCACCGCCTGCTCCCGGTCCTTGCTTACTTAATATTTCGAAAATTTTAGGGCTTAAAATGTATCGTCCAAGAATCGCAAGATTAGAGGGTGCATCTTCTTGTTTTGGTTTTTCTATTAAACTGTTAACACTATAAAAACGTTCGTTAATAAAATTACCGTCAACAATCCCATACCTCGATACTTCACTTTCTGCAACTGATTGCACACCAAGGATAGAAGCATTGTATCTTTCATATTGATCCATCAGTTGCCTTAAACAAGGTTTATCTGCCTGAACAATATCATCTCCCAGTAATACGGCGAATGGTTCATCCCCAATAAACTTTCGTGCACACCAAATGGCATGGCCTAATCCTTTCGGCTCCTTTTGGCGAATATAATGGATGTCCACCATCTTCGATGACTTTTGAACCTCATCTAATAAAGCAAACTTCCCTTTTTCATAGAGGTTTTGTTCCAGTTCAAAAGAGTTGTCAAAGTGATCTTCAATCGCTCTTTTGCCTTTACCGGTAACGATTATAATATCTTCAATTCCTGATTCTACCGCTTCTTCAACAATATATTGAATCGTTGGTTTATCGACAATGGGTAACATTTCTTTTGGCATTGCTTTCGTTGCAGGAAGAAACCTTGTACCAAGTCCTGCTGCCGGTATGATTGCTTTTCTGACTTTCATTTCATGCACTCCTTTAAATTGAGGCTGACAAAATAGGATGAGGCATCACTTTTTTATTAGCTAGCTTTAGAAGCCTCTCTCTAATTTCCTCTTTCTCTAAAACTAAATAAGTTGTTATTATTTCTTCAATTTCCTCCAAAAAAAGTTCAGATGTCTTTCCAATATAAATTTTCGGATAGATTTGCTGCTCCTGAACTTCATCTTCTTTAAGTAATTCTTCAAATAGCTTTTCCCCGGGTCGCATGCCTGTGAATTCGATCCCTATTTCATCAATGGAATTTCCTGAAAGTTTGATTAAATTTTTTGCCAAATCAACAATTTTAACAGGATCGCCCATATCTAATACGAAGATTTCACCACCCTTGGCAAGTGCCCCGGCTTGAAGAACAAGTCTTGATGCCTCAGGAATGGTCATAAAGTAACGAACCATTTCAGGATGAGTAACGGTGACGGGTCCGCCTTTTTCAATCTGTCTTTTAAATAAGGGGATAACACTCCCTCTGCTTCCTAATACATTCCCAAAACGTACGGCAACAAATTTTGTATCACTTATTTTATCCATGTTTTGGATGATCATTTCCGCAAGCCTTTTCGTTGCTCCCATTACACTTGTTGGATTTACGGCTTTATCAGTTGAAATCATCACAAATGTCTTTACTCCATTCCAACTTGCTGCCTTTGCAGCATTCATCGTACCAATCAAGTTATTTTTAACGGCTTCTTCAGGGTTACCCTCCATTAGTGGAACATGCTTATGAGCCGCTGCGTGATAAACAGTATCCGGTTGATATGTACTCATAACAATCATCATTTTCTTTTCATCCTGTAAATCAGCAATCACTGGAACAAACTCAATTTCTGAATTTTTATATGTCTCTTTTAATTCCATCTCAATCGAATAAATACTATTTTCACCATGTCCCACTAAAACAAGCTTTTTCGGATTAAAATTTGAAATTTGCCTGCAAATTTCCGATCCAATCGATCCACCGGCACCGGTTACCAAAACGACTTTATCCTTGATATAGCTTGATATACTTTCGATATCTAATTCAACTGGGTCTCTTCCCAATAAATCCTCCACTTGAACGTCCCGAAACTGTTTAACAGATACCTTTCCAGTCATAAGATCCTCGAGCATCGGAAGAATCTGCGTTTTTACACGCGTCTTTATACATTCTTGAAATATCGTATTTAACGCTTTTTTACTTAATGATGGGATGGCGATAACAATGTTATCTATGTCCAGCTCATTGACGATTCCTTCGATATCTTCAATTCCCCCAAGTACAGGAATTCCTAAAATATCAAGACCATGTTTTTTTTCATCATCATCAATAAATCCAACCGGCAATAGGTCAGCTTCATTATTTTTCTTTAACTGTCTTGCTACCATCATCCCGGCTGATCCTGCACCAATGATGAGTGTTCTATTTTTGTTTTCAGATTTAAACAGATAGGAATCGCGCACCATTCTCCAACAAAAACGGGAGCCACCAATAAATGACATATTGACTAGCCAGGTTACGATAAGTAATCGAATGTAAGTTTTTTGAAGGAATAATTGTTGAGTAATAGCTGAAATTAAAATTGAAAATGTAATAGCCTTTAAAATAATTAATAATTCCCCAACACTGGCATATTCCCATGCCTTTTTGTAAAGCTTGTATTTTAATGTAAAAAAATGGTGACTCAACAAAAGAACAAGAGAACTTAAAACGATTGGAAAGGTAATTACATTTAAAGTACCGTTTACTAAAAAACAGCTTATGAAAAAGGCCGTAAGTACAATACATGAATCAATAATGATAAATAATGATAGCCTTTGGCGATACGTCATACTTTCCCTCCTTTAAGAAAGCTTTATCATACATCTACTAATCTACTTTAAGACTTCTTAATTTGATTGCACTTTCAATTAATTGCCTAATTTCTTCGAGCTGTTCCTTCGTCGCATCCTGTTTAATGTATCTAACAGCCTTTTTGATTGATTTGGGGTAATGATCAAAATTTTTCATTCTTTCATCTCCTTAAAAAGGTTAATTATTTGAACTTCGTAAAGAACAAATAATTAACCTTTTTAATTAAGTCGGGCATTTAACCCGCCCTCACATCACACTCTCGACGACTAGCGTCTAAGGTCTTTGACCCACAGCATGACCGAGTGCCTCCATTTATAATGGAAAGGAGACATTACCAGAAATTCATAAACACGTTAAAAAATACAAATAAGTTCTAAATAAAGAACGGTTAAGTTAAAAAAAATCTGTATTTCTTTTATTGATTCAAAACTACTCCCACAAGTCTTGCCTTAGCAAAATCTAATACTTTTTTAGCTTCTGTTGCTTTTTCGAACTTTGTTTTGCCGGTTTGCATGACCAATACTACACCGTCACATTGTTGAACCAAAAGTTTGGTATCTGTTACATCAAGTATCGCATTGGAATCTATTAATATCACGTCATATGATTGTAAAGCATTTTTAAGCAATTCCTGCATCATACTCGATCCTAGTAATTCAACTGGATTATGAGAGATTAGTCCACTTAACAATATATCTAACCTACCAATTTCCGTAGGATAAATAGCTTCCTCGAAAGATGTTTTACCTGTAAGAACATCTGTCAACCCATTAGAATTGGGAATTTTAAAAAACGAATGTACTGCAGGTTTTCTTAAATTTGCATCGATTAACAGGACTTTTTCTTTTTGCTGTGCAATTGAAACTGCTAGGTTTGCCGCAGTTGTCGATTTTCCTTCACCTTCACCTGGTGATGTGATTAAGAAAGTTTGGCTTTTTTGCTTAGTAATCGAAAATTTAATATTTGTTTGGATAGTCCGAAATTGCTCCGAAATGATCGACTCTGGATTAGAATAGGTAATTAATGTTCTTCTTTTTGAAGCAACTAAGGTTTTTTGTCTATTTAAAACCAATTGTCTCACCCCTTAACTCTAAATCATTTTGCTTGTTTTTCTTCTTTTTGATATTTTTATTGTTCATTTTAGAGACTCTTCCTAATACAGGCACCCCTAGTAATGATTCTATTTCACGGTCTGAGCGAATCGTATCATCCAAGGAATCTAATAAAAATGCTAATCCAACTCCAATAACTAAACCGAAAATAAAGTAATACATAATTTTTTTATTACTATTATTATGATTAATAGGTGATGGATTTACTTTGGCTTGAGATAATAGGCGTACATAATTTTGGCCAACTATGTTTGGTACTTCATCCTTAAACACTTGGGCTGTCGTATCCGCAATTTCGGCAGCTAGCAATGGATTGGTATCCACAACGCTTATACTTACTACTTGCGAATTATCAACACTTGCAACGGTTATCTGATTAGCCAAAGCATCAGATGACTTTTTAAGATTTAACTCTTTTACTACTTTGTCTAGGATTGTTGAATCTTTAATGATAACTTGAAGTGTAGTCCTTGATTGATCATCAGCACCTATAATGATCCTGGAAGAAGCTTGATAAAGTAGAGCAGGCTTGGAATTACTTTGAATAAAACCCACGATACTTGCAAGTAGGGTAACAATTAGGATCGCCCAAAAGTGTCTTTTCATAACAGTGAATAACTCTTTTAAATTAATTTCCTTTGCTTTCCTTTGGTCTCCATTGTTCATTTGATCGAAGCTATTCATTAAACCACCTTTTAAATAAGACTTTTAATAACTCTTTTGTTCTAGATAAAGAACATATTGATTAAAAAAACTTAGTTTCTCTCTAACTTGCTTATTCTAGGAAATTACATCGTAAAACCATAATTGATCTTTATATCCATAATATTAGTTCTTTATATAGAACATGTCAATTAAAAATAGATTAAAACTCATAGAAAAAAGGCGGCATACTAATAATTAAACACTAACTCCCATTTGCTTTCTTAGCAAACTACTAAACACTCCTTTTTTTTCATTAGCAAGTTGGCTAAATTGGCCTTGTTGGATGATCTCACCTTGGTCTAATACAATTACTTGGTCAGCATTTCTAATTGTGGATAACCGATGGGCAATAACTATAACTGTCATTGTTCCTTTGAGTTTTTCAATAGCTTCTTGAATTTTTGACTCATTTTCTGTATCTAATGCACTAGTTGCCTCATCTAAAACAAGAATTGATGGTTTGCGTAAAATGGCCCGAGCAAGAACAAGCCTTTGTCGTTCCCCGCCCGAAAGCTTAATACCCCTATCACCAATGAGAGTATCCAAGCCATTAGGAAATTTCCTTACAAAATCTGTGGCAACAGCGAATTTTAATGCTTCCCAAATTTCCTCTTCGCTCGCAAATTGATTAATAATTAGTAAATTCTCTCTTATTGTTGCATTAAATAAAAAAGGATCCTGGGGTACGTAACTAATCGATCTCCTTAATTCAAGCAAATTTTCATTAGTTAAAGTATTCCCATCAATTAAAACCTGACCCGTTTCAGGTTGATTGAGTCCCATTAGTATATCAATCAGTGTACTTTTCCCCGCTCCAGATCGACCAACAATTGCTGTCATTCGATTAGCTGGAACTTGTAAATTTATATTAAGAAGTGCATATTCAGGTTCATCAAGATTATATCGGAAATTAACGTTTCGACATTCCAGACCACGCCTGATATGGATTGGTTTTACATTATGAATTTCTCTTTCATCTAATTCCTTGGCCCGATTACATTGGTTTTGCAAATCTATCAACGCTTTAAATGCGGGAGCAATAGAACCTAATTGTTCTAAATTTGCTTGAGTACCACTAAATCGTGGCCATAATCTTGAAAAAATCATAATTATTAAGATTAACTGTGCAGGCTGTGCTTGGAACATTTTTATTGATAAATACATAAAGATTGCTATTAGAAAAGCAGAAACTACCTTATATGTAAACTGTGAGATTGTATTCACTTTAACTAATTTAATTGTATTTTGTTCCATTCTTTGGATAATAACTCTAAACCAATTTACATGTGATTCCTCGAGCATATTACTTTTTATGTCCTTAATTCCATTAAAATGGTCTGTAATCCCTGCTAAAAACATTTGGGAAAGTTCTATAGTTTCTTTACCTAGAGTATTAGATTTTTTTACAAATTTACGCAAAAAAAAGATAATTGCTATTCCAAAAAACAGGACAAAAATAGTCATTTTGGCGGACAACCAAAAGGCTATTCCTAACTGGATTAATGTAAATACTAGTGAGGTTAAGAACTGTAAAAACATATATGTTCCTGCACTTACACGTGTTATTTCTGTAGTCATTAAATTTATCAGGTCTGACTTCCTTTTGTTAAGAAAAAACGCCCAATTTGCTTCTAATAATGACTTATAGGTTTCTTCTCTTAAATGTCGTATAAAACCTTGTTGAATTTTAACATTTAAGATTGTTTGTCTCCTTTGAAAATAACTCTGACCACATATTAGTATGATATATAAACCTAAGATGATCGACAAACTCAAAGTTTTAGGAAAGCTATGAAAAAATGAAGACATCAAAGATAGGACCGAATTATATTTTTGGTTGACATCTAATATCCCACTAAGATTTATTAATGGAATTAATAATAATATACCTACACCTTCAAATAGACTTATCAAAACCATACCTATAAGATTTAAGTAGAGAATTTTTCCAGAAAAGGAGTGTATTTGTTTTGTAAAATAAAAAACATGTTTCATTTCCAAAATCCTCCTAAGATACTGCATGTTTTTTTGATTTCCTCCAGACCCATAAAAAGGGACGTAAAATAAAATATAAAAAGTGAAGTTTTTTAGGTAATGGTAGTGTCTCGGCATCAGAGGGATAAGGATGTAAACAACTTAAACCAAATAAAAGCTTTTGCTGAGTAGACATAAGAGAAAATAAATGATGCTTGTGATACATTGCTACATCCTTAGGAACTGGAGGTGAGTGTAGATTCACCATATTTTCAAAATAAAAAACGGCCTCTTGCGCTAACCTTAATGGCCTTTTTCTAATATTTAATAATTCTGTTTCTTTGGAAATAGGTGTATTTAATAATTGTGAAGATAAGATTAATGCCTGATCAGCAATATGTAGATAGTTATATTTCTTCAATAATTTATTAAGAGCTATCCAATCAAGTCCTTTTTTCACAATTTTATCAATATCAATTAACCAACGTAGTCGTGACCATCCGTGGCGCGCACCATGAGAAACAAGAAATAAAAATAAGTCTTCTTCCCCTAAAAAAAACAATGATTTCTTGCTTATACTTTTTCTTTTCCACAGTTCATTAAATTTAGGCTCTTTCCCAGGACCAGGATTTAACCTCCAATGAATTTCAACTTTGATACCCTTTTGAGAATGGTAGTACTCTTTATGATGGTTTCTCCATTTCCAGTCACCTAAAATTGATTTAAAAAGGTCTTCCTGCACATAGCCAAACTTTAATAGTATCTCATCCACTTTTTCTAGATCATTTATTGGAACAAGGATATCTATGTCACTGGAAGGACGGAGTGATAGATCACCGTAAAGTTCAGCTGCTAAAATAGGTCCTTTTAAAAAAATAGTGCAAATATCATTTTCTTTAAATGCTTTATCCACTATCTCCATTTCTGCACCCAATTGAAGCATTCTAAAAGTATTAATTTTATACTGCTGATATAATACTTCGACAATATTCGAAGGAATCAAGTTCCCATCCATCTTCATTATGGTAGAATACAATAGTGGATACACTCGATGATGCATTGCTAATTCCTGAAATAGTCCCCAATCAATATCAGCGGACAATTCTCTGATATTTTCAATATTTTTCGCGTTTAAAATTTCAAGTATTAGCTTAAGTTCTTTAGGAACCTGAGCTAAATTGAGACTTAAGTTGTTATCCATTATTTTCTCCCTTAATATTTTCAGCCCTAATTCTTTTTGCGAATTTACCAACAACGGTAAACCTATTCATCTCTTCGAATCCCGTAATATAGTAAGGGCCACTGCGTAACCATGCATGAGCAATTATTTTTCCAGTCACATCTTTTGCAGTACCAAAGTAAATAGTACTTTCGATTTTTCGTCTTTCCAACATTTTCATTGCAGCAATGGCTTTTACAAGACACATGCTTTCCCAAAAAGTATAACGGCTCATAATATTTATTGCTTTAGATACATGCTTAATTAACTTTATATTTGATTCATCCGTAATATAAGATGTTTCAGACATTTGCTCACCTAAAGAAGTTGCCACCTTTGAAAATGACATACTTTTAAAAACTCGAGCCCAAGCTAGAAGTATAAAAGCCTCTATTAATATGAACTTTGTTTCCAAGTCAAAAAACAAAAAAAGGATTATTCTTTTCAACACATTCATTTAATACTCCCTACTTATATTAAATATTGCTTTCTAGATTATAAGTTTACATTTATTTCAATTATTTCTTCCTCCAATAAAAGTTTCAAAAAGGAAATAACTTGTTCCTCACATTCTGACTGCTCGACATTATAATTTGATATTAAAGTTGTAATCAATTGATTAACCTCTACCTTTTCTTCAATTAGGTCCCAAATAACTCCACCAGTTTTGCCTAAATTATAATATTTTCCATTTTTAACACTTAACATTACCTTTTCCCCACCCATATCACTAACAAGGTGTCCCTTTACCTGTGAAATGGATTGATCTAATGAAATATTTCCTTTAGTAATCATCATTTAATCTCCTTTTTTTATTGTATTTAATATTATGGATACTAGGTGAGAAGCACTAAAACCCTTCATTGGACGTTTCAATTGGTGAATTTCCACGTGTTTAAGGATATTAGCTGAAAAACTAAAATGCCAGTCCATTAACCCTAATCTTTCAATAAAAAAATTTCTGTAGGTATGCATAAAGAGAGTATGGAACCTATTAAGATTTTCTATAGGACAGATGTCTATCTCTTTTTCCTCAGTTTTCACTAGTTCAAAAATCCCAGCAAGAGGTAATGGTTCAGTGATGTATTGGGAGGAAACTGGAATACAATATTTGTTTTCTCTGCCATAAATCGATTGGTAATTGCTAGCTTCCATTCCAAAACTATTTAAACTATCCTGCCATAACTTTTGCTGAGGATAAGATGGGGCAACAATTGGAGTTTTATCAATTTGTGAAAAGGAAACGGCTATTACATCATCACTTAAAAGTTTATAACCATTACTTAAGAATGCAGATGCAAGGGTGGATTTCCCAGCACCAGAGTCACCTACAATAGCAAATGCCTTACCATTAATGGCTATTGCACTACCATGTAAAGGGAATATCTTTTTCTGCATCAATACAGCACCCATACAAGTTCCAAGAATAAATATTCTAATTATATCCTCATCCGCATCATTCAAAGGTGAAACGGTAATATCTTTTCCATCTTGAATAGAAAATATTGCGACACTAGGAATTTGGAAAATTACTAAATTTTCATTAATTACGAAATCAAATTCCTTACCTGATAATTCATTCCATATTTCCGATAGATCACCAAATTTTATTTCTATATCTGTTATATTCCCCTCATTACTAATTATTGGTAATTCAGGCAGAGTAATTTCACTATAAATGGATAAGCCAAAAGCCTGATATTTCACCTTTTCCTTAACTTTTAACATTCTTTTCACTCCGTTACTATCCCGACTATGATAAAAGCCCTTATATCATTTATTCATAATATAAGGGCATTTGAAATTTGTTCTTTTTAAAAAAATGTACTGCTACCTTCGTGACTTCAAATGTATAAAAAGCCCGTGTATTGATAATTGAATAAAATAAATGATTTAACTCATAACCAAGCCAATACCTTTACCTGGGTTATTTGGATCAGGTACTGTTTGAGGTGGATGCTGGGCGTCATAAGAACCATCAACATGAGTACCAGAAAATTGAGCCATTGTCATTTTTACATCCAGCATTTCCAATGTTGGTTTCTGCCATTCCTTTTTCATAGTATCACCTCCTTTCAAAATTTTTTTTAATATAACGATATACAATTAAACTTCGCATTAGCTTTCTATATTCTGGATCAGTAATATGCTCTCTTTGAGCTCCTTGCTCGGCTTTGAGTAAAGCAGATCCTATTACTTGACCATCCACAAACTCTAACATTGTTTTATCTTCACTAAGTTGCTTAATTTCTTCTATAAAGCGGTCCCAATAAGGAGTCATCCGATGAACCCAATCAGCAGCTTGAATCCCTCGAATTCGTTGATTTAACCTAACTTGGTCAGGTAAAATTTTTTTAGTAGATCTCCGAATAAGGGCTCGATCTAATCCATTTTGTACACATTGTTCTTCTGGAACAGACAAGCAAAACTGGACAACTCGTATATCGTTAGTTGGATCACGTTTCCATAATGAATATCGTAAGGAAAGCTTAGAATCCAGTGTATTCCCTGAATTCCAAGGTAAAAGATCCTCAAATGTAACCCTTCTTTGCTCATATAAGTTTGATGTTGCAAGCCATCCTGACCCATCTAATCCATGATCTTTTAGTTTTTGAAAAACACCTGTTCGATGTGCAAAAGTTGGATTAATTAATGTATTGTATTTTTGTGGTGTCCTAATCGAAAATACTTTATCAATAATTGGAAATCCTATTCTTGTAATAAAAGGGAGATTTCGGTACCTATCTCCACCAGTATTTCTACTATATTGATTCAATTCCTGCAATAGACGCAACCATTTCAACCTCTTTAATAGGATCGCGTAATAGTCTAAGGCAAAACCCCAAGATATCGTAAAATTTCCTTTATCTCCATTCAGTAATACCCCTATTCCTTTTTCGTGGGCTTTCTCAAATACTCCCTTTAACCAAAAGGAATTCTCAAAAAATTTATAAGGCATTTCCATCACTTCAAGAGTATCATTAATTTCCAAATAAGAATTCCTACCCTTAAAATCGCAGAAATTAGGAGAGATTCCACCCACGAACTGAATGGTTTTATTAATAAATGGCCTTTCATCAGGCATTAATTGTTTAGATGTAAAATCCACAAAATCACTTGGTGGGATATAACTAAATGTATGTAATAACTTATTTTCCTTTTTCAATTCTTTTGCAGCAAAACCAACAACAGCTCCTGAATCTAAACCCCCACTTAAAAATGAACCAATATTACGATAAGTTCTTAGCCGAGAGTTTACTGATTTTTGAAAAACCTCTTGAAATGCCTCAACATACTCTTCATCTGATTTTAGTTTTAATTGCTCACTAGGAGTAAAAACACCATATTTAGTTAACTTTATTTTATCTTTAATAATAGTAATTGAATGAAATGGTGGTATTTGATCTATATTGCAATAAGGCGTCATACGAGCATCTACAGTATCAATCATTCCCGTAATTGCCAAAAACTCAGCAATATAGTTTTCATTTAATTTCCTTTCAATATACGGCAGGGACAATAACGGTTGGATAGTTGTACAAAATGCTAGTTTGGATTGATTATAATAATAATAAAGTGTTCGATATCCCGAAGGGTCCCTGGCTCCAAAAAATTGTTGTTTTTTCTCATCCCAAATCATAAAAGCAAAATCGCCAACTAAATACTTCGGTGCATCCTCTCCCCATTTATCATAGGAAAGAAGAATAAGTTCACTATCTGTTATTGTTTTTCTATCAGATTTTTTGACCTGCAGTCTTTCAAACAATTCCTCACGATTATCAATAATCGCATCAGCCGTAATGGCTAACTTCCTATCATGATCATAGTTAGGCAACTTTTCACCAATCGATTCAGGTGTGATCCACTGGGCATGGCAGCCAAGAAAGACTTTGTCACTATGCCATATTTGAACATCATCAGCCGGATACTTCTCCAAATCTTTCATCATCCGCCTGCCATGTTCTAGATTAATAGGTTCATCGTTCAAATGATAAATACCAGCAATAGCACTCATCTTTTCCTCCTGCCAAGCATGAAATAAACTGTATGTAGTTTAAATAATTTATATGTAGTATTAAAATATAGAACGTTACCAGCTTGTAGTTCTTTAAACAGAACACGCAATCCATAGTTAATCGATAAGGGTTCATTCACAATGATTCTCCCTTATTACCAACTATTATTTCATTGTTATAAAACCATGTAAATCTATGTTTCTTGCTTTTTATGACAATGTTCATTTGGATTCTACATGACAATTTACTGTTCAATATAGTTCATTATTAAGAACACCTTGTAGATTAAAAATATCATCTCTTAATATTAGTGTCAACATCTTTCTTGGAAATTAACTTTAAATTTTTTCATAATTTTCTAATCTTGAATCAGCCATTGAGAAAAATAAAAAACCAATTGACACCCCCGCGAAATTGTAGTAAATTTTATAAATAATCTAAATATTGCTTTCTTATCAAGAGAGGTTGAGGGAATGGCCCGAAGACACCTCAGCAACCTTCAATGGTTTTTTCATTGAAAAGGTGCTAAGTCCTGCAAATTCTAGGTAATTTGCGAGATAAGAAGAATGACTGAACGGTCCGAACAGACAAAGTCTTCTTCTTATAAGAAGGCTTTTTTTTATTATTATTTTAAAAAATGGGAGTGGATGACATGTATAAAATTGAAACGAAGCTTGCTCAAATTGGAAATCGCAGTGAAACCGCAACAGGAACTGTAAACCCACCTGTTTATTTTTCAACGGCTTACCGTCATGAGGGGATTGGCCAGTCAACGGGCTTTGACTATAGCCGCACAGGAAATCCGACTCGCCAGCTCCTTGAAAAAGCAATTGCCGATTTGGAATATGGGGACCAAGGTTATGCTTGCAGCTCGGGAATGGCAGCCATCTATACGATTCTTTCATTATTCCAATCCGGAGATGAATGGTTAATAAGTGAAGATTTATACGGCGGTACCTACCGTTTGTTAGAGCAAGGTTTTAAAAAATGGGGCTTAAAGACTCAATATGTGAATACGTGTTGTCCGGACGAAGTGGAAAGTAAGATTACTCCTCATACAAAGGCCATCTTTCTTGAAACTCCGACCAATCCCCTCATGCAGGAATCAGATATTTCCGCTATTTCAAAAATTGCCAAGAAACACGGAATCTTGCTGATTGTTGACAATACTTTCTATACTCCACTCCTCCAGCAGCCAATCAAACTTGGTGCCGATATTGTCATTCATAGTGCCACTAAATACTTAGGCGGACACAATGATGTCCTTGCCGGGCTGATTGTTGCGAAGGGTGAAAAAATTTGTCAAGACCTGGCATTATATCACAACGGAGCAGGTGGAGTTCTTGGTCCATTCGATTCTTGGCTGGTCATGCGCGGAATGAAAACACTAGCCCTCCGAATGGAAAGACATGAGAAAAATGCGAAGGAACTTGTTGAATATCTTTCTAATCATGACGGTGTAACTGACGTCCTTTATCCTGGAAAAGGCGGAATGCTTTCTTTCCGGATCAAAGATGAATCTTGGGTGAATCCGTTCCTACAAGGTTTATCTCTCATTTCTTTTGCTGAAAGTCTTGGCGGTACGGAAAGCTTCATTACTTATCCGGCAACACAAACACATGCTGATATACCGGAAGAGATACGAATCCAACAAGGAGTGTGCAATCGTTTATTGCGTTTCTCCGTTGGAATTGAAGACTCACAGGATATTAAACAGGATCTTGAACAGGCATTTGCCAAAATTAAAGAAGGAGTGATTGCATAATGGGTGAATATACATTTGAAACAAGACTCCTTCATAATAAGCACAAGGTTGATCCTGCTACTGGGGCAGTAAGTGTACCGATCCAGCATGCATCCACCTTCCACCAAGCGGATTTCGATCAGTTTGGTAAATATGATTATGGCCGCAGTTTAAATCCAACAAGAGAAGCGTTGGAGGATGTGATTGCCGAATTAGAAGGCGGCACTAAAGGTTTTGCCTTTTCATCAGGAATGGCCGCCATTTCAACCGCTTTTCTTCTTCTTTCTCAAGGTGATCACATGGTTATTACCGAAGATGTATACGGCGGTACGTTTCGGATGGTTACACAGGTTCTGACGAGATTCGGAATTGAGCATACCTTTGTCGATATGACCAATATAGATGAAGTAAAACAGGCGATTCAGCCAAATACAAAAGCATTTTATGTCGAAACACCATCCAACCCGTTAATGAAGGTAACGGATATCAAAGCAATATGCGAATTAGCAAAGGAAATTGGGGCATTAACCTATGTCGATAATACCTTTCTAACTCCTGCCCTGCAAAAACCATTGGAGCTTGGCGCAGATGTTGTGCTGCATAGTGCCACTAAATTTTTGTCCGGTCACAGTGATGTCGTCGCAGGACTTGCCGTTGTCAAGGACGAAGATTTGGCGAAACGATTGGGCTTTTTGCAAAATGGCTTTGGGGCAATCCTTGGCGTTCAGGATGCATGGCTCGTTCTAAGGGGATTAAAGACACTTCACGTTCGCCTGGAACAATCGCAAAAATCAGCGATTAAACTGGCGGAATTTTTAGATGCGCATCCGCTCGTTGCAAAGGTACATTATCCGGCCCTTGAGCATCATCCGCAATACCATGTGCAAAAAAGCCAAGCAGCCGGTCCCGGAGCGGTTTTATCCTTTGAACTGGCTGATGAGGATGCCCTTCGTTCCTTTGTTTCAAAGGTTAAGATCCCTGTTTTTGCTGTAAGCCTCGGGGCGGTTGAGTCGATTTTATCTTATCCGGCCAAAATGTCTCATGCCGCAATGCCCGAAGCAGAGAGGGAAAAACGCGGTATTAAAAATAGCCTGATTCGTTTATCAGTTGGCCTGGAGAATCCCGATGACCTTATTAAGGATTTCTCTGATGCCCTGGAATCTATTCAGCAAAAAGAATTAGTTTTACAGCAAGGAGAATCCTCATGAGCTTTTTAGAAAAATTACAAAATCAAATTTTAATTGCTGACGGCGCCATGGGCACACTTCTCTACTCATATGGGACGGATTGTTGTTTTGAAGAATTAAACCTGTCTCACCCGGAGCAAATCCAGCTTATCCATAAAGCTTATATCGATGCCGGTTCAGATGTCATCCAAACCAATACCTATGCGGCCAACTATCTGAAGCTGCTAAGATACGGTCTGGAGGACTCTGTTAAAGAAATTAATAGCGCCGCTGTCCGAAATGCCAAAATCGCTGCGGGAAATCAAGCATATGTTCTTGGTACGATTGGCGGAAATCGCGGTATCAAGCCTAATTCTATTACAAAGGAAGATATAAAGCGGAGCTTCCGTGAGCAGCTGTATTGTCTATTGTTAGAGGGTGTGGACGGAATACTGCTCGAAACCTTTTATGACTTTGAAGAGCTTGAAACCATTCTCACCATCGCCAGGAAGGAAACAAAGCTGCCAATCATTGCTCAGGTTTCCTTGCAGGAGCCGGGAATTTTGCAAAATCAAATACCCGTAAATAATGCCCTAAAGCGTCTTGAAGGACTTGGTGCAGATGTAGTCGGCCTCAATTGCAGGCTCGGTCCCCATCATATGCTCGTAGCACTTGAACAGATCGAACTGCCAAAGCATGCATATCTTTCGGCGTATCCAAATGCCAGTCTTCCGACCTATACAGACGGAAAATTCCACTATGAAAGTGATGCAGATTATTTTCGGCAGTCCGCACAAGCCTTTCGAAAAGAAGGTGTCCGCTTGCTTGGCGGCTGCTGCGGGACAACACCGGAACACATTAAGGCCTTTGCTTCCGAACTAAAGAATAGTGTACCGATTTCAGAAAAAAGCGTAAAATTAAAGCCGGAGAAGATTATTGTTGAAGCCGTTTCTGTTCCGGCGAAGCGGGAGGATTCTCCTCTTCAGGAACTCGTAAAAGAAAAGCCGTCCGTAATCGTCGAATTAGATCCTCCGAGAAAGCTCGATACGACTAAGTTTTTTGAAGGGGCAAGAGCATTAAAAGAAGCAGGAATCGATGCGATTACGCTAGCCGATAATTCCCTTGCCTCTGTAAGAATTTCGAATGAATCATTAGGATATTTGGTTAAACAAGAGTTAGGAATGAGACCACTTATCCATATTGCCTGCAGAGACCGTAATATCATTGGCCTGCAATCTCATTTAATGGGCCTTCATACCCTGGGGATGCATGATGTATTGGCGATTACCGGCGATCCTGCCAGAGTGGGAGATTTCCCTGGAGCTTCATCCGTTTACGATGTCTCATCATTCGAGTTAATCCAAATGATTAAGCAGCTGAATAACGGGTTATCTTTTTCAGGAAAAGATCTTGGACAAAAGACCGCCTTTAGCATTGCCGCTGCCTTTAATCCAAACGTTCGCTCACTCGAGAAAGCGGTGAAAAGGCTTGAAAAGAAAATTCACTTCGGGGCCGATTACTTTATCTCTCAGCCGGTGTTTTCCGAAGAGAAATTACTCGAAGTCTATGAAAATACCAAGCATCTAGAAGCACCGATTTATATCGGCTTAATGCCATTGTTAAGCAGCAAAAATGCCGAGTTTCTTCATAACGAAGTCCCGGGAATCAAAATCTCCGATAGCATTCGCGAATCTATGGCTGCCTTAAATGACAATCCTGAGCTTGCCGTTCGTGAAGGAATTGAAATTACGAAATCATTAATTGATGCAGCCCTTGACCTATTTAACGGAATTTATTTAATTACACCATTTTTACGCTATGAACTAACAGCAGAGTTGGCAATTTATGCCCGTCAGCGTGCAAGTCAGATTAGGGGGAACAGCTATGTCGAAAGCTCCATTTATTGATCAACTAAAGAAACGAATCCTCATAATGGACGGGGCAATGGGTACGATGCTCCAGCGGGCCAATCTTACGGCTGCCGACTTCGGCGGTGAAGAATATGATGGCTGTAACGAGAACTTGAATTTAACAGCTCCTTCGGTGATTGCTACTATTCATAAAGAATATTTAGAGGCAGGAGCAGATATCATAGAAACCAATACCTTCGGGGCAACGAGCATTGTCCTTGATGAATATGGACTTGGATACAAAGCGTATGAAATTAATAAAATCGCCGCACTGATCGCGGGCCGGGAAGCACAAAAGGCTTCGACAGATGAATGGCCCCGCTATGTTGCCGGTTCGATGGGACCGACGACAAAAACTTTAAGTGTCACCGGCGGGACAACGTTTGATGAACTCACTGCTTCCTATGAAGAACAAGCCATTGGCTTGATTGACGGCGGAGTCGACCTTCTTCTTCTTGAAACGAGTCAGGATATGTTGAATGTCAAAGCCGGTTTCGTTGGGATCCAAAATGCTTTTTCAAAAACAGGCAAAACGCTGCCGTTAATGCTATCAGGAACCATTGAACCAATGGGCACTACGCTTGCCGGTCAATCCATTGAATCCTTCTATATTTCTATTGAACATATGAATCCGGTTGCGGTCGGTTTGAACTGTGCAACAGGTCCGGAATTTATGCAGGAGCATATCCGCTCATTGGCGAATTTGGCTACATCTGCTGTCAGCTGTTATCCGAATGCCGGTTTACCGGATGAAGAAGGACACTATCATGAAACACCTGAAACCTTGGCGAAGAAGCTTGGGGACTTTGCGGCCCAAGGATGGCTTAACATTGTTGGCGGATGCTGCGGTACCACTCCGGAGCATATTCGCGCCATTTCTGAAGTGATGCAAAATTACCAGCCGCGGGAAACCAAATCATCATTAACTCACATGGTTTCTGGCATTGAGCCATTTATTTACGACGACCCTACCCTCCGCCCGATTATGGTGGGCGAACGAACAAATGTTATTGGTTCGCGTAAATTTAAACGGTTGATTATCGAGGGGAAATTTGAGGAAGCTTCGGAAATTGCCAGAGCACAGGTAAAAAGCGGCGCACATGTCATCGATATTTGCCTTGCCGATCCCGATCGTGAAGAAATTGTCGATATGGAAAACTTCATTAAAGAAGTGGTGAAGAAAATCAAGGTACCGCTTGTTATCGATTCAACGGATGAAAAGGTAATCGAAAGGGCGCTAAAGTTTTCACAAGGAAAGGCCATCATTAATTCGATCAATCTTGAAGACGGCGAAGAACGCTTCGAAGCGATTGTACCGTTAATTCATCGTTACGGCGGAGCTGTTGTTGTTGGAACCATTGATGAAGAAGGCATGGGTGTTTCGGCGGAGCGAAAATTAGCCATTGCGAAGCGGTCCTATGACTTGTTAGTCAACAAATATCATCTTAACCCGCAGGATCTTATTTTCGACCCGCTTGTGTTTCCGGTCGGTACCGGGGATGAACAATATATTGGTTCGGCAAAAGCAACCGTTGAAGGAATTCGCCTTATCAAAGAACAGCTTCCTGAAACACAAACCATTCTCGGAGTCAGCAACGTATCATTCGGACTTCCACCTGTTGGCCGTGAAGTGTTAAACTCAGTTTTCCTCTACCACTGCACACAGGCCGGGCTTGATTATGCGATTGTCAATACAGAAAAACTGGAGCGATTCGCTTCGATATCCAAAGAAGAAGTGGCAATGGCAGAAGAGCTCCTCTTTAATACAACTGATGAAACGTTGGCTACATTTACTGAATTTTATCGGGGCAAAAAGAAGGAAGCTAAAGTGACAGTTCCGAATATGACTTTGGAGGAGCGTCTTGCTTATTACGTTATAGAAGGAACAAAGGAAGGATTGCTTCCGGATTTAGCCATAGCACTCGAAGCCTATCCTGCACCGCTTGAGATTATTAATGGTCCATTAATGGAAGGGATGAAGGAAGTCGGCCGTCTCTTTAACGATAATCAGCTTATTGTTGCTGAAGTGCTGCAAAGTGCCGAAGTCATGAAAGCAGCCGTATCGTTTTTAGAACCGTACATGGAAAAAGGCGATGTTTCCTCTTCAAAAGGAAAAGTTATTTTAGCAACCGTCAAAGGCGATGTTCATGATATCGGTAAAAACCTTGTCGACATTATCCTTAGCAATAACGGTTATGATGTCATCGACATGGGCATAAAGGTTTCACCAACCGATTTGGTTCAGGCGATTCGTAGGGAAAAACCTGATATGGTTGGATTATCCGGCTTACTGGTAAAATCAGCACAGCAAATGGTCTTAACGGCACAGGATATGAAGGAAGCGGGAATTTCCGTGCCGATTTTAGTTGGAGGCGCTGCCCTTTCACGAAAGTTTACCGATACCAAAATTTCCAAGGAATATGATGGTCTCGTCCTTTATGCAAAGGATGCGATGACAGGTCTTGCCCTTGCGAATCAGCTGAATTCGGAAGAGGAAGTTCAAAATTTGTTAGAAGAGAAAAGTAAAAAGTTAGCCTCTTTAGATATTCCTAGGGAATATGAACGCCCAGCTACTGTTTCCGTCGCGGTAAAACCAAAGCCGGCAGTGTCAACACAGGTTCCTGTCTTTACGCCAATGGATACGAAGAGGCATTTACTAAGATCATATTCTCTATCTCATATTGAACCGTATATCAATATGCAAATGTTGATCGGCCATCATCTTGGCGTAAAAGGGAAAATCGCAAAATTAGTAGCCGAGAAGGATGAAAAGGCGCTAAAGGTAAAAGGAGTAGTCGATCAATTGCTAGCAGATGCCAGTCAAAATAATTGGATCACACCTGCAGCAGTTTATCAATTTTTCCCGGCTCAATCGGATGGGAACAAAGTAATTATTTATCATCCTGAAAACCCTGAACAGGTCATTGAAACGTTTGACTTCCCACGCCAGGAGTCAGCACCGCATTTGTGTTTAGCTGATTTTCTTAAGTCAGTTGATAGCGGTGAGAAAGATTATGTCGGCTTCTTTACAGTAACAGCAGGCCGCGGCATTCGTGAACGAGCTGAGCAATTTAAAAGTGAAGGACGATTCTTGGAGTGTCATGCTCTTCAAGCACTTGCACTTGAAACTGCAGAAGGTTTTGCTGAATTGATTCACCGGCAAATGCGCGACCGCTGGGGATTCCCGGATCCAATTGATTTCTCGATGCAGGATCGTTTCGCGGCACATTATCAAGGTCAGCGTTTCTCCTTTGGATACCCTGCTTGTCCTGAGTTAGAAGATCAGAAGAAATTGTTCGGTCTGATCCGTCCAGAAGAAATTGGTATTCAATTAACTGAAGGATGCATGATGGAACCGGAAGCTTCAGTTTCGGCGATTGTATTTGCACATCCTGAGGCTAGGTATTTCAATGTGTTAAGGTAGGATTTTTTAATAAGAGTTTTTAGATTCCGCGGAAAATCATCATCGTTCCGCGGGATTTTTATTTTTTCCCGCAGGTTTGTTCGATGATTCCGCGGACTTATTTATTAATTCCGCGCGAATTTCTGATGATTCCGCGAACTTTTTTATTTATTCCGCGCGAGTTCCTGAGCATTCCGCGAACTTTTATGGTTCTCCTACGAGATTCATATGGATTCCGCGCGTTTGCTCGATAATTCCGCGAACTTATTTATTAATTCCGCGCGAATTTCTGAGCATTCCGCGAACTTTCATGGTTCTCCTACGAGATTCATATGGATTCCGTGCGATTGTTCGATGATTCCGCGAATTTATTTATTAATTCCGCGCGAATTCCTGATTATTCCGCGTACTTTTTTATTTATTCCGCGCGAATTCCTGAGCATTCCGCGAACTTTTATGGTTCTCCTACGGGATTCATATGGGTTCCGCACGTTTGCTTGATTATTCCGCGAACTTTTTTATTAATTCCACGCGAATTCCTGAGCATTCCGCGAACTTTCCTTTTCATTCCGCGCGAATTCTCAATGATTCCGCAAACGCTATTGTGACACTTCAAACTGTGAACATTTCTTGACAATCCTTATAAAACACCTTATAGTTACCTAGGTAACTAATTTTACTAATTAAATATCCGGAGTGATTTTCATCATGCATAGCCACGAATTATTCCATACACTTCATCAGCTTTCAAGACACCTCACCAACAAACTCAATGAAGTATTGAAATCATTTGGACTATACGGCGCTCAGTGGGCTGTCATTTTTGTTTTAAAAACAAAAGGTTCCTTAACGCAAAAAGAACTTTGTGAGTATTTATTTGTTGAAGCACCGCCGATGACAAGAACCATTCAAAGACTAGTCAAACAAGGATATGTTACACAAGTGCCGGGGAAAGACAAACGGGAAAAGCATATTCAATTAACCGAAGCGGCCTTAAAGGAGTATCCAAAGTGGGAAAAAGCGGTTATCGATCATAATCAGTCGTTATTAAAAAATTTCCCAGATGAATCCCAAGAACAACTTTTCTCCTTACAAAGCGAATGGTTAAAGAATCTTTTATAAAGGAGTGCATCACATGAACAAACCTAAACTATGGACAAAGGATTTTATCAGTATTTCCTTAAGTAATTTTTTTCTGTTTTTGACTTTTTATATCCTGCTTGTTACCCTTCCCATTTTTGCATTAAAGGAATTTCACAGCAGTGCCACCCAAGCAGGATTAATGACCACTGTCTTTTTGCTTTCTTCCATCATTTCACGGCCGATCGCGGGTCAATGGCTTGAAAGGGTTGGGAATAAAAAAGTATTGTTAATAGCACTTTTAATTTTCGCGGGTGCCTCACTCTTATACTTTTTCCCAAAAACCGTCATCGGTTTTCTTGTGATTCGTCTGTTACATGGAGTTGGTTTTGGTATGGCGACAACAGCTGTAGGTACAATTGTTGCCGACATCATTCCGACTTCACGCCGCGGAGAAGGAATGGGATACTTTATTATGTCGACAAATATGGCAATGGTAATAGGTCCATTTTTCGGTTTGATGGCCATTCAACAATGGGGCGCAAAAATCATGTTTATCATCAGTGTGATTGTTGCTGTCGGTGCTTTGATTACCGGTTTAAGTGTTAAGCTTACGAAAACAGAACAATCAAAGCAAATGGTAGTTCGTTCAGCTTTTTCCATTCGAAACCTTGTCGAAGCTTCTGCTGTTCCAATTGCGATTGTTGGCGGCTTCCTTGCAATCGCCTATTCAGCCCTACTTTCATTCGTATCGGTTTATGCAAATGAAATTCATCTTGAACATGTCTCAAGTCTTTTCTTTGTGGTATATGCTATTGTTCTGTTAATGTCAAGACCGTTTACTGGAAAATGGTTGGATCAATATGGTTCTAACGTTATTACCTTTCCAGCCATTTTTCTATTTGCAATCGGAATGTTTGTTTTAAGCAGAAGCGGTGGAGCGGTTACTTTCCTCGTTTCAGCTGGAATAATTGGTTTAGGATGGGGAACCCTTTTTCCAACCTTTCAGACAATTGCCATTCAGGATGCTGCACCTAGAAAAAGAGGCATAGCAACAGCTACCTTTTTATCGATTTTTGATATGGGTATTGCGCTGGGTTCGTTTTTAGTGGGCTTGGTTGTGGCAAAAATGGATTATAGTTCTTTATATTACTTATCTTCCTTCTATATTCTTTTCGGAGCTGTTCTCTACTATTTCTTGCATACACGTAAACAGGCTTCATCACAGAAATTAAAAAGCGAACAAAATTTAAGTGTAAAAGAATCCTAAAACACCTCGCAAATACGCTCTTAATGTAATATAATGGAATGTACCATTATATGAGGAGTGATTTTATGGCAAAGTCAAAAGCCAAAAAACTGCGCGAAAAGCTGACGCGTGAAGGAAGAATGAATCCTGAAGCAAAGCGTAGTCCGTTTGTTTTTACTGACATGCGAACAAGAACAACCAAGACGAAGAAAGATCATTTATATCTATTTAAACACAAGAACCATCAATCCCATGAAGGAAATGATGGTTCTTTTTATTATATTTGCCAAGAAGACTATCTAGAGGCTGACCTTCTTTTATTTTACGAAAATCTTCAGCCCGGTTTTCAAATTTCCCCCCGGCTGAACCATAACCAATTGCTCTTTCCGGTTGAGTTCATTTGTTAATGCCATCCATGGTTCCACACAAACGAAATCCTGGCCCTTTTCCGTCCACAGGACAACATATTTAAATTCCTCACCATATGTCAGCCTTATCGTTTTCTGGCGATCAGGTAATTCAAATTCAATTTCTCTTTGGGCTGCATCCAAAAGTGCGAAGGATTCCTTCTTTTCCGTTAAGTCCAAGCTTCCTTCCATTTCTTTTACCGCCATATCATTATAATCCAAGTACGTTTTTGCATCCGTTACATATGACAAATCCTTATATGTTGTTTTGAAGTATGGATGAAAACCCGGATACATTGGCATCGATGATTCGGAATGGTTTATGTATTGCTGATGTATCTCTAACCCGGCTTCATTTAAGGTATAGGTGAAAATTAATTCAAAATCAAATGGATATTCATTTTTAGTTTCTTCATTACTTTTTAAACATAAAGTAATGGATGCCTGATCTTGATCTGCCTTGGTGGCAATTATTTCCCATGACTGATTTCTTGCCACACCATGATTTTTCATTTGAAAAACTTTCCCGTCCCATTCATATTCGCCGTTATCTAATTGACCGGAGATCGGAAAAAGAATCGGAATACCGCCTCTGATATTTTTATCAGGATTATATAAAGTTTCTTTGTTGAGGAAAAGTGTTTCTTCTCCGTTAACTCCAAAGCCGATAATAATTCCTCCGCGCTCGGGAACGACCTTTAACCAGGAATCAGCTCCCGAATGAATCAGTTCATAAACATCCAATGCGTTATCTTTATATACTTTAACTTGATACATAAACTCTTTACATCCTTCCTAATCCGATTGACCGGTTCGTTGAATTTCTTGTTCATGAATGGCAATCGTTTTTTCAATAAAGCCAATAATAAGCGATAATTCCGCTTCATTATAGTGTGAGCATAATTCTGAAAAAGATTTGTTTAAAGGGACATAATGCTCTTTGATATACTGCTGACGTTCTTTAACGGGAACGATTATGACCCGACGACGGTCGCCCGGATCCTTTTCTCTCCTCACAAACCCTGCTTGCTCGAGCCTGTCGATTAAAGCAGTAACAGATCCAGTGCTAAGACCTGTCATTTTTCCTAACTCACCTGCAGTCAGGGGTCCGACTTCATTCAAAATGTCAGCCGTTTTAAAATCAGTGTGAATAACCCCAAGAGTATGAGCGGCCTTTTGTTGAAAAAGAACCGTTCTCGTGGTTAATCTTCGCAAGCCGCTAATTAATTGACTAATGAGCTCAGGATGATTGGACATAGCCATTGACAGTTTTCATCCTTCCTTTTAAAATTAAAATATCTTGATTATCAAGATATACGGTATTCTAATGTTTATTTTATCTTATCCCATTTTTAAAATAAAGGAGGTTTATTAAAACGATTACTTTAAATTTCAGGAATGAATAAGGAGATATTTTATGATAAAAAAAGATAATAACCTTAAATTCGTTGTTGCGGGTCTGCTATTAGGGATTTTAATGGCGGCTATGGATAATACGATTGTAGCGACGGCGATGGGAACAATCGTGTCAGACCTTGGCGGTTTTGACAAATTTATTTGGGTAACGTCCGCCTATATGGTTGCTGTTATGGCGGGTATGCCGATTTTCGGGAAGCTGTCAGACATGTTCGGGCGGAAACGCTTTTTCATATTCGGATTAGCTGTATTTTTAATCGGATCTGCCCTTTGCGGATTGGCACAAAGCATCATTCAGTTAAGTATCTTCCGGGCCATTCAAGGGATTGGCGGCGGGGCTCTCATGCCGATCGCCTTTACGATTGTTTTTGATATTTTCCCGCCGGAAAACCGTGGAAAAATGACCGGTTTACTCGGTGCCGTATTTGGTGCAGCGAGCGTTTTAGGACCGCTGCTCGGAGCTTATATAACCGATACCTTTAGCTGGCATTGGGTCTTTTATGTAAATGTTCCGATTGGAATCGTTTCCCTTATTTTGATTATTCGTTTTTATAAAGAATCTTTACAGCATTCGAAGCAAAAAATTGATTGGGCTGGCGCAATTACTCTTGTCATCTCCGTTGTCAGCTTAATGTTTGCCCTCGAATTTGGCGGAAAAGAATATGATTGGAATTCTCCACAAATTATCGGGTTATTTGCAAGCTTTTTCATCTTTTTCGTCGTCTTTTTCATTGCCGAAATCAAGGCGGAAGAACCGATTTTACCGTTGTGGTTGTTTAAAAGACGTTTATTTGCAACGTCGCAGCTTCTTTCCTTTTTATATGGCGGCACTTTTATTATTCTCACTGTCTTTATTCCGATTTTCGTGCAAGCTGTATATGGCGGATCCGCTAAGAATGCCGGATTAATTTTAACACCGATGATGTTAGGATCTGTGGCAGGCAGCTCGGTAGGCGGGATCTTCCTAACTAAGACCACTTATCGAAACCTGATGGTTATCTCAATCATTTCCTATGTGGCTGGAATGTTCTTCCTTGGAAACATGACGCCTGATACAGCTCGTTATTTAGTAACGATTTATATGATTCTTGTTGGATTCGGGGTTGGTTTCTCCTTCTCATTATTGCCAACAGCGTCCATGCACAATTTGGAGCCGCAATACCGTGGTACAGCGAACTCCACAAATTCATTCCTTCGCTCATTTGGGATGACATTAGGGGTAACCATTTTCGGTTCGATTCAAACGAACATGTTTACTGATAAATTGAAGGAAGCATTTAAAGGGATGCAGGGAGCCGGTAATCAAGGAGGAGCATCGTTTAAAATGGGTGATCCACGTGAGATTTTCCAAGCAAGCGAACGTTCAAAGATCCCCGGCTTTATTTTAGATAAAATTGTTCATGCCATGTCAGAATCAATTACACACACGTTTGTGCTTGCATTGATTCCTATTGTTCTTGCAGCCATTGTGATTCTTTTTATGGGTAAAGCGCGAGTTCAAGTCTCCAAACAAGTTAGGAAAAGCTAAACAAAAGACACTGGATTTGCACCCAGTGTCTTTTTTACTATTACCTTCTCTGATTGCTGAGAAAAAAATAATTAATTTCATAATGTTTATAGTACCAGGTAAAAGCTAACATTGGCCGTTTTTTTCTCCGTTGACCACTTGACTTCAGCTGATGAACCAATTTAATTTCATCTATATTTTTATATAATAGGATAAATCCAATGACAGAAATCCCGGATATTATTAAACTTAGCGTCTGATCAATGATAATACTGTAACTGTATACCTCTATTCCATTTTTTGTAATGGATTGGATTAAAAGCAGGGAATAAAGGAGGTGGTCAATACTATTAATAACGGTCATGGCTTTTAGAATGTTTAATGAATTTGTTTCTTTCAGCATCCCCTTCGTTATACCCCTGTCATATCCCTGTAAAACCAATATATCTAAAGCAAAATACAAGAAAAGAGGCTTATGAATAAAACAACTGGTAAGGTAAAGGAATGCTAGTCCTATGGAGTAAAAAGCTGAATTCCATAATACTTGTATGGGTGAACGAGATAATAAAACCACTGCCAATTCAGCAATAATATTTATGAACAAAAATACCCTCGTGAAATTAAGCCCCCTAGAAAAGAACAATCGATAAAAGCTATAGATCATCCCTGGCATATAGGAAAAGATTATGGCAAGATAATCATTGAAATATGGTCTGCATATTTCCCAGATTACAAGTGGACAAAGGAAGTAAAAAAAAAGGTCTGCTATCAGGTTCATTTCTTTTCTCATTTAAGGACTCCCATTTTTTGTGGACTAGTATACTTTATTTTAATTTCTATTTAATTATGTATTTTTTGCCCCATAAAAAAGAAAAGGACGCCATTATTTCCGGCGTCCTCAACCTTTTTTTGAAAGAAAATCGAGCTTTATACCTCCAAATCCCTGCCTTCTTCAACAATATGAAACAAGAGGTGTGCTAAATGATGAATCGGTCCGTATTCCTCCTCATCAGCTTCTTCGTCGATTTCTTCATTAAACTCCAAATCATTTAAGTAAAGTGCCATAAACTCGTAAAAATCCTTCATCTGGAAGGAGTAGCACCCAATGGGATCTTCATTATCTTCTTCATATTGAAGCATCAAATAGGAAACATCTCCATCTGCATCCTCTGCATCAAAAAAGACAAAAAAACCGACGTTAGTGTCTAGATCAAATAAATGTCTTGTTCCGCCTTCCGTTGCTTTATTAAATTCCTCTTGACTTAATTTTTGAATCTGCATGCTATCTACATTATCTTCTTGATGAAAGCCTACAATAAATGATTTCATAATATCCTCCTTAAATAAGCAAATATAGGTTTAGCATACCCAATTTAACAATAAAAAAACGAGAACTGAAAGTATTCCAGTTCTCGCTATCAATTTTCGGCTAATTTCGGGCAAAGAATCTATTTCAACGCTACCCAGACACTTTTCACTTCTGTGTAGTTATTCAAGGCATACGATCCCATTTCACGGCCAATACCTGATTGTTTGTAGCCACCAAAAGGAGATGCAGCATCAAAGGCATTGTAACAATTTACCCAAACGGTGCCGGCACGAAGTCGTCCGGCAATATAGTGTGCTTTTGACACATCCTTCGTCCAAACACCTGCCGCCAAACCAAATTGGCTATTGTTCGCACGATCGATCAATTCATCAAGATCTTCATATGGCAAAGCAGAAATGACCGGACCAAAAATTTCTTCTTTAGCAATGGTCATTTCATCACGTACATCGGCAAAAATCGTCGGGGAAACAAAATATCCTTGTTCAAATGGCTTTTCTCCGCCCACTAAAAGTTCTGCCCCTTCTTTCACGCCTTTTTCGATATATCCAAGAACACGGTTTTGCTGCTCAATTGAAACGAGCGGCCCGATTTCGGTATCTGCATGTAAACCGGAGCCCTGCCTAATTTTTTGCGCATGACTTACCATATCGGCAACAACATTATCAAATTGTTTCTTCTGAATAAATACACGTGAGCCGGCACAGCAGACCTGTCCTTGATTAAACATAACGCCGTTTAAAGCGCCTGGAACTGCTTTGGTTAAGTCTGCATCAGGTAAAATAATATTCGGCGATTTTCCGCCAAGCTCCAGCGTCACTCGTTTAAGCGTTTTTGCTGCTGCTTCCATGATTGACTTCCCGACTTCTGTCGAACCGGTAAAGGCAATTTTATCAACGAGCGGATGATCAACAAGCGGCCGGCCGGCTGTTTCGCCAAAGCCCGGAACAATATTGACAACCCCTTCAGGGAACCCTGCCTCTTGGATTAACTCTGCTAAATATAATGCTGAAAGTGGAGTTTGTTCAGCAGGCTTTAAGACAACTGTACATCCGGTCGCAAGTGCGGCTCCTAACTTCCACATTGCCATTAGAAGCGGGAAATTCCAAGGTATAATTTGTCCAACAACACCCACTGCTTCGTGGCGGGTATAATTAAAGTACGGTCCGTTTACAGGAATTGTCTGTCCGACGATTTTCGTCGCCCAGCCTGCATAGTACCGCATATGCTCAATTGCAAGCGGGATATCCGCAGCTGTTGTTTCTCTAATTGGCTTTCCGTTATCTAACGTTTCCAGTTGTGCTAGCTCTTCTTTATTTTGTTCCATCAAATCTGCTAGCTTGTACATTAGGCGGCTGCGTTCTGCTGTACCCATTCTTGACCATGGACCTTCATCAAAGGCTTTGCGTGCAGCTTTTACTGCCCGATCGATATCCTCCGGCCCGGCTTCAAAAACCGCCGCAAGGACTTCGCCGGTAGCAGGGTTATAGGTATCAAACGTTTTTTGAGAGAGACTTTCTACAAATTGACCATCAATGAATAGCTTCTTTTTCCCCAATAGGAATTTTTCAACCTTTTCTTTTAAACTGATTGCTACTTGACTCAATTGTTATTCCTCCCTTTGCTTTATGTACAGCCTTGGAAAACTTGTAAACATTAATTGGTAACGCTTACATTACCTTGTTAATACTAGCACTATTAAAAACTAGTAATCAACTAAAAATTATTTAATTATTAAAAATATTTACGACAGCATTTTTAGACATTTTTAGAACAAAGGATGGATTTTTTACGATAAACAAACAAAACCAGCCCGAAAACAGGCTGGCATTTTAAAAATACTTCTTTTTCCAAAATATCAAGGCAGTTATGCAAGATAAAAATCCGGATAATAACAATGCAATTAAAAATGAATGAGGACTGTGTTGAAATGGGATATTGACGTTCATTCCGTAGAAGCTGGACACCATCGTTGGGAATGAAAGAATAATGGTTATCGATGTTAAAAATTTCATGACAATATTCAAGTTATTGGAAATAATCGATGCGAAGGCATTCATCATCCCATTTAAAATGGACCGGTAGGTTTCTGCCATTTCGATGGCCTGCGTTTTTTCGATAATAACATCTTCTAATAAATCCTTATCTTCCTCATACATTTTCAGATAATTAAAACGGAGAATTTTATCCAATACGACCTTATTTGATTTTAATGAGGTCGTAAAATACACCAAACTCTTTTCTAATGCTAAAAAGGCATATAATTCTTTGTTTTTCATCGATTGATGTACTTCCCGTTCAATTTCATTTGTCTTCTTATTAATTTGTTTTAGATAACGAAGGTAATAAGATGAAATCACAAATAGAATTTGTAGCGCAAACCGGGTTTTTTTGAAGGTGAAAAATTCTTTTATCCGGTTTTTCCTAAATTCCTCCATGATTGGGGAGTCTTTTAATGAAACGGTAATAATACAATCATCTGTTAGGACGATTCCAATTGGGATTGTTTCGTAAATCGGAAATCCTGATTCATCATGGGTAATATAAGGAAAGTCGACGATAATATAAACTTGGCCGTTATCTCTTTCAATCCTTGGACGTTCTTCATCGTCCAATGCATCTTTTATTAAATCAACATCAATCTGGGCATCATTCGCGACTTGATTAATTTCTTCCTGTGTCGGTGAATACATGTTAACCCAGCAGCCTTTAGTAATCTTATCAATTTTCTCTAAAACTCTCTCATCGTTGCTTTTAAATATTTCTAACATATTAAACCTCCTCACTTTAATTTTGAGGAAGCCATCCTACCTTCTCTAGAGCTGATATTCTTGAAGAATCCAATTCAATCAATTCAAAGATAATCTTGACTTCCCCGCGACTACTTGGGTCTGGGTCAACAGAATAACTCAAAAATATCAACTCCTTCGTACTTTTCTATCCAATCTTATCATAAACCGAAACGCACAAAAGTACAAAGCAGTTTTTTTAGAATTTATGCTCCTCAGAAAAATACGGATTTAAATGAATTAACACTTCTTCGATGTTATCATTTTTCTCCATTAATTTTCTTTTGATCGCTTTAGATAAGTCATGCCCCTCTTTTATCGTTTTAGAATGGTCAATCGCTATTCGGATGTCCACTAAAACATAGTGTCCGTGTTCTCTTGCTCTGATCCGGTCAATTCGCCTAACCTCTTGAAATTCTGAAACAATGGAAATATAATCCTGAAGTATTTCGGTGTTGATATTTCGCTCGAGTAAAATATCAAAAGCTTCCGTTATCATTTCCTTTGAGATTTTAAAAATTAAAAATGCGACAAATATACTGGCTACTTTGTCACCGTAAACTAAAAGGTGAAGATTAAAACGGACACCTACTATTGAAACAAGTACCCCTAGTGCAGCGGCAATCGAAGCAACAATATCTGCTTTATGATCATAGGCAATTGCTTCAATTGCCTTACTATTATGCTGTTTGGCTGCACGTAATGATGACCGGTATAAAATGATCTTAATTATATAGGAAAAAATAGCCACCCACATTGCCAAAAAACTTGGTGATTCAACCTTATGAAAGAATCCGCTGATTCCTTCGTATACAACATATATGGCAACAAGAAAAAGCAATATCCCGATTATTTCAGAAACAATAACTTCTGCCTTCCCATGTCCATAGGGGTGTTCGTTATCTGCTGGTTTATTAGAAATTTTGATTACTAATACGACAATAATCGATGCAAACACATCGGCCGCAGAATGGATTCCATCGGCAAACACGGCATCACTATTTCCATATAATCCAATGATTATTTTTCCAAGAGTAAGGAGAATATTGCTAAGTACACTAATCCAGGCCACTTTTCTAGCCAGTGTTTCTCTCATTTCCATATAAAACCACCCCAAAAATTTCTCTTGAAATCATACCAAACAAAAGATAGATGGGTCTAGAGAAAAAATCTTGCCCCAATACAACCTTCGCTGGCAGGTTTCCGTTATTTCCTCCGAAACTCTGGTGGAAAAAAGGCCAAAATAAAATGATTTTTTATTCTTTCTGCCCTTCTTTATCACTCATCTCCATCACCATCTCTTCCTCCTCCGCAACTGAAATTCTCGTGATTTGATCCTGTAGAAAATGAAACGCTTCATCTAATTCTCTACGGGTGGGAAATTGGCTTTTTTTGTGCATACAATCAGCTCCTTATAAATTTTTTCAATAGATGTATGAGTAATCCTTATATAAAAAGAAGAAAATACGTTTGAATCCATTTTCTTAAAGGAGTGTTTTTGATGAATAAAAAAAATATGAACGAAAGTACTGAAATTGCCGGCCGCACTTTCCACACAAGTGATTATCAAAAAAATGATTCCCTTTCTTCAGGTCTTGCCACCACCCATGAACAGGTAAGCGATACGTACATGGAAGGGGAAATCGGTGCTGTCATCGATAATGGACCTGAAATAAAGAGTCAGACACAAGAATAAAAATCAGAGAAAACAGCTCTCCATAGCGAAAGCTGTTTTCTTTTTCTCATCATTTATCATCATCCACATATGCATCATGTTCAAATGCCGGTAAATCACCAAAACTTGTCATAATTCCTTCGTCATCAAGGACATCTTCATAGCGTTCATGCTCCGGATTAGGATAAACCTTAATATTTTTCCCATTTATATCATTACCAACAAAATTCTCAAAATCCTCCACATATCCTATATGCTCATCCGCTTCCATATAGATATCATTGTATTCATCCTGCGGGAAGGCCAAATCTGAAGGGGTTTCAGATGTCCCCCATTCTGCCACCTCCTGCCAAGAATCCTCAGCATCATAGGCAACATCTTCATCTTTTTCGTCCATATCAAATTTACCCCACGGCGGCATTAACACACCTTCCTCTACCGGACGATCATGAGAAACGACCTGATCAGGACTATGCTCTTTACAAAAGGTAGTATTAGGCAAAGCTTCTAATCGCTCAATCGGAATCTCTTTACCGCAAACTTCACATTTTCCATACGTTCCGTTTTCCAATGCCTCCAAGGCTCTATCTATATTACTAAGAAGCAATTCATAATGTTCATTTAAGGCAATGTCTTTTTCGCGTTCATATAACTCGGTTGCATCGTCTGCGGGATGATTATCGTAGCTGGATAATTCCCCCATTGATTCATGAGAATGACCGCGCACTAAGCCAAAATGATCATTTTGCTTAAAATGTTCTTCGACCTCAGACTTTTCCTTTAATAATTGTAAGCGAAACTTAGCTAGCTGCTGTGTCGATAGCATATGACAAACCCCTTTCAAATTAGAAAAGCGCAAGCGCCTTCGAAACAAGTAAGACTTGTTCCTCATGCATCTCTCTTAGGATTTTTTCCTCTGTACTCTTATCGTTTCTTTTTATTTTCAATGAATTCGCGATTGATTATGTAATAAATTTTTAATTCCATCAAAATCCTAAAAGTTTCTGTAGTACCAAATGGAATAAGATTTAGTTACTCGTGCAATCTTAATAATTGTAAAAGCATTTAAAAAAAGGCTATGTTACGGCTCATTGTTGATTTGCTCGCTATGTTGATTGGAGCGGAAGGCGCGAGACTCCTCGAAAATGCTATCGCATTTTCTTCGTGCGGTGAGTATTCGTGGAAGCTTATTCAATGTCCTGCGGGAAAAGCAGGTCAAGGGAGACCCCGCAGGCGCTTTGCGACGCCACTGAAAAAGTCCTTTTCTGCTAATAATGAGATTTCCTGCCAACTAAAATCCCAAAAAATTGCGTTTTTCACCATCAAAGTAGGGAGAGGAAAATGGTTTTCATCGATTTTTCAGTCAATAGTGGGGATGGTTTTTTCAGGGAATCACCTATTGCAAAATATCTTGGACTTTTTCAGTGGCCTCCGCTTTGCGCCGAGGAGGCTCCCGACCGCCCGCGGAAAGCGAGTGCCTGGAGCGGAAATCAACAGGCAAGTTTAACAGAGCCTGATAAACAGAAATGAGGGGAACTTGTGGTCAATGAGAACTGGGACAAATTTAAAAAAACTCAAGCCTCACATCAGGGTGAGTACTTAGGAAATGGGAAAAATCAAAAACCCGGCCTTAATGATGCAGAATATAATAACCAGGATAATACCGATAAATCGGTTGGAGCAACTGGCTTCAATTTATAAGCTGTTTTTTCAATAATTGTGAATACAGAAAGGTTGGGGAAGTTCCCCAACCTTTTTTACGAAAAACTGTCCTTTACTTAAAAGGAGGATTTGGATTGGGTGCTTCACAAGAAAAGAACGATATGAAGTGGTGGCAGCTTTCTTTATTTGGGGTAGCCTGTACGATTGGAACAGGTTTTTTCCTTGGATCAAGTCTTGCGATTAAAATGACAGGGCCTTCTATTTTAATTGCCTTTGTGATCGCGGCAATTGGTACTTATTTTGTTTTTGACGCGCTTTCAAAAATGACAGTGCAGGATCCGCAAAAAGGCGGTTTCCGCAGCTACGCTAAAAAAGCCTACGGAAGGTGGGCAGGATTTAGCAGCGGCTGGGTTTATTGGTGTTCGGAAATGCTGATAATGGGCAGCCAAATGACGGCTCTTTCTATTTTTTCACGCTTTTGGTTCCCGAAGGTTCCATTATGGATATTTGCCACAGTCTATGCCGTTCTAGGACTGACGGTTTTATTAATCGGTGTAAAAGTTTTAAATAAAATGGAAAATTTATTGGCAATCCTTAAAATTTCAGCCATATTAATGTTTATCATTATTGCGGCATTGGCCCTGTTTGGTGTGATTGATGGCGACCGTCCCATTCAATATCCAACTAGTACAAAAGATATTTTTCCAAGTGGAATGAAAGGTTTATGGTCCTCGGTCATATTCGCTTTTTATGCATTCGGGGGCATTGAAATACTTGGGTTGATGGCAACAAGATTGAAGGATCCAAATGAAGCGCCAAAAGCAGGGAAAATAATGCTTTCCACTTTAACCATCATCTATGTACTTTCTATTGGACTGGCCGTGCTAATGGCCGCTTGGAGTGCCTTTAATGCGAAGGAAAGCCCTTTTGTTGTAGCATTGGATAATTATCATCTATCCTTTGTGCCGCATATTTTTAATGCTGCTTTAATTATTGCCGGTTTTTCAACTATGGCAGCCTCTCTTTTTGCCGTTACGAGCATTCTTGTCACACTTTCTGAAGAAGGCGATGCGCCGGGGATCTTTTCCAGGAAGGGAAAATTAAAAATCCCTCTTCCTGCCCTGATTCTTACCTTACTTGGGGTTACAGCCTCTATTGTGACAGCCTTAGTGATGCCAAACCGCATCTATGAGTATTTGACTACTGCCGCCGGGTTAATGCTTTTATATAATTGGCTTTTTATTCTTGCTTCATCAATAAAAATTTTAGAATTAAAAACGAAGGATAAAATAAAATATTCTGTTGGAGCCATCTTTATTTTAATCGCTGTTAGCGGAACCCTTTTTCATGATACAAGCAGACCCGGATTCTTTATTAGTTTGGTGTTTATCGGGGTAATTAGTGTGATTACGTTTATCATGAATCGAACATGGAATAAAAAGCAAGTTTTAAAGCCATGGCCCACGGCATAGAAAAGCGGAAGCGCCCGTTTAGCGCACGACAGGACTGGAGCGCTTCGACTGAGATAAAGGAAACACGAATCGCGGTTTTTGCTTTTTCGTGTTGACTTATCGTAGGGAGAAGAGCGAAGTACACTAGTCGCTGGGCGCTGGAGCTAGACAATTCTCAAAGAGTATACTTCTTATCTTTTAAAAGATGCCTGCGACTCCTTCGCCGGCTGTTTTCGTTAAACAAACGTATTTACTGCTTGAAAACCAAAGTATATTCCAAAACCAATCAGTGAAATCCCTGACAATAAAGAAATAGATATGAGTAATCTTGATGTTAAATATTTCCGAAAATTACTTGCAATACCAGCCATCGTAATATCCCAAATTAAAAGCCCAATAAAAATGGCACTGCTATAAAGAATCAACTGGCTGCTTTCATAGGAAGCCGCCGTCTTGGCAAGGACAGAACCATAAATCCCCAGCCAAAATAAAATCGTCAGCGGGTTGGAAATGGACATAAAAAATCCTGAAAAAAATGACTTCACAAGAGGCTCTTTACTTCTTTTTTCCTCAAAGCTCAACTTGCTTGCATTTAAAACAGTCTCAACACCTGTATAAATTAAAACAAAACAACCGAAAAGCCAAAGAAATGTTTTCATCAATGACATTTCAAGGAACTGGATCACACCTATGTAAACGACAAGCATATAAACGGCATCGGCAACAACCGCTCCAACCCCAATAAGCCATGCATGCATAAAGCCATTCCGAATTCCCCTGTCAATTTGAGCCGCATTGATTGGACCAATTGGAGCAGCCAGTGACAGTCCTAGCAAAATATAGCTAAGAAAAACATTCATTCCAATCTCTCCCCCATTTTCGTGTAGAAGCCTGTCTACCCATTTTTATTCAAGAAAAGAGATTTGTACAACAAAAAAATAAAGAAAAGCGGAAGCGCCCGTTTAGCGCACGACAGGACTGGAGCGCTTCGACTGAGATAAAGGAAACACGAATCGCGTTTTTGGCGATTCGATGTTGACTTATCGTAGGGAGAAGAGCGAAGTACACTAGTCGCTGGGCGCTGGAGCTAGACAGTTTTCTTAGTTTAAAAAACTTATACTTTTAAATAAAGAAAACTCGCCGTTTTAGCGAGTCATTAGAAATGATATATTAGTTGGTTTCCGATTTATTTAGATGATCCAGTTTAAAATACTCATCCTCAACTCTTTTATTAAGCAAATGATGTCTTGGTATAGGCATATTAAAAGAATCAATATCGACAATATATTTTGGCCTCTGTTTTGTCTCTTTATAAATTTTCCCAACATACTCCCCTATTAATCCAATCGCAATAAGCTGAAGACCGCCGATTAGCCAGATGGAGGTAATAAGAGATGTCCAGCCTGTTTGGGTATTACCTAAAACTTTAATTGACAAAAAATAAACCCCAAATATGAGACTCATAAAAAAAGAAATACAACCAATTATTAATACAAAGCGAATCGGAGACACCGAAAAGGAAGTGATTCCGTCAAAAGCAAAGGCAAGCATTTTCTTTAATGGATATTTTGATTCACCCGCCTGCCTTTCCTTCCGATCATAGTAAACAACATCTGAACGAAAACCAAGAAGCGGGACAATTCCTCTTAAAAAAAGATTCACTTCATTAAATCGTTCCAATTCTTGAAGTGCCCGTCTGCTCATTAAACGAAAATCGGCATGATTGTAAACAAGGTCAACACCCATTTTTTTCATCATTTTATAAAATCCCTGTGCCGTACTTCGTTTAAAGAAAGTATCTTTTTCCCGGCATTTACGAACACCGTATACGATCTCAAAACCGGCATTAAATTTATCGATAAACTCCCGAATTACGTTAATATCATCTTGAAGATCGGCATCAATTGAGATTACACAATCTGAGGAATCCCTGGCAGTAAATAGTCCTGCTAATAAAGCATTCTGATGTCCAACATTCCTGGACAATTTTAAACCGCGGACATATTCGTTTCGTAGTCCCTCTTTATAGATAATTTCCCATGTATGATCCTTACTTCCATCATCAACAAATAAAATCCGACTGTGATGCGAAATCAGATTTTCATTCACTAGGTCCGTCATTAATTGCTGAAGTTGAAAAATCGTTTCAGGTAAAACGGCCTCCTCATTATAACAAGGCACCACAATGGTAAGAATTGGTTCCATCACTTGCAAATACCTCCGATGTCAATAAATAGTACTATTCATTTAAATTTCACATAATGACAGGAATTTATTCGTTTTGTTCACAAATAATGGAAAATAAATCGCAACCTACTAAATTTTTTTTGTCTGCATAGGATTAAATCAGGGAGAAAATAACAAGGGGATGAATGAATGATAAAAAAAGCTGTTATTCCTGCCGCCGGATTGGGCACACGATTTTTGCCCGCAACCAAGGCACAGCCGAAAGAAATGCTGCCCATTGTAGATAAACCGATGATTCAATACATTATTGAAGAAGCTGTACTTTCCGGAATTGAGGATATCATCATCGTGACCGGTAAAAATAAACGGGCCATCGAAGACCATTTCGATAAATCACTCGAATTAGAAATGCAGTTAAAAACAACGGGAAAGTATAATATGTTAAAAGTTGTGCAAAATATCTCGAATTTGGCAGATATCCATTACGTTCGCCAAAAAGAACCACTGGGGCTGGGCCATGCGATTCTTTGCGCCAAGAAATTTATTGGAAATGAGCCGTTTGCCGTTCTCCTCGGGGATGATATTATTGACAGCGAAACACCTGCATTAAGGCAGATGATAACTAAATTTCAAGATGTCCAGTCAAGTATTCTCGGCTGTAAAGAGGTAACTCGTACAGATGTAGTCAAATATGGAATCGTTGATTATTCCTATTGTTATCAAGACATGTTTAAAGTCCAAAGTCTAATAGAGAAACCTTCAGTTGAAACAGCTCCTTCTACCCAAGCCATTGTGGGCAGATATATTTTAAGCCCTGTAATATTTGAAATGCTGGAAAAGGTAAAACCTGATGCAAAAGGTGAGCTGCAACTAACAGAAGCCATTGATCTATTACTCGCAAGGGAGCCTATTTTTTCATATCTCATTCAAGGAAAACGGTATGATGTAGGAGACAAGTTCGGTTTTTTAAAAGCATCCATTGATTTTGCCTTAAAACGCCCGGACTTAAAAACACAGCTTGAACGGTATTTAATGGAGACATTAATAAATGCCAAAAAAGAGGTTGACTCATAATAGTCAGCCTCTTTTTTTTCTGATGGAAAAGGTGCGTTTATGCTTTTAGTGTTTTACTTTTATATTATTATAATCATTTAAAAGGGTATCGAGCTTTTGACTGCACAGTACAACATATGGGCTGCAATATCCATATTGATGAGCTAAATTTATCATTTCCAGTCTAGTTTCTTCGATATTAGTCAACAGCGAGTCCATGCTTATCTTCATGCCTCTACCCACTTTCTACATTGTACTATACTCATGTTATTAACAATAATTTATTAGTTTTTAGAATTAAAAACAAGTAGAAAAAATAAAAAAATACGACCATTTTGTGAACAATATGATATGAAAATCAAGCGATCCGTTTTATACAAGGCTTTTCCGTCAATAATAGTGGGAGAATCAAGAAATAAGGTGATAATTGTGCCCAACCGTATTTATATTAGCTTTTTGCGATTGCCTCTTTTAATCCGAATTCTAGCGATCGCATTGCTAGTATTCCTGACATTTGGAATATCTATACATTTATTAGAGCCAAAAACATTTCCATCTGTTTTTGACGGAATTTGGTGGGCAATAATAACAGCATCAACCGTCGGTTACGGTGATTATGTTCCTCAATCAATCCTTGGTAGATTAACGGCTGTAATCCTCATTTTGCTAGGCGTCGGTTTCGTTTCATCTTATTTTGGCACATTGGCAGCCGCTGCTGTCACAAAACAGGACGCTTTTTCCGAAGGGAAAATTCCTTTTAAAGGGGAAGGCCATATTATTATTATCGGCTGGAATGAAAGATCCCGGGAGTTAATAACCAAGCTGATAAATTCCAGATATCCGCAAATGATCGTATTAGTAGATGAAACCCTTGAATCGAACCCCGTCCATTCGCGTTTTGTCCATTTTATTCAAGGAAAGGCCCATGTGGATGAAACAATTTTAAAAAGTGATATTGAAAGAGCGGAGAAGGTCCTGATTACCGCAGACCGAGGAAATGATGAGCTTCAAGCTGATATGAACAGTATTCTGACATTACTTACGATTAAAGGCTTATGTCCGCAAGTAAAATGTATCGTCGAAATTTTAACGGCTGAACAAGTAATCAATGCTTTAAGGGCAGGTGCAGATGAAGTCATTCAATCGAATAAATTGACTAGTGTATTTATGGTTAATAGCCTGCATTCCAATGGGGATGGGCTATTATCAGATTTTGTCCATCACCTGCAGGAAAGCAGGTTGTCAGCCCGGACACCCCATGAAGATGATATTGGAAAAACCTTTAAGGATATCTGTCAAGAATTTTTAGCAAAAGGGATATTACTAATCGGTATTAAAAGAGGGGAAGAAACATTTCTAAACCCTTCCCGCTCGTTTAAAATCGAAAAGGACGATTTACTGTTAATTTTCCACTAACCTTAATCGGATAAAAGAATGGTTTCCAGCTCTTGCACCAGGGTTTTACCTATGTCAATATAGCGATCCGGAAAGCCGGCATCCTTATCGACAGGTTCCTGGAATTGATTTAACGTACCGGAAAAGGTCCCGGTGCTGCCTTGATTATCAAGCCCTGCTTCATATTTATGGGACAATAGAAACGGTCTCCCTAACTGTACCGTACAATTTCTTGCATCCAGCTGCCCGTCTATTGATTTAAATGGCAGGCGTAAGAACTGATACCCTTCTTCATCATTAATTTTATAGTCAAATGCACCGTGATCATAATCCCAGTTTCCACCAATCGCATAACCGATTGGTTTTAATTTTTGTTCCAGTTTATACAAATCAAACTGCTTTCCTTCCACCCTTGAAGACAATTCAATCATAATCGGACCCCCTTTATAATAATGGCTCTTTTCGTAAACTTTGTTGCTTTTAAAGCTTAATAAAGTTCAATTACTAAGTTTCTGGGCAATTTCCGCAAATGTTCTTACGAAAAGATGCCACGAAGCTTCTAATTATACGGGTTGATAAACTTATACGAAAAACAACAATCTATGCGAAAATTGCCTTAATCATTACCATTTAGTTTCTCCAAACAAAACAGTTTCATTTATTCATTTCATTGGATTTACCTCATCTGCTCTTTTTAGAGTAGTATTACCAATAAACAAAAAAAGAGTACTGACTAAAACATCAGTACTCTTACAAATTTATTTTAATCGTTTTTCAAGTTCAGCTTTTTTCTCTTCAAATCCGGGCTTACCAAGTAAGGCAAACATATTCACTTTATAGGCTTCCACACCCGGCTGATCAAATGGATTAACCCCAAGTAGGTATCCGCTCATCGCACATGCTTTTTCAAAGAAGTACACAAGGTAACCGAATGTGTATTCATCCATCTCAGGAATTGTAACAATTAAGTTTGGCACGCCTCCGTCTGTATGGGCAAGCATGGTTCCTTGGAAGGCTTTATTATTAACGAAATCTACTGTTTCTCCAGCGAGATAATTTAGACCATCCAGGTCATTTTCAAAAGCTTCAATTTTCAATTCATGGCGAGGCTTTTCCACCTTTATGACCGTTTCAAACAAATCACGACGTCCTTCTTGTACATATTGTCCGAGTGAATGAAGGTCTGTTGAGAAGTTAGCAGAGGAAGGATATATACCTTTTTGGTCTTTTCCTTCACTTTCACCGAATAATTGTTTCCACCACTCTGAAAAATATTGAAGCCCGGGCTCATAATTAATCAACATTTCAATGGTTTTACCTTTGTTATATAACGCATTTCTTACAGCTGCATACTGGTAGGCTGCATTGTCTTCAAGCTCGGAAAGACCAAAGTCTTCTTGTGCTTTTGCTGCGCCTTCCATCATTTTTTCAATATTTGCACCGCTAGCTGCAATTGGAAGTAAACCCACTGCCGTTAACACCGAATAACGGCCGCCAACATCATCCGGAATCACAAAGGTTTCATAGCCTTCTTCATTTGATAATGTTTTTAGTGCGCCGCGTGCTTTATCTGTAGTAGCATAAATTCGTTTGCGTGCTTCTTCCTGGCCGTATTTTTCTTCCAGCAGTTTACGGAAAATACGGAAGGCGATTGCCGGCTCTGTTGTTGTACCTGATTTGGAAATGACATTAATTGAGAAGTCTTTTCCTTCAAGCAGGTCCATTACGTCCCGCATATAGGAAGAACTGATATTGTTTCCGACAAAAATAATTTGCGGAGTTGTGCGTTTTTCCTTTGGAAGTGCATTGTAAAAGCTGTGATGAAGCATCTCAACTGCTGCCCTTGCTCCTAAATAAGAACCGCCAATCCCGATAACAAGTAAAACATCGGAATCGGATTTGATTTTTTCAGCAGACTTTTGAATACGGGAAAATTCTTCTTTATCATAGTTGGTTGGAAGTTCAATCCATCCTAAAAAGTCATTGCCCGCTCCTGTTTTTTCGTGCAGGGAATGGTGAGCAACTTTCACCGCATCCCGTAAATATGTAAGTTCATGTTCTCCAAAAAAGGTTAGTGCTTTTGAGTAATCAAAACGAACGTGTGTCATGCCTGATCCTCCATAAATTTATTTTCAATAACCACTTTATCGAAGTCCGGACCGTTTTTCAAGGAAGGTCTCCAATTGTAAGCGTGTCCATTTTCGATAATTTTTTTACTTTTTGTCGAAATGCAGAAAAAGACATGAACATGCCATGGCCGAGCTATAAGGATGCCCGATAAATGGCTAATACATCTTCCCGATTTAGTTTGGCAAAGTTTCCAAACTCTCCGTTTGCCATTGCTCTATCAGTCATTAAATCAATCTTGCTATCATCAATCTCATAATCAGCTAGACGGGCAGGGGCACCAATGCTATTCCAAAATTCACGTAACTTTTGAATTCCTTCAAGACCTGTTTCTTCTGAAGTTTTTCCTTTAGGATCAACCCCAAACACTCTTACAGCCAGCTGTTGAAAGCGTTCCGGTTTTACGTTGAGGTTATGCTTCATCCAATTCGGGAACAAAATAGCAAGACCGCCGCCGTGAGGGATATCATAAACTGCTGAAACAGCATGCTCAAGATTATGTGTTGCCCAATCACCTTGATAGCCCATATTTAAGATCCCATTTAATGCCATCGTTCCGCCATATAGAATTGTTGCACGGTGTTCATAGTTCTCAAGGTCTGCCAACAATTTCGGTGCTGTTTCCATTACCGTAATCAGCAAGGATTCGCACATACGATCCTGGTACTGAGTATTTTCTTCCAAATGAAAATAATGCTCAAGTACATGCGACATCATATCGACCATTCCATAAATTGTTTGATCCTTTGGTACCGTGAATGTGTTAACCGGATCCAGAATAGAGAATTTCGGATATGTAACAGGACTTCCCCAGCCATACTTTTCATTTGTTTCCCAATTGGTAATAACAGAACCGGCGTTCATTTCCGAACCGGTGGCAGCAAGTGTTAAAACAGTACCAAATGGAAGAGCTTCTTTTGCAATGGCTTTTCTCACAACAAAATCCCATGCATCACCGGCATATTTTGCACCGGCTGCAATGAGCTTAGTACAATCAATCACACTGCCGCCGCCAACTGCCAACAGGAAGTCAATTCCTTCTTTTTTACATAGTTCTATCCCTTTTCGGGCTGTTGTAATTCTTGGATTTGGCTCCACACCCGCCAGTTCAAAAACTTCAGCACCGATTTCCGCTAATAATTTCGTTACTTTTTCATAGAGACCGCTTCGCTTAATGCTTCCTCCACCATAAACGAGTAAAACTTTTTTTCCATAGTTAGGAATTTCAGTCTTTAATTGTTCGAGCTGGTCTTTTCCAAAAATTAATTTTACAGGATTCCAAAAAGTAAAATTTTGCATTGTCAACACCATCCTTTTCAAAATACATTATTATTTAAAATCATTTATATTGCAAAAAACTAGCTTTATATTCCCCTCCAAAAAAGCAAACTACACGGATGAATATTTTACGGACAGTTGACTCAAGTTAATAAATAATTCACTTAAAATGAAGGAGGAACTTATTTGAGTACTATTCAACGCATTGCTTTAGCACTTACCATCATTGGCGCAATTAACTGGGGGTTAATCGGTTTTTTTCAATTTGATCTTGTTGCAGCGATTTTTGGAGGTCAAAATGCTGCAATCGCAAGAATTATCTATGGCTTAGTTGGAATTGCCGGTCTTCTTAATCTTGGACTTCTGTTTAAGGCAAATGAATCATTTGTAAGAGAGCCTGAAACTGATCGGGTTAGGTAATTTTAAAAAAATCCTTGCATCACGATGCAAGGATTTTTTTTGAGTCAGACCCATCCTCTTAATTGAGCGGAGTCTGCCATTTTTCTTACGCCAACCATGTACGCAGCCAGACGCATATCTACTTTATGTTTCTGTGCGGTTTCGTAAATATGGTTGAATGTTCTTACAAGCTTTTCCCGTAATTTTTGTTCGATTTCCTCTTCGCTCCAATAATACCCCTGGTTATTTTGAACCCATTCAAAATAAGAAACGGTTACTTTCCCTAAGCCTGCTAATACATCGGGTACAAGCAATATGCCGCGTTCGGAGAGAATTCTCGATGCTTCCAGTGTTGTTGGTCCGCTGGCTGCTTCTACCACAATTCTAGCTTTTATGCTGTGAGCATTTTCTGCTGTTATTTGGTTTGAGATTGCTGCAGGCACTAAAATATCACAATCTTTCTCAAGCAGTTCTTCATTCGAAATCGTTCCGTCGAATAAAGTGGTAACCGTACCAAAGCTATCACGCCGACTCAGTAAATAATCAATATTTAAACCATCCGGGTCATAAAGGGCACCATAAACGTCAGAAATGCCAACGATTATAGCACCGGCATCATGCATAAACTTTGCCAGATAGCCGCCTGCATTCCCAAAACCCTGTATGATTACCCGGGCGCCCTTTATCGAAATTCGGCATTTCCTTGCGGCTTCTTCAATACATATAGTTACTCCCAAAGCTCCGGCCTTTACCCACCCCTCAGAGCCTCCAAGCACAAGTGGTTTCCCGGTAATAAAGCCGGGGGATCCGTGTTTCCGAAGCTGGCTGTATTCATCCAGCATCCAGGCCATAATTTGCGGATTGGTATACATATCCGGTGCAGGTATGTCCTTCGTAGGACCAACAATTTGACTAATTGCCCGGACGTATCCACGGCTTAAGCGTTCCAGCTCCCCCAATGACATGGTTCGTGGATTACAGATAACACCGCCTTTTCCTCCCCCAAAAGGTAAATCAGCAATCCCGCATTTCAAGCTCATCCACATTGATAATGCTTTTATTTCATCTTCATTTACTTTAGGATGAAAACGGACTCCGCCCTTTGTCGGTCCAACTGCATCATTATGCTGGGCCCGAAAACCGGTGAAAATTTTCGTAGAACCATCATCCATGCGGACGGGAATTCTGACCTGAAGCATTCTTAAAGGTTCTGCTAAAAACTTATACATTTCTTGATTGTAACCGAGTTTTCTTAGTGCATCATTGATAACGATCTGGGTTGAAGTAAGTAAATTTAAATTCTCCTTTTCCTCTCCGCCTTCTACACCGTTTGTTACTTTAGTCCCCATCATTTTGGCACCCCTAGTTATTCTCCCTATTATCCAAGCACTTTGTTTATCCGTTCAATAGCCCAATCCAATTCTTCATTCGTAATAACAAGAGGCGGAGCAAAACGAATGACAGTATCATGTGTTTCTTTACATAATAGTCCTTGCTCTTTTAATTCTTCACAATATTTCCGTGCAGGTTGATCCAGTTCGACACCGATAAATAAACCACGGCCACGGACATCCTTAATCATCGGATTTTTTATTTCTTTTAATTTGTTGATAAAATACTCCCCAAGCTCTTGAGATCTTTCCGCTAATTTTTCATCAATAAGAACGTCAAGGGCGGCAATCGACACGGCACATGCCATTGGGTTTCCGCCAAAGGTAGAGCCATGGGAACCGGGATTAAATACACCTAAAATATCCCTATTTGCCACAACACAAGAAATGGGAAACACTCCTCCGCCAAGTGCTTTACCGAGAATATACATATCAGGCTCGATTTCTTCCCAATCGCTGGCAAACATTTTACCTGTACGTGCTAAACCTGCTTGGATTTCATCGGCAATAAATAAAACATTATTTTCTTTACAAAGTTCGTATGCTGCCTTCATAAACCCTTCCGGAGGAATCACAATCCCCGCTTCACCTTGAATCGGTTCAATTAAAAATGCTGCCGTGTTTGGCGTAATCACAGCTTTTAATGCCTCTAAATCGCCATACGGGATAAGCTTAATCCCCGGTAGCATTGGCCCAAAGCCCCGTTTGTACTCCGGATCCGATGACAATGAAACGGCAGTCATGGTCCGACCGTGGAAATTCCCAACACAAGCTATGATTTCTGCCTGATTCTCTGATATGCCCTTTACATCGTAGCCCCAACGGCGTGCAGCTTTAACAGCCGTTTCAACTGCCTCAGCACCTGTATTCATCGGCAGGACCATTTCTTTGTTCGTTAGGTTACTGACTTTTTCATACCATGGTCCGAGTCTGTCATTATGAAATGCACGGGAAGTCAATGTAACTTTATCGGCTTGGTCCTTCAGTGCCTGAATAATTTTAGGATGGCGATGGCCCTGGTTTACCGCAGAGTAGGCACTTAACATATCCATATATTTATTGCCTTCCGGGTCTTCTACCCATACACCTTCTGCACGCGAGATAACGATTGGAAGCGGAAGATAGTTAGTGGCCCCAAATTTCTCCGTTTGTTCAATCAACATGTTTGTATTTATTTCTGCTGCCATTGATTTTCCTCCATTTCAGGATGGTTATGTATTTATATTTCTATTGTAGCCGAGCAATCAAAAAGAATGAACATTTCAATAAATCTTTTTTTATAATAAGGCTCTGTTAAACTTGCCTGTTGCTTTCCGCTCCAGGCACTCGCTTTCCGCGGGCGGTCGGGAGCCTCCTCAAGCATTAAGCCTGCGGGGTCTCCCTTGACCTGCTTTTCCCGCAGGACATTGATTAAGCTTCCACGAATACTCACCGCACGAAGAAAATGCGATAGCATTTTCGAGGAGTCTCGCGCCTTCCTCTCCAATCAACATAGTGAGTTAAATCAACAATGAGCTTTAACATAACCAATAATAAAAAAAGCCTGGATCCATGCTAAAAAGCAAAATCCAGGCCTTTACGTGTATTACTTCTTAATTAAATCTTCCCGCTGTGATTGGTCAATCCATTCTTGCAGCTTATCTTTTAGTGTATTAAAGCCCTGCTGTCCTTCAACTTCAGGTATAATTGCAGCTGCTTGGCGTTTACGCGGCTGCTTCTTTGGCTTAGCAGCAGCTTGTTGAACAGGAGCTTCTTCAGTGGCACGAATAGACAAGCCGATTTTTCCTGCACCTTCGTCTACAGATAGAACTTTAACCTGTACTTCATCGCCCACTTTAAGATGATCATTAATATCTTTTACATAACCGTGCGTGATCTCAGAAATATGCACAAGACCTTGTGTATTTTCGTCTAATGCAACGAAAGCACCATAGGGTTGAATACCTGTTACCTTACCTGTTAAAATACTACCAGTTGTTATTTTTTCTGACATGAAAACACTCCTAAATAAATTATTATTTTATCTCATATATACGCATTATAATATTATATCACACTATAATGGTTTAATCAAAAAAGCCGTAATAAAATGCGGTTTTAGAAAAACTTAACATAAAGTACAAAATAATTTTCGAAAAAATACAAATACTATGTTAAAATAAATAAAAAGGAAATCTTTAACTAGGAGAGGTGAACAGTATGAACTCAATTGGCCAAACGATTAAAACCTATCGTGAATTGCTTAAAATGACACAAGAAGAACTGTCACAAAAAATTAGAGTTGGAACAAGCACCATTGAAAAATACGAAAATGGAGAACAAATTCCAAGCACTCAGACAATATTAAAATTGTCTACTGTTCTTGATATCCCTGCTTCTGAGTTATTAGGACACGAAAATACCGAAGCTTCCCAGAAATAATTTAGAATTAAAAATGTTTATCATTTCTAAAAGCGGTTACATTTACCGCTTTTTTATTTTATAAATTTTTCGGTATAAAAAAAGGGAAATCTGTCAAACCTTATTTCATAAGGCTTTCTAGTATTCCCCCCTTTTTTGAAGTGGACACCCTTGTTGGTATGTCCACTTTTTTTTATTTCGCCTATAAGGTACAGGTACCACTGTCCTTGATTACTAAAAGTTTATTAGAAATTTTTAGGCAGCTTGCCATTGGAATCATTTTTTCGAATGAAAACTCATAAATTTCTTGAATTCTTTTCGCCAACTGAGCAGGATCATTTAGCTCATGTACAGCTTGAATGGTATCGGCAATTTCCGTGTCATAACTGCCGGTTTTCAATTTAAACGGATCCCATTCATTTAATAGCTCAACATATTGCAGATTAGTTTGAAGCTGACTGTTCATTGTTATAATCTCCTAATAAAATTACATTTGTTAAAGGTATTTTATCATAAAGTGATGAGGGGCTGCGTCAATAAGGAAAACTAACATAATTACCCTTTAACGAAATATGGACTCGGGGGAGGAGGTTTTGTTCCGATGAATATTGCCTCCCAAAAAGTTCTTGTTCCTTGAGGGAGTTTTGTCCTTCAAAGCCTACTTGAAGGACAATTTCCTTGTTCTCTGTGGTGATTTTGTCCTTCAAAGCCTACTTGAAGGACAGTTTCATTGTTCTCTGTGGTGATTTTGTCCTTCAAAGCCTACTTGAAGGACAGTTTCCTTATTCTCTGTGGTGATTTTGTCCTTCAAAGCCCACTTGAAGGACAGTTTCCTTGTTCTCTGTGGTGATTTTGTCCTTCAAAGCATACTTCGAGGACAGTTTCCTTGTTCTCTGTGGTAATTTTGTCCTTCAAAGCCTACTTGAAGGACAATTTCCTCGTTCTCTGTGGTGATTTTGTCCTTCAATAATAAATTTCCTTTTATAGCACATCAAAATGGAACCCTTTCATCCCCGCTTTTCTCTATTTTTCGATCCACTCTGTATGGAATGTTCCTTCACGGTCTACTCTTTTGTACGTATGAGCACCGAAATAATCCCTTTGTGCTTGAAGTAGATTAGCCGGCAGAACTTCGGTACGATAGCTATCATAATAAGCAATCGCACTGGAAAGTCCCGGAACAGGAATCCCCGCTCTAATGGCAATGGAAACCACTTCTCTTGCTGCTTCCTGATAGTCAGCTGTAATCGATTGAAAATAAGAATCCATTAAAAGATTGTCTAAATTTGGATTGCGGTCATAGGCTTCTTTAATATTTTGAAGGAAAGCTGCCCTAATGATACATCCTCCACGGAAAATCATCGCGATCTCCCCGGGATTTAAATTCCAGTTGTATTCCTCAGAAGCGGCTTTAAACTGGGCAAAGCCTTGTGCATACGAGCAAATTTTGCTTAAATACAATGTTTTTCGAATCAGCTCGATTATATCCTGTTTATTGCCTGCAAACTCTTTTTTGGCAGGACCCTTTAATATTTTGCTTGCTTTTACACGCTCTTCCTTCATAGCAGAAAGGAATCGGGTAAAAACGGATTCGGTAATAATCGAAAGCGGAACCCCAAGGTCTAGGGCACTTTGGCTCGTCCATTTTCCAGTCCCTTTTTGACCTGCTGTGTCAAGGATGACATCCACTAAAGGCTTGCCGGTTTCAGGATCTTTTTTAGTAAAAATATCAGCTGTTATTTCTATTAAATAACTATCCAGCTCCCCCTTGTTCCACTCGCTAAAAACCTCGTGAAGCTCATCCGTAGACAACCCAACCAGCTCTTTTAATAAATGATACGCTTCGCAAATTAACTGCATATCACCATATTCTATCCCGTTATGAACCATTTTCACGTAATGGCCCGCACCATTAGGTCCGATATAGGAACAACACGGTTCCCCATCCACCTTTGCTGAGATTGCCGTTAATAGCGGACTTACCTCTGTAAAGGCTTCCAGTTGTCCGCTCGGCATGATGGCCGGACCTGTAAGGGCGCCCTCTTCTCCTCCGGATACACCGGCACCGATGAATAGAAAACCTTTTCGTGCCAGGTCTTCATTTCTTCGAATGGTATCTTTATAAAAGCTGTTTCCACCATCAATTAAAATATCGCCTTTTTCCAAATAAGGTAATAGTGATTCAATCGCTTTATCAGTGATAACTCCTGCATTTACCATTAATAATATTTTGCGGGGTCTTTCTAGTGATTGAACAAATTCTTCTATATTAATAGTGCCAAAAAGTTTTTTTCCTTTATTATGCTCAATAATTTCATTTACTTTTTCGGCGGAAAGATCATACACGGATACAGAGAAACCTTTGCTTTCAAAATTTAATGTCAGGCTTCTTCCCATTACCCCTACTCCTACTACTCCAACTTGCTGTTTTTCCAAGTCAAATCACCCCTTCAAAATACTAAAAAAATTTTCATATAGTTACATTATATGATAAAAAAATTTTCATACAACATTTTGTTCTAAATTCATAAAAAAAAACCTGATCTATACCAAGTATAGGACAGGTTTATTATTTTACTTATTTAGGAAATTCATCCTGTTAATTGAAGTTTTATCATTTCCTTTACCCTTCGGTATGTATGAGCTTTTAAATTGACCCTGGGTTTTACCGGTATATTTTTTGAAAAGTGCCGTGTAGTAGCTTTGATTACAGTATCCAAACATGTGCGCAATTTCGCTAAGCTGTGAATTGGAGTGCAGAAGGAAATACTTAGAATCTTCAATTTTCTTGCGATTTATATATTCCGGTATGGTCATGCCGACTGACAGCTTAAAGATTTTGGAAAGATATCCGGGGTGAACACCTGAATATTCAGCAATCTTTTCCACAGGTAACTCATTTAATATCTCTTGGTGAATAAAGGTAATAGCCCGATTTACAACTTGATTATATTCTAATCGGTCTGCAGATTTTAATGTATCGATAAAACAGGCTACCATTTCATACTCAAGAGTCTTTAGTTCCTCAAAAGAATCTGTTTTTTCAATTTGCCGAATCATGACATCACTTAAATTGAACGCGTCCTCCGGAAAGGCCCCGCCGTGGATTATCGCTCTAGTAAATAAAGTACAGGAGCATATTAGGGAATTCTTGAGTGAACGAATCGGTTCACCGGCAAGTTTGGCCCGCTCAAGGCTGTTTATTTGGTCCAAAACATCCTTCGCTTCTTTTTCGTTACAACGAATAATACAATCCATTAACTGCTGCTCTAACGCAAATGATGGATGGTAATAAAAGTTTTGGATATTTTCAGCTCTCGTTTCAAAAAAATGCTTAATATTGATATTTTTTATGATCATTTAATTTCACCTTAAAAAAATGTTAAAAATATCATTTTTTTAATATCATTGTAAATTTCCAGACTATAAAATTCAAGTATCAACCTTAAAGGGGGCTTTACAAAAATGCAGAGAAAAAAATTGTTCGCAAAATTGTTAGCGTTTTCATTCGCAACAAGCATCGCTCTGACAGGCTGCAGCAGTTCTACGAGTACAGAAAAAACTAAGCCTGCTGACAGTGACAAATCAAGTGAGAAACAAATTGTTCTTAAGTTCGCTGCTCAAAATGACAATACTCCTGCAACAAAAAAATTGATTGACGCCTTCAACCAAAAGCAATCCAAGTACAAAGTAGAGTGGACCCAAATGACCAACGACTCCGCTCAAATGCATGATCAACTATTAAACTCTTTATCCAGTGGTTCATCTGATTACGATGTTCTTTCCATGGACGTAGTTTGGGCAGGTGAATTTGCCGGTGCCGGATACTTAGAACCAATAGATGTTCAAATGAATAAAGCAGGCTACAAAAAGACGGATTTCAACTCCGGTTCGATGGCCTCCGGAAACTATAAAGGTAAACAATATACGCTTCCTTTCTTCCCGGACTTAGGATTACTTTACTATCGTAAAGACATTGTAAGCACTGAGGATGCAAAGAAGCTGGACAGCGGCAGCTATACCTATGATGACCTGTATGCGATGGCACAAAAGTATGCAGGCAAAAATAATACTAAATACGGTTTTGTCTATCAATCTAAACAATATGAAGGCTTAACGGTAAACGTTACAGAATTCTCTAAATCCTATCAGGATGTTAAATCAGGTATTGAAACGATGTATAAATTTACAAAAGCACCTTTCTCTCCTAAGGATTTACTAAACTTTACGGAAGGGGAAACCCATACCAACTTTGAACAAGGAAATGCGGTATTTGCACGTAACTGGCCATATGCATTCGGTCGAATCAAAGGAAAAGAATCCGGTGTTACTGTAACGGTTGATCAGGTTGGCATTGCACCGCTTCCAAATGGCGGTTCTGTCGGCGGATGGTTACTTGGTCTTAATAAAAATTCAAAACATCTTGACGGTGCATGGGAATTTATTAAATTTGCTGCGGGTGAAGAAGGTCAAAAGATCATGTCCACCCAAGGCGGCTATTTACCGGGCTACAATGCCTTACTTACGAATGATGAAGTTAAGTCTTCCAATGTTATGTTAAGCTATCCCGGCTTCCAGAAGGCTTTAACAACTACTATCGCCAGACCGGTATCTCCTGAGTATTCCAAAGCATCGGATACTATTCAGGTTAATGCTCATAAATATTTAAGCTCCGGAGCAGGTATTGATGACGCCGTAAAAGCAATTGAGTCTGCTGCCAAGGGACAATAATTTATAGCTCTTAAAAAATGAAAAAATAGGAGGCTGACTCATATAGGCCTCCTTTTTCTATCATTTCTGTCAAACCTTCAACCTGTGAAAGGGTGTAAATAATGCGAAAAATGGGCTTAAAGGAATGGCTTTTTATCCTTCCCACGTTGTTGATTATTGGTATTTTCTCTCTATGGCCGGTGTTGCAATCATTTACCTATACATTTTTTGACTATCGTCTCAATGACCAGCAAAAAGCAGGATTGTATGTAAGTGAACGATTTAATACCTCGCTTTTCAATGAAACGCAAATGTATGTCAACATGTTTTTAGATGAAGACCTGCCGAATGTTAAAGAACAAGAAGATCAGAATCGGGTTTCCCGGCTAAAAAAAGAATTAGAGACAGCAGAGAAAGATTTTAAAAATCAAAAAGGTGTTATTAAAATTAGCAAAACAGAGAGAGCCAAAATTGAAAGCCTTCATAAAGAGGCTAAAGAATTGGTAACGTCCCTTAATAGTAAATACAAGTTAACGCATAAGGACGATCTGCCATCCTTGGTTGACGATCTCCAAAATAGTATTATCCCCTCTAACTTTATCGGCTTGAAGGGCTATAAGCAGGTTTTTTCAGACAAACGAATCGGCATTGCCTTTTGGAATACGTCCCTTTTTTCTGTTTTATCTGTTTTTTTTGAACTTGTTCTCGGTTTAGGTCTTGCACTTGTATTGAATAAAACGATTTTTGGACAGGGAATGATCCGAACAGCATCACTGATTCCTTGGGCCATACCAACAGCTGTGGCAGCGCTTATGTGGAGTTATCTCTTCAATGGAAGCAGCGGAATTGTCGCGCATTTTTTTGAAATGGTTGGACTGGTAGATAAATCTCAAAACCTATTACTTAGTGGTCCCGGGGCAATGGCCTCCACCATATTAGCTGATGTATGGAAAACAACTCCTTATATGGCTTTATTACTGTTGGCCGGGTTGCAGAACATCTCACATTCCTTGTACGAGGCAGCTTCCATTGATGGTGCAAATAAAATTCAAAGCTTTTTTAAGGTGACACTGCCCCTATTAAAGCCATCAATTTTAGTAGCATTATTGTTTCGAACATTAGACGCCTTTAGAGTATTTGACCTGATTTACGTCTTAACCGGCGGTGGACCCGGCGGAGAAACAGAAACACTATCGATTTACGCTTATAAAGTGATGTTTGGGCAAACCAACTTTGGCTATGGCTCCGTTATTGTCATGATTATGTTTTTATGTGTTGCTATCATTGCCATTTTATTTGTTAAATTCTTGGGAACAAACCTAATGGAAAAAAATTAAGGAGGGGTTGCTGTGCAGACATCTAAAAGAAAATTATGGATAACCTTCGGTGTAGTGGTTGTGTTTTATTTGTTTGCGATGGTGTTCCCATTCTTCTGGGTATTTATTACCTCCTTTAAAACATCCGGAGAAATATTCGGTACAGGGGCGTTTCGCGTTATTCCCAAGAATCCAACCATCCAAAATTATATAACCATCCTTTTTGAAAAAGGAATTTTAAACTCGATTAAAAATAGTTTTATTGTCGCGACAACAACAACCATTTATATCATTATTGTTGCGACCCTTTCCGCCTATGCGATATCACGGTTTCATTTTCGCGGTAAGAATATTCTTCTAGGTTTAATTCTGGCTGTTTCGATGTTTCCGCAAATGATTATCACGGGCCCTGTATATAACTTATTTTTACATTTAAAGCTATTAAACTCCTATGCTGTTGTATTGCCATACTCAACAATTACACTTCCGATGGCGGTTTGGATTCTGGTCACACATTTCAACCAAATTCCAACTGCACTTGAAGAATCAGCAAAAATGGATGGTGCAACTACCTTCCAAACATTATATAAAATCATTTTCCCATTGGCAGCACCCGGCGTCTTTACGACTGCCATCATTACCTTTATCGCCGCATGGAATGAGTTCCTTTTAACGATTACACTGAACCCTAATGCCGAGTATCATACGGTACCTGTAGCGATTTCTTTCTTGAGAACACAGTTTGAAATTCTCTGGGGACAAGTATCTGCAGCGACAGCTATTGTGACTGTCCCAACACTTATAATTGTTCTCTTCTTCCAGAAGCAGATTGTTTCCGGATTAACCAGCGGCGGTGTAAAAGAATAATCAAATTCTATCCGCTTTTACCTTTTAGATAAAGGATTTATCAAAAAATCTACCTGATAGACAAAAATGGGGTGTACAACATGTCTTGGAAAATTAGTTCTTTTAATAAAGAAGATGCGCAAATTTTAGTGGATGAAAGCTTATTTTTCAATGGAAACGGTTATCTTGGCGTTCGGGGTAATTTTGAAGAAGGATTGCAGGCCGGTCAAAAAACGATTCGCGGAACCTACTTAAATGCGTTCTATGATTCCGTAACCATTCCTTATGGAGAAAAGCTGTATGCCTTTCCGGATACACAGCAGAAGCTCTTAAATATTATTGATTCACAAACCATTGAAATTTACCTAGGAGAAGAACGATTTAGTTTAGACGAAGGGGAGGTCCTTTCCTTTGAACGTCATTTACATCTTGATAAAGGTTTTTCGGAAAGAATAATCGAATGGCGGTCTCCCTCAGGAAACGAAATCAAATTAATTTTTAAACGGTTAGTATCGTTTATTCAAAAAGAATTATTGATCCAAAAGGTGGAACTTGAATCCCCTCACTATAAAGGGCAGATCAAGATTGTTTCCACTATTAACGGGGATGTATCAAACTATATTGATACAAGCGACCCGCGTGTGTCTTCCAGTCATGCCAAGCTGTTAAATGTGACCGGAGTTAAACAAATGGACGGTGTCTCCTATGTCGAATGTGAAACAACTAATACGAAGCTAAAAACTGCTTGTGCAGCTACTTATCAGCTAACTAATCCTTTTAAAAGGATCAATCATCTTGATGCAAATTCTATTACTTCTGAATTTATCTTTGATTTCTCTGAAAAAGCATTTTTTGAGAAAAAAAGTATTTTCGTTGATACATTGAGGCATGGTGAAGATTTGTTTGCTTCCGCACTGTATGTGCAAAAAAAGTTAGAACTTAAAGATTTCGCCCAAATTTCTGCTGAACAAGAAGCCTATTTAGGCAATTTTTGGAGCCATGCTGATATTGAAATTAAAGGAGATTTAGCTTTACAGGAAGGTATCCGATTTAACATATACCATCTACTCCAATCAACAGGAAGAGACCGTTACTCTAACATAGCCGCAAAAGGTTTGTCAGGAGAAGGCTATGAAGGACATTATTTCTGGGATACTGAAATCTATATTTTCCCTGTTTTTTTAATGACACAGCCCGAAATGGCAAGAAGGCTTCTTTTATACCGCTATTCTATTCTGGATCAGGCCAGAAACCATGCAAAAGAAATGGGACATCGAAAGGGAGCTTTATTTCCCTGGAGGACCATCTCAGGTACAGAATGTTCTTCGTACTTCCCGGCAGGATCGGCACAGTATCATATAAGTGCCGATATCGCCTATAGCTTTGTGCAATATTACCTTGTCAGTGAAGATATGGCGTTTATGAGGGACGTCGGTGCGGAGGTACTATTTGAGACCGCCAGGCTTTGGGCAGATACAGGACACTTTGATGGGGATTCCTTTAAAATTGATGCTATTACCGGGCCTGATGAATACACCTGTATCGTAAACAATAATTATTATACAAATGCGATGGCAAAACACAATTTGCAATGGGCCGTAAAAGTTTATCACTTATTAGAATCAATGGATCCAGAAGCTTTTTCAGCCCTGAGTAAAAGAATTGGCTTAGAGCAGAAAGAGGCTGAAATTTGGCATATGGCCTCAGAACAAATGTATTTACCCTTTGATGAAGCCCTAGGAATAAATCCCCAAGATGATACCTTTTTACAAAAAGCCGTCTGGGATTTTGAAGCAACACCTAAGGAAAAGTTCCCGCTTCTTTTACATTATCATCCGCTTACTCTTTACCGGTATCAGGTTTGCAAACAGGCGGATACAGTACTGGCCCACTTTTTGTTAGAGGATTTAGAGGATTTAGAAACAATACGTAAATCCTATAATTATTATGAAAAAATAACCACACATGACTCATCCTTGTCATCATGTGTGTATAGTATAATGGCTTCCAAACTGGGGCAAAAACAAAAAGCCTATGACTATTTTATCGAAACGGCTAGATTGGATTTAGATAATACCCATGGAAATACAAAGGATGGACTTCATATGGCCAATATGGGGGGCACGTGGTTAGCCATTGTATTTGGTTTTGCAGGATTACGGATTAAAGAGGAAGGGATTTTTCTTGCTCCAGCCTTACCTGACAAATGGGAAGGGTACTCCTTTTCTTTCCAATTTAAGGGACGGAAAATTTGGATAGAAAAGACGGATAAACAACTAAACATGAAGCTTTTAGATGGTGAACCTATAACATTAACAGTGTACAATCAGCCTTATCATCTTGAAAAAGAGTCTTCCTTCATGATTAAATGACGAAGGCCTCCAATCACTGGAGGTCTTTTCTCTATTTTGTCATTTCCAATAAATGTTGCAGCATTTCTTTCCCCGAAATCAATGCATCTCCACCACCCTGGGCAAAAAACTCGTTCCCTCCGCCCTTACCGCTAATGATAGCCAGGGCACTTCCTATCAGCTTTTTCATATTTTCTGTTCTTTCCTTCCCTCGTGCACAAACCAGCTGTAACCTTCCTTCATTTTCAGATACAAAAAAGGCCATCGACCTTTCATCTTCAGCTGTCACATTTCGGGCCAATTTCTGAAGCACTTGAATGGTTCGATCTTGAAATACGCTCATCACAATGTTTTCTTGGTTACCTGTTTTACTTTTTTCCAGCAAGTCCTTTGCCTCATACTGAAGGAGGATATCCTGCGCTTGTTCCAGCGATTTTTCTAATTTTTTCCCATTCTCCAGAAGCCGAATAACAGCTTGTCCCATGTCTTTTTCAGGTGCATTCAAAAACTTTGTTAATTCAAGAAGTACTTTTTGTTTTTGATGAAGCTGGGTTAGTACACGATTTCCACAAACAAACTGAACACGAATATTTTTCTTTTGCCTTTCCCAATTCAATATTTTAATCGCTTGAACTTCACCTGTTGCTTTTGGATGGGTTCCGCCGCAGCCGTTATAATCAAAGTCCGGAATAATGACCAATCGAATATCTTCTTTTACCTTGGTTTCTTTTCGCAAAGTGTATTGAGACAACTCATTTTCTGTCACCCATTTTATTTCAATCGGTCTATTCTCTAAAATAATTTTATTAGCAAGCTCCTCCGCTTGTTTAGCTTCTTGGTCTGTTAACAATTCTGTCCCGATATCAATGGTAAGCAGTTCATTTCCTAAATGGAAGCTCACTGTCTTGAACTGGAATAAATGGTCAAAAGCAGCTGATAAAATGTGTTGCCCTGCATGCTGCTGCATATGATCAAAACGTCTTTTCCAATCGATTACACCTCTAACCTCCATGCCTATTTCTTCTATCGGGCTTTCAAGATAGTGGCGAATATCTCCATCGATTTCTTCAACCTTTATTACCTCTCTATCCTCGATCGTTCCTAAGTCATGGGGCTGCCCTCCCCCCGTAGGATAAAAGGCGGTTTTCCGCAAAACAATATACCAATTTCCCGCTTCGTCTTGTTCCTGCCTTATAACCTTACTCGAAAAAGATTGTATGTAGGTGTCTTTATAATACAGTTTATTTTCCATCCTGTTTACACTCCCGGTGATTTTACTTATTGAACCCATTGTCGGTAAAAAAGAAGCAGAAATCAAGGAAAGTGTTTAAAACAAAAAAACTGTTCCTTCAATGTTTGAAGGAACAGGACCATATGAAAAATTTATTAATAATTACTTTTCTTTTCGTTGGCCAGTAGGTGGTTTTGGCATTTGAGTTTGACCGCTTTGCGGAAATCCGCCCATTCCTTGCGGGAAACCTGTATGCGGGAATCCGCCCATTCCACCTGTATGCGGGAATCCGCCCATTCCACCTGTATGCGGATAGCCGGTCATACCATATGGATAGCCTGCATGATGTGGGTGATGATGGCCGTATGGGTAGCCATGTGGATGATAACCGCCATATGGATAGCCTGTATGTGGATAGCCCCCCATTTGTGGATAGCCGGTATGCGGATAACCTGTTTGTGGATAACCCCCCATTTGCGGATAGCCCATTTGCTGGCCGGGCTGGCCTGAAAATCCGCCCGGGTATTGACGTTTTGACATTAAAATCGCCTCCTAAAACTGTGTACATGGTAGTGTATGTCTCACTTTTGGGATAAGCATAGATTTTTACCTATGAAAATAAAAAAAATTCGCCAAAGTGAAATGGAGGCAAATAAAGAACCTCAAACCTGAGGTTTAATTGTTATGGTGCAAAATGGAAAGATTTTTCGATCCTTTGATAAAACAGAAAGAAGCCGGCTCTTTGGAAGGAGGCAGCTTCGAATCAATCTATTGTTTTTCTTCTTGCTTTGATTTTGAAGCTTTTTTAGTACTGGATATTTCACCGCAGGCAATCCGTTTTCCGGAATTCCCTGCCGGCTGGGTCATCCCATCATCTTTCCCTTGTGTAATGACAATTGACGTGCCCTTTTTTGTAAATAGAGATTTTTTTTCACTTTTAAAGGTAACATTAGGTGCCATGATATCGGCTTTTACTGACCCGTCATCCTCGACAATTAGATTGGGAAGATCCCCGGCATGTGCTCCTTTTGGATTTAGAAGACCATGGTCCTTTTTTTCCGGGTTGAAATGGTTGCCGGCAGATTTAAAACTAGGTGCCTTACAAGTTCCATTTTCATGGATATGAATAGCATGGATGCCGGGAGACAAGCCCTTTAAATTTACCGACATCTTAACACCGCTGGCTTGCTCGGCTAGATTTATTTTTCCAAGTGAATCTCCAACCGCATTAAACATTTCTACATCAAGCTTTTTCGGATTTTGCTGGGTACACCCTGCTAATAAAAGAAGCGGAATAATCATCCAACTTTTTTTCATATGTATGACCCCCACATAGACATTTTGCGATTAGTATCTACAAACAATCTATTGGGTATTCAAATCCCCCTTTTTAATAGAAAAAAGGAACAGCGGTTTTTCCTACTGTTCCTTATGATTACTTTGAATATTTAATTTTTCCTCTAACTCTTTTGCCTTTTGTGCTTCACGTTTGGAATGCGCAATAATAAATCTCATGGTAATGATAGCTCCTATGAAAAAGAAAAAAAAGCTAATGGCTGCAGGAATATATTCTGATTTATCTTTTGGAAAGTATAAAAACTCTGCAAGTACGAACGGATGAAACATCTTTTTCTCCCTTTCTTTAAAGGAATGCTCAATGATTTATTATAGCAACAAAAAACGTTTCATACCAATATATAGCCCTTTCCATTATTGATTATTTTAATACCTTTATATTTTTAATCACGACATCTTTTTGCGGTTTATCCTTAGGGTCTGTAGGAGTGTTGGCAATCTTGTCAACAACATCCAACCCTTCGATAACTTGTCCAAACACGGTATGCCGGTGGTCAAGCCATGGTGTTCCCCCATGATTGTCGTAAGCATCAATGATCGCTTTTGGATAATCTGCCTTTTCCAATTGTGCCTTCATAGATGGATCCAGCTTCGTATTTTGAACGATAAAAAACTGACTGCCATTAGTATTTACCCCGGAATTCGCCATCGACAATGCACCGCGGAGGTTAAAGAGATTATTAGAGAATTCATCTTCAAAAGGCTTGCCCCAAATGCTTTCTCCGCCTGTCCCATTCCCACTTGGGTCTCCGCCTTGAATCATGAAATCTTTGATCACACGGTGAAAAATCAAACCGTTATAATAGCCTTCCTCGCTATGTTTCACAAAGTTTTCTACAGCTTTCGGGGCATATTTTGGGAATAATTTGATTTTAATCGTCCCCATCGAGGTTTCCATTTCAACTAGTTTTTCATTTTCAGATACGTTGGTTGTAAGTTGAGGATAATCAGTATTTGCCACTTTATTGCTTCCTTCCTTCTGTTCTGTTTTTGGCGTGGAATTGTTTGTGTTTGTATCATTTTTTGCATTGCTTGTCCCACAAGCGGCCAAAATTAGAATTACTGCTATGAACGTAGCCCAAAATTGCAAACTTTTTCTCATTTATCATCCCTCCATTTTTTTAATTTAACCGAAATGATCTATTTTTGCACTTTGTTTTTTTGGTTTGAATGTCTCATAATGAAAAAGAAATAATGTATTTTTAAGTTAGGGGGAAAAGCGGTGCAGGAATTCCGGATTGGTGATACAGTAACAGCCATTTATAAAACAGGGAAATATATTGGAGAAATTACTGAGGTACGTCCTCAGAACTTTCTAGTAAGAGTGTTAGCAGTGGTCAAGCACCCGATGCAAGGTGATCTTCACAACCCAAAAAACGCAGATGTTCTCATTTTTCATGAAAGACGGGCACTCTCCTATAGGGAACAAGCTAATGTTCCGAAACAAATGGTCAAGCATTTTGAAAATGAAGTTCCTGACTATCAAGCATCCTTAAAAGAAGCGTTGGCTAAAATGAAAAAGGAATTATTGGAAAACCCATCACCATGGGCCGACATGAGCTTAAAGATGGCGGAATCACTTGAAAAGGACTATTTAAAATAATCGTAAAAAGCCAAATCAGGTGGAATGATTTGGCCTTTTACGCAAATTTATTTAATAGCTTAGAAAAATCAACCCGGTCACCAATCGTCGTTGGCTTTGGTTTTTCTAAATAACGTTTATCCTTTTCAACGAGACGGAATATATTATAAGTGGTTAAGGCATCATCAAGTGCCCGGTGATGTCTGCCTGTCCCTTCTTTACCATACTCTTGAACAGCCTTCCATAAGCCTGTTTGATTTTGATCCCCAAAAAACCGCTTATATTCCATTGACAAATCTAATTCGGCTGCATTAAATGGAAAAGGGACTCCGGCTTCTAAACAATTATGGCGCAGTACCTTCATATCCATATTTCCCCAAGTAACAATGGTAGTTTCGTATTTTTTATTGAACTCCTCCATTTTTCTTACAAGCTCATAAATAGATAACCCCTTATCAACCTGCTGCTGCGAAATATGTAAGAATGATTTACAGCGTTCTGATAAAATAGGAAACTTAAGCGGTGTAACATAGGATGAGAATTGCTCAGTTATTTGATCATCAACCACAGCAACAATTCCTACCTCGATTATTTCCGCAAAAAAATTTTTCATCCGGACATTCCGTTCAGGCATGGTAAACTCAAAATCAATAAATAAATATTGTCGCCTTCCTTTCATATTTTCCCCACCTTTCTTTCAATCTCCTTTTTATCATTATATAAAGAAACCTGTACAAAAAATTGTGCTTATTTTCTATTTTTTTATTTCTTTTATTATAGCATGAAAAAGGTTTGAATTTTTTTAATTTTTCTAACTATATACTACCCCCGGATACTGAAAAAAGATCATAGGCCGAATGCGGGTGGTATTCGGACAGCTCCGGCAGGGAATTGCTTTGGATTGTCCGAATGCAAGGCTTATTCGGACAGATCTGGCAGAAATTCGCCTTGGATTGTCCGAATGCGCGTGGTATTCGGACAGATCTGGCAGATAATTGCTTTGGATTGTCCGAATGCATGACTTATTCGGACAGATCTGGCAGATAATTGCTTTGGATTGTCTGAATGCAAGGCTTATTCGGACAGCTCTGGCAGAAATTCGCCTTGGATTGTCCGAATGCGGGTGGTATTCGGACAGATCTGGCAGAAATTCGCTTTGGATTGTCCGAATGCATGGCTTATTCGGACAGATCTGGCAGATAATTGCTTCGGATTGTCCGAATGCAATGCTTATTCGGACAGATCTGGCAGATAATTGCTTCGGATTGTCCGAATGCAATGCTTATTCGGACAGATCTGGCAGATAATTGCTTCGGATTGTCCGAATGCAATGCTTATTCGGACAGCTCCGGCAGAAAATCGCTTTGGATTGTCTGAATGCAAGGCTTATTCGGACAGCTCTGGCAGAAAATTGCCTTTGATTGTCCGAATGCGGGTGGTTTTCGGACAGCTCCGGCAGAAATTTGCTTTGGATTGTCTGAATGCAAGGCTTATTCGGACAGCCCTGGCAGAAATTCGCCTTGGATTGTCCGAATGCATGGCTTATTCGGACAGCTCTGGCAGAAAATTGCTTCGGATTGTCTGAATGCAAGGCTTATTCGGACAGCTCTGGCAGAAAATTGCCTTTGATTGTCCGAATGCGGGTGGTATTCGGACAGCTCCGGCAGAAATTTGCTTTGGATTGTCTGAATGCAAGGCTTATTCGGACAGATCTGGCAGAAATTCGCCTTGGATTGTCCGAATGCATGGCTTATTCGGACAGCTCTGGCAGAAAATTGCTTCGGATTGTCTGAATGCAAGGCTTATTCGGACAGCTCTGGCAGAAATTTGCCTTGGATTGTCCGAATGCATGGCTTATTCGGACAGATCTGGCAGAAATTTGCCTTTGATTGTCCGAATGCGCGTGGTATTCGGACAGATCTGGCAGTTAATCGCTTTGGATTGTCCGAATGCGCGTGGTATTCGGACAGATCTGGCAGAAAATTGCTTCGGATTGTCTGAATGCAATGCTTATTCGGACAGATCTGGCAGAAAATTGCCTTTGATTGTCCGAATGCGGGTGGTATTCGGACAGCTCCGGCAGAAAATCGCTTTGGATTGTCCGAATGCAAGGCTTATTCGGACGACAGCTCTTGCAGGAAATTCACTTCAAGTAAATATCCCCACCCCCATGAGACTGCTTTTGTTATTTTTTCAATTTTATAACGGCCATTGTACAACGTGAAACACAAATAAGCTTGTCTTGATCGTCGGAAATTTTAATATCCCAAACCATTGTTGTTTTTCCTTGATATAATACAGTTGCAACCGCCGTTACTGTTCCTTCTGCAATCGGGCGAACATGATTCGCATTGATTTCCAGCCCGGCAACACCTTCTGTTTCTTTATCCACCAATTCATAAGCACCTACACTTGCAACTGTTTCCGCTAATGCAACAGATGCTCCTCCATGCAGTAAACCAAAGGGCTGGCGTGTCCGTGTGTCCACCGGCATTGTTCCGATGACTTTTCCTTTTTCTAAATGAGTAATTTCAATACCCAAGGCTTCGATTAAAGTGTTTTTTATCATTCTTATTCCTCCTATGATATGTAATATTCTAGAAAAATTTAAATAAAGTATTTCTCCAATATTCTTTCATTCTCCTTTTTCTAATGAAAAAAACAGCCACAAGAGCTGTTTTTTGTCTTTTTAATAATAATATGGGGCTCCATAGCCCGGAAAGCCCATACCAGGGTAGCCCATTGGGGGATAACCAACACCGGGATAGCCAAAACCCGGGTAGCCTCCAAAGAATGGACGGCTTGCTAAAGCTCCTCCAATCCCACCACCTATTAAACCGCCTAGAAAGGCACCTGCCAATGGTAATCCAAAGAATCCAAAAAATCTTTGATCATGTACCGGGTACTGATTTCGATAAGGGTACATGCAGCCTTACCTCCTTTTCCTCTATACTTGCCTACACTATTTCATATGCGAAGATATAGGAATTGGAGTGGGCCCTTTTCAGAAAACTAAATCCTTATACGGTATTATCCACCTGCTCTGATACCTTGTTCTCTCTTTTTGCCGTTCAAGGTCATCCCTAGTGGTATGAGTCTTACTTTTTAATTGGCTCAAAACGTTCAACGAATAAGGCAAGTGTACGGGCCATGACGCCTGTTGCACCGGATGGACCAAGGTCATATTCCTTTGAAGTCGTTGCCGTACCTGCAATATCTAAGTGGACCCATGGTGTACCTTCAGCAAATTCTCCAATAAATGCACCTGCAACAATTGCATGGCCTTCCGAGCCGGGTGAATTATTTAAATCAGCTACTTTACTGTTTCTTACTCGTTGTATGTCTTTTTCAAACAAGGGTAATTGCCAGATTGGCTCACAGGCCTCCTTTGACGCCTCCAAAACCTGCTCAAACAGCAGCTCGTGATTTGTCATTGCCCCTGTTGTATGGAGTCCCAATGCGGTGATAACTCCGCCTGTCAAGGTTGCCACATCAACTAAATACTCAGCTCCATGGTGTTTAGCATAAGTAATAGCATCTGCTAACACTAAGCGGCCTTCAGCGTCTGTATTTAGTACTTCGATGGTCTTTCCGCTCATCGAGGTAATTACATCATCCGGCTTAAAAGCGGCACCGCTAATCATGTTATCCGTTGAAGGAATGACAGCTACAACATTTTGTTCCGGCTTAATTTCACCGATGATTTCCATCGCACCAAGAACAGCTGCAGCTCCCCCCATATCCGTTTTCATACCGACAATTCCGGCTTTTGTTTTAATGGAGTAACCGCCTGTGTCAAAGGTAACCCCTTTTCCCACAAGTCCGATAACTTCTTCCCAATGATCCTTTCCTTGATATTTTAAAACAATCATCTTCGGAGGTTCCGCCGAGCCTTGATTGACAGCTAAAAATGCACCCATACCAAGCTTTTCAATTTCATCTTTTTCTAATATTTCTACTTCAAAATCATATTTGGCAGCAAGCCCTTGGGCATAATTCGCCATATCCGTTGCCGTAAGTAAATTCCCGGGTGTGTTAACGAGGGTGCGTGCCGTATTCGTCCCCTTGCCAAAAGCATAACCAACCGTTAAGGATGCCCGGATATCCTCCGGTTCATAGCCTTCACTATAGACAGTAATATCTTTTATTCTTTTTTCCGGTTCATTTGATTTTTGTCTATAGCCTTCAAAATGGTAAGTTGCTAAAGCAAATGCTTCACTCACAGCATGAGCAGCAGCTAATCCATTCACTTGTTCAGATGTAAATGAATCTAATAGCACCGCAGCTTCTTCCAGCTTAGCAGCCTTCAGCTCTTTAAAAACCCGCCCAAGAGCCTCAGACAGCTTTTCGAAGGTTATATCCTTTTCCTTCCCCAGACCGACAAACCAAATTCTTTTTGAGCCAATCTTACCGAAACTATGTACTTTACTAATACTTTTTAATTTCGCTGAGATATCTCCCGTTTTTACAAGCTCTGTTAGCTGCCCTTCGAAAAGGTCATCAACCTTGGCCAATCGCCCCGTGAATTTTTTCGGCTTGTCAAAAACGCCGATAACTAAACCTTCATGTTGATTTGAAAATTCTATTTTTGTTGCCATTCGGAACATGTCCAGTTCCCCCCCATTTGAATATGTTCTTATTATAGCGAAAAAGTTTATTTATTTCGACTTCCTAATCATTCCGGACATAAAAACAAGTTCGGCAATTTATCCTCAAAAAAACAGGCACAAGGCCTGTTTTCTATTTTCATTCAGAACTAATATACTGTTGTCTAAAGACCTGCATGGTTTTATCTTCGTTTAATTTTTGTAATTGTGCTTCAGTAAGTTTCCCATTTCCTTTTTGGACAATATAGATATCCAGTTTCTTTTTACCCCATAATTTATAAACATCGTCAACAGTTTTGTAATAAAGATCTAACTCATTTCCTTTAATGGCTCCACCTTTATCTGCAACGACCCCATAGCCGTAACCGGGGATAAATAGGATGGTTCCAATTGGAAAAACGTCTAAATCTGCTGCGACGGTTGAGAATAAATCCCGCTTTACTTTTACACCCGAAAACGTAATACCGTATTCAGGATTTCCTTCACGTTTACCGGTGGACTCATAACCGGCCGTATATCCTGTAGCAGTTACGGTTGCTTTCGGGTAGCGGGACCAATCAATGGCATTCTCTAAATTCGGTGGTGACTCCGCCACCGCTACATTTGACGTAATAGGGTCAAATCGTACGAATTGCTTAATCATTTTAAAGGCAATTCCTACCGTTTTCAATTTATGAGTCAAATGAGAACTAACTTCATCACTCAATTGCTTTTCTTCCGATTTAAAGTTTGCACTAGAAAAAAGGGATTCTGCATTTACGCCTGAAATTGATTGAAATGTCACTAATAATGCTAGTAAGAATAGACATGTCATGGCTAAACGCCTTGTCCCATTTCTTATCTTATTCATTAAAATCTTCACTCCTCCAAAAATATTCATTTCCTAAGAGGCAATGAAATATTCAAAAAAGGAGGAAAAAAAAAAAGAAATATTATCTAAATATTATGATAATATTTCGTAAAATAAAAAAAGAGACTGTAATCAGCCTCTTAAAACATTTGATAACCGTTTTTCCGTAACAGCTTAATCACAATTCCTGCTGTAATTGCACCTGCCAGCCCGCTAAGTAAAATGAGGATATCTGCTGTAGCTAATGAACTAATCCGATGTCCGAGCTGCCCAAATGCATATTTACTATTTGTAAAATATTGAATAAAACGCACTTTATCTACAATAAGAATGGCAATTAAGGGGTAAATGAATGCCATGATCCATGACATTCTTAAAAGCATATTAAGAATAAATCCAATACCAAAAAACAAAACAAAGAATAATAATATTGAAATAACCAAGACAACGATGCTCATTTGCACCTTGAAATTCCCCCTTTACACATCAATTCTAAGTGTACTGAATGTCCAAAAGGGAGTCAAGAACAAAGGCGTAAACGCCCGTTATTCGGTTAGACTTAACCGCTTTTAATGTTCAAAAAAAATAGCCTCCCGAATAGATTCGAAGAAGCATGCTGTCATTTTATAGAACCTTACTCTTTTTTCTTTCCCGTACCCTCGCAACAGGAACAAGTTTCCGAACCGCCAAGCAATAACTGAAAATAGCCCGTTCCTGAACAATAGTCACACTTAGTGGAATCCAATGTTTCAGTAGCCATCCCAACCAGCCTCCTTATATTTACTTAATTTTCTGATAATATACCATGAATAATCAAAAAAAGGAAAGTGGGAAAAACAAGCAAAAACAGATAAGAAAACGGATACATCGGAAGTTTTCTTTCATTTTCTAAGGGATCCTTAAATTTTCTAAAAATTAAAAAAATATTTTATAAGCGGTATAACCGAACTGATCTCCCGGGTTTAACCCATCAATTCCAGGGAGTAGTGAGACGTGATTCTGCTCAATCAGATAGTGAAGCAGGATGGAAGCATTTTTTTCATGAAGCAATTCCTCAGGAGCAATAAACTTAGCTTCAAACAGCTCATTTTCCTGAGTTTTTAGTTGTCCAATATCTTTTGGCTCTAGTAAAAACAGGATTAAATTATCACTTATTTCCCCTTCAATAACCCCTGTTCTTAGCCCAATCAATCCTTTAACCGCACACTCAATTCCCGTTTCTTCTTTTACTTCCCTTATTACTGCTTCATCAGCTGTTTCTCCCTTCTCGACAAAGCCTGCAGGCAGTGACCATTGGCCTTTAAGCCCTCCATAACGCTTTTTTACGACAAGCCATTTGCCATCTGCGGATTTTACCAAGCTGGATACAGCCAGCCATACCTTCCCGCGTTTATTGCGATTACTCATAAAAATCCCTCCTTCCGATTCTCTTTTTCCCTTATTTTAACAGAAAAAGGACAGATGACTCTGTCCTTTTGGTTGATAAATTAATTTTTAAAAAACATTAAATTTTCCTTTTTTCAATACAAGAGATGCTCCGCCAATCATATAAAGGGAACGATTATCGACCACTTTCTTCATGAAGGATGCTTTTGCACCTGTTAACTTTTTACCAAAAACGACACCAATCGCGTCATCTTCACCGAGTGAGCAAACCGTTCCTTTATTATCAAACTTAAAGGTTTCAAGGTCTTGCTTGTTACGAACTAAAGCCGCAATATTTCGTGCACAAACCTCTCCTTGCTGCATCGCAATTTGTGCTGTTGGAGGGTATGGACGATTAATTTCTTCGTTAATCATAAGGGAGCTGTCACCGATAATGAAGACATCATCAAATCCGGGAACACGTAAGTCAGGCTGTACTTTTACCCGGCCTCTCATCGCTTCAAAACCGGATTTTTCAATAACGGAGTTTCCGCGTACACCCGCTGCCCAAACAACAGTTGCAGCCTTGATTTCACGTGGTTCTTCCTCGCCTTTTGCTACAAAAATCCCATCAGGAGTGCATTCTTTAATGGCAGTTCCGATTAAAAATTCTACACCCTTACGCTCCAATTGAGAAACAGCATAATTTACTAATTCCGGGTCGAAACCTGGTAACACGGTTGGAGCCGCTTCAACACAGATAATTTTTACTTTATGAAAGTCTACATCATATTCATGGCATAGTTCAGGAATTCTGTTTGTTAATTCGCCAAGGAATTCAATCCCTGTGAATCCTGCACCACCTACCACGATAGCTAGTCGATTGTCATTTTTTTCTTCTTCCATATTGTAGGTAGCAAATTGATATTCAATATGTTCACGTAATTGACGTGATGAATTTACATTGGTAATACCAAAGGCATATTCTTTTAAGCCCTTAATACCGAAAGTTTCCGGCTCACCACCAAGAGCAAGCACGAGATAGTCATAATTGACTTCACTTTTTTCTAAAATTACTTTTTTATCGTCTTTGTTAATTTCGATAACAGTGTCCTGTACAAAATCAACCTTGCTTCGATCAATAACATCACGAATCTCATAACGGACTCGATCATGATGTAATGTACCTGCAGACGCTTCGTGTAACCATGTTGTTTCATAGTGGTAATCGTTTTTATTGATTAAAACAATATCGGCTTCATTTACTCCAATTAGCTTTTGTAAGCGAACTGTCGTCATAAGTCCACCGTATCCAGCACCGACAATGACAATTTTAGGCTTTTTCAAAGTGATCACTTCCACCTTTTTATTTTTTATTTAAGTATCTCTTTTTCTTATCTTCCTCTGTATCCATGAATTTTATTTTACTAAGAAGGAAAATGTATGTGATATAATTCACGTATGAGGATAAAGAAAATTCGCCAGTTAATTAGCCCTATGAGGCAAAGACAGTGGCGCAATTGTCTGAAAGCAAATAGGTAAGTTTCAAATTTCCTATCCGCCTATTAAATTGTTCTTTTTTTGTCACAAAATATTAACAATATATCCACATTTCATCTTATTATTTTTTCAACTCATTTTCAAGCTATTTATTTTAATTTATTAAACTTAAGAATATTGGAAATTTTTAATATTTACTTTATTATATGCTTTTTAATAATTCCCATCACTCTGAAATTCACCGCGAAAGAAGTGAGAATTTTTAAAATTTATGCTATTATAAGGAATGGAGTTTGTTTCTACTTAGTTAGGGGGGTTCCGGAGTGAAAGAAAATCAAAAGGTTTTTGATATTACAATTATCGGTGGCGGTCCTACCGGTTTATTTACTGCTTTTTACGGTGGAATGAGACAAGCATCAGTGAAAATCATTGAAAGCTTACCACAGTTGGGCGGTCAATTATCGGCACTATATCCCGAAAAATATATTTATGATGTTGCCGGTTTTCCAAAAATCCGCGCACAAGAGCTTATTAATAATTTAAAAGAACAAATGAAAAAATTTGAACCTGCTGTCGCATTAGAGCAATCTGTTGAAAAATTAGAAAAGCAGGAAGATGGCATTTTTAAGTTAACAACAAATAAGGAAGTACATTATTCTAAAACGATCATTATTACGGCAGGAAATGGTGCATTCCAACCGCGCCGGTTGGAATTGGAAAGTGCAGTGCAATATGAACGTAAGAACCTCCATTACTTTATTGAGGACCTAAACAAATTTGCCGGTCAAAAAGTGGTCGTATTTGGCGGCGGTGACTCAGCAGTCGATTGGGCGCTAATGCTGGAACCAATTGCAGAAAAGGTAACGATTGTTCACCGTAGAGATAAATTCCGTGCTCATGAACACAGTGTTGAGAATTTGTACAATTCTAAAGTCGATGTGAAAACGCCTTTCGTACCGGCTGAATTAATGGGTGATGATACCGGTATTAAACAAGTAGTACTTGAGAGAGCAAATGGCGAAGGAAAAGAAACTCTTGATGTCGATGCTGTCATTTGTAACTATGGATTTGTTTCTTCCCTTGGGCCAATCAAGGAATGGGGACTCCAAATCGAAAAGAACTCTATTGTTGTTAATTCCAAAATGGAAACGAATATACCGGGAATTTATGCCGCTGGAGATATTTGCACCTACGACGGAAAAGTAAAACTAATCGCATGCGGATTCGGTGAAGCACCAACTGCAGTTAATAACGCAAAAGCCTTCATTGATCCAAAGGCAAAAATTCAACCATTACACAGTTCTTCAATGTTTAATAAATAATAATAAAAGCGGAAGCGCCCGTTAAGCGACATATGGACTACTGAGATAAAGGAAACACGGAGAGCGGAGCGATACGATGTTGACTTATCGTAGGGAGAAGAGCGAAGTACACTAGTCGCTGGGCTCTGGAGCTAGACCGTTATCTTAGTTCAAAAAATTATACTTTTTTTCTTTTAATAAAAGGCGTCCGATTGGACGCCTTTTATATATTATTTAATTAACATTCTTCCGGGGTTCCGGCTGCCGTAGCTGTCCGGAATGACGAACCGCAGCCGCAGGATGCAATTGCATTCGGGTTGTCAATGGTAAATCCGCCACCCATCATCGATTGCTTATAATCAATTTTCGTACCTTGTAAAATGGGCCCATCTTCTTTTTTAACGAGAATTTGAATCCCATGCTGTTCAAACTGAAGATCATCTTCCTTTACCTCGTGGTCAAAACCCATACCATAAGATAAGCCGCTGCATCCGCCGCCCTTTACCCCAACTCTTAAGTATGCTCCCTCTTCTTCATTGTGTTTCATCATATCTTTAATTTGAAGTGCCGCAGCTTCCGTCAAAATAATTACATCTTGGCTCATCATGTTCCCTCCTTTGAGGCTTTTTATATAGTATATATTCTAAAGATTAAGTACTCAACTTATTAGTTTATATGGAATAACATATGAAAAAATATATAAAAGGGAGCGGCTGTGGCTCCCTTTAGCTTAAAACATCGGATTTTCCTCTAAAAATTGATAAATGTTATCGACTAGTTCATCAGGCGTATTTCCTGTTACGACTTCGCCGTTTACAAGTGCATAAAGCGTGGAAGCACATTTTCCACAATAGCCTAGACAACCATATTCGATAATATCCAGGTTTGGATCTCTCTCTAATTTTTCAAGTGCTCTTTGTGCACCATTTGCTAGATTGCTGATACAAAATTCAATGATCGGTTTAATCATGCTTTCACCTCTCCACTAACTAATTATCCTACTCCATTTAATTAGCTTCGTCAAATGGCATGTCCCGGTTGAGAGTGTCAAGAATAGCGTGATAAGTGTTGTTATTTCGACACAATTTAGATATACTCTTTTATGGATGAAAAACCGTGAAATTTATACTTTTTTTTTCAAAAAAATATTATCCATTATCTCCAGACGATTTCTGTGATTACTGCCCTTCTGAGGCAATAAAAAGATATCAAAAAAGAAACATTAAAGAATAAGATAAACTGGTTTACAAAAGGGGAAATTAAAATGAAAAACCTTGTAATTCTTGGCGGTGGTTATGGTGGGATGAAGATTTTAAGTGAACTCCTACCTAATCATGTTCCTGAAGATGTAACAATCACTCTAGTTGACCGCGTACCATACCATTGTTTAAAAACAGAATATTATGCTCTGGCAGCCGGTACCATTTCAGATAAAGAAGTTCGTGTAGCATTTCCTGAACATCCTCAGCTGAAAATTAAATACGGTGAAATAATTGGTATCGATACGAAAGAGAAAAAAGTCCTCTTAAAAGATGATGAATCACTGGACTATGATGATTTAGTCATTGGACTGGGCTGCGAGGACAATTACCATAATGTACCTGGAGCCGAACAATATACCTACAGCATTCAAAATATTGAAAAGTCCCGGCTTACTTATTCGATATTAAATAATCTCGGACCCGGTTCAGTGGTTGGGATTGTTGGTGCAGGTCTTAGCGGAGTAGAGCTTGCCAGTGAATTGAGTGAAAGCCGGGAAGATCTTCAAATCAAATTATTTGATAGAGGAAAACATATTCTCTCAGCTTTCCCGGAACGTTTAAGCAAATATGTTGAAAATTGGTTTCAAAAACATAATGTCGAAATTATTAATAACTCAAATATCACCAAAGTCGAGGAAAAAAAATTATATAATCACGATCAGCCAATTGATTGCGATGTAATTGTTTGGACTGCAGGTATTCAGGCAAATAAAATTGTCCGTGATTTAGCTGAAGAAAAAGATCGGTCGGGACGGCTGATTATTACTCCGCGCCACCATTTGCCAAATGATGAGCATGTTTTTATTGTCGGTGACTGTGCCAGCCTTCCACATGCTCCAAGTGCACAGCTGGCGGAAGGACAGGCCGAACAGATTGTAGAAGTATTGAAAAAGCGTTGGAATGGAGAAGAACCGCCTGCAACGTTCCCTGCGATTAAATTAAAGGGTGTCCTTGGTTCCCTCGGGAAAAAGCAAGGGTTCGGGATGATGGCAGACCGTGCCATTACAGGCCGTGTTGCCCGTTTATTAAAATCAGGCATTTTATGGATGTATAAGTATCATAATGGGTGATTGAAAAAGAGGCTGACATCTGTCAGCCTCTTTTTATATAGCCTTATATCCGTGTTTTTCAAGCTCGGCATAAATCGTTTTTAGACGGGGATTTCCTTCTCCGACCACTTTTTCTTCAATAACAACAACAGGATAAAACATTTCCTCATCAATTACTCTTTTAGCAAACGATTGCTTAACGAGATCCTTAGGTGGCTGGTATATATCCACATAGGTCATCTTAAACGGCTGGTCCGGAAACTTTCTGACAATGGCAGCCTCCAGCCATTCAAATGTTTCGATAGAAGAGGGTAAGTTAACACAGCTTGGGCACAAATTTTGAGCCCCATATAGGACAATTTCTACTTCATGATTTACCATAGTATCTCTTCCCCACTTTTTCTTTTATTTTACAACATTAAGATGATAAAAACGAAAGTATTTTTCGCGGGTTACTTGATTTCCTTTCTCATTAGAATGGATTTTTGGCTCTTTTGACATTATAATAAGGATAGGAAGGGAGTCGATTAATATGGTAGAACAAGAAATGAAAGAACAAGTTCAGGAAGTATTAGATAAATTACGTCCATTTCTTCTTCGCGATGGCGGAGATTGTGAATTAGTTGATGTGGAGGATGGTATTGTTAAACTCCGTTTGCTCGGTGCATGCGGCAGCTGCCCAAGCTCAACCATCACACTAAAAGCAGGCATAGAAAGAGCTCTTTTAGAAGAAGTTCCGGGAGTTCTTGAAGTAGAACAAGTATTTTAATGTAAGAAAAGCGATTGCCAATGCAATCGCTATTTTATTTATTCCTATTTCCCAAGCCACTCAAGCTGTGGCAGGTTCAGCCGTTTAATAGGTGCTCCTGCCAGTTGGAAAAATACTCCTAAAAAGCGTTCATACTCTGTTGATTGCCTTAAAATTTTCCCTAAATGCTCCTCCATAATCTTTTTTTCCTGTTCAGAACGGGTAATATAATAATTCTCAACACAATCAAAATAATGAAGCGGGAATATTAATCGTGAATATAATAATCGCCATGAAAAGGAAGATAATGGAGCAATGCTTTGGTATTCCCGGAAAAATTGTTTTAATTCCTGGTCATAGGTTTGGATATTCCGGAAATAACGTTCACGTGTCCATTCAGCCAGATCACGGCTGCGATGGTCAAAAACCCAATCAAAAGGATTCTTAATTAAATAATTACCTCCCCATGATTTTTTTGAAAACCGTTCATGGCATACTGTACCACCATCCGTCTCCTGGGGATCATCATCGATTTCCGTATCCACTAAATATTGAATGGCGTTCTCAGTCAAACCAATGTAATAAGGAAACGATTCAACAAACATTCTTTCAAATTCATCTTCAGGAGTTTGAAAAAGAAGTCCATTCCATACTTTTTCCATTTGCTCCAGGCGTTTTTCCCATAATCCCTTCCATTGCCCTATCCTGCTGGTTCGCTCAATTTGAAATGGTATTCTTCTTCCACGTTCATGGAATTTTGCCAGCTTTCTGCCCAATCTTAGTTTTTGCTGCTCTTGCGGCTGACGATTAGCTAACACACAATATTTATCCTGCTCCCAAGTTGTAATTAAGTTTCCTTCTTTAGATGGAAGAAAGATGGGAACATGGACGTCCCCATAATTTCGCAAGTGTTCGGCTATTTTCTCTAATTCGCTAATATCTGTTTCTTCCCTGCTCCCGGGTTTAGATACCAAGTAAAGCCAGCCATTCCCCCGAAGTGCATCATAAGAATCAAGCTTTACATATTCTTCAACCTTTATTCCATATTGATTTTCAAGTAATTTTTGCAGCAATTTTCCCGCCACCCTTCGATACCTCTTCTTAAGCCATATATATGTTTTGGCCCAAGAAAACTTGTTGCCACCGTATTATAAATATGAAAAAGAAATATCAATTAAGGAAATTGTTCCATGTTCTTTTTTACCTAAAAAAGCATATGTTAAGGAAAAAGAGTACATTAAGTGAAAATTCAAAGAAAAGGTGATTAATGGGATGGCAGACGACAAAAAAGTAGATCTAACTGAAGAAACAGCTCGTAGATGGATTAAAGAAAGAGGCGTCGAAATTCAGGATATTGCCGATTTAGTTTACTATTTACAACATAAATATCACGAAAACTTAAAAATGGAAGACTGTATTGCCAATGTAGAGCGAGTGCTATCCAAACGGGAGGTTCAGAACGCCATTTTAACTGGTATTCAGCTTGATATACTAGCTGAAAAAGGGATGCTGCAGGAGCCTTTACAAGCAATTATTGGCTCTGATGAAAGCCTTTATGGTGTTGATGAAATTCTTGCTTTATCAATTGTCAATGTGTACGGCTCCATCGGTTTTACGAATTATGGATACATCGATAAACAAAAACCCGGGATATTAACCCGCTTAAATGATAAATCAACCGGTGAATGTCATACATTTTTAGATGATATTGTCGGTGCCATTGCAGCTGCCGCTTCAAGCAGGCTTGCCCACCGTGCAGCCAGAGCCGCGGAGGAAAATGGAAGTAATTAAAGGAAAAAGGATGGAGCATTTTCCATCCTTTTCTTATACTTCCCATTGATCTAATGAATCTATAGCATAGGTTGGTTTGCGGTCATAGCCGGAAAGCAATTCCTTTGTAGTAACACCGGTGTGAACTAGTAACGTATCCATACCGGCATTCATTCCCGCTAAGATATCGGTATCATAATAATCGCCTACCATTAATGTTTCCTCTTTAGTTGTCCCTAAAACTTTTAATGCTTGTTCCATTATTATTGATTCAGGCTTCCCAATAAAAATTGGCTTTGTTTGAGTGGAAACAGTAATAACGGACGTGAGTGAACCATTCCCCGGCAGCAAACCTCTCTCTGTCGGTATGGCGATGTCCCCGTTTGTCGAAATAAACGTTGCACCGTTACGAACAGCTAAACAAGCAATGGAAAGCTTTTCGTAGCTGATCGACCTGTCTATTCCAACCACTACAAAATCTGCTTTTTCCTCCGCAAATCGAAATCCTTTTTCTTCAAGTGCCGTTTGAATTCCTTCTTCACCAATAGCATAAACGGTCGCAGCTTGATTCATATCATAAATATAATTAGCTGTTGCCTGGCTTGTTGTAAACACAAGCATTTCTTCAGCCGGAATATCGAAGTCACGCAGCTTTTCAGCAACTTGAGCCGGTGTCCGCGATGAATTATTGGTTACAAATAAATAGGGAATCCCTTTGTCTCTCAGTTTTTTTACAAAATCCGACGCCGCTTCAATCCGCTCTGTTCCTTTATACATGGTTCCATCTAAATCAATTAAATAGCCCTTATAATTTTTCAAACTCCAACACTCCTTCCCTAATTAATGTTTCCCTGCCGGAGATTCAGTTTTTAAAGGCTGATACCGGACCTAATTCATTTGCTAAATAATCACGGACATTTGCCGCAAATAATGACAATTTCTGAAGATGGGTTGTAAATTGTTCCTGTAGTTTACTGTGATCAATATCAGTGTACATTTGAACTAGGACTTTGCGATATTGGACAAGGATTTTTAAACTGTTCCCTGTCTCAGTTAAAATTACCTTTTCGTCGGTTAAAATTTCAATAATATCATCATAACTACCTGGGTCACGCATTATAAAGCCATCAATCATGGCGTTGCCAACATCCAAAACAGCTTCAATCATCATTTGAGTCAAGCGCTCAAGAGCCGCCTTTTCAATTGGCGTGGACCAAACCTTTTGGTTTGAGAAGAGCTTTATTTCCTCCTCTAAGAAGACTAATGTGGTTTCAATTTTTTCCTGGTCAACAAAATACATATTGTCCACTTCCTCGTATAATATCTATAACAGTATTGTTATCACTATTTCACTTACATAACGGTCAATTTTTTTTTATATCAAGTATGATCTCACTAATGATTGTAGCATATTTTGTCATCTTTCGTATTTTCAAGGTGTCAAGTTCGACAAAATGTAAGAAAAATCAATACTCCCATCGTCTCCTTTAATTTGATACTATATAAGAGATGTTGAAAAAAAGGAGTTATTAAAAGGAGACCGTTGAATGAGCGAGCGTTTTTTCTTATACGATGATACAGAAAATACAAAAACAAGATTTGTTAGCTTTGTGGGCGAGAATCAGCGTTTTGATTTAGCTATTGTCCAATCCAATCGTCACTACGGTAAGCATCTTGTTCTTGATATGCAAGGAAACCGATTTGCGATTATAGGCCAGGATGATTTACAGGAAGAAGGATATTTAGAATACGTATTTCAGTTAAATGAAGAAGATGCCGAAGAACTGCGCTCCTTCTTAAATGAATTAATATAAGAAAAGCGGAAGCGCCCGTTTAGCGCACGACAGGACTGGAGCGCTTCGACTGAGATAAAGGAAACACGAATCGCGTTTTTGGCGATTCGATGTTGACTTATCGTAGGGAGAAGAGCGAAGTACACTAGTCGCTGGGCGCTCCTCGGAAAAGCTAACGCTTTTCCTTCGTGCGAGGTATCGCTTCCGAAGCTTACTCTTGTGGAGCTGGACAATTCTCAAAGTCAAAATTTATACTTTCTTTTCTTTTAATCAAAACTCTCCTCATGTTTTTAAATCTCTTTTGTCATACTAGTGATTAAAAGGAGTGAAAACATGGCGGAAAAAGATTCGAAAAAATATACAGAACTTTCAAATGTAGAAAAGCAGAGGAACTTTCTTACTGCTGAGGAATTACCTGAAGGACCTTATGGTTCTCCTAATGGCAGCAATGAACCTGTTCAAAATAAAAGCACTGCCTGGAAAGAAGGGCAGCGCTATTATAGTGCCTTTAACTATGAGTTCAAAACCTTGCATGAAGATTTACCAAGACAGATGGATGGTGCACATCCTCCCCACGACGACCCGGATACCGGTGTACAGCCTCCATATTCGGGAGAATAAGAAAAGCGCAAGCGCCCGTTTAGCGACGAATGGACTGGAGCGCACCGTATGAGATAAAGTCAACACGAATCGCGTTTTTTGCTTGTTCGTGTTGACTTATCGTAAGGCGGTGAGCGAAGTACACTAGTCGCTGGGCGCTCCTCGGAAAAGCTAACGCTTTTCCTTTGTGCGAGGTATCGCTTCCGAAACTTACTCTTGTGGAGCTGGAGAATTCTCAAAGTAAAATTTATACTTTCTTATCTTATAAAAAAAGGACCATTGTACAGGTCCTTCTTTCATTTCTTCACTTTTTTCAAGACAAAATAAGCACAGCCGAAATTACAGTATTCATACAGATATTCACTTAGCGTGCTGATTTTTGTATCAAAAGTTGCTTTTTGATTTTGATCGTCAAAAAAGCCCTTTAAACGAAGTTGGCCGTAACCCCAGTCACCGACAATGTAATCATACCTTGATAAAATATCGCTATACCTTGCCTTTAGGGCTTCCTCATTAAAACCATTCCTATGCTCCTGCATAATTTCATAAACGGTGTTGTTGATAATTATCATGATATCACCTCATTTTACCAAAACAATCCTACTACCCATTATAACCGATTCCCCATCAATTACTAAGAAAAAAAATCCTCCTTTTGGCTATTCTAAAAAAAGGAGGTGTTTAAATTGAAAAAATATATCCTAATCATTGGATTATGTACGTTAACTGCTTTAACCGGCTGTTCAACGGCTAATCGAAACGATGTTTACCAAGAAAGCGGCAAATCCATAAATGTAAACAATAAACGGACAGAGCTTTATAATGAGAGTGCAAGCCGAAGCATTCGAAATGTAAGCAATAATTATGGCTATGTCCGCCACCAAAAAAGCCCAATTCTAAACGATAAAACAGCGAATAACCATTATACTGCGGTTAATCGTGAACAGTTAGCAAATATCATAAGCAGATACAGTACAAATATCCCTAATGTACATGACGTAGCAACCCTGGTTACTGACCAGGAGGTCCTAATTGCCTATCGAACAGATGCTAAAAACCGAAATCTGGCGGCAGACCAAGTAAAAAGAACAGCTATGTCCGTGGTCCCTCGGTATTACCATGTATACGTAACGGATAATCCTACGTTAATTCGTGATGTTGAAGCGCTTTCTCACCTTGATTCAACCAGCAGATCTGCACGGAAAAATGTTAACAGCATAATTGCGCAAATGAAAAAATCGCCTCAAGGAACAAGAATGAATGCAAGCGAAGACGAAAATGGCGTCACTCCTGATGACCGTATTAGCCGCACGCATCAATAAAAAAAACTTTATGAAAAAGAGTTCAGTCTCAAGAAGGACTGAACTCTTTTCATTATTAAGCTTCTTTTGCTTCTTTCTCGCCTTGTAATTGTTTGTGCTTGGCTGCAGCATTTACTTGTTCATCAGCATGATAGGACGAACGAACGAGCGGCCCTGCTTGACAATGGCTAAACCCTTTGCTCAGTGCAATCAATCGTAATTCTTCAAATTCTTCCGGACTATAATATTTTTCAACCTTCAAGTGTTTTTTCGTTGGCTGCAAATACTGTCCAATTGTCATAATATCCACATGGTTTTCCCTTAGGTCATCCATAACATTTATAATTTCTTCTTTTGTTTCCCCAAGACCAATCATAAGGCTTGATTTTGTTGGGATACTCGGCTGCATTTCTTTGGCACGGCGTAAAAATTCAAGTGACCGGTCATATTGTGCCCGAGCTCGTACTCTTGGAGTCAATCGTCTGACAGTCTCAATATTATGATTTAAAATATCCGGTTTAGCATCCATTAAGACCTTTAAATTTTCTTCCTTACCACCCATATCTGAAGGAAGAACTTCAATACTTGTAAATGGATTTTTTCTGCGGATCGCTCTTACTGTTTCAGCAAAAACAGCTGCCCCGCCATCTTTTAAATCGTCACGGGCAACGGCTGTGACGACAACATGCTTTAAATTCATTAGCTGAACAGAATCAGCAACCCGTTCCGGCTCTTGCCAATCCAATTCCGTTGGTAACCCTGTTTTAACCGCACAAAAACGGCATGCACGGGTACAAACATCCCCAAGAATCATAAAGGTAGCAGTTCTTCTTTCTGCCCAACATTCATGAATATTCGGGCATCGCGCTTCTTCACAAACGGTATGCAGGTTTTTTTCCCGCATCATCTTCTTTAGCCCGATATAGGAATCATTCGTATTCAATTTTATTTTCAACCAATCCGGTTTACGTAAATATTCTTCTTTCTTGCTCATTTTTACACCCCTTGGAGTACCTGTTAAGTATGATGAATGAGATTCTTCTGTTGTCACTTTAACATACAAAAATAGGTACGACAAGTGAACAAACCTTGATTATGTTGATTACCATTTATTGACCATAATGAAAAAAGGAGAAAGTCATAAACTAAATACGTACATCATATTGGAAGGAGGATTCCTGTGCGGGCATTTCGGATTATCGGAGCTTTCCTTTTATTCTTTACCTCAACTATGGCTGTCAGGGATGTTTATGCGAAGGAACCTGATCCCTATTGGGAAAGAATGAAGTTATATAAAAAAGTGGAAACGGTTACCCATATTCCCTGGTATTACTTGGCTGCAATTGATCAATATGAAAGAAGCATCCGCCAGGTCCGCAGAGACCTTCCAAAAGTGGAAGGTACAATCGGAATCTATTTTCGCCCTGAGGAATGGGCAGGTCTTACGAACCCTAAGCCAACTGATAAAAACCCTGCAACCATTCAGTTTTTTAATGGAATGGGAGTCGATGGGGATGGAGATGGAAAAGCCAGTTTAAAGAACGATGAGGATGTCCTTTATTCTTTTGCTCATTATCTTCTTTCATATGGAGTCGATCATGATAATATAAAAATTGGTTTATGGAATTATTATCACCGAGATAAAACTGTCGGAATTATTGTTGGTAAAGCAAAAATGTACCGCCATTTTGGTCGTCTTAATTTGGATACACATGCCTTCCCAATGCCCATTCGCAGCAATCACAGCTACAGAAGCACTTGGGGAGATGCAAGAGGCTGGGGCGGCAGAAGAATTCATGAAGGAACAGATATTTTCGCCGGTTACGGGGTTCCCGTACGTGCGACGAATTATGGAATTGTCGAGATGAAGGGCTGGAATAAATTCGGAGGCTGGAGAATAGGCATTCGCGATATCAATAATACCTATCATTATTTTGCACATCTTAGCGGGTTTGCTAAAAATATAAAAGTCGGACAAATTGTCGAACCCGGAATGATAATTGGGTCCGTTGGAAGCTCAGGATACGGACCACCGGGCACATCAGGGAAATTCCCGCCGCATTTGCATTACGGTATGTACAAAGATAATGGATATACAGAATGGTCTTTTGATCCCTTTCCACATTTAGCAAGCTGGGAACGTCAAGAGCGAATAATGTTAAGATCCAAGAAAAAAAGGTAAAAGCCAGCCTAGGGACTGGCTTTTTTAACCTCCTGATTTCGGCAGTTGAATGGCCGGTGAATTTCCACCTCCATTAAATTGTGGAACATCTCCCTGAATCAAAGTACCGCCAAGTGGAATTTTTTGATCAAGTTTGGTTATTTTTGTCGCAAACGGTGTAATGATTTGAACTGATACTTCTATTTGGATAGCTACTTCAATCCATGTATTATTGATTCCCATTGGTTTAGGGGTTACTTTTACATCAGGGCGAAGATCGCCAATTGCTGTAAACCTTACGGGTATTTTTGGTCCCAGATTTCCGAACAAAGCAATATTTGTTGCCTGACCTAAGGGAACATACCAGACAAGTCCATCAGCATTATCGGTTTTATCCGTCTCAATATCCACATCTGTCAACTGTTCTAATGAGGCAAGATCCCCCTTTTTAGCTGTTTTTAAATTTTTTAGTATTTCTGAGGTTGTTTCGGCTAAAGCTTGGTTGATTAAATCCGTATTGAGCTTTGCATTGGTTTGCTTTCCATTTGTACTTGGAATAAGTTGAATGACATCATTGCCAACACTCGTTGTTCGTTTTGTAATCGCCTTATTGATAACAAGTGAAGCGATGTTTCTGGTTTCGGATTCAGCATATCTCATTAACGTGGGTTCAATGCCTTTGTTGACCATCCAAAACCCGGTTGCCGTAGAGAGTATAAAAAAAACAAATGTTAATAGCAATACATAGCGGAAGGGCAACGGGCCTCGTCTCTGGGGTCGTCGGACGCGGAATTTTGCCAAATGAATCACTCCCTTACAAGCTATATGTATGCTAAAGAAGAGGGAACTAGCCTAATAAACGAAAAAAAGCCTGCTTTTTAAGCAAGCTTTTTTAAATCATTTTCAGCAAGGCATCCTTGCCGATCATTCCTTTAATAATTCCCAATTTCTCTGCCTCAAAGGTTACTGACTCCAGCGGGGCATTTAGCAGCTGTTCGATCGTTTTGACGCCAACAGCACGTGCAGCAATGATTTTCCGATCGCCTAATTTTTCATTTAATAATCCGACATCCAATGCTCCACACATGATATATCCCTTATCGCTTGTCACAGCAAGCAGTGTTGTTTTTGGAAGTAACACGGTAACAGCCAAAAAGGTATGGCCGCCAATTTCTAATGGTGAAAGATCAATCAAATTCCCACACTCCTTTCCTCCTTATCACAGTATGACAGGGATAGAAAAAGCGTGTATATCAACTAAAATTGCATTTGTAATTTCCATTTTAATAAATCACGTAAGAATTCGGGTAGAAAATATTGTTTATGCTGACTGTGTAATAATTCGGGAAAAAAGTATCCAAAGGTAAACATATCGGGTATTGCTAACGAATAATTTTTTTTAAGATCTAATTCTGTCCCATTTACGAAAATCAAATCATTTTTAAAATGAATTTGATCATAGACCATTATTCCCATAACCGTTCCTCTAAAGCCCAGACCTTTTATTTGTCTAGTTGGCCATTCCTCATTTTTTGAAATCAGGAGTACCTCTTTTAATTCCTTCCCTGATAATTGAATCTTGCATGGATTGATTGGATGAGGACAAATAGATAGCAAATCATAGGTGGTTACATCATCTTTCAATGGGCCTAAAAGTAGACCGGCATTGATAAATGCACAATCCGCTTTGCACCATTCTCTTAATGCTTGACACAACATAAGGGATAGCTTTGTTTCTTGAAACGGGTCACTTCCTAACGGTTCGCTTAACGAAACAACCTTTTGTGTTAATAGTTCCTTCCCTTTTAGGACAAATGATTCCGTTATTTCCTGCTCATCCATTACTACAGGGAGTTTGTTTACATCATATAAAATAGCCTTCTTACTATTGATAGTTTTTCGATCGTCAATATTAAGTGTAACGTGGCCAACATAATTCCCATATTTACCAGCAGCACCTATAATGGTGTCGCCAATTCGCTTTCCCTCCGGTAAAACATGATGGGTATGTCCACCTAAAATCACGTCTATTTCAGGAAATTCTTCCGCAATGCGCTCATCATCTTTTAGTCCAAGATGGGAAAGCAAGATGATAACATCGGATTGTTCTTTTATAATATGTATCCATTCCATCAGCTCAATGAAGGGGTCTGTAAGCTGCCACCCAAGCAGCTCATAAAGATGGGAAAAAGGAGCAGTTAATCCCATTACAGCAATTCGTGTACCACTGCCTGTTCGATAAATTTCAAACGGTTTCAGCCATAAAGGATGAATTTTTCCTTTGTGATAAAGGTTAGCAACAAGCACATCAAACTGTGCGTGGTCATACAAGTGATTCAAATTTTCAAATGAAAGATTGATACCTTCATTATTCCCGATTGTGACAGCCGTAAAGCCACATTCGTTTAAAAGTTCAATATTTCCATGCCCTTTTGTCCCTTCAGAAAAAGGATGCCAGCGGTCAATAAAATCTCCGATATCAAAAAGAAATACTTCCTCTCCCTGCTTTTGATGCATTTCCTTCCGTTCAAGTAGTAAATCATGAATTCGGGGCCAATGTTCAAAATGGCTATGTATATCATTTGTATGATAAATATGAATGTTTTCCATTCTTGCTTCTCATCCTTTTTCCTAGCCAAAGATTCCTTCGTATATTAAACGAATGCCAACAATAACAAGGATTGTTCTTAAAAGTAATACTATGGTTTTGCTCCTAAGTTTTTGATTTAAATAAACACCAACCTTTGCTCCAATCCACGCCCCCGGGATTAACGCTAATGCATATAACCAATTGACATTACCCAAGGTTACATGCGTGATTGAACTTAGAATCGATGTCGGTAAAATCATAAACATGGAGGTGGCTACGGCAACATGCGGCGGAAAGAAAAACACTAATATCATCGTCGGTACCATTAACGAACCGCCGCCAACCCCAAAAATACCGGAAAAAAATCCAACAATAAACGATATAATGACTCCCATTATTGGACTAAAGCCGTATTCATACATTTTCCCGCTGTTATCCGTAAAAGTACGGACAATCCCCTGATCCTTACGAAATGGAATTGGTTTTAATTTATCTTTTAATAATAATACAATCGAAACAAAAATGATAAATGTTCCAAACAAGACGTTGAAAGATTGCAAATTTAACTTTTCTGTCACCCAAGCTCCAAGAATGCTTCCCGGCCCGCTTCCAATTAGAAAAATTAAACCGCTTTTATAATCCACGGTTTTATGCTTCATATAGGCGAGTGTCGAAGATAAGCCTGTAAAAATCATTGTAAACAGGGATGTCCCTACAGCAACCTGTGGCGAGATATGCCCCACCCCCGGCAATGACCCCAAGTAGAGCAACGCCGGAACGACAATGATTCCTCCGCCCAAGCCAATTAACGAACCAAGAGAACTGGCTGCAAGCCCGATTAAAACTAAAATGACCCATTCCATATTGCTTTCTCCTTTATTATGAAACGAATAGTAAAAGAATTTTAAAACAAATCCAATTGCCTTGATGCAAGCCCCTCATAGTTTATATGCAATAAGTCAATCATCTCCTTCGCATTGTCTGCAGCATCTCCGCCGGAATTATTGTTAAAGAGCAGATAAACATTTGAACATTCCTTTGTTAATGTTTGAATGGAACCTGCCCATTCCTGTAACTCAAGTTGATTATATCGATAGAGATAGCGGACCTCCCGCCAATTATCGGCATTTTTCTTTTGCCAGCCATGAAGGTTCCGGCCATGAAATCTCACCAGAACCTTTTCGGAACCGACTGCCTCTAAAACGGTTGGAATCGAGCCCTCTCCTGATTGCGGTTCATCACATATACTATGGATCCATTTCTCTTTTTTCATAAAATCCAATGTTTTTTCGCGATACTTGGGAACAAACCACGATTGATGCCTGAATTCAAGTGCACATGGAATTTCACCCATTTCATTTTTGCACCATCTTAAGTACTCAACATTTTCACGAACACAAGAAAACCAAGGCGGAAATTGAAAGAGGGCCATCGCTAATTTTTGTTTCTCAATGTAAGGATCCAGGGACTCTTTAAACGCCTTAAACATTTCTTGTTTATTAGTAAAAGGGATTTCTCCCCTCATATGACCTGTCATTCCTTGATAGGCTTTTACGACAAATTCAAAGGACTCGGGTGTTTCATTGACCCATTTTTCAGCGTTTCGCTTTGGCTGTATCGCGTAAAAAGCAGAATCCACTTCGACGATTGGAAAATGCCCTGCATACGCCTTTAGCTTATTTCTCGGGGAAATTTGGCCGGGATAAAGGCTGTCATGGTCTCCCCATCCTGTTACACCAATGTAGATCAATAAAATCACCTCCATTTATAAATAATAGCATAACCTATTTTCCCATCGTATGTTAGATTTTCCGATTGGCGGAATTCCCCTATTTTCACCATTGACCAGCTTTGCACAAATAAACTATTGTAAATGAACTCTTTTCGCAACAACCGGTGGCTTTCCGACAGTAACACAGTCCTTCCGACAGTAAACAGAAAAAAACGCCACCCTTGATGTAAAGCCATTTGTTAAAATAAATTAAAACCCATTATAAACTCAACTGAAAAGGAGTTAAAAACTTGAGGACTCACGGTTTACGCTGTAGGTTCTAATCATTTTATTCAAACCAAAAAAGGGGAAGCGTCTTTATTTCTGATTACTTAAGGAATTAGTAATTTTTCCATTATCATTACGTCAACAAACTGTCCATCTAATTTCCCTTGGTTCTTAAATACCCCGACTTCTCTATATCCATTTTTTCTATAAAGACCCTGCCCCAGGTTATTGAAAGGGAAAGTAAATAGAACAATTTTATTAAATTGATTCAGTATCGCAGCACACTCGATTTCCTTTAATAATAGTGATCCAACTCCTCTTCCTCTGTAATCCCTTCTTATATAAATTGATAAATCGGCTACTCCTGCATAGACACAACGATTTGAATAAGGATTTAATGAAGCCCATCCAACTATTTCACCGTTATTTTCGATTACTATGACCGCAAAACGTCCGTTATGGTTGTTAAACCATTCTGTCATGTATTTAATATCTTTTTGTTCTTCCTCCAATGTAGCTATTCTATCTTCAATTCCTTGATTATAAATTTTTAAAATCGATTCCAGATCATTAATTGAAGCCATTCTTGTTCGATACTCCTCTTTCATTACTTTACCTCCTATATTTTTATCGGCTTACAACCATTATATAAAAAATTTTCAATTTTTAAAGAAATATTAGTTGCAATTTGCAAATAATTTGTATATAAATAAATCAGAGGTGAAAACAATGGATAACGTGAGAGAATTGTTCCAAGTTATGACAAGGCGATTTGGTCTTTTAAATAAAAACTGTTGTCAAATAGGTGAAACTGAAATATCCCTTGTACAGAGTCATATCCTTTATGAAATACTCCGAAATGATAAACCTTCGATGCAACAGGTTGCTGATACTCTGGGGATGGATATAACTACTTTTAGTCGCCAAATACAAACACTAGTAAAGATGGAACTGGTAAAAAAATCGCCTCTTCCTGATGATAGACGTGTTTCAATACTTACTTTAACTACACAAGGAAATTATGTTGCTGCTAAAATTGATGCGGAAATGAATCAATACTTAAATGAAGTATTTTCACATATGAGCGAATTTGAACGCGAAATGGTTATTAAATCAGTCAAATTACTTAACGAAGCAATGTCAAAATCCACTGTTTGTTGTAAACCATTAATTTGAGCAAGCATCACTTGCTCTTTTAATTAAAATAATTACTTGCAAATTGCAAATAATCAAAAGGAGGGATTATTCTGTAGTCAATAAATTTTCAAATTGAACTAATTACTGTCACACTTTACCAGCTTTTCAAGCTTACCTGTTTTAATTTTTTAGTTCTATCATTAATAGGAGGGGATTCAACATGTTTAACGAGTATGGAGTATATCAAACCATGAAATTACGTCAGGAGGAAACGGAAATGAAAGCCCGAAATGCTTGGAAATTTGCAGACTTCCAAAAGGAAACATTTCTTGAAAAAGTCTTAAAGAAATGGAATGAAGGTCGACAGTCATCAAGAGTACAACCAAATTGCTGCAGTTGCGCTTGTTAAATCGTTGCTTAATGAATAAATCCAAATCATATTATTGATGATTAACCAAATTAAATTATTAGGGCAAAATTGAAATGAAATATGCACACGTTGGTCTTAATGTTACTAACCTAGGAAAGTCCATCGAGTTCTACAGCAGGCAAAAGAACTTGCTATGGAGCTACTTTTTCATTACAACATCGAAGAATACGGCTTACAAACATATCAGCAATTTTTAGCAGCATTTCATGAGCTAACAGATAAAATAAAAAAAGACCAGTAAAGGTCTTTTCTAACAGCATCTCCCCGTATTACCGATCATCGAAATCCCATAACCATTTCCACTTCGATCAAGGATAAGGTCTTCGGTGTTCTGTTCAATAATTGGGTCGATTGCTACTTTTATATCATTTATAGTGACGATGATATCGTCTGCTTCTGGCTCATCCAGAGCCAGTCCAATTATTGGCTGTCCTCAGCCAAAGCCATCAAAAAAGATACGAATATTTTTAGCATTCTCTTCTTTGAACATTTTTTTAAATTCATCACGTGCTTCATCAGTGATTTTCATGTCCATTCCCTCCTGCTTGTTTTACCTACTTATTTTAATCCACTTCTTTATAATAAAGTAATAAAATTGCTTAATAATTAAAGCCAGGAGAGTATAAAATCTCCTGGCTACTCAAATCCTCTTATTCACCAGTTTCAGCAAAACGCTTAATGCGATCTCCGATTTCATCTCGGACACGTTCGAAAAATGCCCATTTTTCTTCTTCAGTTCCTTCTGCCTTTGCAGGATCATCAAATCCCCAGTGCACTCGTTTTACATGAGGAGGAGTTACTGGGCAGTGATCTGCTGCATGTCCGCATAGCGTGACAACCAAATCAGCATTGTTTAAAATTTCAGGGTCGATAACATCAGATGTTTGGTTTGAAATATCGATGCCCGCTTCTTTCATTGCTTTTACAGCATTAGGGTTTAATCCATGAGCTTCAAGCCCAGCACTTTTCACTTCCCACTCATTACTAAGATGCTTTTTAGCCCAACCTTCTGCCATTTGGCTACGGCAAGAGTTCCCTGTACATAAGAAGTAAATTGTTTTTTTAGACATGATGTATTCTCCTTTATTTTTCGTGTAGTATTTTATAAATTACTGCCGCACAACTTGCTCCTAAAATCGTTGCGACAATATACACCCATAAATTTTGAGTTGTTCCTGATATTAGTGCTGGACCAATTGATCTAGCTGGGTTCATCGAGGCACCACTGATGGGACCTGCAAACATAGCTTCTAACCCCACGGTTGCGCCGATGGCGATTCCTGCAAAATCTTTTACAGCTTTCCCATGAACTGCTGAGCCGAAAATAACCATCATCAAGAAAAAAGTAAGGATAAATTCCAAAATAAACGATTGTTCCCATGATCCTCTTGGCAAGGTGGTACCTAATGAAGCAACATTTCCAAATAAACATAATAACGTTGCACTCGCTGCAATCCCTGCAATGACTTGAATAATAATATAATAAAGTGCTTCTCTTTTCTTTATATCTCCATGGACTAAAAATCCAATCGTAACAGCAGGATTAAAGTGCGCACCAGAAAGGTGACCGAAGGTGAAAATTAGTGCCATTACGACAAGTCCAAATGTAAGTGCTACACCTACATGCGTTAAACTTTTCGTAATGTTATCTATTACCACTGCACCCGTTCCAGCAAAAACAAGAAAGTAGGTTCCTAAAAATTCGCTGATTAATTTTTTATTCATTTCGTTTCATTTCCCCTTGATTTTCTTAACATCCGCATTGAAGCGTAGGATTGGCTTTTTCAATCATTTTGATATTATCTATCTGGTCTGGTACATGTTCCAAAATATCTTGTATTAGATCATATAACTCACTTTGCTGATTAAGGGAATAGTAAATCCATTGACCTCTTCGTTCTTCCTTTACCATATCTGCATCTTTTAATTTTCGAAGATGCTGACTAATGGATGGTTGGCTTATATCGAACACTTCTAGAAATTCACAAACGCAGCATTCTCGTTGTTTCAATATAGCAACAATTGTTAATCTTGTTTTATCGCCCAATAATTTTAAAATGTTTGCCGACCGCTCTAAGTCTGATTTCAACATGAAGAACACCTCCTCTTAATTTATATAAGTAAATAGTAATTTACTTATTTGTTTTACGTGAATAGAGTCAATTTATGTTCTTTACATACATAAAAGAAGTGCATATCTCCGTCATATAACTATTTGCTTATATATTAATTTAAAATATAACTGACTTCAAGAGCCGAATTGTAAAGATACTGTAAATATACAAAAGCCCATCTTTGGCACGACAGAAATTAGGCACGCCCCAAAAATAAGAAAAACCCTTGATATACAAGGGTTAATCATTTATTATCCGATAGAACCTTCCATCTCGAACTTGATCAGACGGTTCATTTCTACAGCGTATTCCATTGGTAATTCTTTTGTGAACGGCTCAATAAAGCCCATTACGATCATTTCTGTTGCTTCCTGTTCAGAAATACCACGGCTCATCAAGTAGAAAAGCTGTTCTTCAGATACTTTTGACACTTTCGCTTCGTGTTCAAGCGAAATATTGTCATTTAAGATTTCATTATATGGAATCGTATCAGAAGTAGATTGATTATCCATAATTAACGTATCACATTCGATATTGGCACGGGCTCCATCGGCTTTACGTCCGAATGAAACGACGCCGCGATAGGTTACCTTACCGCCGTGCTTTGAAATCGATTTTGATACGATCGTTGAAGAAGTGTTTGGAGCTAAGTGAATCATTTTTGCTCCTGCATCCTGGTGCTGACCTTTTCCTGCAATGGCGATCGATAATGTCATACCGCGGGCGCCTTCTCCTTTTAAAATAACGGCCGGGTATTTCATTGTTAGCTTCGAACCGATATTGCCATCGATCCATTCCATTGTTGCATTTTCTTCACAAACCGCACGCTTCGTAACAAGATTAAAGACATTATTCGCCCAGTTTTGAATCGTTGTATAACGGCAGTAAGCATCTTTTTTAATAATAATTTCAACAACGGCACTGTGTAAGGAATTCGTTGTATAAACCGGTGCAGTACAGCCTTCCACATAATGAACATGTGCGCCCTCATCAACGATGATGAGTGTCCGCTCAAATTGTCCCATATTTTCAGAGTTAATGCGGAAATATGCCTGTAATGGTGTATCCACCTTCACGCCTTTAGGAACATAGATGAAGGAGCCGCCTGACCATACGGCAGAGTTTAATGCAGCAAATTTGTTATCCGTTGGCGGTATAACCTTTGCCCAATGCTCGCGGAAGATGTCTTCGTTTTCCTTAAGAGCTGAATCAGTATCTTTAAAGACGATCCCTAATTCTTCAAGGTCTTCTTTCATGTTGTGGTATACAACCTCTGATTCATATTGAGCAGAAACCCCTGCAAGATACTTTTGCTCTGCTTCAGGAATTCCAAGCTTATCAAATGTTGCTTTAATTTCTTCAGGAACTTCATCCCAAGACTTTTCGGATTTCTCAGATGGTTTTACATAATACGTAATTTCATCAAAGTTTAATGATTTTAAATCTCCGCCCCATTGCGGCATTGGCATATTGTAGAAATGTTCTAATGATTTTAAGCGGAAGTCTAACATCCATTGCGGTTCATTCTTCAGCTTTGAAATTTCTTCAACAATTTCACGTGTTAAGCCACGCTTTGAACGGAATATGGAGACGTCCTTATCGGCAAAACCATATTTATAATCACCGATTTCCGGCATTTTTTTCGCCATTGTCGTGTTCCTCCTTTTTGGAGCGGAAGCGCCTTGTTCAGCCCCGTGAGTCTAGACGTGCCGGCTTGAAGGTTGCTTTTTAACCTTCAGGACGGATTGGCTTATGACCCGAGGGGCTAGGCGCTGGAGCTGGACATCAGACCATTCCAAAAACCGCTTCTTAGAATTTTATTGTTACTTCTCTTCCTGTAATCCTTTTTCCATTGCTTTCCACGCTAATGTCGCACATTTAATTCTTGCCGGAAACTTTGAAACACCTTGCAATGCTTCAATATCACCTAGATCAATATCATCCTCATAGGCTTTTCCTTGCATGATATCTGAAAAAATCTTCGACAACTTCAATGCCTCTTCTACTTTTCTCCCCTTTATCGCTTGGGTCATCATTGAAGCAGAGGACATTGATATGGAACAGCCTTCTCCCTCAAACCTTGCATTTGTCACCGTTCCATCTTCCACTTTCATCGTCAATTGAATACGGTCACCGCAAGTGGGATTATTCATATTGATCGTCAGACTGCCATCTTCGAGAACTCCTCGATTACGAGGATTTTTATAATGGTCCATAATAACCTGACGGTAGAGATTATCTAAATTATTAGAAGACATCGCTGAAATACTCCTTTGTTTTAACAAGCCCTTCAACAAGTTTATCAATATCTTCTTCCGTATTGTATAGGTAAAAGCTGGCACGCGCCGTAGCTGAGGCTTTCAACCATCTCATGAGCGGCTGTGCACAGTGATGTCCTGCCCTGACGGCAATCCCTTCTGCATCCAAAACTGTTGCCACATCATGCGGGTGAACATCATTTAAATTAAACGTAATGAGTCCTGCACGTTTTGCTGCGTCCAATGGACCATATACGGTTAACCCCGGAACGGAAGACATTTTATCTAATGCATAAGCAACAAGCTTATGTTCATGCTCGGCAATCGCATCAAGCCCGACTTCATTTAAAAAGTCAATGGCAGCACCAAGACCGACAGCACCTGCGATAATAGGTGTTCCACCTTCAAATTTCCACGGAAGCTCTTTCCATGTAGATTCGTACAATTGGACAAAATCAATCATTTCGCCGCCGAATTCAATTGGCTCCATATTTTCCAGTAAATGTTTTTTGCCATAGAGGACACCGATTCCTGTTGGACCGCACATTTTGTGACCGGAAAAAGCTAGAAAGTCGCAATCTAAATCCTGAACATCAATTTTCATATGCGGAGCACTTTGTGCACCATCGACTACCATAATCGCTCCGTTTTCATGGGCAATTTCTGCAATTTCTTTCACCGGATTAATGACGCCAAGGACGTTAGATACTTGCATGACCGAAACAATCCTTGTGTTTGTCGTAATCGTTGAACGTACATCATCAAGTGAAATCGTTCCATCCTCTTGAAGCGGAATGTATTTTAATTGAGCACCTGTCCGTTTGGCTACCTGCTGCCATGGAATAATATTACTGTGGTGCTCCATATAGGTAATAACGATTTCATCACCTGCTGATAAATTCGCTGCAGCATAGCTTGCCGCAACTGTATTTAATGCAGTCGTCGTTCCTCTTGTAAAAATAACTTCCTGCGTTGATTTCGCATTGATAAATTTACGAACCTTTTCCCTTGCCCCTTCGTAGGCATCCGTTGCTCTTGTTCCTAATGTATGAACACCGCGATGGACATTGGAATTGATTTCTTTATAATATTTTTCAATTGTTTCAATTACTTGGATTGGCTTTTGCGATGTCGCAGAGCTATCCAAATAGACGAGAGGCTTGCCATTAACTTCCTGATCTAAAATGGGAAACTGGTTACGAATATCCCGGATATTCATTATCGTACTTTCCTTTCAATCACTTCAGTTAATTGCTTTTTAACTCCTTCTATTGGAAGCTGGTTCACTACAGGTGCAAGGAAGCCATGAATAACTAATCGTTCTGCTTCCGCTTTCGGAATTCCGCGGCTCATTAGATAATAAAGCTGAACTTTATCTACACGGCCTACAGATGCAGCGTGACCTGCTGTTACATCATCTTCATCAATTAACAGAATTGGATTTGCATCACCGCGCGCTTTTTCACTAAGCATTAACACACGGGATTCTTGTTCTGCATTCGATTTTGTCGCCCCGTGTTCAATTTTACCAATCCCGTTAAAAATGGATGTGGCACTGTCTTTCATAACACCATGCTTCAGGATGTATCCTTCAGTATGTTTTCCGAAATGAACGACTTTTGTTGTGAAATTCTGTATTTGTTCACCGCGTCCCACCACAACCGTTTTTGTATCTCCAAAGGAGCCGTCGCCAACTAAATTAGTGGTATTTTCAGAAATCGTATTACCTTCATTCATTAAGCCAAGTGCCCATTCAATCCGGGCATCCCTTCCGGCTACACCGCGACGGTTCACATAGGTCGTAGTTCCTTTGGCAAGGTTATCAACAGCACCATATTGAACACGTGCATTGGTGTTTGCAATCACTTCTGTTGCAATATTATATACACTATTTACCACATCAAGCGTGGAAATATAGTTCTCAACATACGTAACCGAGCTATTATCATCAGCTACAACAATAACATGGTTGAATAGGGTAGCATCTGCATCGTCTTGTAAAAATACCGCTTGAATCGGTTCAGAAATTTCTACATTTTTCGGAACATATAAGAAAATTCCCCCATTAACAAGTGCTGCATGAAGGGCAGTCAAGCGATGTTCGTCCGCTTTAATGCTTTGAGTCATAAAATATTTTTTCAGCAGATCACCATGTTCGCGTGCTGCGGTAAAAATATCTGTAAAGATAACACCTTTACTTTTAAGGTCCTCTGTTAAGGTTAAAAATGCCGGTGTTTGATTACGTTGGATGTATACATTCTTATTACCTGACTCTACATCAATTAATGCTTTCACTTCTTCCGGCAGCTCTGAAAGAGATGTAAATGATGCACTATTTACATTATGACGGTTGAATTGTGTAAAATTCCATTTATCAATCTTAGTTTTATCAGGTCTCGGCATTGGCAATGTTTCAACATTGCCTAATGCAGTTAAACGAAGCTCCTGCAACCAGGAGGGTTCGCCCAATTCTTTTGAAAAGGAGCTAACATATTCCTTATCAAACGGTAATTTCGTTTCAATTGTCATAGTAATCCCTCCTAACTCTTACGCTTCTTGACCAACTGTTTCATCTTCAATTCCGAGTTCATTCTTGATCCAGTCATATCCTTCTGCTTCTAAACGTTGTGCAAGCTCAGGTCCGCCGGATTTAACAATACGTCCCTGCATCATTACATGGACATAGTCAGGAGTGATATAGTTTAAAAGACGTTGATAGTGGGTAATAACTAAGCAGCCGAATTCTTCGCCGCGCATTTCATTGATACCTTTGGAAACAACCTTTAAAGCATCAATATCTAATCCGGAGTCAATTTCATCCAGGATAGCAATTTTTGGTTCCAACATCATTAATTGTAGGATTTCGTTACGTTTTTTCTCCCCGCCGGAGAAGCCTTCATTTAAGTAACGCTGAGCCATATCAAGGTCCATTTCAAGAAATTCCATTTGCTTATCCATTTTACGGATAAACTTCATTAGCGAGATTTCATTTCCTTCGCCAAGACGGCTATTAAGAGCGGAACGCAAAAAGTCTGCATTTGTTACGCCGTTAATCTCACTTGGGTATTGCATCGCAAGGAAAAGACCTGCACGTGCCCGCTCATCTACTTCCATCTCAAGGACATTTTGTCCATCTAAAATAATATTCCCGCTTGTAACCTCATATTTTGGATGACCCATGATAGCAGAAGATAAAGTGGATTTACCGGTACCGTTTGGTCCCATGATAGCATGGATTTCTCCACCCTTTACTTCAAGGTTTACACCTTTTAAAATTTCTTTCCCATCAATTGCTACATGTAAATCTTTAATCGTTAAAGTTGATCCAGCCATATTTATACCTCCGAAAAGAAAGTTTTGTATCTTTGTAGACCATAAGTGGTCTCGATCTTATTCTCATTTTATTCTCATTACAATCTTATAACAAATGAAATGTATTAGCAACTCATAAACAGTGATAACTGGCTATGATTTTCACTAAATATAACCTAAATGAGAATGAGCTGATGATCCAAAGGGGTTTTTTTATATAAATTCAGATTTTTGTTTCTGTTATAGCACCTGGATAAACACTCGCTTTAAATCATACCTTACTTTTTTATCTTTTGCCAAGACTAACGGAGGTCCGAGTCTTATCTATTTTTACCCACAAAAATGCTTTCATGTATTTTCTATTTGTCTAAAGTAAGTTGGGCAATTTTTTAGATTTTAACTTACCTTTTTTCTTCCTATAATTAATAAGCAAAAAAGCAGGCGGGTGCCTGCTTTCTATCCTAATTTATTACTCAGAAACCGGAAGAACGGCCCCGTGATATTTTTGTTTAATCCAGTCTTGGATTTGTTTTGAATGAAGTACTTGAACAAGTGTTTTAATTGCTGGTTTGTTTTCGTCACCTTTACGAACTGTAATGATATTCACATAAGGTGATTTTGGATCACTTGGTTCATGTGCAATCGAATCTTTCATTGGGTCTAAACCATTATCAATTGCATAGTTAGAATTAATCAGAACGGCATCGCCTTCACCGTTTTTATAGATTTTTGGCAATAAAGCTGCTTCGTAATTAGCATCAAGTTTTAAGTTCTTTGGATTTGAAACAATATCTTTAATATCATACTGCTGCGGGTCAATTCCAGGTTTTAATTCGATCAAGCCCAACTTCTGAAGCATTAAAAGAAGACGAGGATGATCAGAAACGGAGTTGCTTATGATAATATGTGCACCATTTGGAAGATCTTTTAGGCTCTTATATTTCTTTGAATAAACACCGATCGGCTCAATATGGATTCCACCAGCGTTGGCAAACTTATAGCCGTTTTCCTTCATTTGCAAATTAAAGTAAGGAATCGTTTGGAAATAGTTTGCATCTATTTGGTTTGTAGCAAGAGCCTTGTTTGGCAAAATATAATCTTGGAATGTTACAATTTTTAAATTAATGCCTTTTTCCTTTAAAATTGGCTGTGCTTGCTTTAAAATCTCAGCATGCGGAACGTTGGAAGCTCCAACCGTTAATGTTACTTCTTTGTTACTCCCTTGCGATTTATCAGTTGATGATGATGAACCGCATGCGGCTAATACTAGTGCGAGTGATAAAGCTAAAACTAAACTTAACCATCTTTTCATGATAAACTCTCCTTTTTATCTTTTATCTATTTTAGAAGTGATTAAATCACCAATAAACTGAACGATAAATACAATAACTAAAATAATAACGGTTGCAACAATTGTAACGTCGTTTTGATTTCGCTGGAAGCCTTCAAGATAAGCCAGGTTTCCAAGACCGCCAGCGCCGATTACTCCGGCCATTGCTGTGTAACCAATAAGTGCAATCGACGTAACTGTGATTCCAGAAACAAGGGCTGGCATCGATTCCGGAAGAAGCACCTTCCAAATAATCGTACTTGTGGTTGCTCCCATTGATTTAGCAGCTTCAATAACCCCTTTATCAATTTCTCTAAGGCCAATCTCCACCATTCTTGCATAAAACGGTGCGGCTCCTATAATCAATGCCGGCAATGCTGCATTTTCCCCAATCATAGATCCTACTAATAACATTGTTAACGGGATTAATAGCACAATTAAAATAATAAACGGAATGGACCGAAAAATATTAACAAAAGCACTGATTACTGTATTAACCGGCTTATTTTCCCACATATTTCCTTTCGTTGTAAGGAATAGCAATAAACCAAGAATAATACCTAAAATAAAGGTCGCCAAAACTGAAATACCAGTCATATAAAGGGTTTGTACAGTGGCCTCCCACATTGCCTGCCAATCAATATCCTTGAAATAACCATTACCCATTTGAAACCACCTCCACTCCAACCTGCTGCGTTCGAATGAAGTCGACGGCTTTATTGACTTCTGCACTGTCACCATCAAGATGAATAAAGAGGGTACCATATGAACCACTTTGGGTTTGTGAAATTTTGCCCTGCAAAATATTTACCGTAACTTTATAGTGCCGGATGAGGTTGGTTATTACTGGCTGTTCGGCCGATTCTCCAATAAAGGTCAACTGTACAACCTGTCCTGAATGGTAGCGCTCAAGCAAATGCTCTGCCGTTTCTTTTGTTTCTTCCGGCTCTGTCACCTGCTGAACAAATCGTTTCGTGATTGGCTGCTGCGGGTTTTTAAACACATCTAAAACCGATCCGAGTTCTACGATTTTCCCGCCTTCCATTACTGCAACGCGATGGCAAATTTTCCTTATAACATGCATTTCGTGGGTTATCAAGACAATTGTTAGTCCAAGCCGTTTGTTAATATCCACTAACAATTCCAAAATCGAATCCGTCGTTTGCGGATCAAGTGCAGAGGTTGCTTCATCACAAAGTAAAACCTTAGGATTATTAGCCAGCGCTCTGGCAATCCCCACTCGTTGCTTTTGACCGCCGCTTAGCTGTGACGGATAGGCATTTTCCCTTCCCTCTAAGCCGACCAGTTTAATAAGCTCATTAACCTTTTTAGTCCGCTCCGGACCTTTAACACCGGCAATTTCCAATGGGAAAGCGATATTTTCTCTTACAGTCCTTGACCAAAGTAAATTAAAATGTTGAAAAATCATACTAATTTCTTGGCGTGCTTTTCGTAAGTCCCTGCCTTTAATCCTAGAAATCACCCGTCCCGCTACTGTTATGGAACCTTCAGTCGGAAGCTCCAGCCCGTTTAACATTCGAATTAACGTACTCTTTCCTGCTCCGCTATATCCAATTACCCCGAAAATTTCACCTTCATTGATTTCCAGGTTCACATCATCTACCGCTTTTAGCTGCCCCTGTTTAGAAGGATAAAACTTTTGGACATTTTTGATTGATATCATTGGCTCACCTACTTTTTACTCAATTTACCTGGAATTTCATCATAATTCCAAAAATTCCGACCGCTTTTCATCACTTAAATATAGGTTTTGACTATTTAAAGTAAAACATTCTATTATTTTAGAAAAATAAAAAGCCTTTCTGCACAGGCAGAAAGGCATTATTAAAATAGTCCTTTCTCCCATCTCCCAAAGCAAATGCTTTGTGTGAATTGGCACCATTTCAATAAAAATTGACGGTTGCCGGGCTTCATAGGGCACATCCCTCCACCTCTCTCGATAAGAGCTTTTCGCATCTATATTCAATTAACACATTAAATGATTTAAGCAATTATTTTATTACAAAAGCTATCGTAACATGGATAAAAAGAGGTGTCAACGAAATCTTCTACATTTTTCGCACTATTCTTCTTGGGGAATTTTGGGTATCTTCAGTAAACCTGTGCTCTTTAAATGATTTGATCAAGCTCTTCTCCTACTTTTGTTAAATAAAAAATAGATTCCAGCATTAAAATAGTTCGAAACGGGGCCGTTACCTTTAGTTGGCCACTCTTTACGAGGAAGCGTAATTTCTCCTTCCCTCCAAGCAATTGTTTGATTGCAACTGCGTCTCCATCAATCTTACATGAAAGGAATTTCTCCCTGATATCATGAAGCCATGAAAATTCTCCGTTTATTAAAGCAATAGGGACCGTTTCAGGGCCGCAAACAAAATGAATCATTAATTTATCTGTACTTTGTATTAATTGAAGAACATGCTTCCGCTCATTAATAGTCTGAAGAAAGGTTTGAATCGTGTCGATCATATCCACCACTCCAGTCTCTTTGGCTTATACTTTTATATTCAGCAAATGGACTTGATTTCCTTTTATATTTGTTCGACAAAAAAAACAGACACCATTTTAGCATCTGTTTTACAATAACTGTTCTTTTATTTTCTCCAACAAATATGGAACGGAATGAACCGCATAAACCATTTCTAACACTTCGCCGTTCTTAACAAACAGTAAACAAGGAACACTTTCGACAGCGAAGCCTTTAGCAAAATCAGGGTAGTAGTTTAAGTTCATTTTACCTATCTCAACATTGACCATTTCCCTGATTATTTCGAGCATCCTGGAGGCGACCTGACATGTCCCGCATAAAGGTGTATAAAAATAAACGATTCCAGGCGATTTACTTTCAATAAATGATACTAACTCTTCTCTTGTCCATTCTTTCATCTTTGAAGGCTCAACAATTCTCTAAATATTGGGTATGAACGTCGATATTCGCACTTAAGAGAACAGTAGCAAGGTGTTTTACCGGAGCTGTCGCTACCTCCCGATACATCCGATCAATATATAAGTGCTCTGCATGGGGGAACTCCCGTTTAAACTGCTTGCGGAGCTTTTCGCCTGCTTCGTCCGCATCTACAAGAATATAGACCTCTTTGTCCTCAAGGAAATCGATCAATTCATCTAATTTTGTGATACTGATCGTTCCATTTGTACAGATGATTTCAACAGGTTCCTTTACAATACTCTTTACCTTTTTTTTATCTGACTTACCTTCGACAATAAGAACTTTGTCAACATACGAATCATTCATATTCGATCACCTATGAAAAGAAGTTGTTTGTTTTCTGTTAACATATTCCAAAATTTCAATAACGTGTGCCTTCTTATTTGTATGTTAACTATATCATTATTGTTTTTTTAAGAATAGGGATTTGCTTGTTATCGGATTTGTTATATCCCATTAAACTTTTTAGCTTTATCACATTTTATTAAAGCATGCCCTATAATAGGACAAGAAAAAGTGGTAAATACAAGAAAAGCGGAAGCGCCCGTTAAGCGACGTATGGACTGAAGAGCTCCGAACGAGATAAAGGAAACACGGAGAGCGGAGCGATTCGATGTTGACTTATCGTAAGGAGGAGCACGAAGTACACTAGTCGCTGGGCGCTGGAGCTGGACAATTCTCCGGGAATATAAAAAGCACCTTGAAAACAGGTGCTTTTTGAATTCGTATTTAGTCTTCTTTAATCATTTCTTCATATTGCTCAGCAGTCATTAATTTATCCAATTCGCTGCTGTCAGATACTTCAATAACAATCATCCATGCTTTTTCATATGGAGATTCGTTTACAAACTCAGGGCTGTCACTTAATTCTTCGTTAACTTCGACAACCTTTCCGCTAACAGGAGCATAAAGCTCGGAAACCGTTTTAACAGATTCAACACTGCCAAATGGCTCGTCTGCAGTTACTTCATCGCCCACTTCCGGAAGCTCAACAAATACGATATCTCCTAGTTCGTGCTGTGCAAAGTGAGTAATTCCAACACGCACTTTTTCTCCTTCAGCTTTTACCCATTCATGTTCCTCTGAATACCGTAAATCCTGTGGTGTAGCCATAAAAAAATCCCTCCATAAATTTAATAAAAATCTATCATCGATAAAATCGATTACCCATATGTAAGAAGTTGAAGCGCAGTGTGATTAAAGCTCTACAGCCACTTTTCCTCGTACTCAGCTTCTTTAAAGCCCACTGTTACTTTTTCACCATCCGTTAAAATCGGTCTCTTTATTAACATTCCGTCTGATGCAAGTAAGTCGAGGAGCTCATCATCTGTAGCTGACTTCATTTTATCCTTTATACCTAATTCACGGTATTTTAAACCGCTCGTATTAAAGAATTTTTTTAAATCCAAGCCGCTTTTTTGATAAAATTCCTTTAATTCCTCACGTGAGGGGGGATTCTCAACAATATGTATATCTTTGTAGGAAAGATGATGAGCATCCAGCCATTTCTTTGCATTTCGACATGTTCCGCATTTTGGATACCAGTAAAAAGTCAGAGACATCTGTTTCACCTACCAATCAGTAACGTTACCTATCAAATGAATAGTATCATATCAATGTCGAAATTCCTAACAGGAGGACACGACAAAAATAACGTTCATTAGAAAACTTTCGACTCCATTTGCAAAAATCCTTCTCGTTTTCCTAATTATTTTTCTATATAAATAATTAAGAGGCTGACCAAATGAGCCAGCCTCCATGAAAATTAAACAATATATCGTTCTGCCTCAATTAATACATCTGCCGCTTCACGTTTTTTCGCAATCACGTTAACTGGCGTATGACGTGTAAATTTGCGAAGAGCGGACATCATCATGCGAAGTGTATCCCCATGTTCTACTGCAACTAATGTTTCTTTTGCATCCTGTTCGATTTGGTTAAAGGCTTCCTGACAGAAGATTTGTGTATAAAGAAGCTTTTGCTTACTCTTTTCGAGGCCGGCTTTTGCAATTGCCTTTTCTGTGCGTAACACAACAGATTCCATAGCATAGGCATTGGCAACAATATCCGCGATGTTAACAAAGATTTCCTGTTCTTTTTCAATCGCCTTGCCATATTTTTGTGCGGCCAATCCGGCAGCAAGCAAGCCAATTTTCTTCGCATTTTTCACTAAATATTTTTCTTGTGCTAGTGGCTCATCACCTGGCTCTTCAGGCATAAGCATCATTAGTTCTTCTTGAAGGGCCATCGCTTTTTGGAATAACGGAAGCTCACCCTTCATCGCTTTTCGCAAATAGGTTCCTAGCACTAAGAGACGGTTAATTTCATTTGTTCCTTCGAAAATACGGTTAATGCGGGAATCACGGTACGCTCTTTCAATTGCATACTCCTGCATAAATCCATAGCCACCATGAATTTGTACACCTTCATCGACAACATAATCTAATACTTCACTATTAAAGAATTTATTTAACGAACATTCGATGGCATATTCGGCAATGGAGCCGGCAACCTTTTTAATATCTTTTGCTTCTTCATTTGTAAGCTGGCCTTGATTATCCTCAAATAATCCAATGGTACGGTATACGGAGCTTTCAGCTGCATAAATCTTTGATGCCATTGTCCCGAACTTTTCTTTTGTTAAATTAAACTGGGCAATTGGCGTTTTGAATTGCTTACGGCCGTTTGCATATTTTACCGTTAGTTCGAATGCGTTTTTAGATCCGCCAACAGCGCCAACAGCGAGCTTATAACGGCCAATGTTTAAGATATTAAAGGCAATCACATGGCCCTTACCAAATTCACCGAGAAGATTTTCCACAGGAACCTGGACATCTTCTAAAATTAGTGTACGGGTAGAAGAGCTCTTAATCCCCATTTTCTTCTCTTCAGCTCCGGTAGAAACTCCGGAGAACTCTCTTTCAACAATGAATGCAGTGAAGTGCTCGCCATCAACCTTTGCATAAACGACAAAAACATCAGCAAAGCCTGCGTTGGTGATCCATTGCTTTTCACCATTTAGGATATAGTGTGTACCCGCAGCATTTAGTCTGGCTGTTGTTTTCGCACCGAGGGCATCAGAGCCTGAACCCGGCTCAGTCAAAGCATAAGCAGCAAGTTTTTCACCTGAAGCAAGCTCAGGCAAATATTTTCTTTTTTGATCATCGTTGCCGAATAAAACAATTGGCAGGGAACCGATTCCGACGTGAGCACCGTAAGAAAGTGAGAAACCGCCGGCCTTTGACATTTTTTCTGTAATCAAAGAAGAGGTAATTTTATCTAAACCTAATCCATCAAACTCTTCAGGTACATCAGCTGCTAATAGACCAAGCTCACCCATTTCCTTTAAAAGCTTAACAGTACGATCAAATTCATGGTGTTCTAAATGTTCGATCTGCGGAATAACTTTGTTTTCAACAAAGTCTTCGGCAGTTTTTCCAATCATGATGTGCTCATCAGAAAAGTCTTCCGGTGTAAAAACACGGTCATATGAAATATCTTCAATTAAAAAGCTTCCGCCTTTAATAATTTTTTCAGTTTGATTTGTCATTACTATTTCCTCCTATCAAAATTTCCTCTTGTTAGGGGCCTATTAAAAACGCCCCTAATTTTTCCTATAGAAGTTCAAATACCCCGGCTGCACCCATACCGCCGCCAATACACATTGTGACAACACCAAATTGTTCATTTCTCCGTTTTAACTCATGAATGAGTGACAATGTAAGCTTGGCGCCTGTACAGCCTAGCGGATGTCCGAGAGCGATTGCGCCGCCGTTTACATTTACTTTCTCTTCATTTAAGCCAAGTTCGCGAATAACCTGAATCGATTGTGATGCAAAGGCTTCATTTAATTCGAACAAGTTAATATCGGAAAGTTCTAAACTGGCGAGCTTCACTGCTTTCGGTACGGCGACAACAGGGCCGACACCCATGATTTCCGGTGGAACACCGCCAACAGCAAAGGATCTGAACTTTGCTAACGGCTTAAGGCCGAGTGATTCTGCTTTTTCACGATCCATTACCATCACAGCTGCAGCCCCGTCACTTGTTTGTGATGCATTTCCTGCCGTAACAGAGCCTGTTACGGAGAAGGCCGGGCGGAGCTTTGCCAGTGATTGAAGGTTGGTATCCGGGCGAACACCTTCATCCTGTGCAAATTGAATCGTCTTTTCTACGAGTTTATTGTTATTTCCAACAGAGCGGATTGTTACCTCTACCGGTACAATTTCATCCACGAATTTCCCTTCTTGGATCGCCTTAGCAGCACGCCGGTGGCTTCTCACTGCAAATGCATCCTGTTCTTCGCGGGAAATGCCGTATTTCTTCGCGACTTCTTCAGCAGTATGGCCCATTCCCATATAATATTGCGGCGCAGTCTCAGCCAACTTTACATTTGGACGAACGACATGACCCATCATTGGGATAAGGCTCATCGACTCAGCTCCGCCGGCGATCGCCGTATCCGTGTGACCAAGCATAATTCCCTGTGCAGCATAAGCAATTGCCTGCAGTCCTGAAGAACAGAAACGATTTATAGTTATCGCTGGGACGGTATATGGAAGTCCTGCCAAGGCACCAATATTATGTGCCATGTTATTCCCCTGTTCCGCTTCAGGCATTGCACAGCCGATGATTAAATCATCGATATTTCCTTCATAATTTCCGGCACGCTTTAATGTTTCCTTTACAACCAATGCCCCCAAATCATCAGGGCGAACATGGGCAAGCGTTCCTTTCTTTGCTTTACCTACCGGAGTCCGAGCACCTGCCACGATTACCGCTTCTCTCATTTCTTTCCCTCGCTTTCTCTTAAACTATTATGTTAATTTCTTAATGGTTTTCCTTTAACAAGCATATGCTGCATCCGCTGCTGTGATTTTGGTTCAGCAACAAGACTTAAAAATGCTTCTCTTTCCAAATCCAATAAATATTGTTCATCGACTTCCGTTCCAAATGGCACTTTGCCGCCTGCAATGACATATGCAAGCTTTTTGGCAATTTTTAAATCATGTTGCGAAATATAGCCTGACAAGAACATTGCTTCAGCACCAAGTAACAAAGTTGCATACCCGGTTTCACCAACCACCGGTACCTTCGAACGGACTCTTGGTTTAAAGCCTTTTTCATGTAAAGAAAGAACAGCCTGTTTGGCATCATAGAGCTGGTGGTCGCTATTAACACTGATTCCATCAGCAAAATCTAAAAAATTATTCTCGCGCGCTTCATCTCCTGAGGTAGATACCTTTGCAGTGGCAATGGTTTCAAATACCTTATTGGCGACATTTTGCAGATCAAATTGAACTCCATTCGGGAAGCTTTCCAAATGTTTAATATAAAGCTCCTTGTTACCCCCGCCGCCGGGAATTAAACCAACACCCACTTCGACAAGTCCCATATATGTTTCTGCAGAAGCTTGAATATGTGCCGCCGGTAAACATATCTCTGCGCCTCCGCCAAGCGTCATCGCGAACGGTGCAGCTACAATCGGCTTGGAGCTGTATTTAACTTTCAGCATTGCCTGATGGAAATGACGAACAACCATATCAAGTTCATAAACATTGTCGTCCTGTGCTTCCATTAAAATCATGGCAAGATTAGCACCAACACAGAAATTTTTTCCTTGATTGCCGATGACAAGTCCCTTGTAGTTTTTCTCTACCTCATCCACTGCGAAGTTAATCATTTGCAAAATATCGAAACCGATTGCATTATTGGGCGAATGGAATTCAAGAAGGGCAACCCCGTCACCTATGTCAATAAGGCTGGCACCACTGTTCTTTTTAATGACGCCTTTTTGTTTCTTTAATTGGTTAAGATTAATCACCTTTGGATTGAACTCCACCGGTTTGAATTCACCTTCGTCATAGAAATAGAGCTCATTGTTTTCTTCTTTATAAAAAGAAGCAACGCCCTTTTCAAGCATTTCCGTAACCAGGACAGGAACTTCTAATCCCGATTCTTTCATTTTTTGAACTGATTTTTCAACGCCAATGGCATCCCATGTTTCAAAAGGACCCATCTCCCAGCCGAAGCCCCACTTCAATGCACGATCGATGGCAACAATATCGTCAGCAATTTCGCCTAGCAGCTGTGCTGAGTAGACTAGAACCGGGCTTAAGATGTTCCATAATAATTCGCCGGCTCGGTCATTTGCGTATACAAGCGCTTTCAATTTATTGGCCGTGCCTTTTTCCTGTTTGCTAAGCTCGACTGCAGGTGTTGAAAGCTTTTTACACGGACCATATTCTAATGTTGTTGGATCCAATTCAAGAATTTCTTTTCCTTTTTTCATGAAAAATCCTTGCCCGGATTTGCTTCCGAGCCAGCCTTTTTCCACCATTGCTTTGATAAAGGAAGGGACTTCAAAAACTTCCTTCTCTTTGCCTTCTACTTTTTCATACACATTGTTTGCCACATGAAAGAACGTATCCAATCCAACCACATCAAGTGTTCGGAAAGTTGCACTTTTAGCACGGCCAATTAACGGTCCGGTAATGGAATCTACCTCGCCGGCACTATAGCCGCCCTTTAGCATTTCCCTGACAGTAACAAGAAGACCGTAGGTGCCGATTCGGTTCGCAATAAAGTTCGGCGTATCCTTCGCTACGACAACACCTTTTCCCAGGACATCTTCACCAAAAGTTTTCATGAAAGCGAGAACTTCTGGATCTGTGTATTGAGTTGGGATTACTTCAAGCAATTTTAAGTAACGTGGAGGATTAAAAAAATGGGTGCCAAGAAAGTGCTTTTTAAAGTCATCCGATCTTCCTTCGACCATTGCTTCAACGGAAATTCCTGAAGTATTAGAGCTAATGATGCTGCCCTGTTTACGATATCGGTCAACTTTTTCAAATACTTGTTTTTTAACATTTAAGTTTTCAACTACGACTTCAATGACCCAGTCAACATCGTTTAATTTGTTAAGATCGTCTTCCAGGTTCCCCGCTTCAATAAGCGCTAAGTTTTTTTTCACTGTTAATGGTGCAGGTTTTTGCTTCAATAATTTTTGTATAGACGTTTGACTGATACGATTACGCACGAGTTTGTCTTCTAGTGTAAGTCCTTTTGCATTTTCATCTTCGGTTAATTCACGCGGGACAATATCCAACAATAAAGTTGGTATTCCTATGTTTGCTAAATGAGCCGCAATCCCCGATCCCATTACGCCTGATCCTAGAACAGCTGCTTTTTTAATAAGTTGGTTCAACATTGTCTCCCCCTTCGACACTTTGAATGAATACTCATTCATTTTTATGCCAAAAAATTTTGCTCATGAATGAGTCCTGTTACTATTAACTATAAAATATTTTGAAAATTTGTGCAATCAATAAAAGCGGAATTTTAAATATTTTTTGAACTTTAATTTCTCTAACATAAATTTTTTTGGTTGGGCATCCTATTATCGAGGTGATCATGATGGGAAAAATGAAGAAGGACCCTTCGAAAGCAGGAATTAGTGCGGCAAGTGTGGAAGGCAACGCCGGTCCTGATGGTGAAAGGGATCGCGGCGGAAAAAAGAACAGCCAAAATAATCAGTTTAAGAAAAGTTAACAGGAAAAGCGGAAGCGTCCGTTAAGCGAAGTCCACTGGGCGCTGAAGCTGGACAATTCTCAAAGAAGAAAATTTTATACTTTCTTATTTTGTAGGCTATGTTAAAGCTCGTTGTTGATTTTGTTCACTATGTTGATTGGAGCGGAAGGCGCGAGACTCCTCGAAAATGCTATCGCATTTTCTTCGTGCGGTGAGTATTCGTGGAAGCCTATTCAAAGTCCTGCGGGAAAAGCGTGTCAAGGGAGACCCCGCAGGCGCGTTATGCGCCGAGGAGGCTCCCTGACCGCCCGCGGAAAGCGAGTGCCTAGAGCGGAAATCAACAGGCAAGTTTAACATAGCCATTTTGTAAAAAATGAAACAGGAGGGTTACACATGCAGCAACAAAATATGAATATGCAAAATCAACAAGGAATGATGCAACAGCCTCCGGGAATCATTTCAACAAAAGATTCCCTTTATCTTACAGATATGATGTCATGGAATTTACTTTCTGCTAAAAAAGCAAACTTTTTTGCCCAACAATGCCAGGATCCGCAAATAAAAGCAGAAGCTGAAAAATGCAGTCAGATGCACCAACGGCACTATCAGCAACTGCTCAATCACTTAGGTCAACACGCGAACAGTCAGCAGCCTTTAAATAATATGCAATAAGAAAAGCGGAAGCGTCCGTGAATGCTGGCGCTAGACAAATTTTAAGGAGAGAGTCACCATGAACCAATTCCAAAATCAGCAAAAAATTCAGAACCAGGAAACACAAGTGCCAAAAACTCCGCAAATGAATGATCGTGATTTTATCAATGACTTATTGACAACAGAAAAATACATGACGACATCTTACAGCATGGCTTTGCATGAAGCAAGCCACCAAGGATTATACAACGATATCCTTAACATTTTTACGGAAACAGAAAAATGCCAACGCGATCTTTATGATTTGATGTTTAAAAAAGGCTGGTATTCCATCGAGGCCGCCGACCAACAAAAACTGCAGCAATCTTATCAGCAGTTTCAGGGATATACGAATCAGCTTCCTACCGGGGGAACAGTACAATAATACAAAAACCGAGGGCATCGAAGCCTTCGGTTTTTGTGTTCTTTTATGTAAAAATTCTATTTATTTTTGCGATGTTGTTCATTTAACTGTTTAATTTCATTAATAATAACCTTTAATTCGTCCTTTGCCTCCGGATACAGCCCATTCCAATGTTTGATTAATGCAGGCATAGACTTTGCGATATGGGAGTATAACGCCCAGGCCTTCACTTTTTCCTTTGTTTCCTCACTACTATCACCGACAAGGAGCTCACTGTATTTTTCAAGTAATGCCTCGAACTGCTGAACAAACTCTTTCTCCATCATGACACCCTCCATATTGGGCAATTTGACTTGTGGCACGTTTTCTCATCGTTTGCCGTTTTTTTGTCGATATATCTCTGAAAATTGTTGATATTACAAAATGAAAGTAAGAAGAGCGTTGGCAAAGCCCGCGCTCTTCTTACTTTATGCACTTGTTGAGAACATATATTTTTTGTAATGGTAGCGAATGGAGAAAATTAACCCCAGCCCCATCATATTCCCCATTAACGAACTACCGCCATAGCTAATAAACGGCAATGGGATACCGGTAATCGGTAAAACCCCAATCGTCATCCCGATATTTTGGAATACGTGGAAAGTGATCATGCTGATAACCCCTACACAAATATAGGTATAAAAATTATTCTTGGTTTCCATACCTACCTTAGTAATGTGGTAAATCAACAAGAAAAATAAACTAATTAACACACTTGCACCAATAAAGCCAAATTCTTCACCAACAACACTAAAAATAAAGTCGGTTTGGCTTTCTGGCAAGTATATTTCCCGACGCATAAATCCTTTACCGCCTGTCATTCCTGAACCTATTGCCAGCAAGGACTTAGTTAACTGATACCCTTCTGAACTTTGATAATTATATGGGTCCAGCCAGGAATAGATCCGGCCAAATTGATATTGTTTTACCCCTAAATATTTTTCAAGCAGATCAGGTTTTACTAGAACGAAATAAAAAATAACGGTAATCAACGATACCCCGACAGAAAAAATCGGTACAAGCAATTTCCAGGTGATCCCTGAAATAAAAATCATCCCTAACAAAATTGCGATGAAAACGAGACCCGTACCTAAATCCGGCTGTTTCATGATAAGGGCTAATGGAACCATTGTCACAAGGCCCAGCTTTGTCAAAAGCCACAAATCAGTTTGAACCGTTTTAACTGTGTTTTTTTGATGATGATCATCAATGACTCTTGCAAGAGTCAAAATAATAAATACTTTGACAAACTCCGATGGCTGCAACGATCCCATGGCAGGAACCTTAAACCAGCTCTTCGCTCCATTGATAACGGGAGCAATACTTGCAGGTGCGACAAGCAATAGCCCAAGCAGGAAGATACCAAATCCATAAGCATACCAGGCCAGTTTTTTTAATTGGTCAGAATCCAGGGTCATTATCCCGGCAACAAGACCTGCACTCACTCCATACCAAAGAATCTGCTTTACCAAAAAGTTTTCTTTGTATTGTCCTGTTGTTTGCGCACTATAAATAGCGACACAGCTCGCCAAAAATAGTAGTAACAAAATAAAAACAAGACTGTAATCAAGTTTAGAAGTTGTATTGTTATTTGAAGTCATGCTCATTCTATCTCCTTTAATGTAACAAACCAATAAAAGCACCTGTACATTTCTCCATTATATTTTTAATGAGCATAAAGTACAACTTCTAACCTTAAGATGGTTTTTTTTACATTTTATCAGAAAAGCGGCAGCGCCTTGTTCAGGCACTGGAGCTAGATAAATTAAAATATAATCTCTTTACCTCAGAACCCATCCACTCGAGATTATTCGGGACTTGCGGGATTCCATACCCAATGTAAAGTGGAGTGGTAACGAAACGGGGAACAATTTTGGCAATAATTTCACCATTAATATGATGAAAAAACAAATTATAGCTGCCCGCCTTGAAGGGAAAATGGTTTAATATATAATCCACCGCAATTTGAAGGTAATCTCCGAACCTTTCAATGTAGCCTTTATCGGTCATTCGCACATTAAACTCATAAAATCCTATTCTTGGCTTTGTTGATAGTGTGAATCGGACCCCTTCCGCCTCATTAATTACAATCCCCTCGAAGACCACATCCTCTATCTTTTCTCTACAATCGATATCATGTAAGCCAATGATTTGCATATGGGGATGTGCCAGCGTTCCTCCCGATAACGGACCATGGTTTTTGAAAAAAATAACCGATTTAAATTCACCGGTTTTCTCCATAGCCAACCAATGATGAATTCCAAACCTAATCAATTTATGTAAATGCTCCGGTGAATAAGTCGACAATTCCGCATCACAATCATCTGTTTCAATTAACACCGTTTGATACGCATTCTCCAACACAGGGTATTTATTTTTTAAAAGAATGATCGAACCATCGACAGCCAATATATTTGTTAGCCCGTCTCTATCGCAAAAAGGACAGGCTTGCTGCTTATTACGAATATTTTCGGGCTTTTGGACACCGATGGAGGTATTAAAAAATAGATGACTTTTATTCAAATGCGTATCCCCTCTCTAAACATACTTTCTTCTATATTTATGGCTGAAATATTTTCTTTTTCCTACTTTTATCATAACACGCATTTAAATATCCACATCACATAATGCTTAATTTACGAAATGGTTGAATAGTAAGTTTTTTTACGAATATCTTTTAAATAAACAAGCTATCAAAGAAAGGGGGGATTTTATGTTAACCAAATTAGAAGCTCTTATATTGGGAATTATTCAAGGATTAACGGAGTTTTTACCTATAAGCAGTACAGGCCATTTGTATTTAGGGAGAAATTTATTTGGATTGCAGGAAGCGGGGCTGCTTCTGGATACGATGCTGCATGTCGGGACACTCCTGGCTGTGTTTGTTTTTTATAAGGACGAGTTTATGAAAATCATAAAAAACCCGTTTTGCAAATTAACCTTTCTATTAATAGTAGGAACGATTCCTGCCGTTGTTATTGGACTATTATTCAAAGATTATTTTGAAGAAATTTCGAAAACGGGGGCAACAATCGGATGGGAGTTTTTAATTACGGGAATCTTTCTATGGTTTGCTGACAGTATTAAAAATGGCTATAAAAAGATGGATGAAATTAGCTATTCGGATGCCTTTATTATCGGTACTTTTCAAGCAGCCGCCATTTTCCCCGCTATATCCCGTTCCGGAATGACGATTGTTGCTGCGTTATGGAGAAAATTAGACCGGGAAACGGCTGCCTATTTTTCCTTCCTTTTATCAACACCGGCTATTGCTGGAGCTGTTGTCCTTCAGTCACTCGATTTAGTCAGCGGCGGGGGTGAAGAAATCTCTTTATCCGCCCTGCTCGTTGGCATCGTCTCCTCTGCCATTTTCGGTTATGTTGCCGTTAGATGGATGATCGGCTTTTTGAAAAAGCATTCTTTAAAACCATTTGCTATTTATGTCTGGGTGTTAGGGTTAGCCATTTTGATTTTCCAATTTACGGGTAAATTTTAATAGAAAAAACGCGGTTCGTACGTTGGAACCGCGTTTTATTATTAGGAAACCGGAATAACTTCTCTCGCCATTTCTCTTGCTGCTTCTGCCGCCTTCTGTTTTGCTTTTTCCATAATCTTAGTCGCCATTTTCGGAAAATGGTCCATTCCTTCTGCGATAACGGTATCCATTACCTCAAAGCCAAGGAAGCCAAGTGCAGTTGTTAAGAAGCGATCACCGAATTCAAAATCAACCATTGGGCCTGTAGAATAGATGCCTCCGCGTGTTTGAATATGGACAGCCTTCCTGCCTGTTAGTAGTCCTTTGGGACCATCATCGGTGTTGATAAACGTTTTGTTCACAATGAAGACGTTATCGAGGAATGCTTTTAAAATGGCCGGTGAGCCAAGGTTCCAAAGCGGAGTAACAAAAACATAATAATCCGCGTTAATAAACTGATCGGCAAGCGCATGCATTTTGATAAGCTTCGTCCGTTCTGCTTCGGAAAGCTGCTCAATTGTATATCCCATAAAGGATAGTTTGGCCCGGGCATACAATAAATCCATATCAATTTCAGGGATTTCCATGTCGTATAAATGCATCGGAACAATTTCTACATCGGGCTTTTCTTTTTTGAACGCTTCCAGAAAAACCTCACCAATTTGCATCCCTTTTGAAAGGTTTTTATCATTTTTTGGGTTTACTGTAATATAAAGAAGCCTCGACATTTAGATCCCATCCCCTTTTTAAAATTTTTTCTATTACTATAGTACTATAAACTTTCTTGCTCACTATTGAACAATAAGTGAAGTTTGTGGAAAATTTATGAACAGCTAGCCTTTTCCATTTTTGGAATAGCTTTAGCGATTTAGTTGAATTAAGGGTGACCGAATACTAAAATTAAATTAGGTTCTGAATTCTACATATTAAGGCATCAAAAAAGTATTTTCCTAGGGGGGAGTTTATGAGATACGCTATTATCACCGGGGCATCAAGGGGTCTGGGCGAAGCGATTGCCAAAAGGATGCTGCAGGAGCAAATTGCAGTTGTGTCCGTTTCCCGGACTGAAAATAACGGGATCCGGAAGCTTGCATTAGAAAAAGGACTTTTCTACCGACATTATCCCTGCAATCTTTCTTTAGAAAAAGAAGTTCAGGAGGTGTTTATGGAAATCGCTCATTGTATTTATCAAAAAAATCCGCACGAAATCTATCTTTTTAATAATGCCGGTGTTATCGAACCAATCGAAACAGTCGGAAATTTGGATCAAACCCCGATTATTCGAAATATCCAAGTAAACTTAATTGCACCGATTTTAATTACCAATATCTTTTTGAAGAAGGCCGGCCAGTCCGGTACGACGGTTCAGGCCATTAATATTACTTCCGGTGCCGCAGTTCGCTCGATTGAGGGCTGGAGTGTTTATTGCAGTGCGAAGGCCGGGTTAAATATGTTTACCCAAACTGCCGCATTAGAGCAAGCAGAAATGAAAACCAACAATAAAATAATCGCCTATAGCCCGGGAATTATGGATACAAAAATGCAAGAAACGATCCGCTCTTCCTCCAAGGAAGCATTTAAGGAACTGGAGAAATTTATAGATTACAAAGAAAAAAACAAGCTGCTGGAGGCAGACGCCGTCGCTAACCCGTTAATTGATTTGGTATTAAACGGAAATGCCGAGAGCGGAAAAATATATCATGTGAGTGATTTTATAAAATAGTTTATTGAAGGACAAAACCCCCTGGCGGAACAAGAAAACTGTCCTTCAACTCAGCTTTCAAGGACAAATATCCACAGGTCTAGGTTTGTATATGTTCCTACACAACAAGAAATGACGTGTATCAATTTCACACGTCATTTCTCTTAACAGGCTTACTTATTCATCAGACTCTGACTCAAAGGAACACTCTTTTAGCGGGATAAATTTCGTTTTATGAACGAACTTATACCCGAGCCAAAATGCCAAAAAGATCGGTAAACCAATATAGGCTACAGCTAATCCATACCAATCAATCTTACCAGTTAAAAAAGCTTGATAATTTTGGCCGAAAATGACAATGACACACATCGCAAAAGCGAGAATCGGACCGAACGGGAACCATTTCGCCTTAAATTTCAAATCATTCATGTCCCTGCCCTGTGCCAAATATGCTTTTCTAAAACGGTAGTGGCTGACGGCAATTCCAAGCCAGGCAATAAATCCGGTTAAGCCTGACGCATTTAATAACCATGTATACACTTGATCTCCAAAAATGGACGTTAAAAAGGCAAAGGCCCCAATAATTGTTGTTGCGACAAGGGCATTCATCGGAATCCCGCGTTTATTTACTTTTTGTAAAAATTTAGGTGCCTGACCATCCTTTGCCATGGACCAAAGCATGCGTGTCGATGCATATAAACCGGAATTCCCTGCCGATAAGACCGATGTCAAAATGACCGCATTCATCACAGATGCCGAAAATGCAATGCCCACTTTCTTAAATACAAGGGTAAAAGGACTGACAGCGATTTTGTCGACATCCCCGCCTAAAAGGTTAGGACTTGTATAAGGAATAATAAGTCCAATGACAGTAATGGCAACAATATAGAATAAAAGAATACGCCAAAATACTTGTCGAATCGCCTTTGGTACGTTTTTCTCGGGCTCTTCACTTTCTCCGGCGGCAATCCCGACGAGTTCCGTTCCTTGAAATGAAAAACCGGCGATGAAAAAAATACTTAATATGGACAAAAAGCCTCCATGAACCGGAGCATCTCCTATAGTAAAGTTTTTAAACCCGATAAACTGTCCGCCCAGAATACCGAAAATGGTGAGCAAACCGACTCCTATGAAAACAATGATAGTCACTACTTTTATTAAGGAGAACCAATACTCGGATTCTCCGTAACTTTTAACCGACAATGCATTCAATAAAAAGATTAATCCTAAAAACAAGGCACTCCACACGATGCTCGGTACATCAGGAAACCAAAACTTCATAATAATAGCTGATGAAACTATTTCAACCGCCAGTGTTATAGCCCAGTTGAACCAATAATTCCAACCGAGCGCAAAACCAAATGCCGGATCAACAAAACGGTTGGCATATGTTGAAAAGGAGCCTGAAACCGGCATGAAGGTAGCCATTTCTCCGAGACTTGTCATCAAAAAGTAGACCATGATGCCGATAGCTCCATAAGCTATTAGCGCTCCTCCGGGTCCAGCTGTTTGAATGGACGACCCTGATGCTAAAAATAACCCTGTCCCGATTGAGCCGCCAATCGCAATCATCGTCATGTGACGTGCCTTAAGATTGCGTTTAATGTGCATTCCGCCTTTTTCATCATTATGACTATTCTGACTATTTTCATCAATTTTGATTGCTTCCATTCTTGTCCCACCTTTACTATTGAACATTCGGGTCTACTTCACTTTTTATAAAATCCTTTTTTTCTCCACAAATTGTTAGCTGAACTTACTTGTTTCCTATGAGTGATTTACTCTGTCTTGTAAAGGTTAGGAATAAATCACCCATAAGATTATCCGGCAAATTATTTTGAAAAATCAAAGTAGTTTCGTTTCAATAAGCGGGGGACAGCCATAAGCGTATCATACGTCATACTTTTTTCGAGTTTTGACGTATCAATTAAAAACAGCTGATCTTCGATTTCTTTCACTGTTTCATCTGTTTGATAGGTCATTCCGCATTCTAAGCAATGGACGGATGGTGTGTTCTGAATTTCAATCGCTTTTGTACCATCCGGAAGTTCCCAATAGACTGTGTTGCTCGTTTCACGTGCTGTGTCAGACTCACACCATTGACAATTCACGATTATTCCTCCCTTGCTCCGACCGTCTCATACTTGTTCAGTTGCGATTGGAATTTTTTCTCTTTTAACTCGTCACGTTTATCACGTTTATCCTTTAATGAGCTATGTTCAGGATTTTCATTATACGTTTTTCGGCGATCTAAACGTTTTAGGCCTTCCGGAGTAAGGTTAAATTTCGTGTCATCAATAATAGAAAGAACACCATTACTTTCAAACTTTTCAAACACTTCAGGATATACCTTTTTGTAGTAATCCTCAGCACTGCCTGACTGATAATTTTCCGGTTCCGGATAAGATGTAATGACACCTTCGAAGTTACGTAATACGACTTTATTAGAACTTTGAGAAATGATATAGTTCGGCTGCAATGGAATTTTACCGCCGCCTCCCGGGGCATCAACAATAAATGTCGGAACGGCATAACCCGATGTATGGCCGCGAAGACCTTCCATGATTTCCAATCCTTTGCTAATCGGTGCACGGAAATGGCCGATCCCTTCTGATAAATCACATTGGTAAATATAATAGGGACGAACGCGAATTTTAACAAGATCATGCATAAGCTGTTTCATGATTGGCACACTGTCGTTAATTCCTGCTAAAATAACCGCCTGGTTCCCAAGTGGTACACCAACATTTGCAAGCATTTCACATGCACGCTTCGATTCTTCCGTAATTTCAATTGAAGTATTGAAATGTGTATTCAGCCAGACCGGATGATACTTTTTCAAGATATTGCAAAGGTTTTCGGTAATGCGCTGCGGAAACACGACAGGCGCTCTGGTACCGATACGAATAATTTCCACATGGGGAATCTCGCGTAAATTCTTTAAAATATATTCTAAAATGTTGTCATTAATCAGAAGTCCGTCTCCTCCGGAGATCAGCACATCTCGAATTTGCGGGTTAGAAGCGATATAATGAATGGCTGTGTCCAACTGTTTCTTTGGTACGCCCATTCCAATTTGTCCGGAGAAGCGTCTTCTAGTACAGTAACGGCAGTACATGGAGCATTGGTTTGTGACTAAGAACAGCACGCGATCGGGATAACGATGCGTTAAGCCGGGTACCGGTGAATCTTCATCTTCATGCAGGGGATCCTCTAAATCATATCTTGTTTTATACAATTCCTGCGCGATTGGAACAGACTGCATACGAACCGGACATCTTGGATCATCTTGATCCATAAGCGATGCATAATACGGCGTGATGTTTAATGGGATTGTTTTCGTTGCAATTTTAACTCCTTCTTCTTCCTCCGGTGTTAAATTGACTACTTTCTTTAAGTCTTCTAAACTTTTAATCGTATTTGTCAATTGCCATACCCAATCATTCCATTGCTCCTCCGTTACATCCTTCCAAAGCTCGATTTCTTTCCAATGTCTTTTTGGTTTAAATAAATTGTTTCTCATCATAATCCCTCCAAAAAAATTATTTTATTGACCGTTTTTAGTGAATTCTCCCCTGATCTATTACTTTTTTAAGAAAGGCTATTTTCGCATAGATTGTTGTTTTTCGTATAAGTTTATCAACCCGTATAATTAGAAGCTTCGTGGCATCTTTTCGTAAGAACATTTGCGAAAATTGCCTAGAAACTTAGTAAATGAACTTTATTAAGTTTCAAAAGCAACAAAGTTTACGAAAAGAGCCTTAAGAAATAAAATACTCCATATAATAGCGATTTTCCCCTTCGCCAAATTCATCGAATCTCGTCTCTTTTATCACAAACCCTAATTTTTCATATAATTTGACGGCTGCTTTGTTTTCTATGTTGACCGTTAAGCAAACCTTTTGAAAACCATCTTGCTTTAGAAGTGGATAAATTTCGTGTAAAAATAATTTCCCGATTCCTTTCCCTTGCTGGTCGGATCGGACATAAAACCCAAAAATGTAGGCTTTATGTATATCATTGTAATCTCTCATTAATTCACAAATTGCTATCGGTCTTGGATCATTTGACTGACGATATTGAATGAGTTTTCCATAGCGTGTAAGCGGAATAAGCGTTTGTTCATCAACAGCTCCTACCCCCGGAAAGGCATCTTTTTCAAGCTCCATCATCATTCTTAGCTGTTCCGGGTCTAATGAAGCCGGTACTTCGACAAAATAGGATTTGTTTATTGTTTCCACTTTTCCTTCCTCCTCTGTTCGACTTCATATTGGATATCATCCAATGGCCATATTGGCCTTGGAATGTGACGATACGTAAAAGTGGTCAACCGATTGGAAGCAACACCGGGTGCATCCACATAAATAATACGGCCAACAATCGGCTCAAACGCTGCCCGGAAATGATTTTTTGCTTTTAACCCAAGAATTCTCTTTGTCGAAGGCTCAATTCCAATATGCCGAAACATTTCCGGATCGTTCGCTGACATCGGCCTTCCAATAAGCAGGACATCCATCTCGCCGACGCGAATGTGTGCCGCTCCCTTTAAATCAACTTTTAAATGCTGATTGAAGGGCCCTGAATTGTGAAATATACCGTCTGATAGAGCCACGACCGTTGCTTCGACCTGAACGGGTTCCCCAAATTCCGGCGATACTTTCCCTCCAAGGGACAACGATACCTTGTTTCCGGCTCCAGTCCTAAGGCAAGCCTCAATGGATTCGGGATCGTAGAGTCCTCCAAAAAGTGTGTCGGGAGTATTCATGTGCACCATTTCCCGAAGCAGCTCTGTTGTATCCCCGCTCCCGCAGCTTAACGGATTATCTGAGATATCAGCCAGAACGATTGGCAAGTCATCCTCTATCGCCAATGCCGCATTCAATCCTTCTTTCACACCTGGCAAATCGATGATAAATTCTTCTCTTACACTCCAAAACAAGGAAGCTAGTTTTTTAGCAGCCTCTTTTCCTTTTTGCGGATCGAGCGCCACAACCAGCACGCATGCACCTGCCACAGGTATATCCGAGTAAGGAAATCCGCCAAATACGGACACATTGTAAATCCCTTCATCCTCTTCCGCTTGTTTCGCCCATTCGATCATTTTATGCATCGGCCCTTCTGCCGTTCTCATATTGATAGATGGAGGCATCATCGGCAATTTTTCAAATGAAGCGTAATATGTCACGCCTTCCTTTAATTGCTTTAATAAAGCGATAGCAGCATGGACGCCTTGTTCATACATATCAATATGGGGATATGTTTTAAATCCAAAATGAAGCGGTGTGTAATCAATCATTTTTCCGCTTAAATTGGCATGCATATCCAGGGTTGTTGCAATCGGGACCTTGGGTCCGATGATTTCACGGATTTTTCCCAGTAAATGCGCTTCCGGATCATAGAGGTGCTCCACAACCATCGCGCCATGCAGTGCCAGCAATAAACCGTCCAGCCTTCCTGACTGTTGGATGGACTCCAGCATTTGCTCTTCGATGATAGAGTAAGCATTTGTTGAAACCACACCCGATGGAATTGCGGCCGCACAAAGCAGCGGTACGATTTCAACATCCTCTTCCTGTTTCAATACATCCAGAAATCCTCCCACTTCCGTTTTCGTTTCTGAATAGGCATCATAAATTTCATCGCCGATAAAGTAGCCTTCATTTCGGAACTGTTCGATTTCGGTTTTCATCGGGCTGAAACTGTGGGATTCATGGTAAAAGAAGGCAATTCCAATACGGTGTTTTCTCATATTCTCCCCCTTCGCATTAGACATAGGCATTTATCAATAGTTCGTATAGATTGACTTCCACTCTGTCATGACATCGAATGCATGATGAGAAACTTCACGGTGGCCGTTTCCGGACATTTTCATCCCCCCAAATGCCACCCCCATCTCGGCATTGGACGTTCCGTTGTTAATATAGACAAGACCGCTTACCGCTTCCTTTGCAGCACGGTTCGCAAAATGAAGGCTCTCTGTATAAATGGAAGTCGATAGCCCATAAATGGTCCCATTATTTACTTCCATCGCTTCTTCATAGGAATCTACTTCAATGATGGCAAGTACAGGACCAAATATTTCTTCCTGTGCAATAACATCCGTCGGCTTTACGTTTTCAATAATTGTCGGCTCATAATAATAGCCGCCCAATTCGGTGACGCGCTGACCGCCTGATACAATTTTCCCGCCTTGTTCTATCGCTGTTTTCACATATTTTTCGACTATGATAAGCTGGTCTTCATTTACAAGCGGACCAACTTGATTCCCTGCTTCAAGACCGTTTCCTATTTTCATAGACTTTGTTTTTTGGACAACTTTTTGTAGGAGCTTCTCCTTCACTGAACGCTCTACAATTACCCTGCTTGCCGCTGTACAGCGCTGACCCGTTGTTGTAAAAGCGGATTTAACGATTCCATCAGCCGCTTTCTCCAAGTCCGCATCCTTCAAAACGATTACCGCATTTTTTCCACCCAATTCTAAAGATATCCGTTTTAACGTTTTGCAGCTCATTTCAGCAAGCTGTTGTCCGACTTCCGTTGAGCCCGTAAAAGAAATGACTTTGACATCCGGATGCTCAGCGAGGGTTCGTCCGACTGTCCTTCCCGAACCGGTAATTAAGTTTAAAACCCCTGCCGGCAATCCCGCGTCTTCCAGAATTTCTACGAAAATCTTTGCCGATAACGCTACCTCTGAAGCAGGCTTCCATACGACCGTATTCCCCGCAATCAGAGCTGAAAAAATTTTGTAGGAAGCAAGCGCTACCGGGAAGTTCCAAGGGGTAATGCATGCCGTAACACCAAGCGATTCCCGCACCATTCTCACGTTACGGTCCGGGAAAGATGCAGGAACTGTTTCTCCAAAGAGGCGCCGGCCCTCTCCCGCCATATATTGGGCAGTAGCACTGACCACTCCGACTTCGCCCAAAGACTCTGCAAGCACCTTGCCCATTTCCATTGTCATAACTTGAGCCAATTCTTCTTTGCGTGTTTCAAACAGTTGAGCAGCTTTCGTTAAATAAGCCGCTCTTTCGGGAATAGGAATGTTCCTCCATCGTGAATAGGCTGCATTCGCGTTTGAGACCGCATCGTTCACTTGCTCTGTTGTTGCTGCGGCACATATCCCGACAAGTTCTCCGGTAGCAGGGTTCAAACTTTCAAAGTAGGTTTGATCAGGTTCACTTACCCATTTCCCATTTATATAAAGCTCTCCCTGAAGAATCTTTTGTTTAATTTGATTAGACATAAATATGACCTCCTCTTCTGTGGTACCGCCGGGAGAAATAAAGATTAGCTCTCCGCGATCGTTTCTGAGATAACCTCTTCTAAAATCGTTAATCCCTTGTCCAGCACATCCTCTTGAATGTTAAGCGGAAGCATTAAACGGATTGTTTGCCCGCTTACACCACAGTTCATAATGAGCAAGCCGGATTCCAGTGCCTTCGTTTTGATCCTCGGTACAATTGAAGCTGAAGAATGCCGGTCAAATTCAATACCAATCATCATGCCCACTCCCCGGACCTCAACAATGCCAGGTAAATGACCGACTGATTTTTGAAGCCGTTCGACTATCTCTGCTCCAAGCAGTGCACTACGTTCTACTAACTTTTCTTCTTCAATTACCTCAATATTTGCCAGGGCTGCAGCACAAGAAACCGGATTTCCGCCAAATGTCGAACCATGGCCACCTGTCGGCCATTTTTCATGAAGCTCACGATTGGCTACAATGGCACCAAGAGGCATGCCGCCTGATAGGGCTTTTGCCAGTACTAAAATATCAGGTGTCACATTGGCATGCTCTGCCGCGAACATTTTTCCTGTACGGCCAAACCCTGTTTGTACCTCGTCAAAAATAAGCAAAATGCCGTGCTCCTCCGTAATCTTTCTTAACGCCCGCAAAAAGCTTGGCGGTGCCGGAAAATAGCCGCCTTCCCCCATTACCGGTTCAATGATGATGGCCGCTACACGGGAAGGGTCCACGCGTAAATCAAACAGTTTTTGAAGCTGATTCAAGCAATACTCGTTTACTTCGTCTTCTTTAATGTTTTTTAATTGGCTAGGATACGGATATGGGACGTGGTACACTTCACCTAATATAGGTTCATAATAACGCCGGTATTTAGAGCTGGAAGCCGTAATGGCTGTTGCCCCTAATGTACGTCCGTGAAACGACCCTTCAAAAGCAATAATGGCCGGTCTGCCTGTGGCCGCCTTTGCTAATTTAAGCGAACCGTCTATGGCTTCAGCACCCGAATTGGAGAAAAAGACCGTGTCTAAATTTCCCGGTGTAATGTGTGCAAGCTTTTCCGCTAAATTGGCTGCCGTTTCATAATACCCATAGTTCAATCCAAGATGGATCAAGTTCTCTGCTTGCTTTTTAATGGCTTCAACCATTTTTTCATTCGTATGCCCGACTGCATTGACGGCCACTCCCGAAACGAAATCAATGTATTCCTCGCCGTCGGTTGTCCAAAATTTGGCGCCATGCGCTTTTTCGATGACAAACTCTGTTACTCTTGTCATGACCGGCGATATATGCTTGCGTGCTTTTTCTTGAATTTCATCTGTTTTATTTTGTAATTTCATATGTCTCATCCTTTCTAAATTGCTCCTGGAATATCGTGAATGCTCTATCTAAAATGTTCACCATCTCATCAATTTCTTCTTTTGTGACAGTTAATGGAGGACTGATGATGAGATGTTCTCCCTTTATACCGTCAATTGAACCGGTGCCCGGATAAAAAACGGCACCGAGGTCCATCGCAATTCCATTTAATGTTTCAGCGGCTTTTTCAGATGGATCGAACAGCTGATCATACTCACGATTTTTTACAAGCTCCATGCCGATTAATAGTCCTCTGCCTCGAACATCGGATATATAGGAATGTTTTTGCTTCAGCTCCAATAGTCGGTCGACAAGGTAAGTGCCTTGCTCCATAACATTTTCCAGCACCCGATCACGCTCATATACGTGCAATGCAGCAATTCCGGCAGCTACTGCCACGGGATGCCCGCTATAGGTGTAGCCGTGAATGAATTTCCCGTCACTGTTTTGAATGAGCCCCTCTATTAACCGATCATGAACAATCATGCCGGCAAGCGGAGCATATCCGGCCGAAACCCCTTTTCCGAAGGTGATGATATCAGGTTCAATTCCAATCTGTTCTGTAGCAAAGTTGGTCCCGGTACGGCCAAATCCTGTCATAACTTCATCGATGATCAAGACAATTTGGTAGCGGTCACACAGTTCCCGAACTTTTTCAAAATACACTGGCGGCGGCGGAACAGCACCTTGCTGGCTTCCGACAATCGGTTCGGCGATAAATGCCGACACATTCTCGGGACCAAGCTCTATAATGGTTCTTTCAATGTCCGTCACACACGTCAAGTTCTCTTTCGCAAGACAATCCTCTTTTTGACGGCCGTATGGACACCGATGGCAATAAGGTGAATAAACGTGGGCATAGTTTAATAGATTAGGAGTATAGGCATGCCTTCTTTTGACATCTCCCCCTGCCGATAAAGAACCAATTGTGTTGCCGTGATACGATTGCCAGCGCCCAATCACAATGTGCTTTTGCGGTCTGCCGGCATCCCTGTGATATTGCCTTGCCAGCTTCAAAGCACTTTCATTTGCTTCTGAGCCTCCGGTGGTAAAATACACTTTATTTAAATGATCAGGAGCCATCTTTCCTATCGTTCCGGCTAATTCATGCAAGGCTTTCGTTTCAAAGCGCATTGTATGGACGAAAGCTGCCTTTTTTGCTTGTTCTGCCATAGCGTCTCCAATTGAAGTAACCCCATGACCCAAGTTAGCGGCAACCGCACCTGAGCAAGCATCCAAATATTTTTTCCCATTCTCATCGATGAGATAGACTCCTTCGCCGTGGGAAATGATTGGGTACTCCTTTTTTAAATCACGATGAAACACATAGTCCTTTTTTATTCTGTCCATCTTTCCACCACCATGGCCATTCCTAATCCGCCCGCTACACAAATCGTCGCAAGGCCAAATTGGCGTTTTTGTTTTTCAAGCTCATGACATAATGTAGTAATGATTCTTGCACCTGAACATCCAAGCGGATGGCCTAAAGCAATCGCCCCGCCGTTTACATTCACGTTTTCGCCTTTCAGGCCCCATTCTTTTAAACAGGCAAGGCTTTGAGCAGCAAACGCTTCATTTAATTCAATCAAATCAATATCTTCTAAACGAAGACCCGCTTTTTTCAATGCAAGTTTGGTGGCAGAAACCGGGCCGATTCCCATTTCTTTCGGTGATACACCTGTTGCAGCAAAGGAACGAATCCTTGCCATCGGAACCAATCCAAGCTGCTTCACCTTTTCTTCCGACATCAACATCAGCATGGAGGCACCATCATTTCTGCCCGAGGAGTTCCCGGCCGTTACCGTTCCATCTTTTTGAAACACCGGTTTTAGGCTTCCTAACTTTTCAACGTCTGTCAATCTTGGATATTCATCAATGGTAAAGTGCCTGATCTCCTTTTTCCCTTCCTTTACCGGTACCGGAATGATTTCATCTTCAAAAAGACCCATTTCAATTGCACGTTTTGCTTTCTGCTGACTCATGAAGGCAAATTCATCTTGTTCCCTGCGGCTAATGTTATATTTTTCAGCAAGCCACTCAGCTGTTTGTCCCATTGTGAAATGGCCGTATATATCCTCCGGCTGTGATTTAGGCTGACTTTCTGTGTTTGAGTCATACATTGTCATATTTCCCGTCATGAGACCAAATCGGGTTCCTACCATATAATGGGGAGCTTGTGACATGCTTTCCACTCCACCGGCCAAAACCACTTCTGCCTGGCCGGATAAAATGGACATTGCCCCGTTCATGACAGCCTGCATGCCCGAACCGCACTGACGATGGACCGTATAGGCGGGAATCGATTCTGGAAAAAGAGCCTTTAATGACGCCACCCTGGCAATATTCGGTGCATGGGCACTTTGTTTCGTTTGACCAACGATAATTTCATCGACGATATTTGCACCGTAACCGGCAGAAGAAAGATTATTTTTCATGATAAGGGATACGAGCTCTTCCGGGAGTGAATCCGCTAATGAGCCGCCTAATTTTCCGATAGCCGTTCGAAAGGCATTTACGATTACCGCCATTATGCCTTCACCTCATTCCCTATAATGGATTCAGCAATATGGAAAGGCGCTTCTGTTTTCTGTTGAACTTCCATAAGGGAAATCCCCGGTGCCAACTCAATTAGATGAAGTCCATCTTTTTTTACAGAAAATACAGCTAAGTCGGTAATAATTAAATCCACTCTACGTTCCGATGTAATCGGATAGGTTAATTCGTTGACGATCTTTGACTCTCCTTGATTAGTCGTATGCATCGTTGTCACGATCACCTTTTTGGATCCCTCTAATAAATCCATCGCCCCGCCTACACCAAGAACACTTTTTCCCGGTACAGCCCAATTGGCGATTCGCCCCTTGGCATCTATTTGCAGCACACCTAAAATCGAGACAGTTACATGTCCCCCGCGAATCATCGCAAAAGAGGAAGCGCTATCAAAAAAGGATGAACCCTCCAATACTGTGACAGGAAGTTTTCCGGCATTGACAAGTTCTTTATCGATATGCGCTTGATCGGGGGTCGGGCCTACTCCAAGGATGCCGTTTTCTGAGTGTAAAAAAACTTGAACGTCCGGTGGAATGAAATCGGCCACCATCGTTGGAATCCCAATTCCTAAATTAACGATATCGCCATTCTTTAATTCCTTCGCTGCTCTTGCAGCAATATATTGTTTCACATTCATGCTAGTACCCTCCCTTCAATACGATAAAATCAACATATAAATGAGGGGTAACAATTTCTTCGGGGGAAATTTGGCCTACCTCCACCATTTCGTCTACCTCGGCAATGACTACTTCCGCAGCTGTCGCCATCATCGGATTGAAGTTCCTTGCCGATTTGTTATAAATGAGGTTCCCTAATCGATCCGCCTTATTCGCTTTAATTAATGCAAAATTAGCTTTAAGCGGTTCCTGCAGGACAAAATTTTTACCGTTAAGGGTTCGTTGTTCTTTGTTTTCGGCAATTTTCGTTCCGACGCTGACAGGTGTATAAAACCCGCCCAGTCCGGCACCACCCGCTCGAATAGCTTCAGACATCGTTCCCTGCGGGATGAGCTCCACTTCCAGTTCCTTATCCTGATAAGCTTTTACTACCTCCGGATTGGAAGTAAAATACGAACCTATTGCTTTTTTTACTTGTTTTTGCCTTACTAATATTCCAAGACCTTTGCCCGGTTCTCCCAGGTTATTACTGATAATCTCCAAATCTTTCACTTCTGACTGAGCCAATGCGTCTATTAAACCAAGCGGACTTCCGACAAGTCCAAATCCACCTACCATAATGCGTGAGCCGCTTTTAATCTTTTTTACAGCTTCCTCGCAAGTAATCAGCTTGCTCATCTTCTATACCTTCTTTCCACTGGTATTATTGTTTTAACAGCTCGGATATATTAAAAAAACCGAGCAGGACATAAATCCTCTATAAAGAAAGACGTTTTAACGTCCATTCTTCACAAAGTGTTTATGTCTGCCCGGTTTTAATAAGACCATGGAAAGAGGTCATCTCCCCACTTTATTATAACCAAACGTTATGTATATTTTCACTTTACATTATCCCAGTAACGTTGAACTGCAGCTTGGAGGGCCACAATAATCGCTTGCTGAGAAGGAGCAAAATAAAAATTTTGAATTCGTTCAATTAACTGCTGAATCCCATCTTGAAGACAGTAGCCTATCAGCAATTTTTGAAAATAGTTTTTTGTTATTTCTGTTACGAATGTGAATTCGGCATCAACAATTCTATGATCATTCAGATTCACTTCCAGTACAATCCCCGCGTGCTTATACATTTCATACATAGAAGTTCCCTGAGGAGCTTTTGCATATCCGGTAACAATCACTGTTTCCAGTGTTTGCATGCTCCACCCCCCTTTCAAAAACAAACTATTCATTTTCTGTTTCTAACTCTATTATATGGGCCCCAAAAAACAATGTCAATACAAAATATTCAAAATAATCAAAAGATTCAGTGTATAATTATACATAAAAAGATAACGCTTTCATTTTTTTAAAAATGGAAAAATCTTAAAGGAGCACCCTATATGGTGATATAGTAAACGAAGTTTAACCTTATGTAAAGACCTAATTGTAAAATTTTTGATACAACGAATGAAGATCTATTAGGACAACCCGAAGAAAATTGCAGCCGGGATCCCGTTAAAGGTAGAACGTAATCTAAAAAAACTCACCGTGACCGAAGTGTTTTTTTAGATTAATAGATTTCACTAATCCTACCTCGGAAACCTGAGGGTAATACTCGTTCCTTGATTTAACTTGCTTTTAACCTTGATCATTCCTTTATGGGCATCCATCAATGCTTTCACGATGGAGAGTCCGATGCCGACGCCTCCGGTTTTACGGTCACGGGATTTATCACCCCGATAGAAGCGTTCAAAGATATGGGGGATATCGTCTTCAGCTATCCCTGAACCTTCATCGGCAATCATAAATCCAACGTAGCCATCCTTTTCCGTTGAAACACTAATCGTGACATTTTTTCCTTCAGGCGTATATTTGAGGGCGTTATTGAGGCTGTTTGACAGGATTTGCATCAAGCGGTCCTTATCCGCCATAAACATTTCCTCCCCAAGCGGTTCCTCTATATGAAGATGCACCCCCTTTTGATTGAACGATGGCAGAAACATTTCCCACAACGCAGCTAAAACACTGCCTGCTTCCAATTCGATTTTTTCCAGCCTGATTTGGGGATTTTCTGCTGCAAGCAGTTTCTCCAGTTCATTAACGAGCCGAACTAATCTCATCAATTCCTCGTGGCTTGTTTGCAAACGCTGCGGTGTCGGTTCCCAAATACCATCCTGAAATGCTTCCATTTGGCTTCTTAACGTAGCAAGCGGTGTCCTGAGCTCATGGGCTAAATCGCCGGTAAAATGCTTCCTTAACATTTCTTCCTTCGCCAATGATTCAGCAAGATTATTAAAGGAAATTGCCAGATGCTTAACCTCGGTAGGCAAACCCTTTAAGGGAATCCGGATATTGAGGTTATGCTGCTGAAGTTCATTTGCTGCAAAAGAAAGCTTCTTCAACCCGGAGGTTAATTTTTTTGAGAATAGCATGCTGAAAACAATGGCTAAAATAATCGTTAAACAAACAGCAGCATAAATATATAATTGAATCGTTTGTAAAAACGTGTATTCATCATCTATTAAGCCTTCAGGATAAATCGCCGTCAGCTTTCCGACGTTTTGATTATCTACTTTAAGGATATAGGATTTAGAATGCCACTCTTCTCCATTCGGAGCTGGCTCTGTTAAGCCTAAGCTATTCATCAGCCCCCGGATTTTGGACGAGTCCATCTGAATTTGACCAAAACGGTCATATAATTGAAAATAAAGCTGGTCTGTCATGGCCTGCTCGTGCAGGATCCCAAAAATCTCCCGGCTTGTAAAATGGCCGCTTTGTTTATAATCCTTTTCGATTTCGTCGATAATTCTTTCGATCCTTTTATCCCTGTTTCGGTCCAAATAGCTTTTAAAGCTCGCTTCAAACCCCCACTGAATAAAAAAACTTACAAAAAGGATTCCAATCATCGAGATGATAACAAAATAAAAGAGAATTTTAGACCGGAGTGTTTGCAGCATCTAAAATCCCTCCAAATTTGTAGCCCATTCCAAAAACAGTCAGGATAAAAGCCGGCTGCCTCGAATCCAACTCAATTTTTTTCCGGAGATTTTTTATGTGTGTATCGACGCTTCGTTCATATCCTTCATAAAACATGCCTTCATCCTGAATTTTTTCCAGTAAATCCATTCGGCTGTATACCCGCCCGGGATTTAATGCCATATTTGTTAACAGCTTATATTCAAGCGGCGTCAAGATAACATCCTGCCCGTTTACGGTTACTTCTTTTTTAATTAAATTAATTGCTAATTGTTTACGGTTAAATTCAAGCAGCTCCAATTTCTCTGATTTCTTTACCCTGCGTAAAATTGCTTGAACACGAACGACGACTTCCCGAGGGCTAAATGGCTTTGTTAAATAATCATCTGCTCCTATAACAATCCCGTTAATCCGGTCATCTTCCGCAGATTTAGCTGTCAGCATCAGGATGGGAACATCCGATTCTTTTCTGACCAGCCGGCAAACCTCTTCACCGGAAATATCAGGAAGCATTAAATCAAGAATAATTAAATCAGGGCTGACTGATTTAGCTTTTTTCAAGGCATCAATACCGTTATCGGCGCTATAAATTTCATAGCCTTCTCTTTCAAGATAGGCTTCGAGGACTTCGATAATTCTCTTTTCATCATCAACGAGTAAAATCTTCATATTTATCACTCCTCACACCATAAATATATCATTTTGGTTGAGGGATTTTTTCAACTTCACAAATTCACCACAACTTCTTCATAACATCTTCAATCTTTCCCGCTATGATGTAACTGTGCATAAAAGGATAAGAACATCCTTCACTCTCTTATTTTATTCTGATCCTACTCATTTCTAAATTAACCTCCCTTTTTACATATGGTGCTCCCAAGCGTTGGGGCACCTATTTTTTTATTTAAGTCTCTGTTAAACTTGCCTGTTAATTTCCGCTCCAGGCACTCGCTTTCCGCGGGCGGTCGGGAGCCTCCTCGGCGCATGACGCGCCTGCGGGGTCTCCCTTGACCTGCTTTTCCCGCAGGAGTCTCGCGCCTTCCGCTCCAATCAACATAGTGAGCTAAATCAATAATGAGCTTTAACAGAGCCTTGTTTTTAAAAAATAGCAACATTTGTGTGCACCAATAAAACCAAACATACTGTATGCTTTTATTAGTGAGGTGCTTTTGGCTATGAATAAAATATCATTTAAAATTGGTGTACTTTTCTTTTTAGCTATTTTTCTATTAGAATCCATTTCGATGTTTTTTTTACACAATACTATCATTCATTCAAGAGTGCATGATGAGCTGTCTGCATTGCAAACAAGGGGAAATAATCATCGGGAAATCCTGGAGGCAGCCTTTCATGAAGAGACGATTAAGCATATTGCCCTGATGGAATCAAGGACAGATACCCAAGTGATCTTAACGGACCAAAAGGAGAAAATTGTAATGAGCTCTAGTTCCGTTACAGAGGAAATGAGAGAAGTCATTCATTCCACACCTAAAAAAGTGCCCCATGACGGGTTAATTTTAGAAGAAGATTGGCAGCGTGAAGCCTATATTGCCTCTGTCAGTCCCATTATCATCCACAATCAAATAAATGGCTATGTATATATGTTTCAAAACACCCAAAAGATTAAGGATTTAATTTCCGGTCTAAACAGGCACTTTCTTTTAGCCGGCGTCCTTTCGGTTCTCTTTATGTTCATTATTATTATCTTCCTAACGCGGTTCGTAACACTTCCGCTGATTCAAATGAGTGAAGCAACGAAGCGAATCAGTAAAGGGGATTTCTCCGTTTCGTTACCGAAACTAAGAAAGGATGAAATGGGTGAATTAGGTGAATCAATCAAGGTGTTAGCAAGCGATTTAAAACTATTAAAAAATGAACGGAACGAATTTTTAGCGAGCATTTCCCATGAACTCAGGACACCGCTCACCTATATAAAAGGGTACGCGGAAATTGCCCGGAGACAAGACACGGGTGAGAAGGATCGTGATAAATACCTCGAAATCATTCATGAAGAAGCAGTCAAGGTTTCAAAGCTTGTGAAAGAATTATTTCACTTAGCCAAAATGGATGAAAATAATTTTACAATTGAAAAAGAAACGGTCCACTTGCTCACCTTTTTTGCAGGAATCTCTGAAAAAATTTCACCAGCCTTGAAAGAGAACTCTATGAGTCTAGTACTTAACTGCCCTGATGATCTATATGCCAGCATTGATCCCATCCGCTTTGAACAAGTAATCTTGAATTTACTGGATAATGCCAGGAAATATTCAGAGCCCTTTACGAAGATTTTGATAGATGTGAGTGAAAAAAGTGGTACGCTCCATATCAAGGTAGCGGATAATGGAAAAGGAATTCCTGAAAAAGAACTGCCGCGGATTTTTGATCGCTTTTATCGCGTTGAAAAGTCACGCGCACGGGCCCTTGGCGGCACCGGACTCGGGCTGGCGATTGTGAAGCAATTAGTTGAAGCCCATGGAGGGACGATTAACGTCACAAGCATTCCGAATGAAGGGACAACATTTGAGATTATTCTTTAAAATGAAAAACCCTTATCAGCTAATCCGTTGATACGGGTTTTTTAAAGCTTAGAAATCTTATGGAAAAAGCGATGCCTTCTTTAAATATTTCACCCATAGCTGAATAAGAAAATTAGAGAAATAAATTGTAAACAGAGGTAAAAACCTCCTTTATGTCGAAATAATAGAAAAAGGGGATGACCCAATGAATAAAGTTGGTTTATTAAAATATCTACGCAATTCCAGTCGAGGTAATTTGTTTGCAACAGAGATTCCAAAAGCTACAAAAGAAGATGAAAAAAAGATTGAAGAATTGGTTGGAGAATTAGAAAGTGATGGAAAAATCAAGTTAAGAGAATGTGTACAGCGAGAATACTCAGTTTATTTACATGGAATAATTAAGTATGCATCCGAATAATCGAGTACCTTTTTAATCAGGTGAAACAAAAAAGGACATCTGATTTCTTTTACTAAACAACTCCGTAACGAATGAGAAAAAGGCAGTTACAACACCTTTCATCACTATATGATGACTTGTAATAACAAAACATTAAATAGATTTTCAGTCTATTTAATGTTTTGTATCTTCATTTTTTCTTTTGGATCTGCTCTTAAAAAATTGTAGAGCGATTACAAGCAGCAGCTTTATTTTAGTTTTTCCATAACAAAATCGTGTTGTAAACGTCCCTCTAATTTTTCTAAGTTGCCCCCATCTTCTACAAAAGTTTTGAATTTATCAGCCATTAATTTTCCAGAGTTTTTATTAATGTGTTTAACTTTGAGTAATGTATTCACCTTCACAATATCAGGAGTCACATCTCTACGGTGTAATTTACCTGGAATTTTTGTCCACAATTTTTCCCAATCATCTAATAACCCTATCTCTTTAAAATAATGTTTTTGTAAGCCGCATAACCACGCCATACAAGAGGTGTTACGTTTTTGACAACCTTCCTTGTCCTTTAAAAATTCACACCCATGACAACAAGAATTTCCACTTCTAATACAGACGCTGCAAATTTCATTAGCCCCAATTTCTTCAAACACTCTTAACCCGTACTGGATAAGATGTTCTTTTTTCATTTCAATACTCATTATTCTCCCACTTTACTCGGTTTATAAAGGGATTTAGTATTTAGTATTTGTTTATTTCCCCTTTATATTAGTTTGGCACTAAATTAACAATCCCACCTTCTAATAACCTAATTTAAAGCGGTTGATTCTGCCGTTTTCCTAGTTTCTATCAGATGAAATCTTGTTCCACTGACCTTGCCCCGTAAGCACAACAAGCTAATATAGCATTAGCGGAATGTTTTTTAAATAATCTACTATTGATCGTCTCAACGGAGATCTATCTTTTTTTTCTAGGACCTACAATTAGTTTGATTGCTGTTCTATTTTCATTATTGATTAAAACATCTGTAAATGCAGGAACAAAAACCAGATTAACACCGCTAGAAGCTACGAATCCTCTTGCTATCGCAATGGCTTTAATCGCTTGATTTAAAGCACCAGCTCCAATCGCTTGTATTTCTATATTTCCTCTTTCACTTAATACACCTGCAATTGCACCTGCAACTGAATTCGGATTTGATTTTGATGATACTTTTAATACATTATCCATATAAATTTTTCCCCCTGTTATTTAATCGTTTAATATGATCACTGGAAAAATGTAATTAACGTATCTTTAATAATATTCAAATTCAAATCTTACAGAACCATTGAACTTCCTTTGATACTTTTTGTGTATCCAGAATTCCTCCGATTTATCAACTCATAAAATTCCTTTAGTTCGATAATGCCCCCAATACCAATATATATTTTTTTACTGTTCTTCTTCATCTGCCCCGTTATTTTAGTTTCTATATCGTAAACCAATTATTCATCTCTTGTCATTTTATTATCGACAGATTCTGATTAATTTTGTAAACTATTCGCAAAAGATGTAACTTTTGGTTAACCGTTGACCAAGTATGGAAAGGAATCCACCTGGGGGGAACTTGAATACCCTTATCCTTAATCTAGGAAACTAGTTAGTTCATTTAGCAAAAATAGAAAGATAGATTGATATTGACAAAAAAGGGGGATAGAAATGAAATTGAAAATAATGAAAAAAAGATTTAGTAAAAAACGATTATTGACCAGTTTGGTAACGACAATTTTATGTACAGGCATAACAGGTTTTAATATTTCGCATATTCCACTGTTTCAACCTAGTGTTGTAAGTGCAGCCTCACTCATTTATACCACTACTGACAACTTGAATATTCGCAGCGGGCCTTCTACTAACTATGCAATACTTGGAACAGTTAAGAAGGGGACAAACCTTACCATTACAGGAAATGCAGGGAATGGTTGGTATAATGTAAGTTATAATAACAAAGCAGGTTTTGTAAGCAATCAATATTTACAAGTCTCAAATTCTCCATCTCAAGTAAGCAATCAATATGTTGCAACAGCCGATTTGAATATTCGCACCGGGGCTTCTGTGGCTTACCCCATTATTAGCGTGCTACGAAAAGGCTCAACTTTGACTGTACAATCTCAGCTCTCTAATGGTTGGTACCAAATTACTTATAATGGTCAAAAAGGATTTGTTAACGGAAATTATGTGCAACTAGTAAATGATTCAAATATATTTACTATGAATGTTCCTTCTGTTCTGCAAAATCCCGAGCTCCCTGCCGGCTGTGAAGTTACCAGTTTAGATATGGCGCTTCGCTACAAAGGGGTTAATATAGATAAGATAACGCTAGCTAATAAGATGCCTTATACCAATACGCTTGACCCAAACAAAGGGTATGTAGGAAGCCCTTATAACGGTACAGGTTACACGATTAACCCGGTTAAGCTCCAGGAATTGGCTAGGGTTTATCGTACTAGTAGCTCAGACCTTACTGGAGCGAGCATCACGACTATTGAAAATGAAGTAAGAAAAGGAAACCCCGTGCTAGTTTGGTATACAATCGGTTATGGGGACGTAAAGGACCTAAACCATTTTAAATATCTAAATAACCAAAAATACTGGTGGCCGCAACCCTTGCACTGCATTGTTGTAACCGGAGCGAGTACGAAGAATTTTTATATAAATGATCCTTTAAATGGAAATAAAAACTATGCAATAGATAAAACTCGTTTCAACAAAATTTATACAGATATGGGAAAACGTGCGTTAGTTGTCCGATAATTAATTCTAGAAATATTAAAATATACGTTTTTTACCATAGAAATTGCTAGATTAGTAAGTTAAATAATCCCAATTAAAAAAAGCCTTTGCTCTCGTTGAGCAAAGGCTTTTTTACGAGGGTCCTTTTCAATTTTCTTTCGTTCTCCCTACCCGGTTTTATAAAAAGTTATCGCGTCGTTGCACGTAATAGAAAAGTGCCATGGTCCAAGACCACAACACCTTACTGAATCATATTCAAAAACTTCTTCGTCCGTTCCTCTTTCGGGTGATTAAAAATTTCTTCCGGTTTATTTCTCTCTACGACAACACCCTGGTCCATGAAGATGACTTCATCCGCAGCTTCCCGGGCAAAGCGCATTTCATGAGTAACGACTATCATCGTCATTCCTTCTTGAGCAAGGTCCTTCATTACTTTCAAGACCTCACCGACAAGCTCGGGGTCGAGCGCGGAAGTCGGTTCATCAAAAAGCATCACCTCAGGCTCCATGGCAAGCGCCCGTGCAATTCCGACACGCTGCTGCTGACCGCCTGAAAGCTGGGCTGGATAATAATCAATTTTATCACCAAGACCTACTTTTTCTAATAAAGTGACAGCTTTTTTTCGAGCCGCTTCCTTCCCTTCATTTTTCACAATGACCGGGCCTTCCATGACATTTTCAAGGGCTGTCTTATGAGGGAATAAATTGTAGTTCTGAAAAACCATCCCCGTCAACCGGCGGAAGGCTGCGATATGTTTCTTTGAAACAGTACGTGAAAAATCGAGATCTTGGCCCTCAATGGAGATCAAGCCATTTGTTGGTGTTTCCAATACATTTAAACAGCGCAGCATCGTAGTTTTACCCGATCCGGATGGCCCAATTACGACGACGACCTTACCTTTTTCAACTTCTAAATTAATTCCTTTTAAAACTTCTAAATCACCAAACTGCTTATATAGTCCTTTAATTGAAATCATTGTAATTCTCCCTTTTCTTTAAGACAAATAACGGTCCAGTCTCTTTTCCATAATTTGTTGAAGGATGGAAAGGAAAAAGCAGATGACCCAATAAATAAGTGCAGCTTCTGTATAAACTAATAAATATTCATAGTTGGTTGAAGCAATTTCCTGTGCCTTGCGAAACATCTCTGTTAGAAGAACGAGTGATGCTAAAGATGTATCCTTTACGAGACTAATAAATGAATTGGATAAAGGAGGTACCGATACCCTTGCAGCTTGAGGGAGAATAATTCTCCGTAAAACTTGTGAATAGGACATTCCGATCGAATAGCCAGCTTCCCATTGTCCTTTAGGAATAGAAATAATCGCCGCGCGGATGATTTCTGATCCATAGGCACCCACACTTAGCGAAAAACCGATAATAGCAGCAGTATAGGAATCCAAGGTAACCCCGATCGTAGGCAGCCCGTAAAAAATGATAAATAATTGTACTAACAAGGGTGTTCCACGAATGGCTGACACATAAACTCTAGCAATACTTTGAAGAGTTTTACTATGAGAAATACGGGCAAGAGCTGTTAGAACAGCAAAAATCAAACCGATGACAAAGGTAATTAGCGTCAACGGAATTGTATAAAAAATAGCCCCTTTCAAAAGGGGCAGAAAGGAACTTTGAGCTATATCGACTAATCTTGCGGTTCTTTCCGGGTCAGCAAAAATACTATTTAAGTACATCTTCACCAAACCATTTCTCTGAGATTTTTTTATACGTGCCATCAGCAATGATATCTTTTAACGCTTTGTTTACAGCATCTTCAAGAGTGTTGCTGTTCTTTCTAAACATAAAACCGCTTTGAGAGGCATCAGCTGAAGTAGCAACAATTTTAACCGGTGCATCAGGCTTTTGTTTTTTGAAATCTAAAAATGAAAGTTTATCATTTACCGTAACATCAACGCGTTTTGAAGTTAACAGCTGGATCGCTTGATCGAAGCCTTCAACCCCAACAATCGTAGCACCATTTTTCTTAGCGATATCTGCATAGTTACTTGTCAATGATTGAGCAGATTTTAGCCCTTTCATATCTTCAAATTTTTTCACTTTAGTGTTATCATTGCTAGCAATAAGAACGGCAGCTGATGAGATATAAGGAGAAGAAAAATCGTATTTCACCTGACGGTCCGGGCGAATCCCTACTTCATTAGCGACCATATCAAAACGCTTAGCATCTAAGCCGGCAAACATCGCATCCCACTGAGTTTCCTTGAATTCAGGTGTCACTCCGATACGTTTTGCGATTTCGGTTGCAAGCTCAACGTCAAAACCGGTTAATTTACCATTTTTATCATGGAACGTAAATGGAGCATATGTACCTTCTGTACCAATTAATAACTTGCCATTTGCTTTCACTTGTTTTAATAAATCACCGCTGGTAACCTTTGTGTTGTCTGTTTTCTTTGAAGTATCTGTAGCGTTACTTGTGCCGCATGCAGATAAAACAACCATAAAGCTGAGTAAAAGTGCAAAAATGACGGTTAGCTTTTTCATTGTTAATCCCCCTAATTCTGATTGTCTTGCTCGGATTTACTTATCATAGTACATCCTTTCTTTTCTGTCAAAGGAAAAATAAAGGAAGCAACTATATTTTACCCTAATTATGAAAAATTCATGTCCACAAAAAGAAAAGCGGAAGCGCCCGTTTAGCGCACGCCAGGACTGGAGTGCTTCGACTGAGATAAAGGAAACACGGAGCTCAAGTCGATTCGATGTTGACTTATCGTAGGGAGAAGTGCGAAGTACACTAGTCGCTGGCGCTGGAGCTAGACAGTTATCTTAGTTCAAAATTTTTTTCTTATCTCAACAATAAAACCTATCAGAAAAATCCTGATAGGTTGAGAATTATTAGGCGGATAAAGCTTTCTTTTGCGTTTGTTTATGCTGTACCCTGATAGCATTTTTCTTAATCGGACCATAAAAGAATAGTCCACTGGCCAATAATATCATCCCGTACGTAAATGTTTTAATGTCTGCAGTTCCTGCGATAATAACCCAAATGGAGTAAATGGTTGCAAGAAATGCGATTATTCCATCAGTAATCCTTGATTTACCGCCTTTATAGGTTTCACCTGTAATAACCAATTTAAGCTGGTAGACTGATGAAATAAGATATGGGACGAGATATGCTAAGGTTGCAATTAAAACAACAAAGTCAAAAGCACCGGAAATCGATTTTGATACAGTTGAAAAGATAAAAAGTTGCCCGAGCCCAATTGTGACAAGCAGTGAGAACAATGGTAAACCTTTTTTGTTTTCCTTAAGAAAAACCGGAAGGAATAAACCTTGTTTTGCGGCTTGATATGGAACTTCAGCACTTAACATTACCCAACCAATTGTTGAGCCTATTAAACTAATTAGTCCAATACCTGCTAAAAATTTCCCGCCTATTGGTCCTAATACCGTTTGGATCGCGTCAATTAGCGGTTTACCGGAATGAATGAGTGTTTTTTGGTCTAACATCCCCATTACAAGAGTACTAATACCGATATAAATACCAAGAGCGATGAATAAACCAAGCATTGTCGCGCGTTTCACATCTGATTGTTTTTTGGCACGTGATGCGAAGACGACCGCTGATTCAACTCCGATAAATGCCCATAATGTATTGATTGCTGCATTGTTGACTTGCTTCATTAATCCAATTGCATGTCCTGCATTATCCAATTTCGTTGCCATAAACGGAAGCATATTGCTTTTTTGAAAGGCAAAAAGCCCAACAATGATAAACACTAAAAAGCCGATAACCTTTGCAGCTGTCGCCGCAAAATTTAATTTCCCTGCACTCTCCATTCCGCGGAGGATAATAAAGTGAGTTCCCCAAAGTAGAACGGAACATACAATAAACGTTAGACCATTTCCTACCTTTAATGTGAAATTACCAATGGTAAACCATTTGGCTTCACTTGTTAAAATCGGGAAAAATGTAGATAGATAGCCTGCAAAAGTGGTTATAATAGCCACATTTCCTGCAAGGTTGCCAATCCAGTAACCCCAAGATGACATAAATCCGGATAGAATCGAAGCCTGCGAACCTGATTTGAATATTTCTTTTGCATAAATTTGTGGGCCACCTGTTAAGTTTGGCTTACGAATCGCTAAGTTTCCAAATACAAGTGCCAGCATAAGTACTCCGAATCCTGTCATTAGCCAGGCTGCTATCACACCTGCAGGACTAGCTGCTTCTGATAAAGAACGAGGTAGCATGAAAATTCCTGAACCAACCATATTTCCAACGACAAGTGCCGTTAATACCCAAAATCCTAATTTATTTGACTTCTCCATGGTGTTTGCCCCCGCATAATGATTGTTTTTCTAAGATAATGTTCGAGTCACGTTAATAGGATAAGCCCGGGTAATACCTTTGTCAATAAAAAATTTTATTATGCTAAAGTGGTAGAGAGCTAAAATAAATAACACCCAAAAAAGGGAGTATCAGCCTCGCGGGTTCTGTTTTGAAGTACAAAATGGCAAAAGGAATTGCAATTAGAGCGAGAAAAAGCGCTCATCTGAATGAAAAGAAAGGCATGACTTGAAATAAAAGTGATCCCTGTCCGAATGAAGGCTGGATTCGGACTACTTAAGTGAAAATCAAACTCATCCTGTCCGAATGAAGGCTGGATTCGGACTACTTAAGTGAAAATCAACTCATCCTGTCCGAATGAGGGCTTGATTCGGACTACTTAAGTGAAAATCAAACCCATCCTGTCCGAATGAGGGCTGGATTCGGACTATGTTAGTGAGAAACAAGCTGTTCCTGTCCGAATGAAGGCTGGATTCGGACTACTTAAGTGAAAATCAAACTCATCCTGTCCGAATGAGGGCTGGATTCGGACTACTTAAGTGAAAATCAAACTCACCCTGTCCGAATGAAGGCTGGATTCGGACTACTTAAGTGAAAATCAACTCATCCTGTCCGAATTAGGGCTGGATTCGGACTACTTAAGTGAAAATCAAACTCACCCTGTCCGAATGAAGGCTGGATTCGGACTATGTTAGTGAAAAAAAACCTTTCCTGTCTGAATAAGGGCTGGATTCGGACTATGTTAGTAAGAAACAAGCTGTTCCTGTCCGAATGAAGGCTGGATTCGGACTACTTAAGTGAAAATCAAACTCATCCTGTCCGAATGAAGGCTGGATTCGGACTACTTAAGTGAAAATCAAACTCATCCTGTCCGAATGAAGGCTGGATTCGGACTACTTAAGTGAAAATCAAACTCATCCTGTCCGAATGAAGGCTGGATTCGGACTACTTAAGTGAAAATCAAACTCATCCTGTCCGAATGAAGGCTGGATTCGGACTACTTAAGTGAAAATCAACTCATCCTGTCCGAATGAGGGCTTGATTCGGACTACTTAAGTGAAAATCAAACCCATCCTGTCCGAATGAAGGCTGGATTCCGACTACTTAAGTGAAAATCAAACCCATCCTGTCCGAATGAGGGCTGGATTCGGACTACTTTAGTGAAAATCAAACTCATCCTGTCCGAATGAGGGCTGGATTCGGACTACTTAAGCGAAAATCAAACTCATCCTGTCCGAATGAAGGCTGGATTCGGACTACTTAAGTGAAAATCAAACTCATCCTGTCCGAATGAGGGCTGGGATAGTGAATAAAAAGTAGCTTTACTCAACACTGTAATACCAACTAAAAAAGGGCAACGAAATCTTTACGATTTGATACCCTTTTTTAATGTTTTTTAAGTTTTGTACCCGAAAAACAGAAGCTGTTAGCAGCAGCCCCCTTTTTTTACTACTCCTTCCACCAGCTATCAAACATCGATGCCGGAAGTCTTCTTTTATGCTCCGTTATTAGGTAGCGCTGTTCAATTTTTTCAGCAACCTCAGCTGCAACGGATTTTCCTTCCAGATAATCATCAAGTTCATCATACGTAATTCCCAATTCAGTTTCGTCAGCCTGGCCTGGTTTTTTATCAAGCAAGTCAGCTGTAGGAACCTTTAAATATAGCCGTTCGTCAGCACCAAGCTCTTTTAGCAATTCTTTTCCCTGACGTTTTGTTAAACCTGTTAACGGAAGAATATCCGCTCCACCGTCACCGTACTTCGTAAAGAAGCCGGTAACCGCTTCTGCAGCATGATCAGTACCAATGACAAGAAGGCCTTCCATGCCGCCTACTGCATATTGTGCAATCATTCTTACCCTTGCTTTAACATTACCTTTTTGAAAATCGCTTAACGGATCACCCGTTGTTATAGAGTTATACTCTTTTTGAACATCATCAACTGCGTCTTTGATATTAAAGACATACTCACGGTCTGCTTGAATAAATGCCAATGACCGTTTTGCATCCTCTTCATCCTGTTGGACTCCATATGGTAGACGAACCGCTATAAAGGTCGCTTCCTTCCCTTCATTCCTTAACTCCTCTACCGCCAGCTGTGCAAGACGGCCGGCAAGCGTTGAGTCCTGCCCGCCGCTAATTCCAAGAACAAAGCCTTTTGCCTTTGAATTTACTAAATAGTTTTTCAAAAAGGCAATCCGCTTTCTAATCTCTTCTTTCGGTTGAATATCTGGATTCACATTTAATTCCTTCATAATTTGCTCTTGTAATGTCATCCTCAAAGCCTCCCATTTTAAAACCCGGTTCATATATGTAATGTACCATACCCTTCATTATAATTCTAAATGGGGTATACTTCCAAAATTAAAATGGGTTCGATTAAAGTTTTTCATTCAAAATGTTGTAAATGTCGTTGGCAATGTTCTTGATATCATTCTGTTTATCACGGATATTCAGAAGGACCACGATGGAAGTTTTATCTTTATAATAAACATGGAGCGATTCCCAACCTCCGACAACCCCTCTGCTGTAAATTCGGTCACCTGTATGGTAAAGTCCCAGACCATAGCCCGATTTGGGCCCCGGTGCTACCATTTCCTTTAAACTTTGGTTTGAAATGAGCTTACCGCTCATTAATGCTTCATCAAACAGGCATAAATCAAGTGCGGTGGCATAAATATTCCCACATCCAAAAAGTAAATACGTATTCAGTTTACTGGAATTGATTAACTGTTCAGCGATTTTGATATATCCGTTAGATGTAAATGGAGCAGGGTTTTCGGAAGTGATAAAACCTGCATTTACCATGGAAGCCTTTTTAAAAATATTTTTTTCGATATATTCCTGTAGAGTAGACCCTGATACTTTTTCGACAATGTGGCCAAGAATTAAGTAATTGATATCGTTATAGTCCCATTTCGTCCCCGGGGGGAATTTACTTGCTCGCTTCCCTGCTTTCTTAATGATATCCTTCGGCTTTTTGTCCCCTATATGCCAAATCGGAGGTTGGATTCCTGAAGTATGATTTAACAAATGGACAATTTTTACTTTCTTCGGAAGGTTGGTGACATATTTAGATACCGGATCATGAATCGTCAACTTTCCGCTTTCCTGAAGCTGAAGAATACAAACAGCAACAATCGTTTTCGTTATCGAACCAATCGGATAGGTAGTCGATGGACTATTTAAAGTTCGATTAAAAATATTTGAATATCCTATTCCTTGAGTAAAAACCTCCTTATTGTTTTTTACTACCGCAATACTCCCGCTTAAATGGTTGATAATTAAATAATCTTTAATTTTCTGCCGAATATGCTCTTTCTTTGAGCCCGGTTTTACCGGTTTTTTTTCATAATGGGCAGAAACATTATAAGGCTTAAAGTATTCTTGGTTAAAAAGGGCTTCAGAGCTTTCACTGCTTGAAAGTCCAAAGAAAATTATGGCCATTAACAAATAGAACAGAAGATATTTATATTTCATTTTTAAACCCTCATCTTCAAGTATTTGCTTGACAGTTTATTTATGGATTATTATGTATAAAATGGAACTTGTTCATCCATATTTTAAATGGACAAAGAGTTTTTCTTTATTGGAGGGATTATTTGTGGAAGCAAGAAAGTGCAATGATTCAAGGGTAGTCAGAACTAGCAGAATTTTTCCAAATGATGTGAATAACCATAATACTTTGTTTGGTGGAAAATTAATTAGTGATATCGACATGGTGGCCTCCATTTCCGCAGAAAGGCATTCAAGAACAGAAAGTGTTACAGCTTCGATTGACTCTGTTGACTTTTTAAGTCCGATTACTCCTCTAGACTCCGTTTGTATCGAAACCTTTGTAACGTGGACAGGAACCTCTTCAATGGAGATTTGCGCTAAAGTGATCGCCGAGAATCTTAAAACAGGCGATCGAAAAATAGCTGCTACAGCCTTTTTAACCTTTGTTGCATTAGATGACGATGGTAAGCCGACAAAAGTTCCAGCGATTATTCCGGAGACCGAAGAGGAAAAAAAGCTATATGAAACCGGTAAAGAACGAGCGGAAAAGCGGAAAGAGCACAGAAAAAGCAGTAAGGAGCTTGCAAATTACTTTACCACTTATAAACCATGGGAATAAGAAAAGGTTCGCCCAAAGAGGCGAACCTTTTCTTATTGTTTAATCATTCAATTTCTGTAACTCCCTGCGATCAGGTGCATGTGGCGGTTCCTGCATCCAGCTGCGCTCGACCATGAGTGAAAAACCTTTTTCGGCATAAAGCATTATCTCAAGAATGAACTTTTGATAATAAGCAGCAAGGTCTGTTCGCATCGATAAGGCTAAGGCATGCCCAATAAGGGTTATATCAATTGAATTTAAGGCATGGAAAAGTGTAACAATAAGCCTGTTTGAAAAAGGAGGAACTGTTGAATCCGTTACTTCCATTGTTAATGGAACATTACCTAATAGTTCCTCTCTCATTAGGATGTCATTAAAGGTTTGGATTTGTTTCTCAGAAATTTTTTTACCGTCCTGAATATACTGATGAATTTCTTTGTCTTTTACCACCTGCAGCAATCCCATACAAAGTAATATAGAAAAATAATTTCGCTCAGTATTAAAAAAAATCTCCGTCAGTTCCATTGAATTTAACGGCCTTTTTTTCCCAAAGGCAATTATATAAGTTTTCTTTTCAACATACTCCACTTGCTTTGGATAGGGAATCATCGGCGGCCGGTCATAGATACCTTTTGTCAGCATTAAGGCTGTCGATGTTTGATATAATGTTGCTGATTGATTCACCATGGTGACGAAAAACTCCATCACATCTTCTCTTGCCACATTCAAGGTAATAAAGCCAGTATTAATCATTCCTAGGCGGCTCATCGAATAAACAAAGCTAAGGGCAAACAGATCATAAAATAATGGGGGGGCAGATAGATTTACGTCTTTTTCCGTAAAGCCATCAGGTAGCGGGATACCTTCCGAATTGAATATGGCCGTTATTTGTTGGATATGACCCTCTGAAATCTTTAAGGCCATCTGCAATATAGTTTTTATTTCTTTATCCCGATTGTGATAAAGAAAGTATTTCAATAAACAAACCGTCATGCTCTCCTGGATAAAAGTAGCCCATAGTCCTCCCAACTCTGCACTGGATAACCTTGCATTGTGTTCAACCATAATCTGCCCCCTTGAAAAATACATTATGAATAGATTTCCAATTGTTGATTTGATTTATTCATATTCAATAATTGATTAAAACTCCTATTTTACTGGCGTTCCACTGCGCTTTTGCCAAGTCATAACGCCATCTTCTTCATCAAACTCAATGGTGACATCAACAACTCCTTTTTCCGCCATTATTTTTTCTTCCAAACGGTCCTTAATATCATCTGCTTCAGCAACCGTTATTTTTGGATCTACTTCAATTTCCAATTCAACGTGCAAATCTTCTCCTTCTTTAATGACCGTAATGCCTTGGATATCTTTTACATCAGGATCTGTCATTACTAAAGCGCCGATTTTGTTCTCCATTTCTTCATCCGCTTGGCCAATAACTCCGGCAGCATTATCCAAAAAAACCTTTCCTACCACAAAAAACATCATCGCTCCGATTAACATAGAGGCAATTCCTTCAGCACGATGGAATACTGAAAAATGTGAAATAATAATCGCAGTAATGGCTAATAAACCTCCAAATGTAGCCACCAAATCCTCCATGAACACCAATTTCGTTGCAGGTTTTGCTTTTCCCAGATTTGCAAAGCTTTGAAAAAATACATTCAATCCTTTTGCCTCAATTTCAATGTCATGTAAAATTTCCTTCATTGCTTTAATAAGGACAAAGGTTTCAAGTAAGGTTGATACAGCCAAAACCAATATATTAAGAATAAAGCCATGTGATGCAGTTGGATGGACAACATGATGCCAGCCTTCTACTATTGTTTCAAAAGCCATAATACCGACAATTAAAACAGCACCTAAAAGAACCAAGTTGACCAACCGGCCAAATCCATTTGGAAAACGTTCGGTTGGTGCCTTTTTACTTAAGGCCGAACCCACAAATACAAAAAACTGATTGGCTGCATCCCCGAGACTATGCATAGTTTCGGCAAACATGGCAACATTGCCTGTAAACATGAAAGCAGCACCTTTAATAATCGCAATAATTGCATTAATAATAGCTGCAAGCATCGCCGATTTATTTCCTCTTTTTAATAACTGAAAAAGTTCACTCATTATATCTCCTTTCTTCTATTTCATCATTTATAACTATCATTAATATTTTCTAAATGGAACTTTTTCATAAGGCTATGTAAAAGCTCATTGTTGATTTTGCTTACTATGTTGATTGAAGCGGAAATCAACAGGCAAGTTTAACATCGCCTTTTATAAAAATAACTGTTGTAAAACCATTTTAAAAGGCCTGTTTTCCAGTATAGATAAATAATGGTAAAATAAGTAACACATTTAAATAGTAGCGTTATTTTTAAAAGGGAGGTTTTGAATTGAATTTTGATGAAATCATGGGCAAGCTCGCTGAAATGGGATTGCCACAAACAAAGAAAACCTTTTTGAATCATGGTGCGAAGGAGCCTTTTTTTGGGGTCAAGGTTGGTGATTTAAAAAAGCTCGTTAAGTATGTGAAGAAAAATCATCATTTAGCACTGGAACTATTCAATTCTGGAAATCATGATGCAATGTATTTAGCCGGTCTCTCCGTAAATCCAAAATCAATGGAGAAAGAAACTCTTCAAGGATGGGCAAAAATGGCAAATTGGTATTTGTTAGCAGAATATACGGTTGCCGGAGTTGCGGCTGAAAGTAATTATGCTCTTGAGCTGGCGCGAGAGTGGATGAAATCAGAGGAAGAAATGGTAGCGGTTTGCGGATGGAGTACATATGCAAATTATCTATCGATCACTTCTGATGACCAATTAGACATTGAGGAAATCCTCACTTTGATACATCAAGTTGAAACAACCATTCATAATGAACGAAACCGTGTCCGCTATGTAATGAATCTCTTTGTTATTTGTGTTGGAGCCTATGTTGCTGCACTGCATGATGAAGCTATCAAGGCCGCAGAACAAATTGGAAAGGTCCATGTCGATGTGGGGAATACCGCCTGTAAAGTTCCTCTTGCCACTGACTATATAAAGAAAATAGAACATCGGCAGAAAATTGGTGTAAAAAAGAAAACCTGTATATGTTAATGACTGGTTCAATTGTGAGGTGCAAAACTGTAAATTATAACAAAAAAACACACGATGCCTTGTGATTTTACTGTTTGATCCTATGAAGTGAACCCGTTAGCCATTCATGCAGCACAAAATCAGTGCAGCACCACAGAGAATGAAAATGGTTAGGAAGTGTCAATACTGATACTGACCTTAATCCAGTCAACCCTAATCCATAAACTATTAATTATCGCTCTCCTCTTTTTTTTAACGATTGAGCAGGTTCTTCTTAAGTATTGTCATTTTTCTAATCTTGAAGAAACTTATTTTCATGGTAGACTCTCATGCCGCGTTGCGGCACCATCAAATGAATGAAAATGGTTCTTAATCCCGTCTAGTTTTCATTATACCTGTCAATCCTTTTTATAGGCTGGCGAAGGAAGGTCGTTCAACTATGGTGCCTCGAGCCCGCATGGTAGACTGATTTTTAACGACCAGGTGCACCACAAATTGTCGCTCCCTCACGGGAAGCACGCAGGATAGATTAATCTTATATGGTTGTTGCACCAGCCTTAATTTACTTCAGCCCGTAGGAAGGAAAATAAAAATGGATGTTGTTAATGAACGGTGTTGTGGATTAGATATTCACAAAAAGAACATTACGGCTTGTGCCATTACTTCAAAAGGAAAGGAAATTCAAACATTTGGTACGATGACGCACGATCTGATTAAATTAATAGATTGGATTAAAAGTAAATCTTGTTCTCACGCTGCTATGGAAAGTACCGGTGTTTATTGGAAACTAATACAACCTTCTTGAATTAGAAGACATTCAACCATTGGTTGTCAACGCCGCTCACATCAAGGCTGTCCCAGGACGCAAAACCGATGTTAAAGATGCTGAATGGATCGCAAAATTGCTTCGTCACGGTCTTCTTCTACACAGTTATATTCCAAATCGAGATCAAAGAGAATTACTAGAACTTGTTCGATTCCGTCGAAGTCTTATTGAAGAAAGATCAAGAGAAATAAGTAGAATGCAGAAAGTGTTGGTAGGTGCTAATATCAAACTTTCCTCTGTTGCAACAGACATTATGGGTGTGTCCGGACGATCAATGATTGAGGGACTCATCAATGGAATCCATGATCCACAAGTATTAGCTAGAATGGCAAAAAGAAGCATGAAAAAGAAAAAGGATGATTTGGAACGTGCCTTATTCGGATCCCTCGGACTTCATCAAAAGATGATGTTAAAAACTCAGCTTTCACATATCGACTTTTTGGATCAACAAATCATAATGTTAAGTGAAGAAGTCCAGCAACGTATGCAACCCTATGAGGAAGATATTAAATTACTAGATTCTTTTCCAGGCATAGGTAGAAGCCATGCGGAACAACTTTTTGTCTGAAATAGGACTAGGAAAAGACATTGCTTCGCAATTTCCTAGAGCCCCCCATCTTTGTTCGTGGCCAGGGATGGTTCCAGGTAATAACGAAAGTTCTGGAAAAAAAAGTCCAGAAAAACGAGAAAAGGTAATAAAAAGTTGCGAGCGGCACTTGTTGAAGCAGCACATTCAACAGCAAAAACTAAAAACACTTATCTTTCTTCCCAATATCAACGCTTGGCAGCGAGAATTGGAAAAAAACGTGCAGTAGTAGCGGTTGGACATACCATTTTAACGATTGTTTATCATTTATTAAACAAAAGGCAACTTTATGTTGAGTTAGGTGCAGATTACTTTGATCGACGAAAAAAAGAAATAGTGTTCAAACAATCTATTAAACGACTAGAGGTACTTGGTTGTAAAGTAATGGTTGAAGCTATAGCCTAATGAAGGACAGCATATATTGTTAATTAAGAGCCCAGATCCTTTTTTTTTAACGGATTTTAATGGGTCTAGTTTCGTATTGCCCAAAATCCCATATAATCGTTTTTATTTTCAGGATAGTTGAAGAACAATTTATTATCATTGTTAATAAACAGTCTTTAGTTATAAATCAAGCCCAAATTCGATATTAATAAAAAGCATTTTATAACCCAATGACTGATATAAAGATATGGCTCTTCCATTATCTCCAAATACACCAAGAGTAGCTTTTGTTTTTCCCTTGTATTTCAGAAACTTTAAAGCCTCTGTTATAACTGCTTTAGCAATACCTTTTCGTCTCCAATCTGGTAACACAAAAATATTTTCGGTAGCACTTCTTTCGTCACCTATTCCCCAAGTCATTACACTACCGACTACTTTATCTCCATCAAATGCTGTATAAGTATCCCATTCTGAGCCACTTTTAGTCCATTTCAGACGATTTAGACTCCAACATACACCTTATAAATCACCTTCAACTTCAGTTCCAAGATATTGTTCTTGTTCGGCTTGAGTATCCATTTTCCAATTAACGATTTTAATATTATCCAGAAGAGGAACATTCGGTATTTCGTAAGCCCGAAATAAAAAAGAAGTGTACCTTTCCGGTACGCAACACAAATAGCCGAATATCCTAATTTTTTCAATCGAATATACGGCTTATTTATTTATTTGCAACATTCTGCCTGAATCATTTTTGACCAGGGCATGTATTGATCTAAAATTCCAGGGTTTTGATGGATTCCGAGATTCGGTAGATCCATCAAAAGTTTCTTTATGTATTCGTAGAAATCAACGCCGTTACTTTTGGTCGTTTCTGCGATACTTAAACAAATGGCATTGGCTTTTGCGCCTGCTTCACTAACACTAAATAGCCAATTTTTTCTTCCTAGAACGTTGGGACGGATGGCATTTTCGGCTGGATTATTATCAATTTCAATGCACCCATCATTCAAGAATGCTTTGAGTCCATTTGCCCTGTTCAATGTGTATTCAGCTGCTTTCGCGAGGGCATTCTTTCCGTAGAATGGTGATTTTTCAACCCATTCAAGGAATTTATCTACAATTGGCTTCGAGTATTTTTGGCGTTTTTTTCTGCGCTTACTCGGGGACAAATGTTTAAACTTCCTTTCGAGTCGATATAAATCGTCACAATAGTTCACACCAATTTGCCCATTTTTGCTGTCTGCCTTCAACCAATAACGTCGAACATGCGCCCAACAATTTGCGAAGGTAATGCCTTCCAACTTATCATAGGCAGAATAGCCGTCACACACAATCGTTCCAGAAAAGCCGTCAATGAAACTTTCAAGGACGGATCGAGCCCGTGATAATGAACTTTGAAAGAGAATCATTGTTGGCCCCTGGCTTGGTACACTTCGATAACCCAATTATAGGCATTTGTTTGGCCTGATTTCCCATCGGACCGGTTGATGATTTGTCCATAAGTTTCATCGACATGTAAAATCGATTTAGCCATCATCAAATGCTTTATTCGATTGTAAATAGGGAATAACCAATCATGTGATGCACGAATGACCCAATTCGAAAGGTTCTTATCATTGGTATTTAGGCCATAACGATCCCATTCCTTTACCTGACGGTAAAGCGGTAAGTATTGTGAAAATTTATCATATATTACTTTGGCAAGTACGCTAGGACTTGCGATGCTTCGTTGAATAGGAGGCTGTGGTGCTTTACCACGTTTAATTTGCGCCTTTTGAAATGCATCGCCTTTGCAATTTTTACATTCATACGCGTGTTCAATGTGTTGAACTTTCTTCATTTTTGCCGGAATAAATTCTGCTTCTTCGCGTACGATTGTACTGCCAATTTCAATCATTTGTCCTTGGCAACAGTCACATTGCGTATTTTCAGGATGATAGTGAAGTGCCTCTACTTCGATATCATCACGTAATGAATCATTTCGTTTTTTCTTTTGAATAGTTCGAACAACAGTATAAGAAATGGTCTGTTAGCTTTGTTCTTCTGTGTGCTCAGTTTCTCTAAAAGACGGGTCATCATCAAATAATGACGCTTGCCCTTCTGGGGTATTATATCTCGATTTTTCTGTTTTAGAGCCATATAAGAGCTTTGTTAAGTGCCGAAGTTGTTGCGTTAACGCTTCATTCTGTTTCAACGATTGATCCAATTTTTTTGATAGTTCTTGGTTTTGTTGATTCGAATGAGCCAATTGCTCTTCAAGCAATCGAATTAATCTCTCAAATTGATTTTCACTCGTAGAAGAAACGTTCGTCACATCATTCACCACTCTTCGTTCGGATTTACTCCTCTTATTATAACGAGTTCGAACAGTGGAATAAAGATAAAATGAAGGGCTCTAACGAATTTAGAAGACACCTTTTGATGATGACTGAATTGCCTTTGGCTGCTGGATTGATAACCCTTCAAGGAGCCAGCGAAGCTCCTGTTGTGAAAGATTGCGTACTTCATTTTCATCTTTTGGCCATTGGAGTTTGCCGTTATCTAAACGTTTCTAAAGCATAGCGAAGCCATCACCGTCGAAATATAAACATTTATAGCGATCTTTACTCCATCCTGAAAATAAGAAAATGGAATCGCCATATGGATCAAGTTCGAAAGAATCTTGAATCAGTGTTGCCAGTCCATCAATGCCTTTTCGCATATCTGTCTCTCCGCAAATGATGTAAATATTTTCCACACTTGTATAGTCGTATTTCACAGATGTTTCAGCTCCCTCATAACCGTTTGGATGATGTGCTCATCCACGCCGTTGGAGAAAGAGATTTCTATGTTTGCCGTTTTGATCGTACATACGTTATTAGCTGAGGTTGTTGATGAAGTGGATGTATATGAAACTTTGTTTTCGGATTGCAATGTAACGGGGACAATTGTAAGTTTTTGTTGCAGCATTTGAAAAAGCACCTCCCTTAAATTGATACATTCATAGTACCAGGAGGCGCTGTGTGTTTATATGCGTTGTTTGATTGGGGGCTTACGGTATTTCCTCTGTTAAGTCACGTTTCATAATTAAATGATTTCGCTGTGTAACAAAACCTTTAGAAAGGAAATAATCGATTTCTTCTAAATCGTCAGATGGTTTAGTAAGACTAACTCGTACATTTTTATCAGGATAATTGTTTCTTAATTCACTAGCTCTTTTTCATGACCAACTTTAGTTACTTAATACCTTGAAACATCATATAGTATGAAGAATTTACAATTTGGTGGTGATGGATTATGTGTACTGTTAGTCTATGTATGATATTGAAAAATGAAGAAGAGGTATTACATCAATGTTTAAGTAGTGTAAAGGAAATTTGTGATGAAATTATTATTGTTGATACAGGTTCAACAGATAAGACCAAGGAAATAGCGAAGCAGTTCACTGATAAAATTATAGACTTTGAATGGATTGATGATTTTTCTTCTGCTAGAAACTTTGCTTTTAGTCATGCAACAATGGATTATATCTTATGGTTAGATGGGGATGACATTTTACTTGAAAAAGACCAGGAAAAATTTAAAACACTAAAGAATAATCTAGATGCATCAATTGATGCAGTCTCCATGATTTATACCATTGATCTCGATGAATATGGCAATCCGACCTTTAATTATAGGAGAAACCGTTTAGTTAAAAGAGAGAGAAATTTCAAATGGGTTGGTCCTGTCCATGAATATTTAGATGTTAGTGGTAATATTTTTCCTGCTGATATAGTAATTACTCATCGTAAATCTGATAAATCTAACCAATCTGTTCAAAGCGAGCGCAACCTTAAAATTTATGAAAACCGTCTGAATAATGGAGAAGAATTTACACCTAGGGATTTATTTTATTTTGCAAATGAATTAAAAGATCACGCTCAGTTTCAAAAAGCAATTAGTTATTATCAAGAATTCTTAGATACCAAAAAAGGGTGGATAGAAGATGAAATCCGCGCTTGTATTAATATTGCGGTTTGTTATAGAAACCTTGGTAACTTAGAAAAAGAAATAGAATCACTGGTTTTGTCGATTAAGTATGATATTCCGCGACCCGAAGTTTCTTGTCGATTAGGGGACCTTTATAAGGACAATAGAAGTTTTAAAAAGGCAATTATTTGGTACCGCTTAGCTCTTGAGATCGAGGAAGATAACAATCAAGGATTTAAGCAGCAAGCCTATTCAACATGGTATCCACATCTTCAGTTATGTGTTTGTCATTGGGAAATAGGGGACTTAGAAAGGTCTGTGGAACATAATAATCAAGCAAAAGTATATCGACCAAATGACTCTACCGTGAAGAGTAATGAAGAGTTTTTTAAAAACTATTTTAATAGGAATAAAAAGGAATAAATAATGATGTGCCAGTACGAATTTTTGCCGCCCCTCAATTCTTCCCATTGATGAGCGAGGGGTGAAAAACCAATAAGCTAAAGATTCCCTAAGAGCAATTTCGTAAGAGATATGTTTTTAATTCTTCACCTTCAAATACCCGGATATTATATACATTATCTATTCTGATGAAGTTTCCTAAGCTACAACTACATATTCGAAAATAAAAAAATCTCCATATGCAGGAGATTTAATAATTATTACCTTATTAATTCTAAAAGTTCCATAGTAATAGGGCTCCCCAGTTGTTCGAATCTACAGATTGTTAAATTGAACGTTAGAGCCCTGTGAACTTTCCGCCATATGTTTTCCTATCTATCCACCTAGACCGCTAGATATAGCTTGGAAACTGCTTTACAACTTCAATTTTGTGAGAGTTCCATATCCATTCGAAACTAATTTAATTTCTTAATGACAATAGAAGCGTTTATGTTTGTTTGTGTGCCTCCTGCCAAAGCTTGAAGGGTAACTGCTGCAGCTGAAGTGTGATTTCGAAGGGAAAGAACATCGCCAGCTGCTATGGCGATTATAGCCTGAACGTTGTTTTGCTGAGTGCCGGCACCTGAACCGTAGACAGTTCCCACAACCGGAGCGCCATTAAAAAAATAGTGCGAATTGGTTGGATTATACACCCAACACGGAGAAAGTAACCTCGTAGTCTCCTAGACGGGTAACTACAATTTGAGAGGTTCCGGGGGCATGCGTAATTCCAGCTGTAAGAAGACCATTTGTACTAAAATTAACATCCGCCTCTACCGCAACCGTTTGAGCATCTAAGTTGTAAATGTACGCGAATTCGGATAACCCACCTCCCGTTCCTTGGGGTCCCGTTGCGACTATTAGTCCTGCTATTCCTTGTGGTCCTATTGGTCCTAAAAGTCCTACGGTTCGTGCTCTAGTCTGTCAGATAATTCCCAAATACTAAAAAAGGAAATTCCAAGTAAAGAAAACCCCATAATTACTTTCATATTCTTTGATGATCTTGTAAAACGAGTTCTTTTTCAGTCCAAGTAACCTCAGTTCCCTTTTTTGCTACATCTATAGACTCCATAGTCTTTTTGATCATAAAATAAAAACCTGTCATATAAATGACAGCTACAGACTGTCGACAAATCCAAAAAAAATCGGATTTCTCGGCAGTCTTTTTTGTATAATTAAGTTGTAAAGTATTTAATGGGGTAAGGAAAAACTAACTAAAAATACTCAGATGAATCGGGACCAATTAGAAATGATTGCACTGGAACAACTTGTTCCTGCTAACCATTTGGTGCGTAAAATGGAAGCTGCTATCGATTTTTCATTTATTTATTCGCTAGTTCAAGATATGTATTCTTCAGAACGTGGTCGTCCCAGTATTGATCCTGTGGTATTAAGATGGCATTCATTCAATATACCTTCGGTATTCGATCTATGCGGAAAACATATAGAAGAAATTGAAACGAATCTAGCATATCGTTGGTTTTTAGGATTTGGATTTCACAATAAAGTCACACACTTTTCAACCTTCGGGAAAAATTATGAACGCCGTTTTAAGGATACAGATCTATTTGAACAGATCTTCTATCGTATATTGAGGGAAGCGACAGAGAAGAAGTTGGTAAAAGGTGATCATGTATTTATTGATTCAACACATGTAAAGGCAAGTGCAAATAAGAAAAAATACAAGGTAAAAGAAGTTCGTAAAGAAGCAAAAGCTTATGAAGCACGTCTTCAAGAAGAAATTAATAAGGACCTTGAGGACCATCGAAAGAAACCCTTTCCTCCGGATAAATTTGAAGAAGAAGAACATAAAGAAATTAAGGAAAGTACTACTGATCCAGAGAGTGGTTATTACGTTAAAGATGAGCGAACTAAACAGTATGCATACTTATTTCATGCTGCTTCTGACAGTAAGGGCTTTGTACTAGGAGCCATAGTCACACCATGGAATATTCACGATAGTGTCATCTTAGAGCCTCTACTCGAAAAGGTAATAGATAACCACGAAAAACCTGTTGCTGTCGCCGCTGATGCTGGATACAAAACACCTGCCATTGCTCAATACATATTTGAAAATGATATGACACCTGTTTTACCTTATACTCGCCCGCGGACTAAAGAAGGTTATTTAAAAAAGCATGATTATGTTTATGATGAACACCACGATTGTTATATTTGTCCGGAAGGACAAATTTTAAAATACACAACAACGACGAAGAAAGGGTATCGGCAATATGTTTCTAATCCAATTAAATGTCAAAACTGCCCATTACTTTCACAGTGTACCCAGAGTAAGGAACATAAAAAACTGATTCAGCGACATGTGTGGGAGAATTATTTAGAAGAAGCTGATCTTCTTCGTCAAACACAAGAGAATAAAAGTATCTATGCAAAACGTAAAGAAACAATTAAACGTGTATTTGCGGATGCTAAGGAAAAGCATGGTATGCGTTGGACAACCTTAAGAGGCCTAAAAAAATTGTCCATGCAAGCGATGCTTACTTTTGCTGCCATGAATTTGAAAAAGATGGCCAGTTGGACATGGAAAAGTCCAGAAATGGCGTAATAATGGGAATAGGATAGGTCTGAATTCTGCTCTTACGAGCAAAAATACTACAAAAAGGCACCCTAATGAATGATGAACTTATTCGGATGCCCTTTTGTCTACAATCTGAAACCTGTCATATAAATGACAGGTTAATTCCTTAATTGGAAATATTTTAGATGTGGCGGTTCATTTCCCGAATCGTTCACCTACCCAAGAATTACAATGCTGGAGGCTTATTAAGAAGGTGTATACGATAGACTGGCGCTAAATGAGAGTTGGGTGATATCAGCTGCTGAGGGATCAGTAGATGCAAGCGTCCTTACACGAATACCAATACGATCACCCGCTGCGACTGGTAATGATCCGACATTTATATTGGTTGCTGTACGGAAAGTACCAGGTGTAATGGTCGTATTCGGAAATCCAAATCTAACCGAGCTAGTCAGCGGAGTTGTCAGGTAAGGTGAAGAAAGATGATCAATCCCATTATTAGGAACTGAAGGTGCGACGAAAACTGTAAAATCATATTGCAGACCTAGAGTATTTATAGAAACCACTGAAGCAACCAATAAATCTGCGCTTATTTGTAAATTTTGAACGGTTCCCGCAAAGGGAATTGGGAAAGCAAAACCACCTGCTTCTGGTGGCATAGTTGATTCTCCAGAACCGTTAATAACTTCAACCGTGTGATTACCAAAACCCATTAAAATTGGAGCAGCTGATACTACTGTAGCACCACTAATGATTATACCCGTTGAAAATGGAATTAATCCTCCAGTTCCGGCTGGTCCCGTTGCCCCTGTTGCTCCGGCTGGTCCCGTTGCCCCTGTTGCTCCGGCTGGTCCCGTTGCCCCTGTTGCTCCGGCTGGTCCCGTTGCTCCTGTTGCTCCGGCTGGTCCCGTTGCCCCTGTTGCTCCGGCTGGTCCCGTTGCACCTGTTGCTCCGGCTGGTCCCGTTGCCCCTGTTGCTCCGGCTGGTCCCGTTGCCCCTGTTGCTCCGGCTGGTCCCGTTGCTCCGGCTGGTCCCGTTGCTCCTGTTGCTCCGGCTGGTCCCGTTGCCCCTGTTGCTCCGGCTGGTCCCGTTGCACCTGTTGCTCCGGCTGGTCCCGTTGCCCCTGTTGCTCCGGCTGGTCCCGTTGCCCCTGTTGCTCCGGCTGGTCCCGTTGCCCCTGTTGCTCCGGCTGGTCCCGTTGCCCCTGTTGCTCCAGCTGGTCCCGTTGCCCCTGTTGCTCCGGCTGGTCCCGTTGCTCCGGCTGGTCCCGTTGCCCCTGTTGCTCCGGCTGGTCCCGTTGCTCCGGCTGGTCCCGTTGCTCCGGCTGGTCCCGTTGCCCCTGTTGCTCCGGCTGATCCCGTTGCCCCTGTTGCTCCGGCTGGTCCCGTTGCCCCTGTTGCTCCGGCTGGTCCCGTTGCCCCTGTTGCTCCGGCTGGTCCCGTTGCTCCGGCTGGTCCCGTTGCCCCTGTTGCTCCGGCTGGTCCCGTTGCTCCGGCTGGTCCCGTTGCCCCTGTTGCTCCGGCTGGTCCCGTTGCTCCGGCTGGTCCCGTTGCCCCTGTTGCTCCGGCTGGTCCCGTTGCTCCGGCTGGTCCCGTTGCCCCTGTTGCTCCGGCTGGTCCCGTTGCTCCGGCTGGTCCCGTTGCTCCGGCTGGTCCCGTTGCTCCGGCTGGTCCCGTTGCTCCGGCTGGTCCCGTTGCCCCTGTTGCTCCGGCAGTTCCTGTTGCCCCTGTTGCTCCAGCTGGTCCTGTTGCTCCAGCAGTTCCTGTTGCTCCTTTTGCTCCGGCTGGTCCCTGTGGTCCTATTTCACCTCTTGCTCCGACAGGTCCCTGTGGTCCCATTTCACCTCTTGCTCCGGCTGGTCCCTGTGGTCCCATTTCACCTCTTGCTCCGGCAGGTCCCTGTGGTCCCATTTCACCTCTTGCTCCGGCTGGTCCCTGTGGTCCCATTGCTCCTCTTGCTCCGGCGGCTCCTCTTGCTCCAGGAGGTCCTGGTGGTCCAGCAGGTCCTCTTGCTCCTCTAGAGCCACGCTCTTTTTTGCACTGACAGTCTCTCTTGTCACAATGTGAGCAACGATCTTTTTTGCACTGACAATCTCTCTTGTCACAACGTGAGCAACGATCTTTTTTGCACTGACAATCTCTCTTGTCACAACGTGAGCAACGATCTTTTTTGCACTGACAATCTCTCTTGTCACAATGTGGGCAACGTTCTTTACTCATGGCATCTTATTTTTAGCTGTGTTAGGTTTCTTTCCCCATTTTTTTCCTTCACAAACCATTTCTCCTTTCTTGTTTGATACATTTATATCGAACAAGAGTAAAGACCGGAACGGCTACTACACATGGATCGGGAGAAAATAGGCGTTAATCTGATTTACATTCGTATGATTTAATAGTGAAAAACATAATCATCGAAAAACCAGTATCAATTTTATTCACAAAAAACGGCGAATAATAAGTTATCTGCTATTTTTTATTGGACTCATTTAAACTTACCTTATTGAGCTATTCTGCCCCGTTTGTTCAATTTGAAAAAGCTGCCCCAATGACGACTCTGATCTTAAACTCAAGCACCGTTAGCCATCCATGAAGAGCAAAAACCAGCGCTTCACCACAGAGAATGAAAATGGTTATGAACCGTCAATACTGATTCTACGGCTGGGAGAGGAAGGTCGCTTAACTATGGTGCGTGAGAGCCCATCCGTTAGTCTGACTCCAACGACCTCGGTGCATCACAGACTGTCGCTCCCTTACGGGAAGCACTCATAGTAGATTAATCCTATTCTGGTTGCTGCACCAGCCTCTAATTATATTCATTGCCGTAGAAAGGATGTTTTCAATGGAAGTAGTCATTGAAAGAGCATGCGGTATGGATGTCCATAAGGACAATATTACTGCCTGCATTATGACACCAGAAGGAAAGGAGATTCAAACGTTTTCGACTAAAACTGTATTTCTATTACAGTTGGTTGATTGGATTAAACAGCACAATTGTACCCATGTTGCCATGGAGAGTACGAGTGTATATTGGAAGCCAATCGTTAATTTACTAGAGGCTGAAGATATTGAGTTTTTAGTGGTGAATGCTCAACACTTGAAAGCTGTTCCTGGACGCAAAACCGATGTTAAGGATGCTGAATGGATTGCTAAACTTCTACGTCACGGACTCTTAAAAGCTAGTTATATTCCAGATCGAAATCAACGGGAACTGCGTGAACTAGTTCGATATCGTCGGAGTATCATTGAAGAACTAGCTAGACAACATAATCGAATTCAAAAAGTGTTAGAGGGTGCAAACATTAAGTTAGGCTCTGTGGTTTCAGACGTTTTGGGCGTTTCTGCTCGGGACATGCTCAACGCTATTATCGAAGGCGAAGAAGATCCTGAAAAATTGGCAAACTTTGCTCGACGCACAATGAAAAAGAAGAAAGATGAACTGGAACTAGCACTTAAAGGTTATATCAATCCACATCAACGGTTAATGTTAAAAACCATTTTAAAGCACATTGATTTTCTCACTGAACAAATTGATATGTTGGATCAAGAAGTATCTCAAAGAGTCAGTGCTTATCAAGAAGATATAGATCGGTTAGACTCAATTCCAGGTATATCTAAGAAAATGGCTGAACAAATGTTATCGGAGATAGGTACAAATGTTAAAAAGCAATTCCCAAGTGCTCCTCATATGTGTTCCTGGGCTGGATTAGTTCCTGGACATAACGAAAGTGCAGGAAAAAGGAAATCCGCTAAAACCAAAAAAGGAAACAAATATTTAAGGTCAGCTTTAACTGAAGCAGCTCATTCTGTTAGAGGATCTAAAAACTATCTCGGAGCACTGTATAGGCGTACAGCATCACGAAAAGGCAAAAAACGTGCAGGAATTGTAGTCGCTCACGCAATATTACGCATCTCTTATTATCTTTTGACCCGTAAAGAAATGTATGTAGATTTAGGTGAAGACTACTTTGATAAGCAAAAACATCAATCTATTGTTAGGCATTCACTTCGAAGACTTGAAAGTTTAGGATACACAGTTACTCTACAAGAATCTGAAGCATCTTGATCTAGTCAATTTACCTTCAATAAGAGAGATCATGTTTAGGAGCTCTCCCCTTTAAAAAAAAATCAAATGAGCTGCGTCTTCTTTAGTATTGCCATTTTACGAAAGTTACAGAAGTTTATTTTCATGGTAGACACTCATGTCGCTTTCGCGACACCATCAAATGAATGAAAATGTTTTTATACTAGTCTAGTTCCCTCTCCTCCTGTCAATCCTGTTAATACGGCTGGCGAAGGAAGGTCGTTAAACTATGGTGCTTTTGAGCCCGCATGGTAGACTGATTCATTACGACCAGGTGCACCACAAATTGTTGCTCTCTGTTGAGAAGCACGCAGGATAGATTAATCTTATATGGTTGTTGCACCAGCCCTAATTTACTTCAGCCTAGGAAGGGTTTTTATAATGGATGTTGTATATAATCGCTGTTGTGGACTTGATGTCCACAAAAAAAGTATTACTGCTTGCGCAATTACACAAAAAGGGAAAGAAATCGAAACCTTCGGCACTATGACACATGATCTTTTCGAATTGGTAGATTGGATTAAAAGTAAACGATGTACTCACGTTGCGATGGAAAGTACAGGCGTATATTGGAAACCCATTTACAATCTATTAGAACTAGAGGAAATACAACCGATGGTTGTAAATGCTGCTCATATTAAGGCTGTACCAGGTCGTAAAACCGATGTTAAAGATGCAGAATGGATTGCGAAATTGCTACGCCATGGTCTACTTCAACACAGTTATATTCCTAATCGAGAGCAAAGAGAGTTGCGTGAGTTAGTTCGATACAGACGAAGTCTCATTGAAGAAAGGGCTAGGGAGATTAGTAGAATCCAAAAGGTGTTAGAAGGTGCCAATATCAAACTTTCTTCGGTTGCGACTGACATTATGGGTGTATCAGGTCGAGCAATAATTGAAGCGATTATTAATGGTGTCAATAATCCAGAGACGTTATCAAACTTAGCTAAAGCAAGATTGAAGAAAAAAAAGGATGATTTAGAACGTGCTTTAGTAGGATCCGTTGGACCCCATCAAAAAATGATGTTAAAAACCCAACTTTCACACATTGATTTTATGGATCAACAAATTGAATTGTTGAGCGAAGAAGTAACGAAACGAATGCAACCTTATGAAGAAGATATTGAACTACTTGATTCTATTCCTGGAATAGGTCGAGGTCACGCTGAACAGCTCATGGCTGAGATTGGTATTGGCATAGATATTTCAAAGCAATTTCCTTCAGCTCCTCATTTATGTTCATGGGCTGGAATGGTTCCAGGTAACAATGAAAGTGCTGGAAAAAAAAGTCTGGAAAAACGAGAAAAGGAAATAAAAAATTACGAGCAGCACTTGTTGAAGCAGCACATTCAGCTGCAAGGACAAAAAATACCTATCTTTCATCCCAATACCAACGTTTATCAGCAAGAGTTGGGAAAAAACGGGCAGCAGTTGCGGTTGGACATACCATTTTAACCATTGCGTATCACATGTTAAACAAAAGAGTTCCATATATTGAGTTGGGAGCGGATTACTTCGACAGACGAAAGAAAGAAATCGTGATTAAACAATCAATAAGGCGATTAGAGACTCTTGGCTGTAAGGTTACAATTGAAGCTATTGCGTAATTATAGTTGAAAAATATAGTTAGTTACCCCATCCAGATCTTTTAAAAAAATTGGATTTTACTGGGGTCTAGTTTCCTATTGTCTAAAACACTCTTTTCCCATTTTTTATTTTCAGGATAGTATGTTAATACACAGGCCCCATTATATTATCACCGGATCGGGGACCGTCCCTCATCCATAGTTAACACTCATCAGATGTTTTTCAGGATTAGATTCAAGCGGTTTGTTCGCTCACCTTTTTCGTCTTCTGATGCTAAGTCATACTTTTTTAACAGGTGAAATACTTCATTTAATAGCTCTTGTGAATGCTCATTTTTAAAGAAGCGTTCGAATAATGGCTTCATTTCCTCGGGTAAAAAAGCCGCTTGCGATTCATATTTACTTTGGACATCGGACTGTGAATGATTTAGCTTGCATTCGCTCATGCAAATTCCTCCTTAACTTCGCTATTACTAGAATAACAGAAAACCCATTCCTATTATGAGAATGGGTTTTGTTTTTTAGACTTAATTATTTAATCTCCGTCACTTCCAGGACATCCAATAGGAAAACAAACACCGGGATTCCGACAATCAGCCCCCAAACACCAAAAAAGTGCTCTGAAAAAATTAACACGATAAACGTATAAAATACGGGCAGGTTTGTTTTTGATGACATTAAATTCGGGTTTAAAATATAGGCTTCGATTCCGTGAACAATCAAAACAGCGAGTCCGATATAAAGCACCTTCATCATTCCGCCGATACTATAGGCAATGATGGATAGCGGAATTAACGAAAGAATTACCCCTGCAACAGGAATCAAGCCCAATAAGAAAATCATGATGGATAGTCCGCCCAGTTGCGGAAAACCCAGGATCCATAAGGAAATCGTTGTTAATGTACAGTTAACAACAGCAATAATTAATTGGGCTTCAATCACTTTACCGAACGTTCTTGCAAATTTCCGGGCAAAAAATTCAACTTCTTCGTAAATCGATGCTATTTTGCTCGTCTTGAATTTCTTTGTAAATGCAATCAAACGAGGTTTTTCCAATAAGAAGAATAAGCTCATCAAAATCGCCAAAAGTACTTGCAAACCAAACTTACTAATATCCGTAAAATATTTGATGATAAAGGTAAATCCTTGCTCCAGGTAATTAGAAATTTGGATTTTTTCTACACGGGTAACCAAATAATTCAAAAAAGAGTTTTCATGCTTTTTCGTATAAAAAACGGTTAGCTGCCTAATCAGCTCCCTTATTTCTGTCGCAATAAGCGGTAAATACATGACCAGTGCATATGACAGCAATCCGACAATAACGGCGTAGGAAATAACTACTGTCAATTTCCGGTTTATTGGTATTTTCCCCTCAATAAATTTAACCAGCCGATCCATTAAAAATGTGAAAATAAACGTAAATAAAATTAAGTTAATCATGTCTTTCATCGCATATAAAACGATAGCAATGAAAATAAAAATTAAAATCCTTTTAAAACCGCTGCTTTGAATAAGTTTATTCACCATACGCTATTTTCTAACCTCATTTTTGTTCAATTAATAAAATGATAAAAATTTCACAATATATTTATTATACCAAATTAGTACATATTTGTTACTTCTAAAGAAATATCAAAGTGAAATTTTTACAACTTTCTACTATAGAAGTTAGAAATGAACCGGGGAAATTGTCCGGTCAATCGGTATGCACTCATAATGCTGTTTACTTAAATAATCCAGGAGCTTCGGTAATTGGGCAAGTGTCTCTTTTTTCTCATGCATAAGGATCACAATTGGTCCCGGCTTACTTGCTCTCTTCTGTAATTGCTCAATGACACTATCGACAAAGCGGGCATCTCTGTAAAACCAATCCTTACTATCAATATTCCAATCCCACATTAAATAGCCATTATCAAAAACGGCCTTCTTTTCTTCAGGTGTCAAATCAGGAACGCTGCCATAGGGTGTCCTGATCAAAACAGAATCAACGCCCGTAATTTCTTTTAATGTATTACGGTCCTGATTCATTTCTCCTAGAACTGAATCTACTGATGCATAAAATAGTTTTCGGTTATGGGTAACGCCATGGAGTCCGACACTTTCTCCCATTTTGACCATAAGCCTTGCGGAGTCCGGATATTTCCTAATATTCCCATCAAGCATAAAGAATGTTGCTTTAAAGTGATACTGCTCTAACAGTGCAATGATTTGACCGGAAAAGCTTTCAGGCCCATCATCAAATGTTAAATAAACAGTTTTGGGGGAAGTATTCGCCGATTGTGTATTTTGTTCCGGTTCACCTGCATTTGGCTCTGATAGCGGTTTTGTACCGGCTGAGTCATTTACAACAGGTTTTTCTGCAGGTACAGGATTATTTACAGGATTATTTACAGGATTATTTTCCGGTACATTATTAGTCTCTTGAACTGTTTTTTGCCGATTCTCTATATACGCTTCATTTTGCTTACGGCGAATTACTTCTTTTTCCACCTTAGAACCATGGGCTAATTGTGCAACTTTTTCTACCCCGTGACTTTGAGTCAGATTTGTTTTTTGCTGATTAATAGGTTCATTGCCTGCGGCTTTTGCACGTAAATAATGATTTACAACTATTCCTGCAATCAAGAACCCTCCGACAAAAAAGAGAAGCACTATCCCTTTCGTCCATCCGCTTTTTAGTATCCCCATTTTCCAATCCCTCTTTGTTGTAATATTTATTTTCTTTTAATTATAGACGATTTTTTCCAAAATTTGCTTCTAATATTTTAAAAATATTACAAATCTATTAAAAAACAATTTTACTAGAATAGATATAGGGAATTGGGCACAAAAAAACCGAACCAACGAATAAAGTGGGTTCGGCCATACTTGACTCTTAAACAAAATTCTTCACACTATTGTTTCTTCCAAACTTATACGTAGCAATTAGGAAAAATGCAAGAGCAAATGCTATTAAAATCATAAAGTTAAGATACAAGCTTCCCAATTGACTTCCGTGCTGCAGTTTACTGATCGTATCTAACGTCCAATGCTGAGGCATAAAATCGGCGATCTTTTGCACAGCCGTTGGCATTATTTCTACCGGCCAGAAGCAGCCTGCCAGTAAGCATGACGGGGTAAAAACTAAGTTTTGTAATGCACCTGCCGAGCCGGAAGTGCTTGCAAACGAAACAATCATTAATGACAGCCCAACTGCGACTAAGGCAAACATAATCAAGACGATGGCCATTTCCCAGAAAGGAACATGCATTTCTATATGAAAGATGTTGGTAATAAAGAATAAAGTAAAAAGGATTTGGGCCAACATAACGGTCATATTAACAGCGATATTTGCTAACACATATTTTCTAGCATTAATCGGCGTGGAGAGTAAGCGAAAGTAGGTTCTATTTTCTTTTTCTTTTATAATGATCTCTGCAAAATTTCCTGCTGACATTAGCATAATCATGATTAAAAAGCCGATTGTCTGATAGGTCATATCTTTATTTTTCGATGTGTCCTCTAACGATTTCGCGGTAAGCTTGAACTCAGCTTGTTGATACCTTGTGTACATTTTATTAAAAGTCGCCGAATCTCCATTGGATGCTTTACTGATACTAACAATATTATCGAGATAATTATACAAATACGACTTTACAAAGGCGGTTATTTGCGCCCCTTTAATCGAAACAATTTGAATGTTTCTCGGGTGTCCATGTAAAATGCTTTCTGAGAAGCCTTGATTAAGCGTTATAGCGCAATCAAGTGTACCTGAAGTAATTTTATCGTTGACTTCCGATTCTTTTAGTTTTGTTACATGAACATTCTTCAAGCTCTCTAAAAAATGGATTGTATCACCCGCAATCTGCTGCTGATCCTGATTGATAACCCCTACCTTAAGTGTCTGCTGTCCTGAACCTCCATAGGCAAGAAAGGAGATAAAGATTCCGATTAACGGCATGCCGAAATAGATTATGATGTTTCGTTTCTTTCTAAAGGTCACACTCAATATTTTTTTCATCAGCCAAAAAATATCCTTCATCATAACCCCTCCCGTCTTTGTAAGGAAATGAGGGCAATGCCCAAAAATAGTAGCGAGATTCCCAGATTTAAGCTAATTGTCGGGATTGCCGCTGTGAAATCATTGGCATAAATGATTTTTGTTATCGCATTATTCATCCACGATAGAGGGGAAAGCTTTGTAATGATGTTCATAATTCCCGTCGGATTCTCGATTTTGAAATAGGCGCCGCCAAAGAAAGAGGATATTTGAATAACGATCATCACAACCGTTCTTGCAGCCTCCCCTGTTTTAGTGATGTAGCTTATTCCTAACCCAAAGCTAACAGCCAGGAATACTTCTGTCAGTAGCACCAAAAGCACTATGCCAACATGATCGCCCCAATTCGCCTTAAAAGCAAAATGACTAAAGCCGACAACAGCCAATAGGCAAAGAGCATTCATTACGAGACAGCCAAGGATCTTTCCGAGAAAAATTTCACCCTTTTTAACCGGTGCCGCTGCCAGACGTAACGCTGTATTTCTTACTCTTTCCCCGCGTATTAGTGTACTTGCATAAACCGCTCCATAAAGAGCAATCATCGTTGTCATCGCCATGGCATAATAGTCCATCGAGCCGGGCTCTTTTGCCGCCTGCAACGATCTTTCCTTTATAAAATTGTGTTCTGTCCCGCTTGTCACCGCTGTACTTACCTTTGATGCATCAACACCGGCAACGGCAGCTGCCACATTATATTTATCGGCAAAAGCTACCAGCATCCCTTGGATAATGCTATCCTCAATATTGTTTCGATTATTTCCGTACAACGTGATTCCTTCTTTTGTAAGCTCAACATAGGCAGTATAATTATTTTCCTTTACTTCTTTTTTACCATCGATGCTGTCAGCTGCCTCTTTAAAATGGACATCTGATTTTCCCGCCTGTTTTGTGAAAGCTTGAAAGTAGGAGTTTAATTCCGGTCCTGCTGAAGTTTTATATAAAACATGGATATCACCAACTGAAACCTTGCTATCAAAGACATTTGAAAATGCCGTTCCTAAAATCAACATTAAAACAATAGGAAATGCCAGCATGAAAACGAATGTACGAACATTGCGAAATGATTGTTTGATTTCCTTTAAAGCAATCGTTAATGTGTTCAAAGGATAGTCCCTCCTTTCTTTAAAAATTAATCACGTAAATTTCTACCCGTAAGTGTTAAAAATACCGTTTCTAAGTTTGGTTCTTTTTCTTCCAGTGAACTAATTTCGATATTATGATTAATTAAATGCTGAATAATTTTATTTAAATTATTTACTTCAATATCTGAATTGATTTTAATAAAGTTTTCTTCAAGTTGAACTGATTTTACTCCTGTAATTTCCTTGATTAAATCTGCATTAATTTTTTCAGCTGTTTTAACCTCTATCCAAACATCCTTCGTATTGGTGATAATGGCAATTAATTGTTCCTTCGTTCCTTCTGCAATCACTTTGCCATGGTCGACAATCGCGATTTTTGTACAAATTTCTTCGACTTCTTCCATGTAGTGACTTGTGTAAATAATTGTACAGCCCATTTCATTTAATTTTCGGACGGATTGCAAAATATAATTCCTTGATTGCGGATCAATCCCGACTGTCGGCTCATCCATAATAATCAGTTTTGGCCGGTGGGCAATGGCACAGGCGATATTCAATCTCCTTTTCATCCCGCCTGAAAAATTCTTTGGATATTCTTTATGCTTGTCACTTAGCCCAACAAACTGTAAAGCCTCATCCACCCGTTCCGTTAATTTTGCACCGCGTAATCCATATAAACCTGCAAAAAACCGTATATTTTCAGCTGCCGTCAAATCCTCATAAATGGCCAGATCCTGCGGGACAATTCCGATATTCATTTTGGCAAATTTACTGTTTTTCGCGATATTCTTACCAAGGATCTTGATTTCGCCATCATTAATCCGTAATAGTCCTGCAATCATATTGATCGTCGTACTTTTACCGGCGCCATTGGCGCCTAAAAACCCGAATATTTCACCTTCTGCAATGGATAAGGAAATATTGTCAACTGCAATGAAGTCAGCAAATTTCTTTGTTAGGTTTTTCAATTCTAATACGTTCATCATTGATATCACCTCTCGCTCTTTATGTATTTAGTATAAAAAAAAGGATGATTCTGCATAAGTGCAGTAATTCATCCTTTTCACATGAGAATCTTCATATTTTTTTATTAAAGCCTCTGTTAAACTTTCCTGTTGATTTCTGCTCCAATCAACATAATGAGCAAAATCAACAATGAGCTTTAACATTGCCTTATTAAAAATTTCATCACTAGATCGGGAGCAGCATCGTAACCGAGAATCCCTCAGTGCCATCCACGATAATCGTTCCATTAATGGAGGCTGTTCGTTCCTCCATGCCGACGATTCCCAGACCCTTTTTGATTTTTTGAACCCCTTTGCCATTATCCTTTATTACCACCTTGACCATGGTATTCAGCACATGTAATTCGAGGGAAATGACCGTCGCATCAGAATATTTAAGGGCATTGGTCATAGCTTCCGTCAAGTTCTCGTGAATGATTTTCCATTGGATGGGCGTGATCCGATCCATATTCCCCTTAAAGGTAATAGGAGTATGAATGGTATGCTTGGTTGAAAAATCATCAATGAATAATTTCAGGCGGTTGATCCCCATTTGTTCTGTAGGCGGCTTCAAATTTTTCAAGGTAATTCTAATGTTTTCAATTCCTACTTTAGAAATATTTATCGCGTTTTGCAGAAGTTCTTGCGCTTTTTCTTTGTCCGTATTGATCAGCCGCTTTGATGCTTCCATTTGAATTAACGCCCCCGTCATCGAATGGCCGATTTTATCATGAAAGACCTGGGCGAGTCGGTTCCGCTCTTCTAATTTAAACGTATATTCAGACTGTCTGATGAACTCTTTGTTTTCATTGAAGCTCTTCGATAATTTCTGCATGTCTTTTCTCATATTGTCTAATTGGTTTTCTTGATGGTGAATTCGTGTGGTAAACTGCTCGAGCATCGTAAATATCATAAAACTAAATACGGCCACAAGACCGTATTGGTAGGCTTCCGTGTTATCAATCCAAATAATCGGCAACAGCACCAATACAAACAAAGTTATTTTTTTGTCGATATAATAAGCGGATAATTCGCATAGACTTAACGGCAACAGCAAGAGAAACAAAGACTGTACTTCATAATAGGTAACCACTAGTTGAATAATCGATAATAGAAGAAGGATTTTTTTTCCCATTTCTATTTTCACAATATAAATAGCTACATTAATACAGAGATATAACAGAAAAGAAAATACAACCCAAGGGATATTGGTTATCGCTGAATCAATATACGTTACGGCAATGTACACTAATAGGACAAGTTTACAAATAATTATCCAGAATTCCATCCTTCATCCCTCAGCTAGTTAACTTTTCCGGTTAAGTAGAAAATCGCAATTTGCGTGCGATGGCTAAGACCTGTTTTTCCTAAAATCGAGGTAATATAGTTAGCGATGGTCCCTTCCGAAATAAACAGCTGTTTCGAAATCTCCTTGTTTGATAGTCCCTTTGCAATCAAGGACATAATATCAAGCTCTCTTTCCGTAAAAAGGCTGGAATCTACTTTGCTTTCAGGTTTATTTTCTCCTAAATTTGCTTTTATTTTATCGAGAACAACCTCCTGCATCACGGTGTTGCCGTTAAATACGCTTTTAATTGCGTCGCGAATTTGTTCGGGATCATTATTTTTCAATAGATACCCCTTTGCCCCGTTTTTGATGGCATCAAGAATATATTCATCATCATCGAAGGTCGTTAAGATCAACGGCTTCGTCTTTGTTTGTTCCGTAATCAATTTTGTCGCCTCTACACCGTTCATATTCGGCATCCGAACATCCAGCAGCGCCACGTCAACTTCATGCTTTTTACAAAACGACAAGGCCTCAAGTCCATCATTAACGGTCTCCAATACCTCAAACTCTTCGTATGTACTTAAGATAATTTTCATACCCTCACGAATAAAGGAATTATCATCGGCAATAATTACTTTTATTTTCATTAAGCTCCCATCACATCCTTCAATGGTTGTGTTTGTCTTAACTGATTATTTCTACGTTTACATTATTCATGCCCCAACTTATTTAATACCATATAATTTGCATTTTTCATAGAAGCTGGTTTTACTGATTTGCAGTAACTTTGCTGCCTCAAGCTTATTTCCTTGTGTGATCCTTAGGACGTTTTGAATCGATTGTTTTTCAGCTTGTGCGACCGTTTCTTTTAATGGCTGAACGGGAAAAACGGAAGGATTATTTGCCGGTTCGGATGATAACTTTTGATGCATCCACTGATTTTCTTCATGGTCATGGAGGTAAAGCGGCAGGTGAATCAGCTCAATTGTTTTGCCATCCAAGACATTAATGGCTCTCTCTAACACATTCTCCAGCTCACGGATATTTCCCGGCCACATATGATTCTGAAGTCTCTCAATGACTTCAGTTGATAATGTAATATCCTTGCTAAGGAATTTTCGACCAAGCTTTTTTAATAAATGCCTGCCAATGATTTCGATATCTTCTTTCCGTTCTCGAAGCGGAGGAATTTCTATTTTAATAACATTCAAACGATAATATAAATCTTGGCGAAACTTCCCTTCCTGCACCATTTTTTCTAAATCCCTGTGTGTTGCTGCAATCACCCGGACATCGGCAGGAATTGATTTTTGACCGCCAATTCGCTGAACTTCTTTTTCTTGCAGGACTCTTAAAAGCTTACTTTGCATCGAAAGGGGCATATCGCCTATTTCATCAAGAAAAATCGTACCGAAATTGGCGTTTTGAAATTGTCCTTTTTTTCCGCCTTTTTTGGCACCGGTAAATGCCCCTTCCTCATAGCCAAATAATTCCGACTCCAATAATTGCTCCGGAATGGAGGCGCAATTAATAGGAACAAACGGGAATGCTGCACGAGTGCTATTGGAGTGGATCGCATGAGCAAATAATTCCTTACCGGTACCGGATTCCCCCAATAATAACACCGAAGATTGACTTCCTGAAACTCTCTCTGCCAGTTTTTTTGAAGCCAAAAATGCTTGACTGTTACCAATTAAATCGTTAAAGCTGTACTTACTTTTCAGCTCTTTTTCGAACCGGTTTTTGTAATAGGTTAGCTCTTCCATAAGAGACTGTATTTTTGTCCGGAAGTGCCGCCATTCCTCGGGATTACGAAACATCACCGTTCCGATGGCACCCACCCGTTCTCCATCGACGATAAGCGGAAAACGGTTCGCAATCATTTCGCTCCCATTAATGGATTGAACTGCTGCCAGCTCAGCATTACCGGTTTGAGCAACAATATGCATACGCGTGTTCTCGATGACATCCTGTACAGGTCTCCCAATTGCCAATTCAACCGTTGTCCCGATAAATTCACAATATGCTTTATTAATATATTGAATGATTCCTTGCCGATCGACCAAGACAAACTGTTCTGCTGCCAGATTAATAATTTCTTCAAGCCAGTTATAGGGAATATGAGCAAGTCCGTTCATCGTATTTCTCACCTTCATGACATGATAGTTCTATTATAGCAGAGGATTTTTTTAAAAATCAGGCTCTGTTAAACTTGCCTGTTGATTTCCGCTCCAGGCACTCGCTTTCCGCGGGCGGTCGGGAGCCTCCTCAAGCATTAAGCCTGTGGTGTCTCCCTTGACCTGCTTTTCCGCAGGACATTGAATAAGCTTCCACGAATACTCACCGCACGAAGAAAATGCGATAGCATTTTCGAGGAGTCTCGCGCCTTCCGCTCCAATCAACATAGTGAGCAAAATCAACAATGATCTTTAACATAGCCTAAAATTTAAAAAAGAACCCGTACAGGGTTCCGAGACGATGTTTATTGCGCCGTATAGCCTCCATCCAGAACAACCGCCTGCCCGGTGACTCCCCTTGCTTTATCACTGGCTAAAAAGACGGCGTAATCTGCAATTTCCTCAACCGAGAGCAGTCTTTTTTGCGGAACAAGCGGGAAGATCACTTCTTCCATAACACTGTCGAGTCCAACATTTCTCGTTGCAGCTAAATCTTTTAACTGATTTCTAACTAGCGGAGTATCAACATATCCGGGGCACAGTGCATTTACCGTTATTCCATGTTCCGCCCCTTCCAATGCCGCTACTTTTGTTAAGCCAATTACCCCGTGCTTTGCACTATTGTAGGCTGCTTTTCCGGCAAAACCGACCAGTCCATTAATTGAGGCCATGTTAATGATTCTTCCAAATCCTTGCTTCTTCATATATGGGAATACGTTTTTAATCCCAATAAAAGGGGCAGTCAGCATAACATTAATCAATAACTTAAATTTTTCCGTCGGAAATTCTTCAATGGCTGATATATATTGCAGGCCTGCATTATTGACCAAAATATCGATACGATCAAAGGTTTGATAGGCCTTTTCAATACTCCTTTTAAAGGCCTCCTCATCCGTAACATCACAAGGGGCGGCTAATGCCTGAAACCCTTGTGATGTAAACTCAGCTGTCACCTTTTCAGCTGCCTCCATATTTACATCTGAAATGATAACCTTGGCCCCTTCCTTTGCAAAGGTTTTGGCAACTTCAAGCCCTATTCCGCTGGCTGAACCTGTAATAAAGGCTGTTTTTCCTTCTAAAAGCTTACCCATGGATGATTCACTCCCTTTTATACAATAGAGTAATTATTGTTGGTTCGACATTAATTGCGGACTCACTGTAAATTGAGCCTCGGTCTTTTCTTGAACTTCCTTAATTGATACACCCTTCTGCAATTCTATTAAAATCATTCCTTGCTCATTAAAATCAAAAACAGCCAAATCAGTTATTAATCTGTTGACAACGTTTTTTCCTGTCAAAGGCAGATCGCATTTTGGTTTTACTTTTGATTCCCCATGCTTATTGACATGCTCCATGACAACAACAACCCTTTTAGCCCCGTTGACAAGGTCCATGGCACCGCCCATCCCTTTAATCATCTTCCCCGGTATCATCCAATTGGCAAGATCGCCGGTTTCGGACACCTCCATACCACCAAGGATAGCTAAATCGATATGACCGCCGCGAATCATTGCAAACGACTCGGCGCTATCAAAATAGGAGGAGCCGGGAACAACTGTAACTGTTTCCTTTCCTGCATTGATTAAATCCGGGTCTACTTCTTCTGAAAGCGGATATGGACCAATTCCTAACAACCCATTTTCCGATTGGAGCAATACACTGTATTCGGGGGGAATTTCATTTGCCAGTAGTGTCGGCATCCCAATACCCAAATTAACATTCATACCGTCTTTTATTTCCAGCCCTGCCCGCTTTATGATTGTTTGTCGTACATCCATCGAACAAATTCTCCTCTCTATGCTTGAATAACCATTCTTCGTTCAATTCGCTTTTCGTAATTTTCCCCTGCTAAAACCCGCTGTACATATATGCTCGGTGTATGGATTTGGTCAGGATTTAGTTCACCAATCTCCACCATTTCCTCAACCTCTGCAATCGTTATTTTCCCTGCCATCGCTGCAAGCGGATTAAAATTTCGTGCCGTTTTCTGATACACCAAATTCCCCAAAGGATCTGCCTTCCAAGCCTTTACGAGAGCAAAATCTCCGACAATTCCTTTTTCAAGAATAAATGTTTTCCCATCAAACTCTTTATGTTCTTTCCCTTCGGCAACAGGTGTCCCTACACCCGTTGCCGTATAGAAACCGGGAATTCCGGCGCCGCCCGCCCGGATTCGTTCGGCAAGTGTTCCTTGAGGGACAAGCTCTACTTCTAATTCACCGCTTAAAAATTGACGTTCAAAAATCTTGTTTTCTCCCACATAAGAGGAAATCATTTTCTTAATCTGTCTATTCGCTAATAAAAGCCCAAGTCCCCAATCATCCACACCACAGTTATTGCTGACAATGGTTAAGTCTTTTACCCCTTTTTCCCGTAAAGCTAAAATTGCCTTCTCAGGTATCCCGCAAAGACCAAACCCTCCTACAATAATGGTCGCACCGTCCTGAATATCTTGAATAGCAACCTCGAAGGAATCAATTATTTTTCCACTATCCATTTTATTCTCACCTTTCTACTAATCTATTTTTTGAATTCTAAGGCAAGGTCACTAACCGGTTAATATCGCTAGCAACCTTTGTTCGTACGGATCGTTTCTTATACAATTCCTGTTAAAGAGTAGAAGGCAATAATAAAGAAAACGGCAAGTGTCTTAATAACGGTTACGGCAAAAATATCGCGGTACGATTGCCGATGTGTTAACCCTGTTACAGCAAGCAACGTAATAACAGCTCCATTGTGCGGAAGCGTATCCATACCGCCGGATGCCATGGCAACTACACGGTGCATTACCTCCGGCGGTATATGAGCCGCTGCAATGGCCTGATTATATTTTTCTGCCATTGCACTTAAGGCAATTCCCATACCGCCGGATGCGGAACCAGTGATCCCTGCAAGTGTGGTGGTCGTAACAGCACCATTCACGAGCGGGTTCGTAAATGTGTGGGAAATCCCGCCACTGATGGCAGAGAAGCCTGGCAAAGCTGCGATGATTCCGCCAAAGCCGTACTCAGCTCCAGTATTCATCGTCGCCAGCAATGAACCGCCGATACTTGCATTCAAACCCTCTTTAAAGTTATGAGTCACTCGTTTCCAGTCATAAAGCATAGCAGTCACGATTCCTACGACTAAGGCCATTTCAACTGCCCAGATGGCTGCAACCGCAGCAGTATCGACTACACCAAAGGCTTTTAGGCCTATTTTTGAAAAATCAAAGCCATTTGGATACCATTTCGGAATGCTTGTAACAAAGACCTTATTCATTACCCCCACAAGAACGAGAGGCACAAAAGCCGAAATTTGACGGGCTATCGATTGATCAGTAGAGAAGTTGGCGACAGGCTCGTTTTTGCCTGCGAGATTTGCGTCTTCCACAGCCGCGGCATTTTCTGTACCGAAACCGTAATAGCCTTCACCTGTTCTTGCGGCTTTTCTCTTTCTCGATTCTAAGTATAAAAGTCCAATAGCAAAAACAAATATTCCCCCAATAATTCCTAATACCGGCGCTGCATAAATAGTGGTTTTAAAGAAGGCGATCGGGATAACATTTTGAATTTGCGGAGTACCCGGCAGGGCATCCATTGTAAAAGAAAATGCGCCTAATGCAATCGTTCCCGGAATCAAACGTTTTGGAATATTCGCTTCCCTGAACAAATGCGCTGCAAACGGAAATACTGCAAAAACCACTACAAACAAGCTTACACCGCTGTAGGTTAAGATAGCACCTAACAGGACGATTGTCAGAATGGCCCGTTTAGCTCCAATTAATTTAACAATTGTTTTGGCAATCGATTCTGCAAGGCCGGACATTTCAACAACCTTACCGAAAATAGCACCTAATAAAAAGACAGGAAAGTAATTTTTAATAAATCCGACCATCTTTTCCATAAATACTCCTGAAAAGAACGGCAAAACATAGCTTGGCTCTGTCAAGAGAACAGCAAAAAGGGCACAAATTGGAGCAAATAAAATGACAGAAAAGCCTCGATAGGCAACAAACATTAATAAACCCAATGCTAAAAGGATAACGATTAAATCCATTTAAATCCCCCTTGTTCAATAATTACCTCCATTTAGAAAGCGGTTACAAATTTTCCCTCCTTTATTCAAATTCCCCTTACATGATGATTAAATTGCAAGTTCCATGCCAAGGTATCTATATATTCATAATTATTAGAAAATAACGAATAAAGACCAACTTGAATGAGTGTTTATCGTTACTGAATGGTTTTTTGGGGATAAAACCTTTCCGTTTTTTCGGAATTTTGCGGTTTGTTGATTCCGAAAAACTGGAAAATTCCGTTTTTTCGGAATCAATATATGTTTATTTCTAAAACAATAGTTAGAATATTCAACGAATAGAGACAAGCAAATTTCCTGCGCTGCCACATACATTTTCTATTAGTGTGAATTTCTCTTCATTTTATCCTCACGGAGGTGATAAATGTGTCTAGCGGTCAAAAAGTACTTCTTTACATTTTGTTGTTTATTTTTCCAGTTATCGGGATTTTCTTAGGGATTATTTGGATGAATGACCAAGATGCAGAAAAGAAACAAATCGGTAAAAGCTATCTTGTCTTTGCAATTGTAGCCATTGTTCTAAGCAGTATCTGCTGGATTGCGGCTTTAGTACTATCCATAGGTCCAGCGGTTATGGGAGGGTATTGAGCCCCGTTCATAATGTTGAATTGTTCAAGGACATTTTCCTTGTTCATCTGGAGGATTTTGTCCTTCACAAATTCTTTTCAAAGACATTTTCCCTGCTCATCTGGAAGATTTTGTCCTTCAAACTCCTTTTCAAGGACATTTTTCCCGCTCTTCTAAATTTTTTTGTCCTTCAAACTTCTTTTCAAGGACATTTTTCCCGCTCTTCTGAATGATTTTGTCCTTCAAACTTCTTTTCAAGGACATTTTCCTTGCTCACCTAAAAGATTTTGTCCTTCAAACTTCTTTTCAAGGACATTTTCCTTGCTCACCTAAAAGATTTTGTCCTTCAAACTTCTTTTCAAGGACATTTTCCTTGCTCACCTAAAAGATTTTGTCCTTCAAACTCCTATTCAAGGACATTTTCCTTGCTCACCTAAAAGATTTTGTCCTTCAAACTCCTTTTCAAGGACATTTTTCCTTGCTCATCTGGAAGATTTTGTCCTTACCTTTCGTTCAATACTCTCCCTATTATACTTATTGGTTTCATCTAAAATCATTAAATAATTATCCTAGTAAAACAACAAGGACAACGACTAAGTTATCTTTATTTGTGTCTGTCGCTTTTTCATTTTGCCATATTTTAAAGGAATTGTTCACCTTTTGTACATTTCATTTGAGAGTATTTGGCAATATGATGATATTATAGAATATCTTTGAAAGTGAGTTAGGCCAATGAATAAAGAGATGAGATTACAAGAGATTACAAAACTTATCTCTGAAAACGAGATAAAAACACAGGAAGAGCTGAGTCAAATGCTTTCAAATAAGGGGTTGCAGGTTACACAGGCAACAATCTCAAGAGACATAAGGACATTAAGACTTATTAAAGTACCTTCAAAGGACGGCTGTCTCAAGTATAGCTTTGAAATGGAAAATAGCTTTATCATTTTTGAAAAGCTCAAGCACAAGGTCAGGGATGCACTGGTTAGTTTGGAAGTCATCAACTACTTTGTAATGATGAAAACGTTGCCGGGACATGCCCATTCGTTTGGCGCTTTGCTGGATTCATTGGAAATGGAGGGCAAGGCAGGAACCATTTGCGGGAATGATACCTGCTTGATCATTTGCAGGTCCCATAAAGCGGCATCCAGCATTAAACAGCAAATTGAAAACTATCAAAGATAAGATGATTATAACTCTTAGTAAGGGAGAGATCATATGCTTCATTCCAATGTGGTTAAAATGGATGTGATTTCAGATTTACACCAGTTCGATATTTTTTCTTGTCTTCCGGTAAAAACACTACAAAAATACCTTCCTTTTATTTATTGTAGAACCTACAAGAAAAACCAACGGCTTTTTATGGAGGGAGATCCAAGGGATAAAATCTTCTTCTTACTTGACGGGTATGTGATGTACGAGAGCGGCAGCGAAGAGGGTAGCATGCTCTACCTGGACTTTATCAAAAGTAATCAAATGTTTCCGTATGGGGGCTTATTTACCGATGATGTTTACCATAATTCTGCCATCGCTGTAACCGATATCCATGTTTATTTCATCCAAACTCATGTCCTGGAGGAATTGCTGAAAACAAATTCCAAGTCCTTAATGTATGTGATCTCAAAGCTTTCCGATATTCTCAGCCTCCATCAAAAGCGCGTCCAAAAAATCCTTATCCCTTGTGCCCAGGAACGGGTTTTACACTCCCTGCAATTTTTAATGGATGATCTTGGTGAACAGGACGGAGACGATATTACCATCCCATGTCCGCTTACCGCCTCCAATATTTCCAAACTATCCGGGACAACGAGAGAAACCGTCAGTTTAATTATGAACCAATTAAAACGGGATCAGGTTATCTCGGTTTGCTCCAAAATTATTAAAATTCATAAACCGGATTATTTTAAAGAAATTGGATAAAACTAAAAGCGGAAACGCCCGTTTAGCGAAGTACACTAGTCGCTGGGCGTTGGAGCTAGACAGTTATCTAAGTTCAAAAATTTATACTTTCTATCTTTACAAAATGACCGTTGATAGATTCCTATCAACGGTTTTTTTGTCACTCACTATCGGAATTTTCACAATAATGGAACTTTATAACCCCTTTTTTGAATATATTCAATGATTATTCACATGGTCAGGAAACGAAGTCACGAATTGAATCGAAAAACTCAATAAATATGCATGGACCCTTATGTGATCGACAAAAAAACGTAATGATTTTAACAGTCTGTTTGTTATGGACATTACAAAATAAACCGCTTACATCTATTAAACTAAAAACGTAGCAAGGAGTTATCAAAAAAGGAGGAAGAAAGATGAGCAGTATAACAGAGATCGTTTCGAATTCCTTAATCCAAAAAAATATAAACCATCCGATCAATGTTACATCGGAAATCGGTACGTTAAAAACCGTTTTACTTAAACGCCCCGGGAAAGAAGTAGAAAATCTCGTACCGGAGTACCTTCAAAGACTATTATTTGATGATATCCCGTATTTACCGGTTATTCAGAGAGAGCATGATTATTTTGCCGAGACATTAAAAAATAGAGGCATAGAAGTTCTATACCTCGAAAAATTGGTTGTTGAAACATTAAGTAATCAAGAATTACGAAAACAATTTATCGATGATATTTTACGAGAAAGCCAGGCAAATGTTAATGGAGCAGCGAAGGTATTGAAGGAATATCTCCTATCCTTTCCTACTTCAGCAATGGTTGAAAAGGTAATGAGCGGTGTACTCAAAAGGGAAATAGAAGAGAGTAAAAAAACTCACCTTTATGAATTTATGGAGGATCACTATCCATTCTATTTAGATCCAATGCCTAACCTATATTTTACCCGTGACCCGGCAGCAAGCATTGGAAATGGGATCTCGATTAATAAAATGCGGGAACCCGCACGTCAGCGAGAATCTTTATTTATGGAATATATCATAAAATATCATCCCCGTTTTGCAGGACACGATGTTCCTGTCTGGCTGGACCGAAGCTTTTCCTTCTCCATTGAAGGTGGGGATGAATTGATTCTTAGTAAGGAAGTTGTGGCCATCGGCGTTTCAGAACGTACTTCTGCCAAAGCAATCGAAAGACTGGCCCTTAATTTATTTAAACGACAGGATTCGATTAAGAAAGTTGTGGCCGTTGAGATCCCTAAATGCCGTGCCTTTATGCACCTTGATACGGTATTTACGATGGTCGATCATGATAAATTTACGATTCACCCGGCTATTCAAGGTCCACAGGGCAATATGAATGTCTATATTTTGGAAAAAGGCCCTGAAGCAGAAATTGCCGCGATCTCTCATCGCTCCAATCTGCAGGAAGCATTAAAAGAAGTATTAGGATTGAGTGACCTAGTATTAATACCTTGTGGCGGCGGCGATGAAATAGCCTCTTCCCGCGAACAATGGAATGATGGTTCCAATACATTAGCAATTGCCCCGGGAGTGGTCGTAACGTACGACCGAAACTATATTTCGAATGATTTACTGCGCCAGCATGGAATGGAAGTTATTGAGATTACCAGCTCGGAATTATCCCGCGGCCGTGGGGGTCCACGCTGTATGAGCATGCCAATTGTTCGTGAAGACATCATTAAATAATTTTACATAAAAGGAGAGATTTCGATGTTAACAACAATTTCTAAATTTAATGGAAGAAGCTTTCTAGCAGAAAAGGACTTTTCAAAAGAAGAATTTATGTACCTGATTGATTTAGCCTTTAAATTAAAGGACGAAAAAAAACACGGCATTCCACACCGCCATCTTGAAGGAAAAAACATTGCCCTGCTGTTTGAAAAACCTTCAACACGCACTCGTTGTGCTTTTACTGTCGCCTGTACTGATTTAGGAGCCCACCCTGAATATTTAGGTAAGGATGACATCCAGCTAGGGAAAAAGGAATCGATTGAAGACACAGCCAAAGTTTTAGGCCGCATGTTTGACGGAATCGAATTTCGCGGCTTTGAGCATAAAAAAGTTGAAATGCTGGCTGAACATTCAGGTGTACCTGTTTGGAATGGTTTGACTGATTTATGGCATCCAACCCAAACACTCGCTGACTTTTTAACCGTAAAAGAAAACTTTGGCCGCCTTGAAGGAATTACATTCGTATATGTTGGCGACGGACGGAACAATGTTGCCAACAGCCTGCTTGTTGGCGGTGCTCTTGTCGGTATGGACGTTCGCATCTGTTCACCTGAATCCTTATTCCCGGCAGTGGAAATCGTTGAACTGGCACAGGAATTGGCAAAACAATCCGGCGGCCGCGTGACAATCACAAGTAATGTCGATGAAGGTGTTGCAGGAGCAGACGTAATCTACACAGATGTATGGGTGTCCATGGGTGAAGAGGACAAGTTTGCTGAAAGAATTGAGCTCCTTTCTCCCTATCAAGTCAAAATGGACATGCTTGAAAAAACAGGTAATGAAAATGTTATTTTCCTTCATTGTCTCCCTGCATTCCATGATCAGGAAACGAGCTATGGAAAAGACATTTATACAAAACATGGTCTTGCAGAAATGGAAGTAACGGATGGGGTATTCCGAAGCAAGCATTCTAAGGTATTTGATCAGGCTGAAAACAGAATGCACACCATCAAAGCCGTTATGGCAGCCACATTAGGTAATCCGGAATAAAAATCACACAGGAGAAGGGATCTTTTCTCCCTTCTCCGTTCTTTTCTTGCCAATCAAAAATGAAGGAGTGGAATCAAAATGGCTGATGGAAAGAAGCTGGGACTGTTTTCATTAATTGCAATCGTAGTGGGCTCGATGATCGGAGGCGGAGCGTTTAACCTCGCAACTGATATGGCCGGCGGCGCTTCAGCGGGAGCAATCATCATAGGTTGGGTGATTACCGGTATTGGAATGATTGCCCTGGGTTTTTGTTTTCAAAATTTAACAGATAAACGCCCGGACCTTGACGGGGGAATTTTCAGTTATGCGACAGAAGGCTTTGGGAAATTCATGGGCTTTAACAGTGCATGGGGCTACTGGTTCTCCGCCTGGCTCGGAAATGTAGCCTACGCCACCTTACTATTTTCATCGATCGGATATTTCTTCCCTGTATTTAAAGGCGGACAAAACGTTGCCTCCATCATCGGGGCAAGTATTCTTCTATGGCTGGTGCATTCCTTAATCCTCCGGGGTGTCCAGTCAGCGGCATTAGTAAATCTGATTACTACCATTGCAAAATTAGTACCTGTGTTCTTATTTTTAATCATCGCCATTTTTGCCTTTCATTTTAAAACATTTACTGCAGGTTTCTGGGGAACAGCTAATCACTTCCACTTTTCCGATGTTATGGGGCAAGTAAAAAGCACCATGCTCGTAACACTATGGGTGTTTATTGGTATTGAAGGGGCAGTCGTTTTATCCAGCCGGGCAAAAGATAAAAAAGATGTTGGAAAAGCAACGATTATCGGTCTGCTTGGTACTCTGGTCATTTATATCCTCATTTCCATTATGAGCTTGGGTGTAATGAGCAGAACGCAAGTGGCACATTTAGAGCACCCTTCAATGGCATTTGTTTTTGAAAGTGTTGTTGGTAAATGGGGAGCAACCGTTATCAATATTGGCTTGATCATTTCTGTTCTCGGTGCCTGGCTGGGATGGACATTGCTGGCATCGGAAATTCCATTTCTGGCAGGCAAAAGCAAGCTGTTTCCAAAATGGTTTGCCAAAGAAAACAAAAATGGGGCGCCAATTAATTCCTTATGGATCACGAACGGATTAATCCAACTATTCCTATTGACGTTCTTATTCACTGATAAGGCCTATAACTTTGCCTTTTCCTTAGCCTCATCAGCGATCTTAATTCCTTATGCCTTTTCAGCCTTTTATCAGCTTAAATACTCGATAGCGACCAGCCATTCTGATCGAACAAAAAATATTTTTATTGGAGTGATAGCCAGCATCTATAGTATCTGGATGATTTATGCAGCCGGAGTCAGTTATCTGTTATTAACAATGCTCTTATATGTACCCGGCGTCTTGGTCTATCGAAGCGTTCAAAAAGAAGCAAATTTACAAACTATCTTTACGAGAGGTGAGCTGGCAACGGCCATCGGATTTACCTTATTAGCGGTTCTTGCCATTTACGAATTAGCAATAGGGACTTTAAGTATTTAATGGATTCGCAGAATGCATTTATAAATTTGAACATACAACCGGGTTGGAGGTTTTACTTATGATGAGAAAAAAAGCAGTAATTGCGTTAGGCGGCAATGCCATTCAATCAGGGGATGCAACGGCAGAAGCGCAGCAAAGGGCTCTTGAAAATACAGCGAAACAGCTGGTCGATTTTATCGAAAATGGGGTTGATATTATTATTTCTCACGGAAATGGCCCGCAGGTCGGAAACATCCTATTACAACAAAAAGCCGCTGATTCTGTAAAAAATCCTGCGATGCCGCTTGATACCTGCGGTGCGATGAGTCAGGGAATGATCGGGTACTGGATGCAGAATGCAATGGACAAGGCTCTTAAAGAACGGGGTATTGTGAAAAATATTGTGACGGTTGTCACCCGTGTTGTCGTAGATAAAAATGACCCTGCTTTTATGAATCCTACGAAGCCAATCGGACCTTTTTACAGTGAAGAAGAAGCCAAAAAGTTAATGGAAGAAACCGGTTCGTTTTTTAAAGAAGATGCCGGACGCGGTTGGAGGCGGGTTGTAGCTTCACCAAAACCAGTCAGCATTAAAGAGCATTCGATTATTAATTCGCTCGTCGAGCAAGGTACAATTGTCATCTCTGTCGGCGGCGGCGGAATTCCGGTAATTGAAACAGAAAATGGCTTAGCCGGAGTCGAAGCTGTTATTGATAAAGATTTTGCTTCCCAAAAGCTGGCTGAATTAGTCCATGCCGATGCGTTAATTATCCTTACTGCTGTTGACAATGTTTACATTGATTATAACAAACCGACACAACGCAAATTAGAGGATATCAGTGTTGGCGAATTAAAAGCGTATATCGAATCCGGTCATTTTGCCGCCGGCAGCATGCTTCCGAAGGTCGAAGCAGCGCTCCATTTCGCTGAAACGAGCCCTGAGCGCAAAACGATTATCACCTCATTAGATCAGGCTTTTAACGCAATTGAGGGAAAAGCCGGGACGGTCGTTTCATTGCACGGTGCTCCGGTATCTGTGTAATACAATTGGGTGATTCCTAACAATTACAAAACAATTTGAAAAGAGGCATTGTTCAGATGCCTCTTTATTAGATCTTATTTTTTCCGATTTTCTTCAACCATTTTCTTTGTTTCAAACCAGAATCATAATAAAAAATAGGATTAATAATCTCTTTTTTACAATTAAACCGGGTTGGCGGATAACAGCTCTTTTGCGGGAAATAAATAATAAAAAGAACTATAATCCCGACCGCCATAAAGACTCATACTCACTAATAATAAAGAAAAAAGAGACTGTTTTGTACATATTAAGACAAATTACCCATTATCTAAGAGTAGATAAAAAAAGGAACCGCTCTCTTTGGATACTAGAAAATTAGGAAAAGGTTACTCCGCGAAACGGGAAATATAACTCAGAATTACTAAAAAAGAAAATCACATTCGAAGATGCATTTTTTCAGATATAGAAAAGACCAGCATCTCTGCTGGTCTTGTTATCCACCTATGTATGGTGGAGACGGTGGGAATCGAACCCACGTCCAAAGATATCGGCACTTAAGCTTCTACGAGTGTAGTCGACATATTGGCGCTTCGCTGAGCCATATGCCTATCGACAGGCGTCCGGTCAGCTAGCCTGGTTGTTCTCTTCCTTCATCCTCAGGCGGTGGAATCCGGCGTAGCCCACTTAGAGTGAGTCCCTTACCCTACCACATGGGCGATGGAGGGAGGAACCGCTATGCAGTATTAAGCTGCGAAAGCGAGGTTGTTGTTAGTTTTGCCAGTTATGGCTTTGACGTTTTAACGAGGCCGATCCCCTCGACTCGCGACCTAAGCTCAAACTACCCCTGTCGAATCCGTAGCGTCCCCATTATAAAAATGAAGCTAGACGAACGAAAGCTCAACAATTGTTATGAGCATAAGTTTCTGTCGCATCACTTAGCGACAAACTTATTATACCACACTAAACGTATTTTTCAATTGTAATTATTTGTAAGTTACATTTTTTGACGATCACGGAAGGCTCGTTCAATTTCACGTTTTGCTTCTTTTTGTTTCAAGGACTCCCGCTTATCATAATTCTTCTTACCTTTTGCAAGCCCAACCAGTACCTTACAAAAGCCGTTTTTCAAATAAAGCTTTAACGGCACAAGTGCATAACCGGCTTCTTTTGTTTCACCGATAAGCTTATTAATTTCACGCTTATGAAGCAAAAGCTTTCGCGTTCTTAATGGATCATGGTTATAGCGATTCCCCTGCTCATATGGGCTGATGTGCATTCCAAATAAAACAGCTTCGCCACTTTGGATTCTTGCATAGGAATCCTTTAAATTGACTTTACCCGCACGAATCGACTTAATTTCCGTTCCCTGCAAAACGATTCCCGCTTCATAGGTTTCTTCAATAAAATAATCATGGTAAGCCTTTTTATTTTGGGCGACAACTTTCCCTTCACCTTTTGGCATGTTTCTCACCTCTTCTATGGCTACTATTTTAGCAGAATGGACAGGTTCAGACAATTAAAAGAGGGCCGAAGTTGAGGCCCCCGTATGACTATCTTCTCTTTTTCCGTTTTGTACTTTTTGCTTTCGGAACATTATCGTAAAATTTTTTCTTCTTTTTCGATTTGTCCCCCTGACCTTGTCCTGACGTCTCAGACTTTTTATTACGGTCACCTTGCTGCTGTTTGTTTCGTCGCGGCTTATTCGTATCGCTACCGGTTTTGAAAACTTTTGGTGTTTCGGATCGCTCTCTGCGAGTACCCTTCATGCCGACGATTTCAAAATCAATTGAGCGTTCATCTTTATTGACCTTTACAACCCGTACAGTAATCTCATCTCCGATTCGGAACACATTACCTGTCCGTTCGCCAATCATGGCGAAATGGCGCTCATCAAAGCGGTAATAGTCATCAGTCATGTAACTAACATGAACAAGACCTTCAATCGTATTTGGAAGCTCGACGAACATCCCAAAATTGGTCACCGAGCTGATAATCCCATCATACTCAACACCAATCTTATCCTCCATGTATTCCGCTTTCTTCAACTCATCGGTTTCACGCTCCGCATCAACCGCACGGCGCTCCATTTTTGAAGAATGCTGAGCAATTTCAGGCAAACGGGCATTCCATTTTTCCCTTGTCGTTTCATCGAGTTTTCCTTCTATTAAATAGGTACGGATCAGACGGTGAACGATTGTATCGGGATAGCGGCGAATCGGCGATGTAAAATGCGTATAAAACTCAGTCGATAGTCCAAAATGTCCCAAGCTTTCCGGATCATATTTTGCCTGCTGCATCGAGCGGAGCATAACGGTTGATACAACCATTTCTTCGGGCTTCCCTTGAACCTCTTCAATAATTTCCTGAAGGGCTCTTGGATGCACATCATTCGCCGTCCCTTTTACAATATAGCCAAAGTTGGTAATAAACTCGAAAAACTTTCTCAGCTTATCTTCCTTCGGATCCTCGTGAATCCGATAAATAAACGGTACGTCAAGCCAATGAAAATGCTCGGCAACCGTCTCGTTCGCTGCAAGCATAAATTCTTCAATGAGTCTCTCTGCAACCGAACGTTCGCGGAGAACAACATCGGTTGGTTTACCCTCATCATCTACCAATACCTTCGATTCTTTAAAATCAAAATCAATTGCGCCGCGCTTCATTCTTTTGTTACGTAAAATCGCCGCAAGCTCTTCCATCATTTCAAACATGGGTACAAGCGCCTCATACCTAGCTATTGTTTCCTCATCCTGATCGACAAGAATCTTATTTACATCATGATAGGTCATGCGCTCAGTTGTTTTAATAACGCTTTGGAAAATCTCATGGTTCACCACTTGACCTTCTGATGAGATTTCCATATTACAAGAAAGCACTAAACGGTCTACTTTAGGATTTAAGGAACATATCCCATTCGATAACCGGTGAGGAATCATTGGAATAACCCTGTCGACTAAATAAACACTCGTTGCTCTTTCTTCCGCTTCAAGGTCAATTGGTGTTCCTTCTTTTACATAATAGCTGACATCGGCAATATGAACGCCAAGCTTATAGTTGCCATTTTCCAGCTTCGTTACGGTTACAGCATCATCCAAGTCCTTCGCATCAGCACCATCAATCGTAACAATTGTTTCGTTCCGTAGATCGCGTCGGTTCGCCAATTCACTCTCGTCAATCGTATCAGGTGTATCGATTGCCTGCTTTAGCACCTCATCCGGGAAAGCCATCGGCAGCCCGTGCTTATGTATGACGGAAAGGATGTCGACTCCAGGGTCATTTTTGTGCCCGAGAATTTCGATGACTTCACCCTCAGCACTTTTCCTACCTTCAGGGTAGGTGACAAGCTTAACAACGACTTTATGTCCTTCAACCGCTCCTTTGGAAGCCGATTTTGGGATAAAAATATCACTGGCAAACTTTTTATCATCGGGAATCACAAAGCCAAAACTCTTACTTTCTACATACGTTCCGACCATTTGCTGGATACCCCGCTCCAGGATGCGAATAATGCTGCCTTCACGGCGCTGGCCGGAGGTTTCCGATGAAACACGGGCTAAAACGGTATCACCATGCATAGCGGTGTTTGTTTCATTCGGCGGAATAAAAATATCATCCATTCCGGGCTCATCGGGAATCACAAACGCAAATCCTTTCGCATGGCCTGTCAATTTTCCGCGAATTAAATTCATTTTTTGCGGCAAACCATAGCGGTTGCTGCGGGTCCGAACCACTAACCCTTTTTCTTCCATTTGAACAAGCGCTTTTACAAACTCTTTAAAGTCGCTCGAGTCTTGAATACCGAAGGCTGTTTCAAGCTCTTGAACCGTTAATGGTTTGTATGCCTCATCCTTCATATATTGCAAAAGCCTGTCTACATGCTTTTGAATATTATCTTCCAAGCAAATCCCTCCTTGGGGTACGATTTAATCGTTCCAATCTAATTTTTCTAAAAAGGCATAAATATCTTCATGAAGCTGTTCCCGCTCTTTATCCAATGTAATCACATGGCCGGATTCTTCATACCATTTAATTTCTTTAATATCTGACTCCACTTCACGGTAAATAATATTGGCGCTATCCGTATTAATCATATGGTCGTGACGTGCCTGAACAATGAAGGTTGGGGAATAAATCATATCAACATGATCACGAACATCGGCAATTAATTCCTGAAGTGCCTTTAATGTATTCATCGGAGTTTTTTTAAACTCATTCATTTCCATTTCGATTTGATCTTCTGATTTTCCTTCACGTTTTTTATATTCGCGGGCATATTCAAGAATTCCTTGGTACATAACTTCTTCACTTTTGATATACATCGGTGCACACATCGGTACAATACCTTTTATAGGTACAGTGTAACCCAATTTCAAAGAAAATACGCCGCCTAGGGAAAGTCCTGCGACCGCAATTTCCGTATGTCCGTTACTTTTTAAAAATTCATATCCATTTACTACATCCTGCCACCAATCTTCCGGTCCTGTATGTACTAGTTCTTCCGGTGGGACGCCGTGACCTTTGTAGTGTGGTGCGTGGCATGTATAACCTTTTTTTTCAAGAAACCGGCCCAGCATCCTAACATCTGCTGAATTGCCGGTAAAACCATGCAATAAAAGAACGGCTCTTTTTCCTCCTTTAAAGGTAAATGGCCTAGGTATTGTCACTCTCATCTGTAAAACTCCTTTAAAAATCAGTTAACTTATCTTAGTTTAAGCAAAGAGGGGGTGAACATTCCAGAAATAAGGCTTACGAAGTGGGGAAGTTAAAATTTAAAGCGGATAAATTATCTACAAATTCCTTTCTATCAACAAGAAAACAGTCCTTCAAATCAGCAAACTGAAACAAAGATCCACAGGTCCGGATTTTTCTAATGAAACGACAAAAAACCCGGCCAGCAGCCGGGTTAGATTTTAAAGTAAGTAACAGCGATAGCAAGAACAAAGAATAAAATTGATAAAATAATAGTAATACGGTGAAGTATCAAATCAATCCCCCGTGCTTTTTGCTTTCCGAACAGTGATTCGGCACCACCCGAAATGGCTCCGGATAATCCGGCGCTCTTACCGGCTTGAAGTAAAACAACTCCAATGAGTCCAATACTTACGATTACTAATAATGTTACAACCAATACATGCATGAAGGCCACCTCCTGTTAGACGTACATTTCACAGTATTCTTAATTTACCATATAAATGCCCTTTTAACAATAGTAGTTATTGTGACAGCTTTTAGGAGGCTGTAGGAAACCACATTATCGCGGAACAAAAGGCGCAAGCGCCCGGTTAGCGCACGACAGGACTGGAGCGCTTCGACTGAGATAAAGGAAACACGGATAGCGTTAGCGATACGATGTTGACTTATCGTAGGGAGAAGAGCGAAGTCCACTAGCCGCTGGGCGCTCCTCGAAAAAGCTATCGCTTTTTCTTCGTGCGATGCTAATGCTGCCGAAGCTTTCCTTATGGAGCTGGATTCAGATACTTTTTCAAGTTATCTATACCAAATTATTTTATAATTTCCTAAACAATAAAAAGGCACTCATCAAAAAATGAGTGCCTCCTAGTGTTTACTTGCTTAAGTTATAGAAAGATTTAATTCCGTTAAACTTAGCGGATTCACCTAATTGATCTTCGATACGAAGCAATTGGTTGTATTTCGCTACACGGTCTGTACGAGATGGAGCACCCGTTTTGATTTGACCGGCGTTTGTTGCTACTGCGATGTCAGCAATTGTGCTGTCTTCGGTTTCACCGGAACGGTGAGAGATAACGGCAGTGTAACCGGCACGTTTAGCCATTTCGATTGCATCAAAGGTTTCAGTAAGGGTACCAATTTGGTTAACTTTAATAAGGATAGAGTTAGCAATTCCTTTTTCAATACCTTCAGCAAGCTTTTTCGTATTGGTAACGAACAAGTCATCCCCAACTAATTGAACTTTGCTGCCAATACGTTCTGTTAACAGCTTATGGCCTTCCCAGTCGTTTTCATCTAATCCGTCTTCGATAGAGATGATTGGGTATTTAGAAACAAGCTCTTCATACCATGCAACCATTTCTTCAGAAGTTTTCACAACGCCTTCACCTTCAAGATGGTATTTTCCATCTTCTTTGTTGTAAATTTCAGAAGACGCTACGTCCATTGCCAACATAACTTCTTCACCAGGCTTGTAGCCGGCTTTTTCGATTGCTTCAATAATCGTTTGAAGAGCTTCTTCGTTTGAGCCTAAGTTTGGAGCAAAGCCGCCTTCGTCACCTACAGCAGTATTAAGGCCTTTGCCTTTAAGAACTGATCTTAAGCTATGGAAAATTTCCGCACCCATACGAAGGGCTTCTTTAAAGTTTGGCGCACCTACCGGCATAACCATGAATTCCTGGATATCAACGTTGTTATCGGCATGAGCTCCACCGTTTACAATATTCATCATTGGAACCGGAAGCTGTTTAGAGTTGAATCCGCCAAGGTATTGGTATAAAGGAATATCTAAATAATTTGCTGCAGCGTGAGCAACCGCCATAGAAACACCAAGAATAGCGTTCGCACCCAATTTGCCTTTGTTTTCTGTTCCATCTAATTCAATTAATGCGTTATCAATTGAAACTTGATCTAAAACACTGAATTCTTCGCCAACAAGGTATGGAGCAATAATTTCGTTAACATTATCAACAGCTTTTAAAACGCCTTTGCCAAGATAGCGTTCTTTATCGCCATCACGAAGTTCAACAGCTTCGTATTCACCTGTAGAAGCACCGCTTGGAACTAATGCGCGTCCGAAAGCGCCTGACTCAGTAAAAACTTCAACTTCAACAGTAGGGTTACCGCGGGAATCTAAAACTTCACGTGCGTATACATCAACAATAAATGGCATTTGTATCTCTCCTTAAAATTTAAATTATTTTTTAATCAATGATGTTCCGGTCATTTCGGCCGGTTTTTCTAAACCTAATAAATCCAACATCGTTGGAGCTAAATCTCCAAGGATGCCGCCATCGCGTAAGTCTACACCGGCTTTCGTCACAATAACCGGTACAGGATTCGTTGTGTGTGCCGTCATTGGCTCGCCTTCTAGCGTCACCACTTCATCGGCATTTCCGTGGTCAGCGGTAATGATTGCATATCCGCCTTTTTCAAGAATTAAATCAACCACTTTTCCTAAACATTCATCAACGGTTTCAATCGCTTTAATAGTTGGCTCAAGCATTCCGGAATGCCCAACCATGTCAGGATTAGCAAAATTTAATAAAATCGCATCAAATTTATCCGCTTGAATTTCCTTGAGTAACGCGTCCGTCACTTCATAGGCACTCATTTCCGGTTGAAGGTCATAGGTAGCAACCTTTGGAGAATTAATTAATATCCGTTCTTCTCCGGGGAATTTCTCTTCGCGTCCGCCGCTCATAAAGAATGTCACATGCGGATATTTTTCGGTCTCGGCAATTCTAAGTTGTTTTAAACCATTTTGGGCAAACACTTCACCGATGGTATTATCCAAGTTCGTTGGTTTAAATGCTACATACCCATCAACCGTTTCACTGAAGTGTGTTAAGCAAACAAAGAATAAATTTTTCGGATGCTTTGGTCCGCGATCAAAGGAGCGGAAATCCTCATTTGTAAACGTATTAGAAATTTGAATTGCCCGGTCAGGTCGGAAGTTGTAGAAAATAACAGCATCATCATCCTGAATCGTGGCGACTGGTTGTCCGTCTTCTTTCGTAATAACAGACGGAATGACGAATTCATCAAAAATTCCATGCTGATAGGAATCTTCTACTAATTCTAACGGATTGGTGTAAGTCGGTCCCTCACCATAAACCATTGCACGGTAGGATTTTTCAACCCGCTCCCAGCGCTTGTCCCTGTCCATGGAATAGTATCGACCGGAAATAGTCGCTAATTCTCCAACACCATACTCCTTCATTTTATCCAGTGTTTGCTGAATATATGTTGCTGCTGTCTTCGGTCCGACATCACGGCCGTCGAGGAAAGCATGAACATAGACTTTTTCCACACCTTCATCTTTTGCAATCTTTAACAATGCAAACATATGATTGATATGGCTATGAACGCCGCCATCAGACAGCAAGCCAAATAAATGAAGGGCAGTACCCTTTTTCTTCACATGTTCCACTGCAGCAGTAAACGTTTCATTTTTTTCAAATTCGCCTTCACGAATCGCAATATTCACACGGGTTAAACTTTGGTAAACAATTCGGCCTGCACCAATATTTAAATGCCCAACTTCAGAATTCCCCATTTGTCCTTCAGGAAGACCGACAGCCTCACCGGAAGCTGTTAAATGAGAATGCGGAAAGGTGCCCCAGAAACGGTCAAAATTCGGTTTCTTCGCATGGTAGACCGCATTTCCTTTGTGTTCGCTTCGACAACCGAAACCATCCAGGATGATTAAGGCGACTGGTGACTTACTCATATTGTCCTGCCTCCAAAAGTTGCAAGAATGATTGTGCTTCAAGGCTTGCTCCGCCTACTAATGCACCATCAATATCCGGTTGTGCCATATATTCTTTGATATTTCCAGGCTTAACACTTCCACCGTACTGGATTCTTACAGCAGCTGCAACATCCTCAGAGAATTGTTTCGCAACTACCTGACGGATATGCGCACAAACTTCGTTTGCATCCTCAGCAGTAGAAGATTTTCCCGTACCAATTGCCCAAATTGGCTCGTAAGCAATTACCGTTTGTTTCACTTGATCATCGCTTAGTCCTGTTAGAGCTTTTTCAATTTGTGAGCCAACAAGATTCATTGTTTCACCATTTTCGCGTTGTTCAAGTGTTTCACCACAACAAACAATAGGTGTTAGGTTATATTTGAACGCAGCAAGCGTCTTTTTGTTGACTGATTCGTCTGTTTCATTGAACATTTCACGACGTTCTGAATGACCAATGATTACATACTGTACACCGAGGTCTGCTAAAGCATTCGGGCTGATTTCACCGGTAAATGCTCCGCTTTCTTCAAAATGCATATTTTGAGCACCAATTTTCACATTGCTGCCTTTAACAGTTTCTACTAGGCTTTGTAAAAATAATGCAGGTGCACAAATGACAGATTCCATTTTTTCTTGAGCAGGTACAAGGCTTTTTACTTCTTCAGCAAAGCTTTTTGCTTCAGAAAGTGTTTTGTTCATTTTCCAGTTACCTGCAATGATAGGTTTACGCATGCTGGCACATCCTTTCTCGGCTTGTAAATCAGAAAAAAGTAAATAAAATTATTTTGAGTTAGGCTCTGTTAAACTTGCCTGTTGATTTCCGCTCCAATCAATCAACATAGTGAGCTAAATCAACAATGAGCTTTAACATAGCCTTGAGTTAAAAAATTATTTATCGTTTAAAGCAATAACGCCCGGAAGTGCTTTGCCTTCCATAAATTCAAGCGATGCTCCGCCGCCAGTGGAAATATGGCTCATTTTATCAGCCAAATTGAACTTTTCTACTGCTGCTGCAGAGTCCCCGCCGCCAATAACCGAATATGTACCTTCTGAATCGGCAAGTGCTTCCGCAACTGCTTTTGTTCCATTAGCAAATTTATCGATTTCAAATACACCCATGGGTCCGTTCCAAATCACTAACTTTGATTTTTGAATCACATCACGATAAATCGCAGCCGTTTTTGGTCCGATATCAAGTGCTTCCCAATCAGCAGGAATTTCTTCAATGGATACTTCTTTTGAATTAGCGTCTGCCGAGAAATCATCCGCAATAACTGCATCAACAGGCGTATAGAAATTAACGCCTTTTTCCTTCGCTTTATCCATAAATTCCTTTGCAAGATCAATCTTATCTGCTTCAAGAAGCGATTTTCCAATTTCATGTCCTTGCGCTTTAACAAAGGTATAAGCCAAACCGCCGCCGATGATGAGGTTATCAACTTTTTCTAATAAATTCTCAATAACACCGATTTTATCCTTAACTTTCGCACCACCGATTATTGCAGTAAAAGGACGTTCCGGATTTGATAAAGCTTTGCCTAGTACTTCAAGTTCCTTTTCCATTAAAAAGCCGGCAACAGCAGGAAGGTTATGCGCAATTCCTTCTGTGGAAGCATGTGCACGGTGAGCAGCACCAAATGCGTCATTCACATAAACATCAGCAAGCTCAGCAAAGTTTTTAGCTAATTCCGGATCATTCTTTTCTTCGCCGGGATAAAAACGAACGTTTTCGAGTAGAAGGACATCGCCTTCGTTCATTGTTTCAATTAACGCTTTAACAGAATCACCATATGCTTCATCTGCTTTTTTCACTTCTTTACCAAGCAATTCGGAAAGTCGTACGCCAACTGGAGTTAAGCGCATTTCTTCAACAACTTTTCCCTTCGGACGACCGAAGTGGCTTGCTAAAATTACTTTCGCACCGTTGTCCATTAAATACTGAATGGTTGGCAATGCTGCGCGAATCCTTGTTTCATCCGTAATTTCTCCATCCTGCATCGGGACGTTAAAATCTACCCGGCAAAAAACGCGTTTCCCTTTAACATCAACATCTTTTAATGATTTTTTGTTCATGCGAAGAGCCTCCTAGAGTATAAGCTACTATAAAAACAGGTTGCATTAAAAAAGGAGCGGGGGAATCTCCCCCGCTCCCCTTTGTAATACCATTAATCATTATAGCCCTTTTAAGATTGAGATTTCAATCCTAAGCCAATGATTTAAATGTATAATTAAAGTCCTTTTGCAGCGATGTAATCAACTAGGTCAACAACGCGGTTAGAGTAACCAACTTCGTTATCATACCAAGATAATACTTTAACCATATTGCCTTCAAGAACCATTGTTGATAATGCATCAATTGTAGAAGAAACAGTAGCGCCATTGTAATCGCTAGAAACTAATGGAAGCTCGCTGTATGCTAGAATTCCTTTTAATGGACCTTCAGCTGCTTCTTTTAATGCTGCATTGATTTCTTCAGCAGTAACGTCTTTTTCTAATTCTGCAACTAAGTCAACAATAGAAACGTTTGGAGTTGGAACACGCATTGCCATACCGTTTAATTTACCTTTAAGTTCCGGTAAAACTAGAGAAACGGCTTTAGCTGCACCAGTTGATGTTGGGATCATGTTTTCAGCAGCTGCACGCGCACGACGGTAGTCCTTGTGTGGTAAATCAAGGATTTGTTGGTCATTTGTATATGAGTGAACAGTTGTCATCATACCGCGCTTGATTCCGAATGTATCATTTAATACCTTTGCAAATGGTGCAAGGCAGTTAGTAGTACAAGAAGCATTTGATAATACATGGTGGTTGTTTGCATCGTATTTATCTTCGTTAACACCCATTACGATTGTAATATCTTCGTTTGAAGCCGGAGCAGAGATAATAACTTTTTTCGCACCTGCTTCAAGGTGTTTCGCAGCATCTTCACGGTTAGTGAAACGGCCTGTAGATTCTACAACTACCTCAACACCAAGCTCTCCCCAACCAAGTTGTGCAGGGTCGCGTTCAGCAATAACTTTTACTTTTTTACCGCCAACTACTAGGTATTCACCATCAACTGTAACATCTTCAGAAAGAGTTCCGTGAACTGTATCGTATTTTAAAAGATGCGCAAGCATATTTGCATCTGTTAAGTCATTAATTGCTACGATTTCCACATTGCTGTTGTTTAATGCCGCACGGAATACGTTACGTCCGATACGTCCAAATCCATTAATTCCTACTTTTACTGTCATGATAAAATTTCCTCCTTTGTTTGGGTGAGTCTATTTTATTTAAAAAGGTGTTACCCTTTTAATAACATTCTTGCCGCACCTTCATCGGTAATTAAAATCGTCGATGATGGCGCTTGTTTCATATACGATTTTATTGCTTTGGCTTTAGAGCTTCCGCCTGCTACTGCAATTACATTTGGTATCCTTGCCAGATCATTCAGCTGCAGACCGATTGTTAATGCTTTGTGGACAATTTCGCCTTCTTCATTAAAGTAATAGCCAAATGCTTCACTAACTGCTTTTCCACCTTCGATCTTGTTCATTTCTTCCGGTGGCGTTTTTCTTCGTTTAGCCATTGTGATAGCATCTCCAATTCCGTGCAGAACCATGCTTGCGGATTGAATTAGTTGTATTACCTCATGAATGTCGGGTTCTTTAAGCAATGACTCATAAATCTCAGGACTGACTTGGTCCGGTACATAAAAAACACGGTGTTTAGAATGGGTATTCTTTGACATAATCGAACTAACTGTATTAGCTTGGTTCTGAACATCTTCTCCAATTCCCCCACGGGCAGGAACAAAAAGTAGCTCTTTATTACCAAGTTCCGGTGAGAGTTCCTCTGCTACTGTTGCCATTGTGGACCCGCCAGTTACAGCGATGATATTTTTTCCTCCGAGAAGCATTTTCATGCTAGTTGCACATGCTTTTCCAAGTTCACTTTTCACCATCGGAGATTCATCACTATTTCCGGGTACGATGATTGCCTTTTTGATTCCAAGGCGATGTTTCAGTTCTAATTCTAGTACATCAATACCCTTCAATTCGCGCATCAAGCCTTCAAGAACTTCGAGTAAATTTTTTCCTTCAGATGTCAAACTCATCCCAACATTATTTGTGTAAATTAAGTTTTGATCCTTTAAAAATTCCACTTCACTGCGAAGAATTCTTTCAGTAAATCCAAGGCTGACTGCTAAGCTCCTTCTTCCGACAGGCTGCATAAATCCAATGTTTCTAAGGATGGAATATCTTTTCTGCAATACTTGAAGGAGATCAGGTAATAATTTCTTTTGAATGTCGATGAATGACTGCATGTGTTGCATGCTCCTTTATTTTATGTAGTTGGTCAAAAAACGTCCACCATAGACATATTATGTCCCACCACATGTAAAAAAATCACCCCTGCTACACTTTTTATTTTAACAGGAGTGAAAACCTATTTCAACTTAAAAGATTGCCCTTTTTACCTGTAAGCGGTTACTTATGTCAAATTTGTTAACCATACCAAAAGCGATTTCTTCTCCATCAAGATAAACAACGGGAATCATTAGTCCAAAACGTTCAGTTAAATCATCACTTTCAGCAATATCAATTTCCTTTAAAGAAAAATTCCACTCTTCTTGTAGCTCCAGTAAAGATTTTTTTGCTTTATCACATAAAGGACATTGTTTCCGAGTGTATAAGGTAATGGCATGCTCTCGCAAATCAATTCTCCTCCTTTCAATCAAACCTTTTTCGTTTTGAGGAGGAAGGAATGCCTAATTGGTCGCGGTACTTGGCAATGGTACGTCTTGAGACCACAATCCCCTCCGTATTTTTTAATTGTTCCACAATCTCTTGATCGGAAAGCGGCTTTTGTTTATTCTCTTTTTCTATTAAAAGTGAAATCGCATTTTTCACTTGAGACGACGAAGTATTTTCTTCAGAAACAGTTTGAATTGTGCTGGTAAAAAAGGTTTTTAAGGGATATGTCCCTACCGGTGTTTGGACATACTTTTCCCTGACTGCACGACTTACAGTAGATTCATGAATCTCAAGCTCGCCTGCAATTTCCTTCATTGTCATCGGCTGCAAATGTTTAGGTCCTTTTTGAAAAAATAATAACTGTTTCTCTACAATCTTAGCAACGACCTTGGTAAGGGTTTCTTTCCTCTGTTCAATACTTTTCATAATCCATTGATAATCCTGAAACTTATCCTGTAAAAAGCGGTTTACCTGCTGATCGTTGTCAGGTCTGGAATTGATTTTTTGATAATAGTGCTCATTAAAACTAATCCTTGGAAGGTTGTCATCAAACATTCTTACAGTATATCCTTCCCCGTTTCGTTCAACAATTGTATCAGGAATAATATAGGTTGTTGTATCATGGCCTAAAAGTGCTCCCGGCTTTGGGTTAAGCAATTGAATTTCATCAAAAACATCTTGAATATCTTTAAGTGAAACCTGCAGCTCTTTTGCAATCTGCTTCCACTTCTTTTCCGCAAAGAGAACAAAATAGTTTGAAATGATTTGCTGCGCCAGTTCATTATCCGGATATTCATATTCTAATTGAAGCAATAAGCATTCCTGCAGGCTGCGCGCCCCAATACCGACAGGTTCAAGGGACTGAATGATCTTTAAACTTTTTTCTACAAGCTCTATTGGTGTATTTAATGTTTGGGCTATTTCAGTTAGATCACCCAGGAAGTAACCGTTTACATCTATATTTTGGATAAGATGGCGGATGACTCTTAATTGCTTCGCTGAGAAGTTCTTTAAATTCAACTGGGAAATTAATTGATCTTCCAGCGAAATCGGCTTGTCAGCAATTTGTTCAATCCAGTCTTTTTCCGCCTTCTGGTGTTTCCTACGGTTCCGGTCAATTAATGGATTCATTGGATGAACATTTCCATGTTCAACCTGTAAAAGAGGATTTTCAAGCGCTTTATTTTCTATAAAAGCCGCCAGCTCCTGTGCCGAATACTGCAAAAGAGCAATCGCCTGCGAGAGCTCCTGCGTCATCGCCAATTTTAATGTTTGCTGTTGCCATAAACCCGCCTTTAAATTCATTCCAATCCCCCCTACTCTCTATTTTACATGATTAAAAGGAATTGGTGTATGGCAAGAAAATGGTAGGCGCAAAGTTTTCATTTGGAGGGCGTGTCCACAAGTGGATGACAACTCATACCTGTTATCCCCTTACCGAAGTACTAGTAAGATACAGAGTGGTATTGGACATCCCCATTTTATGCAGGGTTACCCCATCTTACCAGCCAACATGGTTTCAGCCACCTGTTCCGAGTTTTGCCTTCAGGTCTTCCGCACGAAATCTCACGATTCTCGCACTACCTGTTAGCTATACATTTCCGCCACAACGGCATGTTAGGGACTTTAACCCATTAGAACGATGCGCTGCCAAGCGCACATAAAGAGCCTTTCCTGTCCAGAAAGGCTCTTAAAACATTTCACTCTTCGAAAAGAACACTCTTATTGAGAACAAGAAGATGAAATAGGGGCATTATTTCATAAAACTCCTATCCAGTAATCATAAATGTCTTTTAATGTATCCTCAAGTTCCCGTTTCGGTTTCCATCCCGTTAATTTAAACAATTTTTCAGGTTCCCCTACTAATTTTGGAATCTCTGCCACTCTTATTTTGCTTGGGTCAACTACGAGATCGATCTTTTTATTTGAAAAACTTATAAATTTCTCTAATATGTCTTGAATATAAACTTCTTGGCCTGTACACACATTATAAGCTTCCCCCGCTTTACCGAAACATGCGATATTGTAATAAGCTTCCACAATATCCCTTACATCGGTAAAATCCCTTGCCGTTTTTAAATTCCCAATTCGGAGGATAGGATCTTTTGTTCTCCCTTTATTGATAAGCGCTATTTGATAGGCAAAATCAGATGTTACGAATCCTAACCTCTGGCCAGGTCCTATATGATTAAAAGGTCTGGCATGTATGACGTTTAATCCATATGACTTATAATATAAATTCACAAGCATACTTATCGCACACTTGCTGATTCCATATGGACTAACTGGATTTAATGCTGTTTCCTCCGTGACTTTGTCTAACCCTTTCGGAATAAGTCCATACTCCTCTGATGACCCAACTGTCAAGACTTTAATTGGGTTATTTATTTTCCTTACAGCTTCCAATAAATGAATCGTTCCCATCACATTAGCCTGAATAAAATCCGCTTTATGTTTCCAAGAATCCTTTACATTGCTTAACCCTGCAAGGTGGAAAATGTGCGTAGGTTTAATTTCCTTAATTAACTGAATGATTTTTGTTTCAGAAAGTAAATCTACTTCAAATATATGCTTCTCGCTTCTTTTTGATCTTGAAATTCCATAAACATCAGCTTTATCACTTAAGAAGGCCTCCAGATGTTTACCGACAAATCCTGTAATTCCCGTAATCAAAGCCTTCATGTAGTTTGACCGTACTTTTTCAGATCATGGTCTACCATCATTTTTACTAAATCCTCAAAGGAAACCTTAGGCTCCCATCCCAACTCTCTTTTTGCCTTCTGGGGGTTTCCGAGGAGCAAATCTACTTCTGCCGGCCTCATAAATGCAGGATCCTGGACAACGTAATCCTCCCATTTCAATCCAACATGATCAAAGGCAGTTTCAACAAGATCACATACTGTATGAGTCTTTCCAGTTGCCACGACAAAATCGTCCGGCTTTTCCTGTTGAAGCATGAGCCACATTGCTTTTACATAATCACCAGCAAAACCCCAGTCCCGTTTTGCATCAAGATTTCCAAGGCGAAGCTCCGTTTGAAGGCCGAGTTTAATTCTCGCTACAGCATCAGTTACTTTCCGTGTAACAAATTGTATTCCCCTTCGCGGTGATTCATGGTTGAATAAAATTCCTGAACAGGCAAATAAATCATAACTCTCACGATAATTAACGGTAATCCAATGCCCATATACTTTAGCAACACCATAAGGACTTCGGGGATAAAACGGGGTCGTTTCCGTTTGAGGGGTTTCAACTACCTTTCCAAACATTTCAGAACTTGAAGCCTGGTAAAAACGAGCATCCTGCTTTATTTGCCTGACTGCTTCCAACATATTTAGTGTACCAAGACCAGTAATCTCTGCCGTATACACTGGCTGGGACCAGGAATCAGCTACAAAAGATTGTGCACCAAGGTTATAGACTTCATCTGGTTTAGAAATTTCCACAGCCTGTATTAATGAGGATAGATCAGATAAATCACCGGATATAAACTCAATTTCATTTTGTATATGTTTAATATTTTCATAGGTTTCTGTTGAGGTTCTTCTTTTTAAACCATATACCTTATATCCCTTTTCGAGAAGAAGTTCTGCCAAATATGAACCATCCTGGCCGGTTATACCTGTTATGAGAGTTCTTTTCATGGATATCCTCCCCTGATTTTTTTACTGTAAGAATTCCTATGTATTTTCTATGCGGTTATTGGCTTCTTCTATTCCCTTTTACTTAAGAAAAAAGTACATTTTAAAACAAAAAAAATCTTTATATTTAAGGAACAGACTAATTTGTCTTGATCCTTTATATAAAGATTAAGAAAATAACCGGGCCTTCATTTGCTCAGCGATTACTTGTGGAGAGAAATGATTTTTTATATCTTGTTTTGCCTGCATTGAAATTTCTTCTCTTTTTTTATGGTTTTCGAACGCTTCCCGCAAAACCTTTCTAACGTTTTGTTCTTTAACCTTTGCCCATTTATGTCCATAATAATGGATCATTCTTGTGCGCTGTAATTCAGGGTTTACGGGCTCTAGTTCTTGCTCCGGTTCAATTAAAAAGCTATTATGTTCGTTCATATATTCTGTGACTCCCCCCCAGTTAATAGATATAACCGATTTTCCCATCGCCATTACCTCCATCTGGGGCATCCCCCACCCGCAGGCCCTTTCAGTGGAAACATAGCAGTCACAGCTTGAATATAAACAAAGCAAATCTTCTCGAGGAGTGTTTTCAATGATGAACTGAATATGAGGGTTATTTCCCTTATTTGGTATATATGTGGTTAATAATTCAAATAAATTCTCCTGGGTAATCCATCCGGGAACATAAATTTTTAAAATCAGGCTAACGTCATCCGTAGACGAGAATTCCATACAATAGCTTTGAATGAGCAAATCCAACCCTTTTCGGTAATCAAACGCTAATGTGTATAGAAACTTAAAAGACTTTACTTCGTCAGAAAAAGGGTAGGGGTCGAATGGTTTCGCGTATATGCTGCTCTCTATTGGATAATGAATAACGTGAACTTTTGAGGAATCAACACCGGATTCTGTAAATGTCTGATAATTAAATTGAGTGGGAACCCAAATCTCATCTAAATCATTACAAATGTTTGCCCAATGCATAGGGATGCGGTCTGTTTCAAACAGGGTAATTCCAATTGTTTTATAATAACCTGCTTTTTCAAACCCTATAAATGACTCCGGAGTACCATGAATCACAAGCACCGGATTATCGCCCGGATCCTGTCTAGCCTTTAAGAAATCAGTCACTAGCTTGATATCGTCTTCGCCAATTTCATGACTGATCTTACCCGTAGTTACTACATGTACCGGTAGTCCAATATGCTGCAAAGCTCTCAAATAATTCCTGGTAACATTACCGTATCCCCCCATATCTCCTATTGGACCTACCCATATAATTCCTGTAGGCTGAGCCATACACTAATCTCCTCCCTTTCTAAAAGTGTCAGTGGCCAAATTATCGGCCATCCCTGCAAAATTGAAAACAAATCATCGTACCCTCAACAAAACAAATATGATTTCCTTCCACTCTATTTAAAGTATCAATTACCAAGCGTCACTCTCCACAATCTGTTCTAGGTGTGGTGTTTCTCCAATTGGCAACAATAGTTAAGGTGTAGTGTTTCCTGACGGGTCTTAATCTTGTTCCCCACACAAGATGATTGCTTTCATGATTTTCACTCCGTGGTATGTTCTCCATCTCTATACGGGTGTCCGTATTTGCCATTATTAAGATGACCATAATAACCAGGAGGGTGATATGCTTGTGATGGAGTTAATTCTAACAAGTTATCATTTAATAAATCTCTCCTCACATAGAATGCATTAACACCTTTGCTATCGGTACATACTAATGCATAATCGAATGTATTGCATAGTTTAGTAAGTGATTGCAAACTTGAACCAAAATAGCTAGTTCCATCCCAAATATGATTAGGATTATACTTCATAATCCATTCAATAGTAGGTTGATAGTAGGCATTGTATTCTGAAACTATTACCAATGGTGTAAAGCTTCCTAGTATTTCTTTTAGCACCCAATAGTCGTTGCCATCTATATCAACTGAAAGCAAGCCAAAATCTCTAGGTACTTTGTTTTTCTTAAATATTTCTACGATATTATCTTTTGTAATGAATGAATTGACTGTTTTTAGGTTGAAAATATCATAATTACTTCTTAGTTGCTTGTAGTAATCTTCATTACCTTCAACCATAAGTCCTTTCCATAAATTGTTATATAGGTATCTACAGTTACATTGCAATCCTGATTCGACACCAAACTCTACAAAATAATCTGCTTGGAGGGAGATACGGTTAAGTATCTCTTGAATGATTCCATCTTCACCGTTTTGTGAATAATACGACTTCTCATACTGGTTCAGGTCCATACTTTGATCAACCTTTCGTCATTACAATATTCTCGATAAAATCCTTTCTATAGATGGCATCTATACCTGTTCTGATTAATTCACCATTAGGTGTAAGTAAATGATAATGATAGTCTCCTTCATATGATTTAAGTAGTTCATAAAATGGCTGTACATCATCTTGTAACATGCTTTTGTTAAGTTCAAATACTACTGTATCCACTTGTTTATTGTCTAGAATATTTTTCATTCCTTTAAATACATGATACTCACCGCCTTCTGTATCAATCTTCAGGAAATCAATATGTCCTAGATTTTCATTATCTAAAGCAACCGTATCAATTGTAATGGAATGTGTTTCATCAGATTTAAAATCGTTCTTATATTGGTCACTATGCTGTTTAATAGAACTATTTCCTTGGAATCTATCTGAAACATGAAATGTTAATTTTGTATTTTCAGAATAAACTCCTAATTTTTTTACAACAGCATTATGCTTATGTTCATTAAGTGTTAGGTTATCTAATACTAATTGATATACCTTATCATTAGGCTCATAAGCAGTAACTTTTCCTGTAATTCCTACCTTAAATCCAAGCATTACACTGAAGTATCCAATGTTTGCCCCTACATCAACCACATTCATTCCTTCACGAATACTCCTCAAAATATAATTTGATAAACCTAACTCGAAATAACCATCAATCAACAATGCTGTTGTAACACTCAAATCATCAGCTAGTGCATGAATCTTACCACCCGATTTTAAGGTGACAAGCATTCTATTATTTCCAATATAAGTTCCGAACATTTTTCAACAACACCTTTTCTATTGTACTTTCAGTAAGACTCCTGCATCATTCCATGAAAGATTTTTCCATATCAAGTCTAGCCTTCTTACCTTTTGTTTTTATTCTTTCTGATTTTCATATGCATATCGCATTAGTTTCTACAGGTTCTCTACATTAATTTAGTAGATAAATAAACCCTTTTATTATTTATTCAGGTATACTCTCCATTGATCTTTTATTTTCTCTTTACCAAATAACTGGATTGACTTAGCTCTAGCGTTATTACTGATTTCCTTTGCAAGATCATAATTGTTTAATAATTCATTTAAATAATGTCTTAATTCTAAAAGATTATCGGAAACAAACCCCTCTTTTTCATTTTCAATAATTTCATGAACTTCAAAAGTACGTTGTTTAAGTAATGGATGGTTTCCTTGCATTTCTGAAATGGAAACAATGGGTATGCCTGTCATAAATGCCTCAATGAATCCAAGAGTATAACTCGTGATCCGGGTTCCTGTATAAAAAAACGCCCGATTTTGCCTCAGCTCTTGCTTCATCTGTTCATATGTCAGCATCCCCCCGCTCTCTGGTGCATCCTCATTTCCAGGGCCAAATAATTTGACTGGAAACCCTAGACAAGCGAGATGGAATAGATTGTAGTTGGAACCGATCCAATACTTTTTCATGGATTGACTTATTGTCATAATCTGTCCCTTACTACCTTCCCACCCGCTATACTCCTCAGGATCTTTGTAGAACCGGATCATGGCATCTTCCCCTATATAATCTGGTATTAATTTTTCCCTGGGAGAATATCTGACAATTTCCATCCCTTGCTCCCTGTATGGGCGGAGCATATTCTCAACCGTTGGATCAGATTGCCCGATTGATCGCCAGATAACTCGTTTGTGTTTAATCTTTTCCCAATTGTTTATAATAATTAAAGGATCATGCATAATAATTATGATATCCTTGTCTTCAATCATTTCAGGATGTAGATTATCATTAGGAAATCGATCAACCATATCAGCAAAATGTGGGTCAAATTTCATTTCTGGAATTGGGGGACGGAGTCTACTACCTTTATGAGGACGAGAGTAAGCACCGTGGCAGTAACATTCATATCCTAATTCAGTAAATATTTTTAGCTCATCATACTCTAATACCTCATGAACGGATAGATATAATATTTTCATATTTTTACCCTTCCTAAAACGTGTTAATAACAAATATCAAATATGCTCGCCACAAGTTTTTTAATAATAAACACCAATATCAGTATTTAAAAAGATTCCTTCATTTCCACCCAGGACAGAAGCAACCGTACAATATCGTCTTCCTCAAGTTCACTAGCCATCTGCACTTCAATACATTCAATATTCTAATAGCTTTATGCGCATGTTTTGCTCTGATAAGTATATTCAAGACATCACCAAGTGTTTCATAAGATACCTTTTCATCCAATACAAATTCACCTTCACCTTTAACGATGACCCATACTTCACTGCGTTTGAGATGGTATTGATAGCTAATATTTGAAGCATCGATTACTGTAACGGGAATGTCTATTTCGTTGATTATATGCGTATACGTACATATATCACCCATATCCCCTGCCAATAGCAGAGGTTTGCATTTCCTCTGTTAATGTGTTCCAGGTCATTAAGGACTACAGCTGTGAATAACAAAATCTCATCATGAGCAGGATATTCTCTCGAAAGTCATTATCTTGTTGCTCCATATTGTCAGCAATGTAAACAAGATGTTCAATTGCAGCGGAATAGTTTTTTTGTTGGATATAAATGATGACTGCATTGTACCTCGCCATAATTGTTAAGGGGTATACTGAAAGAATGTTCAGATAGATTCCTAATGCATCTTCAAAAAAATTTTTTTGATAATGTTCATTTCCATTCTCCAGCTCCAGTTTAATAATATCCTCGTGGGCTGTTTTCGGGCCTGTTTTCTCATTAGCCAACTGTCTGATTCTGTCAGAAACTGCCTGGGCGCTTTTTACCCAGGTAAATGAGGATAAAATATGCCGGCTTGCTTCCTGTCCTTTTTTCTTGACCAACGAAGGGTTCTCGTATGCAAACCGCATTGTTTGCTGTAGATCGGCCCTATCAATCGACAGCCACCATGGATAGTCCACTGTATCAAGATCACCAACTTTTTTCTCTGGTAAAAGAACCTCCTTAGAGGGTACAAGGAATGCTGTTTCCGCATTGCAAAAATCCTGACATGAACCTTTATCCGGCACAATCGCCGGGATTCCACATGCCATAGCTTCTGCAATAGGCAACCCGAATCCCTCTCCCCTATAAGGATGAACTAAACAATCACACGCCTTATATAATCCCGCCAGCTCCGTTTCTGAAAAATCATGATCCATGTAGACAATGCGCGGATTTTTTGGATCTGACATGGCTTCATGAATCATCTTTTCCAGCGTTATTCCTTTATAAAAAGACTGGGTTCCAGTGTCTTTAATAAACAAACAAACATCATCATTCACAGTAAATTCATTTAGGTAAGCTTGAACGAGAGTATCAATTCCCTTACGTCCAATCGTCCCTCCGACGAACAGAAACCGAAAAGAGGAAGGTTTTAAATCTAGAGCTTTCACACCAGTGTGGTAAACTTTCTCGTCCACCCCAAGCGGGATGACGTGAATTTTGTCTTCTGGAATTCCGCAGCGTACATAGCTTTCCTTATTGTATTCGCTATAAACCCAGATTTCATCCACCCAGTACTTCATAGGAATATACCACATCCTAGGAATTGCACCATATTCCCAAGGCTGCATACAAATCCACTTCTTACTTTTTGGTACCTCCCAATCTGGCGGCCACTGATGGAAAATCGTAAGGTCTGATTCAGCAAAGGGCAAAAATTCCTCTGTTTTATCCTGGTCTTCATTAACAGAAAGTGCCAATGGTACTTCTTTATCTGGGGTTTTTTTCCTAATGTTGAAATGTTCTTTACTTAAAAATCTGCAAATATTCCTGTTAACTATCGCAAGGCTATGACCGGCAAATTGAGGGCCGACCCAGTTAATTTTTAGTGTTTCTGTCTTCAACAGTATCCACCTCAAGTTTCATCATTGGGATTTCTTTCTTTACTTACACATTATATTGAACACCGTTAAGGAAGTTTCCAAAAAACACTTTTACCTAGTTAAAATCATAGTATAGGAAATGATTATGTTTAATGTTTTTATAAGGAGTGAAAGAAAAAATGGACTTTAAACGTTTGTCGTTATGCATGATTGTAAAAGATGAAGCAGAATGTATCGGTAAGTGCCTTAGCAGCATAAAGGAGATTGTAGACGAAATAATTATTGTAGATACGGGATCTTCAGACCGAACCGTTGAGATCTGTCAATCATTTGGAGCGCAGGTTTACGAATTTCCCTGGAACAAAAGCTTTTCTGACGCCCGCAACTTTGGATTGGAGCGTGCAACCGGGGATTGGATTTTATGGTTGGATGCAGATGAAGAGGTGGATGCTTCTGATGTTTATAAACTGCGTGATATTCTTTATTCCGATGAAGATATTTTATCTATTCATTTGATTAATTATTATGGCGAACGCCTAGAACCGGATAAAACCTTCGAGATTGCCCATACTCGTCTTTTCCGAAATCATAAAGGCATTAAATTTATTGGCAAAATCCATGAAATGCTAAACGTGGAAGAGGTTTTGACGATACCAGAGGATGGCCTGATAATCAAAACTGTGCCAATTAAAATTCACCATTATGGTTATATGGATTCTGTGAGTGAAAATAAAAAGAAATTTGAACGCAATCTTACAATGTTAAAGGAAGAACTTAAACAAAAAGACCATAGTCCTTGGATTCATTATCATATTGCCAGCGAATATTATGCCCAAAAGGAATTTAGAAAAGCATTTGATCATGTCAATCTTTCCATTAAAGATTTTTTAAAAAAGTTACAGACACCGCCTTCGCTTTTATATCGATTAAAGTATTCAATATTGATTAGTACAGGAAGCATCGACGGTGCATGGCCAGGTATTGAAAAAGTTCTTATCCTCTATCCGGATTATGTAGATTTACATTTTTATAAAGGCATAATCTTATTTTTAAAGGATATGTTCAAAGAAGCATTTGAGACGTTTGATCACTGTCTCGAAATGGGAGAAGAGAATTTACAGTATCTTACCTTAAAGGGAGTAGGCAGCTTTCAAGCATTACACTATAAAGGATGCTGCCTCGAAAAACTGGGAGAGATTGAAGAAGCTGCAAGGTGTTATGCAATGGCTGCAAGTCAATCGAAAACATTTGTTTCTCCCATAGAAGCTCTACGTAAACTTGTGACGAAGCACCAAGACCAATTTAGTCCATTAACTGAAGATTGCGATGATGAAACGCTAATCGCAAAGGCGCTCAATCACAATTTTCCTAAACAATAAGTATAAAATAAAAATAGTTTATTGGCCGTGCCCCATAACGAGGTAAATAAATACAATGTTACAGATATTAAAGAAAAGAGGTGATATAGTGTCTCAAGCTAATATTCCTAATATTACTCCACTAATTTCTGTTACTACAGCACAGACGATTCCCTTGCTTTTGGCTTCTGTTGCCCTTGAGGAATTGGCTCTGGCTCACATTATTAATGCTGAAGCAGAGAAACTTCAACTTGTTCTAGGAACATTAACCCCTACCCGTACTACATTCTCTCCTGCAACTGTTTCGTTAACAAATCTGCTTGCTATTGACGCAAGTGTCCAAAGAACACTTCGTGATGTGATTAAGAAGGAAATGTTACTGGAGTTTAAGTTTGAAAATATCCTTGATTTGATCGCTATTACGCCACGACCTTAAGGAATCTCCAACTTCTATTTCCGAAGTATTGACAGGAGGTTGGGGTTGTATCACTCAAACTACTTTTTACAGCATTTAACTTCGTAATTCTGAGCTGTTATATATATCTTCATATTTCCCTTACTCCCGATTGGCGTACAAATGTATCCAACTAGGAGTTTTTTCCCGACTTTAACAGTTTATAAAATAAAAACTCCCCAAAAGGAGTTTTTTATTTTTTTGTATGTAGATATTCATTCATTCTTTTGTCTCTTTGGCCGTAGGTTGGAATATTTACAGTATCTTACCTTAAAGGGAGTAGGCAGCTTTCAAGCATTACACTATAAAGGATGCTGCTTCGAAAAACTGGGAGAGATCGAGGAAGCTGCAAGGTGTTATGCAATCGCTGCAAGTCAATCGAAAACATTTGTTTCTCCAGTAGAAGCTCTTCTAAACTGATGACGAAGCAGCAAGTCCTATTTAGTCCATTAATTGAAGACTGCGATGATGAAACACTAATCGCAAAGGCGCTCAATACAATTTTCCTAAACAATAAGAATCAAATAAAAATAGATTATTGGCCGTGCCCCTCAACGAGGTAAATAAATACAATGTAACAGATATTAAAGAAAAGAGGTGATATAATGTCTCAAGCTAATATTCCTAATATTACGCCGCTTATTTCAGTTACTACAGCACAGACTATTCCTTTACTTTTGGCTTCTGTTGCCCTTGAGGAATTGGCTCTGGCTCACATTATTAATGCTGAAGCAGAGAAACTTCAACTTGTTCTAGGAACATTAACCCCTACCCGTACTACATTCTCTCCTGCAACTGTTTCGTTGACAAATCTGCTTGCTCTCGACACAAGTGTCCAAAGAACACTTCGTGATGTGATTAAGAAGGAAATGTTACTGGAGTTTAAGTTTGAAAATATCCTTGATTTGATCGCTATTACGCCACTACCTTAAGGAATCTCCAACTTCTATTTCCGAAGTATTGACAGGAGGTTGGGGTTGTATCACTCAAATTGCGTCTTGCAGCATTTAACTTCGTATTTCTTCTGAGCTGTTTTTAAAATATATCTCTTCATATTTCCCTTGTTCCCGATTGGCATACAAACGTATCCAACCGGGACTTTTTTAATGAAATAAACTCAGCATGGCAAATATCATAAAAATAGTTGTGTCAATCTTTAACCTGAGGAAATAAACTAAAATCAGCGCTAAAGAAAACGAGGTGATAACAATGTCTCAAGCCAATATTCAGAATATTAGTCCACTCATTTCAATTAATACTGATCAGACCGTTTCATTGCTGCTGGCTTCCATTGCCCTTGAGGAGTTGGCCCTTGCTCATGTCATTAATGCCGAAGCTGAAAAACTTCAATTTGTACTCGGAACCTTAAAGCCTACAAAAACAAGACTTTCTCCCGAAGCGGTTTCCGCATCTGATCTTTTTACAATCAATGCTAGTGCTGAAAGAATCCTTCAGGACGTTATCAAAAAGGAAATGTTACTGCAATTTAAATTTGAAAACATTCTTGATTTGATTTCCATAAATCCTCGACCTAAGTAATCTTCCATGCACTCTTTTTATTAAATAATGAAAACGGCTATTTCTTTGCCTCACGTTTATCTCGAAATCGTGATAAACTGAGGTACTTCTTATTTTTCTTTATTTAATATATTCTTTTTATATTTTGAGAATAAAAAAATAAAAAAAGAAAATCTTTTTATCGATTTTCTTTTCTTCTTCTTAATCCAGGGATTTCTTCAATTCTTCCCAAGACATAAATAAACGAATAATATCTTCTTCTTCCAGTTTACTTCCCATTTGAACTTCAATTATTTCAAGATCTATACTTGCTTTGATTCCATGCTTTGCGCCCAAAGGAATAGTTAGCACATCGCCCTTTTTTACATAAGACAATTTGTCATCAAGAACGAATTCTCCTTCACCTGCAACAACCACCCAAACTTCACTCCGGTTATGATGATATTGGTAGCTTAGGTTATGTCCTTCTAATATACATAACCGCTTTGTCAGAACTTCCATTCCCTCAGTGGATTTTTTGTAGTCTAAGACACGATACCACCCCCAACGGCGCTCCTCGAACATAGGTCGTTGTTCTAAATCTTTTACGATTTCTTTGACATGGTGGCTTACGGATTTATCTGAAACTAAAATGCCATCGGGACTTGTTGCCACAACTATGTTTGAAGCACCTAATACAACCACAGGTATATCTAATTCATTGATTAAATGTGTATTGATGCAATCATCACTCATCGAACCTCTGCCTACGATATTTGTTTTCATACCCTCAGTCAATGTATTCCAAGTCCCCAAGTCTCTCCAATAACCGTTATAGGGAATAACAGCAATCCGCTCTGCCTTTTCCACAATTTCATAATCAAAGCTTATTTTAGGTAGTATATTATAGTGCTCTTTAACCTTATCATATTGAGCAGGAAACCCCCTTTTTTCCAGCTGATTAATCATATAGCCCAATTTAAAGGCAAATACGCCGCAATTCCATAGTGCCTGCTGTTTTATTAAGCGCTCTGCCTGCTCCTCTGTCGGTTTTTCCTTAAAACCAATTACTTTTAAATATTCTTGTGCTTGTTGACAGTTCTTTTCAACTTTTTCAGGAATGATGTAGCCGTATTTTGTCGAAGCATAGGCAGGATTTACACCAATTAAAGCGATATCCATACTTGATTGTAAAATAACATCCTCTAATTCTTTGACTTTATTAAAAAATTGATTTTCCACAAAAGGATCAACAGGCATTACAATAATGACTTCATTTCGATTAACACCAATGATGGAATACAAATAAGTTGCCGCTAATGCGATTGCCGGAAATGTATCTTTTCGTTCTGGTTCAATAATTAACGGCACTTCGGTCCCTAATTGACTTTGAAGAATATCCACTTGTGTATTACTTGTCGAGATATACGAACTATCCTTTAATTGATTCAACTCTAATTGTCTCCAAAGTCTCTGAACCATGGATTCCAGCTTCTCTTCAGAACGAGTTAGCATCTTTAAAAACTGCTTCGATCTAGAGTCATTGGAAAGCGGCCATAATCGTTTCCCGGAACCTCCTGACAGCAATATAAGTTTCATTATATACACCTCTAGACGTAAATTAGGCAAAAATATATCTTCTCCCTGAATTAAATATCCTATGAATGCATCTGACATTATGAAATAGATAAAAACCCAAGAATACTGGATTATAAATAAAAAGAAAGATTTTACTCTGGATTTTTCCAGCTCCTAACAAGAATGGGGTAAATCTATTCAGGGTGATTTCACAGTTTCACCTGGTGATGTACTGACTATATTGGTCGGCCAACAGGGAAACAGGGCCAGGATCTACTAATGACGGCGGCGGTGGCAGCTTTGTTTGGCGAGGCACTGGTACTGTAACACTTGCTAACCTTCTGGTTGCAGCCGGGGGTGGCGGCGGTGCTGGCGGTGCCGGAGCAGGAGGAACTCATAATGGCGGTTTTGGCGGCGGCTCTCCCGCTACAGTTGGCGGCGGCGGCTCTCAAAATAACGGAACTAACCAATCAAATATGGTTAGCACTGTCGATGGTGAAAGTTTATGTACTGCGTATAGTTGGAGAGGGTTTATCACCCATAATGAAATTGGGTTTTGAACACCAGAAACAGCCAAGCTATTTTCTAAAAGCACTGGCTGTTTTTGTATTTCCCTCAATATTTCAAAGCAAGAAATCAATGGTATCTTCAAGTTCAAACAATAGAAGAATTTCTTTCGCAATGACTGCCCGCAGCATTCGTTCTGCCTTCCTGTTTGCCTTCTTAAGGTCTCTGTGGGAAGCCTTATTATGTTTAAATTCGCAAACAGTGGTCTGGAGAATTTCGACTTCCGTTTCTAACAAATTTGCCAATGATTGTTCCATAAGTGCTATTCCAGCCAATTTCAACGTAACAACGTCCCGCCTTTTCGGGATATGAAAATCTTTTGGAATTTCCGGTAAACCCATGTTGGCCCTCCTCTTGTCGTAAGTCTTTTTAACATATTAAACATCCGCATATGGATCACATTATACCTATATGAAATCATTATTTTTTTGTGCAATCTATTTAAATAAAAAACCCTTTCCTGTCTTCCTTGGTATGGGATAACAATTATTTTCCAATAAGTTTATAAAACTGTTATGACAACAGCATCTGAAATACCCGAGATACTTAGGATATTTACTGCCTTTGGAAGAGGATTGAACCTAAGGTTGCGTTTTTTACCATACCATTTTACATTTAATGCTTCTTATCACTTTTCATAAAAAATAAAACAGACAGCACATTAGTGTGTCTGTTTCATTTTTTTATTATTTTAAATACCATTCTCTTCCTCTCCATCATTTGCTTTAACTCTGTAATGGAATGACCTTGACTTTCTATATCCCTTTCTACTTTAAAAATATCGAATTGAGAAAAACAATCTTGTTCCCTTACTGCCTTTTCAAGTATGTGGACAGTATTTGTAAGGTGTTTTAATGATGATTTTATCTGAGAGAGAGATTCTTCTAACATTTGGTTGACATCTTCGCTAAAATGATCCCCCATTTTTATTTACCCCTTCCCGATGGTAAACAATAGTGCTCAATCTTTGCACTCTTCCCGTGGTCTATGAATGACCTCAAGCGTTCTTTCCAATTTCTTAAGTAAAAGCCATTCTTTCATCACAATTGTTTCCAGCATTTGTTTAACCGATTGGTTTAGCTCAATAATTTCTTCATTACATGGTTTCGTAGGGAAGTCACAATTTTTTCCTATAAAAGCTTGAATTTTATCCGCTTCAGCTCGGATAAGAAGAGCCAATGCCTCTTCTTCATTGGCGACCGATTTGATTAAATCAAACAGGACATGATTTAATGAATGTTTATCATCTTCATCTTTATGGCAATGTTTATCTCCCTCATCCTGGCGGTGATGATTTTGCGAATGTTTATCATCCCCATCCCTGTGGTGATGCTTTGGCAACTTTTTATCATCCTCATCCCTGTGGTGATGCTTTGGCATTTGTTTGACACCTCTTCTAGAATATTTTGCACACACCTATGTATATGTGCTACTGCCCGGTCTGGTGTATGGACAAAAATTTTTTGCAAAATTGTTCCATACCTCTACTGTAAGAGCAGAATAAAAAAGTAAAAAAACGCAAAAAACCCCATATTTTATACACAAAAAACACAGCCTAAACCGCTGTGTTTATAAACAATTTATTTTTTAGTGGTATTTTTAAAATAAGGGGATTACGTATCCAACGATTGCTGACCGTTGTGGAATATATTTGACGAGCATGACGTGAAGGTTAGCGATATACAAACATTGAACCCCATCATAAACCGAGAAGATAATCGGGGAAGTCGACTATCTCACCGAATGCAGTTACATTTCTTCGTTTGTTTCCGGATCCATCAAATTAAACGAACGCTTTTGAGTCGTCGTGCTTCCCCCCGCCAATGGCTGCATCGGCATTAGCTCGTGTCTTGCGATTATGATTTAAGTTCATTTAATTATAAAACTGTTTTAATGTGTTCTAAGGACAAGTAGTCGTGATGGTTAAAGACCATCCGCCGGCTATATCGCCAGAGTCTATAAATGCATCATCAACCACGAAAAGATTCCATATACCATTTGGATTTGTCCCATCGAATACGCTTAACGCTGAACCATATGGCGACATCGGTGCTGGTGGGGGAAAAACATCACCAGGTCCGTTATTTGTCGGCTGGTACGTACCGGAGACGATTGGGGCTGGCACTGGAGTTGCTGCATCATCGTCAAATGTTAACGTGAAACCGAAGATAGGAAACCCATTGCCTGTATCCGACATAAGGATAATATTCTGACCCTGTGGTCCAACAAGTAAGATATCAAGGTCACCCGGGAAGGTGTGGGACATATTATTTAATGTCACTGTCACTTTAGCAATGGTACCAGTCAAACCTGCCACGTTAATAGATGACGGATATGGAGCGGCTGGTCCCTCCGTGTCGCCATCGATAATAATCGGAAGCGGGTTAGTAAATGTAGCTGTTGTCGGAGTACTTAATGGATTGGCTGGTCCCTCCGTGTCGCCATCGATAATAATCGGAAACGGGTTAGTAAATGTAGCTGTTGTCGGAGTACTTAATGGATTGGTCGGTCCCACCGTGTCGCCATCGATAATAATCGGAAACGGGTTAGTAAATGTAGCTGTTGTCGGAGTACTTAATGGATTGGCTGGTCTGATTAAATCAAGAATGTTTTCAAACTTAAATTCTAGCAGCATTTCCTTCTTAATGACATCACGAAGGGTTCTTTGAGCACTTGAGTCGACCGTAAGAAGATCAGTTACTGAAAATACAGCAGGAGACAACCTGGTTGTTGCGCCTTCTAGTGTTCCTAAAACAAATTGAAGCTTCTCTGCCTCGGCATTCATGATGTGAGCAAGAGCTAATTCTTCAAGGGCAATAGAACTTAATAGTAAAGGAATCGTCTCCTCTACCGTAACCGAAATGGTAGGCGTAATATTAGGAATGTTCGGGAAGGACAAAATCATTCACCTCTTTTATTTTTTAGAACTATGTATACGTATGCCTAATAGTGCACCTAGAACACGGCCATTGCCCCGTTATAAATACTTTTCTTCCGGATTCAAGAAATCCATCAAACTAACATGAAATGAATTCATCGTTTGAAGGTATATATTATGGGTGTGGACTTTCCCCCCTTTAGCTTGTTTCGTTACACTGTAACAGTTTGGCGATTTTTAATTACAAGTGCATTCGAAATGGGTTTGGAAGTCGGGGGCAATAGTAGGTTTGCAGAGTAACTTCACATTCATAAAAACTAAGCTAGCATTGCGCTTTCAATTATCTAATTGCTAATTGGTATCGATAGTGTCCGCCTAATCTATAACAACCCTCCCGACCACATGTTCAAAAGTTATCTGCTCGAATTTTCCTGCATTATCCTCTATATGCAGATCATGGGAAATCGAATCAACGTAGTGAACGTGGACTGTAACTTCCTCCGTAAAGCCATCGTCCCATACAGTTAACTTAACTGCAAGATGGTACTCCATCGCATAACATATCCGCTGGTCGAATTCCTCGAGTTCATAGACGTCAATTAACGGTTTAGGCTGGCGTTCTTGATCCTTAAACATCGAGGGTTGCATTTCGAATGCACGCTAATAAATAAAATGTCGGTGTCCAATACCCCACGTTCTTGGATATAAGCTTTTAATACCTCTCTCAGACGCTTTGTAAGGGGTATACGGCGAGCGTATCGGTTTTTAGCATATTCGACATTAATCGTTCCTTTGCCATCAAATGAAACGTCTTTTAAACGTTCTTTATCGTAGAATTTTACGGTATCGGTTGAAAGTCCTTTAATACGGCAATGCCTTAAGAATTCTTTGACAGCGTTTTGAGAATTTGAGACCTGTAATTGCGTGGTATTTCTTTCAAGAGCGTGTTGTACGGAAACATTCGTAATGGTGTTTCTTCGTTTCATAGCGGATCCCTCCTTCGAATTAACGTAAGGAGCGTCCTGCACTGCGTGGTTTTTATGCGTGGTTTTTTTGGTTGAACTGTACCCAAAATGAAAAATGCCCCGACGCTTTGTAGTAAAGCGTAGAGGCACTGTTAACATTGACTTTATTACGCCCTCGGCAGGAATCGAACCCACATCTCAAGAACCGGAATCTTACGTGCTATCCGTTGCACCACGAGGGCAAATATTAGCGACCTTCATATTATATGCCATGTTCTAAAACTTTGCAAGTACTTAATAGGTTTAAAATACTCCTGATTGGTTATGATGGAATAGGGAAAGTTGTCGAACAATTTAAAGTCAATTTGTTTGACCTTTATTGACCATCAGTGTATGATAACAATACATATTATTTTCACTTTCAAACTCAGGAGGAGGAAGAAAAATGAATTTGATTCCTACAGTTATTGAACAAACAAATCGGGGCGAGAGAGCATATGACATTTATTCCCGTCTTTTAAAAGACCGGATTATTATGCTTGGCAGTGCCATTGATGATCATGTTGCCAATTCTATTGTTGCACAGTTATTATTCCTTGAAGCGGAAAACCCTGAAAAAGACATTACACTTTACATCAATAGTCCGGGTGGAAGTATCACAGCCGGGATGGCGATTTATGATACAATGCAATATATTAAAGCAAATGTATCTACGGTATGTATAGGTATGGCAGCATCGATGGGTGCTTTCTTACTAGCCGCAGGTGAAAAAGGGAAGCGCTATGCTCTGCCTAACGCGGAAGTTATGATTCACCAGCCACTTGGCGGTGCACAAGGACAAGCAACGGAAATTGAAATTGCGGCAAAACGCATTCTATTCCTTCGTGAAAAATTAAATGGAATTTTAGCCGAACGTACAGGCCAGCCACTTGAGGTTATTCAAAAAGATACAGACCGCGATAATTTCATGACAGCGGAAAGAGCAAAGGAATATGGCCTGATTGACCAAATCATCACACGTAACCTATTTGATGAAAAAAATAAAAAGTAAACAGTAAGGGTTTGGCTGTAACCGCCAAACCCTTTTTTTAATGTTCTTTTTCGATAAATTCGCTTAATACATTAATCGCATTTTCTTCATCATCACCATCAGCCACAATGTTAATCACAACTCCTGTACCAACAGCAAGACTCATTAATCCCATTATGCTTTTTGCATTTACCTTTTTTCCATCCTTTTCAAGAAATATATCCGATGAAAATCGGTTTGCTTCTTGGACAAATAAGGCTGCAGGTCGTGCTTGAAGCCCTGTTTTCAATTTTACTTCTGCTTGTTTTACCCTCATTACAAAATTCCTCCTCATGTAATTTTTCTATTTTCTTGGATCTAATTCACCTAGACGCAATTTTTCAGCAATTTCATCTATTTTTCTTAATCTATGATTTATCCCCGACTTACTAATGGATCCGCCTGAGACCATTTCCCCTAACTCTTTTAAGGTAACATCCGTAAAATTCATCCGCAGTTCGGCAATTTCCCTTAACTTATCAGGCAAAATATGAAGCCCGACAGTTTGGTCAATAAAGCGGATATTTTCTACCTGCCTGATGGAAGCACCGATTGTTTTATTTAAGTTTGCTGTTTCACAATTTACAAGACGATTAACGGAATTCCTCATATCCCTTACAATTCTTACATCCTCAAAACGAAGCAAGGCATTATGGGCACCAATGATATTCAAAAATTCGGTTATTTTTTCTGCCTCTTTTAGATAGGTAATGAAGCCCTTTTTTCGCTCGAGCGTTTTACTGTTTAAACCAAATGTATTCATCAATTCGCACAAAGAATCATTATGTTCTTTATAAAGCGAAAAAATTTCCAAATGATAAGAAGACGTTTCAGGGTTGTTTACTGAGCCTCCGGCTAGAAATGCTCCCCGTAAATAAGAACGCTTACAACACTTCTTTTTCACTAGCTCCTTAGAAATATCATGAATGAAGGTGAATCCTTCACCTAGGATTTTTGTATCCTCAAGTATTTCTCTTGCTTGCTGCGATAAACGGACAATATAGACATTATTTTTTTTCAAACGCATTTTTTTCCTTACCAGCAGCTCAACTTGAATTTGGTAACTCTTTTTTAGTAATGTATATATTCTTCTGGCGATTGCTGCATTTTCAGTTTGAATATCGACAATTAACTTACGATTGGAGAATGATAGAGAACCGTTCATGCGAATTAAAGCGGAAAGCTCTGCTTGAATACAGCACGATTTCACTTCCAGGTTCGTTAATTCTTTTTTCGTTTCCGAAGCGAAAGACATCCCCTTCACCCCCCTTTTTACCGGACACCTTTATTTACGCATCAAAGCGCTTTTTGGTTTCAGTTATTAATAAATTATATAAAATTTGGGCTACTTTTTTCGGATCATGCCGAAGTGCCCCATTTTCCTGTACGGCAATATCTGCATGAACTACTTCAAGCCCAAGCTCATATAGCCGCGGCAAATCATATTGTACCGGATCCGCTAACTCCTCATTATAGCGAAGCTGGATATCCGGGGGAATCTCTTCATTATTTACTAATATCGTATTAATGCACGCACCGCTCATGTGATCGTAAATAGCCTGAACATGATCACTTGCGGTAAACCCATGCGTTTCTCCGGCTTGTGTCATCAAATTACAAATATATACCTTATTTGCATGAGAGCGACAGATTTCATCCCCCAATCTGGGAACGAGAAGATTCGGCAGAATACTGGTGTATAAGCTTCCCGGGCCAATTATTATTAAATCAGCCTGCCGAATTGCTTGAATGCTTTCCGGTAATGGGCGAATATTCCCGGGTGTTAAAAAGACCTTTTTAATCCTTTTACCGGAGTAGGGGATTTTCGATTCCCCTGAAACAATCGTCCCATCTTCCATTTCGGCATGTAAAACAACGCTTTGGTTTGCTGCCGGCAATACCTTGCCACGAACATTTAATACCTTACTCATTTCTTGAATAGCATGCACAAAATTCCCGGTAATGGAAGTCATCGCCGCTAATATTAAGTTCCCAAGTGAATGTCCGGATAATTCATTCGATGTAGAAAATCGATGTTGAAACATTTCCTCAACAAGCGGCTCTACATCAGATAATGCCGCTAAAACATTGCGAATATCACCGGGGGGCGGAATATGCAAATCATCGCGCAGCCTTCCAGAGCTTCCGCCATCATCGGCAACCGTAACAATCGCGGTAATATCAACAGGATACTGTTTTAGGCCCCGTAATAATACAGGCAATCCCGTTCCTCCGCCAACGATGACAATTCTGGGCTGTCCAAAATCTCTCATGTTGTTTTGTCCTTTCTCCTCTCAATGTCACGATGTGAAACACAGGTCTTGTAATCATGTTCAAAAAATCGGCCAATATATTCAGCCAATGCGACTGAACGATGTTGTCCGCCTGTACATCCAATCGCAACGACAAGCTGTGCTTTTCCTTCTCTCTTATAATGGGGAAGCATAAACGCGAGCAAGTCTGTCACCTTTTCCAAAAACTTATGCGTTTCATTCCATTTTAAAACATAACTTGAAACGTCTTCATCCAAACCGGTCTTAGGCCTCATATGCTCAATATAATGAGGATTTGGCAGGAAACGCACATCAAAAACCAGGTCGGCATCGATTGGAATACCGTGCTTAAATCCAAATGACATGACATTGACAGTAAAGATTAGTTTTTTATTCGAAGTAAATTCAGTTAATATCTTTTCACGCAGTTCACGCGGCTTCATTTGAGAAGTGTTATAAATAAGCTGGGCACGGCCTTTTAATTCCTCAAGGAGCTCCCTTTCAAGCTTAATCCCTTCGAGCGGCAAACCCGTAGGCGCAAGCGGGTGTGACCGCCGCGTCTCTTTATATCGACGAACTAAAGTTGCATCATCTGCATCCAAGAACAAAATCTGCGGTGTTACCCATGAGGTTTCAGCAAGGTCATCTAATGCTTTAAAGAGATGATCAAAAAACTCTCTGCCTCTTAAATCCATCACAAGTGCCACTTTATTCATTTTATTCCCTGATTCCTTCATAAGTTCAAGGAATTTCGGTAACAATGTTGGCGGTAAATTATCGACACAAAAGAAACCTAAATCCTCTAAGCTTTGAATAGCAACTGTTTTTCCTGCTCCGGACATTCCTGTAATAATGACCATCTGAGTATCGCTTGTCGAACCGGTACTCATTGCAATTCCCCCTATTGATTAACTTGGATCTAATCGATAACTGATTAGTTGAAAATCTTTTGTATAAGTAAAGGTACCGTAAATAATTCCTTTTCCGTGAATCATATAATCAATAATATGATAATCGCCTGCGGCCATCGGAAGATTTTTTAACTGATCCAGCTGATGCCATTCCAGCTTTCCTTCTTCGGATTCATCAACACGCATACCATCTGATTCGGTAGCCATAAAAGTGAACATCATCCATTCACTCAGGAGTTCTTCACTTTCTTTCATTATCATTGTAAAAACACCCTTTAATTGGGGGTTTTTCAGGTAAATTCCTGTTTCTTCCCGGTATTCCCTAATGCAGGAATCCCGGACTGATTCGCCCGGCTCCATTTTTCCACCCGGAGCTACCCACCAGCCCCGCCGCGGTTTTTGCAGCAACAATATTTGATTTTCTCTTATCAATACACAATTGGTGACCCGCTGCACTTTATTCACCCTCTATTTGGCAAAATATCCTAATATAACGACTAATTGATTCTTTTCATTATACTATTTTTAGTATGCAGTCACAATGAATAGAAACGTGATATTTATGTTAATATTTATGTAAATTTTTTATGTCAAAAAACAGTGTTCTTTTTTCAAAAAAAAGAGCACAGGCTTATTCACCTGTGCAGGAAAAGTATTTATTTTTAAAGGGGGTCAATTACTATCTCTATAATACCTCACCATTATTTCACTACTGTTACAGGAGAATTAAAACATAATTACTTTTTTTTACAAAGGAAATTCTTATTGCTTTTGTTTTAACTCTTCTTTAAGCTCTTCAACAAAATGCTGGGCACTTTGGGCAGCAATACTGCCATCACCTGTCGCTGTTACAATCTGACGCAATGTTTTTTCACGAATATCGCCCGCTGCAAAGATTCCCGGCACGTTTGTCTCCATGTGTTCATTGGTTTCAATGTAGCCATTTTGGTTTGTAATCCCAAGGCTTTCGAATGGTTTAGACAAAGGCAGCATGCCGATATAAATAAATACACCATCCGCTTTCAGTTCTTGTTCCTCACCATTTTCGGTAGAGACAAGTGTCACGCTACCTACTTTGCCGTCCTTATCGTTGATGGATTTAAGCGTATGATTCCAGATAAAGTCTACCTTTTCATTAGCAAAAGCCCTATCCTGCAGAATCTTTTGAGCACGAAGCTGGTCACGGCGATGAACGATTGTTACTTTTGAAGCAAATCGGGTTAAGTATACCCCTTCTTCAACAGCAGAGTCGCCGCCGCCAATCACAAACAATTCTTTATTTTTAAAGAAAGCACCATCACATACAGCACAATAAGAAACCCCGCGGCCGCCAAGCTCTTTTTCGCCCGGAACGCCAATTTTTTTATACTCGGCACCGGTTGTAATGATCACAGAGTAGGCTTTATATTGTTTCGAACCGGCATTAACAACTTTATAATCTCCGTGGTCTTTGATTCCCTTAATATCGCCATATGCATATTCTGCACCAAATTTTTTCGCATGTTCAAACATTTTTGTTGATAAATCAGGACCTAAAATACTTTCAAACCCCGGATAGTTTTCAACATCCTCGGTATTGGCCATTTGTCCGCCCGGCATTCCCCGTTCAATCATCAATGTGGAAAGGTTTGCACGGGATGTATAGACTGCAGCTGTCATACCGGCAGGACCTGCACCCGCGATAATAACATCATAAATTTTTTCTTCAGACATGGTTATCACTCCTTAAAAGAAAAGCGTAAGCGCCTTGCCCAGGGGGGACAGGCATAAGACGAGCCGGCAGGAAGGTTGCTCTTTAACCTTCTTGACGGATTGGCTTATGACCCCGAGCCCCTAGGCGCTGAAGCTAGACAGTTTTCAATTTTAATAGGGTTAGTATCCCCTTTTCCTTTAATGGTATATAACAAAGATTTTCCCGTCCAAGAATTTGCTCAAACAAAAGCTCCAGCACCTTTCAAAGGACACTGAAGCTAGCGATTAATTTAGAAGTGATTTTATTACCTTTACATACTTGCCCACAGTTGATGTCGATACCCCATAGCGGTCAGCTATTTCCTGCTGTGATACTTTTTCACTGCGGAGCTTATTCCAAACATATTCAATTGCTCCTGCCCATCCATGCTTGTTTTTCAAACGGATACCGGATTGTGACAATTCCCCCAATGCAGAAAACCACATTAAATATAATCCTGACTCAACCATGCCGATTGGCTGATGGTTTTGATATAAAAGTTCCGCCACCTGATGGGCCTCCGAAGTGACCGAAGGCATTCCGGACTTTACAAATGAAAGGTATTCTCTTTCAATCGAGGTGAGCTTTTGATTTTGAAACAGCTGCTTTGATGAAAGGATTTCATCTCTTTTACTTGAAACAGTTGCCAGGAAAATGGCAAATAATCGTTCTTCAATATAGTCGCTTTCCAGCTTTTGAAAAATCGAACCCGGGTGATCCTCGAAACCATTTGCCGGCGGCGGTGAAGGATTCCATGGCTCGAATCCTTCTTTATCGGGATTCATTTGCAGGACGATTTTCCAAATATTTTTTGCGAAATTTTCATATCCTGTGTAAAAAGCGGAGCAGGATAGCCAGTAATAAAACGGACCGTCGCCATCAAACCCGTGTTTATATAACTTTTTAAGCCAAAAATAAGCGGATTCATACTCTCCGACTAATGCAAAGGTTGACCCTAACTTAAATTGATGTTCAGAAAGAAGCGGCTGAATCTTTTTTAATGTATCAATTAATACCTCTGCATTTTCTGATTGACCTTGGTAATGAGCAAAAACCAACAGGTTACAAAGTGCGTGGAGATTTCCCGGATTTCGCTCCAAAACATCTGTTAAAATGGCTTCCGCCTTTTCCGTTTTCCCAAGGTAAAAATAAGCAAGGGCTAAATTATTGTACGCCGACCAATACTCCGGATATTGTTCAACGACATCCTTTAAAAGCTCAATCGCTTTTGGAAAATATCCCGATTCCAAAAGATCGCGGGCTTGCTCCTGCTTTATAATGAGGTCATCCTGCAGATACAGCTCATCCTCCAGCCCTTCACCTTCAAAAGAAAGCAGTTCGAGCAGATCTTCCGTATCTTCTGTAAAATCACCATCCGGATCCAGCTGTAAATAAAGTTTGGCATGGTGATAAGCATCTTTAAAAAATCCCAAATGGGCATAATTATTGGCTAATAAATAATGGCATTCAGTCATTTCTTCGTCCAGTTCTTCAAGGATCAGATGCAAGAGTCGATTGGAATTTTCAAACTCGCCCAGTTCTGTTGAAACAATGGCCAGCTGGCATGCAATCATCGGTTCACCCGGCTCAAGCTGAAGTGCCCGCCCGAGATATTTTTTTGCCTTTATAAAATCACGACGATGATATGCCTTTACACCCTTCGTGAAATAATATTCCCCCGTCGGAACAAATGAAAGTACTTTTCCTTTTTGAATTCTTGCTTTCGCGTCTTTACCCATGAAGTCCTCCATCTTTCCATCATAAACATAACTAATGTAGTATAACACAATTGTTACTTGTACGAGAAGGGGCCGGGAATGATGATTTTAAGAGGATTTCAACAGCTTTATTGAAGGAGAGGAATGCATTTGACGGATATTTACAAATTTGAGAAGGATATTTACAAATTTTCAATTTTATTTACAAATTTGAAGAGGTTATTTACAAATTTCAAGCTGCGGGTCCATGTACACACAAAAACCAGCCCATTAGGACCGGTCTTTGTGTCTTTCTTCCAGTGTTTTCAGTACTTCTTTAAAAGGAAGCTCCTGTTCAACCAAAAGAACCATTAAGTGATAAAGTAAATCGGATGCTTCCCATTTAAGTTCATCATGGTCGCGGTTCTTGGCCGCGATAATTACTTCTGCAGCCTCTTCACCGACTTTTTTCAAAATTTTATCTACGCCTTTATCAAAAAGATAGGTAGTATAGGCACCTTCTGGACGTTCTCGTTCACGATCCACAATCACCTTTTCAAGTGAAGCTAATATCTGATAGTCCGCCAACGTTGAATCCCCTTCAAAAACCCGTTCTGAAAAACAGCTCACTGCACCTGTATGACAGGCAGGCCCTTTGGGATTTACCAAAACAAGCAAAGTATCTTGATCACAGTCGTAATTCACACTAACAACTTTTTGTGTGTTGCCGCTTGTCTCTCCCTTGTGCCATAATTCCTGACGGGAACGGCTAAAAAACCATGTTTCCCCGGTTTCCAACGTTTTAGCAAGAGATTCCCGATTCATATAAGCTAACGTTAAAACTTCCTTTGTAGAGGCATCCTGGATGATAGCAGGAACAAGCCCCTTTTCATCAAACTTCACATTCATCGTACGGTCACTCCTTTTTCCCTTAGGTAGCTTTTTACTTCGTGAACAGAAGTCTCTTTGTAATGAAAAATCGAAGCCGCAAGTGCTGCATCAGCTTTTCCGGCTAAAAAGGCCTCTTCAAAATGATTTGCATTTCCCGCACCGCCTGAAGCAATCACAGGCACAGAAACTGCCTCACTAACAGCTTTCGTTAAGTCCAAATCAAACCCGTTTTTCCCGCCGTCGCAATCCATACTTGTTAATAAAATTTCGCCTGCACCAAGCGCTACAGCTTCTTTTGCCCACTCGACAACTTTTTTATCAGTCGGTTTTCGGCCGCCGTGGGTAAAAACACGCCACGTCCCAAACGCTTCATCAAATTTGGCATCAATCGCTACCACGATACATTGGGATCCAAAAAAGTCAGCACCTTCCTTAATGAGCTGAGGGTTCAAAATAGCTGCTGTATTCAAGGATACCTTATCAGCGCCGGCACGGAGAATTTTTTTCATATCTTCCAACGCGTTGATGCCCCCGCCAACTGTAAACGGGATTGCAAGCTCGGAAGCAACCGCTTTGACGACTTCGACCATTGTCTTTCTTCCTTCTACAGAAGCTGAGATATCAAGAAAAACAAGCTCATCGGCTCCCTGTTCATCATAAAATCTTGCAAGTTCAACCGGGTCGCCGGCATCACGGAGCTGGACAAATTGAACTCCTTTTACCACTCTACCTTCCTTCACATCGAGGCAAGGAATAATTCGCTTTGTTAAGGCCATACTCTCACCTCTTCCAACGCTTCCTTCAAGGTAAACCGGTGTTCATAAAGGGCTTTGCCGACAATCGCTCCGCCAACACCTTTAAACTCGACTGACTTTAATGCATTTAAATCTGCCAGACTGCTTACACCACCTGAAGCTATAACATTTTTTCCTGTCACTTCAGCCATTTCACAGACAGCGGCAATATTCGGACCTGAGAGGGTTCCATCTGTGGCAATATCAGTAAAAATAAACGTCTCAGCACCGGCATCAGCGAAGCGTTTGCCGAGTTCAATTGCTTTTACCTCTGATGTATCCAGCCAGCCATGGGTAGCGACATAGCCGTTTTTCGCATCAATCCCCACAGCAATTTTTCCGCCATACTTTTTGATCATATCAATAGCAAAATCAGGGTTGGAAACAGCGATGCTGCCGATAATCACGCGGCTGACGCCATTTTCAAGGTAATGAACGATATCTTCTTCAGAACGAATGCCGCCGCCAATTTGGATTTTTACCGATAGCTTACCCGCAGCCTCAATTACAAAATGGTCATTGACACGCTTACCGTCCTTTGCTCCGTCAAGGTCTACCATATGAATCCATTCGGCACCTTCAGCAGCAAAACGCCGGGCCATATCAAAAGGTGAATCGCCATAAATCGTTTCCTTGTCGTAATCACCTTGGAGAAGGCGGACACAATTGCCGCCCCGCATATCAATTGCCGGATAAATAGTTATACTCATCGGACAGCCTTCCTTTCCTCAACAAGCTTCAAAAAATTATGTAACAGGGCCATCCCAAGCTTGCTGCTTTTTTCCGGATGAAATTGCATTCCAAAAATATTGTCACGGCCTACTACCGCTGAGACCTGTTCATGGTAATCCGCTTTTGCCAAGAGCACATCTGAATTTTCCGCATTCACAAAATAAGAATGAACGAAATATACATAATCTTCTTCAAGATTATTCAGAATGGGAGAGGACTTTACAAATTCAAGCCGGTTCCAGCCCATGTGCGGTACTTTGTAGGGTTCACCTTCCTGAAACCGGCCAGGAAAACGGCGAACACCTCCGGGCAATAGTCCTAACCCTTCAGTAAAACCGTTTTCGTCACTATTTTCAAAAAGCAGCTGCATGCCAAGGCAAATTCCAAGAAGCGGTTTACCTGATGCTGCAAACTCCTTAATCGTGTCCACCTGCAAGCGTGCCATGGCGTCACGAAAGGATCCTACCCCGGGGAGAAGCAATGCATCCGCTCCAAGTAAGTCCTTTTTTTCACTTGATATAAAAAAGTCGGCACCTAATCGTTCGAGCGCTTTACTCACGCTAAACAGGTTCCCCATGCCATAATCGACAATTCCAATCATCTATAACATCCCTTTCGTTGATGGAACCCCCTTGATACGGGGATCAATGGTTGTGGCTTCGTCAAGTGCCCTGCCCAAGGCTTTAAAAACGGCTTCAATCATGTGATGAGTATTTTTGCCGTAATGAACAATAACATGAAGATTCATTCTGGCTTCAAGGGCGAGCTTCCAAAGAAACTCATGAACAAGCTCGGTATCAAAGGTTCCAACCTTTTGACCCGGAAACTCTGCGCGCATTTCCAGATGCGGCCGGTTGCTAAGGTCAACCACAACCTGTGCTAAAGCTTCATCCATCGGCACAAACGCATTCCCGTAGCGCTTAATACCTTTTTTATCTCCAAGAGCCTCTCTTAGCGCCTGTCCTAAACAAATGCCAATATCTTCGGTCGTATGGTGATCATCAACATCCGTATCACCGTCAGCATTAACAGTTAAATTAAATTGACCGTGTTTCGTAAACAAATCAAGCATATGGGTCATAAAAGGTACACCCGTTTCAAGCTCGGACTTTCCCTCACCATCTATCGCTAATGATAATTGGATTTTTGTTTCATTTGTATTTCGTTCAATACTTGCTGTTCTTTCCATAATCGGGGGCCTCCTTAGTCTTTTTTCAACCTTATCTCCACAGCCCTTGCATGTGCTTCGAGACCTTCCATGCGGGCAAATTCTGCAATTTTTGCTGCATTCTCTTTTAAAGCTTTTTCACTGTAGACAATGACGCTTGATTTTTTTTGAAAATCATCGACATTAAGCGGACTTGAAAAACGAGCGGTACCGTTTGTTGGTAAGACATGGTTAGGGCCGGCAAAATAATCGCCAACAGGTTCCGAGCTATAACGCCCAATAAAAATCGCTCCGGCGTGGCGAATTTTCCCGAGAAGCTCCATTGCATTTTCAGTTATGACCTCCAGATGCTCCGGGGCTAGACTATTAACGGTTTCTACCGCTTCCTCAATGGTGTTAGTGACATAAATAACACCATAATCCTCAATGGAACGGGCCGCAATTTCTTTTCTCGGTAAAACGGCAAGCTGTTTTTCCACTTCTGAGGCAACCTCCTGCGCCAAACGCATTGAAGGAGTTACTAAAACACTGCAGGCACGCACATCATGCTCGGCCTGCGATAACAGGTCAGCGGCTATTTCCTCAGCTCTTGCCGTTTCATCGGCTAGAACCGCAATTTCACTTGGCCCGGCAATCATATCAATATCGACATCACCAAAGACCTCTCGTTTTGCCAAAGCGACATAAATATTTCCCGGTCCGGTAATTTTATCAACTGACGCAATCGACTCGGTTCCATAAGCGAGAGCGGCAATTGCTTGGGCACCGCCTACCTTATAGATTTCTTCAACACCGGCTTCTTTTGCAGCGACTAATACAGCAGCAGGTAATTTACCTTCTGTATCTGAAGGAGACACCATAACAATTCTTTTTACTCCCGCCACCTTCGCGGGAATGACATTCATCAAAACCGAGGATGGGTATGCTGCGGTTCCGCCCGGCACATAGACACCGACTGAATCAAGCGCGGTGATTTTTTGACCAAGAATCGTTCCGTTTTCTTCCGTGGTCATCCAGGATGGACGAAGCTGTTTTTCATGGAAAATGCGGATATTTTCCGCTGCTTCACGAACAATTGATACAAACCGCTCATCCACTTGCTTATATGCTTCCGTATATTCACTTTCCGTTACCATGAATGAGGACAGCAGGACACGATCGAATTTCTCCGTATACTCTCTTATAGCCGCGTCACCCCTGGCGCGAACATCGGAAATAATCTGTTTGACGATCGTCTGCTGCTCCTCTGTGCCCGCTTCAATCGAGCGCTTTATTGAGGCTAGCTCCTCCACTTGCAGTATTTTCATATTATATAACCTCCAATGAAACTACTTCACTTAGCCGGGCTACAAGGTCATTTATCGTTTTATCTTTTATCCGGTAGCTGACCGGATTTACGATTAACCTCGAAGTGACATCGACAATCCGTTCATATTCCACAAGTCCGTTTTCCACTAGCGTTCGTCCCGTTGAAACAATATCAACAATCCGGTCTGCCAGCCCAATGATGGGGGCAAGCTCGATTGATCCATTTAATTTAATAATTTCAACCTGTTCTCCTTGCTGCCGGAAATAGGCCTCCGCAACATTTGGGTATTTGGTTGCGATTTTCGGAGCAACATCGTTCATTTTTGTATTCGGTAAGCCAGCTACCGCCAGATAGCAGCTACTGATCCGTAAATCGAGAAGCTCATAAACGTCCCTTTCCTCCTCGAGCATAACATCCTTACCAGCGATCCCGATATCCGCCACTCCATGTTCAACATAAGTAGGGACATCTGTTGGTTTTGCTAAAATAAACCGAAGCCCTTCCGCTTCAATCTCAATAATTAATTTCCTTGATTCATCGAATTCAGGAGGCAGCAGATAACCTGCTTTTCTTAGTAATTCGACTGCCTCTTCAAAAATTCTTCCCTTTGGCATCGCAATCGTTAAAATTTCACTCATCTGCTGGCTCCTTTCCTGCTTTCCCGATTAAATAAGTGGTATCAGCAAATTTTTTAGTAAAAGCATCGAGATTTTTCACGCCGTTAATGTCTTGAAGAACAACGCGCCGCCCTTCTTCATGCATTTTTTCCGCTAAGCGAAATGCTTCCTTTCTTCGTTCTTGGCTAAAAAGAATGCAATTGGCGGTATTGATTTCTGTCATGTCCCCGAGAGACTCTAAAAGCCGGTCAATCCGAACAGCAAAGCCGGTAGCACTTGCTTTTTTCCCAAACTTCTCTATTAAACTGTATCTGCCGCCATTGCCGATTGGAAAGCCGACCTTATCGGCATAAACTTCAAATAAAATTCCTGAATAGTAACTCATATGGCTGACAAGGGTGAAATCAAATTTCACTTGATCCTGCACATTATAGTCATTAAGAACATCCCACAATTCCTTAAGCTGAACAATCGCTTGCTTGCCCTGCTCATTTTCGATAATATCAAGGGCCTTGCCGATAACTTCCTCGCCGCCTCTTAACTCAAGGAATTGAAGAAGCCTTTGTTTATCAATCGAGGATAACGAGAGGGAATTGACATGCTCCCGGTAGCCTACATAGTTTTTTTCATATAAAAATCTTCTTAAGCTGTCTGCCCGTTCATCCGTCCCTAATATTTGCAAAAATAACTCCTGAGCAAAGCTTATATGGCCAATTGAAACTTGAAAATGGCGTAAGCCTGCTTCTTTTAAAGAAGAAACCAATAACGAAATAACTTCGCCATCGCTTGAGACTGTTTCGTCATTGATACATTCGACGCCGATTTGTTCAAACTCTGCCGGCCTGCCACCTTCACGCTGCTGAGCACGAAATACATTAGCAGCATAGGCTAACCTTAGCGGCAGATCTTCCTGTAACAGCTTAGAAGCCGCTACACGGGCAATGGGCGTGGTCATTTCGGGCCTTAAGACCAAAGTATGACCCTCTTTATCGAGTAATTTAAACAGCTGTGTATCAAGAATCGCAGATGCGTTCCCAACGGTTTCATAGTATTCAAGTGTCGGTGTTTCAATAAATTGATAGCCCCAGCGTTTAATCGCATCCTCCAAAAACGTGCGAACACGATGTTTTTTTTCATATAACTCCGGAAGCGTGTCTCTCATGCCTAATGGCTTTTCAAACATAAACAAGCGGCTCATCATGCTCATCCTTTATTTTTAGAATCCTTTAGTTTGCTAATATGGTAGAGAATTAAAGTATTATTTGTAGTTTACCTTCTTAAAAACCATACGTCAATTTATTTTTCCCATTTATCAATTAATTCCGCAGTATTTGTCATATTTTCCGCACCGGGCGGAATTTTGAATAAAACAAAAGCCCGGTTCAAAGACCGAGCTTACTCTGTTTTCCCATAAATCGGGTCATCTGCCCAACGATTTTGTAATTCTTCCTTTGTATAAATGACCTTCATCGGATTTCCTCCGACGAAGCATCCGGGTGGAACATCCTTATGGACAAGGGTACCGGCTGAGACAATTGCTCCATCCCCAATCGTCACACCCGGGAGAATCGTTGAATTGGCGCCGATCATGACTTCACTCCCGATTTCAACGGGCCCAAGCCGGTATTCTTTTATCAAATACTCATGTGCAAGGATCGTGGTATTGTAGCCAATTACAGTATTACGGCCCACACTGATTTTTTCCGGGAACATCACATCCGGCATTACCATTAAAGCAAAGGACGTTTGCTCGCCCACCTTAAGGCCCAGAAATGTCCGGTAAAGCCAATTTTTCATTCCTAAAAAGGGCGTGTAACGGGCAAGCTGGATGACAAGAAAATTTTTTACAACCTTCCAAAATGGGACAGTTTTGTAAACATGCCATAAGGAGTTCGCACCTTCAACCGGAAAGCGGGTCGTTTTCCTCATACTTCTCACTCTCCGAGAATGGGTAAGATGTCAGCCATATTCTCCAGAATATAATCTGGTTCGTACTTGGCAAGATATTCTCTGCCTTTAATAGACCAGGCACAACCGGCCGTTTTCGTTCCTGCATTTTTACCTGCCAAAATATCATGGTAATTATCACCAATCATAATCGCTTCCGACGGCGCTGACTCCAATTGTTCAAGCGCTTTAAAAATCGGTTCCGGGTCCGGCTTTGTCTTACTCACATGATCATAGGCGACAATCACTTCGAAAAAGGAGTCGAGTTTCATCAACCGGAGTCCTTTTAGCGTGACATCAAGGCGCTTGGTCGTGACAACTCCAAGCTTATAGCCCTTTTCCTTTAATAGCTCGATCGTTTCCAATACGCCTGCAAACTCTTTGACTAATCTGTCATGGTTCGCAATATTAAAAGTCCTATATTCAATAACCATTTCCTCCACCCGATCAGGATCAATGGTAGAAAATGCTTCATGGAGGGTAGGTCCCATAAACGGCAGGACATCCTCACGGCTGTACTTACCCGGATAATATCTATCAAGTGTGTGTAAATAGGTAGTAATAATTAACTCATTGGTATCGATTAAAGTCCCGTCCAAATCAAAGAGAATTGTCGTAATTTTGTTTGTCATAGCTTGCTTCCTTTCTGCTCATGGTGTCTGAACGCTTCCAAATCGTACTGACAACCAAAGTGATAATAACGGCTACCCCAAGCCGAATTAAAAACAATGGCCAAACGGGAATACCAAGCGGTACAAAGATTAACGTATCTTCAACAACCGCATGGCAGCCGACGAGGAAAACAAAGGCCAGCGTCAAATCTTTTTTACTAACCCCATCCTCTTTCACAGCTTGAATCATGACACCTGCTCCATAGGCCAGTCCAAAGAATAACCCGGCAGCCATCGTCATAGCCGTGTTTTCATTCATTCCCAGTTTTCGTATAACAGGTGCCAATCCCTTTGAAAACTTCTCAAGCCAGTTCAAATCCTTTAAGATTTGAATCACAATCATAAGCGGCATCACAATCATGGTAAGCTGTAAAATCCCAAGCACCGCTTTTTTAATCGCTTCTCCAATAATCGAAACGACTCCTGTCACATGCACTGTAGTTGTTTGGATCAAACCGTACTGTGCCGCATCGGAGCCGCCGTGCCATACGAGGTTAATGACCACAGCAGATAAAAGGGCGAGCCCTAGTCGTGTTGCTAAAACCACCCAAAGCTTTACGCCGGTTTTTACCGCCACGCCTGATTCAATGAATAAATTATGCGAAAACGACAGCATAATCGCTAAAATAAACACTTCTTTTACGGAAAAAGAAAGGGTAAGTATAGCGCCAATCGCTGCATATAAATTTAGGAAATTCCCTAACACCAGCGGTATTGCCGCATCCCCCGACAAGCCTAGCAGTTTCATAAGCGGAGCAATCATTTTTATTACCCACGGCAGGACAGGTGTATATTGCAGGACTGCTACGATGAGGGTAACGGGAAAAATAATTTTCCCTAAAGTCCATGTTGTTTTTAATCCAACGAAAAATCCCTTTTTCACTGAGCCAATCAGCATTTCTATTAGACCCCTTTTAATCGGTTACTTCTTGATTATCTAAATAACGCTCATCTGAAAGTCCTTTTTGTCGCCGATAAACGATAACGATAATGGCTCCAATGATCAAGACAATCGAGATGGCTTGAGCCATTCTCAGGCTGCTTGTCAGCATTAAACTATCCGTTCTCATTCCTTCCACGAAAAAACGGCCGATGGAATACCAAATGACATAAGAGAGGAAAAGCTCCCCGCGCCGTAAGTTCACGAAACGAAGTGAAATTAACAGAATAAAACCTGCAAAATCCCAGAGCGATTCATATAAAAATGTCGGATGATAATACGTTCCGTTTATATACATTTGATTGATTATAAAATTAGGTAAATGCAAGTTTTCAAGGAATTGCCGTGTTACTTCACGGCCATGGGCCTCCTGGTTCATAAAGTTTCCCCAGCGCCCAATGGCTTGACCAAGAATAAGGCTCGGAGCGGCAATATCGGTTATCTTCCAAAAAGGAATCCCTCGTTTTTTGGCAAAAACGTAGGTCGTAATTACCGAACCGATTAAGGCCCCGTGAATCGCAATCCCTCCATGCCAAATTTGGATTATTTCACCGGGATGATGCGCATAATACGTCCATTCAAAAATCACATAATAAATACGTGCTGAAATAATGGCAATGGGGATAGCCCATAGCATTAAGTCAGCAAAGGTATCCTTCGGCAGCCCTCTCTTATTCGCTTCCCTTATGGCAAGAAACAAAGCAAGTGCCAGACCTGATCCAATGATAATTCCATACCAGTGCACTTGAATCGGTCCCAGTGTAAAGGCAATGGGATTTAGCGGCTGTATCGTTTCCTTCATATTCACGTCTCCTTATTTTCCTTTAGATATCTTCATGTTCTCCATCTTCAATTACATCAGAAAGGCGGTCGGTAAATTGTTGTGCCGCATTCACGCCCATTCTTTTCAGGCGGAAATTCATGGCTGCTACTTCGATAATAACGGCCAGGTTTCGCCCCGGTCGAACAGGTACCGTCAGCTTGGTCACCTCGGCATCAATAATTTTCATTTTCTCTTCATCTAAACCAAGGCGGTCATACTGTTTTTTAGCATCCCAAATTTCAAGATTGATGACCAACGAAATCTTTTTATTACTGCGAACTGCCCCTGCACCAAACAGGGTCATCACATTGATGATACCTAAACCTCGTATTTCTAATAAATGTTCGATTAATTCCGGCGAATTCCCAACTAATGTGTCCAGGTCCTCTTGGCGGATTTCCACACAATCATCGGCAACAAGGCGGTGACCGCGTTTGACCAATTCCAACGCAGTTTCACTTTTACCTACACCGCTTTTTCCCGTTATTAAGACACCCACACCATAAATATCGACTAACACACCATGTACCGCAGTAGTCGGTGCCAGCTTACTTTCCAGGAAATTCGTTAAACGGCTCGAAAAACGGGTCGTTTTCATGTTCGCACGCAAAACCGGAACAGATTCCCGTTCCGATGCTTCGATAAGCTCTACAGGTACATTTAATCCTCTGGTGACAATGATTGCAGGCGTAACGTCCGTACAAAGGCGGTCCATTCTTGAGATCCGCTCAACTTCAGGAAGCTCTTCAAAAAAAGATAGTTCCGTTTTCCCTAATAGCTGGATTCGATCAGCCGGATAAAATTCAAAATATCCTGCAATTTCAATGCCGGGTCGGGAAATATCACTCATTGTGATTGGGCGGTTAATTCCCTCTTCCCCACTAATCAATTCAAGTTGAAATTTTTCATAAATATCTTTTGTACGTACTTTTGGCATGGATGCTTCCCCCTTATTTTTCGGGCTGTTTATAAAAAAGAATGAGTGCAAAAAATTTTATTTCCCCTTATTTTAGCATTTTTTAGTGTAGAACCAAATGAACTTGTCTCAAAATGTTCAAAATTAATACAATTTTCATTTTCAGGTAAAATTAAAGTGAATTATGCATTTTTGCGATGTGGTATAGACAACTATTCCACTTGAGCATATAATAAACAACAGATGCACCATTTATTCTTTTTGAAATGGAGATGAAGGACATGAACCTACTGATCATGGTCCCCGGAAATACAATTTTAGAAAAAGAAATGGCAGAAGCCATTTACATTTATATAGAAAACGGCAAAATTCATGAAATAGGTCCTATTAATGAAGTTCCCTCCCGTTTTCAAGAAGTAACGAAAATCGAGATTCCAAAAGAACACACTGTTATCCCCGGTTTTATTGATGTGCATATTCACGGTGCAGCCGGTGCAGATACAATGGATGCCACACCGGAAGCCTTGACAACAATAGCAAAAGCCCTTCCTGCCGAAGGGACAACAAGCTTTTTGGCCACAACGATTACCCAAAAACATGAAAATATTGAAAAGGCCCTGGCAAACGCTGCCGATTATTGCGGCATGGATAATGAGCCCGGGAAAGCAGAAGTGCTCGGTGTTCATTTAGAGGGGCCGTTTATTAATGTCAAACGGGCCGGTGCTCAGCCTAAAGAATACATTATTGATCCGGATGTTGAATTATTTCAGCACTGGCAACAGCTTGCAGCCGGAAAAATCAAATTAGTGACCGTTGCGCCCGAACTTGAGAACGGGACCGACTTTGTCCGTTACTTAAATGAAAATGGCGTAATTGCTTCCATTGGTCATTCAGACGCCATCTATGAAGAAGTGGAAACAGCCGTAAAGGCGGGAGCCAGGCAGGTAACCCATCTTTTTAATGGCATGCGCGGCCTTCACCACCGTGAACCGGGGGTAGCCGGATCAGCCCTTTTGTTTAAAGAATTAATGGTGGAATTGATAGCAGACGGCATCCACGTCAGACCGGAAATCATCAAGCTGGTGATTGATTCCAAAGGTGCAGACGGAATGATCTTGATTACCGATGCAATGAGAGCCAAATGTCTAAAAAGCGGCATCTACGATCTTGGCGGACAAGACGTGTCCGTTGCCGATGGAAAGGCGCTGCTTGCCGACGGTACCTTAGCCGGCAGCATATTAAAAATGAATGATTCTTTAAAAAATACAATGGAATTTGCACAAGTTTCACTTGTTAACGCAGTACAAATGGCCAGTGTTAATCCGGCAAAGCAATTAAAGGTCTTTGACCGTAAAGGAAGTATCTCACCGGGAAAAGATGCAGATTTAACGATCTTAACCAATGACTATCAAGTCGATTTAACCATTTGCCGTGGGGAAATCGCTTATAAACGGGGGTAAATCATGATGAACATCATACGTGTTGCTAACTATGAAGAAATGAGTATCGAGGCCGGTAAGCTTATCTCTGAAAAAGTCAGGGCTAATCCAAGCATGACCCTGGGACTGGCAACAGGCAGTACACCGCAGGGGTTTTATCAATATTTAATAAAAGACCATGTAACGAACGGAACATCTTATAAAAACATTAAATCAATCAATTTGGATGAATATATCGGTCTTCCTGCCAGCGATCCCAATAGCTACCATTACTTCATGCGAAAAAATTTATTTGATCAGGTCGATATTGCCTCCGGTAACACCCATATTCCAAACGGAGCGGCAAACGATTTGGCTGAGGAATGTGTCCGTTATGAAAACTTAATTAAAGATATCGGCGGTATTGACCTTCAAATTTTGGGTATTGGTCAAAATGGCCATATTGGTTTTAATGAGCCCGGAACCTCCTTTCATAGCCGGACCCATGTGGTCGCACTTGCCAAAAATACGCTTGAAGCCAATGCCAGATTTTTTGCAAAGCTTGAGGATGTACCAACACATGCCCTGACGATGGGGATTGCGAGTATTCTCGATAGCAGGGAAATATTCTTGCTGGCATCAGGAACGGCGAAAGCAAATGCTGTGGCACGCCTATTTAATGAAGGGATAAGTGAGGATTTTCCGGCATCTGCTCTAAAACAACATCAAAAAGTCACTATCATTGCTGATGACGATGCATTAAAATATATTTAATGTGTTTTTAAAGAAGGAGAATGGACGATGATTAATAAAAATTCACCTATTCCCATCTACCATCAGCTTGAAGAATATATTAAGCAACAAATTGACCGTGGAGAACTGAAGGAAGATGAAAGCATACCGTCTGAACGGGAATTTGCGGAAAGGTTCGAAATCAGCCGCATGACCGTTAGGCAAGCAATCAATAATTTAGTGATGGATGGCTATTTATATCGGCAAAAAGGTCGCGGAACGTTTGTTAATAAAAAGAAGGTTGAGCAAGAACTCCAGGGAATGACAAGCTTTACCGAGGACATGTTATCAAGAGGCATGAAACCGAGCAACAAGCTTCTTTCATTTCAAATAATCCCTGCCGACCCAAAAATTGCATTGCAACTATTAATCACTGAAAATGACTTAGTATACAAAATTAAGCGGATTCGTTTAGCTGACGGTTTTCCGATGGCACTTGAAACGGCCTATATTCCGGTGAGCATTGTTCCGGGTCTAACCGAGGAAAATAGCAGCCAGTCCCTCTACCGTTATATTGAGGAAAATTTATCTCTTTCCATCAGTGAAGCGAAACAGGAAATAGAGGCTTCGATTGCCAATAGCGCAGAGGCCGAAGATTTAGCCATTACTGAAGGGGCACCGATCCTGTTAATGGTGCGAACCTCCTATCTTCAAGACGGAACGCCATTTGAACTAGTATTATCCTCATTCCGGGCCGACCGTTACCGGTTTATTCATACGATGAAAAGATTATAAAGAATAGCGCAGGAATGCCTGCGCTATTTTTTACGATATTTTGATGGTTCGAGAATCGTCTTTTGTATGATTAGATTAACAATCGACATGATCATAGTAACCATCAGGGCCATCCCAAAACCATTAATCTCGAAGGATGCTCCCATTAATACGTCCGTAAGTTCGAGAGTGATTGCATTAATCACAAACAAAAAAAGACCTAGAGTTAAAATTGTTACAGGTAAGGTAAATAAAATAAGAATCGGACGGACCAAAAGATTAAGGATGGATAACAGGAAGCTTGCCTCAAGGGCAGCTGTGAATCCAGTTAGCTGAAAGCTTTCATGAAAATAACCCGCAAGCGCCATAAACAATACAGCATTGATCAAAACTCCGATTAGCCATCTCATATGTGATTCCCCTATTTAAAAGTCCGAACTCCATCTGATTTATGAATCGTGATCGAGCCTGTTTTTGTATCGGCAAATACCTTCAACATCCTCTCAGGATGATTGACTGATTGAAAGCGAAGCAATTTTTGAATCATTTCACTTTTCTCCTCAAGAATTTGAATTCCCTCCAGCTTTATATTAAAGCCGCCCAAATTGGTCTTTAACTCGCCATTAACAGGGATCCCCTCGGGAACAAACAAATCAATGGTTCCGGTTGTTGCTTTTGCCGAAATCAATTCACTGCGATTCCCGTTAAGATTGTAGGTGATATTGCCATTAAATGTCTGCGTCTCAATTTTTTTAAAATCACCATCCAGTTTAATCGCGCCATTAATGGTTTCCGCTTCGAGATCATCGAACAGGCTGCTTAGTATTTTAATAGAACCATTCGCTGTTTCGATTTCTGCCCGATTTCCTTTCATTCGATTGAGCTTGATTTTTCCATTGGCCGTTTTGACACGAAAATCGCCTACATTCAAATCTTCTCCCGAAATCGCTCCATTAAACATGCGGACGCGGGCTTTTGTATATTGTGATCTTGGAACATAAATAACAGCATCTACCTTCATCCATTTTTGCTGCGTCATAAAGCGCAATTTCTGTCCCTCTATCGCGAAAATCACATCTTTTAAAAAGTTTTGCCGGGCTTGTTCAGGTGTATCGACGCGATAAACCTTAGCCTGGCACTCAATCCGAACATCGTTTTGATCCCATGCGGCGACCCTTAATGATCCATTCGCGACATCAATATCCATTTCCGTCAAATAAACTTCGCTATGATGGAAAATATGGGAAATTTCCACAGATTGGCCAAAATTTAAATCCAGATCAAAATCTTTAATTTTTTTCAATGCAGAATCAACAAATTCAAAAATTTTCTCTTTTGTCGACTGAAATTTCCCATTAACCGTTTCTTCTTTTTTTGCTTCCTCAAATTTGACAGCCGTAGATAGTTCATTGATGATTTGCTCCTGCTTTTGCTCCATCGTTTGCTGTGCCTTTTCCAATTCTTCAAGCAATGATAATGCCTCGTCGACCTTCAATTTTCCTTCTTCGACCATTTTTAAAATCCGCTTTCGTTCCTCTTTCATCTTTTCCACCTCAAAAAATTAATTTTCCTTCTCTTCAGCTTATTCATGTTTTAGAGTCTTTACGCCTTTGATTATGTTCAAGATGAAATCGCCAATACTATTTATTTACGAAAAAGAGATTCGAAAGTTTCGTATTTTTATATTGAACAGGGTAATTCTTTAGATTGGATCCTAGTTTAAGCGAATTCCGCAGGTTTGATTGGTTATTCCGCTTGGATCGTAAAGGATTCCGCGGAATGAGCAGTTAATTCCGCCCTACTTTGCAATATTCCCGCCGACTTGAAGCTAAATTCCGCGAACATCTATTTTTTATCAGCTTTTTACCGTAAAAAAAAGCCAAAACCCAAAGGTTTTAGCTCTTTACACTCAATTCTTTTTCATCCATAAGCTTTTTCATTCTTAATCGATCCCGTTCAAGAATTGGCTTTAAATATTTACCTGTATACGATGCAGAAACTTCAGCGACTTTTTCCGGTGTACCGGTTGCGACGATGGTACCGCCTTTATCGCCGCCTTCCGGGCCAAGGTCTACAATATAGTCGGCAGCTTTAATGACATCGAGATTATGCTCGATTACAAGCACCGTATCACCATTTTCAACCAAACGCTGCAAAACAACCAGCAGCCGTGAAATATCATCAACATGGAGTCCTGTTGTTGGTTCATCCAAAATATAGAACGAACGGCCGGTTGAGCGACGGTGCAGTTCGGATGCCAGCTTTACACGCTGCGCTTCCCCTCCCGATAATGTCGTAGCCGGCTGCCCTAAGGTAATATATCCAAGTCCAACATCTAAGATCGTTTGAAGCTTGCGGCTGATTTTTGGAATGTTCTCGAAAAATCCAACTGCAGCCTCAACGGTCATATCAAGGATTTCAGAAATATTCTTCCCTTTGTACTTCACTTCCAGCGTTTCACGGTTATAACGTTTCCCATGGCAGACTTCGCACGGAACATATACATCAGGTAAAAAATGCATTTCAATTTTGATAATCCCATCACCCCGGCAGGCCTCACAGCGGCCGCCCTTAACATTAAAGCTGAAGCGTCCTTTCTTATAGCCGCGAACCTTGGCCTCATTGGTTGACGCAAACACATCACGAACGTCATCAAATACACCTGTGTAGGTTGCAGGGTTTGAACGCGGCGTTCTCCCGATTGGCGACTGGTCAATATCAATGACTTTTTCCAGATAATCAATTCCTTTAATGCTCTTATGCTCTCCCGGTTTACTTTTCGCATGGTGAAGCTTTTGCGCAAGCGATTTATGGAGAATTTCATTGATAAGCGTACTTTTCCCTGACCCCGAAACACCGGTAATCGCAATAAACATTCCGAGCGGGAGCTTAACACTGACATTTTTTAAATTGTTCTCGGAGGCGCCTTTTATCTCAATAAACCGTCCGTCTGACTTACGGCGTTCTATTGGCAGCGGAATGAACTTTTTCCCTGACAGGTACTGGCCTGTCAGCGAATTCGGATCCGCCATCACCTCTTCAGGAGTACCGGCGGAAACAATTTCTCCGCCATGTATTCCTGCACCCGGTCCAATATCAATCAAATAATCGGCCGCCATCATTGTATCCTCATCATGCTCCACTACAATCAAGGTGTTCCCGATTTCGCGCATGCTTTTTAATGTCCCGATCAAGCGGTCGTTATCACGTTGATGAAGACCGATTGACGGCTCATCGAGAATGTATAATACCCCTGTTAACCGTGAGCCGATTTGTGTTGCAAGGCGAATCCGCTGCGCCTCACCCCCGGAGAGCGTCCCCGCGGCACGGCTTAAAGTTAAATAATCAAGGCCGACATTAATTAAAAAGCCGAGACGCTCACTGATTTCACGGAAAATCAGTTTAGCAATTTTCATTTCTTTTTCCGATAAGTCTAACCCGGCAAAGAATTGATGAGCTTCTTCAATTGAAAGGTTGGTCAATTGTGAGATATGGCGGCCCGAAATCAACACCGCAAGGCTTTCCTTTTTCAAACGATAGCCCTTACAGGTTGGGCACGGCTGTTGGCCCATATATTTTTCCATTTGTTCGCGAATAAAATCGGAACTCGTTTCCTTATAACGGCGCTCAACATTTCTGATGACACCTTCAAATTCAATATGACCTTCTCTAATTTGACCAAAATCGTTCTCATAGCGGAAATAGATTTTTTCACGTCCGGAACCATATAAAACTTTTTCCAGAAGATTCTCGGGGATATCCTTAACAGGGATATCCATTTCAATTCCATAATGGCTACAAACAGCCTCAAGGAGCTGTGGATAGTACTGTGAGCTGGTTGGCTCCCATGGGGCTATCGCATGCTGCTTGAGTGTCAGGTCCTTATTCGGAACGACAAGGTCAAGATCGACCTCAAGCTTGGAGCCAAGCCCATCACATTCCGGGCAGGCACCGAACGGGCTATTGAAGGAAAACATCCTCGGCTCTAGCTCACCAATGGAAAAACCACAATGTGGACAGGCATGGTTTTCACTAAACAGCAGTTCTTCCTCGCCAATGACATCCACAATTACCTTTCCCTCACCAAGTCCTAATGCGGTTTCAAGGGAATCGGCAACCCGTGATGCCACCCCTTCCTTGACGACAATCCGGTCAACAACCACTTCAATCGAATGCTTTTTATTTTTTTCTAATTCAATTTCATCGCCGATGTCCATCATTTCTCCGTCAACACGGACACGGACAAAGCCTTGTTTTTTAATATCTTCAAAGACTTTGACATGCGTTCCTTTCCTTCCCGAAACAACAGGGGCGAGGATTTGCATTTTTGTTCGTTCCGGATATTCTAAAATCCGGTCGACCATCTGTTCAATTGTTTGGGAGGAAATTTCAATCCCGTGGATTGGACATGTTGGATGCCCTACTCTAGCAAACAATAATCGCAAATAATCATAAATTTCCGTCACCGTCCCGACCGTAGAGCGAGGGTTACGGCTTGTCGTTTTTTGATCAATCGAAATTGCCGGCGATAGGCCTTCAATCGCATCAACATCGGGTTTATCCATCTGACCGAGAAATTGCCGGGCGTATGCTGAAAGGGATTCAACATAACGGCGCTGACCTTCAGCATAGATCGTATCAAATGCGAGCGAGGATTTCCCTGAACCGGAAAGTCCCGTTAAGACAACAAGTTTATCTCTGGGGATCGTGACATCAATATTTTTTAAATTGTGGGCTCTAGCGCCTTTTACAATCAGTTTATCCATTGCCATATATACGTTATCCTTCCGCTTTCAACTCTAAAATGAGATCGCGAAGCTCTGCGGCACGCTCAAAATTAAGCGCCTTGGCTTCGACTTTCATTTCTTTTTCCATATTAGCAATAAGCTTTTCTTTTTCCTTTTTCGACATCTTGCCGAATGATTTCGCCGGTTTGTACTCTTCCTGCTCTTCGGCAGCATGGGTGGCACGAATGACATCGCGTATATCTTTTTGAATCGTTTTAGGAGTAATTCCATGCTTCCGGTTGTATTCCTCCTGAATCACACGGCGACGTTTCGTTTCACTAATCGCCAATTCCATCGAATTCGTCATCCGGTCCGCATACATGATTACCTGCCCATTCGCATTACGCGCAGCCCGGCCAATCGTTTGAATTAACGATCGTTCCGAACGAAGGAAGCCTTCTTTATCAGCATCAAGTATCGTTACAAGTGAAACTTCGGGAATATCAAGACCCTCACGGAGCAGGTTAATTCCGACAAGAACATCATATTTTCCGAGGCGCAGTTCTCTGATAATCTCGATCCGCTCAAGTGTTTTGACTTCCGAATGCAGATACTGGACTTTAATTCCGATTTCTTTCAGGTAATCCGTTAAATCCTCAGACATTTTTTTCGTCAAGGTTGTTACAAGCACACGTTCGTTTTTCTTCACTCTATCCTGTATTTCACCAATCAGGTCATCGATTTGACCTTCTATTGGCCGTACCTCAATCGTAGGATCAAGCAGTCCTGTCGGGCGAATGATTTGTTGAATCATTTCCGGTGTATGCTCCAGCTCATAAGGACCGGGAGTAGCCGAAACATAAATAATATTGGAAATATGCTTTTCAAATTCATCAAAGGTCAATGGACGATTGTCGAGAGCTGAGGGGAGACGGAAGCCATGCTCAACTAAAACTCCTTTCCGTGCCTTGTCACCATTGAACATTCCCCTTATTTGCGGCAGGGTAACATGCGACTCGTCAATTACCATAAGAAAATCATCAGGAAAATAATCCAGCAAGGTGTACGGTGTCGAACCCGCCTCTCTTAACGTTAAATGGCGGGAGTAATTTTCAATGCCCGAGCAAAAGCCCATTTCCCGCATCATTTCCAGATCATAGCGGGTCCGCTGTTCAAGTCTTTGTGCTTCAAGCAATTTATTTTGTTCCCGAAGAACGGCAAGACGTTCCTCCAGTTCTTTTTCAATATTTGCGATGGCAATGCGCATCTTTTCTTCTCTGGTAACGAAGTGGGATGCCGGGAAAATCGCTACATGTTCCCGTTCGCCAATGATTTCTCCTGTAAGTGCATCAACCTCACGAATCCGATCAATTTCATCACCAAAAAATTCAACTCGGATACAATGTTCATCGCGGGAAGCGGGAAAGATTTCAACCACATCGCCGCGGACCCGAAACGTTCCGCGCTTGAAATCAATATCATTTCGATCATATTGGATATCGACTAACCGATGCAGCAGCTGATTCCGCTCAACCTCCATACCGGTACGGAGAGAAAGCACCAGCTCCCGATACTCCTCCGGCGATCCGAGACCATAGATACAAGACACACTGGCAATGACAATGACATCCTTCCTTTCAAATAAGGAAGAGGTCGCCGAGTGGCGCAGTTTATCAATTTCATCGTTAATGCTGGCATCTTTTTCAATAAAGGTATCGGTCTGGGGGACATAGGCTTCAGGTTGGAAATAATCATAGTAGCTGACAAAGTACTCAACAGCATTGTTTGGAAAAAAATCCTTAAATTCGCTATAGAGCTGGCCCGCTAATGTTTTATTGTGTGCGATGACGAGCGTTGGCTTGTTAATTTCCTTAATCACGTTCGAAACGGTAAATGTCTTACCCGTTCCGGTTGCACCGAGAAGGGTCTGGTGCCGCTTATTTTGATGGATTCCGTCGACTAATTGGCGAATTGCTTCGGGCTGATCACCTTGAGGAGAGTATTTTGAAACTAATTCAAATTGGTCCTTCACGCAAACTTCCTCCTGAAAAAAATAGGATTCTTCTATTATTGACATTTTTCAACTTTGAAAACTAGAAAACGTTCAAGAATGGAGCTAAAAAAAACTTCTGTCTAATTCATATTACCATTTTAACACAAATCCCCAATAACTAACCAATAATATGCGAACGAGTATTCGATTTTTTTAAAAACAAAAAAGCCTGCCTCTTTTCCGGCAGACCTGGAGTTATATAGTTTATTAGCTTTTCTTTAAGGCTCTTTGTTTCATTTTTGCAGCTAAGGCAAAACCGGCGGTTAAGGAAAAAGCATCAATGACAATAAGCAGGAATGTGTTTGTATAACCTTTATAAACAGATGCAGCAATAAGTCCGACGGTTAACGCAAGACCGATAACCCGATTATAAGTGACCCTTGTAAAAAGTAACACGAGCAAACCTGGCATAATCAGTGCCGATAAATATTCAATGACCAACGGGTACACCTCATTCATTGATTTCTGTTTATTAATTTTAAAAATTAATTCATAAAATTGCAATAAAAATTTCATATTTTGTTCTTGAAATATTCTGAGAAAGATTTATTATGCAGAATCAATTAAATTTGTTGGCAATTGTAGGCTTTCGAAACCCAAAAGTAAGTGCAGCTAGATTCTTACTATTAATGACAACAATATCCTCTTTACTTCTTTTAAATCTCTTAGTAGACATACGTTTATCATTACTGATTATATCAAATGAAAAGGCTGACTCAAAAGTGCCGTTTGTAAACGGCCTTTTGAGTCAGCCTCGTCTATTATATATCCCCTATAAAGTAAATCTGCGTCCAGTCAATAAACTGAAAAGCGCAATAATTAAAGCAATGCGAATTGCCAATCTAACTCTGCGACCTCTAACTCTAGTTGATAAAATTAAATTGTCGCTTCCGACATATTCAAGTGTACCTGTAAATGTTCCATTACTAGTGATAACTTCTACTTCTTCTCCTACTAGTTCAGATGCAAAGCGCATAAAATCTTGTTTGCTCATTTTAGCTATCATCTCCTTTCTATTCTATTAAATGAATTTTTTCTCATCATGATTGGGTATTTGTAGGACAAGCAATAAAATTTTTAAAGATTGCTTGAATACGACATAACTAGAAAAATTGAAAATAAAATATATTGGAGTGTGTTTACGAGGGAGGGAGAAAATTGGTTAATCAAGGGTACACTGGAATGGATTCAGACAATCAAATGTTAATTGCCCCTGAAACTTTTGCCGCACCACCTGAATCATTAACCGAACAACTGTTTATTGAACGATCTTTAACTGAGAATAGATTCTGGTTACGAATTATGAAGGAGCATTCCTATTTTTTAAATGAAGGCTTCGATCGAAATGATAAGCATCTTATTCAGCAAACGGAACGGTTTTATTACTATTTTCAGGAGCAGGAAAAAAGAGCCTATCAGACCCCAAATAATGTCACGGCAGTCCGTAAGTTAAATGAAGATTCCATACAACTTGTCTTAGGATTAAGGAATTTCAAACGGAATCTACTCATCCTGATTATTAATTGTAAAGTGAAAGGTTTTAACTTCCCTCTCCTCGTCGATCATATCGCCCGGGAAGCGGAATATTTTATGAGAACATTGAAAAAGTTCAATGAAGGAATATTGGACCCAATCCAGGATGCGATAATTAAGGAAAATGTGTTTTGGCTCAAGATTATGATGGAGCATTCACGTTTTATTGCTTCACTGCTCGATCAATCTGAACGAAATTTAGTTTTTCAAGCAAGGAAGTTTGGTGACGATTTTGAAGTTCTGCTTAACCAGGCTAGGGACGTTGAATCGATGTTATATAAGAAAAGCCCAACCTATCCGATAATTGGAAAACTGAATAAGGATAGTGAAAATGCCACACATGAACTGCGTAATTTTAAACAAGCAGGACTGGATTTAATAAAAAGCTGTCAAATCAAAAGTGTCATCGACCCGCTATTAGCAGACCATGTTGTAAGGGAAGCGGACCATTTCCTCAGTATGATCCATGTTTTGGAAGAGAGGTTAAAAGTAAAGCAACAGGAGTCGCAAAATAGGTAAAATGAAGAAGAGACTTGCGAACAGTCTCTTCTTTTTCCTATTAGCCAAAAAAAGGGTGTCTCGTTAAAGACTCCCTTTTTTATGGTTTTATTTTGTTTTAGCGGCTAACTCTTTCAATGCATCAGTAAGCTGACCGTTTAAGGTACTTAACGCATTTTTATCCAGTGGAGTTGCTTGTGAGCCGGCAATCGTTGGATCAAGATATTGTTCAACTTTGGCGTAAAGGTCTTTGTTATCTTTTTTTACATCATCTTCAAATGTTTTCCATTGATCTTCTAACTTTGGTCCCACTTGTTTTACCTTTGCTTGGTCACCGCTATCAATTGCTTTTGATAATTGTCCTGTGGTATCCAACATTTTATTAACGCCTTCGGATACCTTACTATTATTGGATCCGCAACCTGCTAAAACTAAAACACTTCCAAGAACGATTGCTAGAACGAATGAGGTCAACTTTTTCATTGTTATTTTCCAACTTTCTATTTTTAATTATTGTTTGCTGTAATAAATTTTTTGCTTTTCAATTTCTTAGCTAAAATTACCATGATGGCACCGAGAACAAGAACGACTTGAGGGATGGCACTTTCCCATGAAGGATACAAAGCAAAGAACTCGATACTTGGTACACTTTCAGCATGTGTCGTTGGAAGAAGTCCCGCTAATTGTAAGCTGTGAATCCCCATGCCGGTAAACTTTAGACATAGATAAAACACGATAACACTGGATACCAAAAAGAATGGACGTAATGGTAATTTCAATCCTACAAAGACCATCAGGTAAGCTAAAATACCAAGTATCCCTGCTCCAATAAGAAATCCGATTAAAAGAGCCGACAGCTTGATTTGGCTCGCCATACCGATATAAAATAATACGGTTTCTGTGCCTTCACGGAATACCGCCAGAAAGGCAAGAACGCCTAATGAGACAAGCTTTCCGGTGGTTAATGCCGTTTGGCTTTTTTCACGAATATACCGATTCCAGTCGGCAATATTGGATTGGCTATGAAGCCAATAGCTCATATACAATAGCATGACTGCCGCAAATACTCCTGTCCAGCCGGCAATCAGAGCATTGTTGTTACCAAATGCACCGGAGGAAATAACAAACTTAACGATAACAGCAAGGATCACACTGACGCCCAATCCTCCCAGAACACCGGCCCAAATCCAGGCTTTTCCTTTGGCTTCTCCGGATTTTTTCACGAATGACATGAGGGCAATGACGACTAGTAATGCTTCCAAACCTTCACGAATGAGGATCATCGCTGCATCCCAATAGGTGTATTCCGATTTATTAGCTAAGGGTGTAAGGTATTTTATCATGTTATCAATCGTTTCATTTGCTTGCTTATAATTTGGCGGATTAGCTGCGAGCATCGCTTGGATCGTAACCAAGTCTCTTTCCGAGTCACTGTAAACGGAAGCAGATTGGGCTACTACTACTCCTTCTACGCTTAACCAGCTGTCACTTGCCTTTTTAATGCTTGCCAGAGCTTGCGTTTGATTTTGGTTACTTACTTCTTTTTTCGTTTGTTGGAGAAGGAGAATAAAATCATCTAATGAAATATCTTCTTTCTTAAATCCAGCTTCTTTAGGGTATCCCCCGTTTGCCACTTTTTCATTTACAGCCTTTAAACCCTGAAGTGCTTGTAAAACCTGGTCTTGTTTTTTTAAGGTTAAGGCATAAACTACTTTTCCCATATTTGATTCAATATCCCGATAAGCAGTTGCTGAATCATCTTTTATCCCTGATTCAATTTCCAACCAGGTTTTATTAAAATGATCATATGCCTTCTGTGCTCCGGAAAGGTCTCCTTTCGAAGCAAAGTCGATCGCTTGGTCAATCGATACCTCAGCCTTCTTAATATCTTCACCGGATGTTCCGGCAGCTAATGCAGGATTATGTATTCCAAATCCGATTATTAATAGAAGGATAGATATTTTAACTAGTAGATTTTTACCCATAAGCTCCCCCTTGATGAAACATGTATTGTTTATGCTAATTGATAACGAATTTCAATATCATCTTCTTATTTATTATTCTATTTCCAATGATAATGATTGTCAATTAGAGATTTTGTTTTTTTGTTACATAAATGTGAACTCTTTTTTAATAATGGAAAAAGGCCTGGCGATTCACCGGACCTTTTGCTCGTCTAAATGAATAATTTCCTTTAAATCCGTCCAATGCAAAATACGGGGTAAATTTAAATGGCGATTATAGGATTGATCCTTAACAACTACCTTTAAAGATTCATTTAAAAGTGTATTTAGTACTTCAGGTTTATCATCAAAATAATAATCGAGTTTTAAATTTTTGATAATTTGAAGCTTTTCATGGTCTTGCATTCCATAGAAAAATTTTTCATCTTGAACTGGAAAACCCTGCGCTTTTAACCATTCCTTTGTCCGTTCCCCATGTACCTTCGGTCTTGCTGTTATATAGTAAATTTCATGCCCTTGTTTATCTAATTCCTGTAACGTTTCAACAGCACTCGGATATGGCGGACAAGATGTATAATAGATTTCCTCTAATGAACTGTTCCACATTTCTTTGCCTTGTTCGTCTGTTAAGCCAAACGGTTCATGGATTTCGACTTTATTTAAGGCTTGAAAAACATCAAGTCCGATGTTTTTGCCCAAATTCTTATTGTAGATATGAAAAGCATGTTCCCTCAGATTAATTAAGGTATCATCAATATCGAAACCAAATCTCATCTTAAACCTCCTCATTTTTTAAATGACCAGAACGATTTATTTTTGTCTGGAGGTATTTTTCGTTATACTCTGAAACATCTCCCCATAAGGGTTTTCTTCCGGATACAGGTAAGCCGGAGCTTTTTAAGGCCGCTAGTTTTTTCGGATTATTTGTCATCAGTGTTACCGGTTTAGACCGCAATGCTTTAAGAACTTGAATGGCATCACTATAGTTTCTGGAATCATCCACAAAACCCAGCCCTTGATTGGCCTCGACGGTATCATAACCATTTTCCTGAAGAATGTAGGCCATCGCCTTGCTAAATAATCCAATTCCCCGTCCTTCGTGGTTAGCTAAATAAAATAACGCTCCGGTTCCGTGATCAACAATCATTTTCATTGACTGTTTTAATTGAAAGCCGCAATCGCATCTTTTACTGCCAAATATATCACCTGTATGACAGATAGAATGCATTCTTATAATGGCATCCTCTCCATATTCAAAGTCTCCATATACTAAAACGCTTGATTGTTGATATTCCGCTAAATTGACGGAGGATAATTTATCAATGATCCTTTCAAAATCCTCGGTTACTTCATTACAATTCAACCAGCAATACCATTGAAAGATGACCGTTTCCCCGTACAAATTTACAGGAAGCCGGATAGGCCCTACTAAATAAATAGCCCCTTTTTCCGTTTTAATTAATTTGATTTTATCCTCTAATAAAGAAAGAACTTTTGAGTTCAATTTGGTTTGTTTCATTATTTATTCCCCCTTTTCATATAGTTTGGTGTTTTAAAAATTTTTCATTCTATTTCTTCTCTCATGAAAAAACAGCAATCCCGTCATGGAAATTGCTGTTTTTTCGTAGGTTTTAAATGGTCCCCTCAGGCTGGAGTGAACAACTAAAGGTACCTTTTTCTATTTGAATCGTGGCATGCTCAATACCGAATAAATCGTGTAATTCCTTCGTCAATTTTTGAAGCAGCTCATCGTTATCTTCCATTTCCGACCGAATGATATGAACGGTTAAAGCCGCTTCAGTTGTGCTCATTCCCCACACATGCAGGTCATGAACTTCTAAAATCGTTGGTATATTTTTTAAATAGTTCTTAATTTTCCTGATGTCAATTCCTTCCGGTACAGCGTCCAGTGATAAATTAATGGACTCCTTTAATAACCCCCATGTACCGAAGAGAATGACAATTGAAATTACAAGGCTTACTAATGGGTCGAGCCATTGCCATCCGGTCCAAAGAATCACAAAACCTGCGATGACTACACCGAGAGAAACGACCGCATCTGCTGCCATATGCATAAAGGCTCCACGAATGTTAAGGTCATTTTTCCTCCCTGACATAAAGAGTAACGCTGTAATGGTATTAATTACAATCCCGATGAGCGCAACAATGATAACTGTTTGGCCTGCAACCGGCTGCGGGTCTGAAAACCGTTGAATCGCTTCCAGAGCAATCGCGCCAATCGCGACAAGGAGAAAAACGGCGTTGAATAACGCTGAGAGAATGGAACTTCTTTTATATCCATATGTCCGTTTCTCCGACGGTGCCTTTTTCCCAAGCCACACCGCAATCCAAGCAATAACTAAACCAAGTACGTCACTAACGTTATGTCCTGCATCAGCAAGTAAAGCTAAAGAATCTCCTAAGAAACCGTATAAAATTTCAACAATAATATAAATTGTGTTTAAAATAATTCCAAAGCCAAAGGCAAAGCCATAATTGGCCGGGCCGTGACTATGTCCATGGTGGTGATGGTGATGGTGATGTGACACCCTTAAAAATCCCCCTTAATAAGAGCTCTCTATGGATTCGCAAATAACCGGTCTTGGTAACTGTAGGATATGCTGAAAAGCTAAAATGTTTGCGAAAACCGCTCTTTTTCTTATCTATATTTTTACGAAAGGCTCTTTTCGTAAACTTTGTTGCTTTTGAAACTTAATAAAGTTCATTTACTAAGTTTCTAGGCAATTTTCGCAAATGTTCATACGAAAAGATGCCACTAAGCTTCTAATTATACGGGTTGATAAATTTATACGAAAAACAACAATCTATGCGAAAATAGCCTTTCGGAACATCCGTGAAAGGCAGAAAAACTAATCCTTCACCCTCAAAAGCCTTAATCCGTTTAAAGTAACCAGCAAGGTCGTTCCCATATCTGCAAAAATGGCAATCCATAATGTCAGCCAGCCCGGCACCACTAGTAAAAGCGCCAATAGCTTAACCACAATCGAGAAAGTGATATTTTGTTTAATAATTTGTAAGGTTTTACGGCTTAGCTTAATTGTAAAAGGAAGCTTCGTAAGGTCGTCATTCATTAAGGCAATGTCTGCTGTTTCCAGCGCGGTATCGGTGCCTGCACCGCCCATGGCGATTCCGACTGTAGCTGATGCAAGTGCCGGTGCATCATTGATACCGTCGCCGACCATTGCTACGCTGCCAAACTGTTTCTTTATTTTCTTTACTGATTCGAGCTTATCCTCCGGGAGCAGCTCCGCTTCAAGACGGCTCACCCCAACTTGACGGCCAATCGCCGCTGCAGTTGCCTGATTGTCACCGGTTAACAGAAAAGTTTGCTTAATCCCAAGCTGATGAAGTCGCTCTACAACTGAACGGCTGCTTTCACGTACTTCATCGGCTACGGCGATGAGAGCTAGAATTTCTTTATCCGTACCGGCTATCATGACGGTTTTGCCTTGATTTTGCAGATGGGCGATTTGCTCCTTAATCTCTATAGGAATGGATTCAAACAATTTCAGGTTGCCGATGAAAAATTCCGTTCCATTAATAGAACCGGTTAATCCTTTTCCTGTTATGGATGTAAAATGTTCAACAGAATAATCAAGTAATAGTCCGTCTGCTTTTTTTATAATGGCAGACGCGAGCGGGTGTTGTGACTTGCTTTCGATAGCAGCAATCATCGCGAGAAGCTCACCGGGTTCCATTTTACCAAAATGAATGAAATCTGTTACGACAGGTACTCCTTTTGTTAACGTACCGGTTTTATCAAAGGCAATTGCCTTTAAGGCCCCGGCTTCTTCTAAAAAGCTGCCGCCTTTAATAAGCACGCCGTTTCTTGCTGCATTGCCGATGGCACTTACGATTGATACAGGGGTTGAAATGACGAGCGCACATGGGCAGCCGACGACTAACACGGCAAGCCCTTGGTAAATCCACTCTTTCCAGCTTGCAGCGAAGAAGAGCGGCGGGACGAGAGCGACTAAAGCGGCTATCACCATGATCACCGGTGTGTAGTACTTCGCAAAACGGTCGACAAACCGCTGGGAAGGGGCTTTTTCTCCCTGTGCTTCTTCAACCAAATGAACAATTTTTGCAATCTTTGTATCCTTGGTGAGCTTGGTTACCTTTACCTTTAAAAAACCTTCTTCATTTAATGTCCCGGCAAACACTTCATCATCGATGGCTTTTTCAACGGGTACCGATTCGCCGGTGATGGCCGCTTGATTGATCGCTGAAGCACCCTCGACAATAACACCATCCATGGCAATCATCTGCCCCGGCTTAATAAGCAGGATGTCGCCGATCTCAATATCCTCGGCTTGCAGTGTAAGCTCTTTTCCGTTTCGCACCACAACTGCTTCGGTTGGCGCCATTTCCATCAAGGAGCGAATCGATGCCCGTGCTTTATCCATCGAATAGCTCTCAAGCACCTCACTGATGGCAAACAAAATGACTACCACGGCACCTTCACGCCACTCACCAATAATGGCGGCCCCGATAATCGCAATCGTCATCAGTGTTTTCATATCAAATTCAAGCCGCAGCAGATTTTTGATGCCTGTTTTAAAAAGAGGGAATCCACCTAGTAAAATCGCTGCTGCAAAAAGAATGTTTTCAGAAAATAGATAGCCCAAAAGCAGGAACATAAGTGATAGGCCAAGATGGGAAAAACGTTTCCAGAAAGGTTCTTTCGGAATCAGCTGCCATTTTTCTTTATCAGGATAAAGAATTAATTTTTCAAATGCACCTGCTTCTTCTAATTCCGCAATTGTTGCATTTCCATAGACTGTTAGTTTTGAAGCACCAAAATTTACACTTGCGTCAACAACACCATCCAGGTGTTTTACGTTCTTTTCGAACGTTTGGGCACAGCTGCTTCAGGAAAAGCCTTGAACGCGATAAACTTGTTTTTCAGTTGTTTCATTCACGCCCTGCCACCTCCTCCTGATGCTTAATCGCGATGTGGATTAATTGTTTTACATGTTCGTCATCAAGGGAATAATAAACGAGCTTGCCATCTTTACGGAATTTTGCAAGGCCCAATCTTTTTAAATGACGCAGGTGATGGGAAGCCGTAGCTGTTGTTGCCCCGACAATGTTGGCCACATCGCATACACACAGCTCATCTTCAATCGTTAGCGCATAAGCAATTTTCATTCGCGTTTCATCGGATAATGCTTTAAAAATTGTCGTTACATCAAGGATATTTCTTTTATCAAGCTGCTGCTGTACACGGGTGGTTTTCTCTTTATCGATACAGGTAATTTCACACACATCATGATCCTTCAAGAGTGCACCTTCAATCATTCAAATTTTCGTTTGATTACATCATATTCAAATGATGGTTTGAATGTCAATTTTTTTGGAAAAGGATGCTGAAAAAATGGAGCAACGTCCTGAATCACCTTGGATAATGACGCAAACATGGGAAAATTTGCTGTTTGTACATTGGGAAATTAGTCCTCAGAAAATAAAGCCCCTTATTCCTCCGGAATTAGAATTGGATTTGTATAAGGGAAGTGCTTGGATTTCGGTTTTGCCATTTAAGGTAACCCATCAACGCTTTCAGGGGCTGCCGGAAATCCCGTTCCTTCATACATACTTGGAGTTGAATGTAAGAACATATGTGAAGTATAGAGGATTTCAAGGAGTTTATTTTTTTTCGCTGGATGCCAATCACCCGCTTACGGTATTGGGGGCAAAGGCGCTTGCATTACCCTATAAGCATGCAAAGATGAATATGTTTCAGCAAAATAAGGGGTTTGTTTTTAAGAGCAGGCGTGTATTCGGAAATAAGGGGTTTTCTGCTGTTTATGAACCTGTTTCTCCACCTATGCCCACCGAACCCGGAAGCCTTGATCACTGGCTGCTCGAGCGCTATTGTTTATTTACAAAATGGGGGAAACTATTGCTGCGCGGCGACATTCAACATGAAAAATGGGAAGTCTGTGAAGCGAAGGCCTTGCTTGAGGAAAATACGGTTACCCCTTTTGAAATGAATGGGAAGCCGGGACTCTTGCATTATTCCTGTAAAAAGGAAACCTTTATTTTGCCGTTTAAAAAAGTTTAAATCGGTTACTTTACATACCCTTCAACTTTAAACTTCATAATATTCACACCAAATATCCATTATTTCTGCAAATCTTTTCTTTATTATAAAGGTGAGGAAAAAATTCTAAAAAAATAGAGGTGAATGAACATGATGAGCCATTTTGGAATGATGGGTGCGGCTATGGGTATTTCAACTTGTATTCTAATGTGGATATTAAATCTTGTCATAATAGGTGGAGTCGTTTATTTTGCAATTAAATTAGCGTTGCGAAATCAAAAAATAAATTAAATTGGGTGCGGTTCATACTAAACGGCTCCTTTTCAAGAAAAAAACGATATACAGTTCTTTATTTGGGGGAATTCATAAAAGAGTTCACCCTTTTATTTTTAAGATAAATGAATCAAAAATATTAAGTTTCACCTTTTTGTAACCGTTTCTGTAAAAAGATTTGATATTTATCAATTAGAATAAAATCTATAAGGAAAAGAGAGGATGTGCTTTAGAAAAACTTTATAAAGGAATACTACTCAAGATAGCCGGAGAACCTTAGCATTTTCTTATAAACAAGAAAGGTGTGTTTCATATGAACTACCAAGAGGTTAAAGAGCAATTAGAGGTACAGAAACAAAATTTAGTTAAAAAACTAGAGAATACTAATTTATCAAAAGAGGAATATGAAAGCATTCAAATGTCTATTGATAATTATGAATATATAATAGATTTAACCGAAATGAATTATTATGAACGAGGTATTACTCATTAAAAATGGGAGCGAAAAAATTCGCTCCCTTTCTCTTTGATGCTTTTTCACATAAACACACTTCTACAATTTTACTTTTTGTAAACGTAATGCATTAAGAACAACGGATACGGAACTGAACGCCATGGCTGCACCTGCAAGCCATGGTGCCAGGAATCCAATTGCAGCGACCGGAATACCAAGTGTATTATAGGCAAGGGCCCAGAAAAGGTTTTGTTTAATATTGCGAATCGTCTTTTTACTCATAAAAATGGCATCTGCAATACTATTTAAATCCCCGCGAATAAGGGTTATATCTGCAGCTTCCATTGCGACATCCGTACCTGTACCAATGGCCATTCCAATATCAGCAACGGCAAGGGCCGGTGCATCATTGATTCCATCTCCGACCATTGCCACTTTTTTATCGTCTGCCTGTATATTCTTGATTTCATCTGCCTTACCTTCAGGAAGAACTTCAGCAATCACATTGTCTATACCCACTTGAGCGGCAATGGATCTTGCTGTCTGCTGATTATCACCTGTAATCATAATAACTTCAATTCCCATATCTTTAAGACGACTAATGGCCGTTTTAGAAGTTTCTTTAATCGTATCCGCTACAGCAACAATCCCGGCAAATTGCCCATTTATTGCAGCAAGCATTGCCGTTTTCCCGGCCCTTTCTAGTGCCTCCATCTGATCAAGAGCGTTCTCGACAGGCACGTTAAACTTATTCATTAACTTCCTTGTTCCAACTAACATCTCTTTTCCATCCACGATTGCTTTTATCCCAAATCCCGGGATCGCTTCAAATTCCGTTACATCCTTAAAGGATATTCCTTTATCTTTAATTCCTTGAACGATCGCTTGTGCCAGTGGATGCTCTGATTGTTTTTCAGCTGAACCAACCAGTGATAAAAATTCTTCTTCTGTTTGATTTTGGTCTGTAAAGATATCCGTTAAAACAGGTGTTCCGTTTGTAACCGTACCGGTTTTATCTAATACAACAGTAGAAATCCTATGTGTTAGTTCCAAATGTTCGCCGCCTTTAAACAGAATTCCATATTCCGCTGCACGACCCGATCCTGCCATGATGGAAGTTGGTGTCGCCAAGCCTAAGGCACACGGACAGGCAATAACCAGGACAGCAATCATTTTCTCTAGTGCCTCTGCAAAATCCCCGGGAGATACCCAAACATACCAAACCATAAAGGCTAGAACTGCGAGGGCAACAACAATCGGGACAAACACTCCGGATATCTTATCAGCAAGACGTTGTATTGGTGCCTTTGAACCCTGTGCTTCTTCCACTACTTTAATAATTTGAGCTAAAGCCGTATCTCTACCAACTTTTGTTGCCTCCACTTTTAAGAAACCATTTTTATTGATAGTAGCACCTATCACTTCATCACCAATACTCTTATCAACAGGAACACTTTCACCTGTCAGCATCGATTCATCAATAGCGGAGCGGCCATCAATGATTCTTCCATCCACTGGTATTTTTTCACCTGGTTTAATATGAAGAATATCGCCAACGACTACTTGTTCTATTGGTACCTCCTGTTCTATCCCTGCTCTTTCAATGGTAGCGGTCTTTGCTTGTAAACTCATCAGTTTTTTAATGGCTTCCGATGAACGTCCTTTAGCTTTCGCCTCAAAAAGCTTCCCAAGAATAATCAACGTAATAAGAATCGAACTTGTTTCATAGTAAAGTTCTACAGAGTGAGCATTACCACCAATTGACATAACTGAAAGATACAAGCTGTAAAAATATGCTGCTGATGTACCTAAAGCAACGAGAACATCCATATTGGCACTTTTATTTTTTACCGCTTTATAGGCACCAACGTAGAATTGCTTTCCAATATAAAATTGCACCGGAGTAGCCAAGGCCAACTGCACCCATGGATTCATAAACATTTTCGGCACCCAAATAAAAGAGGTGAATGAAAAGTGTCCAACCATTGCCCATAATAATGGAAATGAAAGAATTGCCGAAAAGATGAACTTTTTAGTTTGTTTTTCAATTTCCTTTTGCCGATGATCAATAGTGTCTTTCACATCTTCCTTTATATGAGCACCATAACCGAGGTTTTCCACCTTTTTAATGATTTCACCAGAAGTTAGTACCGTACTGTTGTACTCCACCGTCGCTTTTTCAAGTACCAAGTTCACATTTGCCTTCACTACACCATCTAACTTATTTAGACCCTTTTCGATTCGAGTAGCACATGCGGCACAGGTCATCCCGGAAATTTGCAAATTAGTTTCTTTTAAATACCGACTCATAAAAGTCAACCCCTTATACCCTGTATAGGTATATATTTTTGTGAAAAGAACGTGCTAGCAACTAGCACGTATTTTTCCAATCTTTATTTTACATCGTAACCTTGGTCATCGATTGTTTCTTTAATTTTATCTATAGAAATCTCTTGTTGATTAAACTCTACATCAACTTTAGCCGCCTTTAAATCTACCTTAACAGAGCTAACACCTTTAAGAGCTCCTACACTTCCTTCTACTGCATTAACACAATGACCGCAGGACATTCCTTTAACATTCAATGTTACCTTTTCCATGCAATGTTCACTCCTATAATGAGGATCAAGATGATCTTAAGTATTCATTATCAACCCTCTTTTGATTTTATATTACCATACCCCCCTACCCTATGTAAATGGGCGCTTTGGAATTTTTTCCGTTTTAATCCTGCTTTCAGTCCCTCCTTCTATTCCTGTTTCTGATGATTTCATTTTACTTTACCCTTTGTCCCCACTTTTTCCCTCAGTAAGTTTCCCATTGTAAATTGGCAAAAACAATTCAACTTCCGTCCCAGATCCTTCTTTACTTTTTATTTTAATTTCCCCTTTGTGCACTTTCATAATACTTTTGGCAATATGCAGACCTAAACCTGATCCTCCTGTTTCCCGGCTCCTTGCCTTATCCACCCGGTAAAACCGTTCAAAAATATTTTCTATCTCGTCCTGCGGGATTCCAATACCATAATCGATTACACGAATAATTGCATATTGTTTATTCTTTTCGAGGAACACCTCTATTTTGTCATTACTATATTTCATTGCATTATCTAACAAAATGATGAAGACCTGCTTTATCTTTAATTCGTCAGCATTTATGACGATTGGAGATTCATAAAAATGTAATTTAATTTCTCTCCTATACACATCTTTAAGTTGTTTTAAAATGCTTTGGCATAAACTTACCAAATTCACCTCATGAATTTCCAGTACACTTTCTTTTTCTAAGGTAGCTAATTCTAAAAAAGTTTCGGTCATTTTTTGAATTCGAGTTGCTTCTAAATGAATAGCTTGGATTGCCTCTTCAGCAATCTCCTTATTTTGGAATCCTTGCCTTCTAAGAAGATTTGCATAGCTTTTAATGACTGTTAAAGGCGTTTTTAATTCATGGGACGCATCAGAAATAAACTGTTTTTGTTTCTCCAAATTTTCTTGAAGCCTATTAATCATTCGATTAAATGTCCTTCCCATCATTTGGAGTTCATCTTTCGTCTTATTTTGAATGGCGATTGTCTTAGGAATACCGCTCTTTTCAATTTCCTCCATGGTTTTAATCATATTGGAAATCGGTCTCATGATTATATTAGCTAACCATCTTCCTCCAAGTAAGGACAATAAAGCAGCCAATATTGTACAAAAAACTAGAATTCCACGAAGAATTTCTTTTCTTGTTTCAAGCCCGATTAACCTTTCTCCAATTTCCAAACTCCCTTTTATTTGATTTCCATGATTAATCGGAACACGAACAACCAATACTTGCTCTTCACCGCTTTCCGCCGAGATCAAACGTGTTTGGGTTTGCTTTGTAATCGTGTATTTTCCTTTTATTTTTTTTGAGAGTTTCAAGTCATTTGTTACTTCATGCAGCACTTCGTTCTTCGGTTGCATAATTCTAATAAAGGAATGTTCGGTTAAATAATCTTTTAACTTTCCCTCTAAATTGTTAGTAGATTGGTTTGCATGGATGTCTTTTACTATATCCGCTGCCTTTTGAAAAAGGATATCCTCTTCCATATTTACTGTTGTTTTCATAAATAAAAAGAAGACCACGAAATTAATCAGCATTAATATACACAGCATCCAGGCAGTTGTTAAAAGATTAATTTTTGTTGTAATCTTCATCCGTCTTCTCCTTTATGGTAAAACCAATCCCTCGAACAGTAGTAATTAGCTGGGAAGAAAAGTCTTCATCAATCTTTTTTCTTAAGTGTCTTATAAAGACATCAATTACGTTTGTTTCACCTTCGTACTCATATCCCCAAACATTTATGATAATGTTCTCTCGTGTAACGACTTTATTTTTATTCATTACTAAATAAACCAGGAAGTCATACTCCTTTGGGGTTAACGAAATAGATTTTCCATCTCTTGTTACATCTCTTGTATCCAGATTTATTAATAGGTCTCCCACTGTCAATACTGACCCAACTTCCCTTAATTCCATTTTAGGATGATTGCGAATACAGGCACGAATTCGGGCTAATAATTCCTCAATTTCAAACGGTTTTGTAACATAATCGTTGGCTCCTTGGTCCAATCCTGCAACTTTATCAAATGTTGTATTTCGAGCCGTTAAAAGAATAACAGGCGTATTCCTGTCTTCCTTTCTTAATCTCCTTAATACCTCATTTCCACTTAATCCAGGCAACATGACATCCAATAAAATTAAATCGATTTCCGATTGGAAGGCGGTTTCTAATCCTGATTTACCGTCATGTTCCACTGTTACTTGATAACCCTCATATTCCATTTCCATTTTTAAGACACGCGCTATTTGAGTTTCATCCTCAATTACTAAAATATGTGTTTTCACTTCACATTCGCCCCTTTTGACCAATATCTAAGGCTTTATTTTCGTTAATCACTCATTTTTAAAGGAATACTTTTCCAAAATAAGCCGAAGCATTTCAAACAACAAGAAGTTAAAAAATATCCAAACACCGCCATATACATACCCACCGACAATATCACTTGGAAGTGTATTAGTTAACGCAATATTTGCAATCCCCAAACCAATAATCGCTAAAATTCCAAATAACGGTATAAATATCTGCATATAATTCTTTTTCGAATGACGGACAAGTAAAAATAAGCATGTTCCATAGATAATCATTATAATCGTAGCTCTTACATCAGGAAAATTTGCGGAGTGAAATTTCCCGACGAACCCAAATGATTGCAGGTAAGAAAATGCCTTCATGATCGAATCATGAAAAGGTTTCGCCCCCAAGATCGAAACGGCAAATAGAAGATATTCCAGCACTCTGTTTCGTCCTTTTCTCCAAATTCGAAAAATGGTAATCACGATAATAGCACCAAGTGCATACTGGGATTGAAATACTATAAAATCTTTCATCCAGTCCATATAAACGACAGACTTAACCATATATTCAGTAACTTCATTGAACTGAGTAAACTCATTATATAAATAGTCTTGAGCCAGTCCCAGCATCAAGATAACCATTCCAATTAAAACTAAAGTGAGAAAAATAAGAAAAATCTCAGTCGCTCTTACAGTTCTAAGTCGATCAATTAACCGTCTCAACAAATGAATAAAAAAGCCCTTGATTTGATTTTTATAAAACCGATATGCCAAATACCCTGCCAACAATAAGGCAAAAGCAATAATAAAAATAATTAAATATTTACTTGCAGCCTGATGGAAAACCTCCCAGCGAGGTCCTAACACTTTTCCTAGAGTAATAAAACAATATCCCCATAAAAATGAACCTGTATAGGCGGGAATGATAAATTTTCGAAACGGTATTCTAGAAATCCCCGAAACATATCCCGTAAAATGCCTAATCCCTGGAATGAAATAAGCAAAGACCAACAATTTACTGCCTGAACGTTCAAACCAGGCGGCTATTTTTTGATATCTTTCAGGCCCTAGATGGATATATTTACCGTATCTTTCAATTAATTTATATCCTCCTGCCCTCCCAATCCAATAGGTAGCTGTAATTCCTGCACCTCCTGCTAAAAAGACTGTTAATAGTGCCAAAATATAATTCATTTTCCCCTGAAATACAAAATACCCTGCGTAGCTCATTAAAAATTCACCGGAAATAGGAAGGGCCATGAGCTCAAGAAAAATGCCAACAAATAAAATTAGATAGCTGTGTTGCTCAAATAAAGTTATTAAATGTGACATATAAATGCCTCCAAAGTTTATAAAAAGAAAAAAATCTAAAGCAATATAAAACTTCAACTTTAGCTTATCTACAATGTAGCATGTTTTATCAATTCATTTTTCATCTTAATGAATTATTAATCTTATATTCAGAGAACGTACAGGTTATTTTTTTATACTTAGGTTGCCCAGTTTGGATCGCAATATCATTTATGAATTCATGACAAAAACTATAAAACTGCAAAGATCTATGGGTTTTAATGTTTATAAAATTTAGGAGGAACACGATGAAAAGATTAGTAGAGGCAACCATGCAAAGAGCCATACTTATGATTGTGTGCGTTGTCATTATTTTGGCTTGGGGAGGTATTTCCGCTTTTCAGATGCAACGGGATTATTTGCCTGGAATTAACAACACCACCCTAACAGTGAGTATGAGAGTACCCGGGTATCAAGCAGAGCAGGTAAAACAACAAGTCACCGATAATCTGGCAAGTGCCGTCAAAACAGTTGATGGTTTATCAAATGTCGAAACCACCTCTTATGACGGTGGATTATTTATGAGTTTGTATTTTCCAATGAATACAGATATGAAACAAGCAGAAGATCAAGTGAATAAAGCATTTGCGAATGCAAGTCTTCCGCCAACGATAACAAGTTCTCCTAGTGTAACACGATTAACTACCAGCTCATTCCCGATTTTGACTTACAGCGTAACAAGTTCGAAATTGGATGAACCAACTCTTCGCTCGACCGCAACGCAGGAAATTGTTAAACAATTAACATCTGTTCCAGGTGTCGCGGATGTTTCCGTGTTTGGTGGAGCAAAAGATGGATATGTATTAACCGTTCGAATGAAAGACTTAGCGAAAAGCGGATTAACCTTGGATGATGTGAATAAATCATTTTCTACGGCTCTTCCGATGATGCCACAAGGTAATATTGTAAACAACCAATTATCGATACCGGTATCTTTTGATGGACTTCAACTAACCCTACAGCAAATGGAAAACGCAACGATTAAGAATAAGGAAGGAAAAACGATTCCTGTTTCAGCGTTCGGTACCATTTCTCATTCTTTAAATGATGTAAAAACGGTTTCCAGAACAAACGGAGCACCAAGTGTTCAATTAAATGTCATCAAAACACCTTCTGCTAATATTACAGATGTAGCAGATCAAGTAAAAGACCGTGTCTCTCATCTACACTTGGATACAGTAAATCCAAAAGATGTTTCGTTTCAAGTTTTACTTGACCGAGAAAAAGAATTAAACAGCTCCCTTTTCGGATTAGTTCGAGAAGGCTTACTTGGCTGCTTATTCTCAATGATTTGTGTATTCTTCTTTTTCCGAAATGTAAGGTCAACCCTACTCATTGCGATTTCATTGCCAATTTCATTATTGGCTACAACAGCTATATTAAAAACAATGGGTATTACCTTGAACATTTTAACTGTTTCAGGTTTGATTGTAGCGATGGGACGTATTGTCGATGATTCGATTGTGATTTTAGACAATATGTATCGAAAACGGGAAGAATCGAAAGAGACATCTCTGCTTTCACTTCTTGCATCAGCTGTTTCAGAAATGATTCCGGCGATATTGGGTTCAACTCTAACAACAATCGCTGTCTATATTCCGATCGCTTTTGTGGGAGGAGTAATCAGTGCTTCGTATAGCGGATTTGCCTGGTCAGTCGTGATTGCTCTTATCATTTCCTTCTTTGTTGCAATGCTTGTTATCCCTGCACTTGCTTTTATGGGATGGAAGGGTGGAGAATCCACAAAACAAACTGTTAAACTTGATTCTGTAATGAAACCAATATTACAATCTGCCTTCAAACGTAAGAAAACAATGATTATTGGGTCTATATTAGTCTTTTTAGGTGCTGGTATTTATTCTGCTTTTCTGCCGGTAAATTTATTACCAAGTGCCAAAATCGGACAAATTGCGATTAAGGCAGAATTGCCAAAAGGGAGCACCCTGATACAAGTAGATTCAGAAGTCCAAAAAATTGAAAAAACGTTAAAAGGCAATCCAAAAGTCGATGCATATTCATCCAATTTTGGTTCTACCATGACACCACAAAGTGATGATGTATTTGACCAAGGCGGAGGATATATACAATATCCAAATGTGGCAAATTTATCAGTTGTATTGAAAAATGACAAGGATGCTGACTCTGTCATCAAACAATTACAAAACCAGCTTCCAAAGCTATCTAAAAATGTTACTTATACTGTAACAAGCCAGAATATTTCCGGTGATGACTCACAAATACGACTATTATTTACCGGGTCTGATCAGGCGACTTTAGATAATGCAGCCCAACAAGCGAGAACAAGCTTATCAAAAATTGCGGACTTAAGCGTAGATGGAAAAGTGGATTTAACAAATGGTTCGCCTAAGTACAAAGTCACCTTTGACGAAAAAGCGATTCAAGATAAAGGCGTGAAAATTTCTGATATATTAACAGTCATTAATCGGTATACGTCTCAATCAAAAGATGCGACCATCTCGATTGATCATAAATCACTTCCTGTGGACGAATATTTAGACCAAATTGCATCAGGGACAAATTCTACGATTACGGTAAAGGCATCTGCTAATGATGTTTTAGCTTCTCTTGACGCTGAAACGTTCAATGGAAATAAGGGTGAAACGGTTCGATTTAATCAAATTGCCAAAATTTCAAACGACACATCTTCTTCCACCATTAGCGAACGAGATGGTCAACCGTTCTCCCTTGTGACAGCACAGATTACAGCAAACGATATTAGTAAAGTATCCGATCAAGTGGATAAAACATTAAGCAGCATGAAACTGCCAAACGGTGTAACATATTCAATGGGAGGAATCTCCGAACAAGTAAAACAAATGATTTTTGATATGTCCGTTGCCGTTGCATTTTCTATACTTTTAGTATTACTGATTACTTCGTCTATTTTCAAAGGGTGGAAAGCACCACTTGCAGTTCTTTTAAGTATTCCGCTCGCTTTAAGCGGTGTTGTCATCGCATTGGTCCTTTTTGGCGGTCAATGGAACTTAGCAGCTTTAATCGGTGTACTCATGCTTACAGGTATTGTCGTAACAAACGGTATTGTATTAATTGATAAAATCGAAAGAAATCGAAAAGAAGGAATGGCTGTTAACGAAGCTGTGTTGAATGGCAGCCTTTCAAGGATTAGACCAATCTTAATGACAGCAGCAGCAACAATCCTTACTTTGATACCACTTGCATTTTCACATAATGCAGACACAGTTATTTCTCAAACACTCGGGATTGTAGTTATCGGTGGAATGGTAACATCAACAATCAACAGTTTTATTATCATCCCAATCATTTATGAGTGGTTGCATAAGAAATCAGTAACAAAAAATATAAGCTCAACTGATGCCAGAAGTGTTAGCTAAAAACTTTCATATGGATGCGGGATTTGATTTAAACACTTCGGCTTAATAGTACAAAACACCGGCTTATTACGTCGGTGTTTTTGTTTTTATATAGGGAAGATTTGATCCAATAAAGGAGGAAGATGTTCACTTCTTAGACAATTTTCACAAATTACCAAAACTGTTGATTCTACATCTTTTCCACTATCACCCTTATTATTGCCGCAAATATTACATACTTGTTCCATATGCCACCCTCCTTAAAACATTTATATTCATAGATTTTCCTATCTCCTCCTTTTTAATCGTTTTTATCAATTACAGCTAAAAATGAAATAAAAAAGCCCAATGAAAAATCATTGGACTTTTTTATTTCATAATGTTAGGTATCATTCGTGCAAATGAAAAGGAACAGTCGAAACCACAACGTCTTTTTGATTCAAAAGTAAAGCACGGATACGAAATGCTGATTGATTGTGTAATAGGCGGTGCCACCACTTATGTGTAATAAATTCAGGTAATAATACCGTAATTTTCTTTTGATGATCGTATTTGTGCTCAACCCGTCGTATAAATTCAATTAATGGCTTTATTAATGTACGATACCGTGATACCACGACTACTAATCGAACACCCGGATTCCATTGTCCCCATCTTTCTTCCATCTTTTTCGCATCTTCAGGTGAAAATGCAACATAAAAAGCTACAACATTCGGTGTGAGCGATTTTGCATAAGCAACCGTTGATACCACTACCTTATGAATACCGGCAACAGGAATGATGATCACGGTATCCAAACTTGGAATGGGTTCCGCTAAATCCACTTTTAATTGCTTAGCTACATTATCATAATGTTTACTAATTCTTGTAATTAACCATAATAATAAAGGCGTTATAACAACTACGATCCAGGCCCCTTCTTCAAATTTGGTAATACTAAAAATGATTACGACAAAGAATGTCACTACTGCACCTATTCCATTTACTATAGCTTTTTGTTGCCATCCTTGTGATTTCTCTCTGCGCCACTTCAGTACCAGACCTAACTGTGACATCGTAAAGGATAAGAAAACACCAATGGCATAAAGGGGAATTAGTGCCTCCGTTCTACCTCGAAATACAATGAGTAAAATACTTGCTAATATTCCCAGTGTAATGATTCCATAGTTAAATGCTAAACGGTCACCTCGATTACTAAACATTCGGGGCATATTTTTATCTTGTGCCATAAGAGACGATAAAATGGGAAATCCATTAAAGCTCGTATTAGCAGCTAGTATTAATATTGCCATGGTAGCAAATTGAATTATATAATAAAACCCCCCTCGACCAAAGGCATCTTCTGCCACCATGGATAGAACAGAATTGGTCCCGGTTGGGTCCGGGTGAATATCATAAGCTCTTGAAAGGATGGTTACTCCACCAAAAATAACTGATAATAATACCCCCAATGTAACCATGGTCCGTTTCGCATTTGTTTGGGATGGGTTCCGAAAATGGGGCACCGCATTGGAAATCGCTTCAATTCCTGTTACCGCCGAGCATCCCGAAGAGAACGATTTTAACAACACAAACCATGTTAATCCTGTTGGAATTGCCCTGGGAATAGAAACATGGTGAGTTGCCTGACCTGCACCAGTAAACATGTCGAATAAACCTTTTCCTACCAGGGATAACATACAAAAGATAAACAAGTATGTTGGAAGAGCAAATACGTTTCCTGATTCAGACGTTCCTCTAAGATTCATCCATACCATAAACCAGGTAAAAATAAGACCAATAGGGACTACATATGATACAGCAGCAGGATAAGCTGAAGTTATCGCCAGAACTCCTGCGGAAATAGAAACTGCTACAGTTAATGTATAGTCAATAAGTAATGAAACACCTGCTAAACGCCCCCACATCATTCCCAAGTTTTCTTTTGCAACCATATAGGCTCCTCCACCTTGAGGATACGCATCGATCACTTGTCTGTAACTAATAATAAGGATCGCAATTAATAAAATGATCGCAATTGCAACCGGTAAGGAAAAAGAGAATGCAAATGCTCCAACAGTAGCAAGCTCCAGTAAAATCATTTCAGTCCCGTATGCTACGGAGGAAAGAGCATCGCTCGATAAAATGGGTAATGCCTTCCACATTGGCATTTTTTCAGCTTCAGCTTCGCTTGATTTTAATGGTCGTCCTAATAGTATCCTTTTAATGGATTGAGAAGTCATTTATATTTTCCTCCGAAATGGTTTATGTACAATGGTTATTATCTCCTAAAATGAAAATAAAATGAACAACAAAAAAGCTACTAACGAATAAATCTTTTTGTGACTTTTAATTTTTACTCATTAAACGATGAAGGGCTCCATTGTTGTTCCCTTACTATGACCTATTTGTTAATTTGTTCACTTGTATTTCTCCGCTTTTTAAATGAATGTTATGTTCAATATTGATTAAATTTAAAAATTTTTTAATATCATTTTCTTTTTCACAAACATGTACATGTTCAATCCAAATGGAATAGCGTTTTTTTTGTAAACAGGTAAGGATGCACGGGAAATTGGGGCTTGATCTTAATACAACCCATCCTGTACTCAAATCTTTCCATGGATTTTTTAAAATTGATAGGAAGGAGAGCTTAGTTCTACTCATCCAATTTTCTTTCTCCTGCTCAGTACGGATACATTGATAAACTTCCTTTATTTCATTATCTGCTTTAATTAAGCTAGTAAATCCTGCTTTTTGTACTGCAAAATGAATGTCATTCTCATTATCAGCAAACCAATAGCCTAAAATATACCTTTTAGCATCAATTAATTTCCAAACAGCACCAAACATTCGATATCGTAATGTATGGATATCAAGGTATCCTTCCTGAAAGCCAAAATAAGTTGGTATTGAGGTCTCAGAGTAAAACCATGCATTGATACTATTCCTATGAGAAAGGTTACTCATTGGAACTACCTCCACAAAAGTAATAGAAAAATTTTTTGGTTACAAACTGAAACTATTTGTAAGAAATATTTTTTCAATTAAAATTTATTTATTTCCTATAAAAAATATGATTTACCAGTAACAACTAAAACATATCTAGTCTCTCTTAATATTTGGTAATTAAAACCTTTACCTTATTCCCTTCAACTTGTTAATTAAATCTTATTCATCGTAGAAATCACGGAAATGCTAAAGTTCCACTAAAACTTTTCAGGTTTAATTAAGACGTATGAGAGATAAATAATCATAGCTACTCCAATAATTCCTGGGATGAGCATACCCGATACCCTCCTTATGCTTTTTCACAAAATAAAGTAAATCCCCCAAAAAGGGCAAAGGCTAAAATAAACAGTGCAATCGAAACAATATCATTATTCACTTCCATACCCCCTTCTTCATTTACCTGATTAAATTGCATTTTTCATTTATACTGCATCAGGCTTTTTAGATGTAAGAACACCTCCTTGATGCACACTTACTACGATTAGAAACCATGAATAGCTCTACATTCAGGTTTACTGATGATGACAAAATCAGCAGTCCACAATCACTGGGTTCCTTGAAAGCAAAGGAAAAAAAATAGACCAATGCTTACTCCTTCCCCAATTAATCAATTGCAACAATAATCAAAATAGAAATATCCAAAAGAAGATATTCTATTTAGGAATTTTGTTGAATTGATCAAGATTTTGGAGAAAAAGTCTACATTGGTCTACTTAACGCCCAGCAAGCATTACCGCTCTCTTTGCGTTCTGTCTTCCATATTCCTTTTTCTATAAATAGGCATAATAAAAAGACCTACTTCTTCCTCAAGCTGCCCTTTTGCTATAAAACAAAAAAGCCCCCTGAATTTGGCGGTCTTATGACCTCCCTCGCTTTAGCCGACGAAGTTAGCTGACGGGTAGGATGGCGAAAGAGCATCTCATCCCTTCTGGTTATCCCAGAATTAACCCCAAAAAACTGGTTCCTCCGCTCCTGAGTTTCCTCAGGATTGAGCCGCTATATGCAATTGCTAATTACGAAATAATTGTAAGTGCTGAGGTACTAGCTTGTAAACGGCTATATTTGGTTAAATTTAGCCTTAATTTAACATTTTATTAGAAAAATACTACCTTTCCTCTTTATTTCTAATTGTTTCTCATCTTTTATATAACTTTCACTTATTGACACCCCTTTAAGAGAGAATGTATTGTAGGACTAATTGAAAATAGGTTTATTTGGAGGAGTCTGTCACCTAAGGGATTATTATGTCCTTTAGTGACAGACTCCTTTTGCATTTTTATTAAATCAACACAAAATATTATATTCATAATTTTAACTGGGGGATCACGATGGCTTATTCTAAAAAGAAACTTGAGGCTGAGATTAGTGCATCATTTATAAAATTCCAAAGGGAATTACTTGGGCGCGGTCCACAAGAGGCGAAAACATATATTGTTCAAGATATGGTTATCACTCGATTCAAAGGAGTATTAACCACAGAAGAAAAACATCTTGTTAACCATGATACAGGAAGAAGACTGGTAAAAAAAATGAGGCAAGTCCTCCGAGAAATGTATAGCAATGAGTTTGAAAAGATTGTTGAAAACCTTACCGATTGTAAAGTCCTATCCAGTCATAGTGATATTAGCACAAAGATGGGGGAGAGAATTGAGGTATTTATTGTTGATAAAAATTTAGAAAAATTGTTAGAAGAGTAGTTTATAGAAAAAAGCTGCCTATTCTTTCTGAATAGAAAAAACTTTACAGAATTAAAAATGGCTGTCACTAATCGACAGCCTAAAATATCCCGAAAGGTCTTTTTTTATTTTGGTACATTGATAGTAAACGGAACGGTAAATACTTTTCCATTCTGCCGGAATTGTCCCCAAATTTTATAGAGGCCGCTCTTTGGAAAACTCGTCATAAATTTTGCATCAGGACCGGTTGCCTTTTCGTCCATTGGATGTACATGTAAATAAATTTCAGTATCACCGCTAATTACTACAACGTGCCCCACCGCTCCTAAATAGGGTTGTAAATTTTTGATGGGCTGTTTCGTTTTTGCATCTATTATCGTGAATGTCACGGCCAAGTCCATTCCGGCCATCAAATGATCAAACTTCAACGTAACCTCTTTACCATCCACGACTTTTGTTAATTCCTTATCTTCCGTTAACGGTGTAGCTTTTGTTTTATTTCCCGCTACTGTCACGAGATTCGATTTTACCGTTTTCGATCCTCCTTTAGGGGTAAAATCGGCAAATAGTTTATATTCTCCGCCGGAAGGGAAATTTGGCATAACAGTAAATAAACCGTTCCCTTTATATTCAGGATGAATATGGTCAAAATAGGATAAATCCTTGCTAACCACAATCAAGTGCATGAGTTTTTCATGTTCAACCTCAAAATCCTTTATGGGTTGACCGTTCTTATTCTTTACCTGTATGTTTAATGGTATTTGTTTGCCGCTTTCGGGATTTCCATTAAAGGAGAACTCTACGTTCGTATTATCTTTTTGAGAAGTGGATTTCATCACCTCATGATTCATCCCTTCACGGCTTGTATTTGTTTGTTTTTTATTTGAGCTGTGTTCCATACTTCCATGATCCATTGAATCATCTTTTGAGCATGCTGCTAAAAATAAAGAAATGATAAGTGAAAAAACAACTACTATAAAAAATCTTCGTTTCATCGTTATCCTCCTGAAAATTAGTCTAACGGTATCCTACAACAAAAATTTGCAGAAACTATGAAGAAATGCCAAAATCACATTTTTTCACAGTGCCTTCCTTGTTATCTTATATAAAAAAACAAATCCAAATGATTATTTGGACCTATAATCTTCCATTACCTTACGATTATGAGTAATTGGACTCTGGAAATCATTGCTTCGTACATCAAACGCGAATTTGGACATCAATACTCTATTCGTGGCTTATAAGAGACAAAGAAAAATCCCCAAGGATTCTTGGGGATACTGATGATTTAGTTCTGTTGTATCCTGTAATGTTAATGAACGCCCAAAATAGGATTCAAAATGGTTTACCACTTCATTGTGCTCTTCTTTAATACTAATTTTGAATCCAATATCCTCCACTAAAAATATTAACAACTCGATAATCGTTAAATCTAACTAACTAAATTCTAAGAAAAAGTAATGACAACGGTTCCATCACCTGTGCCGACACCAGCAGTATTAACCTGGTTTGTTCCATTATTTTGTGAACCGCCTCCGCCTCCGCCTCCGCCGACAGTACCGCCGCCGCCGCCTCCGTTAAAGCCGCCGCCGCCTCCACCGCCTCCAGAGTTTGCTCCGCCATCAGCACCGCCGCCTCCGCCGCCGCCGAAACCGCCAGCTCCGCCAGTATTAGGTCCAACAGTACCGCCAGCACCGCCAGCACCGCCAGACATAATTGCAACTCCGCCGCCTCCGCCTTGAGCGCCTGGAGCGCCAGGACCGCCAGAATTGACAAGACCGCCGCCGCCTCCGCCGCCGCCGCCAGGTGCTGCAGTACCGCCAGTAGCAATGCCAGCACCGATAGGACTTACGCCGCCTAAACCGCCTCCTGCATTACCTCCATTAGTACCGCTTGATGAAGTCGAAGCGTTCGCTCCATTGGCGTTGTTGGCGCCTGCGCCGCCGCCGCCGCCCGCTGCGACCAGCAGAGTTGCTGCAGAAAGAGCTCCAATTCCTGATCCTCTCCATACAAAGGAACCGCCACCGCCGCCTTCGCCAGCATTAGCAGGGTTACCAACTTGACCCTTACCTCCTACTAGAATCGACAGTTGTTCTCCAGGCGTGACTGAAAAATCACCCTGTATTAAAGCCCCATTACCTGTTGCTGCTGTGTTACCACCACCCGCTGCACCAATTGCTTGAATTGTAGCAGTAGTTGCACCAAAAGGAACTGTCGTTGTTTGAAGCCCTCCTGTAAAAGAAAATGTGAATGTTTGAGGCGAAAACGGCAGTACAAATGGAATGAGATCCAACACATTTTCAAATTTGAACTCCAAAAGCATTTCCTTCTTGATCACGTCACGCAGCGTTCTTTGAACATTTGTATTCACATCTAGAAGATTGGATAATGAGACCGTTGCAGGGGAAAATGTAGTCCTTGTTGGGGTTAATGTGCCAAGAACAAATTGAAGTTTCTCTGCTTCTGCGTTCAATAGGTGAGCGAGAGCTAACTCCTCAAGGGCAATTGAGCTTAAAAGCAATGGAACAGTTTGGGCAGTGCTAAGCGAAATGGTAGGTGTGATATTCGGAATGTTTGGAAAAGACAATATTCTTCAACTCCTTAAATATTTGAAAATTGGTTCTTTATAATTTACTCAATTAAATATCAAGTGAATGTACTCCTGTCCATGTATAAGGTAAATAAGGGTTGTAGGGGTGCAGTGGAAACGAACTGGCCTCGTTTACACTAAAAAGGGACCTAATGCTAAAATTAGTCCCTTTTTTCATTATCTATTTAAACACTCCTGCTCGTTAGCTTAAGAAACAAAACAAAGGCCTTGTATTTATCTTTAATTAACTTCGCGTTAAATCTTTATTTAACGAACATTTTGTGCATTTCCATAAACAAATGATTAAATAAAAGAGCTAAGAAGTATTTCGAATAGATTGGAGTCGCCCCTTGGTACAATGAAAATGACAGTAGCATTCTTCCAGTAGGTCTAACCAAGAATTGTCTTACAGACATTTAACTGGGCATAAAACTCGGCCGATTTTTAGACTCTAGTAGTTTTTTTAAAAATTTTTGTATTATTAAACACGGTGCATCATTGGTAGTGAAAATAGGTAAATATTAGCTACTGCAAGCAATACCATTAAGGCATAATACGGTACTAATGCTTTAAACGAGCCTTTATTACCAATTCGATAAGCGGTATAAATGGATCCGATTGTACCTAACACAACAATGATGTATTGCAGCATCTGAACAGTTGAAGCAGGAGCGAAAGCAAGGTCACCCCTTGTCAGATGAGCACCAAATAAGGCAACCGTGTTATACCAGACTGCTTTTCCTTCAGTGATGATATGGAACAAGTTATGAGCCAAGTGGCCAGCTAAATCCAGTGGAATAATCGCATACCCAAAACGAATAAAGTTTTTCTTCACCTTTTCAACGGAACCGCCGGTTAAAGTGGCGATTTTTGCAGTTCCCAACAATAGTCCAACGGGGATCGCCATCGCAATTATAAAAGCAACAGTGAAATTTACATTGTAATTATCTGTACCGGTTACAGAACCAATGGCTTTCAAGATATCCTGCCAGATAGCTACCATTGTAATGTTTTGGACAAACACAATTCCCATGATAACAGCGGCTAAAAAAGTATGCTCCAGCATCGGCTTTTTGATTCCCCATAATTCGGATGTAGGTACACGCGGTGAAATACGGATTGAATTATTGGGACATGATTTCACACAATTTCCGCATAAGTTACAATCAGCAGCTGTGTCCATTGTGCGAACATATTGAAACATTGGGCAGCCTTCTGCTTTTTCGCTTCCTTTAAAGCAAGATTGCGACTTACACGTCTTACAAATTTCCGGAGTACCGCGAAGTTCTAATGCACCTGAGCGGGAATAGTTACCTGATAATCCCCCTAGAAAACATAAAGTCTTACAAAAGGTTCTTCTTTCATAAAAAACGGCGGTCCCTACTACCATTGTTACAAGTAAAAGAAGTAAGTATCCGGAGCCTCTTGGTGATTCCACAACTCCCCAAATATGATCGCTATACGTAATGGCAATAAAGAAAAGATCAATTAACCAAAGACCATATTTTCTTAAAAACTTGGGCATCGGTCTATTACTGCCTATCGTTTTCCGGACAATGTCACTTACCTTACCAAATGGGCAGATTGTACACCAAAATCGTCCAATTGCCAGGAAAAAAATAGGGATTAGCGGCCACCACAAAACCCAGGTAAGTGATGTTCCAACATTACGGGTGGGGTCAACGGTTCCGGCTACCAATTCATAGACAATAACGGAAAAGACACCAAGAACAATCCATTGGAAAATTCCCGGGTACCATCTGCTTTGAATAAACTTTTTAATTATTGGTATTGCTAGGAGATTTATAGGTTTCTTCCCTTCCACGACATTTTTATTTGGAATTGCCACTTGAACCATCCTTTCTTCTAAACCAAACACCTATGATAATAAAGGAAAGATTAACCGCCCCATACGTTCCTAAAACCTTTATGTTTGCCGGCTTTTCCTTCACCGGCACGTCTGAGTGGCTGTGCCCTCCCATATCCATTCCTTCCATGGTATCGTCCTTTGTCGAACCGCTCATGTCCATGTTTTTGTCTTTGCCACTCATGTCCATTCCTGCCATGGTATCGTTCTTTGTCGAACTGCTCATGTCCATTCCTTCCATGTTATGCTGGGATTGTCCATCTCCATTTAGGCTTGAAGTCGATGGCATTTTTTGATCACCTTCATGGGCCATAGTCATTCTTCCACCGGAAAAAGCAATAACAAGGAAAATCATTAACAACCATTTCACCTTCAAAACATTCACCTCATTCCCTGTGTTTAAAGTAAGATTAGTGCTTAACCTTTTTAAACTTTAATAAAAAAGTGTGCAGAAACTTTGGGTTTTTTTTGTATAAAATTTGTCTTTTATCATCGGTAAATGAATGGTTAAAATATCGAGATAAAACGCAAAAAAAAACAACGAATTCGTTGTTTTTTTTACGTTTTATAAAAACCAATAGGTAATAGCATCCAAGATTCCTAATAGTAAGATCACAAAACCGGCAATCCGCTGTATGACTGTTCCGACCTTTCTCCCTTTTTTTATGAGCACACCGCTTCCACCAAGGTACCAAATAAGCAAAATAGAAATCAATAATGGAATCGCTGTACCAAAAGCAAATACGGTAGGAAGAATAAACCCATAGGAACTGGATAATACGATAGGCATTAAGGTAACGAAAAATAGGACAAACATTGTCGGACAAAAGGCAAGCGAAAAACTAAATCCCAGCATAAATGAACCGAATGGATTTTCGTGCTTGTACTCCTTTGAGCCCTTAAATAATTGTACAGTGCCTCTTAATTTTATCAATCCTAGCATAAACAAGCCTACGATAATCAATAAAGGACCGATCATTTTCCTTAGCCAGGGGAAATAGAGCGTAAGGTTTTGTTCGAGCTGATTTCCCAACAGCCATACTAACCCGCCTAATAAAGAAAAGGCTGCAATTTTTCCTAAAGTAAAACTGAATACATCTTTCCAGACAATTTTCTTATGAATAGAACGATTGCCATATAAGGTGACAGCACTTATATTCCCTGTAAGCTGGCACGGGGCAAGGGCACCGACAAGTCCCAAAATAAGAGCAAAAACGATGGGCCATGACTCCAGGCTATATGCCATATTAAAAAATGGTTTACTTAACACAGTACTTATTTGGCTCAATAAACTGTACATTCAATCACCTTAAATCACTAGATTAATAGAAAGATTTTAGCAGAAAAAAGTACAGAAATTATGGAGAAGGACATGCATTTAGGCCCTTTAATTTCGGTGAAAGGTTTTACAAATTATTGGATTCCCATCGTTTTTCAATCTTTAGAAACCGCCAAATTCCATATGAAATTGCCCATGACAATATAAATAACAGCACTAATACATATCCTAACAAGCCAATATCCAATCCTTGAATCCATCTCCCAAAACCGTTTTCAAATCCAATTTTTTCAGAGAGGGCTTGAGCTAATTCAATTATACCGATTAATAAGGCTGCTGATACGGATATGGCCGTCACCGTCAGATTATAGTAAACCTTGCGCAGTGGAGTGGAAAACGCCCAGCGATATGCGCTCATCATAAAAATTCCATCTGCTGTATCCAACAAACTCATCCCGGCTGCAAACAAGATCGGTAAAGATACGATTCCTAAAAACGGAATTGTGCTTTGGGCAGCGGTAGCTGAAATAGCTAATAAGGCAACCTCGCTTGCCGTATCAAATCCTAAGCCAAATAAAAAACCTAAAGGGTAAATATGCCAGCTTTTATTGACAAATTTATAGAAAGGCCCCATAAATCTTCCCATTAAACCCCTTGAATGAAGAAGCTGCTCCATTTGCTCTTTATCATATGTACCATAACGCATCTGTTGAAATATTTTAAACAAATCCTTTAATATGACAAGGTTAAGTATCCCTATCAGCAGCAAAAAGGTCCCTGAAACAATCGTCCCGATTAGCCCGCCCACCTCTTGAAGCTGAGGAAGCTCCGTTTTCGCCCATTGAACGGAAATCGCCGTAACGATCGCCATAAGAAAAACAACACTTGAGTGACCGAGAGAGAAGAAAAAGCCTACACCTGTCGGATTTTTTTCTTGCTGCACCAATTTGCGGACAGTATTATCAATGGCCGCAATATGATCCGCATCAAACGCATGACGCAAGCCTAAAGTATAGGCGACAAATCCCAAGCCTAAAAGAGCAGAACTTTCCCTCCAGCCGATAACAAGAAAACTGATTCCAATGAGGTGTAAAACCCCTACGATTATCGCATAAGGTAACCATGATCTTTTTCGAAAAGGGTCCTTCGTCATTAGTCTCCCTCCTTTTGTGATGATTTTTTATCTGATATCCAAATTATTTCTATTTTAACACACTGATTTTACTTGATTGAGTACTTCCTCGTATTGTAATAAATTTTCTAATTTTACCGAATTTCCTTATGAATAACTTTCGATTCCGGATACATAATAATTGTGGCTATGACCAAAACATGAGGAGGAATAGACTATGATGCAAAATCAACAAAATCCAATGCATCAAAATATGCATACAGGGAATGTACCGCAACAAATGAATCATGGCGGCCATGAAGTATTTGATGTTCATGAGGTCCTTTCGGGGTCAATCGGGGCCATGGACCAATATCTGATGCTCCGCCAGCATGTCAAAGACCCGGAACTTATGGATATTCTTGATCGCCAATATCGATTTATGCAGGATGAGTACAACATAACCGTTGAATGCTTTAAAACAGGGCAGGATCCTTCAAAACCAACACAGAGCTATAAAATGACTCAAGGAAATGACTTTGTGTACGGTTTAACACCATCACAGCCTAAAAAACCGGCTCAATCTGTATCTGAGCTTACTGATGCATGCATCTCCGGCATGATGCTTGGATGTGTAAAATCCGGTGCCTCTATGAAAACAATGGCCGCAATGGAAGTAACAAATCCGGTTGTTCGTCGTGTACTTGCTGATTCCGTCCCAAATTGCATTGAAATGGCTTATGAACTCTCCATCTATCAAAATAAACACCATTACTATCAAGTACCGCAGCTAGCCCAGCAAGATATGCAGCAGCTATTAAATGCGTATGCCCCTGCACAGGTTCAAATGCAAATGCCGAATAATAATATGCTTTCTTAAAAGATGGGGAATAAATGAAAAAATTCTATCCTTTCTTCTTTATTATAAAAAGGAAAGAAAGGATAGAATTTTTATTTATGCGGAGCAAGATTAAACTGCTCGAAATACCCTTGTCTTCCAGACCTTTCCTTAGATGTTCTCTTCCATCAATCCGGCCGGATAAGGGGAATCTTCCGGGAAGTACTCCGGATGTCTTCCATAATATTGACTCCGTTAAGCGCCTTTTCCATTTACTTTATTAAATAATGCCCCATTTTCCCTTACAAGATCTTTATCGTTTTTATGGATTATGTATAGTAATAATCCTGTAAATAGAAATCCTCCCATAAGGTTTCCTAACAAAACAGGAATTTGATTCCAAACCCACCATTCTGTAATTGAAATCTTCGCACCAAACATGATTCCAGCAGGTATTACAAATAAATTAACGACCGCATGCTCGAAACCCTGGGCGAAAAATGTTAGGATTGGCAGCCACATCGCAACGATTTTACCTCCTGTAGACTTGGAGGTCATTGCCATAACAGCACCGAGGGTTACCATCCAGTTACATAACATTGCTTTTACAAACACCGTAATTTGTCCATCCATTCCAAACTTTTCATACCCTATTGTTTTTGTCTCAGCCGTCTTAATGATCAATTGTACAACTGCGTTTTTGTTAATAGGAACATTACCCAAATCTGTAACAGCAATATAATATAAAACTGCGTAAAATAAACATCCCAGTATGTGTCCTAGCGTCACCCCAAAAAAGTTAACAATCATTTTCCAAGAGGTTGTTTTTTTCCCAAGAACTGCAACCGGTATAAGAGCGAAATTTCCGGTAACAAGTTCAAGCCCAAGTAGAACAATAATGACAAAACCTACCGGGAATACTAGTGCCCCAATAATCCCCAGATTTGTTTGAGTTGTCGCAGTCATGGCTAAGGTTGTTGCAAAAGCAAGCAGTGCTCCTGACAATGCTCCTCCTAAGAGAAGCTGTTTGATAGACTGATTGGACTTTCTGGCTCCTGTCTGAATCATGCTTTCTAATACTTGTCCGGGTTTAATATACACCATTAAAAACCACCTTTAATTTTCTTAAACGTCGATAGTCTAACAATTCCTCTCCATTTTTTACTATCTTTCGCAAAATTATTTCAAGCAAACATAATGACTATTAATATAAAACCGGGGATTTTTTAGAGAATGCCACTTTTAAAACTAATATAAGAAAAGAAAACATATTGATATTTTTTGACATATTCATAGCAAACACTCCTTAATTGATTTTCTCTACAACTAGAATACCACCCTTTCTACCTCCTTTTTACTTTTGTGTAAGATAATATAACATGATATTTTTCCACAATTATATTTCTCCCACTTTGTTTTAATAGAATGAATGCAAATAAAAAAGAAAGTACTATCTTCCTAGCGTTAGCATGGAGGCAGTCGGCCTTTTTAGGGGTTCGATGCCCCTAAAAAGCCGCAAACACGCTTTCAATCATTGGGTGCAAAGTGAAGTAAGCGACACGATTCCTGGCGTAGCCGGGAATTTATCATGCTCTTCGGTACCACTGTAGAAGATAAGAAAAACATAAGAGGGGATTTACCCCTCTTTCTGGAATCCAACCCGAATCATTTCTATTGCTTACTTGAATTATATCTCCCGCTTTTCCTTTGACATTGACGGACTGAGTTAATTTTTTTTGAACGCCGTAAACACCGCTAACCTGATAAACCGTGTTTTCTAAATTTAGCGGATGATCGGAATCGCTGGTGGTCACTAATCCATCCGATCCGCTGGTACCGCTGGTGCTCCATTTAGTTGGAGTACCGCCCGTTCCACTTAGATCGCTTCGGTTATCAAATCTATTCTAATTAACAAAATCGGATTATATTCGTAATGATGATAATTTGTTAGGACGGTGTCATCGTTGGATCTTCTCCAAGAAATTGAACGTTTATATTACAATAAAAAGCTATCAACAAGAGAAGTAGCTGAGGCTATAAACATTGGTAAAACTACGGTTAATTATGTCGTTAATCATCAATTGAATGGAGAAAGAACACATCAAGAATCACATTTTTATAGAAAAAATTCAGAATACAGAGAAATGATGAGCGAAAGAATGGGAGGAGAAAATTGCTATAATGCGAAGTTAACTACTTAAATAGTTCAAGAAATAAGAACAGAGTATGAAACGATGCTGAAATTAGGGAAACCAAAACTGCAATCACAAATTTATTTATCTAGTAAGTATGGAGTAAAGAGAACAACTATTTCAGATGCTGTCTTAAGGAGAACTTGGAAACATATTTGATTCCAGAATCATAATTCACCAATAGATGTGGTGTTTTGAAAAGATACAAGAATGGGGCAATGTTCCAGCAGGAACAACTCTCATGAATACGGCTACTGTCAGTGCAAATGAGATTGCTCCGGTGACTTCCAACACAACTACTACAGCCGTAATATAGCCACTTACAATAATGTTTGTTAAGAAAAACCGCCCTTACTTGGGCAGTTTTTTCATTTCGATTTTGATGGCTTCTTTTTTCTCTTCAGTCAGCTCGGCGGTGACATCAACCCACAAACTAAAAAATGAGGCGGAGTATATCCGTCTCATTTGCTCATTAAACGCACAAAATTACCCTATTATGAACCTTCTGGGATGGCTATTCTTACGTTATTTGGCTAGAGCATTCTGCTGTAGCATTTTTATAGAATCGAAAAAATGTAACATAATAGAGGTTTTGTTACATTGAATTTCAAAGATTTTGTCTCTAACTAGCAGGTTTGTGGATGCCTCTATTTTCGTTTTCATCCCTTCTAGAAAATATGAAATGGGCATCTAAATTTCAAGATTTCGGGGTCAAACCCTCACCAAACTAGCAATAGTAGAATAATATATATTGGGTGTAATATTTGGAATGTTAGGGTGAGACATTGTTCACCTCTTCCTGAGATGGGGCCATTGGTTCCTTGCTCAGGAATTTTTTTGTCCAAAATGCACTCTTCATTTTCCTATATTACAAAACTGTTAAAACGCATGGGGGAACACCTTTTTTTCTAGTTTTGTAGGAAAATTAGACAAATATACAATCTATTAAAATTTAGTTGAATAAAAATATAGGGAACAAAAAATTGTACAAGCTTTTGTTCTGTTGAATTTACCACATTTTACTAAGAAAGGTAGGTGAAATAAATGTCTCAAGCTAGTATTCCTAATATGACTCCATTACTTTCTGTTACGACTGCGCAGACGATTCCATTGCTTTTGGCTTCTGTTGCCCTTGAGGAATTGGCGCTCGCTCACATAGTGAACGCAGAAGCAGAAAAACTTCAATTTGTCCTTGGCACCTTAACTCCAACAACGACTACATTGTCGCCAGCAGTGGTTTCTTTAACCAATCTTCTTGCTGTTGACGCGAGTGTTCAAAGAACCCTTCGTGACGTGATTAAAAAGGAAATGCTATTAGAGTTTAAATTTGAAAATATCCTTGATTTGATCGCTATTACGCCACTACCTTAAGTAATCTCCAACACTCCTATTTCCAAACAATTTACAGAAGGTTGGGTTGGTTATCACTCAAACTATCACTTCATCTGTACGTAAATGAATAGCTGTTAATCGAATCCTTGCCAAACGGCAGGGATTTTTTATGTCATAAATGGTAACCAGTAGTTCAAAAAAAATGCTGTCTTTTTTAAAAGGGGGAACAAAAATGAATGGACAAGTGAATAATGAGCAAAATGCAGCCAACCCACAAAACACAATGAAATCATCCGATTCTCAGCCAATAAAAAGAGAAATACCAAAAATAAAACAAGGTGGTTGCGGCTGCGGAAAACGCGCCAGCTATAAAATATGGACAAACTAAAAAAATGAGGCGGATCATATCCGTCTCATTTGCCCATTAAAATGCACAAAATTGCCTCTATTATGGACCTACCGGGATGGCTATTCTTAGGTTATTTGGCTAGAGCATTTTGGTGAAAAAATGTAACATAATAGAGGTTTTGTTACATTGAATTTCAAAGATTTTGTCTCTAACTAGCAGGTTTGTGGATGCCTCTATTTTCGTTTTCATCCCTTCTAGAAAATATGAAATGGGCATCTAAATTTCAAGATTTCGGGGTCAAACCCTCACCAAACCAGCAATAGTAGAATAATATATATTGGGTGTAATATTTGGAGTGTTGGGTGAGACATTGTTCACCTCTTCCTGAGATGGAGCCATTGGTTCCTTGCTCAGGAATTTTTTTGTCCAAAATACACTCTTCATTTTCCTATATTATAAAACTGGCAAGACGTATAGGAGCGAGCCTTTTTTTGATAGTTTTGTAGGAAAATTAGACAAATATACAATCTATTATAATTTAGTTGAATAAAAATATAGGGAACAAAGAATTGTACAAACTTTTGTTCTGTTTAATTTACCACATTTTACTAAGAAAGGTAGGTTACTGTGAAATTTGAAGATGATACAGATCCATACTCAATTTTGTCCGATGCTTTAGAAAATCTTGAAAACGCAGAATCGATCAATGAGGCTGCTGATAACGTGCAACAAGCTCTGGGGACTGAACCGGGATCTACAGGAGGTCCAGTCACCGTTAATGATCTTCTTGCAGTTGATAAAAAAGCAGATGAGGCTGTACAACACGCGATTGCTGATGAGCTTGCCCCCCCTTGTGGATGCGTTTTGTCGATCTATTTAGCTGCTCCAGAAGTTAACAATAACGATTTCGTTGGATTAGGTACCGCAGGGGATGCTGCAAAGAATTTTGTACGAAATAGTGTAGTCATACCACAGGATGCCACTATTACAGGCTTGGTTTTCAGTATCCGCGATAATCCTTTAACTGCAACTCAATCGGCTACGGCAGAGATATTTATAAGTACAGATTGTGGTGTTACTCCTGTAGCCACAGGTATTATAGCAACGGTAAATGGGCCGAATCCCCCAAATTGTTGTGCATTTGCACCCGGTGCCGTTGCTGTCCACCAATGCGACCTACTATCTGTACAAATTACAACCGATTTGCCGGTGACGAACGCTCCTGCCTTACCAGATGGTATAGCAGCTACTATCCTGTATACTATCCCTTAACTCAATCTATAAATCAAAGAGGCTGACTCAAAAGTTCGTTGAATGACGAATCTTTTGAGTCAATTTTTATTTTATGAAATTCGACAAAAAACGAAAGTAATATAAATGATATTAAGTTACATTCAGTTTCCTATAAATACTAGAAATCTAACAAAATAGATGGTAAGGTTGATTTAATCAAAAATATGTTACATTCAAATTGTTGATTTTAAAAGAGTTAGGGGAATGGTAAATAAAAAAGAAGAAATGAAAGATGTGCAGCCCATTCGTTCACTGGAAAAGTTAAGTGATATGAAATGGACACTAAAACATTACTTTAAAATACATCGGTATTACTGATGAACAGATTGAAACAATTTAATGAATTTCGTATTATAGGGGGCTAAGGAATCAGTCCTTTTTTGTGCTATAAATAAAAAGGCTACCTTACTCCAATAGCTAATAAAGAGCTTATAAGGGTACGGAAACGATTCGCAGATTGAGGGGCCACTATGGAAAATAATAGAATTATTTATGGACTGAACGGTAAAAACCGTTCAGTCCATTTTTTAAATATAAAACGGGCATCTAAATTGCTAGATTCTAGTGTCAAACCTTCACCAATATAAAATAGTAGAATAATATATATTGGGTGTGATATTAGGGATATCGGAGAGACATTGTTCACTTCTTCCTGAGCAGTTCCTTGCTAAGGAATTTTTTCGTCCAAAATACGCTCTTCATTTTACTATATCAAAAAACTTTCAAGACGTATGAGATAGAGCCTTTTTTTGCTAGTTTTATAAAAAAGACAAATACACAATCTCTTAAAATTTAGTTGAATTTTCAAATATTTGTTGTATTAAATGACAAAACACAGGGAGAAAGAAGGTTTCGGACCAGAAGGGTTGTCTTTTGTTATTTTGTGTTGGATTTTGATATACCTACTTTTTATATTGTAGTAGCAGTGTAACCATGAATTCCGCCCCTCCCCCAGGGCACTCTAAAACTTTAATATCTCCATAGTGCAGATCAACAATTTGTTTAACAATGGATAAGCCGAGCCCATTTCCTTTTATCGATGGGACTTATCAACTTTATGGAATGGTTTAAAAATATCCTTCCGTTCTTCTACCGGAATGCCAATACCAGTATCTGTAATTAAGACAGAGATTAGATGATTTTGTAATACTGCTTTAATCGTAATTTTTCCTTGAAGTGGCGTAAAATTTAGTCATTCTTACCATAGTAATTTTTTCAGCCTCCCGATTAAACTCACATCATATCCTAAAGGACTTAGATGCTTTAAATCGACTTCACCTATCTTCATACCCCTATGTACTGTCAAATATAAACGCATGTAGGAGTATTAGAGAGGAAGTTTCAAAATGGCGTGTACCTATTCATTCCTTCCTTCAAAATAAGAGTTTTATTTACACTAAGTAAACTATCCCATTTCACCTCATAACGGTTTATAGGGAAACAAGTCGCACTCCAAACTTTCGAACGTCCATTTGAATCTCCTTCATATTGATTCTTTTTCTCTTATTCTAAAAACGTTTGTAAATATGTATAAAAATAAAAGAACGTTCGTAAAAATTTTTATAGTTTTACGAACGTTAAAAACAGTCGTTTATGAACAAAAAATACCCGTCTGGAAAAGTACACTTTTCGAACGGGTTAAATCTCTAAGAAGATTTTATTCTTATTTATCTTAGAATTATCAAAACGGGTCAGTGCGACGGTCAGTATTTTATAAATGCTTGATCTTAATTTAAAGGATATGTCCAAAGAAGCATTGGAGGTTTTTGATCACTCTCTTGAAATGGTAGAAGATCATTTTAAGCATCTTACCCTAAAGGGAGTAGGCAGCTTTCAAGATTTGTATTATATGAGATGCTGCCTCGAAAATCTGGGACAGAACGAAGAAGCTGAAAAGGTGTTATGCAAAGGCTGCAAGCATGTCTAAAACATTTGTTTCTCCTGTAAATATTGCGTAAACTGATGGCGAAGCAGCAAAAATTATTCGGAGGATTAACGGAAGACCGTGACAATGAAACCCTAATGACCAGGGTGCACTCTATATAAATGCCTAAATAGAATGTAATAAATGAAAATTAGATTTTTGTCCACTTCTCAGACAATTTCGTTGCTTTTAGCTTCCATTGCCCTTGAGGAGTTAGCTCTTGCTCATATTATTAACGCAGAGGCTGAGAAACTTCAACTCGTTCTAGGAACATTAACTTAGACTAGAACTACTTTCTCCCCTGCAACTGTTTCGTTGTTCTATCTTCTTGCTATCGATGCAAGTGTTCAAAGAACTCTTCGTGACGTAATCAAGAAGGAAATGTTATTGGAGTTTAAATTTGAAAATGTTTTTGATTTGATTGCAATCACTCCCCTGCCTTAAGTAATGTCTACCGTTCCTGTTTCTGGAGCTATGGCTGGAGAATTACGGTTAGTATCTATCAAACTACTACTTGCAACTTTTAACTACGTAGTTCTGAGTTGTTTATATATATCTGTAGTATGGGATAATCTCCTCAAGAAACATTTACTAGAGGAGATTTTTTAATCTAAATGTTGTGAAGCCAATGATTTGAAACTTCATCAAAAGTACTGGTTAAAGAGAATCGATGATTCTAAGTTAACCTAATATTTAATGGATATCATTCACTACAGAAGAAGCATCTGAAGAAGGAAAAGAAACATTAACAGTAAGCGTCAAACTGTACCAAATAGGAGCCCTTCCGCACAAAAAGCGGATATCTTATACGTTAATACAAATATTGTAAGCAACGATGTATAAAATCATGTATAATCGATACGTTTTAATCAGCAATATTAAAAAGGCGCCGCCACAGGGACCCCCGACTTTCACTCTTATAGATGCCTATTTTAAGGAAATATTTATTTAAATATTAAACGTCTGTCTCTTTCAAAAAAAACTCGTCCACATATGATATAGCCATTGATAGTTTTATTAATCATTCATGGTTTTATGTAAGAACAAAAAGGAGTGTTTTCATTGAACGTTTATTCACCATTAAAGATTCAAGAAGCTGTAATAGAAGTTGAAAAAAATGGATTAAGCGATTTTATGTATCAAAGCCCTTCATGTCGAGGTACTGGTCGTCGCAGCACTTCTGGTCGTTGTCGCACTTCTGGTCGTCGTCGCACTTCTAGTCGTTGTCGTACTTCTGGTCGTTGTCGCACTTCCGGTCGTCGTCGCACTTCCGGTCGTTGTCGTACTTCCGGTCGTTGTCGCACTTCCGGTCGTTGTCGCACTTCTGGTCGTTGTCGCACTTCCGGTCGTTGTCGCACTTCTGGTCGTTGTCGCACTTCTGGTCGTCGTCGCACTTCTAGTCGTTGTCGTACTTCTGGTCGTTGTCGCACTTCCGGTCATCGTCGCACTTCCGGTCGTCGTCGCACTTCCGGTCGTCGTCGCACTTCCGGTCGTTGTCGTACTTCCGGTCGTTGTCGCACTTCTGGTCGTTGTCGCACTTCCGGTCGTTGTCGCACTTCTGGTCGTTGTCGTACTTTTTGTCGTTGTCGTACTTTTTGTCGTTGTCGTACTTTTTGTCGTTGTCGTACTTTTTGTCGTTGTCGCAGTCGTAACACTGATCGTCGTTCTTAAAGTCGTTGATTGTACCATTTTGAATCGGATTGTCGAGTTTAAAAATTATTATGTTTGTTGCTACTATGAGGTACACATTTCTAATAGGTGAGTTACTCACCACTTTTATAACCAATAAACATTTTCATGGCTACCAATCTTATTTGTTAAAACAACATATTAAAAAGGGCTGTGATTTCAAAATTGAACTATAACCCGAATAATGAACGCTATTATTCGGGTTTTTTGTGTCCATTTTAAACAAACCCGTTTATAATCAATTCAACGATAAAAATGAATAATAAATCAATTTAGTAAGGGTGTAATAAGTTATGCATAAATTCAAACCAAATAAAACCAAAAGCGTTATCACATTGGTAATTAAACGTTTCATTATTTCTTACATCCAGATTTATAATCAGTTACCTCTATATACCATACTTTCCCAAAATGATTTTATTGTTATTTAATCCTTCTTCAACTATTCTTCTAAGCCTTACTCATGACAGATATGACGTTCGCCCCCTTTTCCCCCTGCTAGCACCGTAGGTGCGACTTTCATCGCATACGGCCCCAACTAATCCAATTCATTCAATTCTATATATTTAATGAAGCAAATTTATAATTCCAAAATCAGAATACGGCATTTTTGCATTGTATTCGAAGTTCATTTACCTTTTCTTTTTGCTTTTTGTTTAGCTGTAGGGAATTAAGCAAATCTCTAATTTTCCCACTGTCTTTTAGATGTACAAGTCGGTGAACGTCTTCATGAAGCACTATCAAGTTTAAAAATCTATCATCTTTTGAGAGATGGTATGGGTTATTACGTTGAAAGTGGTGCTGCTTTGAGTGTCAATTCAAGGAGAGATCTTGGTGTTCATTACATTCGTCTTAATTTAGAACTTTTACAATTTGCTGAAGACGGAGGAAAACTGATGATAAAAAATGGTTGGTTAGAGCAGCCTCCAACAGCAAATGACCGGGATTCGCTTGTAAAGAAAAAGGGTGATGCATAGTATTTCAGAATTTTAAGTCAACAATTAATTCAATAGGACCCGGTACCCGCGTTCCTGTAACCAGGGGCAAAGCAGATAGAGCACAAACATCTCTTGCCCCATAATAGTTGCTAGTTTTTACAGTTATGCTTATACGATCTTCTCATCATATTTCCGTTCATCCTGAACAAAGAGGATGCCAAGTTCATGGTGATCACCTTCGAATAAGGCACGTTGGACAAACCGGACCTCACCATTGGTGTCGAGAACATCGAGCTTGCAATGGGCGCGGTTTTTTTGAAGGGCCTCGTAAAAGGATTTTTCATCCCGGACTACCGCTCCATTCGCTCTTGAAATCAGCTCTCCAACCTTCAAGCCCATTTTACTGGCAGGAGATTCAGGAATAATCCCGAGAATCATCAGGCCATTATTTTTTCTAGAAAAATAAAAGGGAAGATTATCATCGCCAATTCGCTGCATTAGCGTGATTAATTCACGGCCGACCACTGCAAATGCTGCTACCCCGATGGAAAAAAGCGGGTACCAGTAGCCTGCAACGGAAAGAATAGCGGTGAAAACCCCCAGGGAGATTACACGTCTTCCCACCAACTGAATCGATTCCTTTGGAAGCATTCCTTGAACCTGCTGCTGAAAACCTATCGCAAAAGGAACAAGGAGAAGCGAGTACTTATGTGCACCTAAATGAAAAACCGGCCACCAAGCGAGCGGAAGGTGTAAAGCATCACCCGGAATCAAAAGAAACAAAGGCAGCATCCATAAACGTCTGACCTCATGGGCGCCAACATTCCGGCCGCGCTTGCTTTTTACTAGTTTAGGAGAAGTCCCAATACCTGCATTTTTAATAATTAGGAACCCTTCGGCTATTAGCAGTAGAGCCAATACAACGACAACTGACGGGTAAACCTTCTCCCCAATGGAATGAAACGCATTTGAAAAAAACGGAACCGGCCAATTATGATCAGCCAGGATAATTAAAGTAAAAAATGCCGCACCTAGTGTGTATGCCGGCGATAATAGTCGAATAATTGTCGTAAAGCTCCACAAAAAGGTGAAACCGGCAATGAGCAAAACGGCAGCAAATGGAACGGCAATACCTGCGGCAACTGTGAAAATCGATAATACGATACCTGTAACAATTCCCACGGGTAACAGCTGCCGGAGCTCAAAATAGGCATCATATGCCCGAATATGAAAATGATTCCGCTCCCGTTTTACCCTTGAAACACCTAAAAATCCTGCAAGGAAAAAGAGATAGTAAAATACCGGATGAAGGAGAAGCTTTCCAATCCCTTTCAACAGTTCTACAAGCCATATCTGCACCATTTCCTGCCACCTGCCTCTATTATAGTTTCTATCAATCGTTGATTCTAAAAATCTCTTAAAGATTATTTTACCAAAATGGAGAGATAAAACCTATTGCTAGTTTCTTGAAAAACAAAAAACAGACCTAAAGTTTCAATTTCACTTTTAAATTTGAAGTTGAATTTTTAGAAAGTAAGGGAGATTCCGCGGATTTTTGTGTTAATTCCGCGAGTTTTGGCGGGTATCCCGCAGACCAAACTACTATTTCCGCGGAAATTCTCATTTATTCCGCAAGAGCCACCATTAATTCCGCCAACAACAAAATTACCTTTACTATTTTTAACAAAGGCTCTTTTCGTAAACTTTGTTGCTTTTGAAACTTAATAAAGTTCATTTACTAAGTTTCTAGGCAATTTTCGCAAATGTTCTACGAAAAAATGCCACGAAGCTTCTAATTATACGGGTTGATGAACTTATACGAAAAACAACAACCTATGCGAAAATAGCCTTAACAAAACAAAACAGAGGCCGAAGCCCCTGTTATAGTTCGTTTGCAACCAGCCTTAATGCTGTTTGCAATTGAAGGTCATTTTTCTCTTTTTTCATTTCTTTTACCGCAGCCTCTTCTAATTTACCTGCTGTTTCTGAATCTACGTTGCCGGTTGGCTCAATGCCATTATGCTGCTGGAATCCTTTTACGGCGATTGTTGTTTCAGGACTAAAGTAACCATCTGTACGACCCGGAGCAAATCCTAATCCCGCCAAAATTTCTTGGGCGTTCTTGACCTGCTCGCTGTTCATATCCTGCTTTAGCGGCTCTGTAACTTGAAGCGGGTGTGTATCAAATATCGCCGGCTGTTTAATCGCTACATCTGGTTTAATTCCCTTTTTATGAATCCAATTTCCATTGGGTGTTAGCCATTTAAACAGAGTTAACTTAATATTGCTGCCGTCCCCCATTGGAACCGCCTGTTGAACCGTTCCTTTTCCGAACGTTGTTTCACCGACAAGCTCATAGCCCGCTGCCTCCTGTAAAGAGCCTGCTAAAATTTCCGATGCGGAAGCACTTCCTTTGTTAACAAGGACAACGACCGGATAATCCTTTTTCTTGGAAAGGGTTGAGAAGTACCGGGTTTTTTCACCGTTTCGCTGTTCAATTTGAACAATCGGCTTATCTTTTGGTACAAATTCTTTTAAAATATCTTCAACGCTGGATAATAATCCCCCGGGGTTTCCGCGGACATCGATAACCAAGCCTTTAATTTGATCCTTTTCCAACGAGCTTAATTCCTTTTTAAAATCTTCTGCCGTGTTTTCCGAAAAGGAAGTTAACTCAATATAACCAATCTTTTTTCCATCCTGTTTCTTAATCGAACCATGGACGGTTTCGAGCGGAATTTCATCCCTCGTGACAGCGATGGTAAGCGGCTCTTTTAAACTCTTTCGCGCAATTTCCAAATTTACCTTTGTACCTTTTTTACCGCGGATTTTTAATGTTGCTTTATTAAGGTCAAGCCCTTCCACACTTTCCCCATTTACCTTTAAAATTTGATCGTTCGGCTTTAAACCCGCTTTTTCAGCAGGAGAATTTTTGAAGGGGGAAACAATGACTATTTTTCCATCCACCATTCCAACCTCGGCGCCAATTCCTTCAAACGAGGATTCCAACGTTTGTGTAAATTGTTTCGCTGTGTCTTTATCCATATAGACGGAGTATGGATCCTTTAGTACGGAAAGCATCCCTTGAATGGCACCCTCAACAAGTTTTTGACGATCTACCTTTTCAACATAACGGTTTAAAATAAGCTCATATGCCTGATCTACTTTTTCCAGATTTGCAGAATCTATCTGCTCGGCTTTCGCTGCTTTATTCTTCTGTGTTACCACTTGCTGCAGGTTAGTGTTAGCACCTGTCTTCTCCAGCCACTGCATGCCGGCATACGTTCCGCCGACCCCTGTAAGAAGCGATCCCGTCATAAGCAGGGCAATCCATTTTCGATTCATCCCGAACCTCCTCAAATTCATATTATAAAAGTGCCTGTCCTCTTTATTTAAAAAAAGCACCTCTTTCATGCCCGATTATTAACATATATGTAAGGATAGGACGAGTTATGAATAATACAGCAAGTTATCCGCTCATACTAACAAAAGGCGCAAGCACCCGGTTAGCGGCGTATGGACTGGAGCGCTTCGACTAAGATAAAGGAAACACGGAGAGCGTTAGCGATCCGATGTTGACTTATCGTAGGGAGAAGAGCGAAGTCCACTAGCCGCTGGGCGCTGGAGCTGGATTCAGATAACTTTTTCAAGTTATCCACACCAAATTATTTTATAATTTCCTAAACAATAAAAAAATGGAAGAAGCTTAGCTTCTCCCATTTTCCATTTTTATTTTATAGCGGCACAATACCCATCGGATTAATGGCACTATGATATTTCCATGGTCCATTGTAAAGTTCAAAATGCAAATGCTGTCCGGTTGCTTCACCGGTGCTGCCCATGATTCCTACTTGCTGCCCTTTCGATACAACTTGTCCTTCAGACACCATTCGTACCTGCATATGGGCATAAACAGTTGTATAAATATGACCATTAATCGAGTGCGTAATGTATACAACGTTTCCATAGCTTTCTGAATAGTGGGAAACAGCTACAACTCCATCAGCAGCAGCTACAATCGGTACATTGGCACCGGGATTGGCGATGTCAACACCGTAATGGAATTCTCCCCAACGCGGTCCGTAGGTTGAACTGATAGGACCGACTGCAGGCCTCATGAAGGCACCGCTCGTCACCTGCGGTGCAGCTGCAGGCGCGGAAGAACCGCCTCCATTAGAAGTACTCTTAGATTGTGCTGCCTGAGCGGCGGCTTGGCGTTGTTTTGCCAATTCTGCTTGGTGCTGCTGCTCCATTTGGATTGCTTTTTGGATGGAAGCTTCCTGAGAAGCAAGGACTTGATTTTGCTCCTCCATATTCATAACATCTTCATGCACTTGTTGCTCCTGAGCTTGCAATGAACCTAGCAATTTATTTTTTTCAGCTCTTTGGCTATTCAATTGCTCATTCATTTTGTTTAATTCTTTTAGCATTGATTGCAGACTGGAAAGCTCTTTTTCGACCTGAGCTTGTTTGGTTTCAAGCTCCTTTTTATCGGCGTCAGCCTGCTTTAATATTTCCTGGTCCGCTTCCATTATAGTGGACACGGCATTAGCGCGGTCAATGAAATCACTAAAGCTTTGCGAACCCATTAATACTTCAAGATAATTGACCATCCCGCCCGTTTCTTGATAATTGCGGGCACGTTCCTTCAAAAGGTCATTTCGTTTCTTTATCCGCTCCTGGATTACTTTAATATCAGACTGGAGCTTAGCAATTTGGGCCTTTGTGTCGCCCACCTTCGCTTGTTTTTCCCGAATTTTAGTATTGGTATCACCAATAGCTAAATCAATCCGCTTCATCTCTGTCTTTACATCGACCTGCTGTCCTTGCAAACTATCAATCTTTTGTTTTGCTTGATTGATAGTTGAATTTACACTTGAACGCTGATTATGAATTTTATCTTGTTGGTCCTTTAGGCTTGAGATGGAAGCTGCTTCCGTTTTAAAAGAAACACCTCCAAAAACGGTCCCCAATCCAACTATAGTAGAGACTGCCAGTGTGATGATTGGTTTCTTCACTTCCGATTGCTCCTTTCCAAATTGTGTATCTATGTACAGGTAAATCGTTCCCTGAAAAAGCTTCTAATCTATTACAATCAGGAAGGGCAAATAAACTGCCCTTCCTGTAAATTTCTATACTCTTAAAAACTTCCTTACTGACATGACACTGCCCCATACACCAATCATAGCGCCCATTAAAATAAGCAGCCCAGAGACCTGGTAGACAAATGGATTATACGGTAAAATCTGCATAAAATTGCCTGCCAGCTTTGGAGCAATGTAATCATAGGCCTTGTAATAGGCAATCGAAATGAGGATAATTGGCAAGATCGAACCAAGAATACCAAGCCATAGCCCTTCTAAGAAGAATGGCCAGCGAATAAAGTTATTCGTAGCACCTACCAATCTCATAATCTTAATTTCTCTTCGTCTTGCAATAATCGTAATTTTGATTGTATTCGAGATTAAGAAAATGGCTGTAAAGAATAAACCAATGATCAAGACAACGCCTACGTTACGGCTGGCTTTGATAAAATTAAATAGTTTTTCAACACTGCCCTGACCGTATTTTACTTTTGCTACATAATTCATTTTTTCAATTTTCTTAGCGGCCTTCATCGTATCTGTCGGATTTTTCGTTTTTACAATAAATACATCGTTCAATGGATTGTCTTGTTCAAAAAGCTTAAACGCCTTACCTTCCTCACCAAGACTCTTCACTAATTCTTTCAGTTCCTGTTCTTTTGATGAAAACTTAATACTCTTTACCTCAGGAACCTTTGCAATCTCATTTTGCAGTTTTTGCTGATCCTGTTTGTTTGCAGCAACATCGATGTGAACGCGGATTTGTACGTCCTCTTCAATGGTTTGTGCCACTTTATTAAGATTCATCATAATCGAGAAAAATACACCCACTAAAATCAATGTAACTGTTACGGCACTTACGGATGCAAATGTCATCCAGCCGTTTCTTCCAATGCTCCTGAAGCTTTCACGGGCGTGACGGCCAATTGTTCTAACTTTCATAACCGTATTCACCTTTCTGCTCATCGCGGACTATTTTCCCACTCTCAATAGCGATTACGCGATGCTTAATTGTATTAACGATTTCCCTGTTATGTGTTGCCATCACAACAGTAGTTCCTCTATTATTAATTTCTTCGAAAATGTTCATGATTTCCCACGATGTTTCAGGGTCAAGGTTTCCTGTCGGCTCATCCGCTATCACTACCTTTGGTGAATTAACGATTGAACGGGCAATGGAAACACGCTGCTGCTCACCGCCGGAAAGCTCTGTTGGAAGCATTCTCGCTTTATGCTTTAAATTCACTAAGTCAAGCACTTCCATTACCCGTTTTTTAATGTACTTTGGCTGTGCTTCGATAACCTCTAAAGCAAAGGCAACATTTTCATAAACGGTTAAGGTTGGCAAAAGCTTAAAGTCCTGAAAGACGACGCCAAGATTGCGGCGGAAAAGCGGAACCTTTTTCATCTTTAATTTTGCTAAATTGACGCCATTCATCAAAATGGTCCCTGAAGAAGGAACTTCCTCACGGTACATCATTTTTATGAAGGTCGATTTTCCGGCACCGCTTGGACCCACCACATAAACAAATTCACCCTGGTTGATTCGAACATCTAGACCATTAATAGCGGAAACGCCATTTGGATACTTCTTATAAACTTCTTGCATTTCTATCATTCATATCACCTATTAGTAAAGTTTGGTTGTTGAATTAAGAAAATTCGACAATAACTTTTATTTTTTGAAAATGAAAAACACCAAATAGACAAAATCTGCAGGTTAACGCATAGACTCATTATAACATCATAAATCGCTAAAAAAAGCGGTAAAAATATTACAGTTTCTTTTCAAATCATACAAAAAGTTACAGAAAAATTTACAAATCATAAAACTTCCCTTTTTGAAATTCGACAATTTTCGTGGTTTTTCTAAAATAAAAACGTTCTGCAACTTTTTACAGAACGTTTTTTGGATTGACATTTTTACTTTTTAGCCGCAAGCCAGGTTGCAATGGCATCCGCATCTGAACCGGAAACTAAGCCGGCAGGCATTCCGCCTTGTTTACCATTCTTAAGAATGCCTAAAATTTGGTCTTTAGAATATTTGGATCCCACTTTTTGCAGGTTTGGACCTACTTGACCTTGAAGATTATCTCCATGACAGCTTGCACAATGCTGGGAGAAAATCTTGGATGCGTCACCTGCTGATGCCGTATTATCCGTAGTCGTTTTAGTGCCGGTGTCTGTGGACTTCTTTGACGTATCCGTACCGCCGCCGCAAGCAGCAAGGCCCATGACAAGGGTTGTTCCCATTAACAACGTAAGTAGCTTCTTTTTCATTGCTACTCTCCTTTCAGAAAAATATTCCAATACCTACATAGTATACCAGTCACCTACGCACGTTTGAAACCCTCTCCAAGGACCTCAGCTGCATCCATAACCACAACAAATGCTGATGGGTCAAGGGTTTTGACCAATTGTTTCAATTTTGTGAACTCCGTCTGGTCAACAACACACATTAAGACTGGCCGTTCATGGTCAGTAAAACCACCATATGCAGATAGTTTTGTCACACCACGGTCAATTTTATTCAAAATTCCTTCCCGAACTTCTTCTTGTTTATTGGTAATGATCATTGCTGTTTTCGACCTGTTGAAACCGACCTGCACAAGATCAATCGTTTTACTTGTAACATATAGGGCAATTAGTGCATACAACCCTTTTTCGATACTAAATACTATGGCTGCAGAAAGGACAATTAATCCATCAATCAAGATGACACAGGTTCCAAGCGTAAATCCGGTAAATTTATTAATAATCTGGGCGGCAAGATCCGTCCCACCCGTTGACGCTCTTCCCCGAAAGACAATCCCTAAACCAAGTCCAACGCCAATTCCTCCGTATAAAGCACCGAGTAAAGCGTCATGGGTCCATGGGTGAATATTTTTTGTAAATAAAACAAACAGTGGCAAAAATATCGTCCCAACAAGTGTTTTAACTCCGAACTGTTTTCCCAGCAACACCACTCCGGCAATAAATAGCGGAATGTTAAACGACCACTGAACAAATGCCGGTTCCCATCCAAGGACACTATGCAAAATGGTACTGATTCCGCTTACTCCGCCGGATGCAATTTGGTTTGGCAGTAAAAATACATTAAAAGCCAAACCAATAATCGCCGAACCAATAAGAACATTTACATATTCAAGTGCAATTTCGATTTTGCTGTCTGTTAAAAGCTGATCCCGTTTTCTTTTCATTATGCTATTCCCCTTATTTTTACGTTCTATAATATTATTTTGGACTAACTAAAAAATGAGTATAGCATGGCATTATTATGGTGTAAACGGCATTCAGTTGAAGCGGTAAAGGGTAAAATTATTATTAGCATTTGTATTTGCGGGGAATTTCATGAGGGTTACGGTTCATGTTTACTAAAAAAAGCCTTTGCCGCTTCAAAATTCGGCAAAGGCTTTTTTCATTATTTTTATGAAATTCTTGAACGAAGGTATGCGTCAATAAACGAATCCAATTCTCCATCCATTACAGCATGAACGTTTCCGCTTTCCGTATTGGTCCGATGGTCTTTCACCATTGAATAAGGATGGAAAACGTAGGAACGGATCTGGCTGCCCCAACCGATTTCCTTTTGCTCACCGCGAATTTCCAAAAGCTCTTTTTCCTGCCGTTCAATTTCCAGTTGATACAGCTTCGCTTTTAGCATTTTCATTGCTGCCTCACGGTTTTTAATTTGCGAACGCTCTGACTGGCAGGTAACGACCACTCCTGTCGGAATATGGGTTATCCGGACTGCCGAATCCGTTGTGTTAATATGCTGACCGCCCGCTCCTGTCGCACGATACGTATCAATTTTTAAATCTTCGGTACGGATATCGATTTGAATTTCTTCATTAAATTCGGGCATCACTTCACAGGATACGAATGACGTATGTCGTCGGCCTGAAGAATCGAAGGGCGAAATCCGGACAAGGCGATGAACACCCTTTTCTGCCTTCAAATAACCATAAGCATTATGGCCTTTGATAGCGAGGGTAACACTTTTTATCCCTGCTTCATCACCGGGCAGGTAGTCAAGTGTCTCCACTTTAAAGCCCTTTTTCTCTGCCCAGCGGGTGTACATCCGCAGCAGCATCGAGCCCCAATCCTGTGATTCCGTTCCGCCTGCACCGGGATGCAGCTCCAAAATCGCATTATTTTTATCATACTCTTCACTTAAAAGAAGCTGAAGCTCAAACTGATTTAAGCGGCCCGTTAGCTGTTGAAGCTCCTCTTCCAGCTCCGCCCGCAATTCTTCATCATTTTCTTCTTTTACAAGCTCATAGGTTACATCCAGATTTTCAAATGTTTCATTCAAATCATTGAACTCGTTTACCTGGTCTTTTAAACCGTTTGCCTCGCTGATGACAGTCTGTGCTGCCTGCTGATCATTCCAAAAATCAGGTTGAAGCATTTCATCATCGAGCTCAGCTATTCTGGCTTCCTTATTTTCAAGGTCAAAGAGACCCCCTAAAGTCCGCTAATCGCTTAGCTGTTTTTTCAAGTTCATTTCGGATTTCTGCTAATTCCATTTTCGTCACCTCTATAAAAATTAAAAAATAATGTCCAGTATTGTAGTTTATTACTGTAATCACTCATTAGTTCTAATCCATTATAACGGCATTATCGTCAAAAGTACAAAGACCATTACTTTTCGCCTACTTTACAGGTTGTGTTAACAACTACATTAAGTTATCAACAGACTCACATAAGAAATCTGAGAATTTTTTGACTTATCTACAAATTTAGCGTCGGGATTTCTAGATTTACTTGAATTTATTGTGGATAACTAAAATATTTTCATTTGATTATCCACATTATCCGCAATATTATCCACATATTCAGTTTGTTATTAACAATACCTTCAAAAATATCAACATTATCAAAAAAGTTATACACAAATTCACAAACAATATCCACAATCCACCTTAAAAGCGGCAGCGCCTGGTTCAGGGGCGCAAATTGCCGGAGGGCCTGGCCCTCTATAAAGCTACCGTAACCAACTATTTTAAAGGGCTTCGGTCGTGTAGAATACCATTTAGGGTATAGAGCTAATATTAAACAATTCAACAATGAAATATAACATAGCATATCTTAAAATCAAAAAGAGAGTCGGCATTACACCGGCCCTCCGATTAAAAGCTAACTTTACTTTCCTGCACCGCAGCAGTTTTTGTATTTCTTACCGCTGCCGCAAATACACGGAGCGTTTCGTCCTACATCCAATTGTTTTACTTTTGGTTTTTTCTTAACAGACTCTCCGTCTTCCTTCGGATTGACCGCTTCACCTTTCGCTACCTCCTGGCGCTCAAGGTTGTTGCGGATTTCTGCCTTCATAATATACATCGATGCTTCTTCTTCAATGGAAGCAACCATTGCTTCAAACATCGCAAATCCTTCATGCTGATACTCGCGAAGCGGATCGGTTTGCCCGTAAGCACGTAAGTGGATACCTTGGCGGAGCTGATCCATTGCATCAATATGGTCAATCCATTTTGAATCAACCGCACGGAGCATTACCACTTTTTCAAATTCACGCATTTGCTCAGGGAACAGAATTTGTTCCTTCTCATCGTACCGTTCCTTCACCTTAGCAAAAATCGCTTCGCTCATTTCTTCAGGATCTTTTCCTTTTAAATCATTGATAGAAATATCACCTTCATGCAGAAGATTCGCATTCACATAATCAATAATTCCTTGCAGGTTCCATTCTTCTTCTTCTTCATGCCTTGGAGTGTGGGCATCGACATTCCGTTGGATGGTACCTAAAATCATCTTTTGTATAATGTCACGAAGGTCCTCTGATTCAAGCAGTTCATCACGCTGCGTGTATATAATTTCACGCTGCTGACGAAGGACATCGTCATATTGCAGCAGCTGTTTACGGGCATCAAAGTTATTGCCTTCCACACGTTTTTGCGCAGATTCAACTGCTTTTGAAACCATTTTACTTTGAATCGGCTGCGAATCGTCCATTCCGAGACGGGACATCATCGCCTTCATATTGTCTGAACCGAAACGGCGCATCAGCTCATCTTCCATTGATAAATAGAACTGGGTAATCCCCGGGTCTCCTTGACGGCCTGAACGTCCGCGAAGCTGGTTATCAATCCGGCGGCTTTCATGACGCTCTGTACCGATAACGGCAAGACCGCCCAGCTCAACTACTCCTTCACCAAGCTTAATATCCGTACCGCGGCCGGCCATGTTGGTGGCGATGGTTACCGCTCCTTGATGCCCTGCTTCTGCAATAATTTCCGCTTCACGTTCATGGTTTTTTGCATTCAACACATTGTGTCTGACACCTTTTTTCAATAAAAGCTTGGAAATAAGCTCTGATGTTTCAATGGCAACCGTACCAACCAGGACCGGCTGACCCTTCTGATGGCGGTCCGCGATATCCTCAACCACCGCTCTAAACTTGCCCTCCATGCTGGCATAGATTAAATCGGCACGGTCATCACGGACAATCGGTCTATTGGTTGGAATAACAATAACGTTCATATTATAAATGTTGCGGAACTCTTCCTCTTCTGTTTTCGCTGTACCGGTCATCCCTGCCAGTTTTTCATACATGCGGAAGTAGTTTTGGAAGGTAATCGTCGCCATCGTCATACTTTCATTTTGTACTTCGAGACCTTCCTTCGCTTCGATTGCCTGATGCAAGCCTTCGCTGTAGCGGCGGCCCTTCATTAAACGGCCGGTAAACTGGTCAACAATAACAATTTCGCCGTCCTGCACCACATAGTCAACATCCAAATGCATGCTGACATTTGCTTTTAACGCCTGGTTAATATGATGGTTTAATGTGACATGCGAAATATCAAACAGGTTTTCAATACCGAAGGCTTTTTCTGCTTTACTGATCCCTTCTTCAGTCAGCATAACGCCTTTTGTTTTTTCATCATAAGTATAATCTTTTTCTTTTGTCAGCGTTCGCACAAAGGCATTCGCCTGGATATATAAAACAGCAGATTTTTGTGCAGATCCGGAAATGATTAACGGTGTACGCGCTTCATCGATTAAAATCGAGTCAACCTCGTCAATAACCGCATAAAAAAGCGGACGCTGCACTTTTTGTTCTTTATATAGGACCATATTGTCGCGCAGGTAATCGAAACCAAATTCATTGTTTGTTCCATACGTTATATCTGCTGCATAGGCTGCCTGTTTTTCCTCGTTATCCATGCTGTTCAAATTCAGACCAACCGATAAGCCTAAAAATTCATACAGCTGTCCCATTTCCGTAGCGTCACGGCTTGCCAAATATTCGTTGACGGTTACGACGTGAACTCCACGGCCGGAAAGAGCATTCAAATAAACCGGCATCGTTGCTGTTAACGTTTTACCTTCCCCTGTTTTCATTTCCGAAATGTTCCCCTCGTGGAGAGAAATCCCCCCCATTAGCTGAACATGATACGGATACAATCCCAGTACACGGCGCGCTCCTTCACGGACAACGGCAAACGCTTCAACGAGCAAATCATCAAGCGTTTCCCCTTTCTGATAGCGCTCTTTAAACTCACCGGTTTTTTCACGAAGCTGATCATCTGATAACTTTTCAGTATCTGCGGCAAGTGCCTCTATTTCATTTGCTAATTTATCTAACCTTTTCAATTCGCGTTTATTTAAATCAAATACTTTATTTAAAATCCCCATCATTAATATGAACGCTCCTTTTTCTCGAGACTAAAAAAAAACCCTTAAAGAAGAAAGATTCGTGTTAAATGCACCGAATCCTTTCAAAATCATTCGCTAATTTCTTTTTTCATCTTACCACTTCCGCTATGGAGTGACAACAAAGTAACGATAGAAGCGAAATTGTCTATTTAGTGAAACCTATAAACCTTCTTGTCTACATTCCAGTCATTAAAACGTTTTTGTTTCATTATTGTCATATTTCGCAAATATGATAACGCTTACTTTAAAATGAACGCATTTTGCATAAAACATTCAACGAATTGTATAAAACAGCTACTTATTGTATAAAAATTACCCCTTATTCACATTTGCACTACCTGTACATTAATAAACAAACCCTTAAATAATCAACATTCCTATGTTGCTTTTAGGATAAAAGTCACAGTCAAATTCTATGAAGAAATATTCACAAATTGTACATTGGAATATACTCTGCCAATGTTAGATACTACCTTTAGAGAGGTTATGATGGAAAATAAAGTAGATAGAGAATCCAAAAGAGAGGGTGAACTAAGTGACCTTTTGGGGGAAGAAAAATAAAGAGACAGAACCCGAATCAAGGGAAAATAAAAAAAAGCCCGGCCCGTTACAAAGACTCTGGCGAAAATTCAAGAGTATAGATTGGAAGAATCCAGTTAACCGGTGGAAATTATTATTTGCTTCACTTGTTGGTTGTATTATTGTTTTTGGTGGAGGGTATGGAGTCCTTTCCTTTACTAACTCACCATCATTTTGTTCCAGCTGTCATGAAATGGCGCCTGAGTATACTACATATACTGCAAGTGCCCACAATCAGATTTCCTGTGTGCAATGTCATATCAAGCCCGGGCTAAAAAATATGCTTGTACATAAAATGGGTTCATTGAAAGAAGTTTACTACCACGTAACCGGTGTACCAAAACAAATTGTTCAAACCGAAGAGGAAGCTGTTTCAAATGAAAACTGTTTACAATGTCACTCCAAAAACCGCTTAGTCACAGCATCCGGTGACTTGAAGGTTAACCATAAAGGGCATATCAGTGATGGTATACCATGTATCACCTGCCACTCCGGGGTTGTTCACGCAAAAATTGCATTACGCGATTTAAATATATCTTCTGATCGCAGTGAATGGACAAAACAAAATGCTGCTAAGTTAATCGAAGAGAAATATTTGAGACCGAACATGGGAACCTGTATTGATTGCCATGACAAAGTAAATAAAGGCGAAAAACCATGGAAAGATGTTGCTTACAGTGTACCGCCTAAGCCGGAAGAGAAAGAAAAGAAAACCGGTGAAACCGCAGCTGTTGAGACTGCCGCTACTAGTACTGAAACAGATGCTTCCGGCACAGAAGCAGCAACTGCTAAAGCAGCACATGACAAGAATACTCAGGATATCATTTTACAAGCTATTGGGAAGCAACAAACAGATGTTAAAGTTTCAATGGAATGTGAAACTTGTCACAAAGAAATCAAAGTTCCAAACTCCCATAAAACAGCTGACTGGAGTAAAAATCACGGAGGCACAGCTGTTCAAAAGTTAGATACATGCGTTAATTGCCATCAAGACTCGAAATGGGAAAAAGCAATTCCTAAACAAGACATAATTTCCCTTCTTAAAATGGGTGCTCAAAAATCGCATTACACACCAAACATTACTGTTGTTAAAGATCAGTCCCGAACCAATCAATTTTGTAGTACATGTCACTCGATCCGTCCTGAAGGACACATGACCAGTGATCAATGGCTGACAGCCCATGCACAGCATGCGCAAACAAACGAACAAAAAGCAGAATGCTTTGTCTGCCACGATCGAACAAAACCGGTACCCGGCTCTACCGATGCGAAGGCATCAACAGATGTTTATTGTCAGTACTGCCATAGAACCGGCTTTAAAAGTGATACAGAGAACTAAATAAATCTTGAACTGGAGGGTCGCTTTTATGGAAGAGGAGCAAAAAGAGCTGCCGGCCCCTCCCCGTTATCGATATAAGTTATTTAAAATTATGGCTCTAACATTGTTGTTTCTAGCCATTTTCTTCTTTATAGGATTTTCAGGGCTGGAAGCAACCTCAAGCTCAAAGTTTTGTTCATCCTGTCATGAGATGAAACCGGAGTACTATACGTGGAAAGTCTCCACGCACAGTGAAGTGGATTGTGTTAATTGTCATATCACACCCGGGGCCGAGAACTTAGCCAAAGCAAAAGCCAATGGGGCTGTTCAATTATTTCAAAAAGTAACGAACACTTACACAGCACCAATACAGATGCCAAAAGATATACCGAATTCCGCTTGCGAAAAATGTCACAACATGAAAACGCGTGAAGTAACTCCATCGGGAGATTTAATTATCCCCCACGACAAGCACTTGTCTAAAAATATTCAATGTGTAGAGTGTCACAGCGGCGTTGCACACGGAAAAATCGCTGAACGGAATGTCACCTTTAAATCGGATTACAGCAAGTGGGACGATACCCTTGGTAAATCAATGATGAGTGATGTTAAATTCACAAGTCCGAAAATGGAAACATGTATTGAATGTCATAAAGCACGTGATGTTTCAATTGCTTGTAAAACTTGTCATTCAACCACTATGGTACCGAGTTCGCACAAGCAGCCGAATTTTAAAATAGACGATCACGGTAAATTAGCTGAAAAAGACGTTAATAAATGTAATAAATGTCATCAATATATGTCTGATGACGAAATTAAAGGCATGGAAAATGTACCTGCTTCCCGGCAATTTTTAAGTAACGGTACAATTCAGAATCAATCAATTTCAGCTCAGGATTATGCAAAAGAAAATACTTTCTGTAAAAAATGTCATACAACAAGACCGCCAAGCCATGTCAGCGATTGGTCAAACTTACACGGTGCAATCGCCAAGCAGGATGCTCAAAAATGCTTAACTTGTCATGACACTCAATTTACAGGGTTTAACAAAATCACGAATGTTACCTGTAGCAGCTGTCACCCGGCAATGCACGAAGGGAAAAACTACAAGGAACATCACCCGATTGATTTGACAGGAATTAAAAGTCCAACTGCACTTTGTTATACCTGTCATAACAAACCTAAATGCGAATCATGTCATAAACCATAAAGGAAATTTACTAGATTAGGAGGGCTACTATGGAAATCCAAGTTCAACCTAATGCCCAAGAACCTTTGAAAAGCACAGAGAAAACCGAAAAGGCTAAAAAAGTTAAAAAAGACCGTTTTACCTGGTGGCAATCTCTTATTATCCTGGTTGCAACCCTGGCTATCTGTTTATCTGCAGGTTACTACGTAAGTGCGAAATACCTTTGGAATAGCAATTCCGACCAACTTGATAAGCAATTAAAATATAACCAAGCGCAAGTAGATCAGAAACCAAATGATCCCCAATTTCGAGTTCAGCTAGGATACACCTACTTCTTAAAAGGGGATACAGATAACGCCATTAAACAATTTCTAGTAGCAAAGGACCTTGATAAAAATAATTTTGATGCCTATTTAAATTTAAGCATCGCTTATGATCAAGAAAACCGTACAGATGATGCCTTACAAATGGCATTAAAAGCTGTAAAAATCTCTCCAAAGGATTATAAAGGACAATTATTAGCTGGAAGAAGCTATAGAAAACTAAAAATGTATAAAGAAGCAACGAATGCTTTGCAAGAAGCAATTCGTCTAAAACCAGGCAATACCGATACTCTAAACGAGGTTGGTTTAGTTGCGGAAGCACAAGGTAAGAAAAAAGAGGCAGAGCAAATCTATAAAGAAGCCCTTTCTTATGATCCAACATATAAGCCTGCAATTGATGCTTTAGATCGATTATCTAAAAATAAATAGAATCAGGAGATGGCATCCGTGAAGAAAAAAACCGTTTATATATGGATGGGGACTATCGTTGGGCTTACTGCAGTGCTATTTGCTGTTATCTACTTTTTCCATCTTCAGGATAAAGCAGTAAAAGTAGCTAGTACTGTAAAAGGCGGCCCGCCAACATTAAGTTATTACATTCAAGGAGATATGAGTTCCCCGCTTGACAAGCCAATGGATGTTGCCAAAATTGGACAATTCGTTTATGTAACGGATACAAATCATAAGCAAGTTCAAGTGTTTGATTCAACTGGAACTCCAATATTTAAATTTGGAAAACAGGGTACAGGACAGGGGCAATTTCAGTTCCCATACGGCATCACCGGAGACACGAATGGAAATGTTTATGTAGCCGACCTTTACAATAACAGAATATCCATCTTTGACTCCAAAGGAAAGTTCTTAAAATATTTTACAGATGAAAATAAAAAACCTGATTTTCTAAAATCCCCTGGCGGATTACGGATTTATGACAATAATCTGTGGGTTACCGATATCCAGCTTGGAAAGGTATTTGAATTTAGTTTAAATGGAAAAAAGCTGCTTGAAATTTCAACGGCTACTGCTAAAGATGATACTTTAAACGCTCCAAATGCAGTTGCAATTGACAGTAATCAAAATATTTATGTCTCGGATACCGGAAATCAACGCCTGGTGGTTTATGACAAAAACGGTAAATTCAAACGTATCATCAATGGATCCATCGATGGAAAAGGCGATTCCAAATTTGTTAATCCCCGTGGTATTGGGGTTGAAGCAAATGGTACCCTGCTAATGGTTGACAACATGACCCACTATGTTTATGGATTTGATAAAAACGGAAAACAGGTTTTCCAAATTGGCGGTTTAGGAGCAGATAAAGACCAATTCTACCTTCCTAATGGACTATTTGTCGATGATAAGGGAGAAGTTTTGATCACTGATACTGTTAACCAAAGGGTTGCTCTTTATTACTAAACAAAAAATCTATTTTAGGAGGTGGTGCCATAACAGAAGCGCAGAGGATATTTTTTCAAATAAAAACAGAAAAAAGAGAGAAAAAGAGAAGCAAAACAGGGAGGTTTTTAGAAATGAGCAAGATTAAATTAAGCTTCTCACTAATTTTGGCTATCTTTTTAGTGGGAATCCTAAGCACTGCTGCATTTGCGAAAGATCCGTATGGATTAAAGCCTGTGCAAGTCCAAGGTACTCTTAATTTATCAATACCATTTACTTTTAACTCAGCAAATGGTGAAACTTCTGCAACAACATTTGATTTGACTGTAAAAGATCCTTCTGGTACAGCTGTAGATACTTTTTCTGGAATTACAACTGCACAATCACCAGAAGTAGTCACGAATTTAACACCTGGTACTGTTTATACAGTAACCCTTACTTACGCCGGTCAGTCGACAGCTCTTTCAACTTCTACAGGTGTAGTAATTGATCCACACAACGATTCAATGTTAAACCAAACAAATTCTCCAAAAGCTACTGATGATGGAGGAACAATTACTCTAGATAAAAACGGCTCAGGTCTAAAAAACAGCAACGCAACCGGCTACAACAACACAAGAAAAAATCGTTCCGGACAAAAAGTACACGGTTTCTATCAAAACAACACCAACTCTTGTGCTAGCTGTCACCAAACACACACCGCCGCTAATGGTGAAAGCTTATTGTTCAAAGATGGCGTATACAGCACCTGTTCTGCTTGCCACGATGGTACAACAGGCGCATACAACTCATTTGCACCAGTTTCTAAAGACAATGTAGCCAGTATTTCCGGAACATTTAATGTTCAAACTGCCGGACACAATGGTTCTTTACACGAAGCTGACGGTTCTTTAAAAGTTGCAGCTGCTCCTGGTGGTAACAGCGATCCAACCAGTAAGCAATATGGCCAAGAATTTGACTGCGCAAGCTGCCACGCTGCCCACGGAGCCGGTTCTGCCGGTGAAAACAATTTAAACATCGACCCACTAGGCTGGGGCGGCGTTGCATATGGAACATCTAGCAATGATGCAAAAAACGGTAAATTATTTAATAATATCCAAATTATAGATACAACTGGTAGTGCAACAATTCCAGCAACTGAAAGCACACCTTTTATCTTAGTGAAATCCACTGCATCTGCTGCTGATGCTGCTAACTTCTGGTATTCACGTGCAGGTGTTAAACAAGGTGACCTTGTAATCCAAACTTACAGATGGAACAACACAAAATATGTTGCTGACTACTCTTTATGGCTTCGTGAATTAGGCTATCCATTTAAAGCAAACACTCTACTGAAAGATTCTGCAGGCAATTCACTAACAATGGATCCTAATTTAAAAATTATTTGGAAAGATGGTTTTGCTTTTGGTTCTAGTGTTGCTAATATCGCATCTGCGAACGTTTCTATCGGTATTGACGTTGAAACAACTTCTAATATTGCAACACTCTTTGATAGCACAGCTACAGGCTATGTTCCTGACAGCGGAACTGAAATGAGTAAATATTGTGCATCTTGTCACGTTGACTTTTTATCGACTACACGTACTGATATCACCGGTGTCTATTCATTGGCACACCGCCACGCCACAGCTCAAGACAAATTGACTTGCGTCCGTTGTCACTATGCCCACGGATCTGAAGCGCAAATTATGAAAGATGCAAACGATAATTCTTACTTTGATTTAACAGCTTCAGGAAAAGTATTTGATACTGCTACACCTGGAAATGATACCAAAGCATTAAGTTACTTTGTAGATCCTAACCCATCATCTGCCTTAAAACGATACACCGGTATGTCTGTATGTTATTCTTGCCATGGTAAAGGCGAACAGTTCTTGGGTAACCCTAATACGAATGCAAAAGATACAACTACTAAAGAATTCTTAAAAGGTGGAGACCCGGGTTCTACTAGAACTGATATTAGCCAATAAAAAAGCCAACAAATAGCGCCACTACTTGTTAGCTTTAAAAAAATGAAATGTAATTTTAACAGACAAGGTAGCAATAGTAATATTGTTACCTTTGTCATTTTATTATTCCACAAAGACACAAACCTGTCAAAAAATCGCTCCATTTCCGCCCCAACTTTCACTAACCTTCATTGTTATAATATACATATAATCCCTATATATAAGAAACAAACCGTAAAAACTTACATAAATTCACAGAAAAAGAGATGAATGGAAATGAAAATATTCGCTAGGATTAACAATCCTTATTTTAATAGTTTATCAATCTTAATGTTGATTGCCTCTTATGTCTTTTTATTACCTAGCTCCGTTACTTTTGCAGCAGCGGGTGACCCACCCGCGATTACAATCACCACTCCGGCTACAAACGCTACGCTAAATAAAAAACAGGTTGTGATTTCAGGTACCTATACCGATGATAATCTTTCATCGAATGACCTGCTTTTTACAGTCTATGATAGCTCGAATGACCAAGATGTCAAAATCTCAAATTCAGATACGAATTCTGTCAATTGGAATTTGTCGACTAATGGTACGAATAAAACCTGGACCTTTTCAAAAATCTTAACTGATGGCCAACATATCATTACAGTAGAACTTAAAGAGAAAACAACCACTGCCGAGCCGGTTACAGCCGGTGTTACTTTTACGATTGATACAAATCCATATGTATCAGGTACAGGAGTTATTCTGACGGATGACACGTTACGTAATGGTGAAGATTTAACAAGTATACCTCAAGATGCAAAAATTAAAATGACCATTACAGACGACAAACCTATGACTCAGCTCGTAAGTAAAATTCGTTCTACATCCAATCCTTACAATCCGTTTAAGGTCATGTTAGGTACAAACCTAGTTGCGGGGACTGTAAGTATTATTGATCTTGGGAGCCAATCTGGTAATTATTCATACGATTTAATTTTTTCTCCCGGTGCACCCTTAGCATTAAACACAACTTATTTAGTATATCTCGATCCAAATTTAACGGATGATTCAACTAATCCCGTTTATGCAAAATTCTTCAAGTTTACAACAAAAAGTGATATGGATGATAATGATAACCCGCATGGCCATTATCAATTAAACACGAATATGTGTGCTGTCTGCCACAGTACACACGTCGGATCCGACAACTCTCTTGAAGGCGGTTCCTATCAGACTACTTTTTACGATAAACTAAAAGCTGATCCATCAGAGAACTATTGTATGGCATGTCATGACGGAACAACCAATGCACCGATCATTGATAAAATAAATAGTAAATTCCATCATAATAATCCGGCTGATTATTCGCAAACAGGAACAAACAATTTAAAGGAAGCCAATTCATGTACGAGTTGTCATAACCCTCACTTGGAATGGTCTGAACAGAATCAAAATTTACTAAAAGACCATTATGTTTATTCACATAACCAAGATGATATAAACAAAGGACTTGATGCTAATTCACTAATTGCAGATAGTTTAGATAAGCCATGCGATTCCTGTCATGGTGACAATGAGGTAAACCATCAAAATACTGCTTCAGGTACTTACGAGCAGTTTTCATATAAAAAGTCAACTTCGGTAACAGGGCAATTAAGTGATTATTCACTTTGCCTAAGGTGCCATAACACAGCTAAAAAGGCAGCCGATGCAACGATTTCGGATATAGAGCAATATTACAAAGACCCGGCTTCCGGCCATAATTTTACCATTCCGGCAGAACAAACCGGTCAGGATGACGGAAGCACCTTAAACGGTCCGATTCCATGTGCAGAATGCCATGATACTCACGGTTCAAACAATATTATGAATCTAAGAGAACAGCTTGGAAACGTTCAAGTTTCTGATGCGGAAAAATTTAAAACGACCGGCACTTCATGGACGGCCGCTAACGAGCGTACATTTTGTCTAAAGTGTCATAACAATACAACCAAGATTTATGGTAAAACAGGTACATTTAATACAAAAAATGCTACGGGTGATCCAATTACCGGTCACCAAGCAGGAGATCAACAAGCTTGCTCTTACTGTCACGGCGGTGCATCGCGAACAGCAATCGAAGCAGCACATGCACCTAAAAAAACGACTCCATAATAAGAAACGAGAGGCATCCCCTCTCGTTTTTTAATTCTTCTTCAGCCACTCCTGAATTCCCTCTACGCCTTTATATGAGACACCTCCAGTAATATCCATAGTTTAACACCATTTTCGATTGAAACATTGCCGACCCTTGATTATTTACATTATCCTAAAAATTCCAACATATAGATCTCATTCTTATACTTAAAAAACGCAGCCCCGACTGTTTTCGGAGCTGCGTTCCTGTTCTAATTAATGTGCTTCAATTAAGCCGTAGCGGCCGTCTTTCCGTTTGTAAACAACGTTGGTGCGGTTGGTGTCCGCATTTGTAAATACATAGAAGCTGTGACCTAGCATGTTCATTTGCAGAATCGCTTCTTCACTGTCCATTGGTTTAAGGTCGAAGCGCTTTGTACGAACAAGCTCCAGTTCGTCTTCATCTAAATCATGATGAACTTCAGTATGTTCAGAAGTTGCAAACGTAATCGGAAAATCGCCTTTTTCACGGAATTTACGGTTTACCTTTGTTTTATGCTTGCGAATTTGACGCTCAAGCTTGTCAGAAATCAAGTCAATCGCAGCATACATATCAACATTTGTTTCTTCAGCACGAAGAACAAGATGCGGTAGAGGAATGGTAACCTCTACTTTGGAGGATTTATCTTGATTGAATCTTAAATTCACATGTACTTTTGCTTCAGGCGATTCAGTAAAATAGCGATCCAATTTCGCTATTTTCTTTTCTACATAATCTCTAATTGCTGGAGTTACCTCAATGTTTTCACCACGAACGTTATAATTCATTTGTGGATTCCTCCTTTATTTAAACCTATGTAATTACATTTCTATTTTACCCTATGAAAATCCTGCTAAAACAGAACAATAATTTTGTCGAATTTTTGACAAAAACATCAGAGAAATAGTGACAAGCTTCTTTATTTACACCTGATGCTATACTTTATTTTTATAAAAAGGACAATTTACCGTTAATAGCCACATAGAATAGGCTACATAGATGAAAAATGAATGGGGGAGTCCAAATGGTTCATGAAGACAGGAAAATGCTTGCATGGCATGAAACAATGGAGCTGCACGAACTGGTGGCCTTTCAATCTCTGGAGCTAATGAAATTGAAGATGTCTTTTAAAAAAGTACCCGAGCACGAACTAAAGGAGCTCTACAGAAAATGTATCCATGAGCTGGAAGCAAATCTTAACGAGCTATTGAAGTTTTATCCGTCGGCCCAAGGCTATAAAGGAAGATCTGACGAACAGAGTGAGGATTTGCGGGAGGATGCCGGCTTTTACGCTGGAAAATTGCTGTCTCTTTCAAAATCCTCGGTCCGTAATCTTGCTGCAGCGATTACGGAAACAGCCACACCCGGTTTAAGAAAAACCTTTACCAACCAGTTGATTGCCGCTATTCACGGGCACGAAAGGATTTACAACTACATGCTTAAGCACGGTTTTTACCCGTCTTACGATTTAGGCCACTTACTGGGAATGGATATCCATAATGCGCAAAAGGCACTGAAGATGGAGTATTGAGGGTGGAGAGGCGGTTGGTCATGCCAACCGCCTTCTTTACTTGTAAGATCCGACATTTACCTACCTGGCAAGGGTTAGTGATTCAATGCATTCGGCCCCTGCCTCTTTTAACAGCTTGGCAGCATGTCTCAGTGTAGAACCGGTTGTATAAATATCGTCGATGAGAATAATCTTTTTTCCAGCTAAATTCAGATTTTCACTGAGTTGGAAAACTTGAGGAATATGAATCCGCTCTGACCTTGTTTTTTTCGATTGCTTTTCGGAATGAATTCGCGAAAGAATCGGGGATGGGGGAAGTCCTGATTCGATTAATAGGGCATGCGCCTGGTTAAACCCGCGTTCATAAAGCCTTTCTTCACTTAAAGGAATGGGGACAAACAAATCGGCCTTTATTTTTTGAAGCTCCTCTCGGAAAAATTCAGCGAATACCTTTGCCAATACATAATCTCCCCGGAATTTATACCTTGCGATGACTTCTTTTATAAAATCATTGTAGAGAAAGATGGAATGGTTTTTATTGAGATAGCCTTGCCACTCGTCGTCTCCCTCCCAACGAACGCAATCATGGCACAAATCCCCGGAGCGGAATTTCTCATCTACTTGAGCAAACGGTCTGCTGCAAATCCGACACGTTTCCCCTTCAATTTTCTCAAGCTTCCCTTCGCATGTTGGACAAAGGAGTAGCCTTTTTTCTTTAGAAAAAATGGCCCGCCAGCCAACAGAAGGCAAAATAATTTCATGACATAAGAGGCAACGTTCTTGGGGAAATGGGTTCATAAGCCTCAGCTCTTTTCCTTTGTTTTCCTGTTCCCGCGGATATAAAGGAGAATTCGGCGATTTTCATAAATGATTCCGCCAACTTTTGAATGGATTCCGCGCATTTTAACAACCCTTCCGCCGTGTTCACCATTAATACCGCAATTCCCGGTTTCAGCTTATCTTTTTAGCGATTTCATCCATCTATCAGTCCTTTCTCGATCCCTTCCCGATTCATGGTAATAATCTGCCTCCGCGCTTTAAGCATCTCTTCCGTTTTACCGTAATGAAAAAAGGTCACTACCCCATCAGGATGGGCTGCACTTCTCCCGGCCCTGCCGGAAATTTGGACAAGGGCACTTTCGGTAAAAATAGTATCCTCCGCTCCAACCACCGCAACATCAATATTTGGGAAAGTAACGCCTCGCTCTAAGATTGTCGTCGTCAGCAGTAATGGGATTTCTTTGGCACGCATTTTTTGAACCTTTTCTTTCCTGCTTGGATCTTCGGCATGGACAGCCTCAATAGAAGGAGAAAATTGGCGGAGTATAGGTAATGCTTTTTCCATGAGAGGAATATGCGGGAAAAAGATTAGTACCTGCTTTTGGCTATCGATTCGCTGTTTTATCCATTTGAGGATATTGGCCGGCAGCTTATTTTTTTGTAAAAGCTTTTGCCAGTTGCCACACCAAATAAATTGAGGAACAGGAAGCGGGTGGCGGTGGAATCTTGCAGGGATGGTGGTAAACGGCCTCTTGCCTGCCCGGCATTCTTTTTGCCATTTTTGATTTGGGGTCGCGGTGAGGTAAACCATGGACGATTCAGGCTTTCGTGCTTGAATAGCGGCATATTGCAGTGATTCTTCCACTGTATAGGGGAAGGCATCGACCTCATCCAAAATCATAGCATCGAAGGCATGGTAAAAACGGAGGAGCTGGTGGGTGGTGGCAATCGTGAGCGGCGCAAAAAGATGACGGTCCTCACTCCCTCCGTAAAGTGAAGCAACCGTTATTTTTGGAAAAGCCGCCTTTAACCTTGGAGTGAGTTCGAGAACAACGTCCGTCCTTGGAGTGGCGATACAAACTCTCTTCCCTGCGGCAAGTGCTGCCTCAATCCCTGCAAACAGCACCTCTGTTTTCCCGGCACCGCACACCGCCCAGACAAGGAGCTCTTTATTTGACCGGAGCGCTTCCACTACCTGATTGGAAGCCGATTTTTGTCCTTCTGACAAACTACCTTGCCATTCAAGGATTTGTGGCGGAAACTCGATGTTTGGCGCTGGACCATCCCAGCCAATTAAAGGGGTGCAGGCACTGATTCTCCCCATCATTAGGCAATGTCGACAATACAGGCATGTTTCGCTGCATCTCGCGCAGGGGTAAGTTTCAAACCAATGTGGCTCCTTGTTTCCGCAGCGTGCGCAAATTGGTTTTTTGCTGATGAATTCAATCCCTTTTCGGTAGGTTACACATCCATGTTCATAATGAGTTTGAATTTCATCGATGGTGAATGGGAGATCGTCAAGAAGCAGCTGTTTTCCGGTAAGTTGTTGTTGGAGTTCACGGTTAAAGGAGAAATTGGGATTCAGTGGTGGTTGGGGAATGTTTGGGATTTTTGAAATTGGTAATGAGTCCTCATTTTGAGGGGTTAACATTTCATTTTTTATAGAAAAGCGCATGAGGTCACCTTCTTTATAGTTGATAGTGGTGATTATGTTGGTAGATGCGATTCTTAGGAAGAGAGATGGAGGAATTTCAGTACTGTCTATTGATTCTATAAAGACTTAATAAATCCCTGTAAATTGTCGAATATTCTTTTTATGAAAATTTCTCACTATTTTTCTATTTTTATTTGCCAACTCCGAAGAAGCTCCCTCCAAAATTAGGTACCTTCCTCTTCTATTTTTTTAATTATGGAAAGTTTTTGGTGTGGATTCTTTTATCTTAGGGTACTTTTTAGGCGATCTCCCCTTTACCTGCCACTTCGAATAATTTACCTGCCACTTTTGTGATTTTACCTGCCACTTCGAATAATTTACCTGCCACTTTCGACGTTTTACCTGCCAACTGCCTCAGACAACCCACTAATATAGCTAAAAAGCAAGGCCGAAGCCTTGCTTAGGTAACTCCCCTTCCTATTTTTTAAATTTTTACCATTTTTTAGCAGAAACCCTCTTGATTATCCTCTATCTAATGTTACCTTCTTTAGATGATCTCCTCTTTACCTGCCACTTTTGTGATTTTACCTGCCACTTCGAACAATTTACCTGCCACTTCGAACAATTTACCTGCCACTTTCAACGTTTTACCTGCCAACTGCCTCAGACAACCCACTAATATAGCTAAAAAGCAAGGCCGAAGCCTTGCTTAGGTAACTTCCCTTCCTATTTTTTAAATTTTTACCATTTTCTGGTAAAAACCCTCTTGATTATCCTCTATCTAATGTTACCTTCTTTAGATGATCTCCTCTTTACCTGCCACTTTTGTGATTTTACCTGCCACTTCGAACAATTTACCTGCCACTTCGAACAATTTACCTGCCACTTTCGACGTTTTACCTGCCAACTGCCTCAGACAACCCCATTAAATTTAAATGGCATGGTTCCACACCATAAATTTAAAATACAAAAAAACCACTCCGACCTCAATGTTATTATTTTTTCATCCATCCAAGCCCCATGGCTCCTTCGCCGAGGTGGGTGCCGATGACGGCGCCGAAGTAACTGATCGAGAATTCGACATTCGGATAGATGGCTGCGAGCTCATCACGCCATTCGTTGGCTTCCTGTTCGCGGTTGGCGTGAATAATAACTGCCCGATAATCGGCACCGCTTAAGGCGTCTTCACCGAGCAGCTCCACCATACGCTTCATCGCTTTTTTCCGTGTACGGATTTTTTCAAAAGGAACGATTTTCTTATTTTCGAAATGGAGGAGCGGCTTTACCTGGAGCAGACCTCCGATGAATGCCTGGGCACTCGAAAGTCGGCCGCCGCGCTGAAGATGCGACAAATCATCGACCATGAAATAGGCCCGGGCCGACTGCTTCAGCTCCTCCAAGCGTCTCAAAATCGCCTCAGGCTTCTCGCCCCTTGAAGCCCATTCTGCCGCTTCGAGAGCATAAAAGCCTTGCACCATGCAGCTAATTTCTGAATCAAACGGCAAGACCTTAATACCCTCAACCATACCTCCGGCGGTACCTGCACCTTGGAAGGTGCCGCTGATTCCGCTTGAAAGGTGAATACTAATGACAGCATCATAGTCCCCGGATAATCGCTCGAACAGCTCGACAAATTGGCCGACCGAAGGCTGGGATGTCTTTGGGAGTTCTTTATTTTTTACTTCTTGATAGAATTCACCGGCGGAAATCTCGCTTTCTTCTGCATAGGCCTCGTTTCCGAAAATGACATTTAACGGGACCATAAAGATATTCCATTTATCTCGTAATTCCTTCGGGATGTATGCGGTACTATCCGTGACAACTGCCGTTTTCATAGGAGATTGACCATCCTTAACTTTTTTCTCTACTATATGTATAGTAATTATTTTATATGAAAAATAGTTTAATTGCATTATTTTTAAAAAAGCTATGTTAAACTTGCCTGTTGATTTCCGCTCCAATCAAAAAAAGAGCACACCAATGGCATGCTCTTTCACCTGTCTACTACTATTATCGCACTTCGACCCAGCCATTTTTGATGGCAACGACAACTGCTTGTGTGCGGTCATTTACGTTCATTTTTTGCAAAATATTGCTGACATGATTTTTGACAGTTTTTTCGCTAATAAATAAGGCTTCGCCGATACCGCGGTTGCTTTTTCCATCCGCAAGCATTTGCAGTACTTCGCATTCCCGGCGTGTTAGTAAATGCAATGGACGGCGGATTTCGACTGTTGGTATATAGGTGCCGCCACGGGTGCGTCCCACAGTTAATCTCCGATATTCATTGACTAAATTATGGGTAACCTTTGGATGAAGGTAAGAACCGCCTTCGGCAACGACTTTGACTGCATCAATCAAGGCATCTGCGTCCATTTCTTTTAGGAGATAGCCGCTGGCACCGGTTTGCAATGCATGAGTCACGTAATTTTCATCGTCGTGAATAGATAATATGATAATCTTTGTGTCCGGGTATTTTTCCACTAGCTCGCGGGTTGCCTCTACACCATTCATTTCAGGCATATTAATATCCATAATGACAACATCCGGATTGTATGATTGTACAATATTTACCGCTTCGCTTCCATCATCACCTTCAGCAACGACTTGAAATGTTTTTTCAAATTCAAGAATTCGTTTAACCCCTTCTCTGAATAGTTGATGGTCATCAATAATAGCAATTTTCGTATTCATTTTCTTCGCCCCCTTAATCCTTCTAAATTCGATTTCTTTATCATAAGTAGCTTCGACGAGTTGGTTAGTCGATTAATGGAACACGAATGCTAACTGCAGTTCCCTTGCCAATTTTTGAATCAATGGTAATTTCGCCATCCAGCAAATCTACCCGTTCTTTCATTCCGATAATACCAAAGGACTCAGGCTTTTTATCCTGTGTATTAAAGCCTACGCCATTATCTTTGATCAAAACGGTGATGGCTGATTTTGTCATTTCCAGCTTAACTTTAATTTCGCAGGCGTTGGCATGCTTAAGTGCATTTTGCACCGACTCCTGAATCATTCGGAAAAGTGCGACCTCATATTTGGCCGGCAGCCTGCTTTCCAAACCAATATTCACAAAATCAATTCTAGAGTGGTTATGATATTCTTCGATTGTTTGTAAATATTTTCTGAGGGTAGGAACGAGACCTAAATCATCTAAGGCCATAGGCCGTAAGTCGTAAATAATTCTGCGCACCTCGTAGAGAGCGGAGCGGACCATTTTTTTGAAGCTGTGTACTTCCGTAAACGCCTCATCTGCTCCTTTTTCGCGATAAACGCGTTCGATTAGATCAGAGCGCATGATGACGTTGGCAAGCATTTGCGCCGGGCCATCGTGAATCTCACGCGACAGGCGCTTCCTCTCTTCTTCCTGTGCTTCAATAATTTTTAAGCCGAAATCCTGCTTTGCTTTAGCATCTTTTAAAACTGCACCCATTTGTTTTAAATCACTCATTAAATAATTCATGACTACCGAGATTTGTGAAATCAGATGTTCGGCACGATCAATTGTTTCATCTAATCCCAGAAGCCTGCGTTCAAGGTCATCTCTTTTATCCCGAAGCTGTTCCTCAAACTGTCTGTTAATTGAAAGATCCATTTGAAGCTGATGTGCTTTTTCATATGCTTCTCGGACCTCTGCTTCAGAATATTGTTTGAAATTCTTACTAACTTCAGACAGATGAAGCCTTGCTTGTTGAACTTGACCTACAAGCTCGTCTCCTTCAGCCATAATTTTACCGGCCATTTGCTTCACATATAATAATTCATTGGTTATTTTTTCATAGTCCTGTCGGCAGTTTTCACCAATCCGGAAAATATCATTTTTACTGCAGGTAACCGTTTCGAGCATTTCTTCACGAATTTCATCAATCGATTTCACATTAACATTCTTCATTTTCATGTAGATTCCTCCAGGAGCGCTTACCCTTCAGGTCTTTTTACATATTTTAACTTGAATTATTATACTATACTAATCTGTCAGCTAAAATAAAGGCTAATCTCTCAAAATTCGGTAAAAAGTAGTATAATAGAAATACTAATTCTGTACCTTATTCACTATTAAACTACACTCATTTGAAAAAAAATAGCGTTTTAAACTTACAAATATGTCTTATTATAACATGCGAATTTTACTGTCATATTAAAGTTATATTACATCAATATTTTAGAAAATGACAAATACTAGATAAAAGAGAAATCTGATTCGGCTGGAAGGTGAAACCATTGCGAACGCGATACATTACAGTAAAAGATTATGGAGAGCATGAAATTTCGATCCAAAAATCCCGTTTTATTGCTCAAATCAAGCGAGCAGAAACAGAAAATGAGGCACAGGAATTTATCCAAATGATTAAGAAGAAGCATTGGAATGCCACACATAATTGCTCCGCTTACCTTATCGGAGAACATGACCAAATTCAAAAAGCGAATGATGACGGAGAGCCCAGCGGAACTGCAGGAGTTCCGATCCTTGAGGTGTTAAAAAAAAGAAACCTGAAGGATACGGTAGTCGTCATTACACGCTACTTCGGCGGGATTAAATTAGGGGCAGGCGGGCTGATTCGTGCTTATGGGAAATCCACCACAGAAGGGCTCGATGCAATCGGGATTGTCGAACGAAGGCTCGTGAATATCATGCATGTGAAAATTGATTATACCTGGCTGGGAAAAATTGAAAGAGAGCTGCGGGCCTCTGCCTTTAAAATTAAAGATATTCATTATTTGGATATCGTTGAGATAGAAGCCTATGTTGATGAAAACCAAGCTTCATCGTTTACTGAATGGATGGTCGAGCAAACAAATGGACAGTGTACGATTCAAAAAGGCGAAGCTGTTTATTTGGAAGAGGATATTGAATAAGCAAAAAGGGGCTCTAATGGAGTCCCTTTTTATAATCTGTTTTTAACAGTATTAATTTTCAGTATTCGCATGATTTTTAATAAAGGGTGAAAGTCTTTGCCCATCAGACCAATTTTTTCAGCAATAAATTCCATGATCAGAATTAACAAACCGATTAAGAAAAAAGCTCCCCCGATTCTGGCCTGCGAATAAATCACCGCTACCAGTCCAAAAAAAGCTGCCATTGCATAAATCAATAAAACCGTTTGACGGTGGGAAAATCCAAGTCGGAGCATACAGTGATGCAGATGGGATTTATCCGGTGCTGACAAAGGCTGTTTGTTAATAATTCTGCGGAGAATGGCAAAAATCGTATCTGAAATAGGTACGCCGAGGATGATTACCGGAATGATAAACGAAATAAAGGTTACATTTTTATATCCAAGTAATGAGAGGACGGAAATGATAAACCCTAAAAACAATGCTCCGGTATCGCCCATAAAGATACTGGCGGGATGAAAATTATAGATCAAAAAGCCCAGCGAACTCGCCAAAACAATTGACCCTACCATAACCACGTAAAGATTCCCCTGGATGATGGCCATTCCCGAGATGGTTATTAATGCAATTGAGGACACCCCTGCGGCAAGGCCATCCAGACCATCAATTAAATTAATGGCGTTTGTAATCCCGACAATCCATAGTATGGTAAAGGGGATACTTAAGAAACCGAATTCCAACTGTCCCCCAAAGGGCAAATTAATAAAAACCACTTGGAGGTCACCTAAAAAAACGACCGTTAATGCAGCGGCTAATTGGCCAAATAGCTTATATTTTGCAGGCAATTCAAACAGATCATCACAAAAGCCTGTTATAACAATAATGAGACTTCCAAGCAAAATTGCCAATGAGGAAGGGTTTTCAGGCTGTTCTATCAAGATGCCTATAATAAAGCTAATAAAAATCGCTAATCCTCCAAGCCGCGGCATGATGGATTGGTGGACTTTGCGCTTATTTGGCCGGTCCGTTGCACCAATTAAGAAGGCTAATTTTTTTATAAGTGGAGTTATGAGAATGGAAACGGCAAAACATACGATCAAGGTAAGATAAATCATAAAACTCCTCCTCGATAGTATCATGTCCATTAAAATCAAAACGAAAACAAATAATTAGTAGTAAAAATCGGATATTTTTTTAAAAAATTTTTTTTAATTCTTACATAATTTTTTTCAGATGAAACAATAATATATAGGACAAAAAAAGCCCATGGAAGATAGCATTCCATAGGCTTTCTATTATTCTATTAATTATTGTTTTTCATATTAATAGGCTTGATACCCCTCATGAACTTCAAGAGCGGTTGATAATCTTCACGAATTAAGCCGATTTTTTCAACAATGATTTCAATCACGATTAATAGTGTTAAAATTACAATCATTGAACCCCAAACAGTTGCTTGTGAGAAGATGAACGCAACAAGACCGAACACTGTGCTCATAGCATAAATAAGGAGGACGGTTTGTTGGTGCGAGAACCCGGTTCTGAGCAAGCAGTGGTGAAGATGTGATTTGTCAGGCGCCGATAACGGCTGCTTGTTCACCAAGCGGCGAATAATCGCAAAGAATGTATCTGAAATCGGTACCCCAAGAATTATGACAGGGATAATTAGCGATATAAAGGTTACGTTTTTATAACCTAAAAGCGATAAGACGCCAATGATATAACCTAAGAATAGAGCTCCTGTATCTCCCATAAAAATCTTAGCAGGATGGAAATTATATAGAAGGAAGCCAGACGTACTCGCAGCGACAATTAATGCGATAGCAGTAACATAGACGTTCCCTTGGATGTAGGACATTCCCGCGATTGATAATAAGGCAATTGTTGAAACACCGCCAGCTAATCCATCTAAACCATCAATTAAGTTTATTGCATTGGTGATCCCAATAATCCAAATCATTGTAAAGGGAATGCTCAAGAATCCAAAATTAATTTGACCGCCAAAAGGGAGTTTAATAAAATCAATATTCAAATTACCCCAAATAACGACAATGGCCGCTGCAGCAACTTGACCGGCTAATTTTAATTTTGGCGAAATTTCCTTAACATCATCAAACATACCAGTCAGGATGATAATTATGCTTCCGATAACGATTGGAAGATGGTACTCGTACCCACCATTGGGCTTTACGATTAAGATCCCGATAATAAAACTTAAAAATATCGCCAAGCCGCCTAATCTAGGCATTATTTTCACGTGAACCTTACGATGGTTCGGTTTATCTGTAGCTCCAATTTTAAAAGCTAGTTTTTTAACTAACGGGGTGAGGAGTATTGCCGCAAAAAAACAGATGACTAGAGTTAGATAAAACATAAGCCCCTCCATGGTAACTTATCCTAATATTTCTTAACTGGATATTTTTTTGGTTTTTTGGTTTTATATGAATCAATGAATCTTTGTGACAAACTTTCCTAATGGATTATAGCATAGACGATTGTAGAAATAAACTATCTTTTTCTACAACTATTTCCCATTTTGAAAAACTAAATGTGTTCCGGATTGCCGAAAATCATGATATTTATTGACATTCCATCAATAGCGAGGCATTTTTTCTGCCCGGAGAAAATTCATAAAATTGACAAATTCCTCACAGGCAACACCTCTAATTCCCGTTTAACGTCGAATTATGTTCCATTATTATTGACGTATGGCTTCAAGAAAAGTTTCACTAATCTTAAAAGAAAACACAGTATATCCTTCGAAGTTAAATTTTCCGTTATGACCTTCTACTATAAAAATGGCCCCTGTTTCCTACAAAAACAGAGGCTAATTTAGTCTCCACTAAGGACAATTAGCTATATTATGCACGTCCGAACCGGGTTTTAAGTTTACCTAAAAGCATTTGCAGAACAAAATCTTTTGTTACAATTAAAATTAACCCGTACAGGATTGAATTTACCGAGACAATCCCAATAAACAATGGAATGGGGCCGGAAAGAAAATGCCTGATCCCATAGGAAACGGGAATAAACAAAAGGGCATACACTAAATACTTTAATTTGCCAAAATTGAACAAACGATAATCGACCTTTAAGAAACGGCGGATATAACCGTATTCTAATAAAATTAACAGGAAATTAGCAATCGTTGTTGTTAAAATAGCATTTCTTGGCGTTAACCATCCCAGCTTTACTAATATAATTTTAAAAATAAGATTAATGATCCCGCAAAGAAAAATGAGTCTAACCAAGATATGTTCTTTCTTTTTCACATAAATAATCTGATTAGCAAAAATGGAGTCGATGCCGATTACGATCATATAAAAGGAAAACATGCTTAGCGCCGGGATTGCCGGAAGAAAACCTTTCCCGCCATAAATAAATACCGCTACATCAGAGAGAATATACATTCCGATGGAAGCAGGGAATAAAAAGGCAAAATACACCTTCGAAATATTATTTAGCAGGGTCATATATGACTTTTCATCGTTTGAGCCCAATATATTGGATAGTCTTGGAATCGTTACCTGAACAACACTCAGCATCAGCGTATTAATAATTCCCATTATTTGTTGCGGGATAACATAAAAGGATTCGGCTTTCGAATTCAGATAATCGCCTAGCATATAACGATCCAGCTGCGTATATAGAACACTTGCATTTGAAAATATGACAACAAGAAACATTGGCTTTAAATGTTCTTTAATACGAATATTTTTAAAGTCAAACTGCACTTTTCTTTTAATGAATACAAAACTGATAACATTATTTAGAAACATCGCTAAAACCAACAGTATTGCATAGTGCTGGTAATCCTTTACACTTTTAACAAAGATAAAGATGAGAACAACATATATAATACGGACAATAATGGTTTTAATGGTAATAAAGTCATAGTTCTCCATTGCTTCATTAACCCATTCCACGTAGAAAATGTTGCAAATAAAATTTAAGGCATAGATCATTAATATCGGGTAATAGGCCGTGCCTGAATATTTAAAATAAGTAAATGCAAGGTAACAAAGCAGGGCTGTTACACCCGTTACCGTGCTAATGGTATAAAGGCTTGTAAAGAGCTGTCTAACCTTTTGCTTATCTTCCCTGATCCGGCTCATTTCGCGTAAGCCATATTGATAAACACCAAAGGTAGCAAAAATGAGGAAATAGGTATAAATAGTTTCCCCAAATTGGACTTTACCAATGGAATACGACCCTAATACCCTGTTCACATACGGTCCAACTAAAATCGGAAGGATTAGATTAAAAACATTTAATAAAACCTTATAAATAATATTTTTAAATAATGATTTTTTCATAAAAAACCCTTCTGGTTCGTAAAATATGATGCTTATTTATTGTACAAAATAGCTCTTGCATTATCTCGGTAAGGGAGTATCTCTATATCTAACTTTGTCCAATCCCAGTTTTCGTCTTTAGTCATATAGGTTGGACCGTAATTATCCTGCAAATATTGATCATAGCTTTCCGGGATTGGGAACTGTTCACCTTTGAAATCAATCCACTTAATACCCGTAAAGGTCGAGGTTATTTTTTTGACAGAAAGCCCCGTTACAACCGTATATTCAGGCAATTTTTGATAAAAGGTATGCTCCCCTTCTTCCTCGGCAAAACAATTGACCGTATCCTTAGCCTCACCGGGAAAATAGTAGTAAATATCCAGATTCACACCATTAAAAAGGTAGGTCTCTTCGATTATTTTTTCATCCAGCCAAAACTCACGCAATTTTTCAAAGCCGCGATTTTTCATCGCTGCTTCGAATTTTTTTGCATTTTCATTCCCCATAAAAAAAGTACCTAAATCTATATCTGCATCATGACCAATAAAGTCCTTCTCGCGTACCGCACCGAGCAAAGTTCCATAATCAAGCCAAAATTCCCGGTTTATTTCTTGGAAGGCCTTTTTCGCTTGAACGAGACTTTCCAGTCCGAATGTATGCACAGATTCCCTTTTCTGAGCTTCCGCTTGGTTTCGATAATGCTGATTAATTTTTGCTAAAATGGGATTCGATTTAAGTGTCTTATAGACCTTCCTGTTTCGAAAGTAAGACTTCACTTTTTCAAATGTCGTGCTCATCCTAAATTCTTCCCCCTAGATGACGCTATTTTCTTTTTATAGAAAGGCTCTGTTAAACTTGCCTGTTGATTTCCGCTCCAGGCACTCGCTTTGCGCCTGCGGGGTCTCCCTTGACCTGCTTCTCCCGCAGGAGTCTCGCGCCTTCCGCTCCAATTAACATAGTGAGCTAAATCAACAATGAGCTTTAACATAGCCTATAGAAAAAGAGAATGACTCAAAAGGGCCTGCCCCCTCTTGGTATCACAGTAGTAGTGCCCAACAGGTGCACTTTTACCGGATCTTGTGGTTGAGGGGTCTGGCCCTTGTTCCTGAGTCATCCTCCTATCTTTTTGCTTCCTCTAAATAAGCAGCAAGTGCTTCTTTCCAGTCACGAAGCGGTGTTAAGCCTTGCTCTAAGATTTTTTCTTTGCTCAAAACAGAATATTTCGGACGGGCAGCCGGACGAGGGAATTGTTCAGTTGTTAATGGATTAACCGTTACCTTCAAGCCTGCCTGCTTGAAGATTTCAACGGCAAACTCATACCAGGAACAAACACCGCTGTTTGTCGCGTGATAAATACCATATTTCTCAGTTTCCATTAATTCAACCATAAACCTTGCTAAATCAACGGTATAGGTTGGTGAACCGACTTGGTCATGAACAACTCCCACTTCACCGCGTTCTTCGCCAAGGCGAAGCATTGTTTTCACAAAGTTTTGGCCATGAACACCAAACACCCAAGCAGTACGAACGATAAAGAATTGCTCTAAATGCTTTTGAAGCAATTCTTCACCGGCTAATTTCGTTCTTCCGTAAGCACCAATAGGTTTGGTGGCTTCATTCACCTCGTAAGGCTCAGTCGCCGTACCATCAAACACATAGTCCGTACTAATGTGGAGCATCTTTGCTCCAACCTGTTTTGCCGCTTTGGCAAGATACTCTGTGCCTAAAGCATTAACCTTATAGGCAGCATCTTCATTTTCCTCTGCCGCATCGACATTTGTATAAGCAGCACAATGTAAAATAACATCCGGCTTTACGGCTTGGATAAATGCTATTACATCCTGTTCATTCGTAATATCCATTTTTCCCCGGTCCGCACCAATGGCTTCATGGTTTTTACGGCCCAATTCCAACACGACATCTTGGCCTAATTGGCCGGCAGCACCTGTTACAACAACCTTCATCACTCTACCCCTATCTGTCGCCATATTGGGATTTTACATATTCCTGATACTCGCCGGAAATGATGTTTTCCCACCATTCACGATTATTTAAATACCAATTAATAGTCTGTTCAATACCTGTGTCAAAATTATATTTTGGCGACCAGCCAAGCTCAGTGCGCAATTTCGTTGCATCAATCGCATAACGGCGGTCGTGACCGGGACGGTCTTTAACAAATTTCATTAATGATTCAGGCTTACCAAGATGCTTTAGAATGGTTTTAACGATTTCGATATTGGTCCGTTCGTTATTACCGCCGACATTATACACTTCACCATTACGTCCCTGATGAAGAACAAGGTCGATTGCCTGGCAATGGTCTTCAACATGAAGCCAGTCACGGATATTAAGCCCGTCACCGTAAATTGGCAGTTCTTTATCATTTAAAGCATTAATAATCATTAATGGGATAAGCTTTTCCGGGAAGTGGAATGGCCCATAGTTATTGGAACAACGTGTAATATTGACCGGAAGTCCGAAAGTTTCATGATAGGCACGGACAAGCATGTCTGCACCTGCTTTACTGGCACTATACGGACTGTTGGCAGCAAGCGGTGTTTCTTCTGTAAAATAGCCGGTTTCGCCAAGGGTACCATATACTTCATCAGTTGATACTTGAAGATATTTTGTAACACCCAACGTTTTTGCTGCATCAAGCAGTGCAAGTGTTCCTTGGATATTCGTTTGCACAAAAATACCCGGGTCAGTAATACTGCGGTCAACATGAGACTCAGCAGCAAAGTTTAATACATAATCAAACTTCTCTTCCCGGAACAGGCCGTTAATAAATTCGCGGTCAGCAATATCACCGCGGACGAACTTATAGTTTGGCGCATTTTCAATGTCCTTTAAGTTCTCAAGATTTCCTGCATACGTTAATAAATCTAAATTGACTATGTTGTATTGCGGATATTTATTTACCATATAGCGGACGAAGTTGCTGCCGATGAAACCGGCGCCGCCAGTAATTAATAATTTCATTAATACTGCCTCCTATTTTTCAAAAACAAAATTAAGATTGGTTGCTTCACTTAATGTAGGGTGTTTTGTATCTTTATCTGAAAGAATGGGATTAGCCGTTGGCCAATCAATACCGAGATCCGGGTCATTCCAAAGGATACCGCCGTCATGCTCAGGTGAATAATATTCATCAACCTTATAAGCAACAGTGGTGTCAGGCACCAATGTGCAAAAACCGTGGGCAAATCCTTTAGGAACTAAAAGCTGGCGTTTATTGTGTTCGCTTAAAATCACGCCGACCCATTGCCCGTAAGTTGGTGACCCTTTGCGAATGTCGACGGCAACGTCATAAATTGCTCCTGTTACGCAGCGTACGACTTTCGTTTGAGCTTTCGGGTTCAACTGAAAATGCAAGCCTCTTAACGTACCGACAGATGCCGATAATGACTGGTTGTCCTGGACAAAGTCATAATGTAAACCTAATTGCCCGAATAAATCTTTATTATAGCTTTCCATAAAGTATCCGCGGTGATCACCAAATACTTTCGGTTCTAAAATTTTCACGCCGGATAATTTTGTCTCAATCAAGTTCATGTTCTTAACCTCACTTAAGGATACTTTCTTGGTTTGCAATCTTAATTAAATATTGTCCATATTGATTCTTCTTTAAAGGCTCAGCAAGCTCAATCAGCTTCTCTTTTGTAATATAACCCATTTTGTAAGCAATCTCTTCAAGACAAGCAATTTTTAAGGATTGTCGTTTTTCAACAGTTTCAATGAATTGAGAAGCTTCCAGTAACGATGCATGGGTTCCGGTGTCAAGCCACGCATAGCCACGGCCAAGTAGTTCTACGTTTAGCTCGCCCATTTCAAGATAGGCTTTATTAATATCGGTAATTTCAAGCTCACCGCGCGGCGAAGGCTGAATGCTTTTCGCGATATTGACAACACGATTATCGTAAAAATAAAGGCCTGTTACGGCATAATTTGATTTAGGAACTTCCGGCTTCTCTTCGATCGATACTGCTTTATTGTTGTCATCAAACTCAACAACACCGAAGCGTTCCGGATCATTTACATAATAACCGAAAACCGTTGCTCCTGTTGGCCGGGACGCTGCTTTACGCAGAAGATCTGTTAAACCATGACCATAGAAAATATTATCTCCAAGCACAAGGGCTACATTATCATCGCCGATAAACTCTTCGCCTAAGATAAAGGCCTGGGCTAAGCCGCCCGGTTGGGGCTGAATTTTATATGTAAAGTTCATACCTAAATCTGATCCATCACCTAAGCTCTGTTCAAAGCGGGCAGTATCTTCAGGTGTTGAAATAATCAAAATATCCTTAATCCCGGCTAACATCAGAACGGATAATGGGTAATAAATCATTGGTTTATCATAAACCGGCAATAATTGTTTGGAAACGACCTTTGTTAACGGATAAAGTCTTGTGCCGCTGCCACCTGCAAGTATAATACCTTTCATTCTAGCCAACTCCTCTACTTTCAAAATAATTCTACAAAAATTGTCACGATGCTCCTTCATTATTATAGTGAAGGTACCTTAAAAATGAATAACACTCATGAAAATGTAACAAAAAAGTAATATCGGTTTTAACTATTTTGACCTAAAAAACAACAAAAACAATACAAAAATTTAAACTCCTCTTACATTGTAAACAGCCGTTTTAGTGTATAAATGGCAATTTTCTTGTTTTTTACCGTTAAAACCTGCTTTAAAAACCGTTTTGCCAACTGAATTCGATAAGGCCGATACAGGTCTCTTTTATAATTTTGGTAAAAACTCAGTTCCGAGTCTAAAATGCTTTGGTAGCGTTTCAAGGATACTCTGCTATAGTCCATTACGGACAATTCATGCTCCAGCTCTGTATCGAGCAGCCAAACCTTACAGCCGTGTTCATAAATCTCAAAAAACAACCAATGGTCAAGATAGTCTAAAGAAAAGTTCTCATTAAATCCGTCGATTTTATTTAAAAAATCAGTTCGGATTAATGAACCCGAATTAATTGCCATTACCGGCTTCTCCTGCAGCCCTTCTACAGGTCTCTCCTCTGTTAATGGACGAAGAGAGTCGCTATAGACGGGAGAAATCATCGTATTTTCACTATTTATTTTCGGTACAACCGCTGCAACGTCATTGGCAAACTCAGGAAGGTTTACTACTTTATTTACGTACTCATCCGTTAATTCCGTATCGTGGTCTAATAGGAGAAGCCACCGGCTGCCATTTTCCTTTGCAATTGTCCAAGCATGATTATAGGCCGTTGCAATCCCTAAATTTCGTGAATCATGGACATATGTGATATGTACCCCCTCATAATCGAGAGGAGAAAATGCTTGTTTTTCCGGACTATTATCATACAAAATTAACTCTATGTCTCTTAAGCCTTCCTTTTTAGCAAACAAAGTTTGTTTTAAGGTAATGAATGTTTTACTTTCTTCGGGCTTTTGATTAAATAAAACAACAACCATTGTTATTTTCATTTGAATTCCTCATTCAGGCTTAATTGCTTCTTATTTTGTGAAATCACAAGCAGAATTAAGAAAAAGCCGATACCAATTGGATTATTAATAAATGGATTTATATTTGTTAATAATAATATCCCCATAAAGACCGCCAAAAACGAAATATCCAAAGGAGAAGGCTTATGACCGTTCTTATAAGCTGCATAAAAATTGTAATAGAAAATAAAAAATAAGAACAGCCACGTTCCAAAACCAATTAACCCTTGCTCAACTAAAATGTCAAGGAAGCTCATTTCGATTCCGTTTATTCTTCCGGCGATCGTTGTGCCATAGCCGGAGCCAAAGACGAGATTCGTCGGATTACTTAAGATTCTCTTTGAATCAGCAATGAATTCCATTCTGGTATTCACGCTAACATCATTTACTTCTACGGTTTTTTTCTTGTGCTTATGGCCTTTAATATTTGTGGTTGAATGGTAACCTGTTGTTTGACCAAATCGTTCCAACGTCATATTTTGATACAAAATCGGTACAGCAACCATCACCAAAATTAAGATTACAAATTTTTTAATAAATTGTTTGGATTGTATTAATTTTTGGAGCTTCTTTGTTAATCCTTTGATTGGGTCTACAATGACTTTTGCATCCAGTACTATAATGAACAAAATACTAAGCATAAACGCAAGTAAAAATCCCCTTGTTTCTGACCATATTAGTGATATCGAACCCAGGATTACAACGGCAATGTCAATTTTTCTGAAATTCTTATTTAATAAATCATTAAGACATAGGATAAGCCCCACTAACACGTAAAAATGACTTTTGTAAAAAACACTGTTACTTGGCCTAAAAAATAAATCATCGTTCATTAGCCAGTTCATAAAGTTATAAAAGGATGGAAAGCTATTACCGCTAAAAACGGTTTTACCTAACAAAGAAACAACAATCGTAAAAATCGCTACCGTTAATGCGCTATATTTCAATATGGTAATAATTCTTTGAACCGGGAATCTGTCTTTTGAAATATAATAGGCCAGCGGAAAGTAAAGTACAAAAAAACATACTCTAAAAACATCTTGAACCACCACGCCAACCGGGTGGTGGTGTAGCACGCCGATTAAGCTGCTGATCACAAACCAACCAAGGATCATATATATCCCAATGGTTACGGGGTTAACGCGAATGAAAGTATTAATTTCTTTATTAAAGATCGCTTTTTCCTTAATGATTCGAACTATATATGCTACTAAAAGGAGCAGGAACAAGACTTGGCGAATTGAAACAACGTGAAAATCGATTAATCTTCCTCCGCCTCCGACGAATAATTCAATAAAAAACAAAGTCAATAATATTTTTTCAAACTTTTTCATTAATTTCCCTCTCCTAATACCTTACCAAGAGTATCAACATTATGAACCTTTAAAATCCCTAAATTCCACTACACTTCACTTGGGATTTTATTATTATTTGAATAATTGGTAGTTTTTATCTAAAGAATTTTTTTTAGTCATTATTGAAACCTTCTTTAATTTAAGCGCATTTCTTTCAACTAAGCGCCATGATAAAACAGCAAATACCAAGGTGATTGGAAATGCTAAAAGAAAGTTCTCCAATGGAGAAAGATGATTGTGACTAATGAAGACAATCATTTCTTGGACGGGAAAGGCATAAATATAAAGACCATAGGAAAAGTCCCCGTATTTGCCAAAATTATAGAACTTCAACTTTTTGTGAAACGATAAATAAAAAATAATATAGGAACCAAAAATGGTTAGCGTATAATTGAAATAGGATGTTTTGATGGTTAAGGCTAAAACAATAAATGAAACTAAGGCAATCCAACCATTATGGATAATATTTTTTCTTAACAGATAAAAAAGCATTCCTGCACTAAAATAACGGAACAGATCTGTATAAAAGTTCCCTCTTCCCAGATAAAACAGAATTGTAGCTAAGATGAAACCGGTAACAACGATTTTTTTATTTAGAAGCTTTGTCACTCCTAAAAAGGCAACCACGATATAAAAGAAAAATTCAAACCACAAGGTCCAGAGAGAACCATTAATAGCTTTATTAGGAGTTGATTGGAATACACCCGGTAAATAGTATTGCATTTTATACAATGTTAACGTTTTAAAATAATCAATTGTTTTAGGGTCTGAGAAATAATTTTTCAAGCTTAGTTCTGTAAAAATAGGGCCCAGAATAAACACCGATAATAAAACAACAACGATTAACGCTGGGAATATCCTTAAAATTCTTGCTTTTGAATATTGAATGACATCCTTTGAACGATCAAAGCTTTGAGTAATTAAAAAGCCGCTTATAACAAAAAACACTTTAACAGCCAATCCTCCAAAACTCATTAGACCATTTGAAAGGATTCCAAAAGGCTCTGAACCGGCGTTTCCTGTCAATGGATACGCATGAGAAAAAATGACGAGTGTTGCTGCAAGAAATCTAATTATATCAAAATTATTCTTTCTTTCATTCATAAGCTCATCTATATTTTTTCCTTTTATCATTAGAAGCCACCACACCTTCCTATAGTTCAAATACTGCTATTCGATTTGTTTATCAAAATATCGTTTCCATCATTCCATCATAAAATGGAAAACTAAAAAAATACAAAAAACAATGTTCACCATAATCTCTTAACTTAACAAAAATAAATTATAGCAGACTCCTGTCAAAAATTGTACTTTCATGGCGGAATTTTTTTATTTCCAGTTGAACTTCTATACGGAAAATATTATAATTTTGCTTATGATTGTCTTTTAACAAGTTTATTACCTTTAAAGAAGGGAACTATATATGGATAATACTAGATTAAATAGAAAGAAGATAACCAAGAAGAAGCCGCGTTGGATACGAATAACGCTTTTTGCCCTGCTGATTTTATTAATTGGTGCGGGAGCTTACTTTTATAATATTTACAATGATGTGGCCAGTGCCATTGATAAAATGAATAAACCGCTATCACGTGATATTTCTTCCAAGCGGAGTTCAAAGGTGGAATTTAATCATTTGGATCCCATCTCTATTCTAATGGTTGGTGTTGACGAACGTGAGGGAGACAGCGGTCGTACAGATTCAATGATCGTCATCACGATTAATCCGAAAACAAAAACTACTAAACTATTAAGTATTCCTCGTGATACACGAACAAAATTAATTAACCAAAAGAATCCAAGCAAGGATCGGATTGATAAAATTAACGCCGCGTATGCTTATGGCGGAATCGAGGAAAGCATTGATACTGTCGAGAATTTCTTAAATGTTCCAATTGATTACTATATCAAAGTAAACATGCAAGGCTTTAAAGATATCGTCAACGCAGTAGGCGGAATTAATGTAGATAATAAATATGCCTTTGAGTTAGATGGAGTTACTCTTAAAACAGGTCCACAGCATCTAAACGGTCTGCAAGCACTTGAGTATGCCCGCATGAGACACCAGGACCCGAGAGGTGACTTTGGACGCCAAGAAAGACAAAGGGAAGTTATTCAAAAAATTATCGAAAAGGGTAAATCAATTTCAACTTTAACCAATTACGATACCATTCTTAAAGCATTAGAAAATAACATTGAAACCAACTTAACATTAAATGACATGGTTGGAATCCAGTCTTCCTATAAAGCTGCTGCTAAAAAAATTGATAAACTGGAAATTAACGGTGAAAATGAAAAAATCAACGGCATTTATTACTTTGGCGTTGACGATCAAGAAAGACAAACCCTATCAGATGAAATGCGCCAATCACTTGGATTGCCATCAGAGACCGTAGCCGAAATTTACACAGGTACTCAATCGGATGATAGTAGCAGTAATCGGACTACTGCGAGTACTACCAATAGTACCCATCACCGTAACACATTAAAACACACGTACACAACGAACAACAATAAAGGTTATTAATCAAAAAAAGTATGTTTTTCATATTGAAAAACATACTTTTTTTACTATCTATTTTTTAACAGTGATTTAAAAAGTAAGCTTGAAATTTGAAATCTCCAAAGAATTTTTTCCTTTATCGAAGAAGTATTCTCGACACTCGTAACTGTGGCATCGTGTCTCCGATAATAAATCAATTTTTCCGGTATCAGTAACGCCGCTTTATTCATGTCAGCTACTAAACCAATCCACATATCATGCATCGGGACGTTTCTTGGTATTGGCAAAATTCGCGGCTTTAATTCTTTTCTAAAAGACATTGCACAACCAATATAACTATTTTTAATTATATTTTTAATGACACCTGAACGGCTTCCTCTAAATTCATAAAATGAATCGATGGTCGGCTTAAGTTCATTATCTACCACGGTAATATCAGACATAATCATTTGAACCCCGGGATTTTTTTCATAGTAGGATTTTACCGTTTCGACTTTTTCAGGCTTCCACACATCGTCCTGATCACTTAAAAAGATAATATCATTTTTGGTACGCTTAATTGCATTCTCAAAATTGGAAGTAACCCCTGATTCTTCATTCATAAATAACTTCACCCGGGGATCTTCTTTCATATATTTTTCAATAATCACAAGCGTCTGATCCGAAGAATGATCATCAGATATAATCAATTCATCTTCACTGCTTAATTGAGAGAGAATGCTATCTATTTGTTGTTTTAGATATTTCTCTCCATTATAAGTGGCCATTGCTACAGAAACCTTCATCGTCTTCCACCACCGCTATTTTCCACATAAAAATTATGCTTTTTTTCTTCGGTTAATCCCAATAAATCCAGTACAAAATAGTTTATTGAGTATCTATCTTTTACCTTTTCATCAACTGGTACAAAAGGCGTGGTCATAAATTCAGTTGGCACTTCCACTTTTTCTCTGTCTACGATACAGATATTATTTGGATGATAAAAATCATAATTTTGAATATCTGTATTGGTTGTAATCATTTTTTTATTTGCACCCAGCATTTCAATCGTTCTCATTGTCAGCCCTGTTTGTTTTGGATGTTGAATATCGACTACAGCCTTAGACTGTTTTAATTTAGCTGCCAGTTGATCGCTGGGCATGCCTACAAATGAAAATTCATTTATTTGGCTGCCATTTAAATCACTTGTCATTAACTTTCTTTGATAGTACATTAATTTGCTAGGGATATACAAAAAGTAAAATACATTTAAATCGTTCTTTTCAAATTGTTGTTTTACTTCCTTTAAAATCCGATAACGATCGCTATGCACGGTTCCGACAAAAAATAAATCGTAAACTAACGTTGGCTCTTCTTTTGCAATCAGTTCATACTCTTTATCAAAAAATAATGGTCTAAAAGTTAGTCCGAATTGATCACAATCTTTTTTATCAAATGAAAAAACTTCATCAAATAATTCCAATTTTTCTAAGGTATTTACTTTATTCGCAACAGAATCCCATAGCATAAGCACCATTCTAGCGTTTGGATTCATCTTTCTTACATCTTTTAAAAACCATTTCGGTGTTGCTTCAGCCTGACAAATAAAAATGTAGTCATAATTTTTATCTTTAATTTTCAAAGAAATTTCTTCATAATATTTTTTAATTTGCACAGTAACAAATTTTCGATTGATTCTTAATAATGCTTTTGAAAGAACTGTATTAGAAGGGCGCTCATCAAAGTAATCCACTTCAGCTCCCAGTGATTCCATAGCCTTCATTAATTTCTTGTGATAATTAAAAAATAAAGGACATAGGAACAGTACCTTTTTATTTTTCAAACGATCTTCCATTATTTATACAAACCTTTTTTCTTCATTTCATCAATTGATTTAGCATAATTATCCTCAACGACCTCTTGTTGATTAACCCACTCTACAAATTTACTAATTCCTTCTTCAAAGCTTACTTTAGGAGTAAATCCAAGTTTTTTATGAATTTTAGTCAAATCTGCAAAGTTATGCCTAATATCGCCTAAGCGGTAGTTTCCACTAATTTCGATTTCAGTATCTGATTGATATTTTTCTTTTAAGACATTTGCTACTTCTACAACAGTTGTACACACGCCTGTTCCAACATTAAAACTTTCAAAGTTTGCTTCTTCTTTTTCAATTCCTAAAATAGTTGCATCAACAATATCATCAATAAAAACAAAGTCTCTTGACTCTCTACCATCTTCAAAGATGTTAATTTTATTATTATTTTTAATAATGGTTGAGAAAATCGAAAGAATTCCTGTATATGGATTTTTCAATGATTGACCGGGACCGTAAACATTTTGATAGCGGTATGCTACGACAGGAATATTCAATGATTTCCCAACAACCATACACATTTGTTCCTGCATTTGTTTTGTAATCCCATAAATGGATGTTGGATGAATTTTTGTTTCTTCCGTTGTAGCCATCAATTCTACATTACGACGGCAAATTGGACATTTTACTTCAAAATCGCCCTTGCTCATATCTTCATCTGTTCGTTCAACAGGAAAAACAGTTCCGTGTTCGGAACAATGATACATGCCTTCACCATAGATAGCCCTTGAAGCTGCTACAACAATTTTTTTAATTTGATGTTCTTCATTGGTTAAGATATCTAATAAATTAGAAGTTCCTTTAACATTAACATCAATATATTTATTGATTTCATACATCGATTGACCGGTACCGGTTTCAGCAGCTAAATGCACAACAACATCTTGATCTTTTAGTGCTTTTCTCCAGTCATCACTGTTAATAACATCGCCTTTAATAAAGTTTACCTTATCTCTGATTTTCAAGAATAATTCTGATGATGAACCGTCTTCTCCATGAATTTGTGGAGATAAATTATCAAGAACTGTTACACTATATCCTTTTTTCAATAATTTCAAAGCGAGGCTGCTTCCAATGAATCCTGCTCCGCCGGTTATGAGTATATTTTTTACCATGATAAGTTCCTTCTTTCTTTTAATGGAAAAACAATTTTAAGTTCCTGTTCAAATGATTTTATTATACAAAATTTGATAAATAAGTTCAAATTTCGCTCCTTCATATTCACAACCCCCATTTGAACAATGGGGGTTTTTTATGGTCCGAAAACTAATTAGCAAAAAAAGAGCGGTTGAAGGCTCTTTTTACTTTTTGGCTATGTTAAACTTGCCTGTTGATTTCCGCTCCAGGCACTCGCTTTCCGCGGGCGGTCGGGAGCCTCCTCAAGCATTAAGCCTGTGGGGTCTCCCTTGACCTGCTTTTCCCGCAGGACATTGAATAAGCTTCCACGAATATTCACCGCACGAAGAAAATGCGATAGCATTTTCGAGGAGTCTCGTGCCTTCCGCTCCAATCAACATAGTGAGCAATATCAACAATGAGCTTTAACAGAGCCTATTTTTTAAATAAAATATCTTTACTATATTGATTACCAACCAACAAATCATACTCTAGCATTCGATAGTCGCTTATCAGCTGCTTTTGTTGCTTAGTAAGATGATTAGTGACGTATTCCTGCGAACTATTCATTTGCAGGGTATTTTTTAAAACAGGGAGCTGTGCTTTAAGCTTATCTAACAGATTATAAAACGGCGGTTTTTTTAATCCTGCCATATCAAATACGGTTGGTCCAAAATAAGCAGGGCTCAACGCGTGTAGATCTTTTCTATCTATATGGAAATTGGAATACATTAATAAAGGAGTTTGTGAGAATTCCTGTTCATATAAGTTTTTATTTGACGTATTCGCATATTTGGCCTCTTTATAAATCGCTAAATCTTGGCCAAGAATTGGCATATGGTCCCCCCAGAACACGACAATTGTTGGTTCATCGAGTTTTTGGAGCTCGTTTACTAAATCCTGAAGCGCTTGATCTGCTTGTTTAATTCCCTCAGTATACACCTCTAATGACTCCTTTGAATCAGGAGATAGCCCGGAAACAGATACCGTATTTTTTGGATAACGATTCGGTACATAAGGAAAATGATTTTGAACTGAAACAGCATGGATAAACATCGGTTTTTTCTGTTGTTTCAAATTATCTATAATTTCTTTTGATAAGGATTCATCAGAGATATAGTACCCGGACATTTCCTTATGCTTCATTTTATCCATATCTAAAAACTGATCAAAGCCAAACGTTTTGTAAACTTTATCCCGCTTGTAAAATACCCCTTTATATGGATGGATCGCCAATGAGGCATATCCTTGTCCTTCCAGGTCGCTTACGATTGTCGGTATAAAACTTTTTCTGTCAATTAAATCCTGGTAAGGCAGTGAGCCAACTCGTAAAAAGTAATTAGAGAAACCGGTTACCGCCTCAAATTCCACATTGGCAGTTGCTCCACCAAAGGACGGTGATAAATTATAACCGGAGGTATATTGTCCCATTAGCTTTCTCAAATTCTTCATCGGATCCTCACTAAACTGGACATTTGTCAGCATTGTAGGGTCCCAAAAAGCTTCACTCATGATATAAACAATATTAGGCTTCTTCGGCTGATTTTTAGCTGCTGTTGAAGGCTCTGCCGGCATATTCCGATATTTCTTTGCAATAGCCAAAACATTCTCTTTCGTATATCCTGCCGGTTTTGGAAAGGCATCATTCTGCAAGTTTGAAATAAACCCGAAAATAAATCCATTGTACTTATAATTTTCAAGCTGGTCCCATTTTACTATTGAAACTTTAGATTCTTTTTCAACAAACGACTTCATAAACGTGGTTGGGAAAAAAGTAAATGAATAAACCATTCCTGCCGTGGCTACGAGCAAAACTCCCCTCATCCAGAGAGAAGTCTTCGCTTTTGGTAAAAACTTCACAAGATATAGAAAAATACTAATCCCCGCGACAATCAGCACCGCAGTTTTTATTGAAAGATACTGTCGAATCATTGGGATAACATCTTTCAGCTGTGTTATCTGGCTAAAGTCAGATGGATATAAAGGCTCGACCCGTAGATTTAATTTATTATAATGCGCAAACCCAATGACGAAAATAAAGACAGCTGTTATAATGGAACTAATGTAAATATTACCAATCAATGTAAAGACCAACAAATAAATAAAGAATAAGAACAAGGCACCCGAAAGGTAGATTCGTGTATTGACTACTACCCATTGAGTGGTTGCCGTTGTATTCTTTAGCAGCTGGAAATATTCCATATAATAGCTAGTCACTAAAGCCATAATTCCTGACAAAATGATAATATAGGCATATTTTGTTAGATTCAAAATCCATGGATAGGATTCTGCTAATTTTTCAATAAATCTGAGCTGAATTTTTGAAGTTAACATTAAGAGAACGAAAATATATAAAATTCTAAGGGCAAATTTTTTCGTGGTCTCATCCATTGCAATAATAACAGTATCAATACTGAATGAACTCGAAAAATATTTATAGACTGTAAATAATAATAAAGCAATGATTCCATTTAATGTGATTAATAAAACCGCATTATTAATTCTGCGTTGAACCATTTTGACCTCCTCGCAAGTTCGGAATTACGAATAATCACCGAAACATTAATGATAGTATTTCTTAAATCGAAATAAAGCAAACCCGTTTAATTATAAACTAAATTTCGATATTAAAAAACAAAAATCGACAAAAACTGTATGGTAATTTTTAAATTTTATTCACAAAATGAAGAGCCGGCGGAAATCACCGGCTCTTTCATTTTTATTTAATCCAGACTCCGTCGCTGCCGACAACATATCCTTGGATTTTTGTGTTTTTTGCCATTGAACCATCAGGATAAAAGAAATACCATTTACCGCCCAGTAAAACCCAACCGGTATCCATCGCACCGCTTTGGTCTAAATAATAGCGATCACCATTCCATGTTAACCAGCCTGTGATCATTCCGCCGTCTGTCCCTAAGAAATACCATTTACCGCCGTCTTTAATCCAGCCTTTTTTCATTTTACCTTGATCGTAATAATACCAAGTGCCCGCTGAATGAATCCAGCCATTAGGAGAGCTTGTATCTATTCTTTTGGAACCATAATACGTGTTTTTATAATAAGAACTTGTTAAGGAATCAACCTTAACGCCTGAATCGGAAGCGTGAACAAACTGATTGTTGCTAATATAAATACCTACGTGTGAAGGACCTGCTTTATAGGTGCTAAAGAAAACTAAATCGCCCTCTTTTAAATTACTTTTTGCAACCGCCAGTCCTTTATTATATAAATCTGCAGCCGTACGTGGTAATGTAACACCGACTTGCTTATATGTATAATCCACAAAACCTGAGCAATCAAACCCGCTTGGTGTCGTTCCTCCCCATCGATAAGGAACACCGACATATTTAAGGGCTACATTTGAAACCGCTTTCCCAACAGACGCTGCTTCTGTCTTATGTCCGCCAATTATTCCACTTAAGAGCAAAGAACATGATAGTAAACCACTGAATATTAACTTTTTCATGCTATCCCCCGTGTCTCTCTTTATTAATACTAGTATCTCATAAAAGTTAATAGTGTTAATTTACAGTTAGTTTTTAATAGTATTACAGAATTGTTTCAAAAATTGACCTTTTTCGACTTTTTTCAGGTTCAATAATAGCTAAGTCAATTAAAAAAGGAAGCATTATAAGCTAAAAAAAAATAATATTTTATTCTATTATATAAGCCTACCAACTCTAGTACTTTTACAGTATATAGTTTATAAGGAGGGGAATTTAAAATGAGGAATGCAATCGATTGTGCAACAAAATTAAACTCAACATCTGCAGCTGCCTTGGTAATACAAGGTGTTTCCCATGTCGGGAGGTATTTGGGCCATTCATGGAAAGGGCTTGAAAAGGCAGAGGCTGATGCTATTAAGGCTGCAGGGTTAGCCATTTTTAGTATATTTGAGAAAAATCCTACCAACGTATCTTACTTCAATTATAACCAAGGAAAGGCAGATGCATTAGAAGGGGCAGAGTATGCATCGGAGTTAGGACAACCGAAAGGAAGTGCTATTTATTTCACCGTTGATTATGATACGCAGCCTAACGACTTTGATGAGATCTTAGCTTATTTTAAAGGTGTTCATGACAATCTAAATGGCTATCAGGTTGGTGCATATGGCTCCTATTCTGTGCTTACTTTCTTAAAATCTCAAAATGCTGCAAAATACTTTTTCCAGACTGTTGCTTGGAGCCGTGGCCACCAATGCAATTTCAATCACATTTTTCAGTATCAAATTGAAAAGCAGCTTGCCGGAATAAATGTGGATCTAGTTAAACTGGAACAAAATGAAATTGGTTCCTGGGGGAATGATAATCCTAATTTAAAATCACAGCCAAAAGCACCACAACCCGTCTACCATCTAGTGCAAACCGGGGATACAGTTTCTAAATTAGCGAAACAATTCGGCTCAACGATAGACCAAATGAAAGCTTGGAATAATCTTGATAATAAATACACGATTTATGCAGGAACGAAAATTCGCGTGAAATAACGAAGATAAAGCCCTTCTGATCGGAAGGGCTTTCCTATTAGCTGAACAAAAGGCAATCTATCCTATTTTTCATAAAATTCAATCGGGAGATGATCAGGGTCTTCAAAAAATGTGAACCGCTTATTGGTATACGGATCGACCCGAATCGGCTCTGTCTTGACTTGCCGGGAGGATAAATAAGCAATTGCCGCTTCGATATCTTCTACCTCAAACGCAAGATGGCGCAATCCTGCTGCTTCCGGATAGCTTGGCCTTTCAGGTGGGTGTTGAAAAGAAAACAGCTCAATTTGATAGTTGCCGTTAACTGCCAAATCAAGCTTGTAGGAATTACGCTCCTCCCGATAAACCTCCCGAATCGGAGTGAAACCTAAAACGCTCACATAAAAATCTTTTGATTTTTCATAGTTCGAACAAATGATGGCAATATGATGGATACCTGTTAATTTCAACAAAATCACAGCCTTTTCCTATTTTCTCATTTACTAAAGTACCATAGCCAAACAGAAAAAACGAACCCCGGGGTTCGTTTTTATCGTTGGTTTAGTAATTGATTCACTTTTTCCAAATCATCCAAAGAATCGATTTCATAACTATCATCAGGATGAATTTCATATAAATAAACATCAAGATCTTTAATATTATTCTTAACAATATCATCCCAATAAAGGTCTTTGAATTGACCATCCGCTACAGCCTCTTCAAGTTTTTTTATAATCTTGGTTCCGTCAGACTCCGACCAGTAGGATATGCCGCAGAGAATATAATCATTCTCGCCATCCCCGACCTCGATATCATAAATCTTGAATTGTTCATCAAAGCGAATCATCCACTCCGCTTTAAATTCAGGCTTTCTTGCACTGAAATACCCGGATGTCCTTGGATTTTTTACAAGGAAATTATTTTTCAAGAATACATCGGCATCAATCACATAGGCATCAGGAAGGAATTCCCTTACTAAATACATGGTATAAATATTATTGTATTGATCATATTTATCATTGTGTATAAGGGTAACTCCGTACTTTTCTTTTAAGTACACGAATTTTTCCTTTAAATAGCCTGTCACCACATAAATGTCGTCAACACCAATTTCCTGTAAATATTCGACCTGTCTCTCAAGCATAGGTTTTCCATTTACTTCAACAAGTGATTTAGGTGTTGTTAGAGTTAATGGACGTAATCTTGTTCCCATTCCTGCTGCGAGTAAAATTGCTTTCATTATGCTGTTCTTCTCCTGCCTTTAATATTCAACCACTTCAACTCTTCTTGGTTCGCTACCGTAATGATGGAACCTACTAAGATCATAATACTAAAAAAGATCAATTTAGCGGTAATGGGAGTACCTAAAATCACAAAGCTTAAAATGATAGCCCATGCCGCATACGTAATGTTTAATGCCATTGCTCTAGTTGGGCCAATGGTGTAAATGGCTTTGTAATAATAGACATAGGAAGCTGTTCCTGAAAGGGCAATGACGGCGATAAAGAACACTTCACTGCTTTTTAACACTTCACCTACAAGTGGATAGGCTTTGAAAAATGGTAAAATCAATACGCCATAGGTAACCGCTGAAACGACCTGGCGAATTTGCAGTGCCTGTTCAGGTGTGATTTCATCATTCTTCATTCCATAAGCCAGGATAACACACTCCATTCCCCAGCCAAATACACAGATGAGGATAAACACAAATCCAAGGACAAAGCTCGGTGATGTTTCGCCGCTTGCAAACCCTAATAGGAAAATAAATAAAATACTGATAAATAGTCCAATCCAGTTCTTTAAAGTTAATTTATCCTTTAAGATGAGAAAGGCAAAGAACGCCCCAACCGCAGGGTACACGGCTGAAATCGATGCAGATAATGACGCACCTAAGTACTTAACAGCCAAAACGTAGAAGGTCATCCCAACCGGTCCGCCCAGCAAAGCGCCTAAGATAACGAATCGTCCGCTCCGCGTTGCTATTTTTTTAAAGGAGATTTTCAACTCTCCTCTAATTGCCATGTACACCATCATCCATAAACTTGATAACAAGTCATGGAAAAACGTACTAACGAGCGGGGCAAGGAAAATAACTTTATCGGTCGACACAAAGAGTGCATGTGCTAAGACCATTCCGATTAAGACGGTATCCAAACCCCAAGTTAAGCCGGAAATCAACCCATAAATAAGCCCTTTATTTTTTATATTCATACGTCATCTCCATTATTAAATCATTGTTTAAATTGTTCCGTGCTCTGTTAAACCGATCGATACCGTATGTGCCAAAGTCGTCTCCTTCAGCCTCTTTAATAATCGTCCAAATGCTCCAGAGGAAATCCTGGTAAATTTTATTCATTAGCACCCTTTGTTGAATCTCCAGCGGGATTTGATGCTCATTTAAATAAAGCGTTATAAATAATTCCTCTTCTTCCGGACTAAAATCACACTCCAATGAATGTGCCGCCACATCCCACATCGGGTCATTCATGCCGCTATATTCCCAGTCAATCAAGTAGATTTTACCGCTGCCGCTTTTCACAAAATTCTCCGCAACCAAATCATTATGGCAAGGTGTTAACGTGATCTTCATTCCCTGATATATTTCCTTCAAGGCCAATACCTGTGCTTTTACGTCTTCATATCCTTCATACGGTTGACCATTTGCTTCCTTCATGAGACGCTCATAGTCATTGATTTTTTCAAAAACATCAAACCGATTGGCCATTTTCGCATCAGAATTGTGGAGCTTCCTTAAAATGGCGGTTGTTAGCTTCATATAATCCTGTCTTTTCGCCGTTTTAGGATTCAATGTTTCCGCATCCTGAATCAATTCAGCAATTTTCACACCGGTTTCTTCATTAAAATAGATCAATTCCGTATCAATACCCATTTCACTGGCAAGAGACGAATTCACCTTTTCTTCTTTGCGGTTAATCATTTGTTCGGTTCCATTCCCGGGGATCCTTAAGACGTACTCCTTGTCATGGACCAGCACTTTAAAATTCTTATTGGTCATGCCGCCAAAAGGCTGAATCTCCTGAATATCCTCTAATGTAAGGTCCAAAGCTTCCATTAAATAGCCTTTAATCTGAATCTCTCTAAATTCTGCTTCTTTTCGCTGTAAAATCGGAAACGTTTTATTGATGATCGTATCATAGTGCTGCCTGCTATCAATTTCTCCCCAAACAAGATTATGCATTTTCAGATAGGCAATGCTGTAATGCCTGGAAACATCCAACAGCATATATTCATAGTTCATATAGGGATTATTGTTGTTTTCTTGAAATTCATGAACCATTTTTGTAAAAACTTCATAGGATAGTTTGCTGACGCCAATCAATTCACCATCTACATGATTAAATTGATGAATATCCTTCGAGATTTTATGTAAGTAGCCATTTTTAATTTCAACAAACGCTTCATCACCTGAACCGCTTTCATTGGCAATCAGGACACAATCGCGCTGCGGATGGCTAAGGAGTTCCTTAATCGCCCGTTCTTCAATTAAAATATCATCTTCAATCAAAAGGAAATCTTCAGTGATTTGTTCATGGGCAAGTGCCAGTGACGCCATTGAACCCGTCCATTTATATTTAGGATTTTCAACAAACCGGTAATGGCTAAATTCCGAAACTTCCTGAAATGCTTCACGCTGATAGCCGGTGACAATAACAATATGCTCGATTCCATTTTCCTTGAGGATATCGATATTTCTTTTAAGTAAGGTGGTGTCCTCAATTGGCATCAATCCGGCAGGTTTAGTAAAATCCTTTCGAGTGCCGGCTGCTAAAATGACGGCCTGCTTAACCTCCGTTAATGGCTCTTGATGGATATTGACCTTTTTTTCATGAAAAGCCTCGATTCCGCTCTGCAAAAAATCAATCCCCTTTTGTGTCAAATAATAGCTTATATTTCTACCTTTTTTTTCATTATAAATATAATTTCCAAACGTTAAATCATGGATAAGATAATTGACTTTCCCGATCGAAATGCCGCATATTTCCGCCAATTTCTTTTGATTCAAATACGCATTTTTGTTAATAGCTTCCATTAGTTGAAATGAGTGTTGTTCCATACATCCTCCGATATATTCAAAAATTGAATGCATCCTCATTTTACAGCAGCTCACATTTCCTGTAAATAAAAAATGGGTCTTTGGTTAGCATTACATTGTCACAGGGAGAATGAAGGAGTTTACACAAAAACAGAAAAAAGGAGATTGAATCTATCAATCTCCTTTAACCGGGCAATTCTCAAAGTTAAAATTTTTATACTTTTTTTCAACCTCAACCCGGTTCTGCTAATTTAGTTAAAATTCGGTACATCATAATATAACGTATAGTAGCTCAAGGAATCGTAGATCTTTTTAATCGTTAATACCTGCTTGGTCGCCCAGCCAATATCTGTTGCGTATTGATGTGTTCCCGGATTCGCAGGATTCCATCGCATTTTATAAAGCGTATTTTGCTGATTTACCGGGTCATTAATATAACTGCCCCCAATAAACGCAGCACCGCCGATTATTGCTGCTTCAGGAGTAAACCAACCTTGTTTATATGCAAATTCCGCCCCGCATTTTTCAGGACAGGCATCAGTAGCCCCGGCACCAAACATATTATAAACAACCTTTGGTGTGTCTACTGGCTTACCGTCCACCGTATCGACAAGAATCCCATTCGCCAGGCTGGAGGTTCCGTTTCCGGTTTCAAGGAGCGCATGAGCGATCAAATAAATCTCATTCACATTATAGGCCAAACCTGCCTGAATGAAGGCCTGTGCCTTACCATCAAGAATTCCTTTACCTGCAAGAATCTTAGCATTTAATTCCTGTGCATTGGTTCCGGCACTTTTCGATAAAAGGAGGAACTGATAGTATTCAGCGCTTCCTGATGTAAAATTACTTGCATTTGCATAATAAGCTACGTCTTCCGGCTTCGCATTACGCCAAGCACTATAGCTGATCTGATACCAGGTCCCAACGGTTGAAACAATTTGAACCTGATCACCTTGCTTCAATGCTCCATAAATAAAGGAATTCGTATTCGTATTATCACGAACATTTAAACTGGTAGCAGTCACCATTCCTGTCGTAGGATTATTGGCATCAACCAGAATATAGGAACTGCTGACATACGCAGGACTGTTCCGGTATTTATCCGTTTGCGGATACTTTTCCATTTGGGTATCAATCATTTGCTGTAACGTTTCACTGTAGTTGGTTTTCGTTACAACAGGACCTGTATTTAGGACGCCATTATCAAAAAAGTTGTATGATTTACCATCTATAACCTGCTGGCCTGTAACCATCCTGCCCGTAGAATCGAAATAATACGATTTATCATCCAAGGATAACCAGCCAATTTTCATATCGCCATTTTTATTCAAATAATACCAATCGCCATTATAATTGATCCAGCCGGTCTGCATCATACCGTTATTATTCAGGTAATACCAGTTTTGATTGTATAAAACCCAGCCGGTAACCATCGTGCCCGCAGCATTAAAATAATACCATTGACTATTATCCAGCAACCAGCCGGTTTTCATCAAACCGTTTGCTGAAAAATAGTATTTTAAATTATTTTCAGTAAACCAGCCCGTCAGTGCCGCACCATCAGCACCAAGATAATATCGGTTGTCAGCATCTGTCAGCCAACCCGTTTGCAGAACACCATCAGACCCAAAGTAATACCTCTTTCCCCCATCTGTCAGCCAGCCGGTTTGCATGGTACCATCAGCACCGAAGTAATACTTTTTATCTGCATCAGTTAGCCAGCCCTTATACGCCGCACCGGTTGTTCCAAGGTAATACTTCTTATTATTATCCGTTAGCCAGCCGGTTTGCAGGACACCGTCAGGTCCAAAGAAATATACTTGATTGTCGATCGTTTTCAAGCCGGTTTGCATGGTACCATCAGCACCGAAGTAATACTTTTTATCTGTATCAGTTAACCAGCCCTTATACGCCGCACCGGTTGTTCCAAGGTAATACTTCTTATTATTATCCGTCAGCCAGCCGGTTTGCAGGACACCGTCAGGTCCAAAGAAATATACTTGATTGTCGATCGTTTTCCAGCCGGTTTGGATGGTCCCGTCTGTTCCCAAGTAGTACTTTTTATCTCCGTCTGTGAGCCAGCCTTTCGTCATTACACCATCTGTTCCCAGGTAGTAAGTGCTGTCTCCATCCGTCAACCAGCCGGTCTTCATCACACCATCCGTTCCGAAAAAGTAGCGTTTACCTGCATCCGTTAGCCATCCCAAATGCATAGAGCCGTCCGCATCGAGAAAGAACTTATTATCACCATTGGTCAGCCAGCCGGTTTTAAGGAGTCCATCAGGACCAAAATAATACTTTTTACCGGCGTCCGTCAGCCAGCCCGTATGTGCCAAACTAGTTTTATCAAAGTACATTCGAATCGAGCCATCGCGAAACCAACCGGTAATCGCTGCTGTACTCAGTGCCCCTGAGGCGGTAAAAACATATGGTTTTCCATCAATCCATTTTTGGCCGGTAACCATTGCCCCACTCGGACTTAAATAATATTTAGCAGTATGGTCAATCAGCCAGCCCGTCTTCATCGCACCATTTTTATCAAGAAAGTACCAGCTTTTTGCATTGAAAAGCCAGCCCGTCTTCATGATGCCGTTTGCATCAAGAAAATACCAGGAATTTCCGTCTTTCAACCAGCCTTTTTTCATTGCCCCACTTTTCTTATCGAGGTAATACCAGTGATTACCATACCAAAGCCACCCCGTCTTCATGACACCATTGGGTCCCATAAAATACCTGGTGTTGTGATCAAGCACCCAGCCGGTAACCATTTTCCCTGCGGGTGAAAGATAATACCAATTGTTATTCTGATACTTCCAGGTGTATGTACCGCTTGCCGAGGCCGTTGAAGTAAACAACATCGATGCCAGGACGAAAGCAGTAACACTTTTTTTCTTCACTTTTCTTCCCCCTATGAAATTCTATCTCTCTAAAACTATCTTCCAATATCGTTTATCGGTAAACTTCTATTCTCCTATTTTGTCATATCCTAACATGAATTTCCATGAAGAATATGTAAATTGTAGATTATTTGTCTTATATAGTAGAAAAATGTTAAATAATGTTCCTTAAATGAAGCAAATTTCCCGAATTCAGTCGTTTTTTATCGAGAACGATTTGTGTTTTCAATCCATTGTTTAAGCTATCCTAGATTAAACTACTATATTTTTGGGAGGCCTTGGTACTATTTCCTTGGGCCTCTTTTTTTGGAAAATCAATTGGGGTTTATAAAGATAAAGAGGTTACCCGTTAAAGGTAACCTCTTTCACTCTATTCAGCCATTTGTATGGTATCTATAACCTGCTGTCTATTCCGTTTTCGCTGCCCGTTTTTTTCAATTGCCAATAAAATGATGTGGGCAATGAGCACCAGACCGGCAAATGTTTCAACTGCATTATCAAAATAATACCAGGAGATGGTGGCAGTAATATCGTAAACCGAGTGGGCAATGACAGCTACCCAAAGGCTGCGGGTCCAGAAAAGGATGAGCCCGAATAGTAATCCCATATCAGCAAATGTCACAATCGCTCCTATTTTGATGGACCACGGTTGTGCTGTATCTAATGTATGGTCAATGCCGAACAGAATCGATGTGATAAATAAGGCCATCAGTAAGAAAAGGTCCCTCGATCCTTTTTCCCACCGGCGCCGAAATATTTTTTTACAGATAACGAGAATTAGAATCATATACCCGAGCCGCCAAACCTCTTCCAGCCCGGCAAGTGCATCGGTATATATATCGGGTCCGACCGTATCTACTTGATCAAAAAATGTACTGACAAAATCATTCGGAGCCCCATCCTCACCGTTCGATAGCGTATCCGTGTACTGCTGAACATTTTGATCATAATTATTGCTAAAATTGCTGAAAGCCAGACTGGAGTAATAATTTATGATCGTGCTTCCGATAAAAAAAATGAGAAAGGCACCCGTAAATTGCAGACACCGCTGCCGCTTCGTTTTGGACGGAACATTTGGACTTTCAAGTCTTTTATTAAGCTTCCAGCCGATAAAAAAAGAGGATACCATGATCGCATCATACAATGTACCGGCCAAGGTGCTGTATCTGGTAATATATAAGTCTATTTCAGCACCAATTGTAATTATCAAAATTGCAAACAGCAGCTTTTTTGATATCGGTTGAGTTAAATTCGTTGTCATCAATGTCATTACCTGCCCTGTACAAAAATTCTTCCCTTCCTTTTATCGGCCTATTTAGTTTACCGCCAAAGGTTTCCTTCACCTTATTTACCTATTAAATGTACGGTCAAAATCCCTAACCCGTTAAATACCAGCAGGAAAAGGAAACAGGCAATCAACCACTTCCATTTTCTTGTCATAGCTTTAACCCCTTTAATTTTCACATGTAATAGTAGTAATGTAACATATTAGTAGGTAATTATCATCTGATATATCTATCCAATATATTCGCCGTTCATTGATTATAGTCCTATCCGGAATTGAATTTATCCCGCTTCCCTTCCCCTGATTAAATTTTAAGACCGATTTCCAAAACCATTATTCGTATTTTTCCTAATAAATAAAACATAAAATTATTTCTGTTTCTATTGGATAAGCCCTGTCGGTAATTGACATTGTGAATATATTGAGGATGAAGTCTTTATAAAAAGGAGGGGAAAAGTATGAGCTGCAAAGATAATGGTATTTGTAAATTTCTTAAAAAGTTCAATGGAAGCACTGTAACATTAAGAACCATGACCGGCGACGTTATGGAAGGACAACTAGTAAATGTAAAATCTTGTCTGGTTATATTAAGAGTACCTATCATGGTTTCTCCATTTTTGGAAGAGCATATAGATTACATTCGCTGTGATCAAATTGAACATTTTTCTGTTCCCGTATCGAGCTTCCCTATTGAATCTAGTTAATTAATTAAGAGTCTAAGATGTATGGGAAAAATATATATATTGCTAACCTAGAATATATATTTTTTTTCCTTTTTCAAAAAAAGATAGTGTTGAGGAGTAGGCATTTAATGAAAATTCTATTTATTACTTCCGGTTATTCAGGTATTTACCCTTATTTCGAGAAATCGATAGAGGAAACATTTTTACAATTGAATCATAGCTTTATGAAAATAACCCCGGAGTATAGTCAAGATAATATTGCCGTAATTAACAGTTTTCATCCGGATATTGCGCTAACCATCGTCGGTTATAAAATGGATAAAAAGTTGCTGGAGTTTTTAACCATGAAAGGAACCGCCCTTGGCATTTGGTTAACGGAAGACCCTTTTTATATCGATTATTCGTTTAAGTTGGCAGAGAATTTTCATTATATATTTACGATTGATTTAGGAGCTGTGGAATTTTATAAGGAGAAATTCCCTAAAAAAAACATCTTCCATCTTCCTCTGGGAACTGACCCTTCACTGTTTTATCCTTCCGGTACACCTGCTAACTATTTATACGATCTATGCCTCGTTGGTTTTCCGTATCCGGAGAGAATTGAATTGGTTCAATATGTTCTTGATCATACACCATATACGATGATACTTGCGGGACCTTTATGGAAAAAATATATGAATAAACATATAAGTCACCAAAGATTAAAAATAATCAATAGGTGGATTGAACCGGAAACGATAAGAAACATTTTTAGCCTTTCAAAAATTATCCTAAACCCCCATCGGACCTTTAACTTTCATAAAAATAAAAATACACATGGAATTGAAAGTAAGAGCATTAATAACCGTACCTTTGATATCGCAGCTTGCGGCGGGTTTCAACTAATACCGAATAAACCGGATTTAACGATCCATTTTAATCCATCTCAAGACATTGTCCCCTATTCCAGTTTCGATGAATGTATTCAATTAATAAATCAGTTTGTAAATGATGAAGAATCCAGAAATTTTTATAGTAAAAATGCTAGAGAAAGAGTGTTAACCGGCCATACCTTTTCACATCGTGTTGAATTTATCCTAAAACAAATAAAACGGGTCTAAGTTATGTAGAAAGGAGAATAAAACGTGCAAAAAAGAGCTGCCGATAAACCTGTTGTCTGGCATGAATCGACCGTAAATAAAAAGGATCGACAACAATTACATGGCCATAAAAGTTTATTAATATGGTTTACAGGTCTTTCAGGATCAGGAAAATCGACAATCGCGAATGCCCTTCAGCTGGAATTATTTAAAAAAGGAATCAGTGTTTATTTATTAGACGGGGATAATCTTCGCCACGGAATCAATAAAAATCTCTCCTTTTCTGAAGAAGATCGAAAAGAAAATATAAGAAGAACGGCAGAGATCGGCAAGCTTTTTGTTGATGCAGGCATCGTTGTTCTGGCAGCACTAATTTCTCCATACGAAGCGGACCGCGAAAACGCCAGATCAATCGTTAAAAATGACGAATTTATTGAAGTCTATGTAAGATGTCCGATTGAAGAATGTGAAAACCGCGATCCGAAAGGACTATACAAAAGAGCAAGACAAGGGGAAATTAAACATTTTACCGGCATTGATCACCCATATGAAGAGCCGAAAAATCCTGAGATTATTATTAATACAAATGTCTTTTCGATTGAGGAATCTGTTGAGCTCATTACCTCCTATCTTTTGGAGAAGGTCAAACTAATTTAAATAACAAAGGAGTGCTCACTTTGACATTAAGTGTTCCTCATGGCGGGAAATTAATCAATCAAATTGATACCGGCTATGATGTATCCTCCATTATCTATGAAATTGAAATCGATGCTGTAGCCTTAGCGGATTTAGAATTAATTTGCAATGGTGCATACAGCCCTATCACCGGTTTTCTTGGTAAAGGTGACTATGAATCTGTCTTAGAGAGAATGAGACTTCAAAACGGTACCGTATGGAGTATTCCCATCACGCTTCCCATCACGGAAAAGGCTGCCGGTCGTTTAGAACTCGGGGAAAAAGTAAAGTTAATTCATGAAAATATTGTTTATGGTGTTTTAGAACTAAAGGAAATGTACCGGCCGAATAAACTTAAAGAAGCTGTAAAGGTGTATCAATCGACAGACCCAAATCATCCCGGAATCAAAAAACTTTATGAACGTCCAAATGTATATATTGCCGGGCCCGTAGTATTAACCAACATTCCGCCTAAACAACATGATTTTTCAACCTACTATTATTCTCCTTTAGAAACAAGAAACAAATTTGAAAGAAATAATTGGAGAACAGTTGTAGGTTTTCAAACGCGGAATCCGGTCCACCGTGCACACGAATATATCCAAAAAACGGCATTAGAAATAGTCGACGGACTGTTTTTGAATCCTTTAGTGGGCGAGACAAAAGCAGGTGATATCCCGGCTTCTCTACGTATGAAAAGCTATGAAGTTCTATTAAAACATTACTATCCTATGGATAGAGTCTATTTAGCGGTGTTTCCGGCTGCCATGAGATATGCCGGCCCCAAAGAAGCAATTTTCCATGCTCTCGTTCGGAAAAACTATGGCTGCACCCACTTTATAGTTGGCCGTGATCACGCGGGAGTTGGTGACTATTATGGAACCTATGATGCACAAAAAATCTTCTCACAATTTACTTACGAGGAAATCGGCATCACCATTCTTTGTTTTGAGCACAGTTTTTATTGTAAAAAATGCGCAAGCATGGCTTCAAGTAAAACTTGTCCCCACTCTAAGGAAGACCATTTATTTCTTTCAGGAACAAAGGTCCGGGAAATGTTAAGGAAAGGAATTACTCCTCCTCCGGAGTTTAGTCGCCCTGAAGTAATTACGGTTTTAATAGAAGGGTTAAAAGAATCCTAACTAAAATTAAGGCTATGTTAAAGCTCATTGTTGATTTAGCTTACTATGTTGGTTGGAGCGGAAGGCGCGAGACTCCTGGGGAAAAGCAGGTCAAGGGAGACCCCGCAGGCTTAATGCTTGAGGAGGCTCCCGACCGCCCGTGGAAAGCGGGTGCCTGGAGCGGAAATCAACAGGCAAGTTTAATAGAGACATTAAAAAAATGGATAAGGCTCATTGCTCAAAATGATTAAAATAGTTTGAATGCCGGTTCCCCTAAAGGCTCTTCCACGTATATATATAGAAGTTGGACAACCATAGCTGGAAAATTTTAAATTCTTTTGTACTATCAAACGATAAAAGGGTTAAGTTAAAAACTCTCATAATCAGGTTGGAGACGAACTATTTGTGTTCACCCCTTCACACATTTGAGTCAATAAATATGAATTTTTTTAAAATAAGCGTTAAAGAGGTGATCTACGAACATGGAGTTTAATGAGGGATGCCTGCATTTTTCAGGCATCGATGCCATTCATACTATGCCGCTATTCAAAGAAATAAGTAACACGTTCACCATGGAATTTTGGGTAAAACCGGAAGCTGTCCAAAAGATGGATGAAAAACAAAGTACAAAAGGAATCGGGGGAATCTCAGGTCAAAGATTCGTTATCGGCCCCGGCCATGGAGGGGATGAAAATATCGCCGGAATGGGGGTATCAGTAGGTACAAATGGAATTAATGTTTTCGAACATAGTGCAAATTACCTCCCTCCACTACTCGTATATAAAACTACTATTTCAGATTGGATACATGTTGCCATTGTATACAGTGATAAAACACCGTCACTGTATATGAACGGGAAACTGGTAAAGATAGGTTTTACAAGCGTTAAACAACAGATCCACCCATCAGGAATTTTAGGTGCCCTGGAACCTTATGGCTACTATAAAGGATATCTAAAAGATGTTCGAATATGGGATTACGCTAAGTCAGAAGAAGAAATCACCCGGGATATGAAAACGCTATTAACCGGTGAGGAAAAGGGTTTATTTGCGTATTGGAAATTAACGGAGGGAATAGACGCTATCTTTACTAAACCTTATAAGGAAGAACAACATACTAACTTATTAGCTGAGAATGTCTCCTCTGACAGTGCGGACGAACAAGATAATGACAGCTTCATTTTTTGTACTTCGATATGTGCAAACTATTTCCCAAAAGCAATGGTTTTAGCAAGGTCGATTAAAAAGTATCATCCGAATTCTAAAATGATTGTTTGTTTGGTTGAAGAAGAAATACACACAGAAGCTGAAGAATTTCCGTATTTTGATGAAATTATTTTAGCAAAAGAGTTAAATATTGAAAATTTTTATAGCTTTATTTTCAAGCATAATGCTATGGAAGCATCAACCGCTGTTAAAGGAACGTTATTCAGGTATTTATTAAATTCCTATAAACAGCATAATAAATTCGTATACCTAGATCCCGATGTTTATGTAATGGATGAATTTACCGAGCTTTACTCCATATTAAATAATCATTCTATCGTTGTTACACCCCATACGTTAGCTCCCGAAGATAAGGATCATTCGGTGGCAATTCGGGGCAACGAAATTCAACTGTTGCAGAAAGGAATATTTAACTTAGGTTTTCTTGCAATAAGAAGGGATGCTAATTCTGAGTGCTTTCTTTCATGGTGGACAGATAGGCTATTACAGTATTGTTACGACGATACTCCAAATGGACTTTTTACAGATCAAAAATGGGTAGATTTAGCTCCTTGTTTCTATGATGTTTTTATTCTCAAGCATCCGGGCTATAACGTTGCTCCTTGGAATTATTCCAAACGTACGATTCATACTGCAGAGAATGGGGATTATCTGGTAAATAGCGAAGCAGTGAAATTTGTCCATTTCTCCGGACTTGATTCAGGAGCAAATCTATACGTAACTAAGTTGTACGTACGCGATCTTTCTAATCCTATTTATTCAATTCGATCTCAATATTTAGAAGAACTAAAAGAAATGGGTGAAGATTCCCTTCGTCATAATCCATGGAGCTACGGTCACTATATAAATAATGAGAAAATAACAAGAGAAGCACAAATTCATTACCGAACCAATACAAAATTACAAGAAATCTACAAAAATCCATTTCATTATTCTAACAAAGAGTTTGTTGTCTTAAAGAAGAACGCGACGTCCTAATAATTTCCCCTATAAGTAAATTCAAGGAGGTGAGAAAATTGAAATTAAAGGAGATTAAAAGATCTTACGATGTTGTTGTCAGCTTAGGATCTTGGTGCGGTGTTGCGAATGAAATGAAACGACATCATTTAAGACGATTTTCCGGTCCGTTCGATTGGATAACCACTCCATCACTCTCCGTTATAAACCGATTATTACTAAATAGATTTGAAGGCTTTATGGAAATGGAAAATATGAAATTTGTAAAATATTCAAAATTCCTTGTTGATAGTAGTACTGAAAATGAAGAAGTAACTGAAAGGGAAACATATATAATAATGGATACAAAGTACAATATAGCCTCCTATCATGATTTTCCTGTGATTCCAAACCAAAGTTGGACAGCAGATTATCCTTCTTACAAAGAAAAACTTCATCGCAGAATTAATCGGTTTTTCGAAAAAATCAATAATAGTAAATTAACTTTATTTATTAGGTATAATGCTAGTTACAGTGAGGTTGCTGAATTAAGGTCCATTTTGTCTAGGCTTACAAAAGGAAAATTTCATATCCTAAATGTTAACCCGGTAGAAGGTTTACAAACAGTAAAAGAAGTAAATTGGGACTTAGATGGGGTTGTGTGCATGGAAATCCCCTATATCCTTACTGATAAATCACAATGGAATCAGCAAGATTGGGATTATATACTAAAAGGGATTACAGTAAATAATTAATACATGTAAGCAAACCTTTCTTCGATCGTCTGTTGGAGAAAGGTTATTTAGTTCGGGAGCATAACACTTTTTATAAAATGATTAATGATCGCAACCAATCAAGTTTAACTAAGTATCAATATTATGTAGTAGAAACTTAAAAAGGAGTGACAAATCATCATACATCCTGAAAACGAAAATATAGATAGGGCATTGAGTGATATAACGAATGCAATTGTTAACATTAGCAAAGCAATCATTCATTTTGAAGATCGCAAAGATTTTGAAAAAGTAAATGAACTTAAATTTGCCTCATCCACACTAAAAATGACTCAAAAAATCATTCAATATGGTTTATTACATGACTAAAAAAATAACGATCACTCAAATTTGGCCTATGTTTTATGAAAGGAGTAAGAAATGGTAGTAAAAGCTAAAAAAATGAATGAAGTTATTTTGCATGTAGGATTGCATAAAACAGGTACATCAAGTATCCAAGAGACATTATTTTCCGAGATAAATAATAAACTTTTGGAAGAAAAAGATTATTTATATCCAATAAGCTGGTATTCAAATCATTCTATTCCTATCTATAGTGCGTTTTGTGATGATCCTGAAGGCTATTATGAAAATAGTAGGAAAGGATACAGCATAGCTGAAATTAAAAACATAAATGAACGATACTTAGAAGGATTAGAAACAGAATTAACTGAGAGAGAGCAGTCTAAATTAATTATTTCCGGTGAAGATATTTCGCTGCTTTCTGTTGTTAATTTAAATGCATTAAAGACATATTTGAAGTCATTATCTATAAATGATGTCACGATAAAAGTGATGATTTATGTAAGAAATCCCGTACCGTGGTCAATAAGTGCGATTCAAGAAAAAATTAAAGGTGGTCAAACCTATCAATATGCTTTCCAATACATGCTAACAAACGTCGAAAATATTTTTACGGAGACCATAGACAAGTTCGTTCAAGTGTTTGGAAAAGGAAATATAAATGTATACTCATTTGAAGAGGCTGTTGCCCATAAGTATGGGCTTGTTGGACATTTTTTATCTTCGCTTGGTTTCATTGATAGTGAAATAAGTAAATTTTATGCTATAAGAGCTAATGAAAGCATTTCCCAAATAGCAGTAGATTTGTTGTCTTTTATAAATGAACAAGTGCCTATCATGAAAGACGGCAAATTGCATGAAAAAAGAACTGATGGAGATATTATTTCACTTTTAGACATTAGAGGTCCCAAGTTTGATATACCCTTTAATGATAAGAAAAAATTATTCGAAAGCAGCCAAGAGGATATCAAATGGTTAAAGGAACATTATGGAATAGACTATTCTAATTTAATAGCACCTGAGACAAATAACATTAACTATGAATTTACTGAGGAAACAATCCGGGATATAAAAATGGCATACTTCAGCACCTGGTTATCTCCCACTCTAAGAGGCATGGTTATAGATTTTTTGCAACAACAACTAAAAGCTAATTTAAATGAAAATAGTAAATTGATGTTAAATACGGTATTGGATGAACTTGGTTCTTAATCACAGGCATAATAATAAACCTTCAGGCAATAAAACGAGAAAAAAAAAGAAACACCCCTGATTAATTGTATTAATTGAATACAACGAATCGGGGGTGTTTTTGGTGTGAGAATGAAAATTATAAACTCTACTTCATTGATCAACTCCATCAACATCCCAATTTTATTTTTTAATTCTATCTTATTCTTTTTTCTTTTCAAAAAAATGTTTATTCGCTTCGAATAAAGCTTCATGCGTACCTGCATCAAGCCACCATTCTTTTAAAACATCATATTTAAGTCCTTTTCTATTAATATAGAGATTATTTAAATCAGTTATCTCTAACTCACCTCGGCTGGAAGGCTGTAAGGAATCAATTAACTCAAATACATTTTTGTCATAAAAGTAAATTCCTGTTACACAAAATTTCGAATTGGGATTTTGCGGTTTCTCTACTATGGATACTATAGATTTATGGGTTTCATCTATTGTTGCAACCCCATATCTTTCCGGGTCTTCTACTTCTTTTAATAGTACTTTTGCTTCTTGCCGGCCTTTTTGAAACTCCTCGATAAATGGCCTTAAATCGTCATCAAACAGGTTGTCCCCTAACAAAACAATAAACTTATCATCAACGAAGTCCCTTGCGCATTCTAATGCATCAGCAATGCCGCCCCCATTATCTTTTTGAATTTTATAGGATAATGTAACGCTTAATTCTTCACCAAAACCAAATAGGGCTAAGAAAGAATTTAGGTCTTGTTGGTTTGTGACAATAAGGATATCGGTAATTCCTGCATGCTTTAATCGATGAATCGACCAATAGATCATTGGATAAGAACCAATCGGCAGCAAGTGTTTATTAATGATCTTGGTTAAAGGCTGTAATCGAGTCCCTTTACCACCCGCAAGTATTACTGCTTTCATGAATACATCCCTTTCCGTAAATTTTTTCATTCCTTATATTTTTATGAGAACAAGGACAATTATGGTACAACTTTAGTCCTTACTTTAAGAAAATGGTCTTTTTGATATTTGCCAAAAGAAAAATTAAAAGTAATTTAATTAGCCCTGTCCTTGCTTGTCCATATGAATATATTATTTTATATAAATGGTGAAAGGATGTGAAAAAATGGGAAGCCACAGCTCAAAGGGTTCCAAAGGTGACCACGATGATTGCAAAAATGACTGTTTATGCAAATCTCTAAAAGATTTCAAGGGTGATGAAGTAACGATTACGACAAAGACTGGTGATGTCATTACAGGGGAACTAAAAAGTGTAAAAGACTGTTGTGTAAAAATTATAGTTCCAGGCAGTGTATCTCCTTTGGTTGGCAGAAGTTTGACAGTCGTCCGTTGTGAAGATATTGAAAGCTATTCTGTCGAGTTATTAGAAGGTTAAGAAATTCCGGAACAAAAAGAAAGGCAGTGATGACAAAATCACTACCTTTCCCTTTGATCCATAAAGTCCGCTATAGCAGAAGTACTCGTCACAAGCCGGCTCCGCCTTCTTAAAATAGACTCCCTTGCATCAGAAGTATGATGCTGAGGCGTGTCATATCGAATGTATACATAATGTTCCTTTGAAAGAGAGTACATTTTCATTCGATTCTCAAAGCATAACCGTTGAAAAGAGCTATCCTCACCTTGGTTGATAGCGGGAAAGGTCACTTTTTTAAAAATCTCTTTCCTAAACACCATCGTTGCCCCGCTTAAAAAATTAGAACTTTTATTGTAGCTTTGACCATTATTTAGAATCCAGTGATTCTCATGATTGGGATTATATAATCGTACTTCTTGATTCTGTTTAAAGTAAATGTAAAAAGTGCTTTTACCAACTATATCTGATTTAGTTCCAATCATCGCCTCATTGGCTTCCTTCAAAAACTTGGACCCATAGTAATCATCATCGTCCATCTTTGCGATGAAATCATATTTTGCCTTTCCAACCCCTTTATTTAAACATTCCCCTAAACTCAACTCATTTGGAAATTGCAGTATTTGACAGTTTATTGCAAGTTCTCCAAGAACATACTCAATCCTATTCAAATTCATACTCGAGGAATTGAGAATTAAGATTAGTTCCTTTTCCGTTAAGGTTTGTTTTTGAAAATTAACTATAATGTTATTTACATACTCTTCCCTATTTGTACAAGCAACAACGGAAATCACGCTGACCACAACCCAACCGTTCCTAATTTTTAGTAAAACAGTTTATTATAATACTTAAGCCAATTCTCAACATCGAGATTTTTTTGTAGATTTTCATATTCTCTTAAATAATTACTTTTCCTTGAGGCGTTTTTTTTAAATTTTGGATTATTTTTAAATGGAGGTGTATGGCCCAAAGCCAATAATTTTAACATATCTTCAAATTGCTCTGATAAAACTTTATATTTTGGCCCCATTTTTTGAATGAATTTATGCTGCTCTAAAATTTTAGATAGTAAAGTATATGGTTCAGCTTTTCTTAAATCTAATGATAGAAGAAAAATTTCAAAATCGGGATGTTTTTGATGAAATTTTTGATAGTTCTGCACCGCTATTTGTCCTCTATCGGGGTTAGCGGGAGTCATTTGCTGGAAAGCTTCAGCATTGGTGGAAAAACAAAACCTCCCTCCTTCTAAAAAAAAGCGGTACGCAAGCTCCCAGTCGTCATAACCTAATGGCGAAAATTGTTCATCAAAACCACCTAGCGAATTTACACAGTGTTTTGGAATTGAAACATTACCGGTACAAAAAGTAATCCAAGGCAAATGAAAATGATCCAGCATGGGACCGTGAGTAGAAATAATTTCTTCAAACATCTTTACAAATTGGAGATTAGGCCGAAAAGCAAACGGCGTATAATTTTCATTATAAATTTCTTCTTCCAATATTAAATGGTGATCCGGTGAGTTCAGCATCCGTTGTTGAATAAAAGGATCATTAAACTTCTCCTCTAAAACCTCCTTTTGCGGTTCAGACCATCTATCCTTGTAATCATAGGACAATATAAAATGCCAATGTCCCATTCCTGATACGGCAAAATTCTCCTTATTTTCATGTTCCTTAACATGGGACTCAATAAAGGTCGAAGGTAAAATGAAGTCACTATCACAAAAAATAATCAATTCCCCTTCTGCGTGTTGTATCCCCGTGTTTCTTGCAGTCGGAGCACCTTTATTTATAGGATGGGAAATGACGGTTAAATGATCAGATGCATACTGCTTCAATAATTCTAGTGTTTCATCTGTAGATCCGTCATCAACGATAATGACCTGATACCTGGACTTTGGGTAGGACTGTCTGTTTAGCGATAAAATGGTATTCCGCAATATTTTTCCACGGTTATATACCGGAATGACAACACTAACTTGAGTAGGTTCCATAAAAAATAACCTCCCGTATCGAAAAAAATAATATGGTGAATTCTGTAATCTAAACTTGTACTTTTTAATCATCCTTATATCATATGAATTCCAATCATTATTGTTAATATTGATATAAAGTGCTATTTTTTTTCAAACAACTTTTAAAAAAATTACATAAGTATTTTGATGTCACGTTATATTAGACTATTCCCGACTATGTTTATCGGCATAAGATAAACAAAATAAATGGTAAACGAGGGAAGGGAAACATGTTAGATGAAATTGAGCGCAATAATGCCCATTTAATGAAGGTTGGTGTAATTGGATTAGGCTATGTTGGATTACCCCTTGCTCTTCTCTTTGTAAAAAAGGGATTCGATGTCACCGGAATAGATATCGATCAAAGCAAAATAGACAGTTTGGAACAATATACTTCATATATACCGGATATTAGCAGTGAAGAATTAAAAGCGGCATCCTCCACAGGGGGTTTTACTGTTTCTTCCAGTTATCAAAGTGTCGAAATGTTAGATGTAATCATTATTTGTGTCCCAACCCCTTTGACTTCTTCTCATACACCTGATTTAAGCTTTCTTCTTAATGTAGGAAAGTCACTTGCTCCATACCTTAAAAAAGGACAACTAGTTATACTGGAAAGTTCAACCTATCCCGGAACAACGAGAAATAAACTTCTCCCTATTTTAGAAAAAAGCGGATTTCATGTTGGAACTGATTTTTTCCTTGCCTATTCTCCTGAACGCATTGATCCAGGGAATAAGTTAATGCCGGTAGACGGGATTCCAAAGGTAATCAGTGGCGTTACGGACCAATGCAAAAAGCAAATTTATCATTTGTATAGCCAAATTTATAGACAAGTTTTTGTCGTTTCTTCACCTGAAGCCGCTGAACTTACCAAATTACTGGAAAATACTTTCCGCTTTATCAACATTTCCTTTATTAATGAAATGGCCATGTTATGCGATAAATTAAACTTAAATGTATGGGAAATTATTCAAGCAGCAAATACGAAGCCTTTTGGATTTACTGCCTTTTATCCCGGACCGGGTATTGGGGGACACTGCATTCCTGTTGATCCATTATATTTACAGTGGGCTGCAAAAAAACAGGGGACATCAAGCCAATTTATTGAGCTATCGAATCGGTTAAATCAGGATATCATCGACTACATCGTTGACCAAGTTAAAGCCCTATCTTCTAAAAAAAAGCCACGTATTCTCATTTACGGTGCCGCCTATAAAAAAGATATTAATGATCCTCGGGAATCACCTATTTTTCCTATCATTCAAAGACTGAACAACGCTCATTTCCACATAGTCTATCATGATCCTTTTATTCCGGAAATAATAGTTAATGGTGTAACAATGCAGAGTATTCCTCTTACAGCGGAGCAACTACAACAGGCGGACTGTATCCTACTTTTAACGAATCATTCTGAAATTCCTATTCAAAAAATTTTAGAACATGCAAAGCTTGTTTATGATACCAGAAATATTACTAAGGGTCTGTCAGGAAATGCCAAAGTAATTCGATTGGGAGGCGGAATTCAATGAAGATACTTGTAACAGGCGGTGCAGGGTTCGTTGGTTCACACATTGTAAAAAGGCTGATTGAGTTGAACCACACTGTGATTACATTGGATGATTTATCGACAGGAAAACAGGCTTTTCTTAGTGAGGTAATTAACCACCCTAAGCATACCTTTGTGAATGGATCTGTGCTGAATCGAGAACTTCTCGAAAGCTTACTCGACCAGTGTGATCTCATCTTTCACTTAGCAGCCGTATTAGGTGTAAAAAATACCGTCGAAAATCCGCTAAAGGTAATTGAGGGAAACATTGACGGAACACGGAACGTTCTAGAACTTGCTTATCCAAGAAAAATAAAAGTAATTTTTTCCTCTACATCTGAAGTATACGGAAAAAACGATCAACTTCCATTCAGTGAAAATTCAAACAGAGTATTAGGGCCAACCACGACACATCGTTGGTGTTATGCTACAGCAAAAGCCCTTGATGAACATTTATGCTTTGCATATGCGCGTATCGGGCTTCCTGTAACGGTAGTCCGTTATTTTAATGCCTATGGACCTCGGGCTACAGCTTCACAATATGGCGGTGTTATCCCTAAGTTTATAACCGCCGCATTGAAAGGAGAACCGTTAACGGTATATGGAGACGGCAACCAAACAAGATGCTTTACGTATATTGATGATATGGTTACCGGAACACTCTCTTGCATGGACCATAAGTATAATAATGAGGTATTCAATATTGGCAAGGATCACGTTATTTCGATTAACGAACTTGCTAAAAAAATTAAACTTTTGAGCAGCTCGATATCCCCTATTATTCATATTCCTTATGAAACTGCGTATGGTAAAGGCTATGAAGACATGAAAAATAGAATTCCGGATTTGACAAAGTCTACTAAACTGTTGGATTTTTACCCATCCATTGATATTGATGAAGGACTTAGAAAAACAATAGCTTGGTATAAAGCAGACATGGAGAGGGGGCAAGAGTGAGGGTACTAGTAACAGGAGGAGCCGGTTTTATTGGTTCCCATATTGTCGATTTGCTCATTGAAGGCGGGCATGAAGTAATCGTTGTTGATAATTTAAGTACTGGAAAAAAAGCGTTTATTAATAAGAAGGCGATCTTTTATTTGCTCGATATTAACGCTCCTCAATTAGAGGAGGTTTTCGCCAAAGAAAAACCTGAATATGTCATTCATCAAGCAGCACAAGTGGATGTAGCAAAATCTGTTGAGAATCCGATTGACGATGCTGAATCCAATATCATCGGTACCATCCGTTTATTGGAATGCTGTCGAAAATACGATGTTCAAAAAATCATTTATGCCTCTTCTTGTGCCGTATACGGAGAAACCGACGACTGCAGCATTCAAGAGGATTTTACCGTTCAACCTATCTCCTTTTATGGAATTTCAAAGCATACTCCGGAATTATATATTCAACTTTATCATCGGTTCTACGGCATTCCTTTTACGATCCTCCGCTATGCCAATGTTTATGGTCCCCGTCAAACCCCAAAAGGTGAAGGCGGTGTTATCGCTATTTTCATGCAAAAAACTTTAAAAGGTGAACAAGTAGTAATTTATGGGGATGGGGAGCAAACGAGGGATTTCGTTTTTGTAAAAGATGTAGCAGCGGCGAACCTTCTTGCTCTGAATAGAGGAACGAATCAAATTATCAATATCGGCCTTAATAAAAAAACCAGCATAAATAAGTTATATGCTTTAATGTCATCATATGTTTCACCGTTATATCTTCCAAAGCGAAATGGAGATATCCAATTCAGCAGGTTGAATAATGAAAAAGCAAAGCAGTTATTGGACTGGAATCCTACCTATGATTTACTGCGTGGTTTAGATGAGACTAAGAGGTTTTACGAGAACGATAGGTCTCTATTTTATGATAATGGTATTTACGGAAAAAGAATAAACGTTCTAAAAATGGAAGATGGGATTCATGATGAATAGTATGGTGACCGTTCTTATCCCATTTTTTAATCCGGGTACTTATATAGTGGAGGCATTGGAAAGTGTTTATGCCCAAACATACAAAAACTGGAAGATCATCTTAATAAATGACGCTTCAACGGATCATTCTATTTCGTTGATTGAAGATTACCTCGAGGATCCACGGGTTAAAATGGTTACTCACTCTCAAAATATGGGACAGTCTAAAAGCTTAAATACGGGTTTAGCACTAGTTGAAACGCCTTTTCTGATCCAGTTGGATGCAGATGACTGGTTTTATCCCCATACATTAGAGGTACTATTAAAGGAAACGGAAACGAACCCTGAAGACATAGCAGTTTTTAGCGGAAATATAAACGTAGTATTTGAGTATATGAATAGGGAATCCAACAATATAAGAAAAAGAAATAGACATCTATTAAAAAAACAGGAGAGGCAAAGAATGAAGTCACCAATTCTAGTGAGAGGACGCTTATTCCCGGACCGATATGATTTTCTCATGGCAAACAGTTCCGTTTGGCCCCGTTTCTACCGTACTTCCGCTTTGCAAAGTATCGGGGGATGGCCGGTAGATGACCCATATGAAGGACGTTACGCAGAGGATTTAAGGGTTCTCTTACGTCTAATTGAGCACTACCGCTTTCATTGGGTCGATGAAGTTTTGATGAACCATCGCCGGCATAACCAGAATCAATCAAATTGGGAGAAAATTTACGGAGAGACTATTGAGTGGACAGTGCGTGATACTTTAAAGCGTTGGGGGGATGAGTATGAACCCATATTTAAAACGACTAAAAAAGGATGGAAAGTGGTTACCCAACTTAATGACAAAAAATAAAAGGTCTTTTTCAAAACGATAAGACTTTCCCTTAAAACTCCTTTTACTGAAAGGCTGATCGTCTATGTCAGAAGTCACCATCATTATTACCCTCTATAACAAGGAAAAATTTATTGAACAATCGATTAATAGTGTTCTGAAACAACAATTTACTGATTGGAAATTATTAATTATTGATGATGCCTCAACAGATGAATCAACTAAAAAAGTGGAACAATTTCTTCCCGATGAAAGAATAAGATTAATAAAGTTAAAAAGAAATTTAGGTCAAACCCATCTTTTAAATTATGCGTTAGCACTTATTGATACCCCCTTTTTCATCCAATTAGATGCAGATGATTGGTTAGACGAAAAAGCCCTTCTTCATTCTTACAATGTTATGAAATCTGACCCAACGTTAGCATTTGTTTATGCAAATAATATGGATTATATTGAAGATGAGAATGGAAATATTGTTAAGACGCGGCACATTAGGCATAAGCAGTTTCATGACCGCTATCAATTACTCAAGGAATTGTGGTATACGTTATTGCCAAGGTTTTACAGAACTGATGCTGTAAAAGATATTGGAGGTTGGTTAGCTCAATCAAATGGTGATATGTTAGTCGAAGATTATCAAATGATATTAAGGCTAGCCGGGAAATACAACTGGAAATGGCTTGATGAGGTCCTATACTATCGAAGAATTTATAACAGAAATAATAAAAAACATACAGATACACTCCCGATAAGAACGCAGTATGTTTATGATCTCTATACCCAGCTCTTAAAAGAGTGGGGAGACGAATACCGCGCTAAATTCGTAAAGGTCTGGGGAATGCATGTAATTAAAGATTTTATTCCTACTTCATTAAATAAACGTAATAAAAAAAATAAACGGATGACTAACCCGCGGTTTTCAGTACCACTTTAAGAAATATTTAAAATGGAGTGAATCAAAATGGACGGAGTATCCGTTCTTATCCCTTTTTATAATCCGGGAAACAAGCTTATTCAAGCGGTAAACAGTGTGTTTGAACAAATTTATGAAAATTGGAAACTCATCTTAATTGATGATGCCTCCACTGATGATAGTGTTACATTCATTTCAGATTATCTTAAGGACCCCCGCGTAATACTCTTAAAAAATCCTCAAAATGCAGGAACTGCTTACAGCTTAAATCAGGGGTTAAAGCATGTAGATACTCCATTTGTCATTCAACTGGATAGTGATGACTTTTTTTATCCTCACACTTTGGAAATATTGATGAATGAAGCAAAGTCCCATTCTGACAAAACAGCAATGGTTTGCGGCAACGCAACAATCGTATTTGAAAATGAACATGGGACCCGGTGGTTTACATTCATTTATAAAGGTAAATCTTTTAACGATAAATATGCCTTACTATTATCAAATCAAAATTTATTTCCCTATTTCTTTCGTACTAATGCACTTATTGATGTAGGCGGATGGCCTGCAGAAAACTCTTCAAATGGAAGATTACTTGGGGACAAGGAACTTTTGCTAAGAATCATCGAAAAATACCATATTCATTGGATCGACCAAATGGTATATCACGTGCGCAGACACGGGCAAAACTTAATTAATGAGAATGTTAAAGGATCCTACCGGAGGCTTTTTGAAGAAATGGTAATGAATTCTTTACAACGCTGGGGCGGAGAATATCGGCCTATCTTTACTTATGATGATGGTGGTTGGAGAATCTTAAAGAAGCTGGAACGAAATAACTGAAAATAGCATTAAATAGTAAAAAACTGCCTATCTTTTAGAGGAAGTTCAAAACGAATACACTTATGGGAAAGCGGCGGAGTGCCGCTTTTTTTATTTGTATAATAAACACGTAAATTCATGTTAAATCCACCCTTTCTTCTCCGCAATACTAACGGCTTCCATTCGGTTTTTTGCATCGAGTTTGTGAATGATTTCCGAGATATAGTTGCGGACAGTGCCTGATGATAAATAGAGTTCAGACGTGATTTCTTTCGTGGTTTTACCAAGAGCAGCCAAGCGTAAAATTTCCTGTTCTCTTGAGGTGAGCGGATTCTCTTCGCGAATCACATCAAAGGTTAGCTCCGGGCTGAAGACCCGCTTCCCTGCCGTCGCCTTGCGAATCACATCGGCAAGCTCATCGATCTCGCCATCCTTCAGTAAGTACCCATGCACACCAATTTTTACCGCCCGTTCAAAATATCCCGGACGGGCAAAGTTGGTTAAAATGATGACCTTACTCTCAGAGCCTCTATTCGCGAGCTCCTCAGCCACCTCCAAACCGTTTCGCACCGGCATTTCAATATCCATTAAACAGACATCCGGTTCAAGCTCAAGAATGGCGGTGAGCGCCTCCTCCCCATTCATCGCTTGACCGATGACCTTCATATCCTTTTCTAAATTAAGTAAGGAGCCAAGCGCACCTAACAGCATTCGTTGATCTTCAGCAATAAAAAGACGAATCAATTCGCCGCCCCCTTCCTAGCTGCTTTTTTTATAATCGGTACAGTCATTTCCAGAACGGCACCATGATGGGTCGAAAGCTTAAGACCGCCGTCAATTAACGCCAGCCGCTCTTCCATTCCCCGCAAACCATTTCCAAACTGCTTACTTTTATTCATCATCCTTTTCTACAACGTTCATTTTTTCAGAGGTTTGAGAAATGGAAATCGAACAATGGGTCGCCCGGCTATGCTTGACGACATTGGTGGCCGCCTCTCTAAGGCACATGCTCACGATATTTTGCGTAACAGGGGGAATGAGCTGGAAATCAACATCGCCATCGTATTGATAGGTAATTCCCGCTGCTCGCAAAATTTGCTGAGTTTGCAGGAGTTCTTCGGTGATGGTGGCGGCTCTCATGTCGGAAACCAGCTCGCGTACTTGCTTTAACGCGGCCCTTGAGGTGATTTCCATTTCCTTTGCCTCCAGTCGTGCCCGTTCCGGGTCTGCTGCTGTTAACCGCTGGACAAGCTGGCTTTTTAACGTAAGCAGTGACAGTGTATGCCCGAGCGTATCGTGAAGATCGCGGGCAATTCGCACCCGCTCCTCTCGCTTGACCAGTTCGTTAATTTGTTGATTGGCTTGATCCAGCTGCCTTTCCAGCTCCATCCGTCTGTTCATCGAGCGGATGCCAAATGGCGAGATCAGCATAATGATGATAGATGGAACAAAATAGAGCAGCTCGGCCGCCGATAGCATGGTTCGCGTTTGCCCAATATGATAGAGAAATGGCAGGATTTCAACGAAAAATAAAGCAATCAGGCCTTGATAGAACTTCGTTTTTTCACGATAATAGCTGATAAAGTTGGCTGGGAAAAATCCTAAAAATAGGTAATTAAGATTGTAAAAAACTGGCCACTATGGCGGCAAGATCGTCTACCACGATCAACAAGTACCGATTTCCCAAAATATACAGTTGGATAACAAGCATAAATCACAACCATGACTAAACTGCCCAAGGAAAAAGGACCTGGAAACGTATCCAGGTCCTTTTTTTAAAATTGAAATCCTCTTAAAATTATTCATCTTGTTTTTCAATTGCATTTGTTTCACTATTTTCAACAATTTCCTTAAGCTCGCCCGTATCGCCTTTTGCATTAATAATCTCGAAAATTTGATTTAACCCTTCACTTGTTTTGTCCCTATTGTCCTTCATGCAGATTCACCTCCGGTTAGGAAAAACTTCATATATATAGATTGCGCGATTAGCAAAGGAAAAATAAGCTCTGACAAGTTAACTTTAACTAATTCCGTAGAATTTTGTCGATTCAATCCGAAACCCGTTAAGTTAATGTTAAGAATGTTTGTGTACACTACGAATATCGGTTGTCCCCCGTTAAAATAAAAATGGAGTTACCCAAAACTTCAAGAAGAGGTGAAGATCATGAAGAAAGATGAACAGGTACAAATTCAATTTTTGCTATCCTTAATAAAAAAGGATATACACCATTATGAAACTCAACAGGAGGCGGTCAAAAAATGGATCCAACAGTCCATCCTTTCATTAAAACAGCCTGACGCCTTTTTATTAGAAGAGCTCAAAGACGAATACAACCAAAAAGGATCACAACAAACCAACCTCCTTAGCGAACTCAAAAAAACCCTAACTTTATATGAAAATAAGGCATAAATGGTCGGAACAGCTTTACAGTGGTAAAATAGGGACTTTTGTCGAAAATATCCCTTTGCAGCCTTACACTTTTCTCCATTAATCCCAACTATTATTTGCTATGTTAAAAGAAAATTAATAGATTGGGGTGCACGAAAAATGTATTTTGAAATCCTGTTAGATGCCGTTTTGGGAGAAAGACAAATATTCCATATAATCGAATGCCCTGTCTGCGGATTTGAAGAAGTCTATTATGAAAATATTGAGACAAAAAAACTGATCGGTCGTGCCTGCTCAAACTGCAACTTCGTTCAAAAATTTGAATTCTAAGCCTTCTACATTAGAAAAGCGCAAGCGCCCTGGTTAGCGGCGTATGGCCTGGAGCGCTCCAACTGAGATAAAGGAAACACGAAGAGCCGGAGGCGATTCGATGTTGACTTATCGTAGGGCGGAGAGCGAAGGACACTAGCCGCTAGGGCGCTCCTCGGAAAAGCTAACGCTTTTCCTTCGTGCGAAGTATCGCTTCCGAGGCCTACTCTTATGGAGCTGGACAATTCTCAAAGTCAAAAATTTATACTTTTTTATACTTTAAAGTAAAAGCCTAGGGAGATCACTTATCCCTAGGCTTACAAGTATACAGGCCCTATAGCATTGTTCAGATGAACTGTTCCTCAATGCATTACTACTCGATTGCTTCCCTTTACTTCTTTACAACTTTGAATCAAGTTCAATAGCTTTGCTATTGTGATACAGAGCTTTGACTTTTAATTTTATTTTTAGCTCTTCACAAAGGCAATCCTGCCGGAGTAACTCATTATGGCGGTGCTGGAACAGATGCCAATAATATTTACCCCTAATAAACATACTTTTCAACACATGAAAACCTCCTCAATTGGTTTACATAAATCGTAGGAGTTATTCGTGTTCGGTAACTGGCAAGCATCGTCGTAAAAACATTAGCCCCTCTAGTTTTGCGTCACCATTTTTCAATGGCTTTGCCGTTTCGTACGATTTAAGTGTCTAATAAAAATATATGCATAAAAAAATTACTTTAAAAGGGTCTAAAGGCCTGCCTTTTCCTCTTTTTACCACCTCAGTCTTTTCTAATAAATCCTTTCGAAGAAGCTTCTACTAAAAACTTAAGTATCCCCCAAGGCAATCTACCAGTCTTGCAGAATTTTGTACGCCATTTGATGTATTCCATATTTTAAATATACGTATTAGACTTATATTTAATAGGGCCTGTGCAGTTTCAACCTAAATTTTTTTATAAAGGAAGTTTTGCATGGTGAGATTCTTTTCTACTATTATATGTACAATTATGTTGGCTTTCCCCCTTACAGGCTGCACGGACACTATCCAAAATGCAGAAAAAAGTCACCAGGGAAGGCCCGGTAACGTAAATCATTCAACAGATACAGCTGAAACTCCTTCTTCCGATAGCGATGAACAGGGATCCCAAAAGAATTTGAATTCCGGTGGACAGAACGATGACAGCTTCCAGGTTGTAGCCAAGCCTGAGAGTATTCCGGTTCTGGTGAACAAACAAAACAAGCTTCCGGATAGATATAACCCTCGCGATTTAATTTATACAAAAATACCTTTTGTTACTACCGCCAAATCCGAAAAGCGGAAAATGCGGAAGGAAGCTGCAGCTGCGATTGAAAAATTGTTCACAGCTGCCAAACAACAAGACGTGAATCTTTTAGGTGTGTCAGCCTACAGGTCTCACGCGACACAAACAACTTTGTTTAATTATTACGTTAAAAGAGATGGTTTTAAAAAGGCAAGAACCTACAGCGCCTTGCCCGGAACGAGTGAGCATGAAACAGGCCTTGCCATTGATGTGACCGGAGGAAATGGTAAGTGCCCTGCTCAGGATTGCTTTGGAGGTACAAAAGAGGCAAACTGGCTTCAAGCCCACGTAGCGAAATACGGATTTATCATCCGATACCCGAAAGGAAAAGATTCCATTACAGGCTATAAATATGAACCATGGCACCTTCGTTATGTTGGCAAGGCGATAGCCAAAGAAATCATGGACCGCGGAATTACCCTTGAAGAATACTACGAGGCCGCACCGGTAAATAAGTGATACTTTTTAAAAAGCGCCGGGAGTCCCCCGGCGCTTCATTTATGCGTTCGTTCAGTAATACCTCTTTATTGCCCTTTGATCTCCAATAGTTTCAATCTTAGTTCGTTTTCCATGGAAGCCAGTTCTTGCTCGGCCAGGCGGCGTTTGTTTCGTCCTTCCTCTTGGATGCGCATCGTTTCTTCGAGCGTAGCGATTAAGCTTTCCTGCGTTTTCTTTAAGGTTTCAATATCAACCAGGCCGCGTTCATTTTCTTTGGCAGTCTCAATGGTATTGGTCTTTAACATTTCTGCATTTTTCAAAAGCAACTCATTGGTCGTTTTTGAGACCTGCTTTTGTGCCTCAACCGCATGACGCTGTCTAATCAACGTCAGCGCAATCGCCACTTGATTTTTCCACAACGGAATCGCCGTCATAATGGAAGATTGGATTTTTTCCACCAGCGCTTGGTTTGTGTTTTGAATGAGACGAATCTGCGGGGCACTTTGAATTGTAATTTCCCGGCTTAATTTGAGGTCGTATAACCGTTTATCCAATCGATCCGCAAATTGAATCATATCCTTCACTTCTTGGAACTTCATCTGATCATCCGTTGCTTCAGCAGCTTTTTTCAGCTGTGGAATCGTTTTTTCATTCATCTCTTCCAGCTTTAGTTCACCTGCTGCAATATACACATTTAAAGCATGGAAATACTCTTTATTTGTCTCATAAAGCTGTTCTAACAAGTTGATATCGGACAAAAGGACATTTTTACTTCGATCCAGCTTTACACTGATTCGATCAATCTGCGCCCCTGTTTTTTGATATTTGGAGAGCACCTCTTGAAGAGAGCCTGAAATTTTTCCAAACATGCGCGCGAAAAAGGATGGTTTCCCATCCGTCAATTCATCCGGATTTACCTCGTTAAGTCTCTTCATTAAATCATTTATGATTTCCCCAACCTCTCCGATGTCCTTTTTCTGAACATGCTCAAGCATGGTATGGGAGAAGGATAAAAGTTTTCCCTGGGCCTGTGTTCCGTACATGATCATCGCCTGATGGTTTTTCGGGTCAATTTGTTCGGCAAGCTGATAGGCCTTTGCCCGGTTTTCCTCAGGAATCACATCAATTAGCTTCTTGGGCTTCTCCTCTTGAAACTGAGGTGCTGAGGATGGAGACGGAACCACTGTTTGGTCACCAAAAGGATCGGCGAGAATATCATCTAATAAATTTCCGGTCTTATTGAGCCCGATTGGGTTTTTTTCGGTCATTTTAGCCACCTATTTTCTTCAGGGAATTTAGTGTCCTTATGTTTTTTTAACGAATGTTTTGCCACATCAATTTCAAAATTCAAGTGATCAATATCATCGGAAATGATATGATACAAATCCTCTTCCAGGAGCTTGGCTAGTTCATTTATTGTTTGTCGGGTTTCAAGTAATGATTGGTCAATTTCCTTGTTTTTTTTAGGCTGTACGGATAAAAAGCTATATTTATCGGAAAGCTCGACAACTGAATCTAAATGAGAAAAATAAAATTCCTCCGCTTTAAAAAAACGCTTTGGTTCCTTTTTAGTCAGCTTGTATATTTTCTTAGAGATCCGAAGAACATCGATGCGCTGCTTTACAGACGAGAGGTCTCTTATTTGAAAAAGCCCCTTGTTCATACGATGGATTTTCCGCCTTGCTTCCGCTAAATTTTTCCTAATATATCGATATTCTCTTCGTGATAGCTGTTGTGTCTTTAAAAAGCTTGCAGTCATAAAAAAGCCGAGGACCAAATGAATCAGAAACCCGCCCGCTATAGCATAAACACTCGAGAAAAGGAAGGTTTGATGAAATCCAAAAAAGCTAAACAGCCACGTCAATACGGTAACAGGCACTGCTACAAACGACCGAATCAACAACGAAATGATAGGGTTCATGATTAATCGACTCCCAACTTAATAATCCTTTATATTTGATACGAGTCAAACAAAGGAATGTTTCATTATCTATTTGAAGTTTTCCTTCAATACTTCAACAATACACGAAAAAACTCCTGATTTCCATGGACCACATATGTAAACAAATCTAGGACTTGAGACGTATTTAAAAGTGCCGGTCACCGTTTGTTGACATTCCATTCAATTTGTCCACCTATAGAGGACAAACCCAAAGTGCCGCGTAACTACACAAAAAAGAGTGAACCTTTTATGGTCCATTCTTTTTCCATTTAGTCTCTGTGTTTTGCGATAATCTTTTCAGTAGGAACAAAAGTATCACCGTGTGCTTTTGCACTCACAAAAATAGTTTGATTGAAAACATCTAACAATGTTAATACAAGTGCTTGTTGAGCTTGTGGATAATAAGGGAATGGATTATAATAACCCATCACATAAACTTCCACACTTGGATTAAGGTAATTAATAGTTTTTAAGATAATATTTAAGTTCATGGCTACAGTACCAATTGCTGCTTGAACCTGTGTTGGATCTTTTAGTGTCGGATCTTTTTGAAGCAGGGTTAATAAATCAAAAATAAGTGCAAAAATTTTCCGATGAACCTCACTCAGCATGTCCTCCCACAGCGTACAAATCAAACAGTTTGTCCACGAACGGTGCCTGTCACTATTTGTGTTCACCATTTCACTTAAACTATCATATAAAATTATGAGGTGATAGAAATGGTAAAGATATTTATTGACCCAGGGCATGGCGGTGCAGATACGGGGGCCGTTGGAAACGGTTTATTCGAAAAGGATATTACGCTCTCGATCGCCACAAGAATTCGCGATATTTTGCAAAATGAGTACCAAAATGCATCAGTCAAAATGAGCCGAACTGGAGATCAAACGGTGTCGTTGAAGGAGAGGACTGATATGGCGAATACTTGGGGTGCTGATTTTTATCTGTCCGTTCATATTAACTCAGGCGGCGGTACTGGATACGAGGATTATATTTACATCAAAATATCTAATAATTCCCGTACTGCCGAAATTCAGCGCATCGTTCATTCAGAAGTTTTAAAGCTGAACGGGCTCTCCGACCGTGGAATAAAAAAGGCAGATTTCCATGTGGTCCGCGAGTCATTAATGCCCGCTATGCTCTCGGAAAACGGTTTTATTGATACAGCGTCTGATGCTGCAAAAATGAAAGACAGCAATTGGATAGAAAATGTGGCCCGCGGTCATGTCAACGGTCTGGCGAGGGCATTTTCTCTACAAAAAAACAATAATTCAACTCCTGTTGCTTCCTCTGCTCCCAAAACAGGAGGACCAAAAAGGACATTATACCTGCCAGCTGATGCCGATACATGGAGAATCTATCCTCTGAATGTTGAACCAGTTAAAGCAAATGCACTGTCAGACCGTCTACACCCTAACAAATTTGGCGGTCTACATTACGAAATACTGGGAGAGCCGCAACCAAACGTCTATATTATTCAAACAGACCAATTTGGCAAAGTCCAAATTTACGGCGGTCCCGAAACGGGGGCTGTCGTAAAATAAAAATAAAGACTCCAAGCCTGGATTTTTATTGGCTTGGAGTTTTTTCGGATGTGCATTATGACCGGGACTTCCCCACCTTACCACCGCTTTACCGTTCAACTGTGCTGATGCCTTGCTCAGCTAAAAATTCTTTGATTTCATGCTCATGTGGCATTGCCTGTGCAGTGCCTATCTTTGTGACGGATAACGCTGCGACAGCTTGACCAAAGATCATTGCTTCCCGCACGGACAACCCCTTGCTGAGACCAAAAGCGAATCCGCCATTGAAGGCGTCACCTGCGCCGGTTGAATCGACAGCTTCCACCTTAAATCCAGTGACGAGTTCTCCTTCTTCACCACCAGTGTAAAGAAATGCTCCTTTGCCGCCCATTGTGATAATAACCGTTCCAACACCCATTTCAAAAATCTTTCGTGCTGCTACAAGCGCTGTTTCTTCATCGGTTACTTCAACGCCGCTCAATTCAAATGCTTCGGTTTCATTTGGAGTAATAAAGTTGACATTTGCAAGAATTTCCCTTGGAAACTCCTGAAATGGTGCCGGATTTAAAATAACCGGAACGCCATTATCACTAGCTAAGTTTATTGAGGTGACAACAGCTTCAATACTAGTTTCCAATTGCAAAAGTACGATGTCTGCTTCTTTAATTTCCTCTTCTGCTTCTAATACGTCTGCTTTCGTGATTGTTCCGCAAGCCCCTAAAGAGACAACAATACTATTTTCGCTATTATCATCCACGGAAATCAACGCCGCACCTGTAGCCTGATCAGAATCAATTTTAATAAACTGAGTATTCACGTTTTCGACAGTAAAATGCTTAAAAGCTTCCTTTCCAAAAATATCATCACCCACCTTGGTGACAAACGTAACTTTTGAACCACATCGTGCCGCTGCAGTTGCCTGATTGCCCCCTTTTCCTCCGGACCCCATCTTAAACGGACCACCAAGGACGGTTTCTCCCGGTTTTGGCAGGTGCGGAGTGCGGCTCATTAAATCAACAACATAGCTTCCTACTACCACAATTTTTGACATAATTCCCCTTCCCTTTCTTTCTCTTATATATTAGTTGGTTATTATTATGAAAGTATTTTTTATTAGATCAAGGGTGACTCTCCCATCACACTGTCCACTTGAAACAGACAAAAATGGCAATTTGTCCACGAACGGTGCCTGTCACCATTTAATCTATAAATCCATCTTAACAAAAAAAAGACAGATAGTCGCAAAACCACCTGTCTTTCCATGTGAACATTTGATAGTTTTACCACGAACGGTGCCTGTCACCAAAATTCTATTTACCTGTCAAAGCAGTATAGGCGTTGGCTTCCCCGTCTCCATACAGAGCATCGTGACCAGGTTTGCCATAATCAAGTGCTGTCTTTTCAATCAGTGCTTTTACTTGAGCAGGATTATAATTAGGATGTTCAGCTTTGATTACACCCGCGATACCGGCAACTTTTGGTGAAGCCATTGAAGTTCCGTGCAGGTAGGCATAGCCTGGATGTTCAGGATCGATAGTAGTGAAATATGGTGCCAAGTAGGTTGGCCAAGTAGACAACGTGCGATAGGTGAAATCGCGTTGGCTTAAATCACCTGACTTAGCATATACCGGACCATTATCTCCGCCAGGTGCAGCTACATCTATAAAACTATTTCCAAAGTTTGAGTAGAAAGCTAATTGATCCTTTGACCACTTATTTGAAGATGAAACCGTGATAACCCCGGGAACTCCGCCAGGTGTTTCAATGGTTACACCACTGAAAACAAGATTTGAATCACCATAGTTTGTATTCAAATAATCAGTAAGTGACTTTTTATCGGCATAATTGAGTGATTCGTTACCAGCTGCAGCTACCACTGTTACATTATGATTAACAGCATACTGAATCGCCCGTTTCCAAAGCAGAACATCAGCGATATCACTATAACGTGTACCGTTATAGGTATATTTCAAATTATCATATCCGCCAATCGACATGTTAATTACATCAACCTTATCATTAGCAGCCGCAATAATAGCAGCTACAATTGGTGTTGTTGGCGCACTGCCGCTACTGTCAAAAATACGGTAGGAACGAATGCCTAAGTTAGGACCGACACCCTTTATTTTTCCATTGCCGGCGATAGAACCGGCCACATGTGTTCCGTGACCTTCACGATCTAAAACATCGGTAGGGTTACCCGTTTCACCACTATCTTTTCCAGAGTATCCGCCAGCAGGGACGAGATTCCGGCCGCCCACAAAGTTTGCTTTAAGATCTGGATGGTTGGCATCAATTCCAGTGTCGATAACCCCTACAATTGCTTTATGAGTAACCGTGCCGCTACCGGTTTTTGTACCTCCTGATTCAATTGCGAACGACTTCCCATTGTTGGTCAAATGCTGTATATCCCATTGTGAGCTCCAATATGTACCATCAGCATCAGGGTGAAGCGTCACAGGTTGACCATCTGAACCTGCCGGTTGTTCGTCATCCAACTTGTAAGCCCTTTCAACGTTTGCCGCGGAAATAGTTGAATCTGACTTTAACTGGTCAAGAAAAGCAGGGTTCGATGAACGAACTTCCAAGCCTCCAATCTCTGGAATTGCTCGCAATACTTCTCCTCCTGCTTTTTTAATGGCAGATTGATAGTCTACTGGCAGCGACTTATTATAAGCAATTAAATAATTATTGCTTCCACTCTGTGTGGTTGCAGATGTGTGCAAGTTAAAAGATGTTAGAGATATTGCTAGAATACTGCTGGCTACGATAGCCATTCCCTTTTTCTTCTTTTTCACAATCCAGACCTCCTAAAATTATTATCTTAACATTCATAATTTTATATTAAGTCACTTTACTTTTGATAGAATTTCTTCTCGATAAAGACCGACACAGTTCTTAAAATATTGACAATATTTGTCAGTATAGATAATAGCGATACTACTTTTCGTAATTGTTTTCCGTGATTAAAAAGGTTTCCGCTATTGACCTATTAATAGAAAAGAAATAGCAAAGACTAGCCTTAATACAACACTTTCAATCTTCACCGTATCAAAGCTAATCTCTCCCGCCATATGTCCTTACTGAACGGACACATTTGCACCATTGTCCACGAACGGTGCCTGTCACCCAATGCAGATTTGAAACACGGCACCTTTCGGCTGTCCATTGAAGGCAATTATCGTTCCGTTGTGACCTTCGATGATGGCTTTGGTGATGGCTAAGCCTATTCCCGAGCCTCCGGCATTTCCGCTATAGAATCGTTGAAACACTTTTGTTTCTTCTCCCGATGCAAATCCTGCTCCATCGTCCTTGATCTCGATGATGATTTTCTTCCCGCCTGTCACAAAGCTTTTCACTACAATCTTCGATTCAGCGTATCGTATGGCGTTCCCTACTAAATTAATAAACGCTCTCTTCATCTTCTCGCAATCCATGAGAACTTTGCCCGTAACATGATTATCAACAAAAATTTCGATTCCCTTTTGTTCGGCAATCGCTTCTACACTCTCTACCGCTTCCCGAATAACCCTGTCCAGTGACTCTTCTGCCAAGTTAAACGACTCCTCAATACTTTCCAGCTTTGCCAAATACGTAACACTCTCAACGATTTTTTTCAGGCGCTGGCTTTCAGCGATGATTACATTTAAGCTATGTTTCGCATCTTCACCCGTAACCACGCCATCGAGGATTCCCTCTGCATTTCCTTGAATTGCCATTAACGGTGTTTTTAATTCATGCGAGGCATTTTGAAAAAACACTTTTTGATCCTCATCATATCGTTTCATTTTCCGGGATAAGGCATTGAAACTATCAGCCAATTCGCCAATTTCATCCTTCGTTTGAATGGAAATTTCCTTGTTCGTGCCCCGTACCGTATAATTTTTCATATAGGCCGATAACAACCGGATCGGTTTCGTTAAGCTTTTTTCAAAAAACACTCCTAAAAAAAGCGCAATAATAGCCGAAATAATTAAACTTATCAGCTGCGAATTTCGCATCAGCTTATTAATTTCTTTTATATCCTCAATTCTTGCGATCAGTGTGACATACCCTTTCGTCCTGCCATTTTTCGCAGAAATCTCCACTGTCTTCGTAACAAACTTGCGCCCGGGCCCTTTACTTTGTTGCTCTAATTGTGCCAACGTAACTTCCTTCAGGTCCGAATAGATAATATCCTGATTTCCTGTCCAGACAATCATTTTAGAAGACGTCAAGCGCTCAGAAATGGCCAGCAATTTTCGATTCACAAGCTTATCCTGAATCGACACCCTTGAGAGGGAACCCTTACTGAGTAATTGGCTAATTACCTTTGCTTCCTTTTGAAGCTGTTGCTCGGTCCCATTAATTAAATATCGTTGCGAGATAAAGTGGAACGAAAGGCTGGTGATAAAAAAAATGCTGATAATCAAAAGGAAATACGTCAACAATAGTTTTGAGCCGATTTTAGTCATCAATACGGTACCCATATCCCCAAATGGTCGACAATTCCACCGATGAATGCTCAAGCTTTTTTCGAACCCGTTTGACCAAATCATCGATGAGCCTGCCGTCTCCCGCAAATTCGTAGCCCCAGATAAATTCAAGCAATTCTTCCCTCGTAAAAGGCTTTCCTTTATTTTTCGCCAGAAATAAAAACAAATCGTACTCCTTTGTCGTCAACTTAATTTCCTGTCCATCCTTTTCTATGTACCTTTTATCCGTATCAATCGTCACATCGCGGATGGTGACAATTTGCTGCGCACCGCCGGAAGATTTTTCAATCCGTCTAAAAATATTTTTTATCCGAACCATCAGCTCTCTTGGACTGAACGGTTTGGTTAAATAGTCGTCACCGCCAAGCTCCAGCCCCAATATCCGATCGAACTCGCCGTCCCGTGCCGATACAAAAATAATCGGAATATCACTGGTTTTGCGGATTTCTTTACAAAGCTCCAACCCATCAATATGGGGCATCATGATGTCTATAATCAACAAATCAGGTTTTAACCGCAGCATTTCCTGATAAACATGCTGTCCATCAGAAAAAAGCGTCACCTTATAGCCTTCATTTTCAATGTATTTTTGCAAAATATCGCGAATATTTTTCTCATCGTCCACCACAAAAACATGCTTCAACTCTCTCACCTCGCATCCATTATATATAAAAAAGAGATAGCTTTAAAACACTATCCCTTTGGTAAAATTATTAAAGATTTGAGCCGTCCTTGTTATTAAAAATATCGATCAATTTAGTTAATTCATCGAGCTTCGATTTCAATTTTTCATTAATTTGTTGATCAGTTGAAATAAGTTTGTTAAATTGGTCGCTTCCCTGGCCATTATTGTTTTTCAGCGCATCCTTAAGCGCCTTTCTTTCATCATTACCATCCTTTAAAAGGGTTTGCATCTCACCATTTAGTGATTTTAATTGTTTCTTAACGTCCTTGGCTTGCTTAAACTCATCTTTATTTCCACTATTCTTAGCCGCAACCAATAAATCAAGGAGCTGATCCTTTTTTTCAATTAATTGTTTTCTTAAGTCTAATCGTTCTTCCCGCAGCTTATTTACCTGATGGATTTGACTGGTATACTGGCTGAGAACCTGCAATCTTTTTCCACCGAGAGGACGGGTCGCAGCCTTGCCCGCATTTGTTACCGTATTTGCAGCAGTTGCCGGTTGATTTTGATCAGCGTAAACGCTATTGATTCCGTAAAAGCCACCTGCAAGCACAATAGCTCCGAGACCAACAATAATTCCTTTTTTCACGATCATCTCTCCTCACATTTGTCTTTCAATTTCATTCTCAGTATAGACAAAGGATTCGGAATAACCTTGGAAGAAATGTGTGAAAAGTGTGTGAAAACCGGACAAGTTGGGTTGAAAATCGGAATCGTACCTAGCATTTCGTGTCTATTCCACGCGTATAAACCCTCCAATGTGTCCACGAATGGTGCCTGTCACCTAAAATTCCAACGGCCTTAACTTTGCCTCTATTTCCTCACGGCGCGGCTCTAAAAATGGCGGTAGAGCTAGGCGTTCACCCAATGATTCAATTGGCTCATCGACATCGAATCCCGGAGTATCGGTTGATAATTCAAATAGAATGTGGTTCGGCTCTCTAAAATACAAAGCCTTGAAATAGTAGCGTTCCACTTCTCCTGAATTCATCAAACCAAACGATGAAATTCGCTTGACCCAATTTTCAAATTCCTCTTCATTCGGAACGCGGAAGGCTACATGATGCACACTGCCCCTGCCCGGACGTTCTCTTGGTAAATCAGTTCGGGTTTCAATGTGCACCTCAGCGCCCGTACCGCCTTCGCCTGTTGCATACACTTGAATATCCGGAAAATCGCCTGCAATTGACGGATAGGATCCAACATGTCTGAAACCCATTACTTCCGTTAAGACTCCTACCGTTGGTTCCGCAATGGCAAGTGTTAAGGTAACAGGACCTAAGCCAAGAATCGCATGTTCCCGCGGTACCTCGCTTCCTTCCCAAGGCTCTCCTGCCCGAACACCCGCTTCACCATTATCGGCCACCAATATTAACCGTGTGCCATCATAATCTTGAAACGCCAGCGTATCCCGATCGGCTCTTTTGATAATCGAATCATGGATAATGCCAAATTGATTAAAACGCTCTTCCCAGTAGCGAAGCGAATTGGTATCCTTCACCCTAAGCGAAGTCGAAGAAATACTCGACACTCCCGGATACGTATGCCCAAGCCCGGGTATATCAAAAAAGGTAATTTCTGTCCCCGGGCTGCCATTCGCATCACCATAAAATAAATGATAAGACTCTGTATTATCTTGGTTTACTGTCTTCTTGACCAATCTCATCCCTAACACTTTCGTATAGAACTGAAAGTTTCTTTCCGCCTTACCCGTTAAAATCGACACATGGTGCAAACCTAGCAATTTCATGTTAAAACCTCCCGTCAAAAAAATTATCTCGAATTCGAGATAATAATATCAAACACGTTCATAACTGTCAACTTCTCATTTTTAGAAAAGAACCAGCATCAATCCCCGCTGCCTTCTCTTAATAAAATAACCTCGGTTTAATTCCGAGGTTATTGTTAAAAATATCAATTTTATATTATCGGATACAGTTATTGAAATTTTTTAAGCCTTTCAAATGAGACAAGATTTAACAAATTGATTTTATTCTCTTTACCAATGGTTTTTATCTTTCCAAAAAAAGTTCCAAGAAATTCTTCCCAAACATATCCTAAATTGTTTTTGGAATCTTGATTTTCCTTCAGCGATTGAATGGTCAAACGGATGGCTTGCTCTAAATGGGAAAGTGCCTGTTTTAATTGAACAATCACCTCATTGTCTTTTTGCTGTTCCATGCTACGCCTCCTCTTTTAGCCAATCGAATTTTTATTGGAAAATTCGATTTTGATGCTCCGTTTCAACACCTTCACTCTCAATAAAAATATCTTTATCAAGACTTTTTCTAAGCCTTTCAAACTTTACCTCTGCCGCTAAATCTTCAATTCCTTCTTTGGTAACGACAACGAAATATTTCATTTGCCTTGTTAAATCACGAGCTATAGGGCGAAGCGTTTCCTTAATGACAGGGAATAACGCTGTTGATACTATTGCAATTGCTGATCCTACCACAACACGCTGTAGATTTCTTGCAAACACAGTTAGACCTCCTTAAGTGAAAGTAACAATAGTTAATTTCTCGTCATATCTTTCTTTTTTTATACCCAAATTATGCAATTGATAGCTCAACATTTGGATTTACAAGCGAATGCCGTGATATCCATAATTGTGATACCGGTTTTGACAGTCTAGCTGCTGCCATGGAAACTAATAGAATAGGCCCCCAATTCCATATAGGCAGAGCAACGGTTTTAAAAATTCCAGCTAGTGGAGGAATATAAATAACTCCTAACAACGACAACCAGGAAATCCCTAAGGCTCCAACCAAGAATCGATCCCGTTTCAGGTCATTAATAGATTCCCCTGATCCGGCTTGTCTCCATGAAAAGGTTTGAATGAGTTGTCCTGCCACTAACGTCGCGAAGGCCGCGGTTTGTGCAGCAGCTAATGTCATTCCAACTCTCAGGCTCCAAACAAATAACCCTAATGATCCAGCCCCTAAGATAGCACCGCGTGTAATGACTTGTTTGTAAAGATTACTATCGACGATTTCCTGCCGTTTTGTTTCTTTGTTTTTCTTTCCGGGATTTACCGCCAGGATCATCGCAGGCAGAGCATCTGTCAGCATATTCATTAGTAATATCTGAACCGGTACGATTGGCAGCGGCATTCCAGCCATCACCGCAACGGAAGATACCAGTATTTCAGCGAGATTCCCACTTAACAGACAGCCGATAGCTTTTCGAATATTACCTATAATCGTTCGTCCTTCTTTGACTCCGTCCACAATGGATCCAAAATGATCTTCCTTCAAAACCATATCAGCCGTTTCTTTTGTTACCTGAGTTCCGGTTTGGCCCATTGCTATTCCTACGTCTGCCTTTTTAATAGCGGGTGAATCATTAACACCATCGCCTGTCATTGCGACGATATGTCCTTTTTCCTGAAGAGTCGTAACGATGCGGAGCTTATGTTCCGGAGTTACTCGGGCATAAATGGCAATGTCATCAATAATGGCTTTCAATGCTTCATCTGAAAGATGATCAAGTTCCTGTCCTGTTACCACTTTCTTTTTATCATCAAAAATGCCAATTTGCTTCGCGATCGAAAGCGCCGTTAAGGGATGATCGCCAGTAATCATTACTGGTTTAATACCTAGCTCGACGGCTTCTCGAATGCTTTTTTCCACTTCCGGTTTTGGCGGATCGATCATCCCGACCATTCCGACAAAAATAAGATTCCGATCGGCATCTTCCATCTTTCCGTTAAAATTCTCCAGCTCTCGGTAGGCAAATCCTAATACCCTTAATGCCTGACTTGCCAATATATCGTTTTTATTAATGATTTGGCTGCGAATCTTGTCTGTTAATGCATAAACCTTACCGTTTGTTTGATAATGGGTGCAATGGAACAAAAGCTTTTCAACCGAACCCTTTGATAACAGCAGACATTGGTCTGCATGTGCGCCTTCATGACAAACAACACTCATCTTACCGCTCGTAGAATCAAACGGGATTTCTCCAGCCCGTTTCCAATGGCTATGATTTTCTTTAAACAGTCCTCTTTTCGCGGCAAGAGAAAGAAGTGCTCCTTCGGTCGGATCGCCTTTTACATTCCAGCGCCCATCCTCTTGATACAGCTGGGAATCATTGCAGTGTAAGGCAATGTTTAAAAGTTGATCTACCTCATTCGGAATTGTTTTTCCTTTGTTAAGTCCAATAATGGAACCTTTAGGATGATAACCGTCACCCGTTACTTCAAATTCTTGATCTATTGTAATGATCCGTTTTACGGTCATTTCATTCTTTGTTAACGTGCCTGTTTTATCTGAACAAATAACAGTGGTTCTTCCCAACGTTTCTAAAGCAGAGAGCTTACGAACCAGCGCCTTTCTGTTCGCCATCCGAAAAATTCCTGCAGTAAGCGCAAATGTAATGGTTATCGGCAGCCCTTCCGGAATCGCAGAAGCTGTTAAGGCAACAGACGTTGTCACCATTTCTGTAATTGGAATACCTCGAATTAACCCTGTAATAAAGACAATAATTCCAACAACTAAAGCACCCTTCATAAATTTTTTGCTTATCGTGGTCACTTGCTTTTGAAGTGGAGTTGTATGATCTTCATCTTCTGATAATAGAGCTAGCAAATGCCCCATTTCTGTATTTTTGCCTGTTTGAACCACAATGGCGATACATTTCCCTCGAGTAATGTGCGTGCCCATATAAAGCATATTGTTCCGATCTGATATTGGCGTGGACTCGGTTAAAACTGCATCTTTCTTTTCGACAGGAAGAGATTCTCCTGTTAATGCCGATTCATTTGCTTCTAAGTTCCAAGCTTGGAGAATGCGAAGATCCGCCGGAATCCGGTCCCCGGCCTCTAACTCAACAATATCCCCGGGAACTAAATCATAAGCTTCAATTTCTTTTAGGGTGCCATCACGAACGACACGGCAGTTTGGAGGCACAAATTGACTCATTGTCTCCACGGCCCGATCAGCTTTTCTCTCCTGGAACGTTCCAATTCCTGCATTAATAAGAAGAATGGTGCCCATGATAATTCCATCAAATAAATGCCCGGTAAACGCACTAAGAAGGGCAGTGGCTCCTAATACCTGTGTTGTGAATTCTTTAAACTGGCCAAGATAGGTTTTTATCCAATGGGAACGTGCTTTTGAAACCAACTGGTTCTTCCCGTATAAAGGAAGAGCCTGTTTTACTTGTTCTGTACTTAGCCCTTTATGAGCATCTATTTTATAGGATCGCAGAATTTCTTCTGTGCTTTTTGTATGCCATGGAAATTTACTAATACCTTCATTAGTTCCGCTCTCCTGCTTCTGGTACGGCGGAGCAAACCTTCGTTCTGTCCAATTTTTTGCATTTGAGATAAATGTCAGAGAAATGGCATCCCCAATTAGATTTACTAGAGGTGCACTAATTAACATTGGCAGAGCGAGTAAAGACCCGGCCATATTCCATATTCTCGTTATCCATATATTGCGTTTTATAATTTTTCTTAAATCCTTACTGCTTTTAATGGTATTTGCGATACAACTCAATTGTCCAGATGTGCAGTAAGGATAAAAAGAAATAACCTTGTTATTTTCATTAACCTGATCTTTAACAACAACGAGTACCTCTTCGCGCGAACTAATATTTAAATCTTGATGTGAAGTCAGTTGAACATCATAATCCATTAAATTTTTTTCAAGTTTATTAAGGTTACCCTTTAATTCATTGTTAACAACCGCGACTTTCCCGCCTGGTAAATGAGTTAATAATGGTATACATTCTTTACGGATGGTTCCATTGGCAGTTAGCAGCGACGCGTCTTCAAACACAACACATTTCGTTTGTGCCAATTGTGAAATTGAACCGTTTATCGGGATTGCTTGGTTGCTTTCCCTTGCCACATGTTCAGCTTGTTTCCATGCATATTCCGTAGAAACAATTAATGGACGAGGATTAGCAGCAAGCAAAACTCCTAGTGATACTAGTGGATTTCGAGTAACAGCTAACGCAGCAGCAGCTCCCAAAATACCAAGCTTGCTAGCATTTCGGCTATAAGCTTCAATATCTTCAGATACAAATTCTTGATCCATTAATCCATTTTTAACAGACTTCTCTCTTTTCCAATTCAAGTATTGGATCAAGCTTAAACCTGCCAATACAATTAGGTTTTCCCTTATAAGGGCAAGAGTAAGAGCGCTGGCTGACAACAGTAAATCGATATTCACCCTTCGTCCTCGCCGAAATTTCTGAAGACGCCTTTTGATAAAAGAGTATCCTGTGCTGACAGACAAGGCGGCAGCTAGGTAAAAAGGCAGCGGATGTCTGGCAAGTATTGACCTTCCGAAAAATAATTGTTTAATACCTAAAATTCCTAATCCAGTCACCGAGAGGGCTAAGGGTAATGGAACATTTTCGTCTGCAGGTGCCCGTGCCAATTGATTCTTGGGCAAATATCTTAAAATAGAACTTACAATTTTTTGTGCAGACCCTTGGTTCTGAGCACTTTCAGTAGAAAAATCATAAGTGGCGGCAACTTGATTGAAAGTCTCCGCTTCTGTACCATCTGCATCTTCCTCAACTCCATCGTCATTACAGTAGAATTGTTTAAACAGCTTTTCTTCAAATTTCGAAATGTGGAAACATAATTCCTTAAGAGAAATAACATTTTCATCAAATTGTAAAAGGATTTTTCCCGAAATGAGGTTTGTTTCAATATGAAGAATTCCTTTTTTTGAAGAAAAAACGTGCTCAAAGCTTTCTGCTACATCAGGATTATTTTTTAATCCATAAAGCTCCGTCCTCAATCTACCCGATATAACATGATAGGACCGTTTTTTTATATCTAGTTCCACTGCATGAGACCTCCTGCGATTAAACACTTCACCATCTCTTTGAATACACTTTATTTTTATCGATTTAAGGCAAACTATTCGTCTTTTAATAAAAATTAAAGCCTTAAGGATAATTTTTGTGGATTTTGGAAATGATTTAATAAGTAAAAATGAGGAGGATCATAGAATGTTTAAGCGCTTATTTTCATTAAGCAATCCACTAGGCATTGCCTTTACTGCAGCAACACTTATATTAACGTTGTCTCCGGAAGCAAGGAAAGGCACGAGAAAAATGCTCGTCAAAGGGGCTGCAGCACTTCTCTCGGTCGGTGATCAGGTGAAGGTTTTATCGATTGGGGCAAGAAAAGAAATTGGTCATATCGTTGAGGACGCCAAGGTTGAAAAAGAACAAATGGTTCTGCCGGATTTTTCAGAAATGATCAAAAACGTAGGTGATTCAACAAAAACAAAAATGAATCAAGTGTTTGACGATATGAAAATAAATGTAGAAAAAGCACCATCCGGCCTAACTCATAGCATGGAGATGGGTAAGGAATTTATGATGGATAACCTAAATGACGTTCAAAATCATGTGGTACATAATCCTGGCCCTGCCTCGAAAAAAATAAAGAAAAGTAATATCAACAGGAACAAAAATATGTCAATGAATAAAAATGTTCAAAATGTATTAAGTGATAAGGCGTATAATTCTTTGGTTGGAAAATCGCCATTTCAATCATAGTTTAATAAAAGTCTCCCAATGACACCAATAAAAGAGGAATCCCAGATTCCTCTTTTTTGTGAACTACGTAAGCTTTGGTCTTTCATCAACTGTTAAACGGTTATTTATCACAATCTGATTATTAAAAACAATATGACCAGCATGATGACCTGCATAATGTCCGATCCAATTCCCAACCATACTGCCAATTAAAGCCCCTAAAACGGTTCCAGGTCCAGGTAAAATCGATGAACCAAGGATTGCTCCGTATTCAATACCGGCCATGGTGCCAATACTCCCTGTAACATTTTTAGAAGTTTGAATCGCATAGTCCTTTTTATTCATATGGCCTGATGTCATGGCATGAGTATCTTTTAATTGCGCCATAGCTCCAGAAATTAAACCAGCCCATAGTGATGCTCCTTTAAACATACAGATAAACCTCCTCCCTTCTCATGTTAAATTCTCCAATAAAAATTCAATTCATGTATAGTGATTTATCAGCCTTTCGATCTCAGCATCTGCTTCCTGGTAAGCCAAATCAAAAAGAGCCAGTTGGCTGTAAATTTCTTCATCTTCCTGTCTTTTTTCCACATAGGAATAACATCCATTTTGATCTTGTTCACGTGCTTTTACATTGTCAATAAGGTAAATGGAAAAAATTCGTTTAATACGTTCCTTTAATTTTTTATCATAAATAGGAAAAGCGATTTCAACCCGCTTTTCAATATTTCTAGTCATTAAATCCGCTGAGGAAAGTAAGATTTTTTCTTCACCATTGTAATGAAAATAATAGATTCGGCTATGCTCTAAGAAACGTCCAATTATACTGCGTACTCGGATATTTTCACTAACTCCTTTAATCCCCGGCCTAAGACAACATATCCCTCGAACAATAAGGTCGATTTTAACTCCAGCCTGAGAAGCTTCGTAAAGCTTCATGATTAATTGTTTTTCAGTAAAGGAATTCATTTTCGCGATAATCCTGCCATTACCATATTGTTTATGAAACTCAATTTCTTTGTCAATAAACTGAATAAAATCCTCGCGAATTTCTAAGGGAGACATAACAAAATGGGTAAAGTGCGGCTTCTCCATAAATCCGCTTAAATAATTAAAAAAATTGGTTGCATCTAGACCAAATTCGCTATTTGAGGTAATTAATCCTAAATCAGTATAAACTTTTGCCGTTTCTTCATTATAATTGCCTGTCCCAAGGTGAACAAAACGTTGGATGTTTTCATCCTTTTTTCGAACAATAAGTGTAATTTTGCTATGTGTCTTTAAGAATGTCTTTCCGTAAATAACAAGGCAGCCTGATTCTTCAAGCTCTTTTGCCCATTGCACATTATGCTCCTCATCAAATCTTGCTTTTAACTCAACTAAGACAAGTACTTGTTTCCCGTTTTCAGCAGCCTTGATTAAATGTTCAATGATAGGAGAGTTTTCACTCACTCGATAGAGAGTTTGTTTTATCGCAAGTACATTAGGATCCTCTGCAGCACAACGAACAAAATCTATAACAGGTTCAAAAGATTCAAATGGATGATGTAAAAGTATATCCTTGTTTCCAGCAATATCAAAAATATTATACTTGTTCCCGCTTCTATTTTTGATTAGATCCGTTGCAGGTTGTGGGATTAATGTTTCAAAGATAAGATGCTCCTTTAAAGGAGCAATCTGTTTATAAAATTTGAATAAAAACGTGAGGTCGAGAGGACCGTTAAGAAAATAAGCATCTTCCTTGTGAATTTCCATCTCGGCTAATAAATAATTTAACATTTCCTGATCTAACAATTTATTTGAAAATTCTAACCGAACGGCTTCACCCCATTTTCTCATTTTTAACTCTTCTTCAATCTCTTTTAAAAAATCTGTTGCCCCTTCTTCGTGTATTTCTAAATCTGTATTCCTTGTGATCCGAAATTGCGTTACCGATTGAACCTGTAAACCTTTAAATAATTTGAAAACAAAGTGGCTAATAAGATCTTCAATAAAAACAAATCGTTTTCGATTACTTTCATCCTGATTTGGAACGTCTACAAATCGATCAAAACCTCTAGGCACTTGCACAATTGCCAGCTTTTTATGAATGGTTGAACAAGGATTTTTATCACATAATACCACTGCAAGATTCGTACTTTTGTTGGAGAGTAATGGAAATGGGCGATAGGCATCAATCCCCATAGGCGTTAATACAGGAAAAATAACTTGATCAAAATGTTGTTCCAGTTTATTTAATTCTTCTTCCGATAAATCACTAATAGAAAAAAAGGAAATATCTTCTTTTTCCAAATGGGAAATAAGCTGTTTAAATGTGTTATATTGCGTTTTTACTAGATCTTGAGTAATTTTTGAAATTTCACAAATTTGTTCCTTTGGAGTTAAACCAGCTTTATTTTCCGGTTTGTTAAACCCGCCTTTTATTTGGTCTTTTAAACCTGCCACGCGAACCATAAAAAACTCATCGAGATTTGAACTAAAAATAGCTAGAAATTTAAACCTTTCTAGTAAAGGATTTCGTTCGTCAATTGCTTCCTCCAACACCCGCTTATTAAATGCCAACCAGCTAAGCTCGCGGTTATTATAATAGTCCGGATTATTTAAATCAATAACCTCTTCCAATTCTATCTCAACACCTTTAACAACTGTAATTTTCCATATCAAAAGGTTTTTAAGTTAATTGAAATTGCAGAACAATCGTTCTTCCAAGAGACTTTTCTAAATGCCTTATTTGTTTTTCGGCTTCCTGCTGCTCTATTTGCCAGCTTTTATTGCAATAAAGCTTAAGATGTAAATGACCTTCCTCCTCACGGCACTTGGCATCCAATATGATATTTCTTTTCGTTCTATTTAAGGCAAAGGATACTTTTAAAAGGGACCCAAGGATCCTTAATTTTTGTCTTTCTTTTTTAGGAAACCATTCTTTAAAAGGTCTTACATAAGATTTAAATGTATCCTTTGATTGGAAAGAAGCCAATAAAGCAATCTTGATACGATCTTTATGGGAAAATCCTTCAAGATTTTGATTCGATATGAGATAAAATGTGTGAGCACTTGCTGAGTCTCTTTCAAAAAATTCTCCCAAATTGTATAAATAACTAGCAAACCGCAAGTCATCTAAATCCTGTTCAACATCCTCCAAAATCCCTGCTTGACCGAAAGTATTAAACAGCCTTTTAACGGTATTAAATACCTGCTGCCTTTTTTCCAAATCAATATCAAATTCTAAAGACATTTGATAAAGATTAACCTCAAGATTCTGTTGAAAATCATTTTCGTCAAGATGCTGTTTCTTTATTTCATCATATAAAATCCCATCGCGAATCCCTTTTTCACTAAGTTGAAAAAATGGCGCATTAACGGTTTTGTATAGAGAAAGAAAAACCTCTATAGCAGGAAAAATGATATCGGAACGTTCTTTGGATAACCCCTTTACTTTTTGAAGTTCTTGAAAGGATAACAACTCTAACTTTGCTTTTACCATTAATATATCCTTAATATTCATTTCATATTGATGGAGAGAATGGAGCGGATAAGATTTCATTGCCTGATCAATTTCCCCTAGATTCCTGGCACTTCCGCCAATCCCAATAATCGGCAGCTGACAATTGACTAACCATTTAAGTCGCTGAAATTTCAGCTGCAAATAATTGGATAATTCAGAAATCCCAAGATCGGTTGGAACTTTATTTTTAACAAATTGTTTATTAAGCGATAAAACCCCAATAGGGAAGCTATGAAAATTAACCATTTTTCGATTTAAAAATCGGGTAATTTCTATACTTCCACCTCCAAGGTCAATGGTTATTCCATCATTGATATCAGTAGCTTTAATCACACCAAGGAATCCATAAAAAGCTTCCTCTTCTTCCGATAAAATCTTTATTGAAATCCCAATTTTATCATTTATACATTGTTTAATTTCATCTTGATTTTTTGCTTGCCTAATCGCCGCGGTGGCGACTGCTTTCGTGGATGCAACCTTATGCAAGGATATAATCTCTTTAAAAACCATTAAAGTTTTTAACAGGACATTTATACCCTCTGAATTTAATACCTGATTATGATCAATGTAGTTTTGGAGCCTGGCAGAAACCTTTATATTTTCCATTTCCTTAATCAAATTTTCTGCTTTAATACGATAGATAATCAATCTAATGGTGTTAGAACCAATATCAATAATCGCTTTATTATTGTCCAATTTTTGATCATCCTTATATTTTTTCCTTGTCCAATAAACTGGATAGTACAAAATAAATACAGGAGCCTTTTTATCCTGTTTTGGTTCTCATAATGTTCCCAAATGAGCTAATTTTTATATTTTGGAAGTAAATACATACTATTTTTACACGAGGGAATGGTTCATCAAATTTTGAACAAACTATACTTGATGCTGTGAATTATTAAATTCACTCATCCCTTCTCGTTTCCTGACTTACAATCGTTAGTACCTCTTCCTTCCTTTTCTAAAAATATGTTCCCAAATACTCTGTCCTAACATATATTAGTTTTAACAATTGAAACCCAGATTTTGGCAGGTAAGGCTTTTTGGGAATAGAAGTCTAAACAGATAAAGATTCCACCTAAAATAAAGGGAGGAAATCAAATGACAGGAACCCTTAAAAAACGAAACCGTTGGAAATATAAACGAAACATTAAGCTCAGAAAAGCATTGTTGTGGATGTGCTGATTGTATTAAAAAAGAAGCCGACCAAAAAGGTTATAATATATCCTTTTGGGAAGCTCCTTTTTTTATTCCATCAACTTCAATAAGTCCCTTTTAAACATGTTAGCCCTTATTAGGCGCATTAGCCGCTCTTGCAGCACTAGAAAAGTAGGGGAGCGTTGTGAAAAAAAGATGACAACTTTTTAAATTCCTCTCTCCAGTTGCAGCTCTATTGCTGTTTTTATTCAATCAGGTGTCGGCCTATCTATCGAAAATTCTTCTTACTATATTGTTGTTCTTCCAGAGGTGTTAACAATCGTGTGGCTTTACCTACGTTTCCACCTTGAAAAGCCCATATAAGATTATGATCCTCGACAGCATGACTAAAATCACCCTGGATCCAATGCTCAAGAATAGTTACAATCATTTCTTTAGCTTCATTATTTTTAAATTCTTTGTTGAGAACAGCCTTATACAAATGGTTAATCTTATCCTTTGTGATTTCGGATGACCCCCATTTTCTGTCTGCCGCAACCTTTTGGTGAGTCATATTGTGAACTTCCTGTATTAGCTGCTCCTCACTCATTGTTTCATAGGAGGGCATTTTTCCTTTTGGGGTTGCCGCTTCAAACCTTTTTTCATTTTCCGCATTTGCCGCAATATTTGCCGGACTATTTACATTTGTATCAAGCTTGACCTTATCTTCATGGTTCATATAAAAATATAACCCTATGACACTTGCCAGTATAACGACAATTCCAAAAACGGCGGGTCTATACTTTTTCAGGCTATTACCTCTCTCTGATTGATCGATCCTTAAACCATCTTCGAGATCACTATTTTCCTTGGCTGCTATCATTTACTTCACCCCCCGTTTTTTCTATCACGTTTTATAAGTATATTACCATGAATAGAAGAAATTGTAATAGAAGCCGGCAACACATCGCACTGTACACCCCACGCGGACAAACAGTCCTATTTGTCCACGAACGGTGCCTGTCACCGCAAATGGTGTTATAATATAGCATAGGACAAGGGGTCAGCCCTATTTTAGATTAAGGGAGGAGATAAAGTGAAAGTACGGAAAGCGATTATACCAGCGGCAGGCTTGGGTACAAGGTTCTTACCTGCGACAAAGGCTCAACCAAAAGAGATGCTGCCGATTGTGGATAAACCGACGTTACAGTACATTATTGAGGAAGCCATTGAATCTGGGATTGAAGAAATTTTAATTATTACTGGAAGAAATAAAAAATCAATAGAAGACCATTTCGATAAATCCGTGGAACTCGAGCTTGAATTGGAAGCCAAGGGGAAGCACAAACTTTTAGAGGAAGTACGAAAAATCTCTGATATGGTCAATATTCACTACATCCGCCAAAAGGAGCCGAAAGGACTTGGCCATGCCATTTACTGCGCCAAAAGCTTCATCGGCAACGAACCGTTCGCAGTCCTGCTCGGCGACGACATCGTTCATGCCAAAAAGCCATGTTTAAAGCAAATGATCGAGGCGTATGAAGAATACAAAACTACCATCCTTGGCGTCCAGAAAGTCGCGCTCCAGGATGTTGATAAATATGGAATCATCGAAGGAAAAAATATCGAAGACCGAATCTATAAAGTTAGCGGCCTGGTCGAAAAACCTGCCATCCAAGAGGCTCCATCTAATGTTGCCGTCCTTGGCAGGTACATCATCAGCCCGGCGATTTTTGATATTTTAGAGAACACCCGACCGGGCAAAGGCGGAGAAATCCAACTAACTGACGCCCTTAAAGAACTTGCCCAACAAGAAGATGTATATGCCTACAACTTCGAAGGCCGCAGATACGACGTCGGTGACAAGCAAGGCTTCCTCCAAGCCACCGTCGAATTCGCCCTAAGACGAGACGACCTCCGCGAAGAATTTCTCAAATACCTGCTTAAAATTACCGAGAACGAAAAAGTCAATGTCTAGCTAATTGCGTAAGGATTTTTTTTAAAAAGGGATCCTTACGCTTTTTTTATCTCTATCTTTTAATTATCATTCTGTCCCGAAACACTTTTTAAGCTTAACAAGAAAACCATTGTTTAAATATAAGCTGCAGTCTTAATTATCTCTAAGCCTCTTTTTAATAGCTAAAATCTCTCTCAAAGCATTCATTTATTCGTATAACGGCAACATATATTGTAGAATAGGATTACTTTATTATTAAAATAGATCTGAGGTGCCCTAATGAAATCCATTTGCATTTTTGCAGGTTCTAATTTTGGAAATGACTTAGAATATGTGAAAAAAGCGAGAGAACTTGGAAGAATCATGGCGGAGAAAGGCTTTTCTATCGTATATGGCGGTTCAAAATATGGCTTAATGGGTGCAATTGCAAATGAAGTGCTGTCACATGGCGGTGAGGTGGTTGGGATTATGCCTAGAGGGCTAATAAAAGGGGAGAATGTTCACAGTCAACTTACAAAGCTCATTGAAGTCGATACGATGCATGAAAGAAAGGCGAAGATGAGTGAGTTGGCAGATGGCTATATTGCGTTACCCGGTGGTTTAGGCACTTTTGAAGAGTTATTTGAAGTTTTATGCTGGGGGCAAATTGGAATCCATCAAAAACCAATTGGTGTACTTAATGTGAATGGCTATTATGATCCGCTTCTTAACCTAATAAGTCACAGTATTCAAAAGGGCTTTACCAGTGAAAATCATAAAAGTATTATCAACTCAAGTTCAGATCCCGAAATACTTCTTTCTTTAATGGTCAATTATGTCCCTAAGGGTTTGGAATATAAGTGGAATCATCAAAGTGTTAGCACTAAAAGCGGTAAAAAGCTTAGTTAGGGGGAAATAGGTAACCTTTCTATAATAACATTGGGTCCATCCCTGGCCGACGCATGTGTCGGAAGTAAAGACGAATTGTTTCTATTTATCATTATGATATCTTTTCAACGATTTTCTTTTCCTTAAAAAATAAAAAATGGGAGGATGACCCTCCCATTTTTTTCGCTTATTATGGATTTACTTTACTCTTAAACACTTGTTTTCCATCTTTATATTCTAAAACGGTTGCTGATTTAATTGGATTGTGCTCCTTGTCAATCGTGACAATTCCTGTAACAAGAGACAGATCCTTAGTTTTCTCTAAAGCATCCTTGATTTTACTGGAATCTGTGCTGCCCGCACGCTTGATGGCATCTGCTAATAAATAAATTGAATCGTAGCCAAGTGCGTTGAAAGCGTTAGGTGACTCACCATTGTTTTTCTCTTTAAATGTCGTTACAAACGTTTGAATCTTTTTATCCGGGTCTTCAGAAGAGTAATGATTGGTGATATAGGTGTTATTTAACGCCTTAGCTCCCGCTAATTCCACTAGCTTTGGAGAATCCCAGCCATCAGCGCCCATAAATGGAACAGTGATGCCCAACTCACGGGCCTGTTTAATAATTAAGCCAACCTCTTCATAATATCCGGGAATAAAAATGAATTCCGGATTTTTTGCTTTAATTCGAGTTAAAGTAGAACGGAAGTCCGTATCTTTCGCTACATACGCTTCTTCTGTTACAACTTTTCCGCCTGCTGCTTCAAATGTCTTTTTAAAAGATGCTGCAAGGCCTTTCGCATAATCACTGGCACTATCGGCAAAAATGGCTGCACTTTTTACTTTTAATTCCTTAGCAGCAAAATTCGCAGCAACCGTTCCCTGGAATGGATCAATAAAGGATGTACGGAAAACGAAGTCGTTTACTTTCCCGTTTGTTCCAACCGTTACGTTCGGACTTGTTCCTGACGGCGTTAATAAAACGGTTTTAGTATCATCGGCAATCTGCGCCTGCGCTACGGTATCACCACTTGTAGCGGCACCAATAATAGCCGTAACTTTGTCTTGACTTGTTAATTTAATGGCTGCATTCGTTGCCTCTGCCGCATCTGACTTATTATCAACCTTTACAACCTCGATCTTCTTGCCATCGATTCCGCCCTTTTTATTGATCTCATCTACTGCAATATTAATCCCTGAAGCCAGTGACTCGCCATAAGAAGCCACACCGCCTGAGAGCTCCAAGTTAACACCAATTTTAACCGTATCACTTGATCCTGAACCTGAATTACCTTTTGCTCCCGAGCAACCGGCTAGTATTCCGGCTACTAGTGTCGAAGCCATTACAACCTTTGTAAACTTTTTCACAATTGTCTCCCCCTCTGACTGATTTTTCTGAAATATATTTATAGTACCTTCCCAAAAAAAGCAATTAGTGTAGATACTAAAGCAATAAATAGTATTTTAAAACTATTATTCTTTTTTGTCCAGGGTTATTATCTTTATATTATAATAGTTCAGAAATTTTATATATTTTCGTCACTTTTTCATTAAATAACCTTGCTAGCTAATCGACCAAAATTATATCAATGTTATTTCATCTAAAAAGAGTGTTATATCAATATCTGGATGGAGCTCGGAAACCGGTGGCCAGCAACAAAAAACGTCCACCTCAAGAGGACAAAACTAGAGAAGTGTCCACGAACGGTGACAGGCACCACATCAAAGGGCGGTGACACAGTCACCGCCCTTGAACCCTCTATGCTAATAGCTCTTCTGTTTTCCTCTTTTTTCTTTTTTTCTCCGCTCCCAGCACTTTCAAGGATAGGAATATTCCTGATCCGGTTAAGAAGATCATAGCCAGTGCGGCAAGGTCGACTAACCATTTAATATTGGTCGTTCCGATTCGCCCTTGGTGGAGACCTTTTATTATGCTCATGAACGATCCTGACGATGCACCGTCTCCCCCAGGTCCACCGCCAAATCCGCCGGAACCTTGAAGCTGCCCGTTTGAGTTACTTCCCATTTGACCCTGGGTTTGACCGTTTTCGGTTGCTTGCCCGCTTGTCTGTCCTTGGGCCTGCCCGGTTGTTGGGCTTGAACCTGTTGTAGTACCACTTTGTACTGCAGTTGTTTGATTCATTTGGCCCGGTTGAAAATTCCCCCTGCCCTCAACCTGTGACTGCCCAATTAGCCATGGCTCGTTCATTAACAATCCGGTAATCGACTCCATTAATATTAAGATTGATGCAATTAAACCGATCCATAAATGCGCCTTTCTCGTTTTCCTCATTTATTCATTCTCCTCTCAGTTAATCATTTCATTATGATGGGGGTATCTTATTTTTTCTTAAATACAATTTTTTAGCGTTAGGGAAAAATATTTCCAACAACTCTCCCTTTTCCAGTGCCGCCGCTTAGCTCCACTGCTCCAATCTGGGTTCTATGCAAAAATGTCCTCATCAGATGGACAAAACCATATCTATGTCCACGAACGGTGACAGGCACCGTTATTGCAAACCGTTATTCAAACCGTAGCGCTTAGATTGGGTTTAATTTGGATGCTTTGTTGGCCGGGAATACTCCGAATACTACTCCGACGGCAAGCGAGAATAAAAATGATAATAAGATTACGGATGTTGAATAGGAAACGGACATGCTCATGAGTGATGATAGGATTTTTCCTAATCCCAGTCCTGCGAGGATTCCGATTAATCCGCCCATTGAGCTTAGGACAACTGCTTCAATTAGGAATTGCAGTAAAACATCGCGCCTTCTTGCGCCAATCGCTTTTCGGATGCCTATTTCTTTTGTCCGCTCCGAAACAGAGACAAGCATGATGTTCATGATTCCAATCCCGCCGACAAGCAGGGATATACTGGCAATTCCCCCCAGCATCATCGTCATCGTGTTGGAAACCGAGCTCATCGTATCCATTAAGTCTTGCTGGTTTGTAACGGTATAGGAGTCACTTTTGTTTGGATACAAACTCGCCATCGCCATTTTGACTTCATTCGAGACAAAATCCATTTGGTCCTCGCTTTTTCCTTGTAAATAAACCTGGCTAATTGTGGTGCTTCCCACTAAACGTTCACCCGTGCTCAGCGGAACAATGACAACATCATCACCGCTTTGACCCAATGAGCTTCCTTTCGAAGCTAATACACCGACAATTTTGAAGGACGTGCCTTCGATTTGGATATAGTGACCGACAGGGTTATCAGTTCCAAAGAATGTGGACGCCGTATCGGATCCTAGAACCACAACCTTCTGCCGATATTCGACATCAAGGTCAGTGATAAATCTCCCTTGATTAACCTTTGCTTCACGAACCGACTCATAGGCAGCATTCGTTCCGGTTAAAGTAATTTGCGACGATGTTCTTTCCTTTTTAACATTTACCCGGCCGGAAACGACGGGCGACACAGCCTTCACGCCGTTTATTTTGCTTAACTGGCTAATTTTATCCTCTGTTAACGTGACATCCGTCCCTTGTGTATTAATCGTTAATAAATTGGTTCCTAATTGATTGATCTGGCTTGTGACGTTTTTGGCTGAGCCCTGGGCCATCGATACCAGCACAATGACCGAAGAAACACCGATGATAATGCCCAGCATCGTTAATATCGCTCTAAGTTTATTATTTTTGATGCTGCGAAGTGCCATTTTAATGGATTGCAAGATTCCCAATAAGTTCACCCCCATTTTCCAACAGTTGGCCATCCTGGATACTGACCATTCTTCCTGCTTGTTTGGCAATCGCAAGATCGTGTGTAATTAAAATGATTGTATGGCCCAATTCATTTAACTGCTTCATGACCTGAAGAATCTCCTTGCTTGTTTTACTATCAAGTGCTCCTGTCGGTTCATCCGCAAGCAGAATGGCCGGCTGGCCAACGATTGCTCTGGCGATAGCGACCCGTTGCTGCTGGCCCCCCGATAGCTGGGTCGGCAGGTGTCCTGCCCGGTCTTTTAATCCTACCTTGTCCAGGCCTTCTAATGCCCGTTCCCGTCTTTCTGCTGTAGGAACGCCCGCATAAAGCATGGGCAGCTCCACATTTTCGGCCGCTGTTAATTTTGTTAAAAGATTAAAGTTTTGAAAAATAAACCCTATTTTTTGATTACGAATAGTTGCCAGCTGGTTATCATTCATTTTTCCAATATCTTTTCCATCCAGCAGATACGTCCCTGTTTGCGGTCTGTCAAGGCAGCCAATCATGTTCATTAATGTGGATTTCCCCGAACCTGACGGACCAATTATCGCTAAAAATTCGCCTTTTTGAATTTCAAGTGAAACATCATTGAGGGCATGAACCGTTTCACCGCCAAGCTTATATGTCTTCATAAGGTTCTGAATTTTAATAATAGGAGTGCTCATTAATTTCCGCTCCTTCCGCTAGGTGCTCCACCTCCGCTTGGCTGCATGCCTCCCATACCGCCCATCATATTGCCCGATTTAGTGGAAGAGGTTGAGGAACTTGTAGCAAGCTGCGGTAATTGAATGGTTTCACCCACTGTTACACCTTCCGTTATTTCTACATAGTCATCATTCGCAAGCCCTGTTTTAACCGTCTTTTGCTGTGTAGTATTTGTTTGAGAATCTGTACTTGCCGATGCGACAACAACATATTTTTGATTATTGGCCGTGTGAACGGCATCAATCGGTACGTAAAGGGCGTTTGCCTTACTGTCAGTAAGAATACTTGCTTCTGTGCTCATTCCTACTTTCAAGTTTGCAGGCTTGTCAATATGAACGGTTACATCGAAGGTCGAAACGCCATTTGTTGATGTTCCCTCCGCGGCAATCGCAGTTACTTTTCCTGTAAAAGTTTGATCGGGGTAGGCACTTACCGTTAAGCTGACTGACTGACCGGTTTTAATTTTCGGAATATCCAGTTCATCAATTTGGACGACAGTTTGTAAATCCTTATAATTGGTGAGATGTGCCACAACCTGTCCGTTTGTTACCCGTTCTCCCGCGGCAACCGAAACGGCTGTCACCACACCGGCAGCAGGAGCAGTAATCGGATCACTGCCATCTGTAAAGGTAACCAATTCCTCGCCTTTCGTTACGGTTTCACCGGCGGAAACCAAAACCTCATCGATTGCATTATTATCAATCGTCGATTTAATGTCCTCACTGGTAACCGGTTTCACTGTTCCGGAACCACTGATTTTCACATCTAATTTTCCTTTTTGTACCGTGGCTGTTCGAACCTGTGCTGCAACCTGTTGACTGTTTGTTTTTGACCCATAGAACTGATATCCTACAAACCCTATGACTAAAACACTTATAATAATAATGATCCATTTCTTCAATTTGATTTACTCCTTTTGCTCCATGGTATAGTTGCGCCCTCTACACCAAGGAAGTTTATTATTTGTAAGCCTATTATTATGGGAAACCCTTAATATTTCCTTAATAAAAATTAAAAACTCATGAGAAAGGGCTAAGGCAGGAATATGAAAGTCCTATTGGATCAAAAAATGAATAGAGGCAAATAGGTGGTTAACTGGCATAGGAAACGAGGTTTAAGTGGTATTTTAGGCGGGTTTTGTTGTGTCATGTCATAAAAGCAATCAAGAATCGTGTAATGCTTAATTTTATAACTTGTGTATTTTTGAAAACATTGTATTTACAAAAAATAGACGATGGAGGAAAGAAATGAGTTGGTTGGTTTTACTGCTTACAAAATGGCAAGGAAGCCTCTCTCAAGGCTTCCCCATTTTTGTATTGAAAAATTTTCTTAATCAATCGTTTAAAGATCTAATGCCTCTTTTAGGTGTATATGAAGCTCGGATACAAATTTATCGACATTCGGATTTTTTATTACATTATAACAAGCGAAGCTCTTTAGCGGTTTCATTCCGATAAATTTCTGTGCTCGATGCAAATGTTCAATTGCTTCTTCTAAATTGTTTCCTTCAAAAAACTGTGCTGGATCATTAAATTCTTTTTCAGGAGCATTCCACGTAGTCGAAAACATATATTTTTTTTCCGTTAATAATCCCCCACTGCCATATTGATCAGATCCTTTAAAAAATAACCCGTAAGCATACACTTCATCCATATATGTTTTAAATACTCCTGGAACACTGAACCAATAAATGGGTGTTTGATAAATTACAATATCAGACCATAAAAACTTTTGTTGTTCTTCTTTAATACTATACCCGGATTGAATAACTGTCGTTTTTATATCGTTATTTTCACTTAATAAACTCACCATGCTATCCATCAATGTATTGTTTAATTTCCCCTCCGCTGAACTATATGTTTGATGACCGTTTATAATAAGTATATTTTTCATCTTTACTCTTCTCCTTATAGGCATTGGCCAGATTAAACGAGCTGATGTTCAATGCGGAACCGAGGTTTGGTGACCTTTTGCTTTCGCCAGTACGCGGATTTGGAAAGCCGGAACGATCGCGAATGACGCAATACCCCAGACGAACACCGTGACAACCGTCGCGACTTTAAAGTACTTGTTAACGTGAATACTTCCAAAACCACAGCCAAAAGCGCCAAGGGCAGTTTATTTTGTTGATTTCCTGTACTTATTTTGATTACCTCCTCATTTTCGGGAACATCTTTTGGTTTCTAATACTATTGTATATACATTAACTTTATTTTCGGAAGTAGTGATATTTTTTTCATATAGTTACCGAAAAGATAGATTTGTGATATGTTAAAGGAATTCAATCAAAAATTTTTTCGGGAGAGTGTTTTCATGAATAATTTAGAGCCGATCGTTCTGACTAAAGGAACACCAGGCAAGCCTTGTCCCATTGCCAAAACGCTCGATGTAATCGGGACCAAGTGGACCTTTTTAATTATTCGGGATCTGCTTATTGAAGGAACGCTGCGATTCAGCGACCTACTGAAATCGATGGATGGGATCAGTCCGAAAACACTCTCGGTCCGGCTTAAGGACCTAGAAGCCCAAGGGATAGTGAAAAGAACGGTATATCCGGAGGTCCCCCCGCGTGTGGAATATACATTAACGGAAAAAGGAAAACGATTAGAAGGGATTTTCATTGAATTAAAGCGATTCGGACTAACTTTGTAAAAGAGGAGATAAAAAAAGGGCCATTTGGTCCTTTTTTGTTATTTAGAGTATGGCAATAAACTTTTTTACGGTTCTATTTCTTATAAAATAAGAAACTTTCTAAAATGTAACTATATGAATTTAATATCACTACTTCAAATATGAAACTTTTGGAATTACAATGGCCTTGGCAAGACAAAGTAACGAGAATCGGAGGAATGAAGCATGTTAAATGGTAAAAAAATTGTAATTATCGGTGGAAGTTCAGGAATCGGTTTGGAAACAGCAAGACTTTCATTAGCGGAAAATGCTGAAGTGATAATCGCCAGCCGTTCCGGGGAAAAACTACAGGAAGCAAAGGAGCAGTTAGACGGAAGCGTAACCACCTATACGCTCGATATGACACGAGAAAACCAGGTTCATTCGTTCTTCGAACAAGTAGGTATGGTTGATCATTTGGTCGTTACCGCGGCAGAAACATCCGGAGGATCCTTTCTCGAGACGGATGTAGCCCAAGCACGTCAGCTGTTCGAAAATAAATTTTGGGGACAATTCCACATAGCAAAATATGGTGCACCTAAGATTGCCGCGGGTGGCTCAATTACCTTATTTTCCGGGGTGGTAGCTTATAAATCCATGATTGGGTCCGCAACGCTTGGTGCAGTAAATGCCGCAGTTTCTAACCTTGGCCAAACTTTAGCACTGGAACTCGCCCCCATTCGGGTGAATGTTATCTCCCCTGGCATTATTGATACACCCTCTCGCAGCAAAATGCCAGAAGAAGCGCGTAATAGATTCTATACCGGTGTGGCAAACAAACTCCCTGTAAAACGGATAGGCTATGCAGAAGATGTTGCACAAGGGGTACTGTATTTAATCCAAAACGGTTTTGTTACCGGAACTGTTCTTCATGTTGAAGGTGGTCATACCTTAATTTAATCACCTAGACCATCCAAGTAGAAGTAAAGGTATTTCACGTTTTAATTTTCCTTTTCGTACGGTGCTGTTCGAACCTGTGCAGTAACCTTTTGACTTTTTGTTTTTGACTCATAGAACTGATAGCCAACAAAAACCTTCAAACCTTTGATTTATATCACATACATTTTTTGCCTGATAATTTAAAATATTTTAAAAAACGGGGAATCAGGTGAAAGAATGTCATTGTTAAAAGAAGATATAATGAGTAACATGATAGCTCAGTCATTAAGTTCACTGGGGGTAAAGTGTATTTTTGGCTGTAGCGCTTCAAATATAAGTGCATTAGAGCAATTAAATATCCGATTTGTTCAATTGAAACATGAGCAAGCTGCCGTCCATGCGGCGGACGGTTTTGCCCGTGCGACCGGAAAACCCGGTGTGGTCCTGCTGACGACTGCTTCAGGAATTACCAATGCGATTACAGGAATCGCGACTGCCTATAGCGACTCTATTCCATTAGTTTTGATTGCGGCGCCGCCGGTTTCAGACCCACTGAATAGCAGCGCGTTTCAGGAATTAGATATTGCCGGGATTGCGATGCCCATCACGAAGTATATTTTTAAAGTAAATGATTTACATGGGTTTCAGGAAGCTTTCCAAAATGCCTTAACCGTTGCAGCCGATGGGAGGCCCGGACCGGTACTTATCGAAATCACGGCGGACTCCACTATAAGTGCGTTTAAAGATATAGCCAATTGCCGCCATACCCGAACAAAGGTAAATAAGCAAAACATAGAAAAATTAGTTGAATCAGCCAAGGAATATCTGGAAGCTGCAAAAAAGCCCGTACTCTTTATTGGCGGTGGTGTCATTGCTTCCGGAGCTTCTGATTTTTTAAGAGAGGTTGTTCAACAATCGCGAATCCCGGTGGTAAGCTCGCTTATGGGAATTGGCGCTGTAGACGATACAAACCCTTTATTCTTAGGCATGCTCGGGATGCATGGGACTTATGCCGCCAATAAGGCTGTGCATCATTGTGATCTTTTAATTAGCATCGGGGTCCGCTTCAGTGACCGTGTGACAGGGAAAATTAGCGGTTTTTCTCCAAAATCGAAAAAAATCCACGTTGATATTGACCCGGCTGAAATCAATAAAATTATTCCGGTAGACCTGCCAATCGTCAGCGATGCAAAAAGTTTCCTTGGTCATTTAAAAAATCAATTAGATTATCAAAAAATCAACATGAATACAGAAATTTGGGTAAATGAAGCAGTTGAATGGAAACGGACAGTCCCCCGTTTTGATAAATCCAATAGTATTCTAAGCCCTCAGTCGGTGATTCGAATGCTTGATGAATATTCCGATAAGGAGACCATTGTGGTGACGGATGTCGGTCAACATCAAATTTGGACCGCCCATCATTACACCTTTACTGGCCCTAGAACCCTGCTGACATCGGGCGGTTTAGGAACGATGGGTTATGGTCTGCCTGCAGCTATTGGAGCAGCCGCAGCTTGTCCCGGCAAATCAGTCATTTGTGTATCCGGTGACGGCAGCTTTCAAATGAACCTTCAAGAATTAATTACTGCTGCAAAGTATCAACTTCCAATTAAAATAGCAATCATGAATAATGGCTATCTGGGAATGGTTCGCCAGTGGCAGGAGTTATTTTATCAGGGGCGTTATTCCGCAGTAAAAATTAGCTCGCCAAATTTCGCTCAGATGGCAGAAGCCTATGGGGTTGCAGGATACTTTGCCCGTTCTGAAGAGCAGGCGCAAAAGGCGATTGTCGATGCCTTCCGGCACAAAGGCCCTGTGCTAATGGAGTTTGATGTGGCAGAAGAGGAAAACGTCTATCCAATGGTGCCGCCAAACCATAGCAATCATCAAATTATTCTGTCACGTTAGGCACATCCTTTTAAAAAGGCTCTTTTCGTAAACTTTGTTGCTTTTGAAACTTAATAAAGTTCATTTACTAAGTTTCTAGGCAATTTTCGCAAATGTTCTTACGAAAAGATGCCACGAAGCTTCTAATTATACGGGTTGATAAACTTATACGAAAAACAACAATCTATGCGAAAATAGCCTTTAAAAAAAAGTCCGAATCACCCTTAAGCTTACCCAGCTTGGGTGATTTTCTTATTTACCCTATATGAACCTTGCCCGACCCCAAAAACTGTCATATGATAATACCAAAATCCAAAAATTCCATTCTCTCACGATACTGTACACCATACACGGACATTTTCGGCAATTTGTCCACGAACGGTGACAGGCACCAAGGAAGGAACCAAAGGAGGTCCTTGTATGCAACAAAACGGCATTTTTCATTCTGTTTGCCCCCTCGACTGTCCGGACCAATGCGGACTACTTCTCCATAAGGAAGCGGGTAAAATTATCAAAATTGAGGGAGATCCGAATCATCCTGTGACAAAGGGACATATTTGTAACAAGGTTCGGAATATGACGGAACGGATTTATGATGAAAAGCGCTTAAAATACCCGTTGAAACGCATCGGGCCCAAAGGTGAAGGTACATTCACACAAATCAGCTGGGAGGAAGCCATTCAGACGATTACGGCCCGTTGGAAGGAGCTTGTTCAAACAGAGGGACCTGAAAGCATCCTTCCCTATAGTTTCTACGGGAACATGGGCAGGCTGAGCGCCGAAGGAATGGATCGGCGGTTCTTTCATCGCTTGGGTGCTTCACAGCTCGACCGAACCATCTGCTCATCAGCAGGTTCCGTTGGCTATAAATACACGATGGGCGACAGCTTGGGAATGGACCCGGAAGAGACGATTCATTCGAAGCTAATCATTTTTTGGGGTATCAATGCCGTCAGCACGAACATGCATCAAGTAGCGCTTGCTCAAAAAGCACGGAAACAAAACGGTGCCAAAATGATTGTCATCGATGTCCACAAAAATCAAACAGCTAGATTAGCAGATTGGTTTATCCCGATTTTACCGGGTACCGATAGCGCTCTAGCCTTAGGAATAATGCATATTTTATTTGCAGAAGACCTGGTTGACCAAAGCTTTTTACAACAATTTACCGTCGGACACGAAGAACTGCGGGAGCATGTCTTACAGTACGACCCTGTCACTGTTTCCGGAATCACGGGTGTGCCGGTTAAAGATATTTACAAGCTTGCACGTATGTACGGAAAAACGTCGCCAGCTTATATTCGCATTGGCAACGGACCGCAGCACCATGATTATGGCGGCATGTGCATCCGCACTATTTCCTGCCTCCCTGCCCTGACCGGTCAATGGCCGGTGAAAGGCGGCGGTGCCATCAAGGGAAATTCGGCTTATTTGGCGATCAATACGGCAAACTTGCAGCGGCCTGATTTACTTCAAAATAAAAACACCCGCATGATTAACATGAACCTACTTGGAGAGGCTCTTCTTACACTGGAACCTCCGGTAAAATCACTCTATGTTTACGGCACTAACCCTGCAGTTGTCGCTCCTGAGGGCAATAAAGTACGAAAAGGGCTTGCGCGGGAAGATTTATTTACTGTCGTCCATGATTTGTTTTTAACAGAAACCGCAGTATATGCTGATATTGTATTACCTGCGACCTCTTCCTTTGAAAACACGGATCTTTATACCTCCTACTGGCATCAGTATGCGCAAATTCAGCAGCCTGTGATGGAACCCTATGGCGAGGCGAAATCAAATGTCGACGTCTTCAGATTGCTCGCAAAAGGGATGGGCTTCCATGATACCGTCTTTGAAGAAACAGAGGGAGAAATGATCTCAGGGGCCCTCAATAACACGAGTAATCCTTATTTAGAAGGAATTGATTTTGAGGCATTGATTCAGAAGCAATACATGAAAGCAAAAATGAAACCCTTGTTCCCGGGTAACCTTTCAACTCCGAGTGGAAAAATCGAATTGTATTCCCAAAAAATGTTGGAAGATGGGTATCCCCCATTACCAACGTATCTACCTTTAGTTGATGATGGAGATTTTCCATTTATTTTTGTGCCAGGTCCGACACATAATTTCTTAAACTCTACTTTTTCAAACAATCCAAAACATGTGGCGCTGGAAAAAGAGCCGCGATTGCATATGAACCTGAAGGATGCGTTTGCAGCAAGAATTGAAGATGGTGATGTACTACGGGTTTGGAATCATCGCGGAGAATGCGAGTTGAAAGTGAGTGTAGGAGAAAATGTCCTCCCTGGTGTAGTCGTTTCTCAGGGGCTTTGGGCAAAGGGACAAGATGCAAAGCAACTGGTAAACGATCTAACTCCTGATCGTATTGCGGATATGGGCGGCGGAGCGACGTTCTTTTCGGGGCGGGTAGATGTGGAAAAAATAAAGAAGTAATGGCATCATTACTTCTTCTTTTTTCACAGTGTCCTCTCCAGAGAGACAAATCATCATATTTGTCCACAAACAGTGACAGGCACCGCTTATTTTTTATTATATTTAGCAATAAACTCGTCTACATTTTGAGAAGTCACCAGTTGATACGGGACAATCACACTTTTTACCTTTTCACCGTTTGCCGCTTTAACAGCTGTGTCAATACTAGCCTTTCCTTGACCAACGGCATCCTGGAACACGGTCACTTTAAGGCTTCCTTCTTTCACTAATTTTAAAGCGGCAGGTGTTGCGTCAACTCCGGCAACAAGAACATCTTTAAGTTTTCCTTTTTCTTTAAGTGCCATAATTGCACCAATGGCCATTTCATCATTATTGGCAACAACGGCATCAATTTTTTTCCCGGATTGAAGCCAGTTTTCCATTAAATTTAGTCCTTTTTCTCTGTTCCACTCAGCCGTATTTTCTAATACAACTTTCATGTCCGGGTGCTTGGCAATAATTTGCTTATTACCTTCTGTTCGCTTGATTTGTGCCTCATGCCCCATTTGTCCATCCATAATTGCAATATTACCTTTTCCATTAAGCAATTTTTCAACTTCCTCCATTTGCATTAATCCGGATTCGATCGACTTAGAACCGACATAAGCAGTAGCTTTATCCGCCCAGTGAAAATGCCATTATTGCGGTTTGATTTAATGGAAGGCAGAGATGAAAAGTCTTTAAAAAAATTACTGGATGTTGCTCATCAATCGATGGTGGATGCATTTCAAGTGCCTGAAAATGATCGCCGGATTCGTATTATTTGAATCCGGCCTCTTACCATAGTCCTCCCCACACGCACATTTCAGAGGATTGTCCACGAACGGTGCCTGTCACCGCGATATTCCGTTGGAGTATGATGTATATGTTTCTTGAACAGACGGCTAAAATAATTGGCGTCTTTAAATCCTACTTGGTTGGCAATTTCTTGGACGCTTAAGTCTGTTGTTTCAAGATAAAACACGGCTTGGTCAATTCTTACTTTATTTAAATAATCCATTACACTGACGCCAACCTCTTTTTTGAAGAGGTGGCTGAAATGAAACCTGCTTAAATGACAATTATGAGCAATTTCGTCTAAAATAATATTTTTTTGATGGTTCTCTTTTATATAGCGAATCGCTCGTTTAATGATGGGCGAAAGATGATTATGATATGATTTTTCTACTTGTTCTGTTAACCATTCCGCATAATCACTAACTTTTTTAACAAATTTTTCGTATCGAATGGTGTGATAAAGTTCTTGGATAAAGCTCCCGTTGTTTGTCATAATGGTAGCGGGTTTAATTCCCATTTCCAGAATCATCCGCGACATCATCATCAGTAAATCTACAACCTCTGACTTAAATAAATCTTCATTATATTGATAAGACTTCGCAACAATTTCCATAAAACTGATAATTTTTGTGACTACTCCTTCTTTATGGCCGATTCTGACAAGTGAAAGCAATTCAGCTCTTTCCCTTGTTAATGGATTTTTTAGAGAATCGTCAATCACTCGTTTCATGTCAGTGTGAAAAATTAATTTATTGCCCTGAAAAAAACGCCCCGACATAGACTTTTTTGCTTCCTCAAATGAACGATATAATAAGTTAGGGTCGTCATAAAAACTTCCTATCCCTATTGATACACATATCCCGATACGATCAGACGCCTTTTGAATCTCTTCTGCCAGTAGGAGGATCGCTCCTTTTCTATCCGCTCCGGTTCTATCTTTATATTCGAGTAAGAGAGCAAGGACCCCCTCTTCTGTCCAAGTCCACAAAAATGGAACAGATAAGACTCCGCTTAGTTCATCTACGAGCTTTTGCCCAATATCGATTTTCCATTCAATCTGTTTCCCTGCAGCTACGTCCGGATACCGATCCACAGAAACCAGCATTACTACCTCAGGCTGTATGTTCACACTATATTTCTCCTGCAATTCTTCAAATGGTGCAACATGCACAAGAGTCCCTGATAATAACAGATGTGAAAAAGCTATTTGTGTAAGTTCCTGGATCACGAGCGGGCCTCCCATCTATTAAAAAATAAGGCTAATAAAAAAAAGCTGTTCTACACTTGATTGCTTGTGTAAAAAAGCTTCCATTCATTCATCACCATTCCAAATCATTAATTAACAGTTCGACACTATTCAGAATTTCCCCTTCATGAATTTGTTGGCAAATACTCTCAATATCAGGATAAAAATAGCGATCCTCTGTTACCGTTGGGACTTGGCTTCTAATTTGTCGGTAAACCATTTGGCTTACCGGAGACGGTTTTAATGGCCGATGGAAATCCAAAGCCTGTACGGCCCCCATTAATTCAATCGCTAAAATATACTCAAGCTTTTTGGAAATTTGATGCGCCTTTTTAGCCGCAAAATAAGCAAAACTGACAACGTCCTCCTGATTCGCACAAGTAGGAATATTATCGATCGTGGCAGGATGAGAAAGAATTCTGATTTCATTTAATAACCCGGCAGCAGTATATTGGGGAATCATATAGCCATTATTTAACCCCGGATTAGCCACCAGGAAAGCAGGAAGCTCACTTACATGATGATTGACAAGCCTATCGATTCTTCGTTCTGAAATCTTTGCAAGATTAGCCATCGCGATGGCCATCGAATCTGCCTGAATTCCCACATATGTTCCATCAAAATTGCCTCCCATCAAAGCTTCCCCATTGTCCTCTGTGAAGAGAATCGGATTATCGCTTGATGAGTTGATTTCATTGGTAATCGTAATTTTTGCATCTTCAAGTACTTTTTTAACGGCTCCATGGACTTGAGGAATGCATCTAAGGCTAAGGGCATCCTGTAATCGATAGTCCTGATGTTTTTCAACGATTTCACTGCCTTCGAGGATTTTCACAATGTTTCCGGCAGTTCTTGCTTGCTCTGTATGCCTCTTTACAGAATGGGTACGCGGGTCAAAAGCTTTTAGCGTCCCTTTTAGAGCTTCCAATACAATAGCACCGGCAATATCGGCAGTTTTAGCCGCCTGAATTCCATCGTAAAGTGCCAAAGCTGCAAAAGCAGTAACGGAAGTGGTTCCGCTTGTTAGTGCCAACCCTTCCTTACATACCAATGATAGCGGCTGTAAGCCTGCGCGTTCCAAAGCAGCACTGCCGGATATAAGCTCACCCTTGTACCAGACTTTCCCTTCGCCGATTAATACTAAGGCCATATGAGCCTCAGGAGATAAATAACCAACAGACCCTTCTCCAGGGGCAAACGGAACAATTTGCTGATTTAAAACCGACCGCAGCAGTTCTAATAGCTCCAGCCTTACACCGGAAAATCCTTGTCCCAAATTAATAAGCATCATCAATTGGATGGCTCTCACCACTTCTTTATCCAACGGTTCACCCACTGAAACAGCATGGGAACGGATGATATTGATTTGCAGGGTCTCGGCATCCTTTGAAGAAATACTCTTAGTCACATTGCTGCCGAACCCGGTGGTTACCCCGTAAACAGCCCGTTCTTCATCGAGAAATTTTTCTATGACTGCCCTTGATGCATTCACACGGTTGCGATATTCCTGTGAAAATATGACCTCGGCACCGTATCTTGAAACGGCAATGATATCATTTAGTGAAACATCAGACTCTCCTAATACCACTTTCTTTATTTCTCTTGGATGGGGATTTGTTTGTGTAAGGTTCAATGTTCCGTCCTTCTCCCTTCGTTGATTCTTAATTTCTCACTGAAACGGATGAAATTCCTTCATCTATTGGCTCCAATTCATCTAGATGAGGATTGCTTGCTTCCGTTAATGAAAGTGATTTTGTCTCAGGAGCCCATGCAATCGATACAACGGTTCCGATTAATAGGATGATCGCCATCGCTATCATCGATGAAGTCATTCCTAACGATTCGACACTCACCGGTAACAGGAAGGTTCCAATGGCTGATCCTACACGGCTAATGGCTGTAACAACCCCAACGCCGGAACCGCGAATTTCGGTTGGGAAAAGCTCCGCCGGATAAACAAGCGTAAGGTTCGAAGCTGCTGACATAACAAATGTAAAAATAACAAAAACCATGATGGCAAAACCATGTGAATTTGCCGGCAAAAGACTAAGAACAAATAAAGAAACGGTTAAAATAATGAAGGAATAGATGGTAAACCCCCTGCGTGAAAGCTTCTCTGTACACCATAAACCGGCAATAGAACCTAAAAGCAGGAAGAGGTTTAAATACATATCAATGGAAAAGGTTTCTTTAAAACCCATTTTATCTAAGATGGTTGGAAGAAATGTATAGATTGCGAAGTAAGGTACTACTTGACATACATAGAAAAGCCCGCCAAACGCTGTACGTTTCCATAGCTGTTTACTAAAGAGATCCATTAAGCGATAATTTACATTTGTACTTTTTTCAACATTTTCATCCATTACGGCATTAGGACCAATGTATTTTCTTACGATTTCTCTTGCTTCCTCGTTCCTGCCCATTTTAACAAGCCAACGCGGTGATTCAGGAGTTCCTAAACGGAGAACTAAAACAATAGCAGCAGGAATCGCAGCACTTACAAGCATCCAGCGCCATGAATCAGGGCCTGAATTCTCTAAGTAATATCCGACTACGTTAGAAAGGACATAACCTACGGTCCATAGTACATTTAAGGATGACAACAAAATTCCTCGATACTTTCTCGGTGCAAATTCCGCAAGTAAGGTTGAACCTACAGCATAATCTCCTCCAAGAGCAAAGCCGATTAAAATCCTGAGGATGAACAGTGTTACCGGGTCATTGATAAAAAATTGCAAAGCCGATGCCACAGTTATAATGACAAAATTAGTAAGGAAGATTTTCTGTCTGCCTATTTTATCGGAAAGGCCGCCGAGTAAAAGGCTTCCAAAGAATAATCCAATCAAGGCAGAGCTTCCGATTAAGCCCTCCCAAAGTGAATTGAGCTTCATTTGCGGACCTAAGAGGCTGAGGGCCATTCCAATAATTCCGAGGGCATAACCATCTGAGAAATTAGATCCAAACGTAAGGGCTGTGATCCTGAGGTGGAACTTATTAAGCGGCGCATCATCCATCTTATATTTTTTTTCGTTCACGAAAGTCTCCCCTTTCAATTTTTGATTATTCTGATATTTTATTTCAAAAAAATGAGCCTCTCTCTTTTTCCCCCTTTTCACTTGTTTTAAAGCGCTATCAAATATTCCAATTACATTTAAGTTGATTATAAAGACTGTCAAATCATATTGCTCTAGACAATCTTTCGAAGTATTAGCACATTATTGCTATTGTTTCTTCCGTTAACGTGTTAAAACAGTAAGGTGACATTCACACAGGCTTGTTAATATGGTTTGAGGCATGGGACGGTCCCTTAAGATTTTATGTATTATTATGATTTCTACGAAGGGTATTTGGATCCATCATCATAGGGCATTTCATTCTTTCAATACTCTATTTTTGAGAGTAAAACCTGAAATGTCATAACCGGATTTCCCCCTCGTAACGACCTGGCTGATAATCTCCCCGACAACGCTGGAAAATTTAAATCCGTGTCCCGAAAAACCCGCTGAAATAAATACATGAGGAAACTCAGGATGCCGGTCGATGATAAAATGTTCATCGGGCGTTAACGTATACAGGCAGGTACTGCCTTTTACTAGATCCCCGTTTGCAAACGGCATAAACTTTTCTAAAAACAAACGGAGGTCTTTTTCATCACTCAATCCAAAGGGTCTAATTTCTTCATCCGGGTCGACTTGATGCCCGCCATCATGCCTTCCCATTTTTACCCCGCTGCCATTAATACTGGGGAATCCATAATAATGAGAATCGATTAAATCTACCGTAAAAGCAGGGAATACACTTGAATCAAATAATGTCCGGTCACATTGAAACCACGAAACGGTTTTTCGAACAGGTTGAAGGGATAGTTCCAGCCCTAATTCTTTTAACACTTTCCCCGACCACGCCCCGGCACTAATGACCAGAAAATCCGTATGGTAAGCATCACTCGCTGTTTGAATGACCGCTCCCCCGCCCTGATTGATTTCCATCTTCTCTACTTTTGTGTAGGGGAGTAGGGTCATTCCATTTGCTAACCCTAGTTGACGAAAAGCTTGTATACACTTTTCACTAAATAAAACTCCTGATGTTGTCTCAAGGCAACCGGCAAATCCATCGGGGAAGGCTAGACCGGGCCATCGGTAGCGCATTTCTTCACCGGATAACTCCTCTACCGGCAAAGAATACTCCTGTGCACTTTGGATCACTTCATCGGTAAATTTGGAGCCGGGTGTACCCGCAGAGAGTACTCCGGTTCGCATAAATAATGGCATGTTTGACTCTTGATACAGTTCTTCCCATAATTTCTGTGCTCTTAATGCAAGAGGAACATACTGTCTTCCTTCACCGTAAGCGTGGCGGATAATTCTTGTAACACCATGATGACTCCCGTGATCATGAGGAGGATTATGACTATCCAACAATAAAGTCTTAATACCGAGCTTTGATAAATAGTAGCCCGCTGCCATTCCCATCGAACCGGCGCCTACAATAACAACTTCATAATGATTATTTATCATCCCTCTACCTCCTGATTTATCCTATTAATCGTCGTAATTAGAGATTCACCTTGTCCTTTCCACATAGACAAACACGAACATTTGTCCACGAACGGTGCCTGTCACCAGGTTAAATAAAATGTTTTCGTACAATCGGATTGGTCAATAGCGGTAATTGGCCATATTTTAATATAGGCATTGGTTTTCCTATAGCATAGCCTTGGCCCAAATGAACTCCGAGTTTTTTTAAAAATCTAAGTTCTGCCAATGTTTCAATCCCCTCTGCAATCACCTTCGTCTCTGATTGTAAGGCAAATTCCAATAGGAGCTCAACTAAATGCTGTTGCGACGGATTTTGCTCGATATTGCGAATGAGCGACTTATCAATCTTAATAAATTCAGGTTTTAATGAAATCAGCGTTTTTAAACTGTTATACCCCGTTCCTGCATCATCCACTGCAATTCGAAATCCCTGTCTTCGATAATGCTCAATCATTTTTTTAAACAGATTATAGTCAATTACAGCCTCTTTTTCAGTAAGTTCTAAAACGACCTTTTCAGGAGAAAGATTATGAAAAGCTAGCATTTCTAGTGTCTTACCGCTTTGATAGGCCGGATCAGCTAACACTTGAGGCTGTATGTTGAGAAACACCAATTGATCCTTGTGACACGGTGAACTTTTAATTTGCTCAGAATACCTCTCAAGAGAAAGCTTACGTAAAAAACGTTCTACCATCAAAACATTATGACTGCTGCCGACATAGTCATAAAAGGTCTCTACTGTAGGAAAGAGCTCTGTACTTTGAGGACGGTTTAGAATTTCAAACCCCACCGTATCACCGTCTCCCAGCGAAAGAATTGGCTGAAATACTGTATTTACTTTTTCGGCATGCAATAGTACTTTAAGCTCTTCTTTTCTTTTAAATTCTTGGAAAAGAAAATCTCTGTTGGATTTCAAAAACCCAAGATAATGTATATAGTTTATCATGGCGTTTATTTTCATAGGACCACCTTTTGAATCTTTTTGAAAACTTTGTCGAATATCTACTCTAGTATAGAATTATTAATATATATTCCGCTTTAAGTGTTTGTAAAATTTAAGTAAACCTTAATAAATAAAGCCCGATTACCATTTTGTAATCGGACTTTATAGTTATAAAGTTTCCTATATTTAGATTGGTACCTGGAAAGACCTAGAAAATCTTAAACGATCGCATTCAAAATCAAAGTCAACCCAAATGCCACGAATGAAAGGATCGTTTCCATAACCGTCCATGTTTTGAACGTTTCTTTTACCGTTAATCCTAAATATTCTTTTACTAACCAGAAACCAGCGTCATTTACATGGGAGAACATGAGAGAACCGGCTCCTGTAGCAATAACCAGTAGTTCTAAGTTCACGCCGCTCATATGGGCAACGACTGGAGAAACAATGCCGGCTGCGGTAGTTAAAGCAACGGTTGCGGAACCGGTCGCGATTCGGATTAAGCCTGCTACTAGGAAGGCAAGAACAATGGGTGATAAGGACATTTGCTCAGACATATGGGCAATGGCATTACCTACACCGCTTGCAATCAAAATTTGTTTAAATCCGCCGCCGGCACCAATAATAAGGATAATCGAAGCCAATGGCATAAAGCATTCATCTGTTAATTTTTTGATTAATGTTTTGTCCATTCCTTGGCGGTAGCCTAAAAAGAAATAGGCTGCAAAACATGAGATTAATAGAGCAATAACCGGGCTGCCGATAAGCAATAAGAATTTTTCAATTGATCCTGGAAGAGAAAGATATGGTGCTAAAACCGTTAATAACATTAATAAAACAGGGAGTAAAATGATAAAAAATGAAACTCCGGTTCCCGGTAAACCGCTTGACTTTGTCACCACTCGGATTAGTTCCGGTTCGCCAACAGGAATCACCCGTTTGTGAATCCATTTTGAAAAAATAGGTCCGGCAATAACGGCCGTAGGAAATGCAATGATTAATGAGTAAAGAAGTACACGTCCTAAGTTTGCATTGTAAATTCCGATCGCTGTCATCGCACCAGGATGCGGAGGCACCAATCCATGGACAATTGATAATCCGGCAAGCACCGGGATACCGATTAATAGAATGTTTTGTTTAGTAGATTTACGAATAGATATCACTAAAGGAAGCAAGATTACTAGACCAACCTCGAAAAACACTGGAATTCCGATAATAAACCCGGAAAGAAGCATCGCCCATGGCAATTTTTTCACACCGAATTTTTTGATAAAAAAATCGGCTACTTGCATGCCTGCTCCTGAGTCAGACATCATCTTACCTAAAATCGTACCCAAAGCTAATATTCCAACAAGATGTCCGAGGACAGCGCCCACTCCTGTTTCATAGGCCGTAACAATCTTGTCCATCGGTACCCCTGAAAAAACAGCTAAAAATATGCCGGCTACTGTTAAACTGATGAAGGCATGCCATTTCCACCAGGATACCCCTAAAATAACAATTACAATGGCTAACGCAGTAATTCCTAATAAATATAAATTCATTTCTCCCACCCTCTCTTTAGAAATCGCTTACATTCCCAACAAAAAAATTGGATTATTGTACGGAATCGTTATAGGTCACAATATAGTTTTGTTTTCCTGTATTGTAGTACCCTTCACTATATTCCAATACATTCCCCTCTTCATCGCTGGAACGGCGAATTCTTTTTAATATGGCTGTGTCTTTTTCCAGCTTTAATATTTCACAAACATGACTAGGTGCGACAGCTACTGTAAACTCATCTCGAAATGCTTCAAGCCTAATATTATTTTCTTCTAAAAAACGGTACAAAGAACCAATCTGAACCTCTTCTAATTCTTCCTTGCTTACATCCAGCAAAATATAATGTGTAAAGTGAATATACGGTTCATTTTCCAAAAGATAAATTCGCTCAATTTGAAGACAATTTTCGCCAAACAAAGGATATAACTCAGACTCTGTAGACAATTCAGCCTTCTTAATACTCAATACCTTTTTGGTAATATGGTGGCCTTCCTCGACTAATACCTCGGTAAAGCGTTTTCCTTTTGAAAGTCTCGCAATCGAAACATTCGCAATAACCTTCGTTCCTTTACCACTTTTCTTTTCAATATAGCCTTCTGATGCAAGTTCTTTAATGGCATTGCGGATCGTAATTTTACTGACATTAAATTCTTCTTCTAATTGAGGCTCGGAGGGAATGTTTGTGTGAATCGGATAAACACCATGTAAAATACGATCCTTCAATATTTCTTTTATTTGTAAATACAATAGCCCTTTTTTTCGGCTCACATTCATTCCCTATCCCTGCCTTTATCGCTTTATATCCTCAATGGTACCAGCCATGGCTGTTAAAATCTCAGCTTCCGTTGACATCGGGGTATCCCCTGCAATCGTACAAGCCAACATTCCCGCTGCGGCTGCAAACTCGACAGTTTTCACTGGTGAAAATCCCGCCAGCTCACCATGCAAAATCCCGCTAGTATAAGCATCGCCGGCACCAATTCGATCATATACGGAAAAAGAAATATTTTTTGAGAAGGTAAACTCTCCATCTTTATACATGTACCCGCGTAATGAATGGGTGTTATCACTGTTAATCCCTCGATGTGTTCCGGCCACAGTTTGTATGTTAAATCTTGTTGCCGCCTTAGGAATGAGGTCTTTCAGCTGTTCTTCCCTGGAGGTTTCCGCCGTCTCCATTCCTAAAATATACAGCGCATCTTTTTCATTCATCATGACGATATCAGCCAATGAAAGCATGTCTTCATAATGCGGTTTTGCTTGGCTGTATCCTCCCTCCCATAAAGAAGGGCGGTAATTACAGTCGAAACAAACTAAGCCGCCTTTTTCTTTCACCTTTTTAGCGAGCACCTTCATACTCTCGCGAACACCATCCGTCATCGCAAGTGTGATTCCGCAAAAGTGGATAATATCTGCCTGATCCGCAACCAAATCCAGAGCATAATCAGAAACGCGAGCGGTATTAAAGCTGCTTTCCAATCGATTGGTGTAAGTCACACGGCTGGCACGCTGTCCGAAGCCATTTTCTAAAAAATACAGTCCCAAATAGTTGCCACCTCTAGAGATGAATCTGCGGTCGATGCCCAATCGCTGCAAGAAAGCAATCGCCGCATCACCTAAAGGGTTTTCCGGTAATTTAGTAACTAAATATCCATCATAGCCTAGCTTGGTCATCGCAGATGCAACATTTACTCCCGTGCCTGAAAAAGAATATTGTAATGTGTTAGCCTGTGTCAGTAACTCATAACCCGGCACCTGCAAACGCATCATTACTTCGCCGAAAGCAACGATCTGTTTAGACATATTTTTCAACCAGATTTTTAGAAATTTCCAATAATCTCCTAACGTCTTCCGGATTTGTTTTTCCAGTTTCATTATTAATTATCGATGAATAAACGTGAGGAATAATTTTAGGCACTTTTGCTTCAAGGGCAATTTCTACTATTTTCTCAAAATTATCTAAATCAATGCCTCCGGTTGGCTCTAGAGCAAACCCTTCTTCACCACAAGCATTTGCTACGGCACGAAACTCTTCCTCATGCTTTAAACCTTTCATCGGGAAGTATTTCAGTGCATTTCCTCCCATGTCACGTACTAACGCAATCGCAGCTTTGATCGGAACAAGGGCCGTTTCACCGGCAGCAGCACTTATAGGACCAGTAGAAATATTGACGTAACCTACTTTACCTGTTGGCGATACAAGAGAATTGATCCAGCTATCCTTTTCAGCTAAATTGGCACGCGTCGCTCCTACCGCAGGAAACACTTGATTGATATGGCTTCCCGGATAGTATTTTGCGATTTCTGCCACAACGGAGGCTTGTTTATTATCACCGGCACCCAGTCCAATCGAAACTGCTTCATCGATCGCTGCCCCGTATTCCATCATTGCAGCAACAGCAGCCTCAACAGTAGGATAATCCTTTGAAAGCACCCCAACTAATACATGCCCTTCCGCAGCTTCAAAAACTTCGACAGCATTTTCAATACTATTAGCGAGGACATTTAATGCCACACGGTTTTGATAAAAACGTTTTTCAATGTTTGTCATTCTGTGCTTCCTCCTAAAATCGCTTTTAATTGGGCTTCAATCACGTAAATGTCATCGCCTTGCAATGGTCGTGGATCAATGTCAAAAAAGCCTTGGCGAATTCCGTAATCACGTGTATAAATCGCAATTCCACCATTTCTTAGCTTGTCGTTTACTTCCTTGGCTGTTGTATTCGTAACCGCAGTATCAATTTGAATCCGGGCTCTAAAAATGGCACGTCCCGCTTCATCCTGTACAATCGTTACTTTTACACCGTCTATAGACTCCAGTGATTTAAGAACTTGTAAGCTAGCTTTTTCTTTTTCACTATTGTCCGTTTTGACAAAATACTCATCCAAAGCCTGCAACAGTCCAAAGGTTGTTTCCTTACCGACCTTCATGCTTCGTCCGATACAGTGCATTTGCACCTTTAACCAATCGATATATGTTTGTTTCCCGGCAACAATTCCTGACGTTGGACCTTCAATTGCTTTTGATCCACTATAAATCGCTAAATCGGAAACTTGTACATATTTTTTTAAATCTTCTTCAGCAGCAGCATCAACAATCAATGGAATGTTATTTGCTTGGGCCACTTCCCAGGCTTCTTCAACGGAAATCATATTTTTTTGAACAGCGTGATGTGATTTTACGAATAAAATCGCTGCCGTATTTTCAGTAATGGCTGCGGCAATATGCTCTGCTTTTCCCTCGTTGGCATATCCTACTTCCACTAATTTTCCACCACCGAGGAAAATCATCGTTTCGACCGGCGCCCCGTATTGGACGTTATGGCCCTTGAGCATAATTATTTCATTTTTTTGAATCTTTTCTTGGTGGAGTCTTTCACTTTTCCGACGGTTTCCTTCTGTTACGATCGCCGCTACAGATAGGGCAATGCCGCTTGATGCCGAGTTGACGACAACTGCTGCTTCCGATTGAAGCAGCCCGGAAATATGCTGCCCTGCTTTATCAACTAAATCAGAAATCTCCACATAATTTTGCCCGCCGATTTTCATTGCTTCCATTACGGTGTCTGTTGGAGCCGAAACGCCTAAAATACTCATCCGACCACTGGCATTGATGACCCTTTTCAAGCCGTATTTAGCATTCAATGTATTCTCCATTTATCACCACTCCTTTTACCGCGATCCTTTGATCTGCTGTTCGTTCTTCTCCTTCAGAATCAACTAAAGAAGTCACTTCATCCTCAACAGAAAATAATGTGAGGTTTGCGATATCTCCTGCTAGAATCCTCCCTAGAGCCGGTTTTTGCAACCATTTTGCTGCATGAACCGTAACGGCATCAATGACCTCTTTCAGGGAATATCCCAAAGATAAAAATTTAGTTAGGACATGGGCCATACTATAAACCGGACCGTTCAAACGATTTTTGCGGTAAATATCCGTACTAATCGTATCAAAGTGGATACCATGCTTTTTCGCTTGCTCTGCCGTTTGGAAAGAGAAGCTGGCATTGCCATGACCAACATCTAAATGAACCCCGCGTTCGATTGTCTCAAGAAACTTAGGGAGAGGCTTTCCCGTTTCATCAAATAAATTATTGGCTTTCCCATTTAAGTAATGTGTAATAATATCCTTTTTTTCAAGTAAATCCAGGACGTCATTAATATCAGGCGGACCTGAACCAATATGAACCATCAGCGGCAAATCGGTATCCTCAGAAAACTTCCGAGCCAATTTTAACGGTTCTACCCCATTTGGTCCCACTACACTTTTGCTAATCCTAGCCTTCAATCCCACGATAAAATCCTTGTGTTCAGCAAAAGCTCTTTTTAATTCCACTTCATCCAGCCAAGAAAGATCAGACAACTCATCGATTTGCTTCAAGCCGATTCGTGAAATATTTAAGAAAGCAAAAACATTCGTTTTGGAATTTTTACTACTGTGAACTAAGTCGGGTATGCGATCAGCTCCCGTACTGCCGGCATCAATAATCGTGGTTACGCCTGTTTTATAGCCAATCTCATCCACATCATCTCCATATGGATCAAATTCTGGAAAGGCATGGACATGCATATCAATCCAGCCGCAGGAAACAAATACCTTATGCTGATAGTCGACTATTTTCTTGCCGACCCCCATTCCAGCCTGGACAACTGCTGCAATTTTTCTATGATCTACAATGATATCTACAGAACTTCCATCTACCATTTTTACATTCTGTAGTACAAAACTATCTGTCATTTCCCTCATCCTTTTCGGTAAACCTTAAAAGCTCGGTACTTGTATTCGTTTACATCCACTTCTTTGGTTTTTATTACAAGAATAGGTTAGCATTAATTTTCGTTCAGGTCAATATAACGTTATAATGTTTTAAATATTTTTGTGAACTTCTCTATATGATCTCTTTGATTCAATGGTTAATTGCTTACTTCGTTAAAATAGAAGGAAATAGGTAATGACCTATATCTACTTCTCCTGTTAAAATTAGTAGATGTGATCTATATACATTGAAAGGCAGTAGATAAAACAGTGAGCATATCTCGAAAAAAAGGACCTTTATATTTGCAGGTAAAAAATATTTTGAAGGACCGGATTTTATACGGCGAATATCGAATTGGGACGATTATTCCTTCTGAGCCACTTTTGGAAAGAGAGTTCAATGTGAGCAAAATTACGGTCCGAAATGCGATTAAAGAACTTGTCCAAGAAGGCTTTCTCGAAGCGAGGAGTGGTGTAGGAACGAAAGTAATCCGAAATACCGTTGCCACAAAACTCTATAAAGGAAAACGCTTTACGGAAGTACTGGTAGAAGAGGGTCGTAAAATTCAAAAACAGAGATTACATGCAGAAATAGTAGACAATAATGAAGGCACAGAGCCATTTCGATTATTTGGGGAGAAGAGTCTCCGAATCGAACGGCTTTATTACCTTGATGATGTTCCCTATATCTATTACACCCATTATTTACCAACTAGAATAACAGACACTGAACCTCTACAGTTAGATTTCCATTCCCTCTATGATTTTATTGAGGAACAAGGAATTTCTCTAGAAAAATTTCGAGATGAATTTGTTGTTTCCCTCGCCCCTTCCCATGTAGAGGATAAATTGCATGTAAAAAAAGGAACGCACTTATTAAAAAGATCGCGTTATTCCTATGATGAAAAGGAAGAAGCAGTTGAGTTTAGTGAAGGATACTATAAAACACAAATGCAGCAATATGTAGTGAACTATGATATGTAGGCTAGCAGATCGTATTTTATGAAATGAGAAAGGCAACGCCCGTTTGATGGGGGCGTTGCCTTTTCTTCTATTGCTCTTCAAATACTATGTCTTCCCTACACGCACAAATATCAAATTTGTCCACGAACGGTGCCTGTCACCAGATTAAACCTTCTCCTCCAACATAAGTTCCAATATCAATTGATCCGTTTGCAGCGTGCCCTGATTGCCTAGCTTGCAAAAGCTTTCGATGCTTTTTTCAACATTATTATGAATAAAGCCATCCGAGGATTGGATTTTTTTATTATTCATTGCTAAAAGCGCTGATTGGACGGCAACATTTGAACAAGTGGACACCTTCATAGCACAGCCTGCCTTTGCACCATCACAAATCATGCCGGTCACATTTCCAATCGTATTTTGTACAGCCGCTTCCACTTCGGTAAGTCCCCCGCCTAATAAAAATGCAATCGCACCGCTTGCGCCCATTCCTGCAGCAGTTACACCACAAAGAGCCGACAGCCTTCCGAATTTCGATTTAATGTGGATCGTAAGTAAGTGACTAAGTGCTACGGCACGAACCATAACATCCTGATTAACATTTAATTTTTCTGCAACTGCCACCACAGGCAAAGTGACCGCTATTCCTTGATTCCCGCTTCCTGTGTTGGCCATTACGGGAAGTACAGAGCCGGCCATTCTTGCATCAGAACCTGCTGCGGCAAGGGACATTGCCCTTGTAGCCAAATCATCTGACAAAAATCCTTTTTCAACATTTTCCTTGATCGTTTTCCCCACACTTAATCCGTAGGAATTGGATAAACCCTCTAAACCTATTGCTTTGTTTAATTCAATACTTTTTTTGACCAGTTGAAGTGCGCTAGGATTAACAGTCGTGATGAATTCGAAAATTTCTGCAATCGTAAGGCCGGAAAGTGATTCATCATCAGATAAAATTCCGATATGTTCGCATCCACCTTGATAAATTGCCTTTCCATTTACTTCAATCAGCGTAATATTACTATGATTATCTGCGATGATTACTTTAACCAGTTCTTTCTCCGCTTTTACGATGATTTCAATATAAAGCTTTTTTGCCGTTTCGGCGATTGATTCCGTTATCATTCCTGTTTGAATCAATTGAATTGCTAGGATTTCATCATCAGACGTTACATCTGCAAGGACCTCAAGTTTTTTATCAGGATTCCCGGCAACAAATCCAATTGCTGCTGCAAAATCGATTCCTGTTGAATTCATCCCTGGAATCCCAACAGCCTTGGCATTTTTTAATATATTTCCACTTACTTTAACTTGAATTTCAACAACAGGGCCTTTAAGATATTTTTTTGCTGTTGCCGCAGCTAATGCGATCGCAACCGGCTCAGTACACCCCAATGCAACAACCAATTCCTTTTCTAATATATTGAAAATTTTTTGTTCGTCCACTCAGCACCCACCTATAATTCATGATGAAATAACATTATTAATATACCATTATATTATATTGTTCAATTAAACCACAAAGCTATCCTCATAATCTGGGAATTTACAAACTTCGGCCAGTTTTTCCGCCTGTGTACGCCATACACGGACAAATATCAAATTTGTCCACGAACGGTGCCTGTCACCGAAACAGGTCAGATCAATCAAATTCACCGGCCATTTCATCCTTGAAACCGAATAGGTAGGTAAAAACAAAACCTGCAGCATAGGCGATTAAGACACCAACTAAATAGAATAAAACTTTACCGGTGATGACAAGGAAGGCAAGCGGCAAGCCTGAAACTCCAACAGCTAATGTCGATACATGAAAAGCTGCTTCAAAAGCTCCACCTACACCGGCACCTAAGCAAGCCGTTAAAAACGGGCGGCCTAATGGCAACGTAACACCGAAAATCAGCGGTTCGCCAATGCCGAGAATTCCGGAAGGCAAGGCACCGCCAACGGCTCGTTTTAAGCGTGTCTTCTTCGTTTTAAAATAAATCGCAAAGGCTGCACCAACCTGACCTGCACCGCCCATCGCCAAAATCGGAAGGAGCGGGTCATTTCCGAGCTTATTAATCAGTTCAAGATGGATTGGCGTTAAGCCTTGATGTAAACCGGTAACAACTAACGGCAGGAAGGTCGCTCCAAGAACAAATCCGGCGAAAACACCGCCGTAGTTCAAAACAGATGTTAATCCTTTTGTAATCGCATCTGAAATAAAACCGCCGATTGGCATAAAAACGAGATACGTAACAATTCCGGTAATCAATAAAGCAATTGTCGGCGTTAAAATAATATCAAGTAATTGCGGAACATAACGGCGTACACGTTTTTCAACAATCGCAATAAAAATAGCGGCAAACAGAACTCCAATCAGCCCGCCCCGTCCTGGTAATAAAGCGGCGCCAAAAAGCTTAATCCCGGCGGCTGCCGGGTTAATCATTAAAATCCCGGCCAGCGCACCAAGTGCCGGAGAACCCCCGAATTCTTTCGCAGCATTGATACCGACTATGATGCCAAGATAACTAAATAGTCCTCCGCCGATAACCGTTAATATCATGGCAAGTTGCGAATCGGCTGCCAGCCAGCCTGCTTGAATAATAGCTTTTGAAATACCGGTAATTAAACCGGATGCAACTAGCGCCGGTATCAATGGAATGAAGATACTGGAAATTTCCCGTAAGAAGAGCTTGAACGGCGTAGCATTTTTTTTAGTTAATTCAGCTTTTTTGCTTGCTGCCCGATCCTTCAAATTAATTTCGTTCGAATCATCAATGATTCTCCCAAACTCCTCTGCTACTTTATTAACGATGCCTGGACCTAAAATAATTTGCAGCGTCTCTTCCTCTACAAGTCCAAAAACCCCTTCGATTTTCTTAATAGCAGCATTATTGACAATGGATTGATCCATTACTTTAACACGAAGCCTTGTCATACAATGTGTATAATCCGAGATATTCGCCGGCCCCCCTAATAGCTCAAGAATCTTTGCCGCTAAAACTTGATTTTCTCCAGCCATGTATTTTCCCCCATTCCGATTTATATCAAAAATTTTTCCCGTTTGGAATGAATGAATGATGTTTTTTTACGTCTGTAAAAGCAGTTGCCCCTTATCTTCCGTTAACTTTTAGCCATACCAATCGCCCTGCGAACCGATCCGTTCGCTTGGGATAATAATTCAATCGATGCTTGTTTCGTTACATCTGCTTTAATCATTACAATCGCTGTTTTCGCTTGAAGATCCGCTTCTTCAAGTGCCGCTAACGCAGTTTCATAGGACGCACCGGTAATTTTACAAATGATTGAAATGGCACGCTCCTTTAGTTTTTTGTTACTAACATGCACATCGACCATTAGATTTTCGTATGCTTTTCCCAGTAAAACCATCGAAGAGGTAGAAATCATATTTAATATCATCTTATGGGCAGTTGCCGCCTTTAAACGGGTTGAACCCGTCAGAACCTCCGGTCCGACAACCGCTTCGATACTGTGATCGGCTTCTTTACTAATAGCGGCATTCCTGTTACATGACAGCGCAATTGTCTTAGCCCCAATGCTGCGGGCATATTTTAACGCACCGATGACATAAGGGGTACGCCCGCTCGCCGCGATTCCAATGACGGTATCATTTTCCGTTAAACCGATATCTTTTAAATCACTTTCCCCAAGATCGGGTTGATCTTCTGCTCCCTCTACCGCTTTAACAAGAGCCCGTTTGCCCCCGGCGATAATGCCTTGCACCATTTGCGGATCAGTACTAAAGGTCGGCGGGCATTCAACAGCATCTAATACCCCAAGACGGCCGCTTGTTCCGGCGCCAATATACACGAGCCGCCCCCCATTGCGGAAAGAAGCAATCGTATAATTTACAGCTACCTCCACATCGGGTAGAACTTCCTGTACAGCTGCTGCCACTTTTTGATCTTCCTCATTCATTATTCGTAAAATTTCCATTGGCCCTAAATGATCAATATTCATCGAACGTTCATTTCGTAATTCCGTTGTTAAAACGGCAAGATTCTCTTCCATTGTTTCTATTTCCTCCTGTTGGTAAATGCTATGAAGAAAGCGTTTTCTCATTATCATCGTTATGGGATTTTTAAAATATTAATTCAATTTTTTATTCAGAAAACTGAAATTATTTTTTAAAACTATTTCACAAAAGCAAAAATTCTAATACCCTAACCCGTGACCAAACCCATACAATACTTCCCCGGATGAATGAAAAATAGTAACCGGGAGCCGGCCGACAGGATTATTTTTACCAAAAATGGTTTTGACTGTAGCTTCAAAGCTGACATTGGTAAATCCGTACTGGGTAAGATACGCATCCACCTTTGGATAGGCGATAATGTCATATGGATTTCGAATGGCTACTGCGATGACGGGGACATCCGTTTGTGCGGTCAGCTGCATATGCCTGCTGCTTGAAGCACTTCCGGAAACGGTTGTTGTATAGGTTCCTAAAATGATAGACTTGGCATCCTTCACTTGGGATAATTGCTGTGTTGATAACGGCTTGGATGTATCGATAAAAGTTACGTTATCATGATGCTTTTGTACTTGAGCAAAGAGGCGGTCCGCATAATAGCCGCTAGATCCTACGACAACAATTTTATCTCCCTCTGTTACATTCAGCGGAAGTACGGCATTATCTTTAACAAGAGTAATAGATTTAGCCGCAGCTTCTTTTTCAATTTCCTTATGGTCTACGGAGCCAACCACGTTTAGAGCATTGGCCACTTTGTTATCGATGCTATTTTCAGTTTCAGGCTTGATGATTCCTCTATTTAACTTCAGCGCTAAAATGCGTTCATTTGATTTTTCAATTCGCTCAACCGGAATCACTCCACTTTTGACGGCATCATAAAGGCCATTCGCTACTTCTTTGATACCAACAGGCATCAATACAATATCCGCCCCGGCATTGACAGCCCGAATGGAGGCATCAACCGGCCCAAAATGGTCGCTGATTGCCTGCATATTCATCGCGTCGGTAATAATAACTCCTTTAAAGCCCATATCCTTCCGCATCAAACCGGTTAAAACCTTATCGGAAAGCGTTGCGGGAAGCGATATTTCTGTTCCATCCTTTTTAGAAATGGTCTTGCGGTCATCGATTTTCGTAAACGTAACATGTGCGGTCATGATTGCATCAATACCTGCGTCCATCGCCTGCCGGAAAGGATATAGTTCCACTTTTTTCAAACGGTCCAGGTCATATGGCACTTCCGGCAGTCCTAAATGGGAATCGACCGCTGTATCACCGTGTCCCGGAAAATGCTTACCGGTTGCAGCCGTTCCGCTTTCCTGAAGTCCTTTACTATAGGCTATGCCCAATTTTGCGACAAGCCTAGGGTCCCCGCCAAACGAGCGAACGCCGATGACAGGATTATCCGGGTTAATATTGACATCCAGGTCCGGTGCTAGATTCATATTGATTCCAAGGGCTCTAAGCTCTTCACCGATTGCTTTTCCGACCTTCCCGGACAACGCTTCAGACCGTGTGGCTCCAAGCGCCATATTTCCCGGCATATCTGTGCCTGATTGAAGACGTGTAATGACTCCGCCTTCCTGGTCAATCGCCATCAGAAGTCCATATTTATCCGCTGCTTGATGGTAGGAATGTACGAGTTTGGCTGTTTGTTCTGTTGTCACAACGTTTTCCCGGAATAAAATAACACCGCCAAGATGATAATCCTTTACAAGCTGTTCAATTTCAGGCTGCATTTCCGTTAGGTTTTGCCCGTTCCATGTTCGGAAGTCTACCATGAGCATTTGACCAACTTTTTCTTCAAGTGACATATGCTTTAGCGCGTTGCCAATTAAGTCATAACATTCACCTTCTTCTTTTTGAAGAAACACTTTGTCCCCTTGATTTCCTTTATATTGGAGGGAAATCCGATCATTGTAGCAGCCGTCGTTAACGGAGATTAAGGTTTTTCCGTTATGCCCTGTAACCGTAACTTCTCCAGCTTGGTTAACAGAGGCAACAGTTTGATTGGATGACTCCCATGAAATATTATTGGAAGCCAGCATAAAATGCCCATCATCATAGACATGAAGGGCATGTAAGTCTATTTTGTTATCCTTCACCTCCCTTGTAACTTGGGGAACATTTAAATCAATTACTAAATCTTTAACACCCCGGGAAAATTCACTCATTATTTCTCCTCCAAAAAGATTAGTAGTCTCTAATTTATGTTTCAAAAAAAAGAATTAGGCACAATCGCTAAAATTAGCTTTGTGCCTTCTTTGGCCAAATGAAACGAAAACAAGCCGTATCTTCCCAAGGTTAAAATCGAATAATCGCCCAACCAATGTCCACACCACATAGACAAATTAGCAATTTGTCCACGAACGGTGTCAGGCACTGTCTATTAATCTATTAAAGAAGTATGATATAAATAACAATATAATCCAAATATCAATAAAGGAGTCCTTGTATGAAAAAGCTGTTAATGTATTTTGTTATGATGTTTGTTTTGCTGGGGATTATGCCTAGTCCAAAACAGGCTGCTGAACCTGTGCCAAATACTGTAGAACCGCAAGTAAATGTAAAACTGGTAAATTATTTAGGAAACCAAACAAGTATCACTTTAAAAATAACAGGAAGTTACTATTTAAACGGAACCTCGAATCTATTAATTAGTAACAAAACCTATACCCTAAAGGTAGAGAACCAAAAGCTAGGTTTATATGATGGCAATACAAAACTCGTTTCAGGCTCGGTCAATGTATCAATTACACCTGTTAATAAAAATAATCGGGTGATGATTAATAACCGCGATTATCAAGGCAGCTTTAATTTTACCGTAGAAAAAAATCTTTATGTTCGTCCTGTTAACACGATCAATATGGAAGATTACCTGAAATCGGTGGTGCCATCTGAAATGTATGCCTCCTGGTCGAAGGAAGCTCTAAAAACTCAGGCAGTAGCTGCCCGTACCGTTGCCTACTTTCGTTTAAATAAATCACTCGATGACACAACCTTCAACCAAGCCTACGGCGGGGCTGGCAGTTTATACGCTAATTCAAATGCTGCTGTTGATGAAACTGCAGGCGAGATCATTACGTATAATGGTACGGCAATTGATGCAATGTTTTCCGCTTCAAATGGCGGTATGACGGAAAATAATTTTAATGAGACTGGAAAAACGCTGCTGCCATATTATCCAATACAAAAGGATGACTACGATACCCAATACAAATGGAGTACTGCTATCCATAAACAGCAGATCAATACAACGGAATTAGACCTTAGTCATCCTAATACTTGGTGGAACAAAACTACTGAGGTTGATCAAACGCTTTCCAATAATCTCAAAGCATGGCTTGCTAAAAATGGATACAGTAATAAGGAAATCAAAATTATTTCGATTCCAAAACTAGCATTCTATGAGCCTACGGACAGCGGCCGCGTAAGCAGAGGCGATATATCCTTCACATTTCTTGTAAAGGATCAGGTTGACTCGACTGGAAAGCTTGTCCTTAACACAATGGATATCACCCATTTAAATGCCGACACGGTTCGCTCTTTCATCGGCTTTACACAAATGAGGAGTAATTTAATTTCAAATTCCGCAGAAACAACTGATGTGTATACCATCTCAGGAACCGGTTACGGCCATGGCGTCGGCATGAGCCAATACGGGGCGCAGAATCGGGCACTTGCAGGAATTGCATACAAGGACATTTTATCCTTTTACTACCCCGGTACCGTTGTTTCCAAGATTTATCAACCACTTGAAAAAAACAATCTTAAAACCGGCTGGATCAAGCAAGGTGTTAATTCTTATTACCTTGATAGCACGGGTAAAGCAACAGTAGGCTGGCTAAATGTTGGCGGTAAGAAGTATTATTTTGATAATAACGGTGTCATGAAAACGGGTTGGATCAAATTAGGCACAATATGGTATTATCTGGATTCAACCGGAGTCATGAAGACAGGTTGGGTAAAATCAGGGACAACCCGGTATTATCTCGATAGTACGGGTGCTATGAAAACAGGTTGGCTTAAATTAGGAGCAAGTTGGTATTATTTCGATGCTAGCGGAGCCATGAAAACAGGATGGATAAAATCAGGGGTAACTTGGTATTATCTCGATGCCGGCGGCGTCATGAAAACGGGTTGGCTTAAATTAGGCACAAGCTGGTATTATCTTGATGCCAATGGTGCCATGAAAACAGGATGGGTAAAAGTAGGAACGGCAACCTATTACTTTTATTCCAGCGGAATTATGGCATACAACACAACCATTCAAGGACACAGACTTGGAGCAAGCGGGGCAAGGATTAATTAATCCCAAGTTTCTATCATAAATTCATATCAAAAAAATGAAAAAGGCCCTTTGCCAAAAGTGTCCATTATACAAGAACAAATACAAGTGTTTGTCCACGAACGGTGCCTGTCACTATGAAAGGTGTGAAATAAAAATTGACAAAAAGATTAGGATGTCTACACGCACATCATTCCAATATCGGATATATAGAAGCTGCCCTTTCACTATACGATTTAGAATTAATCCATTTCGTTGATCCGGGATTGATGTATCGTGTTTCAAATGATGATCGTTCCCGGAAGGATGCTGCGAAGAATAAGGTGAAAGAGCAACTGGAATGGATTGCCCAATGTAATGTTGATGCAATTCTTATTACCTGCACAAACTATATAGCACTTTTACAGGAAGAGAAACTCTCCCTCTCAATGCCAATTATTAAAATTGATGAACCTTACTTTGATTACCTCTGCAATCTAAAGCAATCCCAGACTATAGTATTTACAAACCCTGCAACGGTTCAAGGTACAATGGAACGACTTCATCAATTTGCGAACCGGCACCAAAAATCTTTAGATATCGAGGTTGCCATCATTAATAATGCTTTTGAATTAATCATGCAAGATCGTAAAGAGGAATACATTCAAGAAGTCTCCGGATTTTTAAATCAAATGATTACAAATGAAAAGAGAGTTATTTCTGTTGCCCAATTATCTATGGTGGATGCAGCACGAAAAGTTGAAGCTGAAACCTCTAAGACTATTATTAATCCATTAAATACATTAGTAGATGCTATCGTTAATAAATTAGAATTACCCTAACGATGTCCACACGATACGGACAAAACGTTTATTTTGTCTACGGACGGTGTCAGGCACCGTAGAAAACTTTTTAATAGTGTAACTTGTCCAATCAAATATAGAAATACGGTAATAAATTATATTTACTAGTTATTTTTATTTTTGAGAGGGGTTGTTATGTTAGCTAAAAAGATATTATCGACAGCTTTTAGGTTCATAGGCATTCCGTATATTTTCAATGCTCAGCCTTATCAATCAAAAAATTTTGATTGCAGTTCTTTTATTCAATATATCTTTCATGTAAATGGCATTTTTCTGCCTAGGAATTCGCGGCAGCAATTCCTTGTAGGAGAAGAAATACCTTTTCACCAAATACAAAAAGGGGACCTGCTATTCTTTACAACCAGTAATAGGAGAAATAAAAAGGGGCTCAGTAAAATTGGGCATGTTGCACTTTATATAGGGAATAACCAAATAATTCATACCTTCCGAGACGGCAAGAAGGTAACAGTTTCAGAATTAAGCCCTTATTGGAATACAGTACTGATCGGAGCAAAAAGAGTGTTCTAGTTCATCTTTTCAGCCAATTTCCGCTGCACTTCCTACCATTCGTATTATAATGAAGAAAAACCGTCGGAATAGCTCCGGCGGTTTTCCTGTGTATGTCATATATTAAAAAACGAATTCCCGCTTTAATAACGGCTGGGATATCGTCGGCAGAATAACTTCGATTGTGGTTCCTTCATTCTCTTTACTGTGGATCGTTAACTCACCGTAATGGCTTTCGATAATTTTATAGCAGGTCATGAGGCCAAGTCCGGTCCCCTTTTCCTTTGTTGTATAAAATGGTTCTCCCAGTGTGGGAATTCTTTCTTTCGGAATTCCGATCCCTTGATCACTGATCCGGATAATAATTTTACCCTCTTCTTTTGTCTTCACCTTAATATCAATATTTCCGCCCTCAGGCATGGCTTCAATTGCATTTTTAAGAAGGTTTAGAAAAACTTGCTTTAACTGATTTTCCTCACAGCTGACCATGGGCAAATCGCTGTCAAACTCATGGGAAATTTGAACATTATACAAAATAGATTGGGTATTAATTAAGGTGATTACATCTTTTATTAAAGATCTTACATCCTTTTCTGCAAAAACAGCTGCAGTCGGTTTGGCAAGTACAAGGAATTCACCCACAATCGCATTGATCCGATCAAGCTCAGCTAACACAATATCTACGTATTCTTCCTTCGGAGTACCCGACTTGAATAGCTGAATAAATCCTTTTATAGCAGTGAGGGGATTACGGATTTCATGAGCGATGCCCGCCGCCATTTGGCCCAATAGTGCCAGTTTTTCAGACTTTTGCAGCATCCGTTCTGTTTGTTCCTTTCTCTCAGAAATATCCTTTCCAATAGAAAGCACAGCCTCTTTTCCGCCAAAAACAATAAATAAAGAAGTTACTTCAAAGAAAAACGTCGATCCATCGATACGTTTTGCTTTGTATTCAATCGTGCAGACAGGTGATTTCTCTTTTTTTATCTGCTTGAAACGTTCCAGCAAACGGTTTTCATACTCAGGAACAATAAAATCAAAAATAGATTTTCCGATGATTTCCTCTTTAGTGGCAGCGCCAGCCATCGAAACAACAGCATTATTTACATAAAGAAACTTATGATTATGACAAACATAAACCGGATCAGGTAATGAATCTATTAATTTCTTATAGCTATCCTCACTGGCACGTGCTTTTTTTTCATAATATCTTGCCTTATCATATTGCCATCCACCCAGCCACGCAATAATGGCGAAAATAACAAAATCGATCGTAAAAAAAGGCCTATGATCCATAAGATGTTGATAGGCGGTAAATAAGATCGACATGAACACTAGTATAATCTGCCCCGATTTATTCATAACATTGTCCTCATAAATTAGTATATTATGCTTATATCATAGCATATATCAATAGAATATATTGACAAATTTATGAATTAAACATTTCTGCTTCTCTCTCCCCTTTCTGAAAAAAATGATAGAAATTGAAACTTATAATGTGTGGGTCTATCGCTGGAGAAAACGATTACATGATTTAAAAAACAATTTCATCATTGGCAGAGTAACAATAGTTGCCTCAAGTGATACCACAATATCCTTAAGTGTTTTTATCATTTTTACTTAAAATCACTTATAATCAATTGCAAATGCACAAAAATGAGTTATAATTACTTATAAATACTTAAAAGGTTGGTGTAATTCCTTGTATCAAGAGGAAAGGTTGTTAGCTATTTTGGAATTCCTTGAAAAAAATAACAGGATTTCTGTTGAACAAATTTGTTCACTCTTTGATGTTTCAAGAGATACAGCAAGAAGGGATCTTGTCAGACTCGAAGAAGAAAAATCGATTGTGCGTACACGTGGAGGAGCCATCCTTCCATCCGTTCACCATGAAGTAAAAAACTATTCTCATCGCCTGAAAACTGTTTCTGAAGAAAAAAAGATTATTGGAAAAAAAGCTGCCTCATTAATCTATCCCGGTGACAGAGTGATATTGGATGCCTCCACAACCGTTCAATCCTGTGCCGAACAAATTGAAAACATGGATTGTACTATTATTACTAATTCCATTAATCTCGCTGAAGTATTATCTTCCAAATCGGAAGTGAATATTCAGCTCTTAGGCGGTACTCTGCAAAAAGAGCATCGATTTCTGTATGGTTCAACTGTAGTTGAAAAACTCTCAGAATACCATGTCGATAAAGCTTTTATCGGGGTGGTCGGCATATCTGAACGGGGAATAACCATTGCCCATGAGGAAGATGGCGTGGTAAAACGAAAAATGATCCGGCAGGCAAAACAGGTAATTTTATTGGCAGACCATACAAAGCTGGGGAACACTGATTTTTTTCGTTTTGCTGATCTAAAAGATATTGATCTGTTAATTACTGATAAAACACCCCCAAAAGCGTTCATGGAATTGTTACGAAAAAGCAATGTGGAACTGTTAACAGCAGAGCAAGAAAACGAGGGAGAGGATTAAGATGGTAAAACTAATTGCTGTGGATTTGGATGGCACATTACTTAACGAAGAAAACCAAATAAGCAAAAGGAATTTGGAAGCCATTCAATTCGCCCAATCCAATGGTGTTGAAGTAGTGGTGGCAACAGGCCGTGCCCATTTTGATGTTCAAGCCATTTTTAAAAATACCGGTATTAAAACCTGGATTATCGGTGCGAATGGAGCGACAATCCACCAGCCAAGTGGCGAGCTGTTTCACTCCGTACCAATCAATCGGCCGGATGCCCTAAACATTCTAAGCTGGCTTGAAAAAGAAGACTACTATTACGAGGTGTTCAGCAATCATTCTATTTTGACTCCGCAGGACGGTAGGGAGCTTTTAGCAATCGAAATGGACAGAGTGAAAAGTGCGAACCCCGAAGTGAGCATCGATCAACTGAAATACGCTGCTGAAAAGCAATTCAGTCAAACCGGTTTTTCCTTTATTAAGTCTTACAAAGACCTTATAGAGACGGATGTAGATTTTTATAATATCCTTGCTTTTTCGTTTGATGAAGAGAAGCTGAGGAAAGGCTGGGCAAATTTTGAGGATATGAAGGATGTAACGCTTGTTACATCTGCAAAACATAATTTTGAATTAGAACACAAAAAGGCTTCAAAAGGTATTGCCTTAGAAATTCTCGCCAACCAGTTAAAGATCAACTTAGCCGATACAGCTGCAGTTGGCGACAGCTTCAATGATTTATCAATGCTAAGAATAGCGGGAAGAAGTGCAGCAATGGGAAATGCCCATAAGGAAATTAAAGATTGCTGTCATGAAGTAACCCTTACGAATATCGAAGACGGCGTTGCACATTTCATTTATTCCCTAACACATGATCCCCGTCAACTTGCTTTATGATGTTTTTAACCCACGGTACTTAAACTCGGATTGGCGTAACGCAATTGCGGCGTGACAATCCGAGTTTGAGCTATAAATTAGGAGACATATAAAAAATATTTGCTTCTTTGAGTGTTCAGTTGAGGACACTCATTTTTTTGTCATCATAAATACACTTGCTGCATGGCTGAAGATTCATTTCCTGTAAAAACCAATGCTCAATTGCTTTAAATCTATGCTATTACCCCTGATTCTATGATATTCTGTAGAATAGATTCGGAGGGGATTTATGAAGGAATATATTTATGTGCATAATGAAAAAAAACTGCACTTGAAATTCGGTATTTTAAAAAAAGACATTGTATTTACGATATCACTTGTGTTAGCAATTATAAGCTGTTTCATTCATGCCCCAAAGCTGGAGTATATTAATTTTAAGGTATTAGTCAGTTTATTTAATCTCATGCTCGCTGTAAAGGCCCTGGAAGATCTGAAACTATTGGATAAATTAGCGATTGCTATAGTGAATAAATGCAAGAATAGCAAAAGTGTTTCTGCAATCCTGATAGTATTATGCTTTTTTAGTTCCATGCTAGTAACGAATGATGTAGCCTTACTAACCTTTGTACCCTTAACCCTTATTATTAGTAAAATAACAAAAATTAGCATGTTGGATACCATTGTCCTTCAAACCATTGCTGCGAATATTGGAAGCAGTTTAACTCCGATGGGGAATCCACAAAACTTATTCATATTTTCATATTATGGACTTAAACCGATGCAATTTTTTACAACCGTCTTTTTATTAGCGGTTCTGGGAATGATTTCGTTATTTTTCCTTAATCATAGATTGAAAAGTAAAGCGCTGGAAATGGATCTTCCCGTTATTCCTACTGTAAATAGAAAAAAAACAATGGTCTGGGGAATGGTATTTTGTATCATAACTGCATCAATACTCGGGTTTTTTAGTTACAAACTTGCTTTCATCATCACACTGGCAGCAGCCGGCATTCTAGATATAAAATTATTGAAAAAGATAGATTATCTATTACTTATTACATTTATCTGTTTCTTTATCTTCATCGGAAATATATCGGATATTGCGGCAATACACACATATGCAAGTGAAAATCTGAAAAGTCCTGTCTCCATCTATTTCAGTTCTATTTTTTTAAGCCAACTTATAAGTAATGTACCAGCTGCAATCTTTTTAGCAAAATTCTGCATGAATTGGCAGCCTTTATTAGTAGGAGTTAATTTAGGCGGGCTTGGTACACTTATTGCTTCTCTGGCCAGCGTCATCTCATATAAGCTGTTCAGTAAGAAGAATCCAAGAGAAGGTAAAATGTACCTATTAAAGTTCAGCCTATATAACTTTTCAATCTTGGCATTTTTAACCTTCGTTTATTACTTTATAGCGAAAATCCTAAAGTTCTTTTAATGGAATTAGCAACAAAGCGCCCAAACTGTACTTCACACAAGGACAGTTTGGACACTTTGTCCACCGATGGTGCCTGTCACCGTGGAATTCGTATCACAAACGTACTCCCTTTCCCCACTTCACTGACCAGTTGAATGCTCCCGCCGTGGGTGCCGACGATCCATTTGGCGATGGAGAGTCCCAGTCCGTGGCCGCCCATTTGCCGCGAACGCGATTTGTCCGCTCTGTAGAAGCGTTCGAAAATATGGACTTGATCCTCTTGTTTGATTCCGATACCCGTGTCCTGTACTTTAATGCCTAGCTGACGCGCTTCATCTGAAAGGGATAGCCGGACTTCCCCTCCGTTTGGTGTGTATTTAATCGCATTGTCTAATAAAATATATAATAGCTGGGATAATCTTTGCGGATCTCCCGTTGCCATCAAAGTGGCCGGTGCATCCAGGTTCAATGAAATTTGCTTGGAAGCTGCCAGCGGACTTACGGACTCCAGCGCTTTATCCGCATGCGGGCGGAAGTTGAACGTTTCCATTTTCGTATCAATTGTATTCGAATCGGAACGGGCCAGTGTCAAGAGGTCGCTAACCAAATTAGTCATTCGCTTCACTTCCTGCCTCATATTCGAAAGCAGCTTTCCGACAAAGTTCTCTTGACCCTCCTCCTCCTTCGCAGGTTCAATCGTCATTTCCATCGCATCAATGGAAGACAACAACACACTTAATGGTGTTCGTAATTCATGTGAAGCGTCAGCGACAAATTCACGCTGTCTGGAAAAAGCTCCACGAATCGGAATCATCGCTCTTTTAGACATGACCACACTCATAAACGTAGCAACACCGAAAAAGACAATGCCTAACGCTACAAGAATCATGAGGAGCCAATGGAATAGCTGATAAACGAATGAGATATCTTTGCCAATATACAGCTGCCCAATGAATTGGCCTTTATAGTAAATGGAATGGCTTGCGATCATAAGGCGGATATCATGTGCATCCTCATGAGGATGGAATTCCCCCTTGTTTCCCCTACCTTTAGGATTTCCCTCCACATGGATCGTTTCCTTCCGAATTTCATTCTCTTTTTGGAAGCTTCTCTTCACCAGGCTCAGTAAATCCGGCCGCAAGTGACGGTCCGCTTCGTTGCCCATAACCATATCGCCATCAGAATTGACCACATAATAAAAGTATTGATTAACCCCTGCAAACACGACCTCTTGATTTTGAATTCCGTGCAAGTCACTTTGGTCATTTTTCATTAAATAATTCTCAATAAAGCTTGCTTCCTGATTCACCAATGAATCCAGTTCATGTTCCTGATTTTTTAGGATAATGACATAGAGGACGGAATAGACAATCACAATAAAAAGGATAAGAAAAAGCATCAACAGTCCGCTATATATCCGGGTCAGCCGCCCTTGGGTGCTTTTAAAAACATCCTGATCACTGCGGTTGGATAATTCACGAAAGAATGAAAGAAGCTTAGTGCTCAACCTTGTAGCCCACCCCTCTGATACTTTGAAGCAAATCTTGTTTTCCCACGATCTCTAACTTCTTTCGAATTAATTTGACAGTTGCATCAATGGTTTTTAACGCTACCTCCGAATCAAAGCCCCAGATTCGCTCGAGAATAACCTCACGCGGCAGCACCTGTCCCTTATTTTGCACCAATAAATCTAAAAGCTGAAATTCACGGGGACTTAACCGGACTTCAGCCCTTCCTAAACGAACCTCGTGGCTCATCCGATTCAGAACCAATCCATCAATCTCAATTACCTCTTCTAAAATCGGTGCATAATTTCGGCGGGAAAGAGCGCGAAGCCGCGCCAAAAGCTCGCCAATTTCAAACGGTTTGACGAGATAATCATCCGCTCCGGCATCCAATCCTTCAATCCGGTCCTGTACGGTATCTTTAGCGGTTAACATTAGAATCGCACCCTTATGCCCTTCCTTCCGCAACCGGCGGCAAACCTCGACACCCGTCCCATTTGGCATCATCCAGTCCAGGATTAATACATCATAGTGTGAGGCAGTGGCATAAAAGTATGCATCTTCCCCATCCATCACCCATTCGACCTTGTAATTCCCCTTCTTTTTTAACATATAAACAATTAATTCACCAAGCTGTGAATCGTCTTCAGCCAATAAAATATTCATGTGATAAATACTCCTTTAATAATTCGAGATTTTTCTCCGACTACTCGAATCTTACCGGAGTTAACTTAAGATATTTTTAAAAATAAAATAGCCGGCAAAGAGAGACTGACTCAGTAAGACCATCCCCCAAACCGCTGCAGGAATTACTCCCCCCTGAGCAAGAACGGTACCCTTAGCCGTATCAGGATTTTTCCGCCGCAGCAAGCTTTTCCTGAACAATTGGAAAGCAGTCAAAACCGATTGTGTCAGAGTGACGGATGCCAGAAAAATACCAATATGCATCATCGCTACTTCAAATCTGAAGTAAATCGGTAAAGCCAGTATAGAAACAAAGGAAAGTGCCCAGATAAAGCCAAAGAAGCTGCGAATCCATAGAAATAAAGAAATAACAAGCAGAGCGATAAAGAAATAAATAATGATAGGATATTGACCTCTGGAAACCAGATAAAATAACCCAATGGCGATAAACGACGTCGCGGTATACCCCACATAGGCAATAAGAGCTTTTTTGAAGTAGGAGTGTGTATTGTTCGTTGCCTGCCATGAGCCATCATTATGCAATTTTAATTTATGCCTTATGCTTCCTTTTAAAAATAAAAAACAGATTACCTCATATAACAATGTGTAACAAAGGGAGATATAAACTCTTAAAAAAGGAATCCTGCCTACGACCAGGGCTACTGCGACATAAATAAGGATGAGCATAGTACTATTCACGTTCAAGCTCCTTTCTTTTTGGTATCATTAGGCCCGCAATTGTGAACATTGCGGGATTATTTGTGAACCCGGCGGAATCATCGGAAAAGTTGGCGGAATTCCTCCGAAAACACGCGGAATAAATGCAGAAAACGGCGAAATTCCTCTGAAAACACGCGGAATGAAAAAAATCATCCCCGCTATAAAAGAAAAGGAAGCACCTAACCAATCTCTCGGGGGTGCTTCCTTTCCTGCCTGGGGGTCTATTTTGCCTGCAACTTCCTAGATTACGTTTTCCTTCTCATTTTTTAATTTTTCAATTTCCTTTTCTAATTCTTCATCGTTCACGAAATCCCTGTGCTCAAGTGTTGGATTGGAAAACTGATTGCCGGCCTGCACCTGTGCCTCCATCAATAAAATCCGCTCCTCTGCTCGGGCTACACCTCGCGCAATGGTGTCCGTTTGAAAACTGAAAGTTGCTTTCTGAATCTGTTTTATAGACTGGGCCACGTTTGCCCGTGAAGCTAAAAGGATTTTCTTATGCTGCAACTCGTTATACGTTTCCTTCAGCTGATTCAATTTTTCAATCAGAATCTGAGTTTGTCCCTTTATAGCTTCAAGCTGTTCCTTGTAAAGGGTTAGCTGCTTTTGTTGGACGAGTTTTTCCTGAACCGCCAATTTCGCGATATCCTCCTCGCCCCTTTCAATAGCCAGTTTTGCCTGACGAACTCTCTTTGCGACGAGTCCTTCTGTTTCCAAAATGAGCGCAGCTTGTTTTTTCTCGACAAAAATCTGGCTGGCCAAGGCTTTCTGACCTTTTGTAATCTCCTGCTCCATTTCTCTCGAATACTCATTCAACATCGCTATCGGATCCTCGATACCGTCCAGCACCCCATTAATTTCAGCCATCGTTATTGTTTTAATTCGTTTAAAAATACCCATTTTAGTCAATCTCCTTTTTATTCGTTGAATTTTTTTTCCCACTGATCTAAAATACTTGCATTATGGTTAATGACAGGTGTATGTGAACTCATTAAAGGTGTTTCAATAAACTGATGCATCGAAGAAGCCTTTGCTTTCTTTCTAAGCCATCTCATTAAAAGAACTACAACCGTTAGTCCGATAATGAGGAAGAGTAGAAGTCCGAACCAATGGAAGTCTCCTCCATGATGCGGGCCGTTCATAAATTGGTGTTGTCCGGAACCGCCTCGACCGCCCCATCCTTCCGAGCGAAATCCATTAGGTCCCCCGTGAAAGTTGCGATGACCTCCTAAAAGATGTCGGAAAAAATTAATCCCAACCATGATAGAAGCAATAATCGCACCCCAGAAAATACCTAACTTAACTCTAGTATTCATCTCTATCTTTCCTCCTTTCAATACTTGATGAATTGAAGTTTAATAGATAATGGTGAAAACTTGGTGAAAACTAATTATCCTAAAAAATTAAAAAAAGAATTAATCTCCAAAAGATCAATTCTTCTCTAAGCTATCCAACCTAATTAATTTGCAGGATATTCTACTATTTAATTAATTAAGATCAAACCCTCTATTTCTTTCCGATCAGAACCTTCAGTGATAATCAGCCTACTCCAACAACCCGGGTCTACCCAGCAAATATCCCTGGGTGAAATGGACACCAATATATTTGGCTGCTGCCAGCTCCACGTCCTTTTCGATGCCTTCTAAAATCAGCTTACAGTTATATTGATCGCAATATTTAATGAATAAGTCAATCATTGTTTGTTTTGGTTTCGAATGGCTTAAATCTTTTGCAAAAAATCGATCTAATTTTAAAAAGTTTGGAGCTATTTCTATTAATAGCTGGAAGGCATTATATCCTTTGCCAATATCATCTATAGCAATGAGAATATCATGCTCTTTGATCTGGGCAATTCTTTCCTTAAAGGCCTCAAAATGAGCATCTGCGATTATTTCTGATTCCGCGATTTCAAGAACAATTTTAATGTTTTCATGATGACTATGAATGCTTTTCTCCGCCATAATAGTCTTTAAAATAGATGGAAATTGGGGATGTAAGATCGAAGATGGGAAAACATTTATAAACAAATAACCATCCTTTTGAGGTCCTTCAGAAAAGTAGCTTCGGACCGCTTTTTGAAGAGAAAGTGAATCTAATTCAAAAAGCTGATTTTCTCTTTTTGCCTCCTGAAAGGCGATTTCCGGATTGGAAGTAAAATTAGTTCTAAAAAGAACCTCATATCCCATTTTATTCCAACTGTTGATCTCAAATATCGGCTGAAAAACATGGTAAAAATCTTCATTTTCAATTACCTGTCGAATGGACATAATAGGTGATGATACCTCCCAAAATAAATAGAATGCACCCGAATAAAAGGAACATCTATATCCTTATTCCTTCAGTATCTCGGCTAATTTAGCAGTTAGTTTGCCTTATCCCTTACATGAAAATACAGCTATTTAGGCACTCGAATAGATTAACATAAAAAAATAATAGGCACCACCACCTTTAGTAGCAAGAAATGCCTCTTCCACGCGGACAATTTCGTCATATTGTCCACCAACGGTGCCTGTCACCGTTTTTTCTGCTAACATAGTAATGAGGTGATTATTATGGTTTGGAAGATAAATAGTTCTGTGAAGAAGAGTATTGATCGTTTTGGGGTGACGATTGATGAGGTGATCCTTCCGAATGGGGAGGAGAAGACTTTTTCTTATTTGGATTTTGCGAAGGGTGTTTGTGTTCTGCCGATTACGGCGGACAACGAAATTGTATGTTTGAAGCAATACCGTCATTCGATTAAAAGCTGGGAATGGGAGCTGCCGGCCGGAATGATTGACAAAGCCGGCACCCCTCCAATTGAAACTGCAAAGAAAGAGCTGGAGGAAGAAACAGGATTTAAAGCCGAACAGTGGTTAGAGTTAGGAAGCTTTTATCCCTCACCGGGCTCCACAAGTGAGGAAATCTTTTTGTTTGCCGCTGCCGGATTAACGGCTACCGAACAAAAGTTGGAAAGCAGTGAACAGATTGAATTACATAAAATCAGCATGGAAGAATTGAAAACCCTGATTAAAAAAGGGGAATTCAAGCATGGCGCAGGATTGGCAGCCGTTATCCGCTATAAATTTATTACTGATTAAGAAAAGCGCAAGCGCCCCGTTTAGCGCACGACAGGACTGGAGCGCTTCGACTGAGATAAAGGAAACACGGAGCTCAAGTCGATTCGATGTTGACTTATCGTAGGGAGAAGAGCGAAGTACACTAGCCGCTGGGCGCTCCTCGAAAAAGCTACCGCTTTTTCTTCGTGCGATGCTAATGCTGCCGAAGCCTTTCTTATGGAGCTAGACAATTCTCAAAGTCAAAAATTTATACCTTCTTATACTTTAACAAAACACCCCCGTCTCAAATCCTTGCTATGAGACGGGGGTGTTTTGTTTTACCGTTTAATTAATACGCAGTTTAGTTCAAAGCGGCAAACTGTTTCCCTCTTACTTCCCCGAAAGAAGCAGCCTTACGTGTTCCATGCATCCAGCTATAACAAATAGGAATCAAAAATAAGCTAATAAAGGTTGAACTGATTAGCCCTCCAACCACGACAATCCCAAGAGTTTGGGAGATGACTGTATCTGCTTGGGAAGAAAAGGCAAGAGGCAGAACGGTTAAAATCGTGGTGAATGCTGTCGTCAAGATTGGACGTACACGTGAAAGCGTCCCCTGTAAAATGGCCTCTTCTACTTTCATGCCACCGGCAAAATTTCGCTCCATTTTATCAACGAGGACAATCCCGTTCGTCACCGTAATTCCCGTTAGCATCATGAGGCCAACAAAGGCTGCCATGTTCCATTCCTTTCCAAAGATAAACATCCCCAACACAGAACCGATAAAAGCTAATGGAATGCAAATGAAGACGGAAAGGGGTGCTTTCCAGCCCCGGAAAACGGCACTGATAATTAAGAGAACGAGCAAAATTGAAAAGAATAAAGCAATGGCCATTTCATAAATCATTTCATATACCTGCTGCGGGGCACCGGCAAAGGAATACTTCACACCCTCCGGTAACGGGATTTTACCCAAGGCCGTTTTAACCCGGTTCGTCACCATTCCAATATCACTTGAAACAATGTTCGCTGTAATCACAGCATATGGATGCCCATCCTTCTCTTGAATCATCGAAGAAGCTGATGGTGTAAGAACGGCAAGCCGATCCAATGTCACTTTTTGACCATCCTTATTCACAAAGGTCTCTCCGCCCATTAATGAGAAAATATCTTTAGAGGTACCTTTTTGCACATCGGAGTGAATAACAATTGGAAATCTATTTTGGTTAATGGAAATGAACCCTTTTGTTCCGTCTGCGGTATATTGCTGAATCCGATTTAAAACATCGGCAGGCTTAATACCGTTATGTTCAATTGCCTTCCGATTAAGCGTAATCTGATACTGGGTTGTATGATCCCCATCATCCGCCGTACCCTGCACAGCCAGTCCCGGCACCAGTTTCAGCTGATTTCGAACCGTTTGCGCCATCGATTCCAGCGTTTGACTGTCAGATCCTGTAAGATTGATCTTCAATTGTGAATCATCGCCTGCGATACTTGCATTCGAAACGGTGTAAACTGCCTTGCTTGCCAAAGAATTCAATTGCTTTTGCAATTTGGAGCTAAACGCAGCAATATCCGTACCCCGCTTAACATTTAAAGACAGATTGGCAATATTCGGTTTCTGAATCCATCCGCCTCCCGCATCAAAAACATCATCAGATTGAGGAGTAAAGGAGGAACCAAGCCCTGATGAAAATGAGTCTACTTTAGGATTTGTTTTTAGTAATGCTTCTAATCTTTGCACTTCTGCGTCCACTTCTGTTAAGGATGTAGTCTGTGGCATTTCCACTTGAATACCAATTTGACCTGTGTTATTGCCCGATGGTAAAAAATTAACCGGAAGAAAGCAGGCGCCCACAGAAGTTAGTAAAAATAACCCAAGAAAAACGATAGCTACTTTTCCCTTACGTTCAAACACCCAGGTAGAAATTTTATGGGCAACCGGTTCTAAATTATCCCCAACGGCAATCGGTTTTCCCTTCCAAAAAAGATTGTAAAGAACAGGTACGACCAAGATCGAAACAAATAGGGAAATGACCAGTGCGATCACCACAGACCAGGCAAATCCTGAAAAGGCTGAACTGACCATCCCGCCAACGAGAGCAATCGGAACAAAGACAGCAACAGTTGTTGCGGTCGATGAAACAATCGCAGGAATCATTTCGGATACAGCATTTGTTAACAAATGCATACTGTTGATTCCCTTTGCCTCATGCACTTTTCGGTTCATATTATCAAGGATCACGATCGAGTCATCGACCACTCTGCCCATCGCAACGATTAGTCCTGACACGGTAAGAATATTGAGGCTGATTCCCATCGTTTTCAATAAGCCCGTTGTCGCCAAGAGACAAATCGGCAGTGAAATGGCAATTAATAGTGTAGAACGTATTTTACGGAAAAACAGAAAAACACAAACCATCGAAAATAAGCAACCCAACAAGCCTTCTTTTATTAGACCTTTTAATGCCGTATTGACCTGCTCACCCTGATCAAAGAGAATCGAAGGCTGGATATCTTTATTTTTAAATGCCGGAATATCCTTCATGCTGCGCTTAATTCGATCGGATACATCTGTAATATTGGATGAAGGAGTTTTTAAAACATCTAAAAGAACACTAGGCTCCCCGTTCGTTCTGGAAACCGTCTGCAGATTAACAATGGAGTTGGAAATATCTGCAACAGCAGAAAGTGAAACCGTTTTTCCATTTCGACTATGGATAGGCAGCTTCAATAAATCTTGTTGATTTAAACCCCAGCCCGAAACCCGGATCGGAATCGAAATCCGGTTGTTTGTTACCTTTCCTTCTATACCGGTTGTATAATTATCTTCGAGTGACCGTTTTATATCATCTACCGTTATCCCGGATTTTTTGAGATCTTCCGTACGAATGTTGACAGCATATCCCGCAGATCCGCCTCCGGATACTCGTACATCTTTTACGCCGGGGACTGTTTTCAACTGATTGACAACATCTTCTTGAATCGCGGTTCGAAGCGTATTTTCCGAAATATTGTCAGAAGCACTAATCAGACTCATTCTCATAATGGGTAAGGAATGTGTACTAAGTCTAGTTACCAAAGGTTTTTCACTATCAGTCGGGAGTGAGATGCCCTCCAAAGCTTTCGATACCTGTTCCTCTGCCTTTTCCATATCATCATTCATCGAAAAATTGAGACTTATCAACGAACCGCCATTAAAGGAGCTCGTCTCTACATCTTGAAGACCGTCTACTACCCGTAAAGCCTGTTGTATCGGTTCTGTAATCTCCGTTTTAATTTGATCTGCTTGCAAATTTTCGGCACGAACGGTGATCATTAGAGTCGGATTATTGATTTCCGGCAGGTAATCCCGTTGAATTTGCCATGCAGACATTCCACCCCATACGAGTATAAGAACGATCAAGGTTACAATAAGAATGGCACGTTTCATCGTTTCATCTATTAATCGTTTCATGTCATTGTATTCGGACCTTGTTAAGCCCGAAATCGCTCCCCCTCTTATGAAATCTAAATGATTCCCGTAGCCCAATAGAGGCTCGGAAGATTTCCATCCTTAACAAAAATAGCTACCTTTATAGGGTAGCTATTTTGTTTACATGACCAAACTCTTCGCAATGCTATTACAATTAAATCCCCGCTGCATTTATAAAATAAATTAATTGTCAGCAGGTGACGGAGCACTGCTTTCAGGTTGTTGTTGTACTTCATCAGGTGTCAGAGCTTTTTTCTCACCCGGGTATGGTTTATCAAAGCCTTTTGTAGCATACCAAACGGAATGATTCAGCATGTTTGCATTAACTTCATCCGGTGAAGCGTGCTTTCCGGTAAACTTATCCTTGTTCTTGTTAGACCAATCCGTCCACTTTTTCGAAAGCTCCTGTGCCTCCGGTGTTACATTCGTTGTGTTGGCAAGTGCGGCATTATTAGAACCAGGCTGGCCGTTTAACGTGTCAAGCGGGATTTGATTTGGTACAAAGTTGTATGGTGTGAAGTCTGGCTTATCTGTAAAGAGCTCACTCATCGGCTCTGCTGCTGCATCATTTTGGTTCATAGCAGGAAGTCCGAGAATTTGTTCAATACTGCGAACCATATTGATGACAGTCCAGTAGTGGCTATCTGTAATTCCTCTCTTCACCCAAGGACTAATGACTTGTGCCGGTTCACGGTGGCCGTCAACGTGGTCTAATCCATTTTGGGCATCATCTTCTGTTACAAAAATGACAGAGTCTTTCCAATATGGGCTATGTGAAATCAAGTCAACAATTTTACCTACAGCCAAGTCATTGTCGGCAACCATTGCCTGCGGTGTTGGAGAACCTGTTGCCGTACCGGCGGTGTGATCATCCATGACCCACATTGTGTTTAATGCCGGCAAGTCATTATTTTTCACGTGTTTTTCAAATTGTTGCTTGAAAATTTCAAAACGGTACTGATCCGGGATATTCGTGTCAAACGTTGGGAACGGCTTGTACGTGATCGGCCCAAGTGACGGAATATCATAGGTTGCCGAGTAGTCGCCTACCGGTACATGAAGGTTACCCTGCTGCCCGCCGGAAAGGATTTGGTAATCTTTCCACCAGTCTGTCCAATTTCCGAATGGTTCCGGACCAGTAAAGCCGGTCGTATCTTCTCCGAAGTTCTCAACAGATTTATTATATTTTGCAGCTTGATCCCATAAGTGGCCTGTAGGTGCATAGGCCATTGCGTCCCCTGCCCCGCCGGGGTAGCTTTTTACATTTGCTGTATCTGTTTCTTTATCTTCATAGTCTGTATTTGTTCCTTGCATAACCCATTGGTGTCCGCTTGCTGACTGGATGCCTGAAGTATAGACGTTGTCCAAAAGCGGGAAGGTGGATACAAGCTTATGCAAGTTTGGAGTTACTTGTTGCGGGAACTGTGTTAAAGCCGGTTCGCCGTTTCCTTTTCCAAGGTCACCAAGTACTTGGTCATAGGTTCTGTTTTCTTTAATAATATAGAATACGTGTTTAATAGTAGATGGCTCGCCCACTCGTTCCGGCATAGCAACAGGCTTCTTATTTTCCCGCGGCTTAGCGTTTAGATCTTTTAAGCCGTACCAGTTATTGTCAGCGTATACCTGCTTTGTGCCTTTTACAAGATCCTCAGCAGTCGGGAATGGGATCAATGAAAGAGATCCTTCTTGCGCATAGGAAGAGTGGCCATGTACTGTAATACCTTGAATCGTTAGATCACGTGCGTCACCGCGTGAACCAATTCCATCCGCATTCGCCACTACGAGATTTTTATTGGCCGAATCCACTGCGATATCGACCGGGAACCATGCAGTAGGTAATAGTCCTTGCAGTTCAGGAGCTTTATCCGGACCTTGCCAGTCATATACGGCAATCGCATTATCGCGGCCAAGGCTGACCATTAACTTGTTATCTACAACTTTCACTGCGTTTGGTGCAGATCCCTTTTGAGCATTCGGGTATGGTTTAATATCAATGGTTTGAACTACGTTATTCGTCTTCGTATCAATAACAGAAACGGTGTCACTGTTCGTGTTTGTTACGAATATGTACTGACCTGACTGCGTCATCCGTTCAGGCTGTACACCTACCTCAATCGTTTTTGTAACAGTGTTCGTAGTAAGGTCAACAACAGACACAGTTCCTGTTGAAGTAGCACCTGTCTTAGGATCTACAACCACTTGTGTTCCGGAAGAGTCAACAGTCGTGTCTCCTGCCTTAGCTACTCTGCCGCCTTGGTTTGTAACGTATGCAGTATTGCCATCAACTAAAACACTCGTTGGGGCATTTTCAACCGGAATTTTAGCCGTTAAGGCGCCAGTTTGCGGATCAACAACTCCAAGGCTGTTGTCCCGGTTTAGAGCTACTAAAAGCTGGCCTTGTGGTCCAACCGTTAGGTCAAGCGGGTTAATGTTTCCGCCAACAGCTGCATTTGGAAGGGTATACGTTTTTTGGATGGCAGGAGTACCGTCTGCTCCAATAGACATAACGACAACTTTACCTTTCCCGCTCTTAGAGCCAGTTGCATAAAGCTGACTTCCATCCTTGGAATAAGCTAATCCCCACATAGTCGTAAGGCCTAAATTGAAATCTTGGAGAGTCATTTTTCCTGTTGCAAGATCTACGACGTTGATGCCTTTGCCGCCGTAATTATTTCGGCCAACCATGGTCACAGCAGTCTTTCCATTTGGATTTACTGCCACTGAAATCGGGTTTCCGCCAAATTCAATTTGTTTCCCAGCGGGTGTAATCAGCTGGTTAACAGGAGTTTGAACAGAACCATCTGCTTGTTTTCCAACAAGATTGCTTCCAAATGGACCATCTTGTGCAGCGTAAACGCCTGCAGAACCAAGAAGGAAAGTACTTAGAGTAAGTCCGGCAATAAGCTTTTTCTTTTTTCTAAATTTCTTTAACAAAATTTCCACTCCTATCAATGTTTGATCGAATACAAATCTAGGATACTCGGAAATTATTAATCCCTTATTTGGATAGTGTAAAGAAGTGTTAAGTGTTTATAAAATTATGGAAATTAGCCTCGAGCGGGTAGAAAGGCACTTGAACCGGTAATTACTTAAGGGACTCCGGGTAAAATTCCCTGGCAAAAAACAACTTTATAGGGAAAAACAACAATCTATGCGAAAATAGCCTTAAATAAAGACTGAAAGTAAAAGAAGAATGTCGACTATTGTCCGGGAAATTTTTATTCATTGCATTAATCCACCTAAATAAACATTTTCCTACATTCTTAGACCAGTGGTTCCTTCTTAAAAATGACACCATCCTCTTCACAAAAGGATTTTACTAAGAAAGCGGAAAATATAATGTCGATGATTGCCGGAGAATTATTTCCAATTCACGGATGGTGCCTGGCACCAAAACTTGTAGTAAGATTAGAGGTAGTAACTTTTACAGGGGGAAAAAATGAAACAGGGAGAAAATTCGAGATCCATCGGTTTGCCGTTGGTTATTTCTATTATTGCCATATCGTTTTCAGCTATTTTTGTGAAATGGTCAGCTGCACCGGCTTCCATTTTGAGTATGTATCGGATGTTGTTTGCCAGTATCCTCATGGTGCCGATTGTATGGAAAAACCGGGAGGAATTTAAGAAAATCAGAAAAAAGGATTGGTGCTTTTTACTTTTTTCCGGCATATTTTTAGCATTGCATTTTGCCCTTTGGTTCGGGTCCTTGAAGCTAACAACGGTAGCAAGCTCAACCATTATCCTTGCCCTGCAGCCGATTGTATCGTTAGTTGGCGGATTTTTTCTATTTAAAGAACGGTCAACAGTATCCGCATTGTTAACAATGGGTATTGCTATTGTAGGAGCGGTCATGATTGGCTGGGGTGATTTCGGCTTAAGCAAGGAAGCCATTCTAGGTGATTTACTTTCTTTTTTTAGTGTCATTGCCGTGGTGGGCTACTTATTAATCGGTCAAAGTATCGTGAAAAAAGTATCGCATTGGATTTACAGTTTTAGTGTATTTTTAATAGCCGGGATTGTTCTGGCTGTTTATAACATCTGTACAGGTGTTGCTTTTGGCGGATATAAAGCCTCTGAATGGGGAATCTTCCTGTTATTAGCCATCGTTCCGACATTGAGTCATGTCATTAATAACTGGCTCTTAAACTATGTAAATGCTACGACGATTTCTATGAGTATTTTAGGAGAACCCGTAGGAGCAACGACCTTGGCTTTCTTTTTACTGGGAGAACAGCTTGTAAGTTCACAAATTGCAGGAGGCTTTCTTGTCCTTCTCGGGGTCTTTTTCTTTTTAATTCAGCAGCAAAAACCAATCCCGTTTAAAAAAGCTGTAAAAGATGGAACATACAATTAAAAAGAGTCCTAATAAGGAAAACGAGGTCACTTATTATAGAAAGTGTTTTCTTGTTTTCCTTTTGTTTGGCTTCCGTTCGCCAATCGTTCCTACTGACAGGCACGTGTACCCGCCTCCAGCCATTTCAACTTCCTATTCCTCTCTCTCAACAAATCCTGCGCTTCATTAAGCCCGACTTCCTTAAACGTAATGCGAGTACCCGGTAGGGCCTGCGCAAGTAGCGGAATGTCCGCAGAAATGACCGTGCCGATTCTTGAATACCCACCCGTGGTTTGGCGTTCAGCCATTAAAATAATCGGTTGTCCGCTAGCCGGTACTTGGATTCCTCCTAGTGGAATCGCATCGGAGATGATATCTGCACCATTTAGATGTGCTAATGCCTGCCCGGTTAATTGATATCCCATCCGGTTCGATTGCGGTGAAATCGTATATTCAGCCGTCAAAAAAGTCTCAATGGCTACCTTTGTAAATTTTTCTAAATGGGGCCCTAAAATAACGCGAACCGTTAAATTCTTAGCGTATATAGGAATGAGCTCTTGGTGCACAAATCTATTCATTACTGTAAGCGGGGCTCCGTGCAGAATATCGCCCTCTTTTAGCGCCCTGCCTTCATAACCGCCAAATTTTCCATTTACAAATGTTGATTTACTGTTTAACACAAGTGGGACATTGATTCCGCCGGCCATGCTAATATACGCTCTGCCGCCTTCCTTACATGGACCAAAAGAAAGCACCTGACCTTTTTTTATCACGATGCTTTTCCATAGCGGGACATCCTGTCCATCAATTCTTGGTGACAGATTTCCGCCGCATATCGCAATCGATACATTATGTAAAGCCTCAAGGCTTGGTCCTATAAGGGTAGCTTCCAGGGCAGCTTCATCTATTTGATTTCCAACTAATAGATTGGCAATTTGTAAGGAATACGGATCCATAGCCCCGGACGGACTGATCCCATATTGCTGGAATCCGTTTCTTCCCAGGTCTTGTACGGTGGTTTGCAGGCCCGGTTTTATAACCTTAAATAAAGGTGCTGTCATCCCTCACTCCAGCTCTTTCGTAATGAGATATGTTCTTCCTCTAAGGCAAGCCTTAATTGTTTTACAAAATCCAATGCACTCGGTTCATCACCATGAACGCAAATGGTGTCTGCCTTTATCGGGACGTCTGTTCCATCTACTACAGTCACTTTTCCCTCTTTAATCATCCGAATTATTCTCTCGACTGCTAATTTCGAGTCATGAATCATGGCATTCTTTTCCAATCTGGACGTTAAGGCTCCATCCGGCTGATAGGTTCGGTCAGCAAACACCTCTTGAGCAACTGTTAGACCTTTTTCTTGGCCGGCTTTTATCAGCATACTTCCCGACAGTCCAAACAGGACCAAGCCGGTATCAACTTCAGCCACGGCCTGTGCAATAGCATCAGCGATAAAACGATTTTTCGCAGCCATATTGTATAACGCACCATGTGGCTTCACATGGGTTAATTTAGTACCTTGTGCTTGAGTCATTGCAGATAGAGCGCCGATTTGATAGAGGGTTAATGAATAGGCTTCCCTTGGGGTTACCTTCATCTCTCTTCTTCCGAACCCTGCCAAATCGGGCAATCCCGGGTGAGCACCGATTTGAACATTGTATTTTTTAGCTAATTCAATGGTTTCCATCATGACATTATGATCACCCGCATGGTAGCCGCAGGCAATATTGGCTGATGAAATATACTTCAATATTTCTTTATCATTTCCTATTTTATATATGCCAAAGCTTTCTCCCAGGTCGGAATTCAGGTCAATTGATGTCATGATGAAACACCCTCTTCTCTACTTCGTATTTTTCGGTTATAACGAGTTCCTTAAGAGATAAATATTCGTGGTAATCCACAGGTAAAAATTTTACATAGTTACTTGAAGACAACAAAGAGGGTTGGTTATTTTCCAAATCAAATAAGGTTAACGGCGTGATTCCAATAATTCTCCATCCTGATGGCACCTCCAAGGGATAGATCCCGGTTTGTTCACCGCCGATTCCAACAGACCCTGCCGCTATTTTTGGTCTTGGAAATTCCAGTCTGGGAGTAGTAATTTTTTTAGAGAGTCCGCCGAGATACGGAAAACCCGGCACAAATCCCATCATATAAATGAGATATTCTTTATTCGCATGAATGTTGATGACTTCCTGCTCGCTGAGATGATTATAATCAGCAACAAACGATAAATCAGGGCCTGTTTCCCCTCCATAATAAACAGGTATCGTATAAACAATCCGCTCTACAACCGAGGCTGCATTAGAAGAATGATAAATGGTATGGATCTTCTTCACCAACTGCTGATAGCTAATCTTATTCGGTATATAGTAAATGGCGATGGACGTATAGGTTGGAACACACTCAACGATCCCCGCTATCTTTTCATCATCAAGAGTCCGTAAAAATTGATGGATTTGACGATGGATTTTTTCGTTTATTTCATTTCCGAAAGAAACGCGAATGGCTAAATCTCCAAGTGGAACAATTTCAATACTCATTTATATCTCCTATTATTAATTTTTATCTACCGCAGCTGTTAGGATTACTACGCCTATTATACAACATGCTCTCATTGGATTTCGACCAAATTCGGGCGCCGGCAGTAGACACAAATGAAAAAAGTGCAGACTCTGCACAAAACGTTGCATACGTCCGCACTCTGTCTACTCGATACGGACACTTTCGCCAGTTTGTCCATGAACGGTGACAGGCACTTTTGATGGCGGCACTTTTATTTTAAATCAATCGAATATTTCCCAAATCCTCCGCCGGCCGGTCCAATGTATTTGATGTTTTGGGTCTTGTTAGCGTATGCCTGTGCTTTTGGTGATGAGTCAAATACCGTTGTTGCTGTGCCTTTAATTTTAGCGATAGACCAGTTTTGGTCGGCAGATGGATTAATTGTTTTATTCGTTTGAATATAGTTCGTGATGATTTGGCGATTTTCATCAGGTGCCTTTAATAGGGTCTCACCCTGGCTTACTCCAGGGAAAGTGGTGCTGGAGGCACGGTAGTTATTGGTAGCGACGATAAACTTTTGGTCGGCTGTTACAGCTTTTCCTTGATAGGTTAGATTGACGATTCGACTGGAATTGGTGTTTATAACCTTCCCATTCGGATCATATTTTGTAGGCTTTGTCACGTCAATTTGGTACTGAACTCCGTCAATCACATCAAAATTAAAGGATGGAAAACTAAGGTTAATTAACGGCTGCTCGCCGCTCTTTGCCGGATCAATCTGATTGAATTGCCCTGCACTCATTTCCAGCCATTCTTTAAGTTGTGCTCCATTAATTAATTTGGCCTGAAGCGTATTTGGGTACAAATATAAATCCGCGACATTTTTTATTGCCAATGTTCCTGCAGGGATGTCCGTATAATAATCCGGGCCTCCGCGCCCGCCTGCCTTAAATGGCGCTGCCGCTGAAAGAACAGGTATCCCTGCATACTTACTATAGGCCGGGTCTTTTAATTTTCCTGCCAAATAATCGGTTTGCGCAATATTCACTATTTGTACGGAAGGATCATCCTGAACGAGCGCAAAATAACTGAAGATAGGCGCTGTCGTTTCACCGACAGGTTGATTGACATAGTTAATTGTAGCCTCATGCTCAGGTAAAATGGCGTTCATTAACTTCTCATCGGTTTGAACAATCGATTTACCTGTTGCATCCACAATCGGTCTTAAAGATCCTCGACTAGTGACGATCTTCCACTTTCCACGCTTCTTTTGTAATTGCAGGTCGATCAATCCAAGATGACTGCCGAATGCCCCCGCCATCACAACGGGCTTCCCATTGATTGTTCCTTGCTCGAGATTCACATTCGGTAAATCCTTATAGACCGGTCCCGGGAAGGTGTTATGCTGATGGCCAGTGAAGACAGCATCAATCCCGTTTACTTGAGTTAAATAGTAACCCGCATTCTCCATTCCCGGACGATAAGGCTCCGCGCTTATTCCCGTATGCGCAAGGGCGACAATCACATCGGCACCTTTCTTTTTCATAATTGGTACATATTTTTTCGCTGACTCCACAATTGATTTTACCTCTACTTTTCCTTCTAAATTACCTTTATCCCATTCCATAATTTGCGGCGTAACAAAACCAATGACTCCAACGTTTAACGTATGTTTTTTCCCGCGGTCATCCACAACTTTTTTCTTTAAAATGACATAGGGCTCAAAATAAGGTTTTTCTGTTCCAGCCTTGTACACATTAGCATTGACAACAGGCATTTTCGCGTCATTAAGTGTTTCCTTTAAAAAGTCCAAGCCGTAATTAAATTCATGGTTACCGACAGTGACAGCATCGTAGCCAAGCATATTAAAGGCACGATAAATAGGCTGTACTTCGCCCTTCTTTAACCCTTTCACTTTGGCAATATAGTCCCCTAAAGGATTACCTTGGATCGCGTCGCCATTATCAAACAACATCGAATTTTTCACTTCATTTCGTGCTTGTTTAATGAGGGTGGCGGTTTTCACCAACCCCACTTTGTCATCCTGTTTTGTCTGGTAATAATCATAATTAGCTAAGAACATATGCAGATCGGTGGTTTCAAGCAAGCGAAGCTGAACAGTGCGATCTCCTTTTGCTGCATAGGCAAGCGAAGGAAAAAACTGTCCTACTATGACAAGCATGGAAACGATAAAGACGTTAGCCTGTTTCAACAATGGTAAACCCTCCCTTTATGTAAAAAAATCATACAAACGAATCTAGTATTTGTATGATTTACCCGGAATATAAGACTTTAGTTGATTTTTACCTTAATTTACGTTTTATATAATAGGTAAGGTTTTGATTCATTTCGTTGAATAAAAGTTTTTGAAAAGAGGGATTTTTATTAATATATTATGGGATTTTGATGGAACTCTATTTGATACATATCCATCGCTTGTAGAGGGATTTGTCCAATTAAGAGGAAAAGAACTTGATAAAATTGAAGTATTGAAATGGTTGAAAATTGATTCCAAAACAGCGTTTAAACAGTATGGGATTGATGAGGACCAAAGAGAAGAATACGAAAAATTATACAATTACTATTCGAAAAAAAATAGCAGTCCTTTTGAGGGTTTAGAGGGTGTATTATCTGCTGTCGATAACAACATTATCGTAACTCACCGGGATAGGGAGTCCACGGTATTTCTCCTCGAAAAATTCCAATTAAAAAAATACTTCAAAGAGATAGTTTCAGTTGAAGAAGATGGATTCACAAGAAAACCTCATCGTTCTTCTTATGAACATGTGTTGAAGAATTACAAGATAGATTTAGTTGTCGGCGACAGGGAATTAGATTTAAAACCGGCCAGAGAGTTAAACATTAAAACGGTCGCATTTCAAAATAGAAACATAGATGCGGATTTTTATATCGATTCCTATGCAGATTTTAAACGCTCCCTGCTTAACACTATAGCTGAATAGTAAATCTGCATAAAAGCCGCTAAAATTGTTTATTTTAAATATCCTTAATGATTTCGTCATACTTTATTCATTTTTAGGGGTTAAGATAAATACATGAAACGGACATGATCTTTTTCATAACCCCCCCTTTTTAATATATTAGTGTATATCTGGCATATTGTCGGATTTTTTTTTGCTGTCCACTTCACAAAGACAAAATCAGTGTTTGTCCACGAACGGTGTCAGGCACCTTTAATTATTCTCCTATGTAAAGGTAGGATGATGCTATATACAACAAGATACACCGGTATGGAAATGAAAAAGCTCCAGCCGTGAATTTTCATATATCCGACCTTCCTCATCCCCCATTCGATTAATGCTGAAATAACAGTAAAAACGATGACTAATGCCCATTTGTTTGTTTTCTTGAAATAATTTAAATAAATAACGCCTAGCGACGAAGGAATGAGACTATAGCTTAAAAACTCACCTATTCCCGTAACCTGCGGATCCCCAAAATCAACGAGATCTAACATTTTACCAAATAGAGAATCTGAAACCCAGGCTGCAAATCCAATGACACCAAATGTAACATAAAAATCTCTCCAATTTATCTCTTTCTTGGGCATAAAAAGAGCATACAAAAACAAAATCAACGATGACACGATTGAAAACCAAAGACCTTGAGCACCTAAATCTAAATGCTTAATCACTGAACTCATCACGATCACCTCTAAATTTAATATCTCCAAATTTAAGGTAATTATTTCTAAAATCCGTCCACTCCACAAAGACAAAACTACCCAGTTGTCCACGAACGGTGTCAGGCACCCAAATCTATGATAAAATATTCAAAATAAATAGATATAAAAAGGAACCGATACAATTGAGATCTTTCATTGCGACAGATAAAGAATTTATGTGCTATAACAACAAGATTTTGTTTGAGCGGGTTAAGCTCGTTTCTTTTATGCTGGTTTTCTCCTATCCTTGTTTTTTCATCGTTGATTTTTTCCTTTTTAATAAACTGAGTAACCCTGCATTTAAATTGACACTTTCTGCGGTCCACATAGCAGGATTTCTGATCTCCCTTATTTTTTTGGGGATTTATCATTTAAACAAAAAAATTTCCCAAGGTTTCATCATTCATTGCTATATCTTCCTTTATTTATTAATTGGAGCAGTCTCTTCTATAAATAGTCAGTTATTCACCGGGAATATATATGCCTATATCATAATTTTATTAGGTGTAGCCGTGATTTTCCCGATTCGGCCAAGAAACTTATGTTTCCTTTTCTCAGGAATACATTTATTCTTCCTTACAGGTTTATTCCTAATGGAGCTTGACCACTTTTCGTTTTTATCAAAAATGATTAACTCAACAGGTACCGCAGTGATTTCATTTACGGTTTCTCTTTCATTCTATTCGTATCGTATAAATGATTTTTCAAACAAAAGGAAACTAAGAAGGAATGAGGAGAGTTTTCGAAGATTATTTAACATGAATCCAAGTCCCTTAATTCTTATAAAGCCGGATCATAACAAGATTTTGCTAATGAATAGACATGCGATTGAATACTACCATTTACAATATAAAGACCTTACTCAAATGGATATCGGGTTCATGTTTAATGATTTTCAAGAAAAGCAGGCGATTTTGAAGGAGCTGGAGGAACAGCAAAGCATTAAAAACTATGTGACAAAGCAACAAATAACACCGGAGATTTGTAAATGGACGATGCTAAGTTTTGAATTGGTGGATTACTTGGATGACACCTGTATTCTGATTGGCGCCACTGATATTACAGACTTGAAGAAAAATGAAGAAGAACTTTATAAACATGCTTCCATCGATATCCTCACAGGGGTAATGAATAGACGTAGCGGCATGGAATTGCTTCGCGGGCAATTATCCGAAGGCTCCGGTTCTAAAGAATTCATTATTTGCTATATCGACATTAACAACTTGAAAATAGTAAATGATCGTTACGGTCATTCTACAGGAGATGACCTGATCAAGACATGCTGCGAAACAATCCGCCGTCATCTTGCTCCTAATGACATCTTATTTCGTCTGGGCGGAGATGAATTTGTCGTTATTTTCTTCAAAAAACAAATGCAAGGCGCACAGCAGGTGTGGAACAATATTAAGGGTGAATTTGAGGACATTAATGATTTAAAACAAAAGCCGTATCCGATCTCTGCCAGCCATGGTTTTTATCACTATAAATCCGGCACCGTTATGACTGTAGAAGAAATACTGGAATTGGCTGACCAAGAAATGTATAAAGAAAAGTTCATAAACAAGACAGCACGTCCATCTATAACAAAGCACGCATGACCCTAAATCGTCATGCGTGCTTCGTTTTGAGGAGAGTTCCTGTAGTCGGCATCTGAAACCGTAACTGTCCTCCACTGATAGACAAAACCGTCAGTATGTCCACGAACGGTGCCTGTCACCAAAGCATTGCACCATCCCAGCCTAGTCTATATTTGCCAATTGTGGTGTTGGCAGCCATTGATCCATTTGAATAGAAGTAATACCATTTATTATTGATGAGTTTCCATCCGGTTTCCATGGCGCCTGATTTATTTAGGTAGTACCATTTGCCGCCCCATTTCAGCCAGCCTGTTTTCATTGCACCGGAACTGGCTAAATAGTACCAGTGGCCTCCGGTGTATACCCATCCTGTTTTCATCACACCTGTTTTCATATCATAGTAATACCAATTGCCTTTAGTATAAACCCAACCGTAATTCTTTCCGACTTTGACGGTAACCTTAAGGGTTTCACTTTTGTTCCCGGCTAAATCTGTAACAGTTACCTCTAAAATGGTTCCTGCTTTTTGAACGGGAATGGCTACAGCAAACTTCCCATCTTTTCCTACTGTACCGGCTCCAATCAACGAACCGTTCAATCTTATTTCTACCCTGGCCCCTGGCTCAGACTGCCCCGTTACAGAAGTAACCTTGTCACTAACTTCATTTACGATTGGTTTTACCGGTGGTGTTACATCCTTTACGGTCACACTCGTTGCCGGACTAACATTTCCTAACGCGTCTTTGGCATAGACTTGGATAATCGTACCCGACGGTTGTTTCGGAATGGTGATTGCAAAAGCTCCCGAGCCACTATTGCCCCTTCCAATTTCCTTTTTCCCTGCCATTGCAAGCACAGTCGTATTGGGTTTGGCGGTTCCTGTTATTTTCGTATCGGCATCGCCAACCGGGTTAACCTTTGGGCTTTCAGGAGGTACGGTAACAACTCCCCCGGCCCCATTATTCATGTCCAAGATTGTATAGGTTATATTTTGACCTTTATCAATTGGAACGGCTAAGCCATCGCTTGGATTAAACGCAGTGACAACAGAACCTCCGCCATGCAGGCTTACCGAGGTACCGGAATAAATTTTCTCCTTTAATGAATCAAAGAACGGATCCCCTTTAAAACCGTATAAACCCGCAGGCTGTTTTAAAAGCAGCGCAATCCTGAAATCGGTCATTAATTTTCCAAAGGTCATGTCGGGACTGATATATTTTTTGGCTACATCTTCAATCGCCTTATAATTATTATTTGGATCTTTTACTATTTCTTTAAAAATACGATCCCCTTGATTTGCTTGAATTTTAATATACTGTGTAAACAAATAGGACAAAGAGTAGTTGGATAGTAAGTCACCGCTATCATCCCAATACAATAGGGACTGCCCATTTTGGATCGCAGCTGATTCATTATAGTAATCTAATCGTTCTGTGAGGCCATGACCCGTATAAATTTGTTCTGCGGCCATTGCTAAGCCTTCATCTAACCACGTATCCATAGCGCTTTTTCCCTCAATGAACACATTTTGATTGTAATTCACCATATGTTGAAACTCATGCGCCAAAGTGGAATATACTTCTGATACATCTTTAGCGGATCCTATCCCCATTGTCGGGTATGTATCGATATAAAAAATTTCCGATTGATTGGAATGGCCTATGTTATATAAATCTCCCGGATAAAAATACCCGGCTACGTAACCGCCGCTGCCTGAGAATCCATCTTGAATGTCATAACATAAAATATTTATTTTTCCATCTTTATTAACATCAGATTCCTGGCCAAAATTAGTGGTCACAGTTGAATAGATTTTATTATCAAATTCCATCCCCAGCTTTGCAGCGTCTACATCAGAAATTTGATTATTATTTACCCATACTTCCGCTTTAGAGCCGATATATGCTAATCGAGCGTTAATTTGAGAATCTGAATTAGTAGCCAGATTGGATACCCAAAAAAGTTTACTGTCACCCACTTTATAAGGCTGTACCAAAAGGCTTGTACTTTTCCTGACAAGGTTCCCTTTAATACCGGAAATATCGAAAGGTTTATTTACATCTACTTTATAAGCGTTTGGTTTTAAACTCTTCCTATTTTTAAGATTAAAAGTGCCTGTCGGCTGCGTTGATGACTGATCTGTAGATTCATTGCTTATTACCGCATAATCCGCAAATTCTCCATTTGCCATTAGTAGATTAGCAGAAGAATTAAGGGCATTTGCATCCTTTTGTACTGAACTCCCGGCCTCTCCATCCAAAAGAGCAGAATGTATACTTTTCTCCTGCAGAGATACCTCCACTCCCGTATTTTGAGCAAATGCAGCACCCGGTAAAATTAGCATTTGCAGTGCCACAATCATTGGTACTATTTTTTTCAAAACCCCTGCCTCCTTCTCAACGCAATCAATTAGTAATAGATTACCAGATAATCCTGCGATTATATATTACTAAAATATTATTATTTCAACTTGACAAACTTCCAATTTTTCCTATCCACTACCGGCGTTACCGACAGATTTCCTACATCTTCAAAGCGGAGTTTGGCAGCTGGTTTTTCATGAAAATTTAAATATTCCCGAACGAAAAAACGATCAAACTTCATCAAAATTCATGCGGTGACTGACATGCTACAAAAATGTACATACTAAACAAAAACAAATTCAGGTGATGAAAGTTGAAAAAGCTTGTTTTTATTCGGCATGGCCAAAGCCATTACAATCTTGAAAATCGTTTCACAGGCTGGAAAGATGTTGATCTAACCGATGAGGGCTATAATGGGGCACGGGAAGCGGGTTCTATCCTAAAAAAACACGGATTCGTCTTTGACATTGCCCATACTTCCGTTTTAAAACGGGCCATCAGAACCTTATGGATTCTTCTTCATGAAATGGATTTAATGTGGATTCCCGTACATAAATCCTGGAGATTAAATGAGAGACATTATGGTTCATTACAGGGGATGAACAAGGATGAGGTCATAGCGAAATTCGGTGAAGAACAAGTAAATGAATGGCGGAGATCAGCCAGTGTTCGACCTCCGGACATTTCGCAGGAGGATCATCAATGCGATCTATCCGACCCGAAATATGCCGGAATTGGAGAAAAAAATGTCCCTTTATCAGAGAGTCTTCTCGATACAGAAGAACGTGCTCTTGTTTATTGGAATGAACAGATTGTTCCGAGCCTGAAACACAATCAACGTGTCATCATCTCCGCACATGGCAATACCTTAAGAGCCCTGGTTAAATATCTCGACAACATTCCTGACGACGGCGTGGTCAGCCTCAATATTCCCAATAGCATCCCGCTTGTCTACGAATTAGATGACGACCTAAAACCAATCCGACACTACTACCTATGTGAGGATGGAGAAATGAAGGACGGTTCCATCCCACTGCATATGGACTTTAATGACCCGGAAAACTGCGACTGGATGGGGTGAAAAACGGTGACAGGCACCCTTCGTGGACAAACCGCTACATTTGTCCACGCTAAGAGGACACCCAATGAATAATGGCAATACTACACTCGATTAAAGTCAGCTTTCCAATTCGTAATCTGTTTCTTAATATTATCTGGGCTTAAATTTTGAGAAGCCGCCTTGGCACTTAGTTCAGGCAATTCCGCATCACCGGCAAAACGAAGTGCAATAATTTGCCCCATCGTTAGTCTTGCATCAAGCAATTTTCCTGTTAAAACATAATGACGAAGATTTTCCTCTGCTCTGATCGCCCGGTCCTGTGCCTTTAAGGGATATGTGCGAATTAAGAGGAACATAATCACCAAGATCACAACGATGGCTAACAAGAGAATAGACGATAGGCTTATTCCATTTTTAATAACAAAAACAATAGCACCTACCAAAGTAATTAATAGTAATAACGATAAGATGTAATGAAAGAGAGGGTGAAATCTTCGGTGATTCCGGTAATTTTGATTCATAAGCTATTCCTCCTAAAATTGTTTTATTACTCCCATTTAAATGTATAACTGGCAATCACAAATGCTACTAGTATCCAACCGCCTAAAACGGCTGATTCCATTCCTAAGCCGGTCCAGGTTGCCCCTACATTCATCGTTTCACGCAATGCCGTGCTTAAATGGGAAATGGGCAGCAGCTTTACGATAGGCTGAAGATATTCAGGCATATTTTTTATTGGAAAGAAAACTCCCCCCAAAAATAACATCGGAAATGAAAGGACACCTGCGATAGGTGCAGCACTTTCAGGAGTTTTTGCAATTCCCGCGATGATAAACCCAATTGCCATAAAAGCAAGTGTTCCAAGAATGATAAAACTTATCAAGGTGAACCACGAACCGCGGACTTCAACACCAAATAAGAGATGGGCAACAAGTAATACAATCAGTGCCTGCATTCCATTCATCAGCAGCCGTGCGGTAATTTGCGCAGCAATGAAAGTGGAGGCTTTAAGAGTGGTCCCCTGCATCCTCCGTAATATCCCGCGCTCTCTCCAGGAAGCAATCTGACCGGCTACCCCATTCATGTTGTTACTCATAATCATCATCGCCACAATCCCCGGTACCAAGAAATCAATATATTGTAAATGAAGTGCTTCGATACCGTGAGCTTCCATCACAACCATAGGCTTATAGGAAACGATTTGCTTACTGATCCCATCGATTACGCCATTGACAAGAGCTAAGCCTACTTGTGATACAGCATAATTGGTATCATTAAAATAAACCGGGATGGTAAATGGCATTGCTTGTGACCCGCTATTTTTCAAACTAGCTTCATAACCCTTTGGAATGGTGACAACCAGTTGCAAATCACCATTCTTCAGACTCGTTTTTGCAAGCCCTTCATCTTTTTGTATCTCTAAATGAATGGCTTCATTTTTTTGTAGTACTTTTACAAACTCACTTGAAAACGATGAGTGATCATGATCAATCAAGCCAATCGTCAGGGAAAGCCCATTCCCTTTGCCTAAAAATAACCCCAGCATGGTCATGAGAAGGATCGGGAGGACCAAAGTCCAAATCAGCACTTGGCGATTCCTGAGAAAAATGCGCAGCTGTGCGAGTGTTAACTGCCAGTAAGCCTTCATGCTTCCCTCAAACTCCTTCCCGTCATGTGAATGAATACATCCTCCAGAGTCGCTGTCCTGGTTTGCAAATCAACCACTTGCAGATTTTTTTCTGCGGCAAACCGGATTAAGCCCGTCAATGTGCTTTGCAGATGATCCGAATAAAGGATATGAATATCTTTATGTTTTCCTACTTTCTTTACCCCTTCAATACCGGAGAAATCAATCAATTCTTCCTGCTGTACGACTCTAAATTCCAAGGCACTATCGGACTGAAGGCTTTTCACTAATTGAGCAGGGGTATCCAAAGCAATCAGTTCCCCTTGATCCATAATGGCTATCCGATCACAAAGAATGTGGGCTTCATCCATGTAATGAGTGGTTAACACAATCGTTTTGCCTTTATTTTTTAACTGAAGCACAATATCCCATAATGTTCTTCTGGCCTGAGGGTCTAAGCCTGTTGTCGGTTCATCCAAAAAAACGACCTCCGGATCGTGGACTAAGGCAAGAGCAATCGCTAACCGCTGCTTTTGACCACCCGAAAGCCCTTTTATCCGACTTTTCCTTTTCTCAGAAAGCAACATATCATCTATTAATTGAGCAATAGGAATATGGGATGGATAAAAGCTTGCGTACATTTGCAGGATCTCTTCTACAGTCAGCAGCTCAAAAAGCGAAGTAGATTGCAACTGTACGCCAATGATTTCTTTAATCTTCTTAAGATCCCGCAAAATATCGAATGAGCCAATATTGGCTGTTCCTTTATCCGGTTTACGCAGACCCACCAGCATTTCAAGTGTAGTCGTTTTCCCTGCACCATTTGGACCTAAGAGACCAAATATCTCACCCTTGAATACTTGAAAATCGATACCCTTCACGGCCTTAAAGGACCCATAGTTCTTTACAAGTCCTTTTACATTAATAATAGAATCATGAGAAAAATTCATATAGGTGCCTCCTGCTCTGCTTTCAAACAGAATCGGAAGCGTCTGTCCCCCCTGCTTCCCCAATATCGTTCATTAAATTTCTCCAAAGAATGCCCGTCATCATAATCAATTCCTTCTTTGAATAAAATCCCGGGCTTATTCAGTCAGCCAACCAATGGCAAGCATAGTCTACCGAAGTTGGATTTAAATAGCTATAGCAAATTTGTAAAAGTATCCATAAAAGATGAAATAATCTACTCTATTTTGACCCTCCTAATTTTAATTTTTAGTTTTTTATTTGAGTTCTGATAGTCCCTCCATTAAAATCTAAAATAGGGTTTAAAAATCAAGGAGGCTTCCCATGAAACTTAGTACTGAAGAAATTGAAATTTTAAAAATAATCGAAGAAAATCACAAAGCATCAGTTGAAACCGTCGCTCTAATGGCGATGTGCAGCGAAGAAACCGTAAGAAATACCATTAAAAAATTAGAAGAAGAAAAAATTATCATGAGCTATCCGACCTTGATTGATTGGACGAAAGTGGAGGGTCAGGAAAGCATCATTGCCATGATCGATGTGAAGGTAACCCCGAAACGCGGAGTTGGCTTCGATGAAGTTGCCGAACGGATTTATCGTTTTCCTGAAGTGTCTTCACTGTATCTCATGTCAGGTGCCTACGATTTGTCGATAACCATTGAAGGAAAAACCATGAACCAAATCGCCAGCTTTGTATCGGAAAAATTATCAACGATTGAAAATGTGATTTCCACCACCACTCATTTTATGTTAAAAAAATACAAACATGACGGTGTTATCTTTGAAAGCGGCAATGACAAAGATCGCAGAATGGTTGTTTCGCCATGAAAAAGGATTATGCTTCCTACATTTCTGAAACAGCCAATCAGATACAACCTTCCGGCATAAGAAAATTTTTCGATTTGGCAGCTAGCATTAAAGACGTTATTTCCTTAGGTGTCGGCGAACCGGACTTCGTCACACCTTGGAATATACGAGAAGCAACCCTTTTATCGATCGAGCAGGGCTTTACCTCCTATACGGCAAACGCCGGCTTGCTTGAATTAAGAGAAGAAATCTCTGCCTACTTACAGCGGAGATTCGCTGTTGCTTATGATCCGAAAAATCAAATTATTGTCACAGTCGGAGCCAGCCAGGCCATTGACTTGGCTTTTCGTGCGATTTTAAACCAAGGGGATGAAGTTCTGATTGTAGAACCGGCTTTTGTCTCCTATGCACCACTGGTCTCCATTGCCGGAGGAAAGCCAATCGCCCTTTCCACATCGCCCGAAAATGGCTTTAAAGTAACACCTGAACAAATTGAAAAAGCAATCACGGAAAAAACAAAAGCGATTTTGTTGTGTTCACCGAACAACCCAACAGGAAGTACGTTAAACAAAGCAGAACTGGTGGAAATCGCAAAAATTATTGAAGAGCATGATTTACTCGTCGTTTCAGACGAAATCTATGCGGAATTAACCTATGATGAAACCTTTACAAGCTTCGCCGCAATCGAAGGAATGTACGACCGGACTATTTTAATCAACGGATTTTCCAAAGGATTTGCAATGACCGGCTGGCGCTTAGGTTTACTGGCAGCCCCGGCAGAATTGGTTCAAGTGATGCTTAAAATCCATCAATATACCGTCATGTGTGCTCCTCATATGCTGCAGATCGGGGCAATTGAAGCACTTCGCAATACGGATGACGAAGTAGAAAATATGAAAAAAAGTTACCTGAGAAGACGGAACTATATGGTGCAAAAGCTCAATCAAATCGGTTTGGACTGCCATACACCGGGCGGCGCCTTTTATGTGTTTCCTTCAATACGGGCAACCGGACTAACCTCTGAACAATTCGCCGAGGAACTTCTCATCCAAGAAAAAGTCGCGGTTGTTCCGGGTAATGTATTCGGCGAGAGCGGTGAAGGCTATATTCGCTGTTCCTACGCAACCTCGATGGAACAGCTTCAAGAAGCATTGATAAGAATTCAACGGTTTATTGAAACAAAGGGAATCTATGGCGAAGAAACTTCCCGAAAAATGCCGCAGGATTCTTTGCGGTCCTAGCCGGAATAAACAAGAAGGTTAATTTCATTCAAAAAATACAAGGTATTCCTTTCACAGGAATACCTTACTTTTAAATTTATCCCGGATAAGTAAAATGGGAGCGGGAATTGCACTACTGATTCCTTCCGGTCGAACAGTAATCCCATTCTGTTAGAGTATTGATTCAGTAAAAATTTGATTCGTTTTGATCTATTATTTTCCGGTTTGTCCTGAATCCTGATCTGACCCGTTGTTTTGTGACTGATCAGAACCGTTGTTTTGCGAGTCGCTAGCACCCTTGTCTTGATTTTGCTGAGGATTCGTATCCGTTTTTTGCTGATTACTGCTACAACCTGAGGCAACTCCTACTAACATGAAAGACGCCAATAATGCTAAACCCCATTTTTTTAAATCTTTCATTTTCCAATTCCTCCTTGATTGTTTCAATATTCGGTACAATCCTATCTTACAAAAATCTTTTAAAAAAAGAATGCAAACCATCCATTCTTTACATTAATTAACAGATTGTTAAAAATTTTCATAAAAATTTAGTAATTTTTTAAACATATCTAGCTCTTTTCGCTCTTTCTTTTTATCAAAGGAATACTTAAAGCCTGAAGTAATCCTCTCGCCATCTTTGCAAATCCTTTTGCAAATAGGTATTATTCTTTGCTTAAGGTAAGGATATTGCTACTACATGTACTGATTGACATTGAATTTCCCTATTTTTGGGATAAAATGTAAAATAATGAGAATAAAATCAATAGATAATCAAATACTACAAATAACTACTTAATGGGAGGTTTATTATGCGCTCTGATAATTACTTTGCTGTATTTGTTTTCTTTTCCCTTCTCGGCATTGCCGCTACTACTATTTTTAGTAGCATTTTAATTTCTCAAAACAAAAGGTTGATGTATACACAAGAAAATAAAAAATAATTATTCCTTCACAGAAAAAAGCACTCATCCTTGAGCGCTTTTTTCGTATTTTTGGAGTGCTTTTATGCTACGCTCAAACGCCGTTAGCAAATGCTAACCCCTTAGCTGCAAGAGCACGACGAAGCTGCATCGCTTACAATGTAAAATAAATTCTTCATGTCAATGAAACAAAAATAAGCGATTTTTTTATTCCCGTTGAATAAAAAAGTCGCTTCTACTACCTATATTCAACTATTTTTCCTTATTCACTTACCATTTTATCTTCCATATGCTTTGGAAAATAGTCATGTATTTGATTAAATAAATACGTAAGATACGAATTAAGTTCAAATCGGTCATCCTGGATAAAATCAGCCAACAGGATCTTATTTTTTTCCACGTTTTTCTCCCCTTTGTTTTTTCTTCCACAGGCTCCCCTCGACACAATACTTTAGACTTATATTTATATATATATGAATCGTTTTTCTAGCAATCAGTTAAAATGAAGTATCGGCCCCGCCTACGCCAAATACCATGATGACCACACACGCCATCGCCCTGTCTTTATTATAAATGAAAGCGTTTCCATTACCAAGTATTTTCATTATACAAGTTCCGACATCTACCTTCGAATTTAGTCGTATTACCTAAATTTTTAGAAAATTCTTGAAAAACAAAGCTGCGAAGAACTTATGATCATTCCATACACGAGGCTGCGGATTATTTCATTGCCGGCTTTTTACATGAGCTCCAAAACCAAGAACAACCGAAGGTCCTTCACTCCTTTACCATCAGCAAGTTTAGCAATTGTAAATGGTGTAGCCATGTAGGATGTCATTACCATTACGCCCTCCCCGTATATAGTAAATTAAAGGTTTACTATTATTATGGAGCTGGAATGAGAATTTTATACTTCTATTTATTAAACTTTTAATCTAAAAATTTTTCTGCAAAAAGGGAGCCGAAATCACAAAAAATAATTTAGTAGGAACGGCAGGACAGTAAGGATCACCGGGGATTACTAGAGGAAAATCAGAAGCCTTCAAAGAATTACAGATTCGTTTTAATGGGCCGTTCACCGACAACGGCCCTTAATTCTTCTTAACACAGTAACCATGCATGGGAATTACCCCCATTCACTCCTTCGATTGGTCCAAGGGAATGGAATAGTAGGTATCGGCAGGCCGAGTGCCCGACAAATAGGCTCCCATCCCTCAGAGGCATGCCACTCCAGCAGCCGGTGACGAGGAACAATCTTCCTCACCTCGGCATTATAGCGCTCGTAGGCTGCCAACATTGTCGCTTGGTCATCCCAGTGCTTTGTCCCCGTGAAACGCTCCAATAGATCCGGAAGCCCGCGTCCGTCTTTCCATTTGGGAGAAAGGGCCATACGTGCGGTGAACAGAACGGTCTCATTGAAGCTGTGCCACCAGTCCTCCGCGTTGTCTCTTACTGACAGCAGCACCAACGCATCGGGATTGGCCACACTCAATTCACGCCAAAACATCGACGCAGGCCAGTCCACTGCAGCAACAAACCCTTCGAGCAGCTTATCCCAATCGGTAGTCCCGCCTGCCAGTGCACCGTTCCAGCCACTACCCAGATTAAAGGGATGACCGTGGATCTCACTCATGTTGTAACAGCTCCCGCCGAGCAAATGCTCAAGTGCGAAACCGAGAGAGCTTGTTCCCGTACGCGGAAGACCCGCCCCTATGACTCGTAGACTCATCGTTCGTATCCCCCCTTTTTTATCCTTCCTTGATGATCTAACCGATACTGAGTTGAATCCCGTCGACCGGTTAGACTATTGATTCATTATATTCCGATTAATTCGGATAATTTTATATTATTTGCCGGATTGTTCTGTACCTTGATCAGATCCATAGTTTAGAGGCGGAGTAGAACCGTTGTCTTCACTTAGTTGCGTATTAACCTCGGATTTTTTTTCATTTGAACTACAACCTGAGGCAACTCCTACTAGCATGAAAGATGCCATTAATGCGATAAGCCATTTTTTTAAATCTTTCATTTTCCAATTCCTCCTTGATTGTTTCAAAATAAGGTACAATCTCAGCATACAAGAATCCTAGGAAAAAAGAATACGAACAACAATTTCTTTACATTAATTAACAGACAGTTAAAAATCTTCACAAAAATTTAGTAGTTTTTTAAAAAATTTAGTTCTTTCAGCCCTATTTTTTCGCCTCTAATTCTTCATAAACACCGTGGTGCTTAATTATATCCGGGCTTTTTTATCATGTCATCATTACTTTTTCAATATACCTAAATATTCCTTCCACGGCCCAACGTCCGCCCTGTATCTCTCAGCCATGACCCGTACAATTTGGGCAATATGCGTTAAATCATGAACAACCCACGTAGAAAGTAATTCTCTTAACTTCACTACTCCGAATGCAGGATGTGAACCCGTCAGTTCAAGATGCAGCTCAGGTTCAATAAGGACCTTTAGTTTGGTTATATTTTGTGTTCTAATCGTTTTAAATTCAAGCAACTTTTGTTCAATTGATTTTTCAGAGCTATCATTTAAGTGAGAATAACGATCAAATGGGGGAAAGGGTTTACCTTCACCTTCCTGAAGAATAAATTCTAACCTTGGAATCCAATTATTTTTCTCTCCCTCAATGAGGTGCTCAATCACTTCAGAGACATTCCAGGTTCCTTCGCCTTCATTGCATTGCAACCAGCTATCAGCTAAACCCGCTAAAAAATACGCCAATGTTTGTGGTGTACGCTCCAAAACCTCAATAGCTTCTTTCAAATTAAAATTCATATAAAATCCCCTTTCTGTGATTACCATTATTTTAATAGAACTTACATATAGCTTTTTCGCCCCTCCAATGTAAAGGCACTTAGTATTTCGCAGTTGCCCTTATCGAAGCTGTTATGTCCTTTAACAGCAAACTCAGAAAGCCGGAAGCTGGATTTTTAGAACTATCGCCTAATTGGGTAAATTTGAAAAAAGCAGATGGTACAAGCGGATCTTTTAAAGATTCCCGTTACCATCTGCTTTTATTAAACCGTAACTCATTACGATCTTAGACACTTGCACTCTTTAGTGACATTATCTGCTTAGCGTTTACGCCTAATTGAAAAGGCTTTATCCAGTTTTTCAAATCCGATTCGCGGGTAATATTCAATTGCATTAGGTGCTGCAACCAATAGCAATGTAACCTCATCACCAAGTTTTTCTTGAATAATGCGAACAAGTTCTTTCCCAATTCCAATTCGTTGATATTCAGCATCCACAGCAAGGTCTGACAAATAACAGCAGTATGAGTAGTCCGTTATTGCTCTTGCGAAACCCACAAGTTGACCGTTGTTTCTCGCTGTTACAATAATGTCTGCATGATCGACCATCCGTTGAATGCGGTCTAAATCATCTACCGGTCTAGTAATCCCTGACTTTTTAAAAACATCTGCTACTTCAGAAGCAGAAATTTTTTGCGCAAATTCGTATTTAATCTCCATATCCCCTGTTCCTCTCATCAGTTAGTATAACTTCACTAATAAATTCGACAGGTTCCCTTTGCTGTCCTGTACCGTTAACAAAATTAACAAGACCAAAGCTGTAATTTTAAACAAATATCGAAATGGCACTGTAAATCAATAACAGTCCCATGATTACATTAAAACGTTTTTCATATTTTGAAAGGAATTTTTGAAGCAAAGAACCGAAAATCGCCCAACACAACGTGGCCAAAAATCCAACAAAAGCCAGAAACACCGAAAACAAAATTAAGCTTATGTTGGATTTATAATAGGGGATGATAAAAGAAGATACCGCTGTGATGCCGTACAAAATCCCTTTTGGGTTGATAAACTGTAATAGAAGAGCAGAAAAGAAAGAATTCTGCTTTTCATTATCTATGTCATTTTTATGTGATTTACTCTTAATTATTTTTATAGCAAGGTATATCATATACAAACTTCCCAAAATACTCATCACGAACTTTATTTTAGGCATAAGGCTATACAAAAGAAGATTAAAATAACAGCACAGAAGCATAATGACAAAAAATCCAAAGCCAACACCAAGATTGAAATTAAGGGTCTTTTTCAACCCATATTTATTCGCATTTGACATGGACATGATGTTGTTGGGACCGGGCGTAAAACTGGTCACAATCACATAAAACAAAAACGGTGCTAACAACATTTGATCTCTCCCCCTCATATGATATAATTGCACAAAATGGACGCTTCAACGTACGTACGCTATGATTATACAATACGAACGCCATAAAGCACAACGAGAAGGTGTGATTCTTTTTGGAGAACATAAATTTTGTACTGGCAAAAAACTTAAAGAGCCTACGAGAACAAAAGAAACTGAGTCTCGATAAGGTTGCAGAGATGACGGGTGTAAGCAAGACGATGCTAGGTCAAATTGAACGCGGGGAATCCAATCCATCTATTAGCACTGTGTGGAAAATAGCTAATGGATTAAAAATTTCCTTTACTTCCCTTATTTATCAACAACAGCCGGACACCGTTATCGTACTCAAAAACGAGATTCAGATGTTAAATGAAGATAACGGGAAATTTCGGATTTATCCTTTTTTTCCTTTTGAAGACGGGAGACGTTTTGAAATGTATTTGGTTGAGATTGACAAGGGGGGTTACTTGAGCTCCGAACCGCATAGTGAAGGGACAGAGGAATTTATAACCGTGTTGGATGGTGAACTAACGATCCGTATAAATAACGAAGAATATACGGTAAAAAACGGAGATTCCATACGATTTAGAGCGGATAGATCCCATGTATATCATAATTCCGGTAATACGCAAACCAGAATAAGCATGGTGATACACTATCCGAATTAGATATGAAGCCCCCTTTCTAACTAATTACGGGTTTACTTATGAAAAAGTTAACAACTCTTTCATTCTTCGACAAATTCCATCAAAAATGAGGAAAATGAAGAGGGTATCCCATTAAGACTACGGGACACCCTCCAAATTTCTTCTACTGCTATTTACGTCTTGAATTGCAGACTACAGAAGCAGCTTCTTCTATCATTTTCTCACTACAAACTTATCAGTCCGGCACCCTCTTTAGGCAGTCTTACTACAATCGTGGTACCCTCATTTTCCACGCTGGATATGGCAACCGATCCTTTGTGATTTTCAATAATCCTTTTGCTTATCATGAAACCAAGACCTGTTCCTTTCTCTTTCGTTGTGTAAAAGGGTTGCCCCAGTTTTGAAAGGATATGGTTCGGTATCCCTGCCCCTTGATCGATAAAGTAAATGAATAGCTCTTCTTTATTGATATCCTTAACTTGTATAACTAATTTTCCCCCATTAGGCATCGCTTCAATGGCATTTTTAATAAAATTAATACAAACCTGCTTTATTTGATTTTGTTCACATTTTAAAAATAGTTCATCCGAATCAAGTTCAGTTATAATTTGAACATTATTCATATGTGCTTGTGCATCCAATAAAGTAACAACATCCTTAATTAACAACGAAATATTCTTTCGTTCAAAATGAACGGCCTGTGGTTTGGCGAGCATTAGAAGTTCGCTGAGAATCAGTTCAATTCGTGCTATTTCTGATGCCATAATGTCATAATAAATTTCCTTTTCCATAGCTCCATTCTGCAAAAGTTGAAGAAATCCTTTTACCGTAGTAACGGGATTACGTATCTCATGAGCAATACCTGCAGCTAATTCACCGGCGATCGATAACTTTTCAGTCCTTATTAGCAACTCCTGCGCTTGTTTTCGATCGGTAATATCTCTAATGATAACGGCTCGTCCACTAATTCTATCTTCTTCGTCCTTCAACGGGAAAGTCGACAACATCACTTGAAGGATGGTGCCGTCCTTCGTTTGCCTTACGGATTCATATCCTTCAATGTTTTCGCTTAAGATCGTATAGCTTCGATTTCGATTAACTTCAAATTTTCTGTCTTCCGGAATAAACGGCAAATCGTTGGCATTTAACCCCAATACTTCCTTTGCAGACCAGCCAAAGGTGCTTTCGAAAGCGTGATTGACAGCGACGAGCTTATCGTCCTTATCAAGGATTAAGATAGGATCTAAATTTTGCATAATAAATGATTTCAGCTGGTGTTTGGTTGCCTTTAACCGCTCCTCCATTTTTTTATGGTCCTTTTGGATCAACAAGGAAGGAAACATTACTGATCTTTTATTATAAAGATTGGATTTCATTAGCTCTTTATCAGTCATAAAGTATTCATGGCTTCTAAGCAAACTATTTTGAAGAGTTGCCGAAATGTGATTGCCATCGTAGGCACAAACAGAAATTAGTCCCGCGGAATTCACACTATGATCTGCCATATTTTCATAGTTTCCGAGTAAGGAAGTGATCGTATCCTGCTCCTTCCATACAACATGGGCCCACGTTCTTATTGAAATTTGCTGCTCACGAAAGGGTTTTACTATTTCTGTAAAATGATTGACAATTTTCCCGCAATGAAAGTCCCCGTAAAAACGATAAAATTCATAATTATCAACGTAATGAATCGATGCTAATTCCTCACGGGATAACGATTCTTGAAGCCGGTGATAGATACGCTCGTATCTTGCCTTACTTTCAATAATCAAAAGATGATGCCCATGTTCAATACCCGTTTTTATGTAAGAAACCGCATTTTCAACATAACTCTCAATGTCATCGTAGATATATAAAATATGTCCATGGTTTGATATTTCAATCATTTGGGTTAATTGTATAATCTTTTCGTTCATTGAGCACCTCATATAAATATTCCAACAATTATAAAATAATTATAAATTAAAGTAATATCAATTGATACTATTCACTGACATAAGAAAAGCGCAAGCGCTTCGTTTAGCGCACGACAGGACTGGAGCGGACCGTATGGGATAAAGGAAACACGAAGAGCGTTAGCTTTTTCGTGTTGACTTATCGTAAGGAGGTTAGCGAAATACACTATCCCCCGGGCGCTGGAGCCGGACAATTCTCTAAGTCAAAAAATTTATACTTATTCTTTGAAAAAGAGAAGTGTGTTAACACTTCTCCCTTTCAACCTTTAAAACTCAAATTCTTTTATTTTATGGTAACCATGGTGCTGGTGCCGGTTTCATCCACTTTCCGTTGAGGACATATGTCCTTCCCCAACCACCCGGATTTATTCTTTAATTAACATATAAAACTACATGGTTGGGGAGAGGAAAAATGAAAGGAAGCTTATTTGCATTTTTAGGCGGGGCTTTTATTACCCTGCAAGGAGTGGCTAATTCCCGGATTAGTCAAGATATCGGCACTTGGCAAACGGCGACGCTTACCCAGTTAACCGGATTCATTATGGCCTTGTTTATTCTGATGTTTGTTCGGGACAGAAAATGGAAAAAGTTAAAGCAAGTCAAACCGTTATACTTGACAGGCGGTGCCTTCGGGGCAATAGTAATTTTCAGCAATGTCACTTCAATTCATTATATCGGTGTTACCCTTACGATATCCGCTCTCCTGATAGCCCAACTGAGCCTGACCTTTTTAATTGATGGAAACGGATGGTTCGGTGTGGTAAAGCAGAAGATGAGACTGCCGCAGTTCATCGGAATCGGGTTGATGATCGTTGGTGTGGTAATACTAAGGTTTTAATCACATTAGGGGTGGAAACGGGAAATGAAAGTTATAAAAGATCGTGAACGGCTGCAGCATTATTTGCACGCTCACAAAATCGAAGCCATATTTAATGAACAAATCATGCCGTATTTATCATTGTACAGCTTTGAACAAGGAGAATTCATCTGTTCCCAAGGTGAATCTTCCCAGTATTTGTACGTACTTGTGAAGGGGAAGATTAAAATCTACACCACTTCAGCAGAAGGCAAAACACTCATACTTTCTTTTAAGACTCCCCTTGAGGTGATCGGGGATATTGAATACGTTCAGGGGATTGACATCATCAATACAGTGGAAGCAGTTTCGTCTGTCTGTATGATCGGTGTTCATCAAAGCATGTTGACAAAATTTGCAAAAGATTATTCACCGTTCTTACAATTTTTACTGGATATCATTACAAAAAAGTTTTACATGAAATCCACTTCTTTGAGCTTCAATTTGTTTTATCCGGCAGAGGTACGATTAGCAAGTTATTTATTGTCCGTCACCTTTGATGAAAACGATTCACTGTTAAAAGGGCAGCTAAGAACATCCAGACTAACGGATATAGCAAACTTAATCGGAACCAGCTATCGGCATCTGAATCGGATCATTCACCGGTTTTGTACGGATGGGCTGCTTGAACGCACGAAAGAATTCATCCTTATTAAGGACAGGGAAGGATTAAAGTCACTGGCTAGCCGTAACATCTACGAATAAACGAAGTCGGGACGTCATATGACGAACTCCGAAAAATATCAACACACGGGAGAGTATAACTATGATTCTAGGACTATTATTGGCGCTTATTGCAGGCTCGCTCGTCAGTCTGCAAAATATTTTCAACAGTAAGGTGAATCAACATGCGGGGTCATGGTCGACAACTGCATTAGTATTAGGATTGGGCTTCCTCGCTTCATTGACAATTGGCCTATCCTTTGAAGGTAAACATCTCTTTATTTTGCATCATATGAAGTCCTGGTACTGGTTCAGCGGGCTAATCGGAGTAGGAGTGGTAACCTGTCTGGTACAGGGCATTAGGCTCCTCGGTCCAACCTATGCGATCTCTATTGCACTGACATCCCAGCTCGGGTTTGCGCTATTGTGGGACTCACTCGGTTGGCTCGGTCTGGATAAAGTCCCTTTTACCTTCAACAAGTTGGCAGGCGTACTCGTCATTTTGAGCGGCATTTTTGTCTTTAAATTGAGCCAAAAACACGGGACCGACGGGCAATCCCGGCTGCCTCAGAATGGCTAAGCGGCTCAGCTTATTACAGTTTTAAACCAAACAATTATTATAAATGTAAATAAAAGTTCAATGTCCTGTAACATTTTTCTTGTAAAGTTTTATTATCCCCAACAGGAGACTCTTCCTACTGCAAATTAAATGACAAAATAATGTTCCCCTATACAGTATTTTTGAAATGTAAATTCCCTAACACATGCTCAAAAATATCGGGAGGTGTTTACGAAAATGACTTCCTCCTCAAAAAGGAGTCTTTACTTTGACAATGCAAAATTCTTTTTAATTTTTTTAGTCGTATTCGGTCATGTTATTAGCCCATTAAAAGATAACAGCCATATTTTATTTACTTTATATTCCGTCATCTTTCTTTTTCATATGCCTGCCTTCATTTTTATTTCCGGTTATTTTTCCAAGGGATTCAATAAGAAAGGCTATCTTTTAAAAATTCTTAAGAAAATTTTATTACCGTATTCCATTTTTCAAGTCATCTATTCGATTTTCTATTATTGGGACGGCGAGACTCCAAGTCTTAAATTGGACCTGCTTCACCCCCATTGGTCACTATGGTTCCTATTAAGCCTGTTCTGTTGGAATCTGTTTCTATATATTTTTGCCCGTTTAAAATGGGCCGGGTTAGTAATAGCTATAGCAATTGGGATTGGAATAGGATATTTTGATCATGTAGGAAGCTTTCTATCATTATCTAGAACCCTTGTGTTCTTTCCCTATTTTTTATTAGGATATTTAATAGAACCAAACCATTTAAAAATGGTTAAAAAAGCCAGGTTTTCCGCTGTAATCGGAATTGCTATCCTCATAGGAACGGCGCTATTATTTGCCGCCTTGTTCCCAAAGGGTGCTATGCCATGGTTATTTGGAGATACCTCCTATGCTGATATGGGTGTGAAGGAATTAGCAAGTGTTCTCAAGCGTTCATCACAGTATTTAGTAACATTAATTGTTACGTACGGATTTTTGGCAATTGTTCCAACCAAAGGCTTTATATTCACCGTAATCGGGCAACGCACTTTATATATCTACCTCTTACATGGTTTTATCATTAAAACAATTGAAATGTTCGTCTCTGACAACACACTAAATGGATTTTCTACTCATTATCTACTACTACCGATTTTCTCTTTAGGAATTTGTTTTTTACTAGGGAGCATTTACATTAAAAAATATACATGTCCATTGGTTGAAGTGAGCATTTTCGATACAAAAAGCATCATGCATAAACTGCATTTTTAATTGGAGGATACGCTAATGGATGAACAGGACTGGCTAATCTTAAAGGTGCTTTACGAAAAAAAGAATATCACGAAAACTGCTCAAAGTTTATATATATCACAACCATCATTAACGAAAAGAATTCAACAAATAGAGAAAGAATTTCAACTGGCAATTGTTAATCGGGGAACAAAAGGTGTTCAATTTACACCCCAAGGAGAATATTTAGCTCAATGTGCGGATGAAATGCTGAATCGTCTCCAACAGATTAAGGATACAGTATTAAATATGGATGAAGAGGTTAGCGGCACCTTACGCTTAGGGGTTTCCAATTACATAACAAGGCACAAGCTACCACGCCTGTTAAAACTTTTTCGTAAACAATTTCCAAAAGTAAACTATAAAGTAACAACGGGTTGGAGTCGGGATGTATTTAATCTTGTCTATAATCGGGATGTTCATATTGGGATTGTCCGCGGGGACTATCAGTGGCCGGAATCAAAGATGCTGCTCTTTGAAGAAAACATTTGTATCACATCATTAGAAAAAATGGAATTTCGCGATTTGCCCTCACTGCCTAGAATTGAATATGAAACAGATGCTTTACTAAAGACAATGATTGATAATTGGTGGAGCAGAGAATTTTCACAGCCTCCTTTTATAGGGATGGAAGTGGACAAAGCCGATACGTGCAAAGAAATGGTTTTGAACGGTTTGGGATATGGAATACTTCCCAGTGTTCTTGTTGAGGATTATCAACACCTCAATCGGATCAATCTAACAGATGAGAAAGGTAACCCTCTTATTAGAAAAACGTGGATGTTGTATCATGAAAAATCTCTTGAGGCAAAGGTAGTTAAAGAGTTTGTCCAATTTGTAAGAGAATTGGATTTAAGATCTATTTAAAGAAAGCGTGGGTAAATGCTCAACGGGATTACTATTGAGGTGCAAAACCGGGAAATCGCAGGTAGAATCTTATCATTAATCAAAAGCTTTTCACCAATTAAAACGCAGAATAATACACGTAAAGAATGGCTCGAAGTTTCCCCCAAGCCATTCTTTCTTTTATACTATATTGGATAGTTTGTTGATTTTAAGAAGTCTCCTAATCGTGACCGTTTTACTTTTAAACGTTCTTAAAATATAAAACCCAGTTATGACTAGATGCTTTAGGCCTAACCGATTAAACCGGGATACGGACAAACTTATACTGGGCCTGTCCGAATCAAACCCCCATTCGGACTATCATCGGCGATTTCCTGCTGGGCTTGTCCGAATCAACACCTCATTCGGACTATCATCGCCAATTTCCTGGCGGGCCTGTCCGAATCAGCACCTCATTCGGACTATCTCATGCGATTTCCTGCTGGGCTTGTCCGAATCAACACCTCATTCGGACTATCATCGCCAATTTCCTGTCGGGCCTGTCCGAATCAGCACCTCATTCGGACTATCATCGCCAATTTACTGCTGGGCTTGTCCGAATCAGCATCCCATTCGGACTATCATCGCCGATTTCCTGCCGGGCTTGTCCGAATCAACACCTCATTCGGACTATCATCGCCAATTTCCTGGCGGGCCTGTCCGAATCAGCACCTATTCGGACTATCTCATGCGATTTCCTGCTGGGCTTGTCCGAATCAACACCTCATTCGGACTATCATCGCCAATTTCCTGTCGGGCCTGTCCGAATCAGCACCTCATTCGGACTATCATCGCCAATTTCCTGTCGGGCTTGTCCGAATACCAACCTCATTCGGACTATCTCATGCGATTTCCTGCTGGGCTTGTCCGAATCAACACCTTATTCGGACTATCATCGCCAATTTCCTGCCGGGCCTGTCCGAATACCACCCTCATTCGGACTATCATAAGCGATTTCCTGCTGGGCTTGTCCGAATACCACCCTCATTCGGACTATCATAAGCGATTTCCTGCCGGGCTTGTCCGAATCAACACCCCATTCGGACTATCATCGCCAATTTACTGCTGGGCTTGTCCGAATACCACCCTCATTCGGACTATCTCATGCGATTTCCTGCCGGGCCTGTCCGAATCAACACCTCATTCGGACTATCATCGCCAATTTCCTGCCGGGCTTGTCCGAATCAACACCGCATTCGGACTATCATCGCCGATTTCCTGCTGGGCCTGTCCGAATACCAACCTCATTCGGACTATCATAAGCGATTTCCTGCCGGGCCTGTCCGAATCAGCCTCGCATTCTCTTTGTAACTGCAATTATGCTCAAATACTCGGTTAAATTTACACATTAAATCACGTTAAAATCACATCCTGTCCAATAATAATTTCTATCCTTTAGAATGGTATCTCATGAAAATGTTGTCATTCCATTTTGGCATACTTGTCGATAAATTATTTGTATTTCAACTGTATGGATATTGTTTTTATAATTAAATTGTTGAGGGGGGAGGAGCAATTGGAGGGAAATTCAAAACAACTTATTGCAACATTAATGGAGCACGAGGGGAAAGACTTTGATGCAACATTAAAGGATGAGATCAAAGGGATAGTTGGATTTAGTTTTAGTAGCTACATTAAAAGGGCAAAAATTAATATTAAAGCCGGGAGAATAACAGTTAGTGAACATAATACAGGAAAATACTTTTGCTTACCGATTAGCGGCATTAAAGAAATACACGATGAAACCTGCGGTCAGTATGATATAGCATTTACAGTAAACTACAACAATGAGTATTGTGTCTTTATACAAATATTTGAATCCTCTTAGGAAGGAATAAGACAGCTAAATAAGAACACCTACATCTAATAGTACAATTATCCTAAGTTCACACTGCAAGTCTTGTATGGTTATTAAAATGGAGAGGATTATTTTATGGGCGTTTTATTTCTTATTATATTGAATGTTATTTTACCGGTTTTTTCTCTTATTGGAGCCGGTGCATTTCTTCACCGGAAATTTAAATTAGACCTGAACACCTTATCTAAATTAAATACATATTTACTGATGCCGGCTGTGAGTTTTGCCAACGTATATCAAAGTAAAATAAGCGGAGATACACTCTTGCATATTCTCAGTTTCCTTATCATACAAAATCTTTGTTTAATGATATTCAGCACAGGAATATCCAAAATGGCGAAATTTGAGAGAAGTCTATCTTCCACCTTTAAAAACAGTGTCGTACTCAGCAATTCGGGGAACTTTGGATTACCTGTCAGCCAGCTCGTTTTTCAACATAATCCTTTAGGTTTATCGATACAAGTTGTCATCATGATATTTCAAAACCTCCTTACTTATACATATGGATTATTTAATTCTGTATCCGTTGATAAGGAAAAATTCCAAGCGCTAAAAATTTTTCTGAAAAACCCTGTCGTCTACGCTTTTTTGTTTGGGGTTTTTCTTCATGCCCTTTCGATCAAAATCCCGGGATACATATGGGCCCCTATTAATAATGCTTCAAACGCTTTTTTAGCAATCGCACTTGTTACGCTAGGTGCACAAAGTGCTTTTCTAAAAATAAATCATTTTTCTATACCGTTGGTTCTAAGCCTTATTGGGCGGCTGATTTTTTCGCCTTGTATTGCATTCCTCATTATTTTAGTTTTAAATTTGAAAGGCATTACGGCACAGTCATTGTTTATTGCAAGCTCTTTCCCGACTTCAAGAAACAGTTCCCTTTTTGCATTGGAATATGGAAATCATCCTGAATATGCAGCACAAACCGTTTTATTGTCTACTGTATGTAGTATGATGACAGTAACCACAGTTGTATTTTCATCTCATTTGATATTTCCGTGATTAGTCTTTTCAAAATGATAAAAATGAAAATAAATATAAGAAATGGCTCAGTTTAGTCAACTGAGCCATTTTTTCACTCCTTCATTTTCATTTCCCTGATTGTCCATTCACATCAATAAATGGCGTTGCACCACCTGTTACATTTGGAAGATGTCCATCCCATTTCTCTAAGGCTTTTTCTTGAACTTCAATTTGTTTTAATTGAATTAACTCGGGGGTTACTTCCTGCTTTTTCAATTTTAAGGCCTGCGCTTCGGCACCTGCTTGCGCGATTTGCTGCTGAGCTTCGATTTTGATTCTATCTAAATCTCTTTGTGCTTTTAAGGCATTTTGTTCGGCCGTTTGTTTGGCTTCAATCGCTTTATTGAATTCCTCGCTAAAAGCAAATTCCTTAATATTGATATCTTCCAGCTTCATATAATATTTTGTTAATTTTTTTGCCAGCATATCCTTTACCTGCGAGGATACCTCCGGACGTTTGGAAATTAATTCTTCTGCAGTGTACTGAGCCGTAATGGCCTTTAGTGATTCTGCAATCGCCGGGTCCACGATCCGAGAACGGTAATCTAATCCGATATTTTGATAGAGTTTATTGACTGCTTCGGGATCGACAGAGTAGTTAACAGCAACCGTGGTCGTGACCATTTGAAGATCCTTTGACGCTGCCGTTTGAGCACTTTCTTCCTTTTGTACCCGCACTTCAATCGGTTGCACAGATTGAATAAACGGAAGTTTAAAATGAAAACCTTCACTTAAGATGGCCGGTTTAACTGCACCTAATTGTAACAAAACTCCTCGATAACCGGATTGAACGGTTGTAACGGAAGAAAAAATAAGAAATACTACGAGAAGTCCAATAAGACCGCCTATAATTCCTTTCACGTAGTTCATTCCATACCCCTCCATTTAATCATCTGAAATTCGGTCATGAATCCACCTCCAAATTGGTATATTAATATGCAATGACTACTTATCTGAGTACGTACTTTGTAAAGTATATTAGCGGGAAGGGGTAGGCGAAAGTACCAATTTTTAAGCAAAGTGTAACAATTTGTTAAAAAACAAAGTCTAATTTTTGTAAAAAAATAATAATGAGGGGGATCAATAGGTTGAAAAATAAAATGATTATGATGGTTTTGGGTCTTTCTATTGCACTTGCCGGATGTAGTTCCGTGGAGAAACAAAAAGCGGATGTCACCACAGAAAGGAATAAGCACTCTAGTCAACAAACATCACCTTCGAACTCATCATCTACAAATACAACTATTAATTCCAATCAATCTCCCGGAACATCATCGGACTCCGGTAAAACGACATCAAACACACCGGCACCCCCTGCAACGAATCCCGCTACATCCGGTACTATCAATATGAGCACGATTACTGCCGTTAGATTAGCTGATTTCAATACAGGCTGGGTTGGCGGCAATGGCTGGATAGCCAAAACAACGTCCCGCGGGAAAAATTGGGCGGTTGTTTATCAAGGAAGCGGAACCGTGCAGCAACTATTTGCGCTCAATCCTTCAGAGGTATGGGCCACCTTAAATCAAGGCAGTAACAGTCTGAGGCTCCTGCAATCCGGTGATGGCGGACGGCACTGGGTTGCAGTCGGAACTGTACCAAATAACGCGTATCTTCATTTCACTTCAAAAACGACTGCTCTAAGCGGGAATGCCTTTTCGCAAGATGGCGGGAAATCATGGCATTTACTGCCTGTACCAAAAAACATGGTTGGTGATGCGTATTTTCACGATGTGAAAAATGGATGGGCGGTTACCCAAAGGAATAATGAATTTTATGTAAAAAGAACAATAGATGGCGGAAAATCATGGGAAACAGTACTGACTAAAAGCCTTTCATCCCCTCTGGCTGATGCCGTCATACGCTCGGCAGGAACGAATGATGCCTGGATTGAACTAATTGGAGGTACGGGAATGACGCAAACCTCTTACTCCGTTTTCCATACAACCGATGGCGGAACGTCATGGAAGACAGTCATTGCTAATTCCACGGCAGGCGGCGGACCGGCTCCCGGATTTAGCCAAGACTATAATAAAGGACCTATTAATAAGGGGTCGAAACCCGGACCACTTTATGTGGTAAATCCGGAAGTTGCTTTCATGGGTGGATCCTGCCCTGCCTGCGATAATCCGAATTCCATCGGATGGACGAAAGATGCAGGAAAAACATGGGTGAATAGTAACGTGGCGTTAGAAGGATACGGAGAAGCTTATTTAGCGATAGCAGATGCGAATCACGGATGGTGGATCACGACTGAAAATGGCAAACCAAGTTTGATGTATACCACATCAGATGGCGGAATTCACTGGAATCAAATCCATATTTTTCGCTAAATGAAAGCAATCAATTCCCGGTATTAGAAAAGAGTAGGACCTTTCCTATCCAAGGAAAAGTCCTACTCTTTTTCATGATCTATTTTTTAAACACAAATGATTTAGGTGAGCTACCGGTAACATCTAAACAATCAGCTTTATACCACTAAAAATAATGATGGCAGCTACCACGGTACGGAGTGGTTTGGCAGGAACTTTGGCTGATAGAGTACTCCCTATCAAAACACCGGGAATAGAGCCAATTAATAAGTTTCCTACAAGGGTGTAGTTTACACTGCCGGCATGTGCATGGAGCAGCCCTGCGACAGTCACCAATAAAAATGCGTGGGCAATATCTGTACCGACCAACTCAGATGATTTCAATCGGTAAAGATATAACATAGCAAGGGCAAATAAAGAACCTGATCCAATGGAAGTGAGTCCGACAATAAAACCAAAGACGACGCCGATACAGATTGTTAATCCTCGTTTATCTTCGATAGCCTTTAATTGCCAACGGTTAGGTCTTATTTTTTTATCAAAAAAGGTTCGAATCAAGATGGCAATAGCAACTAAAATAAGGACATAACCAAGAGATTGCTTTATTAATTGTTCTTGATTATGATAGGAAGCTTCGAAAAGTTGCAGGATTCCAATCGCCGCAGCAGCACTTGGAACGCTTCCAATTGCAAGGTATTTCACTAATTTGAAATTAATTGTTTTTTGCCTCCAATGCTGTACGACACCAAACAGTTTTGTGATGGAGTTATACACAAGATCTGTTCCTACTGCAATAGAAGGATGAATCCCTACCATTATAAGAACAGGCGTTAAAAGGGCAGCCCCCCCTACACCTGTCAGCCCTACTAAAAAGCCAACCAACAAACCCATAGCTGCTATACCGATACTCATCGTAAATTTCTCCTTTTTATACCCAAGTAAATATATATGAATTATAGAATTTAATGATTAGCTTGTAAACAAATATTCTAAATTTTCTATCGTCTATTTTTAAAAAAAGCTATTAAATTTAATAAATTGGTGCACATTTATATATATTATGACAATATTATCAACTTGGACCCCTTACCCTTTAGGTTTAACCCGCTAAATTGCTGTTACTTTCCTTTTTTCATTCGTCATATTTTGTTCAATTCTTTTTAACAAACATGTGAAATAGTGAACAAATTACTCTCGTTTCAAGATAAAAGGATTATACTAACAATGTAATCAAGTTACCAATAATACTTTTCATAAAGGGGTCTTTTATATGTTTAACAAATTTTTAAGACAAAATAAAGCGGCTGCAGCTATTCTTACCGTCTTACGTATATATCTTGGGTATGCATGGTTAACAGCCGGTCTGCACAAGCTTACAGGCGGTTTTGATGCTTCCGGTTTTCTAAAAGGCGCGATCGCCAATCCGGTTAAAGGTCCGGACGGCAGCATGGTCTATGCTACTTATGTAGGATTCTTAAAACACATTGCCTTACCGAACGCTCACATCTTTAATACTATTATTCCGTTAGGTGAATTTCTTGTCGGTCTAGGACTTATTCTCGGATGCTTAACAACAGCGGCTATGTTCTTCGGCTTACTCATGAACTTCTCTTATGTGATGGCCGGTACTGTTTCTACCAACCCAATGGATATTTTACTGGGTGTCATCATCCTTGCTGCCGGTTACAACGCAGGCAGCATCGGTCTTGACCGTTGGGTCGTTCCATTTATCCGTAAAACGGCTGCTAAAGGAAACAAAGCAGCAACATATAGGGCTTAACACAAAAGTACCTCATTCCGAAGGATCGGAATGAGGTACTTTTTTCATTATGCTGTTTTTAAATCCTCTTATCGGCGAAAAAATAGATCGGCCGTAATCCCTCTTTTTTCTAGACTTGGATTTCGTGTGAAGTTCTAGAAGTAAAGAATCTTTCAATATAGAATTTAGTAATCAAAAAGCCAAGCAAAATGACCACAGTAGTCCATACGCTTGCCTCGATTCCAAAAGATCCCCCTGTCCAAATGTTATCAGAACTCTTAATATGAAAGAAACCATTTCCTTTTGTACCGCTGACATTAAATCCAAGTATGTTCCCTTGAAAGAAATTCCAGGTTAAATGATACCCCATTGACATCCAGAGTGTCTTTGTTTGTATGAACATGTAGGCAAACAAAAAACCGATGAGAAAGACATTAACAATCCCCAGTAAATGTACATTGGGATTTCCAAGATGTGCAAATCCAAAAACCAAACTGGATACAATATAAATAATAGGATAAGATTTTGTCTGCTTTAAAGCGGAAATAACATAGCCACGGAAGAATATTTCCTCATTGAGGGCTACAAAAATGAAACTCACAAAGAGTAAACAGATTTCTGTTAAAAAATGAAGAGTAATTTTAGCAGGAACCAAGGTGATTTGCTTCGTCACTAATAGAATCAATGTAATGAAAACAATAGATGCTGCACCTAAAAACAATCCAAGCAGTAAGTTGCTTCCTTGAGAGCGAAGAGAAGTAATTCCTACATCTTTCCACTTTTTCTTCTCTTTTTTCAAACAAATCAATACCGCAACAATGACACCTAGTAACTGAGTCAAAATCAAGAAGAAATTAGTAAAAGGATTATCTGCTAATATATCAATAGGAATGCTCCAATTTGATCCAACAATCAACACCGGTATGGAGAAGAGCCCTGTCAGGATGTTCATAAGTCCAAATGCTAAAATTAACTTCCAACCACTCCTTACTTGACCTTCTGTGTTTTTAAACCATTTTTTCATGCAAAATCTCCTATCAGATAATAAAATAAGAATCTATTTGTATTTTTTACTACATTTTATCACAGCAAAGAACCTCCACTCTTCATTATAATTAAAATAACCGGAGTAAATATCATTGAAAAAAGATATTAGTTGTAACCTTTATTCGCCTCCTGTTATTTCCTTCTTAAATTTTTAATTGGATGTTCATAGAATTGTAATATTAAATTTGTACTATTATTTATGGGCACCAAACCTAATGCCTTTTCACTCTTTCGTAGCTGTTGAATCCGGCACCGGCCTAGTGCCGGATTTAAACAAAGAAGGACTTCCCCGTTCCATTAATATATAAAAAACACTGCCCCCCTTACTTCAAAAGGTTTGCAGTGTTTTTGTATGATACTTATTAGAGATCCTTAAACAGGCTAGTTTAATATGGTTACCTTTAATTGTTTTACTCCAAAATTGATTGCATCCTGTTCGGAAGGAATAAAAACATCAATTCGATTTCCTTTAATTGCTCCGCCGGTATCTGCAGCGGTTGCTTCACCAAAGCCTTCTACATAAACTTTACTGCCAAGCGGTATAACAGACGGGTCAACGGCAATGACCCTTGCATTTGGGTTTGCTTTAATATTAATTCCCGTTTTTGTAATACCTGAACATCCGGCACATGAAGCCGTATAGGCTGTAGCTTTCACAGTAATTTCCCTTGAGCCTGTATTACTTGTTGAGGCAGCTTTTACTGCAGGAGCAGTTTCCTTTGGTGCTTGCGCTGCAGGCTGTGGTGCAGGTGCAGCCTGCTGTTGTTGTTTTTCTGTTACAGTGTTAGTGGTAGTATTTAAACCATCAAAGATTACTAGATTTAATCCTGGATGGATGAGATCGGTAATTAAATTGTTCCATTCTTTGATTTGCAAAACGCTCACATGGTGATCTTTGGCGATATCCCATAGTGTGTCACCTTGTTTAACGTTATAATGTTTTTCTGTTGCAATCGTTAATACATCTCCAGGGTGAATAAGGTCAGTAGAAAGGTGATTCCATTTTTGAATATTTTCTACAGATGTATTATGTACCCGTGATAGAGCCCAAAGTGTATCTCCTTCTTGTACTGTAACCGTTGCAGCTTGTACATTAGCACTTACAGTTCCTGAGAGTACAGCAACTGCTATTAATAATGTTTTAATCTTGTTAAGCATTCTTTTACCCTCCATGTTCTTTGGTTGCTAATTTTCCATAATCTTAACATGGATTCTTCTGTAAAAAAGAACAGTGGGATGTTAAATCGTTTACATCCATGGCATTTATATTACGATAATATTTCTACTTAACCGGAAAAAATAAAAAACATCCCCCCCTAACGCCTCATTCCAAGCAAAAAGCGCAGTCGTATTGCACTCTGCGCTCAACTATTATTTATTACAATCATGTCATCTAAAACGGATCAAAAATTTTGATTTTTCCAACAACTACCGGTATTTCCATTAAAATTTAGATTGCCTAATTAGGCGGTTTTTTCACAGCGGTGGCAAATCCAGTTTCCCTTCCTCAAATAACACTTTTAACATATGCTTTGTGTACCCTGCAGCCTGGGCAAATTTTATCTTTGCCGGCATTGGTGCCTCCTCCGCATCGACTACCACATCAATGATACATGGTTTGTTCTGCTTAACGGCTTGCTGCAATGCCGGAAGAAGTTCCTCGGGACTTTCCACACGATAGCCGATTCCGCCGCAAATGTCTGCATATTGTGCAAAATTAGGGTTAATCAGGTCGGTACCGAACTCAATATTCCCCATTACTTCTTGTTCGAACTTAATCATCGCGATCTTATGATTGTTTAAAACAATGACCACAATCGGTAAATTGTATTTTACTGCTGTGACAAAATCGGCCATCGTCATTCCAAACCCGCCATCACCGCAAACGGCAAATACTTGTTTTTCCGGATAGGCTATTTTTCCTGCGATTGCACCGGGAAGACCGCAGCCAAGAGTCGCAAGCCAACTGGAAATAATAAATTTTTGATTGGTCATATGAAAATGACGCGCCATCCAAACAGTGACATTGCCTACATCTACTGATAAGACCGCATCATCTGAAGCTACTTCCTGTAAGGTACGAATCACTCGCTGTGGCTTAAGCGGTACAGAGTCATTTTCTTCCTGATGTTCTAACCTGCTCCACCACGTTTTCATCCGCTCCTGACTTTTTTCTAAAAAGTCACGATTCGCATTATCAGGAGCATTTTCTATAAGCCACTTAAGTGTTAATCCGGCTTCTCCTGCAAGGCCAACATCAACTGAATAGCGCTTTCCGATTTGGGAAGGATCTGTATCAATTTGAATTATTTTCGCCCTTTCGGGTAAAAATCCCGTAAACGGGAATGATGTCCCAATCATGATAAGCAAATCGGTTTCCTGCATGCCTTCATAGGCAGCCTTTGTACCAATTAGGCCAAGCCCGCCCAAGCAATAGGGATGTTTATCAGGAATCGCCCCTTTTCCCGGTAATGTTAATACAATCGGGGCTGCAATTTTTTCAGCGAAAGATAATAGGGTTTCCCGGATACCATGTACCCCTCTTCCTGCAAGAATGATCGGTCTTTCCGCTTTCTCTATCATTTCCTTCGCATGCTGCAAATCTTCCTTAAGTGGAAGAATTTCTTGATTTACAGTAAAACTGGATGTTACCCGTGCTTCCTGCCCAACCTCAAAACGCGGCACATCATCCGGTATCGTTAGAACTGATACCCCTTTTTTTGCATAAGCCGTCCGAATCGCTTGATTTACTACGGCAGGGAGCTGTTCAGCCGACATAATCCGTTGATTGTAGACGGCCACATCATCAAACATTCTTTCTAAATTAACCTCTTGAAAAAAATCAGTACCAAGCAGGTCCGATTCAACCTGCCCTGTAATCGCCAATACCGGTACCTTGTCAAGCTTTGCATCATACAATCCATTCAAAAGATGAATGGCACCCGGACCGGCAATGGCGGTACAAACCCCTATTTTCCCAGTCAGCTTTGCATATGCTGCGGCCGCTAAGGCACCCGCTTCTTCGTGTCTGACCTGAATAAACTTAATTTTGTCTTGGACCTTTCTGAGCGGCTCGATAATCGAATTAATGGAGTCACCCGGCATCCCGTAAATATGATCCACTCCCCACTCGATCAATAGTTCAATTAACTTCTCACCTGCTGTTTGTTTAAACATAGGACACTCCCTTTTTGAAATAGATATTGATAGTGTGATACTTTTAGCTAAAAATTACTCAATATTTCCATTCATATTGCCGACAACCGCCGAGAAATTTTGGCCGGTGACAGACATAGAGCCCAGCGACCATACTCTCTGTTTCATACAGAAAATTCCTTATGAGAGTCCGAATGCGGGGGGGTATTCGGACAGGGGAAGCAGAAAATTGCTTATAAGAGTCCGAATGCGGGGGGGATTCGGACAGGGGAAGCAGAAAATTGCTTATAAGAGTCCGAATGCGGGGGGGATTCGGACAGGACATACAGGAAATTTCCTATAAGAGTCCGAATGCGGGGGGTATTCGGACAGGGCATACAGAAAATTGCTTATGAGAGTCCGAATGCGAGGCTTATTCGGACTGGGTAAATAGAAAATTCCCTATAAGAGTCCGAATGCGAGGCTTATTCGGACTGGGTAAACAGAAAATTCCCTATAAGAGTCCGAATGCAAGGCTTATTCGGACTGGGTAAACAGAAAATTCCCTATAAGAGTCCGAATGCGGGGGGGATTCGGACAGGGGAAGCAGAAAATTGCTTATAAGAGTCCGAATGCGGGGGGTATTCGGACAGGACATACAGGAAATTTCCTATAAGAGTCCGAATGCGGGGGGGATTCGGACAGGGCATACAGAAAATTGCTTATGAGAGTCCGAATGCGAGGCTTATTCGGACTGGGTAAACAGAAAATTCCCTATAAGAGTCCGAATGCGGGGGGGATTCGGACAGGACATACAGGAAATTGCCTATAAGAGTCCGAATGCGAGGCTTATTCGGACTGGGTAAACAGAAAATTCCCTATAAGAGTCCGAATGCAAGGCTTATTCGGACTGGGTAAACAGAAAATTCCCTATAAGAGTCCGAATGCGGGCTTATTCGGACAGGGCATACAGGAAATTCCTTATGAGAGTCCGAATGCGGGGGTATTCGAACAGGGCAAACAGAAATTCGCCTCACACGTAACCACGTTAAGAGAAATCAAGGAGATTCTGTTTTTAACCTCTTTTTTATTATTTAAGATCCCCTATCATCATTGATTTAAATAGATAGCTGTTGAAGTTATTATTATTAGCTATCATTGATCCCCATAGATTCCCCAAAAGTCTAGGCATCATTTGATGTGAAGGAATAGATTGGTACTCAATAAAATATACAAAATACTTTAGATACAAAGTACTAACATTCGGTAAGTGAATGGTATAAAAATAATTTCTATTTTCCGAAATGGTAGCGAATGAGTTGGTTTCAGCACCCGATACATAGCGGGTCTCTTGCTTTTCGTAATAATTCGAAATGTAATTCATTCTATCCATTACAAGAGGATCGTCATATCCGTCGACATTTGCCAACCTCGAATAATCGATTGCAGTTAACAAATTTATATTTTTCGTATATACCGAAACATGTGCATATGCTTTATCATAACCGTTTTGAAGGGGTGTTAAATTTTCCTTTTTCAATCTATCAATTAGCGGAAAAGAATGATCATCTTTATCTAAGTAGGATGGTACAAATATCTGCCGGGATAGTTTTAATTCATCCAAAGAACAAACCTTAAAACCTGTAATATAATAATATTGGTCCTTATCATCTTTTGTTATATAAGATGATTTTGATATTCCGGGATGATTATCGATATAATCTGTAAATCTATCCTCCCTATCAAATACATAGTCAGTTGACATTTTGGGAGTTAAATTATTTAGATTTTTGGGCTTACGTATTTTAACAGCAGTGTGTAAGTATATTTCATGAATGTGGGTGTTCATTTTGCTCACTCCAAACTGAATCTTCAGTAGGTAATGATGAATAGTGACCGCACGACGGGACATAACGCAGTAACGTTAATTTAACCATTGAGGAGAATATTAAACCAATCATTCCCTTGCAACAATTTGTTCAATTCTTTTTTACAAATATGTGAAATAGTGAACAAATTACTCTCGTTTCAAGATAAAAGGATTATACTAACAATGTAATCAAGTTACCAATAATACTTTTCATAAAGGGGTCTTTTATATGTTTAACAAATTTTTAAGACAGAACAAAGTGGCTGCAGCTCTTCTTACCGTCTTACGTTTATATCTTGGGTATGCATGGTTAACAGCCGGTCTGCACAAGCTTACAGGCGGTTTTGATGCTTCCGGTTTTCTAAAAGGCGCGATCGCCAATCCGGTTAAAGGTCCGGACGGCAGCATGGTCTATGCTACTTATGTAGGATTCTTAAAACACATTGCCTTACCGAATGCTCACATCTTTAATACTATTATTCCGTTAGGTGAATTTCTTGTCGGTCTAGGACTTATTCTCGGATGCTTAACAACAGCGGCTATGTTCTTCGGCTTACTCATGAACTTCTCATATGTGATGGCAGGTACTGTTTCTACCAACCCAATGGATATTTTACTGGGTGTCATCATCCTTGCTGCCGGTTACAACGCAGGCCGCATCGGTCTTGATCGTTGGGTCGTTCCATTCATTCGTAAAACGGCTGCTAAAGGAAACAAAGCAGCAACATATAGGGCTTAACACAAAAGGACCTCAGTCGTGAACGTTCAGACTGAGGTCCTTTTTCATGAGATTAGTTCAAAAAATTCGAGTGGAATGTTAGCATCTTTTCAAAACCCGCAACGTCAGCCCCGGAACAAAGGAGAGATCCTTAATAAGAATGTAGTACAAATACTTACAAGGCGAGCTATTTAAATCCTTTTTAGCGGAAAGTCCTGAGAACCGATATAAAATTCTTTAATTATTTTTCGATGATGAAGTTCGTGACCTGCAAGAATAATTACAAGCGCACGGACAGTAACTTCAGAGCCGTTAGCAATACCTCGCCTTAGCCAATCTTCTGAGTTAAGACTCTTTAACAATTGTAAAGTAGATTTGCGAACAATACTCAAATTCGCCAAAAGGTCCTCCATCGAATGTTTATCAAATGCAGCACTTTGAACATAAACATTTTTATCATAATTTGGAAGAGATATGGCTTCTCCTCTTGCTATACAAAGGAGGGCATAACCCAAAATCCGCTCAGTATCAGTAAGATGACCAATTACTTCTTTCATACTCCATTTATTAGGAGAATATTTAAATAGCCCTTGCGTATTGGATATATCCTCAAGCAAGATGTTAGTTTCCTTATTCTGCTGCTCCAATATTTCCAATATATCCCCGTCAGGCACCAAGTTCACGTACTTTGAAAAATAGGAGTCATATTCACTTATTACCGGTCTTTTATCCACGTTAATCATCCCTTTCAAATTGCTTCGTTATTTGAATAAGAAAAAAACGATCCTTCTTTTATGGAAGAATCGCATCTGTCATTATTCCTCGGTAGGTTTTTCATTTTGATAAAATTCTTTTGGGTTTGCAAAACTCGGGAGCGGGTTCTCTTTTTTCCGTTCTTTCCTCTTGTTTAGCCATTCGCGAATCCGTCTACGCAACCTTGACCGCTTCTTCATCGTTCTTCGCCCCAATCACCTTCATATTTCTCCTTCGGCAATCCAACGGGTTTTCATTATGTGTCTTACTAATAGTGTATGTTTTCATTTTAACAGATTATGGGCAATCAAGACAAAAGCCAGTTTCCCTTTGGTAACAGCATTGGCTGAAAATAAAGGAAGAATCCGTTTATTTAACTAGACAATTCCGGGAAATACCGACAGCGTTGGGGGAAAATCGCAAGAACTAGTCCGAATACGAGTCTGGTTCGGACTTGTTGAACAAGAATTCCGTTAGGTACACTTCCAATATCCATTTTGATCCATATTAAATAAGGCTCTTTTCGTAAACTTTGTTGCTTTTGAAACTTAATAAAGTTCATTTACTAAGTTTCTAGGCAATTTTCGCAAATGTTCTTACGAAAAGATGCACGAAGCTTCTAATTATACGGGTTGATAAACTTATACGAAAAACAACAATCTATGCGAAAATAGCCTTAAATAAAAAAAGCCCCGAAAGGACTCTTAAAATATTTTTTCCTCTTTGTATATGTTTTACTGTTCAAAGATAACTGTTGCTTCCCTGATACTAGATAATAAGATTGCTCAATCACTTGTCCAATCTATTAAAAATATTTTTGCAAACCATATTATTTAGATACAAAAAAAGAGTGACAATTTTAGCCACTCTTAATGGATCGCTAACACCGGACCCTCTCTACTTTATATTCTCAATATACTGATCAAGTTCATCATGAGACTCTAATTGATTCTTCTTTCCACGATTTTTAATATAGTAGAAAAAATAGCATATAGCAATGAAGGGTACTCCGCTATACAGGGCAATTCGTTGGCTTTGATCGAAAGCAAGTCCTACACAAGAAGCGAAACATAAAACAAAAGCAGTGATGGGGACGAAGGGATAAAGTGGGGTACGGAATTTCAAATTTTTAATATTCCCACCCTCTTCAATAAAACGCTTGCGGAACATATACTGCGATAACACAATTCCCATCCATACGATCACCACTGCAAATCCGGATATAGCCACAAGCACTAAATAAACCGTATCCGGTGCAACGACACTTGAGAATAATGACAAGCTGGCTACTGCCATACTAACGATTAAAGCATTAAGCGGCACTCCTCTTGAAGTTACCTTCCCTAAGAGAGGGCTTATTGTTTTTTCATTTGAAAGCGACCATACCATACGGGTAGATGCATAGAGACCGGAATTTGCTACTGATAGTAAAGCGGTAAGAATAACAAAGTTCATAATATCTGCAGCATAAGGAATCCCTATATTGTCAAAAACCATAACGAACGGACTTTCTATGACTCCCGCTTCTTTCCAAGAGATTAATCCGGATAATACAAATATCGCACCAATAAAGAAAAAAACAGTTCTCCAAATTACGTTTCTAATCGATCGCGGAATGTCTTTGTCGGGATTTTCACTTTCCCCGGCGGTAACACCAATAAGTTCTGTTCCTGAAAAGGCAAAATTCACGGAAATCATAGCCATTAAAACCGGAAGCAATCCATTAGGGAAAAGACCGCCTTCACCGGTAAAATGGGAAAGCATCGGGGCAGTTGCATGGCCTTTCATCGGAATGAAGCCAAACATCGCTGCTCCCCCCAATACGATAAATAAAATAATGGTAATTACTTTAATACCGGCAAACCAAAATTCGGCTTCAGCAAAAAATTTCACTGAAAAGGCGTTTAGCAGAAAAAGGGCAATCGCAAAGATAGCACTCCAGATCCAAACGGAAGTATCAGGGAACCATCTCTTCATCAATAGACCTGCTGCGGTAAATTCCGAACCTACCGTAACCACCCAGGTAAGCCAGTACATCACACCAATGGTGAATCCGGTAGCAGGACCGACATACTTTGTAGCATACGTTTGAAATGAACCGGTTACCGGCATAGCTACAGTTAATTCACCAAGGCACAGCATAACAAGATACATAATCAGTGCACCAACCAAATAAGCGAGAATCGTACCTCCCGGACCGGCTTGATTAATCGTGTAGCCTGTGCTTAGAAAAAGGCCCGTTCCAATTACCCCTCCTAGCGAAATCATGAACAAATGTCTGCTTTTCATTGTACGCTTTAACTGATTTTGATCGGTATTATTTGTTTCCGGCATCCTGTCTCCTCCTTTTTTATATGTAATGCGGTACCATCATCTTTTAAGGCAGATACACCAAGCTGCCTGCACTATTTTAAGTTACTCAAAGTTAACTACATAAAATTCGAATCTATTTACAGAAAAATCAGATATTTTTACACAAGAATTGACCAATAACGGTCAATTCCGATAAAGCGATTATGAAGAGACGTTTTCATATTATCTTTTATTTGAAACTTTAAAACAAACAACTTTTGGTTCCGTCATTTCTTGAAGTGCAAACTTAATTCCTTCACGGCCTAAACCCGAACCCTTCACCCCCCCAAAAGGCATAGCATCTATCCGATAATCAGAGCTATCATTTACCATAACCCCGCCTACATCCAGCTTGTGTATAGCTGCCAATGCCTTATCTAAATTTTGAGTGAAGATACCTGCCTGTAAGCCGAACTCCACGTTGTTAGATTGGAAAATAGCCGTATCGAAATCGGGAACGCTGTAAATGGTCACTACCGGTCCGAAGACTTCTTCAGTTGCCAGCTTGCAATCTGCCGGTACATTCTCTAAAACCGTTGGGTAATAAAATGAACCCTTACGTTTGCCGCCACATAGCAAATTCGCGCCTTTTTCAACAGCTTCGTTAACCCAACTCTCCACCCGTTTTGCTTCATCCTCCGAAATCATCGGCCCCATGTCGGTTTCCTCTGATCGTTTATTACCGACTCGATACTGTTGAGTACGGGTAAGGAATCTTCCGACAAAGTCCCGATAAATACCTTCTTGAACATATACTCTTTGCACTCCGAGGCAATTTTGACCTGCAGCCCAAAAGGCGCCGGAAACAGTCGATTCAACTGCTTCTTCTAAATCAGCGTCATCCAGTACGATCACCGGTGAGTTCGAGCCCAACTCCATACTTATCTTTTTCAGGCCAGCCTTTTGCATAATCGCTTGGCCTGTGGATAGTCCCCCTGTAAAAGAAATCATTCGTATGGCCGGATGGGTAATCAGGCTTTCTCCCATATCACTTGGATAACCTGTAATGACAGATAATACTTTAGGCGGCAAACCTGCATTTTCAAAGGCTTCTGCTAATAAAAGAGCGCTTAATGGTGTTGCGGGTGCCGGTTTTACGATGATGGCATTTCCGGCAGCTATCGCAGGACCCACTTTATGTGCAACAAGATTTAATGGATCATTAAACGGCGTTATAGCTACTATAATTCCAATCGGAAAACGATAATAATACCCCATGCGGCCTTCACTTCCCGGCATTTGATCAAATAAAATCGTTTCTCCATTCATTCTCCTTGCCTCTTCAGCACTAATACGAAGGGTCTCAATACAACGCAATACTTCTTTTCTTGCCTCTTTAATTGTTTTACTTCCCTCACAAGCAATAGTGGTTGCAAATTTTTCCTTATGCTCATAAATCCAGTCAGAAGCACGATTCAGAATCGCAATTCTTTCGTGTGTTGACATGTCCGCGGCAATTTTTGCGCCCTTTTTTGCCTCCTCTATCGTATGAAGTACATCCTCCTCATTAGCGGCAGGAACTGTTGCGATTAAACGATGATCTTGCGGATCGAAGACTTCAATGGTTTTGGCGCGGGATACCCACTTTCCGGCAAGAAACATCTTATTTTCCTTTGTTAACGCTTCCATAAATGTCATTGAAATCACCTCATATAAGTAATTTTCCATTTTGTCATTTTACTAGGGAACAAGATTACAACTGACCACGGCTAATATTAATTAAATCAATAAGAATGGAGAATCCCGTTTCTTTGCGGCCGGCTCCGGCACCAATAAGCGTAATCGGACCGGCTAAATCACAATGATACGTAATAGCATTTTGTGCTCCCAAAACTCCGGCTAGAGGATCAGTAAGCGGTATCGCTTCAGGGCCTACCTTTGCGATCACTTGATCACCATCTTTTATGCATTTAGCAAGAAGTTTCCACCTTTTCCCTTCCTTTTTTGCCCATTGAATATCCTGCTGTGTAAGATGACTAATTCCTTCACATTCTACTTCTTCTCGTTTCATCGGAATATTCATGACAATATTAGCAAGAATAGTAGCTTTATATTGAGCATCATACCCCTCGACATCGCTAGTAGGATCTGCCTCTGCATAGCCAAGAGCTTGCGCCTCAGCCAATGCTGCCTCATAGCTCAAGCCTTCTTCCATTTTGGTTAAAATATAATTAGTCGTTCCATTTAATATCCCCCGCATTTCAGAAATATTATTTCCTGCCAACGAAACGATAGGCATTCTCAAGGCAGGTGTCCCACTCATAACTGTTCCTTCAAAGCCCCACCTGACATCATTCTTTCCGGCTAACTCAACTAGCTCCCGATACGCCAAAGAAACGGGACCTTTATTGCTCATTACTACGTTCTTTTTGCTTTCAAATGCTGCCTTACAATGATCGATGGCAGGTTGTCCTGTTTTTACATCTGTGAAAGTAATCTCTACAATGGTGTCCGCATTACTTTCACGTATTGTCTGAAAGCTATCCCATCCTCTTACCAAACCGGGGGTTTCAGGGTAACGATCCAGTTTTCCTGTTTCCTTTACAGCTTGTAATGCTTTAGAAATATCCAAGCCTTCCGGATGATAAAGAGAACCCTTAAGACTATCGGAAATAGCAACAATTTTCGCATCAAAGCCAAATCCGCTGCGTAACGATTCACCTTTATCTTGTAAAATTTCCGCCAATCCTTGACCAACTACACCAAATCCAAGCAATGCAATTTTATGTGTCATCCCTCAATCCCTCTTCCATTTTTACTATTTTTTATTTACAGCAGTAACTCGCAACTGCGACTCCAAATAGGCAAAGGCTTGTTCTAAATCGGAAATAAGATCTTCCGTATCTTCAATTCCTACTGAGATACGGACCAAACCCTCCGGAATCCCAAGAGCTTTCCGTTCCTCGAGCGTACATTCGACATGACTGGTCGTTCGTGCAGGTCCGTATATCGTTTCAACTGCCCCAAGGTTCCCCGCTCTGTTTGCATATTGTAGTTTTGGCAATAAAATTTTTATGGCTTCCATTTCCTCCTTCAAAACAAAGCTTAATACTCCGCCGAACCCCCTCATTTGTTTCTTGGCAATATCGTGATGTGGATGTGTTTCTAATCCGGGATAATAAACTGCTTCCACAAGCTTTTGCTTTTGCAAAAACTTTGCGATTTCCATTGCACTCTTTTCTTGCTGCCGCACACGGAGTTTTAACGTTTTCATCCCTCTTAAAATAAGATAGGCTGACCACGGATCCATCGTTGCTCCATTGATTTCGCGATAATGATAGACTTTTTGCATCAGCTCTTTGGAACCGCACACCACACCGCCTAACGCATCGGCATGTCCGCTTAAGAACTTAGTGGCGCTATGAATGACAATATCAACCCCTAATGGAAGCGGATTCTGATTAATAGGAGTAGCAAAGGTACTGTCTACCATAACCAATGCACCGACAGATTTCCCGGCTCGCGCCATTCTCTCAATATCTGTAATTTTCATCGTAGGATTGGTAGGAGACTCCAAATATAAAACCTTACACCCTTTGGCCACTTCAGCTTCAATTTCTTCATGATTTCCTGTGTTGCATAGCGTTACATCAACATCGATATTCGGCAGGAATTCAGTAAAGATTTTATTGGTGCCTCCGTATGTATCTTTAACAGATATAACCCGGTCTCCCGGTCTTAAAAATGTATATAGTGTGCTGCTAATAGCAGCCATTCCTGATGAGAAACCAATGGCTGCCTCTGCTCCCTCGAGAATTCGTACTTTTTCCTCCAGAGCTTGAACAGTTGGGTTTGTCATGCGATTGTAAATATGCCCGGGTTTATTTCCCATAGCAACTTCCTGCCACTCATCGACGTCATCGTAATTGTAGGCTACACTAAGTACCACCGGAACTTGGGTGGCATTGTAAGCAAGAGATTCTTTTTCTCCCGCCCATACAGCTTTTGTCCCGTCCTTTACATCATTAAAATTTCGCTCACTCATATTACTCTCCCCCCTAAATTTGTGTTAATAAAACTAATAACCCGGCACACACATCAAAATATACAATACATAATATATTTAATATTGTATAATGTGCAGAATAATCAGAAAAAACATTTGTATTTAGAATTATATAATGGACTTTTCTCTTTTTCAATGTTTTATTACGCTACTCTTAAAAATAGTTCAACTTTAAACAGTCTAGTTTTTAATACTAATTATATTTGGGCGCCTTAAAACAAAAAACAACAACGCTCCGCTTCTCCTCCATTTCTTCAATTTATCTAAAATATGGGGTCCTATGTATCAATTCGCTACATAGTAGACTTGAAAACAATAAGTATGTAAATGATTGTGGATTACTATTTTACAATATTGTAGAGATATTGAAGAATTTAGGAGCAAGTGCTAATATGAAAATGCAAGAATTTTCAATTTTATATTGTACAATGCGAACGTTTAACTTAGGGGGAATAACTATCAAAAAAAGATACCAATCACTAAAAGATCATGTATATGATTATATAGCCAAAGAAATTCAGAATGGAACATTGCTCCCCAATCATAAGATAAATGAATTAGCAATTAGCGAGAAATTAGAAGTAAGCAGAACCCCTGTAAGGGAAGCTTTGATACAACTAGCTTCAGAAAATTTACTGGAATTCCTTCCTCGAAAGGGATTTATCGTTAAAGAACTTGATACAAAGAAGAAGCTTGGTGTTTTTCAGGTTGTTGGTGTACTGGATGCCCTAGCAGCCACATTATCTGTAGAGCATATCACAGAAGATGATATTGAACGAATGGAAGAGTTGGTTCAGAAAATCGACCTTTCCATTTCACAAAAAAATTATTCAGATTATCAAAAATACCAAAACCAATTCCATAAAGTATACATTGATAAATGTAACAACACTACTTTAATAGAGCTTCTTGATTCTTTACAAAACAGTTTTATTAGACAGATTTATTTAAGTAAAGACGAAGAAAAACTTTTTGCCGTATTAGAACAAATGAATAATGATCATAAACAAATTATCAAATACTTTACCAAAAGAGACAAAGAAAATTTAGAACACCTTATTAAGAATGAACATTGGAAAATAACTCATATAGATATGATATAGGATGAAAAGGACAAACTGTTTTCACTTGGATTTCTTAAATGACTTAAAATTTATTATAACGAATGAAAGCTATCTCCTTAATAAAAGAGGTAGCTTTTTTCCATTTTATATGCTAATTCAACCTCCCTCATTTTTAAATTCTACTAAATTAACTTTTTAGTGAGAAAGTATTTCCTACTCATAAAACAGTCGTGTTTAGCGTAGAAATATAAAACTAAATTCAAGGGGGGATTGTTGTGAATTTAATTGAAATTATCACATGGACTATAACAACGCTTTTAGGTATGACTTTACTTTTGATTTTTCATTACTTGCTTTTGCACAAAAACCGGGAGACATTACCCCTAAAAAACAGGAAAAAAGGAAAAGAAAAGGAACATCTGTTTAAATAGTTATAATCATTTTGTTATGTAAATTGCTATAAAAACGAAATTAAAATGGAAAAAACGCCCCTTTAAATTACTTTTAAATCCAAATAAGATAGCTTTTAAATGAATATCCTGATGAAAAGGGATTTTATGTGATTCGATAGAATGAGCAATTCCCGATATGGTAGTGGTACCCGGGAAAACATGGCAAAGCGCGCTTTCTGAAAGGATTCAGCCTTGGAAAGCTTTGAACAGTTAGCTCAACAATATAAACCGATGATCCATAAAATCATCAACTCGCTGCACATTTACAAAAATAAAGAAGAATTCTACCAGCACGGACTCATCGCCCTTTGGGAATCCGGCAGTCGTTTTGACCCCACTAAAGGGAATTTTACCAACTATGCCTACACATATATTAAAGGCATCCTGCTTAAGGAATTAAGTAAGGCCAATGAGGCTGAAGAAAGAAATATCTATCCTGAGGAGGAGTATTGGGAAACGATAGAGGATCTGTTTTCAGAAATTCCATTGGAAGAAGAAATCCTATTATCCTATTGCCCCACCTTGACAGAGAACCAGAGAAAATGGGTCATGTATACAGCCTTGTGTAATTTCTCTATCAAAGAGATTGCCGAAATGGAAAAGGTTTCGGTATCCGCAGTGAAAAACTGGCGCGCGGGTGCAAGGGAAAAAATGAAGGGAATGGTGAAAAGCGGGGCTTTTTAAATGAAGGAATCCAAACCAAAAACGCTCAGAATGCCTCTGGGCGTTTTTGGTTTATTGTCACTTTATGTATTTATCCGTTCCAATTTATTATTTTTTAGAATTGTCGTGTTTTACCACAATATTAGTCCATTCAGGATGAGGTTTGTCCTTGAAAACAAAGTGAAGCTCACTACTAAACTTTCATATCGTGGGGTAATACCGTTACATTTTGAAAGAATTAGCATTTCTTAATGTATATACCCTTGAAAGAAAGGAGGTTCTTAAGATGGAATTAAAACAGGAATGTATTTATTATCTTGATGCAGCGATTGAATCTCTTGAAAAAATGGAAGGATTGGTTAAGGTTAATAGATTTAAACGGGCAATCGCCGAAGAAGCTAATTTACTATATTATATTGGTCGGACACTAAATGGTATGCATCGATTACAATTCAATAATGAAGCATCAAGAGTAAATCCTCCGGAATTCCCCGAAAAAACGAGAGACCATACTAGTAAACAGCAATGCATTATTCTCATTAAACTTGCTCTTGCCCATTTAAATCATGCAAGATTACTCTTAGTTCAAGAGCAGTTTGAAGAGGCTGAAAATGAAGTAGCCTTCATTCTTACAGGCCGCATATTGCAATGCCTTGTTCGCTTATTTGACTACACCACTTAAATCGATGAGATTAAAAAACCCCTGTATATCATCAATTTACCACTTTAAAAATTCTAATAAAACGCAGAACAATGTCGAACTTTTTGGAATTTTTTTAATTCTATATACAGAACAATTATTGTAAAATTTTCTCATAAGTTTTAATACTTTAAAAAGATAAAGGCAAACCGATTGAAAGATTGGGACGCAAAGCTACAGATCTAATGTTCTTAACGAAGATGGCTGAGCTACCTAAAATAATTAATATTTTAGGAGGAAATATGGTAACTACTTTCATTGATAAAAAAGAATTAGACGAAGAATGGATAGACCTTATTTTGGAAGCTTTAAATTCCGGCATATCTGTTGCTGAAATAAAAGATTTCTTCAATCAATTTTCATGACCTTTCTTAAGGTCTTTTCTTATTTTCATATGCTTGATTTACTGAACCTGAACCGTGTGTATCCTTTGAGACACTTTTCGGAGAAACAAACAGAGAATCGCCAAATTGGACTCCCCCGCCACTCACGGTATCAATTTTTACCGGAAAACGTTGCCCTTTCACAAATAATCAAAAATAGATTATACTGGACTAACTATCCTAATTGAAAAGGAGTAATTTCCTATGACTGAAAATAATCAATCCGAAGCACCAAAAAAGAAAATCAGCTTGCAAGAAGCAATGAAGCAGCAGCTTGAAAACAAAAAGAACCAGAACGCCGCCGGTAAAGGAAAAGCGAATGCCGACCTTTCAACTAAAAAAATGAAAAGCCAGCAAACGAAAAAACCAAGCAATACGCGCAGAAAAATGGGTGTCTAATGAACGGGCAAAATCGGAAAGACATATTACCGGGCATAGCTGTTGATATTGTTTTAAAAGCGGACCAAAGAACAGGAAAGCTTACCAGAGGTATCGTAAAAGATATTCTCACCAAATCGGTCACCCATCCCCACGGTATCAAAGTCAGGCTAACAGATGGACAGATTGGACGAGTACAGAAAATTCACTCGTAAATAAAAGAACTAAAAAAGCATTAAGGATCAGTCCTTGAATGCTTTTTTAGTTGTTAACAAAAATAATTTCAAACCAGCTTTATTAGAACAGCTTTTTCAACTGCTCTTTTAACAAATATAGTATTAATTTACCATTTTTTAATTAAATTCCAATCTCTTAGTTGTTAGTTGAAAATATTGTTATAATAGACCACAGAAGGTAGATGTTCGATACACGATAATAAAGAGATATGCAGCAAAGCGACGCTTCCAGGACCTCGATTCATTGGTAACAAGAAAAATAGTGTAAATTAAGGAGAAAATAAATGACCTGGTTAATTATTTCCACGTTACTTGCTGCGTCTGTCGCTTGGTTACTATATATTGTAAAAATGGAAAAGGCTAAACAAAAAGAATTAAGAAACAGCCATTATCAAGAGTTAGCCGCTATGAAAGAATTACAAAAAGCTTCTATGGAAACGGCAGCAGCAAAATTCGATGAGCAGGCTATACTTTTGTCCGAATCATACAAACGCGAAATAGAAAAGCTGATGATCGAAAATGAAGATATACGGAAAAATTATAGAAACCGAGGGGAAATCATTACCCATCAGATTCTAGAAAATTTTAAATCTGAGTTAATTAGAAAAGGCAGTATTTCACCGGATGAAATGATGATTATGCCGAACATTTTCATCCCGGAAGAAAATGGTAGTACCCGGCAGATTGATCACCTTGTACTTTTATCAACCGGTATATACTTAATAGAAACCAAACACTGGAAAGGCCATATAGTAATGGGAGTGACAAGAAGGGGCAGCCGCAAATTTTCTTTTTTAGCAGATTTAATGGACAGCGAGGAAGAGGACACACTTATATTTGATAAAACTGAGTCGGGAGTCTTAACTGTAAAGACTTATGAAAATCCAATTCGCCAGGTTCAAAAGACAGCCGTTATCCTCTCAAATTATTTAAAAAGGCAAGATATTGAAACGTGGATAAACACCTTGGTATTTTTTAATTACGATGAAAAAGAGGTACACGATTGGCCTGATAACAGCATCGTAAAACAGTTTACGAATAAAGAGCAATTACAACAGTTTTTTATAAATGAGCTTACATCCCGAGAAAGAATATACGGAGCTTTTCAGCTTAAAAATATAAAGTATCTTATCGAAAGCGCCAATTATATTTGAAAAAATAAGATAAACAACCAAAAGCGATGAGTTTTATTCTCGTCGCTTTTACTTTAGACCCGATCATTGAAAACTGGCAATAAACCCTAAATTTTTTGTAAGTAAATCGATTACTTGTAACTAATAATTTTACCTGTAATCAATTTGGCAACACCTTTAAAAAAGCACTTTTTTAGGGTATAATAAACTTGTAATCAAATTAATTACATGGTGATATTTAGTATGGAAGGTGAAATCAATGTCTATAAGCAGCCGGTTTGCTGTTGGTATTCATATTCTTGCTCTTATTGAAATAAATAAAAGTGGAGTAAGCACGTCTGAATTTTTAGCGGGGAGTGTAAACACAAATCCTGCAGTAATCAGGAAAATTATGGGGATGCTAAAAAATGCAGGATTGGTAAAAGTACGCCCTGGTATTGCAGGGGCGGAACTTGCTAAAGCTTTATCGGATATAACATTATTGGACGTTTATAAAGCAGTTGATGTTGTAAAGGAAAAGGAACTATTTAGCGTACATGAAAATCCAAACCCGGATTGTCCGGTTGGGCGAAATATTCAAGCTACAATTGGCCAACATTTATCAATAGCTCAGACAGCCCTAGAGAAGGTTCTTGGAAATGTAACAATCGAAGATGTAGTAAAAGATATTATAGAAAAAGAAAAATTAACAACTAAATAACGCTACAAAACCAAGAGAAAAAAATGGCTTTAAACTGATTAACTATAACAGGAAGCCTGTTTAAAAACAGACTTCCTTTTTTGTTGATGTATAAACTCACAAATAAAGACTCATCGCAGCACCAATTTTCAAGTCAGGCACCCGTTACTTTAAGTATTTTTATTCACACTCTGTTAACTATTACTAATTAACTTGGACTACTTTAATAACTTTCTTCGAATTCTGTGCCATTTTTGAAACGAATACCCAAAGGATAAAACCAATAATAAGGAAGCCAACATTCATGCTGATTACTCCTCCCCATCCGAATGCGGACCAAAACAACCCTCCGAGTGTTCCTCCTACACTTGAGCCAGTATAGTAAAGAAATAGATATAATGAAGAGGCTTGTGCTTTGTTTTGTAAAGCACGTTGTCCGACCCAGCTGCTTGCAATCGAATGACCTCCAAAGAATCCATAGGTAAACAATCCAAGTCCAAGTATTTTAATAAATAAATTAGAATCCAAAGTCAAACAGACGCCGATTAATGCAATTAATAAGCATATGAATAATATTTTTTGCTTACCGTGGCGATCTACCCATTTTCCTGTCCGGACAGAGCTAAACATTCCAATAATCATAATTAAAAATATCCAACTTACAAATGTTTGACTTAACGAATAAGGCTTTCCGAGTAATACGTAAGCGATATAATTGAACAACGCTACATTACTCCCTAAAAGTAAAAATCCTATGACAAATAAGCAAACTAGACTAGGATCTCTTAGATGGTCAATTAATGATTTACCTAACTTTCCAATTTCTAATTGACGAGCTTTGAAATTTTGTGAAGGTGGTAAGCTATTCCAAAAAATCATGGTCGCAGCTAAACTAATGATACCAATTACCCCTATTGCAATGTGCCAGCCAAAGTAGTCGCTCAACATACCTGAGAAAACTCTGCCAAAAACAGCACCAATTGAATTGCCACATATATATAGACCCATAGCCGTTCCCAAATTCTTGGATTCTATTTCTTCTCCAAGATAAGCCATTGCAATTGAGGGCAGACCTGCCAATGAAATTCCTTCAATCGTTCGTAACACCAGCAGAAAATGAAAATTAGGACTGAATGCTGTGAGAATACAAAACACAGAAGCAGCAAACATGGAAATGACCATGATAGGCTTGCGTCCCCATACTTCTGACAAAGAACCGAAAATCAGCATGCTGATGGCAAGAACCATTGTTGTAATTGAGAGAGACAGGCTTGCTGTAGTTGGATTAATGGCGAATTCTTTTGTGAATTCCGGCATTAAAGGCTGTACACAGTAAAGAATAGCAAATGTATTGAAACCAGCGGCAAAGAAAGCAAAGCTAGTTTTGCGAAAGAGCGGCGTCCCCGGTTGAATATAACTCATAAACCAATCACCCGATTCGTGTGAATGCCAATTTGTTGCATACTAAATCATCCCTTTTAAAAATTATCTTTTTTTGAGAAGGCTCTTTTCGTAAACTTTGTTGCTTTTGAAGCTTAATAAAGTTCATTTACTAAGTTTCTAGGCAATTTTCGCAAATGTTCTTACGAAAAGGTGCCACGAAGCTTCTAATTATACGGGTTGAGAAACTTATACGAAAAACAACAATCTATGCGAAAATAGCCTTTGAGAAACATCCTTGTGTGTTTCTGATTTTTATAGTACCACCGATTACATATGATGTATAATTCATTATATTAATGTTTTTAATGCATATATGTAATGAATAAATCAGATGAAATGGGGTGTTATAGAATGGAATGGCAACAGTTTGAATACTTTCAAACACTGGCGCGAATGCAACACGTAACGCATGCTGCAGAAGCCCTATCTATTTCCCAGTCAGCCCTTAGCCGATCGATCGCCCGATTTGAGGATGAAATAGGTGTGCCTTTATTTGAACGTCAGGGACGTTCCATTAGATTAAATAAATATGGTCATATCTTTTTAAAACGTGTGGATAGTATGATGAAGGAATACTATGAAGGTAAACAAGAAATTCAAGATTTACTTGATCCGGAGCAGGGAGAAGTATCGCTTGGGTTTTTACACACTTTAAGTACAAGTCAGATACCCGATTTGCTCGCTTCTTTTCGTGCCGGCTATCCTAAAATAAATTTCCGGCTCGGACAAGGTCCCTCCCATTATCTTATTGATCAGTTGCAATTAGGAGAATTTGATCTTTGTCTAATTGCTCCTATGGAGATTAAATCACGAATTGTATGGAGACAGCTTTGGAATGAAGAACTTTTTGTTATAGTCCCTAAAGACCATAAATACGCTAATCGTAAAAATATTACGTTAGAAAAAATTGCAGATGAACCTTTTATTCATTTAAAAGAAGGGTTTTCCCTTCGTATCACCATCGAGCAATTGTTTAAAGAAGCGGGAATTTCACCTAAAGTTACATTTGAAGGAGAGGAAGCAGACACCGTTGCAGGGCTTGTTGCTGCCGGACTGGGAATATCAATTCTGCCGAATTTAAAGGGGACAGACCAAAGTAAAATAGCACAAATACCTATCAAAAGTCCGCAGTGCCAACGGACAATTGGAATTGCTTGGGTAGAGGGAAGATATTTATCACCTGCAACTCAAAAATTTAAACAATTTGTTTTGGACCATCCCACCGAATTTGAATAGGAATGGTTATTCATTTTTAGAAGTATTTATCCTTATAGTGATAATATTATTTTATAATACAATGACTATATTCGCCTATTAACGATAGAGTTCTATGGAAGCGAGGTAAATTCTAATTGAATCGAAAAATTATTCATTTAGCTGTTGGAAAACCGAAGGAATATAATTGGAACAGTAAAAAGGAGCTTTCCGCAATAGGAAAATCGTTTGTACAAGCTGTTGAGTTGAAAAAATCCGGCTTTATTGGTGATGATGTTGCAAACCACATGTTTCATGGTGGACCAGATCGTGCAGTATGTTTGTATCCATTTGAGCATTACTCTTATTGGGAAGAGATATTTCAAAAAAAACTTATTCTTCCTGCTTTTGGGGAAAATATTACAGCAACAGGGATGGTGGAAGAACAGGTTTGTATTGGGGATATATATAAAATAGGGGATACTATTGTTCAAGTAACGCAAGGAAGGGTACCTTGTGCAACTATCTCCCATTATAATCAGGAAAAACAATTTTTAAAGAAAGTGGTTGAAACGACTCTAACCGGTTACTTTTTTCGGGTATTGGAAGAGGGCACCATTATGTTCGATTCGGAAATAAATCTTGTGGAAAAACACCCAAAAGAAATATCCGTTTCTTTTGCTACACAAATTCTTTTTCATCAACAACAAGATAAAGCATCAATTGAAAAAATATTGACGGTTGATGCTCTTGCAGAGGACTGGAGGAAAAGATTTTTAAAATTGTTATGATTCTCGAAACTTGTGGATACGCTAAAACCGCAGGCTTAGATAATAAGTAGATTCTTTTGTCTATCTTGATTAGCACTTTTTAATATTCTTTTAACCAACAAGCTCAGCTTCAGAATAGCATAAAAACTCATTTGCAATGTATTAGTGCAAATGAGTTTTCTATCACTGACTGACATCTAGCTTTGTTTTAAAATATGGCATGTTTTAATAATTGTAATTTAATTATTTTGCTCAAGGAATTGGTAAATCGCCATCATATCTCGTTTATTCAATTCACGAATACGATTGAAAATTGGAATATCTCGGGCAGCCTCAAGGTTTGCGCTTTCAGCAACAACATCACGTACCTTGCCAGTTAGCCATGTTTGAACATCTATGCCTTCGACGATTTCCTTACGCCCTTCATCATTGATGCCACTTGCATAACAACTAACACATGGTACCGATAATTTAAACACGCCATCATGGAGATTGTCTTCTGAAATGACTTTCTTCCCTTTACAGAATGGACATGGATTACTTGCTTTAATCTTATTAATTTGGGTAACCATTTTTTTGTAACCAAACGCTTCATAGACATAAGTCAGTTTTTTGTATTTTCCATTGGTGAAATACTTATCAATGATCGTTTCTCTTGTCTCAGTAATATTGGCAAAATCACAGATTGTTATCAGATTTTTGCTGCTTATGGCTTCGATATTGTCTTTAATTCTGTCCCGGAATGGTAAGACATTTTGTAATACCATTTCATAACCAACAAAGCTTGCTAGTTCAAGTTCAAGTATTTTCAAGCGTACCTGTGTTTCCCTAGGAAGTAAGGAGACATCTTCCGTAAGTGCACTATCGCCGCCAACAATTGCTTTTAGTTTTTCCAGTTCCGGTAACTTCCCTACTGTTTTTATGACCTGATCAATCGGTTGATGAATAATCTCACGAATATCAGTGTCACCAAATTTTAGTTTTTTATGATGGTTTAGAACCGTTCCTTGACAGACTGGACAGGTAATCTTTTCTTTTGATGCTTTCATTTGCTCTTTAATAATCGACTTCGAAATGGCCATATACATCCCAACGATCTTATTAAAGCCATCCCATGTCCTCCGTGTCTTGCCTTCTTTATCATAAAATGACTTTTCCCAATAACCATATAAAAAGGTATGTTTTTCTGCTTCTGTCATCTCATTATAGCTTTTACTAATATCGTGACCGAGTTCATTCTTGATCTCATCAAATAGGAATTGCAATTTGGGATATTGATAGTATTTTAATACCTCCATCACGTCCGGATGTAATAAGCCATCCCAAAATGGCACGGTTTTGTCTTGAATGACCACATCAATATCAAATTTTTCAATAACCCGGCGACCGGAACAGGATGGACAATGATTTTCTTGATGATAGAAATCGAAGCTTCTTGTATCTTTATTGGTTGGATGAGCAGCAACAATATGGTTGATCAAGCCACCAATTTCATAGAGAAAACTATATTGACTATATAAGTGCCGTTCCAGATCAATGGCGATGACGGGTGCAATGGTTTCAGATTCGTATTCACCATAAATCAAACGGGCCATTGATGATAAGCTTTTTAAGATGCCGCCCTTATAGACGTTTTCTGCCTTTTTAAAATAGCCAATATGGTTTTCTTTTAAGTAGGTAATGCCATCTTTTGAATCTAGTGTTGATGAAATATGCAATGGAGCAACATTCTTTGTACTGTTATGTTGACCGAAATAATCATCATGGCTGACAACATCGAGATGTCGGACAGGCTCCAGTTGTCTTTTACCGAAATCAACAATAAAATCAGAACTCTCTAACATATAGGCATTATGTTCAATCATCATGATTGAGACAGATTCATCTTGCAAAATGACCCTGACACTATCAATGAATTGGTTTAAAATATTTTGTGATAAACCTTTTGAAGGCTCGTCAAAAATAAACAGCGTATGTGGGTTCCTTGAGTTCAAAAACAGCTCAGAAACTAAATGAACACATTGAAATTCACCTGTCGACAAGGTTTGTGTTTTTCTTTCCAACGTCAAATAGCCGAGTCCCAGTTTGATCAGTAAACTCAAGCGTTTATGAGCGATGTCTTCATTTGGAAGGTCCTCAATAATGTCTTCAATTGAGCGCTGAAAAATATCATCAATTTCGTCACTGTATTTGGTGAGTTTCTTTTTGATATCAAGAAACGTCGCAACGGTTGACCGGCTGGTAATCGATTGGTTTCGGTCCTGCCCTACCATGACCAGTTTATCTTTTGGATATCGCTTCAGAAAATCCTTGGAGATACACTCATTGACAAGGGTCGATTTACCACATCCAGACTCACCCGTAAAGGTTACAAGTCTATTTTTGGGAATCTGAATTTCAGCCATTTGAATATTACGACAGTAAAGATCATGAAATTGATAGTATTCTGTTGGCATTGCCTGATTTCGTTCCCCAAAAACAGGTTTTGGACGAGGTGATTCTTCGACAATTTTTCCGCCGTATTTACCACTTCCAGGCCCAAAGAACAATTGCTCATCAGCTGTATCTAGCACCGTGTCAGAATGATCAATAAGCCAAATTTGATTCTTATAGCCCAATTGTTTAATCTGTTCTAAAATTTTCAATAGGGTTTGGTGATCAAGACCAACGGAGATTTCATCAATAATAATCACGGTATTTTCACTTGCTGCCATGAATTCCGCCAAGTAAAGCCGTGTTAATTCCCCTCCTGACAATGTACCCATGATCCGATTTAATGTTAAGTAACCAATATTCATATGGATAATATTTTTTAGAATATGTTGTTTCGCTTCACTAATATGTAATTCCTCTGAAAGGGAATGAATCGATTCAATGCTTAAATTGTTGATATCGGAAATACTATGTGGTTGATTCCATAATTCTATTCTTTTTTGCTCAACTTCCGGATTATAGCGCCTGCCCTCACACTTTTTACATTCGACATTTTTGGTAGTTCCGCGTCCTTTACACTCAGGACACCAGCCTAATGCATTATTAAAGGAAAAAACTTCCGGAGAAAGATGGAATTTTTCAGCAACTCGCACGCGGAGTTCTGTAAAAACGCCTGTATGGGTGCCAATCGTTGAACGCGGATTAGAAGAAATCGATGATTTCCCTAGAAAAAGGACTAAAGGCATGTCTTCCATCTTGATGGCACTAAAATTCGTTTCCATTATAGTAGAAAACAAATACTGATATTCAGCCTTAGGCAATAAGGAAACGAGACGCTTCTTGGATTCTTCACCAATGGTTTGACAAAATGTGGTTTTACCAGATCCGGACAAACCGGCAATTCCGAGCGTCTGATCTTCCGGCAATAGGCAATCTAAACGGTTAATATTGTTGGCAATTAATTGATTTATTTTCAGCGGATATCCTCTCCATTCTCTAAATCTAGTATTGCCATGTTAGCACCACTTCAAATGAATTTGTTGTGTTTTTTTCGGATCGACGCCGAATTGTTGAGACTGGAGCGTAAATAGTTTGATCAAAAATACCTAAATCCAAAACAACTTTCCGAATAGTCTAACATCCATTGGAAAACATAATAAAGACGCTTTCCTTATCCCCCCTAACCCCTATTCGCAAAGTAGAAGTTACCAAGGAAAATGTCCGCATTCATTGGGTTTTCTAGCGAGTGAAAGCTATTTTTTACCTAGAGAGAAAATAGCTTTCACTCATTTCAATGAGTAAAAAGAATGACCAAATATAAATGAAAACTCGCCGATTGGCGAGTCCGTTAGGACGAAGACAGAGGCGTAGTTGAATTTATGCGACATAAGAAATTATAAAATTTCAGAAAAAATTTTAAAATTTCTTATTAGCCAAAAAATGGTTGGATTCCTCCAATTGCGCTTTTGCTTACTTTAATATTCTCCTTTAATAACAAAAAACGAGCCTCGAATGGTTCCAGCTAGTTTAGACTTCTGCCTAGCAAACTTAAACTTTCCTTCTAACTCCTTTGGTACCTCCATCCCCTCAGAAAGCTTAAAACCAACGGCCCGCTTCTTAGGGTCATCAACCGTATACATGACGTTGATCGCAAGACCATCCTCATAAAAGACGTAGGCAAATTGGATATTTTCCACTTGAAAACGCGACGTTTCTAAAGGTTTGGCCGCAAACTCAATATCACGTTCTTTCAAAATTCGGTTCACATAATCAAGTGTCTCCTGGCTTTCGCCAGCTGGTACAACCGTAAATTCATGCTTGTATTTGTTCATAAAGTAACGGGCTTCATTAGCACGTAAACCAGCAAGCGCTTCTACTACAGGTGAAGATTCTAAACCAACCGTAGACACATTTTTAAAATCAACGATATAGGACATTTCCATCCCTCCAGTTATCTCTTTATTTCCTAACAACAGGAATCCACATTTCACCAAAAACTAAGCCGTTTCGCTGCCCCATCTCAACCGTTGCATTCGGTCCACCAACATAGGCAAAATTCTTTGCTTCCGGTAAGACTTGACCAAAAGCAATGCCAGCAAGTTTATTATTCAATTCATCAGCCGTCTTCCCTTCCCCTTTAACAACTAGGTATTCCCCCTTAGGAAATTGGATAACTCTGGCTTCTTCTCGTGCTGGTGCAGATACCTCTGTCATGACGCCGGCATAATGCATCATCTTGTTATTCACCGCTTCGTTCACGGCAAAAACGTAGTCATTTGTGGCTAAGGCTTTTAAAGCGTCAAGCCTTCCATCTTGGCTGAAGGCCTGCCAAAAGTCTGACTTTTCCTTGTTTATGCCAGCAAAGTCTGTGTAATGGCTCTTAAGCTCAGTTCCAAAACCTAAAACGGTAAAGCTGTCTTTTTCTTCCAGGGTATAATCTGCCATATTCAAAACCTTCCTCTTTTTTAAATTAATCAAATGACTTGTATTCTTCACTTGATAGATATATCATAGCCTTAAATCATGTCAAAAAATGATACTGTTTAGGAGTCCCGATGAAAAAAGTTGAACGGATTAATATCATCATGCGGTATATCAACAACCGCTCCCACTTTACAATTTCTGAAATCATGCAAGAATTTAACATCTCTCGTTCAACAGCTATTAGAGATATCAGAGAAATTGAGGCCATGGGGATGCCACTTGTCGCTGAAGTTGGAAGGGATGGGGGTTTTTTTGTCATGCACAACTCTGTCCTGCCCGATGTTCACTTTACCGATAATGAGGTCAAAGCTCTTTTTATTGCCTTTATGGCCACAAGAAATCAACAACTCCCCTATCTAAAGAGTCGTCAGTCTTTAGCTGAAAAATTGCTAGGCCTGCTTTCAGAAAACCAGCAAGATGACCTTGTTCTTTTAAATCAAATCTTGCTATTTGAAGGGACCAACCCCAATAATCCTGACCTACTTGAGCTTTCAGACCTCCCCCATCCCATGCTAGAAAAACTCATTCAAATCCTTCTTTTGGATCGCTATATATTGATTACCATCGAAGAAGAGAAGGTAATAAAGACTTATCCCATTTATCTCTTACACCTTTATCATGAAAAAAGCCTTTGGCTGATTGAAGGCTTTGACTTAAAGGAAGAAAAGAAGCAGATTTTTCCTGTCGACCATCTCACCAATGTCAAACCCTACCCGACGAAAAAAAGATTAAGTAAGAAAAAGATTTTAGAAAAACTAAGTAAGCAGGAAGAAGTAATCAACCTTGTCCTTGAACTTGGTCCAAAAGCGATTGCCCAGTTCAAAAAATACCACCCTTTTAAAGTTTCAATTTCCTATACGAATCCTTACCAAACCACAGCCATTCTAAAGACTTATATCAATGTTAATAAGCCCGAAGAATTGACCGAAATAACAAATTGGCTACTTTTCCTAGGTGGGGATATCAAGGTCAGGGAAGTGCCGGAAGAAGTCTTAGAAGGTTTAAAAGAGAGATTATGCTTATACTGCCCCTGCTAAACAAGGTATATTCGTAAAACAACAAGCCATGGGAACAGTAACGACACATGATTTAAGGGGTAGCGTCAGGAAAATGCGGATTTACAACGGTAAGGATATTCTTATAATAAATAGCCCAATTTCTCAGTATTAAAGTTGAAAAATTGGGTTTTTATCGTTACTCCGGAAAAGCGCCCGATTACGGAATAAGAAACATATTTCTCTATTTCTATATATTTAACATAAATAAGGATTTCGGCAGTTAGAAAAAATGCTATTTATTTGTATTCATTGCATACAAATAAACAACATAATCAGACATAACCTTTTCATCTATATTTAGGCACCACTTAATCTTGGTCCTAAGGTTCAATAAAAATGATTAAAAAACATTTGAACCAAAATCATGTAGATAATCGTTCCCCCCGCTATAGAGAGGAGCATGTTTCTCCTCCAAATGTGAAGCAGAGCAACTACAGCCACTGCAATAAATTCAGGGATTCCATGACTTCCAAATAGTAAACTCACATCCTTAAAACAATAAATGACCAGAAGTCCAATTACCGCTGAAGGTAGAACTTTCCCTAAATACTGTACATACTTCGGTTTAGCTTTACCTGATGCAAAAACAATAAATGGAAGAAACCTTGTCAGCATAGTACCTAAAACAACCATCGTAATCGTAATAATTTGCTCGGTTAAATGCATTGTCATATAGGTTGAACCTCTTGTTTCTCTAATGACTTTCTAGTTAAGGTAAGTAGCCCTAAAATTGCAATCATTGCAGGGAAAATGAAATTGTTTTCGCCAAAAATAAGAAGGCAGACAATTGACATCCCAAGCCCAATTAGTGAACTATAATGTTTTTCCTCTTTCAACCACTGTTCAATGAAAATAACAACAAATAGAGCCGTCATAGCAAATTCCAATCCTTTTGTATTGAATTGGATAAGTGATCCAAAAATACCACCTAATGCTGCGCCTAATACCCAATAAAAATGGTTGAGCAGCGTGACGAAAAACATAACCCAACCTTTATCTACATTGTTTGGGACATTAATGGTACTATTGATCGCAAAAGATTCATCGCAAAGTCCAAAAATCATATACCACTTTTTCTTTCCTACGCCCTTATATTTATCCAACATCGAAATGCCATAAAATAAATGTCTTGCATTCACCATTAAAGTGAGAAAAAAAGCATTAATTGGATTGAAGGCAAGAAGCAATAAATTGGCAGCAAGAAATTCCATTGAACCTGCAAATATGACTAGACTCATTAGAATCGGATAAATTGCACTAAATCCTAATGAATTCATAAAGATGCCATAAGAGGTTCCTAAAAATAAGAACCCTGCGAAAATAGGTAATGTTTGAGGGAAAGCTTCACGAAATGCCGTGATTATTTGAGTTCTTCTCTTCATACGTTTCACATCCTAAATGACGAATTTAATATGATTTAAATTAACATACAAATTCCATACAATAAACTATATAATTGTATGTATTACAATTCTGTTTAGAAACAAATAAATAACCCTCCACCTTAAAAAATGGGGGGCCAAATAGCAGTTTCATCTTTTAACTACATACATTTTAAACATTCATACCATACAATTAATTGTATGAAATCTATCAGGAGTGGTGTATTATGCCTGTAAATTCATTCGACAACTATCCAATGTCTTGGAAACCTGATAAGAATGCATTGAAGCGTCCTTATTATCAATCTATTGCATCCTTACTTGAACACGATATTAAAAATGGCTTTTTAGCTCCTGGTACAAAAATGCCGCCTCAAAGGGAATTGGCAGATTTCTTAGACTTAAACTTTACGACTATTACTCGTGCTTACAAAATATGCGAGGAAAGAGGGCTAATATATGCGATTACTGGAAGTGGCACCTATGTAGCGCCAAATGCTTCTCGGTCCATAACCATTTCTAAGGATAAAACGGCAAGCCTTATTGAGCTAGGTCTTGTATCATCGTTTGAGCAAACAAATGCGCTAGTTAAGGATAGTATTCAACAAGTTGTGAACAAGAGCTATTTTGAACAATTACTAAATTACAACGATCCCACAGGCATTCCACATCAAAAAGCAGCAGCACTTAACTGGATGGAATCGTTCGGCATTCATACGAATCAAGAACATCTTGCTATTGTGTCTGGTGCGCAAAATGCATTGGCTATCGCGTTGACCGCTTTGTTTGAGCCTGGAAACAGAATTGCTACAGATTTATATACCTATTCAAATTTTATTGAGTTAGCAAAAATGTTCCGAATTCAATTAGTACCGATTGCTGGAGATGAATTTGGGATGTTGCCAGGCGAGCTTGATAAACAATGCAATCAAGTAAATATTCATGGCATTTTCCTCATGCCTTCTTGTAATAATCCAACAACCATTATGATGTCAGATTTTCGCAAGCGAGAATTGACAGAGGTGATCCGTAAGCATCGCTTAATTTTAATTGAGGATGAGATTCATGCCTTTATGACGGCAGGCATTGTCTCAGATTATCAGCAACCAATGTTTAACTTACTTCCAGAACAAACAATTTATATTTGCTGTACTTCTAAATCCATTTGCTCAGGGTTGAGAATTGCCTATATCGTCTATGGGAAGGCCTTTCGAGAGAAGATTTTGCGATCTATTTTTAATATTAATGTTAAAACCTCTTCTTTCAATGCTGAGATTATTACAGAACTAATTTTATCAGGAAAAGCTCATGAAATTGTTTTGCAAAAGAAGCAACTTGCGCATACGGCAAATGATATGTTTTTTGATCATTTTCCTCTGAATAAAAACGTTGGACATCCTCTAAGTTTTTATCGCTGGCTGCCAATTCAAAGACACTCTGATGCATTAGAGTTAGAAACGGACCTACAGAAACTAGGTATTCGAGCTTTTCATTCTGATCGTTTTTTAAGTGGGCAAACTACCCAGGATAAGTATTTACGTATTGCCCTTTCTTCGACAAACTCATTAGACGAGTTAAAAGTAGGATTAAGAATACTAAACGAGTATCTCAACTAGTCGATTAATTCATTAACATAGTTGCTCCAAAATAAATATATGCGTTTTTAAGATTTTGATTGTAGCCACCATTTAATAATGTTGGCTTTTAGTTTTTCTTTTTTGAAATACTATCTTCTAAACATTGAAATAATGCTGTTCCTACCCCTTGCCATCTGTATTCACTTGCTTAATTAGATTTATGAAATTCTCTGCATCTTCAGGCTTTATCTCTCTAATTAACATAAATATTCCCCCTATTCTAGATTGTTGAATAACCCTTGGTAGACATAATAAAGACGCTTTTCCTATTCTGAAAAAGCGCCCGATTGCTGAAGATCATTAATCTATTCTTATTGAAGAAAGGCACCTATTAGCTAAAGTGAACCCTTATTTTTAAATACCAAAAAAATTTTATCACCCTCAGAGCAGGGTATTTGTTAAGGACTACTCATCTTGATAAAAGCAATTCTTTTCTATAAAAAAGTTAAAAATCTATTATTCCAGAGATCCTCATGATGCTCAATGATTGTTTTAGCTCCTAGAAGTTCACTGTTAAGGGTGGTAGTTAACCCTTTTTTCATAAATAATTTATATCCTAATCCATGAGCCATTCTAATAGTTGTATCTACACAATATTCAGTTTGTGCGCCACAAATTTCAAGTTTATTTATATTTAATTTCCTTAGTTGTTCGATCAAATCAGTCTTGTAAAATGAGTTTGCATGTGTTTTGTTGATATAAATATCTGTATCTTTAGCATCTAGTTCCGGAAATAGCTGCCATTCCGGAGATTTAAGAACCAGATCACTATCATTATGTTGAACAAAAATGATAGGATTGTTTTTTTCTCTAAATAAACGAATTCTTTGATTAACCCCATTTAATACATTCGCTAAGTTATAAAGTGGAACATTTTCAGGCTGAAACCCAATTTGCAAGTCAATAATTATTAATGCTGTATTTTCCATAATTATTATTCTCCTCATACCTTTTTTAAAAATTAATCTACTTAACGATATCATAAAATTTTCCTTATGTTCTTTTTTCTCTTCAAGGGAAAAAAAAGATGCACTGAAAATTCTCAAAGGGTGTAGATGATTTGATAGTACCATTCGTTTATTAACAGAAGATGATTTAGAAAAGTCTCGAGTCAGAGCTTTTTTAATCATCTTACCAAATTGAACTAACTAGCCCATTACTTCAATAAGAAAAGGCGATTACCTTTTTAAGTAATCGCGCCCTAAACGTAAAGAAAAAGCACAATTCTTGCTGTAGAATTGCGCCCTTTAATTGAACAACATCTTCTTATTTATTAGTGAAAAAAGCGAAAATAAAGTGCAACAATAAAATTAACTATAATAATGAGGGAATACATTTTTCCGATTAATATAAGAATCCCTTTTTCTTTTCGTGTGTAAATCAACCAGCCAATACACAATATCAGTTGAATAATATACAAAGGGGATACCGCAAGTTTTGAGTATAGTCCCGGAAGGGTTGTTTCCACAATTTTGTCATCCACCTAATTTTCTCTCCTAAAATACTAAAGCACCCTTATTAAAGCACCTTGTTACTGAACCCCCATTAAAAGTGCAAGACCAAAACCGATAGCTGCAAGTGATAATAATAAAGCAAAACCTACTAATTCACCACCAGTACCAAAAAAGGTATCAAGTATTCCTAGAACTAAAAAAAGCACTTTTTTTGATGTTTTAGTTTCATCCTTCTTAAATTCTCTATAGCCATAAACCAATAAGGATATAAAAGAAACTAAACCAATTAAAAAGAGAATGCACCCACCAAACTTTAACATAAACAATCTTTCCTCTGTATTTTAAATTCACCATAAAAGATTTTAAGAAAATTCATCATTCTTATTTTTCAAAGTTCCTTTTAAATAATATGAAGAAAATGCACCCATTCGGAAAAAACAAGGATGCAGTTCATTTGGTATCTATTCCTTTACTTCCCAGTGTGGATTCCAGACAACTTCCCACAAATGGGTAAATTGTTCAACAGCTCCTTTCGTTCCGGCATAAACGCTATATATTGGGAACATATTTCCATTTACAGATGTAGAAATATTAATGATACGTCCTCCTTTTTCTAAACGATGAAAAGCTTCTTGTATGGCAAAATAAGTTCCTTTTGAATTTGTTAAAAATTGAATATCAAAATCTTCTTCAGTAACTTGATCAATTGGTTTAGTAATCATAATGCCAGCATTGTTGATTAATATGTCTACTTTTCCGTACGATTCAATGGCAGTATCAAACAACTTTTTTATATCCCTTATTTTTGAGATATTTGCTTGAACAGCGATTGCTCTACCTCCTTCCAACTTAATACGATTAACTAGTTCTTCTGCCTTCTTCCTATTCGGTTTGCCTGTTCGTTGCAGAAAGCCATGATTCCCTTGCTTTTTATAGTTTAATTAAAACCACACTTAATGCTTTTTTAATATTTTTTTTAGATACACTTAATATTATTTGTGTGAATATATGTTAAGTTTTAATAGTTATAAATTTGAGAGGAGAAATCTTACCTATGAAAAAGAGAATGGGCTTTTTATTTACAGCAGTAGCCTTAATGGTAATGATGTTAAGTGCTTGTGGAAGCGCTACTAACAATTCATCAAATGCGACAACACCATCTAGCAAAAAGTCAGATACTTCAACACAAACATCAAAAACTGGGGATACACCAAAAGTAGCCGCTAAAAATGCAGCAACAGGAAATGTAGTTGCTATTAAAGTAATGGCAAAGGATTTCGAATATGATAAAAAAGAGATCCATGTTAAAAAAGGAGATAAGGTAAGAATCACTCTTCAGAGTGATGATGGCGGACACGGCTTTGCTCTTCCAGCGTTCAATGTAAACATCCAAGGGAATAAAAGTGCTGAATTCATTGCCGATAAAACAGGTACTTTTGAATACCACTGTTCTATAGTATGCGGATCAGGACATTCTAAAATGACAGGGAAATTAATAGTAGAATAGTATTTAAGGCTAAAAGAGATAGGGGACAACCTATCTCTTTTTAACATTTTATATGTCCTAGTGACGGGGTTCTTACCATAGACCGCAAAGCACCATGATTTCAATGATTCTCCTACTTCGATTTATCTTCTTTTATGATTTAAATGTAATGAATTATAGTATTTCTATATACCCTTCTGCTCCATTCACCCTAATCCTTTGTCCATCCTTGATCAGCTTCGTAGCATTTTCCACTCCGACAACTGCCGGTAAGCCATATTCACGTGCGATAACTGCTCCATGGGTCATCAGTCCACCAACTTCGGTGACTAGTCCTTTTATGGATACAAATAATGGTGTCCAGCTAGGGTCAGTAAAGGAGGTGACTAATATATCTCCATCCTCCAGATCAGCATCTTCTAAGTTTAAGATGACACGCGCGCGTCCCTCTATAACTCCAGAAGAAACAGGTAGACCCACAATCGCTTCGGCTGGGAGATTTTCTCGTTTGTACTCACCTGTAATGATTTCACCATCAGACGTGATAACACGTGGGGGAGTTAGTTTTTCATATAATTTGTACTCGTCTTTTCGTTTGCTGATGATCCGGTAATCCAGTTTTTTTGTGCGTACAACATCAAGAAGTTCTTCAAAAGTGAGATAGTAGATATCTTCTTTTTCATGAATAACGCCCCCTTGTACGAGTTGTTCGGCTTCTTTAAGTAAAGCCTGTTTATAAACGAAGTAGCGATTAATCATGCCGTATTTTGGATATTCACGATAACCGATGAAATTCCTGGTTAGGTCGATCATTCGTTTTGTTTCTTTGGCCTTTTGTTCACCATCCGGTAATTGCTTCAATCGCTCTAATAACTCTTGTTCTTTTTTCAAAGCAACACGCCGCCCTTGTTCAAATTTTCGATTGCTGGCATTCGGCTCAAAGTTTTTGATGTTACTAAGAATCATGGGTACAAGTGTGATTGGTTTTTCACTCCAACGAGTTTTCGTAATATCGATTTCTCCGGCACATCGCATTCCGTATTTGTTGAGAAAAGCGTAGAAGGCGTCTCTAGCTTCCTGTCCACCATCAAATGTAACCAGTTCATCCAAAAAGTTATCATCTTTCACATGTTGTAAATAATCAATTATTTCTGGATAAGGACGAATCACATCTGCAACATCCAATAGAGCCAGACCCATTTCCGAAGTAATATTGTTTGGTACAGATTGAGAAAGCGTGTCTGCTGCGTTTTTTTCACCTAACCAATCGTTCATTTTTTCATTGATCCATGTTGAAGCATTTATAGCAGCCATAAATACAGCCGAACTTTGTGGGTCAAATAAAATCTTCTTTAATTCCTGAATATCTTCTAGAATAAAATCCAATAAATCTGATCCTGATTTCGTTTGGATGTTTTGATTTAACTCTTCTATCGATGTTTGACTACGCTTAATCAAATCAGAAACGATTGATGGATTGTTTTCGATTTGTGACAGCATATCTGCATTGCCTCTGCTGGGACTCGGTGCTTTTTTATCATCCGGTAACAATACTATAAAATCTCCTCGCTCAATGATGTTCATAAGTGCGTCTTTCATGAGCGGATCGTGTTGTCCCATGGCATTTAATAAAATGTTTCTACTGAGAGGCGAAGCCAGTTGATGTGTGACATCAACAAACAACCTTCCGCCTGCTTTACGCATGGGTGCAGGAGTCGTTAACAGGAAAAAAGACAATCCCAATGGTTTCATGGGGTCGGTCATCATTTGTTGATGACCGACAGATACATAGACGTGATTTTCTTGATCCTTCGCTTCAGGGATGGGGAAAAGAGTAGTGATTGGACGACTCTGGGTGATATAAAATGTATCATCAACCAAACACCATTCGATATCTTGCGGGCAACCAAAATAAGCTTCGATCTGTCTTCCGATGCGTGCCAGTTGTAAAATTTGCTTTTCAGTAAGTGTTTGAGTCTTTTGCTGATCAGGATCGATCTGCTGTGTCTCTGTTCCGCCTTCTTTTCGTCCATAGATAGCCAATTTTTTTGTTGCTATCCTCTTATCGACGATTTTATCTTCTTGCACCTTATAGCAATCGGCAGATACCAAGCCGGAGACAAGGGCCTCTCCTAGTCCAAAGCTAGCATCGATAGATAGTAGCTTTCGATTGGAAGTAATCGGATCAGCAGTAAATAAAATTCCTGAAGCCTGCGGGAACACCATCCGTTGAATGATAACGGATAAATACACTTGGCTGTGGTCAAATCCGTTTTGCATACGGTAAATCACGGCACGATCCGTAAATAGGGAAGCCAAACATTTACTGATGTGCCGCAAAATGGCTTCCTTTCCGATGATATTTAAATAGGTGTCTTGCTGACCTGCAAAAGAGGCATGTGGTAAATCTTCAGCAGTTGCACTGGAACGTACTGCATAAGCATGTTCATCACCAAACCGGGAGAGATAGTGAGCAACAGCTTTCACAACATCGGAAGGAATCTCTACTTCCATAATGATTTTCCTAATCTTCCTGCTGATTTCACCAAGTTGATCTCGATCCTCTACTTTTAGCAGTGTTAGTTGATCCAACAATGCGTGGAAGGCTTCGTTTTTTTCGAGGGCTTTTTGATAGGCTTCTGTCGTAACACAAAATCCTTCCGGCACTTGTATTCCATGAATCTTCGATAGTTCCCCTAAATTCATCCCTTTTCCTCCGACGAGCAAAAGTTGCGTTTTATCAATCTCCCGAAACTCCAGTACATATGGTTTCATTTCTTTCCCTCCCATTTATCTCTCCATACCAAGACGAATCATATGACAAAAATTATTCATCCGTTTAACCAATTACGCTATCCACTCGTTCATGCTACTGGCGAAGTTCCATATTCATATCAAACACTCCTTTAAAAAAATAAAAATAGGGGTTGACTAAAAAGGATTTTATGTTGTATAATTAAAATAGGGAATATTTACACAAAAATCAATTATTGGTGTATCTATATAAATTTACCACAGTTTCTCATTTTTATCAATGTATTTATACGACCATAATTGTTGCAAATTCAAATGAAGAAAAACCTCATTTTACAAGACAAATGACTCACAAAAATGATATCCAAATATCAATCATTTAGTGTAGCGCCAGGAAAATACGGATTTATAACGTTAAGAAATCCCAATATTAAAAAGCCCAATTTCTTAATATTAAGAAATTGGGCTTTTTTCGTTACCCCTTTACAGCCTCGAGTATCAAACTAGGACTAATTTGAAGAAAGCAACCATTTCTATTTTTATCTATAATTCAACTTCATTATTCTTATCAAACCGTTCTGATCTTCCAGAATTCAATTTTTGTAATATTTTAATTTGAAAATGGTCAATTATTTTAAAAGTAAATTTATAAATAAGATATCCAACAGTAACACCTAGCACATTGCATATTACATCATCAATGTCAGTGATTCGTCCCCATCCACCTGATAGCGTCTCCACTAATTGTAAAAGTTCAATGCTGACTGATATAACAAAACCTAACAACATAATATTTTTATAAAGTTTAAATTTATTCCATACTAGTGGTGGTAAAAAGCTAAAAGGCATCAGTAATAAAATATTGCCACCTACATTTCTTGCAATCAGTCCAATCATAAATGGAGCATCACCGCCATAAGCAATACCAATTTGAGGATTCACACTTTTGAAGTCCCAAAATAATCATCCTTTTTTTAGATAATTCTTACAAAAAATTATCCTTTTTCTAGTGGATAATTTTCCTTATTCTTCTTCAACTAAATGGCCCAATACACGAAAAAGACGCGTTCTTAAATAAACGCGCCCGATTACGGAAGACCATTTCAAAGACTTTTATGAAGAAAAAGCACCCATTCGGAAAACAAGGATGCAGTTCATTTGGTATCTATTCCTTTACTTCCCAGTGTGGATTCCAGACAACTTCCCACAAATGGCCATCTGGATCTTGGAAGTATCCGGAGTATCCACCCCAAAATGTATCATGTGATGGGACTGTTATAATAGCTCCAGCCTGCTTTGCCTGTTCCATTACCTTATCAACTTCTTCTTTACTCTCTACATTGTGTCCAATAGTAAATTCGGTAGAACTTGATACGGTCTTATTAATTTTTGCATCATGTGCTATATCTTTGCGATTCCAAATGGCAAGCTTTAAGCCTGCTTGTAAGTCGAAAAAGGCAACTGCACCATGCTCAAATTCTTTGCCAATTATACCTTCTGTCGGAAGTCCCAGTCCGTCTCTATAGAATTCTAACGATCTTTCCAAATCATCTACGCCCAATGTAATTACAGTAATTCGTGGTTTCATAAATTGATGACGCCCTCCTCATAATCAGCACATTTTACCTACCATGTTATCAGAATTAGCTCGTAAGCTAAAATATTCAAGTAAACTCGTACAAGGCTATCTTTCCAAAAATACTTCCTTATCTTCAATAATCTGGCCCTAAAATGAAAATAAGCGCTGATCCTTGTTCAAGGAAAACGCCCGATAGCTGAATACGTGGTGATCTATTTTCCATTCCATTCTTTAGCTAACATTCCATAAACAACATGGTCAACATAATGATCATACAACCATTCTGCTTGCCTAATACAACCCTCATTTACAAAGCCTAATCTTTCAGGAATCTCCCTACTTTTCTTATTCTTCACAGCAGCCCTAATTTCAACCTTATTTAGGTTTAACCCCTTAAAAGCATAATCGGTTAATGTCTTAGCAACCTTAGTCATAATTCCATTTCCTTGAAATTCTTTTCCAAGCCAATAGCCTATATATGCTGTTTTGTTAGACCAGTTTATTTCATTATAGCCAGCAACTCCAACGATTTCCCCTTTAAATAAAATAACCGTGTTCATACTCTTATTTTCAGCAAAACCTTTTAAACATATTTTTATAAACTCTTTTGTATCTTCAAGTTTTGTTGTACTATCCAGCCAAGGAAGCCATTCTCGTAGGTAATCTCTAAAATCATTTGTTAATCCAAAAATACTTTCCCCATCCCTTAGTTCTATAAGCTTAAGAGATATATCCTCATCAATTTTATGTACAAACATTCTTGTCCCCCTAGTGGTTTATTCGTATTTTAACACACACTATTTTATAAGGATTTTTATTTTTCTTATTAATCTAAATTGCCCATAACATAAATAAAGAGCACAATTCATGCTGCAGAATTGCGCCCTTTAATTGAATACCTAAAGTATAGCCTTTGTTCTAAAATCAATTAATTGTTCTTCCACTAACGCACCCGTTACTTTAAGTACATTATTTCACAATCTATTCTACACTTTAAATTTTTTTAAAGAAAAATAAATGAGTTACTTTATTTCATATTAGAAGAAAATTGTGTACTAACAATTCATTAGAATTAATGGTCACTAAATAGCAAACGTGTAATACATAAAATCACCACATTTTGTTAATAATGCAATTTAGAAGTATAAGGTGGTGTGAATATAATGTCCAATAAGCTGATTTTATGGTTACTATTAATTATTCCATGGTTATCATTATTTTTTATGAAAAAAGAGGGTATCAAAAGGTACATGCCAGTAACAATATTTACTGCATTATTAGTAACCATCGTCTATGAAATAGGATATACATATAAGTTGTGGCAAATCAAAGAAGCGATAGTGCCCTGGGGATACATAACAAGTGTGAGCTTTGCGTACGGCGCATTCTTCATAACTACAATATGGGTTTTTTATTTTACATTCAGAAACTTTTGGTTATACCTTGCAACAAATATTGTTATTGATGCGTTTGGTGCTTGGGTGATACTTAAATTTGTTGAAGCAAGGAAATTGACTCACTTTACAATAAGTAGTTTAAATTTATTATTAATTTTTGTTACAATAGCCTTAATTGCTTATGTTTTTGAAATATGGTATGAAAAAGTTTAAAATATTGAAATAATAGAGAGTACATTATATAAAGCAGTAGAGTTATTTAAGATGTTCTTATTTCACGTATCAATCGTAAAAAGCAAATAATTGTCCAGAATACCGTATTATTCAGAAATGGATTGTACGGTATTTTTAATTCGCAATATCTTACATATGTGTAGCTCTGAGCATATTATTTAATTATATTTTACAACTTTTATAAGTCATTGAATAATTGTTCAATCGTCCTATTCTCGACTTTTTTAACTATTCTGCCCCTTTAGCTGAATAAGAAAAAGCCACCAAATTGGCAGCTTAATGTTTAACTCTTGCACCCGTTAGGTTAAGTACAATATTTCACAATCTTGCATAAAAACTATTACTAAAAGTTTTATTTTGTGTAAATATTCTAAATATGTAAAAAAGCTTACTCAAAGAGTAAGCTTAACCGCTATAAATACTATCACAAAATCCAGGTTTTGGTTCATAAAAACAATGTTCTTTAAATTGACCAGATTGAGGTTGACCATACCATGTTGGAGGGCATGGAGCATGTGGATTAAAATACCAAAGAGCAAATTTCGCTGGGGGGTCTCTCCAATAATCCAAATTCTGTTTTGCTAATCTTCTTTCAGAAGTTCTTGCTCTTTGATAAAATACATTCCCTTTTTGAACTGCTTCAAAGGAAAAATTTCCTCCTTGTACTTGAAAAATAACTTGGTTAATTGTTCTTAAACCTTTAAAGTCTGTACAATTTGCTACAAGACGATTCACAATTACATTTCCAACATATAACATTCCCTGTTTTCCTTCACCTTCGGCTTCTGCTCTCATCATCCTTGCCATTAAGTCAACGTCTGAACTTCGGTAACTTACTCTAGGCATTTTTCCACCCCCAAAATATAGTATGAAAAAAAGGCTACATTCATGTCATTGTTTATATATAAGAATGCTTAGTTTTTAAGTAAAATGAAAACTATTGCATTCTTTTTATACCTTTATTCAACTATACTGCCATTTAACTGATTAAAGGCCAAGAAAAATGGACTGCTGAAACAGTCCATCGTTGTTCAATTCTTGCGCCCTATAGTTGAATAATTACCTTACCCCTTCTACTTTTTAAATAACTTAACTAAAAGGTATCCCAAGCCGACAAGGAAAGCTAATATTAATATCGGAATTAATATATTTGATGCCATATAATCTCCCCTATGGTAATTTTATTTCTAATTTCACTTTACCATAAATAACCAATTTCTTTTGTGGATTCTTTCTGGACTATCCTCCTTTTTTAACTTAATAACAGTTATTTCAAATTTCCTTGATTTGAGCATTCACTATATTTCAGATTCTAAAAGAAGACGCCTTCTTACTTAAGAATGGCGCCCGTTTGTGGTAGATCATTTATTTTTCTTTATTAAAGATAAGCACCCGTTACTTTAAGTACAATACTTCACAATCTTCTTCATAAATCAAATAAGAAAGGTGATTCCTTAATAAAGCATCGCCCCCGTTATTATAAGAAAAGCATTTTAAAATTTTAAAATGTTTTATAATCAACAGGTTTTATCCTAACCGCATATACCTCAACTAATATCTCTCCTGGACCAGGAATTGTTGTTTTGACTTCTTCTACCTTCATGTATTTCCATTGGCTTTTTCACGCAATAGCAATGCTTTCTTTTATTTCATCCTTTTCATGTAATCTTAATAAGTTTGGAACAAAGTTTATAATATATACTTTTTAATAGAAACAAGAAATATGATTTAGTTGACCTTTATGTAATTTCGTGTTAATTTGTATATGCAAATGAATAAAAGGATTTGATTAAATGAATGAAGAAGAACAGGTATTAATTCATTGTCTTTACTTTACAGCCAGCCGGTTTGCTCGTAACATTACAAAATTAGCCGAAAAAACATTTGATTTTGGCGACCTTGCTCCTTCCTATCTTTACATGATTATGATTGTGAAGTTCCATCCGGAAATCACACAGAAGGAACTATGCCACAAGTTATCCATTGCTCCTTCCACAAGTACGAGGTTTATTGATAAACTTGAAAAATTAAAACTAGTCACCAGAAAAATGGATGGAAAACAAACCCTTATTTCTTTAACTGAAGAAGGAGAAAAAGTGTACCATCAATTTCGGCTTTCTTTAAAAGAATTGTTTACCAGCTATTCCGAAGTCTTAGGACGCGAGTTCAGTAAAGATTTAAGTAAAATGCTTCACGAAGCAAGCAATAAGCTAGAAAGAGAACTGTAATTTTTTTACCATTTCATTTGCATATACAAATAAATAAGGAGGCTATTGTTATGTTAAATAAGATATTGCTAATAGTCGGTGCTGGACCTGGGATTAGCTTAAATACAGCAAGGAAATTCGGAAAAGAAGGCTTTAATGTTGCCTTGATTTCTCGCAATATGGAGTCATTACAGAAATATGTAAATGTACTTAAAAATGATGGGATTGCAGCAAAAGGCTTTCCGGGGGATGTCTCTTCAGAAGAATCTTTAAAAACAGCTATTGGTGCGGTAATTAAAACTTTTGGAAAAATTGATGTACTCTTATACAATGCTGCTGCAGGAAGACCAGGCAAACCAACAACATTAAGCGTGGATCAATTAGTGGAAGATTTTAAAATCAGTGTAGCTGGAGCTCTTACCAGTGTAAAAGAAGTGATTCCCCATATGGAAAATGGAACTATTTTATTAACGGGCGGAGGATTAGCTCTTCAACCCTATGCTGACTATGCTTCATTAGCGATTGGAAAAGCAGGTATTCGCAATTTAGCATACAGCTTGCACCAAGAATTGAGCCCTAAAGGAATTTATGTTGGAACATTAACGATTAAAGGGTTTGTACAAGAAGGAACCTATTTCTCACCTGAAAATATTGCGAATACATTTTATAGAATGTACGAAAATCAAACTGAAACAGAAATTATATATGAAGAAAAGTAAAATTTTTTTGCAGCATAATTTGTATGTACAAATGTAAAAATTCTTTAATGAACACAATATGTGTAATCAAAACTAGAAAAGAAAAAAGACAAAAGGAGACTTACTAATGAAAACTCTTGTAATTATCACCCACCCTAATTTGGAACAATCTCGGATTAACCGCACTTGGATGAAGGAATTGAAAAAACACGAAGAAATTACGATTCATACTCTTTATCAAGCGTATCCAGACGGGAAAATAAACGTAGCACACGAACAAAGCCTATTAGAATCACATGACCGTATTATTCTTCAATTTCCATTCTACTGGTACAGCACGCCTTCTTTGTTAAAACAATGGCAGGATGAAGTGCTCTCCTATGGCTGGGCATATGGCGAAGGCGGCGACAAGCTTCACGGTAAAGAACTAGGTCTTGCGATTTCAACTTTTGGACCAGAAGATTCCTATCAGCCTACTGGCTATAATCATTTTACCATGGAGACTTTAACAACTCCTTTACAACAGACTAGCAACCTCATAGGTACCCGTTTTATGCCGTTATTTGTGCTGAATGGTGTTATGCATGTCACAGATGAACAACTTGAAGAAATTGCAAAAGCATATGTAAATCACGTTCTTCAGCCATCCTTAATTGAAGCTTAATTAAAATATTTAAATAAAGGTATTTCTTCCACTGAAATACCTTTTAATGTTTTTTGTTTGCGTGTATAAACAATTGAAAGGTGATCAATATGAAAACATTAGTTATTGTAGCCCATCCAAACTTGGAACAATCGAAGGTAAATAGAACGTGGATGAACCGTCTTCAACAAGAAGAAAATGTTACGGTCCATAACTTATATGCACATTACCCAACATTTGAGATTGATGTGGAAAAAGAACAGCAGCTTCTATTGGAACATGATCGTATCGTTTTGCAATTCCCATTCTACTGGTACAGTTCACCCGCTTTGTTAAAACAATGGCAGGATTCGGTGCTTACTTACGGTTGGGCTTATGGGTCAGAAGGAACAAAATTGCGCGGCAAAGAGTTTATGTTAGTAATTTCAACAGGCGGACCTGGAGAAGCTTATCAAGCTGGCGGATACAATCACTTCAGCATAAGCGAGTTAACCAAACCATTTCAGGCAACAGCCAACTTGACCGGCATGCGGTTCTTGCCCACTTTTACGAAACAGGGAGTGCGCTTCTTAACGAACGAACAAGTCCTCGAAAGTGCTGAAGAGCTGGTATGTCATCTGAAAAATAACTATTAGAAAAGAGGTCTTGTAATGAATTATAAATTGTTAGGAAGAAGCGGCTTACGAGTATCTGAATTAGCTTTAGGTACAATGACGTTTGGGGAAGACTGGGGATTTGGCGCTTCTAAGGAAGAAAGCAAAAAAATCTTCAATGCTTTCGTTGAAGCTGGTGGGAATTTTATTGATACGGCTGTCAATTATACGAATGGAACAAGTGAAAAATATGTTGGGGAATTTATTCGTGAAAAGCGTGAACAGTTTGTCGTTGCGACTAAATATACACTGAACACTCGTCCACACGACCCAAATGGCGGCGGTAACCATCGAAAAAATCTCGTTCAATCCGTTGAAAAGAGCTTAAAACAGCTTCAGACCGATTATATTGATTTACTTTGGCTTCATGCTTGGGATTTTATGACACCGGTCGAAGAAGTGATGCGTGCACTTGACGATTTAGTTCGTTCCGGAATAATTCTTTATGTAGGAGTCTCGGATACACCTGCTTGGATTGTTTCACAAGCTAATATGCTGTCCACACTCCGTGGTTGGACTCCGTTTATCGGCTTGCAAGTGGAGTACAATTTGTTGCAGCGAACTCCAGAAAGAGATTTATTACCAATGGCACGCGCTTTAGATATTGGGGTTACTGCATGGGCACCAATGGCTGGCGGTGCACTAACGGGAAAATACAGTAATCCTTCATCTGAAAAAGGGAGATTATCTCCTCAAAGTGCACGCTTAAATGAACGCAACCGGGCTATTGCTGCAGTTGTGGAAGAAATCGCAAGAGAACTAGCAGTTCTCCCTGCCCAAGTTGCAATAAACTGGGTCCGTCAACAAGCTGGTACCGTCATTCCGCTAATTGGTGCAAAACGAGAAGAGCAAATGAAAGACAATCTTGGAAGTTTGGCTTTCCGTCTTTCAGAAACACATCTTACCCAATTAAATGAAGCTAGCAAAATTGACCTGGGATTTCCACATGATTTTCTTGCATCTGAATCTGTTTTAAATGCCATCCATGGAAAAACGTTTGAAAAGATTGAAAAAAAATAATATTGAATTGCTTGGAGATGGGGAGAAATCGATGAAGGGGAAAATTTGTTTAATTACTGGAGGCAACTCAGGGATTGGTAAAGCAACAGCCATAGAATTAGCTAAAAAAGGAGCAACAATTGTTCTATTATGCAGAAATGAGGAACGAGGCAAAAAAGCGCTTCAAGATATTATTAAAGAAACAGGTAATACCCAAGTAGATCTCCTTCTTGCTGATTTATCATCTCAGCGTTCAGTCAAACAAGCAGCTGATCAATTTTAAAAAAAGTATAACAAGTTAGATGTTTTAATCAATAATGCAGCAGTCTTCTTAGCAAAACGTTCTGAAACTGAAGATGGAATTGAAACCACGTTTGCTACAAACTATTTATCTCATTTCATACTTTCCCACCTCTTACTGGAGTCGCTTGAAGCGAGTGGTGAAGGAAGAATTATTAATGTAGCCTCCAAGCACAACGGAATTAAAATGAACTTTGATGACCTTATGACCAAACAAAATTATGCTTTTTTCAGAGCAGTAGGTCCTACTAAATTTGGTTTAATTTTATTTACTAAGGAATTTTCAAAGAGGCTTGATGGAAAGTGTGTTACCATTAACAGCCTGCATCCAGGAATTATCCGCTCTAATCTTATGCATGACATGCCTTGGATCCTGCGGACGATATTTAAAACGTTCTCTGCAAATCCGAAAAAAGGTGCGGTTACACCGGTCTATCTTGCTTCCTCCCCTGATGTAAGGGCTCCCAATGGGCTTTCTTAACTTGGGCAGTAGCACTAGTGTACATTCTGTCATTCTGTTCGTCTGGTAATCATACATTTTTCGACCCTTTTCACTCTATTCTATTGTTAATTAAACGTTTGTTTAGTTTTGGTATGAACCTTTGCCAATAAAAGAATTTTCTATCCTAGCATGTAAAAAGATTGTAGCCTGAGGTTTAAGAGTTTTTTTCTTAATCTTCAAAGATTAGTAAAAACCAGTTAATTTTACATTCTTCGACCCTTTTTCCTCTTTCCTCTTGTTAATTAAACGTTTGTTTAGTTTCGGTATGAAACTTTGCCATTAAAGGAATTTTCTATCCTAGCATGTAAAAAGATTGTCGCCTGAGGTTTAAGAGTTTTTTTCTTAATCTTCAAAGATTAGTAAAAACCTGTTAATATTACATTCTTCGACCCTTTTTCCTCTTTTCTTTTGTTAATCAAACGTTTGTTTAGTTTTGGTATGAACCCTTACTTATAAAGGACCTTTCCAACCTAGCAGCTAAAAAAATTGTCGAGATGGGATTCGTATTATTAGTCTATTGTATGTGAAACAGTATGTCTAACTGATAATGAAGAGAGTTTTATGTTTAAACTGTTCGGAAGTAAACCACTTAGAAGAAAAGGAAGATTGCTTGATTCACGAGGAATACATCAGGAATGATTAGCAGGGAAAACAAAAATAATCTGGAATACAATCAGCAAGATTACATCTAATAAACTTATGAACCTAATGTAACAAATATTTAAGTTTATTTGGTCCTTAACTTAAAATGAAATTACAAAATAAAATATTAACCTATGTATAAGCGCCGTACCTGCCTTTTACACTTTGTCATTTAAAATCAAATAGCTGAAGCTGATATTATTTCCTTCAAAAATTTGTTATAATAAAGTGTTTTTAACATTATTGAGGAGGAACATTATTTTTATGTCAGTCGAAATAGGCAGCAAGTTACAAGGTAAAGTAACAGGCATCACCAATTTTGGAGCATTCGTAGAATTACCGGATGGCTCAACAGGTCTTGTGCATATCAGTGAAGTAGCGGATAGCTATGTAAAAGACGTTAATGACCATCTTAAAGTAGGCGACCAGATTGAAGTAAAAGTGATTAGTATGAAAGACGGAAAAACGTCCTTGTCCATCAAAAAAGCTATAGATAAACCCGAAAGACAAACCTCTTCTTATTCACAACGTCCACCGCGTCCGGGAAGAGTTGATAGCCGTTCTAAAGACTTCCGTTCATTCAAACCAAAGGAAAATTTTGAAGATAAAATGGCTCGTTTTTTAAAGACAAGTGAAGAGAATTTATCCACGCTCAAACGTAACACTGGGGCAAAACAGGGAGGCCGAGGGGGAAGACGCGGATAACTTGCTGCGTTTTTTAATACTTCATCACATAGATAAAGGCAAGCCTGTATAATAATCCGGCTTGCCTTCTTTATTGTCACGCCAAGTGCTTTAGCTTATTAAGACAAACCTGTTGCAATACATTTTTTTAACGATTACCTTAGAAGTACTCTTTTTTGAATTTATAACTAATAATATATTCCAATTATTTAGCAATAAATAAAAAGACCTTAGGAATAACTCCGTAAGGCGAATGAAGAATATCTAGTTCTATTTATTTTTAATTGGATTTAATTGATTGCGGAGGCAGGATTTGAACCTGCGACCTTCGGGTTATGAGCCCGACGAGCTACCAGACTGCTCCACCCCGCGACGATAAAATAACAATTATTAAAATTAAATTTAAAACAGCCTGGCAACGTCCTACTCTCACAGGGACAAAGTCCCAACTACCATCGGCGCTGAGAAGCTTAACTTCCGTGTTCGGTATGGGAACGGGTGTGACCTTCTCGCCATTGCTGCCAGACTATTATTTGAGGTTTCATTCCCTCAAAACTGGATAATACAGAAGAAGTTTGGTAAAAACGAGTTCACCTTGTTCATATAAATATGACTTGGTTAAGTCCTCGAACGATTAGTATCAGTCAGCTCCACACGTCACCGTGCTTCCACCTCTGACCTATCAACCTGATCATCTTTCAGGGTTCTTACTAGCTTGACGCTATGGGAAATCTCATCTTGAGGGGGGCTTCATGCTTAGATGCTTTCAGCACTTATCCCGTCCGCACATAGCTACCCAGCGATGCCTTTGGCAAGACAACTGGTACACCAGCGGTGCGTCCATCCCGGTCCTCTCGTACTAAGGACAGCTCCTCTCAAATTTCCTGCGCCCACGACGGATAGGGACCGAACTGTCTCACGACGTTCTGAACCCAGCTCGCGTACCGCTTTAATGGGCGAACAGCCCAACCCTTGGGACCGACTACAGCCCCAGGATGCGATGAGCCGACATCGAGGTGCCAAACCTCCCCGTCGATGTGGACTCTTGGGGGAGATAAGCCTGTTATCCCCGGGGTAGCTTTTATCCGTTGAGCGATGGCCCTTCCATGCGGAACCACCGGATCACTAAGCCCGACTTTCGTCCCTGCTCGACTTGTAGGTCTCGCAGTCAAGCTCCCTTGTGCCTTTACACTCTACGAATGATTTCCAACCATTCTGAGGGAACCTTTGGGCGCCTCCGTTACTCTTTAGGAGGCGACCGCCCCAGTCAAACTGCCCACCTGACACTGTCTCCCACCCCGATCAGGGGTGCCGGTTAGAATTTCAATACAGCCAGGGTAGTATCCCACCGACGCCTCCACCGAAGCTAGCGCTCCGGCTTCTACGGCTCCTACCTATCCTGTACAAGCTGTACCAAAATTCAATATCAGGCTACAGTAAAGCTCCACGGGGTCTTTCCGTCCTGTCGCGGGTAACCTGCATCTTCACAGGTACTATAATTTCACCGAGTCTCTCGTTGAGACAGTGCCCAGATCGTTACGCCTTTCGTGCGGGTCGGAACTTACCCGACAAGGAATTTCGCTACCTTAGGACCGTTATAGTTACGGCCGCCGTTTACTGGGGCTTCGATTCAGAGCTTCGCTTGCGCTAACCCCTCCTCTTAACCTTCCAGCACCGGGCAGGCGTCAGCCCCTATACTTCGCCTTGCGGCTTCGCAGAGACCTGTGTTTTTGCTAAACAGTCGCCTGGGCCTATTCACTGCGGCTCTTCGAGGCTATTCACCCCAAAGAGCACCCCTTCTCCCGAAGTTACGGGGTCATTTTGCCGAGTTCCTTAACGAGAGTTCTCTCGCTCACCTTAGGATTCTCTCCTCGCCTACCTGTGTCGGTTTGCGGTACGGGCACCTTTTATCTCGCTAGAGGCTTTTCTTGGCAGTGTGGAATCAGGAACTTCGGTACTAAATTTCCCTCGCTGTCACAGCTCAGCCTTCACGCAAGCGGGATTTGCCTCACTTGCAGCCTAACTGCTTAGACGCGCATATCCAACAGCGCGCTTACCCTATCCTCCTGCGTCCCCCCGTTGCTCAAACGATAAAGAGGTGGTACAGGAATATCAACCTGTTGTCCATCGCCTACGCCTTTCGGCCTCGGCTTAGGTCCCGACTAACCCTGAGCGGACGAGCCTTCCTCAGGAAACCTTAGGCATTCGGTGGATGAGATTCTCACTCATCTTTCGCTACTCATACCGGCATTCTCACTTCTAAGCGCTCCACCAGTCCTTACGGTCTGACTTCAACGCCCTTAGAACGCTCTCCTACCACTGACATCGAAGATGTCAATCCACAGCTTCGGTGATACGTTTAGCCCCGGTACATTTTCGGCGCAGAGTCACTCGACCAGTGAGCTATTACGCACTCTTTAAATGGTGGCTGCTTCTAAGCCAACATCCTGGTTGTCTAAGCAACTCCACATCCTTTTCCACTTAACGTATACTTTGGGACCTTAGCTGGTGGTCTGGGCTGTTTCCCTTTTGACTACGGATCTTATCACTCGCAGTCTGACTCCCACGGATAAGTCTTTGGCATTCGGAGTTTGTCTGAATTCGGTAACCCGATGAGGGCCCCTAGTCCAAACAGTGCTCTACCTCCAAGACTCTTACTACGTGAGGCTAGCCCTAAAGCTATTTCGGAGAGAACCAGCTATCTCCAAGTTCGATTGGAATTTCTCCGCTACCCACACCTCATCCCCGCACTTTTCAACGTGCGTGGGTTCGGGCCTCCATCCAGTGTTACCTGGACTTCACCCTGGACATGGGTAGATCACCTGGTTTCGGGTCTACGACCACATACTCATTCGCCCTATTCAGACTCGCTTTCGCTGCGGCTCCGTCTCTTCAACTTAACCTTGCATGTAATCGTAACTCGCCGGTTCATTCTACAAAAGGCACGCCATCACCCATGAACGGGCTCTGACTACTTGTAGGCACACGGTTTCAGGAACTATTTCACTCCCCTTCCGGGGTGCTTTTCACCTTTCCCTCACGGTACTGGTTCACTATCGGTCACTAGGGAGTATTTAGCCTTGGGAGATGGTCCTCCCTGCTTCCGACCGGATTTCACGTGTCCGGCCGTACTCAGGATCCACTCAGGAGGGAACGAAGTTTCAACTACAGGGTTTTTACCTTCTATGACGGACCTTTCCAGATCGCTTCATCTACCCCGTTCCTTTGTAACTCCATGTTGAGTGTCCTACAACCCCAAGAGGCAAGCCTCTTGGTTTGGGCTATGTCCCGTTTCGCTCGCCGCTACTCAGGGAATCGCGTTTGCTTTCTCTTCCTCCGGGTACTTAGATGTTTCAGTTCCCCGGGTATGCCTTCCATACCCTATGTATTCAGGTAAAGATACTGTTCCATTACGAACAGCGGGTTTCCCCATTCGGAAATCTCCGGATCAAAGCTTACTTACAGCTCCCCGAAGCATATCGGTGTTAGTCCCGTCCTTCATCGGCTCCTAGTGCCAAGGCATTCACCGTGCGCCCTTTCTAACTTAACCTAAAAGGTTTATTTCTCTTACTTAATAAGAGAGAAAACTAAAATGGCAAGGAAAAATTGAACTGCATTTTTCCCTATAACTCGGTTCTTACTTTGACTTCTTCTTTACGATTATCCAGTTTTCAAAGAACGAATAAAAAAAGCTTCGAGAGAATTGCTCTCTCAAAACTAAACAAACAAAGAACGTGTTTCAAACAAACTGTTTTGTCCGGCTCATATGTCCGGCATATATCCTTAGAAAGGAGGTGATCCAGCCGCACCTTCCGATACGGCTACCTTGTTACGACTTCACCCCAATCATCTGTCCCACCTTAGGCGGCTGGCTCCTTACGGTTACCCCACCGACTTCGGGTGTTACAAACTCTCGTGGTGTGACGGGCGGTGTGTACAAGGCCCGGGAACGTATTCACCGCGGCATGCTGATCCGCGATTACTAGCGATTCCGGCTTCATGTAGGCGAGTTGCAGCCTACAATCCGAACTGAGAATGGTTTTATGGGATTGGCTCGACCTTGCGGTTTTGCAGCCCTTTGTACCATCCATTGTAGCACGTGTGTAGCCCAGGTCATAAGGGGCATGATGATTTGACGTCATCCCCACCTTCCTCCGGTTTGTCACCGGCAGTCACCTTAGAGTGCCCAACTGAATGCTGGCAACTAAGATCAAGGGTTGCGCTCGTTGCGGGACTTAACCCAACATCTCACGACACGAGCTGACGACAACCATGCACCACCTGTCACTCTGTCCCCCGAAGGGGAAAGCCCTATCTCTAGGGGTGTCAGAGGATGTCAAGACCTGGTAAGGTTCTTCGCGTTGCTTCGAATTAAACCACATGCTCCACCGCTTGTGCGGGCCCCCGTCAATTCCTTTGAGTTTCAGCCTTGCGGCCGTACTCCCCAGGCGGAGTGCTTAATGCGTTAGCTGCAGCACTAAAGGGCGGAAACCCTCTAACACTTAGCACTCATCGTTTACGGCGTGGACTACCAGGGTATCTAATCCTGTTTGCTCCCCACGCTTTCGCGCCTCAGCGTCAGTTACAGACCAGAAAGTCGCCTTCGCCACTGGTGTTCCTCCACATCTCTACGCATTTCACCGCTACACGTGGAATTCCACTTTCCTCTTCTGCACTCAAGTCCCCCAGTTTCCAATGACCCTCCACGGTTGAGCCGTGGGCTTTCACATCAGACTTAAAGGACCGCCTGCGCGCGCTTTACGCCCAATAATTCCGGACAACGCTTGCCACCTACGTATTACCGCGGCTGCTGGCACGTAGTTAGCCGTGGCTTTCTGGTTAGGTACCGTCAAGGTACCGGCAGTTACTCCGGTACTTGTTCTTCCCTAACAACAGAGCTTTACGACCCGAAGGCCTTCATCGCTCACGCGGCGTTGCTCCGTCAGACTTTCGTCCATTGCGGAAGATTCCCTACTGCTGCCTCCCGTAGGAGTCTGGGCCGTGTCTCAGTCCCAGTGTGGCCGATCACCCTCTCAGGTCGGCTACGCATCGTCGCCTTGGTGAGCCGTTACCTCACCAACTAGCTAATGCGCCGCGGGCCCATCTGTAAGTGACAGCCGAAACCGTCTTTCAGCTTTTCCTCATGTGAGGAAAAGGATTATCCGGTATTAGCTCCGGTTTCCCGAAGTTATCCCAGTCTTACAGGCAGGTTGCCCACGTGTTACTCACCCGTCCGCCGCTAACCTTCAGGAGCAAGCTCCTAAAGATTCGCTCGACTTGCATGTATTAGGCACGCCGCCAGCGTTCGTCCTGAGCCAGGATCAAACTCTCCATGAAAGTTGATTAGCTCATAAAAGTTACGTTGGCTAAAGTGAACTTATTTCGAAAGATTCACTAATAGTTTTTGTTTGTTTGCACGATTTTGTTTGTTTAGTTTTCAAAGAACAAATCTACTAATTAAAACAGCGACAAAAAATATCATATCACGTTTATTCATAAAAATCAATTAAAATTTACTTTTTTTAATAAATTTAATTTCAAATGATACATTTTTTGAAGCGATTTTTATATAATAACACTTATGGTGTTCTTGTGCAATATTTTTTTACCTTTTTTCACTTTTCGATTAGTAATTAGGATACTAACACCACTCACTAAGACATATAAAACTCGAAGGTAGTCAATCTTCTCTTCCTGTACATACTAAGGATCCTGAATACAGCTGTCCCTTTTTCTAAATAGGATATTTATTATTTTTCACTTTTTTATATTTACCTTTATTATTGTTAATAGCAACGGAACTGTAGTGAGTAACATAAGAATCAGAATTACAGCACTGACATAGTATTGAATATTAGGTCTATACTCATATTTACCAAATAGATAAAATGATACGATGAATAAGAAAAATAAAAACACCTCAAAAATTAATGTAATGCTAAAAAATAATACATAAGGAATAACAATCTCTTTGTGAGAAACATTTTTTAAAGTTAATCCTTCCCAACATAAATCACCTATTTTATTTGTTTTCCTCATTGGTACCACTCCTAGTAATCTCAACTTAAATGAATTGAGTCTATTAAAATATATAAGTGTTACAAATTTTCCAATAGTATTTGAGAAATCAGTTTTAATTATCTATTTATTTATATTCATATTGGTCTTATGTAAATATGTTAGTGGTACCTCTAATTCAAATAGGTATTAATACTAAACAATTAGTTTATAAACACTTCTTAAGTAGTATTTCTACATATATTATGTACCTCCTCTTAAATTTTGGAAAATTATAAATTTTATAATAATTAAAACCTATTCCCACCTTTCCCTATGGTTAAGACAATAAAATTAACACTTAAGTTAAGGGAACAAACGTTCTGTAATTATTTTAGGGTTGATTCCCATTACGCTGCCTTTTGGATGTTTGGACTATATCAGGCTTCTTTTTTTAGGAACAAAAAAAGCCCCATTAGGAGCTTTTCCTGTTTAATTCAACTTCCCCTCTACCATTTAGTACACAAAAGATGTGCCTACAATGATAAGTAGAATGAACAATACAACGATTAAAGCAAACGAACTTCCATGGCTCATGAATAACACCTCCAGCACTTATTTAGAGTGATCTTACTCACCCAAAATTAAAAAACCATACTGGAAAGAACAATAATTAAAAGGATGAACAATACTACGATTAAAACAAAAGTACTGCCTCCATAAAAGCCTCCGCCGTAGCTATAGCCAAATCTGCTACAGCCGCAGCCACATCCGAAACCAAAACCCATATTTTTCACCACCCATTGGATTATAAGAAGAAAAAACACAAAAAACACTTACAATATATATATTTCTTAAGACAAGGATGGATTGGACAATCATCATATGACTTGGACAAAATCAGCGATTTGCCTAAAATGCAAGAAACGTCTGCTTAATAAGGCAAACGTTCTTTGGAAGGTAGTGTTTTATGCAGATACTTTTAGTTTTGGTGGTAGTAATAACATATGTCCAAGATATTAAACTGAATGGACAAGTGCTGAATTAATAAAAAAAATTTTCTTAAAATAAGGCTTAACCCCAATGGTTATTCATTTGAACTGATGCATAAGCTAAAGTAGCCGAAAACCCACAGCCCAGCCGAACCACCATAGCCTTCCATTTCACATAAACCTTAATCGGAATAGTCTCAAACACAAAAAGCCCATCTCGGGGCTTTTTTTATTCTTAAGATAAGCGTAATTGTTTTTTGTTTAGAAACAGATCACTGCTCCGACGATAATTAACAAGATAAACAATACAACAATTAAAGCAAAACCGCTGCCGAATCCGACACCGCCTCCGTAACCAAAGCCACCACAACCACCAAATCCGCCGTATCCACCATATCCAAACATTTCAAAACCCTCCTTTTATACTTACTTTATACAAAATATGTTCATAAATTTTAGAGGGAAGGGCTATTTCACTAGGATTTTGCAAGGACAACCCATAACCTATACAAAATCTGGTTTTTGTAGAGAATTTTATTAAGATAGCTACAGCATTAACTTATTGCAATAGTAAAAAGGTGAATAAGTTTAAATAAGCCCTCCTCTTCTTTTTCAATTCGTTTTAAAATCCCGTTTTTATCCTTATAAATCCACTTTCCAGCCATTAAGCATTTTGGAAGGGACCATTTGCCGTGTCAAGTGTTCATCTTTTTCCTCGAATTATCTTTTAAATGGTTGTGTCAGCAACCGTCTGGCAGGCTCAATGCCTGAGTCATATGATCAAGAAAAAACGGATGTTTTTTATCCTTTCGTGAACCAACATCGGCGCTGATCCAGCCGATGTTGGTTCTGCTTCATTTTTACACTGATAAAATTATCGTATTTTTTGTGGGTTTATATTTTTCGTTCAATCCTTCAAAGAATGGTATGATATAGATTTTCTTCGGCTTTCAACCGTATTCAAATAAATGATATTCGTTTTCCTCTTTTAGACCTGCCTTTTCAATTGCTTGTTCCTTATCCTTATAAAAATCAGATACGATAATAGTTATGCTCTTGAAAACAAGTGAAATCCCCCTTTTTTCCTTATTCCTCCAATATTTCATGATTGTTGGTTTTGATGGTGGTAAAGGATTTTTCAAAAGCTTCTTTTGGCACTTTTTTTATTGTTTTCCGGCATACCGCTTCCGACAAGAAACTATAATATCTGTACGAGCTAAAATTTGGAAAAAGTGCAAGTGAATAAGGTTAATAAAAAGGGGGAAATCAATTGACCTGGTTTGTGTTACTCTATCTCTTTTCGTTAACAGGGATTATCTGGTTTGTCGCTTTAATTCGTCAATTTAGAAAGTTGAAATGGGAAGATGACTACATTCCCACTGAAAAATACCGAAATGCTAAAGTGTTTGAACTTATTTTGACCGTTTTGGTGATGTCCATGTTTTTTATGTCATGCTAACTCACTTTATATGGTTAGAATCGATAATTTTTATCGCATGTTTTGCCTGGTTGGTCGTTATCGTTTATCAATTAAGAAATTTGAAAAACGAAAGGGAACGAGTTCCGCTTCTTCAATATCGGAATGCTAAAGTGTTTGAGTTGTGTAATACCTTTTTGGTGACTTTAATATTAATTATTGTAATTTTAGATGGATACGGAATTAGATAATAGAGTTCTCAGTTACGCCGGAACGGTGTAAAAACTGGTCTTATAAGCGCCTAAGGGCGTTTTTTTAACCGGACACTAATAAATAGAATCCGACCGTCCGGTTATATTGTCCAGATAAGGCGTGCTTAACTGGACACTTTCGATAGAAATAAATTCTCCTTTTTTCCAGGAGAAAGTTTTTATCATTTCATTATTCAAATTAAGTGGACAAAAATGCGTAAATTTACTATTAGGGGTAAGTCCGAGGTAAATCCGAGATAAGTCCAAAAACGGCATGATAGATAGAAAAAAATGTAAAAAGGACTCAAATCCCCTTCATTTAAGCTGTTTTCAAGTTCTAACCCCAGCTTTCCATCTAAAGGTTGAGGTGTATCATAAACGGTAGTTATAGATATATAGATTTCAAGCAATGATTTGAAACATTAAAAAAGTTATTAAATCGTTCAAAATTAGTTCAAAATAAAAAATCTCAAAAACAATCATTTTTGAGATTCATAACACAGAAAAAATGTCACCCTTCAACATGCTGAAAGGTGGCTTTTTACTTCGAGAGACGAATATTCAAGAAACAGGTCTCCCGGTATTTGAGTATTGTCCTTTTCGCTGGCCAGCTTCAGGACACTCTCATTCTACCAAGAGGTTATTTTTTTGTTCAAATCTCATTTTTACACATTACAGGAATGCTGCCACGTTAAATAACGATAAAAAAGGACTGCCAAAACAAACCGGTTGTTGTGAAAGTAGTCGAGTAGAATGGAGCCTTTCTACCTTACGGTAGATTGTACTCCACCCCCTCACAGAACCGTGCTTGCACTATTAATGCACACGGCTCCTCCAGTAATCATTCACAGAATGTAGCTGATCTCTTTTCTTAAATCATATATATTAACCTTAACCCTGGGTGAAGGTAGTGAATATTTATTAAGAAAGAGTCTGAATTTATCCCAGGTAAATGATTTCCTTTGACTTCTTCTATTGAGCCATTTAAACAGTAAGTACCCGATTTTGTCTCTAAAGTTGTTTACATTTGGAGTATTATCTGTGATGCAGTAATAGTTGTAGTAACCTATAAGTGAACGTTTGAATCTATCCATAATTATATGAATATCTTTATTTCTATTTTTCTTTAACCATTCTTTGGATTCTTTGAGTTTAACTTGGACTTTCTTCCTGCTTGATTTCCGTTTTACCCGAAAGTTTTCTTGTTTACTTTTCCCACAATAGTGTGTAAAACCAAGGAAATCAAAGGTTTCAGGTTTACTATTCCCCTTCTGTTTTGCACCTTTATCCGCAAATTTTCCAAAGGAAATAATTTTCGTTTTATCTTCAGCTATTTCTAAGTTAAACTTCTTCAGTCTCAATTTTTAATGATTGAAAGAAATCTAGAGCCTCACTCTTATACTGAAAACAACAAACAAGGCAAGTAGACCACTGGAACCTCCCCAGTAGCCCCTCTCAGAACCGGACGTGAACCTCTCAGCTCATCCGGCTCCCATTATTCAGCCGTAGGCTTAATACCCATTTCCCAATGTTTAAAGAGCTTGGGATTCTGATTTGCAATTCTACCTAAGAAATATTCTGCTCTTTTCTTATGACGAGCCAACCTTTTGTATTTCTTCCTCGCCCACATTATTAAGGCTTTGTTAATATGCCTTAACGTTGAGTACATTTCGGATTTGTAGAACTTGCCATAGAAGTTAATCCAGCCTATGATTTTTGAGTTAAACATATTTGATAGGTCCGTAAGGTCCTTTTCCGCTTTCAGCTGAAGTTTCCAGTCCCTTACTTTTTGCCGAATTGATTTCTTTGCTTTGTTACTAATGGCGGGTGTAAAGTTTACAAAATGTTTTCCCCATCTGTTCTTTGACAGCCTTGGTCTGAACGTGTATCCTAGAAAATCAAATGCGATGTTTTCATGCTTCTCTTTCCTATCTGCATCCTGACAGTATACAATTCTTGTTTTTGTTGGATGTAGTTCAAGTTTACAGTCGTTCATTCTCTTGTTTAGAGATTTAAGCAGACCCTCTGCTTCAACTTCTGTCTTGCAATGGATGACTGCGTCATCTGCATATCTTGCGAACGGATTGTTTGGGTGTTTAATAGACATCCATTTATCAAATGTGTAATGTAGAAATACATTTGCCAAAACTGGACTTATGACCCCACCTTGCGGTGTACCAGATGTACGTTCCTTTATTCCATCTTTCATTTGAAAAGGTGCCTTCAACCATCTCTTGATGTATAACTTTACCCAATTAATTTGAGTATGCTTTTCAACTGCTCTCATTAGTAAGTCATGATCAATATTATCGAATAAGCCTTTAATATCGAACTCAAGAACCCAATTATATCTCCAACATCTTTTACGAGTAATCTCTATTGCTTGGATGGCACTTTTCTTAGGTCTATATCCATAAGAATCTTCATGAAAGAAGGGTTCTACTGATGGCTCGAAGTACAATTTCACAACCATCTGTGCAATTCTATCCGTTACTGTCGGGATTCCTAGTGTTCTAGTACCCCCAGCTTTCTTTGGTATATCCACTGCCTTAACTGCTGGTGGAAAATAACTTCCTGATGACATCCTATTCCATAGCTTATAGAGATTATCCTTTAGGTTCATTTCGAATTCCGCTATTGACTCTTCATCAATTCCTGCTGACCCCTTATTTGCTTTTACTCTAAGAAAGGCTTCATAGACTGCCTTTTTAGATATATGATACGGCTTTGTTTTATTCATGAGTTCCTCCCACTTTAATGGTTGACCTGTAAATAAAACTGAATAACATAACCCCTTTGCTCCATCTCCGTTAGGAGGTTTCATAGCTACTACGAGTTATTCCGCCCCTATACATGGCATTGGTACTCTGATTCTTGTGGGGCTTCCACTTGAAATCTCTCCCTTGGCATCCATGTCGTAGGTTCCCACGTTCCACACCCAAGCCTACATTAAGTTCACGCCGCCTTTATACCGGTCACCGAACGGACAGTTAACAGGTTTCCTCCGAACTTATCCTGAGTTAACGACTCCCTCTCAGTTTTGATGACACCTCTACGCTTTCGATACTTCTTCAGCGGTTCAATGGTTTTCGTCTCCTTAATATGTACCTGACAGAGTATCGCTCTGCCTTTTCCCTAACGCTCAATACCATAGCTTTTGACTATAGCACCTTAGGGTGGTTTGCAATCTCTACCTGTATAGCGATTGCGAGAGGCCTACTCTCATCTTGAGTGCAGCACAGCTTACTGGATGTGCCTTCAGGCACACTTCGCTTGCTTTCGTGGCACACAATCATCTGCGTATCTCACTATATATGCTTGTCCTTTGCACTGTTTTCTGACCCTTTTCTCAAACCAAAGGTCGAGGACATAATGCAGATATACATTGGCTAATATCGGAGATATTACTCCACCTTGCGGTGTCCCAGTATCTGTTTTGTACTTCTTACCTTCCTCCATATATCCACCTTTAAGAAACCTACCAATTATTCTTAATAAGTTAGGGTCAGCGATTCGCAGGTTTAAGAACTTCATCATCCATAAGTGGTCAACGTTGTCAAAGAAACCCTTAATATCTACATCTACTACATAATTTACTGACCTCTTTTCAATATAATAGTTCAGTATTTTCAGAGCATCGTGGCAGTTACGATTTGGACGGAATCCAAAAGAGCAGTCTAGAAAATCATTTTCATAGACAGTATTTAATATCTTTGTAATGCCTCTTTGAACAATCTTATCTTCGTGTTCCGGTATTCCCAGTGGTCTTTTCTTGTTTGAATTGAGCTTTGGAATATACATTCTCCTTACTGGAACAGGACGATAACTTTTGCTTTTAAGCCTACTTACTAAATCTTCTATATTCTCTTTTAGATTTTCACTGTATTGTTCTTTAGTTGTACCGTTAATCCCAGTTGCCTTCTTATTGGGTAGCTCAATATGACTTTGAGCGAGTGAATGCTCATTTAGTAAATGTGCAAGAGATGTAAATTTCATTTTAGGGTCAGCTTTTGCTAATTCTGCTATCCTTAGTAGTTTTGTCTCCATTTATTATTTCTACCTCAGTGTGTAGTAAATGTGTCCCTAGTAAGGGTGATAAACTGGTAGCTAGCCTTTCCTCCATCGGCATTACCCAACTTCATTGGTACTACGCTGCTATCCGACTCCCTAGCATCGGCATTTGGTTTCCTTGCTTGTTATCGCTTGTAGACCATACTCTTCTATAATAGAAAAGACCGGTAGGGTCTCCCGAGTTGCCATATCATATCAATGTATAACGTGCCAAGGTCTCGGACTCCAGAGAGGTTTTATCGTTCTTGCCTTTAACGAAAGATAAAATGTAGCTTTCTGCTGTGCTTAAGGCATCAGCCCTCTCGATTTACTAACATTATGGAGCTCAATCCCTTCAACCATTTGGCTTTCGGCCCGCTACCTAACTGTCTACGCTTAAAGACTAAAGTTACCTTTAGTCCTCCAAGACTCGCTACGAGCGAATGGCTAGTTCTTACTCGACGGGAATCCCACCCGCTATATGATACGACCTAGGCTCGGCCGCACAAGCACCCGTTAGTTTAAGTGAAATATTTCACAATATCTCATACGCAAGAGGTAATTTTATGCTCAATATAAGCATAAAACGGAAAAACATCCAAACTGGTTCATTTGGTGCTTTTTTTACAATCTTAGACGGACACTATTAGATGTTCGCTGAGAGTAATTATTTTTCAGTTGCTGTATTCCCCATTGCAATAGAAATTCTATTCCAACTGTTGATTTGATTAATTATCATTACAAGGTCAACATATTGTCTCTCGTCAAAATGTTCACGTACTCGTTGATAAAGCTCATCTGGCACACGTTTTGTCGGGATTAAAGTTACGTATTCTGTCAACTCAAGAGCTATTTTTTCTGCATCTGTGTAAAATGTGCACTCTCTCCAAGCACTAATACAATACAAACGTTGTTCCGTTTCTCCCATTTTTCTAGCATCAGCCGTATGCATGTTAAGACAATATGCACAACCATTTATTTGAGAAGCCCGAATTTTTATAAGTTCACGAAGTTTACGGTCTATACCTGTTGTTTTCGTATACTTCTCCATTTCCATCATTATTTTAAGTGCTTCAGGTGCTACATTGTAATAATCAACTCGTTGTTCCAATTTAATTACCTCCTTATATTTCTTTTCTTTGCCTTTAAGACTGTATTAATTTAGGTGCTAATCTTGAAGCAGCTTCTTCCACTTCTTTATATGCTTTTTCTAATACCTCATTTGGCTTTAATAAATTAGTTCCTTGTGCACGAATGATTTGATAATCTTCAATCCCAAGGAAATTAAACATTGATTTCAGGTATTTGTGAGAGTATTCAACTTCTGTATACCAATCATTATTTGTATAGATTCCTCCACTTGCTTGGATAACAATCAATCTTCGACCGTCTTTAAGTAGACCCACTGATCCATTTTCAGTATATTTAAACGTTTCACGTGCGATCATGATATTATCCATATAATCTTTTAACTTTGATGGAATATTAAAATTATGCAAAGGTAAAGTGATGACATATGTATTTGCACTTTTAAATTGTTGCAAGATCACGGACATACGATCTGTTACTTTTTGTTCTTCGAAGGTTAGTTCTTCTTCTTTTCGTTGTTTTTCCCATGCACTTAAAACCGTTTGATCTACCATAGGCACAACGTCACTGTACAGGTTAATCTGTTCAATTACTTCGCTGCCAGGAATTAATTCTTTATAAGCCTTCAAAAAGTGGTTAAAAACCTGCAAGCTAACTGAAGAAGTATCATCTATTTTTGGATGTGCGTTAATAATAAGTGTTTTGTTCATTTGTATTTCTCCTTTAATATGAATTTAGGGTGATAATTAAAGACTAAGTTAATCGTCGATTAACATTGTCTATAATATACACTACAATTATTTTTGTCAAAAGAATATGATTTTACCCAAAAGAGATTTCTTTTATTTGACTAACACTCTAAATATTCCTAAGATACAATTTGATAATCCTTTTTCAAAAGTAGGTGAGTTTTATGCAATATAGTGTCGGAGTTGAATATGCTTTACATTGTCTGGTTTATTTAATTAATGTTCCTTCCAACGATAGTATTGGGATAAAGGATTTGGCAGAATTTCAAGGACTTCCTGAGACATTTCTTTCAAAAGTTTTCGGTAAATTATCTAAGGCTGGCATTGTAAGTTCTGTTCCTGGCGTAAAGGGAGGATATAGGTTATCTAAGTCCCCAGAAGATATTTCCTTCTGGGATGTAATTGAAGCAATTGAAGGACCTAAGCCTATTTTTCAATGTAAAAATATTAAAGATAATGGTTATTTGTATAGAGAAAACTGCTGTACAGCTCCATCCTTTTGCACCATCAATTTAGTTATGCTATCTGCGGAAGAAAAAATGCGTGATGAATTACGTAGTATAACACTGTCATGGTTAAATGAAGAACTTGATCGTGTCTTACCCAAACAAATACGTGAAGATACTCGGAAATATTTTTCAAAGAGCAACATATAAAACAAACCTCTCGTGAAATTCCCAAATTAACAGGAATTTAGAGAGGTTTTTTGCTTACTATTAGGAAAACGTGTATCGTTCAATTCTCTATTGATAACTACAACCAATCTTCAACTAAACTGGCCTATAGCTCAATAAGAAAAAAACGCTGCCATAGCAACGCTTGTTGAACTCTTGCCCCTGATAGTTTAAGAAGAAATCTTTAAACTTGGAGCTCTAAATCATTTAAAATCCCATTCAATATTTATCTGATTTTCTCCGCCAACTCTAAAATAATTCCCTCTGGACCACGAACGTAGCTTAACTTATAACTTTCTTCATATTGCTGTATCTCACTAAAGATTTCCGTGCCCTTCTTTTTCAATTTTGCAACAATAGCTTCAATATCTTCAACTTGCCATTTAAATTCCCCAAATGGATGTAAATTGGTTTTACAAACAGAGGAGGACTATACAATAAGATCGTTAATCCTTCTTGAATCAACGCTTAACTTAATATCTCTTACTGTTTTATTTCATATTATCTTCGTATTATAATTTTACCTTAAACAAAAATTGAATTAATCAATTCTAAAAGTAAAAACTATTTATTAAAGGAGGATAATTAATGAAATACAAAGCAGAGAGAACTATCGAAATTTCATCCTGGATAATTGTGTCATTATTATTAATAAAATTTACACCAAAAAATAAAATTCGTGAATCACTAGTTGTATTTTTATTTAAACAAGCACTAACATGGATTTTTGGATTACTAGTGGTAGAAAAAAACTTAATTTCCTATCCATATCGCTTATTTTTCAAAAAAGCAAATAAAGCTACTTTTTCATTTGAATACTTTATATATCCTGGACTGTGCGCTTTATTTAGTTTGTACTATCCAAAAAATAAATCTAACCTTTTAAAAATCCTGCATTGCTTTATTAGTACTTCTGTAATAGTCATCTTTGAAATAATTGCAGTGAAATATACAAAATTAATTAAATATAAAAAATGGACTTGGTATTGGAGTTTTATAACAATTTGGATAACTGATTACTTAACACAAGCTTTTCACAACTGGTTTTTTAAAACTAAATTTCATGAATAAAAAGGGGCAGTTAGACTGCCCCTTTTATTAAGTTAAATGCACGATATCAGTCAAGTGCTATAAAAGATAGGACTGGATTTTTAACTCTCGTGTTCCACTCCACGTTACTTTACTAAGAAAAGCTGTCAGAGTTGGCAGCACTAATTATTAAGGTTACCCTTTAATTTATCTAATTTCTTTAAAAGTCCGACAAAAACTCTAATTGTAAACATTGTGAAAGTACACGATCCGAAAGTGTGGAAAGGTGTCCATTTATTCCATTTGAATAATCCAGAATTCTTTTCAAAGTACCATTGACCGATACTCATGGGGACAGTAAATAGCAAACTTTTCAAAAAAATTTTACCTAAATTATCATTATATGATAATTTAACCCATATTACAGTTAAAATTGGGAAAAACAATACATCATAAATGATGTTAGTTTTAAAAATTCCAGGAAAAGGACGAACCGGGTATTCAACCCTTTTTTTAGCAACAACATAAGTATCAATTAGGGTTGCTAAAACTCCTTTAGAGAAATAAACAACTAGATTTTCCCTCATTTTTGATCCCCTGAATAGGAATGGAAAAGCAGCAAGACATAATACAATAAGTATGTTTAACAACTTTTTTTCCATATTTTTATCCTTTCAACATGAATAGTGATACCATTACAATTACCCAAAACTATTTATCAATTGTTAGAATACCACTGTAATTTTTTTTAATTCCTATTTTCCATTTTTAAATTGATTTTTCGAGGGTTAAAATTCCCTAAACAAACTTAATATTACAACTTGCAGAACCTGATAAGTTGTTTTGCATACCCTTGCTTTTATTTTCAATTCTAAGTTTTACATCTTGCCTTGTATTTTACCGACTAAAAATAATCGAAAAATTTCTTGTCAAATGCAGGATTAAGGAAAATGGGTTTTCATTCCACTTCTTTCACTCCCTCAGTTTAATACGATTTTCTACCGAATACTCGCTTATTCGCAGGATTTCATAACCATTGATATAGGAATAACAATCAATCCGCCTACAATTATCCATGGAATTATTAACAACCCCAAAGTTATTCACCACTGTGTCTTAAAAAGTATATTCTCGGACCAATAAGAAAATAGTTGTTTATTCAAACCAAATAGTTTCTCATAAATCTGCTCTATGTTCGGATTTTTATGCACTTCAGAAAAGCCACCAAATTTAGCAGCCTGATTTTCGATAATTTTTAGCTATGAGTTTTGCAGCATTGACAAAATGGTCAGCACTTCAGATTGTAATGTAAATATATATCATCCATCATAAACTTCTCTTTTTTTCTCTTCTTCCTCGAAGATGTCGTCAGTAACTTTTTCTATTTGAATATTGTTAGGGCGGAGAAAATTCATGGTTTCGTGCTCTTCATCAAATTTCTGAACAATACCTACCATGGTTGGATATTTTTGAATATGCTCTTCATAGCATGATTGAAATTCTTCGCCCACAACGAGGATTTCCTTTTTATGGACACCAATTCCATTAACTTCTATATATGAAATAATAAATTCTTTCATAATTTCCTCCTTAAAAAACAAATTTTTTATTTGGGAAAATTTAGATATATAAAAGCACTTAGGGAAGCCTATTATTCATTTATATCTAATCCAGATAAATTTAAGGAAAGTTCATCTAATACTAAAAATACACAACCGAAAACGGTTCTGTAATCGATAAAATCCCCTTTAACTTCAACATTTATCTCAATAATATTCCTTTTATTATGTATGTAATTTTCTTCAAATTGATTAAAATTAATACTTGTAACAGATACACTAATTTCCTCTAAGGATTTTTTTAGCTCTCTTTCAAATATTGAATTATTAAAGTTTTCGCTAAAGAAAATACGAATAGTAAATTTCATTTTCAAATCCTCCGTCTACTTATTATTTTCCGAAATTTTCCTCACCCAACCTTTTTTCGAAAACTTGTGTATCTTTTATCCCATTTAATTTATTCAACTAGACTGTATCGTTAGCAAATAAAAAAAGCGATCCTCTAGGTATCGCATATTTTACATTATTACACCCGTTTGTGAACAAAATGAATTGTTTTCTTTCAAATTCTGTCCACTGTTGACTTTGAATTAACTATTAGCCTGTACCAACAATGTAAATAAATCCCAATGAGAAAAATACTACGGTTTTTCTCTGTTTTCGTTTTTGTCGTTCTTTCATTCGGAATAGCTGGAATTCATTCTTCTTCCATTAACCTGCCCTGTTACAAAAAAATGGCCTTTCTTTTTTATTGGAAGCAAAGTATCAAAAGTTTAAGTACTTCTCACCCTCCTTTTTGCTTCCTAGACGAATCTATGTTAACGGTACCGCTCTTCTTTAAATGGATTTGCTGTCATCGAATAGCCAAGCTCTTCCCAAAAACCAGCCTCGTCTACTTTCATAAACTCAATCCCTGAAACCCACTTTGAACCTTTCCATAGATAAAATACTTCTGGTGGAATAAACCTTAGTGGATAACCATGTTTTGAATCAATATCTTGCCAATCATGATTTTTATCCTTCCAACGGTATACAAACAAAGAATCGTCCCCTAATAAAGGCTCTAGCGGCAGGTTTGCAGAATAACCAAATCTGTCCCCATTGTAGTAACCGTAAATTTTAATGTATTTTACACCTTCATTAATTTCAACAAATTTCAAAAACTCTCTAAGTGCAATTCCTTCAAAAGTTGTATCAAACTTAGACCAGGTGGTAACACAATGCATGTTAACGTTTGATACGGTCTTTGGAAGCTCCATGATTTCCTTATAGGATAAGAACTTTTCTTCCTTCACCTCACCAAAAAATCTGAAATTCCATGTGATTTCATTAAACTCGGGAACATCCCCTGTGTGCAGTATTGGCCATTTTTCTGTTTCGAATTGGCCAGGTGGAAGCGGCTTTTTCATCATACACCATCCCTTTTTCATCTTAAACGTTAATTAAATCACAGTGCTTAGTATAGTATGCTTCAAAATAATGAAAGCAAATCGTAGCCAAATCCATTACTTGGGGTTTACCTAAAACTTGGAACCATTATATTCCCATAAATTTCTTATTCGACTATCCTGCCACGATAGTTTAACAACAAAAAAAGGCTGCCGCAGCAACCCTTATTCAACGAAAGCACCCGTTAGCGAAAGAAGACGGAAAATATTATAAACCCTAATATTATTACAAGAATTAGTATTCCAGTACCTTTCCATCCCAAACTACCTACCAAATCAACAAGACTTCCATTGTTTGCTCTGTTAAAAGCATTATTCAGATTACCCGTTGGTTTTTTCTTTAATTCAGCTTGCCTTAACCTTTCTCTTAACTGCTCTGGTGTTTCTTTATCACTCATCTAATTCCCCCTTTAATACATACTCACCGTACTTTAAGAAGAAAAATTTTATATTCCTGAATTAACCAGATGTGAAAATAAACTTACCAAACCTATAACAATTCCAATACTTAATAAAGCAATCGTATATTTCTTCCTAATCATATTAAATATCGAAACAATAACACTAAGAGATAAAAGTACAACAGTTGAAACAATATCTTTAGCAAAATACATATAATTTAGAACCCCTAAAATCACCAAAAGCAAAGGTAAAAGATTTATGAAAAACTTCATATTATATACCCCTCCCATTATCTATATATTATAACTAAATTATCTAAATTTGGATTAAACTTTCTTGAAGTAAACTGCCATTTACTTGAATAAGAAAAAGCATTACCGTTTCCAGTAATGCACCCGTTCAATAAGAATTGCAAAAAGACCATAAGAAAAATGTTTTTAAAACATTAAATAAATGTGAGAAGTTTTTCCTTTCTTTGAAGGATAGATTCCTAAATAATCTGAAATTATTTGCGTTGAACGGTAGAGCAATTCAGATACTGTTACACATTTATAACCATTCTTGTCTAAAAAGTCCAAGATGGTATCTAATGCTCTAACAGTAGAACAAGTTTGAGTATATTCACTACCATGCCAATCATGAAATAGGATGATATTGCCTGGCTTTACTCCTTTTTTTATATAACTGCAAATTTGACTTGCTGGAGGATCTGCCCAGTCACGAGAATCTTGATCCCATGACCATAATACGACCTCTTTCCCATTTTTTATAGCTGTATTAATGATTACATCATTATAAAAACCTCCCACGGGACGATAGAGAGACGGTTTTAAACCTGTGAATTTCTTAATAATTTTATCTGTTTCTTCTAATTCAGATGAAAGTTTTGCAGAGGTAATATTCCCATAAATATGGTGGAAAGTATGATTGGCAATTTCATGTCCTTCTTTCACTTCTCTTTTTAAAAGATCTGGAAATCTGACCACTTTATTACCAGCTACAAAAAAGGTAACTTTAGCATCATGTTTTGCTAATATATCGAGAATTTGTGGTGTGAAAACAGGGTGAGGCCCATCATCAAAAGTAAGGGCAACTAACTTTTCCTTTGTGTTTACTTCCCAAATAACACGCCCTGTTTTTTCATATGCTTCTCGACTTTTAGTGGATGCATTCGAATTTACTTGAAAGCAGAATAAAGTAATCAATAAAAGAACGGTAATAAACAAAATTTTTTTCATTGAATACGCTCCTCTTTTATGATGTACTAATCTTTTGAAGTTTTATTAAAAATATTTATCGGAAACAGGTTATGCAATGGTTGCAGGATCAAGTTTTACTGTACGGAACTATTGTGTTTATTGAAGTAAACTGCCATTTAGTTCAATAAGAAAAAGGCTTATTTTTGATGGTTTGGCTATTGTAAATGGAGTAATTCTGATACACTTACAAATTGAAACCCTTGTTGTTTTAGGGAAGGAAGAATCAATTTTAGAGCTTGAATGGTTTGACTTCGGTCTCCACCGCCATCATGTAAAAGCACAATATCCCCATTTTTTACATGACGAATAATATGATATGCAATTACTTGTGCTCCTAGTAAGGCATAATCTTTTTTATCCTGGTGATAAGACCAAAGTACAACTTTATATCCAAGCTGTTTTGCTTCTTGTAGTAAGGATGTGTCTATATATCCTCCAGGTGGTCGAAATAACTTAAGATGATTGGGTTGATATTTTTGGATAATTTTATCAGCTTTAATAATGTCTAAGCCCATATATTGAACTCCAGCTTTATTTTCATACTGGTGTGTCATCGAATGATTACCTAATTCATGACCAGCTTGTACTACTTGTTGGACAATTTTCGGATACTGCTCCATTCTATATCCAATTTCAAAAAAAGTAGCATGTGCTCCATATTGCTTTAAGAGTTCAAGCACTTGTGGTGTATATTTAGGATTAGGTCCATCATCAAACGTTAAAGCGATTACCTTTTTCGATGTATGAACTTCCCAAACTACTTGTCCGGTTGGCTCAACTTCATTTCTCTTTATCATGTCAGCAGAGGCATTGATATAGGTAATAAAACAGGAACAGAAAAGTGTAACTAGCAAACATACCCCTTTCATAACCTTATATGCCTCCATTTCTTTGTCATGTTGTATTAATTTGCTCAATTATTTAGGTTATATGTGGTAATTGACATACTGCAGTTAAAATCTATTAAAAACCCTAATTTACTTATGCCAACCATTTGCATGAATTTCCTTATTAAAGTATCCTGAGCGTTCAATAAAATAAGCCACCGGGTTAATGGGAGCTTGATCTTCAACTCTTGCACCCGTTAGGTTAAGTACAATATTTCACAATCTTGCATAAAAACTATTACTAAAAGTTTTATTTTGTGTAAATATTCTAAATATGTAAAAAAGCTTACTCAAAGAGTAAGCTTAACCGCTATAAATACTATCACAAAATCCAGGTTTTGGTTCATAAAAACAATGTTCTTTAAATTGACCAGATTGAGGTTGACCATACCATGTTGGAGGGCATGGAGCATGTGGATTAAAATACCAAAGAGCAAATTTCGCTGGGGGGTCTCTCCAATAATCCAAATTCTGTTTTGCTAATCTTCTTTCAGAAGTTCTTGCTCTTTGATAAAATACATTCCCTTTTTGAACTGCTTCAAAGGAAAAATTTCCTCCTTGTACTTGAAAAATAACTTGGTTAATTGTTCTTAAACCTTTAAAGTCTGTACAATTTGCTACAAGACGATTCACAATTACATTTCCAACATATAACATTCCCTGTTTTCCTTCACCTTCGGCTTCTGCTCTCATCATCCTTGCCATTAAGTCAACGTCTGAACTTCGGTAACTTACTCTAGGCATTTTTCCACCCCCAAAATATAGTATGAAAAAAAGGCTACATTCATGTCATTGTTTATATATAAGAATGCTTAGTTTTTAAGTAAAATGAAAACTATTGCATTCTTTTTATACCTTTATTCAACTATACTGCCGCGTTACTTCAATAAGAAAAGCCGCCGAGAATGGCAGCTGATCTTTAACTCTTGCAACCCGTTAGTTGAAGAAGGATTAAGTGCAGATGAGGGTGAATATAAATAATAGTCAATATGTAAAGGGGATTACGCTTATGAAAAATATTTTTAATCATTTGCATACAGAGGAAATTTTAAACCGTATAGACAAGCTAAATCCGAATTCACAACCGCAATGGGGAAGAATGGATGCTGCTCAAATGCTAGCTCATTGCTCATCGTTCCAAGATATAGCAATGGGGAATTCTTTTCCCCCGAGAGGTTGGTTAGGGAGGTTAATAGGAAGATTTGTAAAACCAATTTTGTACAATGACAAGCCGATACCTCACAATATGTCCACTATTCCGACCATTTTGATAACAGATAAAAAAGAATTTGATACAGAAATAGAAAAACTGAAACAAAAAATTATTGCATTTCAAAATGATGGACCAGAGAAATGTACAACTCATCCACATCCTTTTTTCGGCAAACTTAGCTCCAAGGAATGGGGGAAAGGAATTTATAAGCACCTTGATCATCATTTAAAGCAGTTTGGAGTTTAGTCATCTAAATCCCAATTTTATACATCAGAATTTAAATGGTACTGCTCCCCTGTAAAATAGTGTACGACGAAAAAAGGTGATTACAACTTTGCTATTGCACTAACCTGCTCCTTTAGTGCAATAAGAAAAACTGCCTAAATGACAGCCTTATCTGCAACTATTGCACCCGTTAGCTTAATAAGGATTGTTTAGTTTAGCAGTAATAATCTTTAGTGGTGTCGGCTTACCCAGCATGAGGAGGAACAATTTAATTTTTAATTTATTAATTAGCGTATCCTTGTGAATTTGTCGTGCTCTTCTTTTACTAATCTAATGAATTTCTCTTTCTCACCATCCATACTGGTGATCATTTTGACATTTTTTTCGCTACTTAAGAAACGCTTCACCCTGTTGTTTTGGTAAATGATATATGAATATCTATAATCTTTTTCCATTGATGAAAACCAGGCTTCTTCCTTTAATCTGATAATATGCTTTTCAAATTTTGATTCAGGATTCGGAATGATATGTCCAATTATTTCTCCTGCGATATCAATAAGTAAATCAATTATAAAACTGCTAATGGAAGATCTCTCCTTAGAATTTCTTTAAAACTATTTTAAACTCTTGCACCCGTTACTTTAAGTGTAATTCTTCACAAACTGTTTTTATTAAGAAAAAGCCGATGCCTATTTAAAGCATCGCCAGGGAGATCATTCAGATAAATTTTTTTGGGATCCATGTATCTATTAAGAAGGAACATTCACTACAAAAGGAACAACAATTACCTTTCCCTCATGTCGAAATTGACCCCAAATTTTATATATGCCTTTTTGAGGAAAAAGCGCCATAAATGTAACCTTTGGTCCATTTCCTTTTGTGGTCATGGGATGGACATGCGTATATTTTGTTACATCCGAACTCATTGCTACCATATGCCCCATCACACCTAAGTATGGCTGAAGGTTGGTGATAGGTTTATTTGTTTTTGCCTCTTGAAAGGTAAATTCCATATTTAACGGCATATTTGCCATCATATTGTACTCATTGTAAGAGAGAGTTACTTTCAAACCATCTATTACTTTTGTTAAGTTTTTGTCAGGAACAATGGGCTGTGCTTGAGGGACATTTCCGTTTATATGCACCCAGTAGGATTGGACACTACTATCGACGCCGCCTACTGGCGTAAAATCCGCTGTAAGCTTGTAGTCACCTGCTGCCGGAAATCTTGTGGTAATGACAAACAATCCGTTTCCTTTATAAGTAGGATGAATATGCGCAAAATACGATAAGTCCTTACTTACTACAATCAAGTGCATCAATTTTTCTTCAATCGTTTGGAAAGATGTAATAGGTCTATTTTTCTTGTCCTTTATCAATATAGAGATACGTACATCCCGGTTGGGACTCAGGTTTCCTGTGGCAGTCCACTCCGAGTTGGTTGGTATGACCTTTACAGGTTTCATGTTCATACCCGGATCCTTTTGTTTTGTATATGGTACGTTAACGGCTCCTCCACACGAAGAAAGCAGTAGGGTAGAAATCATAAGAAGAACGAACATGTATAGTTTCATAACAATCCTTCCTTTCGCTCGAAAAAATAACCCCATTTATCAAGACGAAATGGGGTTATAATTGATCATTCTATTATTTTAATGAAACACCTAGAATTTTTGCAGCCGTGTAGAGATTATCGCGGTTTACTTTAATAAGTTGGGCGATTTTTGTTTTATCTTTGCTTGTAACCGCATCTTGCAATTCATCGTATTTTCCGTGAATATTCTCAGCATAGGTCTCTCCTTTCATCTGCTTTAAAGGAGGTAGAATCGCGGCGTGGAATTCATCATGGAGACTGCTAGCTAAGGTAGTAGCTGATTGAAAGTCACCTTTATTTATATCGTTCTCAATCGTTGTAAATCCATTCAATTCATCCTGGAAAGCTTTTTTCAAAGAGGCATCTCCCATTTTCATGCCTTTCATGGAATTGTCCTGTTTTGGTTTTGTGGCACTTTTATTGTCAGATGTTCCACATCCAACCAAGCTGATTGCCATTAGAGCTCCGATTATCACAGCGAACATTTTTTTCATCGTGGTTTACTTCTCCTTTTTCTTCTGAAAATTAAGTTGAGCCACATCCAGATCCCTGTAATGCTCAGCACCATCATGCAAATAGCTCCTAAATCGGTTAGCCATATAATCGATGTATTAGCTACATTTCCGGAGTGGAGGGCAAAAATAAATTCTTGCAACTTCATCGCGCCATTGGTAGAGTAACCAATCAGCGAACGATGATTCAGTAATATTCCTGTGAACGCCATGAGTAATACCAATAAAGAACCGATTAATCCGGCGGAAAGATGAATGACTTTTAACGTTTTATACATGGGCAACACTCACGTTTTATTTATTTTTCCTTATTATCACATTTATTACCGAACTAAATATATTACAAAACTATAGATAAACGGAGTAAATTTTATGAAATTTTTGTGAACAACTTTGTTTTGGTAATATCCAGAAACCCCAGTAGTGTTTTAATAATATCCCCAACAATTAATACAATAACTCGTTTACTTCGTAACTACAAAAAAAAGAGCTGATCAGCTCTAATTCTTATTGAAGATAAGGTATATAGAGAATCAAGGTCTAGTTTAAAAAATTGGGGGCAAGCTTTCCTACAACATTTTTCTGGAGACATAAGATTTTGGATGCAGTCAGAGCATATATAGGTGTCATTAAGAAAAATAGAGGTTTTTATGGGCTCTAGCTATTTTGATCAAGCCCTCTTTACCTGAATTTTATCTTCTAGCTATCATCTCTATTTCAACCTGTGCTCCTAGAGGTAGGGATGACACACCAATTGTTGTACGAGCAGGATATGGAGCAGAAAATTGTTTTGAATAAACTTTATTCATTGCTGCGAAATTATTCATATCAGTTAAGAATACATTCACTTTTTCAACATTATCAGGTGCTAAACCTGCTGCTTCCAATACATTGAAAAGATTCTTAAAACATTGATTTGTCTGTTCAACAATATCACCTTCTACAAGCTTTCCAGTCTGTGAGTCTACCGGAGTTTGCCCGGATAAAAAAAGTAAATCTCCTGATTCAATTGCATGTGAATATGGTCCAATAGCTACAGCTCCAGATGCACTAAAAGCCTTTCTTGACAAATAAAACTCCTCCTCTAGATATAAAGTATGGAATAACATGGTATCATTACTAATTATAAAATGCCTTCATTTAATCTCTCTAATTCCTCTTCAATTCTTTCTAAATCAATCCTTTTAAAAAGTGGTTTAATTTTTTTAAGAGACATAGAAGTTATTTCAATTTCCTCCCAACTTAGTTCATTTAATCCTAACATTTCTTTAACATTTTTACTTGAAAAAGGAAGAATAGGATTAAGAAGTTGTGCAAGATTTGAAATTATATAGATACAATTTGACATTGTATTATCACATAAGGATTTTTCCTCTTTAATTTGAATCCATGGCTTCTGCTCATCAAAATATTTATTTGCATATCGCACAAATTCAAAGATATTCTCTAATGATTTTTTAAAATGAGCATTCATAATAAGTAAGCCAACTTCTTTATAGAGTTGACCAATTTTAGCTTTATTTTCTGAATTAATCTTACCTTCAGGTGTTTTACCATCATAAGATTTTTCAATAAACTTTAACGTACGATTAACAAAATTACCATATGCCCCTAGTAATTCGCTGTTATGACTATATACAAATTCACGCCACGAAAAATCAGTATCCCGATTTTCAGGTGCATTGATTGTTAAAAAATAACGGATAGAGTCTGCATCATATCTTTCTAAAATATCTGGAGCCCAAACAGCCCAATTTTGACTTGTCGATAGCTTCCGCTTTTCTAATGTCAAATACTCGTTCGAAATAATATGTGTTGGTAAAGAGTGATTATTGATGCCCATTAGAATAGAAGGCCAAATGACAGTATGAAACGGAATATTATCTTTCCCATGAATATAATAAGAAATGGTGTCTTTATTCCACCAATCTTTTATATTTTCGTTCTGTTGCTTCGTCCATTCGATACTTGCTGTTAAATAGCCTGCCACTGCTTCAATCCATACATAAATTTTCTTACCTTCAAAGCCTGCTATTGGGACATCAACACCATTTGGCAAATCACGCGTAACAGCTCTGTCGGGTACACCCTCTTTTAAATATCGAGTTGTTAATGTAATCGCATTTTCACGCCATCTATTTTCCTGCTGCGCTTTCCCCACAAATGCTTCTAATTGTTTCTGAAATTGACTAAACGCGAAATAAAAATGCTCTGTTTCTTTAATGGTGGGCTGGTTCCCACAGATCTTACATCTCTTATCAATTAAATCAAGTGGGTCTAAAATAGCAGAACAATTATCACATTGGTCCCCCCTTGCTTTCGCAACGCAATTCGGACAAATTCCTTCTACAAATCGATCTGATAAAAATTGATGATCCGTTTCACAATAGGCCTGCTCAATCGTCTTTTTGTAAAGATAGCCATTTTTAAGTAACTTTAAAAAGATTGCCTGTACTGACTTATGATGATGTTCGGCATCTGTACGAGTGAACAAATCGTAGGTGAAACCTAGCTTTTGAAAACAATCTACAAATTCTTCGTGATAACGGTTTGCAATCGCTTCAGTTGTCGTATTTTCTTGATTTGCTCGTATTGATATTGGCGTGCCATTACAGTCACTTCCTGACACATAAAGCACTTTTTCTCCTTTCTGTCTGTAATACCTTGCTAAAATATCACCTGGTAATAAAGCTGCTACATGCCCTAAATGCAGTGAACCATTAGCATAAGGCCATGCTCCTCCGATAAAAATGGTCATATTTATCCTCCCTAAATAAAAAAACCTCGCCCTTAGACAAAATGATTGTCTAAGGACGAGGTATATCTCGTGTTACCACCTTAATTCACTAATAATTTACATTATCAGCCTCAATAAGTACGGAGCGAATGAATCACTCTTATACTTTGACATATATAACGAGTGCCAAATCTCGTCAAGGTCTAATTCATTTAAATGAAAGTCGACTTTGCTGCTCAAAGGCCATTTTCAATCAACTATTTTCTGCTTCTTTTCAGCTACCGAAGCTCTCTGTAAGAAAATGAAGGTTGACTTACTTTCCTCATCATCGCGTTTAACAAATATATTTTCCTTATTATTACACAAAAATTTAAAATATAAAAGCGTTATATAGAAGGTTAAATATATAACTCAGATAGAGAACCGTCTCCTGCTTCCCAATAAACTTCATTTAATCTATACACTGAGTTTACTAGGCTTTAATATTCAGCTGATATGATTGTTTTAACAACGAATGAGGAGGCAGTATAGATGAATGTGCGTGCAATATTTATTGATATGGATGGTACACTATTAAAAGCCTCAAACTACATTTCCCGCCGAAATATGGAAGCCATTTATAGGCTCATTAATCAGGGAGTTAAGGTTTTTCTAGCCACTGGTCGACACTATGAAGTAACCGCTCCCTACCATAAAGAAATTGGATTACGAACTCCGATGATCTGTTTGAATGGTGCCGCTATTCACGATGCAGAGACAGGAAGAATTATGCAAATGAAAACCGTCCGATTGAACGAAGAACGCTTTCACCATCTGACTGCTGAAAGTCCTTGTAATGTTATTATCCATACAGCAAATGGGCTTTATTGTAAAGAAACAAATGAAGAAATCGATTATTGGACAAAAGTTGGGCAAATTCCGCCACGGTATATTGGAGATTTAAGACAGGCAAATTATCAAGATGTTCTTAAATATAGTGTTCGAACAGGTGCACCAAGTCCGAAAATTTCTGCTTTGTTTAAAAAGGAAGCAGAAGTCATCGATTGGAATGACGGGTTTGAGATGGTTGCTCCTAATGTTTCCAAATGGTCTGCGATAAAAAGCTTACTTACCGAATTTCGAATTAATCCAAATGAAGTCGTAGCCATTGGAGACGGACCCAATGATATAGAGATGCTTCGTCATGTCGGTACAGGTGTGGCAATGGGGAACGCTAGCGAAAAGGTTAAAGCAGTAGCTGATTTTATTACAGGACACCACGAAAATGATGGATTAGCTGAGTTTATCGAACGTTATCTTCTTAAATCATATGAATCATATGCGATTTAGAGTTTTTTATGGCTTTTTAATGGTGCTATTTGGGTATTTTTCATTATTTAATTATGCAATCTAGAATCTTGTTTTTCACTACTTCTCTCCTGTATTGCACAATTTTGGACATCTGTGAACAGAAAAAATAAGATAGCTTTACTCCTTCACCATATATTCCTGTTTATGTTTACTTTATATATATCAAAATATGTATATAATCCCCCACATCTCCAAACCTTATATAAATGGAGGTGATTCCATTGGATGAAAATGAAAAAGCACCATTAAAAAATAAAAGAAATAATGATTTATCTTCGGATGCTTCTCAAAAGCCAATAGTATTAGACGAGGCTCCTGAACCGCGTGGTAAGTATGGAGCACAAATAGATACCGATTTAGACAAATACTAACATTTCAGCGCCAATTTATTGGCGTTTTTTATTTTCATCTAAAACGGTAAAAAGAATGTCAATTATTGTTTCACTTTTCACTTACTAAAACAAAACTTCTGAACAATCAGCTTGCTTGACACAATCGGCTATTTCCTTTAATATATCTCATGCTCAAGATATTAGAAACTCAAAAAAACTCCTCCAACAGGATTCAAACTCCCCACATTTTATCGTAGCAATACCATTTCAAAGAGGAAGCTAAGTACGGTAAAACAAGGCAAAAATGCTTTTTGCTTTGGAGAATTTTCATTTATAGTAGGTAAAAAAATCATATTGTTCGATAATGGGAGATCTGTAAGGAAATCCGCTTATCGAACGAAAAAGGAGATTACTAAATGAGTAGCAGAACTACCGTAATGATCAGTATTGTTCTTGCCATGTTGGTAGCGTCGATTGATTCAACGATTATGAACACAACGATGCCAATTATCGCAAAAGAGCTGGGCAGATTTGACCTGTATGCGTGGTCGTTTGCGTCTTATATGATTGCTAGTACGATTCTTTCTCCTGTGGCCGGCAGATTATCTGATTTGTTCGGACGGAAAAAAGTATTTGGATTTGGAATTTTATTATTTTTGGTTGGATCCTTTCTTTGCGGGATGTCAGCCAGTATGGTTCAATTGGTTATCTTTCGGGCCGTTCAAGGAATTGGAGCAGGTTTTATGATGCCTTTCCCTGCCATCATTGCCGGAGATTTGTTTTCAGTCGAGAAAAGGGGCAGAATTCAAGCGTTATTTACAGCTATGTGGGGCTTGTCAGCTGTTCTCGCCCCCTTACTCGGATCCTTTTTCGTTGAGGTTTTGACCTGGAGATGGATTTTCTTTGTCAACCTCCCCATTTGTTTAATTGCGTTTGTTACGCTGCTGCCTTATAAAGAAAATTATCAGCCCAAAAAAGCAAAGATCGATTATATTGGTGCCGTTCTCTTCGCTGTCGGTGTCACGTTCCTTCTATTAGATACGATTGTGAAGGAAAATAGGTCCTTATATTTATTACTTGGAATCGTCTTGCTCGTTGTTTTTTATTTTTACGAGAAAAAACAAACGTCACCGATCGTTCCGCTTTCCATGTTTAAAAATAAGCTGATTGCACAGATTAACATCAATGCCTTTATTGGAACAACCGCTTTATTCGGGACAGCCAGTTTTGTACCATTATTCTTACAAAATATCGCAGGACTTTCGTTATTCATGAGTGGAGTGGCCCTATTGGGTACCGCCATCGGATGGATGGCCGCTGCCGTCCCGGCAGGAAAATGGATTCTAAAGTATGGGTATCGAATCCTATTAATTATTGGAAATCTATTATTATTCTTCTCCGGTTTATTATTAACCTTCCTAAATCCAAGCCATGGTTTTGTTTTTGTATTTGCGGTTATGATCGTTCAAGGGTTAGCGTTTGGCTTACTCACCACGGTCGGGATGATTGGCGTTCAGCAGCTTGTTGACGGTCATGAAAGAGGAATCTCTACCTCATTCTTTATGTTCTGCCGGAATATGGGGACAGCGATTGGCGTAACCATAATGGGGGCCTTATTAACAAGCGGTGTAAACTTTATGCAAGGAATCCATCATCTGTTTCTTTTCGGTTTCTTCGGAAGCATATTAGCCCTGCTAACATCCTTTCTTATTCAAAAGGAATCATTAAATCAAAAAGGGATCGTAGCAAAAGAGAAAATGAGTTAACTACTTATTAGGATTTAACATGAAAAAATTATAAAAGAGTCCAAATTATTTTATAGTTTCCTAAACGATAAAAAAGCGAAAAAGTCTCTCTTGGACTTTTTCGCTTTAAAATTTTGGTAAAAAAATAAGTTACGTTAAAAACCTTCTTTTTTACCCTACATTACTTTCGTTGGATCACCGCATGAAAGACGTTCAACCAATTTATGAGCTACAATGATACGCTTAGTCGGTTCATTACGGTTCTCAATTCGTTGAATTAAGCTTTTTGATGCTTGATACCCGAGCCCAAATATATTAATATCAACAGATGTTAACGGCGGATTCGACAATTCTGCCAAAAGCACATTATTAAAGCTAACAACAGAGATTTCTTCCGGAACCTTTATTCCTAATTCATTTAATGTGCTAAGTACACCAAGTGCCATAAAGTCATCCACTACCACTAGCGAAGTAGGGCGCTGTGCAAGTGCCATTAACTCACTTACCGCCTCTTGACCGCCTTCCCTTCGGAATTCCTCATGAAGGATATATTCATTTTTTATAGGGATGTTTGCATTTTTCAAAGCCTCTTTATACCCATTCAAACGATCAACTGTGACCATTAATTCCGGACTTCCGCCGATAAAAGCGATATCCCGATGTCCATGGTCTATTAAATATTCAGTCGCTTCTCTCATGGCACGAACATTATCATTGTCAACATGTGTGATTTCTTCTACATGTTTTGAAGGTTTTCCAATGATAACAAAAGGAAAATCCATTTTTCTCAAATAAGAGATGACCTTATCCTCTACTTTTGAATTTAGAAGAATCATTCCATCTACTCGTTTCCCTTGTACCATATTAATAACGGCTTCAAGTGTTTCCTTTTCTAATTTCCCGGTTGTCATATGCAAACCATAATTGTTTTCACGGGCTCCCTCACTTATTCCCTGTAATACGGAAGGGAAAAATGGATTCTGAAAAATGGCATCTCCCGAACTCGGCATGACAATCCCGATCGTTTGTGTTGATTGGCTGGCAAGACTTCTGGCATTTAAGTTCGGATGATACCCAATCTCCTCCATTGCTTTTTTTACTTTCCGTTTTGTATCTTCACTGATCCGCGGGCTATTAGCGATTACTCTTGATACAGTCGACGGAGCTACATTGGCCAACCTTGCCACATCCTTAATTGTAACGGCCATTTTTTCACTTCCTCATATCCAATTGTTAAACCTATTATATCATTAACCCTTTGTACCGCCCGCGGTTAAACCGGATACAAAAAATCGCTGACATGACAAGAAAAGAATAGCAATCGGAATAGCAATTAATACAGCCCCTGCGGCAAACGTAGTAAATTCATTCCCAAACTGTTTGGCAACTAAATCATATAAACCAACAGCTAATGTATAATTTTTTTCCGTTCTAAGTAAAATGCTGGCAATAATAAAGTCTGCGAAAGGTGCAATGAAGGCGAACAAAGCAACTACGGCAATAATGGGCTTTGCAAGCGGCATGACAATTTGAAAAAAGATTCTAAGATTCCCTGCACCGTCAATTTTCGCCGACTCATCAAGCTCTTTCGGAATGGTGTCTAAGTAACCCTTCATCAGCCATGTATTCATAGGAATTTGGCCGCCTACATAAACACAAATCAAGCCGATATGGGTATCAATGAGATGTGTAAGAGTTGCTAAAATGTATATAGCGATTAGTGCTGCGAAGTTTGGAATCATCTGTAAAATCAAAAAGGTCATTAATCCATTTTTTCTCCCGGCAAAACGAAACCTTGAAAAAGAATAAGCTGTTAGACTAACAAGGATTACAGTAAAAATCATGGTTAGTAAACTAACCTTTAAAGAGTTCATATACCAGTATAGATAATTGCTTTTTTCCAAGTTAAAAAGCAGCTTATAATGTGCCAAGGTAGCATGTTTTGGAATAATGCTGGATCCCGATAAACTTTGTCCCGGATTAAAAGACGAGCCAATAATCCAAGCCAACGGATATAGAATTATCACGAACATAGCCAAAACGACTAAATAAGTTAACGAAAGTCGAATATACTTCTGAGTCTTCATATTCATATCACATCATATCCTCTTCTTGGAATGACTTTGTTCTCTTAAATTGCCATAGTGCAACGGAAATAACAATTAAAGATAGCAGCAAAGTAAGTGTAGCCGCTTTTGAATATTCAGCAGATGTCATCGTCAAACGATAAATCCACGAAATTAAGATATCTGTACCACCGGCGTTCTGGCCTGTAACAGCAGGCCCTCCACCGTTAAATAAATAGATAAGGTTGAAGTTATTAAAGTTGAATGTATATTGAGTTATTAGAACCGGAGCTGTAGCGAACAAAACAAGCGGTAAGGTAATGTTTTTGAATTTTTGAAAATTAGAAGCACCATCTACGGTAGCTGCTTCATACAACTCTGTCGGAATGGATTGAAGTACGCCCGTTGTCATGGCAAAGATAAACGGAAAACCTAACCAGGTTTGAATTAAAATTAAGGCAATTCTTGTATAAAGCGAATCCGTCATCCACGGGAGTCCGCTGATGCCAAGAAAACCAAGAATGTCCCGATTAATAGCGCCGAATGATTCGTTAAACATTCCCGCAAAAACAAGGATTGAAACAAATGCCGGAACAGCCCATGGTAAAATAAAGACAGTACGGATAAACGCTTTTCCTTTAACCTCTTTCTGGTTCACAAGGATCGCTAAGAAGATTCCCAATGCGACTTGAAAGGTTGTAGCAACGAATGTCCACACTAATGTCCAAGCTAAGACAGAAAAAAATGTTTGACGCCATATATCTACTGTAAAAATTTCTGCAAAGTTTCTCAATCCTACCCAGCTGACCAGCTTTGCCGGCGGAGAATGATAAAGGTTATAATTCGTAAATGCAAGCAGGATGACGAAGATAATTGGAAAAATAACAACAAACACTAAAAGTAAGAATCCCGGTGACATAATTAAATAAGGAAATCCACTTTGAGTAAGATTCTGATACTGTTCCTTTAGAGTTGTGATTGGTTCCTTTCGATCGCGCTTCTCTCCTACCTTATAGGCATCACGCAGATTAAAAATATAAAAACTAAGACCAAAAACAATCACAATGATAGCTAAAATACCTTTTACCAAAAGGAAAATAGAATGGTCGCGAGGCACTTCGGTTCCTAATGTTACCAACCCCCACAATCCCATATTGAGTAAGTCACTAAAAACATAGAAAAACGCTGTGCTTAATACGAGAAACGATATTCCTTTTAAAACTTGTTTGTTATAGAGCTGCCCTACCCCCGGAATAATGGAAAGGATGAGCGCTCTTTTTCGATGACCGGTTGAATTGGGTCGTGTTTCAGGCATTCCCTGGAAGCCCCTTTTTCGTTGGCTGGTTGAATTGGATAGTGTATTAGACATCCACTTCAATCCCCCTTTCTTAATGGCAATTAGTTAGCTCAGAGGCTTTATGAAGGAAAAAAGTATTTTTTCCTCCATAAAGCCTCTGAAAAAAAGCTGATGTTCCCAATATTCAGATAACCAGTTCTTCGTTAATAGTCAGCAGTACCTACCTGGCAGGTACTGCCGACTTAGGGATTACTTCGTAGATTTGATTTGTGCTTTAATTTGGCTTACTGCGTTATCAAGAGCCTGTTTAGGTTCAGCTTTACCAGTAACAACTGTTTGAAGGGAATCCGCCATCGGCTTCCAAACTTGAGCCATTTCAGGGATGTTTGGCATAGGAACCGCATATTGGGATTGTTCTGCTACAGCTCTTGCACCTTCGTTATTTTTAATGGCCGAATCATCAAGTAATGCTTTGTTTGTTGGAACTTCAGAAGTTTGTGTGAAACGGTATTTCGCATTGTCATCACTTGTAATAAAGTCGACAAATTTAGTAGCCCATTCTTGGTTTTTAGAGAATGAAGATACATGCCATCCTTTAACACCCATGAAGGTTTTAATATGATCACCGTTAGGAAGCGTTGGAAGTGGGGCGATTCCAATTTTAATTCCTGCTTTCGTATATGGATCAAATGCCCAAGGTCCGCTCATTACAGAAGCCGCTTTACCCTCTGTGAAAAGTCCATCCATTGCAGATCCGCCATTTTCACCAATGATACCTTTAGGAAATAATCCTTCTTTATACCACTTTTGAATGAATTCCGTACCTTTTACAGCACCTTCGTTATTTAAGCCAATATCATTTGGATCGAGTGTTCCATTATTGTTTTTGAATACATATCCGCCCATACCGCCGATGATGCCGTGAGCGAAATAGAAGTTATCCCAAAGTGCTAAGAAACCGTATTTTCCATCTTTAGTAAAATCTTTAGTGAAATTGTAAAGATCATCAGTCGTTTTCGGAACGTCTTTCATTAAATCTTTGTTGTAAATAAATACCGGTGTTTCAGAAGACTTCGGAAGACCGTAAAGCTTTCCTTTGAACGTTTCTGCATCAATTGAAGTTTTCGAAAATCTGTTTGTTACCGCGCTATCTACTATAAGTTCGGAAACAAGACCTTCAGTAGCAAGCTGACCAATTTGGTCATGCGGCAACGTTACAATATCCGGACCCGTTCCTGCAGGACCATCAAGACGTAATTGATCACGCATTTTCGTAGCCATTTCTACTTCTTTGTATTCGATTTTTATTCCATATTTCTTCTCAAAATCAGCAGCAACCTTTTTAAGCCAGCCGGATTTATCTTTATCTTCCCAAACGACTAATTTTTCCGGTTTAGCCGCTACTGTTTCTTTTGTACTGGCCGCTTTGCTGCCGGCATCATCTTTCTTCGGCCCGCATGCTGCAAGAATACCTAGCATTAAGACGATCATCATGAAAACTGAAACTGCTTTTTTCATTTCTACCCCTCCTATAAAATATAAAAAATATGATTCTTGCAGTGTACAACCGCTTCGGATAAATAATAACGCTTACATTTGAGAAAACGGTTGCACAACTTAGTCTTTATTATAAAGAGGATAATCCATTTTGTAACTAGTTTTTTTAAAAATATTAATAATCTTTCATTATAGCTATCTTTTTTTGTAACAAATAAAGATGGAAATTTAGCTATTGACATACATTTTTCTATAAAATAACCTTAATATATCCAATAAATAAAAGGAGGAAAGTTGGCGTGTTTAAAGAAGCAATTTATCACCGACCGAAAGATAACTATGCATACGTTTGCACAAACAACGAGCTGCATATCCGAATTCGCACAAAAAAAGACGATGTGAAAGAAATATCGCTTGTTCACGGTGACCCATATGATTGGAATGAAAAGAAATGGGTAACATCCACAACTGTTATGGTGAAAAGCGGCTCTGATCAATTGTTTGATTATTGGTTTGTATCTGTTATCCCTCCTTTCAAAAGAATCCGATACGGTTTTATTTTGAGTGACGGATCAGAATCGATTTGCTTTACAGAAAAAGGATACTATCCCGAGCCTCCATTGGATGATACAGCTTATTATTTCTGCTTTCCGTTTTTGAATCAGGCAGATCGATTCCAAGCTCCTGCCTGGGTACAAAATACGGTTTGGTATCAAATCTTTCCGGAGAGGTTTGCAAACGGAAATAAAGACAATCATCCTAATGGAACTCTTCCTTGGGGAAGCGCTGATCCAACGCAAACCAATTTTTTTGGCGGCAATTTAGAAGGTGTCCTTGAAAAAATGGAATATTTAAAGGAATTAGGAGTTAGCGGCATCTACTTTACTCCCATTTTCAAAGCCTATTCGAACCATAAGTACGATACGATTGACTATATGGAAATAGATCCGCAATTTGGAACAAAGGAAACGTTTAAAGAACTTATTGAGGTCTGCCACAAGAATGGAATAAAGGTGATGCTCGATGCCGTGTTTAACCATAGCGGATTTTATTTTCCACAGTTTCAGGATGTGCTGGAAAACGGAGAAACTTCGCGTTTCAAAAATTGGTTCCATATCCATGAGTATCCCTTGATTACGGAACCGAAACCCAATTATGACACTTTTGCCTTTACACCTTTTATGCCAAAATTAAATACGGAAAACCCTGAGGTAAAAGAATATTTGTTAGAGGTTGGCCGCTACTGGGTAAGGGAATTTAAAATTGACGGCTGGCGTTTAGACGTGGCCAATGAAGTGGATCACGCTTTTTGGCGTGATTTCCGTAATGAAGTGAAGGCTATCAAACCGGACTTGTACATTCTTGGGGAAATTTGGCATGATTCAATGCCATGGCTACGCGGTGACCAATTTGATGCAGTCATGAATTACCCTTTGACGACCAATATTTTAAACCTATTTGCAAAGCAAACGATTACGGTAAAAGAGTTTGTTGAAAATTTGACCCATGTGATTCATATGTATCCAAAAAACATCAATGAGGTTGCCTTCAACTTAGTCGGAAGCCATGATACACCAAGAATCTTGACTGAGTGTGGAGAGGATATTGAACGTGTAAAGCAAGTCTACAGCTTATTATTGACGTTTATTGGTACTCCTTGCATCTATTATGGAGACGAAATTGGCTTGACCGGAGGACAGGACCCGGGCTGTCGCAAATGTATGGAGTGGGATCGGGAGAAACAGAATCGCGAGCTATTTGAGCATATTCAAAAATTGATTCAATTAAGGGATGAAAACCCATTGCTTGCAAATGATGGAGAGCTATCCTTTGTTTCTCCTGAATACCACGACATCTGTCTTGCTTATACAAAAACAACTGGTAAAAAAACGGTTATCGTTATTTTAAATACTGGTAATAAAGAGACTTCATATACTCTTCCTTTCAATCTTAGCGGAAAGACAGTGAAAAACCTTTGGAATCATAAGGAATCGGTTGTATCGGAAAAGAATCTGACCATCAAGTTAAAAAGATATGACTTTGCCATTTTGGAATTTTAATAGATGATTAGAGGCTGACCCTTGATTGAGTCAGCCTCATTTTTTCATTTAGCATAAATATATTTTTGGAGTATTCCCCTTTATTTAAATCAGAAAATTTAGACTTCATTTCTATTTTTCTATTGATTTGTGCTGAGAAAAAGATATAATTAGTTTTGAAAGTAATTGTGCAAACGTTTGCATAACTAAAGGTTCTCTAAACATCATGAATATTGATTTTTTGTGCAATTTCGCGCAAACGCTTTCCCTATTAAAAGGAAGTAAGAGGAAGGAGATTTTTCATGAAGAGAAAGCAGAGAACACTGCTGTCGCTTGTAACCGCAGTTGGACTAATTCTTCAATTGTTTTCAGGACTTATGACAAGTCAAACAGCAAAAGCGGCAGAATCAGCACCAAAACAGGTTGTACTTGTTGGCAGCCTACAGACAGTGTTGGGAAATTCAGGAGATTGGGATCCGGCTTCTGCCAAAACGCAAATGACCTACCAGGGAAATGGTCTGTATACCTATACCGGTACATTACCTGCAGGTAATTATGAATACAAAATTGCCATTGGCGGAGGCTGGTCCGAAAATTATGGAGATGGCGGAGTGCCAGGCGGGAACAACATTAAACTAAATCTGACTGAACAAAGAGAAATCACCTTCTACTACAATGACAATACACACGCTATTGCTGATAGTACCCATTACACCCTTGTGACAGAAGACAAAAAGCCTCGTTTAGTCGGAACGATCCAGCCTGCCATTCAGGCAGGTTCTGCATGGAGTCCGGCAGACTCAACAGCGTTGCTGGAGGACACACATTTTGACAATGTCTATTCCTTAACCGCAAAGGTACCAAGAGGCAACTACGAATACAAGGTTGTATTAGGCAAAGACTGGACTGAATCATACCCTGCTGAAAATATGAAGCTGAATGTACTCTCTGATTCAACGATCACATTCTACTATAACAGCCAAACAAAAGAAGTTTCTACAGATTATAAACCTGCAGGATCTGACGGATTGGTAGATAAGAATGCTCTTTATCATGATTCATGGGACCAGGTATACCGTTCGCCGTTTGGGGCAGTTCCTGCAGGGAAGCCTGTAACATTACGTTTTTCGGCTAAGAAGGGCGACCTTACGAGAGCCAGCCTGTATGTGAAAAACTATACTACCGGCACCACAAATGTCCTTTCCATGAAGAATGCGGGCTGGACAGATACAAAAGATAAAGGTGCCATTGAATTCTGGGAAGCCACTTTTAAACCGGCTGACAAAGGCCTCTACGGATATAAATTCATTGCCGGTGACCAAGATGCAACAGCGGAATACGGGGAAGACACCCAGGAAGGTCATACCGGAACAGCTGTAGATAAAAATGCAGGCCTCTTCCAATTGACGGTTTTCGACCCGGGCTATCAAACACCGGATTGGATGAAGGAAGCCGTTGTCTATCAAATCTATCCGGACCGCTTTTATAACGGAAACAAAGCAAATGACCATGTAAAGGACAAGATAGGAGCCCGCGGCAGCCAGCCTATTGAACATCCGACGTCCTGGTCCGCCCTGCCGGACAATCCAAATGAACAAGGCACTGCTTCCTATACCGGTGACGGTGAATGGAGCAACGATTTCTTTGGAGGGGACATTGCCGGTATCAAGGCAAAGCTTGATTATCTGCAATCTCTTGGTGTCAATACATTGTATTTAAATCCAATCGCCGATGCACCATCCAACCATAAGTATGATACAACTGACTATAAACAGATAGATCCGATGTTTGGTACGGAAAAGGAATTCGAGGATTTTGCCAAGGAATTATCAAAACGGCATATGCACCTGATTTTGGACGGGGTATTTAATCATGTGTCCGATGATTCTATCTATTTTGACCGCTACCACAAATATAAAACAGTGGGTGCCTATGAATACTGGTCCCGTATTTACGATTTGATGAATAAAGAAAAAGTGTCTGAAACGGCTGCCAAGGAAAAAGCCAAGCAGCAACTGGTAGCCGAAGGACAAACCTTTAGCCCGTACGGCTTTGAAAACTGGTTCCATATTGAAAATGTTAAAGTTCCTAATGAAAAAGTCAACGGTGTTTCGACCGGAGAGCATTATAAGTATGAAGGCTGGTGGGGCTATGATAGTCTCCCTGTATTCCAATCCGTTACCGGCACAAAGGTCAACCACCCAAGTGAGCTGAACAACATACAATATGACAACTACATGATGTATGATAAAGACTCTGTAGGAAAAAGCTGGGTAAATCGCGGTTCATCAGGCTGGCGCATGGATGTAGCCAATGAAGTGGACAGCTCATTCTGGCAGGAATTCCGCAATCAAATGAAGTCTAAGAACATGACAGGAGCCGGCAGTACCCTTCAAGCAGGAGAAAAGCCTCTCATTCTTGGAGAAATTTGGGATGATGCCTCCAAATACTTTTTAGGGGATCAATTTGACTCTGTCATGAATTATCGGTTCCGCGGGGCCATTTTGGATTACTTGAAAAACGGCAATGCAGAAAATGCACAAAACGCGCTAATGGCTGTACAGGAGGATTATCCGAAGGAAGCCTTTTATGCTCTCATGAACCTGATGGGTTCCCATGATACGGCGCGGGCAGTATTCCTGCTGGGCAACGGCACGGATACATATAACCGAGCAGAACAAGATCCGAACTACAATTACAATGAAGGCGTGAAGCGATTGAAGCTGGCTTCTATCCTTCAAATGGGCTACCCCGGAGCCCCGACCATCTATTATGGAGACGAAGCAGGTCAAACAGGATCCAAAGACCCCGATGACCGTCGTACGTATCCGTGGGGAAAAGAAAACAAAGACCTGATTAATCACTATAAAAAAATCGGTCAAATTCGCAAGAAAAACGCCGACTTATTTGCCCATGGAGATCTGCACCATGTTTACGCAAAGGGTGATGTGTTAGCCTACCTGCGTACAAAAGGATCGAAATCCGGTCTCGTCATTATCAACAGAGGAACAAAAGCACAAACGGTTGAAATCGATACAAAAGATCTGCTGATGAATGGGCTTTGGTTTATGGACCAATTGGATCAAAAGTACGTGGCGGGTACGAATAATGGCAAACTTTCGTTGACAGTACCGGCAGAATCAGGAAGAATGCTTATTAGCTTAAATAAAGTGACAAAACCGGAGCCGGTTAAACATGTAACCGATACAGAGGGTTCCAAACAGATCTCTTTAAGCTGGAAAGGAAATGGCACAAAATTCTATGTCTATCAATCTACTGTTGCCGGCGGATTATGGACAAAAGTGAAGGAAACGACATCTACAACTGTGAACATTTCCGATTTGAACAATGGCCGTACCTACTATTTTAAAGTGACCTCCGTGGATAAAAACGGAAACGAATCTCCCCCTGCTGTCACTGCCGGTCTTGTCCCTCATTATGATGTTAGTAAAGCTAGCATCAAGGACCTGACTGTATTGGATAACGGAGAGCTAAATCTGGCGCAGACCTCTAATGTAAAAGCGGATTTTTACCTGACAGGTGCGACAGAAACCGGTGCAGCAGAAGGAATCACAGCCGAGCTTCAAGTAAGGCCGAAGGGCCAAACGGCTTGGACATCTTACCAGGCCCTGTATAACGGCCAGGCTCAGGGAGACCAAGCAAATGCGTTTCAGGGAAGCTTTACGGCATATGAAGCAGGTACGTATGAATACCGAATGGTCTTTACGCCGGATTTAGGAAAGACGTTGGTTTACTCCACAACGGGCGAAGTGACCTATACACACAGCACGACAGATACTACCCCTCCTGCCAAGGAAGTTACTTTGGACACACCGATTAAAGAGTCAGGTCAGGTCAACTTGAACTGGAAACTCACGCAGCCGGATCAGCCATTTAAAACGGTTATTTATCGTGACGGTCAAATGCTTACAACCGCGGACGGCAGCACCCTCACCTTCCGTGATTATCAGGTGGCAAACGGAACAGCCTACCACTATCAAGTGCGTGTCTATGACCGAGCCGGGAACTTTGTGGAATCCAACACGGTAAATGTAACTCCTGAAGTTGTCATGGTACAGGTAACCTTTAAGGTACATGCACCAGATTATACACCTTTGACGGCCCAAGTGAATATACCTGGAAGCCTAAACGGCTGGAATACCAGTGCTTGGGAAATGAGCCGCAACGGCGCCGTAACCCCTGATTGGGAATATACGGCGGAGTTGGAGGAAGGAACTGAGCTTACGTATAAATATACGAGGGACAATACCTGGGATCATGAAGGGCTGGCAGACCATACACCAGCCAATCATACGGATGACGATATCAGCTACTATGGCTATGGTGCACAAGGAACCGATATGAAAATTGTGGTCACCAACCAGGGCAATAACAAAATGGTTGTACAGGATACCATTCTACGCTGGATTGACGAGCCATTGGCAGTCAGCCAAATCGATGTAAATGGTTCGACTATGACCGTCAAAGGAAATGCGATTAAAGGCTCTGACCTCACCATCAACGGGGGAAAAGTAACAGTCGGGACTGATATGAATTTCACTCAATCCTTTACCCTAAAAGCAGGGCAGACACAAGTACCTGTTCACATTGAGCCAACTGACACGACCAAGTCCACCATCTTTAAAGGGGACGGCGGTGCCATAACCAAGAATACAAAGAACTACCTAATCGATGTCCAAACAAAAACAATTAGTGAAACTAAATAAGTAGTTTATAAGGTCTGCCAAGTACGGGCAGACCTTTTTGTCCTTGTATAAGAAAAGCGTTAGCGCCCGTTATTAAGGACAGTCCTCCCCAGTTTTGTTCTTAAGTGACCGGGCACTGAAATTAGTGACTAGACCAAGTTAACCTACTACAATATGATTATATGTTGCAGACAATTAGAACGGAGGAGAAAAAGCTTGAAAGAAAACGCGATTGTTATTGGGGGAGGTATTGCAGGAAAATTAGCTGCTAAGGCTTTGTCTTCTTGTTTTCAACAAGTACTCATTTTGGAAGCTGATCGGGAGTATAAAGATAAAACACCCAGAAAGAGAGTACCTCAAAGCTTTCAACCCCATGTCCTATTAAAAAGCGGAGAAGAAGCAATTGAGAAAATGTTCCCGCAGTTCACGGACCAATTGATCGAAGATGGAAGTATCGTAACAAATTTTACCGGAGATTTGAAATGGCATCATTTTGGTTTCTGGAAAAAGCCATTTTCCGGAGAATTAATCATGGTGCAGCAAAGTCGCCCTATGCTTGAATGGCATTTACAGAAACGCATTAATCAAGTTTCCAATATTACCACAAGATATGAAACAATGACGGAGCAGTTGATTGTAGATCGTCAGCAAAACAAAATCCTTGGGGTTCGCGTACGATCCTTGAAAACAGGAATGGAAGAAGAGCTTTATGCGGACATTGTTGTTGATGCTAGTGGATTTGGTTCAAAGAGTATTGAATGGTTAAAAACCTATGGTATAGAGGTTGAGGAAGAAAAGGTTTGGATTCAATTATTCTATGCTACCGGATTATTCCGTCTAATAGACCGAGACCGTCCAGACTGGACTAACCTCCTTATTTCACCAAGCTTCCCTGAAAATCCTTACGGTGCTTTTATCCAAACCATTGAAGAGAATCAGTTCTCTGTCACTTTTAGCGGTTACGCGAATGAGCGTGCACCGCAAACAAATGAAGAATTTTTTGCTTATGCAGGGCGGTTACCTGCTCCCGACGTGCTTGATTTCCTTAAACAATCAGAACCGATTTCAGATATAAAAATTCATAAAATCCCTTACCAGGTACGCAGACGTTTTGACCTAGTTCAGGAAATTCCCGAAGGATTCTTGGTTATTGGTGATGCTCATTGTCGTTTTGACCCGCTTTTTGGTCAAGGTATTTCTGTCGCTGCAATGGAAGCTTTAGCGTTAAAAAAATATCTTCACCAAGCTGAACAGCTTGATAAAGGTTTCACTCAAAGTTTTCATAAAAAGATTTCAAAATTGATCGCAACTCCATGGGACATGGCTACTACAGAAGCCTTTCGCTACCCTAAAATAAAAGGTGAAAAATCTCTCTTACAGCCGATTAAACAGTGGTATACCAAGAGAGTCTATCAAGCTTCAGCTTTGGATTCAGAAATTTATATCCGACTTGCCAGAGTAATGAATTTAATTCGAACTCCTTTTCATCTTTTCCATCCTAAAGTTGTAGTTGCCATATTTACCCGTCTGCTGAAAAAGAGATTTTAAAACAAAATTCAGGCCTGCTTTGAAAGAGAGCGTTAGCTTTTCCGTGCTGACTTATCGTAGGGAGAAGAGCGAATCCCACTGGCCGCTGGGCGCTCCTCGAAAAAGCTATCGCTTTTTCTTCGTGCGATGCTAATGCTGCCGAAGCTTTCCTTATGGAGCTGGATTCAGATAACTTTTTCAAGCTACCCATACCAAATTATTTTATAGTTTCCTAAACGACAAAAAAAGCGGTCATATACATTTTCTACATTTGTACATGATCGCTTTTAAATTTAACAAAAAAAGTAGTGCCTTCCGGTCCTGTTTGAATTTCAATTTTTGCATGATGACGGGCAGCAATCGCATAACATACACCTAATCCCAAGCCCGTACCTTTTTCCTTGGTCGTGAAGAATGGAGTTCCCAATTTTTCTAATACTTCAGGCTTAATCCCTTTTCCTTGATCCTGCACGGCAAGAATCACACAATCATCTGCCATGTAAGTTCTTATCGTTAAAGCCTTTCCTTCACTCATTGCTTCTAAGCCATTACGGTATAGGTTTATTAATAATTGGCGTATCTCGTTCCGATTTAAAAATAATTCTTGGATGTTGTTCGTATCTAATTTTATCCTTTTATTTTGGTTAAAGGCGTCAACCTCAATTAATGGGGCGATATCACGGATGATTGAATTTAAATCTAATCTCTGTAAATCCGTTGTCCTTGTATTACTCATTGAAAGGAACTCCGTAATGATCGAATTCGCACGGTCAAGCTCTTCAACCATTAAATTTATGTAATGTTTGTACTTTTCGATTTCATCCTGTTCGTTTAATATCTGTAAAAACCCCCGTACTGTTGTCAAGGGATTTCTTATTTCATGGCTGATACCCGCAGCCATTTGTCCAATTAAATCCAGCCCCGATAACCTTTTGAATTCCTTCTCATATTGCTTTTTTTTCGTTATGTCCTTAATAAGACTACAAATTCCATCGTCATACGGGTAAGCAACAATTTCATACCAATCATCGGAATAGACAGATTGGATTTCAAAATGTACCGGTATCCGTTCTACCATTGCTTTATGAAATTCTTTATACAAGACTGTATCAACGGCTTTCGGAAATACTTCCCAAATATTCTTGTCTAATACGTCTTGTGGTGTTTTTTTAAGAGGTAGATTAAGATACTTATTTAAATAAATAAATCTCCATTCTTTATTCAATGCAATGAACCCATCTGTTATACTTTCAATTACATTCATATTTTTCTCGTTCGCAATGGTAAGTTCCTTTGTCCGCACTTCTATCATGTTTTCAAGTTGGTTCATATACAATAAGCTGGATAACGTAGAAGCCGTGGCATCCACTATAGATTGTGCAAGCTGGATTTGCGATTCAGTATAGATGAGATCTTTTTCTTCCAAATTGACAACTGAGATGATTCCTAAAACCTCGTCCATTGAAACTAATGGGATCATAAATAGACCTTTTACAGCATATTTCCGACATAAATCATGATTAAGTCTTTCATCAGCGAATACATTTGGGATGAAGATTGCTTTTTTTGTTTTGATAACAATTTGAATCAATGCATCAAAACTTCGGTCCGTTTTTATCTTATTACATGTCTCTATCAAGTCTTCTTTTTTCCCGTTACACGCATGTCTAACACTTCTATCTGCTATAGGATCCAGTAGGTGAACCCTTATATTATTGTTATCCAAAACCTTTCCTAAGTAGAAAAAACATTTTTGGAGACTTTCCTGTATCGAGGAACAAGTAGATAAATCACGTGTAACATCAAGTAACAACTGCTTTTCTGAAATAAGCTTTTCCTTTTGTGATAAATACTTCGCATTTCGTATTGCAACAGCAGCCATATTCACATAGGCCTCAACCGTTTGAATTTCTGACTGTGTTAAGTTCATAGCAACTCCATAATCAAACAAAAAAACCAGTCCAAATAACTCTTGCTCAATTGAGACAGGCAGAGCTAATATAGATTTAACTTTAAATGCTTCAACCGGTACGGGATCGGGTCGATTATCCTTTGAAGTATCAGGGATGTAGATGGTTCTTTTTGTTTCAATCACTTCTCTTGCCAATAAATCTATTTCAGGATCAATCACCTGCGTATCAAGCGTCACACCATTTATGGTTTCAGGTTTTCCAACATAACCTCTAAATGTCCCATCCCCCTGTGGTAAAAAAATACCAACAGAATCACATCGGACTATTTCTTCAGAGATTGCCGTTGTTACATGCCCCAACATTTCACGTAATTCCAGCCTGGAATTGATCAATTTTGTTATATTTGCAAGACGAGAATACCTCGTTTGGTTATTTACCATCCACACTAACCCCAATCACTTGGTATAATCTATTTTCGGCACTGTAAGAAATCCAGCTTATGATTCATACCTTTTTTGGTATATTATCCTATATTCCTCATTTTACAACAGTTTATAGAAGATTTAACACAAAAAAAATAACAAGTTATCATCAAGGACAAAACTGCCTCGCGAATGAGACACGCATTCAGACTGGATTTTGCTTTTTTGGCCTCGCCCTGTCCGAATGAGACCCGCATTCAGACACGCTCTCGCTTTTTGAGCCTCGCCTTGTCCGAATGAGACACGCATTCAGACTGGATCTCTCTTTTTTGGCCTCGCCTTGTCCGAATGAGGCTTGCATTCAGACACGCTCTCGCTTTTTGGGCCTCGCCTTGTCCGAATGAGACACGCATTCAGACACGCTCTCGCTTTTTGGGCCTCGCCTTGTCCGAATGAGACACGCATTCAGACTGGATTTCGCTTTTTTGGCCTTCCCCTGTCCGAATGAGGCTTGCATTCAGACTGGATTTCGCTTTTTTGGCCTTCCCCTGTCCGAATGAGGCTTGCATTCAGACTGGATTTCGCTTTTTTGGCCTTCCCCTGTCCGAATGAGGCTTGCATTCAGACTGGATTTCGCTTTTTTGGCCTTCCCCTGTCCGAATGAGGCTTGCATTCAGACACGCTCTCGCTTTTTTGGCCTCGCCCTGTCCGAATGTGACCCGTATTCAGACTGGATTTCGCTTTTTTGGCCTCGCCCTGTCCGAATGTGACCCGTATTCAGACTGGATTTCGCTTTTTTGGCCTCGCCCTGTCCGAATGAGACCCGTATTCAGACTGGATCTCTCTTTTTTGGCCTCGCCCTGTCCGAATGAGGCTTGCATTCAGACTGGATTTCGCTTTTTTGGCCTTCCCCTGTCCGAATGAGGCTTGCATTCAGACTGGATTTCGCTTTTTTGGCCTCGCCTTGTCCGAATGAGACACGCATTCAGACTGGATTTTGCTTTTTTGGCCTCGCCCTGTCCGAATGTGACCCGTATTCAGACTGGATTTCGCTTTTTTGGCCTCGCCCTGTCCGAATGAGACCCGTATTCAGACTGGATTTCGCTTTTTTGGCCTCGCCCTGTCCGAATGTGACCCGTATTCAGACATGCTCACTTACTTTTCTCTTCGCCCTGTCCGAATGTGACCCGTATTCAGACTGGATTTCGCTTTTTTGGCCTCGCCCTGTCCGAATGAGACCCGCATTCAGACACGCTCTCGCTTTTTTGGCCCCGCCTTGTCCGAATGAGACCCGCATTCAGACACGCTCTCGCTTTTTTGGCCTCGCCCTGTCCGAATGAGACCCGCATTCAGACACGCTCTCGCTTTTTTGGCCCCGCCTTGTCCGAATGAGACCCGCATTCAGACTGGATCACGCTTTTTTCTCCTTCCCCTGTCCGAATGAGACCCGCATTCAGACACGCTCTCGCTTTTTTGGCCTCGCCCTGTCCGAATGAGACCCGCATTCAGACACGCTCTCGCTTTTTTGGCCTCGCCCTGTCCGAATGAGACCCGTATTCAGACTGGATCACGCTTTTTTCTCCTTCCCTTGTCCAAATGGGACATGCATTCAGACACGCCCACGCACTTCTCACAGCCCTATGAAGTAGAACCAATTTTATATCATTCCTCAACATACAAAAATACTTTACCTACTTTGGCAATCGATATTTTTATCTTAAATACATTACTTGCACACACCATATTACTAGAAATCCATAAACTATTGTATTACTAGTAATGGGGGTGTTATATTTGAGCAAAACTAGGATATATACTACAGGTGTTTTAAACAATGTCGGCTCACTAACTGCCGTAGATACTCATATAGAAGTTTTTAATCTCGATGATCACAGTCATTCTATTACGATTGAAGTATACAATTGGGATACTGGTGAAAATGAAATAGGATCAGGCCCAACTTTAATCCCTGTATTTCATGGAACCACGCTCGTTCCGGGAAATAAAGTTCATCTTCAACCAAATAGATGGGTTCTATTCGATGCGATTGTTAGCGGTATTGAGCACTACGAAGTTCGAATCATTGTGCATAGTAATAAAGTAATTGCTAATGTTTTCGGTAGAGCTATTGGTGGTACTGCTATTGAGGCACAAAGTGTTTTATTCTCAGAATTGGCTAAAGTTGATTTAGACGATTGACGTAAATCTAAGTAATCCTTTCGAACTAGGTCGAAATGATTACTTAGTTCCCATCATGTTTAATAGAAAGATGAATCCTGCTACGAAATCTTCCTATAAAAACTGCTAAGTCCTCAGAAGTAAAATTCAACTTTCTGCTTTACTAGTTACTTGTGATATAGCTCCATAAAAAAAATGCCGAATAGCTGCAGCATTTTATATAATAATTTTTCTATTAACCTATTGAATATACCAAAATGATTAAATATATCCTGAAACGGGTAAAATAATACAAAAAGTAGCAAAGAGTAGCTCCATCAGAGGGGGATGAACGATGACAGATAGAGATGATGGAAGAAAGTTTGGGAAAGGTTGCCTCTGGGGGATTGGTTTATCTATTCCTTTATGGGTAGTAATTTTTTTACTCATTCGTTATTTAAAAAGCCTGTAAAATCCACATGTTTTTTCCGTTAATGAGAATTGTCGAAAACAATGAATCCCCTTCCGACACACTTCCCTATTCCTCCTATTATTTATTTGTTACTATAAGGAAAATAATAATATGGTATTAAATTTACTATTGATGTAATCTAAGCAATTTCGGTAATATGGACTATTTATTTTGAAAGCGTTTGCAATTATAGTAAAAAGAACACAATTGAAAAGCACAAAGGTAATCTACAACTTTCAAAAGGAAGTGGATTTCATGGACAGGCAGGGTAATTTCTTGGTTGGACTATTTTGGGGTACTTCTCTGAGTGTTCCGTTATGGCTGGCGTTTTTCGGTTGGGTAAAACTAATGATTGGTTTTTTGTTCTGATAAATCGCGGATAAACTTTAATATTCCTTAAAACAATTAAATGTAAAAAGCGTAGGAAAGCCCAATGGGCCTTCTACGCTTTTTTTGGTTCTTTCATTACGTATGAGAAACAATCAATTCACATTCCCCATCGATTTCAAATTCTCCCATACCCACAGGAATGATAAGATGAGTCCCTTTTCCCAATCCATACTTCACACCGTTATGAACAAGGGTTCCCTCACCCTTAATGACGCTGAGAAGCAAATAATGATCATGATAGGCAAACGAAGACTTTCCGCTCACATCCCATTTATAAACGGAGAAAAACGCCGATTCCACAAACGTAGTAACGGCCAAATTTTCTTTCTCCCGAACAGTAGGAATATTCACAGCATCCTGATGCGGCACGGTGGTAACATCAATCGCTTTTTCCAAGTGAAGTGCTCGCAAATTCCCTTCCGCATCCCTGCGGTCGTAATCGTACACCCGGTAGGTTGTATCGGAGCTTTGCTGCGTTTCTAAAACTAACGTTCCTTCACATAAGGCGTGGATAGTGCCACTTGGCACATAGAAAAAGTCGCCCGGCTTGATTTTCACTCTGCGGAGTAATTCATTCCATTTCCCGGCATTCATTTGCTCGACCAATTCTTCCTTTGTCTTCGCATTGTGGCCGAAAATCATATCGGCATCTTCTTTGCAGTCAATGATATACCAGCATTCCGTCTTCCCTAACTCTCCATTTTCATTGATCATCGCATACGAATCATCAGGGTGCACCTGTACCGATAAATCCATATTCGCATCTAAAATCTTCGTTAATAATGGAAAAACCGCTTCTTTCGGATTTCCAAATAACTCCGGATGCTCTCGCCACAGCTCGTCTAAAGCCATACCCGCATATGGTCCATCCTTCACAATAGACGGTCCATTCGGATGGGCGGAAATGGCCCAGCATTCCCCGGTCTGATCGGATGGAATATCGTATCCAAATTCCTTTTGTAATGCTGTTCCGCCCCAAATTCTTTCCTTAAAAACCGGTTTTAAAAATAATGGCTGCAATTTATTTACCTCCAGCAAAACGATTTAATTCTCTTGAAATGCCCGGTGTGCAAGCAGAAGGGCTCCCGTAATCCCCGCATCATCACCTAGGCCGGGACTGACAATATAAGTAGCAAGCTCAGGCAGCACCACATAATTGTTAAGGAGTTCCGGCAAATACTTATAGATAGAAGAAAATACTTGTTCCTGCTTCATAACGCCACCACCAAGGATAATCCTTTTCGGTGAAAGAATCAAAATATACTGCATGAGTGCCTGTGCAATATAATATCCTTCCAAATCCCAAACTTCAGCTCGTTCAACCAAATGAAACCCTTTTTCACCCCAGCGGTCTTCAATCGCCGGACCGGCAGCAAGCCCCTCCAGGCAATCATGATGATACGGGCACTTTCCTTCATATGCATCATTTGGATGGCGTCTTACAAGAATATGTCCCATTTCAGGATGTGTTAGTCCTTGAAGAAGTTTCCCCTGAACGATTGCACCTGCTCCAATCCCGGTACCGACAGTTATGTACAAGCAACTATCCAAGCCTTTAGCCGCTCCAAGTGTAGCTTCTCCCAGCGCTGCAGCATTGACATCCGTATTAAAACCAATGGGAACAGAAAAATCCTCTTTTAATACTTGTACAAACGGGTAATCCTTCCAGCCCGGTTTCGGTGTGGAAGTAATATTACCGTAGGTCGGGCTTTCCTTGTTCACATCGATCGGTCCGAACGAACCAATCCCAATCGCTTTCACCGGATATTTTCCAAAAAATTCGATTACCTTTGGAATGGTTTCCTCAGGTACGATTGTTGGAAACTGAACTCGTTCAATAATTTTTCCGCTTTCATCTCCAACCGCACAAACAAACTTTGTCCCGCCTGCTTCGATTGCTCCTAACATCTGCAAATCCCTCCATGTTTAAGTTATTAAAATATTTTACCATTTTCTCCGGTATTTAGTTGATGAAATTTTTATTAAATATTCTATCAACTAATCCCGACATCCGAAATCAGCAATTAAGTGTCTAGATTATTCATTACCTTTGACAGCCTTTTCGGTTTTTTCCAAACAAAATATAAAGAGGGAACCATTAACACGTACACAATCGGAAAGATGCTAAACGAAACAGGTAGAAGCCGATCAATATCAAAGTATTTTCTCATAGCTAAAAACAGGAAAACACCGATGATTCTACCCAAACCAAGTGGAATCTCACGAATAATGATATAATCCAAACGTTTTTCTTTGTACTGAGGGTCTTTTTCAATTGACGCATAAATCATCGCATTCATGGAGGTATTAATCATATTGGATGCAACCGGTTGAATGATTCCAAAAATAACGAGCGAAATTAAAACCGGCAACACCGATAGTAAGACAGATCCTAGTAAAATACTAACCGATCCGAGAGCAAAAATAGCAATCCGATAATCAGGATTGGAAAACTTGGCGAGCACAACAAAGGCAAGAATAGAAACAATTTCAGCGCCTGTATTAAAAACACCAAGGTTCATTTCTCCACCGGCTACTTTGAACGTAATCATCGTAATTAAAAACGTCGAGTAAACGCCCGAAACAATCCCATCGGCAAACATTACAGAGTACATCTTTTTCCATTCATGTGTTGGATGCCTTACTACATCCCAAAAATAGCTTTTAAGAGCAATTGGTTCCCCTTTTACTTTTAAAGAAACTAAAAAAGTAATGAAAAAGAAAAAACATGTCGCGATAAAAACAATATAATATCCAGTCATTCCATGGAATTGCGAAATCATCGTGCCGGCTAAAAGCGGAGCGACGACTCCTCCGATGGTATTTAAAATTCCTTGAATATAAAGAAATTGATCGCGCTTATCATTGGTGGTTAAATCTAAAACGGCCATATGGACTCCGACATAATACAGGCTCATTGCCAAACCGTTTGTGCCGCCGAGCAGCATCATATGATCACGTAAGGTGTCATGAAAAATAAGGATGATTAAATAAGTGATCAAATAAAAAACAAAACCTAATCGCATTGTAATCATCGGGCTTGTCTTCCTTGCTATCCACGAACAAAGCACAAAACAAATGATAATTGAAACGGACCAATACAAGCTGTAGTAAGCCAGCAATGAATAGGTTTTATCCATTTTCCATAAGAATACACTTTGAAAAACTCCGGACAAAGCCCCTCCAAAACAGAAAAAGGTATTCATGAGTAAATAAAACTTTAATTCCGTGGAAAAAGATTTAAAAATAGCAAACATTATTTTTTCTCCTTTTATAAAGGCCAACTAGTGGATAATAATACATTTGGAAACATTTAGGTGAGGATAGTTGGCCATAGCCGCTGGCAGTTCCTCAATGGAAAACCGATGTGAAATAAGCGACTGTACTTCCACGGCCTTTTTGGCAATCAGCGAGATCGCCTCTTCATGCGTATATGGATTTATAAAGGAACCTTTAATAGTTAGCTCCTTCGAAAAAATTTCAAATGGTGAAACAGAAATAGATGTTTCTGGTGCAGCAACTCCAAAGAGTAATACCTGACCGCCTTTTGCCGCAGATTTAACGGCAAGTTCCATACTTTCCGGCCTTCCCGCACATTCAATCACAACATCTGCCTCAAGATGTGCAGCATTCATCGGATGGATCACCTCATCGGCCCCCAGCTGGTAAAGAAGCTCCCTTTTGTTCTCTGTAGGTTCACTGACAACGATAGAATGAACGTTTTGATGTTTTACCAATTGTAAAAATAATTGTCCGATAAATCCGCCGCCAATGATTAGTACCTTACTTAAGGGCGATAAGTGAATTTTTTTAAAACCATGCAGTACACAGCCTAACGGCTCCACAAGCGCCGCCTCTTCAAATGTCATATGCTCCGGAATCTTGTAACAATTAGCAGCCGGTACTCTGCAATACTCGCTCATGCCGCCATCTCTTGTAACACCTACCGCCTGCAAATCATTGCATAAATGAGCCCGGTTGCTGCGGCAATACTTGCAGGCTCCGCAATAAATGTTGGGATCAATCGAAACACGGTCGCCTTTTTGTACGTTTGAAACTTCCGCCCCCACTTCGACAATTTCTCCAGCTAATTCATGCCCAAGAACAATAGGTGGATGAACCTCGGCGGAACCCGGTTGTCCATGATAAATATGCTGATCGGTTCCACAAATTCCACAGCTTTTTACCCTAACAATTACCTCATCAGGCGATGGTGATGGATTTTGCCAATCCACCACTTCAATTTGCTTTGTTCCTTGTAAAACTGCCGCTTTCATCCTCATCATCCCTCCGCTACAATCGTTTTTACACTGTTGATCGCCTTTACTCGCAGCGATTCCCAAGGGATTTCTTTCCCCTCAGCTTGCTCAACTTTAATCCTTTTTGTCCCATTTGCCGGCAAATCGAAGAAATTATCCTCAATCACCAGCTGCTCGCTATCGATTTCAATTGTTACCATTCTCGCCAGTCCATTAGTAGAAACCCTCAGCTCATTGCTTTCTTGGTGAACGGAAACGGTTAATTCCGAATCGGGAAGCTTCAAATCCTTGTGGTCGCGGAAATAATAAATATTTTCATAGGTTTTATTATTTTTTGAGCGAATAACCATAACAGCCTCTTCAGGAGGAAGTCCATTTAAAGCATCTTTTTCGAGAACTACATCTACTTGTTCAGCCGCATTAGCCTGGACTGTAACCATCCAATGCTTAGAAAATACTTTTTCGCCGTTAAAACCATATACAGCAAGCTCCATTTCATCCTGATAGGTCTCTAATCGATCATTGACAACCCAAAGCTTAATCTCTTTTCCCGGCTCATGATCAATCGTTAATAGAATCGGACTATAGAATTTTCTTGCATAATGATAGGAAGCCTTTGGCAATAAGTAATAATCGATAACCGACCAGCTCGTACCGGGCCAGCAGTCATTTAGCTGCCAAAATAACGCCCCGCTTGTGTGCGGTTTATTGCGGCGATAATGTTCGATGCCAAACTTTAATCCTTCTGCCTGCGTTAGCATCGAATAGGAAATGTACTCATCCAAATTCCTCGGAACTCCCGTGTAGCCTTCCATTAACAAAATTCCCTTTGGATGATGGATATCTTTATTGCGGTACGCCATCTCTTCGCTTCCCCAAAAAAATTGATCCTTAGGGATATTTCGCTCTAACGTATAGCGGTTTGAGGAAGCATGCATGCCAAACTCACTGGCAAAGAGCGTGGTATCATTTTTAAAATTTTTAAAAGAAAGACCATCGACGCTGTAATCCACTTTCTGCGGTTCGCCAAATGTCCGTGGCTCAATATTACCGTGCCAAACCTGCCAATTATGCGTGTCACCCTGTTCCCTGGAGTTGTGGTCATTCCCCCCAAAAGGAGAGCTTGGCCAAAACAGCCGCGTTGGGTCGAGTTCTTCTACTATTTCAGGCATTAATTCATGGTATATTTTTTCACCGTAAAAAGGATGCGTAATTTCACCTGAAGAAAACAACGCTTCATATAGCCAATCATTCTCATTGTTACCGCACCAGATCGCCAAGCAAGGATGATTACGCAGCCGTTTCACAACATGGACCACTTCTTCTCTGACGTTAGCCATAAAGTTTTTATTGTAATCCGGATACAAGGCGCATGAGAACATAAAGTCCTGCCAAACCAAGATTCCAAGACGATTACACTCTTCATAGAACACATCTTTTTCATAGATGCCTCCGCCCCAGACCCTGAGCATATTCATATTGGCGTCTTTAGACATCCTGATTAAATGCTTGTACCGGGAATCCGGCACAGCCCCTATGAAACTATCAATCGGAATCCAGTTGGCACCCTTCGCAAATACCTTTTCCCCATTTAGGACAAAGGTAAAACAAGGATCTCCCGCTTCATCTGTTCGTTGTACTTCAATCGTGCGGATTCCCAAGCTTTCCTGTTGCTCATCAATCCTTACACCGTCAGCAAACAATTCGATGGAAAGTCGATAAAGATGCGGCGTCCCAATATCATGTGTCCACCATAGCTTTGGATTGGTCACCGCTATTGTAGCGGTTGCTTTTTTACGGTTGATTTCTACTTTAGTTGAAAAACTTTCTTCTCCATAAGATAGACTGATAGCTGCCTCATATTCTTTATCTTTTTGATACGTTTCGATTTCAAGATTCACTTCGACAATTGCCTGATCAGGTGAAATGGAGATCGTTTTAGCAAAGACAGAATCGAGTTTAGCAAAGGTCCTTTTCTGTAAATGGACCTCCTTCCAAATTCCTGCAGCCACTAAGCGCGGACCCCAATCCCAGCCATAATGACTTTGAGCTTTCCGCGTCCAGATCCGTTTTTTACTAAAACCGGACCAGTAATATTGAACTTTGTCCTTTACATGAAGATGGATCGGATCAAATTTAACTGCCAGCGTATTTTTTCCTTTTCGCAGCTCCCGCGTGACGTCAAAGGTATGGGCAATAAACATATTCTCAGTTGAACCCAGCTCAACACCGTTTAGGTAAACCGTCGCAAACGTATCAAGTCCCTCAAAAATCAACTCATATCGATCTTCTTTTTTGGGGTCATCATGGAACGCAAATGTGTTCCGGTACCACCATACCTTTTCCTCTATCCACTGGCATTTCAAATCATTATGTCCGTAAAAGGGATCTTCGATCAGTTTCCTGTCAATCAAGGTGGAATGAACATCACCGGGTACAGCAGCTGTCATCCAAAAATAATCAATATACTCAGGAGACGCCACTTCAAGGTCACGCGCTGCCCCTACATCAAATTGTCGTATTTTCCAGTTTTCATTCAGTTTCATTGAAACGTCACCCGCCTTCTTAAAAAGTTTTGTCTTATCAGCGGAATTCCGCAAACTTTCTACCTCACTCCGCGGAGTTCAAAGCTATTTCCGCCAATTTTTGCACGAATTCAGCGAAGTTCGCATTTAATTCTGCCAAGTTCATCATTAGTCAGCTGAAAGCAACCATATTTTCAAAAAATAAAAGCAAAGGCCAAAATCGCAAACATGATTTTGGCACTACAAAAGTTCCTTATTTACTATACGTCAACGAATCCAGGATTTCTTGCAGGCTTAATTCAGCACAAGCCATTGAGGTATCGGCAACACCATAGAACATTTTGACAACATCGCCTTCCACAACAGCACCGCAAGAAAAGACAACATTACCAAAAAACCCTTCAACTTCATAGGCAGCTTCAGGCTCTAAAATCGGTTTGTCTGAACGGGCAATAACCTTCGTTGGATTCTCTAAATCCAGTAAAACAGCTCCCATACAATAGCGGTGATCCGTGGTCGCACCGTGATAAAGCTCGAGCCAGCCTTTTTCCGTTTTAAACGGAACGGCTCCTCCGCCCATCCGGGCACTGTCCCACATACCCGAACGCAAACCTAGTAAATGTTTATGATTTCCCCAGTGTAATAGATTAGTAGATTCAGCAATCCACATTTCCGGCTCCCCCACACTTTTCGGAACAGGACGGTGGATCGCATAATATTTTCCATTTATTTTTTCAGGAAAAATTAAGACGTCTTTATTTTCGGGTGCAAAAATCATTCCATGATGCTCGGTTGTGACAAAGTCTTTGGTAGAAACCATCGTTTCACCGACACCTACCGGTGAAACCGCACTAAAATAGATATAATACGTATCTTCTATTTGAGTAATCCGCGGGTCTTCAATCCCAAAGATCTCTAATTCATTGGATGGGTAAACAAAAGGCTGGTCATCAATAGTAAAACGGTGACCATCTTTGCTCCGCGCAATACGTAAATACGATAAAGACGTTAAATACGTAAAACCTTGTGTTTCTCCTGATTTACGAATCACCCGCGGATCAGAAAAATCGTATGAAGGATCATCTAAACGAAATTCCAATATCTCCAGTTCATTTGTTTGCGGATTATAAATCGGTGCTTTCACGATATTAGGGTCTTCACTAATTGGCCGCTCTGCTACACGAAGAAGCATAATAATTTCATCGTTAAAGGTCGTAACCCCTGCATTAAAGGCACCAATGACTTCAAAATCAGAGCGATGCGGCTTTACATCTGCAGGAGTGACTAATGGGTTTTCTTCATATCTATATACGTTCATTTTGATTTCTCCCTTTATTGTTCGTATTTTAAAAATGGATCTTTAATCGTAATTTTTTGCGCTTCTGCATCACTTATCCCCGAATATAAATCGGCTGTGCCAACTGATTTTCGAACCAAGCCGCCGCTAAACACGACATCCATTAAGTCCGGCCGCTTCGATGGGCCAGGCAAGAACTGGCTTCTTGTCGCAATTAACTCGATATCGGAAAATTCACCAGTTTCAGGATTTAACACAAATACCATTGGATAGTAATGACGATTTCCTTCCTTATCAAAAGATGCCACATGTCCTAAAATACCGACTAGACCATTTGCCAGCAGATGCGCCTCGTTTGCGCCGCCCCACTCATCCTCAATAAACTGCCCCTCAAGCAACGGTGCTTCATTAATCACCTCAATCGTCAATTCTGATAATGAAGCGATACGAGTCCAGCCGATTTTCCCACGACCGCCTTTTTCACCCTGTGGCCGTGTTAATACGCCGATGCTTCCATCCTTTAATTCAACAAGACGAAGGTCTTTCATACCGTCGGGCCCCTTAGCAAATTCCCGCAAGTCCGAAATGGAAGTACCTTTGTAGAAGACAGTTCGCCAGCCAAGTGCTCCTTCAAGTGTTGGATGGGGAAAAATCTGAACTCCGCCAAGGACTAATTCTCCAGCAACCTTTGTAAAAAAAGGATCCTGCAATTCAAACACAGGGGAACCTGCCCGCGGGACCCACTCGCCATTGCGCTTAACAAAGAAGTAAACATTGGAATGCTCACTTTCACGGGACTCGACTCTTCCTGCAATGACAAGCTCCCCTTCATCCTCAAACGGTGCGGAAATATTATAGACATCCTGTTCACCAATACCTGTGAAGACAATTTTTTCAGGGTTGGCCGGTTTTGCTTTTGAAGCGAAGTCCGCTAAAAGCTGTTCACATGTTTTTACATTCCCTTTCGTTAAAACGGTCATTTTCCCGAATCCTCCTTTAAAATAATGGCGTCATTTGCTAAAATCGTTAGCATTTTTCCACCCTCAACGGACGTTCTCTTTGTTGACAGCAGCCATTTCACATCCGTACTAAACTCAAACCTTCTTGATTGATCAGTAAAGTTCACTACAACCCATATTTTTTCAACATCATCTGCTCTCATGAAGTAGACCAGTCCATCTTCATTCCCTAAAATCCGGTACTCCCCTAACCGCAATGCAGAGTGTTCCTTCCGCAGCTTCAACAAGCTTTTATAAAAAGAAAGCATCGAATCAGGGTCACTTTGCTGGTCTGCAACATTAACACCATAGGCTTCATTCGGAATCGTTATCCAGGGCTGCCCTTCCGAAAAACCAACATTCGTATCAGAATTCCATTGCATCGGCGTCCGCGACTTATCCCGGCTTTTTTCATTGGCGCTTACTACGGCATCTTCATTGGCTTTACCCGCTTCTAGCGCCAGCTTATACCCCATCAAGCCTTGAACATCCTTCATTTTTGTAATGTCATCCGTAATCCAATCATTCATGCCAATTTCATCGCCATAATATATGAACGGAACACCCTTCGCTGTCAGCATTAAGGTTGCAATCAGCTTCGCCCGCTCCTCATTACCGCCAAATCGTGAAATATATCGCGACATATCATGACTTGAAAAGAACAAAGTCGGAAACTGCTCTCGAGAATAAGCCTGCTCTGTTTCTACTAATCCTCTAAAGAGCCGATCAACATCAAACTCTCCAATACTTCCAATATTAAAATTAAAGACAACATCCAACAGTTCCTTGCCCGAATACCGCTTCAGGATATCCAGTTCCTCGGAGCCCACCTCGCCAACAAGAAATTTATCAGGATATTGATGTACAAAAGCGGCAATTTCTTCAATAATCGTTAAAATTCCTTCTTGGTCTTTATCATATAAATGGTGTTGTTCGTTTTTATCATCAAAAGGATTATCCTGAAACGTATCATTTACCTTTAAAAAATTGATCACATCAAGCCGGAAGCCATCGACTCCCTTGTCGAGCCAAAATTTCATGACCTCGAACATGGCAGCTTTTACTTCAGGATTTGCCCAATTTAAATCCACCTGTTCCTTGGCAAAGGCATGGTAATAATATTGGTTGGTTAACGCATCATATTCCCATGCCGAGCCGCCAAAGAAGGATTCCCAATTATTTGGTTCATCTCTCCAGATATACCAATCACGTTTCGGATGATCCTTTGCTGATTTGGACTCTTGAAACCATGGGTGCTCTGATGAGGTGTGGTTCAGTACCAAATCAGCAATGACCCGAATTCCCCGTTGATGAGCTTCTTTGATAAACAAATCAAAATCTGCCATTGTTCCATAATCAGGATCAATATCATAATAATCGGCAATATCATAGCCGTTATCGACCTTTGGTGATGAATAAAAGGGAGTCAGCCATATCCCTTCAACCCCTAATTCCTTTAAATAATCGAGCTTTGAGGTGATCCCGGCAAAATCACCGATTCCATCACCGGTTCCGTCCTTAAAGCTCGGCATATAAATTTCATAAAAAACCGCTTGTTTCCACCATTTCGTCATCTTATTTAGGACTCCCAGCTTTGATTATTTAGACTGATTCCCTAATTAGTAAGTTCCATTTTCCTAATTCCGCAAACTTTAGTAAGATTTCCGCCGATTTCACCATTTATTCCGCAAGAATCAGGCTGAATTCCGCCGATTTTTGTCCGAATCCCGCGGAGTTCACAATCAATTCCGTAAAGTTCACAATTCTCTAGCCAGATTCTCAAAAACGAGCCGTTATTTAAGCGTAAACTGCATACCTTCTTGGAATTTCTTTGAGAAGATCAAGAAAATAATAATGATCGGTAAGGTTAACAACACGGATGCTGCATACATTGGGCCAGGATAGCCTCCATATGGACCGAACATCTGTGATAACAAGACATTCAGCGTTAACATGCCATCACTCTTCGTCACTAACATATCCCATAACAATTCAGTCCATCTTTCCATAAACAGGAACAAGAAAATAACGGTACTAATCGATTTTGACATCGGTAAAACAACTTTGAACATGATTTGCAAATCATTGGCACCATCTAATTTTGCGGCTTCAATAAACGTATCCGGTATCGCTTTGAAAAAGTTGGTATACATAAACACTGCCCATAAACTTAGTGCCTTCGGCAAAATCATGCCCCAATAAGAGTCATACATTCCAATCCGTTGAATAACGAGAAAAGTTGGAATTAACAGGATAATAGCGGGAAAAAACATTTGAAATAAAATAAAATTGTTAACGGTATCTCTTCCCTTAAACGGGATTTTTGCCAGTGAATAAGCAACCATGACCCCGGTGACCATCATTAACAGCGTTGAACCCGCCGAGACAAGGAAGCTGTTAAAAAAGGCATGAATCCATGGCCTTGGAATCACTGCTTCGCCTCCACCCAACAGCCATTGATACGATTTCAGGCTAAAATGAGTGGGAATGAGTTTTTTATCGACTTGATCCCAAACAGCAAAGGAACTTAGCACCATATAAATATAGGGAAAAATCATAATCAGTAAGAGAACAATCGCAAGGATGTACCTGAGCAATAATCCTTTTTTCTTAGACCCAACCATTTCGTTTCCCCCACATTTCTAAGAGTTTTCGAATGATGAAGATTGAAATAAATGTCACGATTGAAGCAATAATGGCCACTGCCGAAGCATAACCTGCTTGCAGATTGGTAAAGGCACGGGTGAAAATCTCCATTTGCCATGTATTAGTGGCAAAATTCGGTCCCCCGCCGGTTAATTGATAAACCTCTGTAAAAATTCCAAACGTCACACCGATCGCTAAAATTAACACCGTATACAACGCGGGATAAAGAAGCGGGAAGGTAATTTTCCAAAAACGCTGCCAAGGATTTACTCCATCGATCATCGCCGCTTCATAAACCTCCTGGCTAATGCTTTCGAACCCTGACGTTAAAATCAATGCGTAATACCCCGTAAATTTCCAAGCAATAATCAAGGCAACAACAAACAGGGCGGCAAATGGTTTTCCAAGCCAGTCGATATCGATGCCAAGTGATTTTCGTAAAAATTCATTCACCGGGCTGTTGTAGGATAAGATTCCTTTTACGATTAACGACGAAACAACCCCTGATGCTAAATACGGAAGGAAAAATCCGATTAAAAACAGTCCTTTAAATTTCGGTAATCCATGAATGATTAAGGCAACAATAATCGAGGATGCAATAACCAAAGGAACAAATACAGCCATAAACTTAAAGGTAACGAAAAATGCCGCCTGTACACCCGGACTCTGAAAAGCCGCAATATAATTGGCAAAACCTTTAAAATTAAAGGTTGGCGAGATTAAATTCCAATCCGTAAACGATAAGAAAAGTGACCAAACAAGCGGAATTAGAAAGAAAACGAGCCCATATATAAGATAAGGACTGGCAAAAAGCCAGCCCAACCTCCCTTGTTTCGTTCCCATTATTTGAGAGCCCCCTCAATGGCCTTCTGCATATCAGTCCATGCAGCTTTCGGATCTTTTTCACCCTTAACAACCGGATTGAATGCCTGTTGGCCGATGAATGTTTGAAGATCGTTATATTTTGCGTTATCCATTGGCGGAATCGCATTTGGAACGGCAGCCGCATACGGTTGTAATGCCGGATTTTTATCAAAGAACGCCTTAAATGTATCGTTAGTTGTTAAATCATCACGTGCTGGTGGTAAGCTTGTTTTTTCAAGCCATGTTAAGTCGTTTTTCGGATTGGAATAGACCCATTGAATAAATTTCATTGCTGCTTTTTGTTGATCTTTAGTCGCAGAAGCGTAGATAACTAAACCTTTTGTATCAGCAAACGTTTTAACCTTTGATGTATCCGTACCATCTGGAACCGGAGGCGGTGTTAATGTATACGTTTCGTTATATTTCATGCTCGGGAATTTATCTGCCCAGTATGGGATCGTCCAAGGTCCAACATCTACGAAAATACCTAATCCGGATTCAAACGGATCTTTGGCCTGTCTTGTTAATAAAGCATTATCTTTACGAAGGTCATTCACAAAGCCAAGAACCTGTTCTCCGGCTTTTTCATCTCCTGTGAACTTACTGCCCTCAACAAATTTATTTCCATTGGATGCTGCATCATATAACATAAAGAAGTCAAACCATCTTTTCCAAGCAGTCGGGTCTGCAAGATCCGCTTTTGCCCACACATACTTGTCAGGGAATTTTGCTTTTAATTTCTTCGCCACATCCAGCATGTCACTATATGTTTTTGGCGGCTCGTTATAGCCAAGCTGTTTTAAGATGTCAAGTCTCCAGCCAAACAACATAGCGTTGGAGTAGATAGGTAATACATATTGATGACCGTCGGCAAATTGCCAGCCCTTCATCGTGTTTTCCATATTACGGCTTTGCTTTACTTTATCCCATCCATCTAACTGATCTAATGGAACAAGTGCTTTACTATCAGCTAATTGAGCGGCAAAACCACGGTTAATATTCTCAGACATCGTCGGTGCACTTCCGCCGGCAATCGCCGATTGAATACTGGCTTCAGATGTCGGACTTTCCTTCATTGGACTGACATTAACTTTAATCTTTGGATTTTCTTTCGTAAATTCAGCTGCAATTTCCTTCCAATACACTTGCTGTGTCGGGTTTGGAGCTGCCCAGAATTCAATCGTTGTTACCCCATTGCTAGAACTGGCCGTTTTTGCATCACTATTACCTGTAGAGCAGGCAGCAAGTCCGCCAAGAGTAAGTGATGCAGCAAACAATACGGATGCCGCTTTTTTTATTTTCATCCTATTTCCCTCCAATTATTAATATCATTTCCCTACCTTACAAATGAAAATGTAATGATAAAATGAAAAGTTATTCTATAAAACTATTATTCCAGTTGAAAAAAGCGGATTTCCATTGATGTCATGAACCAAATTGTTGTTAGCGCTATCATTGTCTTTCAAAAAAAAGTAAAATAAAAAGATGTATAGCTGTTAAAATGGTCAACTCGCAGTAGATCCCTCATTCCCAAAATGATATTAAATTACAAGTTGTTCTTTGTAATGTTGTCATTAACATTACAACATCATTATCACACCTCTTTTTTGTAATGTCAAACATTATTTTATAAAAAATTTACAAATCTAATAGAGTCTTAACTTGATTATTCTTTGATCCACTATTGTAATATCTCCTTTGTAACGTTACAATGTAATTACAATAAATTCAGTTTCACTTAAATTTAAGGGAGAAATTTTATATATGGAAAAGAAAGTGTCAATGCAGGATATAGCGGATCGACTAAAGATCTCGAAAAACTCTGTTTCTCAAGCATTGTCCGGAAAGCCAGGGGTTAGCGAAGAGACAAGGAGGCTTGTTGAAAAAGCTGCGGATGAATTAGGGTATCAATACCAAACAAGCCGTAAACAAAAACAAGTGGAAAAAAAGGCTCCAAAAAACATTGCGTTAATCGCCTCTGAGTATGCCTTTTCGCTAAAAAGCTTTTTTGGGGAGATTTATTTAAGTATCGAAAAAGAACTAAGACATCGCGGCATGAATCTATTTATTGAATCGATTAATAATGATTCAAAAAGGAATTTAATTCTGCCTGCCTTGTTATCCAATCATGAAATCGATGGAATTTTAATTTTATCTCATATCAGTACAGCTTATATTGCAAAAATTATCGATACGGGCATTCCTACTGTCTTAATCGATCATCATTCACCCTATTTGCAAGCGGATTCGATACTAACGAATAACCGCTTTGGTGCCTATAAAGCTGTCGAACACTTAATCCAACTTGGACATCAGGACATTGCCTTTGTCGGGGATGTAACTTTTTCTCCAAGCTATCAAGAAAGATTAGAGGGTTATTTGCTTGCCTTAAAAAAATATGGTATTCAACCAAATCAGGAATTTATCTTTTCAGATGCTAAGGAAACGATGGATGAAATCACGATGTTCTTTGAAACGCTCCGGACAAGACCTACCGCCTGGTTTTGTGTAAACGATGGACATGGTTTCCTCGTCACTTCCGTTTTACAGCAAAAAGGCTTTAAAGTACCCGAAGAGGTATCTGTGTGTAATTTTGACAACGGACAATTGTCACAAATTTCGACACCTATGATCACAACAATGGATATCGATTTAAACTACTTTGGCAGAAAAGCAGTAGAGCAGCTTTGCTGGAGAATCCATCATAAAGAAGAACCGATACATGAAATCCTGTTACCCACCAAGTTAATTATTAGAGAGTCTACTGCGGAGAGAAAGAGTTAGCATAAAAACAGCCTACCTTTACCAAAATAACGGGTTCACTTGCGGGGTGCAAAACTGTAAAACGCAGGTGGAATCTCACCATTAAACACAAGCTTTTCACCGATGAAACCGCATTAAAATACACTTAAAGAATGGCTTGAAGTTTCCAAGCCATTCTTTTCCTGCTCGGCCTTTCAAAATAAGGCTCGCATTCGGACTCCCACAGGCGATTTCCTGATTGACCTGTCCGAATACGGGTAAAAAAAGCAACCAAAAAAGGGAGATTTCTCTCCCTAAAATGCCATACATATAACTATTTTTGTTCTAGTACATGAATAAATTCCCTTAAATAGTCGGGCAGATCGGGCGGACGGCGGCTTGAGACAAGGTGACCGTCTGTCACTACCGGTTCGTCATACCAAATGGCACCCGCATTTTCCATATCATCCTTAATACCGGGCGTACTGGTTACTTTTTTCCCCTGAAGGATTTTCGCAGAAATCAGCACCCAGCCTGCATGACAAATTTGGCCAATCGGCTTTTCGCCGGCATTCATCTGCTGAATCAGGGAAAGCACTTCAGGAAAGCGGCGGATTTTATCAGGCGCCCATCCTCCCGGGACTAAAATCGCATCATAATCTTCAGCTTGAACATCACTGTAAGCAAGCTCGGATTGCGCCGGTACGCCGTATTTTCCAATGTATTTCTCATTGGCCTTTTCTCCTGCCAGATGGACAACCGCACCTTCCTCCTGAAGTCTAAGAATGGGGTACCAAAGCTCTAAATCTTCAAACTCGTGATGCACCAGGCTAATAATTTTCTTTCCTCTTAATCGCATGTACGCACACTTCCCTCTCAGTTTGATCCTCTAATTAATACATAATTGTAAAAGAAAAATAAAAAAGGTTAAGTAAATCTATGAGTGAATAGCCTATTTGCTATATCTAACAATAGCGCCTCCATTTGGGAAAATCATTTCGCTGCTAATTTTGTCCCTTTAATATCTAATGACCAGAGACCGCTGTTTAATACAGTATCAGAATGAGTCACTTCTAAGCTCTTTTTAAATAAGGGGCCATCAAGAACAAATGTATGAAATTCCCCCATTTCCCCCATCGGGCAAATATCCGAATGGATAGCGTGAGAGAAAAAATTAGAATTTAGATTTTCCCCTACCCAAGACTTGTCTAAAAAACCATCTTTCACCCTACAAATAACGGCCTTATACCCTAATTGTAACCATTCTTCGGCTAACTTACTTACTTCTTCTGAACGAATCCAAAGGGGGAATTCCGAATGAAGTCCTGCTTTCGCAGCAGCTTGTTCATTCCACTGTCGGTCTGTCTCTACATAAAGGGATCCGAAAATTACCGTATCGACATTTTGATTTTCCTTCATGTCTATAAGAGCGTTTACCAATTGATTTTCGTAATCAGGCGTAGAATTTATAAAAGTGATAGGTATTTGTAATGCCTCAGCTTGCATTTTTACAACATCTATCGGAATACCATGAGCACATGTTCTCCTAAAAACATCAGAAACCATGGTAATTAATCCCACAATTTGGTAACCTTGTTGGATCACTCTGTCTAAACACATACAGCAATCCTTTCCGCCACTCCAAGAAATAACAACCCGTTTCAAATTACTCTTCCTCCCTAATATTTTTACAATGATCTTATGATTATCGTAATCTAATTTTATCGAATATTTTTAACAGTTACTAACTTAACCCCTTACTGGCTTCTAAATAATCAACCTACCCTAATCCATTTTGATGGGTCTTTTAGTTGGACCCCTTTAGCTATCTGTTTATTCTTGTGTCCTCTTCCAGGTAGCTGTGAAAATCCTCGATATAATTAATATTTTTATTTTTACCGTCCATTGCTTTACGATTCTCGAGCCTTTTTCGGTCAGCTGTCGTTGCATTTTGCCTCGCCTTGTCTGAATGAGTCTTGCATTCAGACTGACTTAAGCTTTTTTCTTCTTCCCTTGTCCGAATGAGGCCCGCATTCAGACAGACTTAAGCCTTTTTCTCCTTCCCTTGTCCGAATGAGACCCGCATTCAGACAGACTTAAGCTTTTTTCTCCTTCCCTTGTCCGAATGAGACCCGCATTCAGACAGACTTAAGCTTTTTTCTCCTTCCCTTGTCCGAATGAGACCCGCATTCAGACAGACTTAAGCTTTTTTCTCCTTCCCTTGTCCGAATGAGACCCGCTTTCAGACAGACTTAAGCTTTTTTTCCCTTCCCTTGTCCGAATGAGACCCGCTTTCAGACAGACTTAAGCTTTTTTCTCCTTCCCTTGTCCGAATGAGACCCGCTTTCAGACTGGCTTTCGCCTTTTTTGCCTTGCCTTGTCCGAATGAGACCCGCATTCAGACAGACTTAAGCTTTTTTTCCCTTCCCTTGTCCGAATGAGACCCGCATTCAGACAGGCTTTCGCCTTTTTTGCCTTGCCTTGTCCGAATGAGACCCGCATTCAGACAGACTTAAGCTTTTTTTCCCTTCCCTTGTCCGAATGAGACCCGCATTCAGACAGGCTTTCGCCTTTTTTGCCTTGCCTTGTCCGAATGAGACCCGCATTCAGACAGACTTAAGCTTTTTTTCCCTTCCCTTGTCCGAATGAGAACCGCATTCAGACAGGCTAAGCTTTTTTCCCCTTCCCTTGTCCGAATGAGACCCGCATTCAGACAGACTTAAGCTTTTTTCTCCTTCCCTTGTCCGAATGAGACCCGCATTCAGACAGACTTAAGCTTTTTTCTCCTTCCCTTGTCCGAATGAGACCCGCATTCAGACAGACTTAAGCTTTTTTCCCCTTCCCTTGTCCGAATGAGACCCGCATTCAGACAGACTTAAGCTTTTTTCTCCTTCCCTTGTCTGAATGAGACCCGCATTCAGACAGACTTAGGCTTTTTTCTCCTTCTCTTGTCCGAATCAGACCCGCATTCAGACAGACTTAAGCTTTTTTCTCCTTTCCTTGTCCGAATGAGACCCGCATTCAGACAGACTTAAGCTTTTTTCCCCTTCCCTTGTCCGAATGAGACCCGCATTCAGACAGGCTAAGGCTTTTTTCGCCTTCCCTTGTTTGAATGAGACCCACCTTCAGACTCGCTCACGCTTTTTTCTTCTTCTCCTGACAGAATGAGAAGGAGACCTGCATGCAAGTTCCAGCCATAAAATATATGGGGAATGAATATAAAAACCGCACCTATTTGGTACGGTTTACCATAATATATTTTTACTCATTCTGCCAAAAGATCAAACATAACGGTTACGGCAAGAAGATCAGCTGATCCTCCCGGACTGATATTTCTCCGGATGAATTCCCTGTCCATTTCATAGACCATCTGCTCGCCTTTCGAGGTTAGCATACCGCCCGATTCCAGTACCCGCTTTGCATAGCGGTGAACATATTCCAACGTTTCTAAATCATGTCTTGCAACGATATTGGTATCTTCGTTTACCGCCATTAGATAAAGAAGGACTTGCACCAAACTATCATTGATATGTATGGTCTTCAAACGTTTTAGCTTCTTTAGCACAGGAAGAGCGGAATTCCGTACCGTAGGAAAACCGCCTTCCACTTCTCCGCGTATTCCTCTAAGTCCATATTTCTGATACAGTTTTTCACCGTAAGTAAGACCTTCCGACTTGTTCAAGAAAGCCAGTTCCTTCCTACATAAACCCCGTGTCATTAGGGAAACTTTTGCACAGATGGTATCCGCATCCACATTCTTGACTTCATTTTCCATCATGCAGCATGAAGCTGCCGCACAGATAATTCCTAAGGAAAAAATCAGGCCTTTATGGGTATTCACACCGCCCGTCGCCTTAAACATTGCCTTTTCAGCATCAATCCCAAGGTTTCTTAAGACTTTAAACAGTTCTTCAGGATTTTGTCCCGCGTATTTTACGCCTTCCGCGGCACAGTCATCGAAATAATGACTCAGTGCAGCACTGCTTGCCATAAAGGTAAAGAAGTCCATATCCGCATGTGCCCCCTGGTTAAACCTGTCTACAAGCCCGGGTTTGGGGCTGGCAGAAACCTCATAAAGTAAAGCACGCAGCGCTTTTTGTGAAATCGTTTGTATCCACTGTTTATCCATAGTTAACAAATTTCTCCCTTCTATCATACCGATTTCACCAAAAAGAATAACCAAACCCGATAAAAACCTGCGATTCCGACCCCGGATGTGACTTGGGGGAACGTTTGTCCAGGAAGCTTATCGTAGTTTGGTCTTATGATCTAACTTAGATTACAATCTTTAAATAGCCTCTATCATACTTCGAATCTTTGATGCAGTTCCTCTATTGTATGCCGTCTGCTCCGTCCGCAACTATGGGCATCTTGTTCACAGAGTAGGCATTTCCGTTTTGAATGACCTAAGTCCTCCCTGGAGATCGGGCTTCCATCCGCCCCGATGACATCAAGATCAAACAGCCGGCCCAGTGGATGCTCGTTCTCAATCTGAAGCATCTGAGCTTTTAAAGACCGTTCAGCAGTTTTAACAACAAAGTATGCCTCATATCCCGTATCAGGCTCGTTGACTTCGAAATATTCCAATGGACAGCCGGTCTCCTTTAGTTTTTTCACCAGTGCATCGCAACCCTCACGAAAAATGATGCAACTGTCCGGTGTTTTTTTGCTTGGACCGGGTATGTTTACTGTGAACGATACGAAAGGCAGCCTGAATTTCCCGATTAATTCCTTCTGATAGGCAGCTCTATGCTCGCGAGCCTCTAATAATTGCTCAAGCGTTATTTCACGGATTGCCATCATTTTCAAGACTCCTTCTTAACCTGGTGAATCACATCGATCACCGAGCCATCCCTATACTTAACCACCCCGATAATTTTATCCTCCACCTTGATCGGTTCAGGCATTCCGACAATTTTATTTGCTTTTGCCTTGAGCTGTTCAATGGACATGACCGGCAGGTTTGCTTTTCTAAGATTATGATATAAATCCTGCCTTCGGGGATTAACGGCAATCCCTTGGTCGGTAACCAATACATCAATGGAACAGCCCGGGGTGACTACCGTATGGACCCTGTCAAGAATGGTTGGCATTCTGCCCCTGATAAGGGGAGCGACAATAATAGCCGCAGCTGCTCCTGCAGCCGAATCACAGTGTCCACCGGAAGCGCCGCGAATGACACCGTCGGATCCGGTAATGACATTCACGTTAAAATCGATATCGATTTCTAATGCACTTAAAACCGAAATATCCAATTGATTCACTGCACTTCCCGGATTATCGGGGCTTGCATAGTACTCCGCATCAATCTGTTGGTGATACCGGTTATTTTTAAGAGATTCGTCCGCTTTGAGATCAAAGCCTTGGACATCCAGTAATCTTCTAATAAGTCCTTCCTCATGGAGAGAAACAATCTGGCCGGTAATCCCGCCCAATGCGAAGCTCGCTTTAATGTTTCTTTCAATCATCTTTTCTCTTAAAAACCTTGTCGCAGCCAGAGAAGCTCCGCCTGAGCCTGTTTGCAATGAAAATCCGTCTTCGAAATAGCCTGAAGCGGCGATAACATCAGCTGCATTCTGAGCGATTAACAGATCTTTAGGATTCTTGGTATACCTGGTTGCACCCGACATGATCCCTTTTGGATCACCGATGGAATCCACCACCACGATATAATCGACCTGAGATTCAGGAATAGCGAAGGGTATATTCGGATACTCGACCAAATTATCTGTGATTAAAACAACTTTTTGAGCATACTGGGCATCAACCTTGGCATATCCCAACGAACCGCATTCGGAAAGTACGGTGTTTCCCCTGAAATATCCATTTGCATTGCCGGCGGGATCACAAGAGGGTACGCCTAAAAAGGTAACATCAATCGCTAATTCTCCTGAGGCTATCGCCCTGGCTCTTCCGCCATGGGAATTGATAACGATTGGAACGTCCATTAAGCCGTTCGAAATGGCCTCAGCCAATTCACCTCTTAATCCGCTGGTCTCAATCCTCCGAATGACTCCATTTTTGATATGATCAATCAATGGCGCATGGATACTTGAGAGGGAACTCGGTGCTAAAACGAGGTCCTTAATCCCCATTCCGGCTATAGTATTCATCACCATATTAACGACATAATCTCCATTTCGGAAATGATGGTGGAAGGAAATCGTCATGCCATCTTTTAAACCTGTTTCCCGGATGGCTGTTTCAAGAGAATCAAGGATTTTATTCCGTTCAGGGTTTCTTTGGCGATCTTTGGATTTCTGTGTATTTTTCACCAGTCCTCCCGACTCAAATAGTCGTAAAGCTCCGAGTCCGTAAATCTCTTCCGGTATTTTTCGTCCAATTGTATTAAACATTATGGCCACATCTCCTCAACACTTACTCTATTTACAGCCTCAGCTAATTCGAGTACCCTACGTGCTCTTTCGACGATCGGCTTGTCAATCATTTTTCCGTTCAGACTTATGACACCCGATCCTTTTTCCTCCGCTTCCTTCGCCGCTTCGATCACCTGAATGGATTTCATCCTTTCATCTTCTGTCGGTGTATAGAGGTCATGCACAATCGTAATTTGCCGGGGATTAATGAGCGATTTTCCATCAAACCCTAATTGTTTAATAAGTTTGACTTCACGGATAAATCCTTCTTCATCATCCACATCAGAAAAAACAGTATCCAGGGCGTCAATCCCTGCAGCCCGTGCAGCAAAGAGGATTTGGCTCCTTGCAGCCAGTAATTCAATTCCATCAGGAGACCTTGTCGTTTTCAGGTCGGTTACAAAATCCTCAGCCCCAATCGCGATACCGATTAGCCGCGAACTCGCCGTTGCAATTTTATAGGCATTAATGACTCCCAAAGCACTTTCAATTGCCGCCATGAGCTTGATGGTTCCTTGTTTTAAGCCAATTTGCTTTTCTATTTGCGTAATTAATGCATCCGCTTCCTGTACATCCTCAGGTGTTTCCGTTTTGGGCAGACGGATCGCATCCGGTTTTGCTCTGACGATTGTCTCAAAATCATCTCTGCCATAAGGTGTATTTAAGCCATTGACGCGCACGAGGACCTCCGTTTGTCCGAAATCGCACGTTTTCAGAGCTTCATAGACTAAAAATCTTGCTGCGTCTTTTTCATTGAGAGAAACTGAATCCTCCAAGTCAAACATGATGGCGTCCGCTCCATAAATATGAGCGTCCCTGATCATCCCCGGATTGTTCCCCGGTACATACAACATACTTCTTCTCAGCCGGCCCACCTACTTCACCTCCCATGGAAAACAATTTTGATGGGCAGCCCTGCTCACGGCTGTCCGAACTCTGGCCCGGATGGTACAATCTAAAGCCCCTTTATCATTAGCCAGGACAAATGCATTCTCGACCCCTAACTCGAGTAACGTCTCTAGAATGACCTTTTTGATTTGTTTGCCAAACTGATTTTCAACAGTGCTTTTGAGTTCAAGTTCGATTCCATTACCTTCATTCTTTTCAATTTGAATGGTAATATCGCTTGACTCAAGCGTTCCGGCAATTCCTGCATCCAAAATCTTTAATTTTTCCGGCAACATCAACATTTTTCATCAACCTCCTATTAATGTCTTTTATGATCTGCCTGAATCCGCTGGATAATCCTCTCTGCCTCAGGTGATAAAAGAAATTGATACGTTGTTTCGGGAACCAGCTTCTTCACATCACGGAGCTTACCTTCATGGATCAGCTTCCGTACTCGGGAAGCACTGATCGGCTGCCCTTCCTGCAACATCCTCGGAACTACCTGAACCTCTATACCCTTGGCAGGGAGAATCTCCTCCATGACCGAGTTATAGGTTGCTGTAACCTTGCAGTAGGGTTCCTCACCAACAAATCTTTTTTGAATTCCAAGAGCCGGAGCAATATAGCTTGTGAATAGCTCTAAGTCCAGCCTGGCATGGGTTTCTGCCGTATCCCGGAACTCTTTGATAAAGTAGGATGGGAAGGTTGCATCAGATATGATATAGTCCTTTCCCAGATGAAGAACCACATTGTCCAAATGTTTAACTCCTTCTTTTACAAGCCTGTATCGAATTTCAGCCGGAAAACTTGACTTGTCCTCCTGTAGAACAAAGAGATGGAGCGTTTGACATCTGGACGCTGCGTACTCAATCAGGTACTGATGGCCCAAAGTAAATGGATTGCAATTGACGATGACAGCCCCTGAACCACTAGTGCAACTTTTATCCGGGATGATTTCTTTTAAATAGTTTTTAATCCCCGCAGGCCTGTTCTCCATCAGAACAACCTTTGACGGAACCTCGGCAATGGGATAAAAGCCCAGGCCTCTGAATATCCTCTTGTTTTCCGGCTTTGTATAGATAAAAAGATGCGTCTTTCCCCTTGAATAAGCCTCGCGGATAAGACGGGTGACAAGTTTCCCTGACAAACACATATTCTGGTATTCTGCATCTACGGCAATACATTTTAAAATTCTCCCTCCAAGGGACCCTGTAGCTACGATCTTCCCCCTGTCAAAAAAGGCGATTGTATATTCAACATCCCGATCCAGAGATAAATGTTGCTTTTTCAAGAATTCCTCGAGTTGAGCTCTTTCTGCTTTCAAATGAAGGTTTATGATCTGTTCACTCAAATTGTCATACCACATTCTCAGACTCTCCATTGTTTGTTATATGGTAACTAATTTGGCAATTCCAGAGAACTCAGCAACCTGTTTCACCGCATTGGCAACAGACTCACTCACTCTCATATCAAAGGCATCCGGGATAATATAGTTTTCGTTAAGTTCTTTTTCTGTCACAAGATTAGCAATGGCCTTGGCAGCTGCCAGCTTCATTTCATCCGTGATATCTTGGGCTCTCACTTCGAGGGCACCTTTAAGGATTCCCGGAAAAACCAGTAAATTATTGATTTGATTCGGGAAATCCGACCGGCCGGTTGCAATGATTCTTGCGCCGCCTGCTTTTGCTACATCCGGCATAATTTCAGGAACCGGGTTTGCCAGTGCAAAGATAACGCTGTCCTGATTCATGGTTTGGACCATTTCCCGAGTGAGGACATTTTCTACTGATACACCGATAAAAACATCTTTATTTTTGATAATGTCTTCGAGTTGGCCTGTTTCAAATTCCCGATTGGTGTATTGGGAAATTTCCATTTGTGCATCATTGAGCATGATGTCCCCTTCAACGATCGCTCCGTTGATATCACTTAACACAATATGCTTGGCACCTGCAGCCAAAAGGATTCGGGCAATGGCAATTCCCGATGCGCCGGCTCCGTTGATCACAATCTTAAGTTCGTCTAACGGCTTATTAAGAATTTTAGCTGAATTATATAACCCTGCTAAAACAGCAACTGCTGTTCCGTGCTGATCATCATGATATACCGGGATATCCAATTTCTCTTTTAATTGATTTTCAATATAAAAACATTCCGGTGCTTTAATATCCTCCAGATGGATTCCGCCGAACCCGGAAGCGATCATTTGAATTGTTTTAACAATTTCATCAGGATCATGACTGTCCAAACAGATAGGAAAAGCGTTCACATCACCAAATTCCTTGAGGAGCAATGCTTTCCCTTCCAGTACCGGTAAGCCTGCCACCGGACTAATACTTCCCAGACCCAAAACAGCTGTACTATTGGTAATCATGGCCACGGTTGTTCCTTTCATCGTATAAAGATAAGCATTATTATTATCTTTATCGATCTCTTTGCAAGGTTCCGCGACCCCCGGAGTATAAATGAGAGATAAATCCTCTTTCGTATTCAACTCTACTTTTCTGGTAATCTCTAATTTCCCGTTATTTTTCCTATGTAGTTGCAAGGCTTTTTCTTTAATAGTCATTTTGTTTTTCTATTGAACGCTTCGTTCAATAAATACCTCCTTCAAAATTTTGTTAATAAAGTTCAAGTTACCTCTTACTAATTTTTCAAGTATAATTTATACTAACGCATATAATTTAATAGATATAGATTATAAAAATAAGCGATAATAAGTTTATTTAAGAGAATTTAGTGCATTTTGTTCATAAAAAACAACATCTATATAGGAGAAAAGAATGCGTTTACAAACGAAATTAGCTTTATTAATTTTATCTTTATTATTATCTATCATTCTTATTTTTAGCTTTTATTTCCATTCCTTAATTTCCAAATCCTTAACGAATCAGCTTGGAGATCGGGTATTATCGATTGCCGAAACGGTTGCCTACATTCCTGAAGTCAGACAAGCCTTTGCGACAAAAGACCCTGCGGAAATCATTCAACCCATTGCTGAAAAAATCCGTAAACAAACCGGTGCCGAATTTGTCGTTATCGGCAATACGGAGAAAGTACGCTATTCACACCCTGTTCCGGACCGTATTGGGGAAAATATGGTGGGAAAAGATAATGACGAGGCACTGAAAGGAAAAGAGGTTATTTCACAGGAGAAAGGTACGCTGGGTCCATCCTTGAGAGGAATCGTCCCCATTTATGATCTAAATGGGAAAATCCTTGGGATTGTAGCAGTGGGCTTCTCCCTTCAAGACATTGAAAACATCACCATGAATTACCGGAATAAAATCATTTTTATCTCTCTGGGTGTTATTTTCGTTGGGATTATCGGTGCGCTGCTTATCGCCCGTGGAGTGAAACGGTCGATTCTTGGACTGGAACCAAAAGAAATTACTCATTTATATCAAGAAAATAAAGCTGTCTTAGAATCAATCAAAGAAGGCGTTGTCGCCGTTAATTTAGATGGAACGATTTCGATGGTTAATCAGCAAGCCATAAATATGCTCCAATGGTCTAATGAAAAGGATGTTCTCGGCGCAAACATCATAGACCTGTCACCTTACTCACCTTTGTTGGATATCATCCAAAAAGGAGAAGAGGTATTTGATGAGGAATTTTGGCTAAATGATGAATTCTTCATTGCCAATTACTTGCCAATAAGGAATAAAAGGGGAAATATTACCGGTTGGGTCTCCAGTTTCCGCAGCAAATCGGAACTTTATCGTTTAACCCAAGAACTTTCTCAGGTAAAACAATACTCGGAGGCTTTACGGGCTCAAACGCATGAGTATTCGAATAAGCTCTATATGGTTTCCGGGCTTATTCAGCTCCAATCGTATCAAGAAGCCATTGAGTTCATTGCCCAAGAATTTGATATTCATCAAAATTTATTAAATTTCATTAAGCAGGAAATTCCTGATGTCATGATCGGCGGGTTACTCATTGGCAAATTTAATCAGGCCAATGAATTAAAAATCCATTTCGATATCGATCAGGAAAGCAGCTTTAAAGATATCCCGCTAACGATTAAACGTGACAGTCTGACAACCATTATTGGAAATCTTATCGATAATGCCATGGAAGCAGTAATGAAGCCCGGGGCTAACGCAAAAAAGGTAAAAATTTTCTTTTCGGATTATGGAAAGGATCTCATGGTCGAGGTTGAAGATTCAGGGATTGGTATTTTACCGGAACATCAAGATCGGATTTTTGAAATGGGTTTTTCAACCAAAAAGGTGAAAAATCACGGTATTGGCCTATTTTTGGTTCAAAAGATTATACAAAAATTAAATGGATATATTTCCTATTCACCAAACCCTGATGGTGGGTCTATTTTTACAGTGATTATACCTAAGTCTTAGCATAAAAGGAGATTAAAAGATGGCATCCCCACATATCGAAGACCTAATTTCCGTACTGATTATCGAAGATGACACGCGAATTGCAGAAATTAACCGCCGACTGGTGGAAAAAGTCCCCGGATTTCAAGTTATCGGTATTGCTACAGATGAACAGGAGGCGAAGGAGCAGTTAACCATTCTTCGTCCTAACTTAGTATTGCTGGATATTTATTTTCCTGATATGAACGGATTAGAATTTTTGCAAGTTATCCGCCAATACTTTCAGGAAACAGATGTTATTATGATAACGGCATCCCGTGAAATCAATTCTGTCAAAGAGGCTCTTCGCAGCGGCGTTTTTGATTTTATCGTCAAACCTTTAGTCTTTGATCGTTTGAAAAATTCCCTCGAGAAGTATCAAGAGTTTCGGGAGCGATTAAGAAGGATCCAAAAAGAAAATCAACATGTAAACCAAGAAGAAATTGACAAATTAATGGACAAGATTAGTCAAAAAGAGCAGCTCAACCCTTATCTTCCCAAAGGAATTGATAAGATTACATTACAAAAAGTAACAGAGGTGTTAAATCAATCGGAGGAAGGTCTGAATGCAGAAAGACTTGCAAAGAAAATCGGGATTAGTCGCCCCACCGCCCGTCGATATTTAGAATACCTTGTAGCAAAAGAACACATCAGTGCCGATTTGTCTTATGGAGAAGTAGGACGGCCTGAAAGAATCTATCGAAAAAAATAAAATGAAGTTTAAAAGGATGGTTGAGTTGAGCAACCATCCTTTTATTTTTTCCATGAACAAAATGTTCAAAATATAAAATAATATTCTTTTATACTCTTATTTTCATAATATTCATTTTTCAAGCCTTAATTGCTATTTTATAACTAGCTTAATAATTTTAAAAAAAGAGGAAAGGAGAAGGAAAAGAACTATTTTTACGGTACGTTGTAAACGCTTTCGAATCCTTACTAACCTAAAAGTTCGTTTATCAATTGTTGGTACTGTCTGGCAACACAAAGATAGACTTCTAAGCAGATCAGGATCAACCATTAGCGTTTATTCTAGTTATTATCATTACTAAAGTCTTAGGAGGAACATGAATGGCACTAAGAAAAGAAGTACCAGTAATCGTACAACCAGAGGTATCTGAAAAAACAAGTTTGATAAATTTTAATATGTACGGGCTGCCTTTATGGGCATGGCTAGCCGGTTTAGTCGTCGTTGCTTTTGGGGCAATGACAAAATCCCTCCCTGTCAATTTCGCCGGAAGTATTCTCATTCTATTTACAGTTGGATTTTTCTTAGGCAAAGTGGGCGACTCACTTCCAATCTGGAAGGATTATCTCGGCGGCGGTTCCCTGCTTGCTTTCTTGGGCGCATCTTTTTTCGTATCTAAAGGTATTATTCCTAAAGAAGCAGCCGCCGGGGTAAAAACACTTTTCGATGATATGGGTATGCTTGACTTTTTTATTGCCGTTATTATCACAAGTTCAATTCTCTCTATTAATAGAAAGTTTTTAGCCAAGGCTATCGGTGGATTTATCCCATTGGTTCTCATTGGTACGGTTTTTGCCTTTATCATGGCAATTATCGCCGGCTTCATTGTTGGCGTACCTTATAAAGAAGTCTTAATGAATTATGCTCTTCCAATTATGGGTGGAGGCAATGGTGCCGGTGCCATTCCAATGAGTCAAATCTGGGGCCAAGTTACACACAAGGATCCAAAAATCTGGTATTCTTCTGCAATTGCAATCTTAACAATTGGTAACGTTTTCGCTATTATCATAGGTGCTCTTTTAAATGGAATTGGAAAGAAAATGCCGAAATGGACAGGCAATGGCGAATTAATTAAAGGACAAGTTACTGAAAAAGCGAAGGAAGTAAAAGCAAAAAATACCGCTACGATGGAAGACGGAGCTTTTGGTTTATTTGTTGCCATTGCCTTCTATGGTTTGGCAAATGTAATTGGTGTTGGCTTACTGCCAAAAATCGGTCCTTTCTCCATTCACCCTTATGCCTATATGGTTGTTCTTTTAATCGTGGCTAACGCGCTGGACATCATTCCGGAACGGGCAAAAGCAGGGTTGAAAAAGGTAAATGAATTTATGATGGGTAAACTTTTATTCGTCTTCTTAGCAGGAGTCGGTATTACTTATACAGATTTTAACGGTCTAGTCCATGCACTTACCATTCAAACCGCTGTTATTTCATTATTTACAGTTCTTGGAGCTGTTATCGGCTGTTGGTTCTTTGCTAAAGTTGTTGGCTTCTATGAAATTGAAGCAGCCATTGCCGGTGGTCTATGTCACGTTAACCGCGGCGGCTCAGGTGACCTTGAAGTATTAGGTGCTTCTAACAGACTGATCTTAATGTCGTATGCACAGCTGGCTACTCGTCTTGGAGGGGCTCTCATCTTAGTGTTTGCAAGCCTTATCTTTGGCATGTGGGCTAGGTAAAAAGTAAAAATAAGCAACAAGGCTGGGGAGTCTCTTCTTTCACAGCCTTGTTTTTATGGATCGAGGCTGCATGGTAAGATCCGTGATGTAGAAGGTATCATTTAGGTTTAGTTTCAAGTGACACGAAATTAAATAAGTGAAAAAGTGAGGATTTTTTTAATGTGGGTTATCACTGTTTTTTCAAATGGAGCATGTATAATGTATGAGTTCAACACGGAAAAAGAAGCAAGAGAATCTTTCAAGAATATTCAGGGGTGTAAGTATCTTACTGAAATTGTTTACTATAATGATCACTGTTCCTCTTTAGTAGCTATTTAAAATCTTTCCGAAAAACGCTACTAAAAAGAGGGTGGTACTAATTACTTGGTACCCCCTCTTTTTAGGAATAACCTATGCTGTTTTTCTTATTGTTGCTCCCTTTTCCTTTTGTTTTGTTTCCGGGAAGGTAGCCACTAAGAAGACGTACAGACATTATGTCACCTGCTTTTAATATAGGAATAGTGTGATAGAGGTAACCGAATCTCATCTAGCATTCTATTAAATGACCGGTTTCATCGTTTCTTTTAGCACAGTAACGGAATAATTAAATAGTTCTTTTTCCTTTTCATTCAGATCAATTTCACATACTTCTCTGATGCCGTCACGGTTTATGACAGCCGGGACACCGATATACACATCACTATGTCCATATTCTCCATTTAAATAGGCGGATACGGTCAGGATGCTGTTTTCATTATTTAAAATAGCTTTGGTAATTCGCACAAGGGACATTCCGATACCATAGTAGGTCGCACCTTTTCGCTCAATGATCTGATAAGCGGCATCACGAACATTAAGGAAAATAGTGTCTAAACATTCTTTTTTAAAATTATTTTTCCCTGCCAATACGGTTTCAAGCTGTTCAACTCCTATGGAAGTATGGCTCCAAACCGGCAGCTCTGTATCCCCGTGTTCACCAATGATATAAGCATGAACATTTCGTGTGTCCACGTTGAAGTTCTGACTAAGGGCAAAACGCAGACGTGCCGTATCCAATACCGTTCCTGAACCAATAACCCGTTCTTTTGGCAGTCCTGATTCTTTCATGGTTACATAGGTTAAAATATCAACCGGGTTCGTTGCTACCAAAAAAATACCGTCAAATCCACTATCCATAATATTTTTGACAATTTGTTTAAATATTTTAGTGTTCTTCTCAACCAATTGTAATCGGGTTTCACCCGGCTTTTGAGCCAATCCCGCAGTAATCACCACTAGGTCTGCACTTTCACAATCCTGATAAGAACCGCTCCATACCTTTAAAGGTGAAGGTGCGAACGGCATTCCATGGTTAAGATCCATCGCTTCGCCTTCAGCTTTTGCTTCATTGACATCTATTAGAACTAATTCTTCAGCCACTCCCTGATTAATCAAAGAATAGGCATAACTGCACCCTACCGCGCCTGTTCCAATTAATACAACCCGGTTTACCTTTTTGTTATTCATAATGATTTTCCCCCTTCTAATGAATACTTCCTATCTAGTTGTAAAATAGTTAAGAATGAAAGCTGTTAGTATTAATAGTTTTTACTATCATCAAGTTGATAATGTTAGTATATCACCGTATTTGTGAAACACTTCACATTATTTATGAATAAACTATGAACTTTTAATTCCTTTCAATTAAAAGGAGCAGACCCAATGAGCGGTTAATAATGATTCTCCTACCACCACGGTTTGTTAAAATGTTAACAGAATATTCATATTCCTCAGATGAATCTTGTTATAAAATGAGCTTAGAGATTAAGAAAGGGAGTGGCTTATGTTACTAAAAGGCCGATTTGAATCAGATGAATTGCTGGCTATGCGCTATTTAAACACACGAATGGAGTTAACTGAAGAGGACAAGTTTCACTATTTAAACCTGGAAAAAGGCTATGAAGGGGAGGTTAAATTTGACCTTCTGGCAGAAGAAAGTCTTCAAGAAGAAAGGTATATGATAAATGACTTGCTGCTTGAAGTAAACAACTCCTATTTTCAAATTGATACATTAATTATTTCACAGGGATTTATTCACCTTTTGGATATAAAAAATTTTGAAAGTGATTGTTACTTAGAATCGGATAAACTTTATGCCGTGAAAACCAGACGCGAATATAAGAATCCTGTTAACCAGTTAAAAAGAAGTGGTACCCTATTTCGCCAACTGCTCCAAAACCTCAAGCAAAATTACCTTGTTGAAGCCTCCGTTATCTTTATTAACCCTGAATTCACCTTATATCAAGCCACAATAGACCAACCCATTATTTTACCAACCCAGGTAAATCATTTTTTGAAAGATTTAAACAAAACTCCATCTAAGTTGAATGATGGTCACAAGAAACTGGCCCAAAAATTAATTTCATTACATCAAACTAAAAATCCATTTACGGTATTACCTGAATATACTTATGACCAGCTGCAAAAGGGGAATTATTGTAAAACTTGTAAGTCCTTTCTGGTTTCTATAAAAAATAATGACTTTGTATGCGGAAAGTGTGGAGGGCATGAAAAGATCGAACTAGCTATTTTGCGGAATGTGGAAGAATTTAGGCTGCTATTCCCAGATCGAAAAATTACTACCCAAAGCATCTACGAGTGGTGCAAGGCGGATTTAAATAAACGAACATTTTGCAGGATTTTAAAGAAAAACTATACCTCATTTGGAAATACAAGAGATACTTATTATAAATAAATATATTTTTTGACTTAAAGGTTTCATAAAGATCTCTAAAGACTTATTGCATTCAGACTGGATTAAGCTTTTTTTGTCTTCCCTTGTCTGAATGAGACCTGCTTTCAGACAGGATTTCGCTTTTTTGGCCTTGCTCTGTCCGAATGAGACCTGCATTCGGACTGGATTTCGCTTTTTGGGCCTTTCTCTGTCCGAATGAGAGCTGCATTCGGACTGGATTTCGCTTTTTTGGCTTTGCCCTGTCCGAATAAGGCTTAAATTCGGACAGGCTCTCGCTTTTTTTGACCTGCCCTGTCCGAATGAGACCTGTATTCAGACAGGATTTCGCTTTTTTCTCCTCCCCCAGTCCGAATGAGACCTGTATTCGGACACGCTCTCGCTTTTTTGGCCTCCCCTTGTCCGAATGAAACCTGTATTCGGACACGCTCTCGCTTTTTTGGCCTCCCCCTGTCCGAATGAAACCCGCATTCGGACACGCTCTCGCTTTTTTGGCCTCCCCCTGTCCGAATGAGACCTGTATTCGGACTGGATTTCGCTTTTTTGGCTTTGCCCTGTCCGAATAAGGCTTAAATTCGGACACGCTCTCGCTTTTTTTGACCTGCCCTGTCCGAATGAGACCTGTATTCAGACAGGATTTCGTTTTTTTCTCCTCCCCCTGTCCGAATGAGACCTGTATTCGGACACGCTCTCGCTTTTTTGGCCTCCCCTTGTCCGAATGAAACCCGCATTCGGACACGCTCTCGCTTTTTTGGCCTCCCCCTGTCCGAATGAAACCCGCATTCGGACACGCTCTCGCTTTTTTGGCCTCCCCCTGTCCGAATGAGACCTGTATTCGGACACGCTCTCGCTTTTTTCTACTCTCCCTGTCCGAATGAGACCTGTATTCGGACACGCTCTCGCTTTTTTGGCCTCCCCCTGTCCGAATGAAACCTGTATTCGGACACGCTCTCGCTTTTTTGGCCTCCCCCTGTCCGAATGAGACCCGCATTCGGACACGCTCTCGCTTTTTTTACCTCCCCCTGTCCGAATGAGACCTGTATTCGGACACGCTCTCGCTTTTTTGGCCTCCCCCTGTCCGAATGAGACCTGTATTCGGACACGCTCTCGCTTTTTTTACCTCGCCCTGTCCGAATGAGACCCGCATTCAGACACGCTCTCGCTTTTTTCTCCTCCCCCTGTCCGAATGAGACCCGCATTCGGACACGCTCTTGCTTTTTTCTCCTCCCCCTGTCCGAATGATACCCGCATTCGGACACGCTCTCGCTTTTTTCTACTCCCCCTGTCCGAATGAGACCTGTATTCGGACACGCTCTCGCTTTTTTCTACTCTCCCTGTCCGAATGAGACCCGCATTCAGACACGCTCTCGCTTTTTTCTCCTCCCCCTGTCCGAATGAGACCCGCATTCGGACACGCTCTTGCTTTTTTCTCCTCCCCCTGTCCGAATGATACCCGCATTCGGACACGCTCTCGCTTTTTTCTCCTCCCCCTGTCCGAATGAGACCTGTATTCGGACACGCTCTCGCTTTTTTTACCTCGCCCTGTCCGAATGAAACCCGCATTCGGACACGCTCTCGCTTTTTTGGCCTCCCCCTGTCCGAATGAAACCCGCATTCGGACTCGCTCTCGCTTTTTTTACCTCCCCCTGTCCGAATGAGACCTGTATTCAGATATTTACTAAAAAAAGCAAGAGAAATGTCCCCTTGCTTTTTTAACCATTTACTGCGGTTGTGGTATTTTTTTTAATTGTTTTTCGCGATTAGGTACGTCTTCCTCTTTGGAACGGCCACGCCCCCGAATGAAGAATGACAATATAAAGGCTGCTACGGTCAGATAGGTTGCGACCATAAAGGCATCATTAATCCCCATGACCGTTCCCCGATTAATTGCCAAGGCCATGTGAACCTTATCGGTTGGCAAGATATGATTTTGGCTAATGAACGATTTAACATGGTTTTCCCCTTGATTCGTCATGATCGAGACAAAAAAGGCCATTCCCACTGCGCCAGCCACCATTCTAAACGTATTAACCATAGCAGTACCGTATCTATTTAAACCGGGTCCCAAATCATTAAGGCCGGCTGTAAAGATTGGCATCATCAGGATGGACATTCCAAACATCCTAACTGTATAAACCCACAAAATGTAGGAAAAGTGGGTGTCAGTCTGGAGTTTTGTCAGAGCATAGGTTGTAATTATGGTAATCGCTAAACCAATAATCGCTAACCATCTAGCTCCATATTTATCAAAAAGCTTTCCGGTGATCGGTGACATAATTCCCATCGCAATCCCGCCCGGTAACAGCATGAATCCCGCTTCGAGCGGGCTAAAGCCACGGACATTTTGCATATAGATTGGCATTAGAATCATTCCTGAGAACATGGCCATCGTAACAAATACATTAATAATAGTGGTTAGCGTAAACATCCGGTATTTGAAAATCCGGAATTCTAAAATTGGATGTTTAACAGTCAGCTGACGCCAAACAAACAGGATCAGACTGACAGCACCTATCATTAACAATGTCACTACCTCCGTGTTACTCCATCCCTTTGTACCGGCTGTAGCAAAACCATAAAGAATACCGCCAAATCCAATAGTTGATAAAATAACACCAAGGACATCCAGCTTAGGGCGCCTCGTTTCTGTCACATTTTTCACAAGAAAAATGGCAATGAAAAAGTCTAAAAGAGCAATGGGAGCAATGATATAGAAAATGACACGCCATGAATACGTTTCAATAATCCACCCAGCCCAGGTAGGACCTACAGCCGGAGCAAAGTTCATGGCAACACCAAAGATTCCCATTGCAAACCCGCGCCGGTCTAGTGGAAAAATAGTGAAAATGACGTTTGTAATTAATGGAAAAAGAATCCCTGCACCGATTGCCTGCACAACCCGAGCAACTAACATCATCGGGAAGGTAGCCGCGGTCGCACACATAATGGTTCCAACCGCAAAAACCCCGATTGAAAATAAGAATAATTGCCTCGTTGTATATCTTTCCATTAAAAATGCAGTAATCGGAATGACAATTCCGTTTGTTAACAAGAAAATGGTACTCAACCAGTTGGCTGTAACGGCAGAAATGTTAAAGTAAACCATAATTTTGGGCAAAGCCACATTAATGACCGTTTGATTTAAAAATGCGACAAAAGCCCCCGCAAGCAAAACAGCAAAAATGGGTGTTGTCCGGAGCGCCTGAGTCGTTGTTTTTGTGGTGTCCAAGTAAAAATTCCCCCCTACACGTATTTTTTATATTCTTGATGATTGTGATCATTACACCTTTTTTGTTTAGTATGTAAAAAAGACGGCGTATTGAAACATTTAGATTGCAGCGCAAGTAATATAACGAACGTACAAATGTAATTTTTCCAATGCACCCTATTATATATAGAGTACAAACTATTTTGCAAACTACTTGCATTTAACAAGTAAAAGCAGACGCTTACATAGGGAATGTCCCATCCAGGTGAAGTTATAACAGCAATATTTTTTCTACCTTGAACAAAATGAAACCAAAAAACATATGCTAACAATAGGTAGTACACCATAAAGAAGACCGTGACTCGAACGGCACGGTCTAATAAAACAACTCTAGAAGTAATTGAGTAATCCATCCTCGTCGGCAAACACAGGGTGGATTATTCTTTTTGTTTATTTTGTCTACACATGTGAACTTCACCCACCTATTTATGTTGGTTAAAGATGAGTTTATTAATTCAAGTATTTACGGTAATTGTATGGTTTTGATATGCTCTAAATTCCGATAAACCGTTTCTCCGTCAGCTGTTATCAGAATCGCTTTTTTATTTCGAACCTTTTGGATTAAGCCTATTTTTTCAGGATTGTCACCACCGTCCAGTATAACTAATTGATTTTCTAATTTTTTCAGCTGCTCTTCAAACGTTCTGGCTAATGAAGCCGGAGGCGGATTTAAGTGAAGATGCTGATTGTCTAAGGAATATGGTGTGGTATTGGGTGGATACGGAATTAGCCATTTTACATGGTTCATCGAAATAAACATCGTTTTGTAGGCAGGAGAGTGAAAAACAAAATAGTCGTTCATGATGCTGGTTAGATAGCCATGTATAGATTTATTCCCTGTGACGTAAACTTTGACAAATAAACCTTTAGCACTCATTAATATTTTACGATAAGATATTGCCTCCGTTTCAAATGGTTTTTCAGAAGGAGGATCGTAAGACGTCTCATCTTCCATAATTCTTACCTCTTTCAATCTTTGAATATGAACAAACGGAATGTAGAGGAAGGAATGGGTTCTTCCCTCGTACATAACAACGATATCCAATCCGGAATCGATTAGGATTCCCTTGTGAAAACTGCCGCCGGAAATCTCAACTTCAATATTTTTTCCTTTTAAATCTGAAAAATCTATAAGCATCTTCATTCTCCTATTTTTTTATATAGTCTTATCTTTGAAGTACTCCTCCAAAAAGCCACGAAACCCAATAATATAAAACAACTAACGTGAACAATACAGTAGGCGGTATAACTACAGCTGTGATTTTTATATATTCCCACCAAGTAATTCTTACTTTCCCACGCTTTAAAATGTGCATCCACATTAGCGTAGCCAGCGTTCCCATAGGAAGCAGTAAAGATCCCATATCACTGCCAATGACGTTCGCAAGATACGAAATTTTCAAAGAGAGTAGATCCAGATGCATATGTGTTAATGTGAGTGTTCCCACCATGAGCGCAGGGTGATTATTAAATATATTGGAAAGCACGGTTAGCAGTACCCCCATCAACACACTCGCATGCAGGAGGCTTCCGGAAACCATAGGGCGCATGAATTCGATCAACCAGTTCGTTAGCCCGATGTTATTTAGTCCGTATATGATCACATACATACAAAATGCGAAAACGATAATATACCATGGCGTTTTTTTCAACATATCGACTGGAGGTATTTTTAAATAAATCCATCTCCATCCTAAAAGGACAAGCGAGCCAATGACAGCCATAAGGGAGACCGGAATGGACAAAAACGATGCGACAAAGAGGCTGACACGGACAGCAAATACAAATAGTAAGACGTTTCGCATAAACCTTGAACGATCCTTCTCCGAAGCATATTTAGGACCCGGCTTGAGTGGATGGTAAGAAGGGAGTGACAGACCCGATACACTTGTGGGAACAGTTTTCGGTAAGATATTGCGAAAACGAAGGAACAGTAACCCAACTAAGAGTAGTAAACCAAGCGTTGCAGGAACAAACATCATCGCAGTATGCAAATACAAAGTCATATGAACGATTTTCAGAGCAATCAGATTTACGATATTACTTACACCAATTGGAGCACTTGAAGCGGTCGCAATTAAACCTCCGGACAGCAAATACGGAATTTTTTGATGGTTTTTTAAGCCCATATTGTTTAATAACATGACTAAAATTGGAGTTGTAATTAAAATACTTCCGTCATTATTAAAAAAGAGTGTCATGAGAAAACATAAAAGATTGACATACCAGAATAATCGAATGCCTGACCCCTTTGCTTTTGCTGCAAGCTTTTCTGCCACCCAGTGAAAAAACCCAAAGCTTTCTAAGACAATGGCCATTACGATCGTTGCCATAATGGTAATAGCGGCACCGCTGATGGTATCTGTAATAACCCATAAGTCTGATAATGAAACACTCCCACTGAGAAAGACAATAAAAGCACCTATTGCAGCAGGTATAGCTTCATTAATACCTTTTGGTCTCCAGAGAATAAATCCGAGGGTACCCAAAAATGTTAAAATGGTGATCCAAACCATTGGTTGAACCATATTTTTCCCCTTTCTTTCTATTTAGTTTTTCATGATGTTTTCATGAGACGACCGTACCTCCTCTTTGGTCCGTCCGCTCATCTCCCCCCCCTCCATCTATCCCTCTTGTGATGTTGTACTGTATTTATATGTATCATGAGTAAGACATGCATTGGGTTTGTACCCGTTTTTCCTTAATTCCACTAGAATCTATAAACAAATGTCATCTATTCATACAGCAATTTTAGCTTCACAACGAATGAGCACCATTAACGGTTGATGTATTTACTTTCAAAACTGTAAAATAGTGTTAAAAATGATATGATTTCAAGAAAGTGGACAAAGGAAATCCTCAAACGGCCAAAGAAAATATTATTAAGACATTAATGCAGTTTAAACACCATATGTTGAATGGTGTTTAATAATAAAAAAGCCGTCATTGGATGAACGGCTTTTTTTTGGTTAGCTATTTTTTTAATCTATAAGGAACGGTAGTTACGATAACATTTTTTTGATATATTAAGTAAAGTCTTAATAGTAAACTTGATTGATTATGCAAAATATCATGCCATCTCTTCTTTGTGATAAATTGAGGAATCAGCACAGATATCGTTAAATTGCTTTCAGCAGCCTTTTCCTCAGCTAAATCAATAAACCGGGCAACAGGTCGTAGTAAACTTCTGTAAGACGAATATAGTGTAACGAGACGAACTTCCGGCTTCCATTCCTTCCACTTATCCTCCATCCGTTTTTCACTTTCACGATCAAATGCGACATAAACGGCAATTACTGTATCTCCAATTAATTTAGCGTAGTTCAAGGAGTTTTCTACCACTTTTGTAATTCCAGCAACCGGGACTATGACGACATTTCCTTCAAGCAACAAAGGCTCATCATCAGACATAACCCTAAGTTGTTCCCCTACCGCTTCATAATGTCTTTTTATTGCATGACACACATAGACAATAAGCGGTAAGAAAATGAGGACATACCAGACCTGAGAGAATTTGGTGAGGAATAAAATGATCACCACCGTTAAGGTTATCAGGGCTCCAATTAAATTAATCGTCAATTTAAACATCCAACCTGGTGGTTTCTCTCTTATCCATTTGACAATCATTCCGGTTTGCGAAAGCGTGAAAGGAATGAAGACACCGACTGCATACAATGGAATGAGTTTTTCTGTGTTCCCGCTAAATATGATTATGAGTAAAATGGATGCGACACTAAGGGTGATAATACCATTTGAATAACCAAGCCGATCCCCGCGATTAAGAAACATTCTTGGCATGTACTTGTCTGTAGCAAAATTAACGGCCAGCATTGGAAAAGCAGAAAATCCAGTGTTAGCGGCTAGGACCAAAATAAGAGCAGTTGTCCCTTGAACAAAGTAATATAGGAAGTGCCTTCCCAATACCTTACCAGCCATTTGAGATACCACTGTTTCTTTGGCATTTGGTGAAATTCCCAACCAATAGGATAAAAACATAATACCTGAGAAAAGAATGGCTAAAATAATTCCCATCAATATTAATGTATGAACGGCGTTTTTTGCTTCAGGCTCTTTAAAATTAGGGACTGCATTTGAAACGGCTTCTACTCCGGTAAGTGCTGAGCAGCCAGATGAAAAAGCTCGCAGTAATAGAAACAGGCTAATTCCGGGAACCGCTGTCCCTATAGGCTTATGTAACTGAGCCGGTATTTGTCCGCTTGCCATTTGCCATAATCCTGCACCGATGAGGATAAGTAACGCCAAGACAAATAAATAAACAGGATAGGCAAGGACAGAGGCCGATTCCGTCACACCCCTGAGATTCAAAATCGTAATCAAAACAACTAACAAGGATGCGATAATCACATTAAAACTATGTAGTTGTGGAAAAGCAGATGTAATCGCATCTGTTCCGGCTGAGACACTAACGGCCACGGTTAAAATATAGTCCACTAATAATGATCCGCCTGCTACAAGCCCTGTATTTTTCCCGAGATTGCTTTTCGAGACGATGTAGGCACCGCCGCCATGAGGATAGGCATAGATAATTTGACGGTACGAAAGAATCAAAGCAGCCAAAAGTATTAACACGCCAATACCAATCGGTAGTGAATACCAAAACGCCACCAAACCTATCGTGGATAACACAATTAATACTTGTTCCGGACCATAAGCTACAGAAGAAAGGGCATCTGAAGACAAAATGGCAAGCGCTTTTAATATACCTAGTCTTTGTTCCCCTAATTTGCTGGATTTGAGTGGCTTTCCAATGAGAGCCCTTTTTAGCATCGTATACCGCATAGCATTTACCTCCGTAGGATTAATGCAAAAGATTTTATCTCTTTCGTAATAAACATGATTATGAGAGTATACTTCCCTCTCTAGTCCCTTCTTAAGCAAGTTAAGGTATAATTTCATTTACTTAATAATGATATCTCCCTTGGTGTTGGAAAGTATTTTTCAGAAGTTATGGGATAGACTTTCAGCCGGGGTATAAAATGGTTAATGTAATTAGATCGGTTAAGGTTACAATCCCTTGTGACACCTTTGTTAAAAATCAAAATCCGACTAAAATCGTTTTTAATCAAGGCTCTTTTCGTAAACTTTGTTGCTTTTGAAGCTTAATAAAGTTCATTTACTAAGTTTCCAGGCAATTTTCGCAAATATTCTTACGAAAAGATGCCACGAAGCTTCTAAATTATACGGGTTGATAAACTTATACGAAATAACAACAATCTATGCGAAAATAGCCTTAATCAAACGTGTGATTAAAGTTCACACTAACCCTACTAATAAAGGATTTCCACCGCAAAAAGCTTAAAAAAAATGTCACAAATTGGCCACCAAAATGCTCATACGCCCCTGTCCTTTTTGCCTCCGGATTTATATATAAAGGGTAAAAGGGTGGTGCATTTAAATGAATTTAAAATCAGGTCAAATTGAACGTTTTGAAGAATTTTCTCAGTTTACGAATCTTGAGGAGTTTAATCATCATATGGAGATGTGGATGGAAGCCCATAAGCACGATTTTACCAAAGGGGAATTAGTCGGTATAAAACGGCTGGTTCGTTTTTCAGCAAAAATTCCCGGAGTGTGTAACGCCAAGATTGGAACAGTGTTAAAAGCGATTAATGAGGACTATAGAAACAATGGCATCTCGCGCTCGACCTTTAAAAGGATGATCCAAAAGGCCATCGCTTTAGGGATAATGACCGTCTATGAAACGGAAAGGAAAAACGGCTCCCAATCCAGCAATCTTTACGTATTTAATCGGTTTCCTGCCAATGAACCACTCAAAGAGGATAAATTGGCCCGCCCTAATGAAACTAGTATTCTTTCTAAAACGAATAATCAAAAGATAAATAAACGTACAGAAGAACCGTCCGATCTTGATTACACCTATGTAAGCGACCGTGTTCCACAGCCATTCGTGCAGCTGGTAAAGTGTTTCTTTTCAGAGGCTAAGACCATTGAAGAATACTGGAGGATGACGCAAATTGCAGCCTATCGAAATAATTATGAAAAAGAAACGGGTAAAGTCCTGACCATCGCCATCGCTGCATTTAAGCAGTTCATTCGAAAACTAAAAACGGCCCAACCGGTAAGAAACCCAATTGCCTATTTCTATGGGATTTTAGATAACAAATTTGAGGGGCTCTTTGTTAAGGAGTTGTTTGAAATCGTGGATTGATCGGTTTCTCTCTTAATATTAAAAATAAGGCCCTATCGGCATTACGATAGGACCTGTGCATCTCTTTTTAATTTTTCATACGAGTAGTGAACAGCACTCCACATGTATGGGTTACTGATCCGAATAATCTCTATAACACTTTGCTTAAGAAAGCTTTGGTCCGTTCGTGCTGCGGGTTGCCGAATAAGGCATTCGGTTCATTTTCTTCGACAATATAACCGCCGTCCATAAAGATTACCCGGTCCCCCACTTCCCTGGCAAAGCCCATTTCATGTGTAACAACTACCATGGTCATACCTTCTTTAGCCAGCTGTTTCATTACCTCTAAAACGTCGCCTACCATTTCAGGGTCAAGTGCGGAAGTCGGCTCGTCAAATAACATAATTTTTGGATTCATTGCAAGTGCTCTTGCAATCGCAACCCGCTGTTTTTGTCCACCGGATAGTTCGCCCGGATAACTAGTTGCTTTTTCCTTTAGGCCCACTTTATCAAGCAGTTCCAGCGCTATTTTTTCCGCTTCTGATTTCTCAGTACCGCGAATTTTTATTGGCCCTAGCGTAATGTTCTCTAAAACGGTTTTATGAGGAAATAGATTAAATTGTTGAAAAACCATACCTACTTCTTGTCTAACTTTGTTTAAGTTAATTTTTGGATCGGTAATATCATAACCGTTAATCGTTACCTCGCCGCCTGAGATTTCCTCCAAGCGATTTAAACAGCGAAGGAAGGTACTCTTCCCTGATCCGGAAGGACCGATTACACAAATGACTTCTTTTTCTTGCACTACTGCATTGATATCTCTTAAAACCTCTACTTTTCCAAAAGATTTACTCAAGTTTTTTACAGTTATAATACTCATCGAAGTTGAATTCTCCTTTCGACGAAATTAGCAAGAATGGTTAACAAGTAAATGATAATAAAGTAAATAACACCAACAGCCAGCCAAATCTTAAATGCTTCAAAAGTCGCCGAAGCTTGAATCTGCCCTTGCTGTGTTAAATCTGCTATACCAATGACGGATAAAAGTGAAGTATCTTTCAAGCTAATGATTGACTGGTTCGTAATGGTAGGAAGCATTCTTCTAAATGCTTGTGGAAGTACTACATACCTCATGGTTTGTGCACCGGTAAATCCGATTGATCTTGCAGCCTCAGTTTGTCCCTTATCAATGGATTGGATGCCTGCTCTGATAATCTCAGCAAAATAGGCCCCTGCATTGATGGCCACGGTAATAATCCCAGCAACCGTACTATTTAGGGAAATCAAGTGTAATGAGTTAACACCAAAATAGATAAAAAACAATTGGACAATAAACGGCGTTCCACGAATGGCATCAACATAAACCTTTGCAATCCAGTTTAAGATTTTAATAGGTGCAAGTCGCAATAAGGCCACTACTAAACCGATTAAAAAACCAAGTATAATTGCTATTACAAAAATATAAAGGGTCACTTGAAGTCCCTGAAGTAAAATTGGCAATGCCGCAGCTATTATTTTCACTTAATTCATCTCCTTTCAAGTAAGAAGGCACGCAAATGCGCGCGCCTAGTGATGATTTAAATCTTATTTACCAATATATTTTTTGATAATTTTATCGTATGTTCCATCTTTTTGCAGTTCTGCAAGTCCTTTATCGATTTTTGCTAATAAATCTTTGTCTTGTCCTTTTAACACGGCAATACCGTATTTGTCTCCATTCAAACGATCACCCACGATTTTTAAACCAAGATCTTTTTGGGCAATTGCATAGGAGATGACAGGATAATCTTCGATTAGTGCATCAGCATTTCCGTTTGATACCTCCTGGAACATCGCAGGGCTATCATTAAATTGAACAACTTTAATTCCTAGTTTAGTAGCATTATCCAATGCATATTTAGAACCTGTCGTTCCTTTTTTAACTGCAACCGTTTTTCCTTTTAGGTCATCAACGGATTTAACTGTTGTATTATCCTTTTTGACAACAACTGTTAATCCTGCATTAAAATATGGTGTTGAGAAATCAACGACCTTCTTTCTTTCATCTGTAATGCTCATGCCGGCAATCGCTACATCAAGCTGATTGGCTTGCATGGCAGGTATAATTCCGCCAAAGTCCATTGGAGAAAGATCGATTTTAAAGCCTTGATTTTTGGCAATTGCATTCATTAAATCAATATCAATTCCTTTATACTCGTTACCTTCTTTAAATTCAAACGGCGGATACGTGGTATCTACTCCAACTTTATAGACCTTACCGCCTTTTCCACTATCACTTGCAGAATTATTAGAACTACAAGCAGCGATAAGAAGAGAAAGGATTAAAAACAAACCAAATAAACCAAACTTTTTCACAAAAATCACTCCCATTTCCTTTGTGCTATTTTCACTATGAAAATAGTTATTTCATTTTTATACTATAACATAAAAATAAATATTTGAAATAGTAGAAATTTTTTATATTAATTCATTTTAATATAGAAATTACAAATATCTAAATATTTAAAATACTTATATAGATGCCCCTAGAAATCATGCGAAAAAGTTTGTTGCTGATTTTCGCGGAAAAGAATTTTGTTATTCTTAAATAGTATCAATAGTTAATAAAAATAAATAACTGTTAATAGTTTAACAGAATCGTATTCTCTTCAAACACTACAATTGAATGATTTTCGATGCTTCGGATCACCTATTATTGAATAGGTAATTCGTCCAGTATATTCTATTTTCGACTATTTATGACAAATTACGGACAGAAACTTATAGAGACTGACGAATATTACATATGGGGATATATTTGTTATCGCTGACATTTAGTAAAAAATAGAGAGTTAAGTGAAAACCACAAACATATACCCGTCAATAAGTGAACGGATTATTTTACACCATAATGGGGGTAGCTGGAGAATTGGTTATTACGACGAAAGAGATTTTTGCAGATGGAGAATTAGCACTAAGCAGGAAAGAAACGCACGGAAAAAGCAAGCAAACCAAAAGTGAACCGGTTTTTACTTCAAGGATGGAAAAACGCGAGTATTACAACGAGAATTATTTTAATATTCGAAATGTCTTAGATATTAAAGGATTCCTAAAAGATATTCGTGATAATTGGGATACATATGTTTCACAGGTTCACCAATGGATTCAAAAAAATCCGGTAAAAAAACTTGTCGTAACCGGCATTTTTACTATTGTTCTTGGCTTTTTAGGAAGCAATGCGGATGCAGCCTATATTCAAGAATATACGTACCAGGTAAAAAGCGGTGATACAATTGAAAATATCGCAGCAAAACATGGTGTTACAGCACAGGAAATTTTAGATGCCAATGGGCTATCTTCCATTGCCGGTAAAAAAATTCTTTTACCAAAAGTAAACAACAGTACGGTTACCGCCACAATCCTAAATATTCGGTCTCAGCCCAAAACTGAAAGCAGTATTATAGGAAACTTAAAAAAAGGGGATGTTGTTAAGGTAGCCTACGTAGAAAATGGATGGGCCGGCATTCTTATTAGTGGAAGAGTTTGTTTTGTGAGCGCTGACTTTCTAACAATAAATTCAGCAGCTGCTAAATCTCAAGCAAAAACGATGTATGTAACAGCAACCTCGTTACGGGTTAGAGAAGCAGCTTCTACGAACAGCGCTTTACTAGGTTCACTTAAATTAAACGACCGTGTGTCTGTAGAATTAACTTCTAACGGCTGGGCTCAGATTCAATTCAACGGCAAAGCAGCGTTTGTAAGTGATACCTATTTAACGAATAACGAACCGCCAAAAACACAAAATGATGCAGTTAATGACAACAACACAAGCACAAGTTCATCTGTGTATGTGATTAAGAAGGATGATACGTTTACAAAAATCGGGAAAGCTCTAGGTATCTCTGTCGCATCCCTTCAAGATCTAAATCCAACAGTAGACTCTTCCAAGTTGAAAATTGGACAAAAAATCAACATCCCTGCCGTAACGGCAGCTGATACGAATGAATTAAAAGTAACCGCTCAAATTGGAGGGGTAGACCCGCAAGGAACTTTCCGTTTTCTCACGTCAGATGGCAGAACTTATGCGGCAAAGGCATCAGGCAACATGTTAAATGAATTATTTGAACTAGAAGGAAAAAAAGTAACACTAACTCTTAAGGGAAAAAGGGGTCAACAATTGACTTTAATTTCGCTTCATTAAATATGTGATTGGCAGGTTAGAGCTCCATCCACTATTTGCTGTAATTCTTACATTTCCCGAGAAATTTCTACAAAAAAACCATTTAATCAAACGTTTGATTAAATTTGCTACAAAGCTTTACTTAATAAGCAATTCACTCTTTAATCTCTTGGAAAAGTTGTCATCTATTTTTCACAGAAATTATCGAAATATAACGAATCAGTGTACTATGGTTCGCGGTTCAAACATTCATTCAATCGGGTAGTGACTGGCACGGAAATTAGAAAGAGACCGGAATCTATAAAGCCGGTCTCTTTTAAGGTGCTTTTACTAATGAAAAGACTCCAATCATGATTACAACAATACTAATAATCTTTTGTAAACCGAGGGGACGTGCTGCACCAAATAATCCGAAATGATCGATGAGGGAGGATGAGATAATTTGCCCTGATATAATTAATACAAATACGGAAAGTGTTCCAATCGAACGAATGGATGAGGATACGCTGAACATCATGATAACACCCAATGCCCCGGCTACTATCATCCATGGCGAGGAAATGGAAGCAATTGTACTGAATCCCCTTCTCAATAAAATCACAGCGGCTACAATAACTTGTACGAGGGATACACCTATAATCATGCCATATTGCCCGGATACTTTACCGATTTGTGCATTTATGGATGCTTGAAAAGCGCCCAATATTCCGGCAGAAAACGCTAATAATATACTTGTTAGATTCCCACTCATGATTTACTCCTTAACGATTACAAAGTGATTAATCTTCAAAAAACCTAAATAATGCTCAGTGCTACGGTAAAGACCGAAAGAAACGGTCCGGCCACTCCATTTTCACATGGAAATTATAAAGCAGGGCATGTGTAAATATGACGGCATTTACCCATTTTGTCTTAAAACAGAGAGGTTTTTTCTCCAGCCATTCCAATGGGTCCACTTGAACAGAAAAATCGCTGTACTCCTCAAATGTTCCATCATATCCTTTAGGCCAGTATTTTTTTAATGGATGGAAAGGCACTCGCCCTCCTGTCTTCACATGTTCATACGTTTCCCTTAGCCATTGAGGCAAAGAAACCCCCGTTAATGGCTCCACCATGTTTTCCCATCCGCATAGCAGCGATCCATGCTTTCCCCATTCAATCCGAATCATTGGCCGCTGCTGATTGCTATGCGCCTCAACGACTGCCGCTTTCGATTCCAATACTCTGGCATGGAACCAGCCCATAACGTTTGTCACTTCTTCTTTTTCCCGATTGTATTCCACCCAAACCTCTTCATGATCGCATGGTTCATAATCATCGGGGTAATCATAATCATCTTCCCAAAATAGATGATACCCAATCAAAGGCTTGTCCGGATGATGTACTGCAACGATATCCTTTAGCGGGAAACATTCTTTCTGGTTAATTAAGAGGACGGGGCAAAACTTTTGAATCATCCGTTCCTCCTTCAATGTTAAAGGAAGAAGCGGATCTAGCTCAAATACCTTTCGATACTGCTCTCCTGCTCGGCGCAAATTTCCGTCCAAATGATAGAATTCCGCCTGTTGTGAAACATAGGATACATTTGTTGGCTCCGCTTTTTTTAATAGCTCAAGCTGCCTAATACCCAGATTATAGAATTCAATGGCTGAAATTTTATTATCATGTGTCAATTCAATGATTTTTTCGTTTTTCTTTTTAAATTCATATAAAAACGTATCTATCAAAGCCTTGTCCTCCTAATGATTCCTTTAGACTAGTGTTCTCTTAATTCCATTAATGTTTTGACTTCATGGGTAGTAATAGAATGTACGCCCATCTTCAAAAATTTCTCCATTGCATGCGGTTCATCAATCGTCCAGACTAAAACAGGCAAGCAGCGCCTTCTGGCAACATCCAGCAATTCTTCCCGGCAAAGTGAATAGTTGATATTAATCCCGCAACAGGAGGCATCTATCGCATCCTGGCACGTTTCTCTAATAAAAGATTCATAATTCATTTTCATAGACTGAATACCGGCATTTGCATTGGCATTCAGCAGAACTTGATAGGGACGGTAATGAATCTTTAAATAAGCCGCCCGTTCTTTCTCACATCCGCTAATAATCACAGAATCTCTCATCTTATAGTTCTCGATTACTTGTATCATCGGATGAATCGCACTGTCCTCTTTAATATCGAGATTGATCATTCGATGATTTTCCAGAATAAGCGGTAGAATAGCTTCAAGTTGGATAATATCTTCATTTTGCGCAAAATTCTTTAATTCCTTAAAGGTTAATTCCTGTATCGCACTGCTTCCGAATGGTGTGGAAATATATTCATCATGCCTGAGGACAACAACCTGGTCTTTCGTGGCCCTGACATCTACTTCAATAATTTCTGCCCCTGCTTTTAAACCTTCAAGTACCGACTGAATGGAATTTTCAGGCGTATTCATGCAGCCACTATGAGCTGTAATAAAAGACCGTCTCATTTTTAACTACACTTCCTCTCACTTTTCATTCTCATTCCTATTTAAGAAGTTTCAAAAATGAATCATGAATAAATCCGTTTGAGGCTACAAGTGTACGGTCTTCAAGATGAAACAGCTGACCGCACCGTGTGGTTACTTTTCCACCGGCTTCTCGTAGAATCAGCAGCCCGGCTGCTGTATCCCATGGGTTAAGCTCGTCATGCCAAAACCCTGATAACAATCCTTTAGCAACAAAACATAAGTCTAAACTGGAAGCTCCAAGCAGCCGAATACTTCTGCACTTCCCTGTTAGAGCATCGATTTGCTTGACGACAGCCGAGTTTTCCTTCCATTCTTTAGATGGATACCCTGTGGCAATTACAGCTTCTTCTATTTCTGTCTCGTTACTTACCCGGATCGGTGTTTCATTATAAAAAGCACCTTCGCCTTTTACCGCATAATAAAGGTCATTGGTGATTGGATTATACACGACGCCAACCGTCAGTACTCCATCTTGTACAATTCCAATGGAAACGGCGAAATGAGGGATTCGATGAATAAAATTAGTTGTTCCGTCAATCGGATCGATAACCCAGCCAATTCCGCTCTTTTTCTGCTTTATGATTTCAAAAGGATTTTCTTGTCCATTTGCTTCCTCTGATAAAATCCAATGGTCAGGATACAAGGTCTTAATTCGTTCCCTTAAGAAATCTTCACACTGTTGATCCACTTCTGTTACAAGATCCGCATGATTCAGTTTCTGTTTAATGCTGTTACTTTGATGGATATTTTCTCGTATTAGCTGTCCTGCCTCTTTCGCAAATTCAATGGATGACGTAAGTAACTCGTTTTTCATGTTCATACAAGCCTTTCACCAGTTTTCGCATCAAATAGATGTACCGCGTCCTTCTTTACGGATAAGTATAGAATGGAACCGGCCTTAGGCATTAATTGCGGCGGTACCATAAAGCGAATATAGCTTTTTTCCATTTCAGCACTCACTAGAGTTGCATGCCCCAAGGATTCCGCCAGTAACACCTTCACTTTAAATTGAAGGTCACCCTCACTGCCAACATGAATTTCATGTGGACGAATGCCAAGGGAAACAGATGTATTGTCCTCAATCGGTACATTGATTGGGAAGGTAAACTTGGTTTCCCCTGTCTTGAAATACAAGGAGCTTTCATTGGATACTAATGTCCCCTCGATAATGTTCATTGGCGGTGTGCCAATAAATTGAGCAACAAAGAAATTTTGCGGCTGCTGATATAAATCCATAGGGGTGCTGTATTGAACAATGTTCCCTTCCTTCATTACAGCGATCCGATCCGCCATCGTCATAGCCTCTTCTTGGTCATGAGTAACCATAATGGTTGTGATACCAAGATCCTTTTGCAGACGACGTATTTCTTCTCTCATCTCAATCTTCAGCCGGGCATCCAGATTGGATAAAGGTTCATCCAGTAATAACACGCGCGGTTCTTTTACGATTGCCCTTGCGAGTGCAACCCGTTGCTGCTGTCCACCTGATAGCTCTGAAGGCTTACGGTCTAGGAAACTTTCAAGATATACTCTCTTAGCAGCTTCTCTTGCTCGTTGATATCTCTCTTCCTTAGGCACCTTCATTTGCTTTAGAGGGAAAGCGATATTATCCAATACCGTCATATGCGGGTATAATGCATAACTTTGAAAAACCATACCAATGTTCCGATCTTTTGTTTCTACATCATTAACAGGTTCATCATCGAATAAAATAGTTCCGGCATTCGGTTTAATGATCCCTGCAATCATCAGCATGGTGGTTGATTTCCCGCAGCCGCTGGGTCCCAATAATGCTACGAGTTCTCCTTCAGGAATCATTAAATCTAAATTTTTAATGGTATTCGTATTTTTATTAAATGCCTTTGAAACATTCCTTAGTTCAATTTTCATACCCTTTTTCCTCCACCTGCACTGACTTGAAGCAGTGATTTCTGTGTTGTAATAAACATGACAATAATAGGCAACATATAAAATAAGGAAACTGCACTTAACAATCCGTAATTAATCATGTTTGGATCACTAATAAGTTTTTGGAGGTAAGCAGACAATGTGACGTTTTCATCACTGACAATAAAACTATACAAAAGAAGAAATTCGGACCAGCCGGATAAAAATGAAAATATTGTTACCGCAGCAATCCCCGGTTTAACTAGAGGTAGAACAATTTGATACCAAACTTTAAGGCGGCTGCAGCCATCGATTAAACCGGCCCATTCAACATCCCACGGCACCTCATCAAAGAAGCCTTTAACAATCCATGCTGTCATCGGTACTTGGAGCGCCGTTTTGACGAGGATTACTCCCCACAATGTGTCATATAAGCCTAAGAAATTTAAAATATAAAAAACGGCAATCAACAAGGCGACACTTGGAAATGCATGCAATAATAACGTCACTTTCATGAGTCTTTGACGTCCGGGAAAGTTTAAGCGTGCCAGTGCGTACCCAGCCATTAACCCAATAACCACTTCGAATAACGTTAACATCCCCGAAAAGAAAATAGAATTCCATGTTGCTGTCCAAATACTTGGAAGCACTGTTCCTCCTTGCTTGATGTTAGACCAAAGAAATCTCCAATTTTCTAATGTGAAATGATCAGGAATGAAACCGTACTTCATTCTAGTAGAAAACGAGTTAAGGATTAACCAAATATACATTATAAGAATAGGTAAAGTTGTGATACCTAGAACAATATAGGCGATAAAGTATGGTGATTTACGTAACCACTTCATAAAACGTTGATATCCCCTTCCTTAATCGATACGCGAATTCTTTATCATTTTGTTCATCCCAAATACCTTCCACATAATAAAGGAAAGGATCAGTGCAATGACAACAAGGACTAACGCAACAGCAGAACCATATCCAAATTCAAAGTTTTGGAAAGCACTATGAAAAGAATAAAGAGAAAGCACTTCACTTTCATGTAATGGTCCTCCTTTAGTCAAGAGAAGAATGTATTCATAGGAGGTTAATAAAGAAAGCAACTGCCACATCGTTACAAACATCATAGGCCAGCGTAAAGAAGGAATGATAATCTCATAGATGATCGACCAAGTAGATGAACCATCCACCTTGGCAGCATGATATAAATCCTGCGGTATGGATTTTATGGCTGAAGAAAAAATAATCATGCCGTAAGACGCCCCGATGACTCCATTAGCTAAAATGACGACGAGCATCGGATGAGTTGTCAGCAATGCCTGAGGTCCCATATGCAAAAGAGAACGGATGCTGTTGAGTACACCATATTGGCTTGAATCTAAAAACCATAACCATAGTAAAATATAGACAACCGGAGGAGACATGCGAGGAAGCATCCAAATTGTCCTGATAAATAGACTGACAGACTCTTTCTGAATAAAATATGTGGTAATAATCGACAAGATCAATCCGAATATAACGTTAATCATTAGAGTAAACACTACATAAACCAGTGTATGGTTAAGGATTTCCAATATGTTTGGATCATAGAACAGCCTTTGAAAATTAGCCAACCCATTAAAGGTCCATTGCATCGCAGAATCCATATTGGTAAATGCCAAAATGGTAATCAAAATAACCGGTAAGAAAAAGAAGATGGCAATTAACAAGATAAACGGACCCAGCATGACAGTCGGAAAGCCCCATCTTCGGAAAAAAAGCATCGAATTTCCTCCTTAAAATGTTTGTACCTGGCATAAAGCCAGGTACGGAAGCAATGTGTTATTCAACCACTTTTAAGTTATCACCTAGAGAGGATTTTAGTTCGGTTTCTACATCCTTTAAGGCTTCTTCCGGTGTTTTCTTGCCTAATTCAACTGCTTGGATTGCTCCAAAAATAGACTTTGAATACGTAGGGAATCCTTGGGCATTTGGCAAGAAAGTTGTATAGTCCAGCATATAAGTGGTTTTGCCTAATGTAATATCATTTTTAAATGTTGGTTCCTCTGATGCCTTTTTGGTTACTGGTAAATGTGTAGTACTAACATCATGCTCAGCTTGAAGCTTTGGATCCGCAACCAGTTCTATTAATCGCTTGGCAAGTTCCGGATGCTTGGATTGAGAGGAAACAGTATACACAAATGGGTGTGATAATGTTACTGCTTTTCCACCTTTATCAGCTGCAGGAATCAGCATCATGCCGAAGTGATCATTTACCCATTTCGCGTCTACTTTTCCAAGCTTTTCATGGAAGTTATCTTGACTCCAGTTGAATACATTCCAAATACCACCGTAGAAGAACAGGGACTTCCCGTTTACAACCGTTTTATGAATGCTTGGCCAGTCCATGGATGTAAGATTATCCGGGATCAATTTCTTTTGTGCAAGATCATAGAAGTAGTTCAATTGTTTTAATACAGCTTTTTTATCAAGAACAAGTTTGTTTTCTTTCTGGTCATATAACTTTGCACCAAAATCATAGGCCATTTCTTGGAAGTCCGGACCGTCTACCGGGCGATGAATGACGCCATATTGAACGAAACCTTTTGCCTTTGCTTCTTCCGCCAATTTAGTCATATCATCCAGAGTAAATTCGCCTTTCTTGACTAGCTCAGGAAGGTTATTAATCTGATCATCCGACCATCCCAGCTGCTTTAATACATCTTTGTTATAAAATACAGGTCTTGCTTCTGTATCCTGTGGAATTCCATAGGTATGATCCTTGTATTTAACAGACTTCCATAGGGTTGGGAATACATCTGAATAGGCTTTATCTTTCTTTACATCATCTAATGGCTGAATATAATGCCCATCTGCGAGCCAGCCGATATTATCATGGCCTGTAGCATAAATATCCGCCTCTTTCTTTGCTTTAAAAGACAGCATGAATTGTTTTGCGTAATCATCCCAACTTCCTTGGAAGTCATTCGTTTCTACGCGGACTGTCGTATTCTTACCTTCTTTTTTGAGCTCGCTGTTAAGTTGTACAGCCGCTTTAACTAAATTATCTACGCGTGTTTTTTCAGCTCCTGCTGTTTGAGCCTTAATGACCACTACCTCATTTGCTTTTGCATCTGCGGCCTTGTCTTGATTACCGCAACCGGAAAGAAGACCTACACCTAATACTGTCGAAATCAGTACTGCCGGAACCATTTTCTTCATGTGTTTCACCTCATAGTTTTTATGTGGGAAGGTTCCCACATTTTTTATATTTGTATAGATAATGAAATAAATACCGGTGAGAAATATTAATCTATTTGTTTTTTAATATAATGCTAGCTTAATATCCATATGAAGATTTCAGGAACCATTACACCGCCTTATAATTAGTAGGATCATAGAAAGAAAAGGAATCTTATGTGGGAACGTTCCCACATTCTCATTAAAAATTTAAGGAATTTATCGTCTTCCATTTTTAATAGATTTCTGTTCTCTTTATATTTATAACTATAAAATAAAAGTATTTAGTTACTATTAATCTAATTTTAAGATACTGTAAATCTCGATTTACCTTTTTTACAATTGAATATTTATGTTTTACTAACAACCCAATACCTTCATACTAATTTTGTAGATGTTCGTATGATCATTTGAGGTTCATATTCGATTCGTTCCGGAGTCACTTGCTCTTTTTTTATTAACTGATCCAGCAGTAGCACAGCGTCTTCACCCATTCTCATATTATCAACCTTTACCGTTGTTAGAGATGGATGAAACATATTTGAATAGTCAATGTTATCAAATCCTGATATCGCCACATTATCCGGTATTTTTAAGCCCTTTTCCAAAAGTGCCTTCATCGCTCCCAAGGCCAACATATCGTTTGTAGCAAAAATAGCTGTCGGCTTTTTGTTACTGAATTGTTCCCAAATGATAGATAATCCCTTATACCCATCTTCATAGGTAGAGGTTGGAGAATAGAATATATCTTCTTGCCTGATAGAGCAACCCAGCTCATGCATGCGTGCAAAAAATCCCTGAAACCGCAAATGATGGCTGCGGTGTTCTTGAGGGCCGGCTATCACCAAGATATGCCTATGTCCCAGTTGGTATAAATGTTCTGCAACCATGATCCCGCCTTTTCTATCATTGTTAAAAATCTGAATCACATCATTCTTTTCCATTGTGCCGTTTACCATAAGATAAGGGATGTGAAATTTATCAATATGGCCAATGACCTCTTGGCTAAGCCGGCTGATTAAAATTAATCCGTCCACCCTTTTCTCAAGCATATCGTCAGCTGATATTAATGACATTTCCTTATCTGTTGTCACAAACACAGAGTAGTTCAGGCTGGCTGCAGTCATAAGAATAGCATCAAGTATCTTTCCGTAAAAGGGATGTGAAGCAATGGGATGATGCTGGCGATAAATGATGACGCCAATATTGTTTGTTCGTTGCGAAACCATGGCCCTGGCAACACCATTCGGTCTATATTGCATCTCTTTAATTGCCTTCAACACTTTCTCACGTGATTCCTTGCTTGCATATCCTTTTTCGGATATGACACGTGAAACGGTAGACTTTGATACGCCTGCCTGTAATGCTATATCGTTAATTGTGTAATTCACTGGATCACCTTCTAAGAATGTAGTTGCATATGAGAATAACGATTATCCTCATACGTTTTTACTATAAAAATCACCATCTATCGTTTTAATAGACTTAGAGTCGTTTTAAAAGCCTTCATTTCCTTGATCGTTGGATTCCATTGTTTTAAAGCCGTAATCAAAGAGCGCTTACAATAGCAGGTTGCACCTATCCCCAAGTTTTTTGCAATCATGGTGATCCGACGCATATGAAAGGAATTAGAAACAATAACGCATGATTGAAATCCCTCTTGCTCCATAATTTTCTTCGTGAATCGTAAATTTTCAACCGTATCTCTTGATTCATTTTCTACTAAAATACGGTTTGGTTCAATACCATGCTCGACCAGATAATCCTTCATTAATTCTGCTTCTGATTTAATCCAGCCAACAGCACCACCGGAAACAATTACCTTTTTATTGTTGTATTTCGCCATTTCAAGCAGCTGTAAAACAATTTCCAAACGCTCCTTAAGCAATGGGTCGAGATTATTTCCAGCCGTTTTATATCCAAGCACTACCACAACATCATGATTCCCAACCTCCAGCGGGGCGGACTGAATCCAGATAAACCAAATAACCATGATCATTAGACAAAAAAATAAAAATTGTATAATGGTTAATCAAGCCTCTCATCCGAAAAATTTATCCTAACCGGATACTTCTTAAGATTTTCAAGTAACTGGTTTATTTAACTCATAAAATATAGCTTAAATTCATTGTGGGACTATTGAAATAATGTTAAGAATTTGTTAATAACCATTGTTATTATTCTCCTTTTTAAAAAAGTAATTTAACTGAGTGTAACAGATATAAAAAAAAGACCCTAAACGGTCTTTTAATTTATATCTCACGATTCAATCAGTTACTTTTGTTACGGTTCACCATGGAGAATCTAAATAAGGTTATACAAATACTATTACTGAAATATAAAACAGTTCCTCTATAAGAACCTTTCACATTATTTGGAGAGTTGGTATATATTTTTCTAGAATTATTAAGAAAATATTCATTCTTTTTAGTTTGATCCACTGGTTTATTTTAATAAAATAGACTTAGAGTTTCTAAAAAAATAACAAAGGATGTGGACTATGCCTAATAAACCATATAAACCTCGTACTGAATCTGCTGAATTACTAATTCTGAAATCCTTAAACACTCGGATGGATTTGTCTGACAAAGACAAGCAGCACTATTTTAACCTTAAAAAGGGGTATGAAGGGGAGATAATGTTTGATTTATTAACTGAGAAGCTCCAGTGTGAATGCTTTATACTAAATGATTTGCTCCTCAAAGTAAATAACACTATGTTCCAAATAGATTCAATGATTATTATTTCAGAGACCATTTACTTTTATGAAGTGAAAAATTATGAAGGGGATTATTATTTCGGATCAGATAGATTTTACAAGAAACCTAAATTTGAAATTAATAATCCACTGCACCAATTGAACCGAAGCGAATCTTTATTACGCCAATTACTCTCCAATCTTGGATATAATATCCCCATAGATGCTTCTGTAGTTTTCATCAACCCCGAATTCACCTTATACCAATCACCTCTCAACAAACCATTAATTTTCCCAACTCAGGTTAATCGCTATTTAAAAACATTAAATACAACACCTTCCAAACTAAATGGAAAACACAAGATTTTGGCTGACAAATTAATATCGCTGCATATTGATAATCCTCCTTTTAAGCAGTTACCACCTTATGAATATGATCATCTGCAAAAAGGAATCACTTGTTCAGACTGTAGCTCATTTTCCATATCTGTCGAGGGAAAGAACTGTGTTTGTAAGGAATGTGGGCACGAAGAAGCGATTGCAAATGCAGTAATGCGGAATGTAAAGGAATTTAAACTTCTTTTTCCTAATCTAAAAATTACTACAAATGTAATTCATGAGTGGTGTACTGGAGTAGTATCTAAAAAGAGGATAAGGAGAATACTAGAAAAAAACTTCAAAATTGTAGGGGTTCATCAATGGTCTTACTATGAATGAAAAATAGATTGGTAATTATCATACTTTTTTGCTAATTTTTAATTCTTTAAAACTGTATGAAGGGCATTTTTCACGCCTTGCTGCTGGATTTTGTCCTTCATCCCCACTATGAAGGAACAATCTCTCTTTGGAAATCGGTCAAGTGGCCTTCATCCCCACTATGAAGCACCATTCTCTCTTTGGAAATCGGCCAAGTGGCCTTCATCCCCGCTATGAAGCACCATTCTCTCTTTGGAAACCGGTCAAGTGGCCTTCATCCTCGCTTTGAAGCACCATTCTCTCTTTGGAAATCGGTCAAGTGGCCTTCATCCTCACTATGAAGGACCATTCTCTCTTTGGAAACCGATTAAGCGGCCTTCATCCTCGCTATGAAGCACCATTCTCTCTTTGGAAACCGGTCAAGTGGCCTTCATCCTCACTATGAAGGACCATTCTCTCTTTGGAAATCGGTCAAGTGGCCTTCATCCCCGCTATGAAGCACCATTCTCTCTTTTGAAACCGGTCAAGTGGCCTTCATCCCCGCTATGAAGCACCATTCTCTCTTTGGAAACCCATTTAGTGGCCTTCATCCTCTCTATGAAGCACCATTCTCTCTTTGGAAACCGGTCAAGTGGCCTTCATCCTCGCTATGAAGGACCATTCTCTCTTTGGAAATCGGTCAAGTGGCCTTCATCCCCGCTATGAAGCACCATTCTCTCTTTGGAAACCGGTCAAGTGGCCTTCATCCCCGCTATGAAGCACCATTCTCTCTTTGGAAACCGGTCAAGTGGCCTTCATCCCCGCTATGAAGCACCATTCTCTCTTTGGAAACCCATTTAGTGGCCTTCATCCTCTCTATGAAGCACCATTCTCTCTTTGGAAATCGGTCAAGTGGCCTTCATCCCCGCTATGAAGCACCATTCTCTCTTTGGAAACCGGTCAAGTGGCCTTCATCCCCGCTATGAAGCACCATTCTCTCTTTGGAAACCCATTTAGTGGCCTTCATCCTCGCTATGAAGCACCATTCTCTCTTCGGAAATCGATTAAGTGGCCTTCATCCTCGCTATGAAGCACCATTCTCTCTTTGGAAACCAATTTAGTGGTCTTCATCCTCTCTATGAAGCACCGATCTCTCTTTGGAAACCGATTTAGTGGCCTTCATCCTCGCTATGAAGCACCATTCTCTCTTTGGAAACCGGTCAAATGGCCTTCATCCTCGCTATGAAGCACCAATCTCTCTTTGGAAATCGGTCAAGTGGCCTTCATCCCCGCTATGAAGCACCATTCTCTCTTTGGAAACCGATTAAGCGGCCTTCATCCTCTCTATGAAGCACCATTCTCTCTTTGGAAACCCATTTAGTGGCCTTCATCCCCGCTATGAAGCACCATTCTCTCTTTGGAAACCGGTCAAGTGGCCTTCATCCTCGCTATGAAGGACCATTCTCTCTTTGGAAATCGGTCAAGTGGCCTTCATCCCCGCTATGAAGCACCATTCTCTCTTTGGAAACCGGTCAAGTGGCCTTCATCCCCGCTATGAAGCACCATTCTCTCTTTGGAAATCGGTCAAGTGGCCTTCATCCCCGCTATGAAGCACCATTCTCTCTTTGGAAACCGGTCAAGTGGCCTTCATCCCCGCTATGAAGCACCATTCTCTCTTTGGAAACCGGTCAAGTGTCTTTCATACTCGCTATGAAGCACCATTCTCTCTTTGGAAACCGGTCAAGTGGCCTTCATCCCCGCTATGAAGCACCATTCTCTCTTTGAAATCCAACAAAGTGTACCTCATCTAATATATGAAATACTAGAAGTGAGCTACTATATAAACAACCTCATTTACTATCCGAAATTATTATTGTGATCGTTCCAAACCATTAAACTTTTACACTTTTTTATAGCCATTACTTTGTACAAAATATCATATTTCGACCCTTTATATGCCATTTTCTTCTTTAACAAACGTTTGATTAAATATCCCGCCAGCCCTTTATTCTAAAGGGGTTTTAGCTTCTAAAAGCTAAAAAGAATGTCAATTAATGCTTCAACTTTAAAGGATCATTTCAAATCTTACCTATTATTTAAATAAAATGACATTTCTCAACCAATTTAGACCTATTTCCCTTTCAATCAAACGTTTGATTAGTTTTGCTTAAAGGCCCACTATAAAAGGAACCTTGCGGCTTAACCGATAAAAAATATGTCAAATCATTCTTCGACAAAAGCCGGGTGGTGACTTGCACTGTTATAATAATCATAAAGAGAAAGGAGAAGTCCTATGTCGTACATCATTAAGTTTATTTATGGTTTTGTACTCCCACCGGGTATTTTTGTAGTAATCCTTTTGTTCATCGGAACCATTCTCTATCGTCGGGAGAAATTACTAGCAAAATTATTGTTCATTACCGCGTTCCTTTTATATGGCTGCACCATTCCACTAACCGGTAGAATTTTAATTCAATCGTTAGAAAATCGTTATCAGCCACCCTCTCAAATTAAAGGGGATGTCATCCTGATGCTTGGTGGAGGGGCAACCCTTGACACACCGGACATCGATGGTAAGGGCCAGCTTTCAAGTAATGGAGCTAACCGTTTGCTTACTGTGCTAAGACTTTATAAACAAACAGGGCTTCCAATTTTATTATCGGGCGGACAGGTATTCAGCGATTACGGAAATGAATCTGATATTGCCAAACGTGAATTACGTAGTCTGGGTGTGCCGGAAAGTAAAATTTTCATAGAAAATAAGAGTAGAAATACAGAGGAAAATGCGCAGTTTTCAAAACAACTCTTAGATCAGAAAGGATGGCACAAACCTGTTTTGGTTACATCTGCCTTCCATATGGAACGTGCGGTATTAGATTTCAAGAAAAATAAGATTGAGGTAGAACCGTACCCAACTGATTACCAAGCAAGCCAAAAGCTAACTTTGTATGCTAATCAATTCACGCCATCAACAAACGGATTAACCTTTTTAGCAGCTAAAGAATATTTAGGTATATTTTCGCTTCGGTTTTAAAATGATGGGGATTGTTGCTTCCAAGGCAATAATCCCCAATTTACTTTGTCCTATGTCCACAAATTAATATTCCTATAGGAATCCAGCACAAATTCATAAAACCTCTGAAGGAAAAAGTAACTTTTGCTTTGATTAGCATGCTTAGATAATAAGTAGATTTAATCCGTTCTTTTGTCTATCTAGATTAGCACTTTTTAATATTCCTTTAAACCAACAAGCTCCTCTTCAGAATAGCATAAAAACTCATTTGCAATTAATTATTGCAAATGAGTATTCTATCACATGGGCAGCATCAGGAAAATGCGAATTTACAACATTAAGAGTTCCCCATCAGCGGCACCATCAGGAAAGCGCTTTATTCGCTTGGGGAATTTTAAACTAGAAAATAAAAATGGAGAAAACACTTGTAACTAACGTTACGTCAGGTTGTAAAGTAAAGTTGCCGGCAATTATTAATCGTACGAAATGAGGGGATGGATCATAAAAAGGAAATGGAAAATTGGAGAATTAGCAAAGCAAACCGGATTAACGATACGTACACTTCATCACTATGACCAGATTGGCCTGTTTTCCTCATCTGAGGTTACAGATTCTGGACATAGAATTTATACAGAAGAAGATATTGCTGAATTACAACAAATCCTATCGCTCAAGCAATTGGGATTTTCTTTGGAAAAGATTAAAGCTGCGATTGAAAATCCTAATTTTAATCCAATTGAAGTAATCAAGCTTCAGTTAGAAACTGTAAAGAAACAAATTGAAATACAAGAACAGTTGTACAGTCGGCTAGAAGGCGTGTATGAACTTCTTGCTACTCAACAAGTAGTTCAACCTGAACAATTTATTAAATTAATTGAGGTGATCAATATGAATGAAAAATACTTTACTCAAGAACAATTAGAAAAAATGAAAAATCAAACCGATCAATTTAGTTTAGAAGAAAAAAGGCAAGTGGAAAATGATTGGTCTGAATTAATTACTAATGTCAGATTAGAAATGGAAAAAGATACACCAACAGAAAGTCCTGCCGTTGTACAATTAGCTAAGCGTTGGCAAGAGTTAACTAATAAGTTTACTGGTGGTGACCCTGAGATTGTTAAAGCAGCTGAACGTTTCCATGCAGAAAATCCAAACAATCCACTGCAATATGGGGTAGACGGAGAGCTTTATAAGTATATTAAAAAAGCAATGTCACACATTTAAATTAATTTTTTTTAATTATGAAAAGGTCGTGAGCATTTCGTATAGCCTCGACTCTTTCATTTAAAGCACTCGGGCGCAATTGTTGAATAATTAAATCCCAATTACTCATTCATATCACTGAGAGATTGGGATTTTTTTAATACTCCATAAAAGCGCCCGATTGTTGAAGATTAATCTTTAATTCCAAGTCGAATATGAAGTTTGGTTTTAAAGTATATCATCCTAATCTCTATTAAAGCCACCTCCAGCGGAGAAGTGTCCGGCACCGTGCTTCTTCATCTGCCACTTAAAACTTTAACTGAGGAGTACAGATAAGACCTCAACTTTGGCAGAGAAATGATTATGGTTCCAAGGATAATCGTCAATGCACCTATACCAGACAACCATGAAAGAGTTTCATGATAAAAAACGACTCCCAACACCATAGCAAGAATTGGTGATACAAAAAGCCAGGTTGAAGGGAAAACAGGGTTTGTCTTGGAGACAAGCCAGTAATAGAGACTATGTCCGCCCATTGATCCAACTACTATCAAATAAAGGGACGATCCGATTGCTGCCGGACTCACTAAAGCAGCCACTTGGAAATCCTCCGTCACAAGAGACAAAATCATTAACAGGATCCCGCCATACATCATTTGAACGGCATTTAAAGCAATCGGGGAAGTTTTATCAAACTGATTGATTACCCTTTTCGAATAAATCGTTCCTGATGCATAAAACACCTCACCTACCATAATTAAGAGACAGCCACCCAGCACCAAGGAATTAACATGAAAAGTAAAGCTCGGTAAGATGAGGAGAAAGACCCCCGCTATTCCTACGAAACATCCAATAAAGGAACTCGAATTTGCTTTTGTTTTTAAAATAAAAGTTTGAATCAGCAGTATCATCATCGGCCCGGTAGCTGATAAGACGGCTGCCGTTCCTGACGGGACAAACTGCTCTGCCCAATATAATGTGGCAAAAGTACCAAAAGTCAGCCCAATCCCCGTCAAAAGCATCTCCATACGAAAAAACAACCTTAGTGTAGTCTTTCTTTTTAACATCATAATGGCAAATACAATCAAACCCGCTAAAAAAAAGCGAAGGCCTGCAGAGAAAAAAGGCGGTACGCCTGCATCAATCCCTATTTTTATCGCAAGAAAGGTCGTACTAAAAATCAGACACATAAACAAATAACCAAACAATACCATGTCAAATCCTCCTTTTTGCTCCATTATAGGTGAAGGATAATAGAACAGATGAAAATCATTAGACCAGATCAAGGGGAAAACATGCTAAAATCAAAGGGATTAGGAGGGAAAGAAATGAATGAAGATTACTTATTTAAACAAGTATACGATTATGCATTACACCGAATCGAACTCAATGAATGGAAAGAGAATGAAAAGCTCCCTTCAATTAGAAATTTAGCCGCTCAGATGAAGGTTCACCGCTTAACCGTATTAAAGGCCTACCAGCTTCTTAAACAGGAAAATCGAGTCTATGTCAAAGATAAATCCGGCTATTTTGTCCAATCCCGTGAAATTAATAAATTAGAAAGCCTGGAAAATCCAATCGTTTCTGCATATGTGCAAAAAAATCATTTATCGGAAATCCATCAGGTACCTGTTTCCTATCAATTTTCACAGGCATTAATCGATCCTAATCTTTTGCCAAATCGCTTCATATCGGACTATGTAAAAAAAGTTTTTGATCTCTACCCAAAGGTTCTCTCCACCTACTCCACCGTTCAAGGCGATCATGAACTACGTCAATCACTTTCTGACTATTTTAACCGGCAGTATAAAACGATTACACATCCAGATCAGCTATTAATCACGGCCGGTTCCCAGCAAGCCATTCATCTGATTGCCCAGGCATTTGTAAAATCAAGAGACACGATCCTTTTGGAGCGGCCGAGCTATAGTTCTGCCATTGATATTTTTCGAGCACAAGGAGCCAATATTATAACCGTCGATATCCATCCGTACGGATATGATTTAGAGCAGATTGAATTCATCATGAAAAATCACAAACCTCGGCTGTTTTATCTGAATCCAACCTTCCATAATCCAACCGGGTACACGGTCCCATTGGCTCAAAGAAAGCAATTAGTCCAGTTAGCCGAGCACTACCGCTGTCTGTTAATCGAAGACGATGCTTACTACGACATCTTTTTTGATCAGGAACCTCCGCCGCCCATGTATACCTATGATACTTCCGGCATGGTGATTTATATCAAAAGCTTTTGCAAATATGTATCACCAGGGTTGCGAATAGCCGTCATGATGAACGGTCAGTCTTCCGTGGTGAAATCACTGCTAGCAGTAAAATCATTGGCCGATAATGGATCACCGCTTTTAAATCAAAAGATTTTTCTGCATTACTTTTCATCTCCAAGGCTGCTGCAACATGTTGAGAAACTGCGAATTGCGCTGCAAATACGAAAGGAAATCATGGAGGAAGAACTCTCCGTAACAGATTGGCAATGGACCAGCCCAAATGGTGGCTTGAATTTATGGGTACAGATCCCAGGCCGTCTGTCAACAGAAGACTTATTAGTCAAGAGTCTGGAGCAATCAATATCCTTTGTTCCCGGCCAAATATGTGACCCCTTAAAGGAGCCATCCTCATGGCTCCGGTTAAGCTATTCCTATGCCAATGAAGAACAAATCTCGGAAGGGCTTAGAAAGTTTATTAATTTAGTACACTCTACTCAATAAAGGATAGCTTCAGATGTGAAAGAGTTTAACACCCGCACTAAGTCTTGATATAACAACAAAAAACACACTGCGATTTCATATGTGTAATCCAGTGTGTTTTACTTTGTTATTTGATTGTTTGCACCTCTAAAGTGAACCCGTTAATAAAATGTTCCTCCTGTCTAAAAGACTGTTTAAAATAAAAAGCCTATCATCTCATAAGAGACAACAGGCTTAGCCTACGTGGTACCACTCTTTTTGAATTGTTACTAAATACAAATGGCTAAAGTAAAGTTTTACATGAAAATTTCGGAAGAGCTTCAACAGCACCCGCCAAGTCACTATAGGAGCGTGTTTGATTGATGTCTCTCGTTTTGCCTGTTTATATTTTTCTTCATGGCCTTAACTAGGAAACCACCTTTAAATTTTCTTGGTTCATAGGAGATGATGAAAGCTTTAGGCTCATAATCTTCTATGATATTCATGGCTTCATTTTCCCGACTTCGTTTGGTTAAAATTTCCAATTGATACCGTTTACTATCACGGCCCATCCCTTCAAAGACCGTAACACCAAACCCTTTATTTCTTAATATAACAATAAGTTCTTCATTATTATCTAATAAATTAACAACTAACGTGGTGTATCCAATGGCTAACTTATTTTCGATTCGTGTGCCAATGTATAATCCTACTCCGAAACCAACAGCATAAACGACCATACCAGCGATGCTTTGATGGCCCGAAAAAACTAAGGAAAGACCAAAGACATAGATTAAAGCTTCTAATATACCAAACGATGAGGCTGCTACACTCATATTTTTAACTAAAAAGATCGTACGAAGCGTCATGATAGGGACATAGACTAATTGAAGGGCAAAAATCAAAACAATACTTGACATAGTTGACTCCTTTTAGTAAATGGATTTCTAATACTGTAAATTGGATTAATCTTACATCCAACCAACCTACTCATTTTATCATGTTAAGAAGTTTGATACATTACCAAAAAGCGATTAAGTTGAAAAAATTGCTATTTTTTCCGGCTGTTATATCATAAAATTAAGCTTTTTTACATTTGCTATTTCATATCTAATAAAAAAACGCCCTCTCGAATTATCATAATGCTTTGGCATGACTCCCCAATAATGAACTTGAAAAGAAGCTCCATTTTGTTTTACACGATGAACATATTCATTTAAAGAAATTTTTCCAGATACAAATTTATTTAAATCCAACATAAGCATTCCTCTTCTAAAAGATAAAATGATAATTTAATCCTTAATAAAAACTGGATAGCTTTAAACTATCCAGCTGATCTTACTTATAAGATTTTTATTGATCCACTTACGCCAAATAGGTGACGGCCACCCATGCCATCTAACTTAATATTTATTATATTAGAAAACGTTTACACACAACCGAAAATAAACATTATATGACGAGTATAACGTATGATTTTGATAGTTTAAATGAATATAATGAATATAATGCATATTATATGATTAGTTAATAATTTTAATTCACAAAACCTCTCATTAGATTAGGAACGCATATACTAATGTAATAATTTCCCATATCTGTGTTAGTCGCCAAAAAGAGTATATTCACTACACATTTGTTTTATCAAATATCTCAAAAAAACCTTGAAAGGCATTTTGCCAATCAAGGTTAAAATTCTGTCATTTTTAAAGAATTGATTTTCTCTCAATATCAAAAATATCTATTTGTTCCCGTTCAAATAATTCCTCTAATTTATCTGATCCATTTTCCTTAGCAAATAAAAATTCATTTTCGGAGATAGGAATAGCAAGTAACCAAGTAACTGTTTTACTTGGAAACTCCAACGAATTGAAAGAGTCCTCCCACAGAAATGGTGGAACAAAAAGTATATGTTCCATTTCACTATTTTTATAATACATTTTAATAACATCTCTAAAAATCACGCCTGGTGAACATGAATATTTTGAGTTAATAATGTTAAAAGCACATGTTGCTACCACATTAGAAAATAAATCGAAATCTGATTTACATGCTCCTAAAATTTCTAATCTTAAAGGGTTTCCCTGTACCATAAAGTCAATAGAGTAGTCGGATAAACCAATTGTCGAGAATGATGTTATTCCTTCATCGGGTCTATTTATTGTTGTTAGTATATCAATACTACTTACTTCTTTTTCATCCCAGTATTTGAATACATTAGGCTTTCCACCAAATGCCTGTAAAACGGTTCTTGCTATAATCTTGTTTTCATTAGAAATGCCCATTTTTCTCCACCTTTAATTTAGAAATAAAAATATTAGTATCCAAAATATTCATCAGTTAAATTTTCGCCTCTATGACTTCTATTTGATTTTGGAAGCTCAGGACGATAATGGTGAGGATTATTATATTCATTCAAAAATTGCTTCCGAGATATACCCCTTTTTATAGCACTTTTTTGATGCTTTTTAAATTCATAACCAGGTTTATGCCCCATATCCCACGCCTCATGTTTATTCATAACACGACCAGTTAAAGGGTCCCTAACTTTTCCATCAAGACCTTTTGCATTTTCCCATACTTTATCCCTTACCCCTTTTCTAAAGTAAGTTGGTCTTTTGAAATTTTTCGCTATTTTAGTAGCCTTTGCTGCCTCTTCAGCCAAGTGAGCACCTTTAGCTATATGAGCAGCTGTCGATGCAGCACCTGTAGGATCTGCAAATGATGCTACATCCAGTAATATCCATCCAGCTGCACTTGCTGTAGGATGTGCAAGAAATGAACCCGTATCAGCCGCAAAAAAGAATGCATCTACAACCCAATTTCCGTTTAAATCCACATGATTCACAGGATTATTACGGGCATAAGCAAACATATTGTGAGTAAGCAATTCTCCCGTTTTCCCTACAATATCATCTGCACTGATGAATCTTCCCCAGTCCGGGTTATAATAGCGACTTTGTAAATAATATAAGTTGGTTTCAGAATCATATCGGTACCCACGGTATCGGTATGGGTTTAGCTTCCCAACGGTATCCTTTAATGTCCCCGTTATGGATATACTGTTCCCCCATGAATCGTATTGATAGGTTACGACTTGGTTTCCGTTGCCATCTAATAACCCTATTACGTCACCTTGAGCATTAAAGATATAGTAATATTCAGTACCGTTAAGGTTGAGACTTAAAAGGTTATCCTCGCTGTCATACGTATAATGAAGGTTATTCGTTCCATCTGACTCGTAAACAACATTATCTCCGTCTAGGATATAATTAGTCGTAACCGTACTATTCGTTTGTTTATTCGTAACGATCTTTTTGGTACGAATCCCATCGTCATTGTATGAATAGGAAATACCATAGGTTGCGTTCGAGAAGCTCTTTAACTCCTTACCCCATGTCCATGTTAACGTATTGTTGTCATACGATGTTGGATTTCCTGTTACATTTGGGTCGTAAGCGATAGTCGTTGTGACGGTTGTTGGTGTTCCATTCGTATACGTTGTGATATTTATCGATGTCAACAAATCATGCCAATTCGTATCCCCGTAGTTATAGGTATACGTTTTTACCGAGTTGGCTGGCGTTTGGGATGGATCCGTATAAGCATAGATGTTTTTGGTTTTGATATTGCCACCCACATCATAAGTGAACACCAACGTTTGTCCATTTACGGCATTGTCTTCACGGAGCAATTCATTTAATTCGTTGTACGAGTAAGTGATCGTCTTTCCACTTTGCGTAATGGTCTTGATATTCCCCATTTTATCATACGTATAGGATAAAGGACTATTGGTACCATTGGTATACGTATCGACTAAATATGTTGTCTTTCCGGATGCTAACCCTTGTTTAAAGGTATATGCTGTTGCATAATTACCACTTGCCAGGTTAATTACTTTTTGCTGCAGGCGTCCTAACGTATCATACGTGAAATCGATTTTGCTTTGATTATATGATACCGATGTCTGATTCCCCACACTATCGTAAGAATACGATGTAGTATATGTGTTGCTTGGCGTGCTAAACTGATGGGACGTAATTTGACTATTTGGATTATAGGTAAATTGAAAACTATTACCCACTGAATCTTTTTCGTTTGTTACACGGTTTAATAAATCATAATCGTAACGATAAGAAACGTTATTATCATTATCAGTAAGCAGCCCAAGATTTCCGTTATTATCATACGTATAGCTGAAATTCGGAATCGACGATTGATTTAAGGTTTTGGATGTGATGCGGTCTGATGAATCATATCCAAAAGTAATCTTATCTCCTTGATTAAACTGGAAACCCCGTGCTAGTTTGGTATACAATCGGTTATAGGGACGTAAAGGACCTAAACCATTTTAAATATCTAAATAACCAAAAATACTGGTGGCCGCAACCCTTGCACTGCATTGTTGTAACCGGAGCGAGTACGAAGAATTTTTATATAAATGATCCTTTAAATGGAAATAAAAACTATGCAATAGATAAAACCCGTTTCAACAAAATTTATACAGATATGGGAAAACGTGCGTTAGTTGTCCGATAATTAATTCTAGAAGTATTAAAATATACGCCTTTTTTTACCATAGAAGTTGCTAGATTAGTAAGTTATAGTGTGAATCATTTAATCCCCATCTCGTTTATTTACTCCTAACAAATTAACGCAGTAAATTGTTAAAACGGCAGGACTTCCACAGTGAAGTAAAGTAATCCCAATTGACAAAAAGCCTTTGCTCTCATTGAGCAAAGGCTTTTTTAGGAGGCTCCTTTTCACTATTCTTTCGTACTCCCTACCCAGTTTTATAAAAGGTGTCGTTATATTCTTATTTCACCTTCTTTACTGTCATCTCCCTCGATTACCATTGATGATAAGCTTGTTTAAACTCTTCAGTAATGGTGGATTTCGGTCTGCCAAAAGCTATGTAGTTTTTTATGGCCATACCTTTACACATCCTTTTTCGAATTCAGTTGTGTTCATTTTCTGCCATCTAAGAAAGAATTTATATCCCAACTCTGTAATAAAGGTACCTAGACTGTCTTTAAATTGAGTAGTATCCAATAAAGGCATATCCAATACCACACCGTTCGTAAAAGTATAATAAAATCCGAGAACGTTCATAAATAATTTTATAAGTTTTACGAACGTAAAAAATGGTTGTTTTCGAACGGGTATACATTTGCTTTTTTGAATTGATTTCTGTGGTATAGTTTTACGATGCATCATAATGTGTAATTGGTAATAGAACTACCTATTTCAAGACGCATTGAATCAAACCAAGCCGCTCCAAATTGTTCATAGTGACGTTCCCTTAAAGAACTGTTTTTACATAGAAGAGTCAGAATTCCTTATTAAATCCTTAACCAATTCTCCAGTCTTTTTATCCGTGAAAATCTAGGATCATAACTTTGCCGTTCTAATAGATTATGATAAAGATTAATCGCTTTTGGTTTTTGATTCATATAACAATAAGTTTTTATTACATCAAGAAGTGTTTTATTATAAAAAAATTTTTCATTAAGTGTAATATGAATGGCATTATCAAGATAATTAGTTGCCTGCTCATAATCTTTTTCTTTAAAATAAAAAAGACCTATTGTTATTAATATAGATGCCTTCTCTATATTTGATAATGGGGTATCATAAAGAGCTTTCTTTAATATTCCAATTGCCTTTTTTCTATTTCGGAAAAAAAATGCATAGTTAGTAGCTCTATTTATTATGTCTTCGTATCTTTTAACGGGTATAAAAAACTTTTTATATATAAGCAAGATAAAAATGATAAATATCGTAATATCCCATAGTTTAGGGGCAAAATGAAAAAAGTCCATAAATTTTCCCTTCTATTTTATTTAGGAAAAATATCGTCACCATCGATTTATTAATCCAATTATATATGATTCTGACCGTGTAATAGCATTATCAATAGCTTTACCTGGCCTAGTCCTATCAAACCAATTTTCATAATTAAATAATTTACCCCCAACAGAAACAATATGGTCTATCATAGGGGTTGTCTCTCCAAGAAAACCAGCCATGGCGCCTTTAAAAAATCCTATCACTGATCTCCTAAATACATATCTTTCTGCAAATCTTAAACCTGTCATTGCAGCCTTATAAGCTGCTCTTGCTCCAATTCCTCCTCCAAGGAACATTAAACTCATGTCTGCTAATGTATTATTTCTAAGCTCGTTAGCCAACGTATGGATAGCCCATCGCATCGTTGATTTTATTGGATCCTTCCATGACCAATGTCCAGTTGGATCAATATACATTACAGGATTGTTTTTAGTATATGCATATTGATTAATACTTAAGGGGTCATCCTGAATACCCTGGAATGTATCTCTTGTAATAAATCGACCTACATTTGGGTCGTAATAACGAGCCATCAGATAGTATAATCCTGTACTTTCATCGTATTGATAACCTGCATATCGATAAGGGTTAGAGGAAGCCAACGTACCTGATTGAGAAATGATATTCCCCCAAGCATCATACTGATACTGTGCAACGGTATTTCCGCTCACATCCGTAAGGGCAGTTACATCCCCATGGCCATTCACATGATAATAGTACGTTGTTCCCCCCTTGGTCATCGTTACTGGATTTCCTAGATCGTCCCAAGTATAATCAGCGACAATATTATTATTGGCATCTGTTTCGTAAACAACTTTATCACCATTGTAATGGAAATAAGTCGTTCCAGTTGAAGTGGTCATACTAGTTCGCTTACCTTCTTGATCATACGTGAAGGTAGCTAAGCTCGTACCATCCGATTTTTTCACTTGAATTAAATGATTTTCAACATCGTAGATGAAGATATTCGTACCATTACTTGTCAAGTTTCCATTTGAATCGTACGTATACGCTTGTCCATTTACAGCTGTCAGCTGGTTGGCAGCGTCGTACGAATAATTTGTTATCGTTGTGGAGCCATGCGTTACTGTTTTCTTTGTACGATTTCCAACTGCATCATATTGATAGGCAATGGTCGTACCATCTAATAAGGTTTCTTGAGTTAACTGGTTTAATGCATCATATTGGTACGAAATTGTACCTGTACTTGTTACTACGCTGGTTCTGTTGCCGTTCGCATCATACGTATAGCTGTATGAATCTAACAGCGAACCTGCATAGTTATAGTTCTTTATAGATTTTAAGCGATTAGCATCGTCATATTCATATGACGTATAAGTGCCATTTGAACGATTAATGGATATAACATTTCCTTGCTCATCATAGACAAACTTCGCTTGATTTACACTATTCCGAGATAGAGCAGTTACTTGATTCTGTTGATCAAACGTATATCCAGTGGAAACTGTTGTAGCTCCTGTAGTTACCGTTAACGAAGTAGGATTCCCATTATTATCATTCACATAATCAATTTTGTTGGATGCTCCTTCAGATACTTGAGTTACACGATTATTTTTGTCATACGTGTAAGTCGTGGCCTTTCCAGCCGAATCGGTAGAGGAAGTAAGGTTCCCATTCGCGTCATACGCCAAATCCCACTGTTTCATTCCATTGTAGGAAATGCTGTCCATGCGATTCAAACCATTATAGGCATAAGATACTGAATCTCCATTTGGGAAGATTACCTTCGTCCTATTCCCATTCTTGTCATATCCATATTGAATGACTTGATTTAACGGGTTTGTCATACTAGAAATCAAATTCCACTCGTTATAACTGTAATTAGTTACATGATTGTTTGCATCCGTTACCGAAGTTTGATTTCCTACTCCGTCATACCCATAGGAAGTAATCCCTTGATTTGCATCCGTTACTTTCGTTAGTCTATTCAATACATCGTATGCAAAAGAGGTTTTCTGTCCTTTTCCGTCGGTCATGCTGGTTTGGTTACCTACACCATCATAGGTATTTGTAACGTTATTACCTACTGGATTATCGATTTCTGTGTTATAGTTTCCGGCTGCGTCATACGTGTAATTGGTTAAAGAATTACCTAATTCAAGACGCATCGAATCAAACCAAGCCGTTCCCAATTGATCATAGTAGTAATAGTACACATCAATGGAAGTAAAGGCTTTCGTTGGCTTTACTTGTGCAGCTACATGTTGCCATTCTGTGTTGGTTTTGCTGAAATCATTCGCATTCGTCCAATCGACGGTACCATCGGTGTTGTTAATGGCAACCTGAAGCGTATAATTACTTCCATTGACATCGGCACCTACTTGTTTTGACCATCCGGACAGGGTCAAAGGTGTACTCGAATCACCGGAAAAAATGATGTGTTGCTTAATATATTTGTTTTTACCCTTTTCACCTGTCATTTTAAACGCGTATGTTCCACTGTAAACCTTGTCATCACCCGTATTGACGTTTTTATCGATTCCATCATTGGTAGAAGACAGATTTCCACTTGTTGTCCAGTTATCCGGTATGCTATTTAAACCAGCGTTACGTTCAAAGCTGGAGTTGTCCACGAGGTTATAAGCACTTAAGACAGTCCCTTTTTCCAACTGAACCCCATCAAAATAAGCCGTTCCCGATCCAGCGTTAAGTCCCACAGACACTCGAATGGATACGGTATTCGCCGGTACGCTGTCAATCACCGCTTGAATACGAGTCCAGTCTTGAGTCCCTTTTAATTGATACGCTGGTTTTTCACTAATCCATGCCCCTGTTGAATCCAAGAATTCTACTTTGACAACAGACGTTCCTGTTGTTCCGGACGTTTTTACATACCCGCTAACAATATATTTATCGCCAGTTACATAAGGAGTTTTATCTGATTGAACGAGTGCCCACCCGGTTGGATTCGAAATACTAATACTTTTTGCTCCGAATTTGGATGTTGTTGACCAAGCAAATGTAGCAGATTTCCCTGTTTCAGTCGCTTGAGTCCAGTTATCCGGCCAGTTATCCGTATTGTTATCAAGTTCAAAACTAGAATTAGCCAATTTATTATCTGCAACAGACATTGGTTTCGTATCATATTCCATGTTCCCATTTGCATAGTATCGACGTGCAGACGTTTGAACATTTGCATCAGTCGATTCCGTTTGATTGTTTTTAGAATCATAATCGGATGAAGTGATATTGCTATTAAAATCTTGTTCTTTCGTTAGATTGTTTTGGCTATCAAACGTGTTATAGCTCGTTTGACCGCCTGGAAGCTGCACCGCTGTAATGTTTCCATTCCCATCGTACGTATAAACATACTTACTCGTGCCACCCGTTTTATTCGTGTTTGGATCTTGAACCTGAGTAAGGTTGTTATTATTGTCGTACATATACGTAGTGATGGCTTTGTTTGCAGAATCCAATGGATTTTCAGTTACCTGAACCACATTGCCATTTGCCGTATAGGTGTAGTCAATTCTCTTTCCTTCCCCATCCGTCACAGACGTCACTAGGTTCGTCGTGTCGTAGGAAAAGGTGGTGGTACTAGTTTGCAAGGTTCCATTGATGGTAATCGGTTTACTAATACTCTGAACCCTATTGGAAGTATCGTAACTAATGGTCGTTGTGATGTTACGAGCATCGGTAATTCCTGTCAGAGCATGGCTAGTACTATAAGACAATGTCGTAATTTTTCCAGCTGCGTCCGTAACAGTTGTTAAATTACCGGATCCATCATATCCATAATTAATCGTACGATTCGCTGGATCGGTCATGCTAGAAACATACCCATTAGTCCCATACGTCAAGGTGGTACTTCTTAATGATGCATCCTTTATGGTAGTTAATTTCCTGTTTCCATCATAAGTGAACGTTGTGGTATTTCCATTTGTATCAACAATGGAGGATACCCTTCCACTTGTATTATAGTTTTCTTTTGTTCCGTCCGTCTGCGTGATGGTATAGGTTCCATCTCCGTTTTTCACGAGTGTTAAATAATCACCGCCAGCAGCTACATACCCACCACCGATCTTCTGTCCAAAGATATGACGAGTATTGTCTTCATCGATGAGCGTGATGGGGCCAGTTCCAGAATCCACAAGTTTCTTTTCAACATTACTGGTCCATCCATATCCAAACATTCCGGCAACATCAGATTTGCGGTTGTTATACGTACGAGTCATACTTACCGGTACGCCACGTCCCGGAATGGATAAATCATTTTTCTGATAAACCAAATTTCCGTTGGCAGGATTTACGCCATCCTTCGTAAGACCCCAATAATTTTCCACACCAATTGGATCAACCGTGTAGTTAATGGTCAATTGCGGAGTATTATTTCCATTATTTACTGCAGTAAAGGTACGGTATGGTGAAGTCGTTTCGTTTTGTTGTTTTAACATGAATCCATAGTTTGGAGTAACCCCGTTATACCAATCTTTAACCAATTGAGTAATGGTCCATTGCCAGTAAGCATTCGATGTATTACTCGTTACCGTTGATTCCGGTGTGGTCTGATTAGTAGGTTGGGTATTCCATGTTACAGAACTAGTCCAACTGCTGGTAATTCGATTTAAATCGACTGACACATTGGTAGCATCTACTTGAGTCTGATAGGCTTTAAACGTAGCACTTGAAATTTTGCTATCACTTGGCAGACTAGGCAGATAAAATTGAACCAGACCACGGGTAGAGCCAAAATAACTGTTATAGCCCGTATCCATGTACGTATTACTGGAATAGATGGAGGTTGGGAACGAGCTAGCGACGAAGTTATCTCTTTGAACATCCCAGGTGTCTATCGACGGATCAATTGTAACAGGATATTTCGTATCCTTATCTTGAAGGAAAGCTTGATCAGCTACAACATCTACATAGGTTTTTCCATTCTCATCACGAAGTTTGAGACTAACCTTGTCTGAATACTTGCCATTAGCATCTGTCATAAATAAATGTTTAAAGTACCAAACTTTATTACTTTTCGAATCTGTAAAGCTAATAGACCCATCTTTCCCTACAACGGGCTTAACCCCATTGAGTTTAAGTTCAAAAGTAAAAGTGTTTTGGCTATATTGCTGAAGGATAAGATCTTCCTTTAACGTATCGCCTTGTATTCGATAACGTGCATCAGTATCTGGGAATATTCCCGGATAGGTAATTTCATTCCCTTTAACAATACCTTTTACGCTTTTAGCTTGAACAGGAATAAGGGAAACACTTTTCCCGTCTTTTTCAACGGACGCTAAATCACTTGTACCGGCTTGATCGGCTAACCAAGTCTTTACGTCATTGGCGGTGTTTTCTAGTTTCCCAGCTTTATATGTACTTGTTTTGAGAGTATTATCAATCTTTTTCCATTTTTTGTCTGTAGGATCTTGATAAAACTGAGGATTTAAAAAGATTTCTTCTGTAAAGCTCCCATCTGGATTGAGATAGCGAGTGGAATATTTTGTTCGCTTACTCGTCAATTCGAGTTTCGTTTTTGGAAGTTTATTTGGAATTTCTCCCACATCTGAAGTTATAGTTTGTTTTTTAGGAGTCCTTTGGTTTACGCCTGGAGCTGCTTCCGTAAAATTGGGCCCTATTAAACTGAAAATCAGGCAAAATGCGATGATAATCGCAAAGTAACGATAGAATGATCGAAACGGTAAAGACATATACTATTTTTCTTCCCCTCATAAATTATGTACTACCCGGATAGCCTTGATAATTATACCTATATTATTAAATATTGGATATCGTGTAAATTATGGAAGGATTTCTATTATTTTGTATTTGCATTACTTATTAACAGTTAAACTACTATCTATGAAATATCCTCTATTGTCTATAAAAAAGGGTATGTCGATGCCTGTTTTCAACAGCATATACGTATCAAATTTAACAATGTTCTATAGGTTTCCGGATGTTCCCGGAAAATGAAAAAGCCATCCATATAGATTTTGTATGGATGGCTTTTTTACTATAAAGTGTGCTCTTTATATATGTATTATTATTTTATTTAAAAAGTTTAGCGTTCTTTAGTTCCCTTAACCTATCTTGGATTAACTCTCTTTGTTCCTCGGTAATAATAAAATCCGTAAGACGATCCTCAAAATGAGCAATCCGTCTTTCCAATTCCTCTATAGTAAGGTTATCAGCATTCTTCATAAACCCACCAACTCCTCTTATTATAATTTATATATAATTAATATTCTTGATAAAATTCTCCAAAGCCGTCATTGGCAGCTGGATATTCAAGTAAAGGAAGCTATCCAAAATCTATTCTTCAAGTAGAAGTTCCATTTGAGATCCTTTTAATCCCAGGATCCCGTATTTAATTTGCCCATTGTTTCAGAACTTGTTCTTTTGCTATACGATAAACTTCTTCTTCTGTTTGGTTTTTGGTAGCTATTACATTAGTTTGATAAACTTTACCTTTATGTGATACATAGATTGTATACTTGTACATTTTGCTCTATCTCCTTTATATAAATCTAATAATTCTCACTTTTTGTTCATTCCACTTCTCTAATAAATCCAATTTCATTTAGTTATCTCTATAATGTTTTTTAACTTTTTTTTATTTTACAAATAAAATGAAAGTGATTAAAGCTAAAAAAAAGGTCAAGATTTGACAAATTCTCAACTTAACCAAAATTAATATACTAACTAGCACTGGTAATAACTGACAAAGTCAATAAAATCAACAAACTTTTTATGATTCTAATCTCTTATGAATTTTTTTACACTTCTGAGAATGCAGAAAAATGTCGAAATAAAAAACTAAAAAGGCCCGCTCCTTATACCGACCTTTAATTACCTTTTTGTTTTAATCCTTCAAACTAAATTTCCCCAAAATAAAAAAGCCACCTTTGATAAGATGGATTTCTTACTTATTTATTAATCTAACGCACCCGTTGAACAAGGAACATTTTACGGTGTAATCGGTAAATCCTCATCAAATTCAATCCCGTTTTCATCAGACAATTGCGTTAACCTTTTTTTTCGTCGCTTAGAAATGTTTTGAGATTAGCCCAACTATTTAATTGATTACTAGTATATCTCTTACAGCGATGAATTTGGTTGGTCTCTAAATCATAAACGATATGTGAACAGTCCCAATTATAACTGCCTATTAATAAGTATTTGGCGGGAAAATTCAAAATTTCAGGTATTAGTATTTCCTACCATTGACTTCTTATTAAACTATCAGTAACTTCAATAAGAAAAGGCGATTATCTTTGTAAAGCAATCGCACCCGTTACTTTAAGTGTATCTCTTCACATATTAAATTAATATTTTCTTTTATTTTTTTCCTCACAATCCCTATATAAATAATTGTGATTACTATCATTAGACAATACGTAACGTTTTGCGCAATTCCAACAATATCACTCCAACTGCTTGTACCATTTACAATCAACTGTATAATCAACCCTACAATTAAAACCAGTAGTACAAATGGTGTTTTTTTTATTAAATATCCTAAAGTGCCGCCAAAGATACCACCTATAGCTGACGCCCCATACCAGGTCGCATATGCCATTGCCTGTTCTTTGAATGATACCGATATTGTTAAATCCGTATAAAAATAACCAATTACGAAGTAAAAAGTAATTGCAAAAATTGTATAAATAGCACCAAATAATGGTGCCTCCTTAATATTCCTCGCAAATATAAAGCCAACAAGCATTGCAATAATTAACCACATTGGTAAGGAATTTATCATTACCGCTAAATAAGAAACGATAAATTGGGTAATTGTTACACCGTCTTTTAAATATGGTAAATGGTCAGAAACAACTGAAAAAAGAGCCACAATTAAACCAACGATAAATGTAAAAGCTATAAATCGACTCCAATGCCGTTTATATTCTTTATTATCATTATTCATCAAAAAACTACCCTCCTTATTAACATAAGAACATTTTTTAATTTCTAGTAATATTTTTTTAACACTTAAACTCTAACATAAAATAAAACATATTTGCACTATTTTTCCATATTTTTTATGTGACTAACCGTTTGTTTAAGTGCAAATTTTTTACAAAACTATATTCAATTTAAATCAACAATTATGTAGAATGTGTGACAATTCACAACAATATCCAAACAAAAAAAATACCTTTGATCTATAAAATCAAAGGTCAAAGTTGAACTTAGTGGTCTAGGCTAAGTCCATTTTAGGAGGTCTAAACTCAGAAGAATTTAAACTATTATTATATTAACATAATATGAATGTTTATTCAACCGAATAAATAATTATACATCCGCTATCTTTGGTTGCTTTTCCATTAACTTAATTCAACCCTTTTGAATTCAAGCACCCGTTAGCTTAATGAGGAAGTCTATTCTTAATTAGTATTTACAGGCAGATTTTTATTCTGACTTCGAATTCTAACCCCTAAAGCAATTGCAGCTCCAATACAGCTAGAAAGGCACCCTACTACCAAATAAATTGATGGAGTTGATTCACCAATTAAGACAGAAGCAACCCCTCCAATTACTGGGAATAGAGCTACCATATACCCGCTTTTTGCCCCTCCAATTTTTTCTACAAGTTTTAAATAAAATAGCCAAGCCATAAAAGAAGCAATCAAAGTTAAATATAGCAAAGCAGATAAATATGTAACTGTTGTTGGAAGTATAATTTTATTTCCTTGGAGCAATACAATTACCCCCATTAAAACACCAGCAATTGTAAAACCAATAGCATTTGCATAGATAGGGTTAATCTTTCTATTAGCATTTCTTGCAGAACTTACATCACCAACAGCTGTTAGAATCGTACCTAACAAAGCAATCATGATTCCTTTTAAATCAGTAAGTCCTTGAAAATCATTTAAGTTCGGATAGATTAGGACACATACTCCAAATACCCCTAGAATTCCCCCAATTAACACGCGAGAATGTAATTTCTCTTTTAAAAAAACACGGAGAGCAATCGGAGTCAATATCACTTTTAACGAAAAGATTAAAGTTACAATGGCAGCAGAGCTCAAAATTGTGGCGTAATAAAGGCACAGATAACTTAATGCAAAGTTACATACACCAAAAACTATAATAAACGGGAAATCTTTTGTACGTGGTCTCCCCTTTGGTTTAAGGAACCACACAAGAACTAAAAATAAAAAAGCTGTCATAACTAAACGATATGATAATGATAATTCCAAACTGACGGGTGTTCCTTGAATTTTCACCGCAATAAAATTTAGCCCCCATACCATTAAGCAAAATATGTACATAAAATTTGTCATTGCATTACCCCATTCTACTGTTTACCTTAATATGTTAATAACTTTTCAAAAAGTAATTGTAACAAATTTGAAGGAGTCAATAAACCAGATTTGAACATTTTTCTTCTTCCACTAAACTCCACTTTAGTTCAATAAAAAAAGGCTGCCGTTTGTGGGCAGCCAACTATTTAAGGTACTCTGGTATCAGAAGCACTGTATCGTTTTTTTAATGCTAATAAATGTATCGTTTAGAGATGCTGAAGTTAAAGTGGCAAATGAAGAGAGACAATCCCTACTTTACGTTTTTACCTTTACTAATAAATAAGTAAAAAACAAAGGGGGGCTTACATTTGTTATTGTTTTTTCAATTCATTAACAATTTCATTAATGCGTTTTTCCACTTCATAAAGATTCTTCTGCATCCGATCACGCCGACTGGTCAAGACCTGCAATTCCTGTTTCAATTTCTCTGTTTTATTCATGATTTCCCCTCCGGATTATGATATATCATTAATATGCAAGCAGAAAAACCATTTTAATATAATTCGTTAATATCTTCAATTGCTTTTTCGATTGGTTCATTATGTATTCATTTTATTTTTAAATTATACTGCCAGTTAGTTCAACAAAAAAAGCTGCCCCGATGACAGCTCTGATCTAAAACTCAAGCCCCCTGTTACTTGTAGTACAATTCTTCACAAATAACCAAAAACTCCTGAGATATAACACCCCCAAAGCATTGAAAATTCCATTTAGATTGGGGATTTTCCCCATTTTAAAACAAGGCTTTTCCAATTGGAACAAGCAACCAAGTTATCCAATAATATGATACTAGCTCAAGCCAGTACTAATTTTTTGATGTTTTCAACAAAAGGAGTAGTAAGAAAATGGGGATCATAAACGGAAATGATTTTATTAAACGTCTAGATAGATTGGAGAATGAAATTTGGTATGATGGAGATAAAATTAAAGGCAAAATTTCTGAGCATCCTTCCTTTAAAGGAATTGTTATGACAAAGGCTTCCCTTTATGATTTACAGAATACTCAGGGAATAAAAGATGAGATGACTTTCTTTTTACCCGAAAAAGAAGATCCTATTGGACTTTCCTACTTACAGCCCAAAACGAAAGAGGATTTAAAAAGAAGAAGAAAAATGATTGAACATTGGGCAAGACACACGCATGGAATGATGGGAAGAAGTCCTGACTATATGAATACGGTAGTGATGGGATTTGCTTCTTCCGCCGCCATTTTAGGCGGCAGAGAAAATTGTTTTCCTGAAAACATTCAATCCCTTTATGAAAGGGCTATGGAACACGACTTATCATTTACACATACATTTATTACGCCACAGGTAAATCGTTCCCAAGTCAATTTGGGATTTTCGCAGGAGCCAATCTCGGCTAAGGTAATCGATAAAAATGAAAAAGGATTGGTCATAAAAGGCGCTCGCTTGCTTGCCACTCAAGGTGGTTTAACGGATGAAGTTTTAGTTTTTTCTGCTCCGAGAGTGTTTTTTGATACGAGTGAGGCGTTTTCCTTTTCCATCCCATCTAATACAAAAGGATTAAAATTTATTTGCAGGGAATCTTTTGTGGGGGGAAAATCTTCTTTTAATCATCCATTAAGTTCAAGATATGAAGAAATGGATTCAATTGTTGTTTTTGACAATGTTTTGGTTCCATGGGATCGGGTATTTTATTACAATAATGTAGAAGCAGCTACTGAATTCCTGCTTCAAAGCTCTTTTTACCAATTCGCCTATCATCAAGTTATAACCAGACAAATTTTAAAAACAGAATTTATTCTTGGAGTTGCTCAACTTCTTGTCGAGACGATTAACGTTGGCGAGTATCAACATATACAAGAAAAACTTTCCGAAATGATCATTGGTCTTGAAACCATGAAAGCACTCCTAGAGAAGTCAGAAAATGATGCAGAATTAGATGAATGGGGATATATGCGTCCCAGTATGATACCATTACAAGTTGCCAGTAACATTTTTCCGAGAATTTATCCCCGTTTCAGCGAAATTATACAATTAATTGGAGCTAGCGGAATGGTTTCATTACCAACCGAAAAAGCCTTTGATTCTGAAATTAGGGCAGAACTGGACCAATATCTTCAAGCGGATAGTCTGAATGCCGTGGACCGAGTTAAACTATTCCGCTTGGCCTGGGATCTTACGATGAGTTCATTTGGTACAAGACAAACCCACTATGAAAGATACTTTTTTGGTGATCCCATTCGATTATCCAGTAATTTATACAGAAATTATCTAAAAGATCAATATGTTGGAGAAATAAGCAAATTCTTAGATCTAAATTGAAGAAGGAATAACTGATTAAAACGAAAACCAAGTAAGAGTATTAAGCTGCAAGTTCTTCCTCTTACCTTTTAACTCCCTAGCATCGGCATTTGGTTTCCTTGCTTTTTATCGCTTGTAGACCATACACTTCTAAAAAAAATGAATAATCCTTAATTTATTATTTAATAATAATCCCTGTGTTCTATTTCCTTTAAAGGAGTATTTCATGAATGTACAAAAGGTGATAAGGAGTGTAGTCATGGGAATTTTAAGTGGTAATCCTCAGGATGAACCAATGCATTATGGGGAGGTTTTCGGAACTTGGTCTCACCTATTGGCAAACAATGGCTTAATTGCCGGTTATCAGTCTTATATAAATCATACTGGTGATCAGGACTTGAAAAAACTTATTGAAGAAGCAATTGAAGGTATGAAAAACGAAAACCATCAATTACAAGAACTTCTTAAAACAAATGGTATCGGCTTGCCTCCAGCCCCACCAGATCGTCCAAATGCAAATTTAGAGGACATCCCTGTTGGAGCAAGATTTACTGATCCAGAGATTAGTGCATCTATTTCCAAGGACGTCGCTGCTGCATTAGTAGCTTGTAGCCAAATAATGGGCCAAAGTATCAGAGAAGATATTGCTATGATGTATGGACAGTTTCATTTAGCAAAGGCACAATTTGGTTTAAAAATGTTAAAGTTAAATAAGGAAAAAGGATGGTTAGTCCCTCCTCCTCTTCATTTAAAGAAATCTGAATAATGTATAATATTCTAGGGCGATACTTTGTGTCGCCCATTTCTTATTTGAATAAAAAGAGAATAAGCTACCATTAGTAATCCAATCATTATAGCTGGAGTTGCATTCAAGATAATCACATAATTTCAAATGATTTTTGAGTAAAGCACTCCTTTAGTGTAAGTACATTATTTTACATGCTCATGTGTTTTTTTCCAATTTTGCTCAAGGATCGATCTAATAGGGTAATAATTAGAATAAAACAAATGACTAAACTGAATATTGCTAGATAGTGGAGCCCATTTGTAATAGCTTCGGATTTTAAAAACAATCCGTTGGCAGCGGAAGCAAGCATAGCTCCCATGTACATAAAGGTTCTTAACAAACCGGCTGAAGCACCCATTTGTTTGGAAGAAGCCTGAAAATAAACAGCATTTTGGTTAGCCAAATTTAATATACCTTGAGGTATTCCGAATAGTATAGCAATGACAACAAGATAAACAAGACTGCTTGAATGATTTGTAAATAGCAGCAGTGACATAGCAATAAACTGAACGATACTCCCTACCATCAATTTCATATGGATTGCCGGATTTTTTCCGGTTGTTTTAGAAATGATGATCGACGTTAAAAACATCGGCAATAGCAACAGACCAGAATAGGTAGGTGACAGCCCCCTACCTGCTTCTAACCATTGAATATATCCATAAAGAAAACAGTATGATACGGTAGCTGAAAGTAAACCTCTGGCATAGGTTAATAACAAGGGGGTATTCCCACCTAATAATCGTAAATCAATAAAAGGATTTTTTATTTTCAACTCAAAGCCGGTAAAAATGACACCGGAGATGATTGCAATCATTAATAAATATTCATTATGCCAACTCGGACTCATTAAGAAAAGGAGAGCGGAAATTAAAGTGATTCCAAAGAAAAGGATACCTATAAAATCAATGGAAATAATTTTTTCCTCTTTTCTTAGTGAATCTCCTAAAACCCTTGGAAAACGAAAGTAGCCCAAGAACACACAAGCTAATGACAAAGGAATATTTACGATAAATGTACTTTGCCAACCACCAACTTCAATGAGTAGTCCCCCTAAGGTAGGTCCAACAACGGCAATGGTTTGGCTAGCAATTGCTAATAATGTAAGAATACTCGTTGGACGATCCTCACCTGTTCGCTCTGCTTCACTACGGATAAGATACATAGAGGCGGGATAACCAGCGCAGGTTCCAAAACCAAGTAAAACTCTGGCAACCACTAACCACCAAATAGTAGGGGCAAAGATCGCGATTAAACTAGAGATACCTACTAGTGATGTTGCGATTAAAAAAAGGAGTCTTGGACCGAAAATATCAATTAGTTTTCCTACGACCGGCTGTCCAATTGCCGTAGCAAGATATAAAGCAGAAACAAGCCATGCTGTTTGGGTAGATGATACACCAAACGCCTGCCCAATTGGAATTAAAGCAACTGAAATGATCGAGGAGTTAATAGGATTTAGAATGGAACCTAAAACCATTGGAGCAATCAATTTTTGATTAAAATACTTTTTATTTGTAGCCTTCTTGTTGTTACTAAATATCGACAATTTTCTTCCTTCCTTCATTTAATCTTGAAAGGTTTCAGGAACTGTAAAAAACGGCTGTGTAAATCATAAAAAAACGGAAGGGCATACTCGTTCGGGTCTATTTCACCATAACGGAAACAGACCCTCTTTGTTTAGTTCAATGTAGCAATCCAGGATTGGACTGTTAACACATCGGCTTGACGTGGAAATACCTTCTCCATTAGAACTCGGTGAACCTCCGGATCCCGATCAAAACAAGCGTCTTCTAGCACTTTAATTTCAAAGTCTTTGTCCGCTGCCTCTCTTAAAGTGGATAAAACTACCCCACTCGTAGCAATTCCGCTGAGAACAAGTGTCTCAATTTGTTGTGCTCGTAGGATTACTTCAAGATTACTTCCACAAAAAGCACTTACTCGATATTTCGTAATGATCGGTTCATTTCTTTCAGGTTGAATGGATTCATGAATTTGTGTTGCTTGATCATGAACCGTCATGGCACCATATTTAGATATAGCTGAAAATGCCTTATTTTTTGGACTAATTTCAGGATACCCCTCGCTAAACCCCACTCTGACAAAAATAACCGGAAGAGAGTGTTCACGGGCTGCTTTTATTGCCTTTTGATAAGGAATAATCGCTTCTTCTATATTTTCTCCTAAATGTGGTACAATGCCATTTTGTAAATCCATTACTAATAATGCGGCTTTCTTACTTTGATTTTGCATAAGTTGTCATTTCCTCCTTTTTCATTTAGAATTTAAACGGAGACTTCTCCTTTTTTATATTAAATGGAGACATCTCCGTCTGTCAAGATACGTATTGATTTTTAGGATGTGATGGTATGGTAAATGACGAGAATACACCCCGTATTCGGACTGAGCGACGTGATGCTGCAAAGAATCGTCAGCTTATATTGAATACAGCTCATAGACTATTTGAGCAATATGGTGTTGAACAGGTAAGTATGAATCAAATTGCCACAGAAGCACAAATTGGTCCAGGAACACTTTATCGCCGTTATAGAAACAAAGGTGAGTTATGTCTAGATTTAATTAAAGACAGTGTTGATCTATTTTTCGAGGATATTGAAGCATACTTGGAAGAAAACGAAACAGTTCCGGCTAATCAAAAATTGAAAGAAATAATAAGCTTTTTTATTCGTTTCAGAGAAAAAAAAGCTCAATTGCTTACAGGAGTCGAGGAAACGAAGTCAACGAACCCACTTAAGTCCCGAACCCAAAGCCCTTTATATGTTGAATTACAACAAATATTGGTTCAACTATTTGACGAAATGACAGCAAAAGAGCAAACCACCTATTCGCACAGTGTCTTTAAAGCCGATATGGTGCTAACGGCTTTAAGCAGCGATTCCTATTTTTTTCAAAAGGATGTGCGTGGTTATTCGCCTGAGGAAATATTGGAACTGCTCTGTTCAACCTTTATTTCCAATTAATTAAAGTAATTACAAAAAAGGTTCCCTGAATTTTGGAACCTTTTTTGTAGTAAAATCCTCTTTTCTTGTTGAACTAAACTCCCTCTATATAGAAAGGAAAATCTCACGATTTCTCTTGTTTTCTCCAAATTTCGTAGTAGTTTGTTTTAAAGTCCATTTGAATATTGGAATTATAGTGTACTAAAGGATAATTTTGGGGACAAAGTGAAAAAGAAACTTATAGTTAACCAAACCAACCTTATCCAAAAGTTGGATAACTAGATAAAGTATGGTCGCACTGGTAGATCTCCACATTTCTCATGGAGGTCAACCCTCCCATTTCTCACAGAGTCCAAGCTCCAAAATTCCTTCGTCCAACCTTTCCATGAGGTGGATGTCAGTCATGCTGCCAGACAGGGTCCTTGCCCGTATTTTAGTTGATTTACTGACTAATCCGTGCTTCAAATGTCTAAAACAATAAAACTACTACTTAATGAATTTCACTAAAAGAAATTTAAGCTGCTATCTGTAATTCCGCCATATGAGGAATGTCCCTTAACATACGTTCTTCACTAAATTCACACTGCTTTTTACCGATGGTAAACAGAATTCGTATAAGCTTGTTACATATTGCAATCAACGATTGCATCTTTTTTAATGGATTATTTGGGCGTTTTGTAAAATACTCATGTAATGCTTTAAAAGCTTTATTTTTAGCGACCAAAGGCATTGCCACCCGAAAGAGGAGTGCTCTTAAAGTCTTCCTTCCTCTCTTGGTAATTTTGGTTTGTCCTTTGTGCTTTCCAGATGTATTTTCCTTCAGGCTCAGCCCAGCCAATTTGATAATCTGTCTAGGGTGGGTGTAGTTGCCTAAGTCTCCAACCTCCGCATAAAAGCCTGCAACCGTGTCTTTCCCTATTCCCTTAATCGCCAACATTTGTTCAACACCAGGAATTTGTTCAAGAAGTTTATCTATTTTAGATTCCAGTTCTTCGAACTTTTCCTTTATAAGCTCATATTTGTCTATTAACGTGCTTAGCTCTAATTTAGCCATACCCGAACCTTCACGAATGCCGATAGAATCAGTGGCAACCTGCTTTAGTTCTTTTATTCTACCGATTCCAACTGCACGTTTAACAGCTTTTCGAAGATGTATTAATATTTCTTGTTCCGAAAGGTTCACTAACTCATGAGGCAATAAATTTAGTTTTAATAATTGGATCGCCGACTTACCTTCCCAATCTTTAAATACCGTAAGGAATTCTGGAAAGTAGCGGTCTATCCAATTATGGACTTGCCCCTGAACTGCTTGAAGATCAACAGCTAGGAGATTACGTATTTTTCGAGCCACTCGAAGTTCTGCATAAACTCCATGCGGAATATTCGGTTCAGCATATCTCCCGTCTTTGACCAACTGTGCAATAACTCTTGCATCCTTTACATCATTTTTCGTTGGAGAATTATCATCCAGCTCTTTACTCTTCTTTACATGCATAGGATTTACAACTACAAATTTAATATTTTTTTCTTTAAGAAAGTGAGCTAAATTAAGCCAATAGTGACCTGTCGGCTCCATTCCTACAATCACTTTTTCCATTTTGTTTTGATCCATTAAATTTTTAATCCATTCTATGAAACAGTTAAAGCTAGAATTTGAATTTTCAAAGTAATAGGGTGCCGAAAATTCTAAACCTCTAAAGTCTTGAGCTCTTGCCACATGCTTGTATTTAGCAATATCAACACCTATAATTAATGTTTGAGAAGTAATTTGAGCAATCTTTTCATTTTGGTTATAATTCATTTAAATAGCCTCCTGGTAATTTGTTTGTGTCCTTTTTGCCGCCAAGCTTTGGACACTCATATCTTACCAAGGGGCTTTTTTATATTCAAACCTCATATTTCTTCATTACAGGAATGCTGCCAGTTTGTTGAATAAGAATTTTTCTTTTTAGCCTCCGTTAATTACTCTGTATCTATTTTGTTTTCCCATCCAAGAACTAGCATCACGCCACTTTAGACTCTTGGCAGAAATCCATCTATTTTTCGAAAAATTCACGGATATACGTCTGAAAAAAAAGCTTGAAAACCCGGATGAGTTCCAAGCTCTTAATTTTAGAAATGTGGCAGCAAATTTAGCAATAAAGCCATAACCAATCCAACAATTCCAATAATAGATTGGATGATTGTGATCGTTTTAAAGGTTTCACCCATTGACATACTAAAAGATTCTTTTACTAACCAGAAACCTGCATGGTTTGCATAATTAAAGAATAAGGACCCCGAACCGATGGCTACTACCAGCAACTCCTTATTAATGCTCGGATCGGATCCAACAAGTGGTGCTAACAAGCCGGTTGCTCCAACAATTCCAACCGTTGCAGAACCAGTTGTAACAGATAACAGCGCGGCAATCAGCCAGCCGATTGCGATCGCAGAAAGAGACAGTCCATGTGTTAGATGAATAATGGCATTGCCAACGTGGGAGTTAACGAGAACTTTCGCAAAAGCGCCGCCGCCAGCAATAATTAATAAAATACCTGAAATCGGTTTAAGACTTGCACCTAGCGAATCACGAAGTTTCTTTGAATCTGTTCCCCGGGCATAGCCTAATAAAACTACTCCTACTAAAAGGCCAATTAACAAGGCAATGGCGGGATCTCCGACAAATTCTGTTATTTTATTAAAAGTGGCTGAACCCTTAAACACTGTCTCTGCTAACGCACGGCTTAGCATCATTAGCATTGGCAGCAAAATAACCAGAAAAGAAGTTGCTAGAGAGACAGGGTGCTTCTCTTCAATTTCTACTGTTGCTGCCATATATTGCTCTGCACTGGAACCAAGAGGATTTGCTTCTATTTTTTCATTTGCAGCTGTATATTGATCGAGCAACTGCTGATCAGGACGAACGGTCACCCGTGGTGCAATAAATTTCCCATATACCGGACCTGCCAGGATGGCAGCAGGAATAGCACAGATAAGACCATAAACCATCGTAATCCCCAAATCTGATTTAAATCCGGCAATAGCGGTAAGAGGACCAGGATGCGGCGGTACCATACCATGCATGGTGGCAAGAGCTGCGATAACCGGAACTCCAACATAAACATACGCTGAACCTTTAATATTTCCTTGCTTCTCAAGTTTTCTAGAGACAGAGAATACGAGTGGTAAAAGCATAATGAGCCCGATTTCAAAGAACATCGGAATTCCAATAATAAATGCTGCTGTACCCATTAGCCATGGTAAAGTTCGATTGGTGGACCGGCTCAAAATGGCAGAAGCAATTCGGTCACTTGCACCTGAATTGGCCAATATTTTTCCCAGCATCGCTCCGAGTGCTACTTGCAATCCAACTCCACCTAGTGTACCCCCTGCACCGTCTTCTATTGAACTTACAATCGTTTTTGTGTCGAGACCGGAGGCTGCCCCCACACAAATGGACACTACTAAAAGCGCCAACAAAGGATGTAAACGCAATTTTGAAACAATTAGGAAGATCAGTAATAAAATGCTGCATACGGCAATAACGAGCAATGAAATATCATGACCTGTCAAATGAAACACCCCTTATAAAATCGTAAATTTTTATGAGAGAGAGCGCTCTCAGTTCTCCCTTTGTTAAATAGATAACGCTTTCAAACCGTCGTTTGAATTAGCAGCTAAGGTTAATGTACAGTTTTTTAAGAAAAATGAGAATCTTAACCTAATTAAATGAATTAACGTAATTAAATTAATTTTTACATTTATTGTAAAAATAGACTTTGTTTCTGGCCACAAAAAAAGACTGGTTTTTACCAATCTCTACTTTTTCCATCTATATTTTCGTTCAGGCCTGCCGACCATCCCGTATTGAATATCGACTTCCATCTCATCAATTGAGGAAAGATACTCTAAATATTTACGCGCAGTGGAATCGGTCATTCCCAGAAGAATAGCCAATTCTTCCGCACTGACACTTCCTTTTTCAAAATGGAGTTTGTCCCGAACCCTCATTAACGTGAATTTATCAATACCTTTTGGGAGTTGTTTTTCTTCCAAATGCTTATGCCTGGAATGGTCGGTTAAGGAGAAAAAGGTATCAATCTCTTTTTGATCCATGGTTTTCTTTCTTTGAAGCTGCTTTATTGTTAACCGATATCTGGTCAGTTCATCTGTAAATTTCTTTACATCAATTGGTTTTATTAAATAACTAAAAACTCCTCCGCGAATGGCTTCCGTTACCGTTTCAGCATCATTGGCAGCGCTTATCGGTATTACATCAATCCCGCGGTAGTTCATTCTGATTTCACGTAATAAGTCGATTCCATTCATGTCCGGCAGATAGATATCCAGCAAAATTAATTGGGGTTTAAAGGTCTTTAGATAGGCAAGTGCCTCATTTCCTGAATTGGCAATAGCTGAAACATCGAACCCCTCTATTTTTTCAGTAAATTGTTTGTAAACTTGTGCCGCTACGGGATCATCTTCAACGATGATGACTTGAATGAGGTCTCCTGCCATATCGATTCTCCTTTTATTTTTTAGGGATAACCAGTGTAAATTTCGCACCACCTAAAAAGCTGTGGGTAATATATACTTGACCATTTAATTGGTCAAGAGCATTCTTGACGATGCTCAGACCGATGCCGCGGTTTTTTCCACATTTGGTTGTGTATCCCTCTGTGAAAATCGTCTGTTGTTCTTCTGCTAAAATTCCTGCACCGTTGTCTTGAATATCAAACACAATATCCTTGCCAATGTCAGTAAAGGACACGGTTACAGCTGCACCCTTTTCATTTTTTTCTTTAGCTGCTTCCATTGCGTTATCAAGAATATTGCCGAGAATGGTCACAAGCAGTTTTGTATCAATCGAATCAGGTATTTCAGACAAGCTGCTCTCTTGATCAATTTTTAAGTCTACTTTTAACTCTTTTGATCGATTAATCTTACCCAGTATACAAGCAACAAGCAAAGGATCTTTAACAGCTGTCATCAGAAACACAATCGTACTTTGTCGTTCCTCCACTTCACTTGAGATAAGTTCTCTTGCTTTATCGTATTCTTCAATGCTTAACAATCCGTAAATCGTGTTTAATTTGTTTAAGAATTCATGGTTGAGTGCCCTCATGTTTTCAGAGTAGGACTTAATTTTTGATACTTCATCAAACAGTTGTTCAATTTCAAATTCTGTTCGGATCGTTAAGACTACTCTGGCAATTTGCTCCGCTTGAGTAACCAATGAAAAATCAATCACATATAATTGATCCCCAATAAAAATCTTTTGATTGCTTCTACCTTTTTTTGATAAAATAACTTCTTTGATCATATCCCTTAAGCGAGTATTTTGGATTATCGAATCATCCAGTGGCAGGTTAAGCATCAGTAATTCTCGTGCTCTTTTATTCATCGAGAGAACCCGAAAATTCTTATCTACCGCAATAATTCCATCGCGAATCGATTCCAGGATCGCTTCCTTTTCTTTAAAAACATAGGATATCTCTTCTGGTTCAAGACCAAACATTTTTGTTTTGATTCTTCGCGCTATGAAAAAAGCTGCAATCACTCCAATGAATAGTAACAATAAAGCAAGTCCAATAATTTCTTCCTTATAGGTCAAGATTCTTTTTTTTACATCTACCATTAAGAAGCCGACAGAGGAAACACCGATGATCTCCCCTTTATCATTTATGATAGGAGTTTTGGCCTTAATAGCAGGGCCCGAGATCCCTTCCCCAAAATAAACCACGGAAGTGTGCTCTTTAAACACAGGTTCGTTACTAGTACCCATTGATTTCCCAATATACTTTGGATTAGGATGTGAATATCGAATTCCTTGTTTGTTTCCGATTACGATATAACTTGCACCAGTCAGTTTCCTCATTTTTTCAGCAATTGGTTGAATTTCTTTTGAAGGGTTGTCACTTTCAAAGGCATGGATAATTTTTTCTTCGTGTGCGGCCAATTTAGCAACAGACATGGCTTCATGACCTAGGTATTGTGTTGAAAGATCATCCATTATTTTTGTAAAAAAAATAGCTGCTAATATAGAAGTTGCGCAAATGACAATCGATATGAGCAATATCATCTGGGTAAATAATTTCATTTTTATATTTGGTAGTTTCATTTGTTTTATCACCAACTTTTTATGTTTTAAGTATAGCAAATTGGATAAAACATAAAACGAAAAAAAACAGCTCTTCGATAGAGCTGTAAGTGCGAGATTAATATATCATTTTTTCAAGTGCCATTCTAAACTATAAAACGCAAGGACTATGGTTATTGGAGTCATAAAATAGGTTCTCAAAATGGCGGAATTAGCATAAAAGCTAGTTAATAATATTCGACTTTTTATGAAAGTAACCCTTCTTAAAGTAAACTGCCCCGTTGAACAAGAAAAATGGCTGCCAAAAGTTTAAACAAAAGTACCCTTTGCTTAATTAGGATAGTATTGTAATCTGCTATTTTTCCAATGTTCTTCAGCTTCGTACAGATGCTTCAACACTTCATCTGCAACATTTTCATATATTTTTAGTGTTGTTCATAGGCAAGTCCACAGGAGCAACGATTTTCCCCAAATAAAAGGTGATAAGATGCGGGGAATTCCTGATTGACTTGTTGAACTTCATGAGCAAATTCCTTATCATCCTTTGGTACGGTTGGAAGTACATCCGCTTTTTCTTGAGAGTCAATATGGGCTCCAGGTGGAACGAATCTATTAGGTGGGATTCGAACGCCATTTGTTACTACCGCATTATAAGAAATAAATGACCCTTTGCCTACTATTGCATTGTAAACAATGGCACTAAAGCCAACAAATACCTTGTCTCCAATAAAACAAGGACCATGGACAAGAGCTCGATGAGCAATAGTCACTTCATTTCCAATAAATATCGAATATCTTTTTCCTCTGACCGAAATCTTTTTATTTAATAACCCATGTAAAATTACACCGTCCTAGAGATTTGTATTAGAGCCTATATAAAAAGGGGTTCCTTCATCTGCACGTATACTTACATTAGGCGCTACATAAACATTATCCCTTATGGTAACATCACCTATTACACTGGAAAACTGACTAATAAATGAGGTTTTATCAATATTAGGATAGTGTTGAACGGGATTAAATGAAGTAATTGTGTTGGGGCTGATAAATGGTTCAAAACAGCATTCTGAAGGGCTATATGAGGATGACTTTGATTTCTTTTTTTCTCCCAAGAAAACATCTCCTTTACAATCTAATATCGTTGAATTATATTATGCAAAAAGATTGTGTGTGGAATGGACAATTGTTTGAAAAGGACTGGATATCAGTTTGCAAAAAAGGCAATAAATTTCAACCACAGAATGCGATAACTATTCTTCCACTACTCTGACCCGTTAGTCCAAAAAGAAAAAAGGATCGCCGCAGCGGTCCCCATCTTCAACTCTTGCACTCAGTTAGTTGTGTAATCTATATTTTTATTAATCCTCGTCATTTAAAAACAACTCTTCTAAGTACCTTTCCTTTCTATTTAAAAATCCCTTTGTTATTTGATAATGTTCTGTGTCTTCATATCTGACGCTTTCAATTACATTGGAATCAAAACTAAAGATCTTTGCGTTTGGATACCCCAGAAGAATAGGCGAATGTGTGGCGATAATAAATTGAGAATTTCCACTACTCACCAATTGATAAATAACCCTCATAAATGTTAATAGGCGAGCTGGCGATAATGCAGCCTCGGGTTCATCTAATATATAAATGCCCTTACCCGAAAAACGGTTTAAAAATAATGATAAAAAGGATTCTCCGTGAGACTGGTGGTGTAATGACCTGCCTCCATATCCTTGATAATTAAAAGTCGGATCTTCCTTGGCTAGTTGATCCAGATGAGAAGCAAAATGATAAAAACTTTCAGCCCTTAAAAAGAAGCCTTGACTGATTTTTGGTAGCCAAGACAAACGAATGTAATTTCCTAAAGCAGCTGCGGATGAATCTACGTCAAATATATTGTTTCTTCCTCCACCTGCGGTATTAAACCCACACTTGTACGCAATAGCCTCAAGCAAAGTAGATTTTCCAGAACCATTTTCCCCTACAAAAAATGTTACTTCACTATCTAAGTCCAATGTATCCATTCCTCTTATAGCCGTAACAGTGAATGGGTACGTATTAAAATCCGTAACTTCTTCTCTCAAAAGAGTAATTCTACGTAAAAACAAATAAATACACTCCCTTATAAGAAAAGGAAATTCAACCCTTATCTTAAACAGTTCGATGTTTTCTCAATCAATAATTTTTTGAGATTCCTATATAACATAGGACTTTACTTGGAGGGGTGAGTATGCTAGGCTTGCATGCCTGATGAAACAACGGCTTCAGCCTTTCAAGACCAATCATGCCCACAAAGGCTCCAAGGCAAATCCTTAAACGCTTATCTATGGTTACATGTAAACATAGATAAAAGGTGCTATCTATCTTTTTAGGAATGATACTATATAATTGCCATTTAGTGAAACAAGAAAAAGAGCCGTAGCTACGACTCTTAGTTTCGCTCAAGCACCCGATAGCTCAATAGCAAATAAATTACAACTCGCTATTTCTCCCAAAGCTCGACCAGTCGACCTTCAGGATCTTCAATCCAAATAAACTTTCCAAACTCACTAACCTCTTTTTCTTTAACAAGAGGTACACCAATTTGTTCAAAATGCTTAATAGTCTCGTTTAGATTATGTACTTGAAAATTTAACATCACTTGTTGTTCTGTTGGAAAATAACTGTCATTCTCTTCAAAGAAAGAAAAGATAGTCTCATTTCCTAATTGGGGTTTAATCACAGTCCCATTCCAATTTTCTATTTCAATCTTCAACACTTCACTGTACCATTTTTTTATAACATCAAGATTCTTAGTTCTCCAAAATATTCCATCGAAACCTTTTATCATCGCAACTAACTCCTGTCTTTCTTTAAATTTTTAGTTTAAAGATTACATTAGATATTCGAGATTTAATGTTAAGCTCCTTCTTCAACTCAACGTTAGTGGAACAAGAAAAAAATCGCTGCTGCGACCCATCTACAAAGCTCTATCACTCCGTTAGTGTAAGTACATTTTTTCACAATCTTGGGGTCAAAACAAAAGCTTCTTTTTAAAAAAGGCCTGGTGAGGAGGATTTCTTTCTCCAAGGCCGAATGTTTACTTACAACCCCTCTAATAATATTATTAAATTGCTAGGTAAAATCTATTTAAGGGCAAGGAGTAGTTATGATAATCATTAGTGATTTTTTAGGTGATTTGATTGGTGATTTGATTGGTGATTTGATTGGTGATTTGATTGGTGGACTAGTGGAGGCAATTTTCCCTACTCCGATGTCAAAACTAGAAAAAAACATAGATGAATTAAAGGAAGAAGAATGGTTCTCCAACCTGAATAAAGATGTTCGATACAATTACATCATTTGGCATAACAAGAAGGTTAAGCACTTCTTACGGAAGCCTGAAAATATTAAAATTCTCAATAGTAGTGAAGAGGAGCGTGAAAAATTTATTCAGCTTGTTATTATGGAACATAAAAGATTCGTGGGTATACACTAAGTTTTTGCCACATATAATCATTAATTCCCCCAAATTCTACTTATGCAAAAACCCAAGTACTTAAACGAAAAGATGAAATTTTACAATATTTAAGCGTAGAAAACCCATACAATCTACACTTCTTTCATTCCCCGTTGCAACAAGAAGAAAGCCACCAAAAATGGCAGCTGGAACTTTAACTCTTGCACCCGTTAGCATAAGTACAATTCTTCACAAACTTATTTTAAAATTAAGAACTGAAAAATCAGCTATTTAAGAGAAAAAAGAAACCAACTACCTAAAAACCATTTTAAAAAAACTAGTAAAGATATTCATCAATGCATTTAGGTGAAAGACCTTGTCCATTAAGATTCCTCCCCTGTAATAATCCCTATAAACCAATAAATATTATTTTTATATAGGACAATTACTCCTACAATTAATACTATTTTCCATATATTATAGTAAGTTCTAATTGAAAGGAGGGACTCTAAAGTGGAATTAAATTATGAACGTGCTCTTCACTTAGAAGGGGAATTGGTTCGTTTTAAAAAAGATAACGGAGAATGGGCAGTAGGCACAGTCGTAAAAGTAAGAAAAGATGGAATGGAAATTCTCGAATCTAATCCTTCTGACGGTTATGGATTTGGTTTTTTAAGTTGCTGCTTCGTTCCATTTTGCTGTTGTTTTCCATTCTTTTGGTGGTAATTTCGTATTTAGTTTGACCCAAAAGACATTGAATGCTGACCCTTTTGGGTCAAGTTTTTTATTTTAACACTATTTTTCCCCTTACTTACAAATAGGTAGAAAAGTCATCTATTATTTTAATGAATCACCTATAATTTTTGCAACGGTATTAAGATTGTCTCGATTCATTTTAATAAGGTTTGCAATTTTAGTGTTATGCTACTAAAATTTCTTTATTTAAATTCGTGGATAAAAACTATTATCAAAAGAGAAAGAGCCATCGATAGAACTTTTATTAATTGGTGAAGTTATAAGATTGTGAATAATTTCACTTAATCTAAACTGCCACTTTAGTTGAAGAAGCAATTGAAAAAAGAGCTGCCGTAGCAACTCATTTTGAACATTAACTCAAGCACCCAGTTAGCCTAATAACTTACTTGCTAATCACTGAAATCATTAAATAATGTCTCTAACTCTTTATCATCATGACAGTCTCCATCACTTATGAATTTTTCAATTTCAACTGTACCATCTTCCATAAATTCAATTTCCCAACGCTGACCAGGAACAGCTACTTCAACCTTAATAGCTTCATTCCTAACTTTATCTAGCTTATAAAATATATTATTATCCTCTAATTTATTTAGAAAATTGATTAACTTTTTTAACCCCACCAAACCATCCCCTTTATTAACTATTGTAAAAATAATATTCTTAATCCATATTGAACTATCCTGCAACCTTCAGTTAAATAATAAAAAGGATTTACTATAATGATACCTAACTGACGTTAATGGTGAGAATGGGAAAAACCGCCCAAAGGCGATAGTGATTAACTGAATTGTTTATACGATTTGAAAATTGTTTTCTTCATAATGAATCGTCTGTCAATACAGAAAGCTACCAACAAAGCTAGTAAACCGGTTAGAAGTACATTGCCGTAAGTTTCAAGTGGAAATGGTTTGCCCTCAAGATGGATACCATTCGCACGATATTCAAATCGTTTCACCGCATGCTTGGCAGTTAAAAGGTCTTCTTGTTTAGCTAAGTCTTCTAATGGTGCTTCAAATACATATCTGTTTGGTGAATCACTATGAATCAAAATTGTTTCTTTAGCATTACCCTTTTCACTCCAAAGCTTTATATCTGCTTCGGCGAGTGATTTAGCATTGCCACCAGGGATAATCATTTTATCTAATTTTGGTGCATTCGAAATTTGATGTCGAGCCACGATATTAAGATGATGTTTAGTGGCAATAGGAGCATCTGAATTTGAAATGGTTAATACCTGTGTCGTTCCGGTGTCTCCATAAGAAGCACCAATTACAGAAGATAAAGTTAATTCTTCCATACCTTTATACAGAAGTACACCCATCTGTTTCTTATTCCAATGGAATCCAAGATTTAGCCAATAGGTTGCAAAGTTTATATCCACGTAAAAAGGGTGGTCCACCTTTGGATTTTGAACGAAGTGGTAAGAAGGATAATTGATTTCTTTCGAAATTTTCGCTGCCATAGGTTCTCCTAACTGTTGAGCTATCAGATGCAGCACGCCATCGATACCTGCACTTTGACCAGCAGTGGTTAAGGTGTTACCTTCTTGAACATACCTCACATCCTCTTTCCAATGTGTATCAGGATATTGCTTCATTAATATGGGTAGGACTTGCCAATGGGAAGTGGCTGATTTTCCTTTTAATAAGCCGGCATCAGCAAGATTCAACGCCCCCCCACAAATGCTCACAAAAGTCGTCGTTTTACTTCTGGAATGTTTTTGAATCCATTCGCGAGTTGGTTGATATTTCTGTTCATCTACTTTGGGTATATCTATGGGCATATAAGGGACCACAATAATATCTGGACTTTTATTTAATAGGTTATCCAGTTCTTTATAAGAGTAATGTGGGACGACATCCAAACCTCCTGATAAAGACTTGATGTTTTTGTCCGGTGCAACAGCATATACATTGTAGGCATCCGTCATAGAAAACAGTGTGTATGGAATGAGAAAATCGAAATCTTCAGTTGGTATTGATGAATCCGCCATTACAACTGCCACAGTAGGTTTATGGGGGTCATACTGAGGGACTTTCACTCCTTGTAGCGAAGGAACTGGCTCATGGCGGATGTTTAAGTAAAAATCTTTTTGATGACGATTAAAGCCGTAGAACCCGATCCCCCCCTCAAACACTACCAAAATCACTACATAAACAGTTAAACGTACTACTAACCTTTTCATTTTATATTCCTCCTCTTTATACCCCATCAGGGTATATTGTTATCTTGATTCCATATTACCTTTTTTCTAAAGCTTTCATAATTGTGCTAGAGCTTGATTTTTATATCAGACTCCAGACTTAGCTGGTTTCGGACCACAAAAAAGACAGAGACTGAAATAGTCTCTGCCGTAACTTGAACAATAAATAATTACTTCGCTTTTTGTGCCAAATATGAATTAAAAGGGAGTGAATTTTCTCTCTCTCTTCAACTAAACTGCCATTTAATTGAATAAACAAAAAAGCCGGCAATGATAGCCGGATCTTCAAGTAACGCGCCCTTTTCTTGAGGAAAACATCGAATATAATTATGCTCCGGTAGTCATAAAATGCATTCCTGTAAGTTTAATCATTCTTAGTGATTAATTTTTAAATGATAAACCATTTGTCTGCAAAGCATTCCTAAGTTTAGGTAAAGAAGCTGGTCCCATACCGTGAAATTGCAAAATCTCTTTTTCACTAAATTTTGATAGCTGTTGCAAAGTAGTTATCCCATTGTTTTCCAATGCCCGTCTGGCCGGTGCCGAAAGTAGTAAAAGAAATCCATTGTCAGGTTTGCGTTCTTTCTCACAAATCGGGCAGGTCGGACAGTCGCTACTTTTATAGTATTTGTGCCCTTTGTTGCAAGTCCTTAAATTATTCTTTGAAGTTATCATTTTTAATGTCTCCTTTTCTTAAGAAATTTTTTTAGCTTTCTATCTCCTGCCAATTTTTCAATAGATGACTTATTAAGGAGTAATAACATCATACGTATATCACCTAAGCATTATCGGATATGTATTCGCCCCGTTCCTGATGTTATGTAACGAGATTCATATACTTTTTTATACACTTTTGTTTAGTACACTGCTAGGAGATGACGGTTAAGAATGGATCACTTTAATAAGGATTTACCATCAGGAAATTCCACGAACCATTCAAAACAACAAGTATGGAATTTTGTTTCAGCCCCTAACATACATCCTATGAAGGTTACTATAAATGTAAATAAACCCGGAACAGCTCCCGGCCTAATTTTTGTTGCTCCATATACTGTGTATGGGGCAGCTATGATTGGACAAACAGGTTCACTGATAATGGATCAAACAGGTAACCCCGTCTGGTTTAGCCCTCTCAATAGTAGATATGTTCAAAATACAGACTTTAGAGTCCAATCCTATTACGGCCAGCCAGTTCTTACGATGTGGCAAGGTACGATATCAGGAACTCAGTCAGCAAATCCTAATCTTCCGGCTGGAGATCCAGAACCTGGTGCTTATTACCAAATTATCAATCAAAATTATGAAGTTATTAAGAAACTCACTGCCAAAAAGGGTTTCACTTCCGATGTTCACGAGTTTACAATTACAAAACGAAATACTGCTTTGTTTACTGCTGTTAAACAAGTGCCTGCAGATTTATCCCCGTATGGAGGACCAAAAGATGGATATTTCGATAATTACTCCATCCAAGAAGTCGATCTTGAGACAGGCAAGCTCCTTTTCTTTTGGAATGTGCTTGAACACGTAGATCCGGCCAACTCAATGTTACCCGCTTCATCTGCAACAAGCTCGAATAATATTTGGGACTGTTTCCACGTAAATTCCGTTGAAGAAGGTCCAGACAATACACTTCTCATTAGCATGCGTAACATGTGGGCCATTTATAATATTGATAAAAAAACGGGAAAGATAATTTGGCAGCTTGGCGGAAAGAAAAGCGATTTTACTTTAGGGCCGGACGCTTCATTTTCTTGGCAGCATGATGCGCGTCATAGACCTGGAAATCGGATAAGTATGTTTGATGATGCTTGTTGTGCTTCGTCAAGCTCTCCTCCTGAGTGTCAAGCACATGGTTTAATCCTTAAGCTCGATTTTAAAAACATGACTGCAAATGTAGATCGAACTTATTATCACGATCCACCGCTATATGTTCCAAGTCAAGGAAATGTTCAAAAATTAGCGAATGGAAATCAATTTGTTGGATGGGGACAGGAACCATATCTTTCTGAATTTAAAAATGAAGGTAATACGAAAGAAAATCCATCATTGAATTTTTTATATGATATGCAGTTTCCGAATCAAAATCTTTCTTATAGGGCGTTTAAGAATAAATGGGTAGGTTTGCCGCTTTATCCACCTAGTATTGCAGTAGATCTTTTACGTGAAGATCAGGCGACTGTTTATGCATCATGGAATGGTTCAACAGAAACTGTTGCTTGGCAGGTATTAGCAGGTCCAACACCTTATAATTTGTCAGTAGTGATATCCAACACCCCTCGAACCGGCTTTGAGACAGATATTGATGTACAATCTGTAGGTCCATATTTTCAGGTCAATGCATTGGATTCATCTGGAAAAATCATTGGTACATCACGGACTGCTTATGTAAAAGTTAGAAGATATAAACGAAAATAATCCAGTCTTTACCATTATTTTATAATGAATCCCTCAGACAAAAATAATATGATTAATAGCTGAAAGCTGCAATATTACTTGCAGCTTTCAGCTATTAAACGTATCTACTCTTCCTCAACATTCACACCCTATCGATGAATAACTAAATATTACACTCCTGCTCTTTCTAGTCATTGAAATGGAAAATAATAAGGAATAAATTGAAATACACCTCGAATACTAAAAAAGGAGGAGGTTGTATCAAATAGTGATTTACGAACCAAACGTATTGCTCATTCGATTGTTCTAGTTTTGATCGGAGTGGGAACCCTTTGGATTCAAGCCAATCCGGTCTAAAACCCTATAAAACCACTCCAAGATTAAAAATGTGACTAAATGGGGTAAAACCATGCAGAAATATTTTCAAAGGAAATATAAAAATGATCCCTTTCATCTTTTTTCAGTAGAACACCTTCTAACACTATTGATTATTGGACTACTAGGGGTTTGTCTGTTTGTATTTCGCCAAAAATTGCGACATCCCAAAAGGAATGATTTCTTTCGTTTTTCATTGGCTATTCTTCTTGTTATATCAGAAATCACCTATCATATATGGCTGATCCATTATAATGCTTGGTCAATTCGGACTTCGTTACCTCTTCAACTCAGCGATATGGCAGTGATTCTTGCGATAGTGATGTTACTAACCAAGAACATTAGTCTGTTCAAATTTATCTATTTCGCCGGATTAGGCAGTACGATTCAAGCCATGCTAACACCTAATCTTGGTAACTATTCGTTTCCACATTTTCGATATATTGAGTTTTATATCTCTCATGGCGGAGTTTTTCTCGCTTGTCTCTTCATGGTGCTGGTTGACAGATATCAGCCGACAATCCGGTCTCTCTGGGTGACTATTTTAATCGTGAATATTTATGGTGCTTGCGTATTTTTCATCAACCGCTTAGTGGACGCAAATTATCTGTACATTATGAAAAAACCAGAAAATCCGTCCCTACTGGATTTTCTTGGACCATGGCCATGGTACCTCTTATCACTTGAAGTGGTCATTGTTATTAGTTTTTATCTCCTCTATTCTCCATTTTGGTTTTATCGGAAAATAAATGGGAGGGAATAGAATATAGGAAATAATGAGCGATAAAAATCATCGTTCAATTCCTTTCCCTTCCATTTCTCTCCTTTCTAAATAGAACGATCGATCTTCAATAATAGCTCCTCTCTTTGGAAACCACCGGTCAAGTGGCCTTTATCCTCGCTATGAAGGAGCAATCTATCTTTGGAAACCCATTAAGTGGCCTTCATCCTCGCTATGAAGCACCATTCTCTCTTTGGAAACCGGTCAAGTGGCCTTCATCCTCGCTATGAAGCACCATTCTCTCTTTGGAAACCCATTAAGTGGCCTTCATCCTCGCTATGAAGCACCATTCTCTCTTTGGAAACCGGTCAAGCGGCCTTCATCCTCGCTATGAAGCACCATTCTCTCTTTGGAAACCGGTCAAGTGGCCTTCATCCTCGCTATGAAGCACCATTCTCTCTTTGGAAATCGATTAAGTGGCCTTCATCCTCGCTATGAAGCACCATTCTCTCTTTGGAAACCGGTTAAGTGGCCTTCATCCTCGCTATGAAGGAGCAATCTCTCTTTGGAAACCCATTAAGTGGCCTTCATCCTCGCTATGAAGCACCATTCTCTCTTTGGAAACCCATTAAGTGGCCTTCATCCTCGCTATGAAGCACCATTCTCTCTTTGGAAACCGGTCAAGTGGCCTTCATCCTCGCTATGAAGCACCAATTTCTCTTTGGAAACCCATTAAGTGGCCTTCATCCTCGCTATGAAGCACCATTCTCTCTTTGGAAACCGGTCAAGTGGCCTTCATCCCCGCTATGAAGCACTAATCTCTCTTTGGAAACCGATTAAGCGGCCTTCATCCTCGCTATGAAGCACCATTCTCTCTTTGGAAACCGGTCAAGTGGCCTTCATCCTCGCTATGAAGGAGCAATCTCTCTTTGGAAACCGGTCAAGTGGCCTTCATCCTCGCTATGAAGCACCATTCTCTCTTTGGAAACCGGTCAAGTGGCCTTCATCCTCGCTATGAAGCACTAATCTCTCTTTGGAAACCGATTAAGCGGCCTTCATCCTCGCTATGAAGCACCATTCTCTCTTTGGAAACCGGTCAAGTGGCCTTCATCCTCGCTATGAAGCACCATTCTCTCTTTGGAAATCGATTAAGTGGCCTTCATCCTCGCTATGAAGCACCATTCTCTCTTTGGAAACCGGTTAAGTGGCCTTCATCCTCGCTATGAAGCACCAATTTCTCTTTGGAAACCCATTAAGTGGCCTTCATCCTCGCTATGAAGCACCATTCTCTCTTTGGAAACCGGTCAAGTGGCCTTCATCCCCGCTATGAAGCACCATTCTCTCTTTGAAATCCAGCAAAGTGTACCTCATCTAATATATGAAATACTAGAAGTAAGCTATTCCATTTATGTTTATCATTGATGAAAAGCCCCCACGCATCTAATAACATTCTTTAATCAATTACTTAATCACATTACTAAATTTTAAATAAAAATCAATTACATCAGTCCTAATCGAAAAAATATTGCACCTATGATTAGAATAGCTGCAATAATACCCCAACTGGCTCCAGAGTTATGAAACAATATTATGAACATGGATCCAACTGCTACGATTATCATCGCTGAAATTACTCCAAACAATGTTTGGTTTTTCAAGTTACAACATCTCCTTTAAAAATGAAGTAAAGTAGCTATTCAAATAACTTTGATAACAAAATTGCGACGAACGGTCCAATGTCTGAAGAATTGAATAAAGAAATTTTATTAGAACTAAAGAAAATAAATCAAAAATTAGATGAATTAAACGAATCACCACCAAGCCTTATCTAAGCCTATGAAGTTCTTTGCATTATTTATTGGATTTACAACTTATCTCCCCAAAAAAACATATTTATTACCATTTTAAACCAAATGTGGCTAATTTACTTATTTTTCTTCTTCAACAAACCTGCCATTTAACTGATTAAAGACCACTAAAAAATGGACTGCTGAAACAGTCCGTTTTTTCAATTCTTGCGCCTGATTGTGGAAGAGTGAGGAACTTGAAGGAGCTCATTAGTGAGATCCTTAGTAATTTTATTACGTACCCGTTCGTTGAAGAACAATCTATAATACCTCAACAAAAAAGCATATTTATTTTTCCACTATCATATTCATTGACTAAATCATTGTATTTCTCGAATATTGGTCTAATAGTCTCTTTACTTCTTTGCAATGACTTCGCAACCTCTATCGTCATATATAAAGAAAATAACATTTTTAGTCGTGTTAATAAAAAACACATCTGGATAATCCGTTCTACACTTATTATTTAATCCGGGCTTTAATGGAGGGAAGTCCTCATTGCATGCAGCTTTAATCAGTAAATGATTTCGAATATCTTGTTTGCAACAATACAACAAAAACTGGTAAGTGCAATATTTATCAGCATCCTCCTCATTTTTCGAACATATAGGGTAGAGTTTCTTGATGCAAATGAAATTGTTTTTTATATAATGATTGTATACTTTTATTTTCTTTGCCTTTCTTAATGTGTAGTCCTTAAATTCATAGACATTAGTAACTAATAACATTTTGGTCATTTAAGCAAAGGGTAAGATTAGGGTATCTATTCAAATTGAATTAATTCCTGTAAATGAATATTTCACTAAATTTTCAACATAGACATCATCCAAATTTTCACCTATCACTAGCAATCTATAGAAAATTGGTCCGTAAATGAGGTCAATAATTAAATCGAGATCAAGATTTTCCCTCAATTCCCCTCGCTGAACCCCCCGTTCCAAAAGCTGCTTAGCCTCAAGCCGGCGAGGGTGGAAGTATCTGGTCCGATATGCCTCCGCCAGTCGTGAATCAAATTGCCCTTCACCAATCAACTCCTTAATGATTTTACCTTCCCGACTGGTCAAAAACCGTGCTAAACTAGTGGCATGGATAAGTATGTCATTAAATACTGAACCCGTGTCGGGAACTGGCAGTCTTGCCGCAGCAGCAGCTAGAAAGCCGTCCATAACAACGTCTGCTTTGTTGGTCCACCATTTATAAATGGTGGCTTTACTTACCCCTGCCCGCTCAGCAATTTTCTCTACAGTGACTGTTCCAAGGCCATTTTCCAACAACAAATCATATGAAGCAGAAAGGATAGACTTTTGCGTTTCAACATTACGTGGACGTCCTCTTTTGGCATTCACTCGAATCCTCTCCTTTACAATAAAAACTATACGTTCATTATACTAAATATTTAACAAAAAGAAAAAATGGGTATTTACAAAACTAAACGTTCAGTATATTATTTAAATATGAATTTCTAAACTATACGTTCATTATTTAATTTGCGATGGCAGTGCTGAATATTGCTTGCTCTGCCACACAAATAAAAAATGAAAAGGGGGAGAATTACAATGAAAACGAATCAAATGATCGAGGGTAAAAGCATTTCAAGCTGGATTATGTTTTTGTTAGCATCCGCATGTGGTCTTATTGTTGCCAATCTTTATTATGCGCAAACCCTGGTAGGACCTATCAGTGTCTCTATAGGTCTTTCTTCGGCAGCAGCAGGATTAATTGTCACCTTAACACAAATCGGTTATGTTGTAGGGCTGCTGTTTATCGTACCGCTTAGTGACATTTTTGAAAATCGACGCCTCGTGGCAGTATCGCTAATTGTTGTGGTATGTGCATTGCTTGCGGCAACATTCGCCCACAATGCGCTATCTTTCCTGACTGCGTCCCTGTTTATTGGACTGGGATCTGTGGTAGCCCAAATACTAGTTCCCTATGCCGCCCATTTAGCGTCTGAAGAGCAGCGCGGCCGCGTGGTCGGAAACGTGATGAGTGGACTCTTACTTGGGATTATGTTTGCCAGGCCGCTGGCAAGCTTTATAACCAGCATTTGGAGATGGCAAACGGTATTTGCTCTGTCAGCGATTGTTATCGCTCTATTGACGGTTCTGTTGTCACGTATTCTCCCTGAGCGTAGACCTTCACCTACCATAAACTACGGTAAATTAATTATTTCTTTAGGCGCCCTCTTAAAACAAACACCTATATTACGCCGCCGGGGTATTTATCAAGCTTGTTTATTTGGAGCCTTTAGCCTGTTTTGGACTGTGGTTCCTTTACGATTGGTGGATGGTTTCGGAATGTCCCAGCAAGGCATCGCTTTGTTTGCATTGGTAGGTATGGGAGGCGCGATAGCAGCACCTATAGCTGGAAGACTTGCGGATAAAGGCTGGACCAGATTTTTGACCGGATTGGCAATGCTTATTGCCACCTTGTCTTTTTTGCTGGCATATCTTTTTCAAGGGCATTCAACAACGGCTCTCATATTGCTCATTCTTGCCGCTATTATGCTGGATGCGGCCGTATCGGGAAATCTTGTACTTGGACAGCGGGCGATTTATTCATTGGGGAGTGAAGCAAGAGGCCGACTGAACGGGCTTTTCATGTCTATATTCTTCATTGGCGGAGCAATTGGCTCTTCTTTGGGCGGTTGGTCTTATGCCCATGGAGGCTGGAGTTTCACATCTCTAATTGGAGTTGTCATGCCTCTTTTAGCCTTACTTTACTTTCTTACTGAAAAAAGACACAAAGGACGTTGAAAGCCTTACAGATGATTCATTCAGGGCAGTGAAACTTCCAAAGGCGGGAGAGCACATTGCAGGCAGCGATGAGGTTAGGAAGTCGATTCTCCCAGGCGCTGTAAACAAAACACCGACTATAGCAGGTCGGTGTTTTTCGTTTGAGAGCCTTACTCCAGTTGTAAATTCGCGTTTACAACGTTAAGGATATTCTTATAATTAAAAGCCCAATCTCTTAAAATTAAGAAATTAGGCTTTTTTTGTTGCTCCATTAAAGCGCCCGATAGTCGAATATGGAAAATGTGAAAAAGCTACAAAAATGGCACCCCAGTTATTTTACTAAAGTAATTTAACAAACGCTAAATGGTTTAATCCAAACCATAGTGGTTCATTTATTTTTAAAATTCTTAATTCCTCCGTTAAAAGGTTCAATTTATCTTCAATCCTGTCCAGTTGATTCCTACGTTTCTTATTAGTCCGAAAATATGAAACGATTAAGATTATAATTAAGGCTAAAAAACCAAAATCAACAAGTTGAAAAATAATGTCTCCTACATTTATTGATGAACTATTCATTAGTTTAAATCCCCCCAAAATACTGATTCTATATAAGGATAATTATACCATTCCAACTTCAACAAAACTGCCATTTACTTGAAGAAGGAAAAAGCGTTCCGACTTATTTCAGAAACGTTCCCGTTACTTCAAGAATTAGAGGAGCAAAATAGTTTTTAGCAAAGTGAAAAAAACGGTAAATAGTAATTAAATAGAATAACGAAACGGCAGCGATTTCGCCGCCGTTTTAACATTGTTATTAGTAAGAACCGACAAAGCACCAGTTCTTTTCCATCTTATCTATTTCTTTGAAGTCTCCATCAAACGCTTTCCTTGAAGGTTTTTGGTCATTCGATGTATATACGAAACCTGAAAAGTTATCTAATATCCCACGATAGGTATAGAAAAGAATGTTATAACCATCAACATCACCTAATTTCTCCACCACAATTTCCCCGCCGCCACTAGATAGATGTTCGTATTTCTTAGGTAAATGAATAAGCGAAGAATTGTGTGAAACATTTGGTTTGAGTTCCCCGTTCTTAACCATTTTAGCTACTCGTTCTCTTTCAGATTTGTTCAATTTAAAATCTAAATCCAATACAATTTGATTGAATGGAATAAAAAATAGCAATAGGATTGTGATGATTTGGATGACAATGGGCTTCCAATCCTTATTTTTAACCAAAGTTATTATTGCTCGTACTGTTATATAAATAAAAAATCCAAACACTAATAAAAGAACAGGCAACATCAAAAATTCCGTTATAATATCGACTAACTTCCATTGAAAGAATTCATACAGAATCACTAATATGCTGCTGATCATAGAGAGCCTTAACAACTTATTCGGTTTCATTTTTACCCCACATTTTGGCATACAAATTAACAATGATTTTAACATACATATTTTCAAAGTGACAATAACCATTGTCACCCAAACAGATAGCCCATTTTATACTTAATGGCATACAACGAAATCTGATGTAATAAACCCTATTCCAATTCCATTTACTTCTTAAAAATTCCTTCATTACTCCATTAATGGCCCTTAACATAAAGAAAAAGCCACCAAATGGCAGCTGGATCTTCAACATAAGCACCCGATCGTTTAAGTGTAATATTTCACAATCTTACCTGATATTAAATATATTTGTTACCATTACTATTTTAAAATAAGGAAACGCCCGCTTTATGTTTCCTTTTTAATTCCTTTACGAAAATAACGTCAAATCGCTAAATTGATCTAACGTCAATCTTTTCTTAATAATTTTTTAGCAGTAACCCCAATAAAAACGCCAGGAATGACACATAACATCGGAAACCACACAGTCCCTAACAATATCCCAAATATTTTTACTTTTGCAGAAAACATAATTCCCACAGTAACAAAATAGGCTGAAAAAACAAATGGTAAAAAGGAATATGGTTCCTTGCCCCCACCTGCATCTTTAAAAGCGTCCCACATTGCAAAAAAGTAAACACATGGATAAAACATAAGCCATTGATATTCAGTACAGTCAATGGCTTTCCCAATTTCGCCATTAAAACTAAACAGGATTAGTTCATTAAAATGGGATTGAACATTAATCACAAATTCTAAACCGATAAAAAGAATTCCTTTGAGAAACTTTTGATTAAGTAATTGGCCGAAACCTGGAAAAGCTATGCTCCATAACAATTTTTCTTTTGGGTTCACATCGCTCTTACCTTCTTATCAAATTTTACTTTCCATACAAAATGTATTTTTTTACTAACATTCTAATCGTTATTAGATGCTAAGTGTTCTCTATCAATTGCTTTTGGAGGCTCTTCCATCCACCCATGTTCGATCAATATATTTGCACCATCTTCTGCAAATAAAAAAACATTCATCATATTTCTACCATACATTAACCCAAGATCTTTTCTTCCATTTACTGCGACAGAATTTGCAAAATGCCTAATCTTCATGGAAAACATGTCCACCTTATGCCATAACATTATTTTATCTGAAAAAGGAGAAACGGTGGAGTCTGTTACTAAATGTTCCAACCGTGATGGAGCTGGCAAGTTATCCATATGTAGTTTTTCACTATGTTGCTTAATAGATTTTTCAACAATGTCTAAGCCTCTTTTAAATAATTCTTTTACCTTTTCACTTCTGACTACTTGATGGAAGCCTACTAACAAAGCTTTACTAGTTGTATTACTCTCAATGTTATCAAAAAGATGAGTGACTTCTAAAGCATGCAGTGGTCTAACATCCCCAACAAAACCATTAAAAAAATTTTGTTTGGTAACAAAATCGACTTTGTCAGGTGTTGGGAGAACAGGAGGTTTTATGATGAACCCTTTACTGATTAAAGTCGTATTAACCTGACTTAAAAACGAAGCTGTGGAATTGGAGCAATTTGTAAAAAAGTCATGAATATCTTGTCTCATAATTAGTGGAATTGCTACAGCATATAGGCTAAGGCCTGCCTTGGCTGCATATTTCAAATAGTGTACATAAAATTCATCCTCATATAACCGAGGAGCTTCAAGGTTAACGTCCTTTTCAGTAAAGCCTACGGGAATAGGGTAGTTTTCCTTTTTTAAAATGCCTTCCGTAGTTTTCATAAAATCTTCGCATAGGCCTATTCCGTTTTCAATCAATGTCTTAATATCTTGGTCCTCAACATGTTTCATAAAATAACTTAGAATACGTTTTGACATGCTGTTTCCCATAAAAGTAGCCCAAAGTTTGGCCAATTCTACAGATGTTATTGGCGCGTTTGGGCTTAATTTTTCTGAACTTAAATTAATTGGTTTAAGCGTGTACATAGAAAAATCCACCTTTTTGGTTTTTTGCTTATTATTTCCCTCCATTTATAACGTATTCTAGACTAATCCATAAAATCGCCTTTCACTTTATTCAAATAAACGGCCGATTTAATTTGGAAAGTTTTCAAAAAAACGAATTTAGTGTTTTGTAATCTGTTTTTTGTTCCCCATTGATCAATAACAATTCAATCGGCATTGCTTTTCGATCCATCGGTAATCAGAGGAGATAGAGGTGTTCCATGCCACTTGGAAATGAGCGTGACATAGTTATTATGGGTAAGTAAATCGATGGTCGTAATGCTTGGTTACAATCCTTTTGACTTCTCCCCATAGATAAATCTAGGGGATTCTTTTTTAAACCTTCATCAAAGTCGCCCTTCAGCCGGGGCTTCCGGGTCTTACTGCTTCTCCGGTTCATTACGACATGAGGCAAAGACCACATACCGCAGCCCAATCATAGGCACTACGCCACTGTCCTTTTCACTCCATTTTGCGAAACAATAGGAGTTAAAAGGACTCGGCGATACTTTGTATCTTGAATCCTAGGTAATTCACGGTTTGGGGTAAGTTGTTTATTTTTAGCCTTGTCCAAAATATTCAGTGCACCAACTATATCACGATGTCCTTTCGCCCCACACGTACAGTGGAAGTTTCGATTCCATTGTTTACGGAACTCACCGCATGAAGGACATGTTCCGGAAGTATATGACTCTTCCACTAGTTGGACCGTCACATCACGGAGTTTCAATTTATATTTTATTTTTTCGATTAATTGGCCGAAACTCCAGTTGGACAGTTGTTGACGGATCTCTTTACGTGTTTTCTTTTTCCTTTTTGTATTCTTTTGAACTCCATCTGGTGTCCCTATATAGAGTGTTTTAATTTGGTTATCAACACACCAATCAGTAACCATTTTCGATATAGAATGCACCAGATACTCGATTCTCCGTTCCATTTTTTCTAAAAAACGGCGTTTACGTAAAATGAGTTTTTGTCTTTTGTTCGAACCCGGTTTTTTCCGGCTAATTCGTTTCTGAAACGCTTTCAATCTTTTGTTTCTATAGCGTTGTAAGGATCGGAGCTCCCTGCCGGTTACAATGAGGTGATTTTTTCCGTTACTTAAAACAGCTGCGTGAATTAATCCTAAATCACATCCCGCTTCAGTTTCACCGCGAACAGGCATTTGTTTAGGCACTTCCACTGCCAGATGCATCCAGTATTGATTTTTATGCCAAACAATTTCGGCACTTTTTATCGTACGGAAATGAATGTGCTTTGGTTGAGGAATCACTAAGGGGCGTTGATTTTTGCCGTTGCTAAAGACAAGCTTTTCTTCCTTTACTTTAATAGCCGCTTTTTTGTATTTAACGATGAAGAATTTCTTATGTTTCCAAGGGTAACGCCACTGCTTTTCGCCTTTAGCCCGTAGCTCCCTTGTTCTTTTACATGTTTCTTCGTGTAATTCGATGATGGATTGAATCGTTTGAGAGTGTAAGGTATGTGTGGTTGCGTTGTACCATTTCTTCTTTTCTGAACCACTGGTCCATATTTTGTACACATCATATAACCACCAATGAAGGTCTAAAACATCATTCCAGAGATTCGCAGCTTCCGTGCGAAGAGTATCGACTAAGCTTCTCTCCTCCTCTGTCAAACGCAACGGAAATTTCCGAATAACGATATCACCTTTTACTTCTTTTTTCTTCTGCTCTTTCATGTTCTTTTTGTTCTGCTCCATTCCCATCCTCACCCCAAAAGGAACATTTGTTCTATAATTATATTCTACCACTTCTTGAATGAAAGGTGGTAGTAAAAAGAAAAAAAAGAATGGCTTATATCCCCATTTCTAAAGAAAGGGGTTTTAAGGCACTGTAGGATAAATCAAACTTTCTCTGATATAAAATAACATAGTAAAAGCCCTTCTCAATTTGAGAGGGGCTTACTCTTTCTCCGTTATATGCCATCCATCGGGTAATTTTTCTATATGAAAAATATCTTCATTAAATTTTCTTCTGAGTACTTTATATTCCTCGTTTTCTATTTTAACCTGCGATACTTTGATTTGTTTTAGCGTTATTTCCGGTTTATTTACTTCAAATACCAAATCATCAATCATAAAAAAAGTTCTGTGACGTTTCATTCTCCACACTCCCCCTTTATATTTCTTACGTATAGAATTACCCAAAAATGACTAATTCCTGATTGTAGGAAATTTCCAAAATAGTTATCACTTAATTACACAGGGATTTTATTAAATTCTAACACATTCTTTATACACGGCGCAGAAATTATGGTCACTCAGATGAAAAAAGGTGCAAAACCGGACTTGGCCAATTTAACAAACATAAAATTTCACTATTGTTCCCGTGCTCATCCCTTATTAATATTGTAAGCTCTCTCCCACCCAACCATTTTTAGTGGTTGGGTTTTTAGTGATTGGCAAATTAGAGCCCAACTCATTATCTACTGTAATCCTTACATTTCCCGAGAAATTTCAACAAAAAAACCATTTAATCAAACCTTTGATTAAATATCCTGCCAGCCCTTTATTCTAAAGGGTTTTACCGTATTAAAGGCTAAAAAGAATGGCAATTAACGCTTCAGTTTTTAAGGATCCTTTCAAATCTTGCCTTTCATTTAAGTAAAATGACATTTCTCAACCAATTTAGACTTATTTCCTTATCAATCAAACGTTTGATTAGTTTTGCCTAATTGCCCGCTATAAAGGAAATCTTGCTGCTTAACTCGTAAAAAATATGTCAAATCATTCTTCGACAAAAGGCAGGTGGTGACAGCACCTAAATTAGTTTAGATGATCCTCTTTTAAAAAAATAAAAAAGGGGTTTTTTGTTAACGGGTCACTTTAGAGGTGCAAACAGGCAATAAAATGGAGCCGCTTTAACATAATAGGAGAGGACTGTCGTCACTATCACGAAAGAAGACAACTTTCAGCGTATTTCAGGACGCTACAAAAATATAGGCGCTGAGTCTGTCATTGGTACGAACTACGATAAAATTTTATTCAACTAACGAAGCAGTATACTTGAAGAAGCACAGTAAAAATCCATTCGTCTATAGAATGATTCCTTAGAATATATAAATATCAGGGGAGGAAGACCCTGTCCTGTGGATTGGACGATGTAGGATGCTTGTGCGAGAACCTTTTCTTTTGTCTTTTCATTTGTTACGTATCTATCACTAGTGCAGGCTATCATCTACCAAAAGGGAAAGACCTTTTAACAGCCGATTCCCTTCTGGAAAATATGAAATGGGCAACTAAATTTCCAAATTACGGGGTAAAACCCTCACCAGAATACAATATTTGAATAATATATAGTGGGTATGATATTTGGAAGATTAGGTGAGACATTGTTCACTTCCTCCTGAACAGTCTTTGCTCAGAAATTTTTTTGTCCAAAATGTGTTCTTCATTTTCCTATATTACAAAACTGTTAAAACACAATGGGAGAAAACCTTTTTAAGCTAGTTTTTGCAGGAAAATAGACAAAAACACAATCTATTAAAATAGGGTTGAATAAAAATAATAGTGAATAAAAGCTTGTACAGCTGTTATTCGCTATTATTTTCATACATCACCAAGGACGTGTCTCAAGCTAATATCCCTAATATGACTCCATTATTTTCTCTTTCTACAGCACAGACTATTCCATTGCTATTGGCTTCCATCGCGCTTGAGGAATTGGCTCTCGCTCACTTAGTGAACGCAGAAGCAGAAAAACTTCAACTTGTTCTTGGCACTTTAACTCCAACACGTACTACCTTCTCTCCTGCAGTGGTTTCGTTGTCCAATCTTCTTGCTGTCGACGCAAGTGTTCAAAGGACCCTTCGGGATGTGATTAAAAAGGAAATGCTGCTTGAATTCGCATTTGAAAACGTTCTGGATTTAATCGCTGCTACTTCTGGGGGTGCCCTAACAATTACGAAATCTGGTCCAGCTCTTGTTGCACCCGGAGGACCAATTGACTATACAATCACTGTGACAAATACTGGAACCGTTCCGTTAACCAATTTAACAGTAACCGACGCAATACCACCAGGTACAGTTTTTACTTTTGCTAGTCCTCCTCCTGGATTTACTGCTTCTTTTGCAGCAGGAGTTGTAACTTTTACAGCAACATCCCCATTTGCCCCAGGAAGTTCAGCCATCTTACAATTTGAAGTTGCGGCTCCAGTTACATCAGGAACAGTTGTCACTAATACGGCCACTGCCAGTGCAAATGAGATTGCTCCAGTGACTTCCAACCAAACTATTACAATAACATAGCCACTTACAATAATGTTGGTTAAGAAAAACTGTCCTTACTTGGGCAGTTTTTTCGTTGAAAAATCATCGTTGCAAGTAAAAAGACAAGGGTAGAATTTATAGTATTGCACCATCCACCATTCCACTTGATAAACCTCCCCTTGAATTATGCTCTTCTGCAATTTTTTGCTGTTCCCAATACATAATTGGTGCTAAATCATTTTATCACGCTCTGCTGCTCCTTCCTTCACCATGTTATCTACCTTGATGTTTATAGGACGCCAAAACTTACGCTCTATCCAACCGTTATCGAAGCACCGAGAAAGGAACGCGCTTTTTCGCTAGTGAGACGATCTGTCAATCGGTCTGTATCCTATTCAATAGACCTACTCTTCCCCTTTGCCTTTACCTTCGTTAGAGCCTTAGATTGGTCTGATTTTTCCGTAAATAATTCGCTTAAATCCTCTGTAATCGTAAGTATCGCTTTCTTTTTCGTCATAAAAAAATAAGCCTCCTATGCCGCTAAATTTATCATGCGGTCGTGCAGTGGTTTTCGGGTGCATTTCCGAATTTGACCGTTACACTGACCGTTTCATTTAACGTCATAAAACGCTTATCTGTCGACTTTATCGTTTATTCCAATTACGCGCCTTAGAGGATTCGAACCTCTGACCGTACGCTTAGAAGGCGTATGCTCTATCCAGCTGAGCTAAAGGCGCATTTATGTATGGCGGAGGAAGAGGGATTCGAACCCCCGCGCGGTTTAACCCGCCTGTCGGTTTTCAAGACCGATCCCTTCAGCCGGACTTGGGTATTCCTCCATATTATATAAAAAATATTGCTGGACCTTGTAGAAATCGAACCTGCGGCCGGATGGTGATAAGCAGACTGCTCTATCCAGCTGAGCTACCGTCATTTGGCAAAAAATTAATGGAGCCTAGCGGGATCGAACCGCTGACCTCCTGCGTGCAAAGCAGGCGCTCTCCCAGCTGAGCTAAGGCCCCATAATAAATAGTTCAAGAATGGTCGGGAAGACAGGATTCGAACCTGCGACCCCTTGGTCCCAAACCAAGTGCTCTACCAAGCTGAGCTACTTCCCGTTTAAAATGACGCGCCCGAAAGGAGTCGAACCCATAACCTTCTGATCCGTAGTCAGACGCTCTATCCAATTGAGCTACGGGCGCAAATTTAAAAAATTATTTTGCTATCGCAAAAAACTTTGGTGCGGGTGAAGGGAGTCGAACCCCCACGCCTTGCGGCGCCAGATCCTAAGTCTGGTGCGTCTGCCAATTCCGCCACACCCGCATATTGAAAGTTATTTTGCTATCACAAAAAACTCTGGTGAGCCATGAAGGACTCGAACCTTCGACCCTCTGATTAAAAGTCAGATGCTCTACCGACTGAGCTAATGGCTCATATTAAATATGATTCACAAATCTTTTCTAACACCGGCAATAAAAATGGTGGAGGATGACGGGATCGAACCGCCGACCCTCTGCTTGTAAGGCAGATGCTCTCCCAGCTGAGCTAATCCTCCATAATAATGAAAGTTATTTTCGCTAGCGCGAAAAAACTTTGGTGACCCCTACGGGATTCGAACCCGTGTTACCGCCGTGAAAGGGCGGTGTCTTAACCGCTTGACCAAGGGGCCGACTATAAAATTAGACAAAATAATAGCCCCAATAGGGGCTTAGCCTGGCAACGTCCTACTCTCACAGGGACAAAGTCCCAACTACCATCGGCGCTGAGAAGCTTAACTTCCGTGTTCGGTATGGGAACGGGTGTGACCTTCTCGCCATTGCTGCCAGACTATTTATTTGAGGTTTCATTCCCTCAAAACTGGATAATGCAGAAGAAGTTTGTAAAAACGAGTTCGCTTTAAAACTGGTTAAGTCCTCGAACGATTAGTATCAGTCAGCTCCACACGTCACCGCGCTTCCACCTCTGACCTATCAACCTGATCATCTTTCAGGGTTCTTACTAGCTTGACGCTATGGGAAATCTCATCTTGAGGGGGGCTTCATGCTTAGATGCTTTCAGCACTTATCCCGTCCGCACATAGCTACCCAGCGATGCCTTTGGCAAGACAACTGGTACACCAGCGGTGCGTCCATCCCGGTCCTCTCGTACTAAGGACAGCTCCTCTCAAATTTCCTGCGCCCACGACGGATAGGGACCGAACTGTCTCACGACGTTCTGAACCCAGCTCGCGTACCGCTTTAATGGGCGAACAGCCCAACCCTTGGGACCGACTACAGCCCCAGGATGCGATGAGCCGACATCGAGGTGCCAAACCTCCCCGTCGATGTGGACTCTTGGGGGAGATAAGCCTGTTATCCCCGGGGTAGCTTTTATCCGTTGAGCGATGGCCCTTCCATGCGGAACCACCGGATCACTAAGCCCGACTTTCGTCCCTGCTCGACTTGTAGGTCTCGCAGTCAAGCTCCCTTGTGCCTTTACACTCTACGAATGATTTCCAACCATTCTGAGGGAACCTTTGGGCGCCTCCGTTACTCTTTAGGAGGCGACCGCCCCAGTCAAACTGCCCACCTGACACTGTCTCCCACCCCGATGAGGGGTGCGGGTTAGAATTTCAATACAGCCAGGGTAGTATCCCACCGACGCCTCCACCGAAGCTAGCGCTCCGGCTTCTACGGCTCCTACCTATCCTGTACAAGCTGTACCAAAATTCAATATCAGGCTACAGTAAAGCTCCACGGGGTCTTTCCGTCCTGTCGCGGGTAACCTGCATCTTCACAGGTACTATAATTTCACCGAGTCTCTCGTTGAGACAGTGCCCAGATCGTTACGCCTTTCGTGCGGGTCGGAACTTACCCGACAAGGAATTTCGCTACCTTAGGACCGTTATAGTTACGGCCGCCGTTTACTGGGGCTTCGATTCAGAGCTTCGCTTGCGCTAACCCCTCCTCTTAACCTTCCAGCACCGGGCAGGCGTCAGCCCCTATACTTCGCCTTGCGGCTTCGCAGAGACCTGTGTTTTTGCTAAACAGTCGCCTGGGCCTATTCACTGCGGCTCTTCGAGGCTATTCACCCCAAAGAGCACCCCTTCTCCCGAAGTTACGGGGTCATTTTGCCGAGTTCCTTAACGAGAGTTCTCTCGCTCACCTTAGGATTCTCTCCTCGCCTACCTGTGTCGGTTTGCGGTACGGGCACCTTTTATCTCGCTAGAGGCTTTTCTTGGCAGTGTGGAATCAGGAACTTCGGTACTAAATTTCCCTCGCTGTCACAGCTCAGCCTTCACGCAAGCGGGATTTGCCTCACTTGCAGCCTAACTGCTTAGACGCGCATATCCAACAGCGCGCTTACCCTATCCTCCTGCGTCCCCCCGTTGCTCAAACGATAAAGAGGTGGTACAGGAATATCAACCTGTTGTCCATCGCCTACGCCTTTCGGCCTCGGCTTAGGTCCCGACTAACCCTGAGCGGACGAGCCTTCCTCAGGAAACCTTAGGCATTCGGTGGATGAGATTCTCACTCATCTTTCGCTACTCATACCGGCATTCTCACTTCTAAGCGCTCCACCAGTCCTTACGGTCTGACTTCAACGCCCTTAGAACGCTCTCCTACCACTGACATCGAAGATGTCAATCCACAGCTTCGGTGATACGTTTAGCCCCGGTACATTTTCGGCGCAGAGTCACTCGACCAGTGAGCTATTACGCACTCTTTAAATGGTGGCTGCTTCTAAGCCAACATCCTGGTTGTCTAAGCAACTCCACATCCTTTTCCACTTAACGTATACTTTGGGACCTTAGCTGGTGGTCTGGGCTGTTTCCCTTTTGACTACGGATCTTATCACTCGCAGTCTGACTCCCACGGATAAGTCTTTGGCATTCGGAGTTTGTCTGAATTCGGTAACCCGATGAGGGCCCCTAGTCCAAACAGTGCTCTACCTCCAAGACTCTTACTACGTGAGGCTAGCCCTAAAGCTATTTCGGAGAGAACCAGCTATCTCCAAGTTCGATTGGAATTTCTCCGCTACCCACACCTCATCCCCGCACTTTTCAACGTGCGTGGGTTCGGGCCTCCATCCAGTGTTACCTGGACTTCACCCTGGACATGGGTAGATCACCTGGTTTCGGGTCTACGACCACATACTCATTCGCCCTATTCAGACTCGCTTTCGCTGCGGCTCCGTCTCTTCAACTTAACCTTGCATGTAATCGTAACTCGCCGGTTCATTCTACAAAAGGCACGCCATCACCCATGAACGGGCTCTGACTACTTGTAGGCACACGGTTTCAGGAACTATTTCACTCCCCTTCCGGGGTGCTTTTCACCTTTCCCTCACGGTACTGGTTCACTATCGGTCACTAGGGAGTATTTAGCCTTGGGAGATGGTCCTCCCTGCTTCCGACCGGATTTCACGTGTCCGGCCGTACTCAGGATCCACTCAGGAGGGAACGAAGTTTCAACTACAGGGTTTTTACCTTCTATGACGGACCTTTCCAGATCGCTTCATCTACCCCGTTCCTTTGTAACTCCATGTTGAGTGTCCTACAACCCCAAGAGGCAAGCCTCTTGGTTTGGGCTATGTCCCGTTTCGCTCGCCGCTACTCAGGGAATCGCGTTTGCTTTCTCTTCCTCCGGGTACTTAGATGTTTCAGTTCCCCGGGTATGCCTTCCATACCCTATGTATTCAGGTAAAGATATTGCTCCATTACGAGCAATGGGTTTCCCCATTCGGAAATCTCCGGATCAAAGCTTACTTACAGCTCCCCGAAGCATATCGGTGTTAGTCCCGTCCTTCATCGGCTCCTAGTGCCAAGGCATTCACCGTGCGCCCTTTCTAACTTAACCTAAAAGGTTTAATTCTCTTACATAATAAGAGAGAAAACTAAAATGGCAAGGAAAAATTGAACTGCATTTTTCCCTATAACTCGGTTCTTACTTTGACTTCTTCTTTACGATTATCCAGTTTTCAAAGAACGAATAAAAAAAGCTTCGAGAGAATTGTTTCGAATCATCACCTACGGTCATGATTCTCACAGTAAAAATTGCTCTCTCAAAACTAAACAAACAAAGAACGTGTTTCAAACAAACTGTTTTGTCCGGCTCATATGTCCGGCATATATCCTTAGAAAGGAGGTGATCCAGCCGCACCTTCCGATACGGCTACCTTGTTACGACTTCACCCCAATCATCTGTCCCACCTTAGGCGGCTGGCTCCTTACGGTTACCCCACCGACTTCGGGTGTTACAAACTCTCGTGGTGTGACGGGCGGTGTGTACAAGGCCCGGGAACGTATTCACCGCGGCATGCTGATCCGCGATTACTAGCGATTCCGGCTTCATGTAGGCGAGTTGCAGCCTACAATCCGAACTGAGAATGGTTTTATGGGATTGGCTCGACCTTGCGGTTTTGCAGCCCTTTGTACCATCCATTGTAGCACGTGTGTAGCCCAGGTCATAAGGGGCATGATGATTTGACGTCATCCCCACCTTCCTCCGGTTTGTCACCGGCAGTCACCTTAGAGTGCCCAACTGAATGCTGGCAACTAAGATCAAGGGTTGCGCTCGTTGCGGGACTTAACCCAACATCTCACGACACGAGCTGACGACAACCATGCACCACCTGTCACTCTGTCCCCCGAAGGGGAAAGCCCTATCTCTAGGGGTGTCAGAGGATGTCAAGACCTGGTAAGGTTCTTCGCGTTGCTTCGAATTAAACCACATGCTCCACCGCTTGTGCGGGCCCCCGTCAATTCCTTTGAGTTTCAGCCTTGCGGCCGTACTCCCCAGGCGGAGTGCTTAATGCGTTAGCTGCAGCACTAAAGGGCGGAAACCCTCTAACACTTAGCACTCATCGTTTACGGCGTGGACTACCAGGGTATCTAATCCTGTTTGCTCCCCACGCTTTCGCGCCTCAGCGTCAGTTACAGACCAGAAAGTCGCCTTCGCCACTGGTGTTCCTCCACATCTCTACGCATTTCACCGCTACACGTGGAATTCCACTTTCCTCTTCTGCACTCAAGTCCCCCAGTTTCCAATGACCCTCCACGGTTGAGCCGTGGGCTTTCACATCAGACTTAAAGGACCGCCTGCGCGCGCTTTACGCCCAATAATTCCGGACAACGCTTGCCACCTACGTATTACCGCGGCTGCTGGCACGTAGTTAGCCGTGGCTTTCTGGTTAGGTACCGTCAAGGTACCGGCAGTTACTCCGGTACTTGTTCTTCCCTAACAACAGAGCTTTACGACCCGAAGGCCTTCATCGCTCACGCGGCGTTGCTCCGTCAGACTTTCGTCCATTGCGGAAGATTCCCTACTGCTGCCTCCCGTAGGAGTCTGGGCCGTGTCTCAGTCCCAGTGTGGCCGATCACCCTCTCAGGTCGGCTACGCATCGTCGCCTTGGTGAGCCGTTACCTCACCAACTAGCTAATGCGCCGCGGGCCCATCTGTAAGTGACAGCCGAAACCGTCTTTCAGCTTTTCCTCATGTGAGGAAAAGGATTATCCGGTATTAGCTCCGGTTTCCCGAAGTTATCCCAGTCTTACAGGCAGGTTGCCCACGTGTTACTCACCCGTCCGCCGCTAACCTTCAGGAGCAAGCTCCTAAAGATTCGCTCGACTTGCATGTATTAGGCACGCCGCCAGCGTTCGTCCTGAGCCAGGATCAAACTCTCCAAGAAAGTTGATTAGCTCATAAAAGTTACGTTGGCTTAGTTTCACTTTCTTAACGAAAGATTCACTAATAGTTATTGTTTGTTTGCACGATTTTGTTTGTTTAGTTTTCAAAGAACTATTTTCGAAGACAGAATACTAATATATCATTTTGTCTTGGAAGTGTCAAATACTTTTTTCAAAGCAATTTCGCTTTAAATTAGCGACAAGAAACATCATATCACGTTGATTCATAAAAATCAATTAAAAATTACTTTTCTTTTAAAAAACTAATTTATAATGATACATTTTCTGAAGCAACTTTTACATATTAACACTTCTGGTATTCCAGCGCAATACTTTTTTACTACTTTTTATTTTCAATTTGAGAAGTATATAAATTATATTTTGATAGAAACTTGTCCATACTAGTTTTACAGTTTAAAAAAGATGGAGGTTACTAACGTGATAACAACCCAAATGAAGAACTTAAGCCTTATTAAAGTGCTGGCTATCCTTATGGTTATTGTAGTGCCCTTACTCGAAATGGATCATACTACTTATGCTAATACGCCTTCTTCTTCTCAGGTTACGGTCATTGCATCCAATCTTAATGTGCGGGAAGCTTCAGACATTTCAAGTAAAATTATTGGCCTAGTTCATAAAGGAGACACGTTTGAAATCATTCGGACAAGGAATAATTGGGATCAAATTAAACTATCAGACACTCAAACCGGATGGGTTTACAATGCTTACGTAAAAAAGGTAAAGAAATCAGCTGAAGACAACGATTTAAACATTCGAGAAAATTCAGGTTATTCCAGCCAAGTTGCAAGTAATTTAAAATTGGAAAAAATACTAACCGATCAGGAAAGTCAGAAGCCCCTCAACGGGAAAACCATTGTGTTAGATCCGGGTCATGGGGGGATGGATGACGGTACAACAAGCATTATTGGAACACCTGAAAAAACATTAAACTTAGCAACAGCCACCGTTGTTAAACAAAAGCTTGAAAATGCAGGTGCCAAAGTCATGATGACACGGACCAACGATACGTATGTCTCCTTACAACAACGGGCAGATTTTTCAAACCATAACCATGCGGATGCATTTATAAGTTTCCATTATAATTGGTCAAATAATCCATCGGTAAATGGATTGACTGATTTTTATTATCAAAAATCAAAAGATAACGCTTTAGCCTCGGATATTTTAAATGAGGTTGCCAAAACAACGGGATTAACTAACATTGGAACAAGATTCAATGACTTGAATGTTTTACGAAGTAATTCACAACCCAGTACACTGATTGAACTCGGATTTCTTTCAAATAAACAAGATGATTCGTTTGTTGAAAGCTCTACTTACCCTGATAAAGTAGCTCAAGGCATTTACCTTGGATTACTCGATTATTTCCATCAAGAGTAAGTAACGATACTTTTGATGAATTCATTCTATTAATAAAACATTGAATAAGCGGAACTTTCCGCCCTTCTAAATGAGGCGATCAAAATGATTAATATACCGGCTGATAGTTAGCGGCAGCAGTGAATAAACAACTTTTCCCGTGATTACTTAGGCACGACATGACCCATGTTCCTTACGAGGACTGGGCTATTTTTTTACGAATTCCCCTGATGAAACAACCCAATCAACTGCATTCTTCAACGCCCCCGGAACTCCTTTGGCGTACTCTGGTGTGCAAATTAGTACACCATCCGATTCTTTAAGATGGTTACGCCAATTGAAAACAGCAATATCACGTCATCGTTGTCTAAATCGGGATTAAAAGGCGGAAGTTGACCCATTTCTTTATAATTAACTTCCCTTCCCTGAGATGGAATTATTGATAACTATTATGCCTAATATGGTTAATAAACAAAAATTTAACAAATTATTAATAGGTTTAAAATAAATAATTAAGAAAATAACATTAAAATGGTTTTGGCATAGAAGCAATTATATAAAATAGGAGGTACTTTTTTTGACGCAAAATATAGCGGAAGTTGAAAAAACAAATAGTAGTAAGCAAGCGTACCAAAATAAGTTGAAAACTTTACTTAACAAGGTACCGGAAGTTACTATTTTCTTCTGGATAATCAAAATTTTATGTACAACTGTCGGTGAAACATTTGCTGATTTCATCAATTTCAACCTTGGATTGGGTTTAACTCTCACTACCATCATTATGGGAGTAGCGTTTTTCCTTGTATTGTATCTTCAATTCAGAGCAACGAAATATGTTCCAGGCATTTATTGGACAACGGTTGTACTTATAAGCGTATTTGGAACGCTGGTAACTGATAATTTGACAGATGGAATAGGAGTACCTCTTGAGGTTAGTACAGCGGTTTTCTCCGTGCTGTTAGGATTAACTTTTCTTTTTTGGTATCTTAGTGAAAAAACACTTTCGATCCACTCGATTTTTACAAGAAAAAGAGAAGTTTTCTATTGGCTTACCATTCTTTTCACATTTGCACTTGGAACAGCAGTCGGAGATTTATATTCCGAACAACTTGGTTTTGGTTATCTTAAAACAGGGGTAACAGTCATTATTATCATAGCTTGTATTTTCTTGGCATATAAATCGAAACTTGACGGGATATTAGCGTTTTGGGTTGCGTATATTCTTACTCGTCCACTTGGAGCATCAATAGGAGATTACCTATCTCAACCAAAAGTTAATGGCGGGTTAGGGTTGGGAACAACCATTACTAGCGTCATTTTTCTTATCGCTATTTTAGCAATCATCGTTTTTCTTGCTGTTACAAAAATTGATACAAATGCAAAAAGCGAAACAGCAGAAACAAACCAAACAAATAGAAGCAAGAAAAATGTTTTGACACAAACCATTGCGGTACTCTGTATTTTCTTAGTTGTTGGTATAGGCGGTTATATTTGGCGCAGTGATAATATAGCTTCGCAAACCAATTCTTCACAAGCTACATTAGCCGGGCAATTAACAGATTTTATTAAGATTGAAAGTGATATGATAAAAGATGTAAATTCAAATGACTTTACTTCGGCTAAGAAAAGGGCTGACGATTTGGAACATCAATGGGATACATCGGAAGCTAAGCTTAGGAAAATTGATGGCACCACATGGACTAAAATTGATGGAACGATTGACGTTGTATTATCAGCGGTTCGTTCATCAAACCCTGATGCCGGCAAATCTAAATCTGCACTTAATAATTCGCTTAGTGTCATAAACGGAGTAAATAAATTAGCATCGAAGACCGCTTCTTCACAAACTACATTAGCCGGACAATTAACAGATTTTGTTAAAGCTGAAAGTGACATGTTAAACGAGGTAAACTCCAATAACTTTACTTCGGCAAAAAAAGGGGCTGACGATTTGGAACATCAATGGGACACATCGGAGCCTAAACTTAGGAAAATTGATGGCACCACATGGACTAAAATTGATGGAACGATTGACGTTGTATTAGCAGCAGTTCGTTCATCAAACCCCGATGCCGGCAAGTCCAAATCTGCACTTAATAATTCGCTTAGTATCCTAAACGGAGTAAATAAATAAAAATCTTAGGAATCGCAAATCGCGGTTCCTTTTTTGCGTTTAACTGCTTACCTGCTCCGTTAGTATAAGTACAGCACTTCACAAGTTATTTCCATACAAAAAAACTCGTCAAACACTGACGAGTTTTTCACATTTATCTTGCCATTTCCTTAACCAATTGAAATGTCATTTAAGCAGTTATTTTTGAAAAAGCACCTCAAAACGGAGCCCTTTACATTTTTGAGAGCGGGCTATTTCTTTCTATTATAAGATTACTTCTTTATCCTCAAACACCTTATTCTCCGGGTAAATTAATTCATTATAAAATGTAGCATTGGATGTTGCGATATACGGAAACAACCACAATAAACCAATTCCAAAAGTAAACAAACAAAGAATACCCCAACCAATGAAACTTAGTCCAAGCAAAAAGTATTTCCGTTTATATCCCTTCATTCTCTTCCTGCTCTCAGTTATTGCTTCAAATACAGTAAATTCAGGATGATCTCGTAATAAGTAAAAAGATTGAGAGTAAGCTAAAGCTTTTATTATTCCAGGAATAACAAGTAAGAAAGACCATAAAAAAACGAAAAGGGCTTGTAGTATGGATATTCCAATTAGTCTTAAAGAAGTTTTTCCATCTTTATAGACAGAAAACACCTGTGAAATTTGCGGATTGTCTTTCCTAACCAAAGATAAATAATACCAATAAACCGTGACGGAAAGTGGTAGTAAAGCAATTGAAATGATAGTACTAACTATATTTACTCCTAGCGGCGTATGTTCTTGGTCAATCCATGTTGTAAACCCACCACTCATGACGATTTCAATAATAGTAGGTAGGACTACATTTATTAAAAACAAGATAAAAGTAAGTAGGCACACATTTCCCCAATTTCCTTTTAATGTTTGTTTGGATTTTCTTTTGATTTCAGATATTCTAATGTTCAAAAATAACCTTCCCCTTTTTTACTATATATATAGAATGCTAATCTATTTTACATTTTATATCCAAAGTAGGAAAGCCCTTCTTTATTTAAGATGGGCTTTTCATGTTACGAGAGAGATGCATTCAGACTCGAGCTCGCTTTTTTTCCCTTGAACTGTCCGAATAAGAACTACATTCAGACTCGAGCTCACTTTTTTTGCCTCGTCCTGTCCGAATGTGACCTGCTTTCAGACTCGAGCTCGCTTTTTTTGCCTCGCCCTGTCCGAATGTGACCTGCTTTCAGACTCGAGCTCGCTTTTTTTCCCTTGAACTGTCCGAATAAGAACTACATTCAGATTCGAGCTCACTTTTTTTGCCTCGTCCTGTCCGAATGTGACCTGCTTTCAGACTCGAGCTCACTTTTTTGCCTCGTCCTGTCCGAATCAGACCTGCTTTCAGACTCGAGCTCACTTTTTTCCCCCATCCTGTCCGAATGTGACCTGCTTTCAGACTCGAGCTCACTTTTTTTCCCTTGAATTGTCCGAATCAGACCTTCATTCAGACTCGAGCTCGCTTTTTTTGCCTCGCCCTGTCCGAATGGGACCTGCTTTCAGACTCGAGCTCACTTTTTTTCCCTTGAATTGTCCGAATCAGACCTTCATTCAGACTCGAGCTCACTTTTTTTCCCTTGAACTGTCCGAATCAGACCTGCTTTCAGACTCGAGCTCACTTTTTTCGCCTCGTCCTGTCCGAATGTGACCTGCTTTCAGAATCGATCTCGCTTTTTTTCCCCCATCCTGTCCGAATGTGACCTGCTTTCAGACTCGAGCTCGCTTTTTTTGCCTCGCCCTGTCCGAATCAGACCTGCTTTCAGACTCGAGCTCACTTTTTTAACCTCGTCCTGTCCGAATCAGACCTGCTTTCAGACTCGATCTCACTTTTTTTGCCTCGTCCTGTCCGAATGTGACCTGCTTTCAGAATCGATCTCGCTTTTTTTCCCTTGAATTGTCCGAATCAGACCTTCATTCAGACTCGATCTCACTTTTTTTCCCTTGAATTGTCCGAATCAGACCTTCATTCAGACTCGAGCTCACTTTTTTTCCCTTGAACTGTCCGAATCAGACCTGCTTTCAGACTCGAGCTCACTTTTTTTCCCTTGAATTGTCCGAATCAGACCTTCATTCAGACTCGAGCTCACTTTTTTTCCCTTGAACTGTCCGAATCAGACCTGCTTTCAGACTCGAGCTCGCTTTTTTTGCCTCGCCCTGTCCGAATGGGACCTGCTTTCAGACTCGAGCTCGCTTTTTTTACCTTGACCTGTCCGAATCAGACCTGCTTTCAGACTCGAGCTCGCTTTTTTTACCTTGAACTGTCCGAATGGGACCTGCTTTCAGACTCGAGCTCGCTTTTTTTACCTTGACCTGTCCGAATCAGACCTGCTTTCAGACTCGAGCTCGCTTTTTTTACCTTGAACTGTCCGAATGGGACCTGCATTCAGTCAGGATCACGCCCTTTTTCTCCTTCCGCTTGCCGAATGAAACTGGCATTCAAGATCCAGCCATTATATATAGAAGATAGTATTGGGCTGATTCCAAAAAACGATCAAAAAAATTATAAAAGACGTAAAACATAGACATGGAAAAATATCTATGTTTTACGCCTTTGATATAGACATGGAACTAGACACTATTCAATTCCTTTCCTTCATTCGTTCGGGCAGATTCTGAATTGATTGAACCACCATATCAAGCTTTGTTTCAATCCGATAAAGCAAGTAAAAGGACACAACAATAGGGAATCCTACCTGACTAATGAGAGGTATGAGCTCATCCACGATCCTATCTCCTTTCTTTTCATTATGAAGACATGTAAAAAGAAAGGCCGGCTTTAACGTAATCCGGCCTTTCCTCTATTCATTAAGCAAGTTCATAATCAGTTATATTTCGTTCTACGATTCTAGCACCTTGAGCGGAAACTAAATTGCCGCTTGCTGTCGTAATAATTCCTGAAGCAATAATGTCTGCCATCGATTGCTTGACAATCGCTTCATTCACCGGTTCTTTTGGATTATCAACGGTTAATCGAGCCGTCTTCCCGAACTCGGTAGCAAATTGTAATTCCAATGTTTTAGCCATCCCTTTCACCTCCTATCGTAATCGAATCCCCCGCCATTAAGCTAAAATTTCGGTGTTATCCGCTCTTTCAACACTGTTCAGCGTATCTTTACACAAAACAGATAAGGCTTGTCCCACTTGATAGAGCTGATTTGCTGTTGCTTCTTTCTTGATGTTGTTCAATGTCTTTGCTTTTAAAATCGGAGCACCCTTCTCATCCATTCCAACTTCAAAGACCAATCGCAGCTTTGTTTCTGCTAACATTGCCTGTGCCATTGTCTACCACCTCCTTTCACCTTCTATATATTAAAAAAGGGAGAAAAAGGACATGGTAGATAACAATCTTTTATTAGAAATTAACAAAAAAATTCAATAAATGTAAATTAATGTCGAACTTTTTGGAATTTTCTTTGTTCTATATATAGAACAACTATGGTAATATTTTCCCATAAGCTTTTTTATTTTAAAAGAAAAAGGCAAACCAATTGAAAGATTGGGACGCAAAGCTACAGATCTACTGTTCTATGCTATGATGGCTGAGCTACCTATATTTTAGGAGGAAATATGGTAACTACTACTTTGATTGATGAAAAAGAATTAGACAAAGAATGGGTAGAACTGATTTTGGAAGCTTTAAATACCGGCATAACGGTTGAAGAAATAAAGGAGTTCTTCAATCAAACTGCTTGACCTCTATGAAGGTCTTTTTTTATTCAATAACCCATTGTTAAAATTCTCTACTTTACATACGTACTTTTGTAATAAAACAATTATTATTTAAAATTAATTCTTAAAACTTTCTCGGGGGTGCATCAAATGAGGTCTCAAAAAAAGAAAAGTCGAAAGTGGTTAAAAATAACGAGTATCGTACTCCTAGTGCTATTGGTTGCAGGAGGAGTTTATGGTTACTCCGTATATAAATCGTTTAAAAATGCTGTGGAAACGATGAGCCAGCCGATTGATCGAAAGCAACCGGTAAAGCGTGTGAAGCCAGTTGCTTTGACGAAAAAAGATCCGTTTTCAGTATTAATGCTGGGTGTCGATGAACGCCCGGGGGACAAAGGCCGATCTGACACGATCATAGTATTAACGGTTAATCCAACTAACAATTCAGTAAAAATGCTGAGCATTCCTCGAGATACGCGTACTCAAATCGTAGGAAAAGGCACGGATGATAAAATTAACCATGCCTATGCTTTTGGAGGAGTTCCCATGTCAATGGATACCATTGAGAATTTCCTTGATATTCCGATCGATTACTATATAAAGATTAATATGGAAGGCTTTAAGGATATTGTGGATGCTGTAGGCGGAGTTACCGTCCAAAATACGTTAGACTTCACTGAGGGTGGATTTCATTTTCCACTAGGAGAAGTAAACCTAAACGGTGAAAAAGCGTTAAGTTTCTCGAGAATGAGATATGAAGACCCTAGAGGTGACTTCGGACGTGAAGCACGGCAGCGTTCTATTATTCAAGCTGTTATCAAAGAAGGTACAAGCCTTTCGACTTTAACGAACTATTCCACTATTTTCACAGCTCTTGAGAAAAATATAAAAACAAATCTTACCTTTGAGCAAATGATGGACATTCAAAAGAATTATAGAGAAGCAGGAAAAAACATTCAGCAAATGGAAATAAAAGAAACCGGAACAATGATAAATAAAATCTATTATGGGCTTGTTGCACCTGAAGAAAAACAACGAGTTCAAAATGAATTTAAGGCACAATTAGAATTGAATAAGAAAGCAAGCTGATTGGAGTAATTCCTGTCAGCTTTTTCTTTGTAAGACTCCAGTACTAATAACAATGGCAGATAGGGCCTGTCGACGCTAATTGCAAAATATTATTGGTGACTTTCACAGAAATTAAATGATATCTAAACCAAAAATATGTTGACCATAGTACATTAGACATACTAAAATCGAACTAGTATTAAATTTTTACAGTTTAGGAGGTTATTAACTTTAGTGGATTAAAATGGATTATAAAAAAGTAAATTTGTAGTGTTATCGGATGTGAAAAAACAGAATTTTGAATTAATTACATAAAAAAGTGAGGAGAAAATAATGATAATGAGAAGTAAAAAAATAATTATGTTTTTAGCCATATTTTTTATTTGTTTCACAATATTTATGAAACCACAAAATGCAAATGCTGCTTCCGATCAGAATTTGGTTGTATTAAGCGCTTTAAGTTATAGTGTGTTGGACTCACAAAAAGCACCCATTAATTTGTCTGCCTACAATTATAATTCAGATAAATTAGCTGATATAAAGAACAAATTTAATGAAGCAAAGAGCCGGGGATTTGTAAAGGATAAAGATGTTGTTACTTTTTTAAAAAGAACGCATGCGTTTGATTGGCAGGTCTATAATTATAAATATAATAGGACATCCGGATTTTTTGGTGTAATTTATAAGAATTTAAAAACCGGTGAATATGTTGTTGCTTTCCGAGGCAGCAATAATAGTGTGGACTGGTTATATGCAGATTTACTAAATGCTGTAATAGGTTTTTCTAAACAGACTGACGATGCATTGGCTTTAGTAAAAATGGTCCCTAATTACAATAAAAGAAATGATATAACACTTACCGGTCATTCATTAGGAGGCTATCTTGCTTCCTCAGTTTCAACTTTAACAGGAATAAAGGCTGTTACATACAATGCTCCAGGATTTCCTGCAAGTGCCTATGTAGCTGCTTCTTCAAAATACAATAGTTTGGTAAAAAGTAATAAAAGTTATTTCATGCGTAATTACTATATTTACGATGATTTTACTCACTATTTCGGTAAACATTTAGGAACTCAAAACCAATTAGATTTAAAAGATGCAAAAATTTATTGGGGGCATCCTTATTGGGATACCAAATCCCATCCGATCGTAAGTTTCTTTCCTTATTTACAGTAACAAGTAGTTGCTAGTTTTACAATAAAGCAGGATAGAAAATTCAAATAGAATTCAATTTTCAACTTTGGATACACAAAATCCAATTGCTTTTCCGTAAAATGAATTTAGAAAATATTAAAGGAGAACAGAACGATTCTGTTCTCCTTTTTTATAGTTCTTATCGTAATTATTGCCGCTTTTCAAAACTTCTCTTGCTCTCAAATTTTTCGGCGTTAGATACTTTTATTTAAGAATTTTCGATCATTTCGACTCGTTCGACTAATACAAAGCAATCTGTTTCACCGATTCGGTAATAGTACACTTTTTGACCCTCATCTTGATGTAAACTTTTAAAGGTAACCTCTTTACTTATATCATAATGATTTATTATACCCATGATCTTTTCGAGTATCAGTACTTTATTGGGTTCATTATTAGACACATATTTAATCGGATTTGGTAAATCATCAAAATCAATTGACACTAGCGCAACCGTTTTCAAATTGAATTCCTCTCCTTTTGTAAATATAATAATTCAGCAATAGGAGATTTGCACTAAAAATTTATTTTGTCACATACTACCAGTGAAAATAACATACTTAATTGAAACTACCATTCAAGGTGTGATTATCCTACACTCTCCGTATATCGGCACTTCGAAAAACTACTACACCCTAAGAACTATATATATCGTTTTGTTTGTTTATTAATAAACTTATATGTAGAAAATATTAACAACGATTCTTACAAAATGACTTACAGAGGAACTTACCTATATGTTTAAAAAACTAAAAATTTAAACAGAAAATGATTCAGAAGAATATTGATCATAAAACAAAAAATTCATATTGGATATGTTGTTGCTTTGGCGGCGTTGGCTTCATTTACGACTCCTGTGTATCAAATGGGTAACACAATACGCTTAATACGTTTTCCATTTTTATTATTTGCAAACTTTTTTGGGATGTTAGGAGTAGTTGTTTGTTTTTGTTATTTGATTGCTCATTTGCTGCGCTTAATATAGGAAGACCATTTTTGGAACCTATTTATCCTACTCGAATGCAAGATTTAAAAGACGCATTTTTTAGGTTTCCGTTTCAGCTAACCCCAATAGACCGATAAAACTGCAAACGGGAAATTCGCTGCGTTTTAATCCTAAAAAAGCAAAGGAAAAAAAAGATGTTGATGAGTGATGGGTGTGTGAAGTAATGCAATCTACAGTTGAGGAAAGATTTCAAGTTTCTCCTTATCTAACTTTTTTCTTAGTACATTCCATCCAAATTGGAGTTGGTGTGCTTAATTTTCAAGCTGAAATCGTCAAAGGGGCTGGGAATGACGCTTGGATTTCGATCATACTATCAGGAATGTATATTAATATTTTAATTTGGATGATGTATCGTGTGTTAAACAAGGAAAAGACAGATATCATAGCCATAAACAAAAAAATATTCGGGAAGTGGCTGGGGAACATTTTTAATATTTTTCTTCTAGTGTATTTCCTATTAATATCAATAGTTGTCATAAGCTCCTATTTTGAAGTTATTCACGTATGGATGTTTCCGAATGTCAGTCTACTTTCGTTATGCATTATATTTGTTCCTTTGTTTTACTATATCGTAGAAGGCGGATTCAGAATTGTAACAGGTATTTGCTTTTTCGGAGTAATTCTCCCGCTTTATTTAATTCTAACTTTACTTTTTCCTCTTGAATTTGCAAATTATGCCAACTTACTACCGGTTTTTCATCATTCTGTAAAAGAAATCATGTTGTCAGCTAAACAAATGTCACTTAGTTATATCGGATTCTCCACCTTGTTTATTTATTATCCATTTATTAAGAATCCAGAGAAGTCACAAAAATGGGCACAATTTGGAGTTGCATTAAGTATTTTTATCTATCTCTCCACTTATATTGTATCCATCGTATTCTATAGTGAGGAGCAGCTGAAAATGAATCTTTGGCCAACCTTAGATTTATGGAAGATTATCGAAATGCCTTTTGTCGAAAGATTTGAGTATATAGGGATTAGCTCATGGGCTTTAGTTATCCTTCCGAACATTACATTAGCATACTGGGCATTTATGAGAGGGGCGAAACAAACGTTTGGAGTAAAGCAGCGAAAAGCCCTGTTGTTTTCGCTTATAGTTACGTTGATTATTGTTCCGTTTATTAAAACCCACAACCAAATACTACTATTAGAAAATTCACTTTCTTTCGCAGGATATTTTGTCTTTTTTGGTTACATTCCTTTCATCTTTATCAGCCATTTTATTTACAGTAAGGTGAAAAAAAATAAATAGAAAAACTACTAGTAGGGGTACCGCCACATGCCTATCAAGTTAACATCGTCGAATACCAAGAGTAGATTCCGTTTTTAAAGTACTCGGGATCAGGATTCCTTAGATAAATCCGAGTGTTTAATTTTAAGCGAGAGATATAATAGGCTCCTTTCTCATCCATTTGATGGAGATCTTTCAGGTCGAAATAAACTAAATCACGTATACATAAATCACCTGTTTGTACTGTTTGTAAGGAAGTGAATACATGTCGTAAAAGTTTGACAGCCGAAGGATTAAATCGTTGATTGAGTCCTTCAGGACTTATCAAGACACCCGTTGAAGATTCTAAAGAACTACATAACTGAGTCAAGGAAGTACTCGCTACTTTTTGACTTAACCACACGCACAACGCTATTAATTCTTTGGCTTGATACTTACTCGTCCTTTGAACAAAACCCACTTTTTTGGCCAGCAGTTGGAGAGCTTGTGGGACAAAGATCGTTGTAATTCCTGAGAAAAGAGTGTAAGTTCATTTGAAACTTCGCTACACATAAAAAACACCATCCTTTCCATCATATTACAGAAAGAATAGTGTTTTTTTCGTTTTGGGGATAATGATTTGCCTTAGCTTGATGGGCATGTGTCCCTACCCCTATAACTTCCCAACATCTCCTTTTTTCGCAATCAGTATTCTGCCACCCACACGCTGAGATTGAACACCCGTATACTAAAGTGAGACAAGAAAGGTGGAATGTGATACATGCACAGATCAACTAGTAAGAAACTAATCAAATTAAAATCACAAACAAAAAATATAGGCATTACAGAAAAAAGTATAAATACGCTCGCAAGTGGAACAAATATTCCACTCCCCGCTACTAATCTTCCAGAAAATGAACCAAGCGTCGCCGTTAACCCAATAAATCCCTTAACCATTATCGCTGTTTCTCATGATTATACTGTGGATGGATTTGCTCTTTACCAATCTTTTAATGGAGGTAATACATTTAGTTACTCGGTTTTACCGGTTACCACCGGCTTTGACCTTCTATCAGATCCAATTGTAGATTTCGGTTTAAATAACGTATCTATGATTTCTGGCATCGCAGTAAAAGAAGCAACAAATGAAGCTTCAATAATCGTCTTTCGATCAGTAGACGGTGGACTTACCTACACTAATTCTACTATAGTTTCTGACTTAGTCGGCAATGGAATCTTTGATGATAAGGAATACCTGGCTATCGACAAGTCTTCAACAAGTCCCTTTGAGGGAAATGCCTATATTAGCTATACCCGGTTCACCAATAACTTTAATAATTCGCAAATTTTGCTTCAAAGATCAACAGATGGGGGTTTAACATGGTCATCGGCATTTCCCATCACACCGGTATTCACAGGACTTCCTTTTGTACAGGGGTCAAATGTTCAGGTTGGACCCAATGGAGAAGTGTATGTTGCTTGGATTGAGGAGGATTTTGTTAATGCCAAATTCCAGATTCGCAGATCAGATGATGGCGGGGTGACATTTGGACCAACTGTTACCGTTAGTCCTATCGTTGAGGTTCCTCAATCCCTAAATTCAAAGGTCCCTCAATGGGATTTCCGTACTCCTACATTTGCATTTCTTGCTGTAGATGCTTCAGGATGTTTTGGTTCTGCGGTGTTTGCACGTGTCTATGCTGTCTGGCAGGATTTTAGTACTACTAATGCTCATATCCTTATGTCTTTTTCCGATGATGGTGGAGTGACTTGGTCTACACCAATCCGAGTTGATGATAGTCCAGAGAATACTCAAAATTTTTTCCCGTTTGTTACGGTTTCCTCGTGTAGTGGCACATGCAGTGTAATTTACTATACAAACCGAGTTTCCACTACTCTTTTGGATGTATTTGCAGCTATATCCACTAACGGTGGAACCACCTTTACAAATTCGCGAATAACAGACGTTTCGTTTGACCCTAATGCTGATCCTTCCTTTGGTGAACCGTGTACCTTTATAGGTGACTATATCTTTGCAGCAATAATCCCACCAAATTTGCCAGAACCGGAAAAGTTGATTTCGGTTTGGACGGACACTCGGACCGGGAGTCAAGATATTTTTGCGAATATCAATGATCTAACCCGTTCCCCAACCAGCATTACCTGTCCTGCCAACATTACGGTTGGCAATACTCCGGGGCAATGTGGAGCTGTGGTAAACTTTCCGTCCCCTACAGTAAAAACTAGCTGCCCTGGTGCCATTGTTGTATGTTCACCACCATCCGGTTCCACCTTTCCTGCGGGCACAACAACGGTCACTTGTACGGCTACAGACACTTGTGGAGGAGGTTCGGTACAATGTTCGTTTACAGTGACTGTAGAAGATAGAGAAGCGCCAAGCATTACTTGCCCTGGCAACATTATGGTAAACAATGATCCGGGAGAATGTGGTGCCGTTGTAAACTATCCACCCCCTACCGTTAGCGACAACTGTCCTGGTGTTACATCTGTTTGTACACCTGCATCTGGTTCGTTTTTCCCGGTTGGTACCACAACAGTTACTTGTACTGCTACAGATGCTGCCGGAAATACTGCAACCTGTACTTTTACTGTAACTGTTAACGATACTGAACCACCGGTGATTAATTGTCCTGCAGATATCACGCAATTTAATGATCCGGGTCAATGTGGAGCGATGGTTAACTATCCAACTCCTACCGTAAGCGACAATTGTCCGGGTGTAACAGCTGTTTGTTCTCCGCCATCAGGTTCCTTCTTCCCGGTTGGAACCACACCGGTTACTTGTACTGCTACAGATGCCTCTGGAAATACTACAACCTGTACTTTTACTGTAACGGTGAATGATACAGAGCCTCCGGTTATTAACTGCCCTGCCAACATCACGGTTTTTAATGATCTGGGTAGAAATGGAGCCATCGTTCATTTTGAGCCTGCTATAAGTGACAACTGTCCTAATCCTACTTTTTTCTGTACACCTGCATCAGGTTCCTTTTTTCCAACAGGGATTACACCAGTCACATGTACTGCCACAGATGCCTTTGGAAATACTAGCACTTGTTCGTTCAAAGTAACAGTAATCTCCAGTAGTCACGGAAGCAAAGGCAGTAAAGGCAGCAAAGGCAGCAAAGGCAGCAAAGGCAGCAAAGGCAGCAAAGGCAGTAAAGGCAGTAAAGGCAGTAAAGGCAGTAGTGGAAAACCAAAAGCTCCTAAACGTCATGGAAAGCGAAAACCTAGAAAGGGAGGTCATAGGAAATAAATAATTAAACTATTGTAGACTATCGAGACTTCTTGATAGTCTATTTAATCTTATTATCTTTCTAATGGATATATCACCGTGGAGATATAGGGAGCTATGGTCAGGGGTAGATCTTGTCTTTCGAGAATGGAACGGGCAGCTCAAGTATGAATTCGTTGTCCAACCAGGAGCAAACATCGAAAACATTCAGCTTACCTTTCAGGGAGCGGAGGATTTGTCATTAGATAATAGCGTTTTTTCGTTATGGGGGTAATGATTTGTCTTAGCTTGATGGGCATGGGGTACCACCACATGCCCATCAAGTTAAAATTTTGCAGCACCTCCAGAACGAAATTTTAGACCTTCTTGTTACAAAGAAGATTGGGGGTGACCTTGTTTTCTTGGCTTGATAGGCATTCGTCAGGACCCCTTATAACATTTTCATAGAAAAGCGAAAGCGCCCGTTTAGTGACCTATGGACTTACTCTTGTACAGTTGGACAAATAGAAAAAAACAGACTGGAAATCCCGCCTGTTTTCAATAAATACGCACATTTAATTTTAAAAAGGAGCAAATTACGCCAATTCAACAATTGTAGCAACACCTTGTCCGCCGCCAATGCAAAGTGTAGCTAAACCAGTTTTGGCATTTCTGCGTTTCATTTCATGGATTAAGCTAACAAGAATACGTGCTCCGCTGGCACCAATCGGATGTCCAAGTGCAATAGCACCGCCATTGACATTTAAAATTTCATCTTTAAAGCCTAATTCTTTTCCTACTGCAAGGGCTTGAGATGCAAATGCTTCATTCGCTTCGATTAAATCAATATCCTCGATTGAAATTGCTGCTTTTTCTAATGCCTTTTTCACTGCTGGTACTGGACCAACTCCCATAATGCTTGGGTCTACCCCAGCATTTGCAGTTGCTTTAATCGTAACTAATGGCGTAAGGCCCAATTCTTCTGCCTTTTGCTTGCTCATAATAACTAATGCTGCTGCTCCGTCATTAAGCCCTGGAGCGTTACCTGCTGTTACAGTTCCGTCCTTTTTAAATGCAGAGCGCAGCTTCGCTAATATTTCTACAGTGGTACCTTTTCTAGGAACCTCGTCTGTATCAAAAACGATCGGATCACCTTTACGCTGTGGAATAACAACCGGAACAATTTCATCTTTGAATTTTCCTGTTTCGATTGCTTCAACTGCTTTTTGCTGGCTCCATGCTGCAAACTCATCCTGCTGCTCTCTGGTCAGCTCATATTTCTCTGCAACGTTTTCACCTGTGATTCCCATATGGTAATCATTAAACGCACACCATAGACCATCACTGATCATGCTGTCGATTATTTTTTGATCTCCCATTTTAAAGCCATCGCGGGCATTTTTCAATAAGTATGGTGCCTGACTCATACTTTCCATTCCGCCTGCTACAACGATTTCAGCATCTCCTGCAAGGATCGCCTGCATGGCAAGATGAACGGCCTTCATACCAGAACCACAAACCTTATTAATTGTAAAGGCCGAAGACGTCACTGGAATACCTGATTTTATCTGTGCTTGACGAGCCGGATTTTGACCAACACCTGCTTGAAGAACGTTACCCATTATGACTTCGTCTACCTGCTCCAGTTTTACTCCTGCTTTTTCAAGTGCTTCTTTGATAGTGATTGCTCCCAGTTCAGTTGCAGATACATTTTTTAAACTTCCATTAAAATTTCCAATTGCTGTACGAACGGCACTTACAATTACAATCTCTTGACTCATATTCTTTACTCCTTTTTTTCTGCTTTTATAATTGTCTATTTTCATTGAATTTTGTTGTTTTATGTAGAATGTAAATAGGGTGAATAGAAAAATTAAAAAACTAGCCATTTATACTCTTGATCGGCCGGTGTATAAGCACCTTCTTTTGATCCATCTTAAGAAATGAAACCTCTGTAGGGGTTCCGAGATACGTAAAACTAGGTCATAATGATACAATATTTACCAATATGTTGATCTTTTATTAGGTACTTTTTTTATCTTCCTACTGATTTTTCACCACGAAGGATCATACACGTACTTAAAGCATGGGCAACTAATGAACCGCCTTCATCAAAAACATCGCACTTGATTAGCCCAATAGTCTTTCCTTTCTTTATAACCTCACCTTTTGCTGTAATTTTTTCATTCCAAATCGGTTTCAAATAATTAATTTTAAGTTCAACAGTAGTAAAGGTTTCATTCATTTCTAACAAACTTGAAAAGGCCACGCCCATTGCCATATCGGCTATATCACATAGTATTCCTCCATGGATTGTTCCCATAGGATTTGCATGTTTCTCCGTATTACACTCTAATTCAAAAACTGCTTTACCCTTTTCGATTTGTAACAACTCTGCACCAATTAACTTAGCGATAGGTGGTGGCGGAACCTCACGATTAATTATTTTTTTCATATTTAAAATTCTCTCGTTCATATAAAACCCCTCCAATAAAATGCAAACCGGTCTGTTTTTTTATTATACATTAAACCAAGTTATAGTTGTCAATATGATTTGAATATTCTAATAAAAAAAGGGATGATTTAAATTACATAAAAGGTTATACTTACATTAACAAGACCGTTCGGTTTGAAAATTCTAATGAAAATGAGGTTAAAAATGCGTAAAGGAGAACGAACAAAACAGATGATTATTGAAAAGGCCTCTGGGCTTCTAAATACCCAGGGATACTTGGCAACTTCCATTACAGATATTATGGAAAAGGCTGGTATGGAAAAAGGAGGGATTTATAATCACTTTAAGAGTAAACAAGAACTTTCTTTGAATGCATTTTCATTTTCTATTGAAACGATGTCCACAACCTTCCAAGAAGCAATTAGGAGCAAAAATACTTCTATCGAAAAATTGAACGCACTTCTTGAAGTCTTTTTGTTATTAGCAGAAGACAAGCCAATTCCTGGTGGCTGCCCAATTCTAAATGCAGCAATCGAGTCCGATGATGCGCACCCAGCCTTACGTGATGCGACTCGAGAAGCAATGAATGACCTTTATTCTATGATACTTCAAATTATTCGAACTGGGATAAGAAACAGTGAAATAATCTCCACAATAGATTCGGAAACATTCACAACAATTTTTATATCTACAATTGAAGGATCTCTTATGATGACAAAGCTTTATAACGACACCATTTATATAAATCGAGCCATTGGCTTTTTAAAAGACTATCTAGCTAAGTTTGAAACTAGAGACAAGAATTAAAAAGGTAACAAGAACATAAAAAATTTAAGATCAACTACTTAAATGTATAGGAGGTATAATCAATGAGTACAGCTATTGAGAATGAAGTCATTTATAAAGCAAAGCTTGCAAAAGAAGCAAGTTTAGAAATGCAAAATAAAACAACTGAAGAAAAAAATACAGCACTATTAGCAATTGCAGAGCAATTACTAATAGATCAAGCGTTTATACTAAAAGAAAATGCAAAAGACATTAAATATGGTCATAAATTAGGGTTATCTGAGTCCATAATCGATCGTCTTATGCTGAATCCAGAACGGGTTAAAGCCATGAGTGATGCAATTCATTTAGTAATTAATTTGCCCGATCCAATAGGAGAAGAATTGGAACGCATAAATAAGGATAATGGACTGATTATTAATAAGCGACGTGTGCCACTCGGTGTCCTCGGTATGATTTATGAAGCCCGTCCGAATGTAACCATTGATGCAGCTACGCTGTCTTTAAAAACAGGAAATACAGTTCTACTGCGTGGCTCTAGTTCAGCAAAACACTCCAATATGGCTTTAGTTACGTCTATACATCAAGCATTGAAACGTGTGCAATTCCCTCAAAATGCGGTACTTTTAATCGAGGATACGTCACGCGAAACTGCTAAAACATTATTTAACTTAACAGAGTATTTGGACCTTTTAATTCCTCGTGGAGGCAAAGATTTAATTGATTTAGTGGTACGTGAAGCAAGTGTGCCTGTTATTGAAACAGGGGCTGGTAACTGCCATGTTTTTGTTGATGCAACCGCAAAATACGATATTGTAAGACCAATCGTACTAAATGCTAAAACTCATCGTCCATCAGTATGTAATGCGATTGAAAGTTTATTAATCCATGATGAATTCTTTAATAATTATGGGAAAGAACTACTTGAAACGGTATCAATTGCTGGAGTTAAAATTTATGGAGATGAAAAAGTTTGTAAAGTATTTCCAACAGCCCTCAAAGCAACAAAGGAACATTATGCAAAAGAATTTTCAGATTTAATCATCAGTGTAAAAACTGTAAATAGTGTTGAAGAAGCCATTGCTCATATTAATCAATATGGTACAAAACATTCCGAGTGTATTGTGTCGGAAACGCCAAAGAATGTTGAACAATTCTTAAATGGTATTGATGCAGCAGTTGTCTATCATAATGCCTCAACACGCTTTACAGATGGCTTTGAATTTGGATATGGTGCCGAAATTGGCATTTCAACACAAAAGCTACATGTAAGAGGACCAATGGGGTTACCAGCTTTAACGACGACAAAATATTATGTCAATGGAGACGGACAAATTCGACTTTAATTAGTCACAATGTTATTTAAAATTTCTTTAAATATCTTATAGATTGTTACGATGTTATCTAGAATAAAGTAAATTGAAAAGATAAAAATAGCCAAAAGGCATCTAAGGGAAAAACCTTGATGCCTTTTTAATACCCATTAAAAAGGTGAAAACATATGAATAGATTAATCTCTATCTCTATGTTTTGTGTGTGGTAGTGTCTGCTGCTTTTCTTGTTATTAGGGTATCACATGCCCATCAAGTGAAGTTAAAATCATACCCTCAAAATGAAAAAACGCTATGCTTATCGTAAGAAGTTTACGAGAAAGGATGGCGTTTTGATGAATCCTATCATTTCAAATGAACTAAATCTTTTCGCACAAGAGCTACAATACTTTTTATCTCCAGTAGTCCTACAAGATATCGCCAAACAAGTTGGCTTTGTACAGCGATCTAGTAAGTATCAAGCAAACGAACTTATTGCCCTTTGCGTATGGCTCAGTCAAGAAATCGCTGGCACCTCACTTATACAATTGTGTAGTCAGTTAGAAGCTTCCACTGGGGTACTGATGAGCTCAGAAGGGTTGAATCAACGCTTTAATCCAGCAGCTGTCGCATTTCTTCGAGAGGTCTTTACTTCTCTTCTCACACAAAAACTCTGTTCAAATCAATCGCTTTCTGCACACATGATCTCTACTTTCAATCGTCTCCGTATTTTAGATGCGACAGTGTTTCAACTGCCTGATCATTTCGCCACTGACTATCAAGGTTCAGGTGGGAGTAGTAATACAGCAGGCGTGAAAATCCAATTGGAATATGATTTACTGAGTGGTCAATTTCTTAACGTGCAGCTTGGACCAGGAAAGAATAATGATAAAACATACGGTACCACCTGCCTTGAAACCGTAGAGGCGGGCGATTTGTGTTTACGTGATCTTGGTTACTTCGATTTAGGAGACTTACAAGCCATTCATGATAAAGAGGCTTACTATATCTCGCGGTTGAAGCTGAATACACGCATATATACCAAGAACCCTGATCCAGAATATTTCAAAAATGGCACGTTAAAAAAGCAAACAGAATACATCCAACTTGATATGACACAAATGATGTCTGGTCTAACCCCTGGTGAGACGATCGAAATCCCCGAGGCATATATTGGCCAAAATCAGAAGCTTCCAGCACGTGTAATTATCCATCGTTTAACCGACGATCAAACGCAAACACGGCTGAAAAACCAAGCGATACGTGAAAAGAAGAAAGGTATTGTCATGAAGGATAAAAGTAAACATTTAATGGGCATGAATGTATATATCACGAACACGTTGCTAGAAGAAGTACCGACGAATTTCGTGCATTCATTGTATTCACTTCGTTGGCAGATTGAGATTTTGTTTAAAACGTGGAAGTCATTCTTTGAAATTGATGAATGAGAATATTAAAAGAGAACGCCTAGAGTGCCATTTATATGGACAACTCATTGGAATTCTCCTCTGTTCTTCTACGATGTTTCAAATGCGACAGCTTCTACTTGAAAAGAAAAAGCAGGAGTTGAGTGAATACAAAGCGATTTATATGATTAAAGATTACTTTCCGTTACTGTTTCAAGCGATAGCAGTTGGCCCAGAAGAACTTTTGAAAATTCTGCATCGCCTTTATCAGCTACTCAAAAAGAACGGTCGTAAATGTCATCGATATAAGAAGATGACCGTATTTGATATTCTAGGTGTTGTGTATGAAACGACGGTGAAGCATAGACAAGCTGCTTAGCAAAAAAATCGCGTTTTAATAGGCTTCTTTGGCATGCCTACTTTTCCATCACTCGCTAGTTTTGAAACAAGGATCATTTCGTATCTAGTAATTTACTTTGTTAGCTTGATGGGCATGGGGTACCACCAGCAAAACGCGGAATGTCGGCTGTACCCCATATTAAATTATGACTACTAGAAACGGATTTTATGATATTTGAAGGACTTGACTTAACAGAATGGAACTAGATGTAAATCCGATTTTATCTTAGCTCTGAAAATATTTATCTATGATGCTTTTCATTTGTTGCGGATCAATCACAATTTCATCGTTCTTTGCCTTTAAAATATCATCGTACATACTTTCTCCAACCCCTTGGAGCTGCAGGTAATGCAATTGTTTGTTAGGATCGAGATTTTTCACCGAAAGGCCCAGACTTATCATATCTGACGTTGACATATTGGTCCCGATCATATATTTTGATACGGAATTGACCAGTGCAGGCAGTTTTGGAATATTACCCGGACTTAAAGCTTCTTTTGCAATCCCTTTTAATGCCTCCAACTGAAGCTGCTGCCGTCCATAATCCCCATTTGCAAGGGAATGGCGCTCACGGGCAAGAGCTAATACCATTTTACCGTCAAAGAAATGGGGACCGGCATTAATGACCTGATTGTTTATTTTCACATCCGTTGGTACATTCATTTGGATACCGCCCATTGCATCTACCATCGATTGAAGACCCTCAAAATTGGTTTCAACATAATAATTTATCGGCACTCCCGTTAATTCACTAACTGCTTGAACCGCCTGTTCTATCCCTTGCTTAGGCCCTTTGTTGGCCTGCAAAATATACTGGACACTCGTTAATTTTGTATAGCCATATCCATCTAAATGAACACGAGTATCACGAGGAATACTTACCGCATTGATTTCATTTTTCCCCAAATCAACATGGACCAGCATCATGGTGTCGGAATGACCAATCGTTTCACCCGGTCTTTCATCTGATCCCATTATTAAAATGTTTAATCCGGGAGCATTCGTATAGGTTTGCTGTTTTGTCTGGTTTTTCCGGTTTGTCTGGTTTGTTTTCCCTGTTGTATCTGTCTTCCCGGTAGAAACAACAGGTATGGTTTTAAAGTGATTCATTGGCTGAAGCTGATTGTATTCAAATACTAGGGCCGCGACTGTAATAATGATAATTCCTAAAAAACTGTAGCCAATAACTTTCCATTTGCGCTTCTTTTTCATAATACCTCCGCCTTGTTTTACCATTTTTTAATTCAAAGATTCATAATATTTAATATTTTACCACCATTTGGAGTAACTGTCAGGAGCTTCAAAGAATGAGAAGGCTAAGAGGTTAATTTAGAAAATAGGCTTTTGCTTTATTAATCATGTCGTATTTTAATAATATCTATATCTCTTTATATTAATTTCGAAATCGCAGTTACATGGAAATTAAAAAATACTGCAACTACCTGCAGCATTTTTTTATTCTTGTATATTTAATCTGTAAAAAAATCAATAAACTCTATTCCACCGTTTACGGATATGACAGTAGATGATTCAGTACGCTTTCTCTTTAAAAAATGCTTCTATTTGCTCGTCGCCTCTTTTGGCAGCAAACATTAGGCTCATTGTAAAAAGCATGGCGATAGAGCCGACAACCACACCTGCGATAAAAATAAACATAGGTTCCCTCCAATTATATGTTTCATAATTCGCAGGAAGGTAATCATATTCGGCACCTGGCTGGCGTAGTTTATTCAAACCTTAGCCCCTATAGTTTTGCGCCTCCATTTTTCAATGGGTTTGCCCTTTCGTACGAACTATATAATTTATTCATATTATACCATCATTTTCCGGCAAAAACAGCACTTTTCAACTATGTAATATATAGATTAAGAGACTAAACAACTAGAGTTTTTTGAGATTAAAAAATTTAGTAGGAATATGTATTTATGACAATTATACTTAAAAAAGCCATTTTTTGATGATTTTCAACTTTTATACCTGTATAATAAATAAAGCCACATAAAGGGCACCGTCACCTAGGTGATGACGCAAAGCTATAGGGGCCTCTGTCAAATTTATAAGGCCAGCCAGCTACCATCAAACAGCAAAAGGGGAAATTTGATGTCAAACTATTGGCTTACACCTGAAGAAGTAGTTCAAAAGAAAAAGAGGAACAAAATCCTTCTTTATGTTTCAATAATGGTTGGGACGATCGTACTAAGTGCCTTGTTCACTTATCTAGCACATACTATATAATGAATGAGGGTCCTATTTACAGCTAGGATCCTTTTTTATTGTTTTGATTAGGGTACACCTAAATGAGATTTATTTTTCCATTATATTTCGTAGTGCACGGTCAATATTATTTTTCCCTAATTCACGTACCGCAGTCCAATAAAGGGCTACTTTTGCAGTTGACCACATATCTTCATTTACAATTAGTTCTGCTACACTCTTAGAAGTGAAATTCTTAAAAATAAGTAAGGTGTTTTCCCATTTACCCGAAGTCCCTCTACTTCTGATCTCCTGAATTTCTCTAGCTGTTTGGGGAACATGAGCATATCCGATCATATTCCATTGGTAAAAGTCCAAATCAATTCCATAACCCAAAAATTTGATTATATCTCTATTAATAATAATCCCCAGTTCTTCATTTGCTCCACGAACAGCTGTATTATATAAATCCGGACCATCATTAATACTGTGACGGTCCAATAATGGATGGACTCCTTCAACCACACTGATATCCATTTCACTACCTCTTGCACCGCTAACTTCTGTCCGTTGAGTCAGAATAATATTTTCATCAGATGTAATAACGACTAATCCAATCCCAAATCCATTAGCTAATATTGGTTGTACCTTCTCTAATTGCCTATAGGGAATATATTCTTCTCCTATTGTTTTACCTGAATTTAACTTTCTGGTTAACTGCATGTTCGTAGCCAGGAATGAGTAATAATCTGTTTTATAGAAATTAAATAAAACGGTCATATCTTCTTTATCTTCTGTTCTACTAGGTATGTATTTAGCTAATCCGTACAAAGGACCGTTCCACTTGTATTCTAAGCCATTTACCTCTTTTCCTTTTTCCTGTTCAGCAATTTCCCTTTTTATTGTCTCTAGCTCAACCGGCAGTGGAATCTCATCATGAATAACTCTACATTCTATATTTTCCGGTTTAAAATCAGACTGTCCGTCTCCATCAATCACATAAAAATGGGTTGAGGTATTTCCAATTGTAAAAGGATGAGACATAAAATCATTTTTCTCACTAAAAAGGCGCTTATACCTTCGTTTTATATTACTCTTTAAGTTTCTTAATCCATCATCAAATACTACACTCAAAAAAAGTCCTACAATGCCACCAACAAAAGCAGACAGCATTTCCCCCTTAATGGAATGTACTATTCCCTTTATCGTTTCCAACATGTTGTCACTCCTAATGAAATACTAAAGCGGGCCAACCATTTCCTCTCAATGCTTCAAAAAGAATATCATTCTAGCATTTTATATTGTATTTCTATGTTCAAAAATTAATAAGAATTAAACATAAAAGTAAAGACTATAGGTATAAAATACTAGCTTATATATAGTTATACCATAACCCTAACAACTTCATAAGGAAATTATGACATCAATCAAGATAATACTATCAATACATAATACCTGCTAGTATTGTGGCATCATTTGTTTAACTAAATCCTTACATTATCCGAGCAGTTCCAACAAATAAACCATTTGATCAAACGTTTGATTAAATTTGCTACCAACCTTTATTTATTAAGGATTGCACTCTCTAGTCATAAAAAAATTTGTCATTTATTGTTCACAGAAATTATCGAAATATAACGATTCTTAAGTACTCTCGTTCGTGGCCCCAAGTCGCTATTAATAGTTTACTATTCTTGAAAGTTCAGGCGGTGACAAGCACAGGAAAATGAACAGTTTTACTAAATTCATAATTCCGACATAATTCTTCAATTCTATTTCTTCATCAAACGTTTGATTAAATTTACTTTTAGCTTTGATTTAATAAGGTTTTAAACGCTAAATCTATAAATAAAATGTCGTTTAACGGGAGCGATATATATCGGACTGTGACAAAAATTGTAGACTGAAGTACATAGTAAAAAATACCTACTTATTATTTAATATACACGAAAGGAACACTCTCCCATATTTTCAATATCATTTCCACTAAATAAACAGTTACAATTCAGCAACAGAGTTACTAATTATTGATAAGAACAGTTAAAGAATAAACAAATATTAGTCACTGTACGATTGTCAACGGTATTTCTATTTTAATATTAATCCAGGAAATCAGGCAGTGCAAAAAAATTTACCCAAGTCAACTTTTGTAGATTACAGTCCGTGGTAGAAATTGGTACCCCATTATCTAATGGTCTTAAAAAGGAGAATTTCCTTGAAAAAAGAGACCATGTATATTGGAGAAATACTAAAGAGATTAAGGTTTTCTAAGCAACTTAGCCAAGAGGAACTAGCTTTCCGCAGCGGCTTAGATCGGACAACTGTAAGTTATATTGAAACAAATGTCCAAGCACCAAGTTTAAATTCAGCCTTTGCACTTGCAAAAGGTCTTGGTATCAAGGCTTCTGAGCTTATAAAAGAAATTGAGGAAAATCCGAATTTGATTGTGATAAAGGAAAAAGAGAGTAAGAATCGATTTACTAAATAGCTTAAAGGAGGTGATGAATGTGTGAAAAGCACAATAAAATAGCCAAGAGCATTTGGTGTCCTACGAAGACAGTGCCCTTGGCCGGATAAGTTAGGGTTGCTAACTTAATGCTAGTATATCCTTTTTCGAAAATAATTCAACAGAAAAGTAGATGAAGGGGCTGAAGATTTTGACGATAGAAAAAAACTATATTATTAATCAACATTTGATGTGCATGGTAGGCGTTTACGATCGAAACGGAAAGACGTGTACAATCGTTAGAGAAGTGAACAAGACTTTTATAGTCGACAAGTCCCCATTAGAAATTCTAGAGTTCAGCATTAAATCGATAGGTTTCAACCTAAGAGGTGCCATGACAACTTCTAAATGGTTCATGGGTGATATACATATGTGTCCGGTAATGGTAAATCCAATTCTGAAAATCTGTCTATTTCCGATTCAATCAGCCAAACGGGTCGATACCATGTGGTTTAATCCGGAACATATTCGTAGGACCACCAGCTTTTTTAGAAAAACGAACGTGGAGTTTAAGAATGGTTTCCATATGAGAGTTCATTCTAAATTATCCTCCTTCAACAATAAACTAAAGATTGCAGAACAATACCAAGAAATTACCGTTGAAGCGGGCAAAAACCCTACCTCCTTTCTTCTTGAACCGAAAAATAAGCAATTACTTCTTAGTCATTTACTGGTGTTAAATTCTTTAGTTGGAATACTGGAAATAATTTGCTGATTTTGACAAATTTAATCTGATAGAATGACCACCTAATAGCAGATAATGATGATGGATAGTAAAAACACCTGAGAATTAGCCCATCGTATTAATTAAACATTTTCAAAAATAGGTGAGGTGTTTTTAGGTTGATTAATTCGCAAACAGTTGTTGGAGATATGGAGATCTATTATCTTCATGTAAGAAAAGGCTTTATTATAACAGTAGAAACATTCAAATATCCCGTGGGCTATACTGGATTCGCTACAAGTAATCTGCTACTGCATGATGATCTAACAGGAATGGCCAGACATAAAAATAAACGAGAGTGTATTAAATTAGCTATTAATCATCTGAATGAATTAATTGAGGAAGAGTTTTCTGTGAAACATTAGAGTTCGTATGAATGGGGACGTTATCCGACAACGTGCCCCTTTTTCCTTTATACAAACTTGGAGCTTAAGAGCCAAAATTTTTAATACAAAACAAAAGAGTAGATTACCTATTCAATATTAGAAAGGTTAATCTACTCTCTTTTATTAGGAATGATGATTGCTCTTAAGTTTGGTATTGAATGCCGCCGGTAAGTGTTTGTTATGCTGCAAATGGTATATATTGTATCATTTATATATTAAATAAGATTGGAAATAATTTGACCAAAAGTAGTAAATCTCCTTGCAACCTCAAAAATTCTTAAACTTGACGATTTTCCAACTAAAATACCAATCTTGCAACCATTTTTGTGAAGATATTCCGAAGTCTATATCTTCGATTCCTCATTCCCCACTCACTCCCAAAAACATAGATTTCACTTTTTTCAAGCCAATTACTATAATTAACCGACAAACTTTGGTTGGAAACTAGCTGCTAAAGTTTCCTCAAGAGTTGGAATGGCCGAAATGGCGCCTACCTTTGTACAAACAATAGCACCTACACGATTGCTAAAGGCAATAATATCCCTTAGTTCTTCAAAGTTTTCTAAAGCTTTCCTAGGCTCTTCTTTTTTTGCCAACTGGAATAGCGTTGCTCCTACGAATGAATCCCCAGCACCGGTAGAATCTATTGAATTTACTGTAATACTTGGGACGATTTCACGTTGTTCCCTATTAGAGATCAACGTTCCTTCCTTTCCTAAAGTAACCGCAACAACCCGTGCCCCAATTTCATGAAGGAACGCGATTCCTTTTTCAATATTATCTAACCCTGATATGATTCTTAATTCTTCATCGCTAAGTTTGATAAAATCAGCTAAAGCAATTCCTTTCATAGCTAAATCTACAAAAGATGGAATTCTGCCTTTCCAAAGGTCAAATCTAAAATTAGGATCAAATGAAATAAATTTTTCCTCTTCCTTAGCCGTTTTCATTAGGTTTATATAGGTGGATTGAAACGGATCATCTAACAGAGCGGTGGCGGAACCAAAATGCAGGATATTGGAAGCTTTAAGCTTTTCTTGATCGAGTTCCTTTTCAATTAAAAAAGCATCTGCGCCACGATTAAAAACAAAATCTCTTTCCCCGTTCTCCTTTAAAGATACAAAGGCTAATGTTGTCGGGTGATCTTTATCCAACACCATCATAGATGTATCAACCATTACATCATCTAGTGTTTTCCGCAAAAAATGACCAAATGGGTCGTTTCCCACTTTACCACAAAACAATGCATGTCCTCCTAATTTGGAAATAGTTGCACAAACATTCGCAGGAGCTCCCCCTGCCTTTTTTTCAAAATGCTGACCATCAGCTAAGTCTATTCCAATATCTGTACAAAAAAAGTCGATTAATATTTCTCCAATACAAATCACAGATGAATTTGGTTTCATTTACTCTCAACCGTCCTATCAGAAAATGTTCAATCTAATAATAAATAGACTCTTGGTGTGATCCTTCTGCGTTCACACCCTTAACAGGCACTTACTTTCAAAAACAAAGCTCTAATCCTCATTATTCGATTAGAGCTCTATCTTTATTTCAAAAAAAGAATTTAATTCCACACTGAACCTAGCTTCCATGATTCAATGCTATTTACACAAACCATGCCGCCCTCTGTAAATAGGTTAAACTGTTTGCTAGTATCCTCCGGGAAGATCCGATTGGTTATGACCTGCTCACCATCGTTAACAAATAGCTCAATGGATGTAGTATCCATAAAAATTCTCAGTTTAATGGTGCCATCTTGCTTCACTACCAGTGGTGCTTTGCTAATTCCTTTTTCACCGCAGCCGGAGTGTTCCCGATCCAGGACAATCTCTTTATTTTCTAAGTCAAGGATGATTTCTGTTTTTTCTACTCCATCCTCAGAGCATCTTAATTGGATCCCAAATACGGATGCCTCAGTCTCGTTGAGATTAACATCGAGAATGATTTCTGAGACGGATTCTTGTTGACCATTCACTGTCACTTTTTCCGTCACTTCGAATGCAACTAGTTTCTTATAGTCGGACCTTATGTCTTCAAGTTCTGGTACTGGTTTTTGTTTAAGAATATCTCCTTCTAAGACGAGCTCTCTCGGAATTGTCATAGCACCAGCCCAACCGAATTCTTGAGAAGGCATTTTTGTTAACCATTTTTCCATCCAACCAATCATAATTCGACGACCTTTTTCATCAATCAGGGTCTGAGGGGCATAAAAGTCAAAACCATAATCTAATGTCCTGTAAGTTCCTTGGGTAAAAATACCTTTATCATAATCCATATCACCAATCACATAAAAAGGCTTTTCATTTTGGGTTCCATACATTGGAGAAACAATTAAGGCATGAGTATGGTTAATTGGGAAAAGATCCGGACACTCCCACATATCCCCCTGGGTGCCATCACTTTCTGCTGCTACTCCTTTATATGTCCAAACCTTTAAATCATCAGAAACATAAAGTACAGCTTTTCCTTTTCCATCCTTCTTAGTTCCAACTACCATGTACCATTTGCCTTCATGCTGCCATACTTTTGGATCCCGAAAATCATGAGTGCCATCAACCGGAAAGGTATTGATAACAGGGTTTTGTGTGTATTTCTCAAAGGAAACTCCATCGTTACTTGTTGCAATATTTTGAACCTGTTGTGGCAGGTTGCCATCTACATGCCCAGTATATATTAATACAAGCTCATCTCCGGCTACGACTGCACTACCAGAGAAACAGCCATATCCAGTGACGTCACCGGAGTCGTATGACTCTGATGGCGCCAAAGCAACCGGTAAGTGTTCCCAATGTACTAGGTCCGTACTTTTTGCGTGTCCCCAGTGCATTGGACCCCAGCTAGAGGCGTAGGGATAAAATTGATAAAATAAATGGTATTCACCCTTATATTGGACCAAACCATTCGGATCATTGATCCAGCCAGTAGGTGCCATAAAGTGATAGTGTAATCTATATTGACGTTTCGCAATAATATCTTTCTTGGCTTCAATTTCTTGGATTGCTCTTTCAAGAGCTTCTAAGTGTTTTGTATTTAAACTATTCATAAAACATCTCCTATTTTTCACCTAATAAAAGGTTATATAGATTGATAGATTCATACTACCAATTTTTAAAAAGAACTTAGCTCCATTTACCAATTAGGCTTTGTTTTACACGTTGAGCATGCTCTTTATTGCCAGTAGAAGATTCTCTTGTTTTGTTGTATTTAATTTCCATTTGTTTCCTCTTCTCTTCTACATAAAATACTTCTCTTTCTTTTGCTGATTCATATGCTTTTTGTTGCTCTTCATTTAATTCCTTCTTGGCCTTTTGTTTCACAACAGGCATTTGGGCAACATGCGGTAGTCTATTTTCGACTGGAAGTATATCTAGTTTGGGAGATGGTAACGTCTGATACCAATATGCAGTAGAGGACCAGTCATCAGATAAGTGATTTGCATGTCCATGTTCAATCGAAACCTTAATGCTCTCAGAGAAGTGAATCGGATCTGCAATGTGGAATCTGTAGGATACTTGGTATCCCGGCTTGTCGCTCTCATGAATAATGGAACCGTTATACAAGAAACCATTCTTTTGCATTCCCCAAGCGTGTCCAAAATAATCCTCACTACCTGTACCATTAATACTTGGTTCCTTTTCGCCATCGATGAAGATCATATCATCACCTTCCCCCCACCAGCTGCCTTGGAAATGGTTAACTGATAAGTTACAGCCCACATAATGACCTTTACCTTGTGTTTCTAAAACCACATAGTTATCTTCGCCTGTTAGGTTAGCAACGCTTTGAACTGCCGGGCTGTTTACTTGAAGATCATTTCCCCAGCCTTCGCAAGGACTTTCCCGACGCCAGTTAGCATGGAAGTATACTGTATCTTCCGGTAATTCTTCTTTATATAGCTCATAATCAATATAGAAATATAGACCAAATGGTAATTCATTTTCGTTCACAATTTCAATTTTCGCTTTTTTGTTAAACGGCATTGGAAAATAGCAGTTTAACGCAGCTGGTGCACCGAACTTATTTGCCTCCTCCGGCTTAACAGAAACGTTAAACGGCACCGATTGGAAATTACCCGGTAACGAATGACCTACACAGAAGAAGTCCCCAAATGGTGCCAAAACGCTTGGTGTATTCTGATCATCCCAAGTAATTTTAATTAATGCTTTTCTGTAATAAAATGGATCTTGCTCTTCCCAAGTAACACCTAATGCATTGTGTATTTCATTTACAGGTGCTACGTTACTACCTAAAACGGGATCCACGATACTTGGGCCCATAATTTTTCTACAGAAAGATGTCATCCAAAAATGTGTTAAGCAGCCAGGACCTTCGATTTCCCCTAATACTACTGACTCGTTCGGTGGAATTAACCAATAATCTTGGTTCCTGCCTGACTGGTCAGAACTTGAGAGTCTCGCAGATCTTACATCTGCATGTCTAGTTAAATTTTGTAACATCCCAATTGAATTCGTTTTCATGTAAAGTTGCCTCCAAAGTAATGTTTTTTTATCCTTTAACTGCTCCCGCAGTCATACCCTCAATAATGTGTTTCTGAAAGATTCCATAAAATAGTAGCTGTGGCACAATAAATAGCAAGCTTGCCGATACAATACCACCGTAATCAATGTTGTATCTTCCCTTAAATTCAGATATCGCAAGCGGAATGGTCATATGATTTGGGTCACTAATTAGCGTGACTGCAAATGGGAATTCATTCCAAATATAAAGAATATTAAAGATAAAAATTGTCATTACCACTGGCTTAATTACAGGAAATACCACCTTTGTACAAAGTGTAAATAAGTTACAGCCATCAATAACTGCGGCTTCTTCCATTTCAGATGGAAAATCCTTCAGGAATCCTGTAAACAATAATGTATTAAACGAAATAGAAGTAGCAATATATGGTAAAATGAGTGATAGATACGTATTTTCGATTCCGAGTGTTATGGTAATCCGGTAGATTGGAAACAATAAGATAAACGGTGGAATCGCAAGCCCGATAATGAGAAAATAATACAAGCCATTTTTTAGTTTCTCTCGTTTAAATATCAATCTACTAATCGCAAAAGAACTCATAAAGGTAATAATCATTTCTAAGAAAACTGAAACTGCTGCAACTATAAAGGTATTCTTATATAGCAAGCCCATATTTAAGGTTTCAAAAGCCCGTTTATAGTTATCGAAGTTTAAACTTTTAGGTAATGAAAATGGGTTTGTAAGGATGGTCTGGTTATCTTGAAAGGATAAAACAATCATCCAAATAAAAGGTACCATTATAAGTAGAGTGACAGCATAAGTAAGGATATAGGATAGTCTTTTAAATCTTGTTTGTTTACGATTCAATAAATCAAAAGTAGTATCGTTTGATACCTTTTGATTTATTGCTATATAAGTTTCTTTTGACTCCATCCCCTTCACACACCTTCCTTACTCTTAAGTCTTTTACCTACTGTAAAGATTCCTAGGAAAACGCCCGCAAATACAATCGTCGCGAGTAATGAGATGACCGCAATCGACATTCCATAACCATACTCTCCTGAAGTGAAGGTGGTACTATACATAAACGTTACCAATACATCTGACAAATGATTTGGTCCACCATTCGTTAATTGGAGAACAGTTTCAAAGATTTTAAAACAGAGTGTAATAACTAAAATAGTATTTAATTTAAAAGTTTCATTAAGCAAAGGAATGGTGATGTTAACTAATTGCTTGAATTTACTTGCACCGTCCATATCGGCTGCTTCGTAGAGCTCTGCTGGAATTAACGTTAATCCAGCTAGAAAGATCGTGGCAATGTATCCCAAACTTTGCCAGCTTTGTACAATTGCAACTGAAAATGGTGTTAAGGTTTCTCCCCCAATCCATTTAAAAGCAAGTGAACCAAGACCAATTTTTCCTAGGAAGGTATTAACAAGACCAATCTTAGGATCTAAAATAAATACCCAAATCAAACCAACCATGATTGGTGCAATAATAGAAGGAGAGTAGTTAATTGCCCTTAAGGCGCCTACACCCTTCATTTTTTTATTGAGTAATAGGGATAGCAAAAATGCACCAGGGATTAGTAGAACTAAAGTTACCAATAGTACGACAAAGGTATTTTTAAGGGCGATAATAAAAATGGGGTCGTTGAACAATCGTTGATAGTTAGACAGTCCCACATACTGTGGTACGCCAATACCTGAAAAACTAGTAAAGCTATAATAGGTTGCAATTACTATAGGCATCATAATGTACATTAAATACACTAGAATTGTCGGTAATAGCAGGATTATTTTATTGTAATGATTACTATACCATCGCATTTTTCCACCTACTCTATGAATTGGCTAATGTAATACGATCAAACATATTACATTAGCCAAACAAATTATTTAATAGTCGAAATTTTATCTTCAACAACTTTTGCTGCTTGCTCAGGGGTGTAAGTTCCATTAATTACACCATAAATACTGTCGTACATTGCACTTCCAATTGCTTCAGGAACGACAAGGTCCGGTTGGTTCGGCTGACTTACCCAGCCCTGAAGCTGTACTTGATCGACTAACTTTTTAAACAATGGATGTGCTGCTTCATCTACATTTACTGCGGCATTCGTCATTGGAGCTACTTGGTTATCTACCATGATTTGAGTACCTTCTTTACCATAGTAGAACTTTAATAACTTTAATATTGCTTCTTTCTTAGCTTTGTCTTCGCCTGCTTTTTTGCTAACCAGTAATGGGGCTGAAGGTACAACAGAGCTTACTTTTTGGTTGCCTACACCATCAGCGAATGTCGGACCCCACCAAAAACCTACGTCTTTCCCAATATTGCTTTTTTCAATTTTTTGAACATCCCACATACCAGAATCCAACATAGCTGCTTTACCACTTAAAAATTGCTCAACCGCTTGGAAGTATGTTTGTGTTGTTACGTTTTTAGGAAACGCACCTAACTTTCGTAAATCATCAATTTTTTTATAGTAGTTTACAAAATCACTGTTATCATAGCTCTTTTTTCCAGCTAGAATATCATCGATTTTATCAAAGTATCCATATCTGGATAGCATAGTTAAAAATGCCCATACCGAGTAATCATCTTTTGCACCCTTTGCAATAGTGGTAATGCCGTTCTTTTCAAATACTTTTGTTGCTTCTTCTAAATCTTCAAAGGTCTCCGGAAGCTTTACCCCATATTTATCAAAAAGTGCTTTATTATAAAATAAGCCAGTGATTAGCGGTTGATAGGGCAAGCCATACTGGTGGCCATCCTTATTAAAGGACTTGATCATATTTTCTTTAAGTGAACTCTTTATATCAGGATTTTTATCAAGAAACTCTGTTAAATCCATTAACATACCGGCTTTTTCTAATTCGGCTGCTGAAGCTGGCAACATCCAAAAAACATCTGGAAGTTTATTAGATTGAGATTCCATTTTTATACTTTTTATATGTTCTTGTTGTTCTTTCCCAATAAGATTAACTTTAATATCCGGGTTTTCTTGTTGGAATTTTTCGATTACTTTATAAAAAGCAGGCTCTTGATCCTTGGGATTCGCTACATGAATGGCAAAATCTATAGTTGTTTTACCGTCAGATGATGTTGTGGTCTCCTTGTTCCCACAACCAGCTAAAAATAAACCACTAAGCAGGACTAAACTTAATATAATTTTAATTTTTTTCATCTTGAACCCCCGATGATTTTTTATTTAATCATTAACCTTACAAGGAATTTCTATGAACGATTGTTGATTCAACGCAAATTTCTTCAGGCTCTTTTGCTTGATTTTCTAACCTTTCTATTAGAAGCTTAGCTGCAGCCTGCCCCATTTCAAATGATGGTTGTCTTATAGCCGTAATAGACGGTTCTGTTAATTCCATCCAATTAAAATCATCATAAGCAATGAACGATACCTCTTCCGGGATTTTTATATTCTTTTCTTTTAAAAATTTGTAAACCCCCATAGCAATAACATTATTAACTGCTATAATTCCATCAACTTCTTGTGTTGAAAAGAGTTCTTTAGCCATTTTATATCCTGCTTCAAAGGATGATTCCCCAACAAATATGAGCTCTTCCTTAAATCCAATCCGATACCTTCTAAGAACATCTTGATACGCATCATAACGTTCAATAGTACTGGATACATCAATCGGACCAGAAAAAAAGGCAATCTTCTTTCTTTCTTTCTTCACCATCATTTCAATAGCTTCATAGGTAACAGAATAGTTATTTGTATAGACAGTATCCACTTTTTTAAGTGAGTTCGGCTTTCTATCCACATATACCGCTGGATATCTATTAAACGCTTCATTTGTCTCATATCCAAGATTAGAAGTAGGTACAATGATCAATCCATCAATATACTCAATAAACTGTGTATTATACATATCGATTTGAGCCAGTTCGTTATTAATATTTTCATGAGAATTGCTGATAACCAATCTGTATCCTTCTTTATTTAAGACACTTTCAATTCCATTCGAAAGCGAGAGGAAAAAATCCGCAGAAGTATCATTAGGAAGTATCGGGATGATTAAACCGATCACTTTCGTATCTTTTCCCTTTAATGACTTTGCTACTGCACTGGGGGTATAATTCAACTCTTCCATAGCTTGAAGGACTCTCATTCGAGTATCTTCTTTTACATATCTTGAAGAATTCATTACATTCGAAACAGTTGCAGTTGATACATTGGCTTTTTTAGCAACATCCTTTATGTTCGCTTTTTTTGTATCCAAAAAACTACACTCCCAATTATTACTTAAGTTCTTTACATTAAAAGTAACTATTATTAGTATTGATTAAATTCAATAAAATAATTAGTTTATCTCACCACCTCATTAAATCGATTAAATCATTCTAATAAAATACTGTTACAAACTCATTTTAATCGCCTTTATTCATTAAAAATAACAAAGATAAATAAAATTGAAGCTTTTTAATCGATTAAATAAAGAGGTAAATAAAAAAATTCCGGGTGATATAAACTTATTTAATCGATTAAAAAAACATTCAAATAAAAAAGGATTTCATTTAATCGATTTAAAAGTTATTTCCGCTTTCCTGTAATCGCTTACTTGAACTTAGTTTATTTTATTTTGAATTATCTGTCAACAATTCTTAATAAAATTTTTTTGCCGTTTTTTGTACGGTAATTATAACGATCAAACTGAATAATGATCCGGAGAACAATAAGGATAGCCCTGCCACCTTTATAGTGAAAAAATGCAACAATAATAACCCAGTTAAAATATAAAGATTCGTCATAGGATTATTTAGTAAAATATAAAAAGAGCTTTTAAAAATTTCCTTTTTTCTTGTTTTGCCATATGTGTAAACAACAAGACTATACAAAAAGAGCATGATCAATAAAAATAAGAGTACATAAAATAATTTAACTACCCAACTGCTAAAAGCTAAATCTAACGACGAAATAAAACGGATATCAGCAATTACAATAAAACTTAATAGAATAAAAGGATAAAATAGCATGTTGCTCTTTTTAAACTCTCTCTTATAAAGTAGAGTAAACTCCTTTATTATACTAAAATCGTTTTTGTCCAAAAACATTTGTTTAATAATAAAAAACATCGCTATGGTTGCAGGAAATATGCCTAATATTACTCCACCTAAAAGGGTAAACGTTAGCCAGAGAATATTGATATAGGCTAAATTGGAAATCCATGTACTAAGACCATGCAGCTTGTTTAATATGCCATTATTCACCTTTAACACCGCCTTTTTATACTATACATAATTATTAATTGTGAAAATTAAATACGTAGTTCAATTTTAAGACCACCGAAACACCTTTGTAAAGCATGGATTTTAAAGACTAATTTTAAAATTGAAAAGCATTAATAGTCGGACAGTTACTTATTTATTCTAGCAGCATTAGGCAACAACGTAAAAAACAATATGACCTTTGATGATATGATGAATATCCAGAAAAACTATCGTAACTGCCGGAACAATATTACTCAATATGAGGTAAAAGGTGTAGGTGGAAAAATCGATGGAATTTACTACCTTAATGTTCCAAATAAAGAAAAAATTAAGGTCACGAATATGTTAAAAGATACATCCATGGCTTTCTTGGGAATTCCATTTTCAAAATCCCATGGAATTGGTGGAACTTCAATTAGAGAAGTCATAAAACTTTTTGAAGGCAGGTCTAGTAACTCTAAAGCCTTCTGCTCTCCACTTCTCAATCTAACAATAGGACATTTGGGGTGTGACACTTATAAATATAGATGAAATATTGACAATTTTGGTAAGGTAAGTCACTTCTCATTTTACTAGGAAAATAGTTTTTTAAAGCTGACAGGAATTTTCCTGATAGTGGCGAAATATGGTTGAGTTGATTATTGCAAAAGGAGAAAAAGGAATGAAGAAATTGTTGTTTGCCTTACTGTTGATGACGGCTGGTGGATTAGGGTTGTCACATAGCGTGAGGGCGGAAGAAAATTTTGATTATATGGATAAGGCGATTGTTTCGACTTATCAGCCAGCGATGTTAGTTGATCGCAGCGGCATGACTTCAGATGGAAAGACGGTCTATATCAGGTACAGAGAGAGCCTATATAACTTTAACACTGATTTTACAATTTATCACCGAGATACCGGAAAAAGCGAAACCTATACCAATTCCTTTGGGCAATTAAGTCCCGATGGAAAATACCTACTTTCTTCCGATAGTTCCGGGAATACTACGGTTGTTTCTGCGGCGACCAAGCAGGTTTTAATGACCCTTCCTGATCACGCTGATCGAATTGTGTTCCATCCAACGCTTCCCTATGTAGCCGTCATGAACGATACTTGGGATTCTAGGATCACGGTTTATAATGTAGAAACGGTGCAAAAGTTATATACACACCCTACGAAGAGTTTAGCATCCGTTGTGTTTAATCCTCAAAATCAAACACTCCTTTATGCTTCGGACTATGACGATTCGTTACATATTCTTGATGCATCAACAGGAAACGAATTAAAGACGATTCGCTATTATTTTTCAGGAAGTGCCTCTGGTATCTCTGATCTGGATCTTTCTCCTGACGGGAAAAGGCTGTATTTTGCGGCATATGATGAGGTGTATGAATTCAATTTTGACAACCTCACCTGTACCAAGCTTGTTTACCTCCAAGGCATCCAATAGATTTGAATGGAAAACTATTAAGTATCGGAATAACATGGATAGTTTCGTTATGGAAAAATACCCCTCAAAAAATACTCCTTTTTAATGTTGAATTAGCTGATGAACTATAAATACAGGAACATTGATTATTAAATAGCAATAAACATATGAATAAAAAATGAAACCGTAAAGATCATAGCTATGACCCGGTGAAATTTCTTTCGAGACCCTGATGCTTTCTTCTTGCGTAAGTACCCAGCAAACAAAGTAACCAAAAGAAAGATAAAGGATGTATAACCCATCAACATCTTGAAATGACCATATCCAATAACAGGTCCTATTTTAAAAAGATTAATCAAAGCGTGCCCGATAATGAGAAGTGTAGATGTGATAGCGATTTTAATATGCCATTTCATAAAATACCTGGAATAAGTCGCTAATCGGATTTTAACTTCTCTTTGTTTTGCCTTTCGAATAAGTAAGAAAATGAAATACATATTCACATTAAAGACAAATAAAACCATGGCTATTTGAGCTAAAAACTGGCTGATTACAATCAATGTGTTGTCATGTGGACTAAGAAGCCAAATATAAATAATTGAGCCTGTAATAATCAAAACATTGGAAGCTGTCCAAATCCTATGGTACACACAAATCCCTCTTTCTTGTTACAATCAGGAATTTTATTTTTTGCGAGAATTTGGAGATAACCAAAGTGATGAATCTTAGGTTATTTCATTGGCAAATCCCAAAGGAATCAGATTACTGATTTTTAAGTATTTTTATAAGTTCTCTTTGTTCTTCTTTTAACGATGTGATTTCTACTTCTATTTGGAAAGCTTATTTAACACTACATACAAACTTACCCGATCACTGCTTGTATTGGAAAAAGAAAGTTCCTCATCATCACCGGTATGGATTAAATCCATTTCTGTTATCTCTGATTCCATGCCGTCAATGATAATGGTTCCCTTACCGGACACAACAAGCAGATAGACCTCTGCGCCAGGGTGTTTATGAGCAGGCAGTATTTGTCCGGGCAAGAAGTTTAGAACAAATGCTGTACTATTGCTATTAGTAAAAATAACCCGTTTTGTAAACTTTTCCTCATTAAATTCCTGGTATGCCTTAATCGATTGCTTTTCCATAATGCCCCTCCTAATTCACTATTTACATTTTAAAAAAAGGGAATTATCAATTAAGTGAATTTAATCACTGATTATGATAGTATTCTCTGGATTAAATGCCAATATGAATACCAGGCTTTAAATTTTAAACTATCCATGGAATATAAAGAACGAAAATTCTCACCATCAGGTGAGAATTTTCGCAAGCCCAAATGCAACCGCTGCCGCAAGCCCTCCGGTAATCATCGTTTGAAAAGCACTCTTTATAGGTGAAGTTCCTGTGAACCTTCCTTTTACATAACCAAAAATCAGCAAAGCGATAAGTGTGACAATGACAGAGACCATCAACGCTGTTGCAGGATGCTTGAAGATAAAATAAGGGAACAAAGGGATTATCCCACCGACAATATAAGATACGGCAATGGTAATTGCGCTGTTTCTTGCGCGTGTTGGCTCAGGCTTTTCTAGTCCCAATTCAAATTTCATCATAAAATCCACCCATTTTTCCGGGTTCTTTTTCATGGTTTCGGTGATTGACCTTATTTGTTCTTCTTCGAGTCCATAATCCCGAAAAATATTGGCAACTTCTTCCTCTTCACGTTCTGGCACTTCTACTACCTCGCGTTGTTCGCGGGCAAGTTCAGTTTCGTAATGTTCTGCATCTGTCTTCCCTGCCAAGTATCCCCCAAGTCCCATTGCAATTGACCCTGCTGCAATCTCAGCGCCTCCTGCAGTAAGAATTAAAGTTGTTGTATCAACAGCACCAGACAATCCAGCAGCTAATGCAAACGGTACGGTTAATCCGTCCGACATTCCAATGACAACATCTCGAATGAAGTCTGATCCAGAAAAATGTTCTTCTGTGTGATGTAGGTGTTGATCCATTTTTTCACATCCAATTTAATTATTGTAACACTTAGTTACTGCCTTCGTAGCCTTGACTTCTCCCCATAGATAAATCTAGGGGATTCTTTTTTAAACCTTCATCAAAGTCGCCCTTCAGCCGGGGCTTCCGGGTCTTACTGCTTCTCCGGTTCATTACGACATGAGGTAAAGACCACATACCGCAGCCCAATCATAGGCACTACGCCACTGTTCTTTTCCCACCATTGTGCGAAACAATAGGAGTTAAAAGGACTCGGCGATACTTTGTATCTTGAATCTTAGATAATTCACGGCTTGGGGTAAGTTGTTTATTTGTAGCCTTGTCCAAAATATTCAGTGCACCAACTAAATCACGGTGTCCTTTCGCCCCACACGTACAGTGGAAGTTTCGATTCCATTGTTTACGGAACTCACCGCATGAAGGACATGTGCCCGAAGTATATGACTCTTCCACTAGTTGGACCGTCACATCACGGAGTTTCAATTTATATTTTATTTTTTCAATTAATTGGCCGAAACTCCAGTTGGACAGTTGTTGACGGATCTCTTTACGTGTTTTCTTTTTCTTCTTCGTGTTCTTTTGAACTCCATCCGGTGTTCCAATAAAGAGCGTTTTAATTTGGTTATCAACACACCAATCGGTAACCATTTTCGATATAGAATGCACTAGATACTCGATTCTCCGTTCCATTTTTTCTAAAAAACGGCGTTTACGTAAAATGAGTTTTTGTCTTTTATTCGAACCTGGTTTTTTCCGGCTAATTCGTTTTTGAAACGCCTTCAATCTTTTGTTTCTATAGCGTTGTAAGGCGCGGAGCTCTCTGCCAGTTACGATAAGGTGATTTTTTCCGTTACTTAAAACTGCTGCGTGAATTAAACCTAAATCACATCCCGCTTCATTTTTACCCTGAACAGACTTTTGTTTAGGCACTTCCACTGCCAGATGCATCCAGTATTGATTTTTATGCCAAACAATTTCAGCACTTTTTATCGTATGGAAATGAATATGCTTTGGTTGAGGAATCACTAAGGGGCGTTGATTTTTACCGTTGCTAAAGACAAGCTTTTTCTTCCTTTACTTTAATAGCCGCTTTTTTATATTTAACGATGAAAAATTTCTTATATTTCCAAGGGTAACGCCACTGCTTTTCACCTTTAGCCCGTAGCTCCCTTGTTCTTTTACATGTTTCTTCGTGTAATTCGATGATGGATTGAATCGTTTGAGAGTGCAAGGTATGTGTGGTTGCGTTGTACCATTTCTTCTTTTCTGAAGCACTGGTCCATATCTTATACACATCATATAACCACCAATGAAGGTCTACAACATCATTCCAAAGATTCGCAGCTTCCGTGCGAAGAGTATCGACTAAGCTTCTCTCCTCCTCTGTCAAACGCAACGGAAATTTCCGAATAACGATATCACCTTTTACTTCTTTTTTCTTCTGCTCTTTCATGTTCTTTTTGTTCTGCTCCATTCCCATTCTTACCTCAGTTCGGAACATTTGTTCTGTATTTATATACTACCACTTTTTGCATGAAGGGTGGTAGTAAAAAGAAAAAAAAGAATGGCTTATATCCCCATTTCTAAAGAAAGGGGTTTTACTCCACTGTTGGATAAACTATTTCAATCAAAACAAAGAAAATGCTTAAGGAAGCAGCCCATATAAATAGTTTTTTATTGTTTTTTGTAGTAGTTTCAAATTGTTCTTCGTTACTACTCATTTACATCATCTTCCTAATTAGAATCCTACTGCTATTGTTATCTAATGTCAAATGTAATTGATAATTTATTAATGTAATTGATAATAATAATTATATTCGATTACTGTAATATTGGTTTATTAGATAAAAAATGGTTATATTAATAATAATTATTATTATTTTATTATTTTTTCAAAGTATAATTTCTAGCACTTTTGATGAAATATGTATTCGTGGATAATAAGCAACTGTTCGAATCACTCAACGGTTACATTTCGTCGAAACCATAATAAGCGATACCTCTTTTTAAAGTATCGCTACCCGTAGAAAACCAATATTTTTGCCAGAAAAACGATTATTTCTTCTTCAACAATCTTGTCGGCTCAATAAAACTTACTCCATTTAATGTCCCATTTGCGGAAGACTGATCTTATTGAAAAACAATTAAATTTGTATAACATTTTTGATTCCAAAAACTATGGTTATTTAATCTTTGATCATCCAGAAAGTATGAAGTGGTAAACAGTCTGTCATTCATTGGTACACTTTTTGTCATTCAGTGGTAAAAACTATGTCAAGGATGGTACATTTCATTGGCTGTGATCACTAGACACTATTCAATTTCTCTCCTTCATTCGTTCGGGCAGATTCTGAATTGATTGAACCACCATATCCAGCTTTGTTTCAATCCGATAAAGCAAGTAAAAGGACACAACAATAGGGAATCCTACCTAACTGATGAGAGGTATGAGCTCATCCACGATCCTATCTCCTTTCTTTTCGTTAGGAAGACATGTAAAAAAAAAGACCGGCTTTAACGTAATCCGGCCTTTCCGCTATATTCATTAAGCAAGTTCATAATCAGTTATATTACGCTCTACGATTCTAGCACCTTGAGCGGAAACTAAATTACCGCCTGCTGTCGTAATGATTCCTGAAGCAATAATGTCTGCCATCGATTGCTTGACAACCGCTTCATTCACCGGTTCTTTTGGATTATCAACGGTCAATCGAGCTGTCTTCCCAAACTCGGTAACAAATTGTAATTCCAATGTTTTAGCCATCCCTTTCACCTCCTACCGTAATTGAATCCCCCGCCATTAAGCTAAAATTTCGGTGTTATCCGCTCTTTCAACACTGCTCAGCTGATCATTGCACAAAACAGATAATGCCTGAGCCACTTGATAGAGCTGATTTGCTGTTGCTTCTTTCTTGATGTTGCTCAATGTCTTTGCTTTTAAAATGGGAGCACCCTTCTCATCCATTCCAACTTCAAAGACCAATCGCAGCTTTGTTTCTGCTAACATTGCCTGTGCCATTGTCTACCACCTCCTTTCACCCTCTATATATTAAAAAGGGGAGAAAAGAGACATGGTAGATAGCAATCTTTTACTAAAAATTAACGTACATTCATTTCCATCTATTGTAGATAAATTTAGGAGTAGAATTTTGTTAAACTGAAAACTATACAGATATCGAAGTTCAAAGAAATAAATTTCGATATAAAGAAAAGCGGAAGCGCCTTCGGAACCCGTAAAGGTAGCTCATGCGGAACATATAGAAGATAAAAAAAGCCAGGCTGCTCATCTTGGTGATCAATCTGACTTTCGTTATACCCTAAACTTCTATAAATACTTAGATTACCACAACGGAATAAAAGAGACGGTCGCAGAACACGCAAATCTGCGCAAATTCTCAGCTACCACTCTTGTAAATGAATTTTATTGTGTATAATGGTCATATAATAAGAAGGGAAGTGTTGGTAGCACTTCCCTTCGCAACCTCTACCGTCAGGTTGATGGTTGTTATAGTTTATTTTTTATGTGGGCCACCCTTTTGCTTGCGACGGCGTTGGGTGGTTTTCTGTTTATCTAAAAGATTCATTCAAATGAGATGTGCACTTACTTCGTGTACAATCCCCTTTAAGACTTCTTTTAGAAATACAAGAAATGTTTCCATGATTATCACCTCCTTCCTAACAAAGGAAAGAAGATAGACAACCAACCACCCTTACAGATTCAGTAGCACTTCCATTCTGTCACTTTTCAACAATTATAAATCTATCAATCTTCGACAAATTTCGAGGCGTGACAAGCACGTAATTCAGAACTATAAGTCATACGCTTTTAGTTTGTTTAATAGGTTAAATTTTAAAAGGAAGTATACAGAAATGGCACCAAGAGAATCAATGGTCAAATCATATAAACGACCGTCTCTTCCAAAAAAAAGCTGTAGTAATTCAGTAATAAATGCAAAAGTAAATGATATAGCAAACGCCTGTTTATGACTTTTCTTCCAATTGAAAATAAGCAAATCAAATATGGCAAATCCAATAAAATGTCCTGTTTTAACCATGATAAAATTATGATGAATTTTTGTTATATCTGCTAAATAAAAGAACGACCAAAAATTTGGAGAAGAAACCCACCTAAAACCAATAGATTGAAAACGTATTAGAGCCCCCAAATTATCAGTCCAGGTATGCAGCCCTAAAATCAACCCCCATACAATGACAGGTACTAGTTTAATTTTCATGAATGTCTTCAAATATTCATAAATCACTTTGCGAATCATTGTAGTCCAACTTTCCCTTTATGATTAAGTCTCGAATCTAGAAACAATAATACACCTTATTGGCAAAAATAATAATTCAAAAGTTCCACTTGATAAAATATTTATCTCTGAACTAATGTCATGTATAGATAAATTATTGTTCTGATTTATTATCTACTCATTCTATCCCCACAATAATCGGTTACATCACCTTTTTATCAATCTCTTCTATTTAATAACCTATCAATCTTCGGCTAATTTCTGGCGGTGAAAGGCACCGAAATTTTTTTCACCTCCCTCATTTCCCTATAATCAGCTATTAGTCTTATAAATCAAATGCACAAAATCTGTAAAACCGTGTTATAATTTGTTATAAAATATCGAATAGAATTGAGGATAATATGAAGAAAAAGGTTCTAATAATTATTGCCAGTGTTATAGGTTTGTTAGCAATTGGAATAGGCGGATATGCGTATAAATTATATAGCTCAGTAAAAGATACAGTTGGACAAATGCATGAAACAGTTAATTTAGATAAACCACATACTAAACCTGTGATTAGCCAAAATAGTCAACCAATTTCGATTCTGCTTTTGGGCGTTGATGAGCGAACTAACGATCGTGGCCGCTCTGATACGACAATGGTTTTAACATTGAATCCTAAAAAAGGAACCATGCAGATGGTGAGTATCCCGCGCGACACGAGAACAGAAATTGTGGGACATGGAACAACGGATAAAATAAATGCTGCTTATGCGTATGGTGGACCAAAAATGGCAATTGAAACCGTTGAAAACTTTACAGGCATTCAAATGGATTATTTTATTCGTGTAAATATGGAGGCATTAAGTGCATTAGTTGATGCTGTTGGTGGAGTAACTGTACACAATGATCTTGATTGGATTGACGAAGGGTATTATAAAAAAGGTTTTCATTATACAAAAGGAGATATCAACCTAAATGGCCCGGAAGCACTTGGATATGTCCGGATGCGACACTTAGATCCGAATGGTGATTTTGGTCGGAATGGGCGCCAGCGTCAAATTATAACGGCGATTCTTGATAAGGCCGTAAGTATCTCTTCGGTAAGTCATTTTAATGATATTCTAGCAGCATTAGGCAACAACGTAAAAACCAATATGACATTTGATGATATGATGAATATCCAGAAAAACTATCGTAACTGCCGGAACAATATTACGCAATATGAGGTAAAAGGTGTAGGCGGAAAAGTTGATGGAATCTACTACCTTAACGTCCCAACTGAAGAGAAAATGAAGGTCACGAATATGTTAAAAGATAATTTGGCCAAAAGTTAATAAAATTACGGAAAAAGGACTAGCAATAGTCCTTTTTTATATGGTATTTAACAATAACTTTCCATATCTAAAATCAAATTGCATTTCTTCTAAGATTCTTATTAAATCCTTTGCGATTTTCTCAGATTGATTCTGATGATCAGAAAGATTTCCTCTAAACAATTCCTTCCTATCATTAATCATGTCAGGGTCAATTTTATAAGTAATAAAATTCTCCCAGACAATCGTTTCACACAATTTATGTTTTTTTAGATAGTTGATTGTGTTTTGGTCCTCTTTCATTGTCGGTCTATTAAGAATTAATAGAGGTACGTTAGCACTAACAGCCTCCCCGACCATTCCCCAACCTGCTTTTGATATCACCAAATCCGTTGTTGCTATATAATTTTGTGATTCTACATAATCAGCAGGTATTTGAAAGACATTTGCCTTATTAACTTGGACATTTGACGACACTAGAAAAACACAGTTAGGGCTATCCCAAATTGGGAGTTGTTCTAGTGAACCTACATCAATTTTCATTCCAAGTCCTAGAAAAACAATTTTCTTGCTTCGGCTAGGATCAACCAACTCTTTTATTCTCCTAACTTCTTGTAAATCTACTTCTCTTGAAAAAAAGCCGAAATCCTTGGATTCGATGTCCCAGGTTTCATTACTCCCTGCTAATGAAAAGAAATATGTCATTTTTTTATAGGCCTCTTTAAAAGGCTCCAAATCAAGCTCATCTAATAATTCATGATAAGCTGTATACCAAGTAAAATTAGATATTCCAATAGAGGGAATACCTAAATTTTCAGCCGCTTCAAAGGGCAGTGGAGAAATATCTGAAACAACTAAGTCAACATGATTCATCCTCAAGAATTCCTGTTCTTGATAGTTATTGAGCACCCAATCTGATAAGAAGCTATTATATTCCTCTTGTAATCGAGCTTTATCAGGGTATATTGAATCCTTTTCCAGAAAGTAGCCAACATCCGTTTTTATGTTTCTATAACTAATGCGGTTAGAATTTAGAGATTCTTTAATAAAAGAAAGCGCAAAGGAATGGCAAACAATAATTCTTATATCAGCCTTTTCAAGTAGTTTCCGCATAACGGCAATACTTCTTGAAGCATGACCATATCCATAATCAGAAATATAATAAGCAATGGTTTTCAAAAAACTTCACCTCAAAAATAAAAAAGGAGGGAAAGAACTTCTCCAGTTCTCTCCCTGCACAAAATTATATAATAACTTTTGCTTTTGACTTATTGAAATGATTAATCACATCATCCCATTCAAAAAACAAACGAGTAAAATCTTCGTCACTAATGCCAATCCCTGTTTGTACTTCAACAAACTCTAACTCAGAAAATGCTTTAATACCATGTTTCTTACCTGCTGGAAGGTGGATGATATCCCCTGCTTTTACACGGGTGATATAATCATCCAATGCCAGTTCCCCTTCTCCTCTGACAATAGTCCAAACCTCGTCACGTAAGTTGTGGTAGTGATAACTAGAATTTTTCCCTTCGTGGATACAAATCCGCTTTGTTACCATTTCGTTTCCATCATCATATTTAGCATAATCAAGAACACGGGACCAGCCCCAAATCCGCTCTTCGTACATAGGAGGCTGATCAAACCCGCCGATTAGTTCCTTTATTTTGGGGCTAGATGCTTTATCCGCAACTAATATCCCATCTGGACTAGCAGCAACTACAATATCCTTTACACCAAGTACGGTAACTGGTATATCAAGTTCATTTATTAAATGAGTATTTACTGTATCATCACTTACTACACCTTTACCAATTTGAGCTGTTGCCATTTCCTCTGTTAATGTGTTCCAGGTTCCAAGATCTTTCCAGTAACCATCATAAGGAAGAGCCACGATATGATTTGCTTTCTCCACTACTTCATAATCAAAACTGATCTTAGGAAGACTAGGATACTGACGTGAGAGTTCATCATAATAAAGGGGCAAACCTTTATCAGACAAAATATCAAGTAAATACCTTAATTTAAAAGCAAATACACCGCAGTTCCATAGGGCATTCAAGTCAATAAGTGTTTGCGCCTTTTCTTCACTTGGCTTCTCTGTAAAATGGTTAACAGTAAAATAGCTATCTCCATCAACAGCATCTTTGGGAACGATATAGCCGTATTTAGAGGAAGGATAGGTCGGTCTAACACCTACCAATGCCAATTCTGCTTGTGAATTTAATAAAACATTTTCTAGTTCTTTTACTTTCTCAAAAAAGCCGTCTTCAACATATGGATCAACTGGTAATACAACGACCACTTCATCTTCAGAAACATTTTGTATCGAAAAAAGATAAGACGCAGCTAAAGCAATCGCTGGGAAAGTATCGCGTCTTTCGGGCTCAATGATTAGAGGGACATCCATTCCTATTTGGCTATGGATCATATCCCTTTGCATTTTAGAAGTAGCAATGACAGATGATTCGGCTAGACCAACTGTTTCCAACTGCCCCCATACACGCTGGACCATAGATTGTTTCTCTTCTTTATTGCTTTCTAATACTCTTAAAAACTGTTTTGATCTGGTATCATTGGATAAGGGCCATAGCCGCTTACCTGATCCACCGGATAGTAATACTAACCTCATAATATCCCCTCCAAAAAAAGGCTCCCTAGAACCTAATCTGATTTATATGAATAATAGTCCTGCTCAAAAGTTATCTAATACTGCTCTGCCAATTGAATATACTTTCTTGCGTATGCCTTTTATCCCCTATATTTTTGATGGAGAAGTGCAACAAAAGTTACTAAAAGATTCTAGTTAATCTTATTATTAAAAATAAAGTAAAAAGGACAGATCCCTATTGGCAATAATACAGGATCTGTCTCCAATTAAGCATATTTCACTAGTGAAACTTCTAAACTACTAATTGTTTCTCTTCCAATCGAATCATAAATCAAATTTGCTTTTCTCGCACTTGTAAGGTCATAGCAGTTTCTTCCATCAAGGACGATTGGAGTTTTCATTAGCTCACTATATTTCGAAAGATCGAAGCTTTTAACTTCATCCCATTCTGTAAAGATAAAACATACGTCTGCATCCTTGATGGTGTCTTCAATGGTGTTGCAATAAGTAATTTCATCAGGGTACTTTTTCTTGAAATTCTCTACGCCAACTGGGTCCCACGCTTTAACATTCGCACCGTCTTCAATCATGATCGGAATATTCACAAGCGTAGGGGCTTCCCTTAAATCATCCGTCCCCGGCTTGAAGGTTAGCCCTAGTACAGCTACATTCAACCCATTGAAACTATCAAAATACTTGCGGGATTTCTTTATTAATTTTAGCTTTTGATTTTCGTTCACATCAATGGCTGCCTTAACCGTTTTTAACTCGTTATCATGGAAATTCGCCAGCCAGTGCAATGCTTTTGTATCCTTAGGAAAACAAGAACCACCGTAACCAATCCCTGCATTTAAGAAGCGATCCCCAATCCGTTTGTCAAAACCCATACCGAGAGCGACATCTTCTATATCAGCTCCAATAATTTCACAAAGGTTCGCAATTTCATTTATAAAAGAGATTTTCAGTGCGAGAAAATCATTGGATGCATACTTGATCATCTCTGCACTTTTCCTATTTGTAACCACAATCGGTGCATCAAAATCCTTGTATACTTCTTTTAATACTTCACCTGCAAAAGGTTCTTCCACACCTATGACAATTCTTGAGGTTTTTAGGGTATCCCTTACAGCAGTTCCTTGTGATAAAAATTCAGGATTTGATGCTACATATACATTTACATCATGAACCAATTTAGATTTAATCAAATCTTCAATCTTATCATTTGTACCTATTGGTACCGTTGATTTAACAACTACGACACAATCTTTTTCAATACTTTCAGCAATTTGCTCAGCTACTCTATAAACGTAATTTAAATTAGCAGATCCATCTTGTTTTTCTGGAGTTCCAACACCTATGAAAATAACATCTGCATCTTTATAGGCTTCTTTATAATCGGTTGTAAAATTTAATCGATCCATATTATTAGCCAATAATTCTTCAAGTCCTGGTTCATAAATAGGTGAAATCCCAGCCTTCATTAAGGCTACTTTTTTATCATCTATATCGACACAAGTAACAGTATGCTTAAGTTCCGCCAAACAAACCCCGGTAACTAAGCCAACATACCCTGTGCCAGCTACTGCAATTTTCATTTTATTCTCACCCTAACTATATTAATTCTTTTTTTAACACATCTGTCAGTGACAAATCATATGGTAAAGAATAATTTAACCATATCGACTCGGATTACTTTTAAAACCAATCGGGAGCTTTTACTTTCTCCAATATTAATTACTGTTCTATAGTTTTAATAACCTTCGCCGGGTTTCCTGCAATTACACTATTCGGTGGAAATTTACCACAAACCACTGCTCCAGCACCTACAACACAGCCATCCCCAAGCACTGTGCCCTTAAGAATTAAAGCGTTGCATCCGATAAAACAGTTCTTGCCAATTACAATAGGTCTAGTACCAATTTTCTCTTTAATATCAGCATTACGTGCTTCAATTTCAATAGGATGAAAATCATTATCTAGAATTTTAACATTTCCACCGATGTTAGTATTATCAGCAATTGTAATGGATTCTCTTGCATAGATTGTAGCACCGCTAATACCCACATTATTGCCAATACTGATGGATGCCCCGATAGTACGAGTAACAATTATGGTTCTAGAATACAGACCTACAAGATTTGAAAAAAATGATGACTTAATCGTAACACCGCTACCGATTGACATGTTTGCGCCTGGTTTATTGAAAATTAAAGGGCAGCCTTTAAGAAGTAGATTCCTACCATATTTGATATTTAAAATTTTTAAAATTATTTTATAGTAATTACTTTTCAAAGTATCACACCCTATAATAAGATTTACTAACTTTCCTTAATACTTTTCCAATAATTTCAACAACAAGCTCATTCCTTAATAGGAATAACACTACTCCATATATAAATGCACTACCAATAATCGAAATAGGAACAAACAAAGCCATAATTAAATTTAATTTTTCAATTAAATAAATGAAAATTGAGAAGGCTACACAGCCTAGAATAATACTTGTTAAATCCTTAGAAAAAAACGTCAATTTTACCTTTTTACTTGCATAAAAATAGGTAATAGAAAACACAAGAAATTCTGAGATCAAATCCGTTAGAGCTGTACCATTTTGTTTAAATATTGGAATAATAAATAGATTTAAAATTATGTTTGCACCGGCACTAACTGCAGTTCCTATTATGATGTACTTTTCCATTCTTAATGGTAATAACATTGAATGCATAACAAAATATGCCAACATTGCAAACAATAAAGATATGCTTAAAATCCTCAAAGACATTGCCGCTTCTATATATTCAGACCCTGAAATTATGAGGATAATTTGGTTTGCCAATAAATTGATACCAACTATCATGGGTATAGCAAGTAATGTTAAACCCTTATATATTTTATTTACCGTCTGCTGATAAACATCATCCTGTCTTTTAGAAATGATGAACGAAAGCCTCGGCAAACAAACAACTATCATAGCAAATATGAGTGACTTTAAAATAGAATAGACTTTTACAGAAACACTATATAGCCCTACCGAATAGTCACCAACCATGAATCCCAACATTGTTGTGCTTGCACTTGAATATATAATCGAAGCAATTGAAGATGCAAAAATAATTAATATCGGTTTAATATGGCTTTTTATATTGATATGGAAACTAAATTTAATAGTCCAGTATTTCCTACAATGAATAAAATTAAAAATGTTTGCTCCAACATTGGATATCACTAGTATAAAAGCATATGCATAAATATCTCGCTCGCTTTTAACAAAAGTAAACATTAATAACAATGAAACAACTTGAAATATTAAAGTTCTAACTGTTATATAAAGAAAGTCCTCAAAAATTGAATTCATCCAATCTATACCTATTGTTGTAAAAATAATAGTTAAACATTGGATTACAATCAAATATTTATATTTTAAAAACATAGGAATAAAAATAAAAGAAACCATTAGGCATAAGTATGCTAATACTGTTGTGCAAAGATTAAGACTAAATACTTCTGTTGCAAACTCCTGAAATTTTTTTCTATCGTCCCGATATCTAGATCCCTCTCTAATTGCATAGGTAGAAATTCCCAGGCTGGCTATCAGCGAAAAATAACTAACTATGGAATTTGAAAAAGTTACTTTGCCGATATTTTCCACATGCAATATTCTCGAGATATATGGAAACGTAATTAACGGAAAAATTACCGAAAAAAGGACTTTAACTGTATTTAAAATTACATTAATTTTTAATGATTTGTTTTTCATTGTTAACTCTTCCTAGTATTTTTTATGAACAATTCCCCTAATTTTTTAACTCAAACCATTCTTTCTATCATCAAGTTTTAATGTTTAGTGTTAATATTTTATACTTAATTCAAACTTCCTCCGCAAATCACGTATATTTTTTATTAAGCTTATAAAAAGTAAATATGTTCTTATTTTCTTTTTACTCAAAAATACAAGTGGAAAATAAAATAAAACCCTTGTTTTTATACTGTATTTTTCATTATTAGTTTGGTATAAATGATTTATAACTTCAATATAATGATCCTTATACATCTCTTTTTTCAAAATTAGACATTTTTCAGAAAAACTCATTTTATTATCCTTATGCATCAAGTAATAAATTAATCCAACTTGAATATGCATATATACCTGGTTACACATCGCATCATAAAACTCAATATTTCGCTCTTTTCGTGAATACTGTGAAAATATCTCCTTTGTAAACTGCTGAGCAAAGATAGGCATTTTTTCATTACATCTTCTAGTGGATGATGAATTATTATTATGGATTACGTAAACAGGAGAATCTATTACCGTAACACTTTTACAGCAGTCCAAAAATTGCATATAATAAAGAAGATCTTCGCCCAATCCAAGTCCTTCTTTAAAAGAAATTTTATTGTTCTTTATAATATTAGAATTAAACAATTTTCCATAACAGCCATGTACCGAATATGAAAGATTTCGTAAATTTGTATTTTTATATTTAAAACGATCTAATGCCACAATTTGTACAATATCAGGGTCATACCTTTCAACATGAATTTCCTTTGAATCAGTACTATCATCCCCTTGATATACCTGCTTGCCTTGTATTACATCTGATTGTTCTTCAATTGCAAGGCTATACAATTTCTTTAGTGAATCCTCAGCCAATTCATCATCAGCATCCATAAACATAATCCAACTACCATTAGCATATTTAATTCCAGTATTTCTTGCAATTGAAACTCCGCCATTTTGTTGTCTAAATAGCTTAATATTGTTGTATTGCCTAGTTATACTTTCACATATTACATAGGTGTTATCAATTGAACCATCATCTATAATAATAACTTCATAATTTGAGAATGATTGTCTAAGAATACTATCAATACAATTTTTAATATTTTTTTCTTCATTATATGCAGCTATTATAATACTAATTTCTTTCTCCATAGGTCACACCATTTCAATTTTATCTATTCTGTTATACTTAAAGTATTACTTTCTTTGCTTTTCTTGTTCCACCAAACAAGAGTATAGTTATAGCTGGAAAATAGTAAATATTCTCTGTCAAGAAAAAGCACAATAACACGATTGTGACTATTATAGTTTTTATAGTTGAATTAGTTCGTATATAGGATTTAATACCTCTTAACAAAAGTACAAAATAAATAATGCAAAAAATAATCCCAAATGTATAACCCATTATTAACAACCCATTAGAATTTGTAGCAAAGTTATATTGGTTAATGGTATCTAAACTTCCTGCTGTACCCATACCAATTCCGGTCCAAAAATTATCTAAGAACAAATTAAAACTAACATTCAAATCAGCAGATCGAGTTTCATAGGAAACATAATTACCAGATGTTTCATTAAATTTATTACTAATTACTCCACTAGTGCTTAAAACTACTAGTAAAACAATCAGCAATGCTATACCTATGATTTTCTTATTAGTGCTTATTTTTTGAACGGATTGATTGCTAAGGAATTCTATAAAATTTTTTCTAAAAAAGATTATTAGAAGAATCAGTTCCAAATATGCTGTTGTTGACATAGTTGTTAATAATGTAATACATAATATAAATAATTTACTACGGTTTACTTTTAACGTTTTTCCAAACAACTCATAATTTGTCAATAAAAACAATATAGCCAACGTAACAAATATTTGAAATGCTCCTGGTTCCCACCAAGGTCCACTATTCCTATGCATGAGAGTACTATTATTCCCCCAAAAGTAAAAGGGAGATAGCATAACAGATGTATAAGGTCCTGTTGTATACCTATTCATAATATGAAATGCAAATGATGGAACTATATTTACAATTCCAAAGCATATCAAGCTAATAACTGCAATTATTGTCATAATGTTAACATAGTATTTTATAAACTTTTTTATCCCTATACTCTGTATAACCAATCCTGAAAGAATTAATGGTTTCAATATTGCATTAATATTTTGCCAATAGGAAGAGTGGATAATATCAATTAATCCTAAAATCAAAATAATAAGCACAATTTTAAGCCATACAAGTAAATCAAATCTATTCAAATAAATAATCGTAAGACAAACACTTACGACAATTAGAACAATTTTATACAAATTACCATTTATTATACCAAAATAATATGTGCGTGAATCCAGAATAATTAACAATACAGCTAGATATTCTATACAGGATTTTATATTTAATTTTATTCCATTTGTTTTCATCATTTTCCTCAACTAATTTAATTTTTGTTCCAAATGGCATCTTTTAAAATTACCAAATACGGACGAATTACACGAAGGACCCATCTTCTTTTATCGTATTTTTTCCAATAATATATAGAAGATTTTAATGGAATACCATTTGGTAAATGTAACAATTCTATACGTTTTCTTATAGGAAATGATTTATCCATCCAAGTATTTTTATGAGAATTCTGTTTGCAATATCCTATATAATTTTTGGCCACATAAATTTTACCACCAGATTGTCTTATACGATTAGAATAATCGAAATCTGCATAAGAATGTTCATAATAGTCATCTATATCGCCTACAATACCAAAATATTTAGCTGAAATTAAAAAGCAATTCCAATTTGCACATTTACACTGATTAAGCGGATCACTTGGAAATATTCTATCAATTGCTTTCCCGTATGGTTCTGAAATATCACCTATACCACCGTAAGTACATAAATTAGTATCTGGATCTTCGGTTGCCCCAGTAAAAGCACAATCATAACTGTTTATTTCATAATATGAGGACAACATTGTATTCAACATAGAATCTTTAAAAACCACATCATCATTTATCATCAAGTAAAAATCACATTGTACTTTTTTCGCCTCTTTCAAAGCCATTGCCATACCTCTAGCCCAAAATAGATTTCCAGATCCTCTAACAATGTGCACTTCAGGGTACATAGATATAACTTCACTCGAAGTTCCATCAGTAGAACCATCATCACAAATAAAAACATTTAACTTTATTTGGTAATCAGATTTCTGTTTATATAATGATTCTAAACAATTTAAAGTTTTTTTTCTCCTATTAAAGCATGTCATCACGACATTAATTGTCAAAGTAGTTCTCATAAAAAAACTCCTCATAATTATAATCTATTTTTAGATTGCTCAGTATTGTTCCTCAATGCATAATCTAAAAATTGATCAAAGTTACAATATAATGGTTCTGTTTTCAAAAAAGCATCGAAAATTTCATTAGAATTATCACCATTCAGCTTTATATTTAAGTTATTTAACTCAATTGCGTTATAACTTCTTTCCAAATAAAGTGGGAAAAAAGCGTTCATATCATGTATAGTTGGCTTTTTTCCGTATGTTTTGTAAAAGGTCCTAGCATATATCATCGCTTCATCAACATATTTGTTTTTCCTTATTTTGTAATGTTCATCTAAACTACGAATAATACGAGCAGGATTTCCTGCTACTACAACATTATCTGGTATATTACCGCTAACAACGCTCCCGGCACCAACGATTACATTATTGCCAATATGTGCTCCCATAAGAATAATCGAATTCATACCAATAAAAACATTATCTCCTATAATTGTTTCTCCAGCTTCTCCTATTATTTCACCATATACTCTTCTTATAACAGAACGACTATAATCATGGGTTAGAATGATTGTTCCTTTTGTAATCTTACAATAATTTCCTATTTTGAGCATCCATGGGCGTTCTCGATCTATTGTTTGAGAATTAGGATCGTAAAAAATTGTTCCCTTTCCAACTTGAATACCTTCAAGTCTTAGGATTCGGTTAAAATCTTCTGGACACGAAAATCTTGGGAAAAATTTCACTTTTGCTTTCCACATATATAGTTTTATTTTTTTAAACTTTTCCATAATATCCTTCCATGATTAATACTTATTTGTCCGTTTTAATTTATTAAAAATCCCTTTAAAATTACTTCTGATAAAATTTTTAAACAATATTAGTTGTTTAATATTATCCTCACGTTGCAAAATAATATTTTTTTTCATTAATTTGTGATAAAAATCTACAGGATTTGATAATTTAGCCAGTCGATGAACCTCATGATTATCCAAAATATTAACTACAGATTCTCCTCTAAGTATACATGACTCAAAATTATAACAAAGTGATACAAAATATTGATTGTAAAATTGCTGCAATTTCTCTTTATCAATGTCCACTTCCCATTTTTCGATCAATTGACAACAATCTGAAAATATTTTTAACAAAATTAAATAATAGTCATTTTTTAATTTAGTAATGTAAGACCCCGAATCCATTCGGTAGTGATAAAAGGTATCTTTTGAAATAAACAGGCTTTCAATTTTATCATAATACCGATAATTAAATACAACATCTTGAGAACGTCTAAGGTCTGGAAATTCAATATGATTTTTATCAATTATTTGTTTGCTGAATAATATTCTAGTTGGTGCATGGATTGCTTTCATTATTGAAAGATCCACATAGAACTTACGTACATCCTCAACATTTTTTAAAAGTTTTTCAGAATATATTACTGGTTTATAATCAACTGAGTCTCCATAATATGTTTCTTCTATATATCCAGATATGATCATATCAACATTATATTGTCTTTGATAATCCACAAATTTTTCTATCATTGTAGATTCAATCCAATCATCCGGATCAACAAAAAGAATAAATTCTCCCTGTGCATTTCTTAGACCATTATTACGTGCTGGACCCGCCCCAGCATTTTCTTGAAATATAACTTTAATACGTGAATCCTGTTTTTCCCACTTCTTAGAAATGCTATATGAGTTGTCTGTCGCCCCATCAATTACTATAATTATCTCAATATTCCTATAAGTTTGATTTGCGACGGAATTCAAACATTTGTCTAAAAATTTTTCAACATTATATGTTGGCAAAATAACACTTACTAATGGGTTCATTTTTCTTCTCCTTAGTACAGAAAACATTATAAATGAGGTGTTCTCCCAATAACGTTTTTAATAATTCTTATAAGTCCCCTACAAAAAGTTGGTCCAAAAACTATTAGTCCAACATAATAAAGATTAAAAAACTTTGTGCAATCAAATCCAAGCTGATTCAAACGTTTATAGTAATCTTTCAAATCGGATTTTCCATTTTCACTAACTAGCGCAAGCATAGGGAAAGAATACTTTGACATATCTATCTTTATCTGTGTTGTAGAATTAATGTTGTACTTTTCATCGATATATCTTGTAATTTTAAAAAAACTAGAAATAAAGTTAACTTCTCCTTCAACCGTATGTTTGTTGGGAGTATAAAACTTTTTCTCACTTGCACTACTACCGAAGTAAAATTCACCACCCTCATTTGCTTCAGTAATAGGTTCATTAAAATATGCACTCGGATAATTCAAACAAATTTCGGCTTGCACATATAGTTGATATAGTAACGTGCCATCAAATCTATCAGTTAAAGTAGATAATGCTAATTCCCGTCTAAAAGTAAAACCAGAAATAAAAACACTTTTTCTAAATAAATTAATATAGGTTTTTTCACCAGCATCAAAAAAAGTAGTTTGTGGGTAATATCTATAATATTCTACATCGCCATTTTTATAATTGTTTCTGTATGACCTTAAAATATATCCCAATTGATTATTTTCATTAATAAATTCACACAGCATGTCCAATTTGCGAGGAATAAATTGGTCATCATCACCCATAAAAATAATATAGTCACCTTTAGACTGTTCAATAAGATTTCGAATGTTTCCGTCATAACCCAGATTATAAGTATTTTCTACATACTTTACATCATAATTAGTTTCGTTTTTATATGATTCAACTATTTTTCTAATTTCTAATCTTTTAGGAGATTTGTCTTCACAAACAACAATTTGTACTCCCCATTTAGGATCACAATCTATACTCTTAAGTAACCTTCTAAGCTCTAAAGGTCTATTGTAGCTCGGAATGCAAACTGATATTAAATATTCACTCATATTTTATTTCTCCTCTAAAGTTTCCTGACAATAATCTTAAGACAAATTCAACGTGTTGGGTGGTTTGCAATTCTTTTAACAGCAGAAGCTTCACCGTAAACTACAGCATTATCAGGAACATCGCGAGTAACAGTTGACCCTGCACCAATTGTCACATTATCACCAATTCGAATGTTTCCAATTATAATAGAATTAGCTCCAATAAAGACATTGTTTCCTATTACTGGAGTCCCTGTATGATTTCCACCAATAACAACACCAGATAATATAATTACATTCTCTCCAACGACAGAATTCGCATTAATTACAATGCCACCAGCAATAGCGTGCGGTATATATAGTCCCCCACCAAATTGAGAATGGCTTGGCATATCAATACCAAACTTCGTACATAAATGCCTATAATACATTCTGCATAATAAATATAAAGGTATAAATATCTTTTTTCTTTCGAGGAATTGACACAGGCGTAAAAAAAGTACAAGTTTTAACCCTGGATTTTTGATATACGCAATAAGAGTTGAAGAATTATTACTTTTATATCTTGAAATATCTTTTTTAACTATAACTTGCAATTGATAAAAATTCATTTTTTTCTCCAATTCTACCGAATTAATCCAGCTTTAATACTCTTTTCATTAAACTTAGATATTTATCCTCATTATATAAATTTTTAGCTTTATTTCGATTACAAAAGCCAATTTCACTATAATTAAGTCTTTTTATCCTCAATAAAATCTTATTTACCTTTTTTACATCTGCTGTCTTTACAACTATGCCATTTATACCGTCTTCAACAATATCTGGAATACCAGCATGATCAGTAGTCACAATTACCATACCATTACCCATAGCCTCTAAAATACTAATAGGCTGACCTTCATTCGGATAACGAGTTAATAGCATAAAAATATCACATTTTTTCAGCAAGTTTTTCTTTTGTTGACCACCTACAATACCATGATAAGTTACATAATCCTGAAGCTTATTTTCCCTAATATAACTTTCAAAAAATTCCTTTTCATTCTCTACAAAAAACTTACCAGCAAAATCAAAGTGTAGCCTCTTCCTTTCTCCCGAAACCACACGTTCTTTTTCCAACCTTGCCATCTCAAGTACTTCTAGATAGCCTTTGCTCCTAATGAAATTACTTAAATACAAAACGTGCAAAATTTCCTTGTGTTTAACCGCGGCCATTTTCTCTTGTAATTCAGCATTAGACATTAGAAATTCATCATCAACACAGTTTGGAATAACATAAATTTTATCTTCGTCAATCATACCTTGAAAAATTGACTTCAAAGAAGGGCTAAGAACTATTGCTCCCTTCAATTTTTTTATTGCCTTATAATTCATCTTCCTCTGCCAGCCTGACATATCACTATCGACCAGCTTTCGATAATAACCGCCGTGAAGATGAATTAGACACTTCTTGTGTTGCAGTGACAAAATCTTTAGAATAATCAAATCTCTAAAATTACCACCTGTTGTCTGACTAATTGTAAAGTAAAACAAATCAGCAGGACTTTTTAAAATTGAAATCAAATTATTAAAAAATCTTTTATTATTTGTAATATCGACTTTTTCAAATTCAAATTCTTCAGCAAGGTTGGAATTATATAAAGTTTCGACCGCCTTAGATAAACCATGAATCGGAGGCGGAAACTGTGCTATAAAACATATTTTCCTCTTAATCATTCTAATCTACCTCAAATACATCCCGCACACAGTGCTAATGGATTATAATTTGCCCCTTGAATATAGGTCTTCGCATGAACTTTACCAAAAACATCTGCCATTTTTACGTTCTAACATTGTGGTGCTACAACTACAAATATCTTCTTTAATGAATCAAATTAGTGTTCAATTTTCTACCAAATTAAGATCTGCCATTTTTCAAGGGATTTCTTGTCACATACTCATTTCCGATAACTTTAATACACTTTAAATGCTAACTGAATCAAGTTTGACAAACTAACATATCACGATTCTGCCTCTGAAATTGTATAATAGTATTTCAATTCACTCGTTTTAGTAAATCCTTCATATTGATATGATACCGACTTATGATATTTGTTACTTTCTAAATTCATATTCAGCAAAGCTTTCTCAGGATTCGGATGAAAAGTACACGTGAAAACCGATGTCTTCTTCCACATCAAATTGTTCTGTTTTTAACTGTTTTTGATTTCCTCGATATATTTCTTTATAGACACGTCTTTTGTGAGGTTTTTAACTAGATAAGCCCGTCCACGGGCTCCCATGGAAGCCATCTCATAACTTCCTGCATTATCAATAAACCATTTAATGTTCTTCTCTACTTTTCCGTAGTCCCCTGGTTCACAGACTAGACCGCAGTTTGTCTCTTCAATAATAAGTCTTGCCTCAGAACCTTCCTCCAGCATGCCTAACACAGGTCTTCCGGTTGCCATAATTCCGTACAACTTACTCGGAACACTAACACCTTTAATACCCTTTGCGTTTATGCACCAGTGTAAATCTCCGGCATTTAGGCTGTAGATAAGGTCAGCTTTATTTTGATAAGGAATAAAAGTTACATTTTTAAGGTTGTAATTTTCCTTATAGAGAACTAGTTTATCTCTAATAGTACCTTCCCCTACAAATGCAAAAGCAACATCTTCCCTATCCCTAAAATTCTTAATGACACCCATCAAGTTCTCAAGATCATAATAGAGACCAAGGTTTCCGGAATACATAATAATTAATTTATTTTCCAATCCATATTTCTTTTTAAAATCTACCACTTTATCATTATCAGCTGGAAGAGGAAAGATTTCCTTCTCATTAATCCAGTTATTAATAAAGACATGATTCGGTACTTTCTTACCTATAAACCTACCTTTCAGGGTTTCAACCATATCACGACCAACAACAATTACCTTGTCCGCACGATTACAGCTAAATTTATCAAACAACATCATTGTATTTAGAATCACCTTATTCTTGCTATAACCAACTGCCATAGTTTGTTCTGGATTGAAGTCCTGAATATTATAGATGTATTTTGCTTGCTTCATCCATTTTCCCCAGACACCAATCAGCCCTCCAAGTATAGGAGGTTGAGAAATCGAATATACATAATCCATCTTTCCAACCTTATATGTTGCAATCATAGATCCAAAGAAATATGCTAGGATATTTTTAATTCTGCTGATTTTGTTGTTCTTGGAGAATTCAGGTACACGGATTCTAATAATCTTAACACCATTTATTTCTTCCTTATAAAACAATTTATTCCTAAACTTGGCATCAACCTTTCCAGTATAGGAAGGAACAACACAAATTATTGTTATATCAAATTCATGAAGCATTCCTTCTGCCAGTTCTTTTAGAATTTGACCTGTGGAAGCCACATCTGGAATATAGTAATGGGCATATATTAAAAGCTTTTTCTTTTCAGTTTGCATCTTTTCAACCATGTAGTATCTCTTCCCTATTCGTTGAGGCTACAAGTGTATGCATGGTACAAACTGTACAGCCTCTGTATATTTTTCTTTATATGGAAATCTTCAACTTAAAAGAAATTGAGGTAGATAATTTACCTACCTCAAACCTAATTTTATATATTAATCAAACATCTTTTTAATTTTTTCTTCTTTCTGAACTTTCCTCATGTCTGCCTCCACCATAATACGAACTAACTCCTCAAATGGTGTCTTGGTTGGATTCCAACCTAATAATGTTTTGGATTTTGTTGGGTCCCCTAATAATTGTTCTACTTCAGCAGGACGGAAGAATTTAGGATCAACTTCAACAATGACTTCTCCAGTTGCTTTATTAACACCTTTCTCTTCTACACCTTGGCCAGTCCATTCAATTTCAACACCAACGTGTTTGAATGATAACTCTACAAATTCGCGTACTGAGTGCATTTCGCCAGTGGCAATAACAAAGTCTTCTGGATTGTCATGTTGTAGGATTAACCACATACATTCAACGTAATCTTTTGCATAGCCCCAATCTCGTAGCGAATCTAGGTTACCTAACATTAATTTCTTTTGTTTACCTTGTGCAATTCGTGCAGCTGCTAGTGTAATTTTACGAGTTACAAATGTTTCACCACGACGCTCCGATTCATGGTTAAATAAAATTCCGTTTACTGCAAACATTTTATAGGATTCACGATAGTTTTTCGTAATCCAGAATCCATAAATTTTTGCCACGCCATATGGAGATCTTGGATAAAAAGGTGTTGTTTCTTTTTGTGGAACTTCCTGAACTTTTCCGAACAATTCAGAAGTTGACGCTTGATAAACACGGGTTTTTTCTGTTAACCCTAAAATCCGAACTGCTTCCAAAATGTTTAAGGTACCTTTTGCATCAACGTCTAAAGTATACCCGGGCATATCAAAGGAAACCCGAACATGTGATTGTGCTGCTAGATTGTAAATTTCATCTGGTTGAATTTCACCAATGATACGGGTAACATTTAACGCATCAGTAACATCTCCATAATGAAGATGGAAGTTTTGATTGTTTAATAATGCATTGGCTTCTTCTTCAGTAAGAAGATCTTCTAAACGCTCTTGATTATAGGAAGAACTACGACGAATGATTCCGTGTACCTCATACCCTTTTTCTAATAGAAACTCCGCTAAATAAGATCCGTCTTGGCCGGTTACACCTGTAATTAATGCTTTTTTCATTTTGTCCTCCGATGTATGTTAGTTTACTTTTGTTAGTTGGTGATCTAAAAACCATTGGTATGCTTTCTTTAGTCCCTCTTCCAGGGAAGTAGTTGCTTTCCACCCTAAAGAATTTAGCTTTGTTACATCAACTAATTTTCTTGGTGTTCCATCCGGTTTAGTAGTATCAAACTGAATCTCACCAGTGAAGCCAACCACTTCTTTAATTTTTTCTGCTAAGTCTTTTATTGGAAGATCGTCCCCAACACCGATATTAACAATTTCATTACCTGAATAATTATTGATAAGATAGACACACGCATCCGCAAGGTCATCTGCATATAAGAATTCGCGTTTTGGTGTGCCTGTTCCCCATACTTCTACGAATGGCGCATTGTTTTCCTTTGCTTCATGGAATTTACGCATTAATGCCGGTAACACATGAGAGGTATGAAGATCAAAGTTATCATTTTCCCCATATAAATTGGTCGGCATAACGGAAATATATTGTGTACCGTATTGACGATTATAGGATTGGCACATTTTAATTCCTGCAATTTTCGCAATCGCATAAGCGTCATTTGTTGGCTCAAGTTCACCCGTTAACAGGTATTCTTCTTTTAACGGCTGCGGTGCCATTTTTGGATAAATACACGTACTTCCAAGGAATAGTAATTTTTTCACATCATTACGATAAGCAGCATCAATGATGTTGGTTTGAATTAATAGGTTGTCACGAATGAAATCAGCTGGATATTCGTTATTCGCCACAATACCGCCTACTTTTGCTGCAGCAAGAAAAACAAACTCAGGTTTTTCTTCTGCAAAAAAGCTATCAACTGCATATTTGTCTCTTAAGTCTAATTCTTTGCTTGTTCGATATACTAAATTAGTGTAGCCTTTTTCTTCGAGTTTCCTTACAATTGCAGAACCTACAAGACCACGATGTCCAGCTACATATATTTTTGAATCTTTATTCATCATTAATTCTGTACCCCTTTTCCCTAAAATGCGTCTTTTGATCCGAATAATACGAGGACCGTTTTTAATATAATTTTTATATCAAATAGTATTGATCGGTTTCGGATATATTTAATATCTAGTCGCACCATTTCCTCAAAACTAAGACTGTTTCTTCCGCTTACTTGCCAAAGCCCTGTGCATCCCGGTGTTACCATTAAGCGTTGCTTATCGTAATCAGTGTAATCTGCTACTTCCCTTGGCAGCGGAGGACGTGGTCCAACCAAGCTCATTTCCCCTTTTAATACATTAAAAAGCTGCGGCAATTCATCAATGCTTGTCTTCCTAATGAACTTTCCTACCCTTGTAATGCGCGGATCCTCTTTCATCTTAAACATTGCTCCAGAAATTTCATTATGTTTAAGGAGTTCAGCTAGCTTTTCCTCCGCATTCGATACCATCGAACGGAATTTAAACATTTTAAATTCCTTTCCATTTAATCCAATCCGTTTTTGGGAGAAGAAGACTCTTCCATTTGGGTCTTCTAATTTTATTAGGATAGCGATAATAACAAAAAGAAAGCACAATAAAATAATTCCGAATGAAGCGCCCATAATATCTATCAATCTTTTTAATAATAGGTATGGCTTCCGCTCATTAACAATTAAAATCGATTTTTGTGTTTCTACATAAGCCCCTTCTTGATTTGCAATTTCAGCCAATCTTAACCCCTTCCCTCTCTCTATAACGTTACCTTTTCATTTTCATATGTGGAAACAAGATTTCTTAAGTAATCTAGCATCTCATCACGAAGATCTTCATGCTTCATCGCAAATTCAATTGTTGTTTTAACAAATCCAAACTTCTCTCCAACGTCATAGCGCATTCCTTCAAAATCGTACGCAAACACTCTTTGAATTTCATTTAGCCTTTGGATCGCATCTGTTAATTGAATTTCTCCCCCTGCACCTTTTTCTTGACGATCAAGAAACATAAAGATTTCAGGTGTTAAGATATAGCGTCCCATAATAGCTAAGTTAGATGGTGCTGTTCCTGGCTTTGGTTTTTCAACAAAGTTACTCACTTGATAACGACGCCCTTCTTGAGAAGACGGATCAATAATTCCGTAACGGTGTGTTTCAGAGTCTGAAACTTGTTGAACACCAATAACAGATGAAAAAGTATCTTCATATTGATTAATTAATTGTCTTAAACAAGGTGTCTCACTTTGAACGATATCGTCACCCAAAAGAACAGCAAATGGTTCATTGCCAATAAAGTTACGTGCACACCATACAGCATGTCCAAGACCTTTTGGTTCCTTTTGACGGATATAGTGGATATCCGCTAGATTTGAAGAATATTGGACTTTTTCTAAAATGTCGTATTTCTCTTTCTCTATTAGGTTCCTCTCTAGTTCAGACGCAAAATCAAAATGATCTTCAATCGCGCGCTTCCCTTTACCAGTAACAATAATGATATCCTCAATACCGGAAGCAACCGCTTCTTCAACTATGTATTGAATAGTTGGTTTATCTACAATTGGTAACATTTCTTTCGGCATGGCTTTTGTAGCCGGTAAAAATCTTGTTCCTAGTCCAGCTGCTGGGATAATAGCCTTTCTTACTTTCTTCAATTGTGACCCTCCAATTATCTTTATTTCGTTTATCTAAAAAAGACTTTTCCACACTAAAGTACGTGGACAAAAAAATAAATATCTAATGGAAATGCAAGTGCTTTCATACTTGTTCTTTCATTAGATATTTATTGTTTTGTTATTAAATCGGGCATCTAACCCGTCCTCACATCATGCTTTTGACGACATGCGTCTAAGGATAGGAACAAACTTCTTCCCTCCCACAGCATAATCGAGTGCCCCCATTTGTAACGGACAGGGAGCCTCGCCGATCAGGTAATAGAACCTGATAAAAATGGTGTGTTATTAAACCCACAAAATTTCATCTACTTACTTGGTTAAAAGATTTTAAAGAACCGTTTCTTTTTGATTTGCTCTGGCATTTCCTTAATGACATTTTGGCCAGCAATCAAAAGCTCTGTATTTTCTTTAAAAAGAAAGACCTGATCATCCCCAAACTTTGAGTCGATGAAATCAAAAGCTTCTTCCATTTTAAATGTTCGATTCACAACGTTATGGGCATCAGAGGCGATGAAATGTGTTAAATTTGCTTCGATTAATTGGATGGAGAAATTTTTTATTTTTTTCCCAAAATAGCCACAAAGGCTTGAGGCTGTTACTTGTGTAAGTGCACCCTTTTCGACAAACCGATATAAAACCTCAGGTCGTTCTATCAGTTCCGAATTTCTTTCAGGGTGAACAATGATCGGGGTGAGTCCTTTCACCTGGATATCAAATAGTAGTTTATCTGTATATCTTGGTACATGGCTCGATGGAAATTCAATAAATAAATACTGACTATCATTTAGCGTTTGTATTTGATTGGTTTCATAATCCTCTAAAATTTCACCGTAAATCCTCGGTTCTTGTCCTGCAAGGATTTTTACATTAATTTTCTCATTTTGTAGAACCTGATTTAACTCTTCAACCTTATCTAGTATTAATAGTCTTCGATTATCATATTGACTATTTAAATGAGGGGTGGCGATGATCGTGTGGATTCCTTCTTTTGCTGCTTGTTTTGCCATTATTATGCTATCATCAACATTTTTTGCCCCATCGTCAACACCTGGTAATATATGACAATGAATATCAATCATACAAGCCACTCCCTTCCAAAAAACTGCCAGTAAAACTAAACTTTTATCAGTCTATCACTTTTAAAAAATGCGGTAAAGGGTGTAATTTGTCGAATATTGTTATTTAACCCCGTAATAATAATAATAGTTTGTGTTTTCTATCTTCTTATTGTTTAAAACAACCCCAAGCAATTTACTTTGTGCGGATTCAAGAAGTTCTTTCGCTTTTATCATTTGCTCTTTCCCCGTTATTTCACTAGAAACAACTAGGATGGTACCCTCGCATTTATTGGCTAAAATCTGTGCATCGGTAACCACTAGAATTGGTGGCGTATCAAATAGAATAACATCGAAAAATTCTTTTGCATAATCGAAGAATACATCCATCGATTTTGAACTCATTAATTCAGCTGGATTGGGAGGAATTGGCCCGCTTGGCAAGATAAATAAATTCTTTTCATCCGTCTCTGAAACGGCCTTTTCTAATGTTAATTGTTTTGTTAAAACACTTGTCAAACCGTATGTGTTGGTTTGATTAAATGTATAGTGGACCGTTGGTTTACGTAAATCTGCATCAACTAGTAATACTTTTTTTCCTTGTTGTGCAAACACGACTGCTAAGTTGGCAACTGTTGTTGATTTTCCTTCTCCCGGTCCCGCAGAAGTAACCATTAGTGTCTTAACATCATGATCAATCGAGGAATATTGAATATTTGTCCTTATTGTTCGATATTGTTCTGATATCGGTGACTTAGAATCCAACATCGTGACAATTGTTCTTCTATTCGTATGACTATTTTTCTTATTATTTTTTTTAAGAACCAATGGACTCACCTCTAACTCTTGCATTTCGTTCTAAGCTTTTTTTCTGACTTTTCTTCATTTGCGTTTCATCCATCTTAGCGATTACTCCAAGTACCGGTAAGCCAAGTAGTTTTTCAATTTCCTGCTCATTTTTGACGGTATTGTCAAAGTACTCTAGCAAAAATGCTAAACCTACTCCTGCCATCAAACCTACAACCAAAGCAATCGCAATATTTATTAGCGGTCTTGGCTTAATTGGTGAAGGATTTTCAGCGACTTCTGCTTTCGCAAGAACACTAACATTGTCAACACTCATGATTTTTACAATCTGATCTTTAAAGACGTCCGCTGTTTTATTCGCAATTTTTGCCGCAGATACCGCACTTGTATCTTGGACTGATAAATTAACAACTTGTGAATCCTTTTCATTTTGCACAGTAATTTTTTGATTAAGCTGTGCAGCAGTCATGTTCAAATGTAAATCTTTAATAACTAACTCAAGAATAGCAGGGCTTTTTATGATGACATTATACGTATTAATAAGTTGTAAGTTTGTTTGTACTTCATTGTAATTAAACGTATTCTGGTCCTTTTTGGATTGATTAACTAGAAGCTGTGTGGAAGCTTGATAGACGGGGGTTAAGAAAAAATAGCTGACCACTCCACTAATTAAAACCGCAATGAATGTGATGCTTAAAATTAAACTAATTCGTTTTCGCAGTGTTTGCAGTAACTCTTGTAAACTGATGGTTTCTTCCATGAGGTCCTCCCTAAATTATCCATAAATAAAAACAAAAATTATTATATCATAGAACATTTATGATTCATGTTTATTTTTTCACATTTACAAATTTTATATCATTTCCCTCACTTATTTTACAGCATTTTGTAAATTATTGTAGATAAATATCGAAATTGGAATAAACTTTCAAATGATTTTTGTTATAATGGGAGTGCATAACATTATGGGGGTTAGTTGGGTCATGAGGAATTTTCTTACAGCTCTATTAGGTATTATTTGCATTACTGTACTATATTTTGGCCATTCGTATTGGAATCATAAAATTGCCGCTTCGGCTAAAAGTTTAAACCTTCATTCTAAACATGAAGAGAATACTAGTTTACCTGATCAGAAAGTTGATCGTTCAATGGATGAAACCGAGTTGATCGCTTTAACAAAAAATTGGCCAACAACGTCTGTTGAGCGATTCCAGCAAGCTATTAAAGAGAAAAAGCCCTATAAGATTCTGTTCGTCGGCTCACCGGCAATCGGCTCTGAAACAGCCGGCACTTTTAAGAACGTAAAAGAAAAACTGATGGAAGCATTTGGGGAGAATACCATCCAAGTGGATGTCCAAACCTTTGACTCTACTTCTACCCAATTCGTTACTGGCAATAAACAAGAGGAAGTAGCGGCTGAAGATGCCGATCTAATTGTATTGGAGCCCTTTATCTTAATGAATAACGGAAACGTTAAAATTGAGGAATCATTAAAAGATGTTTCGAAAATGATGGCAGATATTAAAGTGAAAAAACCTGAAACCACTTTTATCCTTCAGCCATCCTTTCCTTTATATAAAGCGAAGTTTTATCCGATTCAGGTGGCTAAGCTAAAAAAATATGCTGCATCTAATCATATTGCTTATCTGGATCATTGGTCCGCTTGGCCGGATACCAATTCGGAAAAATTTAAAGACTACCTACTTCCTGACCAAAGTGCTCCTAGTGAAAAAGGGAACCAGGTGTGGAGTGACTATTTAATTAAATATTTGATTAGCGAATGAGCAGACTCTCACAAGAGTCTGTTTTTTTATTAGGTATAAATTCTCTTTATTTTTACTTTTCAAGGTATTTCCACCTGTTATTTTAAGATATATAATATATTTCGAGATGCAAAATATTGGTAGATTAGTGAGGTGATCTATTCAAATCAGTCAATCTATTTTTCAGTAAATTATATAATTATTAACTACTTAGTATTCATAAAGAAAAGAGGAGTGTAGGTTGCGTAGGGTTCTATCATTTATAACTGCTTTATTATTAATTATTAGCACGCTACCATTTAACCATGTGTATGCGGCAGCGGATGTGACAAAACCTGTATTGGATAGTATTAGTGTGGATAAGAAGAATGTTACTGCAGGAGATACAGTAACAATTAGTATAAAAGCAACTGATGATGTGGGGATACGTAATATTTACTTATATTACAAAACTCCAATTGCTCAGAGAAGTTTTTCTGTTCCTATGAACTTTAACTCTGAAACTAATACTTATCAAGGAACTATTTCTATTCCTGCTAATTTCGAATCTGGACTTTTTAAAGTAGATTACTTGATGATTTACGACACTTCAGGTAATTACACTTATTTAGCCAATTATAATGATTCTGATGGAAAGTTAGCCAATGGAGAATTTACTGTTAGTGGAACAAGCGGAGCTGACGTAACAAAGCCAGCTCTTGAAAGCATCAGTATAGATAAGAAAGCAGTCACTGTTGGGGATACAGTAAAAATTAGTGTGAAGGCAACTGATGATGTGGCTGTACGTAATATTTACTTATATTACAAAACTCCCATTGCTCAGAGGAGTTTTTCTGTTCCGATGAATTTCAACTCTGAAACTGATTCTTTCGAGGGAACTATTTCTATCCCTGCTAATTTTGAATCTGGAGTTTTTAAAGTAGATTACTTGATGATTTACGACACTTCAGGTAATTACACTTATTTAGCCAATTATAATGACTCTGATGGAAAGTTAGCCAATGGGGAATTTACTGTTAGCGGAACAAGCGGAGCTGACGTGACAAAGCCAACTCTTGAAAGCATCAGTATAAATAAAAAAGCATTTACTGTTGGGGATACTGTAAAAGTTAGTGTGAAGGCAACTGATGATGTAGCAGTACGCAATATTTACTTGTATTACAAAACTCCAATTGCTCAGAGGAGTTTTTCTGTTCCGATGAACTACAACTCTGAAACTAATTCTTTCGAGGGAACTATTTCTATCACAGCTAACTTTGAACCCGGAGTTTTTAAAGTCGATTACATGATGATTTATGACACTTCAGGTAACTACACCTATCTTGCCAATTATAATGATACAAATGGAAAGTTAGCCAATGGTGAATTTACTGTTTACACAGAATCAAATCCACCCTCCTTTTCTAAACTATCCATCGATAAAAATGTGGTAGAGTCTGGAGATCAGGTGAATTTTACTGTAGATGGGACCGATGATACCAACTTGCAGGACGCGACGATTACCTACATATCCCCTGTTAGTCAGGCGAAAGTAACCGTACCTCTTAGTTATGACGGCTCTCATTTTGCAGGCAACCTTCCTATTGATGGAAATACAGAAGTAGGCAATTGGAAAGCTGACTCCATTGAAATAAAAGATACGAATGGTAATTCAACTATTGTTAAAGCGGAACAGACTGATTTAAGTGCTGGCAATTTTACTGTTATAAAATCAGTTAATCCATTAGACAGCTATATCGTAACAACTAGTCAATCATGGTCAAATAAGACTGTTAATTCAGATGTATACATTGTCCCGGGAGCTACTTTAACGATTAATAGCAATGTTACAATCAATGGAAATGTATATGTACTTGGTGGCTTGAGAAGCTACGGAGGGCTCCGAATAACTGGCGGCAGCCTTATTACAAATAGTATCTACTTTGGTTATTACACACCCGGTAACGGGCAAGCAGTCTTAACTGGTTCTAACTATATTTCTAGTTTAATTGCTAGTAATCGAATTTTAACTAATGTACCATTTAAGCTTTATGATACTCCGCTTGTCAGCAGCAATGGCAAAGTTAATTTAACCGGGGCAACACTTCCTTTTGTCACGATGGAGATTAATGGGCAAATTGTCGCGTTAAAGAGCGATGGTACATTTAGAATTACTGATTTCAACATTGGTACTAGTAATACTTTAAATGTAAAAATTACTGATTTATCCGGTTACAGCTACTACTATTCTTATAAAGTAGCAGATATCTATATTGATGACTTCACAAAAAATTCGCAGTCGATTACGGGTAAAGCTTTGACAAATTCAACTGTGAAGATCATAGAAAATAATAATCAAGTAGGTAATAGCACTTCCAATGATCAAGGATATTTTACGATTCCTGTTAACAATCTAATTGAAAATAATACTTTGACGTTTGAAGTTTATAATTCTGATAACGTACTAGTTACTACTAAAGACGTTATTGTAAAGGATATTACAGCACCGGATATGCCAATAGTGAATGCTGTTACGGATAAGGATACTTCTGTTACCGGTACAGCTGAAGTAGGGGCATCGATTTCGATAAAAACTAATGGTACTGTGATCGGGAATGACACTGTCGGTGCTGATGGGAAGTTTAGTGTTACTATTCCAGTCCAAAGCGCAAATACAGAGTTATTCGTGAATGCTACGGATAAAGCAGGGAACGTGAGCGCTTCTACAAAAGTAGTCGTAAAAGACGCTACCGCACCTGCTAAACCAGTGGTTAACGAGGTAACAGATAAAGATTCCATTATTACAGGTTCGGCGGAAATAGGGTCCTCGGTTACTATAATTGCAAATGGCAATTCCATTGGAACTGGTATAGTGGCTACTGACGGGAAGTTCAACATTACTATTCCGGTTCAAATAGCTGGAACATCATTAGTTGTTTCCGCAACCGATCAAGCCGGGAATGTTAGTGAATCGACTACTGTTGTGGTCAAAGATGCTACCTCCCCTGCTAAACCGGTTGTACATGAAGTCACTGACAAAGATTCGTCTGTAACTGGGCAAGCGGAAGTGGGATCTAAAGTTGAGATAACAGTTAACGGATCTATTATTGGTTCTGGGACTACTGGAACTGATGGCAAGTTTTCTATAACGATCCCTGTTCAAAACGCGGGGACTCAATTACTGATTACCGCTACTGACAAAGCTGGAAATGTGAGCGAAACCACTATTGCTGAGGTCAAGGACGTTACCTCTCCTGCTAAACCTGTGGTTAATGAAGTCACTGATAAAGATACTTCTGTTATTGGACAAGCCGAAGCTGGGGCTAAAGTTGAAATCAAAGTAAATGGGGCTGCTATTGGCTCTGGGACTGCTGGTACTGATGGTAAGTTTTCTGTGACCATCCCTGTACAAAACGCTGGGACTCAATTACTGATAACCGCAACTGACAAAGCTGAAAATGTGAGCGAAACCACTACTGTTGTAGTCAAGGACGTTACCTCCCCTGCTAAACCTGTGGTGAATAAAGTAACCGATAAAGATACTTCTGTTATTGGGCAAGCCGAAGCTGGATCTAAAATTGAGATTAAAGTAAATGGAGCTGTTATAGGTTCTGGGACTGCCGGATCTGATGGCAAGGTTAGTGTAACGATTCCTGTTCAAAAAGCGGAGACTCAATTAGTGATTTCCGCTACGGACAAGGCTGGGAATGTGAGCGAATCAACTACTGTAGTAGTTAAAGATGCTACCTCCCCTGCTAAACCGATTGTAAATGGAGTAACTGACAAAACAACTTCTCTTACCGGGCAAGCGGAAGCGGGATCAAAAGTTCAGGTAAAAGTTAAAGGTGTTACCATTGGCTCTGGAACAGTTGGGGCTGACGGCAAATTTAATGTAACGATCCCTGTTCAAACAGGCGAAACTGAAATCATTGTTACAGTAACAGACCAAGCTGGCAATGTGAGTACTGAAACAAAGGTTATCGTTTCTAAAACCAAACTTTCAGGTTGGGTAAAAGAAAAAGGTACTTGGTATTATTACGACTCAAAAACCGGAATAAAGAAAACAGGCTGGTACAAAGAAGGAGCTACCTGGTATTTCTTCGATAAGACCGGTGCAATGAAAACCGGTTGGGTTAAAGTTGGATCTTCCTGGTATTACTTCAAAACCAACGGCGCTATGCAAACGGGCTGGCTAAAAAGCGGTTCTTCCTTGTATTACCTTACTAACAGCGGCGCTATGCAAACAGGTTGGGCAAAAATAGGAAAAAACCGTTACTACTTCAATGCAAGTGGAATCATGCAAACCGGTTGGGTTAAAATCTCAGGAAAAAGGTACTTTTTCGATAAAAACGGGGTTTTAAAATAACCTAGACTAGAAAAATTACTCCTTAAGCAAATTGCTTAAGGAGTAATTTTGTTTCAATCGTAAGACTGCAATTTATTCTTATCCGTTTAAAGCAATTTAAGAGACCCAGACACAAAAAGGCACTGATTTCGGTATATATCTATGAAATCTTTAAAGAGCGTCATCTTTGAGTGGAAAGTGTATAATAAATTGGCAGAAGTATACATTAAAAAGGACTCCTTGTGTGGATTTGAAGCGTAGATAACTAAAAAAATCATGATTTATGTTTTATTAAAAGGAAAAATTCAGACAAAAGAAGGGAAGGAGATACGATGTCAAAAGAAATAAAAGAACCCGGATGGAACTTTGACAACAGTTATGCCCAGTTGCCGCAAACCTTTTTTTCCAGTCAGAACCCGAAGCCTGTAGGCTCACCGAAGTTAATCATTCTTAATGAACCGTTGGCAGCCTCCCTGGGGTTGAACGCCGAGGCGCTGAAAAGCGAGGATAGCGTAGCGGTGTTTGCCGGCAACCGGATTCCCGAAGGCGCTTCGCCTCTTGCTCAGGCCTATGCCGGGCATCAATTTGGGCATTTTACGATGTTAGGGGACGGCCGGGCTGTGCTGCTTGGCGAACAGATCACCCCTTCAGGCGAACGGTTTGATATTCAGCTCAAGGGTCCGGGCAGGACGCCCTACTCCCGAGGAGGCGATGGCCGGGCGGCACTTGGACCGATGCTGCGCGAATACATTATTAGCGAAGCCATGAATGCGCTTGGTATTCCTACCACCCGCAGTCTGGCTGTGGTGACAACCGGCGAGGTCGTCATCCGTGAAACCGACCTGCCCGGTGCCATTCTGACCCGTACGGCTGCCAGTCATATCCGTGTCGGCACCTTTCAATACGCTGCCAAATGGGGCACTGTTGAGGAACTCCGGATTCTCGCTGACTATACACTCAAGCGCCATTACCCGGACGTTGAAGCGGATGAGAACCGCTATCTTTCGCTCCTTCAGGAAGTAATCAAGCGTCAGGCTGCCCTGATTGCCAAATGGCAGCTGGTGGGCTTCATCCACGGAGTGATGAACACCGATAACATGACCATTAGCGGAGAAACCATTGATTACGGTCCTTGCGCCTTCATGGATACGTATGATCCGGATACGGTATTCAGTTCCATTGACCGCCAAGGCCGCTATGCCTATGGCAATCAGCCGTATATTGCCGGCTGGAATCTCGCGCGCTTTGCTGAAACCCTATTGCCGCTGCTGCATGACGATGAGGAGCAGGCTGTTAAGCTAGCCCAGGATGCGATTTCCCATTTTATGGAGTTGTATCGCAGTCATTGGCTTGCGGGAATGAGAGCCAAACTGGGAATCGTTAACGAAGAGCAACAGGATGAATCCCTGATTGAAGACCTCCTCAATATGATGCAGAAGCATGGTGCGGACTATACCAATACCTTCCGCGCCTTAACGTTTGATACACCTGAGGATACGCCCCTGTTCGGAACCCCTGAATTTACTCAGTGGCATGAACGGTGGAAGAAAAGACTTGGGGAATCGAAGGCCTCTTCGATTCAGTTGATGCGGAACAGCAATCCTGCGGTCATCCCTCGGAACCACCGGGTAGAAGCGGCACTTGAAGCCGCAGTGGAAGGCGACTACAGCGTGATGGAGCGGCTGCTTGCTGTTCTTTCAAATCCCTTCGCGAACACGCCCGAACAGGATGAGTACGCTGCACTGCCTGCGCCATCGGCCTGTCGTTACCGAACCTATTGCGGAACATGATTACGATTCGTGCAAAATGATAATGCTACCTCTTTTCTTGAGGTAGCATTTTTTTAGTTTATGATTTCTTCTGTTTACCTATTTACATTCATTTATTTTATAAGATAGTAGTCACTCTTTTTAATATGGTTCCGTCTTTTTACAAGAAAATAGGAAAAGTGTCACAACGTAGGATAAAGTGTCTATTTATATTATCCTGCCATATTGGTAATCCGTGTTAAAATTAGGTGTATTTTACCAAAACAGGGGGGAACGTGAGAATGAAAAAGCTTAAAAAGGTTGGTAGTTTAGTTGCTTTGTCAACAGGTCTTTTGTTGTTAGGAGGTGTGAATGCACATGCTCAGTCACCTTATGATGCACTAAAAGGTCAATTGAACAAGGATAAATCACAAAGTCAAATTCATAAAATGGCTGGCTTTGAAAATGCTAAAATTGATAGATTGTTAAAATCTGAGGTGAAAACACAAGGTGGAATTAAAGCTGACATTAAATCACAGGGTGTCGTTAAGTCAAAAGATTTAACTGGTAATTATGTTTATGAGGTAGAGCCAAATAACGAAATTTATAATGCAAACCTTTTAAATAGAGGGGATATTGTTCTAGGTACATTTACTGACTATGACATTGACACCTACCAAATCACTGTCCCAAAGTCCGGTTTAATAGGTGTATCGGGAATCATGCAAACCACTTCTTTATCAGACATTGGTTTTGTGCTTACGGATGCAAATGATAATCTCATTTTTTCTGATTATATGCAACAAGATGACCACCAATTAACATTAGGATACAATCTTCCAGCAGGAGTTTACTATATAAGTGCATTAAATGTCGGTATGTATACAACAGATGATACATATGGTTTGGCTTGGGATTTCATAGACCAGCAACAAGATACAACACCCCCCACCCCGCCTTTAGTTAATCCCATCCACGATAATGAAAATGTGATCACCGGTGTTACGGAACCTAATGCGAAAGTTATTGTTTCTCTGGGTGGAGTTCAAATTGGTGCCTCTGTAGCCGGTGATAATGGAAAGTTCACAACGAGAATTCCTCATGAAAATGCCGGTTCGATTTTAACTGTTACTGCAACGGACAGCGCAGGAAATGAAAGCAGTCCAACAAATGTTACAGTTATGAAAGCGAATCTGAATGGTTGGGTTACTGAAAATGGTAAACGCTATTATTATGTAAACAACGTAAAACAAAAGGGTTGGTTAGTGTACAACGGCAAGAAGTATTACCTGGATACTGCTACCGGTGCAATGAAAACCGGTTGGGTTCTTGATAAAGGTAAATGGTACTACTTCAATAAATCTACCGGTATTATGACTACCGGTTGGATTCTAGACGGGAAGAAGTGGTACTATCTGGACAACACCGGAGCCATGAAAACCGGTTGGTTATGGTATAACAAGAACTGGTATTTCCTAAATAAAGATGGTTCGATGGCGACCGGCTGGATCTTAACCGGCGGTAAGTGGTACTACCTCTATAGCAGCGGTATCATGGCACATGATACGAAGATTGGTTCTTATCGAGTTGGTCATGATGGTGCCAGAATTAGATAAGTAAGTCTCGATTAAAAAGAGAGTCACAGACTGAAGGCAAATCCCAACTATACGGATTTGCCTTCAGTCTTTTTTAATAATTAAGTTACTATTATGTGCGTTTTCGCAAAAAGACCCTGCTATTCGCAAATGAAATCGGCATAACCGCCAGAACAGGCAGGCTATACTCAATTAGTCCATCCCCTCGACCTGAAAACTTGACAAAATCCGACTAAAATCCTTTTTAATCAAACGTTTGATTAAATATCCCGCGAGGCTTCTATTTTAAAAGGTTTTCCGTCTAAAAATAGTAAAAAGAATGTCAATTGGTGTTTCATTTTTTTAATAGAATATCAAATTTAGTATCCTCTTTGTGAGCTATCGAGTTGTACAAAAAAACCGTATCTATTTATGATACGGTTCACCCTAACGTTACTACCTGCGGTTTTTTATCAATAAAAATAGGAACATATCCATCTTTTCCAACCCGGGATACGTACAATAACTTTGGAAATATTCGTGCACCTAACATCCTTCAACTTTTCCATTCGAACAATAGTGACAAGCAATTATTATTTTTTATTCAACCGGGTACTATCGGGCCTTTCACGAGGAGTTAAATTGATAATGAAATACCCAATTATTAGGATTAAGATAATAATCGCATAAAATAATGAATTTTGAGGGTGATCGTGATCAACAATAATTATTCTTATCATTGCCGTTATGCCAATATATAAAAAATACCTAATAGGGAAGTGGTAATCTTCTTTAAAGTATTTAACAATCATAGAAATAAACTCAAAATATAAAAAGAAGATAAGTATATTGGCAAGAAAAAGTTTAAAGTCATTGTTGCCTCCCCCTATCAAAATCTGAATGAAAATGATTAATTCCTTAACTAGTAAAATAGATAAAATGATTGCTAGTAAAACGAGGGATATATTCAAAAATATTTGGAGAATCTTTGGGATAAAGCATAAGATAATAGAAAAATTCTGTTTTATCTTAAACATGCAAATCTTCCTCTCACTTTTAAACTATAACTCAACTTTAATTTTTCTTAGAAATATTCGATTACCTTCTTTCTCCTCCTTCAAGAAAAAGCAAAAATGCACTCTTAAAAAGAGTGCATTACTGACAAATAAAACCTACACTCTTATCAATCAAGGTATCATCACCCGCAGGAGTTAGCACAGTATCTTAGTAGACCTGTTGCTGAGGTTTCATCGGGCCAGTCTATTCACCTCTCTGGATAAGAAATATTTTTTTATAACTTTATCAACCGACAAAAAGAATGTCAAGATAATTCTGTCTCTTAAAAAACACTACATCCCTACAGCTATAAAATAAAAATAATGACAGTTATTATTTTAATCTCAAAACTCTCCTTGGGAACTGGGAAAGAAAAAACCTATCCATCCTTTACAAATATCGGATAGGTGGCACCAGGCACGTGGAACGGTGCTTGTTAGGTTAATCGGTAAATTTTACTCGGTACGAATAAGATAACTCATTGTCTTTCCCGGCAGACTCTATTACCTGTCCATCCTCCTGGACAATCACAATCCCTAGATCCGTCCTCTCTTTAGAACAAAACAGAAAAAGGCGTCCGATTCAATCTCGGCAGCCTAAACTGTGTTCCTTTACTTAAAATGATTCTATTTTTTATTGATAGACACAGATCCCGCACTGGATTCCAGCTGCAGCTTCGGACCGCCTGAGCCGATGGAGCCGATGACGCGGTCATGTTCCTTTGTTGTGTACGAAACGTTGGCCAGATTGATATTCACACTGCCCGCAGATGTCTGAAGGTTCAGTTGCAGAGACTCCGGCTGCTGCCCGGTTACGATTCGAACGGATCCTGCGCTGCTGCTGGCAGTGATGTCTCGGGTAATCGCTTTTACTTGGACATCCACCGAACCGGCGCTGCTGGTTAAATCCATTTTCCCCTCTATGTTCGTTAGTTTTATACTTCCCGCTGAAGAATGGGCGGTTACATCGCCTTTTAAGTCTTCCCCTTTAATACTGCCTGCGGAAGAATTCAAATCTATGCGGCCCGCTGAAATTTGCCGGATTTCAATACTGCCTGCCTGCGAGCGGCCGGTGAGTTCACTGTACATTTTCTCCGGTACCTCCACATCGGCTTGCAGGTGATTGGACATGAACTCAAATAGCGATAAATGAAATTTTTGATCATTTTTCGGCCCGATATCAATCATTGCCGTATCACCGCTCTTGCTTACGGAAAACACCAGATCCTTTCGGGAGGTTTTGCCGTGGAGGTGAACGGTTAAAGCGTCGGTTTTTGAAGGATAAAAATGGACGCTGGATGAACGTGATTCCAGGTTTATTTTATTAATGTCCTTAACTTGAATCGTTTTCGTTTCATTTACCGCAACCGCCGAGGCAGGATGGACAAACCCGTAATAGAAAACTCCAATGACTCCAATCACCAATCCCAAAATAGCGGCAACTATCGATAACTTTTTCACCTTAATAACCCCCTCTCACGATTTTCACATTGAGCTTCCAATACCAACGGAGTAAGCGAATATATCCCTTTGCCAAAAAGTGTGTCAACAGGAACAGCAGATACCCAAATGAAAAGACGGCGAGGACGAAGAAGAACATGAGCAGCATCGGTGTATCGTGCGTAAATAAATTCATGATGAAACCCAGAGGAGAAAGAAGACAACCGATTGCCGTTACATAAAGCCCGACAAACGTACCGGCGATTCCGACAACGGGACCAACGATGAAAGTAAGATTAAAGAGCAGCATTCCTATCAAGGCAATAATGTTCAAACCGGTTTGTTTTTGTGAAATAAAATCGGTAAATGACGTCTTTTCAACCGGCTGAAATGCCCCTAATTCATGGGCGATCGTTCGCGGCGATCCTAGATTCGCAACCGCCTCTTCCTCCGTTTTTCCATTTTCGATCGCCGATTCAATATGTGACTCGTAATCACTTAAAATATCTTCTCGTTCGATATCAGGCAATGGCGCTAACAGACGATTCAGTTCGTCTAAAAATTGCTGTTTAGTCATGCTTCATCCCCTCCTCAATAATCTCATTGACACTCTTTGAAAATTGCTGCCATTCCTGTACCAGCTGTTCGAGATATTCCCGTCCCGCCTTCGTCAGCTGATAGTATTTTCGCGGCGGGCCTTCATTGGATTCCGACAAGTATGTAGCGAAATAGCCCTCATTTGTTAACCGCCGTAATAAAGGATATACCGTTCCTTCCGCGATATGGATTTTATCCGAGATGCTGTGAACCAGCTCATAACCATAGCGGTCCTTCTTCAAGGTGTAAACCAATACACATAATTCCAGTGCACCTTTCTTAAATTGAACATTCAAGTGACTCACCTACCTATAAAGTAATGTATGCTATTGTGTAATGTATAGTAGTTGAACGTAATTTTTTTCTATTACAGGAATAATATACCATCAGCTATTAAATAATGCAAGGTACTGAATGATCATTAGGGGGGAATTTTGAGTTTTATAAAGTCACCTTAAGTACTATTAAATGGTGAAATTTGCGAAGAAATTCCGGATAGCCAAACGATATTCCTTTAAAAAAATCACTTTTAAAGAATGTAGTTAAATTTCCATCATATACTAAATTGTCCAAATCTTTATAAACAACATAGTAAACAGATGATATACTAAAATATGTTACAAGAGACAAAAAATCATAAAATAAGGAGGTTTTTGACATGCAGTGGTATTTGAGTGTGTTAAAGAATTATGTAGGCTTTCAAGGGAGAGCACAGCGTAAGGAATACTGGATGTTTTTTCTTTTCAATGCTATCGTTTCCATCATACTTATAACATTAGATAAAATCTTACATGTATATCCAGTATTATCAACGATCTATGATTTGGCGGTATTATTGCCTAACTTAGCTGTTTCCATCCGCAGATTACACGATACCGGAAAAAGTGGATGGTGGATCTTACTTGGCCTTATTCCATTTGTTGGCACCATTATTCTCCTTGTATTTATGTGCCAAGACAGTCAACCGGATGATAATCAATATGGACCTAATCCAAAAAGTGAGTTCAAATCAATAAGCTAATCGACAACCGCTTTTTAAGCGGTTTTTTTTTTGAAATCAAATTCAATTGTTCACATTAGGGCCCTTTGAAGTGTTTTGGTGGCTCATTTTTAATTTGGGGGAGCTCCTTTTTACGTCAATTTACCTACCACTTTTGAAGATTTTCCTGCCAACTGATTTCGTCCATCTACTAAAATAGCTATAAACGCCTTATAAGTAAAAGTTGTTTATTTTCAATAAATGAACCTTATCACACAATACGAACGTATATATTAGGACTATAGGAAAATAGATGGGATAATTAAAAATTTCTTAAATAAATAATGGAGGTAACTCGTGAAAATAAAAAACAAATTGCCACAGTATTATGAAAGTTTACATTTTGAGTTGATTAAAAATGAATGGGTTCCAATGAAAGAACCTAAACATTTAATAAGTGCTATTTTTTTATCTATTCCTTTAATGATTATCAATGCACTTATCTCTGTTGGGATAATAAATATGCTTTCTAATGTATCGTTGAAAGATTTTGGAATAGAACCTCAAACTGATTCTATTTTATTTACTATTAACTTAGGAATTATTTTTTTTATAATTATTCCTTTAATGATTATCAATGCACTTATCTCTGTTGGGATAATAAATATGCTTTCTAATGTATCGTTGAAAGATTTTGGAATAGAACCTCAAACTGATTCTATTTTATTTACTATTAACTTAGGAATTATTTTTTTTATAATATTACTTGTAATTCTTCACGAATTACTTCATTTGATATTCATACCCAATTTTATTAAATCAAAAAATACATTTATTGGACTTACTTTATTGGGTGGGTTTGTAGCCACTGAAGAAAATATTTCAAAAACAAGATATATACTAATTACAATAGCTCCATTCATCATTATTTCAGTTATTTTGCCATTAATATTAGGTTTTTTTGGAGTTTTAACTTCAACATTAAAATTTTTGATTATACTAAACTCTATGTCATCATCGGTAGATATACTAAATCTTCTACTTATAATTAAACAAGTACCCAATAATGGAATTTTAAAAAGTAACGGACATAAGACCTATTGGAATAATAAACAAACGGACTTCAAATTTTGAAGCCCTTTTTGTTTATTTTAAATTTTCAACAATAGTATTTAACAGAGCCATTATTTAAAATAGAACTCAATTTATCATCTTTAAGATACCTTTTTGGGGGAGCTCCTATTTACGTGCCAGTTCCATTGATTTACCTGCCACATTGAACAATTTACCTGCCACTTTCAATGATTTACCTGCCAACTGATGTCGCTCACCTACTAAAATAGCTATAAATGCCTTAATGCCCCTTCTATTTTTTTAAATAGAGCTCTTCCCTTCCTTAAGTATCATCTTTAAGTTACCTTTTTTGGGGGAGCTCCTATTTACGTGCCGGTTCCATCGATTTACATGCCACTTTTGTGATTTTACCTGCCACTTCGACCATTTTACCTGCCACTTTCAATGATTTACCTGCCAACTGATGTCGTTCATCTACTAAAATAGCTATAAATGCCTTAATGCCCCTTCTATTTTTTAAAATAGAGCTCTTTCCTTCCTTAAGTATCATCTTTAAGTTACCTTTTTCGGGGGGAGATTCTATATACGTGCCGGTTCCATCAATTTACCTGCCACTTTCAATGATTTACCTGCCAACTGATGTCGTTCACCTACTAAAATAGCTATAAATACCTTAATGCCCCTTCTTTTTTTTAAAATAGAGCTCTTTCCTTCCTTAAGTATCATCTTTTAGTTACCTTTTTCGGGGGAGATTCTATATACGTGCCGGTTCCATCAATTTATCTGCCACTTTTGTGATTTTACCTGCCACTTCGACCAATTTACCTGCCACTTTCAATGATTTACCTGCCAACTCACTCCCCCCACCTACTTAGTCAGCGTACGAGGGCAAGACAAAAAAAGGAGCCGAATGGATCTCGACCCCTAAACAATGTTCCTTTTATTATTGTTTATTAAGACTTTTAAATCCGTATTTTTCGTAGGTCTGCATCGATTTTTCATTATGGAGATAATCATAGAAGCGTTTGGCTTCTTGTAGATGGGCGCTGTCTTTTATCACTCCTACGGGATAAATAATCGGAGTGTGGGTGCTGTCCTTAGCGGTGGCGATCATTTTTACTTTCGGCGAAATTAACGCGTCCGTCTTATAAACAATCCCTGCATCTACATTTCCCGTTTCTACATATGTAAGAACTTGGCGTACATCTTTGGCGTATACCATTTTCCCTTGAACCGCATTCCAGATATTTAAGTTTCCTAATGTTTCCTTTGCATACTGCCCGGCCGGTACAGCCTCTGGGGTTCCGATCGAAATTTTTGTTGCTTTCGTCAAATCCGTAAAGTCCTTGATTCCCTTATTCGTATCCTTTGGCACGACTAATACCATTTCATTCCCAAGAAGATCGGATCCTTTTTGTTTTTCAATGGTCCCTTTTTGGACCAATTGATTAAATTTGTCTTCAGCCGCTGAGAAAAAGAGGTCCACAGGTGCTCCTTGGGAAATTTGTTGTTGAAGAGCCCCTGAAGCTCCAAAGTTATAGTTTATCGTCACATTCGGATGAGCTTTTTCATAGGCAGCTTTGATGTCATTTAGTGCGTCTTGTAAACTAGCTGCTGCCGAAACCGTTAATTCCACTTTCTTACTTTGTTCCTTTGTGGAACATCCTGACATTACAAGCAATAACAGCATCAACGAGAAAAATAAAAGATATCGTTTTTTCACCCTGCCTCTTCCTTCCTATTCGTTATAACTAGTTATGTTTAATTATAACTATTTATAATTAGTTATGGTGTAAAAAAAATCACATTTTAATATGAATATACTTTTTAAAAGGCAATGAGCTAAAATAGAAGAAGGAGGGATACAAATGTCGAAGGAGCTTTCCTATACAATTGAAGAAGTGTCACAGCTTTTAAAGGTATCCAAACTAACCATCTATGACCTCATTAAAAAAGGCGAATTGCCTGTATTCCGTGTCGGAAGACAAATGAGGATGGATGCGAAAGACTTAGAAACGTATATTAGCCGGCATAAAATGAATCAGACTATTCCTTCTCAGAGGATGGAATCAAAGGATTCACAACCCCTTGTTATTAGTGGACAAGACATGGTTTTAGATATTCTAGGGAAACACATTGAGAAATATTCTGCCTATAAAACATTACGCTCCTATACCGGAAGCTTAAATAGCCTTATCTCTATGTACAATGGGGAATGTGACATTGTGAGTGTCCATATGTTCGATGGTGATACAGGAGAATATAATCTTCCTTATATTAAAAAGATTTTGGTCGGCTATCCCTATATTTTAATCAATCTGATTTCTCGGAAAGCCGGCTTTTATGTGCAAAAGGGGAATCCCCTCGGCCTCACCGCTTGGTCTGATTTAAATCAGGAACACCTAACCATGATTAATCGGGAGAAAGGGTCAGGCGCAAGAATCCTTCTCGATGAACAATTAAGAATCCACCGGCTTTCTCCTAAGAACATTAACGGGTATGAGCACGAAGAGACGAGTCATTTAAGTGTAGCTTCGGCCGTTTCTACCGGTATCGCCGATGTGGGAGTGGGAATTGAAAAAGCAGCAAAAATTGTTGGCATCGATTTTGTTCCTTTAATCACGGAACGCTATGACCTGGTGATTTTAAAAACGCCTGAAACCAAAGAAACCATTCGGTTGGTAAAGGAAATTTTATCATCTAATCTGTTTCAGTCAGAAATTAACTCGATTGGCGATTATGACCTTTCGCAAACAGGAACGATTTTGTATGAAACGTTTTAAACGGAAGTCTGTCCGAATCGCATTGACGTTGGCGGGTTGAGTGATCTGCCTGCAGTAACTATCTATCATTAGAAACGTCTATTTATCAAAAGGGGGCGATGCAATGAACAAACAGTTGTTTGGATTTGTTATTATGATTCTTTTTACCCTTATGGGCTGTTCAAATGAAAAAGTCTCTGTGCCCAAGGCGGATAGCGGAAAACCTCCAACTGTCTTCGTTAAGATCGGTGATGAAACGCATAAAACGACGCTCGGTACTTATTGCTGGAAAGCTACCTGTGTTGATACCCTTGGACCGCGTGAGCTTTTAAAAGGAAAAAAGCCTATCACCGTAAAACCCGGTGAAACGATCACGTTGGTGATGGATTATAAGCCAAAACCCACTGAATTCCATGTTGTCCAGATGAATGAAACTAAACAAATTGGAGTCATGGTAATAGATAACCAATTTACCGCACCTGCACAAAAAGGTATTTATTATTATTCGTACGGTGTACAGTGGATGGATAAAAAAAAGGTTCATGTATCTAACGGTGATGCCGGATATGCCTTCGCTCTTGAAGTAAATTAGAGATGAATTTCATAGACTCTTTAGCAGTTGCCTAAAATTGTATTCACCATCATTTTATTTAATAGATCTGAACCTCTAGTGAATCCGGGCATCTTTCCAATTAAAGATCATTTAAATTAAAAGACAGTAAATATAACCAAAGAAGAGCATCGATTTCTAACATCGCAAACATTAAAAATGACTATCAAATTGTATGTTAATTTGATAGTCATTTTTTATTGGTAGATAGCGATTTCCTTGTCATTTCTTCCGAAGTTTGCATATGAAAATATATATTAAATTGTAAGGGTACAATGGCTGTTATATTTAGGTTAGATAAGTGAAACAGTTGATATTAAAAGGAAACGCCTTTCCGAAGCCTTATTTCAAAAATGGTTTATTCCAATTTCATATGTATACTAGACTTTTGAAATAGATGTTGATCATCGTATTGTTATTTATCGCTTGGTTATCAATGGGCACATGAAATACACCAGTTGTAATTGCCTTAACCATTCTATCACCTCTTTTTTTAAGATGTACTATATATTATTCAAGAATAATATTTTCGCATCCGCTAATTCTATTAATTTTTATAAAAATGTACGATTTTACCAGCGCTTCCATTTCCACGGAATATCTAAAGGCCCCCAGCATATCCCGGTACTCATCCGCGATTCCCGATATAACGGATGGTATATTTCCGGCTTGATGTAATTTGATTGGCTGCTTCGACCCTACTTCAGCTTTTGTTATTGCAAAAGAAGCAACGAAAAGCCAACTGCTAAGTCAGTTGGCTTTTCGTTCTTAATATGTAAACTACCCTTCAATTTCGATATGATTGTAGCCGTTATCGGTCGTATACACTTCATACCATTTGTACGTTGGGGACTTAAACCACTCGTAATGCGGCAAATAGATAATATATCTTAATGTGCCTTCAGCATCGAGGATCGACTTAAATATTTGAACCGTTCCATATCCAAATATTTGATTTAGATATCCTTCAATTCCTTCTTTGACCATCCTTTTTTTATCTTCTTGTTCTTTATAATATAACTCAATCAGCCCATTTACAAAAGCGCACAACAATAGGATCGTAACCGGGATTAAAACAACAAAAAATAAAATTTTGAACAAAAAAACCGCCCCCCCAAATTTTTTATATAAATTATTAAAAACGTAAAAACTCCTCTTGTATTATGAATTATACATCTACTATTTTAAAAAAGGTGTTACGAAAATCTGAACATTTAGCCTCGAAAATTCGGAGAATGATTGCTATAAAAAAAGACAAATCAGGCGTACTGACAGGAAATTTCCTTCATTTAGCCCATTTCAAAGTACCGGTAAATAATTGGACAAGCTTAGGTTGTTTGCCTTTCCACATAAAGGACTTCCTCCATACATTAAAGTATGTTCATATAGGAAGGAGGAATTTTGAATGCAAATAGATTATAATCAAGCACGTCGTTTAGAGGGTAAAATGATTAAGTTTAAAAATAATCAAGGGGAATGGTCAATTGGTAGAGTCGTAAAGGTAAATAAAGATGGCCTTGAAATTGAAGAATTAAGTTCTTCTAGTTCTACTGATGGATACGGATTTGGTTTTTTTGGTCCGAGACCATTTTTTAGACCGTGTTTTAGACCACCTGTTTTCTTCCCATTTGTTGGATTTGGTTTTTCTCCATTCTTCTTTTAGTAAATGCAAGCCCGGATTCACTCTTGCACGAAGATTAGATGAAATAGAAGGGAATTAGTAGTAAATCAAGGCTGCCATATTCGTGGCAGCTTTTCTTATTGATAGCGGAGCAGGAGTTGAGGAAGATATTATGTCGGTTGGCTCAGAATGTAGAAAAAAGGCATCCGATTCAGACGCCTGGTAAAAATATATTCGTTTATTTGCTATGTAATAACATTTTATCTAATTCACGTACTTGATCATATGAATTTACTAGTTGTTTAGGTACCAATGTTCTTCCATATTCCCAGGAATTCGTTTCTATTAGAGATAAAAGCTGTTCTTTTTCTTCTTCCTTACCATACATTATTATCCTTGTATCATGTTTATTTTTCTTAAAATCCAAATAATAACCGAGCACATGATAAAGAATAATTTTAACAAAGTTTTCATCTGTCTCTTTAATTTTAAAGTTAAGTTTAGCTTTATATCCGTTAACTTGTAAGTAGTTAAACCTTATCGTATTGTGTGATACGTTATAACTCATAGGTGCAGTTAATTTATTGTTAAATTCATAATTAATATCTAAATTGTGCTCAGCTAATGTTTCTTTAATAATCCTCTCGATATCCCATGTATAAAGCATCTTATCATCACTTCCTCATTCAGAGTAATCTGCTTCCTCATATTAAGCGGTTATTTCTTCTCGACTTTTACTAATCCTTTACCTAAGTTATCCTTTTCAAAATAGCATATGACCACATCATTAACTTGTATCTTATCACCCGAATGGATGTTTTTAGCAGAAAAATGGATTTCTGTCCCGTCATCCTCTTTTCCGTAGTATTGATTACCTTTAATATTGGTAATCTTGTATTCTACCGTAGTGAACTCAGAGGAAACAGTACTTGTCGTGTTAACAGGAGCAGGAGCAGCGTTGTGAGCTCTAACCCATACTAATGCTACTAAAATTATTGAGAGTACCACAAGGATGATCATTCTTTTAAACATATTACTCTACCTCTTTCTATGTATTTTAAGAGATGTAAGGGGAAAATAAATCCTTCTATTTTCCTTTAGTCTTTTTACCCATGTTGATACCCGTTATCAAAAAAGGGGATTTTCTTTCAAAACCTTAAGGAAAATTGCGTCATTTTACATATATCGCATCAATAACATTATACATTAACGCCGGATTCATGGATAATGAATTGAGATTTGCGGGGTAGAACTGAAGAATTAATATTCCAATTTGATTTGGATAAGGAGAATAAATTAGTATCCTTTATAATGAGTTACAAAAGACTGCTCTTTTCTTAACATTAAAAATGTCCCCCCATGTGGTAGGACATTATCGTTATTATTTTTCTTTTGCTATTTCCACTCTATTAGGAGCAAGTGGCGGCTGCTCTAACCATTTATTCTGTACCATCAGATCAAACCATTTTTTAGTCACCATCAGATTTTTTAGAATGGTCCCTTCGTAAGCGGCTACAAGGTCTGTTCTCATGGCTGATGCTAATCCTCCCCCATGATAGTTTTGTGCCGCTTGGAACAAGAACCCGATATGATACAACATTAACTTATCGGAAAAAGGAGCGTCCGTTGAAGTTGTCACTTCTGTTTCCCACGATTTCGGAACCGGCAAATTATCCGCTTGCATTATTTTCGAAAAGGATTTTATTTGTCCATCAGCCGTTACCTCTGAATCCGTTAAAAACTTTCTTACTTCCTTCGTTTGCGCGACTTGACTAAATGCGATCGAAAGAGTCTTAGCCATAATACTTTTTTTAAGGTTGATTGAAATACTGATGATTTCTGTTGCAGCTAAAACTCTCCCTTTTCCGAAAATTCCATCTGAAAAATCTTCGCTGGAAATATATTCAGGGTTCTTGGCAGGATAAAATAGCGGGTCTCTCTGAAAATTCCCTTTTTCAAGCAATAACTCAATGGTTAGATTGTACATTCTTTTCGCATCATTATCACAGGAATCGTAAAAATCCCTTAAGTCTTTTCTGACAGAAACACCAAATGCAGTGGTGTGCCCCAGCAAACCGTGTACAGTCATAATATGTAAATAATTTAAGCAAAAGATATCAGTAAAAAGTCTCTCTGCTCCATTATTGAGGTCCGATTCCGTAAATCCAATCGGAACCGGAAAGCCTTCATTCTCGATAAAGGCGACGATTCCTTTCTTTTGTTTAGCGAACGTCTTGATAGCATCCTCAAAAATAGTTTTTATTGATTCATCTTCAATAATCGTGAACATATACCTATTTACGACATCTGTCATTGTTCCGTTTATATACTCTCCCCACAGTGTTCCTATTTCGGAAGATGTGAGTTTTATTTTATCCTTTTCCATACAATCACCTCTTAGCTATTATTTACTAATTCAGCAAGAGATATGAAACTTTACCATTAAAACTTTTAAAATTCATTAAAAAAGGCAAGCACCATTCATGCTCACCTTTTTCTCAACAATGCGAATGAGACGATATATTCCAAGCTTACGTAAAAGATGGCACTCTCAACAAATATTTTAACCGAGCGGTTATATTATTTAATAAGAATGCTGCTCTTATACCTATTATAAATAGGGCTGTGATTAAGCTGATAAGAATATTCAACGTATATCCCTCCACATTGAAGTTTAGTGTTAAATGCTAACACTAAGGTTAGTGTTAATCTAATAAACAGATTTATTCAGTTGAAAAATTACATATAGTGCAGATGTTGGTTGCCATGAAACGTTTTTAACATATAATCCTGAGCAGGTACATTCCGTTTTTTATAGGAAAGGAGAAACTCCTTATTATCGTAGGGCACTTCATGAAACGAAACATTGATTTGCCCGGCTTCACCGACATTTATCGTAGCGTAAGGAGCAAAAGGCTTGTGATGACAGCCTAGAGAGCCGGGGTTAAGATAAAGCCGTTCCCTGGATTTAAAATGGTGGATTCTATGGTGGTGCCCAAAACAAACAATATCGGCATTGATTGCTTGATAGCATTTTTCAAGTTTTTTTGTCGTTGGCTTTTTATCGATTGTTAAAAATTTCTCTTGTTCATCTAAGTGGTAATGGACAAAAAGAAACCTTTTTCCGCTGTGGTTCGCCGATAATTTTTTGGGCATTTTTAATAAATAAGGGATAAATTTTTTATCTAAACGAGGGGCAATCCAGTGATGGACCTCCCGTTGTTCACCAACACTGGCCGGTTCATTACCCAAGATTATATTTACTACTGCCTCATCGTGATTTCCCATAACGAAAGATATCTCATTACGCGAAAATAGTAACTCAAGGACTTCATTTGTTTCATGTCCGATACCGATTAAATCACCTAAACAATAAATATGTTCAATCTGACTATCTTTATCAATCTCGTCCAAAACTGCTTTCAACGCCGAACGATTCCCATGAATATCTGTGATAATCGCTAGTTTACTCCCCATATTCATACACCCGCTTATTCGGTTCAAATCATCAACCTATTTTATGCTTGAATAAGCAAGTTTGAATCTGAAAATAGCGATGACTATTTTTGTCATCGCACGCACATGCCCAATTAACTCTTACTTATTGCTTTGCCAGTTTATCACGGTCCGGTGCCAGAGGCGGCTCCTCCAGCCATCCATTATCGATCATGATTTTGGCTCCGTCTTCCGCATATGTTGCTATTTCTGCGGATAAACGAACATAATCGAGCGCCAAATCTTTTCTTGAACTGGTTGCCATACTTGTTCCATAGTAGCCAATACTCAATGCGGTCAAAAAAGTCGCCATAAACATCAACATCTTATCAGAAAAAGGGGCCACTTTTGAGTCTGTTACTTCCGTATCCCACGACATCGGAGCAGGTAAATCATTTTCTTCCAGCACGGAAGCAAATACCTTTGCATGTTTAAAAGCAATTTCCTTTCCTCTAACCATAAATTCCGCTACTTCTTTTGATTGAGCCACTTGCCTCCATGCCATCATGGCTACATGGCCTAACGCATTTTTTTGTTGATTTGCATACAAGTTTGTGATTTCAATTGCTGTTAATGGTCTTTTTTTGCCTAATAATCCCGATATAAAATTTGGGCTTTTTACGAAGTGAACCTCTTTTGCCGGAGGTATGTAAGGCGACCGGACGTATAAGCCTTTAGATAATAAAAGATTTTTCGTCATCGTATTAAACTCGCTCAGTTCATTTAGACATTCGGCAAAATAGGAATCTAAATCTGAACGGACAGAAAACGTCTTGGCAACCGCATAAAAATTAAGAGCAACAATTCCCATATTATGTATAAAATTTAACATAAAACTATCCGAAAATAGTCGAGGAGCGGATCTGTTTACATCTTCATCCACTTTAAATCCATATGGTACCGGATACCCATCTTTTTGAAAAAACACGGTCAATTTAGCCAAATGACTTTCTGATAGTTCTAATCCCTGCTCTATAATGAGGCGTACTTGACTATCCTCCACTATTTCCAAGAAGTATGTATATAAACAATGCGACATGCTGCTGTTAATATAAGCTGACCAAATTTGGGCCACTTCTACAGCGGTCAGTTGAATGTTATGTTCAGATTCCATTTACACTGCTCCTTCCATTTTTTTATATTATCTTTCCCTAATCTGAAAATATATATTGATCAATTTATTTAGACTTTTGGTTAAGAATGAAGTCTTTGTTGTCTTTAAGCATTTTCTCTGTTTCTACCAAGTTTTTTAGTTGATTCTGAATCGATTTTTTATGATCCTCCAAAAGTTATTCGTTGTATATTCACATTCATTATATAATTGGGCATACTTCCTAATTTGGGCTAAGGGCATATTTCGCAGCCACCCCAGACGTGCTTCAGTTATAATCTTTTTCAGGAATAATAATTTTCTCCTTTTCGTAATACCTTAATGTATGAGCGCTTACCCCCAATACTAATTGCGTACATCAAAGCCTCCAAATGTTCGATTTTTAAACATTTGACTTAGAGTGGACTCTAACCACTATAATCTACATTATAACTTTCAAAATTCATTCAGGAGGAATTCACATGAAATACACTGTTATTACCGGAGCTAGTTCAGGTATTGGCTATGAAACCGCACTCGCTTTTGCCTCTCGCGGAAAAAACTTAATCCTTGTAGCCCGCAGAAAAGATAAGTTAGCGGAATTAAAATCAGCGATCGCACATCTTAACCAAGACTTAGATGTAGTCATTCAAACAACGGACTTATCCGTTACTGAAAATGCGTATAAACTTTATGAAAATCTTCGTGAATTCCAAATTGAAACGTGGATTAACAATGCCGGGTTTGGGAACTTTGCTTCCGTTGCTAACCAAAACCTAAACAAGATAGAGGAAATGTTACATTTAAATATTGAAGCATTAACCATTCTGACATCTCTTTTCGTTCGGGACTATTCAACTGTTGAGGGTACACAATTGATCAATGTATCATCAGGCGGAGGATATACGATTGTGGCAGATGCCATTACCTACTGCGCTTCTAAATTTTACGTGAGTGCCTTTACAGAAGGACTTGCACATGAGCTAAAAGCTCAAGGAGCAAAAATGCAAGCTAAAGTTTTAGCTCCCGCTGCCACTGAAACTGAATTTGCAAAACGTTCTCTTGATATTGACGAATTCGAATACAATGGCACGGTACCAAAGTATCATACATCAAAACAAATGGCAGGCTTTATGTTAGACCTTTACGATAGTGAAAAGGTAGTAGGCATTGTAGATGGATATACATATGAGTTTAAACTTAGAGACCCAATATATCCTTTTGCCGTAAGAACAACAAGCTCGGATTCGTGATTAGAGTTAACAACCGGTATCTTTTATCCTTAAATTGAAATATTAATAAGTGTTGATATAAGGGGGTAATATGGATGCCGGTTGTGAAGGCTCGAAGTTCAGATATTGAACATTGCTTAGGGCAGAAGGTGAAGGTGAAGGTGAAGGTATGCTGCTGATTGGAAATGTTGGTATTAATCGAATAAGAGCACTTTATCGGAATTCGAACGATCCCGCAATGCCTTATCAGTCTCATGCCTTTGAAGCTGTTCAGCATGTGCCACTTTGAACAATTTACCTGCCAACCTCATCATTATCAAGCTAAAAAGCCTGGCCCGGTAATCTTTCTTCCCTTCTCTAAGGTTTTTTTCCATTTTTTAGTGGAAATCCCTATCTCAAAGGATCCGTTAAGTTTCCTTTTTTATTTACCTGCCACTTTGGTCGATTTACCTGCCACTTTCAACGATTTATCTGCCACTTCGATCGATTTACCTGCCACTTTCAATGGTTTATCTGCCACTTCGACTGATTTATCTACCACTTTCAACGATTTACCTGCCAACCTCATCATTATCAAGCTAAAAAGCCTGAATCGGTAATCTTTCTTCCCCTTCTCTAAGGTTTTTTCCCATTTTTTAGTGGAAATCCCTATCTCAAAGGATCCATTAAGTTTCCCTTTTTATTTTACCTGCCACTTTGGTCGATTTACCTGCCACTTTCAACGGTTTATCTGCCACTTCGATCGATTTACCTGCCACTTTCAACGGTTTATCTGCCACTTCGATCGATTTACCTGCCACTTTCAACGGTTTATCTGCCACTTCGATCGATTTACCTGCCACTTTCAATGGTTTATCTGCCACTTCGACTGATTTATCTGCCACTTTCAACGATTTACCTGCCAACCTCATCATTATCAAGCTAAAAAGCCTGAATCGGTAATCTTTCTTCCCCTTCTCTAAGGTTTTTCCCCATTTTTTGGTGGAATTCCCTATCTCAAAGGATCCATTAAGTTTCCTTTTTTATTTTACCTGCCACTTTCAACGGTTTATCTGCCACTTCGACCGATATACCTGCCACTTCGACCAATTTACCTGCCACCCACCTCTCTAAATTTTAATACCATTTATTTCTAAAATCCCCTCTTTTAAGGTACATTAAGTAAGAAGACAAGTGAAAGGATGATTTGCATTGCAAAAACAAATTAAACTGATTAAAAGGCCGAAGGGAACGCCTACGTATGAGGATTTTGAAATGGCGGAGGGGCCGGTCGGCGAACCGTCATCCGGTGAGATTCTTGTACGAACTGTTTATATTTCAGTCGATCCGTATTTACGCGGGCGGATGAATGAAGGAAAATCCTATATTCCTCCTTTTGGGTTGAATGAAGTGATTTCGAGCGGTGCGATTGGGCAGGTTGTTGAATCCCGGTCAGAACATTTTTCAAAAGGGGATGTCGTGCTCGGATCACTGGGATGGCAGGAATATTCCGTTGTGAAAGACAGTGCGGCCCGTAAAATCGATCAGAATCTGGCACCTGCATCTGCCTTTTTAAGTGTATTAGGCATGACCGGTTTAACCGCCTATTTCGGCTTATTGGATATCGGGAAACCGAAAGAAGGTGAAACCGTTGTCGTATCAGGTGCTGCAGGGGCTGTTGGTTCTATAGTCGGCCAAATTGCAAAAATCAAAGGTGCCCGTGTTGTCGGGATTGCCGGTTCAGATGATAAAATCAAATTCCTTGTCGATGAATTAGGCTTTGATACGGCTATTAACTACAATACGCAGGATGTTGCAACCGCCTTACAGGAGGCATGCCCGAATGGAATTGACGTTTATTTTGAGAACGTCGGCGGCAAAATTGCCGATGCCGTCTTCCCGCTCTTGAACAATTTTGCCCGCATTCCCGTGTGCGGAGCGATTTCATCCTACAATAACGCGGAAGCAGATGTAGGGCCGCGCGTGCAAACGTATCTAATCAAGACCAGTTCGTTAATGCAAGGCTTTACTGTCGGAAACTATTCATCCCGTTTTGGTGAAGGCGCCAAAGAGCTGGCGGGCTGGCTGAAAGAAGGAAAACTGAAGTATGAAGAAACCATCACAGAGGGGTTTGAGCATACGATTGACGCTTTCTTAAATCTTTTTAAAGGTGCGAATCTTGGAAAGTCGCTGGTGAAAGTAGCAGAGATCGAATAAGGGTACAGTCAAGTCTAACGAAATGCATAAATGAAAAAGCCGGTTCTCCCGAGAACCGGCTTTTCTTTTATTGTATCGGTGCCCCCGGTGGATAATAGAACGGCGGAACTTTAAGCCACCCTCGTTTTTTCGAAAGTGCTTTCAGGGTTACTCCTAAATTCATGTATTCCTGTAAAAATTCAACCCATATCATATTAACATCGTTACGTACACACTCTGTTATGGCGTTCGTACAAATTGATATCCCAAGAACCATTTTAATATTAAGGCTGTTTGCCAGTTCCTCATCCGTTAACTTGACGCCCATCGGAACCTCATTAGGGTCTGAGTTGGGTTTAGACTCGCTTAAGGCTGGTAAGGGAACTCCCTCTAACCGCATAAAGTCTATGAGCCGTTCTTTCTGCGATTTGAACATCTTTATAGCATCATGAAATGCGTTTCTCAAATCGGGGTCGGTTGTGCTGTTTACCCCCGCTTCAGAATGTACTTGTTGATCCGCCAATTCAGAAAGGAATGACCAGAAAGACATAACCTCACCAACATGTAAGGGTGGTTTTGGCTCATCGTCCATAAGCGATTGCACTACATTTTTAACAGCTTCTACTATATCTGGCACTTACCTCACCTTCCTGGATTCGGTGAACCTGGTGGATAATACAGCGGTGGAACTTTAAGCCACCCTCGTTTTCGCATCAGTGATTTATATGTTGTTAAAAAGGTTATATGTTCTTGCAAAAATTTAGCCCAAATCATTCCAAGATCCATACGAAGGGATTGGGCTGAGGCATTTGCACAGTTAGTAATCGCCATCGATACTTTTTTCTTAAGACTGTTTGCCAGTTCGAGATCCGTTAACTTGACGCCCAACGGAACCCTAGTTGGATTGGAGAGTGGTTTAGACTCACTTAAGCGTGGTAAGGGAACTCCTTCTGCGATCATAAATTCTATAAGCCGTTCCTTCTGCGATTTGAACATTTCTACTGCTTCATGAAATGCTTCTCTCAATTCAGGGTCCGTTGTGCTGTTAATACCTACTTCTGTTTGAACCTGTGTCTCCCCGTCTAAAGCCAAAACTAACCAGCAGAGCATGGCTTCACCGATGTGTAAGGGTGATTTTGGCTCCTCGTCAACGAACGATTGGACCACACTTTTAACAGCTTGCAATACGCTTGGGCACATATTTTCACCTTCCTTCCTTTCTTTCATTTAAATTTCCCTAAAGGTATATTTCTAATACAAATCACTATATTCGCTATACTTTTAAGTTTTACTAAAAACAATAATGTATACAAAAACAACAAAAAAACACCTCTGATTTTACAGAAGTGCTGCATTTAAACCTTATAACCAATGATCGGGCCTGCGTAAAGCGGGCGGTAATGCCGTGTTACTATCGCCCTTAGCCGAATTAATTTGCGCCTGGGTGAGAAAGATGCTTCCTGTGAGATTCGCACCGCTTAAATCAGCATCTCTAAAGTCTGCACCAATAAGATCAGTCATTCTCATGTCAGCATCTCTGAGGTCCGCTGCTATAAGCAACGCTCCTCTTAAGTTAGCTCCTCTAAGGTCTGCCCCTCTTAAATTTGCACCGATTAGGTCCCTTTTTTGATTTTTCTTGCGGGAAGCTTTTGTACGTACCAGTTCACTGGTGCGCAGCAGGACATCATTAACGACCGCCCGATGTGCGGGAACATTAAGGCGGAGGATCGATTGGGGACTTAGATTGGTGAGATCTTCCGTTTCCTCCAGTACCGCCAGCAGATCCTTATAAATAGGTTGGGCAGCTTCTAAACGAAGGGCTTCATTTAAGTAATAAAGCATTTCATGAAGCTGTTGCATAACGGGAAATACATCAAACATTTCCTTAGCTGACCTCGGGTTATCCCGCCAATCGTTTCCACCATAACTGACCTGTGATACTTTTTGACCTGCACCGAAGCATTCATATACAGCACAGCCCCGAAACCCTTTTTCCCTAAGATTTTTATGAATACCGCACCGATAATCCGATTGCAGGTTTGAACAAGGTGTACCTCCGGCTTTATCCGATGCAAAGTCAGCAGATTTTGCATACGGCAAAGCAACACAGCACAAACCAAAACAATTTTCACAGTCTGCACGTAAATCATTAAGTATATTGTCATTCTTTTCCAATAGATTAGACAATACTTACACGTCCTTTATTTTTCTAATAATTTTACAATAATACCACTATGTAAAAAATACAATCACGAATAGTAGATTCGTCGAAAATGCGAACATTCTCCCATAAATTTCTTATTACACCGTAACAGAATTCATTATTTTTTGTCTTTTTTTTAGAACCTTTGTCGAAACCGTATCGCAATCCGAAATATCTTTTTATAATAACTTCTATCAATACTAAATCCGAAAATTCATTTAGGAGAATGCTCAATTATGGACAAACGTTTGCTGGAATTATTGCTAATGAAGCGTATTGATCGACTAAAAAAGAAAATGGTGATGGTTGCTGAAATAACAGGAATGAATAGTTATCAAACTGTTCTTTGCAGCCAAGAGCTCGATAAGCTCCTAAACCTACATATGAAACATTTTTCAGGTAAGAAGTCCAGAAAGATGTTAAACCACGCTTCGTAAAAATGACCTTTAACCCTCCCGGTAAATGAGATACCGGGAGGATATTTTTTTTAAAAATAATAACCTTCATCAAAATGGAAATACTTAACTTTAAATTTTACACAATATTCAGGACTTGACTGGCTTATTCGGACAGGACTTGCAGGAAATCGCCTTTGACAGTCCGAATGAGGTGGTATTCGGACAAGACTTGCAGGAAATTGCCTTTGTTTGTCCGAATGCGGGGCTTATTTGGACAGGGCTTGAAGGAAATCGCCTTTGTTTGTCCGAATGAGGGGCTTATTCGGACAGAACTTGCAAAAAATTGCCTTTGTTTGTCCGAATGCGGGGCTTATTCGGACAGGCCCTTGAAGGAAATTGCCTTTGTTTGTCCGAATACGGAGCTTATTCAGACTGGGCTTTCAGAAAATTGCCTACGACAGTCCGAATGCGGGGCTTATTCGGACAGGGCTTGAAGGAAATCGCCTTTGTTTGTCCGAATGCGGGGCTTATTCGGACAGGGCTTTCAGAAAATTGCCTTTGTTTGTCCGAATGCGGGGCTTATTCGGACAGGACTTGCAAAAAATCGCCTTTGGCAGTCCGAATGCAAGGCTTATTCGGACAGAACTTGCAAAAAATCGCCTTTGTTTGTCCGAATGCGGGGCTTATTCGGACAGGGCTTTCAGAAAATTGCCTTTGTTTGTCCGAATGCGGGGCTTATTCGGACAGGACTTGCAAAAAATCGCCTTTGGCAGTCCGAATGCAAGGCTTATTCGGACAGAACTTGCAAAAAATTGCCTTTGTTTGTCCGAATGCGGGGCTTATTCGGACAGAACTTGCAAAAAATCGCCTACGACAGTCCGAATGCAAGGCTTATTCGGACAGAACTTGCAAAAAATTGCCTACGACAATCCCAATGCAAGGCTTATTCGGACTTAGCTTTCAAGAAATCGCCTTTGACAGTCCGAATGCGGGGCTTATTCGGACAGAACTTGCAAAAAATCGCCTACGACAGTCCGAATGCAAGGCTTATTCGGACAGAACTTGCAAAAAATTGCCTACGACAATCCCAATGCAAGGCTTATTCGGACAGAGCTTTCAAGAAATCGCCTTTGACAGTCCGAATACGGGGCTTATTCGGACAGGGCTTGCAGGAAATTGCCTACGACAGTCCGAATGAGAGGGGTATTCGGACAGGTCTTGCAAAAAATCGCCTTTGACAGTCCGAATGTGAGATCTTTAAAAAAACGATCCCTCTTTTGAATCATCCGTGTAAAAAACTCCCATTTGATAATCCCCTTATTATTGGAAACGCTAAACTTACACAAAAAAGAAAAGAGGGTGATACGTGATGCCTAATGTTTTTGAAGCAGTGATCGATTACATAAAAACAACCGTTGATACGGAGCCAAAGCCCCGCCCGCATATTGGCGAAGCGATGGGCTGCTGGCTTTATTACACGGCAATATCAGAGGAAATCCCACCTTTGGAAGCATGTTTAAACACCACAACCGATGACGAATTAATAAAATTATTAAAAAGATCGCTTAATTTAGCGCACCATCAAAAAAAGACCCTTGAAAAATTCATGCTGGATGAAGGAATTCCCTTATCCCGGGTATCTCCGTCTAAACCAAAATCTGATCCCTATTGTGTTCCTTTAGGTGTAAAAATCACAGATGATGAAATCGCGAACTTTATTGCGGCTAAGGTCACTTCCAATATTGTAATGGCTTCAACGAATATGGCTGAATCGATTCGAAGTGATATCGGTCTCATGTGGGCAAGGTTTCATGCTGAGAAAATGGTTTTTGGGATGGAATTAAAAACAGCGATGCGTAAACGGGGCTGGATTAAAGTACCGCCTTATTACTATCCTCCGGGGGCACCAAGCAAATAAGACCGGTGCCCCTTTTTGGGAGCTTCTCCATTCTAGCCCTCACTATTAATCTTTTGAATTCGCTTCAAAATGGTTGTTAACGTTTGTTCTAAATTTTTTAATTCGCCCAAATCCATCGATAGGTTTTCTACTAGCCTTGTAGGAATGCATTCTGCTTTGTCTCTTAGCTCTTCGCCTTTTTTTGTCAGTGAAATGATTACACTCCGCTCATCCTCTAACGACCGACGGCGCTCGATCAGTTGATTCCCTTCCATTCTTTTAAGCATCGGCGTTAACGTACCGGAATCTAAAAACAATTTCCGTCCTAACTCTTTTACGGTTACCGAATTTTTTTCCCATAACACCAACATAACCAAATATTGCGGATAGGTGACCTCCAGTTCCTCCAGTAACGTACGATATAACTTGGTAATTTCCCGCTCCACTGAATAAATCTTAAAACAGATTTGATTTTCGAGTTTTAAATTTTTCGTATTCATAAATGATTCCTCTTTCTCCATTCATATTCATCATTATAATACACAAACGATCCTTTTTAAACACAATTTAATTGTACACAATTTAATTGTTGACTTTATTTTATACCGGCGTTAATATGAATTTGTACCATTTGATTGTACACAATTTAATTTTATAAAATCAAAATAGGGAGAGATTTGAATATGGAATCATTGTACACAGCAATCGCTACTGCAGAGGGCGGAAGAACAGGAAAAGTAACCTCCAGTGATGGCACACTGAACTTAGCTCTTTCTATGCCTAAATCACTTGGCGGGCAAGGCAAAGAACAGGCAACAAATCCTGAACAGCTATTTGCGGCAGGCTATGCAGCTTGCTTTGACAGTGCCTTGAATTTAGTCGCGAGACAATCAAGAAAACGGATCGAATCCAAAGTTACTGCGGAAGTATCCATCGGAAAGGATTCGGATGGCGGATTTAAGCTGGGGGTTGTTTTAAATGTGGCTGTAAAAGGAATTTCTTTGGAAGAAGCCGAGGAATTGGTTGAAATGGCACACGGTGTTTGCCCGTATTCTAAAGCAACGAAAGGGAATATTGACGTTGAGTTAACGACAGCTCTATTTTAAATTTAACGGGATAGGTCTTTTGCCTATCCCTCTTTCATTTCAACTATTGATTTTTAATCTTTATTGCACAATCCCGGCTAAAGTTATCGAATACCAACCACCCGGAATGGGAAATTTAATAAATAGTTCTATTCTTGATTCCAAGGGGAAACTATGTATAAACTGAATATATGGTTAAATAACCCGCTTATTTTCGATATAGTTTTTTTATCATTATGCTTGTTAGCACCCTTTTTAACTACTTTATCTATCGAAATGAAATGGATTTGGAGTCTGTCTTAAACGAAATTCGAAAAAATAAAGGAAAACAATTTGATCCCGAAATAACGGAAGTATTTCTAAGCTTATTTGATGATGAAAAAGCACAAAATAGAAGAAGCGGGTACAGTCCGAGTTAGTTGGCGAAGCCTTTGTGCGGTCGAGCCTTTGGGGAACTAACGGTGGTGCTCAAAATGGGCTGAGCAAGGTTGACGGACATTTTTCCCGTTCATTCGTTGGATTTTGTCCTTCAAAGCCCGGTTCAAGGACACTTTTCCCTTTCACTCCAGGGATTTTGTCCTTCAAAGCCCGGTTCAAGGACACTTTTCTCTTTCACTCCCTTGATTTTGTCCTTCAAAGCCCGGTTCAAGGACACTTTTCTCTTTCACTCGAGGGATTTTGTCCTTCAAAGCCCGGTTCAAGGACTCTTTTCTCTTTCACTCCCTTGATTTTGTCCTTCAAAGCCCGGTTCAAGGACACTTTTCCCTTTCACTCCAGGGATTTTGTCCTTCAAAGACCAGTTCAAGGACACTTTACTCTTTCACTCCCTTGATTTTGTCCTTCAAAGCCCGGTTCAAGGACACTTTTCTCTTTCACTCCCTTGATTTTGTCCTTCAAAGCCCGGTTCAAGGACTCTTTTCCCGTTCAATACACCGCCACCCGATTCCGCCCTTCATGCTTAGCCCTATACAGTGCTTTATCCGCCTGTTCGAGTAACTGTTTCTGTGAATACACTGGAGAAGGGATTATCGTAGCAGCGCCCACGCTTGTTGATACAAAGGGATCTACCGTTGAAGTTGCGTGAGGAATTTTCAACATCCCCACTCTCCTTCGGATCTTTTCGGCAACTTGCATCGCACCTTCGGCATTTGTATCCGGCAGCAAAATAACGAACTCTTCTCCTCCATATCTCGCTCCTAAATCCCGCGGCCTTTCCAGAACTTCACTAAACGAGCGTGCAATTTCTGTTAAACAATAATCCCCCGCCTGGTGACCATATGTATCATTATAGGCTTTAAAATAATCAACATCGCACAATAAGATCGACAGCGGCGAGGAATTACGGGCAGCCGCTTTCCATTCAAGCTCGAACATTTCGTCAAAATACCTTCTGTTCGGTATGCCGGTTAGTCCGTCTATATTTGAAAGACGTTCCAATAATTCATTCGCTTCCTTTAATTGCTGTTCGATTTTTTTCCGTTCAGAAATGTCCCGAAAAGTACTCATAATCGCCGGTTTTCCATTATATTGAATGAGGCTTGCTGAAACCTCAAACATAATCGTTTCATCTCTGACGTTCAACAGCTGCGCTTCAAATTTAGCATAGGATATTTGTCCGCGGTATAGCTGCTCAATCAGAGGCAGCACCTCTTTATATTTATTCGAAGGAAAAAAATCAAAACTTCCACTGCCAATCAGTTCAGATGCATTGTTTAAGCCAATAAGCGCTGCCGATTTTTCATTCGCATAAACAATCTTGTTGTTCTGGTATACACATAGACCATCAGGCGAAAGGTCAGCAAGTTTTCTGTATCTCTCTTCACTCTCTTTTAAAGCCGCTTCCGTCTGTTTCCGATCCGAAATATCGCGAATAATACTGCTAAAAAAGAGAATACCTCCCGTCGTCCAATTATTGATGGAAAGCTCAATCGGAATGACCTTCCCATCTTTCCGAATTCCCTCAAGCTCAAGGGTTTTTCCAAGTATCTTAGACGTTCCTTCCGAAAAATATCTTTCCACCCCCCGGCTATGTGCTTCTTTATAATCATCGGGAATAATCCACTCGATATTTTTTCCTAACGCTTCCTCTTTTGTATATCCGAAAATCCTTTCTGCCCCTTTATTCCAAGACGTAATCAGCATATAACTATCCGTCAAAATAATCGCATCCTGAGCAGATTGACTTACAGTCGTAAATTTAGCTTCCGAATCAATAAAGGATAACCCGAAACTAAGTAAGGGAAAGATTCTATTTATCACATGCATTTGTATGTTTGAAAAATGATAGGGGTTCTTCGAAGCTAGCTTTATTCCTGCAATCACTTCGTTTTGATCCAGTATCGGGATAAAAATCGAAGAACGCACCCCTTCAGCAAACAATCTTTGCTCTAACCTGCCCATCGGACGCAACTGATTCCAGTTCGGATATAAAACAGTCGAACCGGCTCCCAATTCTCCTAATGAATCCACCTCTTCTTTTCCAATAATAAAATCGGTCAATTGATAATGGCCATTTTCCAATGTACTAAGTATTTTGGAATGCTTCCCATCAATAATCACAATACTGCCAAATTCACACTGCACCAATTTTGTCAGTTCCTCAAGGGCCTTTTGATAAATCTGCTCCATATCAGACTCTCGAAATAGTTGGATGAGAAACACAGTCGATTCGTTTAACTCGATTCTAACCTTAACCATATGGAAGAGATAATGGATAAAAGCAGCGAAAATCCCTCCCGCTAAAATAACGGCAGAGAAGTACGGGATAAAACCCAGATGGGTTTTGAGTACCAATAACAAGGTAAGATTTCCGATCAATAATGAAAAGACAATTAATAAGGCCCATTTTAGAAGGTATTGATAGGTTCGATTTGAAATAAACCCAAGACAAATACCGAGGAGAACAATAGAAGTTGCCCCAATGACGGATGCAGAATTGATCCCATTGATAAAAAGAAGTCGATAGATACCTAAAATAACACCGGTGATGACGGCTGCGGGGAACCCGCCGTAAAATGCGGATAACATCACGGCCAATTGACGAAAATCCAAAATGATATGATCTTCGATTGTAACCCCAATAAAAATTACAATAATACCAAAAACTCCATGAATAAGACCAATAAGAATTTTTTTCCTTACTGACAATTGATGGTGCGGCTTGTTGAAAAAATAGGCTGAGATGAAAACAAACAGACTAATCAAAGCCGCGTTTTCGACGAAATGAACAAACAAAAAAAAACCCTCCTGAAGGCCTGCATCCATAATAAACATCTATTTACTTATTTTAGCAACCGGAACTTAAAAGTAAATAAACAAAATGGTAATATAGATGACAAATTTCAATAATGGGATAGGCAGCCTCGCCTATCCCCCTATCGTACGATTCAATAAGTTTAGCATATCGGCAAAGTCGAAGGGTGCTTCTATTCTAACGGCTTCCGCAAATTGCGACACAAGCTTCAATGTTTCGATACTCTGGACAGGATAATGCCCTGCAGCGCTTTCAGCGGACAGCATGACAGCGTTCGTCCCGTCCATTACGGCTTGGAATACATCGGTGACCTCCGCCCTTGTCGGTAACGAGTTTTCCACCATCGATTGCAGCATTTGCGTAGCGGTAATCAAATACGTCCCCATCCGGTTACATTCGGAAATCATCGCTTTTTGCAGCAATGGAATCCATTGATACGGCAGCTCCACACCAAGATCACCCCGGGCAATCATTACCGCATCCGTCTCCCGGCAGATTTCTTGAAAATTTTTAATCGCCTCAATGGTTTCAATTTTTGCCACCAGCTTTGGTGCCTTTCCTTTCATAAAGCTGCGCACTTCTTTGATATGGGATGCCCTGCGGACAAATGAGCAGGCAATGAAATCAATTTCTTCCTGTAAAAGGAATTGAATATCCTCTTTATCTTTTTCGGTAATGGCAGGTAAGCCCGTCACTACACCGGGAAGATTTACGCCTTTATGCGATGCGATTTCACCACCTGTTTTGACAGTTGTGACCACCTTCGTTTCTTCCACATCGGTAGCAACCAATTCTACCGCGCCGTCATTAATCAATATTCGATCCTCAGGCTTCACATCTTTAACGATCCCTTCGTAATCGACACTTGCCTGATTCTCGTTCCCTGCTACTTTATCAATGTGAAGGGTGAAGGTCTGCCCTGTTTGTAGCATGACTTTTTCACCGCTCACTTGGCCGAGCCTTATTTTGGGCCCTTGGAGGTCACCTATTATTTTTATTTCCTCACTCAGTGATTTTAGTAATCGAATAACCTTCCCGTGATCCTCATGGGTCCCGTGGGAAAAATTCAAGCGGGCAATCGTCATTCCGTGATTCATCAGTTCAGTGAGAACCTTTTTATCACTGCTGGCGGGGCCGATTGTACAAATGCGATCAATCGCCATCGTATCACCTCCATTTATGGTCGGACTTATTGTGCCCAAATCACCCGAATAATCTGAGGGAAGTTGCAAGAATCTTAATTAGAATAATCCTCTTACTGTAGGAAAAAATAAAAAAAAATAAACGGGGGAAATTGTTTTCATGACGACAAAAGCAGATTTAACTTCAGCAGAAATTGCCAATCTTTGGAGTGCGTATATCGATAATAATGCGATGATAACTAAGTTAAAATATGTCTTTAAAATAATGGAAGATACTGAAATTCTCCCAATTATTGAAAAAGCAAACGAATTTTCCGAAAACAATATTAAACAACTTAAACAGATATTCGAAAATGAAGACTTTGCCGTTCCATTGGGCTTTACCGATGCAGACGTGGATGCAGCTGCTCCTCGGTTATTTTCAGATACCCTTTTTTTAGAATTTATTCAAAAAAAAATGAATCTTAATTTAAATGCCTATTCTATGGCATTAACTCACACGACACGTATGGATATTCGCAGCTTCTTTAGCCAATGTTTAATAGCTTCTACCCAAATTTTTAATGAAGCAACGGATTTAATGCTGTCAAAAGGCATTTATGCAAGACCGCCCATTATTCCCACGCCTGATACAGTTGATATGACTGAAAGACAAAGCTTCCTGACGGGTTGGTTCGGTTCGCGCAGACCGTTAACGGCTATGGAAATTGCCCATTTGTTCTTTAATATTAACCGTAATGCTTTAGGTCAAACATTATTAATGGGGTATAGTCAAGTTGCAAAAGCAAAAGAAGTACGCGATTATATGAGTCGCGGTGCTGATATTGCCAAAAAAAACATTGAAATTTTCAGTTCCGTTTTAATGGATGAAGGTTTTCCCCCTCCAATGATTTGGTCGTCTAAGATTGAAGATACGACCGTTTCTCCTTTTTCGGACAAATTTTTAATGAATGAAGTTGCCCTCATAACACAGGCCGGCGTTGCGTTTTATGGTCGTTCGTTAGCTTTAGCACAAAGACATGATTTAGGTTCGCATTATTTGCGAATAATGGCGGAAAGTCTTCAATACGGTGAGGACGGGGCAAAAATTTTAATTAAGCACGCCTGGTTAGAAGAACCGCCCCAAATGAAAAACTTCAGAAAAAGATGAAGACCGCCTTTTAATAACCGGTTTACTTGTGAGCTGCAAAACTGTCAATCTAAGGTGGAATCTTGCCATTAAACACAAGCTTTTCATCAATGGAAACGCAGTATCTTGAAAAATACCTCGAAATTTTTTTCAAGCCATTCTTTCTTTTATGCTATTTTGGATAGATGTTGATTTTAAGAAGACCCCCATCTTGACCGTTTACTTTTAAACGGTCTTTTAGTTATGACAGTCCGAATAACACTCTCTTTCGGACTATCACAATCAATTTTCCGCCTGGCCTGTCCGAATGAACCTCGTATTCGGACTATAACAGGCAATTTTCCGCTTGGACTGTCCGAATAACACTCGTATTCGAACTATAACAGGTAATTTTCCGCTTGGACTGTCTGAATACCAACGGCATTCGGACTATCACAAGCAATTTACCGCCTGGACTGTCCGAATTCCACTCGCATTCGAATTCGCTTTGTGTATAAAGTGTTTACACATCACGATTACAAAATTGATAATTATTTCTCCCTAATTGTTTTGCTTTATATAGGGCCTCGTCCGCATTTTTCAATAGTGATGAGGTATCTTTACCACTAAATGGGTATTGGGATATACCGATCGACGATGTCGTGATAAATTCATGATCCCTAATCTTCCATGGTTCTTGCAGCATTGCTAATATTCGCTTTGCCACTTCCGACACATCCACTGTGGAAGAGATTTTCGGCAGCAGGATCGCAAATTCGTCTCCACCTAATCTAGCCAGCATATCCATTTCGCGAATACACGTTTTCACGCTCTTGACAAGCTGAACTAACAGCTCATCCCCCACATCATGTCCGAGTGTATCATTTACCCATTTAAATCGATCAATATCCAAAAACATAACGGCAAACGATTCCTTTGTCCGCTTTGAAAGGACTATTTGCTGACGGAGGCGGTCCATAAATACACGCCTGTTCAGTGCACCTGTTAAATAATCATAAAAGGCCATTCTTTCCAATTCTGCTTCCTGCTGTTTCCGCTTTGTAATCTCTCTGGAAACACAAAGAACTCCGTTTAATTCGCCCAACTCATTCTGTACAGGGGTTCGCTTTGTCTCAAGCCAAACAAAATGCCCCAATCCATGTTGAAACCGATATTCCACCGTATTTGACTGCCTGCTTTTAACAATATTTTCAAAACTGTTTATTACCATCGGCCGATCCTCTTGAAAAATCTGCTCCGTATTGAGCAATGCTCCTACAGGCGGTTGAAATCCTAAAACCGTTTGGTAGGAAGGGGATGCATATAAAACCTTCCTCTTCGGATCAAGAAGTAACACAAGATCTGTCATATTCTCTGCAATGAGCCGATAGCGCTCTTCGCTTTCCATTAGTTTTTTCTCTGCGATTTTTCTTTCACTAATGTCTCTCGTAATCGCGGCAACCGATGTTATTTTCCCTTCGGCATTCCGGAGTGGTGAAAGACTTAAACTTACTTCAATCATACTTCCGTCCTTTCGGCGGCGAACGGCTTCCATATCATTGATGGAGCCTCCATTTACAACTAAATCAAATATCTTTTTTGAATCTACCCCATCTTTTGAAACAATCATCGAAAGTTCTTTTCCAAGTATCTCTTCTCTTTTATATCCATAGATGACTTCAAAGGCGGGGTTCACATCTAAAACACGATTAGATAAATCATGAACATCAATGGCTGCAACCGTGCTTTTAAAAAAGGATTCTAATTTTTCCTTTGTTTGAATCAATTCATCTTGAATCCTCTTTTGTTCCGTGATATTTTTGGCAATACCGAATACACCTGTGACCTTATCGTTCACGATGATGGGAATATTGGTAATCTCAAGCTCTAAACGCTCCCCTTTTTTATTAAAAATTGAGGATTCGTAGTTTCTGGTTTCTCCTTGCAGCGCTTTTTTGAAATTTTCAAATGTAAAGGCCAGCTTATCCGGTGTCATCAAGGGGGCAAATGATTGGCCCATTAGTTCTTCCAAATCATACCCGGTGATTTTCTCTACCTCATGATTCGCCTGACGGAAATGGCCGTTCAAGTCAAATTGAAAAACCGCATCGGGATGGTGCAGGAATAGTGACCGATAACGCTGCCTGCTTTCTTCCAGCTGCCGTTCTTTTTCCATTTGTTCCGTCATATTTCTCCCAATCCCTAAAATATGGGTACATACTCCATTTGAATCGAGAATGGGGGTTATGATAATATCCCCAAGTATAGTACCTGTGGAGGATGTAAGAGTCTCTTCGAATCTTATCGATTTATGTAAACTAAGTACTTGATTTAAAATATGGTTGAGATTCGTTGCATAGTGCGCCGGAAGAACCTCATCCACGAATTTTCCAAAGCGTTCCTCTTTAAAACCAACTTTAAAAGCAGCCGCATTCGCTTTAAAAAACCGAAAGCGCCCGCCTATGACTTCAAACAAGATAGCAATGTCAGACATTTGATTAAATACTTCATCCATAATCGTCAATAATGTGTTTGGCATTTCAATCCCCTTTGATTGAAGCGAAAATTCATAATGTATAGTTTTCCTCTTTTGATTTTTTTGGATATTCTTATATTATTTTCAATTCATGCCTTTCTAACCATCTTGGATTAATTTATACGATTAAATAAGTATTGCACTTACATTAACTTCATAATTTTCAGTAATTAAGATATACCCTCCGGATATTCCATAGGTATTTTTTATCATTAGGCGAAACTATCGCTGGTATCGTTTTCCAATATTATTCGCTAGATTTGTTATTTTGTAGAATTAGACTGTCAACATTTGCATATTTTTGTACGAAATGGAGGTAATTCATGGTAAAATAATAGAAAATGAGAATTGTAGAGGTGATATACTAGATGAAAAAAACCATTGTCCGTGCTTTATCGACAGCAGCTCTCTTTTCGACGGTTTATGCCGGAACTGCCTTTGCCGATAGTAATCAAGTTCAACAAAAAGGTAATTCCTTATCGCAGATTGCCTCGAATTTTCATACAAGTGTCAGTAATTTTAAGACGCCTCTTTATGTGAATCAGACTATTAACACGTCAACCACCTACATCGTTGTTAAAGGTGACGCCCTGATTAAAATTGCCAACCGGTTTAATGTTTCCGTCGGTGAGCTAAAGCTGTGGAACCATCTCGATAACACGATCATTTATGTCGGACAAGCATTAAAGGTTTCGGCTCCAACAGGAGTATCGGCGAAAGTGACCACGACCGCGACCACAACTGCAGCACCGTCGGATTATACCGTTCAGAGCGGCGATTGCCTTAGCAAAATTGCCGTAAAATATAGTATGACGGTTCCGCAATTGAAATCGCTCAACAATCTCACATCTGATCGGATTTATGTCGGGCAAAAGCTGAAGCTTTCAACGCAAACACCTTCACCTACACCAACACCAACTCCTACGGTTTCAACACCGAAGCCTGTGGTGACACCAAAGCCTGTGGTAACAACGCCTGCTTCGACGGTGAGTACTTATACCGTGAAAAGCGGTGATACCCTTGGAAAAATTGCCGGCCAATACGATATGAAAGTCCAGCAGTTGATGTCGCTCAATAACCTGACTTCAACGTTGATTTTTGCCGGGCAACAATTGAAGGTAACAGGTCAGGTCACTTCGGCTCCCCCTGCAGCCTTCGACGAATCACAATTCGTTCCAATCGCAAAAAGCTTGATAGGTACTCCTTACGTATGGGGCGGCAGTTCTTTATCCGGGGTTGATTGCAGCGGACTCATTTATATTGTGGCAAATAAAGCAGGTCTTTCCATCGGCCGCTATACAGCAGCCGGCTTCTACAGCCGCTCTTACTACGTCTCGACACCCAAACCAGGTGATCTCGTATTTTTCGAAAATACATATAAATCAGGGATCTCTCACGTCGGAATCTACATCGGCGACAACCAATTCATCCACGCCGACGAAAAATACGGAGTTAAGATCTCTAATTTAAGCAGTACCTATTACACTCAACATTTAGATGGATTTAAGAGATTTTACTAACATACATAAGCCAGTCCCCAATAATTGCGGGGGCTGTTTTTATTGGTGTTGGGTGGTGGTTCGGGGTAAATTAGGTGATGTGGCAGATAAATCGGGCAAAGTGGCAGGTAATTTGATGAAATTGGCAGGTAAATCGGATAAAGTGGCAGGTAATTTGATGAAACTGGCAGGTAAATCGGACAAAGTGGCAGGTAAATCTCATATTAAACCCCAAAAAGGTAACCCGTGGCCAGTCCCAAAGTGCGAGGACCAGCCTTTTTCATGCGTATTTCATTTGTTTTTTACAATAAAATCAACAAATGCCTTCAAAAGAAGGATAATGAGAAATGTAACGATAAATGAATAGAAGAATTCCACTGACGAAGGCAATTAAAACGGATACCAGGAGGTTGCCGATTCCTTTACACTATTGTTTAGATTTTTATGGAGCTCCTCTATATGCCGGTACACAATCCAACACCTTTAAAAACAGATTTTTTCAATGTAATTGTTCCCTGAATTCAACCATTTTAATACAATCACAGGCGCTTTATGGACAAGTTGGATCGTGATCAAGACTTTATTGCTTGTGAAAATTAATCCGGTGCATATTCTTTAGACCTTTTCATGTTGAAAGGTCTTTTTTTTACTTTCTAACCTTCTCCTCCTCTAACAGCGAATTTTTGGGTATAATAAAGGAATATGGTTTTTTCGGATTTTTTTAGCAAAGGGGGACGCGGCTTTGGAGTCGATAGAATTGCAAAGACTCTCCTGTGATGTGCGGGAGCTGCTGCATCCGCATGACGCCGAGGATGCGAGGCTCGTTCAAAAGGGTTTGATGCTGTACCGGCAAGGGATGGTGGGGCCTGTTTCGATTGGCGAGGATTCGGTAACGGCGACTGTGCAGGATGTGACACCTGTCAAGGTTCGGCTTGACCTCACATTTTTGTCGATGAGCGAGTGCTCCTGTCCGAATGAAGGCTTATGCCGCCACCAAATGGCTGTATTTTTTAGCGCTTATGCGAAAATCGGCAGTGTTGCCGAATGGGTGGAGGAGTGGCGCGAGCCGATGAAGGAGAAGAAGGAGTTTACGAACTGGGGCATACAGACGGCGAAGGATCTGATCAAGGCAAACGGCGTGCTGAAGCCCGATTACAGCCGCTGGGTCCATTCGTTCGAGGTCAGCTTTGATACGCTGCTTGCTACGAAAAACTACACGAGCCCGTTTATCATTACGGAGCTGTTCCAAATTTACGAGCGGCGGATTCACGCAAGTGCTCCCGTGGAGCAGGAATGGCGCCTACTTTATGAGTTGGTTGGAATTGTTGTTTCTTTTAAAAAATTGGCCGTTCTCAGTGAGCAAGCAGGGCACACCGAGGACATGGTGCGGCGCGCCTATCTCCATCTTTTTCATAATATGATGGATGATGCCGAGGATCTTGTGCAAAAAATCGGTATTCAATCGCTGCCCTTCGATTTTGACGAGTTTATTTTGAAATTAAAGGACGATGCGTTTGAGCTGCTGACGGCGGTCCGGGGATTGGAGCTTGAACGGGTTTACCTCTACCGCCTGCTGTGGACGCATCTTTTTAAAAAGAAACCTTGGCGCGAGGAAGAAATCAGGAAAATCAATGAGCGTTTAAAGGAGCTCCACGACTGGGAAAACCCGCTGCCGCTGACGATCGCAGGAATTCACTTGAATTTCTTGCTTGGTGACGATGAGCCGGGGTTAAAAATGATCGGGCACATTGAGGATGAAGTGATCACGCCCTATTTGATCCATTGGATTGACCTATTGTCACATCAGAAAGCATGGAAACGTGTCGCGCCATTGATTGATTTATTTTTACAAAAAATAAAAGTGTATTTGGAAGAATTGGGCGGTTATCATTCATGTTCAAGCTTTACGAAGACGGCGGTGAAGGCGATTGCGCCCTACTGTGCCGAAAATGGACGCACGGACCTGTTCGAGCGCGCCCTGACACAGACGCTCCCCTACAGTTTCGCCGATTACGAATATTTGTTATTTGAGCGCGGCCAGTTTGATCGGTGGGGCGAGCTCCAGGCATATGTGGGCTTAAACTACTATGACCTGCCGAAGGATCGCTTGAAAATAGTTGAAAAAGAAAAGCCTGAGGTACTGCTCGGCATGCTCCACCAGCTGGCACAGCGTGAAATCGAGCAAAAAAACCGCCAAAGCTACAAGCTAGCGGTCCGCCACCTCAAAAAGCTGCGGACATTATATAAAAAAATGAAGCGTCCGGACGACTGGGAATACTTCTTTGACACACTTCTCGATAAAACCAAACGGCTGCGGGCGTTTCATGAGGAGTGCAAGCGAAGTAAGTTAATTGAAGGTTGAGTGCCTGTCACCGTTCGTGGACAGCACTCCACTTTTGTCCACTCCATACGGACATTCCAGAGGGGTCAGCCCCTGGTACGATGAATGCAAAAAGGAGCATATTGATCGATGCTTAAAACAAGGTTTGTTAAATTGCGGACAATCAAATTAGATGAGGGGCGTTATCTTCTGGCTGCTGAGGATGAGCGCGGGCATTTGATGGATCCATCGATGTGGAAAAATCTCGTTTTTAGCCGTCACGAGGAAAGCTTTTTTGGGACGATTTTGGAAAATGAGGAAGCCAATGGGATTGAGGGCGTGAGCCTTAGCGGCTGGCAGCTTGTCACTCTTTTTGCCAAGGAGTCGTTCAATCGGTTTATCGATTGGGACTGGAGTGAGGAATCCGAGATTTGTCTCGCCGCCGCGCATGCCCTTTATGACGGGATTTTGGAAAAAGACTGGCTCCCCGACTTTTCGGTGTGGGAGCACGGAGACTTCCGCTGGCTACTTCCCGAACGGGTAAAGGATGAGTTTGATCCGTCTTTTTGGGAGCAAGAGGTTGAGGATGGTTCACAGCCCGGTGATGAACCCGGTACGGGAAGCGTGAAGGTTTTCATCTCCGACTTATACAACAGCGCGCTCGATTCGTACCTGACCAGAAATTCGGCGATGAAGGAGCTTTTCGGGCCAAAGCTTGATTTGTTGAAAAAGCACAATATTTCCGGCGGTGAACTTGCCCGCTATTTTGATGAAGAAAGCTGGCTGGAGTGGGTCGGAATCAAGGAAAGCGATTCGCCGTTTACGGTCGGCTTGCGCCTGGAGGAACCCGTTGATGGCGTGGGTGATTGGAGCCTTGATGTCTTTTTGCGCGGTAAAAAAAATAGCGATGAGGTGTACGGAGTAGATTCGACCGTTCCCGCAAAGTGGCGTACCTTTTTGGAGCGGGTTGATCGTGAACAGAGCCGCTGGGTACGGTTGATACCATGGCTGAGCGATGATCGTGAGGATATGATTGGTTCCGGTGTTGCGGCCCCGGCAGATGACACAGAGGGCACGGCTGATGGTTCGGTTGATGGCGCAAGCGCACCCCTTCCCCGCCTGAAATCCCGCCTTTCCGAGGAAGAAGCGTGGATGTTTTTGACCGAGGCAAGTGAAACGCTGGTTGCGTTGGATGTTGAGATCCTTCTTCCTTCCTGGTGGCAGGCGATGAAAAATGCCAATCTTAAGGTGAAAGCGTCGCTTAAAGGAACGGGGAGCCATCGACCGTCATTTGTCGGGCTTCAGGCCATGCTCGACTTTAACTGGCGGTTTTCGATGAACGGCGTCGATCTGTCCGAGGATGAATTTGGGAAGCTTGTTGAGGAAAAAAGGCGGCTTGTCTACATCCGCGGCCGCTGGGTCAAGCTTGACCCGCAGTTTATCCGGCAGATTCAGGATTTAATGAAACGTGCGGAAAAAGAAGGCCTACATGTTCGCGATTTACTTGAGCAGGAGCTCGTGGAGTCGTCTGCCTCCGAGGATGAACTCGAGAATCCAAAAGCATTTGCGAAGATTCAAATTGAATTAAATCGGCAATGGAAACAAATGATCAAGCAGCTGTCAGAGGTGCACGAAATCCCGCAGCAGCCGGTACCTGCCGGTCTGAACGGTGAGCTCCGCCCCTATCAGCAGCTTGGAATGAGCTGGCTTTGGTTTTTACGGCAATACGGGTTTGGCGCCTGTCTCGCCGATGATATGGGCCTCGGAAAAACAGTCCAGTTGATTTCTTATTTATTGATGGTAAAAGAAGAAGCAGGGGCGGTGCCTGTCAATGAGTTAGTGCCTGTCACCGCAAAAAACCGCCGCAAGAAGGAGCAAGCGGATGCTCCTGCCAAGGTCCCGACGAATGCGGCATTGATTATTTGCCCTACCTCCGTGCTCGGAAACTGGCAAAAGGAGCTGGAGCGCTTTGCACCGGATATGAACGTCTATCTGCACTACGGGTCCAATCGCCTGAAGGAAGAAGCTTTTACCGAAAAAGTAAAAGCGGCAGATGTCGTGTTGACCTCTTTTGGCTTAAGCCATTTAGATTTGGCGGAATTTGAGTCGATGATATGGAGCTCGATTGCGATTGATGAGGCGCAGAACATTAAGAATGCCCAAACAAAGCAATCGAAGGCCGTTCGCAGGCTGAGGGGCCGTCATCACATCGCCTTGACCGGCACGCCGATGGAAAACCGTTTGTCGGAATTGTGGTCGATTTTTGATTTTACCAATCATGGCTATCTCGGCAGCTTGGGTCAATTTCAAAAGAAGTTCGTGATTCCGATTGAAAAAGATGAGAAAAAGGAAAAAGTGACGGAGCTGCAGGCGTTGATCCGACCGTTCTTACTGCGGCGGACAAAAAAGGATGAAGAGGTTGCCCTCAATCTGCCTGACAAGCAGGAACAAAAAGAGTACTGCCCGCTTACTGCCGAGCAGGCTTCATTGTATGAGCAGCTTATTCACGACACGTTTGCTGAGATTGAAAAGCTGTCGGGCTTTGAGCGCAAAGGGTTAATTTTGCAAATGCTGAGCCGCTTAAAGCAGTTGTGCAACCACCCTGCTCTTTATTTAAAAGAAAAGTCGGCAACGCGCCAGCTCCTCGAGCGTTCCAATAAAATGGAGAAGCTGGTTGAACTGATTGCTGCTGTTTTGGAGCAAGGGGAAAGCTGCCTGATTTTCACCCAATATATTGAAATGGGCGAAATGATCAGAAGCACCTTGAAGAAGAAGTTTGGCATTGAGGTCCCGTTTTTGAACGGAAGTGTGCCGAAGATGCAGCGTGACGACATGATTGAGCGGTTCCAGAATCAGAAGTTCCCCGTGTTCCTGCTGTCCCTGAAAGCGGGCGGAACTGGTTTGAACCTGACTGCTGCAAATCACGTCATCCACTATGATCGTTGGTGGAATCCTGCCGTCGAGAATCAGGCCACCGACCGTGCCTACCGCATCGGCCAATCCCGCTTCGTCCACGTGCACAAGCTCATTTGCACCGGCACACTGGAAGAAAAAATTGACGCCATGCTCGAAAAGAAACAATTCCTGAACGACCAAATCATCCAAAGCGAAAACTGGATCACCGAACTATCCACCGACGAATTGAAGGACTTGGTGTATTTGGGATAGCGGTGGTGCCTGTCACCGTTTGTGGACATTCCACTCATTTTGTCCGCATCTCGCGGACAACAGGTTTAAAATGAAGCACAAAAAGAGATCTAACATCTTATTCATGTTAGATCTCATCATCATATTTATTAATCTAAAATAACAATTTTCACAGTCTTTCTGCCCCATACTCTCGCCTGTGCTGACGTTGGCATTAATACGTCGATTATATGGCCATGAATGGCACCGCCGGTATCACCCGCAACGGCCACACCATACCCTTCTACCCAAACTTTTTTTCCTAATGGTATTACTGATGGGTCTACGGCAATTAATTTCATATTTGGATTTTGTTTAATATTATAGCCTAATCTTGTGACATCTCCCGAGCTTTCCGGGCTGTATGCAGTCGCAGTCACATACATTTCTTCGCCTTTTCCCTTCTGTACTGACGAAGCTTGAGGCTGCGGTGATGCAGTTTGCGGCTGTGGCGATACAGCAGCGGCCTGTGCTTTCGCTGCTTCTTGCTCTTGGCGGATCTTTTCCTGTGCCGCTTGAATTTGTGCGACAATGCCTGCCTTTTGCTGTTCGGCAAGCGCCATTTGTTGGCTAATTTGACTGAATTTTTCTTGCATTACCGTTAAAGCTTGTTGTCTTTTTTGCAAATTTTGATTGAGCTCAGCCTGCTGTTTAGCAAGAGCATTTTGTTCCTCTTGTAAACTTTGCTGCTGTCTATCAATCTCTTTTTTATCTTGTTCTATTTTACTAAGGTCTTCCTGTTGTGCACCTAAAATATCTTTATCCGCACTAAAAAGAGCCGTAACGGCACTTGCACGTTGAATAAAATCATCAAGATCTTTCGCTTCTAAGAAAACTTTTATCACTAAACTGAGATTATCATCATGCTGAAGAGCCACTAGTCTCTTTTTCATAACATCTTTACGGGCAGAAATTTTGTCCTCAAGAGTGACAATTTCTTCCTTTTTCTCTTCTATAAGTTGATTTGTTGCGGCAATTTTCGTTTGCGTTTTAGCCATTGCCTCTGTATTCGATGCAATATATGTATTTATAGATTGCATTTCTTGTTGAATATTTTCTATATCTTTATTAACAGCTTGCTGTTCTTTGGCCTTCTGATCAAGCTCCTGTTGGACATTTTGCAAAGCCTCAGAGTTTGTTTGTGCATATGTCACCACGTTACCCGATACACACAAAATCAATGTAGAAATTACGAGAATCATGCGCTTAATTCCTTGCATACACTTTCCCCCTTTAACCTAGTTATACCAGAAATATGTGCCAGTAATGTTACAAAAGGATTAAAAGTGTATCTCATTTTGTCATAAAACAGAGAAAAACAACCTATGGTGCCTGTCACCCTTCGTGGACAAAGCCGCCAATTTGTCTCCTACTGACGGACAACAACAAGAGTGAGTATGGCTTTTAAGCTTCAATCTTCCCTTTCCAGCTGCTTGCCTTCTTCCAAAATCCGCGCTTTTTTCTTTTTTCTTGGTCGGATTTTATCGTTTGGGTATTGGAGCAGATAGGTAACTTTGTCGCCTTCCTTTATTGCGAAGTGATTAAAAACATTGAGTACCTCTTCATCGGTTAGTTTTTCATCATCGTCTATTAGCTGCAAAGATTGATTACGGTATGTAAATTGAATGTTTTTATCAAAGATGCGGATAGAAATTTTCTTTTGATTATCATAAGGGACTGATTGATAGGAACTACTCTTCGTTGAATGGACTGACTGCTTTGATAGTAAAAGTGCATCGTAAAAACCGGGCTTATTCTTGATCGTCATTTCGTTTCCTTCCGATATTTCGCCGATAAAAATTATTGAATCACTCTTGGTTTTATCATCTCTCATTCGATCAAATACCTCCAAATATTACAATTACTTACATCATTTAATATTATTCGACGATAATTTCAAATTTCCTTCCAATTGCATTATATTAAAAAGCACTCTATTAGAACTCTATTAAATGCAGCCTCAACGCAAAAAAAATTTTAACTTGATTTACTCACCACCTCTATCAAGGTGAGTAAAATGCATAAAAACAAAATGCAGGCACAAAGAAGCCGCTGAAATCTATGTTCAGCGGCTTCGATAAAAAAAACAGGGGGGTTTTTCCCTTAGTATTGCCGGCTGAGCCTTATTTATACATACATATGAAATTTTTCAGGAAGACTCTTTTCAAAAATTTGACAGAAAAAAATTTCCGGCAAAATGACTGCCGGAAACAAAAAAGTAGGAGTTCCTTTCGGAGAGTTGATTGAATTTCTTTAGCAAGTGAAACGAGTTGCGGGGAAATTTTTTTAAACTATTAATGGGTTTCGGAAGAGACGGGCGATGGTGTAAGTGTGGAGTATATCGGGATGGGGCCTCGTTCCTTTAATTCGACTTTCATAAGCCATTCCAGCTGGTTGACTCGACTTTGCAGGCTGTCCATTTTTTGATTGGCCTTACCTACCATTTTAATCAGACTTTCAAGTAATTGCTCGGCAGCATCATTATTAGAATGCAAGTGTTATTTCCTCCTTTTGTCCCGCTTGAACGTTGCGTTCGTCGTGCGGTTTCGCGCTCAGGAAGCGGACCGTTTCAGCCACCACCTCAGTGACAAAAATCCTTCTCCCTTCCTGGTTGTCGTAATGGCGGGTTTGCAGCCTCCCTGTAATCCCTACGACGGAACCCTTCCGGCAATATTGGACCGTATTTTCAGCTGCTTTTCTCCAGAGCGTGCATTGCACAAAATCCGTATCGATTTCCCCGTTATGATTCCGAAAATGGCGGTTCACAGCCAGCGTCACATTGGCGACCGCCGTTCCTTCTGCCGTCTTCTTAATTTCCGGGTCCCGCGTTAACCTCCCGACAAGTGTGACTTGATTGATCATTAACACATCTCCTCTCCTTTTGATGGCTCTATCATATCTCCGGCCCTCCCTTGTTGTAAAATGGCGAAAAAGCTGTTTTCTAACCCCTTTTGGTCCTCGAAATCAATTTTTCTCTAAGGAGAAATGACCCTTATCGATACTCTTTTTGTACCAAAATACCTGATTTTCAGGTTTCGACAAATACTTTTCGACATTTGCTTCCTTTTCGCGTATGTTATAATTTAGGAGAAGAAATTTTCAGTGGACATTAATAGATGCTGATGAGGAAAGTGTAATAAATTTACAGGAGGTACTCACGGATGAAAACCTTTAAGTTATACTCATTGGAAGTTGTGGAAGATGGAACGTTGGTTGATGTTCCATTGAAGGATGGATTGATTCTAAATAAAGAGGACGACCGCTCTACCTGGCTGCTGGAGGCATACACAGATCTATCCCTCTATGATTATTTCAAAAAAATTTCCGAGCAGGATCGCGACATTATCGTTGAGGCCGTCATTACGAAAAAGGAAAATGCCCCTGCTTATTTTCAGACCAAAATTTGCTCGTTGCTCAAATTTGAAGAACATATTAGCGTTTTGCTCGAAGGCCAATTGCGCCGAAACCGGAGCGACTATTCCGAGCTTCTGCTCGAAAATTTACTGCAAAAGGGTCTTCAAGGCCAGCCCCTTCTCGACGAATTCAAGGAAAAACTAAAAAGCAAACCAAAGTTAAAAGTCAAAAATTCATAATAAAATGACCAGGGAGCTCGCCCTGGTCATTTTTTCGTAAGGCTCTTTTCGTAAACTTTGTTGCTTTTGATACGTAATAAAGTTCATTTAATAAGTTTCTAGGCAATTTTCGCAAATGTTCTCACGAAAAGATGCCACGAAGCTTCTAATTATACGGGTTGATAAACTTATACGAAAAACAACAATCTATGCGAAAATAGCCTTTCGTAAAAATGATTCCTACTCCTTCTTATCTCCAAGCGCAAACGTAATCTCGGCCTCGCAAGCGATTTCTCCGTCGACAGTGGCAACGGCTTTGCCTTTTCCAATCGGACCGCGCAGACGCACGATTTCGACCTCAAGACGCAGCTGGTCACCCGGTTTTACCTGTCTTTTAAAACGACATCCGTCAATTCCGGCAAAAAAAGCTAACCGGCCGCGATTTTCTTCTTTTTTCAACATGGCAACCGCCCCAACCTGTGCCAAAGCCTCCACGATCAAAACGCCCGGCATTACAGGATAATCAGGAAAATGGCCGTTAAAAAACTCCTCATTAGCCGAGACATTCTTAATCCCGACAGCACTTTTCCCTTCCTCAACCTCCAAAATCCGATCAACTAACAAAAACGGATAACGATGGGGAATAATTTCTTTAATTTGTGTAACATCCAGCATCTTAGTACCTCCTACTAGTAATAGCTATTATATTCTATTCTACTATTTAGGATAGACAAAAAGGAAGGGAAATTTCCTTTCCTCTCGAATTTATTCCTTTTCCACCAAATCGCGGATATGTGTCCAGGTTGACCCCTTAAAAACATCTGCTATCTTCCCGTTTCCAAGCACTCCATATCCTACCACTGCGCCGCTCAGCGTACAGACAAAGATGAGCACAACCAAAATCACAATCCGAAGCCAAATCGGAAACAGCCGAACCCTGACCCGATCCGTCTCTTCCACTTCCTGCGATTTTAATTTCTTATATTCTTCTCTCGTATTCGTCGGATCATTGACAGACATTCTTATTCCCCTTTTACCGAATTTCCGTTTATGTCTATTATAACCATTTTAAAAAATTGACTCTATTTGGTTCGCGATACGTGTTCAGCTTAGCTGTAAGGTTCATTTTTTCAAAAAATAGTACCGCACTTTCCTATCTATTTTATTATAAAAAATTATTGGAAAATAGCCTTCTTGCAGAAAAATCCCCAAATTAAAAAGCCCAATGATCAAGGCTTGTCTTGCCTTTGCATTAGACTTTTTAGACGGGGAGTTTACCCCAATTTTCTTTTTGCTATACGATCAATGTTATCCAGCATGATGCCTGTTCCGATAGCTACGCAGTCCATTGGATTTTCGGCAACGAGTACGGGAACCTTCAGTTCATCCGCCAGCAGCATGTCGATGCCGTGCAGCAGGGCACCGCCTCCGGTTAGAATGACGCCGCGGTCAATGATGTCGGCAGACAATTCCGGCGGAGTGCGCTCAAGAACGCTTTTCGCCGCTTGAACGATTACCGCAACCGATTCCCTTAGGGCTTGTTCGATTTCTTCGGAATGAACCGTGATGGTACGCGGTAAGCCGCTAACCATGTCACGGCCGCGGATTTCCATTTCTTCCGAGCGTGATCCTTGGAAGACGGTACCGATGTTGATTTTAATATTTTCAGCTGTACGTTCACCGATCAACAATTTGTATTCGCGCTTAATATGGTTAAGAATCTCCATGTCGAATTTGTCGCCTGCCATTTTGATGGAGGAAGAAGTCACGATATCGCCCATTGAAAGGACGGCAACATCCGTCGTTCCTCCCCCGATGTCCACTACCATGTTGCCGTACGGTTGGAAAATGTCCATTCCCGCGCCGATTGCCGCAACCTTTGGTTCTTCTTCGAGGTAAATCTTTTTACCGCCGCTCTTTTCAGCAGCTTCCTTAATTGCTTTTTGCTCAACGCTTGTAATATTCGTCGGACAGCAAATCAAAATGCGCGGCTTTGATAAAAAGCCTTTAACGTTTAACTTATTAATAAAATGTTTTAACATTGCTTCTGTCACATCAAAGTCAGCGATAACGCCATCCTTTAGCGGGCGAATCGCGACAATGTTCCCGGGTGTACGTCCCACCATACGGCGCGCTTCCTCACCAACAGCAAGAACGCGGTTTGTATTTTTATCAATTGCCACAACGGACGGCTCATTCAATACGATTCCACGGCCCTTTACGTGAATTAACACGTTAGCCGTACCTAAATCAATCCCAATATCCCTAGCAAACATTCTCTTTTCTTTCCTCCTTGAAAGTGAATACACCATACTTTCCTAATTGTTTATTGTACCATACTCATTAAAATTTCCATACTTTTATTAAAAAAAGATGTAAATTTTTGCAGAATAATGTCGTACTCGGAGGATTCATGAGAATGTCCTTAAAAGATAATGAAAAATACCTTAGATTATTTAACCGTTTCTCCTTCTCTCTCTTCTTTCTGGTACTTCATTTTTGTCGCTTCCCCACCCCGTAAATGACGGATCGATTTATGATAATCTAATATTTCTTTTACCTCGTTTGCAAGCTCAGGATTAATTTCCGGAAGTCTCTCTGTCAAATCCTTATGGACTGTACTTTTGGATACGCCAAACTCCTTCGCAATCACGCGAACCGTTTTCCTCGTCTCCACGATATACTTTCCAATCTTGATAGTTCGCTCTTTGATGTAATCGTGCACACTCTCGCCCTCCCTAATTTGGATGTGAGAAGTGTGAAATGAGACCCGCTTATCACTTCGACGAAATACTGCCCCGCATGTTGACCCCATACGGCAGAAGTAAGAACACCTTCTGAAAAATACAAGGAATAATCATGTCCCCGACTGAATACCCGTTATCTTCAAACGACTCCTCACCTCAAACACTCTCTTTGTAAAGGTTTGTAACATTTTATTAGCTTGGATACGGGAATATGCAAGAAAAACTCAATCGGGACAAGGCTACTTCCTAAGTTTTTTGAAAATTGGACATATTAAATCCAATCCCCCTTCTTTCGACATCCCCTTGGAACCTCATTCCTTCAAGCCTTTTGCAGGAAATTACCACCCAACCGCACTATTTCCCCAGAAATTTGTCGATAAAAAATGTCGAAAGATTTTTTTAAAAAAACCCCGCCTTGATGGGTTTTTTCGAGGAGGTTAGTCCGGAATTTTAGTTGTTGTTATGTAATTTTTTCGATATCAATTTCATGGTTGCCCGTACTTCTTTTTTTCAACTATTATATAATGGGGAGAGCTCACCTATGCCTTTACATATGGGAAAGGAACGACCCTATGCAACCTTTTACTGAAACCGTGATTGGAATTATTCAAAATATACCCGAGGGACGGGTGATGACTTATGGTCAGATTGCGCGTCTCGCAGGCAGTCCGCGCGCTGCCAGACAAGTGGTCCGCGCCCTGCACTCCATGAGCAGGAAACACCATCTTCCTTGGCACCGTGTGGTTAATTCTAAGGGGCAGATTGCCCTTCAAAATGACGAGCAATTCTTCTTGCTGGAGAGTGAGGGCATTGAGATTGGGCTTGGCGGGATGATTGATTTGGAAAAATTTCAGTGGCATCCGGAATAATATCTAAATCAAGTGAAGGTAATTCTATCTACGTGTAGAATTCTACATATGATAAAAATAATTAAGTGGAGGTAAAATGATGTACCAATCCATTCAAGCATTTATTGAAGATTACAAAGGTGAATCGGAAGTTACCCAAAAATTATTAAATGCGCTTACGGATGAATCTCTAAACCGGGAGGTTGCACCGGGCTTTCGGACGCTCGGCTATCTTGCCTGGCATTTGGTACGAAGCACGGAAATGCTCTTTACGGCCGATGTTAAGTTTGCGGTCCCTCAGGAAAAGGAAACACCTGCGACAGCTGCGGCCATTGCCGAAGGATACAAACAAACAACGCAAGCTCTTCTTGATGCTGTGCAAACGCAACTGAAGGATGAAGATTTGCAGAAAACCGTTAATTTTTTCGGAATGAATTGGAAGACCGATGTGCTCTTATATAATTTCCTCAAACACGAAGTTCACCATCGCGGACAGCTGACAGTCTTAATGCGTCAAGCGGGAATCCCTGTAAGCGGAGTCTATGGCCCGGCCAAAGAAGAATGGGCCGCTTTTGGGATGGCAGCACCGGTATAAGTTATAAAACAAGCTAGGAAAACTTTTGGTTTTCCTAGCCTTTTCTTTGGAATTACACTTTTGTGATTTTACCTGCCACTTCGACCATTTTACCTACCACTTTCAATGTTTTACCATTATTATCAAGATAAAAAGCCTGGCTCGGTAATTTTTCTTCCCCTTCTCCAAAGATTTCATCCATTTTTCAGTAGAAACCCTTATCTCAAAGGATCCTTTAAGTTACCTTTTTTATTTTACCTGCCACTTCACTCAATTTACCTGCCACTTTTGTAATTTTACCTGCCACTTCAAATGTTTTACCTGCCACACCCTCCAAAACTTTTATTTTATCTGCACAAATACATCTCTTACCTTCTTCACCGGCACCTGCGATCCGCCCCGGCCTTGGACATTCTCAATTATCATTGCGATCATAAAATTTGTATTGTAGGCGATGAACCAGCCGTTTTCGGTGCCGGTTTGGCCTTGTTTTTGCTTAATTTCAGCCGTTCCCGTTTTACCTGACAAAGGGTAGCCGGGAATATCGGCGGCGTGGGCTGTTCCACCCGGGTCACCTACAACCTTCCGCAGCATCCCTGAAATCGTTGCCGCGTTTCCACTCGAAACAAGCGAGGCTTTTAGCACCTGACTCTTTTGGTCATCCATCAACAACACCGGCTTCATCATGTTGCCACCATTAACAAATGGTGTATAGGATGCCATTAGATGGACAATGCTCATTTGAATTTGCCCTTGACCATAACCGGAGTCAGCGAGGGCAATTTCACTTCCTAACGCCCCTATCTTCGATGTCTCCAATGGGAACGGATAGACGAGCTCCTCGCCGAATCCAAACTTTTTCAAGCCCTCAGAGAAGGTATCCTTTCCGATTTTTAAAGCGGCTTGAGCAAAATAAATATTGTCTGAGAACACGAGCGCTTTTTCCAGGTTCACCGGGTTGGATTCGTGGACGCGCGTGACGAAATAGCCGCCCCACGAGGCATCTTTTTGCCATTTCGGGCCAATGATTGCCACCAATTGCTCAGGACTGACCGCCTTGCTCTCGAGGCCAATGGAGGCCGTTATGGGCTTCATGACCGAGCCCGGTGCATAGGCCTGTTTGAAGCGTGTTGTTAGCGGCTGCTGAGGGTTATCCTGCAGCGCTTTCCATTCGTCCGCACTATAGCCTAGTGTCGCTTGGTTCGGGTCAAAGGACGGGCTGCTGACCAGCGCCAGCGTTTCGCCTGTCCCCGGGTTCATCGCCGCCGCTGAGCCTGCTTCCCCGCTGAGCTCATTGAAAAGCTTTACTTGTAAACTGACGTCAATTGTCAGCTTCAGTAGTTTGCCGTTTACCACAGGCTTTTCGGCGAGCACTTCTTCGCCGCCCGCTTTCTTTTTAATCGTAATCTTTACACCGCCCGTGCCCCTGAGCTCCTGATCATACACTTGTTCGAGGCCTCTTTTTCCGATTACATCATTACTTGTGTACCCTTTGTCTTTGAGCTTCGTCAATTCGTCGGCTGTAATCGGACCAACATAGCCGATTAAATGGGCGGCCGCCCCTGTGTAAGGGTAAATGCGGGCCCCGACCTTTTTCGTTTGCACGGGTTCCAGCTTAATTAATTGGGCGATCAGCTCAGAATCCTGCATCGATACTTTTTTAAGCGGTACAAACAGGTCAGGTTTCACCCAGCCGGCACCAAGCGCTTGGTTGATTTGATCCGGGGATAATTTTAAAAGTGTTGATAATTGCTGAATCATCTGGTCCTTCTGTGCCCCCAATTTTCCCGGGATTACACCGACCTCATATACCTGACCGTTCACCGCCAGTCCATTTCCGTTGCGGTCGAAGATTTCCCCTCTTACCGGCGCTGTTGTCGTGATGCCGACTGTGTCGCCATCCTTCAATTTCGGAAAAATAAACGTAGAGTCCCAGTCCACATACCAGTTATTTTGGTTGTCTTTTTTTTCTTTTTTTAAATGTGCTTGGCGGGAAAATTTAATCTCGCCTGCAATGCTGTTCATTTTGGCGGAAAACGTATAAGCAGCGGTATTTTCCTTGGCCTGCTTATCGTCTTTGGGCTTTTTGAAGTCAATCTTGAGGTCAGTAATCTGAAGGTCTTTGTAGATTTTTTGATAACGGCTCGTAAAATCCTGCTGCGAGATTTTCTGTTTGGCATCGTTTGAAAGGTAATCATACATCTTATCAAACTTCTGCTGGTTCCATAATGCAATGTATTCCGAAAACCGCTCCTGCGGCGTGGGTTCCTTGCTGCAGCCAGCGAGAATCGCAGCGAAAATGAGCAGAATCCCTATTATCTTTTTCAAGCGAATCACCCCTTTACTTGTTATTTTAACATATTTGCAATAAATAGACTTTTCGGAAAGGTATGCCTATTTTTAAAGATAAAATGTGTAGGCTGCGCAATCCTTTTTATAAATGAAAAATGTGTGTGCACCGCAATCTTCTTAATAAATGGAAAATTTGTTGCCCTGCCAACTAGGTTCATTTTTAAAGGCTCTTTTCGTTAACTTTGTTGCTTTTGAAGCTTAATAAAGTTCATTCACCAAGTTTCTAGGCAATTTTCGCAAATGTTCTTACGAAAAGATGCCACGAAGCTTCTAAGTATACGGGTTGATAAACTTATACGAAAAACAACAATCTATGCGAAAATAGCCTTTTTAAAAGAAAACGCAAAAAAAGAGGAAAGTTATCCCCTTCCCCCTTTTGTTACACTATTATGAGTTTGTATTATCAATTGAATCAGACGAGCTGTCTGATGGAGCGGATGTTCCATCGTTTGTGTTTTGTCCACTTTTTTCGTCAGTCGAAGAGCCGTTTTGGTCCTTCTGGATAGACTTTTTTGTATCAGGAGTAATAGTGGACTGATCGTCTGTTGTATTTGTTTGGTCGCTAGTGGACTTTTCTTCCTGTAAAGTACTTAACGATTTGTCTAAATAATTCGTCGGATTTACAGCAACGCCATCTTTGCGAATTTCAAAATGTACATGGATTCCAGCATTTTTGTTGTACAAGCTTTGTCCAGCCGTGGCAATAACTTGTCCTTGTTTTACTTGATCGCCAACCTTGATCTTCATGTCTTTAACTGATTGATATTGGGTAACAACACCTTTGTCATGTTCGATTTCAATGACATTCCCTAATACAGAATCTTCGTCGACACGTGTCACGGTACCGCTTAATGATGCTGTAACATCAAATGCTTTGCCGTCTTTTGACGTAATGTCGATACCGGTATTTGGCTGATACGTATTATTGTAAAATACTAATGCCGCTTCCTGGTCTTTTGCACTCGCTTTAAAATCATAGAATCCCATTTTTACGACAGCATCCGCAGCATTTGCCACCGGCATTTGGAAGTTTTCCAATGCTTTGTTAACTTCAACAGCTGGTTGGTTGTTCTTACCGGCAAGGTCGTTAGTATTATAGCTGTATTTGTCTGTTGAACTGCTGCTGGATTGATACCATAGAACCCCTGTCAGAATGATTGCTGCACTTGCAATATAAATGGCTGGAAATACCCAACGCTTTTTGAAAAAGCGTTTAACGCTGGAACTTTGAGAAGATCGTTTGTTTTCTTCCTCTCTCATTTTCATCACCTCAGCAATCATTCTGAACAGATAAGTAGAATTATATACACTAGTCAAAAAATTTTTTTAAAACTTATTTTTCGACAGTGGGGATAATTTTATGCATGGGTCAAGGAATTTTTTTGTGCGGTGAATAATAAACACGGTCTTTAAATTTCCCTGTGGAGGACAAATTCATTGAAGTTAACAATTTATGAATAATTTTAGGGGAGTCAATGTGCAGAAATTGCCGTAGCTCCGCGTTCGTTTTGGAAGGTTTTATGAGGAGAAAATATTCATTGATTGCCTGAACGTGGGCCGTTTTTGACTTCGTTTTGCACCTGGGGCAGCACCATGTTCCATATTGATAATTCATAGGAAGGAACCTGCATTCAGGGCAACGGACTCCTGTGAGGATATCATTTGGGGTTAAGTTGAATTGTTTGAGAATATCGGGATTGTCGGGAATGTGATTGGTTAATAGAAGACGCTTCATTTTTCGTAAATCTTTTGTATCTATATTATCCGATTTATAGTAATTTGCTATTTGCTCTATTTTCTCCAAAAAGGATTCGCTATTACAAATATATCGATTCACCTGCTCATTACCAGGTTCCGTAATGATCACCGTTTCTTCCTTACTATTTATAAAAAGGTACATAATCGGCATCTCCGGACAATTATGGTCCTTGAGCCATTTTCTCAGCTTTATAGCCTGTTGCCTAGCCTGTAAAACAGGATTATTAATTCTACTCTTTTTTCCATTTCTCTTAATTGTTGTCTGATTAAAGTCCCTTTCAAAAGTAATTTCTCCTCCTCTATGTTTGACCTGTAGAACTACCCCGAATGCCCTGCATAGGAGGAGGAAATCCATTTGAAAATAGTATTTCCCATCAAAAAGGCGAATGTCGTGGAATATATCATACTTTTTTTGAGAGAGCTGATTTAAGTAAAATTCCATCGATTTTTCCCCTTCATAGCCTTGTAACCTATTTTTATATTCTTGTTCGATTTTAAGCCATTCCGGATTGTCTGTATGTACTCTTCCTTTAAGTACCCCTAATTTTATTACTCTTATTGGAAGAGTAAGAGGTTTTTCAATCAAACGCACCATTCCTTTCTTTCTTTTTTATTTATTTCTCTATGTGTACTATAAATCCTATTAAAAAATACTTTTTTCGATAATTTTTCACAATTATCAAGGGGACATTCATTTTACCTGCCACTTCACTCAATTTACCTGCCACTTTTGTAATTTTACCCGCCACTTCGACCAATTTACCTGCCACTTTCAATGTTTTACCTGCCAACCACATCATTATCAAGATAAAAAGCCAGGCGGTAGCCTGGCTCGGTAATCTTTCTTCCCCTTCTCCAAAGATTTCATCCATTTTTTAGTAGAAACCGTTATCTCGAAGGATCCTTTAAGTTACCTTTTTTATTTTACCTGCCACTTTCAATGTTTTACCTGCCAACCACCTACCCACCATCATTTCTTCGCAGTAATCGTGGCCAGCATACTATCCGCTTTCGTAATTTCTACTCCTTGATAGTAGTACTTCACAATATCCTGATATTTTTTTCCTTCCTCTGCCATGCCATTTGCGCCGTATTGGCTCATGCCGACGCCATGGCCGAAGCCTTTTGTGGCGATGATAATACTACTTCCTTTACGGCTCCAGGTGAAGTCGGAGGAGCGCAAATCGAGTTTTTCACGGATGTCTTTCCCGGTCAAAATTTTCCCATCAAAATCTACTTTGCCTACGCGTTTTCCTGCAGTTCGTTCAACAATTTCCCCTATGTTCGAGCTGCCGCCAATTTTCACCCCAAGCTTTGCCTCAAAATCCTTCACCGAAATCACTTTTTGACTTTTAAACTTTGGTGAATTTTTATCCCATGGGCTTGGAACACTCTTCAAATAAGGGTAGGAACCGCCCCAGTAATCCTTCGAATCTTCCGTGTAACCGTTGCTGGTCGAGAAAAAGTTAGCATCGATTGGCTCGCCATTATAGGTCAAAATTTGTCCGTTCGTGACCCGCACGGCATCAAGGATTTTTTTCCTTTTCCAGTCGTAGTCCACGCCCCAATTTTTCTTCATTTCATCATCATTTTCGTAAACCTGATTAGATACCGTATCATTCACCTGTGCACCCTTTGGAACGCCTAACTTATTATTGCTTACCATTTTATGAACGATATAGGTTCTCGCGGTCAGGGCTTGTGCCTTCAGTGCTTCCTCCTGAAAATCTGCCGGCATTTCAGCAGCCACAACTCCGACGAGGTAATCTTCCAGTGTCACTGTTTCGATTTTTCCTTTATTAGCGCGATACACAGCGACTTCAACCGATCTTTCCGCCGAAGTAGCCTTTGCGGGGGCCTGTGTCAGATTTTCACCTAATTTTCCGTTGGACTTTCCTTCAGCAAACGGTAACACAAGGACAGAAGGAACAATTAACGTTACGGAAAGTAAGGACGACGCTAGTACGACGAATGGTTTGATTTTTTTCATGAAAGTGCCTCCAGTTTGAAATGGTTATATCTCATTTCATTCATATGGAGGCGGACAAGCATTTATGACTTCAATTTTTTTAAAATGAACATTGTTTCCTGTTCTGGAAATATTCTCCTTACAAAAACCAACTCCCACTTTTAACTAAGCTCCAAACAAAACAAAAAACCGAAGAGTGCTCACTCTTCGGTCTTTTTATATACTATGCATTCATATCCGAAATAAACTTTTTCACTTCCGTAAACGTTTCGTCTGCTTCCGCTACACGTTCGATATCGGCACCTAGTGCAGCTAATTTTCCGTGGAAGTCCACGTAGCCGCGGTCTAAGTGTTTTAACTCTGTCACGCGAGTAATACCATCAGATACTAAACCGGTAAGAATAAGTGCTGCAGCTGCGCGTAGGTCGGTTGCCGAAACTTCTGCGCCTTGCAAATTTGAAAGACCATTTAAAATAACAGAACGTCCTTCAATTTTAATATCCGCATTCATGCGGCGGAATTCTTCCACATGCATAAAGCGGTTTTCAAATACCGTTTCCGTGATCATACTTGTACCGTCTGCACGAAGTAACAAAGCCATCATTTGTGACTGCATATCTGTTGGGAAGCCCGGATGCGGCATTGTTTTGATATCGACGGCTTTTAATTTTTCCGGACCGATGACACGAACGCCATCTGCCTCTTCCATAATCGTTATCCCCATTTCCTCCATTTTAGCAATCAAGGAAGATAGGTGTTCGGGTACAGCACCTTTGACAAGCACATTACCGCCCGTAATTGCTGCAGCAACCATGAAGGTACCTGCTTCGATGCGGTCGGGAATAATGTTATGATCTGCGCCAAATAAAATATCAACACCTTCGATTCGAAGGGTGCCGGTGCCGGCGCCTCTAACGTTTGCGCCCATTTTGTTAAGGAAGTTTGCAAGATCAACGATTTCCGGTTCTTTTGCTACGTTTTCAATGATGGTCGTACCTTTTGCAAGGGTAGCCGCCATCATGATGTTTTCTGTTGCACCAACACTTGGGAAATCCAAGTAAATTTTTGCTCCTTTTAAGCGGCCGTCTACCTCCGCTTCAATAAAGCCATTCCCTACTTTTACCCTGGCACCCATGGCTTCAAAGCCTTTCAGATGCTGGTCGATAGGGCGGGAACCGATTGCACAACCGCCGGGCAGGGCAACACGTGCACGGCCATTACGTGCGAGTAATGATCCCATGACAAGGACAGACGCGCGCATTTTGCGAACATATTCAAATGGCGCCTCAACTTTTAACTCTCTGGATGCGTCGACAACAACTGTATTATTTTCAAACACCACTTCAGCGTTTAAGTTGCGTAATACTTCATTAATCGTGTATACATCGGAGAGAGTAGGCACATCACGAATTACACTTTTTCCATCACTTGCTAATAATGTGGCAGCGATAACAGGCAGGACGGCATTCTTTGCACCTTCTACTTTAACCGTTCCATAAAGCCTTTTTCCGCCGCGGACGATGATCTTTTCCAAGAGTATTCCCCTCCGCGTCCATTTTCTCTATATTAATATTCAATCGTAATGATTGGTGTGCCAACTACTATGGTAGTCTTCGCGCCCAATCCTTCGGAGCGTACGCCAATTTGTAAATTCATGTTATTTTTCTTGTTTTCAATCGAATCAGACAACATTGGCGTGTGTGCCGTAACTGACATGAATGTATTCTCTCTTAACGCTTCGATTTCTTTTGCTTTAAAAACTGACAGTAAATGGTTTACTGTTGTAGGTAAAGACTTTTCAATCTTATCACTGACCTCGCCCTTCATACAAGAAAAAATTGTAGGTTTTCTCCGAAATATGTCGGTAAGCCTATTCTTATATTGATCCGTAGTGAAAAAGGACTCATTGGCCTTATTCCACACTTCACCGCTGACTCTATAAACTATATACGCATTGACAGGCTGTTTTGTGTGGGTTGCCATAATCTGAAGCATTTCATGGTGGTTTTTAGAAGTTGGAGATACTGCTGTAACTTCCCATTCTTGGCTGGTGTTTTTCGTGGACCAATCCCAATCTGGAAACTTTCGCTGAAGCTCCTTCGCATATTCCTGTGCTTCCTTTTCACTTTTCAGGTCAACCAAATGTTCCCTTGCATAGAAAGACCATTCATCGAGCAAAATATTTTCGTTTTGAAAAACCGAAATCATTTTCAATAAATCCCGGTCCTCGGTACTTTGGCTCCTCATGCCAACCATTAAAAAACTTGCAATTGCAATCATGCCTAAAAAAAACATACTTTTTCTCTTCATCTCTACTCTCCCCCTTATTACCATTGTTTCCAAGGAGAGAAAGAGCATACTTGGGAAATCTCGTCACTTTTTGACAAGTTACTCACTGAACATTCTAGTATGTATTTTTCCACACAAAGAAAATTGTACTCTGAATACCCGTAAATGGGAACATGTACGAAGACCTAAATTTTTTCCAATTCTATTTACTGTAACATCAATGGCAGCTGTTTCGACCATTGGAGATAATCAAGGAAAAAATTACTAGCAGTTGATCCAATGCAAATAGCCAATAATATATAAAGTAAACGAGCTTGGAACACATGGTTCGGCTTCAACAGCTTATCCAGCCGAATTGCCTGTAATGCCCACCAGGAAACAGCAATTAACACTAAATGTGAAATAATGCTAACTAGTGCTATTTGTCCAAAGTCATTAACCATCCTACACCCCCTATTTAAACCAATGACTATTCTATCATATTGACGTATCAAAATCCTAAAAGTTTCCTTCGACAAATCGGGTTTTTGTTTTGTGTCAATTTTGTGAACGTTTTTCTAAAAAAATGAATGTAAGCCCAAACAAAGGTAGTTGCACTTTTACAAAAGGCTCTGTTAAATGATTACCGCTCCAGGCGCTCGCTTTCCGCGGGCGGTCGGGAGCCTCCTCGGCGCTTTGCGCCTGCGGGGTCTCCCTTGACTTGCTTTTCCCGCAGGAGTCTCGCGCCTTCCGCTCCAATCAACAGAGTGAGCTAAATCAACAATGAGCTTTAACATAGCCTTACAAAAAAAAGAAGAGGCCTCAACGCCTCTTCTTACTACCCCTTATATTCGCCTACTTTAGAAAATCATTAAACCCGTTAAAGTGGTTGTGCAAGAAATCGATGGCCAAGTTTGGTGCAATCCCAAACACAATCGATGCTACAACTGAGACGATTAGGACGACAACAATTCCGAATGGAATAGTGAATTTGCTTTCGTCGCTTGCCGGGCGGAAGAACATTTGCGTCATGACACCAAAATAGTAGAAATAAGAAACGACGGTTGTCGCAATCATGATCGATGCCAACACATAATGCGGTGTATCCACGAATGTACCGATGAAAATGTTCAACTTACCGATGAACCCTGCTGTGCCCGGGAAGCCGGCTAAAGATACTAACAAAATTCCCATTGTTACTGCAAGAATCGGTGAGCGGCGATAGAGGCCCGCAAAATCGGAAATGTTCTCGGAGCCTGTTTTTTCCGAAATTAATTGGATGACCGCAAACGCTCCAAGGTTCATGAACAAGTACGCGAGAAGGTAGAACCAGATGGCATCAAACATGATGAAATTCATCGATGAGAATGCCACAAGGATATAACCCGCATGGGCGATACTTGAGTAAGCAAACATTCTTTTAATATTGGTTTGCCGTAAAGCCACGACGTTACCGATGATCATCGTCGCCCCGGCAATGAAGGCGATGTAATCCTGCATTTTATATAAAATCGGTTCAGAGCCCGGTCCTGCGGAAACCGCCAGTCCAAAAACAGATAACAGAATACGGATGACGATCACAAAACCGGCTGTTTTTGAAACAACACTTAAAAAGGCTGTTACAGGTGTCGGTGCCCCTTGGTACACATCCGGTGCCCACATATGGAATGGAGCAGCCGCAAGCTTAAAGGATAAACCAACAAAAATCATTAAAAAGGCTAAGCTGAGCATATAAACCTGCTGCGGATCCGCTAATGATTGCAGCTTGTCGGCAACCGACAATAGGTTTGTCGTGCCCGTCAAGCCGTATACATAGCTCATCCCGAAAAGCGTAATCGCAGTGGAAATACCGCCGTTGATGACGTATTTCATTGCCGACTCATTCGAAGCTAAATGATGCTTGCGAATGCCCGCTAATATATAAGAAGAAATAGATAACAATTCCAAGCCGACAAAAAGCGTAATTAAATCGCCGCTTGATGTCATGACCATGGCACCGAGCAAGGCGGTTAAAAACAAATAATAAAATTCGCCTTGATATTCTTCCATGCCGTCTTTTGCTTTATAGCTGACCGCTAAAAACATAACCAGCCCCGCACCGGCGAGCAGCAGCAATTTAAAGGCCTTTGCAAAGGCATCAAGCCGGAACGTATCATCTAATATCGATGTAACGCCTTGATCAAGCAAGCCTGCTACGGATACCATTGCCGCTATGATTGCGAGAATGCTAATCCAGCCGAGAATCCTGCGGTCCTGCTTTTTCGGCATAAATAAATCGAGAAGTGTCAGAACAGCAGCAACCCCAAGGATGATGAATTCTGGTGTCATGATACTCCAGTGAAATGATGTCAATGTTTTAAAACTCATCCTTCATCACCCTCCTATCCCAAGCATAATGGTTTCAAGTGCGGCATGAAGCGGTGAGCTTAGAACACTTGGGAACACACCGATTAGCACGATTAACAGCATCAGCACGACCACAGGCACGATTTCCACGCCTTTTAAATCGAGTATGCCGGTAAATTCACGGTGTGCTTTTCCGTACGTAATGCCGAGAACGGCACGAAGTAAATAAACAGCTGTCATGATAATACCAATCGTACCGACGGCAGCGATAGCCGGCATTTCCTTAAATAAACCAAGGAACGCCATAAATTCACTGACAAATCCGGACATACCCGGCAATCCGAGTGAAGCCAAACCGCCTGCAAGTAAGAAGCCTGCAGCGACCGGCATCCCTTGTGCCATTCCGCCAAGATTTTCAATGAGCGATGTATCGGTACGCTCATAAAAGACGCCAACGAGGAAGAACAATAAGGCTGAAATTAATCCATGTGAAATCACTTGGAAAATGGCACCTTGAACGCCGGCTTGGTTCATGGCCGCAAGCCCGATTAACACAATTCCCATATGGGAAATTGAGGAATACGCCAAAACCATTTTAAAGTCTGTTTGAATGAACGCCAGAAACGCACCGTACAATAGGTTGATTACTCCAAGGACAGCTAACAGTACGGCAATGGTCTTAAACTGCGTTGGGAAAAGGCCCATTCCGAAACGAATTAAACCGTAAGCACCGATCTTTAACAGAATACCGGAGTGAATCATAACAATGGACGGCGGTGCTTGAACGTGAACCTTCAGCATCCAGCTGTGCAAAGGGAAAATCGGTAATTTCACACCGAAGGCAATTAACAAGGCGATTAACAGCCCCAGCTTTACTCCGCCTGAAATCGGCGCAATCAAATCAACATTCTTATCATTAAGCAAATGATGCAATGCATCAATATTGGTTGTTCCTGTGCGGGCAAACAGGATCATGATCACAATTAACAAAATCGCCGAGCCCAGCCCGTTGTAAATTAAGAAACTATATGCCGCTTTTTCTTTTTCAAAATAACCCCATTTACCGATTAAGAAGAACGTCGGGATTAAGGTTACCTCAAAGAAAATAAAGAACAGAATGAGGTTTTGGGCGGTAAAAACGCCAAGCATTCCGATTTCTAAAAGAAGGAACAGCATAAAATAGCCCTTCCATTCTTTTTTAATATGAATGGAAGCAATCGCGGCAAGCGTCGCAACCACGGTCGTCAAGACGATGAGCAACAACGAGAAGCCGTTAAGTGCCAATTCATATTTTACTGCGAAAATATCCTGGGCCGTTCCTTTAAAGCCGCCGAATTGAATCCAATGAGCCGAAACAGAAAAATCGTTCAAGCTTTTGCCTGCAAGATAATGAAGATACGTGCCAAGCGCGAGAATCAGTGCGGGCAAGGTAGCTAAAAAGCCCACTAATTTAATTGATTTCTCCGAACGTTTCGGCATGAAAGCTAAAATCACGATGCCTAGTAAAGGGGAGAATACTAGGATAGATAAAACAGAAGCTAGATTCATTTTAAGTACCCCCCTGTTAACGCAAAGATGACTGCTAAAACGGCTAAGCCGATGAAAGCAACTGCACCATACGTTTGAACCTGTCCGGACTGCATTTTTGAGCCTGTTTTTCCAAGTCCTTGAACTGCTCCTGTCACGGCTTTAACAAGTCCTTCGACAAGGAAGACATCTATGAAACGTAAGAAGTAGCTGATTCCTTTTGTTAAAACGACAATCGACAACTGATAGAATTCATCGATGTAATATTTGTTGTAAAGAATCGTGTGCAATGTATCGCCCATTCCGCTTAACCAGTTGCGGGAAAGAGAACGTTTGCCGTACATAAGCCAGGCAAGGTAAATTCCCAGTAACGAAACAACAGTGGCCAGGATCATAATCCACACCGGACCTTCTGCATGGTGGGAAGCAAGGGCTTCATTTCCATCTACGAGCCAGTCGCCAAGGAAGGAGCCGAACCATGGAGTGTTTACATAACCTGCTACCACCGCTAACACGCCGAGGACGATCATCGGGAATGTCATTACTGACGGTGATTCATGGACATTTTTCATCTCGCTTCGTGCTTCACCGGTAAAGACCATGAAGAACAAGCGGAACATATAAAATGCGGTAAAGAATGCGGCAATAAGCGCAAGCAGGAACAGGATCGGATGTCCGCCCTCCCATGCTGCTGCCAAAATTTCATCCTTACTGAAGAAGCCTGATAAAAGCGGGACACCGCTGATGGCGAGTGTTCCGATTAAGAATAACGGTCCTGTTAGCTTTAGCTTTTTCCAAAGACCGCCCATCTCTTCGATGTTTTGGGTATGAACCGCATGAATGACACTGCCTGCTGCAAGGAACAAAAGCGCTTTGAAGAATGCGTGTGTCATTAAGTGGAATACACCGGCAACATAACCGGCGGACCCTAAGGCGAGCATCATGTAGCCGAGCTGGCTGACGGTTGAGTAAGCTAATACCCGTTTAATATCTGTTTGTACAAGACCGATGCTTGCGGCAAAAATCGCCGTAAACGCACCGATGACGGCAATCACCATTAAAGCCGTTTTACTTGCTACGAATAATGGGAATAGCGCAGCTACAAGGTAAACCCCTGCGGCAACCATGGTTGCGGCGTGGATTAACGCCGAAACCGGTGTTGGACCTTCCATCGCATCAGGCAGCCATGTGTGCAGCGGGAACTGACCTGATTTACCGACAGCCCCGATAAAGATTAAGATCGCTGTCAAGGTAATCATCGATGTTGATACATCGCCGTTTTGAACGGCTTGAAAGATATCACTATATTCAAAGCTTTTTGTTTGCCAAAATAAGAGGATCATGCCGATCAACAGTCCAACATCCCCGATACGGGTCATGATGAACGCTTTTTTAGCGGCAGCCTTCGCTTCTTCTTTGTAAAAATAAAAACCGATTAAGAGGAAGGAACCGACCCCGACAAGCTCCCAGAAAATATAGGTTTGCAATAGGTTTGGCGAAATGACCAGCCCAAGCATTGCAAACGTAAATAATCCTAAATAGGCATAGAATACCGAAAACCGCTCATCCCCGTGCATATACCCTTTTGAGTATGTATGTACCAGGAAGCTGACGAGCGACACAATACACAGCATTAATGCATTTAATTGATTTACTTCAAATCCCGCTGTTAAATGAATATCTCCTATTGTAAGCCAATCGACCTTCGCAGAAAACGTCGGTGATGTAAAGCGATCGAACAGCACCAACAACGAGTAAACAAGCGACGCCAGCGTGAGCAGAATCCCCACATAAGCGCTCGCCTCTTTCAGCCGCTTACCGAACAAGAGAAGGATCAAAAACGATAATAGCGGGAAAAGCGGTATGATCCATGCATTTTCCATCATTATCACTATCCCCTTTTTAATACGAAGTGCCTGTCACCGTTTGTGGACAAAACACACATTTTGTCCATATGGGATGGACGCATAAGTGTCCTCATACAGTGGACATTTCGCCAAAAGTGTCTTTCAATGGTGCCTGACACCAATTAGTTTTTCATCGAATCCATTTCGTCGATATTAACGGTTTTGCGGTTTTGGTAGAGCGAGATTAGGATCGCCAGGCCAACAGCAGCTTCGGCTGCGGCTACGGTAATCGCAAACAGGGCAAATATTTGACCGGTGATGGATGGTGCCATCCCGTATTTGCTGAAGGTAACCAGGTTAATATTAACGGCATTAAGCATGAGCTCAATGGAAATCAGGACGATGACGGTGTTTCGTTTTGTAAGGGCACCGTAAAGACCGATGCAAAATAAAATTAGTGCCAATGCCAGGAAGGCTGAAGCGGGAACTGAACTCATTGATTATCCGCTCCCTTCACGTCTTTTTTCGCCAAAATAATGGAACCGACAAGAGCGACTAATAGTAAAACAGAGACGAGCTCAAACGGGATAATCCATTTTGAGTAGAGTGCTTTACCGATTTGCATCGTGTTGTTTTCATGCAACGCGGTCGGAACCTGCGGGATATCGAAGTTGTAAATGCCGATGTAAACGGCAAATGCAAAACCGACAACCCCTAAAAATAATAGAACCTTTCTCAATTTGCCGGCCTGCGGTTCACTTTCATCATTGTGCTTCGTTAGCATGATTCCAAAGAGCATGATAATCGTGATCGCACCGGAATAAATTAAGATTTGTACGGCCGCCACAAATTCAGCGGAAAGCAGGACGTAGATACCTGCAATGCTGACGAAAGTAAAGACAAGCGCAACGACCATATGCATCACTTTGGTAAGGTTCAATAAGAGCACGCCGCCAATGACCGCCACAAGTGCGAGGCCCATAAAAGCGAGGAATTCGCCTGAAAATGTCATGCTTTATTCACCTGCCGTATGTTTTCATCGTTTTCATCTAACCACTCAAGGTTTTTAAATAACATATCCCTGCTATATTCTGCCAACTCAAAATTATTGGTCATAATGATAGCCTCGGTCGGGCAAACCTCCGTACACAGGTCACAAAGGATGCAAATCTCGAAGTTGATGTCATAGGTATCGATTATTTTCCCTTTTTTCGCCGGGTCGGGATGTTTTTTCCCTGTTAAGTTGATACATTCTGTCGGGCAAATGTTCATACACTGATTGCAAACAATACATTTTTCCGGATAAAACTTTTGGATACCGCGGAACCGGTCCGGCAGTGGGAGCGGCTTATTCGGATAGTCATAGGTGACTTTCTCGCGCGTTAAGTTTTTTAGGGTATATTTCAAGCCTTTTGCTAATCCAAGCACGTTTTTCACCCCTTTTACGTTTTAAAAATTGAGAATCGTACGGCACACTTTCTCCAAGGACGCGTTTGCCCCACTTGGTTCCTTTTAAGAAAGAATCCTTTATGAGAAAAATAAGGTTTTGATTAAGGCGGTTAGGAAAATGTTTGCCAATGCTACAGGCAGCAATACTTTCCAGCCCATTTCCATTAGTTGGTCGGCTCGCAGACGCGGGAATGCGACGCGGAACCAGATGTAGACGAATACAACCAAACAGAATTTGAGTGCAAACCATACGGCACCGGGGATGAAGCTTAGGAATGCAAATGGTGCCATCCATCCTCCCAAGAATAAGGTCACAATCAGCGAGGACATTGCAAATAGGTACACATATTCGGCCAGCATAAAGAATGCCCAGCGGAAGCCGGAATACTCAACGTGATACCCGGCAACAAGTTCTGATTCTGCTTCAGGAAGGTCGAATGGTGTCCGGTTTAATTCGGCTACGGATGATATGAAAAAGACGATAAAACCGATTGGCTGCAATAAAATGAACCAGCCGTGACTTTGCTGATGAACGATATCATTTAAATTTAAGCTGCCTGATAAGAGAATAACGCCAAGGACAGACATCACGAGCGGAATTTCATATGAAATCATTTGGGCTGCGGCACGCATGCCTCCTAAGAGTGCGTACTTGTTGTTGGATGCCCAGCCGCCGGTGACTACGCCAAGTGTCGTCAAACCCGATACAGCGATATAGTAAAGCAAGCCGACACCGATATCCGCAAATTGGAATTTGTCCGTAAACGGAATCGTCGCCAGTACCATAAATGCAGGTGCAAACGCTATGACCGGCGCGATGATAAATAACGGCCGATCCGCGAGTGTCGGAATAATATCTTCTTTTAGTAAAAGCTTCAGGACGTCGGCTACGGTTTGCAAGAGTCCCCATTTACCGCCGACTTGGTTTGGACCATGGCGCAGCTGCATGTAACCCATGACTTTCCGCTCTGCTAAAATGCCGTAGGTGACGAAACCTAATACAACTAAAAGCAGAATGACGCCGAGTATAAAGAAGATTAGAAAATTGAACAACCCCGGACTCGAATGGAGCAAATCATTGACCATTAGCCGTCCACCTCCCCAAGGACAATATCAATTGCCCCTAATATAGCAATCAGGTTTGCGATATTTTCGCCCTCTAACAGTTTCGGGAGTATTTGCAGATTATAGAAGGATGGTCTTCTAAATTTTAAGCGATACGGTTCCTTTTTGCCATCGCTCGCAATATAGCAGCCAATTTCTCCACGTGGTGATTCAATTCTTACAAATGCTTCCCCTTTAGGTGCCTTGATGATTTTTGGCACTTTGGCAAGGATCTCGCCTTCAGCAGGGAATTGTTCCACTGCCTGTTCAAGGATTTTTAATGATTCTTCGATTTCCGCCATCCGGACATGGTAGCGTGCCCAAGCATCGCCGCCTTCCTGAACTGGAACATCGAAGTTAAAACGGTTGTAAATCGAGTATGGCTCATCTTTGCGAAGATCCCATTTGACGCCTGTACAGCGCAGATTGGCACCGCTTAAGGAATAATTAAGAGCATCCTCTTTTGTATAAGTCCCAATACCTTTTACCCGGCTCATAAAAATTTCGTTACCTGTCGCCAGATAGTGGTAGCCGGCGAGCTGTTCGCGCATGTATGGAATGAAGTCTCTCACTTTTTCAATCCAGCCTTCAGGTGCGTCCCATTTAACGCCACCCACACGCATATAGTTGAAGGTTAAGCGCGCTCCTGATAGTTCATTGAGCATATTGATAATCATTTCACGTTCGCGGAAGGCATAAAGGAACGGGCTGACGGCCCCGATATCAAGCAGGTATGTTCCCCACCAAACAAGGTGGCTCGCAACCCGGCCTAATTCCATGGCGATGACCCGGAGGAAATCGGCGCGTTCGGGAACTTCAATGCCCATCATGGTTTCAACAGCATGACAGAGAACATAGTTATTGGTCATGGCTGAGAGATAGTCCAACCGGTCTGTGTATGGAATAATTTGAGTGTATTGCAGGTTTTCAGCAAGTTTTTCGGTTCCGCGGTGTAAATAACCGATGACAGGCTTTGCTTCTGTAATGATTTCCCCATCGATTTTTATCACAAGCCGGAATACTCCGTGCGTACTTGGATGCTGAGGACCCACGTTAAGTAACATTTCTTCCGTTCTTATCATTGGTTACACCTCCACATCATACGGCTCATAGTCTTTTCTAAGTGGATGGCCAACCCAATCTTCTCCGAGCATGATCCGGTATAAATTCGGATGTCCGGTAAACTTAATCCCCAGTAAATCAAACGCTTCACATTCAGGCCAGTTGGCTCCGGCCCAAATAGGCTGTAAGGACTCGATTGTTGGTTCATCGCGGTCAAGTCTCACTTTAAAAGCAACCGATTGACGGTTCTTATATGAGTATAAGTGCACATACACTTCCATATGCGTTTCAAAATCTGTTCCGTGCAGCTCGGATAAGTAATCGAATCCTAACAGCTCATTGTATTTTAAAAATTGGGCTAGTTTATAGTATGATTCGCGCTTGGCCACGAGGGTCGGAACATCCTTGGATAGTTTATTAATATAAGAATCTTCTAAAACGTCAGGTCCAAGGTTTTCTTCAATGACTTTGACGTATTTATCTAAGAATGGCTGATTTGCTGAAGGCTTGGCTGCAACCGTCTCAGCGGGTGCTCCGTCGGCTGATTTGGCAGCTCCGTCGGCTTTGGCCTTGGCTGCTGCCGCTGCTTTTGCTTTCGCTTTCGCTGCGGCGATGGCTTTGGCTTTTTCGTCGTCGGCGCCGGCGCCTTCTCCGAGTGCTGCTGCTTTGGCCTTTACCGCTGCTTTTGCCTTGGCATCGTCGCCCGCGTCAGCGTGGGACTCTTCGGCGCCTCCTGCCAATTCCATTGCTTTCTTTTTCGCTGCTGCCGCTGCTTTTGCTTTCGCTACCGCGGCTGCTTTTTTCTTCGCGAGGTCATCGGTATCGTTTGCCTCTACGGCGGATTCAGTTGGTGCTTCATCTTGTGTCGATTCGCCCAGTGCTTTCCTTTTTGCTGCTGCGGCCGCCTTTGCCTTCGCTACCGCGGCTGCCTTTTTCTTGGCGAGGTCATCGGTATCGTTTGCCTCTACGGCGGATTCAGTCGGTGCTTCATCTTGTGACGATTCGCCCAGTGCTTTCCTTTTTGCCGCTGCCGCCGCCTTTGCCTTCGCTACCGCGGCTGCCTTTTTCTTGGCGAGGTCATCGGTATCGTTTACCACTAAGGCGGATTCAGTTGGTGCTTCATCTTGTGTCGATTCGCCCAGTGCTTTCCTTTTTGCCGCTGCCGCCGCCTTTGCCTTTGCTACCGCGGCTGCTTTTTTCTTCGCGAGGTCATCGGTATCCGGTGCCGGGTCCGCTTCAGGTGCCTCTTCCGTAATACCTTCCCTCTGCTTCTTCGCTAGTGCTGCCGCCTTCGCCTTTTCAGCGGCTTCTCTCTTTAATTGTTCGAGATCTTTCTCCCCGCTCATCGGTTAGATCACCTTCTTCCCAGTCTTCGCCTCGTAACGAATTTTTTCCCTTAATTTATTAATACCATAAATTAAAGCGGCCGGGTTGGGAGGGCATCCAGGTATGTAAACATCAACAGGTACGATTTGATCGACTCCCTTAACGACGGAATAAGATTTGACATACGGCCCGCCGGCTGTTGCACAAGAACCCATTGCAATTACCCATTTCGGCTCAGGCATTTGATCATATAAACGGCGTAAAATGGGCGCCATCTTTTTCGTAACAGTTCCTGAAACAATCATACAATCCGACTGCCTTGGAGACGTTCGGAAAAACGAACCAAAGCGGTCCAAGTCATAATGGGAAGAACCTACACCCATCATCTCAATCGCACAACAAGCCAGACCAAATGTCAGCGGGTAAATCGAATTGCTTCGCGCCCATGCCTTGACTTGCTCCAGCGTTGTCATAAACACATTTCTCTGTAACTCTTCCATTTCCCGAGGTGAAATGTTGTCTAATTTTAGATCCATCTTAGCACCTTCTTTTTCCAAGCGTACACTAGGCCAATTAATAGCATAATCACGAAAATCAACATTTCAATCAAGGCAAAAATTCCTAGTTTATTATAGGCCACAGCCCACGGATATAAAAACACGGTTTCTACATCAAAAATAACAAACATTAGGGCAAAAATATAATAGCGGACATTGAACTGTACACGGGAATCGTGAAATGGCTCAACACCGCTCTCATATGTGGTATACTTCGCATCGCTCGGCTTATGAGGCCGCAGAAGCTTACCTAAATATAACGCCACCGCAGGCAGCAACACCCCAAGACATAGGAACACAAAAACTATCAGATAATTATTCTGATATACATTAAGTTCCATGTCTATCCCCTCCAATGTTGTAGAATTTTCAAACTAATGAATATTGTAACCGATAACATTATAGCATTGTTACAAACCCGTGTCGACAAGCCCCTATAAAGATAAATTGTAAATTCAATTGCCGCAAACCTTTCCATTTTTAAGCGTTGAGAGCTCGCTCTCATAAAGCTAAAAACGGAAAAGTTTGCAAGCTGAAGCGCAAGTTCCAGAATTATCGACAACAACCCCTATTTAACAACAAAAATAGGACAATGTCAGTGAGATTTGTCATTATTTGTTCAATCTTTATTGATAAAAATACTTTTTCCTATCAATCTGAACCTAATACCTAGTTGTCTTCAGAGATTCACCCTTCATTAGCTAAAATCAACAATATTTATCACAACATAGGTGCCTTTTCATACATAAGCCCATCCACTATAATCATATGCTTGTAACCCCAATTCATTCTGCATTTGCTTCGATACGCGAAAAAGCCCCTACACAATGTGTATAGAGGGAATAACGATTACTCCAAGTTAAATTTATAACTATCGCCTAAAATATACTGTTTTCCTATATGCACAGGCCGGTCGTTTTCATCATAGACCGTCGATTCCATGTAAAAAAGAGGTTCTCCGCTAGCAGTACGGAGTAAATTTACTTCATCTTCACCAGCCCTGACAATCTCTATTGTTAATTCTCCCGAGCGAGATGGTTTCACATTCAGCTTTTCTTCCAATATTTTATAGAGAGAGCCTTCCAAATTTTCACTTAATAAAGAATGAAAATGTTTATATGAAAAGTAGTTGTTCTCTATCATAATCGGTGAATCATTGGCATATCTTACCCTCTGGATAAAAATACATGCATCTCCATCGTCTAGTTGAAGTTTTTTTTGATCCTTTGGTGTTGGTTGAAGAAGTTCCTTCTTGGTCACTTTACTGCTTGCTATCAGTCCATTGGCTTTACAGGCATCACTAAAGCTTAAAAAATGGACAATCTTCCTTTCGATTTTCCTTTTGTTGACAAACGTACCCTTTCCCTGCCTTTTAACGAGGTACCCTTCTTCAACCAACTCAAGAAGGGCTTTTCTTACTGTAATCCTGCTAATTTTATACTCTTCACTCAATTCTAATTCTGTAGGAATTTGATCACCGTATTTTAATTGGCCACTTATAATAGAGCTGCGGATTGACTCTTTTAATTGTATGTATAAGGGAATTTGGTTATCCTGTTTTAACATCTATATCACCTGCTTTATTTTTTAGGCTGTGTTCAACTTTCCTGTTGATTTGCGCTCCAGGCGTTTCGCTTTCCGCGGGCGGTCCGGGGAGCCTCCTCGGCGCTTAAAGCGCCTGTGGGGTCTCACTCCCGCGGGAGGCTCACGCCTTCCGCTCCAATCAACAAGTTACGAAATCAACAATGGCCTTTAACACAGCCATTTTTTAATATTAGGCTGTTATTAACTATATATTAATAAATAACATTATATTATGTTATGAACAATTTATTCCCTTACTGCTTTAATAAATTTAATGTTCAAAAAACATTGACAATTACTTCTATGCGATTTATTATGATGTTATAAGATGTATTAATATATTTTAAAATGAATTCAAGGAGGAAATATCAATGGTTAATTCTCAAGTAGTTGTAGATCAACAGGTTCAAAAGGTTTTAGATGCTTTGAAAGGCCGTACAATTAACCACGTGTACTTTGTTGCATGCGGCGGCTCCTCTGCCATTATGTATCCGAATAAGTACATTATGGACCGTGAAGCAAAAAATCTTACTTCAGATGTATACAGCGCCAATGAATTCATTCATCGCAATCCTAGAAAGCTTGGCGAAAATTCACTCGTTGTATTATGCTCTATGTCTGGTACAACCCCTGAAACAGTTAAAGCCGCTGAGTTTGCCCGTCAAAAAGGGGCATTAACAGTTGGATTTACGAATCAGCCAACTTCACCTCTTGCCCAGGAAAGTGAATTCGTCGTTAAATACGAATGGGGCACAGAATCCATTGCTTTTAATACAAACTTAGGTTTGCTTTATCAATTAACTTTCGGCGTTTTAAACGTATTAGAAGGAAATGATAAGTTTGACAAAGTGATTAACAGCTTAACCAATCTCCAGCCTGTGTTTGAAAAATCAAACAAGCAATATGAAAGCAAGGCACTACAATTCGGTCAAGATTACAAAGATGAAAAGGTTATTTATACAATGGCAAGCGGAGCAAACTACGGAATCGCCTATTCATATGCCATTTGTATTCTCATGGAAATGCAATGGATCCATTCCCATGCCATTCATGCCGGTGAGTACTTCCATGGTCCATTCGAGATTATTGATAAAGATGTACCGTTTATTATCCTGCTCGGCTTGGATGAAACACGCCCTCTTGATGAGAGAGCATTAGATTTCTCGAAAAAATACGGCGAAAAATTGGTTGTTTTAGACGCTAAGGATCTTGATTTAACCGGCATTGACGAAGAGTTAAAAGGCTATATTGCACCGCTTGTATTAAATAATGTTCTCCGCAGATATGCAGAACAGCTGGCAGATGCCCGCAATCATCCGCTATCAAAAAGACGTTATATGTGGAAAGTAGAATATTAATCTGAAGTAAGGCTCCCGAGTTTAGACTCCGGAGCTTTTTTTAAACGCTTTATTAACTCTTGTTGTTTTTGGGGGTTAATAGAGAGAATCATCTCCACGCCTCATGATGACCGTTTTTGTCTTTCCTAATGGATTTTGGGCTTCATGAAGTAACCACTTCTCTATTTTCTTTATTTCAACAAGTTAACTAATACAGCCTTTTGAATAGCAACCTGATTCCAAAAAAGTAACCTGCTCCTCAACAGAGCAGGCTGCTTCCTTCCACAAGCCCTTAGCCAATCGCAATCTTTTTCTCCCGCTTCTTCCCATGGCCGAATGCGCCAAAACGCCGGCATGTTTCAGCTGCAGCTGCTGAACCCCTTTCCATCGCGGCCTTGGCATTGGAATGCAGTACGTATTCTTTTAAAAAGATTGCAACAAACGTATCCCCTGCTCCAAGTGTATCGACGACATCGGTCTCGACAATTCCTTGTTCATAAAGCTGGTGTGAATCAGAGAATAACGATCCTTCAGAACCCCTGGTTACGATGACATTTGGTGTTCCTGCAGCGTGAACTTTCCTTATTAACGCTTCACATTCCTCTTTCGCTAAATCACCGCCGGAGAAGATCGCATATTTCACATAGGGGCAGACAAGATCTAAATAGGCATCGTCGTATTTTGTTGAAAAATCAAACGAAATATCAATATAGTTTTGCAATAATGGCAATTCTGTTTCCAGGTGGCTATAGACGCTCATATGCAGCAGTGAAAAGGTATGAATATACTCCAGTTCCGTTTCGGTAAAATTCAATTTCAGTTCCTTTTGGACTCCGCCTTTGTTTGAGCCTACAAACTTTCGATCTCCATGCTCATCCAAAGCAACTACTGCCTCACCGGATGGTCCAATTACTTTCCGTACCCTTGATACATCAATATTTTCCTGCTTTAACGAGTTGACAATATGATCGCCTTCTTCATCATTTCCGACTATTCCAATATAGGAAACCTCATCGACATTATATCGTTTCCAAAAGACCGCCACATTTACTGCGTTCCCGCCCGGGAACATCTCCCCGCGATCATCATAATAATCGACTACATTATCTCCAACTGCAATTAACCTCATATTTAACCCTCCCGTAAATTGAAAAAGAGAAAGATACAATTTTTCATTGTATCTTTCCATAACTCTTTTAATAAGCTACTGTACGATAATATCTTCTAATCTCTAAGGAATGCTCACGTTTGTCTTCTAAATGAACACTAAGTCTTTGCAGTTGCGTTGACGTAATGATTGGTGATAAGTATTTTCTAAACTCCTCACTGATTCCCTCTAACTCATAAGCCTGGCTATCAAGTACGGTCAATTTCTTTGTATACTTTTCCGCAAAGCGCTCAACACGTTCCATTAGCGGGCGTGTTTCATCCTGACCCTTAAGGAGAATAACGCTTGTGTCTTCATCAACGATCTCCAATGTACCATGGAAGAATTCTGCCGCATGAATGGATTTTGTTTTGATCCATTGCATTTCTTCCAAAACACACATCGCATACGAGTAAGCACGTCCCCAAGTAGTCCCGGAACCGACCACCATATGATAGGGCTCACCCTTATAAGCATTCGCAAACGCTTCCGCCCTTGGTTCAAATTGTTCTTTTACTTCTATTAACTTCTCAGGTAGAACTTCCAACTGCGATGCAAAGGCTTCATAGTTAGGGAAATCGCCATTTTTATTTATCAGTTTAAACGTCAGGAAATAGAGAATTAATTGGTTGGAATCACTGGCAAAGTCATTTTCCGCAAAGTTCACAAGTTGAAAGTCTACTGTATCAGCAAGCGGCTTATTGTACTCGCCTGTTATTCCAATCGTTGTTGCTCCTCTTTCCTTACAGTATTTCGCCGCTGCTACTGTCTCCTCTGTTGTACCTGATAGGGAGGATAGAATTACAAGCGACTCCTCCGTTAATTGTTTATGATTCTGTAACACAAATTCTGCAGCGATTTCGGCATAGGCCGGAAGGGTGGAAGTCGAGTTAATCATAAATTCAAACGGGTAAAAAGTAGCTACTGCTCCGCCTGATCCGATTAAGAATATATTTTTAAACCCTTTTTCATGGACCTGATCTACAACCCGTTCAACTTCCTCTCTAAGCCCTACTGCTCCACGGGTTACCTTGAGATACTTTTCTCTGCTAAAATTCAACAATGCTATCACTCCCTATTTTAATATTATTCTTCTTCATAATACATCATAATACATTATACATAGATAATAGATTGTTTTCCCATTTTTGTCAATAACAAGGAATTTCTATTTATCTTAAAATGGTAGGGGGAAGCATCCCCCAACAACGGTTACCCTTTTACACTGCCCTCAGCCAAACCGCGAACAAAATATTTCTGCATCATTATAAAGATAACAATAAGCGGAATTGCGGAAATGACCAAACCGGCCAGTAAGACTCCCCAATTTGTATTTAGTGCATCTTTGAAGACTAATAAACCGGAAGTAATCGGCTTTACCTTTTCCGTTTGGATGAAGAGCATTGAAAATAAAAACTCATTCCATGAATAATAGGCAGTTAAAATTACACCCGTAAACAAAATCGGTTTGCTCATTGGCAGGAATATTTTCGTAAATACATTTAAACTCGTAGCTCCGTCCAGATAGGCCGATTCTTCCAATTCTTTTGGAATCGATAAGAAAAAGGAGCGGATCAACAGAACCGTTAACGGAATTCGATAGGCAGTAAACGTTAAAATCAGCGCCCAATACGTATCAAAAAGCCCCATCTTTTGAATTAATTCATAGAGAGGAATTAAACTGCTTTGCGGTGAAAACATAAGTCCCGCTGAGACAAATAGGAGCAGGAACTTACCTCCTTTTAATTGGAAACGAGTCAACCCATATGCACATAACGAACTGACCAAAACTGTCAGAATACACGTACCAATCGTGATAATCAAACTATTAACGAAGTAGCTTGAAACACCTTGCTCCCATGCCGCTTGATAATTGGAAAAGAGCCATTGTTTCGGAAGTCCCCAGGTGTCGTTATAAATCGCTGCCGTATTTTTAAAGGAATTGACAATCATCCAAAATAAAGGATAGGCAATCGAAATAAAGTACAGGAGCAGAAACAGAAAGATTAGCCTAACGGCGATTGAGAAGCCGGGTTTTTCTTTTTTAGATTTCAAGTTTAAGTTTGCTAACTTTACAATCTTTGCATCCGGACTCACCAATCCTGAATCTCCCTGTGATTCAATCGGCTTCATAATTACTCCTCCCCTGTTTTTACGAACTTATTTTGTAGGAAATAAAAGATTAGTGTAATACCTAGAATCACATTTGCAATCGCAGAAGCATATCCCGGTTCATTGTCAATAAACGCTTTTTGGTACAGATAGGTACTAAAGACTTGTGATGAGTTGCTTGGACCACCGGCAGTTAATACATATACTTCACTAAACACTAGGAATGAACCTGTCACTGTATAGATTAATAGCACAAAGGTCATTTCTTTTACTTGTGGAACTGTAATCTTGAAAAATGTCCGGATTTTCCCCGCCCCGTCGATGGTAGCCGCTTCATATAATTCCCCCGGGATTTTTTGGACTGCCAGCACATACAACATGACGGTATACCCAATACTTTGCCATTGGGAAACAGCGATAACAGCAAAAATAGAAGTTTTTGGATCCCCAAGCCAGCCTTTTGCCCAAGACCCTAGTCCGATTGCTTTCAGAAAACTATTCAGCAAGCCAACTTCCGGATTATAGATGAAGCTAAAGAGGATGCCAATTACGGTCATGGAAATAAGAACAGGAATAAAAAAGGCTGTCCGGAAGAAGGTGGAAAATCTTCTGAAAATCTTATCTTCTAATATCGCTGCAATCACTAATCCAAGCCCAACCTGAAGGATAACGGAGATCACGGCGTAAAGGAGATTGTTCTTAAGCACCGTATAAAAGACGGGATCTTTAAAGAGGTGTATATAATTATTTAAGGCCACAAATTTTCTATCTAGAGTAAAAGGATTCCATTCATAAAAACCATTTATTACATTTCGAACTAATGGATAGTAAACAAATAAAGAAAGCATCAAAATGGCCGGTGCCATGTAAAAAAGCGGGATTATTCGTGTTCTGCGCATTTATACCCCTCCCATCAATTAAGAAAAGCGGAAGCGTCCGTTTAGCGCACGACAGGACTGGAGCGCTTCGACTGAGATAAAGGAAACACGAATCGCGTTTTTTGCGATTCGATGTTGACTTATCGTAGGAAGAAGAGCGAAGTACACTAGTCGCTGGACGCTGGAGCTGGACAATTCTCAAAGCCAGAACCTATCTTTTCTTATTCTTTAAAATATGTCGGTTTAAAGGGAACCAAGAATTCCCTTAAACCGACATTTTTAATAGATTTCAAGTTTCCATTATTGTTTCACTTGCTTCGCTGCATCCTGAACATTTTTTATTACTTGTTCCGGTGTCATGTTGCCGCCAAGCATCGCTTGAACCCCATCGCCATAAGGCTTAAATATTCGGCTGTCTAACGCACTGTCAGTCCAAATTGCCATATTATTTGCACTCTTGATTAAATTCATTGCTTCTACTTCGTGATCCGTTGCAGTATTAGCATTCACTGCTCCATCCACTGTACTTGCTAAGCCGGTATCCTTGATTAATTTCTCCCCATTTACTTTAGAAGTCATAAACTCCAAGAACTCCATGGCTTCTTTAGGATGTTGGGTTTTACTATGAATCATAAATCCTTCAGGGGCACCGATTAAACCGTCCTGGTCACCTTTCGCACCTGCAATCGTTGGTACTTTAAATGTACCCCATTTAAAGGTTGCGTCTTTCATGAAGGTAATTTCTTGTGTTTCAAGGAAGGTAACCGCTGCTTTTCCGCCAAGGAACAGGTTTCTCGCTTCATCATGCGCTATCGCATTTGGATTATCATTCATGTACGTTTTTAATTCATTTAGCTTCTTTAATGCTTCGACATATCCCGGGTCAGTAAACTGTGCCCCCTGATAGCTTAAATCCTTATCTAAAACTTCCTTCGGCACCATTCGCTGATTCAATGCTGTTACATAGTGAGCAGCTGCCCAAGATGCTTTATTTCCTAACATTAGCGGCGTCGTTCCGCTCTTTTTAATTGCGGAAAGGTCTTTAATAAACTCGTCCCATGTAGCTGGAGCTTGTAAGCCCAACTTATCAAAAATATCCTTGTTGTAGAAGAATACCTTACTGTCCGTAAATAGCGGAACTCCGTAGACTTTGTCATCCTTTTTAAAGAAATTCACCTGTGATCCAATTAATTTGCCTGACCAATCCTTGTTCTCGTCGTAGTATTTCGTAAGATCTAAAGCCACACCATCTCGAATAAACTTTTGGCCATATTCTCCTGCCCAGCTAAAGAAAATATCCGGTGGAGTTTGACTTCCAAGAAGAACATTCGCCTTTTGTTTATAATCATCATTTAACGCGGTTACTTCATTGATTTTAATAGTAGGGTGCTGCTTTTCAAAGTCGGCAATTACACTTTTAAAATAAGAATGATATGGCTCATTTGGCCAACGGTAAAAGAATGTAAGAGTGACCTTTCCATTTGCTGATTTTGTACCCGTGCTCTGTGAGGAACAACCGGCTAATACTAATGAAACTATCAAAAAGATTCCAACTGCTACATTAAGCCAACGTTTCATATACATACCCCCAATTTAGTTTTTTTCATACCGGAATTAATTTAAAACGCTTACATTTTTAATATAAATCTCGTAGCTTCCTTTGCTGCACTCCCCCTTTCTCTTTCCCCTAGTAGGTATTAGATGTTGTATTATAAGATAATATTACATATTATAACGTTTAACGTCAATATCAAAATTGGGGGAACTTTCAAACTATTTATTAAAATTTATAGTAATACCAAAACTTACCTTTCCCTCTTAGACAACTCACCTCAAGAAACAACAAAAAACCCCTCCCGGCCAAAAAGGCCAAGAGGGGTTTTACTTATAAATTATTATCTTTTTCCTTCCGATACGGCGAGGCGATTGATTGCACGTTGCAGGGCAAGCTCAGCACGTCTGAAGTCGATGTGTTCCTGGTGAAGGCGCTGTTCAGCGCGTTCTTTCGCTTTAAGGGCACGCTCAACATCAATATCCGATGCGAGTTCAGCAGTCTGGGCTAAAACTGTTACCTGATCGGGACGGACCTCTAAAAAGCCGCCGCTTACCGCGATATGTTCAGTTTTTCCATCCTTTTTCAAACGAACGGCGCCAATGACAAGCGGAGCAACCAACGGAATATGACCAGGCAAAATTCCCAGATCACCACTTTGAGCCTTCGTACTTACCATTTCCACATCTGATTCATACACCGGGCCATCGGGAGTAACAACACTGACTTTAATCGTCTTCATTTTTTACCCTCCTGGCAGGTTTTAAACCTCTACACCCATACGTTTTGCAGCCTCAACGACTTCTTCGATACGTCCAACAAGACGGAATGCATCTTCCGGAAGATGGTCATATTTACCATCAAGAATTTCCTTGAAACCTTTAACTGTTTCCTTAACAGGCACATAAGAGCCCGGCTGACCGGTAAACTGTTCAGCAACGTGGAAGTTTTGTGATAAATAGAATTGCACACGGCGCGCACGAAGTACGATTAACTTATCTTCATCAGAAAGTTCGTCCATACCAAGGATCGCGATGATATCCTGTAATTCACGGTAGCGTTGTAAGGTTTGTTGAACTTTACGTGCTACAGAATAGTGCTCTTCGCCGACAATTTCAGGTGACAATGCACGGGAAGTTGATGCAAGAGGATCCACCGCAGGGTAGATACCCATTTCAGAAAGCTTACGCTCAAGGTTTGTCGTTGCATCTAAGTGAGCGAAAGTTGTAGCCGGAGCCGGGTCCGTATAGTCATCGGCCGGTACATAAATCGCTTGGATGGAAGTAACAGAACCTACATTAGTAGAAGTGATACGTTCCTGTAATCTACCCATTTCAGTTGCAAGCGTCGGTTGGTAACCTACCGCTGATGGCATACGGCCAAGTAGCGCGGAAACCTCAGAACCTGCTTGTGTGAAACGGAAGATGTTATCCATGAAGAAAAGAACGTCCTGTCCTTGCTCATCACGGAAATATTCAGCCATAGTCAAACCTGTTAAAGCAACACGCATACGTGCGCCCGGCGGCTCGTTCATTTGTCCGAATACCATCGCTGTTTTCTTGATAACGCCTGAATCCGTCATTTCATGATAAAGGTCATTACCTTCACGTGTACGCTCACCAACACCGGCGAATACCGAAATACCGCCGTGCTCTTGCGCGATGTTATTGATCAATTCTTGGATTAATACGGTTTTACCTACACCCGCACCACCGAAAAGACCGATTTTACCACCCTTGATATATGGGGCAAGAAGGTCTACTACCTTAATACCTGTTTCAAGAATTTCTACCTCAGTAGAAAGATTTTCAAACGTTGGAGCTTCGCGGTGAATTGAATCACGGCGGGCACTTGCGGGAATTTCCGTGTTAAGGTCAATTACTTCCCCTAATACGTTAAATACACGACCAAGCGTTACATCCCCAACCGGTACAGAAATCGCTGCACCCGTATCCTCAACTTCCAATCCGCGAGTCAAACCATCAGTGGAAGCCATCGCGATGGCACGAACAGTATCATCACCTAAATGAAGTGCAACTTCAAGGGTTAAGTTGATGTCAACTTCTGATTCATTACGCGCTTTATTGACGATTTTCAAAGCGTTATAGATGTCAGGCAGCTGGCCGTTATCAAACTTTACGTCAACAACCGGACCCATAATCTGAAGAACGCGTCCTTTGTTCATCATTTTTCCCTCCTAACTTACTCTTTTGAAAAACGAACCAAGAGTACCTCTCGCATCCGTTCTCATGTGATTAAAAAGGAGTCGGGAACGAACAAATTCATTCCCTCATCCCTACTTATCTAGCCCACTCAACGGGGTCAATTTTTTCAAAAATATTTGTCCAGCTTCAGCGCCTAGGGGCTCGAGTCGCTTCGGTCCTGATCAAGGCGCTTACGCTTTTCCTATTCTAATGCTGCCGCACCGCCGACGATTTCCGTTATTTCTTGGGTAATAGATGCTTGACGGGCACGGTTGTACATTAGGGTATAGTTGTTAATCAATTCTTTCGCATTGTCGGTTGCGTTTTTCATTGCCGTCATACGGGAGGCGTGCTCGCTGGCTTTACTGTCCAACAGGGCTCCGTAAATTAGGCTTTCTGCGTATTGCGGCAGGAGAACTTCTAATATTTCTTCTGCAGATGGTTCAAATTCATAGGATGTAAGTTTGCCGGAAGCAGTGATGTCCGATAACGGAAGCAGCTTCTTCTCGGTTACCTCCTGTGAAATCGCACTTACATAATGATTGTAATAAATATATAGTTCATCGAATGTTCCATCAGAAAACATGCCTACGGTACTGCCGGTGATATCTTTAATGTCAGCGAAAGACGGCTGGTCGGAAACGCCGATAATTTCAAGGGCTACGTTCATGCCGCGTTTGACAAAGAAGTCACGCGCCACTCTACCGATGGCAATAATGGCGAATTCATCATTCGATTTATGACGGTTTTGAATTGTTTGAAACACACGGCGCAAAACGTTACTGTTAAACGCTCCGGCAAGTCCGCGGTCGGATGCAATGACAATATAACCGGTTTTCTTAACAGGACGAGCGATAAGCATTGGATGGTTAATACCTTTGCTGCCGATCGCGATCGCTGCGGTCACTTCCTGGATTTTTTCCATGTAAGGTACGAATGCTTTGGCATTCATAACTCCACGGTTCCATTTTGCTGCAGAGGTCATTTCCATCGCTTTTGTGATCTGACTCGTCTTTTTCGTCGAATTAATACGTGATTTTATATCGCGTAATGAAGCCATAGGTTCTCACCACCCTCATTCAAAGAATGTCTAGCGTGAGCGCATGTTCGCGCTGCACGCTGTTCAAAATGTCAGACCCTATTTATTCGGAAACTGCAAACGTCTTTTTGAAGTCGTTGATTGCAGAAGCCATATCGTCATCAGAAGGAAGATCCTTCGTTTTTGTAATATGGTCTAACAACTCTTTGCGGTTGTGGTCTAACCAATTATGGAATTCTGATTCAAAACGACGGACATCATGTACCGGAATATCATCCAGGAATCCGCGTGTTAATGCATAAAGGATCGCTACTTGTTTTTCAACAGAAAGCGGCTTGTGAAGATCTTGTTTAAGAACTTCTACTGTACGTGCACCGCGTGCAAGCTTAGCCTGAGTTGCTTTATCAAGGTCAGAACCGAACTGCGCGAATGCTTCTAATTCACGGTAGGAAGCAAGGTCAAGCCTTAATGTACCGGCAACTTTTTTCATTGCTTTGATTTGCGCGGAACCACCTACACGTGAAACGGAAAGACCTGCGTTGATCGCCGGACGAACACCGGAGAAGAATAGGTCTGATTGTAAGAAAATTTGTCCATCTGTGATGGAGATTACGTTTGTCGGGATATAAGCAGATACGTCCCCTGCTTGTGTTTCGATAAATGGCAATGCCGTGATAGAACCGGCGCCTAGGGCATCGCTCAATTTCGCTGCACGTTCCAGTAAACGGCTGTGCAAGTAGAATACATCCCCCGGATAGGCTTCACGGCCCGGAGGACGGCGAAGTAACAAGGAAAGCTCACGGTATGCAGCCGCTTGCTTAGATAGGTCATCATATACGATTAATACGTGTTTGCCTGAATACATAAATTCTTCAGCCATCGCAACGCCGGCATATGGAGCTAAGAATAGCATTGGAGCCGGTTGTGAAGCAGATGCCGAAACGACGATTGAGTACTCTAATGCACCATTCTTACGAAGTGTTTCAACCGCACCGCGTACAGTTGATTCTTTTTGTCCGATGGCCACATAGATACAAATCATGTTTTGACCTTTTTGGTTCAAGATTGTATCGATCGCAACAGATGTTTTACCTGTTTGACGGTCACCGATAATTAACTCACGTTGTCCGCGGCCGACCGGTACAAGCGCGTCAATCGCTTTAATACCTGTTTGTAACGGCTCATGAACGGATTTACGAGCCATAACGCCTGAAGCAACCGCTTCAATAGGGCGCGTTTTTGTTGTATTGATTGGACCCATACCATCGATTGGTTGTCCTAATGAGTTCACGACACGTCCGATTAGTTCCTCACCAACCGGAACCTCCATGATGCGGCCCGTGCGGCGTACTTCGTTCCCCTCACGAATGTCAGTGAAAGGTCCTAAAATAATGATACCGACGTTATTTTCTTCAAGGTTTTGTGCCATACCCATAACGCCATTTGAAAATTCAACCAGTTCTCCGGCCATGACATTGTCGAGGCCATGAACACGTGCGATACCGTCACCGACTGAGATAACAGTACCTACATCAGTCACTTGAATTTCTGCCTGATAGTTTTCAATTTGCTTCTTAATCAGGGCACTAATTTCTTCAGCTTTGATGCTCATGAGTTTCACCCCTATCTTCGAATCTTAGCTTAATAATTTACGTTCTAAACGATCGAGCTTGCCGCGCAAGGACCCGTCATATATACGGTTTCCGATTCGGAGCTTAATGCCGCCGAGCAAATCGGAATCAACGATATTTTCAATTTTTAGTGATTTCTTGCCGATTTTTGCAGCAAATACGGAGGATAATCCTTCACGTTCCGCATCTGAAAGCGGGCGGATGCTGTACACTTTTGCTTCAGCAATTCCCATTTCCTCATTAGCAAGTTCAATAAATTGGTTTGCCACTTCTACTATTTGGTCATCACGGTGGCGGTCAATCAAAATCATCAATGTATTAAGAACATATACATTTAAAGATGCAAAAGCTTCTTTTAAAATCTCTTTCTTTTTTTCATTTGTAAGCTTCGTAGACTTTAAAACAGCTTTTAAATCGGTATTGTATAGTAAAACTTCCTTTACTACACGAAGTTCTTCTTCCACTGTACCAAGAAGCTGTTGTTCTTTCGCAATCTGAAAAAGAGCCAACGCGTAGCGTTTTGCTACCATGGAGTTGCTCATCGCTTTTCTCCTGCCTCTTGGATATATTCGTTAATAAGCTGGGCTTGATCAGCTGCACTCAATTCTTTTTCGATAACCTTTGAGGCAATTAGGACTGATAATGATGCAACCTGTTCGCGAATAGCGGCAACCGCTTTTTCTTTTTGTTGCTCAATCTCTAATTTAGCTGCTTCTTTAATGCGTTCAGCTTCTGCACGGGCTGTTGAAATAATTTCTTCACGCTGCACATCGCCTTGTTTCTTGGCACTTTCAATTAAGCCTTGAGCGTCTGTACGAGCTTCTTTTAAAAGACTTCTTTGTTCTTCTAAAATCTTTTTAGCTTCTAAACGGCTTTGTTCCGCCGCATTAATTTCACTGACAATATGCTCTTCACGTTGTTTCATGATGCCCATTAACGGACCCCATGCAAACTTTTTAAGCAAAGCTAACAATATGATAAACATTAAAAGCTGGAAAATTACATCTCCAGTATTAAAATGGGCTTTCTCTACTGCACCCAAAACTAAACTGCTTGTAAACACTCGGATTTCACTCCTTTCAGAAGTCGCTTAAGCGTCGATAAGACATAAATGAATGGCGAAGGTTTTTGACACGCCTCTTCGCCACTACGATTTTTCGCTAATTTTATCGTCCTAAAACCATGAACGCGATAACAACGCCGATGATCGGTAATGCTTCAACTAACGCAACCCCGATAAACATTGTTGTTTGAAGTAATCCACGAGCTTCCGGCTGGCGGGCAATACCTTCAACTGTACGTCCCACGATAAGACCGTTACCGATACCTGCGCCTACTGCTGCTAAACCGATTGCAATTGCTGCTGCTATAAGATTCATTTTTTTGTTCCTCCTTGAAATTGTATGAATAAATCATTGTTTATTTTTTGTTGCATAAATATATTAATGGTCATGGCCGACTTTGTGCGACATATAAACCATTGTTAACATGGTAAAGATATAAGCTTGAATAGTACCAACGAAAACGGAGAAACCTTGCCATACAAGTGTTAGCGGCACTGCTGCTATCGTGCCAACTATTCCTGACGTTGCCAATCCTCCCGCCAATAGCGAAAGAAGCAATTCACCGGCGTAAATGTTACCATAAAGCCGCAGACCAAGAGTCAGTGTATTGGCAAACTCTTCAATAATTTTTAACGGGAATAAGAATCCCATCGGACTGAAGAATCCTTTTCCATATCCTTTGAATCCTTTTAGCTTTACGCCATAGAAATGGGAAAGCCCTACAACCATTACAGCTAATGTTAACGTAATAACAGGATCGGCTGTCGGTGATTTCCACCAAAGCTTTTCGTCAATCACCAGTGCAAATGGCAGACCTAACATATTGGATACAAAAATATACATAATAATTGTGATTCCAAGGATGTGAAATCTTCCTCCATCCTTCCAATCCATTGTACTATTGATGATCCCCTTCACAAAGTCCATTACCCATTCAAAGAAGTTTTGCATCCCTGTAGGTTTCATGGCAAGCTTGCGAGTGGAAAGAACGGCTATAAGAAAAACAATTGCACTCGCAACCGTAATCATCAATACATTGGCTAAGTTAAACCAAAGTCCTAAAATCTGCACCTCAGGAGCTCCATGATGCATGTAAACTCACCTCGCTTCCCATTTCATTTATGAACATGCAATGCATGATAAAAATAATCTATCATAATGACAATATAGGATGTCATTAGTCCCAAAACAAGGTAAATAATTTGAAAGTATTGCGGGTATCTTAATGCGATAATCACGGCAATCGCTGCGGTCGCCATCCTTTGGAGCGATCCGAGTGATCGAACCTTTTTCCCTTTGGCAATCGCTTTGTCAAAGCTTTCTGTCTTTCTTACGAGCATCCATAGATTCAGGAAGCTAAAGCATGTCCCGAGAATCAAGCCTAAAAAGATTGTCTTGTAAGAAGTGAATCCCCAGCCAAGAACATAAATTGACAACAAGTAAAAGATCCATTTCCGTTGCCTGTTGTACATTACTCTAAATTCCGGCATAGTTGTTTAATCTCCTGAATAGAAATGGCGGATTGAGAGAAGCATGGAATAAGTTCCTGCTGCCAATCCGATTAGCAACCCAATTATTAAGAAAATTGGCTCGGTACCCCAATGTCGATCCAGCCATCTGCCTGAAAATATACCTATAAGAATGGAACCGACTAACTGGGAGACAATTGCGGACATCAAAGCCATAGCTTTAAATGGGTGGCGGTTGTTTTTACGCATATTATCGCATCCTCACTATTAAGAGAATCAGCGCTGGGTAAGAGGTAAATAATATAGTAGGTTAACACAGTGATATCCTTGAAAACCCTACCATTTTACACCCTTTGTTAGCATACAATAGGCACATGTCAATGTCAATGCATTTACGTGAAATATTCCACAAACTATTCCCAGTTTTCTCATTATATTTCCATACCATTTTTAGGCAATTTTTGCACTGCCTATTTCACCTCACCGCCCGCATTATCACACTAAATATAAAAGGGTTTTCACCCGAAAAGGTCAGACCTTAAGAGGACGATTCTACCCTAGCTAAAAATGGAAAAAGGGTGGCCATTGCCGCCCCGTTTTACTCCACCTTTTTCCCGATTGTAATCATCGTCTCAATAAAATCCTCCTGATTGGCTTTTTTGGCAAACACTTTAGCCAAATAGGTCCCTTCTGCAGGGATCTGCTCGACAGGGATATCTTTTTTAATTAATCCTTTCTTCCAATTCCGCCCTGTATCTAAAAACCCGACAAAGCGGTAATCCTCCGGGTTAAACAAGGCAATTCCAAATTCCTCGGCACCGCCCGGCAAATAGACCTCATAACGGTAATGGCCCTGCTTATCCCCTTCACCAAAATCAAAGCCCATTACCCGCGGGTAATTCGGCTCCTCAAGCACATAAATGTAAGGGATGCGGATGGAGTTAGCGCCCGCATGCAAGCTAAGAAAACCGTCCTGAATTTTCCCTTTAAAAACCGAAGGCTCGACTGTGAGCTCAACGGTAATATCACGGGATTGTTTTGGCGCTAATGTAAACATCAGCGGGAACCTCCACTCAAGCCCGTCCACATGCTCAGGAACATCAAACGAATACCTGATCGTTTGGTTAGACACATTATCAACATGCAAATTAGCCTTGTGCACAGCCCGCTGATCGCCGAAGGCAAATTTTCCAAACTTAATCGAGCTCGGCGTAACAAGGGATTCCGCTTTGACGGCATCGTCCACCTGGATTCTGCCCGCCCCTTGTTCATAGGTGCGATAATAAATCGGAACTTGCCCCGATGCTCCGGTGTATTTCACCAGCGGCTTCGCGGTATTCATCAGCGCTGCCTTGATTTGTGCCGGCGTCCAATCGGGATGGGCCTGTTTAATTAACGCGCAGGCCCCGGCAACATGCGGTGCCGCCATGCTTGTTCCCTGCAGCGAAAGATATCCTCCCGGGACCGTCGAATTGATAGCCACTCCCGGCGCGACAATGTCCGGCTTGATTTCCCACGTTCCCGTCACAGGACCCCGTGAACTAAACTCAGCGAGACGATCTTTTTCTTCTATTACAGATAATCTGGTCGAGAGGCTTTTATTTTTCAATTCCTTTGTTATCCTATCTCCGTCACGCTTAGAGAGTGAACCGACCGGTATGGTGCTCGGCGTTTCCAGATTCCCGATGAAGCTTCCACTCATATTATTGTAGATAATGACCGCCTTTGCCCCCGCTTCGATGGCATTTTTCGCCTTCGCGGTAAACGTTAAGCGGCCCCGCTTGATAAGCACCATTTTACCCAGAACATTTTTCAATTCCTCTTTCTTTCCGATGCCGCCATCCACCATTTCAATGGAGCGGTCCAGCGTCCACTTTTCCGACCCTTCCATCGGTTGAATCCGAAATTTATCCTGCATTCCTTCTATTAATAAATAGGGGATTTCCATGGTCGGGGTCGAGGCCCCGACAGAGATGGCCTTCGCGGCTGTGCCCGGTGAACCGACCGTCCACACATTCGGCCCGGAATTGCCCGATGCCGCCACGGCCGTGATGCCTTTGTCGACCGCGCGGTTCAATGCAAGGCTAATAGGCAGGTCGGGTCCGTTAATATCATTTCCAAGCGAGAGATTGACGATATCCACCTTATCTTTAATCGCCTGTTCAATCGCCGCAAGCACCTGCTCCGTGGTGCCGCCGCCGCCGGGGCCGAGGGCACGGTAGGCAATAATCCTCGCTTCAGGGGCGACACCTTGGATTTTTCCGTTGCCTGCAATAATCCCTGCCACATGGGTGCCGTGCAGTGTTGCTTTACCGATGGCGCGTGTTTCCATTGGGTCATTATCACCATCTACCAGGTCATGGCCGCCTGCATAGTTCCGTCTCAGGTCAGGATGGGTATAGTCCACCCCCGTATCGATGACCCCAACGGTAACTCCTTTTCCTGTCAGCCGTTCATTCTTTTTATCGAAAAATTTGCGGACCTCTTCCCCGCCAATAATTTTCACCCCTTCCTCCGTTTCAGCCTTATACTCGGCAACCGGAGAAATATTGACAATTTGTTTGTGGTGCAGCGCGAGTTTAGCGATCGAGTCCGGCGATCCTTTAACCGAAAAGCCATAGATCGCCTCTTGAAAAATGTGTCGCAGCCGGATGTCTTTATAGGGTGCTAAAAGCTGTCTGATTTCCTTCTCTGATTGCGGATTTTCGAGCACAACAATCGCAATTGTTTCCTGAACGTCTTTTGGAATGGGCGGGGTTGTAAGCGTCCTGGCATAGGTTGGTGTTTGGATAAGCAGGATTAGCGATAGTAGCAGGATTAGGTTTTTCATGTGGTAAATTCCCCTTTTTGGATATCGTTTTCATCCGGTGGGGAAAGTATACCGCTGCATTGATAAAAGAATTGATTGGAAAATTGGTTTGCGCGGAATTGATTCTGTATTTGGCGGAATCCAAGCAAAAGTTCGCTGAATTCTCTCTAAAATCCGCGGAATCAACAATGAAATCGGCGGAATCCACGTCCCAAATCAAAGAAAGCCGGGCAGACTCAGTCTACCCGGCAATTTTCCACCTATTTACTTTGTTCCAAACAACCGGTCACCGGCATCACCTAAGCCCGGTACGATGTAGCCATGGTCATTTAGTTTCTCATCCAGTGCTGCGATGTAAATGTCGACGTCAGGGTGCTCCGTTTTTACCGCTTCTACCCCTTCCGGCGCTGCGATTAAGCACATAAATTTGATGTGTTTGGCGCCGCGCTTTTTCAAGGAACGGATTGCTTCGTTTGCTGAACCGCCCGTCGCCAGCATCGGGTCAACTACGATGAAATCGCGCTCTTCCACGTCACTTGGCAGCTTCACATAATATTCAACGGGCATTAAGGTTTCCGGGTCGCGGTATAAACCGATATGGCCCACCTTTGCAGCCGGGATTAACTTCAAAATCCCGTCAACCATGCCGATTCCGGCGCGCAGGATCGGCACAAGTCCTAATTTTTTCCCGGAAAGAACTTTTGATTTAGCCGGGCATACAGGTGTTTCGATGTCGATATCTTCAAGCGGCATATCTCTTGTGATTTCAAAAGCCATTAGTGTTGCCACTTCGTCTACCAGTTCCCGGAATTCCTTTGTTCCTGTGTTTTTATCACGTATGTAAGTAAGCTTATGCTGAATAAGTGGGTGGTCGAAGACGTATACCTTTGCCACAATAATCGCCCCTTTTAAAATTAATTTTTCATCAAATAAACACTTCGTCTAATTTTACAGAAAAAAAAAGCAATGAGCAACTTAGATTCTGATCTTCTGAACTAGTAATAATTTTTTGAAAATACCACACAAAAAAATCGGCCTTCTGCTTTCAAAAGGCCGATTCTCCCGCTATTAATATTCAGGATATAGTGTGAATTTGTTTGTTAACGCTTCGACGCGTTCGCTTGCTTCTTTAAGTTTTGCTTCATCTTCATGATTTTTTAATGTAAAGGCGATGATGGAGGCAATTTCGTCCATATCCTCTAAACCGAAGCCGCGACTTGTTACAGCAGCTGTTCCGATACGGATACCGCTCGTAACAAATGGGCTTTGCGGATCAAACGGGATTGTGTTTTTGTTAACTGTAATCCCAACCTCATCAAGAACTTTTTCCGCCACTTTACCTGTTAAGCCAAGGCTTTGCATATCTAAGAGCAATAAGTGGTTGTCGGTGCCGCCGGAAACAAGTTTGATTCCTTCTTTTTGAAGGCCTTCCGCCAAGCGTTTTGCATTAGCAATGATTTGACCCGCATATTCTTTAAAGCTGTCCTGAAGTGCTTCGCCAAAAGCAACTGCTTTAGCAGCAATAACGTGCATAAGCGGACCGCCCTGAATTCCAGGGAAAATAGACTTGTCAATTTTCTTACCAAATTCTTCGCGGCACATGATCATCCCGCCGCGAGGACCGCGCAAGGTTTTATGCGTCGTTGTTGTTACAAAATCAGCATATGGAACCGGATTTTGGTGCAGTCCGGCAGCAACAAGGCCGGCGATATGCGCCATATCAACCATTAGGTAGGCTCCTACTTCATCAGCGATTTCGCGGAACTTTTTAAAATCAATTTCGCGCGGGTATGCACTTGCTCCGGCAACAATTAGTTTTGGCTTGTGCTCGAGAGCTTTTGCGCGAACATCATCATAATTGATACGTTGAGTTGTTTCATCTACACCATATTCAATAAATTTATATTGAATACCACTAAAGTTTACCGGGCTTCCGTGTGTTAAGTGGCCGCCGTGTGATAAATTCATGCCAAGTACTGTGTCGCCGTGTTCGAGAATGGTGAAGTAAACAGCCATGTTGGCTTGAGCTCCGGAGTGCGGTTGTACGTTGATATACTCTGCACCGAAAATCTTTTTCGCACGATCGCGAGCCAAGTCTTCCACAACGTCCACGTATTCACAACCGCCGTAATAGCGGCGTCCAGGGTACCCCTCCGCATACTTATTGGTTAAAACGGACCCTTGAGCCTCCATTACTGCTTCACTAACAAAGTTTTCTGAGGCAATTAGTTCGATTTTTCCGCGCTGACGTCCTAATTCCTGTTGAATCGCTTGAAATACCTGCTCATCCTGCTGTGACAAATGCTTCATGATAATCCCCCTCTAATCGTATGTAAGTTGAAAACCAAATTATTTTAAAAATTCTTTTTTCATTTTAGCATGAATCTCACTTAAATTGAAAGAGAAAGTTTTTCGTGTTTACTGGAAAAATCACCAACATAAACCGTGTAATTAAACCAAAGTACCCATTTTCACGAACAAAACCATCAAAAATAGCCGAAACTTTCGGTTTTTGCCCTCGAAGCAGCGCAAGGGTACTGCTGCGTTGCCCATCCCGGCGTGACATGCTTGACTATGAATTCTAACTGCAGCTTGAATTTGCGGTGTTTCGTTCGTAAACAGCTCTTGCACCGCCGATTAGTTTTGGCCTCGTTTTGGCCAGAGTAACATGTGCATGGCCGCAGGATTTCTGCTTCACCCGTACCGGAACGGCAACGTGCTTTAGATGCATCCCTATTAACGTGTTGCCAATATCAATCCCCGCCTCTGCTTTCACAAACTCGACGACAACGGCATCTTCCAGTTCAGCAAACGCATAAGTGGCCATTGCTCCGCCCGCCGTTCGAACAGGAACCACAGAAACCTCATCCAAGCCCAGGCTCTCAGCAACAGCTCTCTCCACCACAAGCGCGCGGTTTAAATGCTCACAGCATTGGAACGCCAGCTGAATGCCGGTTTCGCTCTGAAGCTTTCGCAATCCTCGAAAAATCATTTCCGCCACATCAAACGTGCCTGCGGTGCCAATTCGCTCACCCATTACCTCGCTTGTGCTGCAGCCAACGACCAATAACTGCCCAGGCCTAAACGAAGCCTGTTCTTTAAACTCTGACAGAATCGCATCCAGTTCTTTTTCCCATTTGTGAATCATAAGCTTCGTCCCTTTCAAAGGTGCTTATTTTCGTATTCCGTAATTTTCCCAACGCGAGTCGCATGACGGCCGCCTTCATATTCACCCGTCAGCCAAATTTGGGCAATATCCCGTGCCAAGCCGGGGCCGATTACCCGTTCACCCATCGCCAGCATGTTGCTGTCATTATGGGCACGCGTTGCTTTTGCGCTAAACGTATCATGCACAAGCGCACAGCGAATACCTTTAACCTTGTTTGCCGAAATGCTCATGCCGATGCCGGTACCGCAAATCAAAATCCCGCGGTCAAACTCGCCACTCGCCACTTTTTCCGCAACCGGAAGTGCATAATCCGGATAATCCACCGATGTGCTGCAATCACAGCCAAAATCAACATATTCAATTCCCAGCTCATCCAATAAATCGGCGATTTCTTTTCTAATAATGACCCCGCCATGGTCTGAAGCCAATGCCACTTTCATGTCAAAACCCTCCTATCCAAATCAAAACCCATGCTTTTAATTTTGACACACTGCTCCCAAAATATAAAGTGAGAACCAAATAAAAAGCTCCCCTTTCAAAGAGAGCCCGAATTTAAAGCTCCCTTTTCAAAGAAGCCCTATGGTTTTATTTTTTCAAGTGCCTTTTCAATCAAGCGATCAAGTTCTTTATACGTTTCCCGGTACATGGCGAGGTTCCCGCCGTACGGGTCGACCACATCATGGTCCACTGCCTCTCCCGTAAATTCCTTAAGCGTAAAAAGCTTCACCGCCGCACCGGGGAATTGCCGGAGAATCGCCGCTTTATGCGATGCGGTCATTGTTAAAATCAATTCCGCCCATTCCACCGTCTCATTGGTTAACAGACTTGATGAATGCTGATGCGGAATCCGGTTATCATCGAGCACCGTCTTCGCATGGACAGATGCCTCACTCCCATTCGCAGCAAATACGCCTGCCGACCTCACTTCCATCCCTTCGATTTTCTTACTCCTTAAAATTGCCTCGGCCATCGGACTCCTACAAGTATTTCCCGTACAAACAAACAAAATGCGTCGCAATATGCCTGCCCCCTTTCCATTTATTATAAAACGATTGCTCCGGGATTCCAAAAAAAAGACCTATCAAAGGTCTTTTAAAAATGGATGGACAATCTTTTTTTGTTAACGAACATAGGATATCGCCTGTTTGCCCATTTGCTCCCAGCCACGCTTAAAAGCACTCACAGGTATTTTTCTATTTTTAATAACGGTGAGAGGATCGTTAAAATAAATATAATCCTTATCATAGCCGGTAATAAGCACACTGTGTTCCTTATACGTAATGGAAATCCGGCCTGCCGGCGTGTTCCATTGCTGCCAGTATTGAGATGGCACGGTATCAAACCACGTATTATTTATGACCCATACAGGAGTCCCGCTATTCAGATATTTATAGATTTCTTCAAACTTACTACCCGAAAAATCAACTATTCGATTTGGTAAATATTTTTTAGCCAGTTCAGCTATCGGCCCATGATAAACCGCCAAGCCGGGATTTTTAAATGAATACATGTCACCGACGAATCCTGTATTTGGATTTCCAAAATAAATTTGGCCATTCTGTTTGGAGTATGGTGTCGGATCCTTTTTCACCTGTTTGGCCAGCGTCATTTTATCCACCTTGATCCCTGCATCTTGAAGCATCATCGCAAGCGAGGTAACTTCACATCCTCTTGGCAGCTCAGGATTTTGTGCTATAAGCGGCACATCCAGGATAACCGAAGCGATTGCGCCGTTGCTGCCAAAATAATATCGGTCCTTTCCGTTCTGTACCCAACCGATTTTCATTGTGCCGTCACCATTTAGGAGGTACCACTTTCCACCATCAAATAACCAGCCGGTTTTCATTGCCCCGCTTTGGTCGAGATAGTACCATTTTCCGCCATAAAACAGCCAGCCCGTTTTCATTGCGCCATTTGTATTCAAATAATACCACCTATTAGAAGTTTTAATCCATCCTGTTTTCATGACACCTGAATCATCAAGATAATACCATTTCCCGCCGTACCATAGCCACCCTGTCTTCATGGCACCGTCTTTTTCCAAGTAGTACCGCTTTTGATTATCCGTAATCCAACCTGTTTTCATGACGCCCGTTTGATCGAGATAATACCGTTTGCCCTTATCGGTCAGCCAGCCTGTCTCCTTTTGACCGTTGCTATCAAGATAGTACCAATATCCTTTCACAAGGACCCAGCCTACCTGAGGCGATGCTTCGACCGTTACTTCGATTGAATATGTATTCGTGCCAACAGCCGCTGTTATTTTTAAAACTGTCTTTGCCGGCTGTTTTGAAATCGGTACTGCAAAATTACCTTCCGCATCTGCTTGAACAGTATTAAGAATCCCTGCTTTGTTTCCAACAGTTATTTTACTGCTTGGAGCCGATTTCCCTTTGATAACCGCAGTCTTATCCGTTATTTTTTCGGCAAGCTGCAAATCCATTGTTGTGATTGCGGATTGCTGTGCCGAAGCCTGACTTGTTTGCTCTGTTGTTGTTTCTGAGGATTGCTGTGCCTGAGCCTGACTTGTTTGCTCTGCTGTTGTTTCTGAGGATTGCTGTGCCTGAGCCTGACTTGTTTGCTCTGTTGTTGTTTCCGAGGATTGCTGTGCCTGAGCCTGACTTGTTTGCTCTGTTGTTGTACCCGAGGATTGCTGTGCCTGAGTCTGACTTGTTTGCTCTGTTGTTGTACCCGAGGATTGCTGTGCTGCAATCTGACTTGTTTGCTCTGCCGTTGTACCCGAGGATTGCTGTACAGGAGCCTGATTTTGTGACTCCGTACTTTTTTCCAATGATTGTCCTTGGGGCTGATTTGGACCGGTGATCATCTCAGCTGATGCAAGTCCCGGGAATAATGTATTAGAGATTACTATTAGACCAATAAAAATTTTTATTAAAGATCTTCCCATCCGCTGTCCCTTCTTTTTAGATAAATATGATAGATTTAGAGATTTTTAATTTACCAGTTTTTATCATATCATAATAAGAGACCGTTTTATGGAAAAAAAACATTAAAAAAAGAATTTTCACCAAAAAAGATGCAATAATTTAAAGCCGAAGGCCAGTAAAATACCGCCGCCCAGTGCCTCGCCATAAACGCCCAGCCAGCCCTGAACCTTTCTTCCCAGCAGCAAACCGGCCCATGTTTGCACGGTCGCGACAGCACCGAAGCAAATGATAACCATTAATGTTTTTGCCCCATATATCCCTAACGTTAGGCCCAATGAAAAACTATCCAGGCTCACGCTCAGCGCAAACAAAAGTAAGCCGAAGCCAATCGGCGTAATAACCTTTTCATCGCCCTTTTTAAAGCTGGACCAAATCATTTGAACCCCCAGTAGAACTAACAGCAAGCCGCCAATCAGTGTGGCGAACGTTCCAAATTTCTCTGATAAATATTTACCTGCGAGCATGCCGACAAGCGGCATCCACACATGGAATAAGCCAATGGTAAGGCCGATATTAAAAATCTGCCTTAAGCGTAATTTGTACATCCCCATGCCAAGACCGACGGAAAAGGCATCCATCCCCAGTGCAATCGCCATTAACACCAGCGTTACTATTTCTCCTATCATTGCTGACATCCCCCTTGGACTTGCTCTAATTCACCATATGCACGTCCAGGCCGATTTAGAAGGCAGCATAAAAAAAAGCATCAGGTCTCCTTAAGGAGAAACTGATGCTTTTTATTCACTAATCACTTTATTCCCGGCTGCTTTTTCCAAGCGGTTCATAATCGCATGTCCGACACCTGAATTCGGAAACATTTCACTAAAAATGATATCGACCTTTTTTTGATTAAATAAACGGAGCGTATCATAAAGCGAAGCGGCAACCGTTTCAAGCTCCGCTCTTTTTCCGCAAGCAATCACAACATCCGCGCCATACCGGTCCACGTTTTCTTCCGTCGTCAGGACACCGACTTGCTGCCCTTCCTTTTTCTTTTCTTCCACAAGCTTCTGTAAAAAATCCTTGCTTCCCGCAACAAGAAAAAGCGGTGCATTCGGCGCATAATGCCGATATTTCATCCCGGGTGCTTTCGGTTTTGCCTCTCCGTCCATCAAGGCCGGGTCCACACGAACTTCACCGACTACTTCCTCAAGCTGCTCCTTCGTTACCCCGCCGGGCCGTAGGATGACAGGAACCGGCTCAGTGCAATCCACGACCGTCGATTCCACGCCTACTCCCGTTGCTCCGCCATCGAGCACACCGGCAATCTTTCCTTGCAAATCATCCAGCACATGCTCGGCATTAGTCGGACTCGGCTTGCCTGAGCTGTTCGCACTCGGTGCCGCAATCGGCAGCCGGGATTTTTTCAACAGTGCGAGGGCAACAGGGTGGTCGGGCATTCTTACCGCCACTGTGTCCAGCCCTGCCGTTGCCTTTTCAGAAAGAACGCCATCTTTCTTTTTAAAAATAATCGTCAGCGGCCCGGGCCAAAATGCTTCCATTAAGATAGAAGCTTTCTCGGGGATTTCCGCCACAAAGCGATTAAGCTGCTCTTTGTCGGCAATGTGAATAATTAACGGATTATCCCCGGGTCTCCCTTTTGCAGCAAAAATTTTCGCCACGGCCGCGTCGCTCTCCGCATTCCCTCCAAGGCCATAAACCGTTTCCGTCGGCAGTGCCACCACTTCATTTTCCCGTAAAAAATGGGCTGCATCCACAATCTGTGGATTATTTTCCAAGTTATCCACAGATTTATCCACTTTCCAAACTTTTGTGTTCATTTTTATCCACCTTTATACTAAACAAGCTAAAACTCGAAATTTGCCGAATTTAGGCATCAAGACCTGTATTTTTTCTATAATACTTTTGAAAGTATAAAAGAAGGTGGGAATAAAAACAAGTTTTATCCACAAATTGTGTATAACATTCGGGAAAACGTGGATAACTTTGTGGATATATCCACAATTATAGTGAAAATTTCAAAAATAATGAGTTATCCACATTTAATATATGTCGAATATGTTCGGAGTCATAAAATGGTGTGGGTAACTCCTCCCGTTCCACACTCTGAAACCCGAGTAATTCAAAAAATGAAACAGCCTCCCGTTTATTTGTTGCCAAATATAAAGTGTTCATTGCCTTTTCTTTTGCTAATTGCAGCATTTGTGTAAAAAGAATGAAGATCTCTTTTTCAGCTTGACCCGCCGAAACCACGAGTGAACGCAAAAGCCCAAACCCATCAAATGCTTCAATCCCAAGCGATCCCCTCAATTCTCCCCTATCATCCTCCAAAAGCAAAAAGTAATCTACCGTTTCGTCCGTCAATCCCTCTGTCCCCAGGTTTGCCTTTGTAAGAAACTCCGTCAATTTCCCCAAATCCTGTTTACCCGCTTTACGAATCCGTGCCTGCATCCTTGTCCACCTCGTTTATTTTGATAATCTATGAATATGAAAAAATAGATAAAATAGAACATGAGGTAATAGTTTCTATTAAATTTTTGATATATTTCTTTTGAACCAAGCTTTTGCGTGCGATTTTTTGGGGTTTTGTGCCGCTTTGGACAATTTATCTGCCACTTTTTCCACTTTACCTGCCACTTTTTCCACTTTACCTGCCACTTCGGAAGATTTACCTGCCACTTCACTCCGCTCTCTCTCTAAATCAACTAAAAAGCCAGCCCCACTTCCGGGACTGGCTTTTATTCAAATAGCTTTTGAAACATTTCTACGATAAAAAACTTAACTTTTACAGGCTGTTCATCTTCAGCCGTATATACCGGCGCAGCTTTTTTAGCTGTATCGTGTTTTTGTAATCCTTTGTCTGCAGGTTTTACCTTTTGCACGCTGTTATCTTGACTAGTTTGCATTTCCGCGTTGTCATCACTTTTTACTGAAGCATCTTGCATTTCCGCGTTGTCATCACTTTTTACTGAAGCATCTTGCACTTCCGCGTTATCATCACTTTTTGCTGAAGCATCTTGCATTTCCGCGTTGTCATCACTTTTTGCTGAAGCAACTTGCACTTCCGCGTTATCATCACTTTTTACTGAAGCATCTTGCATTTCCGCGTTGTCATCACTTTTTGCTGAAGCAACTTGCATTTCCGCGTTATCATCATTTTTTGCTGAAGCAACTTGCATTTCCTCCGTACTACTTGAAGCCTGAAGTTCATCACTAGTAGCTTTCTTAACAGAAGCCTCACTCACTGTTGCCGCCTTAGCCTTTTTTTCCTCAAAACCGTCGCTGACCGCTACACCATTTGAAAAATCCAGGAAGCAAAGCGGAGGATACAGCACGCACCACCAGTTCGCGCCTTCCCCTTTTCCTAACGTAATCAAAATGGCTTGATAATCGCCGGCCGGATACAAAAATTCACCGTATAATTTAGTCGGAAACTGAACCTTGCCGAATTTCACATGAACCGTCTGGTTTGCCCCCTGATCGCGTACCACTTTTTCCGCAATCGCCTGAATCTCCGGCAGCTTGGATTTAATCACCGATTTGGCTTTATCCAGGGAAGTTAAATCCTTCACCCAAAGTGAAATCTTCGCATTCACCGCATCGCGCACCTGCCGTTTTAATGCTTGATCCGAACCCTTGTCACTGTTTGCGAGAATCCGCAGCCGAATCGCATCACCCGGAATAACCACTGCTTCCTTAGCAATCGCTTCATTTTTCGGTATATATAAACTTAAAATAGTTCCTAATGATAAAATAAGCAGATAAGCCAACACCAATGTTTTACTCTTCATACTTGGCACCGTCCCTTCGATATCTTCATTGTGGACAGAAACCAAGAATCTTAAACTATTAATTTTAAAAAAATCTATTAATAAAGCTCCGGAATTTTAAACTCCGAAGCTTTCGTTCATTTCTGCAAACACCATTCTATCTTTTCCGTTAATATCATTGACGATTTCCACTTTTACATTTACAAACGATTTTTTAAAAAGCTCCGCTACCGCTTCGCCCTGACCGGCCCCAATTTCAAATCCAACCAGCGCGCTTGGAGCTAGTACCGCCGGCAGCTCCTCCATAAATCTCCGATAAAAATCAAGACCGTCCTCGCCGGCAAATAGCGCCCGGTGCGGCTCATGTTCGGTCACCACTACAGACATCGAAGATATATCAGCTACAGGAATATAGGGCGGGTTCGAGATAACCACATCAATCTTTTGACCTTTAAACGGCTGCAGCAAATCCCCTTGAAAAAAGGTAACGTCCGCTCCAAGACGTGCGGCGTTTTCTTTCGCCACCGCCAATGATTCACCCGAAATATCGGATGCAAACACCTTTAAGGATGGATTCTCAAGCTTTAGGCTTACTGCGATTGCTCCGCTGCCGGTCCCAACATCAATCACCGTTTGACCATTTTTTATTCTTTTTAATGTTTCAAAAACCAGTTCTTCTGTTTCAGGTCTCGGAATCAATACCTCTTCATTGACCAGAAACGTTCGCCCGTAAAATTCCTCCGAACCGATAATATATTGAATCGGCACGCCCCCGGCATGTTCTTGGATTGATTTTTCAAAATCGATCCAAACGGACGGCGCTAAGTCATCCCTTACGTTGGCAAACAGCTGGGAACGTGTCATTCCCGTAAAATGACGGAGCAGCAGCTCCCCCGCATTTTCGTCCCGATTCGATTTTTTTAAAAAAGAAGAAGCCCATTGGAGAGCTTCGTACACTTTTTTACTCATTTGAGGCACTTTCAAGCTTTTTGGATTGATCTTCAAGAATCAAAGCGTCAATCACTTCATCGAGCTTGCCTTCTAAAATTTGATCCAGCTTTTGAATCGTTAAGCCGATCCGATGATCGGTCACACGGTTTTGCGGGAAGTTATAGGTGCGAATCCGTTCAGAACGGTCGCCGGTTCCGACAGCCGATTTTCGAACCTGGTCGTATTCAGCCTGTGCTTCCTGCTGGAACTTATCGTAGACACGGGCGCGCAATACCTTCATCGCTTTGTCCTTGTTTTTATGCTGGGATTTTTCATCCTGACACGATACAACGATACCCGTAGGAATATGTGTTAACCGAACGGCTGACATTGTCGTGTTAACAGACTGTCCGCCTGCACCGCTCGATGCAAAGGCATCGAAACGGATATCTTTATCGTGAATTTCGATTTCCACTTCTTCCGCTTCCGGTAAACAGGCAACAGTGGCAGTGGACGTATGGATCCGGCCGCCTGATTCTGTTTCAGGAACACGCTGAACACGGTGGGCTCCGTTCTCAAACTTTAGTTTAGAGTAGGCACCTGTACCATTAATCATAAAAATAATTTCTTTATAGCCGCCGAGACCTGTTGGGTTCGCATCAATTACATCCGTTTTCCAGCCCTGTGCCTCTGCATAACGGCTGTACATCCGGTAAAGCGTCCCTGCAAACAATGCAGCCTCTTCTCCGCCGGCAGCACCGCGGATTTCAAAGATAACGTTCTTGTCATCGTTCGGATCCTTTGGAATAAGAAGAATTTTCATACGTGCTTCTAATTCCTCGATTTGCACTTCCAGTTCACTAACCTCTTCTTTGACCATTTCACGCATTTCAGCATCGAGCTTATCATCAAACATGGCCTTCGCATCCTGAAGCTGTTCCCGCGCCTCTTTATATTGACGGTATGTTTGTACGGTTTCTTGTATGTCAGATTGTTCTTTTGAATATTCACGAAGTTTTTTTGTATCATTAATAATTTGCGGATCGCTTAAAAGTTCATTTAACTTTTCATAACGATCTTCCACGGATTGAAGACGATCAAACACAGTTATTCACCTCTAGTTTTAGTCCATAACATTCTAATTATAGTATAGGTGATACGCACCGTCAAAACCAAATATTGTCGGAATTTTTTTTCGGTTCCTACCAATACAAAAAACATGCCCTAAAATCAGAGCATGTTATCTTCTGTCTTCTTTTACTTTCACATCAATATTATAACGCGGAAGGGCTTGAACCAGCTTGTGATGGAGGCGTGCTTCGGCATCCTTGACATCTCGTTTTGTAAGATTGCCCTTTTTAAAAACACTTACCCACATTCTGTCGCCTTTGATCAAAACAGATTCTTTCCGGAATTCATTTGTTTGATTGATCACTCGTTTGACTTGATCAATGTCTGTGGCGAAATTTCCACTGCCGCCTGATGCAATGCCATTCCTTGTTCCATTTAGATTAAGGAAGTTGGGATTTTGATTGATAACATCATTTCCTACAAAGCGATTCTGGTCGCGGTCTGTTGTCCTGTAGGACATATAGTTGGGAGCCGTTTTATCTTTACGCAAATCATAGGCGGCATCGTTTGCATCTCTGGTCTGACATCCGCTTGCGAGCATCATCATAATAAATAATGAGGGAAAAATAAACTTTTTCACTATTTCCACCTCCTACTACTATCATGCCCGTCAGTCAGCTGAACCGGTCGAGAGAAATCTTTCCATAGATGGCGGAGAAAATAAAGGTTTCCGCGTGAATTTCGGATTTTTTCGCGGACTTGAGCGATCATTCCGCGTAAATTTTATTTAATTCCGCCGATTATGGTAATCATTCCGCCGTTTTTAAGCCTAATTCCGCTAAAAGCCCATTTTCGAAAGCTTGCAACGACAAAAAAACGCCTGAGATCCACTCTCAGACGGTTCTTCCCCTAACTATTCGAATGGTGCCGGGCACCACCTATCTACTACTTCACTGCTTCCTGCACTTCCGGCCGGTATGCCGTTTTTGGCACTTCGTGGTGGTGACGGCAGCGCGGCTCATATGCTTCCGATGCTCCGACTAAAATGATTGGATCATGGTAAGATGCCGGTCTTCCGTTAATGAGACGCTGTGTGCGGCTTGAAGGTGAACCGCAAACGGTACAAACGGCTTGCAGCTTTGTTACCTGTTCAGCAATTGCCATTAAGGCCGGCATTTGTCCAAACGGCTCGCCGCGGAAATCCATGTCAAGACCGGCACAAACGACCCGATGTCCCCTGTCAGCAAGCTGCTGCACGATTCTGACGATCCCTTCATCAAAAAACTGTACTTCATCAATTGCGATCATATCAATATCTGCCTCAATGTGATGCATAATTTCCACGGAATGGGAAATTGGCTTCGCAATAAAAGAAGAACCATTATGGGAAACTACAGACTGCTCACTGTAGCGATTATCAATTTTGGGTTTAAATACAGCTATTTTTTGTTTGGCAAATTGAGCTCGTCTGACACGACGAATCAATTCCTCCGATTTTCCGGAAAACATACTGCCGCAGATAACCTCAACCCATCCGCTTTGCTTCATTAAATACATAAAACGGCGTCTCCTTCCTATAACGAATCCTTAAACTTCTATATTTAAACGGGCGCTTAGACAAGCGCTTCCGCGTTTCATCCTATTTTTTCATAAAAACTGTAAGTTTTATTCAATAAAAAACAGGCAAGTATATTGCTTCTTGCCTGTGCTTTTACACGATTATTGTTGCTGAGATTTAAGGCCGTATTTTTTGTTGAAACGGTCAACACGTCCGCCTGCTTCAGCGAATTTTTGGCGACCGGTATAGAATGGGTGGCACTCAGAGCAAGTCTCTACACGGATCTCTTTTTTAACAGATCCAGTTTCAAACGTGTTTCCGCATGCACAAGTCACCGATACGGTTTTATAATTTGGATGAATTCCTGCTTTCATTCTTTTCATCTCCTTCCGCCCTGAATCTTTCGAAACAGAGTTATCATAAGTGCTTGTCTTGAAACAAACACAAAATTACTAAAAACACACTGCACCCATTATAACAAGGGCAAGATGTTTTTGCAAGTTGGGATTTGTTGGATTTCTGTATGTTTTTTTAAATTGGCTCTGTTAAACTTGCCTGTTGATTTCCGCTCCAATCAACATTGAGCTTTAAGATAGACTTAAATTAAGACCTTCTTGATTTCAATTCTTCGCCCAATTGTGCGAAAAATTCTTCATTGGACTTCGTTTGTCTTAATTTCTTTAGGAAGCGCTCAGCAAAGTCAGGGGAATCAGACATCGACTTCCTGATGGCCCATAGTTTATCCAAATGATCTTTCGGAAGAATAAGCTCTTCCTTACGCGTTCCTGAACGACGGATATCAAGAGCAGGGAAAACACGGCGTTCTGCAAGTGAACGATCAAGATGGAGCTCCATATTACCTGTTCCTTTAAATTCCTCGTAAATTACATCGTCCATACGGGACCCTGTATCAACTAAGGCTGTTGCTAAAATTGTCAAGCTGCCGCCTTCCTCGATATTACGAGCGGCACCAAAGAATCGTTTTGGACGGTGGAAAGCTGCCGGGTCAATCCCCCCGGATAAAGTTCTACCGCTTGGCGGAATAACTAAGTTATAAGCACGGGCAAGACGGGTGATACTGTCCATCAGGATAATAACATCGCGTTTGTGCTCTACTAAACGCATTGCCCGGTCAAGTACAAGCTCAGCCACTTTAATATGATTTTCAGGTACTTCATCAAACGTAGAGCTGACGACATCACCGGCAACAGAGCGTTCAATGTCGGTTACTTCTTCCGGCCGTTCATCGATTAACAGAACAATCAATTCCGCATCCGGGTGATTCGTGGTGATGCTGTTAGCGATTTCTTTTAGGAGCATCGTTTTACCTGCTTTTGGCGGGGCAACAATTAATCCCCTTTGGCCAAAACCGACGGGAGCAACTAAATCCATAATCCTTGTAGAAAGATATTTTGGAGTTGTTTCAAGCTTCATTTGTCTGTCCGGGTAGAGTGGCGTCAATGCCGGGAAGTGAACGCGTTCCTTTGCTGATTCCGGATCCTCTCCATTTACCGCTTCTACGTGCAGAAGACCGTAATAGCGTTCATTTTCTTTTGGAGGCCGTACCTTACCGGAAACTTTATCCCCATTACGAAGGTCAAAGCGGCGGATTTGCGATGCTGAAATGTAGATATCCTCTGAGCTTGGTGAATAATTGATTGGTCTTAAAAAACCAAACCCTTCTGATTGGATTATTTCCAATACACCTTCCATAAAAAAGAAACCCTGCTGCTCAGCCCGAGCCTTTAAAATGGCAAAAATTAATTCTTTTTTCGTTAATTTGCTGTAATAAGTCACTTTATATTCGCGTGCAAGCTCATAAAGTTCTTTCAGCTTCATATTTTCTAAATTTGAAATTGTTACGTCCATTTGTACACCACACTTTAAAATTTTTCACACATTCCGCCCTAAGCGGCAAATTAAATAAGAAAATGAGAGAATAGAAAAGTATACATCTTTTTCAAAGAGGCATCAAAGAAGAAAAATAAATAGAATTGCAGAAAAATATGCATAGTAAAAACAATTTCTATTTTACCCTCTGAGTAAAAAATTAATCAACTGAATTTTTTTGGCAATCAGAAGCTAGGCGTTTCTTTAGCAAAATAATCGTTGGAAATTTTTTCTGGAAGGAGTATGCTCTGTATTCCTCTTGGAGTTTTTCTATATAAAGGAGTTTTTCAATATAAGAGAGTCCGGACATTGAAAATATCCAGCCTCTCTTGAAAGGGTTTGCATTGACTTAAAAAAATTTTATTTTATGACTAAATTTGGTTTCTTCTTTAAGCTGTGACGGCCGTCAATAAAACGAACAGTTCCCGATTTCGCTCTCATAACAACGGAGTGTGTTGAGCCGTGGGATCCTTTAAATTGAACGCCGCGTAATAGTTCTCCATCTGTTACACCTGTTGCCGCAAAAATAGCATCGTCGCCTTTTACAAGGTCTTCCATGCGGAGTACCCGGTTTACATCAAGTCCCATTTGAATACAACGTTCTAGTTCACCGTCACTTTGCGGTAATAGCTTTCCGATTAGTTCGCCGCCTAAACATTTTAGGGCAACTGCGGAAATTACGCCTTCGGGTGCGCCTCCGGAACCAAAAAGAATATCAACACCCGTGTTGTCGAATGCTGTATTGATTGCACCGGCGACATCACCGTCGTTAATCAATTTAATCCTTGCTCCTGCTTCACGAAGCTGAGCAATAATATGTTCATGACGCGGACGGTTTAAGACAGTTGCGACTACATCCTCAATGTCTTTATTTTTTGCTCGCGCAACAGCTTTCAGGTTGTCCAAAACGGATGCGTTGATATCAATTTGCCCGACAGCTTCGGGACCGACTGCGATTTTTTCCATATACATATCAGGCGCATGAAGTAAGTTTCCATGATCCGCAACCGCAAGAACTGCAAGAGCGTTCCAACCGCCTGAAGCTAAAATATTGGTACCTTCCAGCGGATCGACAGCAACATCCACGCGCGGACCATACCCGGTTCCAAGCTTTTCCCCTATATAAAGCATTGGTGCTTCATCCATTTCGCCTTCACCAATAACAACGGTTCCCTTCATAGGAATCGTATCAAACACATCGCGCATTGCCGATGTAGCAGCACCGTCTGCTTCATCCTTTTTCCCGCGGCCCATCCAGCGAGCTGAAGCTAGTGCTGCTGCTTCGGTCACGCGGACAAGCTCCATCGATAAACTTCTTTCCATCGGTTCCATCCCCCAGTTTCTCCGCTTTTTTAATCGTCTTACCCCGTAATAGTAATCTTCGGAAATATAATCTTCGGAAGATTCCTTCGCATGAAGGAAAAGTGTTAGCTTTTCCGTTCGGCTCTATGGTCACAAGCCGTGCTAGGTGTTTTTCAAGTGCTCTACTTCTTCTTGGGTTAAAGCTTCGCGCCAAACCGTTGCTCCAAGGCCGTTTAACTTTTCGACGAGATTGCTATAGCCTCTGTCGATATGATCAAGACCCGTTACTTCGGTAATTCCTTCAGCAATCAGGCCTGCGATGACCAATGCAGCACCTGCCCTGAGGTCACTTGCTTTTACTTTAGCACCTTGAAGCTGAATTGGACCGTTAATAATGGCTGAGCGTCCCTCAACCTTAATATTGGCGTTCATCCTTCGTAATTCATCGATATGTTTAAAACGGGCACCATAAATCGTATCCGTGACAACACTTGAACCCGTCGACCTTGTTAAAAGAGTCGTGAAGGGCTGCTGCAGGTCGGTTGGGAATCCCGGATAAACGAGCGTTTTGATATCAACCGCTTTCAATTTAGCGGCTCCATTAATAAACACTTGGTCATCCCCTGATTCCACATGGACGCCCATTTCGCGCAGCTTGGCAATTAATGACTCTAAATGCTGTGGAATCACGTTATCAATTAAGACGCCCTCGCCAATCGCAGCACCGATAATCATGTAGGTTCCCGCTTCAATGCGGTCAGGAATAATCGTGTGGCGGCAGCCATGAAGGCTGTCCACGCCATCAATCCTGATAACATCTGTACCGGCACCTTTAATTTTTGCACCCATATTGGTTAAAAGAGTCGCTACATCGATAATCTCCGGCTCTTTCGCCGCATTTTCAATGACGGTACGGCCTTTTGCTTTAACCGCAGCGAGCATGATATTGATGGTGGCCCCAACGCTTACAACGTCTAAATAGATTCGTGCCCCGCGAAGTTCGTCGGCACGCAAATAAATGGCGCCTTGCTCGTTTGTCACACTGGCACCCAGTGCTTCGAAGCCTTTAATATGCTGATCAATTGGTCTTGGTCCAAGATGGCATCCTCCCGGCAGACCTATGACCGCCTTTTTAAAGCGCCCCAGCATTGCCCCCATTAAATAATAGGAAGCACGCAGCTTTTTTACTTTTCCGTTTGGCAGCGGCATTGAGATCATTGTCGATGGATCAACCGTCATGTCATCATCGGAAAGCCGGACCCTACCCCCGATTTCTTCAAGCAGGTCCTTAAGAATTTCAACATCAGATATATCCGGTAATCCTTCAATGGTTACTGGTGATTCTGCCAAAATGGTCGCCGGGATTAAAGCAACCGCACTATTTTTTGCACCACTTATTCTTACGGTTCCTTTTAACGGATAACCGCCCGCAATCTTAAGTTTTTCCATTTTCGACTCCCTTCCAGCCGCTCTCGAAATGAATGGTTGTCTTCATCCAATTAAAAGCTCCATTAATTACTAAAACGAGGCTCGAGGTATTTTTTTCCAACACAAAAAGTCATATTCCGACAGCTTGTCTATTTATATAGTTTACACGAAAAAATTATTTTCATGTATCTATATTAAAAAAAATCACGAAAATGGAAAAATTTTGGGTAAAATTTATGCGTTTGTACGGGAATTCCAGTCTTTTAAGAATCCTTCAATTCCTTTATCTGTTAATGGATGATGGAATAAACCTAAAAGTACCTTATATGGAATTGTCGCAATATGCGCTCCTCTTAAAGCTGCTTCTGTTACGTGAATTGGATTGCGGATGGATGCGGCAATAATTTCTGTTTCAAGGCCATGAACGGCAAAGATTTCGGAGATAGTGGAAATAAGCTCTAAACCATTTTGACCGATATCATCCAGGCGGCCAAGGAATGGTGATACATAGGTTGCTCCTGCTCTAGCTGCAAGCAACGCTTGGTTGGCACTGAAAATAAGTGTTACGTTTGTTTTGATTCCTTCTTTTGAAAAAGCTGCTACTGCTTTTAGGCCATCCGGAGTCATTGGAACCTTAACGGTAATATTCGGTGCGATTGCTGCCAGTTCTTTCCCTTCACGGATCATGCCTTCAGCATCAAGTGAAATGACTTCCGCACTAACAGAACCCGGTACAAGTGCCGCGATTTCTCTAATACGGTCATGGAAAGAAACATCCTTTTCTCTAGCTACAAGCGATGGGTTTGTGGTAACACCTGATAGTAATCCTAACTCATAGACTTCACGGATTTCTTCAATATTGGCTGTATCAATAAAAAATTTCATGTGTTTCCCTCCATTATTTTTCGATAATTTTCGACTTACCTATGTAACATTGAAACCGCCCTTTTTTTGTTAAGGGCGGTTTCAAATTCATCAAAGGTACCAAGCAATTGGGCCCGTTTTTCTTATTGTCTAGCTGCAGCGCCTAGGGGCTCGAGGTCATAAGCCAATCCGTCATGAAGGTTAAAAACCAACCTTCCTGCCGGCTCGTCTTATGCTTGTCGCCCCTGAGCAAGGCGCTTCCGCTTTTCTTATTAAGCTTTTCCTGCAGAACCGAATTCGCGCATTTTGCCGCTAACCGTTTCTTTGATCGCATCGCGTGCAGGTCCTAAATATTTACGTGGATCGTATTCATTAGGTTTTGCCGCTAATACTTCACGAACTACTTTAGCAGAGGCAATTTGATTTTCAGTGTTTACATTGATTTTAGCAGTACCTAAAGAAATAGATCTTTGGATATCTTTTGTTGGGATACCTGTTCCGCCATGAAGAACAAGCGGCATGCCAGTGATATTTCCGATTTCTTCCATTTCTTTAAAACCAAGGTTTGGTTCACCCTTGTAAGGACCGTGTACAGAGCCTAATGCAGGAGCAAGGCAGTCAATGCCAGTGCGTTTAACAAGCTCTTCACACTCTTTAGGATCTGCGTAGATTACGCCTTCAGCTACAACATCGTCTTCCTGTCCGCCAACTGTACCTAATTCAGCTTCAACAGAAACGCTATGTGCATGTGCATAGTCAACCACTTTTGAAGTGATTTCGATATTTTCTTCAAATGGGTGGTGTGAAGCATCGATCATTACAGATGTGAAGCCTGCATCGATCGCTTCTTTACATTTTTCAAAACTTGAACCGTGGTCCAAGTGAATAGCAACTGGAACAGTCACTTTATAATCTTCCATTAATCCTTCTACCATTTTGACAACGGTTTTGAAACCGCCCATGTAACGCGCTGCCCCTTCAGATACACCAAGGATAACCGGTGATTTTTCTGATTCAGCAGCTTGAAGGATTGCTTGCGTAAATTCAAGGTTGTTAAGGTTAAACTGCCCAACAGCATAGCCTTCTGCTTTTGCTTTCTTAAGCATTTCTGTCATTGAAACTAAAGGCATTTCTCTTCCTCCTTGTTTTAGGTTGAACTCTTTTCAAAACAGGGCGTCCCTATAAAGGATTTCCCTCTCATTTCACGAATATGTATTCACGGAAAAGAATAAGCAACCATTGTTTATTCCATATGTATCATACCAAAAGAAATAAGGAAATGCCATCAATCTAGCGCAGTTTTGTAAACTGTCATAATGAAAGCGTCAACATATCGAATATTTATGCATTGATAACGGTAAAAAATGTTAATTGGCGTTTTGAGGCATATGTTTTCTTACTGCGCTGCGGATATCATCAATATCAAACGGCTTCGCAAAGTGGGTAATCGCCCCAAGATCCTTCGCTTCTTGAATCATATCCAATTCACCGTAAGCAGTCATAATGATGACACGGATGTCCGGGTCAATGACTTTCATTCTTTTTAATATTTCAATACCATCCATTCCGGGTATTTTCATATCCAAAAGGACAAGATCTGGGTCATGCTTGGTAACAATATCAAGGGCTTGAATGCCATTAGCTGCCTGAAATGTTTGATACCCTTCTTTTTGGAACACCTCATTTAATAAAATCCGAATTCCAAACTGATCGTCAACAATTAAAATTTTCTCTTTCATAACTCCACCTCTTCCCATTTTGTTTAAATCGATACATTTTCCCTTTATCCCACCTACTATAGTTCTACATATATTAAAAAACTCCTGCCTTTTTTGTGCAACGTTTTCATGTTATTTTACAGCAAAAGCGTTTATTTTTGCATTTAATTAAAAAAGTTTATAATAAATCCGAAAAGGAGGGGCTTTTATTTTGCTAAAAATGTTTACTACCCAGTTAACTGGTTTGTTTAAACGAATAGAGGAAAAATCAGTGTTTTCATTTGAGGACGGTGCACGGTTGCTTGCACAGGCTCCCATCGGGGACGGTTCCATTTATCTTTTTGGAACAAGGGAAATGAAGGCCGTGGAGTTCGAGGCCTTAGAGGGTGCCGAACCGCTTGCCGGTGCAAAAGCATTGGCAGCCGTGAACCGGGATGAACTTAAACATGAAGACAGAGTTTTGATTTTCACAAGGTCTTCGGCTGATCATGACGCAGTAGAGCTAGGATTACGGCTCCGGGAAAAGGGAATTCCATTTGTGGCGGTTTCAACGGTTGCAGGTTCCGCGAATTCGGCTGATCTGGCGGAAATGGCTGATGTCCACATTGATTTGCTGATGACAAAAGGCTTGCTTCCGGATGATTTAGGAAATCGTTTCGGGTTTCCGACTTCAATGGCAGGATTATTTGTTTATTATGGACTGAAGTTCACAATTGAGGAGATTATTGCTGAATATGAGGAGTAAAACGACCTTGGTTTGGGGTCGTTTTTTTGTTAGAAAAACCCGCCAATTGTGAAGTTCGCGGAATAAATTGTGAACTCCGCGGAATCAGTTTAAAAATCGGCGGAAATCACCCCCTATTTACGCGGAATAATTGTTCAAATCGGCGGAATTCCTTCAAAAGCCCGCGGAATTAACAACATTTATAATATAAAAAAGCCAGTCCCATCAAAAACGGAACCGGCTCTACTAAAATTTATTTTTGAATTGACGCCTGAATAAAGTCGCGGAAAAGCGGCTGCGGGCGGGTTGGTCTTGAAACAAATTCCGGATGGAATTGGGATGCAACAAACCAAGGGTGATCGGCTAATTCGATAATTTCAACTAAGCGGCCATCAGGGCTTGTACCGGAGAAAATAAATCCTGCCTCTTCCATCTCTTGACGATAATAATTGTTAAATTCATAACGATGGCGATGACGCTCGTAAATGACTTCTTCATTATACGCAGCGAAAGCTTTCGTATTCTCAGAAAGGCGGCAAGGATAGAGTCCCAAACGTAATGTTCCGCCCAAATCTTCCACATCCTTTTGTTCAGGAAGCAGGTCGATAATTGGGAATTCTGTATTCGGCTGGAATTCAGCAGAATGCGCACCTTTATAGCCAAGGACATTACGGGCAAATTCAATAGTCGCAAGCTGCATGCCTAAACAAATGCCAAGGAATGGCTTCTTCTGTTCACGTGCATAACGGGTAGCATGAATTTTCCCTTCGATTCCACGGTCACCAAAGCCGCCGGGAACAAGGACGCCATCAACATCATTTAATAGCTCTGCCACATTTTCTTCCGTCACTTCATCGGAGTTGATCCATTTCACTTCCACATCCGTGTCAAAGGCATAACCGGCATGCTTCATCGCTTCAACAACGGAAATATAAGCATCCTGAAGCTCAACATATTTACCGACAAGACCAATGCGCACTTTATTAGAAAGATGAAGAACGCGATCAACTAATACTTTCCATTCTGACATATCCGCTTTAGGTGTATCCAATTTCAAATGGTCGCAGACAATTTGGTCCATGTTTTGCTCTTGAAGAGAAAGTGGAATCGAGTAAAGCGTATCTGCATCTTGACATTCAATTACCGCTTTGGAATCAATATCACAGAACAAAGCAATTTTATCCTTCATGTCATGCGAAACCGGCATTTCGGTACGAACGACGATGATATTTGGCTGAATTCCAAGGCTGCGCAGCTCTTTTACACTGTGCTGGGTCGGCTTCGTTTTCATTTCTCCTGCAGCTTTAATGTACGGAATAAGCGTACAGTGTACATACATAACATTGTCACGGCCGACATCACTTTTGATTTGACGAATTGCTTCAAGGAATGGCAATGATTCAATGTCACCAACCGTTCCGCCAATTTCGGTAATAACAACGTCGGCATTTGTTTCATTGCCGGCACGGAATACGCGCTCCTTGATTTCATTCGTAATATGCGGAATAACTTGAACTGTTCCACCCAAATAATCACCGCGACGTTCTTTCCGTAAAACAGTTGAATAGATTTTCCCGGTCGTAACGTTGCTATATTTGGATAAATTAATATCAATGAAACGCTCATAGTGGCCTAAGTCCAAGTCGGTTTCAGCGCCGTCATCGGTCACGAACACTTCGCCGTGCTGATATGGGCTCATTGTTCCAGGGTCCACGTTAATGTACGGGTCAAACTTTTGAATCGTCACGTTCAGTCCGCGATTTTTCAATAAGCGCCCTAAAGATGAAGCGGTAATTCCTTTTCCGAGCGATGAAACAACACCGCCTGTTACAAAAATATACTTTGTCATAAATAATCCCCCTCTTATACAGTTTGTACATTATCCATTTTGTTTAAGGCGTTTTTTAAAAAATTATTTTCAATCCGCCTCATCCATAAAGAAACCCGGCCATTGCCGAGAGACGTAGTTGCCGGAAAGGTAAACTTTCCTCATTCGACGGGGAAAATCAACATTCTTAGAAAAATAAAAAGCACTCCACCTACACAATGTAAGGGAGCGCATATTAGTAAATATCGAATCGTTCCTTTTAAAAGGAGCCCAAAAAAGATTCTACAAGGGCCGGATAAAAAAGTCAAGCCGATTATAAATCTTCTTCTTCCTCGAACGTTTCTTCTTCTTCGAGGTCTTCATCATCTAAATCTTCTTCATCACCGAGATCAAATTCTTCTTCGTCCTCAATAACATCGTCATCGTCGGCCAAAAGATCCTCATCATCATCAAGGTCTTCATCAAGTATGTCTTCGTCATCTTCCAGAATATCATCTTCATCATCGGCAAAGTCATCAAGATCATCGTACTCTTCTTCTTCATCGATTTCATCGTAATCGTCAAGATCAAGATCCTCTTCATCGACAACCTTTTTAGCCTTTTTCTTCTTAGGTTTAACGGCAGAAACCACTTCTTCTTCAGCAGTATCAACAGGATACCAAACACGGAGACCCCAACGATTTTCACCTAATGAAAGGAAACGGCCATCAATATTCATATCAGTATAGAATTGTGCCAGGCGTGATCTGATTTCCTGTTCTGAAATATCTGCAGCAGCAGAGATTTCACTCACTAATTCATTAAAGGCAATAGCTTGCTTTCTATTTTTTAAAAACTCGTAAGCCATTTCTATGAGGGATAACTCTTTTAATTGCTCTTTTGAGTAACTTGCTAGGCTCATTTTTGGCACTTCCTTTCTCTATTTAACACCCTAAAAAGAGTGAATAACGGGCATTTAGCGGGATTTCCCCCAGAATACATATTCTTCATTATAAACAAATTTTTCCCGTTTATGCTAGTGCTATCTGCCGTTTCGCTTGATTTTTGTTGGATCTCTATCCGTTTCCTTCTTTGCTTTGTTTTTTTTAATCTCCTTAAATGACACTACCAAGAAGAAAATCGCCAGCAGTAAAAATGAAACCGCCCCTAATTGAAGCTGATAGAGATAATATAGCGGCCAAGCAAACACAAGTAAAACAACAATCATATAACTTATTTTCATTTGGTTACACCTGCCCGATAAACCTCATAGTTTGTTTGCTACTTTTGATTATATAAGAAAATAGTCTATTTTTATAATATGTTGAAAAATAATTATAACAGAAAAAGACAATGGCTCAAAAGCAGGAGCTTTTAGAGCCATTGTTTCAATAAATAAAATTTATAAAAGCTTGCCTGATAACGGGCGTTTCCGCTTTTCGGGCTGTCTAGCTCCAACGCCCAGCGGACTTCCCTCTCCTCCTTACGATAAGTCAACATCGAATCGACTTGAGCTCCGTGTTTCCTTTATCTCATTCGGAGCGGTCCAGTCCTGTCGTGCGCTAAACGGGCGTTTCCGCTTTTCGGGCTACATATTCCTGCGATACTGTCCGCCTACCTCATAAAGCGCTCTCGTAATTTGCCCCAGGCTTGCGACCTTAACGGTTTCCATTAATTCGGCAAAAATATTGCCATTGTTGACAGCAGCTTCTTTTAAGCTCGTTAATTTTTCCGCGGCCGCATCTGCATGACCTTCCTGGAAGGCACGTAAATTGTGAATTTGCAATTCTTTTTCTTCATAGGATGCTCTTGCCAGTTCCATACTATTGACAGCTTCCTCTGAAGGGGGATTAGGGTTCAAATAGGTGTTCACGCCAATGATCGGCAATTCACCCGTATGCTTTTTCATTTCATAGTACATTGATTCATCTTGGATTTTTCCGCGTTGATACTGCGTTTCCATCGAACCCAGTACCCCGCCGCGGTCGTTTAAGCGATCAAATTCCTGGAGGACCGCTTCTTCGACAAGCTCCGTTAACTCTTCAACAATAAAGGATCCCTGGAGCGGATTTTCATTTTTCGTTAATCCGTGTTCTTTGGTGATAATCATTTGAATCGCCATTGCCCGGCGCACTGACTCTTCGGTCGGCGTCGTTATCGCCTCATCATAGGCATTTGTGTGAAGCGAATTACAGTTATCCTGCAGTGCCATTAATGCTTGAAGTGTTGTGCGAATATCGTTAAAGTCAATTTCCTGCGCATGGAGCGAGCGGCCGGATGTTTGGACATGATACTTCAGCTTTTGGCTTCGTTCATTTGCCCCATATTTATCGCGCATTACCGTTGCCCAGATGCGGCGTGCCACGCGGCCGATTACCGTATATTCCGGGTCCAAGCCATTGGAGAAAAAGAATGACAGGTTTGGTGCGAAATCATCAATTTTCATGCCGCGGCTCAAATAATATTCCACATAAGTAAAACCATTTGACAATGTAAACGCCAGCTGGGAAATCGGGTTGGCCCCCGCTTCAGCAATATGGTAGCCGGAAATCGAAACGGAATAATAATTGCGCACCTGATGGTCAATGAAATACTGCTGGATATCACCCATCATTCTTAAAGCAAATTCCGTTGAAAAAATACAGGTGTTTTGGCCTTGATCTTCTTTTAAAATATCAGCCTGGACCGTGCCGCGGACCGTTTTCAATGTATAAGCCTTCACTTCAGCAAATTCTTCCACCGTTAACATTCGCCCAAGCTCCGCTTCTTTCTTTTCTACTTGCTGATCTATCGCCGTATTCATAAACATCGCCAAGATAATTGGTGCCGGACCATTGATTGTCATCGATACCGATGTTGATGGATGACATAAATCAAAGCCTGCATATAATTTTTTCATATCATCAAGCGTACAGACGCTGACGCCGCTTTCGCCGACCTTCCCAAAAATGTCCGGGCGGTAATCAGGGTCTTCGCCGTACAAGGTTACCGAATCAAACGCCGTACTTAAACGCTTAGCTGAATCGTCCTTTGATAAATAGTGGAAACGGCGATTCGTTCTTTCCGGGGTCCCTTCGCCGGCAAATTGCCGTTTTGGGTCTTCCCCCTCGCGCTTGAATGGAAATACCCCCGCTGTATAAGGGAATGAGCCCGGTACATTTTCTTGATAGACCCACCGGAGGATTTCACCGTAATCCTTATATTTAGGAAGCGCCACTTTTGGAATGTCCAGTCCTGATAAACTCTTTGTTTTTAAGACGGTAATAATTTCCTTGTCGCGAATTCTTGTCACCAATTGCTCGCTCGAATACGCTTCCTTCGTTTTTTCCCAACCGGCGAGAATTTTTTTCGATTCCGGTGTCAATTTGGCTTCGGTTTCTTGCTTAATCGCTTCTAATGAAGCGAGCACATCCCCGTTTGCTTCCCGCTCTTTGACGGCGGCAATTGCACCCTCAAGCTGGAATAATTTCCGGGCAATATTCGCCTGCTCCTCCGCTTTTTTATGAAACATGCGGACGGTATCGGAAATTTCACGTAAGTAATAGCGCCGATCTGTTGGAATAATGACATTTTGCTTTTCGACAAGGGCTTTTTTTGTAAAAGCAGTCAGCCAATCCGTTGCCATTTTCTCATTAATTTTTTCAATTAGCGCCGCAAACAAAGCATTCGTTCCTGGATCATTAAACTGGCTGGCAATCGTGCCGTAAACAGGCATCTCGGAAGCTTCTTTTTCAAACAGCATATGGCTGCGCTGGTATTGCTTTTGCACCTGGCGCTTCGCATCCTCGGAGCCCTTGCGCTCAAATTTATTGATCACTATTAAATCGGCGAAGTCGATCATATCAATTTTTTCAAGCTGTGACGGCGCCCCGAATTCACTTGTCATTACATACATCGACAAATCGCAAATTTCGGTAATACCGGCATCTCCTTGGCCGATTCCGCTCGTTTCAACGATCACAAGGTCAAATCCGGCCGCTTTCGTAACGGCAACCGCATCTTTGATTGCGAGCGAAAGCTCCGATTTCGATGATCTGGTCGCCAGGCTGCGCATATAGACATTTGGTGAAAAAATTGCATTCATGCGGATCCGGTCACCTAACAACGCGCCGCCCGTTTTTTGTTTCGTCGGGTCAACGGATAGAATCGCCACTTTTTTATCAGGCAGCTCATTGATAAACCGGCGGATTAATTCGTCGGTTAACGAGCTTTTTCCCGCACCGCCTGTTCCGGTGATTCCGACAACCGGAATGGCCTTTGATAGCGTTTTCACTTGTTCCAGCACCAATTCTGCTGCTGCCGCAACTTCTTTGTTGTCATCAACATGAAGTTCGGCCAGTGTGATTAGCTTGGCAATCGCATTAACATCACCTGTTGGCAGCTTTTCTATTTGCTCGGCGGCATTGGTAGTCACCGTCGGGAAGTCGCACTCTTCAAGCATCCTGTTGATCATTCCTTGAAGGCCCATCGTTCTGCCATCTTCAGGTGAGAAAATCCAGGCAATTCCGTAGTCATGAAGCTCTTTAATTTCCCGAGGGATAATAACGCCGCCCCCGCCGCCATATATGCGGATATGTGGTGCGCCCTTTTCCTTTAAAAGGTCGTACATATATTTAAAGTATTCAACGTGACCGCCTTGATAAGAAGAAATCGCAATCCCCTGCACATCCTCCTGAATCGCCGCATTCACCACTTCCTCCACCGAACGGTTATGACCAAGATGAATCACCTCCGCTCCGCTTGACTGCAAAATCCTTCTCATGATATTGATCGATGCATCATGCCCGTCAAACAAACTCGATGCTGTCACAAACCGAATATGATGCTTTGGCCGATAATTTCCCATCATTATCCCCCTATTAGAAAAGCGTAAGCGCCCTGTTTAGCGACGTTTGGACTGGAGCACACCGAATGAGATAAAGGAAACACGAATCGCGTTTTTTGTAATTCGATGTTGACTTATCGTATGGAGGTGAGCGAAGTACACCAGTCGCCGGGCGCCGGAGCTAGACATTAATCATTATGAAAATGAACCTTGTTCCTTCGTTCCACTTTTGTTCGTTTAAATTGTTGGTTTTTTCACACGATATTGATTTAAACCTGAAAACAAATGGTCCGTTTGCAGTTCAATGTATTCGTCCAAAGTAAATAATTTCCTCAATGCCCAGCGACGGAACCCCCACATCTGTCCCTGTACAAATATGTCATGAGCAATGATTTTTATTTGTTTTTGCGATAAGGTCAGTTCTCCAATTTCGACACACCTGGTCAGAAGATTTTCAAACATCCCGACCATTTCCATTTCTTTTTTCAACACATAGGGCAGAGCATCCTTTGAAAGTGATTTCACTTCTTGATACATGACCAGTACCTCAGCCTGCATTTCATCCATAACCCGAAAATAATCTCCAATCCCCAGCTTCAAGCTCGCAAGCGTCCCCTTTTCCTGGTCAAGTCCCTGTTCCAAACGCTCGCGGACATGATCGTAGATGCTATCGCAAACGAGGTAAAGGACGTCTTCCTTTGTGCGGATGTATTCATATAACGTCCCAATGCTAAAGCCGGCCGCTTTGGCAATTTCCCTTGTCGTCGTCCCATGAAATCCCTTTTCTTTAAAAAGCGTGACCGCCCCTTTAATCATCTGATCGCGCCTTTTTTGCACGAGCTTTTCATCTTTGACAGATGCCTGTACTTCCCGTTTTTTCATTATGCTATAACCGCCCTTTTTTCAAATAAAAAAGTATAACTTTTTTACTTTGACTACTGTCTAGCTCCAGCGCCCTATCGGCTAGAGCGCTTCCTTCACCTCGCATCGATAAGTCGAGAGCGAAAGACTAACGTCTTTCGACTCTCCTTATATCTCACTCGGCTCAGTCCAGCACTTTTCGTCGATGACCCAGGGCGCTTCCGCTTTTCTTTTTAGGCGATTTTCGATACCGCCATCTTTTTCTTATTTTGTCAGCATTCTTGAAATGACAAGACGCTGAATTTCCTGTGTTCCTTCGTAGATTTGCGTGATCTTTGCATCGCGCATGAATCTTTCAACCGGATAATCCTTTGTATAACCGTAACCGCCAAATATCTGTACTGCTTCGGTTGTGACCTTCATGGCCGTGTCACCGGCGAGTAATTTCGACATTGCCGATTCTTTTCCATATGGCAGGCCGTTTGATTCAAGCCATGCAGCTTGATAGGTTAATAGTCTTGAAGCTTCAATACCTGTGGCCATATCCGCAAGCTTAAAGCTGATTCCTTGGTTAGCAACGATCGGTTTGCCGAATTGGTGCCGCTCCTTTGCGTAATCGACGGCAGCGTCAAGCGCGCCTTGGGCAATTCCGACTGCCTGGGCAGCGATGCCATTACGGCCGCCGTCAAGGGTCATCATGGCAATTTTAAAGCCTTCGCCTTCTTCACCCAGTCTGTTTGCCACTGGAACCTTGCAATCTTCAAAAATAATTTCGGTTGTCGGTGACGAACGAATGCCGAGTTTCTTTTCTTTTTTCCCAACCGAGAAGCCCGGGAAGTCGCTTTCGATAATGAATGCTGTCGTTCCTTTTTGCTTGCTGGAAGGATCGGTTAAAGCAAACACCACATAAATGTCAGCAACGCCGCCGTTCGTAATGAAAATTTTTGAGCCATTTAACACATAATGGTCGCCTTCAAGGCGGGCCGTTGTTCTCATGCCGCCTGCATCCGAGCCGCTGCCGGGCTCCGTTAAACCGTAAGCACCGATTTTGCTGCCTTCTGCCATCGGACGAAGGAAGGTTTGTTTTTGCTCTTCAGAACCGAATTTGTAGATGGGCCAGCCGGCTAAAGAAGTATGGGCAGAGAGCATAACACCGGTCGATGCATCAACGCGGGAAAGCTCTTCAACGGCGATACAATAAGCTAAATAATCACTGCCGATGCCGCCGTACTCTTCAGGCCAAGGAATTCCGGTTAAGCCCAGTTCCGCCATTTTGTCGAAAATTTCACGGTCAAAGCGTTCTTCTTCGTCACGTTCAGCGGCAGTCGGCGCTACTTCGTTTCTCGCAAAATCCCGAACCATTTTCCTGATCATTTCATGCTCTTCGGATAATCTAAAGTTCATTGGTTTGTCCTCCATTATATTGATGTATTAGGATTCTTAACTTTAAAGATACTTACTCACCACAATCCGCTGAATTTCGCTCGTACCCTCGTAGATTTCCGTAATTTTGGCATCGCGAAAGTAGCGTTCGACCGGGTAATCCTCTGTATATCCGTACCCTCCGAACACTTGGATTGCTTCCGTTGATACTTCGACCGCTGTTCTCGATGCAAATATTTTTGCCATTGATGCTTCCTTCCCGCATTTCAAGCCGTTCATCCGTAAATCAGCTGCGCGATAGATTAATAGCCTTGCAGCCTCAACACTTGTTGCCATATCAGCAAGCTTGAAACCGATTCCTTGTTGGGCGGCAATCGGTTTGCCAAATTGGCGGCGTTCCTGTGCATAGGCGGTTGCGGCGTCTAATGCGGCTTCCGCAATCCCCAGCGCCTGAGTGGCGATGCCGATCCTGCCGACCTCGAGGTTGGCCATGGCAATTTTAAAACCATCCCCTTCTTGGCCAAGCATGTTTTCAACCGGTACCAACATGTCCTCAAACGTTAACTGCACTGTCCTTGAACCGTGCAAGCCCATTTTCTTTTCATCTTTGCCGATGACCAGACCCGGCGTGTCTTTATCAACAATAAATGCGGAAATACCTTTGCTTTTTAATTCCGGATTCGTCGATGCAAACACAATATAGACATCCGCTTCTCCGCCATTCGTAATAAAAACCTTCGAGCCATTTATACAAAAGTGGCCGTCTTTCCTAACTGCCCGGGATTTTAAGCTGGCGGCATCCGAACCGGAGCCCGCTTCCGTTAAGCAAAACGCACCCAAATACTTGCCTGAAGCAAGCTTTGGCAAGTACCGTTGTTTTTGTTCTTCCGTGCCGAAATAAAGAATTGGGTAAGTCGCCACTGATGTATGAACCGAAAGAATGACTCCCACAGTCGCACTGACCTTAGAAAGCTCATTGATGGCGATAATATAAGACGTAAAATCCATTTCCGCTCCGCCGTATTTTTCAGGGACAGGAATGCCCATTAAGCCGAGCTCGCCCATTTTGCGAATTATTTCCCGAGGAAATTCGCCCTTTTCCATCTTTTCAATAAATGGGGCAATTTCGCTGTTGGCAAAATCCCTGACCATTTTGCGCATCATTGCTTGTTCCGCAGTAAAAGTAAGATTCACGTTAATCTCCCCTTGAAGGAATGATGTAAAAGCCCGATTATTCGTACGTGTAAAAACCGCGGCCTGTTTTCTTGCCGAGCCAGCCTGCTTTTACATATTTGCGAAGCAGCGGACATGGGCGGTATTTATCATCGCCAAAGCCCTCTTGAAGCGTTTCCATAATATAAAGACATGTATCCAAGCCGATAAAATCAGCTAGTGTTAACGGCCCCATCGGGTGATTCATCCCTAATTTCATCACTTCGTCAATGGCTTCTTTTGTGGCAACACCTTCGTACAGTGTGTAAATCGCTTCATTGATCATCGGCATGAGCACGCGGTTGGAGACAAAGCCGGGAAAATCATTCACTTCAACAGGTACCTTGCTTAATGTTTTTGTCATGTCTTCGATTACTTGGTACACTTCATCCGCTGTTGCCAGACCGCGGATAATTTCCACCAACTTCATAACCGGAACCGGATTCATAAAATGCATGCCGATTACTTTTTCCGGACGCTTGGTGCTCGCTGCAATTTCCGTAATTGGCAGGGAAGACGTATTGCTGGCCAGGATTGCATGCTCAGGTGCGATTTCATCGAGCTGCGCAAAAATTTTCTTTTTGATTTCCATATTTTCAACGGCCGCTTCGATCACAAGGTCGACCTCACGGGCATCATTCAAATCTGTAGAAGGTGAGATGCTGCTTAGCACCTTCTGTTTTTGCTCCTCTGTCAGCTTTCCTTTTTCTACATTTCGGGAAAGGTTTTTATTGATTACTCCTAAGCCGCGTTCAACGTATTCCCCTTGAATGTCATTTAATAACACTTGATAGCCTGCTTGGGCACAAACCTGGGCAATCCCGGACCCCATTTGTCCTGCACCGATAACCATTACTTTTGCAACCTTCATTTTTTCCCCTCCGCCTGTCTATTAAGGAATTTTATTTTAGGGCTCTATTAAACTTACCTGTTGATTTCCGCTCCAGGCACTCGCTTTCCGCGGGCGGTCGGGAGCCTCCTCGGCACATAACGCGCCTGCGGGATCTCCCTTGACCCGCTTTTCCCGCAGGACATTGAATAAACTTCCACGAATATTCACCGCACGAAGAAAATGCGATAGCATTTTCGAGGAGTCTCGCGCCTTCCGCTCCATCTTGAACAAAGCCTAGTTTAAAAAAATTATGCCTTCGGGACCTCAATCATCACTGCATCGCCCTGACCGCCGCCGCTGCAGATAGCCGCAATTCCGATTCCGCCGCCCCGGCGCTTTAATTCATGCATTAACGTAATGATGATGCGGGCTCCGCTTGCTCCGATCGGGTGTCCGAGTGCAACCGCACCGCCGTTGACATTGACCTTTTCATAGTCAAGATTGGCAATTCTTCCACTCGCTAAGGCAACTGCGGCAAACGCTTCGTTGATTTCAAACAAATCGATTTCCTCAAGACCTTTACCTGTCTTCTTTAATAATTCATTAATGACAATGCCGGGCGTTTGCGGGAAATCCTTTGCTTCGACGGCAATTGCTGCGTGGCCAATAATATAAGCTTCAGGTGTTCTGCCTTCACGAACGGCACGCTCTTCGCTCATCAGCACGAGGGCAGCCGCACCGTCATTGACACCGGGGGCATTTCCTGCTGTAATTGTTCCGTCAAAATTGAAAACAGGTGTTAATTTTCCGAGCCGCTCCAATGAGGTGTCCTTGCGCGGTGATTCGTCATGCTCCACCACGACCGGCGCCCCTTTTCGCTGCGGTACTTCAACAGGAACGATTTCTTCCGCAAATTTCCCGCTTTCCATTGCGGCAATCGCCCGTTCATGGCTTCTGAATGCCCATTGGTCCTGCCCTTCACGGCTGATTTCCATTTCTTTTGCCGTAGAGTTCCCGTACGTTCCCATATGGGCGCCTGTAAAGCTGCAGCTTAATCCGTCATGGATCATTAAGTCCTTTATAGGTGAATCACCCATCCGTAAGCCCCACCTTGCTTTTGGAAGGATGTATGGTGCATTGCTCATTGATTCCATGCCGCCTGCCACGATGACCTCTTCATCACCGGCACGAATGATCTGGTCGCCTAACGTGACACTGCGCATTCCTGAGGCGCAAACCTTGTTGATTGTTTCGGTTTTTACTTCCCATGGTAAACCAGCATGCCGTGCAGCCTGGCGTGATGGAATTTGCCCCTGTCCGCCTTGTAAAACAGTACCCATTAGGACTTCCTGTACATCCCCAGAGCTAACCTCTGCACGGTTCAACGCTTCTTTAATGGCTATTCCGCCCAGTTCTGATGCACTAAAGTTACTCAACGCGCCGCCAAACTTTCCAAAAGGTGTTCTTACCCCACTTAAAATAACCGTTCTTCCCATTCTAAACACTCTCCCTTTTCTTAATATTCAGTCATACATAAACAAAGAAATATCCCTTCATTCAAGGCGACTGAACGCTCGCTCGAAATTGAATGAAAAATTAACGCAGGCATTTTGGTTTCTTAAAATAGCCCATGCCCACGACAAGAAAGATGTAAGCGTTTTTATTCCCTGTTTCTATTTTACAAAAAAAATAGTAGAAGTTGAAATGTTTTACACAAAATTCCTAAAATTTTATGAATTCGTGAAAAAGCACTCAACCTCTGCTATTACCATTTTTTATGAAACTCGTGCAGTTGGTTCCCCGCAAACCGCTTTTTCAAGCAATTCGGCCACATCGTAGGTGGAAACCTTTTCTTCCACTTCCTTCGCTTTTGTTCCGTCTGAAAGCATTGTTAAGCAGTATGGACATCCTGAACTGATAACGGAAGGATTTACGGCAAGTGCCTGCTCTGTCCTCGCCACGTTAATGCGGTGTCCTGTTTCTTCCTCCATCCACATTAAACCGCCGCCGGCACCACAGCACATCCCTTTTTCGCGGTTTCTTTCCATCTCGACAAGCTTCACGCCGGGGATCGATTTCAGGATTTCCCGCGGTGGATCGTAAACGTCATTGTAACGGCCTAAATAGCAGGAATCATGGAAGGTAATCGTTTCGTTAACAGCGTGCTTTGGAACCAGTTTTCCTTCCTTTACCAGCTGATAAAGAATTTCCGTATGGTGATATACTTCTGCCTGTAATCCGAAGTCAGGGTATTCATTTTTGAAAATATTATAGGCATGCGGGTCAATCGTTATGATTTTCTTGACCTCAGCCTTTTCAAATTCCTCTATATTCTTAACGGCAAGATCTTGGAACAAGAACTCATTACCGAGCCGACGAGGTGTGTCACCGGAGTTCTTTTCTTTATTTCCAAGGATGGCAAATTTCACGCCGGCCTCGTTCATTAATTTTGCAAAAGAAAGAGCAATTTTTTGGCTGCGGTTATCATAAGAGCCCATTGAGCCCACCCAGAATAGGTATTCGTATTCTTCGCCCGCCTTGTTCATTTCTTTTACAGTTGGAATATGAACATCAAGGCGCGCTTCGCGCCAATTTTCACGTTCCTTTCGGTTTAAGCCCCATGGGTTCCCTTGACGTTCGATGTTCGTCATCGCCCGCTGGGCATCAGCGTCCATCTTCCCTTCTGTTAACACGAGGAAACGGCGGAGGTCGATAATTTTATCTACATGCTCATTCATAACCGGGCATTGATCTTCACAGTTACGGCAGGTTGTACAAGCCCAAATTTCCTCTTCGGTTATGACCTCGCCAATTAAGCTTGGATTGTAAGTGAGTGTAGCCGCTGCTTCTTCAGCCCCCCGGCCGCTTGCCGCAAGAGCAATTTGATTTCCTTTTGTATTTGCAAATGCAAAGGTTGGCACCCATGGCTGTTTCGAGGTAACAGCCGCACCGTAATTTGTTAAGTGATCACGAAGCTTCACGATTAAGTCCATTGGTGAAAGCATTTTGCCTGTTCCTGTTGCGGGACACATATTGGTACAGCGGCCGCATTCTACGCAGGCATAAAAGTCAATCATTTGCAGCTGCGTAAAATCTTCAATTTTTCCCACACCAAAGGATTCCTGCGATTCATCTTCAAAATCAACTTTTTTCAATTTCCCCGGGTTTTCCAGGCGGTTAAAATAAACATTGGCAGGACCCGCAATTAAGTGTGCATGTTTTGATTGCGGGACATACACTAAAAATGACAGCAGGAATAGTAAATGCATCCACCAAGCGATGTAGAATATCGCAATGGCGGCCGGTTTCCCAATCCAAGAGAAAGCGGTTGCAATTAGTGAGGCAATTGGCTCTGTCCAAGAAGCTTCATCACCGTGCCAGATAATTCCCATCCCGTTCCCCAAAAGGACGGACAGCATCAAGCCGCCAATGAACAACAGTACAAGACCGGATTTAAAATTCCGTTTCAAACGGACGAGTTTTTCAATATAGCGGCGGTAAAACGCCCAGACAACTGCTATCAGGATGACAAGCGTGACAATTTCCTGGAAAAATGTAAATCCTGAATATAATGGGCCGAGCGGAAGATGTGAGCCAGGATGGATCCCCTTCCAAATAAAATCAATCGCGCCAAATTGGACAAGAATAAAGCCGTAAAAAAACATGACGTGAATAGCGCCGCTTTTTTTATCTTTTAATAGTTTCTTCTGTCCAAACACATTGACCCAAATTTTGTGCAGCCGCTCTTTGACATTGTTGTCAAACTCGACTTTTTTGCCAAGCTTAATGAATGCCACTCGAGTTTTTACCACATAAACGAACAAACTGATCGCGTAAGCGGTTACAACTAAGAAGGCAATAAGGTTTACCCACAAAAGCCCGTTCATTCAAAACGCCCCTTCCCCTTTGTGAAGTCGTAGAAAATTTAATCGTTTTTAAATTTTCAGAACATATACTTATCTCTATTATATTATGAATGAGCATTCAGTCAATGACTTTTTTTCAGATTTGTGACTACTCATAGAACAGCTTGCTTTTGGCAAACCTAACAGAACGGATTGGAGGAAAAGATTCAAATGAATTTCGCACTCATTTTTTTCGGACTTATACTTCTTATCATCCTATGGTTCTTCATCGATTTTTCGTTAGGAAGGAGGAAGCATCTCTCCCTTGTCAGAAAAAGTGAAACCCCGATGATCCATGGCAATTTTGATATTTTTCCTCATGGCAAAGAACTTTTCGCCGATTATTTTTACGAATTGAAACGGGCCAAAAAACATATACACGTATTATTTTATATTGTCAAAGCGGATGCTTTTAGCTATGAATTTTTAGATATTTTAAAAGAAAAAGCGGCTGAGGGAATTGAAGTCAGGCTGCTGCTTGATCGGATTGGGAGCTATCAGATCACGAAGCAAATCGTGTCGTCATTGCGTGAAGCGGGTGTCCGCTTTGCCTTTAGCAATACGCTCAAGTTTCCGTTTCTGTTTTATTCCTCCCAGGTGCGCAATCATCGCAAAATTTCGATCATTGACGGTGAAATTGGCTATCTGGGCGGTTTTAATATCGGCAAAGAATATATTGACGAAGACCCTAAACTGAGCCCTTGGCGTGATTATCATTTAAAAATTACAGGCGAAAGCGTCACTTTTTTACAAAGTGAGTTTTTAATTGATTGGCGGGAATATGCACAGGAAGATTTATTAGGTTCTTCCGTCTACTTTCCCAAATTGCCGAAGGGAAGTGTTCGCCATCAATTTATTCCCACAGAGGCCAACCATCTCGAAGCATCGTTTATCAACTTGATTCAAAAGGCAACAAATTCCATCACAATTGGCACACCCTATTTTATACCGAGCAATAGGCTTTTCCAGGAGTTGATTAAGAAGGCGCGGGAAGGGATAAAGATTTCGGTCGTTGTCCCCTATACAGCTGATCATATGCTTGTTCAAGAGGCTTCATTCCGCTATTTGCGCAGGCTTTTGAAAGAAGGTATCCAGGTTTTTCAATATAAAAACGGTTTTTACCATGCCAAAACAATTGTGATTGATGACAAAATTTGCGATATCGGAACAGCTAATTTTGATAAAAGAAGTTTATTTTTAAACAAGGAAATTAATTGCCTGATCTATGACAGGGAATTTATCGGCAGGCTGACCGATGTTTTAAGAAAGGACATTCTTGATTCGCGGCCATTGACGCTAAAGGATTTAAATAAGCCCAGCCTTCTCAGGTCGGTTAAAGAAAGCCTCGCCGGCGCTCTTTCGCTGTTTTTATAATTTAAAAATAAGAGGCTTTAAACGAATAGAACGAATGCATTTTTTCAAGGCAGAATGGTTAAAGTAACAATAGCCAAGGAGGGAATAGGATGGAGAATACACATGAGTTTGTTGCCAAAATGAATGAAAATAAAAAGAAGCAGGAACAGAATAAAAAGCATCAAGGGGATGGAAATCCGGGGAAAAAGCTGCCTAATAAGCAGCATAATTAAGGGTAATAAGCATCGGGTTATGATCCGATGCTTTTTTATTTAATAAAAGCGCAAGTGCTCCGTTTAGCGTACGACAGGACTGGAGTGCTTCGACTGAGATAAAGGAAACACGGAGCTCAAGTCGATTCGATGTTGACTTATCTTTAGGGAGAAGAGCGAAGTACACCAGCCGCCGGGCGCTCCTCGAAAAAGATACCGCTTTTTCTTCGTGCGATGCAAATGCTGCCGAAGCCCTTCCTTGTGAAGCCGGACAATTCTCAAAGTCAAAAATTTATACTTATACTTTAAAAAAAGTCCCCGGACTTGGAGACTTTTTTAGACTTCTTCAATTAAATTTAATACGGGTACTTCCCGTTCGTCCTCAGGATTTTTCCGCGAGTAGATTCTTGCCATTTTTGATGCTTCATCGACGTGTTGAATAATCACCGGCGTTCCATCATAGGTGACATTGATGATTTCAGGTGACTCCGCAATTTCCTTTGCTCTTCCTATATTCATTCGGTTCACTCCTCCAGGATATTTCTTTATTAATATTTACCATTTTTAAGGTACTATTCAATTTTTTTCAGGTTAAACTTTGTGATTTTTTAGGAGTTTCGATTGATTCCGCCGTAATTGTCATTCATTCCGCGGACTACCGGTTTTATTCCGCCGACTTTTGGAATATTTCCGCCAGTTTTGACCTTAATCCCGCGAGAATTCCTATTTATTCCGCATACCCCTTTTTTATTAAGTTCGTGCTGCGATCTTGAATCGGGAATTCCGCAGACTTTCAGAATTATTCCGTCAGTTTCTACCTTTTTCCCGCGAGAACTCCTATTTATTCCGCATACCCTTTTTTATTAAGTTCATGCTGCGATCTTGAATCGGGAATTCCGCCGACTTTCAGAATTATTCCGCGAGGTTTGACCGGAATTCTGCGAGTTTCTACCTTAATCCCGCCAATTCCCACGATATTTCCGCAAAAAGCCGTAAAAAAAGCCCCCTTCCACCTAAAGAAGGGAGCCTGAACCTTAAATTTACATTTTTTCAGGAGCCGAAACGCCAATTAGCTCAAGTGCATTTCGTAACGTGATTTGCACTGCCTTGACCAACGCGAGGCGGGCCCCGGTACGCTCCGGATATTCGCTGTCGAGCACCTTTTCTGCATTATAGAAGCTGTGGAACGTCGACGCAAGTTCAAAGATATAATTTGTGATGCGATGCGGCACACGCTTCACCGCTGCTTCACTAACAGCTTGCGGAAACTCGCCCAGCTTCTTCAATAGGTCCATTTCTTTCTCCGATTGGATTAATGCAAAATTTGCATCCTGCTCCACCCTAACACCTTGTTCCTCACCTTGGCGCAAAATGCTGGAAATCCGTGCGTGCGCATACTGTGCATAGTAAACAGGATTTTCATTGGACTCAGAAACGGCTAAATCCAAATCAAAGTCCATATGAGTGTCCGAGCTGCGCATCGCAAAGAAGTAACGCACCGCGTCGAGGCCGACCTCATCGACCAAATCACGCATGGTTACAGCTTTACCGGTCCGCTTGCTCATTTTCATTTTTTCACCGTCTTTATAAAGATGGACAAGCTGGATAATTTCGACCTCGAGGGCATCCTTATCATAGCCTAATGACTGAATCGCCGCCTTCATCCTTGGTATATAGCCGTGATGATCCGCACCCCAAATATTGATTAATTTTTCAAAGCCGCGGTCAAGCTTGTCCTTATGATAGGCAATATCAGGCGTCAAATATGTGTAAGAGCCGTCCTGCTTGATTAGCACGCGGTCCTTGTCGTCGCCGAAATCGGTAGAACGGAGCCATGTTGCGCCCTCTTCATCGTAAATATAGCCGCTCGCACGTAAAGCCTTCAAAGCCTCATCAATTTTGCCATTTTTATAAAGGGACGTTTCCGAGTACCATACATCAAAGGCCACGCGGAATTCGGCAAGGTCCCTTTTCAGCTTTTCCATTTCATACTTCAGGCCGTACTCGCGGAAAAATTCAAACCGTTCCTCATCCGAAACGTTCACATATTTACCGCCAAATTCTTCGGCCAAGGCTTTACCGATGCCGATAATATCCGCACCATGGTAGCCATCCTCGGGCATGTCTTTCTCAAGACCAAGCGCCTGGAAATAACGCGCCTCTACAGAAAGTGCGAGATTGTTTATTTGGTTTCCGGCGTCGTTAATATAGTATTCGCGGGACACATCATAGCCCGCCTTTGCCAAAATATTGCAAAGTGAATCGCCGACGGCGGCACCGCGGGCATGTCCAAGGTGCAGGTCGCCTGTTGGATTCGCGGACACGAACTCAACTTGAATCTTTTGCCTGTTGCCCGCTTGCGTCTCCCCATACTTTTCTCCTGCTTTAAGGACCGTCGGAATCAGCTCCGTTAAATAGCTATTATCCATGTAAAAATTGATAAATCCGGGACCGGCTAATTCAATTTTTTCAATTGATGCTTTCGAACGGTCAAAATTGCTCACCAAAGCTTCCGCAATCATTCTTGGTGCCTTCTTGGCCACACGTGCAAGCTGCATTGCCATATTAGTAGAGTAATCGCCATGGGCCTTTTCCTTAGGGATTTCAAGAATCACATCAGGAATCTGATCCTCAGTCGCCAGCTCTGCCTTCAACACCGCTGCCTTAATTTCTTCCTTTATTTTACTTTGGACTTGTTCAACAATATTCATTTTCTATCCTCCTGAAAGGTAATTTCTAAATGGTATGTACCTGCCTGACTTCCTTGCATCGAAAAATCGTAAAGAATATCGATAGCACCATCTGAATGTTCAATCCGTTTCGCTGCAGTCGTCGTCTCAAATCGGCCAAACGGCATCTCATAGCTGCCCTTCACCTTCTTACCTAATCTAAAAGGCAATCGCATTTTCACCGCGCCGCTTCGTAAAATCAACGCTTCATCAGCAGTCACTTTGACAATTGTACGAACGCTTCCCTCTTCCGTCACTTCCTCATACTGAAGAAAAGCAGCATTGTTTTTTTTATAATAGCGACCAAATACCGTCAACTCAAAACTATCCTGTTGATCAATGGTCGTTTTCACCTTGATTTTTACGGGTATTTCAGGGATCGACAAACGAACAGCACTCCCTTATTTTTTTCTTTATAAAAAGGAACTCAGTAAAGCTCTTCTAAATTGTTATCATCCTACTCTTTTCTTCGAGCTCCCGAAGACGCTTTATCTATTATAACCATTTAGTCGTAACAATTCAAAAGGTGCCTATCCATAAGCGGAATAGGCACCAAAAAGAATCTATTTTACCCAGCCGAGAATCATTTCACGGATTAATTTGCTGGCAGTGTTTGCTGTTTGCTCAGAAGGATCGTAAATTGGCGCCACTTCAACTAGGTCGCCGCCGACCACGTTCACACCGGAGCGGGCAATTTCATGAATTGAAGCAAGCAGCTCTCTGGAGGTGATTCCGCCGCAATCAACTGTTCCTGTTCCAGGTGCATGTGCCGGGTCCAATACATCGATATCGATCGTTACATACACCGGACGGCCGACGAGATTTGGCAGGATCTCCTTCAATGGCTGGTGAACATCAAATTTCGAAATATGCATGCCCACGCTTTTCGCCCACTCAAATTCTTCCTTCATCCCGGAGCGGATTCCAAAAGAGTACACATTTTTCGGCCCGATTAACTCGGCAATTTTGCGAATTGGCGTCGAGTGAGACAACGGCTCACCTTCGTACTGCTCGCGCAAATCTGTATGGGCGTCCATATGGATAATCGCAAGATCCGGGTATTTCTTATAAACAGCCTTCATAACAGGCCAAGAAACTAAATGCTCGCCACCCATACCAAGCGGGAACTTCCCTGCATCGAGAAGCTTCGTGACAAACTCCTCAATCAAATCCAAACTTTTTTGGGGATTTCCGAATGGAAGCGGAATATCGCCCGCATCAAAATATTTAACATCCTCAAGCTCACGGTCGAGATAGGCGCTATACTCCTCAAGACCAATTGACACCTCGCGGATGCGGGTTGGACCAAAACGCGAACCCGGACGATAACTAACCGTCCAATCCATCGGCATCCCGTACAATACCGCCTTACTCTCTTCAAAACTCGGATGGCTCTTAATAAACACATTCCCCGAATACGCCTCATCAAAACGCATCATAAAACCTCCTTAATGGTGACAGGCACCGTTCGTGGACAAAACTCCGTTTTGTCCACACGGAATAGACAGTGCATGACAAACTTGCTTTATTTTACTAGATCGCCGACAAATTTAGGCAGTACGAAGGCTGCTTTGTGGAGTTCTTTTGTGTAGTATTTTGTTTCGATTTCGTGGAAGCGGTCTTCGCTTACTTCTAATGGATCGTATTTCTTTGAACCGATTGTGAATGCCCATAAACCGCTTGGGTATGTAGGGATGTTCGCTACATACAGACGGGTAATTGGGAAAATTTCCTTTACGTCTCTTTGCACGTTGCGGATTAATTCGGCTTTAAACCATGGATTGTCAGATTGTGCGACAAAGATTCCGTCTTCTTTCAATGCCTTTGAAATACCGGCGTAGAATCCTTTTGTAAATAGGTTTACTGCAGGACCGACCGGTTCCGTGGAGTCAACCATGATGACATCGTACTCGTTTTCGCTGTTTGCAATATGCATGAAGCCGTCGTCTACTTGAACATCAACACGCGGGTCATCTAGCATTCCTGCAATTTCAGGAAGAAACTTTTTAGAGTATTCAATTACTTTTCCATCAATATCAACAAGTGTCGCCTTTTTCACGCTTGGGTGCTTTAATACTTCACGGATAACTCCGCCATCGCCGCCGCCGACAACAAGGACGTTTTCAGGGTTTGGATGCGTAAATAACGGCACGTGTGCCACCATTTCGTGGTAAACAAATTCATCTCTTACGGATGTCATGACCATGTCGTCAAGTAAAAGCATGTTGCCCCACTCTTCTGTCTCAATCATATCAAGCTTTTGAAATTCCGTTTGCTCTGTATGTAAAGTCTTATTTACCTTCATTGTGATCCCAAAATTTTGGGTTTGCTTTTCTGTAAACCAAATTCCCATGTTCATCTTCCTTCCATCTTTATCTCATATTCACTCAAAACTAAAGGGGGATTGTCCCCACGATACATCAAAAGCATATGAATTAGTTTCATTTCATTTTTATACTACCCAAACTATTGAATTACAAACATGAGAAAAAGTCTAGTGGAATCTAGCAAATTTACAATTATTTTTTCATTTTCCTAAGGAAAATGTTTAAAACCGTTCCATTTTTTTCATACTACTACTAGAAGTTTTTTTAGAAACAGGAAAAACAAAGGGGTGATATTAGTGGAAATCATGACTGATCAAGGGTTTCGAAAAACAATAAAATATTTGCGTGCGTTAATCATCATCAGTTTGATAGGCATGATTTGTATGCTGATTCTCTTCTTTGGCGTTCTTGCCTATGCAAAGATATTAGGTGCACCGCCGCTCGCTGTTCCCCAATCGACCTTATTTTTTTCCGATGATGGAACGTTGATCGGTGAAAGCAATAGCGGCCAAAAGCGCTACTGGGTTCCTTTAGATGAAATTTCACCCAGCTTAGTGGATGCGACAATTTCGATTGAGGATAAGAATTTTTATGATCATAATGGCTTTGATTATAAACGAATTGCCGGTGCAATGATCGCCGATGTCCGGGCATTTGGAAAGGTGCAGGGCGCAAGCACCATTACACAGCAATACGCCCGGAACCTCTTCCTCGAACATGATAAAACATGGAAACGGAAGTTATCAGAGGCGTTTTATACGATCCGTCTCGAAATGAATTATTCCAAAAAAGATATTCTTGAAGGCTACCTTAACACGATTTATTACGGTAACGGTGCTTATGGTGTTCAAGCGGCCAGTCACTATTATTTTGGTAAGGATGCATCTAAATTAACCCTTGCCGAAGCTTCTATGCTTGCTGGGATTCCGAAAGGACCAGGGATATACTCGCCGCTTGTGTCGATGAAAAATGCCAAGACCCGCCAGTCGATTATTTTGCAGAGTATGGTGAAGAATGGCTACATTAAGGAAGAAACGGCAAGAGCAGCTGCCCAAAAGGCCCTTTCGATTGTGGGTGTGCATTCCAATCAAGAAGTGAAAGTGGCTCCCTATTTTCAGGATGCTGTAAAAAATGCCCTTAAAAACCAACTGCATTTAGATGACCGCACGATTACTCTCGGCGGTTTAAAAGTTTTTACAACACTTAACATCAAACAGCAGGAAGCAGCAGAAGAACAAGTGAAGAAATATGTGTCCAATACGTCGGAAATCGAAACTGCCTTAGTCGCCATGGATCCGAAAAATGGCTATGTCAAAGCAATGGTTGGCGGCAGGGACTATGGAAAAAGTCCATTCAACCGCGCTGTTCAGGCAATCAGACAGCCCGGCTCTACCATTAAACCAATCTTGTACTATGCCGCGCTAGGGCAAGGCTTTACGCCTTCCACGACCATGAGGAGTGAGTATACGACCTTCCATTTTGATGATGGAACTCCTGACTATACGCCGCATAATTTCAACAATAAATATGCAAACGGCGAAATCACTCTGGCCCAGGCACTTGCGGTATCTGATAATATTTTTGCCGTCAAAACGCACTTGTATTTAGGAGAAGAATCCTTAATTAATACCGCTAAGGAATTTGGGATTTCAACGAAGATGGCCAAGGTTCCATCGCTTGCACTGGGGACATCAGGTGTCCGCGTGATTGATATGGCCGGCGCTTACAGCCTGTTTGCCAACGGCGGGAAAAAAATAAATCCGACCTTGATAACAAAAGTCGAAGATTACAATGGAAATGTGATATACGAAAATGAACAAGCGGATGAACAGGTTTTGGATCCGGCAAAAGCCTATGTAATGACACAAATGTTGACGGGGATATTTGATCCGAAGCTAAACGGCTATGCAACGGTTACAGGTAGTACCGTGGCCAAGGACATTACTCGTCCGTATGCAGGAAAATCAGGCTCAACGGAAACGGACAGCTGGATGATCGGCTTTTCACCGCAGCTCGTTACTGCTGTATGGGCAGGCTACGATGTTGGAAAACCGATTGATCTAACAGCTGAAAAATCATATGCCAAAAACATTTGGGCCAATTTTATGGAGGAAGCCCTTAAGGGTAAGCCGGTTAAAGCGTTTAAGCCGCCAAAAGAAGGCGTTGTCGGCGTTTATGTTGACCCAACAAACGGCAAGCTTGCTACAGACGATTGTCCCGTTCGCCGGTATACCTACTTTGTTGCCGGCACAGAGCCGACGGAATATTGCACTGATCATCTAAAACGTTCCGACTCCGACCCATCCAAACAAAAGTCGGGTACTAAAGTGCCTTGGTACAAGCGGATCTTCAAATGGGGCAACTAGATTACCGGTCCCCATTGGATCAAACTTACCAACGTAACGCGGTCAGCCCCCAGCAAAGCCGCTTTACACGGACAAATGGAAAAGCTCCGGATTTTCATCCGGAGCTTTTCGTGTCCTAGTTTTACGTGTATTCACACTATTTAACTTTACCCATTTTCCAGAAAAACTACAAGAGAATACCAGTTTTAATTTTGAATATAATCGTACAAAATTTCTTATTCTGCCGATAAGCCTTTTTTCAATTCTTCAGATGAATTGTTCCAGAGGACATCATTGTGGCCGCGTAAAAAATCAGCTAATACTTTTTTCGATTTCTCATCCATTTGGTCAACGATAATATGGCGTTTTAGTGATTTATCCATGCGGTTCACGTGCTCCGGAAGTGATTTGTAACCACGGCGAATTTCGCGGTCAACGGTCATTTCACAGGCCGTCACCCCTGCATAATAGGGGCCCCGCTCATCCCGGTCAACCGTAACCCAGACAAGCCAGTACGGTTTGCCGTTTGGCACATCCTCTTTCACAGCAAGAAATTTAATCCCTTTCTCGACCGCACTTCTCGCGTGCATGGCGCCAACATCAATCTCCGCCTCACCGGCATCTACATCAATGATGACCGGTGAAACATTGTCAAGGCTCAGCGCACCCTTCCCGTAGCCGCGATGGCCATCTGTCGGGTCACTTTTTATAATATTAAAACCCACTTTTTTCTTTTTTTCTTCCATAGCTTTCATTACCCTCCTTGATTACCACTTTATAAGCATTCCTAGAAAAACAATTGATGAAAGAAATGATCTAATCCGCCCGCAATCCACGGAACCACTACAAAGAAAAACGGCTGTATCGTATAGCGATCGAGCGGTGTTATCACTAAAATTAAAAAAATGATGGACCCATAGGATTCATACTGCGTCATTTTTGCCCGAAGATTGTTCGAAACTAAATCTTCAATCACCCGGTATCCGTCCAATGGAGGAAACGGCAATAAATTAAAAATAAACAGAACAATATTTAATTGAATAAACAAGTTAAGAAATTCCTGAAAGTTATCAGTAAGCGCCATACCCGCTTTATCCAATCCGTACCAAATAATAAACCCAAGTGAAGCCAAAATTAAGTTGCTCAGTGGACCGGCAATGGAAACAAGAATTCCGGCAAGGCGCGGCTTTTTAAAAAAATGTCTGTTTACCGGTACAGGCCGGGCCCAGCCAAATCCCGCAATAAAAATTAACAACGTTCCAATCGGGTCTAAATGCTGAAGCGGATTTAACGTCAGGCGTCCTTGCTTTTTAGCCGTCATATCACCGAACTTATAAGCAACAAAAGCATGGGCAAATTCGTGAAACGTAAAAGCCACCATTAACGTAATCGCCACATAGGGAATCTCCCTTAATGGATATGCCAAGTTCAATACCGTATCCCCTTCCTTTACGGGCAACAAACGCACCGCTTAACTCTCTATTTTCAAACTTTCTTATTACAGCAGAACAGTGAAATCTATCCTATAAGTATACATGAAACCGTATGTAAAGTGAAAATGTTAACTGTAGCAACCGTCCTTGCACTTTTTTCTTTTTTGTGAAAAACTACTATCAGTTACATCAAAAGGAGGAATTAGAATGCCATATGTTACCGTAAAAATGATCGAAGGGCGTACTGAAGAGCAGAAAAAGGCGCTAGTTGAAAAAGTGACCGATGCTGTCAGCGAAACAACCGGTGCTCCAAAGGAAAAAGTCGTTGTTTTTATCGAGGAAATGTCCAAAAACCATTACGCAGTTGCCGGCGTAAGAGAGAGCGATAAATAAAACACAAAGGCTAAGCCCCTTATTGGAGTTTAGCCTTTTCTTTTAACGTTTCAATATAGTTATAGGCATCATCAATTTCCGCCTCTGTATAGCGCTGGCTGCTTTTTAACGTAAACACCTTGTTCGCCACTTCATTCTTTGCAAGATTATCAAAATATAAAACCGTCGAAACCAGCTCCAAAAATCTAGCATTTTGGCTGTTCATATCCTCCAGGCAATCTTGTAAAAATGGCATCTCAATCCCGTTTAAACTCAAAAACTCTTTTCCAGGCTCGGTCAGCGTGTAGCGATATTGAAAGTATCCGCCCTTTTTTTCCTTCACTTCATTCAAAAATCCCATATTACAAAGCTCTTCCACTCGTAACGTCAATTCCTCCGAATATGGACCGTAAAAATGGAACTGGAACCTCTCTTGAAAGGGAAAATCAACTTTTTTTGCAATATAAATCATCTTTTGCAGCTTTTTTCTCCCGATTATTTCACCGGAAACCAAAATGGCCTGCATCAGCTTCGCGTGATCACTTAACAATATTCGTCATCTCCTACTCATTCTAAACAGATCTCTCATGCAATTCCAGAAGGGCCCGAATTTGCTTCTTAACATTCTTTTTCGAAGAATCATCCTCAAGAAAATCAGCCGGATAATACAGCTTGTGATCGGTTCTCCTTTTCCCCGAAATCGCATCAACAATCTCCGACTCGCGGGAAAGCTCCTTCAACTCCCCGTTTTTCATCAGCAAATGAATCGGGAGCCGCTCCTCTTCCTCTCCGGGACGGTAAAAATCGTACGGCAAATCCGATGATGAATCGACAACTAAATAATATTCAGGGTCTATCCCTGCCTTTTTAAAAAGAGACGTCAGTTCGGCGAGCTTTTTGTATTCTTTTGCAGGATCGAATTCGGCATACTTGAACAGATTCCGATTCACAAAACGCCCGCAGAGGTCGCTGATGATCGGGTCTTTTTCCTCCTGCCAAATTTGAAAATAATATAAAATCACAGACTCATCTAATTTTAAATAGTCTTCTAATGTCACTTGTTCTGTAAAAAACGAGTAAAAGTGAAACGGCTCGTGTTTAAATGTATAGTTTTGCTCATATAAATGCTTGGCCCGGTGGAGGATTTTCGTCAAAATAACCTCTGCACCCCGGGACACAGGATGGAAATATACCTGCCAGTACATTTGGTAGCGGCTCATAATGTAATCCTCAACCGCATGCATTCCGCTCTTTTTAATCACAACCTGATCTTCAAGCGGCCGCATCACCCGTAAAATTCTTTCCATATCAAATTGTCCGTAGCTGACACCGGTAAAATAGGCATCCCTTTGCAAATAATCCATCCGATCAGCATCGATTTGGCTTGAAATTAAACTGATGACGAGCTTTTTTTCAGAGGTTTTCGCGATGACTTCGGCTACTTTTACAGGAAAATCAGGACTCACCTTTGTCAGTACTCCATTCACTTCGGTATTTCCTAAAATAATCGCGCGCGTGAAATCCTCATGGTCGAAGCCAAACACTTTTTCGAAGGAATGGGAAAAAGGACCGTGTCCCAAATCGTGGAGAAGGGCCGCACATAGGGTCAAGAGGCGCTCATTGCTGTTCCATTCCGGCCTGCCGTCAAAAACATCGTCGACGATGCGGCGGACAATCTCATAAACTCCGAGAGAATGGTTAAATCGGCTGTGTTCTGCCCCGTGAAAGGTCAAAAAGGTGGTTCCCAGCTGTTTGATCCGACGCAATCGCTGAAACTCTTTCGTCCCTATTAAATCCCAGATGACGCGGTCGCGAACGTGGACGTAGCGGTGCACGGGGTCTTTAAAAACTTTTTCTTCACTCAGTTTTTCCGCCGAATATGCCATTAGTAACCCTCTTCCTCTTTTACTATTTTCTATTATATCCCAAAATTCACCCGGTTTTCAGCAAAATTCTGCAGTAAATTTCGACATTCGGTTTACAAAAAAAAAGAAAATCACCTAGGTAGATTATCTAAGGTGACTACTTTATCTTTTTATTAATTTTCTCCATTAATTCCTCTTCGGTCAAGGCAGCTACCGGACGATTATTAACAAATGCAAAGGTCTTTTTCCGTCCTGGCCCGCAATAGGATTGGCAGCCGATTTTCACTTCGGCATCCGGATCAAGCTCTTTTAAGCGAGGGATTAATGTCTTTAAATTTACGGCCTGACAATCATCACAAACGCGAAATTCATTAGACATTCGTTACAACCCTTTCTACGGTCAATCTATTTACTATTCACTATTTTATCCAACTATTTTACGATTTAACTCCTTAGGTATTTTACATTTTCTTATCTTTGAATGCAAGGTACAACTGCATTAGTAAACTCTTTAAAAAAATCTACTATCCTTGCAACCATTTTGGTATAAAGCTTGAAAAACTTGTCCATCATAAGACTAGAACTTTTAAAAACTTGCCGGAATTGGAGCCGGCACAGTTAATCGTAACTATTTTAAGGGAGTTGATAAAATGAAAGTTCGTCAAGATGCATGGACAGATGAAAACGATCTACTTTTGGCCGAGACAGTCCTGCGCCATGTAAGAGAAGGCAGTACGCAGCTAAATGCTTTCGAGGAGGTTGGGGATAAGCTAAACCGGACTTCTGCAGCCTGTGGCTTCAGATGGAATGCAGTAGTGCGCCACCGCTATGAAAAAGCGTTGCAATTATCGAAAAAACAGCGGAAACAACGACAAAGAATTTTAGGAAAAGATCAAGGCGGAAAGAAAAAATTACTTTACAATCCACCGGTAACGGGCACGGAAGAATTGGAAGTAATTCCAATGCAAGGCGAAATGCCTTTAGAGACAGTCGAAATGTCCGATCTGACAACAGAGGCGGCTGCAGAAACATATGTAAAACCCGTTGCGCAAAGCTACAGACCATCTGCTGCAGGTCTTTCACTTGATAATGTAATTGATTATTTGCAAAACTTTAATCATTCCAATCTGCAAAATGAAGCACTAAAAAGTGAGAATGAAAGATTGAAGAGAGAAATTGCCGAATTACGCAAGCAAAATGAAGAAATGGCAGCAAAAATTGAGGGACTTGAGCAAAACTCCGAAACCATTCAGGAAGATTACGAGACCTTAATGAAAATCATGAACCGTGCCAGAAAGCTTGTTTTATTTGAAGAAGAAGAGCGTCCGGCTACGAAATTCAAAATGGACCGTAACGGAAACCTGGAAAAAGTAGCTGAATAAGAAAAGCGGAAGCACCCCGTTTAGCGTACGACAGGACCGGAGCGCTTCGACTGAGATAAAGGAAACACGGAGAGCAAAGCGATTCGATGTTAACTTATCGGAGGGAGAAGAGCGAAGTACATTAGCCGCCGGGCGCTGCAGCTAGACAATTCTCAAAGTTCAATCATTTTCTATTTATTTGAGAGAGAAGCCTTGGGAGAAGAGAAAAAGCACAGCATCTCGTTTATAAAAAAAACCGTAAATCCCTCCGGGCTTACGGTTTTTTACATTTCTTTCATTTTTTCATTTCGTTCAATAACCCGCTGATAATAACCGGGAAATAATTCAAGCTCATATTCATTTAACTGCCCCGCGTAGAGAAAATCGCTGCCCATTTTTAACTGCTGTAATAGCCGCAGCATCACGTCCGCGATTGTAAGGTCTTGACCAAGCAACTCCGACAGGGAGGCCATTACCTCCGGAACAATTTCCGGAAATACAAATTTCGTTTGTTCACCGTTTTTGGCAATCTCGTAAAATTGCTTTACCAGGTGAGCCCGAGCGCTGCCACTGCCATTAACACAAAGGTAAATCTGGACGGCGACACCTTTTTTCAACCTGCGCTGAGAGATGCCGGCAAATTTTTTACCATTAATACTTAAATCGTAGCTTCCGGGACAATAAGAACCGACGATTTCCCGTGCCTCAATCTGTTTATTGAAGTCGGCAAACATATTTTGGATTAACAGCCACATTGTATCGTAGCCTCGGTTTATATCAATTCCTTTTTCCGTTTCCGGTAAAATCAAAGAAATATTGAGGACCCCTTCATCAAGAACAACTGCCAAACCGCCTGAATTCCTAACAATAGACTGATAGCCCTGTTCCGTCAGAAATTGAATCCCGTCTTTTAAGAATGGCAGTTTTGTATCTTGTATTCCCAGCACCACAGTGTTGTGGTGAACCCATGTACGCGCTGTAGCCGGTGCTTTATCTGCTCCAACCGAGGCACACAAAGTATCATCCGTACCAAATGACTGTAATGCTTGAAAATGAATGCCCACCGCAGACTGATCGATAATTCGCCATTGCGGCTGACGCAGCAAACCTTCCATGTGATTAACTCCTTAGCGATTGATGTATTTATTTTAACATAAGGCTCTGTTAAATTTGCCTGTTGATTTCCGCTCCAGGCACTCGCTTTCCGCGGGCGGTCGGGAGCCTCCTCAAGCATTAAGCCTGCGGGGTCTCCCTTGACCTGCTTTTCCCGCAGGACATTGAATAAGCTTCCACGAATACTCACCGCACGAAGAAAATGCGATAGCATTTTCGAGGAGTCTCGCGCCTTCCGCTCCAATCAACATTTTGAGTTAATTCAACAATGAGCATTAACATAGCTAAAAAGACCGGCCCAACCGGACCGGCTCTTCAATGATTATAATCCTTGCCCTGCAGTAATCAATGCAAGCTTGTAGACATCTTCTTCGTTACAGCCGCGGGAAAGATCGTTTACCGGACGATTCAATCCTTGCAGGATAGGACCTACCGCTTCAAATCCGCCTAAGCGCTGGGCAATTTTATAGCCGATATTTCCTGCTTCAAGGCTCGGGAAAACAAATACATTCGCATCCCCTTGAATTGGCGAATCCGGTGCCTTGCTTTTGGCTACAGATGGAACGAATGCCGCATCGAATTGGAACTCACCGTCTAAAACAAGTGATGGATCACGGCGTTTTGCTTCAGCCACTGCTTCCGCCACTTTTTCCGTTTCAGGTGATTTAGCTGAACCCTTTGTTGAAAAGCTGAGCATCGCCACGCGCGGCTCGATATCAAACATGTTCGCTGTTTTCGAACTTTCAATCGCAATTTCCGCTAAATCATTGCTATCCGGCGCAATATTAATGGCACAATCCGCGAAAACATATTTTTCATCGCCGCGAACCATGATAAATACACCGGATGTTTTCGAAACGCCTTGTTTTGTTTTAATGATTTGCAATGCAGGGCGAACGGTATCCGCCGTGGAGTGAGCCGCACCGCTGACAAGACCGTTTGCTTTATTTAAATAAACCAGCATTGTACCAAAGTAATTTTCATCTAATAAAATTTTGCGGGCATCTTCCTCAGTTGCTTTGCCTTTGCGGCGATCGACAAATGCCGCTACAAGCTCTTCCATTCCCGCAAAGCTGTTTGGATCATATATTTCAGCCGCATCTAAAGAGACGCCAAGCTCTAGTGCCTTTGCTTGAATCTGTTCAATGTTTCCGATAAGAATCGGTGTCAATAGTTTTTCCTCAGCAAGACGGCCTGCTGCTTTTAAAATCCGCTCATCTAATCCTTCCGGAAAAACAATTTTCAATTCACGGCCTGAAATTTTTTGTTTTAATCCTTCAAATAAGTCACTCACGTTTAAATCCTCCCTTAATAAATCTACCTCTACTAGCATACTTTACCTGTATAAAAATTCAAGGATATCCCTCACAGATAGCGGTTACATTAAAATGTTTTTGTTTTCAAAAAATTTCATTTCATTTTCACTAGTTTTTACTATTTACTACTTTTTTAAAATTATCCATTTCTCACTAGGTCAGGTGTTTTATTCAGGCATCACTTGGTCAAACTATGTTATAGTTATGATTGTTAATAAGGAGAATTATTATTTAGGAGTGATTATAATGAGTGAAGCAGCGCAAACGCTTGACGGCTGGTATTGTTTGCACGATTTCCGTACGGTTGATTGGACTACATGGAAAATGCTCTCAAGCGACGAACGCCAAGCAGCAATCCACGAGTTTTTAAGTCTAGTTGAAAAGTGGAACGCGACGCAGGAGCGTAAAGAAGGCAGCCATGCTTTATATACAATCGTTGGTCAAAAAGCTGATTTTATGATGATGATATTACGTCCGACAATGGAAGAACTCAATCAAATTGAAACAGAGTTTAACAAAACGAAACTGGCGGAATTTACTATTCCTGCTCATTCCTATGTTTCCGTAGTGGAACTAAGCAACTACTTACCGGCAGGTGAGGATCCATACCAAAATCCGCAAATCCTGGCCCGGCTTTATCCAACGCTTCCAAAAACAAAGCATGTTTGCTTCTATCCAATGGATAAGCGTCGTCAAGGCAATGATAACTGGTACATGCTGCCGATGGAAGAGCGCCGCAACATGATGCGCAGCCATGGAATGATTGGCCGTACATATGCAGGTAAGGTAAAGCAAATCATCACAGGGTCAGTTGGTTTTGATGACTATGAATGGGGTGTTACCCTTTTTGCGGAAGATGTCCTTCAATTTAAAAAGCTTATTTATGAAATGCGTTTTGATGAAGTCAGTGCCCGATATGGTGAATTCGGAGCTTTCTTTGTTGGGAACCTATTAGAAGAAGAACGGGTTCCAAGCTTTCTTCATGTCTAGGCCCTTTCTCCAAAAAGTTCTCAGTCGATGCTGGGGACTTTTTTCTTTTCCCCTCTGCTCAAGTCATATATTCGTACATTCCCTCATACTATTTAAACAGCGAGTCTAAGCAATAGCTCCGATGGATCTCATCAAAGAGAGGTGAGGATGGGGATTATTCCTTCGCCACTTTAACCATTTGGGGGTTAAAGGAGTATTTATAGAATGTTGGGCCAGATGTTTACTTCATTTTTTTAGGAGGGAAAAAGATGAGTCAATATTATAATCCACAAGGTTTTCAGCCTTACCCTGGAGCGGGTGCACAACAGGAAGCTCAGCCTTATTTAAGGCAGCAACCGTATTATCCCGCCACACCGACGTTTCCACCGGCGGGGGCCGTACCGCAAGCTCCGGCTTCAAGTGCCGGTCAATTGCCCGGTCAGCTGCCAATCGAGCAATCCTATATTGAAAATATTCTCCGTTTAAACAAAGGAAAATTGGTCACTGTTTATGCGACCTTCGAGGGCAATAGCCAGTGGAATGCCAAAACCTTTAAAGGGATTATCGAAGCAGCAGGAAGAGATCATGTTATCTTAAGCGATCCGCAATCAGGTACACGTTATCTCATTCCGATGGTTGCCGTCGATTACATTACCTTTAGTGAAGAAATTGAGTATGAATATCCATATGGAAGTTCTCCCGGTTTAGGTACTTATCCACCTAGATAAAACATAGAAAGGCATGGGACTTTGCCTATGCCTTTTTATGTTTTTATAAATGTTTAACCGCACCAATAACAATGAGGATCCAAGCCGCTAAAAAGCTAACCCCGCCTAGAGGCGTAATGGCGCCCAAAATGCCGATTTTTGTAACGCTTAAAATGTACAAGCTGCCGCTAAAGAGGATAATTCCAATTAACATCAGCCATCCGGACCATGTGAATAGCGAGCTGCCGGCAACTTTGCCAAGAATAAGGCCGATGACTAGAATGCCTGTCGCATGGAACATTTGATAGGTGACGCCCGTTTTCCATATCTCCAAATACTTTGGTCCTAACTTATCTGCAAGGCCGTGTGCCCCAAAGGCACCAAGGGCGACTGCCAAAAAGGCATTAATCGCGCCAATAATAATAAAAACCTTCATGTTCTCTCACCTTTCTTTGTCCAGCTTCCGCGCCAAGCCCCTCGAGGTCATAAGCCAATCCCTTTCAGAAGGCAAAAAGAGCGCCTTCTTACAGGGCTCGTCTTATGCTTGTCGGGGCTGAGACTGGCGCTTCAGCTTTTCTTTGTCCAGCTTCCGCTTTTCTCAAAAGTCAAATAACGAGTCCCCGTTTGCTTCTTTGCCTAAATCCATTTTTTTCGGTTGATTTAATGCAGCAGACTGATAAACTGCTTGCTGCGGGACAACCGGTGACGGGATCACAACGGCTTGCTGTGTGATTACCGGCTGCTGATTGACAGCAGCATTCCATGGCTGTCCGCTTTTTTCCTGCTTTTCATCAAGAATAAGCTCGCATAATATTTTAATAGAGTACACTTTTTCCCGCAAGTTTTCTTCCTTGGGACTGTTTTTCGCAAGCATTAATTCTTCTTCTATTTTCGATAATAGTTTTTGAACAGATATATTCACTTTTATGGCACCCCTGATTTTAGACTCCTTCTCATCTTACATGAGTATCGCCTATTTTTCGAGCTATTAGACACTCGACAATCTTCGCTTTGTTCCACGTGAAACACGTCGGATTTTGTAAGCGTTTTTCTCGAAGATTGCTGCTTTCAAATGTTATAAACAAGCCTTCTATAAAAAACTAATTGTGAACTTTGCGGAAATAATTGTGAAATAGGAGGAATGATAGCTATAGCTAGCGGGAATAATCCTAAAATCCGCCGAATTAATGATGAATCTAGCGGAATTCTAACAAAAATTCGCGGAATCATGCAGGCAGTGCCGGAAGAAAAGAGATTTTTTCAGGTACCGAAAAAATGCAAAAAACCCGTACCGTGACCTGGTACGGGCCCAAAATCTCACCCTAAAATCCGCTGATAAAGCGACTTGGCATGTGTCAAATCCTTTGTACCGTGAATCAACGCACGCCCGTCCTTAAAAATAACCATCCGCTCATCACTCATTTCAACAGACAACAAATAAGGATTTCCTTTAACTGTATATCCAAGGGAACTAAGCTGTCCTGCCAGCTGTTCAAGTGAAATCTCGCCCTGACCGGAGGGACGGATTTGCACCGTATCCCTGCCGCAGAGCACCGTTGTTTTTGTCATGTTTTCCTTGTCGAGATACGGATAGGTTCGCTCAGATCCGCATGACAAACAACCGGCAAACTTGGCCTTTGACATTTTTAAACCGGTATATTGGTTTCGCCATACATCAAAACTGACAAACGTAGTCCTTACGGCATCCCAATCGCCGACTAATATTTTTAACGCTTCTGCTGTTTGGTGAGCAATGACCATTTGTACGGCAGGGGAAATAATTCCGCCTGTATCACAGGTCATTCCCTGCAAAGGTATTGATCGCAGCAAGCAATTTAAACAAGGAGTTTTCCCCGGGATTACCGAAAAACTCATTCCAAAGCTGCCGACACAAGCTCCATAAATCCAAGGAACATTGTATTTTTGTGAGACATCGTTCATCGCCATCCGGGTTTCGAAATTATCGGTTGCATCAATCATTAAATCAATGCCGGCGATCAATTCTTCTAACAATGCCGGTGTCGCATCGCCGATGATCGCAGCCACCTCAATCTCGGAGTTAATCTCCTTTAATCGTTTCCGGGCGGCAGCGGCCTTCGGAAGTTTTTCCGCCGCATCGTCTTCCGTATAGAGCTGCTGGCGCTGAAGATTACTTGCTTCAACATAATCCCTGTCGATGATCGTAATTTTTCCAACCCCGGCCCTGGCAAGCACTTCGGCATTTCCTGAGCCAAGAGCTCCTGCGCCAATTATCAGTACAGATTTACAGCTGATTTTCTCCTGACCCTCTTTACCGATTCCCGAAAAGAGGACTTGCCGTGAATACCGTTCATTCAATTTACATTTCCCCTTTCCCAAAACCGCCGTCTCAAAAATAACAATAAGCTTAAGCTCAGCCTCCGCTTACCGGCGGGATGAACGCAATCACGTCACCGGCTTGAATGACCTCATCGTTCGCGGCAAACTCTTCATTAATCGCTGTCATAACCGTATCCATCTTAGGCAGGCCGTAGCTCGCGTCCAGCTCCGCTTTTAACTCTGCAACTGTTTTTCCTTTTGCCTCGATCATCAAAAATTCTTCGCCGACGGCATCACGCAGATGGGCAAAAAATAGCACCTTATTCATGTAAATCACTCTCCTCCGGATGCCCTTTTGGATAGACAACCGTTTCCAGTTGATTTCCCATCCACTCTTCGCCATCTTCCCAATGCTCTTTTTTCCAAATTGGGACGATCTCTTTAATCCGTTCAATCGCATAGCGGTTCGCCTCATAGGCATCGGCACGGTGGGGTGTCGAAACGGCAATCACTACGGCCACATCGGTAATATCCAGCTTCCCGACCCGGTGGGTAATGGCTACTTTAGCGCCTTCCCAGCGCTGTTCAATCTCGGTGCCGATTTGTTCAAGCTTTTTCACTGCCATCGCTTCATATGCTTCATAAATTAAGAACAGTGTTTTCTTCCCTTTTGTTAACTCGCGGACCGTCCCGATGAAGGTGGTAATCGCTCCGGCTTCACGTTGAATCACTTTATCTATAACTGATTGGATATCGATTGGTTCTTTTGAAATCGCGTAATTCATTTTTTCACCTCTTCAGCAAGCATTTCGGCGCGGCATTCTCCACGACCGCATAGCCGCAATGCTATTGTTCACGTATGAAATAGTATATTGCTTTTTCTACGGGTCAAGCAAATGATTCCAGTTTCCTTCTCCTCAATAAAGGCATATGCCTTTTCAACACTTTGAAAAATAGTCTTATATCCTTCCTTGGTGAATTTCGGCCCATTTTTTTGCTTCTTCATATTCATCAGGATGATTCATATTAAAAAAAATACGTTGTAAATCCAGTCTGTTATCAGCCTGAAAATCCTCTTCCGTTACGTAATGAACGTTCAGCCCCTCAAGCAGCTGCTTCATTCGGAGCTGACCATTCTCAATTCTTTCTGCCGCAACTCCGGCTATCTTCTTATGAAAGACAGCAAAAAGAGGGTGCTGCTTTCCGGCTATTACGGGTACAACCGCATCATACCGGCTGCATTTGTTTATAAGTTCAACAGCAAGCTCCCCTGATACAAACGGCATATCACAGGCGACAACAATATTCACTTCATACTCTGAAGCGGTAAGTCCGGCATGAATCCCGGCAAGGGGACCCATACCCGGATAATGGTCCGATACCATTTTCACGCCTAAAAACCGATAGTTCTCAGGTTCATTGGTAACGAGAATGATATCATCAAAGAACCGCTTTAATTCCACTAAAATTCTTTCGATATTCGGTTTTTCATTTATTTTGAGAAGAGCTTTATTTGTGCCCATTCTGCTTGATTTCCCACCTGATAAGATAATTGCCGCAGCTTTCACCTAAAAGCACCCCTTCTTAGCATTGTGCCAAATCAATATTCATGATACCACGAACATGGAATCATTTTTCAGAAAAATCTTCATTATCCAACAAGCACCTCCATTTTTTTATAAGCATTGCTTTCGCTTTTTCGAAACGATTTTAGTATGATTATTACATTATTAATTACACTAGTACTTTAGATATCATATATTTTTAATGAAGGGAAAGGAGTCTGTGTCTATGGAAGCAATTGATGTAAAAAGCGTTCAAGAAGCCATTAACCGCTTCGCCAATAAAGATGTTTACATTCATCTTGAGACCACAAACGGTGCCTACGCCTCACATAATGATCAATCCTTCTTTTCAGCAGGTGCTTATATCCGCAATGCACGTGTCCGTTATGAGTTAGGGAAAATAACGGGAAATGGCCCCTATCGCGTGGGTTTGAAAATAAACCTTGGATGGGTATATGCAGAAGGCATCACCCATTTTGAAATTAATGAACAAGACCAACTGCTTATGGCCGGTCATGACCATGATGGCAAACTGGCTGTCGCTTTAGAAATTAGCACAAGCCCGTTTGAATAAGAAAAGCGCAAGCGCCCCGTTTAGCGAAGTACACTAGCCGCCGGGCGCTGCAGCCGGACAATTCTCAAAGTTAAGTAAAGACTGGAAAGGAGAATGAATTATGGAAAAAGAGCGCCATGTACTGGTTGTCTTTCCCCATCCGGATGATGAAGCATTTGGAGTTTCGGGGACAATCGCGACCCACGTAGAGAATGGAACCCCTGTTACCTATGCTTGTTTAACATTAGGTGAAATGGGACGTAACATGGGAAATCCTCCATTTACCAATAGAGAAAATCTTCCAAAAATAAGAAAAGAAGAATTAAAGGAAGCTGCCGGAGTCTTGGGAATCCAGGATTTAAGAATGCTTGGCTTTCGCGATAAAACGATTGAATTTGAGGATGAGGAAAAGCTTACGAAGGTGATTTCCGGTTTAATCGATGAGTTAAACCCGTCGCTTATCATTACTTTTTATCCGGGCTACAGCGTCCATCCCGATCATGATGCGACCGGTGCGGCCGTCGTTCGGGCTGTGGAAAAAATGCCTGCTGCAGTAAGGCCTGCCTTACACTGTGTTGCTTTTGCAAAAAATTGCGAGCAAGAGATTGGCGAACCGAATATTTTAAACAATATCAGCCCTGTTGCCGAGAAAAAGCTGGCCGCCATTAGGGCACACCGTTCGCAAACGGAGCAAATGTTTAATAATATGGCGGAAAAACTGAAAAGTAAAGACCCCGATGTCATGAAATGGATCACAAACGAACGTTTTTGGACGTATAAATTTGAAAAATAGCCTTAAAGCCCTTCACATAAGAAGGGCTTTTTTTTACATTTCAATTAAGGTTGCAGCAATGTACAAATTGCGCTGTCATATCCCGCAATGAATCACTCATGTAACGGATCATTTGTATCGCGAGCTCAGGATCGTCATATAAATCCTTTTCCAGCACTATTTTGTCTAAAAATAGTACCCTTCCATCCTGCAGCATTGTGGCTGTTGCAGGGCAGTTTTCTGTTTTTTGCGTAAACAAACACGCCTCGGCAAATAGATCGCCTTTTTGTTTGATACAAACAATGACCTCATTTCCGTTTTCATCCTGCTTTGTCAGCTTCACCGCACCGGAATGAACAAAGTAAACGCCCCTTGCCGTATCATCCTCTGAAATGACTTGATCCCCTTTTTTAAATGAAAAGGATTGAATTCGTTTTTCAATCCTTTTGATCGACTGTTGTGATAAATCTTTGAAAATCACTATCTTCCGTAAAAAATCCTCTGTTTTCAGCTCTTGTAGGACCATTAAATGCGGATCTTTTAAACAATCGACTCGAATCATTCTTCCCACCGCCTTAAGCAAACTTTTCATACTCTCCCCTTCAACGCTTTACGAACTCCCTGCTATCCATTGTAAACAACTTACTACCATGAAGAAGTGACGAGATTCACAAAACGTTCAATTTTTTGAAACCGCTATATGACAAGCCGCTTCACAAATCGTTCACAGAACAAGTTATAGGGTGTGTTGTAAATCACATTTTTAGAGTTCCTTACGGAATACGATGAAATTGTTCATTAGAGATTAAAAGGAGGGTAAGTATGAAGAAGTCAATTATCAGCTTTGTTATAAGTGTAGTACTTGGCTTTGGTCTTGGTTATTTGGTGTTCGAAGTGATCCTGCATGATTCCGGAAAGCAGCCGGTAACGGCAAGTACCGAAACAACAACGACCACGACAGATCAAAAAACGGATTCAAAGGAAGCATCTTCTGCGTCGACTGCATCGACAACGCCGGCTGACACAGACAACATCCTTTCCAAGAGAGGCTGCCTTGGCTGTCACTCTGTTGAAGCACTAAACCTAAAAGGCGGGCAAGTAGGTCCCGACCTATCGCATGCCTTTGTTGAGGTAGCGGATAAACACGGCAAGCCGATTGAGGAATTCCTGAAACAACCAAACTCAGCGGTAATGTCCGGTGTCCTCGGCAAAAATCCTTTAACGGATGATCAACGTAAGCAGGTTTTAGAATTACTTAAAAAAGCATCTGAAACAAAATAAAAGATAAGGTGGTGCAAATAGATGAAAAAATGGTTACCTATCGCTACCGGGTTAATTGCCGGATTTGTTGCTGCGACCATTTCTTTTGGCAATTTTTCATCGGGGCCAACAACCGAAGCTGCAAATAGTACCAACAAAAGCGATGCTGAAAAAGTGTATGTTCCATTTGGACAAAAGGATGAGTATTACTTATTCGCTTCAGGCGGTCACTCCGGACAAATGTTTATTTACGGTGTTCCATCTATGAGGGAAATCAGAACGATACCTGTTTTCTCACCGGACCCTGCAACAGGATACGGTTTTGATGAGAGAACGAAAAAAATGCTTGGCGGTTATACGTGGGGAGACCTCCATCATCCGGCCTTCTCTGAAACAAACGGCGATTATGATGGAAAATACATGTTTGCTACCGATGTCGGTAACAGCCGTGCTGCAGTTATGGATTTGAAAACGTTTACCACAAAAGATATTATCAAAGTTCCCAACACCGCGGGCCCGCACTGTGCCGCTTTCGTTACCGAAAACACAGAGTACATGTTCCTGCCGACTCGTTTTGCAGTACCGGTCGGCCAAGAATACCAGCCTCTTGACCAATACAGCACAAAATACCGCGGGGTCATGTCTGCAGTTACCTTTGACCAACAAAAAGAAAAATTAAACATTGCTTATCAGGTTGCACTTCCGCCTTGGTCATATGATTTATCTGACGCAGGTAAGAAAAGCTCCGCCGATTGGGCTGTTATGACAACCTATAATACGGAAGAAGCAACAACTACGCTTGAAATTAATGCATCTCAGGCTGACCGTGACTATATCGTTCTATTCAACTGGAAAGAACTCGCGCAAATGGTTAAGGAAGGTAAATACACCGGTGTCAACGGCCAAAAAATGATTTACCCTGAAAAACAAAAAGGCGGTATTTATTTAGTCCCTGTTGCGAAATCCCCGCACGGTGTTGACGTAACTCCGGATGGAAAATACTTTATTGCTTCAGGAAAACTTGCGCCTTCTATGACCGTATTCTCATTTGAAAAAGCCTTTAAGGCCATAGAAAAGAAAGATTTTTCCGGTGAAAGAAACGGAATCCCTGTTCTTAACTATAAATCTGTAATGGAAAGAGAAGTAAACCCTGAAAATGCTCTTGGACCGCTTCATACCCAATTTGATGACAAAGGTATGGCTTACACGACCATGTTCATCTCTTCTGAAATTGTAAAATGGAATCCAAAAACCGGTGAAGTACTGGACCGTGTGCCTGTTCAATATTCACCGGGACACTCTGTTGCAGCGGAAGGCGATACGGTTTCACCTGATGGAAAATACCTTGTTGCACTGAACAAGCTATCAAAGGATAACTTTTTATCTGTAGGACCGTCACACCCTGAAACGATGCAATTGATCGATATCAGCGGCAAGAAAATGCGGGTCATCGATACAGCTCCGGTGAATCCGGAACCGCACTATGCACAGATGATTAAAGCAGACAAAATCAAAACGATTAACGTTTATCCTAAAGACCCAAGTAATAAGGATGCCGTATACAAACAAACGGACACAAGAATTGTCCGCAATGGTAACGAGGTCCATGTTTACGGTATCGCGATGCGTTCAAGATTTATCTTCGACCATACAGCCAAACGACCTGACACCATTGAAGTAAATCAAGGCGATCATGTATTTATCCATTTAACCAATATTGACTTTGATGAGGATATTACACACGGATTTGCCATCAACAGCTATAACTTGAACATGGAGGTTCAGCCGGGTGAAACGAATACACTGGAATTTACTGCTGATAAAGCCGGTACGTATCCGCTTTATTGCACTAACTTCTGTTCAGCACTTCACCAGGAAATGACCGGTTACTTCCTTGTAAAACCTAAGAATTAACAGTTGGTGATGGGTATCAATTCAAATGATTGATACCCTCATCTTTTACAAGATTTCACTATTATGTCTAGCTGCAGCGCCAAGCCCCTCGAGGTCATAAGTCAAGCCCTTTCGGAAGGCAAAAAGCACACCTTCCTACAGGGCTTGCCTTATGCTTGTCGGGGCTGAGACTGGCGCTTCCGCTTTTCGAACAAAGGTGTGGTTAACTTGAATGATCAAAGCAAAAAATTATCCATTACTTCATCCTTACTGATTGCCCTTTCAGCAGTATTAATCGGCCTTTCATTTTTTTTCCCATGGTGGAAGATGGTGTTTATTGCCCCGCAATATCCCGAGGGTTTAAACATTATTGTTTATCCGAATAAGCTGGCCGGGCAAATTGATATTGTAAACGGCCTTAACCACTATATCGGAATGTCTAATTTCAGTGAAGCGAATTTTCCTGAACTAACCTATCTTCCCTATCTGATTGGAGGATTAGTTCTTATTACATTGGCAACAGCGCTGATTCGCAAAAAAATTGTCCTTTATATTTTGATTTGCCTGATCATCATCGGCGGGTCGCTCGGGGTCTATGACCTTCACAGGGCACTGCATGATTTCGGCACCAATTTAAGCCCGCATGCACCGATTAAAATTGCGCCATTTGTTCCGCCGATCATCGGGCAAAACCGGGTGGCAAATTTTATTACACACAGCCTTCTTGGCCCAGGCTCCTATTTCGTTCTGGCAGCCTTTGTTTTATTACTGATTCCGTTATGGAAGGATCGAAAAAAATGAAAAAATTGACGCTCTTTCTTTTCGTTTTTTCTCTCTTTTTCATCTTAAAACCTGAGAAAAATATGGCAGCCGAAAACTTGCAAGTGATGATCGACTCCACGAAAGAAGGAGCGGTATTGAAGCTTGAGAATAAGACCTATGACGGCAATATTGTCATTCATAAACGCATGACCATTATTGGCTCAAATAAGACCGTGATAAAAGGAGACGGAACAGGAAACGTCATTTCCATTAAAGCTCCAAATGTGAGGCTTAGCCGCCTTACCGTTACCCACAGCAGTATGGACCGTAACTCTCCTGAAGAGTACGCTGCGATTAAAATTTATACAAACGGAAATGTCGTGGAATATACGCAAATCCGAGATTCTTTTCACGGTATTTATTTAAGCCAGGCCCATCATAATATCATTCGCTATAACGATATTAAAGGGCTGGGAAAAGGCGAGATTGCCGCCCAGGGAAATGGGCTTCATGTTTTTTATTCCAATAATAATCAATTAACAAATAATACAATTGAAGGTACCCGCGACGGGATGTTCTTCGATTACGCCAATAACAATCGAATCGATGAAAATAAAATTAGCAACACCAGATACGGGCTGCATTACATGTACTCTGACAATAACGTCTTTAAGAAAAATATTTTTACGATGAATACTGGCGGCGCCGCGATTATGAACTCGAATCATCTTAAACTGGAGGAAAATCAATTTATCGTAAACTATGGAAACCAGTCCTTTGGGTTAATGCTGCTGCAAGCAAATGACAATAACATTGAAAACAATACCTTTTACATGAACCAGCGAGGGTTGTATATAGATCAATCAACAAATAATTTAATTCGAAATAATCGAATCAGCCAAAATCAAATTGGCATTGAGCTTTGGGCAAGTTCCAATGATCAAACCTTTACGTTAAACCGAATTACCGAAAATACGATTCCTGCCGTTACCCTTGGCGGAAAAGGGGAAAACAACTCCTGGAGTAAAAATGGCAAGGGAAATGATTGGGGCAGCGCCTTTCCGCTCACTGATTTAAACCAAGATGGGATTGGAGACTTCCCTGTCACCTATCATTCTTCTTTATACCAATTAATCGAGGATCAAGAATTATCGTATTTATTTTTAAGAAGCCCGGCGATCAAGATTTATGAAAAAATGAATGCACTGCTTCAACAAGATCAAGTCATGTTTAATGACCCGCATCCATTAGCAGCCGGAAAAAGCAAGCATACAACAGCCATTTTCATCACAATTGGGCTTTTGGCTGTATTGATTTTAATAAAAGGGAGACATCAACTATGCATTACATTTGGAAGGAATGGAAGGAAAACATAAGAGGAAAAGGATTATGGCTGGCATTAAGTATCATTATTCTTCTATCAATCAGTATTTTATTTCGTTCCACCGCCCTTTCATTTGATAAAGGCTTCTATGTTCTCTTAATCAATTTATTTGATACGATTATTTATTTTATTCCGATCCTTTGCTTGTTTATCGGTGCCTTTTCGATTTTCCAAGAAAAGGAACAGAAAACACTCATCATGCTGTTAACAAAAAAGGACAATTATCCCGGTTTTTTATTCAAAAAAAGCCTTGGACTCTTTGCAGTGGTCCTACTTCCACTGATGATTTGGTTCTTTTTCTATCTGCTTTTGCTAAAGTTTAATTTTCAGCTTGATCTAAAAAGCTATCTGATTTTTATTATCGCAATCGTTTGTATGGCGCTTATATTTATCCAAATGGGGGCGGCGATTGGAAGCTTCAGCCGTTCGCGGATGCAAATCATTGGCTATACGATTTTTGTCTGGTTTTACTTTTTCTTCTTACATGATTTTATCATGCTATCCTTCCTGCCGGATGTAACCCATGAAAATGTAAAACTATTTTCGAGCTTCTATTTCCTAAATCCGCTTCAATCCGTTCGGATGTATCTGGAAACGGGGATGGGCGTTTATTCCTTCGGGCATATGTCACGGCTCTTACAAGCATTCATGTGGACGAAACCGGGATTCTTCCTGCTTGGAAATCTATTTTTCTGGCTCATTGTCTCCACGATCATTGCCATTGTTTTTCACCGTAAGGAGGGATATGAATGATCAAGGTCAACCATTTACAGCAATCCTTTGGGAAAAAGACCGTTTTAGACTCTATCACTATTGAAATTCATAAAAACGAAATATGTGCTCTTGTTGGTCGAAATGGCGCAGGAAAGTCCACTTTTATTAATAGTCTTCTTGGACTGCTCCCCGTTAAACAGGGAGACATCACCATCAACGGGAAGTCTGTCACAAAGAAGAATACCGAATGGAAAAAAGCCATTGCCTACCTGCCGGAGAAATTCATGCTCTACCCGATGCTGACAGGTCTTGAAAATATTACATTCTTTGCGGAGGCTGTCAGCAAAACACCTGACAACGAACGGATTGAACAAGTACTTAAATTGGTCCGTCTTTGGGATGACCGCGATGTTCAAATAAAGAAATATTCAAAAGGAATGCTGCAGCGTCTTGGCTTGGCGATTACGCTTTACCAGGATTCAAGCATTCTCATCCTTGATGAGCCAACGAGCGGGATTGACCCGATGGGAAGAAAGGAAATTTTGGAGGTGCTTAAAGCCCTTCAAGATAAAACCATCCTTCTCTCCTCCCATCACCTCGATGAGATCAAGCAGGTTTGCACCCATGTGGCCTATTTAAATAATGGAAAAATGGAAAAGTACACAGTAGAGAAATTTCTAGAAACACATCATTTAGGAGGGATTGAATCGTGAAGAAACGGTTAATTCTTACATTTCTATTTCTAATCGCAGCGGTAACAGCCTGCAGTTCAGGACCTGATTATAAAGTAGCGGTCACCAAGCCGCTTTATTATCAAAAAGAAACAGCCATGCCCGTTGAAATTAAAGTGACTGAAAACAAAAAAGCCGTAACAGGGCTGGATATTTCCGCTGAATTGTCGATGGCGAGTATGGACCACGGCACGTACAATTTAAAGTTAACTGAAGGAAAAAACGGAACCTATTCCGGGAAAGTTAAACTTCCAATGGACGGAAAATATGAAATGGCCTTTACAGTCGTAAAGGACGGCCATAAAACGGAAAAGGTCATTGATTATGTGGTAAAAAAACCAAAAGGTGTAGCCGCGATTAACGGGAATTGGATTACCGGTGAGGATTTAGCCTTTTACCAATTGGCTAATAAGCTCCAGCTTGCGATAAACCGGGAAACGGCTCAAAAAAAATACAACGGAAAGCAGCTGGAGGAAGAGCTTTCGTACTTGGATTCCCAAGAAAAAACAGCAAATGATAAAAACCAATTGCTTACCCAAATCATTCGCATTCGTGCCATGGCGTTGATTGCTGAGGAAAAAGGGCATAAAGCCACAGCAGCAGATATACAAACGGCGATGAAAAAGGATAATGACCAATATCAGCAATATGCTTCCGCTAAAAGCATAGTCCAAGCATATGGAGAAGAAAAATTCCGGAAAGCCGAAGAATTGCAATATAAGTACATTGTCCTTTCAAAACAAGTATTATCAGATTTAGCTGCACAAGCAAAAAAAGAAAATCCCAATGTAGGCGTACAGGAAATAAATTATTTAGCACAGCAAAAATATGAAGACCTTTTAGTTACTCAAGTTAACTCTTTAAAAATTGAGATCCTATAGGTGACAGGCACCCTTAAAAGGTGCCTGTCACTTTTTTTATTCTTCAGGAGAATTCATGATCTTAATTGTCTTAAAGCCAAGGTTTACTTTATAGTTTAAATTCCAGTTGCTACTGAAGATCTCAACCTCATTTTCTTGTACGGCAAAGCGAAGAACGACATCATTTTCATCATCGATAAGGATATAAGAATGTTTGTTAGAGTATAGTTGGTACGACGTGTGTGCAATCAGAGTCCAGCCATTTTGTAATGGGTTACTTTTTGTACTCATCCTAAACCTGCCTTTTTATAAAAATTATAAAACAAAGCCGCTAACTTGTTAACTGCTTCAGTGTTCTCTTTTACTTTAAATTGTTTACTAGCACTCTGTAAAGCTCATGTTAAATACTTGTTTCCCTCCAGGTTGTTATTTTGTATAAAGATTTAATACTTTGCAAAACTAAAGACAGCTAAGAAGAAAGGAGCTATAACAATGACCAAAAAGTTTAACAAAGGAAGCCGCAATCAAAATTCACCACAAGCCGGTAATGCTGAAGCCGAATTTGCCAATGAGTTTGTTAGCGGTGATAATAGCAAAGGAAATAAACATAATCGAACACAGAAAAGTAAAAAGTGAAACGCTAAACAAAACAGAGGCTGACAAAAGGAAAAAGTCAGTCTCTGTTTTTTTAATCTTTATTTTCCGGGTTTAGCTCGATAGCCGGGGTATAAACAAATGCAGGTGAAACTCCCTCAGCAGGCTGTCTCTTCTCACCTCTGAATCGATCCTGCATTTCAAGGTTGGCAGTTTCGGCCTCTGTGCTTCCGCGTGTTGAGGCATGGACCTTTCCATCCTCCAGCTGCTCGTTAATTTTTATATTTGCTTCGACGGTTTCATTCGAAAATTCCTTGTCTTTTCCCATTTGACGGGCCCCCTTCTTATTTCATTTACTTTTATTATTGTTCCCTTTGCTTTCTTTTGTAATCAAAAGGGGGAGCTCATAAACATTGCTGCTCTCTTCATCCTTCTTGGCGTTTCCGTCCTTATTTTTAGGCTCTGTTAAACTTGCCTGTTGATTTCCGCTCCAGGCACTCGCTTTCCGCGGGCGGTCGGGAGCCTCCTCAAGCATTAAGCCTGCGGGGTCTCCCTTGACCTGCTTTTCCCGCAGGAGTCTCGCGCCTTCCGCTCCAATCAACATAGTGAGCTAAATCAACAATGAACTTTAACATAGCCAATTTTTAAAAAGAATGTATATAAAGGAGTTCAAAGTAAATAATGTAATTGTTATTTACAAAAAAGGGGGTAAGAACATGGACGCACAACGAGCACAGGAAATTGCTAATTCATCGACAATGGCGAACGTCATATGTAATGGAACTCGGATCTATATTGAGCATGTAGATCAACAAAATGGGACAGCTACCATTCATCCACTCGATGAACCAAATCAGAAACAAAATGTTTCTATTTCAAGCCTGATAGAACAGTAATTAGTTGATTTCCCCATAAAACACCATTTTTGAATGGTGTTTTCTTTTTTGCCGTTAGGTTGATCATCTCTCCAATTCGTATTACTTTACTAAATAATTGATACAGACAAAAGATGGCTTTATCAGCCATCTTTTCTTATCTATTTTTTAATGACAACTGTATGAACGGATTGTTCTTAAGTCCATTCCATAGTATTCCCAGTTGTATCCGCGCCAACGGTAACCGGCCACGGATGTTCTGCCGACATATATTGGATAGTACCAGAAGCTTCTACCATTATTTAACCAAATATAGGTATACCGGTAGAGACAGCCTCGAATTCCTCCGGGGTCTACCGCATATAACCCTGCTGTTTCATGCGGTATAATGGATGGCGGCGGTGCTGTTGGCGGACCTCCATGGTACTGTCCCCCGCCATATGGCGGATACCCATGGTGGTCGTGACCTCCCGGATAACCGTGTGGGGGTGGCGGGTAACCACCATGGTGATGGTCTATTGGCGGCGGCGGGGGTGGAAAGCCGTGGTGTTGTCCTCCACCGTGGGTCGGCGCGGTTCCGTGCTGCATTCCTCCGCCGTGGGTCGGCGCGGTTCCGTGCTGCATTCCTCCGCCGTGGGTCGGCGCGGTTCCGTGCTGCATTCCTCCGCCATGGGTCGGCGCGGTTCCGTGCTGCATTCCTCCGCCATGAGCCGGCGCGGTTCCGTGCTGCATTCCTCCGCCATGGGTCGGCGCGGTTCCGTGCTGCATTCCTCCGCCATGAGCCGGCGCGGTTCCGTGCTGCATTCCTCCGCCATGGGTCGGCGCGGTTCCGTGCTGCATTCCTCCGCCATGAGCCGGCGCGGTTCCGTGCTGCATTTGCCGTAGATAGTCTTCATATGCCACTTCAGGCGTCCAAGCATAACCATAAGGATAATTGTAATAAGCCAAGGAAAAAATCCTCCTTCAATTTGTTATCCCTCTAATGTATGCAAAACGCCTAATTTGGTGAGGTTTCCCTATCATATGTATTGGTCTTTCATTGGTGAATGCCTATGAAATTTTATTACTTAAGGAGGTCGACGAAGTCAGCTTTGGTAAGCTCTTTTAATTCCTCCGGGTTTATAACAATTTGAACGCCGATTTTCCCGGCACTGACAACGATTGAATCAAGCTGCAGACCGCTTTCATCAAGAAAAGTCTGATATTCTTTTTTCATGCCGATAGGGGAGCAGCCGCCACGGATGTATCCGGTCCATTTTTGAATATCCTTGACAGCGATCATTTCCACTTTCTTTTCACCGGCTGCTTTCGCTGCTTTTTTTAAGTCCAATTCCCCCTCTACAGGGATGACAAAGACAAATAGGTTTTTGCTCGCTCCTTGAGCAACCAGGGTTTTATATACTTCTTTTGGATTTCTGCCGATTTTTCCTGCAACAGAAATTCCATCTATCTTTCCATCCTTGTTATCGTATGTAAGCACATCATATGAGATCTTTTTTGCATCGAGAATTCGAATAGCATTTGTTTTGACCTGTGCCATGTACACCATCCTTAATCATAAAATATAAAATTATTATAACAGTAAATTTTTTTCAATTGCTAAATATGGTTTTCTATTCAGCAAAAGGAATATTCTTTATTACTAAATTGTTAATAGTTACAAAAAATAAAGGGTATCGGAATGAATTCCGATACCCCCTTATCACAACCACTTTTTGTTTAATGCCCGCCCAAATACGCACTTCTAATCTGGTCGCTTTGATTGAGTTCATCAGCTGTTCCTGATAAAACAATTCTTCCGGTCTCAATGACATATGCCCGATCGGCAATCGATAATGCCATGTTGGCGTTTTGCTCTACTAAAAGAATCGTTGTCCCGCTTTTATTGATTTCCTCAATAATCCGGAAAATCGTTTTAACCAAAAGCGGCGCAAGACCCATTGAAGGTTCATCTAAAAGCAATAGCCGCGGACGGGCCATCAAGGCACGGCCCATAGCAAGCATTTGCTGTTCGCCCCCTGAAAGAGTACCTGACAACTGCTTTTTGCGCTCGAGAAGGCGTGGAAAGAGCTGATAGACTTTTTCAAAATCCTCACGAATTCCTTGCTTATCTTTTCGTAAATAAGCCCCTAATTCAAGGTTTTCCTCAACCGTCATATTGGAAAAAACACGACGGCCTTCAGGAACATGGGATAATCCCTGTTTAACAATGGCCTGTGCAACCTTTCCGGTAATGGATTTCCCTTGAAAGGTAATTTCACCATTCTTTGGTTTAAGTAAACCGGAGATCGTTTGTAACAACGTACTTTTACCGGCACCATTCGCACCGATAAGGGTCACAATTTCACCTTCATTTATATCAAGTGAAACACCCTTCAATGCATGAATATTACCATAATAAACATTGATATCATTTATTTTTAACATTATGAGACCTCCTCGCCAAGGTACGCTTTGATAACTTTTGGATTATTCCTAATTTGCTCAGGAGTACCTTCGGCAATCAACTGGCCGGAATCAAGTACATATATCCGTTCACACACACCCATAACCAGCGGCATGTCATGTTCAATTAATAGAATTGTTAAAGAGAACCTTTCACGGATCAAAGCAATTAAGTTCATTAGCTCTTCCGTTTCCTGCGGATTCATCCCTGCAGCAGGCTCATCGAGCAGCAGCAACTTAGGGTTAGCTGCAAGGGCCCTGGCAATTTCAAGACGGCGCTGCTGTCCGTATGGCAGATTTTTCGCTTTTTCATGCATGAATGGCTCAAGCTTGAAAATTTTCAAGAATTCAATCGCCTTTTCCTCCATTTCCCTTTCACCGGAAAAGTGAGGCGGAAGGCGGAAAATGGAACTTATCATCGAATGCTTAGCAAGGGAATGATAAGCAACCTTTACATTATCAAGAACCGATAATTCACTGAACAAACGAATGTTTTGGAACGTACGGCTAATTCCCTTTTTGGTAATTTTGTATGGTGCCAAGCCGTTTAATCTTTCGCCGTCTAACTCAATGCTTCCTTCAGTAGGTACATAAACACCTGTTAGTAAATTGAAAAATGTTGTCTTACCGGCACCATTCGGGCCGATCAGGCCAATCAATTCCCCTTGGTTTAAATAAAGATTTACCTCAGATACGGCCTTCAGCCCGCCAAAGCGAATTCCAACATTGTCAACCTTAAGCAACTGTTTGTTTGCTTTCATTTTGCACTCCTCCTTTAACGGATTTACCACCTTTAAAGAAAGAGGTTAATTCTTTTGTCCCCAACAATCCTTGCGGACGGTATAGCATCATAACAATCAGCACCAGGCTGTAGATAATCATCCGTAATCCCGGGAAATCCTGGAGATACGTCGAAATAATCGTTAAAAGAATTGCGGCAATAACTGCACCTGACATACTTCCTAAACCGCCAAGTACAACAAATATTAAAATATCAAAGGATTTCAAGAAACCAAAGTTTGTCGGCTGAATAATGTAAAAGTTATGTGCCCACAATCCGCCGGCAATACCCGCAAAAAATGCACCGATCGCAAAGGCAGCAACCTTGTAATAAGTCGTATTAATTCCCATCGCATCCGCTGCAATTTCATTCTCACGAATGGAAATACAAGCACGACCATGTGTTGAATTTGTAAAGTTCACAATGACAACAAGTGTAATGATTACACAAGCAATTAGCCATGGCCATGTGGTTAAATGTGATACCGTCATCCCACTGGCGCCGCCTATATAATCAATATTCAAAAATACAATCCTCACTATCTCTCCAAAACCAAGTGTAGCAATTGCCAGATAATCTCCTCTTAAACGAAGGGACGGGATCCCGATAATAAGACCTGCAATGGCTGCTACGACTCCGCCTGCCAGTAATGCCACCGGAAATGGAAGCTGCAATTTCATGGTCATAATAGCGGAAGCATATGCACCAACTGCGAGAAAACCGGCATGTCCAATTGAAAATTGTCCTGTAATCCCAATGATTAAATGCAGACTGGCTGCTAGAATGATATTAATTCCAATAAAAATTAATGTGTTTACATAAAAGGGGTTCAGTATTTCTCCTGTGATTAAGAATTGCACCACTACTGAAAAAATAACGGCTAAGACGATTGAGCCCCAAAATCCTTTTGCCTTTTTGATAATAGTCATCGCTTAAGCCTCCCCTACACCTTTTCCCTGACATTTTTACCGAATAATCCTGCCGGACGGAAAATTAAGATTAAGATCAATACAACAAACGCTACGCCATCGCGCCATAGCGAGTAGCCCAGTGCACTAACCAGTGACTCAATTACACCTAATACCAAGCCGCCTACCATTGCACCCGGTATAATACCGATTCCGCCTAAAACTGCGGCAACAAAGGCTTTAAGCCCTGGAATAATTCCCATCAACGGCTCAATTTTGGTATAATACATTCCAAAAATGACTCCTGCTGCTCCGGCAAGAGCCGAACCGATGGCAAACGTTGCAGAGATGGTGTTATTAACATTAATACCCATAAGTCTTGCTGCATCCATATCGTGTGAAACAGCCCGCATCGCTTTACCGATTTTTGTTTTATGAACGATAAACTGAAGTAAGATCATTAAGAAAACAGAAATACCTAAAATTAATAATGATTGGCTGCTAATTTTTACCCCAAAAAGATTGATGCTTGTATCCGGAACAATATTACTTGGATATGCTTCCGGCTGTGCACCGCGAACATAAATCGTTCCATATTCCATAAATAACGAAACACCGATTGCCGTAATGAGTGCGGCAATTCTTGTTGCATTCCTTAGCGGCTTATAAGCAATCCTCTCAATCAGAACGCCTAATAAAGCACAAATAACCATTGAAATAATTAATGCCGGGAAAAATCCGATGTGTAATTTAACAATAGAATAAAACCCTATAAATGCACCCACCATGAAGACATCTCCATGGGCAAAGTTGATCAATTTTACAATACCGTAAACCATTGTATAGCCAAGGGCAATTAACGCATAAATACTGCCCAAGGAAACCCCGTTTACTAACTGCTGTATCAGTTCCATGTCCTACACTCCTTATAAAAGGGCTGAAAAAGATTTTTACATCTTTAACTTTGATTTTTGACGAGCCTAAGCTCCTGTTTTGAGCTTTTCTTATAAATTGGAATAGGGAGACATAGATTCTCCCTATTCATTTTGTCCGATATAAAATTTAAGGGTTTACCTTTGTATTAAACACTTGTTTGCCGTCCTTGTATTCAAGAATAACAGCAGATTTAATCGGGTCATGGTTTTTATCAAGCTTTAAAGTACCGGATACAAGTTGAAGACCGTCTGTTTTCGCAAGTGCTTCTTGAATCTTCTTAGGATCGCTTGAGCCGGCACGTTTGATTGCATCTGCAAGGAAGTAAGCAGAATCATAACCTAAAGCATTGAAGGCATCCGGTGATTTATCGCTGTATTTCGCTTTGTACGCTTTTACGAAATCTTGAACCTTTTGATCTGAATCTCCGGAAGAATAGTGGTTCGTGATGTATGTGTTATTTAACGGGCCATTGCCGGCGATTTCTACAAGTTTAGGAGAATCCCAGCCGTCGCCGCCCATAAATGGAACGTTTAAGCCAATTTCACGTGCTTGTTTAAGAATTAAGCCTACTTCCTCGTAATATCCCGGAAGAAAAACAAACGCAGGATTTTGGGCTTTAATACGTGTTAATGTTGCATGGAAGTCAGTATCCTTCGCAACATATGCTTCTTCAGACACGATACTTCCGCCATTTTTCTTAAATGCTGATTTGAAAGAGGCTGCAAGCCCTTTTGCATAGTCACTTGAGCTGTCAATTAAAACTGCCGCAGTCTTAACATTTAATTTTTTGGATGCAAAGTTCGCTGCAACAGTACCCTGGAATGGGTCAATGAAGCAAGTACGGAAAACATAATCATTTAACTTGCCATCTTTAAAGGTAACTGTCGGGTTCGTTCCGGTTGGAGTCAATAATGGAACTTTGTTATCTTGGGCAATTTGTACCTGTGCCAATGTGTTTGTACTTGTAGCGGCGCCGATAATAGCTGAAACTTTATCCTGGCTGACGAGCTTGATTGCGCCGTTTGTTGCTTCAGCTGCATCTGATTTATTGTCAACTTTAACTAGTTCTATTTTCTTTCCGTTAATGCCTTTTTTATTGATTTCATCCAAAGCTAATTGGATTCCTTCCTCAATGGATTGTCCGTAAGAAGCAACCCCGCCTGATAGTTCAAGGTCGGCCCCGATTTTAATCGTTCCGCCATCCTTATCGCTGCTGCTGCTACCGCTTGTCGCAGAACTACATCCTGCCATTACACCAGCTGTGACCAATAGTGATGCAAAGATACTAGCAACCTTCTTCTTTCTCATGTTTTACCCCCTATTTGTTTTTAATAGACTTTCCAGTAAAATTTGTTACCAATTATTTTACTGTTTTAAAAAAAGATAATATTCTGAAAACATTGTACAAAATATTTTCCTATTCGTCTAGTAGTATTGTCCATTATTTTAATATAATTTAGAAAAAAAGAACTATTTTGCTATTTACCACCCTAATAGTGAATAATCCTTAATTAGTGTAAAAAAAGGTTAATTTTTTAAGATTTTATCATTTTAAAACATTTTGTGAAAAAAATTTTTTTCATAACAATTTAGAAAAAAATGAGATTCCCGAATAGGAATCTCACACGATAAATATTATACTAATTCTTTTCTTTTTGTTTCTTTTCCTAAAAATAGAACTGTGAATGCTCCTATCAAAACGGAAATACAAAAGATCGTAAAAATGATAGAAATTGATGTTTTTTGCTCTACCAGATAACCGACTAACAGAGGTCCCAGTACACCGCCAATACGTCCAAATGAGGCAGCCATACCCGCACCTGTACCGCGGATAATGGTCGGGTACTGCTCCGGTGTATAGGCGTATAAGCCGCCCCATGCCCCTAAATTAAAGAAGGACAAGAGGATTCCCGATACCATTAATAAAGAGGTTGTATTAGCGGTACCAAAGAAATAGGCACTGATTGCGGTACCGATCAAATAAACAACTAATACGAATTTCCGCCCGAATTTTTCAATAAACCATGCAGCCGTAAAATAACCCGGTAATTGCGCTAACGTCATAATCAAGACATATTCAAAGCTTTTAATCATGCTAAAGCCTTTCATCACCATTACGCTTGGAAGCCATAAGAACATTCCATAATACGAGAAAACGACGCAAAACCAAACAATCCATAACATGGCAGTCCGGCGGCTATGTTCTTTCGACCACAATTTTGCTATTCCTTGTATGGCTGATATTTTTTCCTTTTCCTTTACCGCCGTAAAGCGGGGAGAGTCCGGTAGATCAAGTCTTAAATATAGAGCATAAAGGGCGGGAATCGCACTGATAAGCATTGCAACCTGCCAGCCGTACTTCGGGATGATGAAATAAGAGATGAGAGCAGCAATCAGCCAGCCTCCTGCCCAAAAGCTCTCAAGCAGAACAACAATCCTTCCCCGCTTTTCCATCGGTACACTCTCAGAAACGAGCGTAGAGGCGACAGGAAGTTCACCGCCAAGCCCCATGCCAATTATAAACCGCAGGACTAAGAAGATGGTTAAAGTCGTGGCAAATGCAGAAGCGCCGCTCCCTATTGAAAATAATAACAACGTAAGGATAAATACATTTTTACGGCCAATTCGATCTGCCATTAAGCCAAAGAGCAGTGCACCAACGGCCATTCCAATTGAATTAATACTCCCAATCCAGCCCATTTGTTGTGCTGATAAATTCCATTCCACTTTTAACGCCGCAATGATGAAGGAGAGCATTCCCACATCCATTGCATCAAACATCCAGCCCATCCCGGCAATTCCGAGCAATTTCCTTCCCGAAATTTCCTTTTTATTACCCATAAATATCTCCTGCCTCATACCAATATTGTACTATTATTCCCCAAATCGTTCTTTTTACAATCAGGGATGTTCTCCTACTAAACAAATAGTATTCTAGCAGTTGTCTTTACACTTGTCATCACGAATTTCGACAATACCTTCCTCAGAAAAAAAAGAGAATGCCAATTGCATTCTCAGATTGTCGAGAAAGGGGTATTTTCTCGGCAATTTTTTATTTTGTCAGAATCTAAATACAAAATTTATTGTTGGCCCCTGGAAATGGGTCTATTGATTTCCGCTCCGTGCACTCGCTTTCCGCGGGGAGATCCTGGGGAGCCAATCAACAGACATGTTGAAACCAATATACTAACAATATTATGACAAATTAACGAGGTTAATCATTAAAGTAATTGAATAAAATAAGAGGCTGCCGAGGGTTTTTCGACAGCCTGAGAATGCCAATTGCATTCTCTTTTCCTCTTGATTAGTTGATTCTTGCACCATCTTTACCTAACTTGTGGCCACTAATAGTGGTGCTATACGCCATATGTCCATCACTGTATAGGTAGTACCATTTTTTTGATACTTGGACCCAACCGGTTTTCATTGCACCGCTAGCATCCAGGTAGTACCATTTTTTCGATACCTGTACCCAACCTGTTTTCATTACACCGCTAGCATCCAAATAGTACCATTTTTTACCATCTAAAACCCACTTGCTAGTAACCATTGCACCTGTTTTTTTATCAAGGAAGTACCATTTCTTGCCGCTGTAAATCCAGCCTGTTTTCATCGTGCCGTCAGTATTAAGGAAGTACCATTTCGTTCCATCCTTAACCCAAGTGTTAGAAAGCATTGCACCTGTTTTTTTATCAAAGAAATACCATTTATTGTTGTACTTAAACCAACCTTTTATTGTTGCACCCTGTTCGTCAAAATAATACCTTTTGCCGTTAACAGTCTTCCAGCCTTCGGTAACGATTGTTAAGTTCGTAGTTGATTCTTTTCCACTTTTATCAACCGCATATAGAACGATATGATATGGAGATTTAGGCTCATAGTTTGAATCTGAATTTGATTCTAGGTCTGCCAGGGATTTAGAATCTATTAATGCAGCCGAGTCTCTTAAATCTTGCACTGTCATTAGATAGTTATTTGCATCGACAGGTATTTCCGCCCCGTTATTCATTCTGCTTGCCCAGTTTACCGCCTTTGCCTTATCTAAATAAGCCACACCATTGGTAAACCTGATATCAAAATCATCAGGTTTGCTAAGATAGATTGGGTCATTTTTTTCTAAAACAGATAAAGTCCATGCTGTATCAGAAGTAACTTGCAGCTTGGAAATTTGAATATCTCCAGGAACTCCGACTAAGTCTAATGTAAAGTTGTTATTAGAACCTGTTGCCTTAATTTCACCCTTATTCGTGATGAAACTAATACCTGATAGTACAGGTGTGCCGCTTACGGTAGCAGCGTAAGAAGCATTTGCCGGAAGCACACCCAGTAAAAACAGAAACAAGAAGCTTGTTAATGCAAAAACCTTTTTCACGTTAATCCCCCTATATGTACTATTGACTCCCCCATAAATTGGCTAGATTACCAGATTAGTAGTGAAGCATTAGCCTTATTTTACATAAAAAGACATTTTATTACAATATACTTCAAAAATATTTCACAATTTTTAAAAATGTGACATTGCCTTATTCAATAAGGCCGAGCGTCTTTCTTTTTTCATGCTCGAATACTGATCCTTAACGGGCTGCGCTTCACTTGCGCTATATCCTTCTTTTTCCAAATCCTTCACGAGTGAGCCATAAATATAATTAAACGAAGCATCCGTGCTTGCTTCTAATTTTTTCGCCGCGCCATTGTATTTTGAATAGAAATAAAAAAAGGAAATCTCCCCGCCATTTGCCTTCTTTGTTTGATATTCATCAAAAGCATAGGACAGAAGGGTATTAATCTTCCCATCAGCCTGGCTTTCAAGATTTTTAAAGGCCGGCTGATATCTCTCAATAATCGCTGCCGCTGTAAGTTTCACACTTGTATTTTTCCCGCCGGTCGCAGTCGAATCCGTCTTACTTTGAGTTATCCCATTACTGACCCCGCTATTTTTCGTGGGAGCTTCTGATCCCCCCGCTTGAGTACCTGTTTTGGTTACCTCGGTTTGCTTGCCGGCAGTTACCTGATTTGGTTTGTCAGCGGGTAACTGAATCTTGAAATCATTTTTCACTATTCCTGCTACTTTAGGATCATTGGTCTTATCTTCTTTACTATTAAGAAAATAATAAATGGTCCCGGTACTAACAGCAATGAGAAGCACAAGAATAGTTACAATCATCTTCCATTTTTTCACGATTGGATCATCCTTTTGTATTTTCAATAAAACTACTAATACACATTATCATATTTTGGTATTTTTGGGGCGATTAATTAACCTATGGCAGAAATTTGCTATAGTAATTTGTCAAAAAAAAAGCATGAAATTACTTATATTTTAGCGGAAGAATATTGTACTATAAACTTGCCGGAATTTTTTTCTAGCTTAATTAAGAACAATTAGGAAGTGAGGCCAATTAACAATCATTTTCAACCAATCATTACGGGAATTTTTATACTACTATAAAGTGAGGCTATTCAATGAAAAAAATTTTTGTGCTCCTGCCTTCCATAATGGTTTCCGCACTTATTTTCTCTTCCGGAGCAAGTAATACGAAAGCAGAAACAACGGAGCAGCCAAACCTGCAGATGTCTGTAATCAGTGATACCCATATTAATAAAAACAAACAAACGGCAAGTGATAATTTAAAAAGGGCCCTAACTGACCTTAAAAGTGTCGCACCTGATTACGATACGATTGCTGTTGTCGGAGATATGACAGAGGGTGGTTTTCAAGAAGAATATCAAGCATTTAATGACATCCTGGAAACCTACAAAAATCCAAATGCAGAAGAAGTAATGGTAATGGGTAATCATGAATGGTTTGAGCCAACCTATGACAAAACCTCTCATATGACAGATGAACAGTTGAAAAATAGATTTATGTCCTATGAAAAAGCTCCCGGTTCCACTATCTATTTTGATAAATGGATTAAAGGATACCATTTTATCTCATTAGCAGGGGAATTATCGTATCAATCATTATTGCCTCTTGCTCAAACAGACCCGGGTGTAAATGATTCAGCCTATATTTCTGATCAACAATATCAATGGCTTGAAAAAAAACTCGGTGAAAACACAGACCCAAAAAGACCAATTTTTGTATTTTTACATCAACCCATTAAAAATACAGTCTATGGAAGCATGCGTTGGAATGCCGGATTTGATGATGTAAAAAGATTACTTCCTATCTTAAAAAAATACCCGCAAGTAATTCTTTTTTCAGGACATTCTCATTATCTATTAAATCACCCTAGAAGTGTTTATCAGGATGGCTTTACAATGGTGAATACAAGCTCTACATCCTACACTTGGTATGAGGGAGGAGCTGTTCCAACTCTTTCACAAGGGTATGTTGTGAATGTTTATAATGACAGGGTAGAGTTAAAGGCAAGAGAATTCAGTAATGGTACATGGATTCGAACAACGACGATTCCAATTCCCTTTAAGGAAACGGTTAAAGAAACAAACAACCCTTATTTCACCGGCAATTCCAATGTAAATGTAAGTGATGTTAGCTCAACATCTGCATCGTTTTCATGGAATCAAGGAAATGATGATACGGTTATTGATCGTTATGTAATTAAAAATTCGGGCCAATTCCTCCAAAATATTTATTCCCATTATTGGGACCCTTCTCAAAGGGAATCAGCTACTATTAATAACTTAGTTCCTGACACATCCTATAGCCTGGATATCTATGCGACGGATGCCTGGGACAATATAAGCCTGAAACCTATTAAAGTAAACTTTAAAACAAAGACAGGCGGGAAAGGCTGGTACCAAAACAACTCTACCTGGTACTACTTTACTAATAATGGAACAAAATATACCGGATGGCTTTTCTATAACAATAGTTGGTATTATTTTGATAAGAGCAGCGGTGCCATGCAAACCGGATGGGCTTTTGCTAATGGTAAGTGGTATTTCTTCACTAAAGATGGGCAAATGAAGACCGGATGGATTACGTATAACGGAAAGCGTTATTTCCTTGATAATAGCGGCGTTATGAAAACGGGCTGGGTTAAAACCGGAGGCAAATGGTACTTCTTTGACAACAGCGGCGCGATGAAAACAGGATGGCTTTATAACTTGAGCAAATGGTATTTCTTTGATAATAGCGGCGTTATGAAATCAGGCTGGCTGCAGCAAGGCAAATTGTGGTATTACTTCAAGCCGGATGGAACAATGGTGACAAACATGTATACGATTGACGGGAAGGTAAATTATTTCCAAGCAAATGGTGTATGGAAAAAATAATACATATAAAGAGGTTGACTCATACAACGGGTCAACCTCTTTTTCCTTTAATTAATCCAGTGCACCTTCTACGTTCTTAAACTGGTTAAAGAACATGTTATAATATCGTCCCTGTTGATCCATTAAGCTATCATGATTGCCTTTTTCAAGAATTTGTCCCTGGTCGATGACCATGATGGTGTCAGCATCACGGATGGTGTTCAAACGGTGGGCAATGATAAAGCTTGTTCGGTCCTCCATTAAGGTAAGCAGTGCTTCCTGGATATGAAGCTCGGTCCTTGTATCGATGCTGCTCGTAGCTTCATCTAAAATAAGTAAGGATGGTTTCGCTAAGATTACCCTGGCGATTGCCAGCAGCTGTCGCTGCCCCTGGCTGAGATTTCCGCCGTTTTCTGATAATTCTGTTTCATACCCGTTTGGCAGCCGTTTAATAAATGTATCGGCATTTGCCATCCCGGCTGCTTTTTCTACTTCCTCATCGGTTGCATTTGGTTTCCCGTATTTAATATTCTCTTTGATTGTTCCTGAAAACAAATAGGTATCCTGAAGGACAAAGCCAAAGCACCTTCTTAAGCTATCCCTTGTATATTCGCGGATATCACGGCCATCCAAAAGAATTCGTCCGCTCGTTACATCGTAAAATCTCGTTAGCAAATTCACAATTGTTGTTTTTCCCGCACCGGTTGGCCCGACAAGTGCGGTACTGCTGCCGACCATTGATTCAAAGCTAACATTCCTTAAGATTGGCACATCGGGCCGATAACCAAAGCTAACATTCTCAAAAACGACATGGCCTTTTGGAGATTCCAATGGAATTGCTTCCGGCAAATCGGCAGGCTCTTCTTGTTCATCCAGAATCTCAAAAACCCGCTCAGCCCCGGCCACACCGGATTGTAAAATGTTAAAAATATTCGCAAGGTCATTAAGCGGTCTGACAAACTGCCTTGAGTAGGTAATGAAGCTGGCAATCACCCCAACCGTGACCAAACTTTTTACAGCAAGTATTCCTCCGACAACTGCTACAAGGGTAAAGCCAAGATTATTGATCACATTCATGATGGGCATAAGGAACCCTGACCAAATTTGTGCTTTTAACCCAACATCACGAAGCAATGTATTCGCCACTTCAAATTCTTCAATTACTTTCCCCTCATGATTAAATGCCTTTACTACCTCTATTCCCGAAACGGTTTCCTCAATATGTCCATTCAATTTCCCTAAATGATCTTGCTGCCCTTTAAATAAAACGCTTGTTCTTTTAGCAATCGTGCGTGTCAGTAAAAAAACAAGCGGGACGGTAATGATGCTGGCTAATGTCAAGATGGGGCTTAAAATGATCATCATAATTAACGACCCAAGAATGATAATAATACCTGACATTAACTGTGTCGTTGACTGGGAGATCGTATTGCTCACATTATCAATATCATTGGTAAATCTGCTCATCATTTCCCCATGTGTACGCGTATCAAAAAAGGCAATGGGCAGCTTTTGCAATTTTTTAAAAAGATGATCCCTTAAGTTCTTTACAATCCGTTGTGATATTCCAGCCATTAACCAACCCTGTAAAAAGGTAAGAAGGGCATCTCCTAGATAGGCAGCTGTTAGAGTCATGATTGTCATTTCGAGTAATCCAAAATCAACCTTCCCTTTATGCAAACTCATTGCATCTACTGCTTTACCAATTAAGTAGGGTGCTGATAGGGTAAGTGCCGAATCGATGATAATAAACAGAAAAACAAATGTCAGCATGTTTCTTTCTTTCCCAAAATAATCCCATAATCTCCTTAATGTCCCTTTAAAGTTCTTTGGTTTTACAACCGGTCCTCTTCGAAAGGCTCCACCTCCAAAACCGGGCCTCCCCGGAGGACCCGGCATAGGCGGATTGTTTTGTGTTTGTTCTGTACTCTTCGACATCTATAGCACCTCCTTACCAATTTGTGATTGGAAGATTTCCTGGTAGACCCTACATTCGTGAATTAGTTCATCATGGGTTCCAACCCCAACGATTTCCCCCTGGTCCATTACAACTATTCTATCGGCATCGATAATAGAGGTAATCCGCTGAGCAATGAGTAAACAAGTGAGTCCTTTTGCGTATTTCTTCAAAGCTTCTTTAATTTTTGCCTCTGTAGCCACGTCGACTGCACTTGTACTATCATCTAAAATCAAAATTTCAGGTTTTTTGACTAATGCTCTTGCGATTGAGAGCCGTTGCTTTTGTCCCCCGGAAAAATTAACGCCGCCCTGACCAATTTTTGTTTTGTAACTTTCAGGTGAAGCAGAAATAAAGTCGTGAGCTCCAGCAATGGATGCCGCTGAAACAACCTCTTCTTCACTAGCATCCTCTTTTCCCCATCGAATGTTTTCTTCCACACTTCCCGTGAAAAGAACTGTTTTTTGCGGAACAATCGCAATTTTTTCCCTTAGCCTTTTTGGACTGACATGACGAATATCTTCCCCGTCCACTTTAATAGTTCCGGAGCTTACGTCATAAAAGCGGGGAATTAGCCCAACAAGCGAACTTTTTCCTGACCCGGTTGAACCGATAATTCCGACCGTTTCCCCCGGTAAGCAGGTGAGATTAATATTCTTTAATACTGGTTCACCGCTTGTTCCATCATAAGAAAAGGAGACATTTTCAAAGTCAATTCTTCCTTTTTCAGTAGATACCGAGGTGGCTTCACTTTTCCATGTTTGATTATCAACCTTCAAAAATACTTCTCCAATTCTCACAGCTGACGTTCTTGCTCTTACAAACATATTAAATACCATCGATATCATCATTAACGAGAATAATATTTGCGTCATATAGTTGGTAAATGCAATGATATGTCCAACTTGAATATGGCCTGTATTTACACCTAAGCCGCCAATCCACAGAACGACCACAATACCAAGGTTAACGGTCAGCATAATAGAGGGACTGAAAATTGACATTAGACGATTAGCTGAAATTGATTGATCTCTAAATTGATTATTCGCTTTTGTAAACTTACTAACCTCGACATCAAAACGATTAAATGCCTTTACAACCCGAACTCCGGATAAATATTCCCTCATTACACTGTTTACCCGGTCTAACGCCTTCTGAACGCGGGAGAAAAGCGGAAATCCCATTCTCATATTAAGGATGATTAACAAAGCAACAATTGGTACAACGACCGCTAATACAATTGATAGTCGTAAATTTAATCTTGATGCCATAATTAACCCGCCAATGGCCAAAAGCGGAGCCTTCACAAAAACCCGCATTAAGCCATTCACAAATACCTGCACCTGTGTCACATCATTTGTCAGCCTTGTGATTAATGAGGCTCTGTCAAACTGATCAATATTACTAAACGAAAGGGTTTGGATTTTTTTAAATAAATCGGACCTAAGCTCCGTTCCAAAATTTTGAGAAACAATACTGGCCACAACACTTCTTGTTGAAGCTGACACCGCACCGAATGCGGTAATGAGCAGCATAAGCCCGCCCATCTTTAACACATAATGGATGTCCTTCCCGGCAACGCCGATATCAATAATTTTAGACATAATTGTTGGCTGCATCAGGTCACAAAGCGCCTCGAAGGTTAGAAATAATACAGCCACGCTAAAGAGTTTCCAATACTTCCTCGCGTATTTGGATAAAAACTTCATGTATCGTTCACCCCTGCTTGTTAAAAATGATTCGGAAGTCGAAATGGAATACTCTCATTATAATTTCGCCGTTAGCGTTTAAACAAATTTTAACGTAAAAAAATAGTAAACTAGTATATAAAAAAGCAACAGCCACTAAATTTAGGCTATTGCTTCGTTCACTACCAAAGGGTAGGTTTTGTGACCATAAACCAAAGCATCAACAGTAAAAGAAGGATGTAGGCAATGGTTGTCCAAGAAAGCTTTTTTACTAACAGTTCCCTATCATGCCCAACATCGATAAACTTCTTTAAAATAGGGGAGAAGGCACGGGCCAAGAAAAAGAGCGAGCTCATCATGATGATAATGGTCATGACAATCCAAGAGGTTTTCCATGTCCACGGTCCCAGCGCGACTAAAAGAATGCCTGATACAACTAAGATATGACCTGCATGCTTCGTTAACCTGACAGCAAACCGGAAAGAATCGAGGTACACTTTTTGTACCTCGCCTTCCGCCTTACGCAGTTTTTTAGCCATCGGAATCAACGCAAAAAACGGACCAATGGACATGATGACACTCAAAATATGTAAATACACAAGAAAGCGGTAGAACATGTCCATGGTATACCTATTTAATCTTGAACAGGACGAAATTCATGCACCCAAACTCTCATTTGCGGCAGCCACGGCATTCCCGGATGAATGGAAAGAATGGACTGTTTATAGTCTTCGACCGTCTCAAAGCCCTCGCGGCGCGCATCAGCATCCGTTAACTCGCCTAGGCTTTGCGAATATACATTTTCCACTACAAACGAGCGTCCTTCAAGGGTCATAATTTCACCTGGATCGGCATATCTTCCGTTCCTGCGTGTTGCGGTTTTCTCTCCTGAAAGCACTTTTTTAACGTCTTCTTCCATTGTAACTAACCGTTCAATTGAGCACGTTTTTGGCGGTAATGTTTTATTTTCATTTTGTTGAGTCATTTGTTTCTCCTCCTTTATTCGAATTTATTTTATCACATTAACACTATTGTTACCTCGTTTAACACACACCCAGGGGAATAGGCGCTTTTAGCTTAAGAAAGATAACTTTTCACCTAAACGACCTGGCCGCCCTTATCGCGGTGTGTTGTCACATCGGTATACATGACACCGGTTACCTTGATCCCGGTCTTTAAGATTCTTCTTACATTGGAATGGGTTATTTCTTTCGGTTTATTGTGTTCCCAAAATAAACTATTTATACCTGGAAAAGGAAATGGGAACAGTAAAAGAAAAGCGAGGTAATGCTTCCCTGCAAAACCTCATTGAGACAGACAGTTACGAATGGTTAAGGCTAATCAAATGAGGAGGTCAAGCTGCCTCTTGTTACATTATAGAGTGGAAGCGGGTTATAACATGGCACGGAGCCATCATGATTGTCATCGTCATGTTCGGCGGAATTTTTACCGTTCCCGGGAAATTAATTTTACTTTATAAACTATTTTGGCATTATCCCTTCAAATCTCTCTTCTTATAAAACACATAGGTTACCATCGAAAGTGCCGTTATTAAAACGATGGAGATGACCACACAGATACGATCCAATCCGCCGCCATACATAATATTTTTTGCTTCAAAATATTTAAAAGGGGTAAAGTATTTTAAGCTGTCCATGTTCTCATTCAAATCAATAACGACCGACAGCATATACGTGAGCAATAGGATGCCGGTCGCCAGTGATGCAGCCGTTTTTGGTTTCCTTTTTACAGCAGCGAGTGCGCTACCGATTACCAAAAACAACAGCTGTAAAATGAACATTCCGACCATTAATAGGGCGATATCGCCATTTAGCGCCACACCTTTGCTGTATTTGCCTATGAGTACAATCGATGAAAGAAAGGTTACGAGATTAAAAATCACGATATTTGTGAATGCTGCCACTAATTTTGCTGTAATGATCGTGCTTCTTGATACCGGTTTTACGAATAAAAACTCAGAGGTTTTGTCCCGCTCTTCTTTGGCAATAATCGTTGCTCCGAGCATCGCAGCATGGATTGTCGCCATTAATAATAAATAAAGAAAAAGCATGGCATAATAGCCGCTAACCTTCGATAAATCCATCGCACTAATGCCGAAAACGGCACGTAACGACTTAGGCAGATCTGTCATCAGATCGTTTATCGATTGGCCCGATGATGAATACGCAGCATATTTCGCCATTCCTGATGCAACCATTAAAAAGACACCAATGCTCCAAAATAGGAGCGATTTCCGATGTGACTTTAATTCTTTTAAAAATATATTCATGACCAATCCCCTCCATTAAACAGCATGGATATCCTTTTTGACATAAACAACATAACTCGCCGCAATAACCAGAACAATGAAGCCTGCACCAACGGTTAAAAATGAAGCTTCATAGCTGGAATGGTTCAAGATAAAGGCAGTGTCATAGTATTTAAACGGCGAAAGATATCGTTTCGCTTCATCACCGGTCGTACTGCTAAACATGCCAAGAAAATAGAACGCAAAAACGGTGCCAAGTGAGACGGTCAATACTGATTTAATTTTAGGAACGATAACGGAAACGATAATTCCTACGGCAAGAAATATCAGCTGAATAAAAAACATGGTGAGTGAAAGCATGATAAATAATTTGAAGCTAAATTTTTCTGTCTTGACTTGGTTGGCCATTACGTTCGCAGCCGTTATATAAACGATATTCGTAATGACGATGGAGATTAATGCCGCCAGCAGCTTGGCTGTCAAAACAGTAGAGCGGGTAACCGGCTTTGATAATAGAAAATCGGCTGTTTTTTCACGTACTTCCTTGCTGACAATGGCGGTGCCGAGATTCATAGCCTGTATTGCGCCGCAAAGCGTAATAAAAGATAATGGGAAGCAATAAAAACCCAAAATAGTAAAGAAATTTCCCGGGTTTAATCCTAATGCATTTTTTATCGCCGCAGGATAACCTTCGAGTATTTTTTTAAATGCCTCTGAATCCTTTGCAAAGGAAGGATAAAACGACATAAAAAGAACCATTATTAAAATTAAGGATATGGACCAGATGATTGTAGATTTCCGATAAGCCCTTAATTCATGTAAAAGTATATTCATAGCTCCTTAAGCCTCCTTTTCGTAGTAATGCATAAAAATCTCCTCAAGGTCCGGCTCTTCAATCCATAGATTGGCAATTTCAATTTCAGCTATCTTTTTCATCACAGCATTAATATTTCCTCTAAATAAAAAACTGGAAACGTTATCCTTTACCTCTAAATTGTTAACACCGCTGATTTTGAAATAATCCTGGTCCAGTTTGGTCTTCGTTTCAATTTTGAACTTTTTATAGTTGTTTTCTTGTAAGGTACTAATTTTTTCAACGGTAACAATTTTACCATCTTTAATGATGGCCACACGGTTACATAATCTTTGGACCTCACTTAAAATATGGGATGAAAATAGAATCGTCGCGCCTTTTTTATTCTCTAACTCTAGCAATTCAAAGAATTTTTGCTGCATCAAGGGATCGAGCCCACTCGTAGGTTCATCTAAAATGATCAGTTTTGGTTCATGGAGCAGTCCTTGAACAATCCCAACCTTCTTTTTGTTCCCCAATGAGAGGTCATCTATCTTTTTATTAAGGTCCAACTCCATGATTTCCGCTAAATCTTTGATTCTTTTTCTGCAATCTTTTTTATAAAAACTAGCTGAGTATTTTAATAGGTCCTTTACCTTCATATTGTCATAATAAAATACCTCTGATGGTAAATAGCCAATTTCCTTTTTTATTTCCGGAGCAAACTGTATGCAGTCTTTTCCAAAAATCGTAGCGCTGCCGCTTGTAGGGTATATAAGTGAGAGCAGTGTTCTGATTGTCGTTGATTTCCCTGCACCGTTCGGACCGATGAAGCCGAAAATCTCGCCTTCTTCGACGTGAAAGCTGATATCCGTTATTCCTCTTGCCTTGCCGTAGGTCTTTGTTAGGTTCTTAATTTCAATCACATTCATCGTAACAGCCCCCTTATTTATAAAAAAGCTTGATTAAGATCTCGAAGTATTCTTCCGCTTTCAAACGAGCCTTATCATAATCGATTTGATGTGTTGGCGTTTGCTTTGCTTGGAGAAGCTCCTCTTCGCTAATTTTTTCAATAGTCCATGTGATGATCTTTAAGATTTTCTCGATGTCCATATCGTCTCTAAATTTAGAAATATCAATGCCCTCGTAAATCTTGCCAATATTGATATCATTTAGTTGCTTGATCTTTTTTTCTAAATCACCTTTCACGTCCGGTGATTCCTCGAAATAGGCTTCTTCAATAAATTTGAAAATATCGGGATATTTATTCAGCAAATCCATCTTGATCATGACAGCCTTGCGGATTCGGACAAAAAAGTCCCTTTCTGTTAAGTTCACTTTTTTGTAAAATTCATCGGCAATCATTTCGCAGCAGTGATCAAACAAAAATAAATACAGTTTCTTTTTATTGCCGAAATAATGAAACAGCAATCCCTTCGATATTTCCGCTTCTTTGACGATTTCGTTTGTCGATGCTTTCTCATATCCTTTCTGGGCAAATTCCTTTATTGCCGCATTAATTATTCGGTCTTGTTTTTCTATATCTAAGTTAAGAAATTTCGTAAACATACTGGCAGCCCCTTTCTTTATAACTGTTGACCATAGTAGTCAATGACATTGTAACTCCGTTGACTACTTCGGTCAACAGTTAGTTTTTGAAATTTTATTGTCGGTATTAGTATCGTTATTAGATATGCTAAGATGCATGTGAGGCTTATTATTTATGGAGGTGAAGGACCATTAATGTTAAAGACAGGGATCCATCATTGACTTTAGACGGTTTACTATTTGCTCAAAATCGGTTATCCGCAGGCCATCCCGCACAACTTTTGCCGGCGGCTAAACAAGCATCAGTAGAGGCTGGTATTGGCGGGGAAGAGAGAGTTGCAGAGATTTTCCGGAAGCATCCATTTCCATTTGAACACCACATTTCCCACGATTTACCTCCCTCTTTAAATGAAAAATTTTAAATTGATACCTTTTGTTTGACTCCTTGGCACGGTGTCATTTTAGAGGTAAAAAATATTGCCGGTGTCTTGGAGTTCAAGAACAATCCTCCTCAGTTAATCCGTACAATCCGAGAGTTGGACACCATTTTCCGAGAGTTAAGCTTAACCATCTTTATTCATTTTTCAAAAGGGTGTAGCAAACCTGCTAAAGTGCTATCATAAACATGTATAAACACAAAAAGGGAGTGAGTACAAGTGAAAAACGAACTCATTAAAAGATTTACCTCCTATGTTAAAGTCGACACGCAGTCTGATGATAGCAGTGAGACTTGTCCTTCTACGCCTGGGCAGTTGACGCTGGCTAAAATGCTTGTCGATGAATTGAAAGCCATCGGTATGCAAGAAGTTACTATGGATGAGAATGGGTATGTAATGGCAACCTTAGCTTCCAATACTGAAAAATCCGTACCTACGATTGGATTTTTGGCCCATGTTGATACAGCCACCGATTTTACCGGTAAAAATGTGAACCCTCAAATCGTGGAAAACTATGATGGAAACGACATTGTTTTAAATGAAGCACTAAAGGTCGTTATGACTGTAAAGGATTTTCCAAACCTGCCGCAATATAAAGGACATACCCTTATTACAACAGACGGTACGACGCTTCTAGGAGCCGACAACAAAGCTGGCATTACCGAGATCATGACGGCAATGAATTATTTGATTCAGCATCCTGAAATTAAACACGGTAAAGTCCGCGTTGCGTTCACACCGGATGAAGAGATTGGCAGGGGACCTCATAAGTTTGACGTTACGGCCTTCAATGCTACATATGCCTACACAGTGGATGGCGGTCCGCTAGGGGAATTGGAATACGAAAGCTTCAATGCGGCGGCTGCAAAAATTACCATTAAGGGGAACAATATTCATCCCGGTTCAGCAAAAAACAAAATGGTGAATTCTACGAAAATTGCAATGGAGCTCAACAGCAAACTTCCTTCAGAGGAAGCACCTGAACATACTGAAGGCTACGAAGGCTTCTACCACCTGATCTCCTTTAATGGCGATGTGGAGCAAACCAATCTTCACTATATTATCAGGGACTTTGACAAAGAAAAATTTAATCAGCGAAAAAAGACAATTGAAAACGTCGTCAATGAACTGCAAGCAAAATACGGAAAAGACAATATTCTTCTTGAATTAAAGGATCAATATTACAATATGAGAGAGAAAATTGAGCCTGTTAAGGAAATTGTCGACATTGCCTACGAGGCGATGAAAAACTTGGATATCGAACCGGATATTAAACCGATCCGCGGAGGCACTGACGGTTCCCAGCTATCCTATATGGGGCTGCCTACGCCAAATATTTTTACAGGCGGCGAAAACTACCACGGGAAGTTCGAGTTTATTTCCGTTGATAATATGATCAAAGCGACAAACGTTGTCGTTGAAATTGCCCAGCTTTTTGAACAAAAGGCGTAAAGAGAAAAAGCTAACCCATTCCGGGTTAGCTTTTTCAATTATTGTCATCGGTAATATAGTGAATTCACACACTGCTTTAAGCTAGAAACCGTCTCTTTAAGCTGGTTTTCCAGCTGCTCTTTAGACCACTTTCCATCGTTACTCTTTAAATCCTTTAAAATAAGCATAATCATCCAGATGGAGAACACAGCTGAGAATAGATGATATTCTTGGATAAATTCCTCTCCATTTACCGTGTGATTTATCTGACCAAGATAGATTTTTAAGATTTGCTCTCTAAACTCACTGGTAATTTGCTTAGGAAAAATTGGATGGGACATATCAATGACATGGTATAAATCCCAATAGGGCATATTTAAGTGGGTGTGCTCCCAGTCCAAAACAACCGTCCGGTTGTTCGCGACAGCATAATTTCCCAAATGTAAATCCCCATGAGATAAAACCATTTTCTTTGAGAATTCACTTTGTTCAAGACGGGTAAAAAGATAAAGAATTATATTTTCTTCAATACCCAGTAATGGCAATAATTTAATAAAATTATCTTTCTTTAGGATTACTTCTGATACGATATCTTGGAAATGTGGTTTTGGGCCTTTTAAGGGGACAATCTCCCATTTTTCGGTTGGAAGGGAATGCCACCAGGCGATTAGCTTCGTCACGCCGAATACTGTTTCCTCATTAAACACATGTGTCAGCTGGCCAAGGTCCTCAAAAATCACCCAATTTTGTTCGAGATCCTGATGATTTGCTGAATAGGAGACCATTTTAGGATAAATATTTGGAAAGGAAGAAAGGATATGTTCATTAACCCACACTTCTTTTCCTAACTGATCATTATTGGTTAAAGGCTTGAACACATAGCTTTTAGTTGGTGACAAAAAAAATCTTTCCACATATTTTCCATTCATCCCTTTGTAGAGGATCTCCTTTTTAAGGATTTTTTCATCATTTAATGTCCCATTTTCACGGACAATATTTTTTGGCAACTCCATAATTTCACCAACTAATTAGATTTTAAAAACCACCCAAACGGCATGAAAATTATAACAAATATATTCAAAAAATTCACAAATATTGCTTCTTCTTCAATATAAAGCATAAGGAAAAGGCTGACATCTATCTGTTGTCAGCCTCTTTCCTTTTTTACTTATTCATGCTCGCAAGGAAATCACCAAGGAGGTCATCCAGGTCATTTTCTATCTCACTATCTTCCTTTTCTTCGATAGATAAAGGATCTCTGTCTGCATTCTCCCAATCAAAGGTACTTAAGTCATCATCCATTTCATCCAGATCAGAAGCTGCAGCAGTTTCCTCAATTGAAACTAACCGGTCCTGACTTTCATCATTCAGGTCTTTCGGAACCATTTCTTCTTGCAGGTACAATGCCTGATTGATATCCAAAGAATTACTATTCATTGAAGCCAGTAATGAGGTAGCCCGAATTGGGTCAGAAAGCAGCTGATAAATAATACTTCCCAGCAATGCTTCTGAGTGCTCATGCTTTAACCAATCCCGTTGCGCTTTACTTAATTTATGGGGGAGGGGAATTGTGATCGTTTCCCGTTCCCTCGCATAGGAATTACCGACGCCTTGCATCACAAAATCAGCAATTTTACTCGAAAAATTCCTTCGCTCTGTATCCTTTAATTTTTGTAAATGCTTTAAGAGATGGTCAGGTGTATCAGAAGGGATGCGAAAGGATATCGCCTGGCCTCTTTTAACCTCATTTGAGGCGGATTTTTTCATAGAATCACCTTATATTATTTCTTTACAGGCTCTTGGACCACTTGGGCCACTTTGGGTTTCTCCATTTTTCTTACAAAGTCGGTGATTAGCTTATAATAAGCATTTGCCATCATCCAAATACTCTCTTTTTCATCTTCAAAGAATTCAATATTATATCCGTCTAAATTATTATTTAGTGTTTTAATATATTCCTTTAATACATTGGCTCCGCCGCCGACAAAATAGCAGATTTCTGTTTGCGAGTTTTTTAACCATACATTTCGTAATAACCGATATTGTTTCTTCGCTAAATCAAGGAGGATACGGTCGGTAATATCATGAACACTTGTCCTGCTTCCTTTGACCATAATATGATTGCGATCATTTTTTCTGGTGATAATTTCAACAACATCCCTGCGGCTATCCAACTCGACGCCATGTTTTTTTCTAATTTCTTCTCTAATTGCTTCTAATGATTCTGATACACCAAGATTAAATCCTTGTGCCTTATCGTCATCGACATTTCGATTTTTAATGACTGCGATATCTGTTGATAGGCCGCCGATATCTTGGATTAAAATCCTTTTATCTATTAAATCCTTATTAATAATTTTTAAATTATTATCCATCACAAGGTTAATGTAGGCAGCAAAGCCTTCCGGATATACCTTTACTTCATCAAACTTTATATTTACTTTTAATCCTTGGTATTTTGGTGTGACAAGAAATTCTACTTGGTGAACAGAGCCAATTAATCTTGAGCGATATCCTGCATCCTTACCTTCCTTCACTTCGCGAAGAGGGAGACCTGTGCCCAGCGTATAGTTTGCATCAATCACATTTTTCGTTTTCGGGAAAATTTGTGCGTTTTCCGCCCTTACTGCATCCAATGCCAATGTAGTAAAGAGCATAACTAATGTTTGGTCTTCTTCTGATTTACTGCTGCCCGGGTCAAGTTCTGTAGCATTGTCAGTTTTGGTTGCCAAATTACCTACACGATAAATAACATTATTCTCTTTTAATGCAGGGGAGTGGACTTTAATATGAATTCCATCTAATGGATTTTTATCATCTAATTCTTCTATTCCAATCACCGGTCGATCTTCCGTATCTCGTGCCACAATATTAGGGATATTTAATTCGTAGTCTATTTCCCCGAAAATAGCTTTAATTGAGTCATTTCCTACATCAACCGCTGCAATTCTGGATTTAGTCATAAAAATCATTCCTTTTCTTTTTAATAGATTTATTTTTTAAATGAATATGTATCTAGGTGCCATATCTTAAGGGTATAGAAGATTACCGGATTCTTCAATACACTATACGAAAAGAAATAAATTTGTAAACCTGTAAACAACTTGTAAACTCGTTCTCTTTTTGTAAACAATGATGACAATCCTGTAAACACGCTATCTTATAAGGAAGTAAACAGATTCGCAAACATGTAAACGTATCTGTAAACATGTAAACTCCTTTGTAAACATTTTGATTACATTAAGTAAACATGTATACGTTTTTGTAAACAATTAAAGTGAGGTTTTTACACAACTAATAATTAGTATAACTCAACCCACTAGGGGATTCTTGTTTTTATTTAATTCATTTTTTTCAATGATTCTGCCAATGAATTTAGAATGGGGAACTGTTCGACAATTATATCGCTTTTCCTTCAGGATCTTTAAAGATATTATGTTCATGGGCTGTATTAATGCCGCATTCCGGCTATTCCCCTGCACTCTTGGTCTCTTGTTGTTTCGGATCCAAGTCCGGTATGTATTTACCTTAATGTTTCTATGTTATAGAAGATTGATAGATTCTTTATTGAGGTTTATTAAAAAGAAATAAAATTGTATACAACTTTGTAAACAATACTAACAAACTTGTACACATACCGTCATAAAGGGAAGTAAACGAGTTTGTATACATGTAAACGTCTTTGTATACAGAACGTTTACATTAAGTAAACATGTATACATTTTTGTAAACAATAAAAAAACAATGAGCATTAGAGACGTTTCAAAAGCCTGGCATAAAACAACTAAAGCTTTTACCCCTCCCTGGAAACGATTCCTGTATATATGAAGATAACCCGAAAGATTTCCTGCCCATACTCACGGCGACTTCTTATAGCAAATTTTAGTTGAGATATAACCATACCCATTGAGAGTAATTGAGCCAAAATGAACTGATGAATTTTGGAAGGACAACTATTTGGATAGAATTGCTTGTTCCTTTTTTTTTATATATTATTAAAGCTAGAGTTTGAACAAAACAACCATTACTTGGCCCAGTTATAATCTTAAAGTGATTGTTGTGTGTTCTTATCAATAATTCTCCACTTAAGGGTGTGGTTAACATGCGAATTAATAAATTTATTAGTGAATCTGGAAAAACATCCAGGCGCGGAGCAGATAAATTAATCAGTGAAGGAAGAGTCACGATAAATGGGAAGATTGCAAAAATAGGCAGTCAAGTTGAGCCGGGAGATGATGTTCGGGTTAGTGGAAATCCTATCCGAATGGCAAGAAATTACGTCTATATCGCTTTAAATAAACCCGTAGGCATTACCAGCACGACAGAGAAAAATGTTAAAGGAAATATTATTGATTTAGTCAACCATCCATTAAGAATATTTAACATTGGGCGACTTGATAAAGATTCAGATGGCTTAATACTTCTTACGAACGATGGAGATATTGTCAACGAAATTTTACGTGCCGAAAATAAGCATGAAAAAGAATATATTGTGACAGTAGACAAGCCGATTACTCCTGAGTTTTTAAAAAGAATGGCAAACGGTGTCGAAATTTTAAATACAAAAACATTGCCCTGTGAAGTTACTCAACTATCCAAATATGTTTTTCAAATCATTTTAACACAAGGTTTAAATCGGCAAATTCGCCGCATGTGTGAAGCCCTTGGATACGATGTTCTTAGATTGCAGCGAACGCGAATCATGAATATTCATTTAGGGAACCTTCCCCTTGGACAATGGCGCGATTTATCAAAAAAAGAACGAAATCAATTATTTAAAGATCTTAACTATGAGCCAAAGGAATGGTAAAAACAGTGGATGTGCCGAAACAGGTTAGTATTCGGTTTATCCTCTTTTTATTTCATCTATTATTGCAGATAGGACCGCTACATCTTTATTACGTATATCGGGAAGCCGGCGGAATATGTATTTTTCTGAATTCAGGTTTATTAATAAGCAATATATTGACTGGTTAATTTATCAAATTCCCCAATCCCTCTCATTAACTACAATCGTATTATTCTATTACTATATATTTCTATTAATTCGAAATACTCCCCAACCGGTGATTTTTTCACTTTTTAAAATGGGGTAATCGATTATGATATAATTATAGTCTATGCACTTTGACTACTAGTTTCTAATCATATAAACTGTCCATTTTGATTTATGGGAGTGATTCCTTTGAAATATAAAACAATTGACCTGTTTGCCGGGATAGGCGGCATTAGAAGAGGTTTTGAAATGACAGGTCGTTTTGAAAATGTTTTATCTGCTGAATTAGATAAATATGCTTGCGAGACATACAAACATCTTTATAATGAAGACCCATTTAATGATGTTACAAGTGAAGAGTTTAAAGCGAAAGTGGAGAATTCCTCTTACGAGATTTTATTAGGTGGTTTTCCATGCCAAGCCTTTTCAATTGCCGGGAAAAAAGAAGGATTTATTGATAAAACACGAGGTACCTTGTTTTTCGATGTTGCAGATATTTTGAATCGAACAAGGCCAAAAGCATTTCTTCTTGAAAACGTTGAAGGTCTTCTTAGACATAAAAGCGGCCAAACGATTACAATAATACTCGAAACACTTGTTAAAGAGCTTAATTATCATGTAATTGGTGTTGAGCAACATCCATTAACAGGTGAAATTATGTTTAATCCTACTAATTTCTTATTAAATTCAAGAAATTTCGGGTTACCGCAAAACAGACCAAGAGTATATTTCATGGGGTTTGACCGGAATTATTTTGGAGATTTTTTAAAGGAGCTTCCGATAAAGAATTTACCAAAAAGCAGGAAAAAGGAGCCTATTTATAAGGATTTGAATGATCTTTTAGATTTTGGTAATGAAGCGGATTTTTATCTTGCCAAGGGTTATCTTACCACTTTAAGGAAACATAAAGACAGACATAAAGGCAAAGGAAATGGATTTGGATATATCGTTGTAAATGACAATAGTATTGTAAATCCTGTATCCAATGCTTTACTTGCAACCGGGGGTTCCGGTAAAGAAAGAAACCTTGTATACGATCCACAGGAGCATATTGGCGGTATGACGGTAAAAGGTAAACAAACTCCGCTTAATAATGAGGGCATCAGATTAATGACTCCCAGAGAGTGGGGGAAATTACAAGGTTTTATCAATTACGCATTCATTGAAGATGGTGTTGATGCTTTTTCTTTCCCTGAAAAGATGAGTCGAATCCAACAATACAAACAGTTTGGTAATTCAGTTACAATCCCTGTTATTGAAGAGCTTGCGCATACAATGGTTACCTGTCTGGATTACCTTGAATACGAATTAGCTCAAAAAACTCATAAAAATAAAACGGTTCAATTAAACCATATCTAACGAAAGGCCCGATTTATTCGGGCCTTTTCATTATTTGCTATACTGTTTTGTTGCCAATATACGTAATTAGCAATAAATCAATACCTCACTAAATTATTAAAAGGCAGATCTAGTACCTAGATATCTGGTTTTCCAATAAGTGGCTGTCATATCGGAGATGGTTACGCCTGATGACGCAGCACTAATAAATTTGTTGTTCCCCAGGTAGATTCCAACATGTGATGGTCCTTTTTTGTATGTTTCAAAAAAGACAAGATCACCTATACTTGGTGAATTGACTGGTGTTGTTGCATCCCATTGCTCCGCAGTTGTTCGGGGTAACGAAATCCCTACATTATTAAATACATATTTTGTAAAACCACTGCAATCAAATCCCGCTGGAGTATTCCCTCCCCAGCTATATGGTGTACCAATGTATTTCTTGGCATCATCGATAATTGCCTGAACTTTTGAAGTGGAAGTTGCCGCTGGTTTTTCAACTGTTGTTGAATTGGTTGTCACCGCCCGTTTTTCAGTTACTGTTGAATTGGACGTTACCGCCGGTTTTTCTGCCACTGTTGTATTGGACGTCACCGCCGGTTTTTCAGTTACTGTTGTATTGGACGTTACCGCCGGTTTTTCTGCCACTGTTGTATTGGACGTCACCGCCGGTTTTTCAGTTACTGTTGTATTGGACGTTACCGCCGGTTTTTCTGCCACTGTTGTATTGGATGTTGCCACCTGTTTTTGGGTCACTGTTGAATTGGTTGTTGCCACCTGTTTTTGGGCCGCTGTTGAATTGGTTGTAGCTACCGGTTTTTGGATAGCTGTTGAATTAGACGTTCCCACTGACTTTTCGACAGCCTTTGAATAGGACTTTGCGATCGTTTGTTTGCCAATATGTGTGGATGCGGCAGAGACTTTAGTAATAGCCGGATTTGTCCGAGCACTTCTCACATTTAGAGTTTGTCCAACATAAATTGTGTCCGTTGCTAAATGGTTCATTGCTTTAAGCTGTGAAACGGATAGATTAAAACGAGCCCCTATCACAGAAAGGGTATCGCCGCTTCGAACAACATAATTTGGATTGTTTGTAATAGTTGAAGCCGGGGTACTTGAATTCGATTCCGGTACTTTCAATTGCTGTCCGATAAGAATTAAATCGGATGTTAATCCATTCAGGCTTTTAAGTTCCCTTACTGTAGTACCATATGTTCTTGCAATTGCCCAAAGACTATCACCTGATTTTACCGTGTAGGTAAGTGATAGCTTTTGATTTACATAGATTTTATCGCCGGAAAGATGATTCCAATCTTTTAAGTTATTAATAGAAACATCATTTAAATTAGAGATTTTCGAAAGACTGTCTCCCGGACGAACCGTATATGTAGTTTCCTGTGCGCTTGCAGAGGCTCCAAAAGCTGTAAATATAAGCCCTGCCGTTGCAGCTGCTGTTACTAGATTTTTTTTCAATTGTAGCACTTCCTTAAATTTCATTTATGTATTATTTAGACATAATGAAATTTAACATCAAAAACTTCCATAGGAAATGGTTATTTAGTAGGTTTTTTCTATCGAAGTTGTGTAAAAACGCTCTACGTAACAAACAATAGAAGTAGTGCCAAATGTTATTATATAAGGTGTTTGAGCATTATTTTCCAATTTATTCACCCCAGTACGTAACATTTTTGTAAACTATTTTTAATATTTAAAACTATTTTTTCCAGATTACGATTATACCGGGATAATAGTACCGTATACTTTTTACATCCTGAAAAGAGACCGCTCAGAAAATACCGAGCGGCCTCAAAATGATTACATTTATAATCTAAAACGATTCCTATTTAGGTTTAAATAATACGGGCTGTAACGATGCCTTCGATTTGGTTGATTTTCTCTTCCAAACCGGGAATAATATCGCCGTTTACTTTATTGTCAATATCAATCATCGTGTACGCGTATCCTCCACGGCTTCTGTTAACCATATCAGCGATGTTGAGGTTATAGCTTGATATAGCCAATGTAAGCTGCCCAACCATGTTTGGAACGTTTTGGTGGAATACTGCCACACGGCGCTTTCCGGTATAAGGAAGGGACGCATTTGGGAAATTCACTGAGTTATTGATGTTTCCTGTTTCCAGAAATTCCTTTACCTGGAGTGCCGCCATAAAAGCACAATTTTCCTCTGATTCTTGCGTTGAGGCACCAAGATGCGGGATTGGAACAGCATTTTTCATTTTCAACACATTTTCATTCGGGAAGTCTGTAATATACATACCAACTTTTCCGTCTTCCAGTGCAACTGCCATATCAATTTCATTCACAAGCTCACCGCGTGAGAAATTCAAAATATAAACATCCGGCTTCATGATGCTAAAGGTTTCTTGGTTAAACAATCCTTTTGTGTCATCGGTTAACGGAACGTGTACAGTAATATAATCAGAGTTAGCAAACAGCTCCTCAATCGTCATCGCGCGCTGGACCTTACGGGACAATTTCCATGCTGTATCGACAGAGATGAACGGGTCAAACCCGATCACATCCATGTCTAAATCGAGCGCATCATTGGCTACAAGCCGCCCAATCGCGCCTAAACCGATTACACCGAGAGTTTTTCCCTTAATTTCTTTTCCAACAAATTGCTTCTTTCCTGCTTCTACAAGCTTTGGCACTTGATCGCCTTCACCTGCTAATGTCTTTGTCCAGGCCACACCGGCAAAAAGGTTACGGGATGAAGCCATTAATGTGGTTAAAACCATTTCTTTTACAGCGTTAGCATTAGCACCCGGGGTATTAAAAACAACGATTCCTTGCTCTGTGCATTTGTCGACCGGAATATTATTGACACCGGCACCGGCCCGTGCGATTGCTTTTAAATTATTGCCGAATTCGATTGAATGCATGTTAAAGCTGCGAACAACAATGGCATCAGGATTTTCACTGTCATTGTCGATTGTAAAATGATCGTTATTGAATACTTTTAGCCCGCTTTCTGCAATATTATTCAAGGTTTTGATTGTTTTCACTTTGCCTAAAGTTAATGTGGTCATTTTGTTTTCCCCTCTTTTTTTTATTTATGATAGTTTTCAAATTCCAAAAATTAATTCAGTAATTAAAATTGCAAATTTTATGAAAATATAATTTTTAAAAAGAGTATAGACCTCTCGTTTTATCAATCCCCTCCTAATATACAGAAAGAGGTAAGGGATTAAATCCCTTACCTCTGCCCAGGCGAACGGCTTCGACACTATGTGCTCCCTCGCGGTTATCCGCGTTTCGCCAGTTACACATAGTCTTTTCGTTTGTTTTATATTATCAAATTCTCCACTAATCTTCAACCTTGAACTTGTTTCCATTTTGTGAATAATCTCATTTCAGTTCTTATCTGCATTTTTTATAGAATTCGCCATTCCCTTTTTTCCATCCTTATAAAGCTGTCAGCATCCTTACTAATAAGGCTATACGTTCAGGGATATCTTTTAGCATGATATGCTCATGAGGGGCATGGGCACCATCTCCGACCGGCCCAAGTCCATCAAGAACCGGCACCCCTGCGGCTGCCGCAAAATTCCCATCACTCGTCCCGCCGGCATTCATTTCAGTCAGTTCAAATCCTTCTTCTGCTGCCTGTTTATAGGCAAGCAGGTAAAGCTGTTCGGTTTGCTCTGTTCGTTCCATTGGCGGTGTAACAAATTCCCAGTGAACCGAGACTTTCGCTTCAGGATGAACAGGAGTTAACGCAACAGTTTGGCGTTGTACAATAGACATGGCAGATTTTTTTGCCACACGAACATCTACGATGGCTTCTGCAAATTCAGGTACTACATTCGATGCCGAACCGCCGTTGATCATCCCTACTGAAAGAGTGGTGCCTTCTTCATAATTTGTCCAGGATTGAATTTCAAGGATATGATGAGCCAATTCCGCAATGGCATTCACGCCTTTAGCATGGTCATTGCCTGCATGTGCAGCCCTGCCATGTACCATCACCTTGAACTCCCCGCCGCCTTTTCTGCTCGTTTTCAATGAACCGGATCCATATGATGGTTCAAGCACGAGAACAGAGCTGCTCTTGGAGGCTTCTTCTTGTATATACTTTCTGGAGGAAGGGCTTCCCATCTCTTCATCTGTATTCCATAGAAAAACAAGACGTTTATTTAAAGGAAGTTTATGTTCTCTAATAGCCTCCAGGGCAAAATAAGCAAAAACAATGCCGCTTTTCATGTCATAGATGCCAGGTCCATAAGCCCTTCCCTCTTCTACTCTCCAAGGCTCCTGTTCAAGGGTGCCAATGTCCTTTACTGTATCGAAATGGCCTAATATAAGAATTTGTTCCTCTCCTTCTCCATACTCCAGCCGTAGCTGGTCCCCAAATTCTTCTTGTTTAATCCTTGTAAGACGGCAGCCGAGCTTTAGAAATTGTTGTTGAATATAAGAACCCAGTTTGTCTACTGCATTCTTATTGGAGCTCGGGCTTTCCATTTCTACATAGTTTTTTAATTCTAACAGAATATCATCAATTTTATTCTGAAAAAAATGATTCCAGCTTTGCATATACATAACTCCTCTCTTGTTTTCCACTTTTGAGTATGTTTGTTATCCTTTAATGCTTTAATAAATAGATGCTAAGAGTAACTAAACAGGCTTTCAATATTCAGTGAATATTCCGTAAATTGAATAATCACCTATTATTCTCGTATAATTATTTATTTCTGGTTGAAAAATTAAAACACTGTATTTATAATAACAAAGTAGTTGAATATTTATAAATTAATTAACATAAATAAACAAAGGAGTGTTAGATTTGAAAAAATCTTTTGTTATAATCTTATCACTAATCATGAGTATGGCCATTTTAGCAGCCTGCGGTACCTCAGGCAATCAGCAAAATAAATCCACTGCGTCACAAGGGAATGCACCGAAAAAGAAATTGATTATGGCTACTTCTGCAGATTACCCTCCATATGAAGATTTTGACACAGTTTCAGGCAAAATTGTCGGCTTTGATGTCGATATTGCTAAATATATTGGCAGTAAACTAAATTTTGATGTCGATGTAAAGGACATGGATTTTAATGGACTGCTTCCTGCTTTACAGTCCAAGCGTGCTGATTTCGTAATGGCCGGTATGACCCCAAAACCGGAACGCTTGAAAAACGCTGATTTCTCTGATATCTATTTTGAGGCAAAAAATACCATCATATCAAAGACAAATGCAAACTTTAAAACTTTAGATGATTTAAAAGGCAAAAAAGTAGGCGTTCAGCTTGGTTCTATTCAAGAGGGAGCAGTCAAGGATGTTAAAGGGATTCAAATTGTATCTTTAAATAAAATCCCCGATATCATTCAGGATCTAAAAGCAAACCGTATTGATGCGGCTGTTATCGAGGACACTGTTGCGAAAGGATATACAGCATCCAATACAGATCTTAAATTTACTGTTATTCCAAACACTGAAATTGCCGGATCTGCCGTAGCCTTTCCGAAAGGCTCATCATATGTTGCTGAATTCAACAAAGTATTAAAGGAAATGAAGGCTAACGGTGAAATGGATAAATTAGTTAAAAAATGGTTTAACAAAAAATAATTATAAGGGAGGAGAGCAGGGCATGCATTTGCAATTTAATCAAATCGTGCCCTATATCCCTTTTATTTTACAAGGGATATTGGTCACGTTACAATTTACAATCCTCTCAACTATCATTGGTTTTATTCTGGGAATTGTACTTTCGCTTATTAAAATCTCCACTATTAAACCGCTAAAATGGTTAGGTGTATTTTATACATCGATTTTCCGGGGAACCCCATTAATTTTACAGATTGCATTAATCTATTATGCTATCCCGCAATTGACGGGATATGATATTCCGGCATTACAAGCCGGGGTTATTGCCTTTGCCCTAAATTCAGCTGCTTATGTTTCTGAAACCATTCGAGGCGGCATTTTGGCAGTAGATAAGGGACAGCGCGAAGCTGCATTATCTCTAGGTGTTCCCTATCGGCAAATGATGAAAGATATCATTCTTCCACAAGCCATTAAAAATATTCTGCCCGCATTGGCGAATGAGAGTATTGCTTTGCTGAAAGATTCAGCCTTAGTATCTACTATTGGTGTAACAGATCTATTACGTCGTGCCAGTATTGTCGGTTCCAAAACATTCCTATATTTTGAACCGCTTATTCTAGTGGGCCTGATTTACTATGGAATGGTTCTGCTTCTGACTGCAGGTGCACGTGTATTAGAAAGGAGACTTCGTCGTAGTGATTAAGGTAGAAAACGTTTATAAGTCATTTGGTAAATTAGAAGTATTAAAAGGGATTTCTACTGATATTAACAAAGGTGAAGTTGTGGCTGTTATCGGACCATCCGGTTCCGGAAAGTCCACTTTCTTACGGTGCCTAAATTTACTGGAAACCCCTACTAGCGGGAAGGTAGTGGTGAATGGTCAAGAAATTACCGATCCAAAAACAAATATCTTATCCCTACGCCAGAATATTGGAATGGTATTTCAACATTTCCATTTATTCCCTCATAAAACAGTCCTGCAGAATATGATATATGCTCCTATCACTGTTAAAAAAGTCGCGAAAGAGGCGGCTGAAAAAAAGGCGATGGAGTTATTAAAACGAGTTGGTTTAGAGGACAAGGCAAATATATATCCTTCCAAGTTATCAGGAGGGCAAAAGCAGCGTGTTGCCATTGCAAGAGCACTAGCGATGGAACCGGAAATCATGTTGTTTGATGAACCGACATCTGCACTCGATCCGGAAATGGTAAAAGAGGTATTGGATGTAATGAAATCTTTAGCCCATACCGGAATCACCATGGTCATTGTGACACATGAAATGGGCTTCGCAAGGGAAGTCGCCGACCGCATCGTCTTTTTGGACGAAGGAAAATTAATGGAGGATTCGGCTCCCCAGGAGTTTTTTGCAAAACCAAAGAGCGATCGCGCACGTGCATTTCTTGAGAAAATTTTATAATTATAAAGAAAAGCCCTCGAAGGTTAGTGAAACTTCGGGGCTTTTTTTATATTATTTTTATTGATTTTCCAGGCAAACCTTACTCTAACAAAATCAAACAAAGTTAATTATCGTTTAAGAAACCCATTTATCATCTGTTGGAACATTTGCCGCTCCACGCTTCCCTATTCCCAATGCATAATAACTAATGGTAATGATACCAAGAAAAGAAATCCCTACAATAAGAGATATACGAGTATCTGTATTAAACCACATACCTATTAATACCATAACTAAGAAAGCAATTGTCATGAAATTGGATACAGGTGCAAAAGGCATTTTGAATGGATGATTGTCCATTTTAGCACCGTTTACTTTTTTGAATTGAATTTGACTAATCAGAATAACAAACCACGGAATCATTCCGGGAAGTACGCTCGCGCTGTAAACATATACGAATAAATTTTTTGGTGCAATATAACTTAGAATAACGCCAACCGCTAAACCAACTAGTACACCAATGGTACCGAATAAAGGCACACCATTATGAGATAGTTTCATAAAAATTTTTGGTGCTTGTCCATTTATGCCTAATGTGTAAAGCATACGGCCTGCACTGTAAATACCGCTATTACAACCGGACATTGCAGAAGTGATGACAACAAAGTTAATAATTCCTGCTGCTACTGTAATCCCCACTTTCGCAAAAGTTGCAACAAATGGGCTGCCAATTGAATGTAATTGATTCCATGGGTAAACCGTTACAATAACAAAGATTGCACCAATATAAAAAATTAAAATACGCCAAATGATACTTTGAATAGCTTTCGTTAACGTTTTTTGCGGATCTTTTGCTTCACCTGCTGTAATCCCAATTAATTCGACACCTTGATAAGCTGCAATAACAAGTGATAAAGCAAAGAAGAATCCTGTCCAACCGCCTGTAAAGAAACCTCCATTTTTCCAAAGGTTTGATAATCCGGTTGCAACTCCTCCGTTACCAATTCCGAAGAAAATCAGACCAAATCCTGCCACAATCATTAAGACGATGGTGATGACTTTAATCAATGAAAACCAAAATTCAAATTCACCAAATGATTTAACTGAAATTAAGTTTGCCGCTCCAAGAATCACCATTGCAATTAAACCCGGAATCCAAGCAGGAAGATCGGGGAACCAATATTGCATGTACGCCCCGACGGCAATAATTTCTGACATCCCGACAATAACCCATTGGAACCAGTTACTCCATGCAGTTAAATAGCCTGCTAATGGATGAATATACTTATAACCAAATGTTGCAAACGAACCTGTACTGGGCTCTGCATACAACATTTCCCCCATGGCACGCATAATGAAAAATATAAAAATTCCGGAAATGACATAAGCAAGGAGTACGGATGGTCCTGTCCACTGAATCGCACTTGCTGAGCCCATAAATAAACCAACGCCAATTGTACCGCCCAGAGCAATCATCTGAATATGTCGCGATTCCAGTCCTCTCTTCAGTTCTTTATTTGCCACTTTGTTTCCTCTCCTCCACTAACTGCTACAACACCCATTGTTCCACAGGCGGAAGCAATAAAATTTTCTTCATAAGCAACATCTCTATAGCGGAAAAACAATCACTTTTTCCGCAAAACGCGTATTTATATAAGTTATTATAAATCCGTATTACGAAAAATCAAGGTATTGTATTCAATTCGCGTACTTTTTTCTGTTCTAGTCTATTTTCCTATGTTATAATGAGTTCGATATTTTAACTATAATAGAACGAACAAAAGAATGATTTTTTTGTAGGTCCACACTCGTTTATATCCATATACATAATAGAAAATTGGACATAAACGGGATTTATTTACAACTCCATTTTCATAAAAGATTTTATTAACTACAACCATAGAGGAGGAATTGGAAGTGTCTATCGGAACAGGTGCCAGTACGCATACGATTATGCGTTTACAATTAGATGTACAGGTTTTTTCATTTGGGGAAATTGCAAGCTGTATAAGCGCTGCAGGCGGAGATATTATTGGGGTCGACGTAATATCCTCAAGTAAAACCCAATCGATTCGTGATATCACAATAAATGTTCATGGGGTAAAGCAAAGGGAACTTATTTGTGAATTGCTTCCAAAGCTGAAAGGTGTCAAAGTATTGCAAATTTCTGACCGGACTTTTCTGATGCATCTTGGCGGGAAAATAGAGACTGCACTTAAAACCAGGATTAAGAGCCGGGAGGATTTGGCAAGAGTATATACGCCCGGTGTCGCAAATGTTTGTACAGCCATTGCCGAGGAACCGGAAAAAGCTTATTCCTTAACAATCAAGCGGAACACAGTTGCTGTCATCTCCGACGGGACCGCTGTTCTTGGTCTGGGCAATATTGGCCCGTCTGCGGCCATGCCGGTAATGGAAGGGAAGTCGATGCTTTTTAAGCAGCTGGCTAATGTTGATTCCTTTCCTATCTGCCTTGACACTCAGGATACAGAAGAAATTATTTGTACGATAAAAGCGATCGCCCCGGCCTTTGGAGGAATTAACTTAGAAGATATTTCAGCACCAAGATGCTTTGAAATTGAAGAAAGGTTAAAAAATGAACTCGATATCCCTGTATTTCATGATGACCAGCATGGAACAGCGGTAGTTCTTCTAGCCGGACTTTTAAATGCATTAAGAATCACGAAGAAAAGGATAGAAGATATTAAAGTGGTCTTCACCGGTATCGGTGCAGCCGGTATTGCTTGCACCAAAATTCTTTTATCAGCCGGGGTTCGTAACGTTATTGGGGTTGACAGGCATGGAGCCATTCACCGTGACACAGAATATGAAAATAAGTATTGGAATGATTATGCCAAGATAACCAATCCGGACAATCTAAAAGGTACTTTATCAGATGTGATTGTTGGAGCCGACGTATTTATTGGTGTATCAGCTCCAGGGATTTTAACTGTTGAAGATGTAAAGACAATGGCGAAAGATCCAATCGTGTTTGCGATGGCAAACCCTATGCCTGAAATTGATCCTGAATTAGCTGAACCATATGTTAGGGTTTTAGCGACAGGCCGGTCTGATTTTCCAAACCAAATTAATAATGTTCTTTGTTTTCCGGGGATTTTCCGCGGTGCACTGGATAGCCGCGCGAGTGAAATTAACGAGGAAATGAAAGTAGCGGCTGCTCAAGCAATTGCATCCGTTGTTTCCGATGAAGAGCTAAGTGAGTCCTATATTATTCCAAGTGTATTTAATGATAAGGTAGTAGAGGGTGTACGTGCAGCAGTAATGAAAGCAGCGTATCAAACAGGAGTCGCACGGAAAGAACAGCGTAAGTAAACAAATAGAATGATATAAAAAATGCCTGGCCCGATTTGAATGGGAACAGGCATTTTTTATGATAAAGAAGTTTTAGAGACCTGCTTTCGGACTGGCTCACGCCTTTTTCTCAGCCCCTTGTCCGAATGAGACCTGCTTTCGGACATGATCACTCTTTTTCCGCCTTGCACTGTCTGAATGAGACCTGTTTTCGGACATGATCACTCTTTTTCCAGCTTGTCCTGTCCGAATAAGACCTGTTTTCGGACATGATCACTCTTTTTTCGCCTTGCACTGTCTGAATGAGACCTGCTTTCGGACATGATCACTCTTTTTCCAGCTTGTCCTGTCCGAATAAGACCTGTTTTCGGACATGATCACGCTTTTTTCGCCTTGCACTGTCTGAATAAGACCTGCTTTCGGACACGATCACGCTTTTTTCGCCTTGCACTGTCTGAATAAGACCTGCTTTCGGACTGGCTTACGCCTTTTTCTCAGTCCCTTGTCCGAATGAGACCTGCTTTCAGACACGTTCACGCTTTTTTCTCCTTGTCCTGTCCGAATGGTACCTGCTTTCGGACACGATCACCCTTTTTTCTCCTTGACCTGTCCGAATGATACCCTCATTAGGACACGATCACGCTTTTTTCGCCTTGCACTGTCTGAATAAGACCTGCTTTCGGACACGCTCACGCTTTTTTCGCCTTGCACTGTCTGAATAAGACCTGCTTTCGGACACGCTCACGCTTTTTTCGCCTTGCACTGTCTGAATAAGACCTGCTTTCAGACACGATCACGCTTTTTTCTCCTTGGACTGTCTGAATGAGACCTGCTTTCGGACACGCTCACGCCTTTTTCGCCTTGCACTGTCTGAATAAGACCTGCTTTCGGACACGATCACGCCTTTTTCGCCTTGCACTGTCTGAATAAGACCTGCTTTCGGACTGGCTCACGCCTTTTTCTCAGTCCCTTGTCCGAATGAGACCTGCTTTCAGACATGATCACTCTTTTTCCACCTTGCCCTGTCCGAATGGTACCTGCATTCAGACACGATCACTCTTTTTTCTCCTTGACCTGTCTGAATGGGACCTGCTTTCGGACATGATCACTCTTTTTCCAGCTTGTCCTGTCCGAATGAGACCTGCTTTCAGACATGTTCACGCTTTTTCCGCCTTGCACTGTCTGAATAAGATCAGCTTTCGGACACGATCACGCTTTTTTCTTAGTCCCTTGTCCGAATGAGACCTGCTTTCGGACATGACCACTCTCTTTTCACCTTGTCCTGTCCGAATGGGACTTGCATTCAAATTCCAGCGATAAAAGCTAATAGTTCAGGGTAATTATTTAATATAAAAACCGCCTCTATTTGTGATACGGTTCCCCGCGATTAATCCGATAAACACGGTAAATCTGTTCCACAAGTATGAGTTTCATGAGTTGATGGGGGAAGGTCATTTTTGAAAAAGACAGCTGTTCGTTCGACCTATTCAATACTTCCTCACTTAGCCCCAGTGATCCGCCGATAATGAAGGCAATTTTACTTTTTCCGTATGTAGCTAATTTATCCAATGTCTTGGCAAGCTCTTCTGACGATTGCATTTTCCCGTTAATCGCTAAAGCAATCACATATGTATCCTGGCTTATCTTTGCTAAGATCCTTTCACCCTCTTTTTGCTTTACCTGCAGCATTTCCAACTCACTTAATTCTTCGGGGGCCTTTTCATCTGCAACCTCGATAATTTCCACCTTCGCATATGCCGATAATCTTTTTAAATATTCATCAATACCAAGTTTCAAATATTTCTCTTTTAATTTGCCAACCGTCACAATCGAGATATTCACAATCCACAACCCTTTTCAAAAAGATTACAAACAGTTTACAAACAAGATATCCACAGAAGTTATCCACATGTCCACATTTTTTATCCACATCTTGTATGGGATCACTCGTTCGCCACAACATATGTAGCCATATTTCGACAATATTCACAGCTTGTTGATAAGTTATCCACAGGAATTTTTGTTAATAACGGAAATGTTTCATATTCATCCACAATCGTATCTAAAGCAATATCCACATGTTCCTCACAGCAATATATCATTATTCATTTCACCTTCCATACTAAAATCATTTCCTTTAGCCCTATTTTATACTTTTGCATCTGCTCCAATACAAAGGCCGGATACCTCAATCATATTACCATAGAAAAAAGCAGGAACGTCACATTCCTGCCTTTTTTCCTATTTTTGTGAAGAAGTATCCGCAACTAATTTTAAGGTTGTTTCTTGTAAGTTTCCTGCACGGTAAAACTTCACCTTCATCGTTTCGCCGATTTTCTTCTTCTGATACAGATGTTTCCGAAGATCAATGACATCCTTTATTTTTTCTCCATCCAATTCTACGATGACATCCAGCTCTTTTAATCCTGCCTGAGCGGCCGGCGAGTTTGGCACTACCTGACGAAGCGCTACACCATAGGTAATATTTCCGGGAAGTTTAAGAGCTTCTTGTTGATAGTAAGCAGGAATTTCGGAAACCGATTTTAAATCGACTCCCATATATGGACGTTTCACACTGCCATAATGCTCAAGATCGTTAATAATCGGCTTTGCTGAATTTATTGGAATCGAAAAGCCGATTCCTTCAACAGCCTCTTGGGATATTTTCATGGAATTAATGCCGATAACCTGGCCGGCTATATTGAGGAGTGCTCCACCACTGTTACCGGGATTAATTGCGGCATCCGTTTGTAAAACTTCCGCTTGCCAATCGATCACGCCATCTTCGTTAATATCGACAGGAATTGTCCGCTTAAGCCCTGAAATAATACCTTCCGTTACAGACCCTGAGAAGGTAGGGCCAAGTGGATTCCCAATGGCAATAACGGGTTCCCCTAATTTTAGGACATCAGAATTACCGAATTCAGCAACTTCCTTTACTTTGCTTCCGTCAATTTGCAGTACCGCTAAATCTGTCCATATATCAGTGCCCAGAAGCTTTGCCGGAACTTTTGTCCCGTCGTTTAAACTTACCTCTAAGCTTGTTGCTCCTTCTACAACGTGGTTATTCGTTACAATAAACGCATTATTACCTTCTTTTTTATAAATGACTCCTGAGCCCGTCCCGGCCGCTTGCTTGGAGTTGTTTCCATTGTCTGACCAAAAGTTTGTTGATTGGATATTGGTGATTCCGACTACCGCTGCACCGGTTTTATCAACCGCTTTTGTCGTATCGGTACTAACTTTAACAGAAACCTGTTCCGTGTTGATACCTTGATTCGTATTATTTGTTTCTGCACCAAGGTTTTGATTCGTTTGAATTTTATACGGAAGGAATCCTTGGTTAGACAATGTTGGGATGGCAAGAACGACTACTATTGCACCAATAATAGCACCCGCTAAACTGGTAATAAAATACCTGCCTTTGCTTCCTTTCTGTTCCTTATAGCGCCCCTGAGAATGATCATCATAATAACCCACTTTACACCATTCCTCTCTTTCGAAAAGATTGCTAATTACTATTTTGGCTTATATAAACAATTATACTCCTTGATATTAAAATTTATAAAAATCTCCCAACTTTTTCATAGTTTGTTCTTTTTTATAAAGGCTCTTTTAAATTTGCCTGTTGATTTCCGCTCCAGGCACTTGCTTTCCGCGGGCGGTCAGGAGCCTCCTCGGCGCTAAGCGGACGCCACTGAAAAAGTCCTTTTCTGCTAATAATGAGATTTCCTGCCAACTAAAATCCCAAAAAATTGCGTTTTTCACCATCAAAGTAGGGAGAGGAAAATGGTTTTCATCGATTTTTCAGTCAATAGTGGGGATGGTTTTTTCAGGGAATCACCTATTGCAAAATATCTTGGACTTTTTCAGTGGCCTCGCTAAGCGCCTGCGGGGTCTCCCTTGACCCGCTTTTCCCGCTGGGGTCTCGTGCCTTCCGCTCCAATCAACATAGTGAGCTAAATCAACAATGAGCTTTAACATAGCCTTTTATAAAAAAAGAGTGAAGAGGCTTATTAGCTGCTTCTTCACTCTTTATTCCCGGATTATTTCTTTGTATACATAAAACTCTATACTGCGGTCAATATCGTTGGTGTTTTCGGATCTGTATCGTATAGCTCAAAGTGTTCACCAACAATTAATCCTTGGCTTTGCAGTGTTTGTGATACGGACATTCGCGCCAAGTCTTTCATATTATTATCAAGACTTAAATGGGCAAGGTAGACCCTCCTGGTGTTGTCACCGATTACTTCACTCATGGCAATTGCAGCATCTTCATTGGAAACATGACCGACATCACTCAAGATTCTTCGCTTAATGTTCCATGGATATCTTCCCATTCTCAGCATTTGAACATCATGATTCGATTCAAAAATATACGCTTCGGCATTGGAGATAATCCCTTTCATCCGGTCGCTGACATACCCTGTATCCGTGATTAGAACCAGTTTTTTCCCGCCTTGATGAAAAACGTAAAACATAGGTTCAGCGGCATCATGTGATACTCCAAATGATTCGATATCTGTTGACCCAAAGCTTTTTACCGTTTCCATATTGAAAATAAACTTTTGGTCAGTTGGAATCTCACCAACTAGTCCTTCCATGGCACGCCATGTCAATTCATTTGCATAAACAGGCAATTTATATTTACGTGCAAGCACACCAATTCCTTTAATATGATCACTGTGTTCGTGCGTGACGAATATTCCGGTAAGCTTACTAATATCACGGTCAATTTGCCCGAAAAGAGCTTCCATTTGCTTCCCGCTGAACCCGGCATCAACAAGGAATGAATGCTCATCAGACTCTACATACAGTGCATTCCCCGTACTGCCGCTTGCTAAGACGCTGTAACGTAATGACATACTATTTCACTCCACTGACTTTTTTTCATCACTGTTAAATTGAATAATCTGACCTTCAAACGCATTTACAAAAAGACTTTCTTTATCATCCACCACAAAGCGCCATGTTGGAGCTAAAACTTGTGAGGCAGCGAGCTGGATCAAGGTCGAATACCCGAGTTCAATTTTTGTGATTTTGCTCTTAGGTTTCAGCAGTCCCTTTTGATGCAATGTTTCTATCGCCTTTAATGGAGGGAGAATTTCCTCTTTTGCCGTAAGTTTTTCAATCTCTTCAAGATACGTTTGTTCATAGGAAACAATTTGGTCATCTGAATTCAGCTTGAAGGTGATCATCCCATTGATATTTTTATAAAATGGATAATTATCATTTTCTTGAAAATAAGTAATGGTATTCAATTTATCGCTTTTCTCCCAAAATTGATAATGGTCACCATAAAGAAGGTTGTCCTTAATAAAGTTCGAAAGGTCGGCAGGCTCAAATTTTGAGCTAATTTGCACCGGCTTTTCCAATACTGACTCAATCGTGGTTCCATTCTTTACCGTGGCAACTTGCCCCTTTAACTTAGAAATATCACTTTTATTGAAAAGCTTCGGTTTTGCACTCAAATATTGATCTTTAATCACTGCTTTCGGAAGCTCGACATATTGAATTTCATCGGCCTTAAGTTTTTCTTCGACAGAGGCCTCCGTTATGACTTCATATTTATTGGCATCACGGATTTTCAAGAATTGATATAAGAGATAAACATCCAGGATTAAGAAGGTTATGATAAAAATCGTTTTAATTTTACTCCAATCCATGCTTTAATCCTCCCAGGTCGTCCATTGAAATCTGCCCCCATGTTTTATCATAACGGTAATACCAGGCAGGTTCTAAGAGGATTAATTTTTTCTCTTCTGAATCTCTTCCCATTCGATAGCCCAACACCAGATCCTCAAGAAGCTCCGGCCTAAAATTCTTACGGCCTTGCAGGTACTTTATTACATCATGACCGGATGGGAGGGTCATCTTTTGCATTTCAGTCCTTAATGGGAGCTCTAAAGAAATATTTGGGCGGACATATTTATTAATTTCATCTTTGCCCCAAACCTCGTTAATTTCTGAAAGTCCTGTTTCATTAAAGACAGGGAACCCATCAATACTATATAGCCTGAAAGTTACAGAACCGTTCGTTTCATTTTTAGCTACATAATGATAAGAGTCAGACCATCCGCCATGCTCATTGACAAAATCAATACTTCGCTTTAACAGCTCATAGGGTTTTTCAATATAATCATTCTCCGCAGTTGGATTAACATAAATCAGCATATTGCTGCCGTAATTCACTGTCATTTTACTTGAACCGTTTGTGTACTCTTCACCCTGTGAGATAAAGCTTTTTTGAACAAAGCTTGGGTCGCTGAAAAGGGCGTCCTTGAAATCTTCTGATGGCAGAGTTACCGGCAAATATTTATACTGCATCATATCCGTTTCCTTCTCAGGCAAAAATATGGTCCGCTTAGGTGAAGCATAAGCAAAGTAGCGCGGGAACCGTTCTGCATTTTTATAAAAATTATGATAAAAATTATTGAGATAGGCCGGTGATATATGACTTATATAAACCTGCTGATTAATAGTGGAAACAAAATAAACAATTCCATTTTCCTTATCAGAATTCTCTACATTGATGATAATCCGATCAAAATTAAAAGAAGGGATCTTTTTTTCCTTAAAATTGAGAACGCTCCGATATAATTCAATCGGCACCTCACCGGGAAAAACAATTTCAGTGTTGCCATTTCCATGCGTCAATTCGTTTATATTACCGGCTTTATCGGAATAATTTTTAACATCATAGAACGTCCAAAGACTCAATTCTTTGATTATTTTTTCAAGGTCTGTGGTGCTGTTGGTTCCGTAATGTGCACCCTTAATATGGTATAGAACTTGATCCGGTGTAACAATTTTTTGGACTTCTTGTTTTTCACTTACATTGACCTCTGCAACATAATTACTGTTTTGCATCGTTTCATAATTGGGCTGGTACGTCCAAAGATTCCATGTCAACACAATACTAAACAACACGAGTATGACTAAAATAGCTGATTTAATATTTTCGTATCTCATCACCATTCATCCTCTTCAAATCGCTCGTATGGCAGTGAAAAAGAAATAACCGTTCCTTTTCCTTCCACACTCGTTGCCCATATTGTCCCGCCATGCGCATTCACCATTTCTTTCGCAATAGCAAGACCAAGCCCCGTTCCGCCCAATTTTCGGGTCCTTGCTTTATCAACCCGGTAAAAACGGTCAAAGATTTTTCCGATATTTTCTTTTGGAATTCCCATACCTTCATCGGAAATACTGACAATAATTTTTTCTTCTTCCTCTTTAATAGAGAAGGTAACTTGTCCTCCTTCCGGTGAGTACTTAATAGCATTTGAAATAATATTATAAAGTACCTGTGTCATCTTATCTTCATCCAATTCAACAAAGATGGCATGAGGGGGCAGTTGTCTTTTGAAGGTGACATTTGAATCCTTTGCCATTTCCAAGCGGTCGATAATGCGATGAAAGAAAGTAACAAAATTCACCCATTCTTTATTAAGCCGATAATCTGTGCTGTCCATTTTCGATAGTTGAAGCAGGTCATTGACCATCCGAATCATTCTTTCGGTTTCCGTCTTGGTCACCTCTAAAAATTTGGGAGCTATTTCTTCATCTCTCCAGGCACCATCAGCAAGGGCCTCCAGGTAACTTCTCATTGAAGTTAACGGCGTTCTTAGCTCATGGGATACATTGGCTACAAACTCTCTTCGCTCAGCATCAATTTTTTCCAGTTCCGTAATATCATGAAGAACAGCAATTAAGCCATTCACAAATCCGGTATCCTTTTGAATAACAGAAAAGTTAGCTCGGAGAATATAGCGTTTCGCTTTTGTACTATAATCCAAGATTAAAGAATCCTTTTCTTCCAGCAGGTCCTCGAAGGAATTTGTATCACTTAACCCCAATAAAGAAACAATTGGCTGAGAGAGGACTGTTTCACGTGAAACATCAAGCATCTCTGCTGCGGGATCATTAATTAAAATAACCCGACCCTTTCGATCGGTTGCAATTACGCCATCTGTCATATAAGAGAGGACAGACGAGAGCTTTCTTCTTTCTCCTTCTGTCATTGCCTGTGCTTCCTGAAGCTTTTTGGTTAAGTTGTTAAAGGTGATGGCTAATGTCCCAATTTCATCAAAACCATATACTCTTACTTTTCGCGAAAAATTACCCTTTGCCATTGCCAGTGCCTGCTTTTTCATATCAGCAATTGGTCTCGTAATGGTTTGGGCTAATAAAATACCTAAAATAGCCGTAATCGATAAGGCGATTGCCGTTCCTGTTGCAAAAATACGATTAATGGTCTTCATTTGTTCGAAGACATTTTCTATTTTTGCAACAAGATAAATTGCTCCGATTACCTTTTTACCTGATTTAATCGGAGTGGAGAGGACCCAAATTCGATGCCCTGTCCTTGGGTCAATTAAAATATTGCTTTGGTCTTCTTCTAAAACCAAGGATTGTTTGATTCTAAGATCGGTAGTCCTTTGACCGACCAGTCCTTGATTATTGGGATCCGATGTTCCAATAATCTTTAATGATCTGCCGTCAATTAGCCGAACTTCAGAAATATCAACAGCTGAAAAGTCCCTTAGAATTTTCTTAACGTCCGCTTCCAGAGTCGGATCGTCTGCTGTCCGCTCTTTTTCCATCTCTTGAACAATATTATAAGCAAGCAAGTTAACACGTGCTTTTAAAGAAGTCTGGAAATTCGTCCTTAAGGTTTCTTCTAGCTGTTTGACAAAATACACTCCAATAATTTGCATGGCAACTAAAATTAGCAGGACATAGATGATGACAAATTTAACGTGTATGGAACGAAAAAAACCGACTTTTCTCATGAAGGCTATTACTCCTGATCAGGATTCCGCAAATAGTATCCTACTCCTCTGCGAGTGACAATCCATGTCGGATGACTCGGGCTATCCTCAATTTTTTCCCGTAACCGTCTAACCGTTACATCAACCGTCCTTACATCACCGTAATAGTCGTAGCCCCAAACAGTTTGTAACAAATGCTCCCTCGTCATGACCTGTCCAATATGTTTAGCCAAATAATACAGCAGCTCAAATTCCCGATGGGTTAATTCAATCGTTTCTCCACGCTTAGAAACCACATAGGCATCAGGATGAATCACCAGTGAGCCTATTTCAATTTCGTTTGTTTCCGTCTCCGCATCCGGCTGGGCAATAATTTGCTGATGACGGCGTAGGTTTGCTTTTACGCGTGCAATTAATTCCCTGGTACTAAAGGGCTTCGTCACATAATCATCTGCCCCAAGTTCAAGGCCAAGCACCTTATCAATTTCAGAATCCTTTGCCGTTAGCATAATAATCGGCATCTCATATTTTTTACGGACTTCACGGCAAACTTCCATTCCGTCTTTTAGCGGAAGCATGATATCTAAGAGAACTAAGTCAGGCTGGATTTCTTCAACCATCGTTAGCGCCTCGTTTCCATCATAGGCGCAATAAACATCATAACCTTCCTTTTTTAAGTTAAACTGCAAAATATCCGCAATCGGCTTTTCATCATCAACAACAAGAATTTTCTTTTCCATACCCATTGCTCCTTTATATTAAAAATATCTTTATATAACAGTCATACCTACTCTATTTTACTTTACCATTTTATAAGCTTTAATTCATCTATTAGCAGCAGGTAGTAATTGTAAGAAATGCGAAAGCTCCCGGAACCCGGAATACATGTAAAAAGTCTCTAGTATTGACTAGAGACTATTTTGGGTATTATCTGAGCTAGGAAAGCGAGTTTTGAAAGCCGCCATTTTTATATACCTAAATTACGGTATTAACTCTCTTAACTAGTTCTTTATATCTACGAGGGAATTTTCCGGAATTTTAGACTACTATACTTTAACATAGTTTTTATAAAAAAAATTATCAGTCGCTATAATGTAACAAAATTGTATAATAGCTGACATTTTATGATATTTAGCGGAAAAGAAAGCAGGTTCATTTTCTCATGCGATTATTCGCGAAGAGATAGGTTCAAATCCCTATAAAAAAAGGATTTTTAGTCGTTTCCGAGGAATAGACTCTATTTTATAAAATAGGATAGAATTCGCGGATCTTTTGTTAGTTACCGGATTATTCACGACAAAACTATTACGATGGTTGGCATAAAAAAGAAGCTTACATTTGCAAGCTTCTTTTTGGGATGGCTCAGGACGGAATCGAACCGCCGACACAAGGATTTTCAGTCCTTTGCTCTACCGACTGAGCTACTGAGCCGTATTATTAATATGTCCTAAACCTTGTTTGAAGTTTTACCTTCGTCCCCATCTCAGAAAGCTTATTCAAGCAGCTGCTCGATGGGTACGCCGATGCTTATTCACAGTCGTTTATTCGATCGTGCTCTACCGACTGAGCCGTATTCTTAACTATGTATGAAAAATGGCGGTCCGGACGGGACTCGAACCCGCGACCTCCTGCGTGACAGGCAGGCATTCTAACCAACTGAACTACCGGACCAAATATATAAATTATGGCAGTCAGCAAGGAGACCGTCCTTGCCAGTCACTTACTGACCAGCCAAATGCCGATGACCCCTACGGGATTCGAACCCGTGTTACCGCCGTGAAAGGGCGGTGTCTTAACCGCTTGACCAAGGGGCCATACATATTGAAAGTTATTTTGCTAATGCAAAAAAATTTGGTGAGCCATGAAGGACTCGAACCTTCGACCCTCTGATTAAAAGTCAGATGCTCTACCAACTGAGCTAATGGCTCAAAATTAGAATTGTTTCCTAAACTTTGATTATCGTAAGTCAGATGCTCGAAATCTCTTACGAGCTTTCTCGCAACTCGCAGCTTATTCACGAAGCTTCGCTCGTTGCTCTACCAACTGAGCTAATGGCTCATACTAATTTATCTCGTTTGTAACGACGCTTTTTATAATATCATACATATTAAAAATTAAGCAATACTTTTTTAAAAAATTTTTTTAAAAAATTTTTTTAAAAAAAGTAAAGCCCTCTTGAAAGGAGGGCTTCTTATTATTGATTAAATCTGTCTCCAAGGGCTGCGGACGACATTTGTTTGGTTACGGTCGGGACCGACAGAGAAAGTAGTTAACGGAATCCCTGTGAGCTGTGTGACACGCTCTACATAATGACGTGCATTAGCAGGCAGTTCATCTAATGATTTGCAGCCTGTAATATCTTCTGTCCAGCCTGGCAGTTCTTCATAAACAGGTTCGCACTGAGCTAATATCTTTAGGCTTGCCGGATATTCTGTAATATGTTCACCTTTGTAGCTATAAGCCGTACAGATTTTTAAGGTTTCGATACCGGTTAAAACATCAATAGAATTGAGTGACAGGTCAGTTAAACCGCTGACACGGCGGGCATGGCGGACAACGACGCTATCAAACCAGCCAACACGGCGGGGACGTCCTGTTGTTGTACCATATTCACGTCCTACTTCACGAATCTGATGACCGATTTCATTATTCAATTCTGTAGGGAACGGACCATCTCCAACACGGGAAGTGTACGCTTTACAAACGCCGACTACATGGGTAATTTTAGATGGACCAACGCCGGAGCCAATGGTTACTCCGCCGGCAACCGGATTTGATGAAGTAACAAATGGGTATGTTCCTTGGTCAATATCAAGCATTACGCCTTGTGCGCCTTCGAAAAGAACACGCTTGCCTTCGTCCAAGGCATCATTCAATACAACAGATGTATCACAAACATATTGCTTAAATTGCTGTCCGTATTCATAATACTCGTCTAAAATATCTTCTTTCTTAAAACCGGTTGTCTCATAAATTCGTTCGAACAAGCGATTTTTCTCTTTAAGATTTTGCTCAAGCTTTTCTTCAAACACGTCACGTTCTAATAAATCTGCAATGCGGATACCGACACGAGCTGCCTTATCCATATAAGCAGGGCCAATACCTTTTTTGGTTGTGCCGATTTTATTAGCACCTTTACGCTCTTCCTCTACTTCATCAAGCTTAATATGGTATGGAAGGATAACATGGGCACGATTGCTGATTCTTAGGTTATCTGTTGTAACCCCTTTTTCATGCAAGTAGGCAAGCTCCGTAACAAGCGCCTTGGGATCAACGACCATTCCATTACCGATGACACAAATTTTTTCTTTATAAAAAATCCCTGATGGAATTAAATGCAATTTGTAGGTTTCGCCATTAAACTGAATGGTGTGACCTGCATTATTGCCTCCTTGATAACGAGCAATTGCTTCTGCATTTTCAGAAAGAAAATCCGTTATTTTTCCCTTTCCTTCGTCTCCCCACTGTGTACCAACAACCACAACTGATGACATTAAAGGCACCTCCGAAATTTATGCTTAAATTGAGTATCTTATTTAATCCATTACATAGTTTATCAATTTTCCTACAAAAAAGTCAACAAAACACGAACATTTTATACAAGCCTATAAAAATATGTTCGTAAAATACTAAATTAGAACTATATAAAAAAACCAGCCTCAAAATTTGAGGCTAGCCTGCTACACTCTTATGCACCCGGAGGGACGGCAGAATCATCAAAGCGTCTCTCCAAGTTAACAAATTTATTATATTCCTTTACAAAGGCCAGCTGTACCGTTCCGGTCGGACCATTACGCTGCTTGGCAATAATGATCTCAATGATGTTCTTAGCTTCGGATTCCTTATCATAATAGTCATCACGATATAGGAAGGCAACGATATCAGCGTCCTGCTCGATACTACCTGATTCACGGATGTCGGACATCATCGGACGCTTATCCTGACGCTGCTCAACACCACGCGAAAGCTGAGAAAGGGCAATGACAGGCACTTGAAGCTCACGGGCTAACTGTTTAAGGGAGCGGGAAATTTCGGATACTTCCTGCTGGCGGTTTTCACCGGACCGGCCGCTCCCTAAAATTAGCTGTAAATAGTCGATTAAAATCATTCCTAAGCCGTGCTCTTGCTTTAATCGACGGCATTTAGAACGAATATCGCTGATTCTCACACCGGGAGTATCATCAATAAAGATCCCCGTGCTTGCAAGACTTCCCATCGCCATCGTCAGCTTGCCCCAGTCTTCATCGGTCAGCGACCCGGTACGAAGCCTTTGGGCATCGATATTTCCTTCAGCACATAAGAGACGCATAACAAGCTGCTCAGCGCCCATCTCAAGACTGAAGATGGCAATATTTTCACCTGTTTTTTTGGCAACATTTTGGGCAATATTTAAAGCAAACGCTGTTTTACCGACAGAAGGACGGGCGCCGACAATAATTAAGTCATTGCGCTGGAATCCTGCTGTCATCCGGTCAAGTTCAACAAATCCGGTCTCAAGCCCGGTAATATCACCAACCCGGTTATGCATGAGCTCAATATTGTCATACGTACGGACGAGAACATCCTTAATGTTGTGGAAAGCACCGGCATTCTTCCTTTGTGCCACTTCCAGGATACTTTTTTCCGCTTCACTTAATAATGCTTCTACTTCATCCTCACGAGAATATCCATCGGAGGCAATCCCGGTAGCCGTTCGAATTAAACGTCTTAATAAAGACTTTTCTTCTACTATTCTAGCATAATATTCAATATTGGCTGCTGTCGGAACCGACCCCGCCAGCTCACTTAAATAACTAACTCCGCCAGTATCTTCTAACAGCTTTGAAGCAGCAAGCTCTTCCGTAACAGTGATAAGGTCAACCGCCTTACCAAGGTCATTTAGCTTTAGCATCACATTAAAGATTTTTTGGTGGGCAGCACGGTAGAAGTCTTCAGGGATTAAAATTTCAGAAGCCATTGTTAATGAAGATGGCTCTAGGAAAATGGCACCTAGAACAGCCTGTTCAGCTTCAATATTTTGAGGGGGCAGGCGGTCTGCAAATAAATCGCTCATATATTAAAAAACCTCCTATATTTAGAGGATTTATGATTAAAGGTTTGGCTATGTTAAACCTGCCTGTTGATTTCCGCTCCAGGCGCTCGCTTTGCGCCTGCGGGGTCTCCCTTGACCTGCTTTTCCCGCAGGACATTGAATAAGCTTCCACGAATATTCACCGCACGAAGAAAATGCGATAGCATTTTCGAGGAGTCTCGCGCCTTCCGCTCCAATCAACAGAGTGAGCTAAATCAACAATGAGCTTTAACAGCACCAAAGGTTTAAAACTATCATATCTCAAAAAGAAAAAAGTGACCAGTTCATACCGATCACATCACTTGTTCAACATTTATTATTTTATCATGTTTTTCTTGAAATTCGAACTGGGAAATTTAGTTTCCTTCTTTAACATGAACTGTTAATGTTGCTGTTACATCATGAAAAAGCTTCACAGGAACCTTGGTGTGGCCGAGGGTGCGAATTGCATCTGCCAATTCCATTTTCCGTTTGTCAATTTTAATGCCATGCTTCTTTTGCAGCTCTTCGGCAATTTGCTTCGTGGTAATGGAGCCGAATAATCTGCCGCCTTCACCTGCTTTAGCGATTAGTTCAACCGTAATTTTATCGACTACTTCTTTTAATTTTTTCGCTTCAGCGAGCTCTTCGGCTGCAAGCTTTTCTTCCTTCTTCTTTTGCGCATCTAACGTACTGATATTTGCCTGACTCGCTTCTTGAGCTAAGCCCTGCTTAATTAAAAAATTATGGGCATAGCCATCGGCTACATTCTTGACCTCACCTTTTTTACCTTTACCTTTAACGTCTTTTAGAAAAATTACTTTCATTCCTTTTTCACTCCTTCAAAATAATCATCAATTGCCAGTTTTAATTTCTCTTCTGTTTCTTCAATTGACAGACCTGAGATTTGAGTCGCAGCATTTGTTAGATGCCCTCCGCCTTGAAGACTTTCCATGATAATCTGGACATTGACTTTTCCCAATGACCGGGCACTTATTCCAATAACACCTTCGCTGCGTTTGGAAATTACAAAGGAAGCAATCACACCATCCATCGTTAGCAACGTATCTGCTGCCTGTGCGATGATTACTTGGTCATTGAATTCCTCTTCATTTCCTTTTGCAATCGCAATACCTTCCCGATAAAATGAAACGGATTCTATCAGCCTTGACCTTTTTATATAGGTTTCTACGCTTTCCTTCAAAAACTTTTGAACTAGAACCGTATCCGCACCCTGCCCCCGTAAATAAGCAGCTGCATCAAAGGTCCGTGCACCGGTCCGTAATGTAAAGCTTTTGGTATCGACAATAATTCCCGCTAAAAGTGCTGTCGCCTCAATCATTTCAATTTTACCCCGTTTGGGCTGATATTCAAGAAACTCCGTAACCAATTCTGCGGTTGATGATGCATATGGTTCCATATAAACCAGCAAAGGATTTTGGATAAAATCCTCGCCGCGGCGATGATGGTCAATGACCACTACATTATCGATTTTTAACAATCGCTCATCCATTACTAAAGAAGGCTTATGCGTGTCGACAATGACAAGAAGGGTTTTATCCGTTGCAATTTCTAAAGCTTCTTCCGGATTGATAAAGTGCGAAAATAATTGTTCTTGGTTACGGATTTCTTCCATAAGCCGCTGCACACCGGTGTCCATTTCTTGAAAATTCACAACAATATAGGCGTCTTTGAGATTCATCTGTGCCACTTTATAAATACCGATTGATGAACCGATTGAATCCATATCAGGATTCTTATGTCCCATGATAATCACTTTATCACTTGCAGTAATGAGATCCTTCAATGCGTGAGAAATAACCCGGGCTCTCACTCTAGTCCGCTTTTCAATCGGGTTTGTCTTCCCGCCGAAGAATTTAACCTTGCCATTTGGCTGTTTAATCGCCACCTGATCCCCGCCTCGTCCTAAGGCTAAATCCAGGCTTGACTGGGCAAGGGTTCCCAGTTCCGGCAAGGAAGATACACCTGCGCCAACCCCGATGCTTAAGGTAAAGGACACATTTTGTTTTGATGTCATTTCTCTTACATCATCAAGAATCGAAAACTTTCCTTTTTCAAGAAGCTGAAGAATTCCTTCATTAAAAACGGCAATAAACCGTTCTGAGGAAATTCTTTTTATAAAAATCCCATTATCCTGAGCCCATTTATTCAAAATAGACGTGACCAGGTTATTGATGCTTCCACGCATCTGGTCATCCATTCCTTGGGTTAAATCATCATAATTATCTAAAAAGATAATCGCAATAGCCGTTCTCTCTTCATGGTACATTTTTTCAATTTCCGTTTGTTCCGTTACATCAAAAAAGTAAAGTAAGCGTTCCTCACGTTTATGTATCACGCGAAATTTACGGTCATGCAGTGTAATAATTTCAGTTTCTACTTCCTGTTTAATTAATGGAATAAGGGCATCTGCTATATCATAAAGTGATCTTCCTACCAGTGTATCCTCATCAAAGCATGATGCAAGAAAAGGATTTGTCCATTCAATATAATACTCATCATTAATCAACATAATCCCGATTGGCATTTCCATAAGAGCTTCTTCGCCAACTCGTTTCACCCGATAGGAAAGAGTGGAGATGTATTCCTCCATTTCCTTCCTTTGGCGCTGTTCAATGACAATCATATAATAGATTGGGAAAAACATTAATAACAGTCCGGCCAAACTTAAAATCCTGTTATATAGAAATAGGATGATGAGCAGAACCACTGTAACGCCAACTAACCCGTAAAAAGGGTAGCGAATCGACCGCTTTTCTAAAAATGCAGGCAAGGTTTTCAGCTCCTAAACAGTTGTCATCATTCTTTTTTATCAAAACGCTTTCTAAAATCAAAGCCTAAATCAGTAATACCTACTATCATTATTATATAATGAATAGTTGGAATCACGAAAGCTAGAATTGCGATTAGGACCTGAAGTCCCTTTGCGACTGACCTTTGATGTAAAATAAATAATAAAAAAGCGATTCCCTGTAAAACCATAAACATTTGCAAAATGTAATTAGCATTAGCTATAACCATATAAAAATAGGTACCTTCGTTAGGATGAACCAGGATAGTTGCCCCCATAACAATCAAAAAGTACCATAAAAGGCTTTTAGGAAAGGAAAGATTTCTGATACTGCCCCATGGTTGGACATTTACACCAAATCTTTTTGCAATTGGAAAACAGATCAATTGCGTTAAAAAAGCAGCATAAATGGAAGTCATGATGAGTACACTCGGTGCATATGTCTTTATCATCTTAACTAAATCGGCATTCTTCTCTTTTAGAAGCTTTATTTGCTCTTCATTGCCCATCGCCTTAAACATGTCTTGGGAATTTTTAATCGATTCATTTAAAGCTGCTGTAAACTCATGAATGATATCAATTTTAAAAAAAGCAACCGTAACAATATAAGAAATAATTAACCCAGCCAGAAAAGTGAGCGAGCTAGATAACATAATTACTGTACGACTCTTGTTTTTTTGAAGCAGATAGCCAATCACAACACCAACGGAACCATAAATCAGCATCATTGCGACTCCTATAAAGGAGCCTGCTAAAAATGAAATAAAGATGGCAGCTAAAAAGAATGCCATGATATTTTTCAAACTGTTTTTTGCCGAAAACATAATAAACGGTAATGGTAAAACAAGATTTAAAATCGATCCAACAATCGGAATATAAATGGTTATTAAGATAAGAGCAGCAAAGGCAGCTAAAAGGATGGCACCTTCTGTTAGTTTACGTACATTTTTCACTCGTTCACCCCTAATTTATTTCAATCCTATTCACTTTATTTTATCCGGATAAGCATTGCTATTCAATAATAGCAAAAAATGAAAGAAAAAAGCAGCAAGGGCGCCCCTTACTGCCTTTTTTTATTATTCCCCTGCAACATATGGCAATAATGCCATTGTGCGTGCACGTTTAATTGCAACAGATAATTTACGTTGGTATTTAGCATGAGTACCTGTTACACGACGCGGTAAAATCTTTCCGCGTTCAGAAATGAATTTTTTTAATAAATCGACATCTTTATAATCGATATTGGTAATACCATGTGATGTGAAGTAGCATACTTTCCGGCGTTTTGCCCGTTTGCCGCCTCTGCGTTCTCCCATTGCCATGAATATTTCCCTCCTTCATTATTCTTATATTTTACCGTTCATAAAATTTTCTTTAAAATGGAAGATCGTCATCAGAGATGTCAATTTGACCATTTCCTGCAAATGGATCTTCATCCATTCGTGTAAAACCTTTATTTTGGTTCTGATTCGGACGTTGATTCTGATTGCCGCCGCCATATGGATTCCCTTGAGATTCTCTAGGGGGAGCACCGTAATAATCGTCACTTTTTCCGCCACCGCCGGACGAGTTTTTAGGTTCAAGGAATTGTACGCTTTCTGCTAAAACCTCTGTAACATATACACGCTTTCCGTCTTGTCCTTCATAGTTGCGGGTTTGAATCCGGCCATCAACGCCTGCCATGCTTCCCTTTTTTAAGTAGTTTGCCACATTTTCAGCCGGTTTGCGCCAAACAACACAATTAATAAAGTCAGTTTCCCGTTCACCTTGCTGATTTGAAAATGCGCGATTTACTGCAAGGGTAAAGGATGCAACAGGAACCCCATTTGGTGTATAACGCAGGTCAGGGTCTTTAGTTAAGCGGCCGACAAGTACGACACGATTCATCATCAGAATCAACTCCTTTTCTTCCGGCCGGGATGTTTCATGTGAAACATCTGCACCGGAGAAATTATTTTTTCTATATTATTGTTCTTCTTTGATTACGATATGGCGAATGATATCTTCGTTGATTTTTGCTAAACGAGAGAATTCTTGCACAGCAGCAGCCGAAGATGTTGTTTTGGCAATTTGGTAGTATCCGTCGCGGAAATCATTGATTTCGTATGCAAGACGGCGTTTACCCCAATCCTTTGTTTCTGCAGTTTCCGCACCATTTTCAAGAAGAATGTTGGTAAAGCGTTCAACGAGAGCTTTCTTAGCTTCCTCTTCAATATTTGGGCGGATGATGTACATAATTTCGTACTTATTCATCACTGTCACCTCCTTTTGGTCTAAACGGTCCACGAATGGACAAGGAGCAATATTTCATTACTCGCAAGTAAAAAGTATAGCATAAGTGATGTTATAAATCAATGTACTTCACGGTTTCGCCATGGTTTTGGAAGGGAAATTTATCTCCACGGAATACAAAAAGCTCTGTAAAAATACAGAGCTTACATGCTATACGTTAAAACGGAAATGAATGACGTCTCCGTCTTTAACGATATATTCTTTTCCTTCTAAGCGGACTTTTCCTGCTTCTTTTGCAGCATTATAACTTCCTGCAGCTAACAAATCATCGTAAGAAACGGTTTCAGCACGAATAAAGCCGCGTTCAAAATCAGAGTGAATGACTCCGGCACACTGAGGGGCCTTCATTCCATTCCTGAACGTCCATGCACGCACTTCCTGCACGCCTGCGGTAAAATAGGTAGCTAAACCAAGCAAGCTATAGGCAGCCCTGATTAGTTGGTCAAGACCCGACTCTTCAATCCCAAGCTCAGATAGGAACATCTCTTTTTCTTCCCCTTCAAGCTCAGCAATTTCTTCTTCGATTTTGGCGCAAATTACAATTACCTGTGCATTATCAGCAGCAGCGAACTCACGAACCTTTTGAACATATTCGTTTTCTGATGGATCTGCTACATCATCTTCACTAACGTTAGCCACATAAAGGACAGGCTTTATCGTTAAAAGATGAAGGTGTTTAACCAGTTTCATTTGTTCTTCCGTAAAATCAACAGTACGGGCAGGTTTTTCTGCTTCAAAGGCATCACGGAGCATCGCAAGTACTTCAAATTCCGCAGCTGCATCTTTGTCTTTTTGCTTGGCCAATTTTTCAACGCGGCTAATGCGCTTTTCAACTGATTCCATGTCAGCAAGAATTAATTCCAGGTTGATTGTTTCTATATCATCGATCGGATCAACTTTCCCGGACACGTGTGTAATATTATCGTCAGCAAAGCAGCGGACCACTTGGCAGATGGCATCTACATCACGGATATGGGCGAGGAATTTATTTCCTAATCCTTCACCTTTACTTGCACCCTTTACAATACCCGCAATATCCGTAAATTCAAAAGCGGTTGGAACTGTTTTTTTCGGTTGAACGAGTTCCGTTAATTTTTGTAAGCGATGGTCGGGAACTTCAACAATTCCTACATTGGGGTCGATTGTACAGAAGGGGTAGTTTGCAGATTCAGCCCCTGCTTGGGTGATTGCATTAAATAAGGTAGACTTACCGACATTCGGCAGCCCTACAATACCAGCTGTTAAAGCCATTTACTTCACTCCTCAAAAAAATAGATCTATTTAAATAATATTAGTCCAAAAATAATAAAAAGCCTCCCACAATTATAGGCATTTGTAAGGAAAAAGACAACTGCAGGCTGTCGAAAAACCCTCGGCAGCCAATTATTTTATTCAATTACTCTAATGATTCACCGCGTTAATTTGTTATAATATTATTAGTATTTCGGTTTCAACATGTCTGATGATTGGCGCTCCAGGCACTTCGCTTTCCGCGGGCGTGCCGGGAAGCCTCCTCTAGCCAAAGTGAATATGAATTTGTTTCTATTGATGAAATGGTACCTGATGACCATCTTCTTCGTTTGATTGATAAATATATTAATTTTTCGTTTCTTCTTCAAAAGGTCCGTCCTTATTACAGCGATGATAATGGGCGCCCTACTGATCCTCTTATTCCAGGGCTTCGATACTGCCGGTTACGGGGATTGAAGAATGCAAGTGAACAGGCTCTTCTAACTGCAGCCTGCCAAAATATAAAAAAGATTGCAATACACTGCAAAGTTAGAAAAAGTGTGTTGCAATACTTTAGGTTGATTTGCCTCCCTGTTGATTGGAGCGGAGGGCACTAGACTCCTGCGGGATAGAGAGGTCACTGGAGACCCCGCAGGCGCCAAAAGCGCCAAGGAGGCTCCAGGACCTCCCCGCGGAAAGCGAGTGCCCGGAGCGGAAATCAACAGGCACATTAGCAGGGAGAATCAATAAATTTGATATTTAGATTCTGACAAAATAAAAAATTGCAGAGAAAAATACCCTTTCTCGACAATCTGACTGCCGCCTTTTGGCGGCAGTTAATTTATTTTTTCAAGATTAACTAAACAATCGTACAGTGTGCTTCCAAGTCCGTTATCGGATTTCCTGCCGGATGTTAAATTATTAACAGGTCCACCGAATTTTTTCCAAATTCCTTCATCTATATTTATCGTATTCGGATGGGCTTTTTGTAAAATAGATGCAAATCCTTTAACTTCACCCCGATCATTCCACACCCTTACAATATCACCCTCGTGCACTTGCAAACTAACAGCAATATTCCGCGCAATTTCCACTTTTACCTGCGGCTCAGCTGAAAAAAGCTGATAGTTCTGAGAGTGATTGGATCTTAAAGGATGAATCGTTAAAAGACTGTACGGGAATTTTTTTGCAAGGTCAGGGTTATTCCATTTTGATTCTTCAGGGACAGATAATGTTAAACGTCCGCTGTCACCCTTAAGCTGTCCTAAATTGGATGTAAATTCAAACTTACCTGAAGCTGTCTTGAACTTACAATCCTGCCATGGGATAGAGAAGACAGGTAATTCCAGTGTGTGCCGTTCTTTTAGTTTTTCCAGGGTTAATCCTTTCTCCCTCAATGGTTTTAAAAACATCTTTAGCCATTGTTCTCTTGTAAACTGAAAGTCTTCACCAAAGCCAAGTCTTGAAGCTAACCGGGACCAAATCCATAAATCTGATTTTGCCTCACCGGAGGGGGTAACAAGTTTTGGCCCGTAGTTAATATAGTGATGGTACATCGAGGAATAGTAGAAATCTTCTTCCTCAAATGCTGTTGTTGTCGGCAACACATAGTCCGCAAGCAGCGCGGTATCGGTCATAAACTGCTCAATCACTACAAGGGTCTCCACTGAAGAAAAAGCTTTTTCTACCACCTTTGAATCGGGAACCTGGGTAAGCGGATTGCCGCAGGTTACGATAATCATTTTGATTTCCGGGTCCACTGCAGCTAAGATTTCTTCTGCTTGCTCCATAATGGAAAACTGCCGGTGATTCTCTCTGCGACCGGCGAGATAAACATCCTCATTCGTAAAGCTTTGCCCTACCTGAAGATTAGCATAGTTGGCACCGCCGCCGGCAATTCCGATATTCCCGCTTACGGCCACTAATGCATCAATTAAGCGAATCGTGTTACCGCCATTTTTATACCTTTGTAAACCAAGTCCCATAAAGGTCGATGCTGGCTTTTCAGCATAAACACGTGCCAGCCTGCTCATTACTTCTATGGGTACCTCTGTCATTTCACTAAGTTTTTCCAATGAAATACTACTAAGCAGCTGTAATAAATCTGCAAATCCATACGTAAAATGCTCAATAAACTCTTTATCTTCAAGGCCTAAACGAAGGATTTCCTTCATTATTCCTGCAGCTAATAATCCGTCCATACCGGGTTTAATTGTTATATATTCATCAGCGATTTTTGCCGTCGCATTAAACATCGGGTCTATAACATATAATTTTGCCCCGCGTTTTTTTGCTTCCAGTAGATTTTCATAAAAATGCATGTTGGTCCTGGCAACATTTCTCCCCCAAATTACAATGTTTTTACTATGAAAAATATCATTGGGTTCATGACTGTAAGCATTCCCAAAATCCCATTTTTGTGCCTCAATTCCTGCTCCCCAGCAAAGAGAACCATACAGTTCGGTTACTCCGCCATAGCAGTTAAAGAATCGCTGATCTACATTTTTCAAGATTCCATTGTTCGCATAATCATGGCTATGCAAAACGGCAGTTGACCCGTACTCTTCTTTTACTTCTTTTAATTTATCAGCTATTTCATCAAGAGCCTGCTCCCATGGAATTTGTTCAAATTTTCCGTCCACTTTTTTTAAAGGGTGTAATAACCTTTGTGAAGAGTTTGTCCTTGTTTCGAGCATTCTGCCTCTGCCGCAAATTTTCCCTTTTGTGATCGGGTGTGTCGGGTCCCCCTCAACTTTTACCACCTTATTGTTTTCAACTGTAACCTGAAAACCGCAGCTATCCCAGCAATTTAACGGACAAGCTGATTTCAAAACATTTGACAAATTCTCCACCACCATATTTCTATTTCAACTTTTCTATAAGAATAATATAGATAATCAAAAAAAAGAAGCATAAGATATTATTCCTCATGCTTCACTAATACTTTTTTCATCTTTCGTGAAAACTCTCTTCTTGGGATCATGACGCTGTGCCCGCAGCCTTCACACTTAATACGAATATCCATGCCCATCCGAATAATTTTCCAACGGTTTGTCCCGCAAGGATGCTGTTTTTTCATTTCAACTACATCATTGAGAGCAAATTCCTTTTCTTCCATTCACTAACCTCCTTAAATTTCCTATTATTTAAGTTGCTCAGTTCCCCGTGAGACCATTACAAGTCTTGGGTCGGGCATTCTGATCCCCTGCTGGTCTAAAAGAAGTTTAACTTCCTTTCGAATCATCCTGGCAACCGAAGCCTGTTTCGTCGGCAATGTTTCCGCTGTAATCCGTAGAACGATCTCAGTAGGCCCCATTGTTTGGATCCCCAGCAATTCCGGAGCTTTGACTAAATCCGCATGCTGCATGTGTATATCTTCCAGAAGTTCTTCAATTACTGCTTCTGCTTTTTCAATATCCTCTCCATATGCAATGGCAATATCAACTACGGCCATACTATTATTAAGAGAGAAGTTGGTTACCTGAACAATGCTTCCATTCGGTAAAATATGAAGTTCTCCTGTCCAGCTTTTAATCTTGGTTGTTCTTAAGCCAATAGCTTCGACGTTCCCCTCAAATATTCCTATCCGAACATGGTCGCCAACTGAAAATTGATCCTCAAAAATAATGAAAAATCCTGAGATAATATCTTTTACAAGACTTTGTGCACCAAACCCCACTGCCAGTCCGACAATCCCCGCTCCTGCAAGTAATGCTTTGACATCAATCGTTAACACCGAGAGAATCATCATAAGGGCAATAAAGTAAACGACGTAGGAAAGAATATTATCAAGCAGCTTTGACAGCGTTTCTTCTCTGCGTTCCGATGTATTGAGCGGAGAGAGGTTTCTAATTTTAAAAATATTATGGATGGCCAGTTTCCCGATTCGGATTAACATATTTGCAACGAACATTATCGCCAGTATTTTTATTAATCCTTCTCCAATGGTCAACCATGTTCCTTCATTTTGAAATTTAGTAATTAGTTTTTGAATACTTCCTCCGGTAAGATCCATTCATACACCTTCCTTTTCAAACCTATTAAGCCACATCTATTTTAACAATTTTTCTTTGTACTTTACAGCAAAGTGTTGATTCTTTTTTAATAACTTTCTGTCCCTATGTATAGAATTCCGCAATTTTCCGTATAATGTTAAAAATGTTAAGAAATTAAAAGGCACCGGATCCGAATTTAAGGAGTGGACTTAATGAACCTTTTTTTTGACAGGAGGGCAAAGGCAAAAATACCCCATGATGATTTGCATGCTGCAGAAAATCTTGCAGAAGAGTTGCTTTCGTTTATTCCGGCTGCAACAAGCCGCCCTATCGTCTTTATTTGCATTGGTACAGACCGCTCAACAGGGGATTCATTGGGGCCGCTGATCGGAACCTTGCTTGAAGAGAAGCAGCTTAACTCCTTTTATGTGTACGGAACACTTGATGAGCCCATCCATGCTGTTAATCTTGATGAAAAGTTAAAAGAAATCAATCATAAGCATTTCAAACCCTATATCATTGGCATTGATGCTTGCTTAGGCCGTATCAAAAATGTAGGAGTCATTCAAGTGGCGACCGGACCAGTAAAACCCGGTGCCGGAGTAAATAAGGAGCTCCCGGGAGTAGGGGATATACATATCACCGGGATTGTAAATGTAAGTGGGTTTATGGAATTTTTTGTTTTACAAAATACACGGTTAAATCTAGTGATGAAGATGGCAAAAACGATTGCTAATGGAATCTTTTTAGCAAGCCAACGCTATCAACAGGAGCGTTGGAAGGAGCTTAATTGGGATCCCGAACATGAGCAAATAAATAAAGCATAAGCAATCTTAATTTAATTGATTGCTTATGCTTTATTTTTGCTATGTATAATAACTTAAAAAAAGGCTATGTTAAACTTGCCTGTTGATTTCCGCTCCAGGCACTCGCTTTCCGCGGGCGGTCAAGGAGCCGCCTGCGGGGTCTCCCTTGACACGCTTTTCCCGCAGGAGTCTCGTGCCTTCTGCTCCAATCAACATAATAAGCAAAATCAACAATGAGCTTTAACATAGCCTTAAAAAAACTGCCTGTAATTATAAATAATGGTCACGATGACTCCTGTTACTACGATACCGGGAAGAAGGTTGGCCACCTTTATTTTTGTTATTCCTGTAAGATTTAAGCCAATTGCTAAAATCATAATACCTCCGGTTGCAGTCATTTCCACAATAAACTGATCCATTAACGCTTTAGGTACAAAATGGTCTATTTGAGTAGCAAATAATGCAATAAGCCCTTCATAAAGCATAACGGGAACGGCTGAAAAAATGACGCCTATTCCAAGAGTGGTTGTTAAAATAATGGATGTAAAGCCATCAATAATCGACTTAGTGTATAATACAGCATGATCGCCGCGAATCCCGCTATTAAGTGCTCCGATAATTGCCATTGCCCCAATAACAAAGATGAGGGTAGCTGTCACAAACCCTTCGGAAATATTTCCTTTACCATTTGATCCAACCTTCTTTTCAAGCCACAGTCCAAGATCATTTAGTTTTTCTTCTAATTTAAGTAACTCACCAATTACTGCACCTACAACCAAGCTGATAATAACAATTAAGAAGTTTTGGCTTTTCAATCCCATTTGCAAGCCCAAAACCATTACCGACAAGCCGATTGCATACATGACTGTTGTTTTCATCCCATCCGGAATACGATGCAGGAGCTTTCCGAGAAGAGTTCCGATAATAATTAATACCCCGTTTACAAGAGTCCCTAATAAAAACATATTAATCTCCCTATTTTTCGCTTTTTGAAATAGTTAATCTTTTTAACCTACCATTAATTATTTGCAGAGAAAAGTGCTTTTTCCAAAATACACCGGGATTTTAGAAAAGAGTCTTGAAAAAAAACAAACCATCCACCGGATGGTTTATAATGAATCCTCTTTATCAAGCATTTCTAAAATCCGTTCCAGATCCTCTTTAGAGAAAAACTCAATTTCAATTTTCCCTTTATTTTTCGAATGTTTAATGTTGACTTTCGTTCCAAAACGCTCACGAAGGGAATGCTCCCTTTCCTGTAAAAACAAATCTTTTCTCTTTTCAGGTTTTTTTGTTTCACGTGAAACATTTTCATTTAATTGCTGAATCAGCTTTTCCAGCTGACGGACATTTAAAGCCTCATTTACGACTTTATCTACTACAGCAGTCAGCTTTGATTTTTGGCGAAGACCCAATAAGGCACGGCCATGTCCCATCGATATTTTGCCGATTGAGATTAGTTCTTGAATTTTCGCCGGTAAAGAAAGAAGACGGATATGATTGGCAACATGAGGCCGGCTTTTCCCTAAGCGCTTGGCCACTTCTTCCTGTGTCAGCTTTAGCTTCTCCATTAGCGATTGATAAGCCAGTCCTTCTTCGATTGGGTTTAAATCTTCGCGCTGGAGATTTTCCAATACCGCCAATTCCATCATTTGTTGTTCTGAAAGCTCACGAACCACAGCAGGAACGGTTTCAAGTTTTGCTTCTTTTGCTGCTCGAAAACGTCTTTCACCAACAACAATCTCATAGCCTTTAATGCTTTTTCTAACCACTAGAGGCTGTAAGATCCCATGCTCCAAAATCGATACTTTTAACTCATCAATGGCTTCTTGTTGGAAGTTTTTACGCGGTTGATAAGGGTTGGGACGCAAGTCCTTCAAATTTATTTCTTGTACTGTTTCTTCCTTATCGACTTCACCGTTCGTAAAAAATGCATTCAGGCCTTTTCCTAAACCTTTAGCCATTTGAGACCACTTCCTTTGCTAAATCTAAATATACCTCAGCACCACGGGATCTTGAATCATAATTGATGATTGGTTCTCCATGGCTTGGAGCCTCACTTAGACGCACATTTCTTGGAATTATGGTTTTATAGACCTTGTCTTGAAAGTACTTTTTCACTTCTTCAATGACTTGAAGGCCGAGATTTGTCCGGGCATCCAGCATCGTTAATAAAACACCTTCAATTTTAAGCTCCTGATTTAAATGCTTTTGTACCAGTCTTACTGTATTAAGGAGCTGACTTAAGCCCTCCAATGCATAATACTCACATTGGACAGGGATTAATACCGCATTAGAGGCCGTTAAGGCATTAATGGTTAATAATCCTAACGATGGCGGGCAATCAATAATAATGTAATCATATTGATCCTTCACTTCTTCAAGTGCCCGTTTTAAGCGAACCTCTCTTGAAATAGTAGGGACCAACTCGATCTCTGCGCCTGCAAGCTGAATGGTAGCAGGAATCGCATATAAATTTTCAACAGATGTCGGCTTAATGACCTTTTTCGCTTCGACATCGTCAACTAAAACATCATATATGCACTGCTCTACTTCTGCCTTTTCAATACCAATACCGCTTGTTGCATTTCCCTGCGGGTCAATGTCTACTAATAAGACCTTTTTCCCTATATATGCTAAGCAGGCGCCTAGGTTGACAGAGGTAGTCGTTTTGCCGACTCCACCTTTTTGATTCGCGATTGCAATGACTTTGCCCACTCTTGTCACCTACCCTTTTTATTTTCAGATAAAAACTACCAATATTTTATACTCAAATTCTATCAAACATTTAAATAATAAGACTACTAATTAGCAATTATCCCAATAGAAGGAATGAAAATAACCATGCTTTCTATTTTATCATGAAAGTAAGAGGTTGTTGTTTTTTTTCTAAAAATATTCCTTGATGTTCCAATTAAAATAGAGCGCTAAACATCATGAAAGTATCGAAAAAAAAAGAAGAACCAAACATAAATCAGTTCGGTTCTCCTAAATATTTGAGTATTCATTTAATTGGTTATTTTTTCTTCGGTATTCGTATCGTAAATTGGTAAAATTCCTCAAATTCTTCTTCTTCGGCGTCGAGGTTGATTCCGCTGTCGGATACCATTGATAACGATTGCCTAATTGTATTGACAGCAATTCTCATATCCTTGCTGAAGGCTTTTCTTTTTGGCCGCGGCTTTTGATTCTTTTGTTCAAGAATTCTAACAACCCGCTCTTCCGTCTGCTTAACGTTCAGGTTCCGCTCAATGATTTCTTCTAAAAGCAACACTTGTTTTTCCGGATCCTTTAGCGGAATCAGTGCACGCGCGTGTCGTTCTGTTATGATTTTATTTAATAATGATTCCTGAATAGGCTGCGGTAATTTAAGAAGCCTGAGCTTATTCGCTACAGTCGACTGTCCTTTTCCGAGACGCTGAGCAAGTGCCTCTTGGGTCAAATTATGAAGCTCGAGCAGTTTTCCATATGCAATCGCTTCTTCAATAGGCGATAGCTCTTCGCGTTGTAAGTTCTCAATTAAAGCAACAGAAGCTGTTTCTGTATCAGATAAATTTTTTACAATGGCCGGTACTTCTTCCCAACCAAGTTTTTTCATAGCACGCCAGCGGCGCTCCCCGGCAATAATTTCGTATTTATCCACTTCAAACTGCCTGACTACAATCGGCTGAATAATTCCATGAATATGGATTGTACGTGATAATTCCTCAATTTTCTCATCATCAAAAACCGTCCGAGGCTGGAAACGGTTTGGAAAAATACTGTTGATCGGTATTCTTTTAATTTCTTCTGTTTTTTCTATATCCAACTCTTTCTCAAGCTCAACCACTTGTTCTCCCTTTTCGCCGAGGCCAAAAAAGCGTGAAAACGAATGTTTCATCCCCAACACCACCTTTACGAAACTCCCTATTACTAATTCTCTATCCGAATATTATCTTCCTGCTATACCGTTATATTTTAATACAAATTTTGATAGCTGTCAGATTCATTTCTTTATTCAATCGGCGTTTTACCCGGTGTTCCGGGTTTTCGAGGGTATTTCTTTGGCGTTTGTTTTTCTTTTTTTATCACTAAAATATTTCGTTCACTTTCTTCGATTGGCAAAGTGAACGTAAACATATTTTCCATTTTCCCCCCAAGAGTGGTTATCGCCTTTTGGCCCATTTCCAGTTCATCCTTCGCATGAGCTGCTTTCATGGCAATAAAGTATCCCCCTACTTTAACAAGCGGTAAACAAAGTTCACTCAAAACAGACATTCTTGCTACTGCCCTTGCCGTTACGACATCGTACGCTTCCCTGTGGTTTGGGTTGACGCCGAAGGTTTCAGCCCGATCATGAATAAAATGGACATTTTCCAAATTTAATTCATTCGCAAGATGATTTAAAAAAGAGATTCTTTTATTTAGTGAATCGACAATAGTTACATGAATATGCGGATAAACGATTTTTAACGGTATACTTGGAAACCCTGCTCCGGCTCCGACATCACATAGATGAAAAGGCTTGGTAAAATCAAAATAAAACGAAGCCGTAATCGAATCATAAAAATGCTTTAAATATACTTCAGCTTGGTCGGTTATGGCCGTTAAATTCATCTTTTCATTCCATTCAACCAAGGTCTTAAAGTAGGTTTCAAACTGCTTCTCCTGTTGCTCGGTAAGGCTGATTCCTTTTTCCTGAAGAATAGCTTTAAATTGTTCTATAATCATGAATTAATCTTCCTCGCTAAATGGGTCTGCTTATACATTAGATATCCTTGCTACCCGACCTTGTTCTAAATAGACAAGAAGGATAGAGATATCAGCCGGATTAACCCCTGAAATACGTGATGCCTGCGCAATCGATAATGGCTTAATTTTCTTGAGCTTTTGTCTGGCCTCTGTCGCAAGCCCTGATATCTTCTCATAATCAATATTCTCGGGGATTTTCTTATTCTCCATTTTCTTTAAACGATCCACCTGCTGCAGTGATTTCTCAATATATCCTTCATATTTGATTTGAATCTCTACTTGTTCCTTGATTTCATCGTCCAAAGGAATATTACTTGGAGTAAGCATGCCAATATGTTCATAAGTCATTTCCGGTCTTTTTAATAAATCAAAGGCACGGATTCCATCTTTTAGCTCACTGCCGCCTTGGCTTCTAATAAGCTCCTGTACCTCAGGTGAAGGTTTTAGCATGGTGGACCGAAGTCTATTTTTTTCAGCCTCAATTGCTTCTTTTTTGGTTAAAAATTGCCCATATCGCTCATCCCGGATAAGTCCAATTTGATGACCGATTTCAGTCAAACGTAAATCGGCATTATCATGGCGTAATAATAATCTGTATTCCGCCCTTGATGTCAGCAATCGATATGGTTCACTCGTTCCCTTTGTAATCAAATCATCAATTAATACACCAATATAGGCATCCGAGCGGCTAAGGACTAATTGTTCTCTGCCCAGAGCATTCAAACCGGCATTGATTCCTGCCATTAACCCTTGACCTGCTGCTTCTTCATAACCTGATGTGCCATTGATTTGACCGGCCGTATATAGGTTTTTCACAACTTTTGTTTCAAGGGTTGGCCAGAGCTGTGTCGGAACAATTGCATCATACTCAATTGCATAACCAGACCTCATCATTTGGACATTTTCCAGTCCCGGAATGGTGTTCAGGATTTGCTTTTGAACGTCCTCAGGCAAGCTCGTTGACAGTCCTTGAACATAAACTTCCTGAGTATTTCTTCCTTCCGGTTCGAGGAAAATTTGATGGCGCGGTTTGTCATTAAAGCGCACTACTTTATCTTCAATTGAAGGGCAATAACGCGGACCGGTCCCCTTAATCATCCCGGAATACATTGGCGAGCGATGTAGATTATTGTCAATCAATTGATGTGTAGTTTCGTTTGTATATGTTAACCAGCAAGGAAGCTGATCGGTAATATACTTCGTTGTTTCATAAGAAAAAGCTCTTGGGGTTTCATCACCCGGCTGAATTTCCGTTTTACTATAATCGATCGTAAGACTATTGACTCTTGGCGGTGTCCCTGTTTTAAAGCGCACCAGCTCAAATCCAAGTTCTTCTAAATGCTCAGATAGCTTGATGGATGGCTGTTGGTTATTTGGACCGCTTGAATATTTTAATTCTCCAATAATGATTTCACCGCGAAGGAAGGTACCTGTCGTAATGACGACTGTTTTCGAACGATAAATGGCACCGGTTTTGGTAACAACCCCTGTGCACACGCCATCCTCAACAAGTAATCGTTCAACCATTCCTTGAATTAACGTCGCATTTTGTTCATCTTCAATCGTTTTTTTCATTTCATGCTGGTAAGCGAATTTATCTGCTTGTGCTCTTAATGCACGGACTGCAGGGCCTTTCCCTGTATTCAGCATCCTCATTTGGATATAGGTTTTATCGATATTTTTTCCCATTTCTCCGCCCAATGCATCAATTTCCCGTACCACAATCCCTTTGGCAGGACCGCCAACAGAGGGATTACATGGCATAAAGGCAACCATATCCAGATTAATGGTAATGATTAATGTTTTTGCGCCAAGCCTGGCAGAGGCTAATCCTGCTTCACAGCCGGCATGGCCTGCACCGATGACAATGACGTCGTAATTTCCTGCTTCGTATTGCATGTTGTTCCTCCTTCTTCAGATTGTTCTGAAGGATAAATCCTAAGATTATTATTTTTGGGGCTCTGTTACTTGCCTGTTGATTTTCGCTCCAATCAACATAGTGGCAAAATCAACAATAAGCTTTAACACAGCCATTTTTTAAACTAAGTCTTATTTCCCTAAACAGAATTGGGAAAATAACTGGTCTATTAGACTTTCATGAACACTGTCACCGATAATTTCACCAAGCAGCTCCCATGTCCTTGTTAAATCAATTTGGACTATGTCAATCGGAGTTCCCATTTCAACTCCATCAATTGCTTCTTCGATTGTCTGCAAGCTTTGGTTTAATAAAGCAATGTGGCGGCTATTTGAGACATAGGTCATATCTCCCGCCTCAATCGAACCTGCAAAGAATAATGAGGAGATGGCCTCCTCCAGTTCATCTATACCTTTGTCCTCCAGTAATGAGGTTGTAACAATGTTATGGCCAACTGCCAGCTCTTGAACCTTTTCCATATCAATTTGCTGCGGCAGATCTGTTTTATTAATAATGACAATTACATCCATCCCCGTGACAGCCTTGAAAAGATTTTCATCTTCTACCGTCAGTTGATCTGAGTAATTCAAAACAAGCAATATTAAATCCGCTTCTTTTAATACCTGCCTGGAGCGTTCAACACCAATTCTTTCGACAATATCCTCTGTTTCTCTGATACCGGCAGTGTCCAGAAGTCTTAACGGGACCCCTCTAACATTAACGTATTCTTCAATCACGTCACGTGTTGTCCCGGGAATATCGGTTACAATTGCTTTGTTTTCATGAACAAGACTGTTTAATAGCGAAGATTTACCAACATTAGGCCGTCCGACAATAACGGTAGAAAGACCTTCACGCAAGATTTTCCCCTGCTCGGAGGTTTGCAAAAGTTTTTTTATTTCTCCCTGTACATAAGAGGCTTTTTCCTTCAGCATCTTATGTGTCATTTCTTCGACATCATCATACTCGGGATAATCAATATTTACTTCAACATGGGCGAGAATCTCCAGTATTTCCTGCCTTAATGTACGGATCAGCTTTGATAAGCGCCCTTCCATTTGTCCAAGCGCTACATTCATTGCCCGATCTGTTTTCGCTCTAATTAAATCCATGACTGCTTCCGCTTGTGATAAATCAATCCTGCCATTTAAAAACGCACGTTTCGTAAATTCACCGGGTTCAGCCAATCTTGCTCCATATTTTAAGACATGCTGTAATACCCGATTAACGGAGACAATTCCACCATGGCAATTAATTTCGATAACATCCTCTTTGGTAAAGGTTTTTGGCCCTCTCATAACAGATACCATTACCTCTTCAACAACCCCGCCATTTTTCGGATCAACTAAATGACCATAATGAATGGTATGGGTTTGTACCTCTGAAAGTTTTTTTTCACTAATACTTTTAAATAGTCTGTCCGCAATTTGAATTGAATCGTCTCCACTTAAGCGGACAATTGCGATTGCTCCCTCACCCATTGGCGTTGATATAGCTGCAATCGTATCAAATTCCATTCCGTTCACCACACTTTTAAAAAAATCAATCTATAGTAAAACGACAATTTTTGCCCCAAATTATTAGGTTACCACATTCATTCCTGTTAAAAAAGTAATCTTTACTCCAATTAAATTATCCACAATCCGATAATGTTCACATATTATTTTAACTTATCCACATGTGAATAACAATAAAACGGAGAATTTCGAGCTAATGTTATTCACATTTTTTGCTGTTTATTCAAAAATACACAAAAAAGAGGGTAAAAAAAGACAGCCAATCAAAAGATTAGCTGTCTTTTTTAAAGAGTATCATGCTGAACTTCAGCTTCAGCGCTTAGGGGCTCGAGTCACTTCGGGCCCTTTTTTGGGTGTAATGACAATATATCGATGGGGTTCAGACCCATCGGAAAATGTTTTTACTCGATTGTTTTCGGATAAAGCGGTATGAATGACTTTTCGCTCATATGAAGGCATAGGCTCTAACGCAACATCTTTCCCTGATTTTATTGCCTTTTGTGCCAGACGATGCGCTAATTGAATCAGCGTTTCGTTTCTTCTGTTCCGGTAATCTTCCGCATCTAAAATGAGTGATAAGTATTGATCAGAAAAACGGTTGATGACCAGCTGGGTCAAATATTGCAGAGAATTCAGCGTTTGTCCTCTTTTTCCAATCAAAAGAGCAATTTTTTCACCTGTTAAAATGAAGATAACTTGTTTTCCATCGCGTTTCACTTCAATTTCAACCGGAGCTCCCATCTTTTCACTTACTTGAATGAGAAATTTTTTCGCTTCTTCAAGCGGATCATGAATTACTGTTACCTTTACAACAGCAGGACGCGATCCGAAAATACCGAAAAAACCTTTTTTACCTTCATCAATGATGGCTACATCTGCGCGGTCTTTGGTGGTTTTTAGTTGAGCTAAAGCTGATTCTACTGCTTCTTCGACAGTTTGTCCTGTAGCAGTTACCTGTTTCACTTTTTTGCTCCTCCCGCATTACCGGTTGCTGATGACTTCTTCAGATCCGGTCCTTTAATAAAATAAGATTGCACTATCATGAAAATATTCCCTACTACCCAATACAATGACAGGGCCGCAGGATATTTAAAAGCAAAAAAGAAAATCATAATTGGCATCATCCAAGTCATCATCGCCATTTGTGGATTTTGCTTGTCCGTTCCGGCCATCATTATTTTTTGCTGAATGAATGTGGTGACTGCTGCAAGAATAGGCAAAATAAAATATGGATCCGCTTTACCTAAATCAAACCATAGAAAGGAATGTGCAGCAATGGCTTTTGTTCTTGAAATGGCATGATAGAACCCGATTAGGATTGGCATTTGGATGATGAGCGGAAAACAGCCGGCCATTGGATTTACACCATGCTTTTGAAAAAGTGCCATTGTTTCCTGCTGTAATTTTTGCTGTGTTTTTTGATCTTTAGAGCTGTATTTCTTTTTAAGCTCTGCCAATTCCGGCTGCAAGGCCTGCATTGCTTTCGAGCTGCGCATTTGCTTAATCATTAACGGCAAGATTATTAACCGGATTAAGATCGTTACTACAATAATCGATAAACCAAAGCTTCCCCCGAGCAATTCAGCAACCTTCGTAATAACCCAAGATAATGGATAAACAATGTATTGATTCCAAAATCCCGTACTATTTGCAGTAATCGGCTGCTTAATTTGGCTGCATCCAGCTAAAAGCAAGAATAAAAAAAGCATACCGACCAAAGGTAATATTCGTTTTTTCAACCAAAAATTCCTCCTTGCAAAATTTATCTTAACGTTTTATAAAGTATACTAATTTATGTAAAGGCTTTCGTTTTCATCATTATTGGTATTTTACCATTTTGTTGAATAAATTGTCTTCAAGTATAGGCTATTTTTTATCGAATTCCTTAACAATTATCGCCATGAAGCGGTTTCTTCAAAACTTTCCCGACTTTAAGGACATGCTGTAAGCTTTTTTTCACTTCAAAAAAGTCCATTTCGGCAGCAGGCTTCCTTGCAATAATCACATAGTCATTACCGGTGTGCAATTGTTCGTTCAATTCGAAAATTGATTGTCTTATGTATCGTTTAATCCGGTTTCTAGTAACGGCATTGCCAACTTTTTTACTTACCGATAACCCGATTCGGAAATTGCCTTGATCTTCTTTTTTTAATGCATAGACAACAAATTGTCGATTGGCAAAAGATCGGCCTTTTTGAAATGCCTCTTGAAACTCTTTATTTTTTTTGACTCTCAATTCTTTTTTCATAAAGGACACCTTCAATCACTAGTTGGCTTAAACTTTTTTCAAATTCCTTCGACTTTGCTTACAGTCTAGCTCCAGCGCCCAGCGCCTCCGCTTTCTTAATGAGAAAAAAGACCACTGAGATGTTCAGTGGCCTAAGCTGATAATACTTTTCTTCCTTTTTGACGGCGACGAGCTAGAACTTTACGTCCGTTTGCTGTGCTCATACGACTACGGAAACCGTGAACTTTACTATGTTTACGTTTATTTGGTTGGTACGTTCTTTTCATTATATGACACCTCCCTGAGGAATAGCTGTTAAAGACAGTCTTAATTATTATAAAGATATCTACTTGAAATTGTCAACTCCCTTCTTCATATTGTTCCCTTCATCCTATTTTTTCAAATCATCATCATCGATTAAAAAAGGATCTTCTTTGATTCCCTGATCAGGGTTAATCATCGGAGTAAAACTTCTCTTTTTAGCCTGTGGATAAAAAATCGACAGGTTTTTCGTTTTTTACACAAGATATTGACAGGTTTTTCACAAACCAAATGCTTGTGGACAAATTTCATGCACATAATGCAATAGTTGTGGATAAACTAAGAAAAACATTGCACCTCTTACTATTATTTGATATTATATTTGTGTTTTCACTCTGAATAACTTTGTCTCAAATTATCGTTATCCACAAATTGTGGATAACATGTGGATAGGTTATTCTAGCATTCTGCAGAAACTTGTCCACAAGAGGTGGATATTGTCGAAACTCCACTTTACTTCCTTATTATATGTTTTCCACAAACATGGTTTCGTATATTTATAAATTAATAGGTTGTACAGCTTGTATAACGAAGTTTTCCACGGAACAATCATCCATAAAGAGATGATTGGATGCACCATACTAATCTTGCGTGCTTTTGTGTAAAAATTAATTTTTTGGAGTCGACAGTAAATATTATGCAAAGTGCCAGTCCATTTATGTAGATAGATTTTTATTATGAAGATAAGGAGGGACACCAGTTGGAAAATATTGCGGATCTTTGGAATCGTGCTCTGGCCAATATTGAGAAAAAGATAAGCAAGCCTAGCTTTGATACATGGCTTAAATCAACGAAGGCACATTCCCTTCAAGGCGATTTGCTTATCATTACAGCTCCCAATGAATTTGCGCGTGATTGGCTGGAAGAGCGTTATTCCCAGTTAATCTCCGGTATTCTTTATGAAATTACCGGAGAAGAACTTTCTGTAAAGTTTATTATTCCGCAGAATCAAAAAGAGGAAGAACAGGATATGGCTTTGCCTCCAAAAAAGGCAAAAAAGGACGACGATCATGCTGATTTTCCTCAAAACATCTTAAATCCAAAGTATGTTTTTGACACATTCGTTATTGGATCAGGTAACCGTTTTGCCCATGCAGCTTCCCTTGCTGTTGCTGAGGCACCTGCAAAAGCTTATAATCCCTTATTTATTTATGGGGGAGTGGGATTAGGAAAAACACACTTAATGCACGCTATTGGTCATTATGTGTTAGACCATAACCCTTCCGCGAAAGTGGTCTATTTATCGTCGGAAAAATTTACTAATGAGTTTATTAATTCGATTCGTGACAACAGAGCGGAGAA